>NZ_JAFMZM010000009.1 GCF_024436375.1 Nocardioides astragali | reverse complement strand
CAGCCCGAGGACTTCGTCCACGTCTCCTCGCACACCCGCTACGACCCGATGCCGATGCACGACATGGGCTTCCGCAACCTCGTGCTGCTGGACCGCGGCTACGACCCGGTGCCCCCCGGCTACGACCTCACCGTCGTCAAGACCCTCGACGAGCTCAACACCCTGCTCGGCATCTGAGCGGACCCAGCCCCGGCAGCTCGTCACCCGAGATCGGGCCACCGAATGACCACCACAAAGGAACTCGCGATGCCTTCCACCCGCAGTCGGGCGACCGACAGCTTTCCCAACGGGTTCGACCCCGCGGCGCTGGAGAAGCTCCCCGGGCACCTCCGGGAGACCATCCAGCGGCGGACCGAGGTGCTCGGCCCTGGCTACATGCTGATGTACAAGGAGCCGGTCGAGTTCGTCTCCGGTCACGGCGCCCACCTGGTCGACCGCGACGGCAACGACTACCTCGACGCCTACAACAACGTCCCCTGCGTGGGGCACGCCCACCCCCATGTGGTCAAGGCGGTCTCCTGCCAGCTGGCGGCGGTCAACACCAACACTCGATACGCCCAGCAACCGCTCGTCGACTATGCGGAGCGGCTCCTCGCGACGTTCCCCGACGAGCTGTCGAAGCTGAGCCTGGCCTGCAGCGGGTCGGAGGCCAACGACCTCGCGATGCGGGTGGCTAGGTTCCACACGGGCGGCGAGGGGATCATCGTGACCCGCTGGGCCTACCACGGCATCACCCGCGAGGTCTCCAGCTTCTCGCCCTCTCTGGGCAAGGGTTCACCACTGGGGCCCAACGTCCGGCTCATCGATCCTCCTGACCCGCGACTCGTCGCGCCCGGCTCCACCCTGGCCGACCACATGCGCCACCAGGTGCGCGGCGCGATCGACGACCTCGAGCGCCACGGCTACCGGCTCGCCGCACTGGTCACCGACTCGGCCTACAGCAGCGACGGGATCTTCACGGACCCGGTCGGATACATGACCGGGGTCGTGGAGGAGGTGCACGCTGCTGGCGGTGTCTACATCGCGGACGAGGTGCAGGCCGGATTCGCCCGTCTCGGGGACTCGATGTGGGGTTTCCGCCGCCAAGGCGTGCTGCCGGACATCGTCACCCTGGGCAAGCCGATGGGCAACGGAGTGCCGCTCTCAGGCGTGGTCTTCCGCCCCGAGGTGTCCGACGAGTTCGGGCGCAACGTCCGCTACTTCAACACGTTCGCCGGAAGCTCGATCCCGGTGGCGGCCGGTGCCGCGGTGCTGGACGTCCTCGAGGAGGAGGACGTGCAGCAGCGGGTCCTCGAGAACGGCAAGGCCCTGCGCGCTGGGCTCGAGGCGATCACGCAGCAGTCGCCGTACGTCGCCGAAGTGCGCGGCACGGGGCTGTACTACGCGGTGGAGATCGTCCAGGACCGGGAGTCGCTCGAGCCTGACCGCACCCGAGCCGAGGACCTCATCAACGACATGCGCGGCCGTAGAGTCCTCATCAGCGCCTCCGGCAAGGGCGCGAACGTCTTGAAGATCCGCCCTCCGCTGGCCTTCAGCGAATCCGACGTGACCCGGTTCCTGGAGACCTTCGCCGAGGTCGCGGAAGTCCGTCTGTAGCGCTGGCCGAAGGGACCGACAGTGAACGCCTCGCCGCCCTCGGGCTCCGCTCAACGGCTCTTCGCCGAGAGCGGTCTGGAGTCATCGCACGAGTCCATCGACGTCGTGGTGGTGAGAAGGCTCCTCGACAGGCACTACGACCTCGACGGACGTCTCCAGGCGCTGGCGACGGAGAAGGACGACACGTTCAGGCTCAGGACGGGTGCGACCGACCACCTCGTGAAGGTCTCACCACCGGATGAGGCGCAGGAGGTCGTCGGGTTGCAGACCGCCGCGATGCGCTACCTCGAGCGAACCGCTCCCGAGCTGCCGGTCCAGCGCGTGAAGCTCGCGGTGGACGGCCGCGACTGCGTGGTCATCGAGACGGACGACGGCAGGAGCCGAGTCCTCCGGGTGTTCGACTTCGTGGAAGGTGCGCTCTGGGCGCAGGCGAAACCGGATCGCGAGCAGCTCGCCAGGATCGGCGAGATCCTCGGGCGGGTCGACGTGGCGCTGGAGGGGTTTGCGCACCCGGCGGACCAGCGTGGCCTGGTGTGGGACGTTCGCCACTTCCACGACCTGACGGAGCTCGTCGAGCACACCGCGAACGGCGAGCACCGCGCGCTGGCCGAGAGGGTGTTCCGGCTGTTCGAGGCCACCGTCGTCCCGAGCCTCGCTGACCTCGAGACGCAGGTGATCCACGGTGACTTCAGTCCCTACAACGTCGTCATCGATGACCAGGGCGACGACTACGTCGCCGGCGTCATCGACTTCGGTGACACCGTGCGCAGTGCGGTGATCTTCGACCCCGCGGTGGCCATGGCGAACCTCGTCGGTCGGCCGCCGGAACAGCCCTGGCGGGAGGCCTGCGCCTTCGTCGCCGGCTATGAACGGGCTCGGCCGATCAAGGATCGGGAGCTGCCGCTGCTGCCGGTTGCCGCGCTGGCTCGGCTCACCCTGCGCGCGCTCATCACGAACTGGCGCGCGGAGCGCGTACCCGAGCGCCGCGACTACCTGCTGGCCCATGCCCAGGACGACTGGATCAACGTTGAGCGGGGCCTCGCCGTACCGATGGCGGACGTCGTCGCACAGCTTCGGGCCGGCCGTCCGGCGGTCGACCCGCTCCCCGAGTCCGGCTCGGTAGGGTCATGAGGTGACCGGCAACCCCACGCCCCGCGACCACAACAAGGCGTCGGTCCTCGACATCGTCCTCTCCCGGGCGCCCTTGACTCGCAACGAGCTCATCGAGCTCACGGGGCTGAGCAAGGCCACGGTGTCTCGTGCAGTGGAGGAGCTCCGGGCGGACGGCTTCGTCGTCGACGGCGGAGTGGACGAGGTGACGGGCCGCGGGCGTCGTTCCACCAACCTCGACGTACCGGGCACGACAGGACATGTCGTCGGTGTCAGCTTCGGCGCCCAGAGCACCTGCGTCCTGGTGGCCGACCTCAGGGGTCGCGAGGTCCATCACGTCATCGTTCCCACGGTGGCCCACACGGAGGTCGCGAAGGCCGCGGCGTGGCTGGTCGACCTGGTGGCCGAGGCCCGTCGATCCGCGGGCGGGCCGTTGCGCCAGGTCGTCGTCGCGGTGCCCGGCCGAGTGCTGAACGGCACAGAGATCTTCGGCCCGGCAGAGGGGATGAAGATCTATGCGGGCTCGGTTCTCCAGCGAGCCCTTGCCGACCAGGTCGGCGCACCCGTGCTCCTCGACACCGACGCCAACGCGTCCTTGCTCGGGATCCTCGCCGAGGACGCCACTCTCGGCAGTGCCGCGCTCCTCAGCGTGAGCAGCACCCTGAGCCTCGCCAGCTGCAGGGGACACGAGCTCGTGCGGGGACGTACGCCTGCCTTCGGTGACCTCGGTGTGCTCGTCGCCGGGGTCGGTGACGAGATCCTCGACGGGTTGCTGAGCACGAGTGGACTCCTGCGGTTCGCCCAGGGGCGGGGCCTCGACCTCGAGCGCATCGAGGACCTGTGGCTGCAACCGCACGACGACGTGTTGCGCGCGGAGGTACTGGAGGCGTTCACGACGGCGATCGTCACTGCAGTCAGCGCCGTGGTGGTCACGCTCGACCCCGAGTCGGTCTTCTTCGTCGGGCGGTTGCGCCCGCTCGTCGACGAGGTCCTTCCCGACGTACGACGTCGGCTCGACGAGAGCCTGACCGCGGCACCCGAGCTGGAAGTGCCGGAGCAGGTGCTCGGCCTGTCAGTGGCGCGAGGAGCCGTTCACGAGTGCCTCGGGATCGCCCGCGACCGGCTACGGACCGTGGTGCTGGAGGCCCGTCGGCAGGGCCAGGCCGCCCAGGCCGCGCCCTCCTTCTGAGACGCCGGCCGGGCGGCCATCGCGGCCGCGAGACATCGCCCTCGTCAGCTCTTCTTGGCGGCCGCCTTGCCGCCCTTGCTGCCGGCCTTCTTCTTCTGGGCGGTGGTGCCGCCCTGGCTGCTGTCGCTGTTCTTCTTGCCGCTGCCGCTGGACTTGCCGCCCTTCTTGGACGCGTCCGGCGTGTTGGCGATCTTCGCCGCGCGCTGCTTCGACATCCCCTTGTCCTTCAGCGCCTCGTACTGCTTCTCGTTCTTCACGTTGGCGGACTTGCTGGGCATGACTCCTCCATCGTTCGGGACCAGGACCGGTCTCGTACCCAGGGGGCCGAGCCCCATGCCGAGGTGCCACCGAGTGGGAGCAGCCGCCACCTCCCTTGGAAGACCTGTCGTCAGTGATCGACCTGCCGGAGGCAGCAGAGCTGCGCCGCGACGTCCAGTACGAACGCGCCAGGGACAGCGAGGAAGGTGGGGAGGAGTGAGTGCAGGACAAGCCCTGCCGACGACTGCGGAGGCCTCGCACGCCCGAAGGCGTAGGCTGCAATCGACGTGCGAGGAGGACGAGACATGAGCGCGATCGCGGCCGACGCACGTGCGGACGTCTCGCCCGCGCCCCCTGATCTGTCAGCGGCTCTGGGAAACTTCTTCGACGCCCTCCTCACATACGGGGCTGGGAAGCTGTCCCGCCACGTGGACGAGGGGCTCGTGGGCTTGGAGCGAGCGATGGTCTCTCGGGGACCGTTCGAGCGCGCGGTCTACGAAGCCGGCAAGGCACATCTGAGGGGCAAGAACCCCGTGTGGGCGGGCGCCAAGGGCGCGTGGGCCGGAGCCACCGTGCCCCAGAGGTTCGTCGCTGTGGCGATTCTGGTTCTGCTGGTCCTGCTGGCGCCCATCCCACTGCTCCTGGTGATCATCGGACTCCTCATCGCAGCGCTGGTGGCAGCCAGCCGGGCGGCGAAGGCATCGAGCTGAAGCTCGGAGCGGCCAGCACGCGCGCCAGGCGGTCTCTCGGTCCGGTGGCCTGGTGCCTACCGGAGATCTACGGGTGAGTCGATTCTCGATCAGGCGACCGGGATGCGGCGCGCAGCCGGTCCGATGATCGAGAACCGGGCCACGGTGCGGGCTTGGCGCGGTCAGCTCTTCTTGGCGGCTGCCTTGCCGCCCTTGCTGCCGGCCTTCTTCTTCTGGGCGGTGGTGCCGCCCTGGCTGCTGTCGCTGTTCTTCTTGCCGCTGCCGCTGGACTTGCCGCCCTTCTTGGACGCGTCCGGCGCGTTGGCGATCTTCGCCGCGCGCTGCTTCGACATCCCCTTGTCCTTCAGCGCCTCGTACTGCTTCTCGTTCTTGACGTTGGCGGACTTGCTCGGCATGGCTCCTCCATCGCTCGGGACACGTGACCGGGTCGGTACCCCCAGGGCCCGAGCCTCATGCCGAGGGAGACGGCGTGACGCTCGGTTACCGTCGCGCGAGCGAAACGGCGAGCATGTCCGCGCTGCGCCCGTGCGCAGGAGCGACGGCGTGGGCGGTGCCAGCGTGAGCACGACCAGATCGCCGGCCGTGAACGTGTGCACGTCGTCGTAGACCACCACGTCGAGGGCGCCGTCGATCACGAAGAGGCACTCCGTGGTGGAGACGTGCCGGTGGGACCGTCTCGACCGGGCGATCCGACGTCTTGATGCCCGGTCAGGCCGGCACCGCCGCGGCACGGGTCATGGCGGCGCGGCACGCGACTCCGATGGCCAGCGCGGCTGCCCCCAGGAGGACAAGTGCCGCCCCGCGCCCGCCGAGGGCGGCAGCGAGGGCGAGGACCATCAGCGGGCAGACGAACTCGCCGAGGAAGAGGGCGGCCGTCCAGAGACCCGTGCCGCGACCGCGCTGCTCGAAGGAAAGGCCGGCCAGCGCCCACACCAGGAGGGTCGGCAGCAGCAGGCCTGTGCCGCTGGAGGCGATGACCGCACCGACGACGATCACCGGGACGGAGCCCGCGAGGCCGACGGTCACCAGGCCGACGCCGGCGAGCGCGAACGCGATCGGCAGCAGCGTCGCCGTGCCCTTGCTCGAGACCCGGCCGAAGGTGAAGGCACCGACCGCGGTCGCGGCGGAGGCGAGGGCGGCGACGGCGCCGATGACCGGCACCGCGTCGATCCCTGCGTGGTCGAGGACGAAGGGCAGCTCCACGATCGGCGCGAAGAACACGATGCCGCCGAAGACGGACACCAGGCAGGGCGCGAGCAGGGCGCGCACTGGCACGGGCGGCAGCACCGTACGCGTGGTCCCGGCGGGGTTCTCGTCCGAGGAGTGCGGCTGCCAGAGCAGCGCTGCCGCTAGGACGGCGAAGACCAAGCTCGAGGCGTAGAGCCAGAACGGCGTACGCCAGCTGTGCGCCCCGAGGCCGCCGCCGACGGCGAAGAAGAGCGTCGCCGACAAAGACGCGAAGACGGTCTGGAGACCGAGCCACCGGTCCCTCTGTGGGCCGGAGAAGTAGTCGGCGATGAGGGTTGTGCAGCAGGTCATGATCGCCGCCTCGGCCACACCGAGACCCACACGGCTGAGCACGATTGCCGGCAGCCCGTCGAGCCACAGAGGAGCGGTGCCGAAGGCCGCGTAGACCACCAGGGCGATGACGAGCAACCGCTTGCGGCCGAACCGGTCGACGACACTGCCCGCGAACGGCGCCAGCAGGGCGATCATCAGGGCGGGGATGGTGAGCGAGATCGGCACGAGCGTCCTGGCCTGCGCGGTGTTGCCGAAGTGGCCCTGCATGGAGGGAAGGACCGGCGCGAGCAGCACTGCGCCGAGGACGGGCAGGCAGCTCATGAACATGAGCAGCACGCCCTGCGGGCGGCCCGCCCGTCGGGGGCCACCGTCGGCCGGGCGGGTGAGGGTGGGTGCGGTGGTCGGGCTGTCGGACATGGCCGCTCCAGGGCTCGTCGGGGGGGTGCGGGGGAGGGTGACGGGCGTCACGGCGCCAGAGTGGGGCGCGCGAGCGCCTTCACGGAAGTTGACGATTTGGGCCGTGGTATCTACGCCATCGATAGCCGCAGGTCAGAGCGCCTGCTCCGGCTCCTCGGCGAGCTCGCGCCCGAGCTCCTGGAGGGTGCCTCGGAGCCACTCGTGGGCCGGGTCGCGGCGGTGGGAGGGGTGCCACCAGAACCCTTCCTTGACCGGTACGACGTCCCACGGGCAGGGCAGCAGCCGGACTCCGGCCGTGGCGGCGAGGCGGTGCGCCAGCCGGGCCTGGAGCACGGCGATCCGCTGGGTGCCGGCCACGAGGAACGGCAGGGCGAGGAAGCTGTCTGCCGTGATCTCGACCCGCGGCTCGACGCCGAGCATGCTGAGCTGCCGGGCGGCGGGCGCGAACGCGGTCGGCAGGTCCCACATCACCACCCAGGGAAGTCCTGCGAGGTCCTCCATCGTCAGCTCCTCGCCGACCCGGTCGTTGTCCGGGCTGACGACGCAGACCCAGGTGTCCTCGAACAGGTCGGTGAACGGGATGTCGGTCAGGAAGCCGTGGGGGAGCACCACCCCGTCCACCGAGCGCAGGTTCTCGGCCGCGTTGTCCACGAACTCGGGATCGGTCTGGCGCAGCACCAGTCTCACGTGGGGCGCGACGTCGGCCAGCCGCCGCACCAGTCGTTCGCCGAGGACCGCGGTGGCGTAGTCCGACATCATCAAGCGGAACGTCCGCTCCGACGTGGCGGGCTCGAACAGCGGCGAGGCGTCGAACACCCGGTGGACCCCGGCCAGCGCCAGCTCGATCGGTGCCCGGAGCTGCTGGGCCAGCGGGGTGAGCTCGTACTGGTTGCCGGTCCGGTGCAACAGCTCGTCGCCGAAGTGCCGGCGCAGCCGCCCGAGGGCTGCCGACACCGCCGGCTGGCTGAGTCCGAGGCGCTCGGCGGCGCGGGTGACGTTGCGCTCGCGCAGGAGCGCGTCAAGCGTCGGAAGCAGGTTGAGGTCGAGGTTGCGGAGCGTCGGCCCGGTCACCCCGTGACCATAAACCACATGGATGGGGGCGATCATCGATCTGCTCTTCCCTGATGGTGGCGTGGCTCCCACAGTGGTGGACGTCACATCCGTCCCGACACCTCGTCACCTGACGGTCCGCCCGCCACTCCCCGGGAGCTCTCGTGCCCGCAGTTCGATCCGTGCTCGTCGTCGGCGCCGGCGCCGCCGGCTGCGCCACCGCCATCCTCCTTGCCGACGCCGGCGTCTCCGTGGACCTGATCGACCTCAAGCCCGACGTCAGCGCGCTCGGCTCCGGGATCACGCTCCAGGGCAACGCGCTGCGGGTGCTGCGTCAGCTCGGTGTCTGGGACCAGGTCGCCCAGCGAGGCTATGGTTTCGACACCCTCGGCCTCCGCGCCCCCGACCCGGACGGAACCCTGATCGTCGAGCTCACCGACGTCCGTACGGGCGGGGCCGACCTGCCGGCGACGGTCGGCATGTACCGCCCGGACCTGGCGGGGATCCTCGTCGACCGGGCGACCAGTGCCGGCGCCAAGGTCCGGTTCGGCACGACCTACACCGCGCTCGACCAGGACGACGACGGGGTCGACGTGACGTTCGCCGACGGATCCTCCGGGCGGTACGACCTCGTGGTCGGCGCCGACGGTGTCCGGTCCTGGACGCGGCGGCAGCTCGGCGTCAACCTCGAGACCCGGAGCACCGGCATGGGGATCTGGCGGGTGTTCGCGCCGCGGCCCGCCTCGGTGACCCGCACCGACCTCTACTACGGCGGACCCTGCTACATCGCCGGGTACTGCCCCACGGGCGAGGACTCGCTGTACGCCTACCTCGTCGAGGACGCGCAGGACCGCAGCCGGCTCTCCCCGCAGGAGTCCCTGGACGTGATGCGCGGCCTGGCGGCGGCCTACCACGGACCGTGGGACGACATCCGCGCCTCGATGACCGACCCGACGCGGGTGAACTACACCTGGTTCGAGACCCACCTCCTCGACGCCCCGTGGCACCGCGGCCGCGTCGTGCTGATCGGCGACGCCGCCCACACGTGCCCGCCGACCCTCGCCCAGGGTGCCGCGCAGGCGCTCGAGGACGCCGCCGTGCTCGCCGAGCTCCTGCTCGCCCGCGACACGGTCAGCGACGAGCTCTGGACCACGTTCACCGACCGGCGCCTGACCCGTGCCAGAGAGGTCGTGGACGCCTCGGTCCAGCTCGGCCAGTGGCTGCTCGACCACGAGCAGGGCGACGTACCCCGCCTGATGGCCCGGATCGCTCACCTCCTCACCGAACCCGCCTGACCGACCGATCCACGACCCAGGAGCACCTCATGACCACCTCCGACCTGTCCGCACTGCCGACCAACGACCGCGGCGAAAGGCTCATCACCCACCTGCGCCACGTCGACCTCGCGGTCCCCGACTACGACACGCAGCTGCGCTTCTACACCGAGATGTGGGGCCTGTCGCCCGAGACCACCGACGACGGCATCGCCTTCCTCGCGGCCGAGGGGTCGCCCGAGCAGTACTCGGTCCGGCTGCGCAAGGCCGACGAGAAGCGGCTGGACCTCATCTCCTTCGGCGCCGCCACCACCGACGACGTGGACGCGATGGCGCAGCGCCTCGCGACGGCGGGCGTGCAGCTGGTCGCCGAGCCGGACAAGCTGCAGACCCCGGGAAGCGGCTACGGCTTCCGCTTCTTCGACAACGACGGCCGGACGGTGGAGATCTCCTCCGACGTCGCGGTGCGCCAGCACCGCCGAATCGAGGAGGGGGAGTCCATCCCCGTCAAGCTCTCCCACGTCGTCATCAACTCGCCGAACCCTGAGGCCACGGTCGCGTTCTACGAGAAGCACCTCAGCTTCGCGCTGTCCGACACCCTGCACTCGCCCCACATGGGCGAGGTCATGTGGTTCATGCGCACCAACCCCGCGCACCACAGCCTCGCGATCGCCCGTTGCCCGCACGTGTCGCTGCACCACGCGTCGTTCGAGATGCGCGGCATCGACGAGTACATGCGCGGCAGCGGACGCCTGATGCGGGCCGGCGTGGAGAAGGTGTGGGGTCCCGGTCGCCACCTGGCGGGCAAGAACACCTTCACCTACTTCCTCGACCCGCACGGCAACACGATCGAGTACACGACCGAGCTCGAGGAGCTCGATGAGGACAGCTGGCACCCGCACCTGTACGACTTCTCCGACCCCGAGGTGACCGACCAGTGGGGCACCGCGAACCCGATGAGCGAGTTCGTCGCCAAGCAGTCGTTCAACGACCCGGACCGCGGCGTCTTCGTCGCGCCGCCGGTGTGAGCCACGGATGAGACTCGCCACGTTCACCGCACCGGACCTGCTGGCGCCCCGCGTTGGCGTGGTCGAGGACGAGACGCTGCTCGCGTTCCCCGAGGACCTCACCATGCGCGACGTGGTCGCGGCAGGGATCGATGCCGCCGTCCGACTTGCCGAGGTGGCGCGCGGGCGGGAGCCGGCACGACCGCTCTCGTCGGTCCGTCTGCTCGCTCCGCTGGAGCCGGCGTCGGTGCGCGACTTCGTCGCCTTCGAGGAGCACGTCGACGGCGTGCGCCGCAGCGTGGACGGCAGCGCCGGCGTCCCGGACGCCTGGTACGACGCGCCGACGTTCTACTTCACCAACCCGCACACGATCCTCGGCCCGGACGAGGACGTCCCCTTTCCGTCCGCGTGCCGCGCACGTGACTTCGAGCTGGAGGTCGCGGTCGTCGTCGGCGCTCCCGGCACCTCGATGGGCGTCGAGGAGGCCCGCGACCACGTCTTCGGCTACACGATCATGAACGACTGGTCCGCGCGGGACCTGCAGTCGCGCGAGATGCAGGTCCGGCTGGGCCCGGCGAAGGGCAAGGACTTCGCCACCACCCTCGGCCCGTGGATCGTGACCGCCGACGAGCTCGACCAGCGCAAGGACACCGACGGCTTCCTCGACCTGTGGTGCACCGCCGAGGTCAATGGCGTGGAGATCGGCCGCGACCTGCTCGCCAACGCGGGGTGGACGTTCGAGGCGATGATCGCGTACGCGTCCAGGGACAGTCGGGTCGAGTGCGGCGACGTGCTCGGCTCGGGCACCGTCGGCAACGGCGGCTGCCTCGCCGAGCTCTGGGGCCGCGACGGGTCGCAGGACCCCCCGCCGCTCCAGCCGGGAGACCTGGTGACCCTCACGGTCGAGGGCATCGGCTCCGTCAGCAACCGGGTCGCCGTCGCGGACCCCGCGCCGCCGGTCGCGACCGTTCGACGCCGTGATCCCGCTGCCGCCCGGCAGGTCCTGCGATGAGAGCCCTGACGGGACGGACGGTTGTGGTGACCGGAGCCGCTTCCGGGATCGGAGCCGCGGTGGCCGCCGCCGCGCGGGCCGAGGGCGCCCGGGTCGTGGCGACGGACCGCACGTCGGCCGCCGACGTGCGGACCCTCGACGTACGCGACCCAGCCCAGTGGGCCGCGCTTGCGCACGACCTCGCCGACGAGGGGGTGCACGGCCTCGTCAGCTGCGCGGGCACGACGTGGCGCGCCCGCCTCGGAGACGTCACCCCCGACGCGTTCACCGACATCCAGGCGGTCAACGTGCTCGGACCGCTGCTGGGCATCCAGGCACTCGCACCGCTGATGCCGAGCGGCGCGTCGATCGTCAACATCGGCTCGCTCGCCGCGCTCCAGGGGCACTACCCCGTGGCCTACACGGCCAGCAAGTGGTCGCTGCGCGGACTGACGCGGGCGGCCGCCCTCGAGCTCGGGTCGCAGGGCATCCGGGTCAACGCCGTGCACCCGGGGTTCGTCGAGACCTCGATGACCGCAGACGCCACGGCCGACTTCCGTGAGGCCGCGATCACCGGCACCCCGCTGGCGCGGACCGGACGACCCGAGGAGGTCGCCGCGGTCGTGTGCTTCCTGCTGAGCGACGCGGCCTCCTTCGTCACCGGCGTCGACCTGCCCGTCGACGGTGGCGCCGCCTCGCACGGGGGAGCGAAGACCGTCTCCGATGCGCTCCGTCCGCACTACCGCCCCCCGACCCCGGCCGCCTGACCAGGCACACGACAGAAGGATCACGATGTTCGAGTACTTCCCGGGCAACTACGTCTGGAACCTGGGGGTCGTCGCGACCCTCAACAGCGGCGGGACGATCGACGAGGTCGACCGGGCCTGCCGACCGCTCCGCGAGCTCGCCGGCCAGGGCTCCGACGTCGGGACCGGCGAGTTCATGGCGGCCTGGCGACGAGTCGCCGTCCAGCTCGAGGAGCAGGCCGTCGACGCGGAGAAGGCCGGTCACCTCCGCACCGCCGGGCAGAAGTACTTCCGGGCGTCGGTCTACGTGTCGCAGGCGGAGCGGATGCAGAGCGCCAAGGACCCGAGTCGCAACGACGAGTACCTGCGCAGCGTCGACCTCCTGGTCCGGTCCCTCGACCTGATCGACCCGACCACGACGAAGGTCGAGGTGCCGTACACCGAGGATGGGGTCGAGGCGAGCCTGCCGGCGTACTTCTGCAACGCCTCGAGCGACGGCACGCCGACGCCGGTGATGATCCTGTGGAACGGGCTGGACTCGACCAAGGAGATGATGGTCGGCTCCGGCTTCCACCACGAGATGGCGGCGCGGGGGATCTCGACGCTGATGGTCGACTGCCCCGGGAGCGGGGAGGCGCTGCGGCTGTGCGGGCTCACCGCACGCGTGGACACCGAGGCATGGGCGGCGGCGTGCGTCGACTGGCTCGAGAACCGCGCCGACGTACGCCGCGACCGGATCGGGCTCGCCGGCTGGTCGCTGGGGGGCTACTACGCACCGCGGGCGGCGGCGTTCGAGAAGCGCCTGGCGCTCTGCGTGGCGTGGGGCGCCAACCACAACTGGGGAGAGGTGCAGAAGCGCCGGCTCAACCGCGAGGGCGAGAACCCCGTGCCGCACTACTGGGACCACGTCCTGTGGGTCTGGGGCGAGGACGACATCGGCCGCTTCATCGCCAGGGCCGAGGACGTCCACCTCGACGGGGTGGTCGAGCAGATCACCGTGCCGTTCCTCATCGTGCACGGGGAGAACGACCGCCAGATCCCGGTCGAGCTCGCGCACCGCTCCTTCGAGCAGGCGGTGAACAGCCCGAAGCGGGAGCTGCGCGTCTTCACCGCCGAGGAGGGCGCCGCCGAGCACATCGGGCTGGACCACCTGCCGCTCGTGATCGACCACATCGCCGACTGGGTCTCCGACACCTTCGCCGAGCTCGACGGAGCAACGCCGCAGTGAGGCCGGACCAGCTGGACCGGTCCGATCCCGAGGGCGCGATCGCCGCGACGGCCGCCCGGGTCTCGAACTGGGGGCGCTGGGGCGACGACGACGTCCTCGGCACGATGAACTTCCTCACCGACACCAAGCGGCGCGATGCCGCCGGCCTGGTGCGGACCGGGCGCTCGTACTCGCTGTCCCAGTCCTTCGACATGGACGGTCCGCAGAAGGGCTGGCGGCGACGGACGAACCCGGTGCACACGATGCTCGACACCGGGGTCGATGCGGCTGCGGGCGTCCAGGGCTTCCCGCACGGCATCGGGGGCGCCGACGACGTCATCGCGATGCCGCTGCAGTGCTCCACGCAGTGGGACGGGCTGGGCCACATCTTCGACCACGGGCGGGCGTGGAACGGCAGGCCGGCCGAGCAGGTCGTCACCAGCCTCGGCGACCGGGTCACCGGCATCGAGACGGTGGCCGACCTCGTCGCCGGCCGGGGGGTCCTGCTGGACGTCGGCCGCGCGCTGGGGGAGGACGGCGAGCTTCCCGACGGCTTCGCGATAACCGAGGAGCACCTCGAGGCCACGATCGCGGCGCAGGGCCCCACCACGGCCGTCGGGCGCGGCGACATCGTCCTCGTCCGGACCGGACAGCTCACCCGCGCGCGTCGTGAGGGATGGGGCGACTACGCAGGAGGACCTGCGCCCGGAATGTCCTTCACGACCGCCGAGTGGCTGCAGGCGACCGAGATCGCGGCGATCGCCACCGACACCTGGGGATTCGAGGTCCGTCCGAACGAGTTCGACCACGCCTTCCAGCCGCTCCACCAGATCGCCATCCCGCACATCGGGCTCTTCATCGGGGAGATGTGGGACCTCGATGCCCTCGCCGATGCGTGCGCCGCCGACGGCCACTACGACTTCTTCCTCACCGCATCACCCCTCAGGATCACAGGGGCGGTGGGTGCGCCCGTCAATCCGGTGGCCGTGCGGTGAGCGTCGGGACGGACGCGACGAGGTCGGGCGCGGAGCGCAGCCAGTGCCAGGCCAGCGCGCCGACCCACAGCTCGAACCCGAGGGTGCTCACCGCGAGCACGGGGAACAGCGCACCCGTGACGAGGGTCGCGCTGCCGAGCACGCTGAGTGGCAGAAGCACGAGGCCGACCCTCGGCAGCCACCGCGACGTCCCCGCCATGCGCAGGCCGAGCACTACGGCTCCGATGAAGAACACGCGCGGAAGCGTCGAGAAGGCCAGCGAGTACGGCGCGATCGAGTCCCAGCCGGCCAGAATGCGTACGTCGGTGCCACCGGCCGCGGTGTCCAGGGCGACGTCGTGCAGGACGCCGGCGAACGGCCAGGCCAGGGCGAGCATGGTGCCTGCGGCGACCGCGACGGTGGAGAGGACCCCGCTGGCGTCGACACGCCGGAGGCGGACATGGACGGCGCCGAGGAACCCGAGCAGCGACGTTCCCGCGATCATGAACGCGTAGTTGCTCAGTCGGTAGGCCGTCTCGGCGTCCAGGATGTCGTGGCCGCGCTCGAGGGCGGGATCGCCCGGGGAGCCGACGTTCGGCAGGACGAAGACCGCCATCAGGATCATCACGGTGAGCTGGCCCGCCGCGAAGGCGATGCCGAAGCGGGCGCTGAGCCTGGTCACGGCGTGGTCCTCGGCCGCCCCCGCGGTGGTCACGCGGTCGACGGTCGTCATCGCCGTGCCCCCGTCGCTCCTGGTGCGGGATCCCCGGTCAGGGCCGCCGTCCGGAGGAGACCGATGGCGGCCAGGGTGAGCCACAAGGGGCCGGTCATGCCGGCGAGGTACTGCAGGGGGCTGATGCTCAACAGCGTGGTCAGGGCGCCCAGCACGAGGCTCGTCCACGCCAACCACGCTGGTACGACGCCGAACTGGCGACCAGCGCGGCCGAGCGCGAGGGCGGAGGCTCCTGCACCGGCCCAGAGCCACGGCACGGTGCCGATCCAGTGTCCGAAGAACACCGCTGTCTCCGGGACCATCTGCTCGGGATCGTTGAGCCCGGAGACGAACTCGGTCGTGAGCGCGGACCCCATGAGCTGGGCGACCGACGCCAACATCAGGCCGCCGGCGGCGACGTCGGGAACCAGGCTGCCGTGCGGGACGCGCGTCGCGATGAACCTGCGCAGGCCAGGGGCGAACACCAGCAGCAGGAGCGCCGAGGTCATCGCGGCGGTGTGCATGACCAGGATCTGCGGGACCTGGTCGGCCAGCCTGTCGACGATGCCGGGGGCGTCTCCCGCGACCGTGGTGTCGTAGACGCCGTCGGCCAGGCTGCTGGCGACGATGCTGACGAGGCCTGCCATCCCGGAGACCAGGCCGGCGACGGCCCATCCGCGTCCGGTGGGAGCGTCCACGGGTGGGGCGGCAGCCTCGGCGGTGCCGTTGGTCATGGTCATGGTGGTTCTCCTTGCTTGTGGTGGTCGTGTGTGGCGAGTGGTGGGTCAGGCGTAGCGGAAGGCACGGCGCTCGCCGCGTTCGAAGCGTCCGCGCAGAAGGCGCAGCAGCAGGGCGTAGCCGGGAGGGGTGGTCTCGAGCAGTCGTTCCCTGGCCTCGTCGGGGACCTCGTCCATGACCCACGGGAGCAGGAAGGGGACCATCTTCAGCGGGTAGTGCTTGCCCACGGCCTTCTCGAACGCCTGGTTCTCCTTCTCGCTCAGCGTCCGCTGCAGCATCGGAAGGGCCTGCGTCTCCTCGTGGGCCAGGTGCTCCAGGAGAGCCTCCCGGGCGGCGCTGAGCCGGATCTCCAGCGCGTTGCGGTGATCAGTGCACGGATGGTCGCTCATCGCCGAGAAGGCCGCGTGGCCGGCGGTGAGAGCGGCATCGAGGCGCTCGTGCTCCGCCTCCATGTCGGCGAGCGTCGTCAGGTCCTCCTGGGCGCCGGCCCGCTCCGCGTGCCGTTGGAGCAGCGGCCACAGCTCGGCGTCCTCCGCGGAGTGGTGGTGGTGGAGCACGTCGGACAGCACCAGCCAGCGGGCGAGCAGCGCGGTCCACACCGCATGCTCGGAGATCGGCGTGTTCTGGACCGCGGCGACGAACCTGGCGACGTCGCGACGTAGGGCGTGGTGCATCACGTACATCCCCGTCTGGTCGTGCGGACCTTCGGCGGTGTGCGCCTGTCCGGGCAGGGTCAGCTGACGGCGTGGGGACGTGGTGCGGGACTCGATGTGCTCAGGCATGGTGCCTCCCTTGGACGACTGGTGATGCCGACGATCCCGCGAGCTTCTTGTGCGCGACTCCAGTGGGACTTGAGGACGAAGAGTCCGCTCGACCGATAGGTTGCGCCCGTGTGGGTCCGCGTGCTCGGTACGAGCCAGGTGGCGCTCGGTGACGATCCCGGGGCCACCGTGGACGTCGGTGCCCGCAAGCCCCGCTCGGTGCTGGCCGCGCTGGCGCTCAGGCTCGGCGGCGACGTCCCGCCCGACGCGCTGGTGCGTCTGGTCTGGGGCGAGGACGCGCCACGGGGTGCCTACGGGACCCTGCACTCCTACATCTCCGGCATACGACGGGTGCTCGAGCCGGGCCTGGCTCCTCGAGAGAGGCCGCGGGTGCTGCTCACGAGTGATCACGGCTACCGGCTGGCGCTGAGCCGTCAGCACGTCGACGCGCACCGCTTTGCGGACGAGGTGCGTGTCCGGCACCGGCTGCTCGCCCCGTTGAGCACCCAGCTCACCACCGGGCCGAGCGCGGGCTGGCCGACCAGAGACGAGATCTCGCAGCACGTCGACGCCCTCGAAGGGATGCTCGGGCTGTGGACCGGTGAGGCGTACGCCGACCTGCCTGACGAGCCGGAGGTCGATCTCGAGCGAGGCTCGTTGACCCAGCTACGCCTCAACGCCGAGGAAGCCAGGGTCCTCGGCCTGCTCGCGCTCGGCGACCACGCCGTCGTAGTCGCCGCCACCGAGCAGGCGACGGCGCGCTACCCCCTCCAGGAAAGGGTCTGGGCGTTGCACGCCCTGGCCCTGACGCGCTCGGGTCGCCAGGCCGAGGCGCTGGAGGCGCTGCGCCACATCCGCTCGGTGCTGGCCGACGAGCTCGGGCTGGACCCCGGCCAGGAGCTGCGCGACCTCGAGCAGGCCGTGCTGGTGCAGGACCCGCTTCTGCAGCAGTGGTTGCGTCCACCGGTCGAGGTGGTCGCGCCCGACCCGCGGCTGACCGAGCCAGTGACCGGCTCGCCCACCGCACCCGGGACCGGGAGGGTGTCGGCGCCCGGCACGGCCACGGGGTGGACGACCGTCGGGCGCGAGCGCGAGGTGGCCGCCCTGCTGGGGGTCCTCGACCGTGCCGAGTCCGGCACGCCGGCCACGGCCCTCCTCGTGGGCGAGCCCGGCATCGGCAAGTCCCGGCTGGTGGAGGGAGTCTCGTCCATCGCGACCGAGCGTGGGTTCTGGGTGGTCACCGGGCGCTGCTCGCAGGACGACGGTGCCCCGACCCTCTGGCCGTGGGGCCAGGCACTGCGTGAGCTCGCCCGCCTCGACGGAGGGGAGCTGGACTCCGGGGTCGAGAAGCTGCTGGCCGGAACGCCATCGGGAAGCGACGAGGGCGCCGAGCGACAGGCGTTCCGTGCGTGGCAGACCCTGGCGCACGAGGTGACGTCCAGGTCACTCGACCGGCCCGTCCTCCTGGTCCTCGAGGACGTCCACTGGGCCGACACCGCGACCCTCAAGGTGCTGCGACACCTCGTCTCGACCGCTGGTGACGGTCACCGCTTGGCCGTGCTCGTCACCCGGCGGTCGTGGCCCGAGCCGATCGGCGTCCTGGCGGAGGTCGGGGAGGAGCTGGCCCGCCGCCACGTCACCCGGCTCGACCTGTCCGGACTGACGCCGGAGGAGGCGAGAGGCTTGGTGCAGGGCGTCGCGGGCGGGGTCGTACCCGCAGACGTGGTCGCGCAGTGGCACGCGCGGTCCGGCGGCAACCCGTACTTCTTGATCGAGCTCGCGCGTCTCGGCGTCCTGGAGACGGGGGACAGCGCCGCCCTGCCTGCGACGGTCCGGGACGTCATCCTGCGTCGGCTGCAGGACGTGCCGGAGCGGACGCGCTCCCTGCTTCTGCTCGGCGCCGCGCTCGGGCGACGATTCTCCCTCGACCTCCTGGCCGCGGTGGCGGGTGATCCCGTCGAGGACGTCGACGACGCACTTGCACCGGCACGGGAGGCCGGACTGGTGGAGGAGCCCGAGGCCGGGGTCGTCGCGTTCACCCACGCGCTCACCCGCGATGCCGTGGCCACGACGACCAGCCCTTCGCGGCTGGCCCGACTCCACGCCCAAGTGGCCCACACTCTCGACGACGAAACCCTGCTTGCGGGTCTGGTCGGCCCCGAGGAACGGATCGCCGAGCTGGCCAAACACTGGCTCGCGGCCGGGCCCACCCACGCCAGTCGGGCCTGGCGCGCCGCAGTCGACGCAGCGGAACAGGCCCGCCGCACGTTCTCGTGGGTGGAGGCCGAGCAGCTCGTCGCCGCGGCCATCGCGGCGCACGGCCGAGATCCCCTGGGCACGGCCACCCAGCGGATCGACCTGCTGCTGACCCGTGCTCGCGACTGCCGTCCGAACGCGGAGTGGGACCAGGTGCTGCCCTGCGCTGCGGAGGCCATCATGCTCGCGCGCCGCGAGGAGGACCTGGTCCGGCTTGCGGCTGCGGCCGCGGCGTCCACCGACAACGCGGTCTGGCTGCCGCAGCAGTGGAACGAGGTGCCCGAGGACACCATCGAGGACCTGCGCTGGGCGATGTCCGAGCTCCCGAGCGGCGACTCAGCGGATCGCTGCCGCGTGATGCTCGCGCTGGCGCTGATGCTGTACTACGACCCCTCCGCACAGGCCGAGGTGAGAGCCCTGGTCGACGAGGGTGTGGCGATGGCCCGCCGGATCGGTGATCCCGCGCTGCAGTCCTGGTCCGTGCTCACTGCCTGGAAGGCACTCTGGACTCCGGCGCACGCAGACGACCGGCTCGCTCTTGCCCACGAGGCGCTCCGGGCCACCCGGGAGGCCGGAGACCCCGACGCCGAGACGGTGGCACTGGTCGTGCTGACGGCCAACCTGCTCGAGCTGGGCGACCGTCCGTCGTACGAGGCGGCCGCGCGGGCGACCGAGCGGCTCGCGACTCGACGCCGCAACACCTACGCCCAGATGGCGCTGTGCTGGCTGGACCTGAGCATGGCCTCGCTGCGAAGCGACGAAGACGCTGCGAACCGACTGGCCGAGGAGCTGTACGAGCTGCGTCCGCGACTGAACCCCGGAATGGAAGGCCTGCACATCGTCGGCATCCATCTGGTCTCCCACATGTGGGATGAGCGGATCGGGGACCTGATCGAGCCGATGACGGCCGCCATCACCGCATCGAACAGCGACATGGTCAACGATGTCCTGCTCCTCGCACTCGCACGCACCGGCGATCTCGAGAGGTTGCGCAACGAGCTGCCCAGCACGGTGGACCATCAGGTGCCCAACTGGAGCAGCGTGACGACGTGGTGCTCCTTCGCGGAGGCCGCCACGGTCGCACAGGACGCGGGCATGGCGGAGCGGCTGGTCAGGCGTCTCGAGCCGTTGGCCGGCCAGGTTGCTCTCAGCGGCATCGCGAGCGTGATGGGCCCGGTCGACGGCTACCTCGCCCTGGCCCTGGCCGCTTCCGGCAACAGGGTCGAGGCCTCGAAGGTGGCCGACCGGGCCGTGGAGCAGTCCGACGAGTGGGGCTTCACGGCGTACACCGCCTGGCTGGCCGGACACCGCGAGCGCCTCGGCTTCTGACGAGGTGCCGGGGCGATCGCCCAAGTCGGGTCCAAGCCCGACACAAGCACGCGCGAAGATGCGGTCGGCAGGGTCCTGGGGACAACCTCGCCGACCACCTCAGGAGATCCTCATGTCCTCGTCCCTCTACCGTCTCGGCCGCTCGTGTGCCGCCCACCCCTGGCGGGTGGTGGCTGCGTGGGTCCTGCTCGTGGCCACGACGGCGACGCTCGCCTTCTCCTTCGGCGCCCCGCTGCGCGACGACTGGGACGTGCCGGGAGCGGCGTCCCAACGCGGCATAGATCTCCTGCGTGAGCACGGCGTCGGCGGGTACGCCAGCGCCAGGGTCGTGGTCCACGACCTCGACGGGACCGCGCTGCCGCCAGGGGAGCTCGCCGAGCTCACCGGACGGCTGCGTGCTCTCGACCACGTGGGGGACGTCGGGCCGGCCAGGCTCAGCGCTGACCAGGCCACCGCCGTCCTCACCGTCCAGTACGCCGAGCCGGTGACCCATCCCGACCTGATGGGCAACATCGAGCCGCTCCGGGCCGCGATCGCCGAGACCATCGACGCCGGCTACCAGGTGGAGCTCGGAGGCGACCTGCCCGACACGGCCGGCGAGGCCTTCGGCGGCACCGGCGAGCTCATCGGGATCGCCCTTGCGCTGCTGATCCTGGTCATCGCCCTCGGATCCGCGGTCGGCGCCGGGCTGCCGATCGCGGTGGCCATCGCCGGGCTCGCCGCGGGCGGGTCGGGAATCACCCTGATCGCCGCGACCATGGACGTCAGCACCTCCGCGCCCACTGTCGCGTCCATGGTGGCGCTGGGCGTCGGTATCGACTACGCCCTTCTCCTGGTTGTCCGCCACGTGGAGAACCTCCGCCTCGGCCACGACACGCTCGAGGCGGCGGGCCTGGCCGTCGCGACGGCCGGCCGGTCGGTCGTCTTCGCCGCACTCACCGTGCTCGTCTCGCTCATGGGGCTCCGTCTCGCTGGCCTCTCGACCTACGACTCGTTCGGTCTGACGACGGCCACGGCGGTGGCGTTCGTCGCCGCGGCCGCCCTCACCCTGGTGCCGGCGCTGTGCCGCATCGGAGGCCGCAAGCTGCTCCCGCGCGCCGTACGCCGTGACCGACCGGTGCGCGGACGGGAGCCGTTGACCGCACGCTGGGCCGCACGCGTGTGCCGCAATCCCCTCGTCTGGGCCCTGGTCAGCCTGGGGACGCTGCTGGTGCTCGCCGCGCCGGTGCTCGACCTGCGCACGTGGCCCGGCGACGCGAGCAGCCAGCCCGCGGAGGCGACCACCCGCAAGGCGTACGACCTGGTCTCAGCGGGGTTCGGCCCCGGCGCGAACGGTCCACTCACCGTGGTGGTGCCCACCTCGGAGATCGGGGTCGCGGACGAGGTCGTGGCCAGCCTGGGCTCCGACGACCGCATCGCTCGCATCGATCCGGTGGTCACCACGCCGGACGCGGCGCTGTCGATCATCACTGCCGAGCCCGTCTTCGGACCCAGCGACCAGCGCACACCGGAACTCATCGACGACCTGCGCGCGCAGCTGCCGCCGAGCGCGGAGGTCACCGGGTGGACGCCGTTCTTCTCCGACATCTCCCAGATGCTCGAGCAGCGACTCTGGCTGGTGATCGCGTTCGTGGTCGGCGTCTCGGTGCTGTTGCTCGGGCTGATGTTCCGCTCCGTGCTGGTGCCGTTGAAGGCCGCTGTCATGAACCTGCTCTCGATCAGCGCCGCCTACGGCGTGCTCGTCGCGGTCTTCCAGTGGGGCTGGGCGGCCGAGCTGATCGGGGTCGACCGTCCGATGCCGGTGTCGAGCTGGATGCCGATCCTGCAGTTCGCGATCCTGTTCGGGCTGTCCATGGACTACGAGGTGTTCCTGCTCTCGCGGATCAGGGAGGACTACCTGCGCACGGCCGACCCCCGGGGCAGTGTGGTGCGGGGACTGTCGTCCACCGCGCGGGTGATCTCGTCGGCCGGCGCGATCATGGTGGTGGTGTTCCTCGGGTTCGCCAGCGAGGCCGACGTGGTCGTCAAGCAGCTCGGGCTCGGGATGGCGGTGGCCGTCTTCCTGGACGCGACCCTGGTCCGGATGGTCCTGGTGCCCGCCACGATGTCGCTCCTGGGGCACCTGAACTGGTGGGTCCCGAAGTGGCTGGACCGGTTGCTCCCCGGCGCGCGCGTGCAGGCCGAGCTCTCCGCGGCGCCCGACCTGGTCGGCGTCGGCCACTAGGGCCAAGCGCGGCGCAAGCCGGTCCCAAGCGAGGGCCAAGCGGGCGCGGCGAGGGTGGTGACACCGCCCGCCCCGACCGGGGGAGGGCCAACCGGAAGGCATCTCATGCGCTCCTTGTCCATCACCCTCACCGCCCTCGCCCTGACTGCGGGTGCCGTGTCGATCACCGTCCCGGCCGCAGAGGCCCACGACGACGGAACCCCCTACGTCGAGCAGGACCTCTCGGGGCAGGCGGCGGCGACGCTGGCCAAGCTCCGCAAGAAGCTGCGTCCGCTCGCCACCCCGGAGGCGGCGGTGGCGGCGGGGTACCTGCCGACCGACGAGTGCGTCGACAGCCCGCACGGTGGCATGGGCTATCACTACGTCAACCTCGACATCTTCTTCAGCGACCCCTTCGACCCCATGAACCCGCCGATGCTGGTCTACGTGCCCACCAAGGACGGTGGCCGCACGCTGGGTGCGGCGGAGTGGGCCGCGATCGACGGAGACCAGGACCTGGAGACCGACGAAGACCGACCCTCGATCCTCGGGGTCGAGTTCGACGGGCCGATGCTCGGTCACGAGCCCGACCAGCCGATCCACTACGACCTGCACGCCTGGCTCTTCGAGCGCAACCCCGAGGGCGTCATGGCGCCCTGGAACCCCCGCGTCACCTGTCCCTGACGTGGAGCCCGCGCGGGGGCGGCGTCCAGGTGCCTCCGCGCGGGCTCCACCGGCTGGCCGGTCGCGGCTAGCCTCGTGCCATGTTCGAGGGGTTTCAGCTGGAGCAGGTGGAGCTGGACGACGTCTCCGTGCGCGTACGTCACGGGGGTTCGGGGACGCCCGTGGTCCTCCTGCACGGCCATCCGCGCACGCACACGACCTGGCACCAGGTCGCGCCGTTGCTCGCGCGGCAGCACGTCGTGGTGTGCCCGGACCTGCGCGGCTACGGGCGTTCGACCCTGCCCCCCGATGAGCCCGACCACGCCCAGTCGAGCAAGCGAGCCATGGCCCAGGACGTGGTGAGCCTGATGAGGGTGCTCGGGCACGACCGCTTCGCGGTGGTGGGGCACGACCGGGGGTCGCTGGTCGCGTTCCGCACGGCCATGGACCACCCGGCGCACGTCTCGCGCCTGGTCGTCATGGACGGACTGCCCGTCGTCGAGCACCTCGAGAGGACGGACGCGCGGTTCGCCCAGGCCTGGTGGCACTGGTGGTTCCTCGGCCAGACCGTCAAGCCGGCCGAGCGCGTCATCAACGCCGACCCGGACAGCTGGTACACCACACCCCCGCCGGAGAGCATCGGCGTCGAGAACCACGCCGACGTCTGGGCCGCCCTCCGCGACCCGGCCGTGGTCCACGGCATGTGCGAGGACTACCGGGCAGGCCTCGGGATCGATCGCGAGCACGACGAGGCCGACCGCCGGGCGGGCCGGCGGGTCGCGTGTCCGACCCTTCTCCTGGAGTCGTCACGGGACGACCTGGACATCCACGGCGACCCGAGGCCGATCTGGGCGCCGTGGCTGGAGCAACCCCTTCGCCACGCGGTGATCGACTCCGGTCACCACCAGGCCGAGGAGGCGCCGGAGCAGGTGGCGGGCGCGTTGCTGGAGTTCCTCGCCACCACCTGATGGGACTTGGCGGCGCGCTCAGACGACCGCCGCGCCCACCTGCCGGGCGATCCGGGCGTAGACCTGGCGAGCCAGCTCGTCGTCGTTGCCGTCGTAGCCGTGGTCAGCACCCTGGACCACGTGGTGCTCGACCAGGGCGCCCGCCCGACGGAGCCGCTCGGCGTAGCGATCGCCCTCGTCGCGGAGCAGGTCGAGCTCGGCCGTGATGACGAGTGCCGCGGCGATGCCGGTGAGATCGGCGGTGTCGGCCGGGTTGGCGGGGGAGACCAGGCGGTCCGTGCGCTGGCGCGGGTCGGGGACGTAGGAGCCGTCGAAGACCTCGGCCATCCAGGGCTTCAGCATCGGTCTTGCGGCGACCGCGGACTTGTCCTTCGCGCTCGTCGCGAGGTCGAGCGGGGGGTAGTGGAGGACCTGCAGCGCGATCCGGGGACCGCCACGCTCGAGGGCCAGGCGGGCCACGGCGGCGGCCAGGCCGCCGCCGGCGCTCTGTCCGCCGATGGTGAGCCGGTCACCGTCCCAGCCCTGGTCGGCGCCGTGCTCGGCGACCCATCGGACCACCTCGTACGCCTGGTGCGGCGCGGCGGGGAACGGATGTTGGGGTGCGACGACGTAGTCGACGTTCACCACCGTCACTCCTGCCTCGGCGGCGAGGTAGCGGCACAGCGGGTCGTCCATCTCGGTCGACGCCAGGACGTAGCCGCCTCCGTGGAAGTTGACGTGGACCGGCGAGGGGTCGTCGGTCGGCGGCAGGTAGACCAAAGCGCTCGCCGTGCCGACGGACGTCGGGATCCTCAGCTCGCGGCTCCTGCGCGGCAGCTCCGGCCATCGCTCGCGGGCGCCGGCGGTGGCGCGTCGCTCGCCGAGGCCGACCGCGCCTTGCATCGCCCTTGCGGCCAGCGCCGCCATCCGCGGGTTCGAGAGGAGGGACATGCGGTGTCCGATCTAGGGGAGGGTCAACGACAGCGTCGGGGGCGCGCTGCCGGTCCGGGAGACGACCCGCGACACGCAGGTCGAGATGGATCGTCCGTCGGTCTTCTGGGTGGTGCTGAGGAAGACGTCGCGGTGGTCGATGGTGCCGTCGACCTCGTCGATGTCGAGCAGGCACAGGCCGCACTCGCCCTTGCGGCAGTCGTACATGAGGTCGACGCCGGCGCGGGTGAGTGCGTCGAGGAGGGTCTCGTCGGTGCGGACGGTGGTCTTCACCTGGCGTTGGGGGATGGTGACGAGGAACTCCTCGGGCTGGAACCAGCCGCTGCTGCCGAAGGTCTCGAAACGGAGGTTGTGCGGTGGCAGTCCGGTGGTCTCCCACTCGCGGCGGACGGCGTCCATCAGCCGGATCGGGCCGCACATGTAGAGCTCGGTGGCCGCGGCCAGCCGATGATCGCCGATCGAGCCGACCAGGTCGGCGACGTCCAGTGGTGTCTGCTCGGCGTCGACGTGCACCACGAGCCGGTCGCCATGGAGCTCGGCCAGCTCGTCGAGGTAGGCCATGCGTTCGCGGCTGCGGCCGACGTAGACGAGCGTGTAGTCGGCACCCACGGCGCGGAGCACGTCGGCCATCGCGGCGAGGGCGGTGATGCCGATGCCGCCGGCGAGCAGCACGTGCCGGGGGGCGGTGACGCTGAGCGGGAAGTTCTGAAGCGGTTGGGTGACCGGGAGCTCGTCGCCGTGGGCGAGGGTGTGCATGAACGCGGACCCGCCGCGGGACTGTGGCACCTCGAGGACGCTGATGGTGAGCCGGGAGCCGTCGTCGGTGGACTCGACGATGGAGTAGGACCGGACGTCGGTGCCCTGGCCGATCGGGAGGCGTACGTCGAGGTGGCTGCCCGGCGCCGCCCGCCCGCGTGGTGGCCGCTCGATGACGATCCGTCGCACGTTGTCGGCGACCGGTGTCGACGAGACCACGGTGCCGGTGGCCCAGTCGGGGTGGGCGGTGGTGGTCATCGCGCCGACCCGACCGGCGACCCGACGGGGGCGCGACTCTCCGCCTGGAGCATCCGGTCGAGGATCCGGCGCACCCACATGCCGCCGGCGTCGATGTTGAGGCTGTAGAACTCGTGGTCGGGGTTGGCGTCGATTGCGGCCTGTTGCGCGGCGAGCATGGCCTCGTCCTCGGCGAACACGCCCTTGACGCCCTCGCGCAGCTGGGTGGTGATGAGCTGGCTGTCGAGGCGGTAGTTGCGCATGAACGCCCAGAAGTAGTGCGAGGTGCGGTCGGTCTCCGGCGTGATGGTGTTCATGACGTAGCCGTTGACGCCCTGGCTGCGATCACCCTCGGGGGCGCCGGTGCCGGCGCGGGCGACGCCGACGTCGATGCAGATCGTCGAGGGCGCGTAGTAGTGGATGATCTGCCAGCGGTCGACGCGGCCCTCGAAGCCAGGGAACCGGTCGCGGATGTTCTTGCGCCAGAACGGCGGGGGCTCCACGTCGAGCATCCACCGCTCCACCGTCACGGAGCCGTCGTCCTCGAGCCGGGTCCGGAACGGCGACTCGCTGAGTTCTTCCTGCCCGATGCTGGAGCCGTGGACGAACTCCTCGTGGGTGAGGTCCATCAGGTTGTCCAGGATCAGCTGGTAGTTGCACGGCGCCTCGATCATCAGGCCGTCGCCCGCCCACGCGGGGTCGTCCATCTGGTGCATGTCCGGGATCAGGTCGGGGTCGGCCTGCGTCAGGTCGCCGGGCCACACCCACAGGTAGCGGTGCCGCTCGACGACGGGGTAGGACGGCACCATCGCGGACGGGTTGAGGGTCTCCTGGGCCGGCATCGCGGTGCACCGACCGGCGGAGTTGAACCGCAGGCCGTGGTAGGGGCACTGCACCTCGTCGTCGCCGACCAGCTTGCCCATCGACAGGGGTGCGAGGCGGTGCCAGCAGGCGTCGGCCAGCGCGACCGGTCGCCCGTCGGTGGTGCGGTAGAGCGCCATCGGCTTGCCCGCCACGGTCCGCGACATCAGGCCCTTGCTGGTGACCTCGTGGTCCCACGCGACGGCGTACCAGGCGTTCAGCGGGTGAGGGAAGATCTTCGCCGCCACCTTCCCGCTCGCCATCAGCTCGGCCATTCCCTCACACCGCCTCGGGGACCGGGGCGTGCAGCCGGCGCCGCAGGCCGTCGACGACATCGGCCAGGATCTTCTGCGAGAGCACGGTGTGCGAGAGCCAGGTGCACGAGTGGAAGGCCCCGGAGTAGACGTGGAGCTCGGTGGGCACCCCCGCCGACATCAGCTGCTGGGCGTAGGCCATGTCCTCGTCACGGAGCGCGTCGAACTCGTAGGCCGTGACGAGGGCGGGCGGCAGCCCGGCCAGGTCGGTGGCGCGTGCCGGTGCGGCGTACGGCGACACCCCTTCGGTCCCGCGCACACCCGGTCCCAGGTAGCTGTCCCAGCTGATCTCCATGTTGGCGATCGTCGTGACGGGGATGCTCTCTGCTCCGAGCGTCCGCATCGACCTGGTCGCGAGGCGGTCGTCGAGCTCGGGGATCCCGAGGAACTGCACGCACAGGCGCGGACCACCACGGTCGCGCGCCAGCAGGGCGACGCCGGCCGAGATGCCACCGCCGGCGCTCTCACCACCGATCCCGATCCTGTCGGGGTCCACGCCGAGATCGGCGGCGTTGTCCGCCACCCAGGTCAGGGCAGCGAAGCAGTCGTGCAGTGCGGCCGGGAAGGGGTGCTCAGGTGCGAGGCGGTAGTCGACCGAGAACACCACGGCACCGACCTCCGCAGCGAGGCGTCGGCAGTCGGCGTCGTAGAGCTCGAGGCTGCCGACGACGAAGCCGCCGCCGTGGACGTAGACGAGCGCAGGCAGGGGAGCGTCGTGGGCGGCCGGACGGTAGCGACGCACCCGGACGTCGGGAGCACCCTCCGGACCGGGGACGAGCAGCTCGTCGACCGTGAGCGGGACGAGCGAGTCGTACGGCGGCAGCAGTCCCAGCAGCGTCGCCTCTCCGTCGCGGGCGGCCGGGATGTCCGCGAAGGACAGCTGGGCGAAGGCCGGGGCGAACGGTGCGAGCTCCGGGTCGTAGTCGTAGTTGATCGGGGGAGTGCTCATGTCATCACGCCTTGTAGTAGCGGTGGACCATCTGCGCGATGCAGACCGGCTTGTCGATGCCCTCGGCGCGCATGACGGCGTCGATGGTGGCCTGGATGCCGCCGCCGGTGACCTCCTCGGCGTCCGCGAGGGTCGTGCTCAGCTGGACCCGTGAGCCCGCGGGCACCGGTGCGGGGAAGCGCACCTTGTTGAGGCCGTAGTTGACGGCCATGTCGATCTCCTCGATGACGAGGATCTCGGTCCAGAGCGGGATCAGCAGCGACAGCGTGAGGTAGCCGTGGGCGATGGGTCCGCCGAAGGGGCCGTGAGTGGCCCGCTCGACGTCGACGTGGATCCACTGGTGGTCGTCGGTCGCATCGGCGAACAGGTCGATCCGCTCCTGTGACACCTCGCACCAGGCGCTGCTGCCGAGGTCCTCGCCGATCATGGTCAGCAGGTCTTTGGGATGGGCGATCGTGGTCATGGGGCCTCCGTGTGTGGTGGGGGTGGGCATGGCTGTGGTGTGGACAGGGGTGCCTGGTCTGGTCAGGGGGCTGGGAGGTGGTCGCGCCGGGCCTGCTCGCGCAGCACCGACCGAAGAACCTTCCCGGTGGCGTTGCGGGGGAGGTCGTCGCACAGCTCGACGTAGCGCGGGATCTTGTAGCGGGCCAGCCGTTGCTCGAGGTGCGCGCGCAGCGCGATCTCGTCGAGGTCTGCGCCCGCTCGGAGCACGACGTAGGCGCAGCCGACCTCGCCCCACGTCGGGTCGGGCACGGCCACGACGGCGGCCGCCGACACGTCGGCGAGCTCGGCGATCGCCGACTCGACCTCGGCGGGATAGATGTTCTCGCCGCCGGAGATGATCATGTCCTTGACCCGGTCGACGACGTAGGCCCAGCCGTCGTCCTCGATCCGCACCACGTCGCCGGAGCGGTACCAGCCGTCGTCGAGGACCTGGGCGGTCTCCTCCGGCCGGCCCCAGTAGCCGGCGAAGACGTGGGGACCACGTACCAGGAGCTCACCGCGCCCGGGTCCGACGGCAGGCTCGCCGTCGACGTCCAGCCGGACGTCGGTGAAGAAGTGCGGGACGCCGGCCGACACCGGCCGCGACGGAGCGCCGTCGGGAAGGGCCATGAACACGCCAGGCGAGGCCTCGGTCATGCCGTAGCCCTGCTGGACGACCACGCCGCGGCCGAGCCAGGCCTGGGCGACCTCCGCGGCGATCGGCGAGCCGCCGTAGATCACGTAGCGCAGCGAGGACAGGTCGGCCGACTCCCAGTCGGGGTGCTCGCACATCATCTGGAGCATGGTCGGCACCGCGGAGAAGCCGGTCGCACGACGGCGGGCGATCAGGGCGAGGAAGGCGCCGGCGTCGAACTTCGGCACGACCACGACCGTGCCGCCCTTGAGCAGCGTCGGCATCGAGACCTGGCCCAGTCCGGTGACGTGGAAGAGCGGGGCGACGCACAAGGCGACGTCGTTGCTCAGCACGTCGACGTGGGCGAGCTGGTTGACCGTGTTCCAGGTGAGGTTGCCGTGGGTGAGGACGGCGCCCTTGGGGCGGCCGGTGGTCCCTGAGGTGTAGAGGATCAGCACGGGGTCGTCGAGCTCGACCGGGTCGGCCTCGTCGATGGGGGAGGGCGACGCCGACCCGGCCGCGCCCTCAGACAGGCGGGAGGGCCGGAGGTCCGCGGCGGGCAGCACGTGGGCGACGCCGTGCTCAGCCGGGTCGGCCGACGCCGCGAGCTCCGTGCACTCCGGGCCGTGGACGAGCAGGTGGCTGCCGCTGTCAGCGAGCATGTAGCCGATCTCGGGCGCGGCCAGCCGGATGTTGAGCGAGACGAAGATGCCGCCGGCGCGGGCGGTGGCGAAGAAGCAGACCCAGGTGTCGATGCTGTTGGGTCCGAGGTAGGCGACCCTGGTGCCGGCGGAGACACCGAGCTCCCGCAGGCGCGCCGCGGTGTGCTCGACCCGCACGGCGAGCTCGGCGTACGTCAGCTCCTCGGCGTCGGTGCAGAGCGCCACCGTCGCCGGGTTCATCCGCGCGCGACGGGCGGGCCAGCTCCCGATGCCGGGCCCGATCATGTCGCGGACTCCAGGACCGCACCTGTCAGACCCAGCGCCGCCACCGCGTTGTCCTTGAGGATCATCGGCCGCACCTCGTCCTTGATGTCGAGCTTGTCGAAGTCTGCCAGCCAGCGGTCGGGCGAGATCAGCGGAAAGTCCGAGCCGAAGAGGACCTTGTGCTTGAGCAGGCTGTTGGCGTAGCGCACGAGCTGCGGGGGGAAGTACTTCGGCGACCAGCCGGACAGGTCGATGTAGACCTTGGGCTTGTGCGACGCCACCGCCAGCGCCTCGTCCTGCCAGGGGAACGACGGGTGCGCGATGACGATGGTGAGGTCGGGGAAGTCGACGGCGACGTCGTCGAGGTGGAGGGGGTTGGAGTACTTCAGCCGGATCCCGCCCCCGCCCGGGAGCCCGGAGCCGATGCCGGTCTGCCCACTGTGGAAGAGGGCCGGCACGCCAAGCTCCTCCAGCACCTCGTAGAGCGGGTAGGCCGCGCGGTCGTTGGGATAGAACGCCTGCACGCTGGGGTGGAACTTGAACCCGCGTACGCCGAGCTCCTCGACCAGCCGGCGCGCCTCCCGCACGCCGGCCCGGCCCTTGGCCGGGTCGATGCTGGCGAACGGGATCAGCACGTCGGCATTGCGGCTGGCGCCCTCGACCACGGCCTCGTTGGCGATGCGGGTGTGGCCCAGCGCGGACTCCGCATCGACCGTGAAGACCACTGCCGCCATCCGGCGCTCGCGGTAGTAGGCCGCGAGCTGGTCGAGGTCGGGCGGCCCGCCACCCTCGACCCCGAAGTAGCGGTCGGCGCCGGCACGGAGGCTCTCTGGGAGCGAGAAGTGGCCGCAACCGTCGGTCTCGGCGTGCGTGTGCACGTCGATAGCGGTGAGGGAGGCGACGTCGATCCGGGAGATGTAGGGCTCGGGCACGTCGACCTCTATGCCTCTTGGAGCGCGGGCAGCTTGGGCGCGGGGATGCCGTAGGTCTCCTGCACCTCGCCCACCGTCGACTCGAATGCCTCTGCGATCGCGTCGGCGCTCCAGCCTCCGTCCATGAAGGCGCTGCGGATCTCGGTCGGGTGCGACCACAGGGAGAGCCGGTCGCCCCCGATCCCGATCGCCTGGCCGGTGACCCCGGCCGATGCGTCCGAGGCGAGGTAGACGATCAGCCCGGCGACGTCCTCGGCGGTTCCGAAGGACGCGGCCCGACGAACGACTGACGGCACCGGGCGACCCTGCTCCATCAGCTCGACGTAGGGCGCGAGGAACGGGATGGTCTCGGTCATCGCGGTGGCGGCGTTCGGGACGACGGCGTTGACCGTGACGTCGGCCCGTGCCAGCTCCATGGCCCAGGTGCGCGCCATCGCGACGATGCCGGCCTTCGCGGCGGCGTAGTTGGTCTGGCCGAAGTTGCCACGCTGACCGGCTGGTGACCCGGCGAGGATGACGCGCCCTCCTTCGCCCTGGGCGCGGAAGCGCTTGGCCGCCTCGCGGACGCACGTGAACGTGCCGCGGAGGTGCACCTGGACCACGGTGTCGAAGTCGTCGTCGCTCATGTTCCACAGCACGCGGTCGCGGAGCACGCCGGCGTTGGTGACCATGACGTCGAGCCGGCCGAAGGTGTCGACGGCGCGGGCGACGAGACGCTCGGCGGCCTCGGTCGTGCCGACCGGCACGACCTCGGCCACCGCCTGCCCACCGGCCGCCGTGATGGCGTCGACGACAGCGGCTGCGGTCTCGTCGTTGACGTCGTTGACGACGACCGCCGCTCCGGCGTCGGCGAGGGCGGTGGCGTAGGCCCGGCCGAGGCCCTGTCCGGCGCCGGTGACGACGGCGACTTTTCCGGTGATGTCCATCTGGTCTCTGCTCCTGGTGGTGGGTGGTGCGGGGTGGTCGGGGGCTGGTGTGCGGGTCAGCCGAAGGTCAGGACCGGTTTGATGGTCGCGCCGGTCCTGACGTCCTCGACCGCCTGCTGGATGTCGGTGAAGTCGTAGGTGGTGATCAGCTCGGCGACCGGCAGTCGCCCGTCGGCGACCATCTCGGCGAGCAGCGGGATGAACGTCTGGGTCTCGCTGTCGCCGAGGGTGATGCCCACGATGTGCTTGCCACCGAGGAGGCCGTTGACCTCGAGCCCGACCTCGGTGCCGAACGGAGGGGCACCCACGACGACGGCCGTGCCGCGAGCGGCGAGGCTGTCGACGGCCTGGCGCAGCACCGTGACGTTGCCGGTGGTCTCGATGACGCCGTCGCAGCCGGCGCCGCCGGTGATCTCCGCGATCCGCGCCGCGTAGTCCTCGCGCGAGGAGTCGACGACGTGGGTGGCGCCCAGCTTGCGTGCCAGGTCGAGCCGGTGGGGCACGATGTCGACCGCCACGATCCGTTGCGCGGGGGTGAGGGCTGCCGCCATCACCGCCGAGAGGCCGACCGCACCCGCGCCGGCCACGACGACCGTGCTGCCGGGTCCGGGCTTGAGCACGTTCCACACGGCGCCGACGCCGGTCTGCACGCCGCAGCCGAGCGGCGCCAGGGCCTCCAGCGGCGAGCGAGGGTCGACCTTGACCACGCTGCGCTCGTCGGCCACCGCGTGGCGGGCGAAGGACGACTGGCCGAAGAAATGGCTGCCGAGCGGCTCCCCGGAGCGACTGATGGTCGCCGACCCGTCCCGGCGAGCTCCGCCGATCAGGTTGTCGGGGAGCCAGGTGGCGCAGTAGGCGGGATGTCCGCCGCGACAGTTGCGGCAGGAGCCGCACGACGTGAACGACAGCAGGACGTGGTCGCCCGGCGCCACCGAGGTGACGGCCGAGCCGACCCGCTCGACGACGCCGGCCCCCTCGTGTCCGAGCACGCCGGGCAGCGGGAACGGCAGGCCGCCCGAGGCCACGCCGAGGTCGGTGTGGCAGAGGCCGGCCGCGGTCATCCGGACGAGCACCTCGTCGGCGCGGGGGTCGTCGAGCTCGACGTCGACGAGGGTGAAGGGGGCGCCGCCGGACTCGACGACGGCGGCCTGGGTGGTGAGCGTCATGCCTGCTCCTCGGTGACTGCGCTGGCTGCGGGGGTGGGCGGAAGGGAGACGACGACGGACTTGACCCTGGTGTAGGCCTCCAGCGCCTCGGGGCCGTACTCGCGGCCGAAGCCGGAGTCCTTGACGCCGCCGAAGGGCACCGCAGGATCGAGCATCGCCCAGTCGTTGACCCACACGATGCCGGCGTCCAGACGGGCCGCGACCCGATGGGCGCGGGTCACGTCGCGGGTCTGCAGCCCGGCGGCGAGGCCGTAGGGGGTGCTGTTGGCGAGGGCGACGGCCTCGTCCTCGTCGTCGAACGGCTGCACGGTGAGCACCGGTCCGAAGACCTCCTCGGCGATGACACGCGAGTCGGCGGGCAGGTCGGCGATCACGGTCGGCCGGTAGTAGAAGCCGCCGTCGAGGTCGAGCCGCTCACCGCCACAGACGATCCGGCCGCCCTCCTTGCGGGCCAGCTCGACGTACTCCTCGACCTTCGCCAGCTGGCGCTCGCCGGCCATCGGGCCGATCACCGTCGCCGGGTCGCGCGGGTCGCCGATGGGAACGGTGGGCACTGCCTGCTCGAGGATCCCGAGGACGGTGTCGTGGAGCGGGCGCGCGACCAGCAGGCGCGGGCCCGCCATGCAGAACTGACCTGAGTTGAAGACGAACGCCTTGATCACCGCGCCGATGGCGACGTCGAGGTCGGCGTCGTCGAAGACGATGTGGGCGGCATTGCCGCCGAGCTCCATGGTGACCGGCTTGAGGTGCTCGCCGGCCACGCTGGCCGCGTGGCGGCCGATCGCCGTCGACCCGGTGAACGCGATCTTGTCGACGCCGGGGTGGCGCAGGAGCGCCTCGCCGACGACCTGGCCGCTGCCCGTGACGACGTTGAGCACTCCGTCGGGCACTCCGGCGTCCTTCAGGAGCTCGGCCACGAAGAGCGCACTGAGAGGGGTGTCGTCGGCGGGCTTGTGGACCACGACGTTGCCGGCGGCCAGTGCCGCGGCGATCTTCGTGCTCGACAGGATCAGCGGGAAGTTGAAGGGGGTGATGGCGCCCACCACACCCACCGGCAGTCGCATCGTGTAGGCCAAGGACGGGATCGGCGTGGAGCGGGTGGAGCCCTCGATGCCCTGGGCCAGCGCCGCGCAGTACTCGTACTGCTGGGCCGCGGTCTCGACGTCGACCGCACGACACAGGGACACCGGCTTGCCGACGTCGTGGCTCTCGAGGGAGACGAGCTCGTCGGCCCGCTCGCGGATCAGCTGGGCAGCCCTGTTGAGGATGCGCGCCCGGTCGCGGGCGGGCATCCGCGGCCACGGCCCGTGGTCGAACGCCTCGCGGGCGTTGCGCACCGCGACGTCGACGTCCGTCGCGTCGGCCTCCACCACGGTGGTGAGGATGCCGCCGGTGGCGGGGTCGACGACGTCGCGCCGCATGCCGGCGTTCCCCTCGCGCCAGACACCGCCGACGAACAGCTGTCGGGGCTGGAGCTGCTGTGCCTCTTGAGTCATCATTGCCATCCCAAGTTATCAGGTTTCCTGTCGAAAGTTCAGTGTGATGTGGCGACGGTCACGTTGTCAATGATCAGTTCGGGACCCACCGCTGACCTGGGAACCACGCCTGGATCCCGGTCCAGACCGCGCGTGACGCGCTCCGAATGTGCCTCTTGACACCCGATGTGACGGTAGTCATACTCCACCTTCAGGGTTCCTGATTAACAGGAATCCTGACAACTCCGGCTCTCGGACCACTCCCTCGAGGTGACCCATGCTCCGCACAAGACTCACCGTCCCCACTGTCGCTGGAGCGCTCGCTCTGGCCCTCGGTCTGGCCGCGTGCGGCTCAGCCGAAGGCGGGACTGCCAGCTCGTCCGGCCCGATCAAGATCGGGGTCGTCGTGCCCCTCACCGGGCCCTTCGCGCCTCTCGGCATCGGCGACAAGGCCGCGATCGAGCAGGAGGTCGCCCGGATCAACGCCGACGGTGGCGTCCTGGGACGCGACCTCGAAGTGACCATCAAGGACGACAAGACCGAGGTCCCGCAGTCGGTGATCGGGTACAACCAGATGGCCGCGGACAGCGACTACACCGCGATCCTGTCCTCCTCCAACGTCGCGGCCTCCCTCGCGATCGGTTCCAGCGCGGAGAGCAACAAGATCCCGACCATCGCCCTCGGGCCGGTCAGCGCCTTCAAGGACGGCTCGAACGACTACGCGTTCACGTGCGTGGCGATTCCTGAGCTCTACGCCGAGGCGGCGGTCGACTACCTCGCGGCCGAGGGGATCGAGTCCCTCGCGATCGCCTACACGTCGGAGGACCCCTACGGCAGCAACGGCCGCGCGGCGACCCTCGCGGCCGCCGAGGCGGCGGGCATCGACGTGGTGGTCGACGAGGCGATCGACGTCGCGGCCACCGACTTCACCGCGGCGATCTCGAAGGTGAAGGCCGCCAAGCCCGACGCCTTCCTGGTCTGGGTCGCCGGTCCGGCGTCGGTCATCATCACCAAGCAGTTCGCCGGGTCCGGCATCCCCCTCATCATGACCGGCGCGCAGGCCTCGAACCTGTACGTCGAGCCCGCGGGCGCCGAAGGCGAGGGGGTCGTGATGACCAGCAGCATCGCCGTCCCGGGACGCGAGCTGCCGGCCGGCCCGCTCAAGGACGCCGTTGACGCGTTCGCCAACCCCTGGCTGGAGCAGAACGACGCCTACCCGCCCCAGTTCGCGTTCGACGGCGCCGCCGGCATCCAGCTGCTGGTGGCCGCGATCGAGAAGGCGGAGTCCACGGACCGGGAGAAGGTCCGCGACGCCCTGGAGACGCTCGACGTGCTCACGCCCATCGGCCGGTTCCAGTTCTCCGAGGACGACCACGGCGGCATCGGCAAGGACGCCATCGCGATCGTCGAGGTCAAGGACGGGGACCTGGCGGCGACGCCGTACTCCCTCAAGGCGTTCAAGACGCGCCTGCCCGAGTAGCCGGGCCAGAGTCCGACCTCATGAGACCGGTGCGGGCCGGGCTGGACACGCAGCCGTCCGGCCCGCACCTTCCACTCCACACCAACCATCAGCCAGCGGAGGCCAGCATGCTCAAGGTCGAACGCGTGTCGAAGCACTTCGGCGGTGTCTACGCCAACCGGGACGTCAGCCTCGACGTCGCCGAGGGCGAGCTGCGCGGCGTGATCGGTCCCAACGGCGCCGGCAAGTCGACGCTGTTCAACCTGATCGCCGGACACCTGCGTCCGGACGCCGGATCGATCAGCCTGGCCGGGGCGCACATCGACCGGTTGCCACCCCACGTCCGAGCGCGCCGAGGCGTGGCCATCGTGTTCCAGGGTGCCCGGCTGTTCGCGGGCATGTCGCTGCTGCAGAACGTGATGGTGGGCGCGCACGCACAGTCGCGGGCGGGCCTGGTGTCCGCCGCGTTCCGCCCGCCGGCCCAGCGCCGGGAGGAGCGGGAGATCAGGGCCACCGCCGAGCAGTGCCTGGACCGGGTCGGGCTGCTCGAGCTGGCAGACCGACCGGCCGAGGGCCTGCCGCTGGGCCAGCAGCGCCGACTGCAGGTCGCTCGGGCGCTGGCCGGCCGGCCGCGCCTGCTGCTCCTCGACGAGCCGGCCTCCGGCCTGCGGGCGGCCGAGCGCACCCAGCTCGCCGACCTCATCCGCGAGCTGAACGGGGCGGGCACCACCATCCTCCTCGTCGAGCACGACGTCGGGATGGTCACCTCGTTGGCCCATCGCATCACGGTGCTGGACCTCGGCGCGGTGATCGCCGACGGCACCCCGGCGGAGGTCACGTCCGACCCCGCCGTCGTCAAGGCCTACCTCGGAACCGGAGCAGACCATGCTGCACATCACTGACCTCGTCGTGCGCTACGGCTCGGCGGTGGCCCTCGACGGGGTGTCCCTCGAGGTCGGCCGCGGCGAGATGGTCGCCCTGGTCGGCCCCAATGGGGCCGGCAAGTCCACGCTGATCAACACCGTCAGCGGGATGCTCGAGCCCGCGTCCGGGTCGGTCGTCGTCGAGGGCACCGTGGCCCAGGTCCCCGAGGGCCGCCAGATGTTCCCGGACATGAGCGTCGAGGACAACCTGCTCCTCGGCGGCTGGTCGATCAGGAACCGCCAGCTGGACGAGGTGTTCGACCTGCTCCCGGACCTGGCCGGGATGCGCCGGCGCAAGGCGGGGCGGCTCTCCGGCGGACAGCAGCAGATGGTGGCGATCGGGCGCGCCCTGATGGCGCGGCCCGACCTGCTGGCCATCGACGAGCTGTCGCTCGGCCTCGCGCCGATCGTGGTCGACGAGCTCGCCGAGCACCTGCGCTACCTCAACGCCGAACGCGGCACTGCCGTCCTGCTGGTCGAGCAGGAGGTCACGCTCGCCTTCCGCCTGTGCGCTCGTGCCTGCGTGCTGGAGGCCGGCCGGGTCGTGGTGACCGGGCCGAGCTCCGAGCTCGCGGAGAGCGACGCCGTGCGCAAGGCCTACTTCGGTGACCTGGCCGAGCTCGCCGACGTGGAGGTGTCCCGATGAGTGAGTTCATCACCTACCTGGTCACCGGGATCGCCCTCGGCTCCTCGTTCGCGCTGATCGGCAGCGGTTTCGTCGTCGTGCACCGCGTGACCCGGGTGGTCAACTTCGCGCAGGGCTCGCTGGCCGTGCTGGGCGCGATGCTGTCGGCCTCTTTGCTGGCCGGGCGACTGCCGCACGTGGTGGGGGAGATGGTGACCGTCGTGGTGTGCGGGCTGGTCGGCGTGCTGGTCGGCGTCGTCGCGATCGGCAAGCGTGGCACCCCGCCACTGATCTCGTTGATCGTCACGCTTGGTGTCTCGATGCTGTTCTCCGCCGCCATCATCTGGCTGTGGGGCCAGGACCCCGTGTCGCCGCCCGGCCTCGACGGGTTCACGACGATCCTCGGTGCCGAGGTGGAGCGGCAGCGCCTGCTCGTGCTCGTCGTGACGCTGGTGGCGTTCGCGGGACTCTCGCTGTTCTTCTCCCGCACCTACCTCGGCAAGGCGCTCACTGCGAGTGCCTCGAACCCCTTCGCCGCGCGTCTGGTCGGCATCGACGTACGTCGGATGGGGCTGGTCGCCTTCGGGCTCTCCGGCGTCCTGGGCGGGCTGGCTGGCGTGCTGGTCGCGCCCAGCAACGCGCTGTCCTTCTACTCCGACCTGCCCATGGCCCTCGGCGGGTTCGCGGCCGCCGTCTTCGGCGGCCTGGTCAGCCCGCTGCGCACTCTGGTCGGTGGCCTCGGGCTCGGTGTGGCCGGCCAGCTCACGGCCGGCTACCTCAACGGGTCCTACCAGACCGAGGTGGCCCTGCTGCTGATGATGGTGATCATGATCGCGCGGAGCCGCAGCTTCGCCCACGAGGAGGCGAAGTGATGACGCAGATGATGTCGCGAGTGATGTCTCGGGCGAGGTCTCGTCCCCAGCCGAGGACCCTCCTGGTGCTCCTCGCCTGCGCGGCCGCGTGCGTGGCCCCGCTGGTGCTGCCCGACCTGACTTTCTTCATGCGCATGGTCATGGCCGCGATCGTGGTCACCGGCCTGTCGATCCTGATGGGCTACTCCGGCCAGGCGTCCCTCGGACAGGGTGCCTTCGTGGCCGCCGGTGCGCTCACGGTGGCCGTCGGCACCACGCGGTTCGATCTCCCCCCGCTGCTTGCGCTGCTTGCCGCGCCGGCGGTGGCGGCCGGCTTCGCGGCGCTGGTCGGCGTACCTCTCCTCCGGTTGCACGGGCACTACCTCGCCTTCGGGACGCTCGCGCTGCTGCTGATGGTGCAGACCGCGATGAGCACCTTCGACGTGCTCGGGGGCGCCCTCGGGGTCAGCGGCATCCCGCCGTTGGGTGTCGGCGACCGTGTCGTCGTCGGGCAGCTGCCCTACGTCTACCTGGCGCTGGGTTGCCTGGGGCTGGTGCTGCTGGTCAGCCATCGGACGGTGCACAGCCGCTTCGGCCGCGGCATCCAGGCGCTGGCCGGCAGCCAGACCGCAGCGGAGTCGGCGGGGGTGCCGGTGAACCGCAGCAAGGTGGTCATCTTCGCCCTGTCCGCGGGCTTTGCCGGACTTGCCGGGGCCCTCTCCGCGTTCTTCACGCCCTACGTCAGCCCTGACTCCTTCCCGGCCGCGGAGTCGTTCACCTTCGTGATCATGGCCGTGGTCGGCGGCCTCGGAACGATCTGGGGAGGGGTGGTCGGTGCGGTGATCGTCTCGGTGCTCCTCCAGGTGCTCAACACGATCAGCAGCCAGCCCGGCCTGCCGCCCACCGCGGCCCCGATCATGCAGTACGCCACGTACGGCACCCTGCTTGTGCTCGCGCTCCTCTTCATGCCCCGAGGCGTCGTCCCGAGTGTCGACGCCGGTGTCGGCCGGCTGCTGACGCGACCGCGGGTCGAGGTGCCGGGATGAGCGTGGCTCGAGCCCGTACGGCAGAGGAGGCCGCCCAGGACCGTGACGTGACCCTGCTCTACCTCATCAAGCAGGTGGAGCTCGCGGTCCGGCAGGCACTCGACGACGTCGTCGCGACGGCCGACCTGACCACGCTGCAGTACACCGCGCTCACCGTCCTCCAGCGACACCCGGGCATCACCTCGGCCGAGCTCGCGCGCAACTCCTTCGTGCGCGCCCAGACGATGGCCGAGATGATCACCTACCTGCTCAGCCGGGGCCTGGTGGCGCGGGAGCGCGACCAGGCCAATCGCAAGCAGTACCTCCTGACCCTGACGTCGGAGGGACAGCGCGTCCTCGACGAGCTGCTGGACGCCGTCGCGGACATCGAGACCAGGATGCTCGACCGGTTCGACGGCGGGCAGACCGAGATCCTGCGGACCTACCTCCTGCGCTGCAGGCACTCGCTGAGCGGCGAGCAGCCTCGGTAGCGTGACCATCGCCGCGGTCGGAGGACTCGGCGCCGTACGGTAGGGGGCCCATGAGCAGCACATCCGCGTCCGCCGCGCCCGGTCACGACCGCGACATCACCTTGCTCTACCTGATCAAGCAGGTGGAGCTGGCGGTCCGGCAGGCCCTGGACGACGTGGTCGCCACAGCCGAGCTGACCACGGCGCAGTACACCGCGCTGACCGTGCTGGAGCGGCACCCTGGCATCACCTCGGCCGAGCTTGCTCGCAACTCGTTCGTCCGCGCCCAGTCGATGGCCGAGATGGTGACCGTCCTCCTCAGCCGCGGCCTGATCAGCCGCGAGCGCGACGAGCGCAACCGCAAGCAGTACCTGTTGTCACTGAGCGCGGACGGGCAGCGCACCCTCGACGAGCTCTACGACTCCGTTGCCGACATCGAGGCCCGGATGCTCGAAGGGTTCGACGTCGGGCAGACCGAGATCCTGCGCACCTACCTGGCGCGGTGCCGGCACGCGCTGAGCGGCACCACGCCGCGCTAGCGGGATCGTGACGCCGCGTCCGCGCCGGGCGGTGCCAGCTCGTTCGCCAGGGTGCGGGCGACACCGCTTGCTGCCACCTGCAGTGCGGCGAGCAGGCGTGCCCGGTCGCGCTTGAGCGACGGCACGACGATCCCGATGGCTGCCACCACCGACCCGTCAGGTCCGGGCACCGGGACCGCGATGGAGCACGCGCCCAGCGTCATCTCCTCCTCCGTCGTGGCGAACCCGTCCTTGCGCACCCGCGTGAGCTGCCGCTCGAGCCGGGCGCGCTGGGTCACGGTGTAGGGCGTGATCCGGTCGAGGCTGGACAGGACCCGTTCCTGCACGTCGGCGGGCGCGTGCGCGAGGAGCACCTTGCCGACACCGGTCGCGTGCATCGGCAGTCGCGAGCCAACCGTGCTGACCACGGGAACGGACGCGCGGCCGGACAGCCGTTCGAGGTAGAGCACCTGGGTCCGCTCGCGCACGGCGAGGTGGACGGTCGCCTGCGTGGCGGCGTGGATGTCGTTGAGGAACGGCGAGGCGACCTGGCGCAGCCCGGTCTGCACGGGAGCGAGGAGCCCGAGGTCCCACAGGCGCCGACCGACGACGTACTCGCCGTTGGCCCGGCGTACGAGGGCGCCCCCGGCGACGAGATCGGCAGCGAGACGATGGGTGGTGGCCAGTGGTAGGCCCGCCCGGCTCGCGAGCTGGGTCAGCGTGAGGCGGCGGTGCTGCGCGTCGAAGGCGAACAACAGGGCGAGTGCGCGCGACACCACCGAGGCGCCGGGCGTCGAGGTGTTGCCGGCCATGTGCGGCCTCCTTCCACTCAGCGGAAGCATAATCTCGCTTCAGCCGCACGTGGGGACGACGATGGTGGCGTGAGAAGCGCAGAGACCAGCCTCGAGCCGCAATCCGTGGTGAGCCACGAGATCGCGACCCTCCACCGAGAGGGCGAGTCCTCCCGGACCCAGCCGAGGCTGGACTTCCCGCCCTACCGCAGCAGTCTGCTGCGGCACCCGACCAAGGTCCTCCAGCAGGTGGACCCGGAGGACGTGGAGCTGCTCGCGCCGGTCTTCGGCCACTCCGACGTCGGTCCCGTCGAGGCCGACCTGACCATCCAGGGACGGGGCGAGCCCATCGGGGAGCGCCTGGTCGTGACCGGCCGCGTGCTCGACGGCGAGGGACGACCCGTCCGGCACCAGCTCGTCGAGGTCTGGCAGGCCAACGCCGCCGGCCGCTACGTGCACAAGCGTGACCAGCACCCCGCTCCGCTCGATCCGCACTTCACGGGAGTCGGGCGCTGCCTGACCGATGGCGACGGGTGGTACCGGTTCACGACGATCAAGCCCGGTCCCTACCCGTGGCGCAACCACCACAACGCCTGGCGGCCCGCGCACATCCACTTCTCGCTGTTCGGCACCGCGTTCACCCAGCGGAGCATCACGCAGATGTACTTCCCCGGCGACCCGCTCCTCGCGCTCGACCCGATCTACCAGGCGATCACCGACCCCGCGGCCCGGGACCGTCTCGTGGCGACGTACGACCACGAGCTCACCCAGCACGAGTGGGCGACCGGCTACCGCTGGGACGTCGTGCTCACCGGCAGCCGCAGCACACCCGTGGAACGCGAGGACGACCATGCCTGACCTGCCCGGCCCGCCCGACCTGCCGGGACTGCCAGCCACTCCTGGGCAGACAGTCGGCCCCTTCTTCCACGACGCACTGCCCTACGAGCGCGACCACGAGCTCGTGCCGCCCGCGACCCCGGGCGCGGTCCGGCTGCACGGCGTCGTGCGCGACGGCGCGGGTGAGCCGGTGCCGGACGCGCTGATCGAGATCCGGCAGGCTGACGCAGACGGCGCGGTCCCGGAGGTCGAGGGGTCCCTGGTCCGCGACGGCGGGTTCACCGGCTGGGGGCGCGCGGCGACGGACCCGTCCGGTCGCTACTCCTTCACGACCGTCGAGCCGGGCGGTGCCTTCTTCGCGGTGGTGGTCTTCGCGCGGGGTCTGCTCGACCGGCTCTTCACCCGGGCGTACCTGCCCGGCCGCGACCTCGACGCGGACCCCTTGCTGTCGCGACTCGCTCCGGGGGACCGCGAGACGCTGGTCGCCGTGCGGGAGCCCGACGGCAGTCTCCGTTTCGACGTCCACCTGCAGGGGGACCGCGAGACCGTCTTCCTCTCCTTCCCCCGGGGAGGCGCACGATGACCGACCTGCTCTCGCCCGGGCTGCACCGGGCGGCCGGTGTGGCCGACGACGCCTCGCTGGTCACGGCGATGCTGCGCGTGGAGGTGGCCTGGCTGCGCGCCCTCGCGGAGGTCGGAGCCGTCGACCCCGAGGACGCAGAGACCGTCGCGGTCGCCGCGGGCGACTGGCAGGTCGACCTCGCCGCACTCGGCGCCGCGGGCGAGGACACGGGCAACCCGGTCCTCCCGGTCGTGAGCGGGCTGCGGGAGGTGGTGGGTCAGCCCCTCGCCCTGCTGGTGCATCGCGGGCTCACGAGCCAGGACGTGCTCGACACCGCACTCGTGCTGCTCTCTCGCGACGCCTTGGCGCGCACCAGGGGAGATCTCCTCGCGACCGCCCAGGGGCTGGCGGCGCTTGCCGACCAGCACCGGGCCAGCCTGATGGTCGGGCGCACCCTGACCCAGCACGCCGTCCCGATCACGTTCGGACTCAAGGCGGCGCAGTGGCTGTCCGGGGTGCTGGACGCCCTCGAGCGGGTGGACCGCGCGCTGGACCAGCTCCCCGTGCAGTGCGGTGGGGCGGCCGGGACCTTGTCGCTCGTCGCGGAGACGACCGATCCCTCGAGGGCCGCCGCCGCCTTCGCGCACGAGCTCGGACTGCGCTGGCGAGGCGTTCCGTGGCACACCAACCGGGCGCCGGTGACGGCGATCGGCGACGCGCTGGTGGCGACGACCGGCGCCTGCGGGGTCCTGGCGTCCGACGTCGCCCTGCTCGCCCGCCCCGAGATCGGCGAGGTGCGCGAAGGGCAGGTGGCCGGCCGGGGTGGGTCGTCCACGATGCCGCACAAGCAGAACCCGGTCCTCGCGGTGCTGGTTCGCGCCGCCTCCCTGCAGACGCCCCAGCTCCTGGCCCAGCTCCACCTGGCCGCAGCGCAGGCCGTCGACGAACGTCCCGACGGCGCCTGGCACAGCGAGTGGCCCTCGCTCCGCCGGCTCCTCGAGGTCACCGTCACCGCGACGTCGCAGACCGCCGAGCTCGTCTCGTTGCTCGAGGTGGACACCGCTGCCATGAAGTCGCGCGTCGATGCGGCGTCTGAGGACCTGCTGGCCGAGAGCGGCAGGGCCACCGCTGCGGAGGACTACCTGGGCGCGGCCTCGGTGTTCGTCGATGCGGTGCTGGAGCGCCTGCCCAGCGAGGGGAACGGCCATGCCTGACCTGACCTTCACGCGGCTCGGCGGGTCGCCCGACTCCACGAGGCTACTCGTCGTCGGACCGTCGCTCGGCACCTCGGTCGAGGCGCTCTGGGATCGCGCGGCGGCGCTCCTGGACGCAGAGGTCGTGGGCTGGGACCTGCCCGGTCACGGACGCAGCGCACCGGCGACCGCACCGTTCTCCGTCGCCGACCTCGCCGATGCCGTGCGCGGCAGGGCCGAGGAGCTGGCAGCGGGCCGGCCCGCGTCGTACGCGGGGGTGTCCCTCGGGGGAGCGGTCGCCCTGCAGCTCGCTGTCGAGCCGGGAGTGCTCGACCACGTCGTGTGCATCGCCTCGGCGGCCAAGGTCGGCGAGCCGGCGATGTGGGCCGAACGTGCCGCGCTCGTGCGGCGCGCCGGGACGCCGGTGATGGTCGAGCCCTCGGCGCAGCGGTGGTTCGCAGCTGGCTTCGTGGAGCGCGAACCCTCCGTGGCCAACCGTCTCCTGCTCGCCCTCTCGGACACCGACAGGGAGTCCTACGCGCTCGCGTGCGAGGCGCTGGCTGGTTTCGACCTCCGGGACGGGCTGGACCGGGTGAGAGCCCGGCTGGTCGTCGCGCCCGGGGAGCTCGACGTGGTCGTGCCGCGCGAGCTGGCGGAGCAGACGGCGGCTGCAGCAGGAGCCGAGCTGGTCGTCCTCCCGGCGTGTGGTCACCTGCCGCCGGCCGAGAACCCGGGGGCAGTCGCCGCCCTGCTGAGCGACGCCTGGGAGGTGGCCTCGCATGGCTGACACCTACGACGACGGCATGCGTGTGCGCCGCGAGGTCCTGGGCGACGCCCACGTCGACCGGGCTGGCGCCAGCGCGTCGGCCTTCGACGCCGACTTCCAGGACCTGATCACCCGCTACGCCTGGGGAAGTGTGTGGACCCGACCCGGCCTCGACCGGCGTAGCCGCAGCGTGGCCACGCTGACCGCCCTGCTGGCTCTCGGTCACTGGGAGGAGTTCGGCATGCACGTGCGCGCCGCCCGCCGCAACGGCCTCACCGCCGAGGAGATCGCCGAGGTCATCTTGCAGAGTGCGATCTACTGCGGTGTCCCGGTGGCCAACCACGGGTTCGCCGTGGCCAAGGAGGTCCTGGACTCGATGGAGGAGACAGATGGCTGACGTGTTCGTGTACGACGCCGTGCGTACGCCGTTCGGCAAGTACGGCGGCGCACTGGCCGGCGTACGTCCGGACGACCTCGCGGCCCACATCGTGCGCACGCTGGTCGGGCGCAGTCCCGATCTCGACCCTGCCCGGATCGACGAGGTCGTGCTGGGCAACGCCAACGGCGCGGGGGAGGACAACCGCAACGTCGCCCGCATGGCCGGGCTCCTGGCCGGGCTGCCGGTGACGGTCCCGGGCACCACCGTCAACCGGCTCTGCGGCTCGAGCCTCGACGCGACGATCAACGCCGCCCGGCAGATCGCTCTGGGCGAGGCCGACGTCGTGGTCGCCGGGGGAGTCGAGTCGATGTCGCGCGCACCCTGGGTGCTGCCCAAGCCCGGTCGTGCGTTCCCCGCAGGCAACGCCGAGCTCGTCTCGACCACCCTCGGCTGGCGGCTGGTCAACCCGGCGATGCCGGCGGAGTGGACGGTCTCCCTCGGCGAGGCCACCGAGCAGCTGCGCGAGCGGTACGACGTCAGCCGCGAGGACCAGGACACGTTCGCGGTCGACTCGCACCGTGCCGCGGCGGCCGCCTGGGAGTCCGGGTTCTACGACGACCACGTGGTGGTGGTGCCCGGCACCGACCTCGTTCGCGACGAGTCCGTCCGGGCCGACACCACGCTCGAGAAGGTCGCGGCGCTCAAGCCCGTCTTCCGTGCCGACGGGACCGTCACCGCCGGCAACGCCTCCCCGCTGAACGACGGGGCGTCCGCTGCACTCCTGGGTTCCGCCCGGTCTGCCTCACTGATCGGCGTCGAGCCACTGGCCAGGGTCGCGGGCTGGGGTGTGGCCGCCAACGAGCCGCAGTTCTTCGGCTACGCACCGGTCGAGGCCGCCAACCTCGCCCTCAAGCGGGCCGGCGTCGGGTGGGGCGACGTCGCGCTCGTGGAGCTGAACGAGGCGTTCGCCGCCCAGTCGCTGGCCTGCGTCCGTGCCTGGGACATCGACCCTGGGATCGTCAACGTCCATGGCGGCGCCATCGCCCTCGGCCACCCGTTGGGAGCGTCCGGCACCCGCATCCTCGGCACCCTCGCCCGCGGTCTGGCGGCCAGCGGCCAGCGGTGGGGTGTCGCCGCCATCTGCATCGGCGTGGGCCAGGGTCTGGCCGTCGTGCTCGAGAACACGAGGAGCGACTCGGCATGAGCAGAGTGAGCTTCCACGACACCGTGCTGGAGGCCGTGGCGGGGATCGCCAGCGGAGCCACCGTGATGGTGAGCGGCTTCGGGTCGGCCGGCCAGCCGGTCCAGCTGATCGAGGCGCTGCTCGAGAGCGCGGCCACGGACCTGACCATCGTGAGCAACAACGCGGGAGGTGGGGACGTCGGTCTCGCCGCCCTCATCCGGGAGGGACGGGTCCGCAAGGTGGTGTGCTCGTTCCCGCGCCAGGTCGACTCGTGGCACTTCGACCAGGCCTACCGGGCCGGAGCGCTCGAGCTGGAGCTCGTTCCGCAGGGCAACCTGGCCGAGCGGATCCGAGCCGCAGGAGCGGGCATCGGGGCCTTCTTCACGCCGACCGGCTACGGCACCCCGCTCGCCGAGGGCAAGGAGACGCGGGTGATCGACGGGCGTCCCTTCGTCCTCGAGCACCCGATCCACGCCGAGGTCGCCCTGGTCGCCGCGCATCGCGCCGATCGGCTCGGCAACCTCGTCTACCGCAGGACCGCGCGCAACTTCGGGCCGATCATGGCCGCCGCCGCGGAGACGACCATCGTCCAGGTCGATCACGTCGTGCCGACCGGGTCGCTCGACCCCGAGTCGATCGTGACCCCGTGCATCTACGTCGACCACGTCGTCCGGGTCGAGCGCGACCCGGCCGCCCTCACCGGAGCCCCCACGTGACCACCACCGCCCGCGGCATCGACCGCGACGCCCTGGCCCGCATCGTCGCCGCCGACATCCCAGCCGGGTCCTTCGTCAACCTCGGGATCGGCCTGCCGACCAAGGTCGCCAACCACCTGGCTCCCGACAGCGGCGTCATGCTGCACACCGAGAACGGCATGCTCGGCATGGGCCCGGAGGCCGTCGGGGACGAGGTCGACCCCGACCTCGTCAACGCCGGCAAGATCCCCGTCACCGAGCTGCCCGGGGCGTCGTACTTCCACCACGCCGACTCCTTCGCCATGATGCGCGGCGGCCATCTCGACATCTGCGTGCTTGGTGCCTACCAGGTCTCCGCAACCGGCGACCTCGCCAACTGGCACACCGGTGCGCCGGACGCGGTCCCCGCGGTCGGCGGCGCGATGGACCTCGCCCTCGGCGCCAAGCAGACCTTCGTGATGATGGACCTGCTGACCCGCGAGGGAGCAGCCAAGCTCGTCCGCGCGTGCACCTACCCCCTGACGGGCCTCGCCTGCGTCACCCGCGTCTACACCGACCTCGCCGTCTTCCTCGTCGAGGACCGCGGCGTCGTCGTTCGCGAGGCCTTCGGCCTCACGTTCGACGACCTCCAGGCCCTCGTCGACGTGCCCCTCATCGACGGAACCCACTAGGAAGACCCATGTCCCGCATCCTCTCCAGCACCACCGTAGGCATCGTCGGCGGTGGACCGGCCGGCCTCATGCTGTCCCACCTCCTCCAGGTCGCCGGCATCGAGTCGGTCGTCATCGAGACCCGCCCCCGCGAGGAGATCGAGCACACGCACCGAGCAGGGATCCTCGAGCGGGACAGCGTCCGCCTCCTCGTCGACTCGGGGGTGTCCGACCGCGTCCTCCGGGACGGCCACGAGCACCGCGGCATCGACCTCCGGTTCGGCGGCACCAGCCACCGCATCGACTTCCAGGGCCTGGTCGGCGCCTCGACCTGGCTCTATCCGCAGACCGACGTGTTCCTCGACCTGGCCGACGCGCGGCAGCGTGACGGCGGTGACGTGAGGTATGCGGTGACCGGGACCTCCGTGGTGGACGTGACCAGCGACCGGCCCGGGATGCTCTTCACCGACAGCGCCGGAGCGGAGCACGAGGTGCGCTGCGACGTGCTGGTCGGCGCCGACGGGTCGCGCAGCATGACCCGGTCGTCGGTGGAGGGACGCACGGAGTACTTCCGGCAGTACCCCTTCGCCTGGTTCGGGATCCTCTGCGAAGCCCCGCCGAGCGCCGAGGAGCTCATCTACGCACGCGGCGACGCCGGCTTCGCGCTGATCAGCAGCCGCACCGACGCGATCCAGCGCATGTACTTCCAGTGCTCGCCCGAGGAGTCGGTCGACGACTGGTCGGAGGACCGCATCTGGTCCGAGCTGCAGGGAAGGTTGGCCGGCGAGGACGGGTTCACGCTCACCGAGGGGCGGATCTTCGAGAAGACCGTGCTGCCGTTCCGCTCGTACGTCTGCGAGCCGATGCGGCACGGCAACCTGCTCCTGGCGGGGGACGCCGCCCACACGGTTCCGCCGACCGGCGCCAAGGGGCTCAACCTCGCCCTGGCCGACGTACGCGTCCTGGCGGAGGTGCTCGAGCGGTTCGTCCGCAAGTCCGACTCCTCCGCACTCGACGACTACACCGACCGGGCACTGACGCGGGTGTGGAAGGCGCAGAACTTCTCCTACTGGATGACCACGCTGCTCCACGCGCTGCCCGGCGCGACCCACTTCGACGCACGGCGACAGCTCGCCGAGCTCGAGTCGGTGGTCGGCTCCGTGGGCGGGTCGACCTACCTCGCCGAGGCCTACACCGGCTGGCCCACCCGAAGCGAGCGCGGGCTCAGTCCGGGGCGGTCGTGTAGATGACGGTGTATCCGTCAGCGCCGGGGAAGCTGTGGGTGACGGATCCGCCGGCACGCCGGATGGCGAACAGGCGCAGCTCCAGATCGCTCTCGGCCACGGTGATGGTGTGCCAGATCATGACGGAGCACCGCCCTTCAGATGATGGTCCAGGTGTCGCCGCCGCCGATGAGTGCCGCCAGTCGGGTGGTGCGGTCGGCGGTGGTGGTGTCTGTGTTTCCGGTGGCGTTGGTGAGCTGCTCGCGGGCGGCGTCGTCGTAGGTGGGGCGGTGGACCTGGCGGAAGATGCCGATGGGTGAGGTGTTGAGGTAGCCGGAGTCGGTGA
>NZ_JAFMZM010000008.1 GCF_024436375.1 Nocardioides astragali | reverse complement strand
GGTCGCCGACCAGCTTCTTGGTGATCGGCGTCATCGGCCAGCTGATCAACGTGCCGTAGCAGTCGAACGAGACGTACTTCGGACGGAACGTGGGAGTGCTCATGGAGGGCCTTTCGTTCAGGGCGCCGGGGAGTCTGCGGCCTGAACCGTACCCTACTTTGTTTCAGTTGCAAACTGAAACTATTGAATCAGCGTGCACGGTGGTCGACGGCGCGCCCCCGAGAGTGCGCGCCGTCGACCGCCCCGTGGATCACCCGATCGAGAACCGGCTCACCCGTAGATCTCCGGTGGGCACCAGGTAGACGTCGTGGTGGCCGGGAGCACCGGCGACCGCCGCGCTCACGGTGGTGTAGGAGTACACCCCGCCGGTGCTCGGCACCTGCACGGTCCCGAGCAGGCGACCGGTCACTGGGTGGCCGACGCGGACCTGCAGCGTGGTGGGTCCGGTGGCCGCCCGCGCCACCCGGGCGGTGAAGGTCCGCTTGCCACCTCCGACGACCGCGTCGCGGTAGAGCAGCCAGTCACCGGCGTCCAGGGCGACCGCGTCGCCGGCCGCCTTGGCCTCGTCGACCAGCCGGACGCCGGCGTAGTCGTCGAAGTCGACGGCGCGCACCATCTCACGCAGGCGACGCGGCGGGATCGTCTCGCCCCTGACGTCGAGCGTGGCGCGAGCCCTGATGTCGTCGGACGCCGCCCCCACCATCAGGTCCTCGGGGCTGGTCTCGACGACCCAGCGGCCGCGCGTCACGTCCCAGTGCGCCAGGTCGTCAGGCTGCAGGACGAACGACACGGTCCGGGTCTCCCCCGGCTCGAGCGTGATCCTCTCGAAGCCGCGCAGGGACTTGAGCGGCTGCGGGTCGCGCGAGGTGCGCTGGTGCGTGTAGAGCTGCACGACCTCGTCGCCGGCGCGGTCACCGGTGTTGGTGACGTCGACCGAGACCGTGACCGGTGCGCCCTCCATGGTCGTGGAGGACAACCGGACGGCGGAGTAGTCGAACGTCGAGTACGACAACCCGTGCCCGAACGCGTACACCGGGTCACCGTCGTAGTACTGGTAGGTGGTGCCGTTGCGGAGGATGTCGTAGTCGGTGACGTGGGGCAGGTCCTGGTCTGAGGCGTACCAGGTCTGGGTGAGCCGCCCGGCCGGGTTGCGGTCGCCGAAGAGGACGTCCGCCAGCGCGTTGCCGGTCTCCTGACCTGCGTGTGAGGTCCACAGCACCGCGGGCACCGCGTCGCGCGCCCACCCGATGGTGGTCGGGTAGCTGTTCTCGAGCACCATCACCGTCCGGGGGTTCGCCTCGGCGACCCCTTCGACGAGGCGGCGCTGGGCCTGCGCGAGCTCCAGGCTGGGCCGGTCGTGGTCCTCGCGGCCGTTGATGAACGGCATGCTCCCCACCACGACCACCACAGCGTCGGCGCCCTCCGCGGCCTGCTGCGCCTCGGCGAGGCCGTCGCGGACCACCTCCTTCTCGAAGCGCGCCGCCTGGTCGGCGGTGGCTGCGCCGAGCTCGATCGTGCCGTTGTCGGCGACCGTCAGGTAGTGGTTGGGCCCGGCCCAGTCGTACGCCTTCTCGTAGCCGACGTAGCGGACCACGAACGTGCCGTCGGGCTGCTCCTCGAGCTTGAACTGCTGCTGGACGAACCACCCGTTGGGCTGCGCCTGGTCGTTGCGGAACGGGCCCCAGTGGTAGCCGACGTACTTCTCGTTGGCGGCGTTGCGCAGCGTGACCACGCCCTCGCCCCATTCGAAGACGTCGAACTGGGCGGCCGGCCCCGCGTCGGCGCCGTCGGCGGCGAGGACCGCGCCCTCCGGACCCGTCCCGCCGGTGACGTACTTGCCGGTGCCGACCTCGCGCAGGGCGATCCGGTCAACGCCCTCGCTGACCCGCACCGTCGCGCCGTCGCCGAGGTGCTCGCGCACGCCGTCGGCCGGGGTCACCTCGTAGGGCAGCGAGCCGGAGTACCAGTCGGTGTAGAGCGTGTCGGCGAGCGGGCCGACCACGGCGACCGTTCGGTCGCTGTCAGCGTCCAGAGGCAGGGCGCCGTCGTTCTCCAGCAGCACCATCGCCTCGCCAGCGGCCTCACGGGCCAGCGCCCGGTGCTCAGTGGTGCCGATGGCGGAGGCGTCGATGGCGCCGTACGGACCGCCGTCGGGGTCGAACTCGCCGAGGCGGACCCGGATGGTCAGCGCGTGCCGGACGGCCCGGTCGATGTCCGCCTCGGTCAGCAGCCCCTGCTGAAGTGCGCTGCGCACGGCCTGGACGGTGGGCCCGTTGTCGGTGTTGTCGGTGGTGAAGCTGTCCACGCCGGCCTTCAGGGTCGCGGCGTCGGCCTCCGCGAGGGTGTCGTAGTAGTCCTGCGAGCCCACGAGGTTGTTGGGGTTGGCCGCGTCGGTCACGTTGAGCAGGGTCTCGTCGGTCCAGGAGCGGACGCGCTCGCCGACGTCGGGGCTGACGGTCATCGGCCGTCCGTTGACCAGGTTGTACGACGTCATCACGCCGGTCGCCGCGTCGGCCTGGATCGGCATCCGGAACGGCACGTCGTAGTACTCGTGCTGCAGTCGCGGGCGCAGCTGGGCGGAGGTGGTGGTGCGGTCGACCTCGTTGTTGTAGCCGACGTAGTGCTTGAGCGTGGGTGCGGTCATCAGGTAGGTCGGGTCGTCACCGCGCATGCCGCCCGCGTAGCTCGTGGCCAGCGTCCCGGTGAGGAAGCCGTCCTCGGAGTAGCCCTCCTCGTTGCGGCCGGCGCGGGGGTCGCGCAGCGGGTCGACCACCGGGGCCCAGACGTTGAGTCCCCACGCGGCAGGGTCCTGGGCGTGGTAGCCGCGAGCCTCCTTCCCCACCGCGGTGCCGACGCGCTCCAGCAGGTCGGCGTCCCAGGTGCTCCCAAGCCCGATCGCCTGGGGGAAGACCGTCCCCTCGGCGGTCACGACGGCACCACCGTTGTTGGGGTCGGTCGTCCAGGCGACCCCGTGGAGCGCCTCCGTCCCGGTCTTGAACGAGGCGATGCCCAGCCGCGGGATCGCCGGCTGGTACTGGTGCAGCATCGCGATCTTCTCCTCCAGCGTCAGCCGGGCGAGCAGGTCGTCCACCCGCTCGGCGACGGACAGGGTGGTGTCGCGGAACGGGAGCTCGGCGCTGTCCTCAGCGGCCGAGGGCTGGGCCAGGCCCGTCGCGAGCAGCGTCGCGGTGAGCAGGGAGGCGAGCAGGGAAATGAGCGTGGCAGCGAGGCTGGTCACCCGAGGGGGGCGCCCGACCCGGCGTGGCGATGCGGAGGCGGTCATCTGGTGCTCCTTCAACAAGGCGTCCTGGCGGGCGCGCGGTCCGAGGGTTGGAAGAAACGATGTGCGGTGCTGCGGGTCGTCACGATTTGGGTGCCCGGGCGGGCGCGGTGCTGGCGCGGACGGTCAGCTCGGCCGGGAGAAGCGTCGTCTCGGGGACGGTCCCGTCGTCGAGGAGCGTCATCAGCAGGTCGACTGCGCGGTGGCCGAGCTCCTCGGCCGGGATCCGCACCGAGGTGACCGGCAGAGGGGCGCGCTCCGCCACCTCGTCGGGGCAGATGGCCACGACCGAGATCTCCTCCGGCACCGACCGGCCGACCTGCCTCAGTGCACGGATCGCCGGCTCGACCAGCGGCTCGTTGTGCACCACCAGCGAGGTGAGGTCGGGGCGCTCGTGCAGCAGCCCCTCGAGGAGCTCCTCCACGGCCTCGGCCGTCGGCGCACAGGGGTGCGCGGTGGAGTCCATCCCTCGCTGCCGGGCCGCCTCGAGGAAGCCGTGCTCGACCCGCTCGGCGAAGCCCGTCTCACGTGCGTAGACCTCCGGCGGCGAGCCGATCAGCGCCACCTGCCGGTGACCGAGGTTCGCGAGGTGGTCGACGCAGGCGGCCCCGGCAGCGGTGAAGTCGAGGTCGACGCACGTCAGGCCCGTCGTGTCCGCCGGCATCCCGATCAGCACTGCGGGCCGGTCCAGGGACCGCAGCGCGGCAAGCCGCTCGTCGTGCAGCTGGACGTCCATGACCAGGACCCCGTCCACCAGGGAGCTGGCCGACACCCGTCGGAGCCCTTCCTCCCCCTCCTGCTGGGTCAGCAGCAGCACGTCGTGGTCGTGCTCGCGGGCCGCAGTCACCACCGAGATGGCGAACTGCATCACCACCGGCACGTGGATACCGGTGCGCAGCGGCAGCACCAGGGCGACCACGTTGGACCGGCTGCTGGCCAGCGCGCGTGCTCCCGCGTGCGGCCGGTAGCCGAGGGCCGTGATGGCCTCCCAGACCCGCTCCTTGGTCTCCGGCGAGATGGTTCGCTTCCCGCTGAGCACGTAGGAGACCGTGCTGGGTGACACACCGGCGTGCTGGGCGACGTCAGAGATCTTGACCATGCGTCATCCTGCCTCGGCGGTCGTTCCGGAGCAGGTCGCGATACCAGCGCGCGCTGTCCTTCCAGGTGCGCCGGCCGGTCGCGTAGTCGACGTGCACGATCCCGAACCGCTTGGAGTAGCCGTGTGCCCACTCGAAGTTGTCCAGGAGCGACCACACGAAGTAGCCACGTACGTCGACGCCGGCGTCGATCGCGCGGCGTACGGCGCCGACATGCCCCTCGAGGTACGCGATCCGGTCGGCGTCGCGCACCCGGCCGTCGGCGTCGACCGTGTCGGCGAACGCCGCACCGTTCTCGGTGATCATCAGCGGCAGTCCCGGGTGGTCCGCGTGCAGCCCGAGCAGCAGCTCCTCCATCCCGGACGGGTCGACGGTCCAGCCCATCTCGGTGTGCGGCGGAGGAGTCGCTGGGATCTCGAGGTCCGCACAGCCGACCCACGGCGACGGGGTGTCGTCCGTGGCCGCCTCAGCGGTGCGGCTGCGGACCAGCATGTACGTGTAGTAGTTGACGCCCAACACGTCGATGGGCACCGCGATCGCCTGCTCGTCGCCGTCCCGCACGAACGACCAGTCGGTGATCCCGGACGTGTCCTGCCGCAGGTCGGCGGGGTAGCCGTCGCCGAGCATCGGGCCCAGGAAGATCCGGTTGCCGAGTGCGTCCAGCCTCCGCACGGCGTCGAACGCGCCCGCCTCCGCGCCGCGTCCGACGTGGAGGTTGAGGGTCACCGACAGCTGAGCGGTGTCGGCCACCACCGCCCGGAGCGCCCGGCCGGCCAGGCCGTGACCGAGGTTGAGGTGGTGGGCCGCGGCCAGGGCAGCCGCGGGGTCGGTGCGGCCAGGTGCGTGACGGCCCTCGGCATGGCCCACGAACGCGGAGACCCAGGGCTCGTTGAGGGTGGTCCAGGTGTGCACGCGGTCGCCGAGCACCTCGCCCACCGCGCCGGCGTACTCGGCGAACCGCTCGGCGGTGTCCCGGACCGGCCAGCCGCCCGCGTCCTCGAGCTCCTGCGGAAGATCCCAGTGGTAGAGGGTGACCACCGGCGCCACGCCTCGCTCCAGCAGCGCGTCGACCAGACGGTCGTAGAACGCAACCCCCTCGGCGTTGAGCGGTCCCTTCCCACCCGGCTGCACTCGGGGCCACGACACCGAGAACCGGTAGGCGTCCAGGCCCAGCTCGGCGATCGTGTCGACGTCCTCGCGCCACCGGTGGTAGTGGTCCGTGGCCACGTCGCCGGTGTCGCCGTCGCGCACCATGCCGGGGGTGTGGCTGAAGGTGTCCCAGATCGACGGTGAGCGGCCGCCCTCGGCCACCGCGCCCTCGATCTGGTAGGCAGCGGTGGCCGCACCCCACAGGAACCCGGGCCTCATGTCGTCGCCCCCAGGACAGCCAGCGTGACCCGGAGCCTGCTGCCGCCAGCACGCACCAGCACGCCGTGCTCGTGGTCTGTCGCGTCCCCGCCCTCGACCCCCGCAGCGCGCTCGCCGACCAGCAGGAGCTGCCAGTCGCCGGTCGCGTCCGTCTCCACCGTCACGGCGTCGCCGTGCCTGGTCGTCCGGAAGGTCGCGGCCGTCGCCCCGGACGTGTCCGGGACGACCGTGGTCACGTCCGCGCCGTCGGCCAGCGCGTGGACGCGGAGAGTGACACCGTCGACGTAGTCGTAGTCGGGGCGGTCCTGCGTCGCCCCCAGCGCGATGACCGAGCCCGGACGGGCCAGCAGAGGAAGACTGTCGAACCCGTGCTCCTCCGACACCCAGCGCGGCCCGGTCACCGTGGCGCCGCTGAGCAGGGAGGTCCACTCCCCCTCGGGGACGTAGTAGTCGACGCGGCCGTCCGCGCGCAGGACCGGCGCCACGAGCAGGTCGTCGCCGAGCATGTACTGCCGTTCGAGCGTCGTGCACGCCGGATCGCCGGGGAACTCCAGGACCATCGCCCGCATCACGGGGATCCCGTCGGCGGAGGCCTGCCGGGCGGCTTGGAACAAGTACGGCATCAGCCGGGCCTTCAGGCGGGCGAACTGACGCGTGACGTCCACGGCCTCCTCGTCGAACTCCCACGGCACCCGGTAGGAGGAGTTGCCGTGCAGCCGGCTGTGGGAGGAGAGCAGGCCGAAGGCCAGCCACCGCTTGAAGAGAGCGGGGTCCGGCGTGCCCTCGAAGCCGCCGATGTCGTGGCTCCAGAACCCGAAGCCGGACATGCCGAGCGAGAGCCCACCGCGCAGGTCGCCGGCCATGGCCGGGAACGTCGACTCGCAGTCCCCGCTCCAGTGGACCGGGAACTGCTGGGACCCGGCGGTCGCCGACCGGGCGAAGACCACTGCCTCCCCCGGCCCGCGCCGCTTGGTGAGCAGCTCGAAGACGGTCCGGTTGTAGAGGTAGGTGTAGTGGTTGTGCATCCGCTCGGGGTCGGATCCGTCGTACCACTCCACGTCGGTGGGGACTCGCTCACCGAAGTCGGTCTTGAAGCAGTCGACGCCCATGTCCAGGAGCGTGTCGAGCTTGCTGGTGAACCACTCGCACGCCTCGGGGTTGGTGAAGTCCACCAGCCCCATCCCCGGCTGCCACAGGTCCCACTGCCAGGCGCTGCCGTCCGGTCTGCGCACCAGGTAGCCACCGTCCCGCGCCTCCTCGAACAGCGCGGAGTGCTGCGAGATGTAGGGGTTGATCCACAGGGAGATGCGCAGCCCGCGGTCCTTCAGCCGGCGCAGCATGCCCGGCGGGTCGGGAAACACCTGCGGGTCCCACTCGAAGTCGCACCAGTGCAGCTCGCGCATCCAGAAGCAGTCGAAGTGGAAGACCGACAGCGGGATGTCCCGCTCGACCATGCCGTCGATGAACGACGACACCGTCTCCTCGTCGTACGACGTGGTGAACGACGTGGACAACCACAGCCCGAACGACCAGGCCGGCGGGAGCGGCGGGCGGCCGGTCAGCGCGGTGTAGGTGCGCAGGATCTCCTTGGGCGTCGGGCCGTAGATGACCAGGTAGCGCATCGACTGCCCCTCGACGCTGAACTGCACCTTGGAGACCAGCTCCGAGCCGATCTCGAAGGAGACCCTCCCGGGGGTGTCGACGAAGATGCCGTAGCCGGCGTTGGTGAGGAAGAACGGGACGTTCTTGTAGGCCTGCTCGCTGCTCGTGCCGCCGTCGGCGTTCCAGATGTCGACGGTCTGGCCGTTGCGGGCCAGCGGGCCGAACCGCTCTCCCAGGCCGTAGACGGTGTCCCCGACTCCCAGCTCGAGCTGCTCACGTACGTGGTGCGACCCGTCCGCGGTCGTCATCAGCGCCATGTCCTTCGCCCCGCTGACGGTGAGCACCCGCCCGTCGCCGACAAGTTCGAGGCGCCAGTCCGGTCCGCGGTGCAGGCGCGCGCTCAGCCGACCGCTGGTGATCGTGGCCACCTCGTCGTCGACGCGCACGTCGACCTGGGGCTCGTCGGTGGCGAGGTCGAACTCCGGCCGCCGGGGCTGCTCGCCGGCGAAGTGCGTGAGCGTCACGGCGATCACGTCGGTCATCGGCGACTCGAGGTCCACCGTGAGGACGGGCCCCTTGAGCAGGTCGCCGCGGTGGCGGACCGGGAACGTCGGGGCAAGCACCCGCACCCGCTGGTCAGTGGCGTCGACCTCGTGCGCGGCGGTCGGGTACGCCGCGGTGACGCCCTCGCGGAGCAGCCACTGGCCATCGGTGAACTTCATTGCTCTCGCTCTCGGTGACGTCGGGAAGGGCCGGTACGACCAGGGCCAGTACGACGGGGGCCAGTTGGAAGTGGGACAGGGATCACTTGATCGCTCCGGCGGTCACGCCCCGGGTGAGGGTGCGCTGGAAGATCAGGAAGAACAGGATCGCCGGAAGGATGCCCAGCAGTGCGGAGGAGCTGGACATGGTGGCGTCCATGAGCCGTTGTCCCTGCAGCACGCCGAGGGCGACCGGGACGGTCTGGTTGTCGTTGGAGATCAGGAAGATGAGCGGCAGAAAGAACTCGTTCCAGGTCCAGATGAAGAAGAAGACCATCAGCACCGCGAGGGTGGGGCGGGTCATCGGCACCACCACCCGCCACAGCACCTGCCACCGGCCGGCGCCGTCCATCTGCGCCGCCTCCAGCACCTCGCGGGGGAAGCTCGACAGCACCGCGGACAGCAGGTAGGTGCCGAAGGCCGTCTGGATGACGACGAAGATCAGCACGATCGCGAGCCTGGTGTCGTAGAGGCCGACCTCCTTGGACAGGTAGTAGAGGGGGTAGACCAGCGCCTCGTGGGGCAGCGTGTTGGCGAGCAGGAAGACGATGAGCAGCCACATCCGGCCCTTCACCCGCCCGATGCCGAGCGCGTAGGCGTTGAACATCGAGACGATCACCGCCAGCACCGCCACCGCGCCGCTGATCATCAGGCTGTTGAGCAGCTTCTGCCCGTAGTCGACACGGTTCCAGAAGTCGATGAGCCCTTGGAGGTACAACCCGTCCGGCAGCGAGAGGGGCCCGTCGCCGGCGTACTCCGCCGGAGACTTCAGGGCGTTCATCGTGACGATGACGAATGGCACCAGCATCAGCAGCGCGAACATGGTGAGTCCGGCGAGCACGACGTAGCGCAGGTAGTCCTGGCGCAGGGTCACAGATGACATGTCCTAGGCCTCCTCGGCCGGGCGCTGGATGCGCAGGAAGACGACGCTCAGGGCGACGATCAGCAGGGTCAGCACGGTCGCGATCGCGGCGCCGTAGCCGACCTGCGTGCGCTCGAAGAAGTTCTGGTAGGAGTAGTAGGCCGGGACGTTCGTGGCCCCTCCGGGACCGCCCCGGGTGAGCACGTAGATCGGGCCGAAGACCTTCAGTGCCGCGATCGTGGTCCACAGCAGCACCACGTAGATCTCGGGCCTGATCTGCGGCAGCGTGATGTGCCAGAACCGTCGCATCCAGGTGGCGCCGTCCATCTCGGCCGCCTCGTAGAGGGCCGGCTCGACCCGCTGCAGGCCGGCCATGAAGATGACGACCGGGAAGCCGAGCTGGACCCAGACCATGATCACCATGACCGTGAACAGGGCCAGGTCCGGGTCGCCGAGCCAGTCGCGGGTGAGCGAGCCGAGCCCGACCGTCTCCAGCGAGGCGTTCAACGCTCCGCTCGTCGGGTTGAGGATCCAGCCCCACACGACGCCCGCGACCGCGATCGGGAGGATCTGCGGCAGGTAGAAGCAGGCACGGAGCGCCGCCACCGTCCCGTTGCCGAACTTCTTCCCGATGTAGTCGAACAGCGCCGCCGCCAGGAGCAGGCCGAGCGCCGTCGGCACGATGGCCATCGCCACGATCAGCGCGGCGTTGTGGCGGAACGAGGCCCAGAAGGCATCGTCGGCCAGCAGCCGCCTGTAGTTGTCCAGGCCGGTCCACTCGGGGCTGCCGACCCCCTGCCAGTTCGTCAGGCTGATCCACACGTTCATCGCGAACGGCAGCGCGATGACCACGGCGAACAGCACCAGGCCGGGGACCAGGTAGACGAAGTAGCCCGCGGAGTGCCTGGCGGTCCCTCCCGGCGCCGCGTCGGGGCGGCGCCGGGAGGGAGGCTCGGAGGCCGCGACCCCCGGCAGGGCGGTGGTCCCGGTGGTCACTGCGGGAGGGTGCCGACGTAGTCCTGGTACTGCGTGGCGATCTCGTCGAGGCTCTCGTCCGGCGAGGCGTCGCCCGACATGACCTTCTGCGTGGCCGACACCCAGCCGTCGTACCCTCCGGGCCACGCCCAGTCGGGGTAAAACGCCAGCCCGTCGTTGTCGGAGAGGGTCTGGAAGTTCGCGATCAGCTCGCGGCTCTTCTCGTCGGTGACCGCCGCCGGGTCGGCCGCGACCGGCACGCCCCCGTTGTTGCCGAGGATGTTCTGGATCTCCTCCGACATGGTGATGTCGATGAAGTCGTAGGCGAGGTCCTTGGAGTCGGAGTTCTCGGGGACGACCCACAGGTTGCCCCCGGAGCCGAGCGTCATCGTGCTGCCCGGAAACAGGAAGCTGCCCCACTCGAAGTCCTTGATCTCGGACTGGAGCCGGCCGTACCACCAGCTGCCGGAGATCATGATCGGGTACTTGCCGGAGATGAAGCTGACCCCCATGTCCTCGGCCTTCACGCCGGTGGCGTCCTTGTCGACGTAGCCCTTGTCCATCCAGTCGGCGAAGGTCTCCGCGCCGTAGGTCCAGGCGTCGTCCTGGAAGTCGACGTCACCTTGGTAGAGCTGGTAGGCGTCGACCCAGGACCGGTCGGCCTGGCTCAGCGCGAGCTGGTAGACCACCTGCTGCGCGGGGTACTCGGCCCCCGCCATGGCCAGCGGGGTCATCCCCTCGCCTGCGAAGGTGTCCATCGCGGCGACGAACTCGTCGTACGTCGTCGGCACCTCGACGCCGTGCTCCTCGAAGAGGTCCACGTTGTAGTAGACCATCACGTACTCGGCGTAGTTGGGGATCCCGTACCACGCGCCGGAGCCCATGATCCCGTTCTCGTCGTAGCGCGAGGTCGTCTGGACGCTGGGGCTGAGCATGTCCTCCCAGCCACGCTCGGCGGCCTCCGCGCTCAGGTCGGTGAGCAGTCCCTGCTTGGCCAGCAGGCCAGCGGTCGCGTTGCCCTTGTTGTACTCCATGAGGTCCGGTGCGTCGTCGGAGTTGAGGACCATCGGAGCGGTCTTCTGGATCTGCTCGAAGCCCTTCTCCTCGAACTCGACCGTGACGCCGGGGTGGGTGTCCTCGAACTCCTTGATCGCGGCGTCCCACGCCTTGCCCATCGCGCTGTCAGGCCCCTCGTAGTGCCACAGCGTGAGGGTGTCGCCGTCTTCTGATCCCCCGCCGCCGCCGTCGTCGCCGCAGGCGCTGAGCGCGAGGGCCGACAGGAACGCGGTGGCGATCGCGGCCACCCGCTTCTTGGGTGTGAGCATCTTGTCCTCCATGAGGCTGATCGAGAGCGTCGAGCCCGGTTGTCGAAGCGCTTCGACAACGGAGATTGGCAGTGTGACCCCAGTCACGTCAACCCCCATCTCGACGGGCACTACGTAGAAAAGTCGATCTACGTAGCGAGATACGTGGTTGTGCGGCTGCGCACGGGGCGGGCGACGCGCACCGTGGTGATGTCAGAAGTTCAACCAACGTTGGGAAGTGGTCACGATGATCGAGTGGGGATCAGACAGCTGGGGCGGCAACGTCCACTACGCGTCGAACGGCTCCTGGGTCACCGACAAGCGCGGCACTGACGCGGCCGACGCCGACGCGTGACGCGCGACCACGTCGACCTGAGGTGCTGAGCCATGAACACCGGACTCTACGTGCGCTTCGCCGCCCTGGGCGACTCGGCGACCTACGGGCTCGGGGACCCGGCATCGGCCGAGCCCCGCGGGTGGGCCCGGCTGCTGGGTGAGGCCATCGGCACCGCCCACCACGTCTCGTTGTGCAACGTCTCCCGGCCCGGCGCCACGGCGGCCGAGGTCCGTGCCCGGCAGCTCACCGACGCCCTGGACCACCGTCCGCACCTCGCCTCCCTGATCGTCGGGCTCAACGACACCGTGCGGTCGTCGTGGGACCCCGCAGCGATACGAATCGAGCTGCTGCACGCAGCCGGCCTGCTCGCCGCACAGGGTGCGGTGCTCCTGACCGTTCGCTTCCACGACCACAGCCGCGTCTTCGGCCTCCCCGGCCTCCTGGCCGGGCCTCTCCAGCGGCGCATCGAGGACCTCAACGCCATCTACGACGAGATCCACGCCACCTACGGCGGGCTGCAGGTCGACCTCGCCGCCCACCCCGGCGTCTACGACCGCGAGTTCTGGTCCGTCGACCGATTGCACCCCTCCGAGATCGGCCACCGCGCACTGGCCCACGAGTTCTCGGCACTGCTCAACCGGCACGGCCTGGTCTTCGAGCCGCCCGCGCTCGAGCTCGACGGCGACCCCACCACCCGCGTCACCGAGCTGCGCACGCTCATGGCCGAAGGACTGCCCTGGCTCGCCCGCCGCCTGCGCGACCACGGAACCGTCGTCCTCGGCAGGACACTCCAGAACATCCGTCCCGGACCACGCACCACGCCGGCGACGGGCGGGGCGCAGCTCTCCCCCGATGAGGCGGTCTCATGACCACGACGATCCCCGAGAACCATCGATACCTGCGCGACGCCTTCGGATCGGTCATCACCGACGGCGCCTGCGTCATCGACGCCGACCGCGAGGTCGGCTACGTCAGGCTCGACCTACGCCCGTACACCTTCGGACCGGAGTCCGCGTACTGGGACGGCTGGTTCAACGTCACCCGCACCCGCACCGAGCACCCGCTCCGCGGCAAGGTCATGAAGGGCGAACTCGTCCAGGTCGTCAACGGGTGACCCTCACGGCACGGCACACCCGTCACTCTGGCCGCGAACCACCTGAGCGCCTCCTCGCGCTGGCGACCTCAGGCCGGGGAATCGCCTCGCCGACCTTTCTGGCAGCAGCCGAGGTGCCGGGCGTGCGGGTCCGTGTGGCGGGCGAACCCTTGAGCGGCAGCGAACCGCTCGACCGACCGCCGCTGGCCCTGTGAACCGGCGTCGTAGACCACTTCGCCGTTGATCAGGGTGTGCTGGACCTTGGCGCGGCTCATGCCGCTCGTCGAGCCCCGCAGGAGGTCGCCGTCGAGCACGATGAGGTCCGCGCGCTTCCCCGGAGCCACCGTCCCGGCCTGCCGTGAGTGCAGCTGGTAGGCGCTCCCCGTGGTGTGCATCCGCAGGGACTGGGCGCGGGTCAACGCCTCGTCGAGCCCCAGCGGCCGGCCACCGTCCGGCCCGGTGCGATCGACCGCCGTCGAGATCTGGGTGAACGGCCGCAGCGGGTCGACCGGCCAGTCGGAACCTCCGGCCAGGACCGCCCCGGCGCGCGCGAGACTGGCCGCGGGGTAGAGCCGGCGGAACCGTTCCGGGCCGATGTAGGGCTGCAGCGAGGCCAGGGTGAAGGCATTGCGCAGGGCCCACTGCAGCTGCATGGAGGCGATCACCCCCAGCTCGGCGAAGCGGCCGTAGTCGGACGGATGCACCAGCTCCAGGTGGGTGATGGTGTGCCGGAGTCCGCGGTCGCCGTTGGTCGTGCGGGCCTGTGCACAGCCGTCGAGCGCAACGCGAACGGCGCGGTCCCCGATGGCGTGCGAGTGGACCTGCCAGTCCTTCCGGTCGAGCTCGGTGACGAGCTTGCCGAACGTCTTTCGGCTCACGTAGAGGTCGCCGTAGTTGTCGGTGGGCTTCCCGTCCTCGTCGAGGTAGGGGGCGAGCATCGCCGCGGTCTGCGCGGGGTACTCCATCACCCCGTCGAGGAAGACCTTGGCCGTGGTGAGGTGCAGGTGGGGAACTCCGCCGTACCGTGACCGGAGATCGGCGAGGTAGGCCGCCGCCTTGGCCGGACGGGTCGCGAGCTCGGACTCAATCAGCAGCGCGGGAGTGACGTGCTGGCGCAGGCTCCCGGCCGCGATCAACCGGCGGTAGGTCTTCAGGCTGTCCTCGTCCGTCGCGGCGTCGAGGAAGGAGGTGATGCCGTTGGCGAGCAGGAAGGCCGCCATGTCGGCGTACGCCGCCTGGGCCTCGGCATCCGTCGGTCCGGGGATCTTGGACCGGACGAGCTGCTGTGCGGAGTCCTTCAGCAGGCCGGTCGGGTTGCCTGCGCCGTCCCGGACGATCTCGCCGCCAGGAGGGTTGGGGGTGGTCTTGTCGATACCGGCCACGGCGAGAGCGCGGCTGTTGACGAGCATGTTGTGGAAGTCCGAGCCCTGGAGCGAGATCGGCCGCGACGTCGACAGCGCGTCGAGGATGGACCGGTCGGCCACCGTGCCGGCCGGCCGCAGGCCGACGGGGTTCCAGTCCGTCACGTTGAGCCAACCGTCCGGCTCGCGCTCCTTCGTCGCGTCCAGCATCGCCTGGACGGCGGTCTGCAGCTCGGGGATGGTGGTCTCCGCGTTCCGCAGGGAGGGGTTCAGCGAGGCGAGCGCAGCGCCCAACGGGTGCATGTGGCCGTCGTGGATACCGGCCATGATCGTCCCGTCGGCGGCCTCGACCACCTCGGTCCCCGTCCCGATCAGGCGGCGTACGACGGCGTTCGACCCGACCTCGAGGATCGTGCCGTCGCGTCCGATCGCGACAGCCGTGTGGCCGGCGTCCCCGAGCCGCCCGGAGAACACACGTCCCCCGAGGATGACCGTGGCGGCGCGGCGCGGCCGGGCCCCGGTCGCGGCTCCTGCCCTGGACGAGCCGAGGGCGGCCGCCCCGCCGATGGCCGCGGCAGCCTTGAGGAGTCCGCGTCGGGTGGTGGGGTTCGGGGGTGTCGACATGGCGCTGGCCCTTCCGCAGGTGGTCCCGTTCTCGGGTGAGCCGAAACGTCGCTGATTAACTCCTTCACCACAAGGGTCCGCCCTCTGCGATATTGGCGGCATGCCCGCCCCTCGCCGAGTGCGCCCGAGCATGGTCGAGGTGGCCGGCGTCGCCGGGGTGTCGGTCGCGACCGTCTCCAACGCGCTCAACGGCACTGGTCGCATGTCGGAGGAGACCCGACGGCGCGTCATGGCTGCCGCACGGGAGTTGTCGTACCTCCCCTTCACGTCGGCACGCGCCGCGGCCCGTGGCGGCACCGGGATGCTGGGCATGACGCTCACGACCTACGGCGACCTCCCCGTGCCCTACTTCCAGGTCCCCTACTACGCCCGCCTCGTGCTCGGCGCGACCGAAGCCGCGCACCAACGCGGCTACCTGCTCGTGGTGCTGCCGGCATCGGTGCCGGCCTGGATGTGGCTGACCACGCCACTGGACGGGGTGATCCACACCGAGCCCACGCGCAACGACCCCGTGCTGGACATCCTTCGCAAGCGCGGGATCCCGCTCGTCACCCAGGGCAGGCCGCCCTCACCCCAGCGCGGCGACGCCTGGGTGGACAGTGACATCGACGCGGCCGTCCGCGATCTCCTCGACCACCTGGCCAGCGGCGGGGCACGGCGCATCGGGGTGGTGCTTCCGCGCCATGACGACGCTTATCCCGCTCTCGTCCGGCGCACCTACGAGGACTGGTGCAGCGAGCACGAGCAGCCCGCCTTGGTCGAGTCGTTCCCCCTGTCTCGCGATGTGCCACGGGCGGAGACCGCGGCGGCGCGGCGGCTCTTGCGGGCCGGCCGGGACGCCGATGCCGTCTTCGGTGTCTACACGTCCTCGGGCAAGCACATCCTCGACGCGGCGCGAAGCCTCCGGCTGACCGTGCCGGACGACCTGCTCGTCGCCGCGATCACCGAGGACCCTGCGTACGCCGATCTCTCGCCCCCGGTGACCACCGTGACGCTGCACCCGGAGCGGCTGGCGGCCGAGGCCGTCGACCTGCTGCTGGCGCTCCTCAACGACCGGACGGACGTTCCGCACGAGCGGCTCGTCTCCCACGGCCTCGTGGTGCGAGAGAGCACGCGTCCCGTCGGCAGCACAGTTCTCAGACGTTCACCGTGACCTGGAGGAACGTGGCCGGGATGGACGTGGCATCCGGGTTCGCGCTGGCGTTCTGGGCCGTGAACAGGTCCGCGAGCTCCCTCCGCAGGTCGTCGGTCCGACCGTTGGCCTCGGCCCCCGCGAAGGCGTTCATGGTCGACGCCGAGGCGATGCCCACAAGTAAGGGTTGCCTAAGTTAGGCTGGTCGTCCGCGCCGGCCTCGGCTACGCGCGCCCGGATCACGTGGGCGTCCGACCCACCACCGACCGAAGCCCGACGAAGGAACACCCCATGCATGCACGAGTGATCGGCGTCCAACGACTCACACCCGCGATGGTCCGGCTCACCCTGGGCGGCGACGACCTCGCCGCGTTCACCATGCCGGACGCCACCGACGCCTACATCAACGTCGCGATCCCTCCTGCGGGCGCCCCGTACGACGCGGTCTTCGACCCCGCCCAGGTGCGCGCCGAGCACCCGCAGCACCACTGGCCCGCCCGCCGCCGCTACACCGTGCGCGACTGGGACGCCGTCAGCCGGGTGCTGACCGTCGACTTCGTGGTGCACGGCGAGGGCGTCGCCGGCGACTGGGCAGCGGCGGCCGAACCCGGCAGCGTCCTGGTGTTCGAAGGTCCGTCCGGGGGCTACCGCCCCGACGTGACCGCCGACTGGCACCTGTTCGTCGGGGACGAGTCGGCGCTGCCCGCCATCGCGGCCTCCCTCGAGGCTGTCCCGGCGGGCGTGCTCGCGATCGTGCGACTCGTCTGTGACGGGCCGACGCACGAGGTGGAGCTGTCCTCCCCCGGGCTCCTCGACGTCACGTGGCTGCACCGCACGGGCAGCCCCGAGGACGCCGACCTGCTCGCGCTGTCACTGCGCGACCTCACATTCCCTCGAGGGCGGGTCCATGCCTTCGTCCACGGCGAGGCCGACGAGATCCGTGCCGTCCGGAGCCATCTGCTCGCCGAGCGGGGCCTGAGCCGCGCCGACATGTCGTGCTCGCCCTACTGGCGCCGCGAGATGACCGACGAGGCGTGGCGCCTGGTGAAGCGTGACTTCGTGGCCGCCATGGAGGCAGAGGTGGCGTGATGCCGGAGCCGTGTCGTCACGACTCCGGTCCCGAGCCGGCCGAGATGTGCTGGGCGAGGTAGGCCTCGATACCGACCCGTTCGATCGCGGCGAGCTGAGCCTCGAACCAGTCGGCGTGCTTCTCCTCGTCGCGGACCATCTCCTCGAAGACCGCGGCCGTGCCGTGGTCGCCGAGCTCGTGGCACTCCTTGGCGGCGGTGTTGAACTGCGCGACCGCGGCCTTCTCGCTGGCGAGCGCGAGGGAGAGCATCTCCTCGGCGGTCTCGCCGACGCTGATCGCGCCGAGCTTCTGCAGGTTGGGGTGGCCGTCGAACAGGAGGATCCGGTTGATCAGGTCGTCGGCATCGCGCATCTCGTCGATGGACAGGTCGTAGAAGACCTTGCCGAGCTTCCCGAACCCCCAGTTGTCGAGCATCCGGGCGTGGAGGAAGTAGGTGTTGGTGACGGTCAGCTCGAAGGTGAGCGCGTCGTTGAGGAGCTCGGTGATCCGAGGACTCATGGGCAGCACGACAGAACGCCTCCTGGCAAGTAGGCCGACCTCCCGATGCTGCCACCGAGCCACCGGATAAGGACAGCCTCAGTCCCGCCCCCCCTCAGGAAGCGGCGCCGTCGGCCTCGAGGTCGCGGTGCTCCTGCGCGAGGTGATCGCAGACGATCGCCTTCACCGTGAAGATGCAGGAACCACAGTCCTGGGCCGCTCCGGTGCTGCGGCAGACGGCTCCGACCGAGCGGGCGCCCTCGCCAAGGGCGGCGCGCACGTCGCGGTCGCTCACGACCTCGCAGTGGCAGACGATCACGGCGCCCTCCCTCCTGGACGTCATGATTAGGCAAGCCTTACCTCTCTGTCCAATCGACCACCCCAGGCTGACGAGGCGTCGCAAGGCAGGATGCGACCATGGAGACAGTGACGTTGTGGCGCCCGACGGGGCCGAAGGAGCTCGCCCTGGTCGAGGCATCCGGCTGGCGCGAGTGGCCGCCGCGGTTGCCCGACCAGCCCATCTTCTACCCGGTTCTCAACGAGGAGTACGCGACCAAGATTGCGCGTGACTGGAACGTGAAGGCAAGCGGCGCCGGCTTTGTGACTCGGTTCGAGGTCCGGGAGGACTTCCTGGACCGGTACGACGTGCAGCAGGCAGGTGGCGCGACGATCCTCGAGTACTGGATCCCCGCCGAGGACCTCCCCGAGCTCAACGCCAACATCGTGGGCCTGATCGAGGTCGTGGCGGAGTTCCGCGAGGCAGACGCGTGATCTGCCGAGCCGATCGGCCACACCTTGAGGGGGGCCACAGGCACAAGCAACGGAGACATCCGCACGGAGAGTTGACCCGGCGGGGCCCGACTCAGGCGGCGACGGCGTCGGCGCGGGCGGCGCGGTCGGCGTTGCCCGTGACCTGGGTCTGCTCCGTGTCACACCAGCACGTGAACGTGACCACGATGCCGTCGTGGGTATTGGCCAGCGACGTGACCTGGCTCGGGAAGATGAGCACTCGGCTGGCGCACACCTGGCAGTTGTTGTCGAACATCGTTGACCCTCCTTCGATTGGTTGAGTAGGCCCAATCATCTCCGCTTGGCGTCTCTAGGGGTAGCCTCTGTTTCCAGCGGCATCCAAAGGAGATCCCTATGCTTTCTCTGCATCAGCTGCGCTGCTTCCTGGCCACCTACGAGCACGGCTCACTGACCGCCGCGGCCGAGGAGCTCGGCTACGCGCAACCGTCGGTGTCCGAACAGGTCCGGGGCCTCGAGAAGACGCTCGGCGTGCCGCTGTTCCGACGGGTCGGTCGGGGCGTCGTACCAACCACGCTCGCCGACACCCTCCGCCCCTACGCCGAGCAGGCGATCGCCGCGGCCGAGGAGGCGCGGCGGGCAGTGCAGAGCGCGGTATCGCTGGAGAGCGGGACGATCCGGTTCGGGATGTTCGGCGCCGCACGGTTGTACGCCGGCGCCCAGATCGTTGCCGACGTGCTCGAGCGCTACCCCGGTGTCAGGGTGGAGCTGATCGGCCAGCACTCCAACGAGGTGCAGGAACAGCTCCGGCGCGGGCACCTCGAGGCGGCGATGATCGCCGTCACCAGCGTCGAGAGCGAGGGGATGACTGTCATCCCGGTGGCCCGCGACGAGCTCGTCTACATCTCGGCCGACCCCGAGCGGCTCACGTCCCCCGTGACCGCGGCGCGGCTCGCGAAAACGTCCCTGATCATGCCGGAGACGACGTGGCGGTCCAGCGACTCCGTGCGGATCGTGCTGCGCCGCTTCCTGCACGAGGCCGGCCACAACCCGCAGACCCGGGTCGAGGTCGAGGAGGTGGAGACAGCCGTCGACCTGGTCGGCCGCGGGTTCGGCGACTCGGTCATCCCCCGCGGTGGCGCCGACCAGCTCATCCCGCAGATGGCGCCGCACGTCGGCTACGTCTCGCTGCGCCCCAAGCAGTACGACGTGATGGCGATCGTGCACCGAACGGGCGCGGTGCTGTCACCCGCGGCCAAGCTGATGATCGAGCTGGCGACCAAGCACATCCAGTCGATTGCAGAACCGGTCTGAGCTCTCACCTCGAAGACGCAGATCGCCCACTCACCCGCCGCGCGTGAGGCCCCGGAATACAGTCAGAGGCGGCTCCCTGATGCTCTCCAGAAAGCCGACTGCGAAGTCGTCACTGCCAACGCTCACTCGGTCACGCCAAGGCAACCAGGCCAGTCAAACACCTACGCCCGCCTGTGGCCCACCGGGAAGCGGGCCCACTCGAGGCGCGGCCAGCAGGGCGGGCCACGCACGACCGGGCGCGTGACTGTTGGTCGTATGATCGTCATGGCTACGTTGGGTTCCACTGTCCCGCGCAGCGCGAAGAAGGGTCGGACCATGGTGAGATACAGCGAGGGCCACAAGGCCGAGACGCGACAACGCATCGTCGAGTCCGCGGGACGTCGCCTCAAGAGCGACGGGATCGATGGGTCGGGCGTCGCCGTGCTGATGAAGGACGCCGGACTGACGAACGGCGCGTTCTACGCACACTTCGCCTCCAAGGAGGCCCTTGTCGCCGAGGTGATCGGCAGCGAGCTTCGCACCCAGCTCGCGGCCTACGACCAGATCCCTCCGGGCCGCCCGGGCATCGAGGTGATGGTCCGCCGCTACCTGTCGGTGGAGCATCGTGACGCCGTGGACCTGGGCTGCCCGTCCGCAGCCCTGATCGACGAGATCGTCCGCGGCGGACCGGCCGTGCGCGTCGCCTACGACGACGGCCTCACGGCCATCGTGGAGGCGATGGCCAGCCGGCTCGAGGGCGAGTCCGAGCTCCACGGCGAGAGCCTGCGCCTCCAGGTGATGAGCGCCTACGCCCTCATGATCGGCACGATGCAGATGGCGCGAAGCCTGGTCGACGACACGCGGTCCCGCGAGCTGCTCGCACGCGGGATCGACAACGTCCTCGCGCTCCTGACCTGACGCGACCCCCTCGAGGCCCGGCGACGTCGCGCTGGAGGATTGGCGTATGATCGTCATACAAAGCCGATCGGGCCACTGTGCCCGCCTGAGGAGGACGCATGACGATGTTGACCGACCAGACCGTGCTGGTCACTGGAGCCAACCGCGGCATCGGAGCGGAGTTCGTAGCGCAGCTGCTCGGCCGAGACGTGGCCAAGGTCTACGCCGCAGCGCGCGACGCGGACGGTGTCGACGCCTCGGATCCGCGCGTCGTACCGCTCCGGCTCGACGTCACCGATCCGGAGTCCGTGGCCCGCGTCGCATCGACGGCGAAGGACGTGAGCATCGTCGTGAACAACGCCGGCATCGCGCTCGCCGCGCCGCTCCATTCGCCCGACCCGGCGTCGTTGCGTCAGGAGATGGAGGTCAACTTCTTCGGCCCCGTCGCGGTCGCGGCCGCCTTCGCCGACCGGGTCGCCGAGCGGTCCGGGGCCATCGTGAACGTGGCCTCCGCCCTCTCGTGGTTCGCCCTCGGCGGCAGCTACAGCGCCTCGAAGGCCGCGCTGTGGTCCGCGACCGACTCGCTGCGGCTCGAGCTCGCCCCCCGGGGCGTGCAGGTGCTCGGGGTCCACATGGGCTACGTCGACACCGACATGGCCTCCGGAGTCGAGGCTCCGAAGGCGTCCCCGGGCGACATCGTGCGCCAGGTGCTGGACGGACTGGAGTCCGGTGTCGACGAGGTCCTGGCCGACGACACCGCGCGCAGTGTCCGCTCCGGCCTGCACCTGCCCGTCGGCGAGCGCTACGCCACCTTCCTCCCCCAGTCCGCCTGACTGGTCACGCCGCGCAACGGCGCCCCTCGATCCAAGGATCGGGGGGCGCCCTCGTCTCGCTGGGGGTCGCGGTCAGGACATCGTCACGACGACCTTGCCCTTGACTCGTCCGCCGTCGACCAGGCGCAGGGCCTCGAGCGTCTCGTCGAAGGGGAGCACCCGGTCGACGACGGGACGGATCGTGCCCTCCTCGACCAAGGAGGCGATCTCGGCGAGCTGGCTTCCGTCGGCCCGCATCAGCAGGAACGAGTACGACACGCCCCGGCGTCGGGCGGCCTTGCGCACTTTCCGACTGAGCAGTCGCATCACGAGACGCACGACCGGGTTCGCGCCGATGCGCCGCGCGAACGCCGGGTCCGGAGGACCCTGGATGCCGATCGCGAGGCCACCTGGGCGGAGCACCGACAGCGACCTCAGGAGGTGGTCGGGCCCGAGCGGGTCCAGCACCAGGTCGTACTCGCTGAGGACGTCCTCGAAGCGCTCGGTCCGGTAGTCGACCACCACGTCCGCGCCGAGCTCGCGGACCCACTCGACGTTGGCGGTGCTCGTGGTGGTCGCGACCGTGGCGCCGAGATGCTTGGCCAGCTGGATCGCGATCGTGCCGACACCACCGGAGCCGGCGTGGATCAGCACCTTCTGGCCCGCTGTCACCTGACCCTTCTCCACGAGCGCCTGCCACGCCGTCAGCGCGACCAGTGGCAGGGAGGCGGCGTCCTCGAAGGAGAGCGAGGCCGGCACCAGGGCGAGGTCGGACTCGCGGACGGCGACCTGCTCGGCGAACGTGCCGATCTGGAAGTCCCCCGCCCGCGCGAAGACGCGGTCACCCGGGGCAAAGCCGGTGACGCCGGGGCCGACGCCCATCACGACGCCGGCGACATCGTGTCCGAGCACGAAAGAGGGCTTGTACGGGAGGAGCGCCTTGAACTCGCCCGCGGCGAGCTTGGAGTCCAGCGGATTCACACTCGCCGCCTCGACGTGCACGAGCACCTCCCCGCGTCCGGGCGTCGGCTCGGGACGCTCCTCGGCACGCACGGCCCCCTCCTTGGCGTACTTCGTGACGACGAAGGCCTTCATCTCGATCGATTCCTCCTGTTGGGGCGTGGGTGACGCCCGGCAAGATTGCCGTACGATCATAATACCATACCCCGGCACCTCCGAACACGTGGAGAGACATCGTGCACACCCACCGCACCGCCCTCACCTCGACGTCGACGGAGTGACCTACGCCCTCCGCGAGCTCGGGCCGACCAGCGGCGTCCCCGTCGTCTTCCCGAACCACCTCACCGCGCCAGCTGTGGTGCAACGTCGCTCCAGCCCGCCCCTCCCGCATGGCCGCCTGGCGCTCCACAACGAGTGATCGCACACCACCATGAGTCGTCGCGCAGAACATCCCGGTCGTTGTCCGTTCTCCGTGACTGGTGGTAGCTACTGGTGAGTGGTCGGCAGCGACCGAAGCGTCGTCCGGATCCCAGACGGCCAGACGAGATGAGCAAGTCAGCCAATGACGGGACCAGCCCGGCCTGGCCCTGGCCGGCACCGAATCGAAGGACCCGACCGCCACCACGGCCGGGTTCGGGCGAGGCGCCGCTCCGCGGCACCGGAGGCCAGACCGGGATACCTACGCATAACCTGCCCGCACCACGTCAATGGCACGCAGAGGGCACGGTCCCGAAATCGAAGCAGCCCCCGACCTGCATCTCTGCAGGTCAGGGGCTGAATCTCACTTGTAGCGGGGGCAGGATTTGAACCTGCGACCTCTGGGTTATGAGCCCAGCGAGCTACCGAGCTGCTCCACCCCGCGTCGGTGAACAGAACATTACAGGCAGCTCGTGCCGCACCCAAATCGGGGGCATGGATCAGCCGGCGAGCTCCACGGCCTCCTCGATGAGCGCGCGGCCCTCCTCCATCAGCCGGGCCCATTTGACCGTGTTGCCGGCGGCCTGAGCCGCGTCGGCCTCGGCGAACTTCGCCTCGGCCTGGCGGAGCAGCTCGCGGATCTGGGCCTGCGTGCCGCCGGACGGCGGTTCGGTCGGCGTCTCGGTGGGAGTCTCGGTCGGACTGGCCCCCTCCGTCGGCGTCGGCTCCTCGGTGGGCTCCTCGATGGGGTCCTCACCGTCCGCATCGCCGCCCAGGAGGGAGTCGGCGATCGCAGCGCGCAGCGTCGTGCCGATGCCGACCCTCCCCTCGTAGGAGACCAGCACGAAGCGCAGGATGGGGAAGTTCGACTCGCCCTCGCGACGGGTGTAGACCGGCTGGACGTACATGAAGCTGTCGCCCACCGGCAGGGTCAGCAGGTTGCCGGGGACCCGGACCGCGTCACCGGTCGTGTAGGGCAGGAGCGCCTGGCTGACGTCCTCGTTGGTGGCGAAGGTGTTGGCGATCTGCAGCGGTCCGCCCGTGGGCTCGTTGGGCAGCTCCAGCACGGAGATCTTTCCGTAGTCGTCGCTCGTCGCGTCGCTGTTGACAGCCATGTAGGCCGCCAGGTTGTTCTCCTTCTCGCGAGGCACGTAGACCGAGGTCAGCGACCACGTCTCGCCGCTCCCGGTGTCGGTGAAGATGCGGTACGGCGGCTGCAGGCGGCTGGCGACCTGCGGGTCGCTGGGCACCTCCCACCGGCTCGAGCCCTCGAACCAGGCGGACGCGGACGTCTCGTGGTAGCGCTGGAACTGGTAGCGCTGGGCCTTGAAGAGGTCCTCGGGATAGCGCAGGTGCTCCTCCAGCTCGTCCGGGATCGTCTCCTTGGCCTGGACCACGTCGGGGAACACCTCTTCCCACGCGTTGAGGATCGGATCCTGCTCGTCCCACGCGTACAGCGTCACCGTGCCGTCGTAGGCGTCGACCGTCGCCTTGACGGAGTTGCGCAGGTAGTTGACTTCATCCGTGGGAAGGGTCTGGAAACCGTCGTCGTCCTGGAGGGCGTCGTCGGTCATCGTCTCCAGCGACTCCCGCTGCGACAAGGGGTACTTGTCGGTGACGGTGTAGCCGTCGAGGATCCACAGGATCCGGTCGCCGACCACCGCGGGGTAGGGGTCCGAGTCCACCGTCAGCCACGGGGCGACCTTCTCGACCATCCTCCGCGGCTCGCGGTCGTAGAGGATCTTGGAGTTCTCGTGGACCCGGCTCGACAACAGGAGGTTGGGCTCGCTGAAGCGCACCGCGTAGAGGAGCTGGTTGACGAGGTTGCCGACTGGGACCCCGGCGTCGCCGTCGTACGTCGTGGCGACGTCCTCGTCGCTGCGGTCGCCCTTGGGCAGGTCGAACTCCCTCGGCTCTCCGTCGTCAGGGTTGAGCCCGACGATGCTGTAGGACGGGCTCTGCTCGCCGAAGTAGACGCGTGTCTCGTAGCCGTCAGTGCCGGCGAGCTCCGTCAGCGCGCTCTCGTCAGCCTCCTGGCCCTCGGCCCACTGGATGCCGGTCTGCTGGACGGAGTCGTCCTCCGGGCGCTGGTTGGCGTAGGCGGCGATGATGCCGTTGCCGTGGGTGTACGCGGTGTGGAGGTTCGACCAGTTCTGGTCGCCCTCGGCGAGGCCGCTCTGGTCGAGCTCGCGGACGCCCAGCACCACGGCGCGGTCCTTGCCGCCGATCTCGTAGCGGTCCACGTCGAGCACGTCGGGCACGGAGTAGTAGGCGCGGACCTGCTGCTGCTGCTCGAAGATCTCGCTGACGATCTGCGGGTCGACCAGCGGGACGCCCGCGGTGATGCCGTCCAGCGCCTGCAGGCGACCGTCCTGCGCCACACCCGTGCCTGCCACGGGCCGCACGTCGATCTGGTCGAGCTGGTAGGCCGCCCTGGTCGCCTCGATGTTGGCCTTGATGTAGGGGCCCTCCCGGTCGGGCACGTTGGGATTGACCTGGATGGCCTGCACGACCGAGGGCACGATCAGGCCGAGGATGATCGCAGACAGGGCGAACAGGGCGACACCGACTGATGGCAGCAGCCACGTGCGGCGCCAGATGTTGGCGAGGAACAGCACGGCGCAGACCACCGCGATCCCGGCGAGGATCTCCTTGGCCGGAAGGACGGCCTTGTCCTCGGTGTAGCCCATGCCGGTGAAGATGGAGCCCGAGTCGGTGACCAGGTCGAAGCGGTCGAGCCAGTAGTCGACCGCCTTGGCCAGCACGAACAACGCCAGCAGTGCCGAGACCTGGATCTGGGCGGCACTGGTCAGGCGCTCACCGGGCCGCGCAGAGAGGCGGATCCCGCCGAAGAGGTAGTTGACCAGGACGGTGGCCATCAGGCCGACGACCGCCAGGGCCATCACGTAGTCGACGACGTAGTGCCAGAAGGGCAGGTCGAAGACGTAGAAGCCGACGTCCTTGTTGAAGTAGGGGTCGGTGCTCCCGAAGGTCTGGCTGTGGCGCCACAACGAGTAGTTGCGCCACTGCCCGGTCGCCGAGGCGCCGGCGAAGAGACCCATGACGGCTGCCGCGCCGCCGATCACCCAGCCGATCCGGGGCACCAGCAGCTCGCGGTAGCGGTCCATCCCGTCGTCGGCCGTGCCGGGCATCCCGGGCCACAGCACCGGTCGGAACCGGTAGGCCATGGCCATCGACAGGGCGACCGTGGCGGCCATCAGGCCGGCGAAGACCAGGAAGAGCCCGACCCGGGTGAGCAGCAGGGTGGTGAACACCCCGCTGTAGCCGGTGGAGCGGAACCACAGGCGCTCGGTCCAGAACGACGCGAAGCCGCTGAGCAGCATGAAGGCGACGATGAGGATGATCGCGGTGATGACCAGCGCACCCGGTCGCCGGGACGTCGGCACCGGGCGCGACCCGCCCGGACCACCGGGTCCACCAGCCCCACCGGGTCCGCTGGGTCGGGATCTGTCGAATGGAGTGCTCATACCGGCCCTTGCTCGGGTGTGTCGTGCAACGTCGCGTGGAGGAGTTCGAGGAGACCGGGGACGAGCTCGGTGCCGTTGACGACCGAGAGCTCGTCGTCGTGGGCCCGCAGCCGGAGTGCGCAGTACGACGCCCCGGCGCGGGTCACGCCCGCCACCATCCGGACCTCCTGGCGGTCAGGGTGCTCGCGGGCGAAGAGCTCGGCGGCGGTCGGGTCGTCGGGGATGTCGTCGTCGACGCCGGGCGGGAGCACCAGCCGTTCGATCACGGCCGCGCAGCCGGCGACGCTGCCCGGCCACGTGATGGTGTGGAGGGCCTCCTCGAGGGCTTGGCCCGGCGGGAGCCCCTCCTGCTCGATCGAGGTGAAGGAGCCGGCCTCGCCGGGGCCATCGATCGACATCGCCGCGGCCAGGGCCGGTTCCTGGGCGATCAGCTCGGCGGTGTCCACCAGGGCGTACAGGCGGGCCGGCTGGTCCCAGCCGGACTGGGCGACGTGCGCCTCGATCTCCAGCACTGCGGCGGCCAGCGCCGGGTCCTCGGGGAGGTCGAGAAGCTCGTCGGAGCCTTGGGTCGTCATGAGGCGATGTCCTCGCAGGTCGGAAGGTCGGCGTCGTGGTCGGCAGCCCAGTCGGCAAGGGTCTGGACCGCACGGTGCATCGTCGTGGCCCTGGCCAGTCGCATGCCCCCCGGGTCCACTCCCCCGATGCCGTCACAGTTGTCGGCCGGGACGAGGAAGAGCTCGGCGCCGGCGTCGCGGGCGGCGGCGATCTTCTGCTGGATGCCGCCGATGGGCCCGACCACTCCAGCTGGAGTGATCGTGCCGGTGCCGGCGATGTCGGCACCGTCGGTCAGCGAGCCGGGCGTCAGGGTGTCGAAGATCGCCAAGGACATCATCAGGCCGGCACTGGGGCCACCGATGCCCTCGGAGATGTTCACGCTGACCTCGAACGGGAAGTCGAAGCCGATGCCCGGGGTGATGCCGACCCGCAGGTCGCCGTCGACCTGACGCGGAGTGATCTCGACGGTCAGCTCCTTCGTGCCCCGGCGTACGACGAACGGGATCGCATCACCCGCCTCGACGGCATCGACCGCGTCGACGACGTCCTGGGCGTCGGTGATCTCCGTGCCGCCCACCTCGAGCAGGACGTCGCGCACCTTGAGCTTGCCCTCCGCCGGCAGTCCGGGCGTGACGTCGAGGACCTCGACGAACGGGTCGATCTCCTCGCCGAGCTCGGACAGCGCTGCCGCGATCGCGGTGTCCTGGGAGGAGGCCATCGCCACCGCGGACTCTCGGTCACTCGACTCGTCGGTCTCGTCGGGGGCGTAGACGGACGACCGCGGCCAGACTGCGGCGTCGGGGTCGAAGTAGGCCGCCATGAGCTCGGGCAGCGAGACGTCCTCCTCGGGCTGGCTGACGTAGACGGTCGTCATCCGGAGCTCGCCGTCGTCGTAGTAGGCCTCGTGGCCCGAGACCTGCACGGTCTCCTCGCCGTCGTTCTCAGCGAGCATGTCGACGGTGGGCCCGGGGGTGTAGATGACGTAGGGCAGCGGCACGAAGAAGGCCGTGCTCCACAGCGCGGCCAGCAGGCACAGTGCGAGCAGCCCCGCCCTGGTCCGCTGACTCATGGCGCAACTCTCTCAAACACGCGCAACTACGACGCGCGACGGGTGCCGTCGCCCGTGGACGCAGACCCGTGGCTGGGTCGCACCGCGATGCCGGTGCTGCGATCGCGCGCGGGGGACGTCGTACGACGGGTGCCGGCGGGCAGCTCCTTCGCAAGCGCCTTGCCGAGGCGCTCCACCGCGACGTCACGGTCGATCTCGCCGTGTCCGTCGCGGCCGACCCACGAGACCCAGACCATCGCGACGACCGTCACGACGAGGGCCGGCGCGAGCCACAGCAGGATCTCCACACACCGAGCCTAGGTGCGGACGGCGCCCGGCACCGGCAGGTGCTACGGCGTGCCGACCCACTCCTCGCTCTGGTCGTCGAAGACCTGGTGCTTCCAGATGGGCACCTCGGCCTTGAGGGTGTCGATCAGGGCACGCGACGCGGCGAACGCGTCGCCCCGGTGGGCCGCTGTCGTGGCGACGACGACAGCGAGGTCGCCGATCTGCAGCGGCCCGACCCGGTGCACCGCAGCCACCCCGCGTACGTCGTGCTCCGCGGCCACCCGCCGGCACACGTCCTCGAGGCGGACGAGCGCCGTGGGGTGGGCCGAGTAGTCGAGGGCCGCGACGCCCTTGCCGCCGTCGTGGTCGCGCACCTGGCCGATGAACAGGGTGAGCCCACCCGCTCCCTCGTCACCCAGCGCATCAACGACCTCGGTCACGTCGAGCGGGGTGTCACGGATGGCGACGAGGCGCACGGGGTCACTCACGAGTCCGAGTCTAGGCGCGGTCGGAGTCGGGGTCGGAGTCAAAGGTCGGGTCCGCGGGAGGCGCCGGGCTGGGCACGGTGAGTAACGTTGCTCGCATGAGTGACACCCCCGGAGGCCCCGGCTCGTCAGGTCAGGACCCCGACGACAGCAACCCCTTCAAGGGCACGCCCTTCGAACAGATCTTCTCCCAGATCGGCGGGTTCGGCGCCGGTGGCGGCATGCCCGACCTCAATGCGCTGATGGCGCAGATGCAGTCGCTCTTCGCGCCTCACGACGGGCCCGTCAACTGGGACACGGTGCAGGACCTGGCCCGCCGCGCCGCCGCGCAGGAGCCCGACCCCGCGATCAGTCCCGCCCAGTCGGGCGCGGTCGCGGACGCCGTACGCCTGGCCGACCACTGGCTCGACACCACCACCGAGTTCCCCTCCGGCGTGACGACGACTGCCGCATGGTCGCGCGCGGAGTGGATCGTGGAGACCATCGACGTCTGGAAGGTGCTCGTCGAGCCGATCGCGGGCTCGGCCACCCAGGCCCTGGGGCAGGCGATGCCCGAGGAGATGCGCCAGCTCGCCGGTCCGCTGATCGCGATGCTCGGCAAGGCCAGCGGGGCGATGGTGGCCTCGCAGGTCGGGAGCGGACTGGGTGCCCTCGCGGGTGACGTGCTGAGCGCCTCCGACATCGGGCTCCCCCTGGGGCCGATCGGCAAGGCCGCGCTGCTGCCGACCAATGTGGCGGCGTTCGCCGAGGAGCTGCCGGACGTCACCACGGACGACGTCCTGCTCTACCTCGCCCTGCGCGAGGCCGCGCACCAGCGGCTGTTCGCGGGCGTGCCGTGGCTGCGCGACCACCTGATCAGCGCGGTCGCCGAGTACGGCGCCGGCATGGACTTCGACACCTCCGGCATGGAGGAGAAGATGCGCGACCTCGACCTGGCCAACCCCGCCGCGATGCAGGACGCGCTGTCGGGAGGGCTCTTCGATCCCGAGCCGTCGCCCGCGCAGAAGGCTGCGCTGGAGAAGCTCGAGGTGACGCTCGCGCTGGTGGAGGGCTGGGTGGACGAGGTCGTGAGCCAGGCCACCGCCGACCGGATGCCGGCCGCCGCCAAGCTGCAGGAGACCGTACGCCGTCGCCGTGCCGCCGGCGGGCCGGCCGAGCAGACCTTCGCCACCCTGGTCGGCCTCGAGCTTCGGCCGCGTCGGCTGCGCGATGCCTCGACCCTGTGGGGCTCCCTGCGAACGCGGCAGGGCGCCGAGGCGCGCGACGGCGTGTGGATGTCGCCGCACCTGCTGCCGACCGCTGCCGATCTCGACGACCCGCTGGGCTTCCGTGAGGACTCGACCGCGCCGGGCGAGATGTCGGCCGAGGAGTTCGACGCCGGCCTGCGCGACCTGCTCGACGGTGGCGACGGCACGGACGGCCGGCCCTCCGAGTGACCCTTCGGGACGACGCCCGGACGCTGCTGTCGGGGTGGGCGCCGCCGAGCGCGCGCGACGCCGAGCTGCGGACGAGGTTCCTGGCGCACCTGGACGCCTTCCCGACCGGGATGACCCGGGAGTGCCTTCCCGACCACCTGACCGCGGGAACCATCGTGCTCACCCCGGCGGCCGATGCCGTGCTGCTCAACCACCATCGCAAGGCGGACGGATGGTTCGCCTTCGGCGGTCACTGCGAGCCCGGCGACACCACTGTGGCCGGCGTGGCGCTCCGGGAGGCGCACGAGGAGTCAGGTCTGACCGAGCTCGACTTCGACCCGGTGCCGCTCAACCTCGACGAGCACGCGGTGGAGTTCTGCTCCCCGGGGACGACGGTGCACCACCTGGACGTCCGCTTCCTCGCCACAGCGGAGCGCGACGCCGGCCACCGGGTCAGCGAGGAGTCGCTCGACGTGCGCTGGTGGCCGGTCGACGCGCTGCCGGAGATCTACCCCGACATGCAGCGGCTGATCCGGGACGCCGTGCAGCGGCTGCGGGGCTGAGGCGTCAGATCGTGAAGGACTGCGTGGTGGCGAGGCCGCCACCACCGGGGTCGATCACGACGGTGACCGTGCCGGCACCGTTGTTCCCACGCTCGACGACGAAGCTGGCTGCCAGGTTGGTGTTGCCCGGCAGCTGGTCGGCCGCAGTGAACACCACGGTGCTCGGGCCGGTGACCTGAACCGTCCAACCATCAGGCGCCACTTGGGTGGCCGACACGGCGTTCGGGGCCGTGACCGTGACCTTCAGGGCCGTCGTGGGACCGGTCCCGCTGTTCCTGATCACGGTGTCGACCGCGATCGGCTTCTGGGGTGACCTCACCGTGACGGTGCTGGTCGACAGGTTGCTCGCGGACGTGGCGTACGCCGGCGCAGCGCTCGCGACCGCGATGACCGGTGCGGTCCAGACGAGTGCCCCTGCCTTGAGCAGCTGGCGCCGTTCGGGCTGTGGTGCTGGCATGCCGGTTCCTCAATGCTCGACCGAGAAGGCGTGACCCGAAGGACACACCTCGAGAAAAGGTGGACAGGACACTACCCCGGCGACGCCGAGCCCTCAGGTCAGCTGGCCACCACTGAGGTCCTCGGGGTCGGCCTCCATCCCGGGCGGTGGCTCGAGGCGGGCGGCCGTCGAGTATCCCTCGAGGTAGCCCTTCGCCTTCTCCGCCTTCGGGTAGCGATCCACCCAGGCCCAGAACTCGTCCGTGTGGCCCGGCTCGAGCAGGTGTGCCAGCTCGTGCACCAGGACGTAGTCGACCACCCAGCCAGGCATCTGCTGGAGCCGGTCGCTGAGCCGGATCGTGCGGTCGCCCGGGGTGCAGGAGCCCCAACGGGCGCTCTGGTTGGTCACCCAGCGCACCGAGGCCGGCACGGCGAGGCCACCGAGGTAGAGGTCGTTGAGCTTGGTGGCGCGCGCGACGAGCTCGTCGTCGGAGCGCAGCTTGCGACGCTCCTGGCGCTCGATGCGCGCGACCATGTCGGCGACCCAGGTCGCCTCGTCGCGCTTGCTCATCGTCGCCGGGATGAGCACCACGATCCGCTCACCGTCGCGATAGGCCGAGACCGTGCGCCGGCGTCTGCGCGAGCGACGCACCTCCACCTCGGGCGGGGCCTGGGGCGACGAGCTCATGACTCGAACCTAGCCGCCACCACCCACACCCACCTCGCGGCGCGCGCGGATCAGAGCCGCGCCGCCGCCCACTCCAGCAGCCGGTCGCGTTCCCACGTGTTGACGATCCGGTCGGGGTCGATGCCGGCCTCGGCCGCCCGCGTGCAGCCGTAGTCGAGCATGTCGAGCTGGCCGGGGGCGTGGGCGTCGGAGTCGATGGAGAACAGGCAGCCGAGGTCGCGGGCCAGCTCCAGCAGCGGTGTCGGGGGGTCGCGTCGCTCGGGTCGCGAGTTGATCTCGACGGCCACGCCCTCCTCGACGCACGCCGAGAACACGGCCCTGGCGTCGAACTGGCTCGGCGGTCGGGTGCCGCGGTTGCCCCTGACCAGTCGGCCGGTGCAGTGGCCCAGCACGTTGGTGTACGGGTTGCGGACCGCGCCGATCATCCGGCGTGTCATGGGGGCGGCGTCCATCTTCAGCTTGGAGTGGACCGAGGCGACGCGGACGTCGAGCTGCGCCAGCATCTCGGGGGTCTGGTCCAGCGACCCGTCGTCGAGGATGTCGACCTCGATGCCCTTGAGCAGGGTGAAGGTGTCACCGACGTGCTCGTTGACCGCATCGACGACCTCCAGCTGACGGGCCAATCGGGCGGCACTCAGGCCGTGGGCCACCGTGAGTCGCGGACTGTGGTCGGTGAGCACCAGGTAGTCGTGGCCCAGCTCCATGGCAGTCATCGCCATCTCCTCCAGCGGTGAGCCGCCGTCGGACCAGTCGGAGTGGGAGTGCAGGTCGCCGCGCAACCGCTCCCGGAGGTCGGCGCCACCGTCGGCGAGCGGCCCCGCGGTCCTCTCGAGCGCGAGGAGGCGCTCCGGCACGACGCCACGGCAGGCGTCGGTGATCACGGCCGCGGTGCTGGGCCCGATGCCACTGAGCTGGGTGAGCGTGCCTGCCTCGGCGCGCTGGCGTACCTCGTCCTCGGGCAGCGGCAGGATCGTGCGCGCCGCGTTGCGGAACGCCTCGATACGGCGGGTCTCCTCGCGCTGGCGCTCCATCAGGAAGGCGATCCTGCGCAGTGTCGCGACCGGCCCGCGCACCTCGCCCGACGACGTGGTCTCGCTCAACGTCTCCTCCTCCTCGCCGGCCCCCGACCTGTCGGCCCCCTGGTCCGGCCTGGTCCCGCCTGGTCCCCCCGCACAGTACGACGCGGCGCCGCGTCCGACGCCCACAGGTGTGCAGCACACCCGTTGACCCCAGGCCGGACTGCTCCTAGCGTGTGCCAGGAAGGGCCCCACGGCTCTTCGACGTCAGCAGGGGAAGGCAGGCGTCGAAGGCTGTGGGGCCACTTTCGTCTCGGTCATCTCCCGCGGAACTCCGGGGCCCGCTTCTCGCGGGCCGCGGCGATCCCCTCCTGGAGGTCGGCGGTCGCCAACGTCAGCGGCTGGGCGAGCGCCTCCCACTGCAGGGCCGACTCGAAGTCGGCGTGTCCTCCGTCGGCCAGCGCGATCTTGGTGAGCCGGCTCGCGATCGGCGCGGTGGCCGCGATGCCGGCCGCGGTCGCGAGCACGTCGTCGAGGAACCCGTCCGGCTCCACCACGCGGGAGACCAGGCCCAGGCGCAGCGCCTCGTCGGCCTCCACGACGCGGCCGGTGAGGAGCAGGTCGCGCGCGTGCGCGGGCCCGACCACGTTGGGCAGGAGCCACGTGCCGGCCATGCCGGCATGCATGCCGAGCTTGTTGAACGGCATGCCCAGCCTGGCGCCGGCGGCGGCGTACCGGATGTCGCAGGCGAGCGCGAGGCACAGACCAGCACCGATGGCGTGGCCGTTGACGGCTGCGATGGTCGGCACCTCGAGCCGGCGGATCGAGAGCCACGCCCGGTAGAACGGCAGCATGCGGGTGCGGAGCTGGTCCACGCTCGCGTCGGGCTCGCTCGCGATCCACGAGGTGTTGCCCCCCGAGCAGAACGCGCTGCCCTCCCCCGTGACGACGACGGCCCGGAGGGACGTGTCGGCAGCCAGCTCGTCGATCGCCGCGACCCAGGACGAGGTCATCTCGTCGCTCATCGCGTTGCGCATGCCGGGGTTGTCGAGGGTCAGCAGGGCGACCCCTTCCGAGGGGCGCTCGAGGCGCAGGTGGGTGAGGTCAGCCATGGGGTGAGGGTACTGATCTGGCAGCACAGCCGATCAGCCGGTTTCACGCTCAGCGCGTGTGGTGCGTGAGCGTGAGCCACGCGTGGCGTAGGGTCGTCCGCGGAGCGCTGGCAACCGCCTGTGCTCCCCGGCGGGCTTCCCCCACGACAACCCCGTCGCGACGACCAAGAAGGAACAAGCAAGGAGGCCGTCATGGCGGAGACCTGGAGCGGTGAGTTCTACTGCGTCAAGTGCAAGGAGAAGCGCGAGGCGGAGGGCGAGATCAGGGTCAACGACAAGGGCACCAAGATGGCCAAGGGCGTCTGCCCGGTCTGTGGCACCAACCTGAACCGCATTCTCGGCAAGGCGTGAGCCCCAGCCATTGAGCTGACAGCGGCGGCGTCACCTGCGGGTGGCGCCGCTGCTCGCATTTCCCCGCATTGCCCTGTGGAGGGCGCGCCGCGGCCCCACGCCGCGTGGCACCGTCATGCCGCATGAGGGACCAGACGTACGAGCTCGCGCTGCGCGCCCAGCTCGACTGTCCCGAGGCGTGGCGCGCGCCCGTGCTCGCGGCTCTCGGCGCCGCCGGGGTCGAGGTCGACCCGCATGCTCCCGTGGGCATCAGCGTCGCGCCGGGCCGTCTCGTCTCGGCCACAGTCGACGACTGGAGCGTCTCCTCGCTCCCCCACCTCCTGGTCGGCGTCCGGCCGTACGCCGTCGAGGTGGGGCCGTGGGCCGCGCCCGGCGTCGGGCCGTGTGCGCGGTGCGTGGCAGCCGCGGTGCTCGACGAGGGCCACCTGGCGCGGTCCGGACGGCCGCCCCGACCGCTGCTGTCCCTGGCCGCCGGAGCAGCGGCCCGAGACCTGGGTGCCTGGGCCCGCGGCGAGACCCCGCACTCGTGGCTCACGTCGTGGCTCTTCGACCACGACCCGGTCCCCCGGTCCCGTCGGTGGCAGCGGCACCCCTACTGCGGCTGCGCCTGGTTCGACACCGCCTGAGCACGGGCCCGGGAGCGCGTCGGCAGGGCGCTCACCACCACTCGCTGTCGAGCTTGCTCTCCATGGCCCGCAGGTGGGTGCGCGAGCAGGTGTCGCAGAACGCCCGCTGCCGTCCGTTCTCGACCGCGACCGTCCAGGTCAAGGTCTCGCCCTCGGGCGCCTGCGTGCCGCAGAAGTCGCACGTGACGATGTCGCTCACGCCGTCGAGGCTACTCCTGCGAAATCGCCACGAGCCGGTACGTCGCCTCCGTGACGACGTACCGGCTCGTGGTCTTGCTCACCCGCGATCAGGGCGAGAGCCCCGTGGATCAGACTCGTCAGATCGCGCGGGCGAGGGCGAGACGCGCCTGCTGCGCGGCCAGCTCGGCCTTGCGGCTCATCCGACGGGCCATGGCCAGGTGGTGGCCGCGTCGCAGTGCTTGCGCCTCTCCCAGGCGCGCGGTCATTTGCGCGCGTGCGAGTTCTTCATGCATGAGATTCATGTCGTTGCGTCCGTTTCGGTAGGTCTTCATGGAGGTTGTGTTCCTGTAGTTCCTTGGAGGAGATGAGTTACGCGGTGGCGCCTACGCGGCGGCCCCGTCCTCGTTCTGTCCGGCATGTACGGCGGTCTGCTCGGACTTGCGGGGCCGGCCTCGCGGCCGCTTGCGCGGGATCACCACGCCCTGGAGGAAGAGCTCGCCTCCCCAGACGCCCCACGGCTCACGCCGCTCGAGGGCTCCGTCGAGGCACATCGCCCGCACCGGGCAGTCCGTGCACAGGGCCTTGGCGTGCTCCACGTCCGCGGGGGACTCGGCAAACCACAGCTCTGCGTCGAAGACGCGGCAGGGCAGCAGCTCCTCATCCACTCCGGCGGCTGCGTCGTGCAGGGCTCCCAGGGGTGCCTGGGGCTCCACCTGGACGTTGCTCTGGTTCCTCACGTCGACAGCAGTGCGAACGAGTTCACTGATGGTCATGTTTTTCACCTCCTACTCGTTGACCTGATCGCGGGTATGGACAAACAGAAAGGCCGCGGATCCCGGTGTGGGTTCCGCGGCCTGGAGGCTGCCGATGAGAGGTGTAGACCTAGCTCGACGGACTCCAGGCGGGAGAACCGGGGAAATCGCCCTTGATGCGAACGATGGCGGCGGCGTCGCCCTGGACAGCCACCACGCCAGCGCCGAGGACGCGCGAGTGCGCGCAGGGGCGGCCGAGGGTGGGCATGCCGAAGGACGGCGTCCAAGCCGTCATCGTCTTCGTGTAGATCTCCATTGCGGGCCACCTCCTTCGGGGCATCGAGCGCGGATCGTTGTCAGCGATCCCGTTGCGCGTGGGTTGTTGTGAGCAGAACGCTAAGGCCTGACCAACGTCAGGGGCAAACCATTTTATGGGTATTACGTGATTTTCTTGCGGGATTCATCCTGAAGGCGCACGCGGACGCTCAGATCATGCTTCTTTCGGCACTCGCAGCGGTCCAGACCTCTCGGCGACGAGGGCGAGCACCTCGGCGCCGTACTTGGTGAGCTTGCTGGGGCCCACCCCACTGATCGCGCGCAGTCCCGGCTCGTCTGCCGGCGCGTGCTCGGCGATCAGCTGGAGGGTCGCATCGGTGAAGATCACGAAGGCGGGCACGCTGTCCTGCGCGGCCCGCGCCAGGCGCCACTCCCGCAGCCGCTCGAAGAGAGCCTCGTCGTAGGACGCCGGGCAGTCGGCGCACCTGCCGGTCTTCTTCTCGCGCGCGTTGGACAGCGGGCGACTGCACTCGCGGCAGTGCAGGGCTGCGCGGTTGCGCTTGCTGCGCTCACGCCGCTGCCCCGACACACCGGGTACGCCGTCGAGCAGCGGCGCCAGGAACGGGGAGCTCCCCCGGTTGGGGCGGCCGCCGGGCTCTCGCGCGCTCGCCCACGAGACCGTGAGCTCGTCGCGGGCGCGGGTCATCGCGACGTAGAGCAGCCGCCGTTCCTCCTCGATCTGCGCGGGGGTGCGCGCCTGGGAGATCGGCATCATCTTCTCGTGCATGCCGGCCACGAAGACGGCGTCCCACTCCAGGCCCTTGGCCGAGTGGATGGTGGCGAGCGTGACCGCGTCGGCGACGGGGGCATGCTGCTCGCCCTGCCGCCGGTCCAGGTCGTCGACGAAGTCGCCGAGGCCGGCCTCGGGATGCTCGCGGGCGAAGTCTGCCGCGAGGTCCACCAGCGCCTGGAGCGACTCCCATCGGTTGCGGACCTCTCCCCTCCCCTCGGGAGGCTGCGTCGAGTGGCCCATCTGGGACAGCACCGCCACCACCGCGTCGGCGACCGGACCCGTCGCCTCGCCGCCGCGTGCCGCACCACGAACGAGGGTGATCGCCTGCCGCACCTCGGCGCGGTCGAAGAACCTGGCCGCGCCGCGTACGACGTAGGGGATGCCGCGGGCAGCCAGCGCCTCCTCGAAGCGCTCGGACTGCGCGTTGATCCGCAGCAGCACCGCCATCTTGCTGGCGGGAGTGCCCTGCGCGCGGAGGGCCGCCAGCCGGTCGGCGACGGCGTCGGCCTCGGCCACCTCGTCGGTGGCCTCGCGGAAGCTGATCTTGTCGCCCGACGGACGCTGGGCGACGAGGTCGACGCCCTTGCTGGGCGTGCCGGTCAGGAGCCGGTTGGCACCCGCGACGACCTCGGGGGTCGAGCGGTAGTTGCGGACCAGCTCCACGCTCGTGGCCGATGGGAAGCGCTGGGTGAACTCGCGGAGGTAACGGGCGTCGGCCCCGGCGAAGGAGTAGATCGTCTGGGCCGGGTCACCGACGACGCAGAGCTCGTCGCGACCGCCGAGCCAGAGGTCGAGGAGCGCGCTCTGGAGGGGGGAGACGTCCTGGAACTCGTCGACGACGAACCACTTGTACTGCCGGCGCACCTGGGCGGCCACGGCCTCGTTGTCGGCCAGCAGGCCGGCTGCGAACAGCAGCACGTCCTCCATGTCCATGCGTCCCTGGCCGCGCTTGACCTCCTCGTAGGCGTCGAAGGCGCGGGCGACGACCTCCGGCTCGAGGCCCGAGACGGTGCGGCCCCGGGAGCGGGCGAGGGCGGGATAGGTGTCGGGGCCGACGTTGGACACCTTGGCCCACTCGATCTCGCTGGCCAGGTCGCGCAGGGTCGCCTGGTCGACGCCGAGCCGCTGGCGCCGCGCGGCGAGCGCGAGCATGCCGAGCTTGGACTCGGTCAGCTCAGGGAGGTCGCGCTGGTGGACCCGCGGCCAGAAGAACCTCAGCTGGCGCAGCGCCGCGGAGTGGAACGTCCGGGCCTGGACGCCCGGGGAGCCCAGCGACCGCAGCCGCTCGCGCATCTCCCCCGCTGCGCGGGTCGTGAACGACAGCGCCAGCACCTCGGTCGGCGCGTAGACCCCCGTCGCCACACCGTGGGCGATCCGGTGGGTGACGGCGCGCGTCTTGCCCGTGCCTGCCCCTGCGAGCACCCGGACCGGACCTCGCAGCGCCTCGGCGACCTGTCGCTGCTCGGGATCGAGCGCTTCGAGCAAAGGAACATCTCCTGCGAGGTCGTGGTTGAAGTGGGTGTTCGTCACCACCTTTCCTCAGCCTAGACGCCGAAGGGGACACTCCCTCCCATGAGCTTCACGATGTTCACCACGCCCTGGTGTGGCTACTGCCACCGCCTCAAGAGCCAGCTCGACCGCGAGGGCATCGAGTTCTCGATCGTCGACATCGAGCAGCAGCCCGACGCCGCGTTCACCGTGGAGCAGGCCAACGGTGGCAACCAGACCGTGCCCACGCTGCTCTTCGCCGATGGGACGACCCTGACCAACCCCTCGGTGGCGCAGGTGAAGGCGAAGCTCGTGGCGGTTTCGTGAGCCTGGCCTGAGCGCCGCAACGGCTCGGGGTTAGCCTTCTGTCGTGTCCCTGCTGAACTCGATCGACCGTGACCACGTCCTCACCGCGATAGAGACCTGGGACGCGGCGGGCGGGGCCAACTACATGCTCGTGCGTGGAGGTGTCTCCACCCACGTCCTCCTGCACCTCGGACGCGAGTACGACGCTGCCGCGATCGCCGGCATCGCGCACGGCCTGGCCACGGGTCGCACCCTGACCCCCGCCGACATCCCCGGAGGTTCGGCAGGCGCCAGCAAGGCCCTGACGCGTCTCGGCTTCGAGATCCGTGACGAGACCCCGCCGGCCGAGCGCGTGCCCGGAACGCGGCCGAGCACGCGGTCGAGCACGTCCCGCACGCGTCCGGCCGCTGGCCGCAACACCGGGACGCCCCGCCCGACTCGAGTCGCCGCGAGCGACAAGCCCGACACCCTCTGCCCGCGCTGCTTCATCGCGGTCCCCGCGACCGGCATCTGCGACAACTGCGACTGACCGCGTGGGGGCAGTCCTCAGCCCCAGCCCGGCCCGTCGAGGGGACGCCCGAACCAGCTCTCGATGAGCGACGAGGAGATCGAGACGCCCCGCGGCACGACCAGCTCCCCAGACCTGGCGGCGGCCTCGAACTCCGCGCGGGTCCACCACCGTGCCTCCTCGATCTCGGCTCCGTCCACGTCGATGCCGGTGGTGACGGCGCGCCCGGTGAAGCCCAGCATCAGGCTGGACGGCAGCGGCCACGGCTGGCTCCCGAAGTAGCTGACCTCCGCCACCCGGACGCCGACCTCCTCGTCGACCTCACGGCGTACGGCGTCCTCGAGCGTCTCCCCCGGCTCGCAGAACCCGGCCAGGGTCGACCAGCGTCCCGGAGGCCACGCGCCGTTGCGGCCCAGCAGGATGGCCTCGTCATCGCCTTCCCCGATCGTGATCGCCATGATCACCGCCGGGTCGGTGCGCGGGAACTGTGCCCGGTCGCACCGCGTGCAGCGCAGCTCGTGACCCGCCGCGCGGCTCTCCAGGGTGCCCCCGCAGCGCGGGCAGAACCGGGTGGCGTGGTGCCACTCCGCCAGGCCGATGGCGTGGAAGAGCAACGGCGCCTGGTCGGGCGCGGACTCGGCGAGGAAGGGCAGGACGTTCCTCAGCGGCACCCACTCGTCCGGGCTGCCCGGCGCGTCCTCCGCGGCGAGGACCACGGCCAGGTGGACCACCCCGGCCTGGTCTCCCAGCAGGATCCGCCGCCCCTGCGGGGCGGCCTCCGGTGCGACCCACTCGACGGCTCCGTCGACCGGCCGGAGCCGGTTGCCGGCGACGACGAGCACCCGCGTGGCCGGGTCGGCCCACCGCTCGTCGAGCCACGCGTCGTCGGTGCGCTGGAGGCCCAGCCGGTTGTGGGCGTGAGCGGAGAGCGCGACGTGCGGGAGGGGACGTTCTGAGGCCACACCGTCAGGCTAGCGGCGGCCCTACGGCACTCAGGCGCCGGTGCTCGTGGCCCTAGGCTGGGCGCCGTGAGCACCCATATCGCCGCCCAGCCCGGCGACATCGCCCCCACCGTCCTGCTCCCCGGCGACCCGCTGCGGGCGAAGTGGATCGCGGAGACCTTCCTCGACGACGCCCGGTGCTACAGCGAGGTCCGCGGGATGTACGGCTTCACCGGCACGTGGAACGGCCACCCGGTCTCCGTCCAGGGCTCGGGGATGGGCCAGCCGTCGATGTCGATCTACGTCAACGAGCTGTTCACGGACTACGACGTCGCCTCGATCGTGCGCGTCGGCTCGTGCGGAGCGGTCACGGCGGACGTGGGCGTGCGCGACGTCATCATCGCGTCCGGTGCGTGCACCGACTCCTCGATGAACCGGATCGCCTTCCACGGCATCGACTACGCCCCCGTGGCCGACTTCGGCCTGCTGCGCGGGGCCGTCGAGGCGGCCGAGACACGCGAGGGTGGCTCGCCCTTCCACGTCGGCCTGATCTTCTCCAGCGACTCGTTCTACCCGGCCCGGCCCGAGCTCCTGGGCGAGATGGTGAAGTACGGCGTGCTGGCGGTCGAGATGGAGGCGAGCGCGCTCTACACGCTCGCCGCGAAGCACGGGCGCAAGGCTCTCGCGATCTGCACGGTCTCCGACCACATCGTGACCGGAGAGGAGACCACCTCGCTGGAGCGTGAGCAGACCTTCGGCGAGATGGTCGACATCGCGCTCACGGCCGCGCTGGCCCGGCCTGTCGGGGCGCCGCGCTGAGGATCTCCTCCAGTCCTTCCCGGTCGGGAAGATCGTCCAGCTCGACCGTGCGACCCGACCGGACGTAGTGGAAGGCGGCTCGCACTCGCGCCAGGGGCGTGCCGGTGAGCTCCGACCAGGCCAGCCGGTAGAGGGCGAGCTGGAGCGGGTCGGCGGTCTCGTGCCGGCTTGTCTTCCAGTCCACGACGAGGTAGCCGCCTCCCGACTCGTCGGGCTCGGCGTAGACCGCGTCGATGCGGCCGCGCACCACCTGGCCGGCGAGGACCAGTGCGAAGGGCGCCTCGACCGCGTGGGGGGCTCGGTCACCGAACGGCCCGTCCTCGAAACGCTTGACCACCTCACCGAGGTCGGCCTCGTCGTCGATGCCCGCGTCGGCCCGCCCCGGCAGCTCGTCGGGCTCGATCAGGGCCTGCTGGCCGAACCGGTCCTCGACCCACGCGTGGAAGGCAGTGCCGAACCGTGCGGCCGGCGCCGGAGGCCGCGGCATCGGACGCGCCAGCTCGCGGGCGAAGCCCTCCGGGTCGTCGCGCAGCCGGGCCACCGACGTGGCGGACAGGCTGCTCGGGAGCGGCAGGTCCACCGACGTGGCGCGCTCGGCCCGGGCCTCGGTGAGCAGCTGGGCCAGCTCGTCGTCCCACTCCGCCACCCGGGCCGCCTCGACGACGTCGAGGCCCTCGTCGGGTGCGGTGGGGTCGACGGTGCGCACGAGCTCGGCGGCGGCGAGCCGGCGCCGTGCCTCCTCACCCGGTCCCGGCACCGGCCAGGGACGCGAGGCATCGACGTCGTCGTTGGGGTTGGGTGCCTTGCCCGTCGGCTTCTCCAGCCAGCGCTCCGCCGGCTGGCCCCACTCCTCTAGCTGGTCGCGCACCACTCGTTGGTAGGCGGAGGGGCCGAACGCCGTCGCGCGCTGGCCCCAGACGTAGGACGTCACCGCAAGGTGGTGGGCGGCGCGCGTGAAGGCGACGTAGCCCAGCCGCAGCTCCTCCTCCGCGTCGTGGGCGCGGGTGGCGGCGCGGTAGGCGTCGAGGGCGGCCTTGTCGTGTCCGGCCAGCTGCGGCTGGTCGACCCGGTCGCCGCGCAGCGGGGCAGGCAGCACCGCAGGCGAGGACGTCCACAGGGTGCGCGACCGGTTGCTGGGGAAGCGGCTCTCCCCCACGCCCACGCAGAAGACCGACGACCACTCCAGGCCCTTGGCGCGGTGGACCGTGAGCAGCTTGACCGAGTCGGCGGCGGTCGGGGTGGCGACGTCGAGGCCGTTGCCCTGGTCGTCCTCCGCGGTGAGGTAGGCCAGCAGGGCAGGAAGCGTCACGTCGCCGTCGACCGACTGGAACTCCGCCACGGCCTTGACGAACAGATCGAGGTTGTCGCGGCGCGCGGCGGCCGCAGGTGAGGTCGCCGACGCGAGCTCGACGTCGACCCCGGTCGTGTCGATGATGCGCCGGACCACGTCGAGGAGCGGGTCCCCCACGTGGGCGCGCAGCCGCCGCAGCTCGGCGGCCAGGAGGGCGCAGCGCTCGAGGGCCTCCGGCGAGTAGGCCGCGTCGCCGGGCGACTCCACGGCGTCGCTCAGCGCGGGCAGCTCGGCGGCGTCGATGCCGTCGGCGATCTGCAGGAGCTGGTCGGCGATGGACGCGGCCTCCTTGCGTCCGCGGACGCCGGTGATCTCGGCGGCCCGCAGGGCCAGGAGCCTCAGGTCGCGCGGTCCGAGCGCCCAGCGCGGCCCGGTGAGCAGGGTGAGCATCGAGGCGTTGGCGGTGACGTCGTGGAGGAGGGTCAGGGTGGCGACCACCTCGGCCACCTCGGGAAGGCGGATCAGGCCCGAGAGACCGACGATCTCGACCGGGATCCCGGCCGACGTGAGGGCGTCGTAGACCTCCTCCGCCTGCGCGTTGTCGCGGCTCAGCACGCCCACCTCGGACCAGTCGGTGCCGGCGTCGTGGACCTGCTGGACCGCCCCGGCCAGCCAGGCCAGCTCGTCGACGGCGCGCTCGTGGACGTGGGCCTCGACGTGTCCCTCGCCCGCGATGTCGGCGGCGCGGAGCCGGGCGACCTTGTCGCCGTAGGCCGCGAGCAGCGGCTCGGCGAGCCGGTTGGCGACGTCGAGGATGCGGCGGTCGGAGCGGCGGTTGACCGTCAGCGGCAGGCGACCCGGCTCGCCGTCGGAGGCGGGGAACGTGTCGGCGAAGTTGAGGATGTTGGACACCGAGGCACCGCGCCAGCCGTAGATCGCCTGGTTGGGGTCACCGACCGCCATGACCGGGTGGCCCAGGCCGTGGTCGGGGTCGGGTCCGGAGAAGAGCCGGGACAGCATGGTCGCCTGGGCGACGGACGTGTCCTGGTATTCGTCGAGCAGCACGACCTTGAAGCGCGCCCGCTCGAGCTCGCCCACCTCCGGCTGGTCGTCCACGAGCCGGGCGGCCAGCGCGATCTGGTCGCCGAAGTCCATCAACCCGAGGTCGGCCTTGAGCCGACGGTAGCCACTGACCAGCTGGAGCAGCTCGGCACGCCGGTCGATCGCGTGGATCGCCTTCGCGGGCGGCTCGAGGTAGGTCTTGCGGGCCTTGCCCGCCTGCTCCTCCTCGATCGCGCGCTCGAAGCCGCGGCGCGCCTCGGCGTCGAAGCGGCGGACGTCGTCCTCGTCGACGAGGTGCTCGCTCATCGACCCGTCGAGGGCGAGGAGGTTCTGGATGGCGGTGGCCGGGTGATCGGTCAGCAGCTCGATGTGGCCCGTGAAGCGCTCGATGACGCGCGCGCCGAGCTGGTAGCGGGAGGCATCGGAGACCACGCGGGTGTCGGGCTCGTGGCCGATGCGCAGGCCATGGTCGGTCAGCAACGTCGCGGCATAGGCGTGGTAGGTCGCGACCGTGGGCTCGAGCACGTCCTCGCCCTCCGCGACGACCGAGCGGTCGAGCAGCCCGGCCGCACCGAGCGCCGCGGTGACCCGGTGGCGCAGCTCGGCCGCGGCCTTGGTCGTGAAGGTCAGGCCGAGCACCTCCTCGGGGCGGACCTTCCCGGTCGCCACCAGCCACACGACGCGCTGCGCCATGAGGGTGGTCTTGCCACTGCCGGCCCCCGCCACCACGACCGTGGGGCGCAGCGGTGAGGTGATCGCCGCCCATTGCTCGTCGCTGGGGGCGTGACCGCCCATCAGCGCGGCGAGGTCCGCGGGCGTGTCGATCCGGATCGGCTGGACCTGCTGGGTCTGCTCGGTCTGCTCGGTCTGCTCGGTCACTGGACGGTCACGCTCCCCGCGCCCCTGGCCGGGCAGATGGCGACGAACGTGCAGTCGCGGCAGTGCGGTCCCGAGGTGGCCGGGAAGGTCTCGTCACGCACCAGCGCCGCCGCGCGGGCCAGTCCGGCGCGCAGCACGGCACGTTCGGGACCGTCGTCGGCGTGCGCCGGCTGGCCCTGCACCCTGGCGTCCGCGGAGTCGTCGTCGATGCCCAGCTGGACGAGCTCGGCACCACCCGAGCTGACCGACCGGCCGGCCGCGTCGTCGAGGGCCCCGGCGTCGACGGCGTACTGGTAGAGCGCGAGCTGGAGGTTGGCCGCGACGGCCGGGCCGGACGGCGGGGTGCGGGCGCTCTTGAAGTCCACGACCACCACCCGCCCGGCGTCGTCGATCTCGAGCCGGTCGGCGAACCCGGTCAGCAGGACGGGGACGCCGTCGACGTCGACGACGCTCTGGAAGCGCTGCTCGGCGCCGAGGACCTCGCGGGGGTTGTCGAGGTGCCACTGCACGAACCGGGCCACCGCCTTGCGGATCCGGGCGAGCTCGCGCTGGCGGGACCACGGCGTGCGGAAGGCCAGCCGGTCCCAGATCGCCTCCACCTCCGCCATCAGCGGCTCGACCTCGGCGGGGAGGTCACCGCCGGCGACGCGCTCGGCGAGGGCGTGCAGGACCTGGCCCAGGTTGGCCGACTGGTGCACGGCGGAGACGCCGCCGGCCTCGCGCTCGAGGAACCACTGCGCCGGGCAGACGAGGATCGACTCGAGCATGCTGGCCGAGATCGGGACCGGCCGCTCCGGGGCGCGGATCGGCTCGACGGACCGGGTGGCGCTGCGGGTGCCCCACCACGTGGAGGGGTCGGCGGAGGGCACCAGCTGGCGGCCGTCCACCTCCTCGGCCGCGAGGGCTGCGAGCCGACGGGCCGCCGCCTCCCGCATCGGCGTCGAGACCTCGGGGTCCGCGGCGGTGCGGCGCAGCTCGGCCACCAGACCCCCGAGCGACAGCGGGCGAGGCGGCCGGCCGTCCTGGTGCTCGATCGTGACGCCGAGCTCCTCGAGGAACCGCGACGGCTGCTCCCCGTCGTCCTCGGGCGAGCGCACCGCGCTCACCACCAGCCGGCGGCGGGCACGGGTGCAGGCGACGTAGAACAGGCGGCGCTCCTCCATCAGGAGGGCGCGGGTGGTGACGGGTGGGACGAGGTCGGGGTGGCCGGAGCCGTCGACGCCGATCCGGTCGGCGCCCAGCAGCGTCGCTCGCCGGCGCAGGTCGGGCCAGCCCTCCTGCTGGACGTGCGCGACGACGACGAGGTCCCACTCGAGCCCCTTGGAGCGGTGGGCGGTGAGCAGCCGGACCGCCGCGCCCCGTACGCCCCGCTCGGCGAGGGTGTCGGCCGGCAGCTGCTGGGCGACGAGGCTGGCGAAGAACGCGGCGACACCGACGTGATCGCGCTGGTCGACCGCCCGGGAGGCGAGCTCGAAGAGCGCGACGATGGCGTCGAGGTCGCGGTGGGCGCGCCGGGCACCCGCTCCCCCCTGGTCGACCTGGCGGCGCAGCCGCTGCGGCCAGGACGTGGTCGACCACAGGTGCCACAGGACGTCCTCGACCCCGGCCCGGTCGGCCAGCATCCGCGCCCCTTCGCGCAGCAGGGCCGCCAGGGCACCGGCCCGCTCGACGTCGGGACCCTCGAGCCCGTCGAGGAAGCCCGGCTCGACCACGGAGAGCCGCAGCAGCTCACGGGACGTGCGACGGGCACTCGCCTCCGGCTGCTCCTTCTCCCGGATGCGCAGGCGGCGGACGAGGGCACGCAGGTCGGACGCGTCGAGGCCCCCGAGCGGCGACAGGAGCAACGACTCGATCCGGCCCGGGTCGAGGAAGTCGGGCGAGTCGGGGTCGTCGTTGTCGAGGTTGACCACGGCGCGCAGCGCGTCGAGGAGGGGAAGGACGGCGGGGTCGCGCACCAGCGGCAGGTCGTCGGAGGCCACCTCGACCGGGACTCCCGCGGCGGCCAGCGCCCGGCGCAGGGGCGGGATGCTGGTGCGGCCGGAGCGCACCAGCACGGCCATCCGGTCCCACGCGATGCCGTCCTCGAGGTGCGCCCTGCGCAGCAGGTCGGCCAGCCGCTCGGCCTCGGCGCGCTCGGTGTCGTAGGTGACGACCTCCACGCGGCCGTCCCCGTGCGGCCCCGGCACCGCCTCCGGGGAGAGGAACTCCTCGCGTGCCTCCGCGGCGATGGAGCCGGTCAGCGTGAGCCGGCCCGCGACGCGGCCTGCGGCCAGCATCAGGCGCGGACCGAACCGACGGGTGCGCCGCAGCACCACGGTCGGGGCCGGCCGCCCGTCAGCGGTCGGGAAGCTCGTGGGGAAGTCGAGGATGCCGCGGACGTCGGCACCGCGGAAGCCGTAGATGGACTGGTGGGGGTCACCGACCACCGTCAGGTTGCGCCCGTCGCCGGCCAGGGCTCGCAGGAGGGCCACCTGGCCCGGGTCGGTGTCCTGGTACTCGTCCACGAACACGTGGGTCCAGCGGGCACGCAGCTCGTCGCGGTGGGCCTCGGCCTCGATCACCGCGCGGCGGATCAGGTCGGAGTAGTCGGTGGCGCCGAGGTTGTCGAGGATCGTGAGGTACTGCTCCATGAAGAGGCCGGCCGACACGAGCTCCGGCAGGTCGTGCTCCAGACCGAGGCTGCGCAGGCCCGCCGGGTCGAGTCCCTTCTCGCGTGCCCGTGCCAGCACCGCCTGCACCTCGCGGACGAACCCGAAGGTGCCCACCGCGCGGCGCAGCTGGTCGGGCCACACCACGGACTCGGGGTTGTCGTCGAGCAGCTCGCGCAGCACCACGTCGGCCTCCGGTGCCGACAGCAGGCGGATCGCGCCTTCGTAGAGCTCGGCGGGGGCGTACTTCCTCACCAGCGCGTAGGCGAACGAGTGGAACGTCGAGCAGGACCCGGCGGACGTGGTGCGACCCACGCGCGCGGTGACGCGGTCGCGCAGCTGCTCGGCAGCCTTGCGGGAGAAGGTGAGCGCCAGGACGGAGTCGGGCGAGGCGCCCCGGTGCTCGACCCGATCCACGATCGCCTCGACCAGCGTCGTGGTCTTGCCCGTCCCCGGACCCGCCAGCACGAGCAGCGGCCCACCCTCGTGGTCGACCACGCGCTGCTGGTGCTCGTCGAGCTCCGGCACGACGACCTGGCGGTCGGGTCGGACCAGCCGGTAGCGCACGGCTGCCGGCTGGAGGGCGGACGGGTTGCTCACGCACGACACCCCATCACGACGGACCGACAGTGTCCCGCCGGGCCCGCCGGACGGCGTACGTGTGTCGGCCCGTGATCGGGTCAGCCGAGGTCGACGATGGCCGCGACGGGGCCGCCGCCCTCCGGTCCCTGGTGGGCCGCGGAGACCGAGACGAAGACCGCCGGGTCGCCGGTGACGGCCGCCGTGACGCCACCGACGCACGCCTTGATCTGGCGGTGCCAGTGCACGTCGGAGTCGTCGAGCATCGCGTTGCGCCGACCGCGGACCGTGCCGTCCTGGCTGGCTTCGCACTTGAGAAAGACGTTGACCAGCCTGCCGTCGAGGTCGCTGGTGCGAGGGCGCTCCGGCAGGTCGAGCCCGGCCGAGCGGATGGCCTCCCAGATGCCGTCGGCGTCCAGTGCGTCCTTCATCACCGAGTGGCCGATGCGGTAGCGACCGCCGACCCCCGTGGCGTTGCCGACGACGACGATCTGCGCCTGGTCGAGCTCGACGCCCGACGAGCAGGAGGCCACCGAGGAGTAGAGCTCGCGGTTGTGCATCACGTCGGCGTCGGTGGGCATGTCGATCTCGCCGAGCGCGACGGCGATGCCCAGGCCGGTGGCGCCGTTGGAGAGGTCCATCGACTCGTGGGTGTGCTCGGTCCACACGGCCTTGCCGCGCGACTTGGCGTCGCGGATGGTGTGGATGGTCAGCAGCGGGGTCTTGGTCTGGACGTAGTGCACGTCTGCGGGATCGGTGATCCCGGCCCGCTCCATGGCGACCTTCACGCCGGCGGCGACCTTCTCGATCATCGCGGTGTAGCCGATCTCCTCGGGCAGGAGCGGCTCGCTCATCGCGAAGCCGGCGGTCAGGCGGAGCTCGTCGCGCGAGGGGTCGTCCTCGGGGACGTCTGTCGTCGCGAAGATGGTGGCGTGGGGGCTGATGACGCCGTCGGTGCCGCCCGACCACACGATCGGGACGCCCTTGACCTGCTCGGGGTCGGCCCCCTTGGCGACCAGCGCCTCGCGGAACGCGCGGTCGGCGATGATCCGGGTGTAGTCGTTCACGCCGCCGTTGCCCTCGGTCTTGCCGATGATCGCGAACACGCGGTCGGCCGCGATCACCCCGTCGTCGATCAGCTTCGTGAGCTCGGAGGCGTCGGCGACCGAGTGGATCGGCACCTTGCGGACTTCAATGGCGCTGGGCATGTTCAGCAGTTTCCTTTCGGGAGGGGTTTCGAGGCTCGCTTCGTTCGCACCTCAACCACCGGAGGGGGTGGGTACGACGACGGTGCCGGCGTCGCCGGCGACTGCGGCGGTGATCTGGTCGAGGCTGGTGATCACGCCGACGCGGCCGGTGGCCTCGACGAAGCGGCACACCGCGTCCACCTTCGGTCCCATCGAGCCGGAGGCGAACTCCCCGTCCTCGGCGTGCGCGCGCATCTCCGCGACGCTCACGCGCCCGAGCGGCTGGGCGTCCGGCTCGCCGTAGCGGATGACGGCGTTCGGTACGTCGGTGGCGATGACGAGCACGTCGGCCTCGGTCGTCTCGGCGAGGAGGGCCGCACCGAGGTCCTTGTCGATGACCGCCTCGACACCCGCGAGCGACCCGTCGGGACGGCGTACGTGCGGGATGCCGCCGCCACCGTTGGCGATGACGACGAAGCCGGCCCCGATCAGTGCGAGGACGGCGGGGGCGTCGATGATCTCGAGAGGCTCAGGCGAGGCGACGACTCGCCGCCAGCCCTTCTCGCCGCGGTCCTCCCACCTCTCGCCGTGGCTGATCAGCACCTCGGCCTCGGCCTCGGACAGGTGCCGTCCGATCGGCTTGGTGGGGGTCGTGAAGCCGTCGTCGTCCGCGTCCACCAGCGTGCGGGTGACGACCGCGGCACTGCGCCGGTCGATCCCGCGGACCGCCAGCTCGCTGTCGAGGGCGTCCATGAGGACGAAGCCGAGCGTGGCCTGGGTCTGGGCGCCGCACCAGTCCAGCGGGACCGGGGGTACGACGCCCGCGGCCAGCTCGTTCTTGACGAGGAGGTTGCCGACCTGGGGGCCGTTGCCGTGGGTGATGACGACCTCGTGGTCGTGCTCGAGCAGGCCGGCGACCGCTGCCATCGCCACCTGGGCCGCCGCGATCTGGTCCTCGGGGCGCGCCCGCCCGTCGGCGTTCGTCATGGCGTTTCCGCCGAGCGCGAGCAGGACCCTCATGCGCTCGACCCTAGTGTCGCCCCACACCCTCCCCCACGGCACTTTCGGCCAACAACGCGCCACTTCGCTGGCAAGTATTGCTCCTGCTCCCTGACACTCAGTGCAGGTTCCACCAGGTGTCGAGGCGGGCCACGGCAGGGGCCGTACGCCCCTCTCGCAGCACGCGGGCGAGCCGCATCAGGTAGGCCGCGATGCCCGCCGCCCCCTGCATCCAACCCACTCCCGGCGGGAGCAGCGGCTCCGCGTTGCGGTGCTCGGTGAACCGCCAGCACGCCCGATCCCGGTCGACCACAGCACGTTCGACCAACGCGCCCCCCAGCACCTGGGCGAAGGCGAGGTCGTCCTCGACACCGTGCCGCTGCCAGGCATCGAGGAACACGTCGCCGACCCCGGCGGTGCCGCAGCAGCGCCCGTCGTTGTCCCAGAACCCGGGGTGCAGGCGGGCGGGGACCCCGGACGTACGGATGCTGTGGAGGCAGCGACGCTGCCACTGGGCCGGGGTCTCCCCCGCGACGTCGTCGACGCCCGCCAGCTCCAGGGCGGTGAAGAGCAAGGACGTGCCGGTGGGGCCGTGGCACCACGTGTAGGTGACCTCGTCCCTGTCCGGTGCGGACGGGATCGTGTGCGGCACGACGAACCCGCCGGCACCGGTGTCGCCGAGGGTGACGAGGTGCTCGGCGCCGCTGCGGGCTGCCTCGACGAGGTCTGGACGCCCGAGCCCGTGTCCGGCGATCGCGAGCGCGGCGGCGATGCCGGCCAGCCCGTGCGACCAGTTCGGCATCTCCCGCTGCCGCTCGACCGGTACGTCCTCCATGAAGCGCCTCGGCACGAAGCGCCAGTTGGTGCCGGACTCCGTCGGCTCCCCCTCGGCCAGCAGGATGTCCGCGGTGCGGTCCGCCAGCGCGGCCGCTCCGTGTACGCCGTGCCGGTGGGCCCACACGGCACCCAGCAGGTTGCCGGCCGTGCCGAGCGTCGCGTCGCTGATCCGGCTGTGCGGCGCGAAGGGCGGCACGCTGAGGAAGGGCTGCTCCCAGCCGTCCGCGGTCGCGAGCTCGGCGAGCCGCGTGATCGCGTCCTCCACGCCCTCCGACTCGAGGGCGGTGAGGACCCCGATGTCGCTGACGAGGCCGTCGAAGTAGGTGTAGGTCGTCGCGGTGCAGAGGCCGCGCCGCACGTGCTCGGCGATGGCGTCCGCGAGCGCCACCTCCTCGTCGGTCCAGGGCCGCGAGTGACGGATCTCCGCCAGCACGTGGGCGAGCCCGCCGATCCCGCTGTGCATGTTGTCCCGGTCGTCCGGCGGCCCGCCGTCGTACGGCACCGACTCGGGGATCCACGGCCCGTCGTCCCACCGGACCTGGTCGAGCACCCACCGCCAGGCGGCCTCCCCGAGTGCGGCGTACGTCGTCCCGGGCTCGGTCACGGACCGATCATGGCATCCCTGCCGCCCGCGGACGTCCAGCGCCGGCGACCCAGCGATGGCCGGTCCGGGCCATGCGCCAGATGGCCGGTTCTCGCGATGCCTCGCCCCGCCCCTGACCGCTGGAATGGACCCTCAGCCGCTGTCGAGACGGAGTGAGGACCATGACCCACAAGAAGGCGACCAACCGTTCGGAGCCCTCGGGGCTCGCTGCCCTGTGGGAGCGCGTCGGCGCGGCGCTCTACGACCCCGTCCTGGCCAGGGGCGAGCGGCTCGGCATGGCCGAGCGGCGCGCCGCGCTCCTCAGCGAGGCACGTGGCCGGGTCCTCGAGATCGGTGCGGGCACCGGCCTCAACCTCGCCCACTACCCGGCGACCGTGGAGGAGCTCGTGCTGAGCGACCCGGTCCTGCCGATGGCCGATCGGTCGCGCGCCCGCGTCGCGGGGTCCGGCTTCCGCCACGGGTTGGAGGTGGTGGAGGCGCCGGCCGAGGAGCTGCCGTTCCCGACCGGGAGGTTCGACACCGTGGTCTCCACGATGGTCCTGTGCACGGTGGCGGATGTGGAGGCCGCGCTGTCGGAGGTCGCCCGGGTGCTCGCGCCGGGGGGACGACTCCTGTTCATCGAGCACGTGCACGCCGACGGGACCCGGCTCGGCCGCTGGCAGCTCCGGATGGCCGGCCCCTGGGAGTTCCTGGGACAGGGCTGCCGGTGCGACCGGGACCTGGTCCGCGCCATCGGCTCCCAGTTCGACGTCTGCGTCACGCGGACGGCGGAGTGGATCGGCATGCCGGCTCTGGTCCGGCCGCTCGTCATCGGCTCGGCAACCCCGGCGCGAGCAGCCCGGCACGGTTCCTGGGCACACCATGTGCGCGACCTCACCGACCGCGCGTTGGCGACACCGTCCCGCTGAACGCCCGCCCGCGCTGTCACCTCTCGTGCGGCAGATCCTCACTAGACTCGGTGAGTGCCGGACGATGAGCAGCAAGTACGCCACGCCGACGTGGCCGGTCGCTCGGTGGCGTGGACCGCGACGGCCCACCCCCGCGCTCGCTGGCCGAGGAGGTGGCGGTGCTGACTGGGCTGGTGGACGCGATCGGCCTGGACACGTTCGCGGTGTTCGGCGCGAGCTCCGGGGCTCCGGTGGCCGCCGGCACGGCGGCGGCGCTGCAGGCCGAGCGCCCCGGACGGGTGAGCGGTCTGGTCCTCTACGGCGGCTACGCGCGAGGCACGGACATCGCCTCCGCCGATGCGCGCAGGGCGATGCTCGACGTCGTACGAGGCCACTGGGCGCTCGGGTCACGCGTGCTGGCCGACGTCTTCATGCCGAGCGCCGGCGCGACGGAGCGCGATCACTTCGCGCGGCTCCAGCGCACCCTGGGGACACCCGAGGAGGCTGCGGTCCAGCTCCAGCACGTGTACGACCTCGACGCGCGCTCGGTCCTGATCGCCCTGGCCGCGATCCCCACGCTGGTTCTCCACCGCCGGGACGACCGGGCCATCCCGTTCGCGCTCGGCGAGGACCTCGCCGCCCACATCCCCCACGCGAAGCTCTTGGCACTGCCCGGCCTCGACCACTTCCCGTGGCTGGGTGACACGAGGTCCGTGGTCGACGCGACACTCGCACATCTGCGTGGCCAGGACGTCCTACAGGCAGCTCGTGGCGCTGGGTCGGAGGTAGCCCTCACCGCACGCGAGCTGGAGGTCCTGCGACTCGTCGCCGCCGGATTCACCGACACCGAGATCGCCGGTCAGCTGGTGCTCAGCGCGCACACCGTTCATCGGCACGTGTCCAACATCCGCATCAAGCTCGGCGTCACCTCACGGGCGGCCGCGGCAGTCTGGGCCGCGCAGCACGCCGGGCTGTGAGGGTCCGATTGCCGAGGTGCGACCTTCAGCCGCGTCCCAGGAGGCACTCGAGCGGCCGTGTGCCCACGGGCAGGCCGTGCTGGTCGTAGTAGGCGAACATGGCGCTCAGCCAGGGGTGGGTCTCCGGGTCCGGCACCTCGGTGACCGCCACGCCGGCCTCGTCGGCCAGCTCGCGGACCGTCGCGAGGCGGGTGGCGAGCTCGTACGTCGCGCCGCCGTGTCCGGCCTCGGTCAGCACCGCGGCGGCGGCACGGCCGAGGTCGGCGAGGTCGAGGAAGCCGAACGGGACGTCGAGGGAGTAGGGCACCTCGACGGGGCCGGAGAGATCGAGGTTCTGGAGGTAGGCGCCCGGCTGGAGGATGGTCCAGTCGAGACCGCTGCGCCGCACGAGGTCCTCGCTGCGTGCCTTGCCGAGGTGGTGCGGCATCGCGGGCGAGTAGGGCGCGGCCACCGAGTGGTAGACCACCCGACCGACGTCCGCACGTGTCAGCGCGGCGAGCACGGCGGAGACGTAGCCCGGCTCGTCCGGGTGCAGGTTGGGCGCGATGACGTAGGCCGCGTCGAAGCCGGAGAGGGCCGCGACGAGGTCGGTCCAGTCCGCGCGACCCAGCGGCACCGCGGTCGCGCCGCGTGCCGTGAGCGCCGCGACCACTGCCCGCCCGGTCTTGCCGTGGCCGCCGAGCACCGCGACGCGCACCGTCGGCTCAGATCCGGTCGACGTCCGCGGAGTCAGCACCGTCGGCCAGCGCGGCGTAGCCGGGACCGCGGTCGAAGAACGGGTCCTCGTCGCGGCTCCAGGCCGCGCGACCGGAGCGCTCGGCCGTGGTCGCGTCGGCGTCGAAGCCCAGGTCGCCGGCCTCGGTCGATCCGGTGAGCACGACGCCGTAGTCGCGCAGCGCGGCCTCGGCCGAGACCTTGCGCCACACCACGTCGCGCACGACGAGCTCGGGGTCGCGGGCCAGCGGGTCACCCCAGCCGCCGCCGCCCGTCGTACGGATGCGCACGACCTGGCCGGCCTTGATCCCCTCGGCGTCCGCGAGGGCGTCGACCTCGCGCTCGTCGGGGCCGCCCGGGTCGATGACGACCTGGAACGGCGAGCCGGCCTTGCCGCCGCGCACGCCCCAGCAGGCCAGGATCGAGCGGTCGGCGATGGACATGAAGTGGGCGTCCTTGAGCATCCGGATGTGCTTCTCGTAGCCGAGCCCGCCGCGGTACTGCCCCGCGCCGCCGGAGTCCTGCGCCAGTCCGAGGCGCTCGACGATGAACGGGAAGCGGGACTCGGTGAACTCGGTGGGCAGGTTGCGCGAGTCGGGCACCACGTGGATGGTGTCCTCCCCGTCGGCGTAGTAGCGACCGCCCGAGCCACCGCCGAGCACCTCGCGCATGAGGTAGTCGTTGCCGTCGAGGTCCTTGCCGTAGACGCCGGTGTAGCGGATGGTCTCCTGGTCGGCGGGCATCCGGCCGTCGACGGCCTTGGCCACGACGCCGGCGAGCACGCCGAGCAGCCGCAGGATCACGAACGTGCGGGCGTTGGTCGGGGCGGGGTGGATCGGCGTGAGCAGGGTGCCCTTCTTGGGGAAGCGCATCTCGATCAGCGGCACGATGCCCTCGTTGACGTCGAGCTCGGCCATCCGCTCCGGGGTGTCGGCGAGGTTGCGCAGGATCGGCGCGAGCCACTTCTTGAGGAAGTTGCCGCCGACGTAGTCACCGCAGTGGTTGATCGGCCCCTTGGCCTGCGCGCTGGTGCCGGTGAAGTCGATGATCAGCCGCGGTCCGGCCGGGCGGCCGTGCTCCGGGTCGGCCGGGGCGTCGCTGACCTTGGTCAGGGTGATCCGCTGGGTGTGCAGCTGGGGCTCGTCGACGCCGTCGTGCTCGGCGTAGTCCTCCCAGACGTAGGTGCCGTCGGGGATCTTGGACAGGATCTCGCGGCGGTAGGTCTCGGTGGTCGCGTCGAGGATCGCGTCGAAGGCGGCCTCGATCGAGTCGCGGCCGTAGCGCTCGAACAGCTCCCCGAGGCGGCGCGCGCCCATCAGGCAGGCGGAGCACTCGGCGTCGAGGTCGGCGGCCAGGCTGTCGGGCATGCGTGAGTTGCGGGTCATGATCCGCAGCGCCGACCTGTTGGGGACGCCTTGGTCCCACAGCTTGATCGGCGGGACCGCCAGCCCCTCCTCGTAGACGGTCGTGGCGTTGCTGGGCATCGAGCCCGGCACGGCGCCGCCGATGTCGTCGTGGTGGCCGAAGGCCTGCACGAAGGCCACGACCTGACCGTCGTGGAACACCGGCACCGTGACGCAGAGGTCGGGCAGGTGGCCGATGCCGCCCTCGGACTCGTAGACGTCGTTGTGGAAGAAGACGTCGCCCTCGCGCATCTCCGCGATCGGGTAGTCGCGCACGATGGGGTGCACCAGTGCGCTGTAGGAGCGGCCGGTCAGCTTGCGCAGCTGGCGATCGTGGATGCCGGCGCGGAAGTCGTGCGCGTCGCGGATCATCGGCGAGCGGCTGGTCCGGCCGATGGCGGTCTCCACCTCCATCTCGACGCTGGCCAGCGTGCCCTGCACGATCTCGACGAGGATCGGATCCACGGTCGTGCCCTCGGCCGTCAGGCGCCCGCCGTGCTCGTACGACGTGGGCAGGCCGGCCGGGTTGACCGGCCTCGCGGTGACGTACGCCGGGTCGACTGCGCTGCTGCTCATCGGGCGTCCTCCTGGGTCTTGCGGATCACGAGGTTGGCCCAGTCGTCGACCACGACCTCGAAGCCGGGGTGGACCGGGATGGTGGAGCCGAACTCCTCGACGATGGCCGGACCGGTGAAGGTGTCACCGGCACCGAGAGCGCTGCGGTCGAGGACGTCGGTGGTCACGTAGCCCTGCTCGGCGTCGAAGCAGACCTCGCGCTGGGTGCGGACCGCCCGCTCGCGCAGGTCGCCTTCGGCCTTCTCGAGGGTCGGGATCTCCGGCCGGGTGATCGGGCCGATGCCGGTGACCCGCAGGTTGACCCACTCGACCTGCTGGTCCGGGTCGCCGCGGAAGTCGTAGCCGTAGAGCTGGCGGTGGTCGGTGTGGAAGGCGTCGGCCACCTGCTCGACGTACGCCGCGTCCACGGGGCCGTCGGGAGCGGCGACGCGCACCTCGTACGCCTGACCGACGTACCTGACGTCGATGGTCCGCTGGAAGCGGTGCTCGGCGGGGGCGAAGCCCTCCTTGTCGAGAGCCCCGCGGGCCCGCTCGGTGAGGGTGTCGAGGATCGTCTGCACCTGTGCGTGGTCGAGCGCGGACTCCTTGGCGACGTGGGTCTGGACGTAGTCGTTCTTGACGTCGACGGTCAGCAGGCCGAACGCGCTCACGTTGCCCGGGTTGGGAGGTACGACGACACCGGCGAGGTCGAGGATGTCGACGAGCCGGCAGGCCAGCAGCGAGCCGGAGCCGCCGAACGTCGTCAGCATGAAGTCGCGGACGTCGAGCCCGCGCTTGACGCTGACCTGGCGCAACGCGTTGGCCTGGTTCCAGGCGGAGATCTCCAGGATGCCGGTGGCGCACTTCTCGAAGCCGAGGCCGAGGTCGTCGGCGAGGGCGGCGATGCCCGTGCGGGCGGCGTCGACGTCGAGGGGGATCTCGCCGCCGAGGAGGTGGGGCGGGATCCGGCCGAGCGTGACGTGGGCGTCGGTGATCGTCGGCTGGGTGCCGCCCTTGCCGTAGCAGAGCGGCCCGGGGTCGGCGCCGGCCGAGTGCGGACCCACCTTGAGGGTCCCTTCCGGGGACAGCCAGGCGATCGAGCCACCGCCGGCACCGACGGTGACCACGTCGATCATCGGGATCTTGCTCGGGTAGGCGCCGACCGTGCCCTCCGTGGTCAGGGTCGGCTCGCCGTCGAGGACCACCGAGACGTCGGTCGACGTGCCGCCTCCGTCGCAGGTGAGGATCCTAGGGAAGCCGGCGACCTTGGCGATCAGCGCGGCGCCGAGCGCACCTGCGGCCGGACCGGACAGCACGGTGGTGATCGGCTGGTGAACGACCTCGTCGGCCGAGAGCACGCCGCCGTTGGACTTCATCACGTAGAAGGGCATCGGCCCACGGTCGTTGCGGGCAGCGCCGGTGCTGTGCCCATCTCTGAAGGCATGGAGCCGGTCCTGGATGTTGGTGACGTAGCGGCTCACGTTGGGCTTCACCGCGGCGTCGACGAGCGTGGTCATCGCGCGCTCGTACTCGCGGTACTCGCGCAGCACCTCGCTGGAGATCGAGACGATCGCCTCGGGGTGCTCGCGCCGCAGGATGTCGCGCATCCGCAGCTCGTGCCCGTCGTTGGCGTAGGCGTGCAGCAGGCAGACACCGATCGTGGAGATCCCCTGGTCCCTGAACCACCGGGCGGCCGCGACGGCCGCGTCCTCGTCGAAGGTACGGATCTCCGCGCCGGTGAAGTCGAGCCGGCCGCCGACGGTGCGCACCCGGTCGGCCGGCACGATCCGGTCGGGCTTGACCCAGAAGTAGGAGTTGCCGTAGCCGTCCGGCACCGACTGCCGGGCGATCTCCAGCATGAACTCGTAGCCCTCGGTGGTGATGAACCCGAGCGCCTCGACCTTGCCCTCGAGGAGCTTGTTGGTCGCCACGGTCGTGCCGTGCGAGACGGCGGTGATGTCGCTGCCCCCGGCGCCGACGATGCCCAGGATCTTCTCGATCCCCGCGATGAACCCGTCGGCCGGGTTGCCCGGGGTGCTCGGCGTCTTGGTCGTGACCAGCTCCCCCGAGTCCTCGTCGAAGGCCACGACATCGGTGAACGTGCCACCGGTGTCGATGCCGATCCTGATCCGCCGGTGCGCCTGGTCCGCCATGGGCACGATTCAACCGAGGTCAGCGCGTCGATGGCGACGGCAGGGATTGCCGACGAACTGCCCAACCTTCGGCAAGACATGCCTAGGCGCTCTGACGCCGGAAAGAGACGAAGGGCCCTCGACGGTATGAGCGTCAAGGGCCCTTCGCTCGATGTCCGGGCCGCCGAAGCGTCCCGGTCATCGGGTTGACCGGTCCAGTGATGCTTCCGGTCGATGGCTCTCTCTGTCAGGTCCCAGTCACCGCATCACCCGGCGTCTGCGACTCGTCCCCAGCGGACTGGTTCTGAGTCGTGCGGACCCTCCTTCCGGAGCCATCCCGCTTCCCCTTGCGGGGCTGCGTAGGAGAGTTCTATGCCCGTGCCGAGCACTCGCACAAGGGCTTTCGGCAAACCTTTTCCACATACTTCGGGTTCCGGCGCGTCGTCCCCAGCCGGACCCCGGTTCATCCCCAGCTCCGCCGTACTTCTCCACACGTCTGTCCACAGGTGAGATCCGGAGATGGGCCGGCCACTCCGGTTTGGGCGGTGAGCCAGCAACCGAACGCCGTACAAGTGCGGTTGCTGAGACACCGCCCATCTCAGGCTGTACGCCGCCGCGAGCGGCGCGGCAGATCGGGCATGGCGCTCACGCGGCTGAAGACGCGCAGCCAGTCTGCGTCCAGCTTCGGTGTCGGACCTTCGTAGCCGGCCGCCACGAGTTCGCGATACACCGTGCCGATGAGGGATCGCGGCCGACCGAGCAGCTCCTTGGTGACCTGGACGTACGTCACCCCAGCACGTCGCAGATCGGCGTACCGACCGATGTCACCGACGTAGACCGCGCGTTCTTGCTGGTGCTGCGATCCCTCGTACTCGACCCCCACCCTGAACAGACGGTAGTAGAGGTCGAGGAGGTACGGCAGCGCACCCGTCGGGTCGAAGGGCTGGTTGACCTCAGGTTCGGGGAGACCCGAGAAGCCCAGCAGGATGCGCATCTCCGACTCAGGCACGGAACGGGCACCGGCGTCGAGGTGCTGCAGGATCCAACGAGCCTCCACAGCGCCGTCGCGCCACGGCTCCCGTTCAGCCAGCACGAGGAGGTCGTACGGATCCAGGTGGCCGCGGTGCAACAACCAGTCCCCTACCTTGACGGCGTCGATGACCCGTGCGGTGGCGCAGTAGGCGACGAAGGAAGCCGCCACGTCGACGCACGTGTCGTCGGCGGGTGGCATGAGAACTGTCCGATGGAGGAAGACCCCGGCTGGCACCAGGTGGAGGTCCCCCTCCACGACGAAGTGCAGCGGCTCGCGCGGGCCGTAGTCGAGTCCCAGCTGTTGGAGCCGGGTGATGCCGGTGGTCCGCGCGCCGGCCGGCAGCGCGAGACGGGCCGCGTCGATGGCGCGCGTCTGCGTCATGACCAAGCCGACCCACCGGTACACGCCGGCGTGGACTCGTACGAATCGCTTGCCTTGCAGCATCCGCGAGCTGACCCCGGCCGCGATCGCCTCTGCGCGCGTGAACGGGCGCGACCTCAGCTCCTCCGGGATCTCTCGCACGCTCGATCCGACCGTGGGAGGTGGGGTGGGTGCGACCCCCGCTGCTCAATCTGTGGAGAAGCATCCCGAAGCGTACGAGCGGTGAGCCAACAACCGAATCCGCCGCCCAGAAGGTTGCTCAGCCACCGCCCAACGGACCGGGCCCTAGGAGCGGTGAGCCAGCAACCGAATCCGCTGGGAGAAAGGTTGCTCAGCCACCGCTCGATGCGGCGAGGAGGGCCTCGACGGCCGCGGCGACCTCGAGGAGCGCACGGTCCGCGCCGTGCCGGGCGACGAGCTGGATGCCGACCGGGAGGCCGTCGGCGGTGGTGCCGGCGGGCACTGAGATGGCCGGGCAGCCGGTCACGGTGATGAAGTACGCCGATCGCATCCACGCGAGGTAGTCGGGCATCTCCTGGCCGTTGATCGACTCGGGGAACTCCTGCTCGACCGGGAAGGGCGGCACCTGAGAGGTGGGCAGCAGCAGCACGTCGTGGTCGCCGAAGAACAGACGCATCGTCTCCGACAGCGCCGTCCGCTGCGTGTACGCCCGGGCCACGTCGGCGCCGGTGAGGGACTCCCCTGCCCGGATGTTGGCCTCCAGCGACGGTTTGAAGGAGCTCGGGTGCTCGGCCAGGAGCGGCCCGAGCTTCGCCTGGAAGTGCCACGCCCGCAGCGTGCGGAAGGTGTCGTCGGCCAGGGACAGGTCGGGGTGGGCCTCGGTGACGGCGGCACCGGCGTCGGACAGCCGGGCGGCGCTCGCACGTACGAGGTCCGCGACCTCGTGGTCGACGACCAGCGCGCCCCCGAGGTCCACCGAGCACGCCACCCGGAGCCCGGCGAGCGACGACGGCGCAAGCGGCGGCGCGAAGGCCGCCCCTGGATCGCCGAGCGCCTGGGGCGCGCGCGCATCCGGGCCGGCGAGGACGGACAGCAGCAGCGCTAGGTCGCCCACGTTGCGCGCCAGCGGTCCGCTGACGGACGTGGTCTCCCACTGGTTGTAGAGCGGCCACTCCGGGACCCGCCCCAGCGACGGCCGCATGCCCACCACCCCGCAGAACGACGCCGGGTTGCGCAGCGAGCCACCCATGTCCGAGCCGTCGGCCAGGGGCACCATCCCAGCGGCCAGCGCACACGCCGCACCCCCGCTGGAGCCGCCGGCGGACCGCGTCGGGTCGACCGGGTTGCGGGTGACGCCGAAGACTGTGTTGAAGGTGTGCGACCCGGCTGCGAACTCCGGCACGTTGGTCTTGCCGACGAACACCGCGCCCGCCCGGTGGATCCGCTCGACGAGCAGGTCGTCGTGGTCGGCCACCCAGTCGGCGTGGATCGGCGAGCCGTACGTCGTGCGCCAGCCCTTCAGCGCGTGGGTGTCCTTCACCGCGAACGGCAGGCCGTGCAGGGGACCGACGAACGCGCCCGACGCGTATGCCTGGTCGGCGTCTGCTGCGGCCTCGCGGGCGCGCTCCTCGTCGAGCGAGACGATCGCGTTGAGCTCCGGGTTGCGCTCGGCGATCCGGGACAGGTGCAGGTCGAGCAGCTCCCGCGCCGAGATGTCACCCCCGCGCACGGCGGCGGCCTGGGCGCGTGCGGTCGATTCGACGCTCAGGTCAGTCATCGGCGACGACCGAAGATCCCGCCCACGATGACGCCGAGCACCACCAGCCCCGCGCCGACGGCCACGCCGGTGAGGAACTCCTGGCGCGAGCCGGCCGCGGGGGCGGCCGGGGCGGTGAAGACCTGCCCTGCCACCGGGCCTCGTGACGGGCGCTGCGCGCCCTCCTCGACCAGCGGTGCGCGCTGCGCGCCCTCCTCGACCAGCGCAGCGGGAGCCGCGCCACCTCCGGCCAGCACCGCGTCGACGTTGCCGAAGAACTCCGCGGCCATCCGGCGCGAGACCGAGGTGAGCATCCGCTGCCCGACGCCACCGATCATCCCGCCGACGATCGCGTCGGCGTCGTAGGAGATCCGCGTCGACGACCCCTCCGGAAGGAAGCGGACCTGCACCGTCGCGCCGATCGTGCCGGGCGCACCGGCTCCGTCGAGCTTCATCACGAGCGACTCGTGCTCGACCAGGTCCCGCAGCTCGCACGACCCGGCGTAGGTGCCCTTGATCGAGGCGACCCCCGCTGTCACGGTCATGGCGTACGCGTTGTCGCCGGTCGCCTCCAGCCGCTCGCAGCCCGGGATGGTGCGGACGAGCACGGCGGGGTCGAGCAGGGCGTCCCACGCCTGCTCGACGGGCGCCGCGAGGACGTTCTCGCCGGTGAACTTCATGTCTTCTCCTGTGAGCTCGGTTTCGTGACGCTCGCTGCGCGAGCTCCTCAACCAGCGGTGGTGGTGGCGGCTTCGGCGGCTTCGGCGGGGTCGTCGGCGTGCGCGAGGCGCAGCGCGTACAGCTCGGACGGCGAGATGGGCATCGCCGTGATCGGGAAGCCCTCGGCGTCCTCGATCGCGGCCGCGAAGACCGCGGCCGACGGGATCACGCCCGCCTCGCCGGCGCCCTTGATGCCGAGCGGGTTGAGCGGAGAGGGCGTCTCGAGGTGGTCGATGTCGATCGTGGTCGGCACCTCGGTGACGTAGGGCATCAGGAAGTCCATGAAGGACGCGTTGAGCAGCTGCCCCGACTCGTCGTAGACCATCCGCTCGTAGAGCGCGCCACCCACTCCCTGCGCGACGCCGCCGTGGATCTGGCCCTCGACGATCATCGGGTTGATCAGGTGGCCGCAGTCGTGCACGACGGCGTACTTGAGGATGGTGATCTCGGCGGTGTCGGGGTCGGTCTCCACGATCACCGCGTGCATGCCGTTGGCGAAGGTCGAGCGCTGGGGCGAGTAGAAGTCCTTGCCCTCCAGGCCCGGCTCGTCGTCCTCGGCGACCGGGGGCCTGCCCGGGTCACCGACGGAGAACTGGGTGGCGGCCTTGGACGCCTCGTCGAAGGCGTAGCGCAGCGGGTTGGACAGCACGGCGACCGTGCCGAGGTCGATCCGGGTCCCGGGCGAGGCGTCGGTGCCGCGCACCGAGACCACCCCGTCCACGATCTCCAGGTCGGACTCGTCGGCCTCCAGCGCCTCGGCCGCGATCCGCAGCGCCTTCTCCTTGGCGCGCAGCGAGGCCAGGTGGATCGCCGACCCGCTCATGACGGCCGCGCGCGACGCGAACGTGCCGACGGCGTACGGCATCTTGCGGGTGTCGCCGGTGGTGATCTCGACGTCCTCGAACCGCACGCCGAGGGTGTCGGCGACGATCTGCGCGAACGCGGTCTGGTGCCCCTGGCCCTGCGTGGTCAGGCCGGTGGCGACCTTGACCTTGCCGGAGGTCTCGATGTGGACGTGGGCACCTTCGTAGGGGCCGACGCCGGTGCCCTCGACGTAGCAGGCCAGGCCGATGCCGACCCGCCGTCCCTGCGCCGCCATCTCGGCACGGAACTGCTCGAACTCGTCCCAGCCGACCAGCTCCTTGAGCTTGGCCAGCGAGGCCGGGTAGTCGCCGGAGTCGTAGGTCAGCTCGCGGCCGTCCTGGAACACCAGTCCGTGCTCGTAGGGGAACTCGTCGGGCTGGATGAAGTTGGTGCTGCGGACCTCGGTGCGGTCCTTGCCGAGGTAGGCCGCGATCGCGTCCATCGTCCGCTCCATCACGAAGCAGCCCTGCGGCCGCCCGGCCCCGCGGTAGGGGGTGACCATGACCGTGTTGGTGTAGAGCGACTCGAAGACGACGCGGTAGTTGAGCGGCTTGTAGGGGCCGAGGAGCTGGGTCGAGGTGATGATCGGGACGATCAGGCCGTAGGGCGTGTAGGCGCCGTGGTCGTGCCAGAACTCGACGTTGAGCCCGAGCAGGCGACCGTCGTCGTCGAAGCCGACCTCGACGTGGTGCTGCTGCGCCCGCTCGTGCGCCGAGGAGATGAAGTGCTCGCGGCGGTCTTCGGTGAACTTCACCGGACGGCCCAGGGTCATCGCGGCGAGCGGCACCAGCAGCTCCTCGGGCCACGGGTGGTTGATCTTCACGCCGAAGCCCCCACCCACGTCGGGGGTGATGACGTCGACCCTGGCCAGGTCGAGGCCGAGCTTGGCGGCGACGCACCCGCGCACGCCCGTGGACGTCTGGGTCGACGACCACACGGTCAGCCGGCTTGTGTCGGGGTCCCAGCGCGCGACGGTGCCGCGTCCCTCCATGGGCGTGCAGGCGGACCGCTCGATGTCGAGGTCGAGGGTCAGGGTGTGCGGCGCGTCGGCGATCGCGGCGCGCGCGTCGCCGTTCTCCTGCTCCATCCGCGCCCCGACGTTGCCGGGTACGTCGTCGTGCACCAGGCGCTGCGCGGCGCGAGCCGCGTCGATCCCGACGACCGGCTCGAGGTAGTCGTAGTCGACGCGGATCCGCGACACCGCGTCCTCGGCGACGTAGCGGTCGACGGCGACCACGAAGGCGATCGCCTCGCCGACGTAGTTGACCTCGTCCTTCGCGAGGGCGTACTGCGTGCGGCCGTGGGTGAGCGTCGGGTGCGGGATGAGCAGCGGCAGCGGCTCGGCCATCGGCCCGGTCAGGTCGTCGTAGGTCCAGACGGCGAGCACACCGTCGAGGTCGAGCACGTCGGAGACGTCGATGTCGGTGATGCGCGCGTGCGCGTGGGGTGAGCGCAGCACCGCGGAGTGGAGCAGGCGCGGGTCGTCGTGGAGCAGGTCGTCGACGTAGCGGCCCTGTCCACGCAGGAACCGCTGGTCCTCCACGCGAGCGACCTTGGTGCCGAAGAGCTTGGTGGTCATGCGTCCTCCAAGTTTTCGGTCCCTGAGGAGGTCGCCCCGCGACCGTCACGAAGGGCGGCCGCGCGCAGCACCGACTTCACGATGTTCTGGTAGCCCGTGCAGCGGCAGAGGTTGCCGGCGATCATCTCGCGCGCCTCGTCCTCGGACGGGTCCGGGTTGTCACGCAGCCCGGCGGTGATGGTGGTCAGGAAGCCGGGTGTGCAGAAGCCGCACTGGAGGCCGTGGCAGTCCGAGAACGCCTGCTGGACCGGGCTCAACCGGCCCTCCGGCGAGCCGTCGGCCTCGGTGAGCCCTTCCACCGTGGTGATCTCGGCGTCCACGGCGGAGACCGCGAGCATGAGGCACGAGCGCATCGGCCTGCCGCCGACCAGGACCGTGCAGGCGCCGCAGACCCCGTGCTCGCAGCCGACGTGGGTGCCAGTCAGCCCGCAGTCGTGGCGCAGCGCGTCGGAGAGCAGGCGCCGCGCGGGCACCTGCACCTCGTGGACGGATCCGTTGACGTGGAGGCGGACGTCGTGGACCTCCTCCCCGGCGGCGTTGCTCATCAGGTCGTCACCTTCCGTGCCCGGGACCGGGCGTGGTCGATCGCGGCTGCCAGCACGCGGGTGGTCAGCACCTTCACCAGGTGGGCGCGGTATTCGGCGGAGGCGTGGATGTCGTCGGCGGGCTCCAGCTCGGCCAGGGCGGCCGCGGCCGGGTCGGCGCGGTCGTTCACGGCCTCGGTCACGTCGACGACCGTGGGAATGTCGCTCACCGACACGAAGCCCAGGCGGGCACCGGTGATCTCGTCGCCATCGAGCTGAACTAGTGCCGCGACCCCGACCAGCGCGTAGTCGCCGTGGCGGCGCGCGATCTCCTCGAACGCCACCCCGGCACCGGCCGCCAGGGCCGGGAAGAACGCCTCGACGGCGATCTCGTCGTGGGCCAGGGTCGACTCGAGGGGGCCGGCGAACAGCTCCGCCGCCGGGATCGTACGACGACCGCGCACCGACGCGACGTCCACCGACCCCTCCAGGAGTCGCAGGACCATCGGCATCTCCGCTGCGGCGTCGGCGTGCACCAGGGAGCCCACGGTGGTCCCGCGGTTGCGGATCGTCGGATGGGCCACGTGGCTCAGCGCCATCGCGAGCAACGGCTGGGTCTCGGCCGCCTCGGCCGACGCGAGGACCTCGGCGTGGCGGGCGAGGGCCCCGATCCGGACCCCGGCCTCATCGATGTCGATGTGGCCGAGGTCCGGCACGGCGTTGATGTCGACGAGCATCGACGGGGCTGCCAGACGCATGGACAACAGCGGGACCAGGGACTGACCGCCGGCCAGCACCTTCGCCCCCTGCTCCCCCGCGAGCGCCGCGAGGGCCTCCTCGAGGGTGGACGGGCGCAGGAAGGCGAAGGGTGCGGGCTTCATCGCGGGGTGGAGCCTCCCGAGGCGGCGTCGTCGACGCCCTCGTCGTAGTCCGGGTGGCTCGTGTGGCGGGTCACGCTGCCGGCGCCCTCGCCGGCGCGGCCCTTGACCATGTGGAAGAACGCGATGACCAGGATCGTGCCGAGGGCGATGCCGCCGAGCTCGAAGTCGTCACCGAAGGTCAGGGTCACGCCACCGATGCCGGCGATCAGGCCGGCCGCCAGGCCGACCATGTTGATCGGGTTGCCGAAGTCGACGTTGTTCTCGACCCAGATCTTGGCTCCCACGAGACCGATCATCCCGTAGAGCACGACCGTGATGCCCCCGAGCACCCCACCCGGCGTTGCATTGACGATCGCGCCGAACTTCGGGCACAGACCCAGCAGGATGGCGACGGCCGCGGCGACGTAGTAGGCAGCGGTGCTGTAGACGCGCGTCGCGCCCATGACGCCGATGTTCTCGGCGTACGTCGTGGTCGGGGAGCCGCCGAATGCGCTCGCGAACGCGGTCGCGAGGCCGTCGGCCCCGATGGCGCGGCCCATGTAGGGGTCGAGGTCCTGGCCGCTCATCTCGGCGACCGCCTTGACGTGACCGGTGTTCTCGGCGACGAGCGCGATCACACCGGGCAGCACGAGCAGGATCGCGGTCAGTGAGAACGACGGGCCGTGGACCACGGAGACGCCGTCGGCCAGCGTGCCGCTCGGGAGGCCGATCCAGCTGGCGGCCTCCACCCCGGCCCAGGAGACGCGGTCGTGCTCGGTCGCCTCGGTGGCGCCGCCCAGCACGGAGGTGATGGGACCGAACACAAGGTCGGCGACCCAGGACAGCAGGTAGCCGAAGATCAGCGCCAGGAAGACCGCGATCCGCGACCAGAAGCCGGGGAGCATGACGGCGGCGAACACCATGAACGCCGCGGTGAGCAGGGCGATCCACTGGTCCTGCGGCCAGTAGATGCCGGCCACCACGGGCGCGAGGTTGAAGCCGATGAGCATGACCACGGCCCCGGTCACTGCCGGGGGCAGGATCCGGTGGATGAGCTGGGAGCCAGCGAAGTGGACCAGCACGCCGACGGCGGCGAGCACGAGGCCGCCGACCAGGATCGCGCCGGTGACGTAGGAGGAGTCGTTGCCCTCGTCGAGCGCGCGGATGGCCGCGACGGAGGCGACGAAGGACGCGCTGGTGCCGAGGTAGCTGGGCACCTTGTTCTGCACGATCAGCAGGAACAGGATGGTGCAGAACCCCGAGAACATGATGGCGAGGTTGGGGTCGAGTCCCATGACGAGCGGGAACACGAAGGTGGCGCCGAACATGGCGACCACGTGCTGGGCACCGAGCCCGATCGTCTTGCCCCACGGCAGTCGCTGGTGGGGGGCCACCGCCTCGCCCGGGGCGGGATCGACCACTTCCCACTTGAACATCGACATGTGCAGGCCTCCAGTTCTCGCAGGGGGTGGGTACCCGAGAAACCACAAACTAGTGCGCCACATCACACACCCTCACTGGCGACATGTGCCGAAGGAACGCCGCACATGACGACAAGTTCTTCCGCGGGGCGACGGGGGAACGTCACTGGCCCGCCGTCACCACATTCGGGCAAGTCCCGCAGGCGAACGCGCCTCGGCCTCGGTCCGGATCTAGCGTCCTGGCGCGTCTCTCGGGCGTCCGGACGCACGACAGCGAGGAGAATGACCTATGAAGAGGACCCTGGGTGTGCTGGTGATGACCCTTGGCATGGTGGGTGCCACCAGCGGGACTGCGTTCGCCGGCGAACGCGGCGGAAACGGGGAACCGACCCCGGTCAAGGACCACATCGCGAGCTCGATCTGCTCGTTCTCGGGGCTCGAGGACATGGACCACGACGACGACGGGGATTTCGACGCGCCTGTTCAGCCGGGAGTCGTGCAGAACTGGGGCAGCATCCCCCCGGAGGTGCGCGCGATCCTGGCAGCCATGGGCCTGCACCCCGGCGATTCCTGCAGGGGAGCCTGAACGGTCTGCACGCCTGACGCCCCATGCTCGCGGCTGGGACGATCGGCGGGTGCTGAACCTTCGTCGGGCCACTGCCGATGACGCTCCGCGGATGCAGCACGTCGCGGAGCTGGCGTACACGCCGTACCTGTCCCGCATGGGTGGTCGGCGTCCAGGACCGCTGGACGCCGACTACGCAGCCGCCGTGTCCGACTCCGAGGCATGGGTCGCCGAGTCCTCCGACGGGGAGGTCGTCGGCTTCCTGCTCCTGGTCGGGGAGGCCGACAGCATGCTCCTGGAGAACGTCGCCGTGCTCCCCTCCCACCACGGGCTGGGGCTCGGGCGTGCGCTGCTCGTCCTGGCTGAGGAGCGGGCCGTGGCCACGGGTCGTACGCGCATCCGTCTCTACACCCACGAGTCCATGGTCGAGAACCAGCGGCTGTACGAACGCAACGGCTACGTCGAGACGCTTCGCGGGGGCGAGCAGGGGCTCGTCCGGGTCTTCTACGAGAAGGTGCTGGTGCCCTAGCCCACGATCTCCAGTGCCCGCAGCGCGACCGCCACGTCGAGGCGGAGGTGCGGATCGGTCGCCACCGGACCGAGGATCCGCTGGAGCTTGCCCACGCGGTAGCGCATCGTGTTGTAGTGGAAGAACTGGGCGCGCGCCGCCTCGGCCACGTTGAAGTTGGTGTCGAGCAGCACCTGCAGCGTCTCGCGCAGGTCGGCCGCCTCTGGCGTCCTCTCGGCGAGGGGGCCGAGCACGTCGGCTGCGAACGCCGTCAGCTCGGCGCTGTCGGGCACCAGCGCGAGCAGGCGATGAAGGCCGAGCTGGTCGAACCGGGTCACCGATCCACCGCCGTTCACCCGGCGTCCGATCTCGACCGCGCGCTGGGCCTGCCGGTAGGCCTCGGGCAGCTCGCCCAGGCCGTGCGCGACCCGGCTCACGCCCGCCGAGAAGGCGATCCGCCCACCGCCGCGGTCGCCGCGCACTGCCTCCGTGAGCCGGTCGACGGCCGCAACGGCACGTGCCGCGTCCTGCGTCGGATCGACCGGGACGAGGGTGACCACCTCCCGGCTGAAGGCGACCGAGGCGATGCTCTCGTCGACGCTGGAGGTGACCTGCCGCCAGGCGTGGGCGAAGCGGTCGTTCCATGCCTGCCGGTCCTCCGCGGTCGGGTTGAGGGCGGCGATCGCGTCCGGGTCGAGCACGGCGACGACGACCATGACCGGGCGGTCGAGGTGCCAGCCGAACGCCTGTGCGTGCTCGGCGACGTAGTCCTCCTCCCCCGCGCGCCCGAGGAACACGTCGCGCAGGAAGTCGCCCCGGTACTTGTTCTCCACCGCGGTGATGGCCTCGACGCGGGTCACCAGGAGCGCGGCCACGATCGCGGCCCGCTCGAGGGCATGCGCGTCGGAGGAGTGGATCCTGCCGTCCGGCCGCAGCGCGACCAGCCGGGCGAGGTCGACCCCCGCGGCCACCACCCGGCGTACGAGTGCCTCGCCGTCGCCGACCGCCGTCCCGTCCGGGTCGATGCGCTCCACGCGCAGTCGGCCCGTCGGGTCGAGCAGGCCGGCGTCGGCCAGCGCAGTCCGCTGCCCCTCGTCGAGGTGGGCGGCTCGCTCGCGGCCGTCCGTCGAGGTGAAGACCACCCCGCAGCCCAGCGCGTCGCCCACGGCCTCGGCGATCCGAGCCAGGTCTCCGCCCTCGAGGACGATGTGGGTCAGCGCGGTGTGCAGCGCATCGGCGCGCTCCAGCGCCGCGACCGCCTCCGGGTCGTTCATCAAGTCTTGGCCCACTTCATGCCCTTCCTTGTCAGGTCCTCACATTCGCGAGTCTGCCACGGGCCGCTAGCGTCTGTCTGGTGACCTCTGGCGTGATCTCCGGCGCGATCTCCGGCGTGGTCCCGGCGGCGGCACCCCTGCGGGTGCGGGAGCGACTGGCCGCAGCACCCGACGGGCCCCGCCCGGTGCTGCACGCGAGCAGCTCCGCGATCTACGCCGACCTCGACGGCCGGTGCGTCGGGCTGGTCTCCGTGTCGGCGACCCGGGTGCCGTGCGCGCTCTGGTCGACCATCCCCGACCTGAAGGTGCTGGGTCCGGCTAGCGTCCGGGTCGAGGGTGGCGTGCTGCACGTGGGTGACCACGAGGTCCGCGTGACGCGGTTGGCCGACGTCGCCGTGCCCACCGTCGCGGGCCACGAGAGCCCGAGGGCGTGGTCGCTCGCCCCGCTCGTGCGACAGGGCCTGGGCACGGACCTGCCCACCGACGGCCACCTCACGGCCCGCCACCTCGACCTGTTGCTCGGGCGCGGTCCGGGGCTCACCCCGCTGGGCGACGACGTGCTCGCCGGGTGGTTCGCCGCGCGCGCCGCGGCCGGCCGCCCCGACCCCGTGCTCGCCGCTGCCTTACGCCGCCGGCTCGGCGTCACCACGCTGCTCTCCGCGACCCTGCTGGACTGCGCCCTGCGTGGCGAGGTCCTGCCCCAGCTGGCCGCCTGGCTGAGCGACCCCGGCTCCACCTCAACAGAGGCCCTGCTGGCCGTCGGCGCCACCTCGGGTGCGGGCCTGCTCGCGGGCGCCCAGCTCGGGCTGACCTCGCTCGCCACCGACCATCCCAGCGATCGCCCCGGGAGGGCTGCATGACCACCCCACGGATGAAGGACCACGTCGAGCTCCGGAGCGGCGCCTACGCCGACTCGGTGACCCTGCTCCAGGTGAGCCGGGCGGTGCAGGCCGCGCCGGGGGTGGTGACGGCCCAGGTCGCGATGGCCACCGGCCTCAACCTCGAGGTGCTCGCCGGGATGGGGTTCGACGTACCTGACTCCTCGCCCAACGACATGGTCGTCGCCCTGCGCCTCGACGACGACGCCGACGTCGCCACCGCGCTCGCCGCGGTCGACGCCGCGCTGGTCCCGACCCGTCCCACCTCGGGCGCCAGCGCGGTCGCACCGCCTCGCACCACCGCGTCCGCGCTGCGCCGCAGCGGCGCCGGTGCCGTCGTCCTGGTCTCCGTGCCGGGTGCCAGCGCCACCGTCGAGGCGATGGACGCGATCGAGGCCGGGCACGACGTGATGATCTTCAGCGACAACGTGCCGGTGGCCGAGGAGGTCGCCCTCAAGACGTACGCCGCCGAGCGGGGCGCGCTGGTCATGGGACCCGACTGCGGCACCGCGGTCATCGACGGCGTCGGGCTGGGTTTCGCCAACACCGTCCGCCCGGGCCGGATCGCCCTCGTCGCCGCTTCCGGGACCGGCTGCCAGCAGCTGCTGGCGCTGCTTCACCACGCCGGCGACGCGCTCGCCGGTCAGGGCCGGGACGGCGTCGGCGTACGCCACGCGCTGGGGGTGGGCGGGCGCGACCTGTCGGCCGCCGTGGGCGGGCTCGCCACCCGCGAGGCGCTACGCCGCCTCGACACCGACCCGGACGTCGACCTGGTCGTCGTCGTGTCCAAGCCGCCGGCACCGGAGGTCGCCGACGCGCTCGCGCGCGAGGCGGAGGCACTGGACACCCCGGTCGAGCTGGGTCTGCTGGGACGCGGGCAGCGCGACCTCACCGCCGTCGCCGAGGCGGTGCTCGACCGGCTCGGCCACACCGCGCCCGAGTGGCCGGTGCACGGCGCCGACAACACCGGGCCGGCCACAGGTCCCCTGCTCCGCGGGCTCTTCGTCGGGGGCACCCTGTGCGACGAGTCGATGCTGATGGCCACCGAGGCCCTGGGCCCGATCCGCAGCAACATCCCGCTTTCCGGCGACCTGGCTCTCGTCCCGGACGAGCTGCTCGTGGACGACCACACGATGGTCGACTTCGGCGACGACGCCCTGACCCAGGGCCGCGCGCACCCGATGATCGACCCGACACTGCGCAACGACCAGCTGGCCCGGGCCGCCGCCGACCCGGCCACCGGCGTCATCCTGCTCGACCTCGTCCTCGGACACGGCGCCGAGCCCGACCCGGCCGCCCTGCTCGCGCCCGCCATCTCGGCGGCACGGAAGGACCGGCCGATCCCGGTCATCGTCAGCCTGGTCGGCACCGACCTCGACCCGCAGGGCCTGTCGGCGCAGCGCGAGGCACTTGTCGCCGCAGGCGCGGAGGTCCACCTGTCCAACGCGGCAGCCACCCGGCGCGCCCTCGAGCTGATCGGAGCATTCCAGTGAGCGAGCCCACCGTCGTCACCGTCGGAGCAGGCATGTTCGCCGACGCCGTGGCGGGCCAGGCCGTCGACGTCGAGCGCGTCGACTGGCGGCCCCCGATGCCGGGCACCGAGGCCGACCTCGCCGCGGTCGCCGTCGACCCGCGCCGCCCCGGCGCCAACCGCCGGGCCGTCGAGGCGGTGCTGGGCGTCACCGCCCACCTCGTCGACGTGGCCCCCGCCTCCGAGGTCCTCGGGCTCGAGCCCGGCCAGTTCCTGCACGCCGGTCCGCCGATCGGCTGGGACCGCGCCTCCGGCCCGCTGCGCGGCGCGTTGATGGGCGGCGCGGCCCTGGAGGGGCTGGTCGACGATCCCGAGGACGCGGTCGCCCTCTTCGAGTCGGGCAGCAGCGTCAGCCTCGAGCCGTGCCACCACCGCAGCGCGGTCGGCCCGATGGCCGGCGTCGTGACGCCGTCGATGTGGATGTGGGTCCTGGAGGACCGCGCGAGCGGCAGGCGGACGTACTGCTCCCTCAACGAGGGTCTCGGCAAGGTGCTGCGCTACGGCGCCTACGGGCCTGAGGTGCTCACCCGGCTGCGGTGGATGGGCGACGTGCTCGGTCCGCTGCTCCAGGCGGCGACGCGCAGCGTGGTCGCGGAGTCGGGTCCGGTCGACGTCACGGGCATCCTGACCCAGATGCTGCAGATGGGCGACGAGGCCCACAACCGCAACCGCGCCGGCACCCTGATGCTGCTGCGCGACCTCGCCCCGGCGATGGTCGGCAGCGGAGCCGACGCCGGCTTCGACGGCAAGGACGTGGCGGAGTCGATGCGCTTCATCGGCGGCAACGACCACTTCTTCCTCAACCTCGCCATGCCCGCCTGCAAGCTCGCGCTCGACGCCGGGCGGGACATCCCCGGCTCGACGATGGTCGTGGCGATGGCGCGCAACGGCACTGACTTCGGCATCCAGGTCTCCGGCACCGGTGACGAGTGGTTCACCGGTCCCGCACAGGTGGCCGACGGGCTCTTCCTCGGCGACTACGGTCCCGACGACGCCAACGCCGACATCGGCGACTCCGCGATCACCGAGACGGCAGGCATCGGCGGCTTCGCGATGGCGACCGCGCCGGCGATCGTCCGCCTCGTCGGCGGCTCGGTCCCCGACGCCCTGGCCACCACCCGCCGGATGCACGAGATCACCCTCGCCGAGAACCCGCGCTGGTCGGTGCCGGTCCTGGAGTTCCAGGGCACGCCGACGGGGATCGACGTCACCCGGGTGTGCCGCACCGGGATCCTGCCCCAGATCAACACGGGCATGGCCGGCCGGGTCGCCGGGGTGGGGCAGGTCGGCGCTGGTCTGGTCACGCCTCCCGCCGAGATCTTTCCCCAGGCGCTGGCCGCGCTGGCCCGGGCGGCTCGTCAGACGTCGGCGGGACGCTCGTTGTAGACGCCGGCCTGCTCCTGGCCGGACAGGCCCGCGATCGCGGCCATGATCCGGTCGGTGAGCTCACGGCGGGCACGCCCGCTCGGCACGCCGTCGTACTCACCGGCGACCGTGATCGGCTCCCCGAACCGCACCGTCACGTCCACCTTCCCCAGCCGCGGCCGGCTGGCACCGACGGGCTGGATGTCCTCGGTGCCCTGGAGCCCGACCGGCACGACCGGGCAGCCGGCGGTGAGGGCGAGGTGCGCCACGCCGGTGCGGCCGCGGTAGAGCCGGCCGTCGCGTGACCGGGTGCCCTCGGGGTAGATGCCGAAGGCGTCCCCGCGCCGGAGCACCTCGAGCGCGGTGTCGAGGCTGGCGATCGCCGCCTTCGTGTCGTCACGGTCGACGGGCAGCATGCCGAGCCCCTCGAACCAGGCTCGCGTGAGGAAGCCCTTCACTCCGGTGCCCGTGAAGTAGTCGGACTTGGCGAGGAAGGCGACCGGACGCGGCACGACCACCGGGATGACCACGCTGTCGAAGAAGGAGAGGTGGTTGCTCGCCACGATGACCGGGCCGGACGACGGCACGTGGTGCAGGCCCTCGACACTCGGACGCCACACGGCGCGGGCCAGCGGGGGGATGACGCTGTGCGCGACCGAGAAGAGCATGCGGCTCATTGTGCCTTGGTGCTCGGCTGCCAGAACGCGCGTCCCAGGTCCACGCGCCCGCCGGGTCGCAATGGGGTGCCCTCCTCGAGGTAGGCCTGGCGGGCCTCCTCGTCGTGCGAGGGCGGCAGCGACCCGTCGGCCCGGACCACCCGCCACCACGGCACCCCGCCTCCGTGCTGCGCCATGACGTTGCCGACCAGGCGAGGGCCGCCACGGCCCAGGCGCTCCCCCACGACCTCGGCGATCGCGCCGTACGTCGTCACGCGTCCCCGCGGCACCGACTCGGCGCACTGCAGCACGAGCTCGGCGTAGAGCTCGCGGTCCTCCTCCGAGGTGCTCATTCCGGCTCCGGCTGGGTCAGCCGCGCGGTCACCACCAGCAGCCCCACGATCGCCACTCCGGCCACGATCCACACCCACGGCGGCGCCAGCTGGGGATCGAGCCCGCGCACCGCGACGTACGTGACCGGCATCGGCACCAGGGCCAGCAGCCCCCTGCCCACCCAGAGCCTGGCGAGCCGCGCGTCCACCGGGAGTGTCCCGGGACCATGGGCCAGCACCGTCGCGGTCACGTGTGCGACGACCAGCAGCACCCCGACGACGACCAGACGCCAGTCGACCACGGCGCGCAGGCCCCACCAACCCACGACCAGCACGAGCGCGACCGCCCCGGCGACGTGATCGGGCGAGCGGGCCCACAGGGCAGCGGCGACGACCACCAGGAGCAGCACCAGGCCGTTGGGCACCTCGGGCAGGGCGAGCGCCATGGCCGCGCACGGAAGCGCGAACAGCAGTCCCCGCAGCACCACGACGGGCCACGACATGCCGGGCGGGACGAGGATCATCGCGCGCGGACCTTCGGCACCCGCGCCCGCCGCGCGAGCTGGTGCAGGACTGTGTCGAGGGTGCCCGGTCCTCGCCAGGGCACCACCGGGCAGCCGACCGCGGCCAGCCGCCGGAGCCGGTCGTCGCGCTCGATCTTCTGCATCCGCGCGGCCAGGCTGGCCAGGGCGAGCCGGTCGGGGCCCTCCTCCTGCTCCCCCAGGGTGTCGATCACGACCACCGAGGCTCCGCTGCGCTGCAGGCTGGCCGTCGCCGTCACCAGCGGCGTGAAGAGCATCGGCGAGAGGACGTAGACGACGCTGCCGGCGCCGGCGCCGAGGTCGAGCCGCTCCGGGGGCACGCTCCGGGCCTCCGTACGGAGCCGCGCGAGGGTGCCCTGGATCTTCTGGAGGTGCCGCGGTCCGGAACCGAGGCGGACGCGCGCCCCGTCCCCGGCGACCACCAGCAGACCCACGCGGTCGCCGGTCCGGACGTGGTGCTCGGCCAGGGCAGCGGCGGCGCGCACCGTGAGGTCGAGGCTGCTGGCCGCACCGTCGACACCGCCGGAGACACCGATGTCGCGCAGTCCGTCGACGACCAGCCACACCCCGGCGTCCTGCTCGGCGCGCGTGGTGATCACGTGGAGCTCGCCGGTGCGCAGCGAGACCGGCCAGGTGATCCGCTTGAGGCGGTCGCCGGTCGCGAAGTGGCGGATCCCCTCGAACTCCGTCCCGCCGCCCAGCCGACGCGACCGGTGCCGGCCGACGAGGCCGTCAGGCTGCGGCACCTCGGCGCGGCTGTCGTACGGCGCGGTCTGCGGCAGCACGCTCAGTCCGTGCTCCGGCATGTCGACCGGTCCCCAGCGCCAGCCTGCCCACGAGCTGGTCAGCGCGACCCGCTCGGCACCGATGGAGCGCCGGCCCCAGCGGCGGGGGCTGAACCCGATCGTCGGCAGGCCCTCGGACACCAACGAGCCCACGGCGCCGTACGTCGGCCGGCAGGCGACGTGGGCCGCCGGTGCCGCGACCCGGGTGACGTGCTCGACACCCGTCAGGTCGTCGACCTCCAGTCGCGAGGTGGTGCCCTGGCCCTCGTGCAACCTGTGGTGGTCGATCCGGGTGTTCATGCCGATCGCCTGGCGCGGGCGCCCGACGAGCCCCGCGCCGGCGATGACCACGAACGGGGCGGCCAGCACTGCCAGCGCCTCCAGGCCCAGCACCACGCCGGCGGCCAGGCCGCCGAGCGCGAGCAGGCTGGCCCGGACGAGCGACGGCGTCGGCCGCCAGGAGCTCACCGGTGCGACTCCAGGGTGCGGGGTGTCGCGACCGAGCCGAGCACGGAGTCGACGACCCGCGCTCCCGAGGCCTGGGTCATCCAGAGGTCCGGCTTCACCGTGATCCGGTGGGACAGCACGGCACGGGCCACGACCTTGACGTCCTCGGGCACCACGTAGTCGCGGCCGCGGACCGCCGCCCAGGCTCGCGCGGTGAGCACCAGGCCGAGGCTGCCCCGGGGCGAGGCGCCGGTCAGCACGTCGGGGTGGGTGCGGGTCGCGCTGACCAGGTCGACGCAGTAGCGGGCGACCGACTCGTCGACGACGACCCGCTCGACGGCGGCCTGCACGGCCGCGAGGCCGGGCGCGTCGGTGACCTGCTGGATGTCGACCTCCTCGCGCTGCCGGTCGAGCCGACGGCGCAGCACGTCGTACTCCTCGCCGGCGTTGGGGTAGCCGAAGCCGACGCGGAGCAGGAAGCGGTCGAGCTGTGCCTCGGGCAAGGGGTAGGTGCCCTCGTACTCGATCGGGTTGGCGGTGGCGAGGACGTGGAACGGAGCGGGCAGCCGGTGGGTCTGCCCCTCGACGGTGACCTGCCCCTCCTGCATCGCCTCGAGCAGCGCCGCCTGGGTCTTGGGCGGCGTCCGGTTGATCTCGTCGGCCAGCAGCAGCCCCGCGAAGATCGGCCCGGGCCTGAAGTCGAACTCCGCGCGACGCTGGTCGTAGACGTAGGACCCGGTCAGGTCGGCCGGCAGCAGGTCGGGGGTGAACTGCGCGCGGGCGAAGTCGAGGCCGAGCGCCCCGGCGAACGACCTCGCCGCGAGCGTCTTGCCCAGGCCCGGGAAGTCCTCCAGCAGGATGTGGCCCTTGGCGAGGATGCCGGACAGCACGAGCGACAGGACGTCGCGCTTGCCCACGACGGCGCGGCCCACCTCGTCGAGGACGCGCTCGGCGAACATCGATACGTCAGAGGGCGAGACGTCCGAGGGGGCGACGCCCGATCCATCTCGGGGGTTGGCGTCGGGTCGGGGCTCAGCTTCGCTCACGGACGGCCTCAATTCGCATCAGGATGTGGTCGATGTCTGCCGGGGACAGGCGGTGGACCCCGGCCAGGTCGAGCTCCAGCATGACGGCGAGGTCGGGGTCGCGAGCACGCGCGAGCGCGACCAGCCGCTCACGCAGCGCCTCGGACGGCACGTCCGCCTGCTCGTGGCTGACGAGGATCCGCAGGTCCGAGGTCGCCTGGTCGACCCGGTCGCCCCGCGACGGCAGGCCGTGCTGCCACTGCGCTGCAGGAGCGTCGACGGTGTCCATCACGAGCCACGCCAGCGCGAGCACGACGGTGATCATGACGACGTACGCCGCCGGCTGCGGCTCGAAGTCGAGGAGCACGGCGGCGACATAGCCGACGGCACCCATCGTCGCTCCGGTGAGGAGGCGGGTCCGCCAGTGGCGGGCGAGGGCCGGCCGGCTCATGTGCGCGCCCCGAGGCTGCGACGGATGACGGCGAGCGCCTCGAGTGCCCGGTCGCGGTGGTCCTCGGTGATCGCGTGGTCGGAGAAGCGGGCCTCGCGGTAGAGGCCGGCCAGCCGGGTGACGGCGCCGGAGTCCGCGGCGACGAGGTCGAGGATGCGGATGGCGTACTCCGAGGAGGTCTCCGACGGGCGGCGGCGCACGCCCGCGCGCTCGCCCTGCACCTCGAACCGGTGCCATGCCGCCACGATCGCGTTGCGGGGCTCACCGTCGCGCAGCAGGGCGTCCTGCTCACCGGCGTCGGCCGCGATCTCCTCGGCGACCCGGCCCGGTTGGTCGAGCGTCGTGAACTCCACCGCCTCCCGGTCCTCACGAGATCGCCTCCGCACTCTGAGGGAGCGGATCGCCAAGGCGCCCAGGTAGGTCAGCAAGGCGATGATCGCGCCGAGGACGAGTACCTGCAAGGTCCACACCAACAGCTTGAGCCACAGGGGCGGATCGGCCTGCTCGCCGAGGTCCTCGGCGTCCCCGCGCGTGGCCTCGGGGTCCTCGCAGTCACCCTCGTCCGGACCGGTCGAGTCGTCCGAGAGGTGGACGACCTGGTTGGTGGTGCCCGACTCGCTGGGAGTCGGCGCGCAGGACTCCGCGGTCGTGGTGAGCGTCGCGGGCCGGGGACCCGGGCCGGTGAAGACCGCGTCGGGGCCGATCAACGTGGCCCAGGCCACCAGCACCATGAACAGGCTGGTCGCACCCACCATCACCACCGCGCGCGCAGCGGGCGGGAGGGCTCGCAACGCTCGCATGGCGCGACCCTAGGTGACCGGGTCGCGCCATGCGAGGGGGCAGGCTCAGAGCAGCGGGCTGAACGGCTCCGTGCCGCGGACCAGGCGCAGGCCGGCGATGCCGCCGTTGGCCTGGGCGTAGGCGAGCTCGTGGGCGAGGTCGCCCACGCCGTTGGAGCCGGCGAGGGGTGCGATGGCCAGCGTGGAGAGGGTGCCCACCGCGTTGCCCTCGGAGTCGAGGAAGGCGCTGCCCGAGTCACCGGGGACGCCCGGCGTCACGGTGTAGACCGGGTGGGTCCAGCCGCTGGGGTCGGTGCCGAGGCTGGTGCCCTGCTTGGGGGAGAGCTCCTCGACGCCGGCGCGGAGGCTGGAGTTGCCGTAGCTGTAGACCGTCTCGCCGGCGGACGTGCCGTCGGTGTTGAGGCCGACCGGGCCACCCCAGAAGGGGACCGACGGGTTGACCTTGCCGGCGTCCGCGGCGTCGACCTTCACCAGCGCGAGGTCGTTGTAGGCGCAGGTGTCGGCGTCCTTCTCGCCGCGCTGCTGCATGGTCAGCCACGACGAGTAGACGAGGGTGCCGCCGCCGACCCGGGTGCCCTCGGTGAGCAGCGAGCCGCCCTCGACGAAGTCGACCTTGGTGCCGAGCGGGAGCGACGGCGACGTGCAGCCGTCGGTGTCCGTCGCCTCGCCGAGTCCGGCGCAGTGCGCCGCATAGCCGACGTACGTCGTGCCGGCGGTGTCGGTGTAGACGAAGTTGGCGGTGCACTGGGCGCCCTCGGTGTACATCTGCACCCCGGGGTGGATGGTCGCGGTGTCGGCAGGTGCCCAGCTGGCGCGGGCCTGCTTCTTGGGCGCCGCGGACGCCGGCGTGCTGGTCGCGGCAGCGGCTACGAGGCCGGCCGCGGCGGCAAGGGTCAGGAGCTTCGTAGGAGTACGCATGCCCCTCCCAACGAGACGTGTCGGGAGGGGTTACGCCTCAGTACGTCGGCTGGCTCGGGTCGATCTGGCTGACCCAGGCCACCACGCCGCCGCCCACGTGCACGGCGTCGGCGTACCCGGCGCCCTTGACGATGGCGAGCGTCTCGGCCGAGCGCACGCCTGTCTTGCAGTGCATGACGACCTGCTTGTCGGCGGGCAGCTGCTCGAGCGCCGAGCCGTTGAGGAAGTCGCCCTTGGGGATGAGGACGGCACCGGGGATCGAGTTGATCTCGGCCTCGTTGGGCTCGCGGACGTCGATCAGGACGAAGTCGCGCTCGCCGGCGTCGCGCTCCTTGAGCATCTGCTCGAGCTGCACCACCGAGATCGTCGAGCCGGCAGCGGCCTCGGCCGCCTCGTCGGAGACGGCGCCGCAGAAGGCGTCGTAGTCGATGAGGCCGGTGACGGTGGCGTTCTCGCCGCAGAGCGCGCAGTTGGGGTCCTTGCGCACCTTGAGCTTGCGGTACTCCATCTCCAGTGCGTCGTAGATCATCAGCTTGCCGGCGATGGGGTCGCCGATGCCCGTGAGCAGCTTGATCGCCTCGTTGACCTGGATCGAACCGATGCTTGCGCAGAGCACACCGAGCACGCCGCCCTCGGCGCAGCTGGGCACCATCCCCGGCGGCGGCGGCTCGGGGTAGAGGCAGCGGTAGCAGGGCAGGTCCTCGCCGAGCGACGGCGCGAAGACGCTGGCCTGGCCGTCGAAGCGGTAGATCGAGCCCCAGACGTAGGGGATCTTGAGGAAGTACGCCGCGTCGTTGACCATGTAGCGCGTGGCGAAGTTGTCGGTGCCGTCGACGATCAGGTCGTAGCCCTCGAAGACGCTCATGACGTTGTCGTTGTCGAGGCGCTCCTCGTGGAGGACGACCTCGACGTAGGGGTTGATCTCGGCGATCGACTCCTTGGCCGAGAGTCCCTTGGGCTTGTCGATGTCGCTGACGCCGTGGATGACCTGGCGCTGGAGGTTGGACTCGTCGACGGTGTCGAACTCGGCGATGCCGAGCGTGCCGACCCCTGCGGCTGCGAGGTAGAGCAGGGCGGGCGAGCCCAGGCCACCGGCGCCGATCACGAGCACCTTGGCGTTCTTCAGGCGCTTCTGACCCGTCATGCCCACGTCGGGGATGATCAGGTGGCGGCTGTAGCGACGCACCTCGTCGATGGTGAGCTCGGCGGCGGGCTCGACGAGCGCGGGGAACGACACGGTGACTCCTTCATGGATCCGACTTCTGGGGCTGGTGCCCGGTCCCGGAACAACCGGTGGGACCGCATCCATGTTCCCGCCACCGCCTCACCCGGCCTGACGACGTCCCGCCATCCGGACCGGCTCCACATCTACGGGTGAAGCATCTTCGGCCAGATCGGCAATTGGCGGGAGATCCTTGCCAGATCGCGTCGGGTGGGGTGAAGTAGCGCGGTGGTGGCCCAGAAGCACTAGAGGCACGAAGTCATCTCGGGCGACCCCGTCCCCCTCCCCCACCCCTGGAGACCATCCTGTGAAGAAACTGGCAACCGGCCTTCTCGCCGGCACCGCTGCCCTGGCGATGAGCGCCACCGCGCTCCCGTCCGCCACGGCCGTCCCCTCCTCCGACTCCCCGTCCGCGGCCGACGCCGTGCGCGTGAAGCCGGACAACCGCACCTCCCCGCAGATCAGGAAGCAGGCCCGCCTCAAGGCGAAGGCCCGCGCCATGGTCGAGAACGGCACCGCGAAGGCTCGGACCCTGAGCGACGGCACCCAGGTCGTCGAGGTCGCGGAGGGTGAGTTCGTCGAGCTGGGCGTCGCAGGCACCGACAAGATCTGGACGATCCTGTCCGAGTTCGGCACCGAGGGCTCCAAGAAGCTGGGCCTGACGCCGGGCCCGCTGCACGACACGATCCCGCAGCCCGACCGGGACGTCGACAACTCCACGACGTGGGAGCGCCCCTACGACAAGGCCTACTACGACGAGCTCTTCAACGGCTCGGGCGAGTCGATGAAGAACTTCTACGAGGCGCAGTCCAACGGCGCCTACAGCGTCGACGTGACGACCGAGGACTGGGTCACCGTGCCCGGCAACGCGTCGACGTACGGCGACAACGCGGTCGAGGACGAGGGCGGCTCCTGGGCGTTCATCGACGACACCGTCGACGCCTGGGCGGGCGGCAGGTCCGCTGCCGAGCTCGACGCCTACCTGGCGCAGTTCGACACCTGGGACCGCTACGACTTCGACGAGGACGGCGACTTCACCGAGTCCGACGGCTACATCGACCACTTCCAGGCCGTGCACGCCGGCGAGGGCGAGGAGGCCGGCGCCGACCCCGACGCCATCTGGTCGCACCGCTGGTACGTCAACCCGACCACCGCCGGGGCCGAGGGTCCGACGGTCGACGGCAGGCCCAACCTCAACGGCGGCGCCCAGATCGGCAGCTCGAGCTACTACATCGGCGACTACACGGTCGAGCCGGAGAACGGTGGCCTGGGCGTGTTCGCCCACGAGTACGGCCACGACCTCGGCCTGCCCGACTTCTACGACACCAACGGCGGCGACAACGGCTCGTCGTTCTGGACGACCATGTCGTCCGGCTCCTGGCTCGGGCACGGCGGTGCCGACGAGGGCATCGGCACGCACCCGGGCAGCTTCGGGCCCGAGGAGAAGCTCTTCCTCGGCTGGCTCGACTACACCGAGGTCAACAAGGGCAGCGGCACGCAGAGCTTCACCCTGAGCCCTTCCGAGCTCCAGCGAGCGGGCGCGGACCAGGCGCTCAAGGTCAACCTGAAGTCGAGCACCACCACGCAGGCAGAGGTGGACATCCCGGGCGGCGAGTACGCCTGGTGGTCGGGTCGCGGCGACCAGCTGCGCAACACGCTGACCCGTGACGTGCCCGCAGCGAGCGCGGTGACCGTGACGGCCGACGCCTGGTACGACATCGAGCAGGGCTACGACTTCCTCTACGGCCAGTACTCCCTCGACGGCGGCGATACCTGGACCACGGCCGGGCGGCCCCTCACCGGCACCAAGACCCGCTGGGGCGGCCTGCGGTTCTCCTACAAGCCCGCCGGACAGGAGTCGAAGTTCCGCTTCCGCTACGCCACCGACGGCGGCGTCAACGGCGCCGGCGCGTTCCTGGACGACATCGTCGTCAAGGCCGACCAGACGACCTTCACCGACGACGTCGAGACAGAGGTGCCCGGCTGGACGGTCAAGGGCTGGAAGCGTTCGACCGGCCTCGAGACGATCACGGCCAACCGCTACTACCTCATCGAGAACCGGCAGTACCTCGGCTACGACGAGACCCTCGCGCAGGGCCCGTACAACTTCTCGGAGGCGGTGACCCGGCCCAACTGGGTGGAGTTCTTCAAGTTCCAGGACGGCATGCTGGTGTGGCTCGTCGACCCGACGACGGCCGACAACAACACCTCGGTGCACCCGGGCTCCGGCTACGCGCTGCCGGTCGACGCGACGCCGAACTCGTTCACCTACATCGACGGCAGCAGCCCGACGAACCGGCGTGAGCCCTTCGACGCCACCTTCGGCCTCGACACGATCGACCGCACCTGCCTGCACAAGCAGGTCGCGGCCGACACCGAGCTCGGCTACACGACGCTCGAGACGTGCTCCGGTGGTGTGCCGCAGCAGGCCACGTTCGACGACACGTCGACGGCGTACTACGACGCGGCCAACAACCCGCAGAACTCGGTGATCGTCGCCAACGAGGGCGTCAAGGCCACCGTCAAGAGCGTCGACGCCGACCGCAACATGGTGGTGGAGCTCAGCTACTGAGTCCGGTACGTCGACCGACGCAGCATCGACACGCAGGGAGGGGCCCCGGGAGACCGGGGTCCCTCTCCGCGTCCGGGGGGCCCTATAGGCTCGGCGCCACTACTCAGCAGTACCGCACCGGACCAGCAGGAGCACGACGTGACCGCAGGCAGCCCCGAGACCGAGTTCCCGCGACCGCGCGGCGGTCGGATGCCCCGGCGCGAGCGACGCGCCCAGCTGCTCGAGTCCGCCCTCGAGGTGTTCGTGGCCCAGGGCTACCACGCCGCCGCGATGGACGACATCGCCGAGCGGGCCGGGGTGTCCAAGCCGGTGCTCTACCAGCACTTCCCCGGAAAGCTCGACCTCTACCTCGCGCTGCTCGACACCTCCTGCGACATGATCATCGACAACTGCCGAGGGGCGCTGGCGTCGACCACGGACAACAAGGACCGGGTCGCAGCCACGATGAAGGTGTTCTACAGCTACGTCGCCTCCGAGGAGGGGGCGTTCCGGCTCGTCTTCGAGTCCGACCTCACCAGCGAGCCCGACGTACGCGAGCGGGTGGACCGGGTCACCACCGAGTGCGCGTCGATGATCGCCGACGTGATCCGCACCGACACCGGGCTGCCCGACGAGGCCTCCGAGCTGCTGGCCGTCTCCCTCGTGGGAATGGCCCAGGTCTCCGCGCGGTTCTGGCTGGCGGGTGGCGGCACCATCTCCCAGGACGACGCCGCCGCCCTGATCGCCGGTCTGGCGTGGCGCGGCATCCGCGGCTACCCGAGGGCCGACGACCACTGACCCGACACACTCGAGTCATCCCCAGGGTCGTGGACCCAGACACCGAACTGAACGAGGAGCATCACGTGGAGGTCAAGATCGGCGTGCAGCACGCCCAGCGCGAGCTGGTGCTCGACACCGACAGCACGCCCGAGGACATCGAGGCCAAGCTCACCGAGGCGCTGGCCGGCAGCGGGGTGCTGCGGCTGGCCGACGTCAAGGGCCGCACGGTCGTCGTACCCGCCGAGAAGATCGCCTACCTCGAGCTGGGGTCGCCGACGTCGAGCGCCGTCGGCTTCCGCTGAGCCACCTCACCCATCGGGGGGCGGTGCGATTGCTCAGGCCGCAGCAGGCGGCGATCATGGAGGGGTCGGCACACGATGCCGGCGCAAGGTCCACGACGACGTGGCAAGGAAAGGGTGACCCATCATGGTCGTAGACATCATCGTCCTCCTCATAGCGGGCACGATCATCGGTCTGCTCGGCAAGCTCGTCGCACCGGGCGACAAGGACAACATCCCCATCTGGCTCACGATCCTCTGCGGGATCGGTGGCGTCCTGCTGGGCTACTGGATCTACTCGCTCTTCGGCGGCGACGGTTCTGGTGGCATCGACTGGACCCGCTGGGTCGTGGCGATCCTCACCTCGGCCGTCCTCGTCGTGATCGCCTCCACGGTGACCGGCCGCAACACCGGCCACAGGGTCTGAGCACCACCCGCACGCACCAACGAACGAGGCCCCGCATCCAGCCGGATGCGGGGCCTCGTCCATGTCAGGCCTCGAGGCCGAGCTCCGCCATCCGGGCGGCGTGCCGCTCGGTGAGCCGGGTGAACATCCGGCCCAGAGCGGCGAGGTCGAGCCCGGGCCGGTCCACTCCCCCGGCGAGCAGCGCGGTCAGCGACTCGCGGTCGCCGGCGACCCGCTGTGCCTGGGTGAGGGCCTCGCCCATCAGCCGCCGGCCCCACAGGGCGAGCCGCCCCCCGAGCCGGTGGTCCTCCGCGATCCCGGCCTTGACCCGATCGACGATGAAGGCCGTCTGCCCGGAGTCCTCCAGCGAGCTGATGATCACCTCACGGGTCTCGGGGTCGAGGTAGGCGGCGATCTCGCGGTAGAAGTCGGCGGCGAGGCCGTCGCCGACGTAGGCCTTGATCAGACCCTCGTAGTAGTCCGACGGCGCGGTGTAGGCGTGGAAGCTGTCGAAGCTCGGGCGGAAGACCTGCATCGCCTCGGCCGGGTCGGCGCCCAGCTCCGACAGTCGTTCGACGAGCTTCTGCAGGTGGCCGAACTCCGCGGTGGCCATCGCGCCGATCGCGATCTTGTCCTCGATCCCCGGCGCCATCTTGGCGTCCTCGACAAGTCGCTCGAAGGCGGACAGCTCTCCGTAGGCGATCGCTCCGAGCAGGTCGACGGCGGCACGGCGGTAGTCCTCGTCGGGCGATTCAGTCATGCTCGAAGCCTAGCGATAGGATCGGTGTGACCGAGCCGCTGGCGATCTGACCGGTGGCCGCCTGTATGTGCGCGGTTGGCAAGGCTTTCATGAGTGGCTGACCGCATACGCGTGGGACATCCGACTCCTTTTCGAAAGCGACACTCCTCGTGACCACCACCTTCCGTGAGCTGGGCGTTCAGTCCCAGATCTGTGACGCGCTCGAGCGCGCCGGCATCACCACCCCCTTCGCCATCCAGGAGATGACCCTCTCGGTCGCCCTGCTCGGCACCGACCTCATCGGCCAGGCCCGCACGGGCACGGGCAAGACCCTCGCCTTCGGCATCCCCGTGCTGCAGCGCAGCGTGGCGCCCAGCGACCCGGCGTACGTCGACATGCCCCAGGGCAAGCCGCAGGCGCTGATCGTCGCCCCGACCCGTGAGCTCGCGCTCCAGGTCTCCAACGACCTCCACCTCGCCAGCAAGGACGTGGGCCTGCGGGTCCTCACCGTCTACGGCGGCGTGGGCTACGACACCCAGCTCGAGGCCCTCGAGTCCGGCGTCGACATCGTCGTCGGGACGCCGGGTCGGCTCATCGACCTGGCCAACCGCCGGGCGCTCGACCTCTCCCACGTCCACGCGCTCGTCCTCGACGAGGCCGACGAGATGCTCGACCTCGGCTTCCTGCCCGACGTCAACAAGCTCATCTCGATGACGCCGGAGACCCGGCAGACGATGCTGTTCTCCGCGACCATGCCGGCAGCCATCGTGGCCCTGGCCCGCACCCACATGCGCCACCCGATGAACATCCGCGCCGAGTCGTCCTACGAGAACGCGACCGTGCCCGCGACCGCGCAGTTCATCTACCTCGCCCACGACCTCGACAAGCCGGAGATCATCGGCCGCGTCCTGCAGGCCGACGACGCGGACAAGATGATCGTCTTCACGCGCACCAAGCGCCAGGCCCAGCGGATCGCCGACGACCTTGCCGAGCGCGGTTTCGGCGCCGCTCCGCTGCACGGCGACATGGCCCAGATCGCCCGCGAGAAGGCGCTGGCCAAGTTCCGCGAGGACAAGCTCAAGGTGCTCGTGTGCACCGACGTCGCGGCCCGCGGCATCGACGTTCGCGGGGTGTCCCACGTCGTCAACTACACCTGCCCCGAGGACGACAAGACCTACATCCACCGCATCGGCCGCACCGGCCGCGCCGGTGCCACCGGCACGGCGATCACGCTGGTCGACTGGGCCGACCTCGCGCGCTGGAAGATGATCAACAAGGCGCTCGACCTCCCCTTCCCCGACCCGCCGGAGACCTACTCCACCTCCGAGCACCTCTTCCACGACCAGGGCATCCCGAGCGGCACCAAGGGCCGGATCAAGGACCCCGCCCCGGTCGAGAGGAAGGAGCGCACCGACCGCGCGCCGCGTGAGCGTGGCTCACGTGACGGCGGTCGCGACAACTCCTCACGCGATGGGGCCTCACGCGACGGCGCCGCGCGCGAGAAGAGCTCAGGTGACGCCCCGCGTCGTCGCAGCCGCAGCCGCAGCCGCACCCGCGGCGGCTCGCCCGTCACGGGCGGCTCGACCCAGGCCTGAGGCTCAGCGCCTCCGCGCCGAGAGCTTCTTCGCAGCCTTCGTCTTCGGGCGGGCTGCCCGCTTCACGAGGTTCTCGGCGACCTCGCGGTAGGCCTGCGCGCCCTTGCTGCTGCGGCTGGTCGAGAGGATCGACCGGCCCGCAGCAGGCGCTTCGGCGAACTTGATCGTCTTGGGGATCGGCGGCTCGACGACCTCGAGGTCGTAGGTGTCGCTGATGGTCTCCAGCACCGTACGGGCGTGGTTGGTGCGGCCGTCGTAGAGGGTCGGGAGCACGCCCCAGACCTCCAGGCCGCGGTTGGTGAAGCGGCGTACGTCGTGGACGGTGTCGAGCAGCTGCCCCACGCCGCGGTGCGAGAGCGTCTCGCACTGCAGCGGGATCAGCACTCCGTCGGCCGCGGTCAGCGCGGCGACCGTCAGCACGCCGAGGGAGGGCGGGCAGTCGAGCAGCACCCAGTCGTACGCCTCGTCCCCGAGGTCGTCGGCGAGCTGCTCGAGGGCACCCTTGATCACGTGCTCGCGTCCGGTGCGGGTCAGCAGGTCGGCCTCGGCGCGGGCCAGCTCGATCGTCGCGGGCAGCACGTCGACGCCGTCCTCGGTCTCGATGATGGTCTCGGCCGGGTCGACACCCTTGGTCAGGACGTGGTGCACGGAGAGCTCGAGGTCCTCGGGGTCGATGCCGAGGGAGAAGGTCAGGCAGGCCTGAGGGTCGAGGTCGACCAGCAGGACGCGGTGGCCCAGCTCGGCCAGTGCGGCCCCGATCGAGGCGACGGAGGTGGTCTTGGCGACGCCACCCTTCTGGTTGGCGACGGCCAGCGTGACCGGGGTCTGGGTGCTCATCGCCGCCCATTGTGCCGGACGGGGTCGCGGGTCGACCGGCCGTCCTGAAATGCTGTGCGGCATGAGCGAGCACAGCGAGCGAATCATCCAACACAGTGCGACACGTGCCTCGTGCGCGCACGGAGCGAAGCGAGTACGCGCATGAGCGTGTCATTGATCACCGGCGCGACCGCCGGCATCGGCCACGAGTACGCCCGCCAGCTCGCCGCCCGCGGCGACGACCTCGTCCTGGTCGCCCGCGACGGCGCACGGCTGGACCAGGTGGCCGAGGAGCTGCGCCGTGCCCACCAGGTCGAGGTCGAGGTGCTGGTCGCCGACCTGGTCGACCGTGACGACCTGGCGCGGGTCGAGGCCCGTCTGGCCGATCGCGAGCGTCCGGTCGACCTGCTCGTCAACAACGCCGGCTTCGGCCTCAAGAAGCGGTTCCTCGACAACGCCGCCGACGAGGAGACGGCGATGCTCGAGGTGCTGGTCACGGCCGTGCTTCGGCTCAGCCACTCAGCCCTCGGCGCCATGGCCGAGCGCGGCCACGGCGGCATCATCAACGTCTCGAGCGTGGCCGCCTTCCTCCCCCGTGGCAGCTACTCGGCTGCCAAGGCGTGGGTGAACAGCTTCAGCGAGTGGGCGCACCTGGAGTACAAGTCCCGCGGCGTGAAGGTCATGGCGCTGTGCCCGGGCTTCACCAAGACCGAGTTCCACGAGCGGATGCAGGTCAAGCGCGGCGACGGCTTCATGTGGCTCGACGCCGACTTCCTGGTGCGCAAGTCGCTCGAGGACTTCGAGAAGGGCCGCGCCTTCTCGATCCCCGGTGCGCAGTACAAGACGATCATTGCGCTGAGCAAGGCCATCCCCAACCGCGCGCTCCGCCTCGCTCAGTCGGTCGGGCGCCGCTGACGTACGGCTGCTACCAGGCCACCTGCTCGGCCTCGGCCACGAGGACCGGCCCGGCCGGTTGCCTCAGCTCGGTGGCCGGCACGCCGGCACGCAGGCTGGTGAACGTGAGGCCGGTGCGCTCCTCGAGGAGGTCGAGCGGGACGAGGTAGGTGTCGAAGTCGTCCAGGAACGCTCGCTGGTCCCAGACGCGCAGGTCGAGGTCCTGGGACAGGACGAAGCTCCTGGACCTGAGCTGTCCGTCCATCCGGTAGACGACGACCTTCCAGTGCTCGCGCGGGACCTGGACGATGTCGCGGTAGGCCGGGTCGTCGTCGCGGAGCACGGGCCCGGCGAACAGGGTGAGCCGCCGGTCCTCGAGGCCCTCCTGGGCGAGGACGGCGTTCTCGAGCAGTCCCCAGGCGCCGCCCCGGCCGGACTGGTTGAAGTCGTCCATCTGCGGGGTGATGTTGGTGAAGAAGAACGAGTCGGAGTTCGCCGCCCGGGCCTCGTCGAGGGTTCCCCAGAGCAGGTCGGAACGACGGGCGACGTGGCCGCGGTCGAGGCGGTTGCCGGCGTAGGCGTCGTTCAGCGTCTGGGCCGTCGCCGGGATGCGCGGGTCTGCCCGGAAGTCCTCGCCCGACCGGCTGATGGAGTCACTGGGGAACAGTCGGAGCCCGTCGATGTTCCACGCCACCCACCAGGCAAGCCGACGGGTGGGGTGCATCTGCACGGTGAAGTGCTGGTAGTCGAGCAGGGCACCCTCCCCCGCTCCCCCACCGGGCTCCTGCCCCGGCCCAGGCGGCGCGAGGGTGGTGTCGAGGAAGTCGCTGTCGTACCCGAGCTCGGCCATGGGACGAGTGTGCTGCACGGAGCGCGGTGGTGGGGTGGTGATGTCGAGCCGTCCGGATCAGCCGCGACGGGCACGGAGCAGCCGACGTGCGGAGGGGCTGCGGCACACTGGTGGGATGACCTCGCCGAAGGAGCCGTCGGCCCAACGTCTTCCAAACGGCCCTGCCGACCGCGAGGCCCTCGCTCGCATCGTCGACGAAGACGGCGCCAGGGACGAGGCCGAGAACGGCTACTTCGAAGACGCCAACGACCCCCAGTTCGTCGCCATCGAGACCGCTCAGCGACGGTTTCGCAGCCAGTTGCGTCGACGGCTCCGCCATCGGGACGCGAGGCGCCGTCCTGAGGAGCACCCGGAGGCATGACCATCCGGGTCTCCCGCGACCCATGGGTCCGCTCATGCCGACGTGCGGATAGGTTCAATCGGTGCTCGTTCAACTCTCTGGGGTGCCCGGCTCAGGCAAATCCACTCTCGCGAGATCTGTGGCGGGGGCCACGGGCATCGTGGTCTTGGATACCGACGTCCTGAAGAGTTCGATTGTCGGCTCTGGCGTACCAGTCGCGGCCGCAGGACCCGTGACGTATGCCGCTGTATTGGCACTCGCTCAGGACCTGCTCGAACAAGGTCGAAGCGTGCTCCTGGACTCGCCCTGTAGATATCAGGAACTGCTCGATTCCGGTCGACAGATGGCTAACGTCCACGGCGTGCGTTATGCATTCATCGAACTCTGGGTCCACGACTGGGGGACCGTGCTGCATCGCCTCGACGGACGGTCCCCTAGGCCCTCGCAGCTGGAGTCGGCAACATCACCGGTCCCCGGAACTGACTGGGAGTTCGCAACCGCCGAAGAGACACTTGCGACGTGGCAAACCCAACTCCTGCGCCCGGAGCATGACTGGCTTCGACTCGACGCTGAAGATGCGGCGAAGGACAACCTGCGCGCAGCCCTTCGCTATCTAGGTCCCCACCGCTAGGGCCCGGTCGCAGCGACGCAGAACGCCCGTGTCGACGCTGACAGGTGCGCGAAACTGCCGACGAGCGGACCGAGGGAACTCTGCAACTCCAAGGTCAGCGGATGGAGCGTCCCGCCGCGTGGCGTCGTCTCAGTGGCATGCGACCTGTTCCATGGGCTCTACTCGCCGTTGTTCTCCTGCTCGGGGGATGCGCTGACACCGCAGCGCCTAGGGGAAGCGGACTCGCGACCGAAGCCGCAAGTTTGGACCCTGATCTTGAGGGCACGATGACCGTCACGCCTGCATCGGCGGGGCCTGGTAGAGAGGTCACCCTGAGATTCCCAGCGGATAGCCAACGCGGAATCGCGTTCTCCCTTTCCCAATGGACCGCGGGCCAATGGAACCCGGCCTACTACCTGACCTCCGACTGGGGAAGGTCCGGAGACCACGCGCCGACATGGTGGAGGGTTGAGGACAGCGAAGACCGCGGCTGGGAAGACGTCGGAGTTGGCGGCCCCGGGCCCGACCGTGTGGTCATCCCAGACACCGCCGCCCCCGGCGACTACCTCCTATGCACAGCGAATGCCGTCGATGAAGCGTGCGCTCTACTGTCCGTAACCGGCTGAAGGGCTCATTCCGTTGCTGGTCATCGGACGTCCGCATCTGCCGCGATGAGCATGCTTTCGGTAGTCGGCGGGGAGGCGGGGTCTACTTCCCAGCACTTCTTCCACCCTCCGGTGGAACCCGTCTCTCCCTCTTACCTGCCGGGATGGCCGCCGACCACAGTACGCAGTCCCGACATCCCGGATGTGCCGCCACCCGTACGGCGGGGGACGGGACGTGCCTGTGGCCCGATCACCGGGTGGTGTGGGGCTGTGGGGCGGTCAGGTTCGTCGACGCTTGGGTGGTGGTGCGGGGCGAGCGGTGTGGGGGTCGGTGGTGACCTGGGTGCCGGTGGGCAGGGTCCACTCGTACGACCCATCAGCGAGGCGTCGGTAGGCGAACCGGCCGAAGGTCTTCGCGCGGTGGTGCCGACGGCACAGCGGCGCGAGGTTGTCGGGATGCGTCTGGCCGGGTGGTCCGCCCTGGTCCATCGGGATGTATTCGTCGACGTGGTCGAGGTCGCAGACCTCCGCCCCGCGGCCGCAGCGGGGGTAGACACAGGTCTCGTCGCGGAGCCGGACGGCCTCGGCCATCCGCGCCGGCGGGTCGTGCTGGTCCACCGCGGGCATCGCATGGATGTCGAGGACGGGCTTGATGGTCACCGTGCCCGCGGTCAGCAGCCACGAGTGCAGTCGGGCCGTCAGGACGGGGCCGAGCTTGGGTGAGCGGGCGACCCCGTCGCGACGCAGCAACCCGCTCCCGTCGGGGTCGGTGTCGGTGTCGAGGAGGTCGCGGTCGGTGACGTGGAACACGACCACCGCCTCACCACCAGCCGTGCCGCCGTCCCGCCCGCAGCCACCAGACCAGCCGCGGAACGGGGTGGGGGTGGCGTAGGCGGCGTCCTCGGCGACACAGACCGCGGGGTCGTGGTCCGGGTCGAGGGGTCGGTCGGGGTCGGCGAGGTCGGCGGCGGCCAGCAGGTCGAGGGCCTGCTGCGGGTCCGCCAGCACCCCCACCGCATGCGCCCGCCGGACACCGAGGTCCCCGGGATGACCCAGCGCGCGCATGGTCGCGGCCATCGTGGACACCGTGGAGTCGAACGCGGCCGCATCCGCGGTGTCGAGGGTCATGAACACCTCCGACGAACCGGGCGCACCTTCCTCGTGGTGCACCTCCACCCGACGCGACGCCAACGCCTGATCGTGGTCCGCGATGGCCCGGTCCGGGTCGGCGTACAACCGCGCCTCGTGGACCAGCACCCCCACCCGGTGCGGGTTCAGCCGACGAGGCCGCCACGACAGCAGCCGGTCCGCATGCGCTGCCGCCACCACGTCCAGGTCACGGGACTGCCGGGCAGCCTCCCGCCCCAGGTGGACCGGGACCCGCAGCCCCTTGACCAACGCCCAGGTGCGTGGGAGACGGTGGGCCAGGTCCAGCACGTCACCCACCAAGGACAGGGTCGCCTCGTGCGAGATGTCGAGGACCGCGGCGAGCTCCATCACCGCGAACTCCGCCACCGCCGGCGTCCCCTCCCCCGCGATCGGGGTGGCCCGCTCCCCGAACAACGCCGCCGCCGACCCCGGCATGTGGATGATGTCCGACCTCCAGCCCGCGGCGTCGTCCTCACCGGCCGGGACGTGGGCGTGCGCCCACGCCAGCGCGGCCTCCAGCACCTCGACCTCCGCCCGCCGCCGGGCGGTCATCGCCGCCCGAGCACGGTCCAGCACGGCGAGTGCGCTGGGAGCCGGGGTGGTGGTGGTGGACATGCGTCCATCCTCCCAGAGCCCACCGACACTCTGACCTGCGCCAATGCTCCTGTGGAGAAGTGTTCTCGAACAGGACGACGGAGCCAGGAGAGGGGTTTCGTGACGGTCGCTGCGCGACCTCCTCAACCAACAAACTGCGCCGCGCGACCTCCTCAACCACGAGACCGAGGCCGGCGCGACCTCCTCACGCAGCGGGCGAACCCGCCAGGGCCAGCAGGCGCTCGTACTGCTCCGGGTCGGTCGTGTTGACCCCGAGGTCGTGGTCGACCTTGCCGAGGCCGTGGTGGTCGCTGCTGCCTGTGACCAGCAGGTCGAGGTCGCGCGCGATGCCGCGCAGGGTGGCGCGGGCGGCGGGGTCGTGGTCCTGGTGGTCGACCTCGAGCCCGGCGAGCCCGAGGTCGCGCAGGCCGGCCAGTGCCTCCTCGTCGAGCACCGAGCCGCCGCTCCTCCCCCACGGGTGGGCGATCACGGCGACGCCGCCGGCCGCCGTGACGATCGGGATCACCTCCTCGAGCGGGGCGGCGTAGCGGTTGGCGTAGCCCGGGCGGCCCGGGTTGAGCAGGTCGGCGAAGGCCTCGGTGCGGTCGGCCGAGACCCCGAGCCGTACGAGCGCGTCAGCCACGTGCGGCCGGCCGGCGGCCACGGACCCCCCCGCCTCCCGGCGTACGTCGTCCTCGGTGATCTCGATGCCGTGGCGCCGCAGGGCGTCCACGATCGCCGGGGTCCGCTCGGTGCGCCCCGCAAGGATCCGGTCCAGCGCCGCGACCAGCGGCGGGTGCGTCGGATCGGGGAGGTAGGCCAGCAGGTGCACGCCACGGTGGCGGAACTTCGTGCTGATCTCCAGGCCCGGCACCAGCGTGATGCCGACCTCGTCGGCGGCAGCTGCGGCCTCGGCCCAGCCGGAGGTGGCGTCGTGGTCGGTCAGGGCCACGACGTCGAGTCCGGCGGCCTTCGCCTCGCGGACGAGGTCTGCCGGGGTGTCGGTGCCGTCGCTGGCCGAGGAATGCGTGTGGAGGTCGATCCGCACGTCAGCTGTTCCACCTCAGGAGGACCGGCGTCTCCCGTTCGAACCCGAGCACCGAGACCGTGGACGTGTCGAGGCGGAAGAACCGCCCCTCGTCGGCGGGCTGCTCCAGCCACCGGGCGGTGAGCACGCGCAGCGAGTGGCCGTGGCCGAAGACCAGGGTGCGCCGGTGGTCGCGGACCCGCTTCACCACGCGGTCCTGCCGCGCGGAGACGTCGCCGGCGCTCTCCCCACCGGGCGAGGGGTGGGTCCAGACCGTCCAGCCTGGCGCCGTCTCGCGGATCTCCGCCGTGGTGATCCCCTCGTAGTCGCCATAGGCCCACTCGACGAGGTCGTCGTCGACCTGGGCGTCGGCGAACCCCGCGAGCTCGGCCGTACGACGCGCGCGCCGGCGCGGGCTGGTCAGGACGAGGTCGAACTCCACGTCGGCCAGGCGCGGGGCCAGCGAGGTCGCGGCCTCCTCCCCCACGTCGGTGAGGGGCAGGTCGGTGGTGGAGGTGTGCTTGCCGTCGCGGCTCCACTCGGTCTCGCCGTGGCGCACGACCCAGAGCTCGGGACCCGGAGCATCAGACATGCCGCAAGTCTGTCACGCGCGGGCGCGCGGCCTGCCACGATGCTCGCCATGACTGCCGCACCCTCCGCCGCGACGGCGGCCGTGGACCTGGGCCGGGCACGGCTGGCCATCGCAGCCGCGTTCGCCACGCAGGGACTGGTCTTCATCAGCCTGACCACCCGCCTGCCGCGCATCCAGGACCGGTGGGACCTCGGCGAGCTCGCGCTCTCCGGGGTGCTGCTGATGATGGTGCTGCTCGCCGGCGCCGGCTCGCTCGTCGCCGAGCGGCTCGCCCCGCGCCTGGACAGCGCAGTCGTGCTGCGCGCCGGGCTGCTGGTGATCGCGGTCTCGGTGGCGGTGCTGGTCCTCGCTCCGACGACCGTGGTGTTCGTGCTCGGCCTGGCGGCGTACGGACTGGGGCTCGGGCTGGTCGACGCGACCGGCAACATGCAGGCGGTGGCGCTCGAGCACCGGCTGGGCCGCGTCATCCTGCCGTCGTGCCACGGCGCCTGGACCCTCGGCGGGGTGGTCGGCGCCGTCCTCACGCTGGCGACGACCGACGTCCCCTGGTCCGCGATCGCGCTGGTGGCGGTGCTCCCCGTCCTCGCGGCCGCGGCTCCCTACCTCCCCCGCGACCACGGGGTCGCCGCGACGGTCGCCGAGACCGACGTCCCGTGGCGCGCGATCGTGGTGGTGGGGCTGGCGCTGGTGGTCTTCTACTCGGTGGACACTGCTGCAGCCACCTGGGGGCCGGTCTACCTCGACGACGTCTTCGACGCCCCGGAGCGGCTGGTCGCCCTGGCGACGCTGCCCTACCTGGTGTCCAGCGGTCTCGTGCGGCTGGCCGGCGACCGGCTCACCGAGCAGCTCGGCGCGGTCCGACTGCTGCGCCTCGGAGCGGCGATCGCCTTCGTGTCCCTGGCGGTCATCGTGGCGGCTCCCTCGTGGCCGGTGGCGGTCCTCGGCTTCACGCTGCTCGGCTGCGGGGTCGCGGTGGTGGCGCCGCTGAGCTTCTCAGCGGCCGCCGCCCTCGCCGGGAGGGACGCCGACCCGGCGACCCGGCAGGCGCGCGTCGACGCGGTGGTGGCCAGGTTCAACCAGTTCAACTACGCCGGCGCACTCCTCGGCGCGGTCATGACCGGAGCCGTGGGCGCCGGGTCGCTGCGCATCGGCTTCGCGGTGCCGCTCGTGCTGGTCGTGGCCCTGTTCTGGCTGGCACGGGCCTTCGCGCCGGCGGACGACAATCCTCGGATGGGGTCCGCCGGCGCCTGACCCGCGGCGTCCTAGACCCCGCCGCCGCCGGCCTTGCGGCGGTGCATCGGCTTGGCGACGTTCTTGTCGTTGACCTCCGAGCCGTGGGCCTTCTCCTTGGAGCCGGCACTGTCGTCGGGGTGGTGGTTGCCCTTCTTGCGATCGAGGGCCTCCCGCATCTTCGCCTTGAGGTCGGCGTTGGGGTCCTGATCAGCCATGGGCTCCTCCTCGGTTCGCGTGACCCCTGGCGGGGCCGGGTCCTGCTTGCACCGCAACCTTGCCAAACCCGTCAAGCCCGGTCGAGCGGTTAAGGGGCTCAGGCCACGATCAGGAGCGGCGGGGCTGCTGGAGCACGTCGATCCGGCCGGCGAGCTTGCCCATCATCCGGTAGACGTGCCAACGGCAGTCGCCCAGCATCACGTCGTACGCCGCCTGGCCGAACTCGGCACGGTAGCGCTCGGGATCACGCAGGAGCCGGGCCAGGTGCAGCAGGGCACGAGCGGCGTGTCCGTCCTGCTCCTGCGACCACTCCCCCCACTCGCTGCTGAGGTCGATGGTGTCGACGACCTCGAGGCCGGAGCCCGCGATGGCCGCGTCGAGCACGTCCGGGTCGGCGGAGTCCGGCACGACGCCCATCACGTCGAAGAGCCAGTCCGCCTCGTCGGCGGCGAGCCGGTCGGTGGCCACCGTCTGGTAGCCCACGACGTAGCCACCGGCGCGCAGCACCCGGGCGAACTCGTCGAGGGCGTCCGCGGGGTCGGCGACGTGGACCATCACGTCGCGGCACCAGACGAGGTCGATCGAGGAATCCGGAGCGGGGATCCGGCCCGCCGAGCCACGCTCGAAGGAGACGCGCGATGCGATGTCAGGCACCACCTCACGCCTCTCCGCCCGGGCGAGGTCGAGGTGGCGCTGCACGGGGTCGATGCCGAGCACGCGGAAGCCGAAGTGGGTCGCGAGGCGGAACGCGTGGGCCCCCTCGCCGCAGCCCACGTCGACGACCCGGCTGTCGGGCGGCAGGTCGAGCTCGCGCACGACCTGCAGGAGCACCGACGGTGCCCGCGGCGACAGCGACTCGTCGAGGCGCGCGGCGAAGGCGGCCTCCACGCGCGGATAGGTGTCGTAGAAGAAGTCGCGATCCCAGGCCACGGGGAGGAGTCTGCCCGCCCGCGCCGCCTCATAGGATCACCCCATGGCCCGCCGCGTGTTCCTCCACTGCGGGACCGCCAAGTCCGGCACGACCTACCTCCAGGACCTCTGGTGGCATCACCGCGGCGCCCTGCGCGAGCGCGGCCTGCTGCTGCCGGGCACCGCCCTGCGTGACCACTTCCACGCCGCGGCCCTGGTCAAGGGCATGGACGTGATCCTCGACGAGCTCGGTCCCGGTGAGCGCCGGGTCTGGCAGCGGCTCGTCGACGAGACCCGCGCGTGGTCGGGCGACGCGCTGATCAGCCACGAGCACTTCTCCGACTCCTCCGCGGGGGCGGCCGCCGCGGCACTGGCCGACCTCACGTCCGCGGCCGACGAGGTCCACCTCGTCGTGACCGTCCGCGACCTGGGCCGGGTGCTGCCCTCGGCCTGGCAGCAGCGGGTCAAGCAGGGCGCCCGCCAGCCCTACGGCAAGTTCCTCGCGACCGTGCGCCGCGGCCGCGACGACCAGAAGTTCTGGCGCTACCAGGACGTCCCGGGGATCCTCGCGCGGTGGGCGGTCGGCCTGCCGCCGGAGCGCGTCCACCTCGTCGTCGTACCTCCCGCCGGCGCGCCGCGCGACGAGCTGTGGCTGCGCACCGCCGCGGTGCTCGGCGTCGACGTCGACGGCCTGGACACCGAGCCGCGGCTGCCCAACGACTCGCTCGGCATCGTCGAGGCCGAGCTGCTGCGGCGGGTCAACGCGGTCGTCCCGCGCCAGCGACGCTCGGTGGCGCTGACCCGCCTGACCAAGGGCGCGTTCGCGCGCGACCTCCTTGCCGGTAGCGCGCCGCGGGAGTCCTTCGTGCTTCCGGCCAAGCACGCGGGCTGGGTGCGCGAGCGGTCCGAGCAGATGGTGGCCACGCTCCGCGAGGGGGCGTACGACGTCGTGGGCGACCTCGACGACCTGCTGCCCGCCGGACCGCGTTCGGGCCGCACACCCGACCAGACGACCGACGCCGAGCTGCTCGCCGCGGCGACGACCGTGGTGGCCCGGATGATCGAGCGGTACCGCTGATGGCCCGACGCGTCTTCGTGCACATCGGCACCCCCAAGTCCGGCACGACCTACCTCCAGAGCCTGTGGTGGCACAACGCCGCCGACCTGGCCGAGCAGGGGCTGCTGCTGCCCGGCGGCTCGGCGGACGTCCAGTTCCAGGCGTCCGCGGTGGTCCGCGACAACGCCGGGGTGCTGGCGACGATGACCGAACGCCAGCTGGGCGCCTGGGACCGGCTGGTCGAGGAGGTCGGCGCGTGGGAGGGTGACGCGCTGATCAGCCAGGAGCAGCTCGTCGAGACCTCGCGCGAGGACGCCGATGCCGCGCTCGCCCGGCTGCAGGCGGTCGCGGACGAGGTGCACGTGGTGGTGACGGCCCGGGACCTGGTGCGCCAGGTGCCGAGCGCGTGGCAGCAGCGGGTCAAGCACGGGTCGTCGACGACGCTGCGGAAGTTCTTCACCCGCGCCGCCAAGGACGACCCGGCCTTCAACTTCTGGCACCACCAGGACGTGCCACGGATCCTCGAGCGGTGGGCCTCCACCGTGCTCCCCGAGCGAGTCCATGTCGTGGTGCTGCCGCGCCCGGGCGCCGATCCCGACCTGCTGTGGCACCGGACCTGCGAGCTGCTCGGCATCGACGACACGGGGCTGTCGCTCGACACACCGGTGGCCAACGAGACGCTCGCGCCCGCCGAGATCGCCTTCCTGCGCGGCGTGAACGCGCACTTCCCCAACGCCCACCTCGACGTCGCGCTGTCGCGCCGGGTCAAGGGCTTCATGGAGCCGCGGCTCGGCGCGGCTTCCCCCGCGCGCACCGCCCCGCGGATCGCCCCCCGGATCTCACTGGCTCCCGACATGCACGGCTGGCTGGTCGAGCGAGGCAACCGGATGGTCGACGAGCTCGCCGCGGCCCCGTGGCACGTCGTCGGCGACCTCGACGACCTGCGACCCGACCCCGAGCCGGGCGACGGCCTCGACCCCGACGCCGTGCCGGACGCCGAGGTGCTGGAGGTGGCCGTGTCCTTCATCGCCGCCGAGCTGCTGGCACGGGCGGAGCAGCCGGACACGCCGACGGCTTCCGGAACGGTGCCCGAGGGGGATTCCTCGGCCGCAGAACCCCCCTCACGCACCGCCCTCGCGAGGGTCGTACGCCGACTCACCGGGAGGCGGTGAGCCAAGGGGATTCCTGCGATCAGGAATCCCCCTCACGCACCGCCCAGGAGTCTCAGCGCGGGACGAACGCCCAGTAGTCCAGGTCGAGCAGCACCCCGTCGGCGTACGTCCCGTCGTCGGTGCGCAGGGTCATGGTCTCGTCGCGACCCTTCGTCGCCACCAGCCGCAGCCTGAGCGCGCCGACACCCGGGGCGTCCACCTCGGCCTTGTCGAGCACCTCCGACCACGCGTACAGCGTGTCCCCGGCGAACGCAGGCGCCACGTGGGCGCCCGCATTGATCGCCGCGACCAGCTGGGCGTTGGCCAGCCCGTTGAAGGAGAGGGCGCGCGCCAGCGAGATCACATGGCCGCCGTAGACGAGCCGGTTGCCGTCGGGCCGCGCCTCGGTGTTGAAGTGCACCTTGGCGGTGTTCTGCCACAACCGGGTCGCCATCATGTGCTCGGCGTCGGTGAGGGTGACGCCGTCGACGTGGTCGATCCGCTCTCCCACCTCGTAGTCTCCGAACCGGTGGGGCGAGCCTGCAGCAGCGACGTCGTACGAGCTGAAGTCGAGGCCGGGCGGCACCACCAGGTCCTCGGCCGCCACGCTCTGCGCCAGGGACGGTACGACGGTCTCCGGGGCGGGAGCGCCGGCGTCGCGCTTGTGCACCATCACCCAGCGCGCCCAGTCGATGGCGACCTCGCCGCGCTGGTTGGTCGCGGTGGACCGCACCCAGACGACGCCTGCCCTCCCGTTGGAGTTCTCCTTGAGGCCGATGACCTCCGAGCGGGTCCGCAGGGTGTCTCCTGGCACGACGGGGACGTGGAAGCGGCACTCGGCGTAGCCCAGGTTGGCGACCGCGTTGAGCGAGACGTCCGGCACGGTCTTGCCGAAGGCGATGTGGAAGCCGATCAGCTCCTCGACCGGGTGCGCGGGAAGCCCGATGGAGGAGGCGAACTCGGCCGAGGACGGCAGCGCGAACCGCGTGGGGTAGATGGCGCCGTAGAGCGCCCGGTCGCCCTCGGTGACGGTGCGCGGGGTGGCGTGCTCGATGACCTGCCCGACGGCGAAGTCCTCGAAGAAGTTGCCGGGATCGGTCTTCGCAGCGCTCATGCTGCCCATCGTGCCGCAGCGCAGCCTGCCGTGACCCGCACCGTCACGTGGGCTCTGTCACAAGGTGGGAGTCAGGACGCGTAGGGGTGGCGCCGCGTGATCTCGCCGCTCGGCGTGCTGCTGAGGTAGCCGGACTCGTTGAACGTGTTGCCGATGTAGATGTTGAGCTCGGTCGGCTCGGCGCCCCACCGGATCAGGAGCGCATGCGTGAACCTGCCCTTCTCCACCCCGAGGACGCGTCGGGCCGTGGCGATGTTGTCGAACAGGCGGCGCACGTCGACCGTGCCGAGGTCGACGCGCTGGTGGGGCCCGGCCACAGCGGCAGCCTGGGTGTCCTGGCGCCACTGGCCGTCCCACGCCCACCGCTCCATCCGCGGTCGCGAGCCGCGCACGGGGACCTGGGCCTGGATGCGGTCGGGGAAGAAGGCGACCTCGAAGGCCTCGAGCGTGCCGAACTTCCTCTCGTAGGACGTCACGAACCTCCGCACGTCCGCCGGGGTCATCTCGAAACCGTCAAGCTCGTTGACGGGAGAGGCGGACGCCGAGGACTCGACCGCCCACGTCGGGGTCGAGGTGGCGGAGTCCTGCTCGCTGCCGGCGAACATCACCAGCGGGGCCACCGCGACGAGCAGGCCCACAACCGCGACAAGTGCGACGAGCACCCATGCCACCGGCCGCGGACGGGCTGCCGGCAGGGCCGGCGAGGGGCGTACGACGTCGTGACCCGGAGGGCGCTGCAGGTCCCGCGTCAGCGCCTCGAGCTCGTCGAGGGTCGCCGCGGAGAGCGCGCGGCTGACGCGCAGCTCGCGGTCCTGGTCACCGATCTGCCCGTCGACGTAGGCCGCCTCGATGAGCTCGACGAACCGGTCGCGGTCCTCGTCCTTCGCCCGGAACCCCCTCATGCCGGGGAGTCTAGGGCAGGCCGGAGCCTGCGGCTCAGCTCGCCGACTGCTTGCTGAACGCGGCGTCGAAGGACTGCGCGGGCGGCTCGAAGTCGAGCGAGCGGAGGTGCGCGAGCGCCTCGGGGGCACCGACGAGGCGGTCCATGCCGGCGTCCTCCCACTCGACCGAGATCGGGCCGTCGTAGCCGATCGCGGTGAGGGTGCGGAAGCAGTCCTCCCACGGGATGTCGCCGTGACCGGTCGAGACGAAGGTCCACCCGCGCCGCGGGTCGTCCCACGGCAGGTGCGAGGAGAGGATGCCGTTGCGGCCACCGCCCATCCGCATCCGCGTGTCCTTGCAGTCGACGTGGTAGATCCGGTCGGCGAAGTCGCTGATGAAGGCGACCGGGTCGATGCCCTGCCACATCATGTGGCTGGGGTCCCAGTTGATGCCGAACGCCGGTCGGTTGTCGAGGGCGTCGAGCGCGCGCCGGGTCGTCCAGTAGTCGTAGGCGATCTCGGAGGGATGGACCTCGTGTGCGAACCGCACCCCGCACTCGTCGAAGACGTCGAGGATCGGGTTCCACCGGTCCGCGAAGTCCTGGTAGCCCGCCTCGATCCGCTCGGCGGGCACGGGCGGGAACATGGCGACGTACTGCCAGATCGAGGACCCGGTGAAGCCCACGACGGTGCGCACGCCGAGCTTCTGCGCCAGCCTGGCGGTCAGCTTCATCTCCTCGGCCGCACGCGTGCGGACACCTTCGGGGTCGCCGTCGCCCCACACCCGCTCGCGCACGATCGCCTGGTGGCGGAAGTCGATCGGGTCGTCGCAGACGGCCTGCCCGGTGAGGTGGTTGGAGATGGCGTGCAGCTGGAGGCCGTGCTCCTCCAGGATCCCGAGTCGCTCGGCGACGTAGGCGTCGTCGTCCCAGCGCCACGCGTCGAGGTGCTCACCGGACACCGCGACCTCGAGGCCGTCGTAGCCCCACCCGGCGGCGAGCCGGGCCACCTCCTCCAGCGGCAGGTCGACCCACTGGCCGGTGAACAGGGTGAACGGTCGACCCATCAGATCCGCCCCACTCCCACGTCGACTCCGACATGGGCGCCGTCCTGCTCGGCGCTGGCCTCGATCGCGGCCAGCACCCGTTGCACAGCGAGCCCGTCCTCGAACGACGGCGTCGGCTCCTGCCCCTCCTCGAGGGCAGTCAGGAAGTCGGCGGCCTGGTTGGTGAACGTGGCGTCCCAGCCCAGCACGTGTCCCGGGGGCCACCACCCGTCGATGTACGGGTCGCTCGGCTCGGTGACGAGCACGCGCGAGAAGCTGTCGGCACCGTCGAGGCACACGTCGAGGTGGTTGAGCGACTCGAGGTCGAAGCGCAGGGCGCCCCGGCTGCCGTAGACCTCGATGCCGAGCGCGTTCTTGCGACCGCTCGCCATCCGGGACACCTCGAGGCTGACGACCGCGTCGCCGCTGGTGCGCAGCGTGCTCCAGGCGGCGTCGTCGACCGTGACGTCCTCGGGACCGTCCTGCCCGGTCCGCTGCGGCACGAACGTCCTGGTCAGCGCGTTGACGCCGCTCACCTCCTGGCCGAGCAGGAAGCGCACCTGGTCCACCGCGTGGGACGCCAGGTCGCCGAGTGCGCCCGAGCCGGCGAGCTCGCGACGCAGCCGCCACGTCATCGGCGCCGACTCGTCGGCCAGCCAGTCCTGCAGGTAGGCGATCCGCACCTGGCGCACGTCGCCGAGCCGTCCGGCCGCGATGTGTTGCCGGGCCAGCGCCAGCGCCGGCACGCGGCGGTAGTTGAAGCCGACCATCGAGTGCACGCCACGCTCGCGGGCGGCCTGCGCCGTGGCGACCATCTTCTCGGCCTCGGCGAGGGTGTTGGCGAGCGGCTTCTCGGCGATCACGTGCTTGCCGGCCTCGAGCGCGGCGATCGCGACCTCGGCGTGCAGGTGCCCGGGGACGCAGACGTCCACGATGTCGATGTCGTCGCGCTCGATCACCGCGCGCCAGTCGGTGGCCGACTCGGCCCAGCCGTACTGCGTGGCCGCCACCGTGACGGCGTCCGCGTCGCGGCCGACCAGCACCTGCTGGCGTACGTCGGGAGCGCCGGGCCGCAGTGCCGCGACGTTGCGCCACGCGTGCGAGTGCGCCTTGCCCATGAAGGCATAGCCGATGACGGCGACACCCGGTGTCCCGATCGAGGCGCTCGATGAGCTGGTCACGTCGTTCTCCTGAATGTTGTGTCGCTCAACCGAGCGATCGGAGGAAGGCCAGCCCGTCGCGGGCCAGGTCGTCCTGTGTGGGTGCCAGCGGCCGCCAGATCGAGGCGGCCGTGGCGATGGACGCGTTGTCGGCGGTGAAGCTCTCGATGTTGAGGGGACCGCCGTAGCCCACCTCGTCGAGCGCGGCCACCAGCGCCGGCCAGTCCGTCTGGTCGCCGCCCGGGGCACCACGGTCGCTGCCGCAGACCTGGACGTGCGCCAGGTGGGTCCCCGCGGCGCGGATCGCGTCCGCGCTGGAGCGCTCCTCGATGTTGAGGTGGTAGGTGTCCAGGGCCAGGCCGAGCCCGTCGCCCAGCAGCGGCTGGAAGGCGGTCAGTGCCTGGTCGACGGTGTTGACCAGGGACGTCTCGTAGCGGTTGAGCGGCTCGATCCCCAGCCGTACGCCCTGCTCGAGCGCGTGGTCGACCACGGGCGCGAGGTGCGTACGGACGTCGGCGTAGGCCGCGGCCCGCTGGTCGGCGTCCATCCGCCAGACCCGGCCGGTGGAGGCGTAGAAGGGGCCGCAGACGGAGGTGGCCCCGACTCCGGCCGCGAAGTCGATGCAGGCCCGCAGGTAGTCCTGCGTGGCGGCGACGTGGACGGGGTCGACCAGGTCGCGCCCCGGCGCCATCGCCCCGACGACGTACGGCGTCAGCCCGGTCTCGGCGAGAGCGTCACGGACCGCGGCGACGGTGAGGTCACCGGGGTTCTCCAGCGGCAGCTCGACCGCGTCGAACCCCATGGCGGCGATCCGTCGCAGCAGGTCGACCGCGTCCGCATCGGTGAGCGGCGAGGTCCAGACCCAGGTGTTGACGCCGATCTCGCGCATGGCGGGACGTCCTTCCGGTCGGCTGGGGAGGGATGGGGAGGGATGGGTCGGGCGAGGGAGTCGGTGGGCCGGGCTCGGGCCCGACCCACCGACTTCCCCCCGGTGGAGCTTGGATCAGCCCCGGATCAGGGGATCTGGCGCTCCTGCCACACCTCGGGGTAACCCGGCAGGTCCTCGCCGCCGAACTTGGCGTAGTGGCCGTCGGGCATGCCCTCGTTGGCCTCGAGGTAGTCGGCACGCTCGTCCTCGGTGATCGGCGTCTGCGGCAGCACCCACTCCTTCGGGACCTCCTCGCCGGCGAAGATCTTCTCGAGCGCGAGGAGCGGGGTGCGCCACTGGAAGTTGGAGTAGACGGGCGCAAGGCCGGTCAGCCCGGTCTCCTCCCACTTGCGCAGGAAGCTCATCTCGTCCTCACCGGTCATGACCGGGTAGTCGGCACCGAAGTCCTCGAAGGCCTCGATCGCCGCGACTCCACCGTCACCGGCGTCCATCCAGACACCAGCGACCTCACCCTTGTTGAGCTCGTCGGTGATGATCGTCTTGATCTTGGTGGGGTCGGCTCCGGTGAAGTAGTCGACCGCCTCGATGCCGTTCTCCTCGAAGAGCTTCTCGGCCGCGGCCCAGCGCTGCTCCAGCACGTCGACGCCGGGCAGGATGCGCAGCGCGATGACCTTGTCGCCCTCCTCCAGGTTGTCGATGAGGTACTCGGCGGTGTCGATGCCCCACGCGAAGCCACCGATCGGGTGGATGAAGGTGGTGGCGCAGTCGGTCTCGACGCCGCGGTCGAAGACGACGACCGGCTTGCCGGTGTCGCACGCGCGCTCGACCGCGTCCGTCAGGGCTGCGGTGGAGTTGGGCGAGATGATGAAGGCGTCGCAGTTGCCCTCGGAGATGAAGTAGTCGATGTCGGCGATCTGGGTGTTGTCGTCGTCGCCGGCGTCGCGGGTCTCCATCTCGGAGATGACGCCCTCGTCGACGAGGACCTCGAGCTGCTGGTTCATCGTGATCCAGCCGGTCTGCCGCCACGGGTTGGAGATCGAGGCGTTGGCGAAGCAGGCCTTCTTCGCCCCCTTCGAGGCGAGCTTGGAGGTGTCGGTCATCTCGCCGTCGATGTACTGGAGCCAGGGCTGCTCCGGGTTACCCTCGAAGGTCGCCGAGCGCTGCTCGTACTGCGTGTCGTAGACCTCCTGGTCGAACCACTCCTCCGAGCTCTCGGTCTCCTCGGAGCCTTCCTCGGGCGACTCGGCCGAGTCAGCAGGAGCCTCGGACGCACTGGTGTCGTCCGTGGGGTCCTCGGTGCTGCAGGAGGTGGCGAACACCCCGAGCAGCAGGGCCGAGGCCACGGCCAGCGGCGCGCGGTGGATGTTTCGGCGCATCAGTTTTCTCCTGTTTCAGTGCCCGGGCGGGCAGGGGTGGGTGATGGTGCTGCTGATGGAGTCGGGGATGCCGGCGTACGAGAGGGGCGGCGGCCCAGCGTCCAGGCGCGGGCGGCAAGCGCGACGGCGAGGATGATGATCAGTCCCTGGACCGAGTTCCTCCACGTGGACTCGACCTCCTGGAAGTTGAGGAACGAGAAGAGCAGCTCGAGGGCGAAGGCGCCGGCAGCGGCGGAGAGGACCCAGCCCCGGCCTCCGCCCAGGACCACGCCACCCAGCACGACGGCAGTGATCGCCTGGAACTCGTAGCCGGCACCCACCGACGGGTGCACGCCGGCGTAGCCGACGAGGAGGATGCCCGCGACGGTGGCCGCGAGGGAGGAGAGCATGAAGGCCCGCGTCTTGACCCACCACACGTGCGAGCCGGCCAGGCCGGCGGCGTCGGGGTTGTCGCCCGAGGCGATGAGGGTGCGACCGAACGGCGAGCGCATCAGCCAGACGCTGGCCACGGCGACGACCGTCAGGATGATGACCGGGTAGGGCAGGACGTCCAGGACCGGCACGTCCTGGAGACCGCCGCGGCCGATCTCGCGGAAGCTGTCGACGGGGTTGCCGGTCGCCGCGCCACCGGTGAGGTAGCGCACCAGTCCCCCGAGGGCGAGCATCGTGCCGAGGGTGACGATGAAGCTGGGCACCTTCAGCAGCGTCGTGCACAGCCCGTTGACCAGTCCGACCACCGCACCGATCGCCAGCATGAGCGCGATCGCGGGGAGCACGCGGGACTCGTCGTCGCCGATGTAGTTGCCGGCGATCACCACCTGGGTCGCGATCACCGCACCCATCGAGAGGTCGAACTCGCCCGCGACGATGACGTAGTACTGCCCCATCGCCGCGATCGCGATCGGCGCCGTCCGGCCGATGAAGCGGATCAGCTGGGGCGGCTCCCCGAACGACGGGTTGGCCCACACCACGGCGATGAAGAGGACGGCCGCCAGCAGGAAGACCGCACCACCCGGGGTGACGGCGCCGCGCAGCAACCGCTGGAACAGCGAGCCCTCGCTGGCGGGGAGGACGTGGGTGTCCCGACGGTCCGGGGTCGAGGTGATGGCGCTCATGCTGGGTCCTGGTCGGTCGGCTTCGAGGGACTGGCGAGCAGCGGGACGGGCAGCGGCAGCACCCGGTCCGGGCCGAACCGTGGTGGACGGCGTACGACGCTGCGGCGGGCGTAGACGGCCACGGCCAGCACGATCACCAGGCCGCGGACGAAGTCCTTGAGGAACGGGTTGACCTGCATGACGCCCATGACGTTGTCGAGGACCGCGAAGATCGCGACGCCGCCGATGGTGCCCACCACGCTGCCCTTGCCGCCGGCCAGCAGCGTGCCGCCGAGGACCACGGCCGCGATGGAGAGCAGGTCGTAGCGCCCCTGGGAGCCGATGGTGGGCAGGCCCACCCCGGTGCGCGAGAGGAGCAGGAGCCCGGCCACACCGGCCAGGAAGGAGCAGATGACGTGGGCGGCGATCACCGGACCGGCGGTCCGGACGCCGGACATGCGGGCGACCTCGCGGTTGCCGCCCACGGCGTAGAGGTGGTGGCCGAGCCGCGTGTAGCGCAGCACCAGCGTCACGAGCAGCGCACAGACCAGCAGGACGATGAAGGCCGTGGGGATGATGCCGGCGATGCCGCTGCGGCCCAGCAGGCTGAGGTCGGGTGCGGCGGCCCCGTGGCTGCCCTGGTAGTTGGTGGCGAGGTAGCCGCTGACGATGAGGCCCACGCCCAGGCTGGCGATGAAGCCGTGCACGTCGAGCAGGCTGACGAGCAGCCCCATCACGAGGCCGATCAGGACCGACAGCGCCAGCGTGTTGAAGACCGCGGCCGGCACGTTGGAGTCGAGGCCCTTCATGCCGCCCGCGGCGACGAGCGTGGCCAGGCTGACGACGTAGGGCACCGACAGGTCCAGGCTGCCGACGAGGATGACCAGCGTCTGCCCGATGGCGATCAGGCCGAGCACGCTCATCGCGGTCAGTACGGCCCAGATGTTGCCCTGCGTGAAGAAGTTGCGGCCCTCGACGGCGGTGAGCACGGCCGAGGCGACCACGACGCCGACCAGGACCAGGTAGATCAGTGCGGTCGAGTCGAGGCGGCGCGCCCCGCGTGGTCGCGCGGCGCGGCGACGACGTACGGACTCGGGGGCCTCGGCCGAACCGGAGGTGGTGGCCGGGGTGCTGGCGGGGGTGCTGGCGGGCGTGCTCATGCGGCGTCCCCCTCGGTCGCGGCTCCGGTGGCCATGGCCAGCACGGCCTCCTCGCTCGCCCCGGCCGGCAGCTCGCCGGCCAGGGTGCCGTCGCGCATGACCAGGATCCGGTCGGACATCCCGATCACCTCCGGCAGCTCGCTGGAGACCATGAGCACGGCGACGCCTTGCCGGGTGAGCTCGCGCATCAGCTCGTAGACGCGGTGCTTGGCACCGACGTCGATGCCACGGGTGGGCTCGTCCATCAGCACGACGAGTGGATCGATGCTCAGCCAGCGGGCGAGCACGACCTTCTGCTGGTTGCCACCGGAGAGGAACTGCACCTCCTGGCCGAGGCTGTGCGCGGAGACCTCGAGGTTGGACAGCACGCCCGGCATCTCGCGGCGGGCCGCCGCGGTGCGGCGGGGGAAGACCGCGCGGACCACGCCGAGGGAGTTGTCGAGGATCGACTGGTTGAGCGCCAGGCCCTTGGCCTTGCGGTCCTCGGTGATGAACGCCAGACGGGCGCGTACGCCTTGCCGCGGGCTGCTCACCTGCAGCGGGGCGCCGTCGAGGCTCACGCTCCCGCGAGCCACCGGGTGGACGCCGAAGACGGTCTCCAGGAGCTCGGTGCGGCCCGAGCCCTGCAGGCCGGCCAGTCCGACGATCTCGCCGGCGCGGACCTCGAGCGAGACGTCGTCGACATAGGCGTTGCCGACACCCTCGAGGGAGAGCCGGACGTCGCCGACGGCCACGTCGACCGGCTTGTCCGGGAAGTACTGGGTCAGCGGCCGGCCCACCATCAACCGCACCAGCTCTCCCTCGGTGAGGTCGGCAGCCGGTCGGGTGGCGACGTGCTGGCCGTCCTTGAGGATGGTGATGGTCTGGCAGAGCTCGAAGATCTCCTTGAGCCGGTGGGAGACGTAGAGGATCGCCACCCCGCGCTCGGTGAGCCGCTGGATGATGGAGTAGAGCAGCTCGACCTCGTGGTCGGCGAGCGCGGCCGTGGGCTCGTCCATCTGGATCACCTTGGCGTCGAAGCTCACCGCCTTCGCGATCTCGACGATCTGCTGCTCGGCGACCGAGAGGTTGCGCACGAGCGTGCCCGCCTTGAGGCCCGCGACGCCCAGCCCCTCCAGGAGCTCCTCGGTGTCGCGGCGCATGCGCGCGGTGTCGATGGGGCCGAACGCGCCGAAGCGGCGCGGCTCGCGGCCGAGCCAGATGTTCTCGGCGATGGTGCGCTCGAGGAGCAGGTTGAACTCCTGGAACACGGTCGAGACCCCGGCCCGCTGGGCCTGCACGGGGTGGCTGAAGGAGACCTCCTGGCCGGCGACGACGATCGTGCCGCTGTCGGGGGTGTAGACCCCGGCCAGCATCTTCATGAGCGTCGACTTGCCGGCCCCGTTCTCCCCCACCAGTCCGTGGACCTCTCCGGGGTCGAGGGCGAGGTCGAGGTCGGCCAGCACGGTGTTGCCGAAGAAGCTCTTGGTCATCCCGGTGGCGACGAGGGCGTGAGTGTCGGACACCCGGCAACTGTGGCATGCGTCACCGGCTTTTGTCGAGCACCTTCCAAAAGTGTTACCTCTAGCGTGCAAAGTCGTGCATGTGCTTGACTCCGACCGTGCGCACCGGTGAGCTCTTCGACCTCCTCCGTGACGGAAGGCCCTGGACCCGCGCCCAGCTGGCCGAGGCGACGGGGCTCGCCCGCTCCACGATCACGGCTCGGATCGACACCCTCATGCGGCTCGGACTGGTTGCGCCGTTCGGCGGCGCGCGCTCCACCGGAGGTCGCCCTCCGGCGCTGTTCGCGATCAACCCCACCGCCAAGCTGGTCGTGGGCATCGACGTCGGCGCGACCCACGCACGCGCAGCCCTGACCGACCTCAACGGCACCATCCTCGGCGAGGTGGACGCGCAGATCGCGGTCGCCGACGGCCCCGAGCCGGTGCTCGCCTGGGTCGTGGAGTCCGTGCGCGACCTGGTCGCCGCCGGCAACCGGCCGATCGAGGACCTGGCAGCCATCGGCATCGGCCTGCCCGGCCCGGTCGAGCACTCGACCGGACGCCCGATCAACCCGCCGATCATGCCGGGCTGGGACCGCTACGACGTGCCCGGCCACCTCCAGGAGCAGTACCCGGTGCCGGTGCTCGTCGACAACGACGTCAACATCATGGCGCTGGGTGAGCGGCGCCGGCACCTGCGCGACGTCGACGACCTGGTGCTGATCAAGGTGGCCACCGGCATCGGTGCGGGCATCGTCTCCGGCGGCGTGCTGCAGCGCGGCGCGCAGGGCACCGCGGGGGACCTCGGACACGTCCGGGTCCCCGGCGCGGACGACATCCTGTGCCGCTGCGGCAACACCGGCTGCCTCGAGGCGGTGGCCGCCGGACCGGCGCTCGCGGCCGCGGTCCGCGCGCAGGGCGAGAGCGCCGAGACCGGCGGCGACGTCGTCGAGCTGGTGCGGGCCGGCAGCCAGCCCGCGATGGCGGTCGTGCGACAGGCCGGGCGCGACATCGGCGAGGTCGTCGCCACCATGGTCAACCTGATCAACCCCTCTGTGGTCGTGATCGGCGGACAGGTCGCCGGCGCCGGCGAGCACCTGCTGGCCGGGATCCGCGAGTCGGTCTACCACCGCTCGCTCCCGCTGGCCACCGAGCACCTGCGCATCGTGACGTCCCGCGCCGGTGGTGAGGCGGCCGTGCTCGGCGCGTCCGCGCTGGCCATCGAGCACGTCCTCTCCCCCGAGGTGGTCGAGGCCGCCAGCGAGGCACTCGCGGCCGCGGACGCGGAGGCCGAGGCCGCCGGAGCCTAGTCCTCGGCCTCGGCCTCGGCCTGGGCCGACCGGGTCAGCGCGACGAGGAGGCCGGCCAGCCCGGCCAGGGCGGCCTCGCTGACCTCCCGTTCGTCAAGGGTCTCGGGATCGATGCCCGGCACGTCTGCCGGCGTCAGGTCGGCCCAGTCGCCGACGAGCCGTACCCCGAGGTCGACGAGCCCGGCCTGCTGCGCGTCGGCCTCCTCCGTCACCCAGGGCAGGACGCCCAGGCCGATCGCAGGCTCGGAGGGCTTGCGGGCCGCCAGTACCTGCTTGGTCAGGAGCCGCTTGCGGAGCTGGTGACCCTGCGGGAAGGGCAGGCCCTCGCCATCGAGCAGCTGGTTGAGCCGCCGCATCGCCGTCGCCGACGCCGCGCCCAGGGACTCGTTGGGGTCGGGCGCGGACGTGAGACCGACGAGCTCCGGCCCCACCAGGCTGGCGAGCCGGTCCCACAGCAGCTCGGGCGGTGCACCGGGCGGCGGCACGGTGACCACCGTGACGTGCTCGGAGCCGAACACTGATCCCCAGGTGCGCGCGATCCGCGCCAGGTCCTGCTGGATCCAGAAGGCCCGGCCCGCCTCCGTCTCCGGCGCACCGGTGCGCGCGCTCGGACGGTCGGTGCGCGCGCCGATGACGTAGTCGTGCCACCCCCACGTCCGACCGTTCTGCACGGTCTCCTGCCACATCGCCGGGATGCACCGGTTGAGGTCGCGGGCGGTGATGACCACCTCCACCTCTGCCGCCACGGAGTCCCGCAAGGCCTCGACGACGTCAGCCCGAGCCGGCCCCAGCAGCTCCATGGAGATGATCGACGTGCCGTCGTGGCGCGAGACCGCCGCCGCGTGCTTGTCCCACATCGGCCCACCGCCACGGAGCAGCTGCTGGACCGCCAGCACCTGGCTGCGCCGACGCTGGCCCGGCACCCGGATGCCGCGCTCCTGCAGGAGGTCGCGGTGCGCGAACAGGCGCGACTGGATGAAGGTGGTGCCCGACTTCATCGCCCCGACGTGCAGGACGAGACGACCACCGGGCATGCCGGGATCCTAGTGTGGGCCGCTGGACGGGCCGGTCAGCGGAGCTTGTAGTCCTTGAGCAGACTGCGGCCGATGATCATCTTCTGGATGTCGGAGGTGCCCTCGCCGATGAGCATGAAGGCCGCCTCGCGGTAGAGGCGCTCGATCTCATACTCCTTGGAGTAGCCGTAGCCCCCGTGGATCCGGAACGAGGCCTCGACGACCTCGTTGCAGTACTCGCTCGCGAGCATCTTCGCCATGCCGGCCTCGACGTCCATGCGCTGGCCGGAGTCCTTCATCCGGGCCGCCTTCACCATCATCGTGTGGGCGGTCTCGACCTTGGTCGCCATCTCGGCGAGGCGGAACAGGATCGCCTGGTGCTCGGCGATCGGCTTGCCGAACGTCTCGCGCTGCTGGGAGTAGGCGATGCCGAGCTCGAAGGCCCGGTTGGCGATGCCGCAGGCCCGGGCGGCGACGTTGACGCGGCCGACCTCGACGCCGTCCATCATCTGGTAGAAGCCCTGACCCGGCTCACCGCCGAGGACCTGGTCGGCCGAGACGCGGTGGTTCTCGAAGATCGCCTCGGTCGTGTCGACGCCCTTGTAGCCCATCTTGTCGATCTTGCCGGGGATCGTCAGCCCCGGCGCGGTCTCGCCGAAGCCGGGCTCCTTCTCCACCAGGAAGGTCGTCATGTTGCGGTAGACGCTCTCGGCACCCTCGTCGGTCTTGGTGAGCACCGCGATCAGCGTCGAGGACCCACCGTTGGTCAGCCACATCTTCTGGCCGTTGATGAGGTAGTCGTCACCGTCCTTGACCGCCTTGGTCGTGATGGCCGACACGTCGGAGCCCAGACCGGGCTCGGACATCGAGAACGCGCCGCGGACCTCGCCGGTCGCCATCTTGGGGAGGTACTTCTGCTTCTGCGCCTCGGTTCCGTGCTGCATCAGCATGTAGGCCACGATGAAGTGGGTGTTGATGACGCCCGACACGCTCATCCAGCCGCGGGCGATCTCCTCCACGCACAAGGCGTACGTCAGCAGCGACTCGCCGAGCCCGTCGTACTCCTCGGGGATCATCAGACCGAAGATGCCGAGCTCCTTGAGGCCCTCGACGATCTCGGTCGGGTACTCGTCCTTGTGCTCGAGCTCGGTGGCGACCGGGATGATCTTCTCGTCCACGAACTGCCGCACGGCCTTGAGGATCTCGATCTGGTCCTCGGTGAGACCGTCGGTCTGGCAGAGACGAGGCATGTGGTGGCTCCTGAGCAGTCGCGGTGGGACGCTCGGGAGTCTAGTTATCGGTCGTTCACCTGGGCAGGGCCCGCGTCCGAGACTGTTGTCACATCGTCGCGGGGCTCCAGCGGGCCTCGGTCCCCGGCCGTCCAGGGGTGCTCCTCGGGGCGGCGACGGCGCCAGGCGCGCCAGCCGACGAGGGCCAGGCCGAGACCGAGCGCCGTGCCGATGCCGGCACCCACCAGGCCGATCGCCAGGCCCGGCGGGCGGTAGGTGAGGTCGACGGTGCCCGCGGCACCGGGAGGCAGGGTGACGGTCAGCAGCCCGACGTCGCTGCGGGTGACACTGAGCGGCTTGCCGTCGAGCTCGGCCGACCACCCCGGCCAGGCAAGCATCGAGAACACGAGCTGTCCGCCCTCGTCCGCGGCGGTCACGTCGACCGTCTCGTGCAGGTTGCTGCGGCTGCTGGCACCGGCGACCTCGATGCCGTCGGAGGCCCAGGACAGCTCGGAGCCGGCCCAGGGCTGCTCGCCGTCATGGCGCAGCACGATCGCGCCGCCGTCGCTCGACTCCTCGGTCCAGCCCTCCCCCGGCGTGACGCCCTTGGCCAGCTTGGCCTGCACGACGATGGTGTCGAGCTTCATCAGGTCGGCGAGCGGCGGCTGGCCGGACCCACCGACCTTCCAGAGGTTGCGGTAGCCGCAGGCCTGCGTGAGGCCGTCGTACTCCATGCAGAAGTTCGTGGTGAAGGGCACGAAGCCCATGCCGGTGTAGCTGTTGACAGCCTCGACCCCGGCGGGGTGGTACATGCTGCCGGGGAGGTAGGTGTCCCACTGGCGCTCGAGCTGGCCGACCCGGCCCTTCTTCTGCAGCGGCTTGAGGTCGGCGAACTGCATGACTCGTCCCTCGCGGTCCGCAAAGGTCTTCTGCAGTGCCGCGACGTCGCTCGGCACGTGCCACACGCGGGAGCTGGCGTTCTCGCCGAACACCGAGACCTGCATGGCCAGCACGGCACCGACGCCGCCGATGGCGACCAGCGACACGAGCGCTGTCCGCCGCACGACCAGATGGGCGGCGAGCGCGACCACGGTGAGCACGGCCACGACCCCGGTGCCGATCACAGCACGACGCAGGGCGCTGGGGTCCTGCGACCAGGTGAGCCAGCCCAGGACGACGATGATGAGGCCGGTGCCGACCAGCCGCGGGCGCATCGTGGAGCGGGCCAGGCCCTGGCTGAGCAGGACCGCGAAGACGACCAGGACGCCGAGGTAGAAGTACTCGATGACCCGCAGCGGCCAGCGGAAGAGCCACAGCTTGCTCGGGCCGAGGGTCAGCGCGAGGTAGGCGGCCGACACCAGGCCCAGGCCCACGAACTCGCGCGCGCGCCGGCGCATCACGTCGTAGCGCAGCCACGGCAGCAGGGGCAGCACGAACCAGGCCAGGAACGTGGCCGGCACCATCATCGGCCCGGTGATCGCCTTGATGGGCGGGGTGTGGAGCGGCGAGCTCGCCGCCAGCAGGTCGCCGGCGGTCGGGCGCAGCTTGCCGCTGTTCTCGAAGAGCGCGCCAGTGGTGCGGATCGCGAGGTCGGAGGACTCCAGGAGCGGCAGGTAGACCAACGGCAGGAACGCGGCCACCGCGATGCCCACCAGGGCCAGCCGCACCACCCCGCCCCAGGCGCGCTGCACGAGGCCCTCGACGACGAGCGCCGCACCGACCGTGATCACCGCGAGGGTGCCGTAGGGGTTGCCGTTGAGCACCGCCAGCAGGCCGGCAAGGAACGCCCAGAAGGGGCTGCCCACGCCACGCAGTGCGCGGCGGAAGGTGAGCCACACCCACGGGGCGTAGGCGAAGGCCATCAGGCCCGACGGCCATGAGCCGGCGTCCCAGAAGAGCGTGAAGCCGGAGAACGGCAGCGCGATGGCGACGGCGGCCGCCGGTGCGGGCACGGCGTCGTACTCGCGGGCGAGGAGGTAGGTGCCGAGCGCGAGCAGGACCATCACCGTGGCCTTGACGGCGTAGGTCGACACCGCCAGGTCGGGGCCCATCGAGAGCGCCACCCACACCAGCACGTTGAGCGGGTTGTAGGTGCCGAAGAGCGCCTCGGCGACGTAGTTGCCTCCGGCCCACGACTGCGGGTCGAGCCACAGCGGCCACTGGCCCTCCCGGACCATCTGGCCGAAGTGCCACCACGTCGGCGCGAACTGCGCCGCGGTGTCGCCACGCTGGTAGAACCAGCCGGTGATCAGGAACGGAACGGCCGTGTAGGCCGCGGTCACCACGACCACGAGCAGCGGCCACAGCCAGGCGGCGCGCGGCTCGGTGGGGACGACGCGACGTACGTCCGGGCGGGCACGCCTGCGGTGGCTGTTGCGCGGGACGGTCGGCGTGGTCGGGCTGGTCGGCGTGGTCGAGGTGGCCCGGGCGGTCGAGGTGGCCCGGGAGGGACTGGAGTCGGTCACGCCGGCTCGCTCCGTTCGGTCGACTGGTCCTCCAGCTCGTGGAGGGCCTCGTGCTCGCGCCCCAGGGCGGTGGTCACCGGGACGCCGGACTCGCTGCTCTCCTTGAGCAGGAACAGCGGGCGCTGCTTGGTCTCGGCGTAGATCCGGCCGAGGTACTCCCCGATCACGCCGAGCACGATCAGCTGCACGCCGCCGAGGGCGGTGACCGCGCAGATCGTGGTGACGTAGCCCGGGACGCTGTTGCCGTAGCGGATGGCGTCGACGAGCACCCACAGGGCGTAGCCGACGGCCACCAGGGTGACCAGGATGCCCAGCCAGATCGACATCCGCAGCGGGCGGTAGTTGAAGGACACCACGCCGTCGATGCCGTAGTTGAACAGGTCGCGCATCCGCCACTTGGTGGCACCCGACTCGCGCGAGACGTTCTCGTAGTCGACCACTGCGGTCGGGAAGCCGATCCAGGCGAAGAGGCCCTTGGAGAAGCGGTTGGTCTCGCCGAGGGTGAGCAGGGCGCGGACGGCGCGACGGTCGAGCACCCGGAAGTCGCCGACACCGTCCTGGAGGTCGACCTCGACCAGGCGGTTCATCAGCTTGTAGTAGAGGCGGGACAGCGCGGTGCGCACGACCGGGTCGTTGGTGCGCGTGCGGCGCGCGACGACCTGGGAGTACTCGCCCGACGCGAGCAGCGGCAGCATGGTCGCCAGCAGGCTCGGCGGGTGCTGCAGGTCGGCGTCCATGATCGCGACATTCTCGCCGCGCGCATGGCTGAGCCCGGCGAGCATCGCCGACTCCTTGCCGAAGTTGCGGCTCAGCGAGAGGTAGCGGAAGCGCGGGTGGGTCCGGTGCACCTCGCGCAGCATCGCGAGCGTGCGGTCGCGGCTGCCGTCGTCGACCAGGATCACCTCGAAATGGGGGGTCAGCGCGGAGAGCTGCTCGGTGAGGACCTCCACCAGGCGCGGGAGCGACTCCTCCTCGTTGTAGCAAGGAACCACGACGGAGAGCTCGATGGGCGGGGCCGACATGTCAGTCATGCTCCCATCCCCTCTCCCGTCGATCCGTGGGTGCGCCGTGACAGCACTTCTGCGACCTCGCGCTCGAGCCGGTCGACCATCGCGGTCAGCGGCACCTCGAGCTCGCGATTCTCCCTGATCGCCTCCGCCAGCGAGGTGACGTCGGACTCGAGGTCGACGAGCTCGTCGAGGCCCGCGGCGCCAGCGACGCGCGCGCCCACCTGCCGTCGTACGCCGTCACGCAGCCGATCGACGCGCCTGCGGGTGCTCACAGCGACCGGTCCCGGTAGGTGCGCAGGGCCTGCATGGTGATCTCGTCGTCCTGCTGCGCCGCGGGGAGCAGCAGCTGCGTCACGACGTCGGAGAGCGTGGCCACGCGCAGGTGCAGCGCCCGGGACGCCTCCACCTCGGCCTCCAGCTCGGCGATCCGCTTCTCCAGGCGAGCCACGCGTCGGTCACGCACCGGGGCGGCCAGCCGGGCGAGTGAGCCCCGGAGGGCGCCCTTGACCTCGGCCGTCGCGCGGGACCGGCGGCTGCCGGGCTCCTCGGCTCTGTCGCCGGGGGCGGGAGTGCGTACGTCGGCGCCGGCCGCGCGCGCCCACACGAGCAGGTCGGCGAGCGCGAGCGCTGCCGCACCGGCGACCTCGGTGTCGTCCACCTCTCCCGGTGTCCGCGCCTCCGCGGGCGCCGGGCGCAGGTCATCGAGGTCCCCGTGGACGACGTAGCCCGCAGCGGTGATCGCGGCGATCGCGGACTCGGCCTGGGCCGCGGCCTCCTCCGCCTGGCCGTCGGTGAGCCCGATCGGCTCGCGCCCGATCGGGGCCAGGATCGTGTGGGCGAGCAGGTCGCGCATCCACAGCGACTTCTGGCGACCGCCGCGGATCCGGCCGTCGATCGAGGAGTTGACGCGGCGGAGCAGCTCGGCCTCGACCACGCCCAGCGACTCGTTGACCCGCTCGACGCCGAGGTCGAGGTCCTCGACCTCGGCCAGCCCGGTCGCACTCGCGAAGCGGTGCCACAGCTCGTCGGAGGCGGCCCGCGTGGGCACCGTGACGACGTGGACCCGCTCCGCCGGGAGGTCCGCACCCCAGCGCGCAGCGACGTTGGCCGGCTGCATGGTGCGCCAGCCCCACTCGCTGTCGGCAGCGGTCTCCTGGGGCGGCGACCAGGACTCCAGCGGCTTCGTGAGGCCGAACTTGAGCTGCTCCTGCCACGAGGAGGCGATGGCCTTGCCGAGGTCGCGCGCGGAGACCACCACGTGCACCTCGATCCCCTCCAAGCGGGCGAGCGCCGTGCGGACCTGCTCCGCCGAGGCGTTGGCGAAGAGCTCGTAGCTGACGATGGCCGCGGTGCCGTGCCACTCGCGGACCTGCTCGGTGATCCGGTCCCAGGCGTCGCGGGCCGCCGCCGGGAGGTCGTCGAGGCGCCGGTCGTCGCGCACCGCCATCGCGGCGTGGATCAGCTCCAGTCGCGGGCCGACCACCAGCACGCCGGCGCCGGCCAGGGTCGCTGCGTTGTGCTCCAGCACCTGCTGGATGAAGGTGGTGCCCGACTTCGGGCCACCCACGTGGAGGTACACGACCTGCGTCATCGGTCCGTCCGACCTTCCTGCGCTCCGTATTCGACCATCATCCGCCACCGCTGCGGGGTGCCGGTGCGACTGGCCCGGGAGGCCGCCGCGAATCCCTCGCGGTGCAGCACGCGCCCGCCACTGGCGCGTACGTCGTCGACCACGGCGGTCGGGTCGACGGGCCAGAGCCGCGGCGAGCCGGTGCGCTCCTGGGCGAGCCGGCACTGTCGCGGGGAGCGGCTGACGCCCTCGACGAACACCCGGCCTCCATCGCTGAGCGCCATCGCGGCGAAGCGCCAGAGCTGGTCGCGCGACCGGGGCGGGACCGCCTCGAGGACCTGCCGGGCGGTGACCACCTTGGGGCCCTTCTGCCGGGCCGCGAGCGCACCGACGGTGAGCACGTCGCGCTCGTCGAGGAGGTTGATGACCCGGCGCCCGACGCTGTCGGGGAGGTCGATCTCCTTGCCGCCCAGCGCGTGCTTGCCCGGGTGGGCGTAGTCGTAGCCGATGGCCTTGCACCCGGCCCGGTGGTAGGCCCGGAGGTCGGCCGACGAGCCGGACCCCACATCGAGGACGCGGGGCGTGCCGTCGAGCTGCTCGACGACCCAGTGCGCGAACGGGCTCGGGCGCATGCTCGCCGCCCCCACCTGGCCGTTGAACTGCGTCCAGTCGCGCCGGTTGGTCATCACCGAGCCGAACCACGCGTCGAAGCGGTCGGTGATCTCGCGCGAGGGCAGGTGCCGGAAGGACGGGTCGGGGACGCGCCACTGGGGGCCGTAGGACACCGTCAGCATCCGGTCGGGGTCGGCCGGGGCCGGCATGTCGCGACCCTCGAACTCGAGCAGGCGCAGCGGCAGGACGGCCGAGCGGGGAACACGCTCGCGCACCGTCGCGGTCTCGTGCAGCAGGTCGCCGACGTAGAAGCAGGTGTAGATGTCGATGCCGTCCTCGCCGCCGTCCGGGGCGTCGTAGACGACGGTGATGAAGCTCGCGGTCTTGTGCTTGACGGAGATGCCGGCGTCGACCAGTGCGCGGGCGATGTCCCACATCTCCACGGCCATCTCGGCGGGACTCGGCTTCTCGGAGAGGTAGCAGAGGTCGATGTCGCTGTCGTGGCCGATCACCTTGCCGGAGCGGGCGGCGCCCAGCAGCGTCCCGAACGAGATCCATCCCTCGATCCCGCAGGACTCACGCATGACGTCCAGGACCCGCTCGGCCATGGCGGTCATCGCCTCGACGGCCCCGCCCTCGCGCCGGGTCTCGAAGATGCGCTGGGTCAGCCCCCACTTGTCGATGATGACCGGGTTGCCGAACCGGTCAACCAGCTCGACGCGTCCCTGCCCGGCGCCGAAGGTGACCTCCTCACGGAAGACCTCCTCCTCGTCGACCGTGACGGTGACCAGAGACGAGCCGTCCAGGCGCGCCTTGAGCCGCTTGGGCCACGGGACGGTGACCGGCTCGGAGCCCTCCTCCACCGCGACCGACCAGCCGCGCCAGCCGTCGAAGTGAACGTCGAGGGAGCCGTCGAAGCCGCGCTCGAGGTGGAGTCCGTCGTCGTCGACGCGCTGCACGCTCGCCTTCATCGCGACTCCTCCCCTGCCCCCGCTGCTCGATATGGGCAGCCGGGACACTACTGCACGGTGAAGCGCGAGGAGACCACCGCGTGGTCGGTCGTGCGCCGCACCTGGGCGCCCTGGTTGACCTCGGTGTTCTCGAACGTCCCGCGCCCGAAGATCCAGTCGACGCGCATCGCGGCGGGCGGGCGGCAGGTGGCGCCCTTCGCCTCGCCACCCACCGCTGCGTTGAGGTCGAGGGGACAGGCGATCCTGCGGAAGGCCTTGGCGTGCTCGTTGAGGTCACCGGTGACGAGCACCGGCAGCCCGTCGACGCCCAGCCGCTTGACCACCTGCTTGATGATGTCCATGCCCTTGTCGCGGTCGGCCTGCATCTTGCCGGGCGAGAGGTGGGCGTTGATCCAGTAGATCTCGCGGCCGGTCGACGTGTGGCGCAGCCGGACCAGCGCCTGCGGGCGCGAGGCCTTCATGAACGGCATCTGGACGGTGTTGCCCCAGACGTAGGTCCACTCGGAGTCCTTCCACATCACCGACTGCGGCGCGGCCTCGTACCCCATGGTGTTGCCGGGATAGAACGAGAACTCACCGTTGGTCGCCACGTCCAGCGAGCCGATCTGGTCGGGCTGCGGCTCGGAGAGGCCGACCAGCGTGGCGCCCCGCTGGCTGATGAGCGTCTTGGCCCACTCGCTGCGGACGCGCCCCGGCGCGAAGTTGGGGCGCGCGCCACCGGGCGCGGTGTGCTGGCTGCCGAGGATGTTGAAGGTCATCACCTCGGTGGACAGCGGGCCTCGGCGGGCCCGGGCGTTGACACCCGGGCGTCCGGCGATGGCCTTCTCGGCGATCTTGGACGCGGTCCACTTGCGGACCTGCTTGTCGGTCACGACCGCGCCGGGACCCCAGGGGGCCGCGGCCTCGGCGGGCATGCTCGCCGCTGCGATGGTCCCGTTGCCGAGCTGGCCGGTCTCGTTGCCGCCCCAGCAGCCCGCGCCCTCGGCGCACAGGTGGAGCCAGCCGCCGGTGACCGGACCACTGGACGCCAGGCCGGCCGCGACCGGGGTGCTCGAGCCGCTCCCGCTGGCAGCGGGGCCGAGCTGACCGTAGCGGTTGTCGCCCCAGCACAGCACCTGCCCGTCGGTGCGGGTCGCGCAGGACGCGGTCACCGCGGTGCCGACAGTGGTGAAGGTGTCGCCGCCGGCGACCTGGACCGGCTTGGCCGAGTTGATGCGGGTGCCGTTGCCGAGCTCGCCGTTGGCGTTCTCGCCCCAGCACCAGACCTGCCCCGTCGGGGTCACCCCGCAGGCACGGCCCCAGGTCGTCGAGACCTGGGCGAGCAGGATGCCGCCGGTCACGACCGTCGGCTGGACGCGTGTGGTGATCGTGCCGTCGCCGACCTGGCCGAAGGCGTTGTCGCCCCAGCAGTACGCCGTACCGGTGGTGGTGGTGCCGCACGTGCTCCAGCCGCCGGCAGACACCGACGTCCACTGCTGGCTGCCCAGCACCCGGACGGGCGCGCTGCTGCGAGCCGAGGTGTTGCCGGCGCCGAGCTGGCCGCGCTGGTTCTGGCCCCAGCACCATGCGGAGCCGTCGGTCTGCGTGGCGCAGGCGTGCTGCCACGAGGTCGAGACGTCACGCCACGTCGTAGCGGTGCCGACCTGCCGCGGCAGGAGGGAGGTGGCCTTGTCGGCGCCGCCGAGCTGCCCGAAGTTGTTGAGGCCCCAGCACCACAGGGTGCCGTCGACCTTGACGCCGCAGGTGAAGCTGCCGCCGGTCGCGATCCGCGACCACCCTGTGCCAACCACCTGGACGGGGCTGATCCGCAGGGTCGTGGTGCCGTCACCGAGCTGGCCGAAGTCGTTGCGGCCCTGGCACCAGGCCGTTGCGTCGGCGCGGACGGCGCACGAGGACTGTCCACCGGCCGCGGCACCACTCGAGGGCTGGCGGACGAGCACCAGGAGACGACCGGTCTTGGGAGTGGTCGCCGGCGAGACGCCGCTCACGGTGAAGTCGACCTGGTAGGTGCCGGCCGTGTCGATGCGCCCGGTCAGCGCGCCGCTCTCGCTGAGGCTGAGCCCGGCGGGGACGGAGACGGGGGTGAAGCGCGCCGCGGGGGGTGTCGGGGAGCCGCCGACGACGGCGATCTGCGTGGAGATCGCCTCACCGACGCCCACGACGACCTGCTGCGAGGCGGGGACGGGCCACAGCGAGACCTGGGCCCAGGCCCGGTCCGCGGCCGTACGCATCGCGGAGCGGGACTTCTTCGAGGCGTAGGACAAGGAGAGCGCGAGCGCGCGACGGGCCGAGACCTTGCTCGGGTTGCAGATCAGGTCGCCCTTGTGGCACACCGACACGACCCGGAAGGTGCCGCTGGGGTCGGGGACGTCCCCCGTGGACTTCGTGAAACGGGTCAGGATCCCCTCGGAGTTCTTGGCGGCGGCCGGGTTGCCCAGCGGGCGGCCCGCCGACGACTTCCGCACCCTCGAGGGGTCCGAGACGGTGACGGCACCGGCCACGTTGGCCAGGGCGTCCTTCTCGTCGAGGTCCTGGAGCACCCGGTGCGCGACGGCCGCGCCCTGCGCGTAGCCGACCAGCAGCACCTGCTGCTCGGGGCAGCTCGCCAGCCGGGCGTTGACAAGCTTGCGCGTCGCCTTGGTGCCGGAGCGGATGGGCTTCTTCCAGCGGGTGAGGCCGGCGCGGCTCACCGCGCCCGCGCCGGGACCGCTCTTGGTGCGAAGCGTGACCACGGGCCCGGGTGTCGAGAGCCGCACCCGCTTGAACGCCGAGGTGCGTCCCTGGTTCTTGGCCTTGGCGGCGATCTTGTTGGCGACGGACGCGACCACCTGCCCGGGGCGGTCCTTCTTGCCTTGTCCGTTGCCGTCGATGCCGACGACGAGGACGTCGACACAGGCGGTGCTTCGCCTGGCCTCGCCCGGTGAGGCCTGGGCGGCCGCTGCCGTCGTGCTCTGGGCGGCCAGGAGGAGGCCGGCCACGAGGCCGACCGTCGCGAGCTGAGCGACCGCGGGTGCGAACCCGGCTACGGGAGATTCCTTGCGGACTCGTCGGGACCGGATGCGCAGCGGGGTCATCTCAGTTCTCCTCCTTGATGAGGGCGTAGGGGTCGACGCCGCGCTTCTTCGCGCGTGCCGCCACGAGAGCGTCGTACCGGTCCTGCGCAGCCGCGCGGGCCTCATAGGTGTCCCGGGCCCCCACAGCCGTGCGGGCGGTCGGGTCGAAGCCCTTGTTGCCCGGGTGCTCCGGGCCCCAGATCTTCGGGCGGTGGGTGAACATGTAGTCGATCCACTGCATGTAGCGGGTGGTGACCCACTTCTTGCGGACCACCCCGACGACCTCGTCGCTGGCCAGGGCCACCGAGGTCCAGTTGGCCGAGCCGTTCCAGGTGATCTTCGCGGCAGGGTCGCCGGCGATGTTGCCGCTGACGGCCATCGTCTTCATGTGGACGTAGCGGTCGTAGAGCCCGTCCTCGTTGTTGTCGTAGGCCAGGTGCGTGAGCGGGACCTTGGCGGCACGCATGATCCGGAGGACCTCCCCGCCGAACATGGCGTAGACGAGGCGGATGTTGCAGCCCTGCTTGCGCATCTGGGCGAGCTTGCGGGCCAGGGCCAGTCCCCGATCGCCGTACATCGAGGTCTGGGCGATCCGGATGCGGGTCCTGCCACCCGACGTGGCCGCGCCGGTGCAGGAGATGGTGTTGAGGACGTCCATGATCGGGTCACTCACCGCGCCCGCGCCGACGAAGGGGTAGAACCCGGTTGCGGTGACGCCGTCGTCGTAGCCGGTGAGCGGGTCCGCTATCGGCTTGTCCTGGACCATCTGGTTGAAGACGTCGAGGAAGTTCTTGTAGCGCGGTTCGTCGTTCTTGAACGTGTAGAGGTCGTTCCACTGGATCGTGGCACCGAGCTCGGTGGCGTTGTAGGACCCGAACATGCCGACGAACGGCACGGTCTTGACCTGCTTGTTCTTCTTCACGCGCACCTTGTTGAAGAGGAAGAACTTCGAGTGCGGGATGCCGTGCTTGCCGCGGCAGGACTTGATGCACCGCCGCACGAAGCTCTTCTTCGACCTCGAGCGGTCCTTGTTGCCGGCCTTGAGCGCCGCGGCGAGGCGGGCGGCGTCGGCGTTGGGGTTGACCGGGTTCCAGTTGGCGCGGTCCATGACCACCTGGACGCTCACGTTCCGCTTGTGCGCGCGGATGAGGGAGTTCGTGATGGCAGCGCTCCGCACGTTCCACGCCGAGATGCGGATCTTGCCGCCGTGGGGCACCGAGTCGATGGTGCGGTTGACCTGCTTGATCAACCGTCGGACGGCCGCTGGCTTCCCGTAGGGGTTGTTGAACGCCGGGCCCGTCTTGGGCACGTAGTAGTCGGGCGTCGCCGACGCGGGGGCCGAGACCCCGGAGAGCGACACCGCGACCAACGCGGTCGCGACGAGCATGATCATCTTGCGCACAGCTGGATTCCCCACAAACTGGTGTGTGCCACGGTGACCCTCCGGCCTGCACGCAAGCAGGAGCGGTCCCCGTGACGAACGACTGTTGACTCTATCTCACTTTTCCCATCAGTCACATCAGCACCAGTGGTTGCGTGTCGACGTGACCGTGGCGCCCGGATCGGGCTCGGCTCAGGCCCCGCAGGAGGCCATGACCTTCTTGAACTCTGGGTTGCGCGCCAGCGGAGTCTCCGACTCGTTGATGACCTCGCCCTTGGCCGCGTAGAAGGTGCGGCCGAAGGTGACCAGGTGCTGACCCGACGAGCAGTGGTAGACCAGCGCCTCCATCCACTTGTCCTTCTCGGCGTCCTGGCAGCCGGCGTACTTGTGGGGAAGGGTCTCCCCTGCCACCCACACCTCGGAGCACACGGGACCCTTGGGCTCCTCGCTCGGCTCCTCCGTGGGCGTCTCGCTGGGCTCCTCGGTGGACGTGCTGGTCGCAGTGCCGGGCGACTCCTCCGCTGAGCCCGGCTCTTCCTCCCCGCATCCACTGAGGCCGAGGCCTGCGACGAGCGCAAGGGTGATGGTGGCCCTACGGACCCTGGTCGACGTTCGCGTCATGGTGTTTCCCCCGGATCGACGACACTCACAGCTGCGTGGATGAAGTAGTGGTCACTGATCCTGGCCAGCGTAGCCCCGTCCTGGACGTAGCCGGAGAAACTCACGCCGGCGCCGCCGCCACCCATGATCCAGTCCACCCGCAGGGGTGGGGGCGGCAGTGAGCAGCCCGCGCCGCCCCCGTTGGCCGCGAGGGACCCGGTGGCCTGGCAGACCTTGTAGAAGAACTCCTCGTGCTCGTTGACGTCGCCGCCGATGAGGACCGGCTTGCCGGACTCGGCCATCAGCCGCTGCATCAGGGAGATGGCGATGGCGGTGCCGGAGTCGCGCTCTCCCTCGAGGCCGCGAGCCGAAGTGTGGATCGAGATGACCCAGAACTCGGCGCCGGTCCCGAGGTCGCGGAGCAGCACGTAGGGCATCGGGATGCTCTGGCTGTCGAAGGTGAAGGTGACCGAGCCACCGTCGAGCATCTCGAACTGCGAGGAGCGCCAGGCGATCTGGAGCCGCTGTCCGTTGCTGCCGAGCGAGTGCTGGGGCCAGATCGAGTAGCCGGCGAGGCGGTTGTTGAGCACGGCGAGCTGGTCGTCCTGGACCTCGGACATGGTCAGCACGTCGACGCCGCGGCTCATCACCAGCCCCGCGGCCATGGCGGCCCGGTCGGTGCCGGGGCCGTAACCTCCCGGGCCGGCGGAGTGCTGGCTCCCCAGGATGTTGAGCGCGCCGACCCGGAAGCTCGAGGTCTTCTCCATCGCCGCGAGGCGGGCCGCGCGTCGCAGCCGCTTGGCCTTCAGCCTGGCCTTGCGCGCCTCGATGCGGGCCTGCATCTTGCGCTCGTGGACGACGGCCGCGCCTCGCCGCGCGGCAAAGTTGTCGAGGGCCACCGCCCGGCGCGACCTCAGCGTGGCCGACCCGGCGAGCGCGACGTCGCGGCGGTCGCTGCGGGAGGCCTCCCGGTCGTGCTTCGCGGCGATCCCCGTCCCGGAGATGCCGCCCGAGCCACGGTCGACCCCCGCGGCGGGATCCTCGTCGACGGGAAGGAGCAGCAGGGACGCCACCATCAGTCCGGTGACCACGCAGGCCGGGACGAGCAGACGCCACGTCGACCGGGCAGGCTTCGCCGCGCGTCGAGGTGCGGCGCGGTGTGAGGGCACGGGTGAACGGATCCTTCTGGCTCAGGGCGAGTCGCCCCACGGGCGAGGCAGGGCCGATCGAGGGTAACCCATCAACGCTCCGGCGCCCATGTCGTCGGGACACTCCTCCTCGGCTCCGCGCACGCTAACGTTGCCGCCGTGAGCACCGCGCCGACCCGTGTCTTCGTGGCCCGGCTCGTCGGGCTGCCGATCTTCGACCCCCAGGGCGACCAGGTGGCCAAGGTGCGCGACCTCGTGGTGGCCATGCGCTCGGACTCGACCAACCAGCCACGGGTGCTCGGCATGGTGGCCGAGGTCTTCGGCCGGCGCCGGATCTTCGTGCCGATGACCCGCGTCACCGGCATCGACAGCGGTCAGGTCTACACGACCGGCCTGCTCAACATGCGTCGTTTCGAGCAGCGCTCCACCGAGACGCTGGTCATGGGACAGATGCTCGACCGCCGCGTGGTCATCAAGGAGACCGGCGTCCAGGGCACGGTCTACGACGTCGCGATGGAGCAGGCGCGCAACCGCGACTGGGTGCTCTCGCGTGTCGCCGTCCAGGAAGCGTCCAAAGGCTTTCGCCGCCGCGGCCAGACCCACATCGTCGAGTGGCGCGACGTCGAGGGCCTCACGACGCGTGAGGAGACCCAGGGAGCGACCCACCTCATTGCGGCGCTCAACGAGATGCGCCCGGCCGACGCCGCCAACGTCGTCCATGACCTGCCTCGCGAGCGCCGGATGGCTGTCGTCGCCGCGATGGACGACGAGCGGCTCGCCGACGTGCTCGAGGAGCTGCCCGAGGAGGACCAGGTCGAGATCCTCGAGCTGCTCGACTCCGAGCGTGCCGCCGACGTGCTGGAGGAGATGTCGGCCGACGACGCCGCCGACCTGATCGCCGACCTTCCCCCCGACACGGCCGCCACCCTGCTGGGGCTGATGGAACCCGAGGAGGCCGAGGACGTGCGGCGACTGATGTCGTACGCCGACGAGACGGCCGGCGGCATGATGACGCCCGAGCCCGTCATCCTCTCCCCCGATGCCACCGTCGCCGACGCGCTCGCGCGCGTGCGCAACCCGGAGCTCACGCCGTCGCTGGCAGCGCTCGTCTACGTCTGCCGCCAGCCGCTGGAGACGCCCACCGGCCGCCTGCTGGGCGCCGCCCACATCCAGCGCCTGCTCCGCGAGCCGCCCTCGACGCTCGTGGCCGCGGCGCTCGACGAGTCGATGGATCCGCTGCGCCCGGACGCGACCATCGACGCGGTGGCGGCGCACCTGGCCACCTACAACCTCGTCGCGGCGCCGGTCGTCGACGAGGAGGGTCGCCTCCTCGGCGCGGTGACGGTGGACGACCTGCTCGACCACATGCTGCCCGACAACTGGCGGGACCAGGCCGATCGGCCCGGGCCCATCACAGGAGGTAGGGGCCGGTGAGCGAACCCCGGTCCCGCGTGCGCCTCGACACGCCTCGCGACACCCGTCGTTCGCCGCTGGTGCGCCGACCGAGCTACGACGACGACGCCTTCGGGTCCTTCGCCGAGAAGTTCGCGCGCTTCATGGGCACGGCGAAGTTCCTGATCTACATGACGCTGTTCGTGATCGCGTGGATGCTCTGGAACACGCTGGCGCCCGGGGAGTGGCGGTTCGACGAGTTCCCCTTCATCTTCCTCACGCTGATGCTCAGCCTCCAGGCGTCGTACGCCGCCCCGCTGATCCTGCTCGCCCAGAACCGGCAGGAGCACCGCGACAAGGTCATCGCCGAGCAGGACCGGCAGGCCAACGCCCGCGCCCACGCCGACATGGAGTTCCTCGCTCGCGAGGTGGCATCGCTGCGGATGGCCGTCGGCGAGGTCGCCACTCGCGACTTCCTGCGCTCGGAGCTGCGCGGCCTCCTCGGTGACATCGACGAGCTGTCGCGGCCCAAGGCCCCGGAGGACCAACAGGCACCCCCCGACCAGGTTTCTCGACCGGGACCGTGACGTCGCGGGGCGGCTCGTAGACTGATCGATCATGAGCACCCCCACGCAGCAGCAGGTGATGGACGCACTCGCGACCGTCAACGACCCGGAGATCAAGCGTCCGATCACTGACCTGGGGATGGTGGACTCCGTCGAGGTGGCTCCGGACGGCTCGGTCGCGGTCCACGTGCTGCTGACGGTGGCGGGCTGCCCGCTCAAGGACACGATCAACCGCGACGTGACCGCCGCCGTGTCGGCCGTCCCCGGCGTCGCGTCGGTGGACCTCAGCCTGGGCGTGATGACGGCCGAGCAGCGCGCCGGCCTCAAGGAGATCCTGAGCGACGGCCGCGCCCAGCGCGAGATCCCGTTCGCCCAGCCGGGCTCGCTGACCAAGGTCATCGCCATCGCCAGCGGCAAGGGCGGCGTCGGCAAGTCGTCGGTCACGGTCAACCTCGCTCTCGCACTGGCGAAGGAGGGCCTCAAGGTCGGCATCGTCGACGCCGACATCTACGGCCACTCGGTCCCGGCCATGCTGGGCATCGCCGACAGCAGCCCCACCCAGGTCGACGACCTGATCATGCCGGTGCCCACCCCCAGCGGTGTCTCGGTGATCTCGATCGGCATGCTCAAGCCGCGCCGCGACCAGGTCGTCGCGTGGCGCGGACCGATGCTCGACCGGGCGCTCGTCCAGATGCTCGCCGACGTCTACTGGGGCGACCTCGACGTCCTCCTCCTCGACCTGCCCCCCGGCACCGGCGACGTCGCGATCTCGCTGGGCCAGCACCTGCCCAGTGCCGAGGTCGTGGTCGTCACCACTCCGCAGGAGGCCGCGGCCGAGGTCGCCGAGCGCGCCGGCACCATGGCCTCGATGATGCACCAGCGGGTCGTCGGCGTCGTCGAGAACATGAGCTACCTCCCCTGCCCCCACTGTCCCGCCGAGGACGACCACCGGCTCGAGGTGTTCGGCAGCGGCGGAGGTGCCCGCGTGGCGCGAACCCTGTCCGAGCGGTTCGGCTACGACGTCCCGGTCCTGGGCAGCATCCCGCTCGACCTCGCGTTGCGCGAGGGCGGTGACGTCGGCAAGCCCATCGTGGACGCCGATCCGACCGCTCCCGCGGCCCGCGAGCTCACCCGCGTGGCCCAGACCCTGTCGGGTCGCGGCCGGGGACTTGCCGGGATGCAGCTCGGACTGACCCCCACCAGCAAGTTCTGACCAGTAGGTTCTGAGCATGTTCGACGTGGGGCTCCTCGAGCTGGCCGTGATCGCCCTCGTGGCGGTCGTCGTGCTGGGTCCGGACAAGCTGCCCGACCTCGCGCGCCAGGCCGCCCAGCTGCTCCACCGTGCCCGCGGCATGGCCCACAACGCCCGCGACGAGCTCCGCAACGAGCTCGGCCCGGAGTACGCCGACCTCCAGCTGCGCGACCTCGACCCCCGCGCAATCGTGCGCAAGCACATCAGCGAGGCGATGGCGGAGGTCGACCGCGAGCGGGCCACCAAGCCCACGCTGGCCGAGGGGCAGGTCCCGCCCTACGACGTCGAGGCCACCTAGATCTCCAGCCAGATCTCCAGCTAGGTCCGCTGGTCCTCGCGGCTCTGCACCGCCACCAGCCCGTCGTACGGCACCAGCAACAGGTCGCCCAGGCGGTCCGCCCCGGAGCGACACTCCAGGAAGTCGGCGCCGACGCGCTCGACGTACGCCTCGTGGCGGGTGCCGTCGACGAGGTGCACCACGCAGCGCGCCTCGGCGTCGGCGACCCGCCGCAGGGCCGCCCGCAGGCCGAGCCGGTCGACCGGTGACCACGCCACCTCAGGGACCGACCGCTCGCTCGCTCCCCGTACGCCGACGACCCAGCGCAGCGGCACGATCCAGTCCTGTCCCTGGCCGCCCAGCAGGCACCATGACCCACCGACCCGGTCCAGGCGACCCTCGATGCGCCCCACGTGCGGGAGGTGGAGGGCGACCTCCTCGCCGCGCGAGGCCATCAGCCGGCTCGCGAGCGTGACCGAGCCGTACTCGGTCCGCGCCCGGTCGGCCAGCTCCGCCTCGCGGTCGGCCTCCCACAGCGCGGTGGCCTGGCCCTCGAGGTCGTCGAACAGCGCGAACAGCTCGTTCTCCCACGACATGCCGTGAGCCTAGAGGCCGTCGCCGCGCTGGGGAGAACCCGTTGACATCGGATTCAAACCTTCGTTGAATGATGCAAATAGACGCAAACGAAAGGTTTGACGTGTCTCGGGGGAACAGCAGCACGTGGCGACCGGTCGCCGTGTGGTCGGTCGTGACAGCGGCCGCCGGAGCGGCCGCGGGTGCAGTGCCCGGCGCCTGGGCGTCCCGGACCGCGGCCGGACCCCACGCGTTCGCCGACCTCCTCGTCGCGACGTGCGCGACAGGGCTGGCGCTGGCGCTCGTCTGGCTGTGGGTGATCACCACGCTCACCGTGGCGGGTGTTCTCAGCGGGAGCGCGCGGGCCGGCGGCGGCGCGACCCGGCGGCTGGTCCTGGTCGCCTGTGGCGCCGCAGTGCTGGCGGGCACGGGCGCCCCCGCGCTGGCCGCCGGAGGAGACGGCAGCGAGGTCCTGGTCGGGCTGCCGCTGCCCGAGCGCACGGTCGCTCCCCCGCAGCGGACCGCTCCGTCCCCGCCCGACGCGCCGGCCGAGGCCCGGCCACAACCCGACGCCCAGCCCCAGATCCAGCCCCAGGTCCAGCCCGGGGCCCGGCGCGAGGTCACAGGCAACGGGACCTACGTCGTCCGCCGCGGCGACTCGCTGTGGTCCATCGCCCGGCGCCACCCCGGCGACTCGGGCTCGGTCGACCTCCGCTGGCGTGCGATCTGGCAGGCCAACCGCGACGTGGTCGGCGACGACCCCGACCTGATCCACCCCGGACAGGCTCTGCGCCTGCCTGACGGCGCCCCAGACAACGCCACTGCCAACACCCAGGCCCACGACAGGGCCGACGACACAGAGGACGGAGACCGATGATGAGCACGCCGGACATCCATGCCGAGGTCATCTCGCTCCCGGCACCCCGCCCGGGGGCTGGGGAGCTGGCCAGCGTCCAGGGCGCGCTCGCGCTCGACCTGATGCCTCGCACCGCTCCCCCACGACCCCGTCTGCGCAGCGCCCGCACCTTCGACCTGGTCGCGGCCGAGGCGGTCGACCGGAGCCGGGTGGACGCGTTCGTCGGGCGCTACCTGCAGGCCGCGGTCGAGATCGCCGCGGGCGACCGGCCGGTGGGGCAGGTCCTGCGGCACACCGTGCCGGAGATCTACGAGGAGCTGGCCGCGCGCGCCCGCACCGTCACCGCGGCGGCCGGGCTCGCGCCGGGACAGGCCCGCGGGCCCAACCCTGCTCGCCCGGTCGTGGTCGGCGTCCGGACCGCCCTGATCCGCACCGACGCGGTCGAGGCCAGCGCACACGTGCGCTACGGCCGTCGCTCGCGCGCCGTCGCCGCCCGTTTCGAGATCGTGCGGGACCGCTGGCAGTGCGTCGCACTGGCTTGGGGCTGAGCAGGCGTTCCTGCTTGGATCGGCACGTGCCGACGCCTGAGGAGATCATCCGGACACACGACCAGGCTGAGATGGTGCGCGTCCACGCCCGTCCCACGGGTTACACCCTGCGGATCGAGGAGCCGGACCCCAGGTGGGCACAGCACTACGCCGTGCTCGAGAGGCAGATCCGAGCCGCCCTGGGCGACCGCGTCCTCGACATCCAGCACATCGGCTCCACCGCAGTGCCGGACCTCCCTGCCAAGCCGATCGTCGACATCGACCTGGCCGTGGCGGATCCTGTCGACGAGCCCGCCTACGTCCCCGACCTCGAAGAGCTCGGCTTCGTGCACTGGCACACCGAGCCCGACTGGCACCAGCACCGCCTGCTCAAGCAGCTGACCGAGCCGCGGGTGCACCTGCACGTCTTCGGGCCCGACTGTCCGGAGATGATCAGGCACCAGATGTTCCGCGACTGGTTGGTCGCGCACCCGGAGGACCGCGCAGGCTACGCCGACGCCAAGCGCACCGCGGCCGCACGGATGGCGGCCACCGGGGACGATCACGGGGCGCTCGGTTTCGGGATGCGTGACAACGCGATCAAGGAACCTGTCGTGCTCGCCATCTACGAGCGGATGTTCCGCGACGCCGGGCTGCTCGACTGAGCCCGACGTCAGTCGTGGAGGAGGCCGCTCAGCCGCCCGCGCGCGTCGTGTAGCCCGAGGCGCCGCCCGGCGCACCGTGGCAGCGCTTGAACTTCTGGCCGGAGCCGCACGGGCACAGGGAGTTGCGCCCGACGCCCGCGAACGGGTCGTCAGCGGACGCCGCCGCGGCGTGGACCTCGGCCTCGCCGTCCTCGGCGGGTGCGCTGTAGGACAGGTTCTGCGGGCGCGACGGCTTCTCCAGGCCCTTGGCGCGGATCTGCGGGGCGTGCGCCTGGGCCTGCGCGAAGTCGATCTGGGGAGTGGCTGCGGAGACCTGGGGAGCCGCGACCGACGCCTGCTCGGGCGCCCTGTCCTCGTCGCCGCCGTCGTCGTCGCCCTCCTCCTCGACCTCGACCTGGAGGTTGAAGAGGAAGCCCACCGACTCCTCCTTGATGCCGTCCATCATCGCGGCGAACATGTCGAAGCCTTCGCGCTGGTACTCCACGAGCGGGTCGCGCTGGGAGTAGGCGCGGAGGTAGATGCCCTCCCGGAGGTAGTCCATCTCGTAGAGGTGCTCGCGCCACTTGCGGTCGAGGACCGAGAGGACCACGCGTCGCTCGAGCTCGCGCTGGACCTCCTCGCCCATCTCGTCCTCGCGACGGTCGTAGGCCTCCTGTACGTCCTTCTGGAGGTCCTCGATGAGGCGCTCGCGGCTGAGTCCCTCGAGCCCGCCGGCAGCCTTGATCACGCCGTCCTTGGTGAGGCCCATCGGGTAGAGCTGGCCGAGCGCGGTGAACAGACCGTCGAGGTCCCAGTCCTCGGCATAGCCCTCGGTGGCGCCGCGGACGTAGCCGGTGATCACGTCGTCGATGAAGCCGCGGATCTGCTCGCCGAGGTCCGCTCCTTCGAGGACGCGGCGACGCTCGGCGTAGATGACCTCACGCTGGCGGCTCATCACGTCGTCGTACTTGAGGACGTTCTTGCGGGACTCGAAGTTCTGCGACTCGATGTTGGCCTGGGCCCCTGCAATCGCGTTGCTCACGCGCTTGGCGTCGATCGGTACGTCGTCGGGGACCTTCAGCACGGTGAGGATGCGGTCGACCCACTCGGACTTGAAGAGGCGCATCATCTCGTCCTGCAGCGACAGGTAGAACCGGGACTCCCCCGGGTCACCCTGGCGGCCCGAACGACCACGGAGCTGGTTGTCGATGCGGCGCGACTCGTGGCGCTCCGTGCCGACGACGTAGAGACCGCCGAGGTCCCTCACCTCGTCGTGCTCGGCGGCGACCTGCGCCTTGATGCGCTCGACCATCGCCGGCCACGCGGCGTCGTACTCCTCCGGGGCCTCGACGGGGTCCAGGCCCTGCTTGCGCAGCTCCTGGTCGGCGAGGAAGTCGACCGACCCGCCGAGCATGATGTCGGTGCCTCGACCAGCCATGTTGGTGGCGACGGTGACCGAGCCCTTGTGGCCGGCGAGCGCGACCACCTTGGCCTCGTCGGCGTGCTGCTTGGCGTTGAGGACGGTGTGCGGGATCCCGCGCTTCTTGAGCAGGTTGGAGAGGTACTCCGACTTCTCGACCGAGACCGTGCCCACCAGGATCGGCTGGCCCTTCTCGTGGCGCTCGGTGATGTCGTCGGCGACCGCCTCGTACTTGGCCTCCTCGGTGCGGTAGACCAGGTCGAGGTTGTCGACGCGCTGCATCGGCCGGTTCGTGGGGATGGGCACGACGCCGAGCTTGTAGATCTTGTCGAACTCGGAGGCCTCGGTCATGGCCGTGCCGGTCATGCCGGACAGCTTGTCGTAGAGACGGAAGTAGTTCTGCAGGGTGATGGTGGCGAGGGTCTGGTACTCCTCGCGGACGGTCACGCCCTCCTTGGCCTCGATGGCCTGGTGCAGGCCGTCGTTGTAGCGGCGCCCGGCCAGCATGCGGCCGGTGTGCTCGTCGACGATGAGCACCTCGCCGTCCATGACGACGTACTCCTTGTCGTTGCGGAACAGCTCCTTGGCCTTGATGGAGTTGTTGAGGAAGGAGATCAGCGGGGTGTTGACCGAGTCGTAGAGGTTGTCGATGCCCAGGTGGTCCTCGACGCGGGTGATGCCGGGCTCGAGGACGGAGATGGTGCGCTTCTTCTCGTCGACCTCGTAGTCAGTGTCGCGGACCATCGAGCTCGCGATCTTGGCGAACTCGGCGTACCACTTGACCTCGTCCTGCGTCGGGCCGCTGATGATCAGCGGGGTCCGGGCCTCGTCGATCAGGATCGAGTCGACCTCGTCGACGATCGCGAAGTTGTGGCCGCGCTGGACGCACTCCTCGACGGAGTCGGCCATGTTGTCGCGCAGGTAGTCGAAGCCGAGCTCGTTGTTGGTGCCGTAGGTGATGTCGCAGTTGTAGGCCTCGCGCCGCTCCGCGGGACGCATCGACGGCAGGATCACGCCGACGGTCATGCCGAGGAAGTGGTGGACGCGGCCCATCTGCTCGGACTGGAACTTGGCGAGGTAGTCGTTGACCGTGACGACGTGGACGCCCTTGCCGGCGAGGGCGTTGAGGTAGGACGGGAGCACGGCGACGAGGGTCTTGCCCTCACCGGTCTTCATCTCGGCGATGTTGCCGAGGTGGAGCGCGGCGGCACCCATGATCTGCACGTCGAAGGGGCGCATGCCCAGCACGCGCTTGCTCGCCTCGCGGACCGTCGCGAAGGCCTCCGGCATGATGTCGTCGAGGCTCTCACCGCCGCTCAGGCGCTCACGGAACTCGTCGGTCATCGCGCGGAGCTCGTCGTCGCTCATCTTGACGAAGTCGTCCTCGATGGCGTTGACGGCCTTGACGATGGCTTCGAGCTCTCGAAGGATCTTGCCCTCGCCGATGCGGAGCAGCTTGTCGATGATGGCAGGCACGAGTGGTAACTCTACCTACCGTCCCAACGCGGCCCTCAGCGCGTCGGACAGGTCGCCGTGGCGACCGACCACGACGTCGTCGAGGCCGAGCCAGCCGGCGAGGCGGCGCAGCTCGACCGCCAGCTCGGCGGCCGTCTCCGCAGGAGCGTGGTCCTCGGCGAAGGCGCCCGGCACGAGGAGGATGCGATTGGCCCGGTCGGCCTTGAGGTCGACCCGCCCCACGAGCCGGTCGCCCAGCAGGAACGGCAGCACGTAGTAGCCGTGGAGCCGCTTCTCTGCGGGGACGTAGATCTCGATCCGGTAGAAGAAGTCGAAGAGCGCATCGGCGCGCGCCCGCTCCCACACGACGGGGTCGAACGGGCTGATCAGGGTGCGGGCGCCGACCCGCCGCGGCAGCCGGGCCTCGCGGTGGACGTACGCCTGCCGCTTCCAGCCCTGGACCGTCACCGGGGTCAGCTCCCCGGCCTCCACCAGCTCGTCGATCGCGACCTTCACGCTCGGCCCGCCGGGTGCCGGCTGGAGCCGGAGCCGGTAGTAGTCGGCGAGGCAGGCGGCGGACGCGACCCCGTGGGACCGGGCGGCACGGCGCACGAGCTCGGTGACCGCCTCCTGGGGCGTGGGGGTGGGGGCGTCGAGGACGGTCGCGGGGAGCACCCGCTCCGGCAGGTCGTAGACCACCTCGAACTGGCTGTTGCGCCCAGCGATCGCGACGTCCCCCACCAGGTAGAGGTAGTCGAGGACCTTGCGCGACTCCGACCAGTTCCAGCCCCAGTGCTCCTTGGTCCGCGGGCCCGTGCTGAACTCGCGCTCCAGGTCGCGGGCGGTCACCGGTCCCCGGTCGCGGACGGCCGCGAGGACCCGCGGCTCGAGATCGGCGTCGGCGGTGAAGCCCCACTTGCCCCGCTCCCCGCGGTACTTCTCCCTCCGGTGCTGCATCAGCGGCCAGAGGTCCACCGGCATGAGGGCCTGCACGTGCGCCCAGTACTCGACGACGCGACGCGGCCCAGGCCCCGCCTGGCCCTGGGCGCGGTCGAGCAGGCCCACGTCGTAGGGGCCCATGCGGGAGTAGAGCGGCATGTAGTGCGCGCGCTGGAGCACGTTGACCGAGTCGACCTGCAGGACGCCGGTCCGGGCCAGGGTGCGGTCGAACGTGCGCATCGAGGGCGCCGCGTGGGGGCGATCGCAGAAGCCTTGGGCGGCGAGCGCGATCCGGCGCGCCTGCACCGCGGTCAGTGTCTCCGTCACGCCCGGAACTCAACCATGAGCGACCGACAGCGGGGCCCGAGGACCGGCGTGTCCGGTCAGTACGCCTAGGGCAGGTCGAGCAGCTTCTCGCGCATGGCGTACATGACGGCCTCCATGCGGGAGTGGAGCTGCAGCTTCTCCAGGATGTTGCGGACGTGGTTCTTCACGGTGTTCTCGGAGATGAAGAGCTCCTTGGCGACCTCGCGGTTGTTGAGGCCCTTGGCCACCAGCCGCAGCACCTCCAGCTCGCGCTCGGTGAGGCGCAGGGCCGGACCCTGCTCGCGCTCGGGCTTGGACATCTGCTTGAACTCGTCGATGAGCTTGACCGCCATCGACGGGCTGATCAGCGACTGGCCCTCGTTGACGACGCGGACCGCCTGGGCGACCTCCTCGATCGAGGAGTCCTTGAGCAGGTAGCCCGAGGCGCCGTTCTTGACCGACTCGTAGAGGTCGGCCTCCTCGTCGGAGACGGTGAGCATGATGATCTTGGCCGACGGCACGACCTCCTTGATGGCCCGGCACGCCTCCACGCCAGTGCGACGAGGCATCCGCACGTCGAGCAGGATCACGTCGGGAGCGGTCTTGACCGCGAGCTCGGTGGCGGTCACGCCGTCGGCGGCCTCGCCGACGACCTCGATGTCGCTGTCACCGCCCAGGAGCATGATCAGGCCACGCCGGAAGAGCTCCTGGTCGTCGACGACCAGGACGCGGACGGGTTCGCTGCCTGTTGCCTCGGTCACGCGGGCATCATGTCATGCGCGCATGACCGAGGCGCAGCGGCAACGCGGTGGTCAGCGCGTCAGACCTCCGTCGACCTCCAGGGAGATCACGCCGTAGTCGTAGCCGCGCCGGCGGTAGACCACCGCCGGGCGCTCGCTCTCCTTGTCGACGAACAGGTAGAAGTCGTGCCCCACGAGCTCCATCTCGTAGAGCGCCTGGTCGAGCGTCATGGGTGTGGCGTGGTGCGACTTCTCCCGCACCACCAGCGGCCCGTCGCCGGTCACGGTGATCGGGCCGACCTTGCGCTCGATGACGCCGGACTCGTCCTGGGCCTCGTCCCCGACCTCGCCTGTGCCCGCGAGCGCCTCGCCCACCGAGACGGGGGTGTGCCGGCCGCGGTGCACCCGGCGCCGGTCGGCGGCGCGGCGCATCTGGGACTGCATCTTGTCGAGGGCGAGGTCCAGCGCGCCCATCTTGTCCTCGGCCGCCGCCTCGGCCCGGATCACCGGTCCCTTGGAGAACGCCGTGAGCTCGACCTTGGTCGCGCGATCGTGCTGGCGAGGGTTCTTCTCGAGCTCCACCTCCACCTGGACCCGCATGATGCGGTGGTCGTGCTTCTCCAGACGGGTGAGCTTCTCCGAGACATGTTCGCGGAAGCGATCGGACACCTCGCAGTGCCGTCCCGTGACCACAACCTCCATGTGAACCTCCTCAACTAGCGTTCGAACCGCACCCTTCCATGGGCCGCGGCGGTGTCCGCCGGGGCAGGGTGGGATGGAGTCCGCCCGGCCGACCTGGTCTTCGACCCCACAATCGCCTGCTGAGACGTTCGCAGCTTCTCCGCCACTACTGGCCTTCTCCCGGCATCCCCCGCGTCTGCACGTGGGGGGACCGACACATCTGGTGTCGGCGCAGGGGCAGGACTTACTTCTAAGCCGCACCGTGATCGTCCTGCGCGCCCCGCGCTGATGAACAGCGCGGTGCTCGTGGACTTACGTGGACCGTTTCGCCTGCGACTGGCATCGGCTTGCCGCGGGTCGGACCGAGGGCGGCGCCTCTCGGCGCTGCACACAGCCCTCTCCGTGACGCAACCACGGACCCGGGCGGACTCCATGATGAGACGCTAGCCCCTCTGGCGCTCGGGGCCAACAGTCAGGCCACCTGTCGGGCAGTCCTGCGCGTGGCGGCCACGGCGGCGATCGCGACGGGAGGCAGGCCGACGGCCTCCAGGGCCCGCTGGGCCTCCCGCGCGGTGGCTCCGGTCGTCAGCACGTCGTCGCACACGACCACGTGCGCAGGAGACCAGCGGCGCGCGACCCGGGCCATCACGGACGACGGGCAGTGCATCGAATGGCTCACGTTGGCCGCCCGGCCCCCGGCGTCGAGCCCCGCCTGGTCGGCGGCTCCGCGCGAGACGAGCAGCGGAGCGACCACGACGCGCCGCCGACCGTCGGGCTCGCGGCGCAGCCGGCTCGCAGCGGCACGCACCAGGGCCGACGTGGCCTCGTAGCCGCGCTGCCGGCCGGCACCGGGGCGCGACGGCACGGGCACCAGGAGCAGGGGTACGTCGGGGTCGAGGCCGGCACCAGCACCTCGCACGGCGACGGCGAGGAGCTCGCCCAGGACGCGGCGGTGACCCCACTGGCCGCGGTCCTTGTGACCCACCACGAGCGCGCGGACGGCGCCGTCGTACGACTCCGTGGCCCAGGGCGGCACCAGTCCGTCCGGGACCGGCGTCGGCCACGCGACCGCGGCCCGGGCCGAGAGCCCCGAGCGGCAGGAGGAGCACAGCATCCGGCCGGGTCGGTCGCACCCCACGCACCGGCTGCCGAGGAACAGGTCGAGGGCCTCGTCGAGCACGCGGCCCATGCCAGCAGCGCGGACGTACGACGGCAACCGGGCGAAGCGGGGCCTGTGGACAGCGCTCCGGGGCGGCCGGTCAGCCCGCGTAGGTCAACGAGGTGATGCCCTCGGCGAGGACGGGCACCGAGCGGTCGAGGCTGATCAGGCTGATCACCCTGCGGCCGGCGAGGGCGAAGGCCTCGCTGTCGTCCACCGGCGCGGAGACGAGGGTCCGGAAGCGCCCGCGCAGCCGCGTCGTGGTGGTGATCTCGCCGGGGGCGCCGTCCACCGAGATGGTGCGCACCTGGGAGAGGTCGTCGGTGATGTCGAGCACCGAGATCGAGGTGGGCGAGCGCCAGGCGATGTCACGGACGCGCAGGCTGCCCTCGGCCGGGAGCGGAAGCCTCACGAACGGGGTGAACCCCAGGATGCCCCCCGCTGCGTCGTGACGGATCCGTGCCGCCACCACGCGGTCGGTCTTCCTGCCGCGCACGACGGCGACCATCCTGCTCCCGTCGCGCGAGACGAGGAGCTTGGTGACCGCGCGTCCGCTCAGGCCGGGGACCTCCTCCACCCTGGCGCCGCCGCCCTCCACCAGGACGACGCGGGCACGACCGGCGTTCCGGTCGAGCACCCAGGCACGGTCCCAGCGGTCCCAGTTGGGGACGGCCAGGTCGACGGCCCCGACGACGAGCGGCACGACCTCACCGTCCAGTGCCTCGGTGGGGGCCATCAGGAGGTCGGTGCCGCTGGTCGAGACCGCGGCGACCTGCGAGCCCGAGATGCTCACCGCGACGGATCGGATCCCCCGTGCGTCCGCACCGAGTGGGCCGAGGGTCGGCTCGAACGCACCGATGGGCCCGGTGACCACGCGGCCCTGGTCCAGGGCGTACATCTGGCTCGTCGAGCGCCCCCCGTCGGGGTCGTACTCGCTGCCGACGCCGAGGGGGACCTGTGTCGACCCTCCCGGCCAGGCGATCGCACGGTCGCCCACGCTCAGCTGGACGGCACTGATGCGCGGCTCCTGGCGCAACGTCCAGGCGAGCTGGGCCAGCATCCTCCTCGCGGTCTCCTCGTCGATCACGTCGGGGTCGCCGGACAGGGCCACCTCGGCGATGCCGTCGATGATGGGGACGGACAGGCCGCGGGTGCCGGCCGGGAAATAGGTCCGGTAGACGTCCTGGGACTCGACGGACGGCTGGGTGAGCAGGCCCCGGACCAGGGATGGCGCGGCCTGCTCACCGCGGGGCACGAAGACCGGCTCCGGCACGAGCACCTCGGAGGTGGGGTCGAAGAAGTAGAGCGAGACCCGCTGGTACCAGTCCTCGAACCACGACTCGGGGACGATGAGCGCATCAGGCACCTCGTCGATGCGCCACTCGCCGTCCTCCTCGACGAGCCCCAGGTCCAGGTCGCGGGTGGCCACCGTGCGCTGCCAGGCGCCGCGGGCGTCGTAGACGTTCACGTCCTTCATCGAGATCGTGGTCGAGGTCCGGCCCGAGGGCGTGCCGAGCTCGCCATAGGTGATGATCTGCCGTTCGGGCACCCAGGCGTCCTCGGCCTCGCGGGACAGGAACTGGCGCGCGACCGTCAGGGAGATCGGGGTCGCCTTCATCGCCTCCAGGAAGCCCCCGACGATGTCGCCCGCCGGCTCGCCCGGGCGGGGCGGCCGCGGGTCGAACGAGATGCCGGGCACGTCCACGACGTCGGGGCTCCCCTGAGGCTCGACCACCGGCCCCTCGGTCGGCATCTGGACGCAGCCCGCCAGCAGGGCGCACACGGCCGCCACGAGCGCCGGGCGCAGCAGGCGAGCCGAGGTCCTCATGGTGGTGCTCATGCGGTCTCCCGCGCGTCGTCGGGGACCAGGGGCAGCGGCGAGTGCCGTAGCTGGGTGCCGAGGTGGCGCGGCAGGGTGAGCCGGAACTGGGCGCCCTCGCCGGGCCGGCCCCAGGCCTGGAGCCAGCCCCCGTGCAGGTGGGTGTCCTCGAGGGAGATGGACAGGCCCAGGCCGGTGCCGCCGCTGGTGCGTGCGCGGGCCGGGTCGGCGCGCCAGAAGCGGTTGAACACCATCGCGGACTCCCCCGGGCCCAGCCCGACACCGTGGTCGCGCACAGCGATGGCCGCGGACTGCCGGTCGGCCCCGATGAAGATCTCCACGTCGCGCGACTCGGCGTGGTCGATGGCGTTGGTGACCAGGTTGCGCACGACCCGCTCCACCCGGCGTACGTCGGCCTCGGCGACGCACCGCGTGCCGGGGTCGTGCACCACGACCCGGGTGTCGCGCTGGGCAGCCAGCGCCGAGGTCATGTCGACCACCCGGCGCGCGACGTCGACGAGGTCGACGTCCTCGGCCTCCAGGACCGCGGCGCCCGCGTCGAATCGGCTGATCTCGAGCAGGTCGGCGAGGAGCGTCTCGAAGCGGTCGAGCTCCTTCTGGAGCAGCTCGGCGGCCCGACCGGTGACCGGGTCGAGGAACGGCCGCGCGTCGTGGATCACGTCGCTGGCCATCCGCACGGTCGTGATCGGCGTACGCAGCTCGTGGGAGACGTCGGAGACGAATCGGCGCTGCAGCCGGCTGAGCTCCTCGAGCTGCCGGATCTGCTTCTGCAGGTTGGAGGCCATCTGGTTGAAGGAGGTGGCCAGGCGGGCCAGGTCGTCCTCGCCGCGCACGCGCAGTCGTTCCTGCAGCTGGCCCGCCGCGAGCCGTTCGGCGACCCGGCGGGCCATCCGGATCGGGGTCACGACCTGTCGGGTCACGAGCCAGGTCAGGCAGGCCACCAGGAGCAGCAGCGGCACGCCGGCGACGAGCATCGCCCGGGAGACGAGCGCCAGCGTCTCCTGCTGCTCGGCGAGGGGATAGAGGTAGTAGAGGGTGTAGGTGTTGTTGTCGGCCGGCAGCCGGACCTGGCTGCCCACCACGATGCCCGGACCCTCCGGCAACCCCGGGATCGGGCGCGTCGTCTCGATGTCGGTGAAGGTCCAGGCGGTCGGCGAGACCTGGTCGAACTGGTCCTCGAGCCGCTCGGGCACGCTGGTCAGGTCGAGTCCCTCCGTGAACTTGGCCCCGCCGTCTGCCAGCCGGCTGCCCTCACTGATGGGCGGGGACAGGATCACGGCGAAGCCACGCGTGGCTCCGCGGGCCTGGATCGGTTCGACCAGGGCCTGCTGCTGGGCGGCCTCGTTGAGGTTGACCCCGGGGGTGGCAGCAAGTTGTGTGCGAGCCGCCTCGGTCTCGCTCTCGGCCTCCTGCACGACGGCCTCGACACGGTTCTCGAGGAGGCCGTCGCGGGTCTGCTGGATCAGGAACGCGCCGACCACCCCGACGACGGCTGCCGAGAGCAGGACCGTGCTCACCACGACCCGTGCCTGCACGGAGCGCCGCCAGAAGGCGGGCCCGTGGCGGAGGGCCTGCGGGAGCCGGTCGAGCAGGGACACCTAGGACATGCCCTGGGGCTTGCCGGCCTTGTAGCCCACGCCCCGCACGGTCAGCACGACCTCCGGGTTCTCGGGGTCGTGCTCGACCTTCGAGCGCAGGCGCTGGACGTGCACGTTGACCAGCCGCGTGTCGGCGCTGTGGCGGTAGCCCCAGACCTGCTCCAGCAGGACCTCGCGCGTGAAGACCTGCCAGGGCTTGCGGGCCAGGCAGACGAGCAGGTCGAACTCGAGCGGCGTGAGGTTGATCGGCTCGCCGTCGCGGGTCACGGAGTGGCCGGCCACGTCGATGGTCACGTCGCCGATCGTGAGCCCCTCGTCGTTGGAGACGTCGTTGCGGCGCATGCGCGCGCGGACCCGGGCTACGAGCTCCTTGGGCTTGAAGGGCTTGATGATGTAGTCGTCGGCCCCGGACTCGAGGCCCACGACCACGTCGACGGTGTCACCCTTCGCGGTGAGCATCACGATCGGTACGCCGGACTCGGCGCGGATCTCCTTGCACACGTCGATGCCGTCCTTGCCGGGCAGCATCAGGTCGAGGAGCACCACGTCGGGCTTGTAGTCGCGGAACGCATCGAGGGCCAGGTCGCCGCGGCCCACGATGCGGCTGTCGAACCCCTCCTGGCGGAGAACGATGGAGAGCATCTCCGCCAAGGAGGCGTCGTCGTCGACGACGAGCACGCTGCCGCGCGCCGGCTCGTCAAGGTCAGTCATGGAATGAGTCTAGGGCGGTCGGCCCCACTCGGCAGCGAGACTCAGTAGCGGTAGAGGTCCGACTTGTACGGGCCGGCGACGTCGACGCCGAGGTACTCGGCCTGCTCCTTGGTGAGCTCCGTCAGCTCGACGCCGAGGGCGTCGAGGTGAAGACGGGCGACCTCCTCGTCGAGGTGCTTGGGCAGGACGTGCACGCCGAGGTCGTACTCGGTGGCCTTGGTGTACAGCTCGATCTGCGCCAGCACCTGGTTGGTGAAGGAGTTGGACATGACGAACGACGGGTGGCCGGTGGCGTTGCCGAGGTTGAGCAGGCGGCCCTCGGACAGCACGATGATCTTCTTGCCGGGCTCGCCGTTGTCGCTCGGGAAGATCCACTGGTGGACCTGCGGCTTGATCTCGTCCTTGACGATGCCGGGGATCTTGGCCAGACCCGCCATGTCGATCTCGTTGTCGAAGTGGCCGATGTTGCCGACGATGGCCTGGTGCTTCATCTTGTGGAAGTGCTCGACCGTGATGATGTTGAAGTTGCCGGTCGTGGTGATGAAGATGTCAGCCGTCTCGACGACGGAGTCCAGGCGCTTGACCTCGTAGCCGTCCATCGCCGCCTGCAGTGCGCAGATCGGGTCGATCTCGGTGACGATGACGCGAGCACCCTGGCCGCGCAGCGACTCGGCGGATCCCTTGCCGACGTCGCCGTAGCCGCAGACGACGGCGACCTTGCCGCCGATCATCACGTCGGTCGCCCGGTTGAGGCCGTCGATCAGTGAGTGGCGGCAGCCGTACTTGTTGTCGAACTTGGACTTGGTGACGGAGTCGTTGACGTTGATCGCCGGGAAGAGCAGCGTGCCCTCGCGGAAGCGCTCATAGAGGCGCAGGACGCCGGTGGTGGTCTCCTCCGAGACGCCTCGGATGTCCTTGGCGATCGTGGTCCAGTGCTGCGGCTTGGTCTCGACGGAGCGGGCCAGGACACGCAGCACCTCCTTGAACTCCTCGTTGTCGGTGCTGTCCTGCGACGGCACGACGCCGGTCTTCTCGTACTCGACGCCCAGGTGCAGGAGCATCGTGATGTCGCCACCGTCGTCGAGCAGGACGTTGGGGCCGACCGGGTTGCCGTCGGCGTCGGCGAAGTCGAAGACCTTCTCGGCCTCGTCCCAGTACTCGGCGAGGGTCTCGCCCTTCCAAGCGAACACCGGAGTGCCGGCGGGGGCGTCGACGGTGCCGTCGCGACCGACGACGACCGCAGCGGCCGCGTGGTCCTGGGTGGAGAAGATGTTGCAGGTGGCCCAGCGCACGTCGGCACCGAGATCCACCAGGGTCTCGATGAGCACCGCGGTCTGGATCGTCATGTGCAGCGAGCCGGCGATGCGGGCGCCCTTGAGCGGCTGGTCCTTGCCGTAGCGCTCGCGCATGGCCATCAGGCCCGGCATCTCGTGCTCGGCGAGCTCGATCTCCTTGCGGCCGAACGCGGCCAGGGTGAGGTCAGCAACCTTGAAGTCCATCAGTTGTCTCCCGAATCTGAGGAGGTGCGTCTGCGCCGCACATCTGTGCATCGTCGGGATCTCCCGCGCGGACCAGAAGAGAGTAGGACCGGTTTCAGCGATTCGGAGAATCCTCGGAGGCCCCCGGAGCGGGGCCTTCCGAGGTCTCGTCGACAGGCCCTTCGGCATGCTCCGCGGCGTGGCCCTCGACGCGATCCTGGGTGTGGTCCTGGGTGTGGTCCGCGCCGTGGTGGCCGCCCACCCCGGCGGCCCGCAGGGCCCCGAGGATCAGGAAGCCGACGACGAGGCCGACGACCGCCGAGACCACGGTGTTGAGCAGCCAGCCGGCGAGGCCGCCGAGCGCTCCACCGATCGCGTGGTGGACGTCCTCCTCCCAGTGGTGCACGAGGTCGTACGGCGCGTGCAGCGCGTCGCCGAGCCCCGTGCCCTCGAGGAGTCCGTCGTGCCCGCCGATCTCGTAGAGGCTGACCAGGAAGATGTGGCCGCCGACCCAGAGCATGGCGAGCGTGCCGATGAACGAGATGGCCGCGAGCAGCCGCGGCATCGCGGCGACGAGGGCGTGGCCGATGCGTTGGGACGCCGACGACGACCTCAGCGTCATCGCCAGGCCGACGTCGTCCATCTTCACGATCAGCGCGACCACGCCGTAGACCAGGATGGTGATCATCAGCGCGACGACGGCGAGCACGATCGCGCGCATCCAGATGCTGGCGTCGGGGTCGGCGCCCACCACCTCCTTGAGCGCGATCACCATGATCTCGGCGCTGAGGATGAAGTCGGTGCGCACCGCCTGCGCGATGGTGCTCTTCTCGTGCTCGGGGGTGAACTCGCCCGTCGGCGCGACCTCCTGCTCCGCCTCGGTCGCGTGGCCGGTGAGGCGCTCGTGCACCTTGTGGGCGCCCTCGTAGGCCAGGAACGCGCCACCGAAGATCAAGATCACCGGCAGCAGCCCGGGCAGGAACTGGCCGAGCAGCACGGCCGCGGGCAGGATGAAGAGCATCTTGTTGCGCAGCGAGCCGATCGCGATCTGCTTGATGATCGGCAGCTCGCGCGCGGCGGCAGACCCGTGGAGGTACTGCGGGGTCACCGCGGTGTCGTCGACGACCACGCCCGCGGCCTTCGCGCTCGCGCGACCCGCGGCGGCGCCCACGTCGTCCACGCTGGCTGCGGCGATGCGGGCGAGGGCGGCGACGTCGTCGAGGAGGGCGAACAGTCCGCCGGCCATGGGGGATCCTTCGGGGTCGTGGGGATACGTCGGGATCAGCCTATCGACGGGCCATTGCTGAGTCGTCCACCCGCAGGGCGCATCGCAGTAGCCTCGCCGGATGACATCGCCGCCCGCCGCCGACGTCGCGACGCACGACTGGTTCGTCGAGGAGCGCGAGTACCGGCGACACGAGGAACGACGTGGCCGACGACATGCGTACGAGCACCTCGACCCGCGACGTACGGCGCTCGTGGTCGTCGACGTCGTGCCCTTCTTCGTCCGCGAGTCGGCGTACGTCCGCGGGATCGTGCCGCGGGTCAACGCGCTGGCCGCCGCCTTGCGCACCGCCGGCGGCGTGGTCGCGTGGGTCGTGCCGGGATCCAGCGAGCCGTCGGCCAAGGACCGGGAGTTCTTCGGCGACGAGGTGGCGGAGCTCTATGCCGGCTCGGGAGGGGAGGGCACTCCGGTGGAGCGGCTGCACCCCGGCCTCGCCGTCGACCGGGACGACCTTGCAGTGGAGAAGACGGCCCGGAGCGCGTGGTTCCCCGGCAGCGAGCTGCCGGCACTGCTCGCCGCCCGTGACGTGGAGACGCTCCTGGTGACCGGGACCGTCACCAACGTGTGCGTCGAGGACACCGTGCGCGACGCCAGCACCGCCGGACTGCGGGTCGTCCTGGTCGCCGACGCGTGTGCCGCCATGCGCGACCGCGACCACAACGCGACCCTGCACGTGGTCTACCGCTCCTACGGCGACGTGAGGTCGACCGAGGACGTGCTCGGACTGATCGCTTCGGGCGACCTCCGGTCCAGGGCCAGCTCGTAGGTGAGCAGCTCGGCGTGCGGCGGCATGCTGCCCCGCGAGCTCTCCCCCGTGGGTCGCCACCCGAGCTTCTCCCAGAAGCGGCGTCCGCGAGGGTTCGCTGCGTAGACGCGGAGCCGGGCCCGCGAGAGTCCTCGGTGGCGCAGGACGTCCACGATCTCGTCGTGGGCAGCGACGGCCAGGCCACTCCCCCACTCCTCGAGCGCCGCGCCGAAGTGCAGCACCTCGTCGCCACGGACCGCCACGAAGCCCGCGACCTGCCCGTCCCGGCAGATGACGAAGCACGACGTGTCCCCAGCACTCACCTCGGCCAGCCAGCGCTCGGCGATGACCTGGCGCGGGAACGGGTGCTCGTCCTGGGGGAACACGGCGGACAGACCGGCGACGGCAGCGGGCTGCTGGACCTCGAGGACCTCAGGGATGTCCTCGACGTGCATCTCCCGGAGCACCGGTTCGCGCGACGGCATCTCACAAGGGTATGAGCGGGGTGCCCCACGTGCGGCACTCTGGTGCCATGGACGAGGAGTCGCAGGTCATCCGCGCCGCTGAGGCCCGAGCAGCTGCGCTCGCGGACGGCCATGCCGATCGCTTGCTCGCACTCCTGCACGAGGACTTCCGGTGGACCTCCCACGTCGGAGAGACCTACGACCGCACCGAGTACGTCCGTCGGAACACCCAGGGTGACACCGTCTGGCGGTCCCAAGGACTCACCAGCCCGGAGGTCGTGGTGGTCGGCGAGACCGCCGTCCTCGTCGCCGAGGTGACCGACGTGGTCGTGTCGCGGACCGGCGAGCCCGAGACGTTCCGGATGCCGATGACCCAGGTCTGGGTCCGGGCCGGAGATGAATGGACGTGCCTGGCGGGGCATGCGGGTCCGCGTCTGCGGTGAGGTTCGCCCGCGGTCGCGGTGTCGGTGGGTTTCTGTAGGCTCGAACACATGATCGAGAGGCTGGAAGCCGGGACCGAGGTCGAGGACGACCTCAGCCCGACGGACCTGCTCGACGCGCTTCGTGAGCGGAAGGCCACCGAGGACCGCGCCGCCGCGGACCTGCTCGACCTAGCCGCCCGGTGGGCGGACCTGCACCCGCCGGAGTCGATCCACCACACCGCCACGTTCACCAGTGGCCGCGGGATCGGTCTCGAGGTCGGTCGAGGAGTCCATCGCCGGGGAGGGCTGCCCTACGGTGGCGGAGTTCTGTGTCGCCGAGCTCGGCACCGTCCTGGGCATCTCCACGATGTCGGCGAAGCGAGCTGCGGCACCGGCTCCCGCGGTTGTGGGCGCAGGTCCAGTCGGGTCGGGTGCCGGCCTGGCGGGCCCGTTCGGTGGCCGAGGCCACCATCCACGCCACCCCGTCGCTGACTCCTGAGGCGGCCGGGTGGGTCGACGCCCAGGTCGCTGCCGTGACCGGGAGAGTCGGTCCCGCGCAGCTGGACCGGCTGGTCGCGGAGACCATCAAACGTTTCGCGCTCGCCGCGGCGGATCCGGCCGCGGACCCGGAGGACGGCTACCTGTCCGTGGACCCGCGCCACGCCACCCTCCACGGCGAGGACGTCCACTACGCCGGCACCATGCACCTCGAGGCCGACCTCGACATCGCCGACGCCCTCGACGTCGACCGCGTCCTGACCCACGGCGCCGAGCTGCGCAAAGCCCTCGGGTCGACTCAGTCCCTCGACGTCCGCCGCGCCCAAGCCCTCGGCGACCTGGCCCGGACGCAGACCGCGCTCGACCTGCACACCCACGGCCACACTCAAGGCCACGCCGGCGCATCCGGCCAGGACGGCCTCCCGGTCGCGCGGGAAGTGGTGCTGCACCACGCCCCACACCCCGCCACTCCACGGATGGCGGGCCCACAGGCACCTCCGCCACCTGTCGACGTACTGGACTACGTTGCCCTCATGCCCTCCTTCGTGAAGTCGGTGACGTTCGACTGTCACGACCCGTTGGCAGTCGCAGCATTCTGGGCGGCGGCCCTGGGTTCGAACGTCGACGAGGACAGCACGCCCGAGCGTGCCTGGGTGGAGCCCGCCGGATGGGGAGGACCCAGTCTGTGGTTCCAGCGCGTGCCTGAGCCCAAGGTGGCCAAGAACCGCCAGCACTTCGATCTTCGCGCAGCAGGGCCGCTGGAGGCGGAGCGCGATCGACTCGTCGCCCTCGGCGCGCGCGTGGTCCGGCAGGACGAGGACCTGTACGTGATGCTCGACCCCGAGGGCAACGAGTTCTGCCTCGAGACCTGACCGGCCGGGGCACGAGGCCTGCGGTGGGCAGGATGTGGGCATGAGACATCCGGCGGTGGAGGCGTTCTTCATCGACCTGTCGACCGCCGGATGGGTGAGCGACGTCTGGCTCTACGGTTCGCTCGCGACCGGCGACCACCAGCCCGGCGTCAGCGACATCGACCTCGTCACCCTCACGACCGGCTCGTTGGGCGTGGACGACCTGCGCCTGGTGGTCGAGCTCCACGAGCGCATCGACAGCACGGTCGGGACAGGCAGCGCCCTCGGCTGCGCCTATGTCGACGTCACCCGACTGGGTGACCCCAGCGCCCTGCACCCGACGTGGACGCACGGGCGCCTGGTCCGTCGTCGCCTGTCGTCGATGGTGCGTGCGGAGCTCCTGACCCACGGTCAGGTGCTTCTCGGGCGAGAGCCTGAGGCGGTCCTGCCGCTGATGTCCGAGGCAGACATCCGGACGGCCGCGCTCGAGGAGCTCTCGGGCTACTGGTCCTGGGCAGCCCGGCGGCCGTGGCTGTTCCTGAGTCCACAGCTCGCTGATCTCGCGCTGCTCAGCATGGCGCGCATCCGCCACACGCTGGCCACCGGCGCCCTGGTCTCCAAGACGGAAGCGATCGCGCAGGTGCGCGCGCCCCAGGCCGTCGTCGCGGGCATCGCTCGACGCCGTACGTCACCGGGGCGACGTACCTTCCCCCTCGCCCTCCGTTCTGGCCACCACGCATGGCGAGACACCCGCCGGACGATCGCGCGGCCCCGGGCCTGATGTCGGTGCCTGCCGCCACACTCGTCCCATGGACGCCGCGACCCTCCTCACCCGTCTCGCCGAGGTCATCGACGCTCACGACTGGGACGGGCTGCCTGCCCTCCTCCATCCCGCCTTCACCTGCCGGCTGCTGCACACCGGCGAGGTCTTCGACCGCGACCAGTGGGCCCGCCTCAACGCCGACTACCCCGGCTTCGAGCGCCTCGTCGTCGAGGACCTCGTCGCCGAAGGCGACCGGGGGGTCCTGCGCGCCCGGGTCACGGGGACGGGAGCAGACGGCAGCAAGCAGGTCTTCGTCGTCGCGAGCTTCGCCAGCGTCCGCGACGACCTCATCGGAGAGCTCACCGAGGTGTGGGCCGACGTCGACCAGCAGGCTCCCGAGGGCACCAGGCCGTTAACCTGAGCCGGTGCTGCCCGAGCCCACCGCGCGCCTGCGCTTCCGTGCGATGGAGATGGCCGACCTCGACCACGTGGCCGCGGTGCTGTCGGCACCCGACCCGGTGCCTGTCGACCGCCCGGCCCGCACCCGCGACGATGCCGTGCGCTGGATCGAGTGGCAGGCACGCAACTACGCCCAGCACGACTTCGGCCTCTGGGTCGTGGAGACCCACGGCGGCGTGTTCGTGGGCGACTGCGGACTCACGATGCAGGACGTCGAGGGCACTCCCCACGTCGAGGTCGGCTACCACGTGATGCCGGCGATGCGGCGCCATGGCTACGCGACCGAGGCCGCCACGGCCGTTCGGGACTGCGCCGCCGCCCACGGCATCGGCCACCTCGTGGCGCTGATCCGCCCCGAGAACCTGCCCTCACAAGGAGTCGCTCGCAACCTCGGCATGGTCGTGGAGCGCACGGCGTTCGTCCACGGGGGCGACGCGCTGGTGTTCGGGATGCCGCTGGGCAGTCGGTGATCGCAACGGAGCCCCGGACCCCACCGCACACGGCGATCGGCTCCGAGGCTCCGATGGGTCACCCCACGGTGGTCACTTCATCTTCTTGGCAGCGACCTTCGCGAGCGGCTTGACGCTGGCTGCTGGCACCACGGCGTCGTCCACGGCGATGACATTGCCGATCCGCTTGCCGTCACGGATCATCACGCTGGTCGAGTAGTTCGTGGTCGTGGAGAAGGTCGACTGCAGCTCGACGGTCAGGGACTCGTCGCCCAAGCGCAGCGACGTGCCCTTGGTCACCGAGATCGTCGCCCCCGTGGCGGGCTGGGTGTAGGTCGCGCACTTCTTGACGTACTTCTTGTACGACGCCATGTAGGCCTTGGCCTTGGCCACGGACTTGAGCTCGACGACACCGGTCAGCACGATGGGGTACCCGGTCGTGGACGCGCCGGTCGTGGTGACACCGGACTTCACCTTCGACGTCACGGTCTCGTCGCAGGTCTTCCCCGGCACGCCGATCTTCGTGACCTTGTCGGTGGTGAACTGGCCGTCGGCGAGCTCGGGGAACGCCTTGACGATGTCACCCTGGCTCGGAGCGTCCTTCCCGGTCACCGCTGCGTGGGCGGTGGGCGTGGTCACGAGCAGCAGGGCGGCGGCCAGGCCACTTGCGAGGGACAGGGACGTGCGGGACATGAGTTCTCCTGAGGAGTCGATGGCGAGTTGCGTGCCGTCGCCTCCTACCCCTTGGGCAGCGGATCAATCCCCCTAGTCCTCGACCAGGCCGATCCGGAGGTACTCCGCGGCGTACGTCCCGCTCAGCAGCAGCGACGCGTAGCGCGCCACCTCGGCGTCGGCGTCGGTGTCGAGCGTCTCGACGCGGACGCTGTGGCGCGCGGCAGCGGCACGCAGCTCCTCCGCCTGCTCGCGTACGACGGGGTCGTCCGAGCGGTCGTCGAGGATGAGCAGCAGCGGCCGGAGGTCGGCCGGCTCCTCGGAGAACGGGTCGGCGAAGACGTCGTGGGGCTTGGTCGCCTCGATGACCGGCAGCAGGTGCTCGGCGTCGCCCGCGATCGCGGACCGGCCGCTGGTGCGCCGCAGCGACTCCGCCAGCCGACGCGCCGCCCTCGCCGCGAGGACCGAACCGCCCCAGACAAGGGGGTTGGTGTCGGCCATCGCGATCGCGAGCATCTTGGCCGGGTTGACGGCGAGGTCGCGGTGCGGCGAGCAGTCGGTGGCGACCTCGTCGAGGGACGTGGCCACCGACTCGGCGTCGGCACGCGGGCCGAGGTGCACGTGGGCGAGGTAGTCGAGCATCACGACGGCCGTGGCCAGCTGGTCACCCGTCACCGTCGGCAGGACGGTGACATGGCGTCCGGCCGCGTGCTCACCGACGAGCGAACGCTGGGGGCAGGCGACCACGAGCTGCGCCCCGCGGCGTACGGCCTCGGCGACGGCCGACGCCGAGCCGTGGTCGTTGCCCTCAGGCGCCAGCATCACGACGAGGTCGAGCGATCCCGCCCATCCTGGGAGCCCGGGGTTGGGCCACGCGACGAACGGCACCGGGCACCACGGCTCGAGCACCGCCCGCAGGAGGCGCGAGTCGGGGCCGGCCGCGATCACCGCACGTGGGCGGGAGTCGTCACGACCGCGCGCGATGAGCTCGGCCATCGCGCTGGCGGCCTCGTGGGCCTCGCGCCGGACCCGCGCGCCGCTCTCGGCGAGCGTGCGCAGGCGCAGGTCGACGGTCTGCAGCACGCCGGGATCATCGAGCCGGGCCTCGTCGAACCAGGTCGCCACGGCCAGTCCTCAGGCGGGCTTGCGGGCTTCGTCGACCAGCAGCACGGGGATGTCGTCGCGGACGGGGTAGGCGTTGCCACACCCCTGGCAGACGAGCTCGTCGACGCCGTCCAGCGTGGCGGGTGAGAGCTGTCCGTGGCAGGCCGGGCAGACGATGATGCTCAGCAGCTGCGGGTCGATGTTCACGCCGGCAATCCTAGTCAGTCGGTGGAGGACAGGACCCGCAGGTGCCCTCGCTTCGCGCCGCGACTCGCGTCGTCGGTCGAGTGCAGCGGGACGGGCGCCGGAGCCGGGCGCGCGGCCTCGCGCACCGCGTCGGCGAGCGCGAGCAGGTCGTCGCTGCTCGGGCCCTGGGCCCGGGGGTCCGGAGCCAGCCGGAGCACCTCCCACCCGCGCGGCGCGGACAGTCGCTCGCTGTGCAGCTCGCAGAGGTCGTAGGCGTGCGGCTCGGCGTAGGTCGCCAACGGACCGAGGACGGCGGTCTGGTCGGCGTAGACGTACGTCAGCGTGTTGACCGCAGGACGGCCACACGCCGTCCGCGAACAACGACGGGCAAGGCTCACGGCGCCGACGCTACCCGCCGGATGCGCACGCGACGCTTAGGCTCGCGGCGTGGACGACGTGAGCACCGCACACCTGGGCACCGACGCCGCCGTCCCGCGCAGCCGGCGTCGTGACCGGCGGGGCCGCGGCATGCGCGGACCCGGCGTCCTCCCGGCGGAGCCCGGCACTCCGGCGCTTCGGACCGCCCGACAGAAGTTCGACCAGCTCGTCCTCGACGTGGTCACTCCGCTCGACGAGCGCTGGCAGCGCCACCTCGGCCTCGTCGAGTACGCCGTCGAGGACGCGCCGATGCTCCCCGACGACTGGGGCGACGAGACCGTGCCGCTGTCGTCGCTGGTGCGCGGGAAGGGCCAGTCACCCACCCGCCTGGTGATCTTCCGGCGCCCGATCGAGCACCGCTCCACGAGCCGCGACGAGCTGGAGGCGCTGGTGCACACGGTCGTGGTCGAGCAGCTGGCCGAGCTCCTCGGCCTCACGCCCGGCCAGGTCGACGAGAGGTACGGCGACCAGGACTAGCGGGACGAGCGCGGCGCTATCGCTGGGCGGGACGGACGTCGGGCACCTGGCTGGTGGTCACCAGCTGCGAGAGCGGGAGCACGGACAGGCCCCGGTCGCTGACCTCCAGCGCCACGACCGCCCCGGTGCGCTCGATCGCCACCAGCGCGAGCACTGCCTCGTCGGGCAGTCGTACGCGAGCCGCGGTCGCCGGGTCGAGCTCGACGCGACGCTCGCGCACCACGACACGGCCGTCCTCGTCCCAGGCCTGCAGGGTGAGCACGCCGGGCGCGCCGGCGCCGGCCACGACGAGGCGCTTCGAGCCGGCCGGGAGCGCCGCGGCCGTCTCCCCCACCACCGTGGCTCCCGCCACGGAGAAGGCCAGGTCGCCGGGGACCTGCGTCCGCAGGCTCGCCGTGACCGGTCCGGTGGCCTCGAGCTTGAGCGCCTGGACCCCCTCCGCGGTGCGGCCGCGCAGCACGCCGCTCAGGTCGACCTCGCTCACCGAGGCAGGGGCGAGCGTGACCTCCTCGACGCCGGACGGGGCGAACTCGCTCTCCTCGCTGACCAGCTTGAGCGCGACGCGCACCTCGCTGTCGCCTGGGTTGGCCAGCGTGAGTGTCCGGTCGGCGGGAGTCGTCCCCACGCCCGCGAGGTACGACGTCGCGGTCGGCGTCGCCTGCGATGGCAGCCACTCGCGGACGGGCGCGTCGCGCCCGACCGGGTCGACGACGTCGACCACGCTGGAGGCGAGCCGGCCGCGGGACACCAGCACCTGCGCGGCGAGCGCGTCGCGGTTGGGGGTCACCTCGGAGAGGTCGAAGGACGTCGAGCGGCCGCCGGGGACCCGGATCCCCCGCAGCGCAGGTACGTCGACCGGGCCACTGCCGTCCCACACCATCACGTCGGCGACGGCCGGGCCCTTGTCGGGGTTGACCAGGGTCAGCGTCGAGGCGTGCTCGGCCGAGGCGCCGAGCCCGGTGAACCACCGCTCCGGCGCGGGCTGGTCGCAGCCGGTCGCGGACCCGGCACCGGACCGGGTCACCACGAGACCGGGGGCCAGGTCGCCGCTGCCGTTGACGACGACGTACTGCCGCTCGGTGCGGGCGGCGACGCCGTCGGCGAGCGTCTCGGTGTCGTCCTGACGGCCCACCCGCAGGTCGAGTTCGCCGGAGGCGAGCCCGGTGCTGCCCAGTCGCAGGTCGTCGGCACCCGGCAGGCGCGGCGGGCAGACCGCGGTCGAGCGGTCGAGCGGCGCGCCGGTGGGGGCGTGCGAGGTCGAGGGCGTCTCCGCGGGGCGGACGAGCCCGAGCGCCGCCACGGTCAGCAGCGGGATCGCGACTGCCAGCAGGGTCAGGGGGGACGGTCGTCGCCCGGTCACCTCGGCGACGCGGCGGCGGCCACCGCCCGGTGCGCGCTCAGCCATCGACGTGCCCCTCTCGCCGCTTCCTCACGGTCGGGGCGGCGAGGACGAGGGCGGCCAGGATCGCGAACCCCTGCAGCACCAGCAAGCCGGTGCGCCACCACGAGCCGGGGCCCTCCACCGCGGACGGGTCGAGCGGCCGGTCCACCCGCCAGGCGCGGGTGCTCCGGTCCTCCGCGCTGGCCTGGTCGAGACCGGCCGTCGCGTCCAGCAGCGAGGAGATGCTGCCGTCCGCGGGCGAGCTGAGGACGACGTACTCGATCCCTCGGGCGCCCAGCTCCGCGACCACCGCCGGTGTGGGCGAGGAGACCAGCGCTCGCACGTCCTCGGTCAGCCCGGTGTCCTCGTCGGCCAGGGTGAGGACCTCGTCCTCGCCCAGCGTGGTGCCGTCGTCGCGCCGGATGCGGTAGGTGATGCCGTCCTCGACGGAGCCGCCCAGCACCAGGACGCCGTGCTCCTCGCCGACCAGCGAGCTCTGCTGCATGTAGACCGGCACCGCCTGGGCGGCGTCGCGCGCCAGGGCGTTGTCGGGGGTGGTGAGCCACCAGCCCAGGCCACCCAGCGGCACCAGGGCGGCCGTGACGGCCAGGCCGGTCGCGAGGCCGCGCTGCCACCAGGGGTGGTGCTCGTCGAGGCGGCGCAGGTAGGCGTCGGCGCCGAGCACGACGGCGACGACCGTCGTGCCCTGAAGGATCACCACGAAGAGGCCGAGGCTCGGGCGGGTGGTGATCGAGGGCAGGTCGAGCGTGAGGCGGGACAGCACGCCGGCGGCGAGGGCCGCGGCCAGGGCGACCAGCCAGCAGATCGTCACGGAGACGCGCGTACGCCGTGGGACGAGCGCGACTACCGCGAGCAGGGCGAGCACCACCCCGAGCCATCCCGGCGCGCCGAGGTCGTTGAGCCGTCCCGTCAGGAGCCCGCCGAAGGTGACCTGGTCGACGGTCAGCCGGCCGGCCTCGAGCAGCAGCCCCGACCCCGAGCCCGTGGCGATCAGGGGCAGCAGCCACGGCGCGAGCAGGACCGGGGTGGCGGCCACCGCGACGACGGGGGGTCCCCAGCTGTCGCGCTCACGCAGCAGGCGCGGTGCGATGAACCCCGCAGCGCCCAGCACCACCGCGGTGGCCAGCAGCGCGAAGAGCCAGAAGCCCGGCACGAAGGCCGCACCCAGGGCGAGCAGCAGGGCCGTGCGCCAGGCCGCACGCCAGCGACGGTCGCGGTCGGGATCGACGAAGCCCAGCGCCGCGTGAGCGGCCCACGGCAGCAGGGCTGCCACGGCCACGGTGCCGAAACGTCCCTCGCCCCATGCCCCCGAGGTCACCGGGACGAGCGCGTAGGTGAGGGCGCCCCACACGACCAGCCAGCGCGGGAGGCCGAGCGGGTCCACGAGGTGGCCGACGACCTTCAACAGCCGCCACGCACCCCACGCGGCGATCGGCACTGCCAGCAGCATCAGCCCGGACACCACGGCGCCCGTGTGGCCGAGCATGACGGAGGCGGCCAGCGCGAACGGCAGGACGTAGGCCGGGGCCGGCACGTCGGTCCCCGTGCCCAGCGGCAGCCACGTCGCGGCGTGCAGCCGCCACCAGTCATCGGCCGTGTTTGGCACCGGGGACAGGGCACCACCGGTGATCGTGCCGAACGCCTCTCGTCCCGCGAGCAGCGCGAGCACCCCGAAGAGCACCAGCACCACGGCGACGGGGTTGGTGAAGAACCGCGCGACGAGGCCGGTGTCGGTGAGGTAGGCCTCTTCGTCGTCCTCCGCCGACCCGCGGCGCTGCTCGCGGCTCGACGGGGTCGACCCGGGTGCCTTGGCGAGCCGACGGCGCTCGGCCACGTCGGCGGCCTGGCTGGTCGCGGCGGACGCGAGGTCGGTGACGAAATCGAGGCCGTGACGGTAGGGCAGCCACCGCGGCGCCAGCAGGGGTCGTACGTCGGCGGGCTCGCCCTCGCGCCGCCTCGCGCGCTCGCGCCGGGCGGCCAGCACCTGGCGGGGACGGCCGTGCACGGACAGGACGGCGGCGAGCTCGTCGAGAGCCTCCCCCACCGACCGGACGCCGAGGTAGCCGAGCACGCGGAGCAGGGAGCCGAAGAAGAGGCGGACGTACTGCCAGGCGAAGGCACGCGAGGGCACGTTGGCCAGCGACGTGAACAGCGCCGCGCGTCGCTCCTGGTAGTGCGTGTGACGTCCGGTCAGCGGCGTACGACGCACTCCGCGGTGCGCCGCCTCCGCGTGGAACACGACCGCCTGCGGCACCACGAGGGTGCGGTGCCCGGCGAGCGCGGCGCGCCAGCCGAAGTCGATGTCGTTGCCGAAGATGGGCAGCTCCTCGTCCAGACCACCCAGCGACTCGAGCACCTGCCGCTTGACCAGCATGCCCGCGGTGTTGACGGCCAGCACCTCGCGGACGGCGTCGTGCTGGCCCTGGTCGTACTCGCCCCGCTCCAGACCAGTCTCGCGGTGTCCGGTGCCGGTGATGGTCAGGCCGACCTCCAGCAGGCGGCGCAGCGAGGGCCACTCACGCAGCTTCGGGCCGAGGATCGCGACGTCCGGGTGCTCGCGCGCCGCGGCCAGCAGCTCGGCCAGCGCGGTGGGCTCCGGGTTGCTGTCGTCATGCAACAGCCACACCCACTCGTCGCCCTCGCCGTCCGGGGAGGGCGCCGACGGCGCCAGGTCCAGTGCGTGGCGGACGGCGGCGGGATAGCTCGTGGAGCCCGGCACGACATCGGTCAGCAGCGGGACGGAGGAGCCTTCGAGCGCGGTGCGGACCAGGTCGACGCTGTCGTCACGGCTCGTGGTGTCGACGGCCACGACGCGGTCGACCGGGTGGGTCTGCCCGGTCAGACCAGCGAGAACCGCTGGGAGCCATCGCGCCCCGTCATGACTGACGAGAAGCGCAGTGACGGACACCGGAGCACCTTAGCGAGGCGCTCCACGTGGTTGGAAAACGGCGGTGGGACGGCGAAAGCCGTCAGACTGCGCGCTTCTTCAGCTTGCGGCGCTCGCGCTCGGAGAGGCCGCCCCAGATGCCGAAGCGCTCGTCATTCATCAATGCGGACTCGAGGCAGTCGTCGCGCACCTCGCACGTCAGGCAGACCTTCTTGGCCTCCCTGGTCGATCCGCCCTTCTCGGGGAAGAACGCCTCGGGGTCAGTCTGCGCGCACAACGCGCGGTCCTGCCAACCGAGCTCCTCGCCCTCGGGCTCGAGGAGAAACAGTTCTGCTCTCATGGTGGTAGCCCTTTCGACCCGGCCTCACAAAATGAATGACACTGTGGGAATTACATGCCTGTCGTACCCCGCAAGTCAAGCCCGGATCTGATATGGCCAATCGCCTTCCGGCAGGCTGTTCCTATGCCATCATCCCCGCCGACGCTCCGCCGTATCACCGTCCTCTCGGGCGGAGTCGGCGGGGCCCGCTTCATCCAGGGCCTCCTGCACGGCCTCCGTTCGGGCCTCGTCCCAGGCGGATCCCCCGACACCGAGGTCACCGTGGTGGCCAACACGGCGGACGACTGGTGGATCCACGGCCTCAAGGTGTGTCCCGACCTCGACACCGTGATGTACACACTCGGCGACGGCATCGACGTCGAGCGCGGATGGGGCCGCCGCGACGAGACCTGGAGCGCCCGGACCGAGCTCGAGGCGTACGGCGTGGAGCCGACGTGGTTCGGTCTCGGGGACCGCGACATCGCCACCCACCTCGTGCGCACCCAGATGCTCGAGGCCGGGTTCTCGCTGTCGCAGGTGACCGCGGCGCTGTGCCGGCGGTGGCTCTCGCCCCTCCACGGGGACACGGTGACGCTCCTGCCGATGAGCGACGACCGGGTCGAGACCCACATCGCGGTCGCCGACCCTGACAGCCCGAGCGGCAGGTCGGTGATCCACTTCCAGGAGTACTGGGTGCGGCTGCGCGCCGCGGTGCCCGCCGAAGCGGTGCTCGTCGTGGGCCAGGACGCCGCGACACCCGCCCCCGGCGTGCTCGAGGCCATCGCCGGGACCGACCTGGTGATCCTCCCGCCGTCCAACCCGGTGGTCTCCGTCGGCACCATCCTCGGCGTCCCGGGCATCCGCGACGCCGTCCGCGCCACGCCCGCGCCGGTGGTCGGTCTCTCCCCCATCGTCGGCGCCTCGCACGTGCACGGCATGGCGGCGCAGGTGCTGACGAGCATCGGCGTGGAGGTCAGCGCCGGCGCGGTCGGCGCCCACTTCGGCGCCCGGTCCGAGGGCGGCGTCCTCGACGGCTGGCTGGTCGACTCCCGCGACGCCGACCAGCTCGCCCGGCTCGAGGCGGCCGGCCTCCGCGCGCAGGCGGTGCCGCTGATGATGAGCGACCCCGACGCCACCGCCGCGATGGCCGCCGCTGCCGTGGCGCTCGCGTCGGCCGGCAGGGCATGAGCGAGCGCAGCCAGCTCGAGGCCTGGGCACCTGACGGGCTCCCCGAGGTCACGGCCGGCGACGACCTCGCGGCGCTCGTGCTGGCCGCCACCGGGGGCGGCGCCGACCTCGCCGACGGCGACGTCGTGGCGGTGACGAGCAAGGTCGTCAGCAAGGCCGAGGGTCGCACCCGGGTCGTCGATCGCGACGCCGCGATCGACGAGGAGACGCTCCGGGTGCTCGCCCGCCGTGGCTCGACCCGGATCGTGCGCCACCGGCTGGGCCTGACGATGGCCGCGGCCGGGGTGGACGCCTCCAACGTCGCGGCCGGCACGGTCGCGCTGCTCCCCCTCGACCCCGACGGCTCGGCCCGCGACCTGCGCCGCTCGATCCGCGAGCGGGCCGGGGTCAACGTCGGCGTCATCGTCACCGACACCGCGGGCCGGGCCTGGCGCGAGGGCCAGACCGACATCGCGATCGGCGCCGCCGGACTCGTCGTCGCCGAGAACTTCGCGGGTCGCACCGACCCCTACGGCAACCCGCTCGCGGTGACCCTTCCCGCCGTGGCCGACGAGCTGGCCGGCGCGGCCGAGCTGGTGCAGGGCAAGCTCGCCGGTCGACCGGTGGCCGTGATCCGCGGTCGCGGCGACCTGGTGCTGCCGCCCGGGGAGGAGGGGCCCGGTGCCGCGTCCCTCGTGCGCCCCGAGGGCGGCGACCTGTTCGGCTGGGGCGCCCGCGAGGCCGTCGTACGAGCCCTGGCGGGTGACATCGCCGACCTGCCGCCGTTCGGCGAGCCGGCGTCGGTGGCCGAGCTCGCAGGGGCACTCGGCCGGCTGCCCGACGACGCGGACCGGACCGCTGTCGCGGCGGTCTGCTTCGCGCACGGCTGGCGGACCGATGACTGGCTCCGCACCGGTGGCAAGGCCTGATCCGACGGCGTGTGCCTCGTGTCACCCGTGACTACGTAGACTCTGCCACCGCAGCCCGCAGTTCCGACGACCGAGAGACACCGAGCACCGTGGCCAAGCAGGCAAAGACCGACCGTCAGGCGGTCATCGACTCCATCCGCTCCCAGCAGTCCAAGGCCGAGAACCGGCGTGGCATGGCCATCGTGGGCGTGTGCGTCCTTGTCGCGGTGCTCATCGTGGGTGCCGCGGCCTACAACCCGGTCAAGGACTGGTGGGACCTGCGCGCCTACGCCTCCGCCTCGTTGAACGACATCGGAGCGAAGGCGTCGGTGTGCCAGAAGGTCACCACGAAGTCGGCCGAGGGCAGCCAGGACCACGTCGAGCCGGGCACGCCGATGAGCTACCCCGACGCCCCGCCCGCCTTCGGCCAGCACTGGAAGATGTGGGACAGCATGGAGCGCAAGCTCTACACGACCTCGGACCGTCCCGAGCTCGGTGAGCTGGTGCACAACCTCGAGCACGGCTTCACGATCCTCTGGTACGACGAGACGATCGCCGAGAGCTCGGACAAGATGGACATGCTGCGCGGCATCGCCTCCAAGCTCCAGGGCACCGAGAACCTGCGCGACAAGTTCAAGGCCGTGCCGTGGACCTCCGAGGACGGCAAGGCCTTCCCCAAGGGCCAACACATCGCCTTCACCCACTGGTCGGTCGGTGGCGTGGGCGAGACCGACCCGGCCAAGCAGGTCGGCGTGTGGCAGTACTGCTCCGACATCAGTGGCGCGGCGCTCGAGACGTTCATGGAGGACTACCCCTACATGGACTCCCCGGAGCCCAACGCCGTCTGAGCGGATGACGACCTTCGCCGAGGTGCTCGCCGCCCAGCTGCGGCGCGATCCCGGACGCCCCCTGCTCACGTTCTACGACCACGCCACCGACGAGCGGGTGGAGCTGTCGGTCACGACGTACGCCAACTGGGTCGCGAAGGCGTCCGGACTGCTGAGCGACGTCGCCGACCTCGAGCGCGGCATGTCGCTGCGGGTCGACCTGCCGCCCCACTGGCTGGCGCCGGTGTTCCTCGGCGCCGCCTGGACCGTCGGGCTGCGGGTGACCACCTCCGACGAGCCGGACGCAGTGGTGTGCGGCCCGGAGGCCCTCGAGACGTGGGCACCTCGTGCCGCACAGGTGCCCGTCCTCGCGTGCAGCCTGCGCCCTCTCGGCGTGCGGTTCGCGGAGCCGCTGCCCGAGCGGGTCCTCGACGTGGGATTGGAGATCTGGGCACAGCCCGACGGGTTCGCTGCCTGGGACCCGCCCACGGGCGACGACGCCGCCACCGACGAGCTCAGCCAGCGTGACCTGTTCGGCCCTCGCCCCGCACCCGCAGACGACCTGACGGCCGCCGCCGGGAGCTCTCTCACCCACGGCGGCCGTCTTCTGTCGGTGGCCGACCCGGCTTCCCCACCAGGAATGGCCACCTTCACCGAGCCCCTCAGACGAGGAGGCTCGCTGGTCCTTGTCCGCAACCCGGACCCGGATCGCCTCGACGACGTCCACGTCGCCGAGCGCGCGACCGCGAGGGCCTGACTGCGCGCTGCTTCACCCGGCCAGGTCGAAGGCCCCCAATCCCTCACCCAGCACGCGCGGGGAGGAGACGCCGGAGCGACGACCGCTGTAGATGTAGGCCACGCCGCTCGTCCGGTCGCGCACGATGTAGTCGCCCGCGCCCTTGAGCTTCATGTCCTGGACTCCGAGCACCCAGTCGAAGCTCGAGAGGTCGGCCGGGAGGCCGGCCGGCGTCGCGACCTTGCCCGCCACCGGCGCCACGCTGTTGAACGCGGTGCCGTTGCCGGTCCACACCGACAGCGTGCCCCCGGTCGGGGTGCCGAGCAGGTCCGGGTTGCCGTCACCGGTCACGTCGCCGACCGCCCTGATCCCGGAGACGGTGTTCCAGGCGTTGCCCACGACCCGCCCGGGGGCCAGTGCACCGGTGCCGTTGCCCGTGTAGAGCCACAGCTCTCCGGAGACGCTGCGGGCCAGGACGTCGCCGAACCCGTCTCGGTTGACGTCGCCGGCGTTGAGCAGGAGGTCCATGCCGGCGAAGGAGACGCCGGTGTCGATGGGCGCACCGAGCTCGAACGTGTCGCGGTTGGCGACCACCACGAGCGACTTCCCGGTCACGCCGATCAGGTCGGCGCCCGCGCCACCGACCATCTGGGCGCCGGTGATCCACCGCATCGTCTTGAGGTTGGTCGCCGGGCCGAGCGCGGCGCCGTACGTCCCGTCGCCCCGACCCGGCATCAGCAGCACGTTGCCCTTGCTGGTGCGCGCGACCAGGTCGGAGCGCCCGTCGCCGTTGAAGTCTCCGCCGACGAGGCGGTTGTAGCCGCTCCACGAGCCCGCGACGCGCGTCGCCGGGCCGAACAGGCCCGTGCCGTAGCCCTTCTGGAGCAGCAGCCGGTTCTTGGTCCGCAGGAGCAGGTCGGCCTTGCCGTCGCCGTTGACGTCGCCGCCACCGATGAGCTGGCGGTAGTTGCCGTAGCCCTTGCGGGTCGTCTTCCGGGCGAAGCCGCCCTTGCTGGTGGCCAGCAGCGTGGTGAGGCGCCCCTTGAACCGGGCGACCAGGTCGTTGCGACGGTCGCCGTTGATGTCGCCGACAGCGGTGATGAGCGAGTAGCCGCGCAGCCTGAGCTTCTTGGCCGTGTCGCCGAACTTGCCGTTGCCCTTGCCGGCGCGCACCCGCACCACACCTGACTTGTCGGCGGTCACGAGGTCCGCGACACCGTCACCGGTGAGGTCGGGCGAGACGAGGACGTCCGCACGCTGGTCCCAGCCGGTCTTGCCGACCACCGTGCGCTTCTGGAACGAGGTGAGGCCACCGGTCGGGATGACCAGGCCCCGACCGTCGGAGGCGCGACGCACCACCAGGTCGGGGTAGGGCGAGGCGTCGAGGTTGTTCTGCGGGTTCGGTTCGCTCACGGTCACCGGCGTGGGTCCGACCGGGGTGACCGGAGCAGCCTGCGTGGCGTACGTGCGGATGGTCGGCAGCTGGGCGTAGAGATACCTGCCGGGGCACGCGGTCGAGCCCGCGTCGCGGTGGCCGTTGATCGCCGGGAACGTCGAGCGGCCGACCTTCTGTGCCGTCGACGCCGGGTTGACGCCGTGCAGCGAGAGCTTCCAGGCGAACAGCTGGCCGTAGGCACGCAGCATGACGTCCGGGGGCTGGACCGTGTCGAAGTTTCCGATGGCCGACATCGCGAAGGAGTAGTCGTTGTAGTTGAGCGTGTGGGCGCCGACGACCGGCTTGTCGATCCCGCCGTAGCGTCCCTCCCAGATGCGGCCGAACCGGTCGACGAGGAAGTTGTAGCCGATGTCGCTCCAGCCGCGGGACTTCACGTGGTAGGCGTAGATGCTGCGCAGGAGCGCGGGCACCTGGGCCTCGCTGTAGTCGTTGGCGTTGACCGTGTGGTGGACGAAGCCGGCGCTGATCGTGCCGTAGCGCAGGGCGCTCTTGTTGCGGATGCTCTCGTCGGCACCCCACTGGGCACGCGAGAAGATCGTGGGCTGGGCGACCGTCTGGGCGGTCTTCGCGCTGGTCTGGGCGGCCTGGAGCGCCAGGGTGTCGGACTCCGTCCCCCCTGACTCCAGCGAGCCGCGGTCGTCGTACTCGTCGTCGTACGCCGTGGTGTCGGACTGCGACGGCTTGTCGGCGGGCTCCTCGGTCTTGGTGCCCCGTGCCGTGCCCGGGTCCACGAGAGCCAGGGACAGGTCCTCGGGCAGCGCGACCCCGTCGGTGCTGGCCGCGACCTGGACGTCGTCCACGTCGCCCACGAACATCGGCTCGGTGCCGGGACGGGCGTTCGCCGCCTCGGCGCTGCCAGCGTCCGGCGCGTGCTCGTCGTGGTACTCGAGGGCCTCCCAGTCGCTCCACTCGTCGCCGGTGCGGGTGCGCACCTTGAGGGAGATCTGGTCCTCCGCGAGGTCCTCACCGTGCTCCCAGGTGACGCCGATGGCGCCGAAGCCGCTCAGCGTCTGCGGCTTGCTCACCACGCGGGCGTCGGTCGATCCTCCGGCGACGGTGCGGCCCTGCAGGCCGTCGAAGCTGCCGTCGGCGCCGGTGAGGGGCACCTCGGTGACCGTCGGCGTGACCGCCCGGGTCGGGACGGTGGCCGACATGAGCTCGGCCGGGACGGCCTGGCCGCCCGTCCCGCCGCCGGTGTCGGAGGGCTGTCGGCCGGGGCTCTCGCCCACGATGTCGAGGGACACCACGCCAGAGGCGGGGGTGAGCACGACGAGCACGACCCCCAGGGCCAGCAGCTGCTGGCAGAGGGTGATGAGACGGGCCTGAAGAGGTCGCATGAAAGATCTACTCCTGTGTGGGGGAAGGTCACACAAGGCAGAAGTTCACACCAGTCACACCAGTCACGCTAGAGTTTCTGAGTAACTACAACGCTGTAATTTCCAGTCGACACGCCGAAGGAGCCTGGAATTCTCCCCGGATTCTCGCCGGAAGAGTCGGCGAAGCGGTGCTAGATGTCGCTGGCAAGGGCGTCGTCGCGCTCGTCCTCGGAGCTCTCCTCGCTGTCCGGCTCGTCGTCGTCGCCGTCGTAGTGGAGGTACTTGATCGCCCCGTCGACGTCGCCGTCGAAGCCGACCGTGCCCTTGTCCAGGACGATCGCCCGGTCGCACATCCGCTTGACGGAGCCCGCGGAGTGGCTGACGTAGAACATCGTGATCCCGGACTCGCGGATCTCCTTCATGCGCTTGAGGCACTTGCGCTTGAACGGCCGGTCCCCCACCGCCAGCACCTCGTCGGCGATGAAGATGTCGCAGTCGACGTGGACCGCCACGGCGAAGCCGAGACGGGCGAACATGCCCGAGGAGTAGTTGCCGACCGGGGTGTCGAGGAAGCGCCCGACGTCGGCGAAGGAGGCGATGTCGTCGAACTTCGCGTCCGTCTCCTCCTTGCTCATGCCGAGCATGGCCGCGTTCATGTAGATGTTGTCGCGCCCGGTGAGCTCGTTGTGGAACCCCGCACCGGTGGCGATCAGGCCGGAGATGCGTCCGCGGGTCAGCACCTGGCCCTCGTCGGGCCGCATCACGCCGCTGACCAGCTTGAGCAGGGTCGACTTGCCCGAGCCGTTGAGGCCCATCAGGCCGATCGACTCGCCCTGCTTGACCTCGAAGGAGACCCGGTCGAGGGCCTTGAACTCGTCCTGCGACGCCTGGCGGCGGACCTTGCCCTGGACGAGCTTCTTGAGCGTCGGGTGGTATTGGTAGCGGAACGACTTGGTGACGTCATCCACCACGATCGAGGTGGTCATCAGAGGCGCTCCGGGATCGACTTCTCGAGGCGGGCGAACACCATCTGTCCGACCACCAGCAGCACCAGGCCGACCGCGAGCATGATGAAGCCGCGCGTGAAGAGGTGGTCGGCGAACTCCGGCGCCGGGATGATGGTGCCGTCCCCGTTGGGGTTGGGCATGGTGGCACAGGGGAGGTCGGCGCACGTGGGGTACCAGAAGCCGCGCTGGATCAGCTGGACGGCCTCGGCGACAGGGTTGGCCAGGTAGACCTCGTGCCAGAAGTTCGGGAACCGGTCGTAGGTGATCCAGTAGGGGTACATCATCGGCGTCGTGAAGGGGATCATGTTGATGAAGGTCTGCACGATCCGCTGGAAGTCGCGGAAGATCACGTTGATGCACGAGAAGAGCAGGCCGCAGGCCGTGCCGAACACCATGATCAGCACGAAGCCCAGGAAGGCTGCCCCCATGCCGACCGCGTCCGGGACCCACATCGGTCCATCTCCCCACCAGCCGGTGAGGAGGCAGGCCGCGACCAGGATGATCAGCTGCGGCACCGCGTGCCACAGCGAGACCAGCATCGACGCCACGGGGAACATCTCGCGGGGCATCGCCATCTTGGCGATCACGCCCTTGTTGGACAGCAGCGAGCGCGTGCCGGCTGTCACGGTCTCGGTGAAGTAGTTGACCAGCACCATGCCCGCGAACAGGTGGATGGCGAAGTTCTCGAGACCCAGGCCACGCCCGAGCAGCAGCCCGAATACGGCGTAGAAGGTGAGGAAGCGGGTCAGCGGGTTGATGTAGGACCAGATCAGCCCGAACGCCGTCCCCGCGTAGCGCGCCTTGATCTCGCGACGCACCATGAGGCGCAGCAGGTAGCGCCGGCGGAACACCTCGAGCACGCCGGACGTGCGGGAGGGCGGGGCGAGCGGAACGTGCGCGAGGTCGTGGCGGACCTCGACCGGTAGCGCGTCAGTGCCGGACTGGCTCACGCACCCTCACCCGGGTCGGCAGCCTGGTCGTCGGGCTGGTCGTCGGGCTGGTCGTCGGCCCGCATCCACGGCGCGAACGTCTTCTCCCAGGCCTCGGGCGAGGTGATCTCGCCCAGCGCGTCGCGGTACTGCCGCGCCAGCTCGGGCCACTCGCGGTGGAAGCGGCGGTGGATGTCGACGGTGCGCTTGAGCAGGTCACGGTAGTGGGCGGGGTCGCGCTTGTAGAGGGCGACGGAGCTGCCGTCGTTCATCGAGACCACGGCCGAGTCGTACTTGACGAGGTTCCACCACTTGGCATCCATCGCGGTGAGCTCGGTCTCGGGGTAGTCCGTCGCCATCTCGCGCACCGGGCGGAGCTGGCGGATCGGCGCGAGGCCGGCGGCGATCAGCGTGCTCAGTCGGCCCGGGATCTCGATGTCGGACTTGCCCTTCTTGGGCGGCTTCTTGCGGCGCACCGGCGGGAGGTCGTCACGGTCGAGGTGGAGCTGCGCGTCGGAGTACTGCTTGCGGAACGCGTTGATGTCCGCCAGCTTCGTGGCGAGCTCACCGTGCAGTGCGTGCGGGCCGCGCAGCACGTCCTCCATCGCCAGGTGCCGCAGCTCGGCGGTGGAGTACTGGAGCGAGGCGAGGTGCTTGACCTGGTGGTTGAGGCTCTCGCGAACCATCCGGCCACCGCGCTCGTAGGGCGAGTGCAGCAGCGCGGCGATGATCCGGTTGCGGTGGTGGAAGTAGGACTGCCAGTCCAGGCCGTCGTTCTTGTCGGTCCACGGCACGTGCCACACGGCGGCGCCGGGGAAGGACACCGTCGGGTAGCCGGCCTCCTTGGCGCGCAGGCCGAACTCGGAGTCGTCCCACTTGATGAAGATCGGCAGGGAGAGGCCCACCTCCTCGAGCACGACCCGCGGGATCAGGCACATGAACCAGCCGTTGAAGTCGACGTCGGCCCGCTTGTGCAGCCAGCGCGACGAGCGCAGGTTGCGCGCGCCGAAGTTCCACTGGCTGTAGCCGTCGAGCCGGGTCTGCCACCAGAAGCGCCACGGCTGGACGATCTCGCCGAAGGAGTGCAGCTCGGAGCGGCTGTAGAGGTTGAACATGTGGCCGCCGACGATCGTCGGTCGCTTGGCGAGGTCACCGAAGGTGACCGCCCGGATGATGCCCTCGGGCTCGCAGACGACGTCGTCGTCCATCATCATCGCGTAGGTGGCGGTGCCCTTGCGCACGCTCTCCAGCTGCCCGCGGGCGTAGCCGCCCGACCCGCCCAGGTTGCCCTGGACGATGACGCGCAGCTTGTCGCCCAGGCCCTCGCGTGCGGTCGGGAAGTGGGTGCTGTCGGTGACCTTGTCCTTGCCCTGGTCCATCACGAAGACCGTGTCGAGGTAGGGCTGGAGCTCCTCGGCGGCCCCGAGCTGGCCCAGCAGCTGGGCGCTCATGTCGGGGAGCATCGTGGTGATGCAGACGTCGACGGTGCCGTGCTCGGCACGGTCCGCGGGGACCTGGGCGGTCCACTCCGCGCCCTCGACCGTGGCGCCGTGGTCGCCGGCGACGACGTCGTACCAGTACCACCCGCCGTCGACGAACGGCTTGAGCGGGAGCGTGAAGCTGAACGAACCTGAGTCGCCCTCGACCGTGGCGGCGTCCACGCGCTGGGAGTGGCCGCGTGCCATCGACTTGTAGACCGTCACCATCGACCCGGCGCCGGTGACGTCCACCGTCAGCTCGACCTGGTCCACGACGGTGTGACGGCGCCAGTAGGACGCCGGGAAGGCGTTGAAGTAGGTGCCGAACGACAGCAGCTGCGACGGCTCGAGCCGCAGCGCGGTGCGCGAGCGGATCTGGTCGGGGTGCAGCTTGCGACCGGTCGAGGTGGACTGCCGGATCGCGGCGTTGTTGAGGTCCTTGGCCGCCTTGTCGCCACCGACCGCGTCCCGGTCGGTGTCGAGCTTGGCCTCCTCCAGGTCGACGTAGAGGGGGAACACGTCGGTGTCCCGGTCGATCGGGAGGATCTGCCGCTGGAGCAGCCGGGTCACAGTGGTCGTGCTGGTCTCGGTGCTCATGCGTCGATGCCTCCGCTGGTCAGCTCGGCGCCCTCGGTGAAGTGGGGCTTGAGCTTGTTGTCGTACATCGACAGCGCTGCGCCGATGGCCATGTGCATGTCGAGGTACTTGTAGGTGCCGAGCCGGCCGCCGAAGAGCACCATCGGCTCGGACTTGGCGAGCTCGCGGTACTTGAGCAGCTTGGCACGGTCGTCGGCAGTGTTCACCGGGTAGTAGGGCTCGTCACCCTCCTCGGCGAAGCGGCTGTACTCGTGGACGATCACGCTCTTGCCCGGCAGGTGGGTCTTCTCCCGCTCCGGGTGGAAGTGCTTGAACTCGATGATCCGGGTGTAGGGGACTTCCTGGTCGTTGTAGTTGACCACGCCGGTGCCCTGGAAGTCGCCCGTGTCGACGACGCTCTCCTCCAGGTCGACGGTGCGCCAGGACAGGCGGCCCTCGGAGTTGCCGAAGTACTCGTCGACCGGGCCGGTGTAGACGATCGGGACCTTGCCCTTGTAGTCGTCGGCTACCGCGAAGAAGTCGGTCTCGAGGCGGACCTCGATGTTGGGGTGGTCGGCCATCTTGGTCAGCCAGGCGGTGTAGCCGTCGACGGGCAGGCCCTCGTAGGTGTCGCTGAACCAGCCGTTCTGGAAGGTGTAGCGCACCGGCAGCCGGGTGATGATCTCGGCGCTGAGCTCGGTCGGGTCGGTCTGCCACTGCTTGGCGGTGTAGCCCTTGATGAACGCCTCGTAGAGCGGGCGGCCGATCAGGCTGATCGCCTTCTCCTCCAGGTTGGAGGCGTCCTCGGTGGCGATCTCGCTCGACTGCTCTGCGATGAGGGCCCGCGCCTCGTCGGGCGTGTGGGACTTGCCGAAGAACTGGTTGATCAGTCCCAGGTTCATCGGCAGCGAGTAGACCTGTCCCTGGTACTTGCCGAAGACCCGGTGCTTGTAGTCGGTGAACGACGTGAAGCGGTTGGCGTACTGCCACACCCGCTCGTTGGAGGTGTGGAAGAGGTGCGCGCCGTACTTGTGCACCTCCACTCCTGTCTCGGGGTCGAACTCGCTGTAGGCGTTCCCCCCGAGGTGGTGGCGGCGCTCGAGGATGAGGACGCGGAGGCCCAGCTCCTCGGCGCACCGCTCGGCGATGGTGAGACCGAACAGTCCGGCGCCGACGATGACGAGGTCTGGCTGTTGCGTTGAACCCTGGGACAAGGGATGAACTCCTGTGGGTGAGATGCGCTGGTGAGTCTATCGAGGGGGCAGTGCCGAGGTCGTCAGGCGGCGCATGCCCCGCGCCGAGGCCATGGCGCGGATCACGTTGCGGGCCTCGGCCGGCCCGCCGCGGACCGGGCTGAGCAGGACGACCATGAGGGTGATCAACCACGGCTTGAGCCGGACCAGGGCGTTCTCCCCGTGGCGCAGGTGCACCACGAAGAGGTTGCGGTACATGTAGAAGCCCTTCCAGCCGGACAGGTCGTGCTGCTGGTTGAAGTCGAGCTGCCGGACGAGCACGGCGTCGCGCACCGCCCACACGCGGCGACCTGACCGGCGGGCGCGGACGGCGTACTCGGCGTCGTCGTAGAAGATGAAGAAGGCCGGGTCGGGGAAGCCGATGTCGGCGATGACGTCGCGGCGCACCATGAAGCCCTCGAAGGCGACGTTCTGCACCTCGACCAGCGGCGGCATCGACACGCGGTCGGCGTACACCGTGTCGACGGCGGCGCGCTTGGGCCGGATGGCGAGAGGGTTGCGGAGGTCGAAGTCGACCGCCGCCTTCTCGACGAGGGTGCCGGCGAGGTCCTCGCGCACGGCGATCAGGCAGTCCTCGTCGACGGCCATCAGCACCTCGAGGCAGTCGGGTGCGGGCACCACGTCGTCGTCCATCAGCCAGACGCGGTCGAAGCCGGCGTCGTAGGCCGCCCGTACGCCGAGGTGGAACCCACCGGCACCGCCGAGGTTGGTCTCCGACGTCGTCACGTGGAGCGGCAGGTCGGCGCGCGCGTCGAGCACGGCACGCGTGTGGTCCGTGCTGGCGTTGTCGACGACGATGACGGCGTCGGGCGCGTGGGTCTGCGCGGCCAGGCCGTCGAGCATGCCGACCAGCAGGTCGGCGCGGTTGAAGGTGACGACGACGACCGCCACCCTCTCCCCCGGGCTCCCCTGGCCGGTCGCGCCCGCCGTCACAGGAACCTCCGGTGGCTGTCGAAGTCCCCGGCGATGCCGGCCCGCATCGCGCTGAGGCTCAGTCGCAGCCGCGAGAGGCTCGGTCGGGTGAACGTGTAGAACCACGCGGTCTTCACCACGAAGGCGGCCGCGTGCAGGGGGCCGCGGTAGTCGCGGAGGTTGACCAGGTTGTTGCGAGCCATGCAGTAGTGCTTGAGGTCGCTGGGCGAGTCGTTGTAGGTCGTGCGGCCGAACATCATCGGGGTGCCCAGGTTGCCGACGCTGGGGTGGCGCACGGTGGCGGTGACGACGGTGGCCACGCGGGCACCGGCCTCCTCGGCGCGCAGGCGGTATTCGTGGTCGTCGCCCCAGATGAAGAACTCCTCGCGGGGCAGGCCGATGCGGTCCACGAGCTCCTTCGTCACGAGCACCCCGTTGAAGGGGATCACGATGCCGTCGATGCGGTCGTCGCGTGCCGCGCGGCGTACGTCGTCGACGGCGTGCACCACCCGGGTCCCGCCGGGGAGCCGGATCGGGAAGACCAGCCGGCCGGGATCGGACTCGTCCACGACGAGCGGCCCCCAGAAGTCGAGGTTGTCGGTCTCCGCCAACAGCTGCTCGAGGCAGTCGAGGTCGGGCAGGCCGTCGTCGTCCATCAGCCACACGAGGTCCGCCTCGCGGTCGATCGCCCAGGCCAGGCCGTCGTGGAAGCCCCCGGCGCCGCCGCGGTTGGTGGGCAGCGACCGGGACTGGAGCGGGATCTCGCCGGTGTGCCCGCGAGCGGCGAGCCACTCCGACGTGCCGTCGGAGGACGCGTTGTCGATGACCAGCACCTCGGCCAGGCCCTCGATCCCCCCGAGGCGCTGGACGAGCCTCTCCAGCAGCGCGAGGCGGTTGAAGGTGACCACGACCGCGACGATGCGGGGCAGGGGTCCGGTGGTCACGGCGTACACACTAGGGGTGAACCGGCGGCGTTCAGCACACGGCGCCGAGGTCCTCCGACTGGTTGGCCGCGTAGCCCTGCGAGAGCGAGCCGATCGAGCCTCCGGTGACCGCGGGCGGCGTGCTCGGTGTGCTCGGCGCGGATGGGGTGGGGGCCCCGCCCCCGGTCTGCTCGGGCGCGGTCGAGCTCGGAGCCTCGGAGCTCGCCTCGCTGCTGGTGTCGGGTGCTGCCTCGGCCGTGTCCGGCGCCGCCTCGGCGGTGTCCGGCTCCGCCTCGCGCCCCTCCGCCTTCGCGATCGTGGCCGCGACCTTCTGGTGGATGAGCTCGATGTCGGGGTCAGCCGTGTTGATCATGGGCGGGACCAGGGACAACGTGGCGATCTTCTGGCTCCTCGCCTTCAGCGCCAGGTCGACGAAGCGGTCGACCTCCCCGCGCGGGACGTTGGTGGAGACCATCGCCGAGCTCGCGCCGGCGATCTCCTCGAAGTTGCGCAGCGCTGCCTGCGGGCTGACCTGCTGCAGCATCGCGCTCATCACGCACTTCTGGCGGGCCATGCGCGAGTAGTCGTCGGAGCCCTCACGCGCGCGGGCGAACCAGAGGGTGTCGTGGCCGTCGAGCGTGCGCTTGCCGGGCTCGATGTAGTGGAAGGACTCCTCGTGGGGCAGCCCCACCGGGATCGGCTGGCGCACGTTGAGCTCGACGCCCCCCACGGCGTCGACGAGGTCCTTGAAGCCCTCGAGGTTGACCATCGCCCAGTAGTTCATCTCCAGGCCGGTGATGCCCTCGACGCCCTGGATGGTGGCGTCGACACCGGGGTTCTCGGAGCCCTTGAACAGCTCGGCATGGTCGAGCGCCCAGGTGGAGAGCCCGTTGAGGTACATGCCCTCCACGTCGAAGCCGTCGGGGAACTGCTCGGCCATCACCGAGCCCTCGGCGAAGGGGAAGTTCTGCATGTTGCGCGGCAGGGAGATGAGCACCGTCCTGCCGGTCTCGGCGTCGATGCTGGCCACGGTCATGGCGTCCGGCCGCAGGCCCCACCGACCGGCTCCGGAGTCGCCGCCCATCAGCAGCACGTTGAAACGCCCGTGGTGGGCGCCGACCGCCGAGCCGTCGCCGAACATCGAGATCATGAACTGGCGCTGCACGCCGATCACGTGCGCACCGAAGAGCAGGGCGCCGGCGACGCTGAAGCAGAGGAAGCCGTTGACGCCGACGATGGCGAGCCGGTGCTGGCGCTGCAGTGTCAGTGGCTGGCCGAGGCGCCAGGCGTCGAGGAACAGGTAGGCCCAGCCGACGGCCAGGGCCATCAGTCCCAGGCGGAGGACCTGCAGGAGCGTCGTGTTGGTGCCGGCCCAGAAGGCGACGCCGTGCCAGAAGTACGTCGACACCAGTGCGAGCGTGCCCAGGGCGAGGAGGACGAGCCAGGTGCGCAGCGCGATGCGTCCCACCCGGCGGCTGCCGGCCACAAGCTGCGCGGACCCCGGGAGCACGAAGGTCATCAGCATCAGCGTCACCGCGCGACGGAACCGGACGCGCTGCGCGCGGTCGAGCGTGGTGAACCGCATCTGGTGCGACCCGGGGGGCGGGACGGGCGGCATCGGGGGCCTTTCAGCTGGGGGAAGTCAGCTCGTCCAGTATCACCAGTCACACCCGCCCCACCGCGCCACGACGCGCCGTGAAGGACAGGTCAGCCCAGCAGGCCCTGCCGGGGCATACCGACGGCGTCCAGGGCGTCGACCAGTGCGTCGTCCGGGTCCCGGTCGAGGTAGACCAGGCGCACCGCAGCGGGGTCCGGGTTGTCCGCGTCGGGCCCGCGCCACACCAGCCGCAGCCCGACCTTCTCCGCGGTGCGGCGCGAGGCGTGGTTGTGCTCGAGCAGGTAGGCGAGCACCGGACGTTCGGGCGCGACGTCGTGCGCGGCGTCGAGGGCGGCGAGACCCATCTCGGTGGCATATCCCCGGCCCACCACGCGCTGGTCGAAGCGGTAGTAGAGGTTCCACCAGCCCGGCTCCCCCAGCCCCTCGTCGGGCACCGAGCAACCGCCGCGGCCGATGACGGGGCCGTCCGCGGCGTCGCGGATCGACCAGTACGCCAGGCCGTCGCGCTCGAAGCGCCGGCGGCTCGCGCCGACCATCGTGCGACCCGCCTCCGGATCGGTGACCACACCCGAGGGGAAGTGGCGCCAGGAGGCCGGGTCACGGTGGATCGTGAGAAGAGCGTCGGCGTCGCCGTCGACCGGCTCGTCCAGCCAGAGCCGCTCGGTGCGCACGTGCGTCCAGCGGGTCATCCCTCCCTCATCCTTCTCTGCCCTCGTCGATCTCGGTCTTGCGCGCCAGCCGGTGCGCGCGCCGGATCTCGGCCTCGCGCCGACGGCGTACGTCACCGGGGGTCTCGGTCTCCAGGGGCGGCACCGGGCGCGGCCGGCCCTCCTCGTCGATGGCCACGAAGACGAAGTAGGCGCTGGCCACGTGCACCGGCTCGTCGGAGGCGTTGCCCCACGGCTGCGCCTCGACGCGGACCCCGATCTCCATCGACGAGGTGCCCGCCCAGTTGACCTGGGCGTAGGTCTTGATGATGTCGCCGACGTGCACGGGTGCCAGGAACGTCATCTCGTCCATGGCGGCCGTGACCGCGGGACCGCCACTGTGCCGGTGCGCCACCGCGCCGGCGGTCGAGTCGGCGAGCTTCATGATCTCGCCGCCGTGCACGTTGCCGAGCAGGTTGGCCTCGCTCGAGTGGGCCATGATGCCCAGGCTGACCCGGCTGTACGACGTGGGTCGCGGCTCGCTCGCGGCGTGCCGGACGACTCGCTCGCTGCGCTCGCTCATGCGCGGCACGGTAGCGTCCGTTCCCATGGCTGATCGTCCGCAGGGCTCCGGAATGCCCGAGAAGGGAACACCCGAGTACGACTGGCTGTACGGGAGCAAGTCGCAGACTCCGCCCGGCGACGCCACCCAGCAGGTCCCGGCCCAGGGTGCCGCGCGCCCGGACGAGACGCGGGTGATGCCGGTGGCACGCCGCGACGCACGCGGCTCGGGTGGACAGCCGCCCGGCGGGACCCGTACGCCCGCGGCGGCACCGCCGCCCCGGCCGAAGAAGCGCCGCTGGCGCCCCCGCTTCCGGCTGGGACTCATCCCGCTGCTGCTCCTGCTGATCCTGGTCTACCTCGCGGGCGTCCCGCTCTACCACTGGACGACGATCGACAAGGTCGACGCCGAGCCGGACGGCAACCGCCCCGACGACCAGCCCGGCACCAACTACCTGATCGTCGGCTCCGACAAGGCCGACGACCTCACCAAGGAGCAGCGGGAGTCGCTCGACACCCCGGAGCGCGGCGGCACGAACACCGACACGATCATCGTGCTGCACACCGGCTCGGGCGGTCGGACCATGATGTCGATCCCGCGCGACACCCTGGTCGAGGTGCCCGACGGCGGCACCCAGATGATCAACGCGGCCTTCGCCAGCGGCGGGGCACCCCTGCTCACCCAGCGGGTGGAGGCGCTGACCGGCATCCACATCGACCACTACGTCGAGCTCGGCTTCGGCAGCGTGATCAACACGGTGGATGCCTTCGGCGGCGTGGAGATCTGTCCCAAGCAGGACATGAAGGACCCGCTGGCGCGCCTCGACATCAAGAAGGGCTGCCAGGAGGTCGACGGCCTCACCGCGCTGGCGTACTCCCGCTCTCGTCACGTCACCGCGCTCAGCGACCTCGACCGCGTGGCCCGGCAGCGCGAGGTGATCGGTGCGATCGGCGACGAGGCGCTGACGCCGTGGACGTTCCTCAACCCGGTGCGCTACTGGAGGCTCAACGAAGCCGGGGCAGGCGCGATCCGCGTCGACGAGGGCATGAACCCCGTCGACCTGGGCAAGTTCGCCCTCGCGATGACGGGCAAGAGCCAGACCTGCACCATGCCGAACCTGTCCGCGCCCAGCGATCCCAACCGGATCATCGCCGACCCCGACCGGGCCCCGGCACTCTTCAAGGCGATCATCAACGACAGCACCGTGCCCAAGGCGGCCTGCACGCCCACTGGCCGGGCCCGCTAGGTCCTTCACCGCTCGGCGCACCCCCTCGCCCGCCCTTGTGCGTGTCTTTCCGCAGGCGTACGCTCGCGATATATCGCGATACGTCACCGATAGGTCTGCGATAGATCACGAACATCCACACCGAACATCCACCCGAACATCCCGAGGGAGCGCACGACATGGGACACCACTGGCCCGGAGCCGACTGGCCCGACGACAACGAGCCCGAGCGCCGCTCGGGCCACCGCCCCGACCGCGGCGGCAGCTGGAGCAACACCTGGAGCTCGGGTGCCGCCCGCCGCGGCGGTCCCCCGCCGTGGCTGAGCGAGATCTTCGGCTTCGCCGCCGGCGCGCAGACCGCGCCCGCGCGCGGGCCCAAGGTGCGCCGCGGCGACGTCCGCACCGCGATCATCGACGTGCTGCACCGGGCGCGCACCGCCGAGGAGCCGATCAACGGCTACCAGGTGATCCAGGAGATCTCCGAGCTCAGCAACGGTGAGTGGCGCCCCTCCCCCGGGTCGGTCTACCCGACGATCCAGCAGCTCCAGGACGAGGGCCTGGTGGAGTCCGACGACGAGCGCGGGCGCCGCACCATCCGGCTCACCGACCAGGGCGTCGCCTGGGCCGAGGACAACACCGACGAGCTCGCGTCGGTCTGGGCGCCCTTCGTCCGCACCGAGCAGCCGCCCAGCGACCAGCCCTCGGGCCATGCGGACATCAAGAGCGAGATCGGCCAGGTCGTCAGCGCCGTGTGGCAACTCGGCACGCAGGGCTCGGAGCAGCAGCGCCGCGCGGCCCTCGACGTGCTGGTCGACACCCGGCGACGCCTCTACGGCATCCTCGCGGACGGACGGGACGGCGAGCGATGAGCGCGCCCGACCCTGGTGTGCGGATCGCCGACAGCGACCGTGAGCGCGCCATGGCCGACCTCGCCATGCACTACGCCGACGGGCGGCTCGACCACGAGGAGTACGACGAGCGGCTCGACGCCATCTGGACCGCGCGGACCCGCGCCGACCTGGCGGTGCTGTTCAGCGACCTCCCGCGTCCGCAGGTGGCCTCCCAGCCGGTGCGCGCGCCCCAGCAGCGGAGCGGACGCCGGAGGCGGGTGCCGCTGCTCCCGGTGCTGGCCCTGCTCATCGTCCTCAGCATGATCACCGAGGCGCCGCTGTGGCTGCTGATCTTCCCGCTCATGTTCGTCACCATCCGCCACGGCCGCTCGTGCGCACCCCCGCACGGCCACGCCGACTACCGGCGCCCCGGACGGTCGCACGGCTGGTAGGCCGCCACCCGCGCCGGTTCTGAGACCATGTCGGCGTGAGCAACGGGCCGAAGGTGGAGCGCACGCGTGCGCCGTACGCCCTCGCGCGCGCCGTGGCAGCGACCGTCGTGGTCGTGCCCGGCGCCCTCGCCGCGCACACCTGGGCAGGCGGCACCGTCCCGACGGCACCGGGCCTGGTGCTCGTCACGGCGGTCGTGCTCGCCGCCGGGCTCCTGCTCTTCACGCGTGACGTGCCCGTGTGGGCCCTGCTCCCGGTCGTCGCGGCCGGCCAGCTGGGCCTGCACGAGTCGTTCGGCCTCGTCGCCGATCACACGCACCACGCTTCGGCGGGCCCCGACCCGGGCTGGACCTGGCAGATGGTCGGGGCACACTTGTTCGTCACCGTGCTCACCGCGGTCCTGTGGTGGGCCGGGCGGCGTGCCGCGTCGTACGTCGTCTCCTTCCCGCGCCGAGCCGTGGTCCCGGTCCTGTCCGCGCCACTGCGCCGGCGCACCGATGCGCGCCGGCACGCCGCCCTCCCGCACCTCCTGGTGTCGCCCCGTCGCGGGCCTCCGCTGGTCGTTCTACCCACCTGAGCCCGGACCGGGTTCGGGTGGGTCCACGACCCCAGACCCGCACCGACGCCCAGGAGAAATCATGTCCACCCACATGTCCGCCCGCACCCTCACGCGCCTCTGCGTGCTCCCCGCCGCCACCGCGGCCATCGCCCTCTCGCTCGTGTCCCCCGCCAGCGCCCACGTCAGCGCCACTGTGTCCGACGCCTCGGCCGGCGCCTTCACGGTCGCCACGTTCAGCGTGCCGCACGGCTGTGAGGGCTCACCCACCACGAAGATCGAGATCCAGGTCCCCGAGTCGGTGCTCTCGGTGACCCCGACCCGCAACCCTCTCTACGAGGTCGAGCCCAGGATCGAGCAGCTCGAGGAGCCGGTGACCGACGCCCACGGCAACGAGGCCACCGAGCGCACCGCCTCGGTCGTCTACACGGCCACCACGCCCCTGCCCGAGGGTCAGCGCGACACCTTCGAGCTGTCCTTCCAGGTGCCGGACGCCGCAGGCGAGACGCTCGCGTTCCCGACGATCCAGACCTGCCAGAAGGGTGAGACCGCCTGGACCGAGGTTCCTGCCGAGGGGCAGGACAGCGACGAGCTCGAGAGCCCGGCACCGGCCTTCGAGATCCTCCCGGCGAGCGACGAGGGTGGCCACGGCGAGGAGACCGCCGGGTCCGCCGAGGAGTCCCACGACGCCGACGGGTCGGCTGCGGCAGCCGGCGCCGCTGACGCTGCGGACGGCGAGGACGACGGCTCCGACGCACTGGGCTGGGCCGGTCTCGCCGCCGGCCTGCTGGGCCTGGCTGCCGGCGGACTCGCCCTGGCCCGGACGCGTACGACCTCGTGACCTCGCCGGCGCGACCACCGTGGTGGCACCGGGTCCTCGGCCCGGTGACCACCGCGCTGGTCGCGCTCGCGACCCCCCTCCTGTTCGCGCTGGGGCTCGTGGTGGCCACTGGGGCCCCGGCCTCCGCACACGCCGAGCTCGTCGACAGCGACCCGGCCGAGGGAGCCGTCCTGGAATCGGCTCCCGAGACGGTGACGCTCACCTTCAACGAGCCGGTGCGGCTCACCTCGCAGGAGATCGCGGTCTACGACGCGACGGGCGATCCGGTCCCGTCCTCCGCCGGCGCGAGCGGCGAGGAGGTCACGGTCGACCTCACCGGTGCCGCCGACCTGCCCGAGGGGACGTACGTCGTCTCGTGGAACGTCCTGTCCAGTGACGGCCATCCGATCTCGGGTGCGCTGACCTTCTCCGTCGGCGCCCCGAGCGCCTCGGTGACCGCGGCGCCCGGACCGGAGACCTCCTCGGCCGTCGTGCGGGTGCTGCGCGACGTGCTCACGGTGGTGTCGCTCGCCGGGTTGCTGGTGGCCGCCGGCCTCGCCCTGTTCCTCGCCCTGGTCCTCCCCCGGTCCTGGCAGGGCACCGAGGTCCGGGGCCGGCTCCGCCGGCTGCTGGCGTACGCCGCCGGGGCGGGCGTCGTCGGCGCCGTCCTGCACGTGCCGGTCGCCTCGGTCTACGGTCAGGGGATCGAGCTGGGCAGCGTCTTCTCCGCCTTCGACCCCGGCCAGGTCGCCAACGAGCTGCTGGGCGCCGCGCTGGTGCTGGTCGGCCTCGGCGTGGCAGTGGGGGCCTCGTCGGACGCTCCGCCCGACCGGGCAGCCGGGTGGCTGCTCGGAGGCGGCGCCCTGGTCGCCCTGGTCGGGCCTTCCGTCGTCGGGCACTCCCGGGCCTTCACGCCGTCATCGCTGCTCGTCGCGGCCGACGTCCTGCACGTCACTGCAGGCGCCATCTGGCTGGGCGGGCTCGTCGGGCTCGTGCTGACGATGCGCGCGCTGGCCGGGCGCGAGGTCCTGGCCGCGCAGACCCTGGCCCGCTTCTCCACCCTCGCCGGTGGCGTGCTCCTCGCGGTCGCCGCGACCGGCACGTTCCTGGCCTGGCGGATCCTCGGGTCCTGGGCGGGCCTGGTCGAGACGGCGTACGGCTGGCTGCTCCTGTCGAAGATCGCGATCGCGCTGGTCGTGGCGGGGGTCGGCGGCTGGAACCGCTGGCGGGTCCTGCCCGCGGTGCGGCGCGCGGCCGGGTTCGGCGACCGCGAGCGGGCGGCCGCCGCGGTGACTCGTACGGTCCGGGTCGAGGCCGTCCTCCTGGTGGCACTTCTGTGCGTCACCGGGGTGATGGTCAACCGGTCGCCGCGGCCCGCGCCGGTCACCGTGGCGTCCGGTGCCACCGGGGTCGGTGCCGCGACCGCCGGCGACCTGCGCGTCCTGGCGGTCATGGACCCCCGCCGCAAGGGCAGCAACACGCTCCTCGTCCAGGTGCAGGACGCGGCAGGCGAGCCCTACGACCCACCCACGAGTCCAGTGGTCGAGCTCCGCACCGAGGGCCTCGATGTCGGCGAGGTGACGGTGCGGCCGATCGGCGCCGGCACCTACCGCGGCGAGGTGGTCGTGCCGCGCGCCGGCGAGTGGGAGGTGCAGGTCAGCATCGCGCTGAGCCGCTTCGAGAACCCCGTGACGACGGTCAGGCTGACGGTGCGACCGTGAGCTCGACCGGCACGGTGTGCAGGAACCCGTCGACGCGGACCTGGACGAAGAGCCGGTAGTCGCCCGCCTGCGCGATGTCGGCGTGGAAGGTCAGCTCGGCGCCGTCCTCGGTGACCTCGGGTGCGTCGAGCGGGTGCAGGTGCACCATGGCGCCGGTCTCGGTGTGGAACCCGGTCACGTGGCTGTAGGCGCCGAGGTAGGTGCCGAGGCTCACCGGCCGTCCGTCGGCGTCGCGCACGACGAGCCGCAGCACGCCGTCGGGTCCTGTTGCCGGCGCCTGCGACGCGGTGACGTCGACGACCCGGTCCCCGGCGACGGTGTCGCCCGGGTCCCCCGGCGGCAGGGCCAGACGCCGACCCAGCACGACGTGGTCGCCGTTGCCGCCCTCGTCGACGGCCACGAACTCCGTCACGACGCGGTAGCCGCCGGCATCGGGTACGTCGAAGGGCGCGGTCCACGTGCCGTCCTCGGCCCGCGTGGGGTGGAGGTGCCGGAACACGGTGAGGTCGTCGTTGACCAGGTAGAGGTGCAGCTCCTTGGTGAGCTCCTCGACGTAGTCGGTGACCGGGTCGCCGTCGGCGTCCTCGATCCGGAACCGCACCTCGCCGATGCCGCTCGGCCGCTCGCGGACCTGCAACCCGCTCAGGGAGTAGCCCACCTCGGAGACCCGCGTACCGTCACCGACCGCCATCGAGACCATGCCGCCGCCGGCGTGCGAGTGCCCGGCCGCCACCTGGTCGGGGTCGTCGGAGCTGCAGCCGGCCACAGCCGCGAGCGCGAGGACGGCCACGCCGGTGGTCGCGCGGCGAAGGCGGGTGGTCACCCGACGAGCGTACGAGGTCGCCCCCGAGGCCAAGAGGAGGCTCAGAGCTGGCTCTGCACCCCGTTGAGCAGCTGGCGCGCCATCACGATCCGCTGGACCTGGTTGGTGCCCTCGTAGATCTGGGTGATCTTGGCGTCGCGCATCATCCGCTCGACGGGGTAGTCGCGGGTGTAGCCGTAGCCGCCGAGCACCTGCACGGCGTTGACGGTGACCTCCATCGCGACGTCGGAGGCGAAGCACTTCGCGGCCGCGCCGAAGAAGGTGAGGTCGTCGTCGCCACGCTCGGAGCGCCCAGCGGCGGCGTACGTCATCTGGCGGGCCGCCTCGACCTTCATGCCCATGTCGGCGAGCATGAACTGCAGGCCCTGGAACTCGGCGATCGACCTGCCGAACTGCTGGCGCTCCTTGGCGTAGTCGAGGGCGTAGTCGAGGGCACCCTGCGCGACCCCGACCGCCTGGGCGGCGATGGTGACGCGGGTGTGGTCGAGGGTCTTCATCGCCGTGACGAAGCCGGTGCCCTCCTCGCCGATCATCCGGTCGGCAGGGATGCGGACCTTGTCGAGGTAGACCTCGCGCGTCGGCGAGCCCTTGATCCCCAGCTTCTTCTCCGGTGCACCGAACGAGACGCCCTTGTCCGACTTCTCCACGACGAAGGCGGAGATGCCGCCGCGGGTCAGCTTCTCGGTGTCCGTGACGGCCATGACGGTGTAGAACTCCGACTCGCCGGCGTTGGTGATCCAGCGCTTGACGCCGTCGATCACCCACTCGTCACCGTCCCGCACGGCGCGGGTCTTCATGCCACCGGCGTCGGAGCCCGCGTCGGGCTCGGAGAGGCAGTAGGAGAAGCCGCCCTCCCCGCGCGCGAGCGCCCCGAGGTACTTCTGCTTCAGCTCCTCCGAGCCGGCGATCTGGACGGGCAGCGAGCCGAGCTTGTTGACCGCCGGGATCAGCGAGGAGGAGACGCACGCGCGGGCGACCTCCTCGATCACGAGGACCGTGGCGAGCGCGTCCGCCCCGGCGCCGCCGTACTCCTCGGGCACGTGCGGGGCGTGGAAGTCGGACGCGAGCAGCGCGGCGGCAGCCTCGCGCGGGTAGCGCGCCTCCTCGTCCACGGCGGCCGCGAAGGGGGCGATCTTGGCGTCGCAGACGGCCCGCACGGCCTCGCGGATGGCCTGGTGCTCCTCGGAGAGGGCGTAGAGGGGGTAGTCGCTCATGCGCCGAATTCTAGGACGTCCATCCTTTTCGGAGGAGTCGTTACGGTGTGGGCATGGCCACTCCTGACACCGTTGCGGACCGGGGGTCCTGGCAGGACCGGGCGACGATCGACCGGATGCTCGACGAGCTGGAGACCTGGGCGGTCGTGGGCCTCTCCGGCGACCCGGCGCGCACGGCGTACACGATCGCGTCGCTGCTGCAGAGGCGCGGCAAGCGCATCGTGCCCATCCACCCCGTGTTCGCGGACCGCGACGCCCCCACCGTCCTCGGGGAGCAGGGGTACGCCACCCTCGCCGAGGTGCCCTTCCCCATCGACGTGGTGGACGTCTTCCGCCGCTCGTCGGCGGCCGGCGAGTTCGCCGACCAGGCCGTCGAGGTCGGGGCCGAGGGCGTGTGGTTCCAGCTCGGCGTGATCGACGAGGACGCGTTCGAGCGCACGACGGCGGCCGGCGTGCCGATGGTCATGGACACCTGCCCGGCCATCGAGTGGCGGCGCCGGGGCCTCTGATCCCGGCGCGGGTCAGCCCGTCGCTCCCCAGATCCGGTCCACGAGGTGGGCAGCGATCGCGAGGCTCGAGGTCGCGGCGGGCGACGGGGCGTTGCGGATGCAGGTGATGCCGTCCGAGCCGGTGATTCGGAAGTCGTCGACCAGGCTGCCGTCGCGCTCCACGGCCTGGGCGCGTACGCCGCTGCCGGCCCGGACGACGTCGTCGGCGCCGATCCCCGGCACGTAGCGCTGCGCCCTCGCCATGTAGGCCCGCCGCGAGAGCGAGCCGCGGACCTCCATCGCGCCCGTACGCCAGTGAGCGCGGGCCAGGTGCCAGAAGCCGGGCCAGCCGAGGATGTCGCGCAGGTCGCCCGCGGAGACGTCGCGGCGGCGGTAGCCCTCGCGCCGGGTGGCCAGGACCGCATTGGGCCCGACCTCGAGCTCACCGGTGACCCGTCGGGTGAAGTGGACGCCGAGGAACGGGTAGCGCGGGTCGGGCACGGGGTAGACCATGCCGCGCACCAGGTCACGCTTGGCGGCGCTCACCGTCATGTACTCGCCGCGGAAGGGCAGGATCCGCGGGCCGGCCTGCCCGTCCAGTGGCGCGGACAGCCGGTCGGCGTGCAGGCCGGCGGCGACGACCAGCCGGTCGACCACGACGGGCGCGTCCGCAGCGCCCCCGACCCGCACGTGCACCCTGCCGGCCCGTCGCTCGATGGCGCGGACCGGGGCTCCGAGCCGCACCTGCCCGCCGGCCCCCACGACCTCCGCCGCCAGTGCCTGCGCGACCGCGACGTAGTCCGTGATCGCCGTGGCCGGCGAGTGGAGGGCCGCCAGCCCGGCGGCGTGAGGCTCCACGTCGCGGATCTCGTCGCCGGAGACCCGGCGCAGACCGGGGACCCGGTTGGCCGACGCGGTCTGCTCGAGGAGGTCCAGACGGCCCAGCTCGTCGCGGTCGATCGCGACGACGAGCTTGCCGCACTCGTCGTAGGCAACGGCGTGCTCGGCACAGAAGTCGCGGAGCAGGTGGCGCCCACGGCTGCAGAGCTCGGCCTTCAGCGAGCCGGGCCGGTAGTAGATGCCGGCATGCACGACGCCGGAGTTGTGGCCCGTCTGGTGGGCCGCGAGACTGCGCTCCTTCTCCAGCAGGACGACCCGCGTCCCGGGCCGGCGTCGCCCCAGCTCGCGCGCGACGGCCAGTCCGAGGATGCCGCCACCCACCACCCCCACGATCTCCTCGCCCATGTCTGCAGACGCTGGCCCTTCGTGGGGCAGCGCGTCAAGCCACAATGGGGGTATGCGCGACCTCCACGTCCCTTCCGGCCCGGGACTGCCCGACGGCCTGGTCGTGCCGGCGGCCGAGCTGGTGGAGAGGTTCTCGAAGTCGCCGGGGCCAGGCGGCCAGTCGGTGAACACGACCGACTCGCGCGTCGAGCTCGAGCTCGACCTCCGCACCGCCTCGGCACTCAGCGACACGCAGCGGTCGCGGGCCCTGCGCCGCTGGCCCGAGGGCCGCGTCTCGATCGCGGCCTCGGAGCACCGCTCACAGCACCGCAACCGGGTGGCCGCCCGCGAGCGCCTGGCCGAGCTCCTGCGGGAGGCCCTGGCACCGCCGCCTCCACCACGGCGCCCCACCAGGCCGAGCCGGGGCGCGAAGGAGCGACGCCTGCGGGCCAAGAAGGAGCGTGGCCAGACCAAGGCCCTGCGGGGGCGCGTGACCGACTAGATGTACCCGGCCATCAGGTTGGTAGCAGTCGACTGATTGGCGGGAGTCCTTTGAGTGCGCTGTGGCGGCGTTCAGTGTTGTAGTACTCGAGCCAGGGTGCAAGGGCAGCGGCACGCTCGTCGTTGCTGCTGAAGACCTGCCGGTAGGCCCACTCGGTCGCCAGAGTGCGGTTCAGTCTTCGACCTTGCCGTTCTGCCAAGGGCAGTGAGGCTTGATGAACTTCTGAGTGATGCCGTTTTCGGCACAAAGTGCTCGCAGGGAGTAGCGGTAGGCCCAAGCGTTGTCTGTCATCAACCGCTCGATCTGCGTGATGCCATGAGCGGCGAAGTAGTCGATCGCGCGCTGCAGGAACTCGGCGCACGTAGTGCCCTTCTCGTTGGTCAGGATCTCGCTGTAGGCCAGTCGTGAGTGGTCGTCGACCAGCGAATGGACGTAGTCGTAACCGACCTTGGTGGACCGATCGCGTTGGATCGAGTCGGCTCCACGGCCGTGTGCTCGCCAACCGCCGCCGTCGGGAATGCGGCCGATCTTCTTGACGTCCATGTGGACCAGCTCGCCGGGTCGGTCACGTTCATAGCGGACCGCGGTCTGCTTCGAGGACCGGATCAGCTCACCTGTCATCGGGTCGCAGTCGCGCAGATACGCCACGCCGTCGCGGCGCAGGATCCGCGACACAGTTCGTGCGGGAACCCCGACTTTGGGTCCGAGGACGTCGGGGCCGTCGCGATGCTCGGCGCGGGCAGCCAGGACCTCCTGCTCCACCTCGTCACTGGTCCTGGTCGGCATCGAATGTGGTCGCGAGGAGCGCGTGGTCAGACCGGCTTCGCCTTCAGTGGCGTAGCGGTCGAGCCAGGTCTTCACGCACTTGCGGGACACGCCCATGGCGGCAGCGATATGGGCTTGGGGCCAGCCGGCTTGATGGCGCTGGACGATCAGTCGGCGACCATGAACGGTGAGCCGGGCACTAGCGTGGGACACGAGAACCTCCGGGTTGGAGTGGGCCTTAGACAAGCCACATCCCATTCGGAGGTTCTCGCTTGTTCAACCAGGCTCGCCGCTACCAACGTCCTGACCGGGTACAACTAGACGCGGGCTCCGGACAGGCCCGGGACGGTGCCCTCGGCCGGCGTGATGCCGAGCTGGCCCAGCGCCTCCTGCATGACCCACTGCACGACGAGGGTGTCGTCGAGGGGCACCACCGGGCTCTCGGTCAGTCCCTCCGCCAGGCACTCGCCGACGTGGACGATCTCGTGGGAGTAGCCGAGACCGACGGCCGGCAGCTCGAGCACCTCTGCCGGATCACCCTCGCGCCGCACCACGAGCTGGGTGGGCCGGTAGAACTCCGGACCGATCTCGATCGACCCCCGGGTGCCGACGAGCGTCGCCCGCCGGCCGGTGGTCGCCTGCAGGGAGGCTGCGAGGGTGGCCGCGCGCCCGTCGTCGTACGTCAGGAGCAGCGAGGCGCTGGCGTCCGCGCCGTTGGGGAACAGCGAACCGGTGGCGGTGACCCGGCTGGGAGTCCCCAGGAAGTGCTGGGCGAGGGAGATGCAGTAGACGCCCAGGTCGAGGACGGCGCCGCCGCCGAGCTCCGGGGCGAACAGCCGGTGGACCGGGTCGTAGACCCGATGGGCACCGAAGTCGGCGTGCACGGAGATGACCTCACCGATCTCGCCGGCAGCCACCAGCTCGCGCGCCGCCAGCACGGCGGGCTGGAGCCGGGTCCACATGGCCTCCATGCAGAAGACGCCGGCCTCGCGCGCCGCGGTCACGACCTCGCGGGCGCCGTCGAGCGTGGCGGTGAGCGACTTCTCGACGAGCACCGGGGTGCCGTGGGCGATCGCGGCGAGGGCCAGGTCGCGGTGCTGCGGGTGCGGGGTGGCGATGTAGAGCACGTCGAGGTCGGCCGCGACGACGTCGGGGTACGTCATGGCTTCGCCGCCGCGCTCGGCGGCGAAGGCGCGCGCCCGCTCGAGGGTCCGGCTGCCGACGGCGACGAGCTCGGCGTCGGGGACGTGGGCGAAGTCGTCGAGGAAGGACGCTGCCATCCAGCCAGTGCCTGCGATGCCCCATCGAGTCGTCATGGGTCGAGCCTAGGGCGTGTCTGAGGCCGCCCGGCGACCGTCCGCGCGACCCCTCCGACGGTGGCTTCGAGCGGACCCCGGAGCCCGGCGGCCGTCAGCATCAGGCCGGTGCCGAGCAGCAGGAGGACGTGGAAGAGGTAGCTGTCGCGGAGCGCGTCGGGCAGCAGGCCGGGCGTTCGGGCCACGACGTGGAGCGAGTAGAGGCTCAGCGTCATCGTCCCGGCGCCGAAGAAGACCGCCACCGCGTGCCGCGGAACCGGGCGCGCCGCGCCGACGAGGAGCAGGGCGGCGCCGACCACGAGCAGCGCCGAGCCGATGGTCTGCGCCAGGTCGAACGGCGTGGCGGTGTGCGGCGCGACGACCAGCAACCACTCACCGGCGCCCCCCGTCGGCGTGCTGCCCGGGAGGCCTTCGGCGATCCGCTCGAGCAGGGCGGCCGCGTCGGCGTCGGTGGCCGGCGGATCGTCGAGCAGTGCCCGCTGGACCTCCGGCCTGGCGGTGAGCATCCGCGAGACCACCGTCGCGCCCACCGCAAGGAGTCCGCCACCGAGCGCCAGCAGGGATGCCGTACGCCGCGAGGACAGGTCCAGACGCCCCACCGCCAGCCCGGTGAGGACGTAGGCGAGCCACGGGACCGCCGGGTAGTAGCCGGTGAACGTCAGCTCGGCCAGCAGGCCCGACGGGTCGTCGAGCAGCTGCTGCAGGGTGGGGCTCGCGAAGTCTCGCTCGGGAAGCTCGGGACGCACGACGTGGGAGAGGACCGGAGCCGCCACCATCCAGCCCACCGCCAGTGCGGCCAGGGTCGGCGCGCGGAGCCCCAGGAACGGCAGCGCGAGGACGAAGAGGACGGCGTAGTAGGTGAGGATCACCGCGATCCCGGTGCCGAGGGTGCCCAGCAGCAACCCCAGTGCCCCGACCAGGACCGCGCGCACGACCAGCCCGGCCGACGCGCGCCCCCGGGCCGCACCGGCGAGTGGGTGCCGGCGCCCGGTGACGAGAGCCATGCTGACGCCGGCCAGCACGGCGAAGAGAGCAGAGGCACGCCCCCCGGCCAGCCACTGCGCCGCCGTGAGCGACCCGTCGGCCCTCCGCTCGTCCAGGACGTGCGTCGCGACCATGCCGAGCAGCGCCAGGCAGCGTGCCACGTCGATCGCGACGAGGCGGGCCGGGGCCGGGCGGTCCGTCAGAAGCCCAGCCTCCGCGGACCGCCAGAGGCCTGGCGTACGACGTCGCCCTTGGCGTGGGCGGTCTCGGCGAGCGAGGCCTGGTAGTCCACGAGGCGCTGCTGGAGCTCGGGGTCGCTGGTCGCGAGGATCCGCGCGGCCAGGATGCCGGCGTTCTTGGCGTTGCCGATGGCGACGGTCGCGACCGGGATGCCGCCCGGCATCTGCACGATCGAGAGCAGGGAGTCCATGCCGTCGAGGTACTTCAGCGGAACCGGCACCCCGATCACCGGCAGCGGCGTGACCGAGGCGAGCATGCCGGGCAGGTGGGCCGCTCCCCCCGCTCCGGCGACGATCACCGACAGCCCGCGGGTGTGGGCCTGCTGGCCCCACTCGATCATCTCGGTCGGCATCCGGTGCGCGGAGACCACGTCGGCCTCCCACGTCACCCCGAGCTCGGTGAGGATCTCGCCCGCGGCCTGCATGACGGGCCAGTCGGAGTCCGAGCCCATCACGATGCCCACGCGCACGGGCCGGTCCAGCTTCTCGCTCGGTCGAGGGTCCTGGTCGCTCATGGGCTCACTCTCCTGGTGGTCAAAGCTGTCGGTCATTCCCTGTCGGTCACTCGCTGTCGTTCCCGAGGTCGCCTCGGAACCACGCAGCGGCGTGCCGGGCGCGCTCGAGGCAGTCCTCGAGGTCGTCGCCGTAGGCGTTGACGTGCCCGACCTTGCGGCCGGGGCGGAGGTCCTTGCCGTAGAAGTGCACCCGCAGCTGCGGGTCGCGGGCCATCGCGTGCGGCAGCCCGTCGTAGAGGTGCCCGGTGTCGGTGGGGCCACCGAGGATGTTCACCATCACGGTCCAGCGGCTGCGCGGGGCCGGCGAACCCAGCGGGAGGTCCATGACGGCGCGGAGATGATTCTCGAACTGGGACGTCACGGCGCCGTCCTGGGTCCAGTGGCCGGTGTTGTGGGGGCGCATCGCCAGCTCGTTGACCAGGATCCGGCCGTCGGTGGTCTCGAAGAGCTCGACGGCGAGGATGCCCGTGACGTCGAGCGCACCGGCGATGCGCAGGGCGATCTCCTGCGCCTGACCGGCCAGGGCGGGCGAGAGGTCCGGCGCGGGGGCGATGACCTCGTGGCAGATGCCGTCGAGCTGGGTGGAGGCCACGACCGGGTAGGCGGCGGCCTGGCCGTTGGGGGCGCGGGCCACGAGGGCGGAGAGCTCGCGCCGGAAGTCGACGAGCTCCTCGGCCAGGACCTCCACGCCGGCCGCCGCAGCGGCGTCGAAGGCAGCCTGGGACTCGTCGAGGGCACGGACCACCCAGACGCCCTTGCCGTCGTAGCCGCCGCGGGTGGTCTTGAGGACGCACGGCAGGCCGAACGCCTCGACGTCGGAGGGTGACGTGACCACCGCGTTGCGGGGGCAGGGCACGTCGAGCTCCGCGAGCCGGCGGCGCATGACCGCCTTGTCCTGGGCGTGCACGAGCGCGTCCGGCCCGGGGCGTACGGCGATCCCGTCCGCCTCGAGCGCGTGCAGGTGCTCGGTCGGCACGTGCTCGTGGTCGAAGGTGACCACGCTGGTGCCCTCGGTCACCCGGCGCAGGGTCGCCAGGTCGGTGTAGTCGCCGACGAGGTGGTCGGGGATCACCTGCGCGGCGGACACACCGTCGGCCTCGGCCAGGAGCCGGAGGGGCAGCCCCAGCGCGATCGCGGGCTGGGCCATCATCCGGGCCAGCTGGCCACCCCCGATGACGGCGAGCGTGGGAGCACGGTGCGAACCGGTCGAGGACACGACCGGAGCCTATAGAAGGGCGGCACGCGCCTGGAGACCGGCGGGCGCCGGCTCAGCTCACGACGGTGCGGGCCGCGGTCTCGAAGCGCAGGCCGCGTCCGCGGTGCGTGGTGATCAGGGTGGGGTGGCGGGGGTCGTCGTCGAGCTTGCGACGCAGCCAGCCGAGGTGGACGTCGATGGTCTTGGAGTTGGTGTAGAACGACGTCTGCCACACGTCCGCCATCAGCTCCACACGCGTGACGATGTCACCGGCGCGCGTCATGAGCGCGTGCAGGAGCTGGAACTCCTTGCGCGACAGCCTGATCTCGCGGTCGCCTCGCCACACCTGCCGGGTGGACGGGTCGAGTCGTACGTCTTGGACAGCCAACACCCGCTGAAGGTAGGGACGCCGAGCACGCCGGATGGTCCGAATCAGCGAAAAGGGGCCAAGTGGTCTGGTCCACCTCCACGCTCACGAGCGGCGTCAGCGCCGTCGTACAGCCACCGGCTCGACCAGCCCGAACCCCCGCACGGGCCGCGCCGGGAGGCGTCTGCTCTCCCACTCCGAGGCCGGCAGGAGGTCGGCGGTGTTCTGGTCGACGATGAGCCGGTTGCGGCGCGCCACCTGGGTCAGCCGTGCGGCCATGTTGACGGGAGGCCCGAAGATGTCGCCGAGCCGCTGGACGACCGGTCCGCTCGCCAGTCCCAGTCGTACGTCCGGCATCTTCGCGTCGCGACCGATGACGTTGATGATCCCCTCCGCGACGGCCACGCCGTCCTCGGCGCCACCGGTGACGAACAGCACCGAGTCGCCGAGGCTCTTGATGATCCTGGCGCCGTAGCGGGCGACCACGTCCTGGCAGCGGCTCTCGAAGACCTCGACGAGGTCGCCGATCTCGTCGCGGTCGAGGGTGTTGGACAACGCGGTGAACGACACGAGGTCGGCGAAGCCGACCGTCACGTCGATCGTGTGGAGGTCCTCGTCCTTGGCGCCCATCGCCTCGATCCGGCCGACCGCCGCGGCGAGGTGGCGGCGCCAGGCGTAGACGAGCAGCCGCTCGAACGGCGGGTTCACCTCGTTGATCAGGCGCAGGGCGGACCCGACGCGCGAGCCGGTGGCCTCCTCGCTCGCCTCCATCTCCTCCACCCGGCTGACCAGCGTGGAGACCTCCCAGTCCGCGAGCCGCGCCATCGTCTGGCCCACCCCGCGGGTGAGGTTGACGGCCGTGTCGAAGTCGACGGCCCCCGCGTCGACGAAGCTCATCAACGTGGCCACGGCCTCGACGTCGGCGGCCGTGTAGGCCTTCTCGCCGACGAACTCCGGGAAGCCCAGGGCTCGCCAGAGCCGCCGGGTCTCCTCGATGGTCACCCCTGTCTCGGCTGCCACCTCGAGCGCGTTGAACTCCGGCGCGCTGCGCAGGATCGCCTCGTCGAGCTGCTCTCCCGGGGCCCGCTCCCCCTCAGGCGCCATCGTCCCTGCGGTCGCCACCGGCGAGGCGGTGGAGCTCGTCGGACACCTGGAGCTGGACCTGCTCGACACGCGGGATGTCGTGCAGCTCGACGCTGCCGTCGGTGCTCGCGTCGGAGACGACCAGGGTGCCGCAGCCGAAGATGCGGTCGATCACGCCGATCTCGAAGTCGACGCCGCTGATCCGGTTGAGCGGGATCGTCCGCCCCTCCTTGGCGATGAAGCCCGAGCGCTTGATGAAGCGGCGGGTGGTGAAGGTGTACGTCGTGGTCAGCCAGCGCAGCAGCGGCCCGGCGAGGAACCACACCACCGCGGCGAGGAACACCAGCCAGATCACGAGGTCCGCGACGGAGCTCTCCACCAGGCCGGCGACGAAGAGGGCGATCGCCAGGGCGACGAGGAGCGCGAGTCCGGGCAGGATCAGCGCCTTGACGTGCGTCCGGGTGGAGACGACGACGCGTTCGCCCTCGTTGAGGAGCTTGCTCGGAAAGGCCACGCGCCGATCATGTCATTAGGCTGGCCGGACGTGCACCACATCGCCGGCGGCCACGGTGAGCGTGCCCTCGTCGGTGCCGACCACGAGCGCGCCGGTCGCGTCGATGTCCAGCGCCTGCCCGCGTCGTACGTCCCCTCCCGGCAGGTGGACGTCGACCGTGCGGCCGAGCGTGACACACACGTCGGCGTACGCCCGGCGAAGCGCCGCGGTGTCGTCGAGGAGCCCCTGGAGCCCGTGGAGCGACCCCAGCACCTGGCTCAGCAGCCCGGTCCGCTCGACCGGCTCACCGGTCTCCAGGGCGACCGAGGTGGCGAGGGCGATCGGGAGCTCGTCGAGCGTCTGGTCGACGTTGATGCCGATCCCGACCACCGCCATCGGCCCTCGGTCGGTGTCGATCCGCTCGACGAGGATGCCGGCGACCTTGCGTCCGGCGCCCAGCTCGCCACTGTCCACCAGCACGTCGTTGGGCCACTTGAGGCCGATGTCGGGCAGCCGGTCGGCCAGCGCGGCCTGGACGGCGTACCCGGTCAGCAGGGGCAGCCACGACCACGAGCTCGCAGGCACGTCGGGGCGCAGCAGCACCGAGAAGGTGAGCGACGCGCGGGGTGGTGTCTCCCACACGCGGTCCAGCCGGCCGCGACCGGCGGTCTGGTGCTCGGTCACCAGCACCAGGCCGGGGTTCTCTCCTGCCCGGCCGCGCTCACCAAGCGCGGCGTTGGTCGACGGGGTTGCGTCCTCCACCTCGATCCGCCAGCCCGTCGGGGCGACCAGCCGCGCGGCGTCGATGGGTGGGCGCGGTGCCGGCGACTCGCTCATGGGCACTAGATTGCCGCACGGAACCAGAGGGATCTACCGAGGAGGCCATCGCGTGAGTGCACAGCCGGGCGAGGACGCCAGCATCGACATCCACACGACCGCGGGCAAGCTCGCCGACCTGGAGCGTCGTCTCGACGAGGCCGTGCACGCGGGCTCGGCGAAGGCGGTCGAGAAGCAGCACGCCAAGGGACGCAAGACCGCCCGCGA
>NZ_JAFMZM010000007.1:6730-331732 GCF_024436375.1 Nocardioides astragali | reverse complement strand
GGCTACAACGAGGTCCGCGGCCTGCCCCTCAAGGCCGCCGTCCTCGCCGACGTCATCGGCGGACTCGTCGCCGAAGCCGAAGGCATCGAGGTCGACGTCACCCCCAAGGAGAGTAGTGATGACTGAGCCCCTGACCGACTTGGGCGTCCCCACCTTCCGTTCGGGCACCGAGTCGGTCCCGACCAGCGAGCAGCCCCAGACCGGGAAGGAGTTCACCTCCGACCAGGAGGTGCGCTGGTGCCCCGGCTGCGGCGACTACGCGGTGCTGAAGGCCGTCCAGTCGTTCCTGCCCGACCTGGGCCTGCGCCGCGAGAACATCGTCTTCGTCTCCGGCATCGGCTGCTCCTCACGCTTCCCCTACTACCTCGACACCTACGGCATGCACTCCATCCACGGCCGTGCCCCCTCGATCGCCACCGGCATCGCCACCGCCCGCGAGGACCTCTCCGTATGGGTCGTCACCGGCGACGGCGACGCCCTCTCCATCGGCGGCAACCACCTCATCCACGCACTGCGCCGCAACGTCAACATGACGATCCTGCTGTTCAACAACCGCATCTACGGCCTCACCAAGGGCCAGTACTCCCCCACCTCAGAGACCGGCAAGGTCACCAAGTCCACCCCCATGGGCTCCCTCGACCACCCCTTCAACCCCGTCTCGCTGGCCCTCGGCGCCGAAGCCACCTTCGTGGCCCGCACCATCGACTCCGACCGCTCGCACCTCACCACGGTCCTCGCCGCCGCCGCCGCCCACCGCGGCACCTCCCTGGTCGAGATCTACCAGAACTGCCCCATCTTCAACGACGGCGCCTTCGACGCCATCAAGTCACCCGACACCAAGGCCGACGCCATCATCCCGCTCGTCCACGGCCAACCCGTCACGTTCGGCGTCGACGGCGCCAAAGCGCTCATCCGTGACGAGCACACCGGCGGCGTCAAGGTCGCCGCCACCGCCGACGTCGCCGCGGCCGACATCATCGTCCACGACGCCCACAACCCCGACCCCACCCTGGCCTTCGCCATCTCACGGCTCACCGACTCCGGCTACCTCAACACCTCACCCATCGGCATCTTCCGCCAGGTCCACCGCCCCACCTACGACGACGCCGCCCGCGAGCAGGTCACCAACGCCCAAGACACCACCGCCGACCGCACCACCCGACTGGCGGCGCTGATCGGCGGTGGCGACACCTGGACCGTCCTCTGACCTCTCGGTCAGGCGGGGGTCGATCCAGCGGGGATCACTCGAAGTACAGCGTCCAGACCTTGCCCTTGGTGTTGCCGTAGCCGTTGGAGTGGTCGACCTTCGAGCGCCACTTCCAGCGGCCGCGATCGGGCGCGTAGATGCGGGTCTTGAAGACGCCACTGTCGTTGGTCTTGACCTTCTTGACGGCCTTCCACTTGCAGGTGCCGCACTTCTTCTTGAGGATCTTCACCGTCTGGTTGGCGTACGGCAGCGCAGTTCCGTCAAGCTGGGGCTCGGTGACCGTGCCCTTGAGCTTGAAGGCGTTGTAGGAGACCTGGTGGTCCTTCGGCGGGACCTCGTCGATGATGCGCTTGGGCAAGGACCCGGCACTGGCGCTGACGCTGAGCGCACCTGCGACGAGCAATGCGGTGACGAGCGCAGCCAGGACGGCGCGGAACTTGCGCATGGAGATTTCCCCCTCGAGAAAACGATGATCAGCTGAATGTCGCGGGGCCCACCCCCGAGACCCCCTCATGGTAGGCGACGGCCGAGGCCTACACTCCCGGAGTGCCAGATAGCCGCCGTGGACTCGTCCTCGGCGCTCTCGCCTACACGCTCTGGGGCACCTTCCCTCTCTACTGGACCCTGCTCGAGCCGGGCGGTGCCGTCGAGATCCTGGCGCACCGGATCATCTGGTCGCTGGGGACGATGCTGCTGATCCTCGTCCTGTGGCGCAGGGTGCCGCAGCTGAAGGCGCTCCTGCGCGACCGGCGTCGGGCCCTGATCATCAGCGCCGCCGCCGTCGTCATCACGGTCAACTGGGGCGCCTACATCTGGGGGGTCAACAACGGGCGCGTGGTCGAGACGTCGCTGGGCTACTTCATCAACCCCCTGGTCACCGTGCTGATGGGCGTGCTGATCCTGGGCGAGCGCCTGCGTCGACTCCAGTGGGTGGCGATGGGCATCGCCTTCGTCGCGGTCGTCGTGCTGACCTTCGACTACGGGCGCCCGCCGTGGGTGGCCCTCGTCCTCGCCTTCTCGTTCGGCACCTACGGGCTCGCCAAGAAGCAGGCGGCCGTCGACGCCGTGGAGAGCATCACCCTCGAGACCCTGGTCCTGGCGCCGATCGCGCTTGCGTACGTCGGGTGGCTGATGTCGACCGGCCAGTCCAACTTCGCCTCCCACGGGGTCGGCCACGCGCTGCTCTTCACCACCACCGGGATCATCACCGCGATCCCGCTCATGCTCTTCGGCGCGGCGGCCATCCGGGTCTCGATGGTCTCGCTGGGCCTGCTGCAGTACCTTGCTCCCACGATCCAGTTCGCCCTGGGGATCCTCGTCTTCCGCGAGGACATGCCAGCCAGTCGATGGATCGGTTTCGGGCTCGTGTGGCTGGCACTGGTGCTGTTCACCGTCGAGGCGGTCAACCACCGCCGCCGGCAGCTGCGGTTGGTCGCGCACGCCAGCGCCTGCTGAGGTGCTCGTCGCGATCTTGACGTTCCCTGGACTCCCAGACCGGGCCGAGTGTCGGTGGCCTTCCGTAGAATCGAACACATGATCGAGACGCTGGCGCGGCCCGGGACCGAGGTCGACGACGACCTCACCGCCTCGGGTCTGCTCGCCCTCGCCCGCGATCGCAAGGCCGCCGAGGACCGCGCGGCCGCTGACCTGCTCGATCTCGCTGCCCGGTGGGCGGACCTGCACCCGCCCGAGTCGATCCACCACGCCGCCACGTTCACCAGCGGCCGCGGGATCGGGATGGAGGTCGAGGCGCCCATCGCCGGCGACGGGTGCCCCACGGTGGCGGAGTTCTGCGTCGCCGAGCTCGGCACCGTCCTGGGCATCTCCATCGTGTCGGCGAAACGGCTGATCGGGCACGCCCTGGAGCTGCGGCACCGGCTCCCTCGACTGTGGACGCAGGTGCAGTCGGGTGGGGTCGCACCGTGGCGGGCCCGGATGGTGGCCGAAGCCACGATCCACGCCACCCCGTCGCTGACTCCGGAGGCGGCCGGGTGGGTCGATGCCCAGGTCGCCGCCGTCGCCGGACGCATCGGCCCCGTCCAGCTCGACCGGCTCGTCGCAGAGAGCATCAAGCGCTTCGAGCTCGCCCCAGCGGATCCCGCGGCGGACCCCGATGACGGCTACCTGTCCGTGGACCCGCGCCACGTCACCGTCCACGACCAGGACGTCCACTACGCCGGCACCATGCACCTCGAAGCCGACCTCGACATCGCCGACGCCCTCGACGTCGACCGCGTCCTGACCCACGGCGCCGAGCTGCGCAAAGCCCTCGGCTCCACCGAGTCCCTCGACGTCCGCCGCGCCCAAGCCCTCGGCGACCTCGCCCGCACCCAGACCGCGCTCGACCTGCACACCCGAGGCCACACTCAGGGCCGCGCCGGTGCATCCGGCCAGGACGGTCTCCCGGTCGCGCGGGAGGTCGTGCTACACGCCCACTTCGAGGCGGTGTCGGTTGCCGAGCAGATGGTGTTCGGGCCGGCCGGGCGGCTCGAGGAACGCCAGCGGCTGGTGCTGCTCGACCAGGTCCAGTCCTGGTGCGGCGACTCCCGGACCAAGGTCACCATCAAGCCCGTCATCGACCTCAACGCTCACCTCGAAGCGCCCGGCTACGAGATCCCCGACCGGATCCGCGAGCAGATCATTCTGCGCGACCGGACGTGTGTCTTTCCCTGGTGCACTCGCCCGGCGCGGGGCTGCGACGTCGACCACGTCATCGAGTACGACCACGACGCCGAGGCCGACGGCAGACCTCAGCCCGGGCCCACGCAGACCGACAACCTCGGTGCGCTGTGCCGGTTCCACCACCGCCTCAAGACCCACACCGCCTGGCACTACGACGTCATCGGACCCGGTGAGTTCGAGTGGACCAGCCCCCACGGCCACCGCTACCGCCGCGACCCCACCGGCACCACCGCACTCGACCCGCCACCAGAACCAAGCCGGCGACCACAGATCCCACGCCAGCGACGACCATGACCCCGCCCCACACCCCGCCACCCATGCGATGGCGGGGCCACAGGCACGCACAGGCAGCTCCTCGGCGGGCCTAGACCAAGTCGAACCGGTCACCGCTCTTGCGACCCCATGCTTCCTGCCTCATGCATCTACCGCGTGCTGCGAGATCTCGCACCCCGGTGCGCACGAAGTCGATTGCAGCCCCTGATCGCGGGCTCGTACCGTCGGGGACGTCAGCCTGCCACCGACTCTCCAGGAGACCCTGATGTCCAGCACGACGCCCTCCGCCCACCCGGTCGGGCTGACCCACTTCGCCGGCCGCGCCGGTGACCACAACGATCTCGCCATGATCGGCTCTCGGGAGCTGGCTGACGCCCTCTCGGCACGCCTCGGCATCGAGATCACGACCGTCGGCGTGCCCGAGCCTGCCCGGTCGGTCGGGTGGAAGGAAGAACTCGACGCCGCTACACCCGCCCTCAAGGCCATGGCCAGTCAGCTCGACCACGTCTTCAGCTCAGGGCTCACACCCCTCACCGCCTGCAGCAGGTGCGCGGTAGCCCTCGCCACCCTCCCCGTCGTCGCCGCCCACCGCCCCGACGCCGTGGTCGTATGGTTCGACGCGCACGCCGACCTCAACACCCCCGAGAAGACCACCTCCGGCTACCTCGGCGGCCTCGCCTACAGCGGCCCCCTGGGTCTCTGGGACTCCGGTCTCGGCAGCGGCCTCACCACCGACAACGCCATCCTCGTCGGAGCACGCGACCTCGACCCCGCCGAGCAGGAGCTCATCGACACCGGGACCATTCCGCTCGTCAAGGTCGGCCCGTCCATGGCCGACGACCTCGGCACCGTGGTCGACGGGCGTCCCGTCTACGTGCACATCGACTGCGACGTCCTGGACGCCGGCACCGTGCCCACGGACTACCTCGTCCCCGGTGGCATGACCCTCGCGGACCTGCGCGCCACCGCCGAAGTACTTGCCGAGTCCGAGATCGTGGGCCTCGAGGTCGGTGAGCTGGAGAGCGCGCGAGACGAGGAGACCCCACCGAGCTACGTCACCGCCCTGCTTGAGGCGCTCACGCCCCTGTTGACGACTGCTTCCCCCTGACTGACGGCGCCACGAACCGTCCCTCAGTGCCAGGTGCGGGCCAAGACCTCAGGAGGAGCGGGTCGCCACGACGTCGGCGAACGACTCGAGCGCGGTGCGCACCGGGCCGGGGTCGAGGACCTCGAGCAGCTTCTTGGCCTGGGTGGCCTGGCCCAGCACGTAGTCCCGGGCCTGGTCCATCGCCCGGTGCTGGCGGAGCAGCGTGAGCGCCTCGGCATGCAGCGCGTCGTCAGTGAGGTCGGCACCCAGCAGCTCGAGGAGGCGGGCGTCGGCAGGGTCGGTGGAGGCCTGCGCCATCAGCACCGGGAGCGTGGGTACGCCCTCGCGCAGGTCGGTGCCGGGCGTCTTGCCCGAGGTGTCGGACTCCGAGGCGATGTCGAGGATGTCGTCGGAGAGCTGGAAGGCCGAGCCGACGATCTCGCCGTAGGCGCTCAAGGCCTCGACGACCTCGGGGCGCGCCCCGCCGAACATCGCGCCGTAGCGGGCCGACGTGGCGATCAGGGAACCGGTCTTGCCCGCCACCACGTCGAGGTAGTGCGCGAGTGGGTCCTCGCCCGGCTCGGGGGTGACGGTCTCGAGGATCTGTCCCTCGACGAGGCGGTTGAACGTCCGCGCCTGGATCCGGACTGCGTCGGGACCGAGGTCGGCCGTGAGCTCGGAGGACCGGCCGAAGAGGAAGTCGCCGGTGAGGATCGCGACGTGGTTGTCCCAGCGAGCGTTGGCCGTGTCGGCCCCGCGCCGGAGGGCAGCCTCGTCCATCACGTCGTCGTGATAGAGCGAGGCGACGTGGGTCAGCTCCACGACACACGCCGCGGTGTGGACCTCCTCGGCCTCCGGATGCGTCCCGGTCTCCGCCGCCAGCAGCACCAGCAGCGGCCGGAACCGCTTGCCGCCCGCCATCATCAGGTGGGCCGCGGCACGCGAGACGTAGGGCGTACGTCCCTGGCAGTGACCGGCCAGCAGCTCCTCGATGCGCGCCAGCCGGCCGACCAGCCGCTGCGCGAGCTCGGCGTCGACGACAGGCAGTGCGAGGGGCGAGGCGTCGGTCACCTGATGAATTCTCCCGCAACCGCCGCCAGGTCGAGCACCGGCCCCGGCAGGACGCCGAGGGCGAGGGTCACGGCCGCTCCGACAGCGATCGTGGTCGCGGTCAGCACCGACGGGTACGCCACCCGCGGGCCGTCGCCCACGGGCTCGTCGAAGTACATGACCTTGATGACGCGGATGTAGAGGAACGCGGCGACGATGCTCGCGATCACGGCGGCGACCACGACCGGCCAGGCACCGGCGGCGAGGGCCACCGAGAACACCGCGAGCTTGCCGACGAAGCCGGAGGTCAGCGGGATCCCCGCCATGGCCAGCAGGAAGAAGGCGAAGACCGCCGCCACCACGGGCGACTCCTTGCCCAGGCCGGCCCACCGGTCGATCGCGGTGGTCTCGCCACCGGAGTCGCGGACCAGGCTCACCACGGCGAAGGCACCGATCGTGGCGAAGCCGTAGGTCGTCAGGTAGAAGAGCACGGCCTGCACCGACGAGATCTCGCCGAGTGCGAGCTGGTCGGTCGCCTGGAGGCCCAGCACGCCGGTCAGGATGAACCCGGTGTGCGCGACCGAGGAGTAGGCCAGGAGCCGCTTGATGTCGCTCTGGGTGATGGCCAGCGCAGCCCCGACGAACATCGAGAGCACGGCGATGATCCACAGCATCGGCTGCCACGACCAGCGATCGGCGCCGAGCGCGACGTAGAACAGACGCATGATGGCCCCGAACGCGGCGACCTTCGTGCCGGCCGCCATGAAGGCCGTCACCGGGGTCGGAGCGCCCTGGTAGACGTCGGGGGTCCAAGCCTGGAACGGGACGGCGCCGACCTTGAAGAGCAGGCCGACCGACAGCAGGCCGGTGCCGATGAGCAGCAGGCTGGAGCTGCCGACGTCGTTGCGGACCGCCTCGTTGATCGCGGCGAAGTCCATCGAGCCGGCGTAGCCGTAGATCAGCGCTGCGCCGTAGAGGAAGAAGCCGGACGAGAAGGCGCCGAGCAGGAAGTACTTGAGCGCCGCCTCCTGACTCAGCAGGCGGCGACGACGCGCCAGTCCGCTCAGCAGGTAGAGCGGGAGCGAGAGGACCTCGAGGCCGACGAACATGGTCAGCAGGTCGTTGGCGGCCGGGAAGAGCATCATCCCGAAGACCGCGAACATCATCAGCGGGTAGACCTCGGTGTGCTCGCGGTTGGCCGCGATCGCTGCGGTCTCCGCGTCGGTGCCGGGCACCGCAGAGGCCTGGCCGGCGAAGGCGGAGACTCCACCGTCGAGGTGCCGCTCGGCGAAGAGAAGCACGCCTCCGATGGCCAGGGCCAGCACGAGGCCCCAGATGAAGAGGCTGGGGCCGTCGATGGCGATCGTGCCGCCGATCGCGAGGACGCCGCGCGCCGCCCCGTCGTCGTACGTCTGGACGTCCCGCGCGACCAGGACCACGCCGACCAAGGCGGCGACGAGGCCGCCGAGGGACAGCACGACCTGGGCGACGTAGCGCGCGCCACGCGGGGCGAACGCCTCGACCACCACGCCGAGGCAGGCCACACCGAAGACGACCAGCAGCGGCCAGAGCTCGAAGTACTCGACGCTGGGCTTGACGAACTCGGTCACTGGTGACCACCCTCCTGGGCGACGCCCACTCCTGCGAGAGTGTCGTGGACGACGGGATTGATGACGTCGAGCAGCGGCATCGGGTAGAAGCCGAAGAGCACGAGCGCGAGCAGCAGCGGCGCGACGATGCCGACCTCACGCCGATCGAGGTCGACCACCGGGGCCACGCCCGTGAGGGCCGGACCGGTCATCGTGCGCTGATACATCCAGAGCGCGTAGAACGCCGCCAGCACGATGGCCAGGACCGCCACCGAGCCCACCAGCCAGTGGTGCTCGAACGCGGCGATGATGACCATCAGCTCGGAGACGAAGGGCGACAGGCCGGGCAGGCCGCAGGCGGCGAGGCCGGCGACCAGGAAGAAGCCGGCGAGCACCGGCGCGGTCTTCTCGACCCCTCCCATCGCGCGGATGGAGGCGGTGCCGGTGCGCTGGATCAGGAACCCGGCCACCAGGAACATCAGCGCGGTCGCGATGCCGTGGTTGACCATGTAGAGGATCGCGCCGGTGCCGCCGGTGGAGCTGAAGACGAAGATGCCGAGCACGATGAAGCCGAAGTGGGACAGCGACGTGAGGCCGATGAGGCGCAGCACGTCGTCCTGGCCGATGGCGACCAGCGCGCCGTAGATGATCGAGACCAGCGCGAGCACCACCACCACCGGCGTCGCCCACTGCGAGGCGTCGGGCAGCAGGCCGAGGCAGAACCGCAGCATGCCGAAGGTGCCGATCTTGTCGAGGATGCAGACCAGCAGCACCGAGGTCCCGGGTGTCGCCTTCTCGGTGGTGTCGGCCAGCCAGGTGTGGACCGGGAACATCGGCGCCTTGATAGCGAAGGCGATGAAGAAGCCGGCGAACAGCCAGCGCTGCGTGATCGGGTCGATGTCGAGCGCGGCCAGGTCGCTGAGCAGGAAGCTCGGGGTGCCGGAGTTGGCGGACACGACGTAGAGGCCGATGACCGAGGCGAGCATCACGAGGCCGCCGGCGAGCTGGTAGATCAGGAACTTGGTGGCAGCACGGCCGCGACCCGCGCGCCCGAAGCCGCCGATGAGGAAGTACGCCGGGATCAGCGTGGCCTCGAACACGACGTAGAAGAGGAGCACGTCGGTCGCGGTGAAGACCGCAAGCGACATCGCCTCCAGAGCCAGGGTCCAGGCGAAGAACGCCTTGGCGCCGCCGTTGCCCTCGGCCTCGGACTCACGCCAGCCGGCGAGGAGCACGATCGGCACCAGGACGACGGTGAGCAGCACCATCAGCAGGCCCAGCCCGTCGACGCCGAGGGCGTAGTGGACGCCGAGCGCCTCGATCCAGGTGTGGGTCTCGGTGAGCTGCATGCCCCCGCCCGCGTCGTACTGCGTCGCGGCAGCGATGCCGGCGACCAGCGTCGCCGCGGCGAAGCCGAGGCCGACCAGCCGCGCGAGCGCCCCCGGCACGAATGCCGTGACGACAGCGCCGACCAGTGGCAGCAGGATGAGAACGGTCAGCATCATGCGAGGTTCACCGCCAGGAGGGCCAGGACCACGAGCAGGGCGCCGGCGAGGAGGGACAGGGCGTAGGAGCGGACGAACCCGTTCTGGAGCCGGCGCATCGTGGTGGACAGGCCACCGACTACCAGGGAACTGCCCTCGACGGCACCGTCGACACCGACCCGGTCGAAGGTCGTCAGACCGCCCACGAGCGAGGCTCCGGGCCGGACCACGACCACGTCGTTGATCGCGTCGCCGTAGAGGTCGGCGCGCGCCGCACGGGTCGCGAACGACACGTCACGGGGCGCCTCGCGGGGGATGTCGCGCTTGCCGACGAGGAACCAGGCTGTCGCCACACCGATGGCCACGACGCCCACGATGAGCATCGTGATCACGATGGCCGGCAGCGGCGGCTCGTGGTGCTCGGCGTGGCCGGTGACGGGCTCGAGCCACCCGACGATCCAGTTGCCGGCCAGCAGGAAGCCACCCAGCACCGACAGCGCGGCGAGCGCGATGAGCGGGACCGTCATCACCTTCGGCGACTCGTGCGGGTGCACGTCGGCGTCCCAACGCTTCTCGGTGAAGAAGGTCATCAGCATCAGCCGGGTCATGTAGAAGCCCGTGATGCCGGCACCGAGCAGGGCGAGCACGCCGATCACGAGGTTGTCGGCCAGCGCCGACTCGATGATCTTGTCCTTGGACCAGAACCCGGAGAAGCCGGGGAACCCGATGATCGCGAGGTAGCCCATCGCGAAGGTCAGGAAGGTGATCGGCATCATCTTGTTGAGCGCGCCGTAGTGGCGCATGTCCACGTCGTCGTTCATGCCGTGCATGACCGATCCGGCGCCGAGGAACATGTTGGCCTTGAAGAAGCCGTGGGTGAGCAGGTGGAAGATCGCGAACGGGTAGCCGACCGGGCCGAGGCCGGCGGCCAGCATCATGTAGCCGATCTGGCTCATCGTCGATCCGGCCAGCGCCTTCTTGATGTCGTCCTTGGCGCAGCCGAGGATCGCTCCCCACAGCAGCGTGACGGTGGCGACGATGACGACGGCGGTCTGCGCGATCGGGGCGACTTCGAAGATGAAGTTGGAGCGGACCACCAGGTAGACGCCGGCGGTGACCATGGTCGCGGCGTGGATGAGGGCCGAGACCGGGGTCGGGCCCTCCATCGCGTCGAGGAGCCACGACTGGAGCGGCACCTGGGCCGACTTGCCGCAGGCACCGAGCAGGAGCAGCAGGCCCAGCGCGGTCAGCGTGTCCTGGTCGGCGTGCGAGGTCGCCTCGCTCACGGCCGCGAAGTCCGTCGTGCCGAACGTGGCGAACATCAGCGCGATCGCCAGCGACAGGCCGATGTCCCCGACACGGTTGATGACGAAGGCCTTCTTGGCAGCGGCCGCGGCGGAGTGCTTGTGCTGCCAGAAGCCGATGAGCAGGTACGACGCCAGGCCGACGCCCTCCCAGCCGAGGAACAGGCCCACGAAGTTCGCCGAGAGGACCAGCATGAGCATGGCCGCGACGAACAGGTTGAGGTAGCCGAAGAACCGGCGACGTCGCGGGTCGTGCTCCATGTAGCCGATGGCGTAGATGTGGATCAGTGATCCGACACCCGTGATCAGCAGCAGGAACAGCGCGGCGAGCTGGTCGTAGAGCAGGTCCATGCCGACGTTGATCGAGCCGGTCTCGAACCAGGTGAACAGGTGCTGGCCGACCTGGCGCTCCTCCGCACCGCGTCCGAGAAGCGCGACGAACAGCACGAGGCTGAGCACGAAGGAGGCGACGGCAGCACCCGCGCCGACGAGGTGGCCGGACTGCTCGACCTTCGCCTTGAACGGGCCCTGCGCCATCGGCGCCACGGCGAGCAGGAGCACCGCACCGAGCAGGGGCAGGGCGATGACCAGCCAGAGCAGGTCGAACACGCCTCCGGCGCCGGTCTCAGGCGCGATCACGGGGGCGTGGGCACCCTCTGCAGTCGGCAGGGACGACAGCAGGACCGAGTGGGTCAACAGGTTCACGAGCGCTCCCTCAGTACTTCAGCAAGCTGGCGTCGTCGACCGAGGCCGAGCGTCGGGTGCGGAAGATGGTCATGATGATCGCGAGCCCGATCACGACCTCGGCAGCAGCCACCACCATCACGAAGAAGGCGGCGATCTGGCCGTCGAGGTTGCCGTGCTGGCGCGCGAATGCCACGAACGCCAGGTTGCAGGCGTTGAGCATCAGCTCGACGCACATGAACACGACGAGGGCGTTGCGACGGGTGAGCACACCCACGCAGCCGATCGTGAAGAGGATCGCGGACAGGACCACGTACTCAGTCACTTCTCGTCCTCCTCGGTGTTGGCAGGGGCACCGGACTTGCCGGAGGTCTCCGGCATGGTCGACGGGTCACCGATCTGGCGACGTACGTCGACGATGTCGTCGGCCAGCGCGGGCGCCGAGCGGACGGTGCCACGGGCGGCGAGCACGCGGGAGACCGACGACTCGGCGGCGGTGCCGTCGGGGAGCAGGGCGGGAGTGTCGACGGCGTTGTGGCGGGCGTAGACGCCGGGCGAGGGCAGCGGGCCGGGGTGCTTGCCGTGCTCGGCGTAGTCGCGGAGACGCTGCGCGGCCAGGCTGGCCTGCGTTGCCTTCGGCGTCAGGCGCTCACGGTGCGCGAGCACCATGGCACCGAGCACTGCCGTGATCAGCAGGGCGCTCGTGGCCTCGAACGCGAAGACGTACTTGGAGAACAGGATGTTGGCGATGGCCGGGACGTTGCCCCCGGTGTTGGCCTCGTCGAGGCCCACCACGGTGCCGAACGTGACCTGGCTGATGCCCAGCACGAGCACGAGGCCGAAGACCAGCCCGACCACGGTCGCCATCACCCGCTGTCCACGGATGGTCTCGACCTTCGAGTCGGACGCGTCGACGCCGATCAGCATCATCACGAACAGGAAGAGCATGAGGATGGCGCCGGTGTAGACGATGATCTGGACCGCGAAGAGGAACGGCGCGTCCATCACCGCGTAGAGGAACGCGATGCTGATCATCACCACGGCCAGCAGCAGCGCGGCGTGCACGGCCTTGCGGACGAACAGGATGCCGAGCGCCGCGGCCACCATGATCGGGGCGAGGATCCAGAAGGTCATCGGGGTCCCCTCGAAGTTGTCGGGCGGAGGAGTGCAGCGAGGGAGAACGAGAACTTCGTGGGGTGGTTCATCGAGTCGTCCCCCTGTAGTAGTCGCCCTCGTCCTCACCCAGGCGCATCGGGTGCGGCGGCTGCTCCATGCCGGGCAGGAGCGGGGCGAGCAGGTCGGACTTCTCGTAGATCAGGTCGGCGCGGTTGTTGTCGGCCAGCTCGTACTCGTTGGTCATCGTGAGAGCCCGCGTCGGGCACGCCTCGATGCACAGGCCGCAGAGGATGCAGCGCAGGTAGTTGATCTGGTAGACGCGGCCGTAGCGCTCGCCGGGGCTGAAGCGCTCGTCCTCGGTGTTGGAGGCACCCTCGACGTAGATCGCGTCCGCCGGGCACGCCCAGGCGCACAGCTCACAGCCGATGCACTTCTCCAGGCCGTCGGGCCAGCGGTTGAGCTGGTGCCGGCCGTGGAAGCGGGGCGCCGTCGGGAGCTTCTCGAACGGGTACTGCTCGGTGACGACCTTCTTGAACATCGTCCGGAAGGTGACGCCGAACCCCGCGATCGGGTCCCAGAGGCTCTCCTTGATGCCCTTGGACTGAGAGGACTCACTCATGGTTCTCCTCCGCTGAAGCGGTGACGGTGGTGCGGCCGGTGGCGAACGACAGCGGCGCGGCAGCACCGCGTACGGCGCCTCCCGCCGGCATGGGCGGGACGGGGAACCCGCCGGCGAACGCGTCGTGCGGCTCCTCGCGCTCCTCGACCTCTGCCTCCGCTTCCTCGCCCTTGCCCTCGCCGACGAACATCAGCGCGACGGTCACCACGAGCAGGACGGCGATCGCGGCCACGAGGTAGGTGCGGTTGATGTTGCCCTCGAGGGAGATGACGCGGATCGTGGCGACGGCCACGGTCCAGGCCAGCGAGACCGGGATGAGGACCTTCCACCCGAGCGCCATGAACTGGTCGTAGCGCATGCGGGGCAGCGAGCCGCGCAGCCAGACGAACATGAAGATGAAGATGAAGACCTTGCCGAAGAACCACAGGAGCGGCCAGTAGCCGCTGTTGGCGCCGTCCCACACGTTCTCGACACCCCACGGCGCGGCCCAGCCGCCGAGGAACAGCGTGGTCGCGATCGCGGACACGGTGGCGAGGTTGATGTACTCGGCGAGGAAGAACAGTGCGAACTTCAGGCTGGAGTATTCAGTGTGGAAGCCGCCGACCAGCTCGCCCTCGGCCTCGGGGAGGTCGAACGGCGCGCGGTTGGTCTCGCCGACCATCGAGATCATGTAGATGACGAAGGACGGCATCAGGATCAGCCCGAACCACAGGCGGTCCTGGGCAAAGACGATCTCGGAGGTCGACATCGAGCCGGCGTAGAGGAACACCGCCACCAGCGCCAGACCCATCGCGACCTCGTAGGAGATCATCTGGGCGCTCGAGCGCAGGCCGCCGAGCAGGGAGTAGGTCGAGCCGGAGGACCAGCCGCCGAGCACGATGCCGTAGATGCCGATCGAGGCGATCGCGAGCATGAACAGCACCGCGACAGGCATGTCCGTCAGCTGGAGCGGGGTCCGGTGGCCGAAGAAGTTGACCTCGGGGCCAAGCGGGATGACGGCCCACGTGATGAAGGCGGGCACGGTCGCGATCACCGGAGCCAGCAGGAAGACGACCTTGTCAGCCGCCTTGGGGATGATGTCCTCCTTCAGCGCGAGCTTCACGCCGTCGGCCAGCGACTGCAGCAGCCCGAAGGGACCGTGCACGTTGGGGCCGACGCGGTGCTGCATCCGGGCCACGACGCGACGCTCGAACCAGATGTTGAACAGCGTGAGCAGCACCAGGATCAGGAAGATGAAGAACGCCTTGAGGGCGATCACCCACCACGGGTCCTGGCCGAACTGGTCCAGGGGCGTCTTGGTCAGCTCTGAGGCGAGCGGCAGGATGCTCATCACTTGGAGGCTCCCTTCACGGTGACCGAGCTCCCGGGTGAGGCGAGCTCGGCGAGGACGCCGCGACCGACGGACCGGGCCGGGACCCAGACCACGCCGTCGGGCAGGTCGGCGACCACCACGGGCAGCGTCACGCTGCCCCGGTCACCGGTGATCGTCACGAGCTGGTCGCGACCGGCCTCGCCCTCGAGCATGCCGAAGACGGCTTCGTACGCGGCGCGGCCGAGACGGGCCACCGGCCGACGGGCCGTGGCGCGCAGGTGCTCCTCGCCGTCCTGCATCGAGCCGAGGTCGATGAGCTGCTTCCAGGAGGCCAGGGCCAGCGAGCTGGCCCCCTTCTTGGCGGCCTTGGGCGCACGGGGCGCCTTGCCCGCGTCGAGCGCCGGTCGGGCGCCGTCCCACGGACCGAGGGCCAGCATCTCGGCCCGCACCTCGGCGACCGTGCGGAAGCCCAGGGGGGCCCCGTGGCCCAGCGCTGCCAGCTCGTCGGCGATGCCGGACAGGATGCGCAGGTCGGGCAGGGAGGCTGGGTTGGCGAAGACCTGCTCGAAGTCGCGGGCGCGTCCGTCCCACGTCACGAACGTGCCGGCCTTGTCAGTCACCGGAGCGACCGGCAGGACGACGTCGGCCACCCGGGTGACGTCGGTCTCGCGCAGCTCGAGGCTGACGACGAACCGAGCGGCATCCAGGGCGGCGCGGAACGCCGCGGGGTCGCCGGTGTCGTCGGGATCGACGCCACCGACCACGAGCCCGCCGAGGTCGCCCTTGGCCAGCGCGGCGACGATCGCGTTGCCGTCGCGGCCGGCACCGCCGGGCAGGGACTCCACGCCCCAGGCCGCGGCGACATCGACACGCGCCGAGGCCTCGGCGACGGGACGGCCACCGGGCAGCAGGTTGGGCAGCGCTCCAGCCTCGACCGCACCGCGGTCACCGGCGCGACGCGGCACCCACGCGAGGCGGGCCCCGGTCCGCGCGGCCAGGTCGGCGACGGCGGACAGGCCACCGTGCGTGCCGGCAAGGCGCTCTCCGACGAGGATGACGGCGCCACCGTCGAGGTCGATGTCCGCCAGGGCGTCCACCTCGCCGCCGGGGACGGTCGCGATGAGCTCGCCGCCCATCTTGGCCAACCCGCGGGACGTGTAGGGCGCGATGGAGCGGACCCTCAGTCCCTTCTTCGACGCCTTGCGCAGCCGCAGGAAGATCGTCGCGGCCTCGTCCTCGGGCTCGAGGGCCACCAGCAGCACGCTCGAAGCGGCCTCGAGGTCGGCGTACGTCACACCTGAGGACAGCGCGACGTGCGAGGCGAGGAAGCTCGCCTCCTCCGCGGTGTGCGGGCGGGCCCGGAAGTCGATGTCGTTGGTCGCGAGCGCCACCCGGGCGAACTTGGCGTAGGCGTAGGCGTCCTCGGCGGTCAGGCGACCGCCCGTCAGGACGGCGCCGGCACCCGCGTCACGGAGTCCGCGCGCGGCCACGGCGAAGGCCTCGGTCCACGACGCCGGACGGAGCTCACCGTCCTCGCGGATCCGGGGGTAGGTGATCCGGTCCTCGAGCTGGGAGTAGCGGAACGCGAAGCGGTCCTTGTCGCTGATCCACTCCTCGTTGACCTCGGGCTCGTTGCCGGCCAGGCGGCGCATCACCTTGCCCCGGCGGTGGTCGATGCGGATCGCCGCGCCGCAGGCGTCGTGCTCGGCCACACCCGGGTTCGAGACCAGGTCGAAGGGGCGCGAGCGGAAGCGGTAGTCGGCCGAGGTCAGCGCACCGACCGGGCAGATCTGGATGGCGTTGCCCGAGAAATAGCTCTCGTAGGGCTCGCGCTCGTAGATCGCGACCTGCTGCAGCGCCCCGCGCTCGGCGAGCGCGATGAACGGGTCGCCGGCGATCTGGTCGGAGAAGCGGGTGCAGCGAGCACACAGCACGCACCGCTCGCGGTCGAGCAGCACCTGGGCCGAGATGGCGATGGGCTTGGGGAAAGTGCGCTTGATGCCACCGGACTCGGCGAACCGGCTGTCACCGCGGCCGTTGCTCATCGCCTGGTTCTGGAGGGGGCACTCGCCACCCTTGTCGCAGACGGGGCAGTCGAGCGGGTGGTTGATGAGCAGGAACTCCATGACGCCCTGCTGGGCCTTGTCGGCCACCTCGCTCGTCGCCTGGGTGTTGACGACCATGCCCTCGGCGACCGGGAGGGTGCACGAGGCCTGCGGCTTCGGGAAGCCGCGGCCGTTGCCGGCGTCCGGGATGTCGACCAGGCACTGCCGGCAGGCGCCCACCGGCTCGAGCAGCGGGTGGTCGCAGAAGCGCGGGATCTGTACGCCGACCTGCTCGGCGGCGCGGATCACCAGGGTGTCCTTGGGGACGCTCACCTGCACACCGTCGATGGTGAGCGTGACGAGGTCGGCGTCGACCTTCTCCGGCGCCTTGTCGGTGGTCGTCATGCGGGTGCTCCCACGGGTGCGAAGGCGGTCGAGGCGGCCGGGTCGAACGGGCAGCCGCCGTGGGTCAGGTGCGCGAGGTACTCGTCACGGAAGTGCTGGATCGAGCTCGAGATCGGGCTGGTCGCACCGTCACCGAGCGCGCAGAACGAGCGGCCGAGGATGTTGTCGCACTGGTCGAGCAGCAGGTCGAGGTCGGCCTCGCTGCCCTGTCCGTTCTCCAGGCGCGCCATCGTCTGGGTGAGCCACCACGTGCCCTCCCGGCACGGGGTGCACTTGCCGCAGGACTCGTGCTTGTAGAACTCCGTCCACCGCAGCACGGCACGGACCACGCAGGTGGTCTCGTCGAAGAGCTGCAGCGCCCGGGTGCCGAGCATCGAGCCCGCCGCTCCGACCGACTCGAAGTCGAGGGGTACGTCGAGGTGCTCGGGCGTCAGGAGCGGGGTGCTCGATCCGCCGGGCGTCCAGAACTTGAGCTCGTGGCCCTCCCGCATGCCGCCGGCCAGGTCGATCAGCTCGCGCAGCGTGATGCCGAGCGGGGCTTCGTACTGGCCCGGGTTGATGACGTGGCCCGAGAGGCTGAAGATGCCGTAGCCCTGGGACTTCTCAGTGCCCATCGAGGCGAACCAGGCAGGTCCGTTGGTGATGATGCTGGGGACCGAGGCGATCGACTCGACGTTGTTGATGACCGTCGGGCTGGCATAGAGACCGGCGACAGCGGGGAACGGCGGGCGCAGGCGCGGTTGGCCGCGGCGGCCCTCGAGGCCCTCCAGCAGCGCCGTCTCCTCGCCGCAGATGTACGCACCGGCACCGGCGTGGACGATCAGGTCGAGGTCGTAGCCCGAGCCGTGGATGTTCTTGCCGAGGTGGCCGGCGAGGTAGGCCTCCTGCACCGCGCGCTGCAGGCGGCGGATGACGTGGAGGACCTCGCCACGGACGTAGATGAACGCCGTGTTGGCGCGGATGGCGTAGGAGCTGACGATGACGCCCTCGACCAGCGTGTGCGGGCTGGCCATCATCAGCGGGATGTCCTTGCAGGTGCCCGGCTCCGACTCGTCGGCGTTGACGACGAGGTACTTCGGCTTCGGGTTGTCCTGCGGGATGAAGCCCCACTTCATGCCGGTGGGGAACCCGGCACCACCGCGGCCGCGCAGGCCGGACTCCTTGACGGCGGCGATCACGTCGTCGGGCGCCATCGCGAAGGCCTTGTCGAGCGCGGCGTAGCCCCCGCGCTCCTCGTAGGCAGCCAGGGTCCAGGCGCGCTCGGCGTCCCAGTTGTCGGTGAGGACCGGGGTCAGCGTGTCAGTCACTTGCTCTCCCCCTGGCCGGCGCCGGCTGGGGCCGTCCAGCCCTTCTCGCGGGCGATCTTGAGGCCGGCCAGCGAGGCGGGACCGGCGGTCGGGCCCTCGTCCGCGCGGTCGTCGGGGAAGCCGGCGAGCACGCGCTCCGCCTCGCGCCAGGTGCACAGGCGGGGGCCACGCGTCGAGTGGACCTCCTTGCCCGCACGCAGGTCGTCGACGGCCTGGACGGCGGACTCAGGGGTCTGGTTGTCCATGAACTCCCAGTTGACCATCATCACCGGGGCGTAGTCGCACGCCGCGTTGCACTCGATGTGCTCGAGGGTGACCTTCCCGTCCGCGGTGGTCTCGTCGTTGCCGACGTCGAGGTGCTCCTTGAGCCGCTCGAAGATCAGGTCGCCGCCCATCACCGCGCAGAGCGTGTTGGTGCAGACGCCGACGTGGTAGTCGCCGACCGGCTTGCGCTTGTACATCGTGTAGAAGGTCGCGACCCCGTTGACCTCGGCGGCGCTGAGGCCGAGGACCTCGGCGCACGCCTCGATGCCCTCAGGGGTTATCCGGCCCTCCACCGACTGCACGAGGTGCAGCATCGGGAGCAGGCCGGAGCGCGCCTCGGGGTAGCGGCCCGCGATCTCGCGCAGCTCGTCCCAGGTCTTCTGGTCCAGGCCCGCGCGCTCGAGGCTGTTGTCGGCGCTCATCGGGGTGCTCATCTGTCGACTCCTCCCATGACGGGGTCGATGGAGGCGATGGCGACGATGACGTCGGCGACCATGCCGCCCTCGCTCATCACGCTCGTCGCCTGGAGGTTGGTGAAGGAGGGGTCCCGGAAGTGCACGCGGAAGGGACGCGTACCGCCGTCGGAGACGACATGCGCGCCCAGCTCGCCGCGCGGCGACTCGACCGGCACGTAGGCCTGGCCGGCCGGGACACGGAAGCCCTCGGTGACGAGCTTGAAGTGGTGGATCAGGGCCTCCATCGACTCCCCCATGATGCGGCGGATGTGGTCGAGGCTGTTGCCCATGCCGTCGCTGCCGATGGCGAGCTGGCTGGGCCACGCGATCTTCTTGTCGCCGACCATCACCGGCGCACCTTCGAGACCAGCGAGGCGGTCGGCGCACTGCTCCACGATCTTGAGGGACTCGGACATCTCGTTGAGCCGGATGCGGAAGCGGCCGTAGGAGTCGCAAGTGTCCCAGGTCTGGACCTCGAAGTCGTAGTCCTCGTAGCCGCTGTAGGGCTGGGTCTTGCGCAGGTCCCAGGCATAGCCGGTCGAGCGGAGCACCGGCCCGGTGAGGCCCAGGGCCAGGCATCCGGCGAGGTCGAGGTGGCCGACGTCGACCAGGCGACCCTTGAAGATCGGGTTGGCGTTGCAGAGCGCGGCGTACTCGGGCAGGCGCTTCTTCATCAGTGCGATGAAGTCGCGGATCTCGTCGAGCGCGCCGGGCGGGAGGTCCTGGGCGACGCCGCCGGGACGGATGAACCCGTGGTTCATCCGCAGGCCCGTGATCAGCTCGAAGAGGTCGAGCACGAGCTCGCGCTCGCGGAAACCGATCGTCATCACGGTCAGGGCGCCGATCTCCATGCCACCGGTCGCGATCGCGACGAGGTGGGAGGAGATGCGGTTGAGCTCCATCAGGAGCACGCGCATGACCTGCGCCTTCTCCGGGATGTCGTCCTCGATGTCGAGCAGGCGCTCGACGCCGAGGACGTAGGTCGCCTCGTTGTAGAACGGGGAGAGGTAGTCCATGCGGGTGCAGAAGGTCACGCCCTGCACCCAGGAGCGGTACTCCATGTTCTTCTCGATGCCGGTGTGCAGGTAGCCGATGCCGCAGCGCGCCTCGGTGACCGTCTCGCCCTCGAGCTCGAGGATCAGCCGGAGCACGCCATGGGTGGACGGGTGCTGCGGGCCCATGTTGACCACGACCCGCTCCTCGGCGGACTCGCCGATGCTCTGGGTGACCGAGTCCCAGTCCTGGCCGGTGACGGTGAAGACGCGGCCCTGGCTGGTCTCGCCAGGTGCGGCGTAGAAGTCCTGCTGGTCTGCAGTGCTCATCAGTTGTAGCTCCTGCGCTGGTCGGGCGGAGGGATGCTGGCGCCCTTGTACTCGACGGGGATGCCGCCCAAGGGGTAGTCCTTGCGCTGCGGGTGGCCCGGCCAGTCGTCGGGCATGAGGACTCGGGTGAGGGCGGGGTGGCCGTCGAAGATCAGCCCGAACATGTCGTAGGTCTCGCGCTCGTGCCAGTCGAGGGTGGGGTAGATGCTCACCAGGCTGGGGATGTGCGGGTCGCTGTCCGGGGCGGTGACCTCGACCCGGATGCGCCGGTTGTGGGTCATCGACGTGAAGTGGTAGACGGCGTGCAGCTCGCGGCCGGCGTCGTCGGGGTAGTGCACCCCGCTCACGCCCGAGCAGAGCTCGAAGCGCAGGGCCTCGTCGTCACGCAGCATCTGTGCCACGAAGGGCAGGTCCTCGCGGCGGACGTGGAAGGTGATCTCGCCGCGGTGGACCACCACGCTCTCGATGGCCGTGGTGAGCTCGGTGGCCTCCAGCCGCGCCTCGAGGGCGCCGGAGACCTCGTCGAACCAGCCGCCGTAGGGCTTCTGCGACGGGGCGGGGAACACCTTGGCCGCGACGAGACCGCCGTAGCCGGAGGTGTCGCCGGTGCCCGACGTGCCGAACATGCCGTGGCGCACCCCGACCGAGCGCACCTCGCCCGTGGGGGCCGGGACGTTCTCCGGGGACTGCTCGGGGGCGGGCTGCTCGACGCCGCTGGGGGTGCCGGTCTTGTCCTTCGCCGCCTCGAGGTTGCGCTCCTCGGCGGGACGCGCCGCCTTGTTGGCATCGGTCTTGTCGTCGCTCATACGGGGTCCCTGCGGAAGCGTGTGGCGGAGGAGCGCAGCGGGGGAGCCATTTGGTTTCGTGGGGTGTTCATCGCAGCAGGCCCTTCATCTCCGAGGTGGGCAGGGCGCGCAGCGCGTTGGTCTCGAGCTCGGCGATCTCGTTGCGGCGGTTGACGCCCAGCTTGGTGTGCTGGACCTGGTCGTGCAGCTTGAGGATCGCGTCGATGAGCATCTCCGGGCGTGGCGGGCAGCCGGGGAGGTACATGTCGACTGGCACGACGTGGTCCACGCCCTGCACGATGGCGTAGTTGTTGAACATGCCGCCCGACGAGGCGCACACGCCCATCGCGAGGACCCACTTGGGCTCGGGCATCTGGTCGTAGATCTGGCGCAGGACGGGGGCCATCTTCTGGCTGACCCGGCCGGCGACGATCATCAGGTCGGCCTGGCGCGGGCTGGCGCGGAAGACCTCCATGCCGAAGCGGGCGAGGTCGTACTTCGGCGCACCCGTGGTCATCATCTCGATGGCGCAGCAGGCGAGGCCGAACGTCGCGGGCCAGAACGAGGCCTTGCGCATGTAGCCGGCGACGCCCTCGACCGTGGTCAGCAGGACGCCGCTGGGGAGCTTCTCTTCGAGACCCATTTCAGAACTCCCTCAGTCCCAGTCGAGTCCGCCGCGGCGCCATACGTAGGCGTACGCGACAAAGACAGTGGCGATGAACAGGACCATCTCCACGAGGCCGAATAGGCGCATCGCGTCGAAGTGGACGGCCCAGGGGTAGAGGAAGATGATCTCGATGTCGAAGACGATGAAGAGCATGGCGGTGATGAAGTACTTCACCGGGAACCGGCCGCCGCCGACCGGCTGCGGAGTGGGTTCGATGCCGCACTCGTAGGAGTCGAGCTTCGCCCGGTTGTAGCGCTTGGGACCCACGACGGCGCTCATGATCACGGAGAAGACCGCGAAGCCCGTCGCGATGAGTGCCAGCGCCAGGATCGGCGTGTAGAGCTCCATCGCTTCCCTTCCGTGGACCTGCGCCCCGATTGAGGGTGAAGGCATGTGACCTTGTGAATGGCTTCACGAGTGGCGCGGGCCACAGTCTAGGACTCCGGTGCGGCGTGCGTCACGTCGGGGTCTGGACCGCGTTCGCGCCCCTGACCTGCACATTTAGGCAATGTGGACGTGCCCTAATTCGGCGACGAATGCCTCAGGCAGTGGCGCGGTGCAGCGCGACGATCCCGCCGGTGAGGTTGCGCCACTCGGGCTGCTGCCACCCCGCGTCGGAGAGCATCCCAGCCAACCCGGGCTGGTCGGGCCAGGCGAGGATCGACTCGGCGAGGTAGACGTAGGCGTCGGCCGCGCTGGCGGTCAGGGAGGCGATCCGTGGCAGGGCGCGCATGAAGCCGTCGAGGTAGACGGTGCGCAGCGCGGCGTTGACCGGGCGGCTGAACTCGCAGACGACCAGCCGGCCCCCGGGGCGGGTGACCCGGTGCATCTCCTTGAGTCCGGCCACAGGGTCCACGAAGTTGCGCAGGCCGTAGGAGATCGTGACCGCATCGAAGGTGTCGTCGAGGAAGGGCAGGCGCGTGCCGTCGCCGGCGACGAACGGCAGGCCCGGGCGGTCCTTCTTCCCCTGGCGCAGCATCCCGACGGAGAAGTCGCACGGGACGGCGGTCGCGCCGCGGGCGGCGAAGGGCTCGCTGGAGCACCCGGTGCCGGCGGCCAGGTCCAGGACCAGGTCGCCCCGGCGCGGCGCGACGGCGTCGACCATCGACCGGCGCCAGCTGCGCTGGATCCCGGCCGTCATCAGGTCGTTGGTCAAGTCGTAGCGCTTGGCGACCGTGTCGAACATGCGACGGACGTCGGAGGGTTGCTTGTCCAGGTCAGCGCGGGCCACGCCGCGAGCGTAGGCGTCCGAACCCCGGTTGGTGCAACGCGGGGTGTCCGAGCACGTCCTTACAATCGAGGAGCCGACGGCTTCCCGGGGGAGGATCGACATGCCACGCCGCCACGCACCACGACACGCACCACGACACGCACCACGCACGTCACCTCGCGCGATCGCGCTGCTCCTGGCACTGCTGTGTGCGACGACCGGACTCGCAGCAGTGGCGAGCACGGCTTCGGCCGCAGCGCCCACCACCTCGTCCGCGGCCCGCGCCGAGTTCACGCCGATGCGCCCCGGCGACACCGGGTGGCGCGTACGCGTGCTCCAGAGCCGGCTCCACCAGCTCGAGCTGCACTCCGAGGTCGTGACCGGCCGCTTCGACGAGGAGACCCGGGCCGGGGTCGCCACCTTCCAGCGACGCCGCGGCTGGACCGCTGACGGCGTGGTCGACGAGCGCACGTGGTCCAGGATCGTGGCGCTCACCACCGAGCCCACGCCGGAGGCGCTCCACAACGTCTACACCCCCGGCCCCGCCCTCCTCGAGCGCGGCGACACCGGCATGTGGGTACGCCAGGTCCAGGCCCGCCTCAAGCAGGTGCGCTGGTTCGAGGGTTCGGTCACCGGGCGCTACGGCCGCTCCACGGTCAAGGCGGTGCAGGGCTTCCAGGCCAGGCGGAAGATCCCGGTGACCGGCGAGGTCGACCGCCGTACGCTCTCCCGGCTCAAGGAGATGACGCGCGAGCCCACGAGGGCCGAGCTCTTCAACATCGTCCCCGCCGGACCCGCCCTCGACCCGCGCTGCGTCACCGGCCGGGCGATGTGCGTGGACAAGACGTCGCGCTCGCTGCGCTGGGTGGTCGGCGGAGTCGTGCACCGGACCGTCGAGGTGCGCTTCGGCTCCGACGAGCTGCCGACGCGGGAGGGCGCCTTCACGGTCTTCCGCAAGTCGCGCGACCACGTCTCGAGCCTCTACGACACCCCGATGCCGTTCGCGATGTTCTTCTCCGGCGGGCAGGCGGTGCACTACTCCCCCGACTTCGCTGCCAACGGCTACAACGGGGCATCGCACGGGTGCGTCAACGTGCGCGACCGGGCAGCGGTCGCGTGGCTCTTCGACCAGGTGCGCCTCGGCGACAAGGTGATCGTCTACCGCTCCTGAGCACGGTGCGCGACCGGTCTAGCTCCCTGCCAGGGAGAAGGCGGCGTCCAGGTCAGCCCCGGCACGCCCGCGACGCGGCAGCAGCTCCGCGTCGACCTCGACGACCGGCGGGGAGGGGACGGGCACGACCGCGTGCTCCCGCGCGAGGTCGAGCTTGACGGCCGGGTGGTGCGCGATGCGGCCGAGCTTGAAGCCCAGCGTCGTGGCCAGGCCGCTGATGGTCCGGTTGACGCGCGTGTCCAGGACGAGCACCCGGAGGCGTCCACCCCACCAGGGCTCCAGCGCCGTCACGTCCGCGGCGAGCTTCTTGGTGCGCGAGCTGAGCCTCGCCTCGGCGACGCGCGCCGACGTGGCCTCGAGGACCTCCCGAGGAGAGTCGTGCCACGGGGCTCCGTCGACCGTGCCGGCCTCGAGCAGGTCCTCCAGCACCTTCGCGGTGGCGTGGTCGAGAAGGACGTGCGTGGGCGAGACGTGGGCGAGCGCGTCCTCCAGCAGGTCGGGCGTCTCCACCCAGGCCAGCGTGCAGCCCGCGGTCACGTGGGCGTCGCGGACGACGGTCGTGAACCGGTCGGTGGCCTCCCCCGTCAGCAGCACGACGTCGTCGGCCCGGAGGTCGGCCAGGGTGCCGGACGACTCGGGACGGACGAGCCACGCCATGCTCTTCTCGCGAGGCAGGCCCAGCACGGCGGCGGACGGCGCCCCGGCACGCGCGGAGGCCACCCAGTCGAGCACGTCGGGCTGCCGCTTGCGGCGCTCGAGACCCATGCCGCGCAACCGCTCCCACGACCTGTCGTCGCACTCGAACAGCTGGGACTCGGCGAGGCCGGCGCGACGCAACAGGGCCAGTCGGCTCTCGTGGTCGACGATCACGAGGCGCACCTGGACGCCGTCGAGGAGCTGGCCCACCTCACCGACGTCCATGTGCTCGGGCAGCAGGAGCGGCACGGCGCCGGCCACTCGCGTGGCGAGCTCGAGCTCGAGCTGGCGGATGCCGGTGGGGACCCGGATCACGACGACCTGACCGGGGTTGACGCCGGCCTCGATCATCCCGGCGGCGCCGTCGATGACGCGGCGATAGAGCTCGTTCCAGGTCAGCGAAGCCCACGACTGGCCACGCCGCTCCACCGCCGCCACCTCGAGGGCACGGTCGAGGGCGTGGCGCTGCAGCCGCACGAGCGGCGATTCCTGAACAGGCACTTGCGCCTCCCTACGTCCTTCGTGTACGGCCGCAACTTATGGGACCGACGCCGGTCCTGTTCGCCGTTTGCCCGATCTGTCGTCACCCGGCTGCGCCACCCCGCGTAGGCTCCCCCCTCGTGACGACCCCCGCGTCCGCCTCCACCGCACCCCTCGTCGTGCGCACCGTCCCCGTGGACCTGGCGGATCTCCCCCTCCTCGACCTGCTCCCCGACCAGGACCCGGTCAGCTGGCTGCGCCGGGGACAGGGACTGGTCGGGTGGGGCGTCGCCGCCCGCCTGGACACCGCCGGGCACACCCGCTTCAGCGACGCCGGGAAGTGGTGGTCGGAGACCGTGGCTCGCGCCGAGGTCGACGACCGGGTGGGCGAGCCCGGCACCGGTCTGGTCTGCTTCGGTGCGTTCGCGTTCGCCGACGAGCCGGGCGACTCGGTGCTCGTGATCCCCCAGGTCGTCGTGGGCCGCCGCGGCGACCGCACCTGGCTGACCACCGTCTCCGTCGATGCCCCGACCCTCGCGCCGGCTGCGCCGCCCTCCCCTCCCGCCGGACTGACCTTCTCCGACGGTGCCCGCAACGGCGAGGAGTGGATGTCGGTCGTCGCCGAGGCGGTCGGCCGGATCGCGGCCGGCGACCTGGAGAAGGTCGTGCTGGCACGCGACCTGATCGCCAGCACCGACGAGCCGCTGGACGTCCGGTGGCCGCTGCGCCGCCTGGCCGACCAGTACGAGATGTGCTGGACCTTCCACGTCGACGGCCTCTTCGGCGCCACCCCCGAGATGCTCGTGCGACGCGAGCGCGGCCTGGTGACCTCCCGCGTGCTCGCCGGCACCATCCGGCGTACGGGCGACGACGAGCGCGACCTGGCGCTCGCTGCGACCCTGGCCCGGTCGTCGAAGGACCTCGAGGAGCACGAGTACGCCGTGCGCTCGGTCGCCGACGCCCTCGAGCCGCACTGCTCCTCGATGAACGTCCCCGAGGCACCGTTCGTGCTCCACCTGCCCAACGTCATGCACCTCGCCACCGACGTGAACGGCGTGGTGCACGACATGGCGAGCTCGCTGCAGCTGGCCGAGTCGCTGCACCCCTCGGCAGCCGTCGGCGGCACCCCCACCCCTGCCGCGGTCGCGCTGATCGCGGAGATCGAGGGGATGACGCGGGACCGCTACGCCGGTCCGGTGGGCTGGATGGACGCCTCCGGCGACGGCGAGTGGGGGATAGCGCTGCGCTCGGCGATGGTCACCGCCGGCGGCGTACGCCTCTTCGCCGGCTGCGGCATCGTCGCGAGCTCGGACCCGGAGGCCGAGCTCGCCGAGTCGCAGGCGAAGTACGTGCCGGTGCGCGACGCCCTCGAGGCCGGCTGAGGACCTCCTACAGGTCCTGGCCGGGCTCGCGGCGTTCGAAGGCCTGGCCGTCCGGCAGCAGGTTGGCCATGTGGGCCTCGACCATCTTGAGGCCGATGTCGCTGTAGACACGGTCGTGGATGGCCAGCGACGTCGGCGCCGCCACCTCGCGCACGAAGTCGATGGCCTCGCCGACCTTGAGCCACGGGGCGCTCACCGGCGCCAGCAGGACGTCGACGGGGCGGCCTGGCGGGGTCAGCGCGTCGCCGGGGTGGTAGACGCTGGTGCCGTCGGCCTCCAGCACGTAGCCCGAGTTGTCGAACCGGTCGTAGTCGGGGTGGATGACCGCGTGCTTCTCCCCGACCACCTCGACCGAGGCACCGGCGATCTCGAGCCGGTCGCCGGGGCGGACGACGGTGACCCGCTCGGCGACGTCCGGGGCCTGGTCCCGCAGCAGCCGCTCGACCGCGGCGATGGTCCAGATCGGTGCATCGGTCCCGCGCAGGTGCTCGGGATGGACATGGTCGGGGTGCTCGTGCGTGATCAGTACGGCGTCCGCAGCGTCCAGCGCGCTCGCATCGGTGTACACGCCGGGGTCGAGGACCGTCACGCCTCCGTCGGTCTGGATCCGCACGCACGCATGGCCGAACTTCGTGATCCGCATGGGGTCCAGACTAGGCACGTCGAATCGGACACCGGTGGGATGCGTGGTTATGGTGGTGTTGCCTCCGACGGGTGGAGTGCCCTGGGGGAAAGCAAACCGAACCCGAGACGAAGAGAGTTCACATGTCTGCACGCCGCGTGCTTGCAGGGAGCGTCGCCACGCTGCTCCTGCCCGCGTCCCTGCTCTTCACGACCGAGACCGGCTCGGCCACTGATTCCGCGGCACGCGCCGCGTCGACGTCGGTGACCGAGAAGGCTGGCCAGAGGATCTCGCTGGAGGTGCTCCCCCAGATCGTCCAGCAGGGTCGGGGCACCGCCAGTGCCAACTCGGCGAAGGCCGCCGTGACCGCGACCATCAAGCCGGTCAAGGTCGGCAGGAAGGTCGTCCTCGAGCAGCTCAACGGCTCCTCGTGGAAGAAGGTGGGGACGGCCAAGCAGGAGAAGTCCGGCCGAGCCAACTTCTCGGCGCGGATCTCCAAGAACGGTCTCCCGCTCACCTACCGCGTCACCGCGATGAAGCAGCAGGGCCTCAAGGCGATCAAGAGCAAGACCGCGGACACCTCCCGCTGGCTGACCCCCACCTTCACCGACGAGTTCTCCGGCAGCACGCTCAGCCCCACCTGGAACATGCGCGGCCAGGACTACGAGCCCACCAGCAAGCGCTACTGCTCCAAGGGCAGCCCGAAGGCCGTCAAGGTCACCGGCGGTGCGCTCCGTCTCAGCGTGATCAAGGACCGCTCCCGCAAGGGCAAGTGCAAGGCGCGCTCCCGCACGGAGACCAGGAAGATCAGCTACCGCCTCAACGGCCACGTCGGCACCAATGGCGGCTTCAGCTTCAAGTACGGCGTTGCCGCGGCCCGCATCAAGATGCACAAGCTCCAGGGCCAGCACGCCAGCTTCTGGTCGCAGCCGACCAACGAGAACGGCCCGCACTCCGACGGCCACGAGATCGACGTCATCGAGTACTTCGGCGACAAGCACCCGCAGGGCGGCCTGACCAGCTTCATCCACTGGTACAAGGGCAAGCGCCTGATCAAGACCGGCTCCTGGATCAAGGACTCGACGTCGTTCCTCAAGAACAAGCGCGACGGCTGGTCGAAGAACTACCACGTGTTCTCGGTCCAGTGGACGCCCAACGTCATCATCTTCCGCATCGACGGCAAGGAGACCTGGCGCACGTCGGCCCGCGTCTCCAAGGAGCAGCAGTACCTCATCCTGAGCCTGCTCGCGTCGGACTACGAGGCGCTCGAGATGTCGGACAAGAAGCTCCCCCAGCACATGTACGTCGACTGGGTGCGCGTCTGGGAGACCCCCGTCTCCTGATCCACGCTCCAAGCACGCGGTCCGCGCGCTGACCCTCACCGGGTCAGCGCGCGGATCCTTTTGTCCAGCTCGGCTCGGTTGTCGCGGCGCACCCGCGCCTCGACGACCTCGAGGCCGCCGTTGGGCGAGGCCAAGGCCTGCTCCAGCTCCGGCAGGCTGGTGACCTGCAGGTGGGGGACGCGGACCGCCGCGCAGAGGCTGGCCACGTCGACGCCGTGCGGGGTGCCGAAGAGCGTGTCGAACCTGTCGGCGTACTCCGGCGCCCCCTGCTCGAGGGTGGCGAAGATCGAGCCGCCGTCGTCGTTGACCACGACGATGGTGAGGTCCGGGCGCGCCTCGCGCGGACCGAGCACCAGGCCGGTGGTGTCGTGCAGGAAGGTCACGTCGCCCAGCAGCGCGATCGCGCGGGACGACTGCGGCCGGCCGAGCGCGGCGCCGATCGCCGAGCTGACGGTGCCGTCGATGCCGGCCAACCCGCGGTTGGCGATCACCTTGCGGCGCCCGCCGACGTCGTAGCGCGCGACCATCAGGTCCAGGTCGCGGATCGGGTTGGAGGCGCCGACGAACAGCATCCCGCGCGGCGGGACAGCCCGGCTCACCGCGCGCGCCACCTCGTACGGCGTGAGGTCGGGCTCGGCGGCGAGGAGCCGGTCGAGCTGCCGCGACAGCGCCCGGTCGGCGTCGCGCCAGGAGTCGGACCATGCGGGATCGTCCGGGCCTCGCACGTCGACCTGGTCGACCTCGCGGGCGACGGCGAACGGACGGTCGGTCCAGATGCCGCGGTGGCGCACCGAGACCACCTCGACGTCGTCGCGGCCCAGGAGCCGGGAGACCGGCCGCGACAACGTCGGGTGGCCGAAGACCACGACACGCTCGACCTGGTGGCCGAGCTCCCCCGCGAGCAGGAGGCGATAGGTGCGGATGACGCTGTCTCCGGTGCGGCAGCCGCTGGACGGCTCCGCGAGGAGCGGCCACCCGGCCCTCTCCGCGAGCACCCGTGCCGGAGGGCCGGCGTCGTCGCCCGCGACAACGACAGTGCGTGGCCCGGCGGTGAGGACCTCCCTCTTCATGGGGCGCGCGAGGGTGGCCGCCCACTCTGGCACCTCTCCCCCGTCCCACGTGTCGTCCGGCAGCAGCGGGTCGTCGAGCTGGACGTTGAGGTGCACGGGTCGTCGACCGTCGTGCTGGCGGAGGAAGGCGAGCAGCGCCGCCAGGTCAGGAGCCGCGACGTCGAGGCTCGGCGCGAAGGACCCGAAGATGCCGACCTGGTCGGTGGTCTGGTTGGCACCGGTGCCGCGCAGACGGGCGGGACGGTCCGCCGTGACCACCAGGAGCGGCACCCCGGCGTGGGCTGCCTCGACCACTGCCGGAACCAGGTTGGCGACCGCGGTGCCGGAGGTGCAGACCACGGCTGCGGCGCGGCCGCTGACCTTCGCCAGGCCCAGCGCCAGGAAGGCCGCTGTGCGCTCGTCGATCCTGGTGTGCAGACGGATGCCTCCTGCCGCCGCGACGTCGTACAGGGCGAAGGACAGCGGAGCGTTGCGCGACCCGGGAGCGAGCACGGTCTCGCGCACGCCGGCGCCGCGCAGCGCGGTCACCACGGCCCGCGCGAGCTCGGTCGAGGGGTTCACGACGCCCGATCCTGCCCTACCGCCTCCAGCCGCCGACGCCAGTGGGTGACCCGCTCGTCGTCGGCGGCCAGCCGGGCGAGTGCCGCCTCGTCGACCTCGGGTCGGGTGACCGGCAACATCCCGTCGGCGGGCAGCATCGGCTCGACGGCGACGTCGTCGGTGAGCAGCTGCACCGTGGCCAGGCCGCACGCGTGGTGCAGCTCGGGCAGGGCGGCCGCGAGGGCGACCCCGGCCGCGATGCCCACGCTCGACTCGACGGCGCTGGAGACCACGACGGGCACCCCGATGTCCTCGGCGATCCGCAGGCAGGCACGGACCCCGCCGAGTGGCTGGACCTTGAGCACGGCGATGTCGGCGGCCTCGAGGTCGCGGACGCGGTAGGGGTCGTCGGCGCGCCGGATGGACTCGTCAGCGGCGATCGGCACCTGGACGCGGCGGCGTACGACCGCGAGGTCCTCGACCGAGGCGACCGGCTGCTCGACGTACTCCAGGCCGCCGGCTGCGCGGTCGAGGGCACCGATGGCCCGGACGGCCTCCTCGACGTCCCAGGCACCGTTGGCGTCCACCCGGACGAGGCCGTCCGGCCCCAGCGCGTCGCGTACGGCCTCGACGCGCGCCACGTCGTCGGCGAGGGTCTGGCCGCGCTCGGCGACCTTGACCTTCGCGGTGCGGCAGCCGCCGGCGCGCACGATGTCGTGCGCCCGCTGGGGGTCGGTCGAGGGGACGGTGACGTTGACTGGGATGCGGTCGCGCACGGGCTCGGGCCAGCCCACGTCCGCAGCCTCGCGCGCGCACGCCAGCCACGGACGCGCGGTGGCGTCGTCGTACTCCAGGAACGGCGACCACTCCCCCCACCCGGCGTCGCCGCGCAGCAGGACGCCCTCGCGGACGGTGATCCCTCGGAAACGGGTGCGAAGCGGGATGGAGAAGACGTGGATCACAGGCCGGCCTGGATGGCCTGCCGGTCGACCTTGCCGTTGGGCAGCAGCGGGAGGCTCTGGGCCCGTACGAACTCGCGGGGCGCCCACGACCGCGGGTGCACCATGCTGATCCAGTCACGCAGCTCGGCGTCGTTGGCGGTGCCCACCACCACGGCGACCAGGCGCTGGCCCCACTCGACGTCGGGCAGGCCGAAGACCTCGGCCTGGTCGACCATCAGGTGCTGCCGCAGCCGCTCGGCGACCGTCTCGAAGGGGATCTTCACGCCACCACTGATCACGACGTCGTCGATGCGGCCGAGGATCTCGAGCCTGCCGTCCTCGTCGATGCGACCCGCGTCGGAGGTCAGGAACCAGCCGTCGACCACGGTCTCCGCGGTGAGGGCCGGGTCGTTGTCGTAGTGACTGAAGAGGGTCGGGCCGGCGACCCGGACGCGACCTCCGTCGCCGAGCGAGACGGCGACGCCGTCGAGGGGCACGCCGTCGTAGACGCAGCCGCCTGATGTCTCCGAGGAGCCGTAGGTGGTCACCACGTTGACGCCGTGCTCCTCGGCGCGGCGCCGGACCTCGCGGTCCAGTGCCCCGCCACCCACGAGCACGGTGTGGCAGCGCGCGAGCGCGGTGAGCTGCTCCGGGTCGCCCATGATGCGGTGCAGCTGGGTCGGCACCAGTGACACGTTGACCGGGGTGTCGGTGTGGTCGGAGGCGGCGGCACGGCCGACGTCGAGACCGTCCACGACGATCGGCTCGAAGCCGGCGACCAGCGACCGGACGATCACCTGCACGCCCGCGACGTACGACGACGGCAGGGCCAGAAGCCAGCGGCCGGGCTCCTCCAGGCGGCGAGCCGAGGCCTGGACGCTGGCCAGCACGGCGCGCCGGGGGATCACGACGCCCTTCGGCTTGCCGGTGGACCCGGAGGTCTCGATCAGCAGCGGATCGGGGTTGTCGGCCTCGAGCCACCGCGTCAGCTGCCTGACAGCGACCGAGGGCTCGTCCGATGGCCGGAGGAAACTCACACGACGCACGCTAGCGGCTCTGCCACCATGGGCGCGATGGAACGGACGGAGACAACCACGGAGAAGACTCCGCAGTCGTGGTGGCAGCGTCAGCTGCCGCCGAGCCCCCTGGCCCGGTCGCTGTCGGTCCAGTCGATCCTCTTCGCGGTCGGCGAGGGCACGTTCATCACCGGGTCGGCCGTCTTCTTCACGCAGATCGTCGGCCTCTCCGCGGCCCAGGTCGGCATCGGCCTGACCGTCGCCGGGCTGGTGTCGTTCTTCTTCGCCGTGCCGGCCGGCAAGCTGGCGGACCGGGTGGGCACCAAGCGCATCTGGGCGATCAGCGCCTTCCTCACCGCGCTGCTCTACCTCGTGTGGCCGTTCATCCACGGGTTCGTGGCATACCTCGCGATGATGGTCGTGCTCGAGGTGGTCAGCCAGGCCGGGTGGAGCGGTCGAGGCGCCTACACGATCGACATCTTCACCCGGGAGGAGCGCGTCCAGTCCCAGGCGTTCATGCGGGCGGCGCTCAACATCGGGTTCACCGTCGGCGCGTTGATCGGCGGCCTCGCGCTGGCCACCAACAGTGACGCCGTCGTGCGGAGCGTGCCGATCCTGACGGGCCTGATCCTGCTGGCGAACACCTACTGGATCACCCGGCTGCCGGACCCGGCCGCGAAGCACAAGCCCGCCCACACCGACGACGCGGTGATCAAGCCCGCTGCGCTGAAGAACCGCGCCTTCCTCGCGCTGATGACCGGCGACGGGGTGCTCGGCACCAACCAGGTGCTGCTCAACATCGTGATCCCCCTCTGGCTGGTCGAGGAGACCGACGCACCGCGGGTGCTGCTGGCTTGGCTGTTCGGCACCAACACCGTGATGGCGGTGCTGCTGCAGGTCGCCGCCGCGCGAGGGGTCGACTCGGTCGCGCGCTCGCTGCGCGCGTCGTACATCTCGGCCGGCTTCTTCGTCCTCTCCTGCGCGATCGTGCTGGTCACGCACGACACGATGGGCTGGCTGACGATCTTCCTGGTGTGGCTCGGCCACGTCACCGTCACCGGCGCCGAGCTCTTCCAGTCCGCCGGCCACTGGGGCTTCATGTCCGAGCTGACCGATGCCGACCAGCGTGCGGAGTACCAAGGCGCAGCCCACATCGGCGGCACGCTCGGCTCCGTGTGGGCGCCCGCGCTGTACACCTACCTCGCGATGGAGCACGGCTCGATCGGCTGGCTCGCGATCGCGGCGATCGTGGTGGTCTCGACCCTCACGATGGCTCCGGCCGCGCGCGGCGCGGAGCGCTATCTCGCAGGGCACGGCTCGCCGGTCTGACGGCTGGCGCACGTCGTAGTGTCGGCGCCAGAGTGCGTACTGGATCTGCGTCTACAAGACCGTGCACGACGCCGACAAGGTGGCGGCGTACGCCGAGCTCGCCGGGCCGGCCCTGCGCGGTGCCGGTGGCCGATTCCTCGCGCGCGGGAACCCGGCAGTCACCTTCGAGAAGGGCGAGTCGACCCGCACCGTGGTCATCGAGTTCGAGTCGGTGGGGGCCGCGGTCGCAGCACACGATAGCGAGGGCTACCAGGAGGCCCTCCGCGCCCTCGGCGACGGAGCCGACCGGGATCTCCGGGTGGTGCCGGGGGCCTGAGGCTCGGCGTCGGCGCCCACGCACAGAACCTGCGTGCCATGGTGGGGGCATGGACGCGTTCAGGCTCGTCGTGACCATCCTCGTGATGGCCGGGGTCGTCGTCGCCATCCTGCTGTTCGAGCGTCGCCGGGCGGACCGCATTGCCAGGGACACGCGGCGGATGGCTGAGGGACGGGGTGGGGGCGAGGAGGAGGAGGGCGAGCGGCAGTAGGCGCCGGCGGCGGATCGTTGGTCAGCGTGGCGGTGCCACGTCTGACTGGGCCGCGCGCGACCCGGGAGCACCCCACCCGCCCCGGCTGGCGACAACCCCTCAGACCAACCGAGTCTCGTTGTTAATTCAAGTCAAGAGCGCGGCAATGGCCGCGCCTCCCATCGCCGCAACGGCCCCAGCGAATGTGGCCGCGACCAGAAGTCGGCCCTCAAGTCGACTTGAGGTCTCCTGCAGTGAAGCGCGGACCCCGGTGAGGTTCATCGAACTGATCGACTCCTCTCCTGCGTCTAGGAAGTCTTGGACCTCGGCGAGACCCCGAGACTGCAGGACTTCAAGAAAGTGTGCGTGGATTCGTTGGAAGGGGCCCAGATGCGAGTCAATCACGGCGAGCGCAAGCCAAATTCCAGCGATGAGTTGTCGTGTTTCGCGACGCGAACCACGCATGGCCCATAGATCAGAGATCCATCCTCGAACGTCTGGCAAGCGCCGGCGAGCGGCCCACTCATAGGAGTTGGACAGCATTGCCGCAGAGTCGCGCTTCGCACTATCCGCCAAGTAATGGATGACATCGGAACTCGCCTTTGCCTCGGCGAAATTGAGCAGAGGCGAGGCGACGCGGGAAAAGGTCCGGAGCAAGTTGCGTTGATCATCGGCTTCGCGCGAGTACGGAGTCACGACGGTGCTGCCGACGGGCGTTTCTCCCGCGACGTGAAAGTGGTCTGGGGGATCTTCGAGCAACTCGAACGTCACGAAGTCCGCATGTACGAAGCGGTGCAGGCACCCAGGCGAGCAGACCAGGACCACTACCGGGTAGCCAGCAGACTCGCCAACGCTCTCCAAGATCTCCAGCACGACATGACCTCCCGACCCCGTCGCGCGCGGGCTCGACTGATCCCACTGAACTGCTAGCGCCAAGCCGTTCCACGCAACCAGATACTCGTCAGCAGGCACGTCGTCCATGCTCCGGTACTTTGGCTGGTTCTTCTCAGGAATCCGAACGCGGAAGAGGATCGTGGAGTTGAGAGTCAGTCCCTGGAAGGAGCCGAGGGAGTCGAGCAGGTTCTCCGCTTCGGGATCGAACTCGTACAGGGTCCGCGTTCGCGCGTTGTCCACGTCGAATGCGTCTTGGGCGGGGTAAACCTCGGACACCCGAGTGTCCGCCGACAGTGCCTCCCGCAACTTCTTCTCAACCTCTGCCGACAACGTTCGGGCCTCCGCCCCCACGAACATCGGCGATGTCTCCTCGGGTAACCGGATTGCGGCGATCGCGACCCTGCAGACGTAAACCGATTCGTTGGAAGGCCCTTGGCCCTCATCTACCACCACGCCCGTGAGCGGCTCATTCGAGTCTTGAACAGTCATCGACTCCCCCTTTAGGAGGAGCCTAAAGCAGCGCGCGGGAACACGGCGTCCCTTCATGGCATGTCTAGGGGCTGTATTAGCCACTACCGAGGTCGTCGGGGTGGGTCTGGCCGGGCGGGCCGCCCTGGTCCATCGGGATGTTTCGTCGATGTGGTCGAGGTCGCAGACCTCGGAGCGTCGCCCGCAGCGGGATAGACACAGGTCTCGTAGCGGAGCCGGACGGCCTCTGCCGTCCGGTTGGAGGCTCGTGCCGGTCCATCGTGGCACGGCGTTTGATGTCGATGGACAGGCGTCGTCACGGTGTTCGCGAGGAGCAAGCGAGAGGCCAGCGGCGGACCGCTGTCGCCGGAAGCGGCCCGTGACGGAGGCTGGAGCTGCCCATCACGTCCAGCGGCGTGCCTGTGGCCCGATCACCTTGGTGGTGTCGGGCTTTGGGGCGGTCAGGTTCGTCGACGTCTGGGTGGTGGTGCGGGGCGCGGCATGTTCGGGTCGGTGGTGACCTGGGTGCCGGTGGGCAGGGTCCACTCGTACGACCCATCCGCCAGGCGTCGGTAGCTGAAGTGGGCGAAGGTCTTGGCGCGGTGGTGCCGCCGGCACAGCGGGGCGAGGTTGTCGGGATGCGTCTGGCCGGGTGGGCCGCCCTGGTCGAGGGGGATGTATTCGTCGATGTGGTCGAGGTCGCAGACCTCCGCTCGGCGGCCGCAGCGGGGGTAGACACAGGTCTCGTCGCGGAGCCGGACGGCCTCGGCCATCCGGGCCGGCGGGTCGTGCTGGTCCACCGCGGGCATCGCCTGGATGTCGAGGACGGGCTTGATGGTCACCGTGCCGGCGGTCAGCAGCCACGAGTGCAACCGGCTGGTGAGCACCGGGCCGAGCCTCGGGGAGCGGGCCACCCCGTCCCGACGCAGCAACCCGCTGCCGTCGGGGTCGAGGAGGTCGCGGTCGGTGACGTGGAAGACGACGACCGCCTCACCGGCACCATTACTGCCGCGGAAGGGGGTGGGGGTGGCGTAGGCGGCGTCCTCGGCGAAACAGACCGCGGGGTCGTGGTCCGGGTCGAGGGGTCGGTCGGGGTCGGCGATGTCGGCAGCGGCCAGCAGGTCGAGGGCCTGCTGCGGGTCCGCGAGCACCCCCACCGCGTGCGCCCGGCAGACGCCGAGGTCCCCGGGATGACCCAGGGCGCGCATGGTGGCGGCCATCGTGGACACCGTCGAGTCGAACGCGGCCGCATCCGCGGTGTCGAGGGTCATGAACACCTCCGACGAGCCGGGCGCACCTTCCTCGTGGTGCACCTCCACCCGACGCGACGCCAACGCCTGATCGTGGTCCGCGATGGCCCGGTCCGGGTCGGCGTACAGGCGGGCCTCGTGGACCAGCACCCCCACCCGGTGCGGGTTCAGCCGCCGTGGCCGCCACGACAGCAGCCGGTCCGCATGCGCTGCTGCGTCCACGTCCAGGTCGCGGGACTGCCGGGCGGCCTCCCGCCCGAGGTGGACCGGGACCCGCAGCTCCTTGACCAAGGCCCAGGTGCGTGGCAGGCGGTGGGCCAGGTCGAGCACGTCGCCGACCAGGGACAGCGTCGCCTCGTGCGAGATGTCGAGGACCGCGGCGAGCTCCGTCACCGCGAACTCCGCCACCGCCGGCGTCCCGTCACCCGCGATCGGGGTGGCCCGCTCCCCGAACAACGCCGCCGCCGACCCAGGCGTGTGGATGATGTCCGACCTCCAGCCCGCGGCGTCGTCCTCACCAGCCGGGACGTGGGCGTGCGCCCACACCAACGCAGCCTCCAGCACCTCGACCTCCGCCCGCCGCCGAGCGGTCATCGCCGCCCGAGCACGGTCCAGCACGGCGAGTGCGCTGGGAGCCGGGGTGGTGGTGGACATGCGTCCATCCTCCCAGAGCCCACCGACACTCTGACCTGCGCCAATGCTCCTGTGGAGAAGTGTTCTCGAACAGGACGACGGACCCAGGAGAGGGGTTTCGTGACGGTCGCTGCGCGACCTCCTCAACCAGCGAGAGCGCGCCTGCGCGACCTCCTCAACCAACAAGAACGAGGGGACGCTCAGCCGATCTGCTCCGCCAGCGACACGATGATCCCCTCGGGGCCCCGGACGTACGCCATCTTCCACTGGTCCTCGTAGCTGCCGATGCCACCGACCAGGCCGTAGCCACGCTCGGCTGCGAGCGCCACGGCGCCCTCGATGTCGACGACCTGGAAGGAGACGTTGCGCAGGCCCAGCTCGTTGGACGGCGCGGCGGGCGAACCTGGCAGGTGGTCGGGGCGGCGGAACCTGCCCAGCTCCACCGTGGCGCCCCCGTCCGGGGCCTTGAGCATGGCGATCTCGGTGCGGGCGCCGGGGATGCCGCAGACGGTCTCGACGAACTCGCCCTCGAGGAACGTACGACCCTCCACCTCGAGGCCCAGGGCGACGAAGAAGTCGATGGCGGCGTCGAGGTCGGCGACGGTGATGCCGACGTGGTCGAAGCGTCGAATGTGGGTCATGGGTCGATCCTCCGTGTCGTGGGTGCTGTCGATCCCGGGACGGAGCTGGCAGCGCCTTCTCGACATGGCCATCCGATCCGACCGCACGGTCCGACCGCGCGGTCCGTAATTGGCGCGACGGGTGTCGGACCCAGGGCCCACAATGGACGGCGATGAGCATCGTGTCGACCCTCAAGAAGCAGGCCACGCCTCCCTCCCCACTGGCGGGGAGGTTGGCGACCCAGTCACTGCTCTTCGCTCTCGGCGAGGGCACGTTCATGGCGGGCTCGGCGGTGTTCTTCACCCAGGTGGTCGGGCTGTCGGTCGTCCAAGTGGGCCTGGGTCTGACGATCGCGGGCGTCGCCTCCTTCATCGCGGCCTACCCGATGGGTCGCATCGTCGACCGCCTCGGGGCCAAGCGTTGCTGGGCGATCAGCTCGGCCGGGCAGGGCGCGATGTTCGCGGTCTGGCCGTTCATCGAAAGCTTCCAGGGCTACCTCGCGATGGCGATCGTGATGGAGGTGATCGGCGCCCTCGGGGGAGTCGCCCACGGGGCCTACACGATCGACGTGCTGCCGCCGCAGGAGCGCGTGAACTCCCGCGCCTACATGTACTCCGCGCTCAACGTCGGCTTCACCCTCGGCTCGTTGCTCGGCATCATCGCCTTGGGCCCCGAGTCCTTGACGCTCCTGATGGCGATGCCGCTCTTCACATCCGTCGTCTTCCTGTTCAACAGCTTCAACATCACCCGGCTGCCCGACGCCAAGCACGACATGCGGACCGCGGAGGAGCGGAAGGTCAAGGTCCCCGGGCCCGGCCCGATGCGCAACGTCGGCTGGCTCGCCACGAGCTTCTTCAGCGGGATGCTCTGGACCAACCAGGTGATCCTCAACGTCGTCATCCCGCTGTGGCTGGTGGACAAGACCGACGCGCCGTGGGTGATCCTGTCGCTGCTCTTCGGCACCAACACCGTGATGTGCATCGTCCTGCCGATGGCAGCGGCCCGCGGGATCAAGGACGTCACCACGGCGCTGCGGGCGATCCGGATCTCGACGGTCTTCTTCATCATCTCGTGCGTGATCACGCTCTCGACCCACCACACCGTCGGCCTGTGGACGATCCTGCTGTTCTTCCTCGGCCACGTCACGCTGACCGGCGCGGAGCTCTACCTCTCGGCCGCGAGCTGGACCTTCGAGGCCGAGCTCATGGACCCCCGCCGTCGCGGTGAGTACCAGGGCGCAGCCGAGCTCAGCAGCACCCTCGGCCATGTCGGGGCGCCCGCGGCCTTCACCTTCCTGGCGATGACCTGGAGCACCTACGGCTGGCTCGTCATCGCCGGCCTCATCACCTTCGCGGCGATCGCCATCCACCCGTCGACGGCGATGGCCCGCCGCTTCCTCGAGCGCAACGTCCCGGCCGACGTGCTGGCCGACGCGGCCGCGCACGCCGCCGACGACGCGGACGCCCCGGTCGGGCCGCCGACCGTCGACCAGCCCGCCGAGCCCGGCGGCGAGTCGCCGCTCGACGGGCTGCCAGAATCCACCGGTGACCTCATCCGCTGACTGGCTCGCCGGCGCCCGGCCGCGCACCCTTCCCGCCGCCGTCGCCCCCGTTCTGGCCGGCACCGGGGTGGCGGCGTACGTCGACCAGGCCGTGTGGTGGAAGGCCCTGCTCGCCCTCGTCGTGAGCCTCGCCCTGCAGGTCGGCGTCAACTACGCCAACGACTACTCCGACGGCATCCGCGGCACCGACGCCGACCGGGTCGGCCCGATGCGGCTGGTCGGCTCCGGCACGGCCACGCCGCGGGCCGTGAAGACCGCAGCGTTCGCCGCCTTCGGTGTCGCCGCCGTGGCCGGACTGGTGCTTGCCGCCACCACCGCATGGTGGCTGGTGGCGGTCGGGCTGGCCTGTGTCGTGGCGGCCTGGTTCTACACCGGTGGCGACAAGCCCTACGGCTACCTCGGGCTCGGCGAGGTCATGGTGTTCGTCTTCTTCGGGCTCGTCGCGGTCGTCGGCACGACGTACGTCCAGACCGAGACCTGGGAATGGCCAGCCCTCTACGCCGGGGTCGGCGTCGGCGCCCTGGCCTGCGCCATCCTCGTCGCCAACAACCTGCGCGACATCCCCACCGACACGGTGGCCGGCAAGCACACCCTCGCGGTGCGGCTGGGTGACGAGCGCACCCGCTACCTCTACGCCTTCCTCGTCCTCGTGTCGGCCGCCGCCGTGGTGGCGATCGGCGCTGCCACCACCTGGTGGGCCCTGCTCGGCCTGGGCTTCCTGGCCCGTGCCGGCGCCCCGACGAAGGCGGTCCTCGCCGGCGCTGCCGGGCCCGCCCTCATCCCGGTGCTCGCCGCCACCGGCGCTGCCGAGCTGATGTGGTCGGTCCTCGTCGCCGCTCCGCTGCTCGTCCTCCGCTGATCCCCTCTGCTCGAGCTCGGCAGAGCCGAAAACCCGTGGCCCCTGGCGGGAGCGCTCACTAGCGTGGGTGGGTGGACTACGACTTCGCCATCCTCGACTTCTTCGACGAGTCCGACGAGGCGACCGCACTGCGGCGCGGCTGGATCGACGGCGTGCTGCGGGGCTTCCGCGAGGACCGCCCCGAGGACGAGCTCGTCACCCGGTGGGTCAACCACTACCGCACCGACCGCGTGGTCGTACGCGGCGCCTGGCTGCCGGCCGGCGAGTTCGGCGCCGGCCCGATCCCTGTGGCGACGTACGCCAGCTTCGACAAGACCCTGAACGCGGGCCGCGAGCTGGTGCCACTGCGGATGATCACGGACGTGACCACCAGTGCCAGCCACCGCCGCCGAGGCCTGCTCCGCCGGCTGATCGAGGACGACCTGTCCGACGCCGTGGCCCAGGGCGTACCGATCGCCGCGCTCACCGCGTCCGAGGCCACGATCTACGGTCGCTGGGGTTTCGGTCCGGCCACGTTCCGCCGCGGCATCGAGGTGGACACCTCACCCGGCTTCGCGTTCCGCTCGTTCGTCGACCCGGGCCGCGTGGAGCTCATCGAGCCGCTGGACGCGTGGCCGCACGTGAAGGGCGTCTTCGACGTCTTCCATGCGAGGCAGCGCGGCTCGGTGGAGTGGCCCTCGCCCTACCAGGACATGCACACGGGCACGTACGACTTCACCGGCGGCGGCGGCAACCGCAAGCTCCGCGCCGCCGTCCACCTCGACGACGGCGGTCAGGTCGACGGATTCACGCTCTTCAAGCACGGGGAGAAGGACACGGTCAAGGTCGACGAGATGGTCGCCCTGTCCCCCGCTGCCCAGCTCGGCCTGTGGTCCTTCCTCGCCGGCATGGACCGCGTCAAGACCGTGACCTTCAACCTGGCCCACCCCGATGACCCGATCACGTGGGCGCTCACGGACCTCAACCGGGTCAAGACCACCGAGATCGAGGAGTTCCTCTGGCTCCGCATCCTCGACGTCCCGCGTGCCCTCGCGGCACGCCCGTGGGCTGCGGACGGCACGATCGTCCTCGAGGTCGACGACCCGCACGGCCACGCGGCCGGGCGCTACGCGGTCGAGGCCGGCGACGGTGTGGCCGCGGTGTCGCGGACCGAGGAGGAGCCCGACGTACGGGTCACGGCCGAGACGCTCGGCTCGCTCTACCTCTCCGATGTCGGCGTGCAGCAGCTGCGACGCGCCGGGCGGATCGACGGCACCGATGACGCCGTACGCCGGTTCGCGGCGATGGCCGACCTCAGCGACCCGCCCTACAGCCTCACGGGTTTCTAGTCCCGACGCCGCGGAGGCTCAGTCCTGGTCCTCGCGCGCCTTGCGCTCCTCGAAGGCTGCCGAGGCCTTGGCGGCGCGGCTCTCGACGCGTCGGGCGAAGGCCTCACGCTGCCGGTCGAGGATGTAGTAGGACGCGATCCCGGAGATGAGGAAGGCCAGGATCACGGCCCAGAACAGGTTGAACCGGCCGTCGAAGACCAGCGCCATCACGCCGGCGACGACGCCGAACGACGCCATGAACAGCACGATCCGCAGAGCGGTGTAGACCACGAACTCCTTCACGGGACCAAGCCTAGGCTTGCGCGACTACATTGGAGGAATGCTGAAGGTCCTGCTCGTCGTCGCCGCCATCGCGGTCGTCGTGTGGGTGCTCGTCAGGCTGGCGCTGCGGCGCCTCGACAGGGGCGAGGCGTCACGTCCGCGCGTGATCGGACCCGACGACGACCCCGACTTCCTGCGCGGTCTCGACCGGCCACGCAAGCCCGACGACGACTGACCGGGTCCCGGCTGCGCCCCCGGCGTACGAGTGCTGGCTCGTCGTGCTGAAGAAGTTGATGCCGATGAAGTTGAACCACAGCGTCGCGGCGCCGACCAGTGCCAGCAGCGCGGCGTTGCGGCCGCGCCACCCCGCCGTCGCGCGGGCGTGGAGGTAGGCGGCGTAGACCACCCACGTGATGAACGCCCACACCTCCTTGGGGTCCCAGTTCCAGTAGGACGACCAGGCCTGGTGCGCCCAGATCGGACCCGTGATCAGCACGCCGAAGGTCCACACCGGGAACCCGAAGGCGTGCATGCGGTAGGAGATCCGGTCCAGCGTCGCCAGCTCGGGCAGGCGGGCGAGGTAGCCCTTGTCCTTCGTGGAGCGGGCCTTGAGCAGGTAGAGGATCGACGTGATGGCACCGAGCGTGAACGCCCCGGTGGCGATGACCGCCGCGACCACGTGGATCACCAGCCAGTAGGACTCCAGCGCCTCGGTGAGCGGGGCCACAGGCTCGTAGAGCCACAGCACGTCGGCGAGCAGCACGCACAGGACGAACCCGACGACGATCGGCCCCAGCCACGACAGCCGCCAGCGGCCGGTGGTCGCGAGGAACAGGGCGACGACCACGAAGGTGCCGCTGAGGGTGAACTCGTACATGTTGCCCCACGGCACCCGGTTGGGGTCCGCGGCCATCCCGCGTCCGACCAGGGCGAGGAAGTGGGCCAGCGCGCCGATGCCGGTGAGGAGGACGCCGAGGCGCCCCGCCATCTCGGTGCGCTCCGCGACCCGCTCGTCGGGTACGTCGACGGCGACCCCGCCGCCGCCGGCGGCCACCGGCTGCCCGACCGGAACGTCACGCAGCGCCGCCCACTGCACGGCGTACGCCAGCAGGGCCAGGAAGTAGACGACCCCAGCGGCCGCCACGCCCTGGTTGCTGAGGGTCTCCCATTGTGCGTCGCTCACGCTCGTACCTCTCGGTCCTCTCTCGTGGCCTCTCTCAGTGCTGCCACGATCTCAGCAAGCTCGTCACGGCCCGTCTCCGGGTCGCCTCCCGAGGAACGGTCCAGCCTGGCCACCTCGACCAGCGTGGTGCCGTCGTCCTGCCGCCGGGCGCGCACCCAGAGCCGACGCGGCCGCACGAACAGCGACCCGAGCAGTCCGAGCAGGGCGAGGACGACTCCTGTCAGCGCGATGAGCTTGCCAGGGGTGCGGCTGATCTGGATCTTGTTCCAGCGCTCGAGGCCCTCGAACGTGACGCTGCCCAAGCCGTCGGGGAGGGTGACGGTGTCGCCGGGGCGCAGGTCCATCCGGAACGGCTGGCCGTTGGCCTTGGTCAGCTGGGTCGCCCTGCTCTTGTCGAGGACGTAGACCGACGCGCTTGTGCCGTCGTCGAGGCCGACGTCACCGGTGTAGACCTGCAGCGAGACCAGGGGGTCGATCGCGTTGCCGAACGCGGAGGACGGCAGGCTGAGGTTGCCGTCGGCGTCCTTGCTCATCGCGAAGGTCGGGTAGAAGGTGCCTTCGAGCCCGATCTGGGTGGGCTGCGCGTCGGGCGCCTTGACCACGCCGAAGGACTCGAAGGTCTGCGCGTTGGTCGGCAGGAAGACGCTCGGACCCGTCTGTGCGATGTTGCCCTCGCCGTCGCGGATCGTGATGACGGGTGCGTAGCCGTGGCCGATCAGGAAGACGTCGGTCCCACCGATGGAGAGCGGGTGGTTGACGCGGAGGTCGTACTGCTTCGTCTCCGCACCCGGCTCGGTCTCGTAGTCGAGGTGGGCGACGAACTTGCGCGCCTGGCCGGCCCGCCGACCCTCGGTCATCCACTCGACGTCGAAGTCGGTGATGCTGAAGGAGAACGGCTCCATCACGGCGGGGTCGAAAAGACTGCCCGGGGCGAAGTCGTCGTAGAGGGGAAGCTTGTTGGTGAAGCCGTGTTCCTTGCCGTTCAGCATGATGACGCCGCCCTTGTAGCCGAACAGGCTGCCGATGGCGACCCCGACCAGGACGACGATCACGGCCAGGTGGAAGAGCAGGTTGCCGGCCTCGCGGAGGTGGCCGCGCTCGGCCGCGACCGCGTCGGACTGCCCCGCCGTCCAGTCGACGCGGAAGCGGCGACGCCGGATCACCGACGCCGCCCGGGCGAGGACGACGTCGGGGTCCTCGTCGGTGGCGTACGACGTGTGCTCGGGCAGCCGCGAGAGGTGGCGGGGCGCCCGCGGGGGCCGGGCCCGCAGCGCGCGGGCGTAGACGAACAGCCGCGGGATGATGCACCCGACCAGGGAGATCATCAGCAGGATGTAGATGGCGGCGAACCACGGCGAGCCGTAGACCGCGAACAGGTCCAGCCGGTCCCAGATCGGAGCCAGGCGAGGGTGGTCGTCGCGCCACTGCGAGACCGCCAGCGAGTCGATGTCCTCCTGCGGGAACACCGAGCCCGGGATCGCGGCGAGGGCGAGCAGCAGCAGGAGCACGAGCGCCGTGCGCATCGAGGTGAGCTGGCGCCACATCCAGCGGCCGAGCTCGCGGGCATTGAGGTCGATGGGCAGGGCGGTGGCCTGCCGGTCGTCGGACGGCCGGCTCAGGGGATCGGTCACAGCGGCACCGTGAATCCCTCGACGACCTGGAGCTGGAGCCACTGCACGATCCGGTCCCACCATCCGGTGACCAGGAGGATCCCCACCACGATCATCATCGCGCCGCCGAGCCGCATGATGAGGACCTGGTGGCGACGGATCACCGCGAAGGCGCGGATCATCCGGCGGTAGGCGAGGGCTGCGGCGATGAACGGGAGCCCCAGGCCGAGCGCGAAGACGCCTGACAGCACCGCGCCACGCGCGGCCGTGGCCTCGTTGACCGAGAGCACGTTGATCGCGGCCAGGGTCGGGCCCACGCACGGCGTCCAGCCCACGCCGAACAGGAAGCCCAGCAGCGGCGCGGCCGCGAGGCCGACCGCGGGCACCCGGTGGATCCGCCAGTCGCGCTGGAGGAACCCGATCCCGCCCATGAAGGCGATGCCCAGCAGGATCGTCAGGACCCCGAGCAGCACGTTGAGCTGGCGGGTGTGGGTGAACAGCCAGGCCCCGGCGGCACCGGTGAGGCTGCCGAGGAGCATGAAGACGACCGAGAAGCCGAGCACGAAGAGCACGGCGCCGGTGACGAGCCGGCTGCGCCGGGCGTCGTCGAGGTCGGCACCCGAGAGACCGGTGGCGTAGGACAGGTAGCCCGGCAGGAGAGGGATGACGCACGGGCTGAAGAACGAGATGAGACCGGCCAGCAGGGCGACCGGCAGCGCGAGGATCAGCGAGCCCGACAGGGCGGTGTCCTGGAACCACTCACTCATCGAGGACCTTCTCCACGAGGGAGACGAGGGTCTGGGTGGTCGGCACCCGGCCGTTGACGGAGGCAGCGATCCGCCCGTCGGCGTCGAGGACGACGGTGCTCGGGATGGACTTGGGGGTCAGGGTCCCCGCGAAGGGCAGGAGGGCGGCGCCGTCGGCGGAGTAGACCGAGGAGTAGGGGACGTCGAAGTTGCGGACGTAGGCCAGCGCGTTGTCGCTCGAGGCGTCACGGATGTTGAGCCCAAGGAAGGTCACCTGGTCACCCAGCTCCTCGTGGGCCGCGTTGAGGTCGGGCTGCTCCACCCGGCACGGCGGGCACCACGAAGCCCACACGTTGACCACGACCGGCTTGCCGCGCAGGTCGGCCAGGTCCACCTCGTTGCCCTCGAGGTCGACACCACTGAGCTGCACGGCGGCCTCGCGCGCCGTCGGGGACACCTCCACCGGCACGCCCGTGCCGGAGATGTAGCCCTTGTCGCCGGTGCCGGACAGGCCCGAGCAGCCCGTCACGACGAGCAGGCAGACCAGCCCGACGACGGGGGCGACGAACGAGCGGAGGAGCTTCAGGGCCGCTCCTCCTGCGGGGCGCCGCCGGCCGAGAACGGGGCTGAGCGGTCGCCCACCGGGATCAGGTCGCCGGCCGGCTCGGAGTAGCGCACCTGCACCATGCGGTCGTCGTCGAAGACGACGCTGGTCAGCGAGCACAGCGTGCACTGGCGGTTCTTGGGGTGGTGGATGTAGCTGCGCCGCTCGAGGAAGAGCCGGGTCGTCCAGATCGGCAGCTGGTGGGAGACGACCACTGCCTCGTGTCCCCTCGCCGCGTCGCGGGCGTCGTGGATCGCGGCGACCATCCGCCCGGCGATCTCTTCGTAGGGCTCGCCCCACGAGGGCTTGAAGGGGTTGTAGAGGTGGCGCCAGAGGTGCGGGCGCTTGACGATCGTCATCGCGCCGTCGCCGAAGCTGATCCCCTCGAAGACGTTGGAGGACTCGATCACCCGCGGGTCGACGACCGGCGTGAGGCCGCGCACCGACGCCAGCGGCGCTCCGGTCTCCCGGGCACGCTCGAGCGGTGACGTACGCATGTGCACGATGTCGCGGTCGCCGACCGACTCCGCGATCCGCTGTGCCATCGCGTTGCCGAGGTCGGAGAGATGGAACCCGTCGCGGCGGCCGTAGAGCACGCCCTCGGGGTTGTGGACCTCACCGTGCCGCAGCAGGTGGACCGTGGTCTGGACACCCATTCAGAGACCTCCTGCCGTGGCGGCCGCGAGGGCGGCCGCGGGAAGTGCGTCGATGATCGTCGAGATGGCCCGGTCGTCGTGGGCCGCGGACACGAACCACGCCTCATACGCCGACGGGGGCAGGTAGACCCCGTGGTCGAGCATCGAGTGGAAGAACGCGGCGTAGGCGGCGGTGTCCTGCTGGCTGGCCTCGGCGAAGTCGCGCACGGACTCCTCGCGGAAGAACACCGAGAACATGGTGCCCGCGGTCTGCACGGTGTGCGGCACGGACGCCGCCTCGAGGGTCTCGGAGACCGCGGTGCGGATCGTGTGCGCGGTGGCGTCGAGGTGCTCGTAGACCTCCGGCGTCGCGAGGCGGAGCGTGGCCAGGCCGGCGGTGGTGGCCACCGGGTTCCCGGACAGGGTGCCGGCCTGGTAGACCGATCCCTCGGGCGCCAGGTGGGCCATGAGGTCGGCGCGCCCGCCGAAGGCCGCGGCGGGGAACCCGCCACCCATCACCTTGCCGAAGGTCATCAGGTCCGGCGTCCAGCCCTCGATCGCGCCGTCGAGGCCCCAGCCGCCCTGCGCGGTCGCGCGGAAGCCGGTCATCACCTCGTCGCTGATGAACAGCGCCCCGTGGGCGCGGCAGGTCTCGGCCAGGAACGCGTTGAAACCGGGCGCGGGCGGGACGACGCCCATGTTGCCGGGCACCGCCTCGGTGATCAGGCAGGCGATCCGCGGGCCGTCGCTCTCGAACGCGGCCAGGACGGCCTCACGGTCGTTGTAGGGAAGGACCAAGGTGTCGGCCGTCGAAGAGACGGGGACGCCGCTGGTGCCCGGGACGGCGAGGGTCGCGACACCCGAGCCGGCCTGGGCCAGCAGCGGGTCGACGTGGCCGTGGTAGCAACCGGCGAACTTCACGACGATGTCGCGGCCGGTCGCGCCGCGCGCAAGCCGGATCGCGGACATGGTCGCCTCCGTGCCCGACGAGACGAACCGGACCAGCTCGACCGGTGTGCGCGCGACGATCTCCTCGGCGAGCTCGACCTCCGGCTCGGTGGGGGTGCCGTACGACGTACCGCGGGCCACCGCGCCGGCCACCGCGGCCTGGACGTCGGGGTGGGCGTGCCCGAGCAGCATCGGCCCCCACGAGCAGATCAGGTCGACGTAGTCGTTGCCGTCGGCGTCGGTGAGCCACGCCCCCGACGCGGAGGTGATGAAACGGGGGGTGCCGCCGACCGCGGTGAACGCGCGGACCGGTGAGTTGACGCCCCCCGGAGTCACGGCTCGGGCTCGCTCGAAGAGTGCCTCGCTGGCGGTGGTCGTCGAGGGGGTCGTCGCAAGGTTCACCGGGTCATTGTCACGTAGACACGCAAGGGACCCCCAGCCGGTGCTCACCATCCGTCGAGGATGTGCCTTGGCACACAAGTGACTGGAGCGTAACTTGGAGTGACAATCGCTCGTTGAGGTGTAGGTGAGTCCCGGAGGGGGCACCATGACACCAGTACGACTCAGGGGAGATGCACACCATGTCGACATTCGGCCGACTCCACCGCGCGACCGCGATCGTCCCTCTCGCGGTGCTGTCCGCGGCGTGGACCGCGAGCCTCGCCGGAGTGGGCGTGGGCTCGGCCAGCGCCGACGCGGACGGCTCGGGGACGCTCCCGGACGGCACCGTGCTCCCCGCCTCCGCGATCGAGGCACCGGCCAGCGTCGGTGACGAGGCCGTCAGCCGCGCGGCCGCACTCACCCCCGGCTCGGCCAGCAGCATCCCGCAGGCGGCCTTAGCCGCCTACCAGCGCGCCGAGGCCGTGATCAACAAGGCCGACGCGAGCTGCCAGCTCCCCTGGGAGCTGATCGCCGCGATCGGCCGCGTGGAGTCCGACCACGGTCGTCACGCCGGCAACACCCTCGACGACCAGGGCGTGGCCCGTCCCGGCATCTACGGCATCGCCCTCAACGGCAAGAACAACACCCAGGACATCGACGACACCGACGCCGGGGTGTACGACAACGACACCCGCCACGACCGCGCGGTCGGCCCGATGCAGTTCATCCCCTCGACCTGGGCGGTCGTGGGCGTGGACGGCGACAGCGACGGCACCCGCAACCCGCAGGACATCGACGACGCCGCCCTCGCGACGGCCGTCTACCTCTGCTCGGGCGAGGACGACCTGTCGAGCGAGCCCGGTCAGCGCGCCTCGGTCTACCGCTACAACCACTCCAACGCCTACGTCGACCTGGTCCTGGAGATCATGCAGGCCTACATGGACGGCGACTTCAGCGCCGTCCCGACCTCGACGCTGACCTCCGGCGTGATCCTCCCCGACACCACAGTCTCGGGCGGCGGCTCCGGCGACGACGGCGGCACGGGCATCGGCGGGGGCAAGGGCGGAAAGGGCGGCAAGGACGAGACCACGCCGACGTCGAAGCCGACCCCCACCCCGACGCCGACGCCCACTCCGGTCCAGACGCAGACGCCCACCCCGACGCCCACCCCGACGGCGACCCCGACGAAGGACCCGACCAAGGATCCGACGACCGTCGTGCCGACGACGACGCCCAGCGTGACGACCACGCTGCCCCCGCTGCCGACCCCCACGATCACCGAGACGCTGACGCTGGTCCAGGCCATGGCGCAGTGCACCAGCCAGGGCGTCGTCGACAACCCGCTCACGCCCAACACCAACGAGCTCCTCGACTGCGCGAACGCCCTGCTCTCGCCCTGACGAGCGCCTGACCCCCGCTGGCGGATCAGCGGCGCAGCAGCTGGGCGGCCTCGGAGGCCCAGTAGGTGAGGATCACGTCGGCGCCGGCACGGCGGATCGAGGTGAGGGTCTCCAGGATCGCGGCCTCACGGTCGATCCAGCCGTTGGCCGCGGCAGCCTCGACCATCGCGTACTCGCCGGAGATGTTGTAGGCGGCCACCGGCACGTCGACGGCGTCGCGCACCCGGCGGATGACGTCGAGGTAGGCGAGGGCCGGCTTGACCATGACGATGTCGGCGCCCTGCGCCACGTCGAGCAGCACCTCCCGCACGCCCTCGACGGCGTTGGCGGGGTCCTGCTGGTAGGTGCGTCGGTCGCCCTGGAGCGAGGAGTCGACGGCCTCCCGGAAGGGGCCGAAGAAGGCGGAGGCGTACTTCGCCGAGTAGGCCAGGATCGAGACGTGGTGGTGGCCGCCCGCGTCGAGCGCCTGGCGCACCACGGCGACCTGACCGTCCATCATCCCGCTGGGGCCGACCATGTCCACGCCGGCAGCGGCCTGCGCGAGCGCCATCTGGGCGTACGCCGCCAGCGTCAGGTCGTTGTCGACATCGCCGTCGGCGGTGAGCAGGCCGCAGTGGCCGTGGTCGGTGAACTCGTCGAGGCACAGGTCCGACATCACCGTGAGCTGGTCGCCGACCTCGGCGACCACGTCGGTGATCGCGAGGTTGAGGACGCCGCCGGGATCGATCCCGCCCGACCCCGTCGCGTCCTTGGTCTCGGGGATGCCGAAGAGCATCACGCCGCCGAGCCCGAGCTCCGCTGCCTCCGAGACGGCCTTCTTGAGGGAGTCGCGCGAGTGCTGCACGACGCCCGGCATCGAGGAGATCGGACGCGGCTCGGCCAGGCCCTCACGCACGAAGACCGGCAGCACCAAGGAGCTGGGCATCACAGAGGTCTCCGCGACCATCCGACGCAGCGCAGGCGTACGGCGCAGCCGTCGGGGTCGGATGAGCGGCGTGTCCAGCTCCCGGTGCTCCTCGGTCACGACTACTTGGCCCGTGCCTTCCGGCGGCCCGACGGGGTGCGTTCGCTGGGCCGGGTCACGGGCTCGCCGTTCTCCAGCATCGCCAATCGCCGCGTGCCTCCGAAGTCGGCCAAGGCGTCGACCAGGACCTCCACGTCCGGCGTGGGGGCGAGGACGTCGACCCGCAGGCCGTGCTCCTCGGCGGTCTTGGCGGTGGCCGGGCCGATGACCGCGATGATCGTCGACGGGTGCGGCTTGCCCGCGATGCCGACCAGGTTGCGCACGGTCGAGGACGAGGTGAAGACGACCGCGTCGAACTTGCCGGTCTTGATGGCGTCGCGGACCGGCGCCGGCGGCGGGGTGGCCCGCACGGTGCGGTAGGCCGTCACGTCGTCGCACTCCCAGCCCAGGTCGATCAGGCCGGCGACGAGGTTCTCGGTGGCGATGTCGGCGCGCGGCAGGAAGACCCGGTTGATCGGGTCGAGCAGCTCGTCGTACGGCGGCCACTCGGCGAGCAGGCCGGCGGCGGACTGCTCGCCCGAGGGGACCAGGTCGGCGCGCAGGCCCCAGGCGGAGATCGCCTCGGCGGTCTTGTCGCCGACCGCGGCGATCTTCAGGCCGGAGAAGGCACGCGCGTCCAGGCCGTAGTCCTCGAACTTCTCCCGGACCGCCTTGACGGCGTTGACCGAGGTGAAGGCGATCCACTCGTAGCGACCCTCGACCAGGCCGCGGACGGCCTTGTCCATCTGGAGCGGGTTGCGCGGGGGCTCGACCGAGATGGTCGGCACCTCCTCGGGCACCGCGCCGTACTCGCGCAGGCGGCGCGACAGCGAGCCGGCCTGCTCCTTGGTGCGGGGCACCAGCACACGCCAGCCGAACAGCGGCTTGGTCTCGAACCACGACAGGGTCTGGCGCAGGTCCACGACGTCGCCGATCACGGTGATCGCCGGCGGCGCGATGCGCGCGGCGCGGACGTCGGCGGCGATGTCGGCCAGGGTGGAGACGAGGGTCTGCTGCTCGGTCGTCGTGCCGACGCGGGTCATCGCGACCGGCGTCTCGGGCGAGCGGCCGGCCTCGATGAGGGCCTCGGCGGTCTGGGCGATGGTGCCCACTCCGGAGAGCAGGACGAGCGTGCGGTCGTCGGCGTAGGCGCTCCAGTCGACCTTCTCGCCACAGGTGACGACGGTCATCTCCTTGTGGCGCTTGGTGGTCAGCGGGATGCCTGCATAGGCCGGGACCGCGCTCACCGACGAGACGCCGGGCACGACGTCGAAGCCGACGCCCGCCTTCACGCAGGCCTGCGCCTCCTCGGGCCCGGAGGCGTAGAGGAACGGGTCGCCCGTCATCAGCCGGACGACGCGCTGCTTCTTGCCGTGGCGTACGACGACCTTCGCGCGGGCCGCGTGCGTCAGGGGCTGGCCGTCCTCGCCGAAGCCGCCGTCGACGATCTCCGGGCCGTCCTCGCCCTCGACCAGGCCGAGCACGGAGCGCACGAGCGCGGCGTGCTCGGGGGCCTCCGTGACGATGACCTCGGCGCTCCGGAGGAGCTCGACGGCACGCACCGTCAGCAGACCCGGGTCACCGGGTCCACTACCGACGAACGACACCCAGCCGGGGGTCGCCCCCTGGTTCGAGGTGCTGCTGGCCTGCGGGGTCTGTACTCGCGTCATGCGTGCTGCTTCCTCACTGGTGCTTCCATCAGGTCTGCTGCTCCCTCGTCGAGCATCGAGCTCGCGAGGCGGGTTCCGAGTGACTCGGCCTCAGTGACCGGGCCGGTGGTGCTCATGCGTACGGACAGGCCGCCGTCGGCCGACAGGGCCACGGCGCGCAGCCACAGCTCCTCACCGTCCTCGCCCTCGACGACGTCGGCCAGGGCACCCAGCGGGGCCGAGCAGCCGGCCTCGAGGGTGGACAGGACGGCCCGCTCGGCGGTGACCGCGGCGCGGGTGGCCGCGTCGTCCAGCTGGGCCAGCGCTGCGACCAGGTCGGTGTCGCCGGAGCGGCACTCGACGGCGAGCGCGCCCTGGCCGGGTGCGGGCAGCATCTGGAGCGGGTCGAGGACCTCGGTCACCTCGTCGAGGCGGCCGAGGCGAGCCAGTCCGGCGCGGGCCAGGACGACCGCGTCGACGTCGCCGTCACGGACCTTGCGGATCCGGGTGTCGACGTTCCCGCGGATGTCCTGGATGTCCAGGCCCAAGCCGAGTGCCTCGAGCTGGCTCGCGCGGCGCGGGGAGCCGGTGCCGAGGCGGCTGCCGACCGGCAGCTCACCGAGGGTCAGCCCGTCGCGGGCGACCACGACGTCACGCGGGTCCTCACGCTGGGGGATCGCGGCGAGCGTGATGCCCTCGGCGGGGGTGGTCGGCAGGTCCTTGAGCGAGTGGACGGCCACGTCGACGCGCCCGTCCAGGAGCGCGTCACGGAGCGCGCTCACGAAGACCCCGGTGCCGCCGAGGGAGGCCAGCGGAGCCGAGCTGCGGTCGCCCTCGGTCGAGACCTCGACCAGCTCGACCTCGCGGCCGAGGCGCTCGCGGATCAGGTCGGCGACGAGACCGGACTGGGTGGTGGCGAGCGCCGAGGCACGGGTGCCCAGGCGCAGGACGGAGGAGGGGGTGCTCACTGTTGTCCCTCCGCTCGCGTCATCGCGTCCACGGCGTCGGGGTCGAGGCGGAAGAGCTCGGCCAGCGCGGCGGTGTAGGAGACGGCAGGCTCGGCGTCGGCGAGCTCCTTGACCCGCACGGTGGGCTCGTGGAGCAGCTTGTCGGCGACCCGGCGCACGGTGTGGAGCACCTCGGCACGGGTGGCCTCGTCGAGGCCGGGCAGGCGCGCGGAGAGGCGCTCCATCTCCGCGTCGACCACGGTGGTGGCCATCGACCGCAGGGCCACGACCGTCGGGGTGACGCTCGCCTGACGGCGTACGGCGAGGAAGGCGCTGATCTCCTGGCCGACGATGGTGCGTACGTCGTCGACGCCGGCAGCGGCCTCCAGATCGCGCAGCTCGTCGGCGAGCACGGCCAGGCTGATCAGCTCGACGCCGGGGAGGTCGGCGACGGACGGGTCGACGTCGTGGGGCAGGGCGAGGTCGATGACGGTCAGCGGACGGTCGCTGCCGCCGCGGGCGGTGACGACGTCGGCCAGGCGCACCTGGGGCTCGGGGGCGCCGGTGCAGGAGACGACGAGGTCGGCCCCGGCCAGCTGGTCGGCGAGCGCCGTCAACGGCACGGACGTGGCGGCGTACTCGGCGGCGAGCCGCTCGGCGTTGGTGGGGGTGCGGTTGAGCACGGAGATGCTCGCGGCGCCACCGCGGGCGAGGTGGGCAACCGCGAGCGAGGCCATCGCACCGGCGCCGATGACGACCGCAGTCGCGCCGGCGACGGGGACGCTGCTGCGCTCGAGCGCGGCGCTCACCAGCGAGGGGGCGGCTCGGTCGATGTCGGTCTCGGCGTGGGCCCGCTTGCCGACCCGCAGGGCCTGCTGGAAGAGCGTGTTGAGCGCAGGGCCGACCGTACCGTGCTCCTGGCCGATCCGCAGCGCCTCGCGGGTCTGGCCGAGGATCTGGCCCTCGCCGACGACCATCGAGTCCAGTCCCGACGCGACCTGGAAGAGGTGCGAGACGGCGCCCTCGTCGTAGTGGACGTAGAGATGCGGCAGCAGGGCCTCGGTGGTCTTCTCGGCCCGCGCGACCAGGAGGCCGGACAGGTCCTCGACGCTGCCGTGGAAGCGGTCGACCTCGGCGTAGACCTCGAGCCGGTTGCAGGTGACGATCGCGGTGGCCTCGGTGACGTGCTCACCGGCCATCGCCTCGGCGATCAGCTTCACGGTGCCGTCGGCGTCGAGAGCGAGCCGCTCGAGGAGCTCGACCGGCGCGGACTTGTGGGAGATCCCCACCACCAACACGCTCATGACACGTCCTCCGATCCGGGCGAGACCGCCTTGCGCTGTTCGTGGTAGGCGAGGATCTGCAGCTCGATGGACAGGTCCACCTTGCGTACGTCGACGCCGTCGGGCACCGACAGGACGGTCGGCGCGAAGTTGAGGATGCTGGTGATGCCGGCGGCGACCATCCGCTCGGCCACCGCATGGGCGGCGACCGCCGGAGTCGCGATCACGCCGATCGAGACGTCGTGCTCAGCCACGATGGACTCGAGGTCCTCGAAGGAGCGGACGTCGAGACCCGCCACGACCTCGTCGTGCCGGCTGGGATCGGCGTCGAGCAGCGCCACGACCCGGAAGCCGCGGCTGCGGAAGCCGGAGTAGTTGGCGAGCGCGTGGCCGAGGTTTCCGATGCCGACGATGACCACGGGCCAGTCCTGGGTCACGCCGATCTCGCGCGCGATCTGGTAGCGGAGGTACTCCACGTCGTAGCCCACACCGCGGGTGCCGTAGCTGCCGAGGTAGGAGAGGTCCTTGCGCAGCTTGGCGCTGTTGACTCCCGCGGTCGCAGCGAGCTCCTCGCTCGAGCAGGTCGTCGTGCCGTCCTCGGCCAGGCCCGTCAGGGCACGCAGGTACACGGGAAGCCGCGCGACAGTCGCCTCGGGAATGTCCCGGGCAGAGTCGGGGGTCCGTGCGGTCACAGCTGCTCTTTTCCAGTCCCCGCGAACCTCGCGTGGACCCCGTCACTGTAGGAGTTTGTGAACGGGAGAACAAAACGAGAGCAGTGCGGGCTAGCACATGTGAGAAGACCCACCCGACGCGGGGGTGGACAGCGGGGTCTCAGCAGTGCCGCCAGTCTCCTCACCACGCCCACCATCGGTAAGTGAGGTGGGAACGGGGCGAGCCTCGAAACCGCGTCCGCGGACGCCGCGATCTTGACGTTCTCTGGACTCTCAGACGCACCGAGTGTCGGTGGCCTTCCGTAGAATCGAACACATGATCGAGACGCTGGCGGGGCCCGGGACCGAGGTCGACGACGACCTCACCGCCTCGGGTCTGCTCGCCCTCGCCCGCGATCGCAAGGCCGCCGAGGACCGCGCGGCTGCCGACCTGCTCGACCTCGCCGCCCGATGGGCCGACCTCCACCCGCCCGAGTCGATCCACCACGCCGCGACCTTCACCAGCGGCCGCGGGATGGGGCTCGAGGTCGAGGAACCCATCGCCGGGGAGGGCTGCCCCACGGTGGCGGAGTTCTGCGTCGCCGAGCTCGGCACCGTCCTGGGCATCTCCATCGTGTCGGCGAAACGGCTGATCGGGCACGCCCTGGAGCTGCGGCACCGGCTCCCTCGACTGTGGACGCAGGTCCAGTCGGGTGGGGTCGCACCGTGGCGGGCCCGGATGGTGGCCGAAGCCACCATCCACGCCACCCCGTCGCTGACTCCCGAGGCGGCCGGATGGGTCGACGCCCAGGTCGCCGCCGTCGCCGGACGTGTCGGCCCCGCGCAGCTGGACCGGCTGGTCGCCGAGACCATCAAGCGTTTCGAGCTCGCCGCGGCGGATCCGGCGGCGGATCCCGAGGACGGCCACCTGTCCGTGGACCCCCGCCACGCCACCCTCCACGACCAGGACGTCCACTACGCCGGCACCATGCACCTCGAAGCCGACCTCGACATCGCCGACGCCCTCGACGTCGACCGCGTCCTGACCCACGGCGCCGAGCTGCGCAAAGCCCTCGGCTCCACCGAGTCCCTCGACGCCCGAAGGGCTGCCGCCCTCGGTGACCTCGCACGCACGCAGACCGCGCTCGACCTCCACCGTCAGGGCGGGGCCGGTCCTCGTGACGGCGATGATCTGCCCCCGGCGCGCGAGGTCGTGCTGCACGCCCACTTCGACGCTTCACTTGATGGGCTGAGCACCGTCTTCGGGCCGACCGGGCGGCTCGAGGAAGGCCAACGTCTCCTGCTGCTCGAGCAGGTCCGGGCCTGGTGCGGCGAGTCCCGGACGAAGGTGACCGTCAAGCCCGTCATCGACCTCAACGCTCACCTCGAAGCGCCCGGCTACGAGATCCCCGACCGGATCCGCGAGCAGGTCCTTCTCCGCGACCGGACTTGTGTCTTTCCCTGGTGCAGCCGGCCGTCCAGACGCTGCGACGCGGACCATGTCATCGAGTACGACCACGACGCCGAGGCCGAAGGCCGACCACAACCCGGCCCTACCGTGACGCCCAACCTCGCCGCGCTCTGCCGGTTCCACCACCGCCTCAAGACCCACACCGCCTGGCACTACGACGTCATCGGGCCAGGTGAGTTCGAGTGGACCAGCCCCCACGGACACCGCTGCCGCCGCGACCCTTCCGGCACCACCGCCCTCGATCCGCCGGGCATCCCGCGACCACGACGACCATGACCCCGCCCCACACCCCGCCACTGCGGATGGCGGGGTCACCGGCATGCCTTCGCCCGCGCGTTCGGCGTGCACCCTCGCCCGACCGAAGACACTCGTCATCGCGGTGCGCCCAGTGGGCTGCTGAACGTAGGTTCGAGTCGATGCGAGAACCCGATGCCATCTTCGCGGATCCACGCCAGGCTGCCCTCTACGACGTCTTCGACGACGACCGCTCCGACCTGGACGCGTATGCAGCGATCGTCGCGGAGCTCGGCGCTCGACGTGTCATCGATGTCGGATGCGGCACCGGCACTCTGGCGGTTCGCCTGGCCGGAGAAGGGCTCTCCGTGATCGGCGTGGATCCAGCGGCTGCGTCGCTCGACGTCGCCCGAGCCAAGCCGGGCGCTGACCTCGTCACATGGATCCATGGCGACGCCCCCGCCGCGGGCGAGGTCCGCCCCCCGGCCGACCTCGCCGTGATGACGGGCAACGTCGCGCAGGTGTTCCTCTCCGACGACGACTGGTGCGCGGCCACGGACGCCATTCACACCGCGCTCCGACCGCAAGGCTGGTTCGTGTTCGAGACCCGGAGACCCGAGGTACGCGACTGGTTGAACTGGAACATTCCACCCACACGAGTCGCCCTACCCGACGGTCGTATCGCCGTCGTCACGCGCAGCGTCACCGACGTCTCGCTGCCACTTGTCACCTTCCGCGGGTCCACCACGATCGACGACGAGGTCCTCTGGTCCACCTCGACCCTTCGGTTCCGTGATCGCCACGAGATCGAGCGTTCCCTGGATGGCCGCGAATTCGACGTGATCGATGTCCGTGACGCACCCGACCGCCCCGGCAAGGAGCACGTCTTCCTCGCACAGCGACGAGAAGGGAAGCGACAACCGGTGTCTGAGCTCACGTAGGACGCCCTGCACGTGAGGAAATAGCCCGCCGCTCAGTCCAGCGGCGCCGGCGTCCACCGCGTACAACTCGCCCGGTGCCGGACCGGCATCGCAAGCCGTCCGGCTGCGTCGCAGACTTCTTGGAGCTCAGCCCGGGCCGACTCGAGCCACTCGTCGCGCTCGGCAGGAGTCATCGCGATCGCCATGGATGTCGTGGCCAGGTTCGCGGCGCGGTGAGCAGGGGTCAGCTCCCAGACCCAGTCGAACTGCGCGAACTCGAGCTCCTCCGCGGCAGCGAGCGGGAGCCGTTGCGTCACGCCGTCCGGCCCACCCTTGGTGCCGCGGTCGTACATGTCCGGCGCGCCGGCGAGAGCGAGCTCCCATGGTTCCACCGGCTCCGCGACGACGTTCCACACCAGCCCCAGCCAACCGCCGGGCCTGAGGACACGTCGCACCTCCTGCATGGTCGCCTCGGGATCGAACCAGTGCCACGCGTCGGCGACGAGGACCGCATCCACGGATGCATCCGGCAACGGGAGTGCCGTCGAGCGGCCCGCGTGGCATCGGGCCGCAGGGTTGTTCCGAGCGAGGACAGCACGCATTCGCGGGTCGGGCTCCACTGCCTCGACGCTGATCCCGCGCGACAGCAGCAGAGACGTCAGGCGTCCGGTCCCCGCACCGACCTCCGCCACCGTTGCGGGAGCTGCGGGCGCGAGCCAGTCGACGGCCGCTGCCGGGTAGCTCGGACGCCACCGGTCGTACTCCTCGGCCATCGTGCCGAACGAGAGCGCCCGGTCCTCTCGCGTCACTCGCTCTCCCGCCGGCGGGGTGGCGACGTGAGGGCGGCGCGCAGCCGGGTCTCGTCGACGCGCCAGAAGTCGTGCTGCGCCCCGTCGACGTACGTCACCGGGATCTCCTCGCCGAAGCGGTCGGCGAGGTCACCGTCGGAGTCGATGTCGATCTCGACCCACGACTCCCCCAGGTCCTCGCACACCCGCGCGACGACCTCCCGCGCGGCGTCGCAGAGGTGGCAGCCCGGTCGTGAGTAGAGCGTGACCCGGGGATCGACTGGGGTGTTCATCCGGGGTCCCCGCGGCGTTGTTCGGGGGAGCGAAGCGGAGGAGAAGAACGTCGTGGGGTGATCATCCGAGCAGTCCGTCGATCCGCCGTCGCTCGATCCCGCGCAGGCGGCCCTTCTGGACCTTGCCGGTGACCGTGAGCGGCAGGGCATCGACGACCTCGACGCGGGTGGGTTGCTTGAAGCGGGCGAGCCGCTGGTCGGCGTGGGCCCTGACGGCCGACTCGACAGCCGAGGGGTCGCCGTCCGCGACGACGTAGGCGACCACGGTCTCGCCGGTCTCCTCGTCGGGAGCGCCGATGACCGCGGCGTCGGTGACCCCGTCGACCTCGCGGAGCACGTCCTCCACCTCGGTCGGGTAGACGTTGAAGCCGCTGACGATGACCAGCTCCTTCACCCGGTCGACCAGGAACAGGTCACCGGTGGCGTCGAGGAAGCCGACGTCGCCCGTGCCGAACCAGCCCTGGGCGTCGGGTCCGTCGGACGAGTCGGGCCAGTAGCCGCTGAAGAGGTTGTCGCCACGGACCTGGATCTCACCGGGGTCCTCGCCCTCGACGACGTGGTGGGTCTCGTCGACCAGTCGGAGCTCGATGCCGGGCAGTGCGGCACCCACCGAGCCGGGCTGGTTCTGCTGGCTGCACAGGGTGCTGGTCACGACCGGCGAGGCCTCGGTCAGGCCGTAGCCCTGGTGCACCGGGATGCCGGTGATCCCCATGAACTCCTCGACGACCTGCTGCTCGAGCGGGGCAGAGCCGGACAGCACCAGCCGCACCGGGCCCAGGCGCTCCTTGAGGTGCTCGTCGGGGAGCCAGTGGGCGAACACGGGCGGAGCGATCGGAACGACGCTGCACGCCTCGTCGTCGATCAGGTCCAGCACCGCCTGCGGCTCGAACTGCTCGACCAGCAGAAGCCGGGCGCGGTGGCGCAGGACCCCGCCGAGGACAGCGTTGAGGCCGTAGACGTGGAAGAGCGGGAGGACACCGAGCACCACGTCGTCGCCGTGCATCATCGGCGGCTCGACGGCCGCGACCTGCTCGATGTTCGCGAGCAGGGCGCGGTGGCTGAGCATCGCGGCTCGAGGTCGACCGGAGGTGCCGCTGGTGTAGAGCAGGGCCGCCAGCTTCTCGGGGTCCGGGAGCGGGGGCACGGGTCGTACGACGTCCGCGCGCAGGTCGGCGAAGGCGACCTCGCCGTCCCCGGGCTCGGCACCGGTCACGACCACGGTCGGTGCGGCGACGCCTCCCATGTCGGCGAGCTCGACCAGCGCCGTGCGTACGACGTCGAGCGCGGTCTCGTCGACCACGACGAGCCGTGTGCCGGAGTCGGCGATCATCCGGGCGATCTCGCCGGGGGCCGAGCGCGGGTTCACCGGGACCGCCACGACCTGGGCGCGGAGGACGCCGAGGTAGGCCGTCACGAACTCGATCCGGTTGCTCACCACGATCATCACCCGCTGGCCGGCGCGGATGCCGTGGGCGCCGAGGCCGGTGGCGAACCGGGCGACCTCGTCCTCCAACCGGGACCAGGTGAGCGTGCGACCGCCGCTCTCGACCAGGGCCTGCCGGTCGGGCACATCTGCCGCCGCCTCGGCCACCAGGGCGGAGATGTCGTTGCGCGGCATGCCTCGATCCTTCCACAGCTACGCTGCTCGGGTGCCCCCTTCCGAGCGTTCCCGTCCGCTCAACCTGCAGCTGCGCTCGGCGCTCGCCGGGGAGGCCGCCGCGGCGGCAGCGGAGGTCGAGAGCGCGCTCACCACGCCCAGCGACCTGACCGCCGCGGCGTTCTTCGACGTCGACAACACCGTGATGCAGGGCGCCAGCATCTTCCACTTCGCCCGGGGCCTCCACCGGCGCAAGTTCTTCACCACACGGGAGATCGCCGCAGCCGCGTGGAAGCAGGCCTACTTCCGCTTCGTCGGCGTCGAGGACCCCGAGCACGTGGCCGAGGCGCGCAACTCGGCGCTGTCCTTCATCGCCGGGCACACCACCACCGAGCTCGAGGAGCTCGGTGAGGTGATCTTCGACGAAGGCATGGCCCACCGCATCTGGCCCGGCACCCGGGCCCTGGCCCAGCTCCACCTCGACGAGGGCCAGCGGGTCTGGCTCGTCACCGCGGCCCCGATCGAGATCGCCAGCATCATCGCCCGCAGGCTCGGACTGACCGGCGCGATGGGCACGGTCGCCGAGCACGTGGACGGCGTCTACACCGGGCGGCTGGTCGGCGACCTCCTGCACGGCCAGGCCAAGGCCGAGGCGATCAAGGCCCTGGCCGCGCGCGAGGGGCTCGACCTCGCCCGCTGCTCGGCCTACTCCGACTCCAGCAACGACCTGCCGATGCTCTCGCTGGTCGGCGACCCGTGCGCGATCAACCCCGACGCCCGGCTGCGGGCCCACGCCAGGGCCAACGGCTGGCGGATCCGCGACTACCGCACCGGTCGCAAGGCGGCCCGCGCCGGCCTGGTGGCTGCGGCCGTCGCCGGTGCCGTGTCGGGAGCCGTCGCCGCCGGCGTCAGCGTGCGCGGTCGCGACCGCGCATCCTGAAACGTAACTGATAGTTACCGACGGGTTCACAGGAGCGCCGCTGCCACCTATCGTGGTGGGGCTGCGACCGGGAGGGAATCCGCATGCGGTCATCACCACAGGGCCTCGAGCATGCCTTCGAGGAGGGACTCGACGCGCTCCGGCGCGCGGTGTGGGCTGCTCTCTCGCCCCAGGTGCTGCTGGCCGAGGCCGCAGCGCCGGGCTCCGCGTCGGTCTCCTCGGACTCCGGGCCCTCGGTCCCGTCCGGCCCCTTCGGCTCCAGCCCGATCGGCGACGAGGACCGCGCCACCTCCTCCGAGGTCGACGAGTCCGAGCGCGAGCGGCTGATCGCCCTGGTGGAGCTGGCCCGCTCCGGTGACAAGGACGCCTTCGGCCTCCTCTACGACCACTACCAGGCCTCGGTCTACCGCTTCCTCTACTACCGCACCCGCTCCCAGGCGCTGGCCGAGGACCTCACGTCCGAGACCTTCTTCCGCGCGCTGCGGAGCATGAACAACTTCAGGTGGCAGGGCAAGGACTTCGGCGCCTGGCTGATGACCATCGCGCGCAACCTCACGACCGATCACTTCAAGTCGGGCCGGACGCGCCTCGAGATGACCACCGAGGACATGGCGCCGCACGACGACACCACCGAGGGGCCCGAGGACGCGGTGATCGCGGGGCTCACCAACGAGGTGCTGCTCAAGGCGCTCAGCGAGCTGCCGACCGAGCAGCGCGAGTGCCTCATCATGCGCTTCCTGCAGGGCCTGTCGATCGCGGAGACGGCGCTGGCGCTCAGTCGCTCGGACGGCGCCGTCAAGCAGCTCCAGCTGCGCGGCGTACGCAACCTGGCCAAGCTGCTGCCGGAGGGGTTGAGAGAGTCATGACTCCACCCGTAACTCGGGGCTCCTGCCGCTCGTTCGTCTGTGTGGGAGCACCCACCAGAAGCAGGACAGGACGAGCGCGATGACACCCGCCTTCTCGGCACGACGCCGTGCCGACGAGTTCGAGGCACTCCTCTCCCGGCGCCCCGACGCCCCGCTCTCCGAGCGGGATGCGGCGCGCTTCGCTGCCCTGCTGGACGTCGTGGGCGACCTGAGGGCGATGCCCGAGGTCGCGCCGCGCCCGGAGTTCGTGAGCTCGCTCCGCGAGCGCCTGATGGTCGAGGCCGACACCGTGCTCCTCCGTCAGCCCTCCACCCCGCCCCGACTGGCGATGCCGGCCACCTCTCGCACTCGCGAGCGTCGCGTCGGCGCGCTGCTCGGTGGTGCCGCCCTGGTCGGCGCGGCCGCCACGATGGCGGTGGCGGCCCAGACGGCCCTGCCTGGCGAGTCGCTCTACGGCGTCAAGCGCGGGATCGAGGCTGCCGAGGTCCGCTTCGCCGGCGACGACGCCGCCCGCGGCCGCACGCTCCTGGCCCACGCCGAGACCCGCCTCACCGAGCTCGAGGATCTGGCGTCCGGCAGCGGCGGCACCGACGAGCTCGTCCCCGACACCCTCGACGCCTTCACGGAGCAGTCCAGCGAGGGCGTGCACGACCTGCTGACCGCCTACGACCGCGGCGGCGACGAGCAGGACGTCCAGCGCGCCCGCGAGTTCACCGCCGACAGCATGGACCGCCTCGCCGCTCTCGAGCACCAGCTCCCGAGCGACGCCCGCGACGAGCTGCTTGCCGCCGGCCGGACCCTCACCGACCTCGACATGGAGATCAGCACCGCCTGCCCGGCGTGCGGCGGCGGGATCACCACGACGCCGGACTTCCTGCTGACCAGCGCGCCGACCGACCTGCTCACCGGACTGGACAGCGACGAGCAGACCCTGGAGGCAGCGCCAGTCTCGGGCCAGGACCTCACCGGGATCACCGTCCCCGAGGTGCTCCAGCCCCCTTCGTCGATGCCGACACCGTCACCCAGCACGCCCAGCCCGTCGGTGACGCCCGAGGTCACCGTCCCTGACCCGACCAAGCCGGAGCCCACGCGCCCGGGCGACGTCACCGACATCACCGACGACGTCACCGACACGACCACCGACCTGGCCAACGAGCTCCAGGGCGTCACTGGTGGTGCGGTCGGCGGCCTGACGACCAGCGTCGACGACGCCACCGGCGGCCTCATCGACGAGGTCACGGGCACGCTCGAGGGGCTCAGCGGCGACACGCTCGACCAGGCGACCGGCGACCTGCTGCCCTAGGCGTTGGCGCGGGCACGTCGCCCGATGCCTGGCTGAAGACCTAGCTGAAGACGCCGTCGCGCTCGCGCAGCAGGTCGAACAGCGTGTGCTGGATGGTCTCGCGCACCTGGTCGGTGACGTTGAAGACCAACATCGGGTCCTCGGCCTCGCTGGCGTCGTAGGCGTCGGTGCGGATCGGCTCGCCGAACTCGAGGATCCACTTCGAGGGCAGCGGCACCATGCCGAGCGGGCCCAGCCACGGGAAGAACGGCGTGATCGGGATGTAGGGAACGCCCAGCAGCCGTGCCAGGGACGGGACGTTGCCGACGAGGGGGTAGATCTCCTCGGCGCCGACCACGGAGAGCGGGATGATGGGTACGCCCGTGCGCAGCGCGGCGGACACGAAGCCACCACGACCGAAGCGCTGGAGCTTGTAGCGCTCGCTGAACGGCTTGCCGATCCCCTTGAAGCCCTCGGGCCAGACTCCGACCAGCTCGCCGCCCGACAGCATCCGCTCCGCGTCCTCGGTGCACGCGAGTGTGGCTCCGCTCTTGCGGGCCAGTGAGCTGACCACCGGCATCTTGAAGACCAGGTCCGCGCCGAGCGGGCGCAGGAAGCGGTGGGCGTGGTCGTGCACGGCCAGCATCGTCATCAGGCCGTCGAGCGGCACCGTGCCGGAGTGGTTGGAGACGACGAGGGCGCCGCCCTCGGCGGGGATGTTCTCCAGGCCGCGCACCTCGAGGCGGAACCACTTCTCGGCCACGGGGCGCAGGGCGGCCATGAAGAACCGCTCGGTCAGCTCGCGGTCGAAGCCGTAGTCGTCGACCTCGTAGTCGCCCTCGAGCCGCCGGCGCATGAACGCCATGAGCTCGGCGAGCCGGCGCTCCCAGTCGTCACCGAAGACCTCCGCCGCTGCGCCCTGGGCGGCGGCCAGCCAGTCGCTGACAGGGATGCCTCCCATGGGCGGTGCGTGAGCAACCTTCTCGGCCCCCGATTCGGTTGCTGGGCCACCGCCCGAGGCGCCGACCCTGGGGGGCGGTGCGTCAGCAACCTTCTCGGCCCGCGGTTCGGTTGCTGGGCCACCGCCGGTCGGGCGCCGTGCCGCCGGCTTCTTGGCTGGGGGCTTCTTCGCTGCCGGCTTCTGGGCGGCGGGAGCGAGGTTGCGCGCTGCGGACGAGGGGCGCGCCTTGCCGGTGCCTCGGCCGGGGCGGCCACCGGTCCCGATCGGGATGACCACCGCTTCCCCGCGAGCCTCCTCAGGCACGGCCGACTCCTTCCAGGGGCGCGGACGTCATCTCGCGGCAGAAGTCGGCGAAGGCCTCGGCCGTGGAGTAGGCGGGCTCGAAGCCGAGCTGGGTGCGCATCCGGGTGGTGTCCACACCTCGACCGTAGGTGAGGAACCCCAGCTGCTCCGGCGAGAAGTCCGACAGGCGAGCCTGGCGCATCGTCGCGCCGAGGCGGCCGACCGCGAAGCGCGGCATCGCGATGGACGGCTTGCCGAGTCGGCGTACGGCCTGGCTCAGCGTCAACAGCCCGTCGCCCGCCACGTTGAAGGTGCCCGGGATGCCGGTGACCGCCGCGTGGCGCAGGACGCGCAGCAGGTCGTCCTCGTGGAGGAACTGCAGCCGCGGGTCGAAGCCCAGCACGCGCGGGACGACGGGGAGCCGGAAGTAGTTGGTCAACGGGCTGGAGACGTGGGGGCCGATGACGTTGGCGGCCCGGATCATCGTGACGTCGACGTCGGGCCGGCGGCGGGCGAAGCCGCGTACGTAGCCCTCGATCTCGTAGACGTCCTTGGCGTAGCCCGAGGAGGGCAGGCGTTTGGGCCCCATGTCCTCGGTGAACATCGCGGGGTCGCGCGGGCTCGAGCCGTAGACCGTGGTGGTCGACTTCACGACCAGGCGATCGACCGTCGTCGACTTCTGGCATGCAGCGAGCAGCTGCATCGAGCCGATGACGTTGAGCTCCTTCATCGTCCCGCGACCGCCGGCCGAGCCGGGTGTGGCGATCACGCTCATGTGGACGACGGTGTCGACGTCCTCCTTGGCGAGGACCTTGGCTATCACGGGGTTGCGGATGTCAGCGCGGACGAAGGAGACGTCCCCGATGTCGCCCCGCGGGGGGACGACATCCACCCCGATGACTCGCTCGATGGACGGGTCGCCGGCCGCGGCGCGCGCGAATCGTCGCCCGATGTCCCGGGAGATCCCGGTGACCAGCACGACCCGTCCCATGGTCGAGGGTGTTACTTGCCGAGCTTGCGTCGCTGGACGCGCGTCTTCTTGAGGAGCTTGCGGTGCTTCTTCTTGGCCATGCGCTTGCGCCGCTTCTTGATGACAGAACCCACGTGGATCAGACCTTTCCCTACGGCCGACACCTGTCGGCCGGACGCGCCCACCCTACTTGGCAGGTGCGGGCAGTGCGGAATCGCGTCAGGTCCGTGGATCCGGGGACGTCAGCCTGCGTTGTAGAAGCTCTTGCGCAGGTATTCGTTGACGTCGTCCTCGGTGACCCGGAAGGAGCGGCCGACGCGGACGGCCGGCAGCTCGCCGCCGTGCACGAGCCGGTAGACGGTCATCTTCGAGACGCGCATCTTGGCGGCGACCTCGGCGATGGTCAGGAACTGTGCCTCGGACATGTCTCCAGGGGTGTTCTCAGCCATGATGTGCACCGATCCTTCTGCGCGGCGACGGCGCCGGTTTCCGCACCGGCGTCACAGGCGTGCCGCTTTCGACTGAGATTAGGGCTCGCGTGACGCATGGGGAAGAGGAACGCCAAAGAAACTTGTGTGACTCGCGGCGTGTCGGGTTGATTCTTTACCTCTTCCGAACGGTGAATCAGGCTGCCCGACGCTCTATGGCAGCGGATCGAGGCCGTGCAGAGGGAAGGTCTCCATCCGAGTGGCGTGGATCGCCCGGTCCAGCCAGGCCTCGGGGTCGTAGCCCGATGACCAGTCCCGGTAGGCGGGCGTGCGCCCGTCGGTCATCCGGTGAGGCGGGCTGGCGCCCAGCACCTCCTCGACGTACGCACGCCAGGCCGGCGGGGTGGCCAGGGTCGGCTCCAGCGGCCGGCCCCCGGCAATGGCGAGCAGGTGGGCCCAGGCCCGTGGCACGACGTCGACGATGGAGTAGCCGCCTCCGCCCGTGACGACCCACCGGCCGTCGGAGACCTCGTGGGCGAGCTCGTGGAGCGCGAGATAGGCAGCCCGCTGCCCGTCGACGCTGAGCATCATGTGGGCGAGCGGGTCGTTCATGTGGGAGTCGCAGCCGTGCTGGGTGACGAGCACCTCGGGCCGGAACGCGCGCAGGAGCGGAGGTACGACGGAGTGGAAGGCGCGGAGCCATCCCGCATCCGCGGTGCCGGGCGGGAGCGCCACGTTGACCGCGGAGCCCTCGGCACCCTCGCCGCCCGAGTCGGTCGCGAAGCCCGTGCCCGGGAACAGCATCTGCCCGGTCTCGTGCAGCGAGATCGTGAGCACCCGCGGGTCGTCCCAGAAGATCTTCTCGACCCCGTCGCCATGGTGCACGTCGATGTCGACGTACGCCACCCGCTCGGCGCCGTCGGCCAGGAGCTGGGTGATGCCGACCGCGACGTCGTTGTAGATGCAGAAGCCGCTCGCCCGGTCGGGCATGGCGTGGTGCAGACCGCCGGCGATGTTGACCGAGTGCAGCGACTCGCCGCTCCAGACCTGGCGGACCGCCTCCAGCGTGGCGCCGACGACATGGGCGCTGGCGACGTGCATGTCCTCGAAGACCGGGTCGTCGTCGGTGCCGAGACCGCGGGACTCGTCGGTCCACCCCGGCGTCGTACCTGCTTTGGTCACCGCCTCGATGAGCCCCACGTCGTGGACGGTCGCGATCTGCTCCGGCGTCGCGAAGGGCGCGTCGACGCGCTTGATGCCCTCCAGCACGCCGAGCTCGTCGGCCAGTCGCATGGTCAGGTCGACTCGCACAGGGGACATGGGGTGGGTGGGCCCGAAGTTGTACTCCGTGAGCGTCGGGTCGAAGACGACTGAGGTGGGCCCGGCGCACTCCATGTGGCGGACGTTACTCCCGCCCGGGGCCCGGTCCGACCGGGTGCACGCACTTTGACCACGTTCAGCTTCCGATGGCGACCTACAATTTGGGTGTGGCAACGTTCGGAGCCGCCCCCGAGGAGGGCGGGCTCCAAGGGCTCTTGGCGGCATCGCCGGACCGGGCGGTGCACACGTCCGCGGCCGCTGAGATCGCCTTCGTGCTGGGCCTCGTCGCCCTCGCGGCCGCGCCGTTCTCGGTCATGCTCGGGCTGTCGTTGGCGACCGGCGCTGTCGGCCTGGTGTTCGGCGTCGTGGGCATGGCGCGCACCAGCCGTCCCGACATGGCGGGCCAGGCGCTCGTGCCGTTGGGCATGCTCTTCGCCATCGTCGCCGTGGTGCTGGTCGGCCTGCGCTACCTCGGCGTGGACACGGCGTTCGGAGACGATCTCCTGCCCACCCTGCAGGCCTGGATGGAGACCCTCAACTCTCGGGTTCCCGGGCCGTAGCGCCTGACCTATTGCCCTTCATCCTCGGTAGAGGAGCGATACCTCGGTGAGGTCGTGAGGGATCGCGGTGTCGTACTCGCGACCCTTTGCCCCGACGGGGCGGATGCTGAGACTGACATGCCAGCGCCCCTTGTGCCAGGTCTGATGGTTCTCGGGGTCGTCGCGCCGACGCTGCCAGGTGAGGCCGAGCGCGCGGGCGGTTCGTCGGAGACCCCGACGGAGTCGGCGCAGGAGATCGGCGCCACCCCGGGTGGGTTCCATGTCGGTCACAGTGCACCTCGTCCCTGAGCTCAAGACTCGGTGGGAGCAGCGCATACATCATCTGCCCGGATACTCATCGAAGCGTGGCCACCAACGTCAGTGGGTGGTTTCCCGTCAGTCGGCTCAGGATCCCTCGGCCAGCTCCCGGGAGCGGTTGCGGGCGGCCTCCATCGCGGCCAGGAAGGCAGCCCGGACCTTGTGGATCTCGAGCTCGCGCAACGCGGAGGCGGTGGTGCCGCCGGGCGAGGTGACCTGCTCGCGCAGCACGACGGGGTGGGTGCCGGTCTCGCGCAGCATCGCGGCCGAGCCGACCAGGGTCTGCACGACCAGCTCCGTGGCGGTCGACCGGGGCAGGCCGAGGTGGACACCGGCCTCGATCATCGACTCCACGACGAAGAAGATGTAGGCCGGGCCGGAGCCGGAGATGGCGGTGACCGCGTCCATCTGCTTCTCCGGGATGCGGATCACCTTGCCGGTGGAGGCCATCAGCGACTCGGCCTCGGCGAGGTGGGACTCGTCGCAGTGGGAGCCGGGCGAGATCGCGGCCATGCCCTCGTCGACGAGCGCGGGGGTGTTGGGCATGACGCGGACGACGGCGACGCCCTCCGGCACGCGGGACTCGATGAAGGCGGTGGTGATGCCGGCGGCGAGGGAGACCAGCAGCTGCCCGGCGCGCAGGTCGGGAGCGATCTCGTCGAGCACGTCGGCCATGTCCTGCGGCTTGACCACGAGCGCCACGGTGTCGGCCTTGGCGGTCGCCTCGCGGTTGGAGACGACGGCCACGCCGTAGCGCTCCTCGAGCTCGCGGGCTCGCTCCGCGCGCTTCTCGCCCACCATCAGCTGGTCGACGCGGCGGCCGGCGCGGACGAGTCCGGAGAGAAGCGTCTCGCCCATGACGCCGGCGCCGATGATCGCTGTGCTCATAGTGGCAACCTACTTCTTGGAGACGAGGGAGCGCGCGAAGAATGCGAGGTTCTGGGGCTTCTCGGCCAGGCGCCGCATGAGGTAGCCGTACCACTCGGTGCCGTAGGGGATGTAGACGCGCATGGTCTCCCCCGCCGCGGCCAGGCGCTTCTGCTCCTCGGGCCGGATGCCGTAGAGCATCTGGAACTCGTACGTCCCCGGGCGCCGGCCGAACCGGCTGGCGAGCGAGGAGGCGATCTGGATCATCCGCGGGTCGTGCGTCGCGATCATCGGGTAGCCCTGGCCGCCGAGCAGCACCTTGAGGCACCGGACGTAGGCCTTGTCGATCTCGAGCTTGTCCTGGAAGGCGACATCCTCGGGCTCCATGTAGGCGCCCTTGCACAGCCGCACCCGCGATCCCTCGTAGGCCAGCGCGCGGCAGTCGGCCTCGGTGCGGTGCAGCATCGCCTGCAGCACGGCTCCGGTCTCGGGGAAGTCCTTGCGGAGCTCGCGCAGGATCGAGAGCGTCGAGTCGGTGGTGGTGTGGTCCTCCATGTCGAGGGTCACCGTGGTGCCGGCGTTGCGGGCCGCCCGGCAGATGTCACGCGCGTTCTCCAGCGCCACCTTGTGCCCGTTGGCTCCGAGGGACTGGCCGATCGCGCTGAGCTTGACCGACACCTCGGCGTGGCTCGCGTGGCCGCGGGCGGAGAGCTCGGCCAGGAGCTCCTTGTAGGCCGCGACCGTGGCCTCGGCCTGGGCGACGTCGGTGGTGTCCTCGCCGAGGTAGTCCAGCGTCACCCGCAGTCCGTCCCCGACCAGGGTCGAGGTGGCGCGTACGGCGTCGGCCGTGCCCTCACCGGGGACGTAGCTGGTGATGATGCCGCTGGAGACGGGCATCGTGGACACGAGCTTCTTGACGCCCTGGCTGCGGGAGAGGAGCAGGATCGGCTGGCGGAGCAACGACATGGGCGACAGGCTACGCCGATCCTCTACCGTTCCTTCACAGGTCCTCCACCCATCGCCACGCGCTCGCACCTACCGTCGTCGGCATGACCCGAACCCCGTCCACGCCGACCGCGCAGTACGTCCTCGCCCTCGGCGTCGCCCTCGCCGCGGTCGCCTTCCTGCTGCTGGGCATCGGCGCCCTGGGCATCGTCGGTGACGGCGATCGCGACGCGGTCTACCTCGCCGCTCCGGTGGCCGGGCTGGTCGTCGCCGTGGTCACCGGGTTCCGCCCCCGCGGCATGGCCATGGCGCTCGGCGTTGCGGCCGTCAGCACGGTCGTGGCCGGGCTGTGGTCGGTCGGCCTCGTCGCCACGGACGACGTGAAGGCGTCGGTCGCCGACGTCGTCATGCTGACGCTGATGTACGCCGGCCTCTTCGCGTTTGCCGCCTGGCTGTTCACCCGGGTCAGGGCGTCCGGCGCCTGAGCGTCGCGGCGCCCATGACGAGCGCGGCGGCGGCGAAGCAGGCCACGACCGCGACAGCCCGCCAGACCTCGCCCTCGTCGGCCGCGCCCACCAGCTCCTGCATCGCGTCGACGGCGTACGACAGGGGCAGCACGTTGCTGACCAGCTCGAGCACGCCCGGCATCGCCTCGCGAGGCACGAAGAGCCCGCAGAGCAGGATCTGCGGGAGCACGAAGGCGGGCATGAACTGGACCGCCTGGAACTCGGTCGTGGCGAAGGCGCTGACCAGCAGCCCCAGCGCCGTCCCCAGGACGGCGTCGACGACGGCGACGACCCCGAGCAGCCAGACCGGGCCGTTGACGTCCAGCCCGAGCAGCCCGACGCTCACCGCCACGGCCAGCGCCGACTGGACCGCGGCGAGGAGGCCGAAGGCGAGGGCGTAGCCGAGGAGGAAGTCGAGCTTCCCCATCGGCATCGTCAGCAGCCGCTCCAGCGTGCCGGACGACCGCTCCCGCAACGTCGTCACGCTCGTGACCAGGAACATGACGATGAAGGGGAACATCGCCAGCAGGCCCGGGCCGAAGCGGTCGAAGAGGTCGCCCGGCAGGTCCTCGAACATCCACCACAGCAGGCTGATCAGCACGCAGGGGACGACGAGCAGCATCACCAGCGTGCGGTGGTCGCGACGGACCTGGGTCAGCACGCGGCCCGCGACGGCGAACGTGATGCGGGTGCTCATGGGGGTGCTCATGCCACTTCCTCCTGACCCTCGACGAGCCGGAGGAACGCCTGCTCGATGTCCGCGGCTCCGGTGCGCTCGCGGATCTCGTCGGGCGACCCGTCCGCGATGATCCGGCCCTCGCGCATCAGCAGCAGGCGGTGACACCGCTCCGCCTCGTCCATGACGTGGCTGGAGACCAGCACGGCGGCGCCGAGGTCGGCGAGCCGGTGGAACAGCTCCCACAGGTCACGCCGCAAGACCGGGTCGAGGCCGACGGTGGGCTCGTCGAGCACCAGCAGGTCGGGGGTGCCGAGCAGCGCGACCGCCAGGCTGACCCGGCTGCGCTGGCCGCCGGAGAGGTTGCCGACCACCTGCCGCTGGTGGTCGGCCAGACCGACCACGCTGATGGCTTCGTCGACCGAGCGCCGGTCGACGCCGAGCACCCGTGAGAAGAAGGTGAGGTTCTCCGCCACGGTCAGGTCGTCGTACACGCTGGCGGACTGGGTGACGTAGCCGATCCGAGTGCGCAGCGCGGCACTTCCGGCGGGCTCACCGAGCACCTCGACAGTCCCCGAGCGCACCTGCTGCGCGCCGACGAGGCAGCGCATCAATGTGGTCTTGCCGCACCCGCTCGGCCCCAGCAGCCCGGTGACACCGGGTGCCACGCCGAGCGAGATGCCGGGCAGCACCTCCCGCGCACCGCGTACGACGACGAGGTCGCGCACCTCCACGATGTTTTTCATCATGTGTTGAATTGTGCGCCCGGCAGACGCGGTCCGTCAATCCCTCAATCTCCGCCCGATCACCCCTCAGTCGCCCAGCGGGGCGAGCAGCGCCTTCTTCCCCTCGAACGCGAAGAGAAGCAGGTCGGCCATCCGGAACCGGCCGTCCTTCTCGCCCAGGTCCGGCCGGAACCCGGGGTTGCGGACGATCGAGTGGCTGCTGCCCTCCATCGCCCGGTGGAACGTCTCCACCACCAGGCGGGCGCCCACGCCGGTCAGTCGACCGTCGTTGAGCTCTGCCTCGCGCAGGACGTAGAACCAGAGGGGCGCGTCCGCTAGGAAGGCCTCGCGCTGGGCGTCGGTGAGGCCGTCGAGCTGGGCCGAGCCCCGACCGCCGGCGCCGTTGCGCAGCTGCGCCTTGGTCAGGGTGGTCACGGGCACACCGGCGGCACGCAGGAGCGCCGCCATCTGCTGCCCGCTGGCGAGCCGCAGCATCCGGGCCCGCATCAGGTTGCGGAAGGCCAGGTTGGCGCGGATGGTGCCCTCCTCGGTGGCGGCACCTCCGAACGACCCGGCGGGCAGCGCCGCGAGCGGGTCGACGAGCCGGGTGTCGATGCGGCGGGCCAGGTTGAACTCGCCCGCCGGCGGCTTGAGGTCGTCGCGTCCGACCTGGGCGAAGCGGTAGAGGCGGCGCCAGTCGGCGATCCAGTTCGACGGCAGCGTCGGGTCACCCCCGAGGCCACCGCTCGTGCCGGAGAAGAAGAACAGCAGGTCGAGGCTCCCGGAGCCGTCGGGGAAGCGGGCGTTCCAGTCGTAGGCCTCCCGGATCATCGCGTGACCCAGCCGGAACGCGGCGACCGAGAACTCCACCGGCATCGTCGGCATGCTCAGCGGGTCGGCACCGGGGTCGACGACCTTGCGGCCGTTGGTGAAGACGTCGGTGACGACGTCGCCGTCGCAGATCCGCGCCAGGTAGTCGGTGCGCAGCATCCACTGGTAGTGCAGCACCACCTTGCGCCGCGCCTTCTCGAACCGGTCGGCGGTTGGGGTGGCCGGTCCGAGTCCCGCCACGACCCGGTTGTGGAAACGGATCATCGCCGCGTGGGTCTGGGCGACCACGAGGTTCTCGTCGTTGCGGCGGTCCGGGATGGCGGCCAGGCGCTCGTCCGACGCAGACCCCGTGCCGACGCGCGGCACGTCGAAGCCCACCCGGGCCTGGTCGCCGCCGATGCGCGTCGTCCTCCCGACCTTGAGGCGGGTGCGGTCGGCCTCGTAGAAGTCCGCCGACACTGGGTCGAGCGGTCCCGCGCCGTAGAGGCTGTCGAGGTCCAGCGTCGGCGAGCGCCCCTGTAGCAGCGCGGCCGGCGAGACGTTGTCGCCGAAGGCCACTGTGGTGGCGTCGAACGTCAGGTCGTGGTCGACGAACTGGCCGAGGTAGGTGAGCCGGCCGGGATCGTGCCGTCCACGTCCGACCCCCCGGTCATCGCGAGCGCGACCTTGCGCAGCGTCGCCTCGGGCAGGCGTACGCCCGGCGGACCCAGGCGGGAGAAGCGGAACGTCGGCGCGGCGGCCAGTGCGGGACCGCTGGCGGCCGTGGTGTTGGCGCGGGCGGTGACGGGAGGTACGTCTGCAGGGTCAGCGGCGACGACGCCCTCCCCCTCGATGAAGAAGCTCTCGCGGCCGTGGCGGGGTGTACGTCCTTCTGGGGTCCGTGGCATGTCAGCAGCGTGCCGGTCGCACGCCCAGCGCGCATCGGTAGAACTGCCGATGCCCAGGTCCGGGGAGGGTCAGGGCAGGTCGCCGGTCAGGTAGTGCTGCAGCACCGGACCGATCCGCGCGACGAGGTCCTCGGCGGGCATCTGCGCCATGGCCGGGAACGCGACGACGTAGCGCGCCACGATGATGCCGACCACCTGGCTCGCCACGAGGGGGATCCGCACCTCGGGCCGGTCCCGCACCAGCGCGGCGAGCACCGGGCCCACCACGACGGGGAGGAACGCATCGCGCACGAGCCCCGCCGTGTCGTCGGACATCATCGATCGAGCCACCGCCAGCAGGCCGGGCTGGACCTCGGGGTCGTCCCAGACCCCGAGGAAGGTCCGCAGGAGCCGCTCCCCGGCGCCGTCGGGGCCGGCCGCCACGACCGGGGCCATCACCTCGCGCGGGTCCACCGGGATCTGCAGGGCGGCGATGAAGAGGTCGTCCTTGGTGCCGAAGTAGTGGTGCACCAGGGCGGGGTCGACGCCGGCCGCCGACGCCACGCCACGGATCGTCGTACCGCGGAAGCCCTTCTCTCCGAACGACGCCCGCGCTGCGGCCAGCACCTCGGCCCGGGTGTCCGGGGCACCCGGGCGCCGGCCCCGGGTCACGCGCGCGGCCACGGCCTGCTCACGGGGTGGTCACCGCCAGGTGGGCGCGGGCGAACTCGAGTGACTCGCGCAGGTCCGCCTCGCGCTCGGCACGGTTGGCGCACCGGCGGGTGTTGATCTCCAGCACCACGTGACCGGAGAAGTCGGTGCGGGCGAGGTGGTGCAGGAACTCGCCCGCCCGCATCACCCCCCGCCCCGGCACGAGGTGCTCGTCCTTGGCCGACCCGGTCCCGTCCGTGAGGTGGATGTGACGCAGTCGCTCGCCCATCCGCTGGGCCATCTCGATGACGTCGCTGCGGGCGATCGCGGCGTGGGAGAGGTCGATGGTGGTGTTGGCGTAGTCCTCGGTGCTGGGGTCCCAGCCGGGGACGTACATCTCCATCGCGCGACGCGAGGACGCCCGCCACGGATACATGTTCTCGACCGCGAAGGCGATACCGGTGCGGGCCTCCAGGGAGGCGATCCCCTCGACGAAGCCGGCGGCGTAGTCCCGCTGCCACCTGAACGGCGGGTGCACGACGACGACGTCTGCGCCGACCGCATCAGCCATCTCGGCCGACCTCTCGAGCTTGCCCCAGGGCTCGGTGCCCCACACCCGCTGGGTGAAGAGCAGGCAGGGCGCATGGACCGCGCAGACGGGGACCCCGTGGTGGTCGCTGAGCTTCTTGACAGCGTCGACCTGCTGGCTCAGCGCGTCGATGCCCACCATCACCTCGACCGCGTCGTAGCCCAGCGACGAGGCCCAGCCGAAGCCGTGGGCCGTCGACTCGGGGTAGACCGAGGCGGTGGAGAGGGCGATCTTCGGGGTCGCGGAGGGGGACATGGCTCAGCCCAGCCTCGTGACGACCGAGATCTGGTCGAGGCGCTCGAGGATCACGCCCTCGCGCAGCGCCCAGGGGCAGACCTCCAGGGCCCCCAGGTCGAAGATGTCCATGCACGCCTCGGCCACCAGCGCGCCCGGCACGATCTGGTGCGTACGACTCGGCGAGACGCCCGGGAGCGCGGCGAGCTCGTCGGCGGAGAGCGCCATCAGCTTGGGGATCCAGTCGGACAGCGCCTCGAGCTCGAGCACCCGCGGCACCAGAGGCCCGTCGCCGCTCGGCGCCGCGCCGCAGATGCGCGCCAGCGAGCGGAAGGTCTTCGACGTGGCCGCGGCCCGGTCGGGCACGCCGGGACGCAGCAGGTGGCCGGCGTCGCGGGCGATCTCGGCGCGGATCTGCTTGCGCAGCTCTCGGATCTCGGCCTCACCGGGCTGACCGCCGTCGAACCACAGGCGAGCCATCCGGGCGGCCCCGAGGGGGAGCGACCACGCCACGTCGGGCGCCTCGTCGGTGCCCGCCGCGATCTCGAGCGAGCCGCCGCCGATGTCGAACACCGCCAGCCGGCCGGCCGACCAGCCGAACCAGCGGCGTACGGCCAGGAAGGTCAGCCGCGCCTCGTCCTCACCGGAGAGCACCTCCAGCTCGACGCCGGTGTGCTCCTCGACGTGGGCCAGGACCTCGTGGGAGTTGACCGCGTCACGCACGGCCGACGTCGCGAAGCCCAGCATCTCCTCGCAGCCCTTGTCCTCGGCGATCTCGGTGGCCGTGGCGCAGAAGTCGGTGAGGGCCTTGATGCCCTTCTTGGTGACCGCGCCCTCCTCGTCCAGGTGCTCGGCCAGGCGCAGGGGCTGCTTGTGCGAGGAGGCGGGGAGCGGCGCGGCGCCACCGTGCGCGTCCACCACCAGCAGGTGGCCGGTGTTGGATCCGATGTCGAGGACGCCCAGGCGCATGCCCGCCACGCTACTAGAGCGGGCCCGCTGGGCCGTGCCGTCGCGAGCGGCGTCCGGCGCGTGCGATGGCAAGGCGGAGGAGGGAGACATGGCGGAGCCATGGCGACTGACGACAACGCAGCAAGCGTGCGTGCCGGGCGGCGCGCAGCAGGCTCGGGTCAGGGGGTGCGCTCTAGGGTTGTGGGGTGCCTGAAGTGGACCTGGTCTTCCCCCGAGCGTTCGTCGAGTTCGCCGACCCCGCCGACGAGAGCCAGGTGTTCCGCTGCGACCTCACGTGGCTGACCTCGGCCTACATGTGCATCTTCGGCCAGGGCTGCCAGGGGATCTACGCCGACGCCCCCGACGTCGGCTGCTGCACGCTCGGCGCGCACTTCGCCGACCGGGACGACGAGCGGCGGGTCGCCGGCTTCGTCGCCCAGCTCACGCCCGACGACTGGCAGATGCACCCCCGACGGGCGGTCAAGAAGTCCGACTGGATCGAGACCGACGACGACGGCGAGCGCAAGACCCTGGCGATCGAGTACGACGGCCAGCAGGCGTGCGTGTTCCACAACCGCACGGACTTCGCCCCCTCCGGGGGCCCCGGCGGCGCGGGCTGCGCGTTGCACGGCCTCGCGCTGCGACAGGGCCGCAACCCGCTCGAGACCAAGCCTGACGTGTGCTGGCAGCTGCCGATCCGCCGCCAGTACCGCACCGTCGAGCAGCAGGACGGGGCGTCGTACACCGAGGTGTCGATCGGCGAGTACGACCGGCGCGGCTGGGGCCCCGGCGGTCACGACCTGGACTGGTACTGCTCGGGCAACACCGAGGCGCACGTGGCCCTCGAGCCGGTCTACGTCACCCACGAGCCCGAGCTCGTGGAGCTGATGGGGCCGGAGGGGTACGCCGAGCTGGTCCGCCACTGCGAGGCGCACGTCCGATCCCGCTCGGCGCTCGCGCTGCACCCGGCCGATCCACGCTGACGAGCCGCAGCGGCTCGGTGTCGGATGGCTCGACATCAAGAAAACCCGACCCCGGTGTCAACGTCCCGGAGGAGCAGGCCCAGAATCTCTGCATGCGCCTGGACCACGTCAGCTTCGCCGCCGGACCTGATGGACTTGCCAGCACCGCCCAGCGCATCGGGGGGCTGCTCGGCACCGAGTTCGTCGACGGCGGGGTGCACCCTCGCTTCGGCACCCGCAACCGGATCCTGCCCCTTGCGGGCAACACCTACATGGAGATCGTCGAGGTGCTCGACCACCCGGCGAGCGACAAGGCCCCCTTCGGCCAGGCCGTGCGCGCCAGGTCCGCCCTCGGCGGCGGCTGGATGGGCTGGGTCGTGTCGGTGGACGACCTCGCCCCCTTCGAGGCACGGCTGGGCCGTGAGGCCGCCAAGGGCAACCGCCACCGCCCGGACGGCACCGAGCTGTTGTGGAAGCAGATCGGCATCCACGGCCTGATCTCCGACCCGCAGCTGCCCTTCTTCATCCAGTGGGACTCCCCGGCCGAGCTCCACCCGAGCAACGGCGCCAACGGTGACTACTCCCTGGCCTGCCTGGAGATCGCCGGCGACCCACAGCGCGTCAGCGAGTGGCTGGGCGAGACCGTCGAGGCGCCGCTGGAGGACGTGAAGGTGGAGTGGGTCGCCCCCAACGGCACCCCCGGCATCGTCGCGGTCCAGCTCCAGACGCCTCGCGGCCTCGTGCGCATCTGAGCTTGAAGCCACGCCCCTCCCCCAACATCTGGAACACCCCCGAGCTGTACGAGCTCGAGAACCGGGCCGCCGACCCGCACGGCCGGATCGCGGCCGCGATGCGCGACATCGCCGACTGGACCGGTCGCACGGTCCTCGACATCGGCTGCGGCAGCGGCTTCCACCTCCCCCTGTGGGTCGAGTCGGCGGAGCGCGTGATCGGGGTGGAGCCCCACCCCCCGCTGGCCGCGCTCGCGCGTCGTCGTACGAGGTCGCTCGACCACGTCGCGGTCCTCGATGGGACGGCCGAGTCACTGCCGGTGCCCGACGCGTCGGTCGACGTGGCGCACGCGCGGTGGGCGTACTTCTTCGGGCCGGGCAGCGAGCCGGGGCTGCGTGAGCTCGACCGGGTGGTGCGCCGCGGCGGCACGGCGTTCGTGATCGACAACGACGCGACCCGCTCCACCTTCGGGCGCTGGTTCCGCCGCGGCTTCCCCGACGTCGACCCGGTCGCGGTCGAGACGTTCTGGTCGATGCATGGCTGGCGCCGCCGGCCGATCGAGATGGGCTGGTCGTTCGGCACGCGGGAGGACCTCGAGGCGGTGGTGCGGATCGAGCTGCCGCCGACCGCCGCCGAGGAGGCGCTCGCCTCGCACTCCGGCACCGAGGTCGACTACGCCGTCAACCTGTGGTGGCGGGAGTTCTAGCTCGTGGGAGGGGCCTAGCTGGACTCGCGGCTAGCTGGACTCTCGGATGGCCAGGGTCGGCTCCAGCAGGACCCCGCGGCTCTCGACGGGCTGGTGCGACAGCAACGCGCGCAGGGAACGGACGATCTCCACCGCCACGTCCTCGAGCGGCTGGCGCACGGACGTCAGGCCGACCGGGTAGACCTGCGCCACCTGGGAGTCGTCGAAGCCGACCACCGCGATGTCACGGCCAGGGGCGAGCTGGCGGATCCACAACGTGTGGAGCACGCCCATCGCCAGGGTGTCGGAGGCGCAGAGGAACGCGGTCGGCTCGGACTCGTCGAGCAGCACCGCGGCGGCCTCCGCACCGCTGTGCACGACGTCCTCGACCCGGGACGCCAGGCCGGTGGTGGAAAGGCCGTTGGCGTGCATGGTCGAGAGCCAGCCCGAGCGGCGGTCCTCGCCGATCGGGGAGTCCTTGCGCCAGCCGATCCAGGCGATGCGGGTGTGGCCGCGGTCGATGAGGTGCTGGGTGGCGAGCCGCATGCCTGCGGCGCCGTCGACGTCGACCCAGACGTGGCGGGCCTCGTCGTCGTCCCAGGGCCGGCCGAACGCCACGAAGGGCGCCCGCTGCTGGCTCAGCCAGGCCGCCTGAGGGTTGCCGAGGTAGGTGTCGGTGACGACGAAGGCGTCCACCGCGGTCGAGCGCAGCAGGTTGTCGTAGCCGCCGACCGGGTCCTCGTCGTCACTGGGGAAGAGCAGCACGTGGTAGCCGGCCTCCGCGCTCGCCTCCACCAGCGAGTGGACGAAGCGGTCCATCATCGCGTTGGCCGTGCCCTCCTGGGCCGGGGTGAACCGCAGCCCGATCAGGGACGACGTACGGGTGCGGAGGTTGCGTGCCGCGCGGTTGGGCGAGTAGCCCAGCTCGGCGATCGTCTGCCGGACCCGCTCGAGGGTGTCGGGGCGGAGAAGGTCGGGGTTGTTGACCGCGTTGGAGACCGTCTGGCGCGAGACGCCGGCGCGCTCGGCGACGTCGGCGAGGGTCGTCGGGGTGACCGGCAGCTGGCTGCCCGGTCGGTGGTCGCTGCGCCCCATGCCGCCTCCCCCTTGATCGATCCAATGATCGTCAGCATAAGCCCTGGCCACCGGGGCACACGCCCGCACGAAGGGGTGGGAAACAGGTGAAGGGCCCTTGCGAGTATGAGTCGCAAGGGCCCTTCGGGTGACCGGATCGTGTGACGACCTCCGGTCGACGTCTCTTCGCCGACGATCCCCGCGCCTGCGTCACCCAGTCGCGGCGGGCAGCTCGCCGAAGCGACCTGCCCGGATGGATCCTCGTCTCCGAGCCATCCCGCCTCCCCTTGCGGGGCGGCGTGGGAGAAGTTCTACGGGGTCCGGACGGGGTCGCGCAAGGCCTTCCTGACACGGTTTTCCTGTCCACGGGTTCGTCCACCAGAAGCGGGCTCCCATCCCCAGCAACGGACCCTCTTGTCCACAGATCTCGCGCCTGGTCCACAGGTCGGCGCGGCGCGCTGTGGAGAGGTGGCCCAGACCAGCGGTGGTGGTCCCCGCGCGGCGCGAGGCCGTCCTGTCGGTGCCCTGACCTAGCGTGGCGTCCATGTCGACCAAGGCGCAGTCCCGACAGAAGATCCGCTCCACCTACCGCTGCTCCGAGTGCGGGTGGGAGACGGGCAAGTGGGTCGGTCGCTGCGGCGAGTGCCAGGCCTGGGGCTCGGTCGCCGAGGCCGGCGCGCCGACGATGCGGGCCACGGCCGGGCCGGTGTCGACCCCCGCGGTCCCGATCGGCCAGGTCGCGATCACCGAGTCGGTCGCCCGCTCCAGCGGCGTGCCGGAGCTCGACCGGGTCCTGGGCGGCGGGCTCGTCCCCGGTGCGGCGATCCTGCTGGCCGGGGAGCCCGGCGTCGGCAAGAGCACGCTCCTGCTGGAGGTCGCGGCGCAGACCGCCCGCACGCGCCAGCGCACCCTCTACGTCACCGGCGAGGAGTCGGCGGCCCAGGTGCGGCTGCGTGCCGACCGCACGGGCGGAGTCCACGACGAGCTGTTCCTCGCCGCCGAGACCGACCTCGGTGCGGTGCTGACCCACATCGAGGACGTACGCCCGAGCCTGCTGGTGGTCGACTCGGTCCAGGCCATCGGTGCCTCCGGGATCGACGGCGTGCCCGGGGGCGTCACCCAGGTCAAGGAGGTCGCCGCCGCGCTCATCCGGGTCGCCAAGACCCGCAACATCACCACGATGATCGTGGGCCACGTGACCAAGGACGGCTCCATCGCCGGACCGCGCGTGCTCGAGCACCTCGTCGACGTCGTCCTCCACTTCGAGGGCGACCGCAACTCCCGCTTCCGGATGGTCCGGGCGATGAAGAACCGCTACGGCCCGGTCGACGAGGTCGGGTGCTTCGACCTGTCGTCCGAGGGGATCCTGGCCGTCACCGACCCCACCGGGCTGTTCGTCGAGCACCACACGCAGGACGTGTCCGGCACGTGCGTCGCGGTGACGATGGAGGGACGCCGCCCGCTGCTCGCCGAGGTCCAGGCCCTCCTGACGCCCTCGCCGCTGGAGCGGCCGCGGCGCACCGTCTCGGGCGTGGAGTCCTCCCGCGTCGACATGGCCCTGGCGGTCCTCCAGCGCCATGCCCGCTTGCGCATCGCCGGCAGCGACGTCTTCGTCGCGACCGTCGGTGGCGCCAAGCTGCACGACCCGGCCGCCGACCTGGCCGTCGCGGTCGCCGTGGCCAGCTCCCACCTCGGGGTGCCGCCGCCGCGTGGTGCCGTCGCGATCGGCGAGATCGGGTTGGCCGGCGAGCTGCGCCGGGTCCGCGACCTTCCCCAGCGCATCGCCGAGGCTGCTCGACAGGGGTTCAAGGTCGCCGTCGTCCCGCGCGACCGCGCCGTTGGGCGCGAGCGCGGCATCCCCACACGCCGGACCGTTGACGGTCTGCGGGTGGTGGAGGTCGACGACGTGTTCGGCGCCCTGCTCACGCTCGAGCTCACGCCGCCCGCCTGAAAGTCACGTCACAGACCTCCACGCCCCTACACTTCACCCGACGGCGCACGGGGGCGCCCTGAGAGATGCACGTGGAGGACCGGTGGCAGAGCGCAGCGACGACCAGCTCCGGCTGCGCGCCACCCTGGCGTCCATCGCCCCGGGCATGCCGCTGCGCGACGGCCTCGAGCGGATCCTCCGTGGCCGCACCGGCGCACTGATCGTGCTGGGGCAGGACAAGACCGTCGACTCGATCTCGACCGGCGGCTTCACCCTCGACGTGCCCTTCACCGCCACCGGCCTGCGCGAGCTGGCCAAGATGGACGGCGCGATCATCCTCGACAAGGACATCACCCGGGTGCACCGGGCCGCGGTCCACCTGATGCCCGATCACACCATTCCGTCGGAGGAGACCGGCACCCGGCACCGTACGGCGGAGCGGGTCGCCAAGCAGACCGGGCACCCCGTCATCTCCGTCTCGCAGTCGATGCAGATCATCGCCGCCTACGTCGGCGACATCCGCCACGTGCTGGAGGACTCCGGCAAGATCCTGTCGCGCGCCAACCAGGCCCTGGCCACCCTCGAGCGCTACAAGCTCCGCCTCGACGAGGTGTCCGCGACGCTGTCGGCCCTCGAGATCGAGGACCTCGTCACCGTGCGTGACGTGGCCGTGGTCGCCCAGCGCCTGGAGATGGTCATCCGCATCGCGCGGGAGATCGAGGACTACGTCCTCGAGCTCGGCACCGACGGTCGTCTCCTGTCGCTCCAGCTCGAGGAGCTGGTGACCGGGGTCGACGCCGAGCGCGAGCTGGTCGTCCGCGACTACCTCCCCGGCGGCCGGCGACGCCACGCCAGCCCCGAGTCGCACCTCGCCGAGCTCGAGGGCCTGTCCCCCACCGAGCTCGTCGACCCCGCTGCGGTCGCGAGGACCATCGGACTCGGCGGCGCGGAGCACCTCGACGCCGCTGTCGCCCCCCGCGGCTACCGGCTCCTGGCCAAGGTCCCGCGCCTTCCGGCCGCGGTCGTCGACCGCTTGGTCGACCACTTCGGCGGACTCCAGCAGCTGCTCTCCGCCGGCATCGACGACCTCCAGGCCGTCGAGGGCGTCGGCGAGCTGCGCGCGCGGAGCGTGCGCGAGGGACTCTCCCGGCTCGCGGAGTCGAGCATCACCGAGCGCTACATATAGGCGTCAGCCGGCGGAGTTGCCCCCGCCGTCCTCACCGGGAGTGTGGGACGTCTCGCCGTTCTTGTTCTTCTTGCCACCCTGCTGCGGGTCCGCGGTCTTGGTGATCACGGGCGCCGTCGGCGCGACCAGCTCGAACTGGACGTCGGTCTCGTTGCCGCCGAGGGCAGCCGCCTGCACGTGGTAGAAGCCCGGCCTCGCCCAACCCGCCAGGCCCGAGCAGCTCTCATCTGAGCGCTTGCCTTCGGCCCAGGTGACCACGACGGGCGTGTCGACGGCTTGCCGGACGACCACGTCCTGGACCGGGATGGCCTGGGGGCACTCGCGGGTGCTCCAGATGAAGTCGCTGCCGCTGGTGATGGTCAAGGTCAGCGTCTGCGGGGAGACCTGCCAGGTGCACGCCTCCGTGACCCCGGTGCGGAGGTTGACGGTGATCGGGACGTCCGATCCGCCGACCGCCGAGGTGATGGCCGGCGTGGCGACGATGTCGGAGTCGGTGCAGGGACCGGTGGGCTCGGCCAGGACGGGCTCGGGCGGCGTCGTCTCCTGCTGCCGCGACTTGCGCTTCTTACCGGTCTTCACCTCGGCGGTCGGGCCGAACGTGGGCGCCTGCGACGTCTGGTCGATGGTGGCGCCGGCCCGTGCTGCCGTGGGGGTCCCGGCGTCCTTGCCGTCGGAGGAACCGCCGAGGACACGCGCCAGCACGATGACGAGCAGCAGCGGGATGCCGAGCACGACGAGTCGTCGGGTCCAGTAGACCCGGGCCGGAAGCGGCCCGCGGGGTCGCACGGTCGACGGCATGGGGTCAGGTTAGGTAGCAACCGGCCCGTCTCGGCGGAGGCGCACCGGCTCACCTACGATCGTCGCGATGGACGCCCCCTTCCCCAGCGCGCTGCACGCGGCCGTGCTCGACTGGTACGACGACCACGCGCGGGACCTCCCGTGGCGGGGCGTCGAGGCCACCGCGTGGTCGGTGATGGTCAGCGAGTTCATGCTGCAGCAGACTCCCGTCGCGCGGGTGCTGCCCGTGCACGGCACCTGGCTCGAACGGTGGCCGACCCCGACCGCCCTCGCCGCGGAGCCGACCGGCGAGGCGGTGCGGATGTGGGGCCGGCTGGGCTACCCACGCCGCGCGCTGCGCCTCCACGCCGCGGCCGTCGCGATCGCGGAGCGCCACGGCGGCGAGGTGCCCGCGTCGTACGACGACCTCCTCGCCCTGCCCGGCGTCGGTGACTACACGGCATCGGCCATCGCCAGCTTCGCCTTCGGGGAGCGGCACGTGGTCCTCGACACCAACGTCCGCCGGGTGCTCACTCGCGTCGTCTCGGGTGCGGAGCTCCCGTCGCCGGCGGTCACGCGCGTCGAGCGGGACGTGGCGACGTCACTGCTCCCGGTCGACCCCGCCACCGCCGCGACGTGGGCGGTCGCGACGATGGAGCTCGGGGCCCTGGTCTGCACGGCACGCCAGCCGTCCTGCGACGCCTGCCCGGTCGCCGGGTTGTGCGCGTGGCGTCGCGCCGGCTTCCCGGCGTACGACGGGCCACCACGCCGGGGTCAGGCCTGGGCCGGCACCGACCGCCAGTGCCGGGGCCGCATCATGGCACTGGCGCGCGAGACCGACGGCTCGGTGCCCCTGGGGCGGATCGAGGGCGCCTGGCCCGTGGCCGAGCAGCGGCAACGCTGCCTGGCCGGCCTGGTCGCCGACGGCCTGCTCGTCGCGATCGGCAGCGAGCTGGACGAGGTCCTCGCCTACGCGCTGCCGAGCTGACGCACAACCAACAACTCGGCGCCCCCGCGTGTGCGGGAGCGCCGAGCCGGGGGTTGCAGGTCAGGCCTCGTTGGCCTTGGGGACGTCGGTCGGACCCTCGGAGTCGTCGGGACCGACGACGGGAGTGCCCTCGGCGTCCACCGTCTCCAGCGGAGGCATGTCGGGCACCGTCGAGTTCTTCTGGCCCCTGAAGGTGAAGGTCGCCGTCGGGCCTTCGCCCTCGACGTCCACCAGCACGATCTGGCCGGGGCCGACCTCGCCGAAGAGCATCTTCTCGGCGAGCACGTCCTCGATCTCGCGCTGGATCGTCCGGCGCAGCGGGCGCGCACCGAGCACCGGGTCGAAGCCGCGCTCGGCCAGCAGGGCCTTCGCGCCATGGGTGAGCTCCAGCGACATGTCGCGGTCCTTCATGCGGAGCTCGACACCGGCGATCATGTTGTCGACCATCGCCACGATCTGCTCCTGCGACAACGGCGGGAAGACGACGATCTCGTCGACACGGTTGAGGAACTCGGGGCGGAAGTGCTGCTTGAGCTCCTCCGAGACCTTGCTCTTCATCCGCTCGTAGGAGCCGGCCGCATCGGCACCGACTGCTCCGAAGCCGAGGTTGACGCTCTTGGCGATGTCACGCGAGCCGAGGTTGGTGGTCATGATGATGACGGTGTTCTTGAAGTCGACCACGCGTCCCTGCGAATCGGTCAGGCGACCTTCCTCGAGAATCTGCAACAGGCTGTTGAAGATGTCGGGGTGGGCCTTCTCGACCTCGTCGAAAAGGACCACGGAGAACGGCTTGCGGCGCACCTTCTCGGTGAGCTGGCCGCCCTCTTCGTAACCGACATATCCGGGCGGCGAACCGAACAGCCGCGACACCGTGTGCTTCTCGGAGAATTCGCTCATGTCGAGCTGGATGAGCGCGTCCTCGTCACCGAAGAGGAATTCGGCGAGCGTCTTGGACAGCCACGTCTTTCCGACACCCGACGGACCGGCGAAGATGAAGGACCCACCGGGGCGCTTGGGGTCCTTCAGACCCGCACGCGTACGACGGATCGCGCGGCTGAGGGCCCTGACCGCCTCCTCCTGGCCGATCACGCGCTTGTGGAGCTCGTCCTCCATCTTGAGCAGACGGGTGGACTCCTCCTCCGACAGCTTGACGATCGGGATGCCCGTGGCGACCGCCAGGACCTCGGCGATCAGCTCCTCGTCGACCTCGGCGATCTCGTCGAGGTCACCGGCACGCCACTGCTTCTCGCGCTCCGCACGGCGGGCCGAGAGCTGCTTCTCCTCGTCACGCAGGCGGGCCGCGGCCTCGAAGTCCTGCCCGTCGATCGCGGCCTCCTTGCGCTGGCGCACGTCGCCGATCTTCTCGTCGTACTCGCGCAGGTCCGGCGGCGCGGTCATCCGGCGGATACGCAGTCGCGACCCGGCCTCGTCGATGAGGTCGATGGCCTTGTCCGGCAGGAACCGGTCGGAGATGTAGCGGTCGGCCAGAGTCGCCGCGGAGACCAGGGCCTCGTCGGTGATGGTGACGCGGTGGTGCGCCTCGTAGCGGTCGCGCAGGCCCTTGAGCATCTCGATGGTGTGCGCGATCGAGGGCTCCTGCACCTGGATCGGCTGGAAGCGGCGCTCGAGCGCGGCGTCCTTCTCGAGGTACTTGCGGTATTCGTCGAGCGTCGTCGCACCGATGGTCTGCAGCTCGCCACGGGCCAGCATCGGCTTGAGGATGCTGGCGGCGTCGATCGCGCCCTCGGCCGCGCCGGCACCGACGAGGGTGTGGATCTCGTCGATGAACAGCACGATGTCGCCGCGGGTGCGGATCTCCTTGAGCACCTTCTTGAGGCGCTCCTCGAAGTCACCGCGGTAGCGCGAGCCGGCGACCAGGGCACCGAGGTCGAGCGTGTAGATCTGCTTGTCCTTCAGCGTCTCGGGCACGTTGCCCTTGACGATGTCCTGCGCGAGGCCGGCCACGATGGTGGTCTTGCCGACGCCGGGCTCGCCGATGAGGACGGGGTTGTTCTTCGTGCGGCGCGACAGGATCTGCATGACGCGCTCGATCTCCTGCTCACGCCCGATGACCGGGTCGAGCTTGCCCTCGCGCGCGGCCTGGGTGAGGTTCTGGCCGAACTGGTCGAGCACCAGCGAGCTGGACGGCGCCTCGCCGCCGGAGCCGGTCGTCTGGGCGCCGGACGCCGCCGACTCCTTGCCCTGGAACCCGCTGAGCAGCTGGATGACCTGCTGGCGGACCCGGTTGAGGTCGGCGCCGAGCTTCTGCAGGACCTGGGCAGCGACGCCCTCGCCCTCCCGGATCAGGCCGAGCAGGATGTGCTCGGTGCCGATGTAGGAGTGGCCGAGCTGGAGCGCCTCGCGCAGCGAGAGCTCGAGCACCTTCTTGGCGCGCGGCGTGAACGGGATGTGGCCCGAGGGGGCCTGCTGGCCCTGGCCGATGATCTCCTCGACCTGGGCGCGCACAGCCTCCAGGGAGATGTCGAGGGACTCCAGCGCCTTGGCAGCGACGCCTTCGCCCTCGTGGATCAGCCCGAGCAGGATGTGCTCGGTGCCGATGTAGTTGTGGGAGAGCATGCGGGCCTCTTCCTGGGCCAGCACGACAACTCGCCGGGCTCGGTCGGTGAACCGCTCGAACATGTGCGCTCCTCTACGTCTGCGTGGTCCGCTGGTCCGACGCAGGCGGCCGGGATGCGGACACTGGGCTCAACGCCCGACATCAGCCTACGTGTTCCTGCCCCACACACGAGCCCGTCCGCTCACAGCGAACGTCCACAAGGGCCCGAACAGCACACGTGTCCGAGCTGCGGCCCCTCCGGCATCACACCCGGGGCAACATCTCGGACACGTGTGCGACCGTCGTCCGGCTCAGTGGGCGGCGTCGTAGGCCTGCTGGACGTCGGCCGAGATGCGGCCCCGCTCGGAGACCTCCATGCCCTGCGCCTTGGCCCACTCGCGGACGTCCTTGGTGTTGGACGACGAGCCGCCGCCGGACTTGCGGCCTCGCCGGCCCCCGCCGGTGACCTTGCGGGCGTGGCCGACATAGCCGCTCAACGCCTCGCGGAGAGCGGCGGCGTTGGCGTCGTTGAGGTCGATCTCGTACGACGTTCCGTCGAGGCCGAACGTGACGGTCTCGGTGGCCTCGGTGCCATCGAGGTCGTCCACCAGGAGAATGCTGACCTTTTGCGCCATGACGAATTCCTTTGCTTGATGCGATTCGGGGGTAACCGCATTCTTGCAGGAATTCAACCGCTCTTCACAAACGTCAGGAATTGCGTTCGAAGACGAGTCGCAAACCTTGAAGTGTCAACCACGGAGAATGCACGGTGAAACACCCGCAGTCGTCCACCAGCAGCGGCGCCAGATGGCCGGTGGAAATGACGGTGACGTCCTCTTCCGGCACTCCCAGCTCCGCGATCATCCGGGCGACCAGGCCTTCGACCTGGGCGGCGACGCCGAACAACATTCCGCTCTGCAGGGCCTCGACGGTGTTCTTGGCGATCACCGACCTCGGGCGGACGAGCTCGACCTTGCGCAGCTGGGCACCGCGCCGCCCGAGCGCCTCGAGGGAGATCTCGATGCCGGGCGAGATCGCGCCGCCGACGTACTGGCCCAAGGCATTGACCACGTCGAAGGTGGTGGCGGTGCCGAAGTCCACCACGATCGCAGGGCCGCCGTGCAGGGTCGCGGCGGCCAGGGAGTTGACGATCCGGTCCGAGCCGACCTCGCGCGGGTTGTCCATCAGCACCGAGATCCCGGTGCGGACGCCCGGCTCGACCACGATGGCAGGCACGTCACCGAAGTGGCGCTCGAGCATCTCGCGCCACTCGTGGAGGACTGCGGGGACGGTGGCGCACACCGCGATGCCGTCCACGTCGTCGACGCGGTCGTCGAGCAGGCCGCGGAGCAGCACCGACCACTCGTCGGCGGTGCGGCGCTCGTCGGTGTTGACCCGCCAGTGGGCGGTGACCTCCTCGCCGTCGAGCAGGCCGAGGAAGGTGTGGCTGTTGCCGATGTCGGCGGCCAGGAGCGTCATCACTGCACCTTCATCGGAGTCCGGGGTCCCCGCGGCGTTGTTCGGGGGAGCTAAGCGGAGGAGAAGAACGTCGTGGGGTGGCCAAGTCCATGCCGATGTCGAAGACGACCACCGAGTGGGTCAGCGCCCCGACGGACACGAAGTCGACGCCGGTCGCCCCGATCCGGGCGGCTCGCTCGAGGGTGATCCCGCCGCTGGCCTCCAGCGGCACCCGCCCCGCCGTACGACGTACGGCCTCGGTCATCAGCTCGTCGGTCATGTTGTCGAGCAGGATCCGCTCCGGGGGCTCGGGCAGCGCCAGGAGCGCGTCGAGCTGGTCGAGGCTCGTCACCTCGACCTCGACCGGCAACCCCGGGAACCGGCTCCGGATGGCGTCGAGGGCGGGGAGCACTCCCCCGGCGGCGATGACGTGGTTGTCCTTCACCATCGCCATGTCCTGGAGGCTGGTGCGGTGGTTGACGCCTCCGCCGCACCGGACGGCGTACTTCTGGAGGGCGCGGAGGCCGGGCAGGGTCTTGCGGGTGTCGAGCACTCGTGTCGGCGAACCGTCCAGCGCCTCGACCCACCGCGCGGTCGCGGTGGCGATGCCGGACAGGTGGCAGGCCAGGTTGAGGGCGGTGCGCTCGGCCACCAGGAGCTGACGGGTGTGGCCGGAGACCCGCATCACGACGTCGCCCTCGGCCACGTGGGTGCCGTCGGGTAGCCGATCGGTCACCTGGGTCCCGACCATGTAGAAGACGACGGCCGCGACACCCAGGCCGGCGACCACACCGGGCTCCCGGGCGGCGAACACGGCCTCGCCCGTCGCGTCCTCGGGGATGGTGGCCCAGCTGGTCGGGTCGATCCCGGACCTGTCCGGCAGGTCCTCCTCGGCGGCGCGGCGGATCGTGTCCCACAGGTGGTCGAGGTCGAGACCGGCCGCGGTCAGCTCGTCTCGGAGCTCGACTGGTACGTCGTCGAGGCTGGTCATGTCAGGACCTCACTGGCGCTGGGATCGGTCGAGGGATCGGTGGAGGGATCGGTCGAGGGAGAGAAGGTCCACTCGACCCGGACGGTTCCGTCGTCGAGCCACGAGTCGATGTGGCCGGCCTTGGTGTCGTCGCGCTCGGGGTGGTCCTCGCGCCAGTGGGACCCGCGGGTCTCCGTGCGGAGCGCGGCGGCCTCGGCGAGCGCGGTGCTGATCGCGAGCAGGTTGGTGGTCTCCCAGGCGGCGGGACCGACCTCCGCGTCACCCGGCTCCAGCGAGCCCAGGAAGTCGAGCGCCTCCGCCAACCCCTCCGCGTGGCGGAGCACGCCCACCCGGCTCGTCATCACGTCCTGCATGGACCGGCGGCGCTCGCCCGAGACGAGCCCCTCCGGACGCTCGTCGGCGGCTGGCTCGCCCCACTCCCGGAGCTCGCCCGGCAGCACGTCGGCGATCCGCCGCGAGAAGACCAGGCCCTCCAGCAGGGAGTTGGACGCCAGCCGGTTGGCGCCGTGGACGCCGGAGCAGGCGACCTCACCGGTCGCGTACAGCCCCGGCACGGACGTACGTCCCCACAGGTCGGTGGCGACCCCACCCGAGGCGTAGTGCTGGGCGGGCGCGACCGGGATCAGCTCGGTGACCGGGTCGACGCCGTGCTCGCGGCAGACCTTGAGGATGGTCGGGAAGCGACGCTCCCAGAATCTCGTGACGGTCGCTTCGCGACCTCCTCGATCATCGAGGGGGCTCGCTCCGCTCGCGTCCAGCCCCAGGTGCCGGGCGTCGAGCCACATGTGCGGGTGCCCGGTCTCGAGCATCCGGCGGGTGATGGCCTTGGCGACCACGTCGCGCGGTGCCAGGTCGGCGAGCTCGTGCTGGCCCTGCATGAAGCGGTTGCCCTCGAAGTCGACGAGGAACGCGCCTTCGCCGCGCACCGCCTCCGAGATGAGCGGCTGCTGGCCCTGGGACTCGGGTCCGAGCCACATCACGGTGGGGTGGAACTGGACGAACTCGAGGTCGCGGAGCCGCGCGCCGGCGCGCAGCGCGACCGCCATGCCGTCGCCGGTCGAGACGCTCGGGTTGGTGGACTGGCTGAACACCTGACCGAGGCCACCGGAGGCGAGCACCACGGCACGGCAGTGCACGGCTCCGACACCGTCGTGCTGCCCCTCGCCGAGGACGTGGAGCGTCAGGCCCGCGACCCCGCCGTCGTCGCCGAGGAGCAGGTCGACGGCCAGGGCGTGCTGGACGACCTCGATCTCCGGTGCGCGATCAACGGCGGCGATGAGGGCCCGCTGGATCTCCGCGCCGGTCGCGTCGCCGCCGGCGTGGGCGATGCGGTCGCGCAGGTGGCCGCCCTCGCGGGTCAGCGAGAGCTCGCCGTCGGGGTGGTGGTCGAACTGGGTGCCGAGCGCGATCAGCTCCCGCACCGCCTCGGCGCCCTCGGTCACCAGGCCCCGGACCGCGTCGACGTCGCACACCCCGGCACCTGCGACGAGGGTGTCGCGCTCGTGCTGCTCGGGGGTGTCCTCGGGCCCGAGTGCAGCGGCGATGCCGCCCTGGGCCCACTGGGTGGAGCCGGCCGCGAGCACGTCCTTGGTGACCACCAGAAGGTGGAGGGACGGGGCGGCAGCGTGGATCCGGAGGGCCGCGGTCAGCCCGGCGATGCCGGAACCCACCACGACCACGTCGGCTCGGGTGGTCCACCCGGGTGGGGGCGCGCGCAGGCGGCCCGGGACCGGCCGGTGGTCTGTCATCCGTGCAGGCTAGCGAGCGAGGAAGTCGCCGCGGGTCAGCGCCTTGTCACCGAACGTCTCGGCGGGGTCGAAGCCGGTGGCCATCACCTTGTTGTCGGCGTCGACGAAGACCACGTGCGGCTTGAGCTCCTTGGCCTCCGCGGTCTCCATCTGGGCGTAACCGATGAGGATCACCACGTCGCCGGGGTGCACCAGCCGGGCGGCGGCACCGTTGATGCCGATCACGCCGGAGCCGCGCTCGCCGGCGATCGTGTAGGTCTCGAGGCGGGCACCGTTGGTGACGTCGACGATGTGGACGAGCTCGCCGGCCAGCAGGTCGGCGGCGTCGAGCAGGTCCTCGTCGACCGTCACCGAGCCGACGTAGTGGAGGTCGGCCTGGGTCACGGTGGCCCGGTGGATCTTGGACTTCATCATCGTGCGCAGCATCAGCTGTCCCTTTCTTCGTAGGTCGAGGCCGCAGGGGCGGTCCCCGCCGTCATGAGGTCCGGCGTCAGCCGGTCGAAGGCGATCGGCATGTTGTCGATCAGGCGCGTGGTGCCGACCCGCGCGGCCACGAGGATCCGGCCCTCGCCGGTCTCCGGGGCCTCGCCAAGGTCGGTCGAGGTGAGGGCGAGGTAGTCGAGCTCGAGGCCCGGCTCGACGTTGAGGATCGACATCGCGGCCCAGCGTGCGGCAGGTACGCCGTACGGAGCACGCTCCTGTGCCACCCGCAGCGCCCGGCTGAGCGCGACCGCGGTCCGGCGCTCGGTGGCATCGAGGTAGCGGTTGCGGCTCGACATCGCCAGGCCGTCAGGCTCGCGCACGGTCTCGGCGCCGACGATCTCGATTCCCATGCAGAGGTCGCGCACCATCCGGCGGATGAGGGTGAGCTGCTGGTAGTCCTTCTCGCCGAAGACCGCGAGGTCCGGACGGACCAGCCCGAACAGCTTGGCGACCACGGTCAGCACCCCGTCGAAGTGCCCCGGACGTGAGGCACCGTCGAGGATCTCGCCCAGGGCGCCGGGTGCGACCGTGACGCCGTCGCGGACGGAGTCGTGGCTGAAGCCGCCGGGGTACATCTCCTCGACGCTCGGCGCGAAGACCACGTCGGCCCCCTCCGCGGCACAGACCTCGAGGTCGGCGTCGAGCGTCCGGGGGTAGCGGTCGAGGTCCTCGGTCGGGGCGAACTGCATCGGGTTGACGAAGATGCTCACCACCACGGGGCCGGCCGTGGCTTCGCGGGCGGTGCGGATCAGGCTGGCGTGACCCTCGTGGAGGGCGCCCATGGTCGGCACGAGGCAGACGCGCTCGTCCTCAGGAGGGCGCCCTGCGCCGGTCTCGACGCGCCTACCCGACCGGCGCGCGTGCGCCAGCAGGTCGGCCAGCTCCTCGCGGGTGCTCGCGAGGACGGGGCTCGAGGTCATCGGGGTCCCCGCGAAGTCGTCGGGCGGAGGAGCGCAGCGGAGGAGAACGAGAACTTCGTGGGGTGGTTCATCGCGCCTGCTGGCCGAGCGGAGCCGCGGCCGATGCCTCTGCTGCGTCGAGCACCTGCAGCATCCTGCGGGCACGGATCGGCAGGAGCCGGCCGTCGGTGACGGCCCGGTCGAGGGTGGCGCGCGCCATGGTGACGTACGACGCCAACGTCTGCGGCGCGTCGGCGACCAGGCCGGCGACGTGGGCCCGCACGGTCTCGACGTCCCCGCGCACGATCGGACCTGTCAGGGCAGCGTCGCCGCCCTGCTCGAGCGCGTTGTCGAGGGCGGCGGTCAGCAGCGGGCGCAGCGTGGCGGCGGGGTCCTCGGCTCCGGCTGCGGAGAGGATCTCCATGGCCTCGGCGACGAGGGTGACGAGGTGGTTGGCGCCGTGCGCGAGGCCGGCGTGGTAGAGCGTACGGCGGTCCTCGGGGACCCACATGGCACGTCCGCCGAGGTCGTCGACGAGGCCCTCGATCAGCGTGCGGTCGGCCTCGGCGGCCGTCACGCCGAAGACGCAGCCGGCCAGGCGCGGCAGGTCGACCGCCGTGCCGGTGAACGTCATGGCGGGGTGCATGGCGAGTGTCAGGGCGCCGACCTCACGGGCGGGCTCGAGCACGGCGAGCCCGTGGCGGCCGCTCGTGTGCACGACGACCTGGCCCTCGCGGATCGCGCCGCTCGCACTGAGCATGGTGACGACGTTGGACAGCATGTCGTCGGGGACCGTCAGCAGCAGGAGGTCGCACGCGCGGGCGACGTCGGTGGGCTTGGCGACCGGGACGCCGGGAAGCAGCGCCGCGATGCGTCCACGAGAGGCGTCGGACTCGCCGGCGGCGGCCACGATCTCGTGCCCGGCGGCGCGGAGGCCCGCGGCCAGCACGGCGCCGACGCGGCCGGCACCGACCACGCCGATCTTGAGCTTCGTCATGTCGACCTCTTCGTTTCAGTCCCTCGCGGGTACCGATCTACTGCGATCAACCTCGACCCTACGCCCGCGGATTCCGTGGTGGAACGGATCGGGAGCGTGACGCGCGCCACGCCACCCGTGGGTATCTAGGGAGGTTCTGGTCGTAAGAACGCGCTCCGGGCCTACCAAAAGGTCCCTAGATATCCGCCGGGGGCATGAGTCAGGCGCGCAGGTGCAGCTTGGCGTGGTCGGGGTCGTCGACCACGAACGGGCGCGGGGCACGCGGCAGCCAGGCGTGGGTGACGTGGTCGACGACGTGGACGCCGTCGGGGGCGAGGATCTCGACGACGCCCTCGGGCACCTCGCCCGAGTGCAGGGCGTTCCAGACCAGCCACTCGCGGCGCTTGCGGCGGTTGCGGATCGAGGTCGCGAACGACTCCGGGTTGGTCCAGTGGGCGAACTCGTCGCCGTCCAGCCACTTGAGCTCGACGCACAGGCCCTGCGGCAGCGCGAACTGCTCGATCCGGTCAGGCGTGGTGCGGATCTCCCACTCCGGCGCCTTGGAGTAGACGAAGTCAGGGCCCATCGGGAAGCCCCACTCCTCGATGTTGCGCAGGCCGAGGTCGAGGAAGGCGCGCCGGTCGGACTCGATGTAGAGCCCGTGGCGCGGGAAGCGGATGACCGCCTCGGCCATGCCGACCTGCCAGGACAGGTCGGCCATCGACACCTCGCCCTCGGTGGTGAGGACCATGTCGCCGTCCCACTTCCACGAGTAGCGGGTGCGGACGTGGGAGAAGCACCAGTTGTAGAAGTAGGCCAGCGAGTGGACCGAGCGCTCGTTGACCGCGAGGTGCTCGGCGCCGGCGCGGGCGACCTGGAAGGGGTACTCCTTCAGCGTGAAGTGGTCCTCCAGGCCGTGCGCAGCGGCCACGCGCAGCGCCTCCTCACCCGTGCCGTCGTCGGACCCGTTGTCGACCATCAGGACGTGGTCGCAGGCCCGCAGCAGCGGCGGCAGCACGAACCGCAGGCCGGGGGCCTCGTTCTTCACCCGCAGCACTGCGGTGGCGCCGCGGCGCAGTCCCCCGGGCTGGTTCCACGGCCAGACGATGTCGAAGTCCGTGTGGCCCTCGAGGTTGGTCAGCCCGTGACCCGAGCCGATCGGGACCGTCACTGCTCGTCGCCCGCCGAGTCGCGCGTGCGGCCGAGCGCCTTGCGCACCCCGCGGCGTACGGACGGCGGGATGGCAGCGCGTACGTCGTGGGGAACCCGGTCGGTCAGCGAGCGGGGCGGCGCTCCTTGGGCACCTTCGGCGAGCGCACGGCGGCGGGCCTGGAGACGGGCGTGCTCGGCCGTGGAGCGGCTCATCGCCTCCGCCTCCTCGTAGAGCTCGACGTAGGCGGCGCGGAGCTGGTCGAACGTCGCGTGGGCGTCGGCGGTGTCGCTGCCCTCGACGGCCAGCTTGTTGAGCTCCTCCCACGTCTGGCCGGTGAGGTCGTGCAGGCGCTTGGGCAGGGCGAGGTCGTCGAGCGTGGCGGTGACCCGGCGCAGGTCGGGGTCGATGAAGCGGTGCACCTCGCGGATCTGGTCGCTGCGGGTGTGGATGATCGTCTGCAGGTCGAGGGCGTGGCCCAGTGCGGTGGTCGTCTTCACCCAGTCGCTCAGCAGGTCCTCGTAGCGGACGAACACGCGGCCGCCGTCACCTTCGGCGGGGCGGGTGGCGCGCTCGGTGTGCAGCAGCATGTTGACCCAGCTCGCGGCGAGGTGGGCCGAGCCGAGCTTGTTGGCGTAGTACTTCTGCTTCGAGCCGACCACCTCCGCCGGCGGGCGCAGCATCGTCGCGAAGACCGGGGTGGCGCCGGTGCGGATCGCCGCCACGCGCCACAGGCCGAGGAACCAGCTCAGCCGGGGGTCCTTGACCACCAGCTCGGGGTGCTCGGCGAAGTGCGGCTCGAGCCACTCGCTGACCCGGATCCGGGCGGGCTCGCGGCTGCAGATGCGGCCGGTGTCGAACCACGCGTTGGGTCGCGAGTCGCTGACCTGCACGAGCGCCTCGGCCAGCCACTCGTCGTGGACGTCGACCACCCACTGCGGCTCGCTGAAGCCGCGCGGGTTGGAGTCGTCCGGGGGTACCTCGGGCAGCGGGACGTGCATGCCGAGCCTGGACACGATGCCCGCCAGCGTGCTGGTGCCGCTGCGTCCGGCACCGGCGACGAACAGGACCTTCCGCGGCACTCCGTCGGGGTTCATCTCGTCGATCGCTCTGGCCTGCTCAGTCACGGCAGGGAGCCTACCGGCGGCACGGGCCGCCCCTCCCGTCCGACTAGGGTCTCGGCCCATGAAGCGGTTGTTCTCCCGGGCGCCCCTCCTCGGCGTGGTGATCCCCGCGTGGGGCGTGGAGGACTACCTCGACGACTGCATCCGCTCCCTCCTGGCACAGACGCACCGGCGCTGGGAGGCGGTGATCGTCGACGACGGGTCGACCGACCGCACCGGCGAGATCGCCGACGAGTGGGCCCACCGAGACAGCCGGATCACCGTGATCCACTCCGTCAACGGCGGCCTGGGCGCAGCCCGCAATCTCGGCGTCCAGCAGGTGCGCGGCGACTACCTCGCCTTCCTCGACTCCGACGACGTCCTGCCGTCGACGGCGTACGCCGACCTGGTGGGGGCGCTCAGCGAGTCGGGCTCCGACTTCGCCACCGGGTCGATCGTGCGCTGGGAGGACGGCGACCACGTCGAGCCGCCCTGGATGCGACGTCTCCACCGGCCGCTGCGCGGCGCCCGGGTCGAGGACCGGCCCGAGATCCTCGGCGACGTGTTCGCGTGGAACAAGGTGTGGCGCCGCTCCTTCTGGGAGGCGGCGGGGCTGGCCTGGCCCGAGGGTGTGCGCTACGAGGACCAGCCCACGACGACCCGGTCGTTCCTCGAGGGAACATTCGACGTGCTGGACGAGGTCGTCTACCGATGGCGGATCCGGGAAGGGTCGATCACCCAGACCCGCGCCTCATCGGTGCAGGACCTGTCGGACCGCTGGGAGACCAAGCGACAGGCCCTCGCATCGGTCCGGGCGCACGGGTCGGCGGAGGTCGAGGACGTCTTCGTCGACCGGGTCCTGGCCGGCGACCTGTGGCGCTACTTCCTGCTCGTGCCGGGAGCGTCCGAGGCGTGGTGGCGGCTGCTGCGCGCCGGCGTGCTCGAGTTCTGGGGCCAGCGGTCCCTCGTGCACAGCGGCCTGCCGCCGGTCCACCGGCTCGCGGGCTGGCTCGTCGAGCAGGACCGCAGGGCGGAGGTGAGCTCCCTCATGGAGTGGGCGAGCGCACTCGAGGGCCCTCCCCCACGCGCCCAGGACGTGGCGACCGGCGACTGGCGCCTCTCGGTGCCGCACTCGGTGGTCGACGAGGCCACCGTGGATCCCGCAGCCCTCAGGCTGCGGGACCACGAGGTGTGATCTCGACTGCTCAGCTCAGAGCAGGCCTTCAGACTCCAGGAACTCCTGAGCCACGTCGGCGGGCTGCTCGCGGTCGATCTGGACCTGGACGAGCAGCTCCGCGAGCGTCTCGTTGTCCAGCGCGGCCATCAGGTCGTTGAGCGGCCCCTCGATGTCGGGGTGGTCGGCGAGGAACTCCGACGACACGGCCGGGACGAGGTTCTGCGCGGGCTGGATGCCCTTGTCGTCCTCGAGGAGCAGCAGGCCCTGGTCGGCCAGGGTCCCGTCGAGAGTGCTCGTCTGGCCGAGCTGGGCCTCCCCGTCGAGCACCGCCTGGAAGGTCTCGGTCGAGGCGTAGCCCAGCGGCTCGAGGGTGACGTCGATGCCGTAGGTGTCGACGAGGCCCTTCTCGCAGTCGGCGCGGCCCTTGCAGTCCGGGGCGGCCGCCAGCGTGACTGCCTGGCCCTCGAGGTCGGACAGCTTGGTGACGCCCTCGGCGTCGGAGAACTCCTGGCTGGTGAAGTAGCCGTTGGCGGAGAACGCCTCGGAGGGCTCGAGCAGGGTGATGCCCTTCTCCTCCAGCAGGGACGCACCCGCGTCGACGGTCTCCTGGGCGTCGCTCGTGGAGATCGGCTCGGCGTCAGGACCGTTGGCGTCGGTGTTGAGCTGGTCGATGATGCCGGCGACGTATTCAGGAGCGATCTGGACGGCGTCGGGCATCTCGTTGAGATAGACCGGGCGGGAGTCGACGAGGCGGGTCTCGACCTCGTAGCCCTCCGCCTCGAGGACCTCCTGGTACATCGCGGTGACGAGGGCAGCCTCGTCGAAGGCCTGGCTGCCGATCACCACGGAGGTGCCCTCGCCGGAGCCCCCGGAGCCGGAGCCCGAGGTGGGGTCGTCGTTGTCCTCGGCGAGGTCGTCGCCGGCGCAAGCGGTCAGCAGCGCCGCGAGCGCCAGACCAGTGACCGCCATGAGCGGACGTCGTAGGGGCATGTCGTCCAACCTTCTGTGTCCCGTGGCGAAGCCACGCGTGTCCGGTGATGAGAGCGGTGCCGCTCAGCCCCCGGTGGGAGCTTCCGTCACCGTAGCCGAGCGCACCGACAGCGCATCATCACGATCTGGCGACGGTGACTGCGGCATCGGGTCGACCGCACGTTGCAGGGTCGCGGCGGCGAGCTCGAGGACCAGCGCCACGAGGGCGACGACGACCGCGCCGGCCATGCCCTGGGCGTAGTCGTTGCGGGCGAAGCCCTCGGTGATGATCCGGCCGAGCCCGGGCCCCGCGACGAGGGCCGCGATGGTGGCCGTCGCCCACACCTGCACCAGCGCGAGGCGTACGCCCGACGCGACGACCGGCAGCGCCAGCGGCAGCTCGACCCGCCAGAAGCGCTGCCCCTCGGACATCCCCATGCCGTCGGCGGCCTCCAGCACATCCTTCGGAACCTCACGCATCGCGACGTAGCCGTTGGTGATGAGCGGCGGGAGGGCGAAGAGCACGAGGGCGATCAGGGTCGCGAGCCCGGCGCGTCCGTAGGGGCCGAAGTCCGCCGACCCGGGCCAGTCGGCGGCGACCAGGAGGGCGAGCAGCGCGAACGTCGGCACGGCGCGGCCGACGTTGGACACGTTGACGGCGAGGAAGCCGCCACGTCCGACGTGCCCGAGCCAGAGCGCGAGCGGCAGGCCGAGCAGCATCGCCGCGACGAGCGCCGTCGCGGTGAGCAGCAGCTGCTCCAGCAGTCGGGCGACGAAGCCGCCACCACCCGACCAGTTGTCGGCGTCGAGGAGGTAGTGCCAGGTCTCGGCGAACAGCTCCATCAGCGCGCCCCCTGCGTCCACGGCGTCAGCACCCGTTGCACCACCACGAGCACGACGTCGAGCAGCAGCGCCAGCACGACGCACAGCACGGCTGCGGTCATCAGCTCGGCGCGGAAGTCGCGCTGGACGCCGTGCGAGATGAGGTCGCCGAGTCCTCCGTAGGACACCAGGGTGCCGACGGTCGTGAGCGCGATCGTGGAGACCGCCGCGACGCGCAGCCCGGCCATCGCGACGGGCAGCGCCAGCGGCAGCTCGATGCGGGTGAGCATCCGTGCCCGGCCGTAGCCCAGGCCGCGCGCCGCCTCACGGACGTCGTCGGGCACGGAGCGCAGGCCGTCGAGGAGCGCCCGTACCAGGATCGTCAGCGCGTAGAGCCCGAGCCCGATGACGACGGTCGCCGGGGCGAGGCCGGTGAAGGGCACCAGCAGTGGCAGCAGGGCCAACGAGGGGATGGTGTAGAGCCCCGCGCTGAATCCCAGCACCATCGACTCGAGTCGCGTGTGGCGACGGGCGAGCAGCGCGAGCGGGAAGGCCAGCAGAACGCCCAGCAGCAGTGCGGCGACGGTGATGGCGACGTGCTCGAGGAGGGCATCGATGATCTGGCCGCGCCGGTCGTCGACGTACTGCCAGCAGAACCACTCGTTGACGAACCGGCTGTAGCAGCTCGGCTCCGCCGCGCTCACCAGTAGGGTCACCGCATGGACGCTACCGCCTCCTCGGCACCACCGGCCTCACCCGTCGCGGACGACGCCGAGGCGATGATCCGTCTGGAGGGGGTCGGCAAGACCTACCCCGACGGGACGGTCGCGGTCCACGAGCTCGACCTCGAGGTGGCTCGAGGCGAGATGGTCTGCCTGGTCGGTCCGTCGGGCTGCGGCAAGTCCACGACGCTCAAGATGATCAACCGGCTCATCGAGCCGACGACCGGCCGGATCTGGCTCGACGGCAGCGACGTCACCGACGTCGACCCGGTCGAGCTGCGCCGCGGGATCGGCTATGTCATCCAGCAGATCGGCCTCTTCCCGCACCAGCGGATCGAGCAGAACGTGATGACCGTGCCGCTGCTCTACGGCGAGTCGAAGGCGACCGCCCGCGAGCGCGCCCACGAGCTGCTCACGACGGTGGGGCTCGACCCCGAGCTGTACGCCCGGCGCTACCCCCACGAGCTCTCGGGCGGGCAGCGGCAGCGCGTCGGCGTCGCGCGGGCGCTGGCCGCCAATCCCCCGGTCCTGCTGATGGACGAGCCCTTCGGCGCGGTCGACCCGGTGGTGCGCGGCCGGCTGCAGGACGAGTTCCGACGGCTCCAGGCCGAGCTCGGCAAGACAGTGGTGCTGGTGACCCACGACATCGACGAGGCGATCCGGATGGGCGACCGGGTGGCGGTCTTCGCCGCGGGCGGCCGGTTGGCCCAGTACGCCACCCCGGCCGAGCTGCTGGCCCACCCCGCCGACGAGCAGGTGGCCGACTTCGTCGGCGCGGGCGGCCTGCGCACCCTCACCGTCACCCGCCTGCGTGAGGAGCACCTCGAGCCGATCGACGGCGTCTCCGCCGGCGAGCTCGGCGCGGCGATCGACATCGACTCCTCGCTGGAGGACGCGCTGGCCGCGATGCTGCGTGACGACAAGCCGATGATCGGTGTCAGACGCGGCCCGCGGTTCCTCGGCGTGCTCACTCCTGCCGGGGTGCACCGCGCGCTGCGGGAGTCGCTGCGCTGAGCGGTCAGGGTCGGGTCAGCTGACCGGCACATCCCGGTGCCAGGACTCCGTGACGTACTTCGTGCCCCAGCCCATCGCGGTGTAGAGCCCGTCGGCCCCGGTCGGTGAATCGGCGTCGACCTCGAGGCCGACACGGTCGCGCCCGCGGGCGGCGGCGTCCGCGATGATCGTGCGCAGGAGGCCAGTGGCGACGCCGCGGCCGCGGGCGGACTCGAGCACGCCCAGGTAGGAGACGTACGACCCCGCCGGTCCGGTGGCCGACTCGCTGACCGTCCCGACCAGGGCGCCCGCGGGCTCGACCACGTGGTCGCCCTCCTCCCTGACGATCTCGGCGAGCCACCAGTGGTCCCAGCGGTGACCGGGGTCCTCACGCAGCCGGTGGATGAACTCGTGGAAGGTCTCCTCCGCGGAGTTGAAGTGGTCGGTGAACGCGCCCTCGAGCACGTCGTGGATCGAACGGAGGTCCGCCTCGTCGGGCATCCCGTCGCCCTGCCGCTCCACCAGCCGGAAGACCACGCCCTTGCGCTCCCACCGCTCCGGGTCGGGGACCAGCTCGGCCTCCTCCGCCTCCACCGAGCGGCTCATCTGCCACCAGGTGCGGACCTTCTCGAAGCCGGCATCGGCCAGCCAGCGATGCTGCCGCTCGTCGTCGGCGAAGGAACCCGTGTCGATCTGCTGCACCGAGCGGCCGCGGGCCGCGCCCACCGACCTGGCCTGCGCCTCGGCCCACTCGAAGAGCACGTCGCTGCACCTGTCGGCCAGGGGCTCGTCGAGCTCGCGGTCGACGACGTGGACGAACAGCATCCGCCCCTCGGCGCGGTCGTGCACGCTGCCCCACGCCTGGATCCGGCCGGCCGGGTCACGGACGACGAGGTTCTCGCGCATGGCCGCGCCGCGCTCGGAGACCTCCACCAGCACGTCTTCCTCGCCCGAGCCGGCCCAGCCGCGACCGGCACGCTCGTGGTCGCGCAGCAGCTCGGTCAGCCTCTCGACGGTCGCGCGGTCGTGCCCGTCAGGCGTCTCGGCGACCCAGCCGTCGGGGAGTCCGGGGTCCTCGGGCAGGACGTCGGTTGGGTCGCTCTCGAACCTGTTGTCCTCGGGGATCACGGGCAACCATTGTTCCGCACCCCGGGGGGTGGTGCCCCCGGGTGGGGTGGCGTACGTCGATCAGGCGCTGCGGTGCGCGCGCTGAGCAGCCGCGGCGCGCAGCGACTGGACCTCCGCGCGGAGCACGTCGATCTCGGCCTCGAGCTCGGCGACCGCCACGATCGCCTCGGCGGCACGGGTCTCCGCGTCGTCGCGACCTCGCTCGGCGGCGTCGGCCCGACGGGCCTCCTGACCGCGCTTGAGGGTCTGCTCGGCGGCGTTCTTCTGAGCCGACGAGAGGGCGCGCTCGAGCACGTCGATGGCCTCCTCGCGGTCGGAGATCTTGCGCCTCATGTCAGCGGCGAAGGCCGCCGACTCAGCCGTACGACGCTCCGTGAGCGCGCGGTAGTCCTGGGCCTGGACGGCGCGGTCCTGCGCTGCCTCGCGGCGCGACGCCATCAGCTCGGAATGGGTGATCCGGGTCGCGGCGGCGCCGGCGAGCAGGGCCACGACTGCGGCGATCGCGGTCAGGCCGGCCGACGAGGACACCAGGGCGCCGATCACGACCGCGGCAGCCACGGCGAGAAGGGCGACGGCGACCACCAGGCGCGTGCTGCGCTGGCGGCGGCGAGCGGGCGTCCGGGACGCCTGTGACTGCTGGGGCTGCTGGGAAGGCATGAGGTCAGACTAGGGCCGCGGCTCGTCGCCGTCCGCGCGACACGCACGCTCCAGCGCCAGCGAGGCAAGCGCCACACCGCACGCTCCGGCCGCCGCGACCAGGGCCCGGAGGATCCACCGGTCGGCGTACTGGGACCCATCACCCAGCCAGCCGACGGCGTACCCGACGTAGCCGGCCGCGACCAGGCTGCCGGCCAGGGCGCAGGCCCGTGCCAGCACGAGCCGGTTGACGGCCTGCTGCACCTCGAGTCGCTCGCCGCGCACCTGGACGGTCTGCCACGTGTGCCAGGCGAGGAATGCCATGATGCCGGCGACGAGGACCAGCGCTAGCGCCTGCGTCCACGACACGAGGGGCGATCGACCCGCGATCCGGCTCACCAGCGGGTGCATGCCCCACCCGAGCGCCAGCCCGATGACGATGCACGCGGTGAGGGCGCGCGCCGAGGTGGGGCGAAGGGTGCCGCGCCGCTGCGGCGGCTCGTCCGGGCCGGGGTCGCTCACCCGGCGTCACCAGGACGTCGTGGGGTGGTCACTCGGGGTCCCCGCGGCGTCGTGCGGGGGAGCGCAGCGGAGGAGCAGGACGTCGTGGGGTGCTCACTCGACCTCGAGCAGCAGGTCCTCGCGCTTCTTCACGCCTGAGGCGTCCGCCGACTCGAGCAGGTCGGCGATGGGGCCGCGCTCGGGGAAGACGGCGTCGGGCTCGAGGTCGTGCCAGGGCTGCAGGACGAAGGCACGCTCGTGCGCCCGGGGGTGCGGCAGCCGGAGGAAGTCCTCGTTGGAGCGGCGGTCGCCCACCACGATGAGGTCGACGTCGAGGGTGCGCGGCGCGTTGCGGACCTCGCTGCGCTCACGCTCGAAGGCGTCCTCGACCGCGAGGGCGCGCTCCATGAGCCGCGCGGCCGGCAGCGTGGTGTCGGCCAGGAGGACGGCGTTGAGGTAGGGGCCGGACCCGTCCGGCGAGTCGACGGGCTCGGTCTCGTAGACCGGGGAGACGCCCGTGACGAAGAAGTCCGGTGTGTCGGCCAGGGCCTCCACTGCGCCCTGAAGCGTGGCCAGTCGCTCCCCGAGGTTGGAGCCCAACGCCACCACCACACGGCGGATCGGGTGCATCTCACCGGTGAGGGAGTCGGTGTCCACCATGTTGGGGTTGGGGGATTCAGTCATGAGCGTTGCCTCGCGTTCTGGTGATCGTCAGCGCGACGTCCGAGTACGTCGCGTCGATGGGTGCATCAGGTTTGTGCAGCGTGACTCGCGCCCATTCAACACGACGGTCCTTGAGGCACACATCGGCGATGCGCTGGACGACGGTTTCTATCAGGTCGACGGGGTCGCGCTCGACGGCGGCCTTCACGTCCATGACCAGGGTCCCGTAGTTGACGGTCTCCTCGAGGTGGTCGGACTCGGCTGCCGGGCGCGTGTCGAGGCCGAGCACGAGGTCGACGACGAACGTCTGCCCCTCACGCCTCTCGAAGTCGAAGACGCCGTGGTGGGCGAAGCACTCGATGCCCTTCACGGACAGCTCGTCGGTCATCGCGTCCCCTCTCGCGGCTGGTCCCTCGACCCCTCGCCCGCCAACGCCGCGGCCACCGCCAACGCGTCGCGCGTTGCGCGTACGTCGTGCACGCGCAGGCAGTCGACCCCCCGTGCGGCGAGCAGCGCCACGAGCGCCGCGTGGGCGTGCTCGCGCTCCTCGATCGGTCGCGGAGGGCCACCTGGCACGAGGAGGGTCCCCAGGAAGGACTTGCGGCTCGCTCCGACCAGAAGCGGGCAGCCCAGCCCGGCCAGCACGTCGAGCGCGCGCAGCAGCTCCCAGTTGTGGTGGGGCTGCTTGGCGAAGCCCAGCCCCGGGTCGAGCATGATCCGCTCGCGCGGGATGCCGGCCGCCTCGATGGCGGTGAGCCGATCGCCCAGCTCACGGCGTACGGACTCGACGACACCGTCGGGGCCGTAGTCGGTGAAGTCGCGCATCCGGTCGGCGTGGGCACGCCAGTGCATCGCGACGTAGGACGCCTCACTGCCGGCGACGACGTCGAGGATCCGCGGGTCGGCCAGGCCGCCGGAGACGTCGTTGACGATCCGCGCACCGGCCTCGAGCGCTGCCTCGGCCACCTCGGCGCGCATCGTGTCGACCGACACCAGGGCCCCGGCCGCGGCGAGCTCACGGATCACCGGGACGACCCGCTCGAGCTCCTCCGCGACGAGCGGCCGGGTCGCGCCGGGGCGGGTGGACTCGCCCCCGATGTCGAGGATGTCGGCGCCCTGCCGCAGCAGGGCCCTGCCGTGGGCGACGGCCGCCTCGGTGGTGTCGTGGCGGCCGCCGTCGGAGAAGGAGTCGGGGGTGACGTTGACGATCCCCATCACCCGGGGAGCTCGAGGCCGCGAGCCCTCGATCACCTGGCCGCCGAGTGGATCAGCGCCATCGCCTCGGCGCGGGTGGCCTGGTTGGTGAGCATCGTGCCCCGGACCGCCGAGGTGATGGTGCGGGCACCGGCCTTCTTGACCCCGCGCATGGTCATGCAGAGGTGCTCGGCCTCGATCACCACGATCACGCCGCGCGCCTCGAGGATCTCCATGAGGGAGTCGGCGACCTGCGTGGTCAGCCGCTCCTGGACCTGCGGGCGCTTGGCGTAGACGTCGACGAGCCGGGCCAGCTTGGACAGCCCGGTGATCTTGCCGGTCACCGCCGGGATGTAGCCGACGTGCGCCACGCCCGTGAACGGCACCAGGTGGTGCTCGCACATCGACCACAGCTCGATGTCGCGCACCAGGATCATCTCCTCGTGACCGATGTCGAAGGTGGTGGTGAGCACCTCATGAGCGGTCTGGCGCAGGCCCTGGGTCAGCTCGGCGTAGGCGCGCGCCACACGGGCCGGGGTGTCGCGCAGGCCCTCGCGCTCGGGGTCCTCCCCGATCGCGGCGAGCAGCTCCCTGACCGCAGCCTCGGCACGCGCGTGGTCGAAGGCGGGTACGTCCTCGGGCGCGCGCTCGGGCATGGTGATCGGGTCGGTCACGGGGCGTCCGGCGACGGGGGGGTCGGGGTGTCCGGGTGCACACCTGGCGCGCCGTGGACGTCTCCCCCGGGCCCCGGGGGCGTGAGGATGGCGCCGCCCTCGGCCTGGGCAGCAGCCTCGGCGCTCACGCGGTCGCGGATCTCCTGCGGGACGTCGACCGGCGGGATCGACGACGGCACCCGCTCTGGGGAGCCGGTCCAGGCAGGTCGCGTGGGGCGCCTGCGCAGCGGCTCGAAGATCTCGGCGATCTCGGCCTTGTCGAGGGTCTCCTTGTCGAGGAGCGCCAGCACGAGCGCGTCGAGGACGTCGCGGTTCTCGTGGAGGATCTCGAAGGCCTCCTGGTGGGCGTGGCCCAGGAGCGCCTTGATCTCCCCGTCGACCGCGGCGGCGGTCTCCTCGGAGTAGTTGCGCGTGTGGCCCATGTCGCGCCCCAGGAAGGGCTCGGAGTTGCTGTCGCCCAGCTTGACCGCACCGAGGCGCTCGGTCATGCCGTACTGCGTGACCATCGCCCGCGCCAGGCCGGTCGCCTTCTCGATGTCGTTGCCGGCACCGGAGGTCACGTCGTGGAAGATCAGCGCCTCCGCGGCCATGCCGCCGAGCATGTAGGCGAGGGAGTCGAGCATCTCGCTGCGCGTCTGGGAGTACTTGTCGCGGTCGGGCAGCACCATCGTGTAGCCCAGCGCGCGACCGCGCGGCAGGATGGTGACCTTGTGCACCGGGTCGGTGCCGGGCAGCGCCGCGGCGACCAGGGCGTGGCCGCCCTCGTGGTAGGCGGTGACCAGCTTCTCGCGCTCGCTCATCAGGCGCGTACGCCGCTGCGGGCCGGCGATGACGCGGTCGATCGCCTCGTCGAGGGCCGCGTTGTCGATCATCTTGGCGTTGGTGCGGGCCGTGAGGAGCGCGGCCTCGTTGAGCACGTTGGCCAGGTCGGCACCGGTGAAGCCGGGAGTGCGTCGGGCGATGCCGAGCAGGTCGATGTCGGGGGCGATCGGCTTGCCCCGCGAGTGCACCTTGAGGATCTGGTGACGACCGTTGAGGTCGGGCGCGTCGACCTGGATCTGGCGGTCGAAGCGACCCGGGCGCAACAGCGCAGGGTCGAGCACGTCGGGCCGGTTGGTGGCGGCGATGAGGATGACCCCTCCGCGGACGTCGAAGCCGTCCATCTCGACCAGCAGCTGGTTGAGGGTCTGCTCGCGCTCGTCGTGCCCGCCGCCCATGCCGGCGCCACGGTGACGGCCGACGGCGTCGATCTCGTCGATGAAGACGATGGCCGGGGCGTTCTCCTTGGCCTGCTCGAAGAGGTCGCGGACGCGGCTGGCGCCGACACCCACGAACATCTCGACGAAGTCGGACCCGGAGATGGAGTAGAAGGGGGTGCCTGCCTCACCGGCGACAGCGCGGGCCAGCAGGGTCTTGCCGGTGCCGGGCGGGCCGTAGAGCAGGACGCCCTTGGGGATCTTGGCGCCGACGGCCTGGAACTTGGCCGGCTCCTGGAGGAACTCCTTGATCTCCCCGAGCTCCTCGATCGCCTCCTCGCAGCCGGCGACGTCGCTGAACGTCGTCTTCGGCATGTCCTTGGTGATCAGCTTGGCCTTGGACTTGGCGAACTGCATGACCCCGCGACCGCCGCCGCCCTGGGCCTGGTTCATCAGGAAGAGGAACAGCAGGATGATCAGCGCGAACGGCAGGAGCGTGGCGAGCAGCGAGCCGAGGAAGCTCGGCTGCGGGGTGTCGGCCTTGTAGGACTCCATGGTCTCGGCGGCCACCTGCTCCTCCGCGGCCGCGATCAGGGTCTCCTCCTGACCGGCGACGTAGGTGGAGAAGACCTTGTCGCCGCTGTCGCGGACGCCGTCGTCGAGCGTGGCCCGCATCTCGAAGTCCACGCCGTTGAACTCGATCTCCTTGACCTCACCGGCGGCGATGTACTTGGAGAGGGTCGAGGTCTTGACCTCGTCGTATCCGTCGCTGGGCGCGAGGAACTGGATCGCCAGCAGCACCGCGAAGGCGGACAGGACGATCCACAGCCAGGGACCCTTGAATATGCGCTTCACAGGTAGCTTTCACCGGTTCGGGAGTTGGTGGGGCGACGGTACAGGCCGCTCGGGCGCCCATTGTTTCAGGCGGGGTGAAGCGGGGCGACCTGACAGGGCGAGAGGGCGCCCGGTTCAGGAGTAGACGTGCGGCGCGAGGGTGCCGATGTCGCGCAGGTTGCGGTAGCGCTCGCGGTAGTCGAGGCCGTAGCCGACGACGAACTCGTTGGGGATGTCCCACCCGACGTACTTCGGCTCGACCGGCATCGACAGTGCCTCGGGCTTGCGCAGCAAGGTGGCGATCTCCACGCTGGCGGGGTTGCGGCTGGAGAGGTTGTTGACCAACCAGCTCAGCGTCAGGCCGGTGTCGATGATCTCGTCGACGATCAGCACGTCGCGCCCGCTGATGTCGGTGTCGAGGTCCTTGAGGATCCGGACCACCCCGCTCGACTTGGTGCCGGAGCCGTAGGAGCTGACCGCCATCCAGTCCATCTCCAGGTGGCCCGGCATCGCCCGCGAGAGGTCGGCCATGACCATCACCGCGCCGCGCAGCACGCCGACCACGAGCAGGTCGCGTCCTTCGTAGTCGGCGCTGATCTGCTCGGCCATCTCGGCCAGTCGCTGCTGGATCTGAGCCTCGGTGAAGAGGATGTTGACCAGCTCGTGCTCCACGTGGGACGAGTCCATGGGAGGCAGCCTAGGGCGCTGCCCGGGGTCGCTCGACCGGGACCCGATGGATTTCCGCTCGGCGGGCCGGCCCGCGCCTCAGGCGGGTTCGACGACGAGCAGCCCCTCGCGGCGCAGGGCCCGCCGGTGGCCGGGCAGGTCGACCCAGCGCTGGCCGCGCCAGCCGACGACCAGCTTGTCGACGTCCAGCACGTGTCCGCGGGTCAGCTCGGAGGCGGGTACGCCTGCCTCGAGGGCCGTGCGGTGGATCGCCCGGTGGCGCAGTGCCGGCTGTTCGAGGCGCAGGGTCGAGATGTCGAGGCCGCCCGGCCTGCGGGCGCGAGCCAGCGCCTCACCGGTGAGCTCGTCGAGCAGGAGGGTGTCCTCGCGCAGCTGGTCGGCGGTGCGCGCGAGGGCCTCGGCGATCCCCGGCCCGAGCTCGGCCTCCAGCACCGGCAGCACGCGGTCGCGCACCCGGACGCGCGTGTAGCCGGGGTCGTGGTTGTGGGGGTCGTCCCAGAACCCCAGGCCCTCGACCTGACAGGCGGTGATCGTGTCGTCACGACGTACGCCGAGCAGCGGGCGCGCGAAGACGCCGAAGTCCGGCCGCATCCCTTGCAGCGAGCGACCGCCCGAGCCGCGGGTCAGGCCGAGCAGGACGGTCTCGGCCTGGTCGTCGAGGGTGTGGCCGAGCAGGACCGCGCGGGCGCCGAGCCGCTCGGCCACCTCCTCCAGCACGGCGTACCTCGCCTCACGGGCCGCTGCCTCGGGGCCGAGGCCGGAGGCGTTGGCGACCTCGACGCGCGCCGTCAGCGTCTCGTCGACGCCCATGGCCGCGAGCTGGGCGACGACGCGGTCCGCCTGCTCGGCCGAGCCGGGCTGCAGCCCGTGGTCCACGGTCACCCCGACGATCCGCTGGGCGAGCTTGTGGCCCTCGAACACGGCGGCCGAGGCCAGCGCGAGCGAGTCGGCGCCGCCGCTGCACGCCACGGCGACGACGTCGCCCTCCGAGAGCCGCGACAGAGCGGCCCGGACCGGGACCCGGACCGCGGCGATGGAGGGGTGGAGCGTCACAGCACGCGGGCGACCCAGGCGTCGGGGTCGGTGATCTCGGCCTTGGACGGCAGGGAGTCGGGTCCGCTCCAGACGGCGTTGAACTCCTCCATCCCGACGCGGTCGACGACGTGGCGGACGAAGACGGCGCCGTCGCGGTACTGCGCCATCTTGGCGTCGAGGCCGAGCAGGCGTCGCAACAGCTTGTCGAGCGTGCCGACGCCCTGCCGGCGCTGGTTGAACTTCGTGCGGATCTGGGCCACCGACGGGATGACGGTCGGTCCGACGCCGTCCATGACCACGTCGGCGTGGCCCTCCAGCAGGGACATCACCCCGGTGACGCGGTCGAGGATCTCCTTCTGCTCGGGCGTGGAGACGAGGTCGAGCATGCTGCCGTTGCCGCCCCGGATGGCCTCCGCGCCGCGACGCAGCGCGTCGATGATCGCGGTCGGCTCGATCGAGTCGGCGATGGCGTTCATCTGGGTCATCAGGTGCTCGCCCAGCCACGGGTTGGCGGTGAACTGCACGCGGTGGGTCTCCTCGTGCAGGCACACCCAGAGGCGGAAGTCGCGCGGATCGGCGTCGATCTCGCGCTCGACGTGGACGACGTTGGGAGCGACGAGCAGCAGCCGGCCGTGGGGCGAGTAGAACGGGTCGAACTGTCCCAGCACCTTGGTGCCGAGGAACCCGAGCATCAGCCCCACCTCCCCGCCGGTGACGCGCGAGCCGATGGCCTCCGCGAACGGGGAGGGGGCGCCCTTCTTCTCGGTGAGCTTGTGGACGATCGGCGAGAGGATCTTCGCGAAGCCGTCGGCGTTGGCCTGGACCCAGCCGGACCGGTCGACGACGAGGACAGGTGCGGTGCCCTCGGCGGTCTGGAGGCCGGTGAACTCGCGGACCAGGGGTGTGGACCGGTCGGCCCCTTCCCGGAGCTCGACCACGGCGGCTGCCGCCTCGTCGGCGGACACGTCGGGTCCGGGCCCGGCGACCCGGGTCCCCACGGTGACGGCGAAGTCCCAGTCGACCAGGTTCATACAGGGACCCTAGCCGGGGCCTCGCGAGCACCGGCACGCCGCGAGAGCGGCGGCCGCGCGGTCGAGCGCCTCGGGGGCGTCGTACATGTCCTCGGGCCTGGTCTTGTCGGCCGCGAACACGAAGGCCATCAGCCCGCCGTCGCGCCCGGCCGCGATCCCGGCGAGGGCATGGACGCCGGTGAGGGTCCCGGTCTTGGCTCGCACCATCCCGCGGGCGACCGCCGGCCCCTCGGCGAACCGGTAGGTCAGCGAGCCCGTGAAGCCGGCGACCGGCAGGCCGGTGACGAGGCTGCGCATCGCCTCGCCGTCCGGGCCGGCCGCGTGCTGGAGCAGCGCGAGGACGGTGGTGGCGGCGACCCGGTTGCGGCGCGAGAGGCCCGAGCCGTCGTACAGCTCGTCACCGCCCACGTCGATCCCCAGCTCCCCGAGGGTGCCGACGACGCCGGCCGCCCCCGCCTCGAACGAGCCCGTCCCGGACGTCGCGAGCCCGACGTGGTGGGCGACGACCTCGGAGCCCTCGTTGTCACTGACGTCGATGATGCGCTCGGCGATCTCGGACAGCGGGGCGCTCTGGACCGAGGCCAGCTCCTCCGTCCCCGGAGGTACGACGACCCGCTGCGGCTCGCCGGCCACGGTCAGGCCGGCGGCGTCGAGGGCCGCGGCAAAGGCCCGGGCGGCGGCCAGGGAGGGGTCGTCGGACCGGTCGTCGCCGTCCGGCTCCCGGCCGCTGTCAACCATGAGCGCGGTGATCGGGCTGACGATGTCGTCGGGCACGTAGTCCTTGCGCCACGCCGGGTTGTCCGTGGGACCGGAGAAGAGGCTGTCGTCGAAGCGCACCCTGACCCGCCCCCGCCCGTCGAGCGCGTCGGCGGCCGCCAGCGCGAGCGAGCTGACGTCGGCGCGGGCGGGGTAGGTGGACTCGGCCTCGGCGATCGTGAGCGGCTTGCTCGCCAGGAGCGGGTCTCCTCCGCCGACCAGCACGATCTCGCGCGGCTTCTCCCCGCGCACGACGCGGGTGGTGAACCGGTGGTCCGGGCCGAGCGTCGCGAGCGCCGCGCCCAGGGTCAGCAGCTTGGTGGTCGAGGCTGGGAGGTAGCGCCCGTCGCCCGAGGTCCACGTCTCGGAGCCCGGCGTCAGGGAGGTCACCGCGCCGACGACGTGGCGACCGAGGTCGGGGTCGGACAGCTCGGGGGTCACGGCCGCCGCCACCTTCTCCGGAGCGATCGCCCTCGATCCGTCCACGACCTCCGCCCCGATCTCCGGGGCGGACCAGTCGGGGAGGTCGAGCCCTGCCGGCGGCAGCACGGCCTCGGGCTCGGTGACCGGGTCGGCCGCGAGCCAGGGCAGGTAGCGCGGACCCCACTCGTAGCGGTGGGCTCCGACCCCGGCAGCGAGCAGGGCGAGCACCAGCAGTGTCGGCAGCCACGTCACCACGAGGTGGCGTACGTCACGTCGCCGTTTGGACCCTCCCGCTTCGCGCATCGGGGCCATTGTGCGCGACACTGCCCCTAGAAGTGCGCGTCGGGCCCTCGCCGGACGTGGCGGAGCTCGATGTCGTTGACGGCCCGAAGGCGTGCCGAGAGTGTGGAGGAAGACGTGCTGACGTTCGACGTGCTGGTGGAGATCCCCAAGGGTGAGCGCAACAAGTACGAGGTCGACCACGAGACCGGGCGCATCCGCCTGGACCGCATGCTCTTCACCTCGACGGCCTATCCGGCCGACTACGGCTTCATCGAGAACACCCTCGGCCAGGACGGCGACCCGCTCGACGCGCTCGTGATCCTCCAGCAGCCGACCTTCCCGGGCTGCCTCATCGAGTGCCGCGCCATCGGCATGTTCCGGATGACCGACGAGGCCGGCGGCGACGACAAGGTCCTGTGCGTCCCCAGCCACGACCCCCGCCTGGAGCACCTGCGCGACATCAACCACGTCTCCAAGTACGACCGGCTCGAGATCCAGCACTTCTTCGAGGTCTACAAGGACCTCGAGCCCGGCAAGTCCGTCGAGGGCGCCGACTGGGTCGGCCGGGTCGAGGCCGAGGCCGAGGTCCACGCCTCCTTCGAGCGCTTCAAGGTCGAGGGCCACGGCAACGACCTCGACAACATCGCCGACGAGAGCCTCGGCGCGGACGCCTGAGGTCTGCCGGTCGGCGTCAGCTGCGCGCCAGCGCGACCTCCTCGCCCAGGCGGCCCAGCTTGTCGGGGTTGCGGACGAGGTAGAGGGCGGTCACGACGCCGTCCTGGATCAGGGCGGTGCCCACGCCGTCGGTGACCCCGTCGATCACGAACTGCATCGCCGGCTGGCCGTTGAGCCACATCGGCACCAGCTCGACCGACTCCGGGCGCACGGCCGTGAGGAAGCGCAGCACCTTCTCCACGCCCACGATCGGCCGCAGCGCCGCTTGCCTCTTGCCGCCGCCGTCGGTGACGAGCACGACGTCCGGCGACAGCACGTCCAGCAGCGCCTGCAGGTCGCCCGTCGCCGTCGCCTCGCGGAACCGCTCGATCGCCGCCTGCTGCTCCGCCGCCGACGCCGCCGCCCGGGGCCGGCGCGCCTCCACGTGCGACCGGGCGCGGTGCGCGATCTGCCGTACCGCCGCGGGCGTCTTGCCGACCGCCTCGGCGATCTCGTCGTACGGCAGGTCGAAGACGTCGCGCAGCACGAACACTGCCCGCTCGGTCTCCGTCAGCGTCTCCAGCACCAGCAGCATGGCGGTGGACACGCTGTCGGCGAGCTCGACGTCGTCGGCGACGTCCGGCGCGGTGAGGAGCGGCTCGGGCAGCCAGGGACCGACGTAGTCCTCGCGGCGCCGGGCGAGGGTCCGCAGCCGGTTCAGGCTGAGGCGGGTGGTGATCCTGACCAGGTAGGCCCGCGGGTCGCGCACCTCCTCGGCCGCTTCCCCGGACCGCGCCGAGGCCCACCGCAGCCAGACCTCCTGCAGCACGTCCTCGGCGTCGGCCGCCGAGCCGAGCATCTCGTAGGCGACCGTGAAGAGCAGGTTGCGGTGCGCCAGGAAATCTCGGGTGAGCTCCCCAGTGGACTCCTGCGTGGACTGCTCGGCCGACTCCCCGTTCGTGCTCACGGCGCCGAGGATACGGCCAGCGGCAGCTCGCAGACGTCGCTGTAGCCCTGGCTGGCCAGGCCCATGGCGGAGTTGAAGCGCGACCGCTCGTTCTCGATGGCGACCATCATCGTCAGCTCGACCATCGCCGCGTGCCCGAGCTGCTCGTCGAGGTGGGCGACCATCTCGTCGATCACGGTCGGGGGCGTGACCGTCATCGCCTCGGCGTACGCCATCACCTCGCGCTCGAGGTCGGTGAACACGTCGGAGTCGCGCCATCGGGGCACCTCGCGCACCTTGGCCTCGTCGAGCCCCTTGGTGTGCGCCATGAAGTAGCCGAAGTCCATGCACCACGAGCAGCCGATCACGCCCGCGCTGGCCATCTCGGCGTACGTCTTGAGGTGCGGGTCGAGCGCCTTCCACTTCTGCACCTTGTTCTCGAAGCCGAACAGCGCCTTCAGGACCGGCTTGTTGTGCCACAGCACGTAGGCGTTGTCGGGCACCTGGCCCCACATGCGCTTGGCGACGCGGGTCATCACTGCGCCGTAGGCGCCGTCGATGGTGGCCTTCGGGACGCGGAACTTGCTGGACATGGTGTGTCTCCTCCGTCGGTTCGGTCGGTGTCACCCATGGAGACACCGGGCCGGCGGGGCCTGTGACAGATCGGAGCGAGAAAGTTGGATGCTGGGTCCGTGGACGTTCGCGTGGGGCTGTGTGGCTGGACGGTGTCGCAGGCGTCGTACGTGCGCCGCTTCCGCCTGGTCGAGGTGCAGCACACGTTCTACGAGCCGCCAGCGAACGCCGTGCTGGAGCGGTGGCGGGCACAGGTGCCCGCCGGCTTCGAGTTCACCATCAAGGCGTGGCAGGTCGTCACGCACGAGTCCAGCAGCCCGACCTACCGTCGCCTGAAGCGCCCGCTCCCCGACAGCGCCCGCGGACAGGTCGGCGCCTTCCGGACCACGACTCCCGTCATCGCGGGCTGGCAGCGGACGCTCGAGTGCGCGCGCATCCTGCGGGCCACCGCCGTGCTGCTGCAGTGCCCCAGGAGCTTCCGTCCGACGGCCGACAACGTCGCCCGGATGCGCACCTTCCTGACGCAGGTGGAGCGGCCGGACGGGCGGCTGCTCTGGGAGCCCCGAGGGGACTGGCCGACCCCGTTGCTCGCCGAGCTCTGCGCCGAGCTGGACCTGGTCCACGTCGTCGACCCGATGCAGACCGAGACGGTGACGCCCGAGCAGACCTACTACCGGTTGCACGGCACCACTGGCTCACGGCACGTCCACACCGACGAGGAGCTGCGGCGGTTGCGCGAGCTGGTCGTCGGCCGGCCCTCGCCCTACGTCCTGTTCAACAACATCCCGCGCCCCGGCGACGCAGAGCGGTTCCTCACCCTGCTCCGGCGCTGAGCTCGGTCAGGTCTGACGGAGGAAGGCGTCGACCGCTCGCGCCACCTCGAGGTGGATCTCGGCAGTGCGCACGGCGTCATCGGTGCCCATGCCGTGGTCGGCGTCGAGGACCTCCAGCAGGTCGCACCCGTTGTCGGCCAGCTCGCGGGCGATCGCGGCGTCCCACAGGTCGTCGGCCAGACCGCCGACGAGGAGCTGCCTGCCCGCGTTGGCCGCGATGGCCTCGGCGAGCGCCGGCTCGACCAGCAGCGGGGTGAACCAGATCGCGTCCAGCCCACGCTCGGCGGCGTACGACGCGGCGCGGGTGCCGAGCGACTTGCCGACCAGCAGCACGTGGTCTGCGTCCTCGTCGGCGAGGGCGGCCGCCACGTGACGGCGGACCCACGGCTCGGGCTGTGCGACCTCCTGCTCGGTCCGGGACGTCGAGTCCCACCACAGCTCCTGCACGGCGAAGCCGTGCTGCACCAGGGCCCGACGGGTGAGGTCGAGCAGCGGCGCGCTGGGCGGGTAGGCGCGGCCGGGCGCGACGATGGCGAGGCCGCGGCTCGCCTGCAGCGGCTCCCACCGGGTCGGCAGTCCGCCGAACGTCATCTCACTCACCCCACGTCAGGAGCTCGGGGCTGCGCAGCATCTCCTCCGGCACCCCGAAGGCGTCCACGAGATCGACGGCGAGCGGGCGGATCTTGCGGCACAACGAGCTGATCTCCCGGCTGATCGCCTTGGAGCGGGCGCTGGAGAGGCGGCCGTGCTCCATGAACCACGCCCGGTCTGCCTCGATCGTGGTCAGGGCGTGCAGGTCGCTGAGCAGGTTGAGGGCGACCTTGAGGTCGCCGTCGGGCAGCGCTGCCGTCCTGGCGACGAACGCCTCCAGCACGAGCCGCTCGGTGTGGGCGCGGGCCGCCGCGATCACGTGGTCCTGCACCCGGGAGAAGACGGCGCCAGGATTCATCTTCTGGTCGATGCCGCGCTTGAGGCGACGCGCGACGCCGCCGAGCATGTGCTCCTCTCGGAAGCGCAGCATGGCGAGCTGGTAGTTGGGGTCGAGGAGGCCGGCCTCCTGGTCCCACCGGTCGCCGCCGGGGAGCAGGTCGCGGACCGACTGGACGAGCTTGTGCACGGCGGTGCGCTCGATGACGGTCTCGACGGCCAGGCCGGCCACGAACCGGACCATCCCGAACTGGTCCATGTCCTCGAACTCGCTGGCGTAGTCGGTCAGCAGCCCCTTGGCGACCAGCTGCAGCAGGACGTGGTTGTCACCCTCGAAGGTCGTGAACACGTCGGTGTCGGCCTTGAGCGCGGCGAACCGGTTCTCGCTGAGGTAGCCCGCTCCCCCGCACGCCTCGCGGCACTCCTGGATGGTGCGCGTCGCGTGCCAGGTGCCGAGGGCCTTGGTGCCGGCGGCGCGCGACTCGAGCATCCGGCGGGCGTGCTCGTCGTTGCCCTCCTCGATCGGACCCGGGCCGGTGAACACGTCGTGCAGCTGGCCGGCGACGACCTCCTGAGCGAAGTGGAGGGCGTACGTCCGGGCGATGAGCGGGAAGAGGCGGCGCTGGTGCATGCCGTAGTCGAGGAGCAGCTGCTCCTCGTCGGGCGAGGTCGCCTCGAACTGGCGTCGGCGTACGGCGTAGCGCGTCGCGATCGTCAGCGCCACCTTCGCCGCGTTGATCGCCGCGCCGCCGACGCAGACGCGACCCTGGACGAGCGTGCCGAGCATGGTGAAGAAGCGCTTGTTGGGGTTGTCGATCGGCGAGAGGTAGCGACCCTCCGGGGTCACCTCGGCGAACTGGTTGAGCAGGGCGGTGCGCGGGACCCGCACGTGGTCGAACCAGATGCGCCCGTTGTCGACGCCGTTGAGGCCCATCTTGGGCCCGCAGTCCTCGATGCGTACGCCGTCGACGACGCGACCGCCCTCGCGGATCGGCACGACGAACGCGTGCACGCCGTGCCGGACGCCGTCGACCTCGAGCTGGGCGAACACCGCGGCGAGCTCCGCGTGGGCCGCCGCGTTGCCGATGTAGTCCTTGCGGCTGGCGTCGTCGGGGGTCGTGATCACGAACTCCTGGGCCTCGACGTCGTAGGTCGCGACGGTGCCGAGCGCCTGCACGTTGGAGCCGTGGCCGGTCTCGGTCATCGCGAAGCAGCCCATGGTCCGCCCGCTCACCAGGTCGGCGAGGTGGGCGTCGTGGTGGGGCTTCGTGCCGAGCTGGAGGATCGCGCCGCCGAACAGGCCGAACTGCACGCCGACCTTCACCAGGACCGACAGGTCGCCGAAGGCGAGGGTCTCGAAGGCCGCGATCGAGGCGCCGATGTCGCCGCCACCACCGTACGACTGGGGGAAGCCCATCCCGGTCTGGCCGGTGGACGCCATCATCACCACGACGTCCTTGACCCTCTCGCGGAAGTCGGCGGTGCTCATCTCCTCCTCGTCGACGAGGATCCGCGCGTGCTCGGCGAGGTTGGCGCGCACCAGGTCGCGGACCTCGCCGTAGCGCCCGTCGAGGAGGGTGCGGACGGCATCGACGTCGACCTCGGGCTGCCGGTAGCCCGTGGTGTCCGCATGGACGGCGTCGTCGTCGACGTGCTCGACCTGGGGCGCCTCGGGCTCGACGGTGGGCATCTCGGCGATGGGCGGGACCTCGTCGGTGGGCATGGCACCGAGATTAGCGATGGGGGTAGGTTCGCCGCGATGAACGAGCGCGCCCCCTCCACGCCACTGGGCGAGATGGCCTACAACTACGCGGTCGTCGGCGTGCAGAAGGGCGGTACGTCGACGCTGGCGGTCACCCTCAACCAGCACCGCCTCGTCTGCCAGCCCCCGGACAAGGAGCGGCACTACTTCGACGACGAGACCGTCGACTGGTCCGCTCCCGACTACGCCCGCGACTACACCGCGCCGCGGCGGGCACCGATCCACCAGCTGGTCGGCGATGCCACCCCGACCTACCTCTACTGGCCGCACGCCCTGGAGCGGATGCGGGCCTACAACCCGGGCATGCCCCTCATCGCCGTCTTCCGCGACCCGCTCGAGCGGTTGTTCTCGCACTGGGTGATGCTGCGCTCGCGCAACCTGGCCTGGCCGGACTGGCCCGACTTCCTCACCGAGTGGCCGCACACCTCGCTGCCCGACGCGGTGCCGGACGGCGTACGCACCATGCGGTGGCGGCACATGACCGGGCTCGCCCGCGGGTTCTACGGCGAGCAGCTGCAGCGTGGCCTCGAGCTGTTCCCGCGCCACCAGTGGCTGCTGCTCGAGCTGCGCGAGATGTTGGGTGACTTCGAACAGACCGTCCACCGCACCACCGAATTCCTCGGGCTGCCGCGCTTCGAGCGCGTCCCGCCGCTGAAGAACTGGCATGCCGGTGCCGAGCAGATCCCCGGCACGGCTCCGACCGCCGAGGACGTCGCCCGGCTCGCCGAGCTCTACGCCAAGGACCTGGACCTGTTCGAGGAGCTCTCGAAGATCGACACGTCGGCCTGGCCGACGCGGCTGGTCCTCGACGGCGATCTCGACCCGGGCGAGCTGGCAGCGCGGTTCGCGCGCAAGGTGAAGTGACGCGCGCCCCTGCCCACGATCAGGGGCGCGCGAAGAAGTTGGGCGCGCGCCAGTAGTACATCGACTCCTGGCTGACGTTCCGGCCGGTGCGTGGGGCGTGGATGATCTGCCCGCCACCGATGTAGATCGCGACGTGGTAGATCGAGCTCGGACTGCTCGACGAGCCCCAGAAGACGAGGTCGCCGGGAGCCAGCTGGCTGACGCTGAGCCTCGATGACTGGGTGTACTGCGCGACCGAGTAGTGCGGGAGGTACTTGCCGCCTTGTGCCCACGCCGCGGACGTGAGTCCGGAGCAGTCCCACGCATCGGGACCGGCGGCGCCGTACTGGTAGGGCTTGCCGATCTGCGCCTGCGCGAACGCGATCGCCGCAGACGCGTCGCCCGACGGTGCCGTCGGGGTGGGGCTGGGCGTCGGGGTGGGGGTCGGGGTGGGGGTCGGCGTCGGGGCCGGAGTCGGGGTGGGGGTCGGCGTCGGCGTCGGCGTGGGGACCGGCGACGGCGTCGGCGTCGGCGTCGGCGTGGGGATCGGCGTCGCGCTGGGAGTCGGCTTGCTGGTCGGCGTGGGCGTCGGCGTCGACTGCTGCTCGGCGAGGGCCTGCGCCTGCTGCTCGGCGAGGGCCTGCGCCTGCTGCTCGGCGAGGGCCTGGGCCTCCGCCTCGGCCTGTGCTGCCGCGGCAGCAGCGGCGGCGGCCGCCTCCTCGAGAGCGGTCTGGCGCTTCTCGGCGAGCCGGACGCTGATGCCCTCGAGCTCGGCGAGCTCGGCGATCAAGTCGGCCTTGGTCGACGAGATCCGCTGCGCCTGGGTGCCGGCGTCGGCCTGGGCTGCAGCGGCCGCGTCGCGCGCCTGCTCGGCCTCCAGCTCGGCCGCGGCGGCTCGCTCGGACGCCTGGGCGGCCGTGCTGGCGGTGACGTCGGCGACCGCGGAGGCGGCCGTGAAGGCGTCGTACTGGCTGTCCAGCGCGTCGGAGGTGTTGCCCATGCTCACGCTGCGGTCGATGAGGGACTCGATGCCGTCGGCGTCGACGACGGCGCTGAGGCCCTGGACCTGTGAGGCCTCCTCGTAGGAGCGCACGACGGTGTCGGCGTAGAGCTCGCGCTGCGCCTCGACGTCCTCCCGGGCCTCCTCGGCCGCGGCCTCGGCCTGGGTGGCCTCCTTGCGCGCCTCCTCGGCCCGCCAACGGGCTCCGTTGTAGGCCTCGGCAGCCTGGGCCGCGGTGTCACCCGCCGACTCGAGGGCGAGGTTGGCCCGGATCAGGTCGGCCTGCACGTCCGCCACGTCACGGCCCTTGTCCGCCGCCTGCTTCTCGGCCGCGGCGATGTCAGCCTCGCTGGGGACGTCACTCCCGTCGTGGTCGTCCGCGAACGCCACGCCATGTCCCCCCAGCGCCAGTCCGGCGACGAGCACGAGCGCCGACGCCCAGCGCGACGTCGTACGACGTGGCACCGGTGCGGGGTCGAGCGGTGGAGCGAACAGCACGGGGGTTCCCCTCGGGTCTTGGACCCGTGCGACTTCCCCATCGCACGGGTAACTCGAGGCACGCTAGTGAACTTTCGTCACACCGGGAACACTTTCCTCAACTTTTTCACTTTGCATCGGCGTGTCGGCTTGACGAACTACAAGACTGTCATTCGCGCAGGATGGGGCGAAGGGTCCCCGGATATCCGGGGACCCTCACGCTTAGTAGCCGAGATCTCACCTCCAAAGCGTGAGACTCGGGTGCAAAGGTTGGCTTCGGCGGGCTCACAGCCCGGTTGTCCACAGGCTGCGTGCCGGGAGGGTAGGGCGCAGGCGCAGCGGGGACATCGCCAACATGCACGATGACACCAACACTGACCTCCACGGCCTGGTCCGCCTGCGAGGGGACCTGCTGGCCGAGGGCCTGACCGACAACCAGATCGCTCGCCTCGTACGTGCCCGGGTGCTCCACCGCATCCGGTACGGCGCCTACGTGCCGTACGACGTGTGGGAGTCCCTCTCCGTCGAGGATCGGCACAGGCTCCTGGGCCGCGCGGTCCTGGCGCGGGCACACCCGTCGACGGCGTTGACCCACGTGTCCTCGATCGTCGAACGCCGCGTGCCGGTCTGGGGCGTTCCGCTCGACGTCGCACACACCACGCGCGAGCTCCCCGAGCGTGCCGGCAGGCGGAGTGCCGACTGGATCCCCCATCGTGGCGTCCTGGGCGAGACGGACATCGAGGTCGTGAACGGCGTCCGCATCAGCAAGGCCGCGCGCTCGGCGTTCGAGGTGACGACCATCGCCGGGGTGGAAGCGTCACTCGTGGCGGTGAACCGACTCCTGCACGCGGGTGCCATGACCGTCGCCGAGTTTGCCCAGACCGTCGAGGAGCACCAGTGCTGGCCGGGGAGCCTCACCGCTGACCTCGTGCTACGGCTCGCCGATCCGCGACTGGAGTCGGTAGCGGAGGATCGCTTCGCCTACCTGTCGTACAAGCAGGGACTGCCGCGCCCCGAGCCGCAGTGGGAGGTGCGCGACGAGTGGGGAAACCTCGTGGCGCGTCTCGACTTCGCATGGCCCGAGCTGGCGACCTTCCTCGAGATCGACGGCAAGATCAAGTACGAGCGCTACCGCAAGGACGGGGAGTCCCTCGAGGAGTACCTGATGCGCGAGAAGGAGCGCGAGAGACTGGTGTGCCAGCTCACGGGCTGGACGTGCCTTCGTGCGACCTGGGCCGACCTGGCGAGGCCAGAGATCCTCGCTGCCCGGATCCGTGGAGTGCTCGCCGCGCGGTCGAAGTGACTCCCTTTGCACCCAAGTCTCCTGCTTTGGAGCCGATGCTTTGCCTACAAAGCAGGAAAGTCACCGGATATCCGGGGACTCTGTTGGGCGACCCCGTACGACGGTCAGTCGACCTCGACGGGCACCTGGGAAGTCGTGGAGGTGGGGTGGGACGCCAGCCCGTGCCTGTCGAACTTCTGCCCGCTCGCGAGACCACCGAGCCAGAACGAGAACAGGGCGATGACCACCCCGGCGAGATCGTCGGCGATGTAGTGCCAGCCGAAGTAGAGGGTGGCCACGACGGTGATCGCGAAGTTCGCCCAGAAGATGATGTGCAGGACCCGGTTGCGGAGGGTGTACTGCACCATCAGCGCCACGAGCAGGGTGATCGCGACGTGCAGGGACGCAAAGCCGGCCACTGACTGCACCGAGCCCTCGGCGCCGTTGCGTAGCACCCCCCACCGTCCGTAGGACAGGGACTCCATCAAGGCGGTCGAGCCGGTGGTGGCGAGGTCGGTGTAGAGGTAGCTGTACTGGAAGCCGGGGCCGAGGGTCGGCAGCGCGTAGTAGGACGCCGTGCCGAGCGCCCAGGCGAGGCACTGCGAGGTGGCGAACCAGTAGCCGAAGGTGATGTTGCGCGACCACACCAGCCACGCCGCGAGCGCCAGCGGCACCAGCGGCAGGAACCACAGGTAGATCGTGGAGAGGAAGTGCGCGGAGATCCCGGTGCCGAGGACGGTGTGCAGGATCGTCGCCGGCTCGTGACCGAACATCAGCGCCCGGTCGATGAGGTGCAGCTCGCGGTCGTACTTGTCCTCGCCCATGATGAAGGGCAGGAACGACTTGAGGTTCCGGTAGCAGACGTAGGTGATGTAGAAGGAGACCAGGCCCAGCACCACCAGGATGACCCGCTCCCGGTCCCAGTGGCTGCGGATCCGCTCTCGCACCAGCTCCGGCATCAGCGCGGGCTTCATCTTCGAGGCCCACAGGGTGCGGGGCAGCAGGTCGAGCAGGAAGGCGCCGAGCACGAGCAGCGGCAGCCTCAGCCACGACGGGCCGAGGAAGCCCTCGGGGTCGACGAGCGGGCGGTCGAGCACGAACGCGGCCGTCAGAGCCAGCGCGCCCATGATGGCAGCGACTCCCACGAGAAGGGCATAGGCCGGTCTGTACACGGACGTCAGTGTAGGGACGGGTCAAGCGCCGGGCGTGATCGGCAGGACCGCGAGACGCGTCACGTCGACGCGGAGCGCGACCTCGTCGCCGGGCGAGACCCGACTGCCCAGCGGGGCGACCGCGTCCAGCCTGCCGATGCCGTCGGCGTGCACCACGAGGCGCACTTGCTCGGGCGTCACGCGGGCCGACTCGACCCTCGCCCGGATCCCCCGGGCGGCCCCGTCCGCCACGAGAGCCGATCTCCGGAGGGCAACCGCCGGCGCCGCCGGCAGGCCGGCCGCGTCGAGCACCTCGCTCGCCGCCTCGCCCCGGACCACCCGAGCGTAGCCCAGGAACAGCGCGGTCTCCTCGTCCACCGGCTCGCGCCACACCTCGTCGATCTCGCCCGACTGCACCACGCGTCCGTCGCGCATGACGGCGAGCCGGTCGGCGAGCGCGAAGGCCTCGTCGTGGTCGTGCGTGACCAGCAACGCGGTCGTGCCGGCGGCGTGCAGGATCTCGCGCAGGTCGGCGGCCAGTCGTTCGCGCAGGGTCGCGTCGAGCGCCGACAGGGGCTCGTCGAGCAGGATCAGCCGCGGCTCGACGGCGAGGGCTCGCGCGAGGGCCACGCGCTGCCGCTCGCCGCCGGACAGGGTGCCGGGCAGGCGGTCGTCGTAGCCCGACAGCCCGACCAGCTCGAGCAGCTCCCGCACCCGGGCGGCCAGGCGAGCCGAGGGCGTACGCCTCAGCCGGAGGGCGTACGCCACGTTGCGGGCGACCGTGAGGTGCGCGAAGAGCTGGCCGTCCTGGAACATGAGGGCGAAGCCGCGCTTGTGGGTGGGTACGCCGGCGAGGTCGGCGTCGTCGACGGAGATCGATCCCCCGGAGAGCGGCTCGAGCCCGGCGACGGCGCGCAGGAGGGTGGACTTGCCGCACCCCGAAGGCCCGAGCACGGCGAGCACCTGACCGGCGGCGAGGTCGAGCGACACCTCGTCGACGGCGACGGTGTCGCCGTAGCGGACCGAGACCCCGCGCAGTGACAGCACGGTCAGAACGCTCCCACACCAGGCACGCGCAGCCGCTCGACTGCGAGCATCACCACGGCCGTGGCGGCCGCGAGGACGACGGAGGCGGCGAGCGCCATGCCGTAGTTCATCTCACCGGGGTGACCGATCAGCCGGAAGATGACCACCGGCAGGGTGGGGCTGTCGTCGCGGGCGAGGAAGGACGTCGCGCCGAACTCGCCCAGCGACGCGGCGAACGCGAACCCGCTGGCCGCGAGCATCGGCTTCCACACGACCGGCAGGTCGACGGTGAGGAGGGTGCGCCAGGGCGACGCGCCGAGGGACGCGGCCGCCTGCCGCTGACGGTCGTCGATGCCACCGAGCACCGGCGTCAGCGTGCGCACCACGAGCGGGAGAGCCACCAGCGCCTGGGCCATCGGCACGAGCAGGGGCGAGTCGCGCAGGTCGAGGGGAGGTCGGTCGAGGGTGATGAGGAAGCCGAAGCCGAGTGTCACCGCACTGACCCCCAGGGGCAGCATGAAGAAGCCGTCGAGGATCGAGCGGACCCGCCGCTCGGCGACCGAGTGCGAGCGGCGGGTGACGATCGTGGCCACCAGCACACCGACCAGGAGGGCCATCCAGGTCGCGTCGACGGCAGTGCGCAGACTCGTCACCAGGGCCGTCGTGACCGGCACCAGCAGTGCCTGGTCGTCGCCGGACGTCGAGAGCGCGCGGTAGTTGTCCAGCCCCCAGCCCTCGCCGACGCTGAGCGAGCCGAGCACCAGCGTGAGGATCGGCAGCAGCATCGCTCCCAGCACGAGCAGCGTCGCGACGACCACGGGGGCGTCGCCGCGTCGTACGGCACGGACGGGCGTGACGGTGCGGTGGGCCGTCGGGTCGGGAGTCGCGCGCAGTCGCGCGGCGAGGGCCAGGAGGCCGACCACGACGACGATCTGCAGCACCGACAGCGCCGCCGCTGCCTGCAGGTCGAAGATCGTCGTGGTCAGCAGGTAGATCTCGGTCTCGACGGTCGCGTGCTTGACCCCGCCGAGGGTGAGCACGATGCCGAACGCCGTGGCGCAGAAGAGGAACACGATGCTCGCGGCACCGACGATCGCCGGCCGCAGGGCAGGCAGGGTCACCGTGCGCAGCACCTGCCACGGCGAGGCGCCGAGGGCAGCGGCCGCCTGCCCCGGGCGCGGGTCGAGCGACTCCCAGGCGACGCCGACGGTGCGGACGACGACCGCGACGTTGAAGAAGACCAGTCCGCAGACGATCGCGACGGGAGTCCCGTCCAGGCCCAGGAAGCCGAGGGGCCCGCCCTCGCCGAGCAGCTGGCGGAAGGCCACCCCGACGACGACGGTCGGGAGCACGAACGGCACGAGCATCGCCGCACGCACCGCCGCTCGGCCCGGCAGCGCGAGGCGGTGGAGGGCGTACGCCGCCGGCAGGCCGAGCACGACGGCCAGCAGGGTCGCGGCCCCGGAGGTCCACACCGTGAACCACGCCACCCGGTGCACACGCGGACGGGCGAGCACGTCGAGCACTGCTCCGGGAGCGAAGCGGCCGTCGGCCACGAACCCCTCGGCGACCATGCCGCTCACCGGCAGGACGAAGAGGACGCCGAGCACCAGCACCGGCGCGGCGGCCAGGGCGAGGAGGGCGAGGAGTCGGCGCACCTGTGGTCTCGTGACGGGCGCAGAGCGCCCTCCTCGACCCACAGGAGTGCTCACCGCGAGACGACGTCCGTCCACTCGGTCAGCCACTGCTCGCGGTTGGCCGAGATCTCCTCGGGCGCGACCTCGTAGGGGTCGGTGGGCTGGGGTGCGAACGCCGCCCAGTCCTCGGGCACGGTCACGTCGGGCATCACCGGGAAGACGTACATCGCCTCCGGCAGCGCGCTCTGCACCTCGTCGGAGAGCATCCAGTCGACCAAGGCCTCGGCACCCTCCGGGTTGTCGGCCCCTGCGAGCACGCCGGCGTACTCGACCTGGCGGAAGCAGGTGTCGAGCAGCGCCGCGGTCGTAGACTTCCCGTCGACCACGGTGAAGGCCGGGGAGGAGTCGTAGGAGACCACGATCGGACGGGTGCCCGTCTTGGACCCGGCGGTGAAGTCGCCGTAGTAGGCGTCCTCCCAGCCGTCGACCACCTTGGCGCCGTTGGCGAGCAGGTCGGTCCAGTAGGACTGCCAGTCGTCGCCGTACTCCGCGACGGTGGACAGGAAGAACGCCATGCCGGGGCTGCTGGTGGAGGCGCCGGGCGTGACGAGGAGGTCGGCGTACGCCGGGTCGGTGAGGTCGTCCAGGGTGCGCGGGGGCTCGATCCCCTCCTCGGCGAACCACGCCGTGTCGACGTTGACGCAGACGCTCGCCGAGTCGACCGGGACGAGGCGGTCGCCGCCCTCGGGCAGGACGTACTCCTCCGGCGGGGCGACCGAGGGGGTGACCTCGGCGAAGGCGCCCTCGCCGAGCGGGCGCGAGGCGAAGGTGTTGTCGATGCCGAAGGCGGCGTCGGCGATCGGGTTGTCCGCGGTCAGGCTGAGCTTGGTGGCGAGGGTGCCGGCGTCACCGGCGGCGCGCACCTCGAGGGTGTAGCCGGTCTCGGCCTCGAAGGACCTCACCAGCTTCTTGGGCAGGTGGAAGGACTCGTGCGTGGCGAGCACGACGGTGCCGCCACCGCCAGCCCCCTCGCCCTGGCCCTCGCCCTGGCCCTCGGCGGCGGACGTCGCCGGGGACGACGGATCCTCGGTGCCGGTGAGGCTGCAACCCGCGAGCGTCAGGGCGGCGAGTGCCGCAACAGCAGACGTGGTGAGGGCAGCGCGAACGCGTGCGTGCGTCATGGTGGGTGGACTCCCTATCGCCGGTGCTAGCCGGATCAGGTTCGGAGGGTCTGCGGCTGGTCCGCACTCTCAGCACGTCTCGCACGTGCTCCCCTGTCTTCTGCGGCCAGCCTAGCCCGCCCCCTCCGTAGGCTTCACGCCATGTCCACCCAGGTCCTCACGGTCCCCGTCGACGAGCTCGCGCCACGGCTGGCGTACGAGCTGTGGCGGCTGCGGCAGCAGGTCTTCGTCGTCGAGCAGGACTGCCCCTACCCCGACCTGGACGGGCGCGACCTCGAGGACACCACCCAGCACGTGATGCTGCTCGAGGACGAGAGGCTCGTCGGCTGCCTGCGCGTCCTCGACGACGGCGACTGGGCGCGCATCGGTCGTGTCGCGGTGGCACCCGCGTCCCGCGGCCGGGGGCTGGCCGCGCTGATGATGGACGCGGCGCTCGCCCTCTGCGGGGACCGGGAGGTGCGACTCGACGCCCAGACCGGGCTGACCGCGTTCTACGAGGGCTACGGCTTCGAGGTCACGGGTCCGGAGTTCGACGAGGACGGAGTCATGCACGTGCCGATGTGTCGGCGACGACCATGAGCACCGGCCCGAGGACCTCCTCCGTCACCAGCCGCGACTGCCGGCTGAGCCCGCCGATCACGGTCGGCGACACCCACCAGCCGTCGCGGTCGAGGACCCGGCCGCCGAGCGCGATGTCGCCGCCCTCGGACCGCGCGAGGGCGAGGTAGCGCGCGACGCGGTCCCGCGCGACCGGGGAGCGCAGCGGGCCGCAGAGGGTGTCGGGGTCCGCGGGGTCGCCGACGACGACCCCCTCCATCGCCGTGACTGCCGCCCGGAGCGCCTCGGCGTAGCGGTGCGGCGGCACGAGCACGCTGGTCGGCAGGCGGCAGCCCTGGCCGGCGTTGGCCGCGACCGCGGCGGCCGCACCCGCGACGACGGCGGCGAGGTCGGCGTCGTCGCGCACCCGGACCGGCACCGGCCCGCCGGCGTCGACGCGTACGCGCTTGCCGGCGCGCGCCGCGGCGACCTGGACGCGCTCGGCGTTGACGGCCGCACCGGTGTAGGACACCTCGTCGACGCTGGGGTCGAGGACGAGCGCGGTGGCGACGTCGACGTCGCGAGTGGACACGACGTTGAGCACTCCGCGAGGCAGGACGTCGAGGGCGATGCGTCCGAGCTCGAGCGCGGCGCTCGCGGCCTCGGCGGCAGGCTTGAGCACCACCGTGCCACCGACGGCGAGCACCCGGCCGACCTCGTGGAGGGCGACGGCCAGCGGCGAGGTCGCGGGAGTGATCACGGCAGTCACGCCGGGCGGCTCCGCGCGCAGCTCGCGCCGCATGGACGCGATCGCGGCATCGAGGTGGGCGCCCCGCAACGCGACCGGGACCCCGGTCTCGGCGGCCAGGAGCAGGGCCAGCTCGTCGGACCGGGCGACCAGCGCGTCCTGGAGCCGGCCGATCGTGTCGGCCCGCAGCGCTGAGTCGGTGCTCCACTGGGTCTCGTGGAAGGCACGCCAGGCCGCGTCGGTGGCCGACCGGACGTCGGCGACCCCGGCGTCCGGCACGTCCCAGAGCACTTCGCCAGTGGCGGGGTTGCGCGCGGGGAAGGACCATCCCTCAGCGGTCGTGCGCTCCACGCCGGCCACCGGCAGGCCAGAGCGCGACAGTGCATGCCTCATGGGGCAACTCCATCACGTCCGGGGGTCCGCACCCATCAGCCGGTCGTACGACTCGCCCCGTCCCATGTGACTAGCCGTGTCCTAGCCTCGTGCCATGCGGGACGACCTGGGAGCCGACGTCCCCCTGGCCGGCCCGGCGACGCGCGTGGTCTCGCTCGTCCCGTCGCTGACCGAGGCGCTGGCCGCGTCGGCGCCGGACCGGCTCGTCGGCGCGACCGACTGGTGCACCCACCCGCGCGACCTCGACGTGGCTCGGGTCAGGGGCACCAAGAACCCCGACCTGCGGGCGATCCGGGCCCTCTCCCCCGACCTCGTCGTGGCCAACATGGAGGAGAACCGCGAGCTCGACGTACGCCGGTTGCGCGAGGCCGGCGTCGCGGTGTGGGTCACCCGGATCGAAACCGTCGAGGAGTCGCTCGACTCGTTGTCCCGTCTCTTCGGCACCGGGCTCGGCGTCCCCGACCCGGCGTGGCTCGTGCAGGCGCGCGACCTCTGGTCGACCCCCTCGCCCCGGAGGCTCTCCGTCGCCGTGCCGATCTGGCGGGACCCGTGGATGGTGGTCGGCGCGCAGACCTACACCGACGACCTGCTCACCCGGGCGGGGCTGGCCAACGTGCTCGCCGACCGCGACGGGCGCTATCCGGCCGTCGACGTCGGCGAGATCGACCGCGCCGGCGCGGACGTCGTACTGCTGCCGGACGAGCCGTACGTCTTCACCGCCGACGACGGACCGGAGGCCTTCACGACCCCGACGCGGCTGGTCTCGGGGCGGCTGCTGACCTGGTACGGCCCGGCGATGGTCGAGGCGCACGCGATGCTGGCGGCACTGACTGGCTAACCTCCAGCCATGACCCGCGACCCGATCGGTGAGGCCCACCGCCAGTGGGTGGCGCACGGCTGGCCGGACGCCGCCGACGGGATGGCGATGGTGACCTCCGTCGTGCGTGCCCAGCAGCTGCTGATGGAGCGCATCGACGCGGTGCTGCGGCCACGCGGCCTGACGTTCGCCCGCTACGAGGTGCTGCGGCTGCTCTCCTTCACCCGTGATGCGGCGATGCCGATGTCGCGGCTCGGCTCGCTGCTGCAGGTGCACCCCACCAGCGTCACCAGCGCCGTCGACCGGCTGGTCGCGCAGGGCTACGTCGAGCGGGTGCGCGACGACCAGGACAAGCGGGTCGTACGAGCGGTGCTGACCGATGCCGGCCGCGAGGCCGTCGAGGAGGCGACGGCGGTGCTCAACGCCGAGGTCTTCGAGAACCCCGGCCTGCCGGAGGCTGACGTGCGTGGGCTGACGGACAGCCTCACCGCGCTGCGCACCGGGCTCGGCGACGCCCTCTGACCCACCGCCGCCGGCTTCCGTGGCGCCGTCAGCCTTGTGACTTCCGAGTAATAGTTGGATGTCCTACTATCTAGGCATGACCGAGCTGCACACCCCGAAGAACCCGATCCGTCTCGTCACCGCCTCGGCGCTCTTCGACGGCCACGACGCCTCGATCAACATCATGCGGCGGATCTTCATGAGCCAGGGCTGCGAGGTCATCCACCTCGGGCACAACCGCTCCGTGCAGGAGGTCGTCGACGCCGCGCTGGAGGAGGACGTCCAGGGCGTCGCGGTCTCGTCCTACCAGGGCGGGCACGTGGAGTACTTCGAGTACCTCGTCGAGTCGCTGCGCGCGGCGGGCGCGGGCCACGTCAAGGTGGTCGGTGGTGGCGGCGGCGTGATCGTGCCGTCCGAGATCGCCAGGCTCCGTGCGTCCGGGGTCACCATCTTCTCCCCCGAGGACGGCCAGAAGATGGGCCTGGTCGGCATGATCAACTCCGTCGTCGCCGACTGCGACGTCGACCTGTGGTCCGACGGCTCGGTCACGGTCGAGGGCGTCCTGTCCGGTGACCGGTTCGCGGTGGCTCGCGCCGTCACCGGCGCCGAGGGCGGACGCCTCGACGAGTCGATGCTCGAGGAGATCCGGAAGGCGGCCGCGCGCCGCGTCGTGCCCGTGCTCGGCATCACCGGCACCGGCGGCTCCGGCAAGTCGTCGCTGACCGACGAGATCGTGCGCCGCTTCCGCACCGACCAGCAGGACAAGCTGCGGATCGCGGTCATCGCCGTCGACCCGACCCGTCGCAAGGGCGGCGGCGCGCTGCTCGGCGACCGGATCCGCGCCAACTCGCTCGACGGCGACCGCATCTTCTTCCGCTCGCTCGCCACCCGTGGCGCCCACGAGGTGCCCGAGCACCTCGGCGACGTCATCGACGTGATGAAGGCGGCCGGTCACGACCTGGTGGTCGTCGAGACGCCCGGCATCGGCCAGGGCGACGCCGGCATCGTGCCGCTGGTCGACCACTCGCTCTACGTCATGACGCCGGAGTTCGGCGCCGCCTCGCAGCTGGAGAAGATCGACATGCTCGACTTCGCCGACACCGTGGCCATCAACAAGTTCGAGCGCCGCGGCGCCAAGGACGCCCTGCGCGACGTCGGCCGCCAGCTGGTCCGCAACCGGCAGGCCTTCGGCAAGCAGCCCCAGGACATGCCGGTCTTCGGCACCAGCGCGGCCACCTTCAACGACGACGGCGTCACCGCGCTCTACCAGCACCTCCGTGGCGAGCTCGCCGACGTCGGGCTCGAGGTCCAGGAGGGCACGCTGCCGCACGTCGACGTACGCCACTCCTCCGGCATCCGACAGGTCGTGCCGGCCGACCGGGTGCGCTACCTGTCCGAGATCACCGAGACCGTCCGCGGCTACCATGCCCGCACGACCGAGCTCGCCGAGGCGGCGCGCAACCTGCAGCGCGTGCAGTACGTCGCCGACCAGCTGGGCGACGGCGACGCCGGTGGGGTGCCCGCTCTGCTCGAGGCGGCGCGCAAGGCCGTCCCGCACGAGATCGCCGACCAGATCGCCGGCTGGCCCGCCGTCGTCGAGTCCTACTCCGGCGACGAGCAGGTCGTCGTGGTGCGCGACAAGGAGATCCACACCAAGCTCACCAAGAACTCGCTCAGCGGCAGCGCCATCCCGCGCGTCGCGCTGCCGCGGTTCGACGACCACGGCGAGCTCGTCCGCTTCTGGCGCAACGAGAACCTGCCGGGCTACTTCCCCTTCACCGCCGGCGTCTTCCCGTTCAAGCGCGACAACGAGGACCCCGCCCGGATGTTCGCGGGCGAGGGCGACCCGGCTCGCACCAACCGCCGCTTCAAGATCCTCTCCGAGGGCAACGACGCCACGCGGCTCTCGACGGCTTTCGACTCGGTGACGCTCTACGGCCGCGACCCCGACCCGCGCCCCGACGTCTACGGCAAGGTGGGCACGTCCGGCGTCTCCGTCGCGACGCTCGACGACATGAAGGAGCTGTTCGACGGCTTCGACCTGGTCGCCCCGACGACCTCGGTGTCGCTCACCATCAACGGCCCGGCCCCGACCGTGCTGGCGTTCTTCCTCAACACCGCGATCGACCAGCAGGTCGATGCCTTCGTCGAGCGCGAGGCTCGCGAGCCCAGCGCCGAGGAGCGCGCGCAGCTCGCGGCGTACGCGCTCGCCAACGTGCGCGGCACCGTGCAGGCCGACATCCTGAAGGAGGACCAGGGACAGAACACGGCGCTCTTCTCCACCGAGTTCTGCCTGCGGATGATGGCCGACATCCAGGAGTGGTTCATCGAGCAGCAGGTGCGCAACTTCTACTCGGTCTCCATCTCCGGCTACCACATCGCCGAGGCCGGGGCCAACCCCATCAGCCAGCTCGCGTTCACCCTGGCCAACGGCTTCACCTACGTCGAGGCCTACCTCGCGCGCGGCATGAAGATCGACGACTTCGCGCCCAACCTGTCGTTCTTCTTCTCCAACGGCATGGACCCTGAATACTCCGTGCTCGGCCGAGTGGCACGCCGCATCTGGGCGGTGACGATGAAGGAGAAGTACGGCGCCTCGGAGCGCTCCCAGAAGCTGAAGTACCACGTCCAGACGAGCGGGCGGTCGTTGCACGCGCAGGAGATGGACTTCAACGACATCCGCACCACGCTGCAGGCGCTCATCGCCATCTACGACAACGCCAACAGCCTGCACACCAACGCCTACGACGAGGCGGTGACGACCCCCACGGAGGAGTCCGTACGCCGTGCGCTGGCGATCCAGCTGATCATCAACCGCGAGTGGGGCCTGGCGATGAACGAGAACCCCCTCCAGGGGTCCTTCATCATCGACGACCTCACCGAGCTCGTCGAGGCGGCCGTGCTCGCCGAGTTCGACAGCATCAACGAGCGCGGCGGCGTGCTGGGCGCGATGGAGACCGGCTACCAGCGCGGCCGCATCCAGGACGAGTCGATGCTCTACGAGCACCGCAAGCACGACGGCTCGCTGCCCATCATCGGGGTCAACACGTTCGTCAAGGAGTCGGCGGCCGACGCGCAGCCCCAGGAGATCGAGCTGGCCCGCGCCACCGAGGCGGAGAAGGAGTCCCAGCTCGCGCGGGTGCGTGCCTTCCAGGCCGCGCACGGCGCCGAGGCGCAGGAGGCCCTGGCCCGGCTCAAGGACGCGGCGGTCTCCGGTGACAACGTCTTCGCCGTCCTCATGGATGCCGCGCGGGTCTGCTCCCTGCAGCAGGTGACCGAGGCGTTCTTCGAGGTCGGGGGCCAGTACCGCCGCAACGTCTGAGCCTGCCGGACGGTCGCGCAGCGATCGGCCGGCAACGCGAACGCTCCTACGCGTTGGCGAGCGCGTCGTCCAGCGGCGTGGTCGGCGGGGTCGGGTCCCCGTCGGACGTGGCCGCGGGCAGGTCGAACCGGAACACCGATCCCGGTCCGGGCTCGGCGGCCAGGCACTCGATGGACCCGCCGTGGCGGTGCACGATGGTCTGGCAGATCGACAGCCCCATGCCGGTGCCCCGGAACCCGGCACGCACCGAGTCGCTGCGGTGGAACCTCTGGAAGATGAGGGCGCGCTCGCGCTCGTCGACGCCGACGCCGTTGTCCTCGACGTCGATGACCACGCGCGAGCCCCTGCGCCGCGCCGAGACCCTGACCCGGGCCGGCACCCCCGGACGGGCGTACTTGACTGCATTGTCGACCAGGTTCGCGAAGAGCTGCCTCACCGCGATCTCGTCGGCGTGCACCGGCGGCAACCCGGCGTCGACCACCTCGAGCACGTCGTCGGGACCCAGCAACACCGAGGCCTGCGTCACCGCCCCCTCGGCCCCACTGAGCGGGACGTCGCGCGCCAGCAGGTCGCCCGCCTCGGCCAGGGCGTGCGCCAGGAGGTCGTCGATCAGGTCTGCCAGCTGACCCGCTGCGCCCTGCGCGCGCCTGAGTGACGCCAAGGTGTCGCTGTCGGGGTCGAGATCGGCGGCGGCGAGGTCCAGCCACGCCCGGATCGCCGTCAGTGGTCCACGCAGGTCGTGCGCCGCCGTCGACGCGAAGCTGACGAGCGGACGGATGCCCTGCCGGTGCTCGGTCACCTCCTTGAGCACGAGCAGCACGCCCGGGCCGTCGTCGTCGCCCCGCTCACTGGCCAGCACGGTGCGCGATACCGAGAGCACGAGGTCGTCACCGGAGTCGAGGGGCACCTGCACGTCCCCGACGCCGAGCTCGGCCCGCGAGGCGCCGGTGTGGTCCGAGGCCGGGTTGAGGACGAGCTCCACCAAGTCGGCGAGGGCCACCGCGTCCGGCGTACCCGGGCTGACCCGGTGGGCCAGACGCCGGCTCGCGCCATTGCTCCGCTCGATCCTGCCCGCGCGATCGAGGACGATGAGCCCCTCGTCCATGCTCTCGGTCATCTCCGCGAGCAGCTCCGCCTGCTCGGCGGCCCTGGCTCGCGCCTGTCCCATCCGCACGACGAGCTCGTCGATGCGGTCGCTCAGCGTGCCCACGGTGAGACCGGTCAGCAGCACGGCGACCAGGAAGACGTGGGCGACCAGGATCGCCAGCACCGGGTCGTCCAGCCTCGCAGCGGGGCCCAGTCCGGCGAGGGTCAGCACCAGGCTGCCCAGTCCTAGCGCGAGGGCGTGCAGTGCAGCGAGGAAGGTCGGGAACCGGGCCGCTGACCACACGCAGAGCGGCACGATGAGGAAGATGATGGGGAGCGACTGGAGGAAGATCGCGATCACGACGACCGCCGAGGCCACCCACAGGACGACGAGCTCCAGTCGTTGCCCGCCCCGTGCGCGCGGTGCGACGTGCTGGGTGTGCCACTCCCACGCCAGGTGCCCGATGCATCCCACCACGAGGATCCCCGTGAAGTGCCGCCCGAACCATGCCAGCGGCACCCATGAGTCCCATCCGGAACCGGACGCCCACACGCCGAAGGCACCGATGGCAGCACCAAGGATGCTGGCCAGGACCCCCGCCGCACACGTGTAGGCGAGCGCCCGGGGTGACCGGAAGCTCTCAGTGCCGCCGGCCCCGAGGAGCGTCGGGCACCAGCGCCTGAGCAGCACCACCGCGAGCCAGGTCTGCCACGTGACCGACAGTGCGCCGAAGAAGACCACGAGGAGCGGAGCACCCGTGAACCAGGCGATCCCTGCGTGGATCGCCATCAACGGCCCCAGCACCCACCGCTGACGGTGCGGCGACTCCGCGAGCAGCCACAGCAGGGCCACGCCGGCACCTGGCCACACCAGGCTGACTGTCTGGCCGTCCACCACCGTCAGCCTCGCCAGGACCGCGAGAACGGCGTAGGACGCGCCGAAGGCCAGGGCCCGCGAGAGCGGGAGTGCCGTACGCGTGGTCATACGCAAGCCCCGCGCCGGTCCCGGCACCCAAGATGTTCGCCTACCCGGAACTGACACACGTTTTCAACATTAGCGCCTCAAACGGCCACGTAGGAGCCACGTGGGGAGACCGTTCTCGACCTGCTGCTCGTGCTCAGAGGTTGATCTCGATCTCCGCGTCCTGGCGCAGGTCCTCCAGCAGCGCCTCGGCGACCCTGCCGACCTGCTCCGACCTCGCCTGCTGCTCGAGCTGGTCGCGCACCTCGTCGAACGGCGGGATCTCCTGACCGGACTGGCTCGACTGCGCCTGCTGCTTCGCCTGCGCGTAGAGAGCCCGCAGCTCCTTCTCGGTCGGGTCGGCCGCGCCGTCCTCGTCCGCGACGAGCTGCTCGACCATGACCTGGGTCTCCACCTGTGAGCGCGCCTGCTCCTCGGTGACGCCCTGCTTCTCCACGGCCGCGAGCAGCTCCTCCGCGGAGCCGAGCTGGTTCTGCTCGGCGAGGTCGGTGAGCTCGGCGTCGATGTCCTCGTCGCTGACCGTGATGCCGCGGGAGTCGGCCTCCTGGACCAGGAGCTCGGTGTCGACGAGGTCGTCCACCGTCTGCTTCTGCAGGGCCTCCTCGTCGGGAGCCGCCCCGCCCGCCTGGGCCTGCATGGCCGCCTGCTGGAAGGCCGCCTCGTAGATGGGCGTGAACTCCTCCTTGGTCACCTGCTCGCCGTTGACCTCGGCGACCACGTCCGGGATCCCCTCGAGGTCGGGCTCGGCACCCTGTGCGGCGTCCCCGCTCTCGCTCGGCGAGGGGCTCGACGAGTCGCTGGACGTGGTGCCCTTGTCGGCGCCGGCCGAGTCGCTGCCGCCTCCGCCTCCGCAGGCGGAGAGGGTGAGCATCGCGGCGGCCGTGACGAGGCCGAGGACGGTTCGGGCGCGGGTTCGCATCGTGTGAGTCATCCCGATCGACCGTACGGACCCAACCTGAGTGCCCTCCTCAGGTTCGGTCATGCCGCATCCAGCGACCACGGCGCGCATCCAGTCGCCCGCGCATCAGCGCGCCGGGTGTCCAGCCACCTCCCCGCTCGAGCGGCCCTACGGCCGCTCGACGCCCGCACGAAGGCGGTCCCGCTCAGAGGGAGTCGGGCACGATCAACGCGTCCGGGTCCTGCCGGATCGGCAGCTGCGCGAGCGCCGTACGTACGAGCGTGAGGCGAGCGGCCACGGCCACCTTCTGCCGCAGGCGACCGACCCCGCTCTCGCCCATGGTCTCCTGGACCGCGGCGGCGATCTGCTCGTCCGTGAAGGTCGGACGCGTCCCGGCCGGCACCTCGACGTCAGGCAGGGCGAGCAGCACCGGGAGCACCTGGCTGCCGACGGCGTCGAGGAGGTGGTAGCGGTCGAGCTTGCTCATCGAGTCCCACGCCGCCTCGCCCTTGGCGCGGCGGACGGACTTCCCCCCGGCCACGATCTTGGCGGCGGCGGTCACGGCGACGGTCAGCTCGTGCTCGGTGAAGCGCATGGCTCCAGCATGCCCGAACGCCACAGGCGGCCACGGACCCTCTCAGTAGTGGGCGGTCATCACGTGCTTGATGCGCGTGTAGTCGTCGAAGCCGTAGCCGGACAGGTCCTTGCCGTAGCCCGAGGCCCCGAAGCCGCCGTGCGGCATCTCCGAGACGAAGGGGATGTGCGTGTTGACCCACACGCACCCGAAGTCGAGCTCGCGGGTCAGCCGGTCGGCGGTCCCGTGGTCGCGGGTCCAGACGCTGCCGGCCAGCCCGAAGGGCACCCCGTTGGCCATCCGCACCGCCTCGGCCTCCTCCTCGAAGGGCTGGACGGTGAGCACCGGTCCGAAGACCTCCTCCTGCACGATGCGGTCGTCCTGTCGTACGCCGGTGACGACGGTCGGCGCGAAGAAGAAGCCGGCGTCCCCGTGGCGGCGCCCGCCGGTGCGGACGGTCGCGTGGTCGGGGAGGTCGGTGAGGAACGCCTCCACCTTGGCGAAGTGCGCCGCGTTGTTGAGCGGGCCGTAGTCGGCCTCGGTGTCTGACGGCGGGCCGGGACGGGTGCCCTCGGCCTCCTTCACCAGCAGGTCGACGAGCTCGTCGTGGACGCTGCGGTGCACGATCACCCGCGTCGCGGCGGTGCAGTCCTGCCCGCCGTTGAAGTAGGCGGCCGCCGCGATCATCTCCGCCGCGCGCGGCAGGTCGGTGTCGGGCATCACGACGACCGGAGCCTTGCCACCGAGCTCGAGGTGCGCACGTTTCAGCGACCGCGCCGCCGACAGGGCGACCTCGGTGCCGGCGCGCACCGACCCCGTGATCGCGACCAGGCCCGGCGTGGGGTGCTCGACGACGTGACGACCGGTCGTGGCGTCGCCGTTGACCACGTTGAGGACGCCCGGGGGGAGGATCTCGCCGGCGATCTCGGCCAGCAGCACGGTCGAGCGCGGCGTGGTGTCGCTGGGCTTGAGCACGACGGTGTTGCCCGCGGCCAGCGCGGGCGCGATCTTCCAGATCGCCATCGCGAACGGGTAGTTCCACGGCGTCACCTGACCGACGACGCCGATCGGCTCGCGTCGGATGCTCGAGGTGTGACCCGCGAGGTACTCCCCCGCCGACTTCCCCTCCAGCAACCGGGCGGCGCCGGCGAAGAACCGGAGCTGGTCGACGCCCTGGTCGACCTCCTCGCTGGCGATGTAGCGCACCGGCTGGCCGGTGTCGCGGGCCTGGACGGTGCTGATCTCGTCGCGGCGCTCCGCGATGGCGGTGGCGAGGTCGAGCAGGTAGGCCTGGCGGCGCCCGGGCGTGAGCCGCTTCCACGACTCGGAGGCGCGCTCGGCGGCGGCGTACGCCCGGTCGACCTCCTCGGGCAGCGAGACCGGCGATCGGCCGTCGGGCTCGCCGGTGACCGGGTCGACGAGGTCGATGAAGGCATCGGAGGCGGACTCGACGAGGTCGCCGTCGATGAAGTTCCGGATCGTCTCGCTCATGGGTGCTCCCGTGCGGTGAACTGGTGAGGCGGACGTCCAATCTCGCAGACGCCCGCCTCGACCCGCTCACCACGCACCGACGACCAGTCCCACGAGGCCCGGTCGTCCGCGCCTCAGGCGACGGACATCGACTCGCCCAGCCCCTCCTTCAGGGAACCGAGGATGCGCGTGAGCACCCTCGACACCTGCGCCTGGGTCAGGCCGACGGCGTCCGCGATCTCCTGCTGCGTGCGCTCCTCGTAGAAGCGCATGTGCACGATGCGACGGTCGCGCTCCGGCAGCGCGCGGACGACGGGTTCGAGCACGATCCGGGCCTCCGAGGACCTGAGCCCGGTGTCGACCTGGCCGATCAGGTCGCCCAGCGTGGACGTACCGCCCCCGACGGGACCGTCCAGCGAGGTGGGGGTGAAGCAGCCGTCGGCCGCCAGCGCCTCCACGACGTCGGTCAGGTCCACGCCGATGTGGTCGGCGACCTCGCTCGGACGGGGTGAGCGACCAAGGGTGGGCTCGAGCTCGTCCTGGGCGCGGGCGATGCGGGACTGGAGGTCCTGCACCCGACGAGGGGGACGGACCATCCAGCCGGCGTCGCGGAAGTGCCGGCGCAGCTCACCACGGATGGTCGGGACGGCGTACGACAGGAAGTCGTGGCCGGCCGTCGGGTCGAAACGCTGCGCCGCCTTGGTGAGGCCGAGCAGCGCGACCTGCTCCAGGTCGTCGAGGTCGATGCCGCGGTTGCGGTAGCGCCCGGCCATGGACTTCGCCAGGGCGACGTTGGCCCCGATCAGCTGGTCGGTGAGGTGGTGCGCGTAGGGAGTGCCTGGCTCCGCCGAGCCGAGCTCGGCGACGATCAGGTCGGTGCTGCGGGCCCGGTCCAGGCCGTCGACGGACACGAGCGAACGAGCGGGAGATGGGGGTGAATCAGAGTGCTGGGGGACGATCGACACGTGAGCCACGGGATCGGTTCCTGTCTGCGGGTGGGGCGCTCACCGTGGTCTCCAGCAAGTGCTTTCACCATGACATGGTCCAGACCAGTACGACAGCCGCAAAGCGAAGTCGAGCCGATCAGGCGTTCGATCTGTCCAATGTCTGTCGAGGGTTCTCGTCGAAGACCTGGCGGTACTCGGAGGCGAAGCGTCCTGGGTTGAAGAACCCGTACTTGGCGGCCGCATCGCTCACCGTCGGGGACGTCCCGTCGCGCAGGGACTGACGCACCAGGTCGAGGCGGACCCGGCGGAGGTAGGCCAGGGGGGTGCAGCCGAGGTGGCGCCGGAAGGCGTACTGCAGGGCGCGGGGGGTGACCTCGCACTCCCTGGCGAGCTCCTCCACGCTGAGTCCCTCGAAGGCGTGCGACTCGATTGCGTGGAGCGCACGTCGCAGCGTCGACGGCATCTCGTCCCCGGCGTCGAGGTTGGTGTCCAGTCGGTTGCCGCCCGCCACCAGGGTGTTGGGGAAGGTCTGGAGGAGGGTGTGCCCGAGCAGGCGCACCGCCTCGTCGCGCGCCACCGGGTCGTCCTCGTCCGGGAAGGACGAGCTGAGCTCGTCCACCGTCGCCCGCCAGCGCGCGCCCGCGGCCGGCGAATGCGGGACGTAGGAGGTGAAGGCGAGGTCCTGCCAGGGGTAGTCGGGGTCGACGTCGTCGACCGCGGCCGCCAGAGCCTCCGCTGTCAGGCTCGTGCCTCGTACATCGATGTGGTCGGCGAGCCCGGAGAACGGCATGTCCCACCCGGACATCAGCACGGTGTCGCCGTCGTGGATGCGATCGGTCACGCCATCGCGGGTGTACTCCGCCATCCCGTTGAGCATGTCGACGACGACGAGCGCAGGCATGGGGTCGGCGTCCCAGGTGAACCTGGCCTCGATCCGGAGATGGTCGAAGGCGACGCTGCCGTGGTCCACCCGGTGGTGCCGGACCATGCCGAGAGGGCCGGTCAGGCGCAGGGTGGTGCCGTAGGCGATGTCGAGCCACTGACGCGCGTCGTCGCCGACACCTTCGTAGCCGAAGACGGCTGGTGATCCACGTCGGGACCGGGAGTCCGGCACAGCACACCTCCATGGGGAGGAGCGGGGACCCTGGGCTCGAGTCGTCTGCCACTTTAGTACATCTCGACGAGTTGCACCCCTAGGGAGATGGACCTATCGCCCCCTGTACTCTGCATCGACAGCCACACCTGCTCCGCCCTGTGTCCGCGGACTGACGTCATTGAAAGGTGACCGATGTCTGGGACGTATCCCTCGTCCGGCGAGCCGACCCCACCCGCCGAGTCGATGCACGACGAGATCGCCCACCTCCACGAGGCCGTGCAGTCACAGCGCGACATCGGCATGGCGATCGGGCTGTTGTCCGCGAGGTTCGCCTGCAGCACCGAGCAGGCCTGGCGCACCATGCTGCGCGTGTCGCAGGACAGCAACACGAAGGTGCGGCACGTCGCGCGCGTCCTGGTCCGAACCCACGACGGGACGGCGGACGCGCAGGACCGTCGGCTGCTGGCCTCGTTCGTGACCCACCTGCCTCCCTCCGGCTGGCCAGAGGGACCATCGACGGGGAAAGATCCCGCTCCATGAGCATCGACGAAGCCGCGCTCGCCGAGAGCCTGCGCCGGCTTTCCCTCTCGCGCGAGGACAACGGCAGCCTCATCACTGCGCTGGAGGAGGTCCTCAAGGCGTGCGTGGACCTTTTCGACGTGAGCGGCGCCGGGCTCCTGGTCGCCGACGAGCAGGACATGCTCCGCTACGTCGCGGCCACCGACCTGCCCGGTCGCGTCCTGGAGACGACCGAGGCCGAGTCCGGTGAGGGTCCCTGCACCGAGGCGTTCGTCAAGACCCAGGTCGTGACCACCCCCGACATCATCTCCGAGTCCGAGCGCTGGCCCGTGCTGGCCAAGGCGCTGGTCGACCAGCCGGTGCGCGCGGTCCTGGGCACACCCGTGCGACTGGGCGGGGTCCCGGTCGGGACCCTCGACGTCTACCGGTCGCACGCCCACCACTGGGACGACAGCGAGGTCGCCGCCCTCGCGAGGTATGCCGAGGTCATCGCCACCACGCTGACGGCCGCCCTGCAGGCGCACACCGCCGGCGAGCTGGCGCGTCAGCTCCAGTACGCCCTCGACTATCGCGTGGTGATCGAGCGCGCCGTCGGATACCTGATGGCCAAGGAGTCGATCGACGCGGTGGCGGCGTTCACCGCCCTGCGCAACGCGGCCCGGAGCCGGCGCACGAAGATCGGCATCGTCTCCGAGCACGTCCTGGAGACCGGCGGACTGCCCGTCTGACGCTGGTCGGGGGCTCGTCTCGTGGGCCGACCCACGCCCACGCATGGCAGCGGCTCCACGGGGTACCTCGCCGCCATGCAGGATGTGACCGCATGAGCACCACGAGCCGCCCCATCGCCGCCAGTCCCGAGCGGGTGTGGGAGGTGCTGGCCGACGGCTGGCTCTACCCCCTCTTCGTGGTGGGCGCCACGCGGATGCGCGGGGTCGACGACACGTGGCCCGCCGTCGGGTCGCGGCTGCACCACAGCGTCGGGGTCTGGCCCGCACTCATCGACGACACCACGGAGGTCCTCGAGGTCGAGGAGGGCAGGCGGATCCTGCTGCTCGCGCGGGCCTGGCCGGCCGGGCAGGCCCACGTCGAGATCTCCCTCGAGCCCGACGGGAAGTCGACCGTGGTCACGATGGTGGAGCAGGTGACCGGAGGTCCCAGCGCCCTCATCCCCAAGCCGATCCAGGACCCGCAGCTGCACCTGCGCAACATCGAGACCCTGCGCCGACTCGCCTTCGTGGTGGAGGGCAGGACCCGGTGATCCCAGCGGTGGGTCGCACGTACGACGCCATCGTGATCGGTGCCGGGCCCAACGGGCTGGTGGCAGCCAACGTCCTCGCGGACGCCGGGTGGAGCGTCCTCGTGCTCGAGGCACAGCCCACTGCGGGTGGCGCCGTCCGCAGCGACCGCGACGTGCACCCGGACTTCGTCCACGACACCTTCAGCGCGTTCTATCCCTTGGCCCTGGCCTCGCAGGCCGTCACCTCCCTGCGGCTCGAGGACCACGGGCTGGCCTGGGAGCACGCGCCGGCCGTGCTCGGGCACCCCTTCGGCGAGGGGCAGTGGGCGGTGCTGCACCGCGACCGGGAGATGACGGCCGCCGGGCTCGACACCCTCCGGGGCGGCGACGGCGACGCGTGGCTCGACCTCTGCCGGACGTGGGACCGCATCGGTCCGGGGCTGGTCGACGCCCTCACGACGCCCTTCCCACCGCTGAGGGCCGGCGCCCGCCTCCTGCCGGCCCTGGCCCGCTCAGGCGGCCTGGACATCGTCCGGCGCCTCGCCACACCGGTCACGTCGCTGGGGCGCGACCTGTTCGCCGGGCCCGCGGCCCGCTTGCTGCTCGCCGGCAACGCGGGGCACTCGGACATCCCCCTCGACTCGCCCGGCTCCGGCGTGTTCGGCGTGCTCATGACGATGCTCGGGCAGACCGTCGGGTTCCCCGTGCCCCGCGGCGGCGCCCAGTCGCTCACCGACGCCCTCGTCGCGCGGTTCACCGGTCTCGGAGGTCGGCTCGAGACGGGCGCCGAGGTGGAGCGGGTCGTCGTACGCGGAGGGCGGGTCACGGGGGTCCTCACCCGCCACGGCGACTGGTACGACGCCACCACCGTGATCGCCGACGTCGCCGCGCTGCGCCTGTTCGGCGGCCTCGTCCGCACCGAGGACCTCCCGCCGCGCCTCGTGCGCGGGATGCGCTCCTTCGAGCTCGACCCCGGCACCGTCAAGGTCGACTGGGCGCTGTCCGGCCCTGTCCCCTGGGCCGGGAGCCCGACGCAGCTGCCGGGGACGGTGCACGTCGCCGACTCGGTGGAGGAGCTGGGCCAGACGATGGCGCAGGTCTCCTCCGGCGTCGTGCCGGAGCACCCCTTCCTGCTCGCCGGTCAGATGACCACCAGCGACCCCTCGCGCTCACCGGCGGGAACGGAGTCCTTCTGGGCCTACGCCCACGTGCCGCAGCCCGCCGCGACCCGCCGCGACGTCGGCGAGGAGATCAGCGGTCGCTGGGACCACGACGACCGCGAGCGGTTCGCCGACCGCATGCAGGCGCGGATCGAGGCCCGTGCGCCGGGCTTCGGCGACCGCGTCATGGCGCGTCGCGTGCTCGGGCCGCACGAGCTCGAGGCCCGCAACGCCAACCTCGTCGGGGGCGCCCTCAACGGCGGCACCTCGCAGCTGCACCAGGAGCTGGTGTTCCGTCCCGTCCCGGCGATGCGCGGGCGTGCCTGGACCGGGGTCCGCGGACTCTTCCTCGGTTCGGCGTCCGCCCACCCCGGCGGGGGCGTGCACGGCGCGGCCGGGGCGAACGCCGCCCGGTCCGCGCTCTGGCACCACCGCTCGCGCGCCCTGCCGCGACGGCGTACGAAGCAAGGCGCGAGAGCATGACCGACCAGATGACCTTCGGCCCGCTCACCATCGCCTTCGACGACCGCGTCCTGCGGCCGCGGCAGTGGACCCTGGCACAGTCCGAGTGGGCAGCCGACCTGATGGTGACAGCCCCCGGCGGTCCGGTGCTGGAGCTGTGTGCCGGCGTCGGGCACATCGGCCTGGCGGCCGTGGCGACGACGGGGCGCCGGCTGGTGTGCGTGGACTCCAGCGCGGTGGCCTGTGACTACGCGCGCGTCAACGCACTCGCGGGCGGGATGGCCGACCGCGTCGAGGTGCGCGAGGCTCGGCTCGAGTCGGCGCTGCAGCCCGAGGAGCAGTTCCCGGTCGTCATCGCCGACCCACCCTGGGTCCCGCGTGACCAGACCTCGTGCTTCCCCGAGGACCCCTTGAGTGCCATCGACGGAGGCCCGGACGGCCTCGACGTCGCGCGGGCCTGCCTCGACGTCGTCGCCCATCACCTGGCACCCGGCGGATCAGCCATCCTCCAGCTCGGGACGAGGGCGCAGGCCGACGCCTTGGGCGCGGAGCGGTGCTTCGCCGACGGCACGCTGGTGATGGCTGAGGTGCGCCAGCACGTCCGTGGCGTGCTGGCTCGCATCGACCGGGCTACTGACGCGGGATGACCTTGTGGGTGCCGTCGCACCAGGGCAGCCGGCTCGACTTGTCGCAGCGACACAACGCCACGACGGGCCGCACGACGGGGTGCACGGTCCCGTCCTCGTCCCGGATGGACGTGGCCCCACGGACGAGCATCGGGCCGTCCGGGTAGATCACCACGTCAGGGTGGTCGAAGTCGTCGGCCCGCTTCCCGCCGCTCATGACGGCTGTTCCCACGCGGAGAACATCGCCCGGGCGAAACGGCCCTCCAGGTCCAGGCAGGTGAACGCCCCGAACAGGATCTGGGCCGCCTGGTCGGGCTCGTCCTGCGCCAGCGTGCCGCAGATGTCGCGCGCGGCCAGGTGCTCGTGGATCGCGTCGGCCTCGACGTGCTCGTCGTAGTAGGCGGCCATGGGACCGTCCAGGCCCAGCCGCCCGAGTCCCTGGACGATCTTGCGCGACGGCAGCGAGCTCGTCATCTCGAAGGCCGCGAGGTGTCCCATCGCCGCGCCCCGGAGCCGTCGGTGCAGGCCGAACATGGAGGCCGCGTTGTTCATCTCGAGCGTCTCGGGCAGGGCGTCGTCGACGTAGGCGCCGTACTCCGAGCGCAGGCCCACGTCCTCGAGGCCCCGGGCGAAGAGGTGGGCGTGCAACCGGTTGGGGTCGCCGTCGCCGTACTCGTCGTACTGCAGCGCCATGAGGGCCGCCTTCGCCCGGACCGGGAGCCGGGGGACGACCCAGGCCGACGGGTCCGACTCCTTGAGGTGGTAGATCGAGCGCTGCCGCAGCAGCTCGAGGACCTGCTCGAGGTCGGCCTGACGGCGTACGTGGTCGGCGAGCGAGGGCCCGTCGTCCGCGTCGACGAGCGCCTCGAGGGACGCGGGTACGTCGGCGGCGTCCGGGTCCGTGCCGGGATGCTCCCATCGCGAGCGCAGGCGCTCCTCGAGGACCAGCTCGAGGCTGTGGCGCACCACCAGCACCTCGGGATCCCACTCGGCGTGGTCGGACGCATCCTCGAAGCCTCGGTAGGACAGCTCGTGGAGGGTCCACAGCGAGATCACCTCGTCGGCCCACGAGTCAGCGACGGGCGCGGGTCCGAGGGACCCCTCACCGGTGCTCGCGAGGCGGTTGATCACCCACTCGCTCAGGCCGCCCCGCGGCTTGGGCATCCTCACGGGGTGAACACCACCTTCACCATGCCGTCCTCCTTGTCGCGGAACTTGCGGTAGGCCTCGGGCGCGTCCTCGAGCGGCAGGTGGTGCGTCGCGAACGACTCGACGCCCAGCACGTCGTCGTCCTGCTGCAGCAGCGCGAGGATCTCGTCGCTCCACCGGCGCACGTTGGCCTGGCCCATCCGGACCTGCACCTGCTTGTCGAACAGCTGGAACATCGGCAACGGGTCCGTCGATCCCCCGTAGACGCCCGAGACGCTGATCGTGCCACCCCGGCGGACCGCGTCGATGGCGCTCATCAGCGCGGCCAGCCGGTCGGAGCCGAAGGTGAGCATCACCTTCTCCTGCACCTTCTTGGGCAGCAGCGCGAGCGCCTTCTGCGCGGTCTCCGCGACCGGTGACCCGTGGGCCTCCATGCCGACCGCGTCGATGACGGCGTCGGCCCCTCGTCCGTCCGTCAGCTCGCGCACGCGGTCACCGATCCCGTCGAGCTCGCTGTGGTCGATCGTCTCGGCCCCTTGGCCGTGGACGCGCGCGAGGCGCTCGCGGACCGAGTCGACGACGATGACGCGCAGCCCGCGATGCATCGCGATCCGGGCGGACATGTCGCCGATGGGTCCGGCACCGATCACCAGGAGCGTGCCGTCGTCCTCGACGTCGGCGTACTCGACGGCCTGCCAGGCGGTGGGGAGCACGTCGGAGAGGAAGAGGAAGCGGTCGTCGGGCGGACCGTGCGGCACCTTGATCGGCAGGGTGTCGGCGAAGGGGACGCGCAGCATCTCGGCCTGACCGCCCGGTACCTGGCCGTAGAGCTTGCTGTAGCCGAACAGGCTGGCGCCCGTGCCGGTGTCGCGGTTCTGCGTGGTCTCACACTGGCTGAACAGGCCGCGCTCACACATCCAGCACGACCCACAGCTGACGTTGAAGGGGACGACGACGCGGTCCCCCGCCTGCAGGGTCGCGACCGCGGAGCCCACCTCACGCACGATGCCCATCGGCTCGTGCCCGACGACGTCGCCAGGATTCATGAAGGGCGTCAACGGGTCGTAGAGGTGCAGGTCGGAGCCACACAGCCCGGTCGAGGTGATCTCGACGACCACGTCGGTCGGGTCCTCGATCACCGGATCCGGCACCTCCACCACCTGCATGTCCATCCGCCCCTGCCAGGTGACCGCCTTCATGACGTCGCCCCTGCGGCCTGTCCCGGCGGCCGTCCCGGTGCGTGAGTGGCGTGAGTGCTCATGCCCGCCAGTGCCCACCCTGCCCCGCGAGCATGCACCGCGGTCCATCCCGCGGGGCTCCGGGTGGCGCGGTGCGTCAGTCCGTGGACGGCGCCGCCGAGATTGCTTCGAGCAGCCGACCCGCCTTCTCCTCCGGCAGGTTCTTGGCGATGTCGGCCTGGCTGATCATGCCGACCAGGTCGTGCCCGTCGATGACCGGAAGCCGCCGGACGCCCTTGCGCGCCATCGTGGAGAGGGCCTCCTCGATGTCGTCGTCCGCGCCGATGGTGACGACCTCGTCCCCAGCGAAGTCCTGCACGCGCACGTCGTCCATGTCCTTCCCCTCAGCCACGCAGTTGATCACGATGTCCCGGTCGGTGATCATGCCCGCGAGCCTGTTGTCGTCTCCGCAGATCGGCAGGGCGCCCACCTCCAGGTCCCTCATCTTCCGCGCCGCCTCACGGACGGTGTCGTTCACCGACGCGCACTCGACGCCCGCTGTCATCACCTCTCGTGCAGTGGTCATGCCGTGCTCCTCTCTCAGTGGGGTGGTGATGGTCGTGTCCGGTACCCCGCGACGAGCCGACGATTCGCCCACCTGCGCAACCGCCCGTTCGAGCGTGGTGCCCTCGGCTCCGGGCGTGTGAGGCTCCCCTCCATGAGCGACCAGCCCGCCCCCGACCAGCCCGCTGCCGACCGGCCCGCTCCCGAGCACCGGCGACCCGAAGGCGTGAGCGACGAGACGGTCGAGGCGCTCGGCAAGCTCTCCGCCGGCCTCGATCACGTGGAGGACGCTCGTGGCCACCTCTACGCCTTCCACCGTCTCATGGGCAGCGCAGAAAGCACCTTGGAGGAGGCCACCGGCCTGATGCGCGACGCCGGGCACGACGAGCTCGCCGACGCACTCGACCGCGACGTGCTGGGCGGCAACCCGCTGCCCGGCATGTGGTCGTTCCAGATGGTCGAGGCCTACGACGACGGCTTCTACGCGCGAGCCAAGGCACTCCACCAGCGCGCGCTGGACGAGCTGGTGCAGGGGCGGCGCCACGTCTTCGAGGCCGAGATGAAGGAGCTGCGCCGCACCCGCGGACGCGAGGGGCACGAGGCCAAGCCGGCGGACGTCACCGGCGACCCGGAGTACGACGGCTGAATGCGGACACAGGCGGGCGACAAACGTGGTCGCTTCGGCCCACGGCTCACGATGCCGGCCCGTGCTTGGTCGGTGACTCTAGGAGCTGGCGCGAGCCAGGCTCCTGAGCTCGGGGAGGACGTCCGACCCGTAGGCGGCGATCATGTCGGCGTAGTGCGGTCCCATGTTGGCGACGTACACGTCGTCGAAGCCGGCGTCGAGGAAGGGCGCGTAGGCCTCGACGTGCTCGGCGACGTCGGGGCCGAAGGCACCGTTCTCCGCGAACTTCTCGCGGGTCACCAGCTCGGCGGCCTGCTCGAAGTGCTGGGGGCTCGGCAGCACCTGGCTGAGCTCGCCGGGCACGCCGGCGTTGGGCCAGATGCCGTACGCGGTGTCGATGGCCTCGTCACGGCTGGGTCCCCAGGCGACCTTGAATCCGGCCTGCGTCGGCGCGTCGGCGCCCTTGGCGGCGCGGAACTTGTCCACGGAGTCGCCGTCGGGCTTGGTGGTGATGAACCCGTCGGCGATGCGGCAGGCGACCTCCAGCGCCTTCGGGCCGAAGGCGCTCATGTAGATCTCCGGCGGACGCTCGGGCAGGGTGTAGATCCTGGCCGTGTCCACCGTGTAGTGCGGGCCTTCGTGCGAGACGACCTCGCCCGTCCAGAGCCTCCGGATGACGTCCACTGCCTCCTCGAGCATCTCCAGCCGGCGCTCGGTGTGGGGCCAGGCATCGCCGAGCACGTGCTCGTTGAGCGCCTCACCGCTGCCGACGCCGAGGGTGAACCGGCCCTCACCCAGCAGCACGGCGCACGTGGCGGCGGCCTGGGCGATGATCGCCGGATGCGTGCGCACCGTCGGGCAGGTGACCGCCGTCGTCACGGGCAGGTCGCACACATGCGCGACAGCGCCGATCATCGACCAGACGAAGGGGGACTCGCCCTGGGCGTCGGTCCAGGGATGGAAGTGATCGCTGATCCAGAGCGCGTCGAAGCCCGCCTCCTCAGCCAGCCGGGCCTGTTCGAGCAGCTGGTCCGGGGTGTATTCCTCGCACGAGAGGAAGTAGCCGAACCGGGTCACGCGCGGACCTGCTGGGCGACCGCGCGCTGCCCCTCCGCGCCGTTGTCGCTGGAGACCAGCAGTCCGTGCTGGATCGCCCACAGGACAGCCTGCGACCGGGACGTGACCTCGATCTTGGCGTAGGCGCCGCGGATGTAGGACTTCACCGAGTTGATGCTGAGGTTCGTCTTCTCGGCGATCTCACGGTTGGCGAGGCCCGACGCGATCATCGAGAGGACCTCGGTCTCGCGGTGGGTCAGGGGCCACTTGTCCGCGGTCGGTCGGCTCGCCTGAGGCTGGCCGTTCCACGCGTCCACGACCACGCGACCGTCGGCGACCTGGAGCAGGTTCCAGATGAGCCGGCGTGCGGGCAGCCACTTGCTCACGAAGCCTGCGGCGCCCCGGGACATCTCGGTAGACACCGCCTCGGGGCTGCAGTCCCAGCCGAAGGCGACCATGCGGGTCGGGAACCGTTGCGGCACGCCGCGAGCACCTGTGGTGCGTCGGTGGGCGGACGGTTCGTAGAGCGTGAGGTCGCTCAGCGGTGCGGGTCCGTCCGGCCGGTGCGGCACTACCGAGATCACGGCGGAGTGCGGCTCGAGCATGGCGCGAAGGCCGTGCATGACGAGCTCGCTCTCGTCCAGAAGTGCGACCTTGACGTGGCGGGCGCCTGATCCAGTAGTTCGATCCATGCCGATCGGGTACCCGGATGGGCGGAGACCATGCACCGGAGTCGTGCTAGGCCCTCTAGCTAGGCGAGAGCTATGCGAGGAGGCGCTGCGCGACACTGGCTGCCTGGGTCTCGCCGATGCCTGCCACCTCGGCGGCCTCACGCAGCAGGTCGAGGGCGTCGTCGGTGGTCAGGCCGGCCCTCGCCGCGACGAGGCCAACCGCGACGTCGACCAGGCGCTGCTCTCGCAGCCGCTCCGGAGCCGCCTGCGCCCTGCGCAGGGTCTCGAAGCCGAGGTCGGCGTTGGTCACCGCGCCCGCCTGCCAGGCACCGAGTGCGGCGACCAGGCCGTCGATCCTGTCGTGGAACGCGTGGGCGGTGGAGGCGTAGAGGTCGATGTTGAGCACGGCGCGACCTTCCTCCACCACCGGGAGGCTCACAGTGCTGGCGATCCCCTCGAAGGCCCTCTCGCGAGCCATGTCGGCCCACTCCGCCTCGTCCAGCGCGTGGCGACGCTCCTGCTCGCTCGGGGACCGCGTACCCGCGCCTGGCTCCGAGCCCCCGGGTGGTCGCCCTCCGCCCGCGGAGGAGTCGACCAGGGTGAACGTCAGGTCGTCGTCGAGCAGCGTGACGCTCAGGGCCACACACTCCGGCACGGCTCGCAGCGCCCAGCCTTCGATCACCCTCAGCAGGTCCTCCACGTCGTCGATCGACGGCGTGACGTACTCGTCCAGGGCTTCCCTGCTCTGGGGCAGCAGCTCCACGGCGGTCCCCCTCCACATCGGTGGGTCTGGGTATCGTCGTCCGATCGTCCTCCTGCGACCCCGAGCGACACCACACCCGCCCGGGCGTGCATGCGACTCGCCCATCGGGGTACACGCCACTGGTGACCTCTGATCAGCAGCCCCACCCCATCGTGGTGCTCGACCTCGACGGCACCCTCGTCGACTCGGTCTACCAGCACGTCGTCGCGTGGCAGGCGGCCTTCCACGACGTCGGGCTCCACGTGGGCGCCGTACGGATCCACGAGGCCATCGGCATGGGGGGCGACCGCCTCGTCGCGCACGTGGCAGGCGACGCCGCCGAGACCGCGGTCGGCCACGACGTGCGGGGGCTCCACGACAAGTACTTCCGCGCCGGGCTGCGGACGCTCTGTCCGCTCGACGGCGCCTCGGAGCTCGTCGAGGCACTCGCGGCCCGCGGCCACCCCTTGGCCCTGGCCAGCTCGTCGGAGGCCGACCTCGTCGACGACCTCCTCCACCTCGTCGACGTCCGCAGGCACCTGAGCGCGCTCGTGACCGGCTCGGACGACGTCGAGACCAAGCCGGCGCCCGACGCCCTCGAGCTGGCCGTCTCGCGCGCCGGTGGCGGCTCGGCGATCGCCGTCGGTGACGCGACGTGGGACGCAGCGAGCGCGGATGCTGCCGGCGTGCCGTGCATCGGCCTGCTCAGCGGAGGAACCGGGGCCGATCGCCTGCGTTCCGCGGGTGTCTCGTGGGTATACGACGGCCCGCGCGACCTGCTGGAGCGGTTGGACGACGGTCCGCTCCGCTCGGCCTGAGCTCACCCTGAGGCCTCTGTCGGCGACGTGCACGAGGCCCGCCGGGCCCCTCCTCCCGCCTTGACTGAACAGGCGGGCAATGGGGTACGGATGTGGTGCGCAACTTCGCTGACGACTTCGAAGGAGACGACCGTGAGCACCTCCGACCCGGCCCCTGGTCCCCGCACGGACCCGCAGACCCAGCTCGACTCCGATCCCGTGAACGCCCCCGATGCCGACAGCGACACCCCGGACGAGGGCCGGACAGCGGAGGGCGGGGACACCTCGTCCGGGTCGGCGGCTGACAGGTGACCTCCCTGTGGCTCGACCGGGCGCCCGTGGTGCCGGACGACGACCTCCCCGGGCCCGGGGAGTCGCTGGACGCGCTGGTGGTCGGCGCCGGCCTGACCGGGCTCACCACCAGCCTGCTGCTCGCGCGCGCCGGCCTGCGGGTGGCGTGCGTGGAGGCACGAGGCGTCGGGGCCGTCACGACCGGTCACACCACCGGCAAGGTGACCTTGCTGCAGGGCACCCGCCTCTCGAGCATCCGTCGCCACCAGTCGGAGGAGGTGGCCGCCGCCTACGTCGAGGCCAACCGCGAGGGCATGGAGTGGCTGCTGCGCTTCTGTGACGACCACGGGGTCGCGGTCCAGCGCCGCCTGGCGGTGACGTACGCCGCGACGGAGGACGAGCTGGAGTCGGTGGAGGCCGAGCACGGGGCCGCGAGCGAGCTGGGCCTGGCGGTGCAGTGGCGCGACCGGCTCGACGTGCCGTTCCCGCACGTCGGCGCGACCGTGCTCGCCGAGCAGGCACAGCTCGATGCGATGGACGTGCTGGCCGCGCTCGTCGACCAGCTGCGCCAGCACGGCGGCACGCTGCACCAGGGGCACCGGGTCCGCTCGGTGTCCAAGGAGGGCAGGCCGACCGTCCGGCTGGCCGGCGGTGCGGCCCTCAGCGCCGAGCACCTGGTGCTGGCGACGGGTACGCCGATCCTCGACCGGGGGCTGTACTTCGCGAAGCTGGAGCCGCAGCGCTCCTACGCGCTGGCCCTCGACGGCGCCGAGCCGATGGACGGGATGTACCTCTCGGCGGGGTCGGACACCCGCTCGGTGCGCGACGCACCCGGCGGCAAGCTCGTCGTGGGTGGCGCGGGACACGTGGTTGGCCGGACGGACTCGCACCTCGCCCACCTCGACACCCTGCGGTCGTGGGCGGAGACCTGGTACCCGGGCACCACCGAGACGCATCACTGGTCCGCGCAGGACTACAGCCCTGCGGACGGCGTTCCCTTCGTGGGTCCCATGCCGCGCGGCGGTGGCCGCATCCACGTGGCGACCGGCTTCCAGAAGTGGGGCATGGCCAACGGGGTGGCCGCCGCACGCACGATCTCGTCCGACATCCTCGGGGACCTGCCGTCCTGGGCCCAGGTGCTGAGCGACCGCAGCGCCAGCGCGTCCGGGGTCGCCGAGGTCGCCCGGATCAACCTGGGTGTCGGCGCAGCCCTCGCGACCGGCGCGGCTCGCACGCTCCGCGAGCGGCTCCCAGGGGCGGCGGGACCGGCGCAGGCAAGCGCGTGCGGCGTGGTCGGCGTGTGCACCCACCTCGGCGGGCTCCTGAAGTGGAACGACGCCGAGGAGACGTGGGACTGCCCGCTCCACGGATCGCGGTTCACCCCTGAAGGCGAGGTTCTCGAGGGACCCGCGACCCGGCCACTGCGTCGCCGCCCAAGCGGCGCGTGACGCCGCCATGACCAGGCGTGAGGGGCGGGGCTCCGGTCCCGCTTCGACGCGACGGGCGGTGCTGGCGATCGGCGTGGGCCTGCTCCTCGGCGGCTGCGGGCTCACCATCCCGACCGATCCCGACGGCACGCTCGACCAGGTGCGGTCCAGTGGCACGTTGCGCGTGGGCGCCTCGCCGCGGACCGGCTGGGTCGAGCTCGACGGCGAGCGCGCGCCCGGCGGCCGGGAGCCGCAGCTGGTCGAGGGCTTCGCCGAGCACCTCGGCGCCGACGTGGAGTGGACCGTCGCCGGCGAGGAGCACCTCGTCACGATGCTCGAGGACGGTGAGCTGGACCTGGCCGTCGGCGGCTTCACCGACGCGAACCTGTGGGTCGACAAGGTCGGGCTGACCCGCCCCTACGCCGAGGTCGTCGTCGACGGCTCCACCGAGGCCCACGTGATGATGGTGCCGATGGGCGAGAACGCCCTGCAGTCCGAGCTCGAGCGGTGGCTGGACGAGAACAAGAACGGAGGCGGGTCGTGAGCAGGACGGGTGTCTCGGGCGAGGGCGGCCAGGGCGTCGGCCGGTTCGGGCACGCCGAGCTGCCGTCCCGTCAGGCAGCCGCGCTGAAGAAGGCGAAGCGCCTGGAGGTCATCACTCTCGTCTTCATGGCGTCCGCCATCGCACTCGTCGCCGCGACGATGGGCAGCTCGCAGGCCATGAAGACGGCCTGGATCGAGGACATGCTCGCGCTGGTGCCTCCCCTGGCCTTCCTGGTCGCCGTGCGGCGGGCGAGGAAGCGCCCGACGGCCGACCATCCCTACGGCTTCCACCGCTCTACCGCGATCGGCCACCTGACGGCGTCCGTCGCGCTGCTGACCGTGGGGCTTGCGCTGATGTACGACGCGGGAACGGGCCTGGTGCGAGCCGAGCACCCCCCGATCGGCACGACGCACCTGCTCGGCCAGACCTTCTGGTCGGGGTGGCTGATGATCGGCGCGATGGTCTACACAGGGGTCGGACCCTTCATCCTGGGCCGCCTGAAGCTCCCCCTCGCGGAGGAGCTCCACGACAAGGTGCTCTACGCCGACGCCGACATGCAGAAGGCCGACTGGATGACTGCCGCAGGCACCATCGTCGGTGTGCTCGGGATCGGGATCGGCCTGTGGTGGGCCGACTCCGGCGCCGCGCTCCTCATCTCGGCCAGCATCGTGCGCGACGGGTGGCGCAACCTGCGCCATGCGTCCAGCGCGTTGATGGACGAGCGGGCGCGCACGTACGACGACAAGCATCCGCACCCGCTGACGCGCGACGTGGACGCGGCGCTGCAGAGGCTGGCGTGGGTGGGCGACAGCAGGAGCCGGGTGCGCGACCAGGGCCACGTGTTCCACGTCGAGGCGTTCGTCCAGCCGGTGGGCGACGCGCCGAGCCTCGACCAGCTCGAGGACGCCGTCGAGGCGCTGCGCGACCTCGACTGGAAGGTCAACGACGTGGTCGTGATGCCTGTGCGGGACCTGCCCGACACCATTCCCGACCCCCGGGCGGGCCAGGACGAGAGCAAGTAGGCGACCGGGTCAGCGGTGGGCGCAGACGAGCTCGGTCCTGAGCGAGTCCTCCGAGGTGAGCTCCACACCCGGGCCGCAGACCAGGTCGAGCGGATCGGCCGCCCGCTCCACGGACGCGACGGCCTCGTCGAAAGCGGGTACGACGTCCGCGCAGGCGTGCTCGAGGCCGACCCGGGTCAACCCGGAGGTGGCGACGTCGCCGCTGAGCGCGAGCTCGACGGTCCACGAGCTGGCATCGGTGCGCAGACAGTCCACCGCCGCGCTCTGCTGGATGGTCGCGAAGTCGAAGGTGTCGGTCCCGAGCTCGGCCTCGACGGCCTTCCGCCACGCCACGACGGCCTCGTCCTCCTCCTGGGACACGTGCTGCGCTGCGTTGGGGGCTGCGTCGTCCGGCCCGGAACAGGCGGTGAGGGCGGGAGCGAGCAGGACCAGGAGGAGGGCGGGGAGGAGGGCCTAGCGGAGGGGGAGGGCGCGCATGGCGTGAAGGCTAGAAGTGGCGCGCCGCCCTCGTCCGGCGTTCGTTACCGATCAGTACGTGACGCTGGACTCACTCGCCGGGTCAGGGCCGGAACATGATCTTCCCGGGGCGACCCGGGGTCTGCGACGCAGCGACGGCCTCTGCCGGCCGGCCCAGGTCGTACGTCCCGCCGGAGGTGAGCGCCAGGGAGCCGTCGAGGACGAGGCCGATGAGCTCGCCGAAGAGCCGGCTCCGGTCCTCCGCCGATGTGGTCCGGCTGACCTTCGCGCCCCAGAAGCCCTTGACGGTGAGCTGCTTGAAGATGACGGGCCCGCTGCTGATCACGAGCGGTTGGTTGCTGGCCGCGCCGAAGGTGACCAGCAGGCCGTCCTCGCCGAGGAGCTCCGCGAGTCCGTCGACGACGTGACCGCCGACCGAGTCGACGGCGGCGCGGGCGCCACCCTCGCCGACCAGGGCCCGAGCCTGCTCCACCCAGTCAGCGGACTCGGTGGCGATGACGTTGTCGATGCCGAGCTCGGCCAGCTCGGCGACGGCGGCCTCACGGCGTACGAGGTTGACGAGGTTGATCCCCCGCGACTTCGCGAGGACCGCGACGATCTTGCCGACGGCGCCGTTGGACGCGGTCTGCACGACCCAGTCACCCGGGCCGACGCCGAGGAACTCGACGAGGGTGATGGCGCTGAACGGCATCGAGATCAGCTGGGCGGCGGCCTCGTTCGACATGGCCGCCGGCACCGGGATGACGGCGCCTGCGGGAGCGACGAAGTGCTCCGCCCACGTGCCGGGCGACCCGGCCACGGCGACCCGCTGACCGACCAGGTCGGGCTCGACACCGTCCCCGACGGCCTCGACCACGCCCACTGCCTCGGTGCCCCCGACCGCCGGGAGCGCGGGCTTGACGCCGTACGCGCCCCGGACGGTGACGAGGTCGTGGTTGTGGATGGGTGACAGGACCATCCGCACCAGCAGCTGACCGGGGCCCGCGCTCGGCGTGGGGACCTCTCGCTCCGTGAGGACCTGCTCGGGAGCTCCGAAGGTGTCGTGGGCGACGCTGCGCATGTGAATCTCCTCGTATGTCTGAACGGTGTGGCCCCTGAGGAACGGCCCGCCGAAGGACAGGATTCCTCCGGGACGGCGAGACCTTCGTCTCCTGCTCAGCGCAGGGCGTCGTACCGGTCGCGTGGCCTGCTCAGGACCCTGGCTGCGACCGCACCGCCGACGGCGCCGAACAGGTGCCCCTGCCACGACACACCGTGCTGCCCGGGCAGCACGCCGAGCAGCGCGCCGCTGTAGAGCAGGAAGACCGCGACCCCGATGAGGATCTCGGTCGGGCGCCGATTGAGGAACCCCCGGACGACCAGGAAGACGATCCACCCGAAGATGAGGACCGAGGCACCGGCGTGGTTGCTGCCGGGCTGGGCGAACAGCCACACGCCCAGTCCGCCGACGACCCAGATGATCGCGGTCGCGAGGAGGCCGCGTGCGATGCCGGTGGCGAGGGTCAGGAAGCCGAGCACCAGGACGGGCACTGTGTTGCCGACCAGATGGTCGAACCCGAAGTGCAGCATCGGGGCCACGGCCACGCCGACGAGTCCGTCGTCCGACCGGGGCTGCACGCCGTACGCGTCCAGCGGGTGGCCGGACGCGGCATCGACGATCTCGAGCAGCCACAGGACCACGACGAACCCGCCCGTCAGGACGGCGGCCTGCTGCCAGGCGGGACGGCGCTGCATGGTCGGCATGCCCCTTATCGTGACAGCCGGGTGTTTGCACCGCATACGACCGGGTACAGGGTGAGCACGGCCTTCGCGACCGCGAATTGCGCGGGCTGAGGTCGTCCGGTCAAGCAGCCGGCTGGTCGTGCCGGCATTGGCCTCGGTTGCCCTCGCGAAGGGTGGCCGGGGCTCGTGCGTGAGACCGGAGCGCGTACGTCGCCGCAGCGTCAGGCCTCGCGGCGCGCGACGCCGGCGGCCCGGTGCTCCACGATCTCCTCCGCGAGCTTGCGGAGCTTGACGTTGCCCTGGCTCGACATCCGCGTCAGCACGCTGAGAGCCCGCACGGAGTCGAGGTCGTAGCGCTCCATCAGGATCCCGGTCGCCTGGCCGATGACCGTCCGGCTGGTGAGTCCCTTCGACAGGTGGTCGACCTCCTGCGAGGCCGAGACCGCGATCGAGATGTGGGCGGCGACCGCGAACCCCTCGTCGACCGCGGAGTCGTCGAACCCGTCACGCGTTCTCGAGTAGAGGTTGAGTGCGCCGAGCCGCTCCTGGTGGGTGAAGAGCTGGAAGGACATGATGCTCTGGGCCTTGGTCGCCTCGACGACCCTCGGCCCCCACAGCGGCCACCGCTCGTCGTGCTCCAGGCTCGGGCTGAGCACCACCTGCTCGTGCCACACGGCGTCGAGGCAGGGCCCCTGCCCCAGCTCGTACTGCAGCTGGTCAGCGACCCGGGCCATGTCGTCCGTGGCGGCGACCGTCTCCAGGATGCGCTTGCGCGCCACGAAGGAGAGGCCGGCAGCGTCGCAGCCCTCCACGGACGTCAGCGCCACCTCGACCGCACTCTGGAAGGTGGCCTGAGCATCCCCGTGGTCGTCCTGCAGGTCTCGAGCGGCCTGCGCCATCCGCTCCGACAACGAGTTCATGGCCACGACCTTTTCACACGACGGGCAATGGGTCCTCCCCCGAAGGTGGCATGGCTCTGCCTCCGGCGCCCTGGGCCCGACCCCCGTCAGGCAGGATGCAGGCGTGGTCGCACTCGTGAGCGGAAGGCGGGCCCCGGCGCGGTCGCTCGCCTGGCGCCAGCGCAGTCGGCTCGTGCGCTGGTGGCGACTGTGGCGGACCCGCCGGCCACGCACCTTCAACGAGAAGGTCCGCTACAAGATGCTGCGCGACCATCGCCCGCTGATGGTGACCTTCGCGGACAAGGTCGCCGTACGCGACCACGTCGCCGCGCTCGCCGGCCCGGACGTGCTGCCGAAGCTCCTCCACGTGATCGACGACCCGAGGGACCTGGCACGTGCCGCCCTGCCACCGGCGTACGTGCTCAAGCCCACGCACGGCAGCGGCGTCGCCGTCGTCGTCTCCGCCGAGGCGCCCGCCACGTCGCGGCTGCCCGACCCCGCGAGCTCATGGGGCTACCACCACGTACGACCCGAGCACGCGCCGGTCGAGCACCTCGTGGCCCTCGGCGAGTCGTGGCTCTCCCAGCTCTACGGCCAGGGGCCCAACCGGGAATGGGCCTACGGGCACGTGCCGCGACGCCTGGTCGTCGAGGAGCTCCTGACCGGCGTCGAGGGCGGGATCCCCGACGACTACAAGTTCTTCGTGTTCCACGGCACCTGTCGCTACGTCCAGGTCGACCGGGGACGCTTCGACGGCCGGACACAGGACTTCTTCGACCGGGACTGGGCCCACCTGCCGCTCAGCGGAGGCAATCCCTGGGCCGCACCGCCGATCCCCCGGCCGTCGCGGCTGGACGAGCTGGTCGAGCTGGCCGAACGCCTCGCCCAGGACACCGACTTCGTCCGGGTGGACCTCTACGACCTCCCCGGCCGCATCGTCTTCGGAGAGCTGTCAAGCTTTCCCGCCGGTGGCGACAGCCCGTTCGAACCCGAATCCTTCAACCTGGAGTTCGGGAGCCACTGGACTCCCCCGCGCCGCTATCGCTGAACGGCGACGAGCGGACGCGCGCACGCGTCACCCCGGCAGCTGAACCCTCCGGAGGGCTGCCTTTCTGCCGCCCCCGTCGAGGAGATCGGGCGCGCCGCGGAGGCGACCAGGCAGGGGTGCGCGACACCCTCGCCCTCCTCACGAACAGCTCCTGACACACCCCTGGGCGCCGAGTCGGTGCCACCATGGCGTCATGGAGGCCGAGCTCGCCGAGGTCCGGGACTTCCTGGCCCGGCACGCACCGTTCGACAGGCTGCCGGGCGAGGTGCTCGCAGCGCTGCCGCGCAGGTGCACGCTGCGCTACGAGCGACGCGGCAGTGTGGTGCTCGACGTGGGAGACCACGGCGACGGCCTGTACGTCGTGAGATCCGGCGCCGTGGAGGTCCGGGACGAGACCGGCGAGCTGGTCGACCGGGTCGGCACCGGGGAGGCCTTCGGGATGAGCTCGCTGCTGGAGCACCGCCCGACCCGCTACCGGTGCACCGCGGTCGAGGACACCCTGCTCCTGGTCCTCGAGCCGGAGGCGTTCGACGAGCTGTCGAGGACCCATCCGGACTTCGCGACGTTCTACGCCGCCACCCACCACGCGCGCCTCGCCCGGGCGATCGGCAACCTGCAGCGCGCCACGTCCGGCAGCACCGTGCTGGGCACGCGGGTCGGTGACCTGCTCACCCGCGGGCCGGTCACCACCTCGCTCACTGCCACTGTGGCGGACGCCGCGGCCGCCATGTCCAGCGCGGGCGTCTCCAGCATCCTCGTCGTGGCGGACGGCGAGCTCCGGGGCATCGTGACCGACCGCGACCTGCGCAACCGGGTGCTCGCCGTGGGCCTCTCCCCCGACAGCGAGGTGCAGTCGGTCATGACGGCGGAGCCGGTCACCCTTTCCATCGACGCCCTGGCGTTCGAGGCGCTCCTGGAGATGGTGAGCCGCGACATCCACCACCTCCCGGTCCTCGACGACTCCGGCCGGCCGGTCGGCCTGGTGAGCACCACGGACCTGGTCCGCCTGGAGAACGCGAACCCCGTCTACCTCGCCGCGACCATCGGCGCCCAGACGACGCTGGCGGGGGTGATCGCGGAGGCGCCGGGCATCCATGCCGTGCTGGGCCAGCTCGTCGAGCGTGACGTGAGTGCCGCGGACATCTCGCGCGTGGCGACCGCCCTGGGCGACGCCGTACGCCGACGGGTCGTCGCGTTGGTGGAGGACGAGCTGGGTCCGCCACCCGTGCCGTACAGCTGGGTGGTGCTGGGCTCCGCGGCGCGCGAGGAGGAGGGGTTCACCGCCGACCAGGACCACGCGATCGTGCTGGCCACGGAGACCGACGAGGCGGGCGACGCGTGGTTCGCGGAGCTGGCCGAACGGGTCACCTCGACGCTCGAGCAGTGCGGGTGGCCGCGCTGCCCGGGCGGGATGATGGCCACCAACCCCCAGTGGCGGCTGTCCGTCGGGCAGTGGCGTGACCGGTTCGCGGACTGGTCACGCGAACCCGATCCCGACGCGGTGCTGCACTCCGCGGTCTTCCACGACATGCGCCACCTCGTGGGCGACCGACGGCTGGCCGAGCAGGTCCACCAGTCCTCGGTCGCGATGGCCTCACCCCGCCTGCTCGGCCACCTGTCGCGACAGGCCCTCGCCACGCGACCGCCCCTGGGGTTCTTCCGGGGACTGGTGCTGGAGCGGCACGGCGAGCACCGCGACACCCTCGACATCAAGCGTCCGATCTCCGGGGTCGTCCAGCTCGCGCGGATCCACGCCCTGCGGGCCGGGTCCCCGGCGCTGTCGACGCGGCGACGCCTGAACGCCGCGGCCACGGCCGGGCTCCTGGACCCGGACACGGCAGCCGAGCTGAGCGACGCCCTGGAGCTGATGTCCTACGTCAGGCTGCACCACCAGGCGGCGCAGGTCCGCGCCGGCCGGCAGCCCGACAACAACGTCGCGCCCGCCAACCTCACCCAGCGGCAGCGCCGCCACCTCAGGGACGCCTTCGAGATCGTGCGGACCGCGAAGCAGCACCTCGCCGACCGACTGCTTCCGGGGTTCCAGTGAGAGGGCTCCTGCCCTTCCTCCGACACCGTCGACGCGCGCCCGGGCACTATCCGGCGGGACCACTGCGGGAGCTCGCTGCCGCGCCACCTCCGGGGGACGCGACCCCGGTGGTGGACGTCGAGCTCCTCGCCCTCGATGTGGAGACGACGGGGCTGGACCCGCGGACCGACCACCTCCTGTCGCTGGGATGGGTGCCGGTGGTCGGTGGCCGGGTGGTGCTCGCCCAGGCCCGCGAGCTCCGGCTGCGCCCTCCCGGCGACGTGGACGTCGGCCCGTCGGCCACCTTCCACCGGCTCACCGACGACCAGCTCTCCGATGCCGCTCCCCTGGCCGACGCGCTCCCGCTCCTGCTCCGCGCCCTGCACGGGCGCGTCCTGCTGGCCCACCACGCTCCGATCGAGGTGGAGTTCCTCGCCGCGGCCACGGTGTCGGCGTACGGCTCCCGCCCACCGCTCACGACCGTCGACACCATGGCCCTGCAGCATCGGCTCCTGACCGACGTGCACGGACAGGTCGCCGGGTCACTGCGCCTCGACGCAGCGCGACGGGCCTACGGGCTGCCCCGCTACACCGCCCACCACGCGCTCACCGACGCCATGGCCGCCGCTGAGCTGCTGCTCGCCCAGGTCGCCGAGCTGGAGCTCAAGCTCGGCCGCGAGGTCGTGCTGCGCGACCTGTCCCCCCAGCGGTCGGGGTAGGGGCCCACACCTCGGCGCGGTGCAGGACTGCGGCGGACGTCAGTCGACATCCGGCGGTCGCGAACGAGCCAGCACCGTGCGTGAGCGCTGCACGTCGGCTGCCGTCTGCCTGATGAGCTCGGCCAGGGTGGGGAACTTCAGCATCGGGCGCAGGTGCATGGCGAGGTGGACCTCGACGATGCAGCCGTAGAGGCGTTCGTCGACATCGTGGATGTACGCCTCGACCTGCTTGCCGTCCACGTCGTCGAACGTGGGGTTGTCGCCGACGCTGACCGTCGCTCCGAGGAAGCCGGTGTCGGGCGGGCGACGGATCCAGCAGGAGTAGACCCCGTCAGGCGGCATCGCCGTGGCGTCGAAGAGCTCGATGTTGGCGGTCGGGAACCCCAGGGTGCGACCGCGGCCATGTCCGGTCACGACGACGCCGGTGAACATGGCAGCCAGCTCAGTGGACACCGTGGATGACGTGGAACCGGCTCTGGTGGAACACGAGGGGATCGACGTCGGGGAATGACTGCGCACCGAGCACTTCCATGACCACGATCTCGTGGTCGCCGCCATCGAAGACCGAGCGAGCCTCACACTCGAGCCAGAGGGCCGCGCCGCTGATCAGCACCGATCCGCCGTCACGCGCCTGCCACTCGGCCCCCGCGAACCGGTCAGCGACGCGCGACGACAGTTGCCGGCAGAGTGCCTCCTGGTCGACGGAGAGCACGCTGATCCCGAGCCGCCTCCCGGAGAGGAGCGGCCAGGTGGTGGAGGTCCGGGCCACGCTGATCGCGACCAACGGCGGCTCGAGGGAGATCGACGTGAACGAGTTGACCGCCATGCCGACCGGGTCGTCCCCGATCCGGGCGCAGACGGCGATGACCCCGGTGGGGTAGGCCGCGAGGGCGCGGCGAAGCTCGGTGGGCGTGGGCGTGGTCGTGGTCGTGGTCGTGGTCGTGGGCGTGGTCGTGGGCGTGGTGTCCCGGAGGTTCACGGTCATGCGCATTCCACTTCCTGCCGTCTCGATTAGTCAAAGTTGTCTATATGGGATGCTATGCCCGTTTGATCATTCAAACAAGTCCCATATGCTGCGGTCATGTCCTCCCCCACGCGGCTGGTCGTCCTCGGCGCCGTGCACCAGTTCCAGCCCGTCCACGGCTACTTCCTGCGCCGAGAGCTCCTGACCTGGCGCGTCGACGAGTGGGCCAACATCCAGCCGGGTTCGATCTACAACGCGCTGCGCTCGCTCGAGAAGGACGGGTACGTCGCCGTGAGCGGCACCGAGCAGAACGGCAAGCGACCCGAGCGAACCACCTACGAGGTCACCCCGACCGGCGAGGTGGCCCTGCTCCGGATGCTGCGGGAGACCCTGTGGAAGGTCGACCCGTTCGACACGCAGGCCGCGATGGTGCTCTCGTCGTTCATGTTCATCCTCAGCCGAGAGGAGGTCATCGCCGGCCTCCAGCACCGGATCACCGAGATCGACGCCGTCGTCGTCACCAACCGCTACCACATCGAGGACACGGCGCAGTCGTCCACGACACCCAAGTACGTGCGCGAGATCTTCGAGCTGTCCACGGCACGTCTCTCCGCAGAGCAGACATGGGCCCGCGAGCTCGTCGAGCGGCTGCAGGGGGGCGCCTACTTCTTCAGCGGCGAGTCGGGCGGCACCCCGGCCGTTGCCGCGCCGCCCGACGAGCCGTCTGCTGAGTCGGCCGGCTAGCTTTCCCGGGCCAACAGGCCCGCGATGGCCTCGGTAGTCAGCCGGCCCGTCTGGGCGCCGACGCTGCCTACGGTGATGGCCCCGGCGGCGGCGGCCTGCCTGATCGCCGCTGGCAGGTCCGCCCCACCCGCGACCGCAGCGGCGAGCGCGCCACAGAACGCGTCGCCCGCACCAGTGCTGTCCACGGCCGCCACGGTGACAGCGTCGAACGACTCCGGTCCGTGGCCGCCACGGTGCAGCTCGCAGCCGCGAGCACCCAGAGTGACCACGACAGATCCGGCCCCGAGCTGCAGGCACCGCGCCGCCCCACCCAGGGTCGCGACCTCGGACTCGTTGACGACGAGAATGTCCACCTGGCCCAGCAGCCCGTCCGCGTCGGGAGCGGCCGGCGCCGCATTGAGGATCGTCGTCGCGCCGCCGCGCCGGCCGGCCTCCAGCGCGGACCGAGCGACCACCGCCGGCACTTCGAGCTGCACCAGGACCACACGTGCACCCTCGACGGCCGCCCCGGCCGCGTGTGCCGACAGGCCAGCATTGGCCCCCGGGAGGACGACGATGCTGTTCTCCGACCCGGGGAGGACGAAGACGTGGGCGGTGCCCGTCCGGTGTCCGGTCAGTGCGGCCACATGCGTCGTGTCCACGCCAGCCCGCTCTGCGATCCCCACCAGGAACATCCCCTCGGCGTCGTCACCGACCGCTCCACAGAATCGAGTGCCCGCGCCACACCGACGCGCAGCGATCGCCTGGTTGAGACCTTTGCCTCCGGCGAACCTGCCGACCGTCTCTCCCAGCACGGTCTCGCCCGGTGCCGGGAGCCGCTCGACCCTCGCCATCAGGTCCACGTTGATGCTGCCCACGACGCAGACCTCGCTCATGGCGTGCCGCTTCGTACGAGCTGCCCGGTTGCCGCTCGGTGAGCGGCTCCGGGATGCTCGTCAGGGAGGGTCGCGGATGCGTCGCCGAGCAGCCGTTGCCGCAGCGTCGGTGCGTCGTAGTCACTCGGCGTGACCCCGCGGGCCCGCAGGATCGGCAGCACGTGCTCGACGAAGTCCGTGGTCGAACCGGGCTGTACCACGGGAGACAGCAGGAACCCGTCGAGGTCCGCCCCCTCCGCCAGCTCGCAGATGCGGTCAGCGATCTCGTCCGGGGTGCCGACGACGGGCTTCGCCCCGACGCCGTGCGCATGCCAGTCCTTGAGGACGTCGCCGACGGTGAGACCCGCGAAGCGGGCCACCTGCGTCTGGGACATCTCGGTGTGCAGGTCGGTCATCGCCGTGTCGGGTGCGTAGGAGGACAGGTCCAGGCCCGTGAACCACGCGTACGACGCCACCGCGACCTCCGGGCTCTGCGAGTCGAGGACGCGCTGGTACTTGCGCTCCGCGTCCTCCCGGGTCTTGCCGAGCACGCAGGCGAAGGCGGACATCACCTTCACCGCTTGGGGTGAACGGCCGGCGGCGAGTGCCTCCGCCCGGATGGCACGCGTGTGTGCAGCAAGCTGGTCGACCGGTCCGCCGCCGACGAACATGCACTCTCCGTGGCGGCCGCCGAAGCTCCGACCGGCCGGCGAGGAGCCCGCCTGGAACAGCACCGGCGTGCCCTGCGGCGAGTAGGCAGTGTTGCCGTATCCGTGGGACCGGAAGTAGGGCCCGTCGTGCGCGATCCGGTGGACCTTCGCCGGGTCCGCGAAGACCCCGGCCTTGTCCTTCTGCAGAGCGTCGGGCTCCCAGGCGCCCTCCCACAGCTTGTAGACGACCTGCATGAAGTCGTCCGCCATGTCGTACCGCTCGTCGTGCGCGACCATCGGCACCCCGAAACCCGCCACGGCCGTCTCGGCCGTGCCGGTGGTGACGATGTTCCAGCCGATCCGGCCCCCGGACAGCTGGTCGAGGCTCGCCATCCGGCGGGCGAACGAGTAGGGCTGCTCCAGAAGTGTGGATCCGGTCAGGACCAGCCCGAGGTGCTCGGTGTGGGGGAGCATCGCCGCCGCGACGACTGCGGGGTCGAGCCGGGGCAGGTCCAGCCCCTCCACCGAGCAGACGTCGGGGCGATGACCGTTGACGTCGGCCCAGCCCCAGGCGTCGGCGAGGAAGAGGAAGTCGAGACGCGCCTCCTCGCAGATCGCTGCGAGCTCGCGCCAGTAGCCCAACGTGTCGAACTCGACCCGACGGTTGTCGGGATGCCGCCACGTGGCCGTGCCGGAGTCGTTCGCCTGTGCGTTCTCGAAGAGTCCGAAGCGCAGTTGTCTCACGTTCTTGCCTTTCAGAGAGGTCTTGTCGCGGGTTCAGCGCGCGACGACGTCGGCGGCGCTCCACCACAGGACGCGCTTGCGCACCAGGGCGAGCAGACACACCAGGAGGATGCCCATCGCGCAGAGCAGGAAGATGCTGGCCCACGTCACCGGCAGGTTGGCCTGGGCGGCCGAGGTGGTGACGAGCGAGCCCAGCCCGGCCTGTTGTCCCGCCGCCACGAACTCCGCGACCGCCGCGCCCACCACCGCCATCGGGAGCGCGATGCGGAGGCCTGCGAACACGTAGGGCATGGATCCCGGGAACCGGAGGTGGCGGAAGGTCTCCCACCTGCTTGCGTGCAGGGTGCGGAAGACGTCGAGCGCCTTGACATCGACGTCACGCAGCCCGGCCAGCGAGTTCACCAGCATCGGGAAGAACACGACGAGTCCTGTGACGATGTACTTCGGCAACATGCCGAACCCGAACGCGACCACGAGCGCGGGCGCGATCGCGACGATCGGCGTCACCATGACGACCACCACGAGAGGCATGACGACCCGCTCGATGATCCTGAACTCCGACATGACGACCGCGAGCAGGAATCCGGCGGCGATGCCGCTCGTGGCTCCGATCGCCACCTCGTTGAGGGTGACCTGGAAGTTGGTCCAGTACATCTCGGGGGCACCGGCCAGGCTGGCCCAGATCTCCTCGAGCGTCGGGATGACGAACGGGTTGGCGGTCGCGACCAGCTGCCAGATCGTGGCAGTGACCCCGAACGCGACGACCGTCGGCAGCCATGCCCGCCACGACATCCAGCTCGGGAGCCGCGGTCGGGACCCGTCCCCTTGCGGCCGGCGTGCGGCAGGAGCCGGGGCAGCGCGCGAGGCGGTTCTGACCATCACGTTCTCAGACATGGGCTTTCTCCATCACTCCGTGCAGCGCGGCACGGACATCACGTTCGAGGTCACGGAACTCGGCCGTGTCGTACGTCTCCGCGGTGCGCGGCCTCGGGAGCCCGACGTCGATCACCTCCGCGATGCGCCCGGGATGGGCGGCCATCACGATGATGCGGTCCGAGAGCATGATCGCCTCCGGCACGGAGTGGGTGACGAACAGCACGGCCTTCCGGTTGGAGTTCCAGAACTCGAGCAGTCCCAGGCGTTGCTGGTCGCGATTCATCTCGTCCAGCGCCGAGAAGGGCTCGTCCATCACCAGGATGCTCGGATCGAACACGAACGCCCTGGCGATGGCCGCGCGCTGCTGCATGCCACCGGAGAGCTGGCCGGGATACTTGTGGATCGCTGCGCCGAGGCCGAACGAGGCGAGCAGCTCCTCCGGATCACGCACGGCTCGCCCTGCGTTCGCCTTGCGATTGACCGTCAGGGGCAGGCGTACGTTGTCGAGCACCGTGCGCCACGGCAGCAGGGCCGGGGACTGCGGCACTAGCCCGATGAGCTTCCCGTCCGCGGCCGACCGCACGCTCGTGCCGTCGATCGTCACCGATCCCTCGTCGGCCTCCACCAGCCCGGCGATCACCTTCAGCAGGGTGGACTTGCCGCAGCCGCTGGGTCCGATCACCGAGACGAACTCACCCATGCCGATGCTCAGGCTCACGCCGTCGAGCACCGTGACCCGGGAGCCATTGGCCCCGAACGACTTCGAGACGTTGTCGACCCGGACTCCAGGACGACCGTCGTGCACCGTCTGTGTGGTCATCACGGCCTCATCCCGCCGGCCAGATGAGGTTGCCGCTCTTGTCGTAGAGGTCGGCGACCAGCTCGGTGTCCACCATCTCGGCGAGCGGAGGCGGGTCGTCCAGGTTGCCGTACTGCTGCACCAGCTCGTACTCGCCCTGCCACGCGTCCATGTTGATGACACCAGGAGTTCCGCTCTCGCTCTCGCGCACCCATTCGGACTCCACGCCCCAGGTTCTGGCCTGCTGGTCCTTCGGGAACGCCGCCCCCTGGTTGTTGCGCTCGGCGAGGTCACTGAGGACGCCCACGCACTCGTCCTCGTTGTCGAGGCAGTAGTCGAGGGCCTTGAGGTCTGCCCGCATGAAGTCCGCGGCGACGTCGCGGTGGTCGGCGAGGAACTCGGCGTTCGCCTCCATCACGTTGTAGGTGCCGCCCAACCCGAAGTCCTCAGGCAGGAACTCGGTGAAGGGCAGGCCGAGCGAGCGCAGCTTCTCGGGCTGGTTCGACGCGTAGCCGACGATCGCATCGACCTGGCCACGCGTCACGACCGTCGGGTCGTAGTTCGTCATCTTGACGAGGTCGACCTGGGAGACGTCCACACCCGCTGCGTCGAGCATGGCCGAGGCGACCGGTGTCAGGTTGATGAAGTAGCCGAGGGTCCCACCCTCCAGGTCCTTGAGGTCGGTGATCTTCTCGTTGGCGAAGATGGAGAACGGCGAGACGTCACCGTAGGTGGCGACCGCGGTGAGGTTGCTGCTGTTCGCCGCCGCCAGCATCACGTCGGACGCCGAGCCCAGCGCGGTGAACTGGGCCTGCCCGGAGGCCACGAGCTGCTGTCCGTTGGCGCCTGACGCATTGATCTCGACATCGAGGCAGAGCTCGTCGAAGTAGCCGAGCTCCTCGGCCAGGAACACGTCGATCTGAGCGGCGCTCGCCGAGTACCCGTATCCCGAGATGTAGGTGATCTTCCCTGCCTCGCGGTTGCGGGCGCACGCGGCGTCGTCGACGAGAACGTCGACGTCCCGCGAGCTGTCGCTGGCGCCCGCTCCGGCAGTGGCGCATCCGCTCAGACCTGACATCACGGTGATCGCAGTGATCGTGCCGACGAGGGCGTTCCGTGTGCCTCTACAAACATCCTTCATGAGTGTTTCACCTCGGGACCAGGGGGTTGGGGTTGGGTGAAGTTAGCATAGTCAAACTTGATTGAACAAGAGGTGAGCGGCAGTTTCCCGGGTGGCTCCACGGGTCGTCGAGGCAGGCCGTGCCGGCCAGCTCGACAGGCTCCGCCCCGTGGCACTCGTCAGCCGTCGAGGCCGGAACTCCCCCGGGGCTCCCCGCCGACCGCGCGCCGCTTCTGCGTACGGGTCAGCTGCTGACCGGGCCGGCCGAGGCGCGCTCGACGTAGGTGGTGGAGAGGCGAGACCGCCTCGGCCCAGTCGGCATCGTCGAAGCCGATGAGCGACACCGCGTCGGGACAGCGGGTGCCGAGGTCGGCGAAGGCATGCAGCACCCCCAAGGACACCAGGCTGTCAGCCAGCGCGCACCCAGAGCTCCTCCCCCGCGCGACATCGACGTCCTCCCTCGGCCGCGTTGCCCGACGTCAGCTGCTGGCGCTCCATCTCCGGATCGCCTCATCCCTCACCTCCGAGCAGCTTCACGATCGACGGGTCGGTCGCGCCGGTGGGAAACCGGACCATCGCTCCGGTGGATGCCTCGATGACCTCGCAGCTGCCGTCGGGCACGGCGCAGGTGAGCAGGGAGGAGGAGTCGTCGGACGTGATCGCGACGCCGACCGCGGTCGTCGCGTCGGCCCACCAGTCGAGCGTCCACTGCGGCGCATCGACGTCGAGGGCCACCGGCTCGCCGTGGTCGCCGACGATCTCGGCGCGCACGCCGTCGGTGTTGCGGAGCGTCCAGGCGCCGTCGGGGCTGTCGGTCGATCCCGGCGGGGGGAGCTCGGTCCCGTGGGCGTCCTGGATGTCGCCAGTGGCGACGTCGACGGCGAAGGTACCGTCCACCCCCTCGACGTACGCCGTCTCGTCGGTCATCGCGGCGATCGCGACCGGGACCTCCTCGTAGAGGTCGGCCAGGTCGTGGCCGAGGTCGCCGAGCCCGTCGGAGCTGCGCACCACTTCGCGTCCCTCCCGCAGGTCGAGCACCACGACCTGCGCCAGGTGCGTGCCGAAGTCGTCCTCCTCGCCCGAGTCGACGTCGATCCCCGCAACGAAGCGTCCGTCCGGGGAGGAGCGCAATGTGTCCGCCCGCAACCGCAGGCCGGTGTCGACCGGCTCCTGGTCCGGCGCCGCGAACCGGATGTCGCCGCTCGCGGTGCTGCCGGTCTCCGCGGCCTCGTCGGTCTCGGCCGCCATGAAGAAGACCCCGTCGCCCGCGACGACGTACGACGACGGGGGCCCGCCGAGGTCGATCTCGGTGTCGTCCGCGAGGTGCACGACGCCGTCGGCCTCCCAGACGAGCCCACCGGTGGCCACCGGGTCGGTGCTCGTCAGCGAACCCATGTCGGAGCTCCCCTCGCTCGGCTGCGCCGGAGCCTGGTCGCCGCACCCGCCGAGCACCATCACGACCGCCGCCAGCGCGGCCCCCCGGTTCAGACGCATGGGGTCATCCTTCCCCAGTCGTCCGGGGTCAACGCGTGGTCGTGCCATCCACCTCGGAGGACCGGCCAGGCCATCGTCGAGGGGCAGGCAGACGCAGAAGACGCCCCAGGGTCTCGGGTCCCCCGCCCGCTACGGCATCCACCGCTCCTGGGGTCTACCGTCTCAAGGCCCGCCACGACGCCGAAGGCGACGTGGCCTTCGAGCTCCGTTCGCCAGGGCGAGCACACCGGTCGAGCCGGCGTTGGGCAAAGGGCGACTCGCTCCACGAAGCCGACTCACGCTCCGGCACAGGACTCCTGCTCGGCCTCCCCGAGCTGCTCGCGATAGGCGGCCAGCTCATCGACACCCTGTCTCCAGTACCTCCGCCACAGCTCAAGCGCGAGCTCGGGCGACAGCTTGCCGGCGCGGAGCAGGTCCATGTCGATCACGTGGTGGTGCCAGCTCCGGATCGACACCCGTGCGGCATCCAGCACCTCGTCCCTCGCCTCGATGCCGTCCTCACAGGCAGCAAGGGACTCGGTGTCCACGACGATGCCCTCGGGCATGACCGGGGTCGGGCATGAGGGGTCGCTGGCGACGTAACCGCCGTCGGCCTCGGTGAACGCCGTGACGTTGTCGGCAGCCTGGATCCGGGTCTGTTCCCAGAACGCCGTCGCTTCCGCGAAGGTGATCTCCCCGGCGACCAGCTGGTTCATCGCGTCGACATGCACCTGCCACTGCGCGAGGGAGGTCTCGGCAGCCTGCAGGGGCTGCTCCTGTGCTTCCCAGACCGTTCGGCATTCCTCGACCGCCGTGTCGATGGCGGCTTGTAGGGACTCCGTGTCGAGGGGGGCGGGTGGAGACGTGCTGGGATCGATCGCCACCGTCTCGCTGTCCGGCGCCTGGGGGGACCGCTCCTCCTCGAGGCTCAACCAGGAGAAGATCGTGGTCATCGTGAGCACAGCGACCACGACCGCGACGGTGCCGAGCCAAGGATGCGGCCTGAGTCTGGTGTGGCGCCGGTCCTGACGCACGTTTCCTCCCCAATGCTCCGCGATCCACGGTACGCCGCGTTCGGCGCGGCAATGCCGACTGCGGAATGTCTCCCCTGAAGGGGGTGACTCGGCGCCTGTAACTGCTCGGGCGCAAGGTCTGGACCCTTGCCTCGGTCGAGGACCGCAAGCCGCCGAGCGTTGGCACGGACCATCACCGACGTGTCACCGCTTTACCGACATGTGCGCGGTCCCCGGGCATTCCCCCGGCGTGAACCCACGTTGCGGACCGGGTATGCGCGATGCTTCGAAAGGGTACGAAACTGGAGGATCGCGACCGCGACCCGGGCTCCAAGGGAGGACTCAGCATGGAAATCCTCGGTGTCATCATTGCAGGCATCATCATTGGCCTGCTTGGAAAGTTTGTGGCTCCCGGAGACAAGGACAACATCCCGATATGGCTCACGATTGCGTGCGGAATCGGCGGAGTTCTTATCGGCTGGTTCGTCTACGACGCCTTCGGCGGCGACGTTACTTCAGGGGTTGACTGGGTGCGCTGGATCGTGGCGATCCTCGTCGCGGCAGTCTTGGTCGTCATCGCCTCGACGGTCACCGGCAGGAATACCTCCAGGTCCTCGAAGATCAAGTCCAAGCTCACCTGAGGAGCTCGGGAGCCGACAATCGGCGAGGGGCGTGGTCGCCCGCCGACATGAGCTCACCCTGGCCTCACCAGAGCCATCGGACTTGTGTGAACCTTGTGTTGAGTAGCCCGTCCGCCAGCACATAGAAGACGCCCCAGGGTCTCGGGTCCCCGGGGCGTCGGAGCCGCCTGTCGGAATCGAACCGACGACCTAGTCATTACGAGTGACTCGCTCTACCGACTGAGCTAAGGCGGCGTGGCCTGCCGAGCACTGCTCGATGACCGCGGGCGAGTATACGGAGCACGCTGGCTGGGACTGAAATCCGGGGTGGACGTCACCCGCTAGGTTCGGACGCGACCGCAGCACCCACCCCAGGAGGCACGATGCCCACTCGCACCGCACGCACGGCTTGGAACGGCGGGATCCAGGACGGATCCGGACAGGTCGAGCTCTCCAGCTCCGGCGTCGGCACGTTCGACGTCTCCTTCCCCAAGCGGGCGGCGGAGGAGGCCGACGGGACCACGAGCCCCGAGGAGCTGGTCGGGGCGGCGCACTCGTCGTGCTACGCGATGTCGCTCTCGGGCATCCTGGGCCGCGCGGGCACCCCGCCCCAGTCCCTGGACATCACGGCCGACGTGAGCGTGGGCCAGGACCCCGCCGGCGGTCTCAAGCTCACCGGGATCAAGCTCACTGTCCGGGCGGAGGTCGACGGCATCGACGACGCCGGGTTCAAGGAGGCCGCCGAGAAGGCCAAGGTCGGCTGCCCCATCAGCAAGGCCCTCACTGGCGTCGACATCACCCTCGACGCCGCGCTCGAGAGCTGAGCCCTCAGCACCGCGACGGGTCGTCGGGGACGACCTCCTCGATGAGGTAGTCCTCGACGATCGTGTCGATGCACGCGTTGCCCTGGTTGTAGGCGGTGTGCCCGTCGCCGTCGCGCTCGACCAGCACGCCCGACTCCAGCTGGGCGGCCAGCGCCTCGGCCCACTTCATCGGGGTGGCCGGATCGCGGGTGGTGCCGAGCACGAGGATCGGCGCAGCGCCCTCCCCGCGGATCTCGAGCGGCTTCTCGCTCGACTCCACTGCGACGCCCTGGCACGACGTCATCGCCCACGCGAAGATGCGCCCGAAGGTGGGCGACGCCTGCTCGAAGGCGGGGACCAGCGACGGGACCTCCTCGAAGGGGACCGAGCCCGGGTCGTCGAGGCAGTTGATCGCGTAGTTGGCCTCGATCGTGTTGTCCGCGTAGGACCCGTCGGGGTTGCGCTTGGCGTAGGCGTCGGCCAGCTGCATCAACGCCGAGCCCTGGCCGTCCAGCGCCGAAATCAGGGCGGCGCTCAGGAGGACCCAGTAGTCGCTGTCGTAGAGCGGGGTGACGATCCCGTAGTACGCGTTGCCGACAGTGAGCTCACGGTCATCCGCTGGCAGGGGCTCCTCCTCGATCGAGGCGAGCAACCCGGTGATAGTGCCGAGACCCTCCTCGACGCTGTCGCCGAGGAAGCAGTTGTCCGTCGAGTCGAGGCAGTTCTGCACGTAGGCGCGCAGGGCGGTCTCGAAGCCCTTCGCCTGGTCGATCGCCAGCGTCGTGGAGTCGAGGGAGACGTCGACGGCGCCGTCGAGGACGAAACGGCCGACCCGCTCGGGGAAGAGCTCGGCGTAGGTCGCACCGAGCTTGGTGCCGTAGGAGGCGCCGAGGTAGGTCAGGGTCTCCTCGCCGAGCGCGGACCGCAGCACGTCCATGTCACGGGCCGCCTCGATCGTGGTGACGTGCCCGACGACCGGCCCGGAGCCGGCCTCGCAGGAGGCGCCCAAGGACAGCACGGACTCCCGGTAGCCCGCCTCCTCGGCCGGTGTGTCGGGGGTCGGGTCGCTGGCCATGTGGGCGTCGACCTCGGAGTCGCTCAGGCAGTCGACCGGCGCTGAACGACCGGTGCCACGCGGGTCGAAGCCGACGATGTCGAAGCCCTGCAGGAGTGGCTCGCCGAACACTCGCCGGGCCGCGGCGGCGTACGTGGTCCCTGGCACGCCGGGGCCACCCGGGTTGACCACGAGTGATCCGACCCGCGAGCCGGTGGCCGGCACCCGCAGCAGCGCCAGCTCGAAGGTCTCACCCTGAGGGTCTGCGTAGTCGATCGGCACGGTGAGGAATCCGCAGTCGTGGTCGGAGTCACTTTCGCAGGGAGTCCAGTCGATGCGCTGGGAGTAGAGGTCGGCCAGAGCGGGCTCGGGCGCCTGGGTGACCGTGGCCGGGGGCGGCGTGGTCGGCGAGGGCGTCGGCGTCGGACGCGCGGTGGAGGTGTCGCTGGAGTCACCCTGCAGCGCGAGGCCGACCGCGAGGAACGCGGTCAGCGCCAGGGCGAACACCGCGACCAGCGCGAGGACCTTCTTCACTGACGACCTCCGGGTAGTCGCAGCGCGACCGTCATCGACTCGAGCGCCAGCTGCGGCGGCACGTTGAACTCCAGCATCTGCTCGCGGGCGGTGAAGATCGCGTCGATCATCCGGAGCAGGTCGTCGGGCGAGACCGCCCGCGAGACCGCGGCGACGTCGCCGCGGAGCTCCTCGTTGACGAGCATCCCGGGCGCACCGACGGCCATCGCGATCGCGTCGCGGTAGACCGAGACGAGGTCCATCAGGGCCCGGTCGATCACGTCGAGGACGCGCCGCTTGGCCTTCTGCTTCTGCAGCTTCTCCAGCTCGGACAGGGCGGCGCGGTAGGCGCGGGAGGTGACGTCCTTGCGCTCGGACCCGAAGACGGTCTGCAGCTCGGCGACCTCGGCCGCGTTGGCCTCGGCCGTGATCGCCTCGGTCTCCTCCTTGGCGAGCTCGGCGAGGTTGGTGGCCGCCGTCATGCAGGAGCCGAGCGACGTCAGGCGCGCGGGGATGCTGACCACCTCGCGCCGACGCGTACGGGTCTCCTCGTTGAGCGCCAGCGCGCGGGCGCGCCCGATGTGGCCCTGGCTGGCGCGGGCGGCGAAGCCGGCCACGGTCTCGGAGACTCCGTCGTGGCGCGTCAGGAAGGACGCGACGTCGGAGGTGCCGGGCGTGGCCAGGGTGAGCGTGCGGCAGCGGGAGCGGATCGTGGGGAGCACGTCGCGGACGGTCGGCGCGCACAGCAGCCACACCGTCTTGGGCGTCGGCTCCTCGATCGCCTTCAGCAGCGCGTTGCCGGTGCCGCGCGCGTGGTCGGGGTCGCCGAGCCGGTCGGCGTCCTCGATCACCATCACCTGCCAGCGCCCGTGCGACGGCGCCAGCGCCGATCGCTGCACGAGCTGCCGGATCTCCTTGATGTAGAGCGTGGACGTCTCCGACCGGGTCACGCTCACGTCAGGGTGGGAGCCGGCCAGCACCGTGCGGCAGTCCTGGCACTCACCGCAGCCGCCGCGCTGGCACTGCAGGGCCGCGGCGAACGCCATGGCGACGTTGGACCTGCCCGACCCGGGCGGGCCGGTGATCAGCCAGGCGTGGGTCATGCCATGACCGGCGGCCGCCTGCTGCAGCACCTCGATCGTGGACCGCTGGCCCACGAGGTCGGCCCACACGGAGGAGGTCGCGGTCGTCATCGCCCCTCCAACAGGGGTGCGAGCCGCTCCTGGATCGCCGTCGCGATCTCCTCGACGGCCGCCCGTGCGTCGAGCACGACGTAGTGGTCGGGGTCGGCCGCGGCGAGGTCGAGGAAGCCCTGGCGGACCCGCTGGTGGAACTCCAGCGACTGCCCCTCGATCCGGTCGCGCCCGGTGAAGCGATCGAGTCCCGCCTCCGGCGCGAGATCGAGCACGACCGTGAGGTGCGGCCGCAGGTCACCCGTGGCCCATCGGGCGACTGCCTCGACCTCGCCGACGTCGAGGGTGCGGCCTGCACCCTGGTAGGCCAGGGTCGAGTCGACGTAGCGGTCGGTGATGACCACCTCGCCCCTCTCGAGTGCCGGCAGGACGACGTGGTCGACGTGCTCGGCCTTGTCGGCCGCGTAGAGGAGCGCCTCGGTGCGGTCGGACAGCTCCCCGGTCGCCGGGTCGAGCACGATGCGGCGCAGCTCCTTGCCGACCTCGGTGTCGCCGGGCTCGAAGGTCAGGAGCACGGTGTGGCCGCGCTCGACCAGCCAGTCGCGCAGCAGCAGCGACTGGGTCGACTTGCCCGCCCCCTCGCCGCCCTCGAAGCACACGAAGAGCCCGTGCTCCGAGAAGACTCCTGCGCTCATGCGGGGTCCCCGCGGCGTTGTTCGGGGGAGCGCAGCGGAGGAGAAGAACGCCGTGGGGTGTTCACGGGCACACCCTACGGGCGGGCGCCCACAGTCGGCTCAGCCGGCGGTGCTGCACCTCGTCGACCTTGCCGCTGGCCACGTCGGCGAGGAGGTCGCCGTACGTCGCGGGCCGCATGCCGGTCGTGACCAACAGCGCCGCCGTGACGAGGACCATCATCCCCAGGAGCAGCCCCCTCAGCCGCCCTAGCGTCGGTCGAACCACTCGTCGTGCGTCGACCGCACCTACTGCGGCGTCGTCGTGACCGTCATGCCCCCACCCCTGTCAGTGGACGGAAGCGTAGCGGCGGATGTCGCGTGAGGGTTCAGCAAACGGCCCACACGTGCTGACGTCCGCGACTAGCGTTCGCCGCATGGACCTCTCCCGCTTCTCCACGCCGCAGCTTGTCTCCGGCATCGCCATCATCGTCGTCGCGCTCGCCGCGTTCCTGCCGTGGGTGTCGGTCTTCGGCTTCAGCGTCTCCGGTATTCGCGGCGACGGGCTCATCACGCTGATCCTCGCGGTGCTCGGTGCGCTCTCGCTGGCCACCCGCACGGGTCTGCTCGACCAGGTCAAGATCCCGGAGAAGGCGGGTCTCGTCGCGTCCCTGGTGTTCGCCGGCCTGGTGACCCTGACCGCCTTCCTGGACATGAACGGTGCTGCCGCGATCGGCCTCTACCTGACCCTCTTCGGCGGCATCGCCTGGGTGGTCGGCGCGGTCCTCGAGCTCAAGAGCACCCAGCAGGAAAGCGTCGCTCAGTCGGAGTCCTGACGGGCGGCATCCCCGCTCCCCGCTGCTCGTCGCTTCATCAAGGGATGTTGTCGAACAGGCACTTCCCTCGGTGAATTGACGCCGGGAAGTGCCTGTTGACCGACATACCATGATGAACAGACACGGCCGGCAAGCGTCAGGACTTCTTGGCGGCCGCCTTCTTCGCAGTCGACTTCTTGGCCGCGGTCTTCTTCGCGGGGGACTTCTTGGCAGTCTTCTTCGCCGGACCCTTCTGCCGGCGCTCCTCCAGGAGCTCGGCGGCGCGCTCGAGGGTGATCGACTCGACGCTGTCGTCCTTGCGGAGGGTGGCGTTGTACTCGCCGTCGGTGACGTACTCGCCGAAGCGGCCCGCCTTCACCACGACCGGCTGCCCGGAGACCGGGTCGTTACCGAGCTCCTTGAGCGGCGGGGTCGCCGCACCGCGACCGCGCGCCTTGGGCTGGGCGTAGATCGCCTTGGCCTGGTCGAGGGTGATGTCGAAGATCTGGTCCTCGCTGGTCAGCGAGCGCGAGTCGGTGCCCTTCTTGAGGTAGGGCCCGTAGCGCCCGTTCTGGGCGGTGATCTCGGTGCCGTCCTCGTCGGTGCCGACCACGCGGGGAAGGTCGAGCAGCTTGACGGCCTCCTCCAGCGTGACGGTGTCGAGGGTCATCGACTTGAACAGCGATCCGGTGCGCGGCTTGGCGCTCTTGGGCGCGTCCTCGGGCAGCAGCTCGGTGACGTAGGGGCCGAACCGACCGTTCTTGGCGACGATCTGCAGACCCGTGTCGGGGTGGGTGCCCACGACCTGCTCCTCGCCGGCGGGGTTGGCCAGCAGCTCCTTCGCCTTGGCCACGGTCAGCTCGTCGGGCGGCAGGTCGTCAGGGACGTTGGCGCGCACCGGCGCGCCGTCGCCGTCCTCGGGCGCGGGGCCCTCGACGTAGGGGCCGTAGCGCCCGACGCGCAGGTTGATCCCGTCCTCGGCCGTGCCGATCGGGAAGGTCGCCATCTCCTTGGCGTCGATCTCGCCGAGGTCGGTGACCAGCGTCTTGAGCCCGACCACGTCGCCTCGGCCGTAGTAGAACTCACCGAGCTCGGTGGCCCGGTCGGCGCGACCCCCCGCGATCTCGTCGAGGACGTCCTCCATCGACGCGGTGAACTCGTAGGACACCTGGCGCGGGAAGTGCTCCTCGAGCAGCCGGATCACCGAGAAGGCCAGCCAGGCCGGCACCAGCGCGGTGCCCTTCTTGTAGACGTAGCCGCGGTTGAGGATCGTGCCGATGATTGAGGCGTACGTCGACGGGCGGCCGATCTCGCGCTCCTCGAGCTCCTTGATCAGCGTCGCCTCGGTGTAGCGCGCCGGCGGCTTGGTCTCGTGGCCCTCGGGGGTCAGCGTCGCGGCCGACACGGCTGCACCCTGCGTCAGGTTGGGCAGCCGGGTCTCGACGTCGTCGCGGCGCTTGGAGGCGTCGTCGATGTCCTCGACGTAGGCCTTGAGGAAGCCGTGGAAGGTGATCGTGCGACCGCTCGCGCTGAAGACCACGTCGCGACCGTCGTCGGCGGCACCGCCGATGCGGATGGTCACCGAGTTGCCGACCGCGTCCTTCATCTGCGAGGCGACCGTGCGCATCCAGATCAGCTCGTAGAGGCGGAACTGCTCGCCCGACAGGCCGGTCTGGGCCGGCGTGCGGAACGACTCGCCGGCCGGACGGATCGCCTCGTGCGCCTCCTGCGCGTTCTTGACCTTGGAGGCGTACGTCCGAGGCGAGTCGGGGAGGTACTCAGCGCCGTAGAGCTCGCGCACCTGGTCGCGGGCCGCGCCGACCGCGCCGCCCGAGAGCGTCGTGGAGTCGGTGCGCATGTAGGTGATGTAGCCGTTCTCGTAGAGCCGCTGCGCGACCGACATCGTCACGCTGGCGCTCATGCCGAGCTTGCGGCTGGCCTCCTGCTGCAGCGTGGTCGTGCGGAAGGGGGCGTACGGCGAGCGGCGGTAGGGCTTCGACTCGACGGAGCGGACGTCGTACGACGTGTCGCTGAGGCCGGCGGCCAGCGCCTCCGCGTCGGCGCGGGAGAGGTGGACGCGCTCGCCCTTGCCCTTGGGCACACCGGTGTTGTCGAAGTCGGAGCCCCGGGCGACGCGGACGTCGTCGATGCTGTGGAGCTTGGCCGGGAACATCCGGGGGTCGTGGCCGGTGCCGGCGTCGAAGGTGGCGTCGAGGTCCCAGTAGGAGGCGACGCGGAACTTCATCCGCTCGCGCTCGCGGTCGACGACCAGGCGGGTCGCCACCGACTGCACGCGGCCCGCGGAGAGGCCGGACATGACCTTCTTCCACAGCACCGGGGAGACCTCGTAGCCGTAGAGGCGGTCGAGGATGCGGCGCGCCTCCTGGGCCTCGACGAGGTCGTCGTTGATCTCGCGGGGGTTCTCGACCGCGGCGAGGATCGCGGCCTTGGTGATCTCGTGGAAGACCATCCGGTGGACCGGCAGGCCCTTCGGCGGCTTGAGCTCGTCGAGGAGGTGCCAGGCGATGGCCTCTCCCTCACGGTCCTCATCGGTGGCGAGGTAGAGGGCGTCGGCGTCCTTGACCAGCTTCTTCAGCTTGGCGATGTGGCTCTTCTTGTCGCGCGGGACGACGTAGTAGGGCTCGAAGCCGTTGTCGACGTCGACCGCGAGCCGGCCCCAGGGCTTGTCCTTGATCTTGGCCGGGGTGTCCGCGGCGTTGTTGGGGAGGTCGCGGATGTGACCGATCGAGGACTCGACGACGTAGTCCTTGCCGAGGTATCCGCCGATGGTGCGGGCCTTGGCCGGAGACTCGACGATGACGAGCTTTGCCACTTCAGTTTGCTCCCTCTTGTTGCCGCTAGCGCCGCAACGGTAGCGCCACAACGCCAGTTCGCCACCCCGCGGCGTCCACGGGCCCTATTTGTGGACTCCGTCCACGGGTGGGCTGGAGCGGGGCGAGGGAGGGGTCCTTCAGGCCTCCGCCGGCTTCAGCACCTCACCTCGTCGCACAGCAGGAAGCCCTCGGCCAGGCGCTCGCGGACGCAGCTCGGGCCCCACGTCGCGAGGACGTGGGGCCCGAGGGCGTCAGACTGCCGGAGGGGTCAGAACTCGAGGCCCTGCAGGTAGCGGAACCCCGCCGAGGCGGTCGCCGCCGGCGCGAAGTCCGGGGAGTCGTTCTCGACGATGTACTCCTCCACCTGGTGCTTGTCGAAGATGGCGGAGAAGTCGATGACGCCCAGCCCGAGGTCGGCCATGTCTCCGGGCTGCTGGTTGTAGAGCGCGGCGGCGTCGGGACCGTGCCGGTCCTTCACGTGGTACTGCCTGACCTGCTGCGGCGCCGACCGGATCACGTCGATGGCGAACTGCAGCGGGTCAGCGGCCCCGCTGTTTACGCCGCCGGTGTAGGCCCAGTAGAGGTCGATCTCGAGGTGGACCAGCGTGGGGTCGAGCTCACTGGTGAGCACGTCCCACGGCGTCTCGCCGCCCCCGAGGTCGATCGTGAACTCGTGGGCGTGGTTGTGGTAGCCGTAGCGCAGCCCGCGACCGCGGGCGGTCGCGGCCTCGGTGTTCATCTGCTCGGCCCACTGCTGCCAGTCGCTCTTGCTGGCGGAGTTGAGGTAGGGCACCACGACGTACTTCTGGCGGAAGGTGTTGGCGTCGTCCAGCTTCTTGTTGAGCGCGGCCGCATCGGCGCTGATCCCCTCGTGGCTCGAGGAGGCCCAGATCCCCCGGGCGTCCAGCTCGGACTTGAGCTGCGCGGCCGTGTAGGCGTAGAGGCCGGCCCGCTCCACGCGCTCGTAGCCGAAGCCGGCGAGCTTGTCGAGCATCAGCTTGATGTTGTCCTCGGACGTCATGAAGTGACGCAGCGTGTAGAGCTGGATGCTGATCAGGTCGTCCCTGATCTCGCGCGGCCCGCGGCCCTTGCGCTTGACGGACGGCGTACCTGCCAGCGCTGGGCCACCGGCAGTCAGCGCCGCGGCACCCGTTGCGCCCGCCACGGCGCCGCGCAGCACGCCGCGCCGACTGGCGCCCTTCTTCTCCAGCGACTCGCGCAGCGCGCGCTCGCCGTCATGTCCGAAACACATGTGAGCCTTCTTTCTCGGGGGGTTTCCTCGGGGTCGAGGATGGGTGGGTGGTCAGCCGGTCGGCTCGAGCACGACCTCGGCGTAGTCCGTCAGCGCGGGCTCGGAGCCGGCGTCGGTGTACTCGGCGACGAAGACGGCCGCGAGGTCCTCCGTCGCCGGGTCGTGGCCCTCGGGCACGGTGGTGGTGATCGAGCCCGTGCAGCCGCTCGTCGTGGTCTGCGGGTGGCCGTGCGTGTCGTGGCCCAGGACGTACGTCACCGTGACCCGGCTGCAGTCGACCTGCTGGTCGTCGCTGACCGTGACCTCGTACGCCACCGTGTCACCGAAGGCGAACGCCTGGCCGTCGACGGGGGTGACGAACTCGACGACCGGTGCCTGGTTGCCGACCACGATGTCCACGTCGGCCGAGGCCCGCCGGCCACCCCGGTCGGTCACCGTGAGGGTGGCCCGGTAGCTGCCGTCGCGGGTGTAGGTGTGGCTGGGGTCGGGCGACCGGCTGTCGACCGTGCCGTTGCCGTCGAAGTCCCAGGCATACCTCAGTCGGGTGTCGCCGTCCGGGTCGGTCGTGCCGTCGCTGGAGAAGGACACCGTGAGCGGCGCCTTGCCGGCGGTCGGCTCGGCCTCGATCGCGGGGACCGGGCTGTGGTTGCCCGTGGGCCCGACGAAGTCGACCCGGGACAGCTGGGCGTCGGGGTTCTCCGCGAAGTAGCCGTCGCCGTACTCCAGGACGTAGAGCGCACCGTCCGGGCCGAACTCCATGTCGACGGGGTTGTCGGTGACGATGTCCGGCACCACGTCCTCGATCGCGGCGACCTCGCCGTCGTCGACGTGGATGCCCTTCACCCAGTCGCGGGTCCACTCGTAGAAGAGCGGGGTGTCGTCATAGCGCTCCGGCCAGGCGACCGGGTTCTTGCCCGTGGTGGCGCGCCTGTCGAACTGGTAGGCCGGGCCGGCCATCGGCCCGATGCCGCCGGTGCCGAGATCAGGGAACTCCTCGGAGAGGCCGTAGGTGTACCAGATCTCCGGCTGCTCGACCGGCGGCAGCTCGCGCAGGCCGGTGTTGTGCGGGGACTCGTTGACCGGGGCCGCGCAGTCGAACTTCGGTCCGCTGGTGCCGGTCTCGAAGTCGTAGTCGTTGTAGGGCAGCTCGGCGGTGGCGCAGTAGGGCCAGCCGTAGTTGCCCGGCTCGTCGACGACCGCCCACTTGCCGTGGCCGGCGGGGCCGCGGTCGGGGTTGGCGGTCCGGGCGTCGGGCGAGTAGTCGGCGACCCAGAGGTCGTCGGTGTCGGGGTCGATCTCGATCCGGAACGGGTTGCGCCAGCCCATCGAGTAGATCTCGGGGCGGGTGCCTGCGGTGCCGGGGGCGAAGAGGTTGCCCTCGGGGATCGTGTAACCGCCACCGGCCCGGGGCGTGATCCGCAGGATCTTGCCGCGCAGGTCGTTGGTGTTGGCCGCGGTGCGCTGCGCGTCGAAGGCCGGGTTGCGGTCGGCGCGCTCGTCGATCGGCACGAAGCCGTCGGACTGGAACGGATTGGTGTCGTCGCCGGTCGACAGGATCAGATTGCCGGCGGAGTCGAAGACGATGTCGCCGCCGACGTGGCAGCACAGGCCGCGGTCGACCGGGACGTCGATGACCTCGCGCTCGGAGCCGAGCTCGACCCTGCCGTCGGAGTAGCGGAACTTCGAGACGCGCAGGAAGCCCTTGTAGGGCTCGAAGTCGGCGGCCGTGCCGTTCTCGGGGGCGTCGCCCTCGTTGATCGAGGCTGTGCTCGGGTCGTCGGCGGGCGTGTCAAGCGGCGGTGAGTAGTAGAGGTAGATCCACTTGTTGGACTTGCCGTCGTACTCCGGGTCGAGGGCGATGCTCTGCAGGCCCTCCTCGTCGTGGAGGTAGACCGGGATCTTGCCGGCAATGCTGTTGACGCCGGTCTGGGCATCGTTGTGCCAGATCGTGCCGGCGCGCGTCGTGTGCAGCACGTCGCCGTCCGGGAGCACCGCGAGGTCCATCGGCTCGCCGGGACGGTCGTTGAGCGTGACCTTCTGGAACTGGCCGGCCGGCGGGGGCGGCGGGGTGTCGTCGTGGCCTTCGTGCGCCGTGGCGGTGGTCGCCGCGAGCAGAGGCAGGCAGAGGGCGGCGCCGGTGGCGGCCACGAACCCACTGCGGAGGAGGTGCGTCATCGGTGGTTCTCCTGTTCCCGAGATTGGCGAGGAGCCGATAGCAACCTAGGCACGTGACGACGGTCACGTCAACGATCAGGCGTCTTTTGTTTGCCCGTCGACACAAGTCGCGCTGCGCATGAGCGTCAGACGAGGTAGCCCTGGCCGATGAGGTCACGCACGACGGGCAGGTACGTCGTCCGCAGGTCCGCCTCGTCGCGCTCGAGCAGCGCACCGAGGGCTCCGAGGAGCTGGCCGACACTGAGGTCGCCGTCGCAGGCGCCCAAGAAGGCGGCCTCGACCGTGTCGGCGGTGCGGGCGCGGCGGAAGCCGCGCTGCTGGCGCAGCACGATGGCCTCCGGGTCCTCGGCGCCCGGCCTGCCGACAGTCTCCTGCTGCACGTCGTCGCGCGCCCGCAGGGTCCGGGCGAGCAGCTCGTCGTCGCTGAGGTCGCGCAGGTCGGTGACCGCCGCGCCCCAGTCGTGGATCGCCGGCCCGATCGGCTGCTCGACGTCGTACGGCCACTCGATCAGCTCGTGCCGCCCCGCGTGGCCGGCACCGGCGAGCCGGACGTTGATCCACCCGAAGCCGATGCCCACGATCCCGGTCTCCTCCAGCCACGACAGCCAGGTGTCGTAGCGCTGGGCGTAGTCCGGGCCTCCGTGGTGGCCGCTGTCCTTGAGCCACAGCTCGACGTACGCCGCCGGGTCGAGGGTCTCGCGCTGCACCACCAGCGCGTCGCAGTCCTCCCGCAGCCACGATCCGAGGCGCTCGTCCCACGACTGACCGTCGACGACCGCCCAGTTGGCGAGGACCTGGAGCCAGCCGCCCTCGGACAGGTGGTCGGGGCCGGTGCGCACGATGTGCTCGACCACCCGGTCGCCGGGCAGGCCGGAGTCGCGGTAGACCAGCCGCTCGCCGGTCGCGGGCGAGATCACGAACGGCGGGTTGGTCGAGATCAGGTCGAAGCGCTCGCCCGCCACCGGCTCGAAGAAGGAGCCCTCCCGGACGTCGACCTCGAAGCCGTTGAGCGCCGCGTTGAGCCTGGTCATCCAGAGGGCGCGGGTGTTGACGTCGGTCGCCACGACGTGGCCCGCATGCGCGGCCAGGTGCAGCGCCTGCACCCCGCACCCCGTGCCGAGGTCGAGGGCGCGCCCGACCGGCTCGCGCATGGTCAGCTGCGCCAGGCTGGTCGACGCGCTCGAGATGCCGAGCACGTGGTCCGGGCCGACCGCCACCGGCGCCCCGTCCAGGCCCGGCGTCAGGTCGGAGACCACCCACAGGTCGCGCTCCTGGCCTGCTTCGGAGGTGCCGTAGGGGCGGCAGTCCATCCGGGCCGCCACCTCGCTGACGCTCTGCTCGAGCAGGCCGGCGTTGCAGAGCCGGTCGACCAGGCCGGGCAGGGCCCGGTCCGCCGCGTCCCGGCCCACAGGGGTCTGGAGCAGGAAGAGCCGGATGAGGGTGTCGAGCGGCCCGCCCGACGTCGTACGCCGCAGCGCGGGCAGCGTCTCGTTGCGCCCGAGCGCGCGGTGCGCCTCCTCGCCGATGGCCTCGGCGACGCGGTCGTAGGTGAAGTCGGCGGCGAGCAGGGCCTCGCGCAGGGGGCCGGTGAAGTCGAGGCTCGTGGGCATGGCGTCAAGCCTCGCAGACACACGTGCCAGCATGACCCGGTGCTCCAGCCGCCCTCGGACGTGACCGACGCGGACGTCCTCGAGGTCGTCCGGCGCCACTGGGAGCCGCGGGCCGATGCGGTCGAGCACCTGCCGGTCGGGTGGGGGGCCCACCACTGGCGGGTGGACCAGGCCGGGGTCCCTCTGCTGTTCGCGACCCTCGACCCGGCCACGCCACGCCACACGGCCGGGACGCTCGAGGCCGCCTATGCGACCGCAGCGGGACTGGGGCTCGACTTCGTGTGGCCCTCCCTGTCCCGCACGGACGGCGGGTACACCGTGCGCGCCGGGGACCGTTCCTGGAGCGTGAGCGGGTGGCTGCCCGGTGAGCGACCGGACAGCTCGGTGCCCGAGGTGCCGGAGATGCTCGCCCGGCTGCACGCCGTCGCACCGCCGGCCGGGGCGCCGGCGTGGGCGACCGTTGTCGACCCCGGCCTCGGCGACCGGCTGCGTGGCCTGCTGCAGCAGGACTGGTCAGGACCGCTCGGCCCGGCGGCGCGGGAGCTCGTGGTCGAGCACCTCGCCCGCGTGGGCGGATGGGCGCGCGAGCACGCGCGGCTCCTGACCCTGGCCGACCCCGAGACGTACGTCGTCACGCACGGCGAGCCGGGCGTGCACAACCAGTGGGTCGCCCGCGGGCGCACGTGGCTCCTCGACTGGGAGTCGCTCCTCCTCGCGCCCCGTGAGCGGGACCTCGCGACGCTGGTCCACGAGGGCCGCGACGTGGACCACGACCCCGCCATGGTGCGGCTCTTCGACCTCGAGTGGCGGCTGTCGGAGATCTGGGCGTTCGCGTCGTGGCTGCAGGCTCCCCACCCCGGCGACGCCGACGACCGCACCGCACTCGGCGGGTTGGCCGAGGAGCTCACCCGCCCCCACTTCGACGAGCGCTGACGCCGCCGACGACAGCGGCCCGCCACCCCGCGGAGGGGTGACGGGCCGCTGACGGCGTACGGGGTCGGGCTGGGTCAGGCGTGGTGCGGGGCGAGCGACGAGGAGCCGGTGTTGTCACCGTCGTCGGCGATGGCGACCTCACGCCGCTTGGACACGACGACTGCGCCGGCGATGATCGCGACCGCGACGAGCGCGATGACGACGCGGAGCGCGTCGTTCTGGTCGTCACCCACACTCAGGGAGACGACCGCGCTCGCGATGAGCAGCGAGACGAGGTTCATCACCTTGATGAGCGGGTTGATGGCCGGGCCGGCGGTGTCCTTGAACGGGTCACCGACGGTGTCACCGATGATGGTGGCCTCGTGGGCGGGCGAGCCCTTGCCGCCGTGGTGGCCGTCCTCGACGAGCTTCTTGGCGTTGTCCCAGGCGCCGCCGGCGTTGGCCAGGAAGACGGCCATCAGGGTGCCGGCGCCGATGGCACCGGCGAGGAAGCCAGCGAGGGCCGTGGCACCGAGGCCGAAGCCGACGGCCACGGGCGCCAGGACGGCCAGGATGCCGGGCGTCACGAGCTCGCGCAGCGAGTCCTTGGTGACGATGTCGACGACCTTGCCGTACTCCGGACGGCCGGTGCCCTCCATGATGCCGGGGATCTCGCGGAACTGGCGGCGCACTTCGTAGACGACCGCGCCGGCGGCGCGGGCGACGGCGTTGATCGCCAGGCCGGAGAAGAGGAACACGACAGCCGCGCCGAGCAGCACGCCGACGATGACGGCCGGGTTGAAGACGCTGAAGTCGAGGAGGTAGGCCTCGTCGAGCCCGACGTTGGCCTCCTCGAGCGACTCGAACACCGACGTGGCGTAGGAGCCGAACAGCGCGGTCGCGGCCAGCACGGCCGTCGCGATCGCGATGCCCTTGGTGATCGCCTTGGTGGTGTTGCCGACGGCGTCGAGCTCGGTGAGGATCTGCGCGCCCTCGGGGCTGACGTCGCCCGACATCTCGGCGATGCCCTGGGCGTTGTCGGAGACCGGGCCGAAGGTGTCCATCGCGACGATCACGCCGACGGTGGTCAGCAGGCCACACCCGGCGAGGGCGACGGCGAACAGCGACACAGTGAGCGCGGCGCCGCCGAGGAGGTAGGCGCCGAACACGGCCGAACCGATGACCAGCGTGGTGTAGACCGCCGACTCGAAGCCGACCGACAGGCCGGACAGGATGACCGTAGCCGCACCGGTGAGGGAGGTCTTGCCGACGTCCTTGACGGGGCGGTACTCGGTGCCGGTGTAGTAGCCGGTGAGGGCCAGGATCCCGGCGGACATCACGATGCCGATGACCACGGCGGAGGACGCGATGAAGCGGGGGTCACCTTCGGCGCCGGCCAGGCCGTCGGCGATGTTGGTGAACTCCGAGAAGCTGCCCGGGAGGTAGATGTAGGAGAGCACGACGCTCGCCACGGCGGCGATGGCCGAGGAGAGGTAGAACGACCGGTTGATGGTCGTGAGGCCGTTCTCGGTGGGCTTGGGCTTGGTGAGGTAGACGCCCGCGACCGCGGTGAGGGCGCCGATGGCCGGGATCAGCAGCGGGAAGACGAGGCCCTTGTCGCCGAACGCCTGCGAGCCGAGGATCAGCGCGGCGACCAGCGTGACGGCGTACGACTCGAAGAGGTCGGCAGCCATGCCGGCGCAGTCGCCCACGTTGTCGCCGACGTTGTCCGCGATCGTGGCGGCGTTGCGCGGGTCGTCCTCGGGGATGTTCTGCTCGACCTTGCCGACCAGGTCGGCACCGACGTCGGCCGCCTTGGTGAAGATGCCGCCGCCGACTCGCATGAACATGGCGAGCAGGGCGGCGCCGAAGCCGAAGCCCTCGAGCACGTGAGGCGCCTCGTCCTGGAAGAAGAGCACCACGAGGCTGGCGCCGAGCAGACCGAGGCCGACGGTGAGCATGCCCACCATGGCGCCCGTGCGCAGGCCGATCGTCATGGCCGGCTCCCGGCCGGTGGTCTCAGCCGCCGCGGCGACGCGCAGGTTGGCGCGCACGGCCAGGTTCATGCCGAGATATCCCACGGCTGCGGAGAAGGCCGCACCGACGATGAAGAACACCGAGCGGAAGATCCGTACGACGGTGTCGTCGGCCGGCAGCACCAGCAGCGCGAAGAACGCGATCGCCGCGAAGACGGCCAGGGTCCGGAACTGCCGGGTCAGGTAGGCGTTGGCGCCCTCCTGGACGGCCAGGGCGATGGTCCTCATGTTGTCGGTGCCCTCGCCGGCGGCCAGCACCTGGGACCTGAACATCGCTGCCATCCCGAGCGCGCCGAGCGCGATCAGGGCGACGACGACGACCAGGACCAGGTTTCCCCCGTCGAGCTCAGGCTTCACGACCGCGGGCAAGATCCCCGTCATGCGAGTCCTCCTAGGACATAGATCCATGAACGCGCCGGAGTCTACGCAGACGTGATCCGGATCACGGGGCAGGGTGACCCACGCCACACCGATCCCACCGCAAAGGGTGGACGGGTCGGATCAGGCGCCGGGAGCGATGCCGGCGGAGTCGTGGATCACGAACACCTTGGCGAGGCCGGTGATCCGGAAGATCTTGAGCAGGCGCTCCTGGGTGCAGACCAGGTCGAGGGAGCCGTCGTGCGCGCGGACCTTCTTGAGGCCGCCGACGAGCACGCCGAGACCGGTGCTGTCGAGGAACTCGACGGCCTCGAGGTCGATCACGATGTCGTAGGTGCCGGAGCCCACGAGCTCGGTGATGCAGTCACGCAGCTTGGGCGCGGTGTAGACGTCGATCTCTCCGCCGACGGCCACGACGGCGCGACCATCCACCTCGCGTGTCGCAAGGGTGAGATCCACGACTGCTCCCCGGTCCCCGAAATCAGTTCGGACAGTGCGCCTGCGGGACGCACCTCGCGCCCCTTAGCTCTTCGGGTGGTATCAAACCACGAGTCCCACCCGTCGCGCATGAGTCCCCAACACTTCTCCTCATCCGGCCGTGTCGCAGCCGTTTGCCAGACTTCGTTCGTGAGTCCTTCCCGTCCCGGCGTGCTGCCTCCTGTGGAGGCGCTGATCAGGCGCCTCACGGGGGTCCCGGGGCGCGAGGACCGGCTCCAGCACCTCGAGGTGCTGCCCGCCAGGGCGGCGGTGCACGAGGACTGGCCGCAGTGGGTGCCCGACGACCTGCGAGCCGCCTATGCCGCGCACGGCGTGACCCGCCCGTGGCGCCACCAGGTGGTCGCGGCCGACGCCGCGCACGCGGGTGACCACGTCATCGTGGCGACGGGGACCGCGTCGGGGAAGTCGCTGGCCTACCAGGTCCCGGCGCTCGCCGCGATCCGCGCTGGACGGGGTCCACGCGGGGAGCGCGGGGCGTCCGTCCTCTACCTCGCGCCGACCAAGGCGCTCGCCCACGACCAGCTCGCCGGGCTCGCGGCGCTGCGCCTCGACGTACGCCTCGCGGCCCACGACGGAGACAGCTCACGGGAGGAGCGCGACTGGACGCGCGACTTCGGGGAGTACGTCCTCACCAACCCCGACATGCTCCACCGCTCGCTCCTCCCGTCCCACCACCGGTGGTCGCGCTTCCTCGGCTCGCTGCAGTACGTCGTGGTCGACGAGTGCCACCACTACCGCGGAGTGTTCGGCGCCCACGTCTCCCACGTGCTGCGCCGGTTGCGGCGGGTGTGCGCGATGTACGGCGCGCACCCGACGTTCGTGCTCGCGTCGGCGACGGTTGCGCAGCCGGAGCTGACCGCCGCTGCGCTGACCGGGTTCGACGTCGTCGCGCTGTCGCAGGACGACTCGCCGCGGGGCCAGGTGTCGCTGCTGCTGTGGGAGCCCCCCTTCACCTCCCACGCCGGCGAGAACGGCGCCCCGGTGCGCCGGGCCGCGTCCTCGGAGGTCGCCGACCTGCTGGCCGACCTGGTCGCCGAGGACGTCCGGACGCTGGCCTTCATCCGGTCGCGCCGCGGGGCCGAGCAGGTGGCGCTCACGGCTGCCGACCTGCTTGCCGAGGTCGACCCGTCGCTACCGGACAAGGTGGCGGCCTACCGCGGCGGCTACCTCCCCGAGGAGCGACGCGCGCTCGAGGCCGCGCTGCGACGCGGCGACCTGATGGGCCTGGCCGCGACCAACGCCCTCGAGCTGGGCATCGACATCAGCGGTCTCGACGCGGTGCTGATCGCCGGCTTCCCCGGCACCCGCGCGGCGTTCTGGCAGCAGGTGGGGCGTGCTGGGCGCGGCGCCCAGGACGCCCTGGGGGTGCTCGTCGCGAAGGACGACCCGCTCGACACCTACCTCGTCACCCACCCCGAGATGCTCATCGGGGCGCCCGTCGAGGCGTCGGTGTTCGACCCGTCCAACCCCCACGTGATGGGTCCCCACCTCTGCGCGGCGGCGCAGGAGTCGCCGCTCACCGAGGCCGACCTGCCGCTCTTCGGGCCGACGGCGCGCGAGGTGGTGGACGAGCTGACCTCGCTCGGCCTGCTGCGGCGACGGCCGCGGGGCTGGTTCTGGACCGACCGGGGCCGGGCCGCCGACCTCGCCGACATCCGCTCGGCCGGCGGCTCGCCGGTGCAGCTGATCGAGGCCGGGACCGGCCGGGTGATCGGCACCGTCGACGCAGGGGGCGCCCACAACCAGGCGCACCCCGGCGCGGTCTACGTCCACCAGGGCGAGATGTGGCTGGTCGAGGACCTCGACCTCGAGCACCACGTCGCGGTCATGCGGCGTGACGAGCCCGCCTACAGCACGACCGCGCGCGAGGTCACCGACATCGGCATCGTCGCCACCCGCGAGCGCCGGTCGTGGGGCGGGTGCGAGCTCTCGCTGGGCGAGGTCGATGTCTCCCACCAGGTCGTCTCCTTCCTCAAACGGCGCCAGCCCGGGGGCGAGGTGCTCTCGGAGGAGCCGCTCGACCTGCCCGAGCGCACACTGCGTACGACGGCGGTGTGGTGGACGGTCCCCGACGACGTGGTGGCCGAGGCGGGTCTGGCAGCACTCGACGTCCCGGGAGCGGCCCACGCCGCGGAGCACTGCTCGATCGGCCTCCTTCCGCTCTTCGCGACCTGCGACCGGTGGGACATCGGCGGCGTCTCGACGGCCCGCCATGCCGACACCGGCGTGCTGACCGTGTTCGTCTACGACGGCCACCCGGGAGGCGCAGGCTTCGCCGAGCGCGGCTTCCGCACGGCCGCCGAATGGCTCGGAGCGACCCGCGAGGCGATCGCGAGCTGCGAGTGCGCCAACGGATGCCCCTCGTGCATCCAGTCGCCCAAGTGCGGCAACCAGAACAACCCCCTCGACAAGGCGGGTGCGATCGTCCTGCTGGACGCACTCCTTTCGGGTGCGCCAGCTGCCGAGGTTTGGCGCTAGATTCGCCGCATGGTCTTCCTCGGTCTGGCACTCATCATCCTCGGCGGCATCGCGATCCTGTCGGCCGTCTTCGTCAGCGAGGCCGGCGCCGGCGGTGAGCTGCTCGGCTTCGGCGTGACCACCTTGGAGTCCTTCCTGGTCGGCGTCGCAGCCGGCGCGGCGGTGCTGTGGGGCTTCTCGATCCTCAAGTGGGGCACGCGCCGCGGCCTCGCGCACCGCAAGGAGCGCAAGGAGCTGACCAAGCTCAACGAGAAGCTCGAGCGGGTCGAGGCCGAGCGCCGCGACGAGGACCCGGACCACAACCGCGACAAGCTCTGAGCGGCGCCTGAGCCCTCCACCAGGCCGTCCGCTGAGCCCTCACCCGGGGCCGGCGCGCGCCTCGGCGCTCACCCGGACCCGACGACCCGGCAGGTGGGGACCGGCGACGGACACCACGACGGCGACCTCTGGGCCGTCCACCGTGCATCCGTCAAGGGCGGCCGAGTTGGCCGCTGCGATCCGCCCCGCCTCACCGCAGGCGTCGTCCAGCGCGGCGGCCCCTCCCAGCGCTGCCAGGTCAGCCGCCGACTGAGCGCGCCGCTGCGCCGCGACGAGTCCGCCGACCGAGGAGAGTCCGACCATCACGAACATCAGCACTCCGGCCATCGCCACCACCAGCACCGTCGCGGAGCCGCCGTCCGGGCGCTCCCGCCATCTCACGACGTCTCCACGAGAGCCACTGCGTCGGCTGTGACCGTCACCCCGGGCAGTGACGACAGCAGCCCTCCGGGCCCGGAGACCGGCGCGCTGGTCGTGACCACGACCTGGTTGTCGCCGACCTCGATGCGGACGCGAGCCTCCTCGGGCGCGATCCGCAGGGCCACCGCCTCGGCCGAGGCGACGTCGTCGCCCCTGGCCACCGCTCGCGCAGCCTCGCGGGACGCGTCGATGACGCGCACCTGGGCCGCGCCGACCGCCAGCATCCAGACGAGGCCGGCGGTCAACGCGACCAGCAGCGGGATGCCCAGCGCGAGCTCGGCGGTCGCCGCTCCCCTGTCCTCCCGAGCTCGCGAGACCATCAGCCGATGCCGAGCAGGCCCATGACATGGTCGAAGAGCCGACCCAGCAACTTGTCCCCGAAGCCGCCGGTGAGCAGCTTGTAGAGAAGGCCGGCGAACCCGGCCCCGGCCGCCGTGCCGACGGCGTACTCCGCCGTGGTGATGCCTCGCTCGTCGCGACCCTGCCTCTGGTGATGCCGCAGCTTCATCATTTCCCCTGTCGTCGCGGGGGCTCCCGATGAACCCCGTCTGCAACCACCTTCGGAGGGCCGGGCGCCCTCCGCACCCCGCGCGTCGCCGGCCTGTGCACGAGCGCCGATCAGGACGACCTGTGGACACGTGCCGGCCACCATCTCGGCATGCCGGCGGGCGGTGCCGCCGGTCAGGGCGCGACCGAGCCGAGCAGCGAGGCCACGGTGGGCACCACGCCTAAGAGGAGGAAGGCCGGCAGCAGGCACACCCCGAGTGGGATGGCGGCCGAGACACCGACCCTCCGGGCCGCGTCCTCGGCCTGGGCCAGCGCCTCGCGCTCGAGCTCGTCGGCGAGGCGCTCCACGACCTGCACGACCGATGCGCCCGAGGCCTGCGAGCGCGCCATGGCGCGGGCGAGCGGGGCCAAGGCCTCGTCGTCGGCCACCGCGCCCCAGGCCTCCGCACCGGACGCGCCCCACCGCGCCTGCTCGACGACCGGGGCGAGACGGTCAGCAGCCGGTCCGGGCAGCGCGGCGCACACCTGTGCCAGGCCTGCGACGGGCTCGGCCCCCGCACGCAGAGTCGAGGCGAAGAGGTCGATGAGGTGGGGCAGGGTCCGGTGCACCTCCTCCCTCTCGCGACGAACGGCAGGCGCTTCGACTCGGCCCAGCACCCGCGCAGCAACCGCGGCGGCGACGAGCCCCGCCACGGGGCCAGCCGCGCCGCCGACGAAGAGCCAGGCGCAGAGGCCAGCACCGACCACGCCCAGCGGCCGCAGGCTGAGATCGGGCGCACCCCGCGGTCGGGCGACCGGTGCGGCGGAGGGCATCCAGCACAGGACGGCCACCGCGGCGCAGGTCGCGCTGACCCAGATCACGGCGCGGTCGCCCGATCGGCCAGTCGCTCGATCCACCACAGCCCCAGTCCGATGAGACCGAGACCGCCGGCCAGGCAGATCCAGCCGACCGGGGTGGCCAACAGGAACGACCACGGGTCGGACCCGGCGCCCGACCCCATCAGCAGCACGGCGAGGGGCAGGCACGCCACCAGTCGTGCGGTCGCTCGCGCCGACGCCAGCTCCGAGTCGACGAGACGGCGTGTGCGCCGGCGGGCCCGCAGGCCACCGGCCGTGCGTTCGAGCGCCGCCGCCAGGCCGTGGCCGGAGTGCTGCGCCACCTGCCAGGCCCCGGCGACCCAGCGCAGGTCGGCCGCGCCGCGCCGCTCCAGCGCGAGCCTGCGCAGGGCCTCCGGGACGTCCGCCCCGAGGCGTACGGCCTCCACCGCAGCCACCAGCGGTGGCCACCTCTCAGTGGCCGCTGCCAAGGCAGCGCCGGGTGGTCGTCCAGCGGCGAGCTCGGCAGCGAGCAGGTCGCACACGTCGAGCACCGCTGCTTGGTCGGCCGCGGTCCCGTGCCGACGTCCGAACCGCGCGAGTGCCATCGGCCCCGTGAGGCGTGCACGCGACGACTGCCGTGCCGTCGCCACTCCCCCCGACGGCAGCCACGCCACCACCGCGGCGGCCAGCAGGACAGCCGCCACCCAGGCACTCACCACGCGACCGAACCCAGCCGTGCGGCCAACGTGCCGGCAGCCGGACCGCGCACCACCCGGTCCGATTCGAAGGTCGCGGCGCTCCGCAGCGCCACCAGGCCCGAGGCGTCGCGCTCGGGCACCCCGAGCTCGAGGATCCGGCGCCGGCCGTCTCGGCCCCGGCCGAGGTGGATGACCACGTCCAGTGCGGCGGCCAGCTGGCTGTGCGCCGCCTCCCGCGGCAGCCCCGCGGCCAACGACAGCGCCTCGATCCGTGCCGGGACGTCTGCCGCGGAGTTGGCGTGCAGGGTCCCGCAGCCGCCCCCGTGCCCGGTGTTGAGGGCGGCGAGAAGGTCCACCACCTCGGCGCCCCGCACCTCCCCCACCACCAGGCGGTCCGGCCGCATCCGCAGTGCCTGCCGCACCAGGGTCTGCAACGAGATCGCCCCGGCCCCCTCGATGTTGGGAGGCCGACCCTCGAGAGCGACCACGTGGGGGTGGTCGGGTCGCAGCTCGCTGGCGTCCTCGACCAGCACGATCCGCTCGCCGGGGTCGACCAAGGACAGCAGCGCCGACAGCACGGAGGTCTTGCCGGTCCCGGTGCCGCCGGTCACCAGGAAGGCGCACCGCGAGTCGACCAACTCCTCGAGCAGGAACGCGCCGTCCGGCGGCAGCGCGCCTGCCGTCACCAGCTCGGGCAGCGACCAGACCCGACCGCGCGGCACCCGTAGGGAGAGGACCGTCCCAGAGCGCGCGACCGGCGCGAGCACGGCGTGGAACCGCGTGCCGTCCGGCAGGCGTACGTCGGCGTGCGGGGTGGCGTCGTCCAGCCTTCGCCCGGCCGAGGCAGCCAGCCGCTGGGCGAGCCGGCGCACCGCCGCGTCGTCCGGGAACGCGACCGACACCCGCTCCAGCCCAGCGCCACGATCGATCCAGACGTCCTCGGGGCCGTTGACCAGGACGTCGGTGACGTCCGGGAGCCGGAGCAGCTCCTCCAGCGGACCTGCGCCGAGCACGTCGCGACGCAGCAGGTCGTGCACGGCCAGCACCGTCGCGTCGCCGACCGGGGACCCGGACGCCCGCAGCGCCTCGGCCACTCGATGGGGCGTGAGCTCGCCGGCTGATCCCGCGAGCCGTCGGCGTACGTCGTCGAGAACCGCGGACGGCACCGGGGTGTTCATGCGGGGTCCCCGCGGCGTTGGTCGGTGGAGGAGCGCAGCGGGGGAGCCGAGGAACGTCGTGGGGTGTTCATGCGGCCTCCGAGAGCAGGTCGCGCGCGGCCCGCGCCAGGGGACCGCGAGGGGTCAGCGGACCGAGCCCGCGATCGACCGACGCGGCCAGCCCGCGCTGGTCCGCGACAGCGGCAACCACGGGCAGCCCGGTGAGCCGGTGGGCGTCGGCGTCGCTGAGCCCGCCAGGCCGCACCACGAGCCCGGCGCGACCGTCCAGGCCGAGCTCGGCCACGAGCCGTGCCGTCGCGGCGACCCCAGGGACCGTCGCCGGAGTGACCACCAGCAGCTCGTCGCACCGGTCGGCCAGCTCGGCCAGGGTCGAGCCGCTCTGCCGGGCGAGGTCGAGCACCACGAGGTCGTGACCGCGCACCGCCACCGGCAGGATCCGCCGTGCCGTGGGCAGGTCGAGTCGCCGTCGCAGCCCGGACCACGTCAGGACGCCGAGGTGGTCGTCTCGCGGCACGCTCTCGCGCAGCGCCCGGGCTCCGAGGCGACCGGAGGTCTCCACCAGCCCCTCCCACCGCACGCCGGCGACGTCCTCCATGCCCAGCAACCGGTCGAGCCCCGGACCGAGCGGGTCGGCGTCCACCAGCAGCGTCGGCCCCCGTGGGGCGTGCCACTGCGCGAGCGCGCAGGCGAGCGTGGTGGTGCCGGCTCCCCCGGCACCGCCCACCACCCCGACGATGCGCCCGGGCGAGGCCGGCTCGCCCACGTCGGTCAGGGCGCCGACCAACCAGTCGGTCGACTCCGCCAGGTCGATCACCGACATCGCCCCGAGCGCCACCGCCGACCTGAAGGCAGCGTCGCCCGGCGGCAGGCCGACGACGTGGACGCCGAGACGCCGCAACGGCGCGAGGTCGGCCACCTCGCCGGCGAGGTCCGCGCCGACCAGCACCAGGTCGGCGTCGGTCCAGGCCGTCAGCACGAGCGCGGGCTCGTCGCAGACCTGCGCGCCGACCCCAGCGGCGGCACACAACGGGACGACAGCGTCGTGGAGAGCAGACGAGCGGGTCACGAGGAGGACGGGCATGCGGACGAGCGTCGACGGCTCCACCGACGCCGGCCACCGGGAGCTTCAAGGCGTGTGGACAACCCCTGTCGCAGCGCGCCTGTGGACAGCAGTTGGACCACGATCCGCGCGCGCAGGCCCCCTACGATGAACGCATGACGCGCCCCACCGCGGCCTTCTTCGACCTCGACAAGACGATCATCGCCAAGTCGAGCACGTTGGCCTTCAGCCGCGAGTTCCAGGCCGGCGGGCTCATCTCCAGGCGCGCGATGCTGCGCTCGGCGTATGCACAGTTCGTCTTCTTCACCGGCGGCGCCGACCACGACCAGATGGACAAGATGCGCCAGTTCATGTCGCAGCTCTGCGCCGGCTGGGACGTCGCCACCGTGCGCGAGATCGTCCACGAGACACTCAACAACATCGTCGAGCCGCTCGTCTTCGACGAAGCGGTCACCCTCATCGAGGAGCACCGCCTCGCCGGGCGCGACATCGTCATCGTCTCGGCCTCCGGAACCGAGGTCGTCGAGCCCATCGGCGAGCTCCTCGGCGCCGACCGGGTCATCGCGACGCGCATGGAGATCGTGGACGGCAAGTACACCGGAAACATCGACTACTACGCCTACGCCCAGGAGAAGGCCCGCGCGATCGAGCACCTCGCGGCGACCGTCGGCTACGACCTTGCCGAGTCCTACGCCTACAGCGACTCGGTCACCGACGTGCACATGCTCGAGGTGGTGGGCCACCCCTTCGCGGTCAACCCCGACAAGGAGCTGCGTCGCATCGCGACGGCCAACGACTGGCCGATCCTGGCCTTCGTCCGTCCGGTGGCGCTGCGGCGACGACTACTCGTCCCGGCGGCCAAGCCGACCCTCGCGGCACTGGCCGTGGGCGGGGCGATGGCCGCTGGAGGCGTCATGTGGGCCAGCCGCCGCAAGCGGGCCCTCGGGGCCTGAGCGTCACGCACCGGCCCCCGGCAAAGTCAAGCCTTGTGGACGCCCCCGAGCAGGACTAGACATGAGTCAAGAACTCCACAAGCAGCACGTGACCAGGTACCCACGCGGCGATCCACCCATCCGATGGGGTGCTAGCCATTCGGGATCTGCCCGAGGGCGGCGACTTAGAGAATGCACGCTTGGTAGCCACGGTTCACGTGTCGGCGGCGGCACCCGATCCTCGTGAGCGGGTGCCGCTCGCATGTGCGAGGGGCGGTGGCTCAGCCGCGCAGGGGTGACGCCTCGGCGCCGGCCGCGAACGCCTCGGCTCCGTAGAGCGCCCACGCGTGCACACCGCGCGGGCCGCCGTCGCGGTAGGCGCGGAGGTTGGACTCGTACGCCTCCCGGTGGGCCAGGTGCCCGGCCTCCGGCACGACGAGCGACTTGGCGTCGACACCGCGCGAGACCAGCACCAGCCGCTCCAGCGCCCGGGCGACGATCCCGTTGTGCGAGGCGAACGGTGCCGCGGTCGCGACGTCGGCGTGGACGACGGCGGCCACCAGCAGCGCCGGCGCCTCGGTCCCGGACAGGAGCAGCTCGGCCACTCCCCGCAGCCGGTCAGCCGATGCCGGATCCCGGGGGCGACCGAGCTCCTCGGCGCCCAGCGCCGACGAGGCGACGACCGTGTGCAGCCGCGCGATCGCCTGCAGCGGCGCGGTCTTGAGCAACGGGGCCAGCGCCAGCATCGAGGCGGAGAGCCGTACGGAGTCGGCCGCGATCTCGTCCGCCTCGCCCGCCCTCACCTGCTCGAGCGTGGACGTCGATCCCTCGAGCACGGCGCTCGCGTGGGCGCCGCGCAGCAGCGACTCCGCGGTCATCTCGGGCGACGTACGACGCAGGCCGCGGTCGCGCAGCATGACGTCGATCCCGTCGCGGGTGCCCGCGTAGGCCGAGCGGACCCCCTCGAGGTCGGTCAGCCACACCAGCGGGTCGGTCACGGAGGAAACGCTAGTTCACGGCAACCGAGCGGCCGGACGCTGCATCCCATCCACGTATCGTGAGCCCGCACACCGACCTCGGGGGAGACCATGTTCCGCACCACCACCTTGTCCGCTGCCGCGCTGCTCGGCCTGGCACTGCTGACGCCCGCCAGCGCGGGCGCGGTCGGCGAGACCTGCCAGGGCCAGCCCGCCACGACCGTCGGGACCGCGGGCCAGGTCATCGAGGGCTCCGAGGGTGCGGACGTGATCGTCACCGACGGCGCCTCACGGGTGATCGCCCACGGCGGCGACGACCTGATCTGCGTGACAGGTGACGCGAGCGCGGTGGCGGAGGAGTCGCGCACGGTCGTGGTGGCTGCCGGAGCGGGCGACGACCGGGTCGAGGCGACGACGCCGGGCTGGGGGACCGTCACCCAGCTCGACAGCGGCGCGGACTCGTACGTCGGTGCCTCCGGTGCGGACCAGGAGATCAGGACCGACGAGCTCCTGTCCGCCGACAGCGCAGCCGACACGGTCCGGGTCACTTCGGGCGTCGCCACGGTCTACTCCGGCGCCCCGTCCCAGCCCAACCCCGACGTCGTGGAGATCGACGGCGGGATGGTCCAATGGACAGGCTTCATGACCTCGGCCGGCAGGCTCGCCGGCGGTCGCACCAGCACCCTCCGCACGACCGCCCGGTCGGGCGACGCCATGATCGACGCCGTCCGACGGACCGCGGTCACCGAGACGTCCAGCGCCACCTGGAGCGGGTTCGACGCGCACGAGTTCGCGACGTTCGCCTACAAGGGCACCGTGCGGTTCCGCGGCACCGACGGCGTCGAGTGGCTCAGCGTCGAGGCCCGCGACACCTACGACCGCATCGTCGACATGCGCGGAGGCAACGACTTCTACGCCTCCGACGGCTTCGGCAACGGCCGCAGCAGGTACGACGGCGGTGCTGGGCGCGACCGCCTTCTGCTCGCCACGCCGCGCCAGGACGTCGTCGCCGACCTGGACGACGGCCGGTTCACCGCCCGTGAGGGCAAGCGGACCGTCCGGCGGACTTTCGACGACTTCGAGGACCTGGTCGTCTCGGCGGAGCGCGCCGAGGTCGACGGCACCCCAGCCGGCGAGGAGATCATCGTCCGGGCCTGCCGGGCCGACGTCAGTGCCGACGGCGGCCCGGACCGGGTCCGCCTCGACGCCACGCTCACCGAGTGGGACAACCCTGGCTGCCGGTCGCGTCGCGGGTTCGTCGACGGCGGGCGCGGCGACGACGCGCTGACGGGATCGCGGGGCCGCGACCACCTCGTCGGCGGTCCCGGCCGCGACACGGTCGACGGCCGCGAGGGCCGCGACACCTGCCAGGCCGAGACGATGGTGAGCTGCGAGGTACGTCCCTGAGGCTGCGGTCCAGACCGGGTCACACGCTCATCCCGCGCGCCGACAACATCTCTGGCAGGCGACGCGTCCCAGTCGTAGCCTGTCGCTGATCCCGCCCCGAGGTGTCCCATGCGCTCCACGACCTCCATCCCTGCCACCCTGCTGCTCGCCCTCACGCTCCTGCCCCCGCCCTCCGCCGGCGCCGCGGCCGCCACGTGCCAGGGCATGCCGACCACCCCGACCCAGGTCGACGACTCCGGCCGGATCACCGGCACCGAGGGCAACGACGTCATCGTCAGCGCCGGTGCCGAGAGGGTCCGTGCCCTCGGCGGTGACGACGTCGTCTGCGTCACGGGCTTCGCTCCGGAGCCCTTCATCGATGCGGGTCCCGGCAACGACGTCGTGGACGCCACGACCGTCCCCCACGGCGCTTGGACCGTCCTCGGCCCGGGAGCCGACGAGTACGACGGCTCCACGGCACTCGACGTCGTCCATGCCGGGGCCAGCCTCCCCGAGATAGCTGACGTCGAGACCGACGACATCGACACGGGCGACTCCGGCGCCGACATCGTGGTCTCCGGACAGCCAGGGCTCCCCAATGCCGACCGGATCATGATGGGTCACGGCAGGCTCGACTGGTACGGCATCGGGACGCAGGCCGGCCTTGTCGACGGCGGGGCGGGGAGCGAGCTCCGTCTCGACGCCTCGGAGTCGCAGTCCCTCGTCCTCGACAACATCGTCGACACCGCGGTCGTGGACGGACAGCTCATCCTGGCCTTCACCGGCTTCAGCCGCTTCCACGTCACCGCGCACCGGGGGCCTCGCAGCTTCGTCTTCCGGGGGAGCGACTATGCCGACGAGCTGTCGATGGACATCTACCGGGCCCCCCGCGGCGCGACCCAGGACGTCACCCTCGGCCGTGGCAACGATCGCCTCGTCCTCCGTGCCTGGCGCCCCAGCGCCGCGACGACGTACGACGCGGGGGCGGGCAGGCACGACGCCATCGAGCTGGTCCTCACCGACCAGCGGGAGGCCGACCTCGACCTCCGTCGTGGTCGGCTGTCCACCCGCGTCCGCTCGCACGAAGTCACCATTGCGGTGCCCGGTTTCGAGCAGGCCAAGGTGATGGCCGAGCACGTCAAGGTGACGGGCACCGACCGCGCCAACACCATCCTGGTCCACGCCTGCCGAGCGCGGGTCGACGCGCGCGGCGGGGTCGACCAGGTCAGGTGGGTCGGTCGCTTCAAACGTGAGGAGCTGATGTGCCTGGGCCGCCGCGCACACTTCCTGGGTGGCAACGGACGCGACTTCATCTGGGGCTCTCCGGGGCCGGACAGGCTGATCGGCGGTTCTGACGAGGACCTCGCCCGGGGTCGGAGGGGCCACGACGTGTGCGAGGCGGAGAAGACCAACAAGTGCGAGGTCCGCTTGTAGCCTGAGGCCGATGAGCGACGAACTCCCCGAGCCCCCAGCCACCGTCGACCGCGCGCGGTCCTTCGGCCCAGTCGCGGCGGCGTACGACCGGGGTCGCCCGTCCTATCCCGTCGAGGCGGTCGCGTGGCTGACGGGCGGGGAGGCCAAGGTCGTCCTGGAGCTCGGCGCCGGCACCGGCAAGCTCACCCGGCAGCTCGTCGACCAGGGGCACGCGGTCTTCGCGACCGAGCCCGACGAGGCGATGCTCGAGGTGCTGCGCGAGAGGGTGCCGGAGGTGAGCGCCAAGATTGCGACCGCGGAGGACATCCCCGCCAACGACCGCTCGGTCGACGTCGTGGTGGTCGCCCAGGCCTTCCACTGGTTCGACCACGAGGTCGCGCTGGCGGAGATCGCCCGGATCCTCAAGCCCGGCGGCCACCTCGCGCTCGTGTGGAACAGCCGCGACGAGCGGATCCCGTGGGTGCGCAAGATGGGCGACATCCTCGGCCGCCAGGACCTCGACACGTCGTCTTCGGAGCACCTCGTGCACAGCGACCTCTTCGGCTTCATGGAGGAGGCGACCTTCAAGCACTGGCAGGAGGTCAACCGCGAGTCGATCCTCGACCTGGCCCGGTCGCGCTCGAGCTTCGCGGCGATGGACGACGGGCAGCGCGAGCGCCACCTCGCCGACGTGCTGGCGTTCTACGACGCCTACGGCCGCGGGATGGACGGCATGCAGATCCCCTACGTCACGCGCTGCTACCGCGCGGTGGTCACCGACCGCGACGAGCGGGCACCTTCTGACGGGGACGAGCCGTCACAGGAGGGACCGGTCGTGAGCGACGGCACCGACACCGACATGTTGCTCATCGACTTCCGCTGACAGCTTCTCCTGGGGGAACCATGCGTCGTACGACGTCACTGACCGCTGCACCGCTGCTGGGCCTGGCCCTGCTGGCGCCGAGCACGGCGGCCACCGCCGCCGGCGAGACCTGTCGCGGCGAGACCGCGACGATCGTCGGGTCCGGTCCGGCCGTCACCGGCACCGAGGGACGCGACGTGATCGTGTCGGGGAAGTCGACGGACATCTCCACGCTGGGCGGTGACGACCTCGTCTGCCTGGCCCCCGACCGCCCCAACGCCAACCTGATCAGCGTCGACGCGGGTGCTGGCAACGACGTGGTCGACACCACCGCCTCGCCCACCGGCTACTACAACAACGTCGCCCTGGGGACGGGAGCCGACACCTTCGCCGGCGGCCGCTCGGCCGACAGCGTCATCACCGGGGCGGGGGCGGCCGAGGGCATCGACGCGGACCGGGACGACGTACGCACCGGGGCCGGCAGCGACAGTGTCACGACCGGCGCCGAAGGCCAGCCCAACCGCGACGTGATCGACACCGGGGAAGGAAACGACTGGGTCACGCTCGTCACCTGGCGGACGGCCCCCGACGGGCTCGTCACCGGTGGCCTCGGCCCGGACACGCTGGTCACCACTTCACGTCCGGTCGAGGCCGAGATGTCCGCCGACATGACGACGGGGATCCTCAGCGGCATCTCCGCACAGCCGGGGATCCAGGACGTGAGCGCCCGCTTCTCCTCCTTCGAGGCGCTCGACCTGCAGGTCGAGGACGAGGCCGTCACCTACCGTGGCACCCCGGGCAACGACCACCTGGAGGTGCACCCCCAGCAGGGGGCGATCAAGCTGGACATCGCGACCGCTGCCGGTCAGGACCAGATCGTCGTGGAACCGGCCGCCATCGCCGCCGGGAGCCGCATCGACGGCGGCGACGGCAGGAACGGCCTCATCGCCGCCAACGAGACCGGCTCGATGACACTCGACCTCGAGCAGGGAGTGATGGTGATCGACGGCCGGTCGAGCACGGTGGCCGGACTCCAGGACGCCCTCCTCATGGCCCCGGAGGTCACCATGGTCGGCAACCACCGTGGCAACAACCTGTCCTTCGCCGGGTGCGTGGGCAACCTGCGCGGCCACGCCGGCCGCGACCGCCTGCGCAACGTCTACGACGGCTACTTCGAGTTCTACATCTTCGACTGCCAGGCGCGGACCGAGATGCTCGGCGGCCCCGCCGCCGACCACCTGCGAGGTGGGCAGGGTGCTGACCGGCTGCTCGGCGGGTCCGGCACTGACGAGATCGAGGGGCGCGGCGGCAACGACCGGATCCACGGCAACGCGGCCGGGGACACGATCGACGGCGGCGACGGTCGCGACCACATCCATGGCGGCGGCGGGCCCGACGTGATCGACGGCCACGCGGCGGCCGACACCCTGATCGGTGGCCGCGGGTTCGACCGGGTCGACGGGTCCAAGGGCCGCGACCGGTGCGTCGCCGAGCGGGAGCAGCGCTGCGAGCGCTGATCGCGACTAGGGTCGCGCCATGTGGAGGTGGCGGCGTACGTCGTTGGGCGGCGAGGCCGACCGCGCGGCCTTCCGCGCGCTGCACAACGCCTCGCTCGCCAGCCCGGCGCTGCGCGAGGGACTGACCTCGGCCAGCGCCGAGCGGTCCGTACGCCACCTGCGGGCGCTGCTCGGCACCCCGGCGGCCGGGCTGGGCGACACCAGCGGCCTCCTCGCCTGGGACGGCCTCGGCTCCCACCACCGCGCGCAGCTTCCGCCCACGATCGGCCAGGTCGCCGAGACCGGGCGCACGATGATCGTCGACGAGCGGACCCTGGTGTGTGACGACGGCGGGTGCCAGGTGCGGCAGGCGATCGTCAGCCCGCTGGTCGTCGACGACACCCTGGTCGGGGCGCTGGTCGTGGGGGCGCCGCACACGACCGGCGGCCTCGTCCGCGCCGCCGACGAGGTGGCGTCGTGGGTGAGCGGGCAGCTCGAGCTGGCCGAGCTGGACAACTCGCGGACCCGTCTCATGGAGGCCGAGGTGCGCGCGCTGCGGGCCCAGATCAGCCCACATTTCATCTACAACTCGCTCGGCGCGATCGCCAGCTTCGTGCGTACGGACCCCGACCGCGCCCGCGAGCTGCTGCTCGAGTTCGCCGACTTCACCCGCTACTCCTTCCGCCGCCACGGCGAGTACACGACGCTCGCCGAGGAGCTCCGGTCGGTCGAGCGCTACCTCCTGCTCGAGCAGGCCCGCTTCGGCGACCGGCTCCAGGTCACCCTGCAGATCGCGCCGGAGGTGCTGCCGGTCGCCGTGCCGTTCCTCTGCATCCAGCCTCTGGTCGAGAACGCCGTACGCCACGGGCTGGAGGCCAGCGCCGACAAGGAGGACGGCGTGGGCCGGCTCTCGATCACGGCCCGCGACCTCGACCAGGAGTGCGTCCTGGAGGTGGAGGACGACGGCACCGGCGAGGACCCCGAGCGGGTGCGGCGGGCGCTGGCCGGCGACGCCTCGATGGACTCGGTTGGGCTGGGCAACGTCGACGCGCGGCTGCGCAACGCCTACGGCGACGACTACGGTCTGGTGGTCGAGACCGCTCCCGGCGCCGGCACGAAGGTCATCGTGCGGGTGCCGAAGTTCGCCCCCGGAGTCCAGGTATGAGCTCACCCCATTCGAATCCTCGCTTCGCTGCGGTCCGAACGGGGACCCCGAGATGACGCCCGTCCCTCTGAAGGTCCTCGTCATCGACGACGAGCGCCCCGCCCTCGACGAGCTGGTGTTCCTCCTCGGCCGCGACCCACGCATCGGCGAGGTCCGCGGCAGCGACTCCGCGACCGACGCGCTCCGGGTGCTGCAGGCCGAGGAGGTCGACGCGGTCTTCCTCGACATCCAGATGCCCGGCCTCACCGGCCTCGACCTCGCGCAGGTCCTGTCGCGCTTCAAGCAGCCGCCGCCGGTCGTGTTCGTGACCGCCCACGAGGAGCACGCGGTCGCGGCCTTCGAGCTGCGCGCCGTCGACTACGTCCTCAAGCCGGTGCGCGAGGAGCGCCTCGCCGAGGCCGTACGCCGGGTGGTGGAGGCGGGCGGTCCAGTCCCGTCCGGCGACGTACAGATCCCCGTCGAGCGCGGCGGGGTCACGCGCTTCATCAACCGCTCGGAGATCACCCACGTCGAGGCCCAGGGCGACTACGCGAGGTTGCACACCGCCGAGGGCTCGCACCTCGTGCGGACGCCGCTCAGCTCGCTCGCCGAGCAGTGGGCGTCGGCCGGCTTCGTACGGATCCACCGCTCAGTCCTCGTCGCGCTCCCCCACGTCGAGGAGGTGCGCAGCGAGGGCGGTCGGGTGAGCGTCGTGATCGGGGGCATCGAGCTGCCGGTGAGCCGACGGCACACGCGTGAGCTGCGGTCGGTGCTGACCAGGAAGACTTCATGAGCGACCCGCCTCCCCCACGGGTGCGGGTGACCGGTCCGCCGCGGCGGCGCGCGGACGCCGTACGGTCTGCCGGCACGCGGGAGATCGACGCGGAGACCGCTCTGGGTGAGGTCTTCATGCGATCGCTGCTGCGCGAGCAGCTCATGCTCGCCGTACGGGTGCTGGTCGCGCTGGCACTGACCCTCGGGCTCCTGCCACTGGCCTTCCACGTCTTCCCCGAGCTCGGCGACGTCCGCGTCGGTCCGCTGCCGCTGGCCTGGCTGCTGCTCGGCGTGCTGACCTATCCGTGGCTGCTGCTGCTCGGCTGGTTCTACCTCCGCCGCGCAGAGGGGCACGAGCGCGACTTCGCCGACCTCGTCGGGACGGTGCTTCCGGACGAGGACGCCGGGTCGTGAGCTTCGCATGAACACCGACATCGTGCCCGGCGTCGTCGCGGTCGTGCTCGTCTCGATCGCCACCCTCGCGATCGGCACTTGGGGGCTGCGGATCTCCCGCACCACCAGCGACTTCTTCGTCGCCTCCCGCACCGTCCGTCCGCGGCTCAACGCCAGCGCGATCGGCGGCGAGTACCTCTCCGCCGCGTCCTTCCTCGGGGTCGCGGGGCTGCTGCTGACGTTCGGCGCGGAGATGCTCTGGTATCCCGTCGGCTGGACCGCCGGGTACCTCGTCCTGCTGGTCCTCGTGGCCGCACCCCTCCGGCGCTCGGGTGCCTACACGCTGCCCGACTTCGCCGAGGCGCGGCTGGGCTCGCGCGGCGTGCGCAAGCTCTGCTCGGTGCTGGTCGTCGGCATCGGCTGGCTCTACCTGCTGCCCCAGTTCCAGGGCGCCGGCGTCACGCTGCGGTCGACCATCGGCGCCCCTCCGTGGGCCGGCTCGCTGGTGGTCGCGCTCGTCGTGCTCGCGTCGGTCAGCCCCGGCGGCATGCGGTCGATCACCTTCGTCCAGGCCTTCCAGTACTGGCTGAAGCTGACCGCGCTGCTCATCCCCGCCTTCGTCCTCATCGCCGTCTGGGCCAGCGACGGCGCGGTCGACCCGACCGGCGCGGCGCCGGCGTCGTGGTCGATCCCGCTGGCCTCCCCCGGCGGCGGCATCGGGCTCTACACGACGTACTCCCTGATCGTCGCGACCTTCCTCGGCACGATGGGGCTGCCGCACGTGGTCGTGCGGTTCTACACCAACCCCGACGGCCGCGCTGCCCGTCGTACGACCCTGGCGGTCCTCGCGCTGCTGGGCATCTTCTACGTGCTCCCCCCGTTGTACGGCGCGCTCGGCCGCATCTACGCCCCCGACCTCGCCGACGGCCGGGCCGACGTCCTCGTGCTCGAGCTGCCGCAGCTGATGGTCCCCGGGCTGCTGGGCTCGATGCTGACCGGACTGGTGACCGCGGGCGCCTTCGCCGCCTTCCTCTCGACCAGCTCGGGGCTGACCATCGCCGTCGCGGGGGTGCTCTCCCAGGACGTGACCGGGCGGCGGTGGGGCACGCGACGGCTCGGTGGGGTGGCAGCCTTCCGCGTCGCGGCGGCCATCGCGGTCGTCGTACCACTGCTGATGTCGCTGCCGGCCCAGGACGTCGCGGTTGCGCGGACCGTGGGGCTGGCCTTCGCCGTCACGGCGTCGACCTTCGCACCGCTGCTGATGCTCGGCATCTGGTGGCGGGGGCTCACTCCTCGAGGCGCGGTGGCCGGGCTGCTGGTCGGCGGCCTGGGATCAGGGGCCGCGGTCGCCTGGACGCTCGCGACGTCATCCTCGACCGGCTGGACCGCCGCCCTGCTCGGGCAGCCCGCGGCCTGGAGCGTGCCTGCCTCGCTCGCCACGATGGTGGTGGTCTCGCGGCTGACCCGGGCCTCCGTGCCGGCGCACGCGGGGCGGTTCATGGTGCGGCTCCACACGCCGGAGGCCGTGGAGCTCGAGCGGGGGTAGGCGCTCGGATGCCCGCGATACCTATTCGTGCAGCTCGCGGAGGACCTCGAGGAAGTTCGCCTTGCCCTCGAAGCCGATGCCGGGCCGGTCGTCGAGGGCGACCCGGCTGCCTTCGACGACCGCGTCGTCGGCGAACCCGCCAGTGGGCTGGAACTCACCCGGGTAGGACTCGTTGCCGCCGAGCTTGAGGGCAGCAGCGATGTGCAGGGAGAACTGGTGGCCCCCATGCGGGATGCAGCGACGCGACGACCAGCCGTGCTGGGAGAGCATGTCCTGGATGCGCCTGTACTCGACGAGCCCGTAGCTGAGCGCCGGGTCGATCTGGATGTAGTCGCGGTCGGGCCGCATGCCGCCGTACCGGACGAGGTTGCGCGCGTCCTGCAGCGAGAAGAGGTTCTCTCCGGTCGCGATCGGGTTCTTGTACTGCTCGGAGAGGGTCGCGTTGAGACGATAGTCGAGCGGGTCGCCGACCTCCTCGTACCAGAACAGGTCGTAGGGGTCGAGCGCCCTTGCGTACTCGAGCGCGGTGTCGAGGTCGAAGCGACCGTTGACGTCGACGGCGAGCCGTGATCCGTCCCCGCCGAGGACCTCCAGGACGGCCTCGATGCGCCGCAGGTCCTCCGCGAGCGGGGCGCCGCCGATCTTCATCTTGACGACGTCGTAGCCCGCGTCGAGGAAGCGGCGCATCTCGTCCTGGAGGTCGCGGTCGCTCTTGCCCGGGGCGTAGTAGCCGCCGGCGGCGTAGACGAAGACGGAATCGTCGGGGTCGCCGTCGCCGTAGTGGTCGGAGATCCAGCGGTAGAGCGGGACGCCCGCGACCTTGGCGGCCAGGTCGTGCAACGCCATGTCGACCACGCCGACCGCCACCGAGCGCTCCCCGTGGCCACCGGGCTTCTCGTTGCGCATCATCGCCTCCCAGGCGAACGACGGCGAGAGGTCCCCCGCCTCGTCGAGGAGCGCGCCCTCAGGAGCATCCATCAAGCGGGGCAGGATCCGGCGGCGAAGGATCTCCCCGGCCGAGTAGCGACCGTTGGAGTTGAAGCCGTAGCCGACGAGCGGCTTCCCGTCGACGACCACGTCGCTGACCAGCGCGAGGATCGAGCAGTCCATGGTGGAGAAGTCGATGAAGGCGTTGCTCATCGACGAGCTGATGGGGATGACGCCTTCATGGGCGGAGACGATGCGCATCCGGCACCCTTCCTCGTAACTTATAAGATATTGGATACGACACCCTAGGCGTCGCGATGCCCACCGCGCAAACCGACTTATAAGAAACATGTGTCATGCTGCTCGCGTGACCACGTACACCTTCACGAGCAAGGCGGACGTGGCCTACGCGCAGATCCGCCAGCAGATCCTGGACGGCTCGTTGGAGGCGGGATCCGCCCTCGCCCAGTACGAGCTCGCCGCCTCGATGGGCATCAGCATCACCCCGCTCCGCGAGGCCATCCGTCGCCTGAGCGGTGAGGGGCTCGTCCTGCTCGAGGGGCATCGCAACGCCCGAGTGGCGGCGATGGACTTCGTGGAGGCTCGCCAGCTGTTCGAGACACGCCAGGCGCTCGAACCCGCTGCGGTGGCACTGGCAGCTGTACGCCGTACCGATGCGGACATCGCCCGCATGGACGCCGCCCTCGAGAACCTGCTCCCGGTGACGCGAGAGTGGGGTGAGGTGGCACTGGCGGCGCACCGCGAGGTCCACGAGGCCTTGTTCACCGCCTCGCACAACACCGTCATGGTTCGCATGCTGAACGACCTGTGGGACAAGTCTGATCGCTACCGCCGCGCTGGTCTCGAGCTCCCACCAGGAGGCGAGCCGCGCACGCGCGACTTCGACGAGCATCACCGTCTCGTGGCACTGGTGAAGGATCGGGACGCTGAGGCTGCTCAGAGCTTGATGTTCTCCCACATCGCGAACAGCCTGACCGCCGCCGCTCTCGACGCGCACGAAGTCCAGGCGGGCGTTCACCCGAGCGCGTAGCGGCGTCCGAAACAGGGACACGCGACCATCAACTGGCTCGAGCGGACCCAGGGCCGCTCGGCGCTCGGCATGACGGGTGCTGAGCGGCCATAGCCATACCCCAGTTCGCGCGTCAGCCGGTCGTCCGCACGACGAGCTCGTTGCCGTCCGGGTCGGCCATCTCGACCTCGGAGCCCCGCCACTCGACCTCACGCGCGCCGAGGGACACCAGCCGCTCGACCTCGGCGTCCAGCGCACCGACAGCGACCAGCTCGACGTAGATCCGGCGCGGGCCGGCGTACTCGTTGAGCGGGGGACCGCCCCACGCGATCTTGAAACCGCCAGCCGGCGGAGCGATCGCGGTCTCCCCGTCCTCGTCCCACACCAGCGGCCAGCCGAGCGCGGCGGCCCAGAAGATTCCGACGTCCCGCGTGCCGTCGGCCGCGACCTCGCCGAGGAAGCCGGTGCCGGCGAGCCAGTTGTTGCCCGCCTCGATCACGCAGAACTCGTTGCCGTCGGGATCGGCCAGCACGACGTGGTCCTCGTCCGGCAGCTGGCCGACGTCGAGGTGGGATGCGCCCAGGCCGAGGGCACGGGCCACCGTGTCTGCCTGTGAGGCCGAGTTGCTGGTCAGGTGGAAGTGGATCTGGTTGAGCCCGGCCTTCGGCTCGTCCGTGGGGACGAAGGCGAGCCGGAAGGGTGTGTCGGCGTCGGGGAGCAGGACGACGCCCTCCGGAGCGCGCTCCCACCCGAGCAGCTCTCCCCAGAACGCCGCCAACGCCTGGGGGTCCGAGGCGCGAACGGTGAGCGCGTGCAGTCGTGCGGCCATCCCGGCAGCGTAGGAACCAAGGCCCCGGACTGCCACTGGATAACGCGCGCTAGGAGTCCCAGGCTCGACTCAGCACAGCCCGGTGTGTGGGCAGTGCCTGCTCGTAGACCTGCTTCCCCTTGTCGGTGAGGCAGACGAAGACGGCGCGCCGGTCCTCGATGCACATGTCCCGGCCGACCAGGCCGTCCCTCTCCAGCCGCGCGACCGCTCGCGAGAGGGCGCTCTGGCTGAGGTGGATGTCGCGCGCGAGGTCGCTCATGCGGTACTTCCCGCAGTTCGCGTCGACGACGCGCTCGAGCGTCTCGAACTCACTCAGCCCGATCGCGTGCTCGTCCTGGAGGGCCTTCTCCATCGCGCAGCTCACCGCTGCATGCCGGTCCAGCAGCTCGCGCCACTCCTCCACGAGGGCCGCGGAAGTCTCGCGAGCCGAGGAGGCTACGGGTCGTTCTGCCATGGCGGCAGGATAACGCCAGCCTCATGTCGATGCAAGCGCATTAATTGCGCTTGCATTCAATGCGTACGCATGGAAGTGTGCGTCGGGTGACTTCACCAACCACGCAGACCACCACTCCTCCCACCACGAGCTCCTTCACCTGGAGCCCCCGCGTCTGGGCAATGCTGATCACCCTCTGCATCGTCTTGTTCCTCGACGGCCTCGACGTCTCGATGATCGGCGTCGCCCTGCCCTCGATCGGCGCCGAGCTCGATCTGTCGACCTCGTCCCTGCAGTGGCTCGTCAGCGGCTACATCCTCGGCTACGGCGGCCTGCTCCTGCTCGGTGGCCGCACCGCAGACCTCTTCGGGCGACGCAAGGTCTTCCTCATCGCACTCGCGGTGTTCACGGTCGCGTCGCTTGCCGGAGGCTTGGTCAACAGCGGGCCACTCCTGATCCTCACCAGGTTCATCAAGGGCCTGGCCGCCGCCTTCACCGCCCCCACCGGACTCTCGATCATCACCACGAGCTTCGCTGAGGGACCGGCCCGCAACAAGGCGCTGTCGATCTACACGGTCTTCGGCGCAGGGGGCTACTCCTCCGGCCTGCTCTTCGGCGGCTTGATGGCTGGGGTCGGCTGGCGCTGGACGTTCCTGCTGCCGGTGCCGATCGCCTTGGCCGCGCTGGCCGCCGCGTACGTGCTGCTCCCCAAGGACAAGCCCGCGGAAGGCGGCGGTCACGACCTCTTGGGCGCTGCTCTCTCCACCGGGGCGATGCTGCTGCTCGTCTACACCGTCGTCACCGCTCCCGAGGTCGGCTGGGCGTCGGCTCGAACCGTCGCATCGTTCGCGCTCGCGGCAGCCCTGGTCGCGCTGTTCGTGCTCGCCGAGAGTCGGGTCAAGCACCCGCTGATCCGGCTGGGCATCCTCCGCAAGGCTTCGCTGGTCCGCGCGAGCCTCGCCATCGTCGCCGTGGCCGGCTCCTACTTCAGCTGGCAGTTCATCGTGACGTTGTACCTCCAGGACACCTTGGGCTGGTCACCGCTGAAGCTGGCGCTCGCCCTGCTGCCCGTCGGCCTGATGGTCGCCGCCTCCGCGGTGTTCTCCGACAAGCTGGTCAACCGGTTCGGCACCGCCCGGATCATCGCGGTCAGCATGGCCGTGATGGCGATCGGCTACCTGTTGTTCCTGAGGCTGGACACCTCTCCGTCCTACCTGACGATGCTGCTGCCGGCGGTGCTCCTCATCGGGGTCGGATGGATCGGGTTCCCCGCGATCAACATCCAGGCGACCGCTGGCGTCGACGACGACGAGCAGGGCCTGGCGGCCGGCGTCCTCCAGACCTCCATGCAGGTCGGGGCCGCCATCGTCCTCGCCGTGACCACAGCCGTGATCGCGTCGGGCGCCGACGGCGCTACGTCACCCGAAGGCATGCTGGACGCCTTCCGGCCTGGTCTCGTCTTCGCCGCATTGGTGTCGATCGCCGGCGCCGTGGTCGCAGCCCTCGCGCTGGTCCCCCACCGCCGCGACCCGTCGTTGCCCGAGCCGGAGCTGCCTCAGCCCGAGCTCGCGTCACGGTAGACGGTGGTCACGCGGACGACCTTCGAGGTGGACTCCGCGAGCAGGTCGTTGCCGCGGGTCTCCGCCTCGAACTGCGCACGCGGCAGGGTGCCCAGCCAGCGGAACTTCCGCGACCAGGTGCCGCCGTAGTCGTAGACGCCCGCGCCCCCGCGCAGCGGCCTGAACGTCCTCTCGCCGGGCCCTCGCGCCAGCACCCGGAGCCGCAGCGGCAGGGCGGCGTCGGGCACCCGCATCCAGCCCGTCGGCGATTGGACCTTCACCGACACGCGGAACCGGATCGGCTGTCCGGGCTTCGGGGTGCGGTCGGACAGGGTGAGCGTGGTGCGGGTCTGCGGCTTGGCCATCGTGAAGTCCGCGGAGGGCAGCTGCTCGGTGTGCGTGATGCCGCCGGGGTCGACCCAGCTGAGCGTTGCAGCGAGCGTGTAGCGGCCTGGGGCGTACACACCCGCCGTGTCGCCGTAGCCACAGAAGTCCAGGGTCGTGCTCCCGGCGGACTGGTCACCCAGGTGGGAGGACAGGCTGACGAACGGCCCGGGCGAGCCGTCGCTACGCGTGGTGGAGAGGTGCAGCGACCAGTTCCCGGAGCGCGGGTTCGCGGCGTACGACACCGGGTGCCGGACGCAGCTCTGGTAGAGGACCCCGTCGGCGGTGGTCAAGGCGCTCGGCGCCTGGGCGGAGGCGGGCACAGCGGCGACGGCGGAGGCGACGAGAGCCGAGGCGAGGAGGAGCCTCGGCGACCTTCGACCCGATCGTGGAGCAGCGGCCCGGCCCGGTCGTGCCTTGCTCTCCGCGCCGGCCTGGGACTGCACTGACATCCGATCCCCCTTCTTGGACACCGTCCAAGAAGGTAGGGGCTCGGAGCCGGCATGACCACTCGGAAGCGCGCTGCGCCGGCGAAAGACCCATCTCATGGGAGAGCCTCCACTAGCATGGCGAGATGGCGAGCAGGCGGCCATCTGGCAACCTCCCGACCGAGTTGAGCTCGTTCGTCGGGCGCCGCCTCGAGGTCGTCGAAGGCCGCCAGCTGCTCACGCGGTCCCGGCTCGTGACGCTGACCGGACCCGGAGGGGTGGGCAAGACCCGGCTGGCGCTGCAGATCGCCGAGACTGTCAGCCGGGCCTTCAACGGCGGTGTCTGGCTGGTCGAGCTGGCGTCGGTGAGCGACCCGGCGAACGTCGCCGAGGTGATAGCGGGCAGCCTGCGGGTGCCTGAACAGTCCGCCCGCGCTCCGGAGGACGCGCTCGCCGCCTTCCTGTCGGGCCGCGAGCTGCTGCTCCTGGTCGACAACTGCGAGCACGTCCTGGAGACGTGCTCGGGCCTGTTGGAAGATCTCCTCCGTGCAGCGCCCAGGCTGCACGTGCTGGCCACCAGCCGGGAGATCCTCAGCGTGCCCGGCGAGCTTGTCTATGCCGTCATGCCGCTGGGGCTGCCGCCCGACGGCGCCGACACGCTCGCCAGTGCAGCGGACTCCCCCGCTCTCACGCTTCTGCTCGACAGGGCGCGCGCCGCGGACCAGCGATTTGAGCTCGACAAGCACAACCTGGCTGACCTGGTCCAGATCTGCCGCCGTCTGGATGGGCTCCCGCTGGCCCTGGAGCTGGCCGCCGCGCAGCTCCGGTCGTTGTCACCACGGGACCTCACCAAGCGCCTGGACAGCCGGTTCGCCCTCCTCAACACGGGAGGGGCAGGACGGCGGCGAAGCCTGCGCCACACGGTCGAATGGAGCTTCGAGCTGTGCACCAAGCCCGAACGCAGGCTGTGGAGCAGGCTCTCGGTGTTCACGGCCGACTTCGAGCTCGACGCGATCGAGGCCGTGTGCGGCGGGGACGCGATCGAGGAGGACGACATCCCCACGGTGGTCTTCGGGCTCGTGGACAAGTCGATCCTGCTGGTTCAGACACTCGGCGGGCGCAGGTGCTTCCGGATGCTGGAGTCTCTCCGGGACTACGGTCTGGAGCTGCTCCGCGACCAGCACGGCATCGGCGGAGAAGTCCCCCTGTCGGAAGAGGAGCTTCGGTCCCGGCACTTGGCGTACTACGCGCAGCTGGGGGCGACGTTCGAGCGCGGATGGTTCGGTCCCGAGCAGCCCATGTGGGTGGCCCGGATGAACGCGGAGCTGCCGAACATCCGCGCGGCGCTCCAGTTCAGCCTCGACCACCCGGAGCACCTCCGGACCGGGCAGCTCCTCGCCGCGGACCTCTGCCACTTCTGGCTCTCGGGAACGCAACGCGAGGGCGCGGCGTGGCTCGCCAGGCTCCTGGACGCGGACCCGCACCCCAGCCGCGAGCGGGTCCATGCGCTCGCCGCGATGTCGTGGGTGTCCTCCGTCCTGGGGCTCGCAGAGCAGTCCGCGGGTGCCGCCATGGCCGCCCTCGACCTCGTCCACGAGCACGCGCCTGAATGGACGTCCCGGGTCTACCAGCACAGCGGCATGGTCCGGGCCCAGCAGGGAGATTCCTCCGCCCTGCCGCTGCTCGAGCAGGCATTGGCCCTGGCGAGGAGAGAGGCTGGCGATGACTCCGGGGAGGCGGCGTACGCCTGGTTCTGCGTCGCCTTCTTCCACATGCTCTCCGGCGATGGCGAGGGCGCCGGACGCGCTTTCACGGAAAGCTTCACCATCTGCCGCCGCACAGGTGAGCGTTGGTGGCTCGGCTGGACCCTGCTGGCTGAGGGGTTCTTCTCGTGGCTGGCAAGTGACCCGACGACGATCGAGGCGGCCGTCACTGACGCACTGGTCAATCTCAGGGAGATCCCCGACGTCCGAGGATGCGTCACTGCGTTGAACCATCTCGCGTTGGCCGGCGCCCATGGCGACGACAAGCTGGCCACCTACTTGTTCGGCGTCTGCGACGAGTTCTGGCGGGACGCGGGCGGCTCGCTGCTCGACATGGATCCCTGGGCGACAGCGCTCTCCGCCGCTCGGCGCAGGTGCCGAGACGCGTTGGGAGAAGAGGAGTACGACAGGGCGTACCGCAGGGGTCGCGAGGGCACCGTCGACGACGCCCTCGCAGTCGTGCTGGGGAAGCGCCCGCAGACCAGCGCCCGCGCCCCTCAGCGACTCGACGGCGAGGCGTATGCCCAGCTCACCCCGCGGGAGGCGGACGTCGTCCAGCTCCTGACCGAGGGACTCAGCAACAGGGAGATTGCGGAACGGCTCGTTCTCTCCGTCCGCACAGTCGAGACCCACGTGCAGAACATCTTCAACAAGACCGGCTTCGCGTCCCGCGCCCAGGTCGCCGCCTGGCAGACCAGTCGCCGCGCCATCCAGGAGTAGCCGCCGGCCGCCGAATGACCGCCAACGTCAGCCGACCGCCAGCCGATATCCCCGCTTCACGACGGTGAGCACGGCCTTGGTCCCGATCGCGGCGCGCAGCCGCGCGACCGCCATCTCGACGGCGTGCTCGGAGCCGGCCTGACCGCTCGGGAGCGCGGCGAGCAGGGCACGGCGGGAGACAACGTGCCCGGGGTTGACCAGCAGCGCCATCAGCACCGACGCGGGCGCCGGCGACAGCTCGACCGGTACGCCGTCGAGCAGCAACGAGTCGGTGTGCACGATGAGCGTCCGCCCGTCCGCGAGGCGTACGTCGACGCCGTCTCGGCGGGTCGGCAGCTCGGTCTCCAGCTGCTTGACCAGACCGGCCAGGCGCGAGCGCTCGGGGACGATCGTCGGGACGCCCCACATCTCGAACGCGGCAGCGGTGACCGGACCGACGCACGCGGCGACGACGTCGGACTGGAAGGCCGAGATGACGTCGTCGCGCCGGCCGACCGAGAAGGCCGCCTCCATCAGCGCCGCCACGGCCGGCGCGGAGGTGAACGTCACCGCGTCGAGCTTGCAGTCGGCGATGAGGTCGATCAGGCCGAACATCGGCTCCGGGTCGTCGGCGGACGCCACCCGGTAGATCGGGACCGTGACGACCTCGGCGCCCTGCCGGCGCAGCGCGTGTGCCGACATCGAGAGCGACTGGCCGTGCTCCTGCACCACGATCCGCTTGCCGGTGAGGTCGCGCCCGCGCAGGTGGGCGAGGACGTCCTCGAAGCACTCCGACTCCGGGGCCCACAGCTCGCGCAGCCCGTGCCGGCGGAGCACGCCGACGCTCTTCGGACCGCGGGCCAGGATCTCGGAGTGGCCGAGCGCGGCCACCAGGTCGTCGTACAACCCGGCCTCGGCGGCGGCGTCGAGCCAGGTCCGCATCCCGATCCCGGTCGTGGCGAGGAAGAGGTCGACGGGGCCGGCGAGGACCTCCTTGGTCGCAGCGAGCAGCTCGCCGACCTCGACGTGGTTGGGCTCCAGCGACAGCGCGGCGGCCCACTCGACCTCGGCTCCGCGACGGCGCAGCAAAGCGACCTGCTCGTCGGCCTTCCGCGCGGCGGTGACGCCGATGCGGAAGCCCTCGAGAGGTCGCGATGCGGGCTCGGAGGCGGCTGTCACGTGGACTCCCGCGCCGGTTCGAGGGACGCCGCTCCGACCAGCACCCGGCCGTCGACGACCGAGACCTCGTACGCCGTCACGCTGACGCTGTCGTCGTCGAGGCACCGCCCGGTGGTCAGGTCGAAGGCCTGCTTGTACATCGGCGAGCTCACCACCGGCACGTCGCCGCGGCTGCCCACGATGCCGCGCGAGAGGACGGACGCGCCGCTGAACGGGTCGACGTTGCTGATGGCGAAGACCTCTCCGGAGTAGGTGCGGAAGATCGCGACCGCCTCCCCGCCGACGAGCGCCGCCACGCCGCCCTCGAGCGGGATCGCGTCGACGGAGCAGATCTCGGTCCAGGTCATCTGCAGCTCCTCCGAGATCGTCGTCACGACGGGGCCCCGACCGGGATCAGTGCCGGGGCGATCGGCTGGATCTGGTCCCGCTCGGTCGTGAAGGCGATGCTCGGGTCGGGGGTGTCAGGGGCGTTGACGAAGGAGACGAAGCGCGCCAGCTTCTCCGGGTCCTCCAGCGTCTCGCGCCACTCGTCGGCGTACCCGCCCACGTGCCGCGCCATCTCGGACTCCAGCTCGGCGCCGAGCCCGAGCGCGTCGTCGACGACGACCTCGCGGACCCGGTCGAGCCCGCCCTCGAGCTGCTCGATCCACGTCGACGTGCGCTGGAGCCGGTCGGCGGTGCGGACGTAGTACATGAGGAAGCGATCGAGATAGCTGACGAGGGTCTCGGTGGAGAGGTCACCGGCGAGGAGCCGCGCGTGGGCAGGGTTGGCGCCGCCGTTGCCGCCGACATAGAGGTTCCAGCCCTTCTCGGTCGCGATGACGCCGAAGTCCTTGCCGCGCGCCTCCGCGCACTCGCGGGCACAGCCGCTGACGCCACCCTTGAGCTTGTGGGGGCTGCGCAGGCCGCGGTAGCGCAGCTCGAGCGCGATCGCGAGGCCGACGGAGTCCTGCACGCCGTAGCGGCACCACGTCGAGCCGACGCACGACTTCACCGTGCGCAGCGACTTGCCGTAGGCGTGGCCGGACTCGAAGCCGGCGTCGACGAGGCGGCGCCAGATCGCGGGCAGCTGCTCCATCCGGGCGCCGAACAGGTCGATCCGCTGGCCGCCGGTGATCTTGGTGTAGAGGTCGAAGTCGCGGGCCACCTCGCCGATGACGATGAGCTTCTCGGGCGTGATCTCGCCGCCGGGGATGCGCGGGACGACCGAGTAGGTGCCGTTGCGCTGGATGTTGGCGAGGTAGGCGTCGTTGGTGTCCTGGAGGGCGACCGTCGTCGGCTCGAGGATGTGGGTGCTGGTCTGGCTGGCCAGGATGCTCGCGATCGCGGGCTTGCAGATGTCGCAACCGCGCCCGGTGCCGTGGGCCTCGACGATGTCGTCGAAGCGGCGGTAGCCGTGGACCGCGACGACGTCGAAGAGCTCCTGGCGGCTGAGCCGGAAGTGCTCGCACAGACCCTTGTCGACGACCTTGCCGATGCTGGCGAAGTGCTCCTCGATGAGGTTCTTGACCGTCGGGACGCAGGAGCCGCAGGTGCTGCCTGCGCGGGTGCACGCCTTGACGGCAGCCACGTCCTCGCAGCCCTCCTCCGTCACCGCGTGCAGGATGTCGGCCTTGGTGACGTCGTTGCAGGAGCAGACCTGGGCCTCGTCGGGCATCCCGAGCGGCGCGCCGGTGCCGGCCGGGAGGATGAGCTGCTCGGGGTTGTCGGGGAGCGCGAGCCCGCTGCTCACCATCGGCCGGAGGATGCCGTACGCCGACGCGTCGCCGACCAGGATGCCGCCGAGGAGCCGGAACGAGCCGTCCCCAGCGTCCGACTCGGCGATGACGAGCTTCTTGTAGACCCCGCTGACCGCGTCGGCGTACGTCAGCTCGAGCGCGCCGTCGGTGGTGGCGAACGCGTCGCCGAAGCTGGCCACGTCGACCCCGAGGAGCTTGAGCTTGGTCGACATGTCGGCGCCGGTGAACGTGCCGGGACCGTCGAGGAGTGCGTCGACGACCACCTCCGCCATCGCGTAGCCGGGGGCGACCAGGCCGTACATCGTCCCGCCGGGTGCGGCGCACTCGCCGATCGCGAAGATCGACCGGTCGCTCGTGCGGCACTGCTCGTCGACGAGCACGCCGCCGCGCGGGGCGGTGTCCAGCCCGGCCTCACGGGCCAGGGCGTCGCGGGGCCGGATGCCGGCAGAGAAGACGACGACCTGCGCGTCGATCGTCGTCGTCGGCGCGCCCTCCTCCGTGCCGGCCTGCCTCACACGCAGGCCGGAGACGGCGTCGTCGCCCTCGATCGCCTCTGTCAGGACGCCCGTGTGGACCTTCACCCCGAGCCGCTCGATGTGGCGCACCAGCGTCGTGCCGGCCGCCGCGTCGAGCTGCACGGGCATCAGCCGCGGTGCCATCTCGACGACGTTGGTGCTCAGCCCCAGCTGCACGAGGGCGTTGGCGGCCTCGAGCCCGAGCAGCCCGCCACCGATGACGACGCCGCTCGTGGCGGTCAGGCTCGCGGCCTTGATCGCCTCCAGGTCCTCGATGGTGCGGTAGACGAAGCAGCCGTCCTTGCCGCGCCCCTCGACCGGAGGGACGAAAGGCGCCGCGCCCGTGGCGAGCACCAGGACGTCGTACTCGTGGATGCTGACGGCGCCGGGGTGGGCCAGCAGGTCACCGACGGCCTCGGGCGGCGACACCACGGTCACCGTGCGCGCCTCCCGGTCGACCTCCGTGACGACGCTGTCCAGGACCAGCCGCACCCGCGGGTCGTCGTACTCCCCGCCGGGCAGGAGCGAGAGCGCCTCGTCCCCGCCGGTCTCGTGGCCGAACCAGCTGGTGAGCCCGACGCGGTCATAGGCCGCCCGCGGCTCCTCGCCGAGGACGAGCACGTCGTGGGTCTCGGTCAGGCCGCGCTCGACCGCGGCCTGGGCGAAGCGGTGGCCCACCATGCCGTGGCCGACGACGACGATCCTCTGGCGCTTGGTCATGCCGAGAAAGGTACGAAACGGATGTTGTCGGGGACGTCGCCGAATGTTTCGGGCATGAAAACTGGCCGGCACGACCTCACGTAGGGCGGGCACTGACCTGAAGGGGTGACATGGCATCGACGCCCGGCCCGACTGCTGGGAGCCTGAGGGCGTGAGCGAGTGGTTCCTGCCGGAGACGGAGCGGCCCTGGACGTCGGGCAACCTGGTGGTGCCGCGCGTGCACGGGGCCGGCTACTTCGCCCGTCTGCTCGAGGTGATCGGTGCGACGGGGGCAGGCGACCGCATCTTCTTCACCGACTGGCGCGGTGACGCCGACGAGCGGATGGCCGAGGACGGGCCGACCGTCGCGGACCTGTTGTCCTCCGCCGCGGGTCGAGGGGTGGAGGTCCGAGCGCTGATGTGGCGCTCGCACCCCGGCCGGCTCAACGGCGAGGAGAACAGCCACCTCGGACGGGTCATCAACGAGTGCGGCGGCGAGGCGCTGCTGGACGAGCGGGTGCGGCGCGGCGGGTCCCACCACCAGAAGCTGCTGGTCGTACGCCACAAGGGCCGGCCCGAGGAGGACGTGGCGTTCGTCGGCGGGATCGACCTCTGCCACGGCCGCCGCGACGACGCCACCCATGCCGGCGACCCCCAGGCTCCGCCGATGGACGAGCGCTACGGCGAGCGGCCGCCGTGGCACGACGCGATGGCGGAGATCCACGGCCCTGCGGTCGCGCACGTCCTCGACACGTTCGCCGAGCGCTGGGACGACGCGACGCCCCTCGACCACCGCAACCCCTACCGCCTCCTGGCCCAGCGGATCGTCCGGATGCCGCGTCACCCCGAGCCGCTCCCCGAGCGCTGGGACCCGCCACCCGAGGCCGGCCGCCACCAGGTGCAGCTCCTGCGCACCTATGCGGCCAAGCGCCCGGTCTACCCGTTCGCCCCCGACGGGGAGCGCTCCATCGCCCGGGCCTACTCACGCGCGTTCGAGCGGGCGCGGCGCCTGATCTACATCGAGGACCAGTACTTCTGGTCCGATCTCGTGGCCACCACCCTCGCCGAGGCCCTCGAGCGCGAGCCCGGACTGAGCGTCATCGCCGTCGTCCCGCGCTATCCGGAGGAGGACAACCGGGTGGGCGGTCCGCCGATGCTGTACGGCCAGCGGCTCGCGTGGGACCGCCTGCGCGCGGCGGGCGGCGAGCGCTTCGTGATGTTCGACCTGGAGAACCACGCCGGCACGCCGATCTACGTGCACGCCAAGGTGTGCGTGGTCGACGACGAGTGGATGACGATCGGCTCGGACAACCTCAACCTGCGCTCGTGGACCCACGACTCCGAGCTCACCTGCGCCGTCGTCGATCCCGACGGCGAGCTGCCGCGGTCCGTGCGGGCCTCGCTGTGGGCCGAGCACCTCGGCCTCCCCGAGGACGACGACCGGTTCACCGACCTCGACGGCGCCCTGGCGCTGTGGCACGAACGGGTGGGGGCGCCCGGCAGCCGCGTACGCCTCCACGTGCCGCCACCGGTGTCGGGCCGCACGGCCCGGTGGGCGGGGCTGGCCTATCGCCGGCTCTACGACCCCGACGGTCGACCCCGGTGGCTGCGCGGGACGACGGACTTCTGAGAGGTCAGCGGTAGGGGTCGGTCACCTCGCGCAGCTTCATGAGCGCCTCCCGCAGCTGGCCTGCGAGCTCCGGTCCCAGGTGCTCGGTCCACTCGCGCTCGACGCCCATCACGACCTCCATCGCGTGCAGCGCCGCGGCGCGGCCGCGCGGGGTGAACCGAATGAGGCGGGCCCGCCCGTCCGCCGGGTCGGGCACCCGCTCGACGAGTCCCTGCTGCTCCAGGGCTGCGACGAGGAGGCTGGCGGTCTGCTTCGTCACCTGCGCGCGCTCGGCGAGCTCGGTCAGGCGCGAGCCCTCGTCCGCGATGCGCTGCGCGATCCGGGCCTGCGCGACCGTGACGTCGTACCCGGCCTCCCGCATGGCGGAGACGACGCGGTCGTCCATGGCCCGGTAGGACACGAACATCAGCGTGGCGAGGTCCATCGCACCCCTTGACATTGGTCAGCACCACTGACCATTATGGTCAGCATCGCTGACCATTGTAGGTGACCGTCATGACACGTCTTCCACCCGTCCGCGTGGTCCGCGCGGCGACCGCCGTCCGCACCGGCCTGCAGTCACTCACGCGCCGGATGGTGCCGCCCGAGATCGCACTGCTCGAGCTGACCTCCGGTTTCATGGCCACCCAAGCGACGTACGCCGTCGCGAGGCTCGGCATCGCCGACGTCCTCGCAGCCGGCCCGCGCTCGTCGACGGAGGTCGCTGCGGAGCTGGGCGCGAGCCCCGACGCGACCCACCGGCTGCTCCGTGCCTGCGCGGCGATCCGCCTGTTCCGAGAGCGCGGCGACGGCCGTTTCGCCCTGACCCCGCTCGGCGCGACCCTGCGCTCCGACACGACCGACTCGATGCGGCTCGTCGTGCTGATGATCGGCGACCCGCGCTACCAGGCGGTGTGGGGGCAGCTGCCGCAGGTGGTCCAGGACGGGACGCCCGGCGCCGAGGCGGCTCTCGGTGCGCCGATGTGGGAGTACGTCGACCAGGACGAGGAGTTCGCGGGGATCTTCAACGACGCGATGACCCGCCTGTCCGCGCTCGACTGGCCGACGGTCGAGGCGGCGTACGACTTCACGCCGTACGCCACGATCGTCGACGTCGGCGGCGGGCACGGACAGCTGCTCGCGCGGATGCTCGCCGCGGCCCCGGCTGCGAAGGGGGTGCTGGTCGAGCGGGAGTCCGTGATCAGCGGCGCCGAGCAGCACCTGCGCGAGGCCGGCGTCCTCTCCCGCTGCCGTCTGGAGGCCGGATCCTTCTTCGACACCGCCCCCGACGACGGCGACCTCTACGTCCTGCGCCGGGTGGTGCACGACTTCGCCGACGACCAGGCCATCGCGATCCTGGCCAACCTCCGCGGTCACATGCCCGCCGACGCCAGGTTGCTGCTGATGGAGAGCGTGGTCCCGCCGGGCAACGAGCCGCACTTCGCCAAGCAGCTCGACCTCGACATGCTGGTCTTCGTCGGGGGTCGCGAGCGCACCGAGCGCGAGTTCGCGTCCCTGCTCGACCGGGCCGGCTTCCGGATGAGCCGCATCATCCCCACCATCTCGACCATCTCGCTGGTCGAGGCCAGGCCAGGCCGGTAGCCGTGGACGTCGTCGCCCAGGTCAGCGCGGGGCTCGCGGCCGTCATCCTGATCGCGGTCTTCCCCTTCGAGGCGTTCCTCATCGACCGAGCGTGGGTGCAGAAGTTCCTCGGGATCGAGCCGCACGGCATCGCCAACGTGCACCTGTGGTCGTTCTGCATCGGCGCGCGCAACGCGCTGGCCGGCATCGGCACGCTCGTCGGGCTCTGGATGGTCAACACCGGCGACGAGTCCCGAGGCACCACCGTCGTGGTCGTGGCCTGCGTCTACATGCTGCTCGCGTCGCTCTTCATGGGCATCGCCGACCTCCTCGGCTACTGGCTGCCGCGCGGCGGGAGCGTCCGCGGCACGATCGCGTCCTCGGTGCTGCCCGCCGTTGCGCTGGCGGTCATCGCGATCTGACCGCAGCGCCCGGCACCTCAGGCCGACTACGGTGTCGGCTCGTCGCCCTCGGACGCCGGCATGACGGCTGCGTATGCCGCAGCAAGCTCGGTGCGTGAGCGGAAGTCCCTCTTGCGATAGATCGAGCTCAGGTGCCGCTCGATCGTCTTGGGGCTGAGGAACAGTGCGGCGGCGATCTCCTTGTTGGAGGAGCCACGCGCGGCGAGGAGCGCAACTCGTACCTCACGCGCGGTGAGAGGCTCGCTGATCGTCACCTCCCGCCTGCGTGCGCGGGCACCTGTGGCGTCGAGCTCGTCATCGGCGTTCGCCACCCACATGTCGAGGTCCATGGCAGCAAAAGCATCCCGGGCGGACGTCAGGTGCCGTCGCGCCTCGGCGCGCCGGCCGGCCCGCCGCAGACGTGATCCCAGGAGGAGACGCGTCCTCGCTGCCTCGAAGGGGTGGATCGCCGAGTCATGGGCGGTCAGTGCCCGCCCGAACGTAGCGAGCGCGTCGTCGAGGTCCTCGATGACGAGGGCCTGGGTGCGGGCGAGGATGGCCATGGTCAGCGGTGGCGCCTCGGCCGGCGTCACGGCGGCGTAGCGAGCAGCGAGGTCGGCCGCTTCGCTCCGGCGCCCGACCGCGACATAGGCCTCGACGAGGTCCGGAGCGATCCCGAGCGGCTCGCCGGAGGCTCCCATCCCACCGTCGGCGGCGAGCCGGGGTTCCAAGGCTGCGACGACGCCAGCCGCATCACCGCGGCACTGCGCACAGAACGCCTCGGTCAGGGCCAGGTAGGACGCGTGCGACGACGTGCCGGCCCGCTCGGTGAGGTCCCTCGCCCGGGCCAGCGCTGTGCGTGCCTCCTCGTGCAGCCCGCGAGCGGCCGACTGCCACGCCACGATGGCATGCGCGTTGGCGACGTCGACGGCGTAGCCGAGCTGTTCCCCCAGCTCGGTCGCCTCCCCGGCGTCGGCGTAGGCACCGGCGGTGTCCCCGAGCCAGGACCGTCCGGCTGCGACCAGTGCGAGCGCGGGGACGAGCACACCGAAGGCTCCTCGCTCCCGGGCGAGGGACAGCAGGTGCTCGCCCAGGGAGAACACGGGCGACACCTCGCCGAGGAAGCCGGCGGCCAGGGCGAGCGGGATCACGGTACGCGGGTCGTCGCGCAGCGGCGGCCTGCCGATCTCCTCGATCACCGCGGTCAGGAGCCGGGCCGAGGACGCGGCATCGCCCCCGACCGCCACCGCCAAGGCCTTCGTGAAGCTCCCCATCAACCGTTGGTAGGGGTCGAGCTGCGGTGCCACGGCCGCGAGGCGTGCTGCGCTGTCCGCGACCCCCGCCAGGTCCCCGAGGCGGAAGCGTGCCATCGCGAGCTCCGAGAGGGCATGTCCCAAGGCGGGGCCTTCGGCCACCTCTGCAGCTGAGGCCAGCATCTCCGCGGCTCGGGGCACCGATCCGGTGGTGAGCTCCACCACCCCCGACACGACCAGTGCACGTCCGCGTGACGGTGGGTCCGTCGTGCCGTCCAGGACGCGTCGGGCCAGCAACCGCGTGCGCGCGATGTCACCGGCCAGGAGCGCGTCCTCGGCCGCCCCGGCCAGCAGCTCGGCCGCCCGAGTGGTGTCGCCGGCCAGGAGGGCGGCACGCTCGAGAGCTGCCGACGCTGCGGCATACCCCGCCTTCGATCGGTTGTCGTCAGCCAACCGCACGAGCGCCTCCGCCAGTGCCGGGTCTGCCGCGACGCTCGCTTCGGCCTGGTGCCACGCCGCAGCGAGGGGGAGCGCCCCGTCCGACAGCGTCCTCGCGAGCAGGAGGTGGCACCGGCGCCACTCCGCAGAGCTCGCCGCGCCGACGGCGGCACTGCGCAACAGGGGATGCCGGAAGGCCAGCCCCGTGTCGAGCGGAACGAGGACATGCAGGTCCACCGCTTCGTCGAGCGCTGCCTCACCGTCGTCCCCTGCCGCGGCCAGGGCACCGGCGACCGTCGTGATCGAGGCGGTCCGGTCGAGGGCGCACAGCAGGACGGCTCGACGAGCGGTCTCGGAGAGCTGGGCCAGCACCTCTCGGTAGTGGCCTTCGAGCCGCTCCCCGAGCGGAAGCCGCTCCGGCAGCTCCGCGGTGCCCAGTCGCTGGGAGTCGCTCAGGCGGGACGAGATCTCCAGCAGTCCGAGCGGGTTGCCGCCCGTGTCGTCGGCCAGGCGGTCGGCGACCGACGGCACGACACGAGGGCCCACCAGCGCGCGAGCCGCGGTGCGCGACAGTCCGGCCAGGGGCAGCGCCGGCACGTCGTGGAGCAGGGCAGCCGGCACCGAGCCGTCTCGTGCCGCCCACACGAAGGCCACCGGGTCGTCCTCGAGCCGACGGGCCGCGAAGGCAAGAGCGGTTGCCGACTCCTGGTCGACCCATTGCACGTCGTCGACCAGGACGAGGACCGGACGGTGCTCGGCCTCCGCCGCGATCAGGGACATCGTCCCAGCTGCCACGAGGAACCGGGTCGGCTCGGCAGTGACTCTCCGCCAGCCCAGCGCTGCTCCCAGCGCCTCTGCCTGCGCCTCCGGAACCTCGGTGATGCGCTCCCGCAGGGAGGCGGCGACCTGATGGAGGCCGGCGTACGCCATCAGCTGCTCGGACTCGACACCGCGGACCCACAGGCACCGGAACTCCGGCGCCTTCTGCTCGGCGGCCCGAAGCAACGCTGACTTGCCCATTCCCGGCTCACCGGTGACGACGAGCGAGCGACTGCCCCCGGAGCGAACCTCCCCGAGCATGGCCACGACTCGGGCCATCTCGGACTCCCGCCCGACGAGCCCCGAGTCGAGGGATTCCCCCCATGCGACGGGCGCTTCCTCGGCTCGACCCTGGTGGAAAGCCGAGTTCTGAGGAGGACCCGATGGCGTCATTGCTCACGATCCTAGAGGCCGTCGGCCGGTTCCAGCAGAGCTCCTACCGTCCACCTCTCGGTCCGTGGATGTTGCTCGTCCGGCCTGTGCACCCGCCCTACGACAGAGGCCACAGTGACTGACCTGCCCGCGCCCGGGTTCGCCGGCGTGGACCACGTGGCCCTCACGGTCACGGACCTCGCCGCGAGCCGGGACTTCTACACCGAGGTCCTCGACTTCGTCGTGGTGATGGAGGTCGGTGCGGGACTGATCTGCATGCACCCGTCGACGGGCTTCGTGCTGGCCCTTCTCAGGCACGAGGGGACGCACGATGCGCCGTTCTCCGAGCTTCACGTCGGGGTCGATCACCTGGGGTTCGCAGCGTCGTCGCGGACGGAGCTGGAAACATGGGAGAAGCACCTCGCGGCGCACCAGGTGCCCTACACCCCCATTCGCGACGAGCTGTTCGGATCGCATCTCAACTTCCGCGACCCGGACAACATCGCTCTGGAGCTCTCGGCGTCGAACGAGCTCATGATCGCCGCCCAGTCGGCACTGGCCTCCGGACAGACGAGCCTGGCCGACATCGCGGCGTTCGTCACCGAGCACGTCGGCAGCGACTTCGTGCCCTCCGCGCGTTGAGCCTCACGCCCCGGTCAGGGCGTCCGACTCCTCGGCGCCGTGCGCCAGCTCGACCCGCCCGACCTCCGCGAAGGTCGTCCCTGCGTCGGTGAACGACGTGCGGAGGAGGGTGATGTGGGACGGCGACCAGCGCACCCCCTGGTGGGGAGCCTCGGCCCCGGCGAGGTCGTCGGGCAACGGGCTCCCGTCCTCGACCTGGACGGTGCCGAGGACGAGCTCGCTGCGGAAGCTGCGCCGGTCGAGGTAGAAGCGTTGCAGGCGAGCGACCTCGATGACGTTGCTGTAGATGTCGCGCAGGGCGCCGACGTCGCCGTCGAGCTGGGCCGTGACGTCGTAGGGGTCAGCCTCCGCCACGCGCACCGTGCTGACGTGCAGCACGGGTGCCCGCCAGTCGCCGGCCACCTCTTCGAGGGCCGCGGCGAGACCGGCGGCGTCGGTCGCGGTCACGTTGCCGAACTTGGCCAGGCGCACGAAGACGGCTTCGGGCGCCGCGGTCAGCAGCGTGACGGCGGGTGGGGTGGGGGGCTCGACCTTCCGGCGGCCGATGATCCGGTCCAGAAGCCCGTGCTTCGGCACCTCGGTGACGACCGGCGCCGGGGGGGACAGGCCTTCCGCGGCCTCGAGAGCGGCCTGGATCACGCCCGGCGGCGGGACGATCACGGCGTGCAGCTGCATCGTTGACCTCCCTCGGCGACGGCCCGTCGGCGGCCGCACCGTCCACGAGAATGACTCCCACCATAGGCCTCGTCGGGGCATGTTCGGTGGTCCCGCGACAGGACGTCGGGAGGCGCGAGCCGTCAGCCGACGGGGACAGGCGGCCTCGATCCCGCCCGACCCGCGTCGAGGAGGCGGCGTACGACGTCGGCGCAGCCGCCGCAGCCGGTGGTCGCCCGGGTCCGGTCGACGCACTGCGACATCGACTCGCAGGCCCGGATCTCCCCCGCCGTGACGCCGGCGCACGCGCAGACCTCGGCCTCGTCGGGCAGCGTCGTCGGGGCGTCGGCGGCCTCCGGGAGGAGGAGCTGGCCGGGCTCGTCGGGGCCGAGGATGGTGCCGCGGTCGTAGAGCTGGGTGATCAGCCCGACACGGGACAGGTCACCGACCAGCGCGGCGGCGACGATCCGGCCCCCGTGGACGACGAGGCGGCGGTGCGAGCCGGCGATGGGGTTCGTCACCTCGACCACCTCGCCCTCTGCCGCCTGCGGATCGCCGAGGACGGCGACGTCGAGACCGGTCGCCCGCAGGCGCGCGACGTTGCGGAGCCCGACGTACGACGCCGGCTCCCCGCGGAGCAGCCGAGCGAGGACCTCGGCCTGCTCCCATGCCGGTGGCACGAAGCCGGTCGTACGCCGACGGTGCTCGGCGCAGTCGCCGATCGCGTGGATGCGGTCGTCGCTGACGCTGGTCAGGGTGCTGTCGACGACGATGCCGCGCCCGACCATCAGCTCGGCGCGGCGGGCCAGCGCGGTCGAGGGGCGCCCGCCGGCGGTGAGCACGATGAGGTCAGTGGGCAGGACGGCGCCGTTGTCGAGCCGCACCCCGTCGTCGGTCATCCGGATGGCGCGGGCGCCGGTGTAGACGTCGGTGCCGAGGCGGCGGAGGTCGCGGGCCAGCACGGCGCCGGCGGCGGGGCCGACCTGGCTCGCGAGGAGGTGCTCGGCACCCTCGACGACCTCGGTGAGGACGCCGCGGACCGACAGTGCGCGGGCGACCTGGAGGCCGAGCAGGCCGCCGCCGACGACGACGGCGCGAGGTGGCTCGGAGCCAGGTTCGGAGTCTCGTTGTGCCTGCACCTCGGCCAGGGAGCTCTCCAGGCGGCGGCAGTCCTCCAGGCTCCGAAAGGGGTGCACCTTCGGGTGGAGCGTGCCGTCGCGGCGGACCAGGCCGCGGATCGGCGGGAGCGTGGGGATCGAGCCCGTGGCCAGGACGAGCCGGTCGTAGCCGATGCGTTCGCCGTCCACCAGCACGACCTCCCGCGCCTCGCGGTCGATCTCCAGCACCCGGGCTCCGAGCCTCAGGTCGATCCCGTGCGCCTCGAACCACGCCGGTGAGCGCAGGGTGAGGGCGTCGGCGGCGTGGGTCCCCTCGAGGACGGCCGAGAGCAGGATCCGGTTGTAGGGCGCGTGCTGCTCGTCGGCCAGGATGGTGAGTCGCACGTCCGCGCCGACGAGCTCCTCGGCCAGGCGGACGGCGGCCATGCCGCCGCCGACCACGACGACCCGGTCAGCCATGGGCCGTCACCGAGGCCGCACACACCTTGAACTCCGGCATCCTCGACGCCGGGTCGAGGGCGTCGTTGGTGAGCCGGTTGGCGCCGACCCAGTGGAACGGGACGAAGACGGTGTCGGGACGGATCGTCGTGACCACCCGTGCCGGGGCCGTCATCGTGCCCCGCCGGGTGGAGATCCGCACCGAGTCGTCGGCCGTGATCCCGAGCCGGCCGGCCAGCAGCGGGTGCAGCTCGACGAAGGGTCCGTCGTCCGGCAGCGAGCGCACGCGCCGGGTCTGGGCGCCGGACTGGTACTGCGCGAGCACCCGTCCGGTCGTCAGGTGGACCGGGTAGTCGGCGCAGGGCTGCTCGGCGGCACCGCGGTGCTCGACGGCGAGCATCCGGGCGCGACCGTCGGCGTGCGCGAACGAGTCGGCGAAGAGCCGCTCGCCGCCCCAGAAGACGCCGCTCTCGTCGCGGATCCGGTCGTAGGTGATCGCCGAGTAGTCCGCCGGCCCGCCCTCCGAGGCGCGGCCGAGCTCGGCGAAGACCTCCTCCGGCTCGGTCGTGAACGGCACCGGCGAGCCGAGCCGGTCAGCGAGGCCGGCGATCACGTCGAGGTCCGAGAGCACGCCCGACGGCGGCGTGATCGCCTTCTGCCGGAGCACGACCCGTCCCTCGAGGTTGGTCATCGTCCCGGTCTCCTCGGCCCACTGGGTCACCGGCAGCACGACGTCGGCGATCGCTGCCGTCTCCGACATCACGAAGTCGCACACGACCAGCAGGTCGAGCGCCTCGAGCCGCGACGTGACGTGGGTGGCGTTGGGCGCGCTGACCACGATGTTGGACCCGAAGACCAGCATCGCGGAGGGCCCGGAGTCGGTGCCGAGGGCGTCGAGGAGCTCGTACGCCGACCGGCCGGGGCCGGGCAGTGAGTCGGGCTCCACCCCCCAGACCCCGGCGACGTGGGCACGGGCGGCGGGGTCGTCGATGCGGCGGTAGCCGGGCAGCTGGTCGGCCTTCTGACCGTGCTCGCGGCCGCCCTGGCCGTTGCCCTGGCCGGTGAGGCAGCCGTAGCCCGCTCCCCGCTTGCCGACCATGCCGAGCGCGAGCGCGACGTTGATCCAGGCGAGGACGGTGTCGGAGCCGGTGGAGTGCTGCTCGGCGCCCCGGGCGGTGAGGACCATGACACGTGGCGATCCCGCCAGCATCGCAGCCAGCGCCCGCACTTCTGCTGCCTCGATACCGGTCACCCGCTCGACGCGCTCGGGCCACCACGACGCGACCGACTCGCGGACCTCGTCCCAGCCGGTCGTGCGCGCGGCGAGGTAGTCCTCGTCCACCGCACCCTGGGCGACCAGGAGGTGCAGCACTCCCATCGCGAGCGGGAGGTCGGTGCCGGGCACCGGCTGGAGCGCGAGGTCGGCGCGGTTCGCGGTCGGCGTACGGCGGGGGTCGATGACGACGACGCGACCACCGCGCTCGCGGAGCCGGTCGAGGTGGCGCGCGGCGGGCGGCATCGTCTCGGCGAGGTTGGACCCGACGAGCACCAGCACGTCGGCCTCCTCGACGTCGGCCAGCGGGAACGGCAGGCCACGGTCGACCCCGAAGGCGCGGATCCCGGCCGACGCGGCCGACGACATGCACCAGCGGCCGTTGTAGTCGATCTGCGAGGTGCCGAGCGCCACCCGGGCGAACTTCCCGAGCGAGTAGGCCTTCTCGTTGGTCAGCCCGCCACCGCCGAAGACCGCGACCGCGTCGGGTCCGCGCGACGCCTGGGCCGCGCGGATCCCGTCGGCCACCCGGTCGAGGGCGACGTCCCACGACACCGCCGACCACTCGCCGGTCTCCCGGTCGCGGACCAGCGGTGAGGTGAGCCGCTCACGACTGCCGTACAAGCCGGCCGCCGTCCACCCCTTGCGGCAGAGGGCGCCCTGGTTGACCGGGAACTCGTCCCAGCTCGAGACCTCCGGCACGCGACGGCCGGAGAGACGCATCCCGCACTGCAGGGAGCAGTAGGGGCAATGCGTCTCCACCGGACTCATCGCGCTCCTCAGATCCCGGCGCCGGCGAGGCTCTGGGCGTGGACCTCGGCGGGCCGTCGCAGGTAGACCGCCCACGTTACCGCGCCGCAGATGACGTAGAACCCGGTGAAGACCAGGAAGGCGCCCTTGGTGGCGGACATGGGGTCGGCCACCCACGGCGCGCTGAAGGCCATCGGGATCAGGAACCCGCCGATGGCGCCCACCGCGCCGATCACGCCGATCGCGGCGGAGGCCTGCTTGGTGCCGGCCAGGAGGGCGGCGGTGCGCTCCGGCGTGCCCGGCGCGGTGGCCCGCTCGGCCTCGGTGCGCCAGATCGCCGGGATCATCTTGTACGTCGAGCCGTTGCCGATGCCGGTCGCAGCGAAGACGCAGAGGAAGAAGCTCAGGAACCACGGGAACCACGACTGGTTGGCAGACGCGATCGCCGGGTCGGCGGTCGGGTTGGGGGTGAGCTGCATCAGCGTCCACAGCACGGCGAGGGTGAACACGACCATCGCCGCGAACGCGCCGAGCGTGACCTTCGCGCCACCGAGGCGGTCGGCCAGCCAGCCGCCGAACGGCCGGGTCAGCGAGCCGACCAGGGCGCCGAGGAACGCGAAGTAGGCGAAGTAGATGCCGGTGCCCAGCGGCGCCGGCTCCGGCACCCAGAAGTTCAGCTTGATGAGCAGCGGCATGGCGGCGGAGTAGCCGATGAACGAGCCGAAGGTGCCGATGTAGAGGAACGCCATGATCCACGTCTGCCGCTTGCGCACGACCTTCATCTGCTCGCGGGGGGAGGACGTCGCGGTGCTGAGGTTGTCCATGAAGAAGTACGCCGCGAGCGTCGCGACGACCGCGAGGCCGGCGTACACCCAGGCCGCCCGCTGCAGGTCGATGCCGCCCTCCGACGCCTTGACGAGGCCGAAGATCCCGGCGCCGCCGACGATCACCGGCAGGAAGAGCTGGATCAGCGAGACGCCGAGGTTGCCGCCCGCAGCATTGAGGCCCAGCGCGGCGCCCTTCTTGGCCGAGGGGTAGAAGAAGTTGATGTTGGCCATCGAGCTGGCGAAGTTGCCGCCGCCGAGGCCGGCCGTCGCGGCGATCAGGCAGAACACCCAGTACGGCGTCTCCGGCCGCTGCACGGCGTACGCGAACCCGAGCGTGGGGATGAGCAGCAACGCTGCGCTCGCCATCGTGAAGTTGCGGCCACCGAACTTCGGCACCGCGAAGGTGTAGGGCAGGCGCAGCAACGAGCCGACGAGGTTGGGCAGAGCCACCAGCAGGAAGAGCTGCTGCGGCGTGTAGTCGAACCCGGTCGCCACCAAGAAGGCCGAGCTCACGCTCCAGATCAGCCAGACGGAGAAGCCGAGGTGCTCGGCGAAGATCGACCAGATCAGGTTGCGGCGGGCGACCTGGCGGCCGGTGCTCTCCCAGAAGTCGGGATCCTCGGGACGCCAGTCCTCGATCCAGCGGCGGGTACGGCGGGACGGGGGGACCGTCGTCTCGCCGGCGGGGGTCGCGGTGGTGGTCATGGGCTGCCTCCGGGGCATACGGGGGGATCCGAACGAGCACCAGAGTGGGCCGCGGGTGTGTCGGCGGCTTCAGGCTGCGGTGGCAGCATCGTCACATTCTCCTCACGACCTCACGACGGTGAGGTCAGGCGGTCCCGGGCTCCCGTCAGCCGTCGGACCGGAGCTCGGGGCACATCTCCGCCAGCACCTCGAGATGCTCTCGGTTCACGTACGACGGGTTGCTCCCGGCGGGCATCCGGAGGACCTCCATCGTCGCGAGTCCGGGGTGGCCGAGCAGCTCGGAGCGCAGCAACGGGTGCTCCAGCGGCTCGAGGACGAGCGGCATCGCGTCCGGCCCGACCGGTCCCGTCGTCCGGCCTCGTGCGTAGATCCCGGCGGGGTGCTCGCGGTCGCTACCGCTGACCCAGAGCAGCACGGGCTGCCCCTCCTCGACGAGCTCGGTCCGGTACGTCGGTCGTACGCACCACGCCCCGACACCCGCGAAGCCGGCGCGCACGTGGGCGCGCGTGGCGGGGACCCCACCGCTGGCCTTCACCAGCCAGGCACCCAGCGTCTCGGGGGTCAGTGCTCGAGCGGAGGACGCCACTGATCGAGGGTGCCACACCGCGGCGAGGGGCAGGCGCTCAGCCGGTCGTCACCGGCAGGTGCAGCACCACGTCACGCAGCCGCATGGCGCCGACCACCCGGCTGCCGAAGCCCGCGGACATGTCCGAGATCGGCGACACGGTCAGGAAGAGGGTCTCTCCCGCACGTACGTCGACCGCGACCGACGGCAGCTCGACGCCGGTGCGCGGCTTGCCGAGGACGACGCCGTTCTCCCGGATCGGCAGCATGTTGTTCTGCACGATCCTCGCGTCGAGCGGGCTGGTGCCCACCGAGAGGGCGAGGAAGGCACGGTTGTCGAGGCCCAGCGTGGTGAGGGTCGCGTCGAGCGTCGGGGACCCGGCGACGGTGAGCGGACCCTGTGCGACCGGGTAGGCGATCGGGGCGCCGACACCCACCGTGCTGACCACGTCGCCGAGCTCGACGGCGGTGTTGGGGGCCACCGTCGGGACGGCGACGCACCGGCCGGCGGCGGTCGTCAGGTGGAAGCGGCCGAAGCCGTTGAGGCCGGTCTTCTGGCCTTGGAGGTTGTGCTGCAGGAACCGCAGGCCCAGGTCCCGGAAGGAGGGGCTGCCCAGCTGCGGCGAGCAGGCGTCACTGCCCGTCGCCACCGGGATGTCGCTGTTGGTGCCGCTCGGCACCAGCGCCGGCAGGGTGTGCCCGCCGTTGTAGCCGACGAAGATGCTGCGGGCCCGCGCCTTGTCGGTCAGCGCACGGCGGAAGTTCTTCAGGCCCTGGTCGAGCGGGAACAGGTTGTCGGTCGCGCCCTGGCCGAAGAGCACCGGGATGTCGAGCCGGCGCCCCTGGCGTACGTGCCACTCCGGCCCGTTCTTGTCGAGGAAGTCGTGGAGGTAGGCCGGCACGTTGCCGGTCGCGGCCGCCTCGGCGAAGCCCTGGAGCACGATCGGCGGCAGGGCGTCGGTCGACAGCCCGGCCGCGGTGAGCGCGGTCGCCCACTCCGTCCGGGGAACGCCCTGCGGGAAGAGGCTCTCGGTCAGGCTGTGCCAGGTGATCTCCGGGACGAGCGCGTCGAAGCGGGTGCTGCCCCTCTCGCGCAGCTCGCTGAAGGCGCCGACGAACTGGTAGCCACCTCCATACGACCCACCGATCGCGCCGAGCACGGGGTCACCCGGCCTCTGCTTCCCCACCCAGTCCTGGGCCGCGACGAGGTCGACGATCCCCTGGACGTCCTCGCCCTCGACGTCGGGGTTCTCGATGTAGGCCTGGCCGCCGCTCTCGCCGAAGCCGCGCTGGTCGAAGCTCAGGACGCCGAAGCCGGCGTCGGTCAGGTAGGCGAACGAGGCGGGGTCCGTCGTACGGCTGCCGCCCCATCCGTGGCTGTGCAGCACCATCGGCACAGGCCGGTCCTTCGTGGCCCCCGAAGGCCGGAAGAGCGTGAAGCAGATGTCGACCGGCGCGCTCGTGCCCGGGTCCGGGACGCTCTGGATGCAGCCGTCGGTCGTCGAGACGGGCGCGGCGGACGCGGACGAGCCGAGGAACGGGAGCGCGGCTGCGGTGACGACAGTGACGACGGCGGCGGCGATGGTTCGGTGCATGGCGGTGGCCTCTCACGCGGCAGGGACATGAGTACCAACGAGTAACCGCCGGCCCCGCTACGCCCGCATGCGACCCAGGACACATTCCGTGAACGCATGTGCACCGTCTCGGGGGGTACGTGGCTCTGTCGCACCCGAGGGGTGCGACAGCGGCTCCAGACCAGTGGGCTACCCCCGTTTGACCAGCCGCAAGGAGACACCATGTCTACCCAGTCGTCCACCCCGCCCGACACCAAGCACGCCGCCAACCGCGCCACCACCGGTCATCGCGTCAGCACCGAGACCAAGTCGTCCTACAAGACCACCGAGCTCATCGCATACGTCGTCATCGTGATCGGTGTCCTCGTGGCCTCCGCCATGACCGACGCCAGCGACTTCGGCCCCCAGGAGGCGTGGTTCTACGTCACCCTCCTGACCATCGGCTACATGGTCAGCCGCGGCCTCGCCAAGTCCGGCAGCCGCGACTTCTACGACGCCGACGCCGACGTGCACGGCCGCAGCGCCCGGTGAGCCCGCTCTACGTGCGCTCCCTGAGCCAGGTGCTGGCGATGCTCACCGCCGCCGTCACGCAGCTCGCGGTGACCGCGCTGCCCCGGACGCGCCGGTCCGGAAGCTAGCACCACGCACCCCGCCCCGACTCTCACGCAGAGTCGGGGCGGTCTGCATGTCGACGGACGGGCCTCGATCCGTGGCATCCTCGACGCCATGCAGCGCGAGCTCGGACCCCAGTGGGACGCTCCACGGTGACGAGATCGGGAGGGCGATGACGAGGGACCGACTCCCCCGAGTCCGACTCCGGGACGTGGCCGAACGCGCCGGGGTGTCCGTGACGACGGTCTCGTTCGTCCTCAACGAACGGCCCGGTTCCGGCATCTCCGTCGAGACCCGCGACCGGGTCCTGCGCGTCGCGCGGGAGATGGGCTACCGCCCCAATGCAGCGGCTCGCAGCCTGCGAACGCAGGTCACCAACACGATCGGCTTGATCTCCGACCAGATCGTCACCGACAACTACGGTGGCGACCTCATCCGTGGGGCATTGGCGACCGCTCTCCAGCACGACCACCTGCTGATCGTGGTCGAGTCCCAGGACGATCCCGAGGTGGAGCGCCACCTCGTGGAGGACCTGCTCGCCCGACAGGTGGACGGCATCATCCTCGCGACGATCACCAGCGACCGCATCCAGCTTCCCGGGATCCGGCACGGGAGGACGGTGCTCCTCAACTGCACGTCGTCGCACGCGCTGCCCGCGATCCTTGCCGACGAGCTCGGCGGCGGGCGCGAGGCGGCGAACGCACTGCTCCGAGCGGGCCACCGCCACGGCATCTTCCTGGTCGGCGAGGTCACCGACACCCTGCGCCCCGCCAGGGAGCGTCACCGAGGAGTGACGGCAGCGCTGGGCGAAGCCGGAGCCGAGCTCGAGGGGATGATCGGCTGCAGGTGGTGGCCGGAGTCGGCGTACGACGCCGTCAGCACGCAGCTGTCCTCGCGCGAGGCCCCTCGGGCCCTGATCTGCCTCAACGACCGCGTCGCCTTCGGTGCCTACCAGGCGCTCGCCGACGCGGGCCTGCGCATCCCGGACGACGTGTCCGTGGTGTCCTTCGACGACTCCGAGCTCGCGCGGTGGCTGCGTCCCCAGCTGACGTCGGTCGCCCTGCCCTACTTCGACATGGGGCGCATCGCCGTCGAGTCCGTCCTGGGCCTGAGCCAGGAGTGGGCGCACGCGCCGGATCAGGAGCACCTCGTCGCCATGCCGGTGCGTGAGCGGGGCTCGATCGCGGCACCGCGGAGCGGGGCAGCTCCCGCGTGAGGAGCTGCCCCGTCCCCCGATCGTGGCCCCCGCTCAGGGAATGAACGTGCCGGGGTTCGCGTGCCGGTTGGCCGGGATGTCGGCATACCCGCCCAGCCCGCCGTCGCCGTAGCTGCGATCGACGGTGATGGTCTCACCGTCGATGTTCAGCCTGATCGTCGGACCGAGGGTGCCCCCTCGTCGGAAGTTGTCCTTCGTGCCGACGGTGTCGATGAACGACTGCACCAGACCACCAGGCATCACGTAGTGCGAGTAGGCCTGGAAGGTGCCCGGGTGCTGGTTGAAGTCCGGGTCGAACGGGAACCCGGTGGCGTAGTTGAGGTTGGTCGGGTTGCCGACGGCCAGCCCGGACCCGCGGTTGACGGGCTGGTAGTCGCTGCGGATGCCGTTGCCGACGAACGCGTAGACGCCCTCGGGCCCGTCGATCCCTTCGGCGAACGTCGACCTGTGACTGATCGTGAACAGGTAGTACTTGCCGTCCTTCATGTAGATCTGCGGCCGCTCCGTCTGGTCGGTGACGCAGTTGGCCGAGAGGATCGGCGGCAGGAACTTCCAGCTCGAGAGGTCGTCGTTCGTGGCGACGGCAAGGCCGACGTTGGCCATCTGGAGCCGGGCGTTGCTGTTGCGCACGGTCTCGAGGTCCTCGGCGTGCGGGTCCCCGGGCCGGTAGCCCAGGTCCTCGGCGGTGCACGCCGGGGTGCCGCGCACCGTGGCGGTGTTGCCCTCGAAGACCATGTAGGTCTTCCCCGGGTTCGCGGGGTCCTTGAAGGTGAAGGGATCACGGAAGTTGTAGAACGGGTTCTGGGCGCCGTTCTGGTACCACTTGCCGTCGGGCTTGAGGAGCTCGTGATGGGTCTCGAAGCCGGTGAAGCTCACGCCCTTGGCGTTGGCCTTCAGCTTGCCGGGCGACATCATGATGCGCGCGTCGGCGGGCTTGACGTCCTGGCCCTGAGCGTTGCGGTAGAACGCGACGGCCGTGTAGAAGACCTTGACGTTGCCGCCCTTGAAGATCCGGGTCGAGCCGGACCACTCGGTCTGGTGGCTGAACGACTGGTCCTCGAAGACCTCGCCCGAGACACCCTCGGGGAACACGAGCCCGCCGTAGGTCCAGCCGCCGTTCTCGGGGCGCTGGTCGGCGGGGATGCCGGCCTTCCGGAAGAAGTAGCCGAGCTTGGCGTAGGTGTGCCGGTCGTCGAAGCCGAGGTTGCGGTCAGCGACGAGGGAGAAGATGACCTCCCAGCCCTTGTAGCTGTACTGGTCCGCGTTCGAGTCGGTCAGCGGCCAGGAGTCCCACACCCACACGCGTCCACCGCTCATGTCGGGGAAGCTGATGGGCACCGTGGGGGCGGTGTACTCCTCCGGCATGGAGTTCTCCCGCGGGCCGGCGGCGGGATCGGACATCGCCTTGAGCTGGCGGGCGTCTGCCCGCGTCCACCGGGATGTGAAGTCCGAGTCCGGCGGGTAGGCGACCTGGCTGTGCACAGTCGGCTCGGGAAAGCCCTCCACGGCGCGTGGACTGTTGTCGGTCGTCTGCGGTTGTGCTCCCGCGGCGGTGCCGGTGAGCACCAGTCCGAGGAGCGCCAAGGAGGCGAGCCCCCGGCGCAGTTGTGTGACGAACATTGAGTTGTCCCTCCGAGAAGTCCCCCGCGCTCCCGTGGATCCCACGTCAGCGCGGCGGACGGCCTATCCCCAGGCGATCCCCACGCTATGTCGCTTCGTCCGGCGTGGGAAGGGGTTGAACACCCCCATCTAAATCGATGTAGTATCGAGGTGGGAGGCCATCGCTTCCCCCAGGCCTTTGGCCTTCCACCCGCTGCGGGTGTCTGCTCGGGAAGACACGTGGATGCCCGCAGCGCGGGTCGCTCTGGTCGCTCTCGGGAGGAGCCCATGCCACAGATGCCCGCCGTCCGGCGGCGCGCGGTGCTGGCAGCCGGTGGGGCCGTGGCGCTCGCGGCCTGCACCGCGAGCGACGAACCGGCACCACCATCGCCATCGCCATCGCCATCGCCATCAGGGAGGGCCATGCCGAGCACTCGCCGACCCGCCTACCACCTGACGCCGCCGGCGCACTGGATGAACGACCCCCAGCGTCCCCTCTTCAGCGACGGCCAGTGGCATCTCTACTACCTCTACAACGCCGACTTCCCGCACGGCAACGGCACGGCATGGGCGCGGGCGGTCAGCGCCGACATGGTCACCTGGCAGCACGAGGGCGTCGCCATACCCAAGTACGTCGACGCGTGGGGTGACGTCGAGAGCGGCAGTGCGCTGGTCGACGAGCACGGGGCGGCCGGGTTCGGTGCCGGCGCGGTCGTGGCGTTCGCCACCCAGCAGGCCGACGGCGTGCAGCGCCAGTCGCTGTTCGTCTCCCGGGACGCAGGACGCACCTTCGTCCCGGCGCCCGGGAACCCGGTCCTCGACAACCCCGGGACGACTGACTTCCGCGACCCGAAAGTGGTCCACGACGCCGCAGAAGGGCGTTGGGTGATGGTGCTTGCGGAGGGACAGCGCCTGGGCTTCTACGCGTCGACCGACCTGCGGGAGTGGGCCTACCTCTCCGACTTCGCGACCAGCGACCTCGGCCTGCTGGAGTGCCCGGACCTCTTCGAGATGTGCCTCGACGCCGATCCCGACAACCGCGTCTGGGTGCTGCTCGCGTCCGCCAACGGAGCGGCCCAGGGCCGCTCGACGGGCACGGTCTACTGGACGGGCACGTGGGCCGGCGACGAGTTCGTCCCCGACGACCACCCGCCGCGGTGGCTGGACGCCGGACCCGACTACTACGCGACGGTGACGTGGTCGGATCCGCGCGAGTCGGCGGAGGCGCAGCGAGCCCGCAGGTACGCCCTCGGATGGCTCAACAGCTGGGCGTACGCGACCGAGCGATCGCGCCCGGAGTGGCAGGGCGGGTCCCAGTCGGTCGTCCGAGAGATCGAGCTGGTCAGCCACCTCGGCGAAGCGCCGACGCTCGCCTCGAGGCCCCTGCCGGCCCTGAGCGACCTGATGGCCGATCCGCCCCCGAGTGACCCCACCCGGCCCGGCACGGCGTCCTTCCACGTCGACGTGGATCTCGAGGGCGTCACGTCGGGCGTCGAGCTCACGCTGCGGGGGGACGCGGCCGCGCTCGTCGTGCGCGCGGACCCCGGGACGAGGGAGGTCGGCGTACGCCGGATCCCCGTGACGGGTCCGCACGACGAGGCGTGGGAGCTCGAGCACGTCTCCCGCGTCCCGGACGGAGGGTCGATGTCGGGGTGGGGGGTGTGGGTGGACGCAGGGTCGGTCGAGGTCTTCCTGGACGACCGATCGCTCACGTTCTCCACCGCCGTCGACCTCGGCGACCCGGCGTCCCTCACCATCGAGCACGCCGGGGTCACGGCCGCGACTGTGCGCCCCCTCTCGCCCTGACGGGAGTCCACATCGCGGGAGCGAGCGGCGTCACGGTGAGGCTCTTCAGCAGAGCCGTGCCGTCCTCCGCCCACACACCGATGGACCGCGCACCGGCCTCGGGGAAGACCTGGTCGGTGATGGTGGTGAGGCCGTCCCCGGAGAACACCTCCACCGACGCGCGGTCGACGTACACGCGGAACGTGACGACGCCTCGCCGGCTCGGCACCGGCGCCCGCTCGATCGAGGCGAAGGCCGGGTGGAAGGCGGTCACCCCCGAGTCCGTGCGGTCGACGAAGAGCTCCCGGCGACGGGAGTCGTAGCCGATCCGGGTGGAGCTCTCAGACCCACCGAGGACCGAGATCCCCGCGGAGGACGCCGATCCGAGGTCGAGCACGGCGTCGATCTGCACGACGTCCCCTGACATGGGCAGGGCGGCGTGGCCCTCCTGGATCGGGCGCTTCGTGACCCTCGAGGCTGCCTTCCTCCGCTGCAGGTCCTCGATCTGCGGGACGACCGCCTGGCGCAGGCGTGGGCCTTCGGGGGTGGTGACGAGACGGACCTCCCGGGGCAGCGACATGGCGCTGCGCCACGTGCTGGTCGGGATGTCGTTGGCGTAGTCCCAGTTGTTCATCCAGCCGAGCATCAGCCGCTCGTCGTCACCGGCGCCGCTGAAGGTCACGGCCGCGTAGTAGTCGCGTCCCCAGTCGAGCCACTCGTACGCGCTCAGCCGCGAGCGGGCCGGCTCGTCGGCGACCCGGAGCTCGTCCGCCAGGACGTGACCCCACCCGAAGCGGTTGTTGTCGACGACCTGGACCCTCGCTTGCTTCCCGGCCAGGCCGGAGACGTCCCAGCTGTGCCAGTCGAGGGTCTCGCTGTCCGCTCCCGTGGCCGTGCGGACGACCTCGCCGTCGACGACGAGGTTCACGCTCGTCTCGTCGCTGCGCACCCGCGCCGGCTCCGGTCCGAGGACGACGTGGTCGAAGGTCAGGTGACCCCACCCACCGGTGGCCTGGTCGACGATCCGTACCCGGGCGGTGCTGCCCCGGAGCGCCGACACGTCCCAGCCGGACCAGTTGAGCGCCCCGGCCTCCGCGCCGGTGGCCGACCGGACGACCTCCCCGTCCACGACGAGCTCGGCCTGCAGCGATCCGTCGGTGCGCTTGCCTCCACCGATGAGGAAGCTCACGTGGTCGTCGTCGATGACGAAGCCAGGCGAGGTGAGGGTGCCCGTGTTGTCGTCACCGCGCGGCCCGCCCTCCCAGGTGTTGACGCGCTTCGCACCGAGGTAGAAGTCGCCGCCCTGGGTGGAGGGATTGCGGGCCGGCTCGAAGTCGCCGGTGAGCTGCCAGCCTCGGTCGACCATGGACACGCCTTCGGGGTACTCGAACCCCTCGAACAGCAGGTCCCCTGCCGGCGGCTGGTTGCCGAGCTGGCCGCCGGGGACGTGCGGGTGCCGCCCACCGCCGACGAGGAAGTTGACGAAGTCCTTCTCGATCGTGAACTCGGGCGAGGTGAGCGTGCCAACCGGCCAGTCGCCGTCGTGGAAGCCGTTGACCAGGCCGGCGCCGCGGAACCCGCTGACCGGGTTCTGGCCGGGCAGCGTGCCGGTCGCCGGCGACGTCCCGAACGGTCCGTCGCGCCAGTTGCCCGGCTCGTTGGCGACCTGCCACTGGCCCCAGCTGCCGTCGTCGAAGTCCTCGAGGACGGTGCCGACCGGGGCGGGGTCGGAGGTGACGGTCGACTCGGAGGTGAACGTGGTGCCGTCGAAGTCGCCGACGAAGTACTGCCCGCCGCTGCCGCCGGCCACGGAGCCCGGGTTGAGGTTGACCACCATGACCCACTTGACGTTGTCGGGGTCGCCGTCGACGGGCAGGGGGAACAGGTCGGGACACTCCCAGATGCCGCCGGTGGCGTTGGCCGGCCCGAAGTCGCTGAGGTGGGTCCAGTCGATGAGGTCGTCGCTCCGGTAGAGCACGACCTTGTGGTCAGGGGCCTCGACGGCCAGCATCACCCAGTAGGCGCCGGCGGGGCCGTCGTACCAGAACACCTTGGGATCGCGGAAGTTGCTCGAGCCGCGGTCGAGCACCGGGTTGCCGGCGTACTTCGTCCAGGTCTGTCCGTCGTCGAGGCTGTACGCCAGCGACTGCGCCTGCCGTCCCGCGAGCGTGGGGTGGTGGGGGGTGTAGGCGCTGGTGTAGAGGGCGACCAGCGGAGGATTGTCGGCGGTGCCGAGGCCGGAAGAGTTCGTCGGGTCGGAGACCACGGAGCCGGAGAAGATGTCCTCGATCGCGCGGCCCTGGTCGTCGAACGTCTGCGGGATGGCGAGCGGCTGCTCGTCCCAGTGCAGCAGGTCCGGCGAGGTGGCGTGTCCCCAGCTCATGTTGCCCCACCGGGTGCCGGACGGGTTGTGCTGGAAGAACAGGTGGTAGGTGCCCTCGTGGAGCACCATGCCGTTGGGATCGTTCATCCAGTTCTTCTCGGGCGAGAAGTGCAGCAGGGGCCGGTACTGCTGGGTGGCCGGGTCGGGGTCGACCTCCTCGGCCGACGCGGAGCCGACGAGGGAGAGGGACGTCGAGAGGGACGCGGAGAGGAGGACGAGGCTGACGGCGATCGCCGCCGTGGCCACTGTCTTCCGGAGGACTGAATGACGCACGGCGGCTTCCTTCGTCAGGTGAGAGGGGAGTGAGCGGGCGACACGGTCGCTCGCAGGAACGACAGCTGTGAGCCGTCCTCGACGATGAGGTCGCCGAGCGCGGCGTTGAAGACGGCGCCGTACGGCGCGGCGATGTGGGCCTCGAACGCCGACTGGTCGGCGTACCGCTCGAAGACGAAGAACCGGCACGGGTCCTCGGCGCGCTGGTAGACGGTGAACTCCAGGTTGCCCGGCTCCCGGTGGACGTCGTCGGCGAGGCCGGTGATGAGGCGCTCGACCTCGGCTCGCTGCTCGGGTCTGGCCGTGAACTCGGCGTAGAGGACGACGGGGTCGGACACAGGTGCTCCTTCGGTCATCAGAGGGCGATCAGGCGGTGGTCGGGGCGACGGGAGGCGTGAGGGACGCGGGGTCTGCCCACGGCGGGTTGGCACCCTGGGTGGCGACGGTGGCGGCGGCGACCCGGCTGGCGCGCGCCCCGAGGTCGCGCAGGGTCGCGTCGTCGAGCCGGTCGAGGAGGCGGCGGGGCTCGGCGTCCGCGAACAGCCCGTGGATCAGGGCGCCCATCCAGGCATCTCCGGCACCGACCGTGTCGACGACCGTCGTCGGCGGCGCGGGCACGTCGACCCGCGTGGTGGGGGTGACGAGCGAGGACCCGGCAGGCCCCCGGGTGAGGGCGACGAGGCGAGGGCCTCGCTGCAGGAGGAGGGCGACGACGTCGTCGTGGGCTGTGTCCGGGTAGAGCCACGAGGCGTCCTCGTCGCTCAGCTTGAGCACGTCGACCGACGGCAGGGTCGCCTCGAGGTGGCGTACGGCTGCGTCGCGGTCGCCCACGAGAGCCGGCCGGACGTTGGGGTCCAGCGTGGTGACCACGCCGGAGTCGTGGGCCGTCCGCAGGAGCTCACCCACGGCGGCTGCCCCCGGCTGGGAGAAGAACGCGATGGAGCCGGTGTGGACGATGCCGACGTCGCTGAGGTCCGGCTGGTCCACGGCCGGCCAGGAGATGTCGAACTCGTACGTCGCGGCACCGTCCGTCCCGACCCGGGCGACGGCGCTGGACGTACGCGGAAGCACCGGACCCGGGCGGATGTCGACACGCGAGCTGGCGAGGTGGTCGCGCAGGGCCGCCCCGCGGTCGTCGTCGCCGATGGCGGTGAGGATCGACACGGGTGTGCCCAGCCGGCCCAGTGTCACGGCGACGTTGAGCGGGGAGCCCCCGGGTGCGTCGACGGGAGGCGCGGCGGGAGTGGCGAGCACGTCGACGAGGCTCTCCCCGACGACGAGGACATGGCGCGGCTGGGTCTTCAGCATGGGTGCTCCAGGCAGGTTGGGTCGCCCCGCGGGCGCCGTCGGCACCCGCGAGGCGGACTGTGGTGGTCAGGCGTCGAGCGAGAGGGCGCCGGTCATGATGGCGACGCCGTCCGTCATGGAGTGGCTCTCGGGACTGATGACGCCCGCGCACCTGCCGAGCCGCTGCACGTGGATCCGGTCGGCGACCTGCCACACGTGCGGCATGTTGTGGCTGATCAGGATCACGCCGAGCCCGCGTTCGCGCAGCGACTCCACGAGACGCAGCACCTGGGCCGACTCCTTGACGCCGAGGGCGGCGGTGGGCTCGTCGAGGACGACGACCTTGCCACCGAACGCCGCGGCTCGCGCCACGGCGACGGCCTGACGCTGTCCCCCGGAGAGGGACTCCACGGCGACCGCCATGTTCTGCACGGTCGAGATGCCCAGGTCGCTCACCGACTTCTGGGCTCGCTCGCGCATCCCCTTCTTGTCGAGCATGCGGAGCACGCTCCCCAAGGGACCGGGGCGACGTTCCTCGCGGGCGAGGTAGAGGTTGGAGGCGATGTCGAGCGCCGGCGCGACCGCGAGGGTCTGGTAGACGGTCTCGATGCCGGCCTCCCGGGCGTCCTGGGGTCGCTTGAAGCTGACCGGGTGCCCGTCCATCCTGATCTCGCCCGCGTCGGGCACCAGGGCGCCCGTGAGGGTCTTGATGAGGGTGGACTTGCCGGCACCGTTGTCCCCGATGACGGCGAGCACCTCTCCTCGCTGAAGGTCGAGGTCGACCCCGTCGAGGCCGATGACCCGGCCGAAGGTCTTGACCAGCCCGCGGGCCGACAGGACCGCGGTGTCATCGTGCTCGCTGCTCTCGCTCATGCGCGTACCTTCCTGATCCACTGGTCGACGCTCACGGCGGCGACGACGAGGATGCCGACCGCGAGGAGGCGGTACTGGTCGTCGACCCCGGCCAGGGAGAGGCCGAGCGCGAACGCCTGGACGATGAGCGCACCCAGCAGGGTGCCGACGACGCCGCCGCGGCCGCCGAACAGGCTGGTGCCGCCGATGACCACGGCGGTGATGCTCTCGAGGTTGGCGTCGCCGATGGCGTTGGGTGAGGCTGCGCCGGCTCGTCCGATGAGGATCCAGGCCGCGATGCCGTAGACCACGCCGGCGACGACGTAGACGCTGAACAGGACGCGGGTGGTCCGGATGCCGGCCAGTCGGGCCGCCTCCGGGTCGTCGCCGACGGCGTACACGTGCCTGCCCCAGGCGGTCTGGCTGAGGGCGAATCCCACGACCAGGTAGAGCAGGACGCACAGCAGCACCCCGTTGGTGACCCGGAAGTCGCCGATGGCGTGGGTGTCGCCGGTCCAGCTCAGCAGGTCCGGCATCGCGATCTGCTGGATGCTCTGCCCGCCGGTGTAGATGAGCGTGATGGCGGTGAAGACGCTGAGGGTGCCCAGGGTGACGATGAAGGGCGGCAGCTTCAACCGGGTGACCAGTGCGCCGTTCAGCGCCCCAGCCACGATGGCCACCACGAGGCCGAGCAGCAGCGCAGCCCCGCCAGGCAGTCCGTGCTCACTGCCGTAGGAGGCCATCACCATCATGGCGAGGATCGCCGCGGCGCCGACCGAGAGGTCGATGCCGGCCGTCAGGATGATCAGCGTCTGGCCGACTGCGAGGGCAGCGACGACCGCGGTCTGCTGCACCATCAGCGAGACGGTCCCCGGCTCGGAGAACCGGGGGTTGAGCATGGTGAAGACCACGCACGTGATGACCAGGATGATCGCGGGGCTGACCGCCGGGTGGGCGTGCAGCAGGTGCTGTACGCGCTGCAGCGGTCGGCGGCGCCGCTCGGCCAGCTCGGTCGCCGCCCGCCCGGCGGGAGCCCCGTTCGTCGCGGGGCTCCCTTCGGTGGTGACTGTCATGTCGCTCAGCCCCAGCAGATCTCGGATGCTGCCGCCGAGTCGATGCTCTCGACGCCTTCGGCAGGCGTGTCGGTCACGAGCTTCACACCCGTGTCGTAGAAGTCCAGGCCCTCGGTGGTCTCGGGAGCCTCACCGCCGTCGGCGATGCTGGCGATGGCCTCGACACCCTTCTGCGCCATGTCGAGGGGGTACTGCTGGGACGTCGCGTCGATGACGCCCTCGGTGACCGCGTCCACGCCCTGGCAGCCGCCGTCGACCGAGACGATCAGGACGTCGTCGGTCGAGAGGCCGGCCGCCTCCAGGGCAGCGGCCGCACCGTAGGCCGCCGGCTCGTTGATCGTGTAGACCACGTTGATGCCGTCGGTCTTGCTGAGGCAGGTCTCCATGGCGGTGCGCCCGCCGTCCTCGGCGCCGTCAGTGGGCTCGTTGCACACGATCTCGTAGTCGCCGCCGGAGTAGCTGCCGGTGGCTTCCTCGTCGCCGTTCTTCTCAGCGTCCGCGGTGTCGATGCCCATGCCGGTCAGGAAGCCCTGGTCGCGGTTGTAGTCGACCGAGACGACCTTGTCGTTGAACAGGTCGAGCAGCGCGATGGTGGCCTTCTCGCCGCCGAGCTGGGCGGCGGTCCACTCACCGATGAGCTCGCCGGCCTTGAAGTTGTCGGTCGCGAAGGTGATGTCGACGGTCTCGGCGGGATCGGGCGGGGTGTCGAGCGCGATGACGTAGAGCCCGGCGTCGCGGGCCTTCTCGATGGCCGGGTTCACACCGGGGCCGTTGGGCGTGATGAGGATGCCGTCCTGGCCCTGGGCCACGGCGTTCTCGATCGCCTGGATCTGCCCCTCCTCGTCGCCGTCCTCCTCGCCGGCGGCGACGGTCAGGTCGACGTCGTTCTCCTCGGCGGCCTTCTTCGCGCCCTCCTGCATGGAGACGAAGAAGGGGTTGATGGAGTCCTTGGTGATGAGGGTGACAGCCGTGCCACCGCCGCCTTCGGAGCCACCGTCGTCGCCGGCGCTGTCGCCACCGCATGCGGTGAGCGTGGTGGCGAGGAGGCAGACCGCGGCGGCGGCGAGCGCGCCGCGAGGGGCGCGAGGAATGAGGTGCAACATGAGGGTCCTTCCAGGGTGGCGCTGGGGCCTCGGCGCGGCCCGACAACGTTGTCAAAGGACAGTTCTAGGTGTGATCGCCACCACACGTCAAGCCCTAGGCAGCAAATGGGATCAACTCGGAACTTCCTCTTGACATCGTTGTCAGACGCGCGGATCATCGCGCTCGAACAGGGCCGACCCGACGACTTCTAGGCTGTGGCCTCACCGACCTGCAAGGACCTGCCTGTGACCACCGCCCCCCGCCGAGCCCCGGGTCACCGGAGCGCGCGCCGCCCCACGCTCAAAGACGTGGCAGCGATCGCCGGGGTCAGCATGAAGACCGTCTCCCGCGTGATCAACGGCGAGCCCGGAGTGGCGCCCGCCAAGGTCAAGTCGGTGGAGCAGGCGGTGCGGCAGCTGGACTACCGCCCCAACCTCACCGCCAGCAGCCTGCGGCGCCTCGACGGTCGCACTGCCGCGGTGGCCGCGCTGCTCGAGGACCTCGCCAACCCCTTCTCCGCAGAGCTCCACCGGGCGCTGGAGGACGTGGCCCACGACCACGACGTGCTCCTGTTCGCCGGCAGCCTCGATGAGAGTCCTGAGCGCGAGAAGCAGCTCATCCGGGCCTTCACCTCCAGGCGCGCGGACGCGCTCATCCTCGCCCCCGCCAGCAGCGACCAGGGCTACCTCACCTACGAGGTGCCCGAAGGCACGCCCGTCGTCTTCGTGGACCGCGCCCCGGTGGGCTACGAGGCGGATGCCGTCGTCGCCGACAACGTCGGCGGCGCACGACAGGCCGTCACCCACCTGATCAGCCACGGCCACCGGCGGATCGCGTTCCTGGGCGATCGCCCGGCCATCCCGACCGCGCGGGACCGGTTGGAGGGATATCAACAGGCACTGCGCGCACACGGGGTGCCGTTCGACCCGGACCTGGTGGTGCACGGGCTCGAGGACGCGGGCCGGGCCGAGGCCGCCCTTCCGGGACTGCTGGCGCTGCCCGCGCCGCCCACAGCCCTGTTCGCCGCGCAGAACGAGATCACCGTCGGCGCCTTCCGCCACCTGCAGGCAGCAGACCTCCAGCACCACGTGGCCATCGTCGGTTTCGACGACTTCCCCTTGGCCGACCTGCTGCGCCCCGGCGTGACGGTCGTGGCGCAGGACCCCACCGCGATCGGCAGGGCAGCGGCCGAGCTGCTCTTCGCCCGCCTCGCCGGCGACTCCGCCCCGAGCCGCACCGTGGTGATCCCGACCCGTCTGGTCGTCCGCGGGTCAGGGGAGATCCCCCCGTCGGCCGGCCCCCGCTGACCGACCTCCCCGCAAGCTGGTCTCGACCACCCCTGTCGGCACCACCGTCGCGGCAGTAGCGTCCGAGGGACCACAACGGGGAGGTGCCGATGGCGAAGCCCGCCATCATCGCGGTCGACGACGACGCCGCCGTGGTCGCGGCTGTCGTACGAGACCTGCGCGGGAGGTACGGCGAGGACTACCGCGTCCTGCGCGCCACGTCCGGCACCGAGGCGCTTGAGATCCTCGCCGACCAGGTGCTCAAGGACCGGCCCGTCGCGGCCGTCGTCAGCGACCAGCGGATGCCCGGGATGACCGGCATCGAGGTGCTGCAGGAGGTGCGGCAGCAGTCGCCGGACTCCAAGCTCCTGCTGCTGACGGCGTACGCCGACACCGACGTGGCGATCCGCGCGATCAACGACATCGCCCTCGACTACTACCTGATGAAGCCGTGGGACCCGCCCGAGGAGCGGCTCTACCCCGTGCTCGACGAGCTGCTGCGCGACTGGGCGCACGGCCACCCCGACCGTGACTCCGAGGTGCGCGTGGTCGGCCACCGCTGGTCGGAGCGGACGCACGAGGTGAAGACGTTCCTCGCCCACAACCACGTGCCCTACCGCTGGCTCGAGGTCGGCCAGGGCGACGAGAGCGAGGAGGCGACCCGCCTGCTCGACCTCGCCGGCGCCGGCGCCGACGACCTCCCGGTCGTCGCGCTGCCGGACGGCGCGGTGCTCCGCTCCCCCACCGCGATCGAGCTCGCCGACGCCCTCGGCCTGCGCACCCGCGCCGAGAAGCCGCTCTACGACCTCTGCATCGTGGGCGCGGGACCGGCCGGCCTCGCGGCGGCGGTGTACGCCGCCTCCGAGGGGCTGGCCACCGTCGTCGTCGAGCGCGACGCCCCCGGCGGCCAGGCCGGCCAGAGCGCGTCCATCGAGAACTACCTCGGCTTCCCCAAGGGCCTCTCCGGCGCCGACCTCACCCACCGCGCTGTCGCCCAGGCCTCGCGCTTCGGCGCCGAGATGGTGCTGGCGCGCGACGTCGTCGGCTTCGAGACCCGCGGACCGGTGCGCGCCGTGCTGCTCGACGGCTCGGCCGACATCGAGGCCCGTGCGGTCCTCGTCGCCAGCGGAGTGTCCTACCGCCGTCTCGACGCGCCCGGCCTAGACGGCTTCGTCGGCCGCGGCGTCTACTACGGCGCCAGCGCGAGCGAGGCGACGCAGACGGTCGGCGATGACGTGTACGTCGTGGGTGCGGCCAACTCGGCCGGTCAGGCGGCCCTCAACTTCGCGCGCTACGCCAGGAAGGTCGTGCTCGTCGTGCGCGGCGCCTCGCTGGAGGTGTCGATGTCTCAGTACCTCGTCAGCCGCATCCTCACGACACCCAACGTCGAGGTCCGGCTGCAGGCGGAGATCGTCGGCACGCGCGGCGACGCGCACCTCGAGGGCATCTCGCTCTGCGACAGGGGCGCCGGCACCGTCGACGAGATCGAGACGAGCTGGGTCTTCATCTTCATCGGCGCCGCCCCGCGCACCGACTGGCTCGGAGACGCGGTGGTGCGCGACGAGCGCGGCTTCGTGCTCACCGGCCCCGACCTCCCGGCCGACGTGTCGTGGCCGCTGGAGCGAAGCCCGTTCGCGCTGGAGACGAGCGTGCCCGGCGTCTTCGCCGCGGGCGACGTACGCCGTGACTCGATGAAGCGCGTGGCCTCGGCCGTCGGCGAGGGCGCGATGTCGGTCTACCTCGTCCACCGCTACCTGGCGGCGACATGACGCTCGTCGACGAGCTGCGGGCCGTCCCCCTCCTCGACGGCTTCACCGACGAGCAGGTGGCCGAGCTCGCTGCCGCGGGCGAGGAGGCGACGTACGACGCCGGCGTCCACCTCTTCGACGAGGGCAAGCCGGCCGACGACTGGTGGATGCTGCTGTCCGGTCGCATCGACCTGGTCCGTCGCGTGGGCCACGAGGACGTGGTCATGGCGACGATGCAGAACGCGGGCCAGTGGGCCGGCGGCTTCCGCGCGTGGGACGAGCACGGCGTCTACATGGGGTCGGCGCGGGTGATGGAGCAGAGCCGGGTCTTCCGCCTGCCGTCCGCCGGGCTGGGTCGCCTCGGCGAGACGTGGTTCCCCTTCGCCGTCCACCTGCTGCGCGGCCTGATCGGCACCGCGCGCCGGATCGAGACCAACGCCCGCCAGCGGGAGGCCCTCGTCGCCCTCGGCACCCTGGCCGCCGGACTCGCCCACGAGATCAACAACCCGGCCTCCGCCGCTGTCCGCTCGGTGGGTGCTCTGCAGCAGACGAGCGACGACGTCTTCGCGTCGCTGCAGAGGCTCGCCGGCGAGGGGATCTCGGCCGCGCAGTTCGTCGCGCTGGACGAGCTGCGGAGGTCGATCGACCCTGCGTCCGCCCCGACCGGTGTGGAGCTCGCCGAGCTCGAGGAGTCGCTGACCGACTGGCTGACCGATCACGACATCGACCGGGACTGGGTCATCGCTCCTGCCCTGGCGAGCGCGGGAGTCGCCCCGTCGTGGCTGGACGAGGCTGCTGCCTCCTTGTCGGGTGCGGCACTGCAGGCGGGACTGGAGTGGGTGGCCAGCGCGGTGACGACGACGACCCTGATCGCGGAGGCCCAGAACGCCACCCGCCGCATCTCCGACCTGGTCTCCGCGGTGAAGTCCTACTCCCAGCTCGACCGCGCCGCCGTCCAGGACGTACGCGTCGTCGACGGCCTCGAGAGCACCCTGATCATGCTCGGCCACAAGCTCCGCGACGGCATCACCGTCGTGCGCGAGTACGACGACTCCGTCCCCACCATCACCGCCAATCCCGGCGAGCTCAACCAGGTCTGGACGAACCTCATCGACAACGCCGTCGACGCCATGGACGGCTCAGGCACGCTGACCGTCCGCACGTACGCCGACGACCGCGCCGTCGTCGTCGAGATCTGCGACACCGGCCAGGGCATGACCGACGAGGTCGCCGCGCACGCATTCGAGCCGTTCTTCACGACCAAGGAGGTCGGGAAGGGGACAGGCCTGGGGCTCGACATCTCCCGGCGGATCATCGTCGAGCGGCACGGGGGCGAGATCGGCGTGGAGGCGGCGCCGGGCGATACCGTGGTGCGCGTACGCCTGCCTGTGCGGACGGCCCCCTCGCCTCAGCCGTAGGCAAGCTCATCAGCTCCTCGTACGCCATATTGGTGACGTCGCGAAGTGCCACTGCTCGCGCCGTCCCCCGCTACGTAACGTCCGCCAAGAAGTGTGGTGGCACCGCCGCTCGCCTCCTGTCCGCCACCGCACGCACGAGAGGTGGTCGTCATGCTGAAGCGCGTTCTTGCGGTCCTGGTAGTGGTTGTCGCAACGTTGGCGGGCGTCAGCTCGGCCGCCTCCGCCCAGACACAGGTCTTCACGGTCCACCTGGCTCCGTCGGGTGATCCGGACGGATCGGGCATCGCAGTCCTGCGATTCGACAGCGACGCCGACGTGGTCTGCTACACGATGGTGGTCCGCAACATCAATGCGCCCATGGAGCCCGCTTCAGGGATCGGGTCGGCACACATCCACGGCCCACTGCCCGCTCAGGGCATCTGGATCGGCCTCAACGCTGACTTCAGGACAGTAGGAGCCGACACCCACATCGCGCGCAACTGCGTCAGCACGAGCAGCGCGCGCATCGACGCCGTACTCGCGAACCCTGAGCTGTTCTACGTGAACGTGCACAACTTCCCGCACACCGGAGGCGCCGTGCAGGGCAGCCTCGGCTAGGCCATCCGTGAGAGTCCGATGACCCACCCAGGCAGCAGCGATCTCGATCTCGGCGTCCTGCGTGGTTCCCTGGTCGGCCAGGTGACCGGGGCCCTGGACGCGGGGTACGACGACGTCCGCCGGGTGTGGAACGCCGCCATCGACCGTCGGCCCGTGGCTGTGGTGGAGTGCGTCAACGCGAAGGACGTGGCAGCTGCCATGTCCTTCGCCAAGGAGCACGCCCTGCCGGTGTCAGTCCGCTCGGGTGCGCACAACATGTCCGGTGCCGCGGTCGTCGAGGGTGGCGTGGTCATCGACCTCCGCCGCCTCAACCACGTGACCGTCGACCCGGTCGCCAAGCGGGCCAAGGTCGGTGGCGGGGCACTGTTGGGAGACATCGATGCCGCGACGCAGCAGCACGGCCTCGCGGTCCCGACGGGCCTGGTCAGTCATACGGGCGTCGGTGGGCTCACGTTGGGCGGCGGCATGGGCTGGCTCACCCGCCAGATGGGGCTCACAGCCGACAACCTCGTGGGCGCCCAGGTGGTCACTGCCGCCGGCGAGGTCCTTCGAGCAACGGAGGTCGAGAACGCCGACCTGTTCTGGGCGCTGCGCGGCGGTGGAGGCAACTTCGGTGTCGTCACCGAGTTCGAGTTCGCCCTCCACGACGTGGGCCCCGACGTGCACTTCGCGATGATCTTCTGGCCGCTGGAACAGGGCGCGGCTGTGCTTCGTCTCGCACGCGACGTCACGGCGAGTCTCCCCCCGGACCTCAACATCATGTTCGGGGCCGTCAACGCACCGCCGGCGCCGTTCGTGCCGCCGGAGCACCAGCTGCAGCCTGGTTACGTCGTGCTGGTGACCGGCTTCGGCTCAGCGGAGTCGCACGCGAACGTCGTGAGCCGTATCGACGAGGCGCTGCCGCCGGCCTTCACGTTCAACAACCCGATGCCGTATGTCGCACTGCAGCAGCTCCTCGACGAAGCGAATGCCTGGGGCCACTACACCTACGACAAGGGCTGCTACCTGGAGGAGCTCAGCGACCAGGTGATCGACGTGATCACCGAGCACCTGCCCCGCAAGAGCTCAGCGAGCTCCGTCGTGCTGTTCTACCTGCTCGACGAGGCCTACTCAGCCGTCGGCGAGAACGACACCGCCTTCAGTGGCGGCCGTTCGCCGCGATACGCCGCGTTCATCATCGGCATCTGCGTCGACCCAGGAGACCTCGAGGCGGAGAGGACCTGGGTGCGTGGCTTCTGGCAGGCGCTGGGTCCCTGCACGATCGGAACCGGCAGCTACGTCAACGCCATGACCGAGTTCGAGGACGACCGCGTGCGGGCCTCCTACGGGCCGGAGAAGTACGCCCGACTGGCCAGGATCAAGGCCAGGTACGACCCGGACAACGTCTTCAGGCTCGGCGCGAACATCCTGCCCGCAGCAGACTCTGGGGAGCTGTCGAGGACCTCGTAGTCCGGCGGATCGGAGTCGTCCTCCTCGTCATGCCTCCAGCAGATCGAGGTCGCGCACGCAGAACCCGTGATGCGCCCACTCCTCGTCGAGGACGACGTGCAGACACTCCAGCACCGTCTTCCCCGCCGCGTAGGGCGGCCAGCCCGGTCCGGCAGGCACCGGCGCGAGCGTCGACAGCTCGTCGGGCGTCACGCCCGCCAGCCAGCGCTCCAGCTCGGCGGCCTGCTCGTCGCGCACTGCCAAGACCTGGTCGAGGTCAGGTGCCGCCGCTGGATCCAGGCCTTGCTCCTCCTGGTCAGGCACGAAGTCCGTCGCCAGCCCGATGGCGGTGAACGGCTGAGGTGATCCCAGGCAGCAGCGACGGAACCACGAGTCGTGCACGAAGACGAGGTGGCGCAGGGTCTCCACCGCCGACCACTCGCCGCCGACGCGCTGGTGCTCCGACCCCTGGGGCATGCCGCGCAGGCGCGCGACCGTTGCCGCCCAGCCGACCCGCAGGTGCTGCTCGGCCTTGCGTAGGTCAGCCGGGTCGGCCGATCGCATCAGCAGCCGCACCGGGTGCCGCCGGTCCAGCTCGGCCTCGACGTACGACATCACTTCGACCCCGTTGACCACAAGGTTGGTGACCAGCCCGTCGATGACGGCGTCCTGCATCACCACCCCGATCAGACGGGCGCGTGTCAGGTCGCACTCCCGGAACTCGGCGTCCGTCAGGTCTTCATCCACGAATCTCGCCATGACGGACAGTCTGCATCGGCGTACCGACACGCGTCCGCGGAGCGAGCTACTGCGGCTTGGCGTAGGCGGCGACGCCCGTGTCATAGAGCACGCACGCCTCGTCTCCGACGACCCAGGCGTCGTGTCCCGGCTCGATGAGGACGACGTCGCCCGGGCCGACCGTCCCCTCCGTGCCGTCGTCCATGCGCACCGTCATGCTGCCCGAGACACAGATCCCGGTGTGCCGGGTCTGGCACGAATCCGTCCCGGCGATCGGCTTGACGTCCTCCGACCAGCGCCAGCCCGGCTCGAACGTCCCCTTCCCCAGGGTGAAGTCGCCGAGAGTGACGACATCCATCTGCCCGTGGGCCCGGAAAGGCCTTGTCTCGTGCGGTGTATCGATGCTCTGGCTGTCCAGCGACGGCATAGCTTCCTCCAGTTGAGTACGGCCGCCCCGAGCACAACCTCCGGCGCCTCCAATGTAGGCCTGCGCAGGCCCGCATGGGGCCGCTCGGGCCCGAGAACTTCCCGCGCGGACACTGTTGTCATGGAGCTCACGCACCGCGTCGCGACACCGGAGGACCTGGGGATGCTCGAAGCACTCATGGATGCTGCGATCAGTGAGCTGCAGCAGGGGTTCCTCTCGCCGGAGGAGATCGAGTCCAGCCGCGCGATCATGGGCATCGACACGCAGCTGATCGCGGACAGGACCTACTACGTCGTGCTCGCCGGACGCGCGGTCGCCGGATGCGGCGGCTGGAGCCGCCGAGCCACGATGTACGGCGGTGACCACACCCCGGGTCGCGACCCCGAGCTCCTCGATCCCGCCGTCGACGCGGCGAGAGTGCGTGCCATGTACACCCACCCGGCGTACGCGCGTCGCGGCGTCGGCCGGCTGATCCTGTCTCTGTGTGAGCAGGCCGCCAAGAAGGAGGGGTTCACGCGCCTCGAGCTGATGGGGACGCTGTCCGGCGAACCGCTCTACACGGCGTACGGCTTCGCGCCGGTCGAGCGACTCACCGATGACCGGGGAGGCGTCGCGGTTCCGTTGGTCAAGATGGCCAAACGGATCGACTAGCCACCCGATCAGGCGTTCACCCTTGCCGCGCGGGATCGATCGGGTGAACAGTGAAAGTGACACCTTTCGCACCGTCGGACCAGCGGGCAGGAGCCGTCACGTGAGCAGAGAGAATGGCGGCGCTGCGAGCCAGGCCGGCCCCCCGGTCGCGACCCGGCCGGAGGCGATCCGCAACGTCCTGGTCGTGGGTGCGGCGGGCGCGGGGAAGACCACCCTCGTCGAGCGCCTGCTCGTCGAGGCCGGCGTGCTCAACAGGGCCGGGAGCGTCGAGGACGGCACCACGGTGTGCGACTTCGAGGAGATCGAGCATCGTCAGCGTCGCTCCGTCGCCCTCGCGCTCGCACCGCTCATGCACGAGGGCGTGAAGGTGAACCTGCTGGACGCGCCCGGGTACGTCGACTTCGTGGGCGAGGTGCGAGCGGGCCTGCGGGCTGCGGACTGTGCTCTCTTCGTCATCGCCGCGAACGAGCAGGTCGACGAGCCGACGCGGGCGCTCTGGCGCGAGTGCGCCGACGTGGCGATGCCACGCGTGGTCGTCGTCACGAAGCTCGACCACGCCCGCGCCGACGTCGACGGCGTGGTGGCCCAGGCACGGAGCGTCTTCGGCGACCGGGTCCTGCCGGTCCACCTGCACGACGGCGGACGTGTCGTCGGCCTGATCACCGGTGACCACGGGCACGAGGCCCAGCGAGCGGCGCTCATCGAGGCGATCATCGAGGAGTCCGAGGACGAGACCTTGATGGAGCGCTACCTGGGTGGCGAGTCCATCGACCCCGAGCTCCTCGTCCGCGACCTGGAGCTCGCGGTCGTCCGGGGATCGTTGCACCCCGTCGTCCCCGTCGACGCGACCAGCGGCGTGGGGGCCAGGGAGCTGCTCGACCTCATGGTCTCCGCCTTTCCCTCACCGCTCGAGCATCCGACGCCGACGGTCTACACGCCCGAAGGCGGTCCGGGCCCCACGATCGAGTGCGACCCGTCCGGTCCGTTGCTCGCGGAGGTGGTCAAGACGACCACCGACCCCTATCTGGGGAGGGTCAGCCTCGTCCGGGTCTTCTCGGGGACCGTACGTCCGGACGCATCGGTGCACGTGTCCGGGCACCGCTCGGCGTGGGCCGACGGAGGCGACCCGGCGTCGAGTCACCCGGACCACGACGAGGTGGAGCGGATCGGGTCGCTCTCGGTGCCGCTGGGCAAGTCCCAGGTCACGGCCCAGGTCGTGACTGCGGGCGACCTCTGCGCCATCGGACGGCTCAGGCGAGCCGAGACCAGCGACACCCTGGCCTCCGTCGACACGCCTCTGGTGCTGGAGCCCTGGCGGATGCCCGAGCCCCAGCTGCCGGTGGCGATCCAGGCGCGGGCGAAGAGCGACGAGGACAAGCTCGCGCCGGGACTCCAGCGGCTCGCTGCCGAGGACCCCACACTGCGTGTCGAGCACAACGAGGAGACCCACCAGATCGTGCTGTGGACGATGGGCGAGGCCCACGCAGACGTCTTGCTCGAGCGGCTCGCGAACCGGTACGGCGTGGCGGTCGAGGAGGTCGAGCTCCGGGTGCCTCTGCGAGAGACCTTTGCGGGGCCTGCCACCGGCCACGGCCGGCACGTCAAGCAGAGTGGCGGCCACGGCCAGTACGCCGTGTGCAGCATCGAGGTCGAACCGCTGCCGCGCGGCGGCGGGTTCGAGTTCGTCGACCGCGTCGTCGGCGGTGCCGTGCCGCGGCAGTTCATCCCCTCGGTCGAGAAGGGTGTCCGGTCGCAGATGAGTCACGGGGTCGAGACCGGCTACCCGATGGTCGACCTGCGGGTGATCCTGACCGACGGCAAGGCCCACAGCGTCGACTCCTCCGACATGGCTTTCCAGACAGCCGGCGGGCTGGCGCTGCGCGACGCTGCGACGCGCGGCGGGACCTGCCTCCTGGAGCCGGTCGACGAGGTGGAGGTGGCCGTTGCCGACGGCCTGGTCGGCACGGTCATGGGCGACCTCTCCGCGCGACGGGGGAAGGTCCTGGGCAGCGAGGCCGGCGAGCCAGGAACGGTGGTGGTCAGGGCGGAGGTCCCTCAGCTCGAGCTGCGCCGCTACTCCGCCGAGCTGCGCTCCCTGTCGCACGGCTCAGCGTCCTTCACGCGCAGGTTCGCTCGCTACGAGCGAGTCCCGGACCAGGTCTCCTCGAAGCTGGAGTCCCCCTCCGACTAGACCGCGCCCCAGATCCCCTGGCGGGCGCACGTCCGTGCCGGCGTGAACGCGTGCGGAGGTCGTTCGGCCGTCCTGGAAATCTCGCAAAGGAAGGATTCACGCCGGCTGCCCCTGGGTAGGAACGGCCCAGCAAGCGACACGGGCAAGGGGGTCACGGTGGACCAGATACAGGTGATGCACGCCGCCTTCGCGAAGGCCAAGGACGACGTGCATGACGCCGCGGAGCGCCTGCGCACCGACCGCAGCTCGATCGACGCGCGGGTCCGCGGCTTCCTCAACGCCGGCTGGTCCGGCGAGGCGGCCGAGTCGTTCTCCGAGGCGTGGGAGGAGTGGAAGGACTCGGCCGGTGAGGTGCTGACCGGCCTGACCGCGATGAGGGAGCTCCTCGACGAGACCCACCGCGACTTCATCGCCTCCGACGACGCCTCCCAGCAGCGCCTGGACGCCCTCTCAGCGCGCCTCATCGAAAGGCTGGGCTGAGCCATGGCCGGAAGAGTCTTCACGATCGACACCGACGACCTGGACGCCGTCATCTCCGACGTGCAGGCCACCGAGAACGCCCTCGAGTCGCTGACCAACGACCTCGAGAAGCAGATCGCCGCCCTGCAGTCCGTGTGGGAGGGCCTGGCCGCCGACGCGCAGGCCGAGGCCCACAAGACGTGGGAAGAAGGCATGCGGGGCATGCGGGCCGCGCTCGCTGAGCTCCGGGCATCGGCGCGGTCGGCGCACACCAACTACACCGCCGCCGCCGACGCGAACGTGACGATGTGGGAGTCGCTGTCGTGAGGCTCGAGGTCGACTCCGGCGGCTACACCAGCGCAGCATCCTCCCTCGAGTCCGCGAACAGCATCGCCGCGAGCGCGTACACGACCCTGACCGGGAAGCTGGGCGGCTTCGGCGGCATGGGCGGCGACGACAAGTCCTCCGAGGACTTCGTCGCCAACTACGACTCCGGCGCCGCAGCCGTCGTGACTGCGATGTCGGACCTCGTCACCGCGTTCGGCACCCTCGCCATCCTGGCTGACGCGTCGGGGGCCAACCACGCCGACGCCGACGCAGGCTCGGTCCACGGCAGACGCGCCAACGGCGGAGGTGCCGGGCACGACGCCGTCGACCCGGTGTCGGTCTCGGACTACACCCCGCCCAGCGCCCTGGGCTCCGACGGCGAGGACACCCCGGAGTTCTGGGACATCATGCTCGACTACCTCGAGGGGTGGGCGTGGCCCAGCGCGGACACCAGTCGCCTCAACGACGCCGCCTCGGCGTGGGACGCCGCCGCGTCGAGCCTGGAGCGGCTCAGCTCCTACTGCGAGGTCGCCACCACACAGCTGGGCCTCCAGCGCTCGCCCGAGATCCCGGCGGCCCGCAAGTCCGTCGGCGAGGTGAAGCAGGCCGCGGCCGACATCGCGTCCGGCTGCCGCGAGCTCGCGACGTCGTGCCGCGACTACGCCAACCAGGTGGAGTCCACCAAGGAGACCGTCAAGGGCCTGATGAAGGACCTGGCCATCGAGGTCGGCATCACCATCGCTGCGGCCGGTGTGGCCAGCTTCTTCACGGCCGGGCTGGCCGCCGGTGGCGGCGCCGCCATCGTGGCGGCCCGCGCCGTCAACTACGCCCGCCGCATCATCACCGCACTGCAGGCCATCCGTGCCGTCCGAGCCGTGTTCACGCTCGTCCGCACGGTCGAGAAGCTCACGGACGTCACCCGCATCCTGCGCAAGTTCCGTTCCGCGCGGGCGATGCGCCGGCGTCCGACCGGCAAGCTGCCCGAGAAGGGCAAGCCCAACTCCTACGGCTACGACAAGTTTGGTGACCGGCTGCCGTACGCCAACTCCCGTCCGTCCTACGGGAGGGGGCAGGTCGACGAGGTGTGGGAGAACGCGAAGGACGCCAACGGCGATGTGTGGGTCCTCGACAAGGACGGCAACAGGGTCAAGATCGAGTGGCAGCCTGGTCAGCCACAGAGGGACGTGTGGGACATGGGGCACCTGCCCGAACAGGAGTACCGCAAGCTTCGCGATGAGTACCTGTCGGGCAAGATCTCCAAGGAGGAGTTCTTGCGCCGGTACCGCGACCCTGACAACTACGAGGTCGCGCATCCAGGGCGAAACCGCTCACACGTAGACGAAGCGCCCTAGCCGGCGCACACGACCGATACCGCCAGAACTGAGAGGTAGGCCGAGCACGACATGGGTCTGTTCAACCGGAGCAAGCCTCGCAACACCAACGCGCTCTACGCGGCGTTGACGCACGGCACCCTTGCCGAGCTCGAGAAGGTGTACGAGCCAGCGTGGGTGAACTACGAGTTCGAGTCCGGCACTCCGCTCACCCTGGCCTTGACGAACAAGGACACGACGCAGCGGGTCGCGATCGCGAACCGGCTCCTCGACGACGGCGCAGACGTGCGCGACGGACGACCACTGCACGTCCTGCTCGGCCGCAACCAGCACGACTTCACAGCTGAAGCACCGCTGCTCGAACGCATGCTGGACGCCGGCGCGGACGTCAACGAGGTGACCGCCAAGTTCGGCACCCCGCTGGAGACCATCGCTGCGAAGTTCAAGTTCAGCGACGTCGACCTCACCCCGTTCTACGACGTTCTCCTCGCACGTCCCGACCTCGACCTGCTGCAGCAGAGCATGGACGGGCGCACAGTGCTGGGAAACTTGCGGAAGTGGGCGGGCGGGCGCGGCGAGCTCGTCATCCGTGCCGAGCAGATCCTCACCGACCGCGGCATCCCCGTCCCGCCCCCGGAGCAGTAGCCGCAACGCCACGACCAGCACAAGGAATCGCATGCCGATCGAGTTCATCCCCAACGCCGGCGCCTGCCTGGCGTCCAAGAACGTGCTCTCCGGCGCCGGGCGCATCAAGTGGATGGTCCGCGAGGAGTCCCGAGCCGCCGCCGACAACGGGTGGCGCATCTTCTCCGAGATCGACACCACCGAGTACCTCCACGACGCCAGCAACCTCGCCATCACCGACTTCAACACCGTCTGCGAGATCGAGCCCGCACTCATCGGCATCTGGGACCTCCCCGTCGGCTCGGACCTCCAGGTCGTCGACGAGGGTCGGGGCATCGAGATCGTCCACACCGCGACGGGCCGCCCCGTCCCCGCCGACGAGCTCTACGTCCCCGGGGGCTGACGTGCACGGCGACTCCTACGACGACGCTCCGGACCCGGGCGAGGACCGCGACCCGTTCGAGGTGTTCGCCGGCGACCGGACCGCAGCCGTGCGGCTTCGCGCCAACCTCACCCGCATCGCCCAGGAACACCCCGGCACCCCGGTCGAAGCCATCGCCAACGAGGTCCTCGCCGGACGCCGGTCCATCCGGGACCTGGCCGACGACCCCGACTTCTCGAAGGTCATCAAGGACGGCGTCGACGACTACCGCCGCTACGTCGACACCCTGACCCCGGCGGAGCGTGCCGAGATGGTCGAGAACGCGAAGAGCGCCCGCGACCAGTAACCTCACAGGCGTGACAGTCTCGCGAGGCGGAACCGGAGAGCGGACCGTCGAGTCCGAAAGTCCCAGGTTGTTCACCCGAGTGGCGATCGTGAATCGCGGCGAGGCTGCGATGCGGCTGATACACGCCGTCCGCGACCTCAACGCGCACGGTGGTGCGACTCCTGTGCGGACGATCGCGCTCTACACCGACGAGGAGCGTACGGCGATGTTCGCGCGGGAGGCCGACGAGGCCTACCCGTTGGGTCCTGCCTCGGCCCGCCCCTACATCGACCTCGCCGTCCTCGAGCGGGTGCTCGTCGAGTGCGCGGCAGACGCGGTCTGGGTGGGCTGGGGGTTCGTCGCCGAGGACCCTGCCTTCGCCGACCTGTGCGAGCGCCTCGGCGTGACCTTCATCGGTCCCAGCGCCGACGCGATGCGCCGGCTGGGCGACAAGATCGGATCCAAGCTCCTCGCGCAGGAGGTCGGCGTGCCGGTCGCCCCGTGGAGCGGCGGCGGCGTCGACACGCTGGAAGCGGCGCTGGCCGCTGCCGAACGCATCGGCTACCCGCTCATGCTCAAGGCGACCGCCGGAGGGGGCGGCAGAGGCATCCGTAGGGTCGACTCGGCGGCCGAGCTCGAGGACGCCTACCAGCGGACCCGGGACGAGGCGGAGCGCGCCTTCGGCAGCGGCGTGGTCTTCCTCGAGCGCCTGGTGACCGGCGCCCGGCACGTCGAGGTCCAGCTGATCGCCGACGGTCACGGCACGGCGTGGGCCGTCGGAGTCCGCGACTGCACCGTGCAGCGGCGCAACCAGAAGGTGATCGAGGAGTCGGCGTCGCCGCTGCTCGACCCGAGCCAGACCGAGGAGGTCAAGGCGTCCGCCGAGCGGCTGGCCCTCGCCGTGGGCTACGTCGGCGCCGGCACGGTCGAGTTCCTCTACCACCCGGGCGAGCGGTCGTTCGCCTTCCTCGAGGTCAACACCCGCCTCCAGGTGGAGCACCCGATCACCGAGGCGACGACCGACCTCGACCTCGTCCAGGCGCAGCTGCACGTCGCGGCCGGTGGCCGACTCGTCGGACCGAAGCCGCAGGAGCGGGGACACGCCGTCGAGGCCCGGCTCAACGCCGAGGACCCGGACCGCGACTTCGCCCCGTCCCCCGGACGGATCGCGCTGCTCGACCTGCCCTCGGGGCCCGGCATCCGCGTCGACACCGGCGTCGGCGAGGGCGACACCATCCCCGCCGACTTCGACTCGATGATCGCCAAGATCATCGCCTACGGCCGCACCCGCGACGAGGCCCTGGCCCGGCTCCGTCGGGCGATGGCCGAGACCACCGTGGTGATCGAGGGCGGCGCCACCAACAAGAGCTTCATCCTCGACCTCCTCGACCAGTCCGAGGTGGTCGACGGCAAGGCCGGCTGGGCCGACACGAGCTGGATCGACCGGGTCCGGGCCGAGGGACGACTCGTCGTCCACGAGCACTCCGGCATCGCCGTGGTCGCCGCGGGCATCGAGGCGTACGAGGACGAGGCCCAGGTCGAGATCACCCGCCTGCTGGAGAGCGCCCACGGCGGCCGTCCCCAGGTCCAGCACAAGGTCGGCCGGGCGGTCGACTTCAAGCTGCGCGGCACGGCCTACAAGGTCACCGTCCTCCAGATCGGTCAGCACCGGTTCCGGGTGAACGTTGCGGCGGGCGGTGTGGAGCACGTCGTGGTCGCCGACGTCGAGCGGCTCGACGAGTTCCACACCCGGCTGACGGTCGGCGACAGGCGCTACCGGCTCGTCACCGCCACCCACGGGCCGGTCCACCTGATCGAGGTCAACGGGGTGGCCCACCGGGTCAGCCGCGACGAGGGCGGGGTCCTCCGCTCACCGGCGCCCGCGCTGGTCGTGGCCTCTCCCGTCGTGGTCGGCGACGTGGTAGCGGCCGGAGCCCCCGTGCTGGTCCTCGAGAGCATGAAGATGGAGACGGTGCTGCGGGCGCCGTTCGCAGCGAAGGTCCGTGAGCTCCTGGTCATGACCGGCAGTCAGGTCGAGACCGGTGCCCCCCTGGTGCGTCTCGAGCCCGTCGAGGAGGACGCCACCGAGGAGGCCGCAGCGCCGTCCGACGAGGCCGGACCGGTCCTCGACCTGCCGCCGTCCGTGCCGGCCACGTCCGCGCAGGACCGTGCCGCGCGGAGCCGCGGCGACGTCGCGGCGATGGTCATGGGGTACGACGTGGACCCCAGCGAGGACGGCGACGTGGTCGCCGACTACCTCGCTGTCCGCGACGAGCTCGTCGCGTCAGGCATCGACGTGGTGACCGACGAGATCGAGCTGCTCGGCCTGTTCGCCGACCTCGCCGAGCTGAGCCGCAACCGCCCCGCCGGTGAGGACCTGCACACCGAGCTCCGGGTGCACAGCTCGAAGGAGCACTTCCACGCCTTCCTACAGAGCCTGGACCCCGACCGCGGCGGCCTCCCGCAGCAGTTCCGCGACCGGCTGGCCCGGGTCCTCGCCCACTACGGCGTGACCGACTGGGACCGGACGCCCGAGCTGGAGGAGGCGGTGTTCCGGATCTTCCTGGCGCAGCAGCGGTCCGCCCCCGAGGTGCACATGGCGACCGCGCTCCTCCAGCGCTGGATCGCCGAGCCTCCTCCGCCCCCCGAGCTCGCGGGCTCGGTGCGTGACCTGCTGGAGCGTCTCGTCCGGTCCACACAGCTCCGGTTCCCGGCGGTCGGCGACCTCGCCCGGAGCACCCGCTTCCGCTGGTTCGACCAGCCGCTGGTCGACGCGGAGCGCTCCAGCGTCCTGGCCGGCGTCCGCGACGAGGTGGCGGCCCTCGCTGCCGATCCCGACGCTCCCGACCGGACCGCACGGCTGGAAGCGCTGGCCGCCATCCCCGAGCAGATCGTGCAATACCTCGCCGAGCGCCTCGAGGCCGGCGTACCCGAGCAGGAGCCGATGCTCGAGGTGCTCGTACGCCGCCACTACCGCGAGCACGACCTGCACGGCCCACGGTCGTTCGTGCGCGACGGTCGCCCCTTCGCCGTGGCCGACTACGTCCTCGACGACCGCCCCACCCGGGTGGTCTCCACCGTCGGCACCGTCGCCGAGCTCGGCGATCCGGGCAGCGCGTTGGTCCGGGCCATCGGCGAGGAGGTCGCCTCCCGGGAGGCGGGTCACCACGTGGTGCTCGACCTCTACGTGCACTGGCCGAAGGCCCCCGAGGCGGCGGACCAGGCCAGCGAGGAGCTCGCCCCGATCGTCGGCGCACTCCCCTTCGCCCACGACGTACGCCGCGTCGCGGTCGCGGTCTGCCCCGGCGAAGGACGGCCGGTCAACTACTTCACCTACCGTCCACTCGCCGACGACGGGATCGTCGAGGACGACCTGGTCCGCGGCGTGCACCCGATGGTCGGTCGTCGGCTCGACCTGTGGCGGCTGCGCGACTTCCACGTCACCCGGCTCGAGGCGCCCGAGGACGTGCTCCTCTACGAGTGCGTCGCGAGGGAGAACGCCAGCGACCGCCGGCTCGTCGCCCTGGCCCAGGTCCGCCAGCTCGCCGTCGTCCGCGACGAGGACGGCAGGGTCACCGGCCTGCCCCACGCGGAGCGAGCGGTGGAGAACTGCCTCGAGGCCATCCGCCGCGTCCGTGCGTCACGCGGGGCGGCCGGTGGCAAGCTCGACACCAACCATGTGTGGGTCCAGGTGTGGCCGATCGTCGACGCCGACGTCGAGCAGCTGACCACCCTGCAGGGCAAGATCACCCCGCTCACCGACGGGGCCGGCATCGAGGAGGTGCTCGCGCAGGGCCGGGTGATCGGCCCCGACGGCAGCCCCTCGCCCATCGCGATCCGGTTCCACGCGCGTCCCGGCGCCGGCGTGATGGCGTCGATCGAAGGTCCGCCGACCGAACGCCTCAAGCCGCTCGACGAATACTCCGGCAAGGTCGTCCGCGCTCGTCGCCGCGGCCTTGTCTACCCCTACGAGCTCGCGGGGGTGCTCACCGGGCCGGAGGGCGGCTTCGTCGAGCACGACCTCGACGACACCGGTGCCTTGGTGCCCGTCGACCGGGCCCCCGGGCTGAACAAGGCCGGGATCCTGGTCGCCGTCGTGACCACCCCCACCGAGCTGCACCCGGAGGGGGTCACCCGCGTCGTGCTCTGCGGCGACCCGACGAAGGCGCTCGGCGCGGTGGCCGAGCCCGAGTGCGCACGCGTCATCGCCGCGATCGACCTCGCCGAGCGGATGCAGGTGCCGGTGGAGTGGTACGCGCTCTCCGCGGGCGCCCGGATCTCGATGGACTCCGGCACGGAGAACATGGACTGGGTCGCAGCCGGACTCAAGCGGATCATCGAGTTCACCCAGGCCGGCGGCGAGATCAACGTCGTGGTCGCGGGCATCAACGTCGGAGCGCAGCCCTACTGGAACGCCGAGGCGACGATGCTCATGCACACCAAGGGGATCCTGGTGATGACCCCGGACAGCGCGATGGTGCTGACCGGGAAGCAGTCGCTCGACTTCTCCGGCGGCGTGTCCGCGGAGGACAACTTCGGCATCGGTGGCTACGACCGGGTGATGGGCCCCAACGGCCAGGCGCAGTACTGGGCGCCCGACCTGGCCGGCGCCTTCGGCGTGCTGATGGCTCACTACGACCACACGTACGTCGTGCCCGGAGAGTCGCGGCCGCGACAGGCCCCCACCACCGACCCGGCGGACCGCGACGTCTCGTCGTTCCCGCACGTGTCAGCCGACAGCGACTTCACCACCGTCGGCGAGATCTTCTCCGCGACCTCCAACCCGGACCGCAAGAAGGCCTTCGACATCCGCACGGTCATGCGGGCCCTGGCCGACCAGGACCACCCGACGCTGGAGCGCTGGGCCGGGATGGCCGACGCCGACACGGCCGTGGTCCAGGACGCCCATGTCGGCGGCTATCCCGTGTGCCTGCTCGGGATCGAGTCGCGGCCGGTTCCACGACGGGGGTTCCCGCCCACCGACGGGCCGGACATCTACACCGCCGGCACGCTGTTCCCCCGCTCCTCCAAGAAGGCGGCCCGGGCGATCAACGCGGCCAGCGGCAACCGTCCGCTCGTCGTGCTGGCCAACCTCTCCGGCTTCGACGGGTCGCCCGACTCGATGCGCAACCTCCAGCTGGAGTACGGCGCGGAGATCGGTCGTGCCATCGTCAACTTCGACGGTCCGATCGTCTTCTGCGTCATCTCGCGCTACCACGGCGGCGCCTTCGTGGTCTTCTCCAAGGCGCTGAACCCCCGCATGACCGTGCTCGCCCTCGAGGGCTCGTACGCATCGGTCATCGGTGGTGCCCCGGCGGCTGCCGTCGTGTTCGCGGGCGAGGTCGAGAAGCGCACCTCGGCTGACCCTCGAGTCCGGGACCTCGAGGGCCGGATCGCCAGCGCCAGTGGACCGGAGCGGAGTCGCCTGGTCGTCGAGCTCGCCGACCTGAGGGCGGCGGTGCGCCCGGAGAAGATCGGCGAGGTCGCCGCGGAGTTCGACGGCGTCCACGACATCCACCGGGCCGTCCAGGTGGGCTCGGTGGACGAGGTGATCTCGGTCGCCCGGCTCCGCCCGCGGGTGATCGAGGCGATCAGGAGCGGGCTCGACGGGGCCTAGGAATGAGCGGGGTGTTGATGCCACGACGTCATACGAACGGGGCCATCCCTTGCGCCGACCGGATGACATCCCGACCTGCTCAGGTCCTTGACCGCACCCCACGGTGGCGGTCGTAGTAGCGGGCCATCAGCTCCCAGTACGCCAGCAGCAGCCCCATCTCCAAGGCGGTGGCTACCAGGGCCGGCACCACGCGACGCCGGCGGGCGGCGACCAGAGCGAGAAGTCCCGCGGCGGTAGCGGCGACGTCGACAGCCATTGCAGAGTCCATCGGCCGCTCGGCGATCCATTGCTCCTCGCCCAGCACCGCCCGCGTCGCCCATGCCCGCGCGTGCGCGGGCTTGCCAAAGACGACCGGGTTGACGGCCATCCATACGCCCACCAGGGCGGCGTCGCGCCAGCTGCGTCGCCATACCGGGACGAGCATCAGCGGTGCGCTCGCCCACCTCGTCCACGCGCTCCAGGGGTTGCTGTGCCGCGCGAACACGGCCCGCTTGACGTTTCGCCAGTCCTCCATGGACCGCTCCTCTCAACCTGTCGTGCACACCGCCGATCTGCCCTTCGAGGTCAACCCCGGGCCATCTCCAGGCGTACGGTCTCGGCGATGCCCTCACGCACGGGTCGCGACGTCCAGCCGAGCTCGGTCTCGGCCTTGGTGCTGTCGCCGAAGTAGGTCGCCATGCCGGCGCGTGCTGCCTCGGCGGTCAGGGCCTGCGGGATCGGCACGATCCGCTCGAGCGGCGCGGTCATCGCGGCCGCCACCCGGACCAGGCTGTTCGGAAGCAGGATCGGCCGGCGCCTGCCGGCTTCGCGGGCGACCAGTCCCAGGATCTCGGCGTACGACACCCGCTCACCGGCCAGCATGTACGACTCGCCTGGGCGTCCCTTCTCCATGGCCAGGACGTGCCCGCGAGCGACGTCGTGCACGTGGGCCCACGAGCACCCGCCGTCCTTCGGTCCGAGGACCGGTCGTCCCCCGATGATCTGCCTGGTCAGCTGCCCGAGGGTGCTGCCGGTGTCGCCCGGGCCGTAGACCACGCTGGGCATGACGATCACGAGGGGCAGACCCCGGGTGGCGTACTCCTCGGCGAGGCGGTGCGCCTCCGCCTTGGTCCGGTCGTACTCCGTCACCCACGTGCCGCGGTGCAGGTACGCCTCGTCGCGAACGACGCCTCGGGTGTCGGAGTTGATCGCGAGCGTGCTGGTGTACACCGTCCGCACTCCGGCGCGTAGCGCCGCCTCCAACGCGTTGCGCGTGCCGGTGACGTTCACTGCCCGCAGTCGCTCGTGCTCGCGCCGTCCGTGCTTGTACCAGCCGGCGACGTGGAAGAACCCGTCCGCACCTTCCAGCAAGCGATCCAGCGCAGCGCTGACGTAGAGGTCTCCGACGACCAGCTCCACCCCGAGGTCGCGGAGGCCGGCTGCCCTCGCGGGGTCGCGGACCAACGCCACCAGGTCGTGCCCCGAGGAGCGCAGCTGGCGTGCCAGCTCCCCGCCCAGGAAGCCGGTCGCCCCCGTCATCGCGTAGCGCATGGACCCATCATCCTCCGACGAATCTGTTACTGACCCCCGCCGTCCCCGTGCCACGGCCGCGGGTCGGTCCGCAGGAGCGAGTAGAGCAACACGTCCTGGTTGCGGCCGTCGTTGAAGAACGCGCCGCGTATGGTCCCTTCCAGCACGAATCCGCACTTCTCGGCGATACGCCGTGAGGCGGCGTTCTCGCCGACGATGACCAGGTGGATCCGGTGCTCCTTCTTCGCGCCGAAGAGGTAGTCCACGAGCAGCTGGACCGCCTCGGTCACGAAGCCACGTCCGGCGTGCTGGTCGGCGTAGAGCTGGTAGGACAGCTCGAACGCGTCCCAGTAGGAGACCGGGTGGAAGAACTCGATGTGACCGGCGATCTCGCCCTCGGAGGACTCGATGACGAGCATCCCCTCGGTCTTCTGCCAGAAGCCGTGCTCGGCGAACTCTCGACGGAAGGCCGTCTGCGACATGACCCCGAGAGGGAAGTACGCACCACGGTTGCGAATGTCGGTGTGCGCGTCGTACAGCGCGTCCAGGTCTGCCTCGCGGACCGGGCGCAGAGTGACGGACTGACCTACCAGCACGGCCTCAGCCTAGGTCCAGGCGGCTTTCGAGGTCAGGCGCCGAGGGTGTGCGGCCGGACCTGCGGCGCCTCCACCTGCGGCTCGGCCGGCGCGTCCACGTCCCCGCGCTCACTCCCCCGGTCGCCGGTGAAGGCCGACGTCACGGTCCGCATCGCCTCGCTGAGCTCGCCCGGGATCACGAAGTAGCCGTTGCCGTGCTCCGCGAGGCGGGGAAGCATCTCGAGGTACTTGTAGGCCAGGACCTGGGGGTCGGCGTCGTTGGCGTGGACCGCCTGGAACACCCGCTCCAGCGCCCTGGCCTCGCCGTCGGCGTCCAGGACCTTCGCCTGCTGACGTCCCTCCGCCTCCAGGATCAGCTTGTTGCGGGTGCCCTCCGCGGTGAGGATCAACGCCTGCCGCTGCCCCTCGGCCTGGAGGATCACCGCACGCTTGTCGCGTTCCGCACGCATCTGCTTCTCCATCGCCTCCTGGATGCTGCGGGGCGGGTCGATCGCCTTGATCTCCACCCGGTTGACCCGGATGCCCCACTTGCCGGTGGCCTCGTCGAGCACCTCGCGCAGCCGCACGTTGATGGTCTCCCGGGAGGTGAGGGTGCTCTCGAGGTCCATCGAGCCGATGAGGTTGCGCAGGGTCGTGACGGTGAGCTGGTCGATCGCCTGGAGGTAGTTGGTCACCTCGTACGCGGCAGCCCGCGGGTCGGTGATCTGGTAGTAGAGGACGGTGTCGATGGCGACCACCAGGTTGTCCTCCGTGATGACCGGCTTCGGGTCCGAGGAGTAGACGTGCTCGCGCACGTCGAGCCTGGTGTTCACCCGGTCGACCAGCGGGATGATGAGGTTCAGGCCCGGCTGCAAGGTCCGCTGGTAGCGGCCGAACCTCTCGATGTTGTAGCGCCTGGCCTGCGGGACGATCCGGATGGACGACGCCACCAGGAAGGCGATCAGGACGGCCAGGACGGCGAGTGGCACCAACAGCTCCATCGCGCTCACTCCTCTGAGGGTCGGGGCAGGGGTCGGGGGTCGGACAGGGGCACGCGCGGGTGCACCAGTGCAGTGGCACCCTGGATCTCGAAGACGTCGACGCGCACACCCGGAGGGATCACGAGGTCCTCGTCGTAGGGCCGGGCCGACCAGTCCTCACCGGAGAGGTGCACCACCCCGCCGCTCGAGCTCACCTCGTGGGTGACCACCGCTGACCGCCCGACCAGGGCGTCAGTGCCGTCGCGGGTCACCGGCGGGAGCGCCAGGTGCCGCTTCGCGATCGGGCGGACCGCCACGAGGCCGATCCCGCCCGCGACGGCGAACGCGAGCAGCTGGATCGGGACCGATGCTCCGAGGCCGGCCGCGACCGCGGCGACGAGCGCCGCGCCCGCCAGCAGGCCGAACGCCAGCGTCAGCGTGAGGGACTCCACCACGCCGAGGACAACCGCTGCGATCAACCAGGCAATCCACCACATCAGACGATCTACCCCTGAACGATGCTCTCCAGCGTACGCCCGCCCCGGGTGGAAAGCGCGGCCCTCACTCGGGGCAGGTCCCACCCGTGCGCTCGTAGATCGCCTCGACGCCGGCCGACAGCCGCCTGACCCGCGGACCCTCCACCTCGAGGCCGATGAGCAACATGCAGCGGCCCTGGGTCCAGTACACGTGGCCGATGGCGTTGCCATGCAGGTCGGATCCGGTCCAGCCGGTTGCACCAGGGACCCCGGGAACGTCGAACCTCTTGATCGTCGTACCGGGAACCAGGTCCTGGATCCCCTCGTCGCTCGTCTCGTAGGCCATCCAGTCGCGCGCCCCGGCGTCGGTCTCGAACAGCAGGACGCTGCTGACGCCGGCGCCGCGCGCGCCGTCGGCGGGCTGGTAGGTCGTCGAGATGTAGCCACTGCGCCGGAGCAGGTCCGCACCGCTCTCGGGCAGGTCGAACGGCTCGCCTGAGTCGGTCTGCGGCGACGAGTACGGTGCCAGGTCTGGGACCTCGTCGGCTTTCAGGAGGTACTGGTCCAGGGCCGGTGGCGCGGCTTCGGTCGTCGCCTCTGGGCTGGTCGCATCTGGACTGCTCGTCGCGGGATCGGATCGATCTCCGCAGCCGACAAGGAGCATGCCGACGAGCCCGAGCGCGACACAGGACGCGCGAGACACCATGTCTCAGGGTCCACCCGGCCTGCGTGCGTCGCAAGCCTGTGCTCGTCGCGGTGGGGTGGCGGGCAGCTCCAGTACGGTCCGACCATGAGAGCGATCCTCCAGAAGGCCTACGGATCCGTCGACGACCTTCAGCTGGGTGAGATCGCTCGTCCGGAGCCGGCCGAGGACGAGGTGCTGGTCCGAGTGCGCGCAGCGTCCGTGCATCCGGATGTCTGGCACGTCATCGCCGGGCGACCCGCGGTGATCCGCCTCATGGGCTCCGGCGTACGGCGTCCTCATCAGCAAGTTCCCGGAACGGACCTCGCCGGGGTTGTGGAGTCCGTGGGTGGCGCGGTGACACGGTTCAGGCCGGGTGACGAAGTGTTCGGCGAGACGGTTCGCGGCTTCCAGTGGCGCAACGGGGGTGCGTTCGCTGAGTACGCCACCGCCCCCGAGGAGGCGCTGTGGCTCAAGCCTTCCGGTGCCAGCTTCGAGGAGGCGGCGGCGGTGCCGACGGCAGGGCTGATTGCCCTGAACAACCTCCCACGACGCCGAGTGGCACCCGGGTCCCGCGTCCTGGTCAACGGTGCCGCGGGCGGCGTCGGTGCGTTCGCCCTCCAGCTCGCCAAGGCCTACGGCGCGCACGTGACCGGCGTCGACCACGCGAGCAAGCTCCACCTCGTGGGCTCCCTGGGAGCGGACCGAGTCATCGACTACCGGACCGAGGACTTCACGCGCGGCTCCGAGAGGTGGGACGTCATCTTCGACGTGCCCGGCAACCACTCGTTCCGGGCGATACGCCGGGTCCTGGACGCGCATGGGAGCTACGTGCTGATCGGGCACGACGCGTTCGGCGCGGGCGGGCACCGGTGGCTCGGCAGCATCCCGCGCCTTCTCGGACTGGTGGCCCGCTCGGCTGTGACTCCCCAGCTGCGAGGTGGCTCGTTCGCGGCTCCGGACAAACGTGAGCTGCTGGGCACTCTTGCGCGGCTCATGGAGGACGGCCAGCTGCGAGTCGTGCTCGACCGCGTCTACTCCCTGGGCGAAGCCGCAGAGGCGATCCGCCATCTCATGTCCGGCCAACCCCTGGGCCGAGTCGTCCTGCGCATCGACGACTGACCGACGCGCGGCGCTCTGGCACTGGCCCCCGGGCGACCCGCCGCGGTCAAGACGTGCGCTCGCCCAGCCAGTCGGCCCACGTGGTGGGTGTCGCCCCGCGCGTCGCCTGCGCGACGATCTCGTGGGTCATCCAGGAACGGAGCTCCTGCACGCCAGGCGGTGCGGCCAGCGTCAGGAGCCGACCGTCCCGGCACAGCTCGTCGGCACGAGTGACGGCCTCGTGCAGCTGGAGGATGAGACCGCTGAACTCGCGCGGCATGGCCATGTCCACGTCCACCACCTCCTTGCCCTCCTCGCGAGCCCGCTCCGCGGTCCGGCGTCCGGTCAGTCGCGCGTGCGTGGGCGAGACCAGGAGGCCACGGATCTCTTCCGCGAGCGCGGCCGACTCGACACTGCCCTGGTCGACAGAGAGCAGCTGGAGCTCGCGCACCAGCTCGTCGAGGTGACGGTCCTGCTGGAGGCTGAGGCCGACCGGGCACTGGGCGAGCCGGACCATGACCCACTCCGGCGGCAGGTCCTCGGCTGCGGGGGCAGGGTCGGACAGAGTCGAGAGCTGCGCGTCCTGCGAGGAGTAGGCGAAGTCGTCCGGATCCACCAGCTCCGCCCACACCTGCTTGCCCCGAGCAGTCTCGTCGACACCCCAGCGGCCCGCGACCATCCCCACGATGGCCAGGCCCCGACCGGTCGCGTCCAGCTCGCTCCACTCGGGCGCATCCCCGCTCGCGTGCGTCCGCGCCTGCACCACCGCGATGCCCAGCGGACCATCGTCCTCGACGGACAGACGCACGCCCGTCGCCCGGCGCTCGAGGGTGACGTACATGAACTCGGCGCCCGCGTGCAGGGCCACGTTGGTCGTGAGCTCGCTGGCGACGAGCTCGGCGGCGTCCACGAGCCGCGACTCGCCCCACGCACCCAGGCCGTCGACCACGAAGCGGCGTGCACCCACCACACTGGCCGCGTCCGCGGCCAGGCGTACGCGCAACCTGTCCGGCGCACCGCCCATGGACAGGAGGCTAGCCGCCGCAGGCGTCCCTCGTACGCACTACTCGAAGGACTTCTGGAGTGCCTCGAGGGTGACGGTCCGCTCCTTCAGCGCCATGCGCTTCAGCACAGGTGTCGCCATCCGGTAGATCCCGTGTGCGCGCAGCTTCGCGTGGTGGCGTACGAGCGTCTCGTTGTCGCCGGTGGACTCGAGGGTGTAGCCGGGCCAGCCCTCCATCTTGATCCGGCCCGACCTGGTGCTGTCCCACCAGTGGTGGACGATCCGCCGTGGCGGGTCGAACTCGACGATCTCGCCCGGCACGAGCCCGACGGTCGTCGAGTCCTCGTACGTCGTGCCCAGCCCCGGCGGCCCGGCTGAGGTCTGCCGGGTCCGGCGCAGCATGCTGCCCTTGTCGGGCATCCACTCGTTGTGACCCTCGACGTCGGCGAGCCGTGCGAAGACCTGCTCGATGGGGGCGCGGACCGTGCGGGTGAGCTCGAACTCGGCGTCGGTCATGTGCGCCATCCTCGACCCCGCACCCCTCGGCAACAAGGCCGGTCCAGCGACGAGCTCGCGTCACTCCTCGCCGAGGGTGAACAACGTGAGCTGCATGCCGTCCGGCGCCGCCACCCGTGCGTTGCGGTCACCCCAGGGGGTCGTCACCGCGGCGGCCACCGGCGTGGCCCCGGCATCCGTCAGCCTCGACGCCATCGCGTCGGCATCGGGCACCTGAAGGGCGAGGCGCACCTTGCCCGAGACGCGCTCACCGACCTCGAGGTCGTCGACCATCGCCGCCTGGGCCTCGTCGAAGAGCTCCAAGGTGGCGCGGCCGGCGTCGAGCAGCAGCACGCGCCCCTGGTCGCTGCTCCAGTCCTGGAGCTGCGGCAGCCCGAGGGTGTCGCGGTAGAGCTTCACCGCGGCGTCGAAGTCGTCGACGGTGAGCGTGATGCGGAACTCCTGGACGTCGGTCATCAGTCCTCCTCGTGCTGGTCAGCTCGATGATCCGGGCTCAGGTGCACGTGACGTCAAGGCTCGTCCCGGACCGATGTGGAACGAGCTGATCACGGTGACGCCGTCCTGCGCGTAGAGCGGGATGTCGTAGCCGTCCGGATCGGCCGACTCCATGGCGGCGCGCGCCTCGGCCAAGGTTCGCGCGGGCTGGGGGCGATCGGTCGAGCGGACGTAGCCGAGGGTCCCGTCCACGCCGTAGGCGAGGATGAGGTCAGGTCCCGGGTCGTGCTCGTCGATGTTGGCGCCGGAGCCGTATGTCATGCCGTTGGCGTTGACGGGATAGGGCGGATGGGCGACCGCCTCGTCGGGGCGCGGCGACCGGTAGGGCTCGGGCGCCGCATCGTCCGAGACGTGCACCGCCGGGGCCGCCGTACTGTCGGGACCGGCCGTCGCGGGGCCCACGAGGACGCCTGCCACACCTCCGAGGACGAGCGCGGCGATCGATGTCGCCAGTGGCTTCACCTTTTTTGGTCCTCCTCAGGTCGCGGGTGCTGCCCGTGGGACGACGTCGCCGTGGAAGAAGTTGTCGCAGCCCTACAGCCCGGCCTTGAGCTCACCCAGCGCGTCCTCGAGGGAGACCTTCGGCGTCCAGCCCCAGCCACGGGCGCGGTCGGCGCGGATCTGGCCGGTCCAGGCAGGCTTGTCGTCCCAGGTCGGCTCGACGCCGAGGGCCTCGGTCACGGCACCCAGGTAGTCGCGCCAGGTGGCCGGGCCGCTGGCGACGTCGACCGGCGTGCACGCGCCGGCGACCGGACCGACAGAGGCGTCGTCGCCCACGGCGATCGCGCCCGTGGCGAGGTCGGCGGCGATGGCGGCGAGGTCGTCGATGTGCACCCACGCGAAGGTCTGCTCGGCGATCGCGCGCCGGCGGGACTCGGAGCGGTCGACGCTGGCGGGATGGACGGTGTTCCAGACCGACGACCGGCCTGGGCCGAGGATCGCCGGCGGTCGCAGCAGCACGCGGGTCGTACCCTCCAGCCGGCCCAGCGCGGCGTCGATGTCGCGCTTGACGACGTCGTAGTCGGGGGCCTCGTCGGACACCAGGTCGGAGTCCTCGCTGATGTCGCCGACGCCCGGGCTGCGGTCGTAGACCGCGGCTGTCGAGACGTGCACGACCAGGGGCAGGCCCGCGGACACCGCGGCCTCGGCGATCACCAGCGTGCCGTCGAGCCCGATCCGGCGCTGCGTCTCGCGGTCGCCCCCGAGCGGGTGCACCGTCGTCACCAGCGTGTCGGCGCCCGCCACCACGGTGGCCGCGAAGGACGGCTCGGTGAAGTCGCCGACGTGCTCCTCGACTCCCGGTGCGGTCGGCGCGGTGCCGACACGGCGTACGACCGCGCGCACCGTCGCACCCCCCTCGACCAGGGCGGCCACGACGTGGCTGCCCACGAGTCCGTTGGCTCCGGTCACGACGACGATGGGAGAGGTGACATGGGACGTCATGCGTCCACCATGACAGGCCACTCCTCAGGCGGGTCCCGCCGTCATCTCCCAGCTGAGGGTCGATGCGAGGTGGTCGGCAGCGGCGAGGACCGCGCCGACGAGGGTGGCGCGGCCGCCGAGCTGGCTCGCCTCCACCGGGGTGTCGACAGCCGTGCCGAGGACGTGGCGACGGAGCTCCTGACGGGCCGGTTCGAGGACCAGGTCGCCCGCGGACGCGAGCTCGCCACCTATCACGACCAAGGTGGGGCTCAGCAGGTTGACGACGCTGCCCAGGCCCCACCCGAGATTGCGTCCGGCGTCGGCGATCGCCCGGCGCGCGGACACGTTCCCGGCCTGGGCAGCGGCCACGACGTCGGCGAACGACGCGCCCGGCAGCTGCTCCTCCACCTGAGCACGGACGGCATCGGCGGACGCGTAGGACTCCAGGCAGCCCCGGCCACCGCAGCGGCACAACGGCCCTCGGTCGTCGAGCGTGAGGTGACCGACCTCGCCGGCCGTGCCGCCGCCACCGCGGAACAGGGCGCCGTCGAGGATCACGCCGCCACCCACGCCCGAGCCGACCTTGAGGTAGACCAGGCAGTCATGCCCCTGCCCGGCGCCCACCCGGTGCTCGCCGAGGGCGCCGAGGTTGGCGTCGTTCTCCACCGTCACCGGCACTCCGAGCCGGTCCGTCGCCGTCGGCGTGATGACCACGCCGTCCCAGCCGGGCAGCACGGCCGAGGAGCCCACGACGTCGTCGCGGATGGGTGCGGGCAGGCCGAGCACGAGGTGTCGCACCCCGGCACCACCGGGTGTCAGCACCGACAGCAGCTCGTGGGCGATCGTCAGGGCCTCCTCGTGCCCGTGCGGACCGACCGTGCGGCGTTCCTCGCGCAGCACCCGCCCGGACACGTCGCCGAGCGCGACCGCGACGTGCGAGCGGCCCACGTCGACCCCGGCCACGACCCCGGCATCACCGGCCAGCCGGACCGCGGACCCCCTGCGCCCGGAGGCGGGCTCGACCGCTACGAGGCCGGCCTCGGTCAGCTCGCGCACCAGCGTGGACACGGTCGCTGCCGCAAGCCCGGTGCTCCGCGCGAGGTCGGCCTGGCTCAGGCTCGTTCCGCCACCGTGGAGGCGCAGGGCGTCGAGCACCCTGCGCCGGTTGGCGTCCCGCAGGGCGGAGGTCGAGCCCGGCCCGATCGTCATCCCAGGACGTCCCGGAAGCGTGTCTCGGCCACCCACTCGTACTCCTCGCCCGGCCGGAGCACGGTCGAGGGCCACTCGGGATGGTGGACGGAGTTGGGGAAGTGCTGGGGCTCCAGCGCCACCCCGGTGCCCGCGCCCGGGTGGCCCGGGGCGGAGCGCCCCATCCCCGCGCCCGTGTAGACGTGCACGCCCGGCTGGTCGCTCCACAGCTCCATCGTCAGGTCCCCCCACGTAGAGACCAGCTCGGCGACGGGTCGCAGCCCCTCGCCCGCAACCGCGTAGGAGTGGTCGATCGGCGCCAGCTCGCCCAGCCGACGTGGGGCGCGCAGGTCGAACGCCGTCCCTTCGACGTCCGCCACCTCGCCGGTGGGCAGCCCTGTCTCGTCGACCGGCAGGTAGCTCTCGGCCGGCACCGACAGGCGCTGTCCGCAGTGCTCGACCGGCGGGCACGCCCCGTCCAGGTTGAAGTAGGGGTGGCTGGTGAGGTTGACCACCGTCGGCGCGTCCGTGCGGGCGGCGTACGTCGTCCGCAGCGTCGGCTCTGCCGCCGACCCGAGCACCTCGTAGCGGCAGCTGACCTCGAGCCTGCCGGGGAAGCCCTGGTCACCGTCCTCGCTGACCAGGGCCAGCTCGACGTGGGTGGTGGACCGGTCGGTCACCGACCACTCGCGCCGGTCGAAGCCGTCCCCGCCGTGCAGGGTGTTGCCGCGGTCGTTGACGGGCAGCTGGTGCTCCCGGCCGTCGAGCTCGAACCGCCCACCCGCGATGCGGTTGGCGTAGCGCCCGACGGTCGCGCCCAGGAAGTCCGTCGACCGGCACCGCTCCGCCTTGGGCACCGTGAGCACGACGTCGCGGAGGCCGTCGACCATCGGGACCCGCACCCGGTGCAGCGTCGCGCCGTGCTCCAGCACCTCGACGACGAGTCCACCGGGGCCGACGAGGGTCGGGTGTGGCACTGTCAGCCGCGCCCGAGTCTGCGGGGAGCGCCAGCGGTCGTGCTCGCCCCTCCCGGCGGCGGGCTGCCGTCGTCCAGCTCGTCGACCAGCTCGTCCGGCGGCGGTGCGGTGGACGCCTCCGCCTCCGCTCCGGCGCCGCCCCCGCCCGCGGTGCGCTTCTTGTTCCACACGTCGAAGGCGACAGCCGCGAGCAGCACCAAGCCCTTGATCGCCTGCTGCCAGTCGATGGAGACGCTGTTGAGCGACATGCCGTTGTTGAGCACACCCATGACGACACCGCCGATGATGGCGCCGATCACTGTGCCCACACCGCCGGTGACGGCCGCCCCGCCGATGAACGCCGCCGCGATCGCGTCGAGCTCGAAGTTGACGCCCGCCTTGGGGTTGGCGGCGGTGAGACGGGCCGTGGTGACCAGGCCGGCGAGGCCGGCCAGCATGCCCATGTTGGTCATGACGAGGAAGTCGACGCGCTTGGTGTTGACGCCCGACATCGTGGCCGCGTCGACGTTGCCGCCGATGGCGTAGACGTGCCGGCCGAAGACCGTGCGGGACATGATGAAGGTGTAGATCGCGATCAGCGCGAAGAGGATGAGGCCGACGATCGGCAGGCCGCGCGCGTCGGCGAGCAGGTAGGTGAACTGGATGATGACCGCGCCGAGGACGACCTGCTTGAGGGCGAACAGCGGGAACGGCAGGACCTCGAAGTTGTAGCGCTTGGACGCCGCCCGCTTGCGGAAGTCGAGGAGCACCATCACCGCGACCACGACGATCCCCAGCAGCATGGTCAGGTTGTGCAGGTCGGTGTCGGGCCCGATCTCGGGCAGGAAGCCGTTGCCCATCTTCTTGAAGTTGTCGGGCAGGCCCCCCACGGTCGCGCCCTCGAGGACGACGAGGGTGAGGCCGCGGAACAGCAGCATGCTGGCCAGGGTCACGATGAACGCCGGGATCCCGACGTACGCGACCCAGAAGCCGTGCCACGCACCGATCAGCGCACCGAGGGCCAGGCAGATCAGCACCGCCAGGAACCACGGCACGTCGTACTTGGTCATCATGATCGCGCCGGCGGCTCCGACGAAGGCCGCCACCGAGCCGACCGACAGGTCGATGTGGCGGGCCACGATCACGATCACCATGCCGATGGCGAGGATGAGGATCTGGGCGTTCTGGACGACCAGGTTGGAGACGTTGAGCGGCTTGAGCAGCACGCCGTCGGTCGTCACCTGGAAGAGGACGACGATCGCCGCGAGGGCGATGATCATGCCGTACTGGCGGATGTTGCCGCGCACGATGTTGGTCAGGGTGCTCATCAGTTCTCCTAGCGGGCGTCCGCGGTCATGTAGCGCATGAGTGACTCCTGGGTCGCGTCCTCACGGCTGAACTCGTGGGTGATCACGCCCTCGGCGAGCGTGTAGATCCGGTCGCAGAGCCCCAGGAGCTCCGGCAGCTCCGAGGAGATCACCAGGACGCCCTTCCCCTCACGGGCGAGCGACTGGATGATGCCGTAGATCTCGAACTTCGCGCCGACGTCGATGCCGCGGGTCGGCTCGTCGAGGATCAGCAGCTGGGGGTCGGTGTACATCCACTTCGACAGCACCACCTTCTGCTGGTTGCCGCCCGACAGCTTGCGCACGCCGGCGGTGATCGTGGGTGCCTTGATGTTGAAGCTCGTGCGGTAGCGCTCGGCGACGACGACCTCCTCGCGCTCGTCGACCGTCAGGCCGCGCCGCAGCTTGTCGAGGGCGGCGGCGCTGATCGAGGTCTTGATGTCGTCGAGCAGGTTGAGGCCGAGGCCCTTGCGGTCCTCGCTGACATAGGCGATGCCTGCCTTGATCGCGTCGGTGACCGACTTGAGGTGCAGCTCCTTGCCGTCGAGGCGCATCGTGCCCTGGGTGCGGCTGCCATAGGAGCGACCGAAGATGCTGCGGGCGAGCTCGGTGCGGCCGGCACCCATGAGGCCGGCGATCCCGACGATCTCGCCGTGGCGCACCGCGAGGTCGACGTCCTTGATCACGACGCGGCTGTGGTCCTGCGGGTGCATGACCGTCCAGTCGCGCACCTCGAGGAGGACCTCGCCGATGGACGGGGCGTGATCGGGGAAGCGGTGCTCGAGGTCGCGGCCCACCATCCCGCGGATGATGCGGTCCTCGTCGACGTCGCCGGCGCTGACGTCGAGGGTCTCGATGGTGCGGCCGTCGCGGATGATCGTGATGGCGTCGGAGACTCGCTCGATCTCGTTGAGCTTGTGGCTGATCATGATCGACGTGATGCCCTTGCCCTGCAGGCCCTTGAGGAGGTCGAGCAGGTGGGTGGAGTCGTCGTCGTTCAGCGCGGCGGTCGGCTCGTCGAGGATGAGGAGCTTGACCTCCTTGCTCAGCGCCTTGGCGATCTCGACGAGCTGCTGCTTGCCGATGCCGAGGTGCTTGACCGGAGTGAGGGGGTTCTCCCGCAGCCCCACGCGCGCCATCAGCTCGATGGCGCGGTGGTTGGCCTCGTCCCAGCTGATCACGCCACGCGTGGACGTCTCGTTGCCGAGGAAGATGTTCTCCGCGATCGAGAGCTCGGGGATCAGCGCCAGCTCCTGGTGGATGATGACGACGCCCGCGGACTCGCTCTGCCGGATGTTGGAGAACTCGATGGGCTTGCCCTCGAAGACGATCTCGCCGTCGTAGGAGCCGTGCGGGTAGACGCCACTGAGCACCTTCATCAGTGTCGACTTGCCCGCGCCGTTCTCCCCGCAGATCGCGTGGATCGCGCCCCGCTGGACGGTGAGGGTGACGTCGTCGAGCGCGAGCACGCCGGGGAACCTCTTGGTGATGCCTCGCATCTCCAGGATCGGCTCGGCCATGGGCACCTTCCTACTGGTCAGGCCTGCTGCTCAGGCCTAGTGGTCAGGCCTGCTGGTCAGGGGGTCCGTCCGCGAGCGGACGACGGTACCGGGGGCGGGCCCGGGGTCTCCAGGCCCGCCCTCGGGGTCACTTCAGCTCGTCCTCGGTGTAGTAGCCCGAGTCGACGAGCACGGCCTGGACATCGTCCTTGAAGACGACGACCGGGTCGAGGAGGTAGGACGGCACGACCTTCACGCCGTTGTCGTAGGTCTCCGTGTCGTTGACCTCGGGCTCCTCGCCGTCACCGAGGGCGGTGATCATGTCGACGGTGACCTTGGCCAGCTCGCGGGTGTCCTTGAAGATCGTCGCGTACTGCTCGCCGGCGAGGATCGACTTCACCGACTGAACCTCGGCGTCCTGGCCGGAGACGACCGGGAGCTCCTTGCCGCCGCCGCCGTAGCCGTTGCCCTGGAGGGCGGCGATGATCCCGAGGGACAGTCCGTCGTAGGGCGAGAGCACGCCCTCGACCGTCTCCGAGGAGTACGTCCCGGTGAGGATGTCCTCCATGCGCTTCTGCGCGGTGGCCGGGTCCCAGCGCAGGATCGCGGCCTGGTCGAAGTCGGTCTGGCCCGAGGGGACGACGATGTCGCCGGACTCGATCATCGGCTCGAGGACGGACATGGCGCCGTCCCAGAAGAAGGTGGCGTTGTTGTCGTCGGGCGATCCCGCGAAGAGCTCGACGTTGTAGGGGGCCTTGCCTCGCTCCTCGAGGCCCTGCACCAGCGACTCGGCCTGCAGCACGCCGACCTCGAAGTTGTCGAAGGTCGTGTAGTAGTCGACGGCGTCCGAGTCCCGGATGAGCCGGTCGTAGGCGATGATGTCGATGTCCTGGCTCTCGGCGGTCGCGAGGACCTCGCCGAGCGCGGTGCCGTCGATGGCCGCGATCACCAGGGTGTCGGCGCCCTTGGTGATCATGTTCTCGACCTGCGAGACCTGGGTGGGGATGTCGTCCTCGGCGTACTGGAGGTCGACGGTGTAGCCCTCTGCCTCGAGCTGCTCCTTGATGTTGTTGCCGTCAGCGATCCACCGCTCCGACGACTTGGTCGGCATCGCGACACCAATGGTGCCCTTGCCGCCGTCGCCGCCGTCGCTGCCGCTGCCGCCGGCCGAGTCATCGTCCCCACCGCAGGCGGCGAGGGACAAGGCGAGGCCGCCGGCAATGATCGTGGTGATTAGCTTGCGCATGCACCTGCTCCATTCAACTGTGCGGGAGTCCGGGAAGGTCCCGGTCTCGTAACCAGCACCAGTGCGGTGCCGGTGGTCTGTGGGTGGGGCCGCGGCGCGTGGGCGCGCACGGTCTCGCTCGCCGTCATCGTGCAGCTCCCTGCAGGGCCTGGCGACGGATCGACCGGAGTCGGCGCATGACGTCGTTGGCGCCCCGGCCGAAGTGGTCGTGCAGCGCGCGGTACTCGGCGTAGAGGGCGTCGTAGGCGCGTACGTTGTCCTCGACCGGCTGGTAGACGGCCCGGTCGACGCCACCCATCGCCGCGGACGCGGAGTGGATGTCGTCGTACGCTCCGACGGCCACGGCCGCGTGGATCGCCGCGCCCAGGGCCGGACCCTGGGTGGAGCGGATGGTGGAGAGCGGCATGCCCAGCACGTCGGCGTAGATCTGCATGAGCAACGGGTTCTTGAGCAGCCCCCCCGCCACGACGAACTCATCGACGGGGATCCCGGAGTCGACGAACGCCTCGACGATGGTGCGGGTGCCGAACGCCGTGGCCTCGATCAGCGCGCGGTAGACGTCCTCGGGCGACGTGGCCAGGGTGAGCCCCAGGACGAGTCCGCTGAGCTCGTGGTCCACGAGCACCGACCGGTTGCCCGAGTGCCAGTCGAGAGCGATCAGCCCGTGGGCGCCGACGGCCTGGGCCGCGGCCTTGTCGGAGAGGTGCTCGTGGATCGAGATGCCGCGCTGGTCCGCCTCGGCGACGTACGCCGGGGGCACCTGGGTGGAGACGAACCAGTTGAAGATGTCGCCGACGCCCGACTGTCCGGCCTCGTAGCCCCACAGGCCCGGCGTGACTCCGCCCTCGACGACCCCGCACATGCCCGGCACCTCGCGGAGGATCTGGCCGTTCATGATGTGGCACGTCGAGGTGCCCATGATGGCCAGCATCTGCCCGGGCGCCGTGGACTGGGCGGCCGGGGCGGTGACGTGGGCGTCCACGTTGCCGACCGCCACGACGATGCCCGCCGGCAGCCCGGTCCACTCGGCCGCCTGACGCGTGAGGCGGCCCGCCGGGGCCCCGAGGCTCCCCACGGGACGGTCGATCTTGTCGGCGACGAAGTCGGCGAAACCGGGGTTGAGCTCGGCCAGGAAGTCGCGGGTGGGGTAGGTGCCGTCCTGGAGGATGCCCTTGTAGCCGGCGGAGCAGGCGTTGCGGAGGTAGGTCCCGCACAGCTGCCACACGATCCAGTCGGCCGCCTCGACCCAGTGCTCCATGGCGGTGTAGACGGCGGGGCTCTCCTCGAGCACCTGCAGTGCCTTGGCGAACTCCCACTCGGAGGAGATCAGGCCGCCGTAGCGGGGCAACCAGGACTCTCCGCGCTTCGCTGCGAGGGCGTTGATGCGGTCGGCCTGCGGCTGGGCGGCGTGGTGCTTCCACAGCTTGACGTAGGCGTGGGGGTCGCCGGCGTGCGCAGGCACCTCGTTGAGGGGCGTGCCGTCCGCGGTCGTGGGGACCATCGTGCAGGCGGTGAAGTCCGTGCCGATGCCCACCACCTGGCGCGGGTCGGCGCCCGCGGCGTCGAGGGCCGCCGGGACGGCGTGGCGCAGGACGCTGATGTAGTCCGCCGGCACCTGCAACGCCCAGTCCGGCCCCAGCCGGGTGCCGTCAGGCAGGTGCGACTCGAGGACGCCGTACTCGTAGTCGTGGGTCGCGCTGCCCAGCTCGGCGCCGTCCTCGACCCGCACCACCACAGCCCGGCCGGACAGGGTCCCGAAGTCCACTCCGACCACGAGCCGAGGTCTGGCTTCGATCACGAGGAGTGTCCAATCAGGGGGGTGTGAGCACCGTCATATGTGAGCGTTCACATGGGAGTGTGAGCGTTCACTTCAGCTACGTCAAGATCACGTGACCCTGGTCTGGACGAGTTCCTGCGCCGTCAGCTCGGGGGTGCGCCCGTGGACCGGCGCACGACCAGGGAGGTGGGCACGAGATCGGCCGAGGGCAGCTTGTCGCCGGACAGCACGCGCTCGACCAGGCCCATGGCGCGCCGTCCCAGCTCGGCGAAGTCCTGCCGCACGCTCGTGAGTGGCGGGTCGAGGAACTCCGACTCCGGCAGGTCGTCGAAGCCGACGACCGAGACGTCGTCGGGCACCTTCCTGCCCGCCTCGCGCAGCGCCGCCATGACACCCATCGCCATCTGGTCGTTGGCGCAGAACACGGCGGTGACGTCGGGGTCCCGCGCCAGGCTCCGGCCTGCGTCGTAGCCGCTGCGCGAGCTCCAGTCGCCGCCCCACCGCAGTGGCGGCACCGGGGCGCCCTGGGCGTGCAGCTCCATCCGCCAGCCGTCGATGCGGGCCTGGGCCTCGCTCCAGCCCGGGGGGCCCGCGACGTGGAACACCGTGCGGTGCCCGAGCCCGAGGAGGTGACGCGTCGCCAGCGCGGCACCCTCGATGTTGTCGACGCCGGCCGTCAGCGGCATGCGGGAGAGGTCCCCCTCGACCACCAGCACCGGCACGCCGAGGTCGATCCCCGTGGCGAAGCGGAGCACCGTCTCGTGCGGGATGACCAGGACCACCGCCTCGACGGCCTGCTCGAGCAGCTCCTCGACCGCCGCCTTCGTGCCCAGCTCGGTCATGGTCATGAGGGTCGTCATCACCACGCGGTAGCCGGACTGGCGTGCCGCGAGGTCGAGCGCGAGGAGTGTCTGCTGCGGGCCGTACTGGCTCGTCCCCCACGTCGCCACCCCGATGGTGCGCGACCTGGACGAGGCGAGCAGCCGTGCCGAGAGGTTGCGGCGGTAGCCGAGGAAGGTGATCGCGTCGTGGACCCGGGCGGCGGTCTCCTCGCGGACGCCCGGCATGCCGTTGAGCACGCGCGACACCGTCTGGTGCGAGACCCCGGCGCGCGCGGCGACGTCCGCCATCGTGGGCGCGCGGCGGCGATCACTGGCGGGACGCGCGGGCATGGGCGAACAGTACGCGCCGACGCGGCGCCTCAGCGCCCGTCTGGCTCCGGGCGTCGTCGGCGGTGTGTCGACGCAGCTGTCGGTGCGGACAGCACCACACGCGCCACGACGGCGACCCACACCGAGGCGAAGACGACGCTGGCCAGGACGTCGGTCGGGTGGTGCGCGCCCTGGTAGAGCCGCGACGGGATGACGACCACTGGGACGAGGAACAGGGGCCACGTCCAGCGGCGCCAGGCCGGCACCGTGATCGCCAGGAAGACGCCGGTGGCGACGTAGACCACGATCGAGGTCGCCACGTGGCCCGACGGGTAGCTGTGGTCGGGGACCAGCCCGGGATCGAGGATCTTCACTGGCGGGCGGTCGCGGGCGATGAGCAGGGTGACCACCAGGTAGAGCGCCAGGGTGCCGCCGACGAGCAGGGCGTAGTAGACGAGGGGTCTCGTCGAGTGCTGCCACCGCCAGGCGACCACGGCGAGGACGGCGGCCAGCGCGAGCCCCACGACCGTGTCGGCGAGGTGGCTGCCGGCGGCCGCGGCCGTGTTGAGCTCAGAGGTCCGCTGGTCCACGAGCCACCGCTCGACGCGGTCGTCCCACGGGTCGACCACGGTCTCCAGCGGGTGGGTGATCAGCCAGCCCACGGCCAGCACGGCGAGCAGGAGCACCACCCATGTGATCCCCAGGGTCCGCGCGGCGTCGCGGTGCGACTTCGTCACCTCCACCGCTCGAGCGTCTCAGCCTGCTCGGCCCTCGTGGTGTCGCCTCGCGGGCGACTCCACGATCTAGCTGTCCCATCGCAGGAGATGTGAGTTGGCTGAGCCGCCACCGAGCAGGGCGATGGACACCGTTCATCGCAGGAAGCTGGGTCGGAGGACCACGGGCGTCCACGGGCACCCACGCCCACGGTCCCTCAACGACGAAGCAGAAGCGCCGAGTCGCCGAACTCGTGCCAGAGATAGCCCTCGGCCACCGCCGCGTCGTACGCCGCCTGGGTGAGCCGCTCCCCCGCCACCGCCTCGACGAGCAGCAGGTGCGAGGCCATCGGGTCGTGCCACCCGGTGATCAGGCCGTCGACCACGAGCGGCGGGTCGCCCGGGGTGAGGACCCGCGAGGTCCAACCGCGGGCGGCGACGACGTGCCTGCCACGCACTGTCGACTCGACCGCCCGCGTGGCGGTGGTGCCGACCGCGATCACGCGTCCACCATGCTCCCGGGCGGTGTTGATCACGCGCGCGCTCGACGGCGGGACCTCGAACCACTCCGGCCCCGGCGCCTCGCCCACCTCCTGCGACGAGACGCCGGTGTGGAGGGTGACCGGGGCGAACTGCACGCCCGAGGTCACGAGCCGGGTGACGAGCGACTCCGTGAAGGGTCGTCCCGCCGAGGCCATCTCGGCGCTGCCGGGCCGGGTGCCGAAGACGGTCTGGTAGGCCGTGAGCGGGTAGCGCCGGTCGAGGTAGCCGTAGGCGATGGGCCGGCCGTTCCAGTCCAGCTGCCGGTCCAGGTCGCCACGCACCGATGCCCGCCAGAGCCGGTTGCCCTCGCCCGTCGGCGACGACGGACCCCTGCCCGGCCACGGCGCGCGGAGCACCAGGCGTACGTCGCCCACGGTGACCGCGTCGCCCGAGGAAGCGTCGAGCACGGCACGCGCCGCATCGGGGGCCGTACGCAGCTCGACGACGCGGTCGCCGTCCTCCAGCGCGTGCGCCACGTGGAGCACGACCGGCGCTCCGTCGAGCTCGGCGTCGATCTCGCCGGGCACGGTCGCCGAGGTGTTGACGACGAGCACGTCGCCGGGGTGCAGATGGTCGGGGAGGTCGCGGAAACGTGCGTGCTCCAGCCCGTCGGGAGTGGCCACCAGCAGGCGCACCTCGTCGCGCTGCAGGCCGCGCTCCTCCGCGGGCTGCGGCGCGAAGGCCGACGCGGTGAACCTTGTGTGCGGGGACTCGTCCAGCAGCGTCATCAGGAGCCACCTCCCAGATCCGCGGCCCGGTAGCGTCCGGGCTCGGGGCGAGCGTCCAGCAGGGCGAGCAGCCGCGGCACGACCGTCTCCGGCAGCGGCCGGTCGGAGATGTCCTCCCCGGGGAAGGCGTCCTGGTGCATCGCGGTGCGCATGTCGCCGGGGTCCACGGCGTACGCCGTCAGCCCGGTCTCCGCGGCGTAGGTCAGCGTCACGTGGTCGAGCGCGGCCTTGCTCGCGCCGTAGAGGCCCCAGGTCTCGTAGTGGTTGACGGCCGCGTCGGAGCTGATCGAGAGCAGTACGCCGTTCGCCTCGCGCAGCCAGGGCAGGAGCGCCGAGGTGAGGACCAACGGTCCTCCGATGTTGGTGCGCCAGACCTGCTGGAGGTCGGCGATGTCGACCTCGGCCAGGGGGCGCATCGGCAACGGGCCGAGGGTGCTGGCGTTGTGGACCAGCAGGTCGAGCCGGCCGTGGGCCTCCACCTGCGTCGCGAGGCGGGCCCGATGGTCGGCATCGGTCAGGTCGCCGACCACTACCGTGACGCCGTCCGGGAGGTCGGCCTCCTTGAACTTCTCCTCGCTGCGGCCGTCGGTGATCACCCGCCACTCCTGCGCCGCGAGCGCCCTGCACAGTGCCAGGCCGAGCCCGGTCGATCCCCCGGTGACCAGCGCCACCCTTCTCGATGTCTTCGTCGTCATGGGACTATCGTTCAAGTTGAAGTGAACTTGAGTTCAAGGGGTGACGATGAATTCCCGTGATCTGCTCCCGATGGGTGAGATCTCCAGCCGCAGCGGCTTCGCCGCGTCCGCCATCCGCTACTACGAGGCCGAGGGCCTGATCACGGCCCACCGCTCCGCCGGCGGACAGCGACGGTTCGAGCGCGGCGTGCTGCGCCGGCTGGCGTTCATCCGCGCCGCGTCCAACGTCGGGCTCACGATCGAGGAGATCCGCGACGAGCTCGCGCGCCTGCCCGGGAACCGCACTCCCACCAAGGCCGACTGGCACCGCATCTCGAAGCACTGGCGCAAGCGCCTCGACGACCAGATCGCCGCCCTCCAGCGCCTCAAGGGCGGCCTCGACAACTGCATCGGGTGCGGCTGCCTGAGCCTGCGGAGCTGCGCGTTCTCCAACGCCGGCGACTGGGCCGCCGAGCGTGGGCCGGGTGCACAGCTGCTGCCGGACACCCTCCGGAGACCGCACCCGGTCAAGCGAGACTCGTCCTCATGACCGACGGCTACGAGATCCGCACCGCCCTCACCGAGATGGACCTCGACCGTGTCCACCACTGGCTGAGCACCGACGCCTACTGGGCTCTGGGCCGGACCCGCGACAACGTCGAGACCGCGGCCCGCAACTCCGTCAACGTCGGCGTCTTCCGCGACGGCGAGCAGGTGGCGTACACCCGCGTCCTCACCGACCACGCCAACTTCGCCTGGCTCTGCGACGTCTACGTCGACCGCGACCACCGCGGCCGCGGCCTGGGCAACCGGATGGTCGAGACCGTCGTCGAGCTCCTCGAGCCGACGGGCGTCCAGCGCATCGTCCTGGCCACCAGCACCGCCCACGACGTCTACGCGCGTGTCGGGTTCACCCCGTTGCCACGTCCGCAGGACTGGATGATCAGGCTTCGCGACGCCTGATCGTCCTTCCGACCAGCGCGGGGACCGCAGCCCTCGACAGCCTTGTCGACCGCTCGTCGTACGGCACCGACCGCTGAGCGCAACGCCACTTCCACCGGTCGACGGGGCTGCACGCCCCCCTCCCCCACGCGTCCAGACGGGTGTCACGGTGACGGTGGTCACACCCCGGTGACCCCTGCGGAAGGACCCATCCGTGACAGAGCATGAGCGGGCCGCGCGCCACGATCCCATCTACGACCGGTTGCACGCGACACCAGAGTTCGCCGAGCTGCGCCACCGCTACCGCAGCTTCGTGATCCCGGCCACCGTCGCCTTCCTGGCCTGGTACCTGCTGTACGTCGTCCTCTCCAACTGGGCGGGCGGCTTCATGTCCACCCAGGTGGTGGGCAACATCAACGTGGCACTGATCTTCGGGCTGCTGCAGTTCGTCACGACCTTCGCCCTCGCCTGGTACTACGCCCACTACTCGCAGACCAAGCTCGACCCGCTGGCCCGCCAGCTCGACGCGGAGTACCGCAAGGGAGGAGACGCCTGATGGACACCCAGGTCCTCACCACCGTCCTGTTCCTCACGGTCGTCGCGGCGACCGTCGCCATCACCTTCTGGGCGAGCCGGCAGACCAAGACGGCCGCCGACTTCTACTCCGGCGGGCGCTCCTTCTCGGGGTTCCAGAACGGCCTCGCGATCGGCGGCGACTACATGTCCGCCGCGTCGTTCCTCGGCATCTCAGGCGCCATCGCGGTCTACGGCTACGACGGCTTCCTCTACTCCATCGGCTTCCTGGTGGCGTGGCTGGTCGCGCTGCTCCTCGTCGCCGAGATGCTCCGCAACGCCGGCCGCTACACGATGGCCGACCAGCTGGCCTTCCGGATGCGGCAGCGGCAGGTTCGCAGCGCGGCGTCGATCTCGACCGTCGTCGTGTCGATCTTCTACCTGCTCGCCCAGATGGTCGGTGCCGGCACGCTCGTCGCGCTGCTCCTCGGCGTCGACAGCGAGGCGGTCAAGAACATCACCATCATCGGCGTCGGTGCGCTGATGATCTTCTACGTCGTCGTCGGCGGCATGAAGGGCACGACCTACGTCCAGATCGTCAAGGCCGTGCTGCTGATGCTCGGCTCGGCGCTGATCGTGGTGCTGGTGCTGGCGAAGTTCAACTTCAACCTCTCCGAGCTGCTCGGCTCGGCGGCCGACAACTCCGGCAAGGGCGAGGCGTTCCTCCAGCCCGGCCTGCAGTACGGCGCCTCGCTGACGTCGCAGATCGACTTCCTGTCCCTGGGACTGGCGCTCGTGCTCGGCACCGCCGGCCTGCCGCACATCCTGATCCGCTTCTACACCGTGCCGACGGCGCAGGACGCGCGGAAGTCGGTGCTGTGGGCGATCGCCCTGATCGGCACGTTCTACCTGATGACGCTGGTGCTCGGCTTCGGCGCCGCGGCCCTGCTGGACCGCGACCAGGTGGACCCCCTCGAGGGCGGCAACCAGAACCTCGCCTCACCCCTCCTCGCGGAGGCCGTCGGTGGCGGCGAGGGCTCCACGGGTGGTGCCATCCTGCTGGCCCTGATCGCGGCCGTGGCCTTCGCCACCATCCTCGCCGTGGTCGCCGGCCTCACGCTGGCCAGCTCCTCGTCGGTGGCGCACGACCTCTACAAGGGCGTCATCAAGAAGGACCAGCCCGTCACCGAGAAGGAGGAGGTGCGGGTCGCCCGCATCGGCGCCTTCGTCATCGGCGCGATCGCGATCGCGCTGTCGATCCCGGCCCAGCGGCTCAACATCGCGTTCCTCGTGGCCCTGGCCTTCGCGGTCGCGGCGTCGGCCAACCTCCCGGCGATCATCTACAACATGTTCTGGCGCCGCTTCAACACCCGCGGTGCCACCTGGAGCATCTACGGCGGCCTCATCTCGGCCGTCGGGCTGGTGTTCTTCTCGCCGGTCATGTCCGGGTTGCCGACCTCGCTGTTCCCCGACTCCGACTGGTCGATCTTCCCGCTCAACAACCCGGGCATCGTCTCGATCCCGCTGGGCTTCCTGCTCGGCTACCTCGGCACGATCAGCTCGCGTGAGCCGGACGCGGAGGAGCGCTACACCGAGCTCGAGGTCCGCGCGCTGACCGGCGCCGGGGCCGAGCAGGCCGTCCTGCACTGACGGCGTACCTCGTCACCAACACACCCGTGACCCCCTCGCCGAGCCGGAGTAGGTTCGGCGAGGGGGCTCACCCCCCGGATCCCCCCTGTAGCCAGCCCTGCAGCCAGCACCGCCCCCCGCACCCAGCACGTCCCCTTGATCGAGGAGAGCGCGTTGTCCGACCAGACACTGTCCAACCTGTCCCGTGAAGAGCGCCGATTCGAGCCCCCGGCCGACCTGGCTGCGAATGCCAACGTCACCGAGGAGGCGTACGCCCGCGCCGACTCCGACCGTGAAGGCTTCTGGGCCGAGGCGGCCGAGCGGCTGGACTGGGGGCGGAAGTGGGACCAGGTCCTCGACTGGTCCAACCCTCCGTTCGCCAAGTGGTTCGTCGGCGGCACCCTCAACGCCTCGGTCAACTGCGTGGACCGCCACGTCGAGGCCGGCAATGGCGACAAGGTCGCGATCCACTGGGTCGGCGAACCCGAGGACGACACGCGCGACATCACCTACGCCCAGCTCAAGGACGAGGTGTCCCGCGCGGCCAACGCGCTCACCGACCTCGGCGTGCGGAAGGGCGACCGGGTCGCGATCTACATGCCGATGATCCCCGAGGTCGTCGTCGCGATGCTCGCCTGCGCGCGCCTCGGCGCCCCGCACACGGTCGTCTTCGGCGGCTTCTCCGCCGACGCCCTGGCCTCCCGCCTCACCGACTGCGAGGCGAAGGTGGTCATCACCGCCGACGGTGGCTACCGCCGCGGCGCGGCCAGCGCGCTCAAGCCGGCCGTCGACGAGGCCGTCGAGAAGACCGGTGACTTGGTCCGCAACGTCCTCGTCGTCCGTCGTACGGGCCAGGACGTCGCATGGGATGAGGGCCGGGACGTGTGGTGGCACGACGTCGTCGACTCCGCCTCGAGCGAGCACGAGCCCGAGATGCACGAGGCCGAGCACCCGCTCTACGTCATGTACACCTCCGGCACGACCGGCAAGCCGAAGGGCATCCTGCACACCACCGGCGGCTACCTCACAGGTACGTCGTACACGCACTGGTCGGTCTTCGACCTCAAGCCGGAGACCGATGTCTACTGGTGCACCGCAGACGTCGGCTGGGTGACCGGCCACTCCTACATGGTCTACGGACCGCTCGCCAACGGTGCCACGCAGGTGATGTACGAAGGCACGCCCGAGAAGGGCCGCTGGTGGCAGATCGTGCAGGACTACAAGGTCACCATCTTCTACACCGCGCCCACCGCGATCCGGACCTTCATGAAGCAGGGCCGCGAGATCCCCGACGGCTACGACATGTCGTCACTGCGACTCCTCGGGTCGGTCGGTGAGCCGATCAACCCGGAGGCCTACATCTGGTACCGCGAGGTCATCGGCGGCAGCCGGTGCCCGGTCGTCGACACCTGGTGGCAGACCGAGACCGGTCAGATCATGATCAGCCCGCTGCCCGGCGTCACGGCCGGCAAGCCCGGCTCGGCGATGAAGGCACTGCCCGGCATCTCCGCCGACGTGGTCGACGACGAGGCCCACTCTGTCGGCAACGGCAACGGCGGCTACCTCGTGCTCAAGGAGCCGTGGCCCGCCATGCTCCGCACGCTCTGGGGCGACGACCAGCGCTTCAAGGACACCTACTGGTCGCGCTGGCCCGGCCTCTACTTCGCCGGCGACGGCGCCAAGCTCGACGAGGACGGCGACATCTGGCTCCTCGGCCGCGTCGACGACGTGATGAACGTGTCGGGCCACCGCCTCTCCACCACCGAGATCGAGTCGGCCCTGGTGTCGCACCCCAAGGTCGCCGAGGCGGCCGTGGTGGGGGCGGCCGACGAGACCACCGGGCAGGCCGTGTGTGCCTTCGTGATCCTGCGGGAGGCGGCCGGCGACGGCGGGCCTGACATCGTCGAGGAGCTGCGCAAGCACGTGCAGAAGGAGATCGGTGCGATCGCCAAGCCGCGCCAGATCATGGTCGTGCCCGAGCTGCCCAAGACCCGCTCCGGCAAGATCATGCGCCGCCTGCTCAAGGACGTCGCCGAGCACCGCGAGGTCGGCGACGTCACCACCCTCGCCGACTCGACGGTGATGGACCTGATCAAGACCAAGGAGGGCTCGGCGCCCTCCGAGGAGTGAGTCCTTACGAATCGAGGAACAGTGTCCGACCCGGCAGGAACCACCTGCCGGGTCGGCTAGTTTCGGCGGCGTGAGCGACTCGTCCTCCTCAGTGCCGCACGCCGATGTCGCCGTCATCGGCGGCTCCGGCTTCTACTCCTTCCTCCCCGACCCGACCGAGCACGTGGTCACCACGCCGTACGGCGACCCGTCAGCGCCGATCGCCGTCGCGGAGGTGGCAGGGCGCAGGGTCGCCTTCCTCCCGCGCCACGGTCGCCACCACGACCATCCGCCTCACGGCATCCCCTACCGCGCCAACGCCTGGGCCCTCCGCTCCCTCGGCGTGCGCCAGGTGCTCGCACCCTGCGCCGTCGGCGGCCTCCGCGACACGGTGGCTCCCGGCGACCTCGTGGTCCCCGACCAGCTCGTCGATCGCACGCATCGCCGCGTCGGGTCGTTCGTGGAGTCCGGCGCGGTGCACCTGCCCTTCGCGGACCCCTACTGCGCGGGGATCTCGGCTGCCCTCGCCGCGGCCCACGGCGACGTGCGCGCCGGCGGGACCATGGTCGTCATCGAGGGTCCCCGGTTCTCCACGCGCGCCGAGTCGCGCCACCTCGCCGACCAGGGCTGGGACCTGGTCAACATGACGGGCGCGCCCGAGGCGGCGCTCGCTCGCGAGGTGGGCCAGTGCTACGCACCTCTCGCGCTGGTGACCGACATGGACGCAGGCACCGAGACCGGCGCGGGCGTCGGCCAGGCGGAGGTCTTCGCGCTGTTCCGCCACAACCTCGAGCGACTCACCGAACTCCTCACCACCGCCATCGGCGCCCTTCCCGACCCCGACGGGTGCGCCTGCGGCACGTGGTGGGACGGGATCGAGCTGACCTACGAGGTGCCCGGCCGGTGAGGGTCCTGCTCACCGGAGCGGCCGGCTTCATCGGCACCGCGATCGACCGGGCACTGACGGCAGGCGGCCACGAGGTCGTCGGCGTCGACCTCATGCTGGACTCCGCCCACGGCAGCACGGATCCCCCTGAGGGCGTCCGTCGGCTCGACGTGCGCGATGCCGCCTCGCCGGAGTGGGCCGCCCTCCTGCGCGGTGTCGACGTGGTCTGTCACCAGGCGGCGCTGGTCGGTGCGGGCGTGCGCGTCGGCGACCTGCCGGCGTACGCCTCCCACAACGACGTGGGCACTGCGGCGCTGCTGGCAGCCATGCACGAGGCGGGACTGGACCGGCTGGTGCTGGCCTCCTCGATGGTCGTCTACGGCGAGGGGCGCTACACCTGTCCGCGGCACGGCGAGCAGCAGCCGCCGCCTCGCGCGACGGCCACTCTCGAAGCGGGTGACTTCGAGAACCACTGCCCCGCCTGCGACCGGCCGCTGACGTGGTCGCTCGTCCCCGAGGACGCTCGCCCGGACCCGCGCAGCAGCTATGCCGCCAGCAAGCTCGCCCAGGAGCACTACGCCTCCGCGTGGGTGCGTCAGGCAGGAGCGGCCGCGGTGGCACTGCGCTACCACAACGTCTACGGCCCGATGATGCCGCGCGACACCCCCTACTCCGGCGTCGCGGCGATGTTCCGTTCCTCGCTCGAGCGGGGCGACGCACCGCGGGTCTACGAGGACGGCCGGCAGGTACGCGACTTCGTCCACGTGGACGACGTCGCCCGTGCCAACGTCCTCGCCCTGGAGTCGGTGGTGTCGGCGAGGACCCCTCACTACGCCGCCTACAACGTGTGCTCCGGACGACCGGTGACCATCCTCGACGTCGCCACCCGGATCGCGGAGGCCACCGGACGAGGGGTCGTCCCGCAAGTGACCGGCGACTTCCGTCCCGGGGACGTACGCCACGTGGTCGCCTCCCCGGCGCTCGCGACGAGCGAGCTGGGGTTCACCGCGAGGGTGCACCCCGACGACGGCCTGCGTGCCTTCGCGACCGCGCCCCTGCGCGCCTGACGATCACCAGCTCGTGTAGACGAGGTGCTGCACGAGCACCGCGGTCGTCACCTGGAGCGCCAGGCCCCAGCGCCGCCAGCCTCGTGGCAGCAGTGCCAGGGAGAGCGTCAGCCACGGCACGAACGGCAGCCAGATCCGCTCCACCTCGGCCTTCGACATCCGGCTGAGGTCGGCGACCACGATCGTGACCGCAGCCGCTCCGGCGAGCCACGCGACGGTCCGGGTCCGTGCGCCGTGACGGGTCGCGGCCACTGCGACGCCGGCCCCGAGCAGCGGTCCTCCCGAGACGAGCAGAGCGCCGAGGTTGCCCCACATCCAGTACGCCGCCGGCCGCGTCGCGGCGATGCCGTCCCAGTAGCGGTCCACCAGCACCGGGTAGGCCTCCCACCACGCGAATCCGAACGCGGCGAAGGCGAGCACCACCCCGAGCGCGGTCAGCGCCGCGACAGGCAGCGGCCACCAGCTGCGGGCCAGGTGCAGGACGGTCAGCGCGAGGAGACCCAACAGCGGCAGACCGTAGGAGCTCAACACGCACCAGCCCAGCAGCAGCCCAGCGACCACTCCCCCTCCCACGAGTCGCGTGCGGCCCGACCCCGTCGCGGACCACGCCAGCGCTGCCAGGCCCCATGCCGCGACCGCCGCGAAGACGGCGTCGGCCGACACCGCGAGGAAGACCGCCGCTGGGCTGAGCACCAGGAAGGGCGCGGCACGGCGGGCCAGCCGCTCCGCGTCCAGGAACCGCAGCGCCGACATCGTCGCGACCGGGACGCTCGCTGCGATCACCACGACCGCGAGCGCGGCGGCGAGGTCGCCCCCGAGCCCGATCCGCACCAGCGCGACGTGGAACAGGACCGCGCCGGGGGGATGGCCGGCCAGGTGGATCGGCCAGTTGTCCGGGTGGGACCTGGGGATCCGCTCGACGTATCCCGCCAGCATCGCCGGGATGTCGGGGACCTGACGAGCGGTGACGAGGTACTCGTCCGGGTTGGACATCACCCGCGTCAACCCGGACTCGCCGTCGACCAGCGCAAGGGCGAGCAGCCACGCCAGCCCCACGACGTACGACACCAGCATCAGCGCGCGCCACGACAACGTCCGGGCCAGCACCTCGCCCCGCCAGACGCCACCGAGAGCGATGAGGACCGCGAGCACGCTGGCAGGCGCGACCTTGGCGTCGAGGTAGCCGTGCGTGGGCGGCAGCCCGAGCATGTCGCTGCGCGCGTCCACGTCCCAACCGAGCAGGGGCGGCACGGCGAAGGAGGCGGCCAGCACGATCAGGGCCACGGCGAGACCGACGGTGGCGCGACGCCCGGTGCGTGCCCCGTCCTCGGTCGCGACGCTCATGCGGGTCAGCCTAGGGACGCAGCGCCGCGACGCACCTCCGCCGGCCACACGTCACGACTTCGTAAGGAGGCAACCCATCGAGATCAGGAGCCGCTCTCACTAGCGTCGAGGACGTGCCTACCTGTGACCTCGTGCTCCCGTGCCGCGACGAGGGTCCTGCCCTGCGCGACCTGCTGCCGCGGGTGCCTTCGCGCTTCTCGGTGATCGTCGTCGACAACGGATCGCGCGACGACACGGCCTCGGTGGCGCGGGACCTGGGCGCCCGCGTCGTCAACGAGCCGACCCCCGGCTACGGCGCGGCCGTCCACACGGGGATCGAGGCGGCGACGGCCGAGTTCGTCGCGGTGATGGACGCGGACGGCTCCTTCGACCCGGACCAGCTCGTCCCGCTGCTCGACGACGTCGCATCCGGCCGGGCCGATCTCGCGGTCGGGCGACGCCGCCCGGTGCAGAGCGGCGTGTGGCCCTGGCACGCGCGGGCCGGCAACGCGGTCATCGCGGCCTGGCTGCGCAGGCGCATCGGGATGCAGGCCCACGACATCGCCCCGATGCGGGTGTGCCGCCGCCAGGCGCTGCTCGACCTCGGTCTGGCGGACCGTCGGTTCGGATACCCCGTCGAGCTGCTGCAGGCCGTCACCCGCGAGGGGTGGCGGCTGAGCGAGCACGACGTGGACTACCACCCGCGCGCGGCGGGGACCCGGTCGAAGGTGTCCGGCTCGGTCCTCGGCACCCTGCGTACGGCGCGCGACTTCTGGCAGGTGCTGCGATGAAGGTGCTGGTCGTCGCCAAGGCACCTGTCGCCGGGCAGGTGAAGACCCGGCTCGGTGCCCGGATCGGTGCGCAGCGGGCCGCGGCGCTCGCCGCGGCGGCTCTGCTCGACACCATCCACGCGTGCCGCGATGCCGGCGCACAGGGTCACCTGAGCCTGTCCGGAGACCTGCGCGACGCAGTTGACGGCGAGGCCATCTCCGCAGCGCTCGAAGGCTGGGCGATCAGTCCCCAACGTGGCGACACCTTCGCCGAGCGGCTCGTGCACGCGCACGCTGATGCCGGTCCCGGGCCGGTCGTCCAGATCGGCATGGACACCCCTCACGTCACCGTGGCCGCGCTGACGGCGGTCACCGACGGCCTCACCGACCACGACGCCGTGCTCGGGCCGGCCGCGGACGGCGGCTGGTGGGCGCTCGCCCGCCGCGACCCCGATGTCGTACGAGACGTGGCGCAGGTGCGGATGTCGACGCGCAACACGTGCACCGACACCCGTCGCGCCCTCGAGCGGGCGTGTCGGACAGTCGGCATCGCACCCACGATGACCGACGTGGACACGCTCGCGGATGCCGAGCTGGTGGCGGCTCTCTTCCCGGACACGCGATTCGCCCGTGCCTGGCGCGGCGTCTCGACGGGGAGCACCCGGTGACCGACCAGTCCTTCAGCGAGGTGTTCGCGAGCGCGCTCCACGGGTCGCCGACAGTGGTCGTGCGGCGCGGCGAGGACCCGGTGGCCCTTCCCGTCGACCGGTGGCGACGAGCCGCTGACGACCACGACCAGCGCCTGGTCGAGCTGTGCGTCGGCCCCACCATCGACATCGGGTGCGGTCCGGGCCGGATGACCGAGGCGCTGATGCTGGCCGGTCACGTCACGCTCGGGATCGACATCGTCGACGCGGCGGTCGCCCTCACCCGGCACCGTGGAGCCTCGGCGGTGCGGCGCGACGTCTTCGACCGCGTACCGGGCGAGGGCAGGTGGTGCACCGCGCTGCTCGCCGACGGCAACATCGGCATCGGCGGCGACCCGGGGGTCCTCCTGCGCCGCGTGCGCCAGCTCCTGGCTCCGGGAGGAACGGTGGTCGTCGAGGTCGCCGGGCCGGGCGTCGCCCTCGATCGGGGCTGGGCGGCACTGGAGGCCGCGGGTCGGCGCAGCCGCCCCTTCAGGTGGGCGACCCTCGGCGTGGACGACCTCGCGACCACCGCAGCCGGAGCCGGGTTGGCCGTGCGCGACGTCCACCGGCTCGGCGAGCGCCACGCCGCCGTCCTGTGCCAGGTCGCGTGATGAGGGCGCGACTGAAGCCGCCGGCGCCGGAGCAGTTCACGTCGCGCCTGCGCAGTCCGGCCGTCGCCGCGAGGGTCGGACTGTGGCTCGGTGTCTCGTTCGGGCTGTGCTTCGTCACTGGTCTGATCAGCCACTACGCCCAGCTGCCGTCGCACCCGGTCCCCTTCCCGACCAGTCCCAGCTGGGGATACCAGGTCACTCAGGGGCTCCACGTCACCTCCGGCGTCGCCGCCGTCCCCCTGCTGCTGGTGAAGCTCTGGTCGGTCCTGCCGAAGCTCTTCGAGAGCCTGCCGGTGCGCGACGCCCGCCGCCTGCTCATCGCCGTCCTCGAGCGCGGCTCCATCGGGGTCCTGGTCGCCGCGTCGATCTTCCAGCTCGCGACGGGCGCGCTCAACGCAGCCCAGTGGTATCCCTGGCTCACCTTCTCCTTCCGCACCGCCCACTACGCCCTGGCGTGGATCGCCATCGGCGCGCTGCTCGTCCACGTCGCGGTCAAGCTGCCGATCACCCGCGACCTGCTGTCCGGTGACATCGACGCAACCACTCACGACCGGGTGACCGCGACGGTCCCGGGTGCCCTGTCGCGGCGCGCGCTGGTCCGTACGACCGCGGCTGCCGCCGGTGTCGCCGTCCTCGCCACCGCGGGCGGCACGGTCCCGTGGCTGCGGCGGGTGTCGGTCTTCGCCACCCGCACCGGCGAGGGGCCCGGCGGGGTCCCGATCAACAAGTCCGCGCAGGCAGCCGGTGTCGAGGAGTCGGCCACCGCGCCCGACTGGCGACTCGAGGTGGTGGTGGGCGGCGTGCTCGCCGCCTCCTTCTCGTACGACGACCTCCGCGCGATGCCGCCGCACACGGTCGACCTGCCGATCGCGTGCGTCGAGGGGTGGAGCGCGCAGGGCACGTGGTCCGGAGTGCGCGTGGCCGACGTCCTGCGCACCGCGGACGCTCCGACGGATCGCGAGGTCGTCGTCGTCTCGCTCCAGCAGGCGGGCGCCTTCCGGCGCTCCACCCTGCCGGCGAGCTTCGCAGCCGACGAGCGCACCCTCCTGGCGCTCGACCTGGCCGGGGAGCCCTTGGCCCTGGACCACGGCTTCCCGTGTCGCGTGATCGCGCCCAACCGTCCCGGCGTCCTGCAGACCAAGTGGGTCTCCCGCCTGGAGGTGTCGGCGTGAGGACACGTCTGCTGGTCGGCGCCTGCGGTGCCTCCTTGGCCCTCTACGGTGCCGCGCTCCTGCTGACCCGGCAGGCTCCGGCTCAGTGGGTCGAGGTCGCACTGTGGTTGGGCGCCGGTGTGGTGGCCCACGACGTCGTGCTCTCGGCGCTGGTCGTCGCGGCCTGCTTCGCCGGGTCCCGGCTGCTCCCCGTGCCTTGGCGGGCACCGGCGCTGGTCGCGCTCGTCGTGTGGGGCACCCTCACCGTCGTGGCCGTCCCGGTGCTGAGCCGGGCAGGAGCCCGTGCGGACAATCCCACCCTGCTCGATCGCCCCTACCTCACGACCTGGTGCGCGATCAGTGTCATCGTGGTCCTGCTCGTGGCGGTCACCGGGTTCGTCCGATCCCGCCGCTCACGCGCCGGGGAGTGAGTGCCGATGGCGAAGGTGCTGGTGGTCGACGACGACGCCACGGTGCGCGAGGTGGTCGTCGACTACCTCCGCAACGCCGGGCACGAGGTCCACGAGGCGGCCGACGGCGCCGGAGCGCTCGATGCGGTGCGGCAGGGCGAGACCGACCTGCTCGTCCTCGACGTGATGATGCCGGGCCTGGACGGGCTGGAGGTGTGCCGACGGCTGCGCCTGCACTCCGACGTACCCATCGTGCTGCTGACCGCGCTCGGCAGCGAGCAGGACCGCGTCGTCGGCCTCGAGATCGGGGCGGACGACTACGTCACCAAGCCCTTCAGCCCGCGGGAGCTGGTGCTGCGGGTCGACTCCATCCTGCGCCGCTCCGTCGGAGGGCTCGACACCGACGCCCCGTCGGTGATCGTCGACGGAGACCTCGTGATCGACCGCGATCGCCGGCTCGTGACGTTGGCGGGCAAGGAGACCGCGCTGACCGCGCGGGAGTTCGACCTGCTGACCTTCTTCACGTCCGGGCCGGGCATCGCATTCTCCCGCGACGACCTGCTCCAGCGGGTGTGGGGCTGGTCCTTCGGGGACCAGTCGACGGTCACCGTCCACGTCCGCCGGCTGCGCGAGAAGATCGAGGCCGACCCCACCACCCCCACCCGTCTGCTCACCGTGTGGGGCGTCGGCTACCGCTGGGAGCTCCAGGAACCCGACCCGGCCGAGCCGGAGGAGGCGCGATGAGTGACCTCACCGAGATCTGGGTCGTCGCCATCGGCAGCGGAGCGGTCGTGGGCCTGCTGGGACTCCTCGCGGGCTGGGTGCTGCGCCATCGCTCCCTTCGCTGGCAGCTCACCGTGGTCGGTGTGGTGACCACCCTCACCGTGCTGCTGGGGGTCCAGATCATCTCGCGGCGGATGTTGATCTCCGACCACGACCTCCACGTCGTGCTGATCGTCACCAGTGCGGCTGCCGTCGTCTCGCTCGTGGTGGCGCTGGTGCTCTCCACCGCCCTCGTGCGCTGGTCACGGTCGCTGCGCGACGACGTACGCCGGGTCGGCGAAGGCGGCACCATCGTCGCCGAGCGGCGAGGGCCGGCCGAGTTCCAGGAGCTGTCCGCCGAGCTGGCCTCGGCGCACCAGCGGCTTGCCGAGGCGCGCGAGCGCGAGCAGCGACTGGAGGAGTCCCGCCGCGAGCTGGTCTCCTGGGTCTCCCACGACCTGCGCACCCCACTGGCGGGGATCCGGGTGATGGCCGAGGCGCTGGAGGACGAGATCGCCACGGACCCTCCGCGCTACCACCGCCAGATCCGCGGGGAGGTGGACCGGATGGTCCAGATGGTCGACGACCTCTTCGAGCTGTCCCGCATCCATGCCGGCCAGCTCATCCTCGATCCGCAGCCGATCGTCGTGGGTGACCTGGTCAGCGAGGCGATCGCCGCCGCGGATCCGATCGCTCGCGCGGGCCGCGTCACGCTCGGCGGCGAGGTCCCCCACGGCCTGCAGGTCGCGGCCGACCCGGGCGGGCTCTCGCGCGTCCTGGCCAACCTCATCGTGAACGGCATCCGGCACACCCCGGCCGACGGCACGGTGCACGTCGCCGCACGGTCCGTCGAGGGTGGCGTGGAGCTCGCGGTGACCGACGGCTGCGGGGGCATCCCCGACGAGGCCCGGGACCGCGTGTTCGACGTGGGCTACCGCGCCACCAGCGCACGCACGCCGGACAGCCCGTTGCAGGATGCGCACACTGCTCGAGCCGGACTCGGCCTCGCCATCGTCAAGGGGATCGTCGAGGCCCACCACGGCGAGGTCGCCGTGGAGAATGTCGGCCCCACCGCATCACCGGCCCTCGGGTGCCGGTTCCGCGTTCTCCTCCCCGGCTGACCCGACCAACGCCTCGACGGCGTGGACCTCCACCTCGCGAGTGAAGCCCTTGAACTGTCTGGTCCCCACACGTGAGGTCTGCAACCGACCCTCACAGCTGGCGACGAGGCGTTCAGGGACGAGCACCTGCCACGGCTCGGCCACGTCGCACAGGCGGGCGGCCTGGTTGGTGACGCTGCCGATCGCGGCGTAGTCGTACCTTCCCTCGTAGCCGATGCGGCCGAGGGTCGCGTAGCCCTGGGCGATCCCCGTCCCCAGCGCGAGGTCGAAGCCGAGCCGGCGCCAGCGGTTCGCGCACTCGCGCACGCGCTCGTTGATCTCGAGGGCCATCCGCACCGCCCGGTCCGCGGGGTCCCGGCACGGGAAGGGGTCGTTGAAGAAGACCATCACGCCGTCACCGGTGAACCTCTCCAGCGTGCCGTCGTGCGCGTCGATGATCGACCCCAGCAGCCGGTGGTACTCGCCGAGCAGGTCCATCACCTCCTCCGGCTCGCTCGTCTCGGCGAAGGTGGTGAAGTTGCGCAGGTCGCAGAAGACCACGACCACCTGGCGGCGGTGGCTCGCCAGCAGCGACTCGTCCCCCATCACGACCTCCGCCAGCTGCGGCGACAGGAACCTCCGCAGCCTGCTCATCCGGTCGAGCTCCGCCACCTGGGCGGCCACGCGTTCCTCGAGCTCGCGGTTCATGGTCTCGAGCTCAGCGCGCTGGACACTGATCGTGTCGTGGTAGCGCTTGATCCGGCCGAGGGACTCGACCCGTGCGAGGAGCTCGCTGCGGTCGAACGGCTTGCGCACGAAGTCGTCCGCCCCGGCCTCGAGCGCGGCCACCCGCTGCTCCGCGTCGCTGGCGGTCAGCATCACGATCGGCAGGTACGCCGTACGCGCGTCGGCGCGGATGCGCCGGCAGACCTCGTAGCCGTCGATCCCCGGCATCACGACGTCGAGCAGCACCAGGTCCACGTCGTCGTGGGCGAGCACGTCGAGGCACTCCTCGCCCGTGGCGGCGAGCAGGACCCGGTGCCCGTGCGGTGCGAGGACCGCCTCGAGGAGCCGGAGGTTCAGCGGCTCGTCGTCGACCGCAAGGATCACCAGCGTCTCGGTCATGGAGCGCCTGCCAGGAAGGACGCCACCTGCGCGGGCAGGGCACGTACGTTGATGGGCTTCTCGAGGAAGCCGTCGAAGCCTGCCCGTTCGGCCGCCTCACGGTCCGACGGCATGGCCGAGGCCGTCACCGCCACCACGGGCATCATCGCTCCCCCGACACCGGACTGGATCCGGTGCAGGGTCTCGGTCCCGTCGATCCCCGGCAGCTGCAGGTCCATCAGGATGAGGTCGGGGTGCGCAGCGAGCGCGAGCTCGACGCCCTCCTCACCCGTGCCGGCCTCCAGCACGGTGTAGCCCGCGAACTCGAGCACGTCGCGCACCAGCTTCATGTTCAGCCGGTTGTCCTCGACCACGAGGACCGTCGCCCCGCCCATCAGCGGGCCTCCTCGACCGGTGGGGCATCGGGTGTCGAGGGCGCGCTGGTTGTCTCCGGCGCCAGGGCTCCCACGCGCCGCAGCGTCGTGACCAGCTCCTCACGGGCCAAGGGCTTGACGAGGTACGCCGCGGCCCCGAGATCGGCGCCGCGGGCCCGGTCGTCGACCACCGATGCCACGACCACCGGGATGTCGGCCGTGGACGGGTCCTGTCGGAGCTCGTGCAGCACCTGCCACCCGTCCGGCCCCGGCAACAGGATGTCCAGGACGATGGCCGCCGGGGCAGCGGTCCTGGCCAGCTCGAGCGCCATCGGGCCGTCGTGTGCCCGCAACAGCTGCACCCCGGTCCCCTCGAGGTGCGCGGCCATCAGCTCGAGCGAGGCGCGGTCGTCGTCCACGATCAGGATGGCCCCGCTCGTACCCGGGGCGACCACCCCGTCCGCCAGGGGACGATAGGCCGGCACAGGGATCCGGACCTCGAAGACGCTGCCCCTGCCCAGCTCCGACTCGAGGGTCAGTCGTCCCCCGAAGAGCTCCACGATGCGGCGGCAGAGCGTCAGTCCGAGCCCGGTGCCTTCCTCCTTCACGGCCCCCCGGCCGCCCTGCTGGAAGGACTCGAAGATCTTCTCCTGGTCCCCGGGCGCGATGCCGATCCCCGTGTCGGCGACCGACACCACGAGCTCACCAGCCTCCCGCCAGGCGCGCAGCGCCACCGCACCGCGAGCAGGGGTGAACTTCACCGCGTTGCCGAGCAGGTTGACCACCACCTGCTTGAAGCGGAGCTCGTCGGACTCGACCAGGGCCACGTCGTCGGCGACGTCGACGGTGAGCTCGATGCCGTGGCGCACGGCGCGCTCGCGGACGACCGACATCGCGTAGTCGAGCGCGGCGGGCACCGAGAAGACCGTCGGCTCGAGACGCATCTGCCCGGCCTCGATCTTGGACAGGTCGAGGATCTCGTTGAGCAGCTCGAGCAGGTGCCGGCCAGAGGAGTGGATGTCCCCGAGGTATTCCTCCTGCCGCTCGTTGAGCTCGCCGAACATCCCTCCCAGGAGCACGTCGGAGAAGCCGATCACCGCGTTGAGGGGCGTACGCAGCTCGTGGGACATGCTCGCCAGGAACTCCGACTTGTGCCGGCCCGCGACCTCGAGGTCGCGGCGGCTGATGCTGAGCTCGCGGTGGACCCGGGCGTTGACGATCGCCAGCGCCGACTGGTTGGCCAGGGACTGGAGGAGGGTGCCGACGTCCTCGCCGAACTCGCCCCGGCTGCGACGACGTACGACGAGCGCACCGACGAGCTGGTCTTGGCGCAACATCGGCACGGCGAGCACCGAGAGCCAGCCGTCGCGGTGGAGCTCCTCGAGATGCGGGTCGCGGGCGGGCAACGCGGAGAGGTCGGGGACCGACACCGACTGGTGGCTGGTGGCGGCCCGTCCCACGAGCGAGGAGTCGCGGCGGATGACGACGTCGCGCAGACGCCTCAGGAGGTCGGGGCCGCTGCCGTGGGCCGCCCGGACCTGGAACGTGTCCGAGCCGGCGTCGTACTCCATGATCGAGCCACCGTCGGTCCCGGTCAGGCGTACGGCACTGGCGACGATGCGCTGCAGCACCTCGTCCAGGTCGAGGCTGGAACCCACAGCGTCGGCGGCCTCGGACAGGGCTTCGAGCTGGTCGATCTTGGCGGCAAGCTCCCGCCCACGCGCGGCGAGGGCGCGAGTGAGCTCCACCTGTCGCAGCACGATCGTGGCCTGCGTGGCGAACGACTCGAGCAGCGCGATGGCGCGCTCGTCGAACGGGTCGACGTCGTTGCGCCACAAGGTCAGGGTGCCCACGACGTCGTCGTCGAACAGCAGCGGCGCGGCGAGCGACGTACGGAAGCCGAACAGCTCCTGCAGGTCACGGCGACCGAAGTCCCGGTCGGCGAGCACGTCGGGGATCTGCTGCGTTCGCCGGTCCAGCGCCACGCGGCCGCTGAGCGAGCGGCGGTCGAGGGCGAGTGGATGCTGCTCCAGGTAGCGGCGGAGGTCGGGCGCCCGGGCACCGAAGACGCGGGAGATGCGGAGCGCGTCGTCGGAGATCAGGTAGAGCTGCGCCCCTTGGGCCTCGCAGAGGCTCGCCGCCCGCTCGACGACGACGTCGAGGACGGCGGAGGGGTCGTCGCGGTTGCGGCCGAGGGCCACGAGCACCTCACGCGTCGCGTCGAGGTGCTCCCGCGCGTCGCGCAGCTCGCGGACCGGGTCGTGCTCCACATCTGGGTGTTTGGCCACGGGTCTCGCCTCCCCCGGTTCAGGCGGTCGACCTCGCCTCGGCTTCGCGCAGGCGCGCGCACAAGGTCTTCAGGAGCTGGCGGGCGAAGTCGGGATCGTTGTCGATCACGGCCTCGAAGTCCTGGTGCGGGATCGCCAGGACCTTCATCGTGTCGACAGCGGACACGGTCGCGGACCGGGGCCTGCCGTCGATCATGCTGATCTCACCGAAGTAGTCCCCCGGCCCCAGCGTGCGCAGCTCGCGACCGTCCTTGGTCACGGTGGCCGTGCCCTCGAGGATGTAGTGGAACGCCAGGCCGCCGAGACCTTCGGTCGACACGGCCTTCCCGGCCGGGTGCGTCACCTCCTTGGCGGCCCCTGCGAGTCGTTTGACCTGGCCCTTGGAGAGCCCCCTGAAGAGGTCCACCTCGGCGATCTGCGCCTCTGTGTCTCGGTCCCGTGCCATGTCTGGCTCTCCTCCCACCGACGGTCCCTCCAAGGTAGGCCTGCGGCAGGTCCGGGGCTACCCACAATCCCGGCAGGCTGGACCAGTTGCCGGGCCTGTCCTGACGTCCGTTCTGTGGTGCGGATGGCCAGGACGGTTGACCGGGTATCTGGGGAGGTTTCGGTAGGCGTGGAGGCCCTCCGGCCTACCAGAACGTCCCTAGATACCCCTTCCGTCGGCGGTCCCGCGCTCGTCAGACCGGCCGCGGGTCGCGGCCAGCAGCAGGACGACCCCCACGACGGCCGCGAGCACGGAGGCCAGCAGGATTGCGATCTTCGCCTCGTCGGTCAGCAGCTCGGCGCCAGGGAAGGACAGCCCGGCGATGAAGATCGACACCGTGAAGCCGATGCCGCCGACCGCTCCGAGGCCGAGGACCATCGGCCAGCTGGTGTGCTCCGGCAGCTTGCCGAGCCCGGTGCGTACGGCCAGGAACGAGGCGAGCAGGATGCCGACCGGCTTGCCGACCACCAGCCCCAGCACGATGCCCAGGCCGACCGGTTCGGTGAAGACGTCGCCGATCGCGCCCAGCTCGACGCCGGCGTTGGCGAGCGCGAAGACCGGGAGCACGACGTACGCCGACACCGGGTGCAGCGTGCTCTGCAGCCGCTCCACCACCGAGACCGACTCCTTGAGCAGGAACCGCAGCCTGGCCAGCTCGTCGGGGTCGAGGGTGTGGTCGCGCAGCGCAGCCGTGGCGTGGCGGCGGGCGACCTCCTCCTTGAGCAGCGGGCCGGCCGGGGCGAGCAGGCCGATCGCCACGCCGGCGAGGGTGGCGTGGACGCCGGACTCGAGCAGGGCGAACCAGACCCCGACGCCGAGGATCGCGTAGACGACGACCGTCCAGATCCGCAGCATCCGCGCGACCACCATGGCGGCGAGCAGGCCGATCGCGATCGCCAGCCAGGTCAGCGAGAGGTCGGCGGTGTAGAAGACAGCGATCACCAGGATCGCGCCGATGTCGTCGACGATCGCCAGCGTCAGCAGGAACAACCGAGCCGCCGACGGGATCCGCCGCCCGAGGATCCCGAGCACGCCGACCGCGAAGGCGATGTCGGTCGCCATCGGGATGCCCCAGCCCGCACTGCCGTCGCTGCCGGGCGGGTTGAGGGCGAGGTAGAGCCCGGCCGGCACCAGCATCCCGCCGACTGCCGCGATGATCGGCAGGGCCGCGGTCCGGGGGTCACGCAGGTCGCCGTTGACCAGCTCGTACTTGATCTCCAGGCCGACGACGAAGAAGAAGATGACCATCAGCGCGTCGTTGACCCAGTGCTGAAGGGACTCGTCGAGGTGCAGAGCCCCGACGTCGAGGGTGAGGTGGGTGTGCCAGAGCGCGTCGTACGACTCCGCCCACGGGCTGTTGGCCCACACCAGCGCGATGGCCGCCGCGAGCAGCAGCAGCAGCGATCCAGCCGCCTCGACGCGCAGGAACTCGCGCACCGGTCGCGCGACCAGGCGGGCGAGCGCCTTGTTGCTGGCCAGGTAGCTCGGGCCGGTCTCCCACAGGTCGTCGGCGGTGCTCGGGTCGTCGTGCGGGTTCGTCGGGCGTGAGGCCATGAGGTGGCGCGTCCTTCCGGGGTGGTCGAAGCAGCATCACCGCGGCGGCGACGCCACGGGCCGACCAGACTTCCCGGCTCACCTGAGGCCCCAGTCTAGACAGACGCGTTGGTAGGGTCGCAGCAGTCAGCCCCCGGCGTACACCGAAGGACCTCTCCGCATGGCCATCGAACCGATCAAGGACACCGATCCGACGCTCGGCAAGCTCGTCATGGACGCCCAGCGCGACATCTCGACCCTCATCTCCAAGGAGATCCAGCTCGCCAAGACCGAGCTGAAGGTCAGCGTCAAGCACGGTGGCGTCGGCATCGGCCTCTTCGGCGCAGCAGCCTTCCTGGGCCTGCTCTCGGTCATCATGCTCTCGGTCGCGCTCGCCTACTTCCTCCACTGGAACGGCGACGGCCTCGACCTCCACTGGGCCTTCCTAGTCGTCTTCGCGCTCTACGTCCTCCTCGCCGGACTGCTCGCCTTCATCGGCCTCAAGCAGGTCAAGCAGGTCAAGGCGCCCGAGCGCGCGATCGAGCAGGGCAGACAGATCCCGTCGGCCCTCAAGGGTCGCGGCTGAGCCTCGGCGGACGTACGCCGTTCAGCGCACGCACGTGCCGGTGTCGACCGGCGACTCCCGGGTGACGCCCAGCGCGGCGGACTCGGAGACCTGGCTCGCGGTCAGCGCATAGCCGGTGTCCTGGTCGCTGACAGAGGCGGCGAAGACCATGCCGGCCACGTCGCCGGCCGAGGTGAGGATCGGTCCACCGGAGTTGCCGGGGCGGATCAGCGCGCGCAGGGAGTAGACCTGCCGGATCACCGTGCCCTCGCCGTAGATGTCGGGCGAGCGCAGCCGCTGCTGGGAGCGGATGCGGCCGGCCTGGACGTCGTAGGGGCCGTCCTCGGGATAGCCGACCGCGGCCACGTTGTCGCCGGGCTCGGCAGCGGTGTCGAACCTCAGGTGCGCGACGCCGGCGTCGGGCAGCGAGAGGACCGCGATGTCCAGGTCGGCGTCGTAGAGCACGACCGAGGCGACCACCGACGAGCCCCCGACCTCGACCTCGGGACGGGTGACACCGGCGACGACGTGGGCGTTGGTCATCAGCCGACCGGGCGCGAAGAAGAAGCCGGTGCCCTCGACGCCGCTGCCGCAGCCGTTGGCGCCCCGGACCTTGACCACGCTGCCTTGGGCGGCGACCACGTCGGGATCGGTGAGCATCCGCGGGTCGCCCGGCTTGACCGCGACGATCCGCTCCGGGGCGAAGGGCTCGAGGTAGCGAGGGAAGAACGTGGTGCCGACAACGTTGTTGAAGGCCTGCAGCACCTTGCTGGAGTCGGGCGGCAGGGTGCGGTTGACCTTGGCGAGGATGGCTGAGTCACGCACCATCGGCGTGATCCCGCCGATTCGGGTGCCGGACACGGCAACCCCCAGCGCCCACGCGACCAGCAGCACCGCGACCGCGCTCAACGCCGACCCACCGACGGCATCGACAGCGCGGATCGGCTGCCACGTGATGCGGTCGCGGATCCTCGCGCCGACGAACTGGAACAGCGCCTGCCCCAGGGACGCTGAGATGATCACGATGAAGAGCGCACCCAGGGAGACCCACAGCGACGGTGCCGCGTCACCGAGTGCCAGTGGGGCCGCCCAGATGCCCAGCAGCCCGCCCAGCAGCAGCCCCGACGTGGCGAAGGCGCCGGTGATGAACCCCTGCCAGTAGCCCGAGAGCCCATAGATCCCCACGAGCACCACCAGGCACCAGTCGAGGACGTTCATGGAGCTCACTCCTCGAGCTTGGTGTTCGGGGCCAGGTCGGTGTTCCTGGGCACACCTTGCAGCATGTGGTCCGGCAGGTCACGCACCCGCGCCCGGTCCCAGTCCTCGTCCCACCCGAGGTAGCCGAACAGCCGGGCGACGATGCCGGCGGTGAAGCCCCACAGGATGACGTCCTTGTCGGGCCCGATCAGGAAGCCCGGCCCGACCCAGCCGCTCGGGTGGCGCACGTTGATCCGGTGCTCGGGGTTGAGCAGCTCGGCGATCGCGACGTGGTGGATCGCGTGCACCTCGTCGGGACTCTCGATGCGCACCTCCCCGCGGTCGCGCCAGTAACCCAGGACCGGGGTGACCGCGAAGTTGCTCGGCGGCAACCACAGCTCGGGAAGCTCGCCGAAGACCTCGACCTGGGCGGGGTCGAGGCCGACCTCCTCGTACGCCTCGCGCAGCGCCGCCTCGCGCGGGGTCTCGCCCTCGTCGAGCGAACCTCCCGGGAACGACACCTGGCCGGGGTGGGACCGCATGTGGTGGGCACGCTCGGTCAGCAGGAGCTCGCCACGGTGGGCGAGGTCGTCCGGGCCGAGCTCGTCCGGGGCGACGTCGTGGCGATCGGCGAACACCATCAGCACCGCACCGCGGCGGGCGTCATTGCCCTCGGGAGGCATGAAGCGGGTCAGCTCGTGGACGGTGATCGTGGAGACCGCCTCGACCACGGGCGCCAGCCATCGCGGCAGCACGGCCCCGCTGCCAGGTTCGATCACAGCGTGCTCTCCTGATCGATCACAGCGTGCTCTCCTGATCGATCACAGCGTGATCCCGAAGTGCTCCGCCACCAGGTCCGTGACCTCGTCGACGGAGTCGACGCCACCCGAGGCCTGGCCGACGACCGTCCCGTCCTCGTCGACGAAGACGAAGGCCGGGAGTCCGCGCCGCGCGACCGCGAAGGTGTCCTCCGCCAGCAGGTCACCGCCCGGGTCGGCGACCGAGGGATAGGTGGCCTTCGTCTCCTCGGCCAGCACCAGGGCGCGGCCGGGGTGGACGTCGTTGAAGTCGATGCCGAGGATGCTCACCTGGTCGGCGTACTGCTGGTGGAAGGCCTCGAGTGCCGGCATCTCCTCGCGGCAGGGCTCGCAGTTGGCCTGCCAGAGGTTGATGACCAGCGGCCCACGCAGGGAGGAGAGGTCGACGTCGGGGCCGCCGCCGAGGCACGGGAGCGTCACCTCGGGCAGGCCGCCCTCGACCGGCTCGCCGTCGCCGGGCACACAGTCCTCCATGCCGATGCGCGCCTTGGCCTCGCGCAGCGCGGGGGTGTCTACCTCGACGTCGGGAGGACGTACGTCGATGCCGCCGTCGCCGGACGTGCAGGCAGTGAGCGCCGCGGCGAGCAGCGCCGCAATGAGCAGTCGCCTCATGCGGGGCCCTGGGTGGTGACCAGCTTCTCCGCCTCGACGGGATCGGTCGGCCCGATCCCGTAGGAGGGGCACAGCGTGGCGATCGGGCAGGCACCGCACGCCGGCTTCTTGGCGTGGCAGCGGCGGCGGCCGTGCCAGATGAGGTGGTGGGAGACCATCGTCCAGTCGCGCTTGGGGAAGAGCGCCCCGACGGCGTGCTCGACCTTGACCGGGTCGGTCTCCTCGGTCCAGCCGAAGCGACGGGCCAGCCGACCGAAGTGGGTGTCGACGGTGATGCCCGGCTTGCCGAAGGCGTTGCCGAGCACGACGTTGGCGGTCTTGCGGCCGACCCCGGGGAGGGTGACCAGGTGGTCGAGGCGAGCCGGCACCTCACCGCCGAAGTTGTCGACCAGGGCCTGGCTCAGCTTGAGAAGCGCATCGGTCTTCTGGCGGAAGAACCCCAGGGGACCCAGGAGCTGCTCGAGGTGCTCGCGCGGGGCCGCCGCCATCGCCTCAGGGGTGGGATAGGCGGCGAACAGGGCAGGGCTCGCGGCATTGACCCGGCGATCGGTGGTCTGCGCCGAGATGACCGTCACGACCAGGCACTCGAAGGGGTTGGTGAAGTCGAGCTCGGCGGCCGCGTCGGGGTAGGTCGCCGCGAGGATGCGGTCCATCCGGCGAGCCCGGCGCACGAGGGTCGTGTCGGGCTTGACGGTCTCGGTCGGCGCAGGCACGGTGCCAGCCTACGGTCCCGTGCCGACACCGCTGGGGGCGGCGCGAAACCGCGTCCCATCCGGGCAGGATGGCCCTTGTGACCCACACCACGGCTAGGATCGTGCCCGATCCCGAGGGCCCGGCACTCGGGCACCGCACGGGGCACACTGACATGGAGGATTGACGTGGACAACGACGTGCTTCGGCAGGCACCGCTGTTCAGCTCGCTGGACGACGAGGCGGCGACCGCCCTGGGCGGCTCCATGGCCGAGACCACGCTGCGGCGTGGCGAGGTGCTCTTCCACGAGGGCGACTCCGGCGACAAGCTCTACATCGTCACCGAGGGCAAGGTGAAGCTCGGCCGGTCCTCCTCTGACGGCCGCGAGAACCTGCTCGCGATCATGGGTCCCGGCCAGATGTTCGGCGAGCTCTCGCTCTTCGACCCCGGCCCGCGCTCGGCGACCGTCACCGCCGTCACCGACGCCACCTTCGGCTCCCTCTCCCACGACGACCTGCTCAAGTGGCTCGACGGCCGCCCGCAGGTCGCCCGCGGCCTGCTGTCCCAGCTCGCCGGCCGGCTGCGCAAGTCCAACGACGTCGTCGCGGACCTGGTGTTCTCCGACGTCCCGGGCCGCGTGGCCAAGGCGCTCCTCGACCTCGCCGACCGCTTCGGCCGCACCGCCGACGACGGTGTCCACGTCCACCACGACCTCACCCAGGAGGAGCTCGCCCAGCTGGTCGGCGCCTCCCGCGAGACGGTCAACAAGGCGCTCGCCGACTTCGCCTCGCGCGGCTGGCTGCGCCTGGAGCCCCGCTCCGTGGTGATCATGGACCTCGAGCGCCTCTCGCGCCGCGCGCGCTGAAACTTCCTCCTGCTCCCTGACCCCCGGCACGGCCCTCGCGTGCGTCGTAACGTCGTGAGGTGCTTATGGGGGGAGGGTCGCGGTGATCACTGGTGACGAAGCCGGTTTCAACGCGTTCGTGCAGGCACGCAGCGCGGCGTTGTCGCGCACGGCGTACCTGCTGACGGGTGACCACCACCTGGCGCAGGACCTCGTGCAGGCCGCGCTGCTGCAGGCGGCGAAGCACTGGGGCCGGATCCACACCTCGCCCGAGGCGTACGTCCGGCGTGCGATCTATCACCAGAACATCTCGTGGTGGCGCCGCCGCCAGATCACGGAGACGCAGCTGGTCTCCCACGACCGTGCGGTCGAGTCGTCCGACACCGACCTGCGCCTCACCCTCGACCAGGCGCTCGCCCGCCTGACGCCCAAGCAGCGCACCGTGCTGGTGCTGCGCTTCTACGAGGACCTCACGGAGGTGGAGACGGCACGCGCGCTCGGGGTCTCCGCCGGCACCGTGAAGTCGACGAGTCGCCACGCACTGCGCCGGCTGCGGACCCTCGCGCCCGAGCTGGCCGACCTGATCGGAGCAGACGCATGACCGACGAGCTCCGCGCCACCCTCCACCGGATCGCCGACGAGGCCACACCGCTGCCCGTCGCCGACGACCTCTGGCAGCGCGGCCGGGCCGCCCGCCGACGGGGCCAAGCCTTCGCCGTCGCGGCCGCGCTGGCGCTCGTGGTGTCGGTGGGAGGCATCGCCACGCTGACCACGACCGACCGCGAGGCGGATACGGCGTCGACGGAGAAGATCGAGGGCGGCGCGATCCCGAGCCGGATCGAGGACCCCGGTGAGCTCGAGCTCGAGAGCGACCTCGCGGTCGGACGCGCCTCGGTCGCATTCTTCTCGGCGGCGGGACAGCCCGTCGTCATCGGCGCCACGGACGGGCGTTACCACGCACTCGACCTCCCCGACCTGTCGCCCGACAGAGGTCCGCTCGTCCTCTCCCCCGACGGACGGCATCTGGCATGGCGCAGCAACGGTCGAATCCACTCGGCCGACCTCGATGACGGCACCGCGACGTACTTCCCGAGTAGCGAGGAGCACGCCGAGGTGACCGATCTGCGCTGGGTCCCCAACTCGAGCCAGCTCCTGTGGAACGGTCGCAACGAGGAGGGGGAGAAGACCGGCGGCGTCCTCCCCGTCGGCGACCAGGCCGGAAGGCCACTCTTCCCGTCGGCGCTGCGAGGTGTCCCGTCACCGAACGGGGAAGTCGTGGCGTTGGCGTCAGGGAAGACGGACGCCGCACCGTTCCTCCGACGAAGAGGCCGTCGCGCTGACCGCGAGCTTCCCGCCGACCTCTACCCCGGCGGCGCGTCCATCCAGCCGCTCGGCTGGGCTGCGGAGGACCTGGTCGTCGCCCAGGCGTTCGCCGGACCCGGTGCCGACGTCCAGGGCCAGCACCTGGTGCTCTTCACCTCGCCGGACCGTCCCGAGCAGGAATGGACCTACCGGGTCATCACCCGCGACGTCCCGCAGAACGCCGTACCCCTCAGCATCGCCGTCGACCTCATCCCCGACCTCGACGGCACGTCGTCGCAGCAGCTCACCCACGATTTCGGCAGCGAGTCCGGCGCCGAGGAGGGACAGGGCGAGCTGCCGTACGTCCTCGGGGGGCTCGTGACACTGCTCGCCGGGCTGGCCTACATCCGGATGCTGCACAAGCAGGCGTAGCCGAGGCCGGGCGCAGACCCGTGGGTAGTCCAGTGACGAACGGTCCTCGATGTCACCGCTCCACAACCGTTCGCCACTGGACTACCCCGGGACGACCGCACTGGGTGCGCGACATGTCCGCTTGTCGCACGCTATGGCGTGCGTCGAGCGGACATTGGTCCGCTCGAGTTGGGACGTAGCCGCCGAAGAGTCAGGCCCGGGGGTCGCGGCCGGCGAATGCGGCGAGCCGGTCGTAGGCTCCCGCGTCCGGTGCCACCTCGACCGGCGCCCCGAACGCGTCGCCGCGGTTGTCGGCCGTGAGGCCCTGCTGCAGGAAGGCCAGGCCCCGCTCGGCCACCTCGTCGTCGAGTGGAAGGGGCCGGCCGAGCGCGGTCACGAGGTCCCAGGTGTGCACGCCCAGCTCCGCTGACTGCCAGTCGGCCTGGCCCGCCTGGTCGGCGGGCTGCGCGTGCCAGTGGTGGATCAGGTCGTCGGCGTCGGAGCGGAAGCGGGGCACCCAGTCGTGCTCGGGACCCTCGGGGCCGGCGCTCCAGTCGACCTCCTCCCCGCGCGCCATCTGGAGGAAGTGCCCCGGCGTGGCGGACAGGTGCGCGGCGAGGTCGCGCACGGACCAGTCCCCGCACGGGGTGGGCTTGTCCCAGTCGTCGGACCGGATCGAGGCCAGGGCGTCGCCTGCCTGGTCGAGGGCCCGGGACAGCACCACGATCGGTTGGATGTCGGTGTCCATGCCCCCACCTCACTCCTGCCATCCACGCGGGCGCAACCCCCAGCGTCGCGTCAGCGCTCGGTGAGGTACGCCAGCTGGGCGCGCACCGACAGCTCCGCGGCACCCCACAGCACCGGGTCGACGTCGGCGTAGACGATCTCGACGATGGCGCGCGGGAGGTCCTCGTGGGGGAAGGATCCGCCTTCACGCGCGACGGCGTGCAGGTCGCGCAGCGCCTCACGCACCTGCTCCAGCCGCTGCTTGCGGTGGGCGAGGTAGTGGTCCAGCGCCCCCAGCGCGTCGTCGATGACGGGGCCGTGGCCGGGCCAGACGGTCGTGATGCCCTCTGACCCGCAGAGCGCGCGGAGCCGCTCGAGAGAGGAGAGGTAGGCCCCGAGCTGGCCGTCGGGGTGCGCGACGACGGTGGTGCCGCGGCCGAGCACGGTGTCGCCGGTGAGCACGGCACGATCGCGCGGCACCACGAAGGAGAGCGAGTCGGCGGTGTGGCCGGGCGTGGCCACGACGTGCACGTCGAGGTCGCCGGCGGTGACGACGTCTCCCTCCCCCAGGCCCTCCGACCCGAGGCGGTGCGCCGGGTCGAGCGCTCGTACGCCGCAGCCGTGCCGCTCGGCGTACTCGCGGGCGGCCTCGCTGTGGTCGGCGTGGTGGTGGGTCAGCAGCACCACGGCCACGTCACCGGCGGACGCGTCGATGGCCTCGAGGTGGGAGGCGATCGACGGCCCCGGGTCGACGACGATCGACCGCTCGGAACCGGGGTCGCGCAGCACCCAGGTGTTGGTGCCGTCGAGCGTCATGACGTCGGCGTTGGGGGCCAGCACGCAGGTGCCGGTCTCGCCGAAGGTGCCGCCCGTCCAGCTCATGCGGGGTTCCCGCGGCGTTGTTCGGGGGAGCGCAGCGGAGGAGAAGAACGGCGTGGGGTGTTCATCTGGCCGCCATCAGGGCGACGTAGCGCGGTGGCGTGGACAGGATGAAGTCCTCGCCGTCCGACACCACCTCGGGCATGAACATCTCGACGCGACGCCGGTGCGCCTCGTCCAGCACGGCGTCCGGGTCGGCGTACTGCGCGATGTCGAGGCAGGTCAGCCACGTCGGGGGCAACATGTTGATGTCGCCGCGCTCGACCTGCTCGACGGCGTCGAGGGCGCCCGCCCAGGTCACCGACGACGACTCGCTGGAGACGTCGCGAGTCACCTGGCCCTCGGGCATCCTCGCCACGAAGAACCACGTGCGGTAGCGCCGCGGCTCGAAGACCGGGGTCAGCCAGCCCGACCACGCGCCCAGGAGGTCGGTGCGCAGCACGAGCGCGCGGTTCTCGAGGAAGGCGGTCAGGGACAGCTCGCGCGACTCGAGGGCGACGCGGTCGGCCTCCCAGTCGTCGCCGGTGGTGTCGGCGACGACCTGTTCGGCGGTGGGGCCGGCGAGCAGCACACCGGACTCCTCGAAGGTCTCCCGCGCCGCGGCGCAGACCAGTGCCCGTGCCTTCGGCTCGTCGCAGCCCAGGCGCGCGGCCCACTCGGCGGGGGCAGGCCCGGCCCAGAGTCCGCGGTCGACCAGCTCGTCGTCGAAGTCCCGCGGGTCGACCCCGCCTCCGGGGAAGACGCACATGCCTCCGGCGAAGGCCATCGACGCCTGACGCCGCAGCAGGTAGGTCTCCGGGCCACGTGGCCCCGGGCGCAGCAGCACCACCGTCGCCGCGTCACGGGGCTCGGCCGGAGAGGCGTCGCCCTCGGCGTACGAGCGCGCCTGGGCGACGAGCGCCTCGGGAAGCGGGAGTCGCCTCACAGCGAGCTCAGACCTCGACGGTGATCTCGACCTCGACCGGCACGTCGAGCGGCAGCACCGACACGCCGACGGCGGAGCGGGCGTGCTTGCCGGCGTCGCCGAAGACCTCGCCGAGCAGCTCGGAGGCGCCGTTGGCGACCTTCGGCTGACTGGTGAAGTCGGGGGTCGAGGCGACGAAGACGACGACCTTGACGACGCGCTTGACGTCGTCGAGGGAGCCGATCTCGGCCTTGACCGCGGCGAGCGCGTTGAGGGCGCACTGGCGGGCGCACTCGTATCCCTGCTCCTCGGTGACCTCGCCGCCGACCTTGCCGATCGCGATCATCTCGCCGTCGCGCGCCGGCAGCTGCCCGGCGGTGAAGACGAGGTTCCCGGAGCGGGCGGTCGGCTGGTAGGCCGCGAGCGGCGGGACGACCTCGGGGACGGTGAGGCCCATCTCCGCGAGCTTCGCCTCAGCCCCCATGTCAGGCGGCCTTCGCGCGCTTGAGGAAGGCCACCAGGCCACCTTGCGCGTTGGTGTGGATCGCCACCAGCTCCCAGCCGTCCTGGCCGAAGTTGTTGAGCATGAGCGCTTCGTTGTGGAGCGGGATCGGCGCCACCTGGTATTCCCATGCAGTGGGAGAGTTCTGCGTCATGGCTGGCACCCTACTCGGGGCGGACCGGGCCCTACGGGGGTCCTCCCGTGGGCTGACGCGCCGCCCTGCGCCGGCGTCTATCGTCCGCACCATGGACCAGCACCCGTGGCGTCTCGGCCCCCGCGGCCGGCGGTGGCTCGACGGGCTGCTCGTCCTCGGGCTCCTGGTGCTCGGCGGCGTGGGCCATGTCGCGGCGGGGCAGCCGGTTGCGGCGCTCTTCTCGATCGTCGAGGTGGCGCCGCTGCTCTGGCGCCGCCGTCACCCGTGGCTGGTCTTCCTCGCCGTCGCGGCGGCCAGCGCGCTGCAGGCGGTGGCGCTGGAGGAGCCGATCGTGGGCCAGCTCGCCTTCCCGGTGGCGGTCTACTCCGTGGCCCGGTGGGCGCCGCGGTGGCAGGGCGTGACGGCGCTGCTCGTCGGGTACACCGGGGCGCTGGTCGCCGCCGGGAGGTGGATGCTCGGCTTCGGTGCCGGCGAGCTGACCGCCGGCAACCTCGCCCCCTACACGGTCACGATCGCGGCCATCGTCACGGCCGCCTGGGCGCTGGGGTTCGCCGGCCAGCAGCGCGAGAGGTACGTCGACTCGCTGGTCGCGCGGGCGGAGCAGGCCGAGCGGATGGCCGACCGCGAGGTCGAGCTCGCGGCGCGCGACGAGCGGTCGCGGATCGCACGCGAGATGCACGACGTGGTCGCCCACGGCCTGTCGGTGATCGTGGTCCAGGCCGACGGCGCGCGCTACGCCGCTGCCAAGGATCCCGGCGTCGCCGTCGGCACGCTGGAGACGATCTCGGGCACCGGTCGCGAGGCGCTCACCGAGATGCGGCGCCTGCTGGGACTGCTGCGCGACGGCGACACCGGGGTGTCGCCACAGCCGGGTCTGGCCGACGTACGCCACCTCGTCGACGAGGCGCGAGCAGCTGGGACGCGGGTGGAGGCAGACCTGCCCGCGGACGTGCCCGACGTGCCCGACGGCGTCGGGCTGGCGGCCTACCGCATCGTGCAGGAGGCGCTCACCAACGTCCGCAAGCACGCCGGCCCGACCGCCACGGTCAGGCTGCGCGTCGCGGTGGGCCGCGACGTCGAGGTGGAGGTGCGCGACGACGGACGCGGGGCGGCGGCGGGCTCCGACGGGCGCGGCCTGGGAGTGGTCGGGATGCGCGAGCGGGCGGCCGCCCACGGCGGCGCCCTCGAGGCCGGCCCGGTGACCGGCGGCGGCTTCGCCGTGTCTGCGAGGCTGCCGCTGTGAGCACGAGCGAGGGGCAGATCCGCGTGTTCCTGGTCGACGACCAGCAGATGGTGCGCGCCGGCTTCCGGATGCTCGTCGACAGCCAGGACGACATGGTGGTCGTGGGCGATGCCGGCGACGGCGGTGAGGCCCTCGAACGGCTGGCCGTGACCACCGCCGACGTGGTGCTGATGGACGTCCGGATGCCGCGCCTCGACGGCGTCGAGACCACGCGTCGCCTGCTCGCCCGGCCCGCGGCGCCCCGGGTGATCGTGCTGACAACCTTCGACCTCGACGAGTACGCCTTCGCCGCGATCCGCGCCGGCGCCTCGGCGTTCCTGCTCAAGGACGCCGCCCCACCCGACCTGCTGGGTGCGATCCGGGCGGTCCGAGCCGGCGACGCCGTCGTCGCCCCCAGCACCACGCGCCGGCTGCTCGACCACTTCGCCGCCCTCCCCGACCCCACGGCCCCGGCTGCGGACGACGACCGCATCGCCCTCCTCACCGAGCGCGAGGTCGAGGTGCTGACCCTCATCGCCCGCGGACGCAGCAACACCGAGATCGCCACCGACCTGGTGGTGGCGGAGACGACCGTGAAGACCCACGTCGGCCGGATCCTCGCCAAGACCGGCTCGCGCGACCGCGTACAGCTGGTCGTGCTGGGCTACGAGTCCGGCCTCGTCACGCCCTGACGGCCCGCGCGTCCTCCCCCGGTCGTACGCGGCTACGCGGCGTCCACCCCCGGACGGACGCCAGGTCAGTGCTGGGGACCGACGATCCCGGGGCCGCGGACGGCGAGCGTTGTCCCCATGACAACCACACTCCAGGACACAGCCACCGCCGCGAGCGCCCGCGGCCTCACCCGCACCTACGGCGCCGGGGAGGGGGCGGTGCACGCGCTGCGCGGCATCGACCTCGATGTGCCGGCTGGTCGCTTCACCGCGATCATGGGCCCCAGCGGCTCCGGCAAGTCCACTCTCATGCACTGCCTCGCCGGCCTCGATGCCGCGACCAGCGGCTCGGTGACGGTCGCCGGCCGCGACCTGGCCGGGCTCGACGACACCGCGCTCACCCTCTTCCGCCGCGAGCACGTCGGGTTCGTCTTCCAGGCCTTCAACCTGCTGCCGATGCTCACCGCCGGGCAGAACATCGTCCTGCCCCTCGAGCTGTCCGGCCGCGCGCTCGACCGGGAGCGCTACGACCAGATCGTCGGCGTGCTCGGCCTCGCCGACCGCCTCGGCCACCTGCCGAGCCAGCTGTCGGGTGGGCAGCAGCAGCGCGTCGCGATCGCCCGTGCGCTCGTCACCCAGCCGGCCATCGTCTTCGCCGACGAGCCCACCGGCAACCTCGACAGCGAGGCGAGCGCGGAGGTGCTCGACCACCTCCGCCGCTCGGTCCGCGAGCTCGGCATGACCGTCGTGATGGTGACCCACGAGCTCGGCGCGGCGGCGTACGCGGACGACGTCGTGGTCATCCACGACGGAGCGGTGACCGCCCACCTGACCGAGCCCGGCCAGGACGAGCTCGTCGCCGCCCTGCGCGGACGGAGGGCCTGATGCGTACGGTGCTGCTGGCGTCGCTGCGCCACCACACGCGGAGGTACGTCGCCGCGGCCCTCGCCGTCGTGATCGGCGTCGCCTTCGTCGTCGTGACCGGCATGCTGACGGGCGCGATGCGTGAGGGCCTCACGGCCGACGTCGGTGCCCCCGTCGCCGCCGTGGACCACGTCGTGACCGTCGACGACCCGAGGGCCGCGGCCAGGCTGGTGGACGGGGCTGCAGAGGAAGGCGTACCCGCACTGACCCTGGGCTACGCGATGGAGAGCGTCGCCCGCGAGGGGGTGCAGCTCGCGGCGTCCGCCGACATCGCCGAGGCCTCCCTCGACCCCGCCCTGCAGTGGCAGGTGCTGGAGGACGGACGGTTCCCGAGCGGGCCGGGCGAGGCGGTGGCAGACGTCAACGCCGCCAAGAGCACCGACGTCGCGATCGGCGACGTCCTCACGATCGGCACCGGCAAGGCCGCGTCCGACGTCGAGGTCGTCGGGCTCGTCGACAGTCCGCCCGCCCTGGGCGCCTCGCTCTACGTGCCGTGGCAGGTCCTCGACCGGTTCCGCGGAACCCTGTGGGTCGACTCGGTGGCGTGGGGCGGGACCGAGGAGCTCGCGCTGGGCATCGCGCCCGGGGCGACGGTCGAACCCGCCCAGGAGTGGGTCGCCGCCCGCCAGGCGGAGATCTCCCGCGGCGTCGACATCCTCGCCGTCATGGCGCTGATCTTCGTGGCCATCGCGCTCGTCGTCGGGGTGATGGTCATCGCCAACACCTTCGCCATCCTCTTCGCCCAGCGGCAGCGCGAGTTCGCCCTGCTCCGGTGCGTCGGCGTCACCCGGCGCCAGCTGCGCCGGGCGGTGCGCGTCGAGGCACTGGTGCTCGGCGTGGTGGCCTCCGCCCTCGGGCTCGCGGCCGGTATGGCGATGGGCCACGGCCTGGTCGCGCTGGTGCGCCACTGGTTCGCCGACATGGGGCCGGCGACGCTCCCTCCGGCCTGGGTCGGCGGCGCCTTCGCCGTCGGCATCCTCGTCACGCTCCTCGCCGCGTGGCTCCCGACCCGATCCGCCACGAAGGTCGCGCCCCTTGCGGCGCTGCGCCCCGACACGGGGGTCGACGTACGCTCCGCCGCCGGGCGGTGGCGGATGGTGCTCGCCGGGCTCTTCCTCGTCGGCGGCACCGTGCTGCTGGCGGCCTCCGTCGCCACCCACGCCGTGCCGGTGATGCTCGTCGGTGGAGTGGTCGCGTTCGTCGGCGTGCTGCTGCTCGGGCCGGTCCTCGTGCCGGCCCTGATCCGGCTGGTGGGCGGGCTGCCCGGCGCCGGTCCGGTGCGCCGCCTCGCCACCGGCAACGCCGTGCGCAACCCGAGGCGTACGGCCACGACCGCAGCCTCGCTGCTCGTGGGTGTCACCCTGACGACGGCGGTGCTGACGGGACTCGCGTCCTCGCGCACCGAGCTCGACCGCGAGATGGACGTCTCCCACCCGATCGACGCGACGATCACCGCTGTCGACGGGCCGCTCGACGCCGGCCTGGCCGAGCGGGCGGGTGCCCTCGAGCTGGTCGCCGACGTGGCCGTGCTGGACGGCACCACGGCCACCATCGGCGGCGTCGAGGTCCCGCTCGCCGGCGTGGGCGCCCAGCCGGGTGTCGTACGCGGCGGCCGCGACCTCGTCCCCGACGACAGCGTGCTCCACCTGCCGTACGCCGTCGTCGACGAGCTGCCCGCCAGGCTGGGCAAGCAGGTGCGCGACGACCAGGAGGTCACCGTGACCGTGGCCGGGCGCGAGCGCTCCCTCCAGGTCGTGGTCTCGGACGGCTGGGGCCGCGCCGGTCTGGTCTCGCAGGCCACGCTCGCGGCGCTGGACCCCGCGCCGCAGCCGGTCGCGCTGTGGGTCCGTGCCAGCGAGGGTGCGGACGCGGAGGACCTCCGCGGCGACCTCGCCGCCCTGTCCGGCGCCGCCGGGGCGGGCCTGGACGGCGGCTACTCCCAACGGGCGTGGGTCGACCTCCAGGTCGACATCCTGACCGGCGCCGTCGTGGGGCTGCTCGGCATCGCGATCGTGATCGCCCTCGTCGGCATCGCCAACACGCTCGGCCTCTCGGTCCTCGAGCGGGGACGCGAGAACGCCCTGCTCCGGGCGATGGGACTCACCCGCACCCAGCTGCGCCGCGCCATGGCCGCCGAGGGGCTGCTGCTGTCGACGGTGGCCACTGTGCTGGGCATCGCGCTCGGGCTCGTCTTCGCCTGGGTCGGCGTGCAGGTGCTCATCGCGAGCGTGGTGGAGGACGCCCGGCTCACGGTGCCCGCGCTGCAGGTGGCGGGGGTCGCCCTCGTGGCGGCGCTGGCCGGTCTCGCGGCCTGCGTCCTGCCTGCCCGCAAGGCCGCCCGCGTCACCCCTGCGGCGGGGCTGGCGCTCGACTGAGCCGGGCCGGACGTACGGGATGGCCGCTCAACGCTCGGCAGGCCGGGCGTTGAGCGGCCTCGGGTCCGCTCGAGGGGAGGTCAGTCCTGCTTCCGGGAGACCAGGAAGCCGAGCACGGCGTAGCCGACGACGAGGTGGGCGCACGCCACGACGTGGCCGACCGTCTCGCCGAAGATGCCGAGCGCGGGGATCGTGACGACCGCCCAGCTCTCGGCGACCAGCGGCCACCAGCGGGTGACGCCCCGCCAGCGGCCCGCGACGGCGATCCGGATGCCGATGAGGAACATGCCGAGCATCGACAGCGGCCAGAAGGCGTCCAGCAGCATCCATCCGACCTGGCCCATGTTCGTCAGGCCCAGTCCGTCGGCGAGCGTGGAGCACATCGCGAGCGCGACGGCCACGGCCTCGACCCGCAGGACGACGCGAGCGAAGCGGCCCTCACCGATCGCCCGGGTGCGCCACAGGGTCCGCAGGAGGAAGAGGACGCCGACCTGGAAGAGCCCGGACCCGGCGGCGAACGCCACCGCGGCCCCATCGGTCCGCGGGTCGAGCCCGGTGAAGGCCATGGCTCCGGCCCACGTCAGGGCACCCACGGTGAGCACGCGGCCGTGCAGGAGGAAGGGCCGAGTGGTGGTGGAGGTGCCCAGAGCGTCGGCGGCGACGTCGGAACGAGCGGGAGCGGGAGAGTGCGAGATGGTCACGGTCGTGACTCCTGTTCGGATCGTGGTGAGCTCCGCGGGGTGCGGCGTGGCCCAACGTTCGCCGTCCCGGTGACCCGCACGTCAGGGAGAGCGGTCCCGCTCCTGGTCCCGTCGCGCGGTCCCCGCGAGCAGGGACCTGGGTCCCGGGACGCCGGGACTCCCCCGCGGTGATACTGCTCGCGTGAGCCGCCTGACCCTGGGACCCGTCGTCGTCACCACGACCGCGATCGCCGCGGTCGGTGCCTCCGTGTGGCTCGACCTGGCGACCACCAGTGCCGAGCGGGCGCTGGCCCTCACCGAGCCCGCCACCGCCACGGCCCTGCCGGGCGTGCTGCTCGCGATCGCGGCGGTCGTCGTGCTCCATGCCCGCCCCCGCGACACCGTCGGCTGGCTGCTGGCGCTGGTCGCCGTGGCGTGGACGGTCGACGGGGCTCTCTACGGCTGGCCGGCCTACAGCCTGGCTCGTGACCTGCCCGGCTCCGACTTCGCCTACTGGTTCGTTGGGCGGGTCGGCGCCTTCCTGCTGTCGGGGCTGGTGGCCCTGCTGCTGCTCTACCCCACGGGCCGGCTGCTGACCGGCCGCTGGCGTCCCGCCGGCGTCGCGGTCCTCGTCGCCTCGCTCGCCCTCCCGACCATGCTGCTGCTGGCCCCGGACTCGGTCGTCTTCACCCGTGGCGAGCCCGTCGGCTCCACCGAGATCGTCCGGCTGCCCTTCAGCGACGCCACGGCCGAGCTCCTCCTGCGCCTCGCCCAGGTCGTCACCCTTGGATCGATCGTGGCGGCGGTCGCCCTGGTCTGGGTACGCCACCGTGGAGCCGGACCGCGCGAACGCACCCAGCTCCGGTGGCTGTTGTGGGCCGGGATCATGTGCGTGCTGATGGTGCTGGCGGGCGCGACCCTGTCGGTCGGCGGCACCGTCACGACCGTCCTGCTCGACCTCGCCGTGGCGGCGCTGGCCGTGTCGGTGACCATCGGGCTCCTGCGCCCCGAGCTCGGCGACGTCGACGCGCTGGTGGCGTGGACCCTGACCACCGCCGTCGTCGCGGCTGTCGTGGTACTGGTCGACGTCGCTGTCCTCGCGGCGGGCTCCGAGCTGATGGGAGACCGGCTCGACGAGCGCGACGTCACGGTCCTGGTCCTGGTCCTGGCCGTGGTGGTCTACGGGCCGCTGCGGTCCTGGCTCGGCAGCGGCGTACGGCGTCTCCTGCTGGGTCGGCGCGGCGACCGCTACGGCGCGGTCTCCGCCCTCGCCGCGCGGCTCGAGACCAGCGGCACTGTGGACGAGCAGCTTCCCGCACTCGCCGGCGCCGTCGCCGAGACCTTCAAGGTCCGCCACGTCCGGGTGGACGTGCTGGCCCCCGACGGCGGCATGCTCTCGGCATCACACGGTCCCGCGCCCGCCGAGGTGCAGGCGATCGACATCGCCTACCAGGGCCAGCAGGTGGGCCGTCTCGTGCTGCCGGTCCAAGGCTTCCGCTCGATGCTGTCGCACCGCGACCAGGGCCTGCTCGTCGACCTGGTGCGTCAGGCCGCCGTCGCCATCCGGGCACGGCTGCTGGCGACCGAGCTCCAGGAGAGCCGGGAGCGGCTGGTGCTGGGCCGTGAGGACGACCGCCGCCGGATCCGGCGCGACCTGCACGACGGCCTGGGGCCCGTCCTGGGCGGCGTCGCACTGCGCCTGCAGGCCGCCGGCAACGCCATCGACGCCGACCCCGGACGGGCCCGCGAGCTCGTCGCCCTGGCCCGCACCGAGGTGAGCGGCGCCCTCGACGACGTACGCCGTCTCGTGCACGACCTCCGTCCCCCGGCCCTGGACGACCTCGGCCTCGAGGCAGCCCTGCGGCAGCAGGCCGACCGCGTGCGCTCCGAGGTGGACGTCGCCGTTCGGGCGGAGGGGCTCGTCGGGCTTCCCGCCGCCGTGGAGGTGGCCGCCTACCGCATCGTCTCGGAGGCCCTCACCAACGTGGTCAAGCACGCCGCCGCGGGCGCGGTCGACGTACACCTCGAGGCCGGCGCGACCGCCCTGACCGTCAGCGTGGCCGACAACGGCCGCGGCATCGGACCCGACGTCACGGCCGGCGTGGGGCTGCTGTCGCTGCGCGAGCGGGCCGAGGAGCTCGGCGGCCGGTGCGAGGTCACCTGCCCCGACGGAGGTGGTACGACGGTGCGTGCCGTGCTGCCCTACGGCACCGCCGTCCCCGACACTGTCGGGACGAGCGAGAGGAGCTCCCGATGAGCGACGCGATCCGGCTGCTGATCGCCGACGACCACCCGGTATTCCGCGACGGGCTCGCCTCCCTTCTCGACCCGTTGCCGGGCTTCGAGGTCGTGGCACGCGCCTCGGACGGCGCCGAGGCGGTGACGCAGGCCCAGGAGCACCGTCCCGACGTGGTCATCATGGACGTCCAGATGCCCGTGATGAACGGCATCGACGCGACCCGGGCGATCGTCGCGGCGCGACCCCAGGTCGGGGTCCTGGTGCTGACCATGGGCGAGGACGACGGGACAGTGCTCTCCGCCCTGCGTGCCGGCGCACGCGGCTACCTGCGCAAGGGGGCCGAGCAGGACGAGATCGTCCGGGCCGTCTCGACGGTGCACGGCGGCGGGGTCGTCTTTGGCGCCTCGCTCGCCGCGCGCATCGCCGAGGTGCTCGCACCGGCCGCGCGTCCCGAGCGCCCCTTCCCCGAGCTGACCGAGCGCGAGACGGAGATCCTCGACCTCATCGCGGCCGGGCGGAACAACGGCCAGATCGCACAACAGCTGTTCCTGTCGCCCAAGACGATCCGCAACAACATCACCAGCATCCTGGCCAAGCTGCAGGCCACCGACCGGGCCGACGTCATCATCCGGGCCCGCGACGCCGGCCTGGGTCGCGGCGACTAGGCCGACTCGAGACCCTCCGCGCGACTAGCCTCCATCCATGGAACGCACCGATGCGGCCGAGAGCCGCGAGAAGAGCACCGGGCTGAACCCGTTCGAGCAGTTCGTCGAGGTGTCGACCAAGCTCATCAGCCGCGCGCCGTTCTTCGCCGTGTGCGTGGCCGTCGTCGTCGTGTGGGCGGTCAGCTACCCGCTCTGGAAGAGCACCACGAAGTGGGAGCTCGCCCTTCACACCTTCACCGCGGTGCTCTCGCTGCTCCTGCTCGTGCTGCTCGAGAACGCCGGCCGGCGCAACACCGAGTCCATGCAGGAGAAGCTCAACGTGCTGGCCGAGGCGCTCGCCGCGCTGATGGAGTCACGCGCCGCTGACGACCCCGAGCTGCACGAGGCGGTGAAGCGGCTCCGCGAGGCCGTCGGTCTGGAGGAGCGCCACTGACCGACCGGGTCAGCCTGCGAGCAGGCGCAGGGTCGTCTCCCGGTTGGGGGACGTGGTGGCGTCGGTGCCCTGCGTGGCTCCTGCGACCGGGTGCACCATCACCTCGTCCACGCCGTACGTCGTCGCGAGCTCGTCGAGGCGCGTCCGGGCCTGATCCGCGGAGCCGACGATCCAGCGGCGCGACATCGCCTGGCCCAGGGAGCGCTGCTCGGGCGTCATCTCGACCGCCTCCGCCTGCTCGACGAGCCGCTGCGGGTGCAGCGGGGCGCCGGTGCGCAGCGCGATCATCTGCTGCACGTTGGGCAGTGCCAGCCGTACGGCTTCCTCCTCGGTCTCTGCCACGACGGCGTTGACGGTGAGGAAGGTGCGCGGCTCCGGGTAGTCCGGCGAGGGCTGGTAGGACGACCGGTACAGGTCGAGGGCGGCCCCCGTCCCGTCCCCGGAGAAGTGGTGGGCAAAGACGTAGGGCAGGCCCTTCTCGGCGGCCAGCCGGGCGGAGTAGTCCGAGGACCCGAGCAGCCACATGTCGGCGATCGTCCGGGCCGCCGGCGTCGCGCGCAGGGGCTGGCGGCGCGGGCCGACCTGCACCTCGACACCCTCGGTCGTCATCAGCGTGCGGATGTCGTCGACGTACTCCGGGAAGCGGGTGACGGCGTCGTCGGCCGACTCGGCGCTGCCGCCACGGAGGACGTACCTGGTCAACGGGTCGGTGCCCGGCGCGCGCCCGATGCCGAGGTCGATGCGTCCGGGAAAGGCCGCCTCGAGGAGCGCGAACTGCTCGGCCACGACCAGCGGCGCGTGGTTGGGCAGCATGACACCACCGGACCCGACCTTGATCCGCGAGGTCGCCGAGGCGAGCATCGCGATGAGGACCGGCGGGTTGGTCGCCGCGACGGCCGGCATGTTGTGGTGCTCGGCGACCCAGTAGCGGCGGTAGCCCAGCTCGTCGGCGACCTGGGCCAGCCGACGCGACGCCGCGAGGGCGTCGCCGGTCGTCTGGTCGCTGCGGACGGGCACGAGGTCGAGGACGGAGAGAGCGGTCACGGTCGGCCCAGCGTCTGCCCTGGCGGGGATATTCCGGCCCTCCGTCTGCTGACCCGCCCGCGTGGCGAGGTCATCCTGGGTTGATCGGCTCCGGCGTGCAGTTTGCCAAGGACGCGGTGAACGGCTCGGTGTTGTTGGGCGTCTCGAGCATCGCGCCGTTCTCGGGCCCGACGAGGTCGATCGTGTAGGTGTCTCCCGGTCCGACCACCGTCTCGCGCCACACCTCCGTGCCCCGCTCCCACTCGATCACCATGATCTCGCCGGCCACCGCCGTGACCTGACAGCCATCGGCCCAGGGACCCATGTACGGGTGCAACCTCGTCCCGTCGTTGCCGTACACCGTGCGAGAGCCGTCCCCACTCCTGCCATTCGAGTCGTAGGCGGCCCAGGATGGCCAAGCGAGCACGCCGCCGACCCAGTCAGGGGTCGAGCACCCGGGAAGGTTGCAGACCCAGCGCGCCGGTGTCCACGACACCGGGTTGCAGGCCGTCGGGTCCTGGCAGGGCGGACCCGATGGAGGCAACGGAGCGGGCGGGGTGAGGGTATAGCTGAAGCCGGCGTCGGACTGGACGGAGAACACCTCGCCCGCATCGAGGGCCGGCAAGGTGGCGGTCTCGCCACTGCCCACCGCCTTGATCAACCGGTGCGACCCGGTCGGGGTACCGGCATAGATGCTGGCCGACCCGGAATGGATCGCCACCCGATAGCCCGACGTGGTCGCCCCAGGGGCATACACCGGCGCCGACGCCGTGTAACCGTGCCGACTGCTGGTCGGGTTCACCCCCGCCGACCACACCACCGCATGATTGCTCGTCTGAGCGCCCCACGGACACGGACTGCCCGTACAGCTCCACGTGATCAACGCCGAGGACCTCGGCCCACTCGGCTCCGGCTCAGGAGCCGGGGTGAGGGTATAGCTGAAGCCGGCGTCGGACTGGACGGAGAACACCTCGCCCGCATCGAGGGCCGGCAAGGTGGCGGTCTCGCCACTGC
>NZ_JAFMZM010000007.1:0-6635 GCF_024436375.1 Nocardioides astragali | reverse complement strand
CCCCGCCGACCACACCACCGCATGATTGCTCGTCTGAGCGCCCCACGGACACGGACTGCCCGTACAGCTCCACGTGATCAACGCCGAGGACTGCTCCGGCTCTGCCGTAGATGTCGCGGAAGCAGGTCCCAGCGCAAATCCGGCGAGTCCTGCCAAGGCCAGTGCCAGGCTCGTCGCCAGCAGGACAAGACGGCGCGGCGGCCGACGGCGGGTGCGCGTCTGATGCGCAGCCATCCGGGAGGCAGCCACGTGGCGTGACCGAGTCATCTTGGAAAGACTAGGTACGTCGTCGTCCATCGCCGCGACAAGTCAGCCGCTGTCCCCCGTTCTGGGGATGGCACAGCGCGACGCGACGACGGAAGTGGCAGGCGCAAATCGGATTGACCTCAGGTGCACATGAGGACCTACCGTCCTTGCCATGACCATGACCAGGAGCGAGCCGCGCGAGCGCCTGCTCTCGCCGGCCTACGCGGCCACCACGATCGGCCTGTTCTCCCTCATCGCGTTCGCGGCCTTCGAGGCGATGGCGGTCACGACCGTGATGCCGACGATCGCCCGGGACCTCGACGGCTTCGACTACTACGCCCTCGCCTTCGCCGCACCGTTCGCCAGCGGCGTGGTCGGCATGGTGGCGGCCGGGATGTGGGCCGACCGCACCGGCCCCCTGCGCCCACTGGTCGTGTCGCTGATCGGCTTCTCGCTCGGCATGGTCGTGTGCGGGATCGCCCCCACCATGGAGGTGCTGGTCCTCGGCCGGGTGCTGCAGGGACTGGGCGCCGGCTCGATGGTCGTCGTCGCCTACGTGCTCGTCGGGATGGTCTACCCCGCCCGGCTCCAGCCGGCGGTCTTCGCCGCCTTCGCCGCCGCCTGGGTGCTGCCGGCGCTGTTCGGCCCCGGGCTCGCGGCCTACGTCGCTGGGACGATCGGCTGGCGGTGGGTCTTCCTCGGCATCCTCGCCCTCGTCGCGCTGGCCGCGGCGCTCGTGACCCCCACCGCGCGGTCCCAGCCGGCGCCCGCCGAGCCCACCGACACCCCGCGCTCGCGGCTGGCCTGGGCGGTGCTCGCCGCTGTCGCGGTGCTCTCCCTGGAGCTGCTCGGATCGGGCACCGGCGTGACCCTGGTCGCCGCCGCCGCCGCGTTGGTGCTCGTCGTCGTCGGCCTGCGTCCCCTGCTCCCGTCCGGCGTGCTCGTGCTGCGCCGGGGGCTGCCGTCGGTGATCGCCACCCGTGGCCTGCTGAGCGCCGCCTTCTTCTGCGCCGAGGCCTACATCGTCTACGCGCTCCAGGAGCGCTGGGACCTCACGCCCGGTCAGGCGGGCATCGCCCTGACCTGCGTCGGCGTGGTCTGGGCGGCATCGAGCCAGGTCTCCTCGCGACTGGGCGAGCGCGTCTCGCACGAGACCGCCCTGCGCGTCGGTACGACGATCGTGCTGGTCGGGGTCGCCGGCATCGCGCTGCTGGTGTGGCTGCGGTCCCGCGGTGCGGACCTGCCCGCCGTGGCGCCGGTGGCGGCGTACGTCCTCGCCAGCGTCGGCATGGGCTTCGCCTACCCGCGCACCAGCGTGGCCATGCTCGCGGCGACCACCGACGCCGACCGCGGCTTCAACTCCTCCGCACTCCAGGTCGCCGACTCACTCGGCGCCGCGCTGGCCCTGTCGGTCAGCGGGATCGCGTACGCCAGCGCTGGGCGTGCTGACATCGATCCCTTCCCGGTGGTCTACGGCCTGGCAGTGCTGATCGCCGTGGTCGGCGTGCTCGCCGCCCTGCGGGCGACCAGGTCGACCAGCTCCGCCTGAGGATCCTCAGGTATCGAGCCTTGCGGTCACCCGCTGACCTGTTCCGGTCCTAGCCTCGTGCCATGGACATGAAGCTGGAGCTGGTGATGGTGCCCGTGACCGACGTCGACCGGGCCAAGGAGTTCTACGAGAGGGTCGGCTTCGTCGTCGACCACGACCGGACCGTGAGCGACGAGGTGCGCTTCGTCCAGCTCACGCCGCCAGGATCGGCGTGCTCGATCGCCATCGGTCGCGGTCTCACGCGCATGGAGCCGGGTTCGCTCGACAACATGCAGATGGTCATCGCCGACGCCGACGCGACCCGCGCCGGCCTCGTTGCGCGCGGTATCGAGGTGAGCGAGGTCGACGAGCTGGAGTGGGGCCGCTTCGTCTTCTTCGCCGACCCCGACGGCAACGGGTGGGCGCTCCAGCAGCTGCCCGACTGGTCGGCGGCAGCACCTTCATAACGTTTGGTCGAGCAGCGTCCGAACGCACCGAGCGGCGACTCCAGATCGCGTCGCCAGCATCGAGATCCTGTTCGAGAAAAGTCTTCCACAGCCACCTGGGCCGCATCGCCCGACGCATCGGCAACGTGCTCCGGCAGGTCGGCGGGGAAGGCACTCCCGCCGTGCAGGACCTGCCTCGGCGAGATCGCGCTGGCGCGGGGCGCCGGCGTCACCGCCACCCAGCATGCGATCGCCGACGTGCTCGACCTCCAGCACCGCCTCCCTCTGACGTGGGCCGTGTGCCTGCGCGGCGACTGCGAAGTCTGGGTCGCTCGACGCGTCGCGAAGCTCTCACGGCACCTCGCCCTCGACAAGGTCGGCGTGGTCGACCACGCGATCTCGAGGATGATCGCCACCGAGTCCGTCGGGCGGGTGCTCGATGTCGCCGAGGCCAAGGTCATCGAGGCCGATGTCGATCTCCACGACGCCGCTCCACCCCGAGGAGCTCCGGGCGATCGCCCTGGGCTGGCTGGCCCGGCCAGCCGAGCTCTTCACCCTCCTCCTCGAGCACACCGCTCCCGACCCGGACCCAGAGCCCGACCTCGACCTCGACGTGCCAGCGGAGCCCACCCTGGCGCGCGCCCTCGCATTCCCCGCCGACCTCGTTGACGAGCTGCGCGACCTCGACCTCACGCCGCTGGCGCCCCGGGGCGTGCTCCACGTCCACCTGCACCAGGGGTGCTCCACGGCGTCGATGGCGTGGCCCGGGTCGAGGGCTTCGGCCCGGTGACCCTCGGCCGGCTCGCCGAGCTGTTGGCGCGGTTCGATCTGAAGGTGCAGCCAGTCAAGGACCTGTCCGACCGGGTTCGCTACGGCGTCTACGAGCACCCGGAGTCACTCCGCGACCAGGTCCACCTCGTCACCGGCGGCGACTACTGGCCCTGGGCGGGCTCCACCAGCCGCCAGGTCGACCTCGACCACCCGACTCCCTTCGACCACGGCGACGAGGGCCGAGATCCCCCGCCGGACCAGACCGGCTCCCACAACTCCGGCCCTCTCGGCCGACGACACCACCGCTGGAAGACCCACGCTGGCTTCCGGTCACGCCAGTGCGGCGAGGGTGGCTGACCCCGCACGGGCTCGGCTTCCTCGTCGACCACACCGGCACCCACCGAATCCACCCGGAGAAGGCACGGATGATCCTCGAAGCGCCCGCGGGCGTGGACATCTACCCGGCGTAGGTGTATTCCCGCCGTTCGTCAAGCGCCGAGGTAGGACGCACTCATTGCGGCGACCAGTCGGGTCGGGCCGTCTCTACGGGCAGAATCTGCGCATGAACCTGTCACCCTTCGGTGTGCGCGCGACTGTCGGAACCCTCCGCGCCGTGGAAGGGGTCGTGCTGCACCACGCCTGGACTGATGCAGGTGTGGTGGTCGGCCCGGCTGGTAACGGCGCTCAGTTGCTCCATCTGTCAGTGGCCCTCTGCGTACTGAACGACACGTACCGTGAGGCGGAGAGACTCGGGATCGAGATGGCTGGCGTCGCGGTCGAAGTTGATGGCGGCTTTGACGACGAGTGGCGCTCGACCGGTATTGCCTACTCCGTGACCCTGGACTCACGGGCTCCGGCCGAAGACCTGGCTCGCCTCGGTGCAGTGGTCGACGAGGTCGCCGAGATCCCACGCGCGATTCGTGCTGGCGCGGTGGTTGCGCGGCGCGTGTAACGGTCGGTGCTCAGGCACCGCTTCCCGGCGCCAACTCCCGGTCACCGCACGTTCAACGGGACAACGAGGACCAAGTGCACACATGCGTCGCTACCAGAGAAACTCGAGGTCCACCACATCGAGGTGTGGTCGCTCGGAGCTCCAGCGGGCCAGGCACTCGCCCAGGTCGAGTTCTGAACCCGCAAGTCCGAGGCGCTTCACATCAGAGGGCGGGGGATCATGTGAATGATCTGCGTCTGGTGAACCGTGGGAGCACTCTGAGCACATCACCCGGATCCCGGACCACTCATCCACTCCGAGGCCACGCGGGCCGACGATCTGGCTCAGTCCTTCAAGATCATCTGGTGATGCCCCCGCAATCTGCGCCTGCCAGGTAGGGAGTCCGGAGCTCTCCAACAGCGCCAGTTCGTCGAAGACGGCGACCTCGCGGTCGCCGAGCCGGCGAGTGCCTTTCGGCTCCCCGTCATGGAGCACCACGTCGCGAAAGCGGTGCCCGGACTCGGGGAGAGGAACGCTGGCGATCACGGCGTGCGCAGGACTGCGCCGCCAACACCACACGACCTCCGTCTCGCCGAGGTGCGGAACGTGCTGGTGGGTCAAGCTCGGTCGATCGGGGTTCAGCCGGATGGGGCTCATGCCGTAATCGACATCGATCGGATCGTCGCCCTCCTGGAACTCAGTCATGCCGAACGCGCGCCATGCCCGCCGAGCCGTGGCCCAGTCGCCCAGGGCGGTGGCGGCGATTCCCAGGTTCCAGGCTGCGGGGTTCTGCCCGTCGTACTCCTCAATGTCCTCGGGAGTGATGAGCGAGAGGGCACGCTCGTTCCGCGCGATCGCTTCCGACCAGTTGCCAAGCGCCTTCGACAACAGCCCGGCCTCGAACCAAGCAACGAACTTGTCGGGCGCTGCGGCGAGCATCTCCGTCGCGAGTTCGCCGGCGCGGACTGCATCGCCTGCGTCGTTTGCGTCCATCCAGTCGGACCAGATCTCCCTCGGCGGCGCGGCTGCGAGGCCCCCGACCCCAGAAGCGTGACATGGGGCCAAGCCTGCCTGACTCGTCGGCCGGACGCATGCAGCCGGCCATCGCGCAGGCCATGGATACGCGGCGCTGTGACGCACGTGTCCGGGATGCGGCTCGCCAGCAGTGGACGCCATCCGTGGTGACCCGACTCCGGATCCGTCCTATGGTCAGACGATGAGGATGTGGAGCGTACGCCACACGACGACGCCGTGAAGGTCGTCCTCGCCTCCCTGCCGGCGTTCGGTCATCTGTATCCCTTGGTGCCGCTGGCCCTTGCCCTCGAGCGGACTGGGGCGGAGGTGGTGTTCGCGACTGGCGGGGAGTTCGCGAGCCGACTGCCGGCGCGGACTGTGGCGGGTGCCGAGGAGTCGTGGGCCTTCTCCGACGCCACGTCGGAGATCGGGCGACGAGTCGAACGGCTGGGCGAGACAGCGTCGGACAAGGGTCTCGGACAGACGCTGTTCGTCGAGCTCTGCGCGCCGCACGTCGTGGATGTCATGACCGGAGTACTGGAACGAGAACGACCCGACCTCATCGTCTTCGAGCAGAGCAACGTCGGTGCTGCCATGGCCGCCCACACGACCGATGTCAGGGCGTTCTGCTTGGCCATCGTCGGCTGGGGCCGCCAGTGGTCGGCCATCTACGAAACCGTGGCAGCGATGGCCCATGCACCGGCAGCCGGCGCATTGGCCGAGGCTCTCATCGACCCACACCCGCCCTTCCTGGCTGATGTCGACGCCACCGCGCCGTTTCCTACGATGGCGATGCGCCCGACGGCCTGGTCCCCGGACGGTCCGGTGCAGCCGTGGCTGCTCGAGCCACGGCGGGCGCCGCGGGTGTACCTGACCATGGGGACGGTCTTCGGCAGGGCCGACCTGCTCCGCGCGGCGGCACTCGAGATCGCCGACACGGGATGTGAAGTCCTGGTGGCCACGGGACCTGGGATCGAGCCGAGCGCCCTCGGTGACATGCCGGCAGCGGTGCACGTCGAACAGGAGGTCCCACAAGCGCACCTTCTGCCCTATGTCGACCTCGTCGTGCACCACGGCGGAACTGGCACGGTCATCGGCTCCCTCGCCAATGGGCTGCCGCAGATCGTCGTGCCACAAGGCGCCGACCAGTTCTGGAACGCCGACCACCTCGCCGCCGAAGGTGCCTGTCGCATCGTGCCCCCGGGCGCGCCGCCCGGCTCGATCGCTGCGGCTGCCACCGCCTTGACCAGACAGCAAGCTCCCGAACGTGAAGCGGCACGGCGACTGGGACGCGTCATCGCCGCGATGCCCAGCCCCGACGCGGTCGCGCAACAGCTACAGACAACACCCGCCCCGCCGAGATGACCGGAGGGGCTGGGGGAGGCCACGCCACGGCTTTCCGAATGCCGGCACCTCGCAAGCCCATCTCTGGGGGAAAGGTCGCGTCGTCTGGCCGTCAGCATGGCGGCGAGCGAGTGCGATCAGGGAACGGCTGCGCCCGGTCTGCGTAGTCTCGTCACATACGTCGAGCGAAGACGCCGCAGGAGAAGAAGACGCTGAGCCTCGAGAAGGACCGTCGCAACTCCTACGGCGAGACCGTGCCCACTCACCGGCTGCTTGTTTCATTGACGCAGGACCGGCGCCTGGCGAGGCTCGGTCCAGGCGCCCGGGCTGTCGCTCCCTTTTCGGCTGCCCACGC
>NZ_JAFMZM010000006.1 GCF_024436375.1 Nocardioides astragali | reverse complement strand
CGGGCCGAGCTGATCGACGAGTACGAGACCACGCTGGCCAACCCCTACATCGCCGCCGAGCGGGGCTACGTCGACGCCGTCATCACCCCGCACGAGACCCGCGTCGAGGTCATCCGCTCGCTGCGGCTGCTGCGCTCCAAGCGCGAGACCCTGCCGCCCAAGAAGCACGGGAACATCCCCCTCTGATGGCCGACGTGACCGAGCAGACCCCGATCCTCAAGGTCATCAACCCCGACGCCACCCCCGAGGAGGTCGCCGCCCTGGTGGCGGTCTTCTCGGCCCTGGGCGCGGCCGCCGGCGAGCCACCGAAGCGACCCCGCCCGGCCTGGAGCAACCCGGCCCGCGGCGTACGCCGTACGCACCGCCACGGCGACGGGGCCTGGCGCGCCAGCGGCCTGCCTCGCTGAAGCCCGACCAGTTGACGACAGTGGAGCCCTGAGCCTGACCTAGCGGTCCTCGACTCCACTGTCGGTCAGCGTCGTCCACAGATCGTCCCCGACGGGTCGCGGCGACCGTCGTCCCCGAGCCAAAGTCGTCGCATGCCCAGACGCGCGCCGAGCGACCTCGACACCACGGCCCTCGCGCGCCTGTTGCGCGAACAGGACGGGGTCGTGGGGCGGAGCCAGCTGGTGGCCATCGGCGCATCGCGCAACGACCTGCGCCGCATGCTCGGCCGGCGCGAGCTCGTGACGATCCATCCATGCGTCTACGTCAACCACTCCGGCAGGCCGACCCGCCGCCAGCGCGAGTGGGCCGCCGTGCTGGCTTGCGCACCGGCTGCCCTGCACCGGGAGTCCGCGCTGGACGCCCACGGGATGACGAGGGACCGCCCTTCTTCGATTCCGCAGGACGGACCGATCCACCTCCTGGTCGACCGGCACCGCCGGATCGTTCCGCCGTCGGGCGTCACCATCGAGAGGGTGGCCGACCGTGAGAAGTGGGTGCAGGCCAACCGTCGACCTCCCCGAGCGGTGTTCGACTACGCCCTCCTGAAGGCGGCAAGCGAGCGTGGCGAGGCCGACGCCATCGCGTTGCTGTCCGATGCGGTCCACCAGGGCCTCACGACCGCGAGCCGTCTGCTCGACGTGATCGGGCAGCTGCCGAGGCTCCCGCGCCGCGCGATGCTGGGCGAGGTGCTGGCCGATGTGCAGGCAGGGACCCGCTCGGTCCTGGAGCAGCGCTACCTGCGCGACGTCGAACGGGCGCACGGACTGCCAGAAGGGGCGCGCCAGCTCCGCCATGACACGTCGAGCGGCATCGTGCACCGCGACATCCGCTACTGCGCACAGCGGACGCTGGTCGAGCTCGACGGCGCCTTCGGCCACCGCGACACCGTGGATCGGTGGGCCGACCTCCAACGCGACCTCGACGCCACCCTCGAGGACCACCTCACGCTCCGACCCGGGTGGGCGCAGGTCATGGAGCCGTGCCGCCTCGCGCAGGTGGTGACGACCGTCCTTCGCCTCCGCGGCTGGACCGGCTCGCCTCGCGCGTGCCACGAGAAGTGCCCCGTCGGCGTCAGTGGCGTCCCCGGACGGACCTAGCGGCGGCGCGCGCCACTGTCGCGGCCTTGGCCGTAGGCGGCCACGGGCTAGGGTCGCGCCCGTGACCGAACGGACGATCGATGCCCTCTGCAACGCCTACGTCGACGACTACTGCGCGCTCGACCCGCTGACCGCCACCAACATCGGCGTGGCGGGCCACGAGCACGAGATGACCGACTACTCCCCCGCCGGCTTCGACGCCCGCGAGGCGCTCAACCGGTCGGTCGTCGCCGCCGTCGAAGCCGCCATCCCGGTCGACGATCGCGAGGCCGCGGCAAAGGACGCCTTCCTCGAGCGCACCCGCCTCGAGATCGAGCTGGAGGACGCCGGGGTCAACCGGTCGCGCATGTCGGTGCTGTGGAGCCCGCTGCACGAGATCCGCGGCGTCTTCGACCTGATGCCGACTGAGGGCGAGAGAGCCGTGGCCGCCATCGCGTCCCGGCTCGCCGCCGTACCCGCTGCGCTCGAGGGCCTGCGCGTGACGCTGTCCGACGAGGCCCGCAAGGGCAACGTGGTGGCCGCCCGCCAGTACGCCGAGGTCGCCGAGCAGGTACGCCGCTGGACCGGGCAGACGGGCGACGCGGGCGACTTCTTCCTCGGCCTGGCCGACCGGCTCGAGGGCGGCGACCGCACCGAGCTGCGTGCCCTGGCCGGCGCGGCCAGCGCGGCCACCGCGTCGTTCGGGCTGTTCCTCAGCGACGAGCTGGAGCCGCAGGGAAAGGAGCGCCAGGGAGTCGGCCGCGACGTCTACGCCCTGGCCAGCCGTTACTTCCTCGGCGCCGAGGTCGATCTCGACGAGACCTACGCCTGGGGCTGGGCCGAGCTGCAGCGCCTCTCCGACCTGATGACCGCGACTGCCGACCGGATCCTCCCCGGAGCCGATGTCGACGGTGCGGTCGCGCACCTCGATGCCGACCCCGCCCGGGTCGTGCACGGGCGTGAGGCCTTCCGCGACTGGATGCAGCAGCTGGCCGACGAGACCCTCGACGCGATGGCCGACGTGCACTTCGACATCCCCGACCCGATCCGGCGCATCGAGTGCATGCTCGCCCCGACCAACGACGGTGGCATCTACTACACCGGGCCGTCGGAGGACTTCGAGCGTCCGGGCCGGATGTGGTGGTCGGTGCCCGACGGCATCGACGACTTCCACCCGTGGCGCGAGGTCACGACCGTCTTCCACGAGGGCGTGCCGGGCCACCACCTCCAGGTCGCGCAGACCGCCTATCGCAGCGACACCCTCAACCGCTGGCAGCGGCTGATGTGCTGGTGCAGCGGACACGGCGAGGGCTGGGCCCTCTACGCCGAGCGGCTGATGGAGGAGCTCGGCTTCCTCGACGACCCGGCCGACCTGCTCGGCATGCTCGACGGCCAGTCGCTGCGCGCGACCCGGGTCATCGTCGACATCGGCATGCACCTCGAGCTCGAGATCCCCGAGGACAACCGCCTGGGTCCCGGCGGGACCGCCTTCCACCCCGGCGAGACGTGGACCCCGGAGCTGGGCCTGGAGTTCATGCGACTGCACTGCCGGATGGACGACGAGTTCATCCAGTTCGAGGTCAAGCGCTACCTCGGCCTCCCCGGCCAGGCGCCGTCATACAAGGTCGGCGAGCGGATCTGGCTCGACGCCCGCGCGCGGGTGCAGGATCGGCAGGGCGACGACTTCGACCTCAAGGCCTTCCACCGAGCGGCGCTCGACCTCGGCTCGCTCGGCCTCGACCCGCTGCAGGCAGCGCTGTCCCGCCTCTGAGCTGGGGCCTGCTCAGGCGGGCTTGACCGCGATCACCGGGCAGGTCGCGTCGATGATGACCCGCTGGGCGACGCTGCCCATGATCAGCTTGCCGACGGGGCTGCGGTGCCGGATGCCGATCACGATCGCGTCGGCGGCGACGTCCTTGGCGATCGCGAGGATCTCGTCGGCGACGTCACCACCCATGGTCTGCCGGATCTCGTGCTCGACCCCGCTGTCGGCCAGCCGTTGCTCGAGCGTCACCTTGCCCTCGGCGCCGAGGTAACGGTTGTCGACGAGCGCGTCGCCCTTGGTGGTGTTCACGACCACGACGCCGGTCTGGCGCCGAGCCGCCTCCTCCAGGCCGTGGGCCAACGCGGCCTCGCCGTACTTGTCGGGGATGAAGCCGATCACGATGGCCATCAGGAGACCTCCTCGTCGTGGTGCTGGTCGTGGTGCTCGAGCAGTGCGGGTGGGCGGTAGCGCGCGATGAGCGGGGGCACGACCACGGCCAGGACGACGAGGACGTAGACGAAGATCGCCAGCGGCTCGTTGAACAGCCCGCTGACAGCGCCGCCGGACAGGTCGAGCGCCTCGCGCATCTTGACCTCCATGAGCGGCCCGAGGATCACGCCCAAGATCAGCGGCAGCACCGGGATCCCGAAGCGCCGGATCGCGAAGCCCAAGCATCCGAAGACCAGCAGCAAAAGCAGGTCGAACGAGCTCTGGCCGACGCTGTAGGCGCCGAGGCAGGCGAAGAAGAGGATCCCCGCGTAGAGCTGGGGCCGCGGGACACGCAGCAGCTTGGCCCAGACCGGGGCGAGCGGCAGGTTGATCACCAGCAGCAGGGTGTTACCGATCAGGAGGCTGGCCAGCAGGGTCCAGATCAGGTCGGGCTGGTCAGTCATCAGGGTCGGCCCGGGCACGATGCCGTACTTCTGCATGGCCGCCAGCAGGATCGATGCCGTCGCGGTGACCGGCAGGCCGAGGGCCAGCAGGGGAACGAACATGCCGGCGGCGCTGGCGTTGTTGGCGGCCTCCGGACCGGCGACCCCCTCGATGGCACCTTCACCGAACTCGTTGGACCCGCCGCGGCGGGCGGCGAGCTTGCGCTCCGTGATGTAGGACAGGAAGGTCGGCGTCTCCGCACCACCTGCGGGCAGGGCACCGAACGGGAAGCCCAGCGCGGTGCCGCGCAGCCAGGGCGCCCAGGACCGGCGCCAGTCGTCGCGGCCCATGAAGGGGCGGCCGACGGGGATCACGTCGATCGGCCTGCGGCGCAGGTGGGCAGCGGTCCACAACGCCTCGCCGATCGCGAAGACGCCGACGGCGACCACCACGATGTCGATGCCGTCGGCCAGCTCCAGCGAGCCGCCCGTCAGCCGCGCCTGCGCCGTGGAGGCGTCGAGCCCGACGAGGCCGATCGTCAGCCCGATCGCGAGCGCGATGAAGCCGCGCAGCCTGGAGGCGCCCAGCACGCTGCTGACCAGCACCATCGCCAGCAGCATGATCGCGAAGTAGGTCGGCGCGCCGATCTCGACCGCCCACGTCGCGATCGTCGGCGTGAAGAAGGCCACCAGCAGTGTGCCGATGGTGCCGGCGATGAAGGACCCGATCGCCGCGGTCGCCAGCGCCTGCGCGGCCCGGCCCTTCTTCGCCATCTTGTTGCCCTCGATCGCCGTCATCACCGAGGCGGACTCACCAGGCGTGTTGAGCAGGATCGAGGTCGTCGAGCCGCCGTACATCCCGCCGTAGTAGATGCCGGCGAACATGATCAGCGCCTGCGTGGCGTCGAGGCCGTAGGTGACCGGGAGCAGGAGCGCCAGGGCCATCGCAGGGCCGATGCCCGGAAGCACCCCGACGAAGGTGCCGAGCAGGACGCCAATCGCGGCATAGAGGAGGTTCTCGAGCGTCAGGGCGCCGGCGAAGCCGTCGAGGAGAAGGTTCAGGGTGTCCATCGCGGCCTCACAGGATCCCGTCGAGGATGCCCGGCGAGAGTGGCACGCCGAGGCCGGAGTAGAAGAAGTACCAGCTGGCGACCGCCATCACGGCCCCGACGAGGAGGTCGCGCAGCAACGTGCGCGAGCCCAACGCCCAGGCGCAGCCGGCGAACAGGAGGGCGCCCGTGATCGCCCAGCCCAGCACGTTGACGAGCAGAAGGTTGAGCACCAAGATCCCGACCAGCTTGCCCACCGTCAGCCAGTCGGGCGGGGTGGTCAGGTCGATGTCCTCCCCCTCCTCGGCCTGGGGCACGTCCCCACGGGCCGTGGCCACGGCGAGCAGCACCGCGAGCACGACCATGAAGGTGCCGATGACGTAGGGGAAGACGCGTGGCCCGATCGGGTCACCGAAGCCGACGTTGAGCCCGCGTGCGTCGACGATCGTGTAGAGGCCGACCAGCGCCAGCACGACGGCCAGGCCGAACTGCGCCCGGTCGATCCTTGGTTCGTCGGAGGTCACCTTGGCTTCGCTCACAGCAGTCCCAGCTCCTCGAGAGTTCCCGACACCCGTTGGTCCTGCTCGTCGATGAAGGTCCCGAAGTCCTCACCGGTCTTGAAGTCATCGGTCCAACCGTTGTCCTCAACGACCTGCTGCCACTCGGGGGTCTCGTGCATCTGCTCGAAGTAGCCGATCAGCTCGTCCGTGCGTTCGTCGCCGATCTCGGGCGGCGCGAGCACCCCGCGCCAGTTGAGGAAGACCAGGTCGACGCCCTCCTCGGTCAGGGTGGGCGCGTCTGCGAACGGGCTGCCCTCGGGGTAGCGCTCCTCGCCGGAGACGGCCAGCACCCGCAGCTCGCCGGAGTCGATGGAGCCCTGGAACTCGGGCAGGCCGGAGAAACCCGCGTCGATCTTCTTCCCGAGCAGCGCGCTGGTGAGCGGGCCGCCGCCGTCGTACGTCACGAAATTGACGTCGTTGGGGTCGATGCCGACCTCCTGGGCCAGCTGCATGGGGAACAGGTGGTCGGGACCTCCCGGGGACGACCCACCGCCGACGGCGAGCGAGCCGGGATCTGCCGCCCACGCCTCGAGGAAGTCGTCGAGCGTCTGGTACGGCGAGTCGCCCGGCACGAGGATGCCCTCGGGCTCGCTCATCAGCTGGGCGATCGGCGTGGCGTCCTGGAGACCGAACTGGCTCCCGAAGGAGTAGGTCGAGCCGACGACCCCCAGCCCGACCGTCATCAGCGTGTGCTCGTCGCCCACCTTGCCGACCAGCTCCGTCATCGCGACGGCGCCGCCGGCACCCACGATGTTGGTGACCGTGATGTCACCACCGGTGACGTCCTGGTCCTCCATCACCTTCACTGCGGCGCGACCTGTCAGGTCGTAGCCACCCCCCGGGCTGTTGGGGATGATCATCAGGATGTCGCGGCTGTCGTCGCCGCGGGTCACCCCGCAGCCGGCGAGGGCACCGATCAGAACTCCACACGTGCCCAGCGCCAGGTGCCGGCGCACAGTCCGAGTCATGGCCCACATCGTGCACTCACCCGAGCGTGCTGTCGAGGGCTGTCCAGCGCGGTGCCCACCAGTGGGGCCTGTGCAAGGGTTCTGCCGTGCCCCGACTCGTGCTGGCCTCCGCCTCGCCCGCTCGTCGTACGACTCTGCGCGCGGCGGGACTCGACCCCACTGTCATCGTCAGCGGGGTCGACGAGTCCCAGCTGGCCGACCTGCCCCCCGCGGAGCTGGCGCTGCAGCTGGCTGAGCTCAAGTGCGCGGCCGTGGCCGGAGGCGACGTCGTACCTGCTGAGGCGCTCGTCCTCGGTTGCGACTCGGTCCTCGAGCTCGACGGCGACGCACTCGGCAAGCCGCGTGACGCGGAGGAGGCCCGGCTCCGCTGGCAGGCGATGCGCGGCCGTTCCGGCGTCCTGCACACCGGTCACTGCCTGCGGGACGTGGCGAGCGACCGCGTGGCCGCAGCCACGGCATCCACCACCGTCCACTTCGCCGACGTCAGCGACGCCGAGATCGACGCCTACGTCGCCACCGGCGAGCCGTTGCACGTCGCGGGGGCCTTCACGATCGACGGGTTGGGTGGTGCCTTCGTGACCGGGATCGAGGGCGACCACCACAACGTCGTGGGCGTGAGCCTGCCCCTGCTGCGCGAGCTCGTCCTCGAACTCGGGCACGAGTGGCCCGACCTGTGGGCCTGACCCGCTAGCATCCCCCGCGTGGGGAGCGGGGAGCAGGGGCGGGTGAGGGCGGAGCCTGTCGCCGACCCCGACAACCGCTACGGCGTGCGCGAGGAGCGGCTGCTCACCGGCGCGACCGTGATCACCGCCGTCCGCACCGTCGCCTCGGTCGTGCTCGCCGCCGTCGCCGCCCACCAGGAGAGCCTGACCCTCCTGGTCGTCGCCCTGGTCGTCTACTGGGTGGGCGACATGCTCGACGGCTTCTACGCGAGAGTGCGCGACTGCGAGACGCGGATCGGCGCGGTGCTCGACATCATGTGCGACCGGCTCAACGCCGCCGCGTTCTACATCGGTCTCGCCTGGCTCCAGCCGGACCTGTCGCCCGCGATCTTCGTCTACCTCGCCGAGTTCATGGTCGTCGACTGCTTCCTCTCCATCGCCTTCCTGGCCTGGCCGGTGCGCAGCCCCAACTACTTCTTCGTGGTCGACCGGCCGATCTGGTTGTGGAACTGGTCCAAGCCGGCCAAGGCGGTCAACAGCGCGCTGTTCGCGGTGCTACTGCTGGTCACCGGCTGGATGTGGGTCGGTCTCGCGATCGCCTCGGCGCTGCTGGTGCTCAAGTGTGTCTCGCTGCACCGGCTGGTGCGGATCGGGCTGCCGGTGCCCAGGGCGGACGGCTGATGCTCTTCTGGAGTGTGCTGGGCCTCTCGATCGCCTCCGCCCTGCTGCCGCTGATCAACATCGAGGCCTTCCTGGTCGTCGCGGTCTCCCGGTCGCCTGACGTCATGTGGGTGCTGATCCTCGCCGCGACGGTCGGGCAGATGCTGGGCAAGATCCTCTGGTACTGGGGCGGCATGCACCTCGACCGCGCCCCGTGGGTGGCCCGCCACCTGAAGAAGCCGAAGGCCCAGGCGTCGCTCGCCAAGTGGCACGAGCGCGCCGAGGGGCGCCCGTGGTTCACGGCCGGACTGCTCTTCGTGTCCGCGAGCACCGGCTTCCCGCCGTACGCGATCACTGCGGTGCTCGCCGGCACGCTCCGGGTGCCCTTCGCGACCTTCCTCGTGACCGGCCTCCTGGGTCGGGGCCTGCGGTTCTGGGCCGTGGTCGGCGGGACCTCGTCGCTGATCGAGCTGTTCTGAGCGACGCCTACTCGGCCGCCGACCACGCCTGGCGCAGGCTGACCCGGCCGCCGGTCTGCAGCAGCGCGCGACGGTAGAGGCGTTCCCCCACCCACACGGTGACGGCGGCGAACACAGCGAGGAGGCCCAGCGCGACCAGTGGTTCCCACCACTCGACGCCGCCGGCGAGGATGCGCTTGGGCATCACGACCGCGGACACCGGCGGGACGAAGGACGCGATGACCTGGCCGCGACCGTCGAGCGAGACCCCACCGAAGAACATGGCCAGCATGAGCATCGTCAAGGGTGTCGAGGTCGCCTGCAGGTCCTCGGTGCGCGACGCCAGCGAGCCGGCGACCGCCCAGAGGCAGGCCAGGGCGATGAAGCCGGCCAGGAAGAATCCCACGAACCAGGCCGTCGGGCCCGACAGGGCCGGCACGTAGGACTTGTAGGGCGTGAAGGACAGGCCGACGAGCCCGACGGCGAGGTAGACCAGCAGCTGGATCATCGCGAGGGCGGTGTTGCCGAGCACTTTGCCCGCCAGCAGGTGTCGCAGGGGGATGGCCGCGGCGATGATCTCCACGATCCGGCTCTGCTTCTCCTCGATGACCGACGACGCCAGCTGCATGCCGAAGATCAGGGCGGCGATGTAGAACAGGAACACGAACACGAAGCCGACCGCCTGCGCCACGGCCGCCTTCTCGGCGTCACCGCGCAGGAAGGCGGTGGAGACGGCACTGCCCGCTTCGAGCTCCTCGACTGTGGTGCCGGCGTCGGCGGCGTTCTCGGTCAGCACCTGCTGGCGTACGACGGCTTCCACGACGGCGGTCAGGGACTCCTGCTCGCTCGACTCGGACGTGAGCTCCCAGCCGTCGGCCACCGGGTGCAGCCAGGCGTCGACCTCGTCCTCCTCCAGCGCCTGCTCGGCGGCGGCCTCGTCGTCGAGCTCGACGAGGGTGACGTCCACCTTGTCGCCGACCTCCGACGCGCCATCGGCGACCGCGGTCGCCATGGCGACACTGTCAGGCGTGGCGCCGAGGGTCACCTCGTCGGTCTTCTCGTCCTGCCAGGCGGTGAAGCCGATGAAGCCGACGAGCATGGTCACCATCAGCACGGTGCCGATCAGGAAGGACTTGTCGGTGATCCGCGAGACGACCTCGCGGCGGGTGACCAGCAGCCAGGCCGGATCGGTCGTACGTGTGCTCATGCGGTCGCCTCCCGGTAGATCTCGCTGAGCGCCGGGCGCACCCGGACGAACTCGTGGACGTCGCCGCGGCGCGCTGCCTCGGCGATGAGGTGCTGCTCGGCACCGTCGTGCTGGACCTCCACCAGGGCGGTCGGCCCGTCCAGGTCGAGGACCCCGAGCCCGCGCTGGTCGCGGACCCAACCGGCGTCGCCGCCGAGGACGAGTCGGAAGCGCGGCACCCCCGCGTCGCGCAGCTCCGACACCGTCCCGGCGGCGACCCGGCGACCGTGGGCCAGCACGACCAGGCGGTCGCACAGGCGCTCGACGAGGTCGAGCTGGTGGCTGGAGAAGAGCACCGGGATGTCATCACGGGCGTGCTCCCGCAGCAGGTCGACCATCGAGTCGACGGCCAGGGGGTCGAGTCCGGAGAACGGCTCGTCGAGGATCAGCGCGGCCGGCTTGGGCAGCACCGAGGCGATGATCTGCACGCGCTGCTGGTTTCCCAGCGACAGCTTCTCGAGGTGGTCCTTGGCGCGCCCGCCGAGGCCGAAGCGCTCCAGCAGCTCCTGCACCTGGCGGCGCGCCGCGACGCGTCCCAGGCCCTTGAGCTGCGCGACGTAGACGAGCTGGTCGAGGATCGGCTGCTTGGGGTAGAGCCCTCGCTCCTCCGGCATGTAGCCGAAGGTGCGGCGGTCCAGCCGCGTGATCGACCGGTCCTGCCACAGCACCTCGCCCCCGTCGATGCCCAGCACGCCCATGACCATCCGCATGGTCGTCGTCTTGCCCGCGCCGTTGGCGCCGACGAAACCGGTCATCTCCCCTGGCCGGACCTCGAACGACACGTGGTCCACGGCCGTGCTCTCGCCGAACCGCCTGGTCAGCTCCTTGATCTCCAACATGGCTCCGACGCTAGGGCCCCACGAGCGCGCCGGGATCCCCCGCGCGACTGATCCTCGAGGAGGAGCGCCGGCCCGCCGCGCTCAGGCCTCCGTCGGGAGGATGAGGCCGGCCTCGTAGGCGTAGACGACCGCCTGCACCCGATCGCGCAGGTGCAGCTTGGCGAGCACGTTGGAGACGTGGGTCTTCACGGTGGCCTCGCCGAGCACGAGGTCCCGGGCGATCTCGCCGTTGGACAACCCCCGGGCCAGCAGCACCAGGACCTCGCGCTCCCGTCCGGTCAGGCGGCCGAGCGCGGCGGGCTCGGTCCGCTCAGGTCCGGCGCCGGTGGCCGGCCCACCCTCCCCGGCCATCTGCCGGATGACCCGCCGGGTGACCTCGGGTGCCAGCAGGGCGTGGCCGCGTCCTGCGGCGCGTACGGCGTCGAGCAGCTGCTCCGGCCCGGCGTTCTTCAGCAGGAAGCCGCTGGCGCCCGCCCGCAGGGCGTCGAAGAGGTAGTCGTCCCGGTCGAAGGTCGTGACGATGACGACGTGCCCGAGGTCGTCGGCGACGAGGTGCCGCGTGGCCTCGATGCCGTCCATGCGCGGCATCTGGACGTCCATCAGCACCACGTCGGGCCGGGTCTCGCGCGCCCGCTCGACGGCTTGGAGGCCGTCGGCGGCCTCGCCCACCACCTCGATGTCGTCCTCGACGGAGAGCACCATCGCGAAGCCGGAGCGCACCATGGCGTGGTCGTCGACGATCAGCACGCGGAGTCGCGCGTCGTCCCCTCCCGTCATGACGTCGCCACCAGCGGGTAGCGGACCCGGACCCGGTAGCCCCCGGTCACCCGCGGGCCGATGTCGACCTGGCCACCGTGGGTGGCCGCGCGCTCGCGGATGCCGAGCTGCCCCAACCCGCTGCCCGACGTCCCGTGGCGCGGGCGTCCGTTGTCGACGACCTCCACCTCGGCATAAGGGCGCGGCTGCGACTCGTCGACGCGCACCACGACCGACACGGTGTCGGCGGTGGAGTGGCGGCGCACGTTGGTCAGTGCCTCCTGGACCGTGCGGTAGACCGCGAGCCCGATGCCCCGCGGCAGGCGGTCGGCTGCGTCGGGCTGTGTCTCGACCACGTCCAGCGTCACGGTCAGGCCCTGCCCAGAGACTTCGTCGACCAGCCCCGCGAGGTCGCCGACCCCCGCGTCGGTCGTACGCGTCGGGTGGGGCTGGTCCCCTTCGGCCCCGGCCGCGCCCACGCCTTCGCCCACGCCTTCGCGCAGGGTGCCGAGGAGGCGGCGCATCTGGGTGACCGCGTCGCGCGAGACCGCCTCGACGTTGGACAGCGCCGTACGCGCGGCGTCGGGGTCGCGGTCGAGCACCCGTCGCGCCGCACCCGCCTGGATGCCCATGGCCGAGACGCCGTGGGCGACCACGTCGTGCAGCTCCCGGGCGATGCGGAGCCGCTCGTCCATGACGGCCTGCTCACGGAGCCGGCCGGCTTGGGCGGCGATCGTCCGGGTCTGCTCCTCGAGCCGGCCGCGCTGCCGGGCGGCCCGCCACGACACCCCGCCACCGACGATCGCGCCGCCGAAGTAGATCGCGTTGACGAGCAGCGAGATGCCGACCGCGGCGGGGATCTGCGGGAAGAGGCCGATCTGCTCGGTGCCCTGCTCGTCCACCAGCCACTCCTGTGCCGCAGAGCCCACGGCGAACTGCCAGCCGAGCCAGGCGAACATGAACAGCACGATCGTGCCGACGACGACGACCATCGCGCGGCGGTCGCGCGCCCAGGCCACCCCCGACAGGAGAGCGACGAAGTAGACGATCTGCAGCGAGATCTGCCCCATCACCTCAGGCATCGTCACTCCCGCGACGAACATGTGCAGCGCCGCTGCGCTCGCCACCACCAGCGGCCACCGTCGCCGGCCGAGCAGCAGCGCGGCACCGGTCGACACCACGAGCCACTGCGCCCACACCGGGACGTCGGTGTGCTCGAAGCCGCCGGCGCTGCGCACCAGCTCGAGGCCGAGGAGGCTCACTGCGCCGACACTTGCCGCCAGCACGACGTCCCGGCGCCCGATCGCCGGCCGCGGCCGCTCCCACTCGTCGTCCACGCCGAACCACTCCAGCAGTCGGGAGGTCGGACGGGACATGGGGCGAGGGTAGTGATCTCGCCCTTCCTCCGGATCCGTCGGGAGGGGGAGATCGGCCGTCACTCGACGGGCAGGCCGAGCCCCCGCGCGATCAGCATCCGCTGGACCTCCGAGGTGCCCTCGCCGATCTCGAGGACCTTGGCGTCGCGGTAGAACCGGACCACCGGGTACTCCTCCATGAAGCCGTAGCCGCCGAAGACCTGGGTCGCGATCCGGGTCGCGGTGACGGCCGACTCGGTGGCGTAGAGCTTGGCGACCGCGGCGGCCTGCTTGAAGGCGCCCGTGGAGACCGACCGACCGGCGTCCATGGCGTCCTTCATCGCCGCCGCCTTGTAGGTCAGCAGGCGGGAGGCGTCGAGCATGACCTGGAGCTCGGAGATCTGGAAGGCCACGCCCTGCTTGCGCCCGATCGGGCCGCCGAAGGTCTGCCGCTCGCCGGCGTACTGCAGCGACATCTCCAGGCAGGCCTGGATGCAGCCGACCGCGAGGGCGGCGATCGCGACGCGACCGTCGTCGAGGGTGGCGAGGAACTGGGCGTAGCCGCGCCCGCGCTCGCCGAGCAGGTTGGCCTCGGGCACGCGCGCGTCGGTGAAGGACAGCGGGTGCGTGTCGGAGGCGTGCCAGCCGAGCTTGTCGTACGCCTTCTCCGCGGTGAAGCCGGCCGTGTCCGACGGCACGACGATCGTCGAGATCTCCGGCCGGCCGTCGGAGCGCTCGCCCGTCCGGGCGGTGACGGTCACCAGCGACGTGATCGAGGAGCCCGAGTTGGTGATGAACTGCTTGGCGCCGTTGACCACCCACTCGCCGTTCTCGAGGACCGCCTTGGTCCTGGTCGCCCCGGCGTCCGAACCGGCGCCGGGCTCGGTCAGGCCGAACCCGGCCAGCTGCTCGCCGGCGACCAGAGCCGGCAGCCACGCCTGCTTCTGCTCGTCGGTGCCGTAGGTGAGGATCGGGTTGATGCCGAGGCCCACCGCCGCCTCGAGGGTGATGCCCATCGACTGGTCGACACGGCCGATCTCCTCGATGGCCAGGCAGAGCGAGGTGAAGCCGCCGTCCTCGCCGGCCATCCCGGCGCCGCCGAACTCCTCGGGGGCGGTCAACCCCATCAAGCCGAGCTTGCCCATCTTCTGCACCACGTCGGTCGGGAAGTGGTGGTCGCGGTCCCACTGCGCGGCGTGGGGCGCGATCTCGGCCTCCGCGAAGTCGCGGACGCTGCGACGGAACTGCTCGTGCTCAGGGGACAGCTCGAAGGTCATGCCCGCACCATAACGGCAAGAGGTTAACGATCGCTAACCCCGCGACGAAGACTGTGACGGACGCGATTCCCCGACGGCGCCGTAAGGGGTCTAGATTTAGGTGAGCCTAAGCAAAGTGAGGATCCCCTGTGTCGACTTCCCCGCGTCGTGCCGCCACCCGTGTCAGCGTGGCCCTGGCGAGCACCCTGCTGACCGCGTCGACCCTGTCGGGCTGCGGGCTGTTCGGCTCGCCCGACCTGGTCATCTACAACGCCCAGCACAAGGAGCTCCTCGACGAGCTCGTCCCGATGTTCGAGGAGGAGTCCGGCCTCGACGTCGAGCTCCGCAACGGCAAGGACCTCGAGCTCGCCAACCAGATCGTCGAGGAGGGCGAGGACTCGCCCGCCGACGTCTTCCTCACCGAGAACTCCCCCGCGATGAGCATCGTGGACAACGCCGGGCTCTTCGGCGAGCTCGCCGACGAGGCCACCGCGACCATCCCGGAGCAGTACGTCCCCGCGAGCCGCACGTGGACCGGCTTCCTGGCCCGCTCCACCGTCGCGATGTACAACACCGAGTCGATGACCGCGGCAGACATGCCCGCCTCGATCCTCGACTTCGCGAAGCCGGAGTGGCAGGGCCGCGTGGCCTTCTCCCCGACGGGTGCTGACTTCCAGGCGATCGTCTCCGCCGTCCTCGAGCTCGAGGGCGAGGAGGCCACGCGGACCTGGCTGGAGGGCCTGAAGGCCAACGGCGTCATCGTCCAGAACAACCTCGTCGTCATGCAGTCCGTCGACTCCGGCGAGGTCGACGCGGGCATCGCCTACCACTACTACTGGTACCGCGACCGCGAGGAGAACGGCACCGACTCCGACAGCTCGGCGCTGCACTTCTTCGGTGACCAGGACCCGGGTGCGTTCCTCAGCATCTCCGGCGCCGGCATCCTCGCGAGCAGCGAGCACCAGGAGGCCGCGGAGGAGTTCGTCACCTGGCTGACCGGCACCGAGGCGCAGCGGGCCATGGCGGAGTCGTACGCCCTGGAGTACCCGCTCAACCCCGACGCCAGCCTCAACCCCGACGTGAAGCCCTTCGACGAGCTCGAGCCGCCGCAGGTCGACCTGTCGAGCCTCAACGGCCCGCAGGTCACCGACCTGATGACCGAAGCGGGCCTGCTCTGACCATCACCGGGCGCCGCACGTCGCCGCTGCTGCTCGCAGCGGGCTCGGTCGTCGCGCTCCTGGCGCTGGTGCCGTTGGCCTACGTGGCCTCCTACGTCGTGATCATCGGTCCGGTCGACCTCTGGCACCTCCTGGCCCGACCTCGGATCGGGGAGCTGCTGCGCAACACCATCACCCTGGCGCTGGCCTGCATGGCCTCCACCGCCGTCCTCGGCGTCGCGCTGGCCGTGCTGGTCGAGCGCACCGACCTGCCCGGACGCCGTCTGTGGCACGGCCTCCTGGTCGCGCCGCTCGCCGTGCCGGCCTTCGTCAACGGCTACGCCTGGGTCTCGCTGGACCGCAGCGTCCACGGGTTCGGAGGGGCCTTCGGGGTGGTCACCCTCTCCTACTACCCGCTGGTCTACCTCCCCGTCGTGGCGATGCTGCGCCGGCTCGACCCGGCGCTCGAGGAGTCGGCCTGGTCGCTGGGCCACTCCCGCGTGCGCACGTTCGGCACCGTCGTGCTCCCCCAGCTGCGACCGGCGCTGCTCGGCGGCGCCCTGCTCGTCGGGCTGCACCTGCTGGCGGAGTTCGGCGCGCTGTCGCTCCTGCGGTTCCCGACCTTCACCACTGCCATCTACGACCAGTACGGCTCGACCTTCAACGGTGCCGCCGCGACGGCGATGGCCGGTGTCCTCGTGCTCCTGTGCCTGTTCCTGCTCCTCGCCGAGCTCCGGATGCGCGGCAACCGCCGCTACTCCCGGGTCGGCCGGGGCGCCTCCCGTGGCACCGTCCCCCTGCCGCTCGGACCCTGGCGGTGGCCGCTCCTGGCCACGGCCGGCTCGGTCGTCGTGCTGGCCGTCGGCGTACCCGCCTTCTCGCTGGCCAGGTGGCTGGTCGTCGGCACGTCGACGGAGTTCCCCCTGGGCGAGCTCGGCTCCGCGCTCGCCGCCACGGTCGTCCTCGCGCTCGCCGGCGCCGTCGTCACCACGCTCGCGGCCGTCCCCGTCGTGTGGCTCGCGGTGCGCCACCGCGGCTGGGCCTCGACCGTCATCGAGCGCAGCACCTACGTCGCCAACGCGCTGCCCGGCATCGTCGTCGGCCTCGCGCTCGTCGTCGCCTCCCTGCGACTCGTCCCCGTCGTCTACCAGACCGCCGGCCTGCTCGTGGCGGCGTACGCCATCCTCTTCCTGCCCCGGGCGGTGGTGACCGTGCGGGCCGGGCTGGAGCAGGCGCCCGCGGTGCTCGACGACGTCGCCCACAGCCTCGGCGCGGGTCCACTGGCCACCGCGCGACGGGTGACCCTCCCGCTGATCGCACCGAGCCTCGGCGCCGGCGCTGCGCTGGTCTTCCTGGCGATCTCCACCGAGCTGACCGCCACGCTGATGCTCTCCCCGATCGGCACCCGCACCCTGGCCACCGAGTTCTGGTCGGCGTCCTCCGAGCTGCGCTACGGCGCCGCCGCGCCCTACGCCCTGCTGCTGGTGCTGGTCTCGATCCCGGCCACGGTCCTGCTGATGCGCCAGGAGAGCCTGAGCCGGGAGGGGGTTCCGGCATGAGCTCCCTCACCGTCACCGGCGTGACCCGGTCGTTCCCGTCGACGGCCCCGGGACGTGCGGCGACCCGCGCGGTCGACGACGTCACGCTGCACGTGCCGCACGGCTCCTTCACGACCGTGCTCGGCCCCTCGGGGTGCGGCAAGACGACGCTCCTGCGGCTGGTCGCGGGTTTCCTGCAGCCGGAGTCCGGCAGCATCGCCTTCGGCGACGAGGTCGTCGCCGGCGACGGCGTACGCCCGATGCCCCCGCAGACCCGCCGCGTCGGCTACGTCCCGCAGGAGGGCGCCCTCTTCCCGCACCTCGACGTCGCCGCCAACATCGCCTTCGGGCTGCCGCGCGCGGCCCGTGCCGCCGGCGGTGGCGACCGAGTCGCGGAGATGCTCGACCTCGTCGAGCTGCCCGCCGACTTCCGCGATCGTCGTCCCGACGAGCTCTCCGGTGGCCAGCAGCAGCGCGTCGCGCTCGCCCGCTCGCTGGCACCCCAGCCGGCTCTCGTGCTGCTCGACGAGCCGTTCTCCTCCCTCGACGCCGGGCTGCGCGGCAGCACCGCGCGCGCCGTACGTCGTGCGCTCCAGGCCACCAACACCACCGCGGTCCTCGTCACCCATGACCAGAACGAGGCCCTCTCCCTCGCCGACCAGGTCGCGGTGATGCGCGCCGGGCGGCTCGTCCAGTCGGCGCCGCCGAGCGAGGTCTACCTCTCCCCGACCGACCCGGCCGTGGCCGAGTTCGTCGGCCGCGCCGTCGTGCTGCCCGGCACCGCCGACGCGGCGCACGCCACGTGCGCCCTCGGCGAGGTCGTGCTGACCGAGCCGACCGAGGGGCCGGTGTCGCTGATGATCCGGCCCGAGCAGGTCCACGTCGACCTCTCGCACACCGCCGGCGACAAGGTCATTGGGGTGCGCGGCACCGTCGAGGAGGTCAGCTACTACGGCCACGACTGCGCCGTGCAGGTCCGCCTCGACGAGGGCACGTCCGTGCTCGCCCGGATGTCCGGCGTGCTCCACCCAGCCGCCGGGGACAGGGTCCACCTCCGGGTGACCGGCCTCGTCCGTGCCTACCACCCCACGGAGGCGTTGTGACGATCACGTCCCCACCTCCCGCACTGCTCCGGGAGGTGCGCCCTCTCCCGGTGCTCGACCACGCCGGCTTCGGCGACAGGCCTGCCGTGCTCACCGACGGCGAGGTCCTCAGCCACGCCGACCTGGCCCGGCGGGTCGCGGACCGGGCCGGCACCTGGGGACCCGCGCGTCGCCTGGTGCTGGTCGAGGGCGCCAACGACCTCGACTCCCTGGTCGCCTACCTCGCCGCGCTCCAGCACGGCCACGTCGCCCTCGTCGTCCCCGCCGGCCGTGAGGCCCAGCGCGAGGCCATGGTGGCGGCCTACGACCCCGACATCGTGTGCACCACCGCCGCCCGCGACGACGTACGCCGCCCCGAGAGCGCCCACGACCTGCACCCCGACCTGGCCCTGCTGCTCAGCACCTCGGGCACCACCGGGTCACCCAAGCTGGTCCGGCTCTCGCGCGACAACGTCGCCAGCAACGCGGCGGCCATCGCCGACTACCTCGCACTCACCCCTGCCGACCGCGCGATCACCGCGCTCCCGCTGCACTACTGCTACGGCCTGTCGGTGCTCCACTCCCACCTGGTCGCCGGCGCCAGCGTCGTGCTCACCGGGCTCAGCGTGGTCGACGAGTGCTTCTGGGACCTCTTCGCGCGCAGCGGCGCCACCAGCTTCGCGGGCGTCCCGCACACCTTCGACCTGCTTGCCGCCAGCGGCTTCGAGGAGCGCGACCTCCCGACGCTGCGCCAGGTGACCCAGGCCGGCGGCCGCCTCGACCCCGACGCCGTACGCCGCTGGAGCCGCTTCGGCCGGCGCCACGGGTGGGACCTCGTCGTGATGTACGGCGCGACCGAGGCGACGGCGAGGATGGCCTGGCTCCCTCCGGCCCTCGCCGAGGAGCACCCGCGCTCGATCGGGATCGCCGTCCCCGGTGGGCACCTGCGCCTCGACGAGAGCGTCGACGAGCGCCCCGGTGTCGGCGAGCTCGTCTACTCCGGGCCCAACGTGATGCTCGGCTACGCCCACTCCCCCGCCGACCTGGCGCTGCCGCGCGACACCACCGAGCTCCGCACCGGTGACCTCGCCCGCCTCGTCGACGGCCTCTTCGAGGTCGTCGGGCGCCGCAACCGCTACGGCAAGGTGTTCGGGCTCCGCCTCGACCTCGACGCCGTCGAGCGCCACCTCCAGGCCGAGGTGCACCGCCTCGCTCGGGTCGTGGCCACCGACGGTGCCGTGCACGTCTTCCTCCCGAGCGGGCGAGGCAGCGCAGCCGCCCGGGCCCTGACCACCCAGCTCTGTGGCCTTCCCCCGCACGTCGTCCGGGTCACCGTGCTTCCACAGGTCCCCCTGACGGGCACCGACAAGACCGACTACGCCGCCCTCGGCGAGCTCGCCCGCGCCGACGAGGGGCCGCCCTCCGCGCCCGACGGCGACTCGCTGCGCTCCGACTTCGTCCGGGTCCTCGGCCGGCCCGACGCGCGCGACGCCGACTCGTTCGTCGACCTCGGCGGCGACTCCCTGTCCTACGTCGAGCTGGCGACCCGGCTGGTGGATCACTTCCCCCGCGGTCTCCCCACGGGCTGGCACACCCGCAGCATCGCCGACCTCGAGCGGATGACAACGGCCGCCCCCGTCACGGGACGGGACCGGCACCGCTGGGCCCGGCTCGACACCACCGTCGCGCTGCGCGCGCTCGCGATCGTCTTCGTGGTCGCCAGCCACGTCGACCTCCTCCCCCTCGAGGGCGGCGCCCACCTGCTGCTGGCCCTGGCCGGCTTCAACTTCGCCCGCTTCCAGCTGTCGGCGGCCGGCGACGCCCGGACCCGGCTGCGCCACGGGCTCTCCGGCCTGGCCCAGCTCCTGGTCCCCTCGGTCATCTGGGTCGGCGCCGTCTCGGTGCTCGTCGGCAGCTACGGCCTGACCACGGTCCTGTTCGTGCGCGGATTCCTCAACAGCTCCGTCTGGGACGACCAATGGCAGCTCTGGTTCCTCGAGTCCCTGGTGTGGATCACCGCTGCCGCGCTCGCGCTCACCTGCCTGCCGGTGCTGCACCGGCTGGAGCGGCGTACGCCCTTCCGCTTCGCGCTCGTCGTCCTCGCGGTGGCGGCGGCGGTGCGCTTCGCCGACGTCGGCCTGCGCGCCGGGCCGACGCAGCGCTACACCACGCTCGTGGTCGCGTTCTTCTTCGTGCTCGGGTGGCTCGGGGCGCGCGCCACCACCACCCGGCAGCGCCTCCTCGTCACCTTCCTCGCAGCAACGCTGACCATCGGCTTCTTCGGCCAGGTGCACCGCGAGGTCATCGTGCTGGGCGGCTTCCTGCTCATGCTGTGGCTGCCCCACGTGACCGTGCCGCGGTGGCTCGCACGCGCCGCGGGCGTCCTCGCCGGGGCCAGCCTGTTCATCTACCTCACCCACTGGCAGGTCTACCCGCCGCTAGAGGATGCGGGGCACCCGTGGCTCGCCCTTGTGGCATCCCTCACAGTGGGGATCGCCTACGCGCGCGTCGCACGGCCCGTTCACCAAGCAGTCGGTCGCGCGGTCCTCGGAGCGCGGTAGCCTGCCCAGCGGTACGCACCCCGGCCCCCCGCCGCCGACCCAGGAGTTCTTGCGTGAGCTTGAAGAAGGTCCTCATCGCCAACCGTGGCGAGATCGCCGTCCGCGTGATCCGCGCCTGCAAGGACGCCGCCATCGGCAGCGTCGCGGTCTACGCGGACCCCGACCGCGACGCCCTCTTCGTACGCCTGGCTGACGAGGCCTACTCCCTGGGTGGCGCGACCCCCGCCGAGTCCTACCTCGACATCGCCAAGATCCTGAAGGTCGCCGCCGAGTCCGGTGCCGACTCGGTCCACCCCGGCTACGGCTTCCTCGCCGAGAACGCCGAGTTCGCACAGGCGGTCATCGACGCCGGGCTGATCTGGATCGGCCCGCCGCCCGCCGCGATCGAGGCACTCGGCGACAAGGCCAAGGCCAAGCACATCGCCGACAAGGCCAACGCGCCTCTGGCACCCGGCACCAAGGACCCGGTGAAGGACGCCGACGAGGTCGTCGCGTTCGCCGAGGCCAACGGCCTGCCGGTCGCGATCAAGGCGGTCTTCGGCGGGGGCGGGCGCGGCCTGAAGGTCGCCCGCACCCTCGCGGAGATCCCGGATGCCTACGAGTCCGCGGTGCGCGAGGCGGTCACCGCGTTCGGCCGCGGCGAGTGCCTGGTCGAGAAGTTCCTCGACAAGCCCCGCCACGTCGAGACCCAGTGCCTGGCCGACCAGCACGGCAACGTCGTGGTCGTCTCCACCCGCGACTGCTCACTGCAGCGCCGCAACCAGAAGCTGGTCGAGGAGGCCCCGGCGCCGTTCCTCTCCGACGAGCAGGTCACCGAGCTCTACGAGTCCTCCAAGCGGATCCTCAAGGAGGCGGGCTACTACGGCGCCGGGACGTGCGAGTTCCTCGTCGCCCAGGACGGCACGATCTCCTTCCTCGAGGTCAATACCCGCCTCCAGGTGGAGCACTGCGTCTCCGAGGAGGTCACGGGGATCGACCTGGTCCGCGAGATGTTCCGCATCGCCGCCGGCGAGGAGCTGGGCTACGACGACCCGGAGATCCGCGGCCACTCCATCGAGTACCGCATCAACGCCGAGGACGGCGGCCGCAACTTCATGCCCGCCCCCGGCACCCTGACCCGCTGGCACGCTCCCGCGGGTCCCGGCGTACGCCTCGACGGCGGCTATGACCAGGGCGAGACCATCCCCGGCTCGTTCGACTCCCTCATCGCCAAGCTCATCGTCACCGGCCGCGACCGCACCCAGGCGCTCGAGCGCTCGCGCCGCGCGCTCGACGAGTTCGTCGTCGACGGCATGCCGACGGTCATCCCGTTCCACCGCGCCGTGGTCTCCGACCCGGCCTACGTCGGCGCCTCCACGCCGTCCGGCGAGGGTGAGTTCACCGTCTACACCCAGTGGATCGAGACCGAGTTCGACAACCAGATCGAGCCCTACGCCGGCGACACCGCCGAGGCCCCTGAAACTGGGTGGGAGGCCGGCGAGCGGCAGCGGGTGACGGTCGAGGTCGGCGGCCGCCGGCTCGAGGTCGTCCTCCCCGCCGGAATCGGCGGGCTGGCCGCCGCCGGCGCGGGCGGCGCCGGCTCGAAGGGCAAGGCCAAGCGCGCCACCAAGAAGACCGGCGCCGCGGCCTCGGGCGACGCCGTGACCTCACCCATGCAGGGCACCATCGTCAAGGTCGCCGTCACTGACGGCCAGGAGGTCGCCGAGGGCGACGTCATCGTCGTCATGGAGGCGATGAAGATGGAGCAGCCGCTCAAGGCCCACAAGGCAGGCACCGTCACGAGCCTCCAGGCCGAGGTCGGCGCCACCGTCACCAACGGCGCCGTCATCTGCGAGATCAAGGGCTGACGAGTCGCGTCTCCTCGACGCATTTAGATAGCGAGCGCTCACTTTTTATGTAAGACTGTCCGGGTGATCTCGATGCCCACCCCTACCGAGCGCCGTACGCAGGCCCAGCGCCGCGAGGGCACGATCGGCGCGCTCCTCGACGCGACCGTGTCGTGCCTGGCGGAGCGGGGGTACGCCGCCACCTCGACCGCTGCGGTCTGCGCCGAGGCAGGGGTCAGCCAGGGCGCGCTGTTCCGCCACTTCCCCACCCGGCACGCGTTGCTGGTGGCGACCGCCTCGCACGTCGCGACCCGCAACGTCGAGGCCTTCCGCGCGACTGTGGGGGCCGACGTCGACACCGTCGACGACGTGGTGGCCGTGCTCAGCCACCTGCGCACCATCGTCCTCTCACCCGCCAACCAGACCTGGCGCGAGCTGCTCGTGGCGGCCCGCGCCGACGCCGAGCTGCGCACCGCCCTCCTGCCGGCCCGCGAGTCGTTGCAGCAGCAGATGCTCGCCGCCGCCGGTGAGCTCTGGGGCGACCGCCTCACGACCGACGACCTCGCCGCCGTGCTGAGCGTCGTCGTCAACATGCTCGACGGGCTGGCCTTCTCCGCCCTCGACCCCGACCCGACCGCGGCCCCCGGCCGCACCGTCGAGCGCGCCCTGCGGCTGCTCGCCGAGATGATCGTCCGCCACTACCCCCAGACGGAGCCCCGATGACCGAGCACACCGACCCGAGCGACTTCACCCCCGACGCGATCGTCGTCGGCGCCGGGCTCGCCGGCCTCGTCGCCACCCACGAGCTCGCCCTGGCCGGCAAGAAGGTGCTCGTCCTCGACCAGGAGAACCGCCACACCCTCGGCGGACAGGCCTGGTGGTCCCTGGGCGGGCTGCTCTTCGTCGACAGCCCCGAGCAGCGCCGGATGGGCATCAAGGACTCCCCCGAGCTGGCCTGGCAGGACTGGCAGGGCTCCGCGCAGTTCGACCGGCACGGCGACGGCACCGACGGGCCGGGACGCGGGCAGGACTTCTGGCCGCAGCAGTGGGCGAAGGCGTACGTCCGATTCGCCCACGAGGAGAAGCGCGACTACCTCCGCGCCCTCGGCCTCAAGTCGCTGCCGTTCGTCGGCTGGGCCGAGCGGGGCGACGGCCGGGCCACCGGCCACGGCAACTCGGTCCCGCGCTTCCACCTCACGTGGGGCACAGGTCCCGAGGTGGTGCGGATCTTCGCCGACCCGGTCGAGCAGGCCGAGGCCCGCGGACTCGTACGCCTCGCGTTCCGCCACCAGGTCGACGAGGTGGTCGTCGAGGACGGCGCCGTCGTCGGCGTCCGCGGCACCCTGCTCGCCGACGACGACTCCGAGCGCGGCGTGAAGTCCAGCCGCGACCCGGTCGGCGAGTTCGAGCACCGGGCGGCCGCCGTCGTCGTCACGTCCGGCGGCATCGGCCACAACCACGAGCTGATGCGCCGCAGCTGGCCCACCGAGCGGGTGGGCGCGGCCCCGGAGCACATGATCACCGGGGTCCCTGCGCACGTCGACGGTCGGATGCTGGCCATCGCTGAGGAGGCCGGCGCCACCCTGGTCAACAAGGACCGCATGTGGGCCTACGTCGAGGGCATCCACAACTGGGACCCGGTCTGGCCCGACCACGCGATCCGCATCCTGCCCGGCCCCTCGTCGATGTGGTTCGACGCCACCGGCCGCCGTCTCGAGGGCATGTCGGGAGTCCCCGGCGCCGACTCCATCGGCGCGATGAAGCAGATCCTGGCCGCCGGGCACGACTACTCATGGTTCGTCCTGACCCAGTCGATCATCGAGAAGGAGTTCGCCCTCTCCGGCTCCGAGCAGAACCCCGACATCACCGGAAAGGACCTGAAGTTCCTCGCCCAGAGCCGCCTCGCCAAGGGAGCGCCGGGGCCGGTCGAGGCCTTCAAGGAGCACGGCATCGACTTCGTCGTGGCACCTGGCCTCGACGAGCTGGTGACCGGGATGAACGAGCTCGCCCGCGGGCCGAAGCTCGACGCGGACGACCTGCGGGTGCAGATCGAGGCCCGCGACCGCGAGGTCGACAACGCCTTCGCCAAGGACATCCAGGTGATGGCGATCCACAACGCCCGCCGCAGCCGCACCGACAAGCTGATCCGCGTCGCCAAGCCGCACAAGATCCTCGACCCGGCCCACGGCCCGCTGATCGCGGTGCGCCTCAACATCCTCTCCCGCAAGACGCTCGGGGGCCTGGAGACCAACCTCGAGGGGCAGTGCGTCGCCGACGACGGCACCCCCGTCCCGGGCCTGTACGCCGCGGGCGAGGTCGCCGGGTTCGGCGGCGGCGGGGTGCACGGCTACAACGCGCTGGAGGGCACCTTCCTGGGCGGCTGCATCTTCTCCGGGCGGGCCGCCGGCCGGGCGGTCGCTGCCTCCATCGCCACCTGAGCGGACGTCCCCGACCGCTCAGCGGTGCACCGAACGGCTCCGGTGCCCGCCCTGCGGACACGTGTGATCCAGCGCACCCTCCGTCAGTAGCCTTCGGGCCATGTTCTCCAAGGTCCTCATCGCCAACCGCGGCGAGATCGCAGTCAGGGCCCTCCGCGCCGCCCGCGAGATCGGTTCGCGGACGGTTGCCGTCTTCCCGCACGAGGACCGGTGGTCCGAGCACCGGATGAAGGCCGAGGAGGCCTACCAGATCGGCGAGGTCGGGCACCCCGTGCGCGCCTACCTCGACCCGCAGGCGATCGTCGAGGTCGCCGTGAAGTGCGGCGCCGACGCCGTCTACCCCGGCTACGGCTTCCTCTCGGAGAACCCCGCGCTGGCCGAGGCGTGCGCCGCCGCGGGCATCACCTTCATCGGTCCCAGCGCCGAGGTGCTGACGCTGACCGGCAACAAGGCGCGCGCGATCGCGGCCGCCAAGGCTGCCGGCGTACCGGTGCTGGCGTCGGTGGAGCCCTCCACCGACGTCGACGCGCTCCTCGAGGCGGCGGAGGCGCTCCTGGAGGAGCGGGGCGAGATCCCGCTCTTCGTCAAGGCGGTGGCGGGCGGCGGCGGTCGGGGCATGCGCCGCGTCGAGGACCGCGCCGGGCTCCGCGAGGCGATCGAGACCTGCATGCGCGAGGCCGAGGGCGCCTTCGGCGACCCGACCGTGTTCATCGAGCAGGCCGTGGTCGACCCGCGCCACATCGAGGTGCAGATCCTCTCCGACGGCACCGGCTCCGAGGGCGGCGTCATCCACCTCTACGAGCGCGACTGCTCGGTCCAGCGGCGCCACCAGAAGGTCGTCGAGATCGCCCCCGCCCCCCACCTCGACCCCGAGCTGCGCGACCGGATGTGCGCCGACGCGGTGCGCTTCGCGCGCGAGATCGGCTACAAGAACGCCGGCACGGTCGAGTTCCTCCTCGACCCGCAGGGCCGATACGTCTTCATCGAGATGAACCCCCGCATCCAGGTCGAGCACACCGTGACCGAGGAGGTCACCGCGGTCGACCTCGTGCAGTCACAGATGCTGATCGCAGCCGGCGCGACGCTCGCCGACCTCGGGCTCACGCAGGACTCGGTCCGGCCGCAGGGCTTCGCCCTCCAGTGCCGCATCACCACCGAGGACCCGGCCAACGGGTTCCGCCCCGACACCGGCAAGATCACGACCTACCGCTCTCCCGGTGGCCCCGGCGTCCGCCTCGACGGCGGCACCACCTACACCGGCGCCGAGATCAGCCCCCACTTCGACTCGATGCTGGCCAAGCTCACCTGTCGCGGCCGCACCTTCGAGTCGGCCGTCCAGAAAGCCCGGCGGGCCCTGCTGGAGTTCCGCATCCGTGGCGTGTCCACCAACGTCGGCTTCCTGCAGGCGGTGCTCGCCGACCCCGACTTCGCGGCCGGCGGGGTGACCACCTCGTTCATCGAGGACCACCCCCAGCTGCTCCGCCCCCGCGTCGGCGGCGAGAGCGCGTCGCGCCTGCTCGCCTACCTCGCCGACGTCACGGTCAACCAGCCGCACGGCCCGGCGCCGGTGACGGTGTCGGCGGCCAGCAAGCTGCCCGCACTCGACCGATCGCAGCCCGTCCCCGCCGGCACCCGCCAGCTGCTGCGCGAGATCGGCCCCGACGAGTTCGCCCGTCGGTTGCGCGCCCAGAAGCACGTGGCCGTCACCGACACGACCTTCCGCGACGCCCATCAGTCCCTCCTCGCGACCCGGGTCCGCACCCGCGACCTCGTCGCCGTGGCCGACCACGTCGCCCGCACCACGCCCGAGCTCTGGTCGCTCGAGTGCTGGGGCGGAGCGACGTACGACGTGGCGCTGCGCTTCCTGTCCGAGGACCCGTGGGAGCGGCTCGCGGCGCTGCGCGAGGCAGTCCCCAACATCGGCCTGCAGATGCTGCTGCGCGGGCGCAACACGGTCGGCTACACGCCCTACCCGACGCAGGTCACCGAGGCCTTCGTGCAGGAGGCCGCGGAGACCGGCATCGACGTCTTCCGGATCTTCGACGCCCTCAACGACGTCTCGCAGATGCGCCCGGCGATCGACGCCGTGCGAGCGACCGGGACGACCGTGGCCGAGGTCGCGCTGTGCTACACCGGTGACCTGTCCTCGCCCTCGGAGAAGCTCTACACGCTGGACTACTACCTCCGGCTGGCCGAGCAGATCGTCGACGCCGGCGCCCACGTGCTCGCGGTCAAGGACATGGCCGGGCTGCTCCGCGCCCCCGCCGCCCGGACCCTGGTGACCGCGCTGCGTGAGCGCTTCGACCTCCCCGTCCACCTCCACACCCACGACACCCCCGGCGGCCAGCTCGCCACCCTCCTGGCCGCGATCGATGCCGGGGTCGACGCCGTGGACGCCGCCTGCGCGTCGATGGCCGGCACCACCTCGCAGCCCGCCCTCTCGGCGCTCATCTCCGCCACCGACCACTCGCCGCGGGAGACCGGCCTCAGGCTGGATGCCGTCAACGCGATGGAGCCCTACTGGGAGGCCACGCGCCGCGTCTACGCGCCCTTCGAGTCGGGCCTGCCGGCACCGACCGGGCGGGTCTACCGCCACGAGATCCCCGGCGGCCAGCTGTCCAACCTGCGCCAGCAGGCGATCGCGCTGGGCCTCGGGGAGAAGTTCGAGCAGGTCGAGGACATGTATGCCGCGGCCAACGACATCCTCGGCAACGTCGTCAAGGTGACACCGTCCTCCAAGGTCGTCGGCGACCTCGCGCTCGCGCTGGTCGCAGCCGGCGCCGACCCGGCGGAGTTCGAGGCGGATCCCGCCTCCTACGACATCCCCGACTCGGTCATCGGCTTCCTCAACGGTGAGCTCGGCGACCCGCCGGGCGGCTGGCCCGAGCCGTTCCGCACCAAGGCTCTCGCGGGCCGCACCTGGAAGCGGCCCAGCGAAACCCTCACGCCCGAGCAGCTGGCGGGGCTGGACACCGACCGGCGCGCGACCCTCAACGAGCTGCTGTTCCCCGGACCCACTACGGCGTTCCTCGAGTCGCGCGAGCTCTACGGCGACCTGTCCGTGCTGCCGACCGTCGACTACCTCTACGGCCTGCGGCGCGGCGGGGAGCACCCCGTACAGCTGCGCGAGGGCAAGCAGGTCCTCTACGGGCTCGAGGCGATCAGCGAGCCCGACGAGCGTGGCCTCCGCAACGTGCTGGCCACGATCGACGGCCAGCTCCGTCCGGTGTCGGTGCGCGACCGCAGCGTCTCCGCCGAGGTCGTCTCGGCCGAGAAGGCCGACCTCGCATCCCCCGGTCAGGTCGCGGCACCGTACGACGGTGCGGTGACCGTGACAGTGGCCGAGGGCGACACGGTCGAGGCCGGCCAGACGGTGGCGACCATCGAGGCGATGAAGATGGAGGCATCGATCACCGCTCCGGTCGCCGGCACGGTGAGCCGACTGGCCGTCCGCTCCACCCAGGCCGTCGAGGGCGGCGACCTCGTGCTGGTGATCAACCCTCGTTGAGCACCACGACGTCCGGGTCCGGCTCGGCGTACTCGGTGACCTCCGCCGGATCTTCGCCCGTGACCTGCCGGAACACCTCGGCGGCCACGCCACGCATCCCGTTGATCTTGGGGTGGAACGGCGCAGCGACGCCGGCGCGGAACCGGGGCCCGTTGACCCAGGCGCGGCCCTTGGCGCACACGTCGTGCCCCTCCGAGATCGCCTCGACGTCGACGTACGACGCTCCTGCCGCCGCCGCGCCCTTCTCCAGCGAGTCGTTGAGCAGGCCGGCGATCCCGGTCACAGGACCGAGCACGTCGGCCGGGACGCCGACGGCCCGGCAGGTGCCCTCGGTCGGCAGGATGTCGGGATAGCCCACGACGTGGACGGCGGCGTCGGGTGCAGCCTTCCGGATGCGTCGCACTGCCCGCGCGATGCGATCGGCGACCTTGCGGGCGTCGGCCTCGAGCTCCTCGACCGGGCAGGGACCGCCGGGCTCCTGGCACCGGATCAGCGAGTCGTAGATCGAGAAGTCGTTGCCGCCGATGCCGATCGTCACCAGGTCGGTGTCGGCCGAGACCGCGTCGAGCTGGGGCGGGGCGATGTTGCCGTCGTACATCCGCATCGGCGCGTAGAGGTCCGCGGTGACCGCCGCGGAGCAGGTGACGTCGGTGTAGCTCGCGACGTCGAGCCAGTCGGCGAGGAAGGCCGGGTAGTTGTCGCGGGACCGGGCGCACCCCTGGGGGTCGGTGCGCATGGTGCCTATGAACGGGCCTGCGGAGAAGGAGTCCCCCAGCGCGACGTAGTCGATCGGGGTGGTCACCTCGGTGTCGACGATCGGGTCGGGCAGCCCGGCGTCGCCGTCGGTCACCCCGCCCGCCTCACACCCGGTGGCGGCGAGTGCCAGGGCGGCGAGCAGCGCCGCCGACCACCGGCGTGGACCCGTCACGGGCGTGCTGGTCCCTTCTGGTGCGGGGCGACCGTGAAGGTGAACCAGTCGGAGTAGAGCCCGAGGTAGGAGCGGACCGTGTCGCCGTCGACCCGGGCGGTGCCGGTGGTTCCGATGAAGGCCAAGTCGGTGACCCGGCCTCCCCACTCGCCGTTGCCGTCGCGTGAGGTCACCTCGATGGCGGTCAGGTCGCCGATCGCCGGCCAGTGCTTCTCGACCTGGGTGTCGTCGATCGTGGTGGTCCAGGTGGAGTACTTGTGGCCGGTCACGCCGTCGTACGGGTCGGCCTGGGCGACGAGGTAGGGCATCGACCCGGCCGAGGAGAAGCCGCCGTTGCTGGCGGAGAACTGGGTGAAGGCGGGGCGGCCGTCGTAGAACAGTCCCTGCCTGGCGGTGGCCTGGATCGCGGCCGTGGCGGCGGGGTGCTCGACGTCGGCACCTCCGTAGACCTGGCACTGCGTGGTGTCGCACAGGTCGTAGTGGCCGGCGGAGGGGTGCGAGCGCTCGAACGCGGCGTAGGTGCGCGCGGCCACCGACTGGGCGCTGACCGCGGCGGGCTCCCACAGCGCGGGGACCTCCTGCGGCACGACGCCGCGCAGGTAGGCCTCCATGCTGAGCTTGTTGACCGTCTGCCGCTTGCCCTGGCGGGGCGCGACCGACTGCAGGGTGCCCCGGTAGTCACGGCGGGCCCCGGGGAGCACCAGCGTCAGGAGCCCGGTCGCCGAGGAGAACTCGGCCTCCCCCGGCACCTTCTTCCACGTCCGCCAGGCGCCACCTCTCGTGAACTGCACCGCCGTGTCGTCACCCGCGGCGACCAGGCGCCACTTCTTCGCCCCGACCGTCGGGAGCCGCCAGGTGCGCGAGCGGGCGAGGCTGCTGACCTTGATCCCCCGAGAGGCCACGACCTGTACGTCGCGACCGGTGTCGGCGGTGATCAGCACGCGGATCTTGCCCCTGATCTCGCCCCACGTGGTGCCGGGGTAGTAGAACTCGTCGATCTGCTGCCAGGTCAGTCCTTGCTGGGCCGCGCCGAGGGCGCCGTACTGGGAGAGCCCGTGACCGTGCCCGAAGCCGTGGCCGGTCAGCGTGATCGCGGTGCTGCCGGGGGTGGCCCAGGTCTCTACCAACTTGCGCGGCGCGGCCTCGGCGGGCAGGACGGGCAGCAGCACGGCGCCGGCGAGCAGCGCGAGCAGCAGGCGAGGAGGGCGGGTGCGCAGCATCGGTGAGTTCTCCCCCGAGAAGTCGGTCAGCAGAATCACCCAGAGTACAGCCGGTCCAGAACACCCGGAACCGACCGTGGGATCGATGGCATCATGGAGCGCATGCTCGGTCGCCGACGGCGGGAGAGGCACCAGCTCGAGCTCGCGGAGCTCGATGCCTTCCGGCACGTGCGCCGCGCGGCCGACGAGGACGTGACCCGGTTCGGCGAGGAGCTCTCGCAGCTGCACTTCGACACCCTGTCCACCGACCTGGACGACGCCATGCGGGCCGACTACCAGCGGGCGCTGGACTCCTACGAGGACGCCAAGGCCGCGCTGCGGCGCTCGTCGGCGGCTGCGGACGTCACCGGCGTGACCGCGCGGCTGGCCGACGGCCGCTTCCACCAGGCGTGCGTGCTGGCGGCGCAGGCCGGCGACGCCCGGCCCGAGCGCCGCCCGCCGTGCTTCTTCGACCCCGCGCACGGGCCGGCGAGCCGCGACGTCGAGTGGGCGCCTGTGGGCGGAGTGCCCCGCGAGGTCCCGGTGTGCTTCCGCGACGCCGAGCGACTGGCCGCCGGCGCGCAGCCCGAGGTCCGGCTGGTGCGGCTGGGCGATCGCCGGGTCGCCTGGTTCGCCTCGGGACCGCTCTACGCCGCGTGGGCCGCAGGCTGGTACCACGAGCTGGTGAAGGAGGGCCGTATGGAGGCCGAGCGGCTCACGATGGCCTACGTCGGCGGTGGCCTGGCGGGGCGGGCGGGTGTCGAGGTACCGCTGGGCGCCGCGTGGGCGGACCCCGGTGCGTGGGCCGAGGGAGGAATGATCGACGGCCACGACTTCTCCGGCTACGGCGGGGACGTCGGCGGGGGCGGAGACTTCGGTGGCGGAGACGGCGGCGGGGGCGGCGGCGACGGCTGATCAGCCGCGCCAGGACCCGTCGACGATCAGACCCGGTGCAGCCGCCGCGCGGCCTCGGCGACCGAGCCGCTCATCGACGGGTAGACCGTGAAGGCCTGAGCCAGCTGGTCGGCCGTCAGCGACTCCGACACCGCGATCGAGACGGGGTGGATCAGCTCGGAGGCGCGCGGTGCGACGACCACTCCCCCGACGACGATGCCGGTGCCGGGGCGGCAGAAGAGCTTCACGAAACCGTCGCGCACGCCCTGCATCTTGGCGCGGGCGTTGCCGGCCAGCGGCAGCATCACGACCTGGGCCCGGATCTCGCCCGCGTCGACGGCGTTCTGCGACCACCCGACCGTGGCGATCTCCGGCGAGGTGAAGACGTTGGAGGAGACCTTCTTGAGGTCCAGCGGCGAGACCGCGTCGCCGAGGAAGTGCCACATCGCGATCCGGCCCTGCATCGCAGCGACCGAGGCCAGCATCAGCACGCCCGTGCAGTCTCCGGCGGCGTAGATCCCGCGCGCCGACGTGCGGGAGACCCGGTCGACCTTCACGAAGCCGCCGTCGTCGACGGTGACGCCTGCGTCCTCGAGGCCCAGGTCGGCGGTGTTGGGGACCGAGCCGAGCGCGAGGATGCAGTGGCTGCCGCTGACCGTACGGCCGTCGGTCAGGGTCACCGTGACGGTGTCGCCCTCGCGGGTGACCGACTGCATGCGCGACTGCCCGAGGACGTTCATCCCGCGGCGGGTGAGCACGTCCTCGAGGACGGCGGACGCGTCGGCGTCCTCGCCCGGCAGCACCCGGTCGCGGCTGCTCACGAGGGTGACGTCGATGCCGAGGGACAGGTAGGCGCTGGCGAACTCGGCGCCGGTGACGCCCGAGCCGACCACTATCAGCTTCTCCGGGACCTCGGTGAGGTCGTAGACCTGCTCCCAGGTCAGGATCCGCTCGCCGTCGGGCTTGGCACTGGGCAGGGTGCGCGGCGCAGCTCCGGTCGCCACGATGATCGCGTCGGCCTGCAGCGTCTCCTCGCCGTCGGCGGTGGTGGCCGTGACGGTGAGGTCGGGCCCGAGCCGGCCACGACCCGTCACCACGCGTACGCCGTCGCGGTCGAGGCGGGCCGCGATGTCGGCCGACTGGTCGGCCGCGAGCTGCTTCACGCGGGCGTTGACCCGCGCGAGGTCGACGGTGATCGTGGTGGCGGCGTCGCCCTGGTGGTCGTGGAAGTTGACCCCGAGCTCCTGCGCCGACGACATGTCGGTCATCAGCTCGGAGGTGGCGATGAGCGTCTTGCTGGGCACGCAGTCGGTGAGCACGGCCGACCCTCCGACACCGTCGGTGTCGACGACGGTGACCTCGGCGCCGAGCTGCGCGGCGACGTGCGCCGCCTCGTAGCCGCCCGGGCCGCCGCCGACGATGACGATGTGGTCGGCCATCAGAGGTTGATCATGTGGCCGGCGAGGCCGTGGACGGCCTCCTTGACGGCCTCGCCCAGCGTCGGGTGCGCGAAGACGTTGCGGGCCACCTCGTCGGCGGTGAGGTCCCACTTCTGGGCCAGCGTCAGCACGGGCAGCAGCTCGGTCACGTCCGGCCCGATCATGTGCGCGCCGATGATCTCGTTGTGCTCGGCGTCCGCGACCACCTTGACGAAGCCGACGGCCTCGCCGAGCCCCATGGCCTTGCCGTTGGCGGTGAACGGGAACGTCGCGGTCTTGACGTCGTAGCCCTTGTCCTTGGCCTGCTGCTCGCTGTAGCCGAAGGAGCCGATCTGCGGCATGCAGTAGGTCGCCCGCGGCACGAAGTCGTACTCGACCGGCATCGTCTCGGCGCCGCTGATGGTCTCGGCGGCCACGATGCCCATCGCCTCGGCGACGTGGGCGAGCATCATCTTCCCGGTGCAGTCGCCGATGGCGTAGACGTTGTCGACGTTGGTGCGGCAGTAGTCGTCGATCTCGATGGCACCGCGCTCGGACACCTTCACGCCGATCTTCTCGAGGCCGAAGCCCTCCACCCGCGGCGCGAACCCGAAGGCGGCCAGGAACTTGTCGGCCTCGAGCACCTGCTCGTCGCCCCCGGCGGCGGGAGCGACGGTGACCTTGACCCCGGAGCCGGTGTCCTCGACCTTCTTCACGGCGGTCGAGGTCAGCACCTTCACGCCGAGCTTCTTGTAGTGCCTGGCGAGCTCCTTGGAGATGTCGGCGTCCTCGGTGGGCACCATCCGGTCGAGGAACTCCACGATCGTCACGTCGACGCCGAAGTTGGCCATGACGTAGGCGAACTCCACGCCGATCGCGCCCGAGCCGCCGATGACGATCGAGCCCGGGAGCTGGTCGGAGAGGATCTGCTCCTCGTAGGTGACGACGTTCTCGCTGAGCTCGACGCCGGGGACCAGGCGCACGATCGCGCCGGAGGCGATGATCAGGTTGTCGAAGGTGTAGCCGGTGGTCTGGCCGTCCTTGCCCTTCACGTCGACCGACGTCGGGCCGGTGATCGTGCCCCAGCCGTCGACCTCGGTGATCTTGTTCTTCTTCATGAGGAAGTGGACGCCCTTGACGATGCCTGCGCTCACGTCGCGGCTGCGCTTGTGGGTCGGGCCGAACGCCATGGTGGCGTCACCCTCGATGCCGAACTTGGCCTTCTCGTGCTGGAGCGTGTGCGCCAGCTCGGCGTTCTTCAGCAGGGCCTTGGAGGGGATGCACCCGACGTTGAGGCAGACACCTCCCCAGTACTTCTCCTCCACCACGGCCACCTTCTGGCCGAGCTGGGCTGCGCGGATCGCGGCGACGTAGCCACCGGGGCCGGCGCCGAGGACGAGGGTGTCGAAGTGGGTGTCGGTCACGGGCCCCACCCTAGTTGTCCGCCCGTCGAGGGGGACAACTGGACGTCCGGGCTGGGTAGCCTGTCGCTCGTGACGCTCTACGCCGCCTACGGGACCAACCTCGATCCCGCCCGCATGAGCGAGCGCTGCCCCCACTCGATCCTCCACTCGACCGGCTGGCTGACGGGGTGGCGGCTGACGTTCGGCGGCGAGGAGCACGGCTGGGACGGCGCCCTCTCGACGATCGTCCAGGACCCGTTCGAGCAGGTCTTCGTCGCGGTCTACGACGTCACCGACGAGGACGAGAAGGCTCTCGACGGCTGGGAGTCCGCCGACACCGGGCTCTACCGCAAGACCAAGGTCCGGGTCTCGACGATGACCGGCGAGCTGGTCGTGTGGGCCTACGTCCTCGATGCGTACGAGGGTGGCCTGCCGTCCGCGTCCTACCTCGGCGTGCTCGCCGACTCCGCCGACGCCGCCGGAGCGCCCGAGGACTACGTCGCGGCGCTGCGTCGCCGGGCGTGCCGCTCGACCGGCCTCTGAGCGGGCCTCTGACCGCCACGCGCGCTCTCACCGAGTGACCTCGCCGTCGCTCGCGCGTTGGACAGGCATGCCGCACCACCGCACACACCGGGTCCTGTCGACCCCGCTGGCGTTCCTGCTGGTCCTCCTGCTCGTCGCGCCGCTCATGGGTGCGGCGGCCGAGGCCGCGTCGTCCGCTGCCGCACCGGGGACAGCAGAGGTCGACGCGGCCGACGGCCGCTCCGAGCCGGCGGCCCGCGCCGTGCGCAGCGTGATGTTCGTCGGCAACAACTGGGCCGGCACCGCGACGGTGGTCGACGCCGACACGCGGGAGGTGCTGCGGCGCGGCATCGACCTCGTCCCGGACCTGGAGGAAGAGCTCGCCGCGATCCGGACCGACCCGGAGCGGCTGGCCTTCTACCTGGCCGTGCAGCAGGGTCCCGGGGAGGGCCACGACCAGCTCGTCGACGACATGTTCACCACCCGCAACGGCCGCTACCTCGCGGTGTCGCGCCCCAGCCTCGGCGACGTCGTGTGGATCGACATCGCCAAGGCCGCGGCGGACGACCCGACCGCGATCGTCCGCGAGCAGCAGATGGACGGCCACCGCACTGACCACATGGGCCTCTCACCCGACGGGCGCCGGCTCCTCGTCAGCGACTCCACCGCTCGCCAGGTGATCGAGTACGCCATGGCCCGCCAGACCCTCCCGGACGGGACCGTCGTCCGCATGGGCGACCGGCTGCGCACCTTCGAGTCGGGCGAGACACCGCACGAGAACACCTACAGCGACGACGGACGCACGATCTTCCACGCCTCGATCGGCCGGGTCTACACCCCCGGCGACCACGGCACGGTCCTCGAGGACCCGGTCAAGGGCGACCGCTGGTTGCAGGTCGTGCGCGACCGCGACTTCCGGGTCCTCCGGCGCTGGGACATGGGCAAGGAGCTCGCCGAGGCCGGCTACCCCGGGATGAGCTCGGCCGTGCGGCCGATGGCGCTCGGGCCCGACGAGCGGTTCCTCTGGTTCCAGGTCTCGTTCTTCCACGGCTACGTCGAGTTCGACACCCGAGCCCCGGACCTCAACGGCGTCGTCGACTACTCCTCCGACACCTTGCCCGAGCCCCGCCGCGGGGCGGTCACCCGCGTGGTGCCGCTGCCCAACCGCGTGCCGACCATGCCGCTGGAGCAGTACGTCAACGACTCCGCCCACCACGGGCTCTCGATCGGGGACGACGACCGCACGCTCTGCGTGGCCGGCACGATGGACGACTACGCGGCCCTGGTCGACTCACGCACGACCCGCCGGTGGATCTTCGACCGCGCCACCACCGGGCACGACTACCTCAAGCCCTACTGGACCACCGAGGGCCCTCACGGCACGTGCTGGATCTCGCTCAGCGAGTCCGACGCCGTCGCCGTGCTCGACGTACGCCGTCGCACGGAGGTGGCCTACCTCGCGGTCGGCGACCACCCGCAGCGGGTGCGGCAGGGAGTGGTCCGGGAGGAGGTCGTGGCCCGCTGGTGAGCGGTCTAGAGTTCCCGGCGTGACCAGCCACGACGCACCCCGCCACGACGCCGCGAGTCCCTACGAAGCCGCCACCTCCGCTGCCGCGAGGCTCGCCGAGCTGACCGGGGTCGAGCGCCACGACATCGCCCTCGTCCTGGGCTCGGGCTGGTTGCCGGCCGTCGACGCGCTCGGCGAGGCCACCGCCGAGATCGACACGACCGACCTGCCCGGCTTCAGCGCCGCCGCCGTCGCGGGACACAGCGGCAAGATCCGCTCGATCCGCACCTCGACCCCGGACGGCGAGCGCAACCTCCTGGTCTTCTTGTCCCGCACGCACTTCTACGAGGGCAAGGGCGTCGCCGCCGTCGTCCACCCGATCCGCACCGCGGCCGCCGCCGGCTGCTCGGCGATCGTGCTGACCAACGGCTGCGGCGGTCTCAAGCAGGGCTGGCAGCCCGGCCAGCCCGTGCTGATCTCCGACCACATCAACCTGACCGGGACCAGCCCGATCGTCGGGGCCAACTTCGTGGACCTCACCGACCTCTACAGCCCGCGGTTGCGCGCGATGTGCAGGGAGATCGACCCGAGCCTCGACGAGGGTGTCTACGTCCAGTTCCCCGGCCCCCACTACGAGACCCCTGCTGAGGTCCGGATGGCCGGCATCATCGGCGGCCACCTGGTCGGCATGAGCACCACGCTCGAGGCGATCGCGGCCCGCGAGGCAGGCATGGAGGTCCTCGGCATCAGCCTGGTCACCAACCTCGCCGCCGGCCTGAGCGGCGAGCCGCTCAACCACGAGGAGGTCCTCGAGGCGGGGAAGGCCGCGGCCAGCCGGATGGGCGGTCTGCTCAGCCAGGTCGTCACGAAGATCTGAGGAGCAGCTGATGCGCGTACTCGTCTCCGGCGCCGCGGGCAGCCTCGGCCGGGTGATCACGGTCGGGCTGGCCGAGCTCGGCCACGACGTCGTCGGCCTCGACCTCGTGCCGGCTCCTGAGGGCACCCCCTTCACCTGGCACGAGGCCGACTGCGCCGACCCCGACGCCGTCGCGGCGGTCTTCGCCGAGGAGCGGCTGGACGCGGTGGTCCACCTCGCCGGCGTACCTGACGAGGTGTCGCTGCCGGACGAGCTCACCTCCCACGTCGTCACGACGGCGGCACTCCTCGACGCGATGGTCGCGCACCGGGTGCCGCGCATCGTCTACGCCTCGTCCAACCACGCCGTCGGCCGCACCCCCCGCGCCGACGGTGGGCTCACCGAGCACGCGCTCCCCCGGGCCGACACCTACTACGGCGTCGCCAAGGTCGCCGCCGAGGCCCTGCTGCGGCTCTTCGTCGACCGGCACGGCATCGACGCGGTCTCCTGCCGGATCGGCTCGTTCCTGGAGGAGCCCACCTCCCTGCGCGCGCTCTCGACCTGGCTCTCGCACGGCGACGGCGTACGCATGGTCGAGGCAGCGCTCACCACACCCGCCCCCGGGTACGCCGTGCTCTACGGGATCAGCGCCAACACCCGCGCCTGGTGGGACCTCGAGCCCGGACGGCGCCTGGGCTACGAGCCCCGCGACGACGCCGAGCAGTTCGCCGACCGGATCGAGCCGCGTCCGGACGACGAGGCGGAGGCGGAGTTCGTCGGCGGGCCGTTCGTTCTCGCCCAGCACTATCGACCGGCCCTGGGCTGACAGGAAGCAAGGCCGGGGCCCCGTAGCCTTGACTTGGAGTGCACTCGAAGTCGGACACTGACCCGATGACCAGCCTGAGCATCGCCGAGGCCGCCGAGCAGACCGGGCTGACGGCGCACACCCTGCGCTACTACGAGCGTGACGGGCTGATGCTGCGCTCGGTCGAGCGTGCCTCGTCGGGCCACCGTCGCTACACCGACGACGACCTCCGCTGGATCCAGATGGTGACCCGCCTCCGGTCGACCGGCATGCCCATCCGCGACGTACGCCGCTACGCCGCTCTCGTGCGCGAGGGTGAGGGCAACGAGGGCGAGCGCCTGGCCCTGCTGCTCGCCCACCGCGAGGTCGTCGAGCGCCAGCTGGCCGAGGTCACCTCACACCTGCGGGCGATCGACCACAAGATCGCGATCTACGAGAACAAGGTGGCGCCCGGAGCTTGATCCCCGCGGGGTTGACTTCGAGCGCGCTCGAAGGACTTCGCTGGAGGCATGAGCATCCAGAAGCGACAGATCGGCGCCCTGACCGTCTCCTCCCTCGGCCTCGGCTGCATGGGGATGTCGGAGTTCTACGGCACTCCTGACGAGCAGGGCGGCACCGACACCATCCACCGGGCCCTGGACCTCGGCGTGACGTTCCTCGACACCGCCGACATGTACGGCCCCTTCACCAACGAGCAGCTCGTCGGCAAGGCCATCGCCGGCCGGCGCGACGAGGTGCAGCTCGCCACCAAGTTCGGCAACGAGCGGCGCCCCGACGGCACCATGGTCGGGATCAACGGTCACCCCGACTACGTGCGATCGGCGTGCGACGCCTCGCTGCAGCGGCTGGGCGTGGACCACATCGACCTCTACTACCAGCACCGCGTCGACAAGACGGTGCCGATCGAGGAGACCGTCGGCGCCATGGCCGAGCTCGTCGCGGCCGGCAAGGTCCGTCACCTCGGGCTCTCCGAGGCGTCCGCGCAGAACATCCGGCGCGCGCACGCGGTCCACCCGATCACCGCGCTGCAGACCGAGTACTCCTTGTTCACCCGCGACCTCGAGGACGAGATCCTGCCGACCATCCGCGAGCTGGGAATCGGCCTCGTGCCCTACTCCCCGCTGGGTCGCGGGCTGCTCACGGGGGCCATCAGCGCCCGGCGCGGTGCCGACGACGAGCTGGACCGCCGCCGATCGGCGTACTTCCCACGCTTCCAGGGGGAGGCGCTCGACGCCAACCTCGCCCTGGTTGAACAGGTGCGCTCGATCGCTGCGGAGAAGGGCTGCACCCCCGGTCAGCTCGCGCTCGCCTGGGTCCTTGCGCAGGGCGACGACGTCGCGCCCATCCCCGGCACCAAGCGGGTGCGCTACCTCGAGGAGAACGTCGGCGCCACAGACGTCGAGCTCAGCGCCGGCGACCTCGCCGCGCTGGAGCAGGCCGTCCCCCGTCACGCCGTGGTCGGCGCGCGCTACGGCGACATGACCCACATCGACGCCTGAGCCTCATCGCTCCCGCAGGGGTCAGGTGGAGGCGATCCCCACCTGGCCCTCGCGGAAGGCGTCGACGAACAGCGCGTGGTCCTCGCGCGCCCGCTCGGCGTAGGCGATCCCCCAGTCGCACAGCCAGGTGACGAACTCGTTGCGGCGGCCCTTCACGGACTGCGCGATCGCCTCCTCGACCTGGAAGTCGACGAGGTCCTGCTGGCTGTCCTCGTCGGAGGCGCAGTGGATCTTCGCGGTGGCCCGGCCGAGCAGGTCGACGACGGCCCGCATGTCGGCCGGCTCGTTGATCTCCTCCCAGTCCAGGTCGACCTCGTAGGGCGACACCTCCGACACGACGTACCCGACCCCGTCGATGCGGGTGTGCCCGAGCAGCGGATCGGTGTGCACCTGCAGGGCCCGCTGGCTCACGACCGTGCGGTGCCCCTCGTGCTCGAAGTAGGCGTCGACCTCGCTCGAGTCGACGAACCGGCTCAGCGCGGGGATGTTGGCCTGCTTCATGCTCAGCACCACGTCGTTGTCGAGGGCCTGGCTGTAGCCCTCGACCAGCACGTTGTACGCCGGCAACCCGGCGCTGCCGATGCCGAAGCCGGTCTTGCCCACCACGTCGCGCAGCTCGTAGAAGAGCTGGCGGTCGAAGCGCTTGGAGTCCGGGATCGTGTCGAGGTAGTCGCGGAAGGCACCCACGACCTCCGTCCGCTCGTCGCGCGAGAGGCGTCGCGTGGTCCCGTCCTCGGCGAACTTGCGGGTGCCGCGCTGCATGACCGTGACCTCGTCCAGGAGGTCGGCGCGGCGCATCAACCGTGCCGCCTCGAGCGCCGCCAGCACCGGTCCGTGGGCGTTGTCGAGCCGGATCGCGAAGTCCTCGTCGTCCGCGGTCCCGGTGTAGTGATTGACCTGGGCGAGGTAGGAGCGGGCGTAGCGGGCGATCAGCTTGCGGATCGCGTCCTCGGGGAGGGCCTTCTGCCACGCGAGGAGGGCCAGGCTGGCGGCGAAGCGCTGGAGGTCCCAGGTGAACCGGCCGACGTAGGCCTCGTCGAAGTCGTTGACGTCGAAGATCAGCCGGCCGTCGGAGTTGAGGTAGGTGCCGAAGTTCTCGACGTGGAGGTCCCCGTGGATCCAGATCCGCTCGCCGCCGTGCGTGGCCCACTCGTCCGGCTCCGCGGTCACGTCGTTGTAGAACAGGCAGGCGGTGCCGCGGTAGAACGCGTGCGGCTCCCGGGCCATCTTGCGGTACTTCGCGCGGAAGGCGGCCGGATCGGCGCGCATGAGGGGCGCGAAGGCGTCGCGCAGCGCATCGACGATCACGGCGGTGCGGTTGCCGGGGGCCATGTGGGCACTCTAGGCGTCAAGGTGTCAGGGGCCGTGCGATAGGAATAGGGCCATGGCAACCACACAACTCGGCGACACCACCGTCAACACCGTGGGCGAGCTGCCCCCGGTCGGCTCGCAGGCACCCGGCTGGGACCTGGTGGGACTCAAGTTCCAGCAGCTCACCGACGCCGACACCGCAGGCAAGCGCGTGGTCCTCAACATCTTCCCGAGCATCGACACCGGCGTGTGCCAGGCGAGCGTCCGCAGGTTCAACGAGCTCGCGGCGGAGCTGGACAACACCGCGGTCGTCAACGTCTCGGTCGACCTCCCCCTGGCCCAGGCGCGGTTCTGCGGCGCCGAGGGCATCGAGCGCGTCGAGGTCGGCTCGGCGTTCCGGTCCTCCTTCGGCGAGGACTACGGCGTCGCGATGGCCGACGGTGGCTGGCAGGGCATGCTCGCCCGCTCGGTCATCGTGCTCGACGAGGACCGCACGGTCCTCCACACCCAGATCACCGACACGATCGGCACCGAGCCCGACTACGACGCCGCGGTCGCCGTCCTCTCCTGACGCCCCGTCCAAGGGCTCGCTTCGCGCCGCGACGCCCCGGGTCTCCACCGGGACTCGTCACTGGCGCGAGGCGAGCCACTCGTGCTCGATCCGAGGCAACAGGTTCGACTCGAGGAAGACCGCGGCAAGCTCCTTGTCGCCCATCGAGGCGCGGAAGAACATCGGCACCGTGAGTCCGTGCCCGGGGCGGTGCAGGACCGTGATCGCATCACCCGGCTCGATCAGCCCGGGCTCGCGGACCGCGAGGTAGGCGCCGGTGCGGCCATGCTCGGCGAAGCGCCGCACCCAGCGGGGCTCGGCCATGTGCTTGGCGAAGGTCGCGCACGGCACTCGCGGACCGCACACCTCGAGCGACGCGCTCCCCACCTGCCAGCGCTCGCCCACCTCGGCGGCATCGACGTCGAGGCCATGGGTCGTGAGGTTCTCGCCGAACATCCCGTCGGCCAGGTCGCGGCCGAGCTCCGCGCCCCACCAGTCGAGCTCCTCGCGCGCGAACGCGTAGACGGCCTGGGTCTCCCCGCCGTGGTGCTTGCGGCTGAAGATGGCGTCGCCGACCACACCACTGCCGAGCCCGCCCCGCTTGGGTCCTGGATCGCGCACCTCGATGCGGTCGACGGGATGCTTGTGGATGCCGCTCGGGCGCCGGAGACCGGGGACCGGCGCACCGGCGCTGGCGTTGACGGAGCGGACAGTGGCGGTCACGGGCACACGCTAGTCGCCCGTGTGGCAGACCGCCTCGATGTTGTTGCCCTCGGTGTCGCGGACGAAGGCGCCGAAGTAGCCGGGGTGGTACTCCGGCCACAGGCGCGGCTCGTGGAGCGACTCCGCGCCGGCCGCCACGGCCTCGGCGTGCCACGCACGCACGGTCGCGGAGTCGGGGGCGCGGAAGGCGACGTGCACCTCCCGGTTGGCACCGACGCCCTCGAAGGTGCTGATCCAGAAGTCCGGCTCCTCGGTGCCGTAGCCGATGGCCACGTCGAAGTCCATGATGCGCCGGTGGCCCAGCACCCCCAGGACCCGGTCGTAGAACGCCGCCGCGCGCGGCAGGTCGGTGCAGTTGATGCCCAGGTGATCGATCATGTCGGGATCCTTGCACCGGTCACCGACAGCCGGTCCTCACCCGCTCCGGCCGACGGGACCGTCGCGCGTCGCACGGCGAGCGCGAGGAACGAGGCCGCCACCAGGTAGGCGACGCCGTAGGCCATCCGGCCCACCTCGGGCAGGTAGAACTGCGGGAGGAAGAGGACGAGCAGCACGCCGAGCGGCCAGCCGGCCCAGGCCAGCTGCCCCGCCATTTCCCCAGCCATTGCCCCAGCCATGCGTCGCCAGGCGCTGGCCATGGCCACGCCGCTCACCGCGAGGAGCAGCAACCCGAGTCCGAACATCGTCATGGCGACGGGCTGCTCGCGGATCTCGGTGATCAGTGCCATGCTCGCGGCGTCCGCGTCGTGAGCCTGGCGCGCGACCACGTGGAGTGCAAACGTCTCGGCGCCGTAGTAGGGCAGGACCAGGACGACCCCGCCCAGGCCCGCCCAGCGCGCCAGCAGGCCGCTCACGCCTCCGGCGTAGTCCGAGATGCGGAGGGCGGCGCGCGCGACGGACGCGAGGGCCAGCATCCCGCAGACGTGGGAGACGACCCACCAGCCCGACGCCATCGCCTGCACCGCCTCCGGGCCTGCGCCCTTGTCGCCATAGGGGCGCAAAAGCAGGTACGCCGCCATGAGCACCCCGCTGCTGACCAGCGGCATCGCCGCGTCCCGGATCGTCCGACCTCGCATCGCCTGTCTCCTCCCAGAATGAGAGAGCGGTGCTCTCTCTTTCGGCAAGAGTAGCTGGTTCTGGTCACCAACTGCAAGAGCAGTGCTCTCGTTCTGTGCCACACTGGCGCCCATGGCGGGAGCACGACGAGAAGCGCGGGCCGAGATGACCGATGCGATCCTGGCCGCGGCCAGGCGGGAGATCGCCGCCAAGGGCGGCGGGGGTCTCTCGATGCGTGCCGTCGCGCGGGAGGTGGATCTCGTCTCGTCCGCGGTCTACCGCTACTTCCCGACGCGCGAGGCGCTCCTCACGGCCATGATCATCGAGAGCTACGGCCACCTCGCCGAACGCCTGGAGGCCGTCAGCGCACGCGGTCGCGAGCGCCGCTGGCGCGGCCTCGCGCGCGCGATGCGTGACTGGGCGCGCTCGTCCCCGCACGAGTTCCAGCTGATCTACGGCACGCCCATCCCCGGCTACGTGGCCCCACCGGAGACGATCCCCGCGGCCGCCCGCGTGGCCGACCCCTACCTGAGGTGCGCAGCCGTCCAGCCCCTGGAGCCGTTCGGGGACCGGGCGCTCCGCGCCCAGATGTCGGAGCTGGCAGACCTCGGACTCGATCCGTCCGGCGCGGCCGCGACACTGGCCGAGCTGGCCGCACTCGTGGGGTTCGTCAACCTGGAGCTCGCCGGCCACTTCGTCGGCACGGCCGACCCGGCCGATCGACTCTTCGACGCCCTGGTCAGGCGCCAGTGCGCGTCGCTGCGGCTCGGGGATAGCGTGCGCCCATGACCGAACCGACCGCCTCCCTCCTCGACGTGGCCCGAGCCTGGGCCGCGGAGGACCCCGACGAGCAGACTCGTGCCGAGCTCGAGTCGGTGATCGCGGCTGCCGAGCGCGGCGACGGGACCGACCTGGCCGACCGCTTCGCCGGGACGCTCGAGTTCGGCACCGCGGGTCTGCGGGGCGCGCTCGGCGCAGGCCCCAACCGGATGAACCGCGTCGTGGTCACCCGCGCCGCGGCCGGCCTGGGGGCCTACCTCAAGGACACCGGCCACGCGGGCGGTTCCGTGGTGATCGGATTCGACGCGCGGCACAACTCCGACGTCTTCGCCCGCGACACCGCCGAGATCATGACCGGGGCGGGGTTCAAGGCGCTCGTGATGCCGCGGACGCTGCCCACGCCCCTCCTCGCCTTCGCGATCCGCGAGCTCGGCTGTGCGGCCGGCATCATGGTCACGGCCAGCCACAACCCGCCGCAGGACAACGGCTACAAGGTCTACCTCGGCGACGGCAGCCAGATCGTGCCGCCCGCCGACACCGAGATCGCGGAGCGGATCGCCGCGGTCGGCGCGATCGCCGACCTGCCGCGCGGCGACGCGGGCAAGGTCGTGGGCGAGGCCCTCGTCGACCACTACCTCGACACAGTGGCGGGCCTCGCCGGCGACGGCCCCCGCGACCTCACCATCGTCTACACGCCACTGCACGGCGTGGGCGGCACGACGGTCGCCCAGGTGCTGGAGACCGCCGGGTTCGACGCGCCCAGCATCGTCGAGCAGCAGGAGCACCCCGACCCCGACTTCCCGACCGTGTCCTTCCCCAACCCCGAGGAGCCGGGCGCGATGGACCTGGCCATGGCGCTCGCGGCCGAGCAGCGCGCCGACCTGGTCGTCGCCAACGACCCCGACGCAGACCGATGCGCCGTCGCGGTCCCCGACGCCCACGGCTGGCGGATGCTGCGCGGCGACGAGGTCGGCGCCCTGCTCGCCCACCACCTGATCGCGCGCGGGCGCACCGGGACGTACGCCAACTCGATCGTGTCCTCGAGCCTGCTCGGCAAGATGGCGGCGGCCGCGGGGCAGCCGCACGAGGAGACGCTCACCGGCTTCAAGTGGATCGCTCGCGTGGAGGGCCTCGCCTTCGGCTACGAGGAGGCGCTGGGCTACTGCTGCGACCCCGAGCACGTCCGCGACAAGGACGGTGTCTCCGCCCTGCTCCTCGTCTGCGAGCTCGCCGCGCAGGCGAAGGCGCAGGGGCGCGGCCTCACCGACATCCTCGACGACATCGCGCACCAGCACGGCCTGCACGCCACCGACCAGCTCTCGGTGCGCTTCGACGACCTCGCCGACATCCCCGCGACCATGGACCGGCTGCGGGCCGCTCCCCCGACCACCCTCGGCGGCCTCGCGGTGGAGCGGGTCGAGGACCTGTCCGAGGGCTCGGCGGCTCTGCCACCCACCGACGGCCTGCGCTACTCCCTCGCCGACGGAGCGCGGGTGATCGTGCGCCCGAGCGGCACCGAGCCGAAGGTGAAGTGCTACCTCGAGGTCGTCGTGCCCGTGGGTGACGCCGGACAGGATGAGGGTGGGGTGGACGCGGCCCGGATCTCCGCGGCCGGGCGACTCGACGCGATCAAGGCCGACCTGCGGGGAGCGGCGTTCAGTGGTTGAGATGTCGGCACTCCCCCTCCGTGCCCTGGCCGTCCTCTGCCTCGCGGTGCCGGCCGCCGGCGGCGTTCCCGCACCCGCGTCGTCGTACGCCGCCGAGGCCCCGCGCACCTGGCGGGTCGGCCCCGACCGGGCGCTGGCCACACCGAGCGCCGCGGCGGCGTTGGCGGAGGACGGCGACACGGTGCTGATCGATCCCGGCACCTACTCCGGCGACGTCGCCATGTGGACCCAGGACGACCTGACGCTGCGCGGCGACGGCGGCCGGGTGCACCTGCGCGCCGACGGGCGGGACGCCCAGGGCAAGGCGATCTGGGTCATCGCCGGCGACCGGACGACGGTCGACCGCATCGAGTTCAGCGGCGCCGCGGTGGCTGACCGCAACGGCGCCGGCATCCGCCAGGAGGGCACCGGGCTCACCGTCACGCGGAGCTGGTTCCACGACAACGAGACCGGCATCCTGACCGGGGCGGACCCCCTCAGCGACATCGTGATCACCCGGTCCCGCTTCTTCCGCAACGGCGCCGGTGACGGCTACTCCCACAACCTCTACGTCGGCGCCGTGCGGTCGCTGACCGTCAGGGGCAGCTGGTTCTCGGGCGCCGACACGGGCCACGAGATCAAGTCGCGCGCCGGGCGCAACACGATCGTCGCCAACCTGATCAGCGACGGCGACGCCACCGCCAGCTACTCCATCGACCTCCTCAACGGGGGGCGCTCCGTCATCGCGGGCAACGTGATCGTGCAGGGTCCGCACTCGGAGAACTCCGCGCTCGTGTCCTACGGCGCCGAGGGGCTCACCCACCCCTCGCACACGCTCTGGGTCGTCAACAACACCTTCGCCAACCGGCGCGACTCCGGAACCTTCGTGGCCCTCGCCGAGGGCAGTCGCGCCCACCTGCGCAACAACCTCCTCGTCGGCCCCGGCGACCTGACCGACCGCGCGAGCGCCGACGCGCGGGCCAACCGGCGGGTCGGGGTCGGTGGCTTCGTGGACGCCGCCGCGGACGACTTCCGCCTCCGGCCCACCTCACCTGCCGTCGACCGCGGCGTCGCCGTGCCGCCGCGCTGGCGGGCACTCTGGGAGTACGCCTCCCCTGCGCGGGCCACCCGCCGCACGGTCGTCGGACGGATCGACCTCGGAGCCCACGAGCTCCACTGACCTCGGACTACCCTGTGCCCATGACCCGGACCGCTGCCGTGCTGCTGGCACCAGTGCGTCCCGCGCTCGCCCTGACGCTGGTCGGCATCGCATCACTGCTGACGGCGTCCCTGCTGGCCCCGACGATGTCCGCGCAGTCGGTCCTCGTCCTCGCGGCACTGACCACCGCGACGGCAGCCATGCTCGGCGCCCGTCGCCTCGTGGTGCCGCCCGCCCCGGGTGGGCTGATGCTGCCTGCGCGATGGGCCGACGAGGTGCTCCCCCACCTGGCCGGGCGCTCCACCGACGTCGTCCACCACCCCCAGCGCCCACGCGCTCCTGGACAGGTCTGACACGTCGCCTTCGGCGACCGCGTCCCCGACCGTCCCTTCATCATCTCCAGGAGCCACGCATGTCCTTTCTCGACCCCTTCTCGCACGCCCTCGCTGCGGTCCTCGCGGCCGCCCACGACGGCCTCACTGACCTCGGCGCCGACCCGGCAGCCGGCGGCACCTGGCTGCTCTGCGTCGCCGCCGTCGTCGTCACCCTCCGCCTCGCCCTCCTCCCGGCCGTGGTCCACGGCGTGCGGCAGGCCCACGCCGCGGCCCGCGCCCGACCTCACCTCCAGGACCTCGCCAGCCGCCTCGGCGACCGCCCGGACGCCGACAGCCTGCGCCGGCACCTCGCCGAGCGCCGCCGGGTCTCGGCCGAGCACGGCGTCAGCCGGCTGGGCTGCCTGCCGGTGCTGCTGCAGCTGCCCGTGTGGCTGGCGCTCTACCACCTCCTGACGGACGTCGCCTCGGGCACCGCAGTGGGTGCGATGGGTCCCGGGCTCGTGTCGTCCCTGGGAGCCGCGTCCGTCCTGGGGGTCTCCTTGGCCGGGAGCGGCTACCTCGGCGGCGGGCCCGTCCACCTGGCCGTCGTCACCGGGCTGGCCCTCACCGCCGCGACCCTGTCGTACGTCACCCAGCGCTGGGTCGTCGCGTCCAACACCCTCACCGAGGGCCTGCCCGAGGCGCTGGTCTCGGCACAGCGGATGATGCCCGCGCTGTCCGCACTCGGCCTGGTCGTGGCGGGCGGCGTCGTCCCGGTAACCCTGCTCGCCTACTGGGTGTGCAACTCGGCGTGGACGCTGGGCCAGTCGGCCGTCGTCACGCGCTGGTTCGCCACCCCCGGGACGGCGGCAGCTGCCAGGTGGAGCTAGGGGGTGACGACGACGTTGCCCACCTTGCGGCCCGAGTCGACCAGTCGGTGCGCCTCGACGATGTCGTCCAGCGGCAGCGTCCGGCTCACCACGACGCGCAGGTCACCGGCCGCCACGAGGTCGAGCAGCGTCGTGAAGTCCTCGGGGCGCTCCGGGGCGGGGCCGGCGAACACATCGCCGCGCGCCCGGAGCGTCTGGCCCAGGTCGGCCACCGCGAGCAGCAGCACGCCGCCCGGCGCCAGGAGCGAGCGGCCGAGCGGGGTGGAGACGTTGCCGACCGTGTCGAGGACGACGTCCCAGCGCTGGGTGACCGACGCCAGCGGGGTGCGGGCGTAGTCGAGGACGCTCTCGGCGCCCAGGTCGCGGACCAGGCCGGCGTTGGCGGCGCTGCACACGCCCGTGACGTGGCCGCCTGCGCGACGCGCCAGCTGCACGGCCGTCGTCCCGATCGCGCCCGACGCGCCGTTGACCAGCACCCGCTGCCCCGGGCGCACGCGGTCGCGCAGGAAGTGCAGCGCCGTCGTGCCACCGAAGAGCACGGCCGCGGCATCCTCGTGCGTGACCTCGGCCGGCTTGACCACGAGGCGGTCGGCGCGCGCGGCGACCAGCTCGGCGTGCGTCCCGAGCCGAGCGCCCGTCATGCCGCACACCTCGTCGCCGACGGCGACGCCCTCGACCCCGGGACCGACCTCCTCGACGACACCCGAGAAGACGCCTCCGAGCACCGGCCGGCGCGGACGCCGTACGCCGAACGCGAGCCGCGCCACCTGCCCGAAGCCGCGCGGGAAGCGCGCCGCGCGGATCCGGCCGTCGGCCGAGGTCACCGCCGCCGCACGCACCCGCACCAGGACCCCACCCTTGGCCGGCGAGGGCGCCGGCACCTCCCGGACCCCGACCAGCTCGGGCGGGCCGTACTGCTCCACGACTGCTGCCAACACGTCCGTCTCCTTTGCCTTACACCTGTAAGTCAGGCTGGCGCCAGAGTAGCCTTACGCCCGTAAGTCCGCCATGCGAGGAGCTCCCGTGTCCAGACCACCCCTCTCGACCCAGCGGGTCATCGACGCCGCCAGCCGGGTCGCCGACGTGGCCGGGCTGGCCGGCGTGAGCATGCGGAGCGTGGGTCGCGAGCTCGACGTCGAGGCGATGTCGCTCTACCACCACGTCGCGAGCAAGGAGGCGCTCCTGGACGGCTTGGCGGACTGGGTCTTCGAGCACAACGACACCCCCTCCACCACCGCGCCCTGGCGCCCCGAGATGGAGGCCCGCGCCCGGTCGGCGCGCACGGTGCTGGCCGCCCACCCGTGGGGCCTCGGGCTGATCGAGTCGCGCCGCTCGCCCGGCGCGGCCACGCTGCGCCACCACGACGCCGTGCTCGGCTGCCTGCGCAACGCCGGCTTCTCCGTCGCGCTGGCGGCGCACGCCTTCTCGGTGCTCGACGCCTACGTCTTCGGTTTCGTGCTCACCGAGGTCAACCTGCCCTTCGAGCCCGGCGAGTCGGCGGAGGACTTCGTCGCCGACCTCGGCGTCGTCCTGGCCGACCACCCGCACCTGGCCGAGATGGTCGCCGAGCAGGTCGTCGGCCGCGACTACCAGTACGGCGACGAGTTCGACTACGGCCTGGAGCTCATCCTCGACGGGCTCGAGGCGAGGTTCCTGGACGACCGCGACAACGCCTGACCGGGACTCCCGTCCCGGCTGGACCGGGATCACAGACCCTGTCGCCCCGCGAGCCGAGGGCGTACAACCGAGGGATGAGCCGGACACGCACCCTCCTCGTGGCAGTGGCATGCACGACCCTCCTCGGCGGTGGGCTCGGACCCGCCGGCGCGACCGGAACCGCCGGCGCGACCGGGCCCGCCGGGCATGGCGAGCGGGCCCAACGCCCGCTCGCCTGGACCAGGACCAGCGATCCGATCGTTCTGCGACCCAACACGGTGATACGGGAGATCGGGTGCTCCCCCACCGGCTCCGCGTGCGTCGCGGTCGGACATCGGCATGACGAGAGCCGCGCACAGGTGCCGGCCGTCCAGCGGTGGGACGGGTCGGCCTGGCAGGCGGAGGCGCTGGTCCCGGCTGCGAGCGAGGGGTTGGTCGAGGTCGACTGCAGCACGCCGCTGGACTGTGTCGCGCTCGAGGCTCCCCAGTGGAACGGCGGGCTGACGCGTCGGATGGCGGTCCGGTCCGCTCCCGGTTGGCGGTGGCTCGACTTCCAGGTCGCCGACGAGAGCATGGAGCTCACCTCCGTGTCCTGCGCGTCCCCCGTCTCGTGCGTGCTCACCGGTCCCGGGCGCGGGGTCGTCGTCTTCGATGGCACCACGGTCCGGTCCTTGCCCCGCACGCCTGTAGAAGTCAGCACGCTCTCCTGCCCCAGCGCTGCCTATTGCGCTGCGGTCAGCCAGGGCGCCTTCGTCGAGTGGGACGGCACGACATGGACGACATCGGCGCTCGAGGGGACGGGCTCCCTCACCGACGTCGACTGCTGGGCCGAGCAGCGCTGCCTCGCCATCGCGGACGGCGACGGCGGGACGTCGTCCTATGTGCGGTCGCCGGGGTCGACCTGGCGGCAGGACACGGCGCCCGGCGGCCGATCGACGTCCTTCGACGAGTCGGGACTCGGGGCGCCGGGGCTGGAGTGTGAGGGCACCGGGGAGTGCCACCTGCTCCGTTCCTTCGGCCCGCGCCGCGCACCGGAGCTGCGCCTGCTGTCGTGGAATGCCGGCTTGTGGGCCTCCCACACACCGCCGGATCCCGACGGAGTCGTCGTGGCCCTCGGGTGCCGAACGGGAGAGTGTGTGCTGGTGGACCTCATCGTCACGTCCCCTGGGCAGCCGGCGGTCCTCACAAGCGCGCTGCACGGCTACGGCACTCAATGGGCGCGCCACACCATGGCCAACCCGCTGGGCGTCCCTCCGCAGACCTACCCCCATGAGGCAGCCTGCCCGGCACGGGACTGGTGCCTGGTCCTCGGCGCGTCAGGGGACGTAGGGCAGTACGTCGTCCGGGGGGACGGGGCCGGCTGGCAGGAAGTGCCCGCGGCGCTGGAGGACCAACGCGATCTCGACTGCTGGCGACCCGACGCCTGCGTCGTCGTCGGGTCGGACGGGAAACGGCCCCGCAGCGCTGTGCTCCGAGACGGACGTTGGCGGCTGCTGCCCGCTCTGTCGCCCGGGTGGCTCGTGGCCGGCGCGATCACCGGCGTGAGCTGTGTGGAGGCCCACTGTGTCTACTCCGGGTACTACCGGGCGCGGCACGACGTCGGCACGGGCATCTTCGTGGCCCGACGCACCGGGGGGGCATGGCGAGCACAGCGGCTCGGTCCGCTGGTGCGCGACGAGGGCGCGTTCACAGGACGACCGTCCATCGACTGCCCCACGGCGTCGCGCTGCGTCGCCGTTGTCTCGATGAGGCTGGCGGACGACAGGAACCCCACCTCGTTCGAGCTGGTCCTGGAGGACGGCCGCTGGCACCACGCCGCACTCGGCAAGGGCTTCTCCCTCTTCGAGCTGGACTGCGCTGACGCGATGCACTGCGTCGCCGGAGGCGAGGAGGGGCGGCCCGCGCTGGTGATGTCGAGGGGTGCCGACGGCACCTGGCGACGCGTGGCCGTCCACACCCGCAACGCCGCCTTCTACTCCGTGTCCTGCCCGACGGCGCGCGAGTGCTACCTCGCGGGCGTGGGCAGTCGGGTCCGTCGGCTCACCCGCACGCAGGAGGTGTGGCGGGCAGGAGCTGCTGCTGTGCCGCGCAACATGACCGACGTCGCGTGCTCGGGGCCGCGAGCGTGCCTGACGTTCAATGCAGAGTCGACCTGGATCGGGCGGTGACCCCGGGGGCACCTACGTCGCGTCAATGTGCGTGGATTCAGCTGCTCATGACCAGCGACACGGCGAGCACGAGGACGGCGACCACGATCAGCGCCAGGGGGAGCCACGCCCGCTCACGGCGTACGGGGTCGGGCAGCGCGAGCTGCTCGGGCGAGCCGGGCCGGACGCCCGCCTCACGCCGCGCGGAGTCCACCAGCTCGTAGAGGCGGTTCTCCACGAAGTCTGCGTAGGGCATGCCCTCCTGGGGGACGGCGTCCCCGGAGGCGCCGGGAGTGCCCCGGGCCGTGATCGCCTTGCGCCACGGACGCCCGACCACGGTCGAGACCCAGCGACGGTCGCCGGCGCGCACCACCAGGACCTGGCGGACCGCCATCTCCTCGACCGCGGCGAGCCGGACATGGAGGGTCTCGGCGAGGTTGCGCATCACCAGGTGCTCGTGGGTCGCCCACAGCGCCGGGCGCAGCATCGCAGCCCAGGCCAGCACGCCGAGCAGCGCGGCGGCGGCTGTCAGCCACGGCGGGAATCCCTCGTCGAGGTAGACCAGCCCGGCGAGCACCACGACCCCTGCCAGCACCACGGTCAACCACCCGGTCACCCGGCCGCTGGTGGGGTGGAACCGCTCGACCACCTCGTCGGAGTCGTCCTGCAGGGGTGCCATGTTCTCCTCGTCCATTTGGGCAGACTTTGGCCCTCTGTGGATTGCCCGGCCCTTCCACGCCAACTCTATGCTGGGTCGGTGACACCCATTGCCAGCTCGACGGCGAGCTCCACCTCTGACTCGGGGGTCTTCGACGACGTCGTGCGCTCGGACTCCTCCCTCCGCCGGTTCCTCCACGGCCTCCCCGGAGTCGACCAGGTCGGCTGCGAGGCACGCGCCGCCGGACTCGGCACCCGGTCGATCAAGACCACGGCGAAGGCCTACGCGATCGACCTGGCGATCCGCATGGTCGACCTGACCACGCTGGAGGGCCAGGACACCCACGGCAAGGTCCGCGCGCTCGCGTCCAAGGCGATGCGACCCGACCCGGCCGACCCGTCCTGCCCCGCCACCGCGGCGGTCTGCGTCTATCCCGACATGGTCGCCACCGCCAAGCAGACCCTCGGCGACAGCGGCGTCCACGTCGCGGCCGTCGCCACCGCGTTCCCCAGCGGTCGCGCGGCGATGGACATCAAGCTGGCCGACACACGTGACGCGGTCGAGGCCGGCGCCGACGAGATCGACATGGTCATCGACCGCGGTGCGTTCCTCTCGGGCCGCTACCTCGACGTCTACGAGGAGATCGTCCAGGTGCGCCACGCCTGTGGCGACGCACACCTCAAGGTGATCTTCGAGACCGGCGAGCTGCAGACCTACGACAACGTACGTCGCGCCAGCTGGCTCGCGATGATGGCGGGCGCGCACTTCATCAAGACCTCCACCGGCAAGGTGCAGCCGGCAGCGACCCTGCCGGTCACGCTCATCATGCTCGAGGCGGTCCGCGACTTCCGCGAGCAGACCGGCCAGATGGTCGGGGTGAAGCCGGCCGGCGGCATCAAGACCAGCAAGGACGCCATCAAGTACCTCGTGATGGTCAACGAGACCTGCGGACCCGACTGGCTCGACCCCGACTGGTTCCGGTTCGGCGCGTCCACCTTGCTCAACGACCTGTTGATGCAGCGCACCAAGATGACGACCGGTCGCTACTCCGGTCCCGACTACTTCACGCTGGACTGAGGCTCACCCCATGACCGACAACACCTTCGAGTACGCCCCCGCACCCGAGTCGCGCGCGATCGTCGACATCAAGCCGTCCTACGGCCTGTTCATCAACGGCGAGTTCGTCGACGGCAACGGCAGGGCCTTCAAGACGATCAACCCGGCCACGGAGGAGGTCCTCGCGGAGGTCGCCGAGGCCGACGACGCCGACGTCGACGCCGCCGTGAGGGCCGCGCGCCGCGCGTACACCCGCGTCTGGTCGCGGATGTCGGGCGCCGAGCGCGCCAAGTACCTCTACCGCATCGCCCGGATCATCCAGGAGCGCGGCCGCGAGCTCGCGGTGCTGGAGTCGATCGACAACGGCAAGCCGATCAAGGAGTCGCGCGACGTCGACGTCCCGATCGTCGCGGCACACTTCTTCTACTACGCCGGCTGGGCCGACAAGCTCCAGTACTCCGGCTACGGGTCGACCCCGCTCGGCGTGGCCGGTCAGGTCATCCCGTGGAACTTCCCGCTGCTCATGCTGGCGTGGAAGATCGCACCGGCGCTCGCGTGCGGCAACACCGTCGTGCTCAAGCCGGCGGAGACCACTCCCCTGACCGCGCTGCTCTTCGCCGAGATCTGCCAGCAGGCCGACCTCCCGCCGGGTGTCGTCAACATCGTCACCGGTGCGGGTGAGACCGGGCGCGCGATCGTGTCGCACCCCGACGTCGACAAGGTCGCGTTCACCGGGTCGACCGAGGTCGGCAAGGCGATCGCCCGCGCAGTGGCCGGGAGCGACAAGAAGGTCACCCTCGAGCTCGGCGGCAAGGCCGCCAACATCGTCTTCGACGACGCCCCCCTCGACCAGGCCGTCGAGGGCATCGTCAACGGCATCTTCTTCAACCAGGGCCACGTGTGCTGCGCCGGCTCCCGCCTCCTCGTGCAGGAGTCCGTGGCCGAGGAGGTCATGAGCCGCCTCAAGCGCCGCATGGCGACGCTGCGTGTGGGCGACCCCCTCGACAAGAACACCGACGTGGGCGCGATCAACTCCGCGGAGCAGCTCTCGAAGATCCGCGAGCTGTCGGAGGTCGGCGAGTCCGAGGGCGCCGAGCGCTGGTCGGCCCCGTGCGACCTGCCGTCCAACGGCTACTGGTTCGCCCCGACCGTCTTCACCGGCGTGTCCCAGGCCCACCGGATCGCGCGCGAGGAGATCTTCGGCCCGGTCCTGTCCGTGCTGACCTTCCGCACGCCGTCCGAGGCCGTCGAGAAGGCCAACAACACCCCGTTCGGCCTGTCGGCCGGCGTGTGGACCGACAAGGGCTCGCGCATCCTGTCCATGGCCAACCGCCTGCGGGCCGGCGTGGTCTGGGCCAACACGTTCAACAAGTTCGACCCGACCTCGCCGTTCGGCGGCTACAAGGAGTCCGGGTACGGCCGCGAGGGCGGCCGCCACGGGCTCGAGGGCTACCTCAAGAACACTGAGAAGGGAGCGAACAGCTGATGTCTCGCATCGATGTGCGCAAGACCTACAAGCTCTACATCGGCGGGCAGTTCCCGCGCTCGGAGTCCGGCCGCTCCTACGTCGTCAACGACGCCAAGGGCCGCCTGCTGGCCAACGCCGCCCAGGCCTCCCGCAAGGACGCCCGCGACGCCGTGCTCGCCGCCCGTGCCGCCTTCGGCGGCTGGTCGGGCAAGACGGCCTACAACCGCGCGCAGGTCGTCTACCGCATCGCCGAGGTGCTGGAGGGCCGGCGCGAGCAGTTCGAGGCCGAGCTGCGCGCCTCCGAGGGGGTGTCCCCGGCCAAGGCCCGCACCTACGTCGACGCCGCGATCGACCGCCTCGTCTGGTACGCCGGCTGGGCCGACAAGATCACCCAGGTCGTCGGCAACGCCAACCCGGTCGCCGGCCCGTTCTTCAACCTCTCCAGCCCGGAGCCGAGCGGCGTCATCGCCGTCGTCGCCCCCCGGGGTCCCCTCCTGGGCCTGGTCAGCGTCGTCGCGCCGCTCATCATCACCGGCAACACCGTCGTGGTGATCGCCAGCGAGGACCACCCGCTGACGGCCATCACCCTCGGTGAGGTCATGGCCACCAGCGACCTGCCCGGCGGCGTGGTCAACGTGCTCACCGGCTCGGTCGCCGAGATCGCGCCGTGGCTGGCCTCGCACATGGACGTCAACGGCATCGACCTCACCGGCGTCACCGACGCCGACCTGGCCGTCGAGCTCGAGGTGGCCGCAGCCGACAACCTCAAGCGCGTACGCCGTCCCGCCCCCGGCACCGACTGGCTGGCCGAGCCCGACCTGGACCGGATGACCCGCTTCCTGGAGACCAAGACGGTCTGGCACCCCATCGGGGTCTGACTGGCGTTCACACTTCTCAAGCTCGAAGTTTGCTCGCGGTATGTACGGGCGAACTTCGAGCTTGTCTGTTCGGTAGCGTCGCCGCGAAGAGTCGGTCGCTCGCAGGGAGGCGCTCACGACAGCCGGGGCGAGCCTGCGCGGACCTGGCGGGCAACCCTGAACTTCCACTCGTGCGAGTGGAACTCCATCAGCCGCGGGCGTGAACACAGCACAACAGGGATGAGCTTCCGCCCCTACGAGTGGAGGTTCATCCCTGTTGTACTGGTCAGCGCTCGATCAGCGGTTGAGCAGGGCCGAGGCCAGCACGCCGAGGATCTCGTTGGGGTTGTTCACCAGGTAGTTCTTGCCCCCGGTCGCCGCGGCGATCTGCTCGAGCTCGCCGGTGTCGGCGTCCTCGGAGATACCGATGATGATCACCTTGACCGGCTTGGCGGGGTCGCGGATCGTCTTGAGCTGGTTGACCAGCGAGTCGAGCGACAGCGAGCTGGAGTCGTCGCTGGCGCCGTCGGTGAAGATCACCACGGAGTTGAACCACGCCGGGTCCCACTTCTCCTGGGCGTGCTTGTACGCCGCCAGCGTCGTGTCCATGACGCCGGTGCCGCCACGGACGCGGCCCACGAGCTTGGCTGCCTCGCTGCGCACGACCTCGCCGTGACTGCCGGCGTCGCCGGCGTCGGCGTCGAGGCGGTCGAGGCTGGCGTACTCCTCGTAGGACACACCACCCTCGCCGCGGTTCTTGGAGAAGCCCCAGATGCCGATCCGGGCCTGGGCCGGGAAGGCGTCGAGCGCCACCTGCGAGGCCTGGACGGCGAGCTGGATGCGGGTGGTGTCGCCGATGGCGGTCTTCATCGAGCCGGACAGGTCGACCACGGCGAGGATGCTGGAGGGCACCGAGAGCACGCGCCACTGGCGCAGCGTGTCGTCGGTGGTCTTCTGGGCCACCTTCTCCAGCACCTTGGTGTCACCGAGGCCGATGCCGTTGGGCAGCGGGGCGCCGTCGGGACCGCGCAGCTCGGCTGCCTCGATCGCCGCGACGCCGGCGCTGGAGGTGAACCAGCGGGTCATCGCGCGACCGACGCGGGCCGAGAGGTCGCCACCCGAGGCGAGCACGTCCATGCTGCCGCGGTTCACGTCGATCAGCGGGTACTGCAGCATCGGCACGCCGGTCGCAGGCGCCACCATGTTGATCTGGTCGTTGCCGCGCCGGGCCGCGAGGTAGGCGTTCTCGGTCGCGGGCACCAGCTGGGTGCTGCTGGCGGAGATCGTGCTGAGGTCGGTCTCCGTGGAGCCCCCGGCGACGGCACGTTCACCGTAGGTCTGCGCGACGGGGACCGTCTTCTCCTCGATGGACTGAGGGGTCTCGCCGGTCTGCTTCATCTCGGCGTACGGCGCCAGCAGCGCCAGCGCCGAGGCGCCCTCGGCGCTCGGGTCGGCCATCGCCAGGCTGCCGTTGCCGAGGGCGGCGCTCCACGAGGAGGGCGCCTTGGCGGCGGGGCCGCCGATCAGCCCGACGGGGGTCTGCGCGAGGACCGCGGCGATCTCCGTGCCGGTCCAGCCGGCAGCGGTCAGCTGACCCTTCCAGGTCGGGCTGTCGGGGATCCAGATCTCGGGCAGCTCGGCATTGGGGTCGGCCAGCAGGGCGACCACGTCCTTGACGCTCCCGGTGGAGACCTGGATGTCGATGCAGGGCTCGTCGGCGTTGACGTCCTTCACGGCCTCCTTGACGAGGAGCTCCATGGCCGGAGCTGTGGTCAAGGTCACCTTCTCGGAGACACAGTCGGCTGCTGCGGAGTCGTCGTCCCCGCCCAGGGTGAAGAAGGCGATGACGCCGACCACCAGGAGGAGGGCGAGTCCTGCCAGCAGCGGCACGTTTCCGGCGAGGCCGGAGCGGTGGTCCGCCCCTGCTGGGCTGTCTACGGTTTCGGGCGCGGTCGAGTCGTCGAGACTCATGAAGGTCCTCCCACAAGGAGCGTTCAATCGGGGGTCTGGGCGAGACTAGTCTCCGGCTTTACCGTCCGTGGCCGAACGAAGGAAATGAGTCTCCAGCGATGCAGAGCGCCCAGGTGGTGGTCCTGGCAGGGCCGAGCGGAGCCGGCAAGTCCCGGCTCGCCGAGCGGCTCGGGCTCCCGATCCTCCGGCTCGACGACTTCTACAAGGACGGGGACGACCCGTCGCTACCCCGCATCACCACCGGGGCGAACGCCGGCATCGTGGACTGGGACCACCCGGACTCCTGGAGCCACGACGACGCCCTCCAGGCGATCGAGGAGCTGTGCCGCACGGGCCGGACCGAGGTCCCGATCTACGAGATCGCCCTCAACGGCCGGACCGGCTCGCGCCCGGTCGACCTGGGCGGCCGGACGCGCTTCGTCGCCGAGGGCATCTTTGCGCCGGAGGTCGTCGCCGAGTCCCGGCGGGCCGGTTTGCTCGCGGCGGCCTACTGCATCACCCAGCACCCGTTGGTCACCTTCTGGCGCCGGCTCACCCGCGACCTGCGCGAGCACCGGAAGCCGCCCGTCGTGCTCGTGCGTCGCGGCCTGGACCTGTTGCGCGACCAGCGCCGCGTGGTGGCGCACGCCGTCGAGCGCGGGTGCCGCCAGGCCACGCCCGACCAGGCGTACGCCGAGCTGACCGCCCAACCCCAGCCCTCGACCGGCTCGGCGTGAGGCTCCAGCAGCCCGACCGCCGGTCGTGCGGGGCCGCCTCGCTGGTGATGGCCCGCCGACTGGTCCACCCGCCCTACGCCGGGCTGGTGCGCGACCAGGCGACCTTCGCCCACGAGGCGCGCACCCTGCACCGCCGGATCACCTCGCTCACCGACACGGCCGGGGGCTGGCAGGTGCCGTGGCCGCGCGCGTTCGGCACCCCGCCCTGGGCGGTGGCACGCGAGCTGCGCCTGCTCACGGGGGTGCGCTACGCCGTCCGCGTGGTCCGCCTGGGCCGTCGGGTGTTGGCCCACCTCGAGAGCGCGAGCGCGGACCGGCCCGCCGCGGTCTTCGTCGGCGACCGGGTCCTGCCGCGGCACGTCGTGCTGGTGACCGGCGTCGCGGGCGGCCGCACCCGGACCTACGAGCCGGCGTCAGGGCTCGTCGTCGACCTGGGCCGGGACCAGTGGGAGCAGGGCGACCTCGGCCTGGCCGGCTGGGACCGCCCGTGGTTCGTGGTCAGCCCCGCCCGATCACGGGCCCGTCAGTCCTGAGCGATGAGCTCGGCGTAGCCGGGCTTGACGACCTTCTCGATGATCGCGAGCCGCTCGTCGAAGGGCAGGAAGGCCGACTTCATCGCGTTGATGGTGAACCACCGCAGGTCCTCGAGCGTGTAGCCGAACGCCTCGACCAGCCCGTGCATCTCGTCGGTCATCGACGTCCCGCTCATCAGCCGGTTGTCGGTGTTGACCGTGACCCGGAAGCGCAGCTTGGTCAACAGCCCGATCGGGTGCGCGGCGAAGGACTCGGCGGCGCCCGTCTGGATGTTGGAGCTCGGGCACATCTCCAGCGGGATCCGCTTGTCCCGCACGTAGGCCGCCAGCCGGCCGAGCTCGACCGCGCCGTCGTCGGCGACGGTGATGTCGTCGATGATCCGCACACCGTGGCCCAGCCGGTCGGCGCCGCACCACTGGAGCGCCTGCCAGATCGACGGCAGCCCGAACGCCTCGCCCGCGTGGATGGTGAAGTGGGCATTCTCCCGCTGGAGGTACTCGAACGCGTCGAGGTGGCGGGTGGGTGGGAAGCCGGCCTCAGCGCCCGCGATGTCGAAGCCCGCGACCCCTTCGTCGCGCCACTTGACCGCCAGCTCGGCGATCTCCATCGACCGCGCCTGGTGACGCATCGCGGTCAGCAGCTGTCGTACGACGATCCGGCCGCCGCTCGCGGCCATGCCCGCCTCGAAACCCTCCCGCACCGCCGCGACGACCTCGTCGAGCGACATCCCGCCGGTCACGTGCTGCTCGGGCGCGTAGCGCACCTCGGCGTAGACCACGCCGTCGGCGGCCAGGTCCTCGACGCACTCACGCGCCACCCGCGCGATGGCCGGTCCGTTCTGCATCACCGCGACCGTGTGGTCGAAGGTCTCGAGGTAGCGCACCAGGGAGCCGGAGTCGGCCGACTCGGCGAACCAGCGGCCGAGCGACTCGGCGTCGTCGGCCGGGAGCTGGTGGCCGACCTCGGCAGCGAGCTCGACGATCGTCTGCGGCCGCAGCCCGCCGTCGAGGTGGTCGTGCAGCAGCACCTTCGGGGCCGCGTGCACCTGCTCGCGGGTCGGCAGGTGCTTGGTCGTCTGGGTCACGTCGCTCACGGGACCATCCAACCAGCCACCCGGGACGACCCGCTGGCCGCGACTCCTAGGGTGAGGCCATGCGCACCTTCACCACGCTCGACGACGTCGCCGCCGCCGCCGGGTCCGAGATCGGCACCAGTGAGTGGCTCGAGGTCGACCAGGCCCGCATCGACGCGTTCGCGGACGCCACGCTGGACCACCAGTGGATCCACGTGGACCTCGACGCTGCGACCAGCGGGCCGTTCGGCACGACGATCGCCCACGGCTTCCTCACCCTGAGCCTGCTGCCGCACTTCGCCTCCCAGGTCTTCCGCCTCGCGACGCCGGGCGCCCGGCTCAACTACGGGCTGGAGAAGGTGCGCTTCCCCAGCCCGGTGCCGGTGGACAGCCGGCTGCGCTCCCACGTGCGGTTCGGCGAGGTGCGCGACCTGCCCACCGGCAAGCAGCTGGTCGTCGAGCACACGATCGAGATCGAGGGCCACGACAAGCCGGCCTGCGTGGCCGCGCACGTCGTGCTGCTCCTCGCCTGATCGCGAGCTTGCTCGCGATCAGTCCGCGGTCTAGCCGACCCGGTCCAGCACGATCGGGCCAGGGGTGAACGACGCGCCGTCGGCAATGTCGTAGCCGCCCCCCAACGATGCCAGCGCCCTGTCGAAGCGCTCCGGCTCGTCGGTGAGCAGGGTGAAGAGCGGCTGACCCTCGGTGACCGCGTCGCCCGGGCGGGCGTGCCAGACCACACCGGCCCCAGCCTGCACCGGGTCCTCCTTGCGGGCGCGGCCCGCGCCGAGGCGCCACGCGGCCAGCCCGACCGCCATCGCGTCGAGGCGGGTGAGCGTGCCGCTCGCGGGGGCGGGGACCACGTGCGACTCGCGCGCCTGTGGGAGCTCGGCGTCGGGGTCACCGCCCTGGGCGCGGATCATCGCCTTCCAGGCGTCCATCGCGGAGCCGTCGGCCAGCTTGTCGGCCGGATCGACGTCACCGCGACCGGCGCCTGCGAGCATCTCGCGGGCCAGGGCGAGGGTCAGCTCGACCACGTCGGCCGGGCCGCCGCCCGCCAGCACCTCGACCGACTCGGCGACCTCGACGGCGTTGCCGGCACTCAGCCCGAGCGGCGTGGCCATGTCGGTGAGCAGGGCGACGGTGTGCACCCCGGCGTCGGTGCCCAGCGCGACCATCGTCTCGGCGAGCTCGCGGGCGGTGGCGAGGTCCTTCATGAAGGCGCCACTGCCGACCTTGACGTCGAGCACCAGGGCGCCGGTGCCCTCGGCGATCTTCTTGCTCATGATCGAGCTCGCGATCAGCGGGATGGCCTCGACCGTGCCGGTGACGTCGCGCAGGGCGTACAGCTTCTTGTCCGCCGGGGCGAGTCCGTCGCCGGCCGCGCAGATGACCGCGCCGACGTCCTCGAGGATGGCGAACATCTCCTCGTTGCTCAGCGCCGCGCGCCACCCGGGGATGGACTCGAGCTTGTCCAGGGTGCCGCCGGTGTGGCCGAGCCCACGGCCCGACAGCTGCGGCACCGCCACGCCGCAAGCGGCGACGAGGGGTGCCAGCGGGAGCGTGATCTTGTCGCCGACACCGCCCGTGGAGTGCTTGTCGGCCGTCGGCCGCGTGAGCGTCGAGAAGTCCATCCGCTCGCCCGACGCGATCATCGCCGCGGTCCAGCGCGCGATCTCCGTGCGGTTCATGCCGTTGAGCAGGATCGCCATGGCGAGGGCGGACATCTGCTCGTCGGCGACCTCGCCACGGGTGTAGGCGTCGATGACCCAGTCGATCTGGCTGTCGCTCAGCTCCTGCTTGTCGCGCTTGGCGAGGATGACCTCGACGGCGTCGTGTGCGGGCATCACTGCGTTCCTTCCCCTGCGAAGTCGGCGAGGTCCTCGGGCCCGAAGGCGTCGGGCAGCACCTCGGACATGGGCTTGATCCCCGACACGGTCCAGAGCAGCAGGTCGCGGCCGCCGTGCTCGAACAGCAGCTGCCGGCAGCGCCCGCACGGCATGATGACGTCCCCGTCGCCGTTCACGCACACGAAGTGGGTCAGCCGGCCACCCCCAGTGGCGTGCAGCTGGGACACCACCCCGCACTCGGCGCACAGCACGACGCCGTACGCCGCGTTCTCCACGTTGCAGCCGACCACGAGCCGGCCGTCGTCGACGCGCGCGGCCGCGCCCACGGGATACCCCGAGTACGGCGCGTAGGCGCGCGCCATCACCTCGACGGCGGCTGTCTTGAGGTCGTCCCACTCCGACTGATGCACGCCGCCACTATGGCGCATACAACGAAGCCGTGGTCTTTGGCACTTTCCGCCGAAAGATCTTCTGCGACTTTTATGTCTCAAACGCATATCAGGAGTCCCGAACCGCGTGACGGGTGGCACTCAGGGGGGCATCATGACGCCGGAACACTGACCCCACCCTGGGGTACATGAACTTGGAGGCATTGTGAAGAAGTCGAGGAAGGTCGTCGCGAGCGGCCTGGTGTCGCTGCTTGCTGCCGCGACCCTGGCTGCGTGCGGTGACGCGCCCGAGGAAGAGACCAACACCGGGACCGGTGGCGGGAGCGAGACGCCCGCCGTCAGCGACTTCCTGCCGTGCATCGTCTCCGACGCCGGTGGTTTCGACGACAAGTCGTTCAACCAGCTCGGCTACGAGGGCGCCAAGCAGGCCGCCGACGAGCTCGGCGTCGAGCTCAAGGACGTCGAGTCCAACAGCGAGAACGACTACGGCCCCAACCTGGAGAGCCTGGTCGGCGAGGGCTGCGACGTCATCGTGACGGTCGGCTTCGCCCTGGCCTCGGCCACCAAGGAGTCGGCCGCCGCCAACCCCGACATCGAGTACGTCCTCATCGACGACTCGGCCGACGGTGGCGAGGACGGCCAGACCTTCGACGGCAAGGCCGACGAGGCCAACATCAAGCCGCTGCTCTACAACACGGCCGAGGCCGCGTTCCTGGCCGGCTACGCCGCTGCTGACTACACCAAGACCGGCACGGTCGGCACCTACGGCGGCATGCCCTTCCCGACCGTCACGATCTTCATGGACGGCTTCAAGCAGGGCGCCGAGTACTACGCCAAGGAGAAGAAGAAGGACGTCGAGGTCGTCGGCTGGGACGGCAAGAACGGTTCCTTCACCGGAGGCTTCGAGGCCAACGAGGCCGCGACCAGCACCGCCAAGCAGATCCTCGACCAGGACGTCGACGTGATCCTGCCCGTCGGTGGCCCGATCTACCAGGGCGCGATCACCGCGATCGAGGACTCGGGCAAGGACATCGCGATGCTCGGTGTCGACGCCGACCTCTACGAGACCGACCCCGCCACCCAGCCGTACGTCCTGACCTCCATCCTCAAGGGCATGAAGGTCTCGACCTACGAGGCCGTCCTGGCTGCTGGCAAGGACGAGTTCGACTTCGCCCCCTACATCGGCACCCTCGAGAACGGCGGGGTCGACATCGCGCCGTTCCACGAGTTCGAGGACAAGGTCAACCCCGAGCTCGAGTCTGAGCTCGAGACCGTGAGGGCCGGCATCATCGACGGCTCGATCGAGGTCAAGTCCTACCTGGGCTGAGCACCACCACGCTCCATCGCGGAGGGAGGCCGACGAATCGTCGGCCTCCCTCTCTTTTGCCAACTTTCCGACCCTAGGATGCGATCCATGAGACTCGTCCTGCGAGGCATCACCAAACGCTTCGGCAGCGTGGTGGCCAACGACTCCATCTCCCTCACGGTCGAGCCCGGTGAGATCCACTGCCTGCTCGGTGAGAACGGTGCCGGCAAGTCGACCCTCATGAACGTGCTCTACGGCCTCTACAAGGCCGACGAGGGCGAGATCGAGCTCGACGGCGAGGTCCAGCACTTCACCGGGCCCGGAGACGCGATGGCGGCCGGGATCGGCATGGTCCACCAGCACTTCATGCTCATCCCCGTCTTCACGGTCTCCGAGAACGTGATGCTCGGCAACGAGTCCACCGGCTTCGGCGGCACGCTCGACGTCGACGAGGCCCGCAAGCGCGTCCTCGAGATCTCCGAGCGGTTCGGCTTCCACGTCAACCCCGACGCGCTGGTCGAGGACCTTCCGGTCGGTGTCCAGCAGCGCGTGGAGATCATCAAGGCCCTCTCGCGCGACGCCGAGCTCCTCGTCTTCGACGAGCCGACCGCGGTCCTGACGCCCCAGGAGACCGACGAGCTGATGGAGATCATGCGCCAGCTCAAGGAGGCGGGGAAGGCCATCGTCTTCATCACCCACAAGCTCCGCGAGGTCCGCGAGGTCGCCGACCGGATCACCGTCATCCGGCTGGGCAAGGTCGTCGGCGAGGCCGAGCCCACCGCGACCAACGCCGAGCTGGCGTCGATGATGGTCGGCCGCCCGGTCGAGCTCGTCGTCCACAAGGACGAGCCGACCCTCGGCGACGACGCGCTGGTCGTCAAGGACCTCCGCGTGGTCGACCTCGCGGGGAACCGCCAGGTCGACGGCCTCAGCTTCACCATCCGCGCGGGCGAGGTTCTCTGCGTCGCCGGCGTGCAGGGCAACGGCCAGACCGAGCTCACCGAGGCCATCCTCGGCCTGCAGGACGACGTCAGCGGCTCGATCAGCCTCGACGGCGTCGAGCTGGTCGGCAGGTCGACCCGCCAGATCCTCGACGCGGGGGTCGGGTTCATCCCCGAGGACCGCCAGGTCGACGGTCTCGTGCCCGGTTTCACGATCGCCGAGAACCTCATGCTCAACCGCAGCTTCAAGTCACCGTTCGTGAAGAACGGCAGCCTGCGGATCGGCGCGCTGCGCGCGTTCGCCGACAAGACGCTCAAGGCGTACGACGTCCGCGCCCGCGACATCGACACCCTCGCCGGCAACCTCTCCGGCGGCAACCAGCAGAAGGTCGTGGTCGCCCGGGAGCTCTCGCGTGACCTGCGCCTGCTCGTCGCGGCGCAGCCCACCCGCGGTGTCGACGTCGGCTCCATCGAGTTCATCCACAAGCAGATCGTCGCGGCCCGCGACGGCGGCATCCCGGTCCTGGTGGTCTCCACCGAGCTCGACGAGGTCGTCGCCCTGGCCGACCGCATCATGGTGCTCTACCGCGGCCGCATCGTGGGCGTAGTGGCGGCCGACACCCCCCGCGAGACCCTCGGTCTCATGATGACCGGCGAACGCCCGCAGGACCTGAAGGACGTGGTCGCATGAACACCGACGCGAAGCCGGCGACGGAGCCCGTCAAGGAGCCGGACGCTCCCCAGGACCGCGACGCGGAGGCGAAGTCCCGCTCGCTGCTGAGGGACATCACCTCCGGGGACGCGCTCGCCGGAGTGCTCGCGGTGCTGCTCGCCGTCTTCGTCGGGTCGGTGATGATCGCCGCGACCGACGAGGCGGTGCGCGAAACCGCCAGCTACATCACGGCCCGGCCCTCGGACTTCGTCACCGCATTGTGGGAGTCCATCTCCGGCGCCTACAGCGCGATGTTCCGCGGTGCGGTCTTCAACTACAACCTCACCGAGCCCGCCCAGCAGTGGCGCCCGCTCACCGAGACGCTGAAGTTCGCCGGCCCACTGATCGCCGGCGGCCTGGGCGTCGGCCTCGCCTTCCGCGCGGGCCTGTTCAACATCGGTGGCCGCGGCCAGATGCTGATGGCCGGCGCCGCAGGAGGCTGGGTCGGCTACCAGCTCGACCTGCCGATGATCATCCACCTGCCGCTCGCCATCCTGGTCGGCATGGCGGCCGGAGCCATCTGGGGCGGCATCGCCGGCCTCCTCAAGGCCCGCACCGGCGCGCACGAGGTGATCGTCACGATCATGCTCAACTACGTCGCCTACTACCTCCTCTTCTACGCCCTCTCGCGGCAGTTCCTCCTCCAGGCGCCCGGCTCCGCGAACCCGAAGTCGCTCCCGATGAAGGACACCGCCATCCTGCCCAAGGTGCTCGGCGACCAGTTCAACCTGCACCTCGGGTTCGTGCTGGCGCTCGTCGCGGTCGCGGTCGCGTGGTGGCTGCTCAACCGCTCGACCCTCGGCTACCGTATCCGGGCGGTCGGCGAGAACCCGCACGCCGCGCGTGCGTCGGGCATCGACGTCGGCAGGACCTACACGGTCGTCATGATGATCGCCGGCTCGCTGCTGGGCTTGGCGGGCATCAACCAGGTGCTCGGCACGGTGACCAGCGGCATCTCGCTCGACCTCGACGCCTCCATCGGCTTCGACGCGATCACGGTGGCGCTGCTCGGTCGCTCCAGGCCCCTCGGGATCCTGGCCGCCGGGATGCTGTTCGGCGCCCTCAAGGCCGGCGGCTTCACCATGCAGACCTCCGAGAACATCTCGGTCGACCTGGTGCTGGTGGTCCAGTCGCTGATCGTCCTCTTCCTCGCCGCACCTCCCCTGGTGCGCGCGATCTTCCGGCTCCCCGCCCAGGAGGCCAAGTGAGCACCGCGACCGTCCCCCCTGCCGCCGAGAGCGGTGGGCTGGCCCCCGACCCCGTCGTGACTCCCACGAGGTCGGCCGGCACCAAGAAGCTGCCGATCATCCTGGGCGTGATGACCGCGTTCCTGGCCGCCATCATGCTGGGCTCGGCGCACTCGGGCGAGACCACGTTCCAGCTGTCCGCCGAGACCGACTTCGTCACCCTGCCCGACATCACGGTGCCGTCGATGGTCACCGGGTGGGTCATGGCGCTGGTCTGTGCCGCGCTCGCTGCCGAGGCCGTACGTCGCATGCTCGCGCACGTGCGCCAGCCGGCGTGGCTGCCGATCGCCTTCGCCGTCGCCTGGATGGTCGGCTTCCTGAGCTGGGCGGCGGCCGACGACCGGATCCGGCTGGTCAGCCTGCTCGGCGGTGCGGTCGCCCTCGCGATCCCGCTCGTCTTCGGCGCGCTGGGCGGCGTGCTCGGCGAGCGTGCCGGTGTCGTCAACATCGCCATCGAGGGCCAGCTCCTCTTCGGCGCGTTCGCGGCGGCGATCACCGCCTCGCTCACGGGCTCCCCGTGGCCCGGCCTGCTGGCCGCGATGGTGGCCGGAGCGCTCATCGCGCTGGTCCTGGGCCTGTTCGCCATCACGTACTTCGTCGACCAGGTCATCGTCGGCGTGGTGCTCAACGTGCTGGTGATCGGCCTGACGAACTTCCTGTTCCGGCAGGTGCTGACGCCCAACGCCGACACGCTCAACTCCCCCGACCGGCTGCGTGCGGTCCCGATCCCGGTCCTGGGTGACATCCCGCTGATCGGCCCGATCCTGTTCCGCCAGACCCCGCTCGTCTACGTGCTCTACGCCGTCGTCGTGCTGGTGACGTACGCGCTCTACCGCACCCGCTGGGGCCTTCGGGTCCGCGCGGTCGGCGAGCACCCGAAGGCGGCCGACACGGTCGGCATCAAGGTCAACCGCACCCGCTACAACACGATCCTGCTCGCGGGTGCGATCGCGGGGCTGGGCGGCGCCTACTTCAGCCTCGTGTCCGTCGCGGGCTTCAACCGCGAGATGACCGGGGGCGCGGGCTTCATCGCCCTGGCCGCCGTCATCTTCGGCAAGTGGGACCCGATCCGCGCCACCCTCGCCGCGCTGCTCTTCGGCTTCGCGTCGAACCTGCAAGGTGTGCTGTCGGCGATCGGCTCCAACGTCCCGAGCCAGTTCATGCTGATGCTCCCCTACCTCGTCACCATCTTCGCCGTGGCGGGACTGGTCGGCCGGTCCCGGCCACCCGCGGCAGACGGGATCCCCTACCGGAAGCAGTAGCGGGCCTCACACATCAGAACAGCCCGGCGCTGCGGCGCCGGGCTGTTCTGTATCCAGGGAGCGAAGCTGCCTGGGTGCTGATCTGGTGTGAGTAGAGCAGTGGCGGGGTGACGCACCCAGATCGCGGCTTCGACGAAACTGAGTCAGGTCCGAAACCCATCTCAGCCGCGCGCTCCCACTTTCCTCGGGAAGTCTGTCGCGCTGCGAGACTTGCCTTGCCCACTCCCGTACTGGGCAGCCAGCGAGGCGACCCACGAGTCCCAGTGAGAAGTTCTACGAAGGACGGAAGCAGGTGTGGCCGATGGAGCAACTGCCGCGGTTCGCGGCGTGGCGCTTCGTGGACGCAGTCGAGGGCTTCGAGGTCGTCTACACCGCGCCTGGCGAGCTTCGAGGACACACGTCGGCAGTTGAGGACGGCAAGCCGTACGCCGTCCACTACGCCATTCATTTCGACGAAGAATGGCGCACCCGCGAGGTCCTCGTCAGCACCGACACCGTTGCCGGGGCGCTCGGTGTGAAGCTGGCGTCGAACGGGGCAGGCAGATGGACCGTGAACGACCAACCGAGACCTGACCTTGACGGTCTGATGGACATCGACCTCGAGGCGTCGGCGTGCACCAACACCTTCCCGGTGCACCGACTTCCCCTTGCTGTCGGTGAGACAGTCAGAGCACCGGCGGTGTACGTCCAGGCGCTCGACCTGGCCGTACGACGGCTCGAGCAGACCTACCGCCGGCTCGACGCCGACCGATTCCACTACACGTCAGAAGGTGGGTTCGTGGCCGTGCTGCGTTACGACGAGAGCGGGCTGATCGTCGACTACCCGGGGATCGCTGTGCGCTTCGCCTGACTGCGCCCCGGACACCCGCATCTTGGCCGACATGCGCACGTCGCGGCAGCGAGGGCGAGCGTCGTGGGCGAGTAGGCCATGGGCGTGCATGTCGTGCCATCCGTCGAGATGTAAGGCCTGCGAGCGCTTCGTTCCCTCTGGAACGAAGCCAGCTTTGGTGGCGACGCGACAAGACGCCGCGTTACTGGTCGAGTGGTCCAGTTCCAGACGGTGGAAGCCGACCTCGTCAAAGGCCCAGTCCGCAATGGCGCCAAGGGCACGTGGCGACGCCCCGACCGCGGGCCTCCGGGAGAACCCAGTACGAAACTTCGGCGCGAGCCTCGTCCAGGGCGAGGCTGCCGATCGCGATCCGGCCCAGCAACGATCCAGCCCGGGCGATCGCCCAGCCGCCCCCGCGCTCCTGCTCCCAGCGGTCCAGCTCGTACGCAACCCATGACTGGGCTCGTTCAAAGACATGGATCGGGAGTGCCAGCGGTGGATGTCCGGGTCCTCGTGGGCCCGAACCAGCGAGGGAGCGTCTGCGTGCTCCCAAGGGCGCAGCGTCAGCCCTGCCGCGGACAGTCGCGGCTGCGGCCGCTGAGACAGGTGGCCGGGCGGCAGCACCGGTTCCGACGTAGTTCCGGGCTGCGTCACGGAAGCACGGTAGCGCCGACCATCAGGTGTCAGGGCCATGCCCAGTTCGCCGCGCGAGACTCGCCGGTCATGTCCCACAAGACCTGTCCGCAAGGCATCACCGGTACTGGGTGGCTGCGCGGCGACATGGTGGCGCAAGGCGGGTCTCGGCGTGCGTATGGTGTGGCACGTGCCCGACAACGTCCTGTGGATCGTCACGGACGATCAGATGCGGTCGACGCTGAGGTCGATGGACCGCACCTGGAGACGGCTGGTGCGCAAGGGGGTGCACTTCCGGCGGGGATACAGCGCGATGCCGTTGTGCGGTCCGGCGCGCGCCTCGATCCTGACGAGTCGCTACCCCCACAACCACGGGTGCGACACCAACATGACCCATCAGCCCTTCGTGGCTCAGGGGCATGACCGGGACACGGCGGCGACCAGGATGAAGGAGGCCGGCTACGACACCGGCTACTTCGGGAAGTACATGAACGGACTCGCCGAGCAGCCGGCGTACGTCGCCCCCGGTTGGGATCGCTGGGTGACGTTGCTCGACGGCATGATCGACAACCCCAGGGTGAACGTCGACGGCACGGTTCGGAGAGTCGCCTCGCAGCGGGAGTTCGACCGCGTCGCCGCCCGGCGGCTGCGCCGCTTCATCCGCCGCCACCAGGACGACGGTCCGTGGTTCGCTGTGTATTCGCCGACAGCGCCCCACGGTCCCTACACGCCGAGCGCCGAGCACGCCGATGACTTCGACGGGGTTCCCTGGGATCCACCGGCGTTCAACGAAGCCGACATGAGCGACAAGCCCACGTGGCTGCGAGCCCTCCCGCCGCAGGACCGTCGCCGGATGCGGCAGATCTACGAGGGCAAGCTGGAGGAGCTGCAGGACGTCGACGACCAGATCGGCAGGGTGTTGGACGTCCTGCGCCGGACCGGCCAGCTCAAGAGGACGTGGATCTTCTTCGTTTCCGACAACGGCTACCTGCTGGGCGAGCACCGGCTGCTCTCCAAGTCACAGCCATACGAGGAGGCGGCGGGCATCCCGTTCGTCGTGCGCGGGCCGGGTGTCGAGCCGCGCGCCGTCGATGCGCTGGTCTCGCAGGTCGACCTGATGCCCACCACGCTCGAGATCGCCGATCTTGACCCGGACACCGGGCGCGAGCTCGATGGCCGATCCATGCTCGAGCCGCTCCGGTCCGGCGACTGGTCCTCCTGGCGACGCCGCCTGATCATCGAGAACACGAACCTCGACTGGTCGCTGCTCCGGGAGGGATCTCACGCCTACCTCGAGCACCACGGCACTGGGGAGTGGGAGCTCTACGACCTAGAGCGCGACCCCCACCAGCTCGCGAGCCTGCGCGACGCCGACGTCTCCGACTGGGCAAGGAGGACCGGCCAGCTCTCGGGCACTCAGGGCCTCGCCCTGCGCAGACTCGAGCAGTAGCAGCGAGCCGACGTCGCCAAACACTACGGCGGCGACAAGACCGCCTCGGTCGCGACGGCGGATTGACGCACAGACCGCCGGCAAATCCGGACGTTCGGTGTGCCTACGACCACGCCCGTCCGTCGTGGCGACGGAACGGGGGGCCGACTACGGGTCAGCCGAGGTCGATGTGTCCGCGGTACACGTAGGTCACCGTGTCGCCGATGATGTCCTTGAAGTCGAGCCGTCCGGTCGCTCCCTCGAAGCCGCCCGTCCCGGAGCCTGCCACGATCGGGTGCTGGCAGCGTCCGTGGATCTCGACGGTGAAGTCCGCCTCGTACTTGCCCTGGAACCGGTAGTTGGTCGTGAACGTTCCCGGCGCACCACCGTTCAGCGACCCGACGAACATCTCATGACCGGTCTCGATCCAGCCTCCGGACGGCGTCTGCTTGGCGTCCACCACCCCGGTGTACAGGCAGCCCTCCAGCGACCCGGTCAGCCGCAGCCCCGGATAGCTCGTGAACCCTGCGGGCGGCGAGTCGCACACGGTCGAGTCATAGCCCGCGTCACCATCGATCTGCGTCGTCCCGGTCGCGCTCGCCGGGGCCATCAGTCCTGTCCCTAGCAGCCCGCCCATCAGCATGCCGAACATCGCCAGTCGTCGAATCTTCGTGCGCATGATTCCTCCAACAGCCGGGGGGCAACTGGAGCGACGCGGTTCGCCGTACCTGACCGAGCGACCTCCTCGGCACTCTGCCGGACAACCCGGCCAGTGCCTACCCGGGCTAGTCCGCGTGTAAAAGCGGCGTCCAACCAGAGGGGTCCGCATCCGCGCCCTGTCATCGGTGCGGGCTCAGGCGGCGGAGTGACGCATCCCAGGTCGCGGTGCGACCAACGATGTACCTTGCGGCGAACGAGGCCGTCGTCGAACAGCGACGCGCCCACCGAGCCAGTGGCGCGGGCGGGCAGCCTTTCTGAGACGGGGGACCCGGATCAGCTGCGCTTACTTGCCGCGCCACCGGGGTCCGGGGTAGCGCCATCAGTGTGGCTACGTCATCACCAAAGCACGACGATTGAGGATCCGCAAGGCCGAGCGCCGAAACCGATCCTTGATCAACTCTCTCGGAGGAGCCCCGAGCCACATCACAGAAGCTGGAACGGCGGATAGTCCCCTGCCCCGGATAGTCGGCCGGCGCCCGGAGCATGAGTTGAGTCCTATGACGACGTGCCTAATGCCACCACCAGCGGCCGACGACGACTGCGACTTCACGGTGGCAGCCGCACAACCGAGCGCGTCGGCGATCTGCGCCTCGCTCAGATCCTCGTGGTAGCGCAGCACGATCACTGCTCGCTGCCGGTCGGGCAGCGCGCCCGCCGACGGCTCGACACCAGGGTGTTGGCCAGCATGCGGCGCACGTACGCCTTCCGCGGCCAATCCACGTACGCGTTGGTGCGGCGATCCGGTTCGTCCCGCGCCCCTCAGCGTGCCGTGAGTTTCCCTGGGACGCGTCCGTGACGTTCGCCCCTCGCTGGGAGGACACGGACCCTAAAGGACCGCGCCGCGGGGCGAGACTTCCACCGCCGCAACACCCCTTGCGTACAGCACCAAGAGCCGATCGCCGTGCCTACAGCGAAGCACGCCGGAATCCTGCGAAAGCGTGATGACGACGTGGTCGATGACTTCGCTTTCACTTCCCGAGTTGCGGTCGTCGTACGTGACATCCAGGCTGTCACCGCTGATGAGTCGGACACGAAGCACAAGCCCTTCCATGTCTCGCACACTAGACGCGCGCAACGCCGGCCCGCCATGAATCTCCGGTCAAGGCACGGTGCCTTCGGAGACAAGGGTTCGGTTGACAGGCTGACGCAAAACTCCAAGCCGACAGGCGGCGGAAGACGGGCTGATCGCGGAGTGATCGGACGCGCCGCAACGTCCGACTAGTCTTCGATCCCCAGCAGGGGCAGCCTGTTCCGGGCTCAACGCTTCCGGATGCTGTAGGCGCCGACTCGCGGCGGACGGCCCCACCTACGGCCCGCTCTCCGAGGAGTAGACACGACCAGTCGGCGTCGTCGTGACGATCGCAACCGGCGGCCCATTGCCCTCGCCGATGGGTGAGGCGCGCCAGCCCGGGAGCGACTTGGCGAGATTGCAGGCCTGGCAGAGACCTTGCGCGTTGGCGAGAGCGGTGCGTCCTCCCTTGGAGCGGTCGCGCACGTGGTCGATCTGGGCGACCGGCGCGTCGCACCAAGGCGTGCGGCACGTGGGATGGACCAGAGCCACGAGCTGGGCAACACCTGCAGGGAAGCGGCGCTGCCGCGACTCTGCGGCCACGAGATGCTCGGTGGTCGGCCGGGTGAAGAGTCGGCGGACCCACCGGCCCTGCTCGGGAGCGGCTTGGAGGATGCGGGACGCGACCGCTGCCGGGATGGGCCCGACGGACCCCGCTCCGGGCGCGGAGAGCTCAGCGACGCCCTCGCCGGAGCCGAGGAGAGCGTCGGCATCCAGGACGAGGTTCACGCACACGGGCACGGCCTCGGCGCTCTCCTGACCGGTGGACGCGGGCGACGAGGACGTCTGCCATCACCTGCCCGCGTGTGCGCTGGTCGCCAGCACTGCGAGCCGAGTCGGCCTCGGCCTTGAGCGCGGCATAGGCCGCCACCCCTTGGGCGACGGGCAGGAGAGTGGTCAGCTGGGCCATGCAGTCGGGCGCAGGACGGAGCGAGACGTAGCGATCGTCAACCGCACGGGCGGAGCGGTCGACCACGGCCTGCGGGTCGAGCCGGTAGGCGACCCGACGCGCGGCCGCGACGAGGGCGCGAGTGCCCATCCGGCCGAGCTCGGCAGCGGCCTCCGGCGTCCCGGCGAGCTCGCGGTCTACGGCACTGCGGTCCTCGCGCGTCAGGCATGCGGTCTCCTTGACCAGCAGGGTGGCGCGCCACTCGCTGAGCGCGCCGGAGCGCAGCGCGGCGAGCGTGTGCGGCATTTCACGCACCAGCGCCTTGCCGAGGCCGAGCAGCTTGCCGCCGGCGTGCGGCGACTCGCGTCGCGCCAGGGCAACCTCGTGGGAGACGCCACGACCCTGCTCGCAGGCAGGCACGCCGCGCGCTGCCTCCGTCATGCGACGCGAGGCGTCCAGCTCGGCCGCCAGGAGCGCCTGGGCAGCGGATGCGGCGGCCTTGATGTCCTCGAGAGCCGAGAGGCGGTTGACCCGCTCCGCGTCGGCCAGTGGCACACCCAGAGCCAGCCCCGTCTGCGACGATCCCAGCACGCGCGCGAGCAGGGCGAGCGACGGCCCGTCGGGCTGCTCGAGGGGGCCCTCGAAGGCCGCGACTTCCGGCCCCACCCACTGCGTCGTCATGCCTCCATTCCAGCAGACGCCACCGACACCGAACCCCCGTCATTACGCGTGGATCCACAGCCTGGATAACAATTTTCGAACGTATGTCCTAGGTCGCCCAGCCCGGGTGGCCACCCTGAAGATCGTCGTGGAAATCGCCCGTTGGGTACGTCGCATTCGTGGAACGAGGGCTTCGCACATCTCATGCCGCCCCGCTTGCTCAACCACGAACAGGTCGCCCGTTGGAAGAGAGAGCTCGAAGCGGCACCGCTGATGACCGCCTGCGTGGCGTCGTGGCGTGGGTCGTCGGCTCATGGATCGCGCCCTCGGCGATCTGCACGGAGGGGGCTACCAGGAGGCCATCCGCCGTTCCCTGATCGCCCGTTCCGACGCGAACATGGGCTGACCACACATCGGCGAGCCGGCCGATGGCGGCTCAGCGCCGCGTCCCAGAGCGGGCCGCCGCCACCACTCGAGCAGCGGCACCTGTTGTACTGGGGCGACTGGGCGGGCCTTGGGAGGCGCCCAGCCGTTCAGTCGATCAACGCGCGGAGGGTGCTGATGAACGCCGAACATCTCGATCCTGCCCAGGCGAGCGCCGGTCTCGGTGACGCGACGATCGCCGAGAGCAGCCAGCGCTACGCCTCCCTCTTCACCTACCACCCCCACGCGGCCTACTCGGTGGATCGGCGCGGCTACTACACCGATGCCAATCCCCGAGCGCTCGAGATGACGGGCCTGAGCCTGCAGCAGATGAGGGAGACGCACTTCTCCCAGGTCATCCATCCCGAGGACCTGCACATCATCCAGGGGGCCTTCGACGGCGCCATGACCGGAGAGACCCAGCTGGTCGAGGCGCGCGTGCTGCGCGACGACGGCGAGGTCATCGACATCCGCTGCACCGCGATCCCGGTCGTCGTCGGAGGCGAGGTCGTCGGCGTGCACGGGATCGCCGAGGACGTCACCGCCGCCAAGCAGGTGGTGCGCCAGCTCGAGGAGGCCAACGCTGCCAAGACGCTGTTCCTGGCCACCGTGAGCCACGAGATCCGTACGCCCCTGGCCGTGCTAGTCGGCGCCACCGATCTCCTGATGGATGCCGAGCTGGAGCCCGAGCCCGCGCACTACGCGGACATGGTGCATCGCTCCAGCCAGCGGCTGATGGGCCTCGTGGACGACATCCTGGAGTTCTCCGGGCTCGAGGCGCACCAGACCGTGCTGCATCCGCGACCGTTCGAGCCGCGCTCCGTCGTCGACGAGGTCGCCGAGTGGGCAGTCCCGCTGGCCGAGAGCCGCAACCTCACCATCTCGTTCGTCGTCGACGAGTCCGTCCCGGCGACCGCGGTGGGTGATCCTCGGAGGGTCACCCAGGTCGTGACGAACCTGGTGCAGAACGCGATCACCTACACCGAGTCGGGCTCGATCGACGTACGCGTCAGGTCCAGGGCCGCCGCGCGCACGCCGGACGACGACGCGTGGGGGACGGGCAGCTGGGTCGAGTTCGCGGTCGCCGACACCGGCGTGGGGATCGCGGAGGACCACGCGCAGGCCCTGTTCGACCCGTTCATCCAGGCGGACCCCCGCCCGGCCATCGAGCACCGTGGCGTCGGACTCGGGCTGGCGATCTGCCGCGAGCTGGTCGACCTGATGGGCGGGCAGCTCCGGGTCCTCTCCACGGTCGGGGAGGGGAGCACCTTCGTCTTCGGCCTCCCACTCGGAGACGTCGCGGATGACAGCGACGTGCGAGCGAGGACGTCCTCAGCCGGCTGAGAGCGCCGTCACCGCTGCCTCGGCCAGCACCCTGGAGGCGATGCACGTCGCGGCCTCGTCGATGCGGAGGTTGCCCTGGTGGAGGTCGTACGTCGGCCCGCCGGGGGTCCGCGTGCCGAGCCGAGCCATCGCCCCCGGGACGGAGTCGAGGTACCAGCCGAAGTCCTCGCCGCCGAGGCTCTGGGTGGTCGTCACGTGCCCCTGCTGGCCGAGCACGTTCTCCAGGGCGATGCCGAGCAGCCTGGTCGAGACCGCGTGGTTGACCACCGGCGGCACCCCGCGCTGGTAGGTGACCTCGGCAGTGACGCTGTAGGGGGCGACGATCGACGTGATCAGCTGGCGGATGAGGTGCTCGGCGTCGGCCCACGCGACCGCGTCGAGCATCCGGACGGTGCCGGCGACGACCCCGCCGTGCGGGATCACGTTGTGGGCGGAACCTGCGCGCACCATCCCCCACACCACACTGACGCCGGCGCGCGGGTCGAGTCGGCGGCTGAGGATCGCGGGCAGCTCGGTGATCACCTTGCCGAGCGCGAAGGTGAGGTCCTCGGTCAGGTGGGGGCGTGAGGTGTGGCCGCCCTTGCCGATGAGCCGGACGGTGAGCGCGTCGGCAGCACCCGTCAGCGGCCCCTCGCGCAGCCCGATCCGACCGACGTCGAGGCTCGGGTCGCAGTGCAGGCCGAAGACGTGGCTGACCTCCTCGAGCGCGCCTGCGGAGATCAGGTGGAGCGCCCCGCCGGGCATGACCTCCTCCGCGGGCTGGAACAGCAGCCGTACGCGACCGAGCAGCAGCCCGCGCGCGGCGACCTCGGCCAGCGCGAGGCCGGCACCGACGAGCCCCGCGGTGTGGACGTCGTGCCCGCAGGCGTGGGCGACACCGGGGACGGTGCTCCGCCACGGGTCGGAGATCAGGTCGTCGACCGGGAGGGCGTCGAGGTCGGCCCGCAGCGCGACGAGCGGCCCTTCGTGCCCGATCTCGGCCAGCACTCCCCCGCCGTCGGGCCGCGTGGTCGTCCAGCCCGCCGCCTCGAGCGCGGTGACGACCGCGTCGGACGTGCGGGTCTCGGCCCAGCTCAGCTCGGGGTGCGCGTGGAGGTCCCGGCGGAGCGCGACGATGTCGTCGGCGTACTTGTCGACGACGTCTTCGATGACGGAGGTGGTGGGGGTGACGGAGCGTGAGGCAGATGGCATGACCGGCCCAGTCTAGATCGGCTGGCCGTCGTAGGCGGCGAGCAACCGATCCGCGGCCAGTGGTGCCGGCAGCTCGCCCGCCAGCACCGCCCGTCGTACGTCGTCGCGCACGGCCGCCACGCCGGCCGAGGACCGCAGCCGCTGGGCGAGCTCGTCGCGCACCAGTGCCCAGGTGAACTCGAGCTGCTGCTCGGCGCGCTTGCGTGCCAGCCCGTCCTCGCCGAGGTGCTCACGGTGGGCCTCGACGCGGTGCCAGACGTCGTCCACGCCGACCCCGGTGAGTCCCGAGCAGGTCACGACCGGCGGTGCCCACTCCGCATGGCCGCGCACCAGCCGCAGCGCCCCGGCGAGCTCCCGGGCGGCGACGCGGGCCTCGCCCTCGTGCTCCGCCCCGCCGGACGAGTCGGCCTTGTTGACCGCGACCACGTCGGCGATCTCGAGGATGCCCTTCTTGATGCCCTGGAGCTGGTCGCCGGTGCGGGCGAGGGTGAGGAAGAGGAAGGTGTCGACCATCCCGGCGACGGTCACCTCGGACTGCCCGACGCCCACCGTCTCGACCAGCACGACGTCGTGGCCGGCCGCCTCGAGCACGAGCATCGCCTGAGTGGTGGCCCGGGCGACCCCGCCGAGCGTGCCGGCCGACGGCGAGGGCCGGATGAAGGCCCGCGGGTCGACCGCGAGCGCGGCCATCCGGGTCTTGTCGCCCAGCACGGAGCCGCCGGTGCGCACCGAGGACGGGTCGACGGCGAGCACTCCGACGCGGTGCCCGGCCGCGGTGAGCCGGGTGCCGAGGCTCTCGATGAACGTGGACTTGCCGACGCCGGGGACACCCGAGATGCCGACCCGCGTCGCCAACGGCCTCGAGGCCGCTCGGGCGCGCTCGGCCAGCTCCGTCAGCAGCTCGCGCGCGGCGACCCGGTGCTCGGCGCGGGACGACTCGACCAGCGTGATCGCTCGCGAGACGTCCGCGCGCCGGCCCGCGAGGACGCCCTCGACCAGCGCCGGGACGTCCACCTGCCGGGCCGGGCGGGCCATCAGGCGCAGCCCATCACTGCGAGCGCAGCCGGGCCAGCAGGTCGAGCGCGGACTCGGCGATCACGGTGCCCGGCAGGAACACCGCGGCCGCGCCCATCTCCTTGAGGGTCGCCACGTCGTCGGGCGGGATCACGCCGCCGATCACGATCATGATGTCCGGTCGCCCCTGGTCGGCCAGTGCCTGCCTGAGCGCCGGCAGCAGCGTGAGGTGGCCGGCGGCGAGCGACGAGACCCCCACGATGTGCACGTCGGCGTCGACCGCCTGCTGGGCGACCTCCTCGGGCGTGGAGAACAGCGGCCCCACGTCGACGTCGAAGCCGAGGTCGGCGAAGGCGGTGACCACGACCTTCTGCCCGCGGTCGTGGCCGTCCTGGCCCATCTTGGCCACCAGGATGCGCGGGCGGCGGCCCTCCTCGGCCTCGAACTCCTCGGTCGCCTCGAGGACTGCGGCCACGGCGCTGCCCTCGGCGGCCCCTGCCTCGTCGCGGTACACGCCGCTGATCGTACGGATCACCGCCTGGTGGCGGCCGTAGACCTTCTCCAGCGCGTCGGAGATCTCGCCGACCGTGGCCTTGGCGCGGGCCGCGTCGACCGCCAGCGCGAGGAGGTTGCCCTCCAGCGAGCCGCCGCCCACCGGACCGCGCTCGGCCGAGGCGGTGAGAGCGTCGAGCGCACGGCGTACGTCGTCGTCGTCGCGCTCGGCGCGCAGCCGCTCCAGCTTGGCGACCTGCTGCCGGTAGACGTCGTCGTTGTCGACCCTCAGCACGTCGAGCTTGTCCTCGGCGGCCAGGCGGAAGGTGTTGACGCCGATCACCTTCTGGGTGCCGGAGTCGATCCGCGCCTGGGTGCGGGCGGCGGCCTCCTCGATGCGCATCTTGGGGATGCCCTGCTCGATCGCCGCGGCCATGCCGCCGGCACGCTCGGCCTCGAGGATGTGGGCCCACGCGCGCTCGGCGAGGTCGTGGGTGAGCTTCTCGACGTAGTAGGACCCGGCCCAGGGGTCGATGATCTCGGTGGTGCCGCTCTCCTGCTGCAGCAGCAGCTGGGTGTTGCGGGCGATCCGGGCCGAGAAGTCGGTCGGCAGGGCGATCGCCTCGTCGAGGGCGTTGGTGTGCAGCGACTGGGTGTGGCCCTGCGTGGCGGCCATCGCCTCGATGCAGGTGCGACCGACGTTGTTGAAGACGTCCTGCGCGGTCAGCGACCAGCCCGAGGTCTGGCTGTGGGTGCGCAGCGAGCGCGACTTCGGGTTCTGCGGGTCGAAGTCGTCGACCAGCCGCGCCCACAGCGCCCGGGCCGCGCGCATCTTGGCGACCTCCATGAAGAAGTTCATGCCGATCGCCCAGAAGAAGGACAGCCGCGGGGCGAACTGGTCGATCGTCATGCCGGTCCCGAGGCCGGCGCGGATGTACTCCACGCCGTCGGCCAGCGTGTAGGCGAGCTCCAGGTCGGCCGTCGCTCCGGCCTCCTGGATGTGGTAGCCGGAGATCGAGATGGAGTTGAAGCGCGGCATCTTCTGCGAGGTGAAGGCGAAGATGTCGCTGATGATCCGCATGCTCGGCGCCGGCGGGTAGATGTAGGTGTTGCGGACCATGAACTCCTTGAGGATGTCGTTCTGGATGGTCCCCGCGAGCTGCTCCGGCTTCACCCCCTGCTCCTCGGCCGCCGCGATGTAGAGCGCGAGCACCGGCAGCACGGCGCCGTTCATGGTCATCGAGACCGACATCTCGTCGAGCGGGATGCCGTCGAAGAGGGTGCGGGTGTCGTAGATCGAGTCGATCGCCACGCCCGCCATGCCGACGTCGCCGCGCACGCGCGGGTGGTCGGAGTCGTAGCCGCGGTGGGTGGCGAGGTCGAAGGCGACGCTCAGGCCCTTCTGCCCCGCGGCGAGGTTGCGGCGGTAGAAGGCGTTGGACTCCTCGGCGGTGGAGAAGCCGGCGTACTGCCGGATCGTCCACGGCTGGGTGGTGTACATCGTCGGGTAGGGCCCGCGCAGGAACGGCGCGATCCCCGGCCACGTGTCGAGCGCGTCGAGGCCCTCGAGGTGCTCGGGGCCGTAGACCGGGAGGATGTCGATGCCCTCGGGGCTGGTCCAGGGCTCGCCACCCCCTCCACCGGTCGAGGACTGCGGCCCGCCGCTGGTCGACGAAGGACGAAGTCCTGTCACGAGACCACCGGCCAGAGGCACGTCGGCGAAGCTCTTCGGGATCGTCATCGGGACAGCTCCTCTCGGACCCGCGCCAGGAAGGCGAGGGCATCGACCCCGACCGAGCAGGAGTCATCGACGTCGGTCACGGTCCGCTCCCCCGGCTTCCCCGCCAGCACGACGTACGACGCTCCTGCCGCACGCAGCGCGGCGACCAGGTCGGCGCCCCACTCGGCGTACGCCGCGTCGGTGCCGGCCAGGCAGACCACCGGCTGGCCCCCTCGCTCGGACCGGTAGACCGCCGTCACCGCCTCGACGCCGTCGGTGGCACCGGCCACCTCGACCGCGACCCCGCCGGCGGCGAACAGGTTGGTGGCGAAGGTGGCTCGCGCGGTGTGCGCCGCGATCGGGCCCATGGTCGCGAGGAACACCGGCCGCGCGGCCGGCTCGTCGCGCATGGCCTCGTACGCCCAGCCGTAGTGGCGGGCATGGCGGGAGGGAGCAGGCGGACGCTCAGGCAGCGTCTCGTCGAGGTTCGGGAACTCCGAAACACCCGTCAGCGGCCGGGACCGGTCGGCGACCTGGGCGTCGCGCGCCGCGGCCACCTCCTCCACGCGCTGCTTGACCCCAGCGCGGGCGGCGTCCGACAGCGCGCCGCCGTCGGCCTCGATCCGGCCCAGCTCGGCCCACCCCGCCGCAGCGAGGTCGTCGGTGAGCTTCTCGACCGCGTAGGAGCCGCCGGCCGGGTCGGTGACCGCGGCGACGTGCGACTCCTCGATCAACAGCGACGAGGTGTTGCGGGCGATCCGGCGGCCGAAGGCGTCCGGCATGCCGAGGCGCTCGTCGAAAGGGACGACCGTGACCGCGTCAGCGCCGCCGACCCCGGCCGCGAAGGCAGCGATCGTGCCGCGCAGCATGTTGACCCACGGGTCGACCTTGCCCATCATGGCGCGGCTGGTGACCACGTGCTGGCGCTGCGGGACGTCGCTCGCTCCGCTGGCCTCGAGCACTCGGGCCCAGAGCCGGCGCGCTGCACGCAGCTTGGCGATCGTGGGGAACTGCTCGTCCGAGGCGGCGTAGCGGAACTCGACCAGCGTGGCCGCCTCGTCGACGGAGAAGCCGGCCTCGGTCAGCACCCGGAGGTAGTGCACGCCCACGGCCATCGTCCAGCCGATCTCCTGGGCGTCGCTGGCTCCCATGTCGTGCAGTGCGGTGCCGTCCACGACGGCGCCGAGCACGCCGAGCGACTGTGCGCGGCGCACGGTGGCCACGAAGGCGTCGGCGACCCTCGAGCCGTCGTCAGCGACCCGCTCACCGAACATCAGCGCAGTGGCCGGGTCGGAGGAGAGGTTGTTGCCCGGGTGCGGCTGGTCGGGAGTGTCCTCCAACAGGCGTGCCAAAGCCTCGGACTGCTCGGCGTCCGGGCGCTCGAGGCTGACCGGCGCCAGGTCGAGCAGCACCCCACGCAGCGCGACAGCGACGTCTGCGCCGGGCTCGAGGTCGAGGTGGAGCGAGGTCGCACCGTTGTCCAGGTCGACCAGTGCAGCCTCGTTGACCGCCTCCGCGTCGTCGCCGACGAGCGACGTACGCACGTCCCACGCGCCGGCGCGCACCGGGCGCCCGGTGGTGATGAGACCGTCGAGGTCCGACTGCTGCCCGATCGGCGCCACGTCGATGCCGTCGAGGGTGGTGCGCGTCAGTGCCGCCCACACGTCCGAGTCGGGTGCGTCGTCCCGGAGCCGGCGCGCCTTGCGCAGCACCGCCGCGGTCGCGGCCTCCCACGCGGCGGCGTCGTAGGTGTCGCCGTCGCCCACCAGTCGCAGCGAGCCCTCCTCGGGCTGCAGCTCCTCGGGTTCGGCCAGGCCACCTTCGAGGTCACCATCACGGTCGGTCATACGCCGCAGGATAGGACGCGGCCCGCGGCATGGGCAGCCGCGGACCTATGGGATTCGTCTCACCGCGGAACCCGGCGACGACTAGTGTCACGCCCATGTCGATCTGGGGGGAGGGTTGGTACGCCGACCCTCAGGACAAGCACCGGCTCCGCTGGTGGAACGGCTCGGCGTGGACCGAGAACACGCTGGCCCGGACGGACGACCGCCGCGATCTGCCCCGGTGGTGGAGCGGGTTGTCCGTCGGCCTGCAGGTCGCGCTGGCGGCGTGCTTCGTCGCGTCGGCATTCACCTTCTACGTCGACCTCGAGACCTTGGCCTTCGTCGACGAGGCCCGCCTGCGACCCGACACGGTCACGATGGCCGACGCCGAGCGCATCGACCGCCTGACACTCTGGTCGTTGACCGAGACCGTTGCCTACCTCGTCACGGGAGTGCTGTTCATCACCTGGCTCTACACCGTCCACTCCAGCGCACGGATGGACCGCTCGGCGCTGCAGCGCAAGTCCGGCTGGGCGATCGGCGGATGGCTCGTGCCGATCCTCAGCTTCTGGCGTCCGTTCCAGATGGTCACCGACGTGCGCCGCGGGGCCACCGGCCACCAGGACGTCGCGGTCTCGCGCCGCCAGGGCTGGTGGTGGGGCATGTGGCTCGCGGTCCTCGCCTCGTCCGTCTACGTCAACCTTCTCTACAGCCGCAGCGACGCGGCACCCGACGGCATCGAGTACGCCGAGGCGCTGGGCGCCGCCGCGTCGTGGGAGCGCTACTCGTGTGCGGCCAGCATGCTCGCGGCGGTCCTGGCGATCCTCGTGGTCCGCGAGATCCGCGCGCTGGTGCTCGCCGAGCCTGCCGCCGAGGCCTGACCCGCGCCGGTCAGCCGCCTGCGATGTGGTCGACGACCAGCCTCGGCACCAGGTGGTCGTCGTCGCCGGTGGACCACTGAGGGAAGTCGAAGACCGCGACCATGAGCTGCATCGGGTACGTCGGCGGGGCGGGGCACGTGCGTACCTCGACGTCGTCGACGCTGAAGGTCGCCGCCTCCTCGTCCCAGTCCACGGCATAGGTGTGGAGGTCGGTCACGTCGAGGTCCAGCCGCGGGGCTGCGAAGTCCTGGACCAGGGCCGGGTCGCGGAACGCCTTGATGCCCATGCCGACCTCGGCCGAGCCCTCGGCGAGCGCGTTGCCGAAGACCTCCACGACGCAGAGCTCGCCGCACTGCAGCTGCTCGTCGTCGTCCTCGAACCCGGCCAGCCAGAGCGCAGCCATCGAGCGGTGCGAGATCTCCATCGCACAGCGGATCTCGACCCGACCCGACGACGGCAGCCAGCCGTCGAAGCGGGGCTGCTCCTCGCGGACCTGGTGCCCTTCGCGGAACCGCTGCTGACCGCGCGTGCTGCCGACCGGTCCTGACCAGCTGCCCGATTGGATGCCCGAGACCCTCAGCGGCGGGTCGTGGTCCTCGGGGCACCACAGCGGGTGGTCGACCGGGACGTCGAGGACGAGCCGGCCGTCCTCGACCCGATGGCTGGCCCGGGTGGCCTCACGTGAGCTCCACGCCGGCAGGTAGTGCGGCAGCCAGACCGCTCTGTCGAGTCCGTCACCGGTGAAGTCGTCGCGGAACCACGGCACGGCTCACACCTCGGTGCGGCCGTCGTTGTCCTTGGGGCGCAGGCCGATCTTGTTGCCGAGCCACACCAGCGGGTCGTACTTGCGGTCGACCACCCGCTCCTTCATGGGGATGATCGCGTTGTCGGTGATCTTGATGCCCTCCGGGCAGACCTCGGTGCAGCACTTGGTGATGTTGCACAGGCCGAGGCCCGCGGCTCCCTGGGCCAGCTCGCGCCGGTCGTGCGTATCGAGCGGGTGCATGTCCAGCTCGGCGTAGCGCAGGAAGAAGCGGGGTCCCGCGAAGGCCTCCTTGTTGTCCTCGTGGTCGCGCACGACGTGGCACACGTCCTGGCACAGGAAGCACTCGATGCACTTGCGGAACTCCTGGCCGCGCTCCACGTCGATCTGCGCCATCCGCCGCTTGCCGTCGGCGTCGCGAGGACCGAGCTGTACGCCGGGGAGCTGGCGCGCCTTGCGGTAGTTGAACGAGACGTCGGTGACCAGGTCGCGGATCACCGGGAAGGTGCGCATCGGCGTCACCGTGATGGTCTCCTCCGGCTCGAAGTCGGAGAGCCGGGTCATGCACAGCAGGCGCGGCCTGCCGTTGATCTCGGCGCTGCACGAGCCGCACTTGCCCGCCTTGCAGTTCCAGCGGATGGCCAGGTCGCCGGTCTGGGTGGCCTGGAGCCGGTGCAGCGCGTCGAGCACGACCTCGCCCTCCGACACCTCGACGGTGTAGTCGGCGAGGTCGCCGCCGTGCTCGTCGCCGCGCCAGACGCGCATCTTCAGGTCGTATCCCATGTCAGCTCTCCTCGAAGTACTTCTTGAGCTCCGGGGGCATCTCCGGCAGTGGTTGCTCCACGAGATCGACCCCCGCGCCGCTGTCGTCGAGCCGGACGACGAGGTTCTTGCTGCCCCACTCCGGGCTCGGCGTGGGGAAGTCGTCGCGGGTGTGCCCACCGCGTGACTCCTCGCGCGCGAGCGCCGCCTTCGCGATCGCCTCCGAGACCAGCAGCATGTTGTGCAGGTCGAGGGCGAGGTGCCAGCCGGGGTTGTACTGACGGTGGCCCTCCACCCCCATGCCGGCCGCGCGCTCCTTCAGCTCCTCGATCCGGGTCAGCGCGTCCTTGAGCTCCGAGGCCGTACGGATGATGCCGACCAGGTCGTTCATCGCCTGCTGGAGCTCCTGCTGGATCGTGTAAGGGTTGTCGCCTCCCTCGACCTGGAACGGCGCCAGCGCCGACCACTCGCCCGCCCGGACCGCCTCCTCGGACACCGCGGGCCGCTCGGCCAGACCGGAGGCGTAGGCCGCTGCCGCCTCCCCCGCCCGTCTCCCGAAGACCAGGAGGTCGGAGAGGCTGTTGCCGCCGAGCCGGTTGGAGCCGTGCATGCCGCCGGAGCACTCACCCACGGCGTACAGGCCCGTGACGGAGCTGACCTCGGTGTCGGGGTCGACCTCGATGCCACCCATGACGTAGTGGCACGTCGGGCCGATCTCCATCGGCTCCGCGGTGATGTCTACGTCGGCCAGCTCCTTGAACTGGTGGTACATCGAGGGCAGCCGCTTGCGGATGAACTCGGCGTCGCGCCGGGACGCGATGTCGAGGAAGATCCCTCCGTGCGGTGACCCCCGCCCGGCCTTGATCTCGGAGTTGATGGCGCGGGCCACCTCGTCACGGGGCAGCAGCTCGGGTGGTCGCCGGTTGTTCTTCTTGTCCTCGTACCACCGGTCGGCTTCCTCCTCCGTGTCGGCGGTCTCGGCCTTGAAGTAGTCGGGGATGTAGTCGAACATGAACCGCTTGCCCTCGGAGTTGCGCAGCACCCCGCCGTCGCCGCGCACCGACTCGGTGACCAGCAGACCCTTCACCGACGGCGGCCAGACCATGCCGGTGGGGTGGAACTGGACGAACTCCATGTTGATGAGCGAGGCCCCGGCCCTCAGAGCGAGCGCGTGCCCGTCGCCGGTGTACTCCCAGGAGTTGGATGTGACCTTGAAGGACTTGCCGATCCCACCGGTGGCGAGGATGACGGCGGGCGCCTCGATCGTCACGAAGCGGCCCGTCTCGCGCCAGTAGCCGAAGACGCCGGAGACCACGTCCTCCCCCTGAGCAGAGGGAGCCTTGAGGAGCTCGGTGACCGTGCACTCCATGAAGACGTCGATCCCGATCTGCACGGCCCGCTGCTGGAGGGTGCGGATCATCTCCAGCCCGGTGCGGTCGCCGACGTGGGCGAGCCGGGCGTACCTGTGGCCGCCGAAGTCGCGCTGGCTGATCAGCCCGTCCTCGGTGCGATCGAAGAGTGCGCCCCAGTCCTCGAGCTCCTGCACCCGCTCGGGTGCCTCCTGCGCGTGGAGCTGGGCCATCCGCCAGTTGTTGAGCATCTTGCCGCCGCGCATGGTGTCGCGGAAGTGGACCTCCCAGTTGTCCTCCGGCCAGCGGTTGCCCAGCGCGGCCGCGATGCCTCCCTCGGCCATCACCGTGTGCGCCTTGCCCAGCAGGGACTTGCACACGATCGCCGTCTCGGCGCCGGCCTCGTGCGCCGCGATCGCTGCCCGGAGCCCGGCACCGCCGGCACCCACGACCACGACGTCGTACTGGTGGCGCTCGATGCCCCCCTCGGCGTAGTAGGCCATCTCGTTGCCCGTCATCGGGTGTCGCGTCGAGCTCAAAAGAACCTCACGTCCTGGATCGTGCCGGTGGCGAGCAGGTAGATGTAGAGGTCGACGATGGCGACCGAGAAGAGCGAGTACCACGCCCACCTGCCGTGGCTCGTGTTGAGCCTCGACACCCAGGTCCACAGCCGGTAGCGGATCGGGTGCTGGGAGAAGTGGCGCAGCCGCCCGCCGACGACGTGGCGGCAGGAGTGGCACGAGAGCGTGTAGAGCCAGATGAACACGACGTTGACGGCCATCAGCAGCGTGCCCAGGCCCATGTGGATGCCGCTGGTCTCGCCGTCGCCGACGGCGTACTCGGCCGGCATCGGCCGGAAGGCGAGGATCACGTCGAAGGTGAGGACCGCGCCGACCAGCACCGCGGCGTACCAGAAGTAGCGGTGCACGTTCTGCAGGATCAGCGGCAGCCGCGTCTCACCGGAGTAGGCCTGGTGCGGCTCGGCGACGCCGCACGCCGGCGGGCTCAGCCAGAAGGCCCGGTAGTAGGCCTTGCGGTAGTAGTAGCAGGTCATCCGGAAGCCCAGCGGGAAGATCAGGATAATCAGCGCCGCGGACAGCGGCCACCATGCGAACGGCTGGCCGAAGTCGGACGCGCCCTCCACGCAGTCGCCGAGGCACGGCGAGTAGAACGGCGAGAGGTAGGGCGAGGCGTAGTAGTCGCGGCCCATGAATGCGCGGACGGTGGCGTAGACGACGAAGGCCGAGAAGACCACGAACGTGGTGAGCGGTGCGAGCCACCAGCGGTCCTGGCGCAGCGTGCGGGGCTCGATGCGCGCACGGGTGGGACTCGTCACGCCTCGGTCGGTCGATGCCATGCAGTCCTCCAAGCGGTCCGGAAGGGGTCCCGGCAACGGCACCGACTATGGCGTGAGTCACACCCCAGCGGAAGTGGGCGCGCCCAGACAAACCTCACACTGCCTCGGCGCGTCGGGCACCCGGACGGGGCGATACGGTGCGGGGGTGGCAACCCAACTCACTCCCCCCTCTCTGGTGAAGGGCGCGCGGGCCTCGCGCACCACCATCGCCCTCAAGCTGCTGATGGCGCTGAGCGGCGCGGTGTTCATCGGCTTCGTGCTCGTGCACATGTACGGCAACCTCAAGGCCTTCGCGGGTCACGACGCGTTCAACGAGTACGCCCACCACCTGCGCGAGCTCGGCGAGCCGATGCTCCCCCACGAGGGTGCCCTCTGGATCATCCGTGTCGGCCTGATCCTCGCGCTCGTCGTGCACGTCTACTGCGCCGTCGTGCTCTGGCGGCGGGCAGCCCAGGCACGCACCACCAAGTACGTGATGAAGAAGCACACCGGCGCGATCTTCGCCAGCCGCCTCATGCGCTGGGGCGGCGTGACGCTGCTCCTCTTCATCATCTGGCACCTGCTCAACTTCACCATCGGCAAGGTCAACGTGCAGGGCGGGGCGACCAACGACCCCTACAACCTGATGGTCGACACGTTCGACGTCTGGTGGATGACCATCCTCTACATCGTCGCGATGCTCGCGCTCGGCGCCCACCTGCACCACGGCATCTGGAGCGCCGCGCAGACGCTCGGCTGGACCGGCACGGCGGCCAAGCGCCAGCGCGCCAAGACGGTCGCCTTCGTCACCGCGCTGATCATCTCGGTCGGCTTCTCCCTCGTCCCCCTCGCCGTCCTCGCCGGCATCATCACCAAGTAAGGGGTCACCACTCGTGAGCCACGACATGGACATGCCCGACACCGTCACCGCGGCGGAGGCCTCGCACTCCGAGGCGCTGGACGGCGACTACGACGACGCGGTCGGCTACTACACGCCCGGTGAGCCGCTGGTCGACACCAAGGCTCCGGACGGACCGGTCGCCGACCGCTGGCAGACCCGCAAGTTCGAGGCGCGGCTGGTCAACCCGGCCAACCGCCGCAAGCTCTCGATCATCATCGTCGGCACCGGGCTCGCCGGGGCCTCGGCGGCCGCGACGCTCGGCGAGGCCGGCTACAACGTCAAGACCTTCTGCTACCAGGACTCCCCGCGTCGCGCGCACTCCATCGCCGCGCAGGGTGGCATCAACGCCGCGAAGAACTACAAGGAGGACGGCGACTCCGTCCACCGGCTGTTCTACGACACGGTCAAAGGCGGCGACTACCGCTCCCGCGAGTCCAACGTCTACCGGCTGGCGGAGGTCAGCGCCAACATCATCGACCAGTGCGTCGCCCAAGGCGTCCCGTTCGCCCGCGAGTACGGCGGCCTGCTGGACAACCGGTCCTTCGGTGGCGTCCAGGTCTCCCGCACGTTCTACGCCCGCGGCCAGACCGGCCAGCAGCTCCTGATCGGCGCCTACCAGGCCCTCGAGCGACAGATCTCCGCCGGCACGGTCTCGATGTTCACCCGCCACGAGATGCTCGAGCTGATCGTGGCGGACGGCAAGGCGCGCGGCATCATCGCGCGCGACATGGTCACCGGTGAGGTCCAGACGCACCTGGCCGACGTCGTGGTCCTCGCGTCCGGTGGCTACGGCAACGTGTTCTACCTGTCCACCAACGCGATGGGGTCCAACGTGACCGCCGCGTGGCGGGCGCACCGCAAGGGCGCCTACATGGCCAACCCCTGCTACACGCAGATCCACCCGACGTGCATCCCGGTCTCCGGGTCGCACCAGTCCAAGCTGACCCTGATGTCGGAGTCGCTGCGCAACGACGGCCGGATCTGGGTGCCGAAGAGCCAAGCCGACTGCGAGAAGGACCCGCGCGACATCCCCGAGGAGGACCGCGACTACTACCTGGAGCGGATCTACCCCTCGTTCGGCAACCTGGTCCCCCGCGACATCGCCTCGCGCGCCGCCAAGAACGTCTGCGACGAGGGCCGCGGCGTCGGCCCCGAGGTGGACGGCGTACGCCGCGGGGTCTACCTCGACTTCGCCGAGGCGATCGAGCGGCTCGGCCGCGACGCCGTCGAGAGCAAGTACGGCAACCTCTTCGACATGTACGCCCGGATCACGGGCGAGGACCCCTACTCGGTGCCGATGCGCATCTACCCCGCGGTCCACTACGTGATGGGCGGGCTGTGGGTCGACTACGACCTGCAGTCGACGATCCCCGGGCTCTTCGTGACCGGTGAGGCGAACTTCTCCGACCACGGCGCCAACCGGCTCGGCGCCTCGGCGCTGATGCAGGGCCTCGCCGACGGCTACTTCGTGCTGCCGCACACCATCCGTGACTACCTCGCGGACGGCCCGTTCGAGGCCATCGCTGACGACCACCCCGCCGTCGTGGAGGCACACGAGTCGGTCCACCAGCGGATCGAGCACTTCCTCACCGTCAACGGCACCCGCAGCGTCGACTCCTACCACCGCGAGCTCGGCAACATCATGTGGGAGTACTGCGGCATGGAGCGCACCGAGGACGGGCTCAGGAAGGCGATCGACCTGATCCGGGGGCTGCGCGACGACTTCTACCGCAACGTGAAGGTCCTCGGCGCGTCCGAGTCCCTCAACCAGTCGCTCGAGAAGGCCGGCCGCGTGGCCGACTTCATCGAGCTCGGCGAGCTCATGTGCATCGACGCCCTCAACCGGCGCGAGTCCTGCGGTGGCCACTTCCGGGCCGAGTCGCAGACCGAGGACGGCGAGGCGCTGCGCCACGACGAGGAGTACGCCTACGTGGCCGCGTGGGAGTGGGGCGGCGACGACAGTGCCCCCGTCCTGCACAAGGAAGACCTGGTCTACACCGCCATCGAGATGAAGCAGCGGAGCTACAAGTGAAGTCACCCCACGACGTTCTCTCCCTCCCCCGCTTCGCTCCTCCGGTCGACAACACCGCGGGGACCCCGACACTCACGAGGATCAGCCGATGAACTTGACGTTGAAGATCTGGCGCCAGCCCGACGCGACGACCGCGGGTGCCATGCACACCTACGAGCTCGCGGACGTCTCTCCCGACATGTCGTTCCTGGAGATGCTCGACGTGCTCAACGAGCAGCTCAACGAGCAGGGCGAGGAGCCCATCGCCTTCGACTCCGACTGCCGCGAGGGCATCTGCGGCATGTGCGGGCTGATGATCAACGGCGACGCCCACGGGCCGGAGGTCACCACCACCTGCCAGCTGCACATGCGGTCCTTCGTCGACGGGGAGACCATCACCGTCGAGCCGTGGCGCTCCGACGCCTTCCCGGTCCTCAAGGACCTCGTCGTGGACCGCGGCGCCTTCGACCGAATCATCCAGCAGGGTGGCTACATCTCGGTCAACACGGGCTCGGCCCCGGAGGCGCACTCGGTGCCCGTGCCCAAGGACGACGCCGACCGCGCGTTCAACGTCGCGACCTGCATCGGCTGTGGCGCCTGCGTCGCTGCCTGCCCCAACGGCTCGGCCTCGCTCTTCATGGGCGCCAAGGTGACCCACCTCGGACTGCTGCCCCAGGGCCAGCCCGAGCGCGACGAGCGCGTGGTCAACATGGTCGCCCAGCACGACCACGAGGGCTTCGGTGGCTGCACCAACATCGGCGAGTGCACCGCGGCCTGCCCCAAGGAGATCCCGCTCGACGTGATCTCCCAGCTCAACAAGGACCTCCGCACCGCCATCAAGCATGGCCACTGAGCTGAGGGCCTGCAAACGCCGACCCGCCGAGCGGTGTGTGAGGGGGATTCTGATCCAAGAGAGTCCCCCTGAGCCACTGCGTGTCGGTGGGCCTCGTCGAACCCGGGGGCGGACGGTGCTCCAGGGGCATTCTTGCGATGGCGTTTCCTCCTGACGCACCGCTCCGGGACGATCATGCGGCGCGCGGAGGGCGTACGACATCCGCCAGCCGCCGGAACAGCGTGAGCCACAGTCCCTCGAAGTCCGGCGCCGGGCCGTCGTACCCACGCTCCACGAGTGCGCGGTGCACGTGACGCACCGTGGCCTTGGGTGAGCGCATCCGCTCCCGGGTGACCTGCTCGTAGGCCACGCCGTGGCGGCGGTATAGGGCGTACCGGTCGATGTCGGCGTTGTACTGCGCCCTGTCCTCCTGGTGCTGGCTGCCCTCGTACTCGATCGCCAGCTCGTAGGGGTCGTACCACTGGTCCGGGGTGAGCTCGATCCCGGGCGCGACCTCGATCGGGTGATTCACCTCAGGCAGCGGCAGGCCGGCGGCCACGACGTACGCCAGCAGCTCGGCCTCGGGCAGGGAGCGACAGCGGCCGTCGAGGAAGGGCAGGACGTACGTCGTCTCCGCGACGCCGCGGCGCCACTTCTCCTCGACCAGCAGCCGGTCGAGCAGGTGCAGGTCGAGCTGCTCCAGGTGGAGCAGCAGGCAACCGACCTTGATCGCGTCGATCGTCGGCGCCTCGGCGCAGTGGGCGACGAATGCTGCCTCCGGGCTCACCCCGTCCTCGTCACCACCAGGCATCTTCACCGTGCGGTGGAGGAACACGCCGTCCAATGTGAGGTGGAGATCGCCCTCGACCACGAAGTGGAGCGGCCACCTCGGTCCGGTGTCGAGGCCGAGCTGCTGGATGCGGGTGACACCCGTCGTACGCGCCGAGGCCGGCAGCGCGAGCCGAGCGGCCTGCACGTGGTCCTCCCACGTCATCTGGTGGTCCCGGTGGCAGTAGATCCCCTGGTGGAGGCGTCGGAACTGGACACCTTCGAGCACGTCCCGACTCACGCCGTTGGCCAATGCCTGGCGGCGGTGAATGGGACCCTTGCGGAGGACTTCGGGCACGTCGCGCATGGTCCGATTTCGACACTTCTGCCGCCGCGCTCGCGAGCGCCGGCTGCTCACGTGTGCAGAACTACTGCGCTCTCATGGCTGTGGACGAGTCCTGGCCCGGGACCAGGACAGCGACGGCCCAACCACACCACTCCAGCCCGTTGTGGCGGTGCGTGAGGGGCATTCCCCCGCCACAGAATCCACGTGTCTCACCGCCCTCACGCGCGTCGGCCCAGGCCACCCCGGCGAGCGGTGCGACAGGAGGACTTCCGCGCGCCGGAATCCCCCTCACGCACCGCTCAGGGGTGGGCAGCGTGCCTCAGGGCCGTCGACGGCGCAGCAGGGCGACCAGCGCCAGCGTGGTCGCCGCACCCCCGGCGAAGGCAGCCTTGACGGCGCCCGAGCCGCGGTTCGCGTCGCGTACGACGTCCGCCGCCGCGAGGTCGATCTGCGGGCCCTCGGGCATGTGCTCCGCCACCATCAGTGCCTCGCGCGCGGCCCGGGCCTCGGGCGAGGTGTGCGCCCAGGCGGCGGCGTACACGACCACACGGGAGAAGTAGTTGATCCAGATGAGCAGGACCAGCGCGATCCCGAACACCGCGAACGCCGGCTGCCCCTTGGTCGCGCCGATCAGGAAGGTGGCCGCCTGCTTGAGCACCTCGAACCCGACGGCCCCCAGCAGTGCGCCGCTCCACAGAGACCGGTTGGGCGTGTCGTGCTCGGCGAGGATCTTGAAGATCGCGAAGAAGAGCAACGAGTTGGCGGCCAGGCCCACCAGGATCGCGAGGACGGTGAGCAGGGGTGAGAGCGCCTCGTCGAGCCCCAGCCACTCGAGCACCTGGTCGGAGATCGCGGTCACGACGCCCGAGACGGCCACGCTGAGCATCAGCACCACTCCGACGAGCACCAGGGAGACGAGGTCCTTGACCTTGCCGACCACGAAGCTGGGTCGCTCGCGCGGCGGGGTCTCGAAGACCACCTGGAGCGCATCGCGCAGGCCCGAGATCCAGCCGAGCCCGGAGTAGAGCACGCCGACGAGACCGATGCCGGCCGCGGCGCCCGCGCCCTCCTGGAAGGCGTCGATGGAGATCTCGCCCGAGCCCGCGTCGCCCTCGACCACCATCGGCAGCACCGAGCGGATGGCCTTCACCATCTGCGTCGTGGCGTCCTCGTAGACGCCGGTGACCCAGCCGACGACGGCGAAGGCGAGCGCCAGGATCGGGAAGAAGGAGAGGAAGCCGAAGAACGTCACCGCGCCGGCGAGGGCGTTGCCCTTGACGTTGCCGTAGTGCTCGACCATCCGGACCACGTGGTCGACGAAGGGACGCCGCTCCCGCACCTCCGCCAGGCGCGCCTTGGCCGACGTGAGCGCCGACATCAGCCGAGCCCGAACTCGCGCGTGGGGACCCACCCGTTGACGGGGTCGTGGACGTAGAGGCTGAACGCGTCGGCGCCGAACGAGCACTCGAAGTGGGCGAGCTCCTCGAACGCGCGGTCCAGTGTTGCGTCGTCGAGGTGGTGGGCGATCGTGACGTGCGGGTGGTAGGGGAAGTGCAGCTCGATGTCCAGGGGCCCGCTGCGTACGGCGCCGGCGAGCAGCTCGCACGACGAGATCCCCTCCGCCACCATCACGAAGACCACCGGGGAGACGGGCCGGAAGGTGCCGGTGCCCCGCAGGCGGATGTCGAAGGGCTCCACGGTCGCGGCTGCCTTGGAGAGGTGGTCGGAGACCGCGGCGATCTCGGCGTCCTCGAGCTCCGTGGGCGGCAGCAGGGTGATGTGCGTCGGGATCTGCGCGGCGGTGGTGTCTCCGATGGAGGTGCGGTAGTCCTGCAGCTCGCTCGCCCATGGCTCCGGGATCGCGATGGCTACTCCGATGGTGGGCACCCAGAGACCCTACAGAACCCGTTCGCGACGCCGATCAGCCCCGTGAGAGGATCGGCCGTCGTGAGTGACACCTTCCGCGCCGCCCAGGCCCGCAGCGACGCCATCGAGCAGCAGATGGCCGAGAACCCGGCCTCCCTCCGGATGCTGACCGGGGACCGTCCCACGGGCGCTCTGCACATCGGCCACTACTTCGGGTCGATCCGCAACCGCCTCCGGCTGCAGGACAGCGGAGCGGAGATCTGGCAGCTGATCGCGGACTACCAGGTGATCACCGACCGCGAGGTGGGTGGCGACATCGCCGGCAACGTGCGCAACCTGCTGCTCGACAACATCGCCGCGGGACTCGACCCGGACCGGGCGACGATCTTCACCCACTCCTCGGTGCCTGCCCTCAACCAGCTGATGCTGCCCTTCCTGAGCCTGGTCAGCGTCGCCGAGCTCCAGCGCAACCCGACCGTCAAGGACGAGGCCAAGTCGGCCGGCATCACCTCGATCGGTGGACTGCTGCTGACCTACCCCGTCCACCAGGCCGCCGACATCCTGTTCTGCAAGGCCAACGTGGTGCCGGTGGGCCGCGACCAGCTCCCGCACCTCGAGCAGACGCGGGTGGTCGCGCGCCGCTTCAACGACCGCTACTCCCCCGTCTTCCCCGAGCCTGGCGCGCTGCTGTCGGAGGCCCCGCTGATCCTCGGCACCGACGGCACCAAGATGAGCAAGTCGAAGGGCAACGTGGTCGAGCTGCGGATGAGCGCTGACGAGACCGCCAAGAAGCTCAAGGGCGCCAAGACCGACAGCGACCGGGTGATCACCTACGACCCCGACACCCGCCCCGAGGTCGCCAACCTGCTGACCCTGATCGCGCTGTGCGAGGGCATCGAGCCGACCGTCGTGGCCGAGGAGATCGGCGACGGCGGCGGAGGCGCCCTCAAGAGTCGCCTCACGGAGGCGATCAACACCGAGCTCGCCCCGCTGCGCGCTCGCCGCGCCGAGCTGGAGGCAGATCCCAGCTATCTCACTGACGTCCTCAAGCGAGGCAACGCCCGTGCCAACGAGGTCGCCGAAGCCACGCTCGACGAGGTGCGGGCAGCCATGGGCATGGTCTACCTCTGAACCGCCCACCGCGGGCGCCCGCGCGAGGTACTGTCCCGCGGAGCGACGAGCCGTCGTCGCACGATCGGGGGATCCAGACGTGAGCCAGCATGCAGCACAGCCGTACGCCGTCGGAGGGCCGCACGCCGTCGCGCCCCGGGTCCCGGAGGGCCTGGCGGTGGCCGCCCTCGTGCTGGCGTCGGTCTACACGGTCGTCGAGGTGCTGCTCCTCCTGACGTCGTTCGGCGCCGCCGAGACCTACGGCGAAGCCGCCCGACAGGGCACCGACGTCGCGGGTGTCATCACCGCCTACGACGTGCTGGGCATGGGCTACGTCGTGCTCCTGCCGCTGTGGATCGTGACGTGCCTGTTCCTCCAGCGGGCACGCCGCCGCGCGGTCGCGTTGGCGCCCCGCTTCCACCACCAGCGCAGTCCGGTCTGGACGTGGCTCGGCTGGCCCGTGCCGATCGTGGGCCTGTGGTTCCCCTACCAGGTCGTGCGCGACATCGTCCGCAACGCCTGGCGGGACCCGTGGGGCGACCAGCGTCAGCGCCTGCACCTCGGGCTGTGGTGGGCCACCTGGGTCGTCGCCATCGTGGCCGGCCAAGTCACCTCGCGCCTGATTCCGTGGTCGGGGACGCCCGACGCCGATGCGGTGGCACGGCTCCCGCTGTTCCAGGGCATCACCGCCGTCGCGACCGTGGCCGGCCTCGTGCTCTGGGTGCGCATCGTGAACTCGCTCCTCCACGCACTGAGGACGCCGCCCGACGTGAGCGACGTCACACTCCCCTACTGATGTGACTCGCCAGTAGGTTTCCTGCCATCGGCCGGGCGGTCCGGCCGGGGAGGGAACCCCATGGGAGCACCATCACGTCGTCGGGCTCGGACGGCCGGCGCGATAGCCAGACCCATCAGTCTGATCATCACCCTGCTCACCACCACGATCGCCGCGGCGATCCCCGTCACCGCACTCGGCACGACCTCGGCCCACGCCGTTGTCCCCGAGCCGCCGCGACCGGCCTTCTACGAGGCCCCCGCCACGCTGCCCGGCGCCAACGGTGCGGTGATCCGCAGCGAGCACGTCACCTTCCTGCTCGACCCGCTCGACGCCACCAGCCTCGTGCGCAACGCCGACCGGATCCTCTACCGGACCACCAACCGCACCGGGACGGCCATCGCTGTCTCCGGCACGGTGCTGGTTCCCAGCGCCCCGTGGGTGGGGGTGGGCTCGCGTCCCGTCATCGGCTACGCGCCCGGGACACAGGGCATGGCCGACCGCTGCGCCCCGTCGCGGCTGTTCTCCGAGGGCATCGAGTACGAGGGCCTCGGGATCGAGGGCCTGCTCCAACGCGGCTACGCCGTCGCCATGCCCGACTACGAGGGACTCGGCACCACCGGCGTCCACACCTACATGGACCGGGTCTCGCAGGGTCGCGCCACGCTCGACGCCGTACGCGCCGCGCAGCGACTCCCCGGCACCGGCCTGAGCGCGACCAGCCCGGTGGGCCTGATGGGCTACTCGCAGGGCGGTGGCGCCGCGGCGTCCGCCGTCGAGCTCGCTGCGACCTACGCGCCGGAGCTGCGCCTCAAGGGTGCCGTGGTCGGTGCGGTCCCGGCCGACCTCGCGAAGGTCGCGAGCAACCTCGACGGTGGGCTGTTCTCGGCGTTCGCGTTCTTCGCCCTGCGCGGGCTGTCGGCCAGCTACGACCTCGACCTGTCGCCCTACCTCAACGCGACCGGGCGGGCCGCGATGGACAGCGTCGAGCAGGACTGCGTCTTCGACCTGTTCGACCACGCCTTCACGCGGTCCAGGGACCTCAGCGTCGACGGCCAGCCGATGTCGGAGCTGATGAAGCGGGAGCCCTTCGCCGCGATCATCGAGGCGCAGCGCATCGGGACCATCAGGCCGACCGTGCCGGTGCTCGTCACGCACTCGGCACTCGACGACACGATCCCCTACGGCGTGGGCAGGGCGATGGCGAGGTCGTGGTGCGGCAAGGGCGCCAACGTCTCCTTCTCCACCAACGTGGCGCCGCTGCACGTGGGCGGCATGGCGCCGCACATCGCCGAGGCGCTGCCGTTCTTCGAGGCCCGCTTCGCCGGCCTCCCCCAGGTGGGCAACTGCTGGCTGCTCTGAACCTCGCCCGGATGCAACCGGATCGGCCCCCCAAAGGTCGTGAGGGTGAGACAGCAGACCAACAGTGGGAAGGTGGACCATGCCTCGGGGGAATGCGGTGGACCGCGTGCAGCAGCCCGGCTTCGAGGTCGTCCTCGACCGTGCCCGCCAGGGCCTCCGGCGCCGCCGTACGACGATCGCCGCAGGCCTCGCGACGGCTGTCGTGATCGTCGGGGTCGTCGCAGCCACGCAGCTCGCGCCCCGCACCCCCATCGAGCCGGCACCGGCTCCGACGCCCACCCCGCCCTCCGGCGAGGTCGACGAGCAGCTTCCCGACGACATCCAGGCGTTCCTGTCGGGCGACGACATCCATCCCGCCGCGGTCCTGGGTTCTGGTGACGCGACAGGTGTGGTGTGGACGGCCTGCTCGTCCGTGGCAGGCACCTGCCGGTCAGCTCTCGTCACCAAGCATGACGATCAGGTCGCTGGCCGCTTCGTCGACTCGGGCTACGGCATTCCCCAGTCGGTCCCGGGAGGTTGGCTCATTCCGGACGGGCGTGACTGGATCCTGGTGACGCCCACCGGGGAGACCCAGCGCATCCACGGCCCCGGGCCCGGGAGCGCGGACGTGATGGCGGGCGACACCGCCGTGTTCACCACGACGGACGTGCGCCTGCTGCGCGGCACCAAGCTGGTGCCGATGCCGGGCGTCGGGGCGGGCGGCTGGAACCCTTCGAGCGCCTACGTGACGCCCGAGGGACGTCTCGTCATGACCCCGACCATCGAGGGCCCCACGCGCGTCATCGTCAGCGACGACGGAGGTCAGCTGTGGCGGATGACCCACGCAGTGGATGAGGGTTCGGGTACCCCTGCGACCGGACTGCTGGCGGGCCACGGCGACTCCGTCGCCTACGTCGCCTACGACGAAGCGGACGGCTCGGTACCGGTGCTCGAGATCGCCGTGTCGAGCGACGCGGGCGAGTCGTGGCAGGTGGCGCGCGGGGACTTCGGCGGGGAGGGGCTGCGCAACCCGTCCAGCCTGGCCGTGTCCCCGAGTGGGACGGCATACCTCACCACTGGCTCGCACGGCGTCGTCCGGATCGACGCGGATGGCAACGCGACGGCGACGCGGCTCTCCTCCGACGACCACTCGGCCTTCGTCCTCGGCGAGGACGTCTGCGTGGTCGCCGAGGACGGACGCGCGGACGAGCTCCGGTGCTCCGCGGACGACGGGGCGACCTGGACGCCCCGGCCTCTCCCGGGCTTCCAGTGACTCGGGACCCGGCTGCCCCGTCGGCTCAGACGACCCAGCCCACGTTGTCGGCGACCAGGTCGGCTGCCGGGTAGATCCCGCGCAGCTCCTGTCGCCGCTGCAGCAGGCTCACCACGGCCCCCAGGTTGCGGTCCGCGAGCTGCCGGCGGCGCTCCATCTGGAGCTCGATCGTGTAGTCGTCCATGACTCCCCCTCCGGAAGATTTCGGGTGGCATCCCCACCCCTCATGGATTTGATCGTTACAACTCCGCGCTACGCAAGAGTTCCGCCCGTGTTAACTCCGCGCAACATGAACGGAAAATTCGGGCACGGGAGGCCGGCCGTCAGGTGGGTACGACCTCGCGCTGGCGCACGTGGAGGCGCGCCGAGACCAGCAGGATCGCCACGCCGGCCAAGGACAGGGCGAGGCCGACGAGGGCGGGGGCGCGCAGGCCCCATCCCGCGGCGATGACCAGTCCGCCGAGCCAGGCGCCGAGCGCGTTGGCGATGTTGAGGGAGGCGTGGTTCAACGCCGCACCGAGCGTCTGGGCATCGCCGGCGACGTCCATCAGCCGGAGCTGCAGGTTGACGACGAGCACGGACCCCAGCGTGGTGATGAGGAAGACGACCGGCAGCGCGGCCCAGCCGTGCGGCGCCGCGACCCAGAAGGCCAGCATCGTGGCCGCCATCCCCACCCCGCCGATGATGAGCGAGCGGAAGATCGACCAGTCGGCCATGATCCCGGCGAGCCACGTCCCGACCACCATGCCGAGACCGAAGGACACCAGGTAGATCGCGACCGCCCGCTCCCCCAGCCCGGCCACGTCGGTGACCACCGGGGCGATGTAGGAGTAGACGGCGAACATGCCGCCGAACCCCACGGCGCCCGCCAGCAGGGTCAGCCAGACCTGCGAGACGGCGAAGGCGCCGAGCTCGCGGCGACCTGTGGCGTCGGCGTCGCCCGGGCACGACGGGACGAACCAGACGACCATCGCGAGCGTCAGCACGGCCAGGCCGGCGGCGGCCCAGAAGGCTGCGCGCCAGCCGAGCTCCTGGCCCAGGACGGTCGCGGCCGGGACGCCGAGCACGTTGGCGACCGACAGCCCGAGCATGATCTGCGACACCGCCCGGCCCTTGCGGGACGGTCGCGCCATGCTGGCCGCGACGAGTGAGGCGACGCCGAAGTAGGCGCCGTGCGGGAGGCCGGCGGCGAAGCGGGCGACCATCAGCTGCTCGTACGACGTGGCGAGCGCGCTCACGCCGTTGCCGACGGTGAACGCGGCCATCAGCGCCACCAGCAGGGCCCGGCGCGGTAGCCGGGCGCCGAGGAAGGCCAGCACCGGGGCACCGACGACGACACCCACGGCGTACGCCGCGATCACGTGGCCGCCGGTGGGGATCGAGACGTCGACGCCGGCGGAGATCTGCGGCAGCAGGCCCATCGTGACGAACTCGGTGGTGCCGATCGCGAAGCCGCCCATCGCGAGCGAGAGGACCGCGAGGGCGTAGTGCCGGGCGGTCACCGACGGGACGTCGAGCGGGTCGGCGGGAGCGTCGGTCGGCGCGGCAGTGGTTGTCATGACCCTGGGCCAAGGCGCGACCCCCGGGGTGATATTCCCCAGGGGTCGCGCACGTGGTGGAGGTCTCAGCTGACCGTGGCCAGCGCCTCGTTGAAGGTCGCGGAGGGGCGCATCACGGCGGCGGCCTTCTCCGGGTCGGGACGGAAGTAGCCGCCGATGTCGGCCGGCTGGCCCTGGACCGCGAGCAGCTCGTCGACGATCTTCTGCTCGTTGTCGCGCAGCGTGCCGGCGAGCGCGGCGAACGCAGCCGCCAGGTCGGCGTCCTCGGTCTGCCGCGCCAGCTCCTCGGCCCAGTAGAGGGCGAGGTAGAAGTGCGAGCCCCGGTTGTCGATGGTGCCGAGCTTGCGCCCCGGGGAACGGTCCTCGTTGAGGAACGTCTCGGTGGCCCGGTCGAGGGCGTCGCCCAGCAGCTTGGCGCGCACGTTGTCGTCGTAGGACGCCAGGTGCTCGAGCGAGGCCGCCAGGGCGAAGAACTCACCCAGGCTGTCCCAGCGGAGGTAGTTCTCCTTGACGAGCTGCTGCACGTGCTTGGGCGCCGAGCCGCCGGCGCCGGTCTCGAAGAGCCCGCCGCCGTTCATCAGCGGGACGATCGAGAGCATCTTGGCGCTGGTGCCGAGCTCGAGGATCGGGAAGAGGTCGGTGTTGTAGTCGCGCAGCACGTTGCCGGTCACCGAGATGGTGTCCTCACCCCTGCGGATCCGCTCCAGCGAGTACGTCGTGGCCTCGGCCGGCGCCATGATCTCGATCGTCAGCCCCTCGGTGTCGTGCTCCCCGAGGTAGTCGGTGACCTTGGCGATCAGGTTGGCGTCGTGGGCGCGGGAGGCGTCGAGCCAGAACACCGCGGGCGTCCCGCTGGCGCGGGCCCGGGTGACGGCGAGCTTGACCCAGTCGCGGATCGGCTCGTCCTTGGTCTGGCAGGCGCGCCAGATGTCACCGGGCTCGACGGTGTGCGACATCAGCACGTCGCCGGCCGCGTTGCGGACCTCGACGGTCCCGGCGGCGGGGATCTCGAACGTCTTGTCGTGCGAGCCGTACTCCTCGGCGGCCTTGGCCATCAGGCCGACGTTGGGCACCGAGCCCATCGTCGAGGGGTCCAGCGCGCCGTTGGTCCGGCAGTCGTCGATCGTGGCCTGGTAGATGCCGGCGTAGGACGAGTCGGGGATCACCGCGAGGGTGTCCTGCTGCTCGCCCTCGGCGTTCCACATCTGTCCGGAGGTGCGGATCATGGCGGGCATCGACGCGTCGATGATGACGTCGGAGGGCACGTGCAGGTTGGTGATCCCCTTGTCGGAGTCGACCATCGCGAGGGCCGGTCCGGAGGAGAGGGCAGCCTCGAAGGCGGCCTTGATCTCGGCCCCGTTGTCGAGCGCGTCGAGCCCACCGAGGATGCCGCCCAGGCCGTCGTTGGCCGAGAGGCCCGCCGCGGCCAGGTCCTCGCCGTACTTCGCGAAGACGTCGGCGAAGTAGGCGCGCACGACGTGGCCGAAGATGATCGGGTCGGAGACCTTCATCATCGTGGCCTTGAGGTGGGCGGAGAACAGGACGCCGTCGGCCTTGGCTCGAGCGACCTGCTCCTCGAGGAAGGCGTCGAGCGCGGCGGCGCTCATGAACGTGGCGTCGACGACCTCGCCGGCGAGGACCGCCAGGCCCTCCTTGAGGACCGTCTCCTCACCGCCAACCCCGACGTGCACGATCGAGAGGGTGTCGTCGGAGTCGAGGACGACCGACTGCTCGTTGCTGCGGAAGTCGTCGTGACCCATCGTGGCGACCGACGTCTTGGAGTCCCTGCTCCAGGTACCCATCGAGTGCGGGTGCGACCTGGCGTAGTTCTTCACCGACGCGGGCGCCCGGCGGTCGGAGTTGCCCTCGCGCAGGACGGGGTTGACCGCCGAGCCCTTGACCTTGTCGTAGCGGGCGCGCGTCTCGCGCTCCTCGTCGGTCTGCGGGTTCTCGGGGTAGGCCGGCAGGTCGTAGCCCTGCGACAGCAGCTCGGCGATGGTCGCCTTGAGCTGGGGGATGGAGGCGGAGATGTTGGGCAGCTTGATGATGTTGGCCTCGGGCAACGTGGCGAGCTCGCCCAGCTCGGCCAGGGCGTCGTCGAGGCGCTGCTCCTCGGTGAGGCGGTCGGGGAACTGCGCGATCACCCGGCCGGCGAGGGAGATGTCACGGGTCTCGACGTCGACACCCGCGGTCTTCGCGTAGGCGGCGATGATCGGCAGGAACGAGTACGTCGCCAGCAGCGGTGCCTCGTCGGTGTGCGTGTAGATGATCTTGGCCATGGGTAGGACAGCTCCTGGGTGCTGATGGTGCGAGGTTGGCATAACTCTTGACGTCAAGATACCTGACGCGGGGAAGGGTGGCGACTCGGCTACCCTCGCACCCCCCGCGGGCACGCCGCTAGGCTTCCGATCGGCCTACGCGGGGTACGGCCACACGACTGGGAGGACAGCTCGCGATGAGCGACACCATCGACACACCGACCACCGGCCAGAAGTTCACTGCCGAGGCGATGGGCACCTTCGTGCTCGTCTTCTTCGGCTGCGGAGCCGCGATGCGCAGCGGGGGTGACTACGTCGCCACCGGGCTCACCTTCGGACTCACCGTGGTCGTCATGGCGTACGCCGTCGGCCGCATCTCGGGCGGACACTTCAACCCGGCCGTCACGCTCGGCGCCGTGCTCGGCGGACGCCTCCCCTGGAGCCAGGTCGGCATCTACCTGGCCGCCCAGCTCCTCGGCGGCCTGCTCGCCGGTGCCGTGCTCTTCGGCCTCAACCACGGCTTCGAGGGCTTCAGCGCCGAGGGCAACATGGCGCAGAACTTCTTCGGCGACCAAGGCACCGGCTACGCCTGGTGGGCCGCGCTGCTCCTCGAGACCGTGATGACGATGGTCTTCCTCTGGGTCATCCTCGCGGTGACCGATGAGCGCAACGAGGTCAACGTCGCCATGGGCCCGCTCGCGATCGGGCTCGCGCTCGCCATGATCCACTTCGCGTCGATGAGCGCCACCGGCACCTCGGTCAACCCGGCCCGCTCGATCGGCGTGGGCGTCTTCGCCGGCACCGACTCCATCATCCAGCTCTGGCTCTTCGTCGTGGCGCCGTTCCTCGGTGCCGCGATCGCCGGCCTCACCTATCCCGTCCTGTTCGGCCACGCCTCGGAGCCGGTCCCGGGCTCGGGCCTCAGCTTCGGCGGCGGCCGAAAGGGAGACCAGTTCGTGCCGGGCAGCTACGAGGCCCAGTGGAACCAGGGCCAGCAGGGCGGCAACTGGGGCCAGCCCGGCGCCGCGTGGGGCGCTCCCCCGCAGCAGCAGTGGGGCCAGCCCGTGCCGCAGCAGCCCGTGCCGCAGCAGCAGCCCGACCCCTACTCCACGCCACAGGCCGCGCCTGCCCCGTGGGGCCAGCCCCAGCCTCCGCAGCAGCAGCCCCCGCAGCAGCAGCCCCCGGCCCAGCCCGGCCAGTGGGGCGCACCGCCCGCCCAGCCCGGCCCGCCGAGCGCGCCCGGCCACTGGGGCAACCCCGACGGCGACGACGACGGCCGCACCCAGGTGCGTCGCCCCGACTAGCTCGGCCGGTTGGAGGTCAGCTCGGCCGCCCAGCCCGCATCGAGGTCCTCGAACCCAGCGAGGCCGACACCCTTCTCGTACACGCTGCGCGTCGAGGTGTCGGCCTCGTCGAGCATCTCGACCATGGTGCTCGACAGGTCCACCACCCGCCTGCTCGCCTCGGGCAGCGACGGCACGGCGTAGGCGAGCCAACCGTCGCCGAGGCGTGGCTGGGCAGGCATGGCGAGCCCAGCCTCGGCGCCGTCGGTGCCCGCTCGCCATGACGCGTCCTCGACGGACTCGACGCCGACCAGCCACACGTTGCCGTCGTCGTCCTGGGCGTAGAGCCGGGTCTCGACGGTGACGGGGCCCCCGAGGTCCGTGGCGAGCTCCACGGCCGTGGCATCGAGGCCGGCCACCGGGATGATGTCGTCACGCACGACGACCACGACGGTGCCGAGCGGGCTTCCGTCCCGGGCCACGTCGTACGTCCATCGCGTCCCGGGCTCGAGCGGCAGCCACGGGTTGTCCACGACGTCGACGAAGTCGTCCGGGTCCGGCGACGGCGTCGGGACGACGAGCCCGTTGATGCCCGGCTGGTCGTAGGCCGCGGGCTGGCCGACGCCTCCGCACCCGGAGAGGCCCAGGACGAGGCCGGCGGCCAGCACTCCCGCCGCACGCGGACGGCGTACGGGTCGAGGCATGGGCGCCAGCATGCCAGCCGAGTCCCGCTGCTAGCGTCAGCGGGACCGACCACCTCATCTCGCGAGGAGTACCCCTGTGACCTCCCCAGCCCCCCTCAAGGTCGCCGTCACCGGCGCCGCCGGTCAGATCGGCTACAGCCTGCTCTTCCGCCTCGCCAGCGGGGCGCTGGCCGCGGACCGGCCCATCGAGCTGCGACTGCTCGAGATCGAGCCTGCCCTCAAGGCGCTCGAGGGCGTCGTGATGGAGCTCGACGACTGTGCCTTCCCGCAGCTCGCCGGCGTCGAGATCGGCGCCGACGCCGAGAAGATCTTCGACGGCGTCAACCTCGCCCTCCTGGTGGGCGCCCGTCCGCGCGGCCCCGGCATGGAGCGCGGCGACCTGCTCTCCGCCAACGGCGCGATCTTCACCGCGCAGGGCAAGGCCCTCAACGCGGTCGCGGCCGACGACGTACGCATCGGGGTGACCGGCAACCCGGCCAACACCAACGCCCTCATCGCGATGAGCAACGCCCCCGACATCCCGCGCGAGCGGTTCTCCGCACTGACCCGCCTCGACCACAACCGCGCGATCTCGCAGCTCGCGGCCAAGACCGGGGCGAAGGTCACCGACATCAAGAAGATGACGATCTGGGGCAACCACTCGGCCACGCAGTACCCCGACCTGTTCCACGCCGAGGTGGGCGGCCGCAACGCCGCCGAGGTGGTGGGCGACCAGGCCTGGCTGGAGAACGACTTCATCCCGACCGTCGCCAAGCGCGGCGCCGCGATCATCGACGCCCGCGGCTCGTCCTCGGCGGCCTCGGCCGCGTCGGCCACGATCGATGCTGCCCGCGACTGGCTGTTCGGCTCGGCGCAGGACGACTGGGTCTCGATGGCCGTCGTGTCCAGCGGGGAGTACGACGTCCCCGAGGGCCTGATCTCCTCGTTCCCGGTGACCACCTCGGGTGGCGACTGGTCCATCGTCGAGGGCCTGGAGATCGATGACTTCTCCCGCGCCCGGATCGACGTCTCGACCGCGGAGCTCGCGGACGAGCGTGCCGCGGTGACCGAGCTCGGCCTCATCTGATCCCGAGCGACGGCCGGGCCCTCACGGGGGCCCGGCCGTCGTGGTCTCCCGGCCGTTGTCCTAGAAGCCGGGCTGGTCGGGGATCGAGCCGGCCAGGAAGATCAGTGCCCCGCCCAGGACGGCGAGGATCAGCGCGTCGAGCACCTTGTGGCGCACCGCCAGCATCCCGGCGTCACGCCTCCTGAGCACCAGCCGCACGGCGGCGGCGAAGACCAGCGCCCCGCCCATCAGCCGGATGCCGGTGCGCCACTCGTCGAGCGCCACGATCAGCATCGCGACCGCGACGACGCCCAGCACCAGGAGGTAGAACATGCCGCCGATGGTCGAGGGATAGCGACGCGGGTCCTCCGGGTCGACCGGCTCGGCCGACGTGGGCTCGACCGACTCGGGCGGCTTGGTCTCGGACGGCTCGGGCGACTCGGGATGCTCGGACGGCTCGGGCACGGTCATGTCAGGTACGGGCGGACTTCTCGGCGATGTCGACGATGTTGGTCAGCAGCATCGCGCGGGTCATCGGACCGACGCCCTTGGGGTTGGGCGAGACCCAGCCGGCCACGCCCCATACGTCGGGGTGCACGTCGCCGGTGACCTTGCCGTCCACCCGGGAGACGCCCACGTCGAGGACGGCGGCACCGGGCTTGACCATGTCGGCGGTGATGATCCCCGGCACGCCGGCCGCAGCGACGACGATGTCGGCGCGGCGCACGTGGGCGGCCAGGTCGACGGTGCCGGTGTGGCAGAGCGTCACGGTGGCGTTCTCGGAGCGGCGGGTCAGCAGCAGGCCGAGCGGACGGCCGACCGTGAGGCCGCGACCGACCACCACGACCTCGGCCCCGGCGATCTGCACACCGTGGCGACGCAGCAGCTCGATGGCGCCGACCGGGGTGCACGGCAGCGGGCCGGACTCGCCGAGCACCAGCTTGCCGAGGTTGGTCGGGTGCAGCCCGTCGACGTCCTTGTCGGGGTCGACCCGTGAGAGCAGCGCGAACTCGTCGAGCCCGGTCGGCTGCTGCACGATGAAGCCGGAGACCGCCGGGTCGGCGTTGAGGCGGTCGATCAGCTCCTCGGCCTCGCCCTGCGTGGCGGTGCCCGGGAGGTCGTGCCGGAACGACGCGATGCCAATCTCGGCGCAGTCCTTGTGCTTCGCCCCGACGTACCAGTGCGAGCCGGGGTCGTCACCGACCAGGACAGTGCCGAGCCCGGGGGTGACCCCCTGCTCCTTGAGGGCGGCGACGCGCTGGGCGAGCTCTGCCTTGATGGTCCGCAGCGTGGCTGCGCCGTCCAGGATCTGTGCCGTCACGCGGGTCAGTGTAGGGGCACGACCTCAGGCACCGACCGGTGCGCCGATCCTGACCAGGTGCCGCTCGGCGGCCCGCGCCGCGGGGTGCGCCACCACCGCCGCCGTCACGCCGATCAGCGCGATCACGATCCAGCCCGCGGTGCCCACCTGGAGGGCGAGGAACGTGTAGAGCGCGGGGAAGACGATGGGCTCGATCTGGTAGCCGAGCCCCCACACGCCCTGGTAGTCACCGAGCCGGCGGTGGTCGGACAGCTCGCTCGTGAGGCACCAGTCGGCGGCCGACTGCCACAGCTCGGCGCCGGTGATGGTGACGTGCCCCACCCAGATCAGCACGATCGACACCCAGCCGACGGTCTCGTGCGTCCACGCGATCAGCGCGCAGGAGACGATGAAGGCGTAGCCCGACCAGCGCACGGCCCGCAGCGAGCCGTCGACGGAGTCCGCGACCCGGCTGGCGCGGACCTGCAGTGCCACAGCGAGGACCGTGTTGGTGCCGAACAGCCAGGCCAGCAGCGCCGGCGGCGCATCGGTGCGCTCGACGAGCCACAGCGGCACGACGACGTTGAGCAGCACCTGGTTGGAGGACAGCACCCCGTTGCAGATGCTCAGCGCGACGAAGCCCGGGTTGCGCCAGGCGGGTGAGCCGGCCGCAGCCGGGTCGTCGGTGTCGACCACTGGCACCTTGCGGGCGATGACCGGCAGCACGCTCGCGATGAGCACCGCGTTGAGCACCAGCAGTCCGCCGGTCACGAACGGGATGAGGCGCACGGCGTCGAGGCCGATGCCGAGCGCGACACCGCTCGCGCCCGCGCCGAGGGTGTAGCCGACGTTGCGGGCCGCTCGCATGTAGGCCAGCGCCCGCACCCTGACCTCGCGCGGGAAGACGGCGATCCGGTAGACGTTGCGCGCGTTGCGTCCGGCCGTCTCGAAGATCGCGAGCACGCTGAGCATCAGGACGAAGGTGGCCATCCCGCCGATCAGCGGCCACGCGAAGTAGAGCGCGGCCTCCACCGCGCTCGCCGTGGCCCACAGCGGCTTGGCGCCGACCCGGTCCGCGAGCCGCCCCATCGGCAGCTGGAGCAGGAGCGTGATGCCCGCCGCGACCGACATGCCCAGGCCGACCTCGGCACCGGACAGGCCGACGACCTTCGTGAAGTAGACCGCCGTCCCGGTGAGGAACGTGCCCGTCGCGAACGCCGACAGCACGCACTGCCAGACCAGGTCCCGCTCGAGCTTCGTCGGCGGGAGGATGCCACGCCACCAGCGCACGTCGTACCTCCGAGGTTGATATCTCGACGTCAAGATATCACCGCTCGAGGACTGCTCAGTGGAAGAAGTGGCGAGTCCCGGTGAAGTACATCGTCACGCCCGCCGCCTCGCAGGCCGCGACGACCTCGGCGTCGCGGACCGATCCCCCGGGCTGCACGATCGCCTTCACGCCGGCGTCGATGAGGATCTGCGGTCCGTCGGCGAAGGGGAAGAACGCGTCGGAGGCGGCGACGGCGTGCGCGGCCCGCTCCCCCGCACGCTCGACCGCCAGCCGGCACGAGTCGACCCGGTTGACCTGGCCCATGCCGACGCCGACCGACGCACCTCCGGAGGCGAGCAGGATCGCGTTGGACTTCACCGCGCGGCAGGCCCGCCACGCGAAGGCCAGGTCGGCCAGCACCGCCTCGGAGGCAGCCTCACCTGTGGCGAGCGTCCAGGCGGAGGGGTCGTCGCCTCCGCCCTCGACGTCGGCGTCGATGACGTCACGCGCCTGAAGCAGCAGGCCGCCGGAGATGGCGCGCATCTCGCCGCCGCCGCGCGCCAGGGGCGGGCACTCGAGGATCCGGATGTTCTTCTTGGCCTGCAGCGCCTCGATCGCACCGTCCTCGTAGCCGGGCGCGACGATGACCTCGGTGAAGATCTCCGCGACCTGCTCGGCCATCGCCAGGGAGACCGGGACGTTGGTGGCGATCACGCCACCGAAGGCACTGACGGGGTCGCACTCGTGCGCCCTGCGGTGGGCGACGGAGACGGGGTCGGGCACGTCGTCCGAGCAGATGGCGATGCCGCACGGGTTGGCGTGCTTGATGATCGCGACGGCGGGGTCGTCGAAGTCGTACGCCGCCCGGCGGGCCGCGTCGGCGTCGACGTAGTTGTTGTAGGACATCTCCTTGCCGTGGTGCTGCGTGGCCTGGGCGAGCCCGGGACCGCCGGGCAGGAACCCGTTGCTGTAGAGCGCGGCGCCCTGGTGCGGGTTCTCGCCGTAGCGCAGCACGGCCGACTTGTCCCACGTCGCGCCCATCCAGGCCGGGAAGCCGGTGCCCTCGCTCGTGTCGGTGAGCACGTTGCCCATCCACGACGCCACGTGGACGTCGTAGGTCGCCGTGTGCACGAACGCCTCCGCGGCCAGGCGCTGGCGCTGCGCCAGCGTGAACCCGCCGGCGGCGACCGCGGCCAGCACGTCGTCGTACGACGCGGGCGAGGTCACGATCGCAACGCTGGGGTGGTTCTTGGCGGCCGCGCGGACCATCGAGGGTCCGCCGATGTCGATCTGCTCGACGCACTCGTCCGGACCGGCGCCCGAGGCCACGGTCTGGGTGAAGGGATAGAGGTTGCTGACGACGAGGTCGAACGGCTCGACCCCCAGCTCCTCGAGCTGCGCGACGTGGGACTCGAGGCGGCGGTCGGCGAGGATGCCGGCGTGGACCCGCGGGTGCAGCGTCTTCACGCGGCCGTCGAGGCACTCGGGGAAGCCGGTGAGGTCCTCGACCTTGGTGACCGGGAGACCCAGCGACTCGATGAGCGCGGCGGACCCACCGGTGGAGACGAGCTCGACCCCGGCCTGGTGCAGGCCGTGGACCAGGTCGTCGAGACCGGCCTTGTCGTAGACGGAGACGAGCGCCCGCTTGATCGGGATGCGCACGTCGGAGGTGGGTGATGACACGGGACTCCTCGGATGGTCGAGTCGAGGGCACCCAGGCGTTCGATGCTCTCGCGCGTCACTCCCTGGTGGTGGCCCACCTGCGCCAGTCGTGTGGGTGCAGCCTATCGATCCGGGCCGCCGATGCGAACCCGGCGCCCCTCCACCGAGATGCCCTCGCGGGCGATGCGCCCGACCGTGTCCACCAGCATCGCGCGCTCGGCGACCTTGATCCGCTCGTGGAGCGAGGCGACGTCGTCGTCCTCCGCCACCTCGACCGGCACCTGCGCCACGATCGGACCCGTGTCGACGCCCGCGTCGACGACGAACAGAGTCGCCCCGGTGACCTTGACGCCGTGCTCGAGCGCGTCGCGGGGGCCGTGCATCCCGGGAAAGGCCGGGCACAGTGCCGGGTGGGTGTTGAGGGTGAGGAACCGCTCGAGGAAGTCGGCCGAGACCAGCTTCATGAAGCCCGCCGAGACCACCAGGTCCGGCTCGAAGGCCGCGACCTTGTCGGCCAGAGCGCGGTCCCAGTGCTCGCGCGAGGTGTAGTCGGACAGCTGGGAGACGAACGTGGGCACCCCGGCGCGGTCGGCCCGGGCCAGGCCCTCGATGCCGTCGCGGTCGGCGCCGACCGCGACCACCCGCGCGCCGTACGACGGCTCGGCACAGGCGTCGAGCAGCGCCTGGAGGTTGGTGCCGGAACCCGACACCAGGACGACGATGCGGGCAGGGCTCGGCTGTGGCACGCGGTGAGTCTAGGCGCCTCGCTCGATCCCGCGGCCGTCGCGAGCGATGTCCGGTGCGTGCGATGGCAAGGCGGAGGAGGGAGACATGGCGGAGCCATGGCGACTGACGACAACGCAGCCAGCGTGCGTGCCGGGCGGCGCGCAGCAGGCCGAGGGTCGAGCGAGGCGCCTCAGGCGCGGTGGGAGGGGCCGGCCGCCGATGCCCGCCGCTCGCGGACCAGCCGGCCCGCCACGAGGGCAGCGATGCCTGTGGTGACCGGGACGGCGGCGATGATGCCGAGCCCGCCGACCAGGCCACGCACGACCTCCTGCGCCACGATCTCCTGGCTGACAGCGATGCCGAACGGCAGCTCGAGGGCGGAGAAGACGAGCATCAGCGGCAGCGTCGCGCCGACGTAGGCCAGGACCAGGGTGTTGACGGTCGAGGCGGCGTGCGAGCGGCCGATGCGCATCGCGCGTACGAACAGGGTCCGGGTGCTGGCGTCGGGGTCCACGTCCGCGAGCTCCCAGACCGCCCACGTCTGGGTGACCGTCACGTCGTCCAGCACGCCGAGGGCACCGATGACGAGCCCGGCCAGCAGCAGGCCGCGGAGGTCGACCTGTGCGGCGATGCCGGAGATGTACTGGCTGCCCTCGTCGACCAGCCCCGTGAAGTGGCCGGCCCGGGTGAAGAACCAGCCGATCCCGCCGATCACCACGAGGGAGACCAGCGTGCCGAGCATCGCCACGGTCGAGCGGATGTCGAAGCCGTGGGACAGGTAGAGCGTCACCAGCATGATCGCCGCGGCCGTGACCACCGCGACCGCGAGCGGCGGGCTCCCCTCCATGATGGCCGGGAGCGTGAAGAGTGCGATCAGCACGAGTGAGTACGCCAGGCTGGCGAGCGCGCCGATGCCGCGCCACCGCGAGAGGGCCAGCACGGCCACCGCGAACAGGATCGTCAACGTGAGCAGGGGCGGTCCGCGGTCGAAGTCCTGGAAGGCGTACTGCTCCCCCTCCGGCGCCTCCTCGGTGAAGGACACGATGATCCGGTCGCCCGCCTCCACCTCCGGCGCCGCGGGACCGTAGGGCAGGAGCGCCTCGGCCTCCCCGGGAGCCCCCGGCCCGCTCAGCAGCTCCACCCGGGCCAGGCTGCAGCCCTCGACGTCCCGGCGGCCGGGACACGGCCCGATGTCCTGCACCTCGGCGGTGCCACGGCGTACGTCGACGCCCGGACCGGCGACCTCGAGGTCACCGTCGGGCCAGAGCACGGCCAGGCCGACCACGGTCGCCAGCACCAGGGGACCGATCAGGAGCCCGATGACCACCTTGAGGTGCCGCGGGACGGGTCCGAGGGATCCTCGCGCGGTCCCGCCGTGGCCGTGGCCAGCGCCCACGCTCAGTCCTCCGCGGACGTGAGGTCGTCGGGCTCGCCGGCCCACGCACGGGCGGAGCGCCACACCAGCAGAGCCGGCACGGCGGCCCCGAGCAGGGCGCCGATGCCACAGGCGGTCACGGCGTGCACGAGCACGTCGGGCACGAACGGGCCGACGAAGCGCATCCGGCCCGGGCCCGCGGACCCGCCGGACACGGCGGCGAGCAGGCTGAACCCGAGTCCGGCCACCAGGCCGCCGCCGCACCCGGCGAGGGCGACCTGGTCCCAGGTGAGCACGCGCCCGCGCAGCGCCCGGAAGGCGGCCGTGGCAGCCACCAGCGGCGGCAGCAGCATGAGGCCCCCGAACCAGCCCGCCGGCGTACCGACAGCGGGCAGGGCCGCGAGCAGGGGCACGACCGGCAGCGGACCGAGCACCACGGCGCTCGGCGAGACGACGGTGGCGCCACCGACCGCGAATCCGGGTCCGAGCAGCCACGAGCCGGTGAAGAGCGCGGCGTTGGGCGCGAACCCCGCGTTGACGAGGGCATAGAGACCGGCCTCGGACGGGCTCGGGTGCAGCCGGGAGGTCATCGTCGCCGCGTCGTCGAAGGAGACGGCCAGCGCCACGAGGAAGACCGCGGAGGACACCACGAGCAGGGTGCCCAGCACCGCACCCGCCACGGCCGCACCGGCCCGCACGGTCACCGGCATGAACGCGGCCCAGATCGCGGCGCGGCCGGACCCGACCGCGATCGCGGGGGCAGCGACCAGCGCCGTCATCACGAACGTCCAGGCCAGCACCCGCGGCACCGACGGGTCGGCGCTCGACCCTGCCGCGAGCGTGGCGACCACGACGGCGACCACGGCGTAGCCGGCGAAGAACGTCATGATCGCGATCGGCACGGTGAAGTCGCGCTCGCCGTCGGAGATCCGGTCGGCGTCGGGGCCGTGGCCCGAGACCGCGTCGCCGACGCGGTGGCCGAGCCGCCACATCGACCACACGGTGATCGCGGTGATGCCGAGCGGCACGATCGTCACGCGGGCGCCCAGGACGGTGAAGCCCGAGCCGTGGCCGGCGAGCCACGCGAGGGCCCCCATCCGCATGCCGTCGCGCGGGGCGCCGTGCACACCGGCGTCGGTGACGAACCAGCCCACCACGCCGACGGCGAGCAGCACGACCAGCGGTCCGAGCGCCGCGAGCACGCCGCCGAGGGTCGCGATCAGCACCAGCGGACGCGGGCGGGCGGCGTCGGCCCGGGCGCTGTCGGGTCGGGCGAGGAGCGACGTCATGGCCGACCCATCATCACTCGACGGGCGGCGCGGATCGCGCTGCCACGCCGCCCACCCCCGGGTCGTGGGCGATGTGCGCGCCGGGTGCCTCTCCCGTACCGTGGAACGCCTCATGAGGAGCCCGGAGACCTTCGACGCCTACTACGTCGAGACACGCACGCGACTCCTGCACGAGGCCTATGCCCTGACCGGTGACGCCCCGGCCGCGCGGGCGGCTGTGCGGGACGCCTTCGTCGTCGCCTGGCACCACTGGCGCAAGGTCGCGCTCCTCGACGACCGGGACGACTACGTGCGCCCCCTCGCCTTCCGCCGGGCCCGGCGTCGGCACACCGCCCGCATCTGGCACCGCGACAAGTCGCTGGATCCCGAGGCTCGCCACACGCTGGACGCGCTCTCCAAGCTCAGCAGCCGCCAGCGCGAGCTGCTGGTCCTCAACGGCCTGTCGGCGATCTCGCTGTCCGGCATCTCCCGCACCGTGGGCCTGCCCCGCTCCGACGCCGAGCGTGAGCTGCAGACCGCGACCTCGCAGTTCGCCCTGCACCGCGACGTGCCCACCACCGAGGTCCGCCGGTTGCTCGGGGACCTCGCCGGGCCGCTGGAGTCGATCCGCTGGCCCCGTGCGACCGTGATCCGGCGCGCCGGCGCCGCCCGCCGTCGTACGCACACTGTGGTCGGCGCGGGCCTGGCCACCGCCGCCCTGGTGGTCACCGGCTCGCTGGTGGCCGCAGGCGCCGACGCCGAGCCCACCAGCCTCAGCGAGGAGAAGGTCACCGCGGGGGTCACCGTCCACGCCGCCGACTCCGCCACGGGCGAGCCGATCATCGACGAGACCGCCCTCCTCTCCGCGGACCAGATGTCCCGCTTCGGCGGCGGCCTGGACTGGGCCGAGACCGCGACCACCGACAACCTCGCCGGGGACGGGCTGCTGGCACCGTGCCAGCGCGAGCGCTTCTCCGACCCTGACGGCGTGACCGCGATGGCCCGCGCCTGGGAGGGGTCCGCCACCCGGGTGGTGCGCACCCAGGTCGGCAAGGGCGCCAGGGAGCGCACCCGCAAGCGTCGGGTGACGCGCGTGGAGTCCACCGCCGTCCAGCTCGTCGAGATGTCCCGCGACGCGGACCAGGCCGCCCAGAGCTTCGAGACCGCCTCGGTCTGGTACGCCGGCTGCACCGACCCTCGCACCCAGCTGCTCTCCACCCGGGCCGTCAAGCGCGTCGGCGACGCGGCGCGGACCTTCCGGCTGCGCTCGTGGGGCAGGACGCCGGCGACGATCACGGTCGGCGTGGCCCGCACCGGCAGCCTCGTGGTGACCAACGTCGTACGCAGCCAGGGCCGGCCGGTCAGCGACAAGGCCACCCTCACCGGCCTCGCTGCGGCCGTCAACGCGCTCTGCGGGTCGGAGGGTGCCGCCGAGTGCGCCGGACGCGCCCGGGCGCGGACGACGTTCCCGCTCGACATCGGTACGCCGCGAGGGCTGCTGGCGGTCGTCGACCTGCCGCCCGTCTCCGCGGTCCGCGGCCCCTGGGTGGGCCTCGCCCCCGAGCGGGCCCGCAACAACTACGCCTCCACGCGCTGCGACCGCACCACGTTCGTCGGCAAGGGCATCAAGCGTGCACGGACCCGGACCTTCCTGTTCCCCGAGACCCCCAACGCCTCCCAGCTGGGCCTCACCCAGGCTGTCGGTTCGATGAAGCCCGCCGCCGCCCGCAGGTTCGTGGAGGTCGTCCGGACCCGGATCCGCCAGTGCGGGCAGGCCAACCTCGGCACCAGCGTCACGACCCTGACGTCCTCGTCGTCGCGGGCCAGTGACCTCACCGTGTGGGCACTGTCCTTCGAGCTCAACGACAGCCAGTCCTTCCCGTTCCTGATGGCGATCGTGCGCGACGGGACCGAGGTCTCGCAGCTCGGATTCGCCCCGGTCCGCAACATGACGATGTCGCGGACCGACTTCGTCGCCCTCGCGCGCCGCGTCGTCGAGCGGCTCGCCGCAGAGCGCACCCGTTCCTGACGCAACCTTTTCGCCCCTCGCGGGGTCTTAGGTGGCATGAGGTTCAGCGCGCGGCTGTCTGGCGTCGCCCTCGTGTGCGCGCTGGCGCTCGCGGGATGCGGGGACCGGCCGTCGGACGACGCCGGGTCCGATGCCGGGCCAGGGCACGGCACGGAGAGCGACCAGACCTCCGGCGAGGCCTCCGACGAAGCCACTGCCGGCACCGAGATCCCCGACGGATTCCCCCTCACCGCAGGCATGGGTGGGCCCGATGACACCATCGCGACCTCGCGGTCCGGCACCGGACTCCGCGACCTGCGGGTCTGCGACACCGCCCCGCTGCGTGGCCTGGGCATCCGCGACCGGATGGTCGCCGACAACAGCGGCGGCGAGTCCGCCGACACCCGTGAGCTGGTGCTGCTGGGCAACCCGGACGAGGCGACCGTCGTCGCCGAGGCCTTCGCCGACCTGTCGGCCTGCGCCACCTCGAGCAGCGGCGGGGCCGGTAAGGGAGACCTGGAGACCGTGACCGAGGTCCGTGAGTCGCCCTTCGGTCCTGCCCCGGCGGCCACCCTCGTCCAGACCTACAGGTTCGACGGCGAGCCCGGCCCCGGCGCCACCGTCGTCCACGTCGTACCCGTCGGAGCCGCGCTGCTGGTCACGTCGACGTACGGCGAGTGGAGGGGCGCCGGCCTCGAGGAGGGCGTCGCGGAGACGGTCGACACCCTGGACGAGACCGTCGCGGCACTCGACATGTTCGACGACGGGTCGCCACCGAGCCCCGAGGCGAGCGAGGAGACCAGCCCGGACACGGGACCCACCGAGTCGGAGACGGTCTCCGCCGACGTGCCCGCCATCCCCGAGGACTTCCCACTGGCGGTCCGGCTCCCCGACGCCGGAGGCGACTTCGAGGTCGCCGAGCCGTCGGCGGACGGCGACGGCATCGGCGACGTCGAGATGTGCGGCCGTCTCGCGTGGCCGATCGATGGCAGCGCCGGCGGCACCCGGCGGCTGGTCACCGGGGCACACGGCCCCGAGTACTCCGACGGGCGCGAGCTGATCGTCCACGCCGACGCGGAGGTGGCCGCCAACGCGATGGCCGCGATCCGCCAGGCCGCGACGGACTGCCGCAGCGTCGAGAACCAGGTGTGGACCGTCCTCGACCGAGACACCGGCCACGACACCGTCACGATGGGCCTCACCTATCGCGACGGCCTCGGCAGCTCGGTGTTCCAGGTCACCCGGGTCGGCTCCGCGCGCCTGATGGTGCACACCTACGGCGAGGGGTCGCTCGAGTCGCTGCCCGACCAGGCCGACGACGTCACCCGGACCACCGAGAAGATCCTTCCAGCGATGTGCGTGTTCACGAAGACGGGGTGCTAGAGAGATGTCCATACCTTCGACACTGGCCAGCTCGGCCTGCCCGACCCTCCCCTCGCCCCCGCGCCTCAACGCGGTCGCGCCCGTACGCCTGCTCGGGGCGCACGTCGTGTGGCGGATGCTCTGGGAGGCCAAGCGCCCCGAACGACGCCAGCCGGCCCCGCAGGTCGTGGACCTGCGGGACCGGCTGGAGTGAGCTCTGGACCGAGCGGGCTCAGGGGTGCACGAGGGCTAGAGCGAGTTCAGGATCTCTCGCATCAGCTCAGCAGTCTCCGACGGCGTCTTGCCGACCTTGACCCCGGCGGCCTCGAGGGCCTCCTTCTTGGCCTGGGCGGTGCCCGAGGAGCCCGAGACGATGGCGCCGGCGTGGCCCATGGTCTTGCCCTCAGGAGCGGTGAAGCCTGCGACGTAGCCGACGACCGGCTTGGTCACGTGGTCCTTGATGTAGGCCGCGGCGCGCTCCTCGGCGTCTCCACCGATCTCGCCGATCATCACGATCGCCTTGGTCTCCGGGTCGTTCTCGAAGGCCTCGAGCGCGTCGATGTGGGTGGTGCCGATGATCGGGTCACCGCCGATGCCGATCGCGGTGGTGAAGCCGAAGTCCTTGAGCTCGAACATCATCTGGTAGGTCAGCGTGCCCGACTTGGACACGAGGCCGACCGGGCCCTTGCCCGCGATCGTGTGCGGGGTGATGCCGGCCAGGGACTCGTCCGGGGTGATGATGCCGGGGCAGTTGGGGCCGATCATCCGGGTGGACTTGCCCTCGAGGTAGGCGACCACCTCGGCGGTGTCGAGCACCGGCACGCCCTCGGTGATCACGACGAGCAGCGGGATCTCGGCGTCGATGGCCTCGATGCAGGCGTCCTTGGTGAACGCGGGCGGCACGAAGGCCACCGACACGTCGGCGCCGGTCTCCTTCATCGCCTCCTCGACCGTGCCGAAGACGGGCAGCTCCTTGCCGCCGAGCTCGACCGTGGTGCCGGCCTTGCGGGCGTTGACACCGCCCACGATGTTGGCGCCGGACTCGACCATCAGGGTGGTGTGCTTGGCACCCATCCCGCCGGTCATGCCCTGCACGATGATCTTGGAGTCCTTGTTGAGGTAGATAGACATCTGTTTCTCTCTCTCAGGCCTGGTGGGCGAGCTCGGCGGCCTTGTCGGCCGCGCCGTCCATCGTGTCGACCTGGGTGACCAGCGGGTGGTTGAGCTCGTCGAGGATCGCGCGACCCTTGTCGACGTTGTTGCCGTCGAGGCGTACGACGAGCGGCTTGGTGGCCTCGTCGCCGAGGATCTCCAGGGCGCCCTTGATGCCGTTGGCGACCTCGTCGCACGCGGTGATGCCGCCGAAGACGTTGACGAACACGCTCTTGACCTGCTCGTCGTGGATGATCACGTCGAGGCCGTCGGCCATCACCTGGGCGTTGGCGCCGCCGCCGATGTCGAGGAAGTTGGCGGGCTTGACGCCGCCGTGCGCCTCACCGGCGTAGGCGACCACGTCGAGCGTGCTCATGACCAGGCCCGCGCCGTTGCCGATGATGCCGACCTGGCCGTCGAGCTTGACGTAGTTGAGGCCCTTGTCCTTGGCCTTCGCCTCGAGCGGGTCGGCCTCCTCGCGGATCTCGAACTGGGCGTGCTCGGGGTGGCGCACCTCGGAGGCGTTCTCGTCGAGGGAGACCTTGCCGTCCAGCGCCTCGAGCTTGTCGCCCTCGAGGCGGGCCAGCGGGTTGACCTCCACCAGGGTGGCGTCCTCCTCGACGTAGACCTGCCACAGCTTCTGGACCATCTCGATGGCCTGGTCGCGCAGCTCGGCCGGGAACTTGGCCTCGTCGACGATGGCGGCGGCCTTCTCCGGGGTCACGCCCTCCAGGGCGTCGACCGGGATCTTCTTGACCGCGTCGGGGTTGGTCTTGGCGACCTCCTCGATCTCCACGCCGCCCTCGACCGATGCGATGCACAGGTGGGAGCGGTTGGACCGGTCGAGCAGGAAGGAGAAGTAGTACTCCTCCACCGGCGGGGTCGCCGGCGTGACCAGCACGCGGTTGACGCGCAGGCCCTTGATCTCCATCCCGATGATGTCGCGGGCGTAGGACTCGGCCTCGTCGGCGGTCTTGGCGATCTTCACGCCACCGGCCTTGCCGCGGCCGCCGGCCTTGACCTGCGCCTTGATGACCGTGACTCCGCCCATCTCCTCGGCGGCGGCACGCGCGGCCTCCGGTGTCTCGGCGACCACACCCAGTGTGGTGACCACTCCATGCTTGGCGAAGAGCTCCTTCGCCTGAAACTCCATCAGGTCCACGACGTACCCAGTCCTTCTCGTATGCAACAGTTCCCGGGATTTTCCTCTCGGCACACTAGTCCTGTCGGGTGGGTCGCACGAGATCGGGTGCGAGTGGCGGTGGTCACCCCGGTCGCCACCCGCTGGTCGGGCGGATGGTCCACCGTCGGGCTACGTTGACGTGCGTGGCCACCTCGAGCTCAGCGGTGATGTGGTTCCGGCGCGACCTGCGGGTGCGGGACAACCCGGCGCTCCTCGCGGCCCTCGCGGACGGATCGGTGACGGCCCTGTTCGTCGTCGACCCGGCCGTCTGGAGCGGAGCCGGCCCGGCGCGCCGGGCCTGGCTGGCCGCCAACGTCCTCGCTCTCGCCGAGCGCATCCCGCTGACCGTCCACCACGGCGACCCCGCGGACGTCGTGCCCCGGGTCGCCCACGGCCGTCGCGTCCACGTGTCGGCGGAGACCACCCCCTACGGACGCCGCCGCGACGAGGCGGTCGGCGCCCAGGTCGAGCTGGTGGCGACCGGGTCGCCGTACGCCGTCGGGCCGGGGGTGGTGCGCAACGGCAGCGGCGACCCCTATCAGGTCTTCACCGCCTTCGCCCGCGCCTGGCGCGACCGCGGCTGGTCCGAGCCCGCCCCCACGCCGCGCTCCCCCGACCTCGAGGCGCCGGAGCCGGACGGCCGGGCGCTCGCCCTGCTGGAGGAGGCGATCGCCGACGCCCCCGTCGCCCTGCCCGCGGCCGGGGAGGACGCCGCCTGGCGCCGCTGGCACGACTTCCGGCGCGACGGGCTCGACTCCTACGCGACCGAGCGCGACCGGCCCGACCACGACGGCACCTCGCGGCTCTCGCCCTACCTCCACCTCGGGGTGCTCCACCCGCGCTCCCTGCTGGCCGACATCGACCCCGCGTCGACGTACGCGACCGAGCTCTGCTGGCGCGACTTCTACGCCGACGTGCTGTGGCACCACCCCGCCTCGGCGTGGGCCGACCTCAGGCCCGCGCTGAAGGGCATGAGGTACGACGACCCCGAGGACGCCGTCGAGGCCTGGCGCACCGGCACCACCGGCTACCCGATCGTCGACGCCGGGATGCGGCAGCTGCTGGACACGGGCTGGATGCACAACCGGGTCCGGATGATCACCGCGTCGTTCCTCACCAAGGACCTGCACGTGTGGTGGCCCGTCGGCGCGCGGCACTTCCTCGACCTCCTCATCGACGGTGACGTCGCGTCCAACAACCACGGCTGGCAGTGGGTGGCCGGCACCGGCACCGACGCGTCCCCCTACTTCCGGGTCTTCAACCCGGTCAGCCAGGGCAAGAGGTTCGACCCCCAGGGTGACTACGTGCGCCGCTGGGTGCCCGAGCTGGACCACCTCCCCGGCGCGACGGTGCACGAGCCCTGGACCTCCCACCTGGGCTACGAGCGGGACTACCCGCTGCGCATCGTGGACCACGGCGACGAGCGACGAGAGGCCCTCGAGCGCTACCGGGCCGCCCGCACAGTCCACCCCTGAGGATGAAGACAGGCGCCTGACCTGCGATTTTCAACTAGTTGCCTCGCGGGTTGCACTTTCCCGTGATCTTTCCGTTACAGTCATGCGCGGTCTTGCCGACCCACCCCCCTGACCCGGCAGATTGGTAACCACCCCTATGGGCAACCACCGAGCGGAGCGTGCTCCCAAGCGACGCACCTCGGCATCGGCTGCACCCGTGACCGGCAAGCGACGTGCCGCTACGCCGCCTCGCCGCTCCATGGTCCGCAGCGTGCCTTCCCTGCCCCTCGTGGCAGGCGTCGCCGTGCTCGCCATCTCCGCAGGTGGGGCCGTCACGGCCTCGGGCGCAGGCGCTACTGCGCTGACGTCCACCGGGGGGTCTCTCGACGCAGCCGGGTCCATAGGCACCACCGCCGGTCAGGCCCTGTCGCGCCGCGGCGCCGTCGTCAGCCGCGACCACACCCGCGACTCCGGTGGCGAGGAGACCGACCCCGAGCTCATCGCCCTGGCTGAGAAGCAGGTGGCCGAGCGTGAGGCGAAGCTCTCCGAGATGCGCCAGGCCGCCGAGAAGCAGGCCGCGAAGATCAAGGAGAACAAGTGGGTTCTCCCCCTCGGCAGCTACCAGATCACCGCGACCTTCGGTCAGTACGGCCTCTGGGCCAGCTATCACACCGGCCTGGACTTCAACGCCAACTCCGGTGACAAGATCATCGCGGTCGCCAACGGCACCGTCACCCAGACCGGCTACGACGGCGCCTACGGCAACAAGACCGTGGTGACGCTGGATGACGGCACCGAGATCTGGTACTGCCACCAGACCGCGATCTACGTCGCCGTCGGTGACCGCGTCAACGGCGGCGAGGTCATCGGCACCGTCGGCGCGACCGGCAACGTGACCGGCTCCCACCTGCACCTCGAGGTCCGCCCGGGTGGCGGCGGCCCCGTCGACCCGTTCCAGGCCTTCGTGGAGCACGGGATCGTTCCCTGATCCACCGCTTCTCCGCTACAGCTTCTCCACCGGGGCGTAGCGCAGCAGCAGTCGCTTGACGCCCTCGGACCCGAAGTCGATCGACGCCACGGACTTCTCCGCGACCCCGTCGACGGCCACGACGGTGCCCATGCCGAAGGAGTCGTGCACGACGCGGTCCCCCGGCGCCAGGCTCGGGATCTCCCGCGCCGGCTTGGCCTTCGCCGCTGCATCGGCCCGCATCGCCGCGGTGGAGAAGTTGCGGCGACCGGCGTCGGTCGGCGTACCGAGGCGGGAGGAGCCACCCCCGGTCAGGTCGGGGCGACCCCAGCGCGTCTGCTCGGCTGCGGTGCGGCGCCAGTCCACGAGGTCGACCGGCAGCTCGTCGAGGAATCGGCTGGCGGGGTTGTGGCTCGGGGCGCCCCACGCGGAGCGGACCAGCGCCCGTGAGATGTAGAGGCGCTTCTGGGCGCGCGTCAGTCCGACGTAGGCCAGCCGGCGCTCCTCCTCCAGCTCGGGCTGGTCGCCCAGCGAGCGCTGGTGCGGGAAGACGCCGTCCTCCAACCCGGTGAGGAACACGACCGGGAACTCGAGGCCCTTGGCGGTGTGGAGGGTCATGAGGGTGACCACTCCGGAGTCGTCGCCGTCCGGGGTGTCGGGGATCGAGTCGGCGTCGGCCACCAGTGCCACCCGCTCGAGGAAGTCGCCGAGGCCCACCGCGACCGTGCCGGCCTCGACGTCGGCGGGATCGGCGCTGGGCCCGGGCTGGGGGTCCTCGGCGAACTCGCGCGCGACGGCGACGAGCTCGGCGAGGTTCTCCACGCGGGTGCCGTCCTGCGGGTCGTCGCTGGCCTCCAGCTCGGTGAGGTAGCCCGAGCGCTCCAGCACCGACTCGAGGATGACGTCGGGCCGCTCGTCGGCCTCGACCATCGACTGCAGCTCCTGCACCATCGCCACGAAGGCCTCGATGTTCTTGAGGCTGCGGGTGGCCAGGCCCGGGGCGTCGGCGGCGCGGGTCAGCGCCTCCCAGAACGTGACCCGGTCGCGCTCGGCCAGCGCGGCGATGCAGGCCTCGGCGCGCTCGCCGATGCCGCGCTTGGGGGTGTTGAGCACACGGCGCAGCGAGATCTCGTCGGCGGTGTTGACCAGCATCCGGAGGTAGGCCAGCGCGTCGCGGACCTCCTTGCGCTCGTAGAAGCGCACCCCTCCGACGACCTTGTAGGGCTGGCCGGTGCGGATGAACACCTCCTCGAAGACGCGGGACTGCGCATTGGTGCGGTAGAAGACCGCGACGTCGGCGGGACGGAGACTGCTCTCGTCGACGAGCCGGTCGATCTCCTCGCTGACGAACCGCGCCTCGTCGTGCTCGTCGTCGGAGACGTAGCCGACGATCCGCTCTCCCGCCCCCGCGTCGGTCCACAACCGCTTGGGCTTGCGGCCGCGGTTGTTGCCGATGACCGAGTTGGCCGCGGTCAGGATGGTCTGGGTGGAGCGGTAGTTCTGCTCCAGCAGGATCGTCGTGGCGTTGGGGAAGTCCTTCTCGAAGTCGAGGATGTTGCGGATGTCGGCGCCACGGAAGGCGTAGATCGACTGGTCGGCGTCACCGACGACCATCAGCTCGCTCGGCTCGACGCGCTCCGCCTCCGCCCCGAGCTCCTCGAAGGACTCCCCGCACAGCTGCTGGATCAGGCTGTACTGGGCGTGGTTGGTGTCCTGGTATTCATCCACCAGCACGTGGCGGAACCGGCGGCGATAGTTCTCGCGCACATCGGGGAACGCCTGGAGCAGGTGGACCGTCGTCATGATCAGGTCGTCGAAGTCGAGCGCGTGGGCCTCGCGCAGCCGGCGTTGGTAGTGGGTGTAGGCCGAGGCGTAGGCCTCCTCGAAGCCGTTGCGCGCCTCCTTGGCGGCGTCCTCAGCGTCGCGGAGCTCGTTCTTCTGGTCGGAGACCCAGTTGAGGACGGCGTTGGGCTGGTAGCGCTTGGGGTCGAGCTCGAGGTCGCGCAGCACCAGCGTCATCAGTCGCTTGGAGTCCGCGGCGTCGTAGATGGAGAAGCTGGACTTGAAGCCGACCCGGTCGATCTCCTTGCGCAGGATGCGCACGCAGGCGGAGTGGAAGGTCGAGACCCACATGATCCTGGCCCGCTTGCCGACCAGCTCCTCGACCCGCTCCTTCATCTCGGCCGCGGCCTTGTTGGTGAAGGTGATCGCCAGGATGGAGCCGGGGTGCGCCTTGCGCTCGTTGATCAGCCAGGCGATGCGCCGGGTCAGCACGCGTGTCTTGCCCGAGCCGGCGCCGGCGACCACCAGCAGCGGGGCACCGGAGTGCGTCACGGCCGCCCGCTGGGGGTCGTTGAGGCCCTCGAGGAGGGGGTGGTCGATCAGGGCTCGATCGGCGGGGGCATCAGTGGGACTCATCGCGTCCCAACCCTATGCGGGAGGTGTGACAGGCCAGGGATCAGGCGTGGGATCAGGCGTGGACGGGCGACCAGAACACGGCCACCGCGATGTTGGCGATCGTCAGCACCAGCAGGCCGAAGTAGAGCCCCTGGGGGATGCTCGGCTTGCGCATGTTGGCCATCACCAGCACCAGGATGACCAGGCCGATGGCGAACTTCACGCCGATCTTGGCGTGGTCGGGGCTCCCCAGGCTCTCCAGCACCCCCACCAGCAGCAGCCCGGCGAGGAACGCCGTACCGATGCCGTCGCGCATCACCGGGTTGACCACCTTGGTGTCCTCGCGCACCTGCACCAGGAGACCGCCGAGCAGGGCCGCGAATCCGAGGACGTGCACGAACAGCAACACCAGCCGCAGGGTCTCCATGCGGACACCCTAGCCAGCGGCGGACGGTGGCCCGGCCCCCCCGAGCTAGAGCAGCCGTCGGTCGTTGGCCCACTTCGTGAGCTCGTGGCGACTGGACAGCTGCAGCTTGCGCAGCACCGAGGACATGTGGGTCTCCACGGTCTTCACCGAGATGAAGAGCTCCTTGGCGACCTCCTTGTAGGCGTAGCCGCGGGCGATCAGGCGCATCACCTCGCGCTCGCGCTCGGTCAGCCGGTCCAGGTCCTCGTCGACCGCCGACACGTCGATCGAGCCGGCGAAGGCGTCGAGCACGAACCCCGCCAGTCGCGGCGAGAAGACCGCGTCTCCCCCGGCGACCCGGGTGATCGCGTCGACCAGCTCGGGACCGGTGATGGTCTTGGTGACGTAGCCGCGCGCGCCGCCGCGGATCGTGCCGATGACGTCCTCGGCTGCGTCGGAGACGGACAGCGCGAGGTAGAGCGTGTCGGGCGAGGGCTGGCGACGCATCACCTCCACGCCGCCACCTCCGGGCAGGTGCACGTCGAGCAGCACGACCTGGGGCTGCAGCTCGTGGACGACCCCGATCGCCGCGTCGGCGTCGGCCGCCTCACCGACGACCTCGACCTTTCCCGCCCCGGCGGCGGCCAGCTCGGCACGGACCCCGGCGCGGAACATCGCGTGGTCGTCCACCAGGACGACGCGCACGGGTCCCTCGGAGGCGGGGGGCTGGTTCATCGGTTCTCCTCGTCGTGCTCACGGGTACTGGTGCGGGGCATGTGCAGTCGGACCTCGGTGCCCTCGCCGGGGGCCGAGCGTACGTCCGCGCTCCCGCCGTGCCGGGACATCCGGTCCACGATGCTGTTGCGGACGCCCTGGCGGTCCGTCGCCACCGCGTCGACGTCGAAGCCGGCTCCGCGGTCGCGGACGAAGACGTCCACGGCGGTGGGAGAGGTCTCGGCGTAGACGTCGGCGCGCTGGGTGCCGGCGTGCTTGGCGACGTTGACCACCGCCTCACGGGCGGCGTGCACGACAGGTCGCAGCGACTCGGTCAGGTCACAGTCGCCGACCGTGACCACGTCGACCACCACGGGGTGCTGGGTCTCCACGTCGGCGGCCATCTCCTTGAGGGCGCCGGCGAGCGTGGTCGCGTCGGTGGTGTCCTCCTCGAACAGCCACCGGCGCAGGTCACGCTCCTGCGATCGGGCGAGGCGGGCGACGGTGGTGGCGTCATGGGCGTTCTTCTGGATCAGGGCGAGGGTCTGGAGCACCGAGTCGTGCAGGTGGGCCGCCATGTCGGCCCGCTCCTGGGTGCGGACCCGCTCGGCACGCTCGGCACCGAGGTCGTTGATGAGCCGCACGGCCCACGGCCCGACCACGATCGCCAGGCCGAGCAGGCCGAGCAGGCCGGCCACCAGCACCGGCACGGCGAAGGTCGCCTGCCCGGCAGCCACGGCGAAGACGAGGAGGGCGGTGACGATCAGGCCGAGGCCGGCGGCGATACGTCCGTACGCCGCCCAGCCGCCGTTGCCGAAGACGGCGCGGAACGGGTCGATGCGACCGGACGAGTCGATCCAGCGCTCGCGCTGGGCCTCGTCGGCCTGCCGCCAGAGCAGCGCGATGCCCGCGACGCCGAGCACGACCGGCCAGAACAGCGCGCCCTGGCCGAAGATCCCCTCGAAGCCGAGCACGACGCCGAAGAACAGCGCGCCCAGCGCGATCGCCGGCCCGGCGTCGCGCAGCCGCGACCGCCGGCCCGGGCGCTTGCCGGTGCGGGTGGCGCTCTCCAGGCCGGGAGCGCTCACCTCGAATCCCTGGTCGGCGGGCAGGAACACCCAGAGCCCGGCGTAGAGCATCAGGCCGAAGCCGCCGAGGAAGGCGGTCGCGACGAAGAAGCCCCGCACCCACAGCACCGGCACCGCGAGGTGGACCGCCAGGCCTGCTGCGACCCCGCCCGCGATCGGTGCGGAGGTGTCGCGGTAGGCGCGCCGCGAAGCGCCCGGTCGCCTGGTGGGCGGCGGGTGGTGAGGGGAGCTGAGGTGGGCCATCGTGACTCCATCGTCGCAGGCACGGACGTGCGCGACCATGAGGACTGACCCCGGCCCGACCCTGAGCCGGTCCCCCGCGAATGTCCCGCGAATCAGGGCTCTCCCCGATGGTGCGTCCCGACCCTGGCGGCGAGAGTTGAGCCATGGACAACGCCAGCCCCACCTCCGAGCACCCCACACCGCCGAGCGGCCAGCCGCCGGCGTCCGGGCCCCGTGTCAGCCGCGAGGAGATGAAGGACCTCTCCCGCCTGCGCCGCAGCGTCACCGACCGCCGCATCGCGGGGGTCGCCGGCGGGATCGCCCGCCACCTCGACATCGACGCGATCATCGTCCGCGTCGCGCTGGTGGTGGCGGTGTTCTTCGGAGGTGCCGGCCTGCTCGCCTACATCGGCGCCTGGATCCTCGTGCCAGAGGAGGGCACCGACGACGAGCCGCTCGGCCTGGACCAGCGGAGCCGTTCGCTGGCGCTGGCCGGAGTCGGCGTCCTGGCGCTCCTGTGCGCGGTCGGCGACTGGGCCGGCGCCTTCTGGTTCCCGTGGCCGCTGGCGATCGTCGCCGCGGTCGTCGTCTGGTTCCTCAACCGCAAGGACAAGCCATCGTCGGGCCCTGGCAACGGATATGGCTACGGCTACGACAGCGGCTACGGCCACGAGTCGCCCACGTACGCCGGCGAGGCGGCCGCGGGACAGCCCGGAGCCGAGGGCACCTGGATGCCGCCGACGTCGTACGCCCGGGAGCCGCGTGGGGTCCGCCAGCCGCGCAACCCGCGCCGCCGCGGACCGATCCTGTTCTTCTTCACGCTGGCGCTCATCGCGCTCGCCGAGGGCGTCCTGGGCGTCGTCGACCTGGCGGGGGCACCGGTGGCCGACAGCGCCTACCCGGCGCTCGCGCTCGGGATCATCGCGACGATGCTGGTCGTCGGGGCGTTCTGGGGCCGAGCCGGGGGACTCATCGCCCTGGGAGTCGTCGCCGCGCTCGTGACCGCCGGCGCGACCGCCGGCAGCCACTTCCCCGACGACCACTACAACTACCGGCCCGCCAGCGCCGGCGAGGTGCGGGACGCCTACGACTTCGGCGGCGGCGAGTTCGTGCTGGACATGTCCGGCATCTCCGACGTGGACGGCCTCGACGGCCGCGACATCACCATCGACGGTGTGGGCGGCAAGGTCGAGGTCCTGGTGCCCGACGGCGTGGACGTGGCGGTCAGGACCGAGGTCGTGGCCGGCGACAGCCGGGTCTTCGACCTGCGCAACGACGGCTTCGACATCAGCGTCGACGGCTTCCGCGACGGCGGCGCCGAGGCACCCGCCATGACCATCACCATCGACCTGGGCGTCGGCGAGATCCTCGTCCGCGAAGTCCACTGAGGAGCCTGAGATGACCGAGAACAGCAGCCCCGACAGCTCGTACGACAGCTCGTACGACACGGACGTGTACGGCTATGACGAGCCGATGACCGGTCCGCTGGACGCGCCCGACAAGCCGTCCGGCCGGCACCCGGTCAACATCACCCACCTCGTGATGGGCGTGGCCTTCGCCGGGATGGTGCTGGTGTGGGCCCTCGTCCAGGGGGACGTGGTGGAGACCGACGAGCTGCGGTGGCTGATGCCGATCCCGTGGATCGCCGCCGGTGCCGCCGGGCTCGCGGCCACGGTGTGGCCCTCACGCAAGCCCTAAGCGAGCGAGCAGGCCGGCAGGGCGAACCACCGCAGGTCGTCGAAGTCGGCACTCAGGTGGGCGGTGTCCGACCAGTCCGGAGGAGACGCGGCAGCCATGATCGCGCGGCCCTCGTCGAGGTGCTCCCGGAGCACCGAGACGGGGGCCGTCGTCGTGTGCGAGGGCCAGGTCATCGTGCCGTCGTCGGCGTAGGACACGTCGGCCAGGCGCAGCGGCGGCTCCACGGCGCCGGTGCGGTGGTGCCACAGTCCCGTCAGGGGGTCGAAGCGGTAGTCGCCCAGGAGCCGCCAGCCCTCCCGCGCCACGAGCCGGACGGCCTCCACGACGTAGGTGAAGACCTCCTCGTCGACGAAGTAGTTGAAGTTCACCCGCACCCAGCCGGGCTTGATGCCCTCGCAGCCGGTCGCGATCTGGGCCTCGAACTGGTGGCTGGTGGCGAGGTCGATGTGGAGCAGCCGGTGGCCGTAGGGGCCGGCGCACGAGCAGCCGCCGCGGGTCTGGATGCCGAAGAGGTCGTTGAGCAGCGCGACGACGAAGTTGTGGTGGAGGTAGGAGCCGTCGGGCGCCTTCACCACGAAGGAGACGATCGAGAGCCGCTGTGAGGCCAGGTTGCCGAGGATCTGGAGCGTCGGCTCCGCCCTCCAGGCCTCGACGGCCCGGCTCAGCATCTCCTCCTCGTGGGCCTGGATCGTCTCCACCCCGACCGCGTGCTTGAGCTGGAAGACCAGGCCGGCGCGGATCGACTCCACGATGGCGGGTGTGCCGCCCTCCTCGCGATGGGCCTTGTCGTCGAGGTAGCGGTGCTCGGTCGGGTTGACGTACATGACGGTGCCGCCGCCGGGCACGACCGGCACCCGGTTGGTCATCAGCTCACGCCGCACGACCAGCACGCCGGGGGTGCCGGGGCCCCCGATGAACTTGTGCGGGCTGATGAAGATCGCGTCCTTGTAGGAGCTGCCCGGTCCGTACATCTCGATGTCGACGTAGGGGGCGCAGGCCGCGAAGTCCCAGAAGCTGAGGGCGCCGTGCCGGTGGAGCAGGTCGGCGACACCCTCGGTGTCGGTGACGATGCCGGTCACGTTGGAGGCGGCGGAGAACGACCCGATCTTCAGGGGCCGGTCGGCGTGGCGGTCGAGCTCCTCGGCCAGGTGCTCGAGAGAGACTCGGCCGTCGGCGTCCTCGTGGATGGTGACGACGTCGGCGATCGTCTCGCGCCACGGGATCTCGTTGGAGTGGTGCTCGAACGGACCGATGAAGACCACCGGGCGCTGGTCTGCCGGGATCGCCGCGCTGAGGTCGTACTGGTCGTCGAGGCCGGCGGGGATGCGCAGGCCGAGGATGCCGATCAGCTTGTCGATGGCCGCGGTGCTGCCCGACCCGCAGAAGACCACGACCGTCTCCTCGTCGCCGCCGACGCCCTCGCGGATGATGCGTCGCGCGTCCTCCCGGAGCCGGGTCGTCTGCAGCCCGGTGCCGCTCGCCTCGGTGTGGGTGTTGGCGTAGGCCGGCAGCACCTCCTCGCGGATGAAGTCCTCGATGAAGGTCAGGCTGCGACCCGAGGCGGTGTAGTCGGCGTAGGTGACCCGGCGCGGACCGTAGGGGCCGTGCATCACCTGGTCGTCGCCGATCACGGACTCGCGGATCCGCTGCAGCAGGGCGGCTGAGGTGGCCGTGTCGGGCAGGGTGTGCGTCACGGTCCGAGAGTACGCCGGTGATCGGGTCAGCCGGCCTCCTGCTGCTCCACGAGCACCGCCGCCACGACGTCGGGGTTGTCGGTGAAGATCCCGTCGACGCCGGCCTCGAGGAAGGCGCGCGCCTCGGCCGCCAGGTCACCGGGCGCGTTGGGGTCGGTGCCGACCCGGAAGTTCGTGGCCATGAACTGGTTCTCGCGGCGCAGGGTCCAGACGTGGACGACCATGCCCTGCTCGTGGGCGTCGCCGACGACGGCGCTCGGCGCGGTCGTGGCGCCCGCGGTCCGCGGCAGCACCCGGTCCTTGTGGACGCCCACGCCGTCGGCGTACGACGCGATCCAGGCCAGCCCGGCAGGCGTGACGAGGTCGGAGTAGGTGCGCGGGTCGCCGGCGACGACCAGGTCGTAGGGACTCCCGGTGCCGTCGACCAGCTGCGCCAGCGGCACGTCGACCATGCCGTCGAGGTCCCGCAGGTTGGCGGTCTCGAACGACTGGATGATCACCGGGTCGTCGGCGTCGTCCCAGTGCCGCTTCTCCAGCGCCGCCACCAGCGGCTCCTCGAGCGAGAGCCCGATGGAGTCGAAGTAGGTCGGGTGCTTGGTCTCGGGATAGATCCCGACACCCTCGCGCCGCGCCAGCTTGATCACCTGGTCGAGGGACGGGATCGGCTCCTGGCCGTCGTACGCGGTGTTGTCGGGGCGCACCTGCGGCAGCCGCTCCTTGGCGCGCAGCGTCCGCAGCTCCTGGAAGGTGAAGTCCTCGGTGAACCAGCCGGTGACCGCGCGGCCGTCGATGACCTTCGTGGTCCTCCGGTCGGCGAACTCGGGGTGGTCGGCGACGTCCGTGGTGCCGCCGATCTCGTTCTCGTGGCGCGCGACGAGGACGCCGTCCTTCGTCGAGACGAGGTCGGGCTCGATGTAGTCGGCGCCCTGGGCGATGGCGAGCTCGTAGGCGGCCAGCGTGTGCTCGGGGCGGTAGCCCGACGCGCCGCGGTGGCCGATGAGGACCGGCTCCACGAGGGAGGGCTCGGTCGCCTCGGCAGGAGCGGCGACGGCAGGTGCCGAGATCGAGGCGACGGTGGCGGTCACCGACAGGGCGACGGCGGCCAGGGGAACGGAGAGTGTCGTCCGAGGTGTCATGCCTCGAGCCAACCCAGCCGAGGAGTCACCCGGCGCACGTCCCGGTGAACGCTCCGTGTCGGCTCAGCGACCGACCGTGGCGACCGACTCCCGAAGGGCTGCCAGTGCCATCTCGGGATGGTCGGTGATGACCCCGTCGACGCCTGCCGCGAGCAGCGCCCTCACCTCGCCCGCCATGTCACCGAGGGCGTCGGGCGCCGCACCGCTGCGCAGGTTGGTCGGCAGGAACCGGTTCTCCCCGCGCACCGTCCAGGCGTGCACCGTGAGTCCGCGCCGGTGCGCGTCGCGGACCACCGTCGAGGGAGCGTCGATCGCGCCCCGGCCGTCGCGGGGCAGCACGAGGGAGGTGTGCGGGCCGATGCCGTCGGCGTAGTCGTCGACCCACGCCAGGCCGTCCGGGGTGAGCAGGTCGCCGTAGGTGCGGGGATCGCCGGCCGCCACGAGGTCGGCCGGATGCCGTTGCCGGGTCTCGATGAGCTGCACGATCGGCAGCCGCGTCCGGCCCGCGAGGCGGCGCAGGATCCGGGTCTCGAACGACATCAGCGTGACCCGCGCCCACGGATGGTCGAGCCCGTGGCGCGACAGCTCGCGCAGCAGCGGCACGTCGAGCGGCAGCCCGATCCGGTCGTGGTGGGTGGCGTGCTTGAGCTCGAGCAGCACCCCGACCGGGCGTCCTCGGCGGGCCGACTCCGCGCCGACCATGGCCAGCACCTCGGTCAGCGTGGGCACGCCCTCGGCACCGTCGTACGCCGTGTTGCCGGGACGGGTCCCGGGCATCCGCTCGCGCGTCGCGAGCGTCTTGAGCTCGGCCAGCGTGAAGTCCTGCACGAACCAGCCGCGCTGTGCCACTCCGTCGACGGTCAGGGTGCGGCGCAGGTGGGCGAGCTCGGCACGACGCGCGACGTCGGTCGTCGTGCTGAGCTCCAGGTCGTGGCGGGCGACCAGCACCCCGTCGCGGGTGGCGACGAGGTCCAGCTCGATGTCGTCGACGCCCATCCGGATGGCGGTCCGGTAGGCCTCGAGGGTGTGCTCGGGACGGTGCCCGCTGGCGCCGCGGTGCGCAACCACGGCGGGCGTGAGGACCAACGACGGGGCCGAGCTCAGCGCCTCGCGGGTCACCGTCATGCCGTGAGCGTGCACGCCCCACGGGGCCTCCCGGTGACGGCCGGGTGAATGCCGCATGATGACCGCGTGACCCTCCCGAGCTTCCCGACCCTGACCTCGCTGCCCGCGACGGCGCACCCGGAGCTGGTGGCCGCACCCGTCGCCGCCGCGCTCGCCACGTGGCCGGGTGCCGCCGACGTCGCCGTGGTGGACATCGATCCGGACCTCGCGGACACCGCGGCCATGAGCGAGGCGTACGACATCCCGATGACCGCCGGCGGCAACTGCGTGGTCGTCGCGGGCGTGCGGGCCGGTGACGAGCGGATCGCCGCCTGCGTGGTCCGTGCCGACACCCGTGCCGACGTCAACACGCTCGTGCGCAAGCTGCTGGACGTGCGCAAGGCGTCGTTCCTGCCGATGGAGCGGGCCGTGGCGGACACCGGCATGGAGTACGGCGGCATCACCCCGCTCGGGCTCCCCGACGGCTGGCGGGTCCTGGTGCACGACGCGCTGCTCGAGGAGCCGGTCGTCGTGATCGGCAGTGGCGTACGCCGCTCCAAGCTCCTCGTCCCCGGCCGGCTGCTGGCCGACCTGCCCGGCGCGGAGGTGGTGCCCGACCTCGGCCGCTAGAGGGCATGACGCCGGACGCACGGGGTACGGAGCGCGGTCAGCAGACCCGTTCCCCCGGAGGATCCATGTCCACGAACACCCTGTCCCGCTCGCTCCACGACGTCGGCCTGGCCGCCTGGTTCGGCGGCACGCTTGCCAACGCGATCGCCCTCAACCCGGCCGCGGCGGAGGCCGACTCGCCGAGCCGCACCGGTGCCGTCGCCAACGTCGGCTGGGACCGGTGGACACCGGTGAACGCAGCCGCCATCGGCGCACACGTCCTCGGCAGCCTCGGGATGCTCGGCTCCGACGCAGGTCGCGTCGCTGCCCAGAAGGGCGCCCTGCGCACCACGATGGTCAAGACCGGCCTGACTGCGGCCGCGCTCGGCGTGACGGCGTACAGCCGGGTCCTGGGCCGACGCGTGTCCGAACAGACCGACGTGCCCGCCGATTCGGGCACCGAGCCCACCACCGGCACCCCCGCCGACGTCGCCGCGGCACAACGCCAGCTCCGCATGCTGCAGTGGGCCGTCCCGGCACTGACGGGCGCCCTCGTCGTGGTGAGCGCCCAAGCCGGCGAGGAGCAGCGCCCGTCCAGCGTCCTCGACGGCATCACGTCCAGGATCCCGGGGCTCTCCGGGTGACCGACGTGGCGACCTGAACGACGGCCGTAAAGGATTCGTGCGCACCGGCCTGCGAAATCTAGGATCGGACCGGTGCGCACTCTCCCCGTCCCCGACCCTGGCGTCGCGGACGACCGCTCTCCCGGCCGGCTGCTGTGGTGGCTGGCCAGGCATCAGTGGCACACGATGCTCGGGGGCATGGCGTTCGGGATCGTCTGGATGTCGTGCCAGGCGGTGATGCCCGCCGTGCTCGGCCGCGCCATCGATCGCGGCGTCGCCGACAAGGACCAGCAGCAGCTGCTGCTCTGGGCCGGCGCAATGCTCGCGATCGGCCTGCTCCAGGCGGTCACCGGGATCATGCGGCACCGCTTCGCCGTCACCAACTGGCTGACCGCGTCCTACCGGATCGTGCAGCTCACGACCCGCCAGTCCGTGCGGCTGGGCGGCTCGCTGCCACGCAAGGTCAGCACCGGCGAGGTCATCGCGATCGGCACCACCGACCTCGACCACATCGGCAACGTGATGGACGTGACCGCCCGTTTCGCCGGCGCGATCGTCTCGTTCTTCCTCGTCTCCTCGATCCTGCTCAGCACCTCGGTCCAGCTGGGGCTGGTCGTGCTGCTCGGCGTGCCGCTCCTGATGCTGGTGATGGGGCCGATCCTCAAGCCGCTCCAGGCGCGCAGCGCCACCGAGCGACAGATGCGCTCCGACCTCTCCAACACCGGCACCGACATCGTCGGAGGGCTCCGCGTGCTGCGCGGGATCGGCGGCGAGGGCGTGTTCCTCGACCGCTACCGGCGCGAGTCCCAGGCGACCCGGACCGCGGCGGTCAACGTCGCGAAGCTGCAGTCCGTCCTCGACGCCCTGCAGGTCTTCCTGCCCGGCATCTTCGTCGTGCTCGTGGTCTGGCTGGGCGCGCGCCAGGCGGTCACCGGTGCGATCACGGCGGGTGAGCTCGTCGCGTTCTACGGCTACTCCGCGTTCCTGATGCTGCCGCTGCGCACCGCGACCGAGTTCGCCAACAAGCTGATCCGCGGCCGGGTCGCCGCCTCGCGCGTGTGCCGCGTGCTGTCGCTGGAGCCGGACGTCGTCGAGCCCGTCTCGCCGGCCACCCCGCCCCCCGCCGGTGCCGAGCTGGTGGACGCCCGCTCGGGCCTGCGGGTCCGGTCGGGGCTGCTGACCGCGATCGTGTGCGAGCAGCCCGACGACTCGGCCCTGCTCGCCGACCGCCTCGGACTCTGCGCGGCCGAGCAGGACGACGAGGTCTCGCTCGGCGGCGTGTCCCTCACGTCGATGCGCCACGCGGACGTCCGCGAGCGGATCATGGTGTCCGACACCGGGGCCGCGCTGTTCGCCGGCCGCTTGGCCGACCGGATCGACGAGCGTGGCAACGGCGACGTCGAGAAGGCCCTGTTCACCGCGTCGGCCGAGGACATCCTCGAAGCGCTGCCCGATGGCCTCGACTCCGTCGTCACCGAGAAGGGCCGCTCCTTCTCCGGGGGCCAGCGCCAGCGCCTCGTGCTGGCCCGTGCGCTCGCCGCCGACCCCGAGATCCTGGTCCTGGTGGAGCCGACCAGCGCGGTGGACGCCCACACCGAGGCCCGGATCGCCGACCGTCTGCGTGCCCACCGCGCCGGTCGCACCACGGTCGTCACCACGGTGAGCCCGCTGCTGCTGGACGCCGTCGACGAGGTGGCGTTCCTGGTGGACGGGCGGGTCGTCGCCGTGGGCACCCACGCGGAGCTGCTCGGCGACCTGCCGGCCTACCGCCGCGTCGTCGTACGAGACGTGGAGGCGGTCCTGTGAGTGTGACGACCCGGCTCCCGATCGCCGACGGTAGGGCCGTACGCCGCTATGTCGGCCAGGTCGCGCACCGCCACCCCCGCCTCCTGTGGACAGCCTTGGGGTTGCACGTGCTCGCGGCACTCACCGCGCTCGCTGCCCCGCGGCTGCTCGGCGGCCTCGTCGAGGCGGTCGAGGAAGGGACGACCCGCGCCCACGTCGACGAGATCGTCATCTGGCTCGCGGTCTTCCTCGTGCTGCAGTCGGTGCTGACCCGCTTCGCCCGCTACCGCTCCCAGGTGATGGGTGAGCTGGTGCTGGCCGAGCTCCGCGAGGACTTCGTCGCCAACACTCTCGCGCTCCCGGTCGGCACCGTCGAGGCCGCGGGCTCCGGCGACCTGCTGACCCGTACGGGATCCGACATCGACCGGCTGGGATGGTCGGTGCGGTGGGCGCTGCCCGAGTGGACCATCGCGGTCGTCTCCGCCGTGCTGACCTTCGCCGCGGCGCTCAGCGTGGGCTGGTGGGTCGCGCTGCCCTGCCTGCTCGCGCTGCCGCCGCTCGTGATCGGCCTGCGGTGGTACCTCGCCCGCGCCAAGGACGGCTACCTCGCCGAGACCGCGTCCTACTCCCAGATCACGACCACGATGTCCGAGACCGTCGAGGGGGCACGCACCGTCGAGGCGCTCGGGCTCGGCCCGAAGCGCGTGCAGATGTGCGACGAGGACTGCGCCGCGTCGTTCACCGCGGAGAAGTACACCCTCCGCCTGCGGACGGTCTTCTTCCCGAGCATGGAGCTGAGCTACCTCCTGCCGGTGGTCGGCACGTTGCTCTTCGGCGGCTGGCTCTACACGCGCGGCGAGGTCTCGCTCGCCGAGGTCACGACCGCGACGCTCTACGTCCAGATGCTCATCGACCCCGTCGACCGGATCGTGTCCATCCTCGACGAGCTCCAGCTCGGCGCTGCCGCCCTCTCCCGCCTGCTGGGCGTCGCGCAGGTGCCCGACGACCGCTCGGTCTCCGGTCGCGTCCCGTCCTCGGAGAAGCTCGACGCCGAGGACGTGAGGTTCTCCTACGTCGAGGGCCGCGACGTGCTGCACGGCGTCGACCTCGACGTCGGCGTGGGTGAGCGGATCGCGATGGTGGGCCCGTCCGGGGCGGGCAAGTCCACGCTGGGCCGGCTGCTCGCCGGCATCCACCCGCCGCGCACCGGGGCGGTGACCGTCGGCGACGTCGGCCTGGTCGAGCTGCCCCTCGGCGACCTGCGCGGCCACGTCGCGCTGGTGACGCAGGAGCACCACGTCTTCGTCGGCACGCTGCGCGAGAACGTCATCCTGGCGCGACCGGACGCGACCGACGAGGAGGTCCACGCCGCGCTCGAGGCGGTGGACGCGCACGAGTGGGTGGCCACGCTGCCCGCCGGGCTGGAGACGGTCATCGGCTCCGGCGGGCGCAGCGTGACGGCTGCCCACGCGCAGCAGATCGCCCTCGCGCGGCTGGTGCTCGCCGACCCGCACACCCTCGTGCTCGACGAGGCCACCTCGCTCATCGACCCTCGCGCGGCCCGGCACCTCGAACGCTCGCTCGCAGCAGTGCTGGAGGGACGTACGGTCATCGCGATCGCCCACCGCCTCTTCTCCGCCCACGACGCCGACCGGGTCGCGGTGGTCGAGGACGGGCTGATCTCGGAGTTCGGTTCACACGACGACCTCGTCGCCGCCGGCGGGTCGTACGCCGCGCTCTGGGACTCCTGGCACGGGAAGGGGTGAGGTCCGGATCCCGGGCCTCACCTGCCGAGGACGAACTCGTCCTCGAACTCCATCCGGTTGCGGGTGCCGGTGCCGGACCGGGACTTCTTCTCGGGGCACGGCCTGACCGCGGCCCGGGTGTTGCAGGCCGGCTCGTAGTGCTTGGTCTCCGGCTCCGGCAGCACGACACCGATCTCCTGCTCGGGCGGCTGCACCTCCTCCCCGCACGAGCTCAACGCCAGGCTCGCGGCACCGAAGGTGGCTGCCACCACACAGGTGCGCACAGTCGTGATGATGTTCATGGTCTGGTCCTTCCAAGCGATGGTTGTTGTCGGGTGCCGGACGGGAATGCCCGACCACCCGACGTTGATCCGGGCCGGTATCCGACTCGCTCCGCGGCGGTATCCGTCCGGTATCCGCATCGTTGACGCACTCCGCTGTCAGGCGCACCGTTGACCTGTGGGCATCCAGGTCCTCGGTCCGCTGGCCGTGGACGGCTCGGGACGTCTCGGCCCACGCGACCGAGTCGTACTCCAGGCCCTGGCAGTCCGCCAGGGACGATCCGTCACGGCCGACGAGCTGGCGGACGCCCTGTGGGGAGACACTCCCCCGGCCTCCGCCCACAAGAACCTCCAGTCCTGCATCGTCCGGCTGCGCAAGGCCCTCGGGGCCGATGCCATCGAGACCACCGCTGACGGCTACCGGCTCGGTGCTCGCGCCGACGACCTCGACGCCCAGCGGTTCGAGTCCCAGGTGGCGAGGGCCCGCGAGCTCCTCGAGCTCGGCGAGGCGGACCGCGTCTCGTTCCTGCTGGAGCGGGCGCTCGGCCTGTGGCGGGGGCCGGCCTTCACCGACCTGCCTGAATGGCCGCCCGCCCGCCGTGAGGCCGGCCGCCTCGAGGAGCTGCGCCGCGACGCGGAGGAGCTGCTGCTCGACGCGCAGCTGCGCGGCGGCCGTGCCCGCGAGGCCCTTCCTCGGGCGCACGAGATGGTCCGCGCCGCCCCGTTGCGCGAGCGCCGCTGGGAGCTGCTCGCCCTCGCTCAGTACCGCACCGGCGCACAGGGCGAGGCGCTGCGCACCATCCGGCAGCTCCGGGCCGTCCTGGCCCGCGAGCTCGGCATCGACCCCGCGCCCGACGTCGTGGCCCTCGAGCAGTCCATCCTCCGGCAGGACCCCGCGCTCCAGCACGACGAGGCGACCGTGGCGCCCCCGACCTGTCCGTGGCAGGGCCTCCAGGCGTACGACGTCACCGAGGCCGACCGGTTCTTCGGCCGCGAGTCGGAGATCGAGGCCGGGCTGGCGATCCTCGATCGTCAGCGGCTGCTCGCCCTCGTCGGCCCGTCGGGCTCGGGCAAGTCGTCACTGATGCGGGCCGGGATCGGTGCCCGCCTCCGTCAGCGCGGCTCCCGGGTCGTGACGATCACGCCCGGCCGATACCCGGTGCAGGCACTCTCGACGCTCACTGCCCTGGGCACCAGCGACGCCCTCCTGGTCGACCAGGCCGAAGAGCTCTTCACCCTCTGCGAGGACCCTGACGAGACCCGCGCCTTCCTCGACCGCCTCGTGGAGGAGGTGGCGATCCGCCCCATCGTGGTGGCCCTGCGCGCAGACCGCCTTGCGGACCTCACCGCGTACACCGCCTTCAGCCGGCTCGTCGAGCGCGGCCTCTTCCTCGTCGGCGGACTGGACGAGGACGGGATGCGCCTGGCGGTGGTCGGACCCGCCCGTCAGGCCGGGTTGATCCTCGAGCCCGGCCTGGTCGACCTCCTCGTCACCGAGGTCCGCGACGATCCGGGAGCGCTGCCGCTCCTCTCCCACGCGCTGCTCGAGACGTGGACGCGGCGCGAGGGCAACACCCTCACCGTCGACGGCTATCGCGCCAGCGGTGGCATCCACGGCGCCGTGGCGCAGTCGGCCGAGCGGCTCTACGCGCAGGTCGAGCCGGACCTGCGCGAGGCGCTGCGGGACCTCGTGCTGCGACTGCTGTCTCCGGGGGCCGAGGGCGAACCGGTGCGCACCCGTGTGCCCCGCCGGCTGATCGGCACCGACGTCGATCACGACCGGTTGATCGAGATGCTGGTCTCGGCCCGCCTCGTGACCAGCGACGACGGTGTCCTCGAGATCACGCACGAATCCTTGGCCAGGGCCTGGCCCCGGCTGCGTGGGTGGCTGGAGGACGACGTCGACGGGCGTCGGATCCTGCACCACCTGAGCGCGACCGCCGACGCCTGGGACACCTTGGGCCGTCCTGACAGCGAGCTCTACCGCGGGGTCCGGCTCACCCGCGCGCTGGACTGGTGGACCAGCACGGGCGCGACGCTCACGAGCGTCGAGCGCGACTTCCTGGAGGCCGCACAGGTGCAGGCGGAGGTCGAGGAGCAGAGCGCGGTCGAGCGAGCCAGGGAACAGGGCCGGCTGATCTCCCGTCTGCGCCTGGTGCTCGCCGTCGCCACCGTGCTCCTCCTGCTCGCCGTCGCCGGAGGCGGTGTGGCACTCACCCAGTGGGATCGGGCGGGCGACAACGCGGACGCTGCCGCTGCGGCTGAGATCGAGGCCGTCGCCCGGCGCGCCGGTGCCAGCGCGCTCGTCACCGGCGACATCGACACTTCGTTGCTGCTCGCCGTCGCAGGCGTGCGGCTCGACCCTGCCCCCGGCACGCACAACAGCCTGCTGGCCGCGATCACGAAACGGCCCGAGCTCGTCTCCTCCACACCTATCGAGGGCGACCTTCCCCTCTCCGTGGACGCCAGCGCCGACGGGCGGTTCGTCGCGATCCTGGACGAGTCGCACCACCTGCGTCTCTACGATGCAGAGACCGGCGACCTCGCCGGCGACCGCCAGCTGGGCGACCCTCTGGTCTCCTTCTCTCCTGCGTTCGGCGAGCAGGTGAAGTTCAGCCCCGACGGCCGGTGGCTCGCGGTCGCTCGAGCTCCGAACGGGCGTCGGCCGCTGGACCTGCTCACGGTGCCCGGCCTCGTCCCTTCCACGGCGCTGCGCGGCCTGCCACGTCGTGGGTGGCAGGCCACCGACCTCTCGTTCAGTGGCGACGGGAGCCACCTCGCCGCCGGGTTGCAGGGCCCGTCGGAGGCGGATCCTTCGACACTCGTCAGCGCAGCCCTGGTGTGGGACCTCGAGCGCGACGGGACGCCGCGGCGGTTCCGGTTCGGCGCCGACGCCCATCCCCAGGTCGCGCTTGACGAGCGGGGAGAGGTGCTCTTCACCTCCCACCCCCTGACCAGGCGCTCCCTGGTCACCGGGCGCTCGCGCTCGCTGGACCCGAACGACCGCCACTTCGTCTGGTCACTCGAGGTCCTCCCCGGTGGCGATGAGGTCATCGGCATCGACAACAACACGGCGCGGGTCTTCGACAGCACCAGCGGCCGGGTGCGTGCCAGCTATCCGACTGACGGGTACGTCGCCTCGTTGCGGGTCGCACCGAACGGGCGCAGGTTCGTCGTGACCACGTTGAACGATCGCGAGGTGCAGGAGTGGCGCCTCGGCCACCCGAGCCGCCCGCGCCGTGCGTTCGCGCTGGACCGCGGCAACGCCAACGCCGTCGACTACTCCTCGGACGGGACCTACCTGCTCGCAGCCGGCCGCGGGGGCGTCACGCTCCGGAGCTGGGACCTCACCGGCGAGCGGGGCTACATACGATCGGTGCCGACGTCATCGCGCCACGGCGGCGTCTTCGGCGTGATGGCGGCGGACGGCCAGCGCTCGGTCGTGCTGTCCGACAACGCCTGGACGGTCGCCGACTACCGCGACGGCACCGTCGCCACGATCCCGCCTCTCCTGGGCTATCGCCACACCTATGGCGCCTTCCACCCCAACGGCCGCCACTTCGCGACGGCCGCGGACGACGAGATCAGGGTCTGGGACGAGAACGGGAAGCCCACCGGGCAGCGCAGCGTCCTTCTCGGACAGCGGATCACCGAGATCGACTACACGGCCGACGGCAGCCGGATCGCCGTATCCGAGCTCGATGGGACCATCACGCTCCTGGACGGTGCCACCCTGCAGCAGGTGGGTACGCCTCTGGAGCTGGGCGAGCCCGTGAACTGGGTCGTCGCACGGCCGGACCGACGTACCGCGGTCGTGCTGCTCGGCGGGATCGAGGAGACCGGCCGCTTCGTGGTCCCGAGCAGCGGCTGGGCGGTCGTCGACCTCGTCGACGGCGTCGTGGTCCAACGAGGCGCGCTGGAGATGCGCTACCACCAGTGGCTCGACGTGTCACCTGACGGCCGGTACGCCGTCGTCGGCGGAGGCGACAACGGCGACGGCGCCCTCTCCGGAGCACGGGGCAAGGTGGAGGTCCTCGACCTGTCGACCGGGCGGCCCGTCGCGCCGCCGCGGGAATGGGCAGGCGACCAGCGGTCGCAGGTCGTCTTCTCCCCCGACGGGACCCAGCTGCTGTCCTCGAGCCCCAACGGCCTCGTCGCGGCGTGGGACGCCGCCACAGTCACGCCCACCGCGACCCTGGTCGTGCCCGAGTCGTCGTCACTGACGAGCGCCTTCCTCCCGGACGGTCGGACGGCGCGGATCCTCGACTGGGCCACAGGGCTTGCCTACGACTGGGACCTGTCGAGGGGCAGCGCCGTGGAGTTCGCCTGTCGCGCTGTGGGCCGCGACCTCACGCGTCAGGAGTGGACCGAGCAGTTCGGCGACCTGCCGTTCCGCGCGACGTGCCCCCAGTAGCCCAGCGCCTTCGTCTCAGGGCCTGGGGTCGGGGAACGGTGTAGGTCCGCCAGTGAGAGGTTCGGTCGCCGGCCCGACGTTGTGCTCGTAGCCGACGTCGCGGACGGGCGGGCCGACGACCAGGTCACACGCGGCGGCCATGCCCGCGGTGGCGAGGAGGAAGCCGGTGGCCAGGACACGGCGGGCGCGCGCGGTGGTGGTCTTCATGACGGCTCCGAGCGGTCACGGTCGCGAGTTGAGCCCGGGACGCGGTGGTTCATGGCGATCTCCTGGGCTGTGTGGTCCCCGGGGCCGTTCGGCTCGGGGTGTCCAGTTCGCCACCAGCCGGTACCGATCCAGCGCTGGAGCGGTATAGCCCGGGCACATATTCCGTTGACCAGACCCACGACGTCGAGGACATTGGGCGGGATGGGGATCCACGTCCTCGGTCCCCTGACCGTCGACGGATCGGGTCGTCTCGGCACCCACGACCGAGTAGTGCTGCAGGCCCTGGCCACGCGGTTGGGGGCTCCGGTGAGCGCGGACGAGCTGATGGATGTCCTGTGGGGCGACACCCCACCGGCCTCCGCCGCCAAGAACGTGCAGTCGTGCATCGTCCGGCTCCGCAAGATCCTGGGTCCGGGGGCGATCGAGACCTCGCCCCACGGCTACGTCCTGATGGTGCCGCCCGATCGCGTCGACGCGTACGACTTCGAGGCGCGGGTGGCCCGCGCCCGCGGGCTCCTGACGGTGGGCGAGAGCGACCGGGTGGTCTACCAGCTGGAGCAGGCCCTCGCCCTGTGGCGTGGTCCCGCGTTCCCCGACCTCCCCGAGTGGCCGCCCGCCCGCCGAGAGGCCGAGCGGCTCGACGAGCTGCGCCTCGAGGCGCAGGAGATGCATGTCGACGCGATGTTGCGCAGCGGGCGACCCCGGGAGGTGCTGGCACAGGCTCAGGCGCTGGTGAGTGCCGCGCCGTTGCGTGAGCACCGCTGGGAGCTCCTCGTCCTCGCCCAGTACCAGACAGGCGCGCAGGCCGAGGCGCTGCGCTCGATGCGCCAGCTCCGCACGGTCCTCGTCCGTGAGCTCGGGATCGACCCGGCCCCCGAGGTGTTGGCCCTGGAGCAGTCGATCCTCGAGCGCGATCCAGGCCTCCTCGTCCCCCAGCCGCGGGTCGGGGCGGGACAGTGCCCGTGGCAGGGCCTCAAGGCCTACGACGTCGACGACACCGAGCGGTTCTTCGGCCGTGACCCCGACATCCAGGCGTGCCTCGACCTCCTCACGTGGGGATCCTTCGCGGCTCTGGTCGGCCCCTCCGGCTCCGGCAAGTCATCGATCATGCGTGCGGGGGTGCTGGCGGCTCTCCGCGAGCGCGGCCACAGGATCGTGCTGATCACTCCGGGACGGCGACCCCTCGAGGCGCTGAGCGCGCTCCGGGAGAACGCCGATGCGCGCACCGTGCTGGCCGTCGACCAGACAGAGGAGGTCTTCGCGCTCTGCGAGGACCTGGAGGAGCAGCGCGACTTCCTCGGGCGCCTCGCCCACGAGGCCACCAGGCGTCCCGTCATCCTGACCCTGCGCGGCGACCGCCTGTCGCAGGTCACGGAGCACCCGGGCCTCAGCCGTCTGGTGGAGCGCGGCCTGCACCTCGTCGGATCACTGGACGAGGAAGCCCTGCGTGCCGCGGTCACCGGCCCGGCCCAGCAGGCTGGGCTGATCCTCGAACCGGGCCTGGTCGACCTCCTCGTCCGGGAGGTGCGCGACGACCCGGGGGCACTGCCACTGATGTCGCACGCCCTCCTGGAGACGTGGCGACGCCGGGAGGGAAGCACCTTGACGGTGGAGGGCTACCACTCCACCGGGGGGATCCAGGGCGCGGTCGCACAGTCTGCGGAGCAGCTGTACGGCAGCATCGGGGCCGACGAGAGACACGTGCTGCGCGACCTCGTCCTGCGACTGGTCTCACCCGGAATCGACGGTGAAGCCGTCCGCACCCGGGTCCCGCGCCGCCTGATCGCCTCCGATGCCCACCACGAGCGCCTGATCGGGATGCTCGTCGATGCGCGCCTGGTGACCAGTCACGAGGAGGTCCTCGAGATCACCCACGAGGCACTGGCCAATGCCTGGCCTCGACTACGCGGCTGGCTCGACGACGACGTCGAGGGCCAACGCATTCGTCATCACCTGAGCGGCGCGGCCGACGCGTGGGACACCCTCGAACGGCCTGACAGTGAGCTCTACCGCGGTGTCCGGCTCGCGCGTGCGCTGGAGTGGCAGTCCGGCACCAGGTCCACCCTGACGGACACGGAGCGCGAGTTCCTGGACGCTGCCCGCGAAGCCTCCGACGCCGAGGAGCGGAGCGCAGAAGAGCATGCTCGCGACCAGGCGCGGCTCATCCGTCGGCTGCGCATGGTGCTCGGTGGAGCCGTGGCCCTCCTCGCCCTCGCTCTGGCCGCCGGCGGTCTCGCCGCGGTCCAGTCGGACCGGGCCAACGACAACGCAGCCCGGGCGCGGCAGCTGGCGGTCCACGCGGATGCACGACGGGTCGGAGTCCGATCCCAGCTCACCGACGACATCAGCCTCTCGCTCCTGCTCGCAGTCGCTGGCGCACGGCTGGACGACTCCCCGGAGACAAGGGTGAACCTGGTGACCGCCTTGGCGAAACGTCCGACGCTGGTCCGGTCGGAGCCGCCCGGCGGCGGCTACCTGGAGGGGTTCGATGTCAGTCACGACGGTCGCTTCATCGCCTCCTCGGACGATCAGAACCGGATGCACCTCTACGACGCCTCCACCAACCGGCTGCTGCGCAGCTACGACGCCGGCCGGCCGACCGAGGCGGGCCAGGCGTACATGTACCCCGCCTTCAGCCCGGACGGCAGGCAGCTCGCCGTCGTCCTGGAGCAAGCGCGGTCCCTGGAGCCAGTGCGCCTCCTGGACTCGGAGACCATGCAGCCAACGAGGCAGCTCGACTTCCCGGGTGGCAAGCCGCTGTGGGGCAACGACGTCCAGTTCAGCGCCAACGGTCGCTACCTCGCTGCCACCCTGAGCACAGGGCCGGTGGAGGAGGCGCTTGAGAAGCGTGGCTACGCCTTGGTCTGGGACCTGCGCTCCCCGTCCACGCCGCCCGTCCGGGTGCCGACCGGAACCGGTTTGCAAGGGCTGGCGCTCAGCCCGGACGGCCGGACCCTTTACACCAACTGGCCGCTGACGGCGTACGACGTGGCGTCGGGCGAACGACTCTGGCGCCGCGAAGCCCTGACCGCATGGATCACCCTGGACGTGAACCGGGCGGGAACTCTGCTTGCTCTCGAGGACTACACCCGCGGGCACGGGTTGCTGGTGGACGCAGCCACCGGCGAGACGGTCCACACGCTGCGCGGACACCGAGACCAGGTCTTCGACATCCAGTTCTCACCCGACGGCACGGTGGTGGGGTCGGTCTCCCAGGACGGCGAGCTCATCGTCTGGGACACCGCCACCGGTCGGCCCGTGGAACGGTGGAACACCTTCGATCCGTGGGGCGTCGGCTTCAGCCCGGACAACGACCTGGTCTATGGGGGCGGCGGGGACTCGATGCTTCGTACATGGGACCTGTCCGGGCGCGATACCTACCTGCAGCAGACCACCCAGGTCGGAGACAGTGAGCTCTTCGCACAGGCCGACATCTCCCCGGACGGGCGGCAGGTGGCCTATCGCTGGCTCGACGACCGGGGCGAGGGATGGGTCAGGTTCGTCGACACCCGGACCGGCGAAGCGACGCCGGCGACCCGCCTTCCGGTGAACGAAAGCCAGTTCGTCCTCGGCACGTGGCATCCCCGGGGCGGGCAGTACGCCGCATACTGCGAGGCGCAGCAATGCGCGAAGACGATCGTCAGTGTCCTTGACTCCGTCACGGGCAAAGAACTGCGGAGATCTCGGGACATGGTCGACAGAGACGCCAGCGTCTGGACACTGGCGTATGTCGACGACGGTCGCAGCCTGCTGGTGACTGACTCGGTCCGCCGGACTCTGACGGTTGACGCCGAGACCTTGCGCCCTCGCGGCGAGCTCTTCAACATCCCCGGCGACGTCATCGCCCCGATCGGTGACGGGAGCACCGCCATGCTCTACGAGGCCGCAGGCGACGGCTTGAGCGCGCGCTGGCGAGTCATCGACGTCAACAGCGGCGCGGTCCAGTCCGAGGGCGACCTGGGTCTGGCCCCTTACACGTCGGTCGCCTCTCCGGACGGCTCCACGGTTGCGGCAGCCGGGAGCTCTGGCGAGATCGTCACCGTTGACGTCTCGACTGGGGACCAACGGCGATCCACCGGTCTCGGAGCGGCGGTGCGCTGGCTCAACTACTCCGACGACGGACGACGTCTGGTCTCCGGCGCCGCCGACGGCGGAGTCAGCCTGTGGGACGCTACGACGCTCGACCTGCTCGGCACCGTTCACCCGCCTGACCGGGGCACACCGGTCCCGGCCGGTGCGCAGTTCATCGGCGACACCCACGACGTGGCGATCGCCTCCTACGACGGCAGGATCTACCAGTGGGAGACCGACGTCGACCGAGCCATGGACTTCGCCTGCCAGATGGCCGGGCGAACCCTGACCGAGGACGAGTGGGAGCAGGTCCTGCCCGCGCAGCCCTATCAGTCGGTCTGTCCGGACGAGTGAGGCTCAGGGTCGCGAGTCGAGGCCGGGGCGGCGTCCCTCGGACCAGGGCTCGATGACCGATCGCTGCCCGCAGCGCGGGTCATGACCGAGTGCGTTCGGCCGCGCAGGCAGCGCGAAGCACGGACGGTCCACCGCTGGGTCGACCCTGGAGAACCAGGTGTCGCTGGCCGGAGCCGGCCGGTCCTGCGGTGTCGTATCGCCGAGCGGCGTGGAGCTGCTGGCGGGGAGGACGAGGATCGCGGCGATGGCGGCGGCGCCCATCGCGCCGGCGGCGGCCGACGGCCACCACCAGCGCGGCGAGTCCGAGCCGATCGAGTAGGCGTTCATCACGACCTCCTGTGGGTGAGTCCCTCAGGAGCGACCGGTGTCGCCGAAGTCGAGTCGCGACGGGTTGGTGTCCTTCGAGGGCTTCGGCTTCGGGGGAAGCTTCGCCTCGCCGTCCCCGAAGTCCATCCGGCCGGTGTGGTCGCGAACCGGCATCTTGGGGGCCGGGCTCTTGCTCTTCTTCTCGACCGTGTTGCCGATGTCGTTGGCGGGCGGCTCGAGGTCCTCGCCGCAGGCGGCGACGAGGCTGAGGGCGGCTGCGGCGGCCACGGCGACGACGGTGTTCTTGATGCGATGCATGTCGATCTCCTGAGCTGGTGGATCCCGGGCCGATCGGCTCGAGGTGTCCCAGTTCGCCACCAGCCGGTACACAGCGGGCGCAGGGGCGGTATCGCGCGGGTACATCCACCGCCGATTCGGCGGCGATGCCGCGTGGGGAGACCCTCCTTGGCGGACTAGACCTGACCGAGCCGGAGTGGGAGCAGGTCCCGCCCAAGAGCGCTTGCCATCGTGACAGTTTCACTGTCACGATTGCGGCATGCGCCTCGCCACCCTGCTGATGTACGACGGCAACCCCCGCAGCGCGGCCGACCAGGTCGTCGCCCTGGAGAAGGCGGGCCTCGACAGCGTGTGGGTCGCGGAGGCGTACGGCTTCGACTCGCCCACACTGATGGGCTACCTCGCCGCGAAGACCGAGACCGTGAAGATCGGCTCCGGCATCCTCAACATCTACTCGCGCACGCCGGGCGCCCTCCTGCAGACGGCTGCCGGTCTCGACAACGTGAGCGGCGGCCGCGCGATCCTCGGCATCGGGGTCAGCGGACCGCAGGTGATCGAGGGGTTCCACGGCGTGCCCTACTCCAAGCCGATGGCGCGGACCGCGGAGGTCGTCGAGATCATCCGTCGCGGCCTCAAGCGGGAGCCGCTGACCTCGGCCGGCGAGTTCCACCTTCCCCTGACCAAGGAGGACGGTGGGGTCACCGGACTGGGCAAGCCGCTCAAGCTGCTGACCAAGCCCGAGCGCGACACCATCCCGATCTGGATCGCGGCCCTCGGCCCCAAGAACGTCGAGCAGACCGCCGAGATCGCCGACGGCTGGATCCCCCACCTCTTCCACCCCGAGCGCGCCCACCTGGTCTGGGGCGACGCCCTGGCCGCGGGCAACGCCAAGCGGCAGGAGGGCCTCGCCCCGTTGCAGGTGATGGCCGGCGGCATGGTCGCGATCGGCGAGGGACCGGACACCAAGACGCTGCTCGACTTCGCCCGCCCGATCTTCGCGCTCTACGTCGGCGGCATGGGCGCGAAGGGCAAGAACTTCTACAACGACGTCGCCCAGGCCTACGGCTACGAGAAGGAGGCCGAGGAGATCCAGGACCTCTACCTCTCGGGCAAGAAGAGGGAGGCCGAGGCGCTCGTCCCGACCGAGTGGCTCGAGGCCGCCAACCTCGTCGGGCCGGAGTCCTACATCAAGGAGCGGATCGCCGCCTTCCGCGAGGCCGGGGTCACCGACCTCAACGTCACGCCCGTCTCCGACGACCCCGCCGCCACCGTCGCGCAGCTGAAGGAATGGGTGTCCTGAGCGCCGTGCACGCGCCCGGCCGCTACGCCAACCTGCGACGGATCCAGCAGCTGGATCCGGAGGTCGACTACGACGAGATCGTCCGGCTGACCGCCCGCCACGAGTTCCCGTGGGACTACGTCCAGGGCACCGGCATCGCGTTCATGCGCGACTACGGCGTCCCGTCGATCGCCGCGCTGCTCGACCGGACCCGCGAGTTCGAGGACCACGGCGTCAAGCGCTACGACGACACCATCCTGATCGGCGACGAGGCCACCCTCGACGGCATCGACTCCCCGCGGTCGCACGCAGCCCTGCGGCGGCTCAACCGGATCCACGGCCACTACGACATCCCCGACGAGGAGCTCGCCTACGTCCTGGCCACGACGATCGTCGGTCCGGTCCGCTGGATCTCCGCCTACGGCTGGCGCCCCCTCGACCCCCACGAGCTGGTGGCGCTGGCGAAGGTGACCACGCGCTTCGGCGAGCTGATGGGGATCAAGGACCTGCCCACGACGTACGACGGCTACCTCGCCCTGCTCGTCGACTACGAGCGGCAGCACTTCGCCCACACCCCGGCAAGCACCCGTCTGGCCGAGGCGTCGATCCGGATCGCCCGGACGGTGGCCCCGGCCCCGCTCAAGCCCCTGACGCGTCGGGTGATGATCGCGGTGATGGACGAGCCGCTCCGCGAGGCGCTCGGCCTGCCGCGCCAGCCGCGGTGGTTCGTCCGCGCGGTGCACGCCGGCCTGCGGCTGCGTGGTCGGGTGCTGCGCTTCGCGCCCCCGCGCCGTACGCCGTACCGGCACCGCCCGACGACCTACCCTGGCGGCTACCGGCTGGCCGACCTCGGCCCGATCGCCATGCTCGACGACCTCAACCGAGTGGCCGGGGCGGCGAACGGGTAATGGGGCAGATGACACTGATCTCCCGCTCCCGCCCCGCCACCTCGCTCATGCCCGGGGTCCTGCCCGGTGCCGTGCTCGGCTCCGGCCTCGCCGCCGCGGCCGCGATCACCGGCCTGCTGCGGCGCGACAAGCCGCTCCATCCCGTCGGCCACCACGGGACGGGCCACCTCACGGTCACCGATCCCGCCCCCGACCTCGGCATCGAGGCGATCGCCCGGACCGGCACCCGGCCGTGCCGCGCGCGGTGGTCGCGGGCGATGGGACTGCCCCAGGGCTGGCCCGACATCGAGGGCCTCGCCCTCCGGCTGGAGGGTGCCGCGCCCGACGGTGGTGACGCCGACCTGCTCTTCGCCAGCACCGGCTCCCGGGCGTGGAACCGCTACCTGCTGACCATGCGGGGGCCAGGCCACTTCGGCCGGGTGACCACGCTCCTGCCCGTGCGCGCCGGCGGCCGGGCCGTGACCTTCCGCCTCAGCCCGCAGCCAGAGCTGCCCGACGTCCTTCCCGACCAACTGCCCCCGTCGTCGTACGCACTCGAGGTCGCCCGCGGCACGGGCGGCTGGGAGCGGGTCGGGCACGTGGACGTGGCCTGGGCGGAGGACGACACCTCCGACCGGTTCGACCCGGTCACCCACCCTCTGGCCGGGCTCGAGCAGTACGCGTTCGTCACGGGCCTGCGCGAGCCCGCCTACGTCGCGGCGCGGGCAGTGGCCCGCGCCCGTCCCACCACCGGAGGACACCACCATGCCTGACCGCCCCAGCATCCTCGAGCAGGAGCACGAGGACTTCCGAGCTGTCGCGCGGGCCTTCTTCGCCAAGGAGGTGGTGCCGTTCCACGCGCAGTGGGAGCGCGACGGCATCGTAGACCGGGAGGTGTGGCGCAAGGCTGGTGAGCGCGGGCTGCTGTGCTTCGACGTGGCGGAGGCCTACGGCGGCGCAGGGATCAGCGACTTCCGCTACAACATGGTGCTCGCCGAGGAGTCGGCCCGCGCGGGCGCCACGGGCCCGGGCTTCGCCGTGCACAGCGACATCATCGTCCCCTACATCTCCAGCCTGGGGACCGAGGAGCAGAAGCAGCGGTGGCTGCCCGGCTGCGTGTCCGGCGACCTCGTCACCGCGATCGCGATGACCGAGCCCGGCGCCGGCTCGGACCTTCAGGGGATCCGGACGACGGCGGTCGACGCCGGCGACCACTACGTCCTCAACGGGTCGAAGACCTTCATCTCCAACGGCATCCTGTCCGACCTCGTCATCGTCGTGTGCCGCACCGATCCCGAGGCCGGCCACCAGGGCATCTCGCTGCTGGTCGTGGAGCGTGGCATGGAGGGCTTCGAGCGCGGCCGCAACCTCGACAAGATGGGCCTGCACGCCCAGGACACCGCCGAGCTGTCGTTCACCGACGTACGCGTGCCGAAGGCGAACCTGCTCGGCGCCGAGGGCTCGGGATTCGTCTCGCTGATGGAGAACCTGCCCCAGGAGCGCATCTCGATCGGCTGCATCGCGGTCGCGGCCGTCGAGCACGTGCTCGACCTGTGCCTGGCGTACGCCAAGGAGCGCGAGGCCTTCGGCAGGCCGATCGGGACGTTCCAGCACAACCGCTTCGTGCTGGCCGAGATGGCGACAGAGGCCCACATCGCGCGGGTCTTCATCAACGACTGCGTGCTGCGGCTCAACGCCGGTGAGGTCGACACCGCGCTCGCCTCGATGGCGAAGTGGTGGACCACCGAGCTGCAGAAGCGCGTCGTCGACGCGGGCGTGCAGCTCCACGGCGGCTACGGCTACATGAACGAGTACCCGATCTCCCGGGCCTACACCGACTCGCGGATCCAGACGATCTACGGCGGGACGACCGAGATCCAGAAGGAGATCATCGGGCGGATGCTGGGCTTGTAGCTCGTGAGTAGGTTCGGTGCATGGACCTCTTCGAGATGGACGAGACCCGCACGATGAGCCGCGAGGAGGCCGCGACCAAGCTGCGCGCCCTCGCCGACTCGCTCTCCAAGCACAACTCCGTCGAGTTCGCGCGGGACAGCGGCCGGATCACTGTCGCCGTGCCCGAGAAGGTGCACCTCAAGGTCGAGGTCGAGCTCGGCGACTCCAACGAGGTGGAGATCGAGCTCACCTGGTAGCCGCCTCTGGCGCCCCACCTACCCTCGATCGCATGGCCTGGCTGCACGCCGTGATCGACGTCCCCGAGCCGCTGCTGCCCGACGCGGCCGCGTTCTGGGGAGGGGCCCTCGGCTGACCGCCCGGCGAGCCCTGGACCGGCCATCCCGAGCTGCGGAGCTTCGAGCCCGCCACCGGATCGGCGTACGTCCACCTCCAGCAGGTCGACGGACCCCCGCGCGTGCACCTCGACGTCGAGGTCGAGGACGCGGCGGCGGGCGTCGGCAGGGCCGTCGCCCTGGGCGCGACGCATGTCGCCGCGCACGACCGCTGGCAGACGATGCACTCCCCCGGCGGGCTGCCCTTCTGCTTCGTGCCGGCCACTGGCAGTGAGGTGCCGGCACCCGTCACCTGGCCCGACGGCCACCGCAGCCGGATGGCCGGCGCCGGAGTTCGCCGGGAAGTGGCACGACGCGAGTCGCCGCTCCAGCTGCTCTTCCAGCGTCTCGAGGACGAGGAGGGACGGGTCCGCGCCCACCTGGACCACGGCACCGACGACCGCGACGCCGAGGTGCGGCGGCTCGTCGGCCTCGGCGCGGAGGCCGGCGCCACCGGAGGCGGTTGGCAGGTGCTGCGCGACCCGGCTGACCTGGCCTTCTGCGTCACCGACAACAGCCCGTCGATCGAGGTCCCACGCGACCTCTCCTGACCGCGGCCACCGTCAACGGACGCCGATCGTCCTGAATCCTCTCTAGCGTGGACCCATGACCGACTTCACCGGGCAGGACCTCGCGGGCTCCCTCTTCCACCGCGTACACCTCGGCGGATCGACCTTCCGGGAGGTGCACCTCACCGACGCGCTGCTCCACGACGTCGACCTCAGCCGGACCCGGGTCCGGGCGGCCTACCTCGACGGCGTACGGATGACCGGCGTCGAGGTCCCGGACCTGGAGATCTACGGCGAGCTCGGTCGGCTCGTGGTCAACGGGGTCGACGTGGTTCCCCTCGTCGAGGCGGAGCTGGACCGTCGTACGCCCGAGCGCGTGCTGATGCGTCCGACCGACGTCGAGGGGTTCCGCGAGGCGTTCACGGTGCTTGACCGGCTGTGGTCGGACACGGTCGACCGCGCACGGGCACTGCCGCCGGACCACCTCCACGAGCAGGTCGACGAGGAGTGGTCGTTCACCGAGACCCTGCGCCACCTCGGCTTCGCGCACGCCTGCTGGGTGAGTGGCGTGATCCTGGCGGACCCGTCTCCGTGGCACCCGCTCGACCTGCCCTGGGACGAGGCGCCACAGATCGAGGGCGTGCCGTGGGACCGCGACGTGCGCCCGTCCCTCGACGACGTGCTCGAGCTGCGCTCCCGGCGCCGCGCCACCGTGCAGGCGGTGCTCGACGACCTCGACGACGAGGGCCTGGCCCGGCCTGTCATCTCCGCGACCCCGTTCATGGCCGACGCCGAGGGCCTCACCGTCGCGACGTGCTTGCGGGTCGTGATCAACGAGGAGTGGGAGCACCGGCTCTACGCCGAGCGCGACCTGGCGGTGCTGTCCTGACGATCGGGCTTCAGGCCGCGAGATCGAACAACGCCCGCCTGAGGCGCGCTTCGGCCGGACTGAGCCGCTCGCTCGGCGCAAGCCGCCGGGTGCCGCTGTGGTCGACGACGTACGTCGCTCCGTGCGGGTCGCGCCACACGTAGATGCCCGGGAAGGGCTGCCGCACCTGCCAGACGGTGTGGGTCTTGATGCGGTGGTGGAACGCTGTCATCGGCCCGTAGTTGCCCACCCTCGACTGACCTGGTGGCCCTCCGCGACGGAAGGGTCGGTGTGGTCGATCTGCTGGGTGCGAGCAGTGCTCACTCCCCACGGGAAGGTGTCGGCCGGCGTCATGAGTTGCACGGCCTGCCGATGTCGGTCCGGGATCTCGTAGGAGTCGACGGACGCCTGGCCCTCGATGTCCAGGACCGGCTTGACCGTGAAGCGTGCGAGGGGGCCGAGGTGCTCGCGCACCCATCCCTCCGTCACGGGGCCGTGCCCCTCGACCCGGGCGACGTCGGTGGTCTCCTGGCCGGCGTAGGTGTGCACGTGGAGCGTGACGGTGGGCATGATCGAGGGCCAGTCGAGCTCGGGGCGCTCACCGGTGCGCATTCCTTCGTCGTCCTCCACCGGGCACTCGGCACGGTCCCGCCACTGGATGAAGGCCTCGATCAGAGCGACGGCCTGGTGGGGGTTGGCCAGCACGGCGATCGCCTTGACCCGCCTGGCGTCCTGGTCCTCGGCGTCGCCGAGGCTGGCGAGGATGTCGGCGATCCACTGGACGCGAGCGTCGAGCAGCGCCACGACAGGGAACGGCGCCCGGACGAAGAAGCCGCGCATCCCGCCTCGGTGGAGCGAGTGGGCTGGCCACCTGGCGAGCAGCATTCTCGCGCTCACGCTCGGCCGCCGCTTCCGGGTCGCTCGCGACGATGAGGCCGGTGACGAGGTCCTCGAAGCGGGACCAGGGGATGCGGCCGTCGGCCGACTCGGCGCTGCGCTCGTCGACGTAGGCCGCGTGGTCGATCGTGAGGTCGCGGGTGCGCCGGGCGACGAAACGCGCGTAGGACGCCTTGACCTCGAGCGCCTCCACGCGACGCCACAGCTGCGGCAGCCGGATCGCCAGATCGAGGGCGTCGGCCACCAGCGAGTGGGCCGACCCGGACGAGATGCCCAGCCGGGCACCGAGCGCGGCTGCTGCGAACTCCGCGACCTCGGGCGTGCCCACGCCGCCGAAGCGCCTGGCCCGCTCGCGGCCTGGCAGCTTGCTGATCTCGGGGTCGAGGGTCTCGGGGTTGTTGAGGATCGCGTGCTGCAGCGCGATCCGCAGGACCTGTGCCTCGCACTCGCGCTGCGTGCGCGAGACCTCGTCGGCGTGATCGAGGAGCTCGGCCTCGGTCAGCTCGTCGAGCGCGGTCACCAGGTGCATGCATCCACTCAACCAGGAGGCACCGACAGTCGCCCTGCCCTCCGACCCGAGCATGTGGACAGCACTGCGGGGTACGGTGCGTCATGTCCACTTCGCAGCTGGTGCGCCCCCGTCAAGGCAGATGGATCGCCGGAGTCTGCGCCGGTCTCGCAGACCGGTTCGGGGTCTCGCGGGGGATGGTCCGCCTCGGCTTCGTGATCTTCGGGCTCGTGGGGGCCGGCGAGATCGCCTACATCGTCGCCTGGGTCGTCATGCCCAAGGAGGACTGACCTGCCGCACGTCGCGTCGGAGTCTTCGTAGCCCAAGTGGCACTGGGCGGTTGAGTACACGTGCACGGGTGCAAGCCGGTGGCGGCGGGCACCGTGAGCGGTATGAGCTCGACGATCGTTCCTACGCCGCCGCCCCGGCGATCCTGGGCCACCACAGCCGGGGTCGTGGTCGTGACTCTGCCCACCATCGGCGCGGCGACGCTGCTCTGTGGCTTCTTCTCGGGATGGCCGGGACTCGTTCTTCCCCCACCGCTGATCCTCACCGTCCTCTACCTGTATCGGGCCACGACCCGCTCGGCGCACTCGCCCGAGACCCGCACCGTCACACGCGAGGTCGGCGCCATCGCGCTCGCGCTGACACTCGGCACGGGAACATGGATCTCCGCGCTGATAGCCGGCATCTGGTTCGGCGTGGTGCCGCTGCTCGACTCGCACGTCGTGGACTACCCACATGAAGCCGCGTGGATGACAGGGTCCACCGTGCTGGCACTGGCGAACGTGCCCGCCGCCTGGTGGCTACTGCGCCGATTCGCCGATGACCGTCTCGGCGACTCGTCGCCGACCGCCCGGGTCTGACCAAGGAACGCACTCGTCTGCCGCGCAGGTGGGACGTGCGGCACCTACACTCCGGGCGTGCCTCGGATGACCGTCAAGCTGTTGCTGCTGGACGAGGAGGACCGGGTTCTCCTGATCCACGCGACGGATCCTCGTACTGGGCATCACTGCTGGTATCCCGTCGGCGGAGGTGTCGAGTCAGGCGAGTCTCTCCAACAAGCCGCCATCCGTGAGGCTCATGAGGAAACGGGGCTCGCGGCCTTGCCGACCGGGATTCCCGTCTGGACCCGCGATCACTTGTATCGCTACGACGGACGAACCGTCGAAGTCCACGAAGACTGGCTCCTTCACTCGGTGCCGCACTTCGAACCCGCCCCAACCGGCTTCAGCGACTACGAGACCACGAGCGTTCTGGGCTTTCGTTGGTGGCGAGCCGAGGAGTTGTCTCAGACGACCGACACGGTCCTCCCACCAGCACTGGGAGATCTGCTGTCGGCACTGCTGCGCGACGGACCCCCTGGCGTCCCGGTCGACATCACCGATCCCGATCCCTCCCCGTGCTGACCGGCCAGCGCCCGCGCGGAGAACCACAGCGAGGGCAGGCACCAGTTCTAGCGCTGCGCCGCACCCACCGATCGGTCGGCCCCCAGAGCGACGGCACCGTGGTCCCGCTCGAGGGTGGCGAGGACGTCGGCGGCGTCGAAGGCCTGGCCCGGCGCCACGGCCCCCGGGCCCCGGTGGCGTCCGTCGAGGAGCCGGACGGCGCCCTCGACGATGATCGGTGCGCTGACGGCGTAGATGTCGCGTCCGGTCGCACTGGTCCGCCAGGTGTCCGTGCCGCGGCGCACCACGACGTCCACGACGAACCGCTGTGCCGATCGTCCGTGCTCGTCGGTCGAGGCCGGTGCCGGCGTATCGGCGTCGCGGAGGTCCTCGAGCGAGGCGGTGTTGAGGTAGGAGCGAAGCTCGCCCACGTCGAGGTGGCGATCGATCGTGATCACCTCGGAGAACGGCATCTGCACGACCGACTGGTCGCCCAACGGCGACGGGTAGGACCAGGTGCCGGAGGGCGCGGAGGCGTTGAGCGCGGTCAGCGCGCCGTCGCGGATCACCAGGCGGGTCGCCGTGTTGCGCGCTCCGGTGGCTCGGGTGCCGGCTGTCGGCCACCAGCGGTCCAGGCCGATCGCGACCTCGACCTCGTCGGCCCGCGAGCCGCCGTCGAGGGCGGCCGTGAGCAGCAGGTCGGCGAGTCCGCCGTAGAAGGCCATGGCGGGGACGACGGCGACGCCGGCGGCGCGAGCCGGTTCGTCGAGGTCGCGGTAGAGCGCCTGCACGACCGGCTGCTCGGCGGTGACGTCGAGGTAGTGGGCGCCGGAGTCGACCGCGGCGCGGGCGAGAGGGAGGGCGGTGTCGAGGAACGGCCCGGCGCAGTTGATGACGGCGCCGGTGCCGGCCACCGCCTGCCGCAGCAGGTCGGGATCGTCGATGCCCACCACGCGGCGCTCGAGCCCTGCGTGTCGGGCGGGGACGGCGGCCAGGCGCTCGGCGCTGCGGCCGGCCAGCACGGGGACGAGGCCGCGACGCAGCAGCTCGTCGACGACGAAGCGCCCCGTGTGACCGGTGGCGCCGTAGACAAGGACTCGATCGTTGGAGGTCATGCGACCATCGTGGTGCGCGCCCCGGCGCGGGACGAGCGTCTGAAAAGACGTCGATCGTACAGTTTGCGACATGGTCCGGATCGCCCTCGTCATGCACGGCTCAGCGATGCTCTACGAGGTCGCGATCGCCTCCGAGATCTTCGGCGTGGACCGCTCGGAGCTGTCCCCCACCGGCACGTGGTACGACCTCGTGGTCTGCACCGCCGACGGTGCCCCGCACCCGTGGCTGGCGCACCTGCCGACCACGTCGTACGCCGAGATCGCCGCCGTCGACACCGTCGTCGTGCCGTCGTCCGACGACTTCGACGACAACCCCGACCCGGGACTGCTCGAGGCGTTGGCGGACGCCCATCGCAACGGGACCCGCATCGCCTCCTTGTGCACCGGCGCCTTCGTCCTGGCGGCGTCCGGAGTGCTCGACGGCAAGGCGGCCACGACCCACTGGATGTACGCCGACGACCTCGCCCGCCGCTATCCGCAGGTCGACGTCCGGCCCGACGTCCTCTACATCGACGAGGGCGACGTGCTCACCTCGGCCGGCAAGACCGCGGCGCTCGACCTCTGCCTCCACATGGTGCGTCGCGACCTCGGCGCTGCGGCTGCCAACGGGATCGCGCGGCGACTCGTCGTGCCCGCCCACCGGAAAGGCGGTCAGGCGCAGTTCATCACCCCGCCCGCCGAGCCGCGTACCCCGCACGGTCTCGCACCCACCTTCGAGTGGGCACGCGCCCGCCTCGACCAGCCCCTGACCGTGCGCGACCTCGCGGGACACGCCAACCTCAGCACCCGCCAGCTCGCCCGCCGGATGCAGGCGGAGCTCCAGACCGGGCCGCTGGACTGGCTCCACCACCAGCGGATCGCCCGTGCCCAGGAGCTCCTCGAACGCACCGACGCCTCGGTCGACCAGATCGCCACCAGCTGCGGCATGGGGACCGCCACCACGCTCCGCCGGCACTTCCACCGCGCCCTCGGCGTCACGCCCACGGCCTACCGGGCGACCTTCCGCCCGGACTGACGACTCGCGCCTCAGCCGCCCTCGCGCCTCTCGTGCAGCCGCTGCTGCGCCTCGCCGAGGAAGGCCAGGCAGGGCGCGTCCTCGCCCGGGTGCTTCTCCACCAGGTGGAAGGTCCACCGGTCCATGGCGGCCATGAAGCCGTTGTCCTCGCCGGCCCGGTGCGTCGACCACGCGCGATGCCCGCGTGCGACGCAGGAGGTGCAGCTGATCCGGTAGAGGAACTGCTGCTGCCCGTCGAGGTCGATCGTCACCCGCGCCAGCGGCCCTGCCTGCGCCGCGGCCTTCCGCTCGCGGGCCGAACGGCTCGCCACCATGTCGTCGTCCCCTGTCTCAGAGCGGGGTGTCGGCCGGGATCACCCGGAGCACGCTCAAGCTGCCCGCGTCGCGGCCGACGACGACCTTGACGCCGTCGAGACGACCGAGCGCGGAGCGTACGTCGTCGAGGTCGAGGCGGGCGTCGACGGCGATGTCGGCGTCGCGGACCGGCACCGGGTTGTCCGGCCACTCGTCGGACGGGACCTCGAAGGGGTCGAAGTCGGTCTGGGCCGCCGACCACAGCTGGAGGGCGGACTCGGCGACCATGTCGTCAACGGTGGAGTCTGGATTCTCGTCTGCAGCCATGGGTCGACCGTACGCGCCACTCGGGGTTGACTGGCGCCATGCCCACCCGACCGCCCACCCGACTGCTGCTGCTGGCGGACACCCACGTGCCGAAGCGGGCACGGGACCTGCCCGAGCAGGTGTGGCGTGCCGTGGAGGAGGCTGACGTCGTCGTGCACGCGGGCGACTGGGTCGACGTACGCCTCCTCGACGAGCTCGAGGCCAGGTCCCGCCGGCTCGTCGCGGTCTTCGGCAACAACGACCACGGCGAGCTGCGCGAACGACTGCCCGAGGTGGCGCACGCCGAGATCGAGGGCCTCCGGCTCGGGGTGGTCCACGAGACCGGGCAGGCGCAGGGGCGTGAGCAGCGCGCCAGTGCGCTCTACCCCGACCTCGACGTGCTCGTCTTCGGCCACAGCCACATCCCGTGGGACACCACGAGCGCCACCGGGCTGCGGTTGCTCAACCCCGGCTCCCCCACGGACCGGCGCCGCCAGCCGCACTGCACCTACATGACCGCGACGGCCGAGGACGGCGCGCTGCACGACGTCACTCTGCACCGGCTCGGACTTGGCCGGCCCACCACACCGTGACGCCCTCGCATGGATCCTTCCACCGACCCTTCGACGTCCAGGCCCACCGCGGCGGCGCAGGCCTCTGGCCGGAGAACACGCTCGAGGCCTTCGGTCGCGCGCTCGCGCTCGGCGTCTCGACGCTGGAGCTCGACGTCCACCTGACCGCCCAGGACGACGTCGTGGTCGCGCACGACCCGACGCTGCCCGGAGCGGGACTGGCCGACGCCCGCCGGATCCGTCGGCTCACCCGCGCCGACCTCCCGCCCACGATGCCGCTGCTGCGCCAGGTCGCCGCGCTGCTCGAGGACCGAGGCGCCGACCCGGTGCGCATCAACCTCGAGATCAAGTACGACGCCCTCGACGCCTCCGGGCTGACCAGCCGCGAGGCCTTCGTCGAGAAGGTGGTCGACGCGCTGCGGATCGACCGCCTGGTCGGGCGCACCAGCATCCAGTGCTTCGACTGGGGCGTGCTCGCCCGGGTGGGCGAGGCCGAGCCCGCGCTGGACCGCAACCTGCTGGTCTCCCCCAAGTACTTGAAGGCGACCGCCGACGCGCCCTCCCCCTGGTTCGACGGGCTCGCTGTCGACGCCGACTTCGTGCGGACCGCGGCCGCGGAGGGCTTCACGGCGATCTCTCCCGTCCACGGCTCCCCGTTCGTGTCCGGGGTGGGCGACCCGGCGTACACGCCCTTCGCCACAGACGACCTTGTGGAGCGCGCGCACGGCGAGGGTCTTGCGGTGATCCCCTACGTCGTCGACGACGAGGCCACCATGCGCCACCTGGTCCGGGTCGGCGTCGACGGACTGATCACCAACCGTCCCGACCGGCTGCGCGACGTGCTGGTCGCCGAGGGACGCGGCGTCCCGCCCGGCTTCCCCGGTTCCTGAGGCAACCAGTCCTGAGGCAACCAGTCGTGACGCAACCAATGGAAGACCTGATGCGTCTCCACATCATGAAGCCCAGCTCCGGGACCACGCTCCTGGCCGCGACCACGCTCGCCGTTCTCACGCTCATCGCGCCGCCCGCCGCCCCTGCCGCCCAGCAGTCCCAGGAGCGCTCCCGCTCGGCGCCCACCACGCTCTTCGACGTCTCCGACCTGGGAACCGGTGCGCCCCCGGCGCTCGCGTGGTCCGTGCGCCGCGCCGGTCGGACGGCCATCCGTGGTGCCGGCGGCACCAGGACGCCGGTGCCCAACAGCCTCGATGCCTTTGCCCCCATGGGCTCCGGCTTCGTCATCCAGACCGCCGGCAACCACCCTGTCACCACCCGTTGGATCGGCGCCGACGGCAGCCCCGGCCGAGGCGAGTGGCGTACCGGTCACGGGCTGGCCGTCTCCGCGCGCGGAAAGGCCGTCGCCTTCGCCGGAAGGCGCGGCAGGGTCTGGGCCATCGACAGCGCGGGCGACCGCGTCCTCTCCCTCAACCCCGTGCCGATCACCGGCACGGGCCGGGCCGTCGCCCTCGCCGGGGAGGACTGCAAGGAGAGCGCGACCAGCCACGGGTGCTCGGTCGACGTCAACGGAGCCCGCGCCTGGTACACCACCACCCACGGCATCGTGGAGCGCACTCCCCACCTGCGTCTCGCCTCCGCCGGCCGCGGCGCCTGGCTCGGCGGGATCACCTCGGTCAGCGACACCGGCTCGTGCAGCGCGATGACCTGGGGCCTGCGGGTGCAGTGGCGCACCTGCGACAACCGGTTGTCCGACATCTCGCCCGGCAACGACCACGTTCTGGGCCTGCCGGCGTACGGCGACGGCTTCGGCCCCACGACCCTTGACGTGCTGGCCACCGCCGACGGCTCGGTCGTCCGCACGTTCCGTTCGCCCACCCACGGCGCCGTGACGACGTACTTCGACGAGGTCTGGGAGGACCCCGAGCACGTCCTGGTCGTCACGTTCTCGGACGGAGAGTGGGCGATCGTGCGGCTGGGGATCGACGGGTCGATGGAGTACGCCGTCGCCCCGCGTCGCGGCTCGACGGACACGAAGGCGCCGTTCCAGCTCCAGACGCGATAGCCCTGCCCCGACCCTGACCAGTCCTCAGGGGAAATCCGGATGCGGAGTGTCCCCGGCTTCTGCTGGACTGCTTCCCATGCATCGACAGATCGCCGGATCGCTGACCGGCCGCGTGACCAAGTGGGTCGTCCTCGCCGCCGTCCTGGCGATCACCGCCATCATGGGTGTGTTCTCGACCAAGCTCACCTCGGTCCAGAACAACGAGGCGTCGTCCTGGCTGCCGGCCTCGGCCGAGTCGACCAAGGTGCTCGACGAGCTCTCCGAGTCCGTCGACCCCAACGACATCCCCACGCTCGTGGTCTACCACCGCGACGGCGGGCTGACCGACGACGACCTCGCCGCGATGGAGGCCGACGGCAAGGAGATCGCCGATCTCGAGGGCGTCACCGACGAGGGCGTGCTCACCCCCGCTGCCGCGGAGGCCGCGGCAGCGCAGGGCGCCCCCGTCCCGACACTCGTGTCGGAGGACGGCGAGGTCGCCTACCTCTACCTCGTCCTCAACTTCGGCACCGACGGCTGGAACGCCATCCCCGACGCCGCCGACGAGATCCGCGACATCGCCGAGATCGACGGGGGCGACGTGCACCTGGCGGGCTTCGGTGGGCAGGCCGCCGACTCGGCCGAGGCTTTCGAGGGGATCGACACCAACCTGATCTTCGCCACGCTCGGTGTCGTGATCGTGATCCTGCTCTTCACCTACCGCAGCCCGGTCCTCTGGCTGCTCCCGATCATCTGCGCGGTCGTCGCCAACACGATCGCGACCGGCTTGGTCTACCTCCTGGCCAAGTACGCCGACCTGACCGTCAACGGCCAGAGCCAGGCCATCCTGAGCATCCTGGTCATCGGCGCGGGCACCGACTACGCCCTCCTGCTGGTCGCCCGCTACCGGGAGGAGCTGCGCAGGCACGACGACCGCCACGAAGCCATGGCCTTCGCGCTGCACCGTGCCGCGCCGGCCATCTTCGCCAGCGCGGCCACCGTCGCGCTCGGCATGCTGTGCCTCTCCTTCGCCGAGCTCAACTCCACCGCGGGTCTCGGCCCGGTCGCGGCGATCGGCGTCTCCGTCACCATGCTCGTGATGGTCACCCTGCTCCCGGCACTGCTGGTGATCTGCGGTCGTTGGGTGTTCTGGCCCAAGCGGCCCTCCTTCGGCAGCCCCGAGCCCACCTCCGACGGTCTCTGGGCCCGCGTCGGACGCGCGATCAGCCACCGCCCCCGTCGCGTGTGGGTCGTCACGACCGGCCTGCTGCTCCTGGCCTGCCTCGGGCTGTTCCGGCTCGACACCTCCGGCCTCTCGACCGAGGACACCTACACGAAGGAGTTCGACTCCATCAAGGGCCAGAAGCTGCTCACCGAGCACGGTCTGGCCGACAACTCCAACACCATCCAGGTGGTCACCGACACCGACCAGGCGGCCGACGTCGCCGCGTCCCTCGAGGGCATCGACGGCCTTGGTGCGCCCGGAGAGGTGCAGCCGCTCGCCGACGGAAGGTCCTGGTTCGAGGCGACCATCAACGCCGACATCTCCTCCAGCGCGGCTGCCGGCATCGTCGAGGAGTCCCGCGACGCGGCACACGGCGTGGACGGTGCCGACGCCCTGGTCGGCGGCGGCTCGGCGTTCTACCTCGACACCAAGATCGCCTCCGAGCGCGACAGCTGGGTGATCATGCCGCTCGTCCTGCTGGTCGTGCTGCTGATCCTCATCGGACTGTTGCGCGCACTCCTCGCCCCGCTGATCCTGATGGCCACCGTGGTCCTGTCGTTCGGCGCCGCGCTGGGGATCTCGGCCCTGCTCTTCGAGTACGTCTTCGGCTTCGCCGGGTCCGACCCCGGGTTCCCGCTGTTCACCTTCGTGTTCCTGGTGGCCTTGGGCATCGACTACAACATCTTCCTGATGACCCGGGTCAGGGAGGAGACCGCCACCCATGGCACCCGAAAGGGATCGCTGATCGGGCTCGCCTCGACCGGCGGCGTCATCACCTCGGCCGGCGTCGTGCTCGCGGCGACCTTCCTGGTGCTGGGGTCGTTGCCCCTGGTCTTCCTGGCCGAGCTCGGGGTGGCCGTCGCCCTCGGCGTCATGCTCGACACGCTGATCGTCCGGTCCGTGCTGGTCACGGCGCTCAACCTCGACCTCGGCGGCAAGATCTGGTGGCCGAGCAAGCTCGACTCAGCGGACGCCCCGCTGAGCGCGGCCGAGGCCGAGCGGCCGCTCGAGACGGTGCACTAGGCAGACGGACGCGACGCCGGGGCGCTCGGCAGGGTCAGCACCTCGGCACCGTCCTCGGTGATGGCGACGGTGTGCTCGCTGTGGGCGGTGAGGCAGCCCGTGGAGCTGCGCAGCGTCCAGCCGTCGTCGTCGGTGACGAGCTCGTCGGTGTCGGCCATGACCCATGGCTCGAGCGCCAGCAGCAGGCCCGGCCGGAGCTTGTAGCCCCGGCCGGGTCGGCCGTTGTTGGACACATGGGGGTCCTGGTGCATCGTCGTGCCGATTCCGTGGCCGCCGAACTGCATGTTGATCGGGTAGCCGGCGTCGCCCAGCACCGTCCCGATGGCGTGGGACAGGTCGCCGATCCGCGCACCCGGACGGGCCGCCGCGATGCCCGCCTCCAGCGCGCGCTCGGTGACCTCGATCAGCTCCAGGCTCCCGGCCGGCCTGGCCTCCCCCACCACGAAGCTGACCGCGGAGTCGGCGGCGATGCCGTCGAGGCGCACGGCCAGGTCGAGGGTCAGCAGGTCGCCGTCGGCGAGCGCCTGGTCGCGCGGTCTCCCGTGGAGCACGGCGTCGTTGACCGCGGTGCACACGTAGTGGCCGAAGGGACCGCGGCCGAACGCGGGGGCATAGTCGACGTAGCAGGACTCGGCGCCGGCGTCCCGGATCATCTCCGCCGTCCGGCGGTCGAGGTCGAGAAGGTTGGTGCCGACCACGCTCCTGCCGCGGAGGTCCTGGAGGATGTCGGCCACGAGCGCACCGGTCGCTCGGGCCTTGTCGACCTGGGCGGCCGTGAGGATCTCGATCACCGCAGCCCCAGCCTGGTGCATCGCTTCTCGGTGGCCCCGCTGCACAGGGCGTCGAGCGTGACCACGTCCTGGGCGACCAGCACGGAGGTCAGGGTGTCGACGGTCACGTCCTGCTCCTCGTAGAGCCAGGACTCGACTCCGTCGAGCTCCTCCCCGTCGGGCACAGGATTGCCGGCCAGGAACGCCACGGCCACGTCGGCGGCCTGCTCGCTCATCGCGCGACTGGGCACGTAGGTCATCGACTCCTCCTCGCCGAGGAGGACGTCACGGGCCGCTTCGAGGTCCGACCCCGCCTGGTCCGGGACGTCGCCGCCCTCGAGACCGACGAACCGGTCCGATCCGGGGACGAGCTCGCCGAGCGAGACCACGGGCAGCTCACGACTGGTCACGGTCTCGAGGTCGTCGGGATCGACGGGCACCACGACGATGACGTCGGCCGAGCTCGCCTCGGCCTGGCGGGCCTGGCTCTTCTGGGCGGCGGCGTCGCCCTCGGCGTCGTAGACGGTCACCGTGCACTCGTCGCAGGTGGCCTCGACCCGGTCGGTGAAGTGCTCGACATCGACGGCGCGCGACCCCGGGTCCGTGCCGCCGGCCACGAGGAGGGCGACGGTGGGCTCGTCGCCGACGCACCCGGACAACAGGGGTGCGACGGCGACGAGCACGGTTGAGACGAGTCGGGTGCGGAACATCCCGACGAGGTTATCGCGAGGGCTAGCCTCGTCCGCTGGACGACCGGGCGCGCCTCGACACCGAGTCGATCGCGACGGCCAGGAGGAGCACCCCACCCGTCACCATGAAGCGCACCGAGGAGTCCACCCCGATCAGGTTGAGGCCGGTCTGGATCGCCTGGAGCACGATGATGCCGAGCATGGCGGAGTAGGCCGAGCCGCGCCCACCGAACAGCGACGTCCCACCGATGACCGCGGCCGCGATCGCGGTCAGGTTGGTGTCGTTGGTGCCGCTGGCCTGCGACACGCTGGTCTGCAGCCCGGCGGCCAGCAGGCCACCGAGGGCGGCCAGCGTCGAGCACGCCACGAAGACCGAGAAGTAGACCCGGTCGACCTTGATGCCGGAGCGACGCGCGGCTTCCTCGTTGCCACCCACGGCGTAGACGTGGCGTCCCCACCGCGTACGGCGCAGCACCAGGTCCATCAGCACGACGAGCACGACGAAGAAGACCCAGATGTAGGTCCAGCCGCGGTCGATGTTGACGTACCAGGTGAGCAGGCCCAGCGAGACGAGCAGCAGGGCCGCCTTGACGCCCACGAGGGTGACGGAGGGAGCACTCAGGCCGGCTGCGGTGCGCTGCCGGATCCCCCAGAGCTGGGCGAGGACGAAGACCACCACCGTCGCCCCGACGAGCACGTAGGACATCGTCGGGGTGACGAACTGGAACCGGGTGAAGTCCACCAGGAACGAGTCCGAGGGCAGGTTGCGCGTGCCGTTGGCGCCCAGGACGTAGAGCAGCGCTCCCTGGAAGCCGAGCAGGCCTGCCAGCGAGAACACGAACGATGGCACGCCCAGCTTGGTGTAGAGCACCGCGTATAGCGCACCGATCGCGACGCCGACGAGGATGCCGGCGAGCATCGCGACGACCATCGACTGGCCCTGGTCGAGCAGCGTCACGGCCATCACCGCTGAGGCGAACCCGCTCACCGACCCGACCGAGAGGTCGATCTCGCCGAGCAGCAGCACCAGCACGATGCCCAGGGCGATGATGCCCACCGGCGCCGCGAACTGGGTGATCGAGACGAGGCTGCGCGAGGAGAGGAACCTCGGCTCGGCGGTGTAGAAGCCGATGCTGATGATCGCGAGCCCGACGATGACCGGAAGGCTGCCCAGCTCACCGGACCGCAGACGGTTCCACATGAGATGGCCGTAGCCGCCGATGCCGTGGGTGGCGAGGAGCCGCTCGTCGGCCAGGTCGGCGGCGACGGTCGAGGCGGGGGCTTCCTGGTCAACCATCCTGCTCACCACTCTCGATGTGGGTCTCGGTCTGGGTGGACGCGCTGCGCCGGGAGGCGCGGCTGGCGACCACGTTGTCGGACGCGCCGGTGATCGCCGCGACCAGCTCAGCGGTCGAGGCGTCCTCGACCCGGAACTCGGCCGCGTTCTTGCCCAGGCGGAGCACCACGATGCGGTCGGCCACGGCCTGGACGTCCGCCATGTTGTGGCTGATCAGGATGACGCCGAGACCGGTCTCGCGGAGCCGCTCGATGAGGTTGAGCACCTCGGCGGTCTGGGCGACGCCCAGCGCCGCGGTGGGCTCGTCGAGCATGACGACCTGGGGGCTGCCGACCAGGCTTCGGGCGATCGCGACGGTCTGCCGCTGGCCTCCGGACAGCGCGGCGATCGGGATCCGGACGCTGGGGATCTTGGCGGAGAGCGTCTTGAGCAGGCGCCACGCCTCCTTCTCCATGCCGACCTCGTCGATGAAGGGGCCTGCGAGCTGCTCCTGACCGAGGAAGAGGTTGGCGACCACGTCGAGGTTGTCGCACAGCGCGAGGTCCTGGAACACGGTGGCGATGCCGAGGGCCTGCGCCTCCGAGGGACCACCCACGGTCACCTTGCGGCCGGCGAAGGTGATGTCTCCGCCGTCGGGCTCGTAGACGCCCGAGATGACCTTGACCAGGGTGGACTTGCCGGCGCCGTTGTCGCCGACCAGGGCGACGACCTCGCCCGCCCGGACGTCCATGTGGACGTCCGAGAGGGCCTGGACGGCGCCGAATCGTTTGCTGACGCCGGCCAGGGAGAGTACGACCTCCCCGGCCGGCGCGCGGTCTGCCACGGACGTCGACATCAGGAGATGCCAGCCGCCTCGCACGCCTCGACGTACTCGCCGGTGCAGATGTCCTCGGCGGAGTAGAAGCCGTCGGCGATCACGGTGTCGGCGACGTTGTCGGCGGTGACGACGATCGGGTCGAAGATGTAGGACGGGACGCCCTCGTAGTCGGTCTGCTCGACACCACTGTCGGTGCTCGTGCCGACGTCCTCGCCGTTGGCGAGCTTGACCGCGAGCTCGGCGGCCGTCTCGGCCTCGATCGGGATCGGCTTGTAGATGGTCATCGCCTGCTGACCCGCGAGGATCCGCTGGATCGCGGCGACCTCGGCGTCCTGGCCCGTGATCGGGGGCAGGTCGTCGGGGGAGAACCCACCACCGGTGAGGGCGGCGACGACGCCACCGGCCTGGCCGTCGTTGGCGGCGTAGACGCCCTGGATGTCAGAGGTGTCGTACTTGCTGAGCTGGTCGGTGACGAACTTCTGCGCGTTCTCCGGGCTCCAGTCGGGGTTGTCGTACTCCTCGAGGATCTCGACGCCGCTGCCGTCGAGGACCGAGTGGGCGCCGGCCTTGAACTGGGCGGCGTTGGGGTCGTCGGGCGAGCCGTTGAGCATGAGGATGCCGCCCTCGTCGCCCATCGCCTCGACGAGCGCCTCGGCCTGCATCTTGCCGACGGTCTCGTTGTCGAAGGACATGTAGTAGTCGGCCTCGGCGATGAAGCGGTCGTAGGCGATGACCGTGGCGCCGGCGTCCTGGGCGGAGGTGACCATGCCACCGGCACCGGCACCGTTCACCGGGTCGAGCACGATGACGCTCGCGCCCTCGGAGATGGCGGTGTCGACCTGCTGGGTCTGCTTCGCCTCGTCCTGGTCGGCGTTGTAGTAGACGACCTCGCAGTCGTCGCACAGCTCGGCGACCTTGTCCTCGAACAGGGGCTTGTCGAACGCCTCGTAGCGGGTGGTCTTCGACTCCGGGAGCAGCAGTGCGATGACCTTGCTCTCGCCGCCGCCGTCTCCGGCGTCGTCGTCGCCGCCGGTCTGGGCGTCGTTGGCGCCACAGGCGGTCAGGCCGAGCGCACCGATCAAGATGGCGGCGCCGACGCCGGCGACGCGGTGGGAACGTGACATGGGATCTCCTGGTGGTGATGGCTCGTGGGCGAGCCCGTGGGTTCTCGGAGAGTGTGATGACCGCCACGCCTTGTCGTCAAGAGTCGAACACAAAACCATCCAAATCGTGACCATTTGTGACCTAGCGTGCGTCTCTTGACGGCTACATGCTGCATGCTCCACTCTTTCGCCATGTCCGCCACCGGCTCCCCCGGTTCGAACGCCTCGTTGCGATCGGCCAACCAGCAGCGCGTCGTCGACGTGCTGCGCACCGGCGGCCACGTCACCCAGGCCGACCTGGCGCGCCAGACCGGACTGGCCCCCGCCACCGTGTCGAGCATCGTCCGGGACCTCGCCGCGGCCGGCCTGGTCGCGACCGAGCCGGGCAGCGGGCGGCGCGGGACGACCGTGACGCTCGCGGCGTCGGCGGGCCTGGTCGCGGGGGTCGACTTCGGGCACAGCCACGTCTCGGTGGCCGTGGGCGACCTCACCGGCACCCTGCTGGGCGAGCGTCGTACGCCCCTGGACCCCGGGCACCCGAGCCGTGCGGGCCTCGACGCCGCGGCCGCCCTCCTCGACGAGGTGCTGGCCGACGCCGGGGTCGACGCCGACACCCTGCGCTGCGTCGGGATGGGACTGCCGGCGCCGATGACCGACGGGATCGTGCGCAGCTCCGCGATCCTGCCGGGATGGGTCGGGGTCAACGCCCTCGACGCCGCGCGGGAACGGTTCGGCCTCGAGGTGCACGCCGAGAACGACGCCAACCTCGGCGCCCTCGCCGAGCACCGGCAGGGAGTCGCCCGCGGGCACGCGAACTCCGTCTTCGTGAAGGTCTCCTCCGGTGTCGGTGCCGGCATCGTCCTGGAGGACCGCCTCTTCCACGGCAGCGGCGGCACGGCCGGAGAGATCGGGCACCTGACGCTCGACGAGTCGGGTCCGGTGTGCCGGTGCGGCAGCCGCGGCTGCCTGGAGGCCTACACGTCCACCGGTGCGCTGCAGGCGATGATGCAGACCCAGCTGCCCGGCGCGGGCGTCGACGAGATCGTCGCCGCGGCCCGCGCGGGCAACGTCTCGGCAGTCCGGGCGCTCGAGGACGCCGGGCTGCACCTCGGCTGGGCGCTCGCGAGCGTCGTCAACCTGCTCAACCCTGGGCTGGTCGTCGTCGGCGGCGACATGGCACGCGCGGGCGAGCTGCTCCTGGAGTCGGCGCGGATCGGGCTGCGCCGGCACGCCCTCGACGCCGTGGCGGCCACCCCTGTGGAGGCGTCCGAGCTGGGCGAGCGCGCCTCGCTCGTCGGGGCTGTGCTGCTTGCGGCGGAGCGCACGGAGCTGATCGCTTCCGCCGCCTGAGGCGGACCACTAGCGTGAGCTGATGGACCGTCTCGAGATCTCCGCCCCGCCCGTGCCGAGGTCCGAGGAGGTCCTCACTCCCGAGGCACTCGCCTTCGTCGCCGACCTCGACGCCCGGTTCCACGACCGGCGCGACGAGCTGCTCGCCGCCAGGCGCGAACGGCGCGCTGAGACCGCCCGCACCGGCACCCTCGACTTCCTCCCCGGCACGGCCGACGTGCGCGCCGGTGACTGGACCGTCGCCGCGGTGCCGGCGGACCTGCGAGACCGACGCGTCGAGATCACCGGTCCCACCGACCCGAAGATGGCGATCAACGCGCTCAACTCCGGTGCCCGCGTCTGGCTCGCCGACCTCGAGGACGCCAACACCCCGCACTGGCGCAACGTGGTGGGCGGCCAGCTCACCCTCCGTGACGCCGTACGAGGTCAGCTCTCGTTCACCTCCCCGGAGGGCAAGCACTACGCCGTCGCCGATCCCGCGCGGACGCCCGTGGTCCTGCCGCGCCCCCGCGGCTGGCACTTCGACGAGGCCCACCTGGCCGCCGGCGGGCGGCCGGTGGTGGCGGCGCTCGTCGACTTCGGGCTGCACTTCTTCCACAACGCCCGCGAGCTGCTGGCCGGCGGCAGCGGGCCGTACTACTACCTGCCCAAGCTGGAGTCCCACCTCGAGGCGCGGCTCTGGAACGACGTCTTCACCCATGCCGAGGCGGCGCTGGGGGTGCCGCACGGGTCGGTCCGGGCGACCGTGCTCATCGAGACGATCACCGCGGCCTTCGAGATGGACGAGATCCTCTTCGAGCTCCGCGAGCACGCCGCCGGACTGAACGCGGGCCGGTGGGACTACCTGTTCAGCATCATCAAGAACTTCCGCGACGCGGGCCCCGCCTTCACCCTCCCCGACCGCAACGCGGTGACCATGGCAGCGCCGATGATGAAGGCCTACAGCGACCTGCTGGTCCGCACCTGCCACCGCCGCGGCGCCTTCGCGATCGGCGGCATGGCGGCGTTCATCCCGAGCCGCCGCGATCCCGAGGTCAACGAGCGCGCGTTCGCGAAGGTGCGCGAGGACAAGACCCGCGAGGCCTCGGCCGGGTTCGACGGCTCGTGGGTGGCCCACCCCGACCTCGTCCCGGTCTGCGCGGAGGTCTTCGACGGGGTCCTGGCCGGGCGCGACAATCAGCTCGACGTGCTCCGCGACGACGTAGCGGTCTCCGCCGCCGACCTGCTGGCGATCGACCGGACGCCCGGTGAGCGCACCGAGCAGGGGCTGCGCGGCAACGTCCGCATCGGCATGCAGTACCTCCACGCCTGGCTCTCGGGCAACGGCGCCGCCGGCATCGACAACCTGATGGAGGACGCCGCCACCGCCGAGATCTCGCGGTCCCAGGTCTGGCAGTGGGTCCACAACGGCGTACGCCTCGACACCGGCGAGGTCGTCACCCACGACCTCGTGGAGCGCATCGTCGCCGAGGAGCACACCGCGCTGGACGGGACGGTGGACGACGACGCGCGCCGGCTCTTCGTCGAGTGCGCCCTCGACGAGGACTACCCCGACTTCCTCACCCTGCAGGCGTACGACGTCCTGCTGGCGCGTGGCGACTGATCTTCACTCAATGGCCGAGATCGGCGATGCAGGCCCAAGCTCGAAGTCTGCTCGTGGATATCACGAGCAACCTTCGACCTAGCTCGTTCGTCCCCACAGGTGACGCGCTGTCATCAGCAGCAGACTCGACGGCTCGGCTTCGAAGGCCCGCTCGTCTGAACGCCTCGACGCGAACGTGGCCCTTGGTCAGATCGTTGCGCGGAGCCTTGTCCACTGCACGCGTGTCTGCCAGGGCAGCACATACTCCGAGGCGCTGAGGTGAGACGTCATGGCGTCGACGAGTGGCTGCCACTTCTCATCTGGAAGGCTGCCAACCCAGCCCATGGAGCCGAAGAAGGCGACGAGCCCCTGCGCGTCGACAGCCTGAGGATTCGCCAGCCGCGCTTCACAGATCGGGTTGAAGGTCCTCTTGGCGATCGGCAGGTCCCAGGCACGGGGTGCCCAGTCGCCACTCGTCATGTCGAGTGGGAACCCTGAGTCTCGAGGCCAGAGGGGGGAAAGAAGCTCCTCGACAGCCGTGATGGAGGGGACGGCGGATCCGGTCGCCACGTTCCACATCACCACGAGCACCCCGCCCGGTCGCAGGACGCGTGCGATCTCCATCAACGCGGGCTCGTTGTCGAACCAGTGGAAGGCCTGGGCCACGAAGACCCCGTCGACCGCGTCGTCCGTGAGGGGAAGCTGTTCCGCGGTGCCGTCTTTCACGTCGACAGCTGGGCAACCTGCAACGAGCAGGCGACGCATGTCAGGGTCCGGCTCGACGGCCACGACGTGCGCGATCCTCGAGACGAGCTGACGGGTGAGCTTGCCCGTCCCGGCAGCCAGATCGAGCGCCGTCGCCGTCGGCGCGAGCTCGGCGAGATCAACGACCTGCTCTGGGTAGCCGGGCCGGCCACGCTCGTAGTCCTCGTACCAGTGCCTCGGCATGTCTGCCATGGATCCATGCTGGCTGGATGACGTCGATCTCCACAGCGCAAATCGCGGGTCGCGGCGGTGTGCGCCTCCTTCTCCGGCGGCTGAGTCACCACGCCCGCGTCCGACGCACGTCAGTGACCCAGGCACGAGGTCGCCTCGCTCGACGGTCGGCGACTGACCGGGCGCACGAACCCGCCCGACGCGACCTGCTCGCCGCCGACCCACACCTCCGCGACGTCGGCATCGCCGGCCAGCGCGAAGACCTTGCCGAGGGCACCCTCCGGCGAGTCCGCGTGCCGGAGGCCGATGTCGAGGGAGGTCCCTGCCGGCGGCCGGACCAGGATCGCGTCGAACTGCTTGCCCTCGGAGAGGTCGCCGACGGTGTCGGCGAGCCCGAGCGCGGCGGCCCCGGCCGCGGTGCTGAGGTGGAGCAGGTGGGCCGCGGTGAGTCGCATGCCCTCCCCACCGAGGAGGTGCTGGAGGAAGTAGGCCTGCAGGCCCTCCTTGAAGATCGAGAATCCGGTGCCCGCCCCCACATCGCTGCCGAGGGCGACGCGGACGCCCGCCGTGACGTGCCGGCGGAGCGGGAACATGCCGGAGCCCAGGGCGGAGTTGCTGGTCGGGCAGTAGGCCACCGCCGTCCCAGTCGCGGCGAGGACGGACAGCTCGGCGTCGGTCGGGTGCACGTCGTGGGCGAGGACCGAGAGCGGGCCGAGCAGCCCGTGGTGGTCGTAGGTGTCGACGTAGTGCGCCCGGTCGGGGAACTGGCCCGACACCGTGGCCACTTCGGCAGGGTTCTCGTTGACGTGCGAGGTGAAGCAGGCGTCCCCGATGTCGGCCATCACCGCCGCGCAGGCGGCGAGCATCGGGTCGGACGCCGACAACGAGAAGCGCGGGGTGACGGCGTAGCGGAGCCGCCCCCGACCGTGCCACCGCGTCGCCAGGTCGAGCGCCTCGGCGTGCGCGCGTTCGGGCGTCGTGAGCAGCGGCGCGGGCAGCACCCGGTCGCTGACGACCAGCCCGCTCGTCACCCGCAGCCCGTAGCGCTCCGCCTCCGCGAAGAGCGCGTCGACGGCGGGCGCGAAGTGCGACCCGAAGACGAGCGACGTGGTCGTCCCCGCGGCGATCAGGCCCGCGACGAACTCACCGGCGATGGTGGCGGCGTACGCGGGGTCGGCGAGGTGCTGCTCCTCGGGCAGCGCGCAGCGCTCGAGCCACTCCAGGAGCGGCATCCCGAGCGCCCCGATGACCCGGACCTGCGGGAAGTGGACGTGGGTGTCCACCAGCCCGGGCAGCAGGATGCCGGCCCGGAGGTCGAGCACGACGGCGTCCGGATGGGCGGCCGCGACGGTCGCGAACGGCCCGCGGGCCACGATCACCCCGTCCCCGGAGACGGCGAGGCCCAGGTCGTCGTCGTAGCGGAACCCGGGCGCGACGGCATCGTCGGCGAAGGGGTCGCCGGGGGTGTCGTACGCGCGGGCGCGGTAGACGACCTCCGCGCTCGTCATCTGCCTGCCCGGACGCCGTGGGTCGCGAACAGCTGAAGCAGCTCGGCGGCGACCGACACGGCGATGGCGGGCGGCTCCTTGCCGGGCAGGCCCGGCAGCCCGATGGGGCAGCGGATGCGGTCGATGGCCGCCGCGTCGTGCCCCTCCACGGCCAGCCCCGACCGGAAGCGCGCCCACTTGGCGGCCGACCCGATCAGCCCGATCGTGCCGAGATGGGTGCAGCGGAGCGCTGCGTCGCACAGCGCGAAGTCCTCGGCATGGTCGTGGGTCATCACCAGCACGTGCGTGCCCTGCGGCACCGACCCGAGCGCGAGCTCGGGGACGGGTGAGTGGTGCACCTGGACCCGCGCCTGCCCGTCCGCGACCACGGCCAGCCGCTCGTCCGCGAGCTGGTCGGCCCGCGAGTCGACCAGGTGCAGGTCGACGTCGTGCCCCGCCAGGATGCGGGCGAGCTCGAGCCCGACGTGACCCACGCCGAAGACGGCGACGGACGGGACCACCGGCAGCGGCTCCAGCAGGAGGGTGACCTCGCCGCCGCAGCACTGCCGTCCGTGCTCGGTGCGGGTCTTGTCGCTGAGCCCGACCATCAGCTGCTCGGGCGAACCGACGTGGGTCGCGAGCATCGCCCGCGCTCGCACCACGGCGGTCTCCTCCAGGTTGCCGCCGCCGACGCTGCCCCACGTGCGTCCGCTCGCGACCACCATCTTGGCGCCTGCGTCGCGCGGCGCGTGCCCGCGCACGTCAGCGACGGTGACGAGGACCCCCGCCTCCCGCTCCTCGCGGAGCCGCGCGACCGCCGCCAGCCAGTGCATGTCAGGTCCCCGCAGGGGTGTCGGCAGCCTGCTCGGCAACCTGCTCGGAGGTCGGATGCAGACGGGGCGCGGTCGGGTCGGGCTGGTCGGGGACGAGGCCGGGCAGGCCCTCGACCAGGCTGGCGGGGCTCGCGCTCCGGGCACGCTCCGTCGCCCAGAACACCGCCTCTGGAGTGGCCGGCGACGCGAGGGCGACGCTGGTGCCGTCGGGTCCGAACGCACCGACCGCGTCGCGCAGCGCCTCGCGTACGGCGAACGCGAGCATCAGCGGCGGCTCGCCGACGGCCTTGGAGCCGTAGACCACGCCGTCCTCGTGGGCACGCTCGAGCAGCGCGACATTGAGCTCGTCGGGCAGCTCGCTGAAGGCCGGGAGCTTGTAGGTGCTGGCGGACTGCGTCGTCAGCCGGCCGCGACCGGGGCCGTCGGACTCGTCCCACCGCAGGTCCTCCAGGGTCAGCCAGCCCATCCCCTGCACGAACCCGCCCTCGACCTGCCCGAGGTCGACGAGCGGTGAGAGGCTGTCGCCGACGTCGTGCACGATGTCGACCCGCCGGGTCCGGTAGGCGCCGGTGAAGCCGTCGACCTCCACCTCGGCGGCCGCGACGCCGTAGGCGAAGTACTTGAACGGGTGGCCGCGCATCACCGTGGAGTCCCAGTGGATGCCCTCGGTCCGGTAGAACCCGGCCGCCCACAGCTGCACCCGGCTGAAGTAGGCCTCGCGGACCAGCTCGTCCCAGGACAGCTCACGTCCCGCGGCGACGTCGGTGAGCCGCGTGAGGATCTGCTCGCAGGCGTCCTTGACCGCGCCGCCGTTGAGGTCGGCGCTCGAGCTGGCCGCGGTGGCGGACGTGTTGGGCACCTTGTCGGTCCGGGTGGGCGCAAGGCGTACGCGCTCGAGGGGGATGCCGAGCGTCGTCGCCGCGACCTGGAGCATCTTCGTGTGCAGCCCCTGGCCCATCTCGGTGCCCCCGTGGTTGATCAGCACGGAGCCGTCCTTGTAGACGTGCACCAGCGCCCCCGCCTGGTTGAACGCCGTGAAGTTGAAGGAGATCCCGAACTTCACCGGGGTCACGGCCAGACCGCGCTTGGTGTGCTCGTGCGCGGCGTTGAACGCGGCGATCTCCTCCCGCCGGCCGGCGACCCGAGCACTTCTGAGCACCTGGTCCCACGCGGCGACCAGGCGTTCGGGGTGGCGCACCCCCTGGCCGTAGGGCGTGGCCTGGCCCTCGACGTAGAAGTTGCTGCTCCGCAGCTCGACCGGGTCGATCCCGAGCAGCGGGGCGCAGCGACCGAGGATGTCCTCGATCACCAGCATCCCCTGCGGTCCCCCGAAGCCGCGGAACGCGGTCTGCGAGGTCTTGTGCGTGCGAGCGACCCGGCCGAGGAGCCGGACGTGCGGGATCCAGTAGGCGTTGTCGACGTGGCACAGCGCCCGCGCGAGCACGGGCTCGCTGAGGTCGAGGCTCCAGCCGCCGTCGGAGGTCAGCGTGGCCTCGAGCGCCGTCAGCCGACCCTCGTCGTCGAAGCCGACCCGCCACTGCGCGTGGAAGCCGTGGCGCTTGCCGGTCATCGTCATGTCGTGGGTCCGGCTGAGCCGCAGCCGGACCGGCCGGCCGGTCAGGGTGGCGCCGAGGGCGGCGACCGCGGCGAAGCCGTGCGGCTGCATCTCCTTGCCACCGAACCCACCGCCCATCCGTAGGCACTGCACGGTGACGTGGTGGCTGTCGAGGCCGAGCACGTGCGCCACGATCTCCTGCGTCTCGGTCGGGTGCTGGGTGCTGCTCTGCACGAACACCTGGCCGCCCTCGTCGACGAGGGCCAGGGAGGCGTGGGTCTCGAGGTAGAAGTGCTCCTGGCCGGCCATCTCGGTGACGCCACTGAAGACGTGGGTCGCGCCGCCCAGGCCCTGCTCGACGTCGCCGCGGGAGAGGACGGGCTGGCCGCCCTGGAAGCTCTCGGCGTCGATGGCCTCGGTGAGCGCGACGATCGCGGGCAGGGGCTCGTAGTCGACCTCGACGGCCTCCGCGCCGAGCCGGGCGGCCTCGAGGGTCTCCCCCAGCACCCAGCAGACCGCGTGCCCGACGAACATCACGATCTCGGGGAACAGCGGCTCGTCGTGCTTCACGCCCGAGTCGTTGGTGCCGGGCACGTCGTCGGCGGTCAGCACGCGTACGACGCCCGCGACGGCCAGTGCGGGCGCGGTGTCGATGCGGGTGACCCGGGCGTGCGGGTGCGGCGAGCAGACCGGGTGCGCGTGCAGGACGCCGAGCGTCCGTTGCACCAGGTCGTCGGTGTAGAGGGCGTGGCCGGTGACGTGCAGGGCCGCGCTCTCGTGGGGCAGCGCGAGCCCGACGACCGCGTCGTCGGGGCGCCGGGACAGGTGGCTCATCGTTCTGCCCACCACGCCCGGAGGGCGTTGCCGAGCATGGCCGACCGATAGGCGGCGCTGGCGCGCTGGTCGTCGATCGGGGTGCCCTCCTGTGCCAGGACCGCGGATGCGGCCTCGACGGTCTCGGACGTCCAGGGCGCCCCCTCGAGGACGGCCTCGGTGGCGTACGCGCGCACGGGCGTCGCGGCGATGCCGCCGAGCCCGATGCGGGCCCGGACGACGCTGCCGTCGACGACGTCGAGGGCGGCGGCGATCGCCACGCTGGAGATGTCGTCGGACCGGCGCTTGGCGATCTTGCGGAAGGTCGTGTGCGCGGCGAGCGGCGCCGGGAGCCGCACGGCCCGGATGAGCTCGCCGGGCCGCAGGACGGTCTCGCGGTAGCCGGCGAAGAACCCGGCCAGAGGCACCTCACGGTCGCCGTCGGCGGAGGCGAGCACCAGGGTCGCGTCGAGGGCGAGCAGGGCGGGGGCCAGGTCGCCGATCGGGGACGCGGTCGCGAGGTTGCCGCCGATGGTGGCGCCGTTGCGGATCAACCGCGAGGCGAACTGCGGCCAGACCTGCGCCAGGAGCGGGACGGTGTCGCCGAGCGCGGTCTCGACCTCGCTCAGGGTGAGGGCCGCACCGATCTCGATCGTGTTGCCGGTCGTGACCTCGCGCAGCTCGGGCAGCCGGTCGACCGCCACGACGTACGCCGCCCGGCTGCCGCGCAGGTTGGCCTCCACGCCCCAGTCGGTGGCCCCGGCGACCACCGTGGCGTCGGGGTGCTCGGCCAGGAGCGAGAGCGCCTCGGCGAGGTCGGTGGGCCGGGCGAAGCCGTCGACCCGCGTCGGCACCACAGCGGGCGCGGGACTGACTTGCCGCTCCGCGAGCGGGTCCCCGGACGGGGGCGGGCCGAGAGCCCACGCGGCGTCGCGGATCGGGCGGTAGCCGGTGCAGCGGCAGAGGTTGCCGCCGATCGCGTGCAGGTCGAAGCCGTCGGGACCCCGCTCCCGACCGGGCCGGTAGTACTCCGCCGCCATCGAGCAGGCGAACCCCGGCGTGCAGTAGCCGCACTGCGAGCCGCCGCGCACGGCCAGCTCGGCCTGGACGGGGTGCAGGTGGTCGGGGTCACCGAGCCCCTCGGCGGTGAGGACCTCCTGGCCGTCGAGCGCGAGGGCCGGCACCAGGCAGGCGTTGACCGGCGTCCACCGGCTGCGAGCCCCGTCGGGCCGCGCGACCAGGACCGCGCAGGCACCGCACTCGCCCTCCGCGCAGCCCTCCTTGGCACCGGTGAGCCCGAGGCCGCGCAGGAAGTCGAGCGCGTTGGTGTGGACGGGCATGCCGACCAGCGGGCGTGGCCGCCCGTTGACGGTGATGTGTGGCTCGGGCACGTCCCTCCCCTTCGTGCATGGTTGAGGGAGTCACGGGCCGCCGGTTTGCCATGCGGAACGACGACCTGCCGCCGTCCATGCTACGTGACGGGGCTCACATCAGGGGTCAACCTCACGCCTGGACCGGGCGCAGCCGGGGGTGCCGGTTGACGTCCTTGTAGAGCAGGTAGCGGAACCGGCCGGGCCCGCCGGCGTAGCACGCCTGCGGGCAGAAGGCGCGCAGCCACATGAAGTCGCCCTCCTGCACCTCGACCCAGTCCTTGTTGAGCAGGTAGACGGCCTTGCCCTCGAGGACGTAGAGGCCGTGCTCCATCACGTGGGTCTCGGGGAAGGGGATGGCTCCCCCGGGCTCGAAGCTGACGATGTTGACGTGCATGTCGTGCCGGACGTCGAGCGGGTCGACGAAGCGCTGGGTGCCCCAGGCACCGTCCGTGTGGGGCATCGGCTCCACGGCGACGTCGTGCTCCTGGACGACGAACGCCTCCGGGACCTCGACGCCGTCCACGCGCTCGTAGGCCTTGCGGATCCAGTGGAAGGTGGCCGGCGCGGACGTCTCGTTGCGCAGCGTCCAGCGCGTGCCCGGCGGGAGGAACGCGTAGCCGCCGGGGCCGACCCGGTGGGCGACGCCCCCGATGGTGAGCTCGACCGTGCCCCCGACGACGAACAGCACCGCCTCGGCGTCCGGGTCGTCGTCGGGGCGCTCCGACCCGCCGCCGGCCGAGACCTCCACGACGTACCAGGAGAAGGTCTCCGCGAATCCCGACAGCGGGCGCGCGATGACCCACAACCGGGTGTCGTCCCAGTGCGGCAGCCGGCTCGTCACGATGTCGCGCATGGTGCCGCGCGGCAGCACGGCGTACGCCTCGGTGAAGACGGCCCGGTCGGTCGTGAGGTCGGTCTGCGCCGGCAGGCCGCCCTTCGGCACCCAGTAGCTCATGCACGTACTCGCTTCGCTCCGTGCGCGCATGAGGCACATGTCGCGCTGCGTTGGATGATGACCTCGCTGCGCTCGCTCATGTGTCTCCCCTTCTCAGCAGCCGCCCGCGCGGCTCGGCGTCGAGGTCGATCGGTGCGCCGCGCAGCCAGGTCCGGCGGACGGTGCCGGTGAGCGTACGCCCGGCGTAGGGCGACACGGGGTTCTTGTGGTGCAGCCGCGCCGGGTCGACCACCCACGACTCGTCGGGCGCGAAGACGCAGAGGTCTGCGTCGGCACCCACCGCGATCTCCCCCTTGCCGGTCAGGCCCACGCGCCGGGCAGGGGCCGTCGCCATCCAGCCGACCACCGCCGCCAGTGGCACGCCGCGCTCGCGGGCCGTGGTCCACACGACCGGCAGGCCGAGCTGGAGGGACGCGATGCCTCCCCACGCCTCGGCGAAGTCGCCGGTGTCCTGCCGCTTGAGGTCGGCAGTGCACGGCGAGTGGTCGCTGACGACCATGTCGATGTCCCCGCCGGCGAGAGCGGCCCAGAGGGCGTCGCGGTTGGCGTCGTCGCGGATCGGCGGGCAGCACTTGAGCTCGGTGGCGCCGTCCGGGATCGAGCCGGACTCGAAGTGGAGGTAGTGGGGACAGGTCTCGACCGACACGTCCACCCCCGCGGCCCGGGCCGCGCGCAGGGCGGGCACCGCGCCGGAGGCGCTGAGGTGGACGACGTGCGCGCGGGCACCGGAGGCCCGCGCGGTGTCGAGGACCAGCCCGATGGCCCGCTCCTCGGCGGCCTCGGGGCGGCTCGCCAGGAACGCGTCGTACGACATCCCGTGGGCGCACTCGCTGACGACCTCGCCGTCCTCGGCGTGCACGATCATCAGTGCCCCGAGCCGGGCGGTCTCGGTCATCGCCGCGGCGAAGTCGGTCGGCGGAAGGTGCGGGAACTCCTCGACGCCGGAGTCCAGCAGGAAGCACTTGAAGCCGAACACCCCCGCCTCGTGGAGCCCGGCCAGGTCGGCGACGTTGCCCGGCACGGAGCCGCCCCAGAACCCGACGTCGACGTAGGCCTGGCCGGCGGCGACCGCGCGCTTCTCCTCCAGCGCGGCCACGGTCGTGGTCGGCGGGATGCTGTTGAGCGGCATGTCGACGATGGTGGTGACACCGCCGGCGGCCGCCGCCCTGGTCGCGCTGGCGAACCCCTCCCACTCGGTGCGACCGGGCTCGTTGACGTGCACGTGGGTGTCGACGAGGCCGGGGAGCAGCACCTCGTCGTCGGCGAGCTCGACGACCTCCGCGCCGCCTGCCGGCTCGTCGTACGCGCCGACGCCGACGACGACCCCGTCGCGGACCCGCACGGCCACCGCCGCCTCCGCACCCCCGACGACGGCTCGCCGAGCACGGACGAGGGTCTCGACCGCCACGCTCAGCTTCCCCGGTAGGTCGAGTAGCCGAACGGGCTCAGCAGCAGCGGCACGTGGAAGTGCTCATCAGCCTCGTCGCCGACGGTGAAGGCGACGACGACCTCCGGGTAGAACGCCGTGAGGCCCTGCCCGGCGAACCAGGCGCCGGTGTCGAAGCGGATCCGGTGGTCGCCGGCCGGCAGGTCGGCAGCGAGGGCGCCGACGCGCCCGTCGTCGTCGGTGACCCCGCTCGCCACGACCGCGCCGTCTGCGGACTCCAGCGTCAGGTGGAGGCCCACGGCCGGCCGACCGGCTGCGGTGTCGAGGACGTGGGTGCTCAGCGACGCCATCAGGACAACGCCTCCTTCATGCGCAGGACCGCGATCTGGGTCAGCTGGTCGATGGTCGTGGCGCGCTCGGCCTCGTCCGTGTTGTCGAGCCGGAGCCGGAGCTGCTCGAGGATCTCGGGGCCGCTGCGGCCGGCGGCCCGGATGATGAAGACCCGGCCGAACCGCTCCTCGTAGGCCCGGTTGCCCTCCTCCAGCCGACGGGCGAGGTCGGCGTCGCCCCGGTCCACCCCGGACTGCTCGCGGGTGGAGTGGGCCGCCTCGTGCCGGGCAGCGTCGGCGCGCTCGCCGATGCGGGGGTGGCGGGCCAGCGCTCGCTCCAGCTCGTCGTCGGTGATCGTCGCCGACGCGGCGACCATGGCCGCCTCGAGCTGGTCGACGTCGTCGTACGGGCGTCCGGCCACCACCTCCTCGGCCCAGCGCGGCACGTCGAGCCAGGTCAGCATCCGGCTGCTCGCCTCGTCGTCGGTCATCGCGTTGAACGCCGCGAGGCCAGGCCCGCTGACGCTCATCGTCCCTCCTCGGACGACCGCGTGACGGTCGCCTCGATCAGGCCGTAGGGGCGGTCCGCGGCGACGAACACCTCGCCCGGGTTGTCCAGCCCGAACGGCTCGAGGTCGACCAGGAAGTGGTGCTTGTTGGGGGCGGCGAAGGAGATCTCCTCGATCTCCTCGTGCGCCTCGAGCACGGCGCTCCCCATGGCGTAGAGCGTCTCCTGAAGGGCCCGGCTGTACGTCGTCGCGAACGTGGCCAGCAGCAGCGCCCGCACCGCGTCGTACGTCGCGTTCCAGTCGACGGGACGCGCGGCCGCGTCGGCTGCGTACTGCCACGTCGCGTGGAGCGCGGTCGCCAGGATCCGGTCGTCGGCGTCGGGAAGCGTGGTGTAGTCGTCGCGCAGGAAGCCCTTGAACTCCGACCCGGTGGACTTGAGCACGACCAGGTCGTGGAGGCCCGACACCACGACGACCTCGTCCGCAGTGACGTCGACCAGCGTGGTCCGCACCTCGCCCCCACGACGCACGAAGGCGTGGTCGTGGCCCGCGTCGTCGACGAGGATCCGGTCCCAGGCGTACTCCTCGACCGAGACCGTTGCGCCGGTCGCCGCCGGCGTCGCCCCGAGCAGCCGACCGCCCAGGGCGAGCGCGTAGTCCTCGGGCGAGGTCACGCCGTGCCGCTTGGCGAAGGCGAATGCCGTGTTCTTCTGGGTGTCGGTGGGCAGCACCTGGGACTGGTCGCCGTCGGTGTGGGCCGCGGCGAAGTCACCGCGCAGCGACGTGGAGACGTTGAGGTCGTGGATCTCGTGGCGCGGGGTGTCGCGCACGATCCGTACGACCCGCGTCTCCGCCTTGCCGTACCTGTTGGGTCCGAGGACGATTCCCATGGCTCAGCCTCCCTCTCCGACTGCGCGGTGTGCCAGCCCTGCCAAGGCGGCGGCGTCGAGCCCGGTCGCGTCGTGCGCCTCCGCGGCGGACAGGGCGCCACAGTCCAGACCACGGAGCAGGAAGTCGGCCAGCGCCCGGGCCGTCGCCGGCTCGTCGAGGATGCCGGAGTCCTGACGGGTCACGTAGGTCCGCAACCGCGCGGCGGTGGACTCGAAACCCTCGCGGTAGAACGCGAAGGTGGCCGCGAAGCGGGTCGGCAGCTGCGCGGGGTGCAGGTCCCAGCCCTGGTAGTAGCCGCGCTCCAGCGAGCGCCGGACGAGCCGCAGGTGCTCGGCCCACGCGGCCCGCACCTCGTCCGGCCCGCCGACGGGCAGGACGTTGGTGGAGCCGTCGGAGAGGCGTACGCCGGTGCCCGCCGCTGCGGCCTGCATGATCGCCTTGGCGTGGTCGGCGACGGGGTGCGCGAGGCTCTGGTGGGCGGCCGCGATGCCGCAGTAGGCGGAGTAGTCGTAGGTGCCGTAGTGCAGACCGGTGCAGCGACCGGACGAGGCGTGGATCATCCGCGCCACCAACGCGGTGCCGTCCGGACCGAGGATCGACTGCGGCGTCTCGATCTGCAGCTCGAAGTGCAGCGCCCCGTCGGCCAGGCCGAGCGCCGCTTCCAGCCGCTGCGTGGTGTGGACCAGGGCCTCGACCTGCTCCACCGCGGTCACCTTCGGCAGCGTGACCACGAAGCCCTCCGGGAGCGGACCGGTCTCGACGAGCCGGCCGAGGAACAGCGCGAGGGTCCGCAGGCCGCGGCGGCGGGTCGGCGCCTCGAAGCCCTTGAAGCGGATGCCGGTGCAGGGCGGCGCACCGCCCGCGTCGATCGCCGCGCGCAGTTCCCCGGCGGCCCGTCGGGCGTCCGCGTCCTCCTCGTCGTCCGAGCGGGTGCCGTAGCCGTCCTCGAGGTCGATGCGCAGGTCCTCGACGGGCTCGCGCCCGAGCTTCTCGCGGACCCGGGCGAGGAGGTCGGCATCGCCGACCAGCTCGAGCAGCAGCGCCTCGTGCTCCTCGGTCGACGCCAGCGCGGCCGCACCGTAGTCGGCGACCAGGCCGGGGTGGAAGCGGTCGGCTGGCACGTAGACGGTGTGCACGGGCTGGCGGCCCGGTCGCTCGCCCGGGTAGTGGGCGGCCAGCGCGGCATCGACCGGGCCGAGCCGCTCGTCGAGCTCACCCTCGAGCTCACCGACGAGCACGCCGAGCTCGGGACCGCGCGCCAGGCTCTCCATGCGGAGACCCTAGACCCGGGTCAGTGGGCGGGCGGGCGCTTGCGCTGCGGTGCCGGACGTGTCGGGTCGTCGTCGGGGCGGTCGAAGTCGCTCGGCACCACGATCGGCCTGAGCCGCGCCCAGCCGATGAAGAAGGCGCCGACCACGAGCAGCGCCAGTCCGGTCCACAGGTTGGCGTTCACCCCACCGGTCTTCTCGGGCTCGTGCTCACCGAGCAGCCCGGCCAGCGTGAGGATCACGCCGTAGACCGCCATGAGGGCACCGATGATGTTGCGGACGTCGAACAGTCCCGCCTTGTGGGGCGTGGCGGTGGTCGCGTTGGTGTCGGTCGTGTCGGACATGGTGGCCCCTAGTCAGAAGGCGAAGTTGAGGACGATGACCATCGCGAGCGCGATGCTGGCGAGCGGGATCGTGCGGCGCCACCACGGCATGGCTGCCTCGTCCGGGTCGACGAGGTCCTCGCGTGGCGTCTCGGAGTAGACCAGGCCCCTGAGCTCGGAGGCGGGCTTGGGCTTCGTGACCAGCGAGACGATGACGCTGAGCACGATGTCGACGACGAAGGCCGTCGAGGCGGCGAGGAACGCGGCACCCTGCCCGGGCAGGTCGATTACGCCGGCCGCGGCCAGCCGGTCGACGGCGATGGCCGACAGGGTGCCGAAGACCAGTCCGACCCAGCCTGCGGTCGGGGTCATCCGCTTCCAGAACATGCCCAGGATGAACGTCGCGAACAGCGGCGCGTTGAAGAACCCGAACAGGGTCTGGAGGTAGTTCATGATGTTGTCGTAGCCGAGCGCGATCTGCGCGGTGAAGATCGCGATGACCGTCGCCCCGACGGTCGCGAGCCGGCCGATCCGCAGGTAGTAGTCGTCCGAGTGGTCCTTGCGGATGTAGCGCTGCCACAGGTCGTAGGAGAAAACCGTGTTGAAAGCGGAGATGTTGGCGGCCATGCCGGCCATGAAGGCGGCGAGGAGGCCCGCGATGGCGAGGCCGAGGAGGCCGTTGGGCAACACGTCGCGCATCAGCAGGAGCAGCGCGTCGTTGTAGGCGACCCCCTCCCCCGAGGCGCCGCCCTCGGGACTGCCGCCGCTCTTGAGGTCGATCATCTCCTGCACCAGGACGGCCGAGACCATGCCGGGCACGATCACGATGAACGGGACGAACATCTTGGGGAACGCGCCGATGATGGGGGTCTTGCGGGCCGCCGAGATCGAGTCGGAGGCCATCGCGCGCTGGACCTCGACGAAGTTCGTCGTCCAGTAGCCGAACGACAGCACGAAGCCGAGGCCGAAGACGATGCCGATGACCGAGAGCAACGGCGAGTCGAACCCGGACAGGGCCTGGCCGGGCCAGGACTCCAGCTGCTGCGAGCCGGGTGCCACGGCGGCGTCGGCAGGAGCGTTCGCGGCGGCCGCGTCGACCTTGTCGGTGAGGCCGTCCCAGCCGCCGACGCGATGCAGGCCGATGAGGGTGAGCGGCAGCAGCGAGGCCACGATGACGAAGAACTGGAGCACCTCGTTGTAGATCGCCGCGCTCAGGCCACCGAGCGTGATGTACGACAGCACGACCGCGCCGGCGACGACGAGCGCGATCCAGATCGGCCACCCGAGCAGGGCGTGCACGATGCCGGCCAGCAGCGCCAGGTTGATGCCGGCGATGAGCAGCTGTGCGACCGCGAAGCTGATCGCGTTGACGAGGTGGGCACCGGTGCCGAACCGCCGGAACATGAACTCCGGGACCGACCTGACCTTGGAGCCGTAGTAGAACGGCATCATCACGACGCCGAGGAACAGCATCGCCGGGACCGCGCCGACCCAGAAGTAGTGGACCGTCGGCAGGCCGATCTCCGCGCCGTTGGCCGACATGCCCATGATCTCGACCGCGCCGAGGTTGGCCGAGATGAACGCCAGGCCCGTCACCCATGCGGGCAGCGAGCGGCCGGAGAGGAAGAAGTCGATCGAGTCGGACACCGACCGCCGGGCCATCACCCCGATGCCGAGGACGAATCCGAAGTAGATCGCGACGAGCAGGTAGTCCAGCCAGGACGCGTCGATCAGGGTGTCTGAGCTCACTGTGCCTCCCGAGAAGAAGTTCAGCCATGGTCAACCTAGACCGGAGCGGCCCCCCGCGCGACCACCCCAAGGTGCGCGAGCTGCCACGGTCGCCGTGCCCCAGACCCTTCAAGGTCCGTCAGGTCGGTGCCATGCTTGACCGGGAGAGGTGGCGACATGGAGTACAGAGACTCGCACCGTGAGCTGCAGGACCGCTTCGACACGCGGCGGCTCGCCGACCGCCTGGCCAGCGTCGCGGGCGACGACGTGTCGTCGTTCCGTGACTTCATCGAGGCGCGCGACATGTTCTTCCTCGCCACCGCGGACGCCACCGGGCAGCCGCAGTGCTCCTACAAGGGCGGCGATCCGGGATTCGTCCGGGTCGTCGACTCCACGACGATCGCGTTCCCGGTCTACGACGGCAACGGGATGTTCCTCAGCGTCGGCAACCTCACCGAGAACCCGCAGGTCGGGTTGTTGTTCATCGACTTCTCCCACGGCTCGCGGCTGCGGCTCAACGGCGAGGCCTCCGTCGATCCCGCGGACCCGCTGGTCGACGAGTTCCCTGGAGCCAAGCTCGTCGTACGCGTGCGTGTCCGCGCCGTCTTCCCGAACTGCCGCCGCTACGTCCACACCCACGGTCCGACGCAGCGATCGGTGTTCGTGCCCGTCGCCGGCGAGCGGCCGCCGGTCCCCGACTGGAAGCGCGACGAGTGGTTCGACGGCACCCTTCCGGCCGGCGACCCGGCGCTTGACACCGCCAACCCGAGCGCCCCGTCGATCCCGCGGTTCTGAGACGGCCTCACGGCCCGACGACGACCTCCACCTCGACTCCCTCGGAGTTCTCCAGGTAGAGCGCGACGTGATGGTCCCCACCGGCGTGCGGATAGCGGTCGGCGTACATCTCGTGCCATCCGTGCTCGGTCGACTCGGCCCGCATCCGGTCGAGGTCGGCACGGGACCCGACGATCATCGCGAGGTGGTTGATCCCCGGCCGCAGCCGGTCGTGCTCACCGTGCTGGTCGGGCGAGTGCTCCATGAAGAGGTACGTCCCGTCGTCGTGCAGCCACGACAGCATGCCCTCCTCGCGCTGCCACCCGCACCACGCGAGCAGCCATCCCCACTCCGACTCGGCCGTCGCGACGTCGTCGACCCACAGGTCGAGGTGGTGGACGGCGCGGACCGTGGGAGCAGGCGCGACCTGCAGCAGACCGGTCCCGGCGGCATGGCGGCGTACGGCGTCGCTGTCGGCCGCCAGGACGAAGGGCGTGTCGTGGTCCCACGCGTCCGTGACCCGCTCGACCCGCCCGTCACCGGGGTCGAGGCGCACCTCCCGGATGTAGACGGCGATGATCCGGCCGGGGTGCTCGCGGACGATGTCGGCGTAGATCTCGGGGTCACGCTCGCCGGAGTCACCGATCAGCACGAACCGCAGGTCGGGGTGCAGCTCGAGCACCTCGCGGATGCGGTCGTGCTTCTCCTCCCGGCCGGCCGCCGTGCCGAGCAGGTCGCGCAGCAGCACCGGCCCGAGCGGGAAGCCGCGGTGGCGGAGGAAGCCGTCGATGAAGGCGTGCAGGTTCCACGGGCTCGACGACACGTAGAAGACCGGGTTGGCACCACCCCGCGTCAGGTCGCGGTAGAGCTCGACGACGCCGGGGAACGGGGTGCGGGTGAGGGACGAGCCGGTGAAGGTCTGCGCCACCATCGTGCCGACGCGCTGCACCCCGGTCTCGAGGATGGTGTCGTCGATGTCGGAGATGATCCCGAAGTCCGCCCCCGGCCGCGGGACGTGGACACGGAGGTCCGCGTTGTGGGGGCCGGACACGCCGCGGTAGTCCCCCGCCAGCTCGACGGTCCCCATGGTCCACGGCGTGTCGAGCGGGCCCGGGACGAGGCGGGCGCGGAAGTAGCCGTCCGAGTCGGTCACCACCGACGCCTCGGAGCCGGCGACCTCGATCCGCAGCGGCACGCCGGGCAGCTCGTTGGTCAGGAACGTGCGCACCTGGCGGCGCAGGGCTGCTCGCATCCCCTCGCCCCAGACGGCGCTGGAGAGAGGCGGGTCGTCCACGACCCGGCCGCGCACCACGATCCCCGCGCTCGACCCGTGGCCTTCGTAGGACTGGATCCGGAAGTGCTCCGGCCGGCGCTGCGCGCCGCGCCTGGCGCGCACCGCGTCCCAGGCGTGCTCGGCGGCAACGATCCAGCGCAGGGCTCCCATGGCCCTCACCCTATTCGCGGCCGAGCAGACCGAGCTCGTCAGCGACGCAACGCATCCCGAGGTCGAGGGCCGCGTCGAGGGTGAGCGCCGCACCTGTGGCCCGCGCGGCGTGAAGGCCGGCCGGCGCCAAGGCGGCAAGGGCGGACCCCGTACGACGCTCACGGAACCGCACGTCCGCGGGAACCGCGACGGACTCCTCCTCCGCCAGGGCGGCGTCAGCCGCAGCGAGCAGCGTCGCGGCGAGCGCAGGCTCGGTGCGGTGCACGGCGAGCACGGCCATCGTCTCCAGGCACTCCACGAGCCGGTATCGCTGGCCAGTGCCACGAAGCACCTCGAGAGCGGACCGGAGGTGGTCGGCAGCCTGCCGGTTCTCCCCCTCCGCCAACGCCACGTCGGCGAGGCAGCGCAGCACCAGGGCCCGCTCGACGGGGTCCGTCTCGATCGCAAGGCTCTCCTCGAGGCACACCCGCGCATGTGGGGTGTCGTCGAGGTCGAGGGCGATCATGGCCCGGTTCACGAGGGACAGGGTCAACGGCAACGCCGGATCGGCCAGTCGGCGGCGGAGTGCGATGGCCTCGTCCATCATCGGCGCGGCCTCGTCGGGCCGCCCGAGGTCACGGGTCAGTCCACCGAGGGTGTTGAGCGCGCGGGCCGCCCACGCCGGGTCGTCGGCCTCGTCGATCCGGGCATAGGCCTCCCGGCTGTGCCTCAGGGCCTCGGCGGCGTGGCCCCGCTCGCCCTGGCAGATGGCCATCGCGTGATGGGCCCGGCCCACGGTCAGGGCGGGCGCCTCCGGTGCCAGGCGGATGGCGCGGGGCAACCACGACACGTCCTCGGACCCGGGGCTGGTGTGGTACCAGTAGATCCCTTGGGCGGCCGCGAGCCGCAACAACAGCTCCGGCGCCGCACGGTCGCCGGACTCGGCGCGTCCGGCCCACCACGTCATAGCGGCGCGCATGTTGCCGCGTTCCTCGGCCAGCCTGTCGAACCACTCGGCACGCCGGGGGCCGCGCATCCCCACGAGCGCGTCCTCCGCGGTCCGGAGCTGCCACTCGGCGTGCGCGTCGGCGGTCTCGGCAAGGTCCTCGGCCAGCAGCTCCAAGGCGTACTCGCGCACGGTCTCCAGCATGAGGAACCGCCCCGGACCGCCGACATGGAGAAGGCTGGCGCGGGTCAGGCCCTTCAGCACGCCCACGTCCGCTCCGGCGACCCCAGCCGCGGCGTCAGCATCGAAGCCACCGACGAAGACCCCCAGCCTCCGGAAGGCGGCGGCCTCTGCGGCGGTGAGGAGGTCGACACTCCAGGCGACGGCTCCGCGCAGGCTGCGCTGCCGGGGCGTGCGGTCCCTCAGCTCGTACGACGCCAGCTCCAACCGGGCGAGCAGGCCACTGGCCATGTCGGGCAGGCTGATCTCGTCGGCGCGGGCGGCCGCCAGCTCCAGCGCCAGCGGCATGCGGTCGAGCGTCGCGCACACGTGCGCGATCACGTCCGTGGCCCCGGAGTCGAACCATGGCGCGACCTCGCGCGCCCGGGCCGCGAACAGCGGGACCGCGTCGGCCTCGGCCAGTGGTCCGACGACCCGCACGTGCTCGCCGTACACCTGGAGCCGCTTGCGGCTGGTGACCAGGGCGCAGATGTCCTGGGCCGATGCGAGGACCTCGGAGACCACCGGCGCCGCCTCGTCCACCTGCTCGAAGTTGTCCAGCAGGAGCAGCATCCGCCGCTGCGCCAGGTGCTTCTTCAGCGGCGTCAGGAAGTCGTCGCCGACCTCGTCCACGCCGAGCGTCCCGGCGATCGCCTGAAGCACCAACGCTGGGTCGCGCACGTCCGCAAGCCCCACGAACCAGACCCCGTCGGGGAAGTCGGAGGCCAGCTCATGGGCAACAGCCAGGGCGAGGCGGGTCTTGCCGATGCCCCCCGGACCCGTCAGCGTCACCAGACGCACGTCCGGCTCCCGCAGCAGCGCCACCAGCTCATCGATCTCGGACGCCCTGCCGAAGAACCGGGTGGTGGTGGCCGGCAGCCTGCGACGTCCACGCACAGAGGCGTCGTCCACTCGCAGGGACGGGTCGTCCACGAGCACCCGCTGGTGCAGGTCGAGCAAGCCCCGACCGGGTTCGAGACCCGTCTCATCGACCTTGGCCCGGCGGAGCCGGGCGAGCTCCGCGAGCGCGTCTGCCTGGCGGCCACTGCGGTGCAGCGCCAGCACCAAGGGCGCGACGAGGTCCTCCCGGAGGGGATTGCGCGCCACCACCTCCTCCAGCTCGGGCACCAGGTCACGGTGCCGGCCCTGCTGCAGGAGCGCCTCGGCCCTGAGCGCCACGACCTCCAGGCGCCGTTCGTCGAGGCCGACCGCGACCTGGTCGAGGGCTGGGAGGTGGCGCAGGTCCGCCCACGCCTCGCCCCGCCACAGGCCCAGTGCCTCCTCCGCCGCCGCCGCGACCTCGACGAGGTCGCCCGTCGCGTACGCCGCTCTGACCCGCTCGTGGGCGGAGCCGAAGCGCGCGAGGTCGACCTGATCGGGTGTCACCGTCAGGCGGTAGGCCTTCCCGACGGTCTCGAGCAGCGCCCCGCCACCACCGCCTGGGGCCAGCACCTTGCGGAGCGCCGAGACGTGGACCTGCAGGTTCCGCACGGGCTCGTGGGGCGGGTCAGCCGGCCAGAGCTCGTCGATGAGTCGCTCGACCGTCACGGCGTGCGGTGCCGCCCGAAGCAGCAGCCCCAGCAGCGCGCGGCGCAACGGAGGTCCCAGATCGATGGCCTGCGCTCCGGCACGCACCTCGAGGGGGCCCAGCGCGGCGAAGTACAGCGGCGCGTGGTCGGGCGGCTCCCCGTGCATGGGGTCATTATGCGCAGCCCGCGCCGCCGCTGTTGAGCATCCGTTGAGCGGCGTCCGGAAACCTCACCTCCCTCGGCACCACCCACTCACGACAGGGAGAACCCACATGACCAGGACACGTTGCTCTCGCAGGGCCGCCGGCGTGCTCGCCGGGGCCGCCACCATCGTCGCAGCGACCGTTGCGCCGTCGACAGCCATCGAGGGCGACACCCTCACCGTCGCCGGACCCGCGACCGGGACCGTCGGCCTGCCCGTGGTCCTCACCGCCAACGGCGTGCTCGCGGACCACTACCTCGACCGGTGGCTCGAGGTGTTCGCGCTTCCGACGGCTGTGGTGAGCTCATGCCCGCCGTCGGTGATGAACGCACCGACCGTGGCATCCGGCAGCTCCAGCATCGGCGGCGACCTGGTGGCCACCGCGGTCCACGCAGGCAACGCCGAGCCGTACTCCATCCCGATCGTCTGGAGTCCGCGGGTGGCAGGCACCTACCTGGTCTGCACCTACCTCAACCACCAGATCTACACCGACGTCCTGCACCAGCACACGATCACGATCTCCAACGGCGGTGGCACCGTCACGACTCCCCCGCCGCCCGTCGTCACGCCCCCGAGCACCGGGTCCGCGCCCGCCAGGCTCACCGCGCCTCGCCTGGCGAAGCAGGGTGCTCGGCTCGTGTGCTCCCGGGGCACCTGGTCGGGCAGCCCCACGTCCTACGCGTACAAGTGGAAGGTCGGCAGCAAGGTCAAGGCGGGCGCGACGTCATCGAAGCTGAGGATCACGCGGGCACTACGCGGCAAGACCGTGTCCTGCGGTGTGGTCGCCCGCAACGCCGCAGGCAGCACCACCGCCTGGAGCCGCAGGCTCAGGGTCCGCTGAGCCGTGGCGCCGGCAGGTCAGTCCTTCCTCACTCCCACTCGATGGTGCCCGGGGGCTTCGAGGTGATGTCGAGGGTGACCCGGTTGACCTCGGCGACCTCGTTGGTGATCCGGGTCGAGATCCGCTCCATGACGTCGTAGGGCAGCCGGGCCCAGTCGGCCGTCATCGCGTCCTCGGACGTGACGGGGCGGATCACGACGGGGTGGCCGTAGGTCCGCCCGTCACCCTGTACGCCGACGGAGCGCACGTCGGCGAGCAGCACGACCGGCATCTGCCAGATGTCGCGATCCAGGCCGGCGCGGGTCAGCTCCTGGCGCGCGATGGCGTCGGCCCGGCGGAGGATGTCGAGCCGGTCGGCGGTCACCTCGCCGATGATCCGGATGCCGAGCCCCGGGCCGGGGAAGGGCTGGCGCCACACCATCTCGGCGGGCAGGCCCAGCTGCTCGCCGACGAGGCGGACCTCGTCCTTGAACAGCGTGCGGAGCGGCTCGACCAGCGCGAACTCGAGGTCCTCCGGCAGGCCGCCGACGTTGTGGTGGGACTTGATGTTGGAGGTGCCGGCGCCACCGCCGGACTCGACCACGTCGGGGTAGAGCGTGCCCTGGACGAGGAAGCCGACCTTCTCGCCGTGCTCGGCGGCCTCGCCGAGCACCTGCACCTCGGCGGCCTCGAACGCGCGGATGAACTCGCGGCCGATGATCTTGCGCTTCTCCTCCGGGTCGGTGACCCCGGCGAGGGCGGCGAGGAACGTCTCGCGCGCGTCGTAGACGTGGAGGTTGACGCCGGTCGCGGCGACGAAGTCGCGCTCGACCTGCTCGGCCTCGCCCTCGCGCAGCAGGCCGTGGTCGACGAACACGCAGTGCAGCCGGTCGCCGATCGCCCGCTGCACGATGGCTGCGGCGACGGCGGAGTCCACCCCGCCGGAGAGGCCGCAGATGGCCAGGCCGCTCTCGCCGACCTGCTCGCGCACGCGCTCGATCTGCTCCTCGGCGATGTTGAGCATCGTCCAGGTCTGACGGGCGCCGGCGATGTTGTGGAGGAAGTGCTCGAGCACCTTCTGGCCGTGCTCGGAGTGCAGCACCTCGGGGTGCCACTGCACGCCGGCGAGGCCGCGGTCGACGTCCTCGAAGGCGGCGACGGGGGTGCCGTCGGTGGAGGCGAGGACGGTGAAGCCCGCGGGGGCCTGCGCCACCGAATCGCCGTGGGACATCCAGACCTTGTGCTGGGCGGGGATGCCTTCGAGGAGGGTGCCCGGCTCGGAGACGGTGACCGGCGTACGTCCGTACTCGCGCGCGCCGGTGTGGGCGACCTCGCCGCCGAGGCCGGCGGCCATCAGCTGGAAGCCGTAGCACATGCCGAAGACCGGCACCCCGGCCGTGAAGACCCCGGTGTCGATGCCGGGAGCGCCGTCGGCGTACACGCTGGACGGGCCGCCGGACAGGATGATCGCCTTCGGCTTGCGCGCGAGCATGTCGGCGACCGGCATCGTGTGCGGGACGATCTCGGAGTAGACCCGCGCCTCGCGGACGCGCCGCGCGATGAGCTGGGCGTACTGGGCGCCGAAGTCGACGACGAGGACCAGGTCGTGCTCGGGGGGCTGCGTCACAGACGGAGTCTATCGGCGTGCCATGGCGACAAATCGCACCAGGGCCTGATCGGGGAGGGAGGGTGACCAGGCCCTGGTGCTTGACTCCCAGCGACTGAAAAGACAGCGCCGAGATCGAGGGTTCCGGCCCTTGGGAGGGAGCATGACTGCCGGAGCCCTCACTCGGCCCAACGACCTCTCCGGAGGGTGGTTACGGCCCACTCCCCGGTAAATGGTCCGGGTTCTGGTGCGGGTTCTCGGCGACGTTCGCCTCGGGCTCAGCTCACGTCGACGATCGGCAGGCGCAGCGCCCCGGGGGCGGCCTCCGGCACGACCGGGTTCTTCGGCTCCACCGGGGCGAGCCGGCGGTAGGCCGCCCCCAGCTCCGGGCGCGGGTCCGCCTCGCCCTTGTTGGGCCAGAACGCCATCGCGCGCTCGGCCTGCGCGGTGATCGTCAGCGACGGGTTGACCCCCAGGTTGGCCGAGACCGCCGAGCCGTCGACCACGTGCAGTCCCTCGTGGCCGTACAGGCGCTGCCAGGGGTCCACGACGCCTGTCTCCGGGGAGTCGCCGATCGTGCAGCCTCCGATGAAGTGCGCAGTCAGCGGCCGGTTGAAGACCTCACCCACGTTGCCTCCCGGCGTCCCGCCGAGGACCTCGGCCATCCGGCGGGTCGCTTCGTAGGCGATGGGGATGTAGGTCGGGTTGGGCAGGCCGTGCCCCTGCTCGCTGGTCATCCGCCAGCCGAAGCGGCCCTTGACTCCCTTGGTGGTGATCGAGTTGTCGAGGGTCTGCATCACCAGCGCGATCACGGTGCGCTCAGACCAGTGCTTGAAGTCGTAGAGGTCGAGGGCCGTACGCCGTTGCGCCCAGAGCTCGCGCAGCCACGTCCGCACCCGGGACCGTCCGGGGGTGTCGTCGGCGAGCACGGTCTGCATCAGCGCCATCGCGTTGGAGCCCTTGCCGTAGCGCACCGGCTCGATGTGGGTGACCTCGTCGGGGTGCCACGACGACGTGATCGCGACGCCCTCGGTGAAGTCGGTCGAGGCGTCGGGCGCCAGAGCGCCGAGGATCGCCTCGGAGTTGGTGCGGGTGAGCACCCCGAGCCGGTCGCTGATCCGGGGCAGGTGGCCTTCGCCCTTCAGCTCGTGGAGCAGCTTCTGGGTGCCGAGCGCCGCCGCGGAGAAGACGACCTGGTCGGCGGTGAAGGTCCTGGTGGCCGTGCGTCGCGACAGCTTGGCCTTGGTCCACCGTGTGGTGACCTCGTAGCCGCCGCCGTCCAGGGGGCGTACGCGGGTCGCCGTGGTGAGCGGGTGCACCACCGCACCCGCCCGCTCGGCGAGGTGGAGGTAGTTCTTGACCAGCGTGTTCTTGGCGTTGTGGCGGCACCCGGTCATGCACTCACCGCAGTTGAGGCAGGCGTTGCGCGCCGGCCCGGCCCCACCGAAGTACGGATCGGCGACCTGCTCCCCGCCCCGGGCGTCCGGTCCGCCGAAGAAGACCCCGACCGGGGTGGGGTGGAACGTGTGACCGACGCCCATGTCCTCGGCGACCTGCTTCATCACCACGTCGGACGGCGTGTGCCGCGGGTTGTCCACCACGCCCAGCATCCGCTTGGCCTGGTCGTAGTAGGGCGCGAGCTCGCTCTTCCAGTCGGTGATGTGCGCCCAGGACGGGTCACGGTAGAACGCGTCGAGGGGCTCGTAGAGGGTGTTGGCGTAGACCAGCGAACCGCCGCCGACGCCCGCTCCGGCGAGGATCAGGCAGTCCTTGACCATGTCGATGCGCTGGATGCCGTAGAGGCCCAGCGTGGGGGCGAAGAGGAACCGCCTGGCGTCGAAGGACGTCGCCGGGAAGTCACCGTCGTCGAACCGGGCGCCGGCCTCGAGCACGCCGACCTTGTAGCCCTTCTCGGTCAGGCGAAGGGCGGTGACCGAGCCACCGAAGCCGGAGCCGATGACCAGGACGTCGTAGTGCTGGATCATGGGGGGAGTGCTCACGCACGTCCCAACTTGTTGAGCAGCCGGAGCGACGCGGTCAGCACCTTGGCGTTGACCTCCTCCGACATCCCGAACATCGGCGCGATCGGGACGAGTCGCTGCGTGGCGACCGACTGCGCCTCGGTGTAGCGGTGGATCCCCTCGGCTCCCTGGCGACGACCCATGCCCGACTCGCGCATGCCGCCCATGGGCGCACCGAGCGAGCCGAACGTCGCGCCGAAGGCCTCGTTGACGTTGACCGTGCCGCACTTGATCCGGCGCGCGAGTGCCCGGCCGCGCGCCCCGTCACGGGTGTAGACCGAGGCGTTGAGGCCGTACGACCCGTCGTTGGCGCGCTCGACCGCCTCGTCCTCGCTGTGGAACCGGTAGAGCGCGACGACGGGGCCGAACGTCTCGTGGCCGAAGCACTGCATGTCGGCGGAGACCCCCTCGAGAATCGTCGGCTCGTAGACGAACGGGCCGAGGTCGGGGCGCGCCCGGCCGCCGGTGAGGACCTGCGCGCCCTTGGCGACCGCGTCCTCGACATGGGCGGTCACGGTGTCGAGCTGGGCCTGGGAGATGAGGGACCCCATGTCGACGCTCCAGTCGTGGCCGGCTCCCAGCGTCATGGCCTCCGTCCGGGAGACGAAGGCGTCGACGAACCTGTCGTAGACCTGGTCGGCGACGAAGAGTCGCTCCATCGAGACGCAGAGCTGCCCGGCGTTGGAGAACACGGCGCGGGTGGCGCCCTCCGCCGCGCGCTGGACGTCTGCGTCGCGCAGGACCAGCATCGGGTTCTTGCCGCCGAGCTCCAGCGAGCAGCCGACCAGCCGGTCGGCGCACTGGCGGGCGATCAGCTTGCCGGTCGCGGTGGAGCCGGTGAAGCAGATGTAGTCGGCCGCGGCGACCAAGGCGCCGCCGATCTCCGGACCGGGCCCGGCGACGACCTGCCACACCTCGGGCGGGAAGCCGGCCTCGTCCAGGAGCTGCACGGCGAGCAGCGCGGTGAGCATCGTCTGCGCGTCGGGCTTGGCGACCACCGCGTTGCCGGCGAGCAGGGCCGGGAGGCCGTCGCACAGAGCCATGGTGAGGGGGTAGTTCCAGGGCGAGATGATCCCGACGACGCCCTTGGGCACGCGGTGGACCTCGGCCCGGGTGAGGAGGGGAAACATGCCACCGACGCGCTGCGTGTCGAGGTGCTCGTGCGCGGTGCGGGCGTAGTAGCGCGCGGTCAGCGCGAGGTGGGCCACCTCGAGGTAGGCGTCCTTGCGGGCCTTGCCCGACTCCCACACGACGAGGTCGATCAGCTCGTCCTGGCGGTCGAGGAGCAGGTCGTGCAGGCGGAGCAGGCAGGCGGCGCGCTGGTCGATCGTCGTGGCTGCCCACGACACCTGCGCCTTGCGGGCGCGCGCGAACGCGTCGGCCACGTCGGCCTGGCTCGACTGCGGCACGTGCGCGAGCGGGGTGTGGCCGATCGGCGACGACACGGCGTGCGTCTCGCCGGAGGTGCTCGCCACGCGGCGGGTCAGGCTGGCGACGTACGAGCGGTCGAGGCCGTAGGCCGCGCTGCTGTCGTGCTCGGGGTCGGCCGGGCCGTCGGTGATGTGGCCGGGGCGCCCCGGGGTGGTCGGGCTCTGCTCGCTCATCCCTGCAGAGTAGGACGGCGTCGACGCGGTTGCTACTGGTTGGTCACTTCGTCCCAGCATTTGACACTTCGGGACTATTTGTCCAATGCGGGGGCGGGACCGCGCCACTCGCTAGGGTCGCTCCATGTCGTCCGAGTCGCCCGATCCGTTCCCTTCCCAGCACCGCATCCTGACCGGATCCCTCATGGGCGGGCTGGTCGTCCTCGGCCTGGCGCTGTCCTTCGTGCTGCCGACCGACGAGGCACCCGCGGCCTGGGTCCCGCTCGCGCAGATCGTGGCCGGGGTGGCGGTGCACCTCACGCTGGAGGCGATCGGCTACCGCACGGTCCCTCTCGACCCCTCCGTCGACGACGACCAGGCCGCCGCCCAGGCCAAGGTGCGCTACCAGACCGGGATGATCCTGCGGTTCGCCATCTGTGAGGCCGTCGCCATCGCGTCGATCGGCCTCGCGTTCGTGCTGCCCGAGGGCGGCTTCCTCGTCTACGCGGTCGGTGCGCTGGTCTCGCTGGTCCTCATGGGCGTGCACGTGTGGCCCTGGGCCCGGCCGGTCGGCAAGTCCGCGGACGCGCTCGAGGCCTCGGGCCAGCCGTCCGGCCTGCGCGAGGCCTTCGGCCTGGCGTCGCCCGGGCCGATCCAGCGTCTCTGACGCGCCCGGGCGCTCAGACGATCTCCGGCGCCTGGACCCGCGCCTCGTCCGCCTCCTGGTCGGTCGGCATCAGCTGGCTCTGGCGCTCGGCCTCGACGCGCCGCAGGTAGTGGTCGACCTCGTCGTCGCGCTGGGCGTCGTCCCAGCCCAGCGCCTCGGCCATCAGCTCCGCGGCCGGGCGGGCGGCGACGATGCCGCGGTCGAAGGTCTCGATCGACACGCGCGTGCGCCGCGCCAGCACGTCGTCGAGGTGGCGGGCGCCCTCGTGCGTGACGGCGTAGAGCACCTCGGCGCGCAGGTAGTGCTCCGCCCCGGGAAGGGGCTCCCCCAGGTCCGGACGCCGGTGGATCAGGGCGAGGACCTCCTCGACGAGACCGCCGTAGCGCCCCAGCAGGTGGTCGATCACGCCGATGTCGAGACCGGACGACCGGCTGAGGGCGACCCGCTGGTTGGTGCGCGCCTCGAAGCCCCAGGCGCCCATCAGCGGCACCTGGTCGGTGATCGAGGCGGGGGTCGCGTCGAAGTCGCGGATGGCGTGGTCGACCGCGTCCTTCGCCATGACCCGGTACGTCGTCAGCTTGCCGCCGGCGACCAGCACGAGGCCCGGCACCGGGTTGGTGACCGTGTGCTCGCGGGAGAGCTTGGTGGTCTCCCCCATCTCGCCCTCCTTGCGCATCGGCTTGAGCAGCGGCCGGAGCCCGGCGTACACGCCGACCACGTCGCGCTGGTCGAGCGGGTCCTTGAGCAGCCTGTTGACGTGGCCGAGGACGTACTCGATGTCGGTCCGGCTGGCCGCGGGGTGGGCCAGGTCGAGGTCCCAGGCAGTGTCGGTGGTCCCGATGATCCAGAAGTGGCCCCACGGGATGACGAACAACACCGACTTCTCGGTCTTGGTGATGAAGCCGCACGCGGACCGGATGCGGTCCCTCGGCACCACGAGGTGGATGCCCTTGCTGGCGTCGACGTCGAGCTGCGCCTCGCCGCCGATCAGGTCCTGGACCTGGTCGGTCCACACGCCGGCGGCGTTGATCACCACCCGGGCGCGGATCTCGAGGTCACGCTGGCCCTCGAGGTCGCGAGCGCTGACGCCCACGACCCTCCCGCCCTCGGCGTCCCCCTCCCGCAGGAAGCCGGTGACCTTCGTCCGGGTGGCGATGTGAGCACCGTTGTTGGCGGCGGTGCGGGCGATGGTCATCACCAGCCGCGCGTCGTCGACCTGGCAGTCGTAGTAGCGGATGGCGCCGTGCAGCTTGTCGGTCCTGATGTCGGGGGCCATGCGGGCCAGCTGCTTGCGGAAGACGTGCTTGTGCCGGGGCACGCCCATGTCGTACTTCCCGGCCATCGCCATGGCGTCGTAGAGCGCGACGCCGGCCCCGACGTAGGGCCTCTCCCACGCGTGCTCGAGCGGGTAGAGGAACGGCACCGGGCGCACGAGGTGCGGCGCCAGCCGGGTCAGCAGCAGGCCACGCTCCTCCAGCGCCTCCTTGACGAGGGCGAAGTCGAACATCTCCAGGTAGCGGAGGCCGCCGTGGACGAGCTTGGACGAGCGCGAGGACGTACCCGAGGCGATGTCACGCTGCTCGACCAGGCCGACCTTCAGCCCGCGCGTCACGGCATCGAGCGCCGCGCCCACCCCGACGATCCCGCCGCCGACGACCAGGACGTCGAGCTCTCCGGACCCGAGGTGCTGGAGCGCGTCGGCGCGCTGGTCGGCATCGAGGGCCTTGGCGAGCGTCATGCCGACAGTCTCTCAGCCCCGCCCAGTCCGGCGCCGGGTCCGGCGTCAGTGCTGGACGACGACCTCGATGCGCTGGAACTCCTTGAGCTCGGTGTAGCCCGTGGTCGCCATGGCCCGGCGCAGGGCGCCGAGCAGGTTCATCGTGCCGTCGGCGACGCGGGAGGGGCCGAACATGATCTCCTCCAGCGACCCCACCGGCTCGAACTCCACGCGCTCGCCGCGCGGCAGCTCGGCGTGGGTCGCCTCGCTCCCCCAGTGGAAGCCGCGCCCGGGAGCCTCGCTCGCCCGCGCGAGGGGGGAGCCGATCATCACCGCGTCGGCTCCGCAGGCGATCGCCTTGGCGATGTCGCCCGAGCTGCCGATGGACCCGTCGGCGATGACGTGGACGTAGCGACCGCCGGACTCGTCCAGGTAGTCGCGGCGTGCCGCCGCCACGTCTGCCACGGCACTGGCCATCGGGACGGCGACACCGAGGACGGTGCGGGTGGTGTGCGCGGCGCCCCCGCCGAAGCCGACCAGGACGCCGGCCGCGCCGGTCCGCATCAGGTGCAGCGCGGCCTGGTAGGTCGCGCAGCCGCCGACGATGACCGGGACGTCGAGCTCGTAGATGAACTCCTTGAGGTTCAGCGGCTCCGACTGGCTGCTGACGTGCTCGGCACTGACTGTGGTGCCGCGGATGACGAACATGTCGACGCCGGCGTCGACGACCGCCTTGACGTGCTCCTTGGTGCGCTGCGGCGAGAGCGATCCGGCGACCGTGACGCCGGCGGCGCGCACCTCCTTGAGGCGGGCCGTGATCAGCTCGGGCTTGATCGGCTCGGCGTAGATCTCCTGCATCCGCCGGGTCGCGTCGGCGCCCTGGAGGCCCGCGACCTCCTCGAGCAGGCCGGAGGGGTCGTCGTACCGGGTCCAGAGGCCCTCGAGGTTGAGCACCCCGAGCCCGCCCATCTGGCCGAGCGCGATCGCCGTCGAGGGCGACATGACCGAGTCCATCGGCGCGGCGAGGACGGGGATCTCGAAGCGGTAGGCGTCGATCTGCCAGGCCGTGCTGACCTCCTCGGGGTCGCGGGTGCGCCGCGAGGGCACGATCGCGATGTCGTCGAAGGAGTAGGCGCGGCGACCGCGCTTGGCACGGCCGATCTCGATCTCGGTCATGCAGGGGAGCCTATCCGCCGGGCTGGACCACTCCTGCGGGCCGTTCCACGGAACGTGGCTACGGCGTTGCCTCCACGACCGAGAGACGTTGACCCGGATCCTCGCACCGTGGCAGTGACTGACCCCATACACCCCTGAGGGGGTCAGGCGCGACGACTGGTCCACATGTTTCCCACAGTTTCCGGCATTCCGCCACGAGCCCTGCTGTCGATTCCTACCGTGGTCAGCGTGGGGAACAAGCAAGGGCGGCGCGCGGTCGCCGCGGGTCTGGCGAGCGCCTGTGTGGCGGCCGCCCTGCTCGTCGCGTCCGGACCGGCTGCGCATGCCTCGGACGACTACCCGTGGGCGTGGCAGGGCCAGTGCCCGATCATCCCGCAGGCGCCGATCGAGCCGCCGCCCCCGCCCCCGCTCCCGACACCCACGCCGACTCCCACCCCGACCCCCGACAAGCCCGGCGAGACCCCCGACCCGGTGGTGCCGACCCCGCCACCTCCCCCGCCGCCTCCCCCGCCAGTCCTCGACCCGGTCACCGGCCACATGTACGACCCGCGCGGCCCGAAGCCGACGTGCGAGCGACGCGTGTGGTCGATCAACGGGTCCATCGGCGATGCCTGGGGCTTCGTCCTCCGCAACTGCACGAGCTTCGTGGCCTGGCGGATGCAGGAGCGCAACCGGCTGGCGGGCTTCTCCAACCACTTCCGAGGACACCACTGGGGTGACGCGCGGAACTGGGACGACGTGGCTCGGACCCTGGGCTACCGCGTGGACACGATCCCCGCGATCGGCGCCGTGGCCCAGTCGGACGCGGGCCGCGTCGGCCATGTCGCCTGGGTGACCGACGTCGGCCCGGGCACCGTGACGATCGAGGAGTACAACCATGCCACCCCCGGTGGCTACGGGATCCGCACCGTCCCCGTGGGCGAGTTCCGCTACCTCCACCTCGATGACGTCGCCCCCTCCCCCTTGATCGGCTCGAGCCGCCCGGTCGTCTCCGTCTCCGACGGGCTCGGCGAGTCGTGGACCGCCCGGGTCGACGCAGCAGGCACCCTGCGCGTGGCTCGTCCGGGACGACCAGCCCGCCTCGTGGGCGTGCCCGGTGCCTTCTCCCCGCTCGCAGCCCCCGCGATCGTCCTCGACCCGCGCGGCGAGGCGTGGGTGGCAGCGACCACGACCGACGGTCGCGTGCTCGCCGGCACCACGCGCCGAGCCGGGTTCGCGCTCCACGCCGTCGGCACTGCGGCACCGACCTCCAGTCCTGCCCTGGCGCTCACCCGCACCCGGCGTCCGCTGCTGGCCACCATCTCCCCCGCCGGCGACCTGTCCACCCGCCGACTCACCCGGGAGCGCCGCTGGAGCCGTCCTCTGCGCGTCGGCCGGCCAGGGTCGTGGGCCACGCACACCGCCCCGGTCCTCGGCCACGACGGCGCAGGACGCACCTGGCTGGTGGCCGTCACGTCCGGCGGCGCCACGTACGCCCAGAGCGTGGAGCGCGGGCGACTCGTCCGGCTGCCCGGCCCGGCCGGCTCGATCACCTCCACCCCCGCGCTGACGCGCGCCGGCGACGGCACCACCTACCTCCACCAGGTCGCCGCCACCGGGCAGCTGACCGTCCGCGGGCTCGCGGGACCGGACTGGAGGCGGATCGGCACCGTCGCGGGCAGCTGGTCGCCCTACGCCTCGCCCGCGGTCGCGGAGATCGCCGGTGAGCTGCACGTGGCGGGAGCCCTGTCGAACGGCGCGGTGCTCGTCCGGTCAGCCGTGCCGGGCAGGCGCTCCCGGCTGCCCGTCCGCGTCCTGTCCAGCGGCGATCCCACCCGGTCTCCCGGGTTGGTGACGCGGAGCAACGCGGGGATCTTCGTCGTGGCGGACAGCCGGCAGGCGGCGCGCGCCCGGCTGCTCACCCGGCCGGCCTCGGCCCTGGTCGGCGACTCCGCTCCCACCCGCGCCGGCTTCACGCCCTGACGCGTCGAGCAGCACCCGGGCCGGTCAGGCTCCGGAGTAGTTGGGCGCCTCGACGGTCATCTGCACGCCGTGCGGGTGGCTCTCCTTGAGCGAGGCTGAGGTGATCCGGACGAACCGGCCCTTGTCCTGCAGCTCGGGGATGGTGCGCGCGCCGACGTAGAACATCGACTGGTTGAGCCCGCCGACGAGCTGGTGGGCGACCGCGGACAGCGGCCCGCGGTAGGCGACCTGGCCCTCGATGCCCTCGGGCACGATCTTGTCGTCGCTGGCGACCTCGGCCTGGAAGTAGCGGTCCTTGGAGTAGGACTTCTTGCCGCGGCTGCTCATCGCCGCGAGCGAGCCCATGCCGCGGTAGGACTTGAACTGCTTGCCGTTGACGAAGACGACCTCGCCCGGAGACTCCTCGCAGCCGGCCAGCATCGAGCCCACCATCACCGAGTCCGCGCCGGCGACGAGCGCCTTGGCGATCTCGCCGGAGTGCTTCATGCCCCCGTCGGCGATCAGCGGGACGCCCGCCGGCTTGGTGGCCAGCGACGCCTCGTGGACCGCGGTCACCTGCGGCACGCCCACACCGGTGACGACGCGGGTGGTGCAGATCGAACCCGGTCCGACCCCGACCTTGACGGCGTCGGCACCGGCGTCCACGAAGGCCTGGGCGCCATCGCGCGTGGCGACGTTGCCGCCGATGACCTGCACGTGCCGGGTCGCGGGGTCGGTCTTGAGCCGGCGCACCATGTCGAGCAGCAGGTGGACGTGTCCGTGGGCGGTGTCGGCGACCAGCACGTCGACCCCGGCCTCGACGAGCGTGGTCGCGCGCTCCCAGGCGTCGCCGAAGTAGCCGATCGCCGCGCCCACGAGCAGGCGCCCGTCGGCGTCGTACGACGCGTGGGGGAACTGCTCGCCCTTGACGAAGTCCTTGACCGTGATCAGTCCACCGAGGCGACCGTCCGCGTCGACGAGCGGCAGCCGCTCGCGCTTGTGGGCGCGCAGGAGGGAGGTGGCCTCCTCGCGGGAGATGCCGATCGGACCGGTGATCAGGCCCTCGCTGGTCATCACCTCCGTGACCTTGGTGGTCGCCCACTCCGCCACCGGGGTGAAGCGCAGGTCGCGGTTGGTGATGATGCCGAGGAGCCGGTCGTCGAGGTCGACGACGGGCAGGCCCGAGACGCGGTACTCGCCGCAGATCCGGTCGAGCTCCTCCAGCGTCGCGTCGGGACCGATGGTGACGGGGTTGGAGATGATCCCGGTCTGGGTCCGCTTCACCAGGTCGACCTGGCGCGCCTGGTCCTCGATCGAGAGGTTGCGGTGCAGGACGCCCATGCCGCCCTCGCGGGCCATCGCGATCGCCATGCGCGACTCGGTGACGGTGTCCATCGCGGCGCTGATCAGCGGCACCCTGACGGAGATCTCGCGCGTCAGGCGCGTGGTGGTGTCGATGTCGCTCGGCGCGAGGTCGGACTCGCCCGGCAGCAGCAGCACGTCGTCGTAGGTGAGGCCCAGGGCAGCGAACTTCTCGGGGATCTCCACGGACTCATTCTACGGCCGGGTCGCGGCCGCCCTCGGCCGAGGTACCCGACCACTTCCTGCCCAGGTAGGCCAGGTCGCCCGCGACGTCGTTTCGGAACGAGGTGTACCTCTTGTTGAACGGCGTGCGCGCGTGCAGGACGACGAACGCCGGATCCTGCACGAAGACCAGCGTGCCGCTCGCCATCGAGAAGAAGTCCCGGTGCTCGACCATCCTGATCCGCTCGTCGTAGGGGACCTTGAGCAGTGACTCGGTGCGGCCGACGTAGACGGGCGGCCCCATGAGAACCACCGGGAGCCCGTCGATCTCGGAACCGAACGGACGCAGGGGCGGCCGGTGCTGCAGGAACAGCGAATCGGGTCCGTATCCGATGATGTACAAGCGGGGCAGCTCGATCTGGGTCGCGCACACGGCGTCGACCTCCGGGTGCGCCTCGAGGAACTCGACCGCGGACCTCACCCTCGAGTCCCTGGTGAAGACGACGTCGTCGTCGCTCACCCAGGCGTACGGCGTCCGGACGCGAGCGAGTGCCGCGTTCCTCCCGTGCGGCACGCCCGAGTTGAAGGGCAGGTCGATGACCTCGGTACGCCCGTCGGGCGCCTGCATGGGACGTGCGGAGTCGTCCGCAAGGATGACGTGACCGGCGAAGACGCGTCGCGCCGACCTGACGAGTCGACGGGCGGTCGCCGGGCGCTCGAAGGTCTTGGCGCAGAGCGTCAGCCGCTCCGCCAGCCATTCCGGGTCGTCCGGCGCCTCGACCCGCGCCCGGGCCAGGGCGGCACTGCCGGAGTGCAGGGACCACACCGATGCCCGGTGGGCGAGGCGGAGGGGTGCCCCCAGCGGGTGGTCGAGGGCCCGCTTCACGTTCGCCGCGGTGATCACCCGCCCAGTGTGCACGCAACCGGTCCAGCCTGACTCACAAAGTCGTTGCGGGTGCTCTGGGACAGTGTCGCCATGGGGGGAGACTCGACACGGCTGGGACGCATGGTGTGGATCGCCGCTGCGGCCGCCTTCGTGGCCCGGTTCCCCGGCCTGTTGTGGCCACTGCGACCCGACGAGGCGGGCTTCCTGCTGGTCGCCCGCGAGTGGCATCCCGAGCCCGACTCGGTCTACGGCCACTACTGGGTGGACCGTCCCCCGCCGATCATCGGGCTGCTGCGGGCCACCGACGCGATCGGTGGTCCGTACGCCCACCGCCTCGTGGGTGCACTTGCCTGCGCCGTGCTCGTGCTGGCGGCGGCCGGGGCGACCCGCGAGCTGTCTCGACGGGCCGGGATCCTGGACCCGCTGGCCGTCCGGCGGCTGGCCGGCTGGGTCGCGGTGGGGACCGCCGCGCTGGTGACCAACGCCCAGATCGAGCCGGTGGCAGCCAAGGCCGAGCTGTTCGGCATCCCGCTCGTGCTCGGCTCCTGCTGGCTCTCGCTGCGGGCGGTACGCCGGGTGTCGGCGCCCGACGCGTTCGTGGCCGGCCTGCTGGCGATGCTCGCGGTGGGCCTCAAGCAGAGCATCGTCGGCGGCCTGGTGTTCGGCGGGGTCCTGCTCGTGGGCTCCGTTGTCGCCCGCCAGCTGCCCGCCCGTGCGGCGCTGCGCTGCGCGGCCGCGGCCGTGGCGGGCGCCGCCGTGCCGGTGCTCGTCGTGGTCGGCTGGGCGCTCGCGGTCGGCGTACGGCTGCAGACGCTGTGGTACACCTCCGTCTCCTTCCGCTTCGACGCCGGCCGCGTCATCGCGGCGCAGAGCGGCGAGGGGGTGAACAACCGGATCTGGGTGCTCCTCCTCGTCTTCATAGGCGTCGGGATGCTGGTCCTGCTCGGCTGCTTCCTGGTCCGGCTGCCGGCCCTGGTGCGTCACGACGCGGTGCCGGCGATCGCGATCCTGGCCGTGCTGGTCGTCGACCTGGTCGGGGTCGCGGTCAGCGGCAGCTACTGGCGGCCCTACCTCTTCGTGCCCATCCCTGGCCTCGTCCTCGCCCTGGCCGCCCTCCTCGCGCACGACCACCTACGCCTCTCCCGGCGCCGGTGGACCCCGGCCGCGATGGCATTCGTGGTGGGCTCGAGCGTCCTCTCACTCGTCGCCTGGACCGTCGGCTGGAGCGTCGGCCTGGTGCCGGTGGAGGTGCGCACCGGGGCGGCCATCGCGGCTGCCGCGCGGCCCGGCGACAAGGTGCTCGTCTACGGCGGCCGGGCCGACGTCCAGTGGGCCAGTCAGGCGGAGTCCCCCTACCCCCACCTCTGGTCGCTGCCCATGCGCACCCTCGACCCGGGCCTGAGCGACCTGCGCTCGGTCCTCACCGGCAGCAACCCGCCGCAGTGGTTCGTCGAGGCGACCCAGCTCGACGCCTGGAGCGAGCTCGGGACACGGCCGATCGAACGCTCCCTGATCCACAAGTACCAGTTCGTGCGCACGGCGTGCGACCGCTACCGGATCTACCACCTCAACACGGTCGAGCGCATCGACGTCGAGGTCGACTGCTCCACCCCGTGGCGATTCATCTGGGGCGACTGATGCGAAGAAGTGCTCGGCACCAGGCAACCTCGAGGGCGTCTCACCCCGTTTGGCCACACATGGAGCAGAACAATGCGTGACGAGGCGGCGTACGTCGAGTTCGCGCAGTCGTCGCGAGACCGCCTGCGACGTACGGCGTACCTGCTGTGCGGCGACTGGGACCAGGCCTCGGACTTCGTGCAGGAGGGCTTGATCCGGGTGTACGTCCGGTGGCCCCGGCTGGTGCGCAACGGTGGTGAGCTCGCCTACGCCCGCAAGGCCGTGGTGAGTGCCTACCTCGACCACGCCCGTCGCCGGTCCAGCACCGAACGTCCCGCGGAGGCCGACCCCACGCTGGCCTCGAGCGAGGACGTGGCGGTGACCGTGGCCACCCGCGAGGCGCTGATGGCCGCACTCGCCGGGCTGGCGCCCCGGCAACGGGCCTGCGTGGTGCTGCGGTACTTCGAGGACCTCTCGGTCGCCGACACCGCGGCGCTGCTGCGCTGCACGGAGGGCACCGTGAAGAGCCAGACGTCGCGCGCCCTGTTCTCGCTCCGGTCCACGCTGGAGGAATCGCCGTCCGGCGAGCCGGCCGAAGGAGCTGTCTCATGGTGAACGAGCTGCGCGAGCTGATGCGCGAGGCGAGCGGGCACCCGCCGCAGGACAGGAGCGACATACGCGCCCTCGTGGGGTCGGGACGCCGCCGGCTGCGGGTGCGCCGCGCCACCCAGGTGGGTGCGAGTGCCCTGGCCGCCGGAGCCATCGGCCTCGGGTCGATGTGGTGGCTGAACCCGACCCCACCCGACCTCACCGCAGCGGGGGTGCCCCGCGCCGAGGGCCCGGTGATCGACCTCGGAGACGCCCGGCCCGCGGTCGAGGGGCAGCACTATCGCGAGCTGACGTCGTACACCAACGAGGACCTCAACGCCGACAACGGCCAGTACTTCGACGGCGTCACCGACGACGGCCTCATCCTCTTCCGCGACGGTCCGCGGTCGAACCAGCTCTACCCCCGCTTCGCCCTCTTGGACCCGGCCACGGGCGAGAAGGAGTGGCTGCCGCGGCTGGACACGGAGCAGAGCCAGATGTGGGCGGCGGAGCTGAGCCGCGAGCGCCTGGTGCTGCTGAGCCCGGACGCGACCGGGGCGGGAGGTGGGCCGGAGTCGGCCCTCGCGGCCCACGTGTTCGACCGCTCGACGGACTCCTGGAGCACCCTGCAGTGGCCGGGTCTCCCCGACACCGACGGCCCGTGGGGCGCCCGTGTCGGACCGGACGGGCGCCTCTACACCAAGGTGCCTGCGACCAGGACCCAGGTGCCGGAAGGGGGTTGGCCGATGGGACCTGACGGTGAGGCCGACGACTCGGGAGCCAGCGGCGAGAGCTTCGACCTGTGGTCGGTGTCCCTGAACGACCCGTCGGACGTGCGCGACGAAGGGCTACGGGTCGGGTCGTTCGGATTCGACGGCGACCGGCTCGTCTGGACCGACAGCTCCAACGGCGCGGCCGGCATGGTGCACGTGCGCGACCTGGACGACGGCGAGGAGACCTCGTTCGACCCCCGGCTCGGAGACCGGTGCAACCTGCTCGGCTTCGACGTCGCGGGCGGAAGGATCGCGATGACCCAGTACTGCGGCACCTACGAGGGCGGGGTGCGCGACGACCGGATCCAGGTGATGACCACCGAGGGCGAGGAGGTCATCACGGTCCAGGACAGCGGCGTGGACGCGGGAGACCTGGTCGCCGGGGGCGACTTCCTGACGATGACGGCGTACGACCGCGCGACGGGCGGCTCCTACGTCTACGACTTCGACGAGGGCCGGTTGCTGCGGCTCAGCGACGGGCACTCTCCGTGGGCGGTGGGACAGGGCCCCACGCCCGGCGACCAGTTCCTGTGGAACGAGCCGTCCGGCACGAAGGTCCCCATGTTCGGCCGCAGCGGGGCGACGGTGCACTTGGGTGAGCTCATCCGCTGACCCTGGCAAGGCGGCGCACGGGAATCCTCACAGTGAGGTCGTCTGCGCCCATCCGGATCCTCCCGCGCAGTCCGGTGCCGAGCACCAGCGGCAGCACCGCCTGGTTGTCCGCCGCGGTGCGCACGACGATCTCGTCCGCGTCGCTGGTCCGGGCGACCCGGGCCGCCTCGAGGAGCAGGCGGGACCCGATGCCGCGCCGGCGCCACACGGGATCCACTGCAAGGTCGAGGTCCCAGGCGCCGTCGACGCCGACCGACCAGGTCACCGAGCCGACCCGGGTCCCGGCGACGAACGCCGTGACGGCCGTGTCGGTCACCTCGAAGGCGGGCGAGGTGCCGGTCCCCAGGCGACCACCGGGCTCGGGCACAGGGCTGTGCGTGGCCGCGGCGAGGACGTCGCCCACCAGCTCGGCGAGAGCCGCACCCCGAGCGTGCTCGGCCGCAGTGAACGGCGCCTGACGGCGCAGCTGCACCGATACGTCACCGATCTCGAGGTCCATGCCGTTCAGCACGGGCTCCAGCGCAGACCCCGCCGGATCGGCCTCGGCGTCGAAGAGCCGCGCGACCACCTCCGGGAACCCCGCCGGCTGGGCGAGGATGCTGCGCGCCGCCAGGACGTAGCGGGTGGGCTGGTCACCCAGGGCAGCCTCGGTGCAGGGCAGCACGCTCACCCGGGTGCCGCCCGAGCGCTCGACGAGATCGGCGAGATCAGCGAGCTTCCAGTCCTCCGGGGTGCGCAGCACGAGCTCGTCGGTCACTCGGTCGACGCCGGGGAAGACCTGCAGGCCCAGGATGTTCACTCCCGCCGCGCCGCAGCTCCCCGCCAGCTCGGCCAGGGCACCGGGCCGGTCCGCCAGGGTGGTCCGCACTCTCCACAACATTCGCATCCCCCTCCACGTGGATCCCGGATCGTTGGTCACAGGGTGCCGTGGCGATGTTTCGTGGGTGCTGTGTACGGGGTTTCGTGCGCGTCACGAAATGCCGCACGGCCCGCCCCGCCGTGAGGCGGAGCGGGCCGTGCGAGACGGGTCGATCAGTGGCCGTGGCCGTGCCCGTGGCCGGCCGCGGCCGGCTCCTCGTCCTCGGGCTTCTCGACGATCAGGGTCTCGGTGGTGAGCAGCATCGCGGCGATGGAGGTCGCGTTGACGAGCGCCGAGCGGGTGACCTTGACCGGGTCGAGGACACCCTGGGCGACCAGGTCGCCGTACTCCTCGGTCGCGGCGTTGTAGCCGTTGCCGACGCCGAGCTCGCGGACCTTGGCGGTCACGACGTAGCCGTTCTGGCCACCGTTCTCAGCGATCCAGCGCAGCGGCTCGTCGGCGGCCTTGCGGACCACGCGCACGCCGGCAGCCTCGTCGCCGGTGAGGCCGAGGTTGTCGTCGAGCACCGAGACGGCGTGGATGAGCGCGGAGCCACCGCCGGGGACGATGCCCTCCTCGATCGCGGCGCGCGTCGCGGAGACGGCGTCCTCGATGCGGTGCTTCTTCTCCTTCAGCTCCACCTCGGTGGCGGCGCCGACCTTGATCACGCAGACACCGCCGGCGAGCTTGGCGAGGCGCTCCTGGAGCTTCTCGCGGTCCCAGTCGGAGTCGGTGTTCTCGATCTCGGCCTTGATCTGGTTGACGCGGCCCTCGACAGCGGTGCTGTCGCCGCCACCGTCGACGATCGTGGTGTTGTCCTTGGTGATCACCACGCGACGCGCCTGGCCGAGCACCTCGAGGCCCACCTGGTCGAGCTTGAGGCCGACCTCGGGGGCGACGACCTGGGCACCGGTCAGGGTCGCGATGTCCTGCATCATCGCCTTGCGGCGGTCACCGAACGCGGGGCTCTTGACGGCCGCGACGTTGAAGGTGCCGCGGATCTTGTTGACGACCAGCGTCGAGAGCGCCTCGCCGTCGACGTCCTCGGCGAGGATGAAGAGCGGCTTGCCGGTCCCGATCACCTTCTCCAGCACCGGGAGCAGGTCCTGGATCGAGGAGATCTTGCCCTGGTGGAGCAGGATGTAGGGGTCGTCCAGGACGGCCTCCATCGACTCCGGGTCGGTGACGAAGTAGGCCGAGATGTAGCCCTTGTCGAACTGCATGCCCTCGGTGAACTCGAGCTCGGTGCCCATGGTGTTGGACTCCTCGACCGTGATCACGCCGTCCTTGCCGACCTTGTCGAAGGCCTCGGCGAGCAGGTCGCCGATGTGGCTGTCACGGCTGGAGATCGTGGCGACCGAGGCCATGTCCTCGCGCGTCTCGACCTCACGGGCGGCCTCGCGCAGCGCGTCGCCGACGGCCTCGGCCGCGGCGTCCATGCCGCGCTTGAGGCCCATCGGGTTGGCGCCGGCCGCGACGGCACGCAGGCCCTCGTGGACCATCGCCTGGGCGAGCACGGTGGCGGTGGTGGTGCCGTCACCGGCGATGTCGTTGGTCTTGGTGGCCACCTCCTTCGTGAGCTGGGCACCGAGGTTCTCGAACGGGTCGTCGAGCTCGATCTCACGCGCGACGGTCACCCCGTCGTTGGTGATCGTGGGCGCGCCCCACTTCTTGTCGAGGACGACGTAGCGGCCCTTGGGGCCGAGCGTCACCTTGACGGCGTTGGCGAGGGCGTCGACGCCGCGCTCGAGTGCGCGGCGGGCGTTCTCGTCGAACTCCAGGATCTTGGGCATCTGTGTGCTCCTAGGAACGGGTGAAAGGGGTTCGCCCGGACGTCATGGCGAGCGGTCGCAGCAGCGACCGGGCTCCCAGGACGTCCGGGCGAAGGGATCAGGAAACTACGGCGAGGATGTCGCGCGCCGAGAGGATGAGGTACTCCTCGCCGGCGTACTTGACCTCGGTGCCGCCGTACTTGCTGTAGATGACCTTGTCACCCACCGCGACGTCGAGCGGAACACGGTTGCCGTTGTCGTCGACACGACCGGGACCGATCGCCACGACCTCGCCCTCCTGGGGCTTCTCCTTGGCCGTGTCCGGGATGACCAGCCCGGAGGCGGTGGTCTGCTCGGCTTCGAGCGTCTGGACGACGATGCGGTCCTCGAGGGGCTTGATGTTGACCGACACTTCGGATCAACCTCCACTTTCTCTAACGCGTGACTTTGCGGAGCAGGTCGCTCCCAGGACGTGGGCCCACGATCCGGGCCGGCACGCCGTCGCGGGGGTCGTGCCGAGGCTCGTGAGCATTGGCATTCTCAGGGTGAGAGTGCCAGAACAGACGCTAGCACTCTCCCCAATCGAGTGCTAGCCGGGTGGTCTCCCGGCGGGCCTGACAGGATGCCCACGTGGAGATCGAGACGCTGGACTGGCTGCAGACCCCCGAGGGCGAGCACCTGCTGGTCCACGCGTCCCAGGCCTGGACCGACCACCCGGGCGACCCGGTGCGCGTGGCGAGCGTCGTACGCCGCCTCGAGCCCGACCCCGAGAAGTCCGCGGCCGCGACCACGCAGGCGCTCCTGCGGGCGAAGGCCGTCGCCAAGTTCGGCGATGCGGCGCCGCGGATGTTCTTCACCCCCGATGCGCTGGAGCAGGCCACCCGCAGCCGCGTGGCCGACCATCGTGCCGCGCGACTGGCAGCGGCGATCCCCGGCGGCAGCGTCGTCGACCTCGGCTGCGGCATCGGCGGGGACCTCCTCGCCTTCGCCCGAGCCGGACTCGTGGCAGCAGGGATCGACCAGGACCCGGTGCGAGTGGCGATGGCGGAGGCCAACCTGGCAGCGCTGGGCCTCGCCGGCGCGGTGATGGCGGGAGATGCGACCACCCTCGACCCGAGCGGCTTCGACGCCGCCTTCGCCGACCCCGCCCGCCGCGGCGGCCGGGGGCGGGTCTTCGACGTGGAGGGATGGACCCCGCCATGGACGTGGGTGCTCGACCTGCTGACGCGGCGGTCACTGGTCAAGGTCGCTCCGGGCATCGGTCACGACCTGGTGCCCGCGGGGGTCGAGGCGGAGTGGGTCAGCGACGGCGGCGAGGTGAAGGAGGCCGTGCTGTGGTCACCACGCCTCGCGACCACCTCCCGCCGCGCGACCGTCATCGGCGAGCGCGGCCTCGCGACGCTGACCGACGACGATGCTCCGTCGCTCGGCGAGGGTGGCGTGGACGTGCGAGACGTCGGGGCATACCTCTACGAGCCCGACGGCGCGGTCATCCGCGCCGGCCTGGTGACCGCCGTGGCCGCCGGCGTGCAGGGCGGACTCGTGGATCCGCACATCGCGTACGTCACCAGCGACGCGTCCTTCCGTACGCCATTCGCCCGCGGCTACCGGGTGCTCGAGCACCTCCCCTACCGGGAGAAGCAGCTCAAGGCCGCCCTGCACGAGCGCGGGATCGGCCGGCTGACGATCAAGAAGCGGGGCGTGCAGGTGGTGCCCGAGGAGCTGCGCAAGCGGCTCGCGCTGCGCGGCACCGAGGAGGCGACCCTCGTGCTGACGCGCGTCGCCGGGCAGGGTGCGGCCCTGCTGGTCGAGCCCTTCTAGCGCTTCTTGCAACCCTCGCGTGAACGAGCTGCTATCCGCATCCTGCTCCTAGCACTTCGGGCAGTTCGCCTCGACTGCGCAGTCACGCGGCGGCGTGGGAACCTCGACCACGACCGTCCTCGTGCCGGCGGCGGACGTGATCTCGACGGTGACGTCCAGCTTGTTGCTCGAGTTGGTGCCGGTGAACCGCAAGACCTGGGTCGAGCACCCGCCCAGCGGCGTCGGCAAGGTGGGCGTCGTGGCGGGGTAGCACGCGTTGGGTCCCGGAGTGAGGGCCGTTGAGTTCGCCTTCGCGACACCCAGGATTCGGAACGTCCCGGAGTCGCTGCCCGAACAGTTGCTGTCGCTCACGCAGAACTGCAGGTAGTAGGTGAAGTCGTTGCCCTTGCCAGGGCACTTGCAGGCGTCGTCGCCGAACGTCACCACTGGCTCGCACACCGGGCTGACGGCAAATGCTGGTGCCGTGGTAGCGATTGCCACCACGGGCGTGGACCAGGCGATGCCCCGAGTCACGGTTCGACGTGTGATGCGAGTCCCCACGGACTCCTGGCTGCGCGGACGCGCACCTTGCTTGACCATGTTTGGTACCCCGGTTTCGAATGGTTGCGCCTGATTGCTGTTCCCACGACCAGCGGCGTGCGTGATGGCACAAGGGTGGCCCCTCTATAAGGCCATTCGGGCGGGTGAGCCAAGGAGCAGGGATACGTGTGGGAAGCCTTGACAGAACCTTCGTGTATCACGACGGATAAGGCGTCAACCTGTCCAGACGAGCTGCGCAAGCGGCTCGCGCTCTAGCCGTGAGCGCAGCCGGCGCGTGCCACGCCGGCGACCTTGACCGGCAGCCGACCGGGGGCGGTGGTCTCGCCGAGGAGCACCTCGACCAGCACGTCCATCGCTGCCGGGGTGTCGCCGTAGGTCGCGATGCGGGTGGGCGCGCTCACCCGGCCGAGCACCCACGGACTGTCGGTGGCAACGGCGACGGCCCCGTCGACGGATGCGTCATGGAAGCCGCTGAAGCCGACGGGCGTGCCGACGGCGACCCGCGCGTCCTCTCGTGCGGTCCAGGCGGCGAGCCGGCGTACGCGTCCCGCCTCGGCCTTCTTCCACGCGCGGAGGCGCTTCCTGAAGGCCCGCTTGCGCTCCTTCGGCCGGCGCTCGGGCTCGGACACCGCGTCGGACAGTCTGGCCGGGGGCGAACGGCGCAGGAGGACCGTGAGCCCCGCCCGTCCCGCAGCCGCGACGAAACCGTTGACCGCGGCCGAGTCGCCGTAGGCGTGCACGGCGTCCCCCACCAGTCGACCCGAGCACGCGCCGTCGGTGACGGTGACGGCGGCCGCCGAGAGCCGTCGAGAGGCGCCGCGGGCGGATCCGACCGGTGCTCCCCTTCCGCCGGACAGGTGGGCCAAGAGGGCGATCTGCCGGGCGGCGGCCTGTTCGAGGCGCCGACGGGAGAGCACGCCCGTCCTCACCGCGCGGACGAGTGCTGTGCGGGCCACGGCGGGCGTCGGCGGCATCAGCAGGACGTCGGAGCCGGCGCGGAGCGCCTGGACGGCCGTGCGCCCGGGGTCGCGGCCGCGGGTGACCCCCGTCATCGCGAGCGAGTCGGTCACTACCAGCCCTCCGAAGCCGAGCTCGCCACGGAGCAGGTCGGTCACGACCGCTCGAGAGAGGGACGACGGCACGCGGGGGTCGACGGCCCGCACGTCGAGATGGCCGACCATCACCGATGGCAGGCCGGCCTCGACTGCGCTGCGGAACGGGACCAGGTCGGACGCGTCGAGCTCGTCGCGGGACTTGGTCTGCACCGGCAGGGTCAGGTGGCTGTCCGCGGGCACCGACCCGTGGCCCGGGAAGTGCTTGATCACCGGTAGCACCCCGGACTCGGCGAACCCGGTGGCGGCGGCGATGACCTGTTCGGCCACGACCTGGGGGGACGACGACGCGGACCGCGACCCGATCGTGGGGTCCCCCGGCCCGGAGGTGACGTCTGCGTCGGGGGCGAAGTCGACGTTGAAGCCGAGCCCCCGCAGCTCGGCACCGCTGGCCGCGTACGCCTGCTGGGTGAGTGCGACGTCGTCGGCCGCCCCGGCGCTCATGAAGGTCGGGAAACGCGTCGCGGCGCTGCGCATCCGTTCGACGACGCCGCCCTCTTGATCCACCCCCAGGAAGAGCGGCCACGCCCGGCGCACCCTCCGGGTCAGCGCGGTGTTGACGGCCTTGATCTGGGCGGCAGAGACGACGTTGGACTCGAACGCGATGACACCGCCGAGATGGAGGTCACGCACCAGCTCGACCGGCGCCGACGTACCCCGCCACTCGGCGACGATGACCTGCCCGGCCAGGTCGGGCAGACGCATCCGGCGGACGATCTTCGCGGCCCGGTCCAGCGCGGCTCGATCCGGCCCCCATCCTTCGACGAGCCCGAGCTTCTCCGACGGCGTGGGCGGCACGGTGGGGGCACCGCTGGTCGCGGCTCCGCGCTCCGCCGGCTTCTCGGCCCTCGGTTGGTCACCTGTCTCGCATGCGCTGAGCGAGGCGATCAGCGCAAGGGTCGCCGCCAGGGCCACACCGCGGGCACGGCGGCCGGGCGGCGGGCCCGACTCCGTGCGGTTCCGCGTCGTCAGCCTCGCGAGCATCCCGACATCGTGACACGGCCGGCCGCTGTCGACCCACCTCGGCCGGGTGCCAGGCGACCGCGCCTGCTGTCACTCATCCCCGTCACCCCATCCTCTGTCACCTCATCGGCCATGACGGTCCGGGCTGTGCCACGGCCAGTCAGCGGACAGCCAGTCGGCGACGGCCTGCGCGAGCGGCCGGTCGAGCTCCGCCACGTCCGCGCGTACCCACGACTGCACCTGGACGTCGTGGTCGGGCGACTTCGTCGGGTAGACGTACACGCACCCGATCACCTCCCCGCCCGCCGGGTCGAGCACGGTGAACGTGAATCCCGTGCGTGCCTCGAAGTCAGCGGCGTGGCGCGTCAGGTCAGCCAGGTTCTCCTCGAGCGACATCCCCTCCGGCGGAGGCCAGCTCCCGTCCGGGAATCCGGGGGTCGACCGGATGTGGTCGATGCTCGAGGTCCACGCCCCGAGGTCGGACTCGTTGTGCTGCGGGCCGAGCGGCTCGAGCCGGAATCGCTCCGCCTCCAGGGTCCGGGGCGGAACGAAGTCATCGGGCACGAAGGGGTCTGTGCTCATCCACGGACAGTACCCGCGTCCTTCCTCCCACCCACCGCCCTTGGTGCTGAGTCCCTGAGGGACTCAGCGCGAAGATCCGCACGCGGAAGCCCACCTTCCTGGGGCCTTGCCCTTGAGTCTCTGAGCGACTCAAGGGCAAGGGGGCGGAGCGGGCGGTCCGTCGCCGCAACCCCGTGCCTGTGGACAACTCCGGCCGATTGTCGGTGCGCCCCACTGAGATCGAGGGACGACACCGACGACGCAGAGGGACGCGATGGATACCGAGCTGGACTGGGCGCAGATGAGTGAGTGGACCGACGCGGAGGTGCAGTGCTACCTCATGGGTCCGTTCGACGGGGAGGTGCCCGGACTCGTACGCCGAGTCAGACGGATCCTCGACGTCTCGCAGCGGGGCCTGGCAGCGCTCCTCGAGGTGTCGCAGTCGGTCGTCGCCCGGTGGGAGACCGGGCGGACCAGCCCCCGCGTCTCAGTGCTCCAGCAGATGCTGCGGCTCGCTGGTCTGCACGTCAGCGTCCATGACGGCGAGACGGGCGAGGAGGTGGCGCCGATGCGGGACGACGGCGCGCGGGACCGCGGCGGTCGCCGATGCCCCGCGCACGTCGATCTCACCGTCACGGGCTGGTGGTACCCGCGCGGCGCGGAGTCGACGGCCGCCTTCCTGATGTGGCGACAACGATCGAGGGAGCGACGGGACCCGGCGATCCACTTCCACACCTCCCCCTTCCTCCGCAGGCTCCATCGCCTGCTCAGCGGCACCCCCGACGACCACCCGTCGATCATCCAGCTCACGGCCGAGGCCGTGCACCTCGACGAGGTCAGGGAGGAGAGGCGCGAGCGGATCTGGGCGGCCTCACCATGGCTACGCCCCCCGCAGCCGCGCACGCACTGTCCACTCAGCGCGTGAGCGCCGCGCGCTCCGCCCCGATCGTCGTGTCGGGGCCGTGCCCGGTGTGCACGACCGTCTCGTCCGGCAGCTCGAGGAGACGAGTGCGGATCGACCGGGCGATCACGTCGGCGTCGCTGTACGACCGACCCGTCGCCCCGGGACCGCCCTCGAAAAGGGTGTCGCCGGTGAAGACGCACCCCAGGTCGTGGACGTAGAGGCACACCGCCCCGGGCGCGTGGCCTGGGGTGTGGATCACCGTGACCGCGGCGCCGCCGATCGTGAGCACCTGACCGTCAGAGAGGTCGACGTCCCAGAGCTCGGCCCCCTCCTCGTCGCCACCGTGGGTCAGCTCCCACAACGGACGGTCGTCGGGGTGCAGCAGGATCGGGGCGCCCACCCGGCGGCGGAGCTCCGGTGCCACACGTACGTGGTCGTCGTGGGCGTGCGTGCAGACGATCGCCTTCACCGCCCGGCCGGCGACGACCTCGAGGATCGCGTCGACGTCGTGGGGCGCGTCGACGACCAGGCACTGCTCGTCGTCGCCGATCACCCAGACGTTGTTGTCGACCTCGAACGTCTCCCCGTCGAGGGTGAACGTCCCTCGGACCACGGCATGGTCGACCCGGACCTGCTGCATCGAGAACTCCTGACCTCGGTTGCGCCGAGCCTGACAACGCCGACCACATGGATGCAACCCCGGGCGACCTGTTCGCGTCCTCACCAACGAGGAGCCGACACACCGCAGACAAGACGAACGGGGGTGGAGAGTGATCACGACACTCGTCGAGGAACCAGGACCGAGAAGGCACGAGATGGGTACGACGCGTGACCGCGGCAGCGGCCGGGGCAGCGACAAGGACGCCGACTTCTCGGCGTACATGGCGGCGCGCCAGCCTGCTCTCTACCGGACCGCCTACCTCCTCGCCGGCGACCACGCGGGCGCGGAGGACCTCCTCCAGAACGCCTTCGCCAAGCTCTACCTCTCCTGGGACAGGATCCGCGACCGCCAGGCCCTCGACGGCTACGTCCGCCGGATCATGGTCAACGAGCACAACTCGCTGTGGCGCCGTGCGTGGAAGCGCCGCGAGCACCCCACCGACTCGATGCCCGAGACCGGCTCTCCCGACACGTACGACGACGGGATGGGCGGCGTGCTCTGGTCCTTCGTCCAGACGCTTCCGCCCAAGCAGCGCTCGGTGGTCGTGCTGCGCTACTACGAACAGCTGAGCGAGGCCGAGACCGCTGATGTGCTCGGGATCTCCGTCGGGACGGTCAAGTCGCAGACCAGCCGTGCCCTCGCAGGGCTGCGCGCCCGCGCCCCGCAGTCACTCAACCCCCACGAGTCCGGAGACGACGCACGATGAACAGCACTCCCCTCGAGGACCAGGTGCACGACGCCCTGCACCGCCAGGTCGACCCCATGCAGCACTCGCCCCTCACCGTCACCGACGTCCGGCAGCGGGCTCGGCTGATCCAGCGCCGCCGCACGATCGCGGCCGGTGCCGCGGTCGCTGCCGCCCTCGCCGTCGCGGTCCCCGTGGGACTGGCCATGGACGGGCCCGCCCGGCGCAGCGACGTCCCACCCGCCACGCAGACACCGACCATCACCGGCCCCGTGCGGATCGACCCGCGCAGCGCCTCGGTCGGCGACCCGCCACACGTGACGCTCGTCGACGCGACCACGCGGACGCTCGTGGCGGGAGGCGAGGAGTACGTCCTCCCCGAGTCCTACGACCAGATCACGCGCTACCGCGACGGCTGGATCGCCGTGTTCGACGACCAGCGTGCGCCGACCCTCCACATCCTCGACAGTCGTTTCGACGTGGTCGAATATGTCCTCAACGCGAGCGCCCTGACCGTCACCGACGACGGCTCCCGGGTGGCGTACACCAACCACGACGGCTACCGCTGGGTCGTCGTCGACAACGAGGTCACGGGCGAGCAGGCGGAGCGGACGACCGCACTGCCGAACGGCTCGGTCGAGGCTCGGGTGCGGACGGTCGGCTTCCTGCCGGACGACGGACTGGTCGCCGCCCAGACCGACCCGGCCGACGGGACAGAGACGACCTTCATCGTCACTCCGGAGGGCACTACGAAGCCGCTGCCAGGCCTGATCGAGGCGGTCAGCGCATCACCCGCGACAGGGATGGTCGCCGGCCTGACCAGCGTCGACATGGAGAGCGCCCAGTCCTGCTCGGCGTTGGTCGACGGCCGGGACAGCAATGGCGATGCGGCCTGGGAGACCTGCGACCACCAGCTGGGTGCCTTCAGCCCCGACGGCCAGCACCTGGTCGGCCTGGCCGAGTACTTCGACGGCCCCGGTTCCCCCAGCCTGTCGATCCTCGACGCCACGACCGGCGAGCCGGTCATCGACTTCGAGCTCACCGCGGCTCCCCAGCGTGTGGTGGCGATCGCCCCCGAGGTGGTGTGGGAGGACGACCAGACCCTCCTCGCGACCTACATCGACGGCACCGAGCAGTACGTCGTGCGCCTCGGGCTCGACGGGACCGTGGAGCGGGTGGCCGGGCCGGTCACGAACGACGACTCCACGCTGTCCCTGCGCCTGACGCCCGGCCGGATCGACTGACCGGCAGTCGACTGCCGTCTGTGGAGCGCTAGTTGAAGGTCGGCTTGAAGGAGGCCAGGATCGAGGCCGTGACCTCCTCGCGCTCCTCCGCCGTGAGGGGCGGTACGTCGACCCCCACCTCTTCGTTGTAGAAGCCGATGTGGATGGTCCACGAGCCGTCGAGGAAGAGCAGGCCGTAGGTGTGGTTCTCCTCGAGCGGCTCGCTGGTGTCGAGGAAGTGGAAGGCGTTGTACTTCCCTCCCACCACGACGTCGTCCACCCGCTCGAGGACGTTGCCGTCGCGTTCCTCCACGATCTTCTCCTGCTGCTTGGCGAAGGCGTCGAGGGACGGCTTGTCGGTGTAGCCGGGGAGGAAGCTCAGGTGGACCTGGTCGTTGCGATAGCCCTGGAGCACGCCGTAGTCGGAGACGAGGCGCATCCCCTTCAGCCCACGGATCGTGGCGCCCTCGGTCCTGATCAGGGGCCCGTCCGCGGGCTCGACGACCGGCGCGGCGGGCGGCAGCCGTACGGACGGGGACGGCGTGGTGGGAGAGGACGTCTCGCCACCGGAGTCCCCGGCACCAGAGTCGTCCGGGCCCGACCCGCACCCGGAGACGAGCAGGAGAAGGGCCGCACCGGCGACGGCGCATCGCCGACGGCATGACACCCGAGAAGTCATGGTCCGAGCCTAGCCACACGCATCGATGCCACGTGATGCAGATCCCGTGCCCGGAGTGGTTTTGAGTCTGCGTCCATGGGTAAGGGACTGACCATGCTGCCGTTGGAAGACCGCGAACTGCTCAACCAGACCATGGTGGGCCTCAACATCGACCCGGAGACGATCGCGTCGTTGATGGCCTCCTTCGACCACGTCGCCGAGGGCCTGGAGTCCGACCCGATCACTCCCGTGAGCCCCACGCAGTTCGGCGAGTCCTACACCGGTGGCTACCGCCTCGGCACCAACGCGGAGATGGCCCACAGGGCCGTGGGTGACGAGCTGAAGAAGATGGTGGCCGGCCTGCGCGGGATGGGCACCTCGGTCGAGGCCTTCAGCAAGGACATGGAGACCACCACGGAGCAGACCCGCGCCACGATGAACCTCATCCAGGCGTCCACCGACTGTGTGGCAGCGCCCGACTTCAACTCCAACCAGTGCACCCTGCCGACCGAGGAGGACTGAGACCGTGACCAAGGGACCCAACCGACTCGTGCTGGACCAGTACCTCGACACCGCCAGCGAGGGGGCGCTCAAGGGCGCCGGCTTCGACTGGAAGCGGAAGGCGAAGGACCTGGAGCGGCTGAGCACCGCGCTCAAGTCGGCCGCCCAGCAGGCCGAGCTGCGCATCGGCGAGCAGACGCTCACCGGCCCGGCGCTCCGGGCCGGCATGGAGGAGTCCGCCGAGTCGCTCGCGCTCAAGTCGGAGCAGCTGCGCGCCGCCGGCGAGGCCCTCACCCAGGTCGGCCGGCAGCTGTCCGACGCGCGCGACCAGCGCGACGCCCTGGCCGACCTCGGCGAGAAGCCTGCGGTCTACCAGGCTCCTGCCGGCACGCCGGGTGTCGAGCTGACGCCGGAGGAGATCCAGGCCCAGGCCGACGCCTCGCAGGCCCGCGCGAACGAGCGCAGCGCCTGGCAGAGCGAGTACGACCAGCAGGAGGCGAAGTCCCGAGCCCTGACCAGGGAGATGGACGCGGCCTTCCTGGGAGCGATTCCGCCGATGAAGGAGATCCATGGCGAGAAGGACCCGACCGAGCCTCCGCCAAACGTGCCCTCCGGTCCCAACGGCCCCTACCTCCCCGGCACCCAGGCGCCGCCGGTCACCGGCGGCGGCGGCGGTGGCGGCAACACCGGGGGCGGCCTCATCGGTGGCGGCCTCGTCGACGACGGAAACGACGGCGACGGCGGCGGCAAGCACAAGCCCCCTCCGCCCGTCATCACGCCGATCGTCATCGAGTGCAACCTGACGCCGACGCCCACCACCACGACGCCCACCACCACGACGCCCACCACCACGACGCACGTCCAGACCGTGGGCCCGACGTCCACGGTGACCGGTTCGTCGCAGGACGGCATCACCTACCAGCCCAGCGGTGCGCAGGTGCCTGCTCCGACCGGCGCCTCTGCCGGCTCCCCCGGCGCCACGGCTGCCGCGTTCGGCGCGGCCGGTGGCGCGGCCGGCATGGCCGCTGGTGCCGTACGCCCGGGCGCGGCCCCGAGCGCCGCCGGCTCGGCCCCGGTGCGGGCCATCGGCTCGACGGGACGTGCCGGAAGCCCCGGAGCACTGTCGCGGTCAGCGGCCGCCGGTTCCTCGGCTGGGCGCGGCGCCGCGACGACCGGCAGCGCGGCGTCCCGGGCCGCGGGATCGGCAGCACGCGGCACAGCCGCCGGCAGCACCGCGGGTCGTGGCGCGGCCGGCAGCCGGGGCGCGGGAGGCTCCACCTCCGGCTCCCGGGCGGGCGGTCGCGGTGCGAGCGGCGCCCGGAGCGCTGCTGTCGGTTCCGCCGGCGGTCGGTCCGGGCGCAAGGGCGAGCGCGAGCGGACCAGTGATCGTGACAGCCTGGTCTACGACCAGGACTGGCTCGGCGACGACGACGTCGCGCCCAGCGTCCTCGACTGAAGCCAGCGTCCTCGACTGAGGCCAGCCTGCTCGAGGCCGAGGTCTCAGGCCACGACGGTGGTGATCGGCTGCGAGGAGTCGGCCGGCAGGTCCAGGAGCGAGGGCGTACGTCCGCGCGCGACCAGCTCCGCACCCAGTGCGGCGACCATGGCGCCGTTGTCGGTGCACAGGCCCGGACGCGGGACCCGTACCCGGATGTTCCTCGCCGCTGCACGCTCCTCGGCCATCGCCCGCAGCCGGCTGTTGGCGGCCACGCCTCCCCCGATCAGGATGTCCTCGATGCCGCGGCTGGTGGCGGCGTCGATGGCCTTGCGGGTCAGCACGTCGCACACGGCCTCCTGGAAGGAGGCGGCCACGTCGGCGACGTCGATGGTGATGCCGTCGCGCTGCTGGGTCTCCACCCACCGCGCCACCGCGGTCTTGAGCCCGGAGAAGGAGAAGTCGAAGCGGTGCCGTTCGAGGTCGCGGCGGCTGGTGAGCCCACGCGGGAAGTCGATGGCGACGCTGTTGCCGCTGCGTGCGGCCCTGTCGATGTGGGGACCACCCGGGAAGGGCAGCCCGAGGAGCCGGGCGACCTTGTCGAAGGCCTCCCCCGCGGCGTCGTCGATGGTGGCGCCCATCGGCTCGACGCCGACCGTCACGTCGGTGACCTCGAGCAGGCTCGAGTGGCCACCGGACACCAGCATGGCCAGGCACGGCTCCGGCAACGGCCCGTGCTCGAGCTGGTCGACGGCGACGTGCGCGGCCAGGTGGTTGACGCCGTAGATCGGCTTGCCGAGCCCGAGAGCGAGGGCCTTGGCGCTGGCGACGCCCACCAGCAGGGCGCCGGCGAGCCCGGGACCGCTGGTGACGGCGACGGCATCGATGTCGCTCAGCGCGATCCCCGCCGTCTCTGCGGCCCGCTCGATCGTCGGGACCATCGCCTCCAGGTGCGCACGGCTGGCCACCTCGGGCACCACACCGCCGAACCGGGCGTGCTCCTCGACGCTGCTCGCGACGGTGTCGGCCAGCAGCGTGTGGCCGCGCACGATGCCGACGCCGGTCTCGTCGCACGAGGTCTCGATGCCCAGGACCAGGGGCTCGTCAGTCATGCGACGTCGCCGTCTCCGTCCGGGCGGCACCGGGCAGCCAGCGACACATCACCAGCGCCTCGGAGCCGTCGCGGTAGTAGTGGGGGCGGACGTCGATCACGCTGAACTGGCGGGCGACGTAGAAGCCGAGGGCGGCGGAGTTGGAGACACTCACCTCGAGCAGCATCCGCGAGGCGTCGTCGGTGTCGACGAGGAGCTCGTCGAGCAGCCGTGAGGCGAGGCCGGCACGGCGGGCCTCGGGGCGTACGGCGATGCGCAGCAGGTCGACGATGTCGCCGGCCGTCATCGTCACGGCGTAGCCGGTGAGGTCGTCGGCGACCACGAAGCGGCGTCCGGGACCCTCGATCTCCTGCCGGAGCTGCGCCTCGCTCCACGCGTCGAGGCCGAAGAGCTCCTGCTCGAGCGCGGTGAGGGCCGGAAGGTCGGCCAGGACAGCGGGACGGATCACGGCAAGGTTCCTGAGGAGTCGAGGGACGAGACGTCGCGAAGGGCAGGCTTCCTGGGCGCACCGGCGACCGCGTCGGGACGCCGGAGGTAGAGGGGTTCGGGGTCGAGCAAGTCTATGAGCTCGTCGGCGACACCGGTGGCCAGCCAGGCGGCGCTCGGGCGGGCCGGGGCGATCGCGTGGGGGAAGTGGTCGGGGTAGAGCGACGGGCCGGCTCCGGCGACAGGCGCGGCGGTGGCGACCTCCGCCGGCCGGGTCACGACCGGTCCCTCCAGGCGCCGCGCGTCCGGGTCGTAGGAGGCGAGGTAGACCTCCTTGCGCCGAGCGTCCGTGGCCACCAGGAAGCTGCCCGAGGCGGCGCCCGTGCCGACCACCTCCAGGGCGATCGCGTCGAGGGAGCACACGCCGTACACCGGGATCTCCAGCACGAAGCCCAGGGTCCGCGCGGTGACGATCCCCACGCGCAGGCCGGTGAACGGACCCGGGCCCACGCCGACCGCGATCGCGGTGAGGTCCTGCCGGACGATGCCCGCGTCGTCCATGGCCCGCGCGATCAGCGGCGCGAGGTGCTCGCCGTGCTTCATCGGCTGCTCCGAGGAGAGCTCCACCACCACCCGCTCGCCGTCGTGGAGCGCGACGGTGACCAGCGGGGTCGCGGTGTCGAAGGCAAGCAGCACGCCGACGAGGTTACTGTCCGACGACCCAGCGAAGGCAAACGCGGCGAGGATCGAGCTCCTCCTCGGGACTCTGGCCCACGACGCGCTCGATGACCACCTCGAGACGGGAGTCGGCCAGGCCCTCCGCGAGCCCGGCGCCCCACTCCACGACGGTGATGGCGGAGTCCAGGGAGGTGTCCAGGTCGAGGTCGTCGAGCTCGTCGAGGCCACCCAGCCGGTAGGCGTCCACGTGCACCAGGTCGGGCCCGCCGACCAGGGAGGGGTGTACGCGGGCGATCACGAACGTCGGCGACGTGACGTCGCCGCGCACCTGGAGGCCGAGCCCCAGACCCTGGGTGAAGGTGGTCTTGCCGGCACCGAGCTCGCCCGTGAGCACGACGAGGTCGCCGGCCACCAGGCTCCGGCCGACGCGCTCGCCCAGCTCTCGCATCCTCTCGGCCTCCGGCACGTCGAAGCTGGTGCCGAGCCACAGTGCCATCTCGACGTAGGGGCTGCGACGACCGGTCACCACGAAGTCGTGCCGCTCCCAGAAGGCCACCGTCCCGGGCAGCTCCTCACGCGCGACGACCCGCACGGCCTGGCGGCCCGCAGCCAGGTCGACGGCCGCCTCGACCAGGGCGGTCGCCACGCCGTTGCCCTGGGCGGCGGGCACCACGCCGAACCGCCGGAGCACCAACCCGTCCGGGGCAACGTCGAGGATGACGCACCCGACGGGTACGCCGTCCAGGGTCGCGAGCAGGCCGCCGCGGACACCGAGCAGCCGGGCCACCGAGTCGAGGTCCTCGTTGAGAGCGTCGGCGGGCGGGTCCAGGACGGGGCGGGCACCGAACGCCTCCTGCACCACGGCCAGCACGTCGGCGGCCGCCTCCGGTCCGACCCGGCGTACGACGACGCTCACCGCGGGACCTGCCCTTGAGCCAGCGAGAGCAGGTCGTCGAGCTCTGCGGTGACGTCCTTGTGCCGTTCGAGCAGCACCATGTGGCCGGCGCCCTCGCACTCCAGCAGGCTGGAGCCGGGGATCCGGCTGTGCAGCTTGCGGCTGTGCGCGACCGAGGTGATCTTGTCCTCGGTGCCGCAGATGATCGCGGTGGGGACGCGTCCCAGCGGCTCGAGGTGGTCGAAGTGGTCGAGCGTCGCGAACGCCGGGTAGAAGTCGGCCACCACGGCGAAGGGGGTGGAGTTGAGCATCGAGTAGACGAACTCGACATGGTCGGCGGGCACGTCGTCGCCGAAGGCGTAGCGGTCGGTCATCACGTCGGCCGCCGCGTGTCCCCACACCCGTGCGCGGTCCACCACCCGGTGGCCCAGGTTGAGGGTGCGCACGGCCCGGCCGACGAACCGGCCGCTGATGCCGAGCGGCACCATCGGGAACAGGATCCGGCCCGGGTCGAGGCCGCCGGCCGTGGTCGAGATGAGGGCGGCGCCCACCACCTTGTCGCCGAACAGCTCCGGGTAGTGCTCCGCGAGGGAGACGACGCTCATGCCCCCCATCGAGTGGCCCACGACCACGCACGGGCCGGGCGAGGTGTCCTCGATGACGCGACGCAGGTCGTGGCCGAGCTGCTCGATGGTGCAGTGGTCCTCGTCGGAGCGCGCCGAGCGGCCGTGGCTGCGCTGGTCGTAGAAGACCGTACGCACCTGCCCGCGGTAGGCGGCGCGCTGGTAGTGCCAGCAGTCGAGGTTGAGCGAGTAGCCGTGCACGAAGACGACGGTGAGGTCGTCGTCGGTGGCCGGGGCACCCCCGAAGTCGGTGGGCTCGTCGATCTCGACGTGCAGGTCCACCGCGTCGTCGGCCACCACGACCAGCGGTGTGCTGTGCAGCTCGCCGAACGCGACGCGCTCCCCCGCCGCCCGGTTGCCGATGACGCGGTTCTGGCGCGCGATGCCGACCGCGCCGGCCGCGGCTGCCAGTCCGGCTGCGCCGACGACGGTGCCGAAGATCCGGCCCTTGATGCTCAAGTGGGGGTTCCTTCCAGGTCTGCCCCGTTGATGTCCGCGTCCACTCGCTCGGAGTCGACGTGGCGTCGCGCCAGCCGGCCCCCCAGCCGGGTCACGATCTCGTAGCTGATGGTGCCGACCGCCTCTGCCCAGTCCTGCGCGGTGGGCTCGCCGAGGTCGCCGGGACCGAAGAGGACCACGTCGGTGCCCGGCCGCGGGAGCTCACCGTGGAGGCCGACCACGAACTGGTCCATGCACACCCGCCCGAGGATCGGTCGCAGCGAGTCCTCGACCCAGACCGACGCGGTGTTGCCGGCAGCGCGCAGGATGCCCTCGGCGTATCCCACGGGTACGACGCCCACCGTGGTGTCGCGGTCGGCGAGCCAGGTGTGGCCGTAGGAGACGCCGTCGCCGGCCGAGATCGCCTTGCTCATGAGCAGGCGAGCGCGCACCGTCATCGCCGGGCGCAGTCCCAGCCGCGGGCTGACCCCGGGTGCCGGGTCCAGCCCGTAGGACGCGATGCCGCAACGGACGAGGTCGAAGTGGGACGACGGGCGCAGGATCGCCGCCGCGGAGTTGGCGAGGTGGGTGACGTCGGGGTCGAGCCCCGCCGCCTCGGCCAGGCGCAGGGCCTCCCGGAAGTCCGCCTCCTGGGCGTCGTTGGCCGGGTGGGTGGGCTCGTCGCTGGCCGCGAAGTGCGACCATATGCCGGTCACCCGCACCCGGCCCGCCGCCTCGTGGGCCGCAGCCGCCGCGAACAGCTCCTGCCACTCGGCGCGCGGGGCTCCGCCCCGCGAGAGCCCGGTGTCGAGCTTGAGCTGGACCCGGGCGTCGCCCACTGCCGCGACCTCGTCGAGCTCCGCCACCGTGTAGGCCGTCAGCTCGACACCCGCTGCCACGGCGGCGGCGAAGTCGTCACCCGGCGCGCTGAGCCAGCACAGCAGCGGACCCTGGTCCCCCGCCGCCCGCAGGGCCAGCGCCTCGTCGATCGTGGCCACGCCCAGCCAGTCGGCGCCCCCCTCGCGGGCCGCCTCGGCGGCCTCCACCATGCCGTGGCCGTAGCCGTCGGCCTTGACCACCGTCATCATCTGCACCGGGCCGTCCACCGACACGAGGTCCTTGAGGATCCGCACGTTGTGCCGGATGGCAGCGACGTCGACCACGATCTCGGCGCGATGCGGCACGGGATCGGTCATGGAATGGATCATCCCAAACCTGTGAGGGTCTCGCGCACCAGCCGCGGGATCTGGACCGCGACCCGGCTCGCGGTCAGCGGGCCGCCGCCCGCGGCCTCGGTGGCAGCGGCGCCGTGGATCCAGGACCCGACCGACGCGGCGTCGTACGGCTCCAGGCCGGCCGCGAGGAGCGCGCCGACCAGTCCGGCGAGGACGTCCCCGGCGCCGGCGGTCGCCAGCCACGGGACGCCGGTGGTCGTCACCCGCACCCGGCCGTGCGGGTCGGCGACGAGCGTGTGGTGGCCCTTGAGCAGGACCACGCAGTTCCAGCGGCGGGCGGCGTCGCGGGCGAAGGCCAGTGGGCCGGCCTCCACCTCGGCGCGCTCGACCCCGAGCATCGCGGCGAGCTCGCCCGCGTGCGGCGTGAGGACGCAGCCCGGCACCGGTCCGGTCACGTGGCGCAGGGCGTCGGCGTCCACGACGACGGGTACGTCGTCCGCGCGGGCGGCCGTGAGCATCCCGCCCGCGTCGTCGCCGCCACCCGGCCCGACCACCCACGCCTGCACCCGTCCAGCACCCACGACCTCGGGGTGCGCGGCCCGGACCCGGTCCGCGATGGCCTCGGGACCGACGTAGCGGACCATGCCGGCCAGGCCGCACGCCGCTCCCGCGACAGCCAGCAGCGCGGCGCCGGGATAGGTGCCCGAGCCGGCGCGGACGCCCACCACTCCACGGGTGTACTTGTGCGCGACGTGCCCGGGCCGCGGCAGCAGCGCTCGTACGTCGTCGGGCTGGAGCGCCTCGACCGCGGGTGCCCCGAGGTCCAGTCCGAGGTCGACGAGGTGGAGCGCGCCACTGGCGGTCGAGGCCGGGTCGACGAGGTGGGCGACCTTGTGGGTGCCGAACGTGACGGTGAGGTCCGCGACCACGTGGGGTCCGTCGACGCGACCGGTGTCCACGTCGACCCCCGACGGGACGTCGACCGCGACCACCGGGACGCCCGGGAAGTGCTCCAGCGCCGCGACGGCGTCGGGACGAAGCCCGGGACGGCCGCCGATGCCCACGATGCCGTCCACCACCAGGTCGGGGGCCGGGTCGACGTCGCCGACGTCACGGCTGGCTCGCCCGCCCGCGGCGCGGAGCGCAGACAGCCCCGCCTCGTGGACACGGTCCGCGAGCAGCACGGCCTCGACCCGCGCTCCCCGACCGGCCAGCCGCGCGCCGGCCCAGAGCGCGTCGCCTCCGTTGTCGCCCGGGCCCACGAGCAGCACCACGCGCCGGCCGTAGGCCCCGCCGAGGAGGTCGACCACGGCAGCGGCCAGGCCGGCCGCGGCCTGCTGCATCAGCGCACCGTCGGGCAGGGCCGACATCGCGGCCTGCTCCGCACGGCGTACGTCGTCGACGGTGTGGGCGCGCAGCACGTCAGCTCAGCTCTCCAGCACCACGACCGCCGACGCGATACCGGCGTCGTGCGACAGCGAGACGTGGACGTGGGCGACGCCGATGGCCTCGGCCTGGGCGGCGACGGTGCCGCGGATCTCGAAACGGGGCCGTCCGGTCTCCTCCGAGACGATCTCGGCGTCGTGCCAGGCCATCCCGACCGGGGCGCCCAGCGCCTTGGCGATGGCCTCCTTGGCCGCGAACCGTGCGGCCAGCGACGCAGGGGGCCGGCTCGCCTCGGCGTCGGTGAACAACCGCCCGCGCAGCCCGGGCGTACGTTCGAGGGACTGCACGAAGCGATCGATGTCGACCACGTCGATGCCGACGCCGATGATCGGCACTGTCTATTCCACCGTGACGGACTTGGCGAGGTTGCGCGGCTGGTCCACGTCGTGGCCCAGCTGGGTGGCGAGCTCGCACGCGAAGAGCTGCAGCGGCACCACCGCGACGAGCGGCTGGAGCAGCACCGGCACCTGCGGCAGTGTGAACAGCACGTCGGCGTAGGGCTCGATCGCGGTGTCGCCCTCCTCGGCCAGGCACAGGGTGCGGGCGCCGCGGGCGCGCACCTCCTGGATGCCGCTGATCATCTTGTCGTGCAGCTGGTCGCGGCCGCGGGGAGGCACGACACACAGGATCGGCAGGCCCTCCTCGACCAGTGCGATGGGGCCGTGCTTGAGCTCGCCGGCGGCGAAGCCCTCGGCGTGGAGGTACGCGATCTCCTTGAGCTTGAGCGCGCCCTCGAGGGCGACGGGGTAGCCCGCGTGCCGCCCCAGGAACAGGACCGAGCGGCTGCCGACGTGGTCCCGCGCGAGGGCGTACACCTCCTCGGACTTGGAGAGCACGGTCTCGATGTGGGCCGGCATCTGCTCGAGCTGGTCCATGACCTGGGAGATCTCGTCGCCGTAGCGGGTGCCCTTGATCTGGGCGAGGTAGAGGGCCAGGAGGTAGCAGGCGACGAGCTGCGTCAGGAAGCCCTTCGTCGAGGCGACACCGATCTCCGGCCCGGCGTGGGTGTAGATGACGCCGTCGGACTCGCGCGGGATGGTCGAGCCGTTGGTGTTGCAGATCGCCAGCACCTTGGACCGCTGCACGCGGGCGTGGCGGATCGCCTGCAGGGTGTCGGCGGTCTCGCCCGACTGGCTGATCGCGACGACAAGGGTGTCGCTGGTGAGGATCGGGTCGCGGTAGCGGAACTCGCTGGCGAGCTCGACCTCGACCGGGATCCGGCACCAGTGCTCGATGGCGTACTTGGCGACCATGCCGGCGTAGAACGACGTGCCCGCCGCGATGATGATGATCTTGTCGACATCGCGCAGGTCCTGGTCGGACAGGCGCATCTCGTCGAGCTGCAGCTGGCCGTCGGCGCCGCGGCGCCCGAGCAGCGAGTCGGCGACGGCGCGCGGCTGCTCGAAGATCTCCTTGCGCATGAACCAGTCGTGCCCGTCCTTCTCCGCCGCGGAGAGGTCCCAGTCGACGTGGTAGCGGCGACCCTCGGCGGGCGTGCCGTCGAAGCCGGAGACGCTGACGCCCTCGCGTGTGATGGTGACGACCTGGTCCTGGTCGAGCTCCAGCGCCTCGCGGGTGTGCTCGATGAAGGCGGCGACGTCCGAGCCCAGGAAGTTCTCGCCCTCGCCGATGCCGACCACGAGCGGGCTGTTGCGGCGGGCCGCGACCACGCGGTCGGGGTCCTGCGCGTCGACCGCGACGAGCGTGAAGGCGCCCCGCAGCTCGCGACAGACGTTCTGCATCGCGACGGTCAGGTCGATGCCGGTCTCGAGCTGCTCCTCGAGCAGGTGCGCCGCGACCTCGGTGTCGGTGTCGGAGGCCATCTCGACGCCCTCGGACTCCAGGCGCGAGCGGAGCTCGGCGAAGTTCTCGATGATGCCGTTGTGCACCAGGGCCACCCGGCTCGCGCGGCCGAGGTGGGGGTGGGCGTTGCGGTCGCTCGGCGCCCCGTGGGTCGCCCACCGGGTGTGGCCGATCCCGGTCGTCACCTGCGGCAACGGGGACTCGGCGATCGCCTTCTCGAGGTTGGCGAGCTTGCCGGCGCGCTTGTCGGAGACGATCGTCCCGGCGTCGATCAGCGCGATGCCGGCGGAGTCGTAGCCCCTGTACTCCAGTCGCCGGAGGCCCTCGATGACCACGCCCTCGGCCGGCCTGGATCCCACATATCCGACGATTCCGCACATGGCCCGGGAGTCTATCGGCAGGCCGCTGCACCCCCGCCCCCCGCCGCGGTGCCACAATCGCACCCATGTCCGAGGTCCCGGCGTCGCCGAGCGGCACCACCGGGAGCCCCAACGGGAGCGCCTCCGGCGGGGAGGTCTCCCCCTACGTCGAGCTCGAGCGTGCTGCGTGGGCGGAGCTGGCCGGCACGGCGGAGACCGTCCTCACGCCCGACGAGGTGGTGCGGTTGCGCGGCCTGGGCGATGCACTCGACCTGCGCGAGATCGAGCAGGTCTACCTGCCGCTCTCGCGCCTGCTCAGCCTCTACGTCGCGGCGAACTCCCGCCTCCACCGCGAGCAGGAGGAGTTCCTGCACCGCGTCACCCCGCCGCGTACGCCGTTCGTGATCGGCCTTGCCGGCTCGGTCGCTGTCGGCAAGTCGACCACCGCCCGGGTCCTCCAGCAGATGCTCGCGCACTGGCCCGAGCACCCGCACGTGGAGCTCGTGACCACCGACGGCTTCCTGCTGCCCAACGCGGAGCTGGAGCGCCGCGGGATCCTGCACCGCAAGGGGTTCCCGGAGTCCTACGACCGCAAGGCGCTGCTGAAGTTCGTCATCGACATCAAGTCCGGCCGCGACGAGGTCGAGGCGCCGATCTACTCCCACCTCGTCTACGACGTCCTTCCGGACGAGAAGGTGGTCGTCAAGCGCCCCGACATCGTCATCATCGAGGGCCTCAACGTGCTCCAGCCGGCGCGGGTGCGCGACGACGGCCGCACCGGACTGGCGGTCAGCGACTTCTTCGACTTCTCCGTCTACGTCGACGCCGCGCTGACGGACATCAAGCGCTGGTACGTCGACCGGTTCCTGCGCCTGCGCGAGACCGCCTTCCGCGACCCGGCGTCCTACTTCCGCAAGTACGCCGCGCTGTCCCACGACGAGGCGGTCGACCAGGCCACCCGGATCTGGGACTCGATCAACGAGCCCAACCTGGTGCAGAACGTCGCACCGACCCGGTCGCGGGCCAACCTCGTGCTGCGCAAGGACGCGGACCACTCGGTCCGCTACGTCCGGCTGCGCAAGCTCTGAGGCCGGCCCGCGGGCGCCTCAGACCGAGGCGGCGGTGAACCGCTGGCGGCGGTGCTCGGGCTGCTCGATCTCGTCGACCAGCGCGACGGCGTAGTCCTCGGCACTGATGAAGTCGCCGGCCGGGGTGTCGAGGGCCTTGGCGTATGAGCCGGTGCGCTCACCCGGTGCGATGACGGGCGAGGGGCTGAGGAACGTCCAGTCCACGCTGTCCGGGGCACCGCGGAACAGGTCGAGGGCGGCTGCGCCGGACGATGCCTCGGGGTGGTACTCCGGCGGGAAGCCGTCGGTGTCGAGCAGGCGGGTGCCGTCGGGCGTGAGCAGCGAGCCGGCGCCGCCGACGAACAGGACGCGGGCGTCCCCGGCGTTGTCGATCAGGGTCGACACGGCGTCGAGCCACGGCTCGTGCGGGTCGCCGGTGCGGCTCGGGCCGGTGGCCGAGACCAGCACGTCGTGGTTGGCCGCGGCGTCACGTACGACAGCCGCGTCGGCCAGGTCGCCGCCGGTGGACCGGCTGAAGGTGGTGACCTCGTGGCCGCGAGCAGTGGCTTCGGAGGCGATGCGGGAGCCGACCATGCCAGTGGCGCCGAACAGGGCGATCTTCATGTGGAGTGCCTTTCGAGTGGGGAGTGGGGCGTGCGGCGCCGACAGTAACCACTGGTAACTGATGACTTCAACGTGCTATAAGTACCCTGTGGTAACCATCAACTCCGCTCCCGGCCGCGGCGACGCCTTCGACCCCGAGTGCCCGACCCGGGTCGTGCTCGACCGCATCGGCGACAAGTGGACCGTGCTGGTCATCGGCTCCCTGGTCGACGGCCCACTCCGGTTCAGCGCGTTGCGCGCGCGGATCGGCGGCGTGGCACCCAAGGTCCTGACCCAGACGTTGCGCGCGATGGAGCGCGACGGCCTGCTCACCCGCACCGTGCACGCCCAGGTGCCGCCGCGTGTCGACTACGAGCTCACGCCGCTCGGCACGTCGCTCACGGGGCCGATCGCCACGCTGACCGAGTGGGCCGAGACCCACCTCGTTCGGATCCTCACCGCCCGCGACGACTACGACACGCAAGCAGAGGCGCGCTGACCGCTCACAGGCTCTTCTGCAGCTCCAGCAGCGTCTCGATCGTGCGGTAGCCCAGGGCCTCGTTGACGGCGTTCATGTGCGTGTTCACCTCGGCGTTCGACGTGTCGAGGGAGACCAGGTCTGGGTACGTCCGGATGGCGAGGTCGTGGGTGGCGAGCTTGAGCGCGAGACCCAGGCGGTGGCCGCGGTGCGCCGGGTCCACGATCGTGATGCCGACCTGGCCGTACGTCTGGTCGGTGTCGTCCACCCGGACGTCCGACACACCCGCGACCTCCCCGTCTGGGGCGATCGCCATCGCGGTGTGGACATGCCGGCCGATGGCGACCAGGCGCTGCTCCGCGGCCCGGATGCGCTCGGCGGGCCACTCCGACGTCTCCAGGTCGAGCTCACCGAGCGGCACCTCCGACATCAGCATCCCCAGCAGCCGGCCGAAGGAGTCCAGGTGCTCCTCGGGGCAGACCGTGTCGAAGGTGATGATCCGGTAGCCGTCGGCCGCGTCGGCTTCGGCGGCGAGCGCCTCGCGACGTGCGACGTAGTCGGTGAGGGTCAGCTCCTTGATGGCCTCCCGGCTGGCGACGCCGTAGCCCATCGCGGTCGCGAACGCCTCGGCACCCCCGGATCCACCCGGTGGGAGGTAGGCCTCGCTCTGGATCGTCGTACGGCCGTCACCGGCGGCGACCACTCCAGCTCGTTGACGAGCGCCCTGCCGATCCCCTCCCGCGTACGTCCGGGTCGCGTGTACGCGAAGGCCATCGCCGTGTGGAGGTTCTCCTTGAGCGGGCGCGTCAGGAGCCCCGCGCCGACCATCTCGCGGCCGTCGATGGCACCGAGCAGGGTGACGGCGCGCTCGGAGTTGTCGGCAGGCAGCGCGACGCGGCTCTGCTCCCACATCGGCCAGGGCTTGCCCGGACGCTCGGCGGTCGCGGCGTTGCCGACCTCCCACCAGGCGCGCAGGGCAGCCTCGTTGCGCGGGTCGATCTGCTCGATGTCCACGGCCACGGCGTGACCGTAGCCTCACGGTCTCCCGCGCGCCATCGAGATAACCGGGCTAGAGCGCCAGCTGTCGCTCGACCACGTCGGCGAGGCGGGAGGCGACGCCCTGGGCCTCGTCCTGCGTCGGCGCCTCGACCATCACCCGCACGATCGGCTCGGTGCCGGAGGGGCGCAGCAGGATCCGGCCGCGCTCGCCGAGCGCGGCCTCCTCCTCGGCCACTGCCGCCGCGAGCACGGCGTCCTCGTCCGTGCGCGACTTGTCGACGCCCGAGACGTTGATCAGGACCTGCGGCAGCCGGGTCATCACTGACGCGAGCTCGGCCAGGGACTTGCCGGTGGTCGCCATCCGCTCCATCACGTGCAGCGTGGTGAGGATGCCGTCGCCCGTCGTGGCGTGGTCGCTGAGGATGACGTGGCCGGACTGCTCACCGCCGAGGGAGTAGCCGGAGACCTTCATCGCCTCCAGGACGTAGCGGTCGCCGACCTTCGTCTGGCGTACGCCGACGTCGTGGGCGCGCATGGCCTGGACGAAGCCGAGGTTGCTCATCACCGTCGCCACCACGGTGTCCTTGGCCAGGCGTCCCTGCTCGAGCAGCGAGAGGGAGAGGATGGCCAGGATCTGGTCGCCGTCCACGATGTTGCCGTCGGCGTCGACGGCCAGGCAGCGGTCGGCGTCGCCGTCGAGGGCGAAGCCGGCGTGGGCGCCGTGCTCGACCACCGCGGCCTGGAGGGACCCCATGTGGGTCGACCCGCAGTCGTCGTTGATGTTGAGGCCGTCGGGGTCGGCGTGGATCGCGATGACCGTCGCGCCCGCGTCCTCGAGGGCTCGCGGACCAGCGGCGTGGGCGGCGCCCTCGGCACAGTCGAGGACGACCTTGAGCCCCACCAACGGGTGCGTGATCGTGCTCTCGAGGTGGGCGGCGTACTCCTGCACGGCGGAGTCGTAGACGCGCACCCGGCCGACGTCACCACCCGTCGGGCGGTCCCACGGCTCGCCCATGCGGCGCTCGATGGCGATCTCGATCGCATCGTCGAGCTTGTGGCCGCCCCGGGCGAGGAACTTGATGCCGTTGTCGGGCATCGGGTTGTGCGAGGCGGAGAGCATCACGCCGAGGTCGGCGTCGAGCCGCTCGGTCATGTAGGCCACACCGGGGGTGGGCAGGACGCCCAGCAGCAGCACGTCGACGCCTGCAGACGCGAGGCCGGCGACGACGGCGGCCTCGAGGAACTGGCCGGAGATGCGGGTGTCCCGGCCCACCACGGCGAGGGGACGGTGCCCCTCGAACTCGCCGCGGTCGGCCAGGACGTGTGCGGCACAGACGGAGAGGTCCAGGGCCAGCTCCGCCGTCAACGAGGCGTTCGCCAGGCCCCGGACCCCGTCCGTGCCGAAGAGTCGCGTCATGGGACGAGACCCTGGGAGATCAGCGCTTCGAGAACTGCGAAGCCTTGCGGGCCTTCTTGAGGCCCGCCTTCTTGCGCTCGACGACGCGGGCGTCGCGGGTCAGCAGACCGGCCTTCTTGAGGGCCGGGCGGTTGGCCTCGACGTCGACAGCGTTGAGCGAGCGGGCCACGCCGAGGCGCAGGGCGCCGGCCTGACCGGCGGTGCCGCCACCGTGGACGCGGGCGATCACGTCGAAGCGGCCCATGAGCTGCAGCTCGGCGAACGGCTCGTTGGCGATCTGCTGGTGCAGCTTGTTGGGGAAGTAGTTCTCCAGCGTGCGGCCGTTGATCCTCCACTCGCCGGTGCCCGGGACGATGCGGACGCGGGCGACGGCCTCCTTGCGGCGGCCGGTGGCGGCGGCGGGCGCGATGGTCGCCGGACGGGCCGGGGTGTCGGCCGAGGCGTCGCTCTCGGAGGTGTAGGTGACGCCGTCGGCGCCGGCCTCGAAGGTCTCCTCGACGTCGACGTCGACCTCGGGCGTGGCAGTGTTCTCAGTCATCTGTGAGTCCTCAGTCACTGGGAGATCTGCGTGATCTCGAACGGGGTGGCCTGCTGGGCCACGTGCGGGTGGTCGGGGCCGGCGTAGACCTTGAGCTTCTTCAGCATCTGGCGACCGAGCTTGTTCTTGGGGAGCATGCCCCACACGGCCTTCTCGATGGCCTTGCGAGCGTCCTTCTCGAGGAGCTCACCGAACGGGGTCGCCGAGAGGCCGCCCGGGTAGCCGGAGTGGCGGTAGGCCATCTTGGTGGTCTTCTTGGTCCCCGACAGCGACACCTGGGAGGCGTTGACGATGATCACGAAGTCGCCCATGTCCATGTGAGGAGCGAAGGTCGGCTTGTGCTTGCCGCGGAGGAGGTTGGCGGTCTGGACGGCGAGCCGGCCCAGGACCACGTCGGTGGCGTCGATGACGAGCCACTCGCGCTGGATGTCAGCGGGCTTGGGGCTGTACGTGCGCACGGCGGTATCCCGTTCGTTCGTTGGTCCCAACCCTCGGTCGAGGGATGGTGAGGTGGAGCCACGACTTCTGACGAACACGGCCCGGATCGCTCCCTCCTCAGGAGGGATGACGTCCGGATCTGCACCCACCCTGGTTCTCCGTGGGGAGAGGGCGGACGCGGCAGGAGTCGCGACCAGCAAGAGTACGGCGCTGCGAGCGTGGGGGTCAAAACGACGCCGCGCGCGCTCGGCGACCGGGCCGCCGGACGCTGACCCGGGCGCCGACCCGGGTCGTGGACACCGGTTCGCGCTCACATGACACCCGCGGCTAAGTTGGGGCGACAACAGACGTACAAAGACGTATGAACAGGAGCCGACGTGACCGACGTAGCGGCCAAGGATTCCCTCACCGTCCGTGACAACCGGACCGGCGAGGAGTACGACATCGCGATCACCGACAACACGATCGCGGCCAAGGACCTGGGACAGATCCGCCTCACCGACGACGATCCCGGTCTGGCCACCTACGACCCCGGCTTCGTCAACACCGCCTCGTGCCGATCGGCGGTCACGTTCATCGACGGCGACAAGGGCATCCTCGAATACCGGGGCTACCCGATCGAGCAGCTGGCCGAGAAGTCCAACTTCCTCGAGGTGGCCTACCTCCTCATCCACGGCTCGCTGCCCACGAAGGAGCAGTACGACACCTGGGTGCACGAGATCACCTACCACACGTTCGTGCACGAGAACGTCAAGGGATTCATGCACGGGTTCCGCTACGACGCCCACCCGATGGGCATGCTGATGGCCTCCGTCGGCGCGCTGTCGACGTTCTACCCCGACGCCCGCAACATCAGCGACGCCGACAACCGCCACATGCAGATCGTGCGGATGATCGCGAAGATGCCGACCCTCGGCGCGTGGTCGTTCCGCCACGCCCAGGGCAAGCCGTTCGTCTATCCCGACAACGACCTCGGCTACACCGCCAACTTCCTCTCCATGCTCTTCAAGATGAGCGAGCAGAAGTTCGAGGCCGACGAGCGCCTGGTCAAGGCCCTCGACGTGCTCTTCATCCTGCACGCCGACCACGAGCAGAACTGCTCCACCAACGCCGTGCGCTCCGTCGGCTCCTCACAGGTCGACCCCTACTCGGCCGTCGCGGCCGGCGTCGGCGCCCTCTACGGCCCGCTGCACGGCGGCGCCAACGAGGCGGTGCTGCGGATGCTCAAGCGCATCGGCAGCAAGGACAACATCCCCGCCTTCATCGAGGGCGTGAAGGACGGCAACGAGCGCCTGATGGGCTTCGGCCACCGGGTCTACAAGAACTTCGACCCGCGCGCCACGATCATCAAGAAGGCCTGCGACGACGTCTTCGAGGTCACCGGGGTCAACCCGCTCCTCGAGATCGCCAAGGAGCTGGAGAAGATCGCGCTCGAGGACGAGTACTTCGTCAAGCGCAAGCTCTACCCCAACGTCGACTTCTACTCCGGCCTCATCTACGAGGCCTTCCAGTTCCCGCCGGAGATGTTCACCGTGCTGTTCGCCATCGGTCGCACCCCCGGCTGGCTCGCGCAGTGGTCCGAGCTGGTGCAGGACAAGGACCAGAAGATCGCCCGTCCCAAGCAGATCTACACCGGCGACCGCGAGCTGACGTTCACGGCGGCCTCCGAGCGCTGGGCCTGAACGCCGCAAGGGGCACGCGGCGAAGCCGCGTGCCCCTCGGCGGTGTGAGCGGCGCAGCACGGCGCAGCCGGGCCAGCCGGGCCCGAACCCCGGCCGGGGGCGTTCTCGCTCTCCCGAGAAGGTCTCGGGACCTTCCCAGCCGGTTCTCAGCATGACCACAGATGCCGTGGGCACTGTGGAGGCATGAGCTCCACGACCCCCACCGGCTTCCCGGACGACCCCTCGCGCCACCCCGACGACCACGGTCACAGCGGCCCGCTGGGCGGCGGCACGTACGGCGGGGCGTACGGCCCCCGACAGCCTGCGCCAGGGCAGGGTCCGGGACCGGACGCCGGCCCCCGTCGCCGTCGTACGGGCCTGGCCGCGGCCGTCGTGGCCACGTCCCTGCTGGTCGGTGGCGGCGCCGGGCTCGGGGGCGCCGCCGTGTGGGACGCCACCCACGACGAGCCCGTGAGCTCGGCGCGCGCCGGCAGCCCCAGCACCGCGACGGTGTCCGACGAGACCCAGGCGCCCGCCGCCGAGGGCTCCGTGGAGTCCGTGGCGCAGAAGGTGCTCCCGAGCGTGGTGAAGATCGACGTCGCCGGGCAGGGAGGCTCGGCGTCGGGCTCCGGGATCATCCTGACCGCCGACGGCACCATCTTGACCAACAACCACGTCGTCGAGATGGCCGAGAACGGTGGCACGCTGACAGTCTCCTTCGACGACGGCTCGACCGCGGACGCCGAGATCCTGGGCACCGACCCGCTCACCGACACCGCGGTCATCAAGGCCTCCGGGGGCTCCGACCTCACGCCCGCCACGATCGGCAAGTCGGCCAACCTGGGGGTCGGGGAGGGCGTCGTCGCGATCGGCTCGCCGTACGGCCTGGACGCCACCGTCACCAGCGGCATCGTCAGCGCGCTCGACCGACCCGTCAACGTGGGCTCCGACGACGAGGGCAACTCCACGACGTACCCCGCGATCCAGACCGACGCTGCGATCAACCCCGGCAACTCCGGTGGCCCACTGGTCGACATGACCGGGGCGGTCGTCGGCATCAACTCCTCGATCCGCACCGCAGCCTCCGAGTCACCGTTCGGCCAGTCGGGCCCGTCGGGGTCGATCGGCCTCGGCTTCGCCATCCCCATCGACGAGGTCATGCCGATCGTGGACCAGATGGCCGCGGGCGAGACCCCGACCCACGCCCGCCTCGGGATCCGCGTCTCCGACGACGAGGCCGGCGCGAGGATCGTCCAGGTGACGGAGGGCTCGACCGCCGCCGAGGCGGGCATCGAGCCCGGGGACGTGATCACCGAGGTCGACGGCCACCGCATCACCGGTGGGGACTCCCTCGTCGCGACCATCCGGTCCTACCGGCCCGGCGACGAGGTGACGGTCACCTGGCAGCGCGGCGGGGAGTCGCAGGAGGCCGAGGTCACCCTCGACAGCGACGCCACGAGCGGCTGATCCGCCGAGACCGGTCGGGGCGGGTCACGTCACGGCATCGCGCTCGGCGCACTGCCGGTGAAGCTCACGCAGCGCGTTGGCCAGCTCCGGAGCCGGTCCCCCCACCGGCACCCCAGGCGCGACGGCGTTGATGGGCAACGGCACGACCGGTCCGAGTGCCATGCCCCAGCCCCGCCGCCACTCGACGAGCTGGGCGGTCGAGGCGGCGTACACGATGCGACCGAGCCCCACCCACGCGTGCCCGGCCGAGCACATCGGACAGTGCTCCCCCGAGGTGTAGACGGTGCACTCGGGCCGCACCTCTGGCGCCACGTGCGCCGCCGCCCAGCGGGCCAACTCGAGCTCTGGGTGCCTTGTCTGGTCCCCGCCCGCAGTGCGGTTGCGGTCCTCGTGGAGCACGACACCGTCGGGATCGACCAGCACCGACCCGAAGGGCTCGTCGCCGTCGGCCAGGGCCTCGCGCGCGAGCTCGACACAGCGGCGGAGGTGGGTGAGGTCGTGGGCGGTCAGGTCCGTCGTCTCGTCCATCCGCCAACCCTAGGGCGACCGGACCCGGAGCCCTGTGGATGACGGCAGCGGGAAGGCCGTCGATCCTGCTTGGCTCCCTCCATGACCCACACCGACGACCCGAGGCTCCCCGGCCTCACCAGTGCCGACACCCGGTGGCTCGTGGCCGAGGCCCAGCGCGTCCTGACCGACCTCGGCCACTCATCGAGCCTCGTGGACGGCATCGCCCTCACCCTCGACGACGGACGGACGATGGGGTTGGACAACCTCGCTCGCACCGTGAGCCGAATGCCGCGCAGGCGATGGACGCGCGCCGTACGCGACCAGCTCGCCACCCTCGTCGCCGTGCGGGCCGACCGACCACCGGCGACCGCCGACCTGCGGGTGAAGCTGTGGCCCAGCGAGCGCGCCCACGAGCTCCTCACCTACGACGCGCTCGAGCCGCTGCCCGGAGTCGTCGCCGTCCTCGCGGCTCAGGGGGAGGGCGTCAGCCACGAGTTCGGCAACCTCGACCTCGTCGGCGATCGGGACGAGGCCTACGAGGCCGCGCTCACGAATGTCGCAGCTCTCCCTCGTCCGAGGCACACGCGGCGCCGCATCGACCCGCACACGCGAAACTCGTGGGTCGAGTTCCTCGACAGCAGCGACGCCTATGGTGCCGCCCGCGTGGTGGTGCTTCCAGAGGTGCTGCGCACGGTCCTGAGGACAGGCTTCCCGAGCCACGGCGTGCTCGTCTCCGTGCCGACCAAGTTCGAGCTCTGGGTGCATGTCCCGGTCGACGAGGACGTCGTCATGACCGCGCTCAGGATGTCGTGGCTGGCCTTCCGGACCTGGGCCGAGGAGCCCTATCCCGTCTGCCCCGACGTCTTCCTCGTCTCACCCGACATGCACGCGGTGCGACTGGTGAGGCCCGATCCCGAGGGTTGCGACCTGGACGAGGGTGCCATGCTCAGGCTCCTGCGTTCCCTGAAGGACGGCCCGGCGGAAGATCGGGCGCGCAAGGCGAGCTAGACGAGCTTCTTCTGGAAGTCCCCGAGCCGCGCGATCGGCACGAAGCCCATCGCCTCGTTGACGCCGATCATGTGGGCGTTGACCTCGGCGTTGTAGGTCGTCAGCCGGACGATGTCGGGGCGTTCGCGCTGGAGCAGCCGCAGGTTGGCCACCTTCACCGCGATCCCCAGCCGGTGGCCGCGGTGGGCGCGGTCGACGAGCGTGCCCCACTGGTAGGCGCGCCCGGGCTCGTGGATCGTGGTCGCCAGGTCGGAGTAGGCGACGACCGTGCCCTCACCGTCGAGTGCGACGGTGTTGTACTTGGTGCGGCCCTGCCGCTCGACCGTCGCCTCGCTGTCCCGGACGGCCTCGACGCTGACCGCCCCCGGCTCGAGCTCGAGCTCGCCGGTCGGCGCCTCGGTGGCCAGGCTGGACGTGATCTCGGCCCAGCCGTGCACCAGCTCGTCCGGCACCGGCCCCGCCCACGAGCGCATCGTGTACGCCGGATGGGCTCGCGCCGCGTCGTCGGCGAGCCGCTGCAGCAGCGCCTCGTCGACGGGGAGCCGCAGCTCGCGCTGCACCTCCGAGAGGGCGAGCTCGAAGCCCGACGCCCGGGCGAAGCCGGGGCCGGATCCCCAGTCGCCGCTCGACCCGGCGTCGTAGGCCCAGGGCGTGAGCGCTGTGAGGATCCGCCTGCCGCGCTCGCGGGCGACCGCCTCGAGTCGATCGAGGATGGCGGAGCCGATCCCGCGCCGGCGGCGGTCCGGCAGCACGTGGACGGAGATCTCGGCCAGCTCGGTGTTGTCGAGCAGGGGCGCGCGCATCCAGCCGGCGCCGACGACCTCACCGTCGACCAGGGCGCACCACCCGCCCAGCCAGGCCTGCGAGCCGCCGGTCTGCATGATCGCGCGCACCTCCTCGAGCTGCCAGGCCGTCGCGGCACCGCCCAGCTCGAAGGTCTCGGCCACCAGGTAGACGTGGTGCCACGCGTCCAGCGCGGCGTCGTCATAGGGGTCGAGCTCGAGGATCTCGAGATCCATGTCCACGTCACGTGTGGTGCTCATCGCGCGCGGGTCACCCGGCCCTCGTCCCAGACCGGCCCGGGAGACTCGTACACCTCACCGTCGGCGCCGTAGACCAGGTACCGGTCGAAGCCACGGGCGAACCACCGGTCGTGGGTCACGGCGAGCACCGTGCCCTCGAAGGCCTCCAGCCCGGCCTCCAGCGCCTCGGCAGACTGCACGTCGAGGTTGTCGGTGGGCTCGTCGAGGAGGAGGAGCGTCGCGCCGGAGAGCTCGAGCAGCAGGATCTGGAAGCGCGCCTGCTGCCCGCCACTGAGTGACTCGAACCTCTGCTCCCCCGCGTGCGCGAGCTCGTAGCGGTCGAGCACGCGGCTCGCCGCCTCGCGTCCCATCCCGTCGCGGTGGTCGTCGCCCCGGTGCAGGACCTCCAGCAGCGTGCGGCCGACCAGCTCGGGGTGCTCGTGCGTCTGCACGAACCATCCCGGTCGCACGCGCGCGCCGAGCTTGGCGCTTCCGGTGTGCGGGACCGGGGCAGGAGGTACGCCGACCGGCTGGTGCTCGATGTCGGGGTCGCTGCCGCCCCCGGCGAGGAGCCGCAGGAAGTGCGACTTGCCGGAGCCGTTGGAGCCGAGCACGGCCACCCGTTCGCCGTACCAGACCTCGAGGTCGAAGGGACGCATGAGGTTGGTCAGCTCGAGGTCGGTGCAGACCACGGCGCGCTTGCCGGTGCGACCGCCCGTGAGGCGCATCTTGACCTGCTGCTCCCGCGGCTGCTCGGTCGGCGGCCCCGCGTCCTCGAACTTCTTCAGCCGGGTCTGGGCGGCCTGGTAGCGGCTGGCCATGTCGGAGTTGTAGGCCGCCTTCTGCTTGTACATCAGCATCTGGGCGCGCAGCTTGGCGTGCTCCTCGTCCCACCGGCGCCGCAGCTCCTCGAACCGTTCGAACCGCTGCGTACGGGCCTCGTGGTAGGACGCGAAGTCGCCCGGATGCGTCCACACGCGGTTGCCGGCGCTGCCGAGCTCGACCGTCACGATGCGGGTGGCGGTGTTGTTGAGCAGCTCGCGGTCGTGGCTGATGAACAGGATCGTCTTGGCCGACTCGCGGATCCGTTGCTCGAGCCAGATCTTGCCGGGCACGTCGAGGTAGTTGTCCGGCTCGTCGAGCAGCAGCACCTGCTCGGGGCCCTGCAGCAGGTACTCCAGCACCAGCCGCTTCTGCTCACCGCCCGAGAGGGTGGTGAGCGCGCGGTACTTGGCCCGGTCGTAGGGCAGCCCCATGGCGGCGGTGGTGACCTTGTCCCAGACGACCTCCAGGTCGTAGCCGCCCGCGTCGCCGTAGTGGGACAGCGCCTCGGCGTACGCCATCTGCACGGGCTCGCTGTCGTCGTCCATGAGGCGCACCTCCTGCGCGGCGACCTCGTGCGCCCACGTCCGGACCCCCTCCGGGGCGACCGACAGCAGGAGGTCCGCGACAGTCTCGTCGGCACCCCCGTGGCCGACGAACTGTCGCATCACCCCCAGCCCACCGGAGCGGGTCACCACCCCGGCGTGGGGCTTGAGGTCACCGGTGACGATGCGCAGGAGCGTCGTCTTGCCCGCCCCGTTGGCACCGACGAGCGCGACCTTCTGTCCGTCGCCGACCCGGAAGCTGACGTCGTCGAGCAGCACCCGCCCGTCCGGCAGCTCGTAGCGCACTCCTGCGACGTCGACGTGTCCCACAAGGAAGCAGTCTCCCCTGCCCGGCGAGCCCCGTCACCCGATTTCGTCCCACCTAGGCTGGCGATGACCGACGACAGGACCATGCGGGAGCGGATGCTCGCCGGCTACCAGACGTCGTTCGGTGCCCGCTCCTTCGCCAACTTCGGCCTCGTGGTCCTCGACGTCGCGACGGTGATCATCGGCGACAACGTGTGGCTCGGCGGCGGCGTCATCGTCTGCCCTGGCGTCACGATCGGCGCCGACACGGTGGTCGGGGCCGGCTCGGTCGTCACGAAGGACCTGCCGTCCGGAGTCGTGGCCGTCGGCTCCCCGGCGCGGGTGCTGCGCGAGCTCTGAGGCGTACGCCTGGGCTGGCCGCTGTTCGCTGGTCGAGGTGCGAGCGCCCGCTGTCGGTGGTTGAGGTGCGAGCGGAGCGAGCCCTCGAAACCACGCGCGGAGCGCGGGAATCTTGATGTTTCCTGGACTCACGGGCGGGGTCGAGTGTCAGTGGGTTTCTCTACACTCGAACACATGATCGAGACGCTGGCGGGGTCCGGGATCGAGGTCGATGACGACCTCAGCCCCGCCGGTCTGCTCGCCTCGATCCGCTCGGCCCGCGCGACCGAGGACGCCGCTGCCGCCCGCCAGCTCGACCTCGTCGCCAGGTGGGCGGACCTGCACCCGCCCGAGTCGATCCACCACGTGGCGTCCTTCACCGTGCCGGGTTGCGAGCACGAGGAACCCATCGCCGGTGAGGGCTGCCCGGCGGTGGCGGAGTTCTGCGTCGCCGAGCTCGGCACCGTCCTGGGGATGTCCTCGGTGTCGGCGAAGCGGCTGATCGGGCACGCCCTCGAGCTGCGGCACCGCCTGCCCCGGTTGTGGACCCTGGTGCAGTCGGGTCGGGTCGCGCCGTGGCGGGCCCGGATGGTGGCCGAGGCCACGATCCACGCCACCCCGTCCCTGACTCCTGAGGCGGCCGGGTGGGTCGACGCTCAGGTCGCGGCCGTGGCCGGGCGCATCGGGCCCGCCCAGCTGGACCGGCTCGTCGCGGAGGCCATCAAGCAGTACGAGCTGCAGTCGCTCGACCCCACCGCTGATCCCGAGGACGGCTACCTGTCGGTGGATCCGCGCCACGTCACCGTGCACGACGAGGACGTCCACTTCGCCGGCACTGTAAGGATCGAGGCGGAGGTCGACCTGGCCGACGGCCCTCGATGTCGGACGGGCCGTCGCCTACGGGGCCGAGCTGCGCAAGGCCCTCGGCTCGACGGAGTCCCTCGACGTACGCCGCGCCCAAGCCCTCGGCGACCTCGCCCGGACGCAGACCGCGCTCGACCTCCACATCCAAGGCCACACGCAAGGCCACGCCTCGACCGCCCGCGAGGACGGTCTGCCCGTGGCGCGGGAGGTGGTGCTGCACGCCCACTTCACCGCCACGTCGGTGGAGGGCGGACAGACGGTGTTCGGTCCGACCGGTCGGCTCGAGGAAGGCCAACGCCTCCTGCTGCTCGAGCAGGTCCGGGCCTGGTGCGGCGAGTCCCGCACGAAGGTCACCGTCAAGCCCGTCATCGACCTCAACGCTCACCTCGAAGCGTCCGGCTACGAGGTCCCGGACCGGATCCGCGAGCAGGTCATTCTCCGCGACACGACCTGCGTGTTCCCCTTCTGCACCCGCCCCGCCCGTGGCTGCGACGTCGACCACGTCATCGAGTACGACCACGACGCCGAGGCCGAGGGCCGACCCCAGCCCGGTCCCACCCTGACTCCCAACCTCGGTGCGTTGTGCCGGTTCCACCACCGCCTCAAGACCCACACCGCCTGGCACTACGACGTCATCGGGCCGGGTGAGTTCGTGTGGACCAGCCCCCACGGCCACCGCTACCGCCGCGACCCTTCCGGGACCACCCCGCTCGACCCGCCACCAGAACCAAGCCGGCGACCACGTCGACCATGACCCCGCCCCACACCCCGCCACCCCACGGATGGCGGGGGCAGCGGCATGCCTGGCCCCTCCACACCGGGGAGGACAACTGGTCTGGACCAGTTCTAGGGTGATGGTCATGGCATCCACCACCTCGACCGAGCTGTCATCCGTCCCCCGCTGGAAGGTCATCGGCCCCGGCCTCGTCGTGGCTGCGACCGGAGTCGGCGCGGCCGACCTGGTCGCGACCTTGATCGCCGGCCAGAAGTTCGGATACACGCTCCTGTGGTGCGTCGTCGTCGGCTGCCTCATGAAGATCGTCCTGGTCGAGGGTGCCGGGCGCTACTCGCTGGCCACCGGACGCACCATCTTCGAGGGCTGGCGCAGCCTCGGCGCCTGGACGACGTGGTACTTCGGGCCCTACATCGTCCTCTGGGGGTTCGTCTACGGCGCCGCCGCGATGGCCGGCACCGGACTCGCGCTCGACGGGCTGCTCGGCGGGCTCTCGGTCACCTGGTGGGGCATCCTCTCCGGCCTGATCGGCCTGGCGCTGGTCTGGACGGGCCGCTACAGCGTCTTCGAGAAGGTCCTCGCCGCTCTCGTCGGGATCATGTTCGTCACGATGGTCGGCGCCGCCGCGCTCACCCTGCCCAACCTCGGTGAGCTGGTCACGGGCCTGGCCCCGCGGATCCCGGACGGCGGCTTGGTCAACACCCTCGCCCTGGCGGGTGGCGTCGGCGGCACGATCACGCTGGCGGCGTACGGCTACTGGTTGCGCGAGAAGGGCTGGTCGTCGCCCACCTACATGCGGGTCATGCGCATCGACAACACCGTCGCCTACGTCGTCACCGGCCTCTTCGTGCTCGCCACCCTCATCGTCGGCGCGGAGCTGCTCTACTCCACCAGTGTCGCCATCGAGGAGGGCGACGCCGGTCTGCTCGACCTCTCGGTGGTGCTCCAGGACCGCTACGGCGAGTGGGCGGGCAAGCTGTTCCTGCTGGGCTTCTGGGCCGCGGCGATGTCCTCGCTCGTCGGCGTCTGGAACGGCGTCAGCCTGATGTTCGCCGACTTCATGACCATCATCCGTGGCGGCGACAGCTCGGACCCCGATGCCCGCGCGGGCGGCAAGTGGTACCGCCTCTACATCCTGTGGCTGACCTTCCCGCCCATGGTGATGATGTTCCTCGGCAAGCCGGTGTGGCTGATCCTCGCCTACGGCGTGCTGGGCGCGTTCTTCATGCCGTTCCTCGCCGTCACGCTGCTCTGGCTGCTCAACACCGACCGCACGCCCGTGGAGTGGCGCAACAAGCTGCACTCCAACGTGTTGATGGCGATCATCGCCCTGGCCTTCGTGGCGCTCTGTGTCAACGAGGTGCGCAAGGTGATCGACGGCGCCTGAGTGGGAGGGCCGGACAGTCGACTTCGCCTGCGTCAGAGCCGCTCGGCCACCCGGCGCGCAGCCACCTGCAGGACCTCCCACGCGGTGGCGAAGGGAGGGGCGTAGGCCAGGTCCATCCAGGCCAGGTCGTCCACGGTGCTGCCGGCCCACAGCACGGCCGCGGCCGCATCGATCCGCTTGCCTGCGCCGTGGCCCCCGACGACCTGCACGCCGAGCAGCCGACGCGTCGTCCGGTCGGCCATCACCCACAGCGCGATCGGCTCGGCCTCCGGCATGTAGCCGCTGGCGGTCGTGCCCTCCGTGACGAGCGCGACGGGGTCGTGGCCGGCCGCCGCGGCGTCCGTGCGCGACAGTCCGGTCCGGGCGATCTCGAGGTGGACCTCCCCGAACGAGAAGCGCGTGATCGCGGTGTCGACCATGCCGTCGAAGGCCAGCGTGCCTCCGGCGAGGTTGTCGCCGAGCGCACGGCCGTGCTTGGTGGCGTGCGTCCCGAGGGGGCGGAAGACCCACTGGTCGTCGATCCGCCGACGCACCTCGCAGCAGTCGCCGGCGGCCCACACGTGCTGCGCCACGCGTCCGTGCGGGTCGGGCCGCAGGGCGCCGTCCTCGGTCAGCTCCAGCCCGGAGCCCTTCAGGAAGTCGGTCGCGGGGCGTACGCCGATCGCGACCACGACGAGGTCGGCCTCTCGGCTGCCGCCGTCCCAGTGCACCCCGGTCACGCGGTCGCCGTCGAGGTCCAGCCCGGTCACCTCCGCGCCCAGCACCAGCTCGACGCCGGCATCGGCGAGCGCTGCGTTGACGCGCTCGGACATCTCGTCCTCGAGCATCGACATGCCCCGCCCGCGGGTCAGCACGGTGACCCGGAGGCCCCGGCGCAGCACCGCCTCCGCGACCTCGACGCCGACGTAGCCCGCGCCGACCACGACCACGCGCGCATCGGCGTCGGCCGCCGCCAAGCGGTCGAGCCACGCCGCGCCGTCGTCCAGCGTCTTGACCGCGCCGACGCCGTCGTACGTCGTCCCGTCGGGTCGGCGCGCCCAGTCCGGGACGATCGCCGGCGAGCCGGTGGCCACGACCAGCTCGTCGAAGCCGACCACCTCGCCCGAGCCGGTGGTGACCGTGTGTGCGACGAGGTCGGCCGCCACCACTTCCGTGCCCAGCCGCAGGTCGATGCCCGCCTGGCGGTGCTCCTCGGCCGTCCGCGCGACGAGGTCGTCGCCGCTGTCCACGTCGCCGGCCATCCAGTAGGGGACCCCGCACGAGGAGTACGACGTGTGGCTGCCCTGGTCGAGCACCGTCACCTCGAGCTCGCGCCCGGTGCGGCGCGCGGTGCGCAGCGCCTGGTGCGCGGCCGACATCCCTGCGGCGTCGGCGCCGACCACGACGACCCGGGTGGGGTTGCCCTCGCTCACTCCTCGGTCTGCTTCGCCCAGAGGTTGACGCGGGAGTCGGTCGCGTACCTGTCGATCTCGGCGAGCTCGTCATCGGTCAGCGGCGGCCCGGACAGGGCGTCGAGGTTGGTGTCGAGCTGCTCGACGCTGGACGCCCCGATGACGGCGCTGGTGACGCGGGGGTCGCGCAGCACCCACTGCAGGGCGAGCTGGGCGAGCTTCTGTCCGCGCTGCTCGGCGATGCCGTTGAGCGCGCGCACCCGGTCGAGGACGTCGCCGTCGAGCCCGGTCATCGTCGAGTCCTCGCGGGCTGCGCGGGAGTCGGCGGGCACGCCGTCGAGGTAGCGGTCGGTCAGCAGCCCCTGTGCGAGGGCCGAGAACACGATGCAGCCCATCCCCTGCTCCTCGAGCTCGTCGAGCAGGCTCTGCCCACCGTCACGGGGCGCCTCGATCCAGCGGTTGAGCATCGAGTAGGACGGCTGGTGGATGAGCAGGGGTGTGCCCAGGTCGCGTGCGATCGTCGCCGCCTCGTGGGTCTTCGCCGGCGAGTACGACGAGATGCCGGCGTAGAGCGCGCGCCCCGACCGCACGGCGGTGTCGAGCGCCATCATCGTCTCCTCGACGGGAGTCTCCGGGTCGAAGCGGTGGCTGTAGAAGATGTCGACGTAGTCGAGCCCCATCCGGGTCAGCGACTGATCGAGCGAGGCGAGGACGTACTTGCGGGAGCCGCCGCCCTGGCCATAGGGACCGGGCCACATGTCCCAGCCGGCCTTCGTCGAGATGACCAGCTCGTCGCGGTAGGGCGAGAAGTCCTCCGCGAGGTAGCGACCCATGTTCTCCTCCGCGCGGCCGTAGGGCGGGCCGTAGTTGTTGGCGAGGTCGAAGTGGGTGACGCCGCGGTCGAAGGCGCGGTGCAGGATCGCCCGCTGGGTCTCCTCGGGACGATCGGTGCCGAAGTTCTGCCAGAGGCCGAGCGAGAGGGCCGGGAGCCTGAGCCCGCTGCGCCCGGTGCGGCGGTAGGGCATCCCGGTGGAGTCGTCGTACCTGTCGTGGGCTGCTTCGTAGGCCATGGCCCCATCCTGCCCGGTCACCGCCCGGGGGTCCCCCCGGGACGCACCGGGGTGATACCCGATGGCGACCGCTGGGACCGGACCGTGAAGATAGCGGCCATGGTCCTCTCGTTGCGTGACACAGCACTGCGGGTGGCGGTCTCGTCGGCCCGACGGGTGCCCGGGCGCGTCCGCTTCCCCCTCCAGCGCGACGGTGTGCATCCGGTGCCCGCCCTGGAGGCCAGCAGGCAGCGGGGCGACGTGGTGCAGCTGATGCGGCTGTTCGGCACCCGCGTGTGGCTCGTCACGGGGTACGACGCCGCGCGGGCCGTGCTGGCCGACGGCGACGCCTTCGCCAACGACGTGCGCCACTACATCGGGCGCCAGGACCGCGCTCCGGCCGAGCGCATCGGTGGCCTGGGCATGACCGACTCGCCCGACCACGGGCGGCTGCGACGGGTGCTGACGCCCTACTTCACGCGACGGCGGCTCGTCGAGCTGCAGGCCGACATCGACCGGGTGGTCGCCGAGGCGCTCGACGACATGGCGGCCACCGGGCCCGTGGTGGACCTCGTCGCCAGGTTCGGCTTCGCCGTCCCGTTCGGGGTGATCTGCGACCTGCTCGGCATGCCGGGTGTGGACCGCGACGAGTTCCGGGCTCGCGGCGCGGCGCGGTTCGACCTCAACGACGGGACCGCCGGCATCTTCGACACTGCTGCCGGGACCCGGCAGTTCCTCATCGACCTCGTGGCGTCCGAGCGCCGCGAGCCCCACCTGCCCGAGGGCCTCCTCGCCCGGATGGTCGCCGAGCACGGCGCCGACTTCGACGACGTCGAGCTCGGCGGACTGGCCGACGGCGTCTTCCTCGGTGGCTACGAGACGAGCGCGAGCATGCTCTCCCTCGGCACCTGGGTCCTGCTGCAGCACCCGGACGCCTGGGAGATGCTGCGCCGCGGCGAGCCTGCGGAGGTCGACCGCGTGGTCGAGGAGCTGCTGCGCTTCGTGTGCCCCGTGCAGGTCGCCTTCCCACGCATCGCCCGCCGCGAGGTGCAGGTGGGGGACCGCACCGTCCGCGCCGGCGACGTGGTCGTGGTGTCGTTGACCGGTGTCGGGCGGGACCCCGCGCGACACGTCGACCCGGAACGCTTCGACCCGACCACGGCGGCGGCTGGCACGCTCGCCTTCGGGCACGGACTGCACCGGTGCGTCGGCGCCGAGCTGGCGCGGATGGAGCTGCGGACAGCCCTGGTCGCGCTGGCACGCCGCTTCCCCGACCTCGCGCTGGCGTGCGACCCGGCCGACCTCCGCTTCACCGAGCTCGCCATCGTCCACGGCGTGAAGTCGCTTCCCGTCCGGCTGGGTTGAGCCTTTCGGCGAGCCTCGTACCGTGGGTCGGGTGGCGAGCCGGCTCCTGATCCTCCTCGCCGCGACGGTGGTCGCGGTGGCCTCCGCCTGCTCCGCGCAGGAGACCGGCAGTCCCGGGCCCGCCGGGCGGCGTACGACGTCCGCGGCGACGCCGAGCGCCACCCCGACCCCCGAGGTCACTCCGGAGCCCACTTCTGGGGCCACTCCCACCCCCGAGGCCACAGCGGAGCCCGAGCCGGAGCGCCCCGAGCCGCGCCGCTCCTACATGAGCGTCCCGGCGCTGGGGCTGCGCGACTTCCCGGTCGTGCGCTACCGCGGCTCCCCCGACGACGCACCCGGAACCGCGTTGCAGAACGCCGGCGAGATGGCGTCGCCGCGCGGCCCCCGCGGCGGCGTCGGCCCCGGCGAGGTCGGCAACTTCATCGTCACCGGCCACCGCCTCACCGGCACCGCTCCCCTGCGCTACTCCCCCTCGTTGCGCGCCGGCGACCGGATGCGCGTGCGGAGCGGCGGCACGGTCTACGTATACGAGGTACGCCGCACGCGCTGGACGTCGTTCCGCCGGCCGGAGTCGCTGCGGGCCCAGCGGGCACCGGTCCCCGGCCGCCCGGGCGAGACCGCTACCCGGGCGATGATCACGCTCTCGACCTGCGCGACGCTCGAGGACCACGCCGTCGGCAACTACTGGGCCGACGAGTTCGACAACCCCGAGCACCGCATCGACAAGATCGGCGTGCTGGTCGCGACCCGACCCGCCTGACTCGTCCACGACGCCGTCGGGCTCAGCCGCGTCGCGTCTCCAGCACCCGGAAGCCCTTGCTGCTGGCCAGCCGCTGGGTGGGCCACCCCTGCTCGGTCAGCCACCGCTGCAGGGAGTCGGCGCCGAGGTTCTTGCCCACGACCATCACCATTCGACCCTCCGGCGCCAGGCGCGGGAGCCACGTGAGCAACAGCTCGTGCAGCGCCTCCTTGCCGATCCGGATCGGCGGGTTGGACCAGATCTCGTCGAAGACCTGGTTGCCGGGGACCTGCTCGGGCGTGCACGCGACGAAGCGGGAGTCGAGCCCGGCCGCGCGCGCGTTGTCGTTGGCCAGCAGCAGGGCCCGCTCGTTGACGTCGACGCCGGTGACGTTGGCCAGCGGCACCGCACGGGCGATGGCCAGGCCGATGACGCCGTAGCCGCAACCGAGGTCGAGGAACTGCCCCTGGACCGGTGGTTCGAGCTCGCGGAAGAGCACGGCCGTGGCGTGGTCGAGGTGGCCCCGGCTGAACACGCCCGACCCGGTGTCGAGCGTGAGCGGGTTGCCCCACAGCTCGACGGTGAAGCTTTCGCGCTCGAAGGGGACGCTCGGGTCCGCGGAGAAGTAGTGCTCAGGCATCGATCGCCTCTCGTCGGGCTCGGGCTCGCTCGGCCTGGGCACCGAGGTCCTCGTCGGCGGGATAGCCGACCTCCTCCAGCGTGAGGCCGTGGGCGTGCACGACGGTCACCCCGGAGTCGCGCTGGCGTCCGGTCAACACCTCAGCCGGCCAGGTGGCCGGCCGCCGTCCCTCGCCCACCGCGATCAGGCTGCCCACGAGGGCCCGTACCATGTTGTGGCAGAAGGCGTCGGCGCGGACCGACCCGACGACCAGGCCGGCCGTGTCGCGGCGCCAGGACAGGTCGAGCAGCGTCCGGACGGTGGTGGCGCCCTCGCGCTGCTTGCAGAACGCGGCGAAGTCCTGCAGCCCGACCAACGGGGTGGACGCCTGGTTCATCGCGTCGATGTCGAGCGGGCGACCCCAGGTGAGGACGTGGCCCCGCACGAGCGGGTCGGCCGGCGCCCGGGCGTCGGCGATCCGGTAGGCGTACCGGCGCCAGATCGCGGAGAAGCGGGCGTCGAAGCCCTCGGGGGCCTCGGACACCCGGCGTACGCGCAGGTCGGCCGGAAGAATCCCGTCGACGCGACGGGCCAGCGCCTCCAGGGGCGGATCGGTGGACCTGCCCGCGGCCGCCACCACCCGGTCGGGATCGACGTCGACGTGCACCACCTGGCCGCGCGCGTGCACGCCGGCGTCGGTCCGCCCGGCCACCGTCACCCGCAGCTGCGGCACCCGCAACGCCGTCGCCAGCGCCTCCTCGAGCGTCCCCTGCACGGTCCGGAGACCAGGCTGGACGGCCCACCCGGAGAACTCGGTGCCGTCGTAGGCACAGTCGATCCGCAGGCGCACGGGCCGATCCTAGGCCGCGTCGTCCGAACGCTCGACGCGGGCACGTGTGCAAAGAGGGCTAAGTTGCCTAGGCTTCTCGGGTGCGGAAGTGCTCGTCCCTGGTCGGTCGGCTCTTCGCCGTGGTCATCGCGGCGACGCTCGTCGTGACGCCCGGGGAGGCCCTCGCGGCTCCGTCGTCGCGCTATGCGGACATCGACAGCGACGGGGACGGGCTCCTCGACACCGTCGACGGCTGCCCCACGGTCGCCGCGACCACCCCGACCGGCTGTCCGTCGGCATCGCGGCGGGCCGAGCTGCGCTGGCTCGAGGGCAGGGACCGGCTCCAGGCGACCATCACGTCGCCCGTCGAGGCCTGCCGGTCGGGTGCCCGGATCAAGCTCTGGCGGGTCCGCCCCCACCGTGACATCAAGCTCCTCGCGGTCGACGCCTCCTCGCGAGGCCGCTACCGGTTCAGGGTCCCGCGCCGGGCCAGGTACTACGTGACGGTGTCGCCGTCGTACGTCCCGGGGCTGGCCGAGTGCGGCAAGGCGGTCTCGCGCACGGTGCGGGTGCCGGGCGACTAAGGGTATTCAACCAAGGGGTTGACAACAAAGGGTCCCCGGCCTAGCCTTATTCAACCAATCAGTTGAAGAAGGTGTCCCGTGACCGACCAGCTCTCTCGCGTCTTCGCCGCGCTCGCCGACCCCACCCGTCGCGACATCGTGGCCCGCCTCACCGAGACGGACCACACGGTGAACGACCTGGCTGCGCCCTACGACGTCAGCCTCCAGGCCGTCTCCAAGCACCTCAAGGTGCTCGAGGACGCCGGCCTGGTGACCAGGACGCGCGAGGCACAACGCCGGCCGGTCCACCTGGAAGCCGAGGTGTTCGACCTGATGACCAAGTGGATCGAGCGCTACCGCCGACAGGCCGAGGAACGCTTCTCGCGCCTCGACGCCGTGCTCGCGCGGATGCAGGACGACGACAAGCCCCACACCAGCCCCACCACCCAGCAGGAAGGAACAGCATCATGACCACCATGCAGAACCACGAGACCCGCTACACCGAGGCCGTGATCGAGCCCGACGAGAAGGTCCCCGCCATCCACATCTGGCGCGACTTCGCGGCCACCCCCGCCCAGCTCTTCCGGGCCCACACCGATCGCGACCTCTTCGCACGCTGGAGCGGACCGAGCAGCGTCGGCGCCGAGATCACCGAGTGGGACGCCCGCGACGGCGGCAGCTGGCGCTACACCGCCCGCGGGGTCGAGGGCCGCGACGACTTCGAGACCTCCTTCCACGGGTGCTTCCACACCGTGCGCGAGGACCGCATCGTGCAGACCTTCACCTGGGACGGCATGCCCGACGAGGTCGCGCTCGAGACGATGACGTTCGAGGACCTGGGCGACGGTCGCACCCGGCTGCACGCGTTCAGCCTGTGCGACTCCTTCGAGGGCCGCGACGCCTGGCTGCGCAGCGGCATGGAGGTGGGTGTGCACGACGGCTACGCCGCGATCGACCGGCTGCTCGCCGACGGCACGCTCTGATGGCCCTCCCCGACTCCCCGGCCGCCCGTCACGCAGAGGTGGCCGGTGAGTTCTCCCGGCTCGTGGACGCGACGTCCGACTGGTCCGCCCCGGCCCCGGTCGACGGGTGGACCGCACGCGACGTCGTCGACCACCTGGTGACCTGGTTCCCCGGCTTCCTGGCCTCGGGCGGAGTCGAGCTGCCGGTCGGTCCCGCGGTCGCCGACGACCCGGGCGCCGCGTGGCGCCAGCACGCCGACGCCGTGCAGGCGCTCGTCACCGAGCGCGGCGAGGAGGAGTTCACCCACCCCCACGTCGGCACCCAGCCGCTCGCCCAGGCGGTCGACCGGTTCTACACCTCCGACGTCTTCATGCACTCCTGGGACCTGGCCCGCGCCGGCGGCCAGGACGCCCGCCTCGACGAGGACTTCGCCGGCGAGCTGCTGGGCGGCATGTCCGCGATGGAAGACGTGCTGCGCAGCTCCGGGCAGTACGGCGACCCGGTGCCCGTACCTGCCGACGCACCGGTCGTCGACCGGCTGATGGGCTTCATCGGTCGCGACCCCGCCTGGCGGCCGCCTGCCTGACGATCGCGGCGCCCTCGTAGGCTCGGGACGTGAGGTACGTGGTGTACGGCGCCGGCGCCGTCGGCGGAGTCATCGGCGCGCACCTGCACCTCGCGGGACTCCCCGTGACGCTGGTGGCTCGCGGACAGCACCTGGCGGCCATCCGCGCCCGCGGGCTCGTGCTCGACAGTGGCAATGGCCGGCACCGCATCCACGCACCGGCGACCGACACCGCCTCGGAGGTCGGCTGGACCGACGACACCGTGGTCATCCTCGCCGTGAAGTCGCACCAGGCAGCCGCCGCGCTCGGCGACCTGCGTGAGCACGCGCCCACCCGCGTGCCGGTGGTGTGCGCCACCAACGGCATCGCCACCGAGCGCGCGGCCCTGCGCCTGTTCCCTCGCACGTACGCGGTGTGCGTGATGCTGCCGGCGACGCACCTCGAGCCCGGCGTCGTGGTCGCGGCCTGCCACCCGACGCCGGCGATCCTCGACATCGGCCGCATCCCGTCAGGCACGGACGCGACCACGGCGGCCGTCGCGGCCGACCTGCGTAAGGCCGGCATGGCCTCCGAGGAGCGCGCCGACATCCTCGCGTCCAAGCGACGGAAGCTGCTGATGAACATCGGCAACGGTGTCGACGCGTCGTTCGCCCAGGGCGATGCCGCCGACGAGCTCGCGAAGCGGGCGCTGGCAGAGGGCGAGCAGGTGCTCGCCGCGGCCGGGGTCACCGTGGTCTCCGCGGCCGAGGACGAGTCCCGGCGCGGCTCCATCCTCCAGCGTCGCCCCGAGCTCGAGCGGCGCGGCGGGTCGACCTGGCAGAGCCTGGCCCGACGCACCGGCGACTCCGAGATCGACTACCTCAGTGGCGAGATCGTGCTCCAGGGCCGGCTGCACGGCGTTCCCACCCCGGCCAACGAGGCGATCGTCGCTGCCACGCGACGCCTGGCGTACGGCGGCGGCGTCCCGCGCAGCCTCGACGCGACCGAGGTCCTGTCCTCGTTGTGACGACCCACCGCGACGCACGAAGGCCCGCCACCCCAGTGGGGTGACGGGCCTCGTGGACTGGCCTGGATCGGGCCTGGATCAGGCCTTGGACTCGTCCTCGGCGTCGACCTCGGCGGCGTCGCCCTGGGCCTGCGCCTCAGCGGTCTCCACGTCGGTGGCCTCGGTCTCCACGACCTCGGTCTCACCGTCGACGCCCTCGGCCTCGACCTCGGCAGGAGCCGACTCGGCGGCCGGCGCAGGAGCGGCGGCAGCCTCGGTCTTCTTGGTCGACGGGGCCTTCGGGTTGTAGGCCTCGGTCACGAGCTCGATGACCGCCATGGGGGCGTTGTCGCCCTTGCGGGGACCGATCTTGGTGATGCGGGTGTAGCCACCGGGACGCTCGGCGAAGGTCGGCGCGATCTCGGTGAACAGCGTGTGCACGACCGACTTGTCACGGACGGTCTTGAGGACCTCGCGACGGTTGTGCAGGTCGCCCCGCTTGGCCTTGGTGATCAGCTTCTCCGCGACCGGGCGGAGCAGGCGCGCGCGGGTCTCGGTGGTGGTGATCCGGCCGTGCTCGAACAGCGCAGTCGCCAGGTTGGACAGCATCAGGCGCTGGTGGGCCGGGCTGCCGCCGAGGCGGGCACCCTTCTTGGGCTTGGGCATTGGTCTTCTCGATTCTCCCGAGCCGTATCAGGTACTCGGATAGATGGTTTCAGTGGGTCGTGCGCCGCTCAGATCAGAGCTGCTCGTCCTCGATGAACGCGTCGTCGTCGTCGTCGCCGTAGGCGGCGAGGGCGGCGTGCGGGTCGAAGCCGGGCGCGCTGTCCTTGAGCGAGAGGCCCATCTCGACGAGCTTGGCCTTCACCTCGTCGATGGACTTCGCGCCGAAGTTGCGGATGTCGAGCAGGTCCTGCTCCGAGCGGGAGATGAGCTCACCCACGGTGTGGATGCCCTCACGCTTGAGGCAGTTGTAGCTGCGGACGGTGAGCTGCAGGTCCTCGACCGGCAGGGCCAGGTCGGCGGCGAGCTGCTCGTCGACCGGCGACGGGCCGATGTCGATGCCCTCGGCCTCGACGTTGAGCTCACGGGCCAGGCCGAAGAGCTCGACCAGCGTCTTGCCGGCCGAGGCGATCGCGTCGCGGGGACGGATCGACGGCTTGGTCTCGACGTCGATGACGAGCTTGTCGAAGTCGGTGCGCTGCTCGACACGGGTGGCCTCGACCTTGTAGGTCACCTTCAGCACGGGGCTGTAGATCGAGTCGACCGGCATGCGGCCGATCTCGTTGTCGGCGCCCTTGTTCTGCACCGCGGAGACATAGCCGCGGCCACGCTCGACGACGAGCTCCATCTCCAGCTTGCCCTTGTCGGACAGGGTGGCGATCTTGATCTCGGGGTTGTGGACCTCGACACCGGCGGGCGGGGTGATGTCGGCGGCGGTGACGTCACCGGCACCGGACTTGCGCAGGTACATCACGACCGGCTCGTCGTGCTCGGAGGAGACGACGATGCCCTTGAGGTTGAGGATGATCTCGGTCATGTCCTCGGTGACGCCCTCGATGGTCGAGAACTCGTGGAGGACGGAGTCGACCTTGATGCTGGTGACCGACGCGCCCGGGATGGAGCTCAGGAGCGTACGGCGCAGCGAGTTGCCGAGCGTGTAGCCGAAGCCGGGCTCGAGGGGCTCGATGACGAACCGCGAGCGGAACTCGTCGACGGTCTCTTCCGTGAGGGTGGGGCGCTGAGCGATGAGCACGGAGTTTTTCCTTTCCGGATCCACCCACTATTTGACGGATCCGAACCGTATGAGGTTGGCGGAGAGATGACGTTGGAAGAGGGGCGTCGGTGGCCGCCCGAGTGATCAGGCGGCCACCGACGGAGAGTCACTTCTTGGAGTAGTACTCGACGATGAGCTGCTCCTGGACCGGCACGTCGATCTGTGCCCGGACCGGGACCTGGTGGATGAGGATGCGCATCCGCGACGGGATGACCTCCATCCAGGCAGGGGTGACGCGCTCGCCGTGCGTCTCGCGGGCGACGATGAGCGGGGTCAGCTCGAGCGACTTCTCCCGCACGTCGATGATGTCGTGGTCGCTGACCTGGAAGGACGGGATGTTGACCTTCTTGCCGTTGACCAGGAAGTGGCCGTGCACGACGAGCTGGCGGGCCTGGCGACGGGTCCGGGCGAAGCCGGCGCGGTAGACCACGTTGTCGAGGCGGCACTCGAGCAGCTGGAGCAGGTTGTCGCCGGTCTTGCCCTGGCGACGGCTGGCTTCCTTGTAGTAGCGGACGAACTGCTTCTCCATCACGCCGTAGGTGAAGCGAGCCTTCTGCTTCTCACGGAGCTGCAGCAGGTACTCGGACTCCTTGATACGGCCGCGGCCGTGCTGGCCGGGGGCGTAGGGGCGCTTCTCGAAGGCAGCGTCGCCGCCGACGAGGTCGACACCGAGACGGCGCGACTTGCGGGTCATGGGGCCGGTGTAGCGGGCCATGTCAGTCTCTCTTTCTCAGTCTCGGGTCGGTCAGACGCGGCGGCGCTTGGGCGGCCGGCATCCGTTGTGGGGGGTGGGCGTGACGTCCTGGATGGTGCCGACCTCGAGGCCGATGGCACCCAGCGAACGGATCGCGGTCTCACGGCCCGACCCCGGACCCTTGACGAAGACGTCGATCTTCTTCATGCCGTGGTCCATGGCGCGACGGCCGGCGGCCTCGGCAGCCATCTGGGCGGCGAAGGGGGTGGACTTGCGCGAGCCCTTGAAGCCGACGGTGCCGGCAGAGGCCCACGAGATCACCGCACCGGTCGGGTCGGTGATGGTCACGATGGTGTTGTTGAACGTGCTCTTGATGTGGGCTTCGCCCTGGGCGACGTTCTTCTTCTCCTTGCGGCGGACCTTGGTCGCGCGGCTCTTGGGAGGCATTCACTAACTCCTGATGAGGTCTGGTCTGGAAGCTTGCGTAGGGACTGAAGTGATCAGCGCTGCACCCGATGAGGGGCGCAGATCACTTCGCCTTCTTCTTGCCGGCGACGGTGCGCTTGGGGCCCTTGCGGGTGCGCGCGTTGGTCTTGGTGCGCTGACCGCGGACCGGGAGGCCCATGCGGTGGCGGCGACCCTGGTAGCTGCCGATCTCGATCTTGCGGCGGATGTCCGCCTGGACCTCACGCCGGAGGTCACCCTCGATCTTGAAGTTGGCTTCGATCTCGTCGCGAAGCTTGACCAGCTCCTCGTCACCGAGCGTGTGAACGCGAGCGTTCGGGTCGACGCCGGTGGCGGCCAGGAGCTGCTGCGAGCGGGTACGGCCGATGCCGTAGATGTAGGTGAGTGCGATCTCGATGCGCTTGTCGCGCGGGAGGTCGACCCCAACGAGGCGTGCCATGTGGCGGTTTCCTTGTCTGTTCGTCGCTTTGGTTTCTGGTCGTGTCGCGTCTCATCCCGCCTCGGGTGAGCTCCGGCCAAAGCGCCGGAGGTGAGTTCAGCCAGGTGGTGCCCGACCTAGCGATCACGTTGTATTGAGTTGCTGGTGGCCCTGCTGAGGTTCAAGCCCGCTTGCCGCAAGCGGCTGCGCGGCTCGCTCGGTCGCTGTGCCCGGGCTCCGCCCGGTCTCAGCGACCTTGCATCAACCTTGCCGCTGCTTGTGGCGCGGGTTCTCGCAGATGACCATGACCCGGCCGTGACGGCGGATGACCTTGCACTTGTCACAGATGGGCTTGACGCTCGGGTTGACCTTCATGTCAACGACTTCCTTGCTGCTCGGCTGCTGGATACTGATGAACCGGAGCCCCTACGGGCTCGGTCACTTGTAGCGGTAGACGATCCGACCCCGCGTGAGGTCGTACGGCGAGAGCTCCACCACGACCCGGTCCTCGGGGAGGATCCGGATGTAGTGCTGGCGCATCTTGCCGCTGATGTGGGCGAGCACCTTGTGTCCGTTGGCAAGTTCCACGCGGAACATGGCGTTGGGAAGGGCCTCCGTGATGGTGCCCTCGATCTCGATCACGCCTTCTTTCTTCGGCATGTCCTCCACAATCTGTTGGTCTGTTGTCTACCGTGGCCCGGGAACCGCCCGGCTCCTGCACGCAGGAGGCCGGTGGACCTCGTGAGGCGGTCCCGGAGCACCTCTTCCCGGGCACACGCCAGATTCGTCAAGAACGAGTCGGACGGGGTCCGGGCAGCCGCGAGGCGCCACGAAACACAGCCCACGTTGGGCCGACGCACCAGTTTACTCAGGCGTCCCGCGAGAACGCCAATCAGCGAGCCCGCGCCGGCGCCCGGCCAGGCCGGCGAACCGCCCAGGGGCAGTCGGAGCGGCGGCCGCGGGGTCCGCGATGTCGGACGGCGCCGTGACGGCCCGCACTGAGCCCCGCCGTGAGCCCCGCCGCAGCGACCGGAGGCTGACCGCGGCGCGCAGGCGCTGCCACCGGGTCACCTCCCGCGACATCGCCCGGCGCTCGGCGTCGATCGACTCCCAGTACGTCGCCGCGGCGGCGTCCTCGGGCACGCGCGGGCCGAACACGGAGTTGTCAGCGCGGCGGGCGAGCGTGGTGGCCCCGGCCGACACGAGGGCGACCGACTGCTCGCGCCGGGTGACGCTCGGGCCCAGCGGTACGACCTGGCCGAGGTCGCGGGCGTGATCGACCAGCTCGCGCCAGGCGCCCACGAACCGGGCGGACGCCGAGTCGGCCCTGCGTCGACGATGGCGGCGCCACGCCTTGAGCCCGACGACGGCCCCGAGCAGCAGGGCGACCACCAGCACCGGCAGGGCGACGTAGGTCAGCACGACCCCCACCCACGCCGGGAGGCCCGGGATGATGCCCTCCTCCTCGTCCTCCTCGGAGTTCTTGCGCGTGGCCTTGCGCTCCTTGAGGTCGGCGTCGCTCTGCTCCCCCGCGTCGGAGGGCGGCGGGATCGGGTTGGGGGGCGGGATCACGGTGCCGGACATCGGCGTGTTGGTCTCGGGGACCTGGTCGGCCGGCGGGGTGGTCGACATGAAGCTCTCGGTGGGCAGCGTGCGCCAGGAGCCGTCAGCGGCGCGGAGCTCCACCCATGCCTGGACCTCCTTGCCCGTGACGCGTCCGCCCTCCGGCACGACCGCGCCGAGCACGACCCGCGCCGGGACGCCGATCTCGTTGGCGATCAGCGCCATCGTCGCGGCGTACTGCTCGTCGTTGCCGACGATCTGCGGGGCGTTGACGAACTCGTCAGAGAGCCTCCAGACGCTGTGCCCGCCGACGTAGATCCGCTCGGTCCGCCCGATGCCGTCGGAGTACCTGCCCTCGGACTTGAGGTGCTCCGCGGCAGCCAGGACACGGTCCATCGGGTCGGTCCCGGCCTTCTCGGTCCACTTCTCGGCCGGTCCTTGGATGAACGCCGCCCCCGGAGGCAGGCTCGCCGTCTCCGCCGATCCCACCGTCTCCGGGGTCAGGACGTCGTCGGGCTGGACCGCGGTGAAGGAGTAGCGGTCGCCGGGCTGGAGCCCGCTGGGGACGACCGCGGTCGAGGTGGCGAGGTTGTAGCGGAACACCTCGGCCTTGGCCCGAGCGTCGCTGGTCTCGAACGTCATCGACTGGAGCGCGCCCACTGTGGGCAGCCACACGCCCGACCAGCCCTCGCCGAGAGTGACCGTGGCCTCCACCTCCTCGCCGTCGACCGGGTTGTCGATCGTGGAGGACACCCGCTGGAAGGAGTCGTCGGCCGGACCGGGCAGCGCGTTGTCGCTCGCACCCCAGACCATGCCGTCGTAGCGGTCCATCGTGGCGAAGCGGATCAGCCGGCCCGCCTCGACGCCCTCGACCTCGAGCAAGGTCTTGTCGTAGACGTTGCTTGGGTCGTTGCGGCCCTTGAGGTCGACGTACTTGCGGAACCCGGCCAGCGGGGACGGGTAGCGGCCGATGTCGAAGGGCGGCTCGACCCAGTTGCGGGCCACCGCCCGCTCGTCGTCGTCGCCAGCGAGCACGGCGCTGGCGGGGAACGCCACTCCGGCGGCCAGGGCCAGCATGGCGACGGCACCGACGGCACGGACGTACGACGTGCTGCCGCCCTGCACCGCGGCGCTCGCGCGGCGCGCCCGGACCGCGAGCCAGGCCAGCGCCACCCCGGCGAACACCGAGCCCTGCAGGAGCAGCGACTGGGGGTGGCGGACGCCGACCAGGATCGCGCCGGAGAGGACCGCCGTCATGCCGAGGACGGGGAGCACGGCGGCGAGCCAGGCGCGGCGTACGGGCAGGTGCGCCAGCCCGAGACCGACCAGGCCGGCCAGCATTCCGGAGAGCCACGGGAGGACGAGGAGCGGACCGTCGCCGTCGATGGGAGGCAGCGTGGTGAGCAGGTCCTTCCAGCCGAAGATCGCCTGGTCGGCCACCCGGCCGAGCGTCGACGCCCCCGGCAGCACCGAGGAGTCACCGAGCGAGCGCAGGCACAGCGGTCCACCCAGCAGGAAGAAGAGGACGAGGCAGATCACCGCCGCCGAGATGATCGGCCAACCCGCGGCGCGCGTCAGGTGGGTCACGGTCACCGCGATCACGGCGCCGAGCAGGCCGACCACGAGGTAGCTCGACCCGGTGAAGGAGGTGCCGAGCGCGCTCAGCGCCATGGCCGCCAGGACGAGGGTGAAGCCGATGTCGACCCACGAGTGCCGGTCGGGCAGCAGGGCGTGCGAGCGGACGCGGGTGCGCGTGCCGGTCGTAGCGGTGCTCGCGCGCGGGGTATTTCTCATCGGACGCTCCACCGCAACAGCCCGCCGAGGTCCTCTTTGGCGGCGAGGTGCAGGACATGCAGGCCACCGGTCTCGGTCACGCGGCTGTTGCCCTGGGGGTCGACGACGATGCCGAACCGGCGGACCTCGGGCGGGAAGGCCGCCGCCGACCGCAGGATGTCGGTGAACGTGGTCCGGCTGCCACCCACGAAGAAGGCGAGGCTGGTGTCGGGCGCCAGGATGCTGGCCTGCCGCCCGGACTCGACGAGACCGCGGTCGCCGAAGTCGGCGCGGCAGACCGCGTCGAGCGCGAGGTAGCCGTCGGAGCCGGTCGAGGCGCGCGCGCCGCAGACGAAGGAGACGTCGAACTCGTCGAGGACGGCGCGCACCGCGATGGAGGCAGCCACGGCCATGGCCGTCTCGAAGTCCTCCGGGTCCGCCCAGGCGGCGAGCTGGTCGTCGACCACGATCGTCGCGTGGCTGCGCCGGGTGTCGAGGTACTGGCGCACGAGCAGCGCCGACTCGCCGGTGGACGCCATCACCTTCGCCGAGGAGCGCCAGTGGATGTGGCGCAGGTCGTCACCGGGGACGTACTCGCGCAGCGCGTGGAAGGCCAGGTCGCTCTGGCTGACCGCATCGGTCGACACGCCCTCGAGGTCGCGAAGCAGGCCGGCGCCCAGGGACTCCATGGGGACCAGGTGCGGGCGGACCAGAACCTCTCGGACGGGGGTCCACACGACGTCGCGCGAGAAGATGCCGACCGGATCGCCCCTGCGGGTCATCGCCGGACCGACCGAGATCACGCCGCGTCGCTCGGTGCGGATCGTGAACGACTCCTCGTGGGCGGCCCCCGGGGCCAGCGAGCTGATGCCGTAGCGGTGGATCGCCGAGCCGACCGGCACCTCGAGCGTCGTGGGGACCAGGCGCGAGGAGGCGCGGTTGACGACGAAGACGCCGGCTGCCACCGACTCCCCCGCCGCCACTCGCTCGGGCTGCAGCCGCAGGTCCACCGAGACCGACGTGCGGCCCAGCAGGAAGGGGGCAGCGAGGACGAGCAGCGCCAGGCACGCGACGGACAGCACGGCGAGCTCGCGCCAGTGCGCGACCTGGGCGACCACGCCCGTGCCGAGTCCGATCACGAGGATCAGCCAGCCGATCGGCTTGACCACCTCGAGTGCCTGGAGGATGCGGTTCATCGACGCGTCAGACTCCCACGCGGTCGGTCGGCGGGGCCACGGAGTCGAGCAGGCGCGAGATCACGGTCTGCACGTCGATGCCGCTGAACTGGGCTTCGGCGTCGAGCAGCAGCCGGTGCGAGAGCACGGGCTCGGCGAGCTCCTTGATGTCGTCGGGCACGACGTGGTCGCGACCGTCGGCAGCGGCCCAGGTCTTGGCGACCCGGACCAGTGCCAGGCAGCCGCGCGGGGAGAGGCCGAGCTTGACGTGCGGCTGGCGACGCGACTCCTCGGCCAGCTCGGCGACGTAGCCGACCACGGCCGGATCGACGTACACCTGGTCGGCGAGGCCGCTCATCTGCGCGATCGTGGCGGCCGTGATCACCGGAGTGACCAGGGACGCGCGGTCGCGCACCGCTGCGTTGTTGAGCAGCTCCACAGTGGCCTGCCGGTCGGGGTAGCCCACGGCGGTCTTCATCAGGAACCGGTCCAGCTGCGCCTCCGGCAGGCGGTAGGTGCCGGCCTGCTCGATCGGGTTCTGGGTGGCGATCACGAGGAACGGCTTGCCGACGGGGTGCGCGACGCCGTCGACGGTCACTCGGCCCTCCTCCATGACCTCCAGCAGGGCCGACTGGGTCTTGGGTGAGGCGCGGTTGATCTCGTCGGCCAGCACGATGGTGTGGAAGATCGGGCCGGGGTGGAACTCGAAGGTGCCCTTGTGCTGGTCGTAGACCGTGACGCCGATGACGTCGGAGGGCAGCAGGTCGGGGGTGAACTGGATGCGGGCGTGGCTGCCCTGCACGGTGTTGGCCAGCGCCCGCGCCAGCATCGTCTTGCCGGTGCCCGGGAAGTCCTCCAGGAGGACGTGCCCCTCCGACAGCAGGCAGGTCAGCGCGAGCCGGACCACGTGGCGCTTGCCGAGGACGGCCTTCTCCATGTTGTCGGTGAGCTGGTCGAACGTGGACTTGAACCACTCGGCCTGTTCGTGGCTGATCGTCATGGTGTCTTCCTGTCGGTGCTGTCAGCGGTGAGTGGGGGTGTGGTGGGTGCGGGCGACGGCTACCACGATTGCGAGGCGCTCGCGGACTGGCCGAACAGGCCCGAGCCTCGGCAGGTGACGACCGCTCCTCCCCCGCTCGGGGCGTACCAGTTGGTGTCTGCACTGTTCTGCCCGCTGTAGGTCGCGTCGAAGTCGACCCGTCCCCAGCTGTCGTACGGGTTCTCCCAGGACATGGAGACCGAGCATTGGAAGTCTTCGTAGAACCCGGACACGGTGATGGCGATGAAGCCGCACGTCTCGTTCTCGCACGGAGGCGGCTTGCCGTTGCCGGGACCGCTCCAGCACTCGTTCGTGTTGTCCGTGTCGTCGTCGCGGCACGCGAGCCTCTTGGTGACCGACACACCCGGCGTCGGCACACCGCTGGTGGAGGTCTTGCTCTTGTAGGACTCACCGCGACCGCCGGGCGAGCTGTCTCGCAGCCACACCTCCAGCTTCGTCTGCTGGGCGAAGTCCGCGGTGGTGGTGCTGATCGAGCGGGTGAAGGTGCCGGTCTCGTTGAGGTCGAGGACCTGCTCCGCCCCTCCGTCGATGCGGAAGTAGAGCTGGGCCGCGTCGCCGTTGCTGGAGCCGTTCACCGTCCAGGTGACGCTCTTGCCGTTGACCGCGGCATCGGGGATGTCCGCGAGCATGCCGTCGAGGCGGCCGTAGGTCTGTACGTTCTGTTGCGCGCTCACCGTGCACCCCACGGGAGCGTCCTCGTTGCACACCCGCAGCTGGACGGGATGGGGCTGCTCGTTGTTGGGCGTCAGCACACGAGTGGTGTGGGGGCCGGTCTGCTGCGCGAACGACTTGACCACCAGGCCGCCGACGAGGATCTCGACACGACTCGTGTCGCCGCGTGAATCGGGGACCGTGTAGGTGACCTCGGCCTCCTGGCTGGTGCCGGTGCCGCGGAGCTGGAAGGCACCCCACTGCGCCGGACGACCGACGGCCTCGATGGCCGTGCCTTCGCTGGGCACGGAGCGGTTGCCCGGTTGGTTGGCGGCCACGACCCGGTAGGTGTAGGTGAGCCCGTCGTAGGGCACGCCGGAGTGTGTGCAGGTCAAGGAGGCCAGCTTCTGGCAACCCGGCACCGCAGCGGACGTGGTGCCGTTCGTGTAGGTGACCGTGTAGACGGTGGGGCCCGGCCCCTCGGGCAGGACCGCCTGCCACGCGATCCGCAGGTTCGTCTGGTTGGAGCCGGCCTCGAGGTCGGTCACGGACGGTGCCGGCGGTGCGACCGGTGTGCCGAGGGACTGCATCTCGGGCGAGGTGCGAGGCAGCGAGTAGTCGACCTTGTTCTGCGCCTTGATGGTGAAGAAGTACTTCTCGTTGTTGTTGAGGCCCCCAGCCTCGTACTCGGTGACGTCGCCCGCCACCACGGCCGAACCGCCGGCCCAGGTGATCGTGTAGTCGAGGATCCTGGAGGTGTTGCTGGTGGGCTTGTCCCAGGCGATCCGGATCGTGCCGTCGCCCCGGTCCTTCATCCGGATGTTCTGCACGCGCCCCGGCGCGGTGTCGGCCCGCGCCGAGCGCGACAAGCCACTCCACTCGCTCTTCCCGACGCGGTTCACCGCCTGCGCCCGGAAGCTGAAGTTGCCACCGGTCTCGAGCTTGCGGAACACGCACTCGTTGGTGTCGCACTGCTGCTGTGTCCCGGACTTCTCCTCCTTCACCACGTAGTAGAGGATCGGCGCGCCGCCGTCGTCGTCCGGCGGCTTCCACGACATCTTGATCGTGCCGACCTCGTCGGAGAGCCGGTAGGGGCGGGGCTCGCCCGGCGGGGCCGGCGCGCCGACGACCTGGAACTCGATCCGCGCGTCGGCGCGACGCTCGGGCGGCGGGTCGGAGGACGCGACGTCGGTGACGACCAGGCGGAAGCTGGCCTCATCACCCCGCGTGTCCCGCTCGGCGGTGAGGGTGAGCCTGCTGCCGTCGGTCGAGGCACGCACGCCCGGGTTGCCGGTGTTCTCCACCGAGAGAATCTGGGGCGACGGGTCGGCCACCCCGGCACGGAGGTAGGGCGCGATGTCGTAGGTGCGGCTCTGGCCGGCCTCCATCGTGTCGACCTTGATCGGGAGCATGGTCGGGGGTGGCGCCTGCTCGAGCCGGAAGCGCACCTCCTCGGTGTTGCTCTTCCCGGCTCGCACGCTCAGGACGGCCTCGCCGCCCTGGGTCGCTGTCTCCGCGGCCGCCACCACGACGACCGAGCCCTGCGGGGTGCCGACGTCGAGCCCGTCAACGCTTTGGCTCCACTCGGCCTCGTAGTCCAAGCGCGCTGCGTCACGCGGATCGAGCGTGAACACCGTGCAGAAGGACGCGATGTCGAGCTCGAACCGCTTCCCGGCCGAGATCGGGACCACGGTGGAGGGGCACTGGAGGTCGGGCACGTCATCGCCCACCTGGACCGGGATCGAGAGCAGCACGGTGGCTCCGTCCTCGGTGGTCGTCGTGTCCTCGTTGCCGCTCGCATCGGTTGCCGAGGTGACCTCCACCAGCACCGCGCCCGGACCCCGGAATCCCACCGGCGCGCTCAGGGAGAAGCCCTTGTCGCCGTCGGGACCGACCTGGAGCTCTGAGGGCGACCCGGACCAGGAGCGCCGCCCGGAGGCGAGGCGTACGTCGGCGCCGGCGGGTGCGGCGACGTAGTCGGAGAGCTTGCCGGTCATGCTGGCGCCGGAGTCGATCTCGATGAGGGCGCCGTCCACGACGTAGGGCAGCCCGTTGCCGGTCGGCGGGATGTACACCGACGCGGCGGCCGAGGCTCCGTCGCCGTCCTGCACCTCGAAGGGCAGCACCTGGGGGGCTGTGCCCCGGTCGGCGCGGACCTCGACGCCGTCCACGACCGTGGCGGACGGGGCGACCTCGGTGACCCGGAGGTCCTCGGCGGCACCGTCGGGGTCGTAGGCGCCCTCCAGGACGTCCACGACCACGCTGCCGCTGTCGTTGGCGCGACCGAACGCGTCGTAGACGATCGGAGGGTTGTTGAAGTCCTTGGCGGTCTCCAGCGTCATCGTCGCGCGGGACTCGCTCATGCCGTTGGTGACGCGGTAGACGATCACGACCGGCGGCGCGTCGAGCGAGTCCGGAGCCGGCACGGTGACGAGGTTGGTCTCCGGGTCGCGCGACACAGTGTCGGGCGCCTCCAGCAGCTCGAGCTCGACCGTGTCGCCCGTGGCGATGAAGTCGTTGGCCAGCGGGTCGAAGGTGGCCGTACGACCCGGCTCGACCGTCAGGCGGTCCTCCACCGCGAGCGGCGGCTGGGGCTGTGCGGGCCCCACGACGGCGATCCGGACCGTGCCGGTGGCGAAGGCGCCCTGGGAGTCGACCAGGGAGTAGGTGAACTCGTCGGTGCCGACGGTCCGCGGGTAGGCCTGGTACTCCAGGAAGTTGCCGCCGTAGCCGACGATGCGTCCCAGCCGCGGGGCAGACGTGATGCCGGTGACGGTCACCGGGTCACCGTTGCGGTCGACCCCGACACCAGGAACCCGGATCTTGACCGAGTCGGCGGACACCACGCGGCCCTCGAGGGTGGGGGGCTCCGGCGGATCGTTGGGGTCGTCCGTCGGGACCACCGTGACACGCAGCAGCCCGCTGGCGCGCTTGCCCTCGAGGTTCTGCGCGACATAGGTGACGTCGAAGGTGTCGCGCTCCTTGATCCGGGCGGGGGCGACGTAGCGCACCACACGACCGGAGACGAAGGCCTTGCCGACCTCACCTGTGACGTCGACGGGCGCGACCACCTGGAGCTGCCCGGGCATCTCGCTGTCCACGAGGTCGCTGAGCAGGGTGAGCCGGTCGCCCGCCGGCGAGACGTCGTTGTCCAGCACCGGCGCCGACACCGAGGAGCCGGCCCGTACGACCACCCGGTCGGCCGCCGTGATGGGGGTGTTGTCGGCCGGCTGGGGACGCTGGGTGACGACGACCTCGCCCCGCACCGCGGAACTGGTGCCGTTGCTGATCGTGTAGGCGACGGTCTGGGTGGACGGCGCCAGGTTCGGTTGGACGGCGGAGATGCGCAACCAGCGGCCGTCGATGATGGCGACGTCCAGCTGGTTGCTCCGGTCGCCGATCGCGCGCTGGACCACGAGCAGCCCGCCGCTCGGGTCGAGGTCGTTGGCCAGCACGTCGACGATGCCCGGCGCCTGGCCGTAGACCGTCAGCGTGTCGGGCATGGCGATCGGCTCCGCGGCGCGTTTGGGGGGCGGCTTCACGTCCACCCGGATCGTTCCCTGGTCCAGCGGCGCCATGCCGTAACCCGCGTGGTAGTTGAGGAAGTACGTGCCCGGCCGGTCGCCGGTGAACGTCAGCGCGCCGGCCTCGAGGTCCGAGACGATCTTCGCGCCCGGCTGCTGCGGCACCTTCCCGCCGAGGGTGACCTCTGGGTTGAGGGTGGTGGGATCGGAGCCGGGCAGGTCGTTGAGCAGCGGACGGATCTTGATCGGCTTGCCGACCTGCCCGCGCACGACGTCCGGCTCGGCGCTCGCGGCGAACGCCGTCTGGTCCTTGGGCGCCTGCACCTGGAAGGTCATCGACTTCCTGACCGGCTCGGAGCGATCGTCGGTCACCGCGAACTCGACCCGGACCAGCTGCTGGCCCTCGGCAGCCGTGGTCGGTGCGGTGAAGCGGATCCGGCCGTCGGCCGTGGTGCGCGCCGCTGCCCCTGACTCGTCCCCGCCCACGGCCCGCGCGGAGTCGAGCAACAGGGTGTCGCCGTCACTGTCGTCGCGCCAGTCGGAGAGCACCGGCACGGCGAGTGAGCCGCCGTGCGGCACCTTGTAGGTGGGCTTCCGGTAGCCCTCACGCACGTCGGGTGGCTCGTTCTCCGAGCCTTCACGCACCTCGACGTCGACCGTGGCGTGGGCCGAGAGCCCGTTGCGGCCGTCGTCGATGAAGTAGTCGAAGCTCGCGGGGCGAGCCTTCTGGGGCATCTGCAGGATGAGCGTCTGCCCATCAGGGCTGATCTCCACGCGGACGCCCCCGCCGGGCTGGTCGACGTCGACGATGCTGAGCAGCCGACCCTCGGGAGCCGAGTCGTTGTCGAGCGGGTGCAGCACCGTGGTGCGTCCGGCGCGCACGCCGTAGGCGTCCGGCTTGGCCTGCGGCGGGCGCTTGTCGGCGTCGCTCTCGTTCTCGTTCTCGTTCTCGTCGTCGTCCTCCTGCTCCTTCGACGTGAACGCTTCCCAGTTGTCGATCTTCTTGGGCTTGTCCTGCTCGACGTCCCACACCGTGCCGCTGTTGGCGTCGTTGAGCACGATCTCGCCGCGGTTGACCCGGAAGGCCAGATTGGTGGCGTCGCCACCGAGGTCGTTCTCGTTGGGCTCCTGCGACCCGCACTGCACCGCCACCGCACCCTCGCCGCCCGACCAGGCGCCGAAGACGCAGGCGCCGAGGCGTACGGGCTCGACCGGGGTGCCCGACCCGGACGCCACCGTGGTGACGTCGCCGGAGTCGAGGTCGACGCTCAGGAGCGCTTCGGGGGCGCCGACCAGCACCGCGTCGTAGGCGGGACCGGCCTGCTGGAGCACGCTCCTCGGAGGCACCTGGGCGCTGCTGCCGCCGAGGACGCGCAGCACTCCTGCTTCGGAGTCGAGGGTCACGACGCGCTCGCCGACCGTGGTGACGCTGGAGACCTGGCCGGCGTCGTCGGGCAGGTCCTGGGACTCGGGCGCCGCGAACGCCGCGCCCTCCGGTGCGAGCGTGGTGACCGTGCCCTCGCCGGCGGACGTCACGACGATCGTGCCGCCCTGGCTGACGGCGAGAGCGGCGTCCTCGCCGGTCTCGGCAAGTGCCTCCGCCTGGCGGTCGACCGAGCTCATGGTCGGCTTGCCGAGCTGGTCGTCGTAGCGCACGGCCCAGACCTCGCCGGTCTCGGCGTCCGCGCTGGCCAGCGTGCCACCGGCCATCCGGACGTCCGCATCCGTCGGGATCGCGGCCGCGCCGCCGTCCTGGGACTCCAGACGGCTGGTCTCGATGGCCTGTCCCCGGCTGGCGTTGATGTTGAGGGTGACGACCGCCGCCCCGTCCTGGACGACGTCCATGCGGGTCTTGCCCTCGCCGGTGGGCACGACGCCGTCGAGCTGGTTGATCGGCTTGTTGAGGCGCCCGGACCAGCCCTTCTTGCCGTTGACGACCCAGACTCCGCCGTCGTTCAGCTCGGCCTCGTGGGACTTGTAGCCGTTGGCGGTCACCGCATAGACCACCGTGGCGGTGGCAGCGATCGCGAGCACGACACCGGAGGCGATGCCCCCTCGGTGTCGACGAACGAAGGTCGTTCGCGCCACGCCGTTCCCCCTTGGCCCACGAGATGACGTGCGCCCGCCGCAGTCACCCAGAGGGAGGGTATGTATCAGGCGGAGGTTCCGACAAGTCGGGACCGCGTGCGCCGGGCTGGTGCCATAGGTGATGATGTCGTGTGGGCGTACGAGGGGAGCCGACGTTGATCGTGGAAGCGAGGTACACCAGAGGGGCTGGTGTGCTTCTCGGCAGTGGCGCGCACTGGGTGCTGCTGACCGACCCAGGTGACGAGCAGGTCGTCCTGGACATCTGGGACGTCCTGTCCATGAGCGCACCCTCGGGTTCGACCGTCGTCGAGCGGGTGATGGCGATCGTCGAGAAGGCCTTCGACGGTGATCCGCCAGGGCTCGCCCTCGTCGACTTCACCTCGGGAGCGTCCAGCGCCCTGTCGCGCGGCGCGGGCCACGTACGCCTGGCCGGGCCCGGACGCATCCTCAGCCTCGACGGCGGCACGGATCCCGACGACCTCGCGCCGACCCGGCGTCTCGTCGGCGGGGTGGTGGCAGCCGACCGTGTCGAGCTCACGCCGATCTCCGCGCGCACCGCGCCCGTCCCCCAAGTGCAGCAGGTGCAGCAGGCCGAGGCCCCCGCCGCCTCGACGGCCATGATCGACGGGATCCCCGCGGCCATCCTCGCCGCGAAGGGCCCCGACGGCCCTCCCCCGCGCACGCGCATCCGGCGGCCCGTGGAGGACACGGGGTCGCTGACCGACACGTCCGAGCCCGACCCGCTGCTCATGGAACGCATCGAGGCGGGCACCCACACGACCATCCGGCCGCCGTCGGAGCCCCACAGCGCCCCGGCGACGGACGAGCCGGACGACCACGACGGGTCGACCACCTTCCGCCCGGCGCACCTGTCGCACAGCACGGCGCCCACGGTGCTCGCGGTCAGCTGCCCGCTGGGTCACCTCACGCCGCCGATCTCCCCGCAGTGCCGGGTCTGCCACCAGCGGGTCGCGCCGCAGGAGCCGCGTCGCGTGGACCGGCCGTCGCTGGGCGGCCTGCGCCTGCCGACCGGCGAGGTCGTGCCGCTCGACCGTGGCGTGATCCTGGGGCGCAAGCCCGCCCCCGCCGACGGCAGCACCGACTGGCCGCACCTGGTGCACCTGCCCGCCGACCACTCCTTCGTCTCACGCCGGCACCTCCAGATCGAGCTCGACGGCTGGGACGTCGTGGCACGCGACCTCGACAGCCGCGGCGGTACGACGATCGCGCTCCCCGGTCGCCAGCCGCAACGGATGCGCCCCGGCGACTCCTACGTCCTCGAGTCGGGCACGGTCCTCGACATGGCGCAGGTCTACGCCGTGCGGTTCGAGACGGGAGCGGTTGCCCGGTGAGCGCTCCCGTCATCCCCGGGTTCGCCTTCGTCGAGCACCTGGGCAGCGGCGGTTTCGCCGACGTGTTCCTCTACGAGCAGCAGTGGCCGCGCCAGCGCGTCGCGGTCAAGGTCGTACGACCCGACGTGCCGCTGACCGACCGCGAGAAGTACCTGTTCACCGCCGAGGCCAACTCGATGGCGCGGCTGGCCGACCACCCCTACATCGTCTCGGTGATCACGGCCGGCGTGACCGCCGAGGGCGGCCGCCCGTTCCTCGTCATGCGCTACTGCCCACCGCCGGACCTCGGCGTGCGCGTGCGCTCCAACCCGATGGCTCCCGTGGACGCGGTGTCGACGGGCATCAAGCTGGCCAGCGCGATCGAGACGGCCCACCGCTCGGGGATCCTGCACCGCGACATCAAGCCCAGCAACGTCCTGGTCACCAGCTACCACGAGCCGGCGCTGACCGACTTCGGCATCGCCGGTCACATGTCCGAGGTCGAGGGCGACCACGACGTCCGGATCTCCTACCCCTGGTCCCCGCCGGAGCTCCTCGACGGGCGCTCCAACGGCTCGGTCGCCTCCGACGTCTACTCGCTCGGTGCCACCATCTGGCACCTGCTCGTGGGGCGCTCGCCGTTCTCCATCCCCTCGGGTGACAACTCCACCCGGGCCCTGAGTGCCCGCATCCTGCACGCCGCTCCCCCGGCCACCCAGCGTCCAGACGTGCCGCCGGCGCTCGACCGGCTGCTCCAGCAGTGCCTCGCCAAGCGTCCCGAGCACCGGCCGGCCAGTGCCCTCGAGCTCGCTCGGGCCCTGCAGCGGATCGAGTCCGCCGCGGGCTGGGCGCGCACCGCGGTCGCGGTGGAGGGCGACCGGCCCGACTCCTCGGTGTCGGCTCCCGAGGTCGCGGAGGCTCCCGAGGACGCCACCGCGATGAAGCCGGTGACCGTCATCTCCGCCAGCGGGCCGCGCCGCATCGCCGCCCAGGACCCGACCCCCGCCTCCGGCTCCGACGAGGAGGACACCGGCGGCGTGTCGGGCCTGGTGTGGGCCGGCGTCGGCGCGGTCGTGGTCGCCCTGCTGGTCGGCTTCCTCGTCCTCCGTGGCGACGGGCGCGGGGAGGACCCCGGCGTCGTCGTCCCGACCGAGTCGCAGACACCGAGCGACGTCGTTCCCGACGTGCTGACGGAGGCGCCGACGCTCACCGGACGCCGTACGGCTCGGGGCGTCCTGTTCGAGTGGAACGCGCCTGTCCGCGTCGAGCCCGGCGACTCCTTCAGCTACCACCGCGACGACACCGACTCCTACGGCACCACCACCGCGCGGCAGCTCCTCGTCAGGACGGACGAGGCCGTCTGCCTCGACGTGCGGATGACTCGGGGAGCCGACAACTCGCCGAGCGTCAGCGAGTGCGTGTCCTGATCGCGGCGGCCGCCGTACGACGCACCGCCGCGACCTGCTGACCCGTCAGGACGGATCGCCGGCTCAGCCGTCGTCCCAGTCGCGGCGTGGACCCGTGGCGGCGTCCTGCTCCTCGGGCGTCATGCGGCTGGAGGCCCACAGCGAGAGGACCGCGGTCACCACCAGGGTGGCCAGGATGACCACGAGCGAGAGCCAGATCGGGATCTCGGGAGCCCACGTGATGTGCTCGCCGCCGTTGATGAACGACAGCTCGTTCTCGTGCATCGCGTGCAGGGTCAGCTTCACGCCGATGAACGCCAGCAGGAACGCGAGGCCGTAGGAGAGGTAGATCAGGCGCTGGAGCAGGCCACCGATGAGGAAGTAGAGCTGGCGCAGGCCCATCAACGCGAAGATGTTGGCCGTGAGCACCAGGTAGGGCTCCTTGGTGATGCCGAAGATCGCGGGGATCGAGTCGAGGGCGAACAGCAGGTCGGTGGTGCCGAGCGTGACGATCACGATGAACATCGGGGTGATCATGCGCCTGCCGTTGACGCCCTGCGTGAACAGGCTCTTGCCGTGCCACTCCGAGGTGGCGGGGAAGCGACGTTCGATGAACGCGACGAGCTTGTTCTCCTCGAACTCCTCGTCCTCGTCCTCCGCGCCCTCCTTGGCCAGCTTGACGGCCGTGTAGACCAGGAACAGGCCGAACAGGTAGAAGACCCAGCTGAAGTTGCTGATCGCCGCGGCGCCGACGGCGATGAAGATGGCGCGCATGACCAGCGCCATCACGATGCCCACCATCAGGGCGTACTGCTGCAGCTGCCGTGGCACGGCGAACTTGGCCATGATGATGATGAAGATGAAGAGGTTGTCGATGGAGAGCGAGTACTCCACCAACCAGCCGGAGTAGAACTCCAGCGCCGGCGTGCCGCCGGAGGTGTACCAGACACCGAGGCCGAAGATCACGGCGAGACCGACGTAGATCGAGAGGTAGGTCGCGCACTCCTTCATGCTCGGCTCGTGGGGCCGGCGGCCGACCACGGCGAGGTCGAAGGTGAAGATCGCGATGGTCACCACTGCAGTGGCGATCCAGACCCAGGTGGGGACGTCCACGCTGATGCTCCTAGGGATGAGGGTGAGTTTCGGTGTCCGCGAACCACACGGACGCCGGAGGTCTCTTCCGCTCGCACGTCACCGGCGAACCAGTGGCACCGGGCTCCGCTCGCGCGGGGGCCGTACTGACGACACCACTGCGGGGAAATACTCCCCTCCTGCGGTGCCTAGTGTTCCACGCCCGGGCAGCCGCGTGCGAATCCGGCGTCAGCGTCCGCCGAATGGGACGCCCAGCGCGGCCAGCCGGGCCTCGCCGCCGTCCACGGCGGTCAGCACCCACGCGCCCTGAGGGGTCACGGTGAAGGTGTGCTCGAAGTGCGCTGACATCGACCCGTCGACCGTGGCCACGGTCCACTCGTCCTCGAGCACGTCGGTGTGCTTGCTGCCCAGGGTCACCATCGGCTCCACGGCCAGAGCGAGACCCTCGACGATCGAGGGACCACGCCCGCGCCGGCCGACGTTGGGCACGCTGGGCTCCATGTGCATCTCCGTGCCGATGCCGTGGCCGGTGTAGTCCTCGAGGATGCCGTAGCGGCCCTGGGAGCGGACGTAGGACTCCACCGCGTGGCTGATGTCGGTGACCCGGCCCCCGAGGCGCGCAGCGGCCATGCCGCGCCACAGCGCCTCCTCGGTGACCCGCAGGAGGTCACGGACGTCGTCGGCGACCTCCCCGATCGGCACCGTGATGGCCGCGTCGCCGTGCCACCCCTCCACGATCGCGCCGCAGTCGATGGAGATCACGTCACCCTCGGCGAGGGTCCGCGGGCCCGGGATGCCGTGCACGACCTGGTCGTTGACCGAGGCGCAGATCGTCGCGGGGAACGGGGGTACGCCGTAGCCGAGGAAGGAGGGCACGCCACCGTGGTCACGGATGTTGGTCTCCGCGAGGGTGTCGAGCTCCTGCGTGCTGACGCCCGGACGGGCCGCGTCCCGGAGCAGCTCGAGGGTCTCCCCCACGAGCCGACCGGCCACCCGCATCAGGTCGATCTGCTCGGGGGTCTTGATCTCGAGGCCGCGGTCCCGGAAGCCCATCGGGCGGCTCAGCTCTGCGGGACCACGTCGAGGGCCTCGAAGATGCGCTTGGTCACGTCGTCGACCTCACCCATCCCGTCGACCTCGATGAGGATGCCGCGCTCGCGGTAGACCTCGATGAGCGGCTCGGTCTGCTCGGCGTAGACCTCCTGGCGGCGACGGATGACGTCCTCGGTGTCGTCGGCGCGGCCGTCGGTCACCGCGCGCTGGAGCAGGCGCTGGACGAGCTCCTCCGGGTCCACCGTCAGCACGACCACCGCGTCGAGCTGGTGGCCGGTGAAGCGGATCATCCCGTCGAGCTCGGTGACCTGCGCGAGCGTGCGCGGGTAGCCGTCGAGCAGGAACCCGGGCTCGGCGTCGGGCTCGTCGATCCGGTTGCGGACCATGAGGTTGGTGACCTCGTCGGGAACGTACTCCCCGGCGTCCATGTAGCGCTTGGCCTCCAGCCCGAGGGGCGTGCCCTTGCTGACGTTGGCCCTGAAGATGTCGCCGGTGGAGATCGCCGGGACCCCGAAGTGGTCCGCGATGAACCGCGCCTGGGTGCCTTTGCCCGCACCCGGCGGGCCCATGAGGATGAGTCTCATTTAACGGAGGAATCCTTCGTAGTTGCGCTGCTGGAGCTGGCTCTCGATCTGCTTCACCGTGTCGAGCGCAACGCCGACCATGATGAGGATGGACGTGCCCCCGAACGGGAAGTTCTGGTTGGCCTCGATCATCGCGAAGGCGACGAGGGGGACCAACGAGATCAGGCCGAGGTAGAGAGCTCCAGGGAACGTGATGCGGGACAGGACGTAGGACAGGTAGTCCTCGGTCGGCTTGCCCGCCCGGATCCCGGGGATGAAGCCGCCGTACTTCTTCATGTTGTCCGCCACCTCGACAGGGTTGAAGGTGATCGAGACGTAGAAGTACGTGAAGAAGATGATGAGCGCGAAGTACATGAGCATGTAGAGCGGGTGGTCGCCGCCGACGAGGTAGGTGCCGATGAAGTCCAGGACCGGGTTCTTGCTCTCCGGGTTGAACTGCACCGCCATCGCCGGGAGGTAGAGGAGCGACGAGGCGAAGATGACCGGGATGATGCCGGCCTGGTTGACCTTGAGCGGGATGTAGGTCGAGTTCCCGCCGAACATCTTGCGCCCGACCATGCGACGGGCGTACTGCACCGGGATACGGCGCTGCGCCTGCTCGATGAAGATGACGCCCGCGACCAGGATCAGGCCGATGACCATCACGATGCTGAAGACCACCCAGCCCTTGGAGGTCTGCACGCTCCACAGGGAGGCCGGGAACGTGGCCACGACCTGGGTGAAGATGAGGATCGACATGCCGTTGCCGATGCCGCGGTCGGTGATGAGCTCACCGAGCCACATGATGACCGCGGTGCCGGCCGTCATCGTGACGACCATGACCAGGAAGGTCGCGGTGCTGTTGTCGTGCAGCAGGTCGCGCTCACAGCCCTGGAGCAGCGCCTTGTTGCGCGCGAGGGCCACGATGCCGGTGGCCTGGAGGACGGCGAGACCGAGCGTGAGGTAGCGGGTGTACTGCGTGATCTTCGTCTGGCCGGCCTGGCCCTCCTTCTTCAGCGCTTCGAGTCGCGGGATCACCACGACGAGCAGCTGGAGGATGATCGAGGCCGTGATGTAGGGCATGATCCCCAGCGCGAAGATGGTGAGCTGGAGCAGCGCACCGCCGGAGAAGAGGTTGATCAGGCTGTAGAGGCCACCCTCCTCGAGCTGGCTGATGCAGGCCTGGACGTTGGCCACGTGGACACCCGGAGTGGGCACCTGGGACCCGAGCCGGAAGATCGCGATGATCAGCAGGACGAACAGCAGCTTGCGCCGCAGGTCCGGTGTCCGGAAAGCATTGGCGAACGCGCCTAGCACTGGTTCCTCTTTCGTATGGGTGCCCGGCCAGGATCGGCGGGCGGACGACAGACCCTCACCGGCGTGCGGCGGAGAGCCCGGGGAAGCCTAACAGTCGGGTTGCGACCCGCTTCCCCGCTAACGACGAAGGCCCGGCCGACAGTTCCCACTGTGCGGCCAGGCCTTCACCGGATGAGCGAACGTGTGGCCTCAGGCCACGGTCGCGGTGCCGCCCGCGGCCTCGATCTTCTCCTTGGCGGAGCTCGAGAACGCGTCGACGCTGACCTGGACGGCGACCGAGATGTCGCCCTGACCGAGGACCTTGACAGGCTGGCCCTTGCGGACGGCGCCCTTGGCCACGAGGTCGGCGACCGTCACGGAGCCACCCTCGGGGAAGAGTTCGCCGAGGCGGTCGAGGTTGACGACCTGGAACTCCACGCGGAAGGGGTTCTTGAACCCCTTCAGCTTGGGCAGGCGCATGTGGATCGGCATCTGGCCACCCTCGAAGGCAACCGGAACCTGGTAGCGCGCCTTGGTGCCCTTGGTGCCGCGGCCGGCGGTCTTGCCCTTCGAGCCCTCACCGCGACCCACACGGGTCTTCGCGGTCTTGGCGCCCGGAGCGGGACGCAAGTGATGCAGCTTGAGCGTCATATCACTCCACCTCCTCGACCGTCACCAGGTGACGGACCGTGTTGACCATGCCCCGGATCTCCGGGCGGTCTTCCTTGACGACGACGTCGCCGATCCGCTTGAGACCGAGCGAACGCAGCGTCTCGCGCTGGTTGGCCTTGAGGCCGACGAGACCGCGCTTCTGCTGGACCTTGAGCTGAGCCATCAGGCAGACACCCCCGTCTCAGCCTCGGCGCGCGCTCGCAGGAGCGCAGCCGGGGTGACGTCCTCGACGCGCATGCCGCGGCGAGCCGCAACCTGCTCGGGCTCCTCGAGCATGCGAAGGGCCTCCACGGTCGCGTGGACGATGTTGATCTGGTTGGACGAGCCGAGCGACTTGCTCAGCACGTCGTGGATGCCGGCGCACTCGAGCACCGCGCGCACCGGGCCACCGGCGATGACGCCGGTACCGGGAGCGGCGGGACGCAGCAGGACGACGCCCGCGGCCTTCTCGCCCTGGACCGGGTGCGGGATGGTGCCCTGGCTGCGGGGGACCTTGAAGAAGTTCTTCTTGGCCTCCTCGACGCCCTTGGCGATCGCTGCCGGGACTTCCTTGGCCTTGCCGTAGCCGACGCCGACCATGCCGTCGCCGTCGCCGACGATCACGAGGGCGGTGAAGCTGAAGCGACGACCACCCTTGACGACCTTGGCGACACGGTTGATGGCGACGACTCGCTCGATGTAGACAGACTTTTCAGCGCCGCCACCGCGACGGTCGTCACGCTGACGACGGTCGCCCGAGCCACCGCTGCGCTGTCCGCGCTGGGCTCCGCTCATGAGATGTGCTCCATATCTAAGTTCTCTCTCTTACCGCGTTGTCCGCGATCAGAAGGACAATCCGCCCTCACGGGCGGCATCGGCGAGGGCCGCGATGCGACCGTGGTACTTGTTGCCGGCACGGTCGAAGACGACGCCTTCGATCCCCGCCGCCTTGGCACGCTCGGCCACCCGCTCGCCGACCAGCTTGGCCTGCGCGGTCTTGTCGCCGCCCGCGGCGCGGACGTCGGCCTCCATGGTGGAGGCGTAGGCCAGCGTCGCGCCGGCCAGGTCGTCGACGACCTGGACCGAGATGTGACGGGCCGACCGGGTCACCACCAGGCGCGGGCGCTCGGTGGTGCCGTGGATGCGCTTGCGACCGCGCGCCTGACGGCGCAGACGGGCACGTACGCGGTTCGCGGTGTGCTTGTTGTTGCTGAGTGAGATCGCCATGTCACTTACCGGCCTTTCCGACCTTGCGGCGGATGTGCTCGCCGGAGTAGCGCACACCCTTGCCCTTGTAGGGCTCGGGCTTGCGCAGCTTGCGGATCTTGGCCGCGACCTCACCGACGAGCTGCTTGTCGATGCCGACGACGCCGAGCTTGGTCGGGCCCTCGGTGGTGAAGGTGATGCCCTCGGGCGCGTCGAAGACGATGGGGTGCGAGTAGCCGAGCTGGAACTCGAGCTGCGTGGGGCCCTTGGGCAGCACGCGGTAGCCCACGCCCACGATCTCGAGCTTCTTCTCGTAGCCCTCGGTGACGCCGACGACCATGTTGTTGATCAGGGTGCGGGTCAGCCCGTGCAGCGAGCGGCTGTTGCGCTCGTCGTCGGGGCGGTTGACCGAGAGGACGCCGTCCTCACCCTTCTCCACCACGATGGGTGAAGCCACGGTGTGGCTCAGCGTGCCCTTGGGGCCCTTGACGGTGACCGTCGCCTCGTCGATGGCAACATCGACACCGGACGGGACCGGGATGGGGAGCCTGCCGATACGCGACATGCTTGTTTCTCCTTCTGGTCTAGTAGTCCGGATTACCAGACGTAGGCGAGGACTTCTCCGCCCACGCCCTTCTGGTTCGCCTGGCGGTCGGTGAGCAGGCCCTGGCTCGTCGAGATGATCGCGACGCCGAGGCCACCGAGGACCCGAGGCAGGTTGGTGCTCTTGGCGTAGACGCGCAGGCCGGGCTTGCTGATGCGGCGGACGCCGGCGATCGAGCGCTCCCGGTTGCGGCCGTACTTGAGCGTGACGGTCAGCGTCTTGCCGACCGAGGGCTCGCCCTCGGCGGTGACGTTGTCCTGTACGTCGTAGGAGGTGATGTAGCCCTCCTGCTTGAGGATCTCCGCGAGGCCGGCCTTCATCTTGCTGTAGGGCATCGACACGGCGTCGTGGTACGCCTGGTTGGCGTTGCGCAGACGCGTGAGCATGTCTGCGATCGGGTCAGTCATCGTCATGATGTGGTTCTTTCTCGTCGTGGTTTCGAGCGGCGCGCGGCCGGTTCGACCTTCAACGTGTTGAGGTGGTGAGCGAGGAGACCGTGGTCACCAGGAGGACTTGGTGACGCCGGGCAGCTCGCCGCGGTGGGCCATCTCCCGCAGGCAGATGCGGCACAGGCCGAACTTGCGGTAGACGGCCTTCGGACGGCCGCAGCGCTGGCAGCGGGTGTAACCGCGGACAGCGAACTTCGGCTTGCGAGCGGCCTTGACCTTGAGGGCAGTCTTCGCCATGTCAGTTCTCCTTGAACGGGAAGCCGAGCTGCTTGAGCAGTGCGCGGCCCTCGTCGTCATTGGTGGCGGTGGTCACGACGGTGATGTCCATGCCGCGGGACCGGTCGATCTTGTCCTGGTTGATCTCGTGGAACATGACCTGCTCGGTGAGACCGAAGGTGTAGTTGCCGCGCCCGTCGAACTGCTTGGGCGAGAGGCCGCGGAAGTCACGGATGCGGGGCAGCGCCAGGGAGAGCAGGCGGTCCAGGAACTCCCACATCCGGTCGCCGCGCAGCGTGACGTGCGCACCGATCGGCATGCCCTCGCGCAGCTTGAACTGCGCGATGGACTTGCGGGCCTTCGTGACGGCCGGCTTCTGGCCGGTGATCGCGGTGAGGTCGCGGATGGCGCCCTCGATCAGCTTGGAGTCGCGAGCAGCCTCACCGACACCCATGTTGACCACGATCTTGGTCAGGCCGGGGACCTGCATGATGTTGGCGATCTCGAACTCGGAGCGCAGCGCGGGGATGATCTCCTCGCGGTAGCGCGCCTTGAGACGCGGGATCTCGGTCGTCGGGGAGGTGGTCTCCGAGGTGGACTGGGTCATCTCAGATCTCCTTGCCGGTCTTGCGGGACACGCGGACCGAGCGGCTGGCGGTGTAGGTCGAGCCGTCGGGACGGCGCTTGGTGACCTCGTCGCGGCGGAAGCTGACGCGGGTGACGCCGTCACCCTCGACCAGCATCACGTTGGAGACGTGGATCGGCGCCTCCCGGGTGATGATGCCGCCGGTCGTACCGGTCTGCTGCACGGACTTGGTGTGGCGCTTGACGAGGTTGACCCCCTCGACGATCACGCGGTCCTCCTCGCGGAGCACCGTGATGACCTTGCCCTGGGCACCCTTGTCCTTGCCTGCGATCACCTTGACGGTGTCGCCCTTCTTGATGTTCATGTGCTTACCCATCTCTCACAACACCTCCGGGGCGAGCGAGATGATCTTCATGAACCGCTTCTCACGCAGCTCTCGACCCACGGGGCCGAAGATGCGCGTGCCACGGGGCTCGCCGTCGTTCTTGAGGATGACGGCGGCGTTCTCGTCGAAGCGGATGTAGGAACCGTCGGCGCGGCGACGCTCCTTGACGGTGCGTACGACCACGGCCTTGACGACGTCGCCCTTCTTGACGTTGCCACCGGGGATCGCGTCCTTGACGGTGGCGACGATGACGTCACCGATGCCGGCGTAGCGACGGCCAGAGCCACCGAGAACACGGATGCAGAGGATTTCCTTCGCACCGGTGTTGTCGGCGACCTTGAGTCGCGACTCCTGCTGGATCATTGGTTTCTCCTGGTTGTCGAGCTGGTTCTCACGCCCTCGCGGGGCGGGAGCCTGGCCGAACTGGTGGGGTTCTTCGCTGGGTGGACCTGGGCGGGGCGAGCGGGGCTCACCTCACCGATGGATCACTTGGCCTTCTCGAGGACCTCGACGAGGCGCCAGCGCTTGGTGGCGGACAGCGGACGGGTCTCCATGATCAGGACCCGGTCGCCGATGCCGCAGGTGTTGGTCTCGTCGTGAGCCTTGAGGCGCGACGTCTTGCGCAGGACCTTGCCGTAGAGGGCGTGCTTCACGCGGTCCTCGACGGCGACGACGATGGTCTTGTCCATCTTGTCGCTGACGACGAGGCCCTCACGGACCTTGCGCTGGTTGCGCTGCTCGGTGGTGTCCTGGTCGTTGGTGTCGCTCATGCCTTCGCCTCTTCAGTGTTCGCGCCCGGCGTGGTGCGGATCCCGAGCTCGCGCTCGCGGACCACGGTGTAGATGCGGGCGATGTCCTTCTTGACCGTGCGGAGCCGGCCGTGGCTGTCCAGCTGGCCGGTGGCCGCCTGGAACCGGAGGTTGAACAGCTCCTCCTTGGCCTCGCGCAGCTTCGCCTCCAGGTCGGTGGCGTTGAGCTCGTCGAGCTCGTGGGCGTTCAGCTTGGTAGCCATCAGAATTCACCGGCCTCTCGGGAGATGAACCGGCACTTCATCGGAAGCTTGTGCATCGCGCGGCGCATGGCCTCACGAGCAGTCACCTCGTCGACACCGGAGAGTTCGAACATGACGCGGCCGGGCTTGACGTTGGCAACCCACCACTCGGGGGAGCCCTTGCCGGAACCCATGCGGGTCTCGGCGGGCTTCTTGGTCAGCGGGCGGTCCGGGTAGATGTTGATCCAGACCTTTCCACCACGCTTGATGTGACGGGTCATGGCGATACGAGCCGACTCGATCTGTCGGTTGGTCACGTAGTGACCCTCGACCGCCTGGATGCCGAAGTCACCGAAGGCCAGCGAGGTGCCGCCCTTCGCAACGCCACGGCGCTTGGGGTGGTGCTGCTTGCGGTGCTTGACGCGACGGGGCATCAACATGAGGTCAGGCCTCCTGTCCGGCGCTCGGTGCTGCCTCGACAGCCGGGGCGTCGGTGCCCTCGGTGCGAGGAGCGCGGTCGCCGCGCGAGCCACGGCTCGGGCGGTCGGCGCCACGGGTGGTGGGACGGCCGCCGCCGCGACCGGGGGCACCGGCGCGGGCGGCCTGCTGGGCCTGGCGCTCGGCACGGGTGCCGGCGACCTCGCCCTTGTAGATCCAGACCTTCACACCGATGCGGCCGAAGGTGGTCTTGGCCTCGTAGAAGCCGTAGTCGATGTCGGCACGGAGGGTGTGCAGGGGCACGCGGCCCTCGCGGTAGAACTCCGTACGCGACATCTCGGCGCCGTTGAGACGACCCGAGCACTGGATCCGGATGCCCTTGGCACCCGAGCGCATCGAGGTCTGCATCGCCTTGCGCATCGCGCGGCGGAACTGCACACGACCCGAGAGCTGCTCGGCGACACCCTGGGCGACCAGCTGCGCGTCGATCTCGGGGTTCTTGACCTCGAGGATGTTGAGCTGGACCTGCTTGCCGGTGAGCTTCTCGAGCTCGCCGCGGATGCGGTCGGCCTCGGCGCCTCGGCGACCGATCACGATGCCGGGACGCGCGGTGTGGATGTCCACACGGACGCGGTCACGGGTGCGCTCGATCTCGACCTTGGAGATGCCGGCCCGCTCCATGCCCTTGGAGAGCAGCTTGCGGATCGCGACGTCCTCGCCGACGTACGACTTGTAGAGCTTGTCGGCGTACCAACGGCTCTTGTGGTCGGTGGAGATGCCCAGGCGGAAGCCGTTCGGGTTGATCTTCTGGCCCATCAGGCACTCCTTCCGTTCTTCGTGGCACGGCCGTTCTTGCCCTGCTTGGCGGTGGTCAGCGCGTCGGCCGGCTGCACCGCGAGGGTGATGTGGCTCGTGCGCTTGTTGATGCGGGTGGCACGGCCCTGGGCACGCGGACGCCAACGCTTCATCGTCGGGCCCTCGTCGACCATGGCGACGGAGAGGACGAGGTCGGCCCGGTTGAGGCCCTCAGTCGTCTCCGCGTTGGCGACGGCGCTCTCCAGCACCTTGTAGACGGTCTCGGAGGCGGCCTGCGGCGCGAACTGCAGCAGGGTCAGGGCCTCGTCGACCTGGAGGCCGCGGACCATGTCGACGACACGGCGGGCCTTCATCGGGGTGATCCGCACGTAGCGTGCGCTGGCGAACGCGCCCGGCTGGTCGCCGAGCAGCGACTCGCGGCGCGCACTGGTGCGGCTGCGCTCGGTGGTGCTCATCGACGGCGTCCCTTCCGGTCTTCCTTGACGTGCCCGCGGTAGGTGCGGGTGGGGGCGAACTCCCCGAGCTTGTGGCCGACCATGGAGTCGGTCACGAAGACAGGGACGTGCTTGCGACCGTCGTGCACGGCGATGGTGTGACCGATCATGTCGGGCACGATCATCGACCGGCGCGACCAGGTCTTGATGACGTTGTGGCTGCCCTTCGCGTTCTCGGCGTCCACCTTCTTCTGAAGGTGGTCGTCGATGAAGGGGCCCTTCTTCAGGCTGCGAGGCATGTCGGTTACTTCCTACCCTTGCCGGACTTGCGACGACGGATGATCTGGGAGTCGCTGGCCTTGCGCTTGCGCGTACGGCCCTCGGGCTTGCCCCAGGGGGAGACGGGGTGGCGACCACCGGACGTCTTGCCCTCACCACCACCGTGCGGGTGGTCGACCGGGTTCATGACGACACCGCGGACGGTCGGGCGAACGCCCTTCCACCGCATGCGGCCGGCCTTGCCCCAGTTGATGTTGGACTGCTCGGCGTTGCCGACCTCACCGATCGTCGCGCGGCAGCGCACGTCGACGAAGCGCATCTCGCCCGAGGGCAGGCGCAGCGTCGCGCGGCTTCCCTCGCGGGCGACCAGCTGGGCGGAGTTGCCGGCCGAGCGGGCGATCTTGGCGCCGCCGCCCGGACGAAGCTCCACGCAGTGGATGGTCGTACCGACCGGGATGTTGCGCAGCGGGAGGTTGTTGCCGGGCTTGATGTCGGCGTTGGGACCGGCCTCGACGGCCGTGCCCTGCTCGAGGCCCTTGGGCGCCACGATGTAGCGCTTCTCGCCGTCGGCGTAGTGGAGCAGCGCGATGCGAGCGGTGCGGTTGGGGTCGTACTCGATGTGAGCGACCTTGGCCGGCACGCCGTCCTTGTCGTAGCGACGGAAGTCGATGATGCGGTAGGCACGCTTGTGACCGCCACCCTTGTGACGGGTGGTGATCCGGCCCTGGTTGTTGCGGCCGCCGTTCTTGGGCAGCGGACGCGTCAGCGACTTCTCGGGCGTGGTCCGGGTGATCTCGACGAAGTCGGCCACCGACGAGCCACGACGGCCCGGGGTGGTCGGCTTGTACTTGCGGATAGCCATTATCAGTTCCTAGTCAGGAGCCCGGTCAGGAGACCGGACCTCCGAAGATGTCGATGCGGTGGCCCTCGGCGAGGCTGACGATCGCGCGCTTGGTGTTGGGGCGCTTGCCCAGGCCGTACTTGGTGCGGCGCGTCTTGCCCTGGCGGTTGATGGTGTTGACCGAGGTGACCTTGACGTCGAAGACCTTCTCGACCGCGATCTTGATCTCGGTCTTGTTGGCGTCCGGGTGGACGATGAAGGTGTACTTGTTGGCGTCGAGGAGGCCGTAGCTCTTCTCCGAGACGACCGGGGCGATCAGGACGTCGCGGTGGTCCTTGTGCAGGGTGCTCACTTGTCGTCCTCCTTCTTCTCGTCACGGGTCAGGCCTGCGGCCTCGGCGTCCTCTGCGGACTTGAACCAGAAGTCACCAGCGGCGTCGTCGTAGCCCGCGTCGCCCTCGAGGAGGTAGACACCCGACTGCTTGCCGAGGACCTCGTGGCCCTTGGGGGCCTTGCCGCTCTTGAGCGGAGCCTTGGCGCCTGCCGGCAGGGCCGGGGCGTCGGCGGGCGTCTCGTCCTTGGCGGGCTTCTCAGCCGCCACGGGCTTCTCGACCTTGGTCGTGGAGGCAGATGCGCCGCCCACGAAGGCGTCGTAGGCACCCTTGGTGAAGACAATGTCGTCGGCGTTGAGCACGTCGTAGGTGTTGAGCTGGTCGACGGCGACGATGTGGACCTCGGGCGCGTTGCGCAGCGAGAGCCAGGTGATCGCGTCGGAGCGCTCGAGCACCACGAGGTAGCCCACGCGGTCGGTCAGCGAGACGAGCGAGGCCAGCGCGGCCTTGGTGGAGGGCTTGTCGCCCGACACGAGGGCCTCGACCACGTGGACGCGGTCGTTGCGGGCCCGGTCGGAGAGGGCACCGCGCAGGGCGGCGGCCTTCATCTTCTTGGGGGTGCGCTGGTCGTAGCTGCGCGGCTGCGGGCCGTGGACGACGCCACCACCGGCGAACTGTGGCGCGCGGGTCGAGCCCTGGCGGGCGCGGCCGGTGCCCTTCTGCTTGTAGGGCTTGCGGCCACCACCGCGCACGTCGGCGCGGGTCTTGGTGGCGTGCGTGCCCTGACGAGCAGCAGCCTGCTGCGCGACGACGACCTGGTGGATCAACGGGATGTTGACCTCGACGTCGAAGATCTCGGCAGGCAGATCAACCTTGACGGTCTTGACAGCCATGCTCAGGCCTCCTTGCCAGAAACGGCGGTGCTCTTGGCGGCCGAGCGGAGGACCACGAGACCACCTCGGGGGCCGGGGACGGCGCCCTTGAGGAGGATGAGTCCCTTCTCGGCGTCGACGGCGTGGACCGTCAGGTTCTGCGTGGTGACCGTGTCGTTGCCCATGCGGCCGGCCATGCGCGTGCCCTTGAACACGCGGCCCGGCGTGGCGCAGGCACCGATGGAACCCGGCTTGCGGTGGTTGCGGTGGGCACCGTGCGAGGCGCCGACACCGTGGAAGCCGTGGCGCTTCATGACGCCCGCGAATCCCTTGCCCTTGCTGGTGCCGGTGACGTCGATCTCCTCGCCGGCGGCGAAGGTGTCGACACCGAGCTCCTGGCCCACCGTGTAGGTGGCGGCGTCAGCCGTGCGGATCTCGGCCACGTGGCGGCGCGGGGTGACCCCGGCCTTGGTGAAGTGACCGGCCTCGGGCGAGTTGACCTTGCGGGCCTCGATCTCGCCGTAGCCGACCTGGATGGCGTTGTAGCCGTCCACCTCGGGCTGGCGGACCTGGGTGACCACGTTGGTGCTCGCGGCGATCACGGTCACGGGGACGACCTTGTTGTTCTCGTCCCAGAGCTGGGTCATGCCGAGCTTGGTGCCCAGCAGGCCCTTCACGTTGCGTTCGAAAGTCTTTGCCATGTCGCGCCTCAGAGCTTGATCTCGATGTCGACACCGGCAGGCAGGTCGAGACGCATCAGCGAGTCGACGGTCTTCGGCGTCGGGTCGATGATGTCGATCAGGCGCTTGTGGGTGCGCATCTCGAAGTGCTCGCGGGAGTCCTTGTACTTGTGGGGCGAACGGATGACGCAGTACACGTTCTTCTCGGTCGGCAGCGGCACAGGGCCGGCGACCTTCGCACCCGTACGGGTGACGGTGTCCACGATCTTCCGCGCCGAGGTGTCGATCACCTCGTGGTCATAGGCCTTGAGCCTGATGCGGATCTTCTGTCCCGCCATAGGTCTCTCTCGTCCTCTTCGATCTCGTACGCCTGGTCTGTTTCGGCACTCGACCCCCGGTGGGCCTGTGCCGCCTGTCTCTCCTCCACCCTCCGACCCCCGCGGTCGGGCGTGTCGCGCATGTTTCTCGCGACACTTCCCGCCTGGGAAGTGGTGCAGCTCTGGGTGGCACCCGACGGTCGTCGGATCTGGTCGGGTCTCCGATCAAGAGTTCTTGATCCGGTGCGGCGCACACAGACGACTGTTTCGATCAAAGGAGACGCGATTCAGAAGTCAAGGTTGCCGCACCCCGGCGACCCGCCGGAGCAACCGGAACATCTTGGCAGACACCGCACGCCCACGCCAAATCGCAGCGGGGAACGGGGCCGAGCCGAGCTGGTCAGGCCCCGGGCCGGCCCTCCGCCAGGTCCAGCAGGCGGCGACCGATGCGGGTCAGGGATCCGTTGACGGGGTCGACGAGCAGCTCCCAGCCATGGCCGTTCCTGCCCGCCACGAAGGGTACGCCGGCGGACCGAGCCAGGTGCGCGGCGGCATCGAAGGCCTGCTCACCGTCGCTCGGTGCCATCACCACCAGGCCGTCGGGCGGGAGCGCCGTGGCGAGCGTGACCAGCCGGACCCCATCCCATGCGGAGGGCCCGGACACGTCGGCCCACCCGTCGACGTCGGCGCCCCGGGCGACCGCGATGACGGTCAGCGACCCGCCCATCGACGTACCGAGCAGGACGACCCGCTCGGCGCCGAGGTCACGCCGGGCGAGGTCGATCGCTGCGCTCACCTCGTTGAGCGCGTCCGCGTCCTCCTCCTGGGTGCACACGGACTCGCCGTAGCCGCACGGGTTGACCAGGAGCGAGGTGAGCCCGGTCTGCTCGGCGGCCGCCGCGGCCCAGCGGCCCCATCCGCACATCCCGCCGACCTGCGGCAGTAGGATCGCGACCCGGTCGTTGGTGTCCGGCCCCATGCGGGCAGCCTCGATGTCGCCGCCAGTCCTGCCCCGGAGGGTCAGCGCCTCGAGCGGCGCGTCCTCGGGGATCGCGGAGAGGCAGCGCTCGCGCAGCGCCTCGGTCGCACCTGTGGTGGCATCGGTCGTCGGGGTCCTGCTGTCGTCGGCCGCGGGCGACCCGCCGGTGCCGGTGCATCCCGCGCACAGGGCTAGCGCGGCCAGCAGCGGCGCTCCCACGCCTCGTCCCGGCACTCGCACGCGACGAGGATAGGGGGACCGACGCCTGTCGAGCCCTAGGATCCGGACATGCCGACCGACCTGCGGCACGTCTGGGACTTCGAGGACCCGGCGGCCAGCGAGCAGCGCTTCCGGGACCTCGCCGCCACGACGGCAGAACCCGTGGCGACGCACGCGTGGACGCAGGTGGCGCGGGCGCTCGGGCTCCAGGAGAGGTACGACGAGGGGCACGCGGTGCTGGACGACCTGGTCGCCGGCGACGCCGAGTCGCGGGTGCGCGTCGAGCTCGAGCGCGGGCGCCTGCTGCGCTCGGCCGGCAGCTCGGCGGCTGCGCGGCCGCGCTTCGAGGCGGCGGCCGGAGCTGCTGCGCGGGCCGGGCTGGAGGAGCTCGAGGTGGACGCCCTGCACATGGTCGCCCTGGTGGTCGAGCCGACCGAGCAGCTGGCGGCCCAGCACGCGGCGCTCGCCCGCGCCCGCACGGCCTCGGCGAGGGCTGCGCGCGACTGGGACGCCTCGATCCTCAACAACATCGGCATGTCGCACGCGGACGCCGGCGACCACGGGGCCGCCCTCGCCGCGTTCGAGGACGCCCTCACCGCCCGCGAGCGGATCGGCGACGACGCGCGCACCCGGGTCGCCCGGTGGATGGTGGCATGGTCGCTGCGACACCTCGGCCACACGGAGAGGGCGCGGGAGATGCAGCTCGCGCTGCGGACCGAGCTCGACGCCCTCGGGGAGCACGACCCCTACGTCGACGAGGAGCTGGGCATCCTGGGCGGCTAGCACTGCTTGCCGTAGGCCGCGGGCGGACCTACCGTCGAAGGATGGCCGGGGTGGTCGCGCTCGTCCTCTGCACGCTGATGCTGGGCATCGCGTTCGGCGCGTTCCTGTGCCAGGACGAGATCTCGCGGGTCCACCGTCGGGTTCGGGAACGCCTCTCGCCGTCACCGGTGGCTCCGGACGGTCCCGCGATCGAGGACGTGGCTCGTGCGCTGCGGCGGCTGCACGCCGAGGTGAGGGCACCCGAGCCGGGCACCACGATGGCCAAGCGACGCGGTGCCGCAGCAGCGTACGAGGACCTCCTGATCCAGGCGGCCCAGGCGCTGGGCGTGCCCGACACGTTGAGCGACGTGAGGGAGGGGCCCGACCACGAGGCCGAGCGGCTACGCCTCGAGCACGTCCTGCGCGAAGCCGGACTGGTCATCGACTGAGGCGTTCAGGCTGACCGTCGGTAGAGGAAGTCGGTGATCTCGCGACCGACCTCGACCCCCTTGCGCTCGAAGCGCGTCACCGGGCGCTCGGCCCAGCGCGGCACCTGACCGCCCTCGAGAGTGGGCTCGGCGTCGAGGACCTCGGCCATCTGCTCGGCGTAGTCGGCCCAGTCCGTGGCCAGGCGCCACGCGCCGCCCGGCACGAGGCGGGAGGAGATGAGGGCGGCGTTGACGGGGTTGACCAGGCGGCGCTTGTGGTGCTTGGTCTTGCGCCACGGGTCGGGGAAGAACGTCCAGACCTCGGCAAGGCTGGCCGGGGCGAGGAGGTGCTCGAGCGACCACACGGCGTCGACCGAGCAGAAGCGGACGTTGTCGGCGCCCGCCTCGGCCACTCGCCACAGCGAGTCGGCCACGCCGGGGAGCCAGACCTCCAGGGCGAGGACGTTGTGGTCGGGACGCGCGGCCGCCAGGACCGCCGTCGCCTCCCCGACCCCGGACCCGATCTCGACGATCAGCGGCGCGTCGCGCCCGAAGCGCTCGGTCAGTGAGAAGTCGGGCCGGTCGACGGCCTCGTCGGGAATGACCCAGTCGGCCTGGTGCGCGGCCCACGCCTCGGCCTGTCGGGGGGTGAACCGGCTGCCCCGGCGCGAGTAGGTCAGGACCTCGCGCATGCGACGCCCGTCGTCGGTGAGCTTGTGGTGCGGGCGGGCAGGGCGTACGGCGTCGTTCACTGGCTTATTGTCGCTCGCTCCGCTCGCGAGTGCTCGGCGCCCCGGCTGTTGGGCGCTCGCTGCGCACCGATGACCTTCCTTCGTGCCAGGCGGTCGGACTGCCTCAGCCACAGCGCACCCCGCCCGACGTCGTCTGGACTGACGAGCGAGCAAGCGTGACGAGCGCAGCGAGGCAGCGCCGTCGAGCGAGGAGGGAAGACGACGTCTTCAGGGGCGGGGAGCACGCGCGAGCGGAGCGAGCGCCAAAAGCACAGCGCCATCTACAGGTGGTCGAGCGCCCCGGTCAGCACTGAGCGCAGCCGCTGCTCGATGTCGTCGAACTCCGGCTGGCCGATGATCAGCGGCGGCGCGAGCTGGATGACCGGGTCGCCGCGGTCGTCGGCGCGGCAGTAGAGCCCCGCCTGCCACAGCGCACCCGAGAGGTAGCCGCGCAGCAGGCGCTCGGACTCGGCGTCGTCGAAGGTCTCCTTGGTCTCGCGGTCCTTGACGAGCTCGATGCCGTAGAAGTAGCCGTGTCCGCGGACGTCGCCGACGATCGGGATGTCGAGCAGCTTCTCGAGCGTCGCCCGGAAGGCCGGCCCGTTCTGCTGGACGTGGTCGACCAGGCCCTCGCGCTCGAAGATGTCGAGGTTGGCCAGGGCCACGGCCGACGAGACGGGGTGGCCACCGAACGTGTAGCCGTGGGCGTACGCGGTCGTGCCGGTCTTGAACGGCTCGAACAGCCGGTCGCTGGCGATCATCGCGCCGATGGGCGAGTAGCCCGAGGTCATGCCCTTGGCGCAGGTGATGATGTCGGGCTGGTAGCCGAACTCGGCGGCGCCGAACATCTCCCCCACCCGGCCGAAGGCGCAGATGACCTCGTCGGAGACGAGCAGTACGTCGTACTGGTCGCAGATCTCGCGGACCCGCTCGAAGTAGCCCGGCGGGGGCGGGAAGCAGCCACCGGCGTTCTGCACCGGCTCGAGGAACACGGCGGCGACGGTGTCGGGACCCTCGAACTCGATCGCCTCCGCGATCCGGTCGGCGGCCCACCGGCCGAACGCCTTCTCGTCGTCGCCCAGGTAGTCGGGGCGACGGTAGAAGTTGGTGTTGGGCACCTTGTGGGCGCCCGGGACCAGCGGCTCGAACATCTCCTTCAGCGGGGGGATGCCGGTGATGGACAGCGCGCCCTGCGGCGTGCCGTGGTAGGCGACGGCCCGGGAGATCACCTTGTGCTTGTTGGGCTTGCCGGTGAGCTTGAAGTACTGCTTGGCGAGCTTCCAGGCCGACTCGACCGCCTCGCCGCCGCCGGTGGTGAAGAAGACGCGGTTGAGGTCGCCCGGGGCCATCGCGGCGATCCGGTCGGCGAGCTCGACGGCGCGCGGGTGGGCGAAGGACCACAGCGGGAAGAACGCCAGCTCCTTGGCCTGCTTGGCGGCCGCCTCGGCCAGCTCCTCGCGGCCGTGGCCGACCTGGACCACGAACAGGCCGGCCAGGCCGTCGATGTACTCGCGGCCGTGGCTGTCCCAGATCTTGTGCCCCTCCCCCTTGACGATGAGCGGCATCTCGCCGCCCTTCTCGTAGGTCGAGTGCCGCGTGAAGTGCAACCACAGGTGGTCGCGACCGGCGGTCTGGTAGTCGAAGGACTCGCCCTCGAACGATGGGAGGCTCATCTCGTTCCCCAGTTGTAGTGCTGCTTGTTGAGCTTGAGGTAGACGAAGGTCTCCGAGGAGACCACTCCCTCGAGCTCTCGGACCTGACGGATGACGTCGAGCAGGTGCGGATCGTCCTCGCACACCACCTCGACGAGGAGGTCGAAGCTGCCGGCCGTCGTCACGACGTAGTCGACCTCGGTGAGCTCGGCGAGCCGGTCCCCCACCTTCGTGAGGTCGCCCTCGGTGCGCACGCCGATCATCGCCTGGCGGGTGAATCCCACCTGGGTCGGATCGGTGACGGCGACGATCTGCATGATCTCGGAGTCGAGCAGCTTCTGGACCCGCGCGCGGGCAGCGGCCTCCGAGAGACCCACCGCCTTGGCGATCGCGGCATAGGAGATGCGGCCGTCCTCCTGGAGGAGCTCGATGATCCGCTTCGCGGTCGCATCGAGGCGCACAGCTCCGTCGTTCATGCGGCCCATGGTGCTGTGCCGGGCCCCGGGTCCGCAACCCGTCGAACGCGGATTCCGCAATTCCACGCGGCGATTTCCGCGATTCCCGCACTTTCTTTGCCGTTCGCTATGGCGATCGGTCCGTCTCCCGTCCTACTCTCCCTTCACCGCACTCGACCGGAAGGACGACACGTGACCAGCCCCCGCACGCTGCGCAACTTCATCGGCGGCGCCTATGTCGACGCCGATTCCGGCGCCACGAGTGACGTCGTCAACCCGGCGACCGGGCAGGTCGTCGCCCACGCTCCTCTGAGCGGCGCCGAGGAGGTGGACGCGGCGTACGCAGCGGCGGACACGGCCTTCGGCGAGTGGGGGCGTACGACGCCCAGCGAGCGCCAGCAGGCGCTGCTGAAGTTCGCCGACGCGATCGAGTCGCACGCCGAGGAGCTCATCGCCCTCGAGTCCGAGAACACCGGGAAGATCAAGGCGCTCACCGCGAGCGAGGAGATCCCTCCTATGGTCGACCAGCTCCGCTTCTTCGCCGGCGCGGCGCGCGTCCTGGAGGGCAAGGCGGCCGGGGAGTACCTCGCCGGCCACACCTCGTGGGTGCGGCGGGAGCCGATCGGCGTCGTCGGGCAGGTGACGCCGTGGAACTACCCGCTGCTGATGGCTGTGTGGAAGATCGGTCCGGCACTCGCGGCCGGCAACACGGTCGTCCTCAAGCCGAGCGACACCACTCCCGAGAGCACGTTGCGCCTGGCCGAGCTCGCCTCGGAGTTCCTCCCCGCCGGCACGCTCAACGTCGTCACCGGCGACCGCGAGACCGGTCGTCTCCTCGTCGAGCACCCCACCCCCAGCCTGGTCGCCATCACCGGGTCGGTGCGTGCCGGCGCCGAGGTCGCGGCCAGCGCGGCGCCGAACCTCAAGCGGGTGCACCTCGAGCTCGGCGGCAAGGCACCCGTCGTCGTCTTCGACGACGCCGACATCGAGGCGGCCGTCGAGGGCATCGGCGTGGCCGGCTACTTCAACGCCGGACAGGACTGCACCGCGGCCACCCGTGTGCTCGCGGCACCGCACATCCACGACGACTTCGTCGCGGCGCTCACCGACTACGCCCGGAGCTCGGCGTCGGTGGGGCTCCCCGACGACGAGGACGCGCTCTTCGGCCCGGTGAACAACGCCAACCAGCTGGCCCGCGTCAGCGGCTTCATCGAGAACCTCCCGTCGCACGCGACCGTGTCGGCCGGCGGCAACCGCCGCACCGACCTGGGCGACGGCTTCTACCTCGAGCCCACCGTCCTCTCGGGTCTGCGCCAGGACGACGACGCCATCCAGAACGAGATCTTCGGTCCGGTCATCACCGTGCAGCGCTTCACCGACGAGGACGAGGCGATCCGGTGGGCCAACGGCGTCGACTACGGCCTCGCGTCGTCGGTCTGGACCAAGGACTTCGGACGTGCGATGCGGATGTCCAGGGCCCTCGACTTCGGCTGCGTGTGGATCAACACGCACATCCCGCTCGTCGCCGAGATGCCGCACGGCGGCTACAAGAAGTCCGGGTACGGCAAGGACCTGTCGATGTACGGGTTCGAGGACTACACCCGGATCAAGCACGTGATGGCCAACATCGAGAGCTGACCCTGCACCACACCAGAGTGACTCAGGGCTGACCGGAGGACTGAACTGATGACACCGATCCCGCGCCGGCGACGGCAGCCGATGTCGCCGCCGGCGGCTGCTCTCGCCTCGGTTGCGACCGGCGGCCTGAGCCGTCGAGCACTCCTCGGCACCGGCCTCGCTGCCGGCACCGGCCTCGCGCTGACCGGCTGCGCCCCGCCCGCACCGCCCTCCGGAGGTCCGGCGAGCCTCAAGCTGCCGAAGGACGTCTCGGACTCCGAGAAGGTCCTCAAGTGGGCCAACTGGACGGCGTACCTCGACATGAACGGCAAGGAGACGAAGTCGCCGACCCTCGAGGCCTTCATGGAGAAGACGGGCATCGAGGTCAGCTACAGCGAGGACATCGACGACAACGACTCCTACTACGCCAAGGTCGGGCCGCAGCTACGCGCCGGCCAGACCATCGACCGCGACATCATCACCCTGACCGACTGGATGGCCGCGCGGGTCATCCGCGACCAGCTCTGCCAGCCTCTGGAGCTGATCCAGATGCCCAACGTGGTGAGCAACCTCCTGCAGCCGCTCAAGGACGTGTCCTTCGATCCGGGCCGCCAGCACTCGATCACCTGGCAGAGCGGCTTCGCCGGCATCGGCTACAACAGGGACAAGGTGGGCCGAGAGCTGAAGTCGCTCGACGACCTCTGGGCCGACGACCTCAAGGGCCGCATCGTGGTGCTCTCGGAGTTCCGTGACACCGCCGGTCTCGTCATGCAGTCGCAGGGCGTCGACATCGACAGCGACTGGGGCCGGGCGGAGTTCGAGAGCGCCCTCGACTTCATCGAGCAGAAGATCGAGGAGGGCTACATCCGCAAGGTGAAGGGCAACTCCTACATGGAGGACCTCACCAGCGGCAACGCGGTGGCCGGGATCACCTGGAGCGGCGACATCTTCGTCCTGGCCTTCGACACCGAGGACCCCAGCTGGACGTTCACCATCCCCGAGTCCGGCGGCACGCTGTGGTCGGACAACCTGATGGTGCCGATCACCTCCACGCATCGCAGCAACGCCCAGCTGCTGATGGACTACTACTACGACCCGGCCGTCGCCGCCCAGGTGGCCGCCTGGGTCAACTACGTGTGCCCGGTCGACGGCGCCCAGGCCGAGATGGAGAAGATCGACCCGGACCTGGCCGAGAGCCCCTTCATCTTCCCCACCGCCGAGTACATCGCGGACAACAACATCCAGGCCTTCCGGGTGCTCAGCCCCGACGAGGACATCGAGTACGCCGACCTGTGGTCCACGAAGGTGATGGGGAACTGACATGGCCGGATTCCGCGAGGCGAGCGGCGACCTCCAGCTCGAGAGCGTGACCAAGACCTTCGGCGACTTCACCGCGGTCGACGACATCGACCTCCACGTCCCCCGAGGCTCCTTCTTCGCCCTGCTCGGCCCGTCGGGCTGCGGCAAGACCACCACCCTGCGGATGATCGCCGGGCTCGAGCAGCCCACGGCCGGCCGGGTGCTGATCGGGGACACCGACCTCACCGGGTCGCGCCCCTACGAGCGTCCGGTCAACACCGTGTTCCAGTCCTACGCGCTCTTCCCCCACCTCAACATCCGCGACAACGTGGCCTTCGGCCCCAAGCGCCGCAAGGCTGCCGACACGGCCAAGCGGACCGACGACGCCCTCGAGCTGGTGCAGATGTCGGGCTTCGCCACGCGCAAGCCCTCCCAGCTCTCGGGCGGCCAGCAGCAGCGGGTGGCGCTGGCGCGGGCCCTGGTCAACCACCCCGAGGTGCTGCTGCTCGACGAGCCGCTCGGTGCCCTCGACCTCAAGCTGCGGCGCGAGATGCAGGTGGAGCTCAAGCGCATCCAGACAGAGGTCGGACTGACCTTCATCCACGTCACCCACGACCAGGAGGAGGCCATGACCATGGCCGACACGGTCGCGGTGATGAACAGGGGCCACATCGAGCAGCTCGGCGCACCGGCGGCGCTGTACGACCTGCCGCGCACGCGGTTCGTCGCGAACTTCCTCGGCCAGGCCAACACCGGCGTCGGCATCATCAAGGACACCGACGGCGACCACATCGTCGCCGACGTGCTCGGCACACCCGTGAAGATCCTCAAGTCCCGCTCGCAGGTTCACGACGGCGAGGTCCTGTTCGGCGTCCGACCGGAGAAGGTCACCGTGTCGCGCACCCAGCCCGAGGGAGCCGGCAACGACGTCAAGGGGGTGGTGCGCGACGTGTCCTTCCTAGGGGTCGCCACCAGCTACCTGGTCGACATGCCGAGCGGCACGACGTGGAGCTGCTACGAGCAGAACCTCGACGTCGAACCGCTCGACCTCCGACCCGGGGACGAGGTCTGGCTGACCTGGAACGCCGGGCACGCGTTCGGGGTGCCCGCATGAGCACGTCACGGGATGCAGCATGACGGCCCTCGCGCACGCGGCCGTCGACCCGGGAGCCGACCCGGCCGCGCCCGCTCCCCGGGCCACGAAGCGCAGCTGGACGGCGTACGTGCTGCTGCTCCCGGGCGCACTGTGGCTCGGCGTGTTCTTCCTCCTGCCGCTGGTCCAGCTGGCGTCGGTCAGCCTGCAGAGCCGCTATCCGGGCTTCCCCGGGTACTACTACCGCGACGTCAACCTCGACAACTACGCCAGCGCGCTCACCGACTACGCGCCGCACTTCGCGCGGTCCTTCCTCTATGCCGGCCTGGCGACGCTGCTGGCCTTCGTCGTGGCCTACCCGCTCGCCTACGCGATGGCGTTCAAGGCCGGGCGCTGGCGCAACCTCATGATGATCTGCGTCATCGCGCCCTTCTTCACCTCGTTCATCCTGCGCACGTTCGCGTGGTCGCAGATCCTGGCCGACGAGGGGTGGGTGGCCGGCACCCTCAACTTCCTGCACCTGCTGCCCGGCGGCAACATCATCAACACACCCGTCGCGGTGATCGCCGGCCTGACCTACAACTTCCTGCCCTTCATGGTGCTGCCGATCTACGCCTCGCTCGAACGCGCCGACCCGCGCGTGATCGAGGCCGGCGGCGACCTGTACGCCAACGGGTTCACGACGTTCCGCACCGTGACGCTGCCGATGTCGATGCCCGGCGTGCTGGCCGGGACGCTTCTGACCTTCATCCCCGCGGCCGGCGACTTCGTCAACATGGAGCTGCTCGGCCCGCAGCGCGGGAAGATGGTCGGCAACGTCATCAACGACCAGTTCCTGGCCATCCCGGGCGGCTACCCGGTGGCGGCCGCGCTGTCGTTCACGTTGATGGCCGCGATCCTCGTGATGGTCTTCCTCTACGTACGCCGTTTCGGCACCGAGGAGCTGGTGTGAGGTGAGCACGACGAGTCCCCCGGCCAGCGCCACGAGCGCCCGCTCGACCGCCTACCGGCCCTCGGCCGCCAAGCGCGCCCAGGTCTGGCTTGCCAACCACTTCGCGATCCTGTCCGCGATCCTGGTGCTGCTCTACCTCTTCCTGCCGGTCGCCTACACGTTTGCCTTCTCGTTCAACGACCACGGCAAGACCAACATCGTGTGGCAGGGCTTCACCTGGGAGCACTGGCAGGACCCGTGCGGGGTGCCGGGCGTCTGCGGGTCGCTGGTGACCTCGCTGCAGGTCGGGGCGATCTCCACGGTGGTGGCCACGGTCCTGGGCACGCTGATGGCACTGGCCATGGTCCGCTACCGCTTCCGGGGCAAGTCGGCCAGCAACGTGCTGATCTTCGTGCCCATGGCCACGCCCGAGATCGTGATGGGCGCGGCTCTGCTGACGATCTTCGTGCAGGGCTTCGCCAACATCGGCATCGACCTCGGCTTCACCACGATCGTCTTCTCCCACATCATGTTCTGCCTGAGCTTCGTGGTGGTCACGGTCCGGGCCCGCATCCAGTCCCTCGACCCCCGGATCGAGGAGGCTGCCCAGGACCTCTACGCCAGCCCGATGCAGACCTTCTGGAAGGTGACCTTCCCGCTGATCCTGCCCGGCATCCTGGGCGCCGCCATGCTCGCCTTCTCGCTGTCCTTCGACGACTTCATCATCACCAACTTCGTCTCCGGCAACGAGAACACGTTCCCCAAGTTCGTCTACGTCGCCTCGCGCCGCGGCATCCCCGCAGAGGCCAACGTGATCGGCTTCTCGATGTTCGTGATCGCCGTCCTGCTGGTGGTCGGTGCGCAGTTCGTGAGCTCGGTCCGGGCGTCCAAGGTCAAGGAGTGACCCATGCCTGAATCGATCCCCGAATCGGGGTCGGGTCCGATGCGCGTGCTCATGGTCGGCGCCGGTGGCGTCGGTGACGCAGCCGCCCGGATCGCCGTCGAGCGCGACTTCTTCGAGGCGTGGGTGGTGGCCGACTACGACCGCGAGCGCGCCGAGCGCACCGTCGCAGCCGCCCGAGGCCGCCGCACGGGCGAGGAGAGGTTCAGTGCGGCCCAGGTGGACGCCTCCGACCCTGGCGCGGTGGCTGCGCTCGCCCGCGACGTACGGGCCACGCACGTCTTCAACGCCGTCGACCCGCGGTTCGTCATGCCGATCTTCACCGGCGCCCTGGCTGCCGACGCCGACTACCTCGACATGGCGATGAGCCTGTCGGTGCCACACCCGGACGCCCCTCACGAGCAGGTCGGGGTCAAGCTCGGCGACGAGCAGTTCGCGCAGGCCGCCGCGTGGGAGGCCGCCGGACGCCTGGCCCTCCTCGGCATCGGCGTCGAACCCGGCCTCTCCGACGTCTTCGCCCGCTACGCCGCCGACGAGCTCTTCGACCACATCGACGAGCTCGGCACCCGTGACGGGGCCAACCTGGTGATCCGCGACGACGACGGCAACGAGGTCTTCGCGCCGGGCTTCTCCATGTGGACGATCATCGAGGAGTGCCTCAACCCGCCAGTGGTGTGGGAGCGGAAGAGGGCAGGCGGCGACCTCGAGTCGGGGTTCTTCACGTTGCCGCCCTTCTCCGAGCCGGAGGTCTTCGACTTTCCCGAGGGCATCGGACCGGTGGAGTGCGTGCACGTCGAGCACGAGGAGGTGCTCCTCATGCCGCGCTGGGTCGACGCCGACCGCGTGACCTTCAAGTACGGCCTGGGCGAGGAGATGATCGCCATCCTGCGCACGCTTCACACCCTCGGACTCGACTCGACGGAGCCGGTGTCGGTCAAGGGGGTCACGGTCTCACCGCGCGACGTCGTGGCCGCCTGCCTGCCCGATCCCGCGACCATCGGGCCGCGCATGGAGGGCAAGACCTGCGCCGGGGTGTTCGTCACCGGCACCGGCAAAGACGGCGCGCCGAGGTCGACGTACCTCTACCACGTGGTCGACAACGCCGACTCGATGCGCGACTACGGCGCCCAGTGCGTGGTGTGGCAGACCGCGATCAACCCGGTGGTCGCGCTGGAGCTGCTCGCTGACGGCACCTGGTCGGGCGCGGGTGTGCTCGGTCCCGAGGCGATGCCGCCGGGACCGTTCCTCGATCTGCTGGCGGCACCCAAGCCCAAGGGCTACGGATCCCCGTGGGGCATCGAGGAGCGGTCATGACGCTGTCCCAAGAACGGATCCTGGCCACCGAGATCCCCGGTCCGCGCTCGCAGGCGCTGCAGGCTCGCAAGCTGGCAGCCGTGTCCGCGGGCGTCGGCACGACGCTGCCGATCTACGTCGAGCAGGCAGGCGGCGGCATCCTGCGCGACGTCGACGGCAACCAGCTGATCGACTTCGGCTCGGGGATCGCCGTGACCACGGTCGGCAACGCGTCGCCGCGGGTGGTCGAAGCGGTGCAGCGGCAGGTCGCCGACTTCACGCACACCTGCTTCATGGTCACCCCCTACGAGGAGTACGTCTCGGTCTGCGAGAAGCTCACGGAGCTCACCCCGGGCAGCTACGAGAAGCGCTCGGCCCTCTTCAACTCCGGCGCCGAGGCGGTGGAGAACGCGGTGAAGGTGGCCCGGCACCACACGGGGCGCGACGCGATCGTCGTGTTCGACCACGCCTACCACGGGCGTACGAACCTGACGATGGCGCTGACGGCGAAGAACATGCCCTACAAGCACGGCTTCGGTCCCTTCGCCGGTGAGATCTACCGCTCGCCCATGGCCTACCCCTACCGCTGGCCCGGCGGCGCGGAGGCGTGCGCCGACGAGGCCTTCGACGCGTTCGTCGCGACCGTGCACGCCCAGGTCGGCGAGGACAACTGCGCCGCCGTCCTGATCGAGCCGATCCAGGGCGAGGGCGGGTTCATCGTGCCGCCCCCGGGCTGGCTGCCGCGGGTCGCGGACTGGTGCCGCGAGCACGGGATCCTCTTCATCGCCGACGAGATCCAGACGGGCTTCGCGCGCACCGGCGACTGGTTCGCGTGCGACCACGAGGGCGTCGTCCCGGACCTGGTGACGACCGCCAAGGGCATGGCGGGCGGTCTGCCGCTGGCCGCCGTGACCGGGCGCGCGGACGTGATGGACTCCGTGCACGTCGGCGGCCTGGGCGGGACCTACGGCGGCAACCCGGTGGCCTGCGCCGCCGCGCTGGCCGCGATCGAGACCATGGAGGCGGCCGATCTCCCTGCCCGGGCCAGGGAGATCGAGGCGATCTTCGTGCCGCGGCTGCGTGCCCTCGCGGAGCGGCACCCCGACCGGGTGGGCGACATCCGTGGGCGCGGCGCGATGCTGGCGATCGAGCTCGTCAGCGACGGCCCGGGGCGTACGCCGGACGCAGCGCTCGCCGCCTCCGTGCACCGGGCCTGCTCGGCCGAGGGCCTGGTGACGCTGACCTGCGGCACCCTCGGCAACGTGTTCCGCTTCCTGCCGCCGCTCGCCATCGGTGACGACCTCCTGGCGGAGGGCCTCGACATCTTCGAGGCGGCGTTCGACAAGTCAGCGGCCGGGAGCGAGTGAGAGGCTGCTGTGATGGCTGACGTGATCGAGACCGTGCCCCGCCAGCTCCTCATCGGCGGCGAGTGGGTGGACGCCACCGGGGGCGCCACCTTCGAGGTGACCAACCCCGCCGACGGCCGGGTGCTCACCCGCATCGCCGACGCGACGCCGGCCGACGGCGAGCGGGCGCTCGCGGCCGCGGCCGCTGCGCAGAAGGAGTGGGCCGCCACCGAGCCCCGCACGCGCGGTGAGGTCCTGCGCCGCGCCTTCGAGCTGCTCACCGAGCGCGCCGACGTCTTCGCGCGGCTGATGACCCTCGAGATGGGCAAGACGCTCGCCGAGGCGAAGGGGGAGGTGACCTACGGCGCCGAGTTCTTCCGGTGGTTCTCCGAGGAGGCGGTGCGCATCCACGGTCGCTACTCCCCCGCGCCGTCCGGCCCGACGCGCCTCATCACGATGAAGGGCCCGGTGGGTCCGACCCTGATGATCACGCCGTGGAACTTCCCGCTCGCGATGGGCACCCGCAAGATCGGGCCGGCCATCGCGGCCGGGTGCACGATGGTGGTCAAGCCGGCCCACGAGACCCCTCTCACGATGCTGGCGCTCGCCGCGCTGCTGGAGGAGGTCGGCGTCCCGGCCGGGGTGCTCAACGTCGTCACCACCACCGACTCAGGTGGGGTGTGCGAGCCGCTCATCCGCGACTCCCGGCTCCGCAAGCTCACCTTCACCGGCTCGACCGGCGTGGGCAAGGTCCTGGTGTCGCAGGCCGCCGACCAGCTGCTGCGGGTGTCGATGGAGCTCGGCGGCAACGCGCCCTTCCTCGTCTTCGAGGACGCCGACGTGGACGCGGCCGTCGACGGCGCGATGCTCGCCAAGATGCGCAACATCGGCGAGGCCTGCACCTCGGCCAACCGCTTCCTGGTGCACGAGTCCGTCGCCGAGGAGTTCTCGGCCCGGATGGCGGAGCGGATGGGAGCACTCAGGGTCGGGGACGGGACTGAGGAGGGAGTCGACGTGGGCCCGCTGATCACGGCCAAGGCGCGCGCCGGCGTGCACGAGCTGGTGGACGACGCCGTCTCGGGCGGCGCCCGGGCGCTCGTCGGCGGTGTGGTGCCCGAGGGGCCGGGTCACTTCTACCCGCCCACGGTGCTGGTCGACGTACCTCCGACGGCGCGCGTCTTCCGCGAGGAGATCTTCGGACCCGTCGCCCCCATCGCCACCTTCCGTGACGAGGACGAGGTGATCGAGCGTGCCAACGACACCGAGTACGGCCTGGTCGCCTACGTCTTCACCCGCGACCACGCTCGGGTGCTCCGGGTGAGCGAGGCCCTCGAGTTCGGCATGGTCGGGATCAACACCGGCATCGTCTCCAACCCCGCCGCACCCTTCGGTGGCGTGAAGCACTCGGGCTTCGGCCGCGAGGGCGGCTTCGAGGGCATCGAGGAGTACCTCGAGACCAAGTACGTCGGCAGCGCGCTGTGAGCCCGACGACGACGAGCGTGGACCGGAGGCGGCTGGCCGCGCTCCACGCCGAGGAGGAGCAGCGGTTCGTCGACCTGCACCCGGCTTCGGCCAGGCTCGCGGCCGAGGCAGGCGAGCACCTGCTGGCCGGCGTCCCGATGCCGTGGATGACCCGGTGGCCGGGCTCCTTCCCGCTGTTCGTGGACTCGGCGGCGGGCGGGCGCTTCACCGACGTCGACGGCATCGACTACGTCGACCTGTGCCTGGGTGACACCGGATCGATGACCGGCCACTGCCTGCCGGCGGTCGCCGCGGCCGTACGCGAGCGCACCGAGCGCGGCATCACCACCATGCTCCCCTCCAGCGACGCGGCGTGGGTCGCGGCGGAGCTGAGCCGCCGCTTCGGGGTCCCCCGGTGGCAGATGGCGATGACCGCGACCGACGCCAACCGCTTCGTGCTGCGCTTCGCGCGGCACCTCACCGGGCGGCCGCGCATCGCGGTCATGGACTGGTGCTACCACGGCACCGTCGACGAGACCCTGGCCGTGCTCGAGCACGGCCGGGCCGGCGACCGGGTCGTGGCCCGTCCCGGCGCGCTCGGCCCGCAGGTCGACGTCGCCACGACCACCGCGGTGGTGCCCTTCAACGACCTCGACGCGCTGGACGCCCGCCTGGCCGAAGGCGACGTCGCCTGCCTGCTGATGGAGCCCGCGCTGACCAACATCGGCATCGTCCTCCCCGACGACGGCTACCTGGCCGGCGTCCGCGAGATCACCCGGCGGCACGGGGTCCTGCTCGTCAACGACGAGACGCACACGATCTGCGCGGGGCCGGGTGGCGCGAGCGCCGCCTGGGGCCTCGAGCCCGACTTCGTCGTGATCGGCAAGCCCATCGGCGGCGGGATCCCCGTCGCGGCCTACGGGATGACCGCGGAGGTGGCCTCCCGGCTCGAGGGGCCGATGCTGGGCCATGACATCGACGTGGCCGGCGTCGGCGGAACCCTGTCCGGCTCGGCCCTGGCCATGGCGGCCGTGCGCGCGACGCTCTCGACGGCGCTGCGTCACGAGGACTTCGACGTCGCCATCCCCCTGGCCGAGCGCTTCACCGCAGGGATCCAGGACGTGATCGACGCCCACGGCCTGCCGTGGCACGTGCAGCGGCTCGGCTGCCGCGCGGAGTACTGGTTCTGCCCGCCGCCGCGTACGGGCGCCGAGGCGGCCGCGGCCGTCGACGAGGAGCTCGACGCCTTCCTGCACCTGTGGACGGTCAACCGCGGCGTGCTGCTGGCGCCGTTCCACAACATGAGCCTGTTCTCGGCGTTCCACACCACCGGCGACGTCGACCGGCACACCGAGGTGTTCGCCGGTGCGGTGGAGGCCCTGCTCGGGTGAGCGGCACGCGTCGGGTCCCGGGCGACGTGCTGGTCCACCTGCGCCGCGCACGCGACCACCTCGATCGCCACTTCGCCGAGCCGTTCGACCTCGACCACCTCGCTGCGCTGGCCGGGATGAGCCGCTTCCACTTCCTGCGCTCCTTCGCGATCACCTACCGCACCACGCCCGCCGCCTACCTCGCCCAGCGCCGCATCGAGCGCTCCCAGGACCTGTTGCGGGCGGCCAACCTGACGGTCACCGAGGTGTGCCACCTGGTCGGCTACAGCAGCCTCGGGTCCTTCAGCTCGACGTTCCGCGAGATCGTCGGCGAGAGTCCCAGCGCCTTCCAGAAGCGGTACGCCGCCGCCGGCAACCCCAGGATCCCTGGGTGCTACGTGTTCATGGCGGGGCTCGTGGAGAGGACCGCAACACAGGAGAAGCAGGACCGGGCCGGTCCTTCCTAGGCTCGTCCCATGATCACCAACATCGCCCTCCTGTCCCTGTGGGTGACGGACATCGACGAGTCCCTCGCCTTCTACACCGACGTCATGGGCTTCGAGGTCGGCGACGACCTCCGGCTCGGCCCGGACTTCCGGTGGTGCACCGTCTTCCACCCCAAGCAGCCCGAGGTCCACATCCACCTCACCACCCCGAGCGGCCCCCTCCCCGACTACCTCATCGAGGCGATGAACCGCGCGCAGGACGAGGGCGGGCTTCCCGGCATCGGGATGAACGTCGACGACTGCCGCGCCACCTACGAGGACCTCAAGGCCAAGGGCGTGGAGTTCCTGCAGGAGCCGGAGGAGCGCCCGTACGGCGTCGAGGCGCTGATGCGCGACAACTCGGGCAACTGGATGGTCCTGGTCGAGAAGCGTGACTACACCCCCGAGGACTTCGAGGGCGTCGACATGGGCTGACCCGCCCACGTGCGCCGCGACGCGTGTCGACGCGGGATGACCGCCGGAGCCGTGCGGGCGTACCGTGAGGTGGTGCGTGGTTGGTTCGAGCTGTTGGGCGTGCTGCTGGGCGTCTACCTGCTCGGATGGGTGGCGCTCGCGGCCCTTCGGGGCGAGCTCCGCGAGTGGCGGAGCTACCGCGCCGTGGCCCGCCGGCTCCGGATGATCGGCCGACGCCCCGACCCCGACGCTGAGGTGCTCCCGTTGCGTCGACCCATCGAGCAGGTCGCGGCCGACCTGCGCCGGCTCCACTCGTCCTTCCACCGCGAGGGCATGCGCTTCGCCAAGTACGAGGGGTGCCGACAGGCCTACGACCGGGTGCTTGCCGAGGCGGCCGACATGGTCGAGATGGCCCACCTGATGGAGGTGCTGCCGCCCGGCGCGGAGCGAGACGGCGAGCGCGAGCGCGTGGAGCTCCTGCTCGAGGAGGCCGGGCTGCTGCGCCGGCCGCGGGCCGCCTGATCCGGCTCGACGAGCGCTCGGTCAGGGCTGCGGGACGCCCTCGACGATCCCTGCCGCCCGCGCCGCCTCGGCGTAGGCCGTGGCCAACGTGTCGACGGTCTCGTGCGCGTTGAGGCCCGAGGGGTTGGGCACCACGAACACCCGGGAGGTCCCCCACCGGTCGGGCTGCTCGCCGGCCTTGGCCCGACGGTGGCCGAACGCCGCGCGGTAGGCCGTCACGCCGGCCACGGCCACCACCTGGGGCTGCACCTCCGACACGAGCTGCCGGAGGCGTTCGCCGCCCTGCCGCAGCTCCTCGGGCGTGAGCTCGTCGGCTCGGGCAGTCGCGCGAGCGACCACGTTGGTGATGCCGATGCCCCGACGCCGCAGCGCCTCGCGGTCCTCCTCCGACATGCCTGCGGCCTGGTCCACCGGTTCGGTCAGGATCCCGGCCCGCAGGAGCGCTGGGTAGAACCGGTTGCCCGGATGGGCAAAGTGGGTCTGCGTGGCGGCGGTCCACAGCCCGGGGTTGATGCCCACGAACAGCAGCCGGAGCGGCTGGTCGCGACCAGGCAGCAGGTCGGGCACCACGGCATCGCGGAACGACTCCAGCTCGGCGCGCGTGAACCCCATGCCGGACATCCTGCCCTGTGCCTACGACTCAGGACGGGTCGAGCCCGGAAGCCTCCGCCGCAGCGGCCACGCAGAACTGGTTGCCGTCGGGGTCGGCCAGGGTCACCCAGCGGAAGCTGTCGTCTCCCCGGCGCTCGACCAGCGTCGCGCCCGCGGCCGTCAGGCGGTCGACCTCCGCGTCGAGGTCGGGCGCGGTGAGGTCGAGGTGCAGCCGGTTCTTGCCCGGCGTGGGGTCGTCGACCTTCTGGAACGCGAGCAGGCCGGGCAGCCCGCCCCCGCTTACCATGACGTAGTGGCCGTCGTTGGTCTCCCCCACCGTGGCGCCGGTCTGCTCCGCCCACCAGTCGGCGAGCGACAGGGCGTCGGCGGTGTCCATCGTGATCATGCCCAAGGTCAGAGTCATGACGGAGACGGTAGCGACGACCACCGACAGCGAGAAGACGCACGAGGCCCCGCCTCCCTTGCGGGGGACGGGGCCTCGAATGTGGTGCGGGTGCCGGTCAGCGACCGGCGGGGATCACTTGGTGATCTTGACGACGCGGCCGGCGCCGACCGTGCGGCCACCCTCGCGGATGGCGAAGCGCAGGCCCTCGTCCATCGCGATGGGCTGGATGAGCTCCACCGACATCTCGGTGTTGTCACCCGGCATGACCATCTCGGTGCCCTCGGGCAGGGTCACAACACCGGTCACGTCAGTCGTACGGAAGTAGAACTGCGGGCGGTAGTTGTTGAAGAACGGCGTGTGACGGCCGCCCTCGTCCTTGCTGAGGATGTAGACCGAGGCGTCGAAGTTGGTGTGCGGGGTGGTCGTGCCCGGCTTGATCACGACCATGCCGCGCTCGATGTCCTCGCGCTTGGTGCCACGGAGGAGCAGACCGACGTTCTCGCCCGCCTGGCCCTCGTCGAGCAGCTTGCGGAACATCTCGACACCGGTGACGGTCGACTTCTGGGCGGTCTCGCGGATGCCGATGATCTCGACCTCCTCGTTGACCTTGACGATGCCGCGCTCGATGCGACCGGTGATGACGGTGCCACGACCGGTGATCGTGAAGACGTCCTCGACGGGCATGAGGAACGGCTTGTCGGTCTCGCGCTCGGGAGTCGGGATGGACTCGTCCACCGCGTTCATGAGCTCGACGATCGACTCGCTCCACTTCTCGTCACCCTGGAGGGCCGGGAAGGCAGCAACGCGCACCACGGGGATGTCGTCGCCCGGGAACTCGTACTCGGAGAGGAGCTCGCGCACCTCCATCTCGACGAGCTCGATGAGCTCCTCGTCGTCGACCATGTCGCACTTGTTGAGCGCCACGACCAGGGCCGGCACGCCGACCTGGCGAGCGAGCAGCACGTGCTCACGCGTCTGCGGCATCGGGCCGTCGGTGGCGGCAACCACGAGGATCGCGCCGTCCATCTGAGCGGCACCGGTGATCATGTTCTTGATGTAGTCCGCGTGACCCGGGCAGTCGACGTGCGCGTAGTGGCGCGCCTCGGTCTGGTACTCGACGTGCGCGATCGAGATCGTGATGCCGCGCTGACGCTCCTCGGGAGCCTTGTCGATCTGGTCGAAGGCCGAGGCCTCGTTCAGGTTCGGGTACTTGTCGTGCAACACCTTGGTGATCGCCGCGGTCAGCGTCGTCTTGCCGTGGTCGATGTGACCGATCGTGCCGATGTTGACGTGCGGCTTGGTCCGCTCGAACTTCGCCTTAGCCACTGGGGCTCCTCCTGGTTGGGTTTGTACTTGAACTCATGGGTGTGGGACGGGTGGTGCTGGACCGAGGGTCCGGATCGAGCTACTCGCCGCGGACCTTCTTGATGATCTCTTCGGCGATGTTCGACGGAACCTCGGCGTACGAGTCGAACTCCATCGAGTAGGACGCCTGACCGGAGGTCTTGGACCTCAGGTCGCCAACGTACCCGAACATCTCGGACAGGGGCACAAGGGCGTTCACGACCATGTCGCCGTGACGCTCCTCCTGCGCCTGGATCTGGCCACGGCGCGAGTTGATGTCGCCGATGACCGTGCCCAGGAAGCTCTCCGGGGTGGTCACCTCCACGGCGAACATCGGCTCGAGCAGCACCGGCTTGGCCTTGCGTGCGGCCTCCTTGAAGGCCTGGTTGCCGGCGATCTTGAACGCGAGCTCGGACGAGTCGACGTCGTGGTAGGCGCCGTCCTCGAGGGAGAACTTCACGTCGACCATGGGGTAGCCGGCGAGCACGCCGAACTCCATGGCCTCCTGGCCGCCCTGGTCGACCGAGGGGATGTACTCCTTCGGCACCCGGCCACCGGACACGTTGTTGACGAACTCGTAGCCCGCACCCTGACCGGTCTCGGGGTCGATGTTGGGACCGAGGTTGACGACAACCTTGGCGAACTGACCCGAACCACCGGTCTGCTTCTTGTGGGTGTAGGAGTGCTTCTCGACCGTGTTGCGGACGGTCTCGCGGTAGGCGACCTGCGGCTTGCCGACGGTCGCCTCGACGCGGAACTCGCGCTTCATCCGGTCGACGAGGATCTCCAGGTGGAGCTCGCCCATGCCGGCGATGATGGTCTGGCCGGTCTCTTCGTCGGCCTTGACCGTGAAGGTCGGGTCCTCGTCGGAGAGGCGCTGGATCGCGGTGCCGAGCTTCTCCTGGTCGCCCTTGGTCTTGGGCTCGATCGCGACCTCGATCACCGGGGCCGGGAACGTCATCGACTCGAGCACGACCTGGTTGTTGGGGTCGCAGAGCGTGTGACCGGTCTTGGTGTCCTTGAGACCCATGACCGCCACGATCTGGCCGGCGCCGACCGACGCGATCTCCTCACGCTTGTTGGCGTGCATCTGGTAGACCTTGCCGATCCGCTCCTTGCGGCCGTTGACCGAGTTGACCACGGTCGAGCCGGCCTCGAGCTTCCCGGAGTAGACGCGGACGTAGATCAGCTTGCCCAGGTGGGGGTCGGAGGCGATCTTGTAGGCGAGGCCGGAGAACGGCTCGTCGTCGGACGGCTGGCGAACGATGACCTCGTTCTCGTCCTTGACCGAGTGGCCCTGGATGCCGTCGATGTCGAGCGGCGACGGCAGGAACTTCACGACCGCGTCGAGCAGGGGCTGGACGCCCTTGTTCTTGAACGCGGTGCCGCACAGGACCGGGTTGAGCTTGTCGGCGAGCGTGGCGCGACGGATCGCGGCCTCGAGCTCCTCGACGGTGAACTCACCCTCGTCGAGGAACTTCTCCATGATCTCGTCGTCGGCCTCGGCCAGCGTCTCGAGGAGCTTCTCGCGGTACTCCGCTGCCTGCTCGGCGAGGTCGGCGGGGATCTCCTCGACCTCGTAGTCCTCACCCATCGTGGTCTCGCCACGCCAGGTCAGGGCACGCATGCCGACCAGGTCGACGACACCGAGGAAGTCGGACTCGGCGCCGATGGGCAGCTGGAGCACGAGCGGGGTGGAGTTGAGGCGGTCGACCATCATGTCGACGCAGCGGAAGAAGTCCGCGCCGGTGCGGTCGAGCTTGTTGACGAAGCACATGCGGGGGACGGAGTACTTGTTGGCCTGACGCCACACCGTCATCGTCTGCGGCTCGACGCCGGCGACGCCGTCGAACACCGCCACGGCGCCGTCGAGGACGCGCAGCGAGCGCTCGACCTCGGCGGTGAAGTCCACGTGGCCGGGCGTGTCGATGATGTTGATCTGGTGGTCCTTCCACCAGCAGGTCGTCGCGGCGGACGTGATGGTGATGCCGCGCTCCTGCTCCTGCTCCATCCAGTCCATCGTGGCGCCACCCTCGTGGACCTCACCGATCTTGTAGGTGATGCCGGTGTAGAAGAGGATGCGCTCGGTGGTGGTGGTCTTGCCGGCGTCGATGTGCGCCATGATGCCGATGTTGCGGACCTTGTTGAGGTCGGTGGTGATGTCGACAGCCACGTCTGTGTCTCAGTCCCTCGAAGTAGTGGGGTTGTGGGGGTGAGAGGCCGTACGCCGCGCAACGCGGGTCGTACGGCCTCTCGTCCTCACCAGCGGTAGTGGGCGAAGGCCTTGTTGGACTCGGCCATCTTGTGGGTGTCCTCGCGCTTCTTCACAGCGGCACCGAGGCCGTTGCTCGCGTCGAGGATCTCGTTCATGAGGCGCTCGGCCATGGTCTTCTCGCGACGGTCGGCGGCGTAGCCCACGAGCCAGCGCAGGGCCAGCGTGGTGGAGCGGTTGGCCTTGACCTCGACGGGGACCTGGTAGGTCGCACCGCCGACGCGGCGGGACTTGACCTCGATGGCCGGCTTGACGTTGTCGAGCGCGCGCTTGAGCGTGACGACCGGGTCGGTGCCGGTCTTGTCGCGGCAGCCCTCGAGGGCGGTGTAGACGATGCGCTGGGCAACGGCCTTCTTGCCGTCCTGCAGGACCTTGCTGACGAGCTGGGTGACCAGCTGCGAGCCGTAGACGGGGTCAGAGACGAGAGGGCGCTTGGGAGCGGGACCCTTGCGAGGCATTACTTCTCCTTCTTCGCGCCGTAACGGCTACGGGCCTGCTTGCGGTTCTTGACACCCTGGGTGTCGAGCGTGCCGCGGATGATCTTGTAGCGGACACCGGGAAGGTCCTTCACACGGCCGCCGCGCACAAGCACGATCGAGTGCTCCTGCAGGTTGTGACCGACACCCGGGATGTAGGCGGTGACCTCGACGCCACTGCTCAGGCGCACGCGGGCGACCTTGCGGAGGGCGGAGTTCGGCTTCTTCGGGGTGGTCGTGTAGACGCGGGTGCAGACGCCACGGCGCTGCGGGGATCCCTTCAGGGCAGGCGTCTTGGACTTCGACACCTTGTCCTGGCGGCCCTTGCGGACCAGCTGGTTGATGGTGGGCACCTGGTGGTTCCCTCTCTCTGTCTTCTCGTCTCGGACCGGCGCGGTGCCGGACTCGGGTGTGTTGCCTTCGTGCGTGTGCCTGTTCGCTGGCTGGCTGGCCGTCTCAGAGACTGAGCAACGGTGTGCGAGCATGCGCATGGGTCTGGTCGTGCCAGACACAAGGAACGAGGCTACTCGGGCGCCACGACCGGGTCAAAATGCCGCGGGAGCCGCTTCGGCGGCCCGTCCGCCGGTCGGGACGTCACGCTCAGCCCGCGCTCGCTCCAGGCGCAGGAACACCAGCGCGGAGATCGCCACGCCGGCGATGGTCAGCAGCCCTCCGCCCAGCAGCGTCCAGCGGGCGCCGTACTCGTGACCGATCCAGCCGATGATGGGCGCGCCCACCGGCGTGCCGCCCATGAAGATCATCAGGTAGAGCGCCATCACGCGGCCGCGGACCCCGGCGTCGGTGTGCAGCTGCATGTAGGTGTTGGCGCTGGTGATGAAGGTCAGCGCGGTCAGCCCGGTGATCGGGGCGAGGAGGGCGAAGGTCAGGTAGGTCGGCATCAGGCCGGCCAGCACCACGGTGGCACCGAAGAGGAGTGCGGAGCCCACGACGAGGCGGTGGCGGACGTGGGGCCGGCGCGCCGCGAGGAGGGCGCCGGTGAGCGAGCCGACTGCGAGGAACGAGCCGAGCAGGCCGAACTCCTCGGGTCCCTTGCCGAAGACCTCGGTGGCCATCAGGGCGGAGGTGATCTGGAAGTTGAGGCCGAAGGTGCCCGCGAAGAAGACCAGGCTCAGCACGAGCACCAGGTCGGGGCGGGCGCGGACGTAGGCGATGCCCTCGCGGATCGCGCCGGGGCCACGGTTGGCCGGGGCGGCGTCGATCCGGCTGACGTCGAGGTGGCGCAGCGACCAGATCGGAGCGGCGTACGAGACCGCGTTGAGGAGGATGACCCATCCGGTGCCGACCGCTCCCCCGCCCAGTGCGGCGATGAGCACGCCGGCCAGGCCGGGACCGACCAGGCGCGCGGCGTTGAAGCTGGCCGAGTTGAGGCCGACCGCGTTGGTGAGGTCGCCCGGGTCGACGATCTCTGAGACGAAGGACTGGCGCGCGGGGGCGTCGAAGGCCGACGCCGAGCCGAGCAGGAAGGCCAGGATGTAGACGTGCCAGACCTCGGCGGTGCCGGTGACCGCGAGCACACCGAGCACGGCGGCGGGCAGGGCCATGCCGAGGTTGGTCAGCTGGAGCAGGCGCTGCTTGGGCATCCGGTCGGCGACCAGGCCGGCGATCGGGGTCAGCAGGAGGAACGGGAGGAACTGCAGGCCGGTGGTGATGCCCAGCGCTGTGGCACCGGTGCCGGCGGCGAGCTCGAGGACCAGCCAGTCCTGGGCGACGCGCTGCATCCAGGTGCCCGTGTTGGACACCACGCCGCCCGCGGCGTAGCGGCGGTAGTTGGCGTTGGCGAGGGAGCGGAACGTGGGACTCGTGGTGACTCCTCAGTCAGTCAGTCAGTCGGTCAGGGCAAGTCGGGCGAGGATCGGAGCGGCCTCGCGCAGGGTGGCCCGCTCGGCGGGCGTGAGGTGGCGCAGCTGCTGGGCGAGCCAGGCGTCGCGGCGCTGCCGGTCGGCGAGGACCGCGGCGCGACCCGCGTCGGTGAGCGAGACGACCACCTGGCGGCCGTCGGTCTCGTGCGGGCGGCGCTGGACGTAGCCGTCGGCCTCCAGGCAGTTGACCGTGCGGGTCATCGACGGCGGCTGTACGCGCTCGGCGCGGGCCAGGTCGCCGACCGTCTGCTCCCCCAGGCGCACGAGCAGCCCCAGGACGACCATCTGCCCGATGCTCAGGTCGTTGTCGGGGTGGCGCTCGGAGACCAGGCGTCGGCGCATGCGCATCACGGCGGCGCGGAGCTCGGAGGCGAGCCCGGCGTCGGTGCGGAGGTCAGCAGTCGGCATGGTAGTTAGCATAACTCATTACCTGTGCTAACCATTCCCGACCGGGCACCTTCTCGCGCCAGTACGGGGAAGTGCCCGGTCGGTCTCAGGTGAGCCAGGAGGTGAGCGGGTCGATCGCGAAGTAGACCAGGAAGAGCGCGGCGACGATCCACAGGAGCGGGTGGACGTCGCGGGCCTTGCCGAGGACGAGCTTGATCAGGACGTAGGCCAGGAAGCCGGCGCCGATGCCGACACTGATCGAGTAGGTGAAGGGCATCAGCACGATGGTGAGGAAGGCTGGGATGGCGATCTCGAGGTCGTCCCAGTCGATGGCCTTCACCTGCTGCATCATCAGGAAGCCGACCAGCACCAGTGCGGGGACGGCCGCCTCCGACGGGATCGCCTCGACGACCGGCGCGAGGAACGTCGTCAGCAGGAACAGCAGGCCGGTCACGATCGACGCGAGGCCGGTGCGGGCGCCCTCGCCGACGCCGGACGCCGACTCGATGTAGGACGTGTTGGAGGAGACCCCCGCGGCCCCGCCGGCGATGGCGCCGACCGAGTCCACGATGAGGATCCGCTGCGAGTGGGGTGGGATGCCGTCCTCGTCGTTGAGGCCGGCCTCGGCCCCGATCGCGGTCATCGTGCCCATCGTGTCGAAGAAGTCGGCGAGCAGCAGGGTGAAGGCGAGCAGCACGGCGGCCAGCACGCCGACCGAGGAGAACGCTCCGAAGAGGGAGAACTCGCCGAGGGTGCCGAAGTCGGGCACCTCGACGAAGCCGTTGAGCTCGGGGACGTTGAGCGACCAGTTGCCCGGCCCGTCCTGGGCGACCGAACCGAGGTCGAGGGCGGCCTGGACGACGAACGCGAGCACCGTGGTGGCGACGATCGAGATCAGGATCGCCCCGCGGACGCGACGTACCCAGAGCGCGACGACGAGGATGACGCCGATCGCGAAGACGAGCACCGGCCAGCCGGTCAGGGTGCCGCCGTTGCCGAGCTGGACCGGGACGGTCGTCTGGAACGCGTCGGGGATGCGGGTGACGAACCCCGCGTCAACGAAGCCGATCAGCGCGATGAAGAGGCCGATACCGACCGAGATCGCGATCTTGAGCTGCTGGGGCACGGCGAGGAAGACGGCCTTGCGGAAGCCCGTGAGCACGAGGACGAGGATGATGAGCCCCTCGAGCACGATCAGGCCCATCGCGTCCTCCCACGTCGACCGAGTGGCGATGGCGTTGGCCACGAACGCGTTGAGGCCGAGCCCCGTCGCGAGCGCCAGCGGGAAGTTCGCCACCGAGCCCATGAGGATCGTCAGCACGCCGGCGACGAGCGCGGTGCCGGCCGCGATCACCGGGAGGTTGGACCCGTCACCGGGTCCACCACCGAGGAACGCCCCGGTGGAGTCCGGGACGAATCCGAGGATCAGCGGGTTGAGGACCACGATGTAGGCCATCGTCAGGAACGTGACGACACCGCCGCGGACCTCGCGCCCGACGGTGGAGCCTCGCTCGGTGATCTTGAAGAATCCGTCGAGGCCGCTGGCCCGGCCCGGTCGCGGTGCGGTCTGGGTGTCGTCGCTCACGAAACGGAGTCTGGCAGAAGACTGCCGCGTCCCATGCTCGCGCCACGGCTCGCGTGTAGCGTTCTGGACGTGGACCTGGGCGACGAGCAGCCGACGAAGCACGAGATCGGCAACCGCACCTTCATCGTCGCGCAGGTGGAGCCACTCGACGTCGACGGCGTGCGCACCACCGAGGTGGGGACCGCGCTGTGGCTGCTGGGCTTCCTCGGCCTGCTGCCGTTCTGGGGCGCCCTGGAGGACAGCGGTCGTACGTGGTGGCTGTGGACCTGCCTCGCGGGCTTCGGCCTCGGGCTCTGCGGGCTCGAGTACTGCCGCCGCAGGCGCAAGGAGCGCGCTGCCCAGCAGGCGCGCCCATGAGCACGCCGCGGGGACCCCGCATGAGCACCCCACGACGTTCTTCTCCTCCGCTGCGCTCCCCCGAACAACGCCGCGGGGACCCCGCATGACCCTCCCGCCGACTCGATGGGAGCTCGCCGGCGAGGCCAACCGGGGCTACGGCGAGACCTTCGCCCAGCGCGTGGCCGAGGGCGCGGACATCGATGGTGAGGCCCGGTTGGCGGACGCGCTGGCCCCGCGGGGGGCACGCGTGCTCGACGTCGGCTCGGGCATGGGCCGGGTCGCCGCCGCCCTGCAGGCCCGCGGCCACCGGGTCGTCGCCACCGAGCCGGACCCCGCGCTGCGCGCCCAGTCGCGGGCGACATACCCCGACCTGGATGTCCTCCCCCACCAGGCGCTCGAGCTCGACCCGGCCGAGCTCGGCTCCTTCGACCTCGTGGCGGTCGTCGGCAACGTCATGCTCTTCCTCGGCGAGGGGACCGAGCGCCGGGTGCTGGAGCGCGTGCGTGACCTGCTCGCCCCGGGTGGTCGGGTGCTCGTCGGGTTCCACCTGACCCCGATCAAGGCCGGCAGCCGCACCTACCCGGCCGACGAGTTCGTCGCCGACGTGACGGCCGCCGGGTTGCGCGTCGTGCACCGGTTCGGCAGCTACGAGCTGCACGAGCCTGCCGACGACTACGCCGTCTGGGTGCTCACGCGGGACTGACCGCGGCTGTGCGGCTCAGATCGTCTCGAGGTCGTCGTCGGTGAGGGTGTCGAAGGCGTGGTCGGGCATCGGCAGCGGCTGCTGCTTGCGCGCGAGCTTGACCTCCGAGTGTGCTCCGCAGCCGTGGTCGAGGCTGACGACCCTGCCGTCGTCGTTGGCGTTGCCGTTGGCGCAGACGCCGAAGGTCTCCGACAGCGAGCCGTTGAGCCGCATCAGGAACCCGCACGTCGTGCAGGTGTCGGGTGCGCTCTTCGCCAGCGGCGCGTCCGGTCCGCCGTCACCGGCGTACCACCGCTCCGCGGCCATGTCGATGCCCTCGCGGCTCAGGGTCCGCACGCGCCCCAGGCCGAGGTCCTCGGCCACGCGGCGCACCTGCGCCTTGGCGTCGGCGTCCATCGGAGGATCCAGCGGGTCGTCGCCGAAGAGGTAGGTGGGGACGAGCCGGACGTCCTCGTCCTCCACGGGCAGCAGATCGCCGGGCGACAGGTCGCCGGGCTGGAGCCGCTCCTTGTAGGGGACCCACGGCGGGGCGACGATCGCGTCCTCGCCGGGCAGCAGCACGACCTCGTTGACCGTGGGGTCCTTGGCGCGCTTGGCACGGGTCAGCGTCACCGACCAGTACCAGCCCGGGTAGCCCGGGCGCAGGCAGGCGAAGTGGTGCGTGACGAGGCGTTCCCCCTCGGCGCGGGCGCCCAGGTGCTCGCCCACCTCCGACGGCTCGGCGACCTCGAGGACGACGTCCCGTGCGAGGTCGACGGCCTTGGCGAGGGCCGAGTCCGGCTTGCCGGCGCGCGGCACGAGAGAGATCACGCGTGCATCATCGCAAACAGTCGGTGATCCTGTCCCGTCGGGACGGCAGGCGGGACGTCGTACGCGTCGTGTCGGGCCGGTAGTCCAAGATGGTGCCCGTGACCCACGACCGCCCCGACCCGTCCCCGGGGCAGCAGTCGGAGCGGTCCGCCAGCACGCGTTCCCAGGTCTCCTCCGGCGTACGCCGCTCGCTGGCGGGTGCCGCCCGCGGGATCCGCGCCGCCGGCCGCGGAGCGCGCGTGGCCGGTCGGGGCGCCGGCACCGCCGGCCACTACGCGGTCACCCAGGCGCGGCGCGCGGCGCGAGCCGAGGGCGCCGGTGACTCCGGCCTGTCCCGGCTGATCGAGCTGCACGCCTTCAACGCCGCCGGTGACGCCGCGGTGGCGATCTCCCTTGCCGGCACGCTGTTCTTCCAGGTACCCACCGGCGAGGCGCGGGGCCAGGTGGCCCTGTTCCTGGGCCTGACGATGCTTCCGTTCGCCATCGTGGCACCGCTGATCGGACCCTTCCTCGACCGGTTCAGCCACGGCCGCCGCTGGGCGATCGGGGCCACCATGGCGACCCGTTGCTTCCTGTGCTGGGTGCTCGCCACGGCGGTCGTCACCGAGTCGGGGTGGCTCTTCCCGGCGGCGCTCGGCTGCCTGGTGGCGTCCAAGGCGTACGGCGTCACCCGGGCGGCTGCCGTGCCGCGCCTCCTGCCCCCCGACCTGACCCTGGTCAAGGCCAACGCCCGGGTCTCCCTCGCCGGTGTGGTCGGCGCCGGCATCTCTGCGCCGCTCGCCATCCTCGCCTCGACGTTCGGGCCGGAGTGGTCGCTGCGCTACGGGTTCGTGGTCTTCGTGCTCGCGACCATCTGGGCGATCCGCCTGCCCGAGAAGGTGGACGCCAGCCAGGGCGAGGGCGAGCTGGTGCTGACCGGCTCGACGACCCCCACCAGCACGGGTCGTCGGCCTCGCACGCGGATCCCCGCGGCGGTGGCGTTCGCGCTGCGCGCCAACTGCGGGCCACGCTGGCTGTCGGGCTTCCTCACGATGTTCATGGCCTTCCTGCTGCGCGACAACCCGATCGGCGACTGGAGACCCGAAGTGCTCCTGGGCCTGGTGATCGGCGCCGCCGGGGTCGGCAACACCCTCGGCATCGCCGTCGGCTCCATGCTCCGGCGGCTCAACCCTGCCCTCACGGTGGTGCTCGCCCTGCTGGCCGACGCGGTCGTCGCCGTGGTGGCCGCCCTGTTCTACGGCCTGCCAACGCTCGTGCTGCTCGGCCTCACCGCGGGGCTGGCGCAGGCGCTGGCCAAGCTGTCCCTCGACTCGACCATCCAGCGCGACGTGCCCGGCCGGATCCAGGCGAGCGCCTTCGCCCGGTCCGACACCACGCTCCAGCTGGCGTGGGTCATCGGCGGCTTCGTCGGCATCGCGATGCCTCTGATGCCGCAGCTGGGCCTGGGCGTCGCCGGTGCCGTGCTGGCGGCGTGGGCGACGTTCGTGCTGGCCACCCGGCCGCGGCACACGCCGTCGCGTGCACCCGGTCGGTCGACCTAGATCTCGAGCTCGTCGGCGAGGGCGCGCAGCACCTTCGCCGTGCCGCGGGCGGCGGCGCGCTCGGGGTGCCGGCCGCGGCGGTAGGTCTCCTCGACGCCCTCGAGCATCTTGATCAGGTCCTCGACGATGGTGACCATCGCCTCCGGCTGCTTGCGCTGCGCGTTGCGCTGGTTGCGGGTGACCGAGGCGGGCGCGTCGACGACGCGCACCTGCAGTGCCTGGTCGCCACGTCGACCCTGGGCGATCCCGAACTCGACCTTGGTGCCTGCCTTGAGCGTCGCGATGCCCTCGGGCAGGGCGTCAGAGTGGACGTAGACGTCCGGGCCGTCCTCCTGGGACAGGAAGCCGAAGCCCTTCTCCGCGTCGAACCACTTCACCTTGCCACTGGGCACGGGTCTTCTCCACTCAACTCAGCTCACGACACCACGTGGTTTCACGGGCGCGGCACAGGATAGGCGTCCGCCCCTACTCGCCACCAACAGGTTGTGCCGCCCGCCGTTGATCGGCGGCACCACTGCTGCCACCATGGGCGCGGGAGCTCGGCAGCACGGCAGGTGCGAAGGAGGTGGGGGGACCATGCGGGCACGAACTGGGGGGCAGATCCTCGGCTGCGGCCTGCTCGCGCTCGCGCTCACCCTGCCGACCACCGGTGTCGCGCTGGCCGACGACGCTCCGTCCGGGCCGGTCGCCACGCCGCCCCTGACGCTCGTCACGCTCCACGGCGCCGGGAGCGCGGCCGGCGGCAAGGACGCCGCCCAGCTGCTCGCCCGCCAGGACGCGCTGCTGCAGGCTATCGGCGCCGACGAGCCCGTCTACCGCTGGACCACCGCACTCAACGGCTTCGCCGCTCGGCTCACCGCGAGCCAGGTCTCCCTGCTCGACGACCAGCCCGGCATCGCGGCGATCGAGACCGACCAGGTCCGTCCCCTCGCCGGACGTACGTCGCTGGCGGCGGTCCGCGGCGTCTCCACCAGCCCGCGCCTCCGCGGTGGGGCGGGCGTCGTGATCGGCGTGGTCGACTCCGGCATCGCCCCGCAGTCCCCCGCGTTCGCCGAGGTCCCCGGGCTGGGCCGCGACCCGCGCGACTTCGCGGGCGCGTGCGCCGAGGGCGAGGGCTGGACCGGCGAGGACTGCACCCGCAAGATCGTGGGCGCCCGCTGGTTCGTCGACGGGTTCGGGTCGGAGCTGATCCGCTCGTCGGAGTCGCTGTCGCCCCTCGACGCCCTCGGGCACGGCACCCAGGTCTCCTCGGTCGCCGCCGGCAACGCCGGGGTGAGCGTCCGGGTCGACAACCGCGACGCCGGCCACTTCGGCGGCGTCGCGCCACAGGCCCGGATCGCCGCCTACAAGGCGTGCTGGGGCGCACCAGACCCCTCCGACGACGGGTGCTCGACCGCGGACGTGGTGTCCGCAGTGGACGCCGCGGTGGCGGACCGGGTCGACGTGCTGAGCCTCGCCCTCGCCGGCGGCGGAGGCATCGACACCCTCCAGCGCGCCCTGCTCGGTGCTGCCGAGGCCGACATCGTCGTCATCGGTGCGGCCGGCAACGCCGCCGGCGCCGCCTATGCGGCGCACGCCGGTCCGTGGGTCACGACGGTCGGTTCCGCCGTCGGGCGGATGTCGCGAGGGCGGGTCAGCCTCCCGGGCGGTGGCTCCTTCACCGGCGGCGGACGCCCCGTCCGCGTGCAGGGTCGCGCGGTGCTCGCGCAGGACGCCGCGGCCCCCGGGGTGTCGCGGCACGCGGCCGGGCAGTGCCGCAGTGGCGCCCTCGACTCCCGGCAGGTCGCCGGGCGCATCGTGGTGTGCCGCCGCGGCGGCATCGCGCGCATCGACAAGTCCGAGTCCGTCGCCCAGGCCGGCGGACGCGCCATGGTGCTGGTCAACCTGCGTCCCGGGTCCGTCTCCGCTGACTTCCACGCGGTCCCGACCGTCCACCTCGCCGCCACCGCCGGCCGCCAGCTGAGCCGGTGGGTGGCCCGCCACCCCCGCGCGCGCCTGCGGATGTCCCGCGTGACGGGCGACCCCGGCACCCGCCGTACGGCCCCCTGGAGCGCGTCTGGTGACCCGCGCGGGCCGGCCCTCAAGCCCGACGCCGTCGCCGACGGCGATGCCGTCCTCGGCGCCGTGCCCGACTCGACGGGCCGCAGCTGGGGGGTCTTCAGCGGCAGCTCGGCGGCCACGGCCCACGCGAGCGGCCTGGCTGCGTTGCTGCTGGGCGAGCGAGACCGGCCTGCTGCCGTGGTCCGCTCCCTGCTCGTCACCTCCGCGCGCCCGATCCGGGGTGCGTCCGTGTTGGCCCAGGGATCGGGCGCTCTTCCCGGCCGTGCCCCGACCGGACACCTGGCGCTGGACGTGGCCGCCGACGCCTGGCGCCGCGCCCTGCGCACGCACCGCCTCGCCGACCTCAACGCCAGCTCGATCCTGCTGTCGGCCCGGCAGACCACGGCGGTGCGGACGGTGACCAACGTCGGCCCCCGTGCCGAGTACTTCTCCGTCACGGCCCGCGGTTTCACCTCCCACCGCGTCACCGTCCGCCCGCTCGCCGTACGCCTGGCGCCGGGGCAGTCGGCCCGCTTCACCATCACGGTCTCCGGGCCCACGACTCCCGGACGCCTCGACGACGGGGAGCTCGTGTGGCTCGGTGCGCTCGGCGGGGTCACCCGGGTCCCGGTCGCGCTGACCCGCTGAGGCCGCTGACCCCACTGACGAGACGGGCCGCCGTCCCCGAGGGGACGACGGCCCGTTCCAGGCGGTCGAGGTATCAGTCGCTCAGCACCCGGTCGTGGCGCAGCGAGGTCGCCTTGGTCTCCTTGGCGAAGAGCACCGCGACGATGGTGATCACCGACGCGATGGTCATGTAGACCGCCACCTTCGAGACGTTCTCGGTGCCCGAGCTGGCGTCGCCGAGGAGATCGATCGCGATGATCGGGGCAAGCGCGCCGGCGAAGATCGAGGCGAGCTGGTAGCCGACCGATGCTCCGGTGTAGCGCACCGACGTGCCGAAGAGCTCGGAGAAGAACGCGGCCTGAGGGGCGTACATCAGGGCGTGCAGCATCAGGCCCACGACGATCGCCAGGATGATCTTGGTCTCCGAGCGCGACGCGATCAGGTCGAAGAAGATCCACGACCACGCGGCGACGCCGACGGCACCGGCGAGGTAGAGCGGACGTCGCCCGACCCGGTCACTCAGCGCACCGACCAGCGGAATCGTCACGAAGTGCACGATCGAGCCGATCAGGAGGGCCTTGAGGATCAGCGGCTTGTCGTCGGCCGTGCCTGCGTAGAGGGTCAGGAACGAGATCGAGATGATCGTGAAGAGGTAGTAGGAGATGTTCTCCGCCATCCGCATGCCCATGGCCACGAAGACCTCCTTCGGGTACTTGCGGAAGACCTCGAGCAGCGGCACGTGCGCCTGGTCCTTGGCGGCGAGCTCGCTCTTGGCGTCGGCGAACACCGGTGACTCCTCGATCGAGAGGCGCACCCACAGGCCCACGCCCACCAGCACGGCGCTCAGGAGGAACGGCACGCGCCACCCCCAGGACTCGAACGCCGAGTCCGACTGCACCGCGGCCAGCACCCACAGGACCCCGGTCGCGAACAGGTTGCCCAGCGCCACGCCGGCCTGCGGCCACGAGGACCAGAAGCCACGCTTGGAGTCGTCCCCGTGCTCCGCGGCCATCAGGACGGCACCGCCCCATTCGCCGCCCACCGCGAAGCCCTGGAGGAGGCGGCACAGCAGGAGGAGCAGCGGCGCCGCGACGCCGATGGACGCGTACGTCGGCAGGAGGCCGATCGCGAAGGTCGCCACCCCCATCAGGAACAGCGAGAAGACGAGCATCTTCTTGCGGCCGACCTTGTCGCCGAAGTGCCCGAACACGATGCCGCCGAGCGGACGCGCGACGAAGCCGAGGGCGTAGGTGCCGAAGGCCAGCAGCGTGGCCGTGGCGGGCTCGCTGTCCGGGAAGAACAGCGTGCCGAAGACGAGCGCCGCGGCCGAGCCGTAGAGGAAGAAGTCGTACCACTCGACGGCGGTGCCGATCAGCGACGCGAAGACGACCTTGACGATGTTGGTGCGCTCGGGGCCTGCGCCCGGCGCGCCGGTCCCGGTCGTGGTGGAGGTGTCGGTGGACATGGTCGAGCCTTTCATCGGGGGTGACGGTGGGGCGATGTGGGGAGGTTGTGTGGGTCAGGCGGCGCTCCAGCCGCCGTCGAGGATCAGGGAGGAGCCGGTCATGGAGGTGGCGGCGGGGCCGCAGAGGAAGGCGACGGCGTCGGCCACCTCCTCCGGCTCCACCAGGCGCTTGAGGGGCGTGCGGGCGAGGAGCACCGTGTCCAGCACCTCGTCCTCGGCGATGCCGTGGGTGCGGGCCTGGTCGGCGAGCTGGCCCTCGACGAGGGGGGTGCGGACGTAGCCGGGGCACACCGTGTTGCTGGTGACGCCCTTGTCGGCGCCCTCGAGCGCGAGGACCTTGGAGAGCCCCTCGAGCCCGTGCTTGGCGCTGACGTAGGCGGACTTGTACGCCGATGCCCGGTGGCCGTGGACGCTGGAGACGTGGACGATCCGGCCCCAGCCCCGGGCGTACATGCCCGGCAGGACGCGCCGGGCCAGCAGGAAGGGGGCGTGGAGCATGAGGGCGTGGATGGTGCGGAACTGCTCGGGGTCGAAGTCCTCGACCGGCGCGACGTGCTGGACACCGGCGTTGTTGACGAGGATGTCGACGTCGAGGTCCAGCGACTCGATCTCGGCCTGGTCGGTCAGGTCGGCGACGTGCGCGGTGCCGTGCACCTGGGCGGCGACCTTCGCCACCCCCTCCTCGTCACGGTCCACGAGGTGGACCTCGACACCGCTCGCGGCGAGCCGGGCGGCGACCGCGGCGCCGATGCCGCTGGCGGCTCCGGTCACCAGCGCGCGTCGCCCGTCAAGGGCGGGTGCAGCTGTTGGGATGCGGGTCATGGGCATCACCGTAAGGAGCCGAGTGACGGACAGCACATGGCCCGCGGGGCCATAGTTCTGCCTTCCTCGTGTGCTCTCGGCACAGGGCTGCGTCAGTCCGCCTGGAGCCGAGCCAGCCTCAACGCGAGCTGGAGGTCGAGGGCACGACCCGGGTCGCGCCACCCGGCACCCAGGAGCTCGCCGATCCGGTCCAGGCGCTGGGTCACGGTGTTGGGGTGGACGTGAAGCGCGGCGGCGGTCTCCTTGAGGTGACCGCCGCTGGCGAACCACGCCTCGAGGGTGTCGACGAGCCCCGTGCCCCGGCGCGCGTCCCAGTCACGCACCGGACCGACCATGGCCTCGACGAAGGCCGTGACGTGCTCGGGCTCGTTGTCGCCGAGCAGCAACCGGGCGACACCGAGCCCGGCCGGGTCGCTCACCTCGCCGCGGCGGCCGAGGCGCACGAGGGTGTCGAGGCAGCGACGGGCCTCGCCGTGGGCAGCGACGAGCCGGTCCTCGTGCAGCGCGTCGCTGGTGGCGGCGACGCCGACCGTGGCCACGCCGCCGACCCCCGCGACGACCGACTGGAGCTCGGCACCGACGCGGTGCGGATCCTCGCTGGGCACGACCACGACCACTGCGCCGCGGTGCTCACCGGCCAGGCCCGACATCCGGCGCGCGAGAGCCACCGCCGCCCGGCTCGCGCGGTGCCGGTCGGCCCCGTCGACGGTGGCCGCGGCCACGACCACCGGGCCGTCGAGGCTCGCGCTGTGCCGGCGTACGCGATCGCGCAGGCGCTCGCGGGCCTCGGCGTCGGCCTCGAGCAGGTCGACGAGGAGCTGTCCGCCGAGGCGCTCCTCGGCATCGGTGACGGAGCGGGCGAAGAGCAGCACGAGCGCCGTGACCAGCGCCCCGCGCTCGAGCGTGCGACGCCCCGCCAGGTCCAGCGGCTCGTCGCGGCGCAGGACCAGGGTGGCGACGTGCTCGGTGCCGGCGAGGGCAGCGGCCACCAGCCCGGACTCGATCACCACCGAGCGACCCGACGAGGCTGCAGCCATCACGGCATCGGTCCACGCCAGACCGGGGTCCTCCCCCGCCTGCAGCTCGCCCGCCGGTGTCCAGATCGAGACGTCGCCGTCGAGCACCGAGGACAGCACCTGCACGACCTCCGCGACGCCGCCGCCACTGATCAGCAGGTCGGTGAGCCGGTCGTGCGCGAGCGCTGCGGCATCGACCGCCTCGGTGTGCCGGGTGAGCGACCGGTTGGCCTCGTCCAGCTCGGCGAACAGGCGCGCGTTCTCCAGCGCCACCACGGCGTGGGCGGCGAACGAGGTGAGCAGGCTGACCTCCGCCTGGGGGAAGCGGCGTACGGAGCGGTGCACGGCCAGCAGCGCGCCGATGACGACGCCGTCGAGGACCAGCGGGACCCCGAGGATCGCGCGGATCTGCTCGCCGGCCACCGCCTCGTCGATGTAGCCCTGGTGCACGAAGCGCTCGTCGGTGGCGTAGTCCTCGGTGAAGTAGGCGGCTCCGGTCTGGGCGACCAGGCCCAGCAGCCCGGTGCCGAGCGGGAGCCGCAGGGTCTGGAACTCGCGGGTCAGGGCACCGTCGGTGACCTTCATGTAGGACGCGCCGTCGCCCTCGTCGTTGAGCGAGAGGTAGGTCATGTCGCAGTGCAGCAGCTGGCGGGCGCGACGCACGATCGCGGCCAGGATGGTGTCGACGTCGCGGATCGCGGTGAGGTCCGAGGCGGTCTCGTAGAGGGCCGAGAGCTCGGCCTCCCGCGACCGCATCCGGGTCATCAGGTCGCGCAGGCGCAGGGCGACGTCGTACTCATCGCGGACCATCGCGGCCTCGTCCGCCCCGAGCCCGCGCTCGGTCTGCGCGAGGTGCTCGTCGAAGGCAGCCAGGGGCGCCTCGTCGTAGAGCAGGTCGAGGAAGGTCGCCACGGGCACATCCTGCCGTCCCGTCCGGCCGTGCGCACCGGTGGTGCGCGACCGCTGCGCCAGATCCCGGCCTCAGGCCTCGCGGGTGATGGTCATCTCGCGGTCGCCGTAGACGACCTTGTCACCGTGCACGAGCGCGGCCGGCTTGCCCGGTGCGAGCTGCCGCGAGACGCCGTGGCGCACGAGCACGGTCCCGTTGGTCGAGCCCCGGTCCATCACGACGATCGTGCCGTCGGACGCAGGCCCGAACTGGGCGTGCGTCTTGGAGACGGACATGTCGGCCGAGGACAGCGGGATCAGGTGCGCCACCTGCTCGCCGGTGCGCGCCTCGGGGCGCCGCCCGACCAGTGCCAGACCGGCGATCACGAAGCTCTCGCCGTTGTCGAAGTGCACACGCCAGCGGGGCGGTGTCGCCGGCACGCGCGCTGCGGGCAGCGGCACCTGGTGCGGCATCTGCGGTGGACGCTGCTGCTGGGGCGGCGGGGCCTGGGAGGGCATCGGGGCGGGAGGGCCGGGCTGCTGCTGGGGCGGCGGGGCCTGGGAGGGCATCGGGGCGGGAGGGCCGGGCTGCTGCATTGCGTGCTGCGGCGGGGGCGGCGGACGGGGATCGTGCCGTGGCGGAGCCATCTGTGTGGGCGCCTGGGCCTGCGCCGGCACCTGCGGCTGCGGCTGCGTGGGCGGTCCGGGTGGCGCGGCGAGGTCCGCGGGCACGGGCTGGCGGCGCACGGAGTGCTCGGTGCGCTCGGGAGTCCTGACCGCCTCGACCTGCGGTGCGGGGATGAGTCGCATCGCGGTGAGGTTCACGATGTGGCGCGGCCCGTCGTCGGCGTCGCCGTCAGCCACGTCCTCGACTGGGCGTACGTCGACCACCACCGTCCTGGTCAGGTGGTCGTGCCAGCCGCGGCGCTGGCGGCCGCGGTCCTCGACCGCGGTCCAGGCCAGGGTGGCGATGCCGATGCCGAAGGTGGGCAGGCCCGAGGCGCCGAGCACGAACGAGCGCAGCAGGGCCGGGCCCACGCCGATCGGGGTGCCGGCACCGTGGTGGACCACCCGCAGCCCGCACATCGCCTTGCCGGGCGAGCTGCCGCTGACTCCCAGGGCGATCGCGAACACCAGCCAGAGCAGCACCATCGCCCCGCCGACGACGCCCACCACGGTCCAGACCTCGTCGGAGACGAGGACCACCGTGAGGACCCCGGTCGCGGCCAGCAGGCTCCAGGCGAGCAGGCGGTCGATGGCGAAGGCGGTGAACCGTCGCTCGAGCTGGGCGATCGGATAGGTGATGGCGTGCGGCGGCTGGGTCACGGCGGTGAGGGTGCTCAGGGGTTCGTGACCTGGATGGTGACCCCGTCACCGAGGTCGAGGACGGCGCCGGGGATCAGGCTGACGGCGATGCCGGGCTTGAGCTCCTCCGCGTCGAGGCCCGGCTGGGCCAGCACGGTGCCGTTGGTCGAGCCCAGGTCGGTCGCGATCGCGGAGCCGTGGTCCGCGCCGGCGCCGGGTCGGATCTCCAGGTGGGTCGAGGAGATCTCCTGGTGGGGACTGGCCACGGTCACCACGTGCGGCTGGTCGTGCGATGCGAAGCGCCGGGCCTCGGGGGCGCGCCCCACGAGCACGGTGCGGTCGACGGCGACGACGTCCCCGGTCGAGAAGACCAGCGACGCGACGGGCTGCGACACCACATCGGGAGCGATCTCCTGGCCGGGGATCGGCGGCCGGTCGAAGTCGACGGCCGGCGGCCCCGCCATGGTCTGGCCGTCGCGGTCGGTCCAGTCGTCCTGGACGGCCGGGGTCTCTCCCGTCGGCGTCGGGTCGTCCTCGGGCTCGCCGAAGGTCAGCGGCGCGGCGGCCACGGGCTCCGGCGTCGGTGTCGGCGTCGGCGTCGGCGTCGGATCGGGCGTCGGTGTCGGCGTCGGATCGGGTGTCGGCTCCGGCTCGGGCACGACCGACAGGACCGGTTCCTCCTGCGCGACGGCCGGGGCCTCCGGGGGCACCGGAGGGGCGGTCGCGGCGGGCAAGGACGGCGTACCGAACTCCACGACCGAGACCCGCGAGAGGCCGGGGGTCAGGAGCTGCTCGGCCGCGCCGTCACCGGTCAGGGTGATGCGGATGCTGGTGACGCCGGTGACGAGCCGCTCCGCCCAGGCGGTGCCGGGGGTGGCGCGTACGATCTCGTCGCCGGTCGTCGAGGAGACGGCTGCGCTGGGCGCGCCGCGCACGATGAGACGGGTCGCGTCGTCGTCGTGGGCCACCAGGGCGAAGTGGTCGAGCGAGGACAGGCCGCCGGCGAGCAGGGCGTCGAGGACGGCGTCGGCGTCGGCGCCTGCATCGGTCAGGTCCCACAGCTCGGCCACGCGGCCGCGCTGGCTGCCCGGGAGCACGACCGTGACCCGCTCGCCGACCACGGCGTACCAGTCCCCCGCCGCGAACCTGGCCTCTGTGCTCACAGTCGTCCCCCAAGCTTGGATTCGAGACTCTCCAGCTGGCGCTGGGAGTCATAACTGGCGTCCTTCACCAATCCCACCACATCCACGACGACCGCTGTCGCGTTGTCGCGACCGCCGGCCGCCACCGCCGCCCGGACCAGCTCGTCGGCGGCGTCGCGCGGGTCGGCGACGGTCTCGAGGATGTCCTGGATCTCCTCGTCCTCGATCATCCCGGTCACGCCGTCGCTGCAGAGCAGCAGCCGCTCGACGGATCCGAGGGGCAGCAGGAAGAAGTCGGGATCGATGCCCTCGGGACTGCCCAGGGCACGCGTGATGACGTGCCGCTCCGGGTGGACGGCCGCCTCCTCGGCGGTGATCTGGCCGGAGTCGATCAGCTCCTGCACGACCGAGTGGTCGACGCTGATCTGCTCGAGCCGGCCCTCGGTGATGCGGTAGATGCGGGAGTCACCCAGGTTGGCCAGCAGCCACTTGGGCACGCCGTTGTCGTCGACCAGCACCGCGACCACGGCGGTGGTGCCGGCGTGCCACCCGGGCGAGAGCGCGCGATGGGCGTTGCCGTAGTCGACGATCCGCGCCTGCGCCCGCGCGAAGGCGTCGGCGACGTGCTCGGCGCCCCGGGCGGGGTCATAGGCCCCGGCGAGGCGTTGGAACTCCTCGACCACCATCTGGCTGGCCACGTCGCCGCCGGAGTGCCCGCCCATGCCGTCGGCGACGACGAAGACCGGCGGGGCGACCAGGAAGGCGTCCTCGTTGACCTTGCGCACGAGGCCGACGTCGCTGGACGCCCCGTGGTGCAGATCGACATTCCTCATGCCCGGCCCTCTTCGCCCCGTGTCGAGATGTGGGGCGGCGGCACCGACCCGGCGAGTAGCGTAAGAGGGATGTCCAGTCGAGGGCGGGCGACACCCGCGCGAACTCTTGCCGACCAGCTCCGGGGCTGGCCGGACGAGCGGCTCGTGGCGCTGCTCAGGGCCCGTCCAGATCTCGCCACACCCGCCCCTCAAGATTCGTCGCAGCTCGCCTCACGGGCCGCCACACGTTCGTCGATCCACCGCTCCCTCGACGGCCTCGACCGTCTGGAACTTTCCGTGCTTGATGCCCTGCTGGTTGCAGGTCAAACCACCTCGGAGGGTGTGATCTCGATCGTCCGGGCCGACGAGGCCCGTACGGCGCGCGCGCTCCAGCGGCTGCTCGACCTCGCCCTGGCATGGGAGGTACCGGGCGGCATCCGGGCCCTGACCGGGGTCGCCGACGCGATGCGCGGCATGCCGGCCGGCATCAGCGGGCTCCGCCCGAGCAGTCCCGAGCCGGCCTCCCCCGAGGAGGTCACCGCCCGGCTCGCCGGGCTCAGCCCGGCAGCCATGGCACTGCTGCGCCACGTCGACGCCCACGGCGGGGAGGGCACCACGGGGTCGGCGCGCCGTACGGTCTCGCCCGACCAGGCGGCGACGCCCGCCGAGGAGCTGATCAGCCGCCGGCTGCTGGTGCCGCGCGAGGGACACACCGTCGTCCTGCCGGGCGAGGTCGGCCTGGCCCTGCGCGGTGGACGCACGACGACCGAGCCGGTGGACCAGGTGCCGGAGCTGGCCACGAGCTCTCGCGACGCCGCACTCGTGGCCCGCACCGCGGCGGGCGCCGCGTTCGACGTCGTACGCCGGGTGGAGCTGCTGCTGGACCACTGGGGCGTGCAGCCGCCGAGCGTGCTGCGCAGCGGCGGGCTGGCCGTCCGCGACCTCAAGGCCGTGGCCCGCGAGCTGCATGTCGACGAGGAGGGTGCGGCACTGATCGTCGAGGTGGCGCTGGCCTCCGGGCTGATCGCCGAGGGCGCCGAGCCCGACGGCACCCCTGCCTGGCTGCCGACCGACGAGTTCGATGTCTGGTCGGGGCGGTCGACCTCCGAGCGGTGGGCCCGGCTGGTCGACGGCTGGCTGGCCAGCAGTCGCGTGCCGTCGCTCGTCGGCTCGCGCGACGCGGCCGGGAAGTCGTGGAACGCCCTGGCCCCCGAGCTGTCCTCCGGCCTCGCCCCCGAGGCGCGCCGGCTGGCCCTGCGCGTCCTGGCCGAGCTGCCCGAGGGCGAGGTGCTCGCCGCCGGCACCGGCATCGCGTCGGTGGTGCAGCGGATCGGCTGGTTGCGTCCGCGCCGGCCAACGGTGTTCTCCGACCTGGTCACCGCAGCGCTCGGCGAGGCCGCGGTGCTGGGCGTGAGCGGCGCCGGGGGCCTGCCGCCCAGCGGCCGCCTCGTGGCCGCGGACGACCTCCCGGGAGCCGCGGCCGCCATCGACCCCCACCTCCCGCGACCCGTCGAGCAGGTCCTGCTGCAGGCGGACCTCACCGCGGTCGCGCCCGGGCCGCTGGAGACCGAGGTGGCTCGACGGCTCCACCTGCTCGCCGACGTCGAGTCGCGCGGCGGGGCCACGGTCTACCGCTTCTCGTCGGGCTCGTTGCGCCGCGGCTTCGACGCCGGCTGGTCGGCTCTCGAGGTGCGCGACTTCCTGACGTCCGTCTCGCAGACCCCGGTCCCCCAGCCCCTCGAGTTCCTCGTCGACGACGTCGCCCGAACGTTCGGCTCGGTGCGGGTCGGGCACGCGGAGGCGTTCCTGCGTGCCGACGACGAGGCGGCGCTGGCCGCGCTGGTCCACGACCCGCGGGCCCGGACGCTGGGACTGCGACTGCTCGCGCCGACGGTCGCGATCGCCACCTCGCCGCTCGACGTGCTGCTGCCGCGACTGCGCGAGCTCGGCGCGGCACCGGTGGTCGAGGCGGCCGACGGGACCGTGCGGGTCAGCCGGCCCGACCTCAGGCGGGCCCGCACCCGCCGGGGCCGCCGTCCCGCCGGTGCGGTCGAGGCTCGGCAGGCCGCCCAGGTGCAGGCCGTCGCCACCGCGATCCGCGCCGGCGACCGCGCCGAGTCCTCACGACCCTCGAGCGCCGAGGCGACGACCCCGTCCGGGGCACTGGCCGCGCTGCGGGACGCGATCGAGACGGGCAGCACGGTCGTCATCGGCTACGTCGACAACCACGGCGCCAACGGCGAACGGGTCGTCGACCCGCGACGGCTCGACGGCGGACGGCTGTCGGCCTTCGACCACCGCGCGGACGACGTACGCGAGTTCGCGGTGCACCGGATCACCGGCGTCCGGCAAGCCTGAGCGCGCCAGATCTCACGTCCGTAGAGTGGCGACGTGGACTTCATCCGTTACGCCGAGCGCGCCGCCGCGCTCGTGAACGCCGAGCTGTCGGACGAGGCGGCCCTGCGTGAGCACCTCGCGGACCGCTCGTGGCTGCACCGCTCGGTGGTCCTGGCCGACGTGACGTCCCTGCAGTCCTTCCAGGCCGAGCTGCGCCCGGTGTTCGAGGCCTCCGACGTCGACGACGTACGCCTGGTCGTGGGCTCGCTCAACGACCTCCTCGCCAGCCACCCGGTCACGCCGATGATCTCCGACCACGACCCCGACCACCTCCACATGCACGTGGCCAACCGGGCGGCGTCGGTGGCCGAGCTGCTCATCGGTGAGGCGCTGATGGGCCTGGCCACCCTGGTGTGCGACCTCGGCGCGACCCGCCTCGGCATCTGCTCCGAGCCGCGGTGCGACAACGTCTTCGTCGACACCTCGCCCAACCAGTCGCGTCGCTACTGCTCGGACCGGTGCTCGTCGCGGGCCAACGTCGCGGCGTTCCGCGCCCGCCAGAAGGCCGCGTCGGCCCGCTGAGCCGCCTCTCCCGGTCGCGACCGACGGCCGCGCGGGGGCCGTCCGTAGTATTGCCGGGTGAATGACGGTCCCCTCATCGTCCAGTCGGACAAGACGCTCCTGCTCGAGGTCGACCACCCCGCGGCACCGGAGGCGCGCAAGGCGATCGCCCCCTTCGCCGAGCTCGAGCGCTCGCCCGAGCACATCCACACCTACCGCCTCACCCCCCTCGGCCTCTGGAACGCGCGCGCAGCCGGCCACGACGCCGAGCAGGTCGTCGACGCGCTGCTGACGTGGTCGAGGTACGCCGTCCCGCACGCGCTGCTCGTCGACGTCGCCGAGACGATGGGGCGCTACGGCCGGCTCCGGCTGGAGAAGCACCCGGTCCACGGGCTGGTGCTGTCCTCGCTCGACCGGCCGGTGCTGGAGGAGGTGCTCCGCGCCAAGAAGATCGCCGGCATGGTCGGCGCCCGGCTCGACGACGACACCGTCGCGGTCCACCCGAGCGAGCGCGGCAACCTCAAGCAGGCCCTGCTCAAGCTCGGCTGGCCGGCCGAGGACTTCGCCGGCTACGTCGACGGGGAGGCCCACGACATCGACCTCGCCGAGGACGGGTGGACGCTGCGCCCCTACCAGCGCGCGGCCGCCCAGTCCTTCTGGGACGGTGGCTCCGGCGTGGTCGTCCTCCCCTGTGGGGCCGGCAAGACCCTCGTCGGCGCGGCCGCCATGGCCCACGCCCAGGCCACCACGCTCATCCTCGTCACCAACACTGTCAGCGCGCGCCAGTGGAAGGACGAGCTGGTCGCGCGCACGTCGCTGACCGCCGACGAGATCGGCGAGTACTCCGGCGCGGTCAAGGAGGTCCGGCCGGTCACCATCGCCACCTACCAGGTGCTGACGACCAGGCGGAAGGGCATCTACCCGCACCTCGAGCTGCTCGACGCCCGCGACTGGGGGCTCATCGTCTACGACGAGGTGCACCTGCTGCCCGCGCCGATCTTCCGGATGACCGCCGACCTCCAGGCCCGCCGGCGCCTCGGCCTGACGGCGACCCTGGTCCGCGAGGACGGGCGCGAGGGCGAGGTGTTCTCCCTGATCGGGCCCAAGCGCTACGACGCCCCGTGGAAGGACATCGAGGCCCAGGGCTACATCGCGCCGGCGGACTGCGTCGAGGTGCGGGTCACCCTGCCGGACGGCGAACGACTGGCCTACGCCACCAGCGACCCCGACACCCGCTACCGCCTCGCCTCGTGCACCCACGCCAAGATCGACGTCGTACGCCGTCTCGTGCGCCAGCACGCCAGCCAGCCCACCCTCGTGATCGGTCAGTACATCGACCAGCTCGACGAGATCGCCGAGATGCTCGACGCACCGGTGATCAAGGGCGAGACCCCGGTCAAGGAGCGCCAGCGGCTCTTCGCCGCCTTCCGCTCCGGCGAGATCGGCCTGCTCGTGGTCAGCAAGGTCGCCAACTTCTCCATCGACCTGCCCTCGGCCGAGGTCGCCATCCAGGTCAGCGGGTCGTTCGGGTCGCGCCAGGAGGAGGCGCAGCGGCTCGGGCGGCTGCTGCGACCCAAGACCGAGGGCCGCAGCGCACACTTCTACACGATCGTCTCCCGCGACACGGTCGACGCCGACTTCGCCCAGAACCGGCAGCGGTTCCTCGCCGAGCAGGGCTACGCCTACCGCATCATCGACGCCGGCGACCTGACCCCCGACCCGAGCTGAGGCCCGCCGGGCCGAGAGCTCAGCCCATCGTGCTCGTGTCGATCACGAACCGGTAGCGCACGTCGGAGGCCAGCACGCGCTCGTACGCCTCGTTGACCTGGTCGGCGCTGATCACCTCGACCTCCGAGGCGATGCCGTGCTCGGCGCAGAAGTCGAGCATCTCCTGGGTCTCGGCGATGCCGCCGATCATGGACCCGGCGAAGGAACGGCGGTTCGTCAGCAGCGAGAAGACGTCCAGGCTGAGGGGCTCGGCCGGGGCACCGACGTTGACCAGGGCGCCGTCGACCGCGAGCAGGCAGAGGTAGGCGCTGACGTCGATCGGGGCGCTGACCGTGTTGATCACCAGGTCGAAGGAGCCGGCGAGCGCGTCGAACGTGCCGGGCTCGCTGGTCGCGAAGTAGTGGTCCGCGCCGAGGCGCAGGCCGTCCTCCTGCTTCTTCAGCGACTGCGACAGCACGGTGACGTCGGCGCCCATGGCGTGGGCGATCTTGACGGCCATGTGGCCGAGCCCGCCGAGGCCGACGACGGCGACCTTCCTGCCCGGGCCCGCGTGCCAGTGCTTCAGAGGCGAGTACGTCGTGATGCCGGCGCACAGCAGCGGCGCGGCGGCGGCCGGGTCGAGGCTGTCGGGCACCGAGACGACGTAGTCGGCGTCGACGACGACGTGGGTGGAGTAGCCGCCCTGGGTGGTGGTGCCGTCGCGGTCGGTGGCGGCATAGGTGCCGACCATCCCCCGGGCGCAGTACTGCTCGTCACCGCGACGGCAGTTGTCGCACTCGCCGCACGAGTTGACCATGCAGCCCACGCCGACGCGGTCGCCGGTCCGGTGGCGGGTGACCGAGGAGCCGACCTCGGTGACGGTGCCGACGATCTCGTGGCCCGGCACGACGGGGAAGGGCTGCGGACCCCAGTCGCCGTTGACGGTGTGGATGTCGGAGTGGCAGATGCCGGCGTACTCGATGGCGATGAGCACGTCGTTGGCGCCGACCTCACGACGCTCGATGGTGGTCGGGGCCAGCGGCTGGCCGGCGGACGGTGCTGCGTAGGCGTTGACGCGCATGCTGAAGTCTTCCTTCGTCTGGTGAGGGGTGGGGTGCGGAGCCCGGGCGGTGGGCGCCCGGGAGGTGACTAGGCCTTGCCGACCCGCCGGAGCTCGTCGGCCAGGGCCCGCGCCTCGACGGAGAGCTCCTCAGCGCGAATCGCGTCGCCGGCCTGGACGGCCTGCCAGTAGGCGATCTTGAGCTGGACGTAGCGCTGGCGCAGGGCCAGCGCCTCGGCCTCGGTCGCCAGCCTCCGCTGCTGCTCGGCAAGGAGCTGCTCCTGGTCGGCGGCGGCCTCGGCGCCCAGCCGGTTGTTGGCCATGTACTGGCGCATGTCGCCCACCGACATCCCGGTCGCGGCGAGGCAGGCCACCCACATCAGCTGGTCGAGGTCGCCCTCGTCGTAGACGCGGTGCTTGCTGCTCGCTCCGCGGCTGATCGGGCTGATGACCCCGATCTGCTCGTAGTAGCGCAGCGTGCTGGCCGGCAGCCCGGTCAGGGCTGCGGCCTCCTTGATGGAGTAGCTGCGGGGAACGGTCGAGGCGGTCACGTCATCGACGGTAGGAACTTCGAGTACTCGAAGTCAAAGGTCCCCTGGGTCACAGCGTCGTGCCGGCACCCAGCGAGTCGAGCACCGCGCCGAGCTCGCGCGGATGGCGCACCAGCACCACGGGCGGCACGCCCGGATCCGCGGCCCACGCACGCATCCGGCTCCGCTTGCGGGCGAAGGACTGGAAGTGCCAGCGGATGATCGAGTCGCGGCTGACCATGTTGCGCCACGTCTCGACGTTGCCGTTGCAGCGCGGCTGCTGCGTGATCGCCCCCGACACCGTGCGGCGCACGAGCCGCCAGAGCGACAGCCACCTCGGGTAGTCCAGTCCGATCACGAGCTCGGCGCGTGGGAGGACGAGGTCGAGCCACGCGCCGTACGACGAGTCGAGGACCCACCGCTCGCCGCGGGTGATGTCCCCGATGATCCGTCGCTGCTCGTCGCCGTCCACCGGCACCCACCCGGGCAGCCAGGTCAGCTCGTCGACGAGCGTCAGCGGCAGGCCCGTGACGGCGGCGATCTGCGCGGCAGCCGTGCTCTTGCCGCTCCCGGTGACGCCGTAGACGAGGATGCGATCGGGCGGGGGCACAGAGGTCCTCTCGTCGTCGGCGAAGCCTGCTCGTGGCGGGTTCGAGCAAACCACGACCGTGTGCCCGTACGGGCTAGCCTCGACGGCGTGAGTCTCCGCCAACGCCTCGGCGCCGAGCTGTTCCGCAAGGTCGCCGGACCCAACGGCCAGCAGGCGCGGCAGCGCGTGCACGGGTCGCCGGGCCCGCGGTGGTTCGAGCCGGGCTCCCCCATCGGCCGGGTCCACGGTGACGCCTCCATGTTCGTCGGCGGCATCCGCGCGATCATGCTGCAGTCCCTCCATCCCTCAGCGATGCAGGGCGTCGCCGACCACTCCGGCTACCGCGGCGACATGTGGGGCCGCCTGGCGCAGGTCTCCACCTACATCGCCATGACGACCTTCGGCCCGGAGGAGCACGCCCTGCAGGTCATCGGCGCCGTCCACCGCGCCCACGAGTCGGTGGTGGGAACAATGCCCGACGGGACGCCGTACGCCGCCAACGACCCCCACCTGCTCGGCTGGGTGCATGCCGCGGAGATCGACAGCTTCCTGATCGCGCACGACACCCACGGGCACCGCCCGCTCGTCGGCGCCGAGCGGGACGAGTACGTCGCCCAGACCGCCCACGTCGCGCGACTCGTCGGCGTCACCGACCCGCCGACGACGGAGGCCGGGCTGCGCGCGACGCTGGCGGCGTACGAGCCGGAGCTGCGCGGCACGCCCGCCGCCCGCGACGCGATCAGCTTCCTCATCTGGCACCCCGACCTGCCGCTCGCCGCGCGTCCGGCCTACCTCTCGCTCGTGGCCGCCGCGGTCACGCTGGCCCCCGAGCTGGCCAAGCGTGAGCTGGGGCTGCCCCACCTGCCGGTGCTGGAACGGACGGCGGGCCGGGCCCTGGGGTCCGTCGCGACCGGCGCCATCCGGTGGGCGATGGCGCCCGGGCACGCCGAGGCACGCGCCCTCCAGCGGACGGCGGCGCGGTGAGCCTCGCGGACCGCTGGCCTCTGCCGAACCACCTCGACCTGCGCGACGAGCTCCTGGCGGCCTGGGACCGTGCCGGCTACCACGACCTGCTCCACCTCACCGAGGTGCTCGACCGGCTCGACCAGCTCGCGGACGCCGGCGCGGACGTCGACACGACCGTGGTCCTCGCTGCGTGGTTCCACGACGCCGTCTACGACGGCGGACCCGACGACGAGGAACGGTCCGCCCAGTGGGCCGAGCGCGTGCTGCCCCCGGACCACGCCACCGAGGTGGCGCGGCTGGTGCGGATGACGGCGCACCACCGGCCGGCCGACGACGACCCGGCGGGCTGCGCCCTCAGTGACGCCGACCTCGGCATCCTGGCCGCACCGAGGGAGCGCTACGACGCGTACGTCGCGGGCGTGCGCGCCGACTTCTCCCACGTCGGGGACGACGACTTCCGCGTCGGGCGCTCGGCCGTGCTCAGCGACCTGGCCGCCAAGCCCCACCTCTTCCACACCTCGCAGGGCCGTGAGCTCTGGGAGGCATCGGCGCGCGCCAACCTCGATCGCGAGCTGCGCGAGCTCGATCGGCGGTGAGCCTCAGTGGTCGGCGAGCTGGAGGTAGACGGTGAACCGGTCGTGCCGGTAGCAGGTGCGAGAGACCTCGACGATGCGTCCATCGGACACGGCTCGCCGCGCGTGGCGCAGGACCGGGTCACCTTCCGCGATCTCGAGGACGGTCGCCTCCTCGGCGCTGGCCCGGTCGGCGCTGATCGAGTCCTCGACCTCGGTGGGTCGCAGGCCACGGGCGGCGAGTGCTTCGTAGAGGCTGGTCGGCGTGCCGTGCTGCAGGAAGCCCGGCAGCAGCACCTCGTTGAGGTAGGCGTCCTCGACGCAGACGATCGCCTGGTCGGCGCGACGCAGTCGGCGCCAGTGCAGGACCGGGTCGCCCGGCGAGATGTCGAGCGCGCGGGCGACGCCGGGGCCGGCCTGCTCGACGCGGGCCAGCAGGGTCTGGGACTCGGGGAGCATCCCGCGGCGGCGGATCTCCTCGGTGAAGGAGGTGAGTCGCCCCGCGGCCTTGGGCGGCTGCGCCACGAAGGTGCCGCGCCCGGGGATCCGCTCGAGGAGTCCCTCGGCGACAAGCGCGTCGAGCGCCTGTCGTACGGTCATCCGCGCCACGCCGAACCGCGCCACAAGCTCGCGCTCGGACGGGGCGGCGGCCCCGGGCGGCTGGGCTTCGATGAGGCTTCGGACGTGCTCACGGACCTGCACATGCTTGAGCGCCCGCTGTCGCGGTACGACGAGATCGACCTGGTCCATACCGGTCAGGCTAGAACTGGGCTGGACCGGTGTCCCCGGATTGACGAAGACTGTGGTAAAGCCTTGTCCCTTTCTTGACAATCGAACGAGTGTTCGACCCACGGGTTATACTGGGTCTCGTGGACTTCCAGACGTCCCTCTTCGCCGACGTGACCGCGACCGCCGCGGCGCTCGCACCTGAGCGCCGCCGCCTGTCCCGCGGCGCGTGGATCGACGTCCAGCGCAACTGGCTGGGCGAGCCCGACGACGTCTTCACCGCCCTCGTCGAGCGGGTGCCGTGGCGCTCGGAGCGCCGTGAGATGTACGACTCGGTGGTCGACGTCCCGCGCCTGGTGCACACCTACCTCGCCGACGACCCGTTGCCGCACCCGGCGCTCGCGCAGGCCCGCACCGACCTCAGCGACCACTACCTCCCCGAGCTCGGGGAGCCGTTCGTGTCCGCCGGGTGCTGCTACTACCGCGACGGCCGCGACTCGGTCGCCTGGCACGGCGACACCATCGGCCGCGGCCGCGCGGCCGACACGATGGTGGCCATCGTCAGCGTCGGCGACCCACGCCGGCTCCTGCTGCGACCGCGAGGAGGCGGATCGTCGATCGCGGTGACGATGGGCCACGGCGACCTCCTGGTCATGGGCGGCTCGTGCCAGCGCACCTGGGAGCACTCCGTGCCCAAGGTGGCGCACGCCGGACCCCGCCTGTCCGTGCAGTTCCGCCCGCTCAACGTGTTCTGAGCCGGGGCGACCTCACCTCCGCAGCAGCCGCCGGACGATCGCGAGGCCGGCGAGCGCTGCCACCGCGTGCTTCCAGTAGGACCTCACCACCACCGGCAGCACGGCGCTGCCCAGGTCGAGCGCCTCCACTGGCGCCGGGGCCTGCTTCGGCGGTGGCTGAGCAACCTTCTCTGCGTCCGGTCCGGTTGCTGACACACCGCCCGACGGCGCGCTCCCATCGGGCGGTGGCTGGGCAACCGAGTCGGCGCCCGACTCGGTTGCCGACTCACCGCCCGAGGGTCCGGAAGCGGTCAGCCTTTGCTCGAGGCAGGCCACGAACTGGCCCAGCAGCTTGTCGGAGACGTCCTGCATCACGCCCCGCCCGAACTGCGCGGGCTTGCCGGTGATCGCGAGGTCGGTCTCCACCGAGACGTCGGTCGCGCCTGCCGCATCGCTCATCGACACGGTGACCTTCGCGCCTGCCGTGCCGTTGCCGCGCTTGTCCTTGCCCTTGGCGTCCACGACGAAGCGGTGGGCCGCCGGGTCCTTCTCCACGAAGGTCCCGGAGCCGTTGTACTGCAGGGCGATGGGACCGAGCTTGACCTTGACCGAGCCGGCGAAGGACTCCTCGTCGGCCTCGGTGACCTGGGCGCCGGGGAAGCACTCCGCCACCGACGCGATGTCGTTGAAGTGCGCCCAGGTCTCCTCCACCCCGATCGGGACGGTGAACCGGTGGCTCAGCTCCACGGCTACGCGCCCGCGGCCTTGAGCACGGCCCGGCCGGTGAGCACCCGTGCCAGGTGCTTGCGGTAGTCGGACGCACCGTTGAGGTCGGTGGGCGGGTTGGTCCCCTCGGCCGCGAGCTGCGAGGCCTCGCGGACGCCGTCCTCGGTCGCACTGGCGCCGGCCAGGGCGGCCTCCGTCGCCCGCGCGCGCAGCGGCGTCGAGCCCATGTTGGTCAGGCCCACACGCGCCTCGTCGATGGAGCCCCGCACCGTCGCGGCGACCGCCACGATCGGCCACTGGTGCGCGACGCGTACGAACTTCTCGTAGTGGGCCCCCCACCCGGTGTGCTTGGGGATGCGCACCTCGGTGAGGATCTCGTCCTCCCCGATCGCGGTCTCGAAGAGGTCGACGAAGAAGTCGTCCGCCTCGACCGTACGACTGCCGCCGGGGCCGGCGATGACGAACTGGGCACCGAGTGCGAGCGCCGGCGCCCCGAGGTCGCCCGCCGGGTCGGCGTGCGCCAGCGCACCGCCGAAGGTGCCGCGGTGGCGGATCTGCGAGTCGGCCACCTCCGCCACGGCCTTGGAGATGAGCAGCGCGTGCTCCCTGACCAGGGCGTGCTCGCGGACGTCGTGGTGCGTGGTCATCGCCCCGATGACGATGGCGTCCCCGTCGTCGCGGATCCCGCGCAGCGAGTCGATGCCGCCGAGGTCGATCACGACCTCGGGCGCGTTGAGCCGCATCCGCAGGACCGGGAGCAGGCTCTGCCCGCCGGCCATGATCTTGGCCTCGTCGCCGTGCTCGCCGAGCGCGGCCAGCGCCTCCTCGACCGACGTGGGCGCGAGGTAGTCGAACTTCACGGGGATCACTGGCCCGCTCCTTGTCCTGCAGTGGGGTCCTGGTTGGGGGCGTCTTCCTCGAAGTGCGGCATCGCCGACTCGGGCGTCGGCGCGTCCCCGTCGTGGGCATGGATCGCGCGCCACACGCGCTCAGGGGTGCACGGCATCTGGATGTCGTCGACCCCGAGGTGGCGTACGGCGTCGACGACCGCGTTGACGACCGCCGGCGTGGAGGCGATCGTGCCCGCCTCGCCGACGCCCTTCGTGCCGAGCGTGTTGGTGGTGCAGACGCTGGGCTCCTCGGTGTGGAGGACGTCGAAGGAGATCGTGTCGGCCGAGGTGGGCAGCAGGTAGTCGACGAACGAGCCCGTCACCAGCGTCCCGGCGTCGTCGTGGACCGCCTCCTCCCAGAGGGCCTGGGCGATGCCCTGCACCAGCCCGCCGTGCACCTGCCCGGCGACGATCAGCGGGTTGATGATGTTGCCGATGTCGTCGCAGCAGGTGTACTTCCGCATCGTCACCGCACCGGTCTCGGTGTCCACCTCCATCGCGCACAGGTGCGTGCCGTGGGGGTAGTTGAAGTTCACCGGGTCGTACGTCGCCTCGGCGTCGATGCTCAGCTCCATGTCCTCTGGGTAGTTGTGCCCGGTGAAGGTCGCCGTGGCCAGCTCCTGGATGGCAATGCCCTGGTCGGTGCCGCGGACGGTGAACCTGCCGCCGCCGTAGTCGAGGTCGTCCTGGCTGGCCTCGAGCAGGTGCGAAGCGAGGTGCCGGGCCTTGTCGATGACCTTGTCGACCGCCTGGACCAGCGCCTCGCCGCCGACCACCAGCGAGCGTGAGCCGTAGGTGTCGAGTCCCCTGTGCGCGACCTGGGTGTCGCCGTGCAGCACCTCGACGTCCTCGAACGGGACGCCGAGCCGGTCGGCGACGATCTGGCTGAACGCCGTCTCGTGCCCCTGCCCGTGGGCGCTGGTGCCGGTGACGACCTCGACCTTGCCGGTCGCCAGCAGCCGCACGCTGGCGTGCTCCCAGCCCCCCGCGCCGTAGTCGAGGCTGCCGAGCACCCGGCTCGGCGCCAGGCCGCACATCTCCGTGAACGTGGAGACGCCGATGCCCAGCTGGACCCGGTCACCCCGCGCGCGCCGCTCCCCCTGCTCAGCGCGGAGGGCGTCGTAGCCGAAGACCTCCTTGGCCCGCGCGGTGGCCGCCTCGTAGTTGCCCGAGTCGTACTCCAGCCCGGCCACGGTGGTGAACGGGAACTCCTCGTGGGTGATCCAGTTGCGCTCGCGGATCACCAGCGGGTCGACGCCGACCTCCGCGGCGAGCTCGTCCATCAGCCGCTCGACGGCGTACGTCGCCTCGGGGCGCCCGGCACCCCGGTAGGCGTCGGTCCAGGTGCTGTTGGTCAGCACGGTCTGGCACTCGAAGCGGTAGGAGGGGAACTTGTAGATGGCGTTGAACATGAAGGCGCCGAGCACCGGGATGCCGCCGCCGACGAGCGAGACGTAGGCGCCGAGGTCGGCGTCGAGGTGCACCTTGAGGCCGGTGACCTTGCCGTCCTTGTCGGCCGCCAGGCTGAGGGTCTGGACCTGGTCGCGGCCGTGGTGTGCTGACACCAGGCTCTCGCTCCGCGTCTCGGTGTACTTCACCGGCTTGGACAGCCGGCGCGCCACCGCCCACGCGATCCACTCCTCCGGAGTGGTCTGGAGCTTGCCGCCGAAGCCACCGCCGACGTCGGGCGCGATGACCCGGATCTTCGACTCGGGCACTCCGGTCGTGGCGGCCAGCGCGAACCGCAGGATGTGCGGGATCTGGGTGGCTGACCACATGGTGAGCTGCTCGCCGGTCGGGTCCACCACGACGCTGCGCGGCTCCATGAAGGCAGGGATGAGGCGCTGCTGGCGGTACTCGCGCTCGATCACGATGCCGTCCGTGCGGGCCTGCTGGATCGCTGCCTCGACATCACCGCCGGTGCCGGCCTCGCTGGAGTCGAAGACCCAGAGGGCGGACTTGTTGGTGCCGAGGTCGGGATGGGCGAGCACCGAGTCCTCGAGGGCGTTCTTGATGCCCAGCACGGCCGGCTGCTCGTCGTACTCGACGTCGACGAGCTCGGCCGCGTCGCGGGCCTCGGCGGCGCTGCGCGCCACCACCACGGCGACGATCTCGCCGGCGAAGGCGACCCGGTCGGCGGGCATCGGCGAGTGGGGCGGCGTCTTCTGGTCCGGCGTGATCGGCCAGGCGTTGATGCACGCGCCCAGCTCGTCGCCGAAGTCCCTGCCCGTCAGCACCGCGACCACGTTGGTCGCGGCCTTCGCGGCCTCCACGTCGATCGAGGTGATGGCTGCGTGGGCGAACGGGCTGCGCACCATGGCCAGGTGCAGCATCCCGGGGAGGGTGATGTTGTCGGTCCAGCGGGTGCGACCGGTGATCAGCCGCTGGTCCTCCTTGCGACGCCGGTCCTTGCCGATCTCGGCGGCGGGACGCTCCTGGGTGGCGGTCATGCGGGGTCCCCTCGGTGTTGTTCGGGGGAGCGCAGCGGAGGAGAAGAACACCGTGGGGTGCTCATGCGGCACCTCCCCCGGCTGCGTGGAGCACGCTCTTGACGATGTTGTGGTAGCCGGTGCAGCGGCAGAGGTTGCCCTCCATGCCCAGCCGGACCTCTTCCTCGGAGGGGTTCGGGTTCTCCTTGAGGAGGTCGACGGCCTGCATGATCATCCCCGGGGTGCAGAACCCGCACTGGAGCCCGTGGCACTCGCGGAAGGACTCCTGCACCGGGTGCAGATCACCCTCGACGGTGTCCGCGAGGCCCTCGATCGTCGTCACGGTGCGGCCGCCTGCCTGCACGGCGAGCACGTTGCACGACTTCACGCTGGTGCCGTCGAGATGGACGGTGCACGCCCCGCAGTTGGAGGTGTCGCACCCGATCACGGTGCCGGTCTTGCCGAGCTTCTCGCGGAGGTACTGCACGAGCAGCATCCGCGGCTCGACGTCGTCGGAGACCGCGGCCCCGTCGACAGTGAGTTCGATCTTCATCAGGCGGCTCCGGTGTGAGGTGGATCACGTGAGGCCGAAGTTAGGCTGCCAGGGTTGGCGAACGGTTGGGGGCAGGCAGTCCGCGAGCGAGGAACGAGCTCGCGGACTCGGCTTGGTCAGCGAGCGGACGCCAGCTTGCCCTTGAGCAGCGGCGCCACCGGGTGGTGCGTCGGGAGCGATGCCAGGCACACCTCGACCACCGCGGTGTCGTACGGCGCCAGGTCGCTGTAGCGCAGCACGGCGTCGGGGTCGGGGTCGGCAAGGAGCGCTTCGCGCACGCTGACCGCGAGGTAGTCGCCCATCTGGACCAGGGCGGGCGACTCGGTGCCGGGCAGCAGGTCGCCCCCGTAGGCCCGCACCGCCGCACGCACGTCACCGCGGCGCAGCAGCCGCTGGACCTCCTCGACGTCCGTCTCGACCGGCATGGTCAACCGGTAGGGGCGCGAGGACAGCTGGCCGGCCAGCGCGGCGCGGAGGTGCGACACCTCAGCCTTGAGGGTCGAGGTGGTGACCGCGGCGTCGCCGTAGAGCAATGCGTGGAGGTGCTCCACGGACAGCCCTTCCGGGTGCAGCGCGAGCAGCGCGAGGATCTCGGTCTGGCGCCGGTTCAGGAGCAGGCGCTGCCCGTCGAGCCACACCTCGGCCGTGCCGAGCAACGTCAGCGTGAGGCCCGGTTCGGCGGGGCCGGCACTCCCCGTGAAGGTCGTACGCCGGTCACTGGGCAGCGCGGCCTCGATGAGTCGCGCCATCACGCGGGCCGTGGCCAGGCCGATCGGGTGGGTGCGGTCCCAGGTGGTCGACAGGTCGATCACACCCAGCGAGCGCCCGGTCACCGGGTCGAACACCGGAGCGGCCCAGCACACCCAGTTGTGCACGACCTCGGCGTAGTGCTCGGCGCTGAAGACCATCGAGGGGGCTCCGGTCCGACCGGCGATGGCCAGCGCGTTGGTGCCCACGCTCCGCTCGTCCCAGCGCCCGCCGGGCACGAAGTTCACCGTCTCGGCCTTGCGGCGCATCACCCGGCCGCCGTAGGTCCAGAGGATCCTGGTCTGCTCGTCCGTGACGGCGATGACCAGGTCGCCGTCCTCTGCTGTGCGGCGCAGCTCGTCCTGCACGCGCGCGACGGCGGTCTGGAGCGGTGAGCTGTTCCAGAACTCGGCCGTGTCGCCCTCGTCGGCGAGGGGAGCGTGCATCACCGCGGGTGACACGACTCCGGAGAGCTGCCAGCTGTCGAGGATCTCCGGGCGGACGGCCTCGCCCTCGTGGGCGCCGTCGGCCACGAACTGCGTCCACGCGCGAACGGCCTTCACACGGCGTTCGTGCAGGTCATCGGCGGTCATGGCGGCTCCCACTCGTCCCGGCCAACCTAGCCCGGCCGGGGCGCCCACAACAGAGACTTCGGGACCCCGGGCTCAGTCGTCGTGGTGGATCCGGCCCTGCGTCGAGGCGAGCCGCTCGCCCGACCCGCCCCACTGCCGCGCGACGATCTCGGCAGCGATGGACACGGCGGTCTCCTCCGGCGTGCGCGCTCCCAGGTCGAGGCCGATGGGCGAGGAGAGCAGCGCGAGCTCGTCGGCGGAGAGGCCCGCCTCGACCAGGCGTTCCATCCGCTCCTCGTGCGTGCGCCGCGAGCCCATGGCTCCGATGTAGCCAGGACGCACCTCGTCGTCGAGTCGCAGGGCGACCTCGAGCAGGGGTACGTCGAACTTCGGGTCGTGGGTGAGCACCGCCAGGACGGTGCGCCGGTCGATGCGGCCCGCGTCGAGCTCGTCCTGGAGGTAGCGGTGCGGCCAATCGACGACGACCTCGTCCGCGCCCGGGAACCTCGACGTGGTGGCGAAGACGGGCCGGGCGTCGCACACGGTCACGTGGTAGCCGAGGAACGAGCCGACCTTGGCCACGGCCGCCGCGAAGTCGATCGCACCGAAGACCACCATCCGGGGTTTCGGCGCGAAGCCCCAGACGAACACCCGCATGCCCTCGCCCCGGCGCTCACCGTCGGGACCGTAGGTCAAGGTGGCGTTGCTGCCGGCCGCCAGCAGACCGAGGGCGTCGTCGTGCACGGCAGCATCGGCACGTGCGGAGCCGAGACCACCCTCGGCCGCCGCGTCCGGGCGGATGACCAACCGCCGGCCCACCCACGCGGCGTCCGGGTGCTCGATCACCGTCGCCAGGGCCACCGGACGCCCGGCCTCGATGTCGGCGGCGATCCCGCCGAGCTGGGGGAAGGTGTCGCGCGAGACCTGCTCGACGAAGACGTCGAGGATGCCCCCGCAGGTCAGGCCGACCGCGAAGGCGTCGTCGTCGGAGACGCCGTAGCGCTCGAGCACCGGCTCGCCCGAGGCGACCACGGACTCGGCCAGGTCGTAGACCGCACCCTCGACGCAGCCGCCGGACACCGAGCCGACCGCGGTCCCGTCCGGTCCGACCAGCATGGACGCGCCGGGTGGCCGTGGAGCGGAGCGGAAGGTGGCGACCACGGAGCCCACGCCGACCGTCTCGCCCGCCTCCCACCACTGCATCAGCTCGGGCAGCACGTCACGCACGCGCGATCACCTCCGTCAGGTCGGCGAAGGTCGCCAGCGAGTGCCCCGCGAGGAAGTCGTCGCAGTGCGGCAGTGCGGCCACGACGCCACTCTGGAGCGGCTCGTAGCCCTCCTTGCCCCGGTGCGGGTTGACCCAGATGACCCGGTGCGCGATCCGCTGCAGCCGCGCCATCTGCTCGCCGAGCAGGTCGGCGTCACCGCGCTCCCACCCGTCGCTGAAGACCACGACCACGGCGCCGCGAGCCAGGCCGCGCTGTCCCCACCGGTCGAGGAACACCCGCAGGGTCTCGCCGAGTCGCGTGCCCCCTGACCAGTCCGGCACCACGTCGCCGGCGGCGACGATGGCCCGGTCCGCGTCAGGCGAGCGCAGCGCGCGGGTGACGTGGGTCAGTCGCGTGCCGACCGTGAAGGTCTCGACCGTCCCACCGGTGCTGCGCGCCGACTGGGTGAGTCGGTGGGCGAGCCGCAGCAACGCGTCGGCGTACAGGCTCATCGAGCCGCTCACGTCGACCAGCAGCACCACGCGGCGCGGCTTGGTGCCGCGTCGGCGCCAGGCGATCTCGCCGGGCTCCCCCAGGTGGCGCAGGGAGTTGCGCAGGGTGCGGGAGGCGTCCACCTCGCCGCGGTGCCACCTCCGGTGGCGGGCCGTACGACGACTCGGCGGGCGCAGTGAGAGACGGGCGAACATCCCCGCCAGCCGTCGCCTCTCGGCCGCGTCGAGCGAGGCGACGTCACGGTGCCGGAGGACCTCCGCCGCCGAGGCCGCCGCCCGGACCACGTCCTCCTCGCCATCGTCGCCGTCACCGCCGTCCGCCTCGGTGTCCGGCAGCAGGTGGGCCGTCGCCGGTCGTGGGGTCTCGCGGCGCTGCGCCCGAGGCAGGCCGTCGCGCGGGTCGAACCAGGCCTCGAACACCCGGTCGTAGCGGGCGAGGTCGTCGGGCGACCCGCAGAGGGTGGCGCGACCGGCCCAGTAGGTCGCCTGCCGGTCGTCGGCCCCCACGGCCGCCACCGCGGCCAGGAAGCCTTGGGCCCGGTCCTGGGTGACCGCGACACCTGCCGCGCGCAGGGCGCGGGCGAACCCGAGCAGGATCTCGTCGGCGGATCGCACCATCTCGCTCTTCTGAGTGGGGTCGCTCATCGCGACAGCATCCGGTCGAGTGCGGCCTTCACCCGGTCGGCGTCCTCGCGATACTTCAGCAGGGCGCCCAGCGTCGCCGCCGCGGAGGCGAGGTCGAGCTCGGCCGTGCCGAGGTGGGTGAGGGCGCGCGCCCAGTCGAGCGTCTCGGCCACACCCGGGGGCTTGAGCAGGTCGTCACGCGAGCGCAGCTGCTGGACCACCTCGACCACCTGACGGGCCAAGGTCTCGCTGACCTCGGGAGCTCGCGAACGGACGATCTCCACCTCGCGCGCGAGACCCGGGTGGTCGATCCAGTGGTAGAGGCAGCGCCGCTTCAGCGCGTCGTGCAGCTCGCGGGTCCGGTTGGAGGTCAGCACCACCAGCGGCGGCTCCGGCGCGGTCACCGTGCCGAACTCGGGGATGGTGACCTGCCACGTCGACAGCACCTCCAGCAGGAACGCCTCGAACTCGTCGTCGGCACGGTCCACCTCGTCGACCAGAAGCACTGCCGGCGCCTGGCGCAGCGCGGCGAGGACCGGGCGCGACAGCAGGAAGCGCTCGTCGTACAGGCTCTTCTCCGCCTCGTCGGAGTCGACCTGGCCGGCCGCCTCTAGTGCCCGCAGGTGCAGGATCTGGCGAGGGAAGTCCCAGTCGTAGAGCGCCTGGCTGGCGTCGATGCCCTCGTAGCACTGCAGCCGCACGAGCGGCAGCCCCAGGCTCTGCGCGAGTGCCTCGGCCAGGGCGGTCTTGCCGGTCCCGGGCTCGCCCTCCAGCAGCAGCGGTCTCTGCATCCGCGAGGCCAGGAACACGACCGTGGCCAGCTCCTCGTCGGCGAGGTAGCCGGTCGCGCCCAGCCGGGCGGCCACGTCAGCGGCAGAGTCCATGCCGTCAGGCTACGACCCGGGACGTTGGCCGGACGTTGGGTCAGTACGCGTGGTCCACGTCCGCGCCGGTGGCGAGGTCGCCGCACTCGACGAGGAGGACCTCGTGGGCCGCCAGGTAGTCACGGGCACCACGGTCCCCTGTCGCGACCTCGATGACGCCGGCCCAGTGGTCGCGGCCGATCAGCACCGGGTGGCCCGGCACCCCGTCGTACGCCGCCCGCGCGAGGTCGCGGGGCCCGGTGGCCGTCGCCAGCAGCCGGGCCACGACGGCTGCGTCGACGTCGGGGAGGTCGACCAAGGAGACGAGGGCGGTCTCGTGGGAGGTCGAGGCAAGCGCGGCGAGGCCGGCGCGGAGTGAAGCGCCCATACCCTCGGCCCAGTCGTCGGCGCGGATCCTCGAGACCGACATCGGCAGCAGCGCGGCGGCCTGCTCGGCCTCGGCGCCGAGCACGACGACGATCTCCGAGCACGGCCGGAGCGCCTGGACGGAGCGCAACAGCCACGAGGTGCCGTCGTCGTCGCGCGCCAAGGCCTTGGGACCGCCGTAGCGCTCACCGGCCCCGGCGGCGAGCAGGAGGCCGACCGTCATGGGGTCACCGTACGGCCCGTCGGAGCGATCCCCGGCCGCGCGTTCAGGCGCGCGTGGCCACCGTCAACAGGACGGCCGCGTCCGTGTCGGCGTGCAGGTCGTGGCGGTGCGGAGGAATCGTCAGCCAGTCGCCAGCGCTGCCGTCCCACGTCTCGTCGCCCGCGGTGAGCCGCACCGTGCCGACGAGGACCTGCAGGGTCGCCTCGCCCGGGGCCTCGTGCTCACCGAGGGAGCGTCCTGCGGCCAGTGCGATCAGGGTCTGCCGGAGATCGTGCTCGTGCCCGCCGAAGACGGTGACCGAGGACCGTCCGCTGCTCGACCCGCGGGCGGCAGTGAGCTGGCTGTCGGCCAGGTCCGTCAGGGATGTCGTCTGCATGGATCAGTCTCCTCAGGTGGTGGGTACGTCGGCTGCCGGGCTGGGCTCGTCGGCGGTCAGGAAGGTCGGGATCTGCCGGTGGGCGGCGTCGACGGTGTCCCAACCCGTGGCGCCGAGGGTGACCACGGAGACAGGGAAGATGCCGAGGTTCTCCCGCTCGACGTGCGTCTCGAGCTCCAGGAGCAGGGCAAGGACGTCACGGTCGAAGTCGGGGTCGAGGCCGTCGAGTGCAGCGAGGGCGGCGTCGAGGCCCCGGTGCTCGCCCTCGAGCTCCTTCACCTCGTCAGCCCAGTCCCCCTGGTCGCGCAGCGCCGTGAAGATGCCCTGCTCCTCCCGGCGGACGTGCGGGTCAAGGTGGGTCACCAGGTGCCGCAACCGGGTGACTACCTCGGTCGTGTCCCCGGAGCGCAGGGCCGTGCGCACCTCGTCGGCGTCCACCAGGATCACGTCGTGCTCCTCCATCAGCTCGGCGACCATGGGCACCTGGCGGCAGCCGCAGTACTCGCACACCTCAGCCCACCCGGTCCCACCCGCGCCGGGACGGCGTGCTGCCGGGCTGGCCCGGTCGGGAGTCGCGGGAGCGGTAGACGATGTAGGGCCGCGTGAGGTAGCCGAGAGGGGCGCTGAAGACGTGCACGAGCCGGGTGAACGGCCAGAGGGCGAAGAGCCCAAACGCCACCAGTGCGTGCAGCTTGAAGCCCACCGGCGCCTCTGCCATCAGCTCCGCATCCGGCTGGAAGGCCAGGAACGAGCGGTACCAGACCGACACGCCCTCGCGGTAGTTGTACTCCCCGCCCAGGCTGAAGATCGAGCCGGCGATCGTGTTCCACATGCCGAGCACGATGGCCGCGCCGAGGAAGACGTACATCACCTTGTCCATGACGGTGGTGGCCGAGAACACCGGGCCGACGGTGCGGCGCCGGTAGATCAGGATGACCATGCCGACGAGCGCCATCACCCCGGCGACGAGGCCGCCGCCGACCGCGGCGTAGTGGTAGAGGTGGTCGTCGATGCCGACGGCGGCGGTCCACGACCGCGGCACCAGCAGCCCGATCACGTGCCCGCCGACCACCCCGAGCATCCCGAAGTGGAACAGCGGGGACCCGAGCCGCAGCAGGCGGTCCTCGTAGAGCTGGGAGGACCGCGTGGTCCACCCGAACTTGTCGTAGCGGTAGCGCCACAGGTGCCCGACCACGAAGACCGCCAGGCACAGGTAGGGGACGATGACCCACAGGAGGGTGCTCATCTGGGGGCTCCCACGGGGATGGTGGCGGGCGAGATCAGCGGGGCGCCGTAGCCCTCCAGGCCGACTTCCTCGGCGGGCGGACCCTCCTCGACGAGCCGACGCACCGCATCGGCTTCGTCTCCCTTCAGGTCCGGCATCGTGTCGCACAGGGCGAGCAGCGCCGCGGCCCACGGCGATCCGGTGGTGCCGTCGTCGTTGCGCCAACCGGTCAGGGCGAGCCGCAGCATCTCCACCGCCGCCCGGTGGTCGGTCAGCAGCTGCCACGCTGCCTCGGCGTCCACCGTCGCGCCGAACTGGAGCACAGCGCAGAGGTGGTCGGGGAGCTCGCCCGTCGCGTCGTCCCACTCGACTCCGGCAGCGCGGTAGGTCTCCTTGAACTGCACCAGCGCCATGCCGCGACGCCTCGTGTCGCCGTAGGCGAAGTAGGTGAGGTAGAGCGCGCACTTCCGCGTGTGGTCGAAGGTGGCGACGTAGTCCTGCTGCAGCGCGCGCAGCTCGGTGCGCCGGAGGTGCGCGAAGAGGGGCGCGAGGTGGGCGTTGTCCGGCACCAGGGACTCGATGACGTCGACCGACGACACGAGCTCCGCCGTGGGGTACTCCAGCAGCACCGACACGGCCGCCCACACGGGTCGTACGGCGTCGGGCCTGGTGCGCGTGCGTGCGAACGCGAACATCAGTCCTCCTTCCGCGCCGGGAAGAGGCCCTCGGGGGCACCCTTGCCGTCCCAGTTGAGCAGGTTGACCCGCGAGGCCTTGTCGCCCGGGGACGCGAGCGTGTCGGACGTCTGCCGGTCCTGGAGCATCCGGAAGTTCTCGACCGCGACGGGTGTCGGGTAGCCGGAGCCTTCCCCGAACAGGTCCTGCTGGCCGCCGCCCTGGTCCGCGACGGGACAGTCGGTGGCCAGCTCCTCCAGCGCGTGTGCCTGCTCTGCGTGGGCCGAGGGGATGACGTAGCGCTCGTCGTACTTGGCGATAGCGAGCAGGCGGAACATCTCGTACATGTCCTCCCCCGACATGCCCACGGCCGCGGGGATGGACTCGTCCGGCTCGCGCCCCAGGTTGATGTCGCGCATGTAGGAGCGCATCGCGGCGAGCTTCTTGAGGACGCGGGTGACGGGCTCGGGGTCGCCCGCCGTGAACAGGTTGGCGAGGTACTCCACCGGGATGCGGAGGGCATCGATCGCCGCGAAGAGGTTGCCGCGTTCCTCCGCGTCCTCGCCCGTGTCCCTGATGACGTCGACGACCGGCGAGAGCGGCGGGATGTACCAGACCATCGGCATCGTGCGGTACTCCGGGTGCAGCGGCAGCGCCACCTCGTAGCGGTTGATCAACGCCCACACCGGCGACTTCCGTGCCGCCTCGATCCAGTCGGCTGGGATGCCGGCCGCCTCGGCGGCACGCTGCACGTCGGGGTCCTCGGGGTCCAGGAAGCAGGCACGCTGGGCGTCGTACAGGTCGTGCTCGTCCTCGATCGACGCCGCCTCGAGCACCTTGTCGGCGTCGTAGAGCACCAGACCGATGTAGCGAAGCCGCCCCACGCAGGTCTCCGCGCAGACGGTCGGGATCCCGACCTCGATCCTCGGGTAGCAGAACGTGCACTTCTCGGCCTTGCCGGTCTTGTGGTTGAAGTAGATCTTCTTGTAGGGGCAGCCCGAGACGCACATCCGCCACCCGCGGCACCGGTCCTGGTCGACGAGGACGATGCCGTCCTCCTCCCGCTTGTAGATCGCGCCCGACGGACAGGAGGCTGCGCAGGAGGGGTTGAGGCAGTGCTCGCAGATGCGCGGCAGGTAGAACATGAAGGTCTGCTCGAACTCGAGCTTCACCTTGTCCTCGATCCCGCGGAGCATGACGTCACGTGCGGCGTGCTCGTGCGATCCGCCGAGGTCGTCGTCCCAGTTGGCCGACCACTCCACGTTCATGTCCTTGCCGCTGATCAGGCTCTTCGGCCGGGCGACCGGGAACGTGTCCGTCTGCGGGGAGCTGAGCAGCGTCTCGTAGTCGTAGGTCCACGGCTCGTAGTAGTCCTGGATCGAGGGGAGCTTGGGGTTGGAGAAGATCGTGAGGAGCTTCTTGAGTCGTCCGCCGGCGCGGAGCGCGATCCGGCCGTTGGGCTTGCGCACCCAGCCGCCCTGCCACTCCTCCTGGTCCTCGTAGGTCCGGGGATAGCCCAGGCCAGGCCGGGTCTCGACGTTGTTGAACCAGACGTACTCGGTGCCGGCGCGGTTGGTCCACGCCTGCTTGCACGTGACCGAGCACGTGTGGCAGCCGATGCACTTGTCGAGGTTCATCACCATCGCCATCTGCGACATCACGCGCATGTCGGTGCCTCCTCGGTGGTTGAGGTGCGAGCGGAGCGAGCCTCGAAACCCATCAGTACTCCACCTTCGCGGTCCGTCTGCGGATCATCGTGACCTCGTCGCGGTTGTTGCCGATCGGGCCGATGTAGTTGAAGAAGTAGGCGAGCTGGGCATAGCCACCGACCAGGTGGTTGGGCTTCATCAGGATCCTGGTGAGGCTGTTGTGGATGCCGCCGCGCTTGCCGTCACGCTCGGTCAGCGGGACGTCGATGAGCCGGTCCTGTGCGTGGTGCATGTAGACCGTGCCCTCGGGCATCCGGTGGCTCACGATCGCCCGGGCGGCCACGACGCCGTTGCGGTTGACCATCTCGATCCAGTCGTTGTCCTTGATCCCGACCTTGGCCGCGTCGCGGTCGGAGACCCACACTGACTGACCGCCCCGTGAGAGCGACAGCATGAACAGGTTGTCCTGGTACTCGCTGTGGATCGACCACTTGTTGTGCGGCGTCAGGTAGCGCACGGACACCCCGAGCTCGTTCTGCTCCCCGATCGGTGCCTCCCCGAACAGCGCGGTCATGTTGAGTGGCGGCCGGTAGACCGGCAGCATCTCCCCCATCCCGATGAACCAGTCGTGGTCGACGTAGAACTGCTGCCGGCCCGTAAGGGTGTGGAACGGCTTCTTGCGCTCGATGTTGATCGTGAACGGCGCGTAGCGACGCCCTCCCGACTCCGAGCCCGACCACTCGGGCGACGTGATCACCGGCACCGGCGCCACCTGGGTGTCGGCGAACGTGATCTGCTTGCCCTCGTGCTCGGCGGCCAGGTCGGCCAGGCGGGTGCCGGTGCGCTTCTCCAGGAACCGGAAGCCCTGGGTCGCGAGGTGTCCGTTGGACACCCCGGCCAGGTGGAGCATCGCGTCGGCCATCTGCACGTCGGTCTCGACCTTCGGCTGGCCGTCGCCGGCGCCACCGTGGACGACGCCGTTGCGGGTCCGGAGGATGTCCACCTCGCGCGCGACGTCGTACGCGACGCCCTTGGTCAGCATGCCGACCTTCTCCAGGAGCGGGCCGATGGACGTCATCTTCTCGTAGACCTGGGTGTAGTCGCGCTCGACGACCGCGATGACGGGCATGGTCTTGCCGGGGACCGGGTCGCACCCGTCCGGGTGGTCGGGACCCAGCTTCCAGTCCTTGACCACGCCGTGCTCGGTGGCCATCGCCTCGGCGGTGTCGTGCCACAGCGGCTTGGCCACCACGTCCTTGCGCGTGCCCAGGTGGTCGACGGCGAGCTCGGAGAACTTCTTGGCGATCACCTTCCAGGTGTCCCAGTCCGACTTGGTCTGCCACGGCGGGGCGATCGCGGGGTTGAACGAGTGGATGAACGGGTGCATGTCTGTCGTGGACAGGTCGTGCTTCTCGTACCAGGTGGCCGCCGGAAGGACGACGTCGCTGAAGATCGTGCTGCTGGTCATCCGGAAGTCGAGCGTCGTGAGCAGGTCAAGCCGGCCCTCAGCCGCCTTGTCCGCCCACACGACGTCCTTCGGACGCATCTCGGGCGGGGCCTCCACGGCAGTCGCTGCGGAGTCGGTGCCGAGCAGGTGGCGCAGGAAGTACTCGTTGCCCTTGGCGGACGACCCCAGCAGGTTGGAGCGCCACAGCGACAGGATGCGCGGGTGGTTGTCCTCGTGCTCGGGGTCCTCCACGGCGAAGCGCAGGTTGCCCGCCTTGAGCTCGCTGGCGACGTACGCCGGCGCCTCCATCCCGGCCGCCTCGGCGTCATCGGCCAGCTGCAGGCTGCTGCGGTCGAACGTGGGGTACGACGGCGACCAGCCGAGCCTGACCGACTGCGCCAGCAGGTCCATCACCGACTTCCCCGCGAAGACTCCCGTGCCGGAGTCCAGGTCGTCGGCGGTGAAGGTGTCGTAGCGGTACTGGCTGGTGTTGACGTACCAGTACGCCGTCTGGTTCATGTGCCGCGGAGGGCGGTGCCAGTCGAGCGCGAAGGCCATGTGCTGGAAGCCCATGATCGGGCGGATCTTCTCCTGGCCCACGTAGTGCGCCCAGCCCCCGCCGTTGCGCCCCTGGCAGCCGGTGATGGTGGTGAGCACGAGCATCGCCCGGTAGATCTGGTCGGAGTGGAACCAGTGATTGACCCCCGCGCCCATCAAGATCATGCCGCGACCCTCGGTGTCGATCGCGTTCTGCGCCCACTCGCGGGCAAGGCGCTCGACCTGGGCGGCGGGGACACCTGTGTGGGTCGCCTGCCAGGCCGGGGTGGACGGGCCTGCGGGGTCGTCGTAGCCGGTCGGCCACTCGCCGGGCAGGCCGTCGCGGGGCACGCCGTACTGGGCCAGCATCAGGTCCAGGACCGTCGTCACGAGCCGGTCCCCCACTCGGGCCACCGGTACGCCGCGGCGATGGTGGCGGACCTTGCCGTCGGGCTCGTCGAATCGTGGCAGCTCGACCTCGACCGACTCGCGAACCCCGTCGTACATCGTGAGGGCTGGGTCGATGTCGCCGAGCTCGAGGTTCCACTTCCCCAGTCCCTCATCGCCGAAGCGGTGCCCGATGGCGCCCTGCGGGATGCGGACCTCTCCCGTGCCGGCGTCGATGACCGCCGGCTTCCACATGGCGTTCTCCGCGCCGCCCTCGGGATGGTCGAGGTCCCCGGCCACGAGGTACTTGCCGGGTCGGTAGACCCCGTCGGCGGTGCGCTCGAGGCAGATGAGGTGGGGAAGGTCGGTGTACTGCTTGTTGTAGTCGTTGAAGAACGCGACGTTCTTCTCCACGAAGAACTCCTTGAGGACCACGTGGCCCATGGCCATGGCGAGCGCGCCGTCGGTGCCCGGAGCGGTCGTCACCCACTCGTCGGCGAACTTCACGTTCTCGGCGTAGTCGGGTGCGACGGCGACCACCTTCTGACCCCGGTAGCGCGCCTCGGTCATCCAGTGGGCGTCCGGCGTGCGGGTCATCGGGACGTTGGAACCCCACATGATCAGGTAGCCGGCGTCCCACCAGTCCCCGGACTCGGGCACGTCGGTCTGGTCGCCGAACATCTGCGGTGACGCGTTGGGAAGATCGGCGTACCAGTCGTAGAAGGAGAGCATCGGGGCACCGATGAGCTCGAGGAATCGCGAGCCGCTGGCGTAGGAGACCGGGGACATCGCGGGAATCGGCGAGAACCCGGCGATCCGGTCGGGACCCCAGCGCTTGACGGTGTAGACGTGCGCCGCGGCGACGATCTCGGCCACCTCGTCCCAGGACGCGCGGACCAGGCCGCCCTTGCCCCTCGCCTTCTTGTACGCCCGCGCCTTCTCCTCGTCCTGCACGATCGAGCCCCAGGCGACCACCGGGTCGCCGTACTGCTGCTTGGCCGCGCGGAACAGGTCGAGGAGCACGCCCCTGACGTAGGGGTAGCGGACCCGGGTCGGGCTGTAGGTGTACCAGCTGAATGCCGCCCCACGGGGGCAGCCACGTGGCTCGTACTCCGGACGGTCCGGTCCGGCGCTGGGGTAGTCCGTCTGCTGCGCCTCCCACGTGATGATCCCGTCCTTGACGTATACCTTCCACGAGCAGGAGCCCGTGCAGTTGACCCCGTGGGTCGAGCGGACGACCTTGTCGTGGCTCCAGCGGTCACGGTAGAAGACGTCCCCCTGGCGGCCACCGTGCTTGTGCAGCGTGCGCAGGTCGTCACTCACCTCGGCCTTGGTGAAGAAGCGCCGCCCGCCGATCAGGGCCTTCTGCAACTGGTTCTCGAGGTCGGTCACGAAGGACGCCCTTTCAGTCCGGTGGTCTGGTAGGTGGCGGCGGCGGCGACTGCTGCCGAGGCGGTGCGTCGTACGACGAGGAGGGTGAGGACGAGGGTCAGCGCCGAGGTGACCGCCAGCAGCCAGAGGCCGACCGCGTAGGACTCGGTCTGGCCGTAGAGCCACCCCATCAGCAGAGGTGGGACGAAACCGCCCAGGCCACCCGCGGCACCTACCAGGCCGGTGACGCCGCCGACCCGGGCCGGCTCGGTGCTCTGCGCGATCAGCGCGAATGTGGCGCCGGATCCGGCGCCGAGCGCTGCCGCCATCACCAGGAAGGCCACGGTGCCCAGCGTGAGGTTGCTGCCGCTCGCGGAGGTCACCGGCGGGTTCTGGGCCGCGGCTGCCGCGCACGCTGCTACGACCCCGAAAGAGGCGGCGAGCACCGGGACGGAGCCGAGGCGGTCCGAGAGCCAGCCACCGATCGGGCGCATCACCACCGCCACCACGACGAAGCCCGCCATCCGGTTGGCCGCATCGGCCGGCTCGAGACCGTGGGCGGTCTTGAGATAGGTGGGCAGGAAGACGGAGAACGCGACATAGCCGCCGAAGGCGACGGAGTACAGCACACAGGCCTGCCAGGTGATCGGCAGGCGGGCGTTCGCCACCAGCCGCGACGCGAGGCTGGTGGTGGGTACGACGCGACCGGGCGCGTCCCGCATGAACAACCACGCGACGACGGCGTACACCGCCAGCACCGCGGCCGTGATCAGGAACGGCGCCGTGCGCCCGTTCTCCTGGGAGAGCGGCACCGTGGTCAGCGCGCTGATCGCGGTGCCGCCCATGCCGGCGCCGAAGACCCCGATGGCCAGTCCACGCCGGGCCGGCGGGAACCATGCGTTGACGAAGGGGACGCCGACCGCGAAGGCAGTGCCGGCGATCCCGAGGAAGAACCCTCCGAACAGCATGAGCGCGTAGGAGTCGAGGGCGAAGAAGGCGAGGAAGAGGACCGGCACGATGGTCACGCCGGACACGATCGGGAACATGACGCGACCTCCGAAGCGGTCGGTGAGCGACCCCACGATGATCCGGCCGAGTGAGCCGACCAGCACCGGGACGGCGACCATCAGGGCCACCTCGGACTGGTTCAGCTGGCCCAGCGGGCTGGCCGCTCCCTGCTTCAGGTAGAGGGCGCCCAAAGGACTGATGAGCGCCCATGCCCAGAAGTTCACCGCGAAGCCGAGGGTCGCGAGTGCCAACATCACCCAGGGATTGCCGTCGCGAGGAGCGGAGGCGGATGCAGAGCTGGTGCTCATCGTGTGTGCTCCTGAACCGGAGGAAACCGTGCGAACAGCACAGAATTTATTACGATGTCCCCGTGAAAAATATGCCCACGAGCAACGGACTGGCAAGGGGCCGTGCATCCGTGCTCGATGCGCTGCGCAACCAACCCGATCCGGTGGGCGTCGACGCGCTGGCACAGGCCATGGCACGCCATCCCAACACGGTGCGCGAGCAGGTGAACTGGCTCGTCGAGCACGGCCACGTCACGCGGATCCGGCAGCCCCGCGAAGGCCGCGGCCGGCCCGCCTGGCTCTATCAGGCGCGGGGCACCCGGCCCGGCGACGCGGAGTACGTCGAGCTCGCGGCAGCCCTGGCCTGGCGGTTGCAGGACGCGTCCCCGGACACCCGCGCCGAGGCGATGGCCGCTGGTCGGCGTTGGGGCTCCGACCTGGTCGACCGGAAGGGATCGCTGGCCGACCCGTCGCCTGAGGCTGGGCGGCGCTGGACGGTGGAGCTCATGGAGGAGCTCGGTTACGCCCCCGAGGCGGACGAGGAGGCACGCGACGTCGTCCTGCACCGCTGCCCACTTCTGCAGGCTGCGCACCGGTTCCCCGATGTCGTGTGCGCCGTCCACCTCGGCATGGTCCAGGCGGCACTGGAGCGCAACGGCGCCAGCCCTGCAGACGCGGAGCTGACCCCCTTCAGTGCGCCGGGCGAGTGCCGCCTGCGCCTCGGGCCCTGATCACGGAGGTCCGCGGGGTCAGCTCCCGAACGCCTCGTCGTACAGCGCCTGCAGCTCGGAGTTCTGCTCCGCGGTGAACCCGCACAGGGTGACCCGGTCGCCGTCGGCACTCACGAGATAGGACTTCCCCTCCTGGAAGTCGACGGCCATCAGCAGGTCCTCGAGGCTCTCGCTCGGCGCGTTGACCGTCACGGTCGAGGCCTCTCCGTCGCCGGCGTACCACTCGTCCACCGACAGGGTGGCCGTGCCGTCGTCGAGCGAGGTGACGGTGCCGGCGAAGGCGGTGTCGAAACCGGCGAGGGTCTCGGCGTTGGGCACCGCACACTTCCCGCCCGTGGATCCGTCGGCGGTCAGCGCCACGGCGTCGGACCCCGAGTCGGGCTCGGACTCGGACCCCGGATCGGAGGTGGCGCCGTCGGAGTGCTCGGCCCCCTGGTCAGCATGGTCCGCCGGCGCGGACTCCTGCCCGCAGGAGGACAACGCGGCCGCCGCGACGAACGCGAGGACGAGAGGGCGAAGTCGACTGGTGTTCACGATTCCTCCTGAGGTGCGGGAGGGGTCCGGCCCCTCACCTGGTCGGACGGCCAGGGCGCCCGGGAGGTTCCGGCAAGGACTCATCGGTCCCGCACAGGCGCGTCCGTGCGGTCCTCGCCCTCCTCCTCGTCGATGCGCCGCCTGATACGGGCCATCCCCGGGATCTTCGCGAGCATGTCGTTGAGCTCGCGCGTGACCGTGAGCAGGTCGTGCACGTCGGGCGCGACGGACCCGAGGGTGGCAAGCACCGGGAGCACGTCGTTCTCGACCCGCTGGGTCAGCTCGGGCAGGTGGTCGACGAGGGAGACCATGGCCGCCACCTCGTCGGGATGGGTGGTGTCGGCCAGCGTCTCGAGCGTCGGCTGGAGCGTGATCAGCGAGGGTGCCAGCGCGTCGACCAGCTCGGTCGCCCGGACGACCTGGACCTCGGCAGTGTCGACGACGACCTCCGCCCGCGCGACGAGGGCGGCAGCCTCCTCGGTCACCTCGCGGACGCGCACGACCGCGGCGGACGCCCCCTCGAGAAGAGCCTCGGCCCGGTCCAGCAGCGCCAGCGCCCGCGGGACTGCGCCGAGCAGGGCTTCCACCTGCTCGCCGCCTCGCTCCAAGGCGGAGAACACGTCACGGGGGCCGGGCACGGGGAGGCGCATGTCCCCTTCCTACCAGTGGCAGCCACCACGAGCGGCTCACACCGGTCCAAGATGCAGCAGGGCCCCCGCCGGAGCGGGGGCCCTGCTGGTTGATCGAGCGACTCGATCCTTGTCTGACGTGCGTGTCAGACGAGGATCAGAAGTCCATGCCGCCCATGCCGCCCATGTCGCCGCCGCCGGGCATGGCGGACGCCTTCTCGGGCTTGTCGGCCACGACGGCCTCGGTGGTGAGGAACAGCGCGGCGATCGACGCGGCGTTCTGCAGCGCCGAGCGGGTGACCTTGGCCGGGTCGATGATGCCCTCGGCGATCATGTCGACGTAGTCACCGGTCGCGGCGTTGAGGCCGTGACCCGCCTCGAGGTTGCGCACCTTCTCCGCGACGACGCCACCCTCGAGACCGGCGTTGATCGCGATCTGCTTGAGCGGCGCCTCGATGGCGACCTTGACGATGTTGGCACCCGTGGCCTCGTCGCCCTCGAGGTCGAGCTTGCCGAAGGCGACGTTGCCGGCCTGGACGAGCGCGACGCCACCGCCGGCGACGATGCCCTCCTCGACCGCAGCCTTGGCGTTGCGGACGGCGTCCTCGATGCGGTGCTTGCGCTCCTTGAGCTCGACCTCGGTGGCCGCGCCGACCTTGATGACGGCCACGCCGCCGGCCAGCTTGGCGAGGCGCTCCTGGAGCTTCTCGCGGTCGTAGTCGGAGTCCGACTTCTCGATCTCGGCGCGGATCTGGTTGACCCGGCCCTCGATCTGGGCCTGGTCGCCGGCACCCTCGACGATGGTGGTCTCGTCCTTGGTGATGACGACCTTGCGGGCCTGGCCGAGCAGCTCCAGACCGGCGGACTCGAGCTTGAGGCCGACCTCCTCGGAGATGACCTGGCCGCCGGTGAGGATCGCGATGTCCTGCAGCATGGCCTTGCGGCGGTCACCGAAGCCCGGCGCCTTGACGGCGACGGAGCGGAAGGTGCCCTTGATCTTGTTGACGACCAGGGTCGACAGCGCCTCGCCGTCGACGTCCTCGGCGATGATCAGCAGCGGCTTGCCGGACTGCATGACCTTCTCGAGCAGCGGCAGCAGGTCCTTGACCGTCGACACCTTGGAGTTGGCGATGAGGACGTAGGGGTCCTCCAGCACCGCCTCCATGCGCTCGAGGTCGGTGGCGAAGTAGGCGGAGATGTAGCCCTTGTCGAACCGCATGCCCTCCGTCAGCTCGAGGTCCAGCCCGAAGGTGTTGGACTCCTCGACCGTGATGACGCCTTCCTTGCCGACCTTGTCCATCGCCTCGGCGATGATCTCGCCGACGGTGGTGTCAGCGGCGGAGATCGACGCGGTGGACGCGATCTGCTCCTTGGTCTCGACGTCCTTGGCCATGGTGAGCAGCTGCTCGGACACGGCGGACACGGCGGCCTCGATGCCGCGCTTGAGACTCATCGGGTTCGCGCCGGCTGCGACGTTGCGCAGACCCTCGCGGACCATGGCCTGGGCCAGGACGGTGGCCGTCGTCGTGCCGTCACCGGCGACGTCGTCGGTCTTCTTGGCGACCTCCTTGACCAGCTCGGCGCCGATCTTCTCGTAGGGGTCCTCCAGCTCGATCTCCTTGGCGATCGAGACACCGTCGTTGGTGATCGTGGGAGCGCCCCACTTCTTCTCCAGGACGACGTTGCGGCCCTTGGGGCCGAGGGTGACCTTGACCGCGTCGGCGAGGGTGTTCATACCCCGCTCGAGCCCGCGGCGGGCCTCTTCGTTGAAAGCAATCAGCTTCGGCATACTCTTCGCGTTTCCTGTCGAATGAGTCTGTGGTGGAGACACCAGGCGGGCTGCCCGCGACGGACGATCCGCTCCGCCGGCGATCCATTCACGTCAGCTTCTGCGGACCTCAGCGTCACCTGGGTCGTTGTCACTCTCGTAGGGAGAGTGCCAACGTCATGTTTAGCACTCGACCCCCGAGAGTGCAAACGGGTCCAGGCGTCGGATCACTGCGGCAGCTTGACCAGTCGGACGCCCGTGGACACCTGTGCGACGGCCGTCTTGAAGATGTTGGCCAGCTCGCTCCCCTGCGCCGCACAGAAGTAGTAGTCGCCGTCGGCGTTCTCCGCCGCTCGCGAGGTGGTGGAGTCGCACGCGCTGGCAGCGCTCGCCGCACCTGAGTCACTCGGTGAGGCGGCCGCGGCCAGAGCATCGCGGGTCCACATGTTGCTGGTGGACCCGTCCGTGCAGTTCGCCGAGGTGGCTTCCCCGAAGCCGATCGTGATCACCAAGATCTCCGCCGCCTTGGCCTTCGCGGCGACCTCCACGAGGTTCTGGCACCCCCGCTGGCCGTTGGCCGTGTTGTCGACCTGAAAGCCAGCGGCGACGTCGTCAGGATCTCCCAGGTCAGTGACTCCACCGTTGAAGACCTCGAAGGGGCGGCCGTCGGTCTCGAAGACGATGACCTTGCGCACGGCGCCCGGACGCGCCGGCAGGCTCGAGAGATTGTTCTCCGAGGAGTAGAGAAGCTTGCGCGCTGCCCCCTTCATGGCCGAGGCGAGATGGGTGCCGTACGCGCCGTTCGAGGCCCCCTTGCTGGGGTTCGCCGGCTCGCCCTTGGCGCAGTCGAGCCCCCGGACGACGGGATCGGTGCTCGAGGTGCGCTTGCCCGAACCGGTGCCGGTGACATAGGTACGGCTGAAGTCGGTGGGGACCCACAGCCCATTCTTCATGCCCTCCGCCTGGCCGGCCCGGCCGCCCCTAGTGGGGGGTGGCCCCGGTGCCGTAGGGCACGCGCCCGTGGACACGGACTTGCTGATGGTGCCGAGCGCGACGTAGTGCATGGTCGGGTCCATCGTCAGGAGCGTGCTCTTGATGGCGTCCATCATCGTGTTGCGGTTGGTGTCGGACATGCTGACGGTCCGGTCGGCCATGAAGACCACGTCGAGCGGGTTCGGCGCCTCCTGGCCGCACGACCCCTTGCAGGCGGCGGACGCGACGGACCCGGTGGAGCCCTCGCTGCGGCCGAAGATGTTGGCGAAGCCGAAGTCCACGTCCTTCTCCGCCACGACCTCGACGGTGTTGCAGATGGTGGTGAGGCTCGGCGCGCAGGGGATCTTGCAGATCTTGGTGTTGCATCGCAGGTCGGGGTAGCGCGAGGTCGTGTACGGCGCCGGGCCGGGGTTGCAGGTGCTGGGGATCTGGTCCGTACGCACGCTCGTGCCGGCGCCGGTCGAGGCGACCAGGCACCACAGCCGGATCTGCGGGTTCTGCTCGGTGAAGTCGTAGGTCAGGTCGGGGTCGTTGGCCAGCGCCATGTCGCGCGCGGCCTTCATCGCGGTCGCCCCGTCGCCGGGCATCGTGTAGGCACCCGCGTGCGCGGCCGCGTCGACCGCGTCGTGCAGCTTCTGCCGCTCCATCGCGAGCATCGAGATGTCGATGGCGATGGCGGCCGCGCCGAAGAGGACGACCGAGAGGATGACGGTCATGAACGCGACGGCGCCGTCCTCGTCGCGCCGCCGGGACGACGCCCGCATCACTCGATCCTCATCTTGTTGGTCTTGGCGACCGAGAGCTTGTTGGAGACGAGACCGCCGATGGGGGTGAGCCAGTCGCTGGTCGCGGTGACCGTGACCTCGGCGATGCCACCCGACTCCATCCCGGCGTTCCAGCTGGTGCAGGTCGTCGTGCCGTCCGGCCTCTTGCATCCGACCGTGATCGTGACCGTGCCCGGGAGGTCGGCCGTGCCGCGTGTCACCACGGCCCGGATCTCGCTCTCGGTGGCCCCCAGGCTGGCCTCGCGCACACCCTCGCGGGCGGCGTGGTTGACCATCGCGTAGCGGTTGATCGCCAGGCCGAAGTCGACGATCCCGAACACGATGAGGAGCAGGATCGGTACGACGAGGGCGAACTCCACCGCCGACGCTCCGCGCTCTCCGCGGCGTCGTGATTTGGGCATGCCTTTTTCCTCCCGCGCACATGCGCCGCCCGAGTCGCCTCGAGAGCACACAGCAGTTGTGTGTTCCTCCGGCCCCAGTGCCGGACAGCGATCCGACCGCGCCCCCAGCGCAGTCGGATCGCGCGAAACCTAGCGCAACTGCGGGTTACGCCGGGCGCGCCTGCCCAGAGGTCTAGACCGTGGCGCCGGCGGACCGACGACCGGCAGCCTCCAGCAGGTCCGCGAACGGCGCGGCGTTGGCCGGGGACACGTCCAGGTAGAGCCCGGGCTCGATCAGCTCGAGCTCGCTGACGACCCAGTCGCCCTCCCACTGCAGCAGGTCGACGCGGAGGTAGTCCACGGGCCGGCCGAAGCGCTCGCACGTGACGTCGTACGCCCGGAGCGCCAGCTCGCCGACGTCGCCCATGTCCGCAGCCCGCACCCGTCCGCCGAACTCCTCGTTGACGCGTACGTCGTCCGCACCGGGCTGCTTGTCGAAGCGCTGGGAGAGCTGCCCGTCAAGGACGTAGACGGAGACCTCACCGTGGGTGCGGATCGACTCCACGAGCGGCTGGACCACCCATGGTCCGTCGACCTCCGGGTAGTCCGGCAGGCTCCGCACCGGCCGCCCCAGCCGTGGGTCCTCCGGGTCGGTCACGACGATCAGCCCGGCGCCGCCCGCTCCCACGCGCGGCTTGACCACCGCGGTGCCGAAGCGGGCGACGGCCTCGGCGAGGCCTGCCCGGTCGTCGGCGAGGACGGTCGGCACCGCCGGCAGGTCGCCCAGCTCGGCGAGGTAGCGCTTGTCGTGGTTCCAGGTGAAGACGTCGGCGCCGTTGAGCAGCCTCGCCTGGTCGAGCGAGGCCGCCCACGCGAGGAACTTGGTTGGCCGGGTGACGTAGTCCCAGGTCGAGCGCACCGCGACCAGGTCCGCCGCGGCCCAGTCGACGTCGTCGTCGTCCCAGCGGGCCCAGGCGAAGTCCACGCCGCGCTCGCTGAGCTCGGCGTCGAGGACCGGCGCGCCGGGCTCGCCCTGCGGCAGGTCGCCGCTGGTCGCCAGCAGGACCCTCATGCGGTGTTCATGGCGGTGTTCATGCCCCGGGCAGCTCGGAGGAGCCGTGGAAGGTGTGGGCGGTGTCGTCGCGGTTGGTGCCCTCGCGGTTGTCGCCCTTCTCGATGATCACGAGGTTGTGGTAGCAGTGCACGGCTCGGACCCACTGGTCGGTGTAGGTGGGCTCGTAGCCCTCGACGAGGAACTCCTCGTGGTTGAGGCCGTCGATGAGGTCCTTGACCAGGTCCATCGACGTCCCCGGCGCCTTGGGGTCGAGCTCGCCACCCCAGGCGGGCCAGTAGGAGGTCTGGGTGTCCTCGATGCAGTAGATCGCGCCGTCGGGCAGCAGGGGGAACAGGATGCGGAAGGACTCCCGCACGTGCGCAGGGATGTGGCTCCCGTCGTCGATCACGACCAACGGCGCGCCCTGCTCCTCGATGATGCGGTGCAGGATCGCGGGGTCGGTCTGGTCACCGAGGTAGGTGTGGATGTGACCCCGGGTCAGCCAGGTCTTGTCCTCGATGTCGAGGCCGACGATCGTCGCCTTGGGGAAGAACCAGCGCCACATCTTCATCGACGCGCCGCTGCGGCGGCGCTTCTTGTAGCCACCGATGCCGAGCTCGAGCAGCGTGAAGGACTCGCGGCGCAGGTGCTGGAGGTGGCGCTCGTAGTGGGGGGTGTACTTGTGCACGCCCCACTTGTCGGTGCGGAACTCGATGGCGAGCTCGGTCAGGTTGCTGGCCAGCAGGCGACGTCGGCGCTCCGCCTTGGCCCTGTCCCTGTCCTGGGCGGGGTCGGACCGCTGAGGCTGCAGGCCAGGCTCGGTCTGCATGCGGCCGGCCTTCTGGGCGGCCTTCTTGACTGCCTCGCCGGCTCGTCGAGCAGTGGTGCGCACCCGCGAACCCTAGCCTGACCCACTCACCCCCGGGACGTGGTGCCCGAACGGCACCTCCTGCACCACACCCAGCGCTGCCAGCACCGAGGGCAGCATGGCCTTCGCGGTCCGTTTGTAGCCGTGGGCGCTGGGGTGGAACCGGTCGAGGCTGAACATCTCGTCCGGGTTGGAGATGAAGAACGGGCCCACGACGCGCGCGAGCGACACGACCCGCGCGCCGCGTTCGAGGGCCGCTGCGCGCTGGGCGTCGGCGAGCTGCCGCGAGGCCCTGGAGCCGAGCGCCCGCAGCGGTTGCGGCACCGGCCTCAGGGCGCCCAGGTCCGGGCAGGTGCCCACCACCACCTCGGCACCCCGAGCCCGCAGGTCGTCGATCGCCTCCGCCAGGTGTCGTACGGAGTCGGCGACCGGTACGCGGTGCGTGACGTCGTTGCCGCCCACCACGACCACCGCCACGTCGGGGCGGTACGAGGCGGGCAGCGTGGCGAGCTGGGTGCCGAGCATGCTGCTCTCCGAGCCGACCACCGCGGCGGTCCGCAACCGCACCGACCGCTTGGTGTCCCGGGCGATCCCGCGCGCCAGCCGTCCACCGAGGGTGTGCTTGGCACGCTCCGCACCGAGTCCGGCGGCGATGGAGTCGCCCAGGACCAGCAGGTCGACCGGCTGTCCGTACTTCTTCTTCCAGTGCTTGTCGGCCGACGGCGCCTGCTCGCCCAGGGGCTTGCCGATCGCACGCCGGGCCTGTGCGGCCTGCCGGTGCAGCAGCCCGCGCGCGCCGTACGCCGTCCCGCCGGCGATGCCGCTCACGACGGCCACCGCCACGCCGGCCCGGGTCAGGTGCTTGATCATCACCCCACCCTTCAACCACACCCACCTGAACGCCGCCGCAATCGCGGGCATCGGATGGCCCAACGGCGCGACACACCTGGGTCGACGTACTCACGACAGTCCCCGGCCGAGGGGCCACGCTGGGCCCATGACCGTCTCCACGCCCCGTGCCACCCGTTCGGTCCCACCGCGCCAGCTCGCCTGGCTGCGCTCCGAGGTCGCCGAGTGGGCCTCGCAGGGCATCATCACCGACGACCAGGCCGACCGCATCGCCACTCGGTACAGCGCCGACACCCACGCCCGCTTCAGCGTCGGGCGCGTGCTGCTCTACCTCGGTGGCGGCTTCGTCGGCATCGGCATGATCTGGCTGGTCGCCGCCAACCTCGACCAGCTCTCCCCCACCGCGCGCTTCGTCGCCGTCACCTCGATCTGGCTCGCGTTCCTCCTCGGGGGCGAGCTGATGGCGAGCAGGAAGGTGTCGGCGCCCCTCGTGGGTGCCGTACGCCTCCTCGCCGCCCTCGGCATCGGAGCCGTCCTCTTCCAAGCGGCCCAGTCCCTGCAGGTCCCCGCCTTCGAGCCACGCCTCCTGGGGCTGTGGGCGGCGGCAGCCCTCCTGCACGGCTACCTCACCCGCGCCTACGTGCCCTTCCTGGTCGGGGTCGCGAGCGGCGTGTCGTGGTGGTTCACGCAGCCGATGTGGGACGAGCCCAACGGCCTCACCGTCGTCATGCTCTTCGGTGCCGGCGCCGTGCTGGCCGCGGCGCTGGCCGTGCTCCACGACGGTCGGATCGACACCTTCGCCTGGACCTGGCGCGCCGTCGGGGGCGGCATGGCGCTGCTGGCGCTGTTCGTGGCAGCGATCCCCGACATCGGTTCGGACGGCATCGAGTGGTCCTTCTGGCTGGTGGCCGCGCTGACCCTGGCCGGAGCCGCGGCTGTTGGGGCCGCTGCCACCCGCCCCGGCACCCGCGTCCTCGAGCCGCTCGGCGCGATCGTCGTCCTGGCGGTCGCCACCGTCCTCGGCCTGTGGTCCACCGGGTCCGACACGTCGGACGTCGACACCTCCGACTGGCTCCACGCCGCCGTCTCGGTCGCTGCGTACGTCCTCCTGGCCGTCGCCCTCGTCGCACTGGGCACGGTGCGCGAGCACCCGATGCTCACGTGGATGGCGATGGTCGGACTGGTGGTCTTCACGACCTTCCAGAGCTTCGCGGTGTTCGCGCCGATCGTCACGGGCGCCTGGCTGTTCGTGGTGCTCGGCACGGTCTTCCTCGGCACCGGGTTCCTCTTCGACCGGGCCCGCCGCGAGCTGGCCCAGGCCCTCGACACCGACTCCCCCTCCGATGAAGGAGCACACCGATGAACCGCGCCATCGTCACCGGCATCATCGCCGTGGGCCAGCTGGCCCTGGTCGGCGTGGCTGTCGCCCCGCAGCTCTCCGCGCGCGTCGCGGGAGACACCTACCTCCTGCAGGTCGCGCCGCTCGACCCGATCGACCCGTTCCGCGGCGCCTACGTCGCGCTCGACTACCCCGACCTGCGACACGACGGGTCCGAGTCGTCCGGTGCTCCTGGCCTCGGCGCGCTCGAGGACGGCGAGGAGGGCGACGTCTACATCACCCTCGTCCAGCGGGGCGACGTGTGGGCGGCGGACGGGTGGACCCGCGACCGGCCGGACGAGGGGCCCTACCTCGCCTGCGACGACCGCTCGTGGCAGATCAGGTGCGGCATCGAGAGCTTCTTCCTGCCCCAGGACGCGGCGGCCGAGACCGAGGACCTGCTGCGTGACGGCGCGGTCGCCGAGGTGCGGATCGACGGTCGCGGCAACGCCGCCGTGGTCGACGTACGAGCTCCGTGAGCGCAGGGGCCCGGTCAGCTCTTCCGCAGGGTCAGTCGAGCCGGCTGAGCGAGACCGAGTAGTAGGTCTCCTCGTCGATGGCTTCCTCGATCGGGTCGATCGTGATCGACTTCGGGACTCCGCGGCGCGTGTAGGCGACCTCGACCCGGTCGGCCTCGGCAGAGGCGCTGCGGATCATCGTGAACAGCTCGTCCATCGAGTAGCCACGGCGGGCGGCCAGCCGGCGCTCCCCCTTGGTCACCCGGCGGATGGTGTCGTCGCGGACCACCGTGCGCACCGCCCCGGTGGGCGGGCAGAAGCAGGTGAGCCGCACGGTGACGACGTAGTCGTCGATGTCCTTGGACTGCCACGCCTGCCACGCCTCGGCCAGCGCGGGATCGTCGTCGCTGGCGGGCACGAAGGGCGTGATCGGGTGGGGGTCGGCGGCCGCGGAGGCCGGCGCGGCGCCGGCGCCGATCGTCAGGGGTACCAGGACCGCCAGGCAGGCACGCTTGATCGTCGTCATGGGAGTACGACGTGCAGGGACCCGCAGCCGGTTCCGCTGGCCGTCTCCCGCCTCAGCCGCCGGCGACGGCCGGGATCACCGAGATCTGCGTGCCGTCGGGGGTGGCGGTGGCCAGCTCGTCGAGGAAGCGCACGTCGTCGTTGCCGACGTAGACGTTCACGAACCGGCGCAGCTGGCCGGCCTCGTCGAGGATGCGGCCCTTGATGCCCGAGTAGCTCGCGTCGAGGTCGTCGAGGACGGCCGCCAGGGTGTCGCCCTCGGCGCTGACCTCTGACTCGCCACCGGTGTAGGTGCGCAGGATGGTCGGGATCCGTACGGAGACTGCCATGAGGTGATCTTCCCTCTCAGAGGATGCCGGACGCCAGGAAGGCGTCATAGGACGGGGCGATGGTGGCGACGGCGCCGACCCGGTCGGACACGGCGTCCAGGGTCTTGAGCCCGTGGCCGGTGTTGATGACCACTGTCTCGAGGGAGGTGTCGAGCTGGCCGGTCTCGACGAGCTTCTTGAGCACACCGACCGTGGTGCCGCCCGCGGTCTCGGTGAAGATCCCCTCGGTGCGGGCCAGGAGCACGATCGCCTCACGGACCTGCTCGTCGGTGATGTCCTCGACCGCACCGCCGGAGCGGCGGCAGATGTCGAGGACGTAGATGCCGTCGGCGGGGTTGCCGATGGCCAGGCTCTTGGCGATGGTGTCGGGCTTGACCGGGCGGATCGCGTCGGTGCCTGCCTTGTAGGCGACGGAGACCGGCGAGCACCCGGTCGCCTGGGCGCCGTAGATCTTGTAGGGCTTGTCCTCGACGAGCCCGAGGGCGATCAGCTCCTGGAACGCCTTGTCGACCTTGGTCAGCTGCGAGCCGGACGCGACGGGGATGACGATCTGGTCGGGCAGCCGCCAGCCGAGCTGCTCGGCGATCTCGTAGCCCAGGGTCTTGGACCCCTCGGCGTAGAACGGGCGCACGTTGACGTTGACGAACGCCCAGCCCTCCTCCTCGCCGGCGATCTCGGAGGCGAGCTTGTTGACGTCGTCGTAGTTGCCGTCGACTGCGACCAGGCGGTCGGTGTAGACGGCGGAGTTGACCTGCTTGGGCGTCTCGAGGTTGCTGGGGATGAAGACGACGGTGGTGATGCCTGCCCGGGCACCGGCAGCGGCCACGGCGTTGGCGAGGTTGCCCGTCGAGGGGCACGCGAACACCTTGGCGTCGAGCTCGCGCGCGGCGCTCAGCGCACACGCAACGACGCGGTCCTTGAAGGAGTTGGTCGGGTTGGTCGAGTCGTCCTTGACCCAGAGGTTGTCGATGCCGAGCTCACGCCCGAGGTTGTGGGCCTTGAGCAGGCGGGTGAAGCCCGGCTCCATGTTGGGGTTCTGCTCGATGTCGTCGGGCACCGGCAGCAGTGCCTTGTAGCGCCAGATGTTGGCCGGGCCCGCGGCGATCTCCTCGCGGGTCACGGCGGGGAAGTCGTACGCCACCTCCAGTGGCCCGAAGCACTCCGGACAGGCGTACGACGGACCGAGGGCGACCTCGTGCCCGCACTCGCGACAGGCCAGGGCGCGGGCGTTGCCGAAGGCGCCCTCGCGCAGCCCCTTCGCCGGCGTGGTGGCGGTGTTCTCGTCCAACAGGGTGCTCATGAAGTCCTCCTTCTCATCTGTCCCCGCGACTCTCGCGTGGGCCGGATTTGGCACCTGCTCCCATGACTGCCGGACGAGTCCGGACAGGAGGCTCATGGGTGGTTGCCGGGACTTCTACGGGCCGTTCCCTCAGTCCCTCGTGATGAGCAGGCTCAGCCTAGGCGGGCTGTCTCACGATGCGCACATCGAGTCCACGATGTGGATGTCGGCCGGGTGAGGGTGGATGAGGCAGATCAGCGCCGGAGGAGGAGCTGGCCGAGCAGATCGACGACACCCGCCGGGCCGTCCACCACGACGTCGGCCAGGGCGACCAGGGCGGTCTGCTCCGGGGGGCCCGAGTACACGACCAGCCCCGGCAGCCCGTCGGCGCGCAGCGCGCGGACCGCCTCGAAGGCCTCGATGTCACCGAGGTCGTCGCCCCCGAAGATCACCCCGGTGGCCTCCTGCTCGGCCACGAAGGCCCGCACGGCATGGCCCTTGTGCATCTCGCCCGAGCGGACCTCGAGGACGTTGCGACCGGGTTCGACGGTGAGGTGGTGGCGCTCGGCCAGGGACTCGATGGGGGCGACCAGCCGCTCGAAGGCGCCGGCGGGGTCGTCCATGCGCCGGGTGTGGACGGCGACGGCGAGCCCCTTCTCCTCGACGAAGGCGTCGGCGGCGTCGGCCCCGCGCAGCACCGAGGGGAGCTCGCGCTCGAAGCTCGCGAGACCTGCCGGCGGGCGCGGCGAGCGGATCCGCGGCTCGGTCGCCGACCAGCGCTCGTTGCCGTACTGACCGAACACGAACAGCTCGGCGCCGCGGTCGAGCATGGCGTCGCCGAGCGCGTCGAGGTCGCCCATGGTGATCGCCTGACGGGCGGGGCGGCCGGTGATGACGGCGACGGCGCGGACCGCCTCGGCGAGCTCGAGCAGGGCGCCCGGAGACCCCGGGTGCAGCCGGGCCGCCTCGGGGTCGTCGACCAGGGGCGACAGCGTGCCGTCGAAGTCGAGTCCGACCACGACCCCGTCGAGGACGTCGCGTACGGCGTCGTAGTGGGCGCGCGCGGCAGCGGAGGTGAACTCCATGGGACCACCCAACCACGCGACTGCGACGGCCGCGAACCGCCCCGGGCTACGCCGCGACGGCCCGACGACCACTCAGGCGATCACTGGGGGGCGTCGGTCGTGAGGATGACCGTCAGCCGGTCGCGCTTCATCACGCCGACAGCCGGGGACGTGCGCTTGATGCCGAGGTCGAGCGCGAGCTGCTTGCCGGCCGCCTGCAGACGCGGCGGGAAGTAGACCGTCGTGGTGGGGATGACGCCGTACCAGTTGTCCTCACCGACGACCGCCCAGCCGACCTGGGTGGCCTTGGCCGCCGTGGTGGCGGCCAGGCCCTTGATGCCGGAGTTGTTGAAGACCTCGACGTAGACCTCGCCGCGCTTGACCTGGGGCTCGGGCTTCGCCTCGGGCTTCGGGTCCGCGGGCGCCGGGTCGACGCTGGGCGACTGGTCGGCGCTCGCGATGGTCGCGGTGTCGACCCGGCGCTCGGTGGGCGCCTGGTCGCGGGTGGCGACGAAGGTGATCGAGGCCATCGCGACGGCGATCACCGAGAGCATCACGACGGGGGACGGGAAGGCCACGCCCCGCTCGTCACGGCGGGTCAGGAGGGACGCGAGGGAAGGGAGGCCAGGACTGGGGAAGAAGGCCATGGGGAAGGAGCCAATCGTGAGTGGTGGTCGGATCTCGCTGGGTCAGTGGCTGGGTCGGGTCGCGGGGTCAGACGTCGAAGCCGAGGCGGCGCGCCGAGCGCTGACGCTGGCGGGAGGCGCGGAGGCGACGGAGCCGGCGCACCAGCAACGGGTCGGCCTCGAGCGCCTCGGGACGGTCGATGAGGGCGTTGAGGACCTGGTAGTAGCGGGTCGAGGACATGTCGAAGTTCTCGCGGACCGCCTGCTCCTTGGCGCCGGCGTACTTCCACCAGTGGCGCTCGAACTCGAGGATCTCGCGGTCGCGCCGGCTCAGTCCGGCGGTCTCCTGCTCGGCTTCGACGTGCTTGGCCTCGACGTGCTTGGCGGCGTCCATGTGCCATCTCCTCCTCGACCCCACGTCCACCCGTGACCGAGCGGACTGGCGTCAGTCTAGGCGACGAACAACAACGATGTCATTCGCCTCCGGCGAGTCGTCTGGACAAACCGCAGAGGACACCGTGGGGTGATCTGCTCGCGATGCGTCGTCGTTAGGGTGGCGCCGTGACCTCCCCAGCGCAGGCAGACCTCGTGATCGTGGCCAACCGCCTGCCGGTGGACCGCGTCACCGCCCCTGACGGATCCCCCGCCTGGCGCCGCTCCCCCGGCGGGCTGGTGACCGCCCTCGAGCCCGTGATGCGGGCCGAGGACGGGGCGTGGATCGGCTGGCCCGGCTCCTCCGACGACGACGACTTCGAGCCGTTCGTCGAGGACGGCCTCTCGCTGATCCCGGTGCCGATGAGCGCGCAGGAGGTCGAGGAGTTCTACGAGGGCTTCTCCAACGGCACCCTGTGGCCGCTCTACCACGACCTGGTGGCCAAGCCCGAGTTCCACCGGGAGTGGTGGGAGTCCTACGTCGCGGTCAACCAGCGCTTCGCCGACAAGGCCGCCCAGGTCGCGGCCGACGGGGCGACGGTGTGGGTGCAGGACTACCAGCTCCAGCTGGTGCCGCAGATGCTGCGCCAGCAGCGGCCCGACCTGCGGATCGGCTTCTACCTCCACATCCCCTTCCCGCCGGCCGAGCTGTTCTCGCAGCTGCCGTGGCGTCGCCAGATCCTCGAGGGGCTGCTCGGCGCCGACCTCATCGGCTTCCAGCTGCCGGGCGCCGCCGCCAACTTCGTACGCCTCGTGCGCAGCCGGGTGGGCCACAAGACCCACCGCGACACGATCTACCTCCCCGACGGCCGACCGGTGAAGGCGACCGCGTTCCCGATCTCGATCGACACGGCGGGCTTCGAGGAGCTCGCCCGCTCCGAGGGGGTGGAGCGCCGGGCCAAGGAGATCCGCGAGGCGCTCGGCGACCCGCGCTGCATCTTCCTGGGGGTCGACCGCCTCGACTACACCAAGGGCATCTACTCGCGGCTGCGCGCCTTCGGTGAGCTCATCCGCGATGGCAAGCTGGACCTGGAGGACGCGGTCTTCGTGCAGGTCGCCACACCCTCGCGCGAGCGGGTCGAGCAGTACCGCATCCTGCGCGACGACATCGAGCGGCTGGTGGGCGGGATCAACGGCGACCACGGACGGATCGGGCGGCCCGCGATCTCCTACCTCCACACCTCCCACCCGCGGGAGGAGATGGCGGCTCTCTACCGCGCGGCCGACATCATGGTCGTCACGCCGTTCCGCGACGGGATGAACCTCGTCGCCAAGGAGTACGTCGCCTGCCGCTTCGACAACGACGGCGCCCTGGTGCTCTCCGAGTTCGCCGGCGCGGCGGCCGAGCTCCGGCAGGCGTGGCTGGTCAACCCTTACGACATCGACGGCATGAAGGCCATGCTGCTCGAGGCGTTCGCCGCCGACAGCAAGGAACGCGGCCGGCGCATGCGGGCCATGCGCAAGACCGTCCTGCAGCACGACGTGGCCAAGTGGGCGGAGGACTTCCTCCGCGATCTCGAGGCCGTGCCCGAGCACCACGACAAGTCCGTACGCCGTCCCCGGGCGAAGTGAGAGTCACGCCGGCCGCTGGTCGTCCTTGGGACCCAGCGCGGCCATGATCCGGGTGATCTCTGCCGCCGCCTCCGGCTCGACGGTGCCCCACCCTCGGCCGTAGCCGTAGACGTCGCGCAGTGGCCTGGACGACTGCAGGCCGTCGATCAGGTCGATGTCGTCCGCCGTGATCAGGCCCGGGTGCGCCACCCCCACCGCCTCGGAGACCTTCAGGAGGTCGCGACGCAGCGTCTTGATGTAGTTGGCGCACCGGGCGGCCTTGAGGGTGGGGTCCAGGCCGTGCATCAGCCACGCGTTCTGGGTGGCGACGCCGGTCGGGCACTCGTCCGTGTGGCACTTCTGCGCCTGGATGCAGCCGATGGCGAGCATCGCCTCCCGCCCCACGTTGACCATGTCGCAGCCGAGCGCGAAGGCGACCAGCGCGTTGTCGGGAAGTCCGAGCTTCCCCGCCCCGATGAACGTGACGTCCTCACAGAGTCCGGCCTCTGCGAAGCGCTTGTAGACCTTGGAGAACGCCACCCGGAACGGGAAGGCGACCGAGTCGGCGAACACCAACGGGGCCGCACCGGTGCCACCCTCGCCGCCGTCGATGTCGATGAAGTCGACCGCCCGGTCCTTCGACGTCTGCGCGATCAGGTCGTCCCAGAAGTCCATGTTGCCCACGGCCGACTTGATGCCGACCGGGAGGCCCGTCTCCTGGGCCACGCTCTCCACGAAGTCGAGCATCGAGTCGACGTCGCGGAACACCTGGTGCCGCGACGGCGAGGCGCAGTCGACGCCTGCTGGGATGCCGCGGATGGCGGCGATCTCGGCGTTGACCTTGACCGCGGGCAGCATGCCGCCGAGTCCCGGCTTGGCACCCTGGGACAGCTTGATCTCGATCATCCGCACGGGCGCAGACGCCACGAGGTCCTTGAGCCGGGCCATGTCGAACCGACCGTTCTCGTCACGGCAGCCGAAGTAGGAGGTGCCGATCTGGAAGACCAGCTCGCCACCCCGACGGTGGTAGGGCGACAACGCGCCCTCGCCGGTGTTCTGGAGGCAACCGGCGAGCCTGGCCCCCTCGTTGAGCGCGATCACGGCGTTCTTCGACAGGGAGCCGAAGCTCATGCCGGAGATGTTGACGATCGACATCGGCCGGAACGCATGGGTACGGCCGCGCGGCCCGCCGATGACCTTCGCGGCGGGCAGTGGGGTCTCCTCGCCGGCATGCATACCCGCGGGCGGGGCGATGTCGGAGAACGTCCGCTGCTTGATGATCGGGTAGCCGACGTGACCCTCGAGGTCGTTGTCGGTGCCGAAGCCGAAATAGTTGTTCTGGAGCTTCGCGGAGGCGTACACCCACCGTCGCTGGTCCCGGCTGAAGGGCCGCTCCTCGTCGTTGTTCGTGACGATGTACTGGCGCAGCTCGGGACCGATGGCCTCCAGCATGTAGCGGAGGTTGGCGATCACGGGGTAGTTGCGCTTGAGCGCGTGCGTCTTCTGCATCAGGTCGCGGGCCGCCACTCCGCCGACCGCGGCCACACCCAGCGCGGCGAGGGTCCTCTTCATGAATCGTTCCTAGTCCTTGCCGGTCCGGATGTCGAGGAAACTCGGGCGATCCGACGAGTTCCCCGCGGGGGGGCTCACCCCGGGGTAGGTGGGGTCGCTGCCGGGTGGTCGTAGATTCCTTCCATGGACCTGATCCCCAAGCCCGAGCAGGTGGTGTCGGCGGCCGGCAACGTCGCCCATTCCCTGCTCTACGGCGGGCTCGCCGACCTGCGCCCTATGCCGCGCACGCTGATCGACGACGGGGAGCTCCGCGAGGTCTACCACTACCGGCCCGCTCGCGACGTCCCGGAGAGCGGCGACCCCGTCCTCCTCGTGACCCCCCTGGCCGCGCCCTCCCTGTGCTTCGACCTGCGCAGGGACTGCTCGCTGGTCGAGCACCTCGTCATGCAGGGACGTCCCACCTACCTCGTCGAGTACGGGCAGGTGTCGTTCAAGAACCGCGCGCTCGGCATGGAGCACTGGGTCGACGAGGTGCTGCCCAAGGCGATCCGGACTGTGCACGAGCACTCCGGCGGACGTGGCGTGCACCTGGTCGGATGGAGCCTGGGCGGGATCTTCACGATGCTCGTCGCCGCCGACCGGCAGGACCTCCCGATCGCGTCGATCACGGTGATCGGGTCCCCGGTCGACGTGACGAAGGTGCCGCTCGTCGCCCCCGTGCGCCCGCTGCTCAACCTGACCCGGGGCACGGGCGCGATCACGCGCGCCTACCGGGCCCTCGGCGGCATCCCGACCCCGTTGGTCAACTGGGCGTTCACCGCGGCCTCGGCGCAGAAGATGGTGACGAAGCCGCTCGCGGTGCTCACGCACCTCGACGACACCGACTACCTCGCCCAGATGGAGGCCGTCACCCGCTTCAAGTCGAGCATGACCGCCTACCCGGGCCGCACGTTCGGCCAGCTCTACCACCGCTTCGTCAGGGGCAACGCGCTCGCGAAGGGCCGGATGCAGATCGGCGAGCGCACGATCGACCTCGCCGCGATCTCGGTCCCGGTGCTGGTCTTCGCGGGGAACACCGACGGCATCGCGCCGCTGCCGGCGGTGCGGGCGGTCGTACCACTGCTGAGCGGCTCCCCCCACGTGCGCTTCGAGGTGGTGCCCGGCGGTCACCTCGGCATGCTCACCGGTCGCGCGGCGCGCGGCACGACGTGGCAGGTCATCGACGAGTGGGTGACCGAGTGGTCGGCGGGGGTGGTGGCGGCACCGGCGCGGAAGGCACCGGCCAAGAGGCCCACGAAGAAGACCCCGGCCAAGAAGACCGCAGCGGGGAAGGCTCCCGCGAAGAAGTCCGCGTCGGCCGGCACGATCGGGTCGAACCCCACGCGCCGCTACGGCTCGGCGGGCTCGCGCGCCCTGGGCCAGCGGTGACCACGGCGGTCGAGCCGGCGCGACTGCCGCGCGGCGTACGGATCGGCTACGGCAGCGGCTCGGTCGCGACCGGCGCCTTCGGCACCGTGCCGGGGCTGATGCTCCTGCCCTACCTCACCGACGAGCTCGGCATCGCCGCCCTCTGGGCGGGCGTGGTGGTCTTCCTCCCGAAGGCGTGGGACGTCGTCCTCAACCCCATCGCCGGGCGGGTCAGCGACCGCACCGTCGACCCGGCGGGACCGCGCCGGCCCTGGCTGATCCGCGCCGGCCTCATGCTCGCGGGCGCCTTCGCCCTGATCTTCGCCGCACCCGACCTGGGGAGCTCGGCGCTCGAGGCCGGCTGGGTGCTCGTGTTCTTCGTGCTGGCGGCGTCGGCGTACGCGTTCTTCCAGGTCCCCTACGTCGCGATGCCCGCGGAGATCACGTCGTCCTACGACGAGCGCACACGCTTGATGACGTGGCGGGTCGCGATCCTCGCCTTCACGATCATGCTCGCGGGAGCCACCGCCCCGATCATCCGCGACGCCGTCGGCGGCCGTGACGGCTACCGCGTGATGGGCGTCGTCATGGCGCTCGTGATCGTGGTCGGCGTGGTGAGCGCGTGGTGGGGCACCCGCCGGGCCCCGGTCGGTGCCGTCGCCGCAGGCGCCGGGTCGCTCCGCGAGCAGCTGCGGATCGTCGGGCGGGCACGCGACTTCCGGGTGCTGCTGACCACCTTCGTGCTGCAGGCGCTCGCCACTGGCTGCATGCTGGCCGGCGTCGACTACCTGGCCGGCGACGTGCTGGATAGCACGGGCGCGGCCACCATCCTCTTCGTCTGCTTCGTCGCGCCGGCGCTGCTGCTCACGCCGGCGTGGGCCTCGCTCGGGACCCGGATCGGCAAGCGCCGGGGCTACGTCCTCGCCTCGCTCGTGCTGGCGGCCGGCGCGCTGCTCGCGGTCACGGCCCGGATCGCCCCGCCGGCCGTGGTGTTCGCCGCGACCGCGCTGGTCGGCGTCGGCTACGCCGGGTGCCAGGTCTTCCCGATGGCGATGCTCCCCGACGCCGCAGCGGTCGACTCCGCGCGCACCGGCGAGAACCGGGCAGGCGTCTACACCGGCGTCTGGACGGCCGGGGAGACGCTCGGGCTGGCGCTGGGGCCGGCCCTGTTCGCCGTGGTGCTCGCCCTGGGCGGCTACCTGTCGAGCGAGGGGCGAGAGATCACCCAGCCGGGCTCGGCCCTCACCGCGATCACCCTCGGCTTCTCCGTGCTGCCGGCGGCCCTGACCCTGCTCAGCCTGTGGTGGTTGCGCCAGTACGCCCTCGACGCCGCCGAGGTGGCGGCAGCGGAAGGAGCCCTCCCGTGAGCGACCCCCTCGCCCGGCTCCGGGTGATGCAGGGAGCCGACCTCCCGGTCCACGGGGGCCGCACCCTGGCCTACGTCTACGACGCCGGTGACCCCGAGATCGACCGGATCGGACGCGAGGCCGTGGCCTCCTACGCCGCGTCCAACGCCCTCGACCCCACGGCGTTCCCGTCGCTGCTGCAGATGGAGAACGAGCTGGTCGGCTTCGCCTGCGGCCTGGTCGACGCACCCGACACGGCCGTCGGCACGGTCACCTCCGGCGGCACCGAGTCGATCCTGCTGGCGGTGCAGGGCGCGCGGGACTGCCGGCCTGAGGTCGTCCGGCCACGGATGGTGCTGCCGGCCACGGCACACGCGGCGTTCCACAAGGCCGCGCACTACTACGGGGTCGAGGCCGTCATGGTGCCGGTCGGCCCCGACTTCCGGGCCGACGCCGCTGCGATGGCGGACGCAATCGACGACGAGACAGTTCTCGTCGTGGCCAGCGCGCCGTCGTACGCCCACGGGGTGGTGGACCCGGTGACCGAGATCGCGGCCGCCGCTGCCGCGCGAGGCGTCCGCTGCCACGTGGACGCGTGCATCGGGGGCTGGGTGCTGCCCTACGCGGCCCGACTGGGACGGGAGGTGCGGCCGTGGACGTTCGCCGTCGAGGGGGTCACGTCGATCTCCGTCGACACCCACAAGTACGCCTACGCACCCAAGGGAACCTCGCTCCTCCTGCATCGCGACGCCGCGCTGCGCATGCCCCAGTTCTTCGCCTCTGCCGCCTGGCCTGGCTACACGATGCTCAACGCGACGACCCAGTCGACCCGGTCCGGTGGACCCGTCGCCGGCACCTGGGCGGTGGTCGAGCACATCGGCGACAGCGGCTACATCGAGCTGGCGCGGCGTGCGTTCGCGGCGGTCGACGCGATCATCGCCTGCATCGAGTCGGAGCCGGGGCTGCGGCTCGTCGCGACCCCGGACTCGACGTTGGTCACCTTGGCCACGGATGACTCGCTCGACCCGTTCACGCTGACCGACGAGCTCGTCTCACGGGGGTGGTACGTCCAGCCCCAGCTGTCCTTCGGCACCGAGGGGCCGAGCATCCACCTCTCGGTGAGCGCCGGGACCCTGGCCCACGTGGAGGAGTTCGCTGTCGCGCTGTCCGGCTCCGTCTCGGCGGCCCGCGCGGCAGGACCGGTCGTGGTGGACGTGGGCGTGGTTGGCTTCATCGAGGCGCTGGACCCCGCCGCGCTCTCCGACGAGGACTTCGACGGCCTGCTCGCCGCCTCGGGCCTGGTCGGCTCATCGGCGGAGGGCGACCTCGAGCTGCCGACCCGGACGGCGGAGGTCAACGCCATGCTCGACGTGGCTTCTCCCGCGATGCGCGAGACGCTCCTCAAGGCGTTCCTCGACCGGCTCCAGCGTCCGGTCAGGAGCCCGGCATGAGCACCGCGGTCAGCGCGCTTGCCGGCCTCGTCGAGAAGGGCCTCGTCGCGCCGGACTGGGCGCAGGCCCTGGCGCCGGTGGACGACCGCATCGCCGCGATGGGGCGGTTCCTCCGCGAGGAGGTGGCGGCGGGGCGGGGCTACCAGCCGGCCGGCGACCTCGTCTTCCGGGCGTTCCGGCGCCCGCTCGCCGACGTACGTGTGCTGGTGGTGGGCCAGGACCCCTATCCCAACCCTAGTCATCCGATCGGGTTGAGCTTCGCGGTCGAGCGCCACGTGTGGCCGCTCCCGCCCAGCCTGGTGAACATCTACGTCGAGCTGCGCGACGACCTGGGGATCGTCCCGCCCCGGCACGGAGACCTCTCGGCCTGGGCGGACCAGGGCGTGATGCTCCTCAACAGGTCGCTCACCGTGCGCCCCAACGACTCCAACAGCCACCGTGGCAAGGGGTGGGAGGCGATCACCGAGCGCGCGATCACCGCCCTGGCCGAGCGCGGCGGTCCGTGCGTGGCGATCCTGTGGGGGCGGCACGCGCAGTCGCTCAAGCCGTTGCTGGGACCGATCCCGTGGGTCGAGTCCGTGCACCCGTCGCCGTTGAGTGCCCGCCGGGGATTCTTCGGCTCGAAGCCCTTCAGCCGGGTCAACCGCCTGCTCGAGGAGCAGGGCGCCGACCCCGTGGACTGGGCCCTACCGGAATATAATTGAATTCTGTACTATTGAGGATGTCATGAACGACTCGATGCCTGCCCTGTACATCGGCCACGGTGCGCCGCCGCTCCTCGACGACCCGGTCTGGTCCGGGCAGCTGTCGGCCTGGGCCCGCGACCTCCCGCGCCCCAAGGCCATCCTCATCGTGAGCGCCCACTGGGAGTCGGCCCCGGTGAGCCTGAGCGCCAGCCACGCGCCGCTGGTCTACGACTTCGGCGGGTTCGCGCCGAAGTACTACGAGATGACCTACGAGACGCCCGACGCCACGCTCCTGGCCCAGCGGGTGGCTGCGATGATGCCGACCGGCGAGCCGGTCCACCAGCACGCGTCGCGCGGCCTGGACCACGGCGCCTGGGTGCCGCTCAAGATCATGTTCCCCGCGGGCGACATCCCGGTCCTGCAGATGTCGCTGCCCACCGACGACCCGCACCGCCTGATGAAGCTCGGCGAGCGGCTGCGTCCGCTGCGCGACGAGGGTGTGCTGATCATCGGCTCGGGCTTCCTCACCCACGGCCTGCCGTTCCTCACCGACTGGAGCATCGACGCGGCCGTCCCGGGGTGGTCCCAGGACTTCGACCTCTGGGCCGCCGAGGCGATGGCCCGCGGAGACGTCGACACCCTGGCTGGCTACAAGGCCAAGGCGCCCGGCATGCCGTACGCCCACCCGACCGTGGAGCACTACACGCCGCTCTTCGTCACGCTGGGGGCGGCGACGACGCCCGACCAGCCGGGCATCCAGGTCATCGACGGCTACTGGATGGGGCTCTCGAAGCGGTCGCTTCAGGTGGCCTAGGTTGGGGACGTGCGCGTCCTCTCCATCCAGTCCCACGTCGCCTACGGCCACGTCGGCAACTCCGCGGCCGTCTTCCCCCTCCAGCGCCTGGGCCACGAGGTGTGGCCGGTGCTCACGGTGAACTTCTCCAACCACACCGGCTACGGCGCATGGCGCGGACCGTTGATCGCGGCGGAGGACGTCGCCGCGGTCATCACCGGGATCGGCGAGCGGGGCGCGTTCGCGTCCTGCGACGCGGTGCTCTCCGGCTACCAGGGATCACCGGAGATCGCCGACGTGATCGTGGACGCCGTCGTGCAGGTGAAGGCCGCCAACCCGGCGGCGACCTACACGTGCGACCCGGTGATGGGCAACGCGACCTCGGGTTGCTTCGTGAACCCGGCGATCCCGCCGAAGTACCGCTCCACCGTCATCCCCGTCGCCGACGTGCTGACACCCAACCAGTTCGAGCTCGGCTTCATCACCGACCGCGAGTCGCTCAGTGGCGCGTCGTCACTCGAGGACATCCTGGCCGCCGCGGACGAGGTGCGCGGCCTCGGTCCGGCCACGGTGCTGGTGACGTCGGTGGTCCGCGCCGGCGCTCCCGAGGACGTGATCGAGATGATCGCCGTCACCGGTGACGGCGCCTGGCTGGTCGCGACGCCGAGGCTGCCGATGAAAGCCAACGGCTCCGGCGACATCACCGCCGCTCTCTTCACCGCGCACCTCGACGACACCGCGTCGCCGGCGGGCGCCCTCGCCCGCACGGCCTCCTCGGTCTTCGCCGTGCTGAAGGCGACCCTCGACTCCGGCGAGCGCGAGCTGCGCCTGGTCGCGGCACAGGACGCCATCGCCTCCCCGGACTGCGAGTTCGTGGTGGAGCGGGTCCGCTGATGTTTCACCAAGGTATGTCGCTGGATGGGCACTTACCGCGATCAGTTGACGCAGGGAAGTGCCGGTTGACCGACATACCTTGATGAACAGTCACCACCAGGGAGCCGGTGACAGGAGTCGAACCCGCGACATCCATATTACAAGTATGGCGCTCTACCAACTGAGCTACACCGGCGTGCGCCCGCAGGCGCGGCGGCCATCCTAGGTGAGAGAGGATGGCCCCCGTGAGCCTCCTCCACCTCCCGCACCACGACGGCTCCCCGCTCTACGTCTCCGACGAGGCGCCACCGCTCGGTGGGACCGTGACGGTCCGGGTGCGGACGCGCGCCGAGGACCCGGTGGACGCGGTCTGGCTGCGCACGACGTACGACGCCGAGCCGGTGTTCCACCCGACGATGGCGACCCGCGAGGGTGACACGGTCTGGTGGGCGGGCGAGCTGCCGGTGCACAACCCGGTGACCCACTACCGGTTCCTCCTCGTGCGCACCCTCGCTGACGGGCAGAGCCGGCAGGAGTGGCTCACCGGTGCGGGGCTGGTCGGGCACGACCTCCCCGACACCTCCGACTTCCGGCTCGCCGCCTTCCCCGCCGCGCCGGACTGGGGCCGCGACGGTGTCGTCTACCAGGTCTTCCCCGACCGCTTCGCCCGCTCCGCGGAGGCCGGTCACCGGCCGACGCCACCGTGGGCCGTGCCGGCGGCGTGGGACGACGGCGTGATCTTCGAGGGCGAGGACCCGCGCACTCCCCTGCAGCTCTTCGGCGGCGACCTCGACGGCATCACCGAGCATCTCGACCACATCGAGCAGGTCGGGGCCGATGTCGTCTACACGACGCCCGTCTTCCCCGGGGAGAGCAACCACCGCTACAACGCCACCACCTTCACCTCGGTCGACCCGCTGCTCGGCGGGGACGAGGCGTACGCCCGGCTGAGCACGGCGATCCACGCCCGCGGGTGGCGGATCCTGGGCGACCTCACCACCAACCACACCGGCGACACCCACGAGTGGTTCCGCTCCGCGGCGGCCGACCCCGACGACCCCCACCGGTCCTTCTACTACTTCGACGACGACGGCTCCTACGCCTGCTGGATGGGTCACGGCACCCTCCCGAAGATCAACCACGCGGACCGCGACGTGCGTCACGCGATGGTCGAGGGCCCGGACTCGGTGGTGGGTCGCTGGCTGCGCCCGCCGTACGACGTCGACGGCTGGCGCATCGACGTCGCCAACATGACCGGCCGGCTGGCCGACATCGACGTGGCGCACGAGGTCGCCCGGGCAGTGCGCGCCACCGCGGCCGAGCTCCGCGAGGACCCGTGGGTGATCGGCGAGCACAACCACGACGCGACCGGTGACGTCGACGGCGACGGCTGGCACGGCACGATGAACTACTCCGGGTTCTCGTGGCCCGTGTGGTCGTGGCTGCGCGACCCCGCCTCCCCCGCGCGCCCCTTCGGCCGCCCCGTCCCGGTCCCGCGCCGTGACGGCGCGGAGGTGGTCGACACCTTCCGCGCGTGGCAGGGCACCCTCGGGTGGCGCGCGACGTCGTCGAGCTGGAACCTCCTCGGCTCGCACGACTCCGCCCGGATCCGCACCGTCGTGGGCGGGGACGCGGCCGCGCACCGGGTGGCCGCCGGCCTCCAGTTCACCCTGCCCGGAGTCCCGATGGTCTTCGCCGGCGACGAGATCGGCCTCGAGGGCGTCAACGGCGAGGACGCACGCCGCCCGATGCCGTGGGACCGCACCGGGGAGTGGGACCGGGAGACGCTGGCGACGTACGCCGACCTCGCCCGCGTCCGCCGTGCCCATCCCGCCCTCCGCCGCGGAGGCCTGCGCTGGGCACACGTCGACACCGACACCATCGCCTTCGTCCGCGAGCATCCCGCCGAGTCGGTGCTGGTGGTGGCTCGCCGCGCGCCCGGTGCCGCGTTCTCCCTCCCCCTGGGTCCGGGCCGGCACGTCTTCGGGTCCGAGGCCGCCGGCGCCGACCTGTCCGCGGTCGACGGCGTCGAGGTGCCGGCCGCCGACGGGCCGCGGGTCGACATCTGGACGCTGGGCACGGAGTAGCGGCGCCGCGCGGCACCGCTAGGGTCGTCGCATGGCCATGCGGATCGTCGCCAGCCGGCCCGACCCGGCCATCCTCGGCCTGCCGTGGGACACCCCGCTCGAGGAGTGGCCCGACGACATCGTCGTACCCCTGCCACGCGGGCTGTCGCGGCACATCGTGCGCATCGTGCGCCTCGGCGACCGGGTCTACGCGGTCAAGGAGACCCAGGACGACATCGCGTTCCGCGAGTACCGCATGCTCCGCGACCTCCAGCGGATCGGGATGCCGGCCGTGGTGCCGCAGGGAGTCGTCACCGGGCGCGAGGGCAAGGACGGCGAGGAGCTCCCGGCGGCCCTGATCACCCGGCACCTCCAGTTCTCGCTCCCCTACCGCAGCCTCTTCAGCCGCGGCATGACCGCCGAGAACGTGCCGACCCTGATCGACGCGATCGTCGTGCTGCTCGTACGGCTGCACCTGGCCGGCTTCTACTGGGGCGACGTGTCGCTCTCCAACGTCCTGTTCCGACGCAACGCCGGTGAGTTCGCCGCCTACCTGGTCGACGCCGAGACGGGCGAGCTCCACGACGCGGTGAGCGACCGGATGCGGGACTACGACATCACCGTCGGCTGCGAGAACATCTTCGCCGAGCTCATGGACCTCAGCGCCAGTGGCGCGGTCCAGAGGCCCATCGACGGCTTCGAGATCATCGACCACCTGCGCTCGCGCTACGAGGCGCTCTGGCGCGAGCTCACCGACCTGGAGGAGTTCAGCGCCGACGAGATGTGGCGGATCGAGCGGCGCGTGGAGCGGCTCAACGACCTCGGCTTCGACGTCGACGAGCTCGACATCGTCACCGACCTGGGCGGAGACACGATCCGGATCCAGCCCAAGGTCGTCGACCTCGGCCACCACTGTCGGGAGCTGCAGGCACTCACCGGCATGAACGTGGAGGACAACCAGGCCCGGCGCCTGCTCAACGACCTGGCTTCGTTCACCGCCCACTACGACCTGGGCCGCGAGGACCGGCACCTGGTGGCCAGCAAGTGGATGCACGAGATCTTCGAGCCGATCATGGGGATGATCCCGCCTGACGCCACAGGGAAGCTGGAGCCCGCCGAGGTCTTCCACGAGATCCTCGAGCACCGGTGGTACCTCTCCGAGCAGGCCGGCCACGAGGTCAGCATCCACGAGACCGCCCGCGACTACATCGAGCGCTTCCTCACCGCCAAGCCCGACGAGGCGATCACGGGGCAGGAGTGATCGGCTCCCACTCGCCGACCAGCCAGGACCCGTCGGTGCGCAGCCGCACCCACTGCAACCCGGTCGGCCGGCCGTCGGCGTAGGTGACGAGGCTGACCTCCGCGTCGCGCCGCGGCTTGCTGCCCACGGCGATGGCGTACGCCGCCCCGCCGGTCGTGCCGTTGGTCCAGGTGTAGCCGGTGGCGCCGTCCTCGCCCTCGACCGGGTCGGGCCCGGCCTGGACGTGCGTGTGCCCACCGAGGACGAGGTCGACGCAGCCGCGGCTGAGCGCCTCGCGACCGAGGTTGGCGTCGTGCACCAGGACGGTGCTCACCCGGTCGCCGTCCGCCACCGCGTCGCACGCGGCGTCGGCCAGGCGCTCGCCCACCTCCGTGAAGCTCAGCCCCGTCTCCTCGCGCCAGTTGCCCAGCCCGCTGCTGCGCGGGTCGTCGACGCCCAGGAGGGTGCCGCCCCAGGGCGCGTCGACGACCTCGCCGTCGAGCATGGTCCAGCCCTCGTCGGCGAGGTAGGTGCGCACGAAGGTGCCGTTGTCGTGGTTGCCGGCGATGCCGAAGCGGTCCCACTCGGCGAACGTCCCCGCCAGGGAGTCGAGGCTGAAGGCCTCCCACGGCTGGCCGGTGGAGGTGTCGTCCCCTGCGTCGAGCACGACCGTGGCGCCGCCCGCCTCGCCGACGGCGCGGGCGACCCGATCCATGCCGATGTTGTCGTGGCGGTCGCTGACCAGCAGCGCGACGGTCTCGCCCTCCTCGGGCTCCCGGAGGTCGAGGTCGGCCGCGGCCTCCGCGGCGGCGGAGTAGAACTCCTTGCTCTTGTCGTAGGTGTCGATCGCGCTGAGCACCAACCGCTTCGTCTGGGTGGTGACCGGCCCGGTGCGGATCTCGATGTCCCGGACCTCTTCGGGCAGCACGACGGTGGCTCCGGCGAGCTCCGCGAGGGTCTGCCAGCTGCCCCGGTCGTCCTGGGTCTCCTCGCTCGTCTCCCACGGCTGCCAGATCAGGAGCGGCAGGGCCAGCAGCAGGACGAGGGCGAGCAGTCCCTGCCTCGTCCTCAACCCGCGGAACAGCTCGCCGCGACGGTGCCGGCCCAGCAGGAGGAAGACCGCCACCGGCAACAGCCCCACGCCGAGCCCGCGCACGGCGGCCGAGACCGCCATGTCGACCACGACGCCCTGCACCTTGTCCACCTGGGCCGTGGGATCCGTGGCGATGAAGGCATAGCGATCGACGAGCTCCTCGATCGACCCGACCTCGGTCTTGCCGAGGCTGAGGGTGACCCCGACCGGCCCGACGTCGCGCAGCCGGAGGTCCGGCAGCAGCGGACCCGTCTGGATCACCGCGTCCCGCGCCATCGTCGGGCGTACGACGGTGTCGTGGCCCACCAGCACCACAGTCCGGCTGCTGTTGAGGAACAGCGACGCGGCGACCAGCAACCCGAGCGTCACGCTCACCGCAGCGAGGGCGACGCCGACCAGCAGCCGGTGGGGAAGGCTCATCCGGGGAGGCGGGCCTGCGAGATCGCGTAGAGGGCGACCGAGGCCGCCACGCCGGCGTTGAGCGACTCCAGCTGCCCGGCCATCGGGATCGAGACGATCTGGTCGCACGTCTCGGCGACCAGTCGGCCCATCCCGGTGCCCTCGGACCCGACGACCACGACGAGCGGACCCTCGGCGAGGCCACCGGGCGCCACCAGCTCGGGCAGCGAGACGTCACCGTCGGCGGCCAGGCCGACGACCATGCACCCCGCCTCCTGGTAGGCCTTGAGCTGGCGGGTCAGGTTGACGGTCTGGGCGATCGGCAGGCGGGCGGCGGCCCCGGCACTGGTCTTCCACGCCGATGCGGTCATGCCGGCCGCGCGACGCTCGGGGATCAGCACCCCGTGCGCGCCGAAGCCGGCCGCCGAGCGCACCACGGCACCGAGGTTGCGCGGGTCGGTGACCGAGTCGAGCGCCACGATCAGCGCCGGCTCCTTGGCCTCGGTCGCGCGGTCGAGCAGGTCGTCCGCGTGCGCGTACTCGTACGACGGCAGCCGGGCCGCGAGGCCCTGGTGGACGGCGCCCCCGGTCATCCGGTCCATCTCGTTGCGGGTGACCTCGAGCAGCTTGAGGCCCTGCTCGGCGGCGAGCTTGAAGGCCTCGCGCAGCCGGTTGTCGCGCTCGGCGCCCTCGGCGACGTAGATCGCAGTCACCGGGACACCACCGCGCAGGAGCTCGACGACCGAGTTGCGCCCGGCGGCCCACTCCGCGTCGGAGGCCGTACGCCGCCGGGTGCCCTGCTTGGCCTTCGCGCGCTCCGCCTTGGCCGCATCCTTGTGCGCCTGGTGGTAGGGCCGGTCCTTGGCCTTCGGCGTTGGGCCCCTGCCCTCCAGCCCACGGCGCACGCGGCCTCCGGAACCGGCGGTGGGGTTGCCCTTGCCGGTCTTCTTGATCGCGCCTTTGCGCTTGGAATTGCCAGCCACGTCACACGCTCCACTTCGGGCCGGTCGGGGTGTCCTCGACCTCGACGCCGGCCGCCTTGATCTGGTCTCGGATGGCATCGGCACGTGCCCAGTCCTTCGCCTCGCGCGCGGCCGTCCGCTCGGCGAGCAGCCCCTTCACGAGGGCGTCGACGACATCGGTGAGCTTGTCGTCCGAGCCGCCGTCGGCCCACGCCTCGTCGGCGGGGTTGAGGCCGAGCACGTCGAGCATGGCGATGACCTCGCCGAACTTCTGGCTCAGGGCGTCCGAGGCGCCGTCGGCAAGCAGCCGGTTGCCCTCGCGGATGGACTCGTGGATGACCGCGACGGCCGCAGGCGTCCCGAGGTCGTCGTCCATCGCGGAGATGAACGCGTCGGGCAGGGCCGCGAACCAGTTGCCGACCACCGGGGCGGCACGGCCGAGGAAGTCCTCGATCCGGCGGAACGCGGTCGCGGCGTCGTCGAGCGCCTCGAAGCTGAACTCGACGTGCGAGCGGTAGTGGGCCGCCACGATGTAGTAGCGCAGCTCGATCCCGCGCACCCGCTTGAGCACCTCCGGGATCAGCAGGGAGTTGCCGAGCGACTTGCTCATCTTCTCCCCGGCCGTGGTGATCCAGGCGTTGTGCAGCCAGAAGGACGCGAACGGCCGGCCGGCCGCGCGGGACTGGGCCTGCTCGTTCTCGTGGTGGGGGAAGCGCAGGTCGACGCCGCCGCCGTGGATGTCGAAGGCGGGACCGAGGTACTTGCCGGCCATCGCCGAGCACTCGATGTGCCAACCGGGGCGCCCTGGACCCCAGGGGGAGGGCCAGGCCGCGGTCTGCGGCTCGGTCTCCTTCTTCCAGCCCTTCCACAGCGCGAAGTCGCGAGGGTCGCGCTTGCCGCGCGGGTCGGCGTCGCCGGCGGGCTCCATGTCCTCGAGGCGCTGCCGGGTGAGCTCGCCGTACGACGGCCAGCTGCGCACGTCGAAGTAGACGTCTCCGCTGCCGTCCTCGGCGGGGTAGGCGTGCCCCCGTGCGATGAGCTGCTCGACGAGCTCGACGATCTCCGGGACGTGACCGGTGGCGCCCGGCTCGTACGTCGGTGGGAGCACGTTGATCGCCGCCAGAGCGGAGTCGAGCTCGCGCTTCATCGCCGCGGCGAGGGCGTACCAGTGGACGCCCTGCTCCTGGGACTTGGCCAGGATCTTGTCGTCGATGTCGGTGACGTTGCGGATGAAGTCGACGTCGTAGCCGTTGGCGGTGAGCCAGCGCCGCAGCACGTCGAAGTTGACCGCCGACCGCACGTGGCCGACGTGCGGCTCCGACTGGACCGTCAGCCCGCACACGTAGATGCCCGCCTTGCCGTCGACCAGTGGGACGAAGTCGCGGGTCTCGCGAGCAGCGGTGTCGTGCAGCCTCAGAGTCACCCGGCAAGTCTAGGGGCGGCGACGTTCCGGCCCCGATTCGCTGGACCTTGTGACTTGTGGGACGAAAGTGATCGATGAGAGTTATCGTCGGGCGGTGCTCCGACGCCCCGCCGCCTCCCTCGCCCTGCTCCTTCCTCTGCTGTTGAGCCCTGTCGCGGTCGCCCCCGCCGGCGCGGAGACGTCGTACGCCGACGCGCGCCAGCGAGCGACGCCGCAGGTCCTCCACACCTCGTGGAGCAGCTACGCCGAGCTCAAGGCGGGCACCCGCCGCGGCCTCAAGCTCGGCCGGGGCCAGGTGTCGCTCCTGGACGCGAAGCCGCGCACCGTAGCCGGCCGTGCCTACGAGGCAGGGACCTGGACCTCTCCGTGGGCCACGCCCGGTTTCGGCGCCACCTCTCTCGTCCCGAGCTGGGAGGCCACCGCTCCCGGGAAGAGCCTGGTGCGGGTCGAGGTGCGCGGTCGCAGCGCCGACGGCACCACCGGCAGCTGGGACACGGTGGCCGACTGGTCCCGCACCAACCGTCCCGTCCCCCGCACGACCTACTCCGGCCAGACCGACGACCTGGGCCAGGTCAACGTCGACACCTGGCGCGCCGCGAGTGCGGTCGCCTCCTGGCAGGTCCGGGTGTCACTGCTGCGGCCGAGGGGGTCCAGCCTCGGCGTCAGCCTGGAGCGCGTCGGCGCAGTGGCTTCGGCGGATGAGTCCGCTCCTCGACCGACCTCGAAGCCCGGACCCGCGGCCGGAACCGTGCTGCCGGTCCCGGCGTACTCCCAGATGGTCCACAGCGGGCACTATCCGCAGTGGGGCGGTGGCGGCGAGGCATGGTGCTCCCCGACCTCGACGGCCATGGTCCTCGGCTACTACGGCATCTCCCCCGCCCCGACCGGGATCACCGCCGGCCACGCCGACCCGGTCGTCGACCACACCGCCAAGATGGTCTTCGACCACGGCTACGACGGCACTGGCAACTGGGCCTTCAACACCGCCTACGCCGCCACCCTCGTCGCCGGCGACTCCTACGTCACGCGGCTGCACGACCTGCGCGAGGCCGAGGACTACATCGCCGCCGGCGTGCCGCTCGTCGTCTCCATCGCGTTCCAGCGCAACCAGCTCACCGGCGCGCCGATCTCGGCCAGCAACGGCCACCTGCTCGTCGTGGTCGGCTTCGAGGCCGACGGCGACGTGGTCGTCAACGACCCGGCCGGCGCCACCAACGCCGAGGTCCGCAGGGTCTACGACCGCGCACAGTTCGAGCGGACCTGGATCGCGGCCTCGGGCGGGACGGCGTACGTCATCCGCAACGGCTGAGGCCTCAGGCGAGGTCAGACCGCACTGATCTCGATCGTGTGGAGCCCTGTCGAGCCGTCAGGGTCGGGCGCGCGTTCGACGCTGGTCTGGGTGTCGCCGTCCTTGCCGATCGCGCGCACCCGGACCTCGTGGTCCCCCTCGGGCACGTCCAGGGTGACGGCCCACTGGACCCAGGTGTCCACTGAGGGCACGCGCCCGAGGGCGGCCGTCGCCCACTCCCCGCCGTCGACCTGCACCTCGACGGCCTCGATGCCGGTCTGCTGGTGCCAGGCGACCCCGCCGACGGTGACCTCGCCGGCCGGGACCTCGTCACCGGAGCGGGGCACGTCGATGCGTGAGGCGATCTTGACCGGCCCCTCGGCGGACCAGCCCTTGGTGGTCCAGAAGCCCACAGACCGCTCGAACGTGCTGACCTCCAGGTCGACGACCCACTTGGTGGCCGAGACGTAGCCGTAGAGGCCCGGCACGATCGTCCGGACGGGGAAGCCGTGCTCGATCGGGAGCGGACGCCCGTTCATGGCGACCGCCAGCATCGCGTCGCGGTCGTCGGTCAGGGTGGTCAGCGGCGTCGCGCAGAACCAGCCGTCGTGCGAGGTCTGCAGCACGCAGTCGGCCTCGTCGCTCACGCCGAGGCCGGCCAGCAGGTCGGCGATGCGTACGCCGCTCCAGCGCGCGTTGCCCACCAGGCCGCCGCCGACCTTGTTGCTCACGCAGTTGAGGGTGATCCACGACTCCGTCATCCGACGCGCCACCAGGTCGGTGAAGCTCAGCGTCAGCTCGCGCTCGACGAGTCCGTGGATGCGCAGCGACCACTCCTCGGGCTCGATCGTCGGCGGGGCGATCGTGGTGTCGATCCGGTAGAAGTCCTCGTTGGGAGTCTGCCAGGGGGCGATCCCCTTCACGCCGAGCGAGGTGGCCGGTGGCGCCTGGCGGCGCGTGACTCCGGGGATGCGCAGCAGCCGGCGGCTCTGCTCGACGTGACGCCGTCCCGCGCCGACGAAGCGGCCCGCGACAGCGATGCCGACGGAGGCCGCCGTGATCGCACCCGCCACCATGAGGAAGACCCGTCGCTCGTGGGACTCGAGGTCGGGGCGGCGCTGCCCGCGGTGGAGGGCGTCGGTGAGTGCGGAGTGGACGGTGATCCAGGTGAGCAGACCCACGACCACCGGCAGCGCGTCGACCACCCCGGCGCCCCGCTGGACCAGGACCGCTGCGAGGCCGAGGCCGGCCAGCGCGCACCACACCAGGACGGGTCGCCACCAGCCGCCGCGGGCCAGCAGTCCGGCTCCCGCGAAGCACACCAGCAGGAACAGGAGGATGCCGAGCACGAGGGCCGGCTTGTCGTAGTGCCCCAGGACCGCGATGGCTCGCTCGGCGACCGCGCCGGGCGTGACCTTGATCAGCTCCTCGGCCACGGCCACCACGGGGGATTCGCGGATGGTGAGGACCATCGCCGTGGCATAGCTGGTCGCCAGTCCGGCGAGCCCGGCGAGGACTCCGGCCAGCACCCAGTGCATACGGCGAGTGGTCACGCGTCCATTCTGTCTCCCCCTCGGGCATGATGCCGACGTGACCACCCCCCGCCCCGGACCCCGCATCGGCATCGGCACCGACGTGCACCGCCTGGTGGAGGGCGTGCCGATGCACCTCGCCGGGCTCGCCTGGCCGGACGAGCCGGCCGGGCTGGAGGGCCACTCGGACGGCGACGTGGCCGCGCACGCGGCGTGCGACGCGCTCCTCTCGGCCGCGGGCCTGGGTGACCTCGGCAGCAACTTCGGCACGGCCGAGCCCGAGTGGGCGGGCGCGTCCGGCGCGGCCCTGCTCGCGGAGACGGCACGCCGAGTGCGCGCCGCGGGCTGGGAGATCGGCAACGTGGCCGTCCAGGTGATCGGCAACGTCCCCCGCCTAGGGCCCCGCCGCGACGAGGCCGCGACCGCGCTCTCGGCCGCCGTCGGCGCACCGGTCAGCGTCTCCGCCACCACGACCGACGGGCTCGGTCTCACCGGGCGCGGCGAGGGCGTCGCGGCGATCGCCACTGCGCTGGTCGTCCGCTGATGTCGGCGGCTGTCGTCATCCTCGCCGCCGGCTCGGGAAGCCGGGTCGGGGCCGAGGTCAACAAGGTCCTCCTCCCGCTCCGGGACGCGCCGGTGCTGGTGTGGTCGGTGCGGGCTGCCCTCGCCCTCCCCGATGTACGTCGACTCGTGCTCGTGGTGCGCCCGGAGGACCGGGCCGACGTCGAGGCGGCGGTCGCGCCGCACCTGGGCGAGCGCGAGGCGCTCGTGGTGGACGGCGGGTCCACGCGACACGCCTCCGAATGGGCGGCCATTCAGGTCGTCGCCGACGACATCGCCTCCGGCGAGGTCGACGTCGTGGTCGTCCATGACGGAGCGCGTCCGCTGGCCTCCGTCGGCCTCTGGCAGGCCGTCATCGAGGCCGGTCGAGAGCTCGGTGGGGCGATCCCCGTGGTGCCGGTGGGGCACCTGCTCCACGCGGACCTGACCCCGGTGAGCGGTGAGGTGGGCGCCGTCCAGACGCCGCAGGCGTTCCGCGCCACCGAGGTGCTTGCGGCCTACCGGCAGGCAGCCGCAGACGGGTTCGAGGGCACTGACACCGCCGCCTGCGTCACCGCCTACCGCGAGGTCGCCGTCGCCGCCGTCCCGAGCAGCGCTCTCAACCTCAAGGTCACCTTCCCCGAGGACCTGGCGCTCGCGGTCGAGCTCAGCCTGACGGGGGTCAGCCCGGCCCGGCCGTGAGGGCATCGAGCACCCTCACGTCCTCGGGCGAGGTGACTCGTCGGCCCTCCGCGGGCGCGACGAGGGTCTCGACGGTGTGCCCAGCGGCAGCCAGGTCCGCCACCGCCGAGGCCAGGTCGGACGAAGGACGCTGCGCCAGCGCGGCCACGACGTCCGCCGGGATCACGAGCGGGGAGGTGATCGCGACGAGGCCCTCACGGTCGACCGTGTCGCCGACCAGGCCGTGCGCCACCACCTTCACCGTGTCGGTGACCGGCCGGACGCCGACGACTGCGTGCCCGGAGGTGCGGGCACGGTCGAGGCACGCGGCGATGAAGGACGGAGGCGTCATCGGGCAGAGCGAGTCGTGCAGGACGACGTGCCGGCCCGCGTCGGCGAGGCCGGACCACTCGACCGTGGCATCGACGATGTCGACACCGGAGTCCCCGAGCGCCCATGCCGCGCAGGCGACGAGGGCCTCGCCGTGGAGGAGGGCGTAGGGAAGCGACCCGCGCTCCTCGTCCAGAACGAGACCGAGGCCCCGGGGAATCTCGTCCCAGGGGCCTCGGTCACTGTCGTTGCTGCTCAGGAGGCGAGCACCTCGTCGAGGATGGCCTCGGCCTTGTCCTCGTTGGTCTTCTCGGCCAGGGCCAGCTCGGAGACGAGGATCTGGCGCGCCTTGGCCAGCATCCGCTTCTCACCGGCCGAGAGCCCACGGTCACGCTCGCGGCGCCACAGGTCGCGCACGACCTCCGACACCTTCATCACGTCACCCGAGTGCAGCTTCTCGAGGTTGGCCTTGTAGCGACGCGACCAGTTGGTCGGCTCCTCGACGTGCGCGGCGCGCAGCACGTCGAAGACGCGGTCAAGGCCCGCCTTGTCGACGACGTCACGGACGCCGACGAGATCGAGGTTGCAGGCCGGCACGCGCACGACCAGGTCCTGTTGAGCAACGATCCGGAGGACGAGGTACTGGCGGTCCTCCCCCTTGATCGTCCGCATCTCGATATCCTCGATGACTGCGGCCCCGTGATTGGGATAGACGACCGTTTCGCCAACGGTGAAAGTCATATGTTCAGTTCCCCTTCCTAGGTGACCATTCTAACACGGGTTCGAATCACCTCCGATCACGTTTGCGCAGGTCAGAGGCCACATGCGGGCTTGACAAGTCCGGCGTTCTTGTGGTGCGCGCCCCCCTGCGGCGCCCGTTCTGGGCATACTTCGCCCATGTCGACGACCCCGGCGCTGCTCCTCGCCCGTGCCGCGCACCCGCGCCAGGCAGTTGTCACCGCCGCAGCGGCCGCGGCCGCGGCCGCCGTCGCCGGACGCCCGTTGGAGGAGGTCGCGCTCGTGGGGGGCACGGTGCTGGTGGGCCAGTCGGTCCTGGGCTGGGCAGACGACCTCGTCGACCGGCGCCGCGACCTTCGGCGCCGCCCGGACAAGCCGCTCAGCCTCGGCGTGCTCGACCCCGGGACGGTCTGGTTCACGCTGACGTGCGCGCTGCTGCTCGTCGTACCCCTCGCCGTCGCCCACGGGCGCCGGGCGGGGCTGGCCTACCTCGCCCTGCTCGCCGTCGCGGGGATCGGTGACTGGTTGCTGCACGCCCGGGTGCTCTCGTTCGTGCCGTGGCTGGCCAGCTTCGCCCTCTATCCCGCGTTCCTCGCCTACGGCGGCTGGAACGGCGTCGGTACGACGACTCCCCCGACCGTGACCATGACCGTGCTGGCGGGCGCCCTCGGCCTGGGGGTGCACGTCCTCCTCTCCCTGCCGGGCCTCGTGCACGACCACGAGGAGGGTGAGAGGTCGCTCCCGCTGGTGCTGGCGCTGCGGACCGGCACACCCCGCCTGCTGATGGTCGCGGCGGTGTTCACGGGTCTCGTCGTGGTCGCGATCCTGATCGCCGGGCGGACCGTCGGACTGACGTGAGCCGACGCTAGGGTGTGGGCCATGCAGCTTCGACCTCTCGCGACCGCCGCCGCGGTTCTCGCGCTCGCCGTTCCGCTGTCCTCCTGCGGCTTCGACTACGCCACGGACCGTGACTACACCCCGGGCAGCGGCGCCAACAACCGCGACGGCGTGGTCGACGTGCTGTCGGCGGTGGTGGTCTCCGGAGGCGAGGGCTCCGGGACGTTCGTGGCCTCCCTGTCCAACGGCGACCAGGACAACGAGCAGACCCTGACTGCCGTCTCCGGCGACGACGGCGAGGCGATCACGGCCGCGGAGTTCGAGCCGATCCCGATCGAGCCCGGCGGCATCGTCAACCTCGCCGAGCCGGCGGCGGGCATCGTGCTCACGGGCGACTTCGCGGCGGGCGACTTCGTGCCCCTGTCCGTCGACTTCGGCGACGGCGAGCGCGTCACGCTCAACGTCCCGGTCGTCCCTGACGACACCGGCTACTGGGAAGGCATGGACGCCTCATGACGCACACGCTGGTCCTGCTCCGCCACGGAGAGAGCGACTGGAACGCCAAGAACCTCTTCACCGGCTGGGTCGACGTCGACCTCACCGAGAAGGGCCGCGCCGAGGCCGTCCGCGGCGGCGAGCTGCTCGTCGGCGCCGGGCTGCTCCCGGACGTCGTCCACACGTCCCTGCAGCGCCGCGCCATCACCACCGCGCACCTGTCCCTCGACGCCGCCGACCGCCACTGGATCCCGGTGAAGCGATCGTGGCGGCTCAACGAGCGCCACTACGGCGCGCTCCAGGGCAAGGACAAGAAACAGACGCTCGAGGAGTACGGCGAGGAGCAGTTCATGCTCTGGCGCCGCTCGTTCGACACCCCGCCGCCGCCTCTCGACGACTCCTCGGAGTTCTCCCAGGCCCACGACCCTCGCTACGCCGACCTGGGCGACGACCTCCCGCGCACGGAGTGCCTCAAGGACGTGATCGCCCGGTTCCTCCCCTACTGGGAGTCCGACATCGTGCCCGACCTCCGCAGCGGGAGGACCGTGCTGGTCGCCGCCCACGGCAACAGCCTGCGCGCCCTTGTCAAGCACCTCGACCAGATCAGCGACGAGGACATCGCCGGGCTCAACATCCCCACCGGCATGCCGCTGCTCTACCGCCTCGACGAGGACATGCGTCCGACAGTCGCGGGTGGCGAGTACCTCGACCCCGAGGCCGCTGCCGCCGCTGCCGCAGCCGTCGCCAACCAGGGCCGGTAGGTATCAGTCCCGCGCCGGCTGCTCGCCGGTGACCACGAAGACCACGCGGTTGGCCACCGACACGGCGTGGTCGGCGATGCGCTCGTAGTAGCGGCCCAGCAGTGCGATGTCGACCGCGGCCTCCACGCCGTGGTGCCAGTCGGTGGAGAGCAGCTCGGTGAAGCTGCGGCGGCGCAGCTGGTCCATCACCTCGTCGGCACGGCCGAGCTCGATGGCCGCGTCGACGTCGCGGTCCACGATGATGCTGCGCACCCGTCGCACCATGTCCTCCGCCGTCTCGCCCATCCGCTCCATGGTCGGGCGCAGCTCGTCGGGCACCGCGACGGCCGGGACGCGCAGGCGGGCGATCTTGGCCACGTGGACCGAGAGGTCACCCATCCGCTCGAGCTCGCTGACCATCCGCAGCGCTGAGACGATCATCCGCAGGTCGCCGGCGACCGGCTGCTGCAGCGACAACAGGGCGAAGGACGTGTCGTCCACCCGCTCGCGCGCGGCGTCGATCGCCTTGTCCCCGCTGATGACCTGGTCGGCGATGTGGATGTCGCCGGTCATCAACGCCTTGGTGGCCTCACGGACAGCGATCTCGACCTGTCCGCAGATCTCGGACAGGTCGGCGAAGATGCCGTCGAGCTGGTCATGGAAAGCCTCACGCATGCGGCGCACTGTAGGCAGCCGAAGCGAACAGCAGTCCGTGCTCGATGAACGCCACATGAACACTCGACGCCGGGTGTCCACCGGGGCTGGCCGAGGTGGCCGGATGCGTACGATGGTGAGCGTGGATCCGACGCTGCAGGCTGGGTTGGCCGCGATCGTCGGGGCCATCGTCGCCGGGGGTGCGGTCCTCGCGTGGCACATCAGCGACCGCCAGCGGCACACGCCGCCGGAGGCGGAGGAGCCGGTCGTCCAGGCCGGGGTGACGGCGGTCCTGAGCATCCTGCGCTCCAGCGCGGTGGTGGTCGACGAGGCCGACCACGTCCTCAAGGCGTCGGCGCCGGCGTACGCCTTCGGGCTGGTGCGCGGCGACACCCTGGTCGTGCCCGAGCTGCTGGACCTCGTCGCGCAGGTCCGCCGCGACGGACAGATCCGCGAGAGCGAGCTCGACCTCCAAGCGCCCGACGGCGGCACCACCCGCACGCTCACCGCACGTGTCGCGCCCCTCGGTGCGCGGCTGGTCCTGGCCCTGGTCGAGGACCGCACCCGCGAGAAGCGGGTCGAGGCGGTGCGCCGCGACTTCGTCGCCAACGTCAGCCACGAGCTCAAGACCCCGGTCGGTGCCATCCGGTTGCTCGCTGAGGCGGTCATCGACGCCTCCGACGACCCCGAGGCCGTCCAGCGCTTCGCCGACCGGATGCGCACCGAGAGCGACCGGCTCTCCCGGCTCGTGCAGCAGATCATCGAGCTGTCCCGGCTGCAGGGCCACGACCCGCTCGAGACGCCCGTGATGGTGGACCTCGACGCCGCGGTGGCCACCGCCGTCGACACCAGCGCCATGGAGGCGGCCGCGAAGGAGATCACCGTCGAGTCGCGCGGCGAGGCCGGCCTGGAGGTCTTCGGCTCCCAGGAGCAGATCGGTGCGGCGGTCAGCAACCTCGTGGCCAACGCCGTCGCCTACTCCGGCGCCGGGTCCCGCGTCGTCGTGACCACCCGGTCCGACGGCGAGAAGGTCCAGATCTCGGTCGTGGACCAGGGCATCGGCATCCCCGCCGGCGAGATCGACCGCATCTTCGAGCGGTTCTACCGCGTCGACCCGGCCCGTCACCGTTCGACCGGGGGCACCGGCCTGGGCCTGGCGATCGTCAAGCACGTCGCGGCCACCCACGGCGGGGACATCGCCGTGTGGTCGGTCGAGGGCCAGGGCTCGACCTTCACGCTCACGCTCCCCCGCAACCCCGAGCCGGGCCAGGGCCACACCACCACCCCGGTCGAGGTCATCGTCCCCGCACGGCCGGCGGCCGCTGCCGCACCCACGAAGCGCACCACGAACACGCAGGAGGCACGCCAGTGACCCGGGTACTCGTCGTCGAGGACGAAGAGAGCTACAGCGACGCGCTCGCCTACATGCTCCGCAAGGAGGGATACGAGGTGGCCATCGCCGCCGACGGCAACACCGCCCTCACCGAGTTCGACCGGTTCGGTCCGGACATCGTCCTGCTCGACCTGATGCTGCCCGGCGTGCCCGGCACCGAGGTGTGCCGCCAGATCCGGCAGACCTCGTCGGTCCCGGTGATCATGGTCAGCGCGAAGGACGACGAGGTCGACAAGGTGGTCGGGCTCGAGCTCGGCGCCGACGACTACGTCACCAAGCCCTACTCCCCCCGCGAGCTGGTGGCGCGGATCCGCGCCGTGCTCCGCCGCGGCCAGGAGCCCGACCTGATGCCCGACACCCTCGAGGCCGGACCGGTGCGGATGGATGTGGAGCGCCACGTCGTCACCGTCGACGGCACCGAGCAGCGCCTGCCGCTCAAGGAGTTCGAGCTGCTGGAGATGTTCCTGCGCAACCCCGGCCGCGTGCTCACCCGCGGGCAGCTGATCGACCGGGTCTGGGGCTCGGACTACGTCGGCGACACCAAGACCCTCGACGTGCACGTGAAGCGGCTGCGCGCCAAGCTCGAGCCCGACCCCAGCGAGCCGAAGTACCTCGTCACGGTGCGAGGGCTGGGCTACAAGCTCGACCTCTGAGGTCGTTCGGCCACGGAGACCGTCATAGCGGGCTACGGTCCACGGGACGGTAACTGTTGATCAACGTCTCGTCCGGGGTTCCGGAGGGACGGCGAGAGTGCCGCGACCTAAGGGCGCACTCTCTGATGAGTCCCAGCCGACCTGCCCAGCTCCTCACCCGCACCACGACGGCACGGTTGGCGGTGGCGGCCACGGCCCTCATGGTCGTCGGTCCTCTCGTGACCGCGACGTCCGCGGCAGCTGCCGCGCCGACCGTCGCCGGCAGCGTGGCCCTCGGCCGCGCCGCGGGGTTCTCCGCGCTCGCCGGGCCCAGCATCACCAACCCTGCCACCGCCACCGGCACCGTGCTCGCGCTCGACCTCGGAGTCACCGGCACCCTGACCGGGTTCCCGCCCGGCACGGTGAACGGCACGACCCGCGTCGGGACCGATGAGGTCGAAGCAGCACACGAGGACCGCCAGGCGGCGTACGACTCGGTCGTCGCCCAGACCGGCGGCACCGCCTTCGGTGGCGACCTGGTCGGCAAGACCTTCACGCCCGGCCTCTACTCCACGGCGGCGGCGGTCACCAACACCGGCACCATCATCCTCGACGCCGAGGACGACCCGAATGCCATCTTCGTCTTCCAGATCGGCGCCGCCCTCAGCTCCGCGGCGTCCACCAAGGTCGTCCTGACCAACGGCGCGCTGGCCAACAACGTCTACTGGCAGGTGGTCGGCGCCGTGGCCCTCGGGGCCAATGCCAAGTGGGCCGGCACGATCCTCGCCGAGGGCGCGATCTCGTTCGGGGACGGTGCCTCCCTCAAGGGCCGTGCCCTCACGTCGAGCACCATGGCCCTGGCCAACAGCCCCATCACCAGGCCGATCGACGACCTGGTCGCCCCAGTGGTCGCCCTCAACGGTGGACCCTCCCGCTCGACCCGGGACACCACGCCGCCCGTCTCAGGCACCACGGACGAACCGGGGACCCCCGTGGTCACGGTGACCACCGGCACCCTGGTGCTCACCACGCGCGCCCACGCAGGGGCGTGGACGCTGAGCACCCACGCCCTGGCTCAGGGGTCACACACGGTCGTCGCGTCGGTCACCGACCCGTCCGGCAACACCGGCACCGCCACTCAGCAGCTGACCGTCGACGCCGACGCACCGGGCGTCACGGTCCTCGGCGGCACGAGTGCAGCAACCTCCGACACGACTCCGAGCATCTCGGGCACCACGACCGAGCCTGATGCGACGGTGTCGGTCATGGTCGGCGACCAGACCCTGACGACGGTCGCGAGCGCCGGCACCTGGACCGTGGAGGCGGCGGCACTGACCGAGACGGCGCACCTCGTGCTGGCGTCCGTCGACGACGCGGCCGGCAACACGGGCTCGGCGAGCCAGGTCCTGACCGTCGACCTGACCGTGCCCGTCGTGGTCATCGACGGAGGCGCGAGCCGCTCGACGACCGACCTCTCCCCGTGGACCTACGGCACGACCGCCGAGCGCGCCGGCACGGTCGTGGACGTCAATGTGGACGACCAGCTCCTCACCGCCACCGTGAACCCCGGCGGCACGTGGGGCGTCAGCGCCGAGGACCTCGCCCCCGGCACCTACGAGGTGGTGGCCTCGATCACCGACGCTGCGCTGAACGAGGGCAGCGCCCACCAGACGCTGGTGGTCGCACCTCCTGGGGAGGTCCCGGCACCCACCCCGACCACCACTACGACCACGACCACCACCACGTCGACGCCGACCAACCCGACACCCACGGCCACCCCCACGCCGAACCCCACGGATGTCCCGCCCACCGCAGCGGCGTACCGCCCCGATGCGGAGATCCGCCGCGGCAGGGGCCGCTTCGTCGGCGCGGAGGTCTACACCCTCGCCGACCAGCGCGTGGCCGCGACGCTGCGCGGTCGCGCCCGGCAGGTGAGCTTCCAGGTCCGGGTGACCAACCAGGGCGACACAGCCGAGAAGCTGAAGCTCGCGGGGACGAGGTCCAACCGTGCCTTCAGGTTGACCTACGTCGCTGGTGGCAAGGACGTCTCGGCTGCCGTGATCGACGGCCGCTACCGCACCGAGACGCTGGCCGTCGGCCGGTCGGTCACCGTGACCGTCACGGTCACCCGGCTGAAGCGGGCGAAGCCGGGCACCGCGACGACGATGACGGTCCGCACCGTGTCGACGCATGCACCGAGCAAGGTGGACGCTGTCGCCGCCCGGGTGACGGTGGCTGGCTGAGCCGTGCTTTCGTGACGGGACTTCGTCCCTCCTCAACCTGCGGCGACGGCGGGATGTCGGCGTACGCCGTCCGAAAAGCGCTCGCGGCGCGTCATCGGCGTCCCTAGCCTTGACCCGTGACCTCGACCAGCCCCCCGACCGCCCCCACCACGACGGGGCCGGGGGCGCCCAGCCGGGCCTGGCTGCCGCTCGCCGCGGTGGCGCTCACGCTCGTCCTCTGGGCCAGCGCGTTCGTCGGGATCCGCCACCTCGGTGAGAGCGTGCCGCCCGGCACGCTGTCGCTGGCCCGGCTGGCGGTCATGACCCTGGCCGTGCTGGCGCTGATGAAGGGGCGCATCTCACGCCTGCCCGACCGCCGCGAGTGGCCGCTGATCCTGGCCGGTGGCATCTCGTGGTTCGGCGTCTACAACCTCGCGCTCAACGAGTCCGAGCGTCGCATCGACGCCGGCACGGCCGCGCTGATCATCCAGATCGGCCCGATCCTGGTGGGCCTCCTCGCGGCGTTCTTCCTCGGCGAGCGGCTGACCCGCAACCTGCTCATCGGGATGGCGGTGGGCTTCGCCGGCGTCGTGGTCATCGGCCAGGCGTCGTCCCGCGGCGCCAACGGCGACCTCGTGGGCGTGCTCCTCTCCCTGCTGGCGGCGCTCACCTTCGCCGTCGGTGTCCTGACCCAGAAGAAGCTGCTGCCGACGATCTCCCCGCTGGAGCTCACATTCTGGTACGCCGTGGTCGGCACCGTCGTCTGCCTGCCCTGGACGGGCGAGGCCGTCGGCGTGCTGGGCGACGCGTCCGCGGACACGATCTGGTGGATCCTCTACCTCGGTGTGTTCCCGTCGGCGATCGCGTTCGTCGCCTGGGCCTACGCCCTCTCCCACGCCGACGCCGGGAAGTTCGCCCAGTCGACGTTCCTCGTCCCGTTCATCACCGCGCTCATGGCCTGGCTGCTGCTCGACGAGGTGCCGCCCGCGCTGGCGTTCGTCGGCGGTGCGATGTGCATCGCGGGCGTCCTCGTGGCGCGTCGTACGCCGAAGGTGAACAGTGTCGTGACGGGCGCCGGGGCGCCCTCCTCGACCAGCGACGGCTAGGACTCGAGCCAGCCGCGGAAGGCGTCGAGGTTGCGGGTCGACTCGCCGCGCGAGATCCGCCACTCCCACTCCTTGCGGATGGAGGAGGCGAAGCCGAGCTCCAGGATGGCGTTGAAGGACTCGTCGGCGTTGGCCAGCACCGAGCCCAGGATCCGGTCGAGCTCGTCGTCGCTCACCGAGGACAGCGGCAGCCGCGCCTCGAGGTAGATGTCGCCGTGCCGGTCGACGGCGAAGGAGACGGCGTACATCCGCAGGTTGCGCTCCAGCAGCCACCGGTAGACGCGGGCGTGGTTCTCGTCGGGGTTGCGGCACACGAAGGCATGGACACCGAGGGCGTGGGGGCCGACGTCGAGGCGGACCGGTGTCTGGAGCTTCTTCTCTCCAGGCAGGCTCAGCGAGAACGACGTACCGCCGATCTCCTCGTGCTCGATCCCGTTCTCGACGAGATGGGCGCGGACGGTGTCGACTGCCCGGGAGGTGTCGGTCATGTGGCCATCTCAGCACGCATCCGGCCGGCTGCCCGTGCGTAGGCCTCCAGGGTGCGCTCGGCCGTGTGGTCCCAGGAGAACTCCTGCGCGTGTGCCACGGCCCCCTTGCCGAGCTGCTCGACGAGGGCCGGGTCGTCGATGAGTCGGCGCAGAGTGGCCGCCCAGTCGCGTGGCTCATGGGTGTCGACCAGCAGACCGCTCACGCCGTCTCGCACCACGGTGGTGAGCCCACCCACGGCGGCCGCGACCACCGGCGTGCCGGTCGCCTGCGCCTCGACGGCCACCAGGCCGAAGGACTCGTTGTAGGACGGGACCGCGACGGCGGTGGCGGCGGAGGACCAGACGGCCAGCTCGGTCTGCGTCACCGGCGGCACGAAACGTACGACGTCGCTGATGCCGAGGTCGGCGGCCAGGTCCGCCAGTGCGGTCGGGTGCTCGAGTCCGGAGCCTGACGGACCGCCCACGACGGGTACGACGAGTCGTCGCCGCAGCGACGGGTCCTGCTGGAGCAGCACGTCGACGGCGCGCAGCAGCACGTCGGGCGCCTTGAGCGGCTGGATCCGGCCCGCGAACAGCAGGACGACCGCGTCCTCGGGCAGGCCGAGCTCGCGCCGGGCCTCCGCCCGGCCCCGGGGTGAGAAGACCGACAGGTCGACGCCGGGATGGATCACCTCGACCGCGTCGGGACTGGCACCGTAGAGCTCGACGAGCTGCTGTGCCTCGGTGTGCGTGTTGGCCACGAGGAGGTCGGCGGCGTCCACCACCTGCTCCTCTCCGATGATGCGGGACAGGGGCTCGGGGGTGTCCCCCTCGGCGAGGGCCTCGTTCTTGACCTTCGCCATCGTGTGCATCGAGTGCACGAGCGGCACGTTCCAGCGGTCGCGGGCGAGCGCCCCGACCTGCCCGGAGAGCCAGTAGTGGGAGTGGACGGCGTCGTAGTGGCCGAGCGGCTGGATCGCCTCGGCACGGAGCACCTCACGCGCGAAGGTGCACAGCTGACCGGGCAGCTCGCCCTTGGTGAGTCCCTCGAAGGGGCCCGCCGCGATGTGGCGCACCAGCACCCCGTCCGCCGCCTCGACGACCTGGTGCAGGGCCGACGACGTGGCCCGGGTGAAGACATCGACCTCGATGCCCTGTGCCGCCAGCCGCTTGGACAGCTCGATGACGTAGACGTTCATCCCGCCCGCGTCGCCCGTGCCCGGCTGGTCCAGGGGGGAGGTGTGCAGGCTGATCATGGCCACCCGCTCGCCCACACTGCCTCCTTCGTCCTGGCGCCCGACGTGGGCACCTCAGGACACAACCTCGCGAGAGGCTCCGGGATTCCCGACGGTCAGCGTGCGTGCGCGCCGGCAGCCGGACGGCCGGAGGGCCTGCCCCGACCACGCAGGAGCGCGAGCCCGCCGATCAGTGCCGCCACGATGCCCCAGAACCCGTCGTACCAAGGGGTGTCGCTGAGCCGGAACGCCTCGATCAGCGACAGTGCCAGGAGGGCGGAGGCCAGGGCGACCAGCACGCGCATGGCGGTCGCATCGCTCTTGACCAAGGTGCTGCCGAACAGGGCTGCGGCCACGAGCAGGCACGCGAGCCCGACGAAGTGGAGCGTGCTGGTGAGCGGGCCACTGCCGCCGCCGAGCAGCGCGTGGAGGATCCACAGCACGCCGCCGAGGAGAGCCGCGGCGGCGGACGTCTTCGCGGGAAGCATCCGGGCAGTCTGCCACGACCCGCCCGGCGGGTCCCAGCTCAGGTTTCGTCGGCGCCCGTGCCCGAACGCGCCTGCCACTGGCCACCTGTACGCACCCACAGCGTGCTGCGGACGTGGGCAGGGGGATCGGTCGAGGCGTGCCACCCGAGACGGATCGTGTCGGCGTCGAGGAGGTCGAGCGAGACGACCTCGACCTCCACCTCTGGCTCCACCGTCCTGGCCGCCGGGCGAACATCGGCCGGCGCCGCGACCGGCTCCAGCCCGGAGAAGAGGTCCGGCTCGGGCTCGACCTGCCCGACCGTGGCGTGGGGATGGGCGACCACGCTCTCCGCGAAACCTGGCCCCGGCTCAGGCTGCTTGCCTTCGCGGTAGGCCGTCGCGGCGGCGTTGGCGAGCTTGTCGGCGGCCTCGTTGAGCTCGTGGCCGGCGTGGCCCTTGACCCAGACGAAGTCGACGTCGCGCCCCTGCATGGCCGCGTCGAGCGCCTTGACCAGCTCGACGTTCATCACCGGCTTCCCGTCGCCCTTGCGCCAGCCGCGGCGCTTCCAGCCCGCCATCCACTTGGTGACGGTGTTGATGACGTAGGTGCTGTCGCAGTAGACGCGCAGCGGCTCGTCGAGGTGCGCCGTCTGCTGGAGGAGGTCGAGCACCGCCATGAGCTCGCCCATGTTGTTGGTGCCGTGCGGCCATCCTCCGGAGGCCCAGCAGCCGTCATCGACGTACCACGCCCATCCGGCCGGGCCGGGGTTGCCGAGTGCCGAACCGTCGGCCGCCGCGATGATCATCGGGACATCTTGGCAGGATGGCTTCATGACCCAGGACCGGACCCAGGACCAGGCCCACGACCGAGCCCCGACCCGCACCGCGGTGGTCACGGGCGCCTCGAGCGGCATCGGCGCCGCGACCGCCCGTGCCCTCGCCGCAGTGGGCTTCCGCGTCGTGTGCGCTGCGCGGCGTACGGACCGCATCGAGCAGCTGGCGGCGGAGATCGGCGGCGAGGCGGTCACCTGCGACATCAACGACGCCGCCTCGGTGGCGGCCCTGGCCGCTGCGGTGCCCACCTGCCACGTGCTGGTCAACAACGCCGGCGGCGCGGTCGGGGCCGACCGGGTCGAGGACGCGGACCTCGACGACTGGCGATGGATGTACGACGTCAACGTGCTGGGCCTGGTCCGCGTCACCCAGGCACTGCTCCCGGCCCTGCGCGCCAGCGGCGACGGCGTGATCGTCAACGTCGGGTCGACGGCGGGGCGGTGGGCCTACGAGGGCGGGGCCGGCTACACCGCCGCCAAGCACGCCGTGAAGGTGGTCACCGAGACGCTGCGGCTCGAGCTCAACGGCGAGCCGATCCGGATCAGCGAGGTCGCGCCGGGCATGGTCCGCACCGACGAGTTCGCGCTCGTGCGCTTCGGCGGCGACCAGGCCAGGGCGGACGCCGTGTACGCCGGCGTGGACGAGCCGCTGCTCGCCGAGGACGTCGCCGACGCGATCGCCTGGGTCGCCACGAGGCCCTCCCACGTCGACATCGACGAGCTGGTCATCAAGCCTCGCGCCCAAGCAGCGGCACACAAGGTCCACCGCACCTGAGGCGTGGCAGACTGCCGCGCGTGAAGACCATCGGACTCGTCGGCGGCATGAGCTGGGAGAGCAGCGCGGTCTACTACCGCGACCTCAACCTCGGGATGCGGGAGCGGCTCGGCGGCCTCTCCTCCCCCAAGCTGGCGTTGACCACGGTCGACTTCGCCGAGGTGACGCACCTCGAGGACGACGAGCGCTGGGACCAGGTCGGCGCGCTGCTCGCCGACGCGGCCCGTGGGGTCGAGCGCGCGGGCGCCGACTTCCTGCTGCTCTGCACGACCACCTTCCACAAGGTGGCCGACCAGGTCGAGGAGGCCGTCGACATCCCGCTGCTCCACCTCGCCGACGTCGTCGCCGCTGCGGTCAAGGCCGCGGGCGTGCAGACGGTGGGGCTCATCGGCACCAAGGTCGCCATGTCCGAGTCCTTCTTCGTCGAGCGGTTGGAGAGCAGCGGGCTGGCCGTCGTGGTGCCCGACGAGAGCCACCACGACTTCCTCAACGACGCGATCTACGAGGAGCTGGTGCACGGGGTGGTGCTGCCCCGCACGCGCAGCCGCGTCGTCTCGATCATCGAGGAGCTCTGGGACGCCGGGGCCGGCGGGGTGCTGCTCGGCTGCACCGAGCTCGAGCTGCTGGTCAAGCAGGCCGACGTCGAGCTTCCCGTGTTCCCGTGCACGACGCTGCACGTGCAGGCCGCGCTCGACGCGGCGCTCGCCTGAGGTTTCGTGACGGTCGCTGGGCGACCTCCTCAACCAGCGGGCGGCTGGGACCTCCTCAACCAGCAGGTAGTGGCACACCGCGGGCGGTCGCGAGCCAGCGCAGGCTCGTCCAGGCCGGCGAGCGCAGGTCCGTGGCCCGCGCCTCGGATGGAAGCGCGAGCCGGAGCACCTGGGACCGCGCTCCCTCGCTGCTGACCAGCAGCTGACGTCCGGCCAGCGCGATCCCCTCGCCCTGGTCCTGGCGAGGCAGGTCCCACGACGACACGGGCTGCCAGGACGGGAATGCCACGAGGTGGGCGCTCGAGTAGGTCCTCATCACGACGCCGCCACCGCCGGGCAGGAAGGTGGCGTCGGTGACGATCCCCGGCGCCTCGCCCACCTCCTCGAGCAGGTTCGTGTCGCCCTGCCTCAGCTGCCTCGGTGCGGCATAGACCGTGCCGGCGAACACCCCCTTGGTGATCACGAACAGCTGGCCCGTCACCGGGTGGCTCACCAGCGCCTCCGCGTCGCGGGCGCCGTCGGGGTAGGTGAGCTCGTACGTCTCGGGCGAGGTCTCGAGGCGCCCTCTGCCGACGGGGACGCGGAGGACCTCGACGGACTCCCGCACGTGCTGGTTGTCCCCGATGTCGCCGACCCAGACGTGGCCCGGGCCTGCCGGGGCCAGCGCCTCCACGTCCCGCGGCTCCGGGGTCCACGCGGTGACACCCACCGTGCTCCCGGTGCCCGGGTCGACCGTGAACACCCGCCCCGAGTCGCCCGAGTCGTTGGTGGTGACGACGAGGCCCCCTGGCGAGGCGTCGGTGACGACGAGCCCGCTCGACTCCACGATGTCGGGATCGGTGAACCGGAAGGCGGCCCCACCGTCGGCACTGTCGGCACCGGGTGCTCCGGCCGCCGCGCCGATCAGGAACGGCGCGATGACGCACACTCCCACTGCGATCCGGCGCGCGTCAGGCATGGCTCACGTCACGAACGCTCGAGGAGCTCGCCCAGCCGCGGGTGGACGCCCCACGCGGCCACCAGGTCGTCGTACTCGCTCCGGGCCCCGTTCGCCCGTCCCGCCGCCACCCTGACCGCGCGGATCAGGGTGTTGCGGGGCGTGTGGGCGCTCTCCACGAACTGCACGACGTCGACCCGGTAGCCGAGACCGCGCAGCAGCTCCGCGCGCAGGGCGTCGGTGAGGGTGTCGGCCAGCCGCTCGCGGAGGATGCCGTCGCGTGTCAGCGCGGCATAGGGAGGAGGCGGCGGCGCCTTCCTGAGCTGGGCCGCGATGTCGTGGTGACAGCAGGGAGCGGCCAGCACCAGCGGCGCGCCCCACTCCACGGCGCGGGCCAGGGCGTCGTCGGTGGCCGTGTCGCAGGCGTGCAGGGCGAGGACGACGTCCGGCGCCTTCTCGAGCCGGGCGTCGGAGATCGAGCCGACCACGAAGTCGGCCTCGATGCCGAGCTTGGCCGCGATCGCGGAGTTGTGGTCCGCCGACTGCTGCCGGACGTCGATCCCGGTCATGCGGACTGGCAGGCCGCGACCGCCCTCGCTGACCGGAGTGGTCAGGAGCTGGTGGGCGGCGAAGGTGAGGTAGGCGTTGCCGCAGCCGAGGTCCACGACGCGCAGCGGGTCCTCGGGCGTGGGGCTGCGCAGGTGGCCCTTCGCGAAGCCGTCCGCGAGGCTGGAGTCCAGCAGCCGGAGGAACTCCTCGACCTGGCGGTACTTCGCCTGACGGCTCGGCTTGACCCTCCCCTGCGCGTCGCTGATGCCCAGCGCAACCAGTGCCGGGTCGTCCTCCCGCAGCAGCCGACCCTTGTCCCGGTCGTGGCCGTGCGACGTCTCGACGGCCTCCTTGCGCGCCGAGGCGTGCACCAGCACCGCACCCTTCTTCGTGACCCGTGCCTGGTGCGTGTGGGTCGTCGTGTCGACGTGCCAGTTGGCGAAGGGCTGGGCCAGCAGCGCGTGCACGGCCGCCTCCGCCTCCTCGCCCGGCGCATGGTTGGCGATGTAGGCCTGCGTGTCGTCGTACGACGTCACCTGCAGGTGGCGTCCCGCCTTGAGGTCGACGGGCCGGATCTCGACGCGCCGCACCTCGCGACCCTCGACGACCGGCAGGGGCTGGCCCTTGCGCCGACCGCTGGCCAGGGCCCGCACCAGCTGGTCGGCGTCGAGGATCGCCGACCTGAGCCGATCGAGCTCGTCGCTCGCGGCGCCCGAGCTCACAGGACTGCGGCGAGGACGACGATGAGGATGAGAGCCCCCAGCGCCACCGGGATGACGAGTCGGCGGTGGTGGGGGTTCATGACCTCATCCTAGTGACCGGCCCCTTGACGGCCGGTCTCGCGGCGTGCGCTCCCACGGCGCCCGGTCGTGCAGCGCCCACACCCGCAGCGCTGCGCCTCCCGCCTGCGACGGCAGCTGCTGGCCACTCCACGCCGCGTACCACTGCCCCGGCGATCGCAGCTCGAACCGCGTCAGCAGCGGGGAGCCCGCGGGATCTCCCGGCTCGAGACCTTCCCGACCCGCCCACTCCGCGCCCACGATGTCAGCACCGGCCACCACGAAGCCGCCCAGCGTCACCAGGAAGCCGGCAGGCTCGCCCCCGGCGGCGACGACGCCGCGGCACAGCGCGCGCCACTTCGGTGACATCCGCCAGCCGTCGGCCAGCCGGTCGAGCTGGTGCTGCGCGGTGGCTCCCAGACGGACCCGACCGTTCCCGACCCGGACGACGACCAGGTTGCGATCAGGCACCGGGAGGGGCGGTCGGTCCCGGAAGCGGGCGACGAAGGCGTCGATGTCGTCTCGACGGTGGAACGAGGCGAGCGACGTGTTGCGCGGAAGCCCCATCGCCCCGGCGACCAACAGGCGGCGGGCGGTCTCGCGGTGGATCCCGATGTCCTCGTGCAGCACCTGCGCTGCGGCTCGCTGCGTGAGCCAGTCGTGTGGGTCGTGCATGTCTCCGACGCTAGGCACCCGCGGCAGGCGTCGGGGCGTTGTCCACAGCTCGGGGCGGAACGAACTTCGCCCTCACTCCGCGCAGTCGGCCCACCGCCCCAGCTTCCTGCGATCGGGGGTGGTCGATCGCAGGAAGCTGCCGCCCAGGACCGAGCACGCTCACGCGGCAGGGTGGTCGCCCGGCGTCACCAGTGCTCGAGCGAGCTCCGGAAGACAGTGGCGAGGTCGTCAGCGGTGACGTCGATGGGCGCGGTGGCCAGCAGGCGCTGCTGCTTCAGGGCGCCGTCGACCAGGTCGTCGACGTCGTCGGAGCCGTAGCCGATCTCCCCGAGGCCGCTCGGCAGGCCCACGTCGCGCATCAGACCGCGCAGCACCCTCGGTAACACGCCCGAGCCGCCGTCGGCGGTGTCCCTGGTGTCGGCACCCAGCAGCTCTGCCGCGCGCAGGTGTCGCTCGGGGGACGCCTCGAAGGTCCGGGCGAAGGCCGCCGGGGCCGTCATCACCACCGCCATCCCGTGCGGAACGATCGGCTCGTCGTCCGGGTAGCCGGGCGGCCGGTAGTCGCGCACCCGGCCGGCGATCGGGTAGGCGCAGGCGTGCGGCACGTGGACGCCCGCGTTGCCGAAGCCGAGCCCGGCGAACGTCGCGGCCAGCGCCATCTGCTCGCGCGCCTCGCGGTCGGAGCCGTCGCCCACGGCCCGGCGGAAGGCGCCGGCGAGGAGGGACAGGGCCTTCTCGGACCACATGTCGGCGATCGGGTTCGCGCCGCAGTAGGGCACGCGTTGCTCGGGCCGCTTGGCCTCGAAGTCGGCGAACCAGCGCGCCGTGTAGCTCTCGAGCGCGTGGCAGAGGATGTCCATCCCGCTCGAGGCGGTCACCATGGCGGGTTGGGTCATGGTGAGGTCCGGGTCGACCACCGCCAGCGTGGGACGCAGCCGCGCGTGCGAGATGCCGGTCTTGACCTTCAGCGCAAGGACGTCGAGGACGCAGATCGTCGTGGACTCGGCGCCCGTGCCGGTGGTCGTGGGCACCGCCACCAGCGGCAGCAGCCGGTGCTCGGGAACGCGCCCACCCCCGACCGGGGGATTGACGTAGTCCATCAGCTCGCCGGCGTTGGTCAGCAGCAGGTTCACGGCCTTGGCCGTGTCGATGGACGAGCCGCCGCCCACCGCGACGACGGCATCGAAGGGCCCGCAGTCGCGGGCGAAGGCGATCGCCTCCTCCAGCGAGGCGTCCGTCGGCTCCACCCGCGCTCCGGCGAACAGGGTCACGTCGAGCCCGTTGGACCCCATGGCCTGCGCGATCCGCTGGGGATGGCCGGTCGCGGCCACCCCGGCATCGGTCACCAGCAGGACCCGGCTGGCGGAGCCGCCGGCCGTGGCGACGAGCTGCTGCACGTCCCAGCCGATCTCGTCGCTGGCGCCGCGGCCGAACTTCAGGCCGGGCGCGGCATAGGTGAAGACGCTCTCTGTCATCTCATGCCTGTCATCTCAAGCCCCCGTCGATCGGGCGGAGTCGAGCCCCAGCGCATGACGCACCAGGTCGAGGACCTCCACGCCCCCCGACTCCACGTCGGCGACGGGGACCCAGGCCACGGCATCGGTCGTGCCGTCGACCTCGCGGACGTAGGGCTCACCGTCGCCGACGGCGGCGCTGAAGATCAGGTGGACCCCGTGGTAGTCCTCGATCCGGCCGGAGGGGGCGTTGCCGAAGAAGTGGGTGTCGTGGACGCCGATCAGTCCGGTGACCTCGCAGGGCAGCCCGGACTCCTCCTCGACCTCCCGCGCCAAGGCCACCGAGGGGTGCTCGCCGTGGTCGATCCCGCCACCGGGCAGCGTCCACCTGCCCGGGTGCGCGGCACGGGACGACAGCCGGGTGAGCAGCACCTCGCCTGCCCGGCGCACCACGGCGTACGCCGCCACCCGCTGGAGCCGGAACGGCAGGTGGTCGACCAGCGCCTCCGTCACGAGCCCCGCGACGGGGACGGCACCGGAGACCACGTCGTCGAGCGGCTTCCACGCGGCCTCGATCGTGGACCCGTCGACCTCGAGGACGCGCGGCGTCGGCGCGTCCGGAGCTGCCCACCCGTCGTAGACGATGCGGATCGCGTGGGCGTCGACGAGCAGTCCGTCCCGCGAGGCGCGGGGCAGGTGGGCGCTGTAGACGTGAGCCGTCTCCCCCACCGTCGCCTCGAGCCCGGTCTCCTCGCGGATCTCCCGGATCACCGCCAGTCGCGGGTCCTCCCCGTGATCGATCCCGCCGCCGGGAAGGGTCCACAGCTCCGTGCGCGAGACGCGCGCCGAGAGTCGGCTGAGGAGGACCTCGACCCGACCTTCGTGCTCGCGGAGCATGACGGCGTACGCCCCCACGCGTTGACGCCTCGGCAGGGAAACCATGGCCCCCAACCTAGTGAAGTACGGTGAGCGCCGTGGTTCCCCCGTCCCGCGACCCGTGGCTCGACAACGTCAAGATGGTCCTCGTCACCCTCGTCGTGATCGGGCACTCCATCGGGCTGGTCGAGGCCACCCAGGGCAGCCACTGGCTCTACGACTTCATCTACCTCTGGCACATCCCGGCGTTCGTCTTCGTCAGCGGCTACCTCTCGAAGTCCTTCGAGTGGGACCTGCGCAGGATGAAGGGCCTGGTCTACACGCTGGCCATCCCCTACCTCCTCTTCGAGCCGGCGCTGTTCTACTTCCGCCGCGCTGTGGTCGACGAGAACGTGACAGGCCCGCTCTGGCTGGAGCCGCACTGGACGATGTGGTACCTCATCGTGCTGCTCATGTGGCGCCTGGTCACCCCGATCCTCAAGCTGCACTGGCTCTTCCTGCCCCTGTCGGTGATCGTCAGCCTGGCCGGCGGCCTCTGGAACACCGACGCCCTGATGATTCCCCGGTTCCTGGGCCTGCTGCCGTTCTTCGTGCTCGGGCTCTACCTCAAGCCGCGCCACCTCGCACACCTCGACGACGTGTGGGTCCGCCTGGCCGCGGTGCCGATGCTCGTCGGCATCGGCATCATGGCGCTCTACACCGACACGTGGGCGGAGACCGCGCTGCTCTGGTACGACGCGGGCTACTCCGAGATCCCGATCGACGACGAGATCGTCTTCCAGACCCGGCTGACGGTGATGATGGTCGGGCTGGTGGGTGCCTTCGCGGCGATGTCGCTCGTGCCGCGCCGCTCGCTCGGGCGGTTCACCACGATGGGCACCGCCACGATGGTGATCTACCTCTTCCACGGCTTCGTCATCAAGACCGTCAAGGCGCTCGGCTGGCCGGAGTTCACGACCGCCCACGAGGTGCTGGGGCTGGTGCTGACCATCCTGGGGTCGATCGCGCTCACCCTGCTGCTGGCCTCTCCTCCCGTACGACGCGTGCTGGCGCCGTTCACCAACCCGCTCGGCTGGCTCGAGGGCCGGCGCAGGCCTAGGCCGGCCCCCACGTCGGCCTGACGGCTGAGCGCGGCACCACGTCGAGGTGCGCCGCCTCCGCGCGCGTGGGCGCGTGCCCGCCCAGGTGCGCGGGGTACCACGGCGCGTGCTCACCCGGTCGGGGCAGGTGGTGCGGCAGGCGCTGCAACGCCTCGAGCTGGTCGGTGAGCCGTGCGCCGAGGCGACAGGTCCACTCGGTGAGGTCCTCCTCGGGACCGATCGTCAGCGGCTCGCCGAACGACACGTCGACCCGCCGCCCGCGCGTGAGGTCCGGCCGCGGCTGAAGGCCCCGCTCGTCGGGCACCCCGACCGAGTAGACGCGCTGCGCGCCCCACAGCGCAACCGGCACGACCGGCGCACCGGTCTCCCGCGCCAGACCGGCCACGCCACGCATCAGGGACCGGACGGTGTAGGAGTAGCTGATCCCCGCCTCGGGGAACGAGAGCACCGCCTCACCGGCATGCAGCAGCCGCCGCGCCCTCAGGTACGCCGCTGCCGGGGCCTGCCGGTCGACCGGGATGTGCCCCATCGCGTCCATCGGTCTCGCCAGCCCGCGGACGTGCCACACGTCGTGTCGGGTCATGAAGCGGACGTAGCGGCCCGTGGGACGAGTCGCGGCCTGGATGAACAGGAAGTCCGGGTAGGAGACGTGCGTCGCCGCGAGCAGAACGGGTCCGCTGGCGGGGACGTTCTCCCACCCCGAGCCCACGACCTTGAGGTCGAGCGCCCGCAGGCCGACCCGGCCCAGCACGACGGCGGCCCGGTAGGTCCGCTCGTCCCGTCGGCCCCTCAACTGAAGGGGGGCCGCGCGTCCCGGGCCATCGACTGCCGGCCGGCCCAGCGCCACACCCGCGCCGCCCGGTCCCGGTCGGCCTCGTCGACGAGGTTGCCCATCCAGCGCAGGGCGAGCGTCATCAGCCAGTCGGAGCGCATCCCCGCGGGTCCGAGGGCCGCGACGACCTTGGGTCGCGTGGCGATGCCGGCGAGGCGACGGGCGATGGAGAACGACTCGCCGTAGTGCTCGACCAGGGTGGCACGCCACGCCTCGCCGAGACCGGCGCCGCTCGAGATGTGCTCGGCGACGAACCGGCCGGTCTCCAGGCCGTAGTCGATGCCCTCGCCGTTGAGGGGGTTGACGCAGGCCGCGGCGTCACCGATCAGCGCCCAGTTGGGGCCGGCGACGTTGGTGACAGCGCCACCCATCGGCAGCAGCGCCGAGGTCGCCATCCGCAGCGGGCCCGCCAGCCCGAAGTCGTCGCCGATGGTGTCGGCATAGGTTTGCATGAGCGGCTTGATCGCCACCTCGGCCGGCCGGCTGCTGGTCGCGAGGGTGCCGGCACCGAGGTTCACCGTCCCGTTGCCCAGCGGGAAGATCCAGCCGTAGCCGGAGACCAGCTCACCCTGCTCGTCGCGAAGCTCGAGGTGGGAGCTGATCCAGGGGTCGTCGGACATGTCGGAGTCGACATAGGCTCGCCCGGCCACCGCGTAGACCGTGTCGCGGTGCCACTCACGGCCCAGCAGCTTTCCGAGCGGGGAGCGTACGCCGTCCGCGACGACCAGCCACCGGCAGGCGATCTCCGCCTCGTGGCCCGGCCGGGCGGGGTCGAGCCCGCGGAACCTGACCGCAGCCACCCGCCCGCCCTCACGCCGTACGCCGACCGCGCGGGCGCCGTCGATCGCCTGGGCACCGCTCTTGATCGCCACCGTGCGCAGGTGGTCGTCGAGCTCGGTGCGAGCCACCGCGGACCCCCAGTCCGGCAGGGCGGAGCCCGGCGACTGCGGCCCGGGCCAGGGCAGCAGCAGCGTCTGGCCGAAGCCGTGGGCGCGCAGGCCCTGGTTGACCGTGTGGGCGCGCAGCCAGTCCTCGAGGCCGAGCTTCTGCATCTCCCCGATCGCCCGCGGGGTCAGGCCGTCGCCGCAGGTCTTGTCGCGCGGGAACATGGCCGCGTCCGCGAGGACGACGTCGAGCCCGGCACGCGCTGCCCAGGCCGCCGCCGCCGACCCGGCGGGGCCGGCGCCGACGACGAGGACGTCGGTCGAGGTGGGGGTCGTCACGTCCGGATTCTCTCAGGTGGGCAGCGTGACACCGAACTAGGCCTGACTTTCGGCTGCCGCCGAAATGCGCCGAGCCCCGGCCTCCCACGAGGGGAGACCGGGGCTCGGTGTGCGACTCGATCAGTTCTGGTAGGAACCAAAGTCGAAGTCGTCGAGCGCGACGGCCTGCGACGACGGACCGAAGTCGTAGTCGTAGGAGTCGTAGCCCGTCACCGAGTAGGCCGCGGCGCGGGCCTCCTCGGTGGGCTCCACCCGGATGTTGCGGTAGCGCTCCAGGCCGGTGCCGGCCGGGATGAGCTTTCCGATGATCACGTTCTCCTTCAGGCCACGGAGGCTGTCGGAGCGGCCGTTGATCGCGGCGTCGGTGAGCACGCGGGTGGTCTCCTGGAAGGAGGCCGCCGAGAGCCACGACTCGGTCGCGAGCGAGGCCTTGGTGATGCCCATGAGGACCGGGCGACCCGAGGCCGGCTTGCCTCCCTCGGAGACCACGCGACGGTTCTCCTCCTCGAACCGCACCCGGTCGACCAGGTCGGACGGGAGCAGGTTGGTGTCACCGGACTCGATGACCGTCACGCGGCGCAGCATCTGCCGCACGATGATCTCGATGTGCTTGTCGTGGATCGACACACCCTGCGAGCGGTAGACCTCCTGGACCTCGTCCACGAGGTGCTCCTGCGCCTTGCGGACACCCAGGATGCGCAGGACGTCCTGCGGGTCGGGCGTACCCGAGGTGATGTGGTGACCAACCTCGATGTGGTCGCCGTCCTCGACGTTGAGGCGCGAACGCTTCGACACCGGGATCTCCTGGACCTCGGAGCCGTCGTCGGGGGTGACCACGACGACGCGGGCCTTGTCGGTCTCCTCGATCTTCACGCGACCGGCGGACTCCGAGATCGGCGTACGACCCTTGGGCGAGCGGGCCTCGAAGAGCTCGACCACGCGGGGCAGACCCTGCGTGATGTCGTCGGCGGAGGCCACACCACCGGTGTGGAAGGTGCGCATGGTCAGCTGCGTGCCGGGCTCACCGATGGACTGGGCGGCGATGATGCCGACCGCCTCACCGATGTCGACCAGCTTGCCGGTGGCCAGCGAGCGGCCGTAGCACTTGGCACACGTGCCGGTGCGGGCGTCGCAGGTCAGGACCGAGCGGACCTTGACCTCGGTGACACCGGCAGCCACGAGCTCGCCGATCTTGACGTCGCCGAGGTCCTCCCCGGCGACGGCGAGGACCTCGCCGGTCTCCGGGTGGGTGATCTCGACGGCGGAGGCCCGGGCGTAGGCCGAGGTCTCCACGTGCTCGTCGTCGATGCGCTTGGGCAGGCCACGCTCGGTGCCGCAGTCGTCCTCACGGATGATGACGTCCTGCGACACGTCCACCAGACGACGGGTCAGGTAGCCCGAGTCGGCGGTGCGGAGCGCGGTGTCGGCCAGGCCCTTGCGAGCACCGTGGGTCGAGATGAAGTACTCGAGCACCGAGAGGCCCTCGCGGAAGTTGGCCTTGATCGGGCGCGGGATGATCTCGCCCTTCGGGTTGGCCACCAGACCACGCATGGCCGCGACCTGCCGGATCTGGTTCATGTTTCCGGAGGCACCCGAGTCGACCATCATGTAGATCGGGTTGGTGCGGTCGAAGTTGGCCTCCATCGCGCGGCCGACCTCGGCCGCAGCCTGGGTCCACAGCTCGATGAGCTCCTGACGACGCTCGTCGTCGGTCATCACACCGCGCTCGTAGTTCTTCTGGACCTTCTCGGCCTGAGCCTCGTAGCGACCCAGGATCTCGACCTTGCTGTCGGGCGTGGTGACGTCGTCGATCGAGACGGTCACGCCGGAGCGGGTGGCCCAGTGGAAGCCGGCGTCCTTGAGGGCGTCGAGCGACGCAGCGACCTGCACCTTGGTGTAGCGCTCGGCCAGGTCGTTGACGATCGCGCCGAGGCGCTTCTTGCCGACCTCCTCGTTGACGAAGGGGTAGTCGGCCGGGAGCGTGTCGTTGAAGTAGACGCGACCCAGGGTCGTGTCGAGCAGGATCGCGGTCCGCTCCTCCCAGTCGGCACCCAGCTCGAGGTCGAGCGGGGGGACGATGTCGTCGAGGCGGATCCTGATCTTGCTCTGCAGCCCGATCTCGGCACGGTCGTAGGCCATGATCGCCTCGGCCGGCGACGAGAAGATGCGGCCCTCGCCGACCTCGCCGTCACGCTCCGCGGTCAGCCAGAACAGGCCGATGATCATGTCCTGCGAGGGCATGGTCACCGGGCGGCCGTCCGACGGCTTGAGGATGTTGTTGGTCGACAGCATCAGGATGCGGGCCTCGGCCTGCGCCTCCGCGGACAGCGGGAGGTGGACGGCCATCTGGTCCCCGTCGAAGTCGGCGTTGAACGCGCCGCAGACGAGCGGGTGGATCTGGATGGCCTTGCCCTCGATCAGCTGGGGCTCGAAGGCCTGGATGCCGAGGCGGTGCAGGGTGGGCGCGCGGTTGAGCAGCACGGGGTGCTCGGTGATGACCTCTTCGAGGACGTCCCACACGACGGGGCGGGCGCGCTCGACCATCCGCTTGGCGGACTTGATGTTCTGCGCGTGCGACAGGTCGACGAGGCGCTTCATCACGAACGGCTTGAAGAGCTCGAGCGCCATCTGCTTGGGCAGACCGCACTGGTGCAGCTTGAGCTGCGGACCCGAGACGATGACCGAACGGCCGGAGTAGTCCACGCGCTTGCCGAGCAGGTTCTGACGGAAGCGACCCTGCTTGCCCTTGAGCATGTCGGACAGCGACTTCAGCGGACGGTTGCCCGGTCCGGTGACCGGACGACCACGACGACCGTTGTCGAAGAGGCTGTCGACAGCCTCCTGCAGCATCCGCTTCTCGTTGTTGACGATGATCTCGGGAGCACCGAGGTCGAGCAGACGCTTGAGGCGGTTGTTGCGGTTGATGACGCGGCGGTAGAGGTCGTTGAGGTCGGAGGTGGCGAAGCGGCCACCGTCGAGCTGGACCATCGGACGCAGGTCCGGCGGGATCACCGGAACCGCGTCGAGCACCATGCCGATGGGCTGGTTGCCGGTCTTGCGGAAGGCGTCGACGACCTTGAGCCGCTTGAGGGCGCGGACCTTGCGCTGGCCCTTGCCGTTGGCGATCGTGTCGCGCAGCGACTCGACCTCGGCCTCGACGTCGAAGTCCTGGAGGCGCCTCTGGATCGCCGTGGCGCCCATGTGGCCCTCGAAGTACTTGCCGAACCAGGTCTTCATCTCGCGGTAGAGCAGCTCGTCGCCGAGCAGGTCCTGCACCTTGAGGCTCTTGAACGTGTCCCAGACCTCCTCCAGCCGCGCGATCTCGCGGTTGGCGCGGTCACGGAGCTGGTTCATCTCGCGGTCGGCACCGTCGCGCACCTTGCGCTTGGCGTCGGCCTTCGCGCCCTCGGCCTCCAGGGTGGCGAGGTCCTCCTCGAGCTTCTTGGCACGGTCCTCGACAGCGGAGTCGCGGCGCTTCTCGAGACGCTCGCGCTCGAGCCCGACCTTGTTCTCGAGGGACTCGGAGTCGCGGTGACGCGCGTCCTCGTCGACCGAGGTGATCATGTAGGCGGCGAAGTAGATGACCTTCTCGAGGTCCTTCGGCGCCAGGTCGAGCAGGTAGCCCAGGCGCGACGGGACGCCCTTGAAGTACCAGATGTGGGTCACGGGAGCGGCGAGCTCGATGTGGCCCATGCGCTCACGGCGGACCTTGGAGCGGGTGACCTCGACGCCACAGCGCTCACAGATGATGCCCTTGAAGCGCACGCGCTTGTACTTGCCGCAGTAGCACTCCCAGTCCCGGGTGGGACCGAAGATCTTCTCGCAGAAGAGGCCGTCACGCTCGGGCTTGAGCGTGCGGTAGTTGATGGTCTCCGGCTTCTTGACCTCGCCGTGGCTCCACGTGCGGATCTCGTCCGCGGTGGCCAGGCCGATCTGAAGCTGGTCGAAGAAGTTCACGTCGAGCACGATGGCTGCAACCCTTCAGTTGTTACGAAAAACGGTGAGTAGGCGACTGAGGTCCGCCGCCGCTGGTCGCGAGGGACGACGTCCCTCGTGCGACCAGCGGCAGCGGCATCACTCAGACTTCTTCGACGGAGCTGGGCTCGCGGCGCGACAGGTCGATGCCGAGCTCCTCGGCGGCCCGGAAGACGTCTTCCTCGGCATCCTTGAGCTCGATGGTCGATCCGTCGTGGGTGAGCACCTCGACGTTGAGGCAGAGGGACTGCATCTCCTTGACGAGCACCTTGAACGACTCGGGGATCCCGGAGTCGGGGATGTTCTCGCCCTTGACGATCGCCTCGTAGACCTTCACGCGGCCCGGCACGTCGTCGGACTTGATCGTCAGGAGCTCCTGGAGGGCGTACGCGGCGCCGTAGGCCTCCATCGCCCAGACCTCCATCTCGCCGAACCGCTGGCCACCGAACTGGGCCTTACCGCCCAGGGGCTGCTGCGTGATCATCGAGTACGGGCCGGTCGAGCGAGCGTGGATCTTGTCGTCGACGAGGTGGTGGAGCTTGAGGATGTACATGTAGCCCACGGCCACCGGCTCCGGGAACGGCTCGCCGGAACGACCGTCGAAGAGCGCGGCCTTGCCGTCCTCCTTGACCATCCGCTCACCGTCACGGTTGGGAAGCGTGGCACCGAGCAGGCCGGTGATCTCGTCCTCGCGGGCACCGTCGAACACCGGGGTCGCGACCTTGGTGTTGGGCGAGGCCTTCTCGGCGCCGATCGAGATCAGGCGCTTCTTCCAGTCGGCGTTGCCCTTCTCGCCGGACAGGTCGAGGTCCCAACCCTGCTTGGCGAGCCAGCCCAGGTGGAGCTCGAGGATCTGGCCGATGTTCATCCGTCGCGGCACACCCAGCGGGTTGAGCACGACGTCGACCGGCGTGCCGTCCTCCATGAACGGCATGTCCTCGACGGGCAGGATCTTGGCGATGACGCCCTTGTTGCCGTGGCGACCGGCGAGCTTGTCGCCGACCGAGATCTTGCGCTTCTGGGCGACGTAGACGCGGACCAGCTGGTTGACGCCCGGAGGCAGGTCGTCGCCGTCCTCGCGGTCGAAGACGCGGACGCCGATGACCGTGCCGGACTCACCGTGGGGCACCTTCATCGAGGTGTCGCGCACCTCGCGCGCCTTCTCGCCGAAGATCGCGCGGAGCAGGCGCTCCTCCGGGGTCAGCTCGGTCTCGCCCTTGGGCGTGACCTTGCCGACGAGGATGTCGCCGGTGGTGACCTCGGCGCCGATGCGGATGATGCCGCGCTCGTCGAGGTCGGCCAGGCCCTCCTCGGAGACGTTGGGGATGTCCCGCGTGATCTCCTCGGGGCCGAGCTTGGTGTCACGGGCGTCGACCTCGTGCTCCTCGATGTGGATCGAGGTGAGGACGTCCTCCTGGACCAGGCGCTGGCTGAGGATGATCGCGTCCTCGTAGTTGTGACCCTGCCACGGCATGAAGGCGACGAGCAGGTTGGTGCCCAGCGCCATCTCGGCGTCGTCGGTGCAGGGACCGTCGGCGATCGGCGTACCGACCTCGAGACGGTCGCCGGCCTTCACCAGCGGGCGCTGGTTGATGCAGGTGCCCTGGTTGGAGCGCTTGAACTTGGCCAGCTTGTAGGTCTGGTAGGTGCCGTCGTCGTTCATCGTCTCGATGGCGTCGGCGGACACCTCCTTCACCACTCCGGCGTTGTCGGCCACGACCACGTCGCCGGCATCGACGGCGGCGCGGTACTCCATGCCGGTGCCGACGAGCGGGCTGTCGCTGACGACCAGCGGGACGGCCTGGCGCTGCATGTTGGCGCCCATGAGCGCGCGGTTGGCGTCGTCGTGCTCGAGGAACGGGATCAGGGCCGTCGCGACCGACACCATCTGGCGCGGCGAGACGTCCATGTAGTCGACCTCCTCGGCCAGGATCGCGTCGACCTCACCCTTCTGCTGGCGGACCAGGACGCGGTCCTCGACGAACTTCATGTTCGCGTCGAGCGGCGCGTTGGCCTGCGCGATGACGTAGCGGTCCTCGTCGTCGGCGGTCAGGTAGTCGATCTCGTCGGTGACGACACCCTTGACCACGCGGCGGTAGGGGGTCTCGACGAAGCCGAACGGGTTGATCCGGCCGTAGGAGGCCAGCGAGCCGATCAGGCCGATGTTGGGGCCTTCAGGCGTCTCGATGGGGCACATGCGGCCGTAGTGCGACGGGTGGACGTCACGGACCTCCATGCCGGCACGGTCACGGGACAGACCACCGGGACCGAGCGCCGACAGCCGACGCTTGTGCGTCAGGCCGGCGATCGGGTTGGTCTGGTCCATGAACTGGCTCAGCTGCGAGGTGCCGAAGAACTCCTTCAGCGCCGCGACCACGGGACGGATGTTGATCAGGGACTGCGGCGTGATGGCCTCGACGTCCTGGGTCGTCATCCGCTCGCGCACCACGCGCTCCATGCGGGCCAGGCCCGTGCGGAGCTGGTTCTGGATGAGCTCACCGACCGTGCGCATACGGCGGTTGCCGAAGTGGTCGATGTCGTCGGCCTGGACCTTGACGACGGCGCCGTCGAGGCCCACCACCGGGTTGCTCGCGGCGTCGACCAGGTCAGGAGCGTCGCCCTGGACACCCGCGGCGTGCAGCTGCACGACGTAGCGGATGGCGGCCACGACGTCGTCGATGGTCAGCGTCTGCTGGTCGAAGGCCTCGTGCAGGCCGAGCTTCTTGTTGATCTTGTAGCGGCCGACCTTCGCCAGGTCGTAGCGCTTGGAGTTGAAGTAGTAGTTGTTGAGCAGCGTCTGCGCGGCCTCGGCCGTCGGCGGCTCGCCCGGGCGGAGCTTGCGGTAGATGTCGAGCAGCGCGAGGCGGGTGACCTCGAGGTTGACCTGCTCGGCGGTCGGGGCCTCGCCCCGCGCCTTCTTCTGCAGCTCCTCGTGGACGACCTCGTAGCGGACGCTGTCCTTCTCGAGGGTCAGCATCATGGACTCGTACTGACCGAACTCCTCGCGGATCTGGTCGGTGGTCCAGCCGAGCGCCTTGAGCAGGACGGTGACGTTCTGCTTGCGCTTGCGGTCCAGGCGCACACCCACCAGGTCGCGCTTGTCGATCTCGAACTCCAGCCACGCGCCACGGCTCGGGATGAGCTTGGCGGTGAAGATGTCCTTGTCCGAGGTCTTGTCAGGGGACGACTCGAAGTAGACGCCGGGCGAACGGACGAGCTGGGACACGACGACCCGCTCGGTGCCGTTGATGATGAAGGTGCCCTTCTTGGTCATCATGGGGAAGTCGCCCATGAAGACCGTCTGGCCCTTGATCTCGCCGGTCTCGTGGTTCATGAACTCGGCCGAGACGTAGAGCGGGCGGGAGTAGGTGAAGTCCTTCTCCTTGCACTCCTCCTCGGTGTACTTCTCGTCGAGGAAGACGGGGTTGTCGAAGGACAACATCATCGTCTCGGAGAAGTCCTCGATCGGGGAGATCTCCTCGAAGATCTCCTGCAGACCGGTCTTCTCGGAGACGTCCTCACCGTTGGCCCTGCGGGCCGCGACGGTGGCCTCCCAGCGCTCGCCGCCGACCAGCCAGTCGAAGCTGTCGGTCTGGAGCGAGATGAGGGGGGGAACCTCGAGAGGTTCGGTGATCTTTGCGAAAGAGGTGCGACGGTGGTTACCAGCGGAGCTGCGCGCGGCCAAGAGGTGTCCTCACAAATGAGCAACTGATCGGCGCCGGCCGACCACCACGACAGCCGTCCGGAGGGCGTCGGGCATCTGAGGGCAGGCGCAAGGAGACACGATAGCGCAGATCAGGACACGCCTCAAACGCGGGGTCGATTTCCCAGAGGGAAGAGTGCCACGCGTTGCCGACGATGATGAACGCCCGAGCGCTCCTGGTCAAGCAGGGCGCGCCGCAAACATTCCTCCGGGGGCTTCGAGTGCAGCCCTTGTCCAAGGTTGAGCACCCAGGGCGCTACCCCTGGACGGGCGAGGTGATCAGGTCGTCGACCAGCCACTCGCCGTCGACGAGCTGCATCGCGAGCGTCACCTGGTCCTTGTAGACCACGGGTTCGGCGCTGAGCTTGTTGGTGGTGGGACGGTCCACGAAGACCAGCACCTGCACCCGCTCCTCGCTCGCACGGACGATCCCGGAGGCGATGACGGAGGCGGTGACCTTCGTCTGCGTCTGGGGGGCGTTCTCCTCCAGCACCGTGAAGAGCTTGTCGTACTCCTCGCGGTAGTTGCCGGTCATCAATGCCTGCGCGGCCTTCTGGTCGGCCTCGAGGTGCTCGTAGTCGTAGGACAGCACAGGTACGACGGCGCGCTCGGCGGCGACCTGCGCGTCCCGGGCGGCGGAGTCGTCCCCGCCGTCCTCCCGTGCGGTCCACATCCAGATCGTGGCCACCACCAGCCCAGCGGCCAGGACGCCGAGACCGGCCAGCAGCCACGAGGGGACACCGGCGCCACCGCCGGTCGAGGAAGGCGCTCCGGCGCCACCGCTGGTCGAGGAAGGCGCTCCGGCGCCACCGCTGGTCGAGGAAGGCGCTCCGGCGCCTGTCACGAGACCCGGCTCCTCACCGTCGGTCGGGTCCGTGTCGTCGCCCCGCGGGAGCCCGGCGTCGTACGCCGCCCGGGCCTCGGGATCGAGCAGGACCTTCGCGGCACGGTTGAGGGCGTCGAAGCGCCGATCCCCCGGCTCGAGGTCGGCGATCTGGGTCCGCCAGGCGGCCCGGATGTCCTCGGCGGAGGCGTCGCGGGAGACGTCGAGGAGGTCGTACCAGGTGGGGGCGTCGCTCATGGCGTGCTCCCCTCGTCAGTGCCGGCACCGCTGCCGGCGGCGTCGTCGGGGTTGCTCACGGGCGAGAAGTCGTCCACGAGCCACTCCCCCTCGATCATCACCAGGTCGACGGTGAAGCGGAACGGCAGCGGCTCCTGGTCGATCGTCCGGGCCTTCTCACCGGTGCCCTGCTCGTAGCTGTCGGTGAACGCTCCGGCCACCAGGACCCGTGCGGAGTCGTCGTCGATGGAGGACACCGCGGTGGCGAAGACGTCGGCGGAGCGGGTGATGCCTCCCTGGGCGACGAGCTGCTCGGCGGTGGCGACCTCCTTGTCGAAGTCGGCCGCGAACTTCGGCGTGATGACCTCACGGACCTGCTCGCGGTAGGCCGGCATCTGCCCCGAGTCGTCGAGCATGTCGGGGCTGTAGGTGCCGAGGCGCTTCACGAACTGGTCGGTCAGGCTCATCACCTGCTCGCGCTCGTCGGGCAGGTTCAGGCCACCGTCGGCAGCTGCCCGGCCGGCGACGGACATCCAGATCAGCAGCGCGACGCAGGCGGCCACGACCAGCGCCAGCACGGCGGCGGTCGCGATCCGGACCCTGGGGGTCAGTCGCGCGCCAGCAGGGGCTGGAGGTAGAGCCACTTCCACGTCTCCTCTCCGAGGCTGCGGGGAGCCACGCTACCGGCTCGCTCCAGGCGTTGGACGAGCGCGGGATCAGAGGTCAGCGTGCCCGTCTCGGGGTCGTAGGCGAAGTCCGCGGGTCCCCCCCATCCCGTCGCGGCACGCGGGGCCTGGATGTTCTGTGCGCCTCGGGCGTTCGTCTTCGCCGCGGGGGCCGTGCACCTCGCCGCCTCGTTCATCGGCCGGCTGCTGCCGTCGAGGGGCGAGCGGCGATCGGTGCCCTCGTAGCCCTCGAGGCACACGTGGGGGTTGTCGGTCATCACCATGCCGAAGTGGGCGTCGTACAGCCCGGTGCCGGGCGACTTGGACACCACGGTGAAGCCACCCTCGACGACGTAGGGATAGAGCACGAGGAGCTGCTCGACGCCGTCGAGGTGCTTGACCACGACCTCGCCGGTCGTGACGAGGTTGTTGATCAGCTCCCCGAGCTCGATCTCGTTCTCCTCCAGGAAGACGCGGAGCTCGTTGGCGCCGAGCGAGCCGTCCTCGATGAGCTTGCGGAGGTCCTGGTCGTGGTTGGCCACCGTCGTGGAGAAGGTGGACATGTCGCGAGCGAACCGGCGGAACGCGCGCTCGGAGTCGATCTGCCCGTTGAGGACGGTGTTGCTGTCGCGGATCAGGTCGACGGTGACCTCGAAGTTCTCCTCCGCCGCGGTGATGAAGGCGTTGCTGCTGTCGAGGATCGTCTGCAGGTCCTCGCCGGCGCCGTCGAAGGCCAGTCCGAACTCCGAGGTGACCGTGCGCAGGTCGTCGGGGTCGACGCTGCGGACGGTCTCGTCGAGGTGCGTCAGGAGGGTGTCGGTCTGGATCGGGGTCGTGGTGCGGTCGCGGGCGATCTCGGAGTGGTCCCGGAGGAACGGCCCCTTCGTGCTCTGCGGCTGGAGCTCGACGTACTGCTCTCCGACCGCCGAGCGGTTGCCCACGAGGGCGTGCGCGTCGGCGGGGATGTCGTCGAACTCGTTGTCGATGTCGAGGAGGATGTCCACCCCGTCGTCGGTGAGGACCAGCTCCTCGACCTGACCGACACGGACACCGCGGTAGGAGACCTCCGCGCCCTCGAACGCACCGCCGGAGTCGGCGAAATGGGCCACGACCGTGTAGCTCTGGTCGAGGAACACGCGGTCGAGGCGGGCGTAGCGTGCGCCCACGAAGCTGACGCCGACGAGGGTGATGATGGCGAACACCAGGAGCTGCAGCTTGGTCCGACGGGTGATCATCGCTGCACCATCCCCGGGATCAGGAGGCTGACCAGCGCCGGGTCGTAGAGGTCCATCAGGTCGCGCACCGTCGGATTGCCGGGACGCGGCCGCTCGTCCGTGCCGGCCCGCGGCAGCCCCGTGGGGATCAGGGTGGTCGGCAGGACCGTCGGAAGCGTCGAGCTGGGCAAGGGGACCGGCGGGGACGGCAGGCCGGGGATCGCGTTGAGCTCGCGGCACACGTCCTTGTCCTTGTTCTCCGGCTTCGCGCACTCCTCGCGGAGCTGGGCGAGCTTCTCGAGGTTGGCCAGGACCTTCTTGCAGGCCTCACTGGCGAGCGACCCGCTCTGGAGGCAGGCGAGGACGTCGTTGACGATCACGGTCGGGTCGATCACCGTGGGCAGGTTGGTGGGCAGCGACGGGGTGGCGCTCGCGCCACCGGCGATGTCGACGTCGAGGGTGATGGAGAGGTTGGTGTAGTCGCCCATGTGCAGGTTGCGGGCCACCTGCGGGTCGCGACCGACGACGTCGTCGACGAACGGGTAGGTCAAGAAGACGTGGAACGCGTTGGTGAAGTCGTCCCCGGAGGCGGCCAGCTGGGTCAGCACGGGGTTGAGCCGCTTCAGCGAGGTGATCGTGGCGTCCTTGGACTTCGCGATGACGTCGACGGCGACCGACGAGAGCTGGTCGAGGGCCGTCAGCATCTCGACCAGGTCGTCGCGCTGCCGGTTGATCGAGTCGAGGGCGCTGGGCAGCTCCTCGAGGGCCTTGTCGATGATCGGCAGCTGCTCCTCCGCCGCGATGGCGAGGCGGTTGAGCGACTCGATCGCGTTGACGATGTCGGCCTTGTTCTCGTCGAGCTGCGCCGTGAAGACCCGCAGCTGGCGCAGCACCGACCTCGCCGAGTCCTCCCGGCCCTCCAGCGCCAGGTTGAGCTCCTGGGTGATGGTCTTGAGCTGTGCGACACCTCCGCCGTTGAGCAGCAGGCTCAGCGCGCCAAGGACCTCCTCGACCTCCGGGTTGCGACCCGAGCGCCCGATCGGGATGGTGTCGCCGTCGGCGAGCGCGTTCGCGCTCGCGCCCTGCTCGGGAGCGCTCAGCTGGACGAACTTCTCCCCGAGCAGGCTGGTCTGGCGCAGCTCGGCGACGGCGTTGTCGGGGAGCTCGACGTCACGCCGCACCTGGAGCGTGACGAGGGCCTGGTAGCCCTCGAGGTCGATGGCGGTCACCTTGCCCACGCTCACGTCGTTGACCTTGACCGTCGACTGGGGAACCAGGTCGAGCACGTCGGCGAACTCCACCTTGACGGTGATCGGATTCTCCCCGACGTCGGGGCCGCCGGGTAGCGGCAGGGAGTAGACGCTGGCGTCGCACCCGGAGAGCACGATCGCGGTGAGCGCGCCGAGCACGAGTGCCTTGAGGCCCTTCATCGCTCCACCTCCACGAGTCCGCCGAGAGTGGGGTCGAAGACGTCCTGCGCCGGCAGCACGACGGACGTGCCCAGCGCGCCGGGACGCGACCGGGCGAGGAGGTCGGTGATCCGGTCGCAGACCCGGCCCGAGCGCTCGACCTGTCCCACGAACCCGCAGAGGAGCGCAGCGGGATTGGCCTCGAGCTGGTTGATCGACTCGCCGAAGTTGGAGCGGGTGTCGAGGGTGCCTGCCTGCGGGTTGTAGGTCAGGGCCAGGTTGTTGAGGGCCGTCGGCGCCACGTGCAGGATCTCGTCGAGCGCGGCACGCTGGCGGACCAGGACCTTCGAGACCCGGTTGAGGCCGGAGATGTTGCGGCTCAGCGAGTCCTTGTTCTCCTCCACGAAGCCCTTCACCGCGGTCAGCGCGACGGAGAGGTTCTTGGTCGCGGCGACCAGCTCCTCCCGCTCGCCGGCGAGCATCGTCGAGACGTCGGCCAGCGACTGGTTGAACTGACGGACTGTCTGGTCGTTCTCGGCCAGGGTCTGCATGAACCCCTCGAGCGCCTCGACCGAGCCGAAGAGCTCCTCCTTGTTGTTGGCCAGCGTGGCGCTGAAGCGCGAGAAGTCCTTGATGGTCTGGCGGAACGTCGTGCCCTGGCCGCCGAAGTTGTCGGCGGTGACCGAGAGGAGGTCGGACAGCGCCCCCGTCTTGTTGGCCCCCTGCGGGCCGAGCGCGACGTTGAGCCGGTCGAGGCTGTCGTAGATCTGGTCCAGCTCCAGCGGCTGCGAGGTGTCCTCGACGCTCAGCTCGGCGCCGTCGGTCAGCACGTCGCCGGTGCCGGAGTAGGCCGGCGTCAGCTGGACGTAGCGGTCACCGACGACGGACGGCGCGATGATCACGGCCTTGGCGTCGGCCGGCAGCTTGACCGTGTCGTCGTAGGCCATCGTCACGGTCACGTCGGTGCCCGTGGGCTCGACGCGCGTCACGGTGCCGACGGGCACGCCGAGCACGCGGACGTCGCTGCCCTCGTAGACCGAGATGGCCCGCGGGAAGTGGGCGACGACCGTCTTGGTGCTGTCGCCGCCGAAGACGCTGACGGCGGCCGCGACGACGAAGCCCAGCACGATGAGGGGGACGAGGAGGCGCTTCACGAGGTCCATGGGTCAGCCCACCTGCGGAACGGGAGGGAAGTTGGCGATCCACGTGTCGAACCAGGGACCGGTGCCGAGCGTGTTGGCGAAGACGCGGTAGAACGGGGCCATCAACCGCAGGCTGCTGTCCAGGTTGTCCTCGTTCTTGTTGAGCACCGCGATGACGTTCTCCAGGTGCGCCAGCGCCGGGGCGAGGTCATCGCGCGACTGCCGGATCAGCGCAGTGAGCTCCTGGGAGAGCTTGGTGCTGGAGACGAGCAGGTCGTGCACGGCGTCACGTCGGGCGACCAGGGCCCGGAACAGCACGTCGCCGTCCTGCATCAGCTTGATGATGTCCTCGTCGCGCGCATCGAGGACCTTCGAGACCCGCTCGAGGTTCTGCAGCAGCGTGTTGAGCTGCTCGTCCTTCGCGGCCACGTTGGCCGAGAGCCGGCTGAGGCCGGACAGGGCGCCGCGGAACTCCTCCGGGGTGTTGCGCGTCAGGTCGGCGAGCGTGGTCAGCGACTCTGCCAGCTGGTCGGTGTCGATCTGCTCGGACGTGGAGGCCAGCCCCTCGAACGCCTCGACCACGTCGAAGGGGGAGGACGTACGCTCCGCCGGGATGGTCGCGTTCTCCGCGAGCTGGCCGCTCCCGGCGGGCTCGAGGGCCAGGAACATCGAGCCCAGGACCGTCTTGACCTTGATCGCGGCCCGGGTGTCGGCGCCGAAGTCGGCGGCGTCGTCGACCTTGAAGGTCACCTTCACCTCGTCACCGGCGAGCTCGACCTCGTTGACCTTGCCGACGCGGACTCCGGCGATTCGTACCTCGTCGTTGACCTTCAGCCCGCCGGCCTCGGTGAACATGGCGTGGTAGGTGTCGCCGCCGCCGATGATCGGCAGGTCATCGGCGCGCAGCGCGGCCACCATCACCATGGCGAGGACGACGAGGCTGACGGCACCCACGATGACGGGGTTGCGCTCCCTGAACGGCTTCATCTCGGGGTCCCCTCGGCGTTGTTCGGAGGAGCGCAGCGGGGGAGAAGAACGGCGTGGGGTGAGTTCATCCGAGATCACACCTGTCGGACCCGGTCTGGTACTTGACCGGCAGCGAGACCCCGCCGGGCAGGTTGACCCGGCCCTGGAACTCGCAGAGGTAGAAGTTGAAGAACGAGCCGTAGATCGCGGTGCGACCGATCTTGTCGAGCTTGATCGGCAGGACCTGGAGGGCCCGGTCGAGCTCGGCCTTGTTCTTGTCGATGTTGCCGGCCACCGCCCGCAGCTCCTTGATGTCCTTGACGAACGGCTCGCGGATGCCGTCGATGAGGGACGCGGTCTCCACCGACAGCGCGGAGACGTCCTCGAGCGAGTCGAGGATCGCGAACCGGTCCTTCTTGAGGCCGCCGACGAGGGTGCGGAAGGACTGGATCAGCCGCGTCAGCTGCTCGTCGCGGTCGGCGACGTGGTCGAGGACGAGGGACAGGTTGTCGATCAGGTCGCCGATCACCTCGTCGCGGTCGGCGAGGGTCGAGGTGACGGACGCGGTGTGGGCGAGCAGCCCCTCGAGCGTGCCGCCCTCGCCCTGGAACACCTGGATCAGCTCGTAGGAGAGCTTGTTGACATCCTCCGGCGAGAGCGCCTGGAAGAGCGGCTTGAACCCGTTGAACAGCACCGTCAGGTCCAGCGCCGGCCTGGTCCGCGAGACCGGGATGGTGGTCCCGGCGGGCAGCCGCTGGGTGTCGCCCACCTCCTGGGTGAGGGAGATGTAGCGCTGGCCGACGAGGTTGCGGTAGCGGATCGAGGCGTTGGTGCCACCGTTGACCGACGTGTCCTCGTCCACGGAGAAGGTGACCAGGGCCCGGGTGCGGTCGATGATCTCCACCTCGCTCACGGTGCCGACCCGGACACCGGCGACGCGGATGTCGTCGCCCTTGGTGACGCCCGTCGCGTCGGTGAACTCGGCCTTGTAGTCGCGCGAGTCTCCGAAGCCGATGTTGCCGATCGTCACGATCAGCACCGTGGTGGCGAGCGAGGTCACCACGATGAAGACCAGGAGCTTCACCAGGTCGACGGAGGTCTTCTTGTCCAGCAGCTGGCTCATCGAAGCGACACCTCCGCCCCGCGTGCCATGGGACCGACAAGCAGCACACCCAGGTCGGGTACGTCGTCGGCACTGACGCCTAACCCTGGCGCGAGCAGCGCCTTGAGGAGCGCGGCCTCGTCGCGGCCGCCGACGAACCCGGCGGCGGTGCCGGACCATCCGGGCCCGACGCGGCTGGTGCCCTTGCCGGTGGGCTCGTCGATCCCGTCGACGAAGTCGGGCTGGTGGGTCACGGGGTTGCTCTGCGACCACGGCGGGTTGGGCAGCCGGCCGCAGTGATATCCCCGCGTGTCGCCGTAGATCGGGGCGTCCTGGGGTCCGTAGGCGCGGGGTTGGTGGGGCAGGGTCTCGAGCACGATGTGCAGGGTGAAGCCACGGAACGCCTCGGCCTGGAGCTTGCCGGCACCGACGATGCCGCCCAGGAGGCAGGGGTAGCCCGGCGCGTAGCGCGCGAACACCTCGAGCTGGGCGGCACCCAGCTCCCCGAGCCGAACCAGGTTGTCGCCGTTGTTGCGGGTGAAGCGCTCGGCGACGGCGGAGAACTGGGAGACGTCGTTGAAGAGCGCCTTGAGCTTCTCCTCGCGGTCCTCCAGCGTCGTGGTCGTGGTGATCGTGTTGCGCAGGATCGTCGCGACCTCGGGCAGCACGTCGGCGTACGTGTCGGAGACCTCCGCGGTCAGCCGCAGGTCCTCGATCAGGCCGGGCAGCTCGGGGTTGAACCGGGTCAGGTAGTCGTCGAGCGTCTCGAGGCTCTCGCCGAGCTGCTCGCCGCGGCCCTCCAGCGCGGTGGCGATCGCGTTGAGCGTGGTGTTGAGGTCGGCCGGTTGGACGGCGCGCAGCAGCGGGTAGAGGTCGCTGAGCACCTTCTCGACCTCGATCGACAAGTTGGTCCGCTCGATCACGTCACCGGCCGCGATCGGGGGAGCGGACGAGCCACCCTCGGGGACGATCAGCGACACGAACTTCTCACCGAACAGCGTCTTGGGCAGGATCGACGCGGTGACGTCCCTGGGGATCGCGGTGGTGCGGTCCTGGAAGAGGCCGAGGGTGATCTCGGCGCCCTCGGCGGTGGGCCTGAAGTCGAGCACCTCGCCCACGATGACGCCCTTGATCTTGACGTCCGCGCGGTGCGGGAGCTGCAGCCCGATCTTGGACGCGTGGACTGTGACCTCGTCGTAGTCGGTGAACTTCTTGGTGAAGACGCCGTAGGTGACCCACACCGACGCCAGCATGAGCACCAGGAACAGCACTCCCAGGGACTTCGTCCTCATCAGTCGCTCACCCCGCCAACCGCACAGTGGTGGACGCGCCCCAGATGGCCATCGACAGGAACAGGTCGAGCACGTTGATCGCGACGATGCTCGTGCGCACCGCACGACCCACGGCGACGCCGACGCCGGCGGGACCGCCAGAGGCGTTGTAGCCGTGGTAGCAGTGGATGAGGATGACGGTGACGGCGAAGACCAGGACCTTGCCGAAGGACCAGAGCACGTCGCCCGGCGGCAGGAACGCGTTGAAGTAGTGGTCGTAGGTGCCCGACGACTGGCCGTAGACCTGCGTCACCACCAGCCGGCTGGCGAAGTAGGACGACAGCAGCCCGACCACGTACAGCGGGATGATCGCGATCAGTCCGCCGACCACCCGGGTGGCGACCAGGAAGGGCATCGAGGGGATCGCCATCACCTCGAGGGCGTCGACCTCTTCCGAGATCCGCATGGCGCCGAGCTGGGCGGTGAAGCCGCAGCCGACCGTGGCGGCGAGTGCGATGCCGGCGACCAGCGGCGCGATCTCGCGGGTGTTGAAGTAGGCGGAGACGAAGCCCGAGAAGGCGGCAGTGCCGAGCTGGTTGAGCGCGGCGTAGCCGGAGAGACCGACCTGGGCGCCGGTGAAGAACGTCATGCCGATGATGACGCCGACGGTGCCACCGATGACCGCCAGCGCGCCGGAGCCCAGCGTGACCTCGGCGAGGATCCGCAGGATCTCCCGCGGGTAGCGGCGGACCGAGCGGGGGATGGCCTTGAGCACGCCGATGTGGAAGGCGAGCTGTTGGCCCATGGTATCGAGCGAGGCCATGGGCTTGACGTAGACGTCCTTGAGAGCCACGTCATCCGCCCTTCGGGGGGACGACCTGGAGGTAGATCATGCTGAGGACGAAGTTGGCCACGAAGAGCAGCAGGAACGTGATGACGACCGACTCGTTGACCGCGTCACCGACGCCCTTCGGGCCACCGTTGGCGTTCATGCCCTTGTAGGAAGCGACGATCGCGGCGATGAGGCCGAAGATCAGCGCCTTGATCAGGCCGATCCACAGGTCGGGAAGCTGGGCGAGGGCGGTGAAGCTGGCCAGGTAGGCGCCGGGCGTGCCGTCCTGGAGGATCACGTTGAAGACGTAGCCGCCGGCCACCCCGACGACACTGACCATGCCATTGAGGAAGAACGCGACGAGCATGCAGGCCAGGACGCGGGGCACGACGAGCCGCTGGATCGGGTCGATGCCGAGCACCATCATCGCGTCGAGCTCTTCGCGGATCTTGCGGGCACCGAGGTCGGCGGCGATGGCCGAGCCGCCGGCGCCGGCGATCAGCAGGGCGGTGCCGATGGGCGCCGCCTGCTGCACCACGGCCAGCACCGAGGCCGACCCGGTGAAGGACTGCGCGCCGAACTGCTTGATCAGGCCGCCGACCTGCAGCGCGATGACGGCACCGAACGGGATGGCGACGAGCGCGGTGGGAACGATCGTGACCGAGGCGATGAACCACGCCTGCTGGATGAACTCACGCAGCTGGAACGGACGCCGGAAGAGCGCCCGGAACACATCGAGCGCGAACGCGAACAGGTTGCCCGCGACCCCGATCGGAGCGAGCGCGCGCGAGGACAATGTCGTGGCCACGGGTCGTCAGGCTCCTGGGGCCAGGCCAGCGTTGCTGGTCTCGAAGGAACCCGGAGGCGGGGTGACGCCGTGCTCGCGGCACCACTCCCCCGGCGGCCGCTGGCTGCGCCGCGGGATGCCGTTGGACGGCTCCTGCTGGAGCGGGATCGGCGGCAGCGGGGGCAGGTCCTGGTCCTTCTCCGCCGCGAGCTCGTCGGCGTCCTTCTCCTCCGACATGCCGATCGGCCCGACCCGCTGGGCGTTGAGGAACTGGCGCACCACCGGCTCCTCCGAGCTCAGCAGCATCTCGCGAGGGCCGAACATGGCGAGGTGCCGGTGGTAGAGCAGGCCGATGTTGTCGGGGACGGTGCGCGCGGTGTTGACGTCGTGGGTGACGATGAGGAAGGTCGCGTCGATCTGGGCGTTGAGGTCGATGATGAGCTGGTTGAGGAACGCCGTACGCACCGGGTCGAGGCCGGAGTCGGGCTCGTCGAAGAGCACGATCTCCGGGTCGAGCACGAGGGCGCGGGCCAGGCCCGCTCGCTTGCGCATGCCCCCGGAGATCTCGCCGGGCAGCTTGTCCTCGGCGCCGAGGAGGCCAACGAGGTCCATCTTCTCCATGACGATGTTGCGGATCTCCGACTCGGACTTCTTGGTGTGCTCGCGCAACGGGAAGGCGACGTTGTCGTAGAGGTTCATCGATCCGAACATGGCGCCGTCCTGGAACAGAACGCCGAAGAGCTTGCGGATCTCGTAGAGCTCCCGCTCGGAGCAGCTCGCGATGTCGGTGCCCTCGATGAGGATCGAACCCTTGTCGGGCTTCAGCAGTCCGATGAGCGTCTTGAGGAAGACCGACTTGCCCGTGCCGGAGGGGCCGAGCATCACGCAGATCTCGCCGGCCGGGATCGTGAGGGTCACGTCACCCCAGATCAGCTGCTTGCCGAACGACTTGGAGAGGTCGCTCACCTTGATCTCGACACCCATGGACGCGGACTTCCTCCCTCGCTACTACTGAGTAGATCAACGGCGAACTGCGCGAGAGGTTACGCCCTGGCGAGACTGTCGTCACTGAGGCCGGAAAACGAGCAGGGCGGTCACCCCGTGGTCCGGGGTGACCGCCCTGAGCGGTCGACGGCGGGCTCGCGAGGAGCCCGCCGTCAGCGAGTCACTTGACGGTGACGGTGGCGCCGGCGGCCTCGAGAGCCTCCTTCGCCTTGTCGGCCGCAGCCTTGTCGACCTTCTCGAGGATCGGCTTCGGGGCCGCCTCGACGAGGTCCTTGGCCTCCTTGAGACCGAGGGAGGTCAGCGAGCGGACCTCCTTGATGACGTTGATCTTCTTGTCACCAGCGGCCTCGAGGATGACGTCGAACTCGTCCTGCGCGACGGCCTCGTCGCCACCGGCAGCGGCGCCACCGGCGGCCGGGGCGGCGGCCACGGCGACGGGGGCGGCGGCGGTCACGCCGAAGGTGTCCTCGAACTGCTTCACGAACTCAGAGAGCTCGATCAGGGTCATCTCCTTGAAGGCGTCAAGGAGCTCGTCGGTGCTGAGCTTCGCCATGGTGGCGTTTCCTTCCGTGTGTGGCGCGGTCGCGTGGTGCGGCGCGCCGGGTTTCAGGTGGTGTACGTCGGCCCGGTCAGGCGTCGGTGGACTCGGCGGCCTGGTCGGCAGCCTCGTCGGTCGCCTCGGGCTCGGCGGCCGCGGGGGCCTCCTCCACCGGGGCGTCCTCGGCAGCGGGAACATCCGGCGTACCGGCACCACCTGCGAGGATCGTGGGGTCCTGCTCGGCCTTCGCTTGGAGCGCACCCGCGAGACGGGCGGCCTGGGCGAGCGGCGCATTGAGCAGGTAGACGGCCTGGGAGAGGCTCGCGAGCATCGCGCCCGCCAGCTTGCCCATCAGCACCTCGCGCGACTCGAGGTCAGCCAGCTTGGCGACCTCGGCAGCGTCGAGGGTGTTGCCGTCCAGGACTCCACCCTTGATGACAAGGGCGGGGTTGGCCTTGGCAAAGTCACGCAGACCCTTGGCGGCCTCGACCACGTCTCCATTGATGAAGGCGATGGCGGTGGGGCCGGTCAACAGGTCGTCGAAGCCTTCGATTCCCACCTCGGTGGCGGCAATCTTGGCGAGCGTGTTCTTGACCACGGCGTAGTTGGCGTTCTCGCCGAGGGAGCGCCGCAGGTCCTGCAGCTGCTTCACGGTGAGACCGCGGTACTCGGTCAGCACAGCGCCGGCGGAGTCGTTGAAGGACTCAACGATCTCTGCAACGGCGGCAGTCTTTTCTGGCCGCGCCATGGGTCTCCTTCCGGGGTGGACCACCGGCGTCCGGCCCACAGACGACGAACGCCCCGAGCACAGGCTCAGGGCGTGGATGCGGCGAGGGCCGCTGCTCTGTCACCTGCGCCGGCCGTCCGCTGCTGCGAACCTTCGGTCACGGGCGAGGAGCTCGTGACCACCTGCGGTCTTGGGTTTCGAGACGGAACAGTACGCGTCCACTGCCGGACCCGACAAATCGGTGCGACCTCGAGCGATTCGCTGCATTCGGCTCCCGCGGGTGGCCCAAGACTGGTTCGATGGTCGGCGTGGATCAACAGCTCACGACCGTCGGGGCCTCGCTCGCCCGCAGCGACGAACGCATGCTCACCGGACGCAACGCTGCCGGGCGGGTCTGGAAGACCGGTTTCGGCGGGCTCGACCCGCTGATCGGCGGCGGCATGCGCGCGGGATCGCTCATCCTGCTCGCCGGCCCGCAGGGCTTGGGCAAGTCGACCTTCGCGCTCCAGATCGCCCGCAACAACGCCGCCTCCGGTCGACCGGTCCTCTATTTCTCCTACGAGCACGACGCCGAGGACATGACGCAGAAGCTCCTCGCCATGGAGGCCGGCGAGCTGGACGAGTCCGACCAGGTGCGACTGAACAGCATCCGCTCCATCTTCGACGACCTCTGGGTGAGCTCGCTGGACCACCGCCTCGAGTCGGTGCCGTCCGGCGTCGAGGCCCTGGCCAAGGTGTCCCACTACTCGGAGATGCTCTTCCTCCACCGCTCGACCGGCACCCGCACCGACCTCGCCGCGATCCAGTCTGCCGTCGAGGCCGTCCGCGAGCTGGCCGGGACCACGCCGCTGGTGGTCGTGGACTACATGCAGAAGGTGAAGTCGTCCCACACCGACGACGACGCGCGCTCCACCGAGGTGGTCGAGGGCCTCAAGGACCTCGCCATCGACATCAGCGCCCCGGTGCTGGCCATCGCCGCCGCCGAGAAGGAGGCACTACGCTCCGGCCGGCGGATGCGCTCCAACGACCTGCGCGGCTCGAGTGCGCTGGCGTACGAGGCCGACGTGGTGCTGGTGCTCAACAACAAGTTCGACATCGTCGCGCGGCACCACCTGACGTACGACGTCGGCAACGCGGAGCGCTTCCGTGACTATGCGGTCCTCTCGATCGAGAAGAACCGCTTCGGTCGGGACGGAGCGGTCCTGCAGTTCCGGACCCGCTTCGACCAGGGCCGCTTCGACGCCGAGGGCACCGACGTCCAGGAGCAGCTGATCGACGAGCGGATCTTCCGCGAGTGAGCAGCGGTGCCTGATCAGCGGTGCTGATCAGGCGGCGCCGGCGCCAGGGACCAGTGCCACTGTCCGCGGCACCGCCCCGGACGTGGGTCACATTCCCGGCGCCTCGGTGACCTGGGCGGCCGGCGGGGCCTCGATCTCGACGTCCGTGCCGAAGTCGGAGTAGGTGCCCTCGGTCGTGGTCGAGGTGGGCGCGCCACCGGCCGTGGCGGGGACCTCGATGGTCTGCGTGAACCTGCGCGGCAGGCTGTCGCCGTCCACCCACATCTCGGTGACGAGCTCCTTGGGCAGCATGTCCGCCATGGCAGCGGGGAACTCCATCGCCTTGAGGTACTGGCTCGGGTCCATCGTGATCCGGTAGTGGTTGGTGGGCACGCCGTCGACGTCCTCGGTGCCGAGCAGCTCGAGCTTCTTCGGCGACTCCATGGCCTTGAACATCACCTCAGGGTCGGCGGCCTTGCCGATCATGCCGAACAACGAGTCGGGGTCGCTCAGGTCGATCTTGATCCACTTGTCCCCCGTGCCGAAGTCGGGAGACTTCATGTACATGGCCTTGCCCAGGAGGATCATCTCCATGGCCTGTGCCCCGGTGCTGGAGGCCATCATCTCGATCCCCGCGTCGCTGAACCGGGCCTGACCGGCCATCTTCTGCTCCTGCCCGGCGACGCCGGCGACGGTCTCGAAGTTGAAGCTCTCGGCCTCGCGCATCGCGGCCATCACCGACGGGTAGAAGTCGTCGCTGGTCAGCTCGGCCAGCGATGCCTCGTCGGGCGTCTCGGACTCGTCCTCGCTCGGCTCCTCGGTCGACTCGTCGGCGCTGTCGTCCGTGCCCTCGTCGGTGGCCGAGCTCGAGGAGTCGGTGGTACCCCCGTCGTCGCTGCAGGCGGTGAGGCTCGCGCCGATGGAGAGCACCAGGGCGGCGGTGCCGAGACGGCGAGCGAGGGACGTGACGCGCATGGGTGTCTCCTGGGACAGAACGACTGGACGACGACTGGACGTGCGGGATCGTGCGGACTTCCTACCCGATGCTTCCACACCGAAACGGCCGTCCGAGAAGCAGTTCGGCCCGGCCACCCCAGAGGGGCGACCGGGCCGGAACGGCAAGGCTCAGGCCTGGACGGCCTCGTCCTCCGACGCGACGTTCTTGACGCGGTTGGGGTCGACCTGGATGCCGGGGCCCATCGTCGTCGAGACGGTGATCTTCTTGATGTAGCGGCCCTTGGAGCTGGCCGGCTTGAGACGCAGCACCTCGTCGAGGGCGGCAGCGTAGTTCTCCGCGAGCTGCGTCTCGGAGAACGATGCCTTACCGATGATGAAGTGCAGGTTGGCGTGGCGGTCGACGCGGAACTCGATCTTGCCGCCCTTGATGTCCGTGACGGCCTTGGCGACATCGGGGGTCACCGTGCCGGTCTTCGGGTTCGGCATGAGCGAGCGGGGGCCGAGGACGCGACCGAGGCGACCGACCTTGCCCATCATGTCGGGCGTGGCGACGACGGCGTCGAAGTCGAGCCAGCCGCCGGCGACCTTCTCGATCAGCTCGTCGCCACCGACGAACTCGGCGCCGGCCTCACGCGCGGCCTCGGCCTTCTCGGCCGTGGCGAACACCAGCACGCGGGCAGTCTTGCCGGTGCCGTGCGGGAGGTTGACGGTGCCGCGGACCATCTGGTCGGCCTTGCGCGGGTCGACACCCAGGCGCATGACGACGTCGAGGGTCTCGTCGAACTTCTTCTTGGAGCCGCCCTTGGCGATCTTGATGGCGGCCAGCGGGGCGTAGAGCTCGTCCTGGTTGAACGTCTCGGCCGCCGCGCGGTAGGTCTTGCTGCGCTGCATGGTCTTCTCTTTCGTTTGCTGGACGCGGCGAGCGCGTCCGAGAGTGGAGTGGTCGGCGAGCCAGCGCGGCTCTCCCACATGCCTCCGGAGAGGCGTTGTCAGTCGGTCGTGACGCCCATCGAGCGCGCAGTGCCCTCGACGATCTTCATGGCCGCATCGATGTTGTTGGCGTTGAGGTCAGGCAGCTTGGTGGTCGCGATCTCGCGGACCTGGTCCTTGGTCAGCTTGCCGACCTTGTCCTTGTGCGGGACGCCGGAGCCCTTGGACAGTCCGGCGGCCTTCTTGATCAGCTCGGCGGCCGGAGGGGTCTTGGTGATGAAGTCGAACGAGCGGTCCTCGTAGATGGTGATCTCGACGGGGATCACGTTGCCGCGCATGGACTCGGTCTGGGCGTTGTAGGCCTTGCAGAAGTCCATGATGTTGACGCCGTGCGGGCCGAGCGCCGTACCCACCGGCGGAGCCGGGGTGGCCGAACCGGCCTGCAGCTGCACCTTGACCAGTGCGGCGATCTTCTTCTTCGGAGGCATTGCCTTCTCTTTCTCTCTTGTGGTCACGACGAGGGCACTCGCCCTCTGCCACGGGTTGTTGCTACTTCATTGTCGCCCGGGCTCGTCTTCTCTGTGAAATCGAGCCTTCAGGGTGGGTTTCGAGACGCGTCACACATCCCCTCGCTTCGCTCGGGTCCGTGCCGACGCTCCTCAACCTCTTCGCTGACCAGGACCGAGCAAGCTCGGTCCTGCGCTCAGACCTTCTGAATCTGGCTGAAGCTCAGCTCGACCGGGGTCTCCCGGCCGAAGATCTCGACGAGGGCCTTGACGCGCTGCGACTCGGCGTTGATCTCGGTGATCGTCGCGTGGAGCGTGGCGAACGGACCGTCGACCACCATGACCGAGTCGGACACGTCGAAGTCGGCGACCTCGACCGGCTTGCGCGGGGTGGTGGACGCGCCCTTCTCACCGGAGGCGGCGGCCTCGGCCTCAGCGACGGCCACGACGGCCGGGGCCAGCATGTCCTCGACCTCGCTCATGCTGAGCGGGACGGGCTGGTGGCTGTGGCCCACGAAGCCGGTGACCGACGGCGTGTGGCGCACGGCCGACCACGACTCGTCGGTGAGGTCCATGCGGACCAGGACGTAGCCGGGGAGAACGGTGCGCGTGACCATCTTGCGCTGGCCGTTCTTGATCTCCGCGACCTCCTCGGTGGGGACCACGATCTCGTGGATGTAGTCCTCCATGTTGAGGGAGATGATGCGGTTCTCGAGGTTGTGCTTGACCCGCTTCTCCATGCCCGAGTAGGTGTGCACGACGAACCAGTCGCCCGGCTTGGCCCAGAGCTCGCGGCGGAAGGCCTCGAGCGGGTCGTTCTCGTCGGCTGCCTCGTCGGCAGCCTCGTCGACGGGCTCCTCGGCGTCGGCCTCGTCGGACTCGTCGCCCTCGGCGTCGTCACCGGCGCTCTCGCCCTCGACGGCGGCCTCGTCCTCGACAGTCACGTCGGCGGTGGTGTCCTCGACGGAGTCCACGTCGGCGTCCTCCGGGGTCGCCTGGTCGTGCGACTCGACCTGGTCCTCGACCTGGTCCACGTCATTGCTCTCCGACACGTCTCACTCCGTACATCGTTTGCTGGGTCCGGTCACCGGGACCGGGGCCGGGCTGGCCCGGCGGGGATCAGAGCAGTGGATTCACCGCTCCGTCGTGGTTACTGGGTGCTGCCACCGGTGAAGATCTCGAAGACCAGCTTGCCGAACGCCAGGTCGAGCATCGAGACCAGCAGCATCACGAAGATGACGAAGACCAGCACCACGAAGAAGTAGGTCACCAGCTGCTGCTGGGTGGGCCACACCACCTTGCGGAGCTCTGCCACCACCTGGCGCAGGAACGTGACGGGGCTGGTGCGCCCACGGTCGTCGCCGCGCGAGTCGCGCCGGTCCTGAACCGCGTTGCCGTCGGCCACGTCTTCCACCTTACTCGTTGTCGCTGGTGCAGTGATTCTTCGCAGGGCACGAGGGACTTGAACCCCCAACCTTCGGTTTTGGAGACCGATGCTCTGCCAGTTGAGCTAGTGCCCTCCGGTGGTCGATCACCCATTTCTGGGGGCATGCCGAAGCATCTGGCGCAACCACCAATCGGGAAGCATACGGGCCCGATCCAGCCTCCGTCGAACCGAGGCGCCGAACCGCAGCACGCCTCGCTCTCGGCCGCCCCCTACGATCCCTCGCATGGCGGGTGAGGTGGAGCGGCATCGCGACGTGTCCCGCCTCCCGAAGGCCCACCTGCACCTGCACTTCACCGGCTCGATGCGGCACGAGACCCTGCTCGAGCTGGCCGAGCGCGACCGGATCGCGCTGCCCGACTCCCTGGTCGAGGACTGGCCGCCGCAGCTCAGCGCCGCCGACGAGAAGGGCTGGTTCCGCTTCCAGCGGCTCTACGACGTGGCGCGCTCGGTGCTGCGCACGCCCGACGACGTACGCCGCCTGGTGCTGGAGGCCGCGGAGGACGACGTCCGAGACGGTGGGCGTTGGCTGGAGATCCAGGTCGACCCGAGCGGCTACGCCGCCCGCTTCGGCGGCATCACCGAGTTCACCGACCTGGTGCTCGACTGCGTCCGCGACGCCTCCGAGCGCACCGGGCTGGGGATGGCCGTGGTGGTCGCCGCCAACCGCACCCGCCACCCTCTCGATGCCCGCACCCTGGCCCGGCTCGCGGCGCAGTACGCCGATCGCGGCGTCGTCGGGTTCGGGCTGTCCAACGACGAGCGACGTGGACGCACCGAGGACTTCGCAGGCGCCTTCCGGATCGCCGAGCGCGCCGACCTGCTCCTGGTCCCGCACGGTGGCGAGCTCCGCGGGCCCGACCACGTCCGCGCCTGCCTGGACAGCCTCGGCGCGCAGCGGCTGGGGCACGGCGTACGGAGCGCCGAGGACCCCGAGCTGCTCGACCGCATCGTGGCCGCCGGTGTCGCGCTCGAGGTCTGTCCGGTCTCCAACGTCTCGCTCGGCATCTACTCCGACCTCACGTCGGTGCCGCTCCCGCAGCTGCTGGCCGCGGGGGCGACGGTCGCCCTGGGCGCCGACGACCCACTGCTGTTCGGCTCGCGCCTCGCCGGGCAGTACGCCACGATGCGCGCGGCCCACGACCTCGACGACGCGACCCTGGCCCGGCTGGCCGAGATGTCCTTCGAGGCCTCCCGGGCGCCGAGCGACGTGGTGGAGACCGCGCGTCGCGACATCGCCGCCTGGCTGGCCTAGCGGCGCTCCCGGGGCTATCTAGGGACGTTCTGGTAGGCGATTTGGCTGGATCCCCGACCAGAACCTCCCTAGATACCGAACGGTGGTCGCGGTCAGAGGGCGCAGCCGACCGTCACGGGCTCGTTGACCAGGCGGACCCCGAACCGGGACTCCACGCCGTCGCGCACCTCGCGGGCGAGGGTGAGCAGCTCCTCGGTGGTGGCGCCGCCGCGGTTGGTGAGCGCGAGCGTGTGCTTGGTCGACAGGCTCACCCGCTCCCCCGCGGCCGCGCTGGCGTAGCCCTTGCCGAAGCCGGCCTGCTCGATGAGCCACGCGGCGCTCGACTTCACCGTGCTGTCGGCCTGCTCCCAGCGTGGAGCGCCGTCGGGCAGGGTGGCGGCCTGGGCCGGCGTCAGGAACGGGTTGGTGAAGAACGAGCCGGCACTCCACGTGTCGTGGTCGTCCGGGTCGAGCACCATCCCCTTGCCCGACCGCAGCGCCAGCACCGCGTCGCGGACCGCGGTCAGCGGGGCCCGCTGCCCGGGCTCGACACCGAGGTGGCGCGCGAGCTCGGCGTAGGTCACCGGGTCGGCCAGGTCTCCCTGGCGCAGCTGGAAGGTAACCTCGAGGACGAGGTAGCGCCCGGGCTCGGCCTTGAACCTGCTGTGCCGGTATCCGAAGCCGCAGTCGGCGGCGGCGAAGGTGCGCTGCGTGCGGTCGACCCGGTCCCACGTCCGCACCCGGGCGATGGTCTGGGAGACGTCCTGGCCGTAGGCGCCGACGTTCTGGATGGGCGTGGCGCCCACCGCGCCGGGGATCCCGGACAGGGCCTCGATGCCGGCCCAGCCCTGCGCCACGGCGTACGAGACCAGCGCGTCCCAGTCCTCCCCCGCCGCCACCGTGAGCACGACCCCTCCGCACTGGGCGAGGGTGTCGACGTCGCAGGCGTCGGTGTCGGCCCGCACGCCCGAAGTCGCGACCTGCACGACCCGGCCGTCGAACCCCTCGTCGGCGACGACCAGGTTGGACCCGCCGCCGAGCACGAGCACGGGTGTCCCGGCGGCGTCGGCCTCCCCCACCGCGGCGACGAGGTCGGCCTCGGAGGTGGCGCGCACCCACTCACGGCCGGGGCCGCCCAGACGCAGGGTGGTGTGGTCGCGCAGGTCAGGCACTGACCGTGCCCTCGCGCACGACGGCCCTGGGCATGCCGAGCACCTTCTGGCCGCCGCAGGTCACCTCGAGCGCGAGGGTGACGAGTCCGTCGGCGACCGACTTCACGGTGCCGCCCACCACCACCTCCGCACCGCCCTCGGCAGGTACGACGACGGGGCTGGTGAACTTCGCGCCGATGTCGACGACCTCCGCACCGCCGGTCCATTCCGCGACCGCCCGACCGAGGAGCGCGAGGGTGTACATCCCGTGGGCGATCACGCCGGGCAGGCCGACGCTGAGCGCGACCTGCTCGTCCTGGTGGATCGGGTTGTGGTCGCCGCTGGCGTGGGCATAGGCGACCAGGTCGGCGCGCGTCACGGTGAAGACCTTCTCGGTCAGCGTGTCGCCGACAGCCAGGGCGCCGCCGCTCATGCCGCACCCCCGTGGACGAGGGTGGCCTTGCCGGTGCAGACGACCGCGCCGGTGGCGTCGGTGATCTCGCTGGCGGTCGCGATGATGTCGGCGCCGCCGATCTGGCGTACGCCGGTCACGGTCAGCGTGGCGCTGAGCTCGTCGCCCACCACGAGCGGACGGACGTAGGCGAAGCGCTGCTCGCCGTGCACGATGCGGTGCAGCTCGACCTGCTCGGCGTCGAGGAAGGCCTGCATGGCGTCGAAGGCGAGCACGATCGGGAAGGTCGGCGGGACCACGTCACCCGCGGCACCGGGGTGGCCGACAGCGGCGGCGAAGGCGCCGACGCGCTCTGAAGTGACGGTCAGGGGTGCCGGCGCGGGGAACCGGCGCCCCACCAGGGAGGGGTCGACGGGCATGTCACGACCCTAGAACACAACGACCCGGCCGAGCGGACTCGGTCGGGTCGGGTGCGATGAGGAGAGACGTCAGCGGGTCTCGCGGTGCGCCGTGTGAGCACGGCAGCGCGGGCAGAACTTCTTCAGCTCGATCCGGTCGGGATCGTTGCGACGGTTCTTCTTGGTGATGTAGTTGCGCTCCTTGCACTCCGTGCACGCGAGCGTGATCTTGGGGCGAACGTCAGAGCTCTTGCTGGCCATGGGAGATCCTTGGGTTTGCGGGTGGTGCGGAGTGAGGCTGGTGAGATGTGGGTGGTAGCGGGGGCGGGACTCGAACCCGCGACACCACGATTATGAGCCGTGTGCTCTAACCACCTGAGCTACCCCGCCGCGGAGGCCGGACGACCCCGGGGGGGAATCCGATCCAGAGCCCCTTTACGGAATCGAACCGTAGACCTTCTCCTTACCATGGAGACGCTCTGCCGACTGAGCTAAAGGGGCAACGACGGAGAACGATACACACGGCCCACCACGGATGAGAAATCGGCTCAGATCGCCCCTCTGACACCCCTTCAGAGCCCTCTTCAAGCGGCGTGGATCCGCGGCCAACCGACCGCCTCCTCCAGCTCGTAGGCCAGCCCCAGGAGGCGGGCCTCGCGACCCGCACCGGCGCCCAGCATCATGCCTTGCGGGAGCCCGCTGGAGGTGGTCGCCAGGGGCAGCGAGATCGCCGGCTCACCGGTGGCGTTCTGCAGGGGCGTGAAGGCCACCCAGTCCATCAGCCGGCTCATGATCTCGTCGTAGTCCTGGTCCGGGCGCAGGTGCCCGACGCGCGGCGTCTCGGTGGCCAGCGTCGGCGTGAGGGTGACGTCGTACGACGCGCGGTGGTGGGCGGCGAGCCGCTGGGACCTGCGCAGGACGGCGATCGAGAACGGCTGCTTGTGCAGGTTGCGGAGCGCGTGCTTGGCGAGGCCGAGCGTGAGGTTGTCGAGCTTGGTCGGGTCCCAGCTCGCGCCGAAGTCCTTCTTCCCGCGCCGCGCGATGACCAGGGCGAGCATCGACCAGAAGCGCACGAAGTGCTCGGGGAAGCTGTCCGGGACCGGGTTGGCGATCTCCTCGACCTGGTGGCCCAGCGACTCCAGCAGCGCAGCGGTCTTCAACGTGAGCTCACGCACCTCGGGACTGCAGTCGCGCCCGATGCCGGTGGTGACGACGGCGACCCGCAGGCGGGCGCGGCCGGGCCGGGTGACGTCGCCCACCGGGGCCAGCAGCGGGTTGCGCCAGACCTTCTCGGCCTCGCGGTAGAAGGCGGCGGTGTCGCGGACGCTGCGGGTCAGCACCCCGTCGGACACGATGCGCACCGGCATCTCACGCATGATCCGGTCCTGTGCCAGGCGACCGCGGGTGGGCTTCAGGCCGACCAGTCCGTTGACCGCGGCCGGGATCCGGATCGAGCCGCCCCCGTCGTTGGCGTGCGCGATCGGCACGGCGCCGGCGGCCACCAGTGCGGCCGAGCCCGCGGAGGACGCGCCGGCGTAGTGGTCGGGATTCCACGGCGAGCGGACCGGGCCGAGGCGCACGTGGTCGGCGGCGCCGGAGAAGCCGAACTCCGAGAGCTGGGTCTTGCCCAGCGGGATCAGTCCGGTGGCGAGGTACATCCGGGCGAAGTCACCGTCGGCCTGCTGGGGCGCAGCGGTGAACGCGTCGGCGCCGTGCTGGGTCGGCATGCCGGCCACGTCGACGTTGTCCTTGACGAACGTGGGTACGCCTGCGAACCACCCGCCGCGGGGATGCCTCGCCTCCTCACGGGCACGGTCGTAGGCGGCGTACGCCACGGCGCCGAGGGCCGCGTCGACCTGCTCCGTGCGGGCGATCGCCGCCTCGACGACCTCCGGGACCGAGACCTCGCCGGCCTGCAGGGCGGCCACCAGGCCGGTGGCGTCGAGGTCGGACAGGGCATCGTCGGGCGAGAAGGCGTGCACGCGCGTCATGGCGGGAGGCTAGCGGTAGCCGACGGAGCATGGGTCAGACAGCGCAGCCGCGGCGGTGGCACCCTTCGAGGTGGTCGTCGACCAGGCCGACGGCCTCCATGAGGGCGTACATCGTGGTCGGCCCGACGTGGGCGAAACCGGCCTTCTTCAACGCCTTGGACAGCGCGATCGACTCGGGCGAGCTGGTGGGCACGTCGGCGGTCGTCAGGGGCGCCGGGCCCGGCTCGGGGCGGAAGGACCAGAGGAACGCCTCCAGCCCGCCGTGCTCACGCAGGGCCACGGTGGCGCGAGCGTTGGTGACCGCGGCCTCGACCTTGCGACGGTTGCGCACGATGCCGGGGTCGGCCATCAGGCGCTCGACGTCGTCGGGGCCGAAGGCCGCGACCGCGTCGGCGTCGAAGTCCGCGAACGCCGCCCGGAAGTTCTCGCGCTTGTTGAGGATGGTGAGCCACGACAGCCCGGACTGGAAGGCCTCCAGCGTGAGCCGCTCGAGGTGCGCGGCCTCCCCGGAGACCCGCATCCCCCACTCGGTGTCGTGGTAGGCGAGGTTGATCGGGTCACCGGCACCCCAGGGACACCTGCCCAGGCCGTCGTCGCCGACCACCGCTGCTGACGCCACCTGGGTCAGTGCCTGAGCTTGAGCCGGACGTTGGGGAGCTCCGGCGCGGGGATCGGTGCCAGGTCGAGGTCGACCCTCCCGAAGCGTCCCTCCGCGACGGAGGTGCCCGCCTCGACGATCCCACCATCGACGGTGATCTGGTCCTGCCACTCCTGGCGGAAGCCGACGATCTCCTCGTGGGTGCGGCCGATGAAGTTCCACCACATGACGATGGGCTCGCCGAACGGCGGGCCTCCCAGGAGCAGCACCCGAGCTTCCTCGTGCGCCGTCACGGTGAGGGTGGTCCGACCCGAGGACACGTAACCCAAGTCGCTCGGCTTGAGCTGCTCGCCCCCGACCTCGACCACTCCGACGTCGACCAGGACACCGTGCTCGAAGGTCTCGTCGACCTCGATCTCGAGGGACTTGCCCGTCGCGAGCATGATCTCGGCGCCCAGGAGCGGGGTGTGGGTGGTGACTGGCGAGCTGGCCCCGAGGACGGAGCCGATGAAGACGCGCGCCTCCCAGCCCGGGCCACGCACCGGGGCCGGCGCGAAGTGCTCGAAGCCCGGCTCGACGTGGCGGCTGGCACCGGGCAGGGCGATCCACAGCTGGGCGCCGTGCAGGACGGTCGTGCCGGGCGTGGAGACCTCGGTGTGGCTGATGCCGCGCCCCGCGGTCATCAGGTTGAGCTCTCCGGGCCGCACCGTGGCGAGGCTGCCGATGGAGTCCCGGTGCTCGAGCTCGCCGTCGAAGAGCCAGCTGGCGGTCTGCAGCCCCGTGTGGGGATGGGCGGGCAGCACCATGCCGCCGGACTCGTCGACCTCGTCGGGGCCGTAGTGGTCGACGAAGCACCAGGCGCCGATCAGCGATCGGTGCCGCTGCGGGAGCGTGCGTCGTACGCGCATGGCCCGGGGACCGCCCAGCGGGACCTCGCGCGAGGTGAGCACGTCGATGTGGGTGGTCATCGCTCGCCACGCTACCCCGAGGGGTGAACCCGCGGGACCAGAGTCCTCAGGCGCGGGACTCCATTCGGACGACCACCGGCCTGCGTCAGCTCAGGTGGTGCGGGTCGTCGTCGCGGTGCGAGCCGGAACCCTGGTCGGAGGAGCCGTGCGAGGAGCTCACCCGGTGGCCCGTCTCTCCGGGACGGTCCAGCCTGACCACGATCGACTTGTAGACCGGCTGGTTGCTCTTCTCCGCCGTGGAGTCCAACGGGACGAGCGCGTTCGCCTCCGGGTAGTAGGCCGCCACGCACCCACGCGGCTGGTCGTAGGGGACCACGCGGAAGGAGCGAGCCTCCCGCTCGACGCCGTCGCGCCACTCGCTGACCAGGTCGACGACGTCTCCCTCGGCGTACCCGAGGTCGCGCAGGTCGTCCGGGTTCACGAAGACGACCCGCCGACCGCCCTTGACACCTCGGTAGCGGTCGTCGAGGCCGTAGATCGTGGTGTTGAACTGGTCGTGCGAGCGCATCGTCTGCAGCAGGAAACGACCCTTCGGCACGTCGAGCACCTCGAGCGGCGTCGACGTGATGACGGCCCGACCACTCGACGTCTCGAACACGCGGTTGTCGCGTGGTGGGTGCGGCAGCACGAAGCCACCGGGCTCGTTGACCTTCTCGTCGTACGACGCACAGCCGGGGACGACGCGAGCGATCCGACGGCGGATCTCGGTGTAGTCGTCGCGGAAGGCGGCCCACGGGACCGGCGAGTCCTCGCCGAGGGTGGCCAGGGCGAGGGAGCAGACGATGTCGACCTCGGAGCGCAGGTGCTCCGACGGCGGGTCGAGGGGACCGTGCGAGGCGTGCACGGCCGACATCGAGTCCTCGACGGTCACCCGCTGGACCCGACCGCCGGTGAGGTCCTTCTCGCTGCGGCCCAGGGCAGGCAGGATCAGCGCCTCGCCGCCGTGCACGACGTGGGAGCGGTTGAGCTTGGTGGAGACGTGCACGGTCAGCGCTGCGTTGCGCATCGCCGCCTCCGTGGCCTCGGTGTCGGGGGCGGCACCCACGAAGTTGCCGCCCATCCCCATGAAGACCCGGATCTTCCCGTCGCGCAGCGCCTCTATCGAGCTGACGGTGTCGAGCCCGTGCTCGCGGGGCGGGTCGAAGCCGAACTCGTCGCGGATGGCGTCGAGAAAGTGTTCGGGCACGCGCTCCCAGATGCCCATCGTCCTGTCCCCCTGGACGTTGGAGTGGCCGCGCACCGGGCACACGCCTGCACCGGGCTTGCCGATGTTGCCCTGCAGCAGGGCGACGTTCACGATCTCCTTGATGGTGCCCACGGCGTTGTGGTGCTGCGTGATGCCCATCGCCCAGCAGGTGATCGTGGCCGGCGACTCCGCGATCATGCGGGCCGCAGCGGTGACCTGCTCACGGGTCAGGCCCGTCGAGGCCTCGACCTTGCCCCAGTCGAGGTCGGCGACGTGGGCGGCGTAGGCGTCGAAGCCGGTGGTGTACTGGTCGAGGAAGTCGTGGTCGAGCGCATCCCACTCGACCAGCAGCGCGCCCACCGCCTGGAAGAAGGCGAGGTCGCCGTTGAGCCGGATCGGCAGGTGCAGGTCGGCGAGCGCGGTCCCGACGGTGAGTCCCCTGGCGTTCTGCGGGTTCTTGAAGCGGACCAGGCCCGCCTCCTGGAGCGGGTTGATCGAGATGATGCGGGCACCACGGGACTTCGCCTCCTCCAGCGCGGAGAGCATGCGTGGATGGTTGGTGCCCGGGTTCTGCCCGACGACCAGGATGAGCTTGGCCTGGTGGATGTCCTCGAGGCTGACCGAGCCCTTCCCGATGCCGATGGTGTCCACGAGCGCGGAGCCGGAGGACTCGTGGCACATGTTGGAGCAGTCGGGGAGGTTGTTGGTCCCGAAGGCTCGCACGAAGAGCTGGTAGACGAACGCGGCCTCGTTCGAGGTCTTGCCGGAGGTGTAGAAGGTCGCCTGGTCAGGGTGGTCGAGACGGCGCAGGTGGTCGGCCATGGTGACGAAGGCGTCGTCCCACGAGATCGGCGTGTAGTGGGTGGCGCCCGGGCGCAGGACCATCGGCTCGGTGATGCGACCCTGCTTGCCGAGCCAGAACTCGGTGCGCCCGGCGAGGTCCTCCACGGAATGGGTCGCGAAGAACTCGCGGTCGAGCAGCTGGCGGGTCGCCTCCTCGGCGACGGCCTTGGCCCCGTTCTCGCAGAACTCGGCCGCATGCCGGTGCCCGGGCGCCGGATCCGGCCATGCGCACCCCTGGCAGTCGAAGCCGTCGACCTGGTTGAGCCGCGTCAGCGTGGCCGCGGTGCGGCGTACGCCCATCTGTCCGATGGCCCGCCGCATGGCGACGGCGACGGCGGTGGCACCGGCGGCGGCATGGGCGGTCGACTCGACCTCGACTCTCCGCTCGTCGATGTCGCGGGTGGGAACCTGCCGGGACTCGTTGCGGAGTCGGGCGGGAACGTCTCGCAGCTGGGAGAGAAGCCTCACACGGCCATCCTGCCCCGAACGCCCTGAACCCTAAATGCTTCGTGCCGGAGCGCCGAGGACGCCTAGGGTCGAGGTGACATGCAGGACTTCCCACCCCGGATCGCGACGTTCTTCACCGGAACCGACGACGCACCCTCGCCGGACCCCGACACCCGGTCGCCTGCGGCGTTCCCGAGGTGGATGCTGCGCCAGCAGTGGCAGGTGATCGCGCTGTCGACCCTCGCCTGCCTGCTGTGGTTGATGCCCGTGACGTTCGGCCCCTACATCTTCGGCCGTGCCGTCGACGAGGGCATCCTCGCGGGCTCACGCAGTGCGTTGCTGGGCTGGGCGGCCGTGATGCTCGGCGTGGTCCTGGTCGGGGGCGTGTTCGGGGTCGTCTTCCACACCCTGGTCGTACGCAGCTGGCTGATCAGCCTCTACGGCACGACCCAGATGGTCACCCGCAAGATCGCCCAGATGGGCCACGTGCTGCCGCGCCGCTCACCCACGGGCGAGGTCCTCAGCGTGGCGTCGAGCGACTCCGACGAGTTCGGTGCGCTGACCGAGATCCTGGCGCGGGGCGTGGCGCAGCTCGTCTCCTACCTGACCGTCGCGGCGATCGTGCTGTCGATGTCGTGGCAGCTCGGCGTCGTCGTCCTCGTGGCCGCTCCAGTGCTCCTCGGGGCCGCACTTCCGCTGCTTCGACCACTGCACCGACGCCAGCAGGTGGAACGCAGCCGCAACTCCGAGCTGACCTCGATGGCCACCGACATCGTGGCGGGGCTGCGCATCCTGCGCGGCATCGGCGGCGAGGAGACGTTCGGTCGCAACTACGCAGACCAGTCGCAGCATGCACGCCGGGCCGGTGTCTCGTCGGGCATCTGGCAGGCCGCCGTCGAGGCGGTCGGGGTGCTGCTCTCCGGGGTCTTCCTGGTCAGCCTCGTCTGGCTGGGCACCCGGCAGGTCAACGCGGGTGAGCTGACCGTCGGGCAGCTGGTGAGCTTCCTGGGCTACGGGCTCTTCATGGTCGGGCCGATCCGCACCTTCTTCGAGCTCGCCCAGAAGTTCACCCGGGCCCTGGTGAGCGCGCGCCGGGCGGTGGCGATCTTCGAGCAGCGCCCGCCCTGGCGGGAGCCGGGCGAGCCGCAGCGGCTGGACGGCCGCCGGGAGATCGTCGACGAGCTCAGCGGCTTCACCGCCCAGCCCGGACTCCTGACCGTGGTCGTGAGCGCCGTGCCGGAGCAGAGCTCGGCGCTGGCCGACCGCCTCGGCCGCTACCTCCCGCCCGACACCGACCCGGTGGGCGAGGACGACGGCGCGGGCCTCAAGGGCCGCGCGGCCCGTCAGGCACGCGCCGACCGGGAGCGCCGCCGGCAGCGCATCGCGGCCCGGGACGAGGCGGCCGCGACCAGCGCGTGGGGGGTGCGGCTGGGCGGGGTCGACCTCTCGGCGGCCCGCCTCGACGACGTCAGGCGACAGGTGCTGGTCAGCGACACCGGGAGCAGCCTGTTCGCCGGCACCCTCCAGGACGCCATCGACCCCCACGGTCGGCTGACCCGCGAAGAGGCCGAGGCGGCGCTGCGCGTGGCCAACGCCGAGGACGTCTACGACGCGCTGCCCGAGGGCTGGCAGGGCCAGCTGGACGAGCGCGGCCGCGGGCTGTCCGGCGGCCAGCGGCAGCGGGTCGTGCTCGCACGGGCGCTCGCCGCCGACGCGCCGATCCTCGTGCTGGTCGAGCCGACGTCCGCGGTCGACGCCCACACCGAGGCCCGCATCGCCGAGCGGGTCGCCGAGCTGCGGAGGGGGCGTACGACCGTGGTGTGCAGCGTCTCCCCGCTCTGGCTGCACCACGCCGACCGGGTCGTGCTCCTCCAGGACGGACTGGTCGTCGCCGAGGGCGAGCACGCCGACCTGCTCGAGAACGACGCGGCATACCGCGACGTCGTGGTCCGGTCGCTGGACGACGTGGACGAGGGGGTCTCGTCGTGACCGACCTCCTCGCGACCTCCCCCGACACCTGGCGCAACCGCACGCTCGATCCGCCGGTCATCCCGCCCGAGCTGGTCCCTCCGGTCGGCGGCACGTGGCGTGAGCGTACGCACGCGTTCTGGGAGCGCCACGACCTGCGTCGGCAGCGAGCGGAGGACGTCTACACCGCGTCCCGCAACCCCGAGCGGGGGTGGCCGGTGGCCGGCAACCGGGAGGTGCTCGCCTTCTTCCGCGACCTGCTGTCCAGCCGTCGCAAGGCGTTCGCGGCGCTCGTGGTGCTCAACGGCCTCGCCGCCGTCGCCGGGCTCATCGTGCCGCGCCTGCTCGGCGAGCTGGTCAACACGACCGTCGACGGGACGGGACGGCCGCTCGGCCAGCTCGCGCTCGTCATCATCGTCGTGGTGATGGCGCAGGCCGCGTTCACCTTCGTCGCGCAGCGGACCTCCACGCTGTTCGGCCAGGACCTGCTGTCGACCGCGCGGGAGTTCATCGTCCGGACGATCCTGCGGCTCCCGCTCGGAGCCGTCGAGAGCGCGAGCACCGGCGACCTCGTCACCCGGGTCACGCGCGACGTCGGCACCATGAGCCGCTCGGTGCAGTACGGCGTGCCCATGGCAATCATCTCGCTGCTGACGGTGGTCCTCTCGATCGGCGCCATGCTGCTCAACTCGGTGGTCCTGGCCGTGCCCGCGCTGCTCACCTTCGCCACGTCGGGCTGGGCGGTGCGTACCTATCTCCGGCGCGCACCGAAGGGCTACATCACCGAGGGGTCCACCTACTCACGGATCAACACCACGCTGACCGAGACGGTGGAGGGCGCCCGCACCCTCGAGTCGCTGGGCCTCTCCGGTCTGCGGGTCGGGGCGGGCGACGACGACATCGAGGTGTCGGCACAGGCGGAGCGCTACACCATGTCGTTGCGCAACATCCTCTTCGCCGCCCTCAACTTCGCCTTCCAGACGCCGCGCGTCATCACCCTGCTCGTCGGCGCCTACGCCTACTCCCGAGGCTGGGTCGACCTCGGGCAGATCACGGCGGCCGTGCTGTACGTGGAGGCGCTGGCCGATCCACTGGACCGGCTCATCGGTGAGGTCGACCGGCTGCAGGTCGGAGCAGCGTCGACCAGCCGGCTGCTCGGGATCGCCGAGGTCGAGCCCGACCGCACAGCCGGCGACCGCCTGCCGGACGGCGTCGACCTCGTCGGCGAGGACCTCCGCTTCGCCTACCGGGAAGGACACGACGTGCTGCACGGCGTCGACCTCCGCCTCGGCCCGGGCGAGCGCTTGGCCATCGTCGGGCCCAGCGGGTCGGGGAAGTCGACCCTCGGACGCCTGCTGTCGGGCATCAACCGTCCCCGCACCGGATCGGCGAGGGTCGGCGGCGTCGAGCTGGTCGACCTGCCCCTGGAGGTGTTGCGCACCGAGGTCGCGCTCGTCACCCAGGAGCACCACGTGTTCATCGGCTCGGTGCGCGACAACATCGTGCTGGCCCGGGAGGACTCCACCGACGAGGCCGTCCACGAGGCCCTGAGCGCAGTCGGATCGCTGCTCTGGGTCGAACGCCTGCCACAGGGCCTCGACACCATGATCGGCTCCGGACGCTTCGCGCTCACCCCGGCACAGGCGCAGCAGGTGGCGCTGGCCCGCCTCATCATCGCCGACCCGCACACGCTCGTGCTCGACGAGGCCACGTCCCTCATCGACCCGCGGACCGCCAGGACGCTCGAGGGATCGATGAACAACCTGCTCGAGGGTCGCACCGTCGTCGCGATCGCCCACCGCCTGCACACCGCCCACGACGCGGACCGCATCGCGGTGGTGATCGACGGACGCATCGTCGAGCTCGGCAGCCACGACGAGCTCCTCGACCTGGACGGGGAGTACGCCGCGCTGTGGCGCGCCTGGACCTCCTGAGCGCCTACCCCCTATTTCACGAGGCCCTGACGCGTCCACCGCGGGATCGGCCCGGGGTCGCCCAGGTCGGTGCCGACCGGCTCCTGCGACACCTGCTGGGCGATCGCGGTGCCCCACCCGAAGTAGGCCATGAGGGCATCGCGCACCACCGGCTGCCCGGGCAGCACCTCGTCGACGGCCTCCCCCATCAGCTCGAGCCACCGGGTCCGGTGCTCGTCACGGATCCGCAGGCCGAGGTGGCTGCGCAACAGCGCCTGGTGGCCGCCGTGGGCCTCGGTGAACCGCGCCGGGCCGCCGAACACCTCGCCCAGCCAGATGGCCACGTGCTCGACGTGGTCGGGAGTGAACGTGGCGAAGACGGGGGCCAGAACCTCGTCGGCCAGCACCCGTTCGTAGAAGCTGTCGCTCAGCCTCCGCAGTCCGTCCGTGCCACCGATCGCGTCATACAGAGAGCCCCCGTCGTCCATGATTACATCATTACACTCTCGGGCGCGCTGGACGAGAGGTCACGAGTTGCTGAACACCGCGGGCCCGCCGTCGTCCCGGCCGACGTCGTCGGAGGCGTCCGGTCCGCGACCAGCCCAGGTCCAGGCGTACGCCGGGTCCTCCACCGCCAGGCCGCCCTCGCCGAGCTCCAGCGGCGCGAACGTGTCGACCATGACGGCCGACTCCTCGAAGTACTCGACGCCGAGGCTGGCCTCGATGGCGCTGGGCTGCGGACCGTGGGCGTGCCCGCCCGGGTGCAGGCTGATGGAGCCGATGCCGATGCCCGAGCCCTTGCGCGCCTCGTAGTCACCGCCGACGTAGAACATGACCTCGTCGGAGTCGACGTTGGAGTGGTAGTACGGCACCGGGATGGCGAGGTCGTGGTAGTCGACCTTGCGCGGCAGGAAGTTGCAGATCACGAAGTTCCAGCCCTCGAAGACCTGGTGCACCGGCGGCGGCTGGTGGACCTTGCCGGTGATCGGCATGTAGTCCTCGATGTTGAACGTGTAGGGGTAGAGGCAGCCGTCCCAGCCGACCACGTCGAACGGGTGCGTGGCGTAGGTCAGCCGGGTGCCGACGATGCCGGCGCTCGTGCGGTGCTTGACCAGCACCTCGACGTCCGTGACGTCGCGGCTCCGCTCGACCAGCGCCTCGAGGTCGGTCGGGCCGTGCAGGTCGCGCTCGCAGTAGGGCGCGTGCTCGAGGAGCTGGCCGAACCGCGAGAGGTAACGCTTGGGGGGGTGGATGTGGGAGCTGGCCTCGATCGCGTAGAGCCGCGAGGGCTCGGCCGGGACCCAGCGGTGGTCGGCCGCGCGCGGGACGAGGACGTAGTCGCCGGCCCGGTAGGGCACGACGCCGAAGACGGTCTCGACCGTGCCGCTGCCGGACTCGACGTAGACGCACTCGTCACCGATGGCGTTGCGGTAGAGCGGCGAGGCGTCGGTGCCGGTGACGACGTAGCCGATCCGCACGTCGTTGTTGCCCAGGACCAGCCGGCGCCCCTCGACGGGACAGGTGCCCGTCGCGAGGTCGTGGAGCTTGAGGTGACGCGGCTTGAGCGGGTGGTTGGGCGTGCGCGACTGGTCGGGGAGGTCCCAGACCGTGCTGTCGGTGATCGCGCTCGGCACCCCGCGGTGGTAGAGCAAGGAGGAGTCGGAGGAGAAGCCCTCCTCGCCCATCAGCTCCTCGCGGAACAGGTGGCCGTCCTCGTCACGGAGCTGGGTGTGGCGCTGGCGCGGCAGCCGGCCGAGTGCTCGGTAGTGGGCCATCACGTTCCCTTCCATTTGTCCGATCATCGGACACACATGTCCGCTATCTGGTGGTTAGAGTATCCCCGTGGCTCCCCCTCCCGCACCTGTCAGTCCCACCCCGTGGCCAGATCAGTGGCGCGGCCTCGTCGACGACGCCGCGATCTTCCCGCCCGGCAACGCCGAGCTCCTACAGGCACTGCAGGCCTTCCTCGACCGCCGTGCCGAGTGGTACGCCGACCTGGTGGGCTCGTTCGTGGTGACCGACACGCAGCTCGGGTCCGTCCCCGCAGGCCTCCCGGTCTCGGTCGTGCTGACGACCGGCGCCGGGGCCGTCGAGGGGGTGGCTGCGCTCGCGGCCCGCAAGGACCTGCGGCTGACCGGCCTCGAGGCGGCGGTCCGCGACGTCGACGACCCTGCCGGCAACGTACGCCGCATCGACGCTGCTGCACGCGCGGCGGAGGTCGACGTACCCGTCTTCGTCGAGATCCCCGGCCCGGTCACCCCCGCCTGGCTCACGGCGGCCGACGAGGTCGCTGCCTGCGGCCACCGGCTCAAGCTCCGCCTCGGCAACGTCGACCACGACCTGATCCCCGACGCGGGCACGGTCGCCGCGTGGATCGACGCGGCGCTCGACCGGGAGACCCCGTTCAAGGCCACCGCCGGACTGCACCGCGGGGTGCGCCACGACCCGGAGGGCGGTGGCGCGCACGGCTTCCTCAACGTCATGGCCGCCACCCAGTCGCTGTGGGACGGCGGATCCGCCCATGACGCGGCCGATGCCCTCGAGCAGCGTGACGGCGTTGCCCTCGCCGGCGCCGACCTCTCCTCGGCCCGGCGCTGGTTCACCTCCTTCGGCTCCTGCTCGGTGACCGAGCCGCTGGACGACCTGGTCGCGCTCGGCCTCGTCTCCCCCGACCCCAGCCCTCTTGCGAGCCCTGCCCTGGAAGAGCACCCGTGACCGACACGACCTGGGTCGAGGGCGCCGCCGGCTCCCTCTTCGACCTCGACAACCTCCCCTACGGCGTCTTCTCCCGGCCCGGCGAGCAGCCGCGCGTGGGGGTCCGGATCGGCGAGCACGTGCTCGATCTCGCCCCGGTCGCGGAGCTCGCCTCCGCGGAGGGGCAGAGCGCCGCCTCCGGGCTGGCCGCGGCCTGGCGCAACCCGACCCTCAACGCCTTCATGGCCCTGGGCCCCGAGGAGTGGCGGGCGGCGCGCGAGTGGATCATGGAGGTGCTGGGCAACGACGTCCACGTGGCCCGCACCACCCTCCACCTGCACCCACTGACCGATGTCGAGCTGCACCTGCCGGTCGAGGTCGGTGACTACGTCGACTTCTACGCCTCCGAGCACCACGCCTCCAACGTGGGGCGGATGTTCCGTCCTGACCAGGAGCCATTGCTGCCCAACTGGAAGCACCTCCCGGTCGGCTACCACGGACGCTCCGGCACGGTGGTCGTCTCGGGGACCGACGTGGTCCGGCCGATGGGCCAGCGCAAGGCACCCACCGAGGAGCGGCCGGCGTACGGCCCCTCCCAGCGGCTCGACATCGAGGCCGAGCTGGGCTTCGTCGTGGGCGTCGGGTCGGCCATGGGTGAGCGCGTCGCCACTGCCGACTTCGCCCAGCACACCTTCGGTGTCGTGGGTCTCAACGACTGGTCGGCGCGCGACATCCAGGCGTGGGAGTACGTCCCGCTCGGGCCGTTCCTCGGCAAGTCGTTCGCCACCTCGATCAGCGCATGGGTCACACCGATGGCGGCGCTGGACGCGGCATGGACCGAGCTGCCCGGCCAGGACGACCCCGAGGTCCTCGACTACCTGCACGTCCACGGACCGGCCGGCCTCGACATCGAGGTCGAGGTGGTCCTCGACGGCGAGGTCGTCACCCGACCGCCTTATCGCACCATGTACTGGTCGCCGGCCCAGATGCTCGCGCACACCACGGTCAACGGCGCCAGCATCCGGACCGGCGACCTGTGGGGGTCGGGCACCATCTCCGGCCCCGAACGCGACCAGCGCGGGTCACTGCTGGAGCTGAGCTGGGGCGGCAAGGAGCCGTTCACCGTGGCTGGCCGCGAGCGGACGTTCCTCGAGGACGGCGACGAGGTGACGCTGCGCTACACCGCCCCCGGCACAAGCGGCGGCCGCATCGCGCTCGGCGAGGTCACCGGGCGCATCCTCCCGGCCCACTGACGGCCGGCCCGGCTTAGACGTCCGTTCACCTGGCTGCGCCACCGTGCGGCCATGCGCATCGCCCAGCTGGCCAACTTCGTCGGACCTGCCTCGGGAGGGATGCGGACCGCGCTCCGTGCCCTCGGTGCGGGATATGCGGCGGCGGGGTGCCGTCGACTCCTCGTCGTGCCCGGACCTGAGGACACCCGCACGACCACACCCCTCGGCGACGTCGTCCAGCTACGCGCCCCCCGGGTGGGCGGCGGCTACCGGCTGATCGTCGAGCCCTGGCGGGTCACCGAGGTGCTCGATCAGTGGCAGCCGACCTCCGTCGAGCTGAGCGACAAGCTCACGCTGCTGCCGGTCGCCCGCTGGGCCCGGCGCAACGGCGTCGGCTCCGTGCTGCTCTCCCACGAGCGGCTCGACGACATGCTCGCGCTCCGCACCGGTCTCGACGCCACGTCCAAGGTCTCCGTCGGGCTGCTCAACCGCCTGCTGGTGCGCAGCGTGGACTCCGTCGTGGTGACCTCGGCCTACGCCCGGGACGAGTTCCAGGACGTGGCCGACACCGCCGGCTGCCCGGTGGTACGCGTCCCGCTCGGGGTCGACCTCGACACCTTCCGCCCGCACTCGCGCGGCCCTGTCGCGGTGCTCCGCCTGGTGCACGCCGGCCGGCTGTCGCGTGAGAAGAGCCCGCACCTCGCCGTGGCCACCGGCGTGGAGCTGCACCGCCGTGGTGTCCCGGTGCGGATGGACGTCTACGGGGTCGGCCCGCACCGCGACGAGCTGGTCGAGATCGCCGCGGGCGCGCCGATCCGGTTCCGGGGGTACGTCGACTCCCCCGCCCGACTCAGCCGGGCGCTGGCGTACGCCGACGTCGCGCTCAGTGTCTGCCCGGGCGAGACCTTCGGACTCGCCGTGCTGGAGGCGCTGGCGTCCGGGACGCCGGTGGTGACCGCGGACCGCGGCGGCGCGCGGGAGCTGGTGGACGAGACCTCAGGCGCGTGGGCGGACCCCGAGCCCGGCGCCCTCGCCGACGCGGTGCTGGACGTCGCCTCCCGACCGACCGCGAGCCGACGTACGGCCGCCAGGGAGCGCGCGGAGCGCTATCCGTGGTCGGCCACCGTCGAGTCGATGCTCGAGGTCCACGCGTCGGTGACGATGCCGGCCGACCGCGCGCGGGCCCGGAGGGTGCCGGCCGTCTCCTAGGCTGGCGCCGTGAAACAGCTCGGTCAGTACGTCGCCCCACGGCACGCCGTCGCGCACCTCTCGGACCCGCACCTGATGGGCAGCGGCGGGCTTCACCACGGGGTCGTCGACAACACCGCCAACCTCCGTCGCGCGCTGGACCGGCTCGCGGTCGTCGTTCCGGCGCCTCAGGCCCTGGTCTTCACCGGCGACCTCGCCGACCGGGCCGAGCCCGACGCCTACGAGACACTGCGCTCGATCGTCGAGCCGGCGGCGGCGGCGATGGGCGCGATCGTCGTCTGGACGATGGGCAACCACGACGAGCGAGCCCCCTTCGCGCGGGGCCTCTTCGACTCCGACCACGACGGCTTCCAGGACCGGGTGCACGAGGTCGACGGCCTGCGGATCGTCGCGCTCGACACGAGCGTGCCCGGCTACCACCACGGCGACCTCCGGCCCGAGCAGCTGGCCTGGCTGGCCGACGTGCTCGCGACCCCCGCCGAGCACGGCACGCTGCTCGCGATGCACCACCCTCCTCTCCCGCTTCCCATGCTGCGCGCGGCGGAGCTGATCGAGCTGCACGACCAGCAGGCGCTCGCCGACGTCATCTCCGGCACCGACGTCCGCGGCATCCTGGCCGGCCATCTCCACCTGTCGACGTGGTCGACGTTCGCCGGCGTACCGGTATCCGTGGCCTCGGCCAGCTGCTACACCACCGATCCGGCACCGGTCGACCGCTTCGTCTCCGGGGTCGACGCCGCTCAGGCGTTCACGATGGTGCACACCTACGACGACCGGCTCGTGCACACGCTCGTCCCCCTGGAGCGCGGCCCCGAGGTGACCCACGTCGGCACCGATATCACCGAGGCCCTCGAGAGCGTGCCGCTGGAGCAGGCGCGCGAGCTGGCCTCGTCCAAGACCTCCCAGTTCAACACCTAGGACTCCACGTGCGACTGCTGCTGATGCGCCACGGCCAGACCCATGCCAACGTGTCCGGTGAGCTCGACACCGCGCACCCCGGCGTCGACCTCACCGACCTGGGCCGCGCCCAGGCCGTGGCGGCGAGCCGGGCCCTGGCCGATGAGCCGATCGACGCGATCTACGTCTCCAGCCGGGTGCGTACGCACCAGACCGCGGCACCGACCGCCGAGGATCGCGACATCGAGCTCACCCAGCTCGACGGCCTCGAGGAGATCCAGGCCGGCGACTTCGAGATGCGCAAGGACCACGACGCGGTCGCCGGCTACATCGGCTGCGTGGCGACGTGGCTCGAGGGCGACCTGACGCACCGGATGCCCGGCGCCGAGACCGGCGAGGAGTTCCTGGAGCGCTTCGACGCCGCGGTCCGCCGGATCGTGGACGCCGGCCACGACGCGGCGCTCATCGTCAGCCACGGCGCCGCCCTGCGGACCTGGGTCTCCACCCGGATGGAGCCGCACCCCGATGCCCCGCCCGCCCACCAGCCGCTCCACAACACCGCACTCATCGTGCTCGAGGGGGACCTCGACGCGGGCTGGCGGATGGTCTCCTGGCAAGGACACCCGGTCGGCGGGGCGTACCTCGAGGACGCGGCCGCGGAGGACCCGACCGGCGACCTGGACTCCGACGGGGATGGCGAGATCGGCTGAGCGCGCCTATCTCGACCCTGTGGCCCGCAGCCTCGTGGCGACGGGCTCGAGCAGAGCGATCAGCTGGTCGACCTCGAGCGGCTCGAGGCCGCCGTAGGGAGCTTCGGCCAGTGCGTCAGTGAGGGACTCGATCCGATCCTTCGTCGCACGCCCAGCGTCCGTGAGGTGGCCCGCGTCATCGAGGAGGCCGCGGGCCCGCAGGCCGTTCATGACCTCAGCGAGCCTGGCCCGCGGAAGGTGGTGGATCCGGCCGAACGACTCTGCCGGGTAGATGCCCATGTCGAGGGCGCTGAGCACGTGGGCCTCCGTCCCGCCGATCTGCTCAGACATGAGAGCGACGACATGGCCGTCCCCGCGGTGCTCGCGAAGCGTGTTGGCCGCGTGCCAGAGCCGGGCCACCGGCTCCTGCGGCATCGGGAGCACGCGTAGTGCGGCGTACATCACCCGTCCTTCCGTCGGGGCACTGGTCGCGGCCCTGGCGAGGAGATCGGCGGCGCGTGAGAGCCCAGGACCGTCCACGAGGTCACCGAGGATCCGCCGCAGCGCTGCCACGCACCCCTTCTCGCGCGCCGCGTGCGCCGCCTCCGGCGTGGTCGTGTCCCAGACCTGGGGAATGTGGCGCGCCACCTCACCCTCAGCGAAGCTGTAGAAAGCGGCGTGGACCACCTCGGCCGAGACACGCCCCAGCGGAGCAGCGCGTCCGGCGAAGTAGCCGTCCCAGTAGTTGTTGAAGCCGAGCGCCGCCATGGCCTCGTGGGGCTCCTCGGCGAAGAAGTTCACCAACGTGATCGGCTCTGTCAGGTCGAAGAGTCGGCGGGCGACCGGCTGCACGTGCGGCATCTGTGTCATCTCCTGTTCCTGACGGCGCCTACCGGGCAGCCTCTCGACATGCGCGGCAGTTCGCCCGTTTGCATCGTCAGCATATGCTGACACTCGTGAAGACCTCAGTGGATGCGGACGACGACGGCGGCGTGATCCCCGAGCTGGCCGCCGTGCGGGAGGCCAAGCGCGACCTCGCACGGCGCGAGGAGGTCGCCGTACGCCGGGCGCGCCACGCCGGACTGAGCTGGGCCGAGATCGGCACCCTCCTCGGCGTCACCCGGCAGACGATGCACCGGAAGTACCGCAAGGTCGGCTGACCGGCTCACAGCGAACGGTGCGCCGCCGTCCCGACCCACGTCGGAGCGGCTAGGTTCGCCTCCATGACTCGGGGGACTCGGGCGCGCGTCGCCGCGCTCATCACGACACTGCTGACCATCCCGCTGCTCACCGCGTCGCCGCCGTCTGCGGCAGGACCTGTGCCTGCGTCCGCGAGCACGGCCGAGCGCACGGTCACGTGGCTGCCCGGCGGTGGACAGACCGTCTTCGGCAAGCAGCGGTTCCTGACGGCCTACTACGGCACTGCCGGCACCGGATCGCTCGGCGTGCTGGGAGAGACCGACCCGGACCAGGCCTTCCAACGGATCAGTCGTGCCGGCGGACGGTTCCTGCGCGGCAAGGAGCGACTGCTCCCCGTCTACGAGCTCATCGTCACCGTGGCCGACGGCGAGGACCACCCCGGCACCGACGGCGACCATGCGCACGACGTCCTCCACAGTCGCGTGCAGTCCTACATCGACGCCGCCCACCGCAACGGGGCGCTGCTGGTGCTGGACCTCCAACCCGGCCGCAGCGACTTCCTCACCGTGGCCAAGCGGTGGGAGTGGGCGCTGCAGGACCCGTGGGTCGGCCTGGCCCTCGACCCCGAGTGGCGCGTGGGGCCTGCCGAGTTCCCCGGTCAGACGATCGGGTCGGTCTCGGCCCGGGAGATCAACCGCACCGCCGGCTGGCTGGCGCGTCTCACCCGCGACCACGGACTCCCGGAGAAGCTGTTCGTCGTCCACCAGTTCACCCACGGGATGGTCCCCGACATCCGCAAGGTACGCCGCCGCGAAGGCCTGGCGATGGTCCAGCACATCGACGGGTTCGGCAACCCCGCGGACAAGATGATGACCTACCACGGGGTCGCGGTGCCCCGGAAGTTCACGATGGGGTTCAAGATCTTCTACGACGAGGACGTCCCGCGCATGCGCGCGGGGCAGGTCCGGCGCTCGCTGCCGGACGTCCGGTTCGTCTCGTTCCAGTGAGCGGTAGGCCGTAGACGCCTACACACCCTCGGTGCCGATGCCTGGGTGGACGAACGGTCGGCCGGCCTTCATCTGCTCGATCGAGCCCGGGTGCACGCGGGCGAGGTGGGCGAGCCCGCGCCGCCGGTAGCGCAGCGTCTGCACGACGCCGAGTGCCCAGAAGACGTACTGCACGGCCATCGCGAGCTTGAAGTCACCGAGCGTGTAGGCGTCCATGCCGCGCGGCTCGGACAGGTCGAGCACCACGCCGATCAGGGCCATGGTCAGCAGCGAGGCCGTGAAGCCGCCCACGTTGACGAGACCGTTGGCCCGGCCGATGGCCTGGGTGGGCGTGAAGGAGCGCGCGAGGTCGAAGGCCACCATCGCCGCGGGACCGCCGCTCGCGGTGGCGAATGCCATCGCCACCACCAGCCAGTCCGGCGCCGCGCCCGGCCACAGCAGCACCGCGGTCCACGGCACCACCATCGTGATGACCACCCCGATCACGATCCACGAGCGGTAGTAGGGCAGCCGCGCCACCAGGCGGGCGAGGACCAGCCCGCTCACCACGGCCCAGGCCGTCATCGCCATCAACAGCGTGCTCGCACCGCCCGTCGTCCAACCGAGTCCTTGGACGAGGAACGGGTAGCCCCACAGCAGCGTGAAGACGGTGGCGGAGAACTGGGAGACGAAGTGGGACCACATGCCCAGCCGGGTGCCCGGGTTTCCCCAGACCGTACGGACCGACTCGGCGAGGGCGCGGAGCTTGATCGCCACCACCTCGTCACGGCGGTAGGGCGAGTCCTTCACCAGGACGAGCACCGCGACCAGCAGGACGACGCCGACGCTCGAGGTCAGCGCGAACGCCTGCGTCCAGCCGAGCTCGTGCAGGAGGTAGGACAGCGGCGCGGCCGCGGCGATCGCGCCGATCTGGCCGGAGAGCCCCGTCAGCTGGGTCACCATGGGTCCTTGCCGCACGAGGAACCACGCCGTGACCAGCCTGATCACGCTGACGAACACCATCGCGTCACCAGCGCCCACCACCGCGCGGGCCACGACGGCGCCGACGAAGGACTCGGAGAAGGCGAAGCCGAGCTGTCCCGCCGTCATCAGCACCAGGCCACAGACCAGCAGCGCGCGCGAGCCGAAGCGGTCCAGCAGGACGCCCACCGGCACCTGCATCCCGGCGTACACGACGAGCTGGAGCACGGTGAACGTCGCCAGGCTGGTGGCGCTGATGTCGAACCGTTCGGAGGCGATGATCCCGGCGACGCCGAGCGAGCTGCGGTGGAAGACCGCCAGGATGTAGACCGCGAGCCCGACGAGCCAGATCACCCAGGCCCGGCGCCTGCCGATGTCGTGGATCTGCTCGGTCACTCCTCGCCCTCGGGACCTGCACCTGCGCCCAGGGCGGCGCTGAGCTCGGCCCGGTGCGGCGGGTCGGCGCCGGGACGCGAGACCGTGATCGCGGCACCGATCGCGGCGGTGCTGACGGCGTCGAGGACGTCGCGGTCGGAGAGCGCGCGCAGAGCCGCGGCTCCGGCGGCGCCGCTCACCCCGAGGGAGAGCAGGGTGTCGATCAGGACTCCGCTGAAGGTGTCGCCGGCACCGACGGTGTCCGCCACGAGCACCGGGACCCCTGGCACGTCGAGCATGGTGCCGTCAGGGCGTACGGCGACGGCACCCTCACCGCCACGGGTGACCACGACGAGGCCGGGCCCCTGCGTCGCCCAGCGGGTGGCGGTCTCCACCGGGTGGTGCCCGGGGAACAGCCAGGACAGGTCCTCGTCGCTCACCTTGACCACGTCGGAGAGCCCGACCAGCTCCTCGATCCGGGCGACAGCAGCGCGCCGGTCGGGCGTCAGCGCGGGTCGGGCGTTGGGGTCCAGCGAGACCAGGGTCCGGCCGTGCCGCGCTCGGACCGCGTCGAGGACGACGTCGGCCCCCGGCTCGAGCACCGTCGCGATCGAGCCGACGTGGAAGACGTCGCAGTCCTCCTGCGGCACCTCACTGAGGTCCCAAGCGAGGTCGAAGTCGTAGGTCGCGGCACCGGAGGCGTCGAGGGTGACGGCCGCGCTCGACGTACGTCCGCTGGCGGGCCGCTGGGCGAGCACCGTCACGCCGCTCGCCTCGAGCCAGGAGGTCACCAGCTCCCCACGGGCGTCCTCTCCCAGCACCGTCGCCAGCCGCACGTCACGCCCGAGCCGGCCAAGCGTGATCGCGACGTTGGCGGGACTGCCGCCGGGGAGGTCCTGGGGCCGGCCGTCCAGGTCGGGGACGACGTCGACGAGCGCCTCGCCCACGACGAGGACCCGCGGCTGTGCGTCCGTCATGGGCCCATCATGCCGTTGCTCACGCCCAGGCGGACGAGGCCACCGCTCGGGCGAGACCCGGCGCCAGCGGGAGACGCGGGAGGAGCGTGGCCTGTACCGCGTGGTAGAGGTCCGGCTTGCCCGGCCACACCGACGCCTGCGGGTGGTTCGTGGTGTCGAGCTCGTGGTGCCACGAGCCTCGTGCCGCGTCGCGGACGTGCTCGACGACGTAGCTCCACCACTCCGCGTACCGCTCGGCGAAGGCTCCCTCCCCAGTGCGTCGGTGGAGCGCGGCCGCGGCCGCGATCCCCTCGGCGGCCACCCAGTGCATGCGCGCACGTACGACCGGTGTGCCGTCCCAGTCGGTGGTGTAGACGAACCCGGGCGCGCCGTCGACCTGCCAGCCGTCGGCGACGGCCCGGTCGAAGAGGAGGCGGGAGGCCTCCAGCAGGCCGGCTGGCGCGTCCGTGCCGAGGGTGGCCTCGACGTGCAGCAGTAGCCGCGACCACTCCAGGCCGTGGCCGACGGTCGCGCCGAACGGCTTGAAGGGGTCGTCGGGGCGGTCCCGGTTGAGCTCGAGGTGGGGCGTCCAGTCCGGCCCGAAGTGCTCGGGGAGCCGGCCGTCATACGCCGTCGCGAGCCCGACGACGAACTCCGAGATCCGCCCTGCCCGGTCGTGCCAGACGGCCTCGCCGGTCGCGTCGCCCACCGCCAGCATCGCCTCCACGGAGTGCATCGCCGCGTTGAGCCCGCGGTAGGGCGCTGGCGCGGTCCAGGCCCGGTCCCACTCGTCGAGGACCCGGCCTCGTCCCTGGTCCCAGAAGCGCTGCTGGAAGACCTGCGTCGCCTCGCCGATGAGCTCTTCGGCGCCCGGCAGCCGGGCAGTCAGGGCGGTCGAGCCCGCCAGCATGACGAAGGCGTGGTCGTAGCAGGACTTGCCCGTGCCGACGGGTGCGCCGTCGGCGTCAACGGCACCGAACCAGCCGCCGTGGGTGTCGTCGTGCAACGTGGTCCGCAGCCCGGCGAGCGCCGCGGTCGCGATCGGCGTACAGCCCTCCACGCCCAAGAGGGCGCCCAGCGCGTAGACGTGGACCGTACGACTGGTGATCCAGGTGTGGACCGGGCGGCCGAGGTCGGGCGATCCGTCCTCGCCGAGCCACGCGGCACCGCCGAGGGGGTGGATGACACGGCGACCGAACTCCAGCAGGCGTCGGCACTCCAGGTCGAGCCACTCGGCGTCCGGTCCGGCCCCACCGCTCGGGGTCGACGTCACGTCACTCACCCGGGAAGTCACGCAGACCGGCGGCACCGGGTCAAGGAATGTGTCCCGAAATGACCACTCCCGGACCCGCTGCGCGAGTCCGGGAGTGAGGTGTGGCAGGTAGAGGATTCGAACCTCTGTAGGCGTTGCCGGCTGATTTACAGTCAGCTCCCTTTGGCCGCTCGGGCAACCTGCCGGGCCGTGCGGAACAATAGCAAGGCACGGACACCGCTACGAATCGCCGGGTCACCCGGCAGCCCCACACGAAGGAGGCACAAGATGGCTGACTCGAGCTTCGACATCGTGAGCAAGCTGGACCGCCAGGAGGTCGACAACGCTCTGAGCCAGGCGGCTCGCGAGATCGCCAACCGGTTCGACTTCAAGGGCACCGGTGCGAGCATCGAGTGGAAGGGCGAGAAGGCCATCGAGATCACCGCCTCCGCCGACGAGCGCGCCAGCGCGGTGCTCAGCGTCTTCCAGGACAAGCTCATCAAGCGCAACCAGAGCCTCAAGATCCTCGACGCCTCCGAGCCCCGCCAGTCGGGGCAGGTCTCCAAGATCGACATCGTGCTCAAGGAGGGCATCACCTCCGAGGACGCCAAGAAGATCTCCAAGCTGATCCGCGACGAGGGCCCCAAGGGTGTCAAGGCCCAGGTGCAGGGAGAGGAGCTCCGCGTCTCCTCCAAGAAGCGCGACGACCTGCAGGCGGTCCAGCAGCTGGTGAAGTCGCAGGACTACGACTTCGCGGTGCAGTTCACCAACTACAGATGATCCACGCGTTTCTGAGCGTGGAACGGCGGGCAGTTCGCGGGTTCATCGAACAAGCGGCTTCTCGAATGTCCGGATGTGCCGAGGTCAGGCGGGCGTAGGCCTGGCGGCGGCCCTGCTAACTTCCGCGCCATGACAGCTGATGTTGGTCGGGAGCCTGAACTCATCGCGGTGGAGAGCGCCGTCGTCTACGAAAACCGGTGGATGACTGTGAGGGAGGACAAGACTGTCTCCCTCGACGGTCGGGCGGGCATCTTTGGTGTCGTCGAGAAGCCTGACTTCGCGTTGGTGATCCCCTACGCGGACGGTGGATTCCACTTGGTGGAGCAGTACCGGTACCCCGTGCAGGGCCGGTACTGGGAGTTCCCCCAAGGGTCGTGGGAGACCGAGGAGGACGTGGCGCCCCTGGAACTCGCCCGGGGCGAGTTGCGCGAGGAAACGGGGCTGCGCGCCGGGTCGATGAAGATCATCGGGCACCTGTTTGAGGCATACGGCTACAGCAACCAGGGGTTCCACGTCGTGCTGGCCACGGACCTGATCCCGGGAGAGCAGGCACTCGAAGACACCGAACAGGGTCTCGTGACGCGCTGGGTCGCGGAGGACGAACTCTGGGAGATGGTGGCGACTGGCAGCTTCAAGGACGCACCATCTCTCGCTGCGCTTGCCCTCTTTGGTCGCTATCGCCGCACAAGCGACGGAGGGGTCGAGTAGGCGTCGAGTTCTTGGTAGGGACGCGCCAGGGTGGCGAATTCCGGGCACTTCACTACCCGAGGTGTTGCAACGACCGCCTGAGCCCGCACCGATGATCGTCGCTTTCGGTGTCCGCTCATAGGATCCCAGCGTGGGCGTTCTCTTCGACTACTTCATCGCCACCGACGACGGTGCAGCCGCGGCAATCATCGATCGCGACGGCGGACCGGGCTCCTTGCCGACAGTTGTTGACGCGGGATTCGACCCGCTAGTACAAGCAACCACGCTCGAGGAACTTCTCACCGGCCAGGCCTATGACGACATCAGTGATCAGATCGGGTGGGGACGGGTCGTTGCATCGCGGGAGGGTGGCGAGAGGACCGTTGTTGTGGTCTCCAGCGGGCTCGTCGACGCGCTGGCCTCGGCGGATGACACAACCCTCGCCGCTGCGATGGTTCCGTGGGTGCGTACAGAGGAGTTCTGGGGCGCAGCCGACCCTGACGAATTGCTTCAGGTCGTCCGCGACCTAGCTGCCCTTGCACAAGAAGCGAAGCGAACGAACCAAACGGTCTACTGCTGGACCTGCGTCTAGAAGCGCGCCCATCTGCCGCGACCGGAACTCACGCCGAGGTAGCGTCCCTGCCGTGTCGCCGGCGGACTCCACCCACTCCGTCTTCGACCGTCTCTTCAGCGACGCGGTCCCCGCTCTCCTCAGTGGGAGACACCGTCAGGACGAACCCCCCGTCGATGGTGGACGCTGGCCGGTCAGTGTCGTCTGTCTCCCGGGCGAGCGATCCCGCGGTGTCCTCACAGAGGTGATGGACGAGGCGTTGGTCCATGCCGGTCCGGGCCACTTCGAGACTGGTCGGGCGGATGCGAGTCACTTCACGGTCCGCGCGCTGGAGCCCTACCGAGAAGCCGCCAGCCCTGCAGACGAGATCAGCGCGGCCTGGGTCGCGGCACTGGAGCACGTGGGCAGGGAGTCGCCGCCCATCCGACTGCGCCTCACCGGAGTGACGCTGTCAGTCAGCGCGGTCATGGTGCAGGCCGAGCCCGTCGATGAGGCGCCATGGGAGCTCATGCGCCGACTAAGCGACGCCCTTGGCCCGCTGGCTTGGTTCGAGGAGTTGCAGCGTGACATCTGGTATGCGAGCGTCGTGCACTTCGCCGCGCCGATCCTCGACTCGCGGGGTCTCGTCGACTGGGCGGAACAGCGTCGGCGATCTCTCTCACATGACGTGGTCCTCGACTCGCTGACACTGACCCGCTTTCGCTACTGCGCGAACGGCGGGCGGCGTCACATGGCCACGGAGCCTTGGCACCGCGTCGACCTCGCCGGCTCCGGCTAGGTCGGGTCACCCGCTGACGGCACCGGCACCGGCAGTCCGACCGTCACGCTCGCCCTCGAGGATCGGCGCAGCGTCCAGCACAGCCCGGCCAGCCCGGTCGCGAGAGGCAGCAGCACGGCAGGGCCGGTCAGCACGACGAGCCCGACCGACGCGACGAACGACACGATCGCCGCTGCGCGGGGCCAGCCGCCGGGCAGCAGTCGTACGGCGGCCGCCGTCCCGACGACGTAGACCAGGGCGAAGGTCCCCGTCGTGACCAGCAGCGTGGCGTCGGTCGGCTGCCCGAGCGCGGCCTCGCCCACGGTCACCATTAGACCCAGGCCGGCGACGAAAGCCAGCGCGTGTCGCGGCGTACGACGGCCGTCGCCGACGTCAGAACCCAGCCACCGCGGCGCCGCGCCGGCGATCGCCAGCGACACCCCCAGTCGGGAAGCACCCGCGAAGTAGGCGTTGATGGCGCCGACGGTGAGCAGTACGGCGACCACGGTCGTCAGTGGTCGCGCCCAGTCGCCGAAGGCCCCGGCCAGCAGGTCGGCCAACGGGGCCCGCCCGGCCGCGCCGCCCAGCACGGCGACGGTGACGAACGCGATCCCGAGGTAGAGCACCGTGACCACCGCGAGCGTGGTCGCGGTGGCGCGGCCGATGTCGCGGCGGGGGTCGCGGTACTCCGCGGACAGCGAGCTCACGATCTCCCACCCCGCGAACGCCCACACCAGCAGCGCGGCCGCCGCGCCGACTCCCGACCAGCCGTGCGTCAGGAACGGCGTCAGGTTGTCGACGTCGACCCGCGGCAGCGACACGACGATGGCGACGAGCAACAGGGTGGCGATCACGGCGGCGATGCCGAGCTGCACCCGTGCCGACACCTGGATGCCCACCCAGTTCAGGACGGCGACGACCGCGATCACCGCGGCGGTAACCGCGACCTCGGTGTTCCGTCCGCCGCCGGCCGCGTCGGCGACGTACGAAGCGGCGAAGCCGGCCGCGACCGGTGCCCCGATCGGGATCGCGAGGAAGAAGCCCCAACCGACCATCGTCGCCACGCGCTCGCCGAACGCGAGCCGGGCGTACGTCGACACGCCTCCTCCGTCGGGGTGACGCGCCCCCAGCGCCGCGAACGTCGCCGCCAGCGGCACCGAGACCAGCAGCAGCGCCGCCCACGCGACGAGCGAGGCGGGACCCGCCGCGTCGATGGCGAGGGCGGGGAGCGAGATCACGCCGGTGCCCAGCACCGCCGCGAGGGTCAGTGCGGTGCCCTGCAGGACCGACAGCGAGCCGCTCCCGGCCGGCGCCTTCATCCGAGCGCCTTCGCGCGCGAGACGACGTCCGCGGGGACCTCGTCGTGGGAGTCGGACGCGCTGACCGGCGGCAGGGCGATCCGGCGCAGCGGGATGTGACCGGCCCAGACGCCGGTGGCCACGTCGTCGGGTGTGTCCTCGGGGCCGCCGGCGCGCTCCTTCATCGAGGCCTCCCGGAGCGGGAGGGCGAGGACGGCGGTCGCCGCCAGCTCCTTGCGCGTCGCGGCCCGCAGCGTGGCGGCCCGTCCCGGGACCATGTGGTCGATGATCCGGTCGAGTGCGTGCTGACGCTCGGCCGGGTCGTCGACGACGCGCACGCGGCCGATGACCACCGCGGACCGATAGTTCATCGAGTGCCCGAACCCGCACCGAGAGGCGACCAGCCCGTCCAGCTCGGTGACGGTGACGCACACGTCGGTGGCGATGGCCGCACGCAGCCAGCCGGCACCGGTCGACCCGTGCAGGTAGAGGGTGCCGTCGTCGTCGGGCCCGTCGGGATCGACCGCGAACGCGGTCGGCAGCACCACGGGGTGGGTCGTCCCGTCGCGCGTCACCACCACACCGAGGTGGGCGACCAGGGCGTCACCGACCAGCGCCAGCATCCGGCTCCGTTGGCCGACCGCGCGCTCCGACTCGCGGGTCGGAGTGGTCCTGGGGGTGGGCGACAGCTGGGACATGGCACTAGCCTGCTCAACTATTGGCCCGTGGTCACGAGCCACTTTCCGACGATTTCTACAGGACACTTCTGATGAAGACGCTGCCCGTCCGGCTCGACCGCGACCGACGCGAGCCGCTCGGCGTACAGCTGTCGACGCAGGTCCGCGACCTCGTCGTCGCCGGGTCCCTCGCGCCCGGCGACCGGCTCCCGAGCACCCGCGCGCTGGCGGCCGACCTCGGGGTGGCCCGAGCGGTCACCGAGCAGGCCTACGACCAGCTGCTGGCCGAGGGCTGGGTCACCACCCAGCAGGGCGCCGGCACCTTCGTGGCCTCGGGCGGGGCTCCCCCGGCTGCCGCCCGGCGCCGCCCGCACCGCCCCGTCACCCCTGACCTGATCACCCTCGACCTCGGCTCCCCCTGGATCGACCCGAGGCACGCTGCGGGCTGGCGACGCGCCTGGCGGGAGGTGTCGGCGGCGACGCCGCCGGCGGGCTATCCCGACCCGCGCGGCATCGTCGAGCTCCGGGTCGCGATCGCCGAGCGGTTGGGCCGCACTCGAGGACTGACCGTGGACCCGGACGAGGTGCTCCTCACCTCAGGCACGACCGACGGCCTCCGCCAGCTGCTCCCCCACCTGCCGGGCGGGCCGATCGGAGTGGAGGATCCCGGCTACCGCGCGGCGGTCGAGTGCGTACGCGTCGCCGGCCGCGAGGTCGTCGACCTGCCGCCTTCCAGGCCGATCGCGATGCCGGGGCTGGCCGCGGCCTACGTCACGCCCGCCCACCAGCACCCGCTCGGCCACGTCATGCCAGCCACCGACCGGCTCGCCCTCCTCGCCGCAGCGCGCGAGCACGACGCGTTCGTCGTGGAGGACGACTACGACTCCGAGTTCCGCTACGACGTCGCGCCGATCCCGGCGCTCGCGTCCCTCGACCGCACCCGGGTGGCCTACCTCGGCACCGCGTCCAAGTCGGTCGGACCTGGCCTACGGGTGGGCTGGATGGTGCCGCCGCCGGCACTCCTCCCCGCCCTCGTCGCGCATCGCGAGCACACCTACGACATGCCGTCCTGGCCCGCCCAACGCGCGCTGCTCGCCCTGCTCCGCGAGGGCTGGGTCGACAAGGTGGTCCGCACCGCTCGCCGGGTCTACGCCGACCGGGCCCCGCGCGTGGCCGCGGTGCTCGCGCCGTACGGCGAGCCGGCCGGCCCCGCCGCCGGCATGTACTCGACCTGGCTGCTGCCCGCCGCCGCCGTCCGCCGCGGTCGGGCCGCCGCCGGCGACGCCGGCTTCGACGTCTCGCCGATCTCGGCCTACTGCCGCACCGCCCGGATGAGCGGGCTGGTCGTCGGCTTCGGCGGCGTGACCGACGCCGAGCTCGACCGCGCGCTGGCGGCGATGGCCCGCGGCCTCGCGGACGAGGTGAACCTCTCACGGTAGGAGCTCGGCGTGGTGGCGTACGCCGAGACGAAGTTCTGCCGGAACGTCACCACGCTCTGGAAGCCGCATGCGACAGCGATACGTGTCATGGACCAGGACGTGGTCTCGAGGAGGCTGCGGGCCTCGTCCAGTCGGCGAGCGAGCACCCATCTCGCAGGCGTCGTGCCGGTGACCTCGGCGAACCGACGCGTGAAGTTCCGACGGCTCATCCCGGCGTGGTCCGCGAGCTCTGCGACGCCGAGGTCGCGGTCCAGGTGCACGAGCGCCCAGTCCAACGTCGGACCCAGGTGACCGACGCCGCCGGGCTCCGGCATCGGCCGATCGACGTACTGTGCCTGGTTGCCCTCCCGGTGCGGCGCGATGACGAGGTGCCGGGCCACCGTCGTGGCAGCGGCGGCGCCGAGGCGCGACCGGACGATGTGCAGACAGGCGTCCAGCGCCGAGGCGGTCCCGGCGGACGTGAGGACGTCGCCATGGTCGAGGTAGAGCGCCACCGGGTCGACGACGACGCCTGCCTGCCGCTCCGCGAGCTGAGATGTCACGGCCCAGTGGGTCACGACACTCCTGCCTGCGAGCGGCACGGAGTCCACCACCGGGAAGGCTCCCAGACAGAGGCCGGCGATGGTGGCTCCGCGCGCATGGGCCGCGCCGACGAGGGACGTGAGCTCAGGGCCGGCGGGTGGCAGGTCGCTCGGCCAGGACGGGAACACCAGGAGGTCGGCGTCGGCGACGCTCGCGGGACCACGGACGTCGTCCACCAGGAGGCCCTCGGCAGTCCGGATGGCCCGCCCGTCCTCGGTCCACACGGTGGTGTGCCACCCCGCCGCCAGCCCGAGGCGGGCGACCTCGCCGAACACGAGCAACGGCGCGGCGAGGTGGAACATCGTCATGCGGGGGAAGGCGTGCACACCGATCTGCATCCTTGGCCCAATCTCATCGAAGGTGGTCTCGACAGCCGCTCACGCTACCTGTCGATGGCGCGTCAGGCTGTCCCTGACCCCCACCACTGAGGAGAACCATGAGCAGCCCCCGCCGAGCCCTCGTTGTCGTTGATGTCCAGCAGGAGTACTTCGAGGGTCCCCTGCAGATCCAGCACCCGCCGCGGGACGAGGCCCTGGCCAACGTGACTCGCGCGATGGACCTCGCGCTCGACCACGACCTGCCCGTCGTGGTGGTGCAGCACGAGTACCCCGAGGGCGCTCCCCTGTTCGGGGCCGGTTCGGTGGGCTGGGCCTTGCACCCCGAGGTCGAGAAGCGGCTCCAGCCGTCGTGGAAGAGGATCAGCAAGGTCAACGGCAGCGTCTTCGCAGGCACCGACGTCGCCGAGTGGTTGGCCGGCCAAGGAGTCGACACCATCACCATCGCCGGCTTCATGACCAACAACTGCGACTTCGCGACCGCCGTCGAGGCCGAGGGGCTCGGCCTGGCCGCCGAGATCCTCTCCGACGCCACCGGTGCCATCCACCTGGCCAACGAGATGGGCAAGGTACGTGCCGAAGTCCTCCACGAGGCCCTCATGGTGCTGCTGCACTCGAACTTCGCCGCTGTCGGCACGACCGAGGCATGGGCAGCCGCCGTCCAGGGCGGCCAGTCACTGCCCAAGAACGACCTCGTCACCTCGGCCGTGCAGGGACGCTCCGCCTTCGCGGGCTGAGACGGGGCGACGCCGGATCCTCCGCGCTCACCAGCTCCCGGTGATCTCGGTGAGCGCGCCGACGAGGAACACCACGGCGCGCACCGGTTCGTCCGGTAGGGCCGTGGCCCCGATCTCGGCGACCGTCTGCTCGTCCGCGCCCCGGCCCGCGACGTAGAGGGCGTGGTCCTGGGCCAGTCGTCGCAGCGTCGTGGTGTGGGCGGTGAAGGCGGTGGACCGGGTCGCCGCCAGCACCACGGCGTCCGCATGGGCGGCACGTGCGGCCGTGAGGACCGCCGGGATGGGCGTGTCGGCGCCGAGGAAGCGGACCCGAGCTCCCCGCTCGCGCAACATCAGGGCCACGCAAAGCAGCACCATGTCGTGGCGCTCACCGGCGGGGCAGGCCAGGAGGACGACCGGTGACGGAGCCGACGCCTTCTCGAGGAGCTGCTGGGGCGGCATGGAGGAGAGCGTCGAGAGCTTGCGCCGCAGCATGTCGATCACGAAGTGCTCGTGCGCGACCGAGAGGGTGCCCGCCTCCCAGCGGTCACCGACCTCCTTGAGGAAGGGCAGTACGACGCCGGCGACTGCCCCCGACAGGGGGACGTCCCACAGGAGCTTGGCCATGGCCATCTCCGCGGCCTCCGCGTCGAATGCCTCGACCGCGGCCCAGAGCTCCTCCTTGGTCGTCGTGTCCACCCTCGAACGCTAGTCGGTCGGACCCGGGGACGGGGCCCCTTCAGCGGCTCAGCCCACGGCAGCCATGCGGGGAATCACGGTGGCCCCGGCCGCAGGTGTGAGCCAGACGGTGCTGCCCTCGGCGATCCCGAGGGATCGCGCATGGGTGCGCGACACCACCACGGACACCTCCTCGCCGTCCACAGTGAGGACGGTGAGGCGCACTTCGAAGCCGATCCGCAGCATGCGCGAGATCGTGCCCTCGACGCCTCCAGCAAGCCGGGGCGCCGACTCCAGCTCGATGTCGTGCGGGCGCAGGGAGATTCCGCTCAGGTGCGTGACCTCGCCCAGGAAGGACATGACGAAGTCATTGGCCGGCTCGTCGTAGAGCTGGTCGGGGCTGCCGACCTGCTCCACTCGTCCGTTGTTGATGACGACGATCTCGTCGGCGACCTCGAGGGCCTCCTCCTGGTCGTGCGTCACGAAGACGGTCGTGACGTGCACGTCGTCGTGGAGGCGACGCAGCCAGTCGCGCAGCTCCTTGCGGACCTTCGCGTCGAGCGCGCCGAACGGCTCGTCCAGCAGCAGCACCGAGGGCTCGACAGCGAGCGCCCGGGCGAGGGCCATGCGCTGGCGCTGACCGCCCGAGAGCTGCGAGGGCAGCCGATGGGCGAACTGCGACAGGTGCACCAGCTCGAGGAGCTCCTTCACCCGCCGTTCGACCTCGCTCTTGGGCCGCTTGCGGATCTCGAGGCCGAACGCCACGTTCTTGGCCACGGTCATGTGCTTGAAGACGGCGTAGTGCTGGAAGACGAAGCCGACGTTGCGCTTCTGCGGCGGCAGCCGGGTTGCGTCGGTGCCCTCGATGTTCACCGAGCCCGAGTCGGCGTTGTCGAGCCCTGCGATGATGCGCAGCAGGGTGCTCTTGCCACCTCCGGACGGGCCGAGAAGAGCGGTGAGCTGCCCCTTGGGCAGGGACACGGACACGTCGTCGAGGGCGACGAAGTCCCCGAACTTCTTGGTGACGTTCTTGACGTCGATGCTCATGGTGTTGGTCCTCAGATCTCGTGCTGCGGGCGGAGGAAGGCGACGACGACGAGGCAGGCGATGCTGACGAAGGCCAGCAGGAACGCCACGGAGTACGCCGTCGTCTGCTCGAAGTTCTGGTACTTGGCTTCCACGATCAAGGTGGCGGTCTGGGTCCGACCGGTGACGTTGCCCGAGACGACCTTGACGGCACCGAACTCGCCGAGCGAGCGCGCCAGGGACAGCACGACGCCGTAGATGACAGCCCACTTGATGGAGGGCAGGGTGATGCGCAGGAAGGTCTGCCGGCCGCTGGCGCCGAGGCTGCGCGCCGCCTGTTCCTGGTCGTCACCGATCTCGGTCAGGACCGGCACGACCTCACGGATGATGAGGGGCAGCGCCACGAAGCACGTCGCCATGATCATGCCGGGCGAGTCGTAGATGACCTGCCACCCCGCCGACTCGATGGAGGGTCCGAACCAGCCCGTGCGGCCGCTGTAGACCAGCAGCAGGGCAAGGCCGACGACCACGGGTGAGACGGACAGCGGGATGTCGATGAGCGCCGAGAGCGCCCGCTTGCCGGGGAACTCGTAGCGTACGAGCAGGATCGAGATGGTCACACCGAAGATCAGGTTGATGACCACCGCCCACAGGGCCACCATGAGCGTGAGCTGCAGGGCGGCCACCGTGTTCTCGTCGCTGAAGATCCCCACGAAGTTCGAGAAGCCGTCCTCGAAGGTCTGTACCGCCACCAGGGAGACCGGCCAGGCGACGAGCAAGAACACATAGCCCACCGCCACGGTGCGCAGCAGCCAACGGACGGGAGTCGAGACCCTAACCACGGTTGGCCACCCGCCTCTGCACGATGTCGAGTGCGACGATCACGAAGAGGGCCACCGCGAGCATCACCGAGGCCAGTGCCGCGGCCGACTGGGTGTTGCCGTTCTCGATGAAGCTCAGCACCCGGACGGAGACGACCTCTGTGCGGAACGGCAGGTTGCCGGACAGGAGCACGAGCGATCCGTACTCGCTGATCGCACGCGCGAAGGAGAGCGCCGCGCCTGCCGCGATGGCCGGGGCCAGGCTCGGCAGGATGATGCGGCGCACGATGGTGCCCCGGGTCGCGCCGAGCGAGGCGGCCGCCTCCTCGACGTCGTGGTCGAGCTCCTCGAGGACGGGCTGCACCGTCCGGACGATGAAGGGCAGCGTGACGAAGGCGAGCGCCAGCATCACCGCCCGCTCGGTGTTGGCCCACTCGAGCCCGAGCGGGCTCTGCGGGCCGTAGAGCGAGAGGAGGACCAGACCGGCCACGATCGTCGGCAGCGCGAACGGCACGTCGATGATCACGTCGAGCACCGACTTCCCCCAGAACCGGTCCCGGACCAGCACCCAGGCGATGGTCGTGCCGACGACGACGTTCACCACGGTCACGATCAATGCCTGGGTGACCGTCAGCTTGACGGCCGCCCAGGTCTGGTCGCTGGCGAGCACGTCGACGTAGCTGCTCCACCCGCCCTCGCCGGCGGTGACGATGATGGCGGTGAGCGGGATGAGCACGAGCAGGCTGAACCAGAGCATCGCCAGGCCGAGGCCGAGCCCGGCACCCGGGGTGAGCGTGTTGCGCGGCCCGGCGGTGCGACGCCGCCGGGGAGGGCGTCCGGTGGACGCCTCCCCAGCGATGTCGGCAGGCGGGCCCAGAAGGGCTGACGTCATGTCGTCACTCGCCGAGCTTCCCGGTCTCCTGCTGCACCTCGGCCACGAGCCCGAGGGGTTCGCCGTCCTCGCCGTCGGCGAAGAACTTCTCGGAGGCGGCCGGCCAGCCGCCGAAGTCATCAGCGACGGTGAACAGCGTGGTCGGCGTGGGGAACGGGTCCGCCGGGTCGTTCGCGCCCTCGACCTCGCCGGTCACCCCTTCGACCACCGGGCGGTAGCCGTACTTCAGGAAGCTGGCCTGCGCCTCCTCGGTGTAGAGGTGGTCGAGGAACGCCTGCGCCTCGGGCTCGGACTCCTCGGTGACCGCGGCGGGAGTCTCGATGAGCAGCGTCGAGTCGGGGACGACGTAGTCGAGCTCCTCGCCGTTCTGCCGCGCGAGGATGGCCTCGTTCTCGTAGGAGATCAGTACGTCGCCGACCCCGCTCGTGAAGCTGGTGAGGGCGTCACGGGCCGATCCCGGCAGCGCGACGGCGTTGTTGAAGAAGTCCACCAGGTACTGGCGGGCTGCCTTCTCGTCGCCGCCGCTGGCCTCCAGGGCGGCACCATAGGCAGCAAGGACGTTCCAGCGGGCACCGCCGGAGGAGCCCGGGTTGGGCGACACGATCTCGACGCCCTCCTCGACGATGTCCTCCCAGCCCTCGATGCCGAGCGGGTTGCCGGGACGGGTCACGATGACGACCACCGAGTCGGCGACGATGCCCTGGTGCTCGCCGGTGTTCCAGTCATCGGCCACGAGGCCGGCGTCGACCAGCCGGGTCACGTCGCTCTCCAGCGAGAAGTTGACGAAGTCTGCCGCCTGACCGCCCTCGACCGCCCGGCTCTGGTCACCGGAGGGGCCATAGGACGTGCTGAACTCGACGCCCTCCCCCTCCTCGGTCTCGGCGAACGCGGCGGTGATCTCGTTGTACGCAGTCTCCGGCGTCGAGTAGGCGACGAGGTCGATCGAGACGCCGCCGTCCTCGCTCGCGTTCGAGTTGACGGAGCAGGCGGAGAGGGCCAATCCGAGGAAGGTGGCCCCGGCCAGAGACGCCGCGAGCGCGGCACGTGAACGGATCTGCATGGGGGGACTCGACTTTCTTGATCGGTGAGCAATGTCGAGAAAGATACATGACTTTATGGACACCAAAGACATTCGTCTCGCGTGTCGTCGCTCACGGCGTGCGGATGAGTCGTCCATCACGTGGGGACAGGCGTGGGTGCGCCCGTCCCACGGTTAATGTGGGGTGTTGGGAGAGGACTCTCGAGACACGTAGGAAGCAGGCAGCAGGTGACTCCATCCGTGAAGCAGGTCAAGCAGCTGGATCGCGTGATCATCCGGTTCGCCGGGGACTCTGGTGATGGGATGCAGCTGACCG
>NZ_JAFMZM010000005.1 GCF_024436375.1 Nocardioides astragali | reverse complement strand
GGTCGCCGACCAGCTTCTTGGTGATCGGCGTCATCGGCCAGCTGATCAACGTGCCGTAGCAGTCGAACGAGACGTACTTCGGACGGAACTGGGTCGCGCTCATATGGGTGGCCTCTCTGGGTGATCTCTCTCACAGGAGCGTACGATCGCTGACTTCATATTGTCAACAGTTAACGGTCAGTCGAGTCTCGGCGGGTTCGCCCAGACGCGCGTACGGTGTTCTCGAGGACCCCTCCCCAGCGCGACAGGAGGCATGCCATGGCTCCTCCAGACCCGGGATCCGCCCCTCGGCGTCCGCCCGAGGTGGAGTGGGACACGGTGGGGTCAGACCTGCGATGCCTCGTGCGGTGGCACGGGCAGCGCCCGCCCCTGTCACAGGTGCTGCCGCTCTTCGACCAGCTCAGCCTCCCCCTGGTGGATCACCGGCCTGAACCGACAGCAGACACCTTCGTCTTCTCCAGGCTCGACGATCCCTTGGCCGACGACGTGCTGCCCCTGCTCACCGAGGCCTTCGTCATGTCCTGGGAGGGCTTGGTCGACCGCGACGTGTTCGCCTCGCTGGTGGTGGCGGCCGAGCTGAGCGCGCGGCAGGTGCAACTCGTGCGCGCGGCGTACCAGTACCTGCAGCAGGGCGGGCTCGGCGCCAGCCGGCCCTACGTCCGCAGGATCCTGTCCCTCCACCGCGACTTCGTCCGACACTGGACAGAGGCGTTCGAGGCCCGTTTCGATCCCGACGGCGCGCTCCCGGCCGAGCACCACCTGGCGGAGCAGGCCGACGCGGCCGCGACCAGGGACGAGTTCCGGGTCCTGCACTGGTATGCCGGGCTGCTGGACGCTGTCACGCGGACGAGCTACTTCCGCCTCGATGCCGGCAGGCCCTCGTCCACGATCGTGCTGAAGGTCGACCCGAGCAGGGCGCCCTTCGTGACCGATCCGAGCGTCGTGGTCGAGACGTTCGTGCACCATCCGCGGGTCGAGGGTCTGCACGTGCGCTACGGGCGGGTGGCACGCGGCGGGCTTCGCTGGTCGGACCGGGCCGAGGATTATCGGGACGAGGTGCTCGCCCTCGCGAAGGCCCAGCAGGTCAAGAACTGCCTGATCGTCCCGGCCGGAGCGAAGGGCGCCTTCGTCGTGAAGGCCGAGCTCGCGGGCCTCGCGCCCGCTGCGGCGGCCGAGGAGGTGCGACGCAGCTACCGCCTGTTCGTCCGCGGCCTGCTCGACATCACCGACGACGTGGCCGCTCACGGCGTCGTCCACCCACCCGGAGTGCGGGTGACCGACGGCGCCGACCCCTACCTCGTGGTGGCCGCGGACAAGGGGACTGCGGCCTTCTCCGACCTCGCGAACGCCGAGTCCGCCCACGCCGGCTACTGGCTGGACGACGCCTTCGCCTCCGGAGGGTCCACCGGCTTCAACCACAAGCTGCTCGGGGTGACGGCCCGCGGCGCATGGGTCGCCGTCCGGCGCCACTTCACCGAGATCGGCATCGACCCGGACCGGCACGAGTTCACAGCCGTCGGCATCGGGGACATGTCCGGCGACGTCTTCGGCAACGGCATGCTCCTCTCGGACAAGGTGCGCCTCGTCGCGGCCTTCGACCACCGGCACGTCTTCCTGGACCCGGCTCCCGATCCCGCCGCGTCGTACGCCGAGCGGACCCGGCTCGCCGCCGAGCCGGGGTCGTCCTGGGCGGACTACGACCCGGCGCTCATCTCTCGCGGTGGAGGAGTCTTTCCCAAGGCCGGTCGCTCGGTCCCGCTGTCTCCTGAAGCCCAGATGGTGCTCGGGCTCGATGTCGGCCACCTCGCCACCGACGAGCTCGTCCAGGCCGTCCTCCGGGCACCGGTCGACCTGCTGTGGAACGGAGGCATCGGCACCTACGTGCGAGCCTCGCACGAGCTCGACGCCGACGTGGCCGACCGGGGCAACGACCGCGTCCGGGTCACGGCGGGCCAGCTGCGGTGCAAGGTCGTCGGAGAAGGCGGCAACCTGGGGCTCACGCAGGCGGCCCGGATCGAGTACTCGCTCGCCGGTGGGCGCGTGAACGCGGACTTCATCGACAACGCCGCGGGGGTCAACACCTCCGACCGGGAGGTCAACCTCAAGATCCTCCTCTCCTCCGCCGAGCAGTCCGGACTGATCGACCGCGGCGAGCGCAACCGCATCCTGGAGACCTGCGCGCCATCGGTCGTGCGCGAGGTGCTCGCCGACAACGAGGACCAAGCCCTGGCGATCAGCGTTGCCGAGGGCTACGGGGTGACCGTGCTGGACCGGCACGACCAGGTCATCCGCAACCTCGAGGAGCACGGACTCGATCGCACCCGCGAACGGCTCCCGGACGCCGAGGAGATCGAGCGACGGCGAACGGCGGGCCGGGGCCTCACCCGACCCGAGATCGCGGTCATCCTCGCCCACACCAAGAACCTCCTCCACGGACTCCTCCTCGAGGGCGCCATCCCGGACGACCCCGGCGTCGAGGACATGCTGGTGCGCTACTTCCCCAGTGCGCTCCGGGAGCGGTTCGCCGAGCAGATCTCCGCCCATCAGCTCGGCCGCGACATCATCGCGACCAGGTTGACGAACCACCTCCTCGACCGCGTCGGCCCAGGCTTCGTCTACCGGATCGAGGACCGGACCGGGACCGACACCGACACGGCCATCCGCTCGATCCTGGTGGTCAGGGACCTGCTGGGGCTCGACGAGCTGTGGGACGGGTTGGCGCCCTACCCCGTCGCGCCGACGATCCCGATCAGGCAGGCGTTGGAGAGGGTGCTCGACTACAACGCCTCCTGGCTGGTGCGGCGCAAGAGCACGCTCGGCACCATCCAGCACGAGGTCGCGCTCTTCGCCGACTCCGTCTCCGACCTGCGCCGGCACCTGTCTGCCGGATCACCGCGGGGATCGGGTGCGCCCCTCGACGAAGCGCTCGACCAGCTGGCGCGACTCGGCGCCCCGGACGCGCTCGTGGCCGGCTGCCGCGCCGTGACACGCATGCACGCCGCTTTGGGGCTGTCGTCCGCCGCCGCGGAGAGCGGCCTGGGCGGGGTCGACCTCGAGCGTGCCTACGCCGCGATCGGGGACACCGTGGGCCTCGCCTGGCTCTACGCCGCCATCCCGGCCAGCTCCGCCGACCCGCACTGGGTGCAGCTGGCCAAGGCGTCGCTCCGCGACGAGCTGGCTGCCCTGACGGTGGCACTCGCCACCGACGTCGTTCGAGCGGGTGGCGTCGACCTCTGGGAGACCCGGCACCAGGACGCCCTGACCCGCGCACGTACGGCGTACGCGGGCCTGGCCGGCAGCGGCGACGTGGACGTCGCGAAGCTGACCGTGGGCGTGCAGGTGCTGCGCGACCTCGGTCATGCGGTCGGAGCCTGACCCGACGGCCCTCCCGCTCAGAAGGCGGTGTAACCCCCGTCGACCGGGAGGACCGCCCCGGTGACGTAGGACGACTCGGACGAGGCGAGGAACAAGATGGCGTCCGCGATCTCCTCCGGCGTGGCGAGGCGTTGCAAGGGGATCTGTCCTTCGCGCTCGCGGCGGTGCGCCTCCGGATCCGGCCTGCGCTGGAAGGACGCCTCGATGATGGGGGTGGCGGTCAGACCGGGCGCGACCACGTTGACGCGGATGTTGCGTGGGGCCCACTCGATCGCCGCGCCCTTCGCGAGCATGATCAGGCCTCCCTTGGCCGCCGAGTAGAGCACCTCCTCCGGCTTGCCGACCATGCCGAGCCGCGATCCGACGCAGACGAAAGAGCCGCCCGAGGCGGGCATCAGCGGCGCGAAGTGCTTCATCACGAGGAAGGAGCTGAGCAGGTTGCTGTGGAGCACGTTCTTCGCGTCCTCGTACGCCATCTCCATCAGCGGGCTGCTCACCTGCAGTCCGTGGTTGAGGACCACCACGTCGATGGAGCCGTAGGACTCAGCGGCCTGGCGGGCGAGCTCGGCGACGAACGCCTCGTCGTTGAGGTCTCCCGGGACGTAGAGGTCGTCGGCCTGGGCGCTGTCGAGCTGGTCCCTGCGACCGGTGAGGAGCAGGCGCGCGCCCTCACGTCGGAAGTGGGAGCTCACCGCCTCGCCGATGCCGCTGCTGGCGCCGGTGACCAGCGCTGTCACCTTCTCGAGTCTCATCTCAGCTTCTCCTGGGCGGTTGTGGACTGGTGTTGTGGGCGGTGTTGTGGGCTGGATTCGTACGCAGGGGTGGGTGGGCTCATCAGCTGAGGAGCCCACGGGCGGCGACCGGCCACCGCTGCACCGACGTGCCCTCGGAGTCGGTCACGACCAGCTCCTCGAAGCTGTTCACCACGGGGCACACGTGGTTGGGCACCACCGGGACCACGGTGCCGACGGCGGGTCGGTGCTCGCCGGCGGGAACGGTGAGGAACCCGTGGTACTCGTTGAGCTTGGCCAGGACGGCCTTCGAGCCGGCGACTCCGCCGTAGCCCTTCTCCGGGTTGCCCTCGCGACCGAGGGCCTTGGTGCCGACGTCGAGGATGGCCTGGTCGGGGACCCAGTCGCTGACCACCGTCGCAGCGACGAAGAGCGCGATCTGGTCCTCCGTGCACGCACCCAGCCGCGTGTTGTCGAGGTCGCAGAAGACGTACTCCCCCGGACGGATCTCGGTGACCACGCTGCCGATGGAGAACGCGACCGTGGGCGTCGAGCCCGCGCTGACCACCCCGGCCGTGATGCCGACATCGGCGAAGCTGCGTACGGCCGCGGTCAGCGCGGCCTGCTGGTCCTGCGCGGCCAGCTCACGAGAACCCGGACCCGCGCTGCCGTGTCCCGGATAGGTGTAGACCCCGACCGGCACCAGTCCGCGCTTGCGGGCCGCGCGTGCGACGTCTCCCGCGGCTTCGGGCGGCGCGCCGGAGCGACGGGCGCCGCAGTCGACCTCGACCACGACCTCGAGCCGGTCCGGCTCCTCCCCCATCGCGTCAGCGAGCGCCTCCACGGACGCGAGGTTGTCCACGCCGACCCGGAGTCGGGTGGTCTCGGCCAGCTGCCGGATCCGCCTCCCCTTCGTGCCCGAGGGCCAGAGCGGATAGGCGAGGAAGATGTCGTCGAACCCGGCTGCCGCGAAGACCTCCGCCTCCCCCACGTTGCCGGCGGTGATCCCCACCGCCCCCGCCGCGACCTGGAGCCGCCCGATCTCCACGCACTTGTGCGTCTTGACGTGAGGTCGTACGTCCAGGCCGTGCTCGGTGGCGAAGGCCTGCATGCGGTCGATGTTGCGTCGCATCACGTCCGCCAGGACGATCGGCACGGGGGTGTCCACCCGGTCGACCAGGCGGTCGAGCACTCGTTGAAGCCGGTGCACGTTTGCTCCTCGGTGTCGAAATGGGTTGGGTTGAAGCTTCGGGTCGCGAGCTGGTGAGCGGTCCTACGCAGCCGTGCAGATCATCTGGATCTCCACAGGAGTGTTCAGGGGCAGCCCCGCGACACCGATCGCGGTGCGGGCGTGCCGCCCGTTCTCGCCGAGCACGTCGATGAGGAGCTCACTGGCCGCGTTGGCGACCTTCGACTGCAGACCGAAGTCCGGCGCGCTGGCCACGAAGACCAGCATCTGCACGATCCGGACCCGGTTCAGATCGCCCACCGCCTCCACAGCGGCGGCGAGGCAGTTCAGCACGGCGTGACGCGCGAGCTCCCGCGCCGTCTCCAGATCGACATCGCGGCCAACAACCCCTTGCCCTAGCAGCACACCATCCTTGAAGGGCAGCTGGCCAGAGATGTGAATGCTCGAGTCCACGGCCCGGTGGTCCACGTAGTACGGGTTGTCCGCAAGGCTGGGAAGGTCCAGACCGAGAGCCTGGAGGCGACGCAGCGCCGAGCCGGTCTCCAGATGGATCTCACTCATCTGTCCTCAGCCCCTTCCGCGGCCGCTCTGCCCTTCAGCGCCGATGGGAAGTGCACGGCGATCTCGCGCTGGAAGCCCTCGACGTCGCCGGCCAGCACGTGCGTGACGACGCCCTCGTGCTCGCGGGCGATGTCGTGCACGTTGCTGTAGGAGCGATGGTCGGCGGCGAGGTAGAGACGCAGCTTGCTCTCCCACCCGTTCCAGAGGTTCTGCAGGACGCTGTGGCCCGAGAAGTCGTAGAAGAGCGCGTGGAAGCGCAGGTGCGCGTCGATGCTGGCCGGGATGTCGTTGTCCTTGGTGGCCCTGTCGAGGTCCTCGACCGTCTGCATCAGGAGCGACCTGTGCTCACCGCGCAGCGCCTCCATCGAGAGCTCGCCGGCATAGGGCTCGACACGGAGCCGGATCGAGGCGATCTCCGCGACGTCCTGCGCGCTCACCTCCACCACGAACGCCCCGCGGAAGGGGACCTTCACGACCAGGCCCTCCTCCTCGAGCCTGGTCAGTGCTTCCCGCAGAGGCGACCGGCTGATGCCGAGGTCCGCCGCGATGTGCGCCTCGCGCAGCTGACCGCCCGGCGGCACAATGCCATCGAGGATGGCCGCACGCAGCACGCGGTAGACCCCGTCCGGGGTGGTCGTGCGTTGCTCGTGCCACTGGAAGGTGGTGTCCATCACCGCGTCCTCAGGGACGCGGCAGGCCGAAGAGCACCGGCAGGTCGGCGATGTCGGTGATCCGCTCGTAGCCGAGCCAGTGCTCGTCGTGCTCGAAACCACGGTCGACGTACACCTTGTTCTCGATCCCCATGACCGCCGCGGGGCGATGGTCGTACATCGGGCTCGCGGAGACGTGCACGAGCTCGTCCGGCGTCACACCGAGCTTGTCGAAGAGGTACTCGAACGCGCCGAGCCGCGGCTTGTACATGCCCATCTGCTCGGCGCTGATGATGACCTCGAACGGTGCCTGGAGGTTCGCCGCGAGGCGCTCGGCGTGCGCGGTGTCGCTGTTCGTGATGATCACCAACGGGACCGCCTCGGCAAGGCGGTTGAGCGCCGCGGTGACACCCGGGTACGGGCCCCAGGTGGGGACGATCTCGTAGACCGCCCGTGCGTCGGCCGCGCGGAACTCGACGCCGACCCGCCGCGAGGCGCGTTCCATCGAGTCGGCGACGATCTGGTGGAACGGCTTGTACTCCCCCGTGCACTCGTCGATGCGGTAGGCCTTGCAGGCCCGCAGGTAGTCGTCGGCGATCTCGGCCGGCAGTCGGTCGCCCAGGACCTCGCGGATCGCGTCGTTGATGGCGAACTTGATCAGCGTGCCGTTCATGTCGAACGTGACGAACTTCGGCGTGAAGTCGAATCCCATGAGTTTCTCCCGGTGGCGTGAAGCTGCTCTTGTCGATTGTCGACCATACGTGTAGCGTCGTTGACTGTCAACAATCTTCCTTCGGTCGCGTAGCCTATTTCCCGCGGCCGTGCGCCGCCCTCCACCTCGACTGAGGAGTCCGACATGAAGTTCACGTCCTACTGGCTCGACACCGCACCCACGGGCTCCCCCGAGCGCTCGACCACGACCGTGGAGGGACACACCGACGTGGCCGTCATCGGCGGTGGGCTGACCGGTGTGGTGGCGGCCCTGCACCTCGCCCGTGGCGGAGCGAAGGTCGCGCTGTTCGAGCAGGACACGGTCGGGTTCGGCGCGTCAGGTCGCAACGGCGGCATGGCGACCACCGGCATGTCGATCGGCATCCGGGACGCCGTGGACAAGATGGGGTTCGAGAAGGCGGCGTCGCTCTACCGCACGTACGGCCAAGGGATCGACCTGATCGAGAAGCTCGTCACGGACGAAGGCATCGACTGTCACTTCGCGCGCCCCGGCAAGCTGATCCTGGCCTCCAAGCCGGCGCACGTGCAGGGGTTCGAGAAGACCGCCGACCTGCTCAACACGCGCTTGGGAGGGGACCTGCAGCTGGTCCCCCGGAGCGAGCTGCGTCGCGAGATCGGCTCGGACGCCTTCCACGGCGGAATGGTCGACTCGAAGAGCGCCAGCCTCCACGTCGGGAAGTACATCCGGGGGCTCGGCGAAGCCGCAGAGCGCGCCGGCGTGACGATCCACGAGCACGCGCCGGTGCAGAACCTGACCAAGGTCGGCTCCGGCCACGAGCTCGAGACCCCTCGGGGCCGGATCCGGGCCAACCAGGTGCTCCTGGCCACGGGCGCCTACACGCGCCGTCCCTTCCGGTGGCACCAGGTCCGCATCGCCCCTGTCGGCAGCTTCATCATCGCCACCGAGCCGCTCGACGAGAGCGTGTGCGACGACCTGCTGCCCACGCGGCGGGTGGCCTCGGACTCCAAGAACCTCCTGAACTACTTCCGCATCACCCCGGACAACCGCCTGCTCTTCGGCGGCCGAGCACGCTTCGCGATGTCCAACCCGCAGTCCGACGAGAAGAGCGGCACCATCCTACGCGACGCCATGGTCCACGTCTTCCCGCAGCTGTCCGACGCCAGGATCGACTACTGCTGGGGAGGCCTGGTCGACATGACCCTCGACCGGATGGTCAAGGCCGGCCAGCACGACGGCGTGTACTACTCAATGGGCTACGCCGGACACGGAGTCCAGATGGCCACGTTGATGGGCCGTCAGATGGCCGAGTACATGTCGGGTGCTCCCGAGGCCAACATCTGGCGCGACTTCGAGTTCCGGCGCATCCCCGGACACTTCGGTCCCCCGTGGTTCCTGCCCTTCGCCGGCGCCTACTACAAGTTCAAGGACCGCGTGGGCTAGTCCCGTCGCGGAGTCCTATGAAGGTGCTCGGACCTCGGCCACCACCGGCGCGCCGACCCGACCATCGCCGTGCTCGCGGGAAGCGCCTACGACGACTCGGTCGGGTCGTTCGTGCGTCCGACGGTCCTGGGCCTCACGCAGCTCCGTGCTCGCGTCATGCTCAATGGAGGTCGCGGCGCTGTCCGCGCCGGCGCCGCACTGCTGGCGTCGACTCGGTGCTGCGTCACCGTGGGCAGGAGGAGATCGTGAGATCCGGCGAACGCCAAGCAAAACGGCCCGTGATCTGCGTTTCGCGCAGGTCACGGGCCGTTCTCTCTGCTCCCCCGGTTGGACTCGAACCAACAACCCTCCGATGCCGCCGCGAGTACGATGAGCGTTTGACGCGAGTTGACGCTCTATGCCGATAAACGCCACCTGACCTGGGCAAACGCTGCCGTCTAGTGCTGTCGCGCTGACACTGGTTGACAGCCCTTGACATAGTTTCTGGCCTGTTTTTGGACACCCTCAAGTCTGCGCCGCGAATCGCACCTCCTCGTCGTGTGCGTGCGCCTGCCTGAAGGTGCTGGCCACGCGGGTCAACCACGTCCTTAGTCCGGTTTCCAGGGCCATCCACAGGTCGCCTCGGCGCGATAAGAGATTGGACGGGTGATGTCAGGAGGAAGGTCGAAGGAGATTTGAACCAGCGACCCCTGGCCTTCAGCGGGCGCGCTGTCCCGGCGAGCTTTGTGACCGTACTCGCCAGCACGTGCTCTGACCTGTCTGGACGCTGATGGCACTGAGGCCAGGGGTCGGCAAGGCGCTCCTCACCACCCACGTGCTCACATCCGTCGGCTGGGTAGGTGCGGTGCTGATCTACCTTGCCCTCGGCATCGCAGCCGTCACCAGCACCGACACCGCCCTGGTGCGCGCCGCGTACCTGGCGATGGACTGGGCAGCATGGGTTGTCCTCGTTCCACTTGCCGTCGCTTCGCTGGTCACCGGCGTCGTCCAGTCGCTCGTCACGAGGTGGGGTCTCATGCGGCACTACTGGGTCATCTTCAAGCTCGCCATCACTGTCGTCGCCACTACCGTCCTCGTCGCGTACACCGGCACCCTCGATCAGTTCGCCAGCATCGCGACCGAGGACCGTTCACGGGCCAGCACCTGCGGTTGCTGCGTAGCTCGTCCGTCATCGTCCACTCCGCCGGAGCGCTCCTCCTGCTATTCGCCGCCACCCTGCTCGCGGTCTACAAGCCGTCCGGGGTGACCCGCAGAGGACACCGCCTCCGCCAAAGCGCCCGGCCCATCAGCTGACCCACTGGCTGCGGAAACGACGGTGCACCGTTTGACCACTGCCCTCCTCGCATTCAAAGAAGACGCTCAGACGGTGGACTTTCCTCGCGGGTTCTCGCGTCCGGTGACTCGGTCGATGAACGTGTTCGTGTCCAGGCCGGGTTCCACCGTCAGTGCAGCCTGCGTGAGGCGGTAGAGGTTGGCCAGGGTGTCACGCCCGCTCTGACTGAGCTGGCCGACGTACCCGACCGTGACGTGGTGTGCCAAGCGAGCTCCCGGCTTGTTGGCGAACACCGCGGCGTAAGCGCTGCTGTGCTTGGACAAGTCGCGGATGCCCTGCTGGACAAGGCCTGCGAGCACATGGTCGTCAGGAGTCAGCGGGACCGCGTCGGCCGACGTGTGGCTCAACGGCTGAGTCTCGGGGTAAAAGGTGCTCATCGGGTCCTCCTTTGCGGGTCAGGACTCTGACGCTAGGGACGACCACTGTTCGGCACCTGTCGGTTCGCTGTCTGGCAATCAGCGGCACTGGCCGCGCGCCTGCCGGCCGCGCCGGACGTGCACGGACGGCCTTCATTACCGCCCCTCAGAATGAGTCCCACTGAGAACTCGGCGGTTCGCGCCCGCGCCTCGACTCTGCGCCACGAGTTTTACCCGCCGGGCGTTCCGTCCACTGCTCTGGAAGCGGCTATGTATCTTCCCGGTCAGGAGCGACGTGCGTGACGAACCAAGCGGCCACGGCGGCCGTCACGGCACCGATACTGGGATTCCGACCAGCATCAGGGCGACCGCCACGCGGCCTGTCGTCGTGACGGGGAAAAGTCGCCATAGCCGACCGTCGTGACGGTTGTGGCGTCCCACCACGGTGCGTCGCCGAAGTTGTGATGTTCACCCAGTGAGCGTCCTGCTCGGCGTCGAGGGCTGCGACGGCTCCCAGGCCGACGGACATGAGCGCCACTCCTCCGACATACGTCGAAATCCTACCGACCAACGTCCCGGCGGCCGTCCGCTGGAGCACTCGTGCGAAAGCAAGCAATCGCAGCAGCCTCAGCGGCCGCAACATCGGCAGCGCGATCAGTGCGACGTCGTACCAGTGAGAAAGCACGTAGTGACCCCGGTGGTCGGCGAGGTGGCGAAGTCGACAATGAACAAAGCCCACACGGTCCAGCTGGCAACTGTGAGGGCTCCACGCAGGTCGGGTGACACCCGCGGGTTGATCACAGGCCAGGCATAGGCCACGCGGAATGCCACCGCGAGAAGGAGCAAGGGAACCTCGGCCCGTCGCTCCCAGCGCTCCACGGGAGCCATGCGGCGCCGCCTACGGGCCGGACCGCGATCAGGATGATTCCAGCGCCTTGGAGTGCCGTGGCATCCCGCGACCAAGAGACCCGCGAAGACAGCTCGACTCTCTGACGACCAGTCACCCGAACCCGCCGCAACGTCAGAGCCGGCGGACTGACTCAGCTCCTAATTGCGAGGGCCGGCGGCCCTATCTTCCGCCAAGCATCACTTGTTCGTAACGGAGAGCGGGGTCCGACGCGAGGCGGATCGCCGCAGATCGTGTGTACCTCCGCCGCTCGGGGACGAAGTCGCCGGTTCGCGGGCGGTGGCGTCGAGTGGTGTGCGTGTTCATTGTTCCTCCAGATAGGAGATGGGTCGCTGCTTCTTGCAGCGAGGAACGGAGAGCCCCAGACGTATCCAGTGAGCCCGGGCTCAGTAGGCGGCGCGGAAGGGCGCTACCTGCGCCCGGCCACACCGAGGGCAGTGGGCTCGCCGGACGTGCTCGAGGTCCTGCCCACACCAGCAAGTCGGGGTGACGCCACCGTGGCGACCTGGGCGCGGTCGCGTGACGACCGGGGCTGCCTGGATTGTCTGCATCGTTCTCACCGCCGCTGATCTGGATGGCCTTGTTGCCATGAGATGACCCTCGATCAGGCGCCTTGCCTTCGACTGTCCGGCGGCTTTCCGTCTCGGCGAGGTGCCAGCCAGCCGCAAGACAGTCGAATGAGTCGGCTGGCCACGACTGTGACGGAGGAGCCGCGAGTCCGGTGCGGCCGGCCCTGCTGGGCCACTCGGACGGCAGAATTCCTAGAGGTCCAGCTTGCGACCAGCCGCAGCCTGCCCGGCCGAGGCTTCCTGTCATACGTCGGCTGCGGCGAGGACTCAGTGCGGACTGGGCGAAGGGGGGCGCGCCACGTCGTCCGGGTCGTCGCCGTCGCGGGCCACGCCGTTCAAACCATGCCACGCGCCCGAAGCCCCCCAACGACCTCGTTTGGTCTGGAATGACGTTGCTGGGCGACAGTGGACGCGATGCCGAACGATCGAACCCTGAGCTGGCGCGCCCGGGCATGGCGCGCGCCGATCGAAAGCGCGGGCAGGATCATCGAGGGGGTGACGCCGCGTTCTGCGGACCATCATGGGGACGCCGAGTATCAGTGCGGCTGATCGCTTGGGGTCGGACAGGTGAAGCGGGTCGCGTCCGTATCCAAGAAGCGCGTTGATTCACCAGTCCGTTGGACGGGCACACGTTTGTGGTGCTGTCAGCCGACCTGCGAGTGGAGGGCGGCAAGGACCTGCTCGGTGTCGACGACCGTCGCGAACTGGTCGTGCAGATTGGTCGCCGTCGCCTTCGCCAGTTCCTCAGCTGTCATGCACGTTCCGTCCGGACCCACCCGGTCGAACGTGTGGGTGGCGTCCAGGGCGAACCAGACGATGAAGCCGAGGTTCTCCCCGACGCGCGCCGTCGTCTCGCAGCAATGGTTCGTCGTGATCCCGGCGATCACCACAGAGCGCAGTGCGCGGGCATGGAGCCAGGAGCTCAGGTCCGGGTCTCCGTGAAAGCTGGAGTGGACGGTCTTGGTCACCACCAGGTCGGGTGTGTGGTCGAGCAGATAGGGCTTGAGCGCAGTCCCCGGGTTGCTCGCGTGGAAGACGCTGTCCGGGTTGGCCGACTCGTGCCGCACATACACGAATGGTCGGCCGGCGTCTGCAAACGCCGCCACAAGCGTGGCGATGTTGGCATCGCACGCAGGGTTGTTGCGCGGTCCCCAACGCGGATCGTCGAACGCTACCTGTGCGTCGATAACCACGAGGGCCACCGCGTCACCCAGTCGAATGTCGCCTGAGAGTTCCACGGGTCTCCTTCGTACGAGTGCTCCCTGCGTCGGAGCAGCGGGTCGTGACCAGATGCTCGCCGGACGCGCTGTCTCGGGGCTGTCAGACCGCTGTCGCGTCCGGCGGCGCGCGTCAGCGCGAGTTGTGCTGAGGACTCCAACCGGTTGGGTAGCCGCCACGGACCGACGACGGGATCCTGCAGGTCTCGTTGCGCGTGCGACAAAGAGCGCTCTCGTGACCCAGAGCAGTGGTCAGGCGAGTTCCTCGAAGATGGTGATCTGAAGTTCACCTGGTCCTTCGAGTCTGGCGTTGAGCGAGTCCCACGGCGTTCTCGTCGGGCGTGCCAAGAGGTTCGCGCCGGCGGCGGTGAGTTCTGATGTGACACCGGCTGCATCGGCGACTTCGAACGCGACACGAAGGGGAGGGCTCACGTGGCGGCCAACCTCGACCTTGTCGATCATGCCGACTTGTGCGGGGTTGGAGATCTCGAGGGTGGCTCTGCCGACATCGAGGATCGTGACCTTCTCGTCGTTGTCCCCGTGTACCTGCAACTTTTCCCGAGCCCCCAGGACATCGCGATAGAAGGCGACTGCTTCGTCGTAGTCCGTGGCTTCGACGACCAGACGCATCTGCAGGACGCGCTGCCGCTGTCCGTCGCTCATGTGGGGTGCTCCTCTACTTCTGCGGGAACGTAGGCATCGACACGTATGGGGGGTAGAGCTTGGTCCAGGTGAATGGAACGTTGCTGAAGTCGCCCGCGGAGTAACCGTTGTGCGAGTGGGTGGTGCGACCGGAATAGGTGCCGGTCTCCTCTTCGATCATCATCTCTGTCACCGCCTTGGTCTAGTGGCTGAACTGTGATCAGCCTGCGGCGGCGCCCTGTCGCTGGCCTGTCCCGCTCCTGTCTCCTGCCGAAGAGGCGGAACCGGGCCTGGATGGCTACTGGATTCGGGCGACGTACGTCGTGCCCTTGAAAGCAGCCAGCACGTCCGCATCTGACATCGACCCGGCCAGCCGCACCGTGTTGGTCGAGATGTCGGCCACGACGGTGGTCACCCCCGGGACATCCCGCAGGCGGCTGGTCACCTCACGCACGCAGCGTCGGCAGCCCATGCCCTGGACCCACAATCTCAGGTCTCTCATGGCGCGCTCCTCTCTGGGTTCATTCTGAACACGACAACCGTGCGTCATCGGCCTGTCCCAACGCTGTCCGAAAGCCGGCGCTGACGTGGTCGCCTTCGCACCCTCGGAAGCAGGTGCCTAAGTGGCGCCGGTGTGGGCCCGGCATTCGCCGTCTGGTCGCCACCGCACGGTGGCGACCGCGGTCGTCGCGGCCAGACCGAGGGCGGAGCTGGTCGGGTAGTTGGTGGAAGTGATGCCGGCCGGGAGGCAGTTCTACAGGGTGCCCTCCTGGGTCTGGCTGGCTCCCTGACCACCCCTGCAGTCTCGCTTGCTGTCCGGCGGGACACCCGCGATGAGCGTCACCATGTTCGGTGACGCCGCGCCCGCGACCTGAGGCCGCGCCGCGTTCCGGGCTCTGGCGGAAGCGGACAGCGGCCGGACAGACCGAGGCAAGGCCGCCCGCTGAACCTGGGACCTCACCGGCGCCCCGGAGCATCCGACGCCTGCAGCACCGATACAGGCGAAGGACGTGCTCGAGATGGCTGCTTCACCACTGACCGAAGGGGTCGACCGGAGGACCCAGCGCGACGTGACCCCTTCGGCACATCGCGGCCGGGAGACCCCTCGCCGTCGTGAGCCGAGGGGACGCCTTGGCCGGATCGTTGCCGGTTCCCTGGCGTCCGGCCTTCTGGCCGCGCTGCTCCTCGCTGCTGTGCCGTTCATTGCGCCCGAACCGAGCGAGCTCACCGGGGCGGTGCTCTGCGGCTTCGCTGTGGGGTGGGCAACGCTGGGGATGCTGTCTGTCCGGTTCACCGATCAGCCGCAGCCGTGGGCGTGGGCTCCGGCGAAGTTGATGGGTCTCGGCGGGCTCATGCTCATCGCCTTTGGTTCAGGTGCGGACGACGTTCTTCGCTGGGTGTGGCCTGCGGCCATGCTCGCACTCGCGGTGTGGATGGTGGTGCGCATCCGTCAAGACATGGGCAGTCGGTTCGGGCGATGGCTCCTCTACCCGGTGGTCGTTCTTCTCGCTGTCGTCTCGGTCGGGGCCGGCACGGAAACGGTTCGTTCCCAAACGGAGATGGACTACGAGATGCCGGGCAAGCTCATCGACTTGGGAGGACACCGCCTGCACCTTCACTGCACGGGCTCCGGCAGTCCCACCGTTGTGCTGGAGCCGGGCGCGGGCATGTCGTCGTCAACGACGGGTTGGATTGCACCTGTCGTCGCCCGCGACACTCGCGTCTGCGTCTATGACCGCGCGGGGCGGGGATGGAGCGACCCCGCCAAGACAACACAGGACGCCAGCCAGATCGCCACGGATCTGCACACGCTGCTGGAGCGCGGGAATGTGCCTGGCCCATACGTGCTGGCGGGGCACTCGTTCGGGGGGCTCTACGCGCTCACCTACACCGACCTGTACCCGCACGAGGTGGCCGGCATGGTGCTGATCGACTCCACGGCACCGGTATCGGCCCCGATCCCGCCGAAGTCACCCGCCAGCTCCTACGCCCCGATGAGCCGCCTGTCAGCACTGGTCTCGGCCACCGCGCGTGTCGGTCTGATGCGCCTCGTCGTCAGCCTTGAGGACGCAACCTTGCCGTCTCGCTCGGAGGCCGAGGTGCGCGCGAGCCTCGCGACGACCAAGCACCTCCGCAGCACGATCGACGAGTACCTCCAAGGGGGCACCTCGGCCAAGGAAGCCGCCGCGCTCACCTCGTTCGCCGACAACCCGCTGTACGTGCTGACCGCCGGCGAAGGCAGCCCCCCGGGCTGGATGCCGGAGCAGGACAAGCTGGCCACCCTCTCGACCAACAGCGTCCACCGCGTCATCGAGGGCGCCGCCCACGCCGACTTCCTCGTCGATGAACGAGCCGCAGCGGCTACGAGCCAGGCGATCCTCGATGTCATTGCCTCGGTGCGCACCGGCGAGCCGCTCGGGAGTGGATGAGCTGACTCGGGTCGCACCGACAGCACCGCGCGACAGCGCTGGGACAGGCGATCGGCGGATCGTTCCCTCCACGTACGAAGAGCGATCTCGAAGTGCGACCCTCCCTAACGCGCTTTGGCGCACAACCAAGGAGCGATCAGAACAATGACCGAACTGCCCCTTCCGGCGCGACGACTCAGCGACTCGGTTGTCGCGTTGCGCCCTTGGCGGACGACGGACCTGCCGGACAACCTGATGCAGTACCAGGACCCGCTGATTCAGGAGTTCTCCTGGACCCATGCGACTCCGTACACAGAGGAAGACGCACGCGCCTACTTCATGGCTCAGGAGCAGGGGCGGCTGCGCGGCGAGCACGGTGGACTTTGCCCTCACTGATCCAGCCGACGACCAAGCCGTCCTAGGTGGTTTGTCCCTCTACGACATCCACGACGGGCGCGGCGCGGTCGGGTACTGGCGCGCGGCGCACGCCCGGGGACGAGGTGTGGCTACCGGCGCCGTTCGACTGGCTGCCGCTCACGCCTTCGACCAACTCGGCCTTGCTCGGCTCGAGCTGACATGTGGCCCGGACAACCATGCCTCCCAGTGGCTGGCCGAACGCTGCAGTTTCACCGAGGAGGGAGTCCTGCGCTCCCACATCAGCTTCAAGGAAGGGCGTCGCGACACCGTGATGTTCAGCCTGCTGCCTGACGAAGCTCGCTGAGCACCCTTCCAGAACAGGGGGGCGACAGTCGGCGGACAGTGCCCCCGAGCAGATTCACGGCCATGAACTCCCAAGACTCCCGCGACGGCGAAGCCCCGCAAGGCCGACCGGCTCCCAACCCGGCCCTGATGTCGGCCCTGACCACCGAGCACTACACGCTTCAGTCGTCCCGGTCCTCGACCATCGTCGAGGCGAACGGCCGCAGCCAGCTGTTCCTGTCGGCTGTCAGCGGCGCGACCGTCGCGCTGGCGTTGGTCGCACAGCTTGACACCATGGGCGACACCTTCCTGGTGTTCGCCTTCACCATCCTGCCGGCGCTGCTCGCGCTGGGGCTGACCAGCTACATCCGGCTTGCTGACCTCGCAGTTCATGACGCGTACTACGCCAGGGCCATCGGGCGGATCCGCAGCTTCTACCTCACCATCGAGCCCGAGGCCCGGCAGTACTGGTTGATCAGCGCCGGCGACGACGCCCACGCTGTGATGCGTCAGGCGGGACAGCGCCACAAGCGTTGGCATCACCTCTCCCACGCGGCGACGGCCGTCGCTGCCGTCCTGGCCATCTTGGCGGGGGTCCTCGCCGGGCTCGCGGTGCAGACGCTGGCCGCTCCAGGCATGGCATGGGCCGTTGCCGCTGGCTTTCTCGCCTTCGCCGGGGTCATCGCTGCCCTGCTCATCGACCAGAAGCGGCGTTGGAGCCGCTCCGCCGACCAGGAGCCTTGCAGGTTCCTGCCCGACGGCACGCCTGTGGGCGAGTCCGTGCCGGCCACCAGCACCGACCAGGTGCCGGATTGGAACAGGTCCTGGACAGCGCCTGAACAGGCGACACCACAAACCTTCCACCCAGCAGCCGACCGGCTGCTCGTCTGAAAGAGAGGCAACGATGTCTTCAACCGCTTCCACTGCGGGGTCCCCGAGCAGCCGGCGTTGGCTGGCCCTCGGCCTCATCGCCGCAGCTCAGTTCATGGTCATCATGGACACGTCCATCATCGGCGTGGCCTTGCCAAAGATGCAGGCTGACCTGGGTTTCAGCCCGCAAGACCTCAGCTGGGTGTTCAACGCCTACGTCGTGGCCTTCGGGGGTCTGCTGCTGCTTGGCGGCCGGCTCTCCGACCTCTACGGCGCCCGTCGCATGTTCAGCCTCGGCTGGATCATCCTGGCGGCCGGGTCACTCCTGGCCGGCTTCGCCGGCAGCGTCGGAGTCGAGCTCGCCGGCCGCGCTGTTCAGGGCGTTGGCTCAGCGTTGATCGCACCGGCGGCACTCACCTTGCTGTTCATGACCTTCGGGGCGAACCCGAAGGAGCTGACCAAGGCGCTGGCCCTCTACGGGGCTGCCGCGCCCGCCGGCGGAACCGCCGGCGTGTTCCTAGGCGGTGTCCTCACCGAGTACGCGAGCTGGCCCTGGGTGTTCTTCATCAACGTGCCGCTCGCGATCGCGGTCGTGGTCCTCACGCCCATGGCCATGCCGGCTGGCGCGATCCGCCGCGGTTCGATCGACGTCGGTGGAGCGGTCACCGCGACCGCGGGCCTCGCGGCCCTGGTGTTCGCTGTGGTGCGTGCACCGGAGGTCGGCTGGGGCTCGTCCTCCACGCTTCTCATCGGTGCATCCGGTGTCGCCCTGCTCGCCGTGTTCGTGCTCCTGCAGGCCCGGGTGTCCGCACCCTTGATGCGTCTCGGGATCTTCCGCGCACCCAACCTGGCTGCGGCCAACCTCGCCCAGTTCCTGCTGGGGGCAGCGTGGATCCCGATGTTCTTCTTCATCAACCTCTACCTGCAGCAGGTCATCGGCCTGGGCGCCTTCGAAAGTGGCGCGGCCCTTCTTCCGCTGACCGTCACGATCATGGTCGGGATGATTTTCGCCGCTCCGAAGCTCATCGAGCGCTTCGGTCCCAAGACGATGACCGTCACGGGCCTCGCCGCACTGGCAGCCGGACTCGTCTGGCTGTCTCTCGTCCGGCCTGACGGGACGTTCACCGTCGACGTGCTCCCCGCCACGCTCGTCACGGCCGCTGGCATGGCGATGGCCTTCATCCCCTCGCTGGGCACCGCGCTGTCCGCAGCTGCGCCCGAGGAAGGCGGTCTCGCCGCCGGGATCGTCAACACCAGCTACCAGATCGGCTCGGCCCTCGGCCTGGCCGCCATGACCGCGGTCGCCGCCGCGGCCGGCGCGAACCAGCTCGGTGACGCGGTCGCCATCACGGACGGGTTCTCGGCCGGCCTGCTCGGAGCTGCTGGCATCGCGCTCGCGGGTGCGCTGCTCTCCGGCGTCCTCCTCAGAGGCCAGCCCGCCGCCGCGCCCACCGAGTCCGCCGAGCGCGTCAACGCCTGACCCCAACTGAAACAAGCTGCCGGGACCGTCCCGGTCCAACGAAAGGAACAACCCATGTGCACCGAGACCTACTCCGTCGTCGGAATGACCTGCGACCACTGCGCCCGTTCCGTCACAGCCGAAGTAGGCGCCCTCCCCGGGGTGACCGATGTTCACGTGGACCTCGCCTCCGGCCGGGTCACCGTGGCCTCCGAGGGCCTGAACCCCGACCAGGTTCGTAAGGCGGTCGAGGAGGCCGGCTACACCCTGGCCCCCTGAACCCCGTGCTCCGGTGGGTGTGAACCGCCGATCGGAGCGCGGACTCCACGAGAGAGCCGTGCCGGCAACAAGCCGGCACGGCTCCGTGGCGCGATCAGACAGACGAAGACTCCCGACTCCATGAAAGCAACAGACATGACCACGATCATCGACCTGAGCCACCCCATCCACTCCGGTCTCCAGACCCACCCGGGACTCCCGGCCCCCACCACAACACCGTTCCGCACGCGCGAGGACTACCGCGCCGCCTCCGGAACGGAGTTCCAGATCGACCAGGTCACCATGGTGGGCAACACCGGCACCTACTTGGACAGCCCGTTCCACCGGTTCGCCGACGGCGGCGACCTCGCCAGCGTCCCGTTGGCGTCCGTCGCCGACCTGCCCACCGTCGTCCTCGACGTACGCCACCACCGTGCGGTGGCACTCGAGTCCCTCTCGGGGCTTCAGCACGAGGACCTCACCGGTGCCGCCGTTCTGCTGCACACCGGCGGCGATCGACACTGGGGCACCGACGCCTACTCGGAGCAAGCGCCGTTCCTGACCGCGGAGGGCGCCGAGTGGCTCGCCCAACGTCAGCCCGCCATGGTCGGGATCGACTCGGTCAACATCGACGACCTCGACGACCAGAGCAGGCCCGCCCACACCGCCCTACTCGCCGCCGGCGTGCTGGTTCTCGAGCACCTCACCGCCCTGGGAGACCTTCCAGCGCGCGGCACCCGTCTGCACGCGGCCCCTCCGGCCTGGCGTGGCGTGGGAACCTGGCCGGTCCGCGCGTACGCCCTGGTTCCCGGTGCCGGGCGGTGATCCAGCTGTCGATCGAGCTCGCCGGATGGCTGGGGGCTGGAACTCTCCTGAGCGCCTACGTCCTCGTCTCGTCGGGGCACCTGAGTGCCCGGGGCCGCGGCTTCCAGCTTCTCAACGTGGCCGGCGCCGTGGGCCTGGTCGTGAATGGGGCGTGGCACCACGCGTGGCCCTCGGTAGGACTGAACGTCGTATGGATCGCTGTCGGAGTCGCGGCCATGGGACGGGTGCGGAGACCGGAGTCCACCGAGCTCTGAACCCGGGCGAGGTGCACACCAGCCGGACAGCGACAGGACAGCACCGGTGAACAGGCTTCCTCCAGATGCCAGTCCAACCTGGAGGAATCCATGTCAACGAACACCATCACCGAGGCCGAGACCGCCACGGAGGTCTGCACATTCGACATCGGCGGCATGACGTGCGCGTCCTGCGTCGGCCGCATCGAGAAGGCCCTGCTGAAGCTCGACGGCGTCGCAGATGCACGGGTGAACCTCGCCACCGAGGTCGCCTCCATCACCTATCAGCCCGAGCGCATCGAGATCGACGCGCTCACCGCGGCCGTTACCAAGGCCGGCTACACCGCGACCCCGCGGCACGGTGGCGACGGCCCCGCCGCCGCTCCTGCTACAGACGGCGTCGGCGAGCGCGACCGCGACCACGAGCTCTCGAGGATGAAGCGGAAGTGGCAGGTCGCCCTGGGGGTCGGTCTCGGCCTGATGGGGCTCATGTACGTCCCGCTCTACATCGACACCATGGACTGGCTGATGCCGGCGATCTTCGTGGTCGCCACGGTGGTCCAGTTCTGGGCGGGCAAAGACATCTACGCCTCAGCCTGGGCCGCGGCCAAGCACCGCTCCACCAACATGACCACGCTGGTCGCACTCGGAACCGGAGTCGCGTACGGCTACAGCACGTTCGTGACCCTCTGGCCCGGCCTGGCGGAGTCCTGGGGACTTCCGCTGCACGTCTACTACGAGACCTCGCTGATCATCGTGGCCCTCGTGCTGGCCGGCAAGTGGATGGAAGCGCGCGCCAAGAAGCGCACCGCCGAGGCGGTCACAGCCCTGGTGGGGCTCGCGCCCAAGACCGCCCGGGTACTGCGCGGTGAGATCGAGAGCGACATCCCGATCGACGAGGTCGTCGTCGGGGACATCGTCCGCATCCGACCCGGCGAGAAGGTGCCGGTCGACGGGGTCGTCACCAATGGCACCAGCAGCGTCGACGAGAGCATGCTCACCGGTGAGAGCTTCCCGGTCGAGAAGACCAACGGCGACACCGTCATCGGCGCGACCATCAACACCACGGGCACCCTGCTGATCCGCACCACCGCCGTCGGCGACGACACGGCACTTGCCCAGATCATCCGCCTGGTCGAGGACGCCCAGGGCTCCAAGGTCCCCCTGCAGCGACTCGCCGACAAGGTCTCCTCGATCTTCGTGCCCGCCGTCATCCTCACAGCGGCCGCCACGTTCGTGCTCTGGGCCGTCTTCGGTCCCCAGACCGAGAACCTCACCATGGCGATCACGACCACCATCGCGGTCCTGATCATCGCCTGCCCGTGCGCCCTCGGCCTGGCCACCCCGACCGCCATCATGGTCGGCACCGGGCGCGCCGCCGAGCTGGGCATCCTGATCTCGAACGGCGAGGCGCTCGAGCAGGCACAGCGGCTCACCGCCGTGGTCCTCGACAAGACCGGGACGATCACCCAGGGCCGTCCTGCCATGACCGGTATCAGCACGGTAGGCACGTGGGACGAGAGCGACATCCTCGCGCTCGTCGCCGCGGCCGAGACCGGCAGCGAGCACCCGGTCGGCCAAGCCATCGTCGAGCACTCCCGGTCACGGGGCCTCGAGCTGCCCGCCCTCGACGGGTTCGAGGCGGTGCCGGGTCACGGCCTAGAGGCGACGGTCCGCGGCCACGCGATCCTGGTCGGGAACCAGAAGATGATGGACCGGGGGTCGATCGACGTCTCCGAGCTGACCGGCGTGGCCCAGTCCGCCGCCTCGCGAGGTGCCTCGCCGATGTACGTCGCCATCGACGGCGCAGCCGCGGCCGTGATCACCGTTGCCGACACCGTCAAGGCGGAGTCCGCCGAAGCCATCGCACAGATGGAGGCACTGGGCCTGGAGGTCTGGATGATCACCGGCGACAACGCAGCCACCGCGCACGCGGTCGCCGCCCAGGTGGGCATCACGCACGTGCTCGCCGACGTGCTTCCCGCCGAGAAGGCCGCGAAGGTGGCACAGCTGCAGGAGCAGGGCCACGTCGTGGCGATGGCCGGCGACGGCATCAACGACGCCGCCGCCCTCGCCCAGGCGGACCTCGGGATCGCCATCGGCACGGGCGCCGACGTGGCCATCGCCGCCTCCGACGTCACCCTCATCGGTGGCGACCTGCGCGGCATCGTCTCCGCTATCGCCCTCTCCCGGCGCACCGTCACGACGATGAAGCAGGGGCTCGCCTGGGCCTTCGGCTACAACGTGCTTCTGATCCCGGTGGCGGCCGGTGCGCTCTACGGCTGGGACAGGCTGATGCTGGACCCGGTGCTCGCCTCCGCGGCCATGGTCATGAGCTCGGTCAGCGTCCTGAGCAACGCGCTGCGGCTGCGGCGGTTCCGCCGGCCCGCATCGATTGAGGAGATCCTGCACCCGCCGCTGCGGACCAGGGTCGGCCAGTACGCCTACCTGACCGGTGTTGCCGTCCTGGCGCTGGCCATCGGAGGAGGGTTGACGGCCGTGAGCCGGATGGACTTCGCCGAGCGCGGCATGAACGGGCAGCTCGCCTGGATCCAGACGACGGGCATGCCGATGCGCCCGGCGATGAGCGTCATGATGACCACCGACGCACCCCCGGCTGAGGCGGCCGAGGCAGGATTCGACGTGCAGCTGCACGTCCCGGACGACACCCGCGCCGGGAGCCCGACCACCGTGACCGCAACGGTCCTGGACGCCGAGACCGGCGAGCCCGTCGAGGACCTGTCCCGCAGCCACGAGGCGTGGATGCACCTGATCGCCACGAGGGAGGACCTCGGCAGCTTCGCCCACGTCCATCCCGAGCCCACAGGACGCGCCGGTGAGCTGGCCGTCGAGGTGACCTTCCCGACCGCCGGCCGATACATCATCAACACCGAGTTCCGGCAGCGCGGCGAGATGCGTGACGTGCACCAGCGGCAGCTCATCACCGTTCGCGGGACCTCGCCCACTCCGATCTCCCTGCAGGCTGGTCCGAGGTCCACGGTCGTCGACGGAGTCGAGGTCGAGTTGGGTGGCGAAGCCCGTGTCGGGGCCGCGAGCGACCTGCACTTCGAGTTCACCGACGCTGCCACCGATCGCCCGATCGACGACCTGCAGCCGTTCTTGGCCGCGGCTGGCCATGTGGTGGTCATGAGGGCGGACGGCGCGACCTTCGCCCACGAGCACGCCGAGGTCGAGGACGAGCGCGGGCGGCCTGTGTTCGCGGTCCCCGGTCAGACCTTCGGACCAGAGCTCGACGTGCACGCCACGTTCGACGCCCCAGGGATCTACCAGCTGTGGGGACAGTTCCGTCTCGCCGACGGAGAGGTCCTGACCGTGCCCTTCACGGTCGAAGCGCACTGACAGCCACGGTTGCCGGCCCGCCTCGGCGCGGGCCGGCGGCGACCTCTCCCAAAACACGGCTTCACCCCTTTCGCACCACCTCTTCCACACCATCCCTTCGACACCCGAGGAGCAACCATGACCAACGTTGACGTCGTCGTCATCGGCGCCGGTCAGGCCGGACTCGCCGCCAGCCACGCACTGATGGACACGGGCCTGAGCCACGTCGTGCTCGAGGCCGGCGAGGCAGTCGGCGGATCGTGGCCGCACTACTACGACTCGCTCACCCTCTTCTCCCCGGCTCGCTACTGCGAGCTGCCTGGGCTCCAGATGCCCGGCGATCGGGATCGGTATCCCACCAGGGACGAGGCAGTGGCCTACCTCCGGCGCTACGCCGAGCACTTCGAGCTGCCGATCCGCACCCGTTCCCGGGTTGTGGGCGTCCGCCCGACCGCTGGGAACCTGTGGGAGGTGGAGCTCGCCAGCGGGGAGACCGTGCAGACCCGCGCGGTGATCGCCGCGACCGGCAGCTTCGAGCGTCCCCACCGGCCGCAGCTGCGTGGTCAGGATCGATACGGCGGCCGGCTGATGCACGTGTCGGAGTACCGACGCCCGGCGGAGTTCGTCGGCCAGCGGATCGTGGTCGTGGGTGCAGGGAACTCCGGGGTCCAGGTGGCCGTCGAACTCTCCGAGGTCGCGGACGTCACCCTGGCCACCCGTGCCCCCGTCTCCTTCCGGCCGCAGCGACCGCTGGGCATCGACGTGCACTACTGGGTGGCGAGGTCCGGCGTGGACCGACTGCCGCTCGGGCGACGCGCTGGCTCGTCTGTCGGCGTGCTGGACGCGGGCCACTACGCAGCGGCGATCGCCGCCGGCCGGCCGGACAGGCGCGAGATGTTCTTCGGGCTCACTCCCGACGGGGTCGAGTGGTGGGAGGGACCGCGCGAGCGCGTGGACACCGTCATCCTCGCAACCGGCTACCGGCCCTCACTGGACTACCTGCCCACGGCGGCCTTCGCCGCGGACGGCTATCCCCTGCACCGCCGAGGAGTCAGCACGGCACTGCCGCGGCTGGGGTACGTCGGGCTTCCCGGCCAGACGAGCCTCCCCTCGTCCATGCTGCGCGGGGTCGGGCGGGACGCCGAGAAGGTGGTCCGCCACCTTCGGCGGGAGCTGCGCACCCCGCTGCCCCTTCGCCTCGAGCGGCCGCTCGCGGAGGTGAGGTCGTGACCGAGGTGGACGCCACACGGGGCTCCGCAATTCACCCGGCGGTGGCCAAGATCATCGGAGGCAAGCGGGGGATCATCGACGGGGGGCTGCCCCCCATTGTCTTCGTCGCGACCAACGCACTCAGCGGACTTGCGACGGACCGGTCCACTTCCCTGACCGTGGCGGCATCGGCCGCCGTAGGGGTCGCCGCCGTGCTGGTGCTGATTCGCCTCGTACGACGCGAGTCGCTCAAGCAGGCTGCCCAGGGACTCGCCGGGCTCGCGATAGCCGTGGGCTTCGCAGTCTGGTCCGGTGAAGCGAGGGACTTCTTCCTCCCCGGCATGTACGTCGACGCCGTATACGGCATCGCGTTCGCGGCCTCGGTGCTGGTGGGCTGGCCACTCGTCGGAGTCATCTACGGCCTGTTGTTCCAGACAGGCAGCTCCTGGCGTCACGACCGACGGCTACGGCGGATCTTCACCGTCGCGACTCTCGCATGGTCCGCCGTGTACGCGCTGCGGACCGGTGTCCAGCTCGCCTTCTACGGCGCCGACCGCCCCGAGCTATTGGCGGTGGGCAAGCTGCTCCTGGGCTGGCCGCTGACCGTCATGGTGGTTGGGCTGACCCTGGCCGCGGTCAGACGGGCAGAACGCTGAGCCATTTTCTCTACGCGGGCCGCTGACGGTCATAGCATCGAACCTATGAGCGCGAACGGAGCCCCGGACGTGAGCTTTCGGCTGCTGGGGCCGATGGAGATCGCCGTGGGTGGCACGCCGGTGGCCGTCCCAGGTTCCGCCGAGCGCGCCTTGCTGGTGCAGCTGTTGCTCACCCCGGGCCGAACAATTCCGGCGACCATGCTGGTGGACCGGCTCTGGTCGGAGTCCGCGTTGCCCGTGGACCCCATGAATGCCCTGCAGATCCGGGTGTCGAAACTGCGGCGGAGCCTCAAAGCCCACGGCGTCGAGGACCTGGTCAGCCGCGAAGGCGTCGGCTACCGAGCGACGGTGGATCCCTCTGCCGTCGATGCCGTCGACTTCGCCACCCGGATCCGAGAGGCTCGCGCCGGTGCGACAGCGGCTGGGGACGCCTACCGCAGCGACCATCTCCAGGCGTACGACGACGCGCTGTCGTTGTGGCGGGGAGAGCCGCTCTCGGAGTTCTCCGGCGATCAGTGGGCCAGCATCGAAGCGGCCAGGCTCACCGAGCTCCGACTGGCGGCGCTGACCGAGCGCGCCCACATCGCTCTCGCGCTCGGGCGGCATCACGAGGTCGTCGGCGACCTGGAGCCGCTGGTCGCCGCAGATCCGACCCTGGAGTCCATGGCTGGACTGCTGATGATTGCGCTGTACCGCAGCGGCCGTCAGGCCGATGCGCTCGAGGTCTACACCCGATCCCGCACCGTCCTCGACGAAACTCTCGGACTCGAGCCGTCCGCGTCGCTGCGCTCGCTCCATGAGCGCGTGTTACGCCAAGACGGCTCCTTAGGCACCCAGCCGGAACTGACTCCGCCCACCCCGGTCGTGGTTTCCAGCGGGAAGCGGCGTACCGAAGAACAGCAACGAGCTGCCACATCGAACCTGCCCACGGTGGTACGTCCACTCATCGGGCGGGACGGGCAGCTCGACTCTCTGCTCGAGCTCCTTGCCGGATCGCGGCTGCTGTCGCTGATCGGTCCTGGTGGAGCGGGCAAGACGTCACTCGCCGTGGCGACCGCAGTCCGTGTCGGGGAGACCTTCGCCGATGGCGCCATCGTCGTGCGGCTCGCCTCGGTTGATGCTCCCGACCAGGTGCCCCTTGCCGTGGCAGACGCGCTCGGGGTCCCCCTCGACGGCGCGGCCGCGGACCGGGACGTCCGAGAGAGGGTCATCGCCTACCTGTCGCGACGCCGCATGCTGGTGCTCATCGACAACTGCGAGCATGTCGTGGACGCTGCCGCGGCTCTCATCGACGCGGTTCTCAACCGGTGTCCCGACGTCACCATCATGGCCACAAGTCGTGAGGCGCTGGCCGTCCCCGACGAGGTGCAGGTCACGGTCGGTCCGTTGGAGACTCCCCCCGAGGGCACCGAGCCTGGTCGCGTCCTGGATTATCCGGCCGCCCAGCTGTTCGCGGAGCGAGCCCGCGCAGTTCGATCGGGCACCTCCTTCTCTGAACCGGACCTCGAGGCCGTCGGACGGATCAGCCGCGCCCTGGACGGGATGCCGCTGGCCCTCGAGCTGGCCGCCGCACGGGTCGCGGCGATGTCGCCCAGGGAGATCTCCGAACGCCTGACGCAGCGGTTCAGCTTCCTGACGTCCGGCGCCCGAACAGCCGAAGCCCGGCAACAAACTCTCCGAGCGACCGTTGACTGGAGCTACGCGCTACTCAGCGAGCTGGAGCAAAAGGTGTTCAACCGGCTGGCGGTCTTCCAGGGTGGATGGACGCTGACCGCTGCCGAAGCGGTCGTCAGCGACTCAGCAATGGCACTCGGAGAAGTGCTCGACACGATCGGTCGCCTGGTCGAACGGTCCATGGTGGTCGTCGAGCTCGGCCCGACGACGCGGTATCGCATGCTCGAGACGCTGCGTCAGTACGCCGTGGAGCGACTGGCGGCCACGGGCGAGGACGAGACCTTTGGCCAGCGCCATGCGGAGTACTTCCGCGACTTCGCAGAGGCCTCCGAGATGGAGCTGCGCGGGCATGGACAGCGAGAGGCCTTGCAGAGATTGCGCCAGGAACAGCCCAACGTGCGGGCCGCATTGGCCTGGCTGGAGACCCATCCCGGGAACCTGGACTCAGCACTGACGATGGCCGGTTCACTCGGTCTGTTCTGGCACCTGGGGCGGCACCTCGAAGGCCGCGAGATCCTCGCCAGACTCCTCGAGGAAGGTGGCGCCTCGCCGGGGGCGAGGGCGCGCGCCCTTCAAGCGGTCTCCGTGGTGGAGCGACCCCGCGCCTGCCTAGTTCATCCCAGTCCGCGCTGCGCGGAGACAGCCCACGAGAGTCTGGCGATATTCGAGGAACTCGGCGACCGTTCGCGCGCGGCACTGTCGCGAGTGCTTCTGGCTGTGGAGGGCGTCACGGGCGTCAATGCCGAGCAAGCCGAAGAGCTCTTGGATGAGGCGGAGGCCCAGTTCAACCGGGACGGAGACCATTGGGGAAAGGCAGTCATCGGGTTCGTTCGCATGGAGACTGCGCTCAAGAGCGGCGACGAGGAGACCGCGATCACGGTCGGCCGTGCGACAGCCGCTGCTTTCCGACAGCTGGACGACCCGTGGGGACTCTCCGCGATCCTCTACCACCTCGGCTGGGGACTGAGGCAGTTCGGGCGGTACGAGGAGGGTGCCCGGGTGCTGGAAGAAGCGATCGACGTAGCCACGAGCGCGGGCCTCTACAACACCGTGCAGTGGGCGCTGGCCGACCTCGGCGTAGCACAGCTGCACCTGGGCAATCCGGACCTGTCCGTGGAGCTCTTCGAGAGAGCGACTGCGGCTTCTGAGTACATCGGCGATGGTGCCGGGGCTGTCCTCGCTACATACGGTCATGGACTCTTGGCGCAGGTACGCGGTGATTGGGTCGAGGCGCGAACACGATTCGTCTCGGCCCACAAAGGTTTCCGGACCCTGGGCACGCCGGTTCCCGAGGGACTCGCCTTGGCCGGCGTGGCCCGCTGCGACGAAGCTGAAGGAGATGTGGTCCTTGCCCAGCAGCGCTATGAACAGGTCCTTGCCACGGGGCGGTCGGTGGGAGAGCCAGCGCTGATCGCGACCGCACTCGAAGGTCTCGCCCGGTCGGCGGCCTCCAAAGAAGAGGGTGATGAGGTCCAGCGCCTGCTGAACGAGGCGCGTGCTGTCCGGGAGCGGACGAGGAGACCGCCGCCGCCCCATGAACTCCGCGATCTCGAAACGCTGAGATCACGCTGAGGTGTCTGATGATCTACAGGCTGTGGACCACCGGAGTCGACCCGACCCAGATCGACCGCTACCGCGAGTTTGCCGATTCGCGATCCCTACCGATGTTCCGCGAACAGCAAGGTTTCAGGGAGGCGTTCTTCCTGCAGGACGGCGACGAGCACTGGGTCCTGACGGTGTGGGACTCCCTTGAGGACATCGAAGCCCTCGGTGCTTCCGACACGTACGCCGCAACTGTTCGCGCCCTAGGTGAGAGCGGGATCCTCACCGGGAAGCAGACCGTTCGCATCTTGCGCACGGAAGTGGTCTGAGCCCGCGCGATCGTCCGATTGCTCGGCGAGCGTGGGCTCGTCCAGCTGGCCGCGGAGTGCGCCAGCGCCCTCCACCGCAGCTTCGGCGGCGACTTGCCTGCGACGTAGCTGTGGCAGCACACCTTGGGCCGCAAGAACGCTACCGAGCGCTAGAGCTAAGCCCAGCATCTGAATCAGCGTCAACGCCTCGCCCAGAGCCACCCAGCCGACAACAGTGGCCGTGATCGGTGAAAGAAGCCCAAGATAGGTGAGCTGCGTTGCCGGAAGTTGGCTGATACTCCGCATCCAAACGACGTACGCCAGTGCGGTGTTCACCAGGATGAGATACCCGAATCCCATCGCGTTGCGTCCGTCAATGGATTCAGGCGTGCCCTCCAGTGCGGCGACGATCGGAACGAGGACGGCGCCCCCCAGCGTGAGCATCCATCCCGTGTGCGCCACGTTGCTCATGCCGGGCGGCGGTCCCCACCTCTTTGCCAGGACGACACCCGTAGCCATCGAGGCCGCGCCCGCCAGTCCGGCGACTGCCCCGGTGACGTCGAGCGCGGCATCCCCCCGTAGCACCAAGATGGCGATGCCGAAGATCCCGACGACTCCGGTCACGAGAGCCCTCCTCGTGATGCGTTCGGCGAGGACACCGTGCGACAGCGCGGCGACCATCAGGGGCTGAACGGCTCCCAGCGTGGCAGCTACGCCTCCCGGCAAGTGGTACGCGGAGACGAACAGCAAGGCGAAGAACGCCCCGATGTTGAGCAGCCCGAGCGTTGCCACACGGAACCAGGAGATAGGACTGTCAGGAAACTGCCGCGTAGCAACGACGAGGAGAAGACCGGCCGGAAGCGCCCTCACGGCAGCTGCAAGAAGGGGCCGATGACTGGGCAACCACTCGGTCGCGACGTAATAGCTCGTCCCCCAGGTCAGGGGAGCAAGTGCGGCGAGAAGGACTGCCGAGGAACGCAAGGTGGTGGCCATGACTATCGACCCGGTGCTTCCAGGACCACGAATGGCCCGTCCACCCGAGCGGTAGCCCGAGCGCCCGGGACGTCGCACAAACCCTTGACGATCGGACCACTGAGGTCGATGCCGGCTCGAGGTGCGTACAGTCGCATGACGTCCTCCGTAGGTGTTGGCTGGGACTTCGAGGTATGTCGAGGTTGCTGGCCATACCTGTCGAATCTCTGTCGCGCTGCTGTCAGCTCGTGGGGCGAATCGGATGAAGGGTGGTCATCGGCTCGGGCGAGCCCTAGGCCCTGGACCAGATAGGCGCCCTCGCCCTCATGCTGAGCGCCGGGCACCGCGACCTACCAGTTGGTGCTGGGGCCGCAGTGCCCGGCTCGCGACTATCGCGCGATGAGCAGGTCGTACGTCGACCGTCAGCGCCGCCAGAGAAGCGCCTCGGGCCAGTCGTACATGTCTCCATCGACCAGGTTGTCGGCGTAGGTGACGTAGGCGAGGGTGTGACCGTCGCCGCTGATGGCAACGAAGCTGCTTGCGCTGCGGTTGTTGCCGCCAATGCCATCCGGGCGCTGGGACGCTCGAGTGATGGTCTGGGTCTTCAGGTCCGCAACGAAGGCGTCCGACATGCCCACGTCTCCGCGAACGACGTTGTCGGCGTCGGAACCGAAACCGACGTAACGTCCACTGCGCGACAGGCTGGGGAGGTACGAGTGACCGATGCCGGCGGTAACCCGTGTGATCTTGCCGCCGTTCAACTCCAACCGGTAAACGTCGGTGGAGGTGTGGTCCTCGCCCGGGAGGTGGGTGGCGCACGACGCAAAGGCGACGAACCTGCCGTTGCCGGAGATCGTCGGGCGGCCAGCGCTGCCGGCGGGGAACGGCTGGCAGGGCGGCATGTCCGGCTCCCGGTGGAATCGGATGGTGGTGCCCCGCGAAATGTTCCTCACCCAGAGTCGGTTGTCGTTCCCGAAGGTGATGAGGTTGCCGTCGTCGGAGATGTCTCCGTTGAGCACCGAGCCCTTGACGTCCTTGCTCGTCCCCGGCAGGAGGGAGACCTGCTTCGTCTTACCGGCGACGAGGTCCCGCACGTAGACGTCTTCCGCGACGTCGTCGTCCTTGGCGCCCAGCTTGCCGAAGGTCTGGAAGGACACGAAGCGGCCGTTGCCGGAGATCACTGGGGAGAAGCTATTGCGGCCGACCTGACTCCCGTTGGACTTGACCGAGACGCGCCGGAGCCTGTCCGTGTACATGTCCTTGACGAGAACGTCCAGCGTGCTTCCGTTGGCATCCTTCTTGAGGTTCGTGGCCCACGTAGTGAACGCCACATAGCGCCCGTCGGCGGAGATAGTGGGTTCGAGACTGTGATCATTCCCTGGAGTGCCGCGCACCGAGCTCACCAGGATGGTGATGCCATCAGCGGTGTCGCGCAGGTAGATGTCGTCGACACCGTTCGTGTCCCAAGGGACCAACCCAGCGCCGGTCGAGAACACGGCGAACTGGCCGTTGTGGGAGGTCACCTGAGCCGTCCCGTTCAGCTCGCTCTCACCGTCTGCCTGCCGGCCGGACTCGTTGATCAACGCGATCTGCTCGTTGAGTGGGGCAGCGCTGGAGGTTGCCGGCGGTGCATGGAGGGCTGTCGCCGCAATGCCGGCGGTCAACAGTGCGGTTCGCGCGATGCGCGGCAGTTCGATCTTCAATGCGGTGTGCTCGTTTCTGATGATGGGTGGACGCCAGACTCCGACACGCTTCGAGTCGGTATCGCCGTATCCCGAGGCGGACGCTGGGTGCTTCGCCGGCACCGCCTGCGTCGGCATTCGGTGATGATGTTCTGGCGGCCCGTGGGGCGTTCGCGAGGCCGGGCGGACTCGGGGCGCGTTGACAGGGCTGCTGGCGAGGAGTTGCAGGAGACTCGAGGTAGTGCCGAGTCTGCGGCTGTGTGACTTAGTTGTCGTCGTAGTCGCGCACGAGGTAGTAGTGGTACGACATGGCACGTGCCCCTTTCGGCTAGTTGGTAGGACCACGTTCCGTTGCCCGCCTGTCGACGGCCTGTCTCAACGCTGTCCGCCCGCGACGACCAACCGTGTAAGCGACGCGGCTTCATACGTTGTTCAGGTCGAGAAGCGACCAGCCGCACGTGGGGAAGTCGACCGAACCAGCGCATGGTCGCAGCGCGGGCGAAGCAGCCATGGCGCCCGTTGCCGACAAGCAGGATGGCCGGCTGCGGGCAGGCAGGGAGGGGCGCCGTGGGCGCGCGCGGCGGGGTTCTTCGCGTGGGGGCAGCACTTGAACATGACGGTGGCGCGGCGCCGTGGTCGAGCCGTATGTGAGTCCCGGCTCGCACGCCACCGAACGAAACACTCGAGCCACCAATGTCTTCGGTACCGAACCTATGTGCAGCCGCCGGCGCGGCGGACGGTCGCGGTCTTCTCTTCGCCACGCCTCGGGCGGATCCAACGTCCCTCATCGAAACACCCTGCGGACAGCAGTTCGACAGACGGCAACGAAAGCGTATGAGCACTACACCCCCAGACACGCGGCGCGAGCCACCGCATAGCGCAGCGCCAGGTCGCGTTACCCAAGGAGCACCCATGAAACGAACCGAAGAAGACGAGCACCCCCGTCCTGCCATCAACGTCACCAATGTCGAGCACCTCGCCCGGCACATGTTCCAGCGACAGGCGGACAGTTATGACTCCGACCCCGCGCTGGTCGAACTGGCTTGGGTCGATCCAGACATCCGCGCCTTCTGGATGGCCGAAGCGATCTCCGTACTGGCTTACCTCGAAGAGCTGGCCGCTTAGACCGGATTCCACAAGCTTGGGTCTGCTGCACGAGCTGGTGACAAGTCGACCTGGTGGCAGACGCCGCCGGAACAAGACGTCCGACCGGGGGAATCGAAATGCACTCAACGTCCCTATGTTGTCGCCCGCCAAAGTTCATTAGGGAGAGTGCAAAGGCCGCCCCAACTCACGCAGAGCCTGCCTCACCGTTATCTGTCACCCGTTCGTGCAGCAGTCCCGACCGGGAGGCGGGTGTTAGCGGCGCCAGGCGGCCATAGACGAGGCCGCGATCGCCACCTGTACGCAACGCCTGTGCCGCGTGCGCCGCAACGACGTTCGTCAGTAGTCAGCCTGGACGCTGATGCCGGCGTCGACGACGAGTTCCTCTCCCGTGATCCCGCCTGCTTCTGCCAAGAACAGGCATGCTCCGCCGACTTCGTCAGGCTGGATGGGTACGCCGAGGGGGGCCTGCCGCCGCCACGACGCGACTCCGTCGGGCCAGGCTGTATCGAGTCCCTCGCGCCATACGAGGCCAGGGCTCACGGCGTTGACGCGGATCCCCCGGTCGGCGAGCGCGAGCGCCGCGCTGCGGGTCAATGAGAGGAGCGCGGCCTTGCTGGCTGCGTAGGGGCCATGTTCGGCCGGGCTTCGGTGAGCGGCGATCGAAGCGATGTTGATGATGGCGCCGCCATGCTGCATCAGGAGCACAGCCTGCTGGATGCAGGTCACGGCCGAGACCACGTGCAGCGAGTATGACGCCAGCCAGTCCTCTGGCGTGGAGGCAAGAAAGTCGACAGGGGCATAGGTGCCGGCACAGTTGACAAGGACATCGAGCCGGGAATCTCCAAGGGTCGCGAACACGCGACGGATCTCCGCAGGTTCCCGGAGATCCGCCTGCACGCTCTGAGTCGCTGCGCCGCGCCGTCCGGCCTCCTCGACGAGCGCATGGAACGCTGGGGACGAGGCGCGGTGGTGCAGCACCAGGTCGTAGCCCGCGGACGCGAAGGCCAGCGCGATCGCCGTGGCAATGTTCCCTGCTGCCCCGGTGACGAGCGCGACCGGGCGTGACCCTTCAATCACCGGGGCATCCCAGCTCGTACGGACCGGCGTCCGGATCGGCCGGGTCCCATGCTGCATGGCTGAAGCCCTCGAAGCGAGCGCCCTCGAGAATGCACTCGCCCATGAGCGATCGCTCGTAGAACTTCACGTGGGTGTAGTCCTCGAAGAGCCGGTATGCCGGACGGCATCCTCTGCTCTGGAACTGGCGCCCTGTCAGCACCTCGACGTGCCGATCCACGAACCGCTCCAGGTCCGGGCCCACGACCAGGCCGACGTGTTCGGGCCCCATCGCGTAGACCCGTTGATGGAACGGCGGGATCAGCTCGATGAGCTCGACCTCGTGCGGCCCCAAGTCCAGCGGTGTACGTAGCACGATCTTCGAGATGGGCCGCCCGTTCCAGACGTTCTCGACATTCGATAAGGCGAACTGCTCGAGGCCCGCGCGGGCGAACACATACTCAGTCCACGTCGGTGCCCGGACAGCCACGTGACTCACTGCGTAGCCGCCAGCATCGATTCCGAGGTCGGCGAGCCGCGCGATCTGTCGCAGGTAGAAGCGCCTGCCCAGCGTCGCGAGCACCGTCGGGTCTACGAGATCGCGCGACCAGCCCATGGTCCACTCCTTCCTCTCAACAAGGTCGCATCGAGGTGGTCGATGACGCGGCGTTCGTATTCCGCGACTTCCTCGGAGATCGCGGTGATGTGGGTCGCCCGCGGGAGGGTCCACAGCTCGACGCGGTCCCCGGCGTCCTCGGCGTAGCGCCGGTTGAGCTCGATCTCTCCTGGAATGGAGCCCGCGGCGATCAACAACAAAGGCGTCGGTCCGACGCGGGTGACCAGGTGACGCAGCGGTTTCCCTGGAACGGCACCGGAGAACACCTGTGCCGCAGTGAACATGGGCCAGGCGAAGGCCGCGTTGAGCGCACCTGGGAGCCGGTCGGCGAAGGATCTGCCCGTCGCCCCGTCCGCGACGACCGCGCGCAGAGCCCGGTTGGTCGCGGCGACCTCGATGAGCACGTCGGCGCCAGTGGACAGACCGAGACCGCCGAGTCGGTCGGGGTCGACGTCGGGTTGTCGTTGGAGGAACGCGAGGGCGCCCTCGATGTCATGTCGCCAGTCCCAGCCCCAGCCGTTCGGGCTTCCTTCGCTCTGCCCGGTGCCCCGCGCGTCGTAGAGGAGCACTCCGTACCCATGGGCTGCCAGAAGTGCGGCATGCCTGCGCGAACCGTTCCGGTCGCCCGCGGCACTGTTCGCGATGACGACGGCGGCCCGGTTCTCAGAGGGGTGGTACCACCCGGCAAGCTCCAAACCGTCCGCTGAACCGAACGTCACGTCTCGGAACGCGGTTGAGGGCGGATTCCCTACTGCCCGCCGCGAATGATGAGTCTGGACCAGGCCGACCCCGACCGGGATGACGAAGAACTGCGCCACCACGGTGAAGGCAACGGCAGCGGTGACACGATTTGCCCATCTGCGTCGCGATGTGACGCCGCTTTCGCCTCGATGCAGCACCGGGATGGCTGCCCCGAGCCCGATCAACAGCAGACCGCTCGCCGCGGCCAGGACCCCCGTGAGGTCGCTGTCCGTGGCGCGCACGGTGGCCACGTGCATGACGTGCATCGCACCGTTGGTCAAGGTCACGGCCCCGATCACGACGGCGAGCCCGGCGCGCAGCCCCGGGCGCAGCCGCGTGAACAGCACTACTGCTGCCAAACCCACCACAGTGACGGCCGCCAAGGCCGTCAGATGCTGGGCGTGTGCGACGCCCGGCTGACGGTTGAGCACCGAGTCGTCTACCGCATGCAGGAGCCCCACCGCCACCGCACCCCGGAACACCCGGCCTTCAAGGACGGCTCGGGCGGACGTCGTCCTCGTGACGGCCCCTTGACGACCTACACCGCCGCGACCTGTCGACCGACCGGGCGCCCCGGGGCCGGTCACCTGGACCTCGGCAAGGCCTCGATGAGGTGGTCGAGCTCGTCGTCGGTGTTGTAGTAGTGGACCGACGCCCGGACGAGGTCTGGCAGGCGGCGCGTCGGCAGGTCGAGGCGGGCATAGTCGACGAGGGACACGCTGACGTTGACACCGCGCTCGGAGAGCTGGCGCTGGACCTCCTGGGCGGTGACGCCCTCGACGGTGAAGGTGACGATGCCGCACTGTCGCTGACCCTGATCGTGCACGCGCACGCCCTCGAGCCCGTTGAACTGAGCACGCAGGCGGCCCGCCAGACCGATCACGCGTGCCTCGATGGCATCGACACCCCAGGAAAGGGCGTAGTCCACGGCAACGCCGAGGCCGATCTTGGCGGCGTAGTTGGTCTCCCAGTTCTCGAAGCGCCGGGCATCGCGGCGGATCTCGTACGTGTCGGGGGCCGTCCAGGTCGCCGCATGCAGGTCCAGGAATGGCGGTTCGAAGTTCTCGATGAGGTCTCTGCGCGCGTACAGGAATCCGGTGCCCCGTGGACCGCGCAGGTACTTGCGTCCCGTAGCCGAGAGGAGGTCGCATCCGATTTCCTCGACGTCGACAGGCATCTGGCCGATGGACTGGCAGGCGTCGAGCAGGTAGAGGACCCCGGCCTCTCGCGTGAGGGCGCCGATCTCTGCTGCGGGGTTGACGAGGCCCCCTTGGGTGGGGACGTGGGTGACGGCGACGAGCTTGACCGGGCCAGGCCCGTCGTCGAGGCGGCGACGCAGGTCAGCGATGGACAGCTGGCCCGTGTGGTCGTTGTCGATGACCTCGATGGTGGCGCCGGAACGTTTCGCTACCTGGAGCATGGCGATGACGTTGCTGGCGTACTCCGCATGGGAGGTGAGGATGCGGTCGCCGGGCTGGAAGCGTGTTCCGTAGAAGGCCATGTCCCAGGCACGGGTCGCGTTCTCGACGACGGCGATCTCGTCGCTTCCGGCGCCGATCATCGTGGCAATCGCGTGGTAGGTGCGTTCGACCTGATCGGCGGCTGCTTCGGCTGCTTCGTAGCCGCCGATGTCGGATTCTCGGCGCAGGTGTGCGATCACGGCGTCCGTCACCTGGACCGGCGGTAGCGCCGCGCCCGCGTTGTTGAGGTGGGTGACGTTGCGGGTGCCCGGCGTGTCGCGCCGGGCCCGTTCCACGTCGAAGGTCGGGTTGGTCGGTCTTGTTGCTGTGGGGGCTGGGTTCAGTGCCATGTCAGTTGTCCAATCTGGGTGAAGAGCTTGTCGACGTCCCATGCGGCAGTGGTGTTGGTCATTGCCACGATCGCCAGGCGTCGTTGTGGATAGATCCGCATGGCGTTCCAGTAGCCGCCGCCGGTGCCGTAGTGCTCGACGAACGTAGGCGAGCTCGCGGAGTCGGCGGGCTTGCGGAACCACCCGGTGCCGTGATCGAACCGCTTGCCGGGGGCGGTGATCGTCCGCATCCGGTCGATGTCGGCGTGGGGCAGCAGCTCGGTGACGTCCGTGGACGCGGCAGCGTGGGCGGCGGCGAGCGTTGCGGCGTCGGTGACGGTGCCGATCAGCCCGCCATAGGCGGCACCGTTGATCAGGAACGGGTGGAGCTGGGTCCATCCCTCGACCTGAGGACCTACCAGGTCACCGGGCAGGAACCTGCGCAGGATCGGTCGGAACACCGCGGGCAGGCGCACGTGGCCGGTGGCCCTCGGTCGTTCCTGGACGTAGCGGTATCCGGTGGCAGACATCCCAAGGGGCCGAAGCACGGTCGCGGTCACGCGGTCCTGCACGCTCTGGCCGGTGACTGCCTCGATGACGTCGCCGACCAGGAGGTAGCCGACGTTGGAGTAGTGCGGCTGGGCACCGACGGTGTGGCGTGGGGTTCCGTACTTCGCGACGATGCGTCGGTGCTGTTCCCGGTCCTCGGTTTGGTCTTCGGGGCGGACCCAGCGCACCGGCAGGGGGTTGGGCAATCCGGCGGTGTGGGTCAGCAGTTGCCGGGTGCTCGGGTGACCGTGCACCGGGTGGGGTCGGTAGGAACGCAGATAGGTGCCGATTGGTGCGTCGACATCGAAGTGCCCTGACACGTGCAGCTGCATGGCAGCGGTCGCGGTCGCGATCTTGGTCATGGAGAACCACGGGTACTGGTCCGTGACCGTGGCTGGTCGACGGGCTGCCAGGTCGGCGTACCCGGCCGCCACGGCGGACAGGTGCCCCTCAGGGCGCGCGATCGCCAAGGACATCCCCGGGATCCTTGACTCGTCGACGAACTGCTGGACGACGCGTCGCACGCTTTCGTCCGCGGGGTCGTGCGGAGCACTTGTAGCGGCTGCGTCGGGATTGATGGTGGTCATGACTGATCTCCTGTGCGGGTGATGTGCTCCGGGTCGGGAGCCGGGGTGGGTCGCGTTGCGGAGCTCCAAGGGCTGGGTCGATGACCGAGCCGGCGGCGGGTGCCGGCGATGACGAGGATCCCCACCACCGCGAGCAGGGGGATGGTGATGCCACCTTCGCCGGCGCCTGGGTAGAGCCGGTCCAACAGTCCGGTTCCAAACGCGCTACCGACCCCGGTGGCGTTGGCTGCGGCGTGGACCAGGCCCACCAGGAAGAGGCTCGCCGTGCTGTTGTAGACCCACCCGAGCAACGCCCGGAACGGGATGCTGATGATCAGCAGGAGGATGAGGAAGGTGATGACGGTCGAGGGCGAGTCCTCGATGACGAGGGAGACGTGTCCGAAGGCGAAGGGCACCCCGGTGATCGCGGCGGCGCGCATGGGCCCGTGTCGTTCCTGCAGTCGCGCCTGGACGAAACCCATCCAGGCGGTCTCCTCCCACCAGTTGACGGTCACCAGCACGAGGACGAGCTGCAGCAGATAGCCAACGGCGATGACCGAGCCCCACATCGTCGCGCCCGTCTCCGCCGGCGGGCCGCTCTTGGCCACGGTGGCGGCAAGGGCGATCAGCGGGGCGCCAGCCACAGCGAACGCGTACCACCGAAGCGGAGCCCTGAACGTCAGTGCCCGTCGGCGCAGGGCCCGCAGCCCGGCCGGCCCGTCGGTGATCGAGGTGATCACCATTGTGGGCAGCAGCAGCCCGATCGGGGTCGCTGCAACAAGGAACGGCAGCGTCGGCAGGTCGAGGCCGAGCTGGGTCCGCCCGATCACCGGTGTGAACGCGATGGCCTGGCCGACGGTGAAGAACCAGACGTAGAAGGCGCCGAGCGGGTGACGGCGAATCCGCGCCTTCACTCCTTCGAACCGGGACCGCCCGGGAGTCGTCGACTTCCCCGGGAGTCGAGCCGTGCTGTCGATGGTCATGGTCCCTGACTTCCCGGCCCTGGTGGCCCAGGGACCTGTCGAGTGCTGCGAGTTCGCAGTACCCCGATACTGCGACTTCGCACTAACTCTGTCAAGGCCGGTCCAGTCCTCGGCAGACAAGTGCTCAACCCCATTGGGGGAGCCGGGGCAGTCCCCGAGCACCAAGGCAGGGCCGGGCAGCGCCAGCAGAGAGGGCGGCGTATGCCCTTGCTCGTGGCGGTCGTCCGACGCGCGAGGCGAGGGCTACTCGAGCGCGCCCGGGGGGGTGTGACGGATCTCATCCAGGACCGATCGGAGGGTGAGCAACGCTTCCCGCACCTCGCTCCCCCGGGGCCCGAGTCCTTCCTCGACACGCGTTCGCATCGGGATGAAGAGCTTCGCGGCGGCACGGTGCGCTCGCCGTCCGGCGGGCGTCAGCTTGATGCGATAGGAGCGACCATCGTCTGGATTCGGCTCCCGTTCCACGTGTCCGCGAGCTTCGAACCGCTTCACGTAGCTGGACACGGTGGTGGGCGGAGCTGCCATCCAACGCGCGAGCTCGGTCGGGGTGATCGAGGGTGCCGCGGTGAGCACCGAGTAGATGGCGAACTCGTCGCCGTCCAGGCCTGCGGGCGCCAACACGGAATCGACGAGATCAGTCGTCGCCCGGGATGTCAGCCACACCATGAAGGTCACATCGACGTCCTCGTCGCGCACGTCAGCTGGAGTCAGGCCCTTGACAGACGTACTGCGTTGTCGCACCATCCTTCCATGGTACTACGATATCGCAGTTTTTCGTCGGAGGCATGCGCCTCGGTGAGTCGCACGAGTGCCACAACGCTGGTGGACGGTGGCACTGATCGCCTTCTCACGGTCCGGCACCTGCGGGTTGCCGGCAGCAACCGGTACATCGGCCAGATGATGGCTCAGGCGGCTGTAGCGGTTCACGGCGCAGACGCTGGCCCGCACGCAGCTCCCGACAACACTGTGCAGCGAGCACGTGCCCGCTGGTTCAGCACCCACCATCCGGTGCTGGACGAGCGAATGCGCGGCATCGGTGACGTCTTCGGCGTGGATCCGGACGATGAGCGATGGGATCTCGGGCGGCTCGGGCCGATAGAGACGTCACCCGGATGCTCCGCGGTGTTCCACCCCGGGGACCGGACCGCGACCGGACACGCTCTCCTCGGCCGCAACTTCGACTTTCCGACAGGCACCTACAGCGAGATCACCGGTGGTCCGGCGCGAACCGGGGAACGCCCCTTGGCCGCCGACGTCTGGGTGACCGAGCTTCGCCCCGACAACGGCTACGCCACGATCGTCGTGGGCATCATGGACATGCTCGGGGGCATCGACGGACTCAACGAAGCGGGACTTGCGGTCACCCTCCTGGCGGACAACGAGTCTCCGGCACCCGAACCGTCGGTAGTACCCCAGGCGGGGCTCTCCGAGCAACAGGTTGTGCGCTACATCCTGGAGACCTGCCAGGACGTGGAGGAGGCCAAGCAGGCGCTGCTGCTGGCCAAGCAGTACTACCTCTTCGTGCCATGCCATTTTCTCGTGGCCGACCGCGCGGGCCGCTCCTTCACGTGGGAGTACTCCCCCGGGCACAACCGTGAGCACATCGTCGAGACAACTCCCGGCGAAAGCCTCGTGTGCACGAACCACCTGCTGCACCGTTGGCCAGACCCGGCTCACCTGCCCGATGATCGAAGCTCGGCGGGCACCGCCGCATTCACCTACGACCGCTGGCGCGCACTGGATGCGCAGATCGGCCGGGGTTCGGCTCCAGATGTGGCCCAGGTCAGGAGCCAGATCGACGGAGTGCGGTTCACCTATCCCGCGCCCGGCGTCCGAACCCTGTGGCAGGCGGTGTACGACCTCGAAGAGACGGCGATCGAGGTGGCCTTCTTCGCCGGCGATCGCGACGGCACCAGTCGCTACACCGAACCCATCAGGTTTCAGCTCGCCAGTCAGGACCAACCCTGCGCGACACCCATTGCCGCGGCAGCCCCAAGACACGGCGTACGCGAAGCTGCGCACTCCTACCAGCCCGGACCATCGACCCCTTCGCCAAACCCACCTGGCTCAGCAGACACCGACTACGCTGCGGCGGTGGGATGATGGTGCGCCAGCTCGCCTCCTCCGGTTCACCGCTCGAACCAGAGATCGGATTCTCACGAGCGGTACGCGTCGGAACACACGTCGTAGTCGCAGGAACCGCACCCATCGGTCGCGATGGCGAGAGCGTCGGCGAAGGAGATGTCGAGGCACAGACCCGACGCTGCCTGGAAGTGTCAGCCGAAGCCCTGGCCACAGTCGGTGCGAGCGTAGAGGACGTCGTACGGACCCGGATCATGCTCACCGACATCACCCGCTGGCGCGAGGCCGCGGCCGTCCACGGTCAGTACTTCTCCGACATCCGCCCGGCTGCCACGTTCGTGGAGGTGTCCGGCTTCATCGACCCCCGCTGGCTCGTTGAAACCGAGGTAGACGCGATTATCGGCGCACATCACTGAGCGGTCCACACACCGGGCAGGTGCGCTCGTCGGTGCGTCACTCCGTCGTCTGTGGGCGCGCGTCCCACGTACTGGCCCCTCACTTCTCAAGGCACGGTGAGTGCGTCCGGCAAAGGCGTTGCGAGGTCTACCTGCATTGCCGCCCAGCGGGAGACCCGATCTGAACCGGTGTCCGTGCCGGATCATCGCGAACCTCGTGGGATGGCGAGCCAATCGGCCCAAGTGATATCGCGACCCACGAATCGGGGCGCCTCGAATGGCCACTCCTCAGCGATCCACGTTGGGACGAACCCGTCCAGTTCAGACTCCACCGGTGACCCGACGTACTCGTCCCTGACCCACCAGGAGATGTCGGCGTCGCCGCCCGCCTTGTCGGTCGGGTCGATGTAGACGCACCCGACCAGCTCGGTTTCCGCGCTGTCGAATACTGCGTAGTTGAAGGACTCGTGTGCTTGGACCTCGTCCCAGTGGTGCTGTAGATCTTCTCGGTCCTGCTCCGCGCTCATCGTCGCGGGCGGCCACCCCCACGCCTCCCCATAAATCGACCACAGGCGCTCGCGAGAGCCCATGACAGCTGGCATGTCGAGTTCGGTGTCATCCGGGTGGATCGGGCGCAGGTGGTAACCCTCGCAGAGCCGAGTCTGGGTCGGGTGCTGCCAATCAGCAGGAAGCCAAAGGCCGGACATGTTCCATCTCCTTCGATGGTTGAGAGCGGCTGTCACCCCGGTCCGATCGTTACCCGCAACGGTTGTCAGCGCAATGGCGATCGAGGAGGACCGGACCAGGACGCTCGACGCGCGGGTGCTCTGAATCGCGCAGCCACACGACCGGCCACGGCGGCCAACCGCGGGCGCCCTCGGAGAGGTCTACCGCCTGGATCGCCGGCGAGGCCGCCATGGTCACCGGGCTGCGGCATCACCTCGTCAGCGAGCTGGGCATGGACCGGCGCCAGGTCGCCTTCATGGGCTACTGGCGCCGGGTGTCGCGATGCGGTCCTGAGGTCAGGCGCGGCGACCGGTGGCGACCCGCGGGTGGCGGCGGGTGCGCTCGGTGATGTGGTGGCGAGCGATGAGCTCGATCTCGGTGAGTGCGTAGGGCATGTCGGTCCTCCTCTCGGTCCTCATCGCTGTTCGAGGGTGACGGTGCAGTAGGTCGCGGGGCGGAGCCGCTCCCCCGGCCTCGGGTGTTCGGCGTTCCGGAGGTAGGCCGCCACCATGGGCTCCGCGCCCGACACCTGGAGGCGAGCTCACAGGGCGTCCTCGAAGTGCGCGACGACGCGGCGTTCGTACTCCGCTGCCTCGTCTCGGATCGCGGCCGTGTGCCTTGCGTTCGGGAGCGTCCACAGATCAGTGGTGGGTCCGGCGACTTCGGCGTACCGGCGGTTCACTGCGATCTCGGGTCCGATGGAACCAGCTGCCACGAGAAGCAGGGGGGTGGGCGACACGTCCGCGACCAGGTCGACCAGCGGCGCGCCGGGCGACTCGCCCGACATCAGCTGGACCGTGGCCAGCACCGGTGCCATCAGAACGATGTCGGCGGGCTGACCCGGCGGGATGTCGGACAGGGACCGGATGGTGGCTCCGTCCGCCACCACCGCCGCCAACCGTCGGTCCCGGGCGGCGACCTCGATGAGGACGTCGGCTCCGGTGGACAGTCCCAGCCCACCGATCCGTGACGGATCAACGTCCGGGCGCTCCTCGAGGAAGTCGAGAGCACCGGCGATGTCGCCTTCCCATCCCCAGCCGTAGCCGTTCGGGGTGCCCTCGCTCTGACCGGTGCCGCGTGCGTCGTAGAGCAGCACGCCGTACCCGTGATCGGCCATCAGGACGGCGTGGTCCACGGTGGCGCTCCGGTCCCCGCGGGCGCTACTCACCATCAAGACAGCGGCCCGGTTCTCCGATGGTGCGTACCAGCCGGAGAGCTCGAGCCCCTCGGCAGAGGTGAAGGTGACGGACTCGAAGCGTCGGTCCGGGGGGTCCCCCACGGGGCTCCGGTAGAGGTGCGTCTGTCCGATGCCCACCCCGACGGGGAGCAGGACGAACATGGCCACACCGGCGACGGTGGCCGTCACGAGCACCCGGACGGTCCAGGTGCGGCGTCGGGTGGCCCGACGTTCGCCACGGTGCAGGAACGGCAGGAGCGCCGACATCCCCAGCAGCACCACGGCGAAGGCGGCCGCGACCACCCCGGTGACGTCGCTGCCCGAGACGCCGCCGCTCACGGCGACGTGCATGACGTGCATCGCCCCGTTGGCCACGGTGACGGCACCCACGACGAGAGCCAGGGCGGCTCGAGCCCCGGTGCCGGCGCGGCGGAAGTACCACACCGCAGCCAGCGCTGCCACGAGGACCGCGGTCAGTGCGGGCAGGTGCTGGTCGACCGGCACGCCAGGCTGGCGGTTGATCACGGCGTCGTCCAGTGCGTGCAGGATCCCGGCTGCCGTGCCGGCCGAGAAGACGAAGAAGGAGCGGTCGGTGCCCTGAAGGGGCTTCGACGAGGTCATCTGGTTCTCCTGCGTTCAATGAGCTGGGACTGTCCTCGGCTCTACTTCTGAACGCTAGGTACCGCTCCAGTCCGGCGGGACCGTGGTGCCCGCCCGCGAGGGCGCCGCGACCGCACTCCCCTGGGTGGGAATCCGCCCCGCGCCGTGCGGGAAACACTCCTGCGTCCGCGGCGCCCGATCCGGCAGGCTTTGGGTAGGAGGTTCGGATGGCGGACGTGCGCGTGGTGGTGGTCGACGACCAGGAAACCTTTCGTCGCGCCGCCGGAGCCCTGGTCAGAGCCACCGAGGGGTTCGTGCTGGTGGGCGACGCCGTTGACGGCGAGGACTCGCTGGCAACGGTGTTCCGGCACCAGCCGGACCTGGTGCTTATGGACGTCAATCTCCCCGGCATCGACGGGCTGGAGGCAACGCGCCGGATCCGTGCCCTCGACAACGCGCCGATCGTGGTGCTGCTCTCGACGTACGAGCTGGGTGAGCTCGGCGCGGACCCTCTCGACTGCGGGGCCCACGCCTACGTTCCCAAGGCGGAGTTCGACTCGGCGCGGTTGCGTCAGGTCTGGAGCGACGCGGCGGGCTGATCCACGGGCAGGCCCATCGTCACGGTGCTTGCGCCGTTCTCGTCGGTGATCGCGAGATGTCCGGACAGCGCCGCGGCGCGGTCACGCAGGTGCAACAGCTCGAGCGAGTCCGGCGCGGGGCTGGACAGGCGGACCGTCAACCTCAGGTACCCCACGACCTCTCGCAGGCGCACCTTCAGATGGGGGTCGGAGAGGCGGGCCAATTCGGCCACGCAGAAGTAGGCGGCGCTCTCGACCCGGGGTTCGAACCGTCGCCCTGGTGCCAGGTCCGTGTCGACGTGGCCGTTGCCGGTTCGGACGAGCAGCTCGGCGAGCGCGGCCGGCAGGCCTTGCCTCGCCAGCTGCGCGGGGAAGACGCCCCGGGTCAAGGTCCGCAGCCCCTCCAGTGCCAGCTGAACCTCACGGTGCAGCTCGTCCAGCCGTGATTGCGACGCGGTGAGGTTCTTGTCTGTTCCAGGAATCTCCCTGAGCTGTCGCTCCACCGCCCGCAGGTGTGGGAGGACACTACGGGCCAGCTCTGACTCGAACCGTTGTCGCTCCGCGTCCTGAGCGAGGTCGAGCCGGCGGGCGGAGGCTTCGAGCGCTGCCGTGCTTGCGCGCAGGTCCGTGAGGCGTTGGGCCAGCGTCGACTCCAGCCTGATGTTGCGGAACGCGCGTCCGAGCTGGACGGCGAAGTCGGAGAGCAGACGCTGCTCCTCGGCTCGCAGAGATCTGCCGGGAGGCGTGGTCACCGACAGCTCACCGAGAAGCTCGCCCTGCTCGACGATGGGCAGCGCGTAGGCGGGGCCGGCGCCACCGGGAGAGCTCTCCGGCCAGCTCACCCGGCTTGTCAGTCCGCCCGGCAGGTCCGCCCGGATCGTGGCGCTCCGCGCGTCGACCGCACGCCCCACCGCCTGACCGACGCGGCGGAGGAGCTCGATGGTGCTGGGCGCCTCCTGCAGGCGCTTGCTGAAGCTGGCGAGCTCGAGATAGGGGGCAGCTCGGGCTCCGTACACGATCCGGCCGGCCAGCCATGCAGCGCGTTCGCGCACAGGCTGGATGGCCACGGACACCAGCGCAGTGGCCAGCAGCGAGGGCCAGAACTTGCCCTGGGTCATGGGAAACACCCTGCTGATCACGACGACGAGTCCCACGTAACCCACCGTGACGAACCCGGTGAGAACGGCGAGGATGATGGCTCGGTTGAGGAAAAGGTCGATCTCGTAGAGCCGGTAGCGCAGGATGGCGATTCCGAGGAAGACGGGGACGCAGACGTAGCCGAACATGACGGGCAGGGGCTGGACCCAGAGGGGTGCGCCGAAGACGAAGAGTGCGAGGTTGGCTACGACCCCGGCGGCAAGGCCGAGCGCGGCCAGTGCCACCCAGCGGAGCTGCTGTCGTTCGTCGCCTCGGGCGCGTCGCACCCGTAGCCACAGGGAGGCGACGGCGGCGAGCACGCCGGCGGAGATGAGCACGAATGCTGCGATCAGGGCGGTCTCCAGCAAAACGCTGGGTCCGCCGACGAGCTGAGCGTCGGCATCGAGCTGTCCAGGCGAGATGGTGCCGACCGCAGCGGTGCTGATGATCAAGCCGCTCACTGGTAGGGCCAGCGCGAGACGCCAGCGGGGCGAGGCGGGCTTTCCGTCGGGCGCCAGGAGGAAGAGCACGGCCAGGAGCGCTACGACGAAGAGTCCTCCCGTCTGGATCGACAACCAGGTCGCGAGCTCGCCGCCCGGGGCGTCACCGAGCTCGCCGGCCAGCGCGCTGTGGCCGTAGGCCCGCAGTGCGAGACCCAGCTCGCTCAGCAGCTGCCCGACCACCAGCAGCCAGCCGATCGGGTGTCCGGGGTATCGCGAGACGATCGCAGCGCCGATTCCTGCGCCGGCGATGGCGCCGATGGTGACGAGGGGGAACCCGTCGCCGATGACCACGGGGTGGACCATCGACCGGCTCGAGGCCGCCAGGAGGACGACGTGGGCGATGCTCGCAAGCACCGTGGCGCCCAGGAGCGCCCACGCCAGCCGTGTCCGGGTCACCTGAGCACCTCGCTCGTGACGAGCGTCGTGCGCGGGACCGTCAGCTGGACCGTGGTGCCCTTCCCGGGCGTCCCGTCGAGGCTGAGCTGGCCCCCCAGGGCAGTCACCCGCTCCTTGAGGTTGCCCAGGCCGCTGCCGGGCTCCTGGTCAGGCCTCAGGCCGCGCCCGTCGTCGTGGACGTTCACAGTGATCCTGTCGCGTTCCTCGACGATCCGAACGTCGATCCGGTCCGCGTCGGCGTGCTTCGTGGCGTTCTGCACGGCCTCCAGCGCACAGAAGTACAGCGCTGCCTCGACCGCCGGCGGATGCCGGCTCAAGGTGGCAGCATGGACCGCGACGGGCACCGGGTTGTTGGTGGTGGCCACGCGTACCGCCGCGGCCAGCCCCTGGTGTGCCAACGACTCGGGCAGCAGGCCGCCGGAGAGGTCCGACAGCGTCCGGGTGGCGTGGGCGGTGGCCTCTGCCTGCTCCTGGAGGACCCGGGCCGCCTGGCTGGGGTCGCTCTCGAGCAGGGCGCGGGCAACCTTGAGGTTGATCGCGAGCGCCACGAGTTGTTGTTGAGCCCCGTCGTGGATGTCTCGCTCGAGCTGGCGACGTTCACGGTCCTGGATGCTCACGAGCACCTCGCGGGCGCGACGCAGTTGCTCCTCGCGCAGCGTGAGCTCCTCCACTCGAAGGGAGATCTCCGCCCGCAGCTGCGCGGTCTCCATGACCATGCCCGCCTGGGCGGCCAAACCGCCCAACAGTCTTTCCTCGACCGGCGTCATGGGCCGGGACCGTTTCTCCCCGACCCGAAGAACGCCAAGAGGTCGGCTGGCATGCGCCACGGTGACCGAGCGGACGCCGTCGCGCGGCATGCTGTCGTAGAGCCGGGGCTCCGGCTCATCTGCGGCGGCGCCCGGCGGATAGGTCGCCACCAGGCGCAGCCGCTCCCCGACCAGGACCCACACCTGGGCCCATTCGACCCCCGTGCCCACCGCGAGCATGCGGGCGATCACCGCCGGCGCTTGCTCGCCGCCCTCGCGGCCGGCCAGCTGCCGCGGGAAGTCGGCCAGCAGGTCGTAGGCCGAGGGATGTGCGCGCTTGAGCCGGCGGGCCGCGATCGTCTCGGCACGGACCCGGACGGGCTGCAGGACGGCTGCGACCACCGCGGTCGCCAGCACGGACAGAACCAGATCGGGCGCCCCTGAACGACCCAGCAGTCGCCCGCCGCCCACGACGACGATCACGTAGATCCCGAGCGCCGCGCACGCGGCGGCGGCCCACCCGGCGAGCGACTCCCAACGCACGGCGCTCACACGCACAGCCCCGTCCCGCTTGCTCATCCCCCCAGTCTGGCCCTTCACCCGGCGGTCGGGTCAGGCGATTGACCGCCCCACCGGGAGGCGGGAATCCGCATCGCAGGGGTGCGGGTGGCCGCTGCGCGCACGCAGGAGTGTGCGGCTGACCGTCAGAGCGGTGCGCGGGACCCCCTGCCCCGGCGGTGCCCGACTGCCTGCAATAGGACAAGACCCGGTCGAGTGGCCGGTGACTTCAACCCAGGAGCTGAGAAATGACCTCAACCGCCACCACCAGCCCGGCCGTCACTGCGATCGCGGCCCGGGCCACCGGTGTCACCAAGGCGTACGGCACGGGCGACGCCCGCGTGCTGGCGCTCGACGATGTGGACGTCGCCATCGAAGCCGGCAGGTTCACCGCCATCATGGGCCCCTCCGGCTCCGGCAAGTCCACGCTGCTCCACGTCCTGGCCGGCCTAGACCGGCCCAGCGCCGGGACGATCACCATCGGTGACGCCGACATCACCGAGATGAGCGACAAGCAGCTCACGCTGCTGCGCAGGGATCGGATCGGCTTCATCTTCCAGGCGTTCAACCTGCTCCCCACGTTGACTGCCGCGGAGAACATCGCGCTGCCGTCCAAGATCGCGGGTCGCCAGCCCGACCCCCTCTGGGTGCAGTCCGTCGTCGAGACCGTCGGTCTCGGGGACCGGCTCTCCCACCGGCCCTCGGAGCTATCCGGTGGTCAGCAACAGCGCGTTGCGGCCGCCCGGGCACTGGCCGGAAAGCCGGACATCGTGTTCGCCGACGAGCCCACGGGCGCGCTCGACTCGCGCTCCGGGGAGGAGCTGTTGCGGTTCCTGCAGCACGCCGTTCGGGAGATGAACCAGACCGTCGTCATGGTCACGCACGACCCGGCCGCGGCCGCTCACGCCGACCGTGTGCTCTTCCTCAGCGACGGCGACATCGTCGACGAGATGCACAACCCCACCTCGGACGAGGTCCTCGAGTACATGAAGAAGCTAGGAGCCTGAGCCATGTTGAGTGCAACGATCAAGGGCATGCTGGCGCACAAGCTCCGGCTGGTCCTCACCGCCACCTCCATCGCATTGGGGGTGGCCTTCCTGGCGGGCACACTCATGCTCAGCCACAGCATGCAGACCGCCTTCGACAACCTGTTCGCCGACGCCAGCTCGGGGACCGACACCGTCGTGCGTAGTGAGATTGACGACGCGCAGCCACAGGCGGAAGCCAATCGCGCCACGGTGCCCACTTCGCTGCTCGACGAGGTACGCCGCGTCGATGGCGTCGCCGTCGCCGAGGGCAAGGTGGAGGGCTACGCGCTCCTCACCGACTCCGACGGCAAGCCGATGCAGCCCAGCGGCGCGCCCGCCCTCGGCACGCACCTCGCCGAGAGCACACAGCTGCGCGGAGTCACCGAGCTCCGTGCCGGGCGTGCACCCGAGGCGGCCGATGAGGTGGCCATCGACGCCACGTCCGCGGCGAAGGGCGACCTGGACATCGGGTCCCGGGTGAGAGTCCTCTTCCAGGGCCCCGCACGGACGTTTACCGTGGTGGGAATCGTCGGCTACGGCGACGCCGACGACCTCGGCGGTTCCACCATCGCCTACTTCGAGGCCCGAACCGCGCAGCGGCTCATGGGCCAGGAAGACGGTTACGACACCATCATCGCCGCAGCAGCCGACGGCGTCTCCGACGACGAGCTGGCGGATCGCGTCACCGCGGTCCTGCCGGGTGAGGTCGAGGCGGTCACCGGCGCCGCAATCGCTGAGGAACGCGCCGAGGCAGCCAAGGAGGGACTCGGCTTCCTCACCTACGCGCTGATGGCCTTCGCCGGCATCGCGCTGTTCGTGGGATCCTTCATCATCTGGAACACCTTCTCCATGCAGGTGGCCCAGCGCACCCGCGAGCTCGCGCTCTTCCGCGCCATCGGCGCCACCCGGCAGCAGGTGATGCGCACCATCCTGGCCGAGGCAGTCCTCCTGGGGGTCCTCGCGTCGGCCATCGGCATCGCCCTCGGCGTCGCGATGGCGCGTGCTCTCAGCGGGCTCATGGGAGGTCTCGGGTTCTCCCTGCCAGGCGCCCCGCTGGAGATCCGCCCCATCACCATCCTCGCCGGGCTCGTGGTCGGCACGGTCATCACCGTCGTCTCAGCGACCGCCCCGGCGCGGCGAGCGACGAAGGTCCTTCCCGTGGAAGCCCTGCGAGATGCCGCCCCAGTTGCTCCGCGGTTCTCGGTGCTGCGGTTTGCCGTCGGCGCTGTGCTGACTGTCGGCGGCGCCTCGGGACTGCTGCTCGCCCTCTTCGGGCCCGCCCACCCGGCCTTCATCGGGATCGGTGTGGTCGGAGCGGTCCTGGGGATCACCACGCTTGCGCCGCTGTTCATGCGGTCGCTGGCGGCCGCTGTGGGATGGCCGCTCCGCATGCGGGGCGTGTCCGGTGACCTGGCCCGACAGAACGCCATGCGCAACCCTAGGCGCACGGCCTCGACCGCGATGGCGCTGGTGATCGGACTGACCATGGTCGCGGCCGTGTCGGTCTTCGCGGCCTCATTGAAAGCGTCGTTCACCGACGTGCTGGAGAACCGCACCAACGCCGACCTGTACGTCATGACGCCGAGCAGCGACACCGCGGGCTACAGCCCTGAGGTCGTGGACATCGTCCGATCGGTCGACGGCGTGGACGTGGTGTCACCCACGTCGTTCGGCGCAGGTCTGTTCGACGGCAAGAAGGGGCAGTTCACCTCCATCGATCCCGGGACCGTCGAGAGCTCGCTCGAGATGGGGATGCTCGAGGGTGAGGCCGCGGCCCTGACCGATTCCGGCGTCCTGGTCAAGGAAGGCCTGGCCGAAGCGCATGGTTGGGAGGTCGGCGACACGATCTCCGGCGCGTTCCCGGGAGACCAGGCTGCGACTCTCGAAGTGCAAGGGATCTACGACGGCAAGGGCTTCGTCAACACCGACTACGTGATCTCCGGCTCCGCGCACACCGCGTACTTCCCTGACCGGCTCGAAGGTACGTCCATGGTGCTCGTCGAGGACGGCGCGCGTGTGTCCGTCGTCAAGGAGCTCATCGCCGACGCGCTGGCGAACCAGCCCGACGCGACGGTGATGGACCAGGAAGAGTTCCAGGGCGCGATGGGGAAACTCATCGACCAGCTGGTGAGCTTCGTGACCGTGCTGCTGCTCCTGGCCGTGGTGATCGCGCTGCTGGGCATCGTCAACACGTTGGCCCTCTCGGTTTTCGAGCGGACCCGTGAGCTCGGGTTGCTGCGAGCGGTGGGCATGACACGCGGACAGGTCCGAGCGATGGTCCGCTGGGAGTCGGTGATCATCTCTGTCATCGGAGCGCTCCTCGGTGCCGTGCTCGGGATCGGCCTCGGCCTGTCGCTGAGCAGGGCGCTCGCCGACATGGGGATCGACCAGATCGCCGTACCTGTGCCGCAGCTGCTGCTGTACGTCGTCGCGGCAGCCGTCGCGGGAATTCTCGCGGCGGTCGGACCGGCGCGCAGGGCGTCCAAAGTGGACGTGCTCCGGGCGGTCGTCAGCGAGTGACCCCACGACGGAGGGCCTTCCCGGCAAACACACCCGGGAAGGCCCTCTCACGTGGGCGGCGGATTCCCGATACCGCCAGCCTCGAGGTAGGCCAGCACGGCGGTCACCCGGCGGTTCACCTCCGACTCCTCGCTCAGCTGGAGCTTCTGGAAGACCGCCGTGATGTGCTTCTCCACCGCCCGCTCGCTCATGAACAGCGTCTTGGCGATCGCTGAGTTGCTTCGCCCCATCGCCATCTGCTGCAACACCTCCGACTCCCGCTCCGTCAGACCCAGCAGCGGAGACGCTGCCTGAGCGGTGCTGCGCCTGAGCAACCCCTCCACCACCTTCGGGTCCAGCGCAGACCCGCCACGGGACACCTCGTGCAGCGCCCTTACCAACTCTTCGACCTCAGACACCCGCTCCTTGAGCAAGTAACCCAGCCCTGCGACACCGTCCTTCAGCAACTCGAATGCGTAGTCCTCCTCGACGTACTGCGACAAGACGACCACGCCGGTGCCCGGGTGCCGTGCCCGAATCTGCCGCGCTGCGTCGATCCCCTCGGTCGTGAACGTGGGAGGCATGCGGATGTCGGTCAGCACGGCGTCCGGCTGGTGCTTGTTGACCGAAGCCATCAACGACGCCGTGTCCGCAACAGCCTCGAGGAGCTCGACCTGGTCGGATGTGGCCAGCAAGGCTGCTGTTCCTTGGCGCACCAAGAAGTTGTCGTCAGCGAAGACCACGCGCAGCCTCATGGGACGACGGTATCCCGGCCCGATCTGCCCCGCAGGTCAATGTGTCTCGCCGACCGGCAGAGCGACCCCCTCCCCCGCAGAAAGTTGATCCCAGCCGGGCGCCCGCACCTCCAACGGCGACGGTCAGCTCTCCGGCGCGGTCATACCCGCCGCGAGCGGAATCGTTGCGACGATCCGGGTTCCGTGCGGACTCGCTTCCGAGACGAGGAGTTCACCATGGAGCGCTTCGATGCGGTCCCTGATGCCCTCCAGCCCCCCGCCGCGTGTGACCTCCGCTCCTCCGACACCTTCGTCGGAGATCTCCACACGCAAGGTGTCCTCCGCCAACGTCGTGGAGACCGAGCACCGGCACGTGCCGGCATACTTCGCGACGTTGGTCAACGACTCGGCGCACAAGAAGTACGCGCCGATCTCCACCGCCTCCGGCAGCCTTCGATCCACCTCGCACCGCAAGGCGACCTCCAGGGTGCTGCGCGCCGCAAGGCTCTGCAGCGCAGCCACCAGGCCGAACTGGGTCAGGGCGGCCGGGTGAATCCCCCGCGCGACATCACGAACGACGTCCACGGTCTCCTCCACGTCTCGGATCAGATCCTCCACCATCTCGACCGCCCTGGCCGGGTCGCTGAAGACGAGGCCGCTCACCAGCCGGAGGCTCATGAGCTGGGTGATCAACTGCTGTTGCACGCCGTCATGCAAGTCTCGTTCGATCCGACGGCGAGCCTGGTCGCCGGCAGCCACCAGACGTGCCCGTGATGCAGACAAGGCCTCGCGAGCCTCGACCATCTCAGTGATGTCGACACCGAAACCACCCATCAGGTCATCACGGATGGGAAAGTAGAAGGCTCGAAACCACCCCATGGCATCGGGACCATGCTCGGGCCGAGGTCCGCGCGCTGTGATCGCCTGCGTCTCACCAGTGGTCCGGGCTTGGTGCAGCGCTTCTCGGTACGGTCCGACGAACTCCGCAGGGACGAGATCGAAGATCGGCGCTCCCACCTGCACCTCCTCCAGCGGCCAGGGCTCGCTCGCGTAGACCAGCCTGTCCTCGCCATCGACCACCGGTCGAGGAGCAGTTCGTAGACGAGCTCACGACCGTCTTCCTCGTCCCACTGTTCACCCCCGAGGGCGAAGGGAAACCGCGCGAGGGTCGCCAGCGACGCCCCATTCTCGGGACTGATCGTGGCTCGAACGATCGGGATCCGCTCAGCGTGGGCCCAGGCGAGCGCGGCCGCCAACATCGCTCGACCGTATCCGCGCCGCCGGTGCGCCGGATCAACTGAGTAGGCCACCTCGACCATGCCGCGGCCATCTGGCGGACCGTGGAAGCCGACGTGGCCAACGACCACGTCCCCATCGACTGCAGCACGGGCAATCCAGTCCGCTACTGAACGATCGCGCTCGATCTGGGGGACACGGATGTCCCACAACCACCCGTGCTCGACGAAGTACGGCGTCAACGAGAGACCGGCGATGGTCGAGGCCGACTCGAGATTCCCTTCGAGCAGCGCCCGTAGAGCGCCGACCGGGAGGGGCACGAGGCGTATCGAACCGGCCGTGGCAAGCTGTGGCGGAACGCTCATGGTGAGCTCCTTCAGGCGGGTCATGATCCACGCTACGCGCGGAGGCCTGTGAGTGAGATCGGGGCGGACCGCCCTGGAGCGGGCGACGGCCGAAGCGCCCCGGGCGGCAATCCACGCCGGACGTGCGGGTGGCCCTCTTCTGCTGTGCGAGCCCGCGCCGCCTATGTGAAGGAATCATGACGACGATTGGTTCCGCTCCGCCCTTGCATCTGAGAGATTCGGCAGGTGACGGAGCTGCCTGGAGACGCCGAGATCCTCTTCAGGGCATTCATGGACAGGATCCCTGTCGCGGCGTGGGGAGCCCACCACCGACAAGCCTGGAACCACGCTCGGCGATGGCATTGCTCCACTCCTCGGGAGCAACCAGGAACCGTCCTGAGCGGAGCGCAGTGAGGGCAATCCTGGCCACGTCGTCGGGGTCGTCGCCGACCACGGACATCGCGGTTCGGACCAGGGCGGGGCACAGCAGCGTCACGGAGATGTTGCTGTCGGCGAGAGCGATTGCGGTCTGCTCGGCGACAGCCACTACTGCGTGCTTCGTAGCCGCGTAGGCCCCGCCGCGCGTCACTGCCGACTAACTCGGCCCCTCCGCGACGTATCCGACGCCGAGATCAGCATGCGTTGAGCGCAAGCCCGGCAGGTCACAGAACGCAACGCCCGGTCGGCTCGGCTCGCAGACCCTCGGCCGGTTCTCTGATCAGCCGACCGCTCCCTGGAATTCTGTGCATGGCTCAGCCAAGCCGAAGACGACGCAGCCCCTCACAGGGCGCGTGTGAGGTCGTCCACCCGGTCGGGCGGCAGACGGTGCAGCTCGCCGACGCGGGGTACGCCCGGGTCGTCGGTGCCGTGGTCGTGGACCTCACCCCCGAGAACGGCCGGGTGCCAGAATCGTGATGCGGTTGTCGTGGCGTGGCACCAACGCCTGAGTCCCAATCGCTCGGCACGACTCGGCTCTGCAGCAGCCCCGGACGCTCCTCATCGCGTCCGCGCGCACAAGGCCTCCTGGACGCGACCGAGCGCCTCGTCAAGATGCCGGGAGGGTCGCTAATCCGGCCTTGGAAGCGCGTCAATCAGTCCTCGGCGAGATCTCACGTCGAGTTTGGCGAAGACCTTGCCTAGGTGCCACCCCCAACGTCCGCGCGATGAGGAACGGTCGTGCCCCAATCTCAGGGTTGGTGAGGCCGTCGTTCGCGAGCTGGGCTATCTCGGGTCGGCTCGCTCTCAAGAGCCCCGGCCTGGTGCGCTCGCCCCAAGGTTGTCCGGCTCAAGCTGACCCGCCGGCGGCGAGGCGCATCAGCTCGCTGCTGAAGTCCACGCCGTCGATTGATCGTTGGGCCTGTGTCGCGTTACCGCCGAATCGGTGCTGATATCCATCCCAGTTGCTGGCGGCTATGTCGCGAGGTGCGCCGCTTCGCACAAGCAGGGCGAGCTCGGTGGAGGCGCGGGCGATCCGTTTGCCGAGGTCGGCGGATCCCCAGTCCTCTGGCGCGGCATAAAGCGACGTCGGCGTCGCGATGGCGCGAAGGAAGGCGAAGAGCGGGCGCAACTGTTCGTCCACCACCATGGCGTGCCGAGCGGTCCCGCCGGTCGCGGCGAGGATCACCGGCTTGGCGATGAGCAGGTCGTTGTCGATGAGGTCGACAAAGGACTTGAACAAGCCGCTGATCCCGGCCTTGTAGATGGGCGTGCTGGCGATAATCGCGTCGGCCGCGGCGAGTCGCTCGATCGCTTCTTGAACTTGCGGACTCGGAAAGCCTGAGACTATTGATTGGGCGATGTCGACGGCAATGGGGGCGAGGTCGATCACGCTGAGGGTTGCTTCGAGTCCAGACTCCCGGAGGGTGTCGACCGTTTTCTGGGCGGTACGATCCGCGAGCAGTCGAGTCGATGAAGGGTCGCTGACGCCCCCGTTGACGACCACGACGCTTGCCGTGGCCAGAGGGGTCGGGTCATTCATGAGCGGTTCCTTTGGGTGCTGGTACGACTGGCGGATGTGAGTGCGCGGCTGAGCGCGGTGAGGGTCTCGAGCTGGGCAGGCTCAAGAGCGCGGGTCATTGCGGTGGCGACGTGCCGCGCGTGGGCACGGCCCAGACGGTGTTGCTCCTCCATCCCCCGGGCGGTGAGGCGGATCCTCCGCGCCCGCGCGTCGTCCGGGTCGTCGCTCCGCTCCACCAGGCCTCGCTTCTCGAGCCTGCTGACCAGGCGTGAGATCCCGGCCTGGGTCAGCAAGACGTCGTCGCACAGGTCGGACATCCGGAGCCCGTCGGCGGCCGCGGACAGGGCATAGAGGACTCCGTACTCGCGGGGCAGCAGGTCACCCCAGTCGCCTTCGCGCTCGAATTCGATGCTGAGGGTGGCCTGCGCCCGAAAAAGGGCCTCCCAAGCCTCGTTGGCGAGTCGGATGTTGGGGTGTCTCATCACAGGGCCACCGGGAAATGGGCTTCGATGCTCGGGTCGCTGTCCTGGTAGGGCGAGGTGCCCGACAGGTTGTCGCCGCGGTTCGGGTTCGGGCGCGGTTGGCGAGCTTCCCCGTCGCCGTACTTGGCCGCCACCAGGGATGCGTGCGTGGGCGCGTCCGGGACGTTCGGGCCACGCCGAGACTCAAGTTCCTCGCGGAGCAGGGGAACCACCTCGGTCCCGAGCAGCTCGACCTGCTCAAGGGCTACGTCTATCGGCAACGCGAGACCGTCGACAGCGAACAGCTGTCGCTGGTAGTCGCCGAACCCCTCCTGGAAAGTGAGGACCTTGTCGATGACCTCCTGCGGGCTGCCGACCGTCAACGGCGTGGAGGTCATGTAGTCCTCCAGCCGCATGCCTCGGAACACCGGGTAGTTCTCGAAGTACGGACGGAACGCGTTGACCGCGTCCTGCGAGCGCTTGGCGATGAACGACATGCCGCCAAGGCCCACAATCGCCTGGTCCGCCGTGCCATGGCCGTAGTGCTCGAACCGCTGTCGGTATAGGTCGACCAACGGCTTGAAGTGAAAGTTTGGCGCCAGGATGTGGTTGGCGAAGAAGCCGTTGCCGTAGAACGCGGCTTGCTCGGCGATCTCGGGCGTGCGGATCGAGCCGTGCCACACGAACGGCGGGACGTCGTCCAGCGGTCGCGGGGTCGACGTGAAGCCCTGGAGAGGAGTCCGGAAGCTTCCCTCCCAATCCACCACGTCCTCCCGCCACAACCGGTGCAGGAGGTTGTAGTTCTCCAGCGCCAGCGCAACACCTCGGCGGATGTCCTTGCCGAACCAGGGATAGACGGGCACCGTGTTGCCCCGACCGACCATCATGTCCAGCCGGCCCTGCGCCACGTGCTGCAGCATCGCGTAGTCCTCCGCGATCTTCACAGGGTCATTGGTGGTCATCAGGGTCACCGACGTGCTCAGCGTGATCCGCTTCGTCACCGCGGCTACGTAGCCCAGCAATGTGGTCGGTGACGACGGGACGAAGGGCGGATTGTGGTGCTCGCCGAGTGCGAACACGTCGAGCCCGACCTCATCGGCCCGCTGCGCGACCCGGATCATGTTGCGGATCCGCTCTGCCTCGCTGTAGGTGTGGCCGGTCGTCGGATCCGGGGCGATGTCACCGACCGTAAAGACTCCGAACTGCACTGCTTCTCCTCTCGGCGCGTCCGCAACATGCATGACTGCGCGTGTCTGTACAACAACTTGACTGCGCAAGTATTCCTTCTATTCCTGTGTCCACACGGGGCCCGGGCGGAGTACCAACGCGCGGCAAGCCACCCACGAGGTTGCAGGGTGGAACCCGAGCCAGGTCCCGGCTGTTGCCGGAAGGTCGCCGTGGAACATGTGGCCTGACACGAGTTCTCGCGCTCTATTCGGCCCGTTGCCCGGCCTCAGAAGTCACCACCGCCGCCGTCGAAGTGGCTGCTGTCGTCGCTGTGGCTGCCGGCGCCGCTGGTCTCTGCAGGTGCGTCGTCCCCAGAGCCGCCTTCTCCGAAGTCGTTGAAGGCGAGGCTTCCTATGAACAGCCACGTCAGCGCGTCGACACCGAAGTACCCGGCGGCGTAGGGCGCGTAGGCACGACCGCCCTCCCAGTACGGAACTCGAGATGCTCCAACCAACACTTTACGCGTGTCGGGTTCGGCGCCGGCACGAACGCGCTGGGAGTCGAGGGCGCAGGCCGGCACCTGACGTTCCATGCCGTCGGCCGGGGTGTAGGGCACGTCGGCGACCGAGAGCCCATGCCGTGGGTCGAAGAAGCACGGCGGTCGCCTCCTCGGCAAAGGCTCGCCCGACACGCGGGCGCGCACGCAGGCGACCGCATAGCGACCGTCCTCGATGATTTCAGTGAGATGCCGGATGTCGCCAGGCCCGGTCAGCGCATCGCCAGCGATCTTGGCCGACTCATATGCGTCCAGCGCACGCTGGTAGTCGGCAGTGGCGCCCTCGTCGAGTACATGACCGCTGATCTCGGAATCCAGATTCGTAAGGTCCACGCCGAACGCGGTGACATCCTCGAACGCCAACATCCGCACTGGAGCCAGCGCCTGTTCGCGCTGAGTCATCTCGCGATGCTTGATGCGATTACGCACCAGGAAGGCGACGATCGCGATCGCTGCTAGGACTGGAATAAACTGCAGTAGATCCATCTCGGCCTCCTCGTTCCTAGCGCGATCGTCATCGCAGATACCCCTGGACCTGCGAGGCGGGACGTAGCTTGGCCGCATCGGGACTTGCGCCGACCGCCCGGAGCGCGCGCCGTTGATTCAGCAAGTCCCAGCACTGGTCTAACTCCGCCTCGAGCTTCTGCAATCGCTCACTGTGCGTGGCGGGGTCGCCACGAGACTTGACGTGCTGCGTCCGCAGTTCACGTTCCTCGCCGACAAGCGAGCTGATCGCGGTCAAGATGGAGGCATCCCTGCTCATAGCAACTCCTGTCGCGTCTCAGGGTGGGTGTTTGGTGCGGTTGGCGGTGCCGAGGACGCGCGGATCTGGCAGGTTGCACGGGTGCTGTGCGGCGACGCGCCACCACGCGGCGACAGCCTTCGTGGAGTGGTGCCGTCTACGAACGGCTGCCTGACGTCGGCAGCGGGCTGCTCGCCGATACTCATCATTGGACCGAGCCTTCCGAGTGCGAATTCGGTGGCGCCAATCGGTGCCCACCGAGCCCAACTGTGCGCCGGAGCCTGGCCGCCTCGCGCCAGTGAGACCCCTGGCGGTGGTACGGGCCCGACGCCGTGGAGCGCTTCTGCGGGAGCAGTCGAAGCGCGTCTGGGCACTCTTGTGCGAACTGGCGCTTGCACGTGGCACGGCTCAGGGGACGGCGCACCACACGGCGGCCCGGGCTCCTGAAGGAAGCACATGACCACTGGACGGGCGGCATCGCTGGAATGCAACGCGTTGCCTTTGCCCGCTCCGCGGCGCAGGGCCGATCCCCGTCACGACCGAGAAGGAGGTGAGGCGAACCCGATCGCGCAAGCTCCCGCACTGAGTCCGGCCCGGCTCGACTGCGGCCCGGCGATCAGCAAGGTTCGATGCGAGACGCATGATTACCGCGACCGACCCCCACCGCCGGGTGAGCCGCTTCGGATGTTCACTCGAACCGGACATCATCCAGGTCGATGGACACGACGACCGGCTGCGGCATTACCGACCCATTCTCGTCGACAAGATGGACGCGGCGCCGAGTGGGTACTGAAATTCCGTTGAACTCTCGATGCCTTGTCCCATAGTGCGCGGCGGGACTGGTCGAGCCGAGTACCTCAGTGGTGTAGTCATGGCGGCGGATCAGTCCACGATCGTCAAGGTAGTAGACGTTCTCGCGCGAGTGGGTTGCTATCCCCGCAGGAAACAACACCCGCAGCCGGCGCCACTCCTCCCCGTCCTCCTGCCACGGAGTGAGCTCCTCGATCTCGACCCCGGGTCGGGTCCAGGAGAAGGGCTGGGTGAGATATGTCCACATCGCGTACCCCGCGAAGTAGGCCAGGTGCAACCGGTCCCAGGGTGTCTCCAAGGTGTGACCAGTGAACGAGGACCTCGGGTTCGCGCGCTGGTCGATAACGGTTCCGTCATCGTTCTCGATGGTGACCAGATCCGGGGTGTAGACGTCATGCAGGTCCGGCGCTCCGAAGGGAGCATGGCTCACGAGCTGACGATGCAGTTCGACACGCACCCTGGAGTCGTTGATCACTCCATCCTGGCCCTTGATCGCCCAAAGTGCTCCACCGGTATGCATGTGCATAGTGACGACGCTCAACTGGTTCCATTTGTCCAACCCGCCGTGCGCTGCCACGGCCAGTTCTCTCAGGTCGTCCATGTCTCCTCCATCGTCGTGTCTTGTGGCGGTCCCCGAGGCGAGCCTTCCGATCACTGTCGGCGCTCGCGTGGGTAACCAGAACTGGCCCGGCCAGCTCGGGCCAGGCGGGCAGCGTTCTTCGTGCTACAACGTCGCCACGCCTGAGTCCCGTAGACCCGGAGCCACTTGACGGGGCGGAGCGGCTGCGTATGCCGGCACGACGCCCCGCCAAGGGGAACTGCTGCTTTGATGGCTTACTAACCCGCGATGAGGGAGTCGGTGCGCGAACCGAACGGAGCCAGGAACGCGCTCAGCGCTGTCAGCAGCGCCTCCGGTGCCGCCTCTGCCACCCAGTGGCCCGTCCCCGGCACGACCACGGTCTCGACATTGTCGGCAATCGCGGACAACGCCCCACCGACCGCTCCGCCCCAGCTCGCCTCGCCACCGATGCCAAGGACGGGCATCGTCAACTTGTGCCCGCCTCGTTCCCCGTTCTGCGCCATGGTCTCGTCCCAGGATCGATAGAACCCGAAGCTGCCTGAAAGCACGCCGGGGGCGGAGAGGACCTGAACGTAGTAGTCAATGGCCGCGTCAGGGACCTGGCCGCCCTGGATGGCGAACTCGTAGCCGAAGAAGATCGCCTCACGGCCCTGGACGAGTTGTTCGGCGATGTCGCCCGCCCGGTTGAAGGCGATGTGCCACAACTTGTTGTTGATCTCGCGCGGGGCGAAAAGGGGCGGCGAGTGGTCCGGCGTCGGTGGCCCCGGCACCTCGGCGAGTGCCACCCGGTCGACCCGGTCGGGGTAGTCCGCGGCGAGTGCATAGCTGATCACCAAGCCGGTGTCGTGGCCGACGACGGCGAACCGATCGTGGCCCAGTTCAAGCATCAACGCGGCCAGGTCACTGGCGAGCGTTTCGGAGTCATATCCGTCTACGGGCTTGTCGCTCAGACCCATGCCACGCTGGTCGACCGCAACTACCGTGTACTGCTTCGCGAGCTCCGGCATCAGGTGGCGCCAGGCGTACCAATTCTCGGGCCATCCGTGAACCAGGAGCAGCGCTGGTCCGACACCCCCGATGACCGCGTGCTGGCGAATGCCGTTTGCCTCGATCAGATGGCTCTTAAACGTGGCGGTGAATCCGTCCGGAAGGTCGGGCGCCTGGGAGACCGAGCCGGGGGCCGTTGATTCCGCATACGGCGGCAATGCGTTCATGAGGGGGTTCCTTTCTCAACATCTCTGAAGAGTCGGCACCGGTGCGGTGTCGACACTTGAACCTTGGCCGTGGTTGGCCCTGACTCGCGCCAGGGAGCCGACGGGTCCGCCACCGGGCCTGCTCCCCGGTGCGGCCTACGGCGCCAACCAGCCACGTCCTTCACGCCCGGGACCGGATCGCTCGACGCTGAGTGCCTGGCTCCCGGCGGGCTCGCGCCAGCCTGCCGCTGATTCCCAGGACGCACTGAGGGGACCGACGGCTGGATGCCAGATCGGTCCCCGCAGAGCAATGGGGTGACGTTGGAGATGGACTCAGTCCGTGCGGCGCCCCGCCGCCGTGTGGTACGGGGCGAGGAACTCCGACAGGACCTCGAGCAGCTGCGTGGGAGCCTGCTCTGCGACCCAGTGTCCGCCGGGAACTACCGCGGTCGTCACGTTGGTGGCGGTGAGCTCCATGCCGTGTCCGACGTGTTCTCCCCAGCTGTCAACTCCCCCGATGCCGACGACCGGGATCGTCAGCTTCGTGGCCTGGCGCACTACACGGTTCTGGGTCAGGGTTTCGTCCCAGGCCCGGTAAAGCCCGAAGCTAGCCCGCAGGACGTTCCTGTCGCGCGTGTAGAGCTTGATGTAGTAGTCGATGGCCGAGTCGGGCAAGGTCGCCTTGCCGCCCTGGATCGCGTACTCGTATCGGTAATAGGCGTCGGCGTTGCTGCTGACCATGTCGAGAATCAGATCGTCGTCTACCCGGTTGAACGGGATGTGCCAGAGCTTGTCGTTGAGCGGCTCAGGCACGAACATCGGCGGCGCCGGGGGGGCCTCCAGACTGCCGACTCCGGGAGGGCCGGGAATCTCGGCAAAGGCGAGGCGGGCAACCCGGTCGCGGTGGTCGGAGGCCAGCGCGTAGGAAACCACGGCGCCGGTGTCGTGTCCGACCACTGCGAACCGCTCGTGGCCGAGCTCGGTCATCAGAGCGGCCATGTCGTCGGCAAGGGTTCCCGCGTCATATCCGTCTTCGGCCTTCTCCGTCCGACCGATGCCGCGCTGATCAACGGCGATGACGGTGTAGTCCTTCGCGAGTTGTGGCATCACGTGCCGCCAGGCGTACCAGTTCTCCGGCCAACCGTGCACGAGCAGAAGGGGTGGACCATCGCCGCCGATCACGGCGTGCTGGAGGATGCCGTTCGCATGTACGAACCGGCTCTTGAAGGCCGACTTGAATCCGGCCGGCAGGTTCGGTGCCGTGGAGACCACGCCGATGTTGGCGTCTACCCTCTTGTGAGCCGACGGGGCCGAGGTCGCGCTGTTGGCTGACAGGGTCGTGCTGGCAAGCACTGCGAGTCCGGCGAGGGCAGTGGCTGCAGCACCGGCAACCGCGAGAAGTCGCCGTGCCTCGTACCTCGTCTTCGAGGACTGGTTCATGTGAATCTCCTTTGGAGTGCGCACCAGCGTGATCTGGTGATGCACAGGAACCCTCGTCTCCCCGCCGTCGCATCGCGCCCGGGAATCCCCGGGTCCGGCCACCGGGCGACGGCGTGAGGCAGGCGTCCACCGGGCTCGCAACGTGCCAAGGACGATGGATGGCGACCGTTGGGATGCCGAACCCGAGCACCGTAAACGTCCAACGTTGGAAGCGACGCTTGGACGCCAGTGCTGGACACCACGCCACTCGTCGATCTCAGAGTGAAAGTGAATCCTGAGCCTTCGCGGAACGGCCTAGGGGGAGTCGCCGCGAAGAACTGGCGACTCCCCCTGAGGGCCTCCGGGCAGTCACGTCGTGCTGCCACTTTCCCGCTCGGGTCGGACCGTTTGCTCCGATGCGGTGCCAGCGGTGTCCGGCGGCTGTCCCGCCGGTCAACGTGACGGAGCGCGCCGAGGACTCTTGTGCTGGCCTTACCGCAACCCAGGGGTGGCTGGGCCTTGCGGCCGCGAGTCCCGTGACGCCAGTCCAGGGTGCGCGCCAGGGACCGGACGGGCGCGAGACCGACGGATTCGAAGCAGTGTGTGAACACCCGATCGATCACGAGGGCTCTCAGGCGGGAACACCGGGCCGGTGCGGACCGGCAACAAGGACAGGAGGATCCGTCATGCCGTACATCAATTCAGGGCGCGAGAAGCTCCTGCCCGACGCTCCCCTGGGCGCCCCACTCGCTTTCGTCCCTGTCACACCGCACATAGACCCGCCCGAACTGCCGATACCGCCGTGGACGCGGCCAGTGGACGCCCGCTACTCATCGGACGTCGACGATCTTCCCCTGTCCAGGCTTCTGGGTGACAGCGGGCCTGTCCCTGCAGCCTCGGACCATGAAGCCACACATGTCGCGACGATCGGGTTCCGCTCCACTGCTCGGCCTGCTCCCGCGGGAGCATGAGTGACGAGTCGTCGCATGGCCACACGTACAAGCGCCTCACTACACATGGGGAGCCACCCGTCGGCGCCCGCCTTGCGGCTGAGGCGGGTCCACCAGCGTGAATGTATGCCAGCATGTAGTCATGGCACTCCCTCCGCCGCCTCACGTCGGCCCGGGAGAGGTCAGCGCCAGCTTCCGTCGTGCCTCGACGCCTCCGAACATCGTGAGTTCAGATTCAGCGGCTCACTTCTTGGCTACCGGGGAGACGACGCAGGGCGGTTTCGCAGCCTTTCGGTGGGACATCGGAGCGGACGAGATGAGTGCGGCCCCGCATTTCCATCGGACCTTCAGCGAATCGTTCTTCGTCCTCTCGGGCGCGGCTTCGCTGTACGACGGGAAGCGTTGGTTCGACGCTGAGCCAGGTGACTTCCTGCACGTGCCCCTGGGAGGTGTGCACGCGTTCCGCAGCGTTCTCGGCGCGTCGGTGTCTCTCCTCATCCTGGTTGTCCCCGGGGTCCCCCGGGAGACCTTCTTCGAAGGTCTCGCCGACTTGATCGAGAGACGATGGAACCCGAGTCCACACCAGCTGGCCGCCTTCTACTCGTTGCACGACACGTTTCCAGTTCCGACCTGAGCGAGCGTCCCGGTGAGTGCTCGCGGGCGCCAGACACTGATTCCAGCCCACTGTTTTTGCGCTAGGGTGAGCCGGAACGACGCACTGCTGATACTCGGGCGGTAGGGCCAGGTCGAGGTGGTCCGGAATGACTCGCTCACATCAGCGCGCAGCGTTGGGGTGGTCGTGGGCAGCGCTTGCGCTCAACGGGTACGGCATCCTCGTTTTCGGCGCCGCCGTGCCTGTCATGCTCCGCTCAGGTGTCTGGGGATTGACTCGCGAGGACTACGCGCTGCTCGGCTCGATCACCTTGGCGGGAATGCTCGTAGGCGCCTTCGCGGCGGGAAACCTCGCCGACCGTCGCGGGCGCCGCCCCGCGCTCTTGACGAGCGTCGGCGTGATCGCCTGCGGCATGCTCGCCTGCGGCTTGGCCCCCACCTCGACCACCTTCGGGCTGGGTCGATTCGTGGTTGGCGTAGGTGCAGGACTCATGCTGCCGACGGCGGCTGCCCTTGTATCCGAGTTCGCCCCCGACGGTCGTAAGTACTTGTACCAAGGAGCCGTTTTTGGCGGTGTCGGCCTTGGTGGTGCCCTGGGCGCCGTCATCGCCCTGGCCACTCATGATCTGACGAGCTTCAGATTCCTCTTCCTCTGCGGCGCCGCTCCGGCGCTGGTCCTTCTGCCAGCCATTTACCGTGGTGTGCCTGAGTCGGAGGAGTATCTGCGGGCGCGCGGATCGGGTACGCCTGCCACTACGTCGACGTCTTGGCGGCTGCTGCTGAGCTCGGACTATCGCACTCGGACATTGCTCTTCTGGGGTACGACGTTCATGAGCCTGCTGCTGTTGTTCGGCGCCTTCACGTGGCTTCCGGTGATGATGAACAACGCGGGCTATGACCTCGGGTCATCGCTTGCGTTCCTGCTCACGTTGAGCTTAGGAGTGATCGCTGGTTCGTTGAGTTCGTCATGGCTGGCGGACCGCATCGGCAAGCGTCACGTGATCATCGGATCGTTTGCCGGGACAGCAATAGCATTTTGCCTTGTGGGGGGAGCGCCCCCACCAGTCATCGGCTACGTCCTCGTCGCGGCAATTGGGGCCGGGGCCGTCAACGCCCAGTTCCTGATCAACGGCTATGTTGCGGCCTCCTACCCGACGATGCACCGAGGCACTGCTCTGGGTTCCACGCTCAGCGTCGGGCGACTCGGCGGTGTCATCGGACCCCTCTACGGCGGCTCGCTGCTCCGCGACGACTGGTCGTCAGCCATCCCCTTCTATGGTTTCGCAGTTCCCGCCGTTGTGGCGGCACTCCTCACAGTGGCGATTCCCGTGGAGCAAGTGCGTCAGTGGGAGTCAGTGTGAGCCCCGGCCTGGCGGGGTCACGTCCGTGTGAAATAGCCCTTCACGGAGACCGGGGATGACGACCACCTCTCTCGTTGGCCGCCAGGCGGAGATGGGGCACGTGGCCGGTCTTATCGCTGGGGTTTCGCAACGGGGCGGTGCACTTGTGCTCTGTGGCGAAGCAGGCATCGGCAAGTCTGCCGTCTTGGCAGCATCTGTTGCGTTGGGTGAGTCAGCCGGCATGCGGATTCTCGCGGCCAACGGCGTGGAGTCGGAAGAGAGTCTTCCGTATGCGGGTCTGCACCAGCTTCTCCACTCTGTGCGTGCGGAGATCGCCTCCCTCTCAACACAGCAACGCGAGGTGCTCGAGCGGGCGTTCGGGTGGACGGCCTTGCCCGCCCCGGATGTTTACGTCGTTGCACTCGCCGTTCTCGACCTCGTCACGGAAATGGCCGAACGAGTCCCTGTCTTGATCGCAGTAGACGACGCGCACTGGTTGGACAGTGGCAGCCTTGACGTACTGACGTTCGTTGCTCGGCGCTTGGAGCACGAACCTGTGCTCTTGATGGGAGCGATTCGAGACGGGTCGTCGTCGCCCCTGGAGGACGGAAGGATTCCCCTGCTGAGGTTGAACCCCCTCCCCCGGACCGAGGCTGTGGGACTTCTGAACACGCTGGCTCCCGAACTGCCCGCCTCGCTCCGAGACATGATCCTTCGCGAGGCCGCGGGCAATCCTCTGGCGCTCACCGAGCTCCCGCGCAGCGTGCCGTCGGCAGAGGCGCTTGCTGGTGCTGAAAGCGCCATTCCGTTGACGGCTCGACTCGAGCGAGCCTTCGGAGCCAGAGCAGTTGGGCTGCCGCCCGCCACACGCTCGATCCTGTTGGCTGCAGCGTTGGAAGACGATGCATCACTGGGCGAGTCGTTGGCGGCGGCTCAGATCGTGCAGAACGCCGATCTGACCGAGTCGGACATGGAGCCCGCTATTAGGGCGGGCCTGGTACAAAAAAGTCCCAGGCGAGTGGCGTTCCGCCACCCGCTCATGCGTTCCGCCATCCTGCAGTTGGCGACGCCCGACGAGCGTCGGGCGACTCATGTGGCTTGGTCGACCTTACTCTCGGAGATGCCCTACCGAGCGCTGCGACATCGCGCCGCAACCGCGACTGGTCCGGACGAAGCGCTAGCTGTCGAACTTGAGGTCTCTGCAGAGCATGCCCGAGAGCGGGGCGGAGTGGTCTCGGCCGTACTGGCGCTCGAGCGCGCAGCGCAACTCAGCCCGAGCCCCGGGCAGCGCGCGGAACGCCTTCTGCGGGCCGCTGACCTCTCGAGCGAGACAGGCCGGACCGAACTTGTGCTGCGCCTGCTGGAACAGGTACCGACGGACGCCTTATCACGCAACCAACGAGCCATGCAGGGATGGATTCTGAGCACGTCCGATGACGGAATGCGTGAAGAACCAGCGCGGGCCGTCGAGCTGGCGAACCTCGCGAGGTCGGTGGCAACAGAGAGTGGCGTGGACCTCGCGCTACGCATTCTGTGGAGCGCGGCGCTGCGCTGCTTCTGGTCCGAGCCCGGCGAAGAAGCGCGGCGAGTGATTGTCGGCGTCGCGGAGAGCCTGCCCGTCGATGATGACGACCCTCGGCTACTGGCGATCCTGGCTTATGCCGCCCCGATCGAACGAGGAACGCGGGTGCTCAAAGGTTTGCAGGACCTCACTCCCCGGGCTACCTACGACTCCCAGCAAGAACGTCTCATCGGATCTGCGGCGGTTCTGGTCGGAGCGTTCGACCTAGCTGCGCGGCTCTCAGCTGCAGCCCTGGCCGGCCTGCGTCACGACGGGCGGCTGAGTCTGTTGGCACGCGCATTGGCCGCACAAGCGTGGAGCAGCGCCAGGCTTGGAGACCTGGACGTCGCCATTCCGGCGGCCGAGGAGGCCGACCGCCTCGCGCAGGAGACGAACCAACCGTTTCTCTACGCGCTTGTCCTTGCAACCGAGGCCGAGATCGCCGCGTTGCGTGGCGACTACGACCGCTGCAAAAATCTTGCAGCGGAGGCGGAGCGGCGAAGTCTGACAGTGGGCGCGCGACCAGTGCTCGCGACGGTCCAGCTCGCTCGAGGCTTGGCTGCCATGGGACAGGGGCGCTATGCCGACGCCTATGACCACCTTCGGCGGATGCACGATCCAACGGACCACTGCTATCAGGTAGCGCTGCGCTGCTACGCGGTATCGGAACTCGTCGAGTCAGCGGTCAGACAAGGAGATGCTCCCGGTTGTCGCGCCCTCCTAGAGGATCTCGAGGAAATCGCACAAACGACCGCGTCGCCCGCGCTGCACACGGGCCTACATCTAGCTCGCGCTCTCGTCGCTTCAGATGACGAGGCCGGTGGGCTGTTCGAGGTCGCGCTGAGTGCGAGCTCGACGACGAACCCCTTCGCCAGAGCTCGCGCACAGCTCGCGTACGGCGAATGGCTACGCCGCCGGCGCCAACCAGCTGAGTCACGAGCGCACCTTCGTACTGCCCGAGAAGCTTTCGACGCCCTACGCCTTGTCCCCTGGAGCGATCGAGCCCGCCAAGAGCTGCGCGCGGCCGGCGAGACCAGCCCGAATCGAGGTCCCGACGCCCGCGACCAGCTCACCGCCCACGAGCTGCACATCGCTCAGCTTGCGGCTGGCGGGCTGACGAACAAGGAGATCGGACAACGTCTGTTCCTGTCTCATCGCACAGTCAGCTCACACCTGCACCGCATCTTTCCCAAGCTCGGCGTAGTTTCGCGAGCAGAATTGGGCAATGTCATCGCGCAACGGTGACTCGAGCGCGGAGCATCTGTGCCCAGCTCGCGCACGGGGCGCGTGAATGATCACCCATAGCGTCAACTGACGCTAGCCGACTATCGGTGCGCCTCGTAGCGTCACACACGTGAAGTCAACCCAGGCCCCGACAGCAGGAATGGTCGGCGGACTGGCAACCCCCTAGCGACGCCCGCCTGGTGACCACGGTCCGCCGTCAACCGAGAACCGCGTGCGCCCTCGTGAGGTGCGTCGTTCGAAATCCCGCACCGCCAGGCGCTTCGCGCGTAGATCGTCATTTCTGGAGAACGGACCCATCCCATGCGTGACATTCCTCTCGCCGTAGCCGACGTACCGCCACTGGCGGCATCATCCGCCTACGGCACCAGCGCCAGCACCGCGATCGTGGCTCCCGACCGACGTGATGTCCGTTCGATCAACCCCGTCACCGTTCTTGGAGTGTTCAACGACCTGGCTCCCGGTCCGGGTCCCGACGTGTCTCCTGCGCTGAGCGGATCCGGCACCGGTCTGGTGGGACGTCACCGCGAGTGTGCCGTCCTGGACGGACTGGTCAGCAGCGTCCGCGGGGGCGAGAGCAAGGTGCTTGCCCTGCGCGGGGAGGCGGGCATCGGCAAGAGTGCCCTGCTGGACTACGTCGCGGGGAATGCAGGCGGCTGCCGAGTTCTGCGGATCGCCGGGATCGAGTCCGAGATGGAACTGGCGTTCGCTGGGCTCCATCGCTTGTGCGCTCCGATGCTGGAACATCTGGAGCGCATTCCCGAACCACAGTCCGAGGCCCTCGCAGTGGCGTTCGGCGTTGCCGTCGGCACGACTCCGGATCGGTTCCTCGTCGCCATCGGCGTCATGAGCATGTTGGCCGAGGCCGCTGGTGAACAGCCACTCGTGTGTCTGGTGGACAACGCGGACAAGCTCGATCAGGCTTCTGCTCGGACCCTGGGCTTCGTGGCACGCCGACTGAAGGATCAGGCGATCGGATTGGTCCTCGTGACCCACGATGAAGACGATCAACCTGCGCTCACGGGTCTGGACGAGCTAGTTGTGCACGGCTTGGATCACGAAGAATCTGAGTTGCTGCTGGACTCGATCCTGCGTGGTCCGGTCGACGCGAAGGTCCGTAGCCGGATCATCGGGGAGGCCCGGGGCAATCCGAGGGCACTGCTCGGGCTCCCTCACCAATCCGGGGGCGCGGGTCTTTCATTTGGTTTCGGCACTAGTGGAGTCAGCGCCCTGCCCACACGGCTCGAGCAAGACTTCCAGCGGCGCCTCGGTCTGTTGGCTCCCGAGACCAGACGGCTGCTTCTTGTAGCCGCCCTCGAGCCCGCTGGCGACGTCACCATGCTCTGGCGCGCCGCAAGAGGGCTCGGCATCGGATCCGAAGCAGCAGTTGCTGCACGAGCCGCGGGTTTGATCGAAATCGGCCCTCAGGTGAGATTCTGCCACCCGCTCGTTCGGGTCGCCGTGTGCCGCACTGCCAGTCGCGAAGAGTTCCGCGAGGCCCATCATGCCCTCAGCGACGCCACCGATGCCGATCTGGATCCGGACCTCAGGGCATGGCACCGCGCTCACGCCGTGACCAGCCCGCACGACGAAGTCGCCACCGAGCTCGAGCGCTCCGCCGACAGGGCTCGCACGCGAGGTGGAGTGGCGGCCGCTGCGGCCTTTCTCGAACGTGCCGCGGAGCTTGCTGGAGACCCGCAGCGGGCTGGTCGGCTGGGACTGATCGCAGCTCAAGCTCGTCACCGAGCCGGCGCTTCGGAAGCTGCCTTGGGCTTGCTTGCCATGGTCGAGGCGTGGCCGTTGGAGTCGGCTCAACGGGCCCAGGTCGAGGTCGTGCGCGCTCAAGCAACATTCGCAGCTCGCCGAGGATGCCAAGGCCCACGGCTTCTCCTGAACGCCGCTCAACAACTGGCGCCATTCGACCCCGACGGGGCCCGGCACACCTATGCGGATGCCTTCGTCGCCGCCTTCTTCGTAGGACGGCTGGCAGCAGACGTCAACCCAACCACGATTGCTACCGCAGTTCGCAGCGGCCCTAGCTCGGCTCAGCCCAACCTCAGCGATCGCGTGCTGGACGGCTGCGCCGACCTCTACGTGGACGGCCCGAGCAAGGCCGCGCCGGTACTGATCGAGGCGCTGGATGAGTTGTGCGCGGACACCGCGTACGAGAACCAGCACCTCAGGAGTCTTCCGTTGGCGTCGGCCGCCGCGATGAACGTATGGGACGACCATGCGTGGGACGTTCTGGCCGCTCGTCACCTTCAATCTGCCCGCGAGACCGGCACAGTCGGCGAGCTCCCGCCCGCCCTTACCTGCGCCGTTCTCGTCAGCATTCTCAAAGGAGACCTGGCGAGCGCCGCGGTGCTGGTCGATGAGACCAAGACCGTGATCGAGATGGCCCAGTTCGGGCCCTCACCGGCCGGAGCCGTCGCTCTCGCCGCGTGGGCGGGCGCTCAAATCTCACCAGATGCCATCGCGAAGGCTGAGCTGCACCGCTTGGCAAGCGGCGGCGCAGGCATCGCTACGACTGTCCTCAACTGGGCCGAGTCGGTGGAGGCGAACGGCCGAGGCCACTACTTTGACGCCGTCGTCGCCGCCGAGAGAGCGACGGATTCGCCTGGAGAGCTCGGAGTGAGATGCTGGGCCATGGCCGAGCTCATCGAGGCTGCCTCCCGCACCAACATGTCAGAACTCGCAGCTGAGGCGCTGGCGGAGCTAGCCTCGCTCACTCAGGCGACGGCGACCGACTGGGGCCGCGGCATCGAGGCGCGCTGCCGGGCGATGCTGAGCCCCGACACCGATGCGGAAGGTTTCTACCGCGAGGCGATCGAGCGGCTCGACCGCACAGTGATCCGCGTTGAGAGCGCTCGTGCCCGCCTTGTCTACGGCGAATGGTTGCGCAGGCAGGGCAGGCGGATCGACGCACGAGAGCAGCTACGCGCGGCCCATGCCATGTTCGCGGACAACGGCTTCATGGGCTTTGCTGAACGGGCCCGCCGAGAGCTCGGAGCTACCGGCGAGACTCCGCGTCGCAGGTCCGACGAGGGTCCTCGTGGACTCACCGTTCAAGAGTCGCGCATCGCACGTCTCGCGGCAGACGGCCTCACCAACCCCGAGATCGGCACGGAGCTCTTCATCAGTCCTAGAACCGTCGAGTGGCACCTCGGAAAGATCTTCGCGGAGCTGGGAGTGACCTCCCGCCGCCAGCTCCGCGACGCGCTACCGCAGTAGCGACCACACCCAGCCCCGTAACCCGATGTACCTCCGCCACGTCCACTTCCCAGCATCGTCCACCGGACCTGAGAACGGACCACAGTGCACACCTTGATTGTGGAAACGGCGTAGATCCCCGAGGGCGGGCAACAGGCAGGTGGCGCTGGGCGCTCGGCGACGAGGTCGCCCCGGGCCGCATGCCTCCCAGTGGGCTGCGAAGGCCGTGTGGGGATAACGGTGTCGTTGACGGTGCCCTGCGCCCTGCGCCCTGTCGGCGCGGGGCAACCGCGATCCGCCTGCTAAGCAGGCGTCCTACGAGCGCCGAGATCCGGCTGGACGAGGCCTGTTGGCACGCCACACGTCGACTGGCAGCCCTCCGATGCCCCAATCCTCAAGATCCACCTCGTCAATCACCACGAACGTGGTGTCTGGGTCCTTGCCGAGAACGTCGGCCAGGACCTGCGTGACTCCGGCGATGACCTGTTCCTTCTGCTCAGGCGTGTTGCCCTCGCGCGTGATCTGCACGTTCACGATGGGCATGTCAACGCCTACCCGTCACGAAGCCGCCGTCGACATTGAGAACATGGCCCGTGACGAACTCCGCCTCGGCGAGCCAGGCCACTGCGCTCGCGACCTCCTCGCTCTCACCGACGCGGTTGAGCAGAGCAAGGCCCGCCAGCCCGTCGACCCCGTCCGCGGGGTGGAGAGGCGTGCGCACCACCCCAGGAGCGACCATGTTGACGCGGATGCGGTCGTCGGCGAGCTCCGCTGCAAGAGCCAACGTCAGCGCCTGCACGCCACCCTTGGTGACCAAGGGGGCGGCGGCTTGGAAGCCGGTGACCGCATGCTGGGTCAGAACGGTGCCGATGCTCACAATGCTGCCGCCGGTGCCCTGGTCGAGCAGGCGGCGCACAACCTCTTGCGTGACCTGCCATGTGCCGCGCAGGTTCACAGCGATGAAGCGCTCCAGTTCCTCGGCACTGACATCGACGAACGCGCTGGCGCCGAAGATCCCGGCATTGTTGACGAGGACGTCCACGCTTCCGAAGGTCGTCACCGCACCGGCGACCAGACGCTTCGCGGTGACCGGGTCAGCAATGTCCCCAGCGACAGCCAGAGTCCGATCGGGGGCGCCGAGCTCCGAGACCGCGGCTGCCAACTTGCCGGTATCGCGTCCGCCGAGGACGACGTTGGCACCGTCCTTGAGCAGCCGCCGGGCAACCTCGAGTCCGATGCCACTGGAGGCACCGGTGACGATGGCGGTGTTGGACATGTGTTTCTCCTTCTGTCGGTGATGTCTTGTGCTCGTACAAACGGCCCTGACCCTTCCCTCGATTCCATAGCCGCAAGAACGAATTGACGCACTTCGATAAGGTGAAGTTATGTATGTGGAACTCCGGGACCTGGAGCTGCTCGACACGCTTGCCGAGGTAGGAACCCTCACCGCCGCTGCCGACCGTCTCTACGTGAGCCAACCAGCGTTGAGTCAGCGGCTCGCGCGACTAGAGGACCGGCTAGGCGGCCCGCTGTTCCAACGTGAAGGCCGCAAGCTTCTAGTGACCCCGGCCGGGGTGAGGATGCTGTCTTCCGCCAGGACCGTTCTCGCCGAGCTCAGATCGGCCGAGCGCGACATCCGCGAGATCCGCGCCGGACGCGACCAGCGGGTCCGATTCACGGCGCAGTGCAGCACGACCTACCAATGGCTGCCGCCGGTGATCTCCGCTCTCCAGAGAGAACACCCAGGCACGGAGGTGCGCATCGAACAGGTGGCAGGCGACGAGCCTTTGGCAGCACTGCTCGATGATCGCGTGGACGTGGCGCTTGTCACGAAGCCTGATCGACTCATGGAGCGACTGCACGTCGTCCCGCTGTTTCGCGACCAAATGGTCGCCGTTGTCGCTCTCAACCATCCCTGGACCAGACGCTCCCACGTGACAGCCCGTGACTTCACCGACGTCCACTTGGTCTTGTACGACATCTACGACCAAAGCCGATCCCCAGCACAGCCCCTCCCGCTGCCGGCTAGCTCTCGGCCGGGCCGAGTGAGCACCGTACCCCTGGTAACAGACCTCGTCATCGAGATGGTGGCCGCCGGCGAAGGCATCTCGGTGCTTCCGCAATGGGTGGCCGCTCCCTACACGGAAGGGCCGAATGCGCGGGTCGCCGCCGTTCGGATCGGGGCCCACGGCAATTGGCGTACGTGGCACCTAGCCACCCGCGTCGGTGATCACGCACCCGCTGTCGTTGACTTCGTTGAGCTCGTGGCGGCCCGTTTCAGAGCAGGGACGTCCGGGGTACAAGACGCGCCATCGATGTTGCCGGCGCTGGTAGGCCTGGGCTCAAGCAGCTAGGGACAGGAGGCGTCAAGGAGCACGCGAACTGTTCGTCGGGGCTGGTGACCCACTCGCGCTGCTCGCCGCGCCGACTCCCGCGGTCATGCCGTTCTGGGAATGAAGCCGCGAGCACGTCTGTTCGTCCGCGGGAGCAACAACGAGCCCGAGCACGCAGTCCCACTGCTGGCCCTGGCCATCGATTGGCGCAAGACAGAAGGAGGAACCGTGACCGCCGACCAACAGACTCTCGAGGACGTCGCGCGACTGATCGCTCCCGTCGGCGCGGAGGTGCGCCACCTGTGCGAGGCCGGCGTCGGCACGTTCAGCATCGAAACGCCTGAAGGCAGCGACAACGTCGTCTATGCACTGAAGGTGAACGACGAGCCGCAGCATGACGCGGGACGCAGTGCATCAGAGTTCGCCGCGCTTCTTCGGATCAACGATCCCAATGTCGTCAAGTACCGCGACACCGGGACGCAGCGGCACGGCAGTGGTGACTATCGGTGGCTTGCCATGGATTTCGTCGACGGTTCATCGCTAGCCCAGTTGCTGGCCGAGGGAACTGTTTTCGACTCGCCGACAGCTATTCGCTTGTTGCGGGAAGCCACCTCCGGTGCGGCCGCGTTGTGGGATGCCGGAACAACACACCGCAACCTCGCCGCAGACAACGTGATGATCACGCCGTCGGGAGGCCTAGTCATCGTCGACCTCGGTCTAGCTGCATCGGACGGCACGCAGGGCACCGTCCCAGCTCAGCCAGCGCATGGCAGCGCGACTCAGCTAGGCGACTGGCAAGCGGACCAGTTCGCCCTAGGTCTTCTCGGCTATCAACTCGCGACCGGTGCCGAGCCATTCGTCCATCATGACGGGCACCAGGCACCGCAGACCGACGTGAAACCGATCGTTCGCCTGGCGCACGACGTCAATCGAACTGTGCCACGAGAGCTCTCTCACGTTCTGGCGACGATGCTCGCTTCGCAACCCCAGGACAGGTATCCCGAGCCGAGCGCCTTGCAAGCAGATCTCGCGAGAATCGCTGGTGCAGTCGGCTCCGCCGGAGCTCCCCTAGTCCCGATCCAGTCGCACGGACGGCCCTGTCGGCTGGCGTAGCGAGTCCAGCACCAGTCCGAGAGCGTCCAGAGACGGGCGCGGCAAGCACTCAGGCCACTGGTGGACGAGAAGGATCGTCGGTAGTCAAACCGGCTCTTCACAATCGAGGGTGTAGTTGGGGTCGGAAGCCGCCTGTCTCGAGTAGTGATCTGGCGATGTAGTTCGTCAGGTTGCGGAAGCCGAGGGCGGAGCCGCGGAGGTGTTCGAGGCGGCCGTTGATCGCTTCGGTGGGGCCGTTGGATGTGCCGGGCCGGTCGAAGTACGCGAGCACGTCGGCGGCGCGCTTGGTCAGGGTGCGGCCGAGCGTGATGATCTCGCTGAACGGGCTGGGGACGCCTCGGCTGATCGACTCGATCAACTGCCTCATCAGCTCGCGGCCCCGGGTTCGGTCGGGCTCACGGTAGGCGGCGATCATCCGCTGGTAGATGCCCCAGGTGGCTTCGACCTCGACGTGGGCGTCGGCCGCGAACAGCTCCGTCACCCGGTGCTGCTGGGTCTCGGTGAGCAGGTCGGCGCCGGTGTGCAGGGTGCGTCGCGCGGCATACAGTGGATCGCCGGTGCGGCCTCGGTGCCCGTGGGTGGCTTGCTGGACCCGGCGCCGGCACTGATCCAGGGCGTCGCCTACCAGACGGACGACGTGGAAGGGGTCCAGCACCGGCACAGCCTCGGGTAGCTCTTCGGTGGTGGCGGTCTTGAACCCGGTGAACCCGTCCATCGCGACGACCTCGATATTGTCGCGCCAGGACTTGTCCCGTTCGGCGAGCCAGGCCTTGAACGCCTGTTTGGAGCGGCCGGCGACCATGTCCAGAAGCCGCGCCGGCCCGGTGCCGTCGCGGATCGGCGTCAGGTCGATGATCACGGTCACGTACTTGTCGCCACGCCGGGTGTGCCGCCAGAGGTGCTCGTCCACGCCGATGACCTGCACGTCGTCGAAGCGGTGCGGATCGTCGATCAGGACCCGGCGGCCCTCGGCCAGGACCGCGTCGTTGGCGGTGTTCCACGAGACCCCCAGAGCGTCGGCGACGCGGGCGACACTCAGGTGTTGGCACACCAGGGCTTCCAGCGCCCACCACAGGCCACGTCGCGACAGCGTCGCCCGCGGCTCGGCGGCCCGCGACGTGTCCTGGCGCCACACGTGACCGCACCCGGTGCACCGGTATCGGCGGAGGCTGACCTCCAACACCGTGGGCCGCCACCCGAACGGCTCGTGCGCCAACCGCCGGACCACCGTGTCCCTGGCCGCGCCCTGGCATCCGCAGCGACGACACCATCTGTCGGGCTCGACAACCCGGCACCGGAGAATCGCCCGATCGGGCTCCACCGCTGCCCGAGCACTTCGAGCCCGAGATCATCAAGACGAGCGAACGTGGTCAGGTCAGGGCGGGCGAAGGTAGCGTCAGACACGTCGAGGTCTTCCAGATGGACGGCATAGTCACCTCCATCCTCGGGAGACCTCGACCCCTACCCGGCCACCGACGCGCCGACCGGACTACACCCTCAACTGCGACTGCGAAGAGCCCAAATAGCCCCCGGTGCGAGGGTCGGCCCGCGTGCTACGTTCCGGCCATGACTAGACCCAGTGAGATCCTCGGCAGCGTGGTCGCCGCCAGCGAGCGCGAGCAGCTCGAGACGTTCCTGGATTACCTGCGCGACGCCGTCGTGCGCAAGGCCCGCGGGGTGTCGGAGGAGGACGCCCGGCGCAGCCCGGTGCCGACCGGCACCAACCTCGGCGGCCTGATCAAACACCTGCGGTGGGTGGAACTGGGCGGGTTCGCCGAGCAGATCGGGCAGATCCCCGCCGCGGAGCTGCCCACGCCGCCGTGGACCGACGCAGACCCGGAGGCCGACCTGCGGCTGGAGCCGAACGAGAAGCTCGACGACGTCATCGGCGCCTACCAGGCGGAGTGCGACCGCTCCCGCGAGATCGCCGCCCAGCACAGCCTCGACTACGCACCGCGGGGCAGGGAGCTGACGTTGCGGTGGGTGTACCTGCACGTGATCCTGGAGACCGGCCGGCACGCGGGCCACGCGGACATCCTGCGCGAGATGATCGACGGCAGCGTCGGCGACTGACGGCTCGCGGCGCGTCGTCGGTCCGTGTTCCGGTCGTCGGAGGCGGCGTTACACCGGTATCGGCGGAGGCTGACCTCCAACACCGTGGGCCGCCACCCGAACGGCTCGTGCGCCAACCGCCGGACCACCGTGTCCCTGGCCGCGCCCTGGCATCCGCAGCGACGACACCATCTGTCGGGCTCGACAACCCGGCACAGGAGAATCGCCCGATCGGGCTCCAACCGCTGCCCGAGCACTTCGAGCCCGAGATCATAGCCACCTCCATCCTCGGGAGACCTCGACCCCTACCCGGCCACCGACGCGCCGACCGGACTACACCCTCAACTGCGAAGAGCCGTCAAACCGGCACCCGCTTTCAGGCCTCGCGACCCACCGGACTTCTCGTAGCGGGCGCCCTCCCGAGCTTTTCTTCGGCCGTCCTGGCAGTGCCAGTGCCGTTCGACCGCGAGACGTCGGCGGATGACCCAGAACTCCCTTTGACCCGGGGGTCCACCAGGGAGATTCCGGACGCGACCACGCCCTCCACCGACGACGCTTGAGCTTGGCCATGAACCCAGCGAGAGAGCACCTGCCATGCCACGTCACATCGAGGACTACGCCCTGATCGGCGACCTACGTACGGCGGCGTTGGTCGGGCTGGATGGCGCGATTGAATGGCTCAGCCTTCCCCGCTTCGACTCTCCCGCCGTCTACGCGTCGCTCCTCGGAGAGGCCCAGCACGGCCAGTGGCGCCTTGCCCCCGCGGGCCAAGGGATCTGCAGCCGACGCCGGTACCAGACCAACACGCTCCTGCTTGAGACGGAGTGGACCACGGCTGATGGTGTCGTAAGGATCACCGACTTCATGGTCCCCGGCTCCTCCACACCTATGGTGGTCCGGATCGTGGATGGGCTGGTCGGCACCGTAGAGATGCGAACCCACATCGCACCGCGGATGGGCTACGGCAAGGACGCTCCTACGCTGAGCAGCACTCTCGGCTGTCTGGTCGCTACGGCCGGCAGCGACGAACTGTGGCTCACGAGCGATGTTCCTCTGAATGCAACCAACGCTGCCTGGACGGGCACTTTCACCGTCTCCGCGGCGGACCGAGTCTCCTTCACACTCGTCTACAACACGTCAGGCGAGCCCAGCCAGACGAATCCCGACGCTGAAGCCGCGATGATCAACACGGCGACCTTCTGGACCGAGTGGGTCGGCCGTTCGACCTATGCCGGTCGCTGGGAGACAGAGGTCAATGCGTCCCTCATCCTTCTCAAGGCCCTCACCTACTCGCCCACCGGCAGCATCCTCGCGGCCGCCACCACGTCACTGCCCGAGCTGGTCGGGGGGACCCGCAACTGGGACTACCGCTACTCCTGGCTGCGCGACGCCACCTTCACCCTCAAGGCGTTCCTTTCCACCGGCCACCTCGAGGAAGCCGAAGCATGGCGCGACTGGTTGGTGCACACCGTAATGGACGACCCATCTGCCATGCAGATCATGTATTCAGTCGACGGCGCCGGACACCTCCCCGAGCAGACCCTGGACTGGCTACCCGGACATGCCGACTCCACACCAGTTCGTGTCGGGAACGCCGCCGCTACTCAGCAGCAGAATGACGTCTGGGGTGAGGTTCTCGACATCCTGTCGACAGCCCGAGACGCCGGCGTACCGGATGCTCCGGAGCAAGCGAAGCTGGAAGCGGCCCTGCTCTCCCACATTGAGAGCCACTGGCGCGAAACCGACCACGGACTCTGGGAGGTCCGCGGACCCCGGCGACACTTCGCGCACTCCAAGCTCCTTGCCTGGGTCGGTGTCGACCGGGCCGTGAAACACCTCGAGCAGCAGCAGCCCGATCAGGAGAACCTGGGGCGGTTGAAGGCGCTGCGTCAGACCATCGCGCAAGAGATCTCCGACCGGGCATACCACCCGGGACGGCGTGCGTTCACTCAGTCCTACGGCTCCCGGCGCCTCGATGCCGCCGTGCTCCTGATGCCGCACTACGGCTTCCTCCCCTGGGACGACCCCCGGATGATGGCCACCGTTGACGCGATCCAAAGTGATCTGACACTTCACGGGCTCGTACTGCGATATGCCGTGACCGACGGGGGGCACAACGTTGACGGGCTCCCCGGCAGTGAAGGCGCCTTCCTGGCTGCGTCGTTCTGGCTGGCGGACGCTCTGCAGGGTCAAGGCCGTACCGAGGAGGCCACCGAGCTCTTCAAACGCCTGCTTTCATTGCGCAATGACGTAGGCCTGCTGAGCGAGGAGTACGACCCCTCGACGGCACGTCATCTCGGCAACACCCCCCAGGCATTCAGCCACGCCAGCTTGGTCATCACTGCGCTCAGCCTCAGCAAGGCGGGGGCCTCCGCGACGAGCTCCGCAACCTCCCGCGGCGGGATCCCCGAGCCGACGGTCGAATCACGTGCTGAAGTGGCCTAGTCTCCCCCACCCCAGGCACCGCACCTCGCCCGGTCCGGCTACCCCGCGACGGTCGACCGTGCGTACGCCGACCCGCGCGCCATGTACCTCACGGCACACACCTCTGGTCCAAGACGCCCCGCTACGACGGATATGAACACATTACGGTCCGGTCAGCACAGCGGACGCGTGCCACACGGCCAGCCCCGGCTATGCCATTCGATCACGGCCTCCCGGGGGCGGACCCGGGAGCTCCCGGGCGCGAACTCGCCCTCAGTTTTCGCAGACTGAGCCGGCAGCTCAAAGGCGTGGCCCCGTGGCCGTAGCGGTTTGCTGACGGCGCCCCGCTCCCGGAGCGTGACGCTCACAACGCTCGACCGCCGATGAACCCACTTTCGGCCCCAGGAGAGGACACCATGGCAAAGAAGGCATCGGCACGAGACCTGGGGCGCGACCACGTCAGCGGTCCCCACAGGGACTTCGACGCCATCGTGATTGGCGCTGGATCCCCCGGAGAACACTGCGCCGCAGCCATCGCCAGCGGAGGGCTTCGCGTGGCCATCGTCGAGCGAGAACTGATGGGCGGCGAGTGCTCATATTGGGCCTGCATACCCACCAAAACTCTTCTCCGCACCGGTGAGGCGCTCTCTGCGGCACGCCAGGTGCCAGGTGCCCGTGAAGCGGTCACTGGCTCCATCGACGCAGCCGCGGCCCTCGCCTATCGCGACTTCATGGTGTCGGACTACTCCGACGCGGGGCAGGAGTCATGGGCACTCAGCGCTGGACTAACAGTCCAGCGTGGAGAGGGACGGCTGACTGGACCGAACACTGTCTCGGTCGGCGGGACCACCTACACAGCCGACCACATCGTGATCGCCACCGGGTCTGCCGCCGCCATTCCCCCCGTCCCCGGGCTGGCTGCCCTGCCCGGCCTGATGACCAACCGTGAGGTCACCGCTCTCAAAGAAGTACCCGACCGGCTGCTCGTCCTGGGCGGGGGGCCAGTCGGTGTCGAGATGGCGCAGGCCTTCATTCGATTGGGGTCCTCCGTGGTACTCATCGAGAGAAGCCACCGAGTGTTGCCCGGCGAGCCAGGGCCCCTCGGCGAAGCGATCGGTCAAGCTCTGAGCGCCGACGGCGTGGAGCTCAAGCTCGGCCAGCCGGCCACCCATGCTCGGATGGCGGACGACGAGTACATCCTGGACTTCCCGGACGGCTCCCAGGTGACCGGTGACAGGCTCCTGGTCGCGGCCGGACGCCGCCCTCGCACCGCGGGCATCGGCCTCGAGTCGGTCGGCATCAAACCGAGCCCTCGCGGGATCCAAGTCGACGATCGACTGGCCGCTGGCCCCGGCTTGTGGGCCGTCGGCGACGTGACCGGGATCTGGCAGCTCACCCATGTCGGCAAGTACCAGGGCCGAGTCGTGGCCGACAACATCCTCGGCCACACCAGGTACGCCCACTACAAGGCCGTGCCACGCGTCATCTTCACCGACCCCCAAGCGGCAGCCGTCGGCGACGGCGAAGGAGCGTTCGAGGTCACGATCTCCTTGGCGGGAGTCGCCCGCACCGCGACTTACGCCCAGGACTATGCCGCCGGCGCGGGCTTCCTCACCCTCGTGTCGGACGGCGCCTGCCTGACCGGTGCCTACGCCGTCGGGCCCGAGGCCGGCGAGTGGCTGCAACAAGCGACCTTGGCCATCCATGCCCGCATCCCCATCGTGGTGCTGATCGACGTGATCCAGCCATTCCCCACGTTCTCCGAAGCATTCCTGCTGGCCATTCGGGACCTGGCCGCGCAGGTCCGCCAGGAACATGCCGCACCAGCGGCGTCGACCGTTGCCTGATGGCTGGGCCGCACCGCCCGACCCCCGATGCAATTACCAAGTCAACAAGAACACCAACAATTGGAGGACTCATGTCAACCACCACAACGCGAGAGCCGGGCACGACCGCCGAAGCCCGCTTCTCGCTTGATGCGGAGCACCACCGGTCTCGTCCCACCGCGCCGGTTCCCGAGAATGCGAAAGGCCCCGAGGTACCAGAGGAGGGATACGTACTCGACGAGATTGCTGACGGCATCTTCTGGATCGGCGACGGGAGCTACCAAACCATGTTCGTCGTCACCGACGAAGGCGTCATCGCCGTCGACGCTCCTCCGACCCTCGGACACAACATCCTGCGCGCCATCGACCGCGTGACGAACAAGCCGATCACACACGTCGTGTACAGCCACCACCACTCCGACCACTGCGGCGCGATGTCCATCTACCCCGAGCAGGCAGTCCGTTACGCCCAACGCGCCACCGCGCAGCGACTTGAGCTGCTGGCCGACCCGCACCGCCCACTGGCGACGAACGTGTTCGACGACGACGCAACCATCGACGCCGGAGACCACACCCTGCGCCTGTCCTACCCCGGTCCCAACCACAGCGAGGGCAACAGCTTCATCCACGCCCCCAACCAGAGAGTGCTGATGTTGGTCGATGTCATCTTTCCCGGCTGGGTGCCGTTCTCCAACCTCGCCCTGTCCGCCTTCGTGCCCGGGTACATCCAGGTTCACGAGCAGGCGCTGGCCTACGACTTCGACCACCTTGTCAGCGGCCACGTGACCCGAACCGGCACCCCGGAAGACGTTCGCGTGCAGCTCGAGTACATGACCGACCTCCGGACGACCGCTGAGGCAGCGCTGTCCAGCGTTGACCTTGCCAGCACGATGGCACCCGTCGACACCGACAACGCCTGGGCGGTCTTCCGTGCGTACCTCGACGCTGTCGCCGCGCAAACTGCCGACGAGATCGTCCCCCGTTGGAAGGACCGCCTCGGCGGAGCCGACGTCTTCACTCTTCCGAACGCTTGGGCAATGGCGGAGTCACTGCGCCTTGACCTCAACTCCCTCGGGCCTTTCGCCACGAAGCACTAGTCACCATGAAGGTCTTTCTCGTTGTGATCGTCGTAGGACTGCTGATAGTGGTCGTCGATCTGCTCGTCGGGATCGCGCACATCGTCACGGCGCCAGACGGCGGTAGTAGCGGCATCGTCGCGGCACATCGGGAGCTGCTCGCCCCGTTGATCGAGCCGCGACTCCCGGCCTCTGCCCACCGTGCGCTCGAGGCGCGCGCGATCGCGGCCGCCGGCATCACGTGCATGCAGGCCGCGACTGAGGAATGGGTGCGCCTACGAGGGCGTGCCGACATCGCCGAGCTGTACGACATTGCCGTACGAGCCGCTCGTCGTCCCTGAGAGCGGCAGGTCCGAGCTGCGCGGGATGGGGAACGTGGTCTTCTCTTGACAAAGGAACGAGATCGTTCCTCGCCATCCGGTTGCGTCCCGTTAGCGGACGTCACCCACAAGCAGGCACAGGGTCTTTCGCGCTGTCCGACGGTCCATGCACACTGGCTCGATGACCAGGCGCATCACACAGACCTTCCACGGCTGGGGGCAGCGCGACGTCGTAGTGACGCTCGCCGAGGACCAGGAGCACGCCGGTGAGCACAGCGGCCTCCTCCGCGCCTGGGCCGTCGACGATGAGACCGGCGACTGGTGGGCCATGTGCAACTACTACGTCGGCCCCGGCATGCAGATGCTCGGCTGGGTCCATCAGGACCACCTGCGCCCCGTGGTCGAACTCACCGACGGCGACGGTCTCGTGGCTGCGAACGTCGTTGCACTCCCTCAGCGCGACGCTTGACGCGCTTCCGCGTCTGAGGCTCAGTCGTTCCAGCATGACGACGGGGCTCGCCGTCATGGATCGCGAGTCGTCAGGCCCGCTACGGTAGCGCCCGCCGCTCCCCGCCGACCCGTGGTGCGCCCATCCCCCGTCGGCGTGCCTCCCCCTGTCGACGGGGAGCGGTCCGACTTGCGGCCGTCGCCAGACACGACAGCAAGTCGGGAGGCGAGCGCGCCCGTGCTCGAAGTTGTTGAATTCACGCGGGTTCACGCCAATGGCCCGACCAACTGCGCCTGGGGTGGGTCCTCGCTCAAGTCAAGGACATGCTTCGACGTCTCTGCCGTGCCGGTTGGCGTCGGATTCGCGCTCGCGGCCGGACGGCGATCGCCCCTTACACGGGGTGCGACGCGCTTTCAGCAGCGGGGTAGGTCGTTCCAGGTGAAGACGCGGTTTCTACTTGTGTCGGAGGCGCGTGAGGTGAGGGTGACGCGAGTTTGGTGGTTTGCCCAGGTCGGGTCGCTGCTGCTGGTCTTCGAGATGTTGCGGGTGACGCCGGGGTTGATCCACCCAGTCTTGGAGTAGGGGAGGTGCCACTCGCTCCAGTTTCCGCTGAAGTCGATGGCGCGCTGCTTGACGGTGGCCTTGACGACGTCGTTGTCGCGGGTGTTTCTGATGGCCCATCTGGTTTCGATGAACCCGGAGCTGGACTTGGCGCGGCAGGCCAGGATCTGTCCGCCGTCGTGCGACAGCAGTCGTTGTAGGCCGCTAGCCCGGCCCCCTTGGGCGCTGGCGGCCGCTGGCTTGAATGGCGCCAGAGCGGTAGTTGCAAGCACTGTGGCGAGTGCTGTGCACGTGAGGACGGGTGTGATGCGCAACGTGTTCTCCCCGAGATGGAGGGCCTAATCTGTCCGGTGCGTTCGACCCTGCCCCAGGAGCTCCCTGGGCAAACACCCTGTCGACCTGGGAGACGGCCGCGACTGCCTGCGCACCGCTCCACATGCGCCTTCGAAGAGGACCGGTAGAACGCGAAAATGCCCAGCGGTGCACGAGGTGCAGCTGCGGCCGTTGGGGCTGCACGGCGGTCTCCAGGCGCTGCATCCGCTCGAGGGTCATCGGGTGCCCGTATCGCCGCAGCAGACCTGCCAGCACGGGACCGAAGCCGAGCGAGACCACGAACTGGTCGGCCTCGGCCTCCGCGTGGAGCTCGATCCGCCGGCCGGCCGCCGGCACCAGATAGGTCAGCGCGATGACCGCGGCCCCGAGCAGACCGGCCCAGGCCCGGTCCTCGGCGACCGACTGCACCACGCAGATCACCCCCACGGCGCCGCGCAGCGTCCAGGCCAACCGCATGAACGGAAGCCAGGCGAAGGCCCGGCCGACGCCGCGGAACGTCGCGACCATCAGCCGCCACGGCGTCGTCGCCGCGAGCAGTGCGAGCTCCAGACGCGGCCGGATCGCTTGCCGCCGGCCGACCGCGTGAGCCAGCGCGGCGGCCGCCTCCGCGCCGGTCACACCGCCGCGGTACGTCGCCTCGACCAGCCCAGGGCTGACCACCACGGTGCGCCGGCCGATCGCCGTCGCCACCGGGGTGCTCGGTCGCTGGGTCCGGCGCACGAACAGCGCGCCGACGTCGAGACCGCGGCTGCCCAGCTCGGCCAACACCGGCGCCATCACCCGGAAATCGGCTTCCGTCGCCGGCCGCGACCTGGTCAACGCCGCGATCGCAGGCTCCTGCAGCTGCCCCAGCGCCAGCGCGACCAGCACGCCGCCAGCAGCCATGAACGCCACCAGGCCCAACGCCGGCGGGAGCAGAGCACACACCACCACGGTGAGGACGAAGCTCACCAGCAGTGCCGGCGCCAGCGTCACGGCTCTCAGCACGGTGATAGGGAACCTCATCTCGCGACCCTCCTCCATCTTGCAGCACTAGTGCGGATCTCTTGACTTTGATCGCGGTGATCGTCCGGCAACCGCCGAACGACATAGGCGAACGAGACCAGTTTGTGCCCAGGTGCCGACAGCACCCTGAGTTATCCACAGCCCGCCGCTCGGCGCAGCGGGCCGCAGCCGGGACGTGGGTTACTGGGCCAGACCGACCTCCGACTGAAAGGAACACCCGTGGACACCCTCCACGCTGACGGCACCTGGGACCGACTCGGCTCGATCGCGCAGCTGCTGCACCAGGCCGCTGCCCAGGTGTGGAGCGACGCCGACGAGGCCGCCCCCGACTCCCCGCTCCACGACCTCGGGCTGGGTGTCTACCTCGCGCACTCCCAGGCCAGCGCCCTGCTGCCCGACGACTACGAGCTGCCCGACGTCGAACCGCTCCCCGACCTCGAGGAGCGCACGCCCCTGCAGCTGCTCACCGCGGCCGAGGAGCTGACCCGCCCGCTACCGCTGCACCAGCCGGACCTCGTCCACGGCTCGCAGCTGGTCGTCGACCTGTGCGACCTCATCCGGGAAGCGGGCGGCCTTGGCTACTGAAATGGGTACTGACCTGCGCCTCGCGTACGCCGACATCGACGAGGAGCTCTTCGACGCCGACCAGATCCCGATGACCTCGCGCGACGTACGCAGCGTCGGCGAGATGCTCTTCGACGTCGACTATCTGGCTCGCCAGCTGCTCATGGACGTCGGAGGCGACGACGCCGGCACGCTGCTGCGGAGTTGGCCGACGATGGTCGCGGCCGCCAAGGATCTGTGGGCCTCGTTGCCCGGGCGTCGACCTGGCGTCGACGAGCGCGATCGGCCGATCACCAGCCTCTCCGCGCACGCCGCGACCATCGAGGCCAGCCTGACCGGCCGGACGGCCTGGCCAGGTCAGGGACCGACCGACCCCCGCGTCGACCAGATGACCCAGACACTGCTCGAGGCCGCAGCCCTGGTGCGCCGCTACGGCTCCCAGGTCCCCCACGAGCAGCCCGACGCCCACCGCGACCTCGAGGCGGCCCGGACCAGGATCATGCACGGGCTCTATCTGACCGCCCACGCCGTCAACGTGGCCCTGCACGACAACGGACGCGATCGCGTCAACGACGTCCGCGGGTCAGGTCGCCGCGTCCAGCTCGCCCAGCACCACTCCCCCTACGCAGTCGCGCCGACCGGGGTCTGGGTCGACCGCATGTCCGGGTGCGAGAACACCGCACGCGGCTACCTGACCGACCGGTTCGCCCAAGCCCTCGCCGGCGAGGCGATCCGGCCCGTTGACGATCCCGGCCGTCTCGCCCAGGCGCTGGCCACCTGGGACATCCAGTCCCACCGCGCCCTCGCCCACCACATCGAGCCGGCCAACGTCCTGCTCATCACCCGCACCCAGGGACTCATCGCCGGCGCGAGCATTGTGCTCGTCGATGCGGCCGCCACCGCCGGCATCCTCGTGCCCTCGGACCGCCTGGTGCCCGCAATCGCCGAAGCAGGCCGCGCCTGGGGCAACCTGGCCAGCCGCTGGGGCGACCTCGCTCCGTCAGGTGCCCGCCTCGAGGACCCACTGGCCCGCGCGGCCGCGGAGGTCCGCGCCGCGTACCGCCAGATCACCCACGCCACCACCACGCTGGCGACACCGCAGGTCATCGCCACCCGGCCAGGACTCCCCCAGGCCACCATGGCCACGCTCCGCGCGATCGAGGCTGGGTCCGAGCTCGCGCACGTCGTAGCCGAGAAGGCAGACGCACCCAACCTCGTCGGTCCAGCCCGCGCCCTATCCCGCCGAGCACACAACGACGTCGAGGCCGGGCTGGCCACCCCACCGACCGAGGGCGACGTCGTCTGGGTCTCTCCAGCCGACATTCTCGCCAAACGCCTGGTGCCGCTCCCCCAACCCGTTGCCGAGGCGCTGCGCTCCGCGGGCGACGCCACAACCGAGGCCTGCAGCACAGCATCCGCCATCGCCACGATCCACTCGCCGGGAGGCACCGTCGAAAGTGGGGCAGTCTCCGGATCCGCGGGATGGCAGGCGAGAGGGAAGGGGATCGTTCAGGCTCGGTCCCACACAAATGAGCCCAGGCCAGCGACGAGCAGCGCTCCACCGCGGCGGCACGCGCGCTGATCAGGAACTTCCTCGACAATCCATCCGCTGTGGTTCTCGGGCGGGCTTGGAAGTTGCCCTCATCTGCTGTTCCAGACGGCTTGGCGCGGATCAGGTGGCCGGTGGAAGCCGCAGGTCGTCGGGCCTCAGTGGCTGCTCGCCGCATGCTCGCGCAGGTAGTCGCGCAGGCCCGGGAGGGTGAAGTCGACCAGTCCGTGGCCGCGCGGCTCGATCACCTCCGCGGCGATCAGTCGCAGCCGGTACTGGCTGGCGTAGGTGGCGTCGACGCCGAGGCGGGAGGCGATGTCGCCCATGCGGCTCGGGCCGTCGTCGTGGGCCATGGCGGCGAGGAAGGAGCGGTCGACGGCGGAAAGGTCGGCCAGAGCGCTGGCGTGGACGAGCTGCCCGACCTTGCGGCGCGCCTGGTCGACGCCGCGGCGAGCTTGGTCGACGTCGATGGTCGCGGCGGTGCTGTCGGCCCGCCAGGCGTGCTGTCCGACGAGCTGGATCATGAAAGGGGTAGCCGCCGGTTCCGGCCACGGCGACCTGCAGGGCCAGGAGTGATGTCTCGGCCGGCATCACGGACGGGCACGGCGATCGCCGCGGCGACGTCCTCGGGCCGGACCGTGCGGAGGTGGCGCTGGTCGGCGCGGCGCAGGAACGTCGAAACCTCATCGGAGAGCAGGTCGTCGACAGCGGAGGGCAGGCCGGCCCCGACGAACGCGACGTTGCGGCACTCGCGGAAGGCATGCTGGATCGTGGTTCCGAGCTCGCGTAGATCGTTCAGGCCATTGCGGTGGACCTCGTCGACGGTGATGAGGACACCACCGCCGCCTCGCTCGGCCAAGAGGTCGGTCAGCAAGTTCAACTGGGACCGCAGCCCCGGGCGGGGAGTATGGCGCTCGGAGACCTCGCGGTCGGCGCCGAACCCGCCCGGGAGCGAGACGCCGGTCACGCGCGACTCGGTCTGGAGAGGATCGACTTCACTAGCAGGCGCGGCAGGTGCTCATGGGTGATCCGGTCGATGAGGTTCGGCGTCGCGGTCTCGGAGATCACCAGCCAGCCTTCCGCGCCGGCCACGTCCTCGTAGGCGTTGAGCATGACCGTCTTCCCTGTGCCGCGCAGCCCCGTGACCAACGTGGCGCGCTCAGGCGATCCGGGGCCTCCCCGAAGCCCCTCGCGGAAGTCGTCCAGGTCGGTATCGCGGCCGACCAGCAGAGGCGGACTGGTCCCGACGTCGAGGTGAAGGGGTTCACACCAGACACGTATCAACCTCTTTGAACGCTTTGAATATCGCCCGAGCTTTAGCGTCCTTTAAACCCTTTAGTCTTGCCCGTCAGCGCGGGATGCCCGTGCCGGGTGCGTTGGGATTGCCGCCCGCCAACGGCGACCGGGTCGAGAGCCGGCGACGCGCCGCGTCGTCGGGGCTCTCGGCCGACGGCTCAAGCTCATCGACGTCGAGGCTCGCGGGCTGCGCCGGCTGGGCGCTCTGGCTGAGGGAGTCGGCCAGGTCCTCGATGTCGGCTTCCAGCACCTGTTCGAGGAGATCGGCGATGCTCGTGGCAGAGCCGTCGCACTCGGCCACCAGTGCCTCGACCAGCTGATCGAGGGCGGCGTTGCCGCGGGCGGTGAAGGTGACAACTCCGGGGATCGGGTTCTCGGCTGGACAATGGCTCATGGGTCCACCTCGCTTTCCTGGTCACCTAGGTACGCACGAGGCCCCTGAGCGATCAACCATGACGACTGAATCGCGCCCAAGCCTCAACGCGATGTCGCCGAACGAACCCTTGACGCCCGCAGGCGACCAGTCTGCCGTCGTGATGCGCGGCGCGACGCGACGCTCGTGTTCGGGATCGGCGGGCTGGCTCTGGTCGCAGTCAGGATCCCGCTCCGGAGCTAGCCTTCTGACCATGTCCGAGTGGGTGACGCAGCGAGAGGCCGCCGGACTGCTCGGGGTACACGTCAGCTTGGTGCCGAAGATCGTGCGTCGGGGTGACCTCATGCCGAGGCGGGCGCGGCCGAGCTTGTCGCGAGACCAGGTACTGCAGCTGCGAGAGCAGCGGGCGCAGGCAGAACACGAGCGGGAGCGACGCCGGGCCAGCAGGTCTGAGCCGCGCTTCGGTCCACTGCCGCCGGACGACGACTACGAGTGGCTACCGGCGCCCGCCGCAGCGGCGGTCCTGGGGTGCTCGGTGGTGGCCCTGCGGGCGCGTGCCGTGCGTGGGCGGCTGCCGTCGACACTGGCGGGAGGACGGCGATGGTTCCGGCTCGACCACCTCGAGCTCGCGGTCCGTGCCGAGGTCGCGAAGCAGCGTCGCCAGATCTCGCCTTGAGACGCCCAGGACGAGCTCATGCCGCTTGGCCCCTGGGGAATCACTCCTCGTCGTCCGGTTTGGCCTCCGCCACCATTCGCGGTCGCGCTCCTCGAGCACTTCCTGCTAGCAGGCGCCAGTTCTCGTCGTCGTTGTACTCCGGCCGCGGCTGGCTCTCGCGTCCATCGTGCGCCTGCTCGTGATCGGGCGACACCTGGCGGAGCAGCCCTAGCGCCCGCAGCACCGGGAGGACCACCAGAGCGACGTCGTACCAGTGACGCAGGGCGTAGCGACGCCTGTCATCAGCGAGGACAGGTCTCACCGCAAGATCGACCGCGAACGCGGCCCATACCGTCCAGGACAGGAGGGTCAGGGTGTCCCGCAGGTCTGATTCGAGGGTGGGATCGACGACCGGCCAGGCGTAGGCCACGACGAACGCGGAGGCGAGCAGGACGAGCGGGATCTCGGAGTGCTTCTCCCAACGTTCAACACGAGTGACGTCGGCGAGTCTTTCATCGCCTGCCGGTCACGGTGCCCCATTGACGCAGCAGGCCCCGACTCGTTCGTGCCGAGTCGGGGCCTGCTTGTGGACGTTGAGGACTACCAGCAGCTTGCCCACAGGCCGCGGACGTTGCTGCGCGCGCTGGCGATCGCACGCACGTAGTCGCGGTCCCGGTTGACCGGCTTGCCGCCGAAGACGTAACGCTTGGTGTACCCGTTCCACGCCTGCCGGTAAGACAGATCGTTGTAGCCACCTTGGCGCTTCACGTAGCGCAGGAGTCGGCCGTACCGGTCCTTGGCGGCTTGGCTGGGGTCGGACACGAGGTGCACGGTCGACCGGACAGGGGCGAGCTTGCCGAGGTTGTCAGTGGCCTCGTCCGAGCCACAACGGCCGCGCTCAGGGGTGTTGATGCCGAGCATGCGTACGGACACGACGCCGCCGGTGCGGAGACGGACCTTCAGGGTGTCGCCGTCGACAATCTGCGTCACGTTGCCGGTCTCGCGGTAGACCTTCGGCGGAGGCGGGGTGGTCACCGGGTTCTGGGTGTTGGTGCCGCGACCGATGCACGGGCACGGGTTGGACTCGCAGGCGATTCCGTCGCCTTCACTATCAAGCCCGTGCGGGTCACTCTGGGGGCCGCCGTTGGCGAGGAAGAAGTTCTGGGCAGCCGCTTGGCTCGGGAAGTCCCCGCAGTCGCGGTCAACGACGGCCGTGGCCGGTGACTGCGCGAAGCTGGTCAAGCCCAGAGCGATAATGATGAGCGCGAGTGCTCGGATAAGTCTGTTGTGCACGTTTCCCCCACTGCTGGTCGGTCCTGCGGACTGTTGTCAACAGCACCCTGACACCAGCGGACGGTGGTTGTACGTGGTTCGGCAGAGTTCACCTCAGCGGGTGTGGCGCGTTTGGCTGAGTTCATCAGCCGTGAGGAAGTCGCTGAACTTGCCCGATTCGACGATCAACGCTCCTCGCCGAGGAGTGCGATAGCTGCGCCGTTGAGAAGCGAGAATCGATCCTCCTCCGACAGAGCCTCGGTCGTCCCCCGCTGCCCGAGGTATGCCGTCACCAGTTCGCGGACTCGTGCCTCGTCAAAGCGACGTCCCCAGGTGCTTTTCCAGATCCTCAAGCAGCTCGATGGTCCGAGCGTCGATCCATCGGCCGAGCTCTCCATCAGCGTCCTCGAAGTCGCGCGCGCTACTCATTCGTACCCCACAGAAGGGCGAGGTCGGGGTTGTGGACGACGTCGATGCGCCTACTGGGGTCGTACGCGGCGGGTGCCGGCACGACCAGGCGGCGCAGCTGTCGTTCCTTCGCACTCTGCCGCGTTGCGGTGTTGTCCTGCTCGTCCATCCGGGTGTCCTCCTCAGCGGCCGGGAGCCGGCCGGTCGGTGGTGGGCTGGGTCCGCGCGACGTCCCGCTGCGTGTGGTGGCCAGGCGGCTTCGGCACGAACGACTCGTCAAGCTCACTTGCGACCTCGCGCATCTGCGCCTGCTGGCGCTCCCACTCCCTGGGGTGCAGGCCGTTCTGCAAGGCCGAGGCGACGATGGCGGCCATGGAGTAGGGCTGGTCGACGGGCACTTGGTCGAGCGCGCACCAGGCTCTGGCGCCGTCGCCGTGCAGCCAGCTGGCGAAGCCGAGCATGGAGGCCGGCGCCGCGCGGACCTCGTCCGGACCGCGGCGGGTGAGGTCGGTCCAGATGGCCATGTGGGAGGTGGAGTTCTCCCGACTCATGTCATCCCAGAGCGCGTCCCGGGTGTTGATCGTCTCCAAGGCCACAAGCATCCGCGCACCGTCGACGTCGGAGAGTCGGTGGCCGTTGGCGTGGAACTGCTCGAGCCGGTCCAGCCCCCACGCTCTCTCCGCAGCGGGCGTGCTGGCCGCGGCCGCAGCCCGAGCCGCGGGGAGCAACTGGTCGATGGGCTCGCGGTCGCCGACCATCGAGGCGGCCAGGGACTCGCGGTTGGCGGCAGGCTGGGCGGCGCCGGTGAGCACGGTCGCAGCCGCGATCCGCTCAGCGGTCGACGGGGTCTGCAGCCCGGTCTGGCCGGTGTTGAACTCACGCCAGCGCTCGCCGTCGGACCACAGCCTGATGTGGGTGGTGATGCCGACGTCCTGGAGCCGGTTCGATAGGTGCTGACTGGCCAACTCGGCGCTACGGCGGTCCTCGGTGATGCAGACGATGGCCAGCCGGGCACCGGGCCAGGCGTGGCGGCCGTACGGGCCGCTGAGTGCGTCCCAAACCTCCTCGCGATCGGCTGCGGTCCGGGGCAGGTCGACGCGAGTGACCGGCAGCCCGGGTCGGAAGGGCGCCAGGACGATCGACTCCTCGGGCTTGAAGCCGAGGACGTGTGGCACCGCGGCGAGCAGCTCGTCCGGGGATTGAACGACGAGATTCATCGGAGCGAACCTCCTCAGCCGGCCGGGGCCGCGTGCGGGGCGCGGTCGATGCGCGCGGACACGTACCCGAGCGAGAGGTCGACCTCGCCGAAGCGGTTGTCGACGACCACGACGTCCTTGGTGCGCTTCTCGCCGGTCTCCTTGTCCGGCCAGCTCTCGGTGCGCTCGAGGCCGTGGACGAAGAGCGGGTCACCGGATCCGCAGCTGTCGTGTACGTGGGTAGCGGCCGAGCCGAAGATCTTGACGTTGTGGGCGGTGGGCTCGTCGCTGCCCCACTCCCCCTGGTCGTTCTGGATCCGGCGGTTGACCAGGATGCGGCAGGTGACGACCGGCTTGTTCTCCCGGGTGTGGTGCAGCTCCGGTGCCTCGGCCAGGTTGCCGGCGAAGGTGACGGTGGTGGACATGGCTTCCTCCTAGGTGACTGCGAGACGTTGATCGATCCCGCAGTCACCTAGGTGTCATCCAGGCCCGACAGCGATCACATCGGCCGAAGTCGTTTGCACCGCTCGAGCTCGGCTGGCGGGGCGGGAGATCACCCAGGCACGCAGACGCGCCACGGCCGGCTCTCGCGTTACCGGATCGGGGCGCTGGTAAGCACGCTCGGACGAGGTGCCGACACAACTGCCGGCGTCGTCCTCGCCGGCTACCGGGCACGCCGACGCCGCGGCGGTCGGTTACTGAGCTTCTGCGGGGGCGGCGGCAGATCGCGACCCAGCCGCCAGCGGGCCTCCTCGGCCGCGGCGATCACTGCCTCCTGGGCGAACGCCGAGCGGGCGAGCATCCGGCCGAGCTCCTGACGGTCGGCCACGAGCGCGTCTTCGACCGCCTCAATGGTCGACGCGGGCAGGTCGTGCTTCTTGTTGAAACTCTTGCGGGTCACGCTGACCAGGGCGGGATGCTTCTCACCCGCGGCCGCGAGTTCGGACCGCCGTTGCGGTGAGCGCCGGGCGTGGAGCTCGAGCGCCTGGGCGAGCCAGCCGACGAACGAGCCGGGTGAGTCGGCGTCGGTGTCCAGGTCTGCGATGTAGGCCGATCGTGCGAGGTCCCACACGCCGGGTTTCCAGTAGATCCCGACCGGGATCGTGGTCTGGCTCGTCACCTGATCACCCCCTGTTCTCGTCCGCCAGGCGTCATCCAGCCGACGCACCGGCACCCGCTCCTCCACGCCCAGCACGCGCGACCGCCGCAGCGTCGCCCGCCTTCGCGCCGTCACGCTCGCCGCCCTACTAGAGGCCGTCGTCGCCCTGTGGCTCACTGGCCAGCCGCCGCAGCCGCGTCGCCTCACGCACGGTGATCGTCTCGCCGCACCACTCGACGGCCTCGCCCAGGGACAGGCCCTCACGCTCGGTCAACTCCCGCAGCGCCTCACCGGCTCGCTTCTCGGTCTCGGCCACCGCCGCATCGCGCTCACCGATCGCGACCATGACCCGCTCGGCCAGGCCGATGACCCGACGCTCCCGCTCCTCGCGCTCGCGCCGCCGCCTCTCGGCCATCTCCCGCGCTGCACGCCTCGCCTGCTGCTTGATCGTCTGCTGACTCATCCGGTCCTCACTCGTGTTCGACGGACTCTGACAGTCACCTACGACATTGCCCCGACCCCGAGCGATCACCGAACCGCAGAAACCTTCAAACCCGCTCCCAGCTGATCCAGCGCAGCGCGTCCAGCCGCCCGATCTAAGCCCGACGCCCCGGCGGTCACCCCCGCCCCTCAGCGTCCCCCCAGATTCCCGCGACCGACGAAGTGCCACACACCTCTTGCATTCTCGGTTCGCCGAATAGAAAGAACAGAACAGAAATCCGCCCGAAAGTGATCGCCTGCCGCGCGCGTGCGCACGTAGGTGACCGTGACGATGAGCCTCCACAAGCTGACGGCGGGGTCCGGGTACGACTACCTGACCCGCCAGGTCGCAGCGATGGACGCCACCGACAAGGGCCACACCGGGCTGGCGAGCTACTACACTGAGAAGGGCGAGACCCCCGGCGTGTGGGTCGGCTCGGGCATGGAGGGCATCGAGGGACTCGCTGCCGACGACATCGTCACCGCCGACCACATGCAGAGCCTGTTCGGCTCCGGGCACCACCCGCTAGCCACCCAGCGGACCAAGGAGCTGGACCTGCGGATCGGCCGCGACAAGGCCGAGCGGCCCACCGAAGCGGACTACAAGACCGCGGTCCGGCTCGGCACCCCGTACAAGGTCTACGACAACGACATCAGCCCGTTCCGGATCGAGGTCGCCAAGCGATTCAGTGAATGGAATGAGGCCGCTGGTCACCCCGGCGACTACCCCGTCCCCGCCGCAGAGCGCGCCAGAATCCGCACCGGGGTGGGCCGTGAGTTCTTCCGCGCCGAGCACGGCCGCGAGCCCGCCGACGCCCGCGAGCTCGCCGCGACGATCGCCAAGCACTCCCGCCCCAAGACCAACGCCGTCGCCGGCTACGACCTGACCTTCTCCCCGGTCAAGAGCGTCTCGGTGCTGTGGGCGATCTCCGACCCGAAGACCGCCGCGGCGATCGAGCGGGCCCACCATGCGGCGGTCAAGGACGCGCTGGACTTCATCGAGTCCAAGGCACTGTTCACCCGCCGGGGCACCAACGGCGTCCGCCAGGTCGACGTCCGCGGCCTGGTCGCCACGGCGTTCACCCACCGCGACTCCCGCGCCGGAGACCCCGACTTGCATACGCACGTCGCCGTCGCCAACAAGGTCCAGACCCTCGACGGCAAGTGGCTGGCCATCGACGGCCGGCCGCTGCACAAGGCGGTCGTCTCGGCCTCGGAGACCTACAACACCGCGCTCGAGCGGCACCTGATCGACGCCCTCGGCGTCCGGTTCGAGGAGCGCTCGAACGAGGACGCCCGCAAGCGGCCGGTGCGCGAGATCGTCGGCGTCGACCCCGAGCTGAACCGCCGGTTCTCCAAGCGCCGGATCAACGTCGAGGACCGCCGCAAGGTCCTCGCCGCGGCGTTCCAGGCCACCCACGGGCGGCCCCCGACCCCGGTGGAGACCATCCAGCTGTCCCAGCAGGCGACGCTAGAGACCCGCGAAGCCAAGCACAAGCCCCGCTCGCTGGCCGAGCAGCGCGAGGCCTGGAACCGCGAGGCCGTCGAGGTGCTCGGCACCCCGCAGCGGGTCAAGCAGATGGTGCACGGCGCCCTCAACCCGAAGGGGGCGGCCCGCTCCCTGGCCGACTCGGCCTGGTTCGCCAAGACCACCGACCGCATCGTGGCCACGATGGAAGGCAGCCGGAGCACGTGGCAGTACTGGCACGTCTACGCCGAGGCCCAGCGGCAGGTCCGGGCCGCCAACATGCCCACCAACCAGGTCTCCCAGGTGGTCGACCTGCTGGTCAGCGAGGTCCTCGACGGCCACTCGGTGAACATGGCCCGCCCCTGGGACACCATCAGCGAGCCGGTCCAGCTGCGCCGCGCAGACGGGTCCTCGGTCTACACCCAGGCCGGGGCCGACCTGTACACCTCGAGCAAGGTCCTAGCCGCCGAACAGCGCCTGGTCGAGGCCGCCGGCCGCCATGACGGGTACGCCGTCGAGGCGTCCTCGGTCGACCTGGCGCTCCTTGAGTCGACCGCCAACGGCATCACCCTCAACGCCGGACAGGCCACGCTCGTGCGGGAGATGGCCACCTCCGGCGCCCGACTCCAGCTGGCGATCGCCCCCGCCGGATCGGGCAAGACCACCGCGATGCGAGCCCTGGCCAGCGCGTGGAGTGACGGCGGCGGCACCATCATCGGCCTCGCTCCCTCGGCGGCGGCCGCGGACGCCCTCCGCACATCAATGGGCTCCCAGATCGACACCCAGACCGACACCCTGGCCAAGCTCACGCACTCCCTCGATCAGGCCCGGCAGACCGGTACCGCGATGCCGGACTGGGTTGCCGGCATCGACTCCTCAACGCTCGTCGTGATCGACGAGGCGGGCATGGCCGACACCCTCTCCCTGGACGCCGCGGTCTCCTACATCCTCGAGCGCGGCGGCAGCGCCCGCCTGATCGGTGACGACCAGCAGCTCTCCGCGATCGGCGCCGGCGGCGTGCTGCGCGACATCCGAGCCACCCACGGCGCGCTCCAGCTGACCGAGCTCGTCCGGTTCAAGGATCCCGCCGAGGGCGCAGCATCGCTGGCCCTGCGCGAGGGCAAGAGCGAGGCGCTCGGCTTCTACCTCGACCGCGACCGGGTCCACGTCGGCGACCTGGCGACCATGACCGAGGAGGTCTTCGCCGCCTGGCAGGCCGACCGCGCCGCCGGCCTGGACTCGATCATGCTCGCCCCGACCCGCGACCTGGTCAGCGAGCTGAACCAGCAGGCCCGCGCTCACCGTCTGGACGGGATCGACCCGGCCGACGTCGCCAGCAGTGGCCCGGTGCGGCGGCTCGCCGACGGCAACGAGGCGTCGATCGGCGAGCTGATCATCACCCGCGAGAACGACCGCCGGCTGCGTACCTCGGCCACCGACTGGGTGAAGAACGGCGACCGCTGGACCGTCCTGGAGATCCACGACGGCGGCGACCTGACCGTCCAGCACACCCAGCACGGCCGCACCGTGCGACTGCCGAGCGACTATGTCGCCAAGGCCACCGAGCTCGGCTACGCGTGCACCGTGCACACCGCCCAGGGCGTCACCGCCGACACGATGCACGGCCTGGCCACCGGCACCGAGTCGCGCCAGCAGCTCTACGCGATGATGACCCGCGGCGCGCACGCCAACCACGTCTACCTCGAGGTCGTCGGCGACGGCGACCCGCACTCGGTAATCCACCCGACCCTGGTCCGGCCGCTCACCCCCACCGACATCCTCGAACAGGTGCTGGCCCGCGACGACGCGCAGCGGTCCGCGACCAGCCTGATCCGCGAGCAGGCCGACCCGGCTACCCGGCTCGGCGAGGCCTCCCAGCGCTACCTCGACAGCCTCTACGTCGCAGCCGAGGACCTGCTGCGCCACGAAACCACGACCGGCGTCGACGGCACCACGGTCAACATGGTCGACGCGCTGGACACCGCCGTCGAGACACTGGCTCCCGGGCTGTCCGATGAGGCCGCCTGGCCCACCCTGCGCGCCCACCTGCTGCTGCTCGGCGCGGCCGGCGAGAACCCCGTCGAAGCGCTCCGGGCCGCCGCCGGTGACCGCGAGCTGGAGAGCGCACGCGACCGGGCCGCGGTCCTCGACTGGCGCCTCGACGCCTCCGGGCAGCGCAACGCGGGCGCCGGCCCGCTCCCGTGGATGCCCGGGATTCCGGCACGTCTGGCCGAGGACCCGCACTGGCGCGCCTACCTCTCCAAGCGGGCGCACCTGGTCGAGCAGCTCGCCGAGCAGGTCCACACCCGCGCCGTAGAACAGGCCGCGCTGCCGGTGTGGGCACAGAACGGCATCCGCCCCGAGGCCGCCACGGTGGCCGACGTCGAGGTCTGGCGCGCAGCCATGCAGGTTCCCGTCGACGACCGGCGACCGACCGGCGCACCGCAGCTGCAGAAGGCGTCGGCGACGTGGCAGCGGCGCCTCAACCGGGCCGTCACCGGAGACCACACCCCGGCACTCAAGGAATGGCGTCAGCTGCTCTACTCGCTCGCCGCGCAGGTCCGCGACGACGAGTTCACCCCGCTCCTGGCCGAGCGGCTGGCCGCGATGTCGCGTGCCGGCGTCACGGCCCACGAGCTGCTGCGCACCGCCGCCGCACCCGATCACCCGGCCGGCCCGCTGCCCGACGAGCACGCCACGGCCGCGCTCTGGTGGCGCATGGCCCGCCACCTCACACCCGCGGTCGCCGCCCAGATCGGCGACGGCTCCCACGGCGAGAGCGTCACCACCGACTGGGCGCCGCGGCTCGCGGACCTGTTCGGTCCCGAGCGGGCCGCGAGCATCCAGGCCAGCACCTGGTGGCCGGCGCTGGTCTCCAACGTCGACCACGGCCTACAGCGTGGATGGCAGGTCGAGGCCCTGCTGGGCGCCGGACGGGCGCTTCCGAGCGACGGCTGGGAGGGCGTCGACGAGTGCCAGGCACTGGTCTGGCGGACCTCGATCGCGCTGGAGACCGCCCCCGACGAGCACGCGCACGAGTACCACTTCGAGGAGCCGCCCGCGGACCTGTGGGAGGGCATCGAGCCCGATCAGGCGATGTTCGTCGATCAGTCCCACGACATCCCGTGGCCGCTTGTTGAGGACCCCGGCACGGACCTCGAGCCCCCCGTCGACATGGTCGACGAGCACCAGGTCGACGCGCTCGAGGAGGACCTGGTCGACGTCAACGAGGACCAGTACATCGAGAGCGACCTCACGCTTTCCGCCTACATCCGCGACCTCGGCGGCACCCGGCTGGAGCCCACCGACGCCAACATCCGGCTCATGTACCAGCGCGCCGACGAGTGGCACTCCTCCCCCGTCACGCGTGAGCGCATGGTCGAAATCAACGAGCTCACGCAGACCTTCTTCGAGTCCCGGTTCACCGACTCGTGGGGCCGCGACTACCTCACCGGCCGGTTCGGCGTCGACCTCGCCGGCGACGAGCGGTTCCGCCCCGGTCAGGCTCCGGCAGGCTGGACCAACCTGGTCGACCACCTCCGCGGCCGCGGCATCAGCGACCCCGAGATGCTCGCCACCGGAGTCGCTGTGGAGGCAAGCACCGGCCGCCTCATCGACCGGTTCCGCGACCGCGTGATGTTCCCGGTGATCCACCAGGGCGAGGTGCTCGGCTTCGTCGGCCGCCGCCCCGACCTCACCGACGACGACAAGGCCGGACCGAAGTACCTCAACACCGCCGACACCCCGCTGTTCCACAAGGGCGCGCAGCTGTTCGGCGTCGTCGACGAACTGCTCGCCGAGGGCGCCGTCCCGGTGATCGTCGAGGGCCCGATGGACGCGGTCGCCGTCACGATTGCCAGCGCCGGCCTCTACCTGGGCGTGGCCCCGCTCGGCACGTCCCTGACCGATGAGCAGGCCACGCAACTGGCTGCCGTCGGCCGCGACCCGATCGTGGCCACCGACGCCGACCTGGCGGGGCAAGTCGCGGCCGAGCGCGACTTCTGGATGCTCACCCCGCACGGCCTGGACCCCGGCTACGCCCGGTTCCCCGCCGGACTCGACCCCGCCGACCTGCTCGCTCAGCTCAGCCCGGCCGCGCTCACCGCCGCAGTGGCCAGCGGCCAGCCCGCCTTCCGGTCCCTGGGCGACCAGCTCCTCACCGAGCGGCTCGACAACCTCGGCGCCGAGCAGGCACGGGCGGCCGCCATGCGCGTCATCTCGGCCCGTCCCAGCCGGGCCTGGGAGCCGGGCGTCAACCAGGTGCGGGCACGGCTGCAACTCTCCCAGCTGCAGGCCGGCCGGGACCTGCGCGACGCGGTCAAGACGTGGGACGCCGACCCGCGGAAGGCGGCCCTGGCCGAGCTGCACAAGAGCAGCGAGGTCCGAGCCCGACTAGCGGCCGCGGCCGACAAGACGCCCGCCGAGCGGTGGGAGCCGCTGGCCCGCGAGCTCGACCCGCGCCTGCTCGAGCAGGGCGACTGGCCGGCCACCGCAGCGATGCTGCAGCAGGCCCACGAGCACGGTCACGACGTCGGCGCCGCGACCCGCGCGATCGTCGCCGAGAAGCCCCTGGGCGACAGCCCCGCACGCGACCTGCGTTACCGGATCGTCTCCCGTCTGGAGATTCCGATCGACACCGGCGAGGGCACCGCGGAGCCGACCACGTCGCAGGGAGCAGCGCGCGACCGGCAGGACGTCAACCGCCCCCGGCCGCCGCGGCGCGGCACTCCGCGACGCTGACTGGCCGGACTCCCCGGCCTCGGTCAGTAGCCTTGCGCGCCCACTTCCCGGCCGATCAACGTGCCATGTCTGCCACGAAGCGACATCCTTGGCCTTACGACGCTCATACTCACGACGGGCGGATGACCCAGCGGCACCACCAACTTCTGGCGTCCCCGAGGTGAGCGCACTCGCCCACTCCGTCTGAACAATCGAGGCAGCGAACAGCTTTGGTGCGCGGCTTCGTAGATGGCATCACTCCGCGCGGTCAGTTCCAGCCCGCATACCCGAAACGTTCATTATCTTCGCCGGCCTGATCGCGTTGGCCCGATTCGCCAGTCGCGACGTCCTCGCCGGCCACTCGCTCCGCTATCAACCGCACGACGACCTGGGCTACCGCTACTCCCCCGTGATCGGACGACCGGCTGACAGCGGGGCCAACCGGTGGACACCGGACTGAAGACGAGCGGGGCGTTCGATGAAGAGTCTGGCGGAAGCCCGCCCGAGAAGGCCCGAGCCGTCGGCTCGCCAGACCTGACCGGCGCGGTCATCGCGATCCACATCGGGTGAATGAACGCGGACGCCTGACACCGGCGCGCAGGATCCGCTCAGCCGCCGCCAAGACACTCGATCGGGGTCGGTCGTCGTGGGTGCAAAAACCTGGAGCTGCAGCACGACATCGGCAGGGATGACGTTGCTCTTGGAACCCGCAGCGATGCTGCCGACGGTGCGCACCACCGAGTCTGCGGGTGCCACCTCGCGAGCCGCGATCGTCTGGAGTCTCACGAGATGATCGCCGCGTGCACCAACGGGTCGATCGCGGCGTGAGCATCGAGCGGTGCGCGCCACGCCCGTGGACGGTGGTCCGCATGCTGGCGGCGGACTTCGGACTGCCGCGCTTGCTGAAGCGAACCCGTCCCGGGCCAGTTCGAGCAGTACTACGACATCTAAGTCGGGGGTCTCGCTGACCTGCGACTAGGTGCCTGAAACGGCGTCTGACCTGCGAAAACGTCTTTCAACGTCTTCCAGCGTCAGGCGTCGTTTTCCGTTGTTGTGCGTACCCAGTGCACCCCACGCCGCAGGGTCTGGGGAGTGCGCATCCGACGTGTTGCGTCATCGGGAAGACGTACGTGACGCTGAGCGTAGTGCGATCCTTTGCGGGCGCCTGCGCTCATCAGGCCGAACGAGCCCGTGACCTGCGGTGTTGGCGTTCTGGACGCGCGCGGGCATCGGCGTCCAGTTGCGGGTGATTGCGAATCAAAGCGAGCCCAATCCGAGCCCTCCCTCCGACGGGCGCCTACGGTCGCAAACGTTCGCAGCGCGCGCACGAGGCTGCCCACCCTGCTAGGAGCCAGTTCGAGCTGACTTGAGCCATCTGATTGGGGGTTTCAGCCTCGGTCAGGAGTCGCCACAGATGGACCTGCCGAAACGTCTATCGTCGTCTTCCCTCGTCAGCCGCCGCCTTTCGTTGGTCCGCGGCCCCACTGCGCCCCAGGGATGGAAAGCCTCTCGCTGCGGCTCACGGAGTCGGTACTTGGGGATCGCGGCTACTGGGAACCAGGTGCCAATCGAGCCGCAGAAGGAGCAGTGAGGGCTCTGGGAACGCGAAGCGTCGATTGGTCAGACGTTGGCCTCGTTTCCGACACCTTGCGACCCTCGGAGGCGGATTGAACCGGAACCCTCTGGACACCAACTGTTGACAAGCCCCAACGGCGAGTCGTGCCCAGCCGCTGCGGCCGTTCAGACGGTGCCGTGTACGACAGCGAGTGCTTGGCGAGCGATTTCCCACTCCTCGTCCGTCGGCACTACGAGGACGGCCACGTCCGAGCCGTCCGCCGAGACCGCTCGGGCCTCCCGGGACGGGACCTCGTTGCGGGCGGCGTCGAGGACGATCCCGAGCCGCTCTAGGCCGCCCAGCGCCGCTGCCCTCAGCTCCGCGCTGTTCTGTCCGACACCGCCGGTGAGGACAACCGCGTGCAGCTCACCGAGCGCGGCGTAGTAGGCGCCGACGTACTTGCGCACGCGGTACGCGTAGACGTCGAACGCCAGAGCGGCGGATCGGTCGCCAGCGGCGCGCCGTTGCTCCAGCTCGCGGAAGTCGTTCACCCCGGAGAGACCGAGCAGTCCGGATTCGCGATAGAGCGCCCGGTCGATCTCGTCCAGGGACAGACCGAGCTGGCGGTGCAGGTAGCCGTGGATCGCCGGGTCGAGGTCACCGGATCGGGTGCCCATCACCAGCCCCTCGAGCGGGGTCATTCCCATCGACGTGTCGACGGACCGCCCACCGCGGATCGCGGCCGCCGACGCACCGTTGCCGAGGTGCAGCACCACGAGGTTGGTGTCCCCGACCGGTCGGCCCAGCAGCTCCGCAGCGCGTCGCGAGACGAAGGCGTACGACGTACCGTGGAAGCCGTAGCGCCGGATGTGGTGCTCCTCGCGCCACCTCGCAGGCACGGCGTAGGTGTAGGCGTGCTCGGGCATCGTCTGGTGGAACGCCGTGTCGAACACCGCGACCTGCGGCACCTCGGGGAAAGCCGCAGCGCGACCCGCAACCCCTCCAGGTTGGCGGGGTTGTGCAGCGGAGCGAGCGGGACGAGGCCTTCGACCGCATCGAGCAGGCGGTCGTCTACCAGCACAGGTTCGGCGAAGAGGTCGCCGCCGTGTACGACCCGGTGACCGACCGCCGCCAGGGTGTCGCGGTCGATCGGCGGGCCGCGGCGGTCGAAGGCGCCGAGGGCTGAGCGCAGCGCGTCCTCGAAGTCCGTGACGCGACGCTCGTCGGAGTGGTCCTGGCCGTCGACCGTGTGTGTGAGCCTCCCGCTGGTCTCGCCGATCCGCTCCACCGACCCGGACGCCTCAGCGACGCCAGTGACGCCGTCCAGAAGGCGGTACTTCAGCGACGACGACCCCGCGTTGAGGACCAGCACCCGCTCATTCACGTCAGCGCCTGCGCTTGGGCCATCACGGATGGCGATGGAGACCTTCCTGACGTTGACCATGTTGTCCTTGACAGCGACTGTGGCCTCCTGAGTGGTTCGTCCGGCGTCCCGCAGCTGGATGTAGGCGGCGTACCAGTCCCACGAGTTGTGCTGCGGAGCGATCTTCTCGAACGCTTGGCGCTCAACAGACGCTTCGTGCAGTCCGGCGAGCGACGACGGATCCATGCGAACCTCCCGGACTCGGGTGAGCGAAGTAGCAGCCGACGGGATCACAGGCGGCGCAGAGCGCTCACTCGAGGTCGTCGTCGATGATGTGCATCGCTGCTTCCTCGGCGCTCGCGCCTGCCCCGTCGATGCCGATGTCGAAGGCGACGACGTCCTTGTCCTCGTCCGGCCTGAGGCCTTCGTCGTAGGACGTGAGCCGTCCGGCTCGGAGCGCTCCGACCTGCCGGCCCCAGTACGGTTCCTGTCCGGCGGGGGCGCCGAACGGGTCGGTGTCCCACTCGTGCAGCACGGAGCGCTCGGCGATCGCTTCCCCGAGCCCTGGGTTGAACGCCGCCAGGTCGCCGGCGCGCTGCCCGCCAACCTGCATGCCTCGCAGGCCGGGAGTGGCTGCGCGCCATGCGTACGGGTCGGGTTCGAACTCCTCTTGGGCCAAGCGTTGCGCGAGCCTCTCCCCCAGCTCGGCTTCGTACGCGGTGTTCCCGAAACCTTGGCCACTGGACCAGCGATCTGGCGGGGAGTACCCCTCGTCGAGCGGTTCGCGCAACCCGCGGTCGTCGGAGAGGCTGTCACCGTAGGCCTGCGGCTGGTCCTCATCGTCGACGCTGTACCCGTGGTACAGCTCCGGACCCTCACCTGAGATCTCACTCATCGTCGTCTCCTTTGTCGTCACGACACTCAGAGCCGCAGGAGCGGCGTCCACCCCGGTCTGGGGTTCGCTCAGAGTTTCGGTGGCAGCCGCGGTCATCTGCATCGGTCATTCGACCGCCTCCGCCGTCCTCTCGAGAGGCCGTGTCAGTTCAGGTGCACCTGCCAGTCGCGAGGGACGCGGTCGGCGGGACCGGGCACCGGCTGCTCTACGGGCCGGGAGTGCGGCGGCGGAAGCGACGGTCCGGTGAAGACCCGGCTGGTGTCGTAGTCGTAGAACCAGTCCTCGCCGGGCTCGAAACTCTGGATCGTCCGGTGCCCGGTGGAGTCGGCGTGCGCCGTCGCGTGCTGATTGGGGGACGAGTCGCAGCACCCGATGTGCCCGCAGGTGACGCAGCGGCGCAGGTGCAGCCACCACCCCAGAGGGTTCCTGAGGTCGCAGTCGACGCAGCCGGTTCCGCTGGGCGGTGGCGCGCCTTGCCATGTGTCGGTCATCTGGTCCTCCTCGGCTCGACCTGGCGCATCACCCTTCATGCAACGACTAGGTCGGGACATCACCTGAAGGCGCGACTTCTCGCGATCAGGAACCAGCCGGCTGCGCTGGGATGCGTGAGCAGCAGCGGACGCGGCGGCTGGGTGCGATGCAGTCAATCTGCTGTGTTCAGGTGATGCGAGACACCCGTCGAAAGCCTTGGCTGGGCTGACCATCGCGAGCGTGTGCTGTCCCGGCAGCACCGCCCTCGTCGAGTCCCTACGAGAAGGACCACCCATGAAACCCACCGTCATCCTCGTCCACGGCGCGTTCGCCGAGTCCTCGAGCTGGAACGACGTCATCGACTTCCTGACCGCCGAGGGGCTGTCCACCATCGCGATGGCGAACCCGCTGCGCGGCATCGCCGCGGACGCCGCCGCCCTGTCCGACCTCGTCCGGTCCGTCGACGGGCCCGTGGTCCTGGTCGGGCACTCCTACGGCGGAGCGGTGATCACCAACATCGATCCGGGTGCCGGGGACGTGCTCGGCCTGGTGTTCGTGGCCGGGTACGCGTTGGAGGCGGGAGAGTCGTGCGCCGAGGCCACCAACCACTCCCCCGGCGGGAGCCTCGCCGAAACCCTGCAGCCGGTGGACCTGAGCGGCGGAGGCCGCGACCTGTACATCGCGCAGGAGAAGTACCACCAGCAGTTCTGCGCCGACCTGTCCGCAGACGTGGCCTCCCAGCTGGCGGTCACCCAGCGTCCCATCGTCGAGTCGGCGCTCGGCGAACCGGCCGGCGACACTCCGCTGTGGAAGACCGTCCCGAGCTGGTTCATCTACGGAGACGAGGACCGCAACATCCCGGCTGGCTCGCAGGCGTTCATGGCCTCCCGCGCGGAAGCACGCAGCACCGTGGTCATCTCGGGCGCCTCCCACGTCGTCGGCATGAGCCACCCCGCCCACACCGCTGAGGTGATCCTCGAGAGCGCCCACGCAGCCGAACACGCTGACCAGCCCGCCTAGCGCAGCAGCGCGCGCCGCCGAAGGGCGCGCAGGGGCGGCGCCGACGAGGACCCTGCGCAGGATCCGAACCTCAGGCCTCAGACCTCAGAGCTCGAACGCGGGAGGTGAGGAGACACCAGATGCCACCAGAGCGAGGATCCCCCGACGCCGGTGCGCGAATCCCCGGCGACTGGACGCGGCAGTCGCGTGCTCGCGCGAAGGACATGATGAACCAGGTGTCGGCGCCGGCCCGGGCCTACGTCCGCACCGAGTCGGCGAGCTCGCTGCTCCTGCTGATCTCCGCCGTGGCTGCGCTGCTGATCGCGAACTCCAGCTGGTCGGCGGCCTACGAACAGTGGTGGCACACCGACCTGGCCGTGGCCGTAGGGGACGCGACCCTGTCCATGGACCTGCGGCACTGGGTCAACGACGGCCTGATGGTGCTGTTCTTCTTCAGCATCGGCCTCGAGGTGCGCCGTGAGGCGTCGGTCGGTGAATTGCGGCGTCCCGGGCACGCCGGGCTTCCCCTGCTCGCCGGCATCGGCGGCGTGGTCGTCCCGGTCCTGATCTACCTGATCGTCAACCCCAGCGGAGACGCCGCACGCGGGTGGGGTGTCGTGGTGGGCACGGACACGGCGTTCATGCTTGGCGCTCTTGCGATCGTCGGGCCCACCTGGGCGACCCAGCTGCGTTTGTTCCTGCTCGCACTCACCGTCGTGGATGATCTGGTCGCCGTCGCCGTCATCGCGATCGTCTACAGCCACGACATCGACCCCGCCATGTTGTCGGTGGCAGCGATCGCGCTCGCGATGATGGCCCTCCTCGCCTACCACGGCACGTGGCGAGCCGGACCCTACGTCGGGTTGTTGCTGGTGGCGTGGGTTGCCACCGTGCTGGGCGGCGTGCACGCGTCGCTCACCGGAATGGTGGCAGGACTCCTCATCGCCGCGCGTGCACCCGATCCGCGCCTGGTCGAGGACGCACTGGAGCGGTACCGGTCGTTTCGACAGTCGCCGCTGCCACGCGCCGGGCGTCGTGCTCAGCTCGGGGTGCGGCGAGCCGTGTCCACGAACGAGCGGCTCCAGACCGCGCTGCACCCGTGGACCAGCTTCGTGATCGTCCCGATCTTCGCGTTCGCCAACGCGGGCGTCGACCTGCGCGACGGCGTCCTGACCGCCGCCCTGACCTCCCCGCTGACCTGGGGAGTGATCGCCGGGCTCGTGATCGGGAAGCTCGTCGGCATCGGCGGAGCGGTCGCGCTAGGCCTGAGACTCCGCCTCGGTGTCCTTCCCCAAGGGGTGCGCGTCGACCACATCCTCGGTGGCGCGGCGCTGTCCGGCATCGGGTTCACCGTGTCGCTGCTCATCGTCGGCCTGGCGTTCGACGACGCCGGCTCCCGGGCTGACGCGACCGTCGGCGTGCTGATCGCCGCCGTGCTGTCCACGGCCTTGGGCCGCTGTGTCTTCGCCGCCACCCGCCGCCGCCGCGGCATCGACTCGGCCGATCTTCCCCGACACCTGGACGAGCCGGTCGACCCCAGCGTCGACCACATCCGAGGCAACATCGACGCCCCGCTGACGCTGGTGGAGTACGGCGACTTCGAGTGCCCGTTCTGCGCCCGCGCCACCGGAGTCACCCGCGAGCTGCTGACCCGCTTCGGCGACGACCTGCGCTACGTGTTCCGACACCTCCCGCTCACGGAGATCCACTCGCACGCCGCACTGGCTGCCCGCGCCGCCGAGGCCGCCAGCCGCCAGGACGCGTTCTGGTCGATGCACGACCTGCTCTTCGCCCATCACGACGACCTCACCCTCGAGGTCGTGGCGAGCCTGGCCGCCGACCTCGACCTCGACGTCACCGCCTTCCTCGACGACCTTGACAGTCCCGACGTCGAAGAGCGCGTGGCACGCGACATCGCCAGCGCCGAAGCCAGCGGCGCCCGCGGCACCCCGACCTTCTTCGTCAACGGCCAGCGCGTCATCGGCGCCCACGACACGCAGACGCTGACTGCGCTGCTGACCTCTCACCAGAGCGTCGGCTGAACGGCACGTCACCGACTCGATGCAGTCGGTTGGCCGATGCTCCCGACCTGCCCCACAGGCGAGTCTCGAAGCACCCCGATCGGCCGGTGACCCCGCCTCGGCCGGTCGGGGCCACCACCCGCCACTGAGCGAGAAGAGGGACACCATGGAGTTCGGAGTGTTCACCGTCGGAGACGTCACACCCGACCCGACGACCGACCGGCTCCCCACCGAAGGGGAACGCATCGCCGCCATCGTCGCGATCGCGGAGAAGACTGAGGAAGTCGGCATGGACGTGTTCGCCACCGGCGAGCACCACAACCCGCCGTTCGTGCCCTCGTCACCGACCACGCTGCTCGGCTACATCGCCGCACGCACCCAGCGGCTCCGACTGTCGACCTCGACCACGCTGATCACCACGAACGACCCGGTCAAGCTGGCCGAGGACTACGCGATGCTGCAGCACCTCAGCGGTGGACGCGTCGACATCGTGCTGGGTCGCGGGAACACCGCCGAGGTGTACCCGTGGTTCGGCCAGGAGATCTCCAACAGCTGGAACCTGACGGTCGAGAACTACGCCCTGCTGCGCCGACTCTGGGACGAGGACGTCGTCGACTGGGAAGGCCAGTTCCGCCCACCGCTGCGGCAGTTCACCGCCACACCGCGGCCGCTGAACGACGAGCCGCCGTTCGTGTGGCACGGCGCCATCCGCAACCCCGACGTCGCCCGCCTCGCCGGCCTCTACGGCGACGGGTTCTTCGCCAACCACATCTTCTGGCCCGCCCGCCACACCCGGCAGATGGTCTCGCTGTACCGTCGAGCATTCGAGTCCGGCGGGCACGGCACCGCCGACCAAGCCATCGTCGGACTCGGAGGGCAGGTGTTCGTGCGCCCCCGCAGCCAAGACGCCGTCGCCGAGTTCCGGCCCTACTTCGACCACGCTCCCGTCTACGGGCACGGACCCAGTTTGGAGGAGTTCACCGAGCAGACGCCGCTGACCGTCGGCAGCCCCCAGGAGATCATCGACCGCACCCTGGGGTTCCGCGAGTACGTCGGCGACTACCAGCGCCAGCTGTTCCTCATCGACCACGCCGGCCTCCCCCTGGCCACCGTGCTCGAACAGCTCGAGCTCCTCGGCGAGCACGTGATCCCCGTCCTGCGGCGCGAGTTCGACGCCCTGCGGCCCGCCCACGTCCCCGACGCCGCACCGCCGCGGGGCGCGGCACCGCCGACCGAGCCGGCCGCGGGCATCGGCACCGACGCAGGCACCGACGCGGGCGCCGACGCGGGCGCCGAGACTGGCAAGGACACCGACGCTCAGCCGGCCGCGGCGGTGGGCACGTGAGCGCCACGGCCCGCCACTTGTACGCGGTGACGGCACCGGACGGCCCCAAGACGCGCAGCTGTGGGGTACGAGACATCGACTGGCAGCTCAAGGCTCTCCGCGACACGATCGAGCAGCGACACCGGCCCACCGTGCCCCTCAGGTCGGTGGAGACCCGCGCTTCGGGCCAACAGACCCCACTTGAGGCCCTGATCGACTGGGCGACCAGCGCCGGCGCCGCGGTGGCTCGCATCCACCGCGCCGACACGGAGACGTCCGTGACCGCGTTCGCGTCGGTGCTCTCGACCGGCCGCGCGCCCGTCATCTCCCCCGGATCGGTACGTCTGCTGCACGCGCTGCACGGCCGACGCGCCGCCCAGCTCCGCTTCCTCGAAGGACTGCTGCGACGCCACGCCCGCCATCGGGCCATCCTGATCGTCATCGACGACCGCACCAGCCTCGACCCGGACGCCGACTGGCTCGTGCAGCAGCTCGTCGGACTACTGCACGACGACGCGGTGACCTGGGTCCACCCCGCCCGTCTCCAGCCATCACCCGAGGCTCCCATCGCCCGCCGTGCCGCGAGCACCCGGCGTCCCTCTCGACCGCCCGCGCCCAGGAACGAACTGACGCCGGTCGGACTCCTACCGTTCGCCCCGGTGCGTCCGCCCCTGACCGGCACCGCAGGCCCGGCACAGCCACCCCGGTCAACTCCTCAGCACACCAGCCCGCGGCGCGACACCCCACACCCGCGCCATCCCCGACGCCCGCGGTTCGGATGGCTCGCTCTCACCGACACCGAGGTCCGCGTCGTGCGCCTGGTCGTGCAAGGCCACACCAACCGCGCCACCGCGGCTGCGCTGTTCGTGTCGGTGAACACCATCTCCACTCACCTGCGTTCCATCTACAACAAGCTCGACGTGAACTCACGGGTCCAGCTCACCCGCGTCGCGTTGCGTCACCTCTCCGAGGACGACCAGACGCTGACGGCCCTGCCCCAACGGATCGACGAGGGAGCACCCAGATGAACCCGGACCAGGAGAAGGCCCTCCTCGCACAGGTCGCCGTCCTCGTCGCCCGCGAGCGCGACCTGCGCGCCCACCTCGCGAGCCCCGGCGACACCGACAGGATCAACGAACGCGCCGCCTTGCACCAGCTCGAGGAAGAGCTGGACCAGTGCTGGGACCTGCTGCGTCAGCGCCGCGCGCTGAGCGCCGTGCACCTGGACCCAGACGAGGCGCACGTGCGCCCGGTCGCGCAGGTCGAGAACTACCTGCCTCATCCCGGAGCAGTGCAGTGACCTCCCGCCGTGCCGCAGGCCCGACCCAACACCGGCCACCCCGACGAACGGACAGCTGACTGACGCACACCACGACGCACCCCGTCACCCACACCAGCCGACGCAGGAGAGGAACGCGACCCATGACCATCACCGAAGGCTTCGTCGGCAAGGCCTCGCCCCAAGGCGTTGACCTCCCACCCGGCCAACACCTGGCACGCGGATTCCCGGTACTCAGCGCCGGACCCACCCCGCTGATCTCCACCAGCGCCTGGGAGTGCACCGTCACCACCACCACCGGCCACAAGCACGTCTTCGACTGGACACGCCTGCACCAGCTGCCGGCCGAGGACATCACCGTTGACATCCACTGCGTGACACGCTGGTCCAAGCTCGGCACCCGCTGGCGCGGCGTACCCGTCGAAGCGCTCCTCGCCGACATCGACGACCCGACAGCAGCCCACGTGATGGCCAGCAGCTACGGCGGCTACCGCACGAACATCCCGCTCGCGGACCTCCTCGGCGGCCGGGCCTGGCTCGTGTTCGAGTACGACGGCCAGGCGCTGTCCCCCGAGCACGGCGGGCCGGTGCGACTCCTCGTGCCGCACCTGTACCTGTGGAAGAGCGCCAAGTGGATCACCGGCCTCACGCTGATGGCAACCGACCAACCGGGCTTCTGGGAGTCGCTCGGCTACCACCGATACGGCGACCCGTGGCTAGAGCAGCGGCACTCCCGCGACTGACGTGGCTGCCCGCCACGATCAGTGACGTCCGGCGCGAATCCGCGACGGCCACGACGCTGCGGCTCGACGTCGACGACTGGCCCGGCCACGTACCCGGGCAGCACGTCGACCTGCGGCTCACCGCCCCCGACGGCTACTCCGCCGTGCGCCCTTACTCGCTGGCCTCGGCCGGCGGATCGGGAACAGTCGAGATCACCGTCGACACCACCCCGGGCGGCGAGGTGTCCACCTACCTCACCCAAGGCGCACGCCCCGGCCACCACCTCGAGATCCGCGGGCCACTGGGCAAGTGGTTCGTCTGGGACACCTCCGACACCGAGCCGGTCCAGCTCATCGGCGGGGGCAGCGGGATCGTGCCGCTCATGAGCATGTTGCGCACCCACGACGCCCAGCAGCATCCAGCGCAGATGCGGTTGCTGTACTCGCTGCCCAGCGCCGTTCACATGCTGTACCGCCCAGAGCTCGCCTCCCTTCACGCAGAAGGAACGGTGACCTTCCTGTACACCCGCCAACCCACCGCCGCCTCGACACGACCTCCGGGACGGATCACCGCAGACGACCTGCGCCAGCACGCCATCAACCCGGACCTCAAACCGTCCGCCTTCGTGTGTGGACCCACCGGGTTCGTCGAGACGGTCCTCACCCTCCTGGTCGGTTTCGGCTACGACCCCGAACGCATCCGCGCCGAACGGTACGGAGAAGGGAGCTCCACATGAACATCCCACGCGAGCAACGCCAACAACCCGGGTGGCACGTCGACGGCAACGGCCTCGCCGGCGCCATGTCCGACATCTTCGGGCGTGACATCACCGACGCCATGGGCGTGTGCAACTTCTGCGGCAACCGCGCCGCGGTGGCCGAGGTGCCCGCCTACAACGCCGGCCCCGGCGTCGTGCTGCGCTGCGCGGAGTGCGACACCATCTTGATGCGGTGGGCCACCACCCCCATCTCCACCTGGCTGGAGATGCCCGGGCTGCGGAGCCTCGAGATCGCGATGCAGCCATGAGCACCCGCATCGAGGACGTCGCCGACCGCAACCGCCTCGAGCTCTACGAAGACGACACCCGCGTGGGGGAACTGCACTACCAGCGCGCCCGCGACATCCTCGTCCTCGAACACACGGAGGTCGACCCCGACCAGCAAGGCAAGGGATACGCCGGGCAGCTCGTCCAAGCCGCGCTGAACCAGGCCAAAGGCGAACACCGCCGCGTCATCGTCGTGTGCCCCTACGCCAAGGCATGGCTGAAACGCCATCCCGACTACGCCGACCTCGACTACACCCACGCCTGAGTTCCGGGAGTCCCGGATTTGAGGCGAGAGCCCTCGCACTGCAGCGCCATCAAGGACCACCGCCTTCACCTTGAACACCGCCCGACCACCGAAAGGGGCAGCCCGTGAGACCCGCACACGAAGCCGGCGCGCAGCTCGACGACACCGATCTGGTGCGCCTGCGCGCCTACGGCACGTCCCATGAGGTGGCAGCCGGTGACATCCTGTTCGCCCCCGGCGAGCCGAACGAGAATTTCGTCGTCATCGAGACGGCCGCCGTCGACGTCGAACGACCCGGCACCCCGGACGCCCCCGCCGCGCTGTTGAGCACCCACGGGCCCGGACAGTTCCTTGGCGAGCTCAACCTCCTCACCGGACAGACGCCTTACCTCACCGCACGCGTCAGCCAGGCCGGGGCCGTCACCTTGATCGACAAGGAGGCGTTCGCGCGCCTGATGCGCGAGGACGCCCGCCTCTCCGATCGCATCCTGCGGATGTTCGTGGCTCGCCGTGCCTACCTGCGCAGCGGGGAAGGTGCGCGCAGCGTCGAGATCCTCGGCAGCCGCTGGTGCAGCGAGTCGAGCGCACTGCGGACCTGGGCCGCCCGCCAGCAGGTGCCGCACCTGTGGCTCGACGTCGACACCACAAAGGGCGCCGCCTTGGCCTCCGCCGTCCAGGCCGGGTCGCTCGACCTGCCGGTGGCGATCGCCTTGGGGCGCATCGAACGTAACGCCACCCCGACCTCACTGGCCGCGATGCTGGGCCTGCAAGCAGACCATCACGACGACACCGTGCGTGACGTGGTCATCATCGGAGGCGGCCCGGCCGGACTCGCTGCTGCCTTGTGCAGCGCGTCGGAAGGACTCGACACCCTGCTCTTGGAGGGCAAGAGCATCGGTGGCCAGGCCGCCGCTAGCGCTCGGATTGAGAACTACGTCGGCTTCCCCTCCGGCATCGCCGGCGGTGAGCTCACCAGCCGGGCCCTCGTCCAAGCCCACAAGTTCGGGGCGCAGGTCTCGAACCCGTGCGCGGTCACCGGGTTGAGTTCCGTGGACGGCGACCTGAGCGTCGAGCTGGAGAGCGGGTCGCGGGTGCTGACCCGCTGCGTCGTCATCGCCAGCGGCGCGCACTACAACACCCTGCCGCTTGACGACTGGACCCAGTACGAGAACACCAGCATCTTCTACGCGGCCACCGAGCTCGAGGCCCGCGCGTGCGCCGGAGGGCCCGTCGTCATCGTGGGCGGAGCGAACTCCGCCGGCCAGGCGGCCATCTTCCTCGCAGAAGCCGGCAGCAGCGTGACGCTGGTGCTGCGCGGAACCGATCTCGAGGCGCGCATGTCGCGCTACCTGGCTGGCCGGGTGCGCGCTCACCCCGACATCACTCTCAGCACCGCGACGAGCGTCACCGCACTCCACGGCAGCCGGTCCTTGGAGGCCGTCGACGTCCAGGACGCCTCAGGCACCGTGACGATGCTGCCGTGCGTGGGCCTGTTCTGCTTCATCGGCGCCTCACCCATCACGGACTACCTGGGCGAAGCCGCCCGCGACGCGCACGGGTTCGTGCGCACCGACCGCGACCTGCAGCCCCACGACCTGGGTGTGATGTGGCAGCTCATGGGTCGAGAGCCCCTGCCCTACGAGACCAGCATTCCGGGCGTGCTGGCCGTCGGGGACGTCCGCGCCGGATCGGTCAAGCGAGTCGCTGCGGCCGTCGGCGAAGGATCCGCTGCCGTCGCGTCGGTGCATCGCCTCCTCGCGTCCTCGGGTCACGCGCTCAGGCGACCCCAACCCGCCTGAGACTCCCTTTTCCCGTCGCGCGTCGCGTCGCATCAAGATTACGAGGACCACACATGCCGGTACCCAACGTCACCTACCACCATCTCGACCTGAGCGCGGCTCGAGTGTTCTACCGCGAATCCGTACCAGCTAGCGAGCGAGGCGCGACGGTGCTGCTCCTGCACGGTTTCCCGTCCGCCTCCCACCAGTTCCGCCGGCTCATCGACGCGCTGGGCGACCGGCATCGCATGATCGCCCTCGACTACCCGGGGTTCGGCCACACCGAGGTCAGGCCTGACTTCGAGTTCTCCTTCGACCGGCTCGCCGACATCGTCGAGGAGTTCTGCACCGCTCTCCACCTGGACCGCTTCGTCGCCTACCTGTTCGACTTCGGCGGTCCCGTGGGGATGCGGGTCGCGGAACGGCACCCCGACTGGTTCGCCGGCCTGATCGTGCAGAACGGGAACTTGTACGACGAGGGCCTGCCGCCCGAGACGCGCGAGTTCATCATGCTGGACCGGCGGGACCCGGCATCCGAGCCGGCGGTCCGTCAGCTCATGACTCTCCAAGGCACCCGGCACCAGTACGAAACCGGCGCCCACGAGGACCTCATTTCTCCCGATGGGTGGACGCTGGACCAGCACTTCCTCGATCTGCCTGGGCGTCTCGACGCCCAGCTGGACCTGGCCTTCGACTATCCGAGCAACGTTGCCCGGTACCCGGTGTGGCAGGAATGGCTGCGCCGCCACCATCCCCCGACTCTGGTGCTGTGGGGTGTCGAGGACCCGTTCTTTCCCGCAGATGGTGCGAGAGCGTTCACCAAGGACCTCCCGCAGGCACAGGTTCGGCTCTTCGACGGCGGGCACTTCCTCCTAGAGGACCACCTGCCCCAGGTCGCTCCCCTGATCGACGACTTCTTGAACACGGCCTGGTGAGAGCCGGACACCTCTCGCGCATCCGACGGTGACCGAGGCGCCGGTCGGTGCGACGCGCCCGGCGCCTTGATGAAGGTCCCTGCACTCTTCAAGCCAACCGCGAGTCGTCTTCGCGACGTCGCCTGGCTCTACTGCTGGCCCGGGGGCTACGGCTGTCACAGCTCGCTCCTGTGGAGCGTCGCTGCAGGGGTGGGCGGTGTGCGGACGCGGATCTGCGTCCTCGCAGCCTCAGCGGACCTGCGACGCTCGAGCGCCGCGCCGGCCCGCTCAGGCGCACGCCTGCTTGGGGTGGCCGGCGGCCTGGGACCTCACGAGGAGTGGTAGCGCTGCTCCTGCCACGGGTCACCGCGATCGTGGTACCCGCGCTCCTCCCAGAAACCCCGCTTGTCCTCGTCAAGGAGCTCCAATCGGTTCACCCACTTCGCGGACTTCCAGAAGTACAGGTGCGGGACCAGCAGCCGAGCCGGTCCTCCGTGCTGGGGAGCCAACGGCTTGCCGTCGAACTCCCAGACAACCCATGCCTTGCCGTCCGTCACGTCGGCCAGCGGCATGTTCGTGCTGTACCCGGTGCTCGAGTGAGCCAGCAGGAACGCAGCGCCGGAGGTCGGCTTCGCAGCGGCCAGCAGCGTGTCCACGCTGACTCCGGCGAACCTGGTGTCGAACTTCGACCACGTCGTCACACAGTGGATGTCACCTGCGTACTCAGAGCCGGGCAGCTCGTGGATCTCCGACCACGACCAGGTCACCGGCGACTCGACGGAGCCGTCGACCGTCATCGACCAGGCGTCCAGGTCGACCGCCGGTGTCACCTCGACGGCCAGGACCGGCCAGCTGCTGCCCGTGTCGTACTGGCCGGGAGGAAGCTTCTTCGCCGTGTCTCGACGGCGGCCAGCGAAGCCGGCAGTGAACTGAGACATGTTGGAACTCCTCATCAGTGCGGTGGTGGTGCGGGGCATCCGGGCCGGCCCTGTGTCGTGCGCGGCGCATGCGTCCTCACGCGACGTGGTCGGCGTGGTGTGACGACAGCTGTGCCTGCAGGCGGGCGTGAGCGCGGCACAGACGGCTGGCGACGGTGCCCCGCGCGACCCCTGTCATCGCGGCGATCTCTCGGTGGCTCAGTCCAGCCACGTCGGCCAGCAGGACGGTGTCGAGCATGGCTGGTGTCAGCGACCGCAGCGCCGCCTCGAGGTCGGGGTCCAGGTGACGAGCCAGCACGAGCTCATCGGGGCGTGGCCGCGAGCAAGTCGGCTCCGCTGCCGCATAGAACCTGTGCGGTTGCCGCAGGCGGTTTCTGCGCACCTGGTCGCGGAACAGGTTCATGGTGATTCGGTACAGCCAACCCTCCATGGACCCCCTGTCAGGGTCGAAGCGCGGCAGCGACCGGAGCACGCGCACGAAGACGTCCTGGGACAGGTCCTCGGCGGCGTGCACGTCACCGGTGAGGCGATAGGCCTGCCGAGGCACCAAGTCAGCGTGCAGGCGTATCGCCTTGGCCAGCAGGTCGGCATCGATCCGATCATCGGTCCCAGCTGTTGTCGGCGGCCGTGGGATCTGCATGTTGTCGGGCGCCGATCGGCTCGCGGGTCGGTCGGATGCGAGGTGGAGCAAAGTGCCTTGCTCTGCTGCGCTGTTCGGCGCGCTCGTGTGGTCGTGGTGGGTCATGGGGACCTCACCTCGTCCCGGTCGGCGTTGAAGGCTTCTGCGCCGTGCGCAGCGGCATGGCGGGCGATCGCCCGGACCTCCATCACCGCGCCGGCGAACACGTCGGGTGCCTCCTGCGGGAGGTTGTGCCCGGCACCGGGCACTTGAAGGTGGACCCGCGGACCGGTGAAGTGGGCGGCACCTGCCTTCCCGTCGGTGGCGGGGAAGTTGCCGTCTCGGGTGCCGTCCAATGTGACTGCAGGGACGGTGATGGGTGGCAGCGTGTCGAGCCGCGCTTGGATGTCGGCGTAGTCGGGGTGGCCTGGCGCCAGGCCGAGCCGGTGGCGGTATGAGTGCAGGACCACGTCGACGTAGTCCTCGTTGTAGAACGCGGCGACCGCCCGGTCCAGCATCTCGTCGTCGAACTGCCAGGCTGGTGAGTTCTTCGCCCAGATCACTTCCGCGACTCCGCGACGATCGGCGGCCAGGCCGGCAGCACCGCGGTCCGTGGCGAAGTACCAGAAGTACCAGAACCCGGCCTCCAGCCGCGGCGGAAGCGGTTTCTGTGCGGCGGCTAGGTCTTGGATGAGGTAGCCGTTCACGGACACCAGGCCGGCGCATCGTTGCGGCCACAACGCGGCTGCGATGCACGCGGCTCGACCGCCCCAGTCGAAGCCTGCGAGCACTGCCCGGTCGATCTCGAGGGCGTCCAGGAGCTCAAGCACGTCGGCACCGAGCGCTGCCTGCTCACCCGAGACGGCGGCCGTGCTGCCGCGTGACTGGGTGGGCCCGTGACCGCGCAGGTAGGGAGTGATGACGCGCAGGCCGCTGTGGACCAGTCGCGGGATCACGTCCACGTAGGAGTGCACGTCGTAGGGGAACCCGTGCAGCAGCAGGACCACCTCGCCATCCGGTGGGCCTTCTTCGACGTAGCCGACGGTCAGGGTGCGGGTGTCGATGGTGCGCACCGGTCCGAGACGAGGAAGCAGTGAGGGATTCCCGCTCTGAGCGGTGGCGTTGCCCATGGTGGCTGTCCTTCGACGCGAGGAGTTCTTGCGTCGAGTCTCGCCGCGGACGTCGTCGATGAGCGTCGGTCAATCGACTGCATACGCCGAGCTCCCGCACCCGTTGGTCGCGGCTACCCGGTGGGGGAAGTCAGATGACCGATGAAGGCAAGCGCGGTGGTCCTCAATGATCGGAGGGTCCCGTTCCGAACCTTCCGCTACGACCCGCGAGGTGCCCATGTCCGTCAAGATGGCAGTCGTCTACTACTCCGCAACCGGAGCCGTCCACGCAATGGCCAACGCCGTCGCCGAAGGCGCCGAGAAGGCGGGGGCGGAGGTCCGCGTCCGGCGCGCCCCCGAGCTCGCCGGGGAGGACGCGATCGACTCGAACCCGGCATGGCGCACCTTCGTGGACGCCACCAAGTTCTCCGTGCTCGAGGCGACCATGGATGACCTCGCGTGGGCCGACTGCTACGCGTTCGGCACCCCCACGCGATTCGGCCTCCCGGCAGCCCAGCTCAAGCAACTGCTTGACCGCACCGGGGGCCTGTGGCAGCAGGGCGCCTTCGTCGGCAAGCCGGTCACGTCGTTCACGTCGTCGATGAACACCCACGGAGGTCAGGAGTCGACGATCCTGGCGCTCAACAACGTGTTCTACCACTGGGGGTCCCTCATCGTTGCTCCCGGCTACACCGACCCGCTGCTGTTCGCTGCCGGCGGCAACCCGTACGGCACGAGCTCCACCAGCAACGACGGCCCGCCCTCCGATGCCACCTTGGAGGCCGCCCGCTATCAGGGCCAGCTGGTGGTCGACGTGACCCGGCGCCTCGGCAACGGCTAACGCGCCCAGGAATGCCGGCGCGGCAGGAGCCCTGTGCCCGGCGCCGCTCCCGCGCGTCCGTTGGAACGCAGCGTTCCAAGGGACGGGCTGCAATGCGCGACGGCGGCAGAGGTGACGGTCGTGGCAGCGTTACCGCCCATGAGCGCCCTGGCTGGAGTACGAGCAGTCGCGCGGGGGCGGCGACCCCAGGATGAGCCCGTGGTGCTCTTCCAGCGTGGCGACTCGCCGGTGACCTTCGACTACACCGTCGCACAGCTGCACTGCCTCGACCATGAGCGCCCACGTGTCCACTAGGTCAGCTGACCGTGCGCCCTTCAGAGCGGATGGCTCGCAACGCCGTCGAGTACAAGGCGCTGACCCCGCTGACCCCTCCGCTGGCCGACACCTTGCGTGGCCGTGGCAGGTCTGTCCCTTCGACCCGCCGTGGATGATGGACCTGTGAGCGGTGTGGCGTACCGGCCGTCAACCGGCCGCGATGCTCGCCTTCATCACCGCCGCAGCACGCTGACGCGCCCCGCGCGACGGACGACATGAACGGGCCGCCAATCCGGCACGATGAGTGCTTACAGGCAGAAGTGCAATGAGGCCTAGACGCACCAAAGGATGCCGTGACACCGTTGGAGATCAGTGTGACCCAACCGTGGCTCCACTGGAACGATGTCGTCCTCCCCCTGAAGGCACAGGTCGGGCGTCATCAAGCAACCGCTAGGACCAATCCGCCGCATGCTTCGGGCCGCGGCCCCCGAGAACATCTCGTTGGATGACGGGCGGGGAGAGCTGAGCATGGGCAGAGACGACGTCGGCCTTCCGGCCTCGCAGGGTTTGATCGGTCGCGACCGAGAGATTCGTCAGGTCACCGAGTTCCTGCGCGGCACCGGATCTCCGGCCGTCCCTTTGGGCACGACCATGGTCATCGAAGGTGACCCCGGTGTGGGGAAGACGGCCTTGTCGCGCGCCGTATCGGACCTGGAGCGGGCACACGGGGCGACGGTCCTGTCCGGTGGAGGAGTCCAGTCGGAGGTAGACATCGGTTACGCCAGCCTGACGCAGCTGCTCGGTCCCGTCGTCGACTACGTGGATGCCCTTCCCGCCGCACACCGCGACAGCCTCCACGCCGCCTTGGGGTATGGCGAGCTGGGACAAGGCCTTTTCCCCCAGGTTGCCGAGGCACTAGCGGCCCTGCTCGCGGAGCTGGGACGCAGGACACCGGTCGTCGTGGTGATCGACGACTTGCAGTGGGTGGACTCCGCAAGCGCGGACGTTCTCGGTCGTACCGCACGGTCGCTGCGTGGCTCGAACGTAAGGTTCCTCGTGCTCGAGCGGACTGGCGTCCATACCCTGTTCGACGCGTCCGGGTATCCGCGCCTGCGTGTGGAGCCGCTTGCCGAGGCTGACGCCAAGGCGCTGCTGACGGCACGCTTCCCCCAAACGGACAGCCAGGTGCTGGAGCGCGTTCTGGTGGAGTCGGCAGGCAACCCGTTGGCCCTGCTCGAACTGCCCACCGCACTCGACGTGCGCCAACGCGCCTCCGGTGGACAGCTGCCGGCCCATCTGCCGCTAACCCAACGCCTGCAGAACCTGTATGGGGGGCGTGTTCGCCAGCTGTCCCCCACGACACGTCAGCTCCTGCTTGTCCTGGCATTGAGTGAGTCGCGCCTTCCGATCTCCGACGATTCGAGCCTGGAATGGCTGGACCCCCTACTACCGGCAGAGCGGGCTGGGCTCGTCGAGCTGGATCGGCAAGAACGCAACATCTCGTTCCGTCACCCACTCGTGCGAACCACAGTCATCGATCTCTCGACCGCCGTCGACCGCCGAGATGCCCACCTGAGCCTTGCCGCCGGATATGGCGAAGACGATGAGCGCCGTGCCTGGCACTTGGCCGCGGCGACGGTGACGCCGGACGAGACCGTGGCGACGTTGTTGGAGGCCGCCGCAAGCAAGGCCCTTCACCGGGGGGACGCGACCGGCGCGATCCGCACGTTGGTTCGCGCTGCTGAACTGAGCCCCCACCCGACCGAACGGGCACGCCGCCTGGCCAAGGCCGCCTACCAAGGCGCCGACCGGGGCCTCGACATGGACGGCGCGTCCCGCCTGCTGGAGGAGGCCGCCCTGGCCGACCCGAGTGGCGCACGGACACTGGCGGCCGCCGTCGCAACGGCGTATTTGCTGTTGAACAACGCTGGCGACACCACGACAGCACACCGCGTCCTTGTCGCGGCCCTGCAGCAGCTCGACACCACCTCAGCGGATCCAGACATGGTCGCCGAAGCGGTCCACACCCTCTGCGAAGTGTGCCTGTACGCGGCACGGCCGAGCCTGTGGCCCGCTTACCATGAGGCAACAGCGCTGGTGGACCTGTCGGCCTACCCGGTGCTGGCACTGTGGGACCAGTTGATGGTCGACCCAGCCCGGCGTGCGCATGCACACCTGCACGACATCGACGAAGCCCTCGCAAGCCTGGAGCACGAGGGCGACCCCGTGCGCGTCGAGCGCGTCGGCACCGCGGGTGTGTTCGTCGACCGGATCTACTCCGCACATAACGCGCTGATGCGGCTCGTTCGTGACGCACGCGCCGGAAAGTCGGTCGGCCCTGGGACCATCGCTTTGATGGCGTTGGCCGTGGAGGGTTTCAGGCGTGGCGAATGGACCCGCGCGAGTGAGCTGGCCGACGAGGGGGTTCGGCTGGTGACTGAGCATGAGTTCGGCCTTCTCCTGTGGCCCCTGAAGCTGACCCAGGGCTGGCTGACAGCAGTTACCGGGCAGACCGCCGAGCTGCGCGACATCCTGGACCAGATGCACAACTACGCAACTCCCCGTCAAGTTGACGTCGTGCTCCTCTACGCCCACCACGCGGCCGGCCTGGGCGCTCTCAGCGAAGGGGACTTCGAGCGGGCGTTCCGCGAACTCAGCGCCGTCACCGCGCCAGGTGAGTTGCGCAGCCACGACGGCTGGAACCTCGGCGCGTCGATGGACCTGGTCGAGGCAGCCGTGCACTCAGGACATCTGGAGGAGGCGGCGGCTCACGTGGCGGCGATGCACGACGCCCGCCTTGCGGAGCTGTCAAGCCGCCTCGAACTGCTGGTCGCCGGATCGGCCGCGATGGCCGCAGCCCCCTTCGACCGACAGCTCTACGAGCGCGCGTTGCAGACCAAGGATGCTGACCAGTGGCCCTTCGACCTGGCCCGGATCCACCTCTGCTACGGCCAGACGCTGCGTCGGGAACGGGAAGCCGCGGCTGCCCGCCCCCACCTGCGGACCGCGCTCGACATATTCGAACGGCTCGGCGCACGACCCTGGGCGGAGCGAGCCAACCAGGAACTGCAAGCCACCAGCGAGGCCAAGCAGGGCGCAGCCACACAGGTCGGGCCAGCCGTGCTCACTCCCCAGGAGGACCACGTCGCTTCGCTCGCCGCCCAGGGCCTGACCAACCAGCAGATCGGCGAACGCCTCCTCATCTCACCCCGCACGGTCGGAGCCCACCTGGCCAGCGCCTACCGCAAGCTCGCTGTCACCAGCCGAGGAGGCCTTCACATCGCGTTGCAGCAGGCCCGACGACAGGACGAGAACGAAGGGTGACCCCCATGACCAGCGCTAGCGCTCCTCGTCTTGTAGCTGCGACTCGCGGCCCCCACGTGCAGTTGAAGGCGCCTAGGAAGTTGCAACTCAACCCGTAGTTGCAACCGCTCGTGGACCACGGGCGGTCCGAGTGGCAGGCTTCCATCTAGCACCGTCCATTCGCAGTCGGGCGACGCTGTGACGGGTCTCCGCGGTGGGGCTGCTCGGGCGTCGAGGCACAACCGCGCACGAATAGTCGCCGCGGGCCTGAAGGCCGCAGAGCCCGCGCTGGCCATCATCTCGAACGACGCCGAGGGGAGAGCGAGATGGACGGAGCTCAACCCGAGACTGTCCCGTTGGGGACTTTGGTCGGGCGCGACCGAGAGATCAGCCAGGTCACCGAGTTCCTGCGCGGCACCGCAGCGTTTGATGACCCCATGGGCACGACCATGGTCATCGAAGGTGACCCCGGTGTGGGGAAGACGGCCTTGTCGCGCGCCGTATCGGACCTGGAGCGGGCACACGAGGCGACGGTCCTGTCCGGTGGAGGAGTCCAGTCGGAGGCGGACATCGGTTACGCCAGCCTGACGCAGCTGCTCGGTCCCGTCGTCGACCACGTGGATGCCCTTCCCGCCGCACACCGCGACAGCCTCCACGCCGCCTTGGGGTATGGCGAGCTGGGACAAGGCCTTTTCCCCCAGGTTGCCGAGGCACTAGCGGCCCTACTCACCGACCTGGGACGCAGGACACCGGTCGTCGTGGTGATCGACGACTTGCAGTGGGTGGACTCCGCAAGCGCGGACGTTCTCGGTCGTACCGCACGGTCGCTGCCTGGCTCGAACGTAAGGTTCCTCGTGCTCCAGCGGACTGGCGTCCATACCCTGTTCGACGCGTCCGGGTATCCGCGCCTGCGTGTGGAGCCGCTTGCCGAGGCTGACGCCAAGGCGCTGCTGACGGCACGCTTCCCCCAAACGGACAGCCAGGTGCTGGAGCGCGTTCTGGTGGAGTCGGCAGGCAACCCGTTGGCCCTGCTCGAACTGCCCACCGCACTCGACCTGCGGGGACGCAGCTCCGGGGAGCAACTACCGGCCCACCTGCCGCTGACCGGGCGCCTGCAGGCGCTCTATGGGGGCCGCGTTCGCCAGTTGACCCCAGCGACTCGTCAGCGCTTGCTTGTCCTGGCGCTGGGCGAGTCCGAGCTTCCCGTCTCCGACGCAACCCTTGACTGGTTGGACCCCCTTCTACCGGCGGAACGCGCCGGGCTCGTCGAGCTCGGGCAACGGCCCGGACAGGTCTCGTTCCGACACCCCCTCGTGCGAAGCACCGTCATCGACCTGTCGACCGCCGTCGACCGCCGTGACGCACACCTGGCGCTGGCCTCGCGGTACGCCGAAGAGGACGAGCGCCGTGCCTGGCACTTGGCCGCGGCGACGGTGACGCCGGACGAGACCGTGGCGACGTTGTTGGAGGCCGCCGCAAGCAAGGCCCTTCACCGGGGGGACGCGACCGGCGCGATCCGCACGTTGGTGCGTGCCGCCGAGCTGAGCCCCCACCCGACCGAACGGGCACGCCGCCTGGCCAAGGCCGCCTACCAAGGCGCCGACCGGGGCCTCGACATGGACGGCGCGTCCCGCCTGCTGGAGGAGGCCGCCCTGGCCGACCCGAGTGGCGCACGGACACTGGCGGCCGCCGTCGCAACGGCGTATTTGCTGTTGAACAACGCTGGCGACACCACGACAGCACACCGCGTCCTTGTCGCGGCCCTGCAGCAGCTCGACACCACCTCAGCGGATCCAGACATGGTCGCCGAGGCGATCCACACCCTCTGCGAAGTGTGCCTGTACGCGGCACGGCCGAGCCTGTGGCCCGCTTACCATGAGGCAACAGCGCTGGTGGACCTGTCGGCCTACCCGGTGCTGGCACTGTGGGACCAGTTGATGGTCGACCCAGCCCGGCGTGCGCATGCACACCTGCACGACATCGACGAAGCCCTCGCAAGCCTGGAGCACGAGGGCGACCCCGTGCGCGTCGAGCGGGTCGCGACCGCGGGTGTGTTCGTCGACCGGATCTACTCCGCACATGAACCACTGATGCGACTGATCCGTGACGCACGCCGTGGGAAATCGGTCGGTCCGGGAACTCTGGCTCTGATGCTGCTGGCCGTGGAGAGCTTCAAGCGGGGCGAGTGGACCCGCACGCGTGAACTGTCCGACGAGGGCGTCCAGATGGTGACCGACCACGACTTCGGCCTGCTCATCTGGCCCCTGAAGCTGACCCAAGGCTGGCTGGCAGCATGCACGGGACAGACCGCCAAGCTGCGCGACCTTCTCGACCAGATGCACAACTACGCCACTCCCCGCCAAGTCGACACCGTGCTCCTCTACGCCCACTACGCGGCCGGCCTCGAGGCCCTTGGGCGGGGCGAGTTCGAACGGGCCTTTCAAGAGCTGTGTGGCGTCACCGCGCCCGGTGAGTTGCGCAGCCACGACGGCTGGGCCATGGCGGTGTCGATGGACCTGGTCGAGGCAGCCGTGCACTCAGGGCATCTGGAGGAGGCGGCGGCTCACGTGGCGGCGATGCACGACGCCCGCCTTGCGGAGCTGTCAAGCCGCCTCGAACTGCTGGTCGCCGGATCGGCCGCGATGGCTGCAGCCCCCTTCGACCGACAGCTCTACGAGCGCGCGTTGCAGACCAAGGATGCTGACCAGTGGCCCTTCGACCTGGCCCGGATCCACCTCTGCTACGGCCAGACGCTGCGTCGGGAACGGGAAGCCGCGGCTGCCCGCCCCCACCTGCGGACCGCGCTCGACATATTCGAACGGCTCGGCGCACGACCCTGGGCGGAGCGAGCCAACCAGGAACTGCAAGCCACCAGCGAGGCCAAGCAGGGCGCAGCCACACAGGTCGGGCCAGCCGTGCTCACTCCCCAGGAGGACCACGTCGCTTCGCTCGCCGCCCAGGGCCTGACCAACCAGCAGATCGGCGAACGCCTCCTCATCTCACCCCGCACGGTCGGAGCCCACCTGGCCAGCGCCTACCGCAAGCTCGCTGTCACCAGCCGAGGAGGCCTTCACATCGCGTTGCAGCAGGCCCGACGACAGGACGAGAACGAAGGGTGACCCCCATGACCAGCGCTAGCGGCGCGACCCCACTTGTCGGCCGGGACACGAGCCTTGCAGTGATTGCTACGTTCCTCGAGGAGGTCGCCACTTCGGGGGCGCACCTGGTCGTCTCCGGCGACCCGGGAATCGGGAAGACGTCATTGCTGCAGGCCTCGCGGGACAGGGCCACGACGGCCGGCATCAGGGTCTTCGCAGCAGACGCAGCCCAGTTCGATACCCGGAGCAGCTTCGGAGCATTGCGTGAACTTCTCGAGCCGTTGTGGGGCTACGTGGCGCACCTCGATGCGGTGCACGGCGGGACGCTCGAGACCGGTCTGGCCGGTGCTCTCGGACCGCCGCTGCGGCGCGGCGCGCTCGGGCATGCGGTCCTGGCCCTGTTGCGCCAGGTCGCCGCCGACGGCCCCGTCCTCCTGGTGCTGGATGACGCTCAATGGGTTGATCCGGACACGTGTGACGTCGTTGCCTTCGTCGCTCGGCGCCTGGTTGGCCTGCGCGCAGGTCTCCTGAGCGCGACACGTTTCGGCTCGGGCAGTCCCCTGGAGGACGAATCCCTCCGCCACCACCGCCTCGCTCCCCTCGGCGAGGAGGAGTCAGCCATCCTCCTGGACTCAGCGTTCCCGCGGTTGCCGGCCCAGGTCCGCGAGCGTGTACTGCTCGAGGCAGACGGCAACCCGTTGGCGCTGCTTGAACTGCCACACGTCCTCGACACGTCGTCGATAGGAAGGTCGCCGGCCAAGGAGCCGTCCGCGCCGGCAGTGCTGCGCCTGTTCGGACCCCGCATCCGCGCACTTCCTGATCGGACGCGTGAGTTCCTGCTTCTGCATGCCTTGGAGGGCAGCGGCGACTTGGGCTTGTTGGCCAAGGGTGCCGAGGAGCCGCTTGGCCTGAGCGCGCCGGCCGAGAACGCCGGTCTGGTGCTCGTGGACGAAGCCGCCGGACGTCTTCGGTTTCGCCACCCGCTGGTTACCACCACGGTGGTGGAGCTGGCCACCGAGGAGGAGCGCCTACGAGCTCACGCCCGCATCGCCCAGGCGCTGCAGCGTTCTCCCGAGCGTCGTGCTTGGCACCTGGCTGCCGCCACGTCGGAACCGGATGAGACCGTGGCGACGGAGTTGGAGCTGCAGTTCAGGGACTCGTCCGCACGTGGCGACGTCGCGGGCGGCCTCCGCCTGTTGCAGCGTGCAGCGGAGCTCAGCCCCGAGCCCTCCGAACGAGCCCGCCGACAAGTGATGGGGGCGTTCATCGAGGCTGACGTGACCGGTGACCTGCGCTCGGCCGCGCGTACGCTGTTGGACGCCGACGACGTCGCTTCCACCGGAACGCAGTCCCTGCCAGCCACCTTGGCCGCGACGTACGTGCTTCTCAACTCCGAGTGCGAAGTCGACACGGCGCACCGCCTCTTGCGCGAAGCCATCAACCGACACCCCGGTCGAGACGACCCCACGGACGGTGTGCTTGAGCATGCTCTGCACAGCCTGCTGATGATGAGCTGGTTCGGCGGACGCCCCGCGCAATGGAGCCCTTTCCTCGAAGCAGTCGAGCGGCTCGGCCCAGGGTGCCCACCGCTCGTCGACCTCGTGCACCGAGCGTTCGGTGACGCGTCTCACCAAGGTGCCAGCGCACTGCCGTTGCTGACTGAGGTGCTGCGTCACGTCGACGCCGAACGGGACCCGCTGCGCATCACTCGCATCGCCTTGGCATGTGTGTACACCGACCGGATGGGAGAGTGTCGCCAGGCATTGAGACGTGTCGTGGACAGTGGATACGACGGCGGGGCGGTGGCCTTGTCGATCAACGCGCTGGTTTCTAGTTGCGTCGACGACTGGCTCACCGGGCAGTGGGACGAGGCGCTGGAGCTTGTGGCCGAAGGCGTCCGTCTGTGCGAGCAACACGGGTACCGGCGCTACTCAGTCATTCTCGCCGGATACATCGACCAGTTGGTGCGCGTGGCCCGCGGTGATCAGGAGGGCGGGCTACGCGCGGCCGAGGAGATGGCCGAGTGGGCCGAGGAACGCGGTGCCGGCCTGACGCGCTCGTTCGCCGAGCACCTCTTCACGCTGCGGTCCATCAGCTTGGGCGACTACGAGACAGCGTATGGACACGTCACGAGGATCGCCCCCGCCGGCGAGCTCGCTGCGTATAACCCGCACGCGCTGTGGGTGCTGTTCGACTTGGTCGAAAGCGCTATGGCCACCGGGCGGGCCGGGGCGGCTCGACAGCATGTGGCGGCGATGCGCGAACACCGCATCGACCGGATCTCGCCCCGCCTGAGGATGGTCGCCGACGGGTGTGCCGCCCTGGCGTCGACCGGCGAGGAGGCTAGTAACCTCTTCGAGCGCGCGTTGGCGACGCCCGATGGTCGACGCTGGCCCTTCGACCGTGCCCGCATTCAACTCGCGTACGGGGAGCACCTGCACCGGTGCAACGATCCCGCCGCGCGCGCATGGTTGACCGAGGCCACCACCACGTTCGGCCGACTCGGAGCACGGCCGTGGGAGGCACGCGCAGCCAAGGTGCTACGTGCCTCCGGCACCAGCGTGTCCCCTCGCGTCGTCACCTCGCAAAGCGGGGCGGACGTCCTCAGCCCCCGGGAGAGGGAAATCGCCGACCTCGCGGCCCAGGGGCTCTCGAACCGTGAGATCGGTGAGCGGCTCTACCTCTCGCACCGCTCGGTCGGTGCGGCGCTGTACCGCATGTTTCCCAAGCTGGGCATCACGACACGTGCGGCGCTGGCGGCCGCGCTGGAACGTCTCGACCAGCCGGACGCGGATGGCTAGCCCGCGTGCGATTGCCGCTCGTCACTCGCCGGTGCGGTACCGGCCCACGAACGGGACGCTGTCGCGGCCGAGGAACCTCAGCCCGACGATCCGTCCGTCCTCGACGAGCCAGCGCAGGTCGTACTCGGCCGTGTAGTGCGGCGGCCAGAACGACGCGAACCGGCCGGTCTCATCGACCGTCCACTCCCCCGCGCTGACGCGGCCGTCTTCGACGTAGGTCGTCATCCCGTCGCTGCTGAACACTTGGGTCGCCCCGTCCTCGTACACCAGCGATCCGGCCGTCAACGCGCGCCGGACGAGGAACGGCGCAATCCGCTCCCGGTCGACGGCTGCTATGCCCTCGAAGTCGTCCACCACGACGCCTCCCTTCGCTGCCCGCTGCGAGCGCGCACGACCTCAGACCTCGAGGCTGCGGGTCTGGCACGCCTCGTAGGTGTGCTGCCACGGGCGCAGTCTCTCGAAGGCGGCGCTGGCGGCGAGCACGGAGACGTCGTCGTTGCGGCGCCCGATGATCTGCATGCCGACCGGGAGCCCGTCCGAGAGCCCGGCGGGCACGGACGCGGCGGGGTGGCCGGTGAAGTTCACGAAGTACGTCAGGCACCAGCCGATGAGCGGGTCGACCGTCTCGCCGTTGATCGAGCTCGGCCCCACGGTGTTGCCGTCGGTGGCGTTGTCGACCGGGGGGCACGCGAGGGTCGGGGTGATCAGCAGGTCGTAGTTGTTCAGGACGCTCTGGAACCCGCGGTAGACCTCGGTGCGCACGGCCTGGTCGCGGAAGAAGTCGAGTCCCGACATGCGCTGCGTGACCTCGACCCAGTGCAGGTACTCGGGCGGGAAGTCGGCGCGGTGGTCACCGAGCAGGTCCGTGCCTGCGGCGGCCATGGCGTCGAGGGCCTGCAGGTTGAGCAGCATGTAGAGCCGGGACCACACGTCGCTCAGCTCCTGCTGTGAGCGGGTGATGCCGAGGTTGACCTCCTCGACGTGTGCGCCGGCCTCCTCGAACGCCATCACGGCCTTGGCGACGACGTCGCCGACCTTGGGATCGACGGGGAACACGTCGAGGTTCGGGCTGTAGGCGATCCGCATGCCTTGCACGGAGCGTCGGGTGGCGGCGGTGAAGTCGGGGGCCCGCTCGGTGAGGCTGAACGGGTCGCGGGAGTCGTAGCCGGCGAGGACGTTGAGGGCCAGGGCCGCGTCCTCGACGGTGCGGGTGATCGGGCCTTCGAAGAGGAACGGTGAGTCTGCGTTGCCGAAGGCGTTGGGGTTGGCGAGGAACGGAACCCGGCCGAAAGACGCCTTGTAGCCGTACACACCACACCAGGCCGCCGGGATGCGGATGGACCCGCCGGCGTCGGTGCCCTCGGCGATGGGCAGCAGCCCGTCGGCGACGGAGGCAGCGCTGCCTCCTGAGGATCCTCCGGTGTTCTTCGACAGGTCGAACGGGTTGCGGCTGGCGCCGAACAGGTAGTTGTCGCACGTACCGCGAAAACCCATCAGCGAGCTGTTGGTCTTGCCCAGCAACACGGCGCCGCCGCGGGTCTCCATGCGTTCGCAGAACCCGCACTGGGCGTCGACGACGTTGTGCTCGAGGGCCCGGATCCCGCCGAGGCTGGAGGGCCATCCGGGCTTGAAGTCGAAGAGGTCCTTCAGCGCCGACGGCACCCCGTGCAGGGGCCCCAGGGTGTCGCCGTTCATCACGGCCTGCTCGGCGTCCTTGGCGCGGGCACGCGCATCGTCGAAGCCGAGGTACACGAACGCGTTGAGGCTGGGGTTCCGCGTCTCGATCCGGTCGATCGCTGCTTCGATGACCTCGACCGGCGACAGGTCGCGCCGGCGGATCTGTGTGGCGAGGTCAGCCGCGGTGGTGTACGCGAGGTCGTCGGACGACGTGCTGGCTGCGGGCATTGTCTGGGTGCCGCTCATCGGGGGTCTCCTGTCGGTGAGTCGATCGGTCGCGTGGCCAGGGGGCGTGGGCCCGCATCGCGCCTCGCGGTGAGCTGTGTGGCGGGCGGGGGCTGTCGCCTCGAGCACGGGGTCGGTCGTGGACGAGTCCAGCGTCTCGCCATCGGGCAGCGGAAGGCATCGGTCATCCGACTGCCCCGTGCTCATGGTCATGGTCGTGCTCATGGTCGTGCTTATGCTCATGCTCGTGGTCGTGGCCGTGGTCGGTCAGGGACCAGTCCCGTACCTCGGGCATGTCTTGGAGGTGCTCGACGACGTACACCTCGTGGGCGGCAAGGCGTTCCTGGCACCAGGTCTTGAGCGCGCTTGCGCCTGAGGGGGTGCGGCGGGCGCGGTCGAGGGCGTCGATGACCAGGTGGTAGCGCGACGCGTGGTTGCGGACCACCATATCGAACGGCGTGGTGGTGGTGCCTTCCTCGATGAACCCGCGTACCCGGAACCGGTCCGCGGCTGGGCGGCCGTGGACCAGCTGGTGCACGGCGCCGGGGTAGCCGTGGAAGGCGAACACGACGTCGACGTGGTCGGTGAACAGCTCCTTGAACGCCGTGTCGTCCATCCCGTGCGGGTGATCGCCCGGCCGTAGCAGCGACATCAGGTCGACGACGTTGACGACGCGGGTGCGCAGCTGCGGCATCCGTTCGCGCAAGATGTGCGCGGCGGCGATGGTCTCCATCGTCACGACGTCGCCGGCACACGCGAGCACGATGTCGGGGTCGACGGTGCCGTCGTCGGTGCCGGCCCACTCCCACACGCCCGCGCCGCGGGCGCAGTGCGCATCAGCCTGGGCGGCGGTGAGGTACTGCAGCTGCGGCTGCTTGTCGATGACCAGCAGGTTCACATACGACGTGGACCGCAGGCAGTGGTCGGCGACCGACAGCAGGCAGTTGGCGTCAGGGGGGAGGTAGACCCGCGCGACGGTCCCGCGTGCGTTGAGGACGTTCTGGATGAGGCCGGGGCCTTGGTGGCTGAACCCGTTGTGGTCGTTGCGCCACGCGGTCGAGGTCAACAAGATGTTCAGGCTCGGGATCCGGGCCCGCCATGGGAGGTGCTCGGCCTCTTGGAGCCACTTGGCGTGCTGGATGGTCTGCGAGGCGCTCACCATTGCGAACGCCTCGTAGGTGGCGAACATGCCGTGCCGGCCGGTGAGCGTGTAGCCCTCGAGCCAGCCGTGGCAGCTGTGCTCGGAGAGCACCTCCATCACCCGGCCGTCGCGTGACACCTTGTCGTCGGCGGCGGTGGTCGGCTCGGCGAACGCCCGGTCGGAGGCCTCGAGGACCGCACCGAGACGGTTGCTGGTGGTCTCGTCCGGGGAGGACAGCCGGAACGTGTGCGGGTTGCGCCGGTAGGTCTCCCGCAGCAGCTCGCCGAGCTGGCGGGTCGATTCGTGCCGCACGGTGGCGGGGGCGGGGACGTCCACCGCGTGGTCGCGGTGATCTGGGAGGTCCAGGGGTTGCGTCAAGAGCCCGCCGTTGGCGTGCGGGGTCGCGCTCATCCGCAAGGCACCGGTCGGGGTGACGCGGCGCACGAGGTCGACCGGACTCCCGTCGGCGTCGAACAGCTCCTCGGGGCCGTAGGAGCGCAGCCACTCCTCCAGCAGCCGCAGGTGCTCGGGGTTTTCGCGCACCCCTGACAGCGGTACCTGATGTGCTCGGTGGGTGCCGCGCACCTGGACACCGTCGACGACGTCGGGGCCGGTCCAGCCCTTGGGGGTGCGGAGCACGATCAGCGGCCACCGGGGTCGGGTGCCGTCCCAGTCGCCGCTGCGCGCCGATTCCTGGATGGTGCGGATGCGTCCCCACGCCTGGGCGAGCGCGGCGGCGAAGCGGTAGTGCATGCCGGGGACGTCTTCGCCCTCGACCTCGAGGACCTCGTACCCGTGGCCTTCGAGCAGCGAGCGCACCTCGGCCGGGTCCTTGCGCGCCAGGACCGTCGGGCCGGCGATCTTGGCGCCGTTGAGATGCAGGACAGGCAGCACGGCGCCGTCGCGGACCGGGTTGAGGAACGAGATGCCCTTCCATGATCCTTCGAGCGGCCCGGTCTCGGCTTCGCCGTCCCCCACGATCGCCAGGGCGAGGAGGTCGGGGTTGTCCATCACGGCGCCGAACGCGTGCACCAGGACGTAGCCGAGCTCCCCGCCTTCATGGATCGAGCCGGGAGTGGTCACCGACACGTGGCTGGGGATGCCGCCCGGGGCGGAGAACTGCCGGAACAGCCGGCGCATCCCCTCAGTGTCCAGCGTGACGTCGGGGTAGACCTCCGTGTACGTGCCTTCGAGGTAGCCCGCGGCGACCAGGGCCGGGCCACCGTGGCCCGGCCCGGTCAGGTACAGCACCTCCTGGCCGGTCTCGCGGATCAGTCGCGACGTGTGGGCGTAGATGAACGACAACGCAGGGCTGGTGCCCCAGTGGCCCAGCAGCCGCGGCTTGATGTGCTCGACGGCCAGCGGTTCGTTCAGCAGCGGGTTGGCCATCAGGTAGATCTGACCGACGGTGAGGTAGTTGTTCGCCCGCCACCACGCGTCGAGCGCGGCGACCTCGTCCTCGGCGGGGGCGGCCAACCGGCCGACCAGATCGTCCACTTCAGCGCGCCTCAGCATGGGCTCGTCCCTCATCTGGTCGACCACGGGGTGCGATGCGGTGCGTGTGGGTGGGCCGCTCGGGCGCGGCTCACGCTTGCCGGCTCGACTCGGGGAGCTTCCATCCCTCGCGAACGAAGTGGCAGGTGTAGCCGTACGGGTTCTTCTGCAGGTAGTCCTGGTGCTCGATCTCCGCGAGCCAGAACTCGCTGGCCGGTGTCACCTCGGTGACCACCTTCCCCGGCCACAGCCCCGACGCGTCGACGTCGGCGATCGTGCGCTCGGCTTCTTGGCGCTGCTCCTCGTTGGTGTAGAAGATCGCCGACCGGTAGCTGGTGCCGACATCGTTGCCCTGCCGGTTCTTGGTCGTCGGGTCGTGGACCTGGAAGAAGAACTCCAGCAGGTCGCGAAACGACGTCTGCACCGGGTCGAAGAGGATCTCGATGGCCTCCGCGTGCCCGTCATGGTTGCGGTACGTGGCGTTCGGCACCGTTCCGCCGGTGTAGCCGACACGCGTGGACACGACACCTGGGCGCTTGCGGATCAGCTCCTCCATGCCCCAGAAGCATCCGCCAGCCAGGACTGCAGTCTCGAGCGACTCGTTCATGAGCTCTCCGATCGTCGTCTCAGTAGGGCCCCACCGCGGGCGAGGCGCCGCAACGGCATCTGCCGCCGCCCTTGGAGTGTTTCGCCGGTTGACGTCCAACGGCATCGGCTGAACGACTGCGCCGACCTGTCGGCGCGGGCGTGCGTCGGGCGGCGTGCAACGACGCTTCCGCCCGCCCTGGTGCGCGGATGCGCGCCCGCGTGCAGTGTCTTGACCGATGCCGGGGACGGCGCAAGCGAGGAAGGCTGGCCGCGACGCCATCGGGACTCGGCCCGATCCCCGCGACGACCGGAGGCCCACATGGAACAAGATCCGCCGCAGATCCCCGAGGTGTCGGAGCCCGCCGCCTCTCCCCCGCGCACAACTCCGGGCGCAACCCGGTACCGCCTGCGCCGCGTCGACACCGCCGGCAATGACGCTCTGACGCATCTGGGTCGCCACGGCGCTGACACCTTCGGCTACACGGCAGTCCTGACGGTGGAGCCGCGACTCGCGCAGCTGCTGCGGCTGCGCGTGGCCCAGATCAACCACTGTGCCTACTGCCTCGAGCTGCATCACGCCGCGGCGCGTGCGGCCGGCATAGCCGATCCGGTGATCGACACGCTGAGCGCCTGGTGGGAGACGGACTTCCACGACCCTGCGACAAGGGCCGCGCTGGCGTACACCGAGGCGCTCACCTTGCTCGCCGATCCGCAGGTGTCTCGCAGTTTTGAGGCGCGGCACCGCGACCTGGCCGCCCACTTCGACGAGTCGGCCATCCTTGAGATCGTCGGCGTGGTCGTCAACATGAACGTGTGGACCCGCCTCAAGCTCGCGGAAGGCGCTGCCCCCGGCTTCATCGAATGAGCGGCCCACCCCTGCTCAACCGCTGCCGGCAGGAACCGTAATCCGCGAACTGACCGACAACATCGTGGCTCCTGCGTGCTGCCGAGACGTGGTCCTGGCTCCCGGCTGCGACGGTGGGGCTTGCTCGGCGGTCCGGTCCCTAGATGGCGACCGTGGAGCACGGGCCTAAGGTCGGCACGCACCGGCACGTCTCCGAACAGGGGAGGAAGGTGTGCAGCGCGTGGCCGCAGTAGGGACAGGGACGGTCGTGGGACAAGTGCGTCGTCCTGCTCGTCTGCTCGGTAACCCACATGGCCGTGTCTCCTGTCTCCTTGCCGGCGAACGTTGTCCGGTACCACGAACCTAGGTCCGATGTGCGACCCGGATCATCGGTCAGCCGACGGTCCTTCGTCTCCACTTGCGACGTGGCGACCGTTCATCCGCACACGTCGACACCCGGGCCACCCTCGTCGCGCAAGATGCCCCAGGACTGCACGAACAGTGGTCCGCTTCTCCCGGTCACGTGCACCGACGTCGCTGTGCGGGGTCACATGGTCGCGGGGGCTTCGATCCCGAGCAGGTGCAGTCCGCGGACGAGAACGTCGCGGGTGAGTCCTGTCAACGCCAACCGGGACGCGTGAACGTGCGGGGCGGCTTTGAGGATGGGGCACTGTTCGTAGAACACCGAGTAGGTCTGGGCCAGGTCGAACAGGTAGGTGCACAGACGGTGCGGTTCGAGCGCACGACCCACCTCGGCGATGACGTCGCCGAACTCCAACAAGGACATCGCCAGTGCGCGTTCTTCGGTCTGGGTGATCGCGATGGAGTCGAGGTCCATCGCGGTGTCGTCAGCCTTGCGGAAGATGGATCGGGTGCGTGCGACCGCGTACTGAAGGTAGCGGCTCGTGTTGCCGTTGAGCGCGACCATGCGATCGAGGTCGAAGACGTACTCGCTGTCGTGGGCCACGGAGAGGTCCGCGTACTTCACCGCCCCGACGCCGACCCTAGGGGCCAACCTCGCGCGCTCTGCCGCGGACATTCCCGGGCGATCGGCGGCGATCGTGGCGTCGGCGGTGGCGACGGCCTCGTCCAGCAGCGCCATCAGCCGCAGTGGTGCCCCCGAACGGGTCTTGAGGATCTTGCGATCTGGGCCGAGGACGTTGCCGATCTTGACGTGCACGGGCTGAGCGTCGTCCGGCAGCCACCCCGCCTTGCGGGCCGTCGCCCACACCATCTCGAGGTGCAACGACTGGGGTGCCCCGACGACGTAGAGGATGCGGTCTGCGGACAGGTTCCGGACACGGTGGCGCACTGTGGCGAGGTCCGTCGTGGCGTAGCCGTACCCGCCGTCCGACTTGCGGATGATGAGCGGCAGCGGCTTGCCTTCCCGACCGGTGAAGCCGTCGAGGAAGACGCAGAGTGCGCCGTCGCTGATCGTGGCGATCCCCGCGTCGATCAGCTCGGCGGTGACCCGGGGAAGGTCGTCGTTGTAGGAGGACTCGCCAGCCAGGTCGGCGTCGCTGAGGCTGACTCCGAGTCGCGAGTAGATGGCGTTGAAGTACTGCTTCGACAAGTCCAGCAGCTCCTTCCACAGCCGCAGCGTCTCGGGGTCGCCGCTTTGCAGGGCGACGACGCGCGTGCGGGCACGCGCTGCGAACTCCGGGTCAGCATCGAACTTCCGGCGAGCCGCCTGGTAGAAGGCGTTCGGGTCCGTCTCGACGAGCAGCGCATCGTCGGAGCCCTCGCCGACGTCGAGGAGATGCTCGATCAGCAACCCGAAGGGCGTCCCCCAGTCGCCGATGTGGTTCTGCCGGATCACCGTGTGCCCCAGGTGTTCGAGCAGGCGTGCCAGCGCGTCGCCCACGACCGTGGTGCGGAGGTGTCCGACGTGCATCTCCTTCGCCACGTTGGGTGCTGAGTAGTCGATGACGATGCGCTCTGGTGTCGGCTGCGGTACGCCGTGGCGTGGATCCGAGACTAGGACGCGCGTCGCGGAGCTCAGCCACGCCTGACTGAGCGTCAGGTTGATAAAGCCCGGTCCGCTGATCTCGACTCGGTCGCACACGTCGTCAACGTCGAGTGCGGCGACGATGCGTTCGGCCACGTCGCGAGGTGGCATGCCGAGGCGCTTGGCCAGTGGCAGGGCGGCGTTGGACTGGAGGTCCGCGAACTGGCTCGGGCGCAGCACAGGGTCCGCGTCTCGGTGCTCGGTGCCGAAGGCGTGCTCGATCGCGGTGGACACCAGCGGCGCCAGCGTGGCCTGGGCGGACGGCATGACGAGACGCTACTCGCGCTCTTCGGACACAGGTGGGTGACCAGGGCGCCGGCGGACGCGGCGCAGACCACCGGCAGGGGCTCGTGTCGGTCGACAACCCGCACGGGAAGCACGAAGGCACCACCCCGGTGGCAGGAGCTGGGGCCGCGGCGATGCGTCCTGGTGCTGAGCGCCCGCGCGCGGCTCGGGATGAAACCAGTCCGGACACCCGTGGTCGTCGCGCGTCACTTCGACGACCTCCGCAGAGCTTCGGCCAACCGTTTCGCCAGGTCGGACTCACGGGTGGCGGCGAGCTGGGCGCGGAGTTCCTCGTGGGTCTTCATGCCGTCACCCGCTCACCGGAGCTCAGGAGGCAGCGCCCAGCCTCGGGTGCCTGTGGCCCTGGCATGTCTGCTGCGCCGCGGTGTCCGGTCATAGCCAGTTGCGCCGCCTGAACAGCAGGTACAGCGACGCGGAGGCCACCGCCATGGCGGTGATGGCTGCGGGATACGCGACTCTCCACCCCAGCTCGGGCATGTGGGCGAAGTTCATCCCGTAGATGGACCCGATCAGCGTCGGTGCGAACAAGATGGCCGCCCAGGACGAGATCCGCTTGACCTCCTCGTTCTGCACCAGGCTGGCGGCGGTGAGCTGTCGGGCTTCCTCGTTCTGTCGCTGGGCCACGAGGGTGGCGTTGACGGTGAGGATGTCTTGCAAGATGGCGCGGAACGCGTCGATGCGGTCGACCACGTGGATGACGTGGTCCTCCACGTTGCGCAGGCAGTGCTGGAGCTCCTGGTCCATGCCTGACGCCGCGTAGTCGGCTCGCAGATCGGACAGGACGGCGAGGAGTGGGTGCGTGGCGCGCTGGAAGTCCGTCACGTCTCGCAGTGCCTCGTAGATGCGCTGCGAGGCTTCGGCCTGACCTGCGAAGACCTGGTCTTCGATGGCGTCGATGCGGGCTTCCAGCTGATCGGCGACCGGTCCGTACTCGTCGACCACCTGGTCCAAGATGGCGTAGAGGACGGCCTCGGGACCCAGGCTCAGCATCGCCGGCGATTTCTCCATCCCGCGCCGTACACGCTGGAGGTCGGGTCCGGCCTGCTGGCGGACCGTGGTGACGAAGTTGTGTCCGATGAAGACGTGCAGCTCGGCGAACTCGACCCGGTGGCGCGACTCGACGTGGCGGGCGCAGCGCAGCACGAGGAACACGATGTCTGCGTAGCGTTCCAGCTTGGGTCGCTGGTGTGCGTCCATCGCGTCCTCGACGGCCAGCGCATGGATGCCGAATTCGGATGCCACCGCCATGATCTCGTTCTCGTCAGGGTCGAGGAGGTCGATCCACGCCATCGCTGCTGGTTGTCGCAGCAGCTCCCACGTGGCATTGAGGGACTCGGGTGCGGCATGCCGGCGGCCCTGTCGATACACGACGTTGCTCACGACGCTCATCGCCCACCACACCCGCAGGCAATGCCGGTGCCAGCTCGCGCAGCGATCGAGGTGCCCATGCTGCGAGCGTGCCCGGTTCGCGAGCGCACGAGCATCGGTCATCCGACCAGACATGGCACGCCACCATGTCACGCGATGCAGTCGATCAACCGACGCGCGAACGCGTACGGCGCGGTCAGCATGAACCATGGCCTTGACCAGCTCAGCACCTGTTCAGCAGATCGTGATGATGGGAGTCGCCGGCGTCGGCAAGACGACGATCGCCGAACGCGTCTCCGCCCTCACCGGGTGGGTCTTCGCTGAAGGTGACCGCTTCCATCCCGCTGCCAACATCGCCAAGATGAGCTCGGGCCAAGCCCTCACCGACGAGGACCGGTGGCCGTGGCTGCGCAGCATCGGCGACTACATGTCCGCCGAGATCGCAGCCGGCCGGTCCGGAATCGTCACCTGCTCCGCGCTGCGGCGGGTCTATCGCGACCTGCTGCGCGAAGACCGGCCTCAAGTGCGGTTCTGTCACCTGGCCGGCGAAGAGCCCATGGTCGCGGAACGGATTGCCCAGCGCACCGGGCACTTCCTTCCCCCGTCGCTGCTCCGCAGCCAGTACGAAACCCTCGAGCCGCTCGAGGACGAGGAGCCCGGAGTCACCGTCTGCGTCGACGGCGACCCCGACGCCGTGCTGGCCCACGTCCTCGACGCACTCGACCTTCACCAGATGACAGGAACACGATGAACCCCCAGACCTTGCTCCTCGCCGAGAGCGCACTGACCGACGCCAGCAACGCCCAACTCATCATCGCCGCGCTGCTCGGCATCGCGACCGTGGTGGTCCTGATCGTCTGGGCGAAGATGCACCCGTTCATCTCCCTCATCCTCGGCGCCGCCGTCATGGGAGGCGTGGCCGGGGTCGCCCCCCTCGACATCGTGGCCAGCTTCACTCTCGGGTTCGGGGCGACGGTCGGAGCGGTCGGCCTGCTGATCGCCCTCGGCGCAATGATCGGTGCCATCTTGGCCGACTCCGGGGGCAGCGACACGATCGTCGACACCATCATCGGTCGCGTCGGCGCGACCGGGCTGCCGTGGGCGATGGCCGCCATCGCCGCCATCTTGGGCCTCCCACTGTTCTTCGAGGTCGGCGTCGTGCTGCTCGTCCCGGTGGTCCTGCTCGTCGCGGTGAAACTCGACGTGCCCCTCATGCGCGTCGGCATCCCGGCGTTGGCCGGACTGTCCATCCTCCACGCCCTCGTTCCCCCACACCCCGGACCGCTGGTCGCCATCGACAACCTCGGCGCCGACTTGGGGCTCACTCTGCTCCTCGGGCTCGTGGTGGCGATCCCCACCCTGATCGTGTGCGGACCGCTGCTCGCTCGCGCCATCGAGGTGTGGGTCCCGGCGCGAGCCTCCGCGCTGGCCGGGGCCGTCGCCGTGCCGTCGGGGCAATCCCCCGCACCGGCGGCGGCCACCGCGCCCAATTCCGGTGCGTCCGGGCAGTGGAGCGACGACGTGATGGAGCCACCGCCGCCGTCCGGTGCGAGCTCACGACGACCCAGCTTCCTGGCCGCGGTGTTGTGTGTGACCTTGCCGGTGGTCCTGATGCTGGCTCGCGCTATCGCCGAGCTGACGATCGAAAACGAGGACAGCACTGTGCTGAAGACGTTGGTCTTCATCGGCACTCCGTCCGTGGCGCTGCTGGCTGCGGTGCTGGTCTCGATGTGGTTCCTCGGGTTCCGTACCGGGATGGACCGCAAGCACGTCGAGAAGTCGCTGGGCTCCGGCCTTCCGGCCATCGCGTCGATCCTGCTCATCGTCGCGGCCGGCGGCGGGTTCAAGACCGTGCTCGTCGACGCCGGTGTCGGTAACGTCATCGGGGATTGGGCCGAAGGCTCCGGCATCTCGGTGCTGCTGCTCGGCTGGCTGGTCGCGGTCGGGGTTCGACTGGCGACTGGTTCGGCGACCGTCGCAACCATCACGGCCAGCGGCATCGTCAGTGGCGCCGCGGCCACGCTCGGCGCGCCTGAGCTCGCGCTGCTCGTCCTGGCCATCGGGTGCGGCTCCGTGTTCTTCAGCCACGTGAACGACGCCGGCTTCTGGCTCGTCAAGGAGTACTTCGGCCTGACCGTCGGCCAGACAATCAAGTCGTGGTCGGTGATGGAGACGGCCATTTCGGTCGTAGGCTTGGTCGTAGTGCTCCTCTTGAACCTCGTCATCTAACAGGCGCCCCCAGACATGCGGCCGCTCACCAGGCGGCACACCAGACCTTCCGGGCACGCGCCGATGACCGGACCAGCGTCGCGCTGGACGCCTCGGGAGTGGACGTGTCCGCCATTGCAGAGGCTCGCAAACAGCCTTGTCACAACGACTGCGCAGTGCGAGTCTCGAGCGCATGGTGCTGCAGCCATGACGACCTTCGACCCTCTCGTCGTCGGCCCTCCCGTCGACCGGTCGCGACCGTGGCGCGTGGTCGCGGACGGCAGCCGGAGCAACGGCATGGCGCTCGGGGACGGGCGCATCGCGCCTGGAGCACCGGGCCCGGGACGTCACGTCCATACGCACGAGGACGAGGGCATCTACGTCGTTGCCGGTGTCCTGACGGTCGAGGTTGGCGACGAGCGTCACGAGGTCGGACCCGAGAGCTTCATCTGGCTACCGCGCGAGGTCCCCCACGTCTTCGCCAACCTCGGTCACGAGGAGGTCTGGACGCTAGGCCTGATCAGCTCGCCCGGACTCACCGGCATGTTCCAAGCAGGCCGAGTACTTCGCCTCCCTCCAAGGCCCTCCGGACCCTGCGGTGCTGCTGGACATCAGCCTGCGTTACGGAGTCCGTCCGGTGGAGGGACCACCTCTGCGCTGACCGCGTGTTGAGCTTGCCTGGCCCTCGCGAGAGCGCCCGCGCCGGCCGCCGCGATGCGCAGGTGAGCGCGGTGCTGCGGCGGTGCGCGACCTCGGAGGACTGAGCGGCCAACCTACCCGGCGTTGAGGCGGCGCTGGCTCAGCGGCTGCTGTCCACACGACACCGTGTGGGCAGCAGCCGCTCAGCGCGCCTTGGCCGGGGCCGGATGGAGCGTCGCAACGGGTTCGCCCGTTCGCACCAAGTAGGTCGACAACATGACCCCGACATGGTCGCCCACGTCGCGGGCGTTGTGCGCGACGTCGGGAGGAACGGTGAAGCCGTCACCGGCCGCCAGGGCGAGAGGCGGGTCGTCTCCGACGATCATCTCGACGTGGCCGGCGATGATGTAGCCGACCTCCTCGCCGGGATGGGTGTGCCACCCGGACTCGGTTTGGGATGGGATCTGGGTGAGGACCTGGACGATGTCGCGCCCAGGGATGGACGACGGGAGGCGCTGGACTTCGGTGCGCTGCAGACGGCCGGTGAGGCCGTCTCGATGCGCCATGCGGCTGGCCGGTGCGGTCATGACGACACTTCCCTCCCGGCTCACTCCTTGATGAAGGTGAGCAGGTCGTTGGTGAACTCCTGCTCGAAGTCGCCGTGCAGGCCGTGCGGAGCGCCGGGGTAGACCTTCAACGTTCCTTGGGTGAGCGCCTCGGCGGTCTTGGTGGCGGACGCCGCGATGGGCACGATCTGGTCGTCGTCGCCGTGGGCGACCAGGACGGGGATGTCGATCTTGGCGAGATCGTCGGTGAAGTCGGTCTCGGAGAACGCCTGGATGCAGTCGAAGGCTGCCTTGACGCCGACCTGCATGGACCACAGCCAGAACGAGCGGCGAAGTCCCTCCGAGACGTCGGCGCCGTCGCGGTTTGCGCCGTAGAAGGGCACGGACAGGTCGGCGTAGAACTGCGACCGGTCGTCGGCGACGCCGGCGCGAAGGCTGTCGAACGCGTCGATCGGTGTGCCTTCGGGGTTCGCGTCGGTGCGCAGCATCAGCGGCGGGATCGCGCCCAGCAGGACGGCCTTGGCGACCCGGTCGGTGCCGTGACGGCCCAGGTAGCGGGTCACCTCTCCCCCGCCGGTGGAGTGCCCGACGAGGACCGCGTCGCGCAGGTCCAGCTGCTCGATGACTTCCGCGAGGTCGTCGGCGTACTGGTCCATGTGATGGCCGTCCCAGGTCTGTGTGGACCGGCCGTGACCGCGGCGGTCGTGAGCCACCGCCCGGTAGCCGGCATCTGCGACCGCTTTGGCCTGGTTGTCCCAGGCGTCCGCGTTCAAGGGCCACCCGTGGCTGAACACGACGGGGCGCCCGGTGCCCCAGTCCTTGTAGAAGATCTCGGTGCCGTCTGCGGTGGTGATGGTGGGCATGTGTGACTCCTGGTGCGGTAAGCGGGGCGGTGGTTCGAGAACTGGGACGAGCGTGGTTGTGGGGGTGGCGCCCCGGCGGAACCGACGAGATAAGGAAAGGGGCGTCGGTGGGTGCGCGTCAGTCGTGACCGGCGTCGACCAGGTCGGTGGACTTGGACGCCTCGAGGATCATCTCGGCGGTGCGGTGCGGGTGAGCCATGCCGACCACATGGGAGGCACCGGTGATGGCCATGGTGAAGCGCGACTCCGCGCGTTCGGCCATGAAGGCGTGGGCGCGAGCCGGGATGTTGCGGTCCTCGTCGCCGTAGATGAACCAGCTGGGGATGTCCTTCCACAGCGGATCCGGGCCCGACGGGTCGTTGAGGGCCGCTTCGGTGCACGGGCGTTGCGTCACGGCCAGGAGCTCGGCCTCCCGGCGAGGCAGATCGGCGCAGAACTGGTCATGGAACTTGTCCTGCGCGATGTACATGTCGCGGCTGTGCTGGCCGTGGTCGACGAACTGCAGGGTGGGTCCAAGGGTGCTGCCGGGCTCCATGCTCGACAGGTCGGCGCAGGACTCGCCGGCGTCAGGAGCAAACCCGGCGACGTAGACCAGCGCCCGGATGTCCGCGGCGCTGCGCTCCACGTTGGTGATCACGGCACCGCCGTAGGAGTGACCGACCAGGATGACGGGCCGCGCGATGGCGCGCACGACGTCGGTGACCGCCGCCGCGTCCTGCACGACACCGCGCAACGGGTTGGCCACCGCGACTACCGGGTGCCCGTGACTGAGCAGCGCGTCGATGACACGGTTCCAGCTCGACGACTCCGCGAACGCTTCGTGAACCAAGACGACGGTGGGCTTCATGGCAGGTCCTCTCGCAAGAAGGGCTCGGCCAGAGCCGCACAGGGGCGCGTACCGGGCTCTGGCCGAGCGGGTCACTGGGCCCAGTCCACCCCGAGCGGGTCGTCGCTACATCACCTGAACACAGCAGATCCACCGGCAACGGTCAACCAGCACCGAACGAGGTCACGCGCCACAACTGGACGCCGCGCGCTCCGGCACCGCTCCACCCGGCGTGCGTCGGTCTCTCGTTGTGCCCTGCATTCAGGTGATGCGGGTGAGCAAGGCGGTGCGGTGCCCTGTCCCGGGAAGCACTCCTGGGAGAGAGGACGGGCCATGTCCAGCACCGGTGGACTTGACGACAGCGCCGCCCCGCCGAGGGTGCCACAAGCCCGCACTGACGCCGCTGACGCTGCTCGACCTCCCGAGGCGGAGGTGCGTCTGGAGTCGGTGCGAGGCCGCTGGGTGAGGATCGCCGCCGGCACCGCCGGAGCGATGCCGATCCTCGACCTGACGGCCGTGAACGTGGTGCTGCCGGCCATCGGGACCGACACCGGAGCGTCGCTGGCCCAACTGCAGTGGGTGGTGAACGCGTACACGCTGCCGCTCGCTGCGTTGTTGCTGTGCGGGGGCGCTCTCGCCGACCGGTGGGGACGACGGCGAGTGATGGTGTGGGGCGCCGCGCTGTTCGCCGTCGGCACCGCCCTGTGCGCCATGGCCCCCGGATTGGAGCTGCTGATCGCCGCTCGAGTTGTCCAAGGACTCGGGGCAGCCCTCCTGGTCCCAGCGACGTTGGCAGTAGTCCAGGTCAGCTTCCCTCCCGACCAAAGGTCCCGCGCAATCGGCTTGTGGGCCGGACTGACCGGGATCGCCGGAGCGGTAGGGCCGCTGCTCGCGGGGATCCTCGTGGACGCCGCGAGCTGGCGGTGGGTGTTCTGCGTGAACGTGCCGCTCGCCGTGGTCGCCATCGTCGCAGCGCTGCGAGCGGTCCCCGAGACGCGCGCGGACACTCCCAAGGCCCGCTTCGACTCCGGAGGCACGGTGCTCGCCGCCGCTGCGCTGCTAGGGCTGAGCTATGCCCTGGTCGCTGCCCCCTCCGGTGTCGACACGACCGTGGTCGCCGCGCTGGTGGTCGCGGTCGCCGCAGCCGTCGGGTTCGTCGTCAACGAACGCTCGATCGCTCACCCGATGGTGCCGCCCGAGCTGGCAGGCACCCGCGTCTTCGCCGCCGTGACGACCGTGACGTTCGCGGTCTACGCCGGAGTCGGTGGCTGCTTGTTCCTCGTCGTCATCGGGTTGCAGTTGGTCGCCGGCTACGCGCCGTGGGAAGCCGGTCTTGCGACAGCGCCACTGAGCCTGGTCTTGCTGTCCTTCTCCGCGCGGTCCACCCGATGGGCTCAACGCGTCGGACCACGCCGCACGGTGGCCATCGGCAGCGTGACCGCTGCCGCCGGCATGGCTGGCCTGACCACCATCTCCGCGGACAGCTCCTACATGTACGCGGTACTGCCCGGGATCAGTGCGGTCGGCGCTGGCATGGCCATGACGCTCGCACCGATTGCCGTCGCGGTGTTCGCGGCCGCACCCGACGCTCATGTCGGCATCGCCAGCGGCATCAACAACGCCGTAGCGCGTGTCGGGAACCTGGCCATCGTGGCGGCGTTGCCGCTGCTCGCAGGGTTCGGGAGCCGGGGCCTGACAGACGCCGAGGCATTCGGTGCCGGTCTCGCGCAAGGGTTGTGGTGGTGCGCAGGCCTGCTGGTGTGCGCTGGCGTCGCGGCGCTCTGGCTGCCCGGTCGCCGCCACGTGGAGCAGATGCACCGCACCGGAATGCTCGCGGCGCACCGCAGCTGTCCCCTCGACTGTCCCCCCGCGATGGCCCTCGAGGGCAAGGACGCCGCCCTCGTCTAGGAAGGGGACAGCGGTGTCCCCGGGTGCAGTCATGTGGCCGATGCCGGGTCGCGTGCGCGTTGATGAGACTGGACGACGTGTCCCTCGTTGAACAGCGCACCGTTGCCTGGCCCGACCTAGCGAACGCCGACGGGCGCGGCACCATGCGCAGCCTTCACATGTGGACGCAGATCGTCGGCAAGATCCGGATGTCCACCGGCTCAGCGCTCAACCACTGGTGGCACGTCCCGCTGTACGTGTCGGCGCGGGGGCTGACCACCTCGTTGATACAGCACCCCGTGCTGCCGTTCGAGCTCACCTTCGACTTCCGTGCCCAGCAGCTTCTCGTCGAGACCGTGACCGGCGAACAAGCCGACGTCGACTTGTATCCGCGATCGGTGGCCGACTTCTACGCCGAGCTCATGCACACCCTGACACGCCTCGGGATTGAGGTGCGGATCATCCCCAGGCCCGTGGAGGTGCAGGTGGCGATCCCGTTCCCGGACGACACCGCGCCCGGCGAGTACGACGCGGCGTACGCGGTCGACCTGTGGACCGCTTTCGTTCACACCCACCGGGCCTTGCATGACGTCTCAGCTGGGTTCAAGGGGAAGAACAGCCCGGTTCACTTCTTCTGGGGCTCGTTCGACCTCGCGCAAACCAGGTTCTCTGGGCGCCCGGCGCCCGCCCATCCCGGAGGCGTCCCGAACTGCCCGGACTGGGTGATGCGGGAGGCGTACAGCCACCAGCTCAGCAGCTGCGGCTACTGGCCCGGCGGCGACGATGGCGGCGTGTTCTACGCCTACGCCTACCCCGAGCCTCCCGGCTTCGACCGGGCGACCGTCGCCGGTGGGCACTACGACCCTCGCCTCTCTGAGTTCGTGCTGCCCTACGAGTCCGTGCGCAGCGCACCAGACCCGCACCGGATGCTGGTGGAATTCTTCACCGACGCCGCTTCCGCGGCGGCCACGCTCGGTGAGTGGGATCGCGTCATGCAGCCCTCCCCCGCCACGACCTGACCGTCACCGCGGCGCGATGTCCGGACGGCCGGCACATGCGTCCGTGTGCCATACCGCAAGCGCGACGGGGCACGTGGTGCGCGTGCTCGCAGTGCTTCGAGGGGCGTGCGCTGCGCGGTGGGTGCGCTGCGACGCGCTATGGCCGCGACACCGTGTCCGAGAGGACGGCATGCAACTCGTCACTGGCTCGGTCCAGGGCACGAGCACCGCTCGGCGTGCTCCGCACGATGCCCGCTTGAGCGCGGATCTGTTCGAGGAGTCGTTCTCGTTCGGCCGGGTCCTTGGTGTACGCGGGGTCCAGGTAGGCGCGGACTTGGCGTTCGGCTGTGGCGAGCGCTCCCAACGAGCGCGCCCGCCGGCTGGTCAGCGACGCGACCACCGTCACGGTCAGGATGCCGAGGATGACCAGCAGTGACGTCCCGGTACCGACCTCGTGGACCGGCACGGGTTGACCGTCGTTGATGAAGGGCACGGTGTTCTCGTGCAGGGCGTGCAGCATCAGCTTGATGCCGATGAACCCGAGGATGGCCGCCAACCCGTACGCGAGGTACGCCAGACGCTCCAGCAGGCCGTCGAGGAGGAAGTAGAGCTGTCGCAGTCCGAGCAGGGAGAAGGCGGTGGCGGTGAAGACGATGTAGACGTTCTGGGTCAGCCCGAAGATCGCCGGGATGGAGTCGAGCGCGAACAGCAGGTCGGTGGCGCCGATGGCCACCAGCACCGCGAGCAGCGGGGTGACCTGCCACCTGCCCAAGCGCCGGGTGACGAGTCGCTCTCCGTCGTACTCGGCCATGTCGGGCAGCAGACGACGCGCCCAGCGCGCGGTCCGGGGTGTGTGCGTCGCCGCGTCTGGCCTGCTACTGCTTGTCTTGGCCGGAGGGCGCAGTGACTTGCCTGCGGTCAACAACAGAGCGAGCCCGAAGACGTAGAACGTCCATGAGAACCTCTCGATGAGCGCGACGCCGAGGAAGATGAAGCCCGTCCGAACGACGAGCGCCAGGACCACGCCGTAGAGCAGCACCTTCTGCTGGTGCTCGCGAGGTACACGGAACGCGGCGACGATGACGAGGAAGACGAACAGGTTGTCCACCGACAGCGCCTTCTCGGTCACGTACCCGGCGTAGAACGCAGCGGCGGACGCGGGGCCGGCGTAGGCCAGGACCGCCAGCCCAAACACCAAGGCGATCCCCACGTAGCCCGCCGACCAGATCGCTGACTCGCGCAGCGTCGGGCAATGCGGCCGGCGCACGTGCAGACCGAGGTCGACTGCCACCATGACGGTCAGCAAGAGCACGGTCAGCAGCCACACGCTCGCCGGTACACCCGTCGAATCCATTCTGCCTCCTTGCCGCCGCCGCGCGGGTGGACTGATCCATAGCACTCCTGCGTCACCCACCGCACTGGCGTTCAGACAATTTGGCCGCCACGATGCGACTTGAACGCTGCAAGAGCCGCGCATGCTCACCCTCGTCACCAAAGACTGGGCTCAGTCAGCGCATGGCCAGTTCACTGCGAAAGGGAGGGTGATGTCCTGACGTGAATATGTGAGATCCACGACCGACGACACTGTCAGGCGCCAGGTGGTCGACCCCTCCAGCCGGGCCGAGCCGCCGTAATTCCTTAACGACGGCAGCGAGGTCGAGCCTCGGCACGACGTAGCCAATCATGGTCGACACAATTTCGGCGAGAGACTCGCCTCCACGATCAACGATGACCTGTCGGTCAAGCCCAAGCCGCATTCCTGGAAGGATCTGCGTCACCGTTGCCCGATACCCGGATCGCGAAACGCTATCGATCGCCGACAGATGGTCTCCAACACGCCGGGCGGTACGGGGTCCGAGCAGCATCACAAAAGCTGGCCTTGCGCCAATGGCGAGCCCAAGGTGCGCCAAAAGGCGGGTTCGCAGAGGTCAGCGACTTCGCACCGAATCACGTTCCCGCAGGTCAAGGCCGGTTCTCTCCAGCAGGGCCACGCAACGCAGATGGCTGGTCATCGGGAACGGGTGTCGGACGCTGAGCACGAACGCAATCCTTTGCGGTCGACTGAGTTCTTGAGGCGCAACCGGTCTTTGACCTGCGCCGATGCCGGTCTCGTGGATAGCTGGCCTAGGACCCGTGTTGCGCGCGTTTGCGAATCAAAGCAAGCCCTTATCGAGGTCTGGCGCAGAGGTGTAGGAGCAGCTTGGACAGCCATCCAGCTGGGGCATTCCGCCGCGACTGCACTCCCCCAGGAGGCTGGATAGCGGCCCCTGGGTAGAGCGCCCGCTCCGCGGCCTCAAAGCGAGCCATAAGGGCCTCAAAGTGAGCCTTAAGGCCAGACTTCGGCTCTCGACCTGCTCCGCGGGAATCGCATTACCGCAGGTCAGGACCGGTTCCGGTGAGCAAAGCGACGCATTCGACGTGATGCGTCATCGGAAACAAGTTCATGGCCTGTGCGTAAGTGCGATCCGTTGCGATCGACTGCGCTCAGCAGACGAAATGCGCCCTGGCCTGCGCCGATACTGCTTGTTGAGCCTGAGCGCTTCGGTGCACGGTTGCGGGCCTCTGCGAATCAAAGAGAGCCCAATCCGAGCCCTCGTGTCGTCGGGCACCGACATCCGCGGACGCTTCAGGCTCGACCTGCTCCGAGTGGAGGTCGAGGCGCTGGTTCGGGTAACACGCCAAGGCCGGAGCGTAGGGACCACGCCCGGCGCGCCTGCGGCTGATGGCGCACATCGGAGGTAGTCGAGTAGATAGACTCCGACCGATCTAGTCGAGAGGGACCGTATGTCGTCTGTCGCCCGGGCAGCGACCCCCACCGCCGCCGAAACTCTCGAACGACTCATTCGCGAGCGCGAAACTGGGTGCCCGGGTTACTGGGACTTCGCCGACTCGCCGCGCCGCGGCGGGGGCCATGCCTTCTTCCAGTACCCGGCCATGATGGTTCCTGAGCTCCAGGGCGCCCTCCTCGATGACCTTCTCACCGCCGATCCATCGGTGAGGAGGGTCTACGACCCGTTCATGGGATCAGGAACCGTGCTGCTCGAGTCGATCTACCGAGGCCTGGACTTTCACGGTGTCGACATCAATCCGATGGCGGTGCTCCTCAGCCACGTCAAGGCGGCTCCCCCAAGTGCTGCGGACGCATTGGCCGCCGTTACCAGGGTCGTGGCGGCTGCCCGCCAGAGCTCGATCGTTGAAGAGCATGCCTTCATCGGCGTGGAGAAGTGGTTTCAACCGATCGTTCGCGGAGAGCTGTCCAAGTTGCGCGCCGCCATCCAGGCGGATGGCGACCTAGAGATGCGGCGGTTCCTCTGGGTATGCATGGCCGAAACGGTTCGCTTGGTGTCGAACTCCCGCACCTCGACCGTCAAACTCCACAGCTACTCTGCAACCGATCTCTCGAATCGCCGTCCCCAAGCCATTAACATGTTCGAGTCGATCGGGAAGACCAACTCGACCCGGGCCGGCGAGCATTGGACAAGGATTGCGCGAGCGCAGCCAGATTCGACGCGATCTTCTGCGCCTGTCGTGAACATTCAGCGCGCATCGATCCTGAGCGAGATTATCGGCCCAGGTAGCGCGGACGCGATCATGTCGTCTCCCCCATATGGCGACAACGGGACGACTGTTACGTACGGTCAGCACAGTTATCTCCCGCTTCAGTGGATCCCCCGCAACGACCTTGTTGGTTCATTTGACGAGACACTGCTTGAGTCAACGGCGCGCATCGACTCGTTGAGTTTGGGAGGCTCGAAGATTGGTGCGCTCAAGGACCGGGCTGAGATCGAAGAGAAGTCCTCGGCTCTGGCTGACTTCTTGCCGTTGATCGACAATCGGCCCGACCTCCTGAAGAAGGTAGTTGCGTTTTCGCGGGACTACGAGGCTGCTCTTGGCCGCGCGACGTCTCCGCTCAGGGTCAGTGGCTTCAGTTTCTGGACTCTCGGCGAGCGCCGAGTAGGCAAGCAGGCTGTCCCGCTGGTCCGAATCACTAAGGACTTTCTTGCACTACACGGCCATGACTCGATCCTGGTGATCGACCGGATCCTGCCCCAGAAGCGCAAGCGCATGGCTGCGACCAATCACAGCGGTGCCACGATGAGCAAGGAGCACATCCTTGTGACCGTCAAGGCTCGCTAGGTAACCGTCTCCCGTACCAACCCAAGTTCAAACGCCGGCCTACTTCGATACTGAGCCGCCATGTCGGCCGTCCGCATCGCGATTTCGGACCGGAGCCGGCCGACCCTGGCTAGGCCATAAGTGACGGTTTTCGCCTGTGAGTCGATCTGAACTGAGACGCCAGACTTGGGGTCCGTCGAGCCCGCAGTGAGGTCGGCGGCAACCGAGGCCAGGATCTTGTCTCGGCTCGACACCTTCTTCAACTGTCCTTCATAGCTGGCGTAGGTGTCGATCGCCTTCTTAGCCTGCTTCTGGAGCGCCACCAGCCGTGCAAGCCAGGACGCCGCCATCGGACGCGACTCGACGTAGTCCAGTGCGATCACACTGCGCCCGTCCTCATTAAAGACTGTGGCATCGAGAACGCACACTGGGACCATCAGGTCATAGCCCGCACGCAGGTCGATAGCCCATCGCTGGTCGCTTCCGGCCTCAAGGTAGCCGATTTCGTGACGGCTCCCGCCCGTTCCGCCATCCGCGGCGTGCAAGATCCTGGACAAAGTCACGGTTCTGATCTCCGGCGTCCGAAGTCCCTTCGATCGCACCGACAGGTCGCATGCCTGACCGAGAAGGATGAAGGTCTTGGCCTCGCCGCCTGGAGGCGGCTGCATCCGGAATATGTCGCCGATCTCCACAGGCAGGCCGAGCCGATTCACATGCTCGTCTGCCTCGAACGTGTCTGCCCGCAAGAGAGCACGGATCTGAGCAGCATCGCTTTCGGCATTGCGGAACGCGCCGACCGAGGCGCCCCGGAGTGCTGGCAAGCTCTCAGAAGCGAACGAGTCATCTCGGAGCGATACAGCAAGCGTGCCGGAGTGGGCGTGGTGAGCGAGCCGCAACGGATGGTCGAGTTCAAAACTTCCCTCCTCCTGCGCTACCGCGATCGCTTCGACGACCGCGTAGTCGCTCAGTTCAGAGAACGCCGAAGCAGCCGCCTGTGCCGCGGCATCGAGAGCTTCCCCAACCAGCTTCCGATAGGCACCCAACTCGCGCACGAGCAACAATGCACGGAGACCGGCTGGGAGGAGCTGCAACGAGCTGGTACGAAACTTGCCGATGGCGATGAGCCGATCAGCGTGCGCAGGAAATCTCTGTCTCAACGAATGCGTCAGGTCACGTTCGGATGCTTCGTCGTTCGCGTGGCGGGTCAGGAGCCCAGCCCACACATTGACCGACACCTCCCCGACAAGCTCGCCGAGCAACTCCTCGCCCTTGTCATCAGCGCCCGGCTGCTCTCGAGTAAACGTGCGGTCGAACAACACCAGGTACTTGCGGCCGTCATGGAGCAGGTCGCGCCACCCCGCCGTCCAATCCGTCATGGACATGGGAACGAACTCGGCGATGCCGTCGAACACCGTCGCGAGAGCCGTCTGCGCCCTCAGGTCATCGGCGATCTGCTCGCTAGCAACGTGCTCTGCAAGGTCCTGCTGCATCGTTCGTGCCGTCTCCAACAGTCGCGATTGGAGTCCAGCGCTAAACCCTGACCAGGACTCCCTCACGAAATCAGCGATGGCTGCTGGGTCATCCTCATCGACCTCGGCAGCACCTGCCCCGCTGTCGTCCGACCGGAGCAGCTCAACGACAGATGCCTGCAAAGGCATCGAGGCAGCCAACGGCTCAGTTACATCCTCCGCATTGCCCTCGCCTGCCGAAAAGTGGATGTCATCGACCCAGATGACGGCCTCCACTCCCAGTGCCGAAATGAGCTTCTCGATGCGGTTGCGAGCCTCGTCGGTCGAAGGATCGAGACCGTCAATCGGAGTCTGGGCCTCGGCGTCTTCGAGCGGCCGCGCAGCCGAGGGAACGTCAGTCATCGGCCGGCCGTCCGGGGCTCGGGATCAACAAGAAGTGTCCGGAGATCGACATCGAAACGGTCACGCAGACCCGCATGGTTCCGGTGGTCGGCCAGCTCAACCGTCCCTCCCTCGGAATCGAGCAACTGCGAGACGACGAACAGGCCGAGCCCCCGCCCGACCGCGGCCGGCTTGGTCGTCACGAACGGATCGAATAGGGAGTCCTCGACACTCATCGGAACGCCCGGACCATTGTCCTGCACCTGAACAAATGGGGAGTCGACCGTGATCGTGATTTCGCCCCGATCACTTCGCTTGCTGTCGACCTCCCGGCTGACCCAGTACTCGCTATTCCGGACGAGATTGTCGATGATTTGCATGAACTTGCCCTCGTTGATGCGGATCATGAAGTCCTGGCGAATGTCTGCAACGAGAGTGATCTTGCGTGATTCGAGTCGAGGATGATGAAACTCAACGGCGCTCGCGACAAGGTCGGAGACTTTGTGCAAACCACGGGTTTCGCGACGAAATCGCAGCGAGGGGTTGAGGCGCGACACTTGCCGGGCGAGTTCAGCAGAGGAGGCGCGGACGTGCTCGGCGTATCCGATCGAGCGCACGTCCACCGGTTCCTGGCCGCGGAGATAGTCCAGGATCTGGTGACTTCGACCGCGGAGCCGATCCGCGATGTGATCGACCTCGTGAGCGAGAATCTCGGCGCTCAAACCGAGTGCAACGGACTCCCAGGCGTCGGATACACGCTCGTCCGCGAGCGAGATCTTCTCGTGGAGCAGTTCGGCCGCCCCTTGAAGGTCGCGAATCATGTCCAGAACACCATCGACCTCGACGAGTGCGCTGCTCAACTTTGTCTGGGCTGCCCTGATCTCGCTACTGGCGCGGGTGACCGCCGCCTGAAGTTCAGGGTCGACCCACAACGCCTCACCTGCGCCTGCCGCGGACGTGTCCAGTCCGTCCACGATCGCATCGAGTTCCTTGAGCGTCGCTTTGGCCTCCTCAGCGCGGCCCTTAGCGCCGGCTGCCTGCGCTGCGCGGTCCGATATGTGGTCGCTGATCTCGAGCGGCGTCGCCGTAGACGGAAGCGCTGTTGGGGTGAGCTGCTCCCTGGCGTAGGTCACCCAGTTGCGGCGGACCAACTCTTGGGTTTCCCGAGCGAACTTCACCACTTGCTGCATGAGGTCGTAGAAGCCCCGCCAAGCAGGTGTGTCCCTGAACGCCTCTCGGCTGGATGTCTCCTCCAACGCGACGTTGTCACGTGCCGATAGGTTCACGTATCCGGCGGAGTTGAGCGGGCGGAGCCCGTAGTAGGAGGCCGCCGTCGTCTGCTGCCGAGACAGGCCGAGCCAATCGTCGTCGAGTCGGATTCCGAAGCCGTCCCTAAAGACCCGGATTCCAGACATTCCCTTTGCGAAGCTCCTCAGCTCGCTCATCGTATCGAGAGCGGAGTCTTCGGACCGATCGAAGGTGAACGAGCTGATCTCCCCCGAGAACGGCCCAGGATCGCCGACCTCGTGGCGGGAGTCCGCTGCGTCCGCAAGGTCGATGGTGCGGCTGAACCGAAGGAAGTACTTGTCGTCGCCGAGCTCAGCACCCAGGGACTTAGCCTTCGCGGCCTTCTCCCGGAGCAGCCACGTGGCGAACGCAAAGCCGTTATCGGGAACGACCAAGCGACGGTAGGTCGCAGCTTGGTCCGCCGATTGGCCACGAAGCGACACAATCTGGGTTGCGGATTCGATCTCCAACTGGCCGTTTGCATATGCAAACCGCAGGATGGTCGGCGCAGCATCAAGCAAGCGCCGCGCCTCACGCCTGGTGTCGACGTCCACGCCGTTGATCTTGATGAAAACACGGAGGCCGGCCGCGTTGTCGTACGGCGAGAGGATGCTCGCAAGTTGCTTCTGGAGATCGAGCTCGCCCTTGCCCTCCCAGTAGTCAAGGCTGTTCAGTCCCAGCACCCGGATTTCGGTGCCGGGCTTGACGTCACCATCGGCGTAGGGCTGGGTCTCAACAGGGATGGCGACCGTGCTCAGACTGTCGGCATCAAGGAACTTCGACCAGTCGATGGAGACTTTGTACGTCGTCGGAGCCACGTCGGACACGGGCACTGTCTCGAGCTGAACGATCGAGCCAAGGCGTTGAACGCCAAGACGACCGAGCCCCTTGTCCCCAAGTGGCGTGCGGCCCAGACGAGTCGTACGACCTTCGGCCTTGAACTTTCGTTTGCCGCTGTTCGAGACAGTGAGCCAGCCGCGTCTAATCACATCGAGATCCATGCCGTGGCCGTCATCGCGAACACTGAGTCGTCCCCTTACGGCTCCCGCGGCGCCGGCCTCCCCGTCCTCGAGTTCTTGGCCGGTCTCGCGATCAAACCAATGCTCGGTGTCGATCTCGACACGGACCGTCTGCGCGTCTGCGTCATAGGAGTTCTTCACGAGCTCGACGAGAGCCTGGGCGTCGTCTGTGATGAGGTCCTCGCCCAGCTTGAAAAGCACGGAGGGGTGGACCTCAAAGAACTCGTCGCTCGAACTCACTGCACGGCCGATCTCGACATGGGCCGCGAGCCCACCGCGTGTGACATCAGCTCTCCTCGAAACCCGACTGGTCGAACTTGAGCGTGCGGGCGTTCTCGGAGACGGTCCGAACGCGACTCTCGTTGAAGCCCTCAGAGTCCGTCGCTTCGATCTCAATCCGCACCGTCACGTTGGTTTTCTCGCCAGACCGCAGATGCGCGAGAACCTCGTCTGCGACGTTCTTGAACTCTAGAGCGATCTTGTCGGAGTTGAGTGTCTTGACCCCGTAGAAACGAGTCGGCCAAACGATGTCGACCTTCGGTCCCGGCTGCGGGGTGGGCGACGGTCCCGGAACGGGCTCCGGGTCAGGTCCAGGAGCCGGGGCCGGGCCGGGCTCATCCGAACGCTGCTTCTGCGCGACGTCGGGACGGACGAGAAGGAGCGAGTCGGCCGGGACCGGGGCGCTCTCCTTGTCCTCCGGAGTCCAGAGGCCGATGTAGCGCCCGGCCGCCTCGTCGTAGCCAGCCGCGAGCGCGAAGGCGTCCGTCTGCCAGATCATCGGCAGATCGAGGATGCCCGTGTTGAGAACGGAGCGGTCGCGCAGGCGCGGCATGTACGGGTATTGCGAGTACAGGCCCCACAGCGACCCGAGTGAGACGTGGCCGTCCTTCCAGATCTGCGGGACCTTGCCGATCGCAAGACGAATCGTCGCCGCGGCCTGCCGCGTCGAAAGGTCCCCGTCGTTGCCGAGACGCCGCGAGACGCGGTCGGCCAAGGCGTCGGACTGCCCCTCGACCTTGGTCTCGTTGATGAGGAATGGAGCGCCCGGGTCAGGCTGTGCAGGAACCAAGGCCCACGTGAAGCTCTGGAGCAGACGCGCAGTGACCGTCTGGTCAGCCTGAGCCTTCCGCTGGGACGCCTGGTTCCTCTGGTTCTGAGTCAGGTCGAGGTCGGCCTCATTGGCGAGCACGTGCGTCCAACCGAGGTAGTCCCGGGTCGCGCTATTGAGCTCCTCGAGGCGCGCCTCGTCCGCTGCGAGGTAGACAAGCGCGTTGCGGTGAGTTCGGTTCGAGCTGCCGCGATGCTCAGTCGCCTTCTGTGCAAACTCCTTGGCCGCCGAATCCGCTCCACGCTTGTGCGCAACCTTCGGGTGGAGGATAACGAGGCGGGCCTCGTCGGTGTCTGGGATGTCCGCGTTCGACTCTGGGCAGACGTGGACACCGGCGAAGTCGCCCCGTTTGCGGCCCTGATCCTGCAGCCGTCGGACGATCTCGGCCCAGACGTCTTCCTTGTGGAGGCGCTCGGCCTGGTCCTTGGCGGTGCGAGTGATGTTGGGCTGGACGTCATACCAGTACTTGCCCGAGCCCGAGTAGAAGTACGTCGCACGGTCGCCGAGCTGCATCAGCGCGGAATGGAAGTTGCCCGGGACGTCACCGGGGATGGCGGTTCCGAGGAACACCCGCTGGGTGCCGATGCCCTTGTGCACCGATCCCGGCGCGATCGTTGGCGCAGCACCGAAGAACACAGTGCGTGCGAGGCGTTTGGTCAGTGCCCGCTGGCCGAAGAGCGGCTTCTCCTTGTCGATGCGCGCCGGCTCGGAGTTCGAGCCGTCGACATCGGCGTCGATGATCGCCTTCCACGAGTCCTGGAGGTACTGCGTGAGCTCGGAGTTGACGTTCGATGTCGCGAGCGGGATTGACCCGGGCATGATCATCGGCGACTGGTCCTCGCCGGTCCAGAGCGCGTGGATGACGGTGCTCATCAGGCGTAGGACGCCGCGGGTCCGTTGGAAGCGCTCGAGCGACGACCACTCCTCGTAGAGGGTGTCGAAGAGCTCCGGGTGGATCGGGTACGTCCTCTTGATCCGATCCTCGTACGCGCCGTCTCGGGCTTCGCGAGGGAAGTCGTCAGAGAACTTCCGATACATCTCGACGTACGCCCGGGCGGTCGCGCCGATGGCGGCGAGAGCGGCCGCGTCGGGCTGCTTGAAGAGCCGCTGCTTGACGATGTGATACGCCTCGTCAGACGACGCGGGACGCCACTGGTCAGCGACGCGGCGGACGACGTTCTGAAGGCGCTTGAGCGCTTCGAGACCATTCTGGCCGCCGACCTCCTCAGCGTTGCCGACGGCGATCTTGTCGTTCGCGTCTCCAGTCTCCGATGCCGGGATCGAGATCGCGAGCAGGACACCTTTGGTGCCCTTGGCAGCCTCGGTGAGCGACTGGGCGAAGGTGAACTGGTCGTCGAACGTGCCTCCCGCCAGATCGTCACGACCAACGAGCGAACGGGCGTAGGCGACCCACTCGTCGATGAGGATGACGGCGGGCGCGTACTTCGCGAGCAGCTCGTGGAGAGCGTCGCCCGGGTGCGTCCGGTCTCGATCGGACTTCGCCACGACCGCGTAGGCCTCGGGACCACCGAGCTGCCATGCGAGCTCGCCCCAGATGGTGTTGACCTGGGTGCCGTCGTCCTTGGTCACGCCGGACGGACTGAAGTGGTTGCCGACGATGGCCACCCGGTTGACCTTGCTGGCCGAGTAGCCGTTGGCCGTCAGGAGTTCCTGGGTCTCCTGGGGGAAGTTGCCGACAGGAAGGCCCGCGGCGACATGCCACAGCGACAGCATCGAGTGGGTCTTTCCGCCACCGAAGTTGGTCTGCAGGTTGATGACCGGCGAGGCGTTGTCGTCACCCGCGAGGCGGCGGACAGCTCGGCCGATGAGGTCGCGCAGACCCTCGGTCAGGTAGGTACGGCGGAAGAACTCGACCGGGTCGGCGTAATCAGCGTCGACCTCGCCGCCCGTCGCCACCTTGTATAGGTCTGCCGCGAACTCTGAGGCGTGGAAGTTGCCGGTGGCGACGTCGTCATGGGGCTGGAGAACCTCGCGCCACGGGCGCAGGCCAGCTGCCTCGGGGTTGTCTACGGCTGCCTTGAGAACCTTTTTGTCGTCCTTGTCGGCTGTCACCCGGCGGAGGTTTAGCCGAATGCCACGAACCTCATCCGCTTCCTTGGCGGCACCAATCAGCTTGAGAAGCCGTTCACCGGTGTCGAGGGCGCGGTAGGCGTCGTCGTCAGTGAAGGTCTTGTTGTGCGCCCACTCATTACGCACCTCGCGAAGCTCGCTGGCAAACGTCTCCCCCGCGCGCCCGATTGCCTGGTTGAAGGGGTACCAGCCCGGCTTGAACCCGGCGGTGATGTTGCCTTCGGTCAGAATCCTGAACTGCACCTGCGGGTCGAGTGCATCGTACGACTTCGTCGACGGGGCTCCGTTCTTGCTGTCCTTGGCCTGAACAAGCTTCGTCCAGACGGCTCCGAGTGAGGGGTCTCCCTGGCCAACGACGGTCGCGATGAAGTCATCGAGCGCCGGGGCCAGGACCTGGAACATGCGGTCGATGCGGTCGCGGTTGCTCAGTGCCATGTCAGTTGTCTTCCTCATCGAAGGAGAACGCCACTTGCTCGGCGGTGGTTGGCCTCTTCCTGGTGCGTGCGACTTCCAGAATCTCCGGCCAGCTCGTGACCATGTTGTTGAAGCTGAGCGCGTCCCTGGTCCAGCCGTTGCCTTCGGCAATGCGGAACAGTAGGTGCGCCAACTCCTTGACCAGGTCGGCGTCGACAGCGCCATCCGGTCGGGTCAAGGCAGCTTGAAGGAAGTCGCCGGCAGGCCCAATGCCATCCCGCTCCAGCACCTTGACCAGGTGGTGGAGGGCTTCCCAGTTGCTCGTATGCGTGTCCTTCAAGATGTCGTAGCTCCACGACAGGTCAGACGGCTTGATCAGCTGGACGTTTCCTGCGCGGCTGGTAAGGATCTCATCGCGGTCCATGTTGTCCACGCTCGTGTTACGGGCGCGAGCCAAGCTGTCCGCGTCTCCGAACTTTCCGATTCCATACCCATGCTGTCGGTACCACGCGATAGCGAACCGCGACGTCGCATCGAAGTCCCCTTCCTGCTCGTTCAACACCTGGTCGAGGATCTCGTTGATTCGAAACAGCGCGGCACGGACACCCATGGGTCGCCCATCGGCTTCCAGGACGGACCCGTACCTGCTGAAAACAGCCATGCCGGGGCCAATGGCTGCTTGTGGCAGGTCGACCGGGGCGATCTGGCCTTGCTGAAGCCTCCGGAGTGCCTCAGGTAGCTCGGCCTTAAGTTTCTCGATGAAGCCGCGCCGATCTGTGGTCGGGGCGTCGGATGGACGTGGGCGAAGGGACAGAACGATTGATGAGGCGAGTGCGTTCTTCTTATTGCCGATCAGCCGAACGCTCGATTCGGTGCGCATGGGCCACGTCGAGGTGATCTCCCACCCGGATCCGATCATGCCCTCAAGTAGCGTCTCCCATCCGGTGGACGCCTGGCCTGTCTCGTCAGCGTCACTCTGCTTGAACGCGTAGTACACGGTGATCGGCCAGTCGCTGGAAGCCGACAGACGAGCATTCGCAAACACCTGCTGGAAGCCGGACTCGAAAAATTCCTGCGCGCCTACCTTGCTGCCGTGACGGTAGGGGTTTGCAACCAATTCCTCGGCCTTTGGAACTAGAACGGTTCCGAACAACTCGGGATAGATGGAACGCAACATCTTTCGCTGCCATACGTAGAAGAAATCTGACAGATCGGAGTAGCCAATATTGTCGTAATAGGGCGGGTCCGTAGACATCGCGCCTACGACAGCATCGGTGGCCGCGTCAGCCTGCCGAACCACGCCCGGTCTGGTCGCCGGGAGCCAGTCAACGACCTTTGCAACCCAGTTAAGCTGCCCTGAATAGCCGCCTGACGACTCCGAGAAGGGCATCACCTCGGCATAATCCCAAGACATTGGAATTGCCTGGCGACCAAAGACGTTTCGAAGCTTTTCGCCAGTGTTGTGCCAACTGCAGATGGAGGACCAGTAGTCGGCGCACCGCGAAACCGAGAGTGCGAGATACGTGGCAATGGCAGCGGCATAGGCCGGGGAGCCACCATCAGCCTCAACCCGCAGCTTGGCCGCCTCGACCAACTCACTGAAGGTGCATAGCGCGGTCAGCTGCCGCGGCGTAAAGAGGTCGGAAAACTCGGTGAACCCGTAGGTGGGCGCCTTGAGATCCCTCGGGTAGTAGCCCAGGGTTCCGGCGACCGAGTCGACCGGCGCGGTGACCTCAGCCGCCTGTTCGTGGGCCGAGGTGGGTGAAACGTAGTGCCGACGCCGATTGCCCTCTGCAACGGTCGCCATCAGCTGGCTCCTCAGCCGTTTTGCCCGGCCCTCCTCACGAATATAGGCGAGCGACGCCCCTGTCCCACATGAGATGCAGGTTGCCCCCGTTCTTCCTACCGTGCCTTCATCTGCCTCCGCTGGGCCGCCGGCACGGCCCTGAACGACCTCGAACGCGACACGCAACCCGGACGGATTATCAGCAGATCCCATGATTCGGGGCACAACGTAGGCTTCCTTGCCCCGTTTCTTGCTCAGCCACCACGATTTCACCAGCGGCAAGTCGATCGCGCAGGCGGGGTTCGGGCATCGGACGGTGCGTGCCCAGATCCACGCGATAACCGTCGCCTCCGAGCCATCGGCCAGCACGGCCTTCGGGTAATGCTTTCCGATTTGCTCCTCGGCCCGAGCGCGCACCCAGGTGCCATACGCACGCACGTCCGCCGCGAGGCCCTCGGCGCCCTTCCAGCTACGAATCTGCGAGTCCGCAAGCCCTGGGAACACTGGAGCCTGGTCTCGGAACTTCGGTGGGATTTCGATCATTGCCTTGTTGATCAGCACGGCAACTGGGTTGAGGTCGGACGCCTGGGCCTCAAGTCCAAGCCGCTGGGCCTCCAGGGGGATCGTGCCCCCTCCAGCGAACGGGTCGACGATCGGCGGCGGACTACCACCAGTCGACTTTAGAATCTCCTGGCGCGCTTCACCCAGCAGCTTCTCGTCGCGGGCGTTCTCCCAGATCACGAGCCGCTCGATGAGCTCGTGGAGCCGCTCCCGCTCCTTCCGCTGGAGCTCCTCCGTGGGAAATTCCTCCGGCCGGGCGCTCGGGTCATCGACCAGTTGGGCAAAGATGACAGCGCGCGCGGCGGCCTGCGGGCGGCGCGCCCACCAAAGGTGCAGGGTCGATGGGTGGCCATGTCGGATGGCCTTCTCCCGCGCGGACTCGCGGTTGATCGCCTCTAGCGGCAGAGCTACCTCGATCAGCTTGCGCTTGTGCACTAGTTCCTCGACCCTCCGTGCCCGAGATGACGGGCGAACCTCGCCGCTGGTGCGGCGCGTGATGATGCGTTCAGCAACTTACCGTCGAGGCCCGACAGACTTGCACGGAACGCAAGTGAACGGTGGGACTCGCAGCCTCAGAAGGGCTGCGAGCCCTTCGTCCAGGTCTTTGCCCAGTCGCCGCGGATCCCCGTGGCCTCGAAGTCGCCTAGGTCAGTGGTCGCGAAGGGGTCGGCGAGGTAGCGCACCTCGTCGTACTGGGCCCCCCGCGGATCGACCCTCACCAAGGCGAGGCGGTAGCGCGGAACCGCGTTCTTGCCGGTCATGACCTCGTTGTGGGTGACGAAGAAGTCCTTGGCGCCCTCGATGCGTGCCTTGACCTCGATCCGGTAGGTGTCGCCGTTGGCGTCGGTCGAAAGGATGTCGAAGCCGGGATTGTTGAACGCCTGCTCGACAGGCTTCCGACCGAGCTCGCGCTCGCGGGCCATCACCAGGTCGACGCCGCGGCGTTCGACCTCCTTGGTCTCCTTGGCGTGGATGGGTGCTGCAGGCGGGATCTCGCCCTCGAGCATGCCAATCGGCAGCACCAAGGCTGCGGTCACGATGTGCGGCGGCTTGGTCGACATGAGTTGCTGCTGGTCGAGCAGAGTGAGGCGCTTGCGGAGGCGTACGTCGAGCTCGACGGCCTTGCGGTTGAGGCTGTCGGAGGACTCCTTGGGCTTCTCGCCCTTCTGCTCCTTCTCCGACGCGATCGCGGCGTCCAGCAGGAGACGCTCGCTCTCTGAGCTGAGGCGCTTCGTCACAAGGTCGCGTGCCTTCTCGAGCTCCGCGAGCCGTCGTGGCTGGACCTCCACGAGGTACTCAGGGAGTTGATTGGCGATGATCCAGCTCATCGCCTTGTCCTCGGCGTCGCCGAGCCAGGCCAAGCCGCGGGCGGCGTCGACGGCCGGACCGGCGGGTGCTGCTACGCAGTCGAGGTACGGCGCCGGGCCAGCCGGGCTGACGGTGCCGAAGTGGTCGACGTACGCGTAGCCAAATCGTCGCGCGACCGAATCTCCGGTGGCGTCGGCGACCTCCTCGACGACTCCGACCAGCAACTGGGGCTCCTCAAGGGTCGACGAGACGAGGACCGTGCCTTGGTTGAGTGCACCGCCGAAGTTGCGGATCGCCTCTCCCATGACCGCGTCGTGGAGCGGGTGACCGGGTGCGAGGAGGTCCGCGCGACTCAGATCGCCTGGCTGGACGTGGGCCAGATCAAAGGTGACCCGGTCGTACTTGGTAGCAATCGGTCCCTTGCCGGCGGAGCGGATGTGCTGCGGAACATTAGGGATCTCGTAACGTCCCTGCTCTCGCTTCACGATGCGACCGCCCAGCTTGGTGAACGCGGCCTTGAACGCGAGCTCGATGTAGTGCGGCTGGAGCCGGCGGGCCCTCGCCTCATCCATGGCGGCACGCAGTGCGTGAAGGTCCGCATCTGCGAGGTGCTCCGAGGCGAGGGCACGCTCATCGAGCAGGTCCTTGAGTCCGTCCCCAACGGAGGCGTCGATGACCTCATGCATCTTCGCCTTCACGTCCTCGCGCTCGCCGTACTGGATCGCCTCCAACAACAGGTTGCGCAGCGGAACGTCGGTAAAGGCCTCGCCGAGGACATCGAAGACCTTGCCGCCGAAGGTCTCGCGCATCTGGTCGAGCTTCTCCAGCAGCCGAGTGAAGACCTCGCCCTCGCGGGTGTTGGAAGCGACAAGGTTCCAGAGACGGCAGACCTCCTCCTGCCCAATGCGGTGGACGCGGCCGAAGCGCTGCTCGATGCGGTTGGGATTCCACGGGAGGTCGTAGTTGACCATCAGGTGTGCGGCCTGGAGGTTGAGTCCTTCGCCGGCGGCGTCGGTGGCCAGCAGGATCTGGCAGTCGCGGTTCTTGGTGAACTCCTCGGTGATCTGGCGGCGCTCAGCGCGGCGAACGCCGCCGTGGATCGCACGGACGGCGTCAGGTTTGCCGATGAGGGAGCCGATCTTGCCCTGGAGGTAGTCGAGCGTGTCGCGGTGCTCGGTGAAGATGATGAACTTCCTCGGCCACCCGTTCTTGTCGGTGACGAGCGCGTTGTCTTGAAGGATGTTCGAAAGCTCAGTCCACTTGCGGTCGGTGCCGGCTTCACGGACGAGTCGCGCGGTCTTGATCAGGTCTGCGAGCTCGAGAAGTTCAGCGTTGAGTTCCTCGACCGTCTGCGCCGCGGTCGCGGCGTCGAGGAGCTCTTCCTCGACGGCCTCGATCTCTTCGGCGTTGAACTCGTCGTCGTCGATCTCGCTCAGATCGAGGTCCGGCTCGGTGTCGCGGTAGGTGCCATTCTGGATCTCAAGTTTTTTGCGCTCCAACCGTTCGGAGCGTCGTACGAGGCTCTTGTAGATCGCCTCGGGGCTGGACGCGAGCCGCCGCTGGAGGACGGTGAGTGCGAAGCCGACGGTGTTCTTGCGCTTGCCGCCGATCCGTTCGGCGCGGTTCATACCCTCGCGGACGTAGTGGGTCACGTCCTCGTAGAGGTTGTATTCAAGCGCCGTCAGCTCGTACGGGACGGTCTCTGCAATCCGCTCGGGGAACAGCTTCTTGCCCTCAAAGGTCAGGAGGTCTTCCTTGACCATGCGGCGCATGATGCCGCTGACGTCGGCGCTCTTTTTCTGCTTACCCTCGAATCGGTCCCGATCGAGGAGGGTCAGGAAGAGCTGGAAGTCCGCCTCCTTGCCCGAGTGAGGAGTTGCGGTCATCAGGAGCAAGTGGCGCGTGATCTGGCCGAGCATCTCTCCGAGCAGGAATCGCTTGGTCTTGCGCAGCTCGCCGCCGAAGTAATGCGCGCCCATCCGGTGGGCCTCATCGACGATGATCAGATCCCACTCGGTCTCCCTGAGCTGCGCCTGAAGTTGCTCGTTGCGCGAGAGCTGGTCCATCCGGGCGATCAGCAGCGGGTTGGTCTCGAAGACGTTGAAGTTCGCCTGGGCGTCGATGAGCTGATTGGTCAGCAGGTCGAACCGGAGCCCGAACTTGAAGAAGAGCTCGTCCTGCCACTGGTCGACCAGGCCGCCCGGGGCGATGATCAGGCACTGCTTGACGTCGTCGCGGAGCAGCAGCTCCTTGATGTAGAGGCCAGCCATGATGGTCTTGCCAGCACCGGGATCGTCGGCAAGCAGGAACCGGAGCGGAGTGCGCGGCAGCAGTTCGCCGTACACCGCTCGGATCTGGTGCGGGAGCGGCTGAACGTCACTGGTGGCCACTGCCAGCATCGGGTCGAACAGACCGGCGAGCGAGATTCGCTGGGCCTCGGCGACAAGCTTGAAGTCGCTGGCGGTGGCGTTGAAGGTGCGGCTGCCGCTCTGGGCCACCGCGAGTTTGTGCTCATCCTTACGGAAGACGACCTGCTGGCCGAGGCCACCGGAGGGGTTCTTGTAGGTCAGCTCGAGCGCGTCCGTGCCGTGCCACTGCGCAGCGATCACGGTGATGACCTCGGCGGGGATGAGTCCGTCGATCCGCAGACCGGGCTTCAGTTCTTCAAGCTGCACGATGACCTCCTGGTTGACAGCCCACGAACGCTACCCGGACCTACCGACAGTTTCCCGAACTCACCGTATTCGTCGGATCCTGTTACTAACCTTCCATGCGTCGGGTCGAGTCAGCAGGGGTCATGGAGCGAGAAAAGCGTCAGCACCTCAAGGGTGTAGCCAACGAGGTGGCTGGGTGGCGCAAGCGTGCCACGGCCCTCGTCAAGGAGCGGCAGACAGTTCACGCCACGGCGGAGGCCTCCGTCGGCGCGCTACTCGATCGGTCAGTCCCGCTGGTGATGGGTGGGGCGGCGCTCTGGCACGTCCTACAACTGACGCCGTCCGATGGCGAGCATGTCACTGCCCTGGCGCGCGGCACAGCGATGCCCGCGATGCCTCCGCTGGTTCAGCGGGGCATCGACCAGCTGACTGCTGACGCGGAGCGGGCGCTCGCCGACGTGAAACCGCTCTTCGGCGCGCGACGGATGTTCTCCGCCAAGAGTCGCCAGGACACCGCCGCAGAGGCCGCCACGTACCTCGTGAACCTGCGCGACTGGGTCACAACATCCGGCCTGCTCGGAGAGTTCGAACGCATCGAGGCCTGGGACAAGAAGTCGATCGCGAAGCTCGGGGTGTCAGCGATCCTCGACGATTCCGTGGGCTTTCCAGGGCGACAAGCGGGTACAGGGCTCCTTGCGCGACACGACCTTGACTCGGCAGTGGAGGCGGTCACTGCGATTGATCATGCCCTGCAGCGAGAGGGCGAGCTCCGTGCGGCCGTTACCTCCGCGGGCGACGCGGTGCGGAAGACAGAGGCACTTCGGCTCGTGGCAGAGATGCCGGTCGATCGGCTCAAGGACGCGACGAACGGCCAGATCCGGATCAGTGCCCTGACCGGCGCGGGGATCCGCAACATTCAGCAGGTCCTCGACCAGGGGCCTCGGATCCTGTCCCTCCCTGGGGTTGGGCAGACCACGGGAAACCGGATGCTCGGCGCGGCCCGGACAATTTGGCAGACCACCGTCGATGAGATGCCCGTGCGGATCGACATCAAGAACCGGTCCGCGTCCGCGACAGATCTTCTGAAGGCCATGCGGGCGTGGGACGCAGCGCGAACAATCAAGAGCGCGACCGCGGACCTCGCCGCGGCCGACTCGCTGCGACTGCTCCTGAAGTCACTGGAGCGCAAGACATCTCACGTCGTCGTTGCACCCGCGACGAGATCCGTTGCGGACCTGCGTCAGGCGCTTGTTGACGTTGGGCGTCGTGCGGCAATCCTTGGCGGCGGGGGAAGCGCGGCTGGCGATCCGTGGGATGACTTCGTCGCACGCCCGGCCGACTACTACGCGATGCTCTCCGAACTCGGATTCTTGTCCGACGACGAGGAGAAGATCCAGGGTGACCTGCCGGCCGAGATCCTGGAAGCAATCCGCGATCTCAAGCTGGAAACGACCCACCTCAAGGCGTCGCTGCGCGGGTACCAGTCCTTCGGCGCGCGCTTCGCGGTTGTACAGCGCAAGGTGATCATCGGTGACGAGATGGGTCTCGGAAAGACGGTGGAGTCGCTCGCCGTACTCACCCATCTCCGAGCCAAAGGCTCCCATCACTTCCTTGTCGTCTGCCCTGCCGCGGTCGTGACCAACTGGGTGCGCGAGGTCAGTGGAAAGTCCGACCTGCGAGCTCATCGGCTTCATGGCCCTGGCCGCGACGGCTCGCTCACCGCTTGGATCCGCAATGGCGGCGTGGCCGTGACGACGTACGACAGCCTGGGGTGGCTCGAGGGGCAGATCCCCGAACGAGCGTGGCCTGCCTGCGTGGTCTTCGATGAGGCTCACTACATCAAGAATCCAGACGCCCAACGCACGCGCCGTTCGTGGAACCTCATCCGAACGATCGACCGGGTCATCCTGTTGACCGGCACTCCGTTGGAGAACCGGATCGAGGAGTTCCGCAACCTCGTTGGCTACATCCGACCCGACCTCACAATCAGCGCCACGGAGTTCGCGCCGCGGCAGTTCCGCAAACAGGTCGCACCGGCGTACCTCCGGCGAAACCAAGAGGACGTCCTTACCGAGCTTCCGGAACTCGTCGAGGTCGACGAATGGATGCCCTTGTCCCGCGCGGACGAGCAGCACTACCGGGCTGCGGTGATGGAGGCGAACTTCATGGCCATGCGCCAGGCGGCGCTCCGCGCAGGCTCCAACTCCCAGAAGATGCAGCGGCTCCTGGACATCGTCGAGGAGGCTGAGGACAACGAGCGCCGGGTCCTTGTGTTCTCGCATTTCCGGGGCGCGCTGGATGACATCGCGTCAGTCCTGCCCGGCAAGGTCTTCGGCCCGTTGACCGGCTCGGTCCCGGCGGCCAAGCGCCAGCAGATGGTCGATGAGTTTTCGCGGGCAGGGCACGGCGCTGTCCTGGTCGCGCAGATCGTGGCCGGAGGGGTCGGCCTGAACATCCAGGCTGCCTCGGTCGTCGTGATCTGCGAGCCGCAACTCAAGCCGACTACCGAATGGCAGGCGATCGCTCGCTCCCGGCGCATGGGCCAGTTGGAATCGGTGCAGGTCCACCGCCTCCTCTCCGAGGAAGGCGTCGACCGGCGAATCACTGAGATCCTCGCGCGGAAGAGCGAACTCTTCGCGGAGTTCGCACGCGTCTCCGAGACGGCTGACAGCGCCCCAGAAGCCTTCGATATCTCCGACGCGGAGGTCGCGCGGGAGATCGTTGCGTCGGAGCGGGAGCGGCTGCTCAGTCAACCGTGATCCCACGCGTCCTCGTCACAGGCGGTCGATCCAAGTGTCCTCGTCGCGGGACTCCCAATGTGACGTCGAACTATCGGCACCACGTGACGCCTCACCCAGGCGGTTGAGCACACGGATCGCCTCGTCGTGCGTCAGGTCACGGAGGCTCCGCACCGCTCGACCTGCGGCCCCTTCCACCGCATGCTGCCGGTCCTCCATCACGGTCAGCCCACGGGCATCCAGCGCCTTCCGCAGCAGGTCTACCTGCCAATCCGCGATCGGCGCCGGCGCGCTCACCTGAGTCGGCGGAACGGCAGGCTCGTCGTCGTCACCGAACAGCGAGAGATCGTCAGACACGGGGCCGATCCTACGAAGCCGGCTGCGGGACCCGCGACGCGCGACCTACGGATTGGCGCGCAACGCCGACGATGCTGCGGAGAATGACACCTACGGCGAGCCATCCCACCTTGAGCGCGTCCAAGCGAGGACGATCACGACCCCGAGCCGCACGGCAAGAGGAATAGAGCAAGCACCATGAAGATTCGACTCGGGTTGATCTCCTGGGCGACCGGCATACTACGGGGACGCCAGCCCTCCGACCATGCGACCAGGACCTCGGCCAACACCGCGATCACCAGGACGGCGCCACCCAGGTAGGCGATCGCCACGACGATCAGGAGGGCGTAGGCCGCGGGGTCGGGCATGGCTCTAGGCCTCGACGGCCGCTGCGGCCAGATCGCTCGGAATCGCTCAGAATCGCTCTGACACAACCACCAGCGCCACCGGCCGGTTCCTGGTCTCTCGCCGGCGTTCTGAGGCCGATTCGCGCACTGGGCGTAGGCGTCGGCGTCATCTCCACGCGGTGGGAGCGAGTCCCACATCGTGCGCCGGCGTCGTCGACGCGACAGCACGGTCCTCGGCCGCGCGGCCGCGGGAGGCTGTCGCCCGCTCCTCGAGGTCCTCGCGGTCCTCGCTCGGCTCCACTATCTGGCGGTGTTCCTCGGCGCTGGGGACGCCGTAACGGCGCTCGACCATCGCCTCGACCTGCGCCACGGCGTTCCACACGTATTCGCCGGAGCCGTGGGAGTAGCAGGCGTTGAGGTGCTCGCGCGTGGCCGAGCTCCTTCTTGCTCGAGCGTGGGTGCTCGCCGAGGGCCTTGAGAGCGCGCTGCGCGCGACCGATGGCCTCCGAACGCTCCTTCGTCTGCATCGTTGCCCCTGTCATTCCCGCGGTCCCTTCTCAGTTCGGGTGCGCGGCTGCGCACCGAGCGGGTCGTCCTTGATCTCGCCGGTGTCCAGGTCGACCTCGACGAGGCGCGGTCGACCGACCGGCTCGGGCTGCTCATGGGCCCGTCGGTTGGCGGGCAGCGCGTCGACGTCGTGGCCGAAGGCGTTCTCCCGCCGCTGGGTGCTGGCCTCGCCCAGGTGCTCGTTGTGTCGCGGCTTGGCCGGCCAGTTCTTGTGCTCGTCGTCGCAGTGGGCCCGCAGCCTGTTCCGCATGCGGTCGGTGAAGGCGGGCAGGCAGTAGCGGTGCCACTCCTCGAGCGCGTCGCTGGTCATCGCGAGCCCGGCGCGGCGGCGCTGGTCGGCCAGCACCGCGATCTCGTGGACCAGGTGCGGGTGGAGTGGCCAGCAGCTGGGGATGAGCCTGGAGACGTCCCAGGTGTACTCGCGGTTGAGCCAGATCACGACGTCCTCGAACCACTCCCACAGCTGGTGCCGCAGCTCGGGGTCCAGGCACGCGGCCGGCTCCCAGGGCCGCGGCAGCAGGGCGTGGTTGCCCAGAGCCTTCTTCTGCTCCTCGGTGCCGTTGATGGCGATGTGGAGCTCGCGGTAGGCCAGCCGGACGTGCTCGCCGGGCACGGGGAACGGGAACACCATCGGGCTGGGTGCGGCCCGTCGGGCCTGTTCGGTCGTCACAGCTCACTCCTGGTCGGTTCGGTCTCGTCGTCGACGAAGCCGAGGCGGCGCGCCTCGACGAGGGCGGCGGTCGCCCGGGCCTCGGGGGTGATGACCATGCGGCGGTGGTTGGTGAGCCGTGCGCGCAGCGCGCGCTGGTCGGCCAGGAGCCGCTCGCCGGCCTTGCCCTCCACGCAGCGGTGCAGCTTGGCGATGATCGGCTTGCCGTTCTCGGCGATCACCAGGGCCCGCCGCTCGGGGAGCTGGCGGACCTCCTCGGGCCGCATGATGGGGATGTCGTCGCCGGAGAAGTTGCGGCTGCCGCCGTTGAACCCGCCGGTGGAGTGGGTGACGCGGCCGATGCGGACGGTTCCGAGCAGGTCGGAGATCTCCTGGTTGAACGCGACGTCCTTGGACCCGCCGAACATCACCAGGGTGTTCGTGAGGCCGAGCAGCGCCCGGGCCTCGTGCTCGCCGAAGATGCTGGTCAGCTGGGGACGGGTCTGGGCGGCCCAGATGAACGACAGGCCCAGGGCGCGCTCGTTGGCCATCCGGGTGCGCAGGGTCGGCAGCGGTGCGGTCGAGGGCAGCTCGTCGAGAACCGAGACCAGCGGCGGGCATAGCCGGCCGCCCCACGGTGAGCTATTGGCCAGCAGCAGCCCGGTGTCCAAGACGTGCTCGGCCACCGCGGTCATCAGCGGGCTGGCCGAGGCGTAGGGGTCTTCGCGGCCCAGGAGGTAGATGGTGCCGCGGCGACGGATCACGTCGGCCAGGTCGGTGGCCGGGTGCCCGTGGCTGGGCACGCAGCGGCGGCGGATGTCGGCCTGGAAGAACAGGGACACCGCCTGCTGCACCGTGGTGATCGTGTTGCCGGCGGTGCGGTCGTCGCCGTTGAGCGCCCCGTGCAGCAGGCCGTGCCAGAACGGCTCGGCGTGCGGGTGGCGTCGCAGGATCTCCATCGGCTGTGTGGCCGCGGTCGGGTTCGCGACCCACTGCAGGACATCCTCGAGGGTCTTCCCGGTCAGGGCCGCGGCGTGGAAGTAGCCCTGCAGCACCTTCGCCGATTCCGCGGCGTAGAACCGGGCGGCATCGTCTCCGGTGCCGCCGGTGATCGCACCCTTGACGGTGCCGGCGGTGAAGGCCTTGGCTCGCCGCTCGGCGACCTTGGGATCGACGCAGCCGGCGATCGGGTCCCAGATCAGCTCGTCGACGACGCCCTCGGCCAGCCCGAACGGGTCGAGGACCACGCACGGACGGTCGTCGCGGGAGCGTTCGGTGAGGCTGAGCAGCAGGTCCTCGACCTTCGTCAGGGTGACCAGGGCAGCGCCCGGGGCACTGAGCAGCGCCGGGGTGAGCAGGTCGAGGGTCTTGCCGGAGCCCTGCGGGCCGATCACCCCGGCGGTGCGGTCCCACGGCACCCACAGCTCGCCGCCACGCGGCTCGTGCGCGTCCCCGATGCGCCAGCCCACGTCCCACGGGTTGAACCTCAGCTTCATCGCTTCTCCTTCGTCCGGCGGCCGTTCAGGAGCCACGGGCTGAGCCCGTGGCCGAGCTGCGGCCCGGTCTGTTCGGTGAGGTCGCTGGCGGTGCGCTGAACGGGTGCCGCCGTGGCGGTGGCGTGCTTGCCGCAGAGGTCGGGGCGGACGATGCCGGCGACCTTGCGCAGCCGAATGACGCCCAGGATCTTTTCGGCCTCTGCGGCGGTGGCCATGCCGCGCATGCGTCCCGGGCCCCAGCGCTGGTGGGCCCAGGCACCGACCCAGATGGTGGCGCTCAGCAGCGCGACCTCGGTAATCGCGAGACTGACCCACACCAGGCCGCGGCCAGCCAGACTGTCCGGTGTCGGTGTGGGCAGGCCCGCGTCGGCGTGCCCGCTGAGCACGCCGGGGAGGCTGGTCCAGAAGGCGGTGCCGATCGGTGAGGGGAACGCGCCGGCGTTGGCGTCGGGCCAGGTCCAGCCGGCGCTGGCGAGCAGGTTCGCGACGGAGCGGCCGAGCTGGATGCCGATGACGATGACGAACAGGGTCGCCAGGGCCACTGCTACAGGGATCTCCCAGGTCCAGGGGTAGGGGTCGCGTCGTCGCTCCCGCTGCATTGGATTCCGCCTCCTGGAGTCGTGGGTGGTCGAAGTTCTGGTTGGTCACCTATGTGTCGGGAGGGCCCGGCAGCGATCACACAGACCGGCTCGGGTTCGAGGCGTTTCCAGCCAGCCAGGTCGAGGGGTCGACGTTGTCGGGTCCGTAGATGGAGCCGTTCTCGAGGTGGACCTCGAAGTGGAGGTGGCACCCGGAGCCGTTTCCCTCGTTGCCGACCTGGCCGATCCGCTCGCCGGCAGCGACGGTCTGGCCGCGGCTGACGGTGACGCTCTGCATGTGCGCGTACCAGGTGGTCAGAGAGCCGGCGCCGGTGGTGACCTTGACCAGCTGCGGGCCGGCCCAGCTCTGGCTGGTGTCGATCTCGATGGTGCCGGCGTGGGCGGCGTAGACGGTCGTGCCGCACGGGGCGGAGAAGTCGGTTCCGCTGTGCCAGTTGGTCCAGTAGTGGCCGGTGTCGTGCCAGTTGAGCTTGTCGGTGCTGATGTACTCCGCCGGCACCGGGTAGACCACCTCGTCGCAGGACGCGCCCTCGAGGCCGACCGGGGAGGCCTGGGCGTCGGGGAGGACGTTGATGTGCGGGTGGTCGAGGTGGTTCGCGGTGGCCGAGCCTCGGTCCTCCATCGGCCGCCAGCCCTCGTCGGCTCGCGCGGCCGACCAGATGCGCTGGTACCAGATGATGTAGTCGATGCCGAGCTCGCTGGCGTGGGCCTGGGCGTACGCCACGAGCGCGTCCCCCTGGGCCTTGCCGGCGGGAGTCAGCGGGACCATGAAGTCGGCCGCCAGTCCGGCGGGGTGACCGTGGGGGTCGGTGGCGCTCTCGCGGTAGCCGCCGACGGTCTTGATGTCGAACATCGGGCCGAGGATGTTGACCAGCTGCGTCAGCTGCGGCTTGACCGGGCCGAGGTTGTAGTTGGTCTCGGTCGCGACCGCGCAGCCCGCGCTGCTGCCGGCGGTGGTGGCGGCCACCAGCGGGTGGTCAGCGATCTTGTTGGCCTGGGTGCTGTTGTCGACCTCGGCGCTGGCCCAGGTGAGGTTGGCGCCGTAGATGTGGTCGATCGGCGCGTCCTTCTGGGGCTTCTTGCAGGGCTCGGCCGATCCGCCGAAGGCGTTGCTCAGTTCAGGGGTCAGCGCGCAGTGTGAGGAGTTGTTGCCGTCCTTGCCGTCGTTGAAGTCGCCCAGGATCACCGCCGGGGTGCCGGTGCCGGCGAGCTCGGTCATGGTGGCCAGCTGGCGGCGCAGCGCCGCCTTGCGGTGCCCGGCGGCGTTCCCTTGCGTGTTGGCGGGGTTGTGGATGCTCCAGACCCAGATGACCTGCCCGGCGTTGACGCTGTCGGCCGCACCTGTCAGCTGGACGACCGGCATCCCGACGTCCTTGCCGTTGAAGTACGGGATCTGGACGAGGCGTGAGTCGGTCATCTCCCAGCTGCCGCGGTCCCAGATCACCTTGTTCTGGGTGTTGCCGGTGGCCGGGTACATGCCCCACTTGGCCGAGTAGCGGTCAACTAGGGCCTTGGCCTGGGGGCCGTGGACCTCCTGGAGGCCGGCGATGGTGACGCCGGCGTTCTCGATCGCGCTGAGTGCCCCGGGCAGCCGCTTGTCCCAGGTGGCGTACCCGGCTTTCTCGTTGCCGCCGCCCGCCTGGTTGTCGGTGTGGCCGGCGCCCAGGATGTTCAAGGTCCCGACGGTGATCGGGTTGACGGTGTCCTCGCAGTTGTTCGCGTTCGAGACCGCGCCGTCGACGTCTGGCAGGTCGGGTAGGTCGCCTCCGAGGAGGTCGGTGGTGTCGCCGGCGACGTCCTCCCACTGGGCGTAGGCGTCGGTCAAGCCGGAGCGCTGCCCGGCCTGGGCCGCCTGCGTCAGCGGCATGTCCTGCCAGCCGGGGATGTCGAGCAGTCCGGGGTTGCCGGTGTGCTGGGCCTGGCCGAAGAAGGCGCGCGCGGCGAGCACCGGGTTGGTGACCTCAGCACGGCTCCCCCAGCCGGTCGAGGGACGCTGCTGGAACAGGCCACCGGAGTCGCGGTCGCCGCCGGCGAGGTTGACCAGCTTGGACTCCTGGATCGCGGTGGCGATCGCGATCTGCAGCCCGTAGCGGGGAACCTGGAGGTCGCGGGCGACCTGGGCGATGGTGATCGCGTTGCGGGCCTGTTCGGTGGTCAGGGTTGGGTCGCTGGAGGCGAACCGCAGTCGCATCAGCTGGGAGAGCACCTCGCCGGACGGGGGCTCGGCCGCCGTCCTCGTGGTGTGGGCGGCGGTCACCACACCTTCGCTGGTGGCCGCGGTCGTGGGGGTGCTCTCGGGGCCGGCGCCGTTCATGGCGATGCGGGCGGCGATCCAGTGGTGGTCGGAGACCATGGTCCCGTCCCAGCCGCCCTCGAGCTGCACGCCCTGGTGCTGGGGGAAGAAGATGAAGTCGACCGAGTGGTTGTGCCAGCCGTAGCCGGCGGCCTTCATCTTGGCGGCCGCCGTCCACGGGAGGTCGGTGTGGGAGGCGTGGGTGTTCATGTCGCCGCCGATGAGCACCGGGCCGTGGGTGGCCAGGGAGTTCCGCAGCTGCAGCAGGATGTCCATGCCGGCGCCGTACTGCTGGGGCCGGGTCAGCGGCGGGTTGCTGTGCTGGCGGGGGTATTTGTGCGGGTTGATCATGTGGTGGGTGGAGATCACCGACACCACAGCGCCGTCGGCGCGCTCGAGGATCACCCACGTGGCGAACCGGTCCCAAGTCACCGGCTCGCCCTTGTAGAAGCCCTGGTCGTTTTCCACGATCGTGACCCGGCCGCCGTTAGCCTTGGACCAGGTGTCGCGCTTCCAGAGCACGACGTTGCCCATCGAGTTGTTGTCGCCGGTGTGGTCCTCGACCCGGAACGCGTCGTAGCCGGGGGCGGCGGCCTCGATCTGCGCCAGGCTCCAGCCGCTGGCCTCGTTGAGGGTGACGAAGTCGGGGTTCGTCGACAGCACCTGGGGCATGGAGGCCCGGAAGCCGTCGAGGCCGGAGCGGCGCGGGATGTTGGCCTGCGCCATGGTGATGTTGCCCTTGACCGGGCCGCCCGCGGGGCCGTCGATGACGCCGAGGTCGCCGAGCTCGGTGGGTGCGGTCTCGCTGGTTTGGGTGCGGCATTCGGCGGCCGCGGTCGTGGTCATGACCACCATCAGGGTGACGACGAACGGCAGGGCCATGAAGACGATCAGGACCGGCAGTCCGGCGAGGAGGAGCTTCTTCACGACAGGTCAGTCCCGGGCGCCTCAGCCGGCGGCCTCGATGGCCTCGTTGGTGTAGTAGAGCTTCTTCTCCAGCGGGTGGAGCACCGTCTGGACCTTGTAGGTGGAGTCTCCGACGCACCACAGCGCTCGGCCCTTGTCCTGCATCGCCCACCCGGAGACGAGGTCCTGGGCGATCGGGCCGAAGCCGAGCATCGAGTCGAGCTCGCGCGCGACGCGCGGCTTCTGGCCGCCGAGGATCTTGATGTCGGCCAGCTCGAGGAGGTCCTTGGCGATCATCGCGGCCTGGGAGTCGGCGTCGCCTACCGAGAGCAGGTCGGAGGGCTTGTGAAGGTTGGCGAACTGGATGTCGCCGCCCTTGCCGGCCATGCCGCGCGAGAGCCGCAGGTCGGCGTCGAAGCTCATCACCGCGGAGACGCCGAGGCGCATCTGCTTCCAGACCTCGTCGCGCACGACGATGCGCAGGTCGCCGGGCTCGGCGATCTCGCGCAGCCCGCGGCCCCAGGAGTTCATGCACAGCAGCGCGATGCCCACGGCCTCGTCGCCGAGTCCATCGAGCCGGGAGAGGCTGAACGACTGGATCGGGGCCCGCCAGTCGACCTCGATGTTGGTGAAGTCGTCGAAGAGGCCGGCCAGGGTGCCGGTGACCAGCTCGCCGAGCGCGTTGCGCAGCAGCCGGGTCTGGTCGAGGAACTGGCGGGTGTTCCCGTACTCGCACGCCCGGACGAGCTCCTCGGTGGGGTTGCGCAGCAGGTCCCAAAGCTGCGGGATGGTGGTCTCGGTGAGGATCGAGTTGCCGGCGGCGTAGCCGGTGAGGATCGCCAAGGCGTTGCGGACGACGTCGCTCTCGTCGGGTCCGAACGGCACTCGGCGCTGGTCGTCGAGCTTCATGCTGCCGACCAGGCCGCGGATCAGGACCAGCCAGCGCTTGAAGATGATCGTCGTGCGCCGTTGGGCTTCCTCGGCCGAGAGCTTCTCCCAGTCGTGGCCGAGCGGGCCCATGGCCAGCGGGTTGATTCGTGACCAGAAGCCGGGGGCGATGACGAACGGTTCGACGCCGAGCGCGCGGCACAGTGACTCGTACTCGTCCTTGGGGTCACCCAGGACCAGGGTGCGGTAGCCGAAGGGCATCATCCGGGTGCAGAACGCCTTGGTGGTGCCGGACTTGCCGGTGCCCGGCTTGGCGAACTGGAAGATGTTCGGGTTGGTCGCCGACACGTCGTCGCGCAGCACCCAGCCGAAGGGGTCGCAGTAGAACGAGCCGCCGGAGAGCTGGTCGACGCCCATCTGTGCCCCGGTCGGCGGCAGGGCCGGCGCGGACACGAACGGCCAGAACACCGGTGCTTGGTCACTCGTCATCCGCCAGGCCTGCGCCGGGGCGGTGGCGGGCGCCCAGCCGCGCCCGCGGCGGGCTGCACCGCGGCGCGGGGCGTACTTGAAGATCCGGGGCTCCTTGGCCTCCGGAGCGAGCGGGGGGATCGTGGGCAGGTCGTGGCCGAAGTCGGACAACAAGGCCGCCATGTCCCTGCCTCGATCGGCGCCGCCGCGGTTCCGGCGGGTCGTGGTGGGCATCAGGCGTCTCCGCTCCGGGTCAGGCTCATCCCGACGGGGAGGGTCGAGGCGGCGAAACCGACGTCCTGGGCCAGGTCGAGCCGCAGCGGCGCAAACCCGGCGCGGCGGATCGAGGCGTCCAGGCGACGGCCGAACTCGGTGATCCGCAGCGTCTTGGGAACCGTGACCGTGCACACGGCGTAGGGCCGGACCAGCGCGTTTCCGTGGGCCAGCTTGGCGTCCAGGCCGCGGGCCTTGTGGGCCTCGTCGCGCTGCTTGGCACGGGTCTTGCGGCCGAGCTTCTCGTTCATTCCCTCAGCCAGGTCTGCGGCCCACTCGGCGTTGCCGGACTGCCGGTCGGCCTTGGACTGGGACACGACCGGGAAGGCGACGACGAACGAGCGCCGCTCACCGGACTCGGTCGGGGTGAGGATCGGCGCCAGGGCGCCCATCGCCGCGCCGCGGGTCGGGAGCTTGATGGTGGAACTGATCGAGTTCCACGCGTCGTGGCTGTAGTGCCGCACCGTCGCATCCGCGCCCGAGGGCCCGGCCAGCGCCCAAGGTACGTCGGCGTTCACGCTCGGGTCCTTCTCCCGCATGGCGAGGGCCTCGACGATGCCGGCGCGATCGCCTGGGGCGAACCCGGTCCGGGACGCCAGGGCGAGCTCCGGCGAGGTGAGCCAGCGGACCGACGTCATCCCCATCGGGCCCCGCAGCTGGGCCTCGATCTCGGCCATCAGCAGGTAGAGCTCGCGGCAGCGGCCCTCGAAGCCACCGCCGGACTCCTTGGCCGACCGGGCGATCCGGGTCTCCGGGACGACGATTGTCACGAACTGCTCGGTGCGCACCGACGCCTGCGTGAGGCCCACCGCGAGGTCGCTGTTGACGACCTCGGACAGCTGGGGGGCGTTGTCGCGGCGGTGCTTGTTGACCCACAGGTCGCGCTCGGCGCCGTCCTCGGGGACGGTGCGGACCATGAACAGGATCTCGTCGACCTTCTCGGTGCGGCCGGCGACGTCGAGCAGCCCGGCCAGCGCCTCGCCGTAACGGCTGCGCTCCTCGGTGTCCTTCATGCCGATGCCGGGGTGGACGATCGAGGCGGTGACTGCCCACGTCTTCGTGGCGTCATCGTGGATCACTCCGACCCGCTGCAGCTGCGAGCCGTGCGGCGGGCCGTCGTGGATCTTGATGCCCTGCAGCACCCCGGGAAGGTCGGGGGTGTCGAGGTCCTCGGCGCGGCCCTCGGTGGCCTTGGCACGGAACGAGGTCCAGCCGAGCAGCCCGCCGACGGCGTACATCGTCGAGGCGAACACCCAGCCCGTGGCCGAGCGGCCCCGCACCGGGATCACGGTGATGGCCAGCATGAACAGCCAGACCAGGGCGAACAGGAACGCAGAGAACCACGCTCCGCGGCTGATCGCCCAGAACGCCGGCAGGCTGGCCAGCGCCAGGAACATCAGCTGGCCTCCGGAGAGGCCGAAGAACCAGCCGATGCGGTCGCGCTGGTAGTCGGCGTAGATGGTCATCGTCGGTTTCCTTTCGGGTCACTGCATGTCGATCGGGCTGGGGGCAGGTCGTGCGGCGCATCGGCTACACCGCCACCGGGGGGATCGCGCCGCCAGCTGCACCGGCACCTCCGGCCGCTCCCCCGCCGCCACCTGCGGCCGGGGTCTTGGGCGCTGCTCCGGCGCCACCGCCGCCCTGTCCGCCAGAGCCGCCGCCCTGCCCGCCCGAGCCGCCACCCGAGCCACCGCCGGGTCCGCCGCCGGTGGGCAGCGTCGGCGGGGTGGGCGGAGCAGGTGGGGCAGGCGGAGTCGGCAACGGCGAGTCGTCGTCCCCGCTGTTCTGCGAGCCGGGGTGCGTGCCGCCGCGCTGGTCGCCCGACTGGCCGCCAGACTGGCCGGACTGGCGGCCACCCATGTTGCTGAAATCGGGTCCGTAGGTGCTCTGCCCGACGCCGGCCTGGTTGGTCTCGTCCGACATCAGGGACGTGGCCTTCGCTCCGGCGCTGCTGACCATCCCGAGCCCGGCAGCGAACGCCTGTCCGACCGGGCCGAAGCTGCCGAGGACGCCCTGGGTGGACTTGTTGAACCGATCGCCGGTCGAGGCCTCGGCGCTCTGCTCACCCGACGAGCGACCGTTGCCGTCGGTGGTCGACGCGGCCGACGAGCCGCCACCGGCACCGCCGCCGCCGCTCAGCAGCCCCTGGAGACCGCCCTGGAGGACCATGCCCTGCCGGAACGACGCGCCGCTGGGGGTGCCGGGGTCGACGAAGGCCAGAAGCTTGAACAGCGCCAGCGGCGCGACGACGCTGATCAGGATCGTCATGACCGCCGGCAGGGCCGTGCCGAACGCCTTGGCGGTGCCGTCTGCGAGGTGGGCAGCGACGCCGTTGGCGAACTGCACGCCGATGCCCAGCACCATCACCATCAGCACCGGAGTGAACGCCGCGGCGTGGAACCAGCGCAGCGACTTCCAGAACCAGGAGCGGGTGAAGTCGGAGACCAGCCCGGCCGCGGCGAGCGGGCCGGTTGCGACCAGGACCAGCAGCGAGGCCGCCCGGGCGAGGTAGACCAGGACGTGCCCGATCGCGGCCAGCCACAAGAAGATGCCGAGAAAGGCCAGCGCGGTGGCCACGCCGGCCTCGGTGATGTCGTCGACGCCGAGGCCGCCCAGGGGATCCCAGTCGGGCCAGGTCTGCACCTTGAGCAGCGACTTCATCAGCGCTTTCGTGATGGCGCCGCAGGCCGCGACGATCATGACGCAGTAGCCGAACCAACAGGCGCAGACCAGGACGAACTGGCCGGCGCCGATGAACGCCCGCGCGAGGCCCTTGCCCTCGCGTTTGAAGGCCGCGGCGCCGAGCTGGATCATCGCCAAGATGACCACCAGGGCGAGCGCGAGCCAGAGCGTGAAGGCGTAGACGTCCTTGCCGGGTCCGTCGTCGCTCAGGTCGGGGGTCAAGAACAGCTCCGTGAACGTGAGCACGATGCGCAGGACGAACAGGCCGGAGCTCCAGACCGCGAGCATGGCTGCGGTCCAGGCATCGGCCGCCGCCTTGGCGATGACGTCGCCGATGTTCTCGAATGGGTTGGGAATGTCACCGAGGCCGGGGATGCCGACGCCGAAGAGGTCGGCGGGGGTGGGAAGACCGGGGATGCCGGGCACCCCCGGGACGCCAGGGAGTCCGATCCCCGGGAGCCCGGCGTCGCAGATCGCGTCGAGCAGCCCACACCCACCGACTCCCGGCACCACTCCCCCGACTCCCTTGGCGCAGTCGGTGAGGCTGGGGTTTTCGAGGCACTCCTGGACGCCCTCGACCTGGTTCTCGATCTCGTCCTTGACGCCACCGGCCGCGTCTTTGCCGCAGTCGACCGGGTCCTCCGCGCACTCGAGGGCATCGCCGCCGAGGTCGCACAGTTCGTCGGGACCAAGGCAGCCCATCTTGAGGGTGCGGGCCGGCAGCTGGCTGGTGGTCTCGACCGTGGCGACCTGCGCTGTGCTGGCTGCCGTGCTGGTCGCCGGCTCAGCCGCGGCTGCTGGCGGCTGGATGGTCGTGGCGGCTCCGAGAAGCGTGGTGAGGACCAGGACCGCCAGGGCGCCGATGCCCAGCCTGGTGACCCGGTGGAAGAGGTCGGCGGTGCTCACTGGGGTGCTCCGTTGATCGGGATCCAGCCGGCCTGCTTGTACTCCGGAGTGCCCGGCGCGACCGCCTTTGGCTGTCCGGTGGAGACCAGGTGCTCGATGTCTGGGGTGCTGCCCTGGACCAGGCGCCAGTCGCCCACGCCGTCGACCTCGAGCCATCGCATGAGCTGGGTGCCGGCGTAGAGGCCGTCGCTGACCTTGCCATTGGCGGTGGTGAGGGTGACGTAGCTGAGCAGGTTCACCGCGTAGTAGACGGTGTCGAGCTCCTCGAGGGTGTAGGCGATCGGCGTTACGGCGTACGACGCGGGCGGGGGGACGTCCCCCTCCTTCGGGACGCCGGCCTGCTGGCGGCGCAGCGCGACAGCATCGCGGGCGCGCTGCTCGAAGACGGCCTTGTCCTCGGGGTTGGCGTACAGGCCGGCGACGGCGGCGGCCTGGTCGTAGTCGAAACCGACCTGCGCCTTGGCGACCTCGACCTGCAGCGCGACCGCGCCCAGGTCGGTCTGGGGGAACCGGGTCGGGTAGCCGTCGACCTGATCGGCGCCGGTTGGGATCACGACGCCGTCTGCGGGTGCGGTCTCCGGGGCGACATGGTCGACCGAGACGTTCTGCCCCTGCTGCCCGGTCTGGCTCGAGGAGTCCCCGGATGTCTTGTCGGTTCGGCTGTTGTCATCGGTCCGGCCGCGCGCTCCGAGCCAGACGGCGGTCGCCACGAGGACGGCGATCGCCACCAGGACCCCCACGCGCAGCAGGGTCGTGCGGGACTCCCCCATCGAGTCGTTGATCCGGTTGCTCATCTCAGTGCTCCCCTTCCGTGTCGCCGGGGTGGGCGGGTTCGGTGGTGTGGTCGGTGGACCAGGTGCGCCAGCCGGCCGCGTGTGCCAGCTGGGTGCCGGGCCAGGTCGCGGGTGCGGGTGAAGGCGGGGCGCCGGGGGCGACCATCCAGCGGCCGCCGACCCACTGCATGCGCTCGCAGTGCGCGAAGGCGATCTCTCCTTCGGACTTGTAGGTGGCGCTGACCTTCATCAGCACGCAGACCGTCGCCCAGTCGGAACCGTCGGTGCCCTTGACCAGCGCGGCGGCCGGCTCCAGGGTCACCGAGGCGCTGGGGTCCTTGACTTCGCCCATCCCGGTGCTGGAGAGGAACGCACGGACGCTGGCGGTGATCCACCAGTCCTCGGTGCGGACCCCACCGGGCAGCGCCCAGGCGTTGTAGACCTCCTCGGCGGTGCTCAGGCTCATCGACTGCAGCACCGCGAGGTCGATCTGGGCGAGCTGGCCGATCGCGCCCTCCGGGGTGTGCGGGAACCCGGTCATCACGAACGCGGGTCCGTTGATTCCGGTCCCGGTGGGGATCTTGATCTCCGGCGCCTTGGCACTGGTGGTCTCGGCCGGGAAGGCGGCGCTCTCGGGCACGGTCAGCATCGGCTCGGCCGCGATCTCATCGCGATGCGCGGCACCGCGGGCCACCGTCGAGCGGTCGGTCTCGCCGGTGGCCACGCCGGTGTTCGCGCTGGCCTCGTCACCGATGCCGGCGATCGCCAAGTAGACCGCGTACGCGAGGCCGCCGAGCAGGAGCACAGCCACGGCGACGGCGGCGGCAAGGATGCCGAGCAGCCGGCGCCGGCTCCACTCGCTGGTGCCTTCTGCCTTCTTCGTGGCTGCGCGCCGCATCAGATGCAGCCCTTGCCGAGGATCCCGTTGAGCATCCCGGGCAGCACCAGGTAGGCGATCGCGCAGGCGAACACGACCACCACCGAGATGACGCCGACCTTGGAGGCGTGCGGCAGGGAGAACACTCGGCCGGCGATGATGGCACCGATCGCGATGATGATGCCGAGACCGAACAGGACGATGACGCCCCACAGCACGTAGCTGGTGATCTCGTTGGTGGGGCCGACAGCACCCGGGGGCGCCTTCGGACAGACAGCCATCACGGTGGTTGCGGTTGCGGTCACGACGTCCATGGGTGGACTTCCCTTCTGGGTTGCTGACCCCGGGCGGGTCAGGCGCTTTCGCTGGTGTCGGTGGGCAGATGTGCGGGCTCGAGCAGCTGACGTGCTGCCGAGATCAGGGGGGCCGGGACGGGTCGGGAGTCCAGGCCGTTGACCGCGAGCTCGCGGTCCTCGGGGATCTCCACGCACCGGTCCGCGTCCAGGGCGCGGCGTGCGGCGGGGCCGCCGGCGTGCTCGAGGCCGCGCGGCCACTTCTTGCGGCGGGGCCCGCGGACGGCCAGCGCGATCTGCTCGGGCTGCCAGTAGCCGGCCAGCAGGTCCATGGCGACTCCGGCGCGACGCATCCCGGGGACGGTGGCGGTGGTGACCAGGACGATCTGGTCGGCGGCGCGGACGGCTTCAGCCAGCCAGCAGTCGGTGGCCAGCAGTTGGCCGGCCTCCCAGCCGATGTCGAGGATGGTCAGCTGGGTCTCGTTCTGTGCCTCGGTGGGCAGGGGGACCTCGTCGACGCCGACGAGGACCTCGCTGGCGCGCTCGAGTAGGACGTGGTCGCGCTTGCCCTGACGCCAGTCGGTCGGGTGCAGGCCGAGCTCGGCGGTGCTCGCCGCGGCGAGTCCGGAGGCGGTGACCGAGCAGCACTCGATGACTCGGACCGGGGCGGCTGCGGCGAGGCCGGTGGCCAGGGCGACGGTGCTCGCGCCGACCGAGCCTGCGGACCCGATCACGGCGATGGTGTGCTCGCCGTCGGCCGGTGACCAGTTGTCCTCGGCGGCGGTGCCGCGGCCGCGGGGGCCCTTGCCGGCGCCGGGGCCGGTGCGGAACTCGCCAGCGTTCAGTGCGTGCCAGGCTCGCTTGAGCTCGTCGACACCGACCGGACGGCTCGGGGTCTGGGTGCTCACTGGGCCTCCCCGAGGGTGGTGCCGTGGCGGAACTCGAGCGCGGCGCGGACCTCGGCCGGGGTCAGGGTCGCCAGCTGCGCCTTCGCGGCCTGGACTTCGTGCAGCTGGGCGACGCAGCCGGTCAGCTGCTCGATCGCCTCGATCTCGCGGCCGGCGATCGCGAACAGCTCAGCGATCTGCTCCGGCGTACGGGCCTCGCCGTCGTGGGTGTTTGTCATGGGTTTCACCACCTCCAGTCGCCTATGTGTGGCGGGGTGGCGCGAGCGATCACGTCCGGGCCTATTCGTCATGGCCGAACTTCCTCGGGGCGGCTGCGGCGAGGGCGCGCATGGTGCGCGAGCCGTGGCGACGGACGGTTGCCTCAGAGACCCCGATGCGGGGCGCGACGCGGCTGGACACCTCGTTGCTGAGCAGGCCGCCGTACCCGCGCGCCAGCCTGCGGGTCTCGACTCGGTCGGCCTCCTCGACCAGGCACAGCAGCAGGTACCGGTCCGCGGGGCTGATGACCTTGTGGTCGCAGGCCCACGCGAGCAGCTCCAGGAGCTCCTCGGTGGCCGACGGCTCCTCCTGCTCGGGTCCGGCGTCGGCGAGGATCTCGCGATGGAACAGCGGGCCGGCGACCCGCTCGGTCGGCATCTCGGCCGAGTAGCCGGCACCGCCGTCGGCGCTCGTCAGGTCGCCGGCCGAGAAGGACTCGACGAGGGTGGTGTTGGCCCAGGTGCGGTCGGCGCGGGAGACGTAGAAGAAGTCGCCGACCTCGCGGAGGACGCCGACGCGCGTGTTGATCAAGATGTTGGCCGCGACCTTGCGGGTCCGGCGCCACTTGAACGTGCGGACCTCGATCCACAGCTGCGAGGCCACCAGCTCGTCGACCCGCTCGACCGCTGACCAGGTGCCGGCCAAGACCGGCTGGCTGTCGCGGAAGACCTCGCGTGGCGGGAGGGTGCTCAGCCAGCCCGCGAGCCGGCAGGCGCCGGGCAGCAGGCACTTGGCCAGAGCGGCCGCAGCGGCGATGTCGTCGCCGCCGTCGGGGGCCGCCAGCATGGCCAGCGCGAGGAGGACCTGGTCGGAGGTTTCATGGTCCACCGTCGGTAGCCAGGAGCGGAGGTCGTCGAAGTTGTCGACCACACCGAGGCGCGGATCGGCGGCCACCCAGGCCGGCCACTTCTGGCGGGCCTGGTCGAGCAGTTCGCTGTTGTCGTCGAGGCCGAGCTGGTCGCCCACACTCATCGCACTCGCTCCTTTCGTCCGTGGCTGAGCACGGCAGAAAGATCGCGAGCGGGCGTCCCCGCATCCGTCCCCCCAAACCCCTGATTTCGAGGGGGGACGCCCGCTCGACGGGGATACGGCCGTTGCGTTTGCGCAGGTCAGGGCCGGGGGGACGCCCCCGTCCTCCCGAAAGATGAAAAGTTCCCGGCCGACCCTTGCGCGGCCCTCTGGTCGAGATGCAGCGAACTTTTCCGAGCGGCGAATGCCGACCTTTCCACACTGGACTGGTAGACATTCATGACCAGCGGGGGGGTGGGCATCAAGGCCCTGTCAGACTGGCGGGGTGGTTGCCGATGATCAGGGAGGCCGTCGGTGAAGGCGTCCGACCTCGAGCGAGAACAGGTCCTTGACTACTTCGCGGCTCAGATGGCCGACGACCCGGTGATGCACTTGGAGAAGGTCGCCGTCGAGCGGGTCGGCTCGGTGCTGCACGACATCTGGGACGTGCACTGCAGGGGCAGCCGCTGGTGGGCGATCAGCAACTCGCTCAACTACTACTCGCAGGACGACTTCAAGAGCCGCGACGTCGCGCTCACGTTTCACGTCGGGCTCATGGTTCGCATCGCCAGCCGGGAGGAAGTCCCGATCACCGAGGAGGCTGCGGGACTACTTCCGCGAGCGTGGCGCCTCTGGGAGCAGGCGGTCGAGTCCCTCGACGGCGCCCGCGAGGCCGAGGACTTCCAGGCGGTCGGGGTGCGACTGCGAGAGGCGATGGTCACCTACGCCGGCGAAGTTGCCGACGACTCGCTCATACCCGAAGGCGGCTACGCCCCCAAGGCAGCTGACGTCGTGGCCTGGACCAACCTGCTGATCGCTGATCAAGCCGAGGGTCCTTCCAGCAAGCAGCTGCGCTCGTACAGCACCAAGCTGATACGTGAGACGTGGGACTACGTCAACTGGCTGACCCACGCCAAGAACGCGATCGCCTACGACGCACACATCGGAGTCGCGGTGGTGAGCCACTTCCTATCGGTGATCACCGCCATATCCGTGCGGGCGGCGACCGGCGCGAGGAGCCGGTGTGAGACCTGCGGCTCTTACCGAATGGTCGCCGGTGCCTGCATCCGCTGTGGATGGGACGACCCGGACTACGTGGCGCCAGCCTCTCGGGAGCTGACCGAGGAGGAGCTTGCCGCCCGACTGGAGGAGCCGTGCGTCCCCAGCTCCGACATTTCCACGTTCATGTCACCAGACGACCCCCGCTAGCCGAGGGGTGCCGCCGCGGGTATCCCCCGCCGAACAGAGCCAACTGATGACGCTGATCCTCGGTCAGGAGTAGAGCAGGATTCGTTGCGGCCGGGTAGATCTCCGCGGCCAGCCACTGCGCCACGCGGACACCGGATGCGACTCCGACCTTTACTCCACGGGCGTGCTGCTCGGCCAGTAGCCGCTGGGAGTCGAACAGGTAGACGGCATCGATCCTCCACGCCCTCGTGGTCCGCGCATCCTTCGCGGTCGCCTTCGGACCGGTCAGAACCAGGTAGTAGTCGAGCTCCGTCGCCTCGGTCATGTCCAGGATGCCCTCACGCTTGAGGTACCACTTGACGTTCACGCTCTTCCCCGTCAGCGGTCCCGAACGGAACCGTCCGTCGATGGCCTTGGCGACCGCGCTCGGCTCGAGCTCGATGTCGAAGATGCGCGACGCGATCCACTCCCCAGCGTGACCGGCGGTCATAGGCCGGTTGATCAGCCGTCCGATGCGTTCGTCGACGAGGTTGCGCTCGCGTAGCAGTACCGCGAGCTCGGCCAGATCGGTCTCCTCCATGACTCCAGCGTGCCACCGCCCACCGTCGCGGTGTTGCCACGCCGAAGCCCCAGGTGACCCGAGACGCCTGGGGCTTTCCCCTTCGCAACATGGCCCGCGCAGCCGGATGCTCGCACCGGCCGGGCTCGACCCGAGGCCGTTAGAACGAGAACAGGTCCCCGTCCTGCTCCGAGGACGGGGACCTGTCTCCTGTGGTCGCTGAGTGACTACCGACCGCTCACTGGGTCAGCACCTGGGCCTCACCGATGCGGATAGGAAGCGCGTCGGTGGTCAGGTCGAACTCGATGGTTCCGGACTGCCCGCCGCCGGTCCACTCGACGGCCCAGTGGCTCGTGGCGGTGACCTGGTAGGCCCCATCGGGCTGGTCCGTCGACATCTTCTCGTAGCGGTGCCCACACGTCGGCGAGTCCTGCTTGCCGTAGTGGTCGGCGTAAGGGGTGCCCTTGCCTGTGCAGGTCACCGTGGTCCCGCCGCCCATGTCCCAGACGATGTTGGAGACGCTGGCGGTGGCACTGACCGACACCGACCCCTCGCTGGCCGATGCAGTGATCGGGCCGAACGTGTCGTCCGTCGGGCTGTCGACCCACATCCACACCGGCAGCCCGACAAGGCCAACCCGGTTCGGACCCGATTCGGGGACGATGCCGATCTGGATGGGATCCAGGTCCATCGAGGCGATCGCGCGCTGAGCGAGGACCACAGGGTCGATGGTGACTTCGCCGTTCTGGATCCAGACGGGATCCCACGAGGATCCCGGAGGCGGCCAATAGCAGATGTGCCACGCACCGTCCTGGTTCGTCTGACCGGGCGGCGGCGAAGCGCCCTCGCCGCCCGGGTCCCAGACATCGCCGACCCAGCATTGGTGGCTGCTGCTCCACACCGAACCGCCTGGGCCAGTGCAGGGGATCTCGGTGCCGGACGAGGTCGAGCACGTCGACGAGCCTCCGTCGTCGTCTCCGTCATTGCCTCCGTCGTCGCCGTCGTCCTCGTCCTCGCAGTGGACTTCTCCCGTAACTGGGTCCGCCACGCAGTCGGCGCTCGCTGCTGAGGCGGTGACCATCACGATTACGAGCGACCCCGCCAAGGCCACGATGAAGGCCAATAGTTTCCTCAGCATGGCTCGTCCCACAGGAGGTCGGAGTCAGAGACCTTCCACGCACCCTTGTCCTTGACCAGGGTGTACTCGACCGGCGCAGGGTTCCGTAGCGGGTCGCCGTTGGGGTTGGTGAAATCTGGCTGACGGACAGCCCCGTCGTTCTTCCATGTCACGTTCGAGCGGTCCTCGCAATCGATGATCAGGATCGAGGCCCCGCGGTTCCGTGGTTCCGCGAGTGTGTGCCCGTACTGACCGGTGACCGTGACGTTCTCGTTCATCATGCTGGCGACGACGTGCTGCAGCTGCAGGAACTCGTCCCCCGTGGCGACGGGGTTGAGGGTCTTGAAGTTGATGTCGCGCTTTCGGTACGCCAGGTCGCGCGCGTCGAGGTACTTCGTCAGCTGGGCTGCCGCCTTCTCCTCCGGTGTCTTCGGGGTTGGCGTGTTGGTGGGTGTCGGCGAGGGGGTCTGGCTCGGGGTGTCCTGGACCTTGGGCTCGTCGTCGCCGCCGCAGCCCGTGAGAGTCAGGGCGAGGGCGAGGGCCACTCCCCCGAGTGCGGAGTGGTGCTTCCTCATGTGGTGTCTCCTCCTGTGGTGGGCGGCGCCATGACTGACCGGTGGCTGACGTCGTTGGCAATGTGCTCGAGGTGTTCTTCGGCTGCGTCGACGAGTTCGGCCAGCGAGTCGTTGTCGGCGGGGTCGATCCCGAACTTCTTGTCGGCGTTGTAGAGCGTGCGGATGGTGTCCCGCACGAACACGGCTCGCGCGACGCGGCGGGCGTCGAGGTCGGGGCGGTCGCCGCCGGCCGCGGCGTATCGGCCGGTGAGTTCCTGGTCGAACGTTGTCATGTGCTGGTGCTCCCTTCCCGAGTCAGCTCGCGAGCCAGCCGTGTGTACGGATGATGGTCTTCGTGCGCTCCGACAATTCCATGGGTGCGTCGCCGTCGTCGGACCGGTTGCAGATCTCCTCGCGCAGGATCCGGTCGGCCTGGAGCTGGTCGCCCTCGGCCTTCATGACGTGGGCCAGGCACAGTCGGGTGCTCTCGCCGTCGGGGTCGGCGCGGTTGGCGACGTAGGCGGCGGAGCGGGCCTTGTTCAGGTCGCCGGCCGTGAGGGCATCGGTGACGACGATGAGGGCGACGTCGGCGATCCACCCGCCCGCCATGAGGTCGACGCGGTCAGGCTCGTTGGCGAGCCATGCCCACCCTTCCTCGCGCAGCCGGCTGAAGGGCTGGGCCTCCCCGACGAGCTCGAGCGCAGTGCAGAGGTCGGCGACGCCCTCGGCGCCGCCTCGACTCTGCCCGCGCTTGCGGAGGCGGATAAAGAGGTCCAGGTCGACGAGCAGGCCGTCGTCGACCTGGTAGACGTTTACCCCGGTGAGCTTGGCGGCCGGTGCCTTGTCCGCGTAGGGCAGGTGGTCCTCGCCGGTGCGGGAGTTAGGACCGAGCCAGTCTCGGACGATGTTGGTGTAGTCGCGCACCTTGCCGTCGGAGATGGAGAAGGCCTCGCGGATCTGCTCGCGGGTGGCGCCGTGCTTGCGGTGCAGGGCGAGGAACGCCAGGAGCTCGGTGAAGTAGGGCTTGCGCTTGGCGAGTGCCTTGCCGTGGGTGCGTGCGGTGACCGGGCCGAGCAGGGTGAGGCGCGGGCGGTCGCAGTTGGGCGAGAACCAGTCGGCGATGTCCTGGTCGAGGGTGGGGTCCTTCTCCTCGACCTCGGCGCGGACGTGGGCGGGCACCTTCGGCGCCAGGGCCTCGAGGTCCTCCTGCACGATCGCGCTCTCGCGGATGTACTCCTCGTCGGTGCCCTCGAGCAGGGAGGACAGCGGCTCGTCGACGGCTCCCTCGGGGGTGTTGCGGGGCAGGGTGTACTCGCGACGCAGGGCTCCGGAGGAGTCGGTGTAGGCCTCCCAGCCGTCGTTGGCGGTCTCGTCCACGGGCGTGTCGACGTACTCCGGGGTCTCGCTCTGGGCGTAGACCAGGGCGCAGCCGCGGGCCTCGTCGCTGGTGAGGCCGACAGCGATGAGGTTGAGGCCGGCGTGCTCGAGGACGACGCGACCGGTGTTGGTCATGTGCAGCACCGCGCCGGGGGCGTTCGGGCGTTCGCCGGCAACGACGATGGAGGTCGCGGACTGTCCGACGTGATCGTTGACCAGCTGCAGCAGCTGCTCGAGGTCGTCGGGGTCTCCGGCTCCGGCGTCGAGGAGCAGCATCCTGGCGGGCCAGGTGTCGTCGTCGACGCTGCCGGTGCGGGCCGTGGACACATCGGTGTCGTGTCGCTTCGCTCGGTCGACAGTGGTGACCGCGGCGGCGAGGATCTCCGCGGTCGCGGGCGTCCCGGCCGCACCGGTCGGGTAGTAGGTGATCCGCTCGTCCATGGCGACGGTCTCCTCGGCCACGCCGATGCAGTCGACCTGGACGCGGCGGGACCACGGGTTGACGGCCAGCTGAGCAGCGAGGTGGCGGGCGAAGTCGCGGCCATAGGTGGGGTCGCCGCTGATGGTCAGCGTGGAGAGTTCCTCGCAGTTCAGCAGCCAGGTCTCGCCGGTGTCGTTCATGCCGATGGTGGCCAGCAGCGGGTAGGGCGGCTCGACGTTGTCGGTGTCGGGGCCGAGGTCCTCCACCGCGGTGTCCGTGCTGACGTGCCAGTGGGTCTGGTCGGGGCTGCCCACCCAGGGAGCTGGGACGGCGGCTGGGGCGCTGAGGTGCAGCGTCAGCTTGCCCTTCGCGAGCTCGACGGCCGCCAGCGGCGGCATCGTGGTGCCCTGGGCTCCGACCGCGGCCGCGAGGCGCCGCAGGGCCTCGTCGGCGAACTCCACGGTGGCGGCCGCGGTGGCACCGGTCGCGCTCAGGGTCATCTCCACCGGTGCCAGCTCGGGCGGCGGGGCGGCGATCGCTCGACCGGGCGGCCGGTTCCGGTAGGCGGAGCGCCGACGGGACCGCAGCGCCATCAGCAGGGCCCCGGATAGCAGCACGCCCCCGCCGGTGAGACCGGCGAGGACCCAGGGCGCCTCGAGGATCGAGTCGTCGGCTTCGTCGACCTGGTCGACGTCGGCGGCGGGCGCCGTCGGCTCCTCGGCCTGCGGGACCTCGGGCGCGGCGGTCTCCGGGGCCTCGGTCTCGGGGACCGGCGGAGTCTCCTCGGCCGGCGGGTCGACCGGCTGCTGCTCGTCCTTGGGCTCGGCGGGGGGCTCGGGCTTGTCCTCGCGAGGCTGCGGCTGCTGGTGCCGGTCGTCGTGACCGGCAGGCGTCTGGGCTCCGGGGATGTTGAGCTTCCAGCCGACGTCGATCACGTCGGGGTCGGCGAGACGGGCCCCGCCGGGCTGGGTGATGCCGGTGGAGGCCTTGTAGATCTCCGGCCACCGGTCGGCGTCGCCGAGCTCGTCGTGGGCGATGTCGCTGAGTGTGTCGTTGGGTTGGACGGTGTAGGAGTGCGCCGGCGCTCCGCCGTCCGGGGCTGGCAGCTTGAGCACCCAGCCGGGCTCGAGGAAGCTGGGCCGGGAGCCGAGGAGGTTGCGGTTGAGCTCGGCGATCTCCTTGTAGCGCGCGCCGTCACCGAATTGGTCCTCAGCGATCGACCACAGGCTCTCCCCCGGCTTGACCGAGTGATCGACCGTCGCGCGCTCCTGCTTCGCCTCGACCTTCCCGCCGTGCTGGGCGGGCGTCTGGTCGACGGTCCCGGCCTGGACATGGCCCACCGCCGCCGGCGCGGACGCGGCGGCCGGGCCGGCGTTGGCGGTCTGAGCGGTGATCGGCGCTGCGATGAACAGCAGGGCAGCGAGTCCGATCAGTCCGTGGGCCGCGGCCTGCGGGCGCCCCAGTCCCGGCAGGTTGGGCGCCTCGACCCTGCGGAGCCGGGCGATGGTCTCCACCACCAGGCTGAGGGTCATGAAGGCCCACGCGGCCCAGCCGATCACCTTGAACATGCCCAGGATCAGGGTGCCGTCGTCGGGTGCGAGGAGTGCGTCCTTGACGTTCTCCCAGCTCGGCGACTGGTCGGGGATCGGGTTGGCTCCGGTCGCGAGGAAGAGGGCCGGCAGGCCGATGATGATGCCGAGGACGGCGACCGTGGCGAGGAGCCCGGTCAGCCGCTGGCCGGCAGTGGGACCGGCGGGCGTGCTCTGCGCAGTAATCACTGTTCGGTGCCTCCTTGGGCGCGGATGAGCCGTGCAGACGCCTCCCCGGTGACTTTCATCGAGTCCAGCCCGATGATCCCGAGGAACTTGCTGTCGTAGGTGTCGGTGGTGCGCACGATCAGGGTGTCGCCGTTGACGACGGTGACGGTGCCCTCCACGCCGGCGGCGTTGAGGTAGCCCTGCGCGGCGGACTTGGCGGCGTTGAGGTCGACGCGGAGCTCGTCGCCGCGGATGGCGGTCGAGCCCACCTCCTGGGCGCCGGTGCGGGCGGCCTGGGCCGCGGCACTGCGGGCCTGCTGCTGGGCGTGCACCTTGCCGCCGACGTCGACGGTCATCCCGACCAGGATGATCATCACCAGTGACGCGGTGGCGAACCAGACGCTGATGGCGCCGCGCTCGTCGCGCTGCCGTCGGATCCGGTGCCTCATCATCGGCGCTCCCGGTAGGCGTCGACGGGGCTGCTCGCGGTTGCGGTGATCGTGCGGGTGCCGGGTGCGCCGGGGATGCTCAGGTCCGACAGGTTGACCGTGCAGGTCACCGTGACGTTCACCTGGGCGGTGTTCCCGATCGGTGCGTTGAACGCCGCAGCGTTGACCGTGACGTTCGTGCTGGTGCAGTTCACGTCCTGGTCGTGCAGGCTGCTTGCGGCCGAGGAGCTGCCTGCGGCGATCGCCTCGCTCTGGGTTCGCTCGATGGAGGCTGCCCGTGCTGCCTCGTACGCGGCTGCTTCCACGGACTGCTTGGCGATCTCGACGCGGCCGCCGAGGATCATCATCGCCACGAACAGCCCGAAGGCCGGGACGCCGATCGCGGCCTCGATGGCCACCGATCCGCGCTCGTCGCGGCTGGGGTTGAAGGCGCGTGCCCAGATGCTCTGACCCATCATTCGGTGAGCCTCTCGACCGGGACGCTGGCGCTCTGGCGGACGGTCACGTGCCAGCCTGGGATCACGCTCATGGACTTGCCTGTGACGGTGATCGTGGCCGTTGTCGTGGTCCGTGACCCGGAGACGCTGGTCGACGTCATCACGTCGGATCCGCCGGCGTCCTGGAGGAAGCCGTTCGCGGTCGCCACTCCGGACTCGCGGGTGCCGTTCTCGCTGCCCGCCTCGCGTGCGCCCTCCTGCGCGGCCGCGAGTGCTACTTCGCGGGCGTGGTAGTACAGCGCGCCCTGGACACCGAGGAACATCACCGCGAAGAGCGCCGGCATCAGGAAGACCATCTGGATGGCCACTGAGCCGCGCTCGTCCCGGTGTCGGCGGCGAGAGCTGGAGATCATGGACGGACCTACTGGATCTTTCCGGCCTCGCTGGTCACGTATGCGGTGATCGCGGCGACGACGATGCCGACGATGAGGATGACCGCGCCAGCCCAGATGACCTGCTCGATCGTGACCGAGCCGCGCTCGTCGCGTCGGTGTTTGACGATGCGGTCCTCCATGCTGGCGATCACGGCGAGGGCCGTCACCTGGAGGGTGATGAGGAGCTTGAACATCGGGTTGTTCCTTTCTGGGGTGGTGGAGTTCGGGGTGTCCCGGGTTTGACGTCGGTGTTAGGTCGCGAGTCGGAGCATCGACGGGGTGACGAGGATCGCCATGAAGACGACGCCGAGCAGGCTGGCGGGGATGTACATGCGCTCGGAGACGCCGTTGGCCTTCCCGAGCTCGGCGCTGAGCATCGCCGAGCGAAGTGCGGCGGCGCGGGCGCGGAGGTTGTTGTAGATCTGCGCGCCGTCCTGGCCGGACTGCTGCATGATGTCGGCGAGGTCGTCGAGCTCGGGGACGCCGAGGTCGTCGGCGAGCCCGTGTAGGGAGTCCCAGGGGGCGCGGGTCATGTAGCGGGCGCGGCGCAGCTCGCTCTCGATCCGCTTGAACACCCAGGTGTCGCCGACCTCAGCCGCAGAACGCAGCGCCTGCTGACCGCTGGAGCCATCACGGACTCCGGTGGCGACCATGTCGATGTAGGCGCCCAGGGCCCGACTGAACTCCATGCGGGCCTTCTTGGCGTCGTCAGTGGCGTTGTAGTTGGGCATGAACCAGAACAGTGCGGCGAGCCCGAGCGACCCGAAGGTAGGGATCGCGAACGGGAGCGGGAGCCCGATCAGCGCGAAGAACGCCGCGAACAGCGGCGGCATCGCCAGACCGAGCAACGCCCAGACGACCTTCTCGCCGTAGAACCTGGTCTCGCTGATCTGGAGGATGGCCAGGTCCTTGCGGGGCGTGTGCGCCCACGCTCCCCCGGGCAGGTTCTTGATCGCCCACACGCCGATCCGGTCGACGAGCGATCCGGATTCGGTGCTCTCCTCCACGTCGAGCGGCCCCGCGCTGCGGTGGGGCACGACGTGGCCAGGCGAGAGCCGGTCCAGAGCGTCGGCGAGGTCGGGGTCGGACGGGGCCAGGCGCCACACGAGCAGAGCAACGGCGAGCCCAAGGAGGGTGCCGCTGGCGAGCGCAAGCTGAAGGCCAGTCATGCGAGTGCTCCTTCCTTCTCCCCGTGCGCCGCTCGGTGCGCGTTGCGGGCCTGGAGGTCGAGGAACCGCGGGAGCGGCTTGGCGATCGCCATCCGGCGCATCCACAGCAGCGTGGCCACGTAGACGGTCAGCAGGACGACGAGGATGACCTGGCCGAGCGGGGTGCCGTACGGCTCGATGTAGTCGCCGGTGAGGGCGAGCATGCCCAGGACGCCGAGGGTGATCACGGTGACCGTGCGGGCGGTGGTGCGCGGCTTGGCCTGGTCGGCGGCGATCTGGCGGCGGGCGCGCACATCGGCCGCGACGGTCTCGGCGAGAGCGTCCAGCGCCTTGGCCAGGCCGGCCTGCCCACGCCCGCTGGCGGCAAGGATCAGCTGGCTGGCCACCACGTCGCCGGTGGAGTCGTTGAGGTCCTCAGCGAAGGCGCGCAGCACGTCCTCGGTGGTCGCGGTGTTGTTCCAGAGCCGGGACACCATCAGCCCGACCTCGCGCTCGATGGGCGCCGGCACCGACTGCAGCGACTTGATGAGAGCCGAGCGCAGCGACTGGCCGGCCGTCAGCTTGCCGGACAGCGACCGGGTCCACTCCTCGAGCGCCTCGAGCTTTTCGACGCTCGCGGCCGCCGGCGGGGGCGTGAGCAGCAGCGGGATGCCGACGATCGCGGCCGGGACGAGCACGATCGCGATCACCCAGCCGGTCAGCAGCGCGATCAGGAGTCCGGTGACAGCGCCGAAGGTGACCAGCATCCGGGTGCGCGGGGTGAGCCGGGTGAACCAGTCACCCGCCCGGCCGAGCGGGGTCACGGTCCGGGCGGGCCGCGGCGGCTTCGGGGGTGCGGGGATCAGCGCGTAGACCATGCCGATCAGGCCGATGACGATGAGGGCCCCGAGGACTGCGGGCAGGAAGGCGGTCATGAGATCGCCACCCCCGGGTTTGCCTGGGACTCGGCCTTGTACCCCTCAAGGTCGAACCCGTGGCGGGCGAGCTCCTGGGCGAGGAAGTTGTCGAGCTTCCCGGTGGCGACGGCGTGGCCGAGCTGGTTCGGGGCGAAGATCGGGGTGGTCGCATACCCGCGGGCCGCGTCGATGCTGGGCTGGACGACCAGGACCTCCTCGACCCAGCGTTGCTTGCGGAAGGTGCCGTCGCCGTTGGGGACGACCTCGGAGCGCAGGTACATCACGATGTCGATGGCGGCGGCGAGCTTGCTGATCGCGAGCTCGCGGGTGACCTGCGGGCCCTTCTCCATGGCGCAGGAGACGAGCTTCTCAATGGTGTGCTCGGCGCTGCGGGCGTGGGTGGTGCTGATCGAGCCCGGGCCGGACTCCATGGCCTTGAGCATGTTCCAGACTTCCGGGCCGCGGACCTCGCCGACGATCTGGCGGGCGAGGTTGAACCGGAAGGAGTGGTGGATGGCCTCCTCGAGACTGAACTCACCGGCCTGTCGGCCGCCGATGCCGACCTCGCCGGATCCGGGCCGGTGCTCCCAGGCGTGAACGATCTTGTGCCGGTCGACCAGCTCGTGCAGGTGCAGCTCGAACTCGGTCTCGAAGGTGCCGATCATCTCCCACGGTGGGATGCACGAGCACAGGGCGCGGACCCAGGTGGTCTTGCCCGAGCCCTGGACGCCGGAGACGACGATGCTCTTGCCGGCGCGGACACAGGCGGCGAGGAAGTCGGCCAGGACCGCGCCGCACGCCTTGCGGTCGTAGACCATCTCGTCCATCGACACCTCGCGCATCCCGTGCCGGCGGATCACCACCGAGGTGTAGGCCATCACCCAGGAGCCGGCCGCGAGCCGGGCGCCGCCGGGCAGGCGCAGGTCCAGGTGCGGGCGCGCTTCGGTGAAGGGCCGGTTCTGCCGGGAGCCGAGGTCGGCGAGGAACTCGCGCAGCTCGTCCTCGGAGTCGGCGATCGGTGCGGCCTCGACCAGGGTGCCGTCGACGAGCTCCAGCCACACGGCGCACTCCGGGCCGCGGGCGATGACGATGACGTTCTCCACGTCCTCGCGCTCGACCAGCGGCTGCAGCCGGCCCAGACCGAACAGCGCGGCCTTGAGCGCGGCCTTGAGGGCGTTCTCCTGCTGGCGGGTCCACGGCGGACGGCCGGTCGAGACGAGGGTCTCGGCCTCGGACTTGATGAACTCCTCGATGACGTCGAGGCCCATCTGCTCGCGATCCTCGTCGGTGACCCGGCCGCCTTCCTTGTCCAGCCGGGCGGTCAGCCGCGAGGAGATCTCGGCCCGGTACTGGGCGATGAGCTCCCAGTCCAGCTCGACCTCCCCATCGTCGACGCCGTCGTAGTAGTCGGTGGCGGCGAACGCGTGCGGCTGGTCGTCGGGGCTGGCGACGAGCGGTCGCAGGGTGAAGTCCGAGCGGGTGCGGCCCGGCAGTTGATCCTCGCTGGTCCAGGCGCCGGCGAAGATCGGCAGCGACGTCGGGTCGTGGTCCTCGCTGGTCGGCGCCGGCGCCGGCGGCGGCGGTGGCTGCGTGGCCGGCTGGCTGCCGTTGGTGCCGCGGCCGCGGGCGAACGGGGAGCGATGCCCAGTACCGCCGGACTGGTCTGCGTGTCGCGCCGCGAGCCATTCGTCGGCGCGGAGCGGTTCGCGGTCCTGGGCTCCGGGCGGGTGTTCGTTGACGCTCATGCGCGGCCTCCGCTCGTGAATGGGGTCGGGTGGGCGAGGGCGGCCTGGTTGGAGGTGAGGACGGAGTGGATCAACGACGCTCCTGTGCGGTAGCTGCGCACCAGGTCGGAGGACTCGAACTTGCGGGGCTTGCGGGCGCCGTGGGAGTAGACCTCCGCGGCCTCGGGATCCCAGCCCACGGATGCTGCGACGGAGATCTGGAGCGCCTTGGCGATGTGGCGCGGCGTGTAGGGACGTACCCGCGGGACGCCCGTGGGCATCGCCGGCCAGCGGCGGTCCTCGTCGACGAGAAGGAGGCCGAGTCGCGAGAGGCCACCGACGGCGGCGAACTGGTCGCGCAGCATCTTGGCCCACGAGCGGGCACCGGCCAGCGCGGGCAGCGAGCTGCGAGTGACCAGCAGGGTCAGGTCGGAGGCAGCGACGAGCGGCTGCGGCCAACCCGCCAGACCGAGCCGGCCGGCGTCGACGACGACGTCTTGGCCGTTGCGGTCCAGCGCGCTCAGCTGCTCGGCAAGCGGCTCCCACAGTGGCAGCAGGCTCGGGGCCTGCTCGTGGGCGCGGATGCCAGGCAGGAACCAGGGCGCGCGCTCGGCCGGGGCCTCGGGATCCAGCAACAGCGTCTCGCGAGGAAGGGCGGCAGCCAGTGTCCCCTCGCGCAGCGCGAGGGCGAGGTTGATCAGCCCGCCGGTGGGTTCCTGGGTGCCGTGGAAGTAGCCGGCGAAGACCGCTGAGGACCCGGTCGGGTCGGCGTCGACCAGGAGCACCGGACGGTGCCAGTTGAGGGTGAGCCCCAGCGCCGTGGTGGAGACGCCGGGTGAACCGCTGGCCGAGGCGAGGACGATCAGCGCCATCGCTCAGCGCTCCCGAGTGTCCAGGACCAGTGCCACTCGCCCGGTCGCGGCGCGGGCGGCCAGGTCGGCGGCGTCGCCTTCGGGGACAGAGACGTCGACAACGGTCGCGCCGGTCTCCTGCACGCGGCTAACACCCACGACGACTGCCTCGACCGTGACCGGGTCCTCGTTGGTGACCTCGCCCTGGTCGCCGGGCGTGGTGACGATCCGGACGGAGTCACCGGAGTAGAGCGGCTCGGACGGCATCTGCGCAGGGGTGAGGCTGATGCCCACCAGGGACTCCCCCTCCCCCGGCACCAGGCTCTCTGTGACGGCCTCCTCGGTGAGCAGGGTGCCGGCCCACAGGTCGACGGCGGCGCGGCTGCCCTCGAGCTCGCCCTTCTGGCTCGCGGCGACCGGGCTCAGCGCCGGGTCGACGCTCACCCGCGCGACCGAGAGGTCCCCGCCGTCGATGGTCTCGCCGCGCTTGATGTCACGGCTGACCACGAGAACCTCCTGGGTGTCGTTGACCGATGTGAAGGCGAACGCGGTACCCAGCGCGCCTGCGGCGACAAGGGCTGCACAAAGTGCGAACACCCACGGCCTGCGGCGCCGCTTAAGGCGTGGACTGTTGTTGAGATGGGGCGTGGGTCGGCTGTCGGGGGGCGCCTCGCCCGCGGCCCCTGGAGCGGTGTTCAGCGACATGGATCCCGAGTCCTCTCGTGTCTCAATCACCTACGTATCAAGACGGGCCCGCAGCGATCACCATGAACCCAACTCGATACTGACACGCTAGTGCATTTCTATCGAGCGCCACGCTGTCCACAGGTGACCGATTCCGAGATGTCATCGCCCGAGTCCTGACCGCAAGAGGTCGCGCGGCCCAATCCCCCCGATGGGACTGAACATCAACGCTTCCGAACCATCCGGAGTCCATGGGACCACAGATCGTTCGGTTCTTCCGGAACGAATTTTCCCCTGTGGATTGCGAGTCAAACCCACCCACGGGGCGCTCAGATGTCAGCCGAGGCGGCTGATGTCTCCACGCCGGCGGCGCTGCCGCTGCGCCTCATCGAACGCAGCGGCGACCACTTCGAGGGACTCCCCGAATGCCCGGGCGAGCGCTTCGAGCGTCTCGGATGCAGGGGGCCGGGTCCAGCGGCCCTGCTCCCACGCGTAGTACGTCGGCATAGCCACGTTCACGGCCGCAGCCAGGTCGGGCACGGTGAGCCCTGCCTGCAGACGCAAGGCCCTGAGATCGGGAATCTCGCCGTCGAGGCGAACGAGCCTCAGCGTGGGGATGTCGAGTGCTCTCGCGAGTTTGACCAGGAAGTCTGGCCGGGGAACTGAGGTGCCGAGCTCCCAGCGCGATATGCGCTCTCCCCCGGCCGCACCGACGAGACGCGCGAGCTCGTGCTGTGTCAGACCCGCCTTCTCGCGGGCAGCACGCAGTTCTGAAGGATCGATGCCGGAAACCATCAGCGACGCACCCTACCGGCCAGCGTTCTCCACCCGCACCCAGGGACTCATCGCCCTCGCCAGCATGGTGCTGGTCGACGCGGCCGCCCCGGACCACGGCAGGCACCGGTCCGGGGGCGCCCCATCACGGTGAGGAACTATGTCGAAGACCGCCTTGCTGCAGCTACCGACTCCACGCGGAGGCGAGGGCGATCCGTCCAGCGGCATCACACAGCGGGTCGGTTGCGCATGGGTCCGTGCGGACGCGTTCGTCCTGCGTTGATCGCTGAGGGCCCCTTCCTTCCCCTAGGTGACCGTAAGCAGTCACCGGCGAGAGAAGGGAGTGGATGCACGATGCCACGACCGACAGCAGCACAGAAACAAGCACGGGAAGCGTCAGAACGTGTTCGCAAAGCCCGCGATACACGGGCCGACCGACAAGTAGAAGCCCCGGCGATGTCGATCGTGACGGCGGGCTACGACCCACTCCTGACCATCGACGAGGTCTCAGAATGGCTCGGGATTCCCAGAGGCACGCTCTACCAGTGGCGCACCCGCAAGCAGGGTCCTCGCGCCATCAAAGTCGGCGGTGCCCTTCGCTACCGACGCGCCGAGGTGGAGACCTACCTGGACCAGCACACCGATCCCCGCACGGCCTAGCAGCGCCTACCCTCGAACGCACGACCGCACAACGCAGCACCCGGAGGGCCCCGCATGATCGGCAAGTATCGGTTCGGGATCGACCAGCCACCGTCGAAGGAGGCCGGCTGATGCCGCGCCCTCCGATGCCGCCAGGCACCTGGGGCACGATCGGCGTGTACAAGACAGCCGCGGGCACGCACGAGGCGTCCGCCAACTATGTGTACTTCAGTGGCCGAGTGGCACGGATCCGTGCCCGCGCCGCTAGTGCCCAGGCTGCCCGTACGGCTCTCATCCGAAAGCTCCAAGAACTGAACGGCGCCGAGGCCAGCGAAGACGATCTCACTCCGCTGACCACGGTGGCCGAACTCGCAGCCTTCTGGCTGCGAGAGAAAGAGGCGCAGGGGGTGGCAACAAACTCCCTGAAGGCATACCGCAGCACAGTTGCCAACCAGATCGTGCCCGTGATCGGCGAGCGGCGGCTGCGCGATTGCAGGACGAGCACCCTAGACCGGGTCGTCAAAGACCGAGCCACGCTTGGCTTCAGTCCCACGATGCTCCGCAAGGTCCTGCACGGGATGTTCGCGGTGGCCGTCCGGCACGACGTCATGGCCTCCAACCCGGTCCGGGACGTCGCGCGCATCTCGAAACCGCGGCGCGAAATCGAGTACCTCGACATGGACCAGATCCAAGACGTGCGCAGCCTCATCGCGGCCTCCAGCGGCAAGACCCGACCGGGTCCGCGGCCGACCTCCGACCTCATGGACGTCGTCGACTTGATCCTCGGGACAGGCTGTCGCATTGGCGAGGTAAGCGCGCTCATCTACAGCGAAATCGACCTCGCCACCACCCAACCCACCCTGACCGTCTCGGGGACGATCATCACCGAGACCGGGGCCGGCACTTACCGGCAGCCCTGGACGAAGTCCAGCGCCGGCTACCGCACCTTGTACCTGCCGCCCTTCGCCGTCGGCATCCTGCTCCGGCGCCAGGTGGAGAACCGGGCCAACCCACATGGCGCAGTATTCCCAACCCGTCGAGGAACCTGGCGGCAGATCTCGAACTGGGAGCGGATGTGGAACCAGGTGGTCGACGACACCACCTACGACTGGGTCACGTTCCACACCTTCCGACGGTCGGTCGCAACCCTCATCGACCGCGAAGTCGGTATCGATGCTGCTCAGGCCCAGCTTGGGCACGAGAACAGCGACATCACCCGGGACTTCTACGTCCACAAGGCCTCGGTGGCACCCAACCTGACCGCGCACCTGGAGAAGTTCCGGCCCGCACCCTGACACAGGTTCAGCCGCGGATCCCGACTGGGAGCTCGCGGCACGGGGCATTCGCGCGCCGCCGCAGCTGCGTCGCGGGGCCGGACGTCGAAGATGTTTCTGGCCTGTTTCTGGACAGTTTCGCCATCAGATTCAAATCTCAGAGGGCCCCTGCCTGGGCGTTTTCCCAGGTCAGAGGCCCTCTTCCTGCTCCCCCGGTTGGACTCGAACCAACAACCCTCCGGTTAACAGCCGAATGCTCTGCCAGTTGAGCTACAGGGGATCGCTTGTGCAGCGAGGCGCAACATTAGCAAGGCCTCGCGCGGGTGGTGAAATCAGGGCAGACCGACGTCGCGTCGCATCACGTCGAGGGCCTCGCGGGCTATCTCGCGGACGGCCGGGTCGTCGGGGTCGACCCCCTCGTCGTACTCGTAGACCCACTGGATCCGGCCCTGGCCCGAGGGTGCGCGACGGGCGATGACGCGCAGCCCGCGACGTCTGGAGACGGTGACGTGGCGCTGCAGGACGAGGCTCGCGGTGACCCGCTCGCGGACCAGCTCGAGCAGCCGACCGGGCTCGGTGAGGGTCGCGGTGTGGACCGGGCGCTGCTCGCCCCAGCTGCCGACCTCGGAGAGTCGGAAGGTCTCGGTGTCGCGGTCCCAGTCGGCGGCCTCGACCTGCTCCCACGGGACGCGGCGGGTCTCGCCGCCGGTGACGACGTAGAACGCGTCGCGGGTGCCGGCCAGCTCGGTGCCGTCGACGGCGGTGGCGGCGGCCAGCACCTTCTCCCCCGGCGCGACAGCGACGGCGGGCGAGGACGTACGACCCCACCGCTTGCTGAGGGCGGGGCTCACGACTGGCCGCCCGTCTGTCCGACCGCGCCCTCGCGCAGCTTGCGGCGGTGCTGCTCGAGCATGACCAGCTCCCCGAACATCCGGTTGTAGTCGAGCGCGTGCTCGACCGGGTTGGTGCGCTGCAGTCGCGCCTTGACGTCGGCGATGCGACGGGACGTGGTGAGCTCCTGGAGCCGGTAGACGTAGGCCACGGCGAACGTCGGGTTGGGGTCGGACGTGCCGCGGACCGGCTCGACGCCGAGCTCGGTGACGGCCGCGCTGACGGCAGGGTCGGTCGCCGCCTCGCGCACCCGGTTGGCCCAGCCCGGGTCGTCGACGCCGCTGGGCGGGCCACCCGCCGCGGTGACGGCCTCCCACACGCCCTGGAAGGTCGGGTGCGTGAAGTCGGCGCCGGTGACGTGGGCGGTGGTGCGGCCCACACCGGCCGGGTGCTGGATGACGAGCTTGAGCAGCTCGCGCTCGATGAGGAAGCGCGGGTCGGACAGGCTGGGCAGGGCGGGCCGGACCGGCTCCGGGACCTCCGGCGCCTCGGCGCGCGTGGTCCGGCGCTCCTCGGTGGGCGCTGGGCGGCTGGCTGCGCGGCGTACTTCGGTGCGGACCTCGTCGAGGTCGACGCCGACCATGTGCGCGAGCTCGCGGGAGAACGCCTCGACCTTGGTCTTGTCGCGGATGCTGGCCACCAGGCCTGCCGCGTCACGCAGCGCATCGACCCTGCCGTCGGCCCGGTCGAGGTCGTGGCGGCTGAGGACGTTGTCAAGAGCGAAGCGGTAGAGCGGCTGCCGCTTGGCGACCAGCTCGCGGACCGCCTCGTCGCCCTCCTTGATGCGGAGGTCGCACGGGTCCATGCCCTCGGGCGCGACGGCGACGTAGGTCTGCGAGGCGAACACCTGGTCGCTCTCCAGCACCTTCAACGCGGCCTTCTGCCCGGCCGAGTCGCCGTCGAAGGTGAAGATCACCTCGCCGCTCGTCGCCCCGTGGTCGCCCAGGAACCGGCGCAGCACGCGGGCGTGGTCGGTGCCGAACGCCGTGCCGCACGACGCCACGGCGGTGCGTACGCCTGCGAGGTGGCAGGCCATCACGTCGGTGTAGCCCTCGACCACGACCGCCTGCTGGCTGTCCTTCATCGCGGTGCGGGCGAGGTCGATGCCGTAGAGCACCTGGCTCTTCTTGTAGATCGCGGTCTCGGAGGTGTTGAGGTACTTCGCCTCGATCCGGTCGTCGTCGAAGATGCGTCGCGCGCCGAAGCCGATCGTGTCACCGTTGGCCTCGCGGATCGGCCAGACCAGCCGCCCGCGGAACCGGTCGTAGTGGGACCGACCGTGGGCCACGAGCCCGGCCGCGACGGCCTCCTCGTCGGTGAACCGGCGACCGCGCAGGTGACGGGTCAGCGCCTCGCCGTCGCGCGGCGCGAACCCGACGCCGAACATCGTCGCCGCGGCCTGGTCGAATCCGCGCTGGTGGAGGAACTGGCGCGCCACCACGGCGTCGGTCGTCCCCAGCTGCTCGGCGTAGAACTCCTGGGCGACCTTGTGCGCCTCGATCAGCCGGCCGCGGGCCGGACCGCGCGGGCGGACCGGCTCGTCGTCACCGTCCTCACGACGGAGCTGGACGCCGTACTTCTCCGCGAGCCGCTCGACCGACTCCACGAAGGTGAGCCCGTCGACCTTCATGAGGAAGGCGATGACGTCGCCGCCCTCCCCGCAGCCGAAGCAGTGGAAGAACTGGCGCGCGGGGTTGACGTTGAACGACGGCGTCTTCTCGTCGTGGAACGGGCACAGGCCCTTCAGCGACCCGCCACCCGCGCGCTTGAGCGTGACGTAGGAGGAGACCACGTCGTCGATCCGCGCCTTCTCACGCACCTCGGCGATGTCGTCGTCGCGAAACCGGCCTGCCACGTCGGGGAGTCTACGGGCGCGCACCCATCGCCGGTCCCTGGTCTCCACAACGCTGGAGGCGGGACGACCGCCACCCCTTCGGGGGAGCGGGGCTGGTGATCGGCCCGGGGGTTTGGGAGGGTCGAGGGATGACTGCTCAGCACGGAGCGCCAGAGGGTCAGACCCTTGGCGCACTGGTCCACCAGCTCTCCCAGCAGATCCCCGAGCTGATCCGCTCGGAGATCCGTCTCGCGCAGGCAGAGGTCGCCCAGAAGGGGAAACGGGCCGGGGTCGGAATCGGGATGTTCAGCGTCGCAGGCCTGCTGGCCTTCTTCGCCGTGGCCGCGCTCGTGACGACCGCGATCCTCGGCCTGGCCTACGTCGTCGACGCCTGGCTCGCCGCCCTGATCGTCGCCCTCGTCCTCTTGGCCGGAGCCGCCGTGGCTGCCCTGATGGGAAAGAACAAGGTCGCCGAGGCCGGCCCACCGGCTCCCGAGCGGGCGATCCAGGGCATCAAGGAGGACATCGCGACGGTGAAGGGAGACCACCATGCCTGACCAGCCGGACGACCAGCGCACCCCGGAAGAGATCGAGGCCGACATCGTCAACCAGCGCGAGCAGCTCGCCGGCACCGTCGACGAGCTCGCCGCCAAGCTCGACGTGAAGTCGCAGGCGCAGCAGAAGGTCGCCTCGCTCAAGGACTCCGCCACGACCGACGCCGGCAAGCCCCGGCCAGAGGTGCTGGCCGCGGCCGGGTCGCTCGTCGCGATGGCCGTGGTGCTCCTGGTCTGGCGTCGCCGTCATCGGCACTGACCACCACGACCTCACCACCCGAACCACCGACCACCTGGAAGGGAGACACCCATGAAGAAGCTCATGCTGCTCGTCGCTGGAGGTGTCGGCTACGTGCTGGGCACCAAGGCCGGTCGCGAGCGCTACGAACAGATCAAGAGGACCGCCACCCGCGTCAAGGACGACCCGCGCGTGCAGGAGAAGGCCCACCACGCTGCCGACCTGGCCAAGGAGAAGGCCCCGCTCGTCAAGGAGAAGGTGACCACCGCCGCCAGTGCCGCCGCTGACAAGGTGACGCCGTCCGGCAACGGCCACAAGTCCGACCTGGAGGACCAGCTCAACCCGGACAGCGTCGCGCGGCAGGACAACCCCTATCCCCAGGGCGACCTGCCGTAGGTCCTATCCGCTGCGCTCGCCCGCTCGACGGGCGGCGAGCGCAGCGTGGCTCGTCACCGCGCTGGCGTCCGTCAGCGACGCCACCTGGTCGATCACCACCCGTCGGCGCTCGGCGTCGTCCGCGGCGGCCTCCCAGTCGCCCACGAAGACGGGATCGAGGCCGTCAGCGCCGCGCGACCACAGCCCTTCGACGAGCTCGGCCACGAGCTCACGTTGCCGTTTCATGAGCGTCACCCGGTCGTCGGCCTGCATGACGTAGTGGGCGGCGATGCCCTTGAGGATCCCGATCTCCACCTGGGTGCCCGCGGGCACCACCAGGTCGGCGCGGTGCCGCACCAGCGGCTCACCCCCGGACGCGGCGAAGGTCGCCTCCTGGACGCTGCCGCAGAATCGGCCGATGAGATCGCTGGTCAGGTTCTTGATCGCGGCGAGGCTGCGCCTGCTGCCGTCGTACGACGACCGCGGCCAGCTCCCGACGTCCCGCAGGTCGGCGAGTGCGGAGTCGAGCGCCGCGTCGTCGATCCCGGGCAGGTACCAGGACCGCACCGTCTCCCACAGGGCGTCGCGGTCGAGGCGGGTCAGCTCGAGCCGGCCGGCGACGATCCCGTCCTCGACGTCGTGCACCGAGTAGGCGACGTCGTCGGCGAGGTCCATGACCTGCGCCTCGAGGCAGCGGCGGCGTCCCTCGATGCCGGTCCGCAACCAGTCGAAGACCGGGCGGTCGTCGTCGTAGACACCGAACTTCACCACGACGCGGGGAGTGCCGTCGGCGTGCACGCCGTGGGGCCCCGTGGCCTCGGTGCGCGGCCAGGGGTACTTGGTGCAGGCATCGAGGGTGGCGCGGGTGAGGTTGAGCCCCACCGACCGCCCCTCGGCGTCGAACGTCTTGGACTCCAGCCGGGTCAGCAGCCGCAAGGTCTGGGCATTGCCCTCGAACCCGCCGCACCCGGCACTGAGCTCGGCCAGCACCCGCTCGCCGTTGTGACCGAACGGCGGGTGGCCCAGGTCGTGGGCCAGTGCCGCGGTCTCGGCGATGTCGGGGTGCGTGCCGAGGGCTCGCGCCAGGTCGCGGGCGATCTGGGCGACCTCGAGGCTGTGCGTGAGCCGGTTGCGGACGAAGTCGTCGGTCTGCGGCCCCACCACCTGCGTCTTCGCCGCCAGCCGGCGCGACGCCGCCGCGTGCACGACGCGTGCCCGGTCGCGCTCGAACGCCAGCCGCACCGGCGCGTCCACCCGCTTGGGGGGCTCCGCGACCAGGCGCTCGCGCGCCGCGTCGTCGTACAGGTCCTCGATGCTCATCGGCTGGCAGCCTAGCGATGCACGTGGACACCGCCAGGACCTGCCGCGACCCGCCGATCAGGGCGCATCCTGAGAGGAGCGGACACGTGGCCGGGGCGACTGAACCCGACGACCTCCCGCAGGCGTTGACCAAGTGGGAGAGCCCCGGTGCCCGTGGGGCGAGGAGGCGAGATGGAGGAGAGCGACGAGGACCGGTTCACCGCGTTCGTCCGCGCCCACTCCGCCGCGCTGTTCCGGACCGCCTTCCTCCTGACCGGCGACTACCAACGGGCCGAGGACGTCCTGCAGGGCGCTCTGGTGCGCCTCTACCAGCACTGGCCCCGGGTCGCGGAGATGGAGCAGCCCACCGCCTACGCGCGCAAGGTGGTCGTGAACCAGGCGACGTCGTGGTGGCGCAAGCGCTCCTCGCACGAGTCGCCGCTGACGTTGCGGGACGAACCGGCGTGGGACGGACACCTGGACGACGTCCCCGAGCACGAACGTGTCTGGGAGGCGGTGCTGAGCCTGCCGCGCCGCCAGCGCGCGGTGACGGTGCTCCGCTACTACGAGGACCTGACCGAGGCCCAGATCGCCGAGACGCTCGGGATGGCCCCCGGAACGGTGAAGAGCCACAGCCACGCTGCTGCCCGACGGCTGGCCGTGCTGCTCGGGGAGCCGCCGGTCGAGCTCGTCCAGCCCGCCGAGGAGGCGACGCCATGAACCTGGACCAGACCCTGACCAGGGCGGCACGCCAGGTCGCTGCCGGCGTCCGACCGCCCGTCGTGGATCCGAACGAGATCCGCGCGCTGGCCCGCCGCAGCCAGCAGCGCAAGGTCTCCCTGGTCGCGACAGCAGCGCTGGTGGCGGTGGTCGCGGCAAGCGCGCTCCTGGTGTCGGCCCTGGACCCCCGTACGTCGACGCCGGAGCCCGCGCCGTCGCCCTCGAGGACGCCCACCTCGGCGCCGACTCCCGAGCCGAACCCGTTCCCCAGGTCGATGACGCCGGAGGAGGTGGTGGCCCATCCCGGCGCACTTCTCTCGACGGTGGCGATCGCGCCCGACGACCCCGACACGAGGATGTCGGTCTGGTCGGTCTCCTGCACCAGGCCCTGCCCGGGGCGTGGTCCGTACTCGTTCTCCGCGCTCGCGCTGACCACGGACGGCTACGAGACGGCGACCTACCTGCGTCCTGGGTTCACCACCGGGGTCGACCTGCACGTCAGCAGCCCCCGCGACGGTCTCTTCCTCGTCGTCGACATCAGCAACGGGCACGAGTGGCTGGTCGGCCTCGACGGCACGTTGCGTCCGGTGAAGCGCGTGTTCGAGGAGCTCAGCCCGGACGATCCGCGGTTGTGGTTCCAGTGCGCGGGGCGCTGGCGTCAGACCTGGTGTGCCCTGGACCCCACCACCGCGACCGCCTACGAGTGGCCGCAGGACTGGGACGGATCCGCGGCCCGGCCGGACTCGGGCGACCGGCCATGGGGCGCCAACCCGGAGCCACGTGCGACGTCGGCCACGGGTCGGCTCGAAGCCTGGTGGGACACCGCCGGCGGGCGGCAGGTACGCACCCTCGCCGAGGTCACCAAGGGTGACTACGTGCTCGGCTCTCCCCCGGGCGAGATGTCCCTGTGGGCCCGGGAGGACGGCTACTCGCTCGACTTCTACACGAGCCGCGACGGGGGCGCTTCCTGGCAGAAGGTCACCCGGGCCGCGGACGACCTCGCCACCCGCGACTTCCTACAGGTCAGGCGGGCGCCGAGCGGCACGTACTTCGTCTCGAGCATCTACCCGCGGCTGCGGGTGTGGCGTGGCGACGCATCGGGAGGCCCCTTCCGCGAGGTCTACCAGCAGCCCGCGCTGGACGTACCCGAGACGACCGGCGCCGGGCTCTGGACGCAGGGCGACCTGGTCTACGTCTCCGGGTACGCCACTGTGGCGGTCTCCGAGGACGACTGTCTGACCTGGCGGACCATCCAGAGCTGGCGCTGAGGGACGCCGCGGCGGTCACTGTCAGCTCTCCGTGGCATTCTCGGACCCATGACCGGGGCCGAGGCTGGCAGGGCGACGACGACGAAGGTCGACTTCAAGAAGTCGCTCGACTCCTATCGTGCCAAGCACCTCGAGTTCCGCGTGCTGGACGTGCCGCCCCTCCACTACCTGACGGTGGACGGCCACGGAGACCCCAACACCGCTTCGGAGTACGCCGACGCCCTCGGGGCGCTCTACCCCGTGGCCTACGCGATCAAGTTCGCCAGCAAGCGGGAGCTGGGACTCGACTATGTCGTCCCGCCGCTCGAGGCGCTCTGGTGGGCGCCCGACATGGACGTGTTCACGGCTGCCCGGGACAAGTCGCAGTGGGACTGGACGGCCATGCTCATGGTCCCCGACTGGATCACCTCGGAGATGGTCGACGATGCGGTCGCCACATCAGCCGCGAAGACCCGACCCGCCAGCCTCGACCTGGTCCGCCTGACGAGGCTCGACGAGGGCCGGTGCGTGCAGACCCTCCACGTCGGGCCCTACGACGACGAGGCCGAGGTGCTCGCCGAGCTGCACCACGACTTCATCCCGAACGCCGGGCTGACGATGACCGGCAAGCACCACGAGATCTACCTCAGCGACGCTCGCAGGGTGGAGCCGGCGAAGCTGCGGACGATCCTCCGTCAGCCGGTGACGACGACCTAGCAGCCGCCCGACGTGTGGTGTCCGTCGTGCTCAGTAGACCGTGACGTGCACGTGGTCGTAGTGGTTGGCAGTCGTCGACCCGCGGTCGGACATGCCCCGCCAGCCCTCGCCGCCACGCTCCACGGACCAGATGTTCTGCGAGTAGATGATGTACTCGATGCCCAGCGCGGCGTAGTTGGCCCGCAGGAAGTCGGCGACAGCCCAGCCGGTCTCGCCACTGACCATGATGTCGATGGCGCGACCCTGGCCGTGCTCACCGTCGCCACGCCACGTGCCGTAGCTGGTGATCTCGGGCCAGTTGGCGCAGACGACCTCGTGGATCGTGTAGAGCGACGCACGACCGGCGTCGATCGAGGAGCCGTTGGAGCAGGTGCCACCCAGGCTGGGGCCGGCGGGCTCGGGCTTGGGCTTCTCGCGGACCAGGTAGTCGGCGGTGACCCAGCGGGACTGGCCGTCGACGACGATCTGGACGCGACCCAGCTGGCGGCGGCCGGTGACCGACACCTGCTCGAGGGCGTCGATCACGCCGAGCTTCTTGGCCTTCTCGCTCGGCCCGTCCCACAGGTTGAGGGCCTCGGTGGTCCACAAGGAGTTGTCGACCTTCTTGGCCATCCGGCGGGCGAGCCTGTCGACCTCCATCTCCTTGCGCGCGGCGGCCTCGGCCCGTGCGGCGGTGCGGATCTGGGAGCGCGACACGACCGAGTCGCCGCGACGGGTCAGTGCGCTCGTGTTGGCGAACGACCGGCCGCTGCCGGCGCGGTCCGAGGCGTCGCTGGACGTGGAGCTGGACGTGGTGCTGGACCTGGTGCTGGACGAGGCCAGCAGGTCGTTGTCCGAGGTCGCGGGGTCTGCGGCGAGCACGCCCATGGTCACGGCAGACATCGTCGCGACGACGGCGATCGGTGCGGACACCAGGACGGAACGAGGGAGTCGGGAGGTGCGGGGGGTAGCAGGGGTTTCCCGCTTGTGGCGATGCTGAGCCACAGCGCTGATCCTTTGCGATTGCTGACGGGGGACTGCGCCGGACCACGGAAGATCCCGTGCCCACGCCGGACGCGATCAACGAGTGAAGCACACCCCTATGGGCCTGTCCCAATCTTCCACAGTAAAAATGTGGGTGTTCCGGCTCACGCGACACCGCTCGCGCGTACGCCGTCAGGGGCGGCTTGGCAGGGTCGCGGGTCAGCCGCCGGTGGTCTCGTTGGCATCCTCGCGCACGTGCGCACCGCGACCATCGGTGTCGTCGAGCCACCCCTCGGGCAGCACCACCTTCGCGCGCGGTGCACCCTGCCGGCCCCGCGGGGTGCCGAGCTCGCGCGCCGGGAACGGCTCCTGCGGATCGAGGTCCTCGAGCAGCTGGTCGAGGGTGGCCAGGGAGTCGACCAGCGCGAGCCGGTGACGCAGCTCGCCACCGGCGCTGAACCCCTTGAGGTACCAGGTGACGTGCTTGCGGAACTCCTTGCAGCCCCGCTCCTCCCCCATGTGCTCGGAGAGAAGCTCGGCGTGCCGGCGCATCATGCTGCGGACCTCGCCGAGGCTGGGCAGGGTCGCGACGTCCTCCCCGTGGAAGGCCGCAGCCAGGTCGCGGAAGAGCCACGGCCGCCCGAGGCAGCCGCGGCCGACGACCACGCCGGCTGCCCCGGTCTGCTCCACCATCCGCAGCGCGTCGGCGGCCTCCCAGATGTCCCCGTTGCCGAGGACGGGGATCTCGACGTGCTCGACCAGGGCGCTGATCGCGTCCCAGTCGGCCTCCCCGGAGTAGGCCTGCTGGACGGTGCGCCCGTGCAGGGCGATCGCGGCGACGCCGGTCTCCTGGGCGATGCGGCCGGCGTCGAGGTACGTCAGGTGGTCATCGTCGAGGCCCTTGCGCGTCTTCATCGTCACCGGGACGTCGTACGGCGTCGCGGCGGCGACCGCGGACGTGAGGATCTCACCGAGCAGGCCGCGCTTCCAGGGCAGCGCTCCCCCGCCGCCCTTGCGGGTCACCTTCGGCACGGGGCAGCCGAAGTTGAGGTCGACGTGGGCGACGCCGTAGTCGGCGCAGAGGATCTCGACGGCCTTGCCGATGTAGATCGGGTCGGTGCCGTAGAGCTGGACCGAGCGCACCGACTCCAGCTCGTCGAAGACCAGCATCTTCCTCGTCGTCTCGTCACCCTCGACGAGGCCACGGCTGGTGATCATCTCGCAGACGTAGAGGCCGGCGCCCTGCTCGGCGCAGAGGCGGCGATAGGCCGCGTTGGTGATCCCGGCCATCGGCGCGAGCACCACCGGGGTGTCGACGCGCAGCGACCCCAGGGTCAGCGAGGTGGGCACGGCGGTCATGCGCCCATTGTCGAGCGCGTCGCGACCGCGCCCAAATCACCCGCGCTTCTTGCCGCTGCCCTTGCCGCCCCTGCCTGCCTTGCTGTCCTTGCCTGCATTGCGGTCCTGGTCCGTCCGCCTGTCCGGCGTCTCGACCTCGCCGGTCCAGGCGATCGGGTCGTAGCCCTCGGTCGGCTCGAAGACCATGTCCTGGATCCGCGCACCGTCGGGCACGAGGTAGACCAGGCACATCTCGGTCTCGGCGCCGGGCTCGAACGGCGTCGGCAACGGGCCGCTCTGGCAGGCAGTGAAGTCGCCGGCGAGCGTCCAGGGAGCGCCCAGCGCGCCGTTGTCGTCGCGCAGGTAGAGGGGCACGACCTGGCCGGCCAGGTCGGACTCGCCGGCGTTGGTGAGCGACACCGTGACGAAGTAGGGACGGGCGGCGGCCATGACGTCGTCGCGCACCCATCCCTCGAAGACCGACTGGCGCTGCTCGGCGACCGTCTCGACCGTGAGCTCGAGGACGCCGGTCAGGCTGGACGTCGGCTGCCACGCGAGCACGGCGGAGTCACCGAGCTCCAGGTCGGTGCCGGCGGCGGTGGTCGTCGCCTCGACGGCAGCGACGCTCGGCGTGCTCGTCGGAGTGGGGTCCTCCTCGGGCTCGGCCTCGGAGCACGACGACGCCGACAGCACAAGGACCGTGGTGACGAGGATGGCGCGCCGCATGGCGACATCGTGGCACGATCGACGCCCGCCGCCGTGGAATCCAGTCAGGGATGCCAGCACGCGCGAGCAGAGCGAGCGCCAACAACTCAGCTCAGCAGCCGAGGAGCCTCTCGGCGAACCAGCGGGTGATGCCGTCGAGGCTGACGCGCTCCTGACGCATCGTGTCGCGCTCGCGGATGGTGACCGCGTTGTCGTCGAGGGTCTCGAAGTCGACGGTCACGCAGAACGGCGTACCGATCTCGTCCTGGCGACGGTAGCGACGGCCGATGGCACCGGAGTCGTCGAACTCGACGTTCCAGCTCTGGCGCAGCTCGGCGGCGAGGTCGCGGGCCTTCGGCGACAGGTCGGCGTTGCGGCTCAGCGGCAGCACCGCTACCTTGACCGGCGCCAGGCGCGGGTCGAGCTTGAGCACGACGCGCTTGTCGACGCCGCCCTTGGTGTTGGGGGCCTCGTCCTCGGTGTAGGCGTCGATGAGGAACGCCATCAGCGAGCGGGTGAGGCCCGCGGCCGGCTCGATGACGTAGGGCAGGTAGCGCTCGTCGGCGGCCTGGTCGTAGTAGGACAGGTCCTTGCCGGAGAACTCGCTGTGCTGCTTGAGGTCGAAGTCGGTGCGGTTGGCGATGCCCTCGAGCTCCTCGAAGTCACGCCCGGAGAAGCCGAAGCGGTACTCGATGTCGGTCGTGCCCTTGGAGTAGTGGGACAGCTTCTCCTGCGGGTGCTCGTAGTGGCGCAGGTTGTCGGGGTCGATGCCGAGGTCGACGTACCAGCGGGTGCGCTCCTCGATCCAGTAGCGGAACCACTCCTCGTCCTCGCCCGGCTTGACGAAGAACTCCATCTCCATCTGCTCGAACTCGCGGGTGCGGAAGATGAAGTTGCCCGGGGTGATCTCGTTGCGGAAGCTCTTGCCCATCTGGGCGATGCCGAAGGGCGGCTTCTGGCGGCTGGAGGTCACCACGTTGGCGAAGTTGAGGAAGATGCCCTGAGCGGTCTCGGGGCGCAGGTAGTGCAGCCCGGACTCGTCCTCGATCACGCCGAGGTAGGTCTTGAGCATCATGTTGAAGTTGCGCGGCTCGGTCCAGGCACCGCGGGTGCCGCAGTTGGGGCAGGCGACCGACGCGTTGATGTCGACCGAGTCGGGGTCGTCGATCCCCTTCTTGGCGGCGTAGTCCTCCTGGAGGTGGTCCTGGCGGAAGCGTTTGTGGCACGACTGGCACTCGGTCAGCGGGTCGCTGAACGTGCTCAGGTGGCCGGAGGCCTCCCAGGTGCGGGTCGGGAGGATGACGCTGGAGTCGAGGCCGACCACGTCGTCGCGACGGGTGACCATGAACCGCCACCACTGGCGCTTGATGTTCTCCTTGAGCTCCACACCGAGCGGCCCGTAGTCCCAGGCGGACCTGGTGCCGCCGTAGATCTCACCGCAGGGGTAGACGAAGCCCCGACGCTTGGCGAGGGAGACGACGTTGTCCAGGGCGGTCGGGGCGGGCTTGGCCACGGTGGGGATTCCTCCAGGATCGGGCCGGCTGGCTGCCGGCTCGGTGTGCGCGAACGCTCACCCTATCGATCGGCTCCTGGCCTCATTGAGGTCGGTCCCCTCCTCGACCACCTCGTACGCGCTGGGCTCGTCGAGGGCGTGCACCATCAGCGGCTGGATGTGCATCTTGCCCTCGTAGGACCCCAGGGCGCGGCGGTAGGAGCCGACGTTCTCCCACCGCGTGGTCAGCACCCACAAGGTGGGGTCGTCCACGTTGCGACCGACCTCCCCGCCGACGTAGCCGGGCTTGCCGGCCAGGATGGCGAGCGCACTCAGGAGCCCGAGCCGCAGGGCCTCCCCCGCGGCGTCGTCGGGTGTCTGGGGGCGGAGGCGGGTGACGACGAGCACGGTCCCAGCGTAGTGACGTACTCCGCTGCGAAAAGCCGGTGACGTGGGCTCGAGCACCGGTCAATCGCAGCGGACTACCCAGCGACGCGCCTCGGTTTGACAATGGTTCTCAAAAGTCGTGAGAATCGTTCTCATGTCGCTCGCCACTCGCTCGCTTTCCGTCCCCACCAGCCTCCTGATCGCCACCGTCCTCCTTGCCGGGTGCGGTCAGTCGGGCGCCGCCGACGCCGGGAATGGTCGCCAGGCCGTCGCGTCGTTCTATCCGCTGGCATGGGTGACCGAGCGGGTGGCGGGCGACGGCTGGACGGTCGAGAACCTCACGCAGCCGGGCCAGGAGCCGCACGACCTCACCCTCGACGTCGCCCAGACCGCCGCGCTCGAGGAGGCGGACCTCGTGGTGCTGGAAGAGGGCTTCCAGCCCGCGGTCGACGAGACCGCGGCGGGCACCGACGCACCGGTCCTCGACGCAGCTGCGGTCGTGGACCTGCGCCCCGCCGACGAGCACGAGGGCGAGGAAGCGCACGCGGACGAGGAGGGGCACGAGGGCGAGACCGAGGAGGAGCACGCCGAGGAGGACGAGCACGCCCATGGTGACCTCGACCCGCACTTCTGGCTCGACCCGCTGCTGGTCGCCGACTTCGCGGACGCCGTCGCCGACGAGCTGGCCGAGGTCGACCCCGACGAGGCGCAGACGTACGCCGACAACGCCGCGGCGCTGCGGACCGAGCTCGAGGCCCTCGACCAGGACTACACCGACGGCCTGGCCTCGTGCGAGCGGAGCACCACCGTCGTCAGCCACGAGGCCTTCGGCTACCTGACGCGCTACGGGCTGGACTTCGAGCCGATCGCGGGCCTCTCCCCCGAGGCCGAGGCCACCGCCGCCGACCTCGCCCACCTGCAGGAGCTCATCGTCGAGGACGGCGTGACGACCGTGTTCACCGAGCGACTGGCCAGCCCGAAGATGGCCGAGACGCTCGCCGACGACCTCGGCGTGTCCACCGCGGTCCTGGACCCCATCGAGGGCCTCTCGGACGACACGGCCGACGAGGACTACCTTTCCCTCATGAGCGAGAACCTCACCGCCCTCCAGCAGGCCAACGGCTGCTCGTGACCGATCTCCCCGTCGTCCTCGACCAGGTCTCCGTCGCCATCGGTGGCCGGCCGATCCTGCGCGACGTCGACCTCACCGTCCACGCGGGCGACATGGTGACGCTCCTGGGCCCCAACGGGTCGGGGAAGTCGACGCTCGTCCGTGCCTTGACGGGCCTGCTGCCGCTGGCGCGGGGATCGGTTCGCCTCTTCGGCACCCCCATCGAGGACTTCAGCGCGTGGCACCGCCTCGGCTTCGTGCCGCAGCGCTCCACGGCGACCGGGGGCGTCCCCGCCACGGTCCGCGAGGTCGTGGCCTCCGGGCGTGTGGGCCGTCGCCGCCTGCTGAGGCCCACGAGCGCGGCCGACCGGCGGGCGATCGAGTCCGCGCTCGACGTCGTCGGGCTGTCCGACCGGGCGTCGTACGGCGTCTCCCAGCTCTCCGGCGGCCAGCAGCAACGGGTGCTCATCGCCCGGGCCCTGGCAGGCGAGCCGGACCTCCTCGTCCTCGACGAGCCCACCGCGGGGGTCGACCTGCCCAACCAGCAGGCACTCGCCGACGCGCTGCGGCGCCTCAAGCAGCGAGGCGCGACGATCGTCCTCGTGGCCCACGAGATCGGGCCGATGATGCCGCTGATCGACCGGACGGTCGTCATGCGCGACGGATGGGTGGCCTACGACGGTCCGCCGCTCACGCAGGAGGTCGCCTCGCACACCCACCACCCGCACGACCACGACCTGCCGGGTGGGCACGACCACGCGCCTCACGTGTCGTCCCCCTTCGACTGGGAGCGCAGGTCACGACCATGAGCTTCGTCGACCTCTTCGCCTATGACTTCATGCAGCGAGCCCTCGTGGCCGCACTGCTCACCGGGCTGGCAGCGCCGGCGATCGGCACCTTCATCGTCCAGCGCCGCCTCGCCCTCCTCGGCGACGGCATCGGCCACGTCGCCGTGACCGGGGTGGCCCTCGGTCTGCTCACCGGCACCTCGCCGACCTGGACGGCCGTGGCGGTGGCGATCCTGGGTGCGGTGCTCATGGAGCTGATCCGCGAGCGCGGCCACACCAACGGCGACGTCGCACTGGCGCTGCTGTTCTACGGCGGCCTGGCCGGGGGCGTCCTCATCACCGGCATCGCCGGCCAGGGGGCGGCCACGCTGCAGGCCTACCTGTTCGGCTCCCTCAACAGCATCTCGTCCGCCGACGTGTGGTTCACCGCGGCCCTCACCGTGGTGGTCCTCCTCACGACGCTCGGCCTCTCGCCCCAGCTCTTCGCCGTGGCCAGCGACCAGGACTTCGCGCGGGTGGCCGGCCTGCGCGTGCGCGGCTACAACCTGCTCATCGCCGTGCTCGCTGCGGTCAGCATCACAGTGGCGATGCGCACCGTGGGGCTCCTGCTGGTCTCGGCGCTCATGGTGGTGCCGGTCGCGACCTCGCAGCAGCTCGCCCGTTCGTTCCGTACGACGCTGCTGGGTGCGATGGCCGTGGGCTGCGCCGCCTCGGTCGGCGGCCTGGTCCTGAGCGCCGCCCTGTCCTTCCGCGTCTCGGTCGCCCCCGGCCCCACGATCGTGCTGCTGGCCCTCGCCATGTTCACCGCCACGTGGCCGCTGGGCGTGTGGCTGCGGCGCCGCAGCCGGTTGATGGCACCGTTCCCCGAGGTCACCGCTGCCCCGCACCGCTCAGCCGACCAGCACGCCCACCAGCACGGTGAGGACTGCGGCCACCCCGCCGTCCCCCACGGCGACCACGTCGACTACGTCCACGACGGCCACCGTCACGCCGTACACGGAGAGCACTATGACGAGCACTGACCAGCCCCAGCGGCCGGCGGTCCGGCCCACCCGGCAGCGCCGTGCGGTGGCGGCAGCGCTGGCCGGGTTCGACGACTTCCGCAGTGCCCAGGAGATCCACGACCTCATCTCCCGGCAGGGTGACTCGGTCGGCCTGGCGACCGTCTACCGCACCCTCTCCACGCTCGCCGAGGCCGGCGAGGTCGACATGCTGCGCAACGAGGACGGCGAGGCCATCTGGCGCAGCTGCTCGGACACGCACCACCACCACCTCGTCTGCCGCACCTGTGGGGCCACGGTGGAGGTCGAGGGTCCGGCCGTGGAGCGCTGGGCCAGCCGGATCGCCGAGGAGCACGCCTACGCCGAGATCAGCCACACGCTGGAGATCTTCGGGACCTGCCCGGCCTGTCGCTGACGCCTCGTGATCAGGAGTTGGGCAGCGCACCGCCGTAGCGCCGGTCCCGCCGGGCGTACGTCTCCACGGCCTCCCACAGGTGTCGCCGGTCCACGTCGGGCCAGAGCACGTCGGTGAAGACCATCTCGCTGTAGGCGGCCTGCCACAGCATGAAGTTGGACAGCCGCTGCTCCCCCGACGTGCGCCACACCATGTCGGCGTCGGGGAGCTCGGGGACGTAGAGGTGGCGGGCGAAGGTGCGCTCGTCGATCCTGTCGGGGTTCAGCCGGCCGGCGGCGACCTCCCGGCCGATCGCCCGGGCCGCGTCAGCGAGCTCGGCCCGCCCGCCGTAGTTGACGCACATCGTCAACGTGAGGACGTCGTTGTCCCGCGTCATCTCCTCGGCGACCTGGAGCTCCTTGATGACGGACTTCCACAGCCGGGGGGCGCGACCGGCCCAGCGCACACGTACGCCGAGCTCGTGCATCTCGTCGCGCCGGCGCCGGATCACGTCGCGGTTGAAGCCCATCAGGAAGCGCACCTCGTCGGGCGAGCGCGTCCAGTTCTCTGTCGAGAAGGCATAGGCCGAGATCGCCTTCACCCCGATCTCGATGGCCCCTTCGACCACGTCGAAGAGCGTGTGCTCGCCCTGCTCGTGGCCCTTGGTGCGGGGCAGGCCGCGCTGCTTGGCCCAGCGGCCGTTGCCGTCCATGACGATCGCGACGTGCTCGGGCACGAGGTCGCGCGGCACCGGCGGGGGCGTCGCGCCGCTGGGATGCGGGGTCGGCGGTCTCACCTGTCGCTTCACGGACGACAGACTAGGCGGGCCCTCCCCCGCGGCTGGGGTGCGAGCGCGGCGAGCCAGCAGCCCAGTTTCCGCCCGGAGGGCCTATTCTGCGGGTACGCACCTGTGTGAGGAGCGGCCATGCGCGTCACGGCGTCGGCCCTGGTCTCGGCGGTCCTGGTCGTGCTCGCGAGCGGTTGCGGGAGCCCGAGCGAGCCGGACGCGGAAGGTTCTCAGCCTTCCGTGAGGCACACCTCCGACGGGAGCGGCGCTCCCTCGTCCGCGGACGGCGGGATCGACGCGTCCTACTCGGTGGGCGACTACGAGCTGCACCTGACCTGCGTCGGAGCCGCATCAGCCGAAGGCCCGACCATCGTCTACCTCCACGGGCTCGGCGGCGACGGGGGCGACGTCAACGAAGCGTTGGCTCCCGAGCTGGCCGAGCGCGGCCGGCTCTGCACCTACGACCGGGTGAACGTCGGTCTCAGCGGGCGAGAGGACGCCCAGCACACGGGAGTCGACAGCGTCGAGGACCTGCACACGCTGCTGACGGCGGTCGACGTCCCACCTCCGTACCTGCTGGTCGGCTTCTCCTTCGGGGGTCTGATCGCCTCGATGTACGCCGGCACCTATCCCGACGACATCGAGGGTGTGCTGATGATCGACTCAAGCCTGCCCACGGACGCAGAGGTGGACGCCTTGATCCCGCCGGACGAGCGGGCGCAGGTGATCCAGGACCAGCAGGCCAACGGCGAGCGGGTGGACTTCTACGCCACCCTCACGGAGGCGACGGCACTGGTGGACTCGGTGCCGGACGTTCCGATCACCTATCTGGCAGCCCGCCCGGTCGGGCTCCCGCCCGACTGGCCGGTCCGTCGCATGCGGGCACTGATCAGCGCCAACCAGCGGGAGTTCGTCGACCAGTTCCCCCAGGGCAGGCTGGTGCCAGTGCGGTCCTCGCACGACATCGACCTCGAGCAGCCAGAGCTCGTGATCGATGAGGTCGACCGATTGCTGGGCCACTGACTCGGACGCCCGCGGCCGCGCACCTCGTGAGGTACGGCGACCAGCCCGGCGGCGGCGTCAGCGCTCGCGGTGCCACGCGGCGAGCACCTTGATCTCCGCCCACCGCTCCTGGCACACGCATGGCCCAACCTCCATATCTGGACGGGCTCGTCTTCGCGGCTGGGGAGCGAGCGCCGCGAGCCTCGGAACCATGCCGTTCGCGTGTCCACAGCGCCCGTCGAGGCGAGGCGAAGGCGGTTGTCGTACCCCACGTCTACAATCGAACACATGATCGAGACTTTGGGAGGGCCCGGGACCGAGGTCGACGACGACCTCACCCCCGCTGGCCTGCTGGCCTCGATCCGCTCGGCCCGCGCGGCCGAGGACGCCGCCGCGGCCCGTCAGCTCGACCTCGCGGCCCGGTGGGCCGACCTCCACCCACCCGAGTCGATCCACTCGGCCGCGACGTTCACCAATGGCCGCGGGATCGGGATGGAGGTCGAGGAACCCATCGCCGGCGACGGCTGCCCCACGGTGGCGGAGTTCTGTGTCGCCGAGCTCGGCACCGTCCTGGGCATCTCCACGGTCTCGGCGAAACGGCTCATCGGGCACGCCCTCGAGCTCCGGCACCGGCTCCCGCGGTTGTGGGCGCAGGTCCAGTCGGGTCGGGTGCCGGCCTGGCGGGCCCGTTCGGTGGCCGAGGCCACCATCCACGCCACCCCGTCCCTGACTCCCGAGGCGGCCGCATGGGTCGACGCCCAGGTCGCCGCCGTGACCGGACGCATCGGCCCCGCCCAGCTGGACCGGCTGGTCGCCGAGACCATCAAACGGCACGAGCTCGCCGCCGACGATCCGGCCACGGATCCCGAGGACGGCTACCTGTCCGTGGATCCCCGCCACGCCACCCTCCACGACCAGGACGTCCACTACGCCGGCACCATGCACCTCGAAGCCGACCTCGACATCGCCGACGCCCTCGACGTCGACCGCGTCCTGACCCACGGCGCCGAGCTGCGCAAAGCCCTCGGCTCCACCGAGTCCCTCGACGCCCGCCGCGCCCAAGCCCTCGGCGACCTCGCCCGGACCCAGACCGCCCTCGACCTCCATTCCCAAGGTCAGACAGCAACCCGGTGCACACAGGACGGCCTGCCCGTGGCGCGAGAGGTCGTCCTCCACGCCCACTTCGACGCGCGCTCCGTCGACGACGGCCAGACGGTGTTCACCCCGACCGGTCGGCTCGAGGAAGGCCAACGCCTGGTCATGCTCGACCAGGTCCGGGCCTGGTGCGGCGACTCCCGCACGAAGGTCACCGTCAAGCCCGTCATCGACCTCAACGCTCTCCTCGAGGCGCCCGGCTACGAGATCCCCGACCGGATCCGTGAGCAGGTCCTTCTCCGCGACCGGACTTGTGTCTTTCCCTGGTGCAGCCGGCCGTCCAGGGGCTGCGACGTGGACCATGTCATCGAGTACGACCACGACGCCGACACAGAAGATCGCCCCCAGCCCGGGCCGACCGTGACGCCAAACCTCGGTGCGTTGTGTCGATTCCACCACCGCCTCAAGACCCACACTGCCTGGCACTACGACGTCATCGGGCCCGGCGAGTTCGTGTGGACCAGCCCCCACGGCCACCGCTACCGACGCGACCCCACCGGCACCACCGCCCTCGACCCACCGGGCATCCCGCGACCACCTCGACCATGATCCGACACCCCGCCACTCCCCGGATGGCGGGGCCACAGGCACGTCACAGGCAGCTCCTCGGCGGCCCAGACCGGAGTCGAACCGGTCACCGCTCTCGCGGCTGCTTCGTCGGCATATCCCTGCGGGCCTGGTCTGGCCGTTCCGGAGGCACGGCCAGCGCGGCTCTGGTACCCGAAGTTCCTGAGGGCATGCGTCAGGACTGCGCCGGGCGAGCTGCCCTCCATCGTCGCTCACGCCAGAGATGTCGGAGCCAGTGCGGTGTGGTGCGAGAACGTATCGGATCGAGCCCGGCAGATGGTCGAAGCGGAAGGGCTGACCTACGTGGACGGTCCGTCGATCGTCACTGTGGCACGCGCCCTTCAACAAGGTCGGTAGCCCGACCCGCGCTTCGCCCCCCTTCGACGTTCTGAGACGGCGTCAGCGCTCGACGTACGCCATCGAGCGCAGGCCCCGCTCGAGGTGCCACGAGAGGTAGGCGGAGACCAGGGTGCTCGCCTCGCGCAGGTGGCGCGGGTCGGCGCCGTGCACGACCGGCCAGTCGCCGACGAGCAACGCGCCCAGCAGCAGCACCGTCTCAGGCGCCGGCGTCGCGGACCCGGGGATCTTGTCCGAGGAGCACATGACGCCTCCCGCGGACGGGTTGAAGAACCGGTGCGGTCCCTCCTCCCCGCACTGCACGCAGTGGTCGAAGGACGGTGCGTAGCCCGCCACCGAGAGCGACCTCAGCAGGTAGGAGTCGAGGACCTGTCCCGCGGGGTGCTCGCCGCCGGCCATCGCGCGCAGGCCGCCGACCAGGAGGAGGAACTGCTGGACGGCGGGCTCCTTCTCCTCGGGGACCAGCCGCTCGGCGGTCTCCAGCATCGCCGTGCCCGCGGTGTAGCGCTCGTAGTCGAGACCCAGCCGCGCGTTGAACGGGTCGAGCGTCTCGGCCTGGGTGATCACGTCGAGGCTGCGGCCCTCGGCCAGCTGCAGGTCGACATGGGTGAACGGCTCGAGACGCGAGCCCCAGCGCGACGTCGTACGCCGCACGCCCTTGGCCACCGCGCGCACCCGCCCGTGCTGACGGGTCAGCAGGGTGATGATGCGGTCTGCCTCACCCAGCTTGTGGGTGCGCAGCACGACCGCCTCGTCGCGGTAGAGAGGCACCCGGCCATTCTCCCCCACGCACCCGCCTGCGGACGGATGCGGGCGTCAGCGTTTCCGGGCGCGCGTGGTGCCTGCCGCGGCGCGCCAGCACTCCAGAGCGAAGTCGCCCGCGGCCGTGCTGAGGCGCTCCGGGCGGAAGCGCCACTCCAGGATCGAGGACGCCCTCTCGAACCGGACGTTGGGCAGCTCCGCAGCGAGCATGTCGGCGTCCACGAACGGGTGGATCGGGTCGATCGGGTGGCCCACCACGAAGACCGGGGCGTGGATCCGGCGCCGCTGGCTCGAGGACGGCGCGATCCGGCCGAAGATGACGCCGTGGAGCACGGAGGCGATCGAGTCCGCCCGGTGGTCGACGGTGTCCAGCACCACGCCCGCCCAGAACGGGACGATCCCTCGGGGCACGGAGCGGGAGGCGCGCTGCAGCGCGTTGGCGGTGAAGGGGAGGTAGCGCGCGGCGAGCATGATCGGGACGAAGGACAGGATCCCGGCGACCAGCGCGTGGTTGAGCACCGGCATCTCGACGATCAGGCCCTTCACCCGCTCGGGAGCGATGACCGCCACCTCGAGCGACACGTTGGCCCCCAGCGAGGTGCCGCCGATGACCGCCTGCTCGGCGCCCAGGTGGTCGAGCAGGGCCACGACCTGGTCGCCGAAGGAGGTCATCGAGTAGACCAGCGGGTCGGCCGGCTGGTCGGAGCGGCCGTGCCCGAGCAGGTCGAGCGTCACCACGTGCAGGCCCTGGGCGGCCATCGTCCGCGCCAGCGGCTGGTGCATCCGCCGCGGCATCAGCAGGCCGTGCAGGAGCACGACCCACTGGTCACCCGAGCCGTACTCGGTGTACTCGAGCCGGTCACGCCCGCCGTCGGACTCCACGAAGAACTGCCCGATCCGCTCGCTCACCAGCATGAGGGGAATGTAGTCGCGCGCGAGGGTCCTGCGGTGGCAGGCTCGCGGCGTGGTCGACATCGTGCAAGCCGGACCGGACGACTGGGCGCTCGTGCGCGACGTACGCCTGCGGGCGCTCGCGGACAGTCCGGACGCCTTCGGTGCGACGCTGGCCGAGGCGCAGGCACAGCCCGAACAGGTCTGGCGCGACCGGCTCGCCGGGTCCAACCCCACGCTGCTCGCCGTGCACGAGGGGACCGGCGTCGCCATGGGCGGGGGCTACGTCCCACCGGACGCCGACGTCGACGTGGCGTGGCTCTGGGGCATGTGGACCGATCCCGCCGTCCGCGGCCGCGGGGTCGGCCGCCTGGTCCTGGACCGGTTGGTGGCGTGGGCGCAGGACGCCGGGCGCACGCCGTGCCTCCACATGACGGAGGGAAACGACGCCGCCCGGGCGCTCTACGTCTCCTGCGGCTTCGTCCCGACGGGGGTCTGGGAGCCCCTGCGGGAGGGATCGCCACTGCGGATCGAGGAGTTGGTGCTCAGGCGCGGTTGACGGCGCTGATCACGGCCTTGAGCGAGGCCGTGACGATGTTGGCGTCGAGCCCGACGCCCCAGAGCACCTTGTCGCCCGCGTCGGTCGACACGGCGCACTCGACGTAGGCCGCGGCGATCGCGTCGCCGCCGGCGGAGAGCGCGTGCTCGGCGTAGTCGAGGACCCGTACGTCGTGCCCGACGGCCGAGATCGCGCCGACGAAGGCGGCGATCGGGCCGTTGCCCTCGCCGGTGAGCTCGTGCCGCTCGCCGTCGGCGTACACCCCGACAGTGAGCTGGTCCTTCTCCCCCGCGGCGCTGGAGGTGTGCACCGAGTTGAGCTTGAGCGGGGCCTCGCGGTCGAGGTACTCCGCGCGGAACACCGACCAGATCTCCTCGGGCGTGATCTCGCCGCCCTCGGTGTCGGTGTGCTGCTGGACGACCCGGCTGAACTCGATCTGCGCGCGACGCGGGAGGTCGAGCTTGTGCTCGGACTTGAGGACGTAGGCAACGCCGCCCTTGCCGGACTGGCTGTTGACCCGAATGACGGCCTCGTAGGTGCGGCCGACGTCCTTGGGGTCGATCGGGAGGTACGGCGCCTCCCACGGCAGCTCGCCCACCGGGACGCCGCGCGCCGCGGCCTGCTTGTCCAGGTCCTCCAGGCCCTTCTTGATCGCGTCCTGGTGGGAGCCGGAAAAGGCGGTGTAGACGAGGTCGCCGGCGTAGGGGTGGCGCGGGTGGACCGGCAGGTTGGTGCAGTATTCGACGGTCCGGCGGACCTCGTCGATGTCGCCGAAGTCGACCTGCGGGTCGATGCCCTGGCTGAACAGGTTCATCCCCAGCGTGACGAGGTCGACGTTGCCGGTCCGCTCGCCGTGGCCGAACAGGCAGCCCTCGACGCGGTCGGCCCCGGCCATCAGTCCGAGCTCGGTCGCCGCCACTGCGGTGCCGCGGTCGTTGTGCGGGTGCAGGCTGATCGCGGAGTGCTCGCGCCGGGTGAGCCCGCGACCGAAGTACTCGATCTGGTCGGCGTAGGTGTTGGGCGTCGACATCTCGACCGTGGCGGGCAGGTTGAGGATGATCTCCCGCCCGGCCTCCGGTTGCCACACGTCGGAGACGGCCTCGCAGACGCTCAGGGCGAAGTCGGTGTCGGACTGGGTGAAGATCTCGGGGCTGTACTGGTAGCCGAAGTCCTGGCTGCCGACGATGCCGCCGAGCCGCTCCTCGGCGTACTTCATCACCATCTCGGTGCCACGCACCGCGATGTTGCGGCACTCGTCGGGCGTGACGTTGAAGACGACCCGCTGGAACAGCGGGGCCGTGGCGTTGTAGAGGTGGATCGTGGCCCGGGGCGCGCCGACCAGGGAGTCGACGGTGCGCTCGATGAGGTCCTCACGCGCCTGGGTCAGCACCGAGATCTGTACGTCGTCGGGGATCCGGTCCTCGGTGATGAGCTTGCGGACGAAGTCGAAGTCGGTCTGGCTCGCGCTCGGGAAGCCGACCTCGATCTCCTTGTAGCCCATCTTCACCAGCAGCTCGAACATGGTGAGCTTGCGGGCCGGGGTCATCGGGTCGATCAGGGCCTGGTTGCCGTCGCGCAGGTCGGTGGACAGCCAGCGCGGCGCCTTCTCGACCTTCTTCGTCGGCCAGGTGCGGTCGGGCACGTCGACGGGCACGAACGGGGTGTAGCGACCGAACGGCATCGGGCTGGAGCCCTGCTGGTTGGCGGTGTTGCTCAGGTGGGTCATGACTGTCCTCGCTGTGGCTGAAGGGGCGACCGGCACGCGCCACACTCCGCAACGAGGGGGCCGGTGGTCAGGCCTCGTTGCGGCGGCAAAGGAGGAGCAGGGTGCGCATCATGACTCGACCACGATAGGCCAGATCGTCGCCGTCCGGCACGGGAGGGGCCACAACGTGGACATCAGGCCCGCCCGCGGGCGGCGTACGCCACCGCCGTGATGTCGAAGGGGCCGTCGCCGAGGTCCTTGCGCAGCAGGTCGGCCAGGTGCGCACGGCGCTCGGGATCGAGGGCGGCCACCGCCTCGCCGATCGGACGGACGCCGTGGAGGTAGGGCTGCCACCACTCGTCGAACGTCGGGTGGGTGACCGTCACGGCGAGCTCGTCACCCTCGATCTCACGCAGCCCCGCCCGGTCCAACAGGTCCTCCGCCTCGCCTGGGCGACCACCGGCCGCCGCGCCCTCGTCGGGCCTCTCGGGCGCCACCTCGGCCAGCCGACCCCACACCGGCGCCATCGGCGCCCGGCGACCCTCGATGTCCCACACGGTCGCGCCGACCAGGCCGCCGGCCTTCGTCACGCGCGCCATCTCGGCGAGACCGGCGACGGGGTCGGACATGAAGTGGACGACCAGGCAGGCCGCGGCCACGTCGAAGGTGTCGTCGTCGTGGGGCAGCGACTCGGCCACGCCCTGCCTGACGTCGGCGCCGGGGTGGCGCTGTCGGCACGACTCGACGAAGGGGGCGGACGGGTCGACGGCTGCGACGTGGTCGGCCCCGAGACGGTCGACCAGCACGCCGGTCAGCGCACCGGGACCGCAGCCCACGTCGATCGCGCGCTGTCCGGCCGACACCTCGAGCCAGTCGGCGAACCGGGCGGCGAGCGGGCGCGAGTAGCGACCCATGAACCGGTCGTACGCCTCGCCTGCCACCTCGAAGGTCACACCCCGGGACGCTACTCGCCTCGTAGGCTCTCGTCATGCCCCGACTGCTGGTGGTCCACCACTCCCCGACCCCGTCGGTCACCTCCCTGACCGACGCCGTGGTGGCGGGGGCGTCCGACGACGCGATCGAGGGCGTGGAGGTCGTCGTGCGGAGGGCACTGGAGGCAGACGCGGACGACGTGATGTCAGCGGACGGCTACCTGTTCGGCACCCCGGCCAACTTCGGCTACATGAGCGGCGCCCTCAAGCACTTCTTCGACACGATCTTCCTCGAGGCCGGCGGTGCCCTCACCGACGACGGCTCGGCCGCCGCGGCCGAGGGAGGCAAGAAGCCCTACGGCCTCTACGTCCACGGTCGCTACGACACGACGGGCGCCGTGCGTGCGGTGCAGTCGATCGTCGGTGCCCTGCCCTGGCGCCAGGCAGCGCCCGTGCTGGAGGTGCTGGGCGACGTGGGTGAGCCGGAGCGGGAGGCGGCGTACGAGCTGGGCGGGACCCTCGGAGCGCTGGTGATGGGATGAGGAGCGTGCGCACGCTCACCGTCTGCCTCAGCGCGGCGCTGGTGCTGACGGGGTGCACGACCGCGCCCGGCGGCACCCGCGACCAGGCAGGCACCCGCTCGCCCTCGGCGTCCTCGACCCCGACCCCGCCCGAGACGGTGCCGCCCGACCCCGGCCCGCGGCCGGAGGTGGGCGAGTGCCACGACCTGTCCTTCGGGCAGGCGGCCGCGGTCGTCGACCGCAGCGACCCGGTCCCTTGCCGCCGGAGGCACACCGCGGAGACCTACTTCGTCGGCCGGCTCGAGCTGGAGACGGCGTCCGGGCACACTCGCCGGGTCGACTCCCGGGCCGCGCAGCGGCAGGCGCGTACGTCGTGCACGTCCAGGCTGACCCGGCACCTCGGCCTGGCGCCACGCGAGCTGCGGCTGACGATGGCCCAGGCGGTGTGGTTCACGCCGAGCCCGCAGCGTGCCGAGGCTGGGGCCGACTGGTTCCGCTGCGACGTCGTGGCCGTCGCCGCTCCGAGGAAGCTGCTGCAGCTGCCGCGGCGAACGAAGGGATGGGGTGACGCGCCGGTGCTCACCATGTGTGCGACCGCGGCACCCGGCACTCCGGCGTTCCGGCGCGTCAGCTGCGGGGCCGACCACGCGTGGCGGGCCGTCTCGACGGTCGACATCACGGGCAAGAGGCTGCCCCGGCAACCAGCGATCGCGGCCCGGATGGAGTCGACCTGCCGCGACGCCGCTCGCTCACGCGCCGACGACCCGCTCGACTTCACGTGGTCGCAGGAGAGCCCGACGAAGGAGCAGTGGGACGCCGGCCGGCGCTACGGGATCTGCTGGGTGCCGGCCTGACGTCGTGTGAGCGCGGCTCCGGCAGAGTCATGGCGCCGGTGGGTAGGGGGACAGCACCGGGAGGTACGAGCTCGCCTCACCGTGCCAGCTCCAGCGCGCGACGTCGTCGAGGCGGCGTCTGCCGCTGATTGCCCGGAACAGCTCGTACGCGTCCGCCTCGACCGCGGCACCTGGTGCAGCGCGTCCGCCGACCAGCCACTCCGCGGAGGCATCGCTCGTGTCGGCCAGCCGCAGCGGGGGAAGGCCTCGGGCCACGATCCGCTCCCCCAGCCAGGCCCGATAGCTGGCGAAGCCGTAGCGGGTGATGGGTGCATGCGGGTCCGCGTGCAGCCCCAGCGCCTCCTCGAGGTCGCCTATGTGGGCGGCGAGGTCGGCAGCCGGCGCTGCGATCATCCAGCCGGGCACGTCGACGGTGGCACGGTCGCCCCGTCGGAGCCCACGGATCAGCGCCTGTCCGTGACGCTCCAGCTCGGCGACGAGCTGGTGTCGGTCGAGGCCGCGACGGGACTCGACCTGCGCAGCGGTCCAGGCCTCGCGTCGAACGGCGAGGTCAAGGTCCGTCCACGCGAGTGTCGCGCCGTCGAAGAAGGCCCCGCGCACGGAGTCCTCGGCGACGCCGGACAGGTGGGCGACGAGGTCCTGCACCGACCAGAGCGGGCACGCCGGAACCTTGGTCTGAAGCTCCGCCTCGGAGAGGCCGTCGACCAGGGCGACCACGCGGCGCAGGCCGTCCTCGTACGCCGCGGCAGCGCGCCACCGGGCGGAGCGCTCGGGCGTGAAGACGGCGGCCAGCCCGGTCGTGCGCGCGAAGGTGTCGAGGAACTGCTGGCCGGCGACCGGGTCGGCGGCCAGTCCGGCGTACCGTGCCGCGGTCCGCGCTTCGGGCAGCCGCGCCACGCGGTAGGAGAAGTCGTAGGCCTCGGCGGAGCGGTCGGATCGCCACTGCTCGTAGCTCGTCAGGTCGCCGCCGCCGAGCAGCTGCTGCGCGACGTGCTCGGACTGGGCCAGGGCGTCGCCGATGCCCTGGCCTGTGGTCGGGTGCTTGAAGTGGCCGGCATCGCCGACGAGTGCCCAACCCGGTCCGGACGCTGCGCGGTAGTAGCCCCGCATCATCGTCTCCGGGGCACCGGCCACGGGCGAGACCAGCTCGGCGGCCTCGAGCAGGCGTGGGTTGAGCACGGCCGGGAAGTCCAGCAGCATCCGGCGGTAGCGGGCGGCCACGTCCGCCGCGGTGCCCCGGGTCAGCGCTGCCGGGCCGGCCACGGTGAGGAGGTGCAGCCCGTCCTCGCACGGAGCCGCCATCAGCGCCGAGCCTTCGCGCATGTCCAGTCGGATCCAGTCGGAGTCGGGTAGTCCGCGCCAGTAGCCGAGCAGCATCGCCACCTCGCCGCGGCGCTCGTCGCGGCGCTCGAGCCCGAGGTGGTGGGCCACGCTCGAGTGCTGTCCGTCTGCGCCCAGGACCCAGGGCGCACGAAGCTCGGTTCCGTCGTCGAGCCTGACTCCGCGGACGGGGTCGCCGTCGATGCCGGAGCCGAGGAGCCCGGTCACCTTCCGGCCCAGCACGACGTGCGCGCCGGCGTTCTGGGCCACGTCGACGAGGACGGCGTCCAGGCTGATGCGGCGCACCGACAGCGCCCGGTCGTGCCCTCGGACCGGGGTGAACGAGCCGGCGACCTCGTGGCCCAGCACCCGCCAGGCATAACGGGCAGGGACGAGGCGGTGGCGGCGCCCGAGGAGCTCGAGGGCGCCGAGATCGTCCAGGCGTGCCACGCCGTCGGGGAAGAGCACATGCGTGGACAGCGTGTCGCTCGGGAACCGTGCCTTGTCGATCACGGCCACCCGCCAGCCCCCGCGCGCCAGGTGGGTGGCGAGCGACGACCCGGCGCAGCGGGCGCCCACGATGATGGCATCGAACGTCTCGGCGGGGCGGCTCGGCCGATCGTCCGGCGCTGTCGGTCTGGTCATGGGCCGAGTGTGGTCCTCGGGCGTTGAGGTGGCGTTGAGGTCCCGCGGGGCTGATCTCCCTCCGCCACGCGGTCGGCCCACCACCGCGCCGGCGCCCCTGTGCGGGTGAGGACGTCAGCGGCCTCGAGGCGCCGGGCGGCCGCCTCGTCGCGAAGGCCCCCTCCCTCGAGCGCGCGCGCCCACTCCTCCAGTGCCACCGCGAGTCGCCAGGGGACGCGGTAGCGCGCGAACACCTCGGCGGCCTGCTGTGCTCCGGCCACGGCGGCCGCCCAGTCGGTGTCGCGAGCGGCGGCTCTGGCCCCGGCCAGGGCCACCTCGCCCACCAGCCCGCGCCAGTTCTCGTCACCGTCCAGCAGGCCCACGCACGCGGCGAGGTGCGCGGCGGCCTCCGTCGGGTCGGTGGTGCGGAGCCCGGCCAGGCGGGCGCGGAGCCAGATCTCGCTCGGGACCTGAGGGGACGAGGTGACGATCTCCAGCCCTTGGTGCAGCACTTCGGACGCTCGGCCATCCTCACCCAGCACGAGCAGCGCGTCGGCGAGCCAGCGCGCGTTCGCGATCGCGTCGTGACGGTCACCGGCGGCGAGGTCGTGGTCGAGCGCCGCCTGCCACTGGGCGGCCGCCTCCTCCCACTCCCCCGACAGGAACCGGACCAGTCGGCGACCCACGGCCTGTTCCGGCAGACGGGCCGCCGCCCGCTGGGCCACGTCGAGCTCACCGGTCGTCGCCAGGGCAAGCACGAGCTGGTCCGTCAGGGCGTCATGCTGCTGGAGAAGTCGGTCGACGCGGGGCTGGCCGAGGCCGCGTCGGCACCACGACCGCCCCTGGCCCGGATCGAGCAGGTACACCGTGCAGATCAGGGCGGCGGCGTTGGAGGGCGGCCAGCCCGCCGCGGGGTCGCCCAACGACCGCCCGGCCGACCAGGCCGCCTCGAGGTGGGCCAGTGCGGCGCTGGGGCGGCCTTGGTCGAGGGCGAGCCATCCACGGCCCCACTCGGCGACGATGGACGGCTCCGGCCGGCCCGTGGTCTCGGCGATCGCCCGGCACCGCTCGGCCGCCGAAGCCATGGTCGCGGTGTCGAGGGCATGCATCGCGGCGGAGAGGCGGCCGCGGTGGAGGCTGAACCGGTGCGCGGGCGAGGGCAGCATCCGCTCGGCCGCGCTGAAGTGCTCCAACGCACGGACGACATCCATGTGGGCGTGCGGGACGACCAGGGCTCCGCCGAGCCGGCTGTGGACCATCCCGGCAGCCTCGGCGTCACCGAGCTCCAGATAGGTGCCCAGTGCGCTCTCCAACAACTCCACGACACGGGTGTAGCCGCGGCCGGCACGGAGGCGAAGTAGCGCGACATCCACGTGGGCCGCGGCCTGCTCGGCCGGCGTCGCCGCTCGGTGCAGCAGGCCGAGACGGGCCTCGGCGAGGCGCACGGCGACGTCGAAGCCGAACCCGGCCGCCGCCACGTGCACAGCCCGGTCCACGAGGGCCGCAGCCTCCGAGGGGTCGGCGGCGGGCCCGGCCTCGAGGGCGTGGCCGGCGGCCGCGATGACGTCAGCGTCGGCAGGGTGCGCGCCCAGCACCGCGTCGACCGCGCGGTGGTGCAGCCGCTGGCGCCGCGGGAGCGGGACCTCGGCGTAGACGGCCTCCCGCATCAGGTCGTGCTGGAACGCGTAGCCACCAGCCCACGACTGTCCCGCCTCGACGAGGAAGCCGCTGCCCACGGCTCGCTGGAGCGCCTCGACCACACGCTCCTCGCGTTCCTCGAGCACGTGGCCCAGGCGCGCCAGCTCCACCTCCCGGCCGAGCACCGCGGCCGCGGCCAGGGCGGCCCGCGTCTCGTCGCTGAGCTGGCTGAGCCGGTGCCGCAGCACCCCTCGCAGCCCGGTGGGCAGGTCCTCGCCGAGCCGCCCGGAACGCAGGTCGTCGGGTCCCAGGCCACGGAGCACCTCCCGGGCGAAGAACGGGTTGCCCCCCGTCCGCTCCCAGAGCGCATCCACGAGCGCGGGCTGGGCGTCGTCACCGCCCACGTGCAGCGAGGTCACCAGCTCGCCCAGGTCTTCTCGGTCCAGGGCGGAGAGCGACACCAGCCTGGTCATCTCGTAGACACCGCCGCGGCCCAACAGGCCGGCGAGCGGCACGTGGCGGCTCCCGGGAGGATCGCGGAAGCAGACGACCACGAGTGAGCGCTCTGGAAGTCGGGTGACGAGCACCGCGAGGAGGCCCGACTCCTCTTCGGTCAGTCGTTCCGCATCCTCCACGACGAGCAGGAGCGGGCCCTCCCGAGCCAGCGCGGCCAGCAGCCACTCCACCGCCCGGGCCAGACCGGCCAGCTGATCGGGATCTGCCCCGCGCGCTCGGTCGACCCCGGCATCCAGGTCGAAGGGAAGCAGCGGGTGCAGCCGGGCGCGCACGCCGGTCGGCGCCGCCGAAGCCAGCCGCTGTGCGGCGGTGCTGCCGCCGAGGGCCGAGGACAGGGCGGCGTACGGCACGGTCTCGTCGCAGCGTCCGACGAGGACGGTGGCACCGTCCTCGGTGGCGAGATGCGCGAGCTCGGCCGCGAGCCTCGACTTGCCCATCCCCGCGGGGCCACCGAGCGCCAGCAGCCCGCGTTCCCCGTCACGCACCTCCTGCCAGGCAGCCGTCGTCGTCGCGAGGGCGGAGTCCCGGCCCACCATGGGCGAGCGCCGGAGAGCGGCGAAGACGGCGTCCGACGGCGGTCGCGGCACCGACGCCCGGGGTCCAGGCGCGACGGACGGGGCGGCCTCGCGGGCCGACATCGTGTCATCGACGGGCCTGAGCAGGGCCGGATCCTGTCGGAGCACGGCGGTCTCGAGGGCCTGCAGGTCGGGGCTGGGGTCGATGCCGAGCTCGTCGCCGAGGCGCTGCTTGGTCGCCGCGTACGCCGCCAATGCGTCGACCTGGCGCCCCGAGCGGTAGAGCGCCAGCACCAGCAGGCCGCACAGCCGCTCGTGGTAGGGGTGCGCCGCGACCAGCTCCTGGAGCCGCCCGACGATGTCGCGGTGCTGGCCCAGCTCGAGCGCGGCCGCCATCGCAGTCTCCTCCGCGACCACGCGGAGCTCGCCGAGCCGGGCGACGGTCGTCCCCGCGAAGTCGGGCGGCCCGAGGTCGCTCAGCACGTCGCCACGCCACATGGCGAGGGCGTCGCGCAGGAGCGCAGCGGCACGTGCGGGCTCGCCCATCCCGATCGCCTCCTGGCCGCGGTCCACCAGGTCCTCGAAGACCTCGGCATCGAGGTCGGTCCGGTCGAGGACGAGCGCATACCCTCCCGCGCGGGTGACCAGCGCGCCGTCTGCTCCGGCCGCGGCCAGGACACGCCGCACCGCCGCGACATGGGTGCGTAGCGTGGTCGCCGCCCCTTCCGAGGGGGACTCGCCCCACATGGCGGTCACGAGGACCTCGCTGCTCAAGGGGCGGTCGCGTCGGAGCAGGAGCAGCGCCAGCAGCTGACGGGCACGTGGTCCGCCCAGGGCGACCGGACGGCCCTCGGCGCTGCGCACCTGCAGCGGCCCCAGGATGCCGAAGCGAGGGGGCGCCGCATACGGTCGAGTGCGCTCGCCACTCATGGCGCTCACCCTAGTTGTCACCACAGGCGAGGGCCGTGGCCAACGGCGTCTGCGGGTGCCGGTTGCGGACGCACGGTCGAGGACCGGACCCGCGACGCGGACCCGGTCCTCGACCAGGGGAGCTCACTCGCCGGTGCGGTCTGCCGGCACCCCTCGCACGGGAAGATCCGTCGGAGGGTAGATACGAGGGATGCTGGTGGGCGGGTCGACACGAGGGATGTTGGTGGGCGGGTAGATGCGCGTCGGGTCGAACGGTTCGGTGACGCCGGGGCTGTCTTCCGGGCTGTCTTCCGGGTTGGCCGTGGCCGCGTTGCACGCTGTCGCCGCGAGCGCGGTGAGAACTACACCGGCGACGGCGGCGCGCCGGTTGTTGATGATGGACATGAGATTTCCTCTTTCGGTTTGGTGGTTGGTTGTGGCGTCAACGGCGGGTCGCCGTGACGATGCGGTACTCCCAGTCGAGGACGACGCCGGACCCGGTGCCGTGGCCACGGGCGTTCGCCTCCGCGTGGTGGACCAGGTCGGCGCGCAACGCCGTCCGGCCTGCCTCGTCGAGCCGCATCGCAGCAGCACGGGTCGGCCCGTAGTAGGTCAGGAACAGGTCGGCGAACGCTTCCGCGCTGGTGAACCTCTGGGTGACCGTGTGCAGGGAGGACTGCACGTCCCCGACCCGGTCACCCAGGAGCTCGGCGACGACGTCCTCCTCACCCCACCGGACCGGTGACTGGGCGCCGGGCGGCGGTGACACGTGCTTCCCGACGATGCCCAGGATGCCGCCTACGAACCCCGACCGGGTCCAGGACGCCAGCACGATCCGCCCGCCGCCACGAACCACACGTCCCAGTTCCGAGGCGGCGCGGTCGTGGTCCGCGGCGAACATGACGCCGATCGCCGAGATGGCGACGTCGAAGCTGCCGTCCTCGAAGGGGAGCTGCTCGGCCGGGGCCTCGACGAAGCCGACGTCCAGCCGCTCGGCGGCCGCCCGTCCCCGGGCGAGGTCGAGCAGCGCGGGGACGTAGTCGATCCCGGTGACGAGTGCGCCGACCCTGGCGGCGGCGAGGGCGGCGTGCCCGGTGCCGGTGGCGACGTCGAGGACCTTCTCGTCCGGGACGATCTCGGCCGTCGAGACCAGGGTCTCGTTGACGGCCACGGTGAGAGCGGCGATCCGGTTGTAGTCGCCGGAGCTCCACACCTGCTGCTGCTTCTCGCGCAGCGCGGTCATGACCTCGGCGTGGTCGAGCTGGGTTGCGGACATGGTGGTTCCTTCCATGGGGTTGTTGTGGTGGTGGTGGTGGTGCGTGCCGCGCGACGGTCGGCCTCTCACGAGACGGCGGCGACCAGTGCCGCGAGCCAGGCAGGAAGTGAGGGCAGTCCGGCGCGGGTGGGCGGCACGAGGTCACCGGTGCGGGTCGTGCGTGCGGCCCGGTCGGCGAGACGAAGCTCGTGCTCGGCCAGGCGACCGGGGTGGCCGGCGGCTCGCGCGACCTCGCGGGCCCGGGCCTGCGTCACGAGCTGGTTCATGGTGTTCATCAGTGGCTCCTCACTTGTCAGGGAAGAGCGTCCTGCGGCGCCGTTGAGCCGGCGTTGAGGCGCGGTGGAGGCCGACGGCCGGACGGCGCGACCGGCTCACCCAGGACGCACGCATCCGTGGGCGAGGTGCCCAGCGCTCAGGGGTTGAGGCAGTCCGGGATCGAGTCCGTCGGCCCGCTCGGGTCGGCCGTCATGCCGGAGGGGTCGAGGATCTTGACCCAGTCGACCGTGTCGAACTGGCGCAGCGACGGCATGATCTCGCCGGCGATCGTCACCGTTGATCCCCCGCTGCTGCACCCGCCCCGCAACCTGACCCGGGCGATGCCGCCGGAGATGGCCAGGTCGGCGAAGCCCGAGGCGCGGGACCTGACCAGCCGCAGCCCGTGGCTCCGCTCGCGTTCGAGTGGGCCGGCGAAGAGGCGGTCCATCACACCGGTGGCGGGCGAGCCCAGTGGGACGGGTCGTACCCTGGCGACGAAGAACGGCTCCTGGTTGGCGACGAAGCGGTCCTCGTCGAGGAAGAACACCTTGCGGTCGACCGTCGCAAAGCCGGCGCGCACCGCGACCACCACGCGGCTGCGACCGGGCTGCCTGATCACGTCGAACCGAGTGCGCTTCGCCAGCCCGATGCCGTACGTCGTCCAGCCCTCGAAGAGGCCCGAGCGGACCGCGGTCATCGCGTTCGGCGTGGCGAACGCCCGACGAGCGGGCGCGGGGCTCGCGCTGTCGGTGCGGGTGAGGTGGAGGCCGACCTGCAGGATCGCCCGGCCGGCGATCCTGATCGGAAGTCCGGAGCCGTCGCCGCGCAGCCGGTCGACGTAGCGGACGTCGAAACCTGAGGGAGCACCCTGGTCGAACTGGAAGATCACGCGGTCAACACCTGCGCGGTGCACGGCACGTACGTCGACCAGCTGAGGCAGGGCGGGCGGTGCGGGTGCCGGATCCGCCATTGCGGGCGACGGGACCAACAGCCCGGCCATCATGAACGCCGAGGACAGCAGGCGCAGCATCCTCATGGCACACCCTCAGGGAGACGACAGCCGGACCCCGAGCCTACGCTCGTAGCGCGGACTCGCCGGGCTAGAAGCCCAGCTTGCGGAGCTGTCGCGGATCGCGCTGCCAGTCCTTGGCGATCTTGACCTGGAGGTCGAGATAGACCGGGGTGCCCAGGAGCGCCTCGATCTGCTTGCGGGCAGCCGTGCCGACCGCTCGGAGGCGGGAGCCCTTGTGCCCGATCATGATCCCCTTCTGGGAGTCACGCTCGACGTAGAGGTTGGCCACGATCACCAGCAGGGGCTTGTCGTCCGGACGCCCCTCGCGCAGGCCCATCTCCTCCACCACGACGGCGATCGAGTGCGGCAGCTCGTCGCGCACGCCCTCGAGCGCGGCCTCGCGGATCAGGTCGGCGGCGAGCGCCTCCTCGGGCGCGTCTGTGAGGTCTCCGTCGGGGTAGAGCGGTGGTCCCTCCGGCATCAGCCCGACCAGCAGGTCGGCCAGCAGGTCGACCTGGTCGCCGGCGACGGCGGAGACCGGCACGACCTCTGCCCACTCGGTCGAGGTCTCCCGGCCCAGGGCGGCGATGTCCATCAGGTGCGAGGCCAGCTGGTCGGGGGTGACCAGGTCGGTCTTGGTGGCGACCGCGACCCGGGTCGTCCGGCGCACCTTGGCCAGCTCGGTGACCAGGAACCGGTCACCGGGACCGATCTTCTCGTTGGCGGGGAAGCACACCGCGACCACATCGACCTCGGCCCACGTCGTGCGCACCAGGTCGTTGAGCCGCTCGCCGAGCAGCGTGCGGGGCCGGTGCAGGCCGGGGGTGTCGACGAGGATCAGCTGGGCGTCGTCGCGGTGCACGATGCCGCGCACCACGTTGCGAGTGGTCTGCGGCTTGTCGGAGGTGATGACGATCTTCTGACCCACGAGCGCATTGGTCAGCGTCGACTTGCCGGCGTTGGGCCGGCCGACGAAGGACGCGAAGCCGCTGCGGTAGCCCTCGGGCGCCTGGTAGAACGCGCCGGCGGGCGCGACGCCGGACACGTCGAAGTCGTCGTCCAGCTCGTCGTCCGTCTCGTCCTCGGTCTCGTCGACCTCCTCGTCGACCTCCTCGTCGACCTCGCCGTCGAGCTCGCCATCGGTGATGTCGTCGTGCTCGTCAGCCATCGCTCGCCTCTCGCGCTGCGTCGTAGTCGGCCCAGATCTGCTCGTCACTCTTCCCTGCGGCCTTGCCGGCGCGCCAGATGGGGCCGGGGTCGACAGCTCGCGGCTGGCGCCCGGCGGTGGCGCGCCAGTAGCCCATGACGTCGTAGTGGCTGGTCGGCAGGCCGACCTCGCGCATCAGGTGCTTGCGGATCGCCCGCATCTGGGCGGACTCCCCCGCCATCCAGAAGTAGCCCTCTCCCTCCGGCCAGTCGATGCCCTCGACCACCTCGGCCAGCGCGCTCTGCCCCGAGGACGGCGGGGCGAGCCACGTGACCTGTGCGTGGTCGGGCAGGTAGCCGGTCAGGTCGTCGGACACCTCGGCCTTGACGTACGTCGGCAGGTCGGGGTGGGTCTCGAGGATGCGGGCCATCGCCGGCATCGCCGTCAGGTCGCCGACGAGCAGCAGCCACTGGGCGCCCACGGGCGGTGCGAAGGACGACTTGGGCTCGGTGATCGTCACGGTGTCACCGATGCAGTCGCGCATCGCCCACTCGGTGACGAGGCCGACGTCGTGGACCACCACGTCGAGGGTGAGCTCGCCGCCGGCGAAGGACCGGACGGTGTAGTAGCGGCTCTGGAACTGGCCGGGGACGACCAGGCCCACCCACTCGTCGGGCACGCCGGTGCTCTCGAAGCCGTCGAGGCCGTCGAGGACCAACCGGACGAGGTGGTCCGTCAGCGGTTCGCGGCGACGTACGGTCGCCTGGAACTGCGCTGCGCGGGTGCTCACCCGACGAGGTTATCGGTGGCTCACCAGTCCGGGCGCATCGGGAAGTCGGAGCGTCCGTCGGCGTGGTTGCGGGTCGCCAGGACCTGGTGCAGCTCGACCTCGCCACGCTCGAACCCGACCCGCGAACCGGCGATGTAGAGGCCCCACACCCGGGCGGTCCCCTCGCCCACCTCGGCGACGCACTCGTCCCAGTTGTCGACGAGGTTGCGGTTCCAGTCCCGGAGCGTGGAGGCGTAGTGCGGGCGGAGGTTCTCGCAGTGCTGCACCTCGAGGCCCTGGTCCTGCGCCGCGGTGATGATCGTGCCGGAGCCGATCAGCTCGCCGTCGGGGAAGACGTAGCGGTCGATGAACGCGCCCGTCTCCTGCCGCGTGTTGTGCTGCCGGGTGATGGAGTGGTTGAGCAGGCGGCCCCCGGGCTTCAGCCGGTCGCGCAGGTGGGCGAAGTACGTCGGGTAGTTGCGCACGCCGACGTGCTCGGTCAGCCCGATCGAGCTGACGGCGTCGAAGCCGGTCTCGGCGACGTCGCGGTAGTCGAGGTGTCGCACCTCGGCCAGGTCACCGAGGCCTTCCCTGTCGATCGCCTCCTTGCCCCACTCGGCCTGCTCCAGCGAGAGCGTGACGCCGAGCGCCTTCACGCCGTACTCGCGGGCCGCGTGGCGGACCATCGTGCCCCAGCCGCAGCCGACGTCGAGCAGCCGTTGGCCGGGCTGGAGGCCGAGCTTGCGGCACACCAGGTCGAACTTCGCGGCCTGCGCCTCCTCCAGCGTCGCCTCCGGTGTCGGGTAGAGGGCGCAGGTGTAGGCCATCGACGGCCCGAGCACCATCTCGTAGAACCGGTTGGAGACGTCGTAGTGGTGCGAGATCACTCCGGCGTCACGCGACATCGAGTGCCGCAGTCCCTCGACGGCGCGCCGCCAGCGAGGCAGGTGCTCCTGCGGGGGCGGTGGTGGCGGACGCAGGCGCGAGAGCTCCAGGCTGCGGGCGATCAGCAGGGCCTCCGACGGCGTGGGGACGCGGAACTTCGTGTTGTCCTTGAGCAGGACGAGCGCGTCGTAGGGGTCGCCCGGGTGGACGCCGGAGAGGTCCAGGTCGCCGCTGACGTAGGCACGCGCCATGCCGAGGTCGCCGGGTGCGGTCATCAGGTAGGCCAGGCCGCGCTCGGTGCGCAGGTCCATGCCCAGCGCCGCATCGGGCGGCCCCGCGCTGCTGCCGTCGTACGCCGTGAAGCGCAGCGGCAGCCCTCCCCTGACCAGCCGGTCCATCGCCTGGGCGATGGTCAGCCGGGGGGAGGCCGTCGAGCTCGATCCAGGGCTGGAGCTCATCGTCGTTGCACCACCTTGTCGTAGAGAGCAGTGAGTCGGTCGTCAGGATCGTGGAGGGCCTTGACGCCGGCCAGGTGAGCGCCGTTGTAGAGGCGGTCGAACTCCTCGCGCTCGTAGAAGGCCTCGGAGTAGAGGCTCTTGTGCCCGCCCAGCTCGGTCACCTTCTGCTCGATGGCCCGGTTGCGCGGGGACTGCGGGGCATCGGGACCGACGTTGACGACACCCCAGAAGCCCACGTTGACGTACGTCGTACCGGCGGTGAGCGGGTAGCCGGGCCACGGCCGGTCGGCTCCTCCGCGACGCAGCCGCAGCGGGCACAGCCACACCGGCCGCATCCCCACCTCGCGGTCGAACCACTCGAGGAACTCGGCGAGCCGGGCGACCGGGACCTCGACGTCCTGGACGACACGCTCGCCCTGCGGCCGGCCGGCGCGGCGGTCGAGCCGGTCCCCGATGCCGAACCGGCGATCGAGGGCGACCAGGCGCCAGTAGACGTCGGAGCGGCGCAGCCGCCTCGGCCACACGCGGCGGACGAGCGGGTGCTGCGCGCCGAAGGCGCGCGAGCACCAGAACCAGTCGGTGTCCCAGCGCCACAGGTAGTCGTGCATCGTCAGCCGGTCGGTCGGGTGCTGCTGGAGCGAGCGGTAGTAGACCTGCTGGCCGGTGTAGTCACTCGTCGGTCCGGGCTCGTCGGTCCAGCGGGCGAGGGTGAGGTAGAGCTCGCCCGGGGTGAAGGCGACCCCGTCGAGGCCGTCGACCCGCTCCCCCACCCACTCCCGCTCGTCGACGATCCGCGCCACGGCCGCGGCCAGGGAGGCGGCGTCGTCGAAGCGGACGTGCCGCAGTGCGACGTACGGCCCCACCTGCTCCAGCTCGATGCGCAGCCGGGTGGCGTAGCCGAGCGAGCCGTAGGAGTTGGGGAAGGCGTCGAAGAGGTCGTCGCCCGGCGTCGTGGTCACGATCTCCCCCGAGCCCGTCATCACGTCCATCTCGAGCACGGACTCGTGCGGCAGCCCGTTGCGGAAGCTGGTCGACTCGATGCCCAGCCCGCTCACCGCACCGCCCAGCGTGATCGTCCTGAGCTGGGGCACCACGAGCGGCATCCGGCCGTGCGCGAGGGTCGCGTCGACCAGGTGCTCGTAGGTGCACATCCCCTGCACCTCGGCGACGTCGCCGTCGACCTCGATGACGCCCGCGAGTCCCGAGACGTCGAGCCCGGCCCCGAGCTCGGACCGGCCACGGAACAGGTTGCTCGTGCGCTTGGCCAGCCGCACCGGCGCGCCACGGGGCAGAGCGGCGTAGGACTCCCGGAGCCTCGCCACTCCCTCCGTATGGACCTGGCGGCCCACGTGGGTGCTCACGGCGGCCACGCTAGCGAAGAAAGTGGTGCCACCGCGAGATCATTCAGGTGGTGTGGGTGCTCGTGCGCGTGTGGATCGAGCCTGTCGCGTCACCGATGAGCACCGGAACGCCGGGGCCGGCGAACTCGCTGGCCGCGTCGAGGTCGACCGCGCCGTCGGTCAGCACCACGGCCGCCTCGAGCCCGGTCGACCCCGACGAGATCGCCATCGCGACGCACACCTCCAGTGCGGTCAGCCGCAGCCGCTCCAGGCCGACGCTGGCCCCGGCGTAGGTGCGGCCGTCGAGGTCGCGTACGGCGGCACCCTCCGACGCGCGGGTCCGCGACCTCGTCGCCCGGGCCAGGGTCACCAGCTTGGCGTCCTCGGAGCCCAGCTCGCCTGGCAGATCTGTCATGCCTGCAGCCTATGAGGCGCGGCGACGTCGGTGTCCTCCGCCTCGGGCACCAGCACCGAGACCAGGACGGTGTCGATCTTGTTGCGGCGACCGGTCGCTCGCTCGGCCTCGAGACGCAGGCCGTGGCACTCCACCACGGACCCGGGGATCGGGACCTTGCCGAGGTGCTTGGCCATCAGCCCGCCGACGCTGTCGACGTCGTCGTCCTCGACGTCGAAGCCCACGAGCTCGTCGAGGTCGTCGACCGGGAAGCGCGAGGAGACCCGGATGGCGCCGTCGTCGAGGTGCTCGACCTCGACCTCGTCGTTGTCGTACTCGTCGGTGATCTCACCGACGATCTCCTCCAGCACGTCCTCGATCGTGACCAGGCCGGCGGTGCCGCCGTACTCGTCGACGACCACGGCGATGTGCTGACGGCGCGCCTGCAGCTCGGTGAGAAGTGCGTCGACCGGCTTGGAGTCGGGCACGTAGTGGACCGGGCGCATCACCTCGTCGACCCGCTGGGTGAACTCGACGTCCGGGGCCTCGAAGTCGCGCCGGACGAGGTCCTTCAGGTAGGCCATGCCGACGACGTCGTCGAGGTTGTCGCCGATGACGGGGATCCGGGAGTAGCCGCTGCGCAGGAACAGCGACAAGGTCTGGCGGATGTTCTTGTGCCGCTCGATGTAGACCACGTCGGGTCGCGGGACCATCACCTCGCGGGTGCTGGTGTCGCCGAGCTCGAAGACGGAGTGGATCATCCTGCGCTCGCCGGACTCGATCACCGCTGACGCCTCGGCGAGGTCGACCAGCTCGCGCAGCTCGGTCTCGGTCGAGAAGGGGCCTTCGCTGAAGCCCTTGCCAGGGGTGATGGCGTTGCCGAGAAGGATCAGCAGCGCGGGGATCGGACCCAGGATGGTGGTGACCAGCGAGATCGGTCCCGCCGAGAGCAGCGCGACCTTCGCGTCGTGCTGACGGCCGAGGGTGCGGGGGGCGACGCCGATCACCACGAAGGAGACCACCAGCATCACGCCGACCGTCGTGAGCACGGTCGGCAACCACGCCCCGTCGTAGGCGTCACGCGCCCAGGTGGTGACCAGGACGATGGCGCTGATCTCGCACAGCAGCCGCAGGAGCAGCGCGGTGTTGAGGTAGCGGGCGGGGTCGTCGAGGATGGCAACGAGCCGCGCGGCACCCGGCCGGCCCTCGGTCCGCATCTCCTCGGCGCGCGCCCGCGAGAAGCCCGCGAGGGCGGCGTCGGCGGCGGAGAAGACGCCGGCGAGCAGGACCAGCAGGGTGGCCGAGACCAGCTGCCAGATGTCGGCGGTCATCGGAGTCGGGTCATCGTCAGCCGGGTTCCTGGGCCGAGCGCCACTGTTCGAGCAGCTCGCCCTGCAGGCCGAACATCACCGCGTGCTCCTCCGGCTCGGCGTGGTCGTAGCCGAGGAGGTGCAGGATGCCGTGGACGGTGAGGAGGTCGATCTCGGCCTCACGCCCGTGCCCGGCTTCCTTCCCCTGCCGCTCCGCCACCGCCGGTGCCAGCACGAGGTCGCCGAGCACGCCCTCCTCCGGCTCCTCGTTGACCTTGCCAGGACGCAGCTCGTCCATCGGGAAGGCGAGCACGTCGGTCGGCCCGTCCTTCTCCATCCACTGCCCGTTGAGCTCGGCGATGGTGTCCTCGTCGACCGCCTTGATGCACAGCTCGGCCTGCGGGTGGACCCGCATCTGGTCCATCACGAAGCGCGCCAGCCGGGACAGGCGGCGTACGTCGAGCTCGAGGCCGGACTCGTTGAGGACCTCGATGCTCACCGGGTGCTCCGCTCGGCCTTGGTCGGGCCGGACTTCGGCAGCCGGGGCTGCTCCTGGGCGTCGAACACCTCGTAGGCCTCGACGATGCGGCCCACCAGCCGGTGGCGTACGACATCGGTGCCGGTCAGCCGGCAGAAGGTGATGTCGTCCACGCCGTCGAGGATGCCCTCGACCACTCGCAGCCCGGACTTGGTGCCGGAGGGGAGGTCGACCTGGCTGGTGTCGCCGGTGACCACGATCCGCGAACCGAAGCCCAGCCGGGTCAGGAACATCTTCATCTGCTCGGGCGTGGTGTTCTGTGCCTCGTCGAGGATGATGAACGAGTCGTTGAGCGAGCGGCCGCGGAGGAACGCCAGGGGCGCCACCTCGATGGTGCCGGCGGCGAGCAGCTTGGGGATCGTCTCGGGGTCGACCATGTCGTGGAGCGCGTCGTAGAGCGGGCGCAGGTAGGGGTCGATCTTCTCGCTGAGGGTGCCGGGCAGGAAGCCGAGCCGCTCGCCCGCCTCGACCGCCGGGCGGCTCAGGATGATCCGGTTGACGTCCTTCGCCTGCAACGCCTGCACGGCCTTGGCCATCGCGAGATAGGTCTTGCCCGTGCCCGCCGGCCCGATGCCGAAGGTGATCGTGCTCTTGTCGATCGACTCGACGTAACGCTTCTGGTTGAGCGTCTTGGGCCGGATGGTGCGCCCGCGGTTGGACAGGATGTTGAGGCTCAGCACCTCGGCCGGGCGCTCCTGGGTCTCGGTGCGGAGCATCTGGATGATCCGCTCGACCGTCTCGGTGGTGACGCCCTGACCGGTGCGGACCAGCGTGACGACCTCGTCGAGGAGGCGCTCTGCCATCGCGACCTCGGCGGAGTCGCCGGCGAGGGTGATCCGGTTGCCGCGCACGTGGATCCTGGCCGCGAAGGCGCGCTCGATCAGCCTGAGGTGCTCGTCACCCGGACCCAGGACCGAGACCATGTCGATGCTGTTGGGGACGACGACGGTGTGCGTCGGCGTGTCCTGCTGGGTGTCGGTGCGAGTCGTGTCAGTCATGAGGCCCGTGACGGGCGGCCTTCCGGGTCGGTGGCAGAGCCCCTCCATGCTACCGAGCAGTCCGCGTCCGGCCCACTTGATTGAGCGTGACGCTGTCGGTCCACCATGGGATGTCGCCGAATCCGCACTTCCCTCGGTCAATTGACCCGGGGAAGTGCAGGCTCACCGACATCCCATGATGAACAGGCAACGGCGGTCAGCCGCGGGTGACCTGCAGCAGCCCGAGGCACATCTCGTCGGTGGTGCCCTCGCCCCACACGACGTAGCGGTCGGGCTGCCCCTCGAAGGCGGGCAGCTTGTCGCGGAGCCACTGGACGTGCCTGCAGGTCACCTTCACCTGGTCGAACGGCTCGAGGCGCACCGGCTCGATGGGACGCCCACCCTGGTCGTCGAAGTCCCACACGGGGATGTCGAGGACGGTCCGCGCCTCGGGGGTGCCGGGGTTGACCTCGATCCTGATCGAGCGGCCCAGCAGGTGCATGTGGCCGGCGACGCCGTGGATCGTCAGCGGCTCGCCCAACGTGCGCACGCAGGACTGCTCCTCACCGGCCTTCGGCTTGCCTCCGCAGAGGAGGTGGAGGAGGTCCGCGGTGTTGCCCTCCGCTCCGAAGCGCTCCTTGACGTCCGCGAGGGCCGCGGCGCGGTCGCACAGCTCGCCGTCGGAGTGCTTCGGCCGGCAGGGCAGCTCGACCGGCGCGGGCAGCAGCATCGTGCTGAGCGCCTGGTAGGGGCGCTTGCCGGGGGCGAGGCGCAGCTGGGCGGCGGAGGTGTCGGGCTGCTGGCCGGCGAGCAGGTTGTAGTGCACCTGCATGACGACCCGGCTGCCCTTGGCGAGGCGGACGCCGAAGCCGGGTTTGACGACCGACTCCTCGCCACCCGGCGCCCAAGCGCCGATCCAGGCGGCGTTGTCGACGTCCTGGAACTGGTCGAGCCCGGTGCCCCCGAAGCAGGTCCAGCCTTCGTCCTCCTCGGCGTCGTCCTTGGCCTCCGCCGCGGCCACCTGCGCGGGCGGCACCTGGAACAGGATCACGTGGTGGACCACCTCGGGGTTGCCGGGCAGGACGTGGGTGCCGGTGAGCCACGTGTCCCGCTCGAGCCCGGGGTCCAGCAGGAAGCAGCGGTAGTCGTCGGTGCCGGTGCCGTAGGGCGCGGACGGCGTGTAGCTGCCAGGCATGGCGATCGTCGTACGCGTCTCACCCGCCCGCAGCGACTTGGACCTCGCCGGCTCGGCGTAGTGGCCGTCGTGGCCCTCCCCCGCCGCCTGTGCCTCGTCGCCGGCGGTCGCCGCCGAGCTCGGGGCGTCGGCAGGCTGCGTGGCGCGCCGGTCGCCGTCGGAGGCGTCGCTGCCGCTGCACGCGGACAGCGCGACCAGGGACACCGTCAGGGCGGCGGCGAGGGCGACGGGGCGGCGACGTCGAGGGGACACGGGCACTCAGACCAGGGACTCGGTCATGCCGGACGCACCGCCGAGCACGTGGAGGTGGGTGTGGAGGACCGTCTGGCCGACCCCGGCCCCGGTGTTGATGACGAGGCGGTAGTCGTCGTTGCCGGCGGCCTTGGCGACCTCGTCGGCCAGCGCCACGGCGTGACCGAGGATCGCCGGGTCCGCTGCGGCGGACGCGGCAGCGTTGGCGTAGTGGTCTACCGGCACCACGAGGGCATGGAAGGGAGCCTGCGGATTGAGGTCCTTGAAGGAGATCGCGTGCTCGTTGCGACCCAGGACGTCGGCCGGGATGTCCCCCGAGACGATCTTGCAGAAGACGCAGTCGGGGTCGGCAATGCTCACCGTCCCAGCCTAATGTCTGCCGACGCGGAGCGGGCTGGTTCGTCGTTCACCACCCGCGGCGACGCCGCTCCCAGTTGCCGCACGGTTGGGTCGAGCCCAGCCGCACCCCGGTGCAGGGGGGCAGCTCCTCCGGCGGCTCGGCTTCGATGATCTCGGCGTAGCCCTCGCGCTCCACCTCGCGCTCCGGCGACCACAAGCGGCTGTGGACCGACCACCCGTTCAGAAAGATCTCGCAGTCGCAGAAGCCGCCCCTCTGACCCAGCCGACGCTCGAGACCGACCGCACGCGGGGCACGGAGGTCGCGGAAGCGACAGGCGAAGCGCAGCTGGTTGTCGCAACCGAACTCGTCGAGGCTGCGCGCGACGAAGCACAGCAAGCACTCGCCGGGGCGTGGCTCCGTCAGGTCGGTCGCGAGCTCTCGCAACCAGGACTCGATCTCGTCGGTGGTGGTGGACTCGCTCATGCACCTTTCCTAGCGATCCCCACCGACACCGACGCGGCGTGTAACCGGAAGCAGGACCCGCTCGTCCAACTACCGTGAAGAACATGACCTTCCCCGCTCGCCGTCCGTCCGTCCGACACTGGGCGCGCGTGTCCGCCACCGTCCTGGCCTGCGGGCTCGCCCTGGTCGCGTGCAGCGACGAGACCGTGCCGACGTCCGGCGAGGCGCGCGAGCCCGGCAAGCAGAGCCCGAAGACCCCGAAGACTCCCCCGCCCTCCGAGCCGGCCGAGTCCCCGGCCGAGTCCCCGGCCGAGTCGCCCGCCGACGACGGCGGCACCGCCGTCCCGATCTACTGGGTCGGCGACGGCCCGGGCGGTGAACCGCGGCTCTTCCGCGAGTTCCACCGGGTGCAGGGCAACCCGCTCACCGAGGCCGCTCGGCTCGTGATGGGCGGCGGCCAGCCCGACGACCCCGACTACCGCACGCTGTGGCCAGAGGTGGAGGTCGCCGACGTCGGCGCCTCCGACGGCGTCCTGCTGGTGCAGATCCCCGGCGACGGGTTCACCGAGCGTCCCGACGGGATGACGAGGCGCGACGCGCGGCTGGCGATGCAGCAGCTGGTCTACACCCTCCAGGGCGTGCAGCAGGAGCGGGTGCCGATCCTCGTCAAGCGCGGCGGCACCGACTTCCGGCTCCTCGGGCTGCCCACCGACGTGCAGCACGAGCAGGCCAGCGCCCTCGAGACCCTCAACCTCGTCAACATCACCTCGCCCGAGGAGGGCGCCACCGTCACCGGCGACACCCTGACGGTCACCGGGGTGGCCAACTCCTTCGAGGCCTCCGGCCCGTGCCGTCTCATCGCGGGCGGCCAGGAGGTCGCGCTCGAGGGCTATCAGTCCGAGGGCTGGATGGAGGACCGACTGTTCCCGTTCGAGGTCGAGCTCCCGCTGGACGGCGTCACCGGCGAGGTCGTCGTCCAGTGCGAGACCGACGACCCCAGCGGCGGCACCGAGGGCCACGGCCCGGCGATCGACACCAAGACGATCACCGTGCAGTAGCTGTCAACCGACTCCCCGGTCCGCGCGTCCAACTCGTGTGACCATCCAGACCAAGCCGCGTCGCGGGAGGGTGCAGGTGACCGGACACCCGGACCTCACCGGCCGCGACGCCGACGCGGCCGTCGAGCAGCTGTACGCCGCTCACTGGCGCCAGCTGGTCCGGCTCTCCGTGCTGCTGGTGCACGACCAGGCGTCCGCCGAGGACGTCGTCCAGGACGCCTTCGTGGCGATGCACGGGCACTGGTCGCGGCTGCGCGACCCGGACAAGGCACTGGCCTACCTGCGCCAGGCCGTGGTCAACCGCTCGCGTTCGACCCTGCGGCACCGGGTCGTGGTGGACCGGCACGCGCGCTCGAGTGCCCTCAGCGAGGGCTCGTTCGAGGGACCGACCGTCGGCGGAGCGCGGCGCGACGCCGTGCGGCACGCGCTGCTGCAGCTCTCCGACCGGCAGCGGGAGGTGCTGGTGCTGCGCTACTACCTGGACTGGTCCGAGGCGCAGATCGCCGACGCGCTGGGGATCTCGCGCGGCGCGGTCAAGGCCCACGCCCATCGGGGCAGCGCCGCACTACGAGACCTGCTCGGCGACTGGTGGGAGGAGCCGTCATGAGTGACGACCCGGTGCGCGAGATGCTGCGCGAGGTGGCCGACGGCGTCGAGCCGGGCGACCGGCTGGACGCGATCCGTTCCGCGACCTCCGGCGGCCGGCGTACGAGCCGGGGCTGGTGGGCCACCGGCGGCGTCGCTCTCGTCGCGGCGTCCGTGGTGACCGCGCTGGCGCTGACCACGGGCGGTACGCCGCGGAGCGAGGATCCCGACCCGGCTGAGCCGACGCCCACGCGAACGACCGCGACCAATGGCCCGCGGCCCGAGCAGGAGCCACGAGCAAGGCCCGTCTACTACCTGGGTGACACGCCGGACGGACCACGGCTCTACCGCGAGTTCCGCCCCTTGGCCGGTGACCCACTGCAAGTCGCGGTCGACGCGGCGATCGGCCGGGGACAGGACGATCGTTCGCTGGCTCCGCTCGACCCGGACTATTGGGTGCCGTGGCCGGAGACGACCTGGGCGGGCGCCATCGTCGACTACGACGAAGGGGTCATCGAGATCTCGCTCGCCGCCAGTCCGTTCGCGGGGGATCCCGAGACCGATCTTCGCAGCCGCGGCACGTTGTCGCAGGCCGAGGCCGAGCTCGCTGTCGAGCAGGTCATCCGGACCGCGCAGGCTGCGGTCCAGGAGCGGCTTCCTGTCCGCTTCCTGCTCTACAACGAGATCACCGACCAGGTTCTCGGCGTCCCGACCTCGGAGCCGTTGGCGGAGGGCTCCGACCTGGAGGTGCTCGCTCACGTGTCCCTCTCCGACCCGTCCGACGGAGCGACCGTCGACAACGACGACCCCTTCACCGTGAAGGGACTCGGCAACTCCTACGAGGGCAACATCGTCACGGAGATCCAGCGCCACGAGGGAGTCGTGGAGATCGTCCAGATGGAGCCGGCTATCGCGGGCACCTACGAGGACAAGCTGTTCCCGTTCGAGGTGACCTTCGACCTCACCGATGTTCCGCCGGGCGACTACCTGGTGACCTCCCGCACCGACGACCCGTCAGGCGAGGCCCGCTTCCACACCGACTCCCGCCGGATCACCATCGTCGACTGAGTCGCGTGCTTGGTCCTGAGCACCAGCTTCCTGCGTTCGGTGCGCGTCCATCGCAGGAAGCTGGTGCTGTGGACCGAGTACCGCACGACAGCGGGCCAATGGCCCTCGACGAGGTCGGCGCTCACGCCCAGCGACCGGTGCGCGACAGCAGCGCGCCGACCGCGACGACGCCCGCCGTGGAGGTCCGCAGCACCTCGGCGCCGAGCCGTACGCTCCGCGCCCCCGCGTCAGCGAGCGAGGCGAGCTCCTCGGGTGCGATCCCGCCCTCCGGGCCGACCACGACGACGATGCGGCCGGACGCGGGTACGTCGACGGCGCTGAGCGCAGCGGTTGCGTCCTCGTGCAGCACCACGGCGAGGTCGGCCTCGGCGACCAGCGCCGCGAGGTCCGCAGTCGAGGCGAGCGGCGAGACGGTCGGCAGCCACGAGCGGCGAGACTGCTTGGCGGCCTCCCGGGCGGTGGCCTGCCACTTGGCGTGGGACTTGACGGCCCGCTCGCCCTTCCAGACCGCGACCGAGCGGGACGCCGCCCACGGCACGATCCGGTCGACGCCGACCTCGGTGAGCACCTCGACGGCGAGCTCGCCGCGCTCGCCCTTGGGCAGGGCCTGCACGACCGTGATCGCGGGGTCCGGCCGAGGATCCTGGTCGACCGTCCCGACGCGGACCGAGAAGACCCGCTTGCCGGTGGCCGCCACCTCGCCGGTGGCCGAGGTCCCGAGGCCGTCGGTCAGCACGACCGGCTCACCCTCGCGGAGTCGTCGTACGGCGACGGCGTGGTGGGCCTCGTCGCCGGTCACCTCGACGAGGGAGCCGGGGACGGCGCCCGCCAGCGAGTCGACGAGGTGGACCGGCAGCGACACCGCTCAGCCCTGGAAGGCGTCGCGCAGCCGGCCGAACATCGACTTGTGCGGGGCCTCGACCTGACCGTCCGGAGTCTCCTCGCCGCGGATCGCCGCCAGCTCGCGCAGCAGCTCCTCCTGGCGCGCGTCGAGACGGGTCGGGGTGTCGACCGAGATGCTCACGATCAGGTCGCCGCGACCACCGCGCAGGCTCGGCACACCGAAGCCCCGGATGACCTGCTCGGTGCCGGACTGGGTGCCGGGCCGGACCTCGAGCTCGAACGTCGCCGTCTCGGAGTCGCTGGAGGCCACGTCGGCCTCGAGCAGCGGCAACGTCAGCTGGGTGCCGAGCGCGGCAGCGGTCATCGGCAGGGAGATGGTCGTGTGCAGGTCGTTGCCGTGGCGGGTGAAGGTCTTGTGGGGCTCGACGTGGATCTCGACGTAGAGGTCTCCCGCCGGACCGCCGCCGGGGCCGACCTCGCCCTGGCCGGTGAGCTGGACCCGGGTGCCGTGGTCGACTCCCGCCGGGATCTTCACCGTGAGCGTGCGGCGCGAGCGCACCCGCCCGTCGCCGGAGCACTCCCGGCACGGGTCGGGGATGATCGAGCCGTAGCCGCGGCACGCCGCACAGGGACGCAGGGTGCGGATCTCACCGAGGAACGACCGCTGCACGACAGCGACCTCGCCCTGGCCGTGGCAGGTCTCGCAGGTGATCGGCGAGGTCCCGGGCGCGGTGCCCTTGCCCTCACAGGCTCCGCAGGTCAACGCCGTGTCGACCTTGATCTCGCGGGTCACCCCGAAGGCCGCCTCCGCCAGGGTGACGTCGAGCCGGATCAGGGCGTCCTGGCCGCGCCGCGCCCGCGATCGCGGGCCACGCGTCCCGGCACCGCCGGCCGCACCGCCGCCGAAGAAGGCGTCCATGATGTCGGTGAAGGAGAACCCCTGGCCGGCACCGCCGAAGCCCTGGCTGAACGCGTCGCCGCCACGGTCGTACGCCGCCCGCTTGCCGGGGTCGCTCAGCACCTCGTAGGCGCGCGAGACGTCCTTGAACCGCTCCTGCGTCGCCTCGTCCGGGTTGACGTCGGGGTGGAGCTGACGGGCGAGCTTGCGGTAGGCCTTCTTGATCTCGTCGGCGCTCGCGTCACGGGAGACGCCGAGGATCTCGTAGGGGTCCTGAGTCACTGGTTTCCTTCATCGAGGATCCGGGAGACGTAGCGCGCGACGGCGCGCACGGCTGCCATGGATCCGGGGTAGTCCATGCGGGTCGGTCCGACCACGCCCAGGGAGCCGAGGTGGAACTGCTGCGGGCCGTAGCCGGTGGTCACCACGCTGGTCGCGGCGAGCTCGGAGTAGGGGCCTTCGTGGCCGATGCGGACAGTCACAGCGTCACTGCCCGACTCCCCCAGCAGCTTGAGCAGCACCACGTGCTCCTCCAGTGCCTCCAGGAGAGGGCGTACGGCTGTGTCGAAGTCGCCGTAGCGGGCCAGGTTGGCGGTGCCGCTCACCGCGACGCGCTCGTCGCTGCGGTGGTCGGACATGGCCTCCGTGAGCACGCTGGCCACGGCGCGGGCGGGCGCCGCCTGCTCGGGACGTACGGCGTCGGGCAGGTCGACCAGCCCGGCCGCGGCCGCCGCGATCTGCACGCCGGCGCTCGCCTGGTTGACCGCGGCCCGGATCTCGGCGAGGTCGGTGTCGGTGATCGGCTCGTCCAGCTCGACGAGGCGCTGCTCGACCCGGCCGCTGCTGAGGATCAGGATCACCATCACGCGGGTCGGTGTCAGCGCGACGAGCTCGACGTGGCGCACGGTCGAGTGGGAGAGCGTGGGGTATTGCACGATCGCGACCTGGTGGGTCAGCTGGCTGAGCAGCCGCACCGACTTCTGCACCACGTCGTCCACGTCGACGGCACCGTCGAGAAGGGTCGCGATCGCCCGGCGCTCGGCCGCGCTCATCGGCTTGAGCGTGGCGAGCTTGTCGACGAAGAGGCGGTAGCCCTTGTCGGTCGGGATCCGGCCGGCGCTGGTGTGGGGCTGGTGGATGTAGCCCTCCTCCTCCAGCACCGCCATGTCGTTGCGGACGGTCGCCGGCGACACGCCGAGACCGTGCCTCTCGACCAGCGCCTTGGAGCCCACGGGCTCCTCGGTGGCGACGTAGTCCTCGACGATCGCGCGCAGCACGTCGAGCTTGCGGTCGTCGACCACGGCGGCCCTCCTCGCTGGACTCGATCTGGCTTGGGATTGGCACTCGTTCACACTGAGTGCCAAGACTACTAGGAGTCCGTAGGCTCGCGGACATGCCCGACCTCACCCCACGCTTCCAGGAGGTGGCGCCGCGGGTCTGGGTGGCCCACTACGACTGGATGCACGTCAACATCACCCTCATCGGCGGCTCCGACGGCCTGCTCATGGTCGACACCCACGGGTCGGCCGCGCAGGCGCGCGTCGTCGCCGACGACGTACGACGACTCGGTGCGGGACCGCTGACGGGCCTGGTCAACACCCACGAGCACTGGGACCACCACTTCGGCAACGCCACGATGGTGGAGCAGTTCGGCGACGTGCCGATCCACGCGACCGAGTGGGCGCGCGACCACATCGAGGAGTCGGCCGGCCGCACCTTCGAGAGCTACGGCCAGCAGCCCGACCACCCGCGGCGCGAGGAGATCCTCGCCACGACGCTCCATCTGCCCACCCACACCTTCTCCTCCGCGGTGCAGCTCGACCTGGGCGACCGGGCCGTCGAGCTCATCCACCCGGGACGTGGGCACACCGCCGGCGACCTCGTCGTCCGCATCCCCGACGCCGACGTGGTCCTGGGCGGTGACCTGGTCGAGGAGTCCGACCCGCCCTTCATCGGCGACGACTCCTGGCCCCTGGAGTGGCCCACCACCCTCGACCTCGTGATCGGGCTGATGACCGACGCCACCGTCGTGGTGCCGGGGCACGGGCAGGTGGTCGACAAGGACTTCGTCCAGGACCAGCGCATCGAGCTCGGGGTGATCGCCGAGACCATCCGCGACCTCGCCTCGCGCGGCGTGCCCCAGTCGCAGGCCCTGGCCCAGGGCGAGTGGCCGTGGGACCCCGAGCGCCTCGAGAGCGCCGTACGGCTGGGCTACGAGCACCTCCCGCGCAGCCAGAAGCGCCTGCCGCTCATCTGACCCCACACCCCGAGGGGGCTGGACGGGCATCGCCGAGCCTCGGTAGGACTGGAGGATGAGCGAGAACAGCGAGCCCCAGACCGATCCCGCCTCCTCCACCGAGACCCCGCAAGCCTCCAGCGGAACGAGCCCGGCCGACTCCGACCACTCCGGCGACACCACCTCGCCGGACTCCGAGCGGATCGGCGGCATCTCCGACGACCAGCTGCCCGAGGACCTCCAGCCCAGCGAGGACAACCCGCTCGCCCAGCCCCTCGACCCGGACGACGAGTCCACCAAGGACCGGGACGAGCTCGAGATGGACGCCACCCAGGAGGGCCTGGGCAACGACGACGGCGCGAGCCAGGCTCCTGACCAGGAGGGCGACGCCGCGACCGGTGGCGGCGCGGGCCAGGCCACCAAGGAGCCCGACGCCGGCACCGAGGACACCTCGGCCGCCGGGAGCCCCGCCGACAGCCCCACCGAGGCGCCGGACTGATCCGTCACGATCGGGTCGCGACCGGCGTGCCACCCGGGCTTGCCGACCGCGGCGACCTACGGTGAGTCGGTGCCTCTCGATCGCTACGGAACCGACGTCCTCTCCACCGACTGGCGCAAGCCGGCCAACGGCCGCGCCGTCGAGGTCCCCACCGAGCTCGGCATGGTCGTCGAGGAGGTCACCGCCGACTGGGTCGGCGAGGTGGTGGCGGTCGACCGCGACATCGACACGCTGACCCTGGAGGACCGGCGTGGCAAGCGGCGTACGTTCCCGCTCGGCCCGGGCTTCCTGCTCGAGGGCAAGCCGGTGATCCTCACCCGCCCGGTGCGCGGCGGCGCCCCGGCGGCCCCCGCGCGTACGGCGTCGGGATCGGTGGCGGTCAAGGGCGCGCGTGCGCGCGTGGCCCGGGCGAGCCGGATCTTCGTCGAGGGGCGCCACGACGCCGAGCTGGTCGAGAAGGTCTGGGGCGACGACCTGCGCATCGAGGGTGTGGTTGTGGAGTTCCTCGGCGGAGTCGACGACCTCGCCGACCACCTCCGCGACTTCAAGCCCGGCCCGCAGCGCCGCGTCGGAGTCCTGGTCGACCACCTGGTGCCGGGGTCCAAGGAGGCGCGCATCGCCCAGGGCATCGCCCGCTCCCCCATAGGCAAGCACGTCCTCGTCGTCGGCCACCCCTTCATCGACATCTGGCAGGCCGTGAAGCCCGACCGCCTCGGCATCCCCCGGTGGCCCCACGTCCCCAAGGGCATCGACTGGAAGACCGGCACCTGCCAGCAGCTCGGCTGGCCGCACCGCGACCAGGCCGACATCGCCCGCGCCTGGAAGCACGTCCTCGGCCGGGTGACGTCGTACGCCGACCTCGAGCCCGCCCTGCTGGGCCGGGTCGAGGAGCTGATCGACTTCACCACGGGCTGACATCTGCGCCGAAGCGAAGCGGAGGCGCTAGTCAGTGAGGTCGCGGACCACGGCGTCGGCGAGGAGGCGGCCGCGCAGGGTGAGGACGAGTCGCTCGGCCGCCAGCTCGACCAGGCCGTCGGCGACGAGCCGGGCGACCTGGGAGCGCCCCGCGGCGTCGAGCGCCGTCACCGGCAGGCCCTCCACCAGGCGGATCTCGAGCAGGATCCGCTCGATCCTCTGGTCACGGAACCCCAGCACCTCGCGGGCCAGGGCCGGTGACACGCCACGGCCCAGCCGTTCGGCGTACGCAGCGGGGTGCTTGACGTTCCACCAGCGCACGCCACCGACGTGGGAGTGCGCGCCGGGGCCCACGCCCCACCAGTGGCCGCCGGTCCAGTAGAGCAGGTTGTGCCGGCACCAGTGATCGGGCGAGGTGGCCCAGTTGGACACCTCGTACCACTGCATCCCCGCGGCGGCGAAGCGTTCGTCGGCGAGGTGGTACTTGTCGGCGAGGTCGTCCTCGTCGGGCATCGGCAGCTCTCCGCGGGCCACCTGCCTGCCCATCGCGGTGCCGTCCTCGACGATGAGCGAGTAGGCGGAGATGTGGTCGGGCTCGCAGGCGAGGGCGGTCTCGACGGAGGTCTCCCAGTCCGCGATCGACTCCCCCGGCGTGCCGTAGATCAGGTCGAGGCTGACGTCGTCGAAGCCGGCCGAGCGCGCCCAGTCGACGGCAGCGGGGACACGCATGGGGTCGTGGGTGCGGTCCAGCGTGCGCAGGACGTGGTCGACCGCCGACTGCATCCCGAAGCTGATCCGGTTGAAGCCGGCAGTGCGCAGCTCCTCCAGGTCCCAGGCCGCGACGCTGTCGGGATTGGCCTCGGTCGTGATCTCGACACCGTCGGCCAGGCCGAACTCAGCGGCCGCGCTGGCCACGACGGCTCCCAGGTCGGCGGGCTTCAGCAACGTCGGCGTACCTCCGCCGAAGAAGATCGTCTCGATCTGCACGTCGCGGTGGCCGAGCACCTGACGCGCGAAGCGGATCTCGCGGATCGCCGCCTCGGCGTACGACGACCGGCTGGCGCCGACCTCGTCGCCGAGCTCGTGGGCGGTGTAGGTGTTGAAGTCGCAGTAGCCGCAGCGCACGCTGCAGAAGGGCACGTGGACATAGAGGCCGAAGGGCTTGCTACCGAACTCGGCCCACGCCTCGTCGGGCAGCAGGCCGTCCTCGGGAGCGACGTCTCCGTCGGGTTGCGCGGGGGGCACGCGGGTATCCAACCACGCGCGCCCGCCGGCGCCGCGCACCCACTGACCGGCCGGTCAGATGGGCACGTTGAGCGTGGCGGTGTAGCCGTCGGTGACCGAGCCCTTCGTCGTCGCCATCTGGAGGGAGTAGCCGTCGCTGAAGATGCCGTCGGAGTCCAGGCTGACCTGCGCGAGGTTGGAGAGCGACGACTCGTAGCCCGACGTGGCGTAGACCGTCTCGCAGACGTCCTGGTCGAAGGCCAGCTGGGAGGTGCGGAGCTTGTTGGAGGCGCTGGTCGCCGTGTCGAGGGACTCGTAGACCTCGAAGTGCACGTGCGGCCAGCGACCGGCGTAGCAGCCCGGGAAGATCGTGGTGAACTCCACCCAGCCGTCGGCGTCGGCCTCCTGCACGCCGCGCAAGTAGTTCTCGTCGGCCGCGGCGCCGTCGTACATCGAGTAGGCGCCGTCGCGGTCGCAGTGCCAGGCATAGATCGCCGCGCCGGCCATCACCTCGACCTCGTCGCCGGTGAGGTCGTAGACCTTGAAGCGCAGGGCGAGGGGTACGCCGTCGGCGACGCCGGAGGCCGAGCCGAAGCTGGTCGTGATGTCGCTGCGGACGACGCCGCTCTCGGTGAGCAGGTTGGGTCCGTTGGACCCGTCGCCGGGAAAGGGACCTGCCGTCTCCTCGGGGATCTCGCGCCCGGAGTCGTCGGCGCACCCCGCGACGGCGACGACGGACAGGCCGCCGAGCACGCCGAGAACGCCACGCCGGCCCATGCGGCGTGAGAGGCCACGCCGCTCCAGGGTCCCGAGGTCGTGCTGGAGGCCCAGGTCGTGCTCGTGCTCGGGGTCGTGGTGTGCGGTCATGTGTGTGCTCCTGGAGGCTGCGAAGCGGCTGCCGAACGGCTCGACAACGGCGAATGGGTGCCAGTGGTCTCCCACTGACACCCATTCGACCGTGTCTGGCTGTGCGCCTCCTGTGAGGAGGCTGGCGCCCGGACCTGGACTAGGCGTACATCTCGTCGATCACGGCCCGGTGGTTGTCCTGGACGACGTTGCGCTTGACCTTCATCGAGGGGGTGAGCTCGCCCGACTCGACCGTGAGGTCGTGGTCGAGGAGCTTCCACTTCTTGATGGTCTCCCAGCGGTTGAGGTGGCTGTTGAGCTCCTCGACGTAGTCGCCGACCATCTTCTGCGCCTGCTCGGACTGCACGATCTCGGTGTAGGACGCGCCGCCCATGCCGTTCGCCTCGGCCCAGCCCGCCATCGCATCCGGGTCGAGCGTGACGAGTGCGACGCAGTAGTTGCGCTCCTCGCCGAAGACCATGAACTGGCTGGCGTAGGGGCAGACAGCCTTGAACTTCGACTCGATCGCCGGCGGGGCGATGTACTTGCCGCCGGAGGTCTTGAAGAGCTCCTTGATGCGGCCCGTGATGACCAGGTGGCCGTCCTCGTCGAGGGCGCCCTTGTCACCGGTGTGCAGCCAGCCGTCCTGGGTCAGCGTCTTGGCGGTCTCCTCGGGGAGGTTGTGGTAGCCGTCCATCACGCCGGGACCCTTGATCATGATCTCGTCGTTGTCCCCGAGCTTGACCTCGCTGCCCGGGAAGACCGGACCCACCGTGCCGAACTTGTTCTGGTCGGGGTGGTTGACGAAGGAGCCCGCCGAGGTCTCGGTCAGGCCGTAGCCCTCGAGGATCGTGATGCCGGCCGCGCCGAACCACTCGGCGATGTCGCGGTTGAGCGCCGCGGCACCGGAGATGAAGAAGCGGACGTTTCCACCGAAGCGGTCGCGGATCTTGGTGAAGACCAGCTTGTCGAACAGGCCGTGCTGGACCTTGAGTCCCAGCGGGACCGACTTGCCCTCGCGCTTGAGCCGCTCGACCTGGAGGCCGACCTCGAACGCCTTCTTGAAGAGCTTCTCCTTGGCACCGCCCTCGGCGGCCTGCATGGTGACGATGCGGCCGTGAGCCTTCTCGAAGATGCGCGGCGCGGCACCCATGAAGGTCGGCTTGACGACCCCCAGGTTGTCGACGATCTTCTCCACCCGGCCGTCGATGGCGGCGGCGAACCCGCACGCCATCTGGGTCGACATCAGCACCTTGCCGAACGAGTGCGCCATCGGCAGCCAGCGGAACTCCAGGTCGTCGGGACCGAGGATGCCCTGCGCGCGGATCGCCTCGCCCTCGTAGACCCACGAGGAGTGACGCAGCCGCACGCCCTTGGGCCGGCCGGTGGTGCCGGACGTGTAGATCAGCGTGGCGAGCTGGTCGGGCTTGATCGTCTCCGACGTGGTGCGCACGATGTCGGGCTGCTCGGCGAGCTTCTCGGCACCCAGTGCGGCCAGGTCGTCGAGGGTGATGACCCAGTCGCCGTCGGCCTTGCCGTCGAACGTCACGACCTTGCTGACATGGGGCAGCTCGGCACGGTGCGCGGTGAGCTTGGCGAGCTGCACGTCGTCCTCGGCGAAGACCACGCGGCTCTCGGAGTCACCGAGGATGTACGTCGTGTCCTCGGCGTTGGTGCTCGGGTAGACCGTCGTCGTCGCACCCGCCGCGCACATGATGGCCAGGTCGGCCAGGATCCACTCGTAGCGCGTGCCCGAGGCGATGCCGACGCGCTGCTCGGGCTGGATGCCCAGCGCGATCAGGCCCGCGGCGAGCGCCTCGACCCTGTCCCCCGCCTGCTTCCACGTGACCGACTCCCACGCCTCCCCGCGCGGGAAGCGGAAGGCCTCGGCGTCGGGGGTCGCGGTGACGCGGTCGAAGAACTGGACGGCCACGTTGGCGGGCATCGTGTCGATGAAGGACGTGTCGATAGTGATCGCCATCTGTTACCTACTCATTCGTCGGAGCGTGACGCCGTGCGTCACACAGCGGGGCGTGCTGCTGACTGGGTTGTAACCTAGATCACTGGGTTTACCGAGCGGTAGCAAAAGCGGCATTTGTCTCGCCCGAGTCCGCAAACTAGTCCTGCACGGCCTTCGTGATCGCGATGCACCGGGTGACCCAGTCCTGCTCGTCTCCCGACAGCTTGCGACCGGCCCGCCGGGCGTCCTGCACCGTCCAGCCGGCGTTGATGACCATCCGCACGACCATCCAGTCGCGGGCTCGCTCCTCGTCGAACCCCGCCGTGTCGACGAGGGCGTGGAAGCGCCGGCGCAGGCCGTCGCGCACCGACCCGACCGCACCCGGTGCGCTGAGCTCGTCCATCCGGTTCCACAGCATCGGCGCGAGCTCGTAGTGGGGGTCGCCGCTCATCGGCTTGGGGTCGATGGCCAGCCACTCACCGGACGGGTCGGCCATCACGTTGAAGTAGTGGAGGTCACCGTGCACCACCACCTGTCCCCCGCCTCCGTCCGCGAGCAGGTCGCGTCCGGTCGCCAGCGCCTGCTCGACGTAGCGCCGAGGGATCGGGAGGTCGCGGCCCAGGTCGGCCAGCTCGCCCAGCCAGCGCTCGACGTACGAGGACACGGTGGCCAGCTGCGGCAGGGCAGGGACGTGGAGCCTGCGGTAGAGGCCGGCGACCACCTCGCAGGCCTCGACGTCCCAGGCGTCGCCCAGGTCGGGGCCGGGCAGCCAGGCCAGCAGCAGCGCCCGCCGGTGCGGGTCCGCCCGCTGGAGGCGTACGGCGCCTCGCCCACCCCAGTGCTGCAGGACCAGTCCCTCGTGCAGCGACTCCTCGTCGCCGTCGAAGCTCACCTTGAGCGCACCCGGAGACCCGTCGGCGTCCACGACCGGCACCACCAGCGAGCAGAAGCCGTGGAGCGCGACGGCGACGGGCACCAGGCGCCACTCGGCGAGCAGTTCCTCGGTGAGGCGGGGCAGCCGGTCCAGCCAGAGCGCCCAGTCCTCGCCCAGCTCCCGCTGGGACAGCAGTGCCGGCGGGATGGTGACGGGCATGCGGCGAGCCTAGGGTGGCCGGCATGAGCGAGCGTCAGCGAGCTCATCGACAAGAACAGCGCGACATGTGCCTCATGCGCGCACGGAGCGAAGCGAGTACGCGTATGAGCATGCGTCAGCAGCCGTGGTCGGACGCCCAGGCGGAGCACGGACGGATCCTGGTCCTCAGCGACAACCCGATCTCCCAGGCCATCGCCTCGATCGCGACCGCTGCCGGCCGCGACGTGCTCGTCGAGGCGGTCGACGACGGCGGCGAAGGACTCGAGCCACGGGCCGGGGACGCCGTGGTCCTCTGCGACCACGACGCCCCGGACGCGCCGCGCGTGCTCCGCGCCGCGTTGGCCTCGGAGGCCGCCTACGTCGCGATGATGGCCAGTCGGCGCCGTGCCGCGGGACTCCTTGACGAGCTCGTCGCCGAGGGCGTCGACGTGACCCGGCTGCACGTGCCGGCGGGACACGACCTGGGAGGCAAGGGGCCGGGCGAGATCGCCCTCTCCGTGGTCGCCGAGATCGTCGCCGAGTCCTACGGCCGCCCCGGCGGCCCCATGCGGGGCTGACATGGCCTGTTCCTGGGAGGACCTGGCCGGCGCCGCCCTGGCCCGCCAGTTCCCCGACGACACGGGTGCACCGGATGGCGCCGTGGACGCCGCCGCGGCCGTGCACGCCATCGGCGACATGCAGACCCAGACGGCTCGCTCGGCGTTCATCGGCCTCGGCGCCCGCTTTCCCGGCATCACCCACGAGGCCGTCAGCGCGGCGTACGCCGCCGGGACCGTCGTGCGGGGCAGCACCATCCGCGGCACCGTCCACACGGCGAGCCCGGCGAACTACACCGTGCTCGCCGAGGCCACGCGAGTCGGCCAGCACCCCCGCTGGGCGCGGATGATGGCGATCACCGACGACCAGATCGCCGACCTCTGGGTCTCCATCGAGGAGTTCGCCCGGGAGTGGCGGACCCCGGACGAGCTGCGCGAGCACCTTTCGGAGTGGCTGGAGAAGAACGGCTCGTCGCAGGCGCAGGCAGCGGCCCGGACCGGCCCGGGGCGCTACTTCGCGTTCGCACACGGCGCCCTGGTGCGGCGTCCCGCGTCCGGCGACCGCTGGGAGGGGCAGGGCAAGCCCGTCTACGGCACGTTCGACCGGACCGGTCCGGCCTCGCTCACGGACGTCGTGCGGCTCCACCTCGCCGCGCACGGCCCCTCGTCGCGCCAGGACATCGCCTGGTGGGCCGGGCTCTCTCTCGGTTCGGTGGACGAGGGACTGGCCGGTCTCGACGTGCGCGAGGACGAGGGCCCCGACGGGCGTACGTACCTCGACCTGCCGTCGGCACCGGCGCCGCGAGACCTGCCGGGAGTCCGGCTGCTCCCGGAGTTCGACGCTCTCCTGTGCGGCTACGACCCCAAGGCGCGCGAGCGCTTCGTGACACCCGAGCACCACCGGCGGCTCTGGAACGACTCCAACGGCATGCTGCTGCCGCCGCTGCTCGTGGACGGCAGGATCAGCGGCTTCTGGCGTGCCACGGGCACCGCTCGGCGCAGGCCGCTCGAGGTGGTCTGGTTCGCCCGTACGCGTCGCCCCCGCAAGGCCGAGCTCGACGAGCCGGTCGCCGCGCTGGAGGCGGCTCTGGGCATCGACGTCACCGAGGTCACCTTCACGAGGGAGCAGGTGTAGCGCGCGCTCTCCTCCGGGGGAGGTCAGTGGCGTTGCAGCGTGATCACAGCGACGGTGCAGCGTCCGGACAGCGCGCCGCGGCCGGTGACGAGGCAGCCGGAGTCGCTGCCCTGCATGACGTACGCCGCCTGGTCCTCGGCCAGCGGCACGGCCGAGGACCTGCCCAGCTCTAGCACGGTCACGAACGGCGACACGACCTGCGGGTCGACGACCACGTTGAGGACGCGTACGGCGCCCTCGGGGACCGACGCCACGACCACGGCGTCGCCGGAGAAGGCGAAGGGACGGTGCGGCTCCACCACGTGGGCCTCGCCGTCGACCTCCAGGTCGAGCACGGGGCCCTCGACCAGGGTCAGGAGCCGGTGCCGACCGGGGAACGCGGAGAAGGGTCCGTCGGCGCCTATGTCGGCCAGGCTGATCCGCCACGCCCCGTCGTCGTCGCGCAACAGCTCACGCGTGGTGCCACCGCCGTTGGCCCACGGCTGCGGCACGACCTCGTCGCTGCGGACGATCGGAGCCATCGATCTCCTGGCCTACTTCCTCTGGCCTACTTCCTCGGGCCTACTTCTTGCCGGCCTTCTCGGTCGGCTGGGTGGTGGACAGAGCGGCGATGAAGGCCTCGGGCGGGACCTCCACGGTGCCGATGTTCTTCATCCGCTTCTTGCCGGCCTTCTGCTTCTCGAGGAGCTTGCGCTTGCGGGAGATGTCACCGCCGTAGCACTTGGCGAGCACGTCCTTGCGGATGGCGCGGATGTTCTCGCGGGCGATGACCCGGGCGCCGATGGCGGCCTGGATCGGCACCTCGAACTGCTGGCGCGGGATGAGGTCCTTGAGCTTGCCGGCCATCATCACGCCGTAGCCGTAGGCCGCGTCCTTGTGCACGATCGCCGAGAACGCGTCCACCGGCTCGCCCTGCAGCAGGATGTCGACCTTGACCAGGTCGGCGGCCTGCTCGCCGGAGCGCTCGTAGTCGAGCGAGGCGTAGCCCTTGGTGCGCGACTTGAGCTGGTCGAAGAAGTCGAAGACGATCTCGCCCATCGGCAGCGTGTAGCGCATCTCGACGCGATCCTCGGAGAGGTAGTCCATCCCCTGCAGGTTGCCGCGCTTGGTCTGGCAGAGCTCCATGATCGTGCCGATGTAGTCGCTGGGGCTGAGGATCGTGGCCTTGACGACCGGCTCGTGGACCTCGGCGATCTTTCCCTCGGGGTACTCGCTGGGGTTGGTCACCACCTGCTTGGAGCCGTCCTCCATCACCACCTCGTAGACCACGTTGGGCGCGGTGGAGATGAGGTCGAGGTCGAACTCGCGCTCGAGCCGGTCACGGGTGATCTCCATGTGGAGCAGGCCGAGGAAGCCGATCCGGAAGCCGAAACCGAGGGCGCCGGAGGTCTCCGGCTCGAAGGTGAGGGCGGCGTCGTTGAGCTGCAGCCGCTCGAGGGCGTCGCGCAGGGTCGGATAGTCGTCGCCGTCGATCGGGTAGAGGCCTGAGTAGACCATCGGGTTGGGGTGCTTGTAGCCGCCGAGAGCCTTCGTCGCACCGTGGTGCTGGCTCGTGACGGTGTCACCCACCCGGGACTGGCGGACGTCCTTCACCCCGGTGATGAGGTAGCCGACCTCGCCGACGCCCAGGTCGGCCGCCTTGACGGGCTCCGGGCTGATCACGCCGACCTCGAGCATCTCGTGGACCGCGCCGGTCGACATCATCTTGATCCGGTCGCGGTGGGTGAGCTTGCCGTCGATGACGCGGACGTAGGTGACGACTCCGCGGTAGGTGTCGTAGACGGAGTCGAAGATCAGGGCGCGCGGGGGTGCGTCGGCGTCGCCGACAGGCGGTGGGGTCTGCAGCACGATCTCGTTGAGGAGGCCGGCCACGCCGACCCCCGTCTTGGCGCTCACCCGCAGCACGTCCTCCGGCTCGCAGCCGACCAGGCCCGCCAGCTCCGCGGCGTACTTGTCGACCATCGCGCCCGGCAGGTCGATCTTGTTGAGCACCGGGATGATGTGGAGGTCGGCGCCCATCGCGAGGTAGAGGTTGGCCAGCGTCTGCGCCTCGATGCCCTGAGCGGCGTCGACCAGCAGGACCGCGGCCTCGCACGCCTCGAGCGAGCGGGACACCTCGTAGGTGAAGTCGACGTGGCCGGGGGTGTCGATCATGTTGAGGACGTACGTCCCGGGCTCGGCACCCTCGTCGTTGTCGGCCGGCACCGTCCACGGCATCCGGACCGCCTGCGACTTGATCGTGATCCCGCGCTCGCGCTCGATGTCCATCCGGTCGAGGTACTGCGCACGCGCCGCACGCTCGTCGACCACCCCGGTCAGCTGGAGCATCCGGTCGGCCAGCGTCGACTTGCCGTGGTCGATGTGCGCGATGATGCAGAAGTTGCGGATGATCGACGGGTCGGTCGAGCCAGGCTTGGGCGCGTTCTTGAGGCTCACGGACTGCTTTCGGGAGTACGACGACGGGGTCGGGTCATTCTTCCACGCGGGCGATGGCGGGCCGAACCGGCGACGGCGGGGCAGTCAGACATCCGCGGACGCTAGCGTGCCGGGGTGACGTCCCAGCTCGGATCTGCGAGACATCTCCCGCTGGTGCCGGCGGCCGCCTTCGTGCTGGTGTGGTCGTCGGGCTACATCTCGGGACCGGCCGCGGTCCATGCCGCCGCGCCGTTCTCGGTGCTGGCGTGGCGGTTCGTCATCGCCGCCCTCCTCGCCGCCGGCCTGGCGCTGGCGCTGCGCCGCCCGACGCGGATGGACCGCACCACCCTGCGTCGGGTGGCGGCGGTCGGCCTGGTGATGAACGCCGTGCAGTTCGGCCTGATGTACGTCGCCTTCGACCTCGGGCTCGGCGCGACCCTGGCGTCGCTGTTCCACGCCCTCAGCCCGGTGCTGACCGCCCTGCTCGCGGCCGCTCTCCTCGGCGAGCGGGTCTCGCCGGTCCAGGTGGTCGGCTTCGTCGTCGGCGTCGTGGGCGTGCTCCTCGTGCTGGGCGCGGACCTCGGCCACGCCGGCGGCCCAGTCGCGGTGCTGGTCGGAGGCCTCAGCATGCTCACCCTCAGCCTCGGCACCCTGGGCCAGCGGTGGATCGGGGCACGTCCCGACCTCCTCTGGTCGGCAGCGGTCCAGTTCGCGGTGTCGGCGCCTCCGCTGCTGGTGCTCGGGTGGCTGAGCGAGGGCACGTGGCCGGTCACTGACGCTCGGCAGGCCCTCGTCGCCGTCCTGTTCCTCGCGGTCGTGAACTCGATCGTCGGTCTCATGCTGCTGGCGCTGCTCGTGCTGCGTGGCGGCTCCGGAGCCGCGGCCAGCCTGTTCTTCCTCAGCCCTCCGGTCACGGCCGTGCTCGCGTGGGTGGTCCTCGACGAGACGTTGTCGGTCACCCAGCTCGTCGGACTGGTCGTCGCGGTGGTCGGCGTCGGTGCGGCCACCCGCACCCGCGCTGCTCCCGTCGCGGAACCTCGCGCTCAGGAGGTCGGGACCCAGTAGCGGCGCTTGATCCCGCGTACGTCCTCCAGCACGCCGCCGGCGGCCTCGATCACGCGCACGGAGCCGAGGTTGTCCTCGTCGCAGGTGACCAGGGCCGGGTCGATCCCGAGGTCTCGCGCCCACGGCAGCGCCTGTTGCAGCATGGCCGTGGCGTGGCCCTCGCGGCGGCGCGTGGGGCGTACGTCGTAGCCGATGTGGCCACCGACGTCGAGGAGGAAGTCGGTGAGGCGGTGCCGGATGGCGATCCGGCCGAGGTAGTCCTCGCCGTCGACCCACCACAGCGTCGTGCAGGGGACGTGCCACTCGGGGCGGGGGCTGTCCTCCTCCGCGTCCGCCCTGACCGCCTCGACGAACGCCGCGAAGGCCGTCGGGTCGTGCCAGCCGGGAGCGTGCGCGTCGATCCAGGCCGCGGTCTGGGAGAACTCGGCGCCCTCGGCGACGAACTCGTCCATCGCCTCCAGGAACGAGTGACGGACACGTGTCGTGGGGAGGACGAGCTCAGGCACGCGCCCATCCTGCCGCCCCCGGGGCGCGGCGCGCAGCCGGGTTTCGCCTCGTCTCAGAACACCACGCGTGCCGCGCGCAGCCGGTCAGCGAGGGCAGCGTCCCCGTCGGTCACCAGGACGCACTCGTCGCTGCGCCCGGACAGGAGCCGCATCAGGGCCACGGCGTCCTCGACGACGACTGCGACGGGCTCGCCCGCCCCCACCACCCAGCGGCCCGGAGCCCGACCGGTGAGCTCGAGCGTGAACGCCGGCCCGGTCCACTCCAGGTCGAGGTCGCGGACCACCTGCGCCACCACCTCGCCCTCGGCCCGCGAGCTCGGCATCTCCACCACCGTCGCGCGCTGCAGGTCGACCCGGTGGAGCCAGACGTCACGCAGGTAGATCACGTCGAGCACGTAGGCGAGCGTGCTCCCGGGCCGCAGGCCGGCGAAGGGAGGCATCGGGAGCCGGCGCAGGAGCGCCGGCTGGCGGCGCCGGCCGTCCGGTGCCCCCGCGGCCCACCGACGCAGGTCAGCAGCCAGCTCCGCGTCGGAGAGGCCGGCGCGGTCGGCGATCTGGACCGCGCACAGCGCGTCTGCCATCGCCTCGCGACGTCGTACGCCGTTGAGCGCGGCGGCCTGGTGCCGCAGCAGGACTCGGAGGCGGCAGGCCTCTTCGGCGGCGCCGGCGAGGTGGGCCACCATCTCGCGCACCCGCCACTCGGTGCAGTCGGTGGGCAGGTCCCAGTGCGGAGCCTCGAACGCGTCGACCATGGCGAGCAGGGCGTCGTACTCGGCGACGGCCAGGTCACGCGCCGTGTCGGGGTCCGTCTGCGGCAGCTGTGCGGCGCGAGGGATGGACGCAGTGCTCATGGCGCAGACGATCCACCGTGCCGGGGAAGCGGTCAATGCCCGTCGACCCTCCGATATCGGGTCGTGGCGGACGCGCGACGTGGGGAAGGATGCCGCCATGTCCCGCCCGCGCGTCGCGCCCTACCCCGTCCCGCACGACCGGACCGCCCGCCGGCTGGAGTGGGCGTTCCTCCCGCCGCACCTGCGGGCCTACATCGAGCGCCGGTGCGGCTCCCCCGTCCGCTCGGCCATCTCGCAGACGAGCGGCTTCACACCCGGGTTCGCCTCCGTGCTGGTGTGCGAGGACGGCTCGCGCCACTTCGTGAAGGCGGCCTCGGTCAAGGCGCAGCGGATGTTCGCCGAGTCCTACCGCGAGGAGGCCCGCAAGCTCGCGGCGCTGCCCGCGTCCGTCCCGGCACCCCGGCTGCTGTGGCACCTCGACGACGACTGGGTGGTCCTCGGCATCGAGTACGTCGCCGCCCGCACGCCCCGACGCCCCTGGCAGCAGGACGACCTCGACGCGCTGCTGGACTCGCTGGAGGTCGCCGCCGACGCGCTGACCCCGCCCCCGCCCGGGCTCGACCTCGACACCGCCGAGGCCGACTTCGCACCCCTCCTGGAGGGCTGGCCGACGATCCACGCGACGCGCACCGACCTCGATCCGGGCCATCTCGCGGAGGCGGAGGCGCTGGCCCGCCGCTTCAGCGAGGTGGTCGGAGGCGAGACGCTGACGCACACCGACATCCGGTCCGACAACGTGCTGATCGACCCCGACGGCCGCGCCCTGGTCTGCGACTGGAACTGGCCGGTGCGTGCCGCCGCGTGGTTCGACTCCTTCGCCGCCCTGATCGGGCCACGGGGCGAGGGGATCGACGTGGACCGCGTCATCGCCGAGCGCCGCCTGCTGTGCGACGTCGACGCGGAGGCCTTCGACATCAACCTCGCGCTCTACGTCGGCTACTTCTTCTCCCAGGCCGAGCAGCCGGTGCCGCCGACGTCCCCCCACCTGCGCGACCACCAGCGCTGGCAGGGCGACGTCTGCTGGGACTGGCTCGCCGAGCGCCGGGGATGGGCGTGACCGCTCCGCGCGCGGTCGGCGTCCGCCTGCCGTACGACGGCGTGCCGCCGCCGGTGCGCGCGTGGGTGGAGCGCACGCTCGGCTCGCCGGTCGTCGACGTCGCCGAGCAGGTCGGCGGCATGTCGCCGGGCTGTGCCACGAGGCTGACGTGCGCCGACGGGACGAAGGCGTTCGTCAAGGCGGTCGGCGCCGCGCTCAACCCCGACACCCCCGCCCTGTTCCGCCGCGAGATCGGCGTGCTCGAGCACCTCGGCGAGCACGAACTGTGGGCACGGCTGCTGGCGTCGTACGACGACGGCGACTGGGTGGCCCTCCTGATCGAGGACGTCGAGGAGCGCCACCCCGACTTCACGGACGACGCCGAGCTCGGGGCCGTCCTCGAGGGGACCGACCGGCTCTCCGAGGTCCTGCAGCAGCGTGACGTGCCCGCGGACGTGCCGCTGGTCGACCTGCGGTCCGTCTTCCGGACGTGGGCGGACTCCCTCAGCACCCTCGCCGACGCGCCCGCCGAGGCTCCTGTGCCCGAGTGGCTACGGGACGACCCCCACGGCTGGGCCGAGACGCTGCGCGAGCACGCCGGTCGACCGATGTGCCACGTCGCCCACTGGGACATCCGGGTCGACAACCTGCTGCGTCGCCCGGGCGGCCAGATCGTGTTCGTCGACTGGGGAGCCGCGGCCCGCGGCCCCGCGTGGGCGGACCCCCTCCTGGCGCGGCTGGAGCGCATGGACGAGCCCTGGTTCGACGAGTCGATCGCGTCCTCCCCCGCGCTCACCGCAGCGGGGGACGACGTCGTGACGGCGTTCCTCGCCGGCATCGGTGCCCACCTGGCCGTACGCTCGGTGACGGCCGTGGACGTCAACCTCCCGACGCTCAACGATTTCCGGATCCGCCAGTCGCGGCGCATGCTGGACGCGGTCTCACGGCGCACGGGTCGGCCACCCACAGCGGGAGCATGACGGATTTGGGCGCGAGCGACGCCTGCCGGTAGTGTTTCTCCCTGCATGTCCGGCGCCTCGCCCTCACCAGGGTTGCCAGGCAGCCGACAGCACCAGACTTCTCATCCGTCCAGCTCCAGCATCGAGGATTCACACGTGGCGAACATCAAGTCCCAGATCAAGCGCAACAAGCAGAACGAGGTGCGCCGTCAGCGCAACCAGGCCGTCAAGTCGCGCCTGAAGACCGCCGTTCGCAAGTTCCGCGAGCTGGCCGACGCCGGCGACAAGGACGCCGCCGTAGCCGCCGGTCGCGACGCCATGAAGGCGCTCGACAAGGCCGCCTCGAAGGGTGTCATCCACGGCAACCAGGCCGCCAACCGCAAGTCGTCGATCGCCAAGAAGGCCGCCTCGCTCTGACGCGTCCCTTCCAGCAAGCACCCGCCCTCGTGGCGGGTGTTTCGCATTTCCCACCCGAGTCGGAGTCGGGTCAGCGGGAGTCGCGCAGCCCGGCGACCGTGAGCACCAGCCGCTCCAGGGTGTAGGACGCGTCGTGGGCCTGGCCCTTGATGTCGGCGTCAGCCACCGCGACCGCGCGGACCGCGGCGGCGATGCCCTCGGGGCTCCATGACCTGGACTGGTCGCGGACGGTCCGAACCTTCCACGGCGGGACGCCCAGATCGCGGGCCAGGTCGGCGTCGCGGGCGCCCCGCGGAGCACCGAGGTAGCGCGCGAGGCTCCGCGCGGAGGCCGCCATCGCCGAGGTCACCAGCACGGCGGCCGTGCCTGAGTCGAGCGCCCAGCGCAGCTCCTCCAGCGCCACCGCCCGCTTGCCCGCGAACGCGGCGTCGGCGACGGTGAACGACTTGGCTTCGGCGCGTCCGCCGAAGTAGCGCTGGACCTTCTCCACGGTGAGCTGCTCGCCGTGGAAGTCGTTGGTGAGCTGCTCGGCCGCGGCCGCAAGGGAGCGGAGATCGGTGCCCACGGCCTGCACGAGGAAGGTCGCGGCCTCGGGGTCGATCTTCGCGCCGTGGGAGGCGACCTCGGAGGTCACGAAGCCCGGCATGTCGCCGGCCCTGATCTCCTCCGACTTCACCTCGGTGACTGCCGCGAGCTTGCGCAGCTTGGTGAGCACTCCGCTGCCCTTGGGGCCACCGGAGTGGACCAGCACCAGCGCGACGTCCTCGGCAGGGGCCCCGCAGTAGTCGAGCAGCCCGTCCACGGACTCGTCGGGCAGGTCCTCCAGGCCACGGACGACCACGCAGCGGATCGAGGAGAACAGCGACGGGGCGGCCATCTCGCCGAGCGACGCGAGCGTGAGCTCGGAGGCGGCCGACTCGGCGAACTCGGAGTCCGGGTCGTGCGTGCGGACGGCGTCACGGACCGAGGCGACGGTCCGGGCGGAGAGGTATTCCTCCTTGCCCGTCACGAGGACGACGTGGCCGAGGACCTGTGCGGCTGAGGGGGTGCGTGCCATGGTGCGCCCAGCCTAGTCGCGGGTGACGACACCGACCTCGCCGTCGCGCACCACCACGACGACGTCGCCGGACACGTCCGTGCGCGACACCTGCGTGCCCGCCGCGGTCAGCGCCGCCACGATCTCGGGCGCCGGGTGGCCGTAGTCGTTCGCCTCCCCCACCGACACCACCGCCAGCCGGGCACCGAGCGAGGTCAGCCAGTCGAGGTCCTGGCGCCGGCTCCCGTGGTGGGGGACCTTCAGCACGTCGACCCGCAACCCGGCCAGGTCACGCGCCAGCGCCGCCTGGGCAGACGGCTCCACGTCGCCGGTCAGCAGGATCCGCACGCCCGCCACCTCCGCGACCAGAACCACGCTGGCGTTGTTGGGCGCACTCTCGCCGGCGTCGCCCGCGGTGTCCCCGGGACGCGGCCACACGGTCTGCAGGGTCACCTCGCCCACCGTCCGCGTCATGCCGTACGCCGCCAGGCCGGGCTCGCGCCCCAACGAGGTCACCGCTCGCACGCCCGTCGCGGGCTCGAGCAGCGACGTGCCCTCGATCTCCCCGACCTCGCGCCCCTCCAACACGCCGTCGACCCCGCCGACGTGGTCGGCGTGGAAGTGCGTGAGCACCAGCAGCGGCACAGAGCGGACCTCCAGCCGGTCGAGGCAGGCGTCCATCGCGGTCGGCTCGGGACCGGCGTCCACCACCACCGCCGCGTGCTCCCCTGCCCGGATGACGAGCCCGTCACCCTGGCCCACGTCGCAGGCGGCCAGCACCCAGCCGTCGGGCGGCCATCCCGGGGTCGGCGGACGTACGAGCATCACCACGGCGAGGAGCCCGGTGCAGGCGAGCGCCGAGCCGGGCCGGCGGAGCAGCCGTGGCGCGAGCGGCACGGCGGCCAGGCACGCCAGCGTGAGCGCGAGGAGCGGGACCGGGCCGGTCCCCCAGTCCACGGCTGCGGTCGGGACGTCGGCTCCCGACCGGGCCACGGCGATGATCCACCCCGCCGACCAGGCCGCCGGTGCCGCGACCACCGTCCCGAGCGGTGCCCACACCAGTCCGAGGAGGCCACCGGCCAGGCCCAGCACCGTGGCCGGCGCGACCGCTGGGGCGGCCAGCAGGTTGGCACCGACCGCCACCAGGCTCACCTGTCCCGAGAGCGCCGCGACCACCGGCGTACAGGCGACCTGGGCCGCCAGTGGCACCGAGACCGCCTCGGCCACCCACCGGGGAGCCCAGCGCATCAGTGCGTCACGCCAGACGGGCGCCAGCAGCAGGATCCCGGCGGTCGCCAGCACCGACAGGGCGAACCCGGCCGTCACCGCGAGCCGGGGCCAGACCAGCAGCAGACCGAGGACCGCCACCCCGAGCCCGCGAGTGCCTCGCGAGCGGCCGTTGCGACCCATCCCGACGAGCGCGACCGTGCCCATCGCGGCCGCCCGTACGACGCTGGGCTCGGCCCGGGCGGTGATGACGAAGCCGACGATCCCGACCGCGGCGAGCGCGTGCAGCCACCGTCCGCGGACCCCGAGCCAGCGGCCCAGGATCAGCAGGAACCCCACCACGAGGGTCAGGTTGGTGCCGCTGACGGCGAGCAGGTGGGTGAGTCCAGTGGTGCGGAAGTCGTCGGCGAGCTCGGGATCGAGGCCACCGTCGTCGCCCACCACCAGCGCCGGGACGAGCTCGCGGGCGTCGGCATCCCGGCCGGCGACCGCGGCGCGCACCGACCGGCGTACGGCCGCGGCCGCGTCCCACCACACGTCCGGTTCGCCGAGCACCCGCGGGTCACCGGTGGGGCGGACCAGTGCCGCCACGTCGTCGTCACCAGGAACCAGGCGGGCGGTGGTCTCGATCGCGGTGCCCAGCGGCAGACGCGGCCAGTCCGCGTCCGCCATCACCACGACGGGCGCGTCCAGCGACCAGGCACGGCCGCGCCCCTCGACCCGAGATGCCCGGGCCCGCACGACCTGCAGGTCGCCGTACTGCCCGGTGACGGTGCGTACGTCGGACGTGAGCTCGAGGCGCAGGGTCACCACGGCGCCCTCGTCGGCCAGGCCCGACAGCGGCGAGGAGGCGACGAGGGTCTGCTGGAGGGCCGCGACACCCGCGACGGCGGCGAGCGCGGCCACAGGGCCGAGCCAGCCGGCGGCCAAGCGGCGGCGCAGCACGCCGGCGCCGACGAGCACCGTGACCACGCACGTCGAGCCCAACGCCACGCGGCCGGGGAGCACCAGCACGATGAGGGCCCCCACCCACGCACCCGCGCCGAGGGCGAGCGCGCGCAGGTCGGGCACGTCAGAGCGTCACGAGCGGAGCGAGGTCGGCGAGGGTGGCCTCACCGATGCCGTCGACCTCCAGGAGCTCGTCGACGGCGGTGAACCCGCCGTTGTCGGTGCGCCACGCCAGGATCGACTCCGCCGTCACGGGTCCCACCCCCGGCAGCGTCTCCAGCGTGGCCTGGTCGGCAGTGTTGAGGTTGACCAGCGACTCACCGGCGGACGGGGCGCCGAGGCTGCCGGCCACGCCCGCGACCGGCTCGACGCCGACGAGGATCTGCTCCCCGTCCAGGACCGGCCGGGCGAGGTTCAGCGAGGTCAGGTCGACGCCGCGGCGCGCTCCCCCGGCCGCCTTCAGGGCGTCGATGACCCGCGAGCCGGCAGGCAGCACGGCGATGCCGGGTCGGCGCACCTTGCCGGCGACGTCGACGACCAGGTCGGCCGTGGGGTCGTCCGACGTCTCGGTCGTGGGACTGACCGGGACCAGGGGCGAGGTCGCCGGGCTCAGCGGCGTCGCCGGGAGCGCCTCGGCCTGGTCGCGCACCGCCCACCACGCAGCCAACCCCACCGCCGCCGCGGCCACGACCGCGACGACGGCCAGGTGGATCGGGCCGAGCTGGAGGCCACCGATCCGCAGCCGTCGCGACGCGTGCCTCCCGGGCACCGGCAGCACGACCGGCGGCGGAGCATCCCCACGATCGCGCACCCGGGTGTGGGTGGACGTGTCCGGCTCTCCGCGGACCGCGGCCAGCTCGGCGCTCAGGCTCGCCAGCCGCCGCGACACCGCCTCGGCGTGCTCGGAGGACGACTGGGATCGGCGCATGCCTCCACGCTAGGAACCGCGCAGACCCGCCGGTAGCCACCTCGGGCGATCTGTGGAGAGAGGTCAGCCGGGACTCATGAGGTGGGTCGCGGCGCCACGCACACCGCCACCATCCCGGGCCCGACGTGGGCACCGAGGACCGCTCCGAGCTCGCCGCACATGACCTCGCGGCCCTCCAGTCCGTCGGCCAGCCGCTCGGTGAGGGTCGCCGCCAGCTCGTCGGCCCGGTCGGCGTTGGCGAGGTGCGAGACGCAGACGTCGACGGGGCTCTCCCCCGCCGCCTCGACCGCCAGGTCGGCCAGCCGGGCGAGGGCACGCGACGCCGTACGGACCCGCTCCCGCGGCGCCACCTTGCCGTCCTTGATCTCCAGCAGCGGCTTCACCGAGAGGGCGCTGCCGAAGATCGCGGCGGCCGCACCGATCCGCCCGCCACGGCGGAGGTGCTCGAGGGTGTCGACGTAGAACAGCGACGTGGCCGCCTCCCCCCGCGCCAGCGCAGCCTTGGCAGCCTCCTCGCCGGTCCCTCCGGCGTCGAGCACGTCGGCCGCCGTCAGCGCGGCGTAGCCGGTCGCGATGCCGACCTGGCCGGAGTCGACCACGTGCACCGGCAGGTCGACCTCGAGCGCCGCCAGCTGGGCGGACTCGAAGGTGCCGCTCATCTCGCCGGAGAGGTGGATCGACACGATCTCCTCGACCCCCTCGGCCTCGAGTCCGCGATAGAGGTCGGCGAACAGCACCGGCGCCGGGCGCGAGGTGCTGACCGGCACGAAGTCGCGCAGCGCCTGGGCGACCACCTCGGGCGTGGCACCCTCGGGGCCTTCGTCGAGCACCTTGGCGCCGATGACGACCTGCAGCGGCACGACCCGGATCCCGCGTGCCTGCGTGATCTCAACGGGCAGGCTCGCGGTCGAGTCGGTGACCACCACGACGCGAGACATGCCGAGACCCTAGCGGCCCGCGGAAGCCTCAGACGACGATGTTCACCAGCTTGGGCGCGCGCACGATGACCTTGCGGACCGCCGCACCGTCGATGGCGCGCTGGACGCCCTCGTCGGCCATGGCCGCGGCCTCCAGGTCGGCCTCGGAGATGTCCGGGGCGACCTCCAGCCGCGCCCGCACCTTGCCCTTGACCTGCACGACCGCGGTGACGGTGTCCTCGACCAGCAGCGCCTCGTCGACGGCCGGCCAGCCGGCGCGGACGACGGTGGGCTGGTGGCCCAGCCGCTCCCACATCTCCTCGGCCGTGTAGGGCGCGACCAGCGACAGCAGGATCGCGACGGCCTCGGTAGCCTCCCGGACGGCGGGGTCGGCCGGGCCGCACCCCCCCTTCTCAGGAGGATTGTCGATGGCCTTGCGGGTCGCGTTGACCAGCTCCATCACCCGGGCGACCATCACGTTGAAGCGGTAGGCCTCGACCAGCCCGGCCGCGTCGTGGACCGTCCGCGCCGTCGTACGCCGCAGCGCCAGGTCACCGCCGGAGACATCGGCCCCGGGCGACGACGTGACGTCGCCCGACAGCCGCCAGGCTCGCTGCAGGAAGCGCAGTGACCCGTCCGGCGACATGTTGGCCCAGTCGATGTCGTCCTCCGGCGGACCGGCGAAGACCAGGGTCAGGCGCACCGCGTCCACACCGAAGGCACCAAGTTGGTCCCCCAGGTCGACGCCGTTGCCCAGGGACTTGCTCATCTTCTTGCCCTGGTTGATCACGAAGCCCTGGTTCAGCTGGGCGGACCACGGCTCGCGGAAGTCCACCAGGCCCATGTCGTTCAGGACCTTGGTGAAGAACCGGCCGTACAGCAGGTGCAGCACGGCGTGCTCGACGCCTCCGACGTACAGGTTGCTCGGCATCCAGGCGTTGACCTTGGCGCTGTCGAAGGCCTGGGTGTGGTCGTGGGGCGAGCAGTAGCGGAACATGTACCAGGACGAGTCGACGAAGGTGTCCATCGTGTCGGTGTCGCGGGTCGCCGGGCCCCCGCACGTCGGGCAGGACACGTTGACCCAGTCGGTCGCCGCGCCCAGCGGCGAGGTGCCCTTGGGCTTCAGATCGGCGCCGCGCAGGTCGGGCAGGGTGACCGGCAGCTGGTCGTCAGGGACCGGGACCTCGCCGTCGACCGGGCAGTGGATGATCGGGATCGGGGCGCCCCAGTAGCGCTGGCGGCTCAGCAGCCAGTCGCGCAGGCGGAAGTTGACCGTGCCGCGACCCAGCCCCTTGCGCTCCAGGTAGGCGATCGTCGTGGACTTGGCCTCGGCGACGCCCAGCCCGGACAGGTCGATCTCGTCGTTGGCGGAGTTGATCGCCGGACCGTCGCCGGTGAAGGCCTCGCCCTCCCAGTCCGACGGCGGCTGGACGGTGCGGACCACCGGCAGGTCGAACGCCTCGGCGAACTCCCAGTCACGCTGGTCCTGCCCAGGCACGGCCATGATGGCGCCGGTGCCGTAGTCGGCCAGCACGTAGTCGGCGGCGTAGACCGGGATCTGGTTGCCGGTCAGCGGGTTGGTCGCGTGCACGCCCAGGAAGACGCCGGTCTTGGGCCGGTCGGTGGACAGCCGGTTGATCTCGGTCTCCTTGCGGACCTCGACCAGGTAGTCCTCCAGCGCGGGCCGCTGCTCGTCGGTGACCAGCTCACCGGCCAGGGCAGCGTCGGCCGCGACCACCATGAACGTCGCACCGAACAGCGTGTCGGGCCGCGTCGTGTAGACGGTGACCGGCTCGTCCCGGCCCTCGACGGCGAAGTCGACGTGCGCGCCCTCGGACCGCCCGATCCAGTTGCGCTGTGCGGTGACCACGCGGTCCGGCCAGGTCTTCTCCAGCTCGTCCAGCCCGTCCAGCAGCTCCTGGGCGTAGTCGGTGATCTTGAAGTACCACTGGGTCAGCTCCTTCTTGGTCACCTCCGCCCCGCACCGGTCGCAGATCCCGCCGACGACCTGCTCGTTGGCCAGCACCGTCTGGTCCTGCGGGCACCAGTTGACCGCGGAGTTCTTCCGGTAGGCCAGGCCGCGCTCGTGGAACTTCAGGAACAGCCACTGGGTCCACCGGTAGTACTCCGGGTCGGAGGTGTTGAAGGTGCGCGACCAGTCGAACGACGCGGCGTACTTCTTGCACGACTCGATCGACTTGGCGATGTTGGCCCGCGTGTAGGTGTCGGGGTGCTCGTCGTTGCGGATCGCGGCGTTCTCCGCCGGCAGGCCGAAGGAGTCGAAGCCCATCGGGTTCAGCACCTCGTAGCCGCGCTGCCACCAGTAGCGCGCCACCACGTCGTGCAGCGCGAACACCTCAGCGTGACCCATGTGCAGGTCACCGCTGGGGTAGGGGAACATCGTCAGGGCGTAGCGCTTCTCGCGCGGGCTGTCGTCGTCGGCCCGGAAGGGCTGCAGGTCCTCCCACACGCCCTGCCACTTCGTCTCGGTGGCCGCGATGTCGTACGTCGCGCGCTCGCCGGCAGTCTCGTGCGCGGCTCCGGTGTCCTGGCTCATGGCGTGTCCTCTTGGTGCTGGGTGCAGGTCTGGCTGGGGTGGGGCTGGGTGCTGGCATGAAAAAACCCCTCACATGGAGGGGTAGCCGCGTGTCGGTCCTGGTCGATCGAGCCAGGAGGATCAGCGCGGCTGCGGAAGAAGGAGGAACTGGTGCACGCCTCCATCCTAGCCTGTCCCGCGCTTGGGCGCCGAAGGGATCCGGCCGGACGACGGAGCGGGTGGACGCACTGCTGCCCGGGCCCGACCTGGCGGTCCGGACCCGGGCAGCCCGGCTCAGCTCACTTCACGAAACGCGGCGTCAGCGGCGGGTTCCACCACTCGCCGTTGTAGGCCTTGATCGCCCCGACGACGTGCAGGATGCCGGCGACGACGAACGCGGCGGCCAGCGCCGGGAGCATCACGACCAGGCCCAGCCCCAGGGTGAACAAGGCGACGGGGATGGTGAGGATGCCGAGCACCACCAGCCAGATGAACATGGTGATCTGGATGTTGAGCGAGTTGGCGGCGTGCGCGCGGACGAACGGCCCGCGGTCCTTGTGGATGACGTAGACCGCGACGGAGGCCAGGAAGCCCAGGAATCCGGCCGAGCAGATCATCGCGACGACCGCGCCGCCGTGGCTGATCGCGCCCCAGGTGCGCTCGTCCTCGGGCGACATCGTCGACGGCTGGGACTGGAACACGGGCCGCGGCTGCTGGCCGTACGCGCCCTGCTGGCCCGGGTACGTCGGGTCCTGTGCGCTCTGCGGGTCCTGCGGGTACTGGTCGGACATCTCACTCACTCCTTGGGGCCGGGTGCCCTCTGCTGACACCTACTCAAGCACGCCGTAGGCACCGGATCATCCCGTTCCGGGGTCAACTCAGGGTCAGGTCAGGGAAGGACCCGGGACGACTCCCCAAGAAGTGTTTGACAGTCGTGCACGCGCCGGGCACACTCACTCCCCAAGAACTCTTGGAGGGTGAGATGGACACCGAGACCGACCCGCGGGCGGTGGCCCGGCTGCGTGCGACCGCGCACCCGCTGCGGCTGCGCATCCTGTCGATGCTGACCGCCGAGGCCATGAGCGCCGCCGAGGTCGCTCGGGCGCTCGAGATCACGCACGCCAACGCCTCCTACCACCTGCGCGTCCTCCACGACATCGGCGAGCTCGTCGTCGAGAGCGAGGAGAAGGTTCGCGGCGGCATGGCCAAGCGCTATCGCTACGACGCCACGCTCGACGTGTCCCCCCAGCGAGCGGGCGTGGACGAGCGGATCGCCTACGTCCGCGCCAACGCCGTCGAGATCGAGCGACGGATGAGGGACGCGGCCCCCGGGTCGTCGTCGTCGAGCGACCTCGAGGCGTGGGTGCCGGTCGAGGCCTGGCACCGCGCCCTCGACCTGCTCCTCGAGGCGTCCCACCTCCTGCACGCCGCGGCGCGCCCCGCCGGCACTCCCGACACGGTGCACATCAGCGCCACCTCCCACGCCTTCGCGATGAACGGCGGCCTGACCGGGCCGGACGCGAGATGGGTCCCGAGCGACACCACGACCGACCCCACGATCCCCGAGGACGCCCGATGACCTGGTCGGCCGCGCTCGCACCACTGCGCAACCGCAACTTCGCCTGGTACTTCGCCTCGCGCCTCGTCAACACGTTCGGCAACATGATGGCGACCGTCGCGCTGGCGTTCGCCGTCCTCGACATCACCGACTCTCCCAGCGCGCTCGGCCAGGTGCTGGCCGCGCACACGATCCCGATGATCGCGCTGCTGCTCTACGGTGGTGTCATCGCCGACCGGTTCCCGCGCACCCTGGTGCTGCAGGCCTCCAACATGGCGTCCGCCCTCAGTCAGGGTGCGATCGCGCTGCTCGTGCTGTCAGGTCACGCTGAGATCTGGATGCTCGTCGTGCTGTCCGTCGTGCACGGCGCCGTCTCCGGCATCTCGTTCCCGGCAATGGCGAGCGTGCTCCCCCAGCTCGTGGAGCGCTCGGAGCTGCAGCCGGCCAACGCGCTCGTGTCCCTCACCCGCAACGGGACGATGGTCGTCGGCCCGACGATCGGCGCCCTGCTCGTGGTCACGGCCGGATCGGGATGGGCACTGGCCGTGGATGCTGCGACCTGGTTGCTCGCAGCCCTGCTCCTGCTCCCGGTGGCGATGCCTCCCAAGGAGCCAGGCGGTGCCGCCCCTGACACGATCGGGGAGCTCCGCGAAGGATGGAGCTTCTTCTGGGCCACACCGTGGCTCTGGATCGTGGTCGTGGGCTTCGGCGTCCTCAACGCGATCCACATGGGAGCGTGGTACACCCTCGGCCCGGCGATCGCCGACGACACCATCGGCCGGCAGGGATGGGGCTTCGTCCTCTCCGCCGAGGCGGTGGGGCTGCTGCTCACGACTGTCGTCCTGCTCCGCGTACGCCTGGAGCGGCCACTCCTGCTCGGGATGCTGGGCATGGCGATGATCGCGCCACCCATCCTGCTGCTCGGCGTCTCTCCCCACCTCGTCGGACTCGTCGCCGTTGCCTTCCTCGCGGGTGCCGGCACTGAGATCTTCGGGATGGGCTGGAACCTCGCGATGCAGGAGAACATCGACGACCGCATGCTCTCGCGCGCCTACTCGTACGACATGCTCGGCTCGTTCGTCGCGATGCCGATCGGCCAGCTCGCCTACGGGCCTCTGGCAGAAGCCTTCGGATTCCGGCCGGTCCTCATCGCCTCGGCCGTGGCGTACGTCGCCGTGGTCGGACTCGTGCTCTGCTCGCGGTCGGTGCGCAACCTGAAGCGCGCTCCGGTCGAGCCCTTGGAGCCTGCCGCCCGGTGATGCGTGCTGCCCGCCCGTTCACCACCCGACTGTTCATCATGGGATGTCGACGAATACGCACTCCCCTCGGTCAATTCACCTGGGGAAGTGCCTGTTCACCGACATCCCATGGTGAACAGGCAGTGGGTCCCGGGGTCAGCCACGGCGGCTATGGTCTCGCCATGACCCTCCTGGACCTCTTTCGTCTCGACGACAAGGTCGTCATCGTCACCGGCGCCTCCAGCGGGCTGGGCGTGGCGTTCGCCCACTGCTTCGCCGAGGCCGGTGCCGACGTGGTGCTCGGCGCGCGTCGGGTGGAGAAGCTCGAGCAGGTCGCCGAGTCCGTACGATCCATCGGCCGTCGGGTGCACACGGTGGCCACCGATGTCGCGGACCCCGCGCAGTGCCAGCGGCTGGTCGACGAGGCCGTGGCGACGTTCGGCCGCGTCGACGTGCTCGTCAACAACGCCGGCGTCGGCACCGCGATCCCCGCCACGCGGGAGACCCCGGAGCAGTTCCGGTCGGTCATCGACGTCAACCTCAACGGCTGCTACTGGATGGCGCAGGCCTGCGGCCGGGTGATGGAGCCCGGGTCGAGCATCATCAACATCTCCTCGATCCTCGGCATCACCACCGGCGGCCTGCCCCAGGCGGCGTACTCCGCCTCCAAGGCGGGCCTCGGCGGCCTGACGCGTGACCTCGCCCAGCAGTGGACGGGCCGCAAGGGCATCCGCGTCAACGCCCTCGCACCCGGCTTCTTCGCCTCGGAGATGACCGACACCTATCCCGAGGGCTACCTCGACCTGGCCATGCAGCGCGTGCCGACCGGGCGCACGGGCGACCCGCGTGAGCTCGCGGCGACGGCCGTGTGGTTGGCCTCGGACGCCGCCGGCTACGTCACCGGGCAGATGATCCCGGTCGACGGCGGACTGACCATCGCCTGAGGCGGGCAACGCCCGAGGTCTGCGAGGATCCGGAGGCATGAGCGAGGCTCACCTGACCCACCGCCTACGGCGCATGACCGGCCGCGACCCCCACGAGACCCACCGCACGGCCACTCCCCTCGAGCTGCTCTACGACCTCACGCTGGTCGTGGCGTTCAGCCTCGCCGGGTCGCAGTTCGCCCACGCACTCGTCGAGGACCACGTCGTCGAGGGCCTGCTCGGCTTCGCGGTGGCGATGTTCGCGATCACGCTGGCCTGGATCAACTTCTCGTGGTTCGCGTCGGCCTACGACACTGACGACGCGTTCATGCGCCTGGCCACGCTGCTGCAGATGGTCGGCGTCCTCGTCCTGGCCCTGGGACTGCACGACGTCTTCGAAGGGTTCAACCACGGCGAGTTCGACAACTCCGTGGTGGTGGCGGGCTACGTCACCATGCGGGTATCCCTGATCCTGCTGTGGGCCCGCGCGGCGACCCACGACTCGCTGCGGCGCCGTACGTGCTTGGCCTACGTCCGCCTGCTCACCGTCGCCCAGGTCGGCTGGGTGGTCACCGCGTTCGACCTCCTCCCCCTGGTCGTCCAGGTCGCGCTCACCCTCGCGCTGTTCGCCCTGGAGGTGGGCGGCTTGGTGTGGATCGAGACGCACCTCCCGTCGACCCCCTGGCATCCCCACCACATCGCCGAGCGCTACGGCCTGCTCGCCATCATCACCTTCGGCGAGGTCGTGCTCGGGACGACGACCGCGATCGAGGCGGTGGTGGAGAAGCAGGGCTGGAGCCTCGAGGCCGCCGTGATCGCACTGGCCGGCGTCTCCCTCGCCGTGGGCCTGTGGTGGGTCTACTTCACCATCCCGTTCGGAGCCGCCCTCAGTGCGAGCAACGCCCGCAGCATGGTCTTCGGCTTCGGTCACCTGGCCCTCTACGCGTCGATCGCCGGGACCGGCGCGGGACTGCATGCCGCCGCCTACTACGTCGAGCACCACAGCAAGCTGGACGCCGGGCAGACGGTGCTGACCATGGCGATCCCGGTCGCCGTGTTCGTGCTGGCCCTCTTCACGATCTTCCACGTGCTCTTCCCCGGGCGAGACCCTCTGCACGCCTGGCTGCTGGTCGGCACACTGGTGGTCCTCGTGGCGGCCTGGCTGCTCGCCGCCTCCGGGGCCCCGCTGTCGACCGCCCTGGTGGTGCTGATGCTGGCGCCGTGGGTGACCGTGCTGGGCTACGAGCTGCGCGGCTACCGGCACATCGCCGAGGTCGCCGAGCGCTGATCAGAGCCAGGGAGCTCCGGCGAGGACCCCGTCCGTACGACGTCCGGCGGCCGCCTGGGCCAACCACTGCTCGGGCTCTCCTTTCGCGAACCGGCCCGAGGCACCCCACCCGTCGAGCGCACGGACGACGGACCGGCGCCGGCCACGGACGGCGTACACCCCGCCGCTGAGGGCGAGCACGAACGCGTCGTCGATCCGGTCGACCTGCTCGGCGGTCGGAGGGTCGCCGCTCATGGGCTGGCGCTCGAGCACCTCGACCGGCTCGCCGACCCCGATCGCAACGACGCCGTTGCGGTCGAGCGGGTGCAGCCCCCGGACGATGGTGATCGGTTGCGTGCCGGCGGGGCCGTTCAGCCGCGTCACGGCTGTCACCTCGATCGAGATGCCCTCGGCCCACACGACCTCGACCTCCTCGGCGACGGCCAGTCCGGAGGACACCAGCGACTCCACCCACGCCTCGGCCCGCTCGGGTGCGGAACCGCTCCCGCCCGCGGGTTGCAGTGCGGACGCGGCGAGGCGGCGCCGGTCCGGCCAGGCCACGATGCCGACACCATCGAGGGTCAGTTGGGTCAGCTCGCCGGAAGCGGTCCGGAGCGCGAGCGACGCCCGCGGTCCGCGCTCCTCGTCGTCCCAGCTCATCGACCACGAGGCCGACCCGAGATCGACCGGATCGCCGATCGGCTCGAGCCTGATCCCGGCGCCTCCGGCCGCGGGCTCGAACAGCCGACGAGGCCAGGAACGACTCGGCTCGAACCCGAGGGCGACCAGCAGGTCGGCCACCCGGTCGGGATCGGGCGGGGCGAGGCCGATCTGCTCGACGATGGGGCCCTCGGCCGGACCCGGCCCCATCGGCGTCGTCCACTGGATCAGGAACGGCAGGGAGCCGTCGTACGGCCCCTCCCCCACGTCGCACAGCCGCCACTCGACGAGCCCGCCGTCCGGCGTCCGTCGTGACCCACCGACCACCGGCTGGGGGTCGAAGCCCGCGTCGACCAACGCCGTACGTGCCGCCTCGATGTCGTCCACGGCGATCGCCCAGGAGATCGGGCCGCGCGCCGACCGCACGCGATCCAGCCACGGGTTCGACTCGCCGGACCCGGCCGCGATCAGCTCGACGTAGGCCGGCCTCGGACCGCGGACGAGCGCGTTCTCGGTGCCCACCGGGTGGGCTCCCCCACGCACGGCGGACAGGCCCGCGGCGCCCCACCGGGCCGCCGCCTCGTCGAGGTCGTCGACGGCGACGACCAGGTGGTCGAAGCGAGCGCTCACCGGGGCGTGCCAGGCACTCAGCCGGCGGTGAGGATCTCGGTCACCGCGGTGACGAGCAGGGCGATGTCGTCGTCGCTGGCGACCAGCGGGGGTGCGAAGCGGACCGTCGAGCCGTGGGTGTCCTTGGCGAGGATCCCGCGCTCCATCAGCGCCTCCGACATCTGGCGCCCCGTCATCAGGGACGGGTCGATGTCGATGCCGGCCCACGCGCCACGGACGCGTACGCCGACCAGGCCGTTGCCCACGAGCGGGCGGAAGCCGGCCTCGATCTGGTCGCCGATCTCGGCGGCGCGTGCCTGGAAGGTGCCCTCCTCCAGCATCGCCACGACCTCGGTGCCGATCGCGGCGGCGAGCGGGTTGCCGCCGAAGGTCGAGCCGTGCGAGCCCGGCGTGATCACGTCCATCACGTCGCGGTCGGCCGCGATGGCGGAGACGGGGTAGAGCCCACCGCCGAGTGCCTTGCCCAGGACGTAGATGTCGGGGACGACGTCCTCGTGGTCGCACGCGAAGGTCTTGCCCGACCGGGCCAGGCCGGCCTGGATCTCGTCGGCGACCATCAGCACGTTGCGCTCGGTGCAGAGCGCGCGGAGGTCGCGCAGGAAGCCCTCGGGCGGCATCACGACGCCGCCCTCGCCCTGGATCGGCTCGAAGAGCACCGCGACGGTGGTCTCGTCGATGGCCGCGGCCACGGCGTCGATGTCGCCGTAGGCCACGCTCCGGAAGCCGGTGGTGAAAGGCGCGTAGCCGGAGGTCGCCACTTCATCGTCGGAGAAGCTCACGATGGTCGTGGTGCGGCCGTGGAAGTTGCCCTGCATCGTGATGATCGACGCCTGGCCGGCGGGCACGCCCTTGACCTCGTAGCCCCACTTGCGGCTCACCTTGATCGCGGTCTCGACGGCCTCGGCGCCGGAGTTCATCGGCAGGATCATGTCCTTGCCGGTCAGGCGGGCCAGCGCCTCGGCGAAGCCGCTCAGCTTGTCGTTGAAGAAGGCCCGGCTGGTCAGCGTGAGGTGACCGAGCTGCTCGCGCGCGACCGCGACCAGGCGCTCGTTGGAGTGACCGAAGTTGAGCGCGGAGTAGCCCGCCAGGCAGTCGAGGTAGCGGCGACCGTCGACGTCGATGACCCAGGCACCCTCGCCCTCCGCCAGCACCACCGGAAGGGGGTGGTAGTTGTGCGCCGCGTAGCGCTCGGTGAGCTCGATGTGCTGGGCGGTGCTGGTGCTGGTGGAGACGTCGGTCGCGGTCATGAGCACATGGTGCCACCGACCCCTGATTTGGCCGAGTCCGCGGTCGTGGCAGACGCAGAAGGCCCGCAGTCGTGGACTGCGGGCCTTCGATGTCGGTGGAGCTGAGGGGACTCGAACCCCTGACCCTCTGCATGCCATGCAGATGCGCTACCAGCTGCGCCACAGCCCCAACATCGTCTTCCATCGTGCTGGAGGACAACGCGGAGAACATTAGCCGACCGCGGTCGGCGGGGTGAAATCGGGGGTCGGGACGACGCGGTTCCACGCGATCAGGCGCCATTGCTCCATGCCACCGGTCCACGTCGACGCCGAGTGCTCGAGCACGACCCAGCCGCAGTTGGCCAGCACGCCGAAGGACTCGCCCGGATCTGCGCCCCAGCCGAGGAAGGCAGGAACCGCGACGCGCAGGGCGGCTCCGTGGGCGACCACGATCCCGGTCTCGCCCTCCCCCAGCCCGTCGGCGTACGTCGTGAGTGCGGGCAGGAAACGCGCCAGCACGTCGTCCCGGGTCTCGCGTCCGGGGATCGCGTCGATCTCGCCGGCGAGGAGGGCGGCGTGCTCCTCCGGGTGGGCGACGGCGTACTCCTCGGGGGTCAGACCGGTCCGGTTGGGGCCGACGTCGAACTCGCGCAGCCGGGGGTCGAGGACGGGCTCGAGACCGCACTCGGCGGCGACAGCGCCCGCGGTCTGGGCGGCGCGAGCGAGGTCGGACGACCAGATCGCGACCGGGTGCAGGGCGGCGAGGACGGGGGCGACCTCCTTGGCCTGGGCCAGACCGACATCGTCCAGCGGCACGTCGGCATGGCCCTGCGCCCGTCGCGTGTGGTTCCACTCGGTCTGCCCATGTCGCAGCAGGACCAGGCGCCTCACGTCAGGGCGAGGGGGATCACCGGGCAGTCGCTCCACAGGCGCTCGAGGGCGTAGAACATCCGCTCCTCCTCGTGCTGCACGTGCACGACGATCTCGCCGTAGTCCAGCAGCACCCAGCGACCTTCCTTGTGGCCCTCGCGCCGGATCGGCTTGGCGCCGGCCTCGCGGAGCTTGTCCTCGACCTCGTCGACGATGGCCCCCACGGCGCGCTCGTTGTTGGCACTGGCCAGCACGAACGCGTCGGTGATGGCGATCTGCTCGCTGACGTCGAAGGCCAGGACCTGGTCGGCCTTCTTGTCGTGCGCGGCCTGGGCCGCGACGGCGACGAGCTCGAGGGCGTGGTCGGTGGCAGTCATGCAGTGTCCTTGCTGTCGTACGTGCTGGGTGGGGAGGCATAGAGGCCATGCTTGGCGATGTACTGCACGACCCCGTCCGGAACGAGGTACCACACGGGCTCGCCACGGCGCTTGCGCTCGCGGCACTCGGTGGAGGAGATCGCCAGCGCCGGGATCTCGACCATGGTGACCTTGTCAGAGGGGATCTTCGCCAGCGTCTCCGGGTCCATCGTGTAGCCCGGTCGCGTGCAGCCGACGAAGTTGGCGAGTGCGAAGAGCTCGTCGGCGTTGCGCCAGGTGAAGATGTCGGCCAGGGCGTCGGCGCCGGTGATGAAGAACAGCTCCGCGTCGGGCAGCTCGGCCTTCAGGTCGCGGAGGGTGTCGATGGTGTACGTCGGCCCGTCACGGTCGATGTCGACCCGGGAGACGGTGAAGCGTGGATTGGCCGCCGTCGCGACCACCGTCATCAGGTAGCGGTGCTCGGCCTCGGTGACGTCGCGCTCGCTCTTCTGCCACGGGGCACCGGTGGGCACGAAGACGACCTCGTCCAGGTCGAACCACGCCTGCACCTCGGACGCAGCCACGAGGTGGCCGTGGTGGATGGGGTCGAAGGTGCCACCCATGACCCCGACGCGACGTATGGGCACGTCAGCTGTGCTCGCGACCGCCACCGAAGGAGACCACTGCCACCAGCAGCACGACGAGGAGCCCCAGGGCGATGCCGCCCACGGCGTAGGGGTGGACCACGGGCTCGCCGTGCTCGCCCGCGGCGACGGACAGGGCGGCGGCGAGGACAGTCAGGGCGCTCAGCATGGCTGCGATCCTATCGTCTGCGGTGGCGCGGACGTCAGCGCACGTGCCCCTCGCCCACGACGACGTACTTGCTGGACGTCATCTCCGGCAGGCCCATCGGCCCGCGGGCGTGGAGCTTCTGCGTCGAGATGCCGATCTCGGCGCCGAAGCCGAACTCGCCGCCGTCGGTGAAGCGGGTGGAGGCGTTGACGACCACCGCCGCGGAGTCGACGGCTGCCACGAAGCGCCGGATCGTGGCCTGGTCGCGCGCGACGATCGCCTCCGTGTGCCCCGTGGAGAACCGCCGGATGTGGTCGATCGCGCCCTCGACGTCAGGCACGACCGCAGCGGAGATCTCCAGGGCGAGGAACTCGGCCGCGTGGTCCTCGTCGGTCACCGGCACCACGTCGTCGTGCTCGGCGAAGGCCGCGTCACCGTGGATCAGCACCCCCTCATGCTGGAGGGCCGCCACGACGGCGGGCAGGAACGCGTCGGCGACGTCCTGGTGCACCAGCAGCGACTCGGCCGCGTTGCAGACGCTGGTGCGCTGGGTCTTGGCGTTGAGCACGATCGCCAGGGCCTGCTCGAGGTCGGCCGAGGCGTCGACGTAGACGTGGCAGTTGCCGACCCCGGTCTCGATGACGGGCACGGTCGACTCCTCGACGACGCGGCGGATCAGCCCGGCGCCTCCGCGCGGGATGAGCACGTCGACCAGGCCGCGGGCGCGCATCAGCGCCTTGACGCTGTCGTGCGTCTCACCCGGCACCAGCTGTACGACGTCCTCCGGCAGGCCGCTCGCAGCCAGCGCGCCGCGCATCGTCTCGACGATCGCGGCGTTGCTCGACCGGGCGCTGGACGAGCCGCGCAGCAGCACGGCGTTGCCCGCCTTGAGGCAGATCCCGGCGGCGTCAGCGGTCACGTTGGGCCTGGCTTCGTAGATCATGCCGACCACCCCGAAGGGCACGCGGACCTGGCGCAGCTCGAGGCCGTTGGCCAGCGTGCTGCCGCGGAGCACCTCGCCGACCGGGTCCGGCAGGCCGGCCACGTCGCGCAGGCCCTGCGCCATCGCCTCGAGGCGGCCCTCGTCCAGGCGCAGCCGGTCGACGATGTTGGCCGGCGTGCCGCCCGCCTCGGCGCGGGCGACGTCCTCGGCGTTGGCCGACAGGATCCGCTCGCCTGCCTCCTCGAGCGCGTCCGCCATCGCGAGAAGGGCGGCGTCCTTGGTGGCGCGGGTGGCCGTGGCGAGCACGTGGCTCGCGGTGCGGGCCCGGCCTGCCACCTCGCGGACAGCGTCCTCACTGCTCATGCCCGCCAGCCTAGGCCGATCTCACCTACCCTCGATCCATGTCTCGCATCACGGGGGTGATCGTCGCGCTGGCGACGACGACGGCTGTCCTGACCACGTCGAGCCCGGCGTCCACCGCCCGCGGGGCGGCGCCGGGTGCGGCCGAGCTGCCTCGGGAGATCCGGGGCGGGGTCGAGCTCGCGCTCGCCGACGGCGACCGGTTCCGCATTTGGACGAGCGACAACTACCGGACGGTCTGGGGCAAGCGCTACGACGCGGCCACCGCCGGGTGGGGCGCGAGGACGGTCGTGCTCCGCAAGGCGAACCTCTACTGCGGCGACGTGGACGCCCGCACCGCGAGCGGCGCGGTCGCCGTGATCGCCGAGTGCGACGAAGGCAGCTATGCCGAGGACCAGGCGCCGGTCTCCTCCCACGCGATCTGGTCGCCCGACACCGTCACCTGGACGTCGTACGAGCTGGAAGGTGAGGCCTACGACGAGCCCGGCATCTCCCCCGACGGCACCAACGCGGTGTGGCCGGAGCGCGAGGGCTACGTCACCCGCACCGAGGCCGGGTTCGCGCGCCACCGCCTGGACACCGAGGGGATCGAGTACACCAGCACCGCCACCATCACCGACGCCGAGGAGGTGTCCTACCTCTTCGGGGCGCAGCTCGCGCGGCGGTGCGCCATCGTGGTCCTCACCCGCACCGGCGGCGCGGCGCCGACCCGGCAGGAGCTCGCGCTCGCCGAAGGGTGCTCGGACAGCCACTTCGCCAACGTCGACTCCGACACGACCTGGTTCGGCGACCCCTCGAGTCCGGCGTACCGTGCCGTGATCTCGCGGGCCGGCGAAGGGTCGCCCTGGGCAGTGGCGGAGATCGCTCCGGCTTCGGCCCCCGGACTCGAGGAGCCGCAAGGCCTTCTCCACACCAGCTTCTTCACGGCCCCCGGCCTGCCGCTGTACGCGGTCGGGTCACGCGGACGTCGCGTCGTCCGGGCCCAGGTCTACGACCGGTCCACGCAGTCGTGGGGCGCGCCGGTCGTCGTCCACGACGCCGGCGCCGAGCGCTGCAGGTGGGGCGCCAACTGGCCGGCGGAGCCGCTCGCGGTGGTGCTGGTCAACCTGACGTGCGGTGGCCGCGACGTCGTGCTCACCACCGGGGACGGCAGCGCCTGGCAGACCCTCCGCATGGGCAGGCACCCCTACGGCCTCTCCCCCGACGGACGGTACGTCGCCGTGCCGGGACCCAGCCGGACGTACGTCGTCTCCCGCGAGCTGGGTGTCGTGACCCTGCCGGGCGGCGTCACCGGACGCTGCGAGGTGGTCGTTCCCGACGGTCCCGACGCGGCGGTGCTGCTGACGGCTGCCGGTCGCCACCGCGGGTGGCCGACCGTGCTGAAGGCCTCCGCGGCGGACGGGTGGCGGACGCTGTCACGCACCGCGCTGCCGACCTTCGACGAGGCGTGCCAGAAGGCGCGCTCGTCGAACTACGAGCTGCCCTACCGCTTCGACGTCTTCAACAGGAGCAACGGCTACACCGTGCGGGTCGTCGAGCGCGGCGGCGAGTGGACGGTCCGGCGCAGCCCGTACTGATGGACGACGGACGCCCCCGACCGGCGAGGTCGGGGGCGTCCGTCGACGCTGGGGTCAGGGTCAGCCCTTGCGAGCGGTGATCTGCTCGGTGGCGGCGGGCAGCACGGTGTGCAGGTCACCCACGACGCCGAAGTCGACCAGCTCGAAGATCGGGGCCTCGGGGTCCTTGTTGACCGCGACGATGGTCTTGGAGGTCTGCATGCCGGCGCGGTGCTGAATCGCACCGGAGATGCCGTTGGCGACGTAGAGCTGCGGTGAGACCGTCTTGCCGGTCTGGCCGACCTGGAACGCGTGCGGCATCCAGCCGGAGTCGACCGCCGCGCGCGAGGCGCCGACGGCTGCGCCGAGCGAGTCGGCGAAGCCCTCGACCGGCTCGAAGTTGCCGCCGGTGCCACGACCGCCCGAGACCACGATGGCGGCCTCGGTCAGCTCGGGTCGACCGGTGGACTGCCGCGGCTGGGTGGCCACGATCTGCGCGGTCCTGGCGGCGTCGGAGATGGTCGCGTCGAACGTCTCGACCGTGCCGGCACCATCGGCCTCCTCGGGGGCGGCGGAGTTGGGCTTGACCGTGATGATCGGCGTGCCGTGGGTGACCTTGGCCTGGACGGTGAAGTTGCCGGCGAACACGCTCTGCGTCGTCACCGGGCCACTCTCGCCCGCCTGCACGTCGACGGCATCGGTGATCAGGCCCGAGCCCAGCTTGATCGCGAGGCGACCGGCGACCTCCTTGTTCTCGAACGTCGAGGGCAGCAGGATCGCCGCCGGCGAGCTCTTCTCGGCGAGCTGCTGCAGGGCCTCGGCCTTCGGCGCGACGAGGAAGCCCTTGGTCTGGGCGTCGTCGACGACGTAGAGCTTCGCGGCGCCGTACGCCTTGACCTTCTCCGCCACGGCGGCGGCCTGGTCGGGCGAGCCGAAGAACACGGCCGCCGGCTCGCCGAGGCGACGGGCGATGGTGAGCAGCTCGTAGGTGGGCTTCTTGACCTCGCCGGCGACGTGGTCGATCACAACCAGAACTTCAGACATGTCTACGCAGCTCCTCAGATGAACTTCTTGGACGCGAGGAACTCGACCAGCGCGCCAGCGCCCGAGCCGTCCTCGTCGGTGACGATCTCCCCGGCGGTGCGCGGCGGACGCTCGGTGGTGTCCTCCACCTGCGACCAGGCGACCGACAGGCCGACCTCGCCGGCGTCGACGCCCAGGTCGGCCAGCGAGAAGGTCTCCAGCGGCTTCTTCTTCGCCGCCATGATGCCCTTGAACGACGGGTAGCGAGCCTCGCCCGACTGGTCGGTCACCGACAGCACGATGGGCAGGGTCGCACCGATGACCTCGGTGGAGCCCTCGTTGTCACGCTTGATCCGGACCTGGTCGCCCTGCGACTCGATCACGGACGCGAGCGTGACCTGCGGGAGGCCGAGGCGCTCCGCGAGCATCGCCGGGATCACCGATCCGGCCGCGTCCGTGGACGCCATGCCGCAGATCACCAGGTCGGCTCCCCCGGACTCGGCACCGATCTTCTCGATCGCCTTCGCCAGGACCAGGGACGTCGCGACGTAGTCGGAGCCCGCGATGGCGTCGTCGAGGACGTGGACGCCCTTGTCGACACCCATCTGCAGCGACTTGCGCACCGCGTCGACCGCCTTCTCCGGGCCCACGGTCAGCGCGGTGATCTCGATCTCCTCGCCCTCGCGCTTCTCGCGGAACTGCAGGGCCTGCTCGACGGCGTACTCGTCGAGCTCGGACAACAGGCCGTCGACCCCGACTCGGTCGACCGTGAAGTCGTCCTCGAACTTGCGGTCGGCCGTGGCGTCCGGCACGTACTTCACACAGACAACAATGTTCATGGTGGTGTGGCCTCGCGGCCCCTCCTGTGAGCTCGGATGTGCTCGTGAGGTTACAAGTCAGTCACCCCGGCACGGAATGGTGATCCGGGTGGCGTCACTCACAGTGACACTGTCACGGTCGCCTGAGGTGACGCAGGCCTCGTCAGCGACGCCGCACGTAGAACGTCCCCGAGCGCCGCTCGCGCAGGTGCTGGCTGTCGCCGACATACGTCACCCGCAGGCGGTAGTTGCCCTTCCGGAGCCGACCGAGCCCCGTCAGCGCGACCGCCGAGGCATCCAGCTGGGTGACCCTGCGCGTCTCCCCCGTCCCGAGGTGGCGGATCACGACCCTGACGCGACCGGTCGGCCTGGTGCCGAAGTCACCGGCGGCCTTCACCTGGACCGAGGTGGGGATCCGCGCCCCCTTGCCGATGACGCGCACCTGGAGCTGGGTCCGCGCCTGCGACACGACCCAGGTCTGGGCCGGCGACGTGCTGCCCTCCTGCTCGGCGGGGATCTGCGGCACGAAGGTGGCGACGACAGCGTGCTGCCCGACCAGCACGTCGGGGAGGATCACGGTGGCGCTGCCGCCCGCGCCGAGGTTGGCCTTGACGGTGCTCGCGTCGACGGAGAAGACGACGTCGCCCTGCGGAGGTCCGGGCTTGGCGGAGACCGTCGCCGTCGCCGTGACGCTCTGGCCGTACGCCGACGTGGTGGTGCTGAGGACGAGCGTGGTGCTCGTCGGTGGCGCGGTGGCGGACGCCGGCGCGCCGGGCACCGCACCCGCGGCGAGCAGGACGGTCGAGGCTATGGCGACCAGGGATCGGTGCATGGGGTCCTCCGCGTCGGGAAGGTCAGCCCCGCGTGACGCGGAACTGCTTCGTCTTCTTGAGGTAGCGGTGGTTGGCGTCGCCGCGGTAGACCACCACGACCTGGTAGCGGCCCTTCTTCAGCCGGCCGAAGCCCGCTCGCGCGGCACCGTCGTCGAGCGTGCGGACCTTGACCCACTTCCCAGGCTTGCCGATGCGCTTCACCTTGATCCGCACCTTGCCGGTCGGGACGGTGTCGAACACCCCCTTGGCCTTGACGCCGACCCGGGTGGCCACCGTCGTGGTCCGGCCCGTCACCGGGACGCGCATCCGGGTGCGGGCCTTGGCCACGGTCCAGACCTGCGGGGCGGAGGTGCTGCCGTCGTACGTCGTGGCGTCGCGGGGGACGAAGGTCGCGGTCACGCTGTGGGAGCCGGTGGGCGCGTCCGGCAGCACCAGCGTGGCGACCCCGTCCTTGCCGACCTTGGCCTTGGTCGCGAGGCCGTCGACGGAGAAGGCCACGTCGCCGTCCGGCGTGCCCGAGGTGGTCGTCACCTTGGCGGTGGCGGTGACGTCCTGCCCGTACTCGGACGCCGTCCTGTCGAGGGTCAGCGACGTCGTGGACGTCGCGACGACGGCGATCGTGTCGATCACCGGGGCCTTCCCGGGCGGGGCCGTGCAGGTGATGGCCGACGGGCCTCCTGCGGCTGCGTCGCCGTTGTAGAACTGGAGGGTGCCGGGCGAGATGTCGCCAGCGGTGATCTCGACGGGGCCGGGTGTGGCCGGGGCGGTGTACGTGATCGGGGCGGAGCCGGCCGTGAACGGCACCGGCGTCGGGGTGGTCTGGACGCCGAGCGACGTGCGCGCAATGGTCTGTGGGACGGCGGTGACGGACGTGCCGAAGGTGGCGCTCAGCGTCCACGCACCCTCGAAGGCCGTCGCCGGCCGCAACGCTGCTGCCCGGGCCACGGCACCCGGCAGCACCGCGCTCGCGGTCACCGTGACGGGGACCGACTGGCCCACCGCCATCCGGGCCGGGGCGTTGGTGTCGAGCACGACCGGCAGGGTGAAGCTGTCGGGGCCGAGGTCGGGGGCCGTGCAGGTGTAGGAGATCGACGTGCTGGCGGACTCAGCGGCGGGCGCCGTGGCGACCAGCCCCACGGTTGCCAGGGTGGCGGTCAGTCCGGCGGCGGCGCTGCGGCGGACATGGGTGCGTACGCGGGATGGCGACATGCGTCGACAGTAGACCTCAGGGCTTGATGATGCGATCCAGGATGCGTCCCACGACCAGCCAGGCGATCGCACCCAGGCCCCAGTTGAAGAGGGCGTTCTTGACGTCGGCGCCCTCTCCGCGGAACTGCTTGATGCCGCCCTTGCGAGAGAAGACCCCCAGGTCCACGGTGTCCGCGGACTCCATCACGAAGTCGACCAGGTCGTTCTTCTGGTTGGCGTCGAGCGCGACCAGCAACGCCCCGACCGCGAGCAGGAGTGCGCAGAACGCGCACGCCAGCCACAGCAGCTGCGCCACCTTCGTCCGGACCTTTGCTGCCACAGCGCCCACTGAACGTCTCCTGTCCCGGGTGTCCCGGTCCTGCGTTGTCGTGTCTTTCCTGGCCACGCCAGCTCCCTATGTCGTCGTGATCGGCCTGCTCGACCGGGTCAACGTCCCACGAATGTTGCCTTGCCCGGTCCGCTCTCAACGAACGAGGTCATGCCGCGGGTACGGTCCTCCGTCGCGAAGACCGCGGCGAACTGCTGCCGCTCGATCTCCAGCCCGGTGTCGAGGTCGACCTCGCTCCCCCGGTCGATGCACTCCTTGGCCGCCCGGATCGCCAGTGCTGCCGCCCCGCTGAACTGCGAGGCGTAGGCGACGGACTCCTCGAGCACCTTCTCTGGGGGCACGACCCGGTCCACCAGCCCGATCCGCAGCGCCTCGTCGGCCTTGACGAACCGTCCGGTGAAGATGATGTCCTTCGCCTTTGCCGTGCCGACCAGGCGCGTGAGTCGCTGCGTCCCGCCCGCGCCGGGGATGATCCCGAGCAGCACCTCGGGCTGGCCGAAGACCGCGTCCTCGGCGGCGAAGCGCAGGTCAGCGGAGAGCGCGAGCTCGCAGCCGCCGCCCAGGGCGTAGCCGTTCACGGCGGCGATGACCGGCTTGGGGATCCTCGCGAGGGCGGTGGTGGCCGAGCTCACCGACGTGGAGACCCTCACCATGTCGGCGTACGACAGGTCGGCCATCTCCTTCACGTCGTTGCCGGCGGCGAACACGCGCCCGCCGCCCCAGAGCACGACGGCTCGTACGTCGTCGCGCTCGCCGAGCTCCGCGGCCGCCTCGCGCAGGTCTGCCTGCACCTGGACGCTGATCGCGTTCATCTTGGGGCGGTCGAGCCGCAGCACGGCGACCCCGTCGGTGACGTCGATCGAGACGAACTCCATGGTTGCTCCTCCTGGTTGGCGCGGCCGGGTCGTGGGCGCATTGTGCCGTGAGGCCCGGTCTCGCGGACAATGGCCTGCGTGACGACAACCTGGACCCACCACGGCGAGACGATGAACGTCTGGCCGGGTCGCCACTACCCCTTGGGAGCGACGTGGTCCCAGGAGGCGACGAACTTCGCGGTCTACGCCCCCGCCGCCGAGGCCGTGTGGGTGTGCCTGTTCGACGACGACGGCGCCGAGGTGCGGCACCAGCTGACCGAGCACTCGCTGGGCGTGTGGCACGGTGCCCTGCCTGGCGTGCGGCCCGGCACCCTCTACGGCTATCGCGCCCACGGCCCGTGGGATCCGGCCGCGGGGCTGCGCTTCAACGCCGCCAAGCTGCTGCTCGACCCCTACGGGAAGGCCGTGTCCGGCGACCTGGTCGTCGACGACGCGATCTTCGGCTACACCATGGGAGCGCCGGACAAGCTCAGCGACCTCGACTCGGCGCCGTACGTCCCGCGCAGCGTGGTCGTCTACGACGACTTCCAGTGGGGAGCGGACACCTCCCCACGGCGGCGCTGGCGCGACACCGTCATCTACGAGATGCACGTCAAGGGCATGACCCAGCTGCACGACCGGGTGCCTGCCGAGCTCCGGGGCACCTACGCCGGCCTCGCCACGCCTGCGGTCACCGACTACCTGCGCGACCTGGGCGTCACGGCCGTCGAGCTGCTCCCGGTGCACCAGTTCTTCTCCGAGCCGGCGCTCGCGGCGAACGGCCTGGTCAACTACTGGGGCTACAACTCCCTCGGGTTCTTCGCCCCCCACAACGCCTACAGCGCGTCCGGCGACCGCGGTCAGCAGGTCACCGAGTTCAAGCAGATGGTCAAGGCGTTCCACGAGGCCGGCCTCGAGGTCATCCTCGACGTGGTCTACAACCACACCGCCGAGGCCGGTCCGCTCGGCCCGACACTGAGCTTCCGAGGACTGGACGACCTGGGCTACTACCAGCGCGTGGTGCACCCGCCGGCGGGCGGCCACGACGCGAGGCCGATGCAGGACACCTACTGGGACGTGACGGGGTGCGGCAACACCGTCGACGCCACCCACACCCAGAGCCTGCGGATGATCCTCGACTCGCTGCGCTACTGGGTCAACGAGATGCACGTCGACGGCTTCCGCTTCGACCTGATGAGCGCCCTGACCCGCACCAACCAGGTCGTCGACATGGGCAGCCACCTCATCACCGCGATCGGGCAGGACCCGGTGCTGCGGCACATCAAGCTCATCGCCGAGCCGTGGGACGCCTCGATGGACGGCTATCGGGTCGGACAGTTCCCGCCGCCGTGGATCGAGTGGAACGACCAGTTCCGCGACACGGTGCGCGACTTCTGGCGCGGCCAGGCCGCCGGCGTACGGACCGTCGCCACGCGCCTGGCCGGGTCGAGCGACCTCTATGCCGACGACGGCCGCTCCCCCTACGCCTCGGTCAACTTCATCACCGCCCACGACGGCTTCACGCTGCGCGACCTCGTGTCCTACAACCACAAGCACAACGAGGCCAACGGCGAGCACAACCGCGACGGCACCGACAACAACCGCTCCTGGAACTGCGGGGTGGAGGGCGAGACGGACGACGAGGCGATCATCGCCGTACGCCGTCGCCAGGCGGCCAACCTCATGGCGACGCTCTGCTTCTCCAGCGGGGTGCCGATGCTGACGGCCGGTGACGAGCGCGGCCGCACCCAGGGCGGCAACAACAACGCCTACGGCCAGGACAACGAGACCTCGTGGATCGACTGGCAGCCCGACGACGCCTGGCTCGACGTCTACGAGATCACCAAGACCGCGCTGCGCCTGCGCCGCGAGCACCCCGTGCTGCGCCAGCGCCACTGGTTCGTGGGCCGGCCCACCATCAAGGGCGGCATCAAGGACCTGGTGTGGGTGCACCCGAGCGGTCGGGAGATGTCCACCGACGACTGGAACGACGACTCCTGCCGCACGGTCGGGATGTTCCTCAACGGCGCCCCGCTGCGCCACCCCGGGCCGCGAGGCGAGCAGGTGCGCGACAAGTCGTTCATGATCTGGTTCAACGCCAGCAGCGACGACGAGAAGCTGACCCTCCCGGACAACCAGTGGGTGCACCACGGCGAGGTCGTGCTCTCCACCAACGACGCGATCGCCGTCGGCACGCCCGCGGTGGCCGGCAGCACGCTCCTGCTGCAGGCCCACTCGGTCCTGGTGCTGCGGCAGACCTGAGTCCTGCGGCCCCACAGTCGTCACAGCAACGAATTGGAGGAAGACATGCCGAGCAGCGTCCCAGCCAGCCGCCGGGAGAAGGGCCGTCGCCACCTCCTCGACCTCGACGCGCCCCGACACGTCGTCAAGGATCCGGAGCGGGACGCCCGGGACCTGGCCCGGGTGCAGCGATGGGTCATGTCCACCCTGGCCGTGACCACGATCCTGCACCTGGTCGTCGGCCTGGTCTTCGCCGCCGTCCACCTCGACGACGCGCCCGCAAGCTCCCGCGTCGGCCTCAACGTGCTGGCCGGCGTGTTCGGCGCCTTCGCGGTCGCTGCCGCCCTGGGGATCCACGGCAAGCGCGTCCTGTCGCCCTGGTTGCTGACGGGCTTCGTCCCGACCGCCGTCGGCCTCTGGCTGACCCTGCGCTGAGGCAGGTCAGCTCACCGGTCGCGCCACCCACTCCGCCGGGTCGCCGGCGTCGAGGTCGGTGATGCCGAGGTTCTCGTAGGCACCGAGCACGACGAGGCGGCGTACGGCGGCGAAGGTGAGCACGTGCGCGACCATGCCGCCGTAGGAGAAGGCGCGCGGGGGCTCACAGGTGACGTCGAGGAAGGTGTCGTCGAGACGCCCCTCCGCGATCGTCGTCCTGACCTGGGCGAGGAACGCTGGTCCCTCCTCGGCGAGCTCGCGGCGCAGCGTGCTCACGGACTTGCCCCGCTCCTGGCCCCAGTCGTAGCGACGCTGGTCGGCAGCGGCGTTCCACTGGGCGAGCTGGCCCACGATGCGGCCGAGCACGGAGCGAATGGTCATGTCGTCGTCGATCGTGCCGATCGGCAGCTCGATCGCGGCGTCCAGCTCGACGTCGGTGAGCCGCGCGGCACGCTCCAGCATCTCGCCCGTCAGCCACAGGTGGTGCTCGATCATCCGGGTCATCAGGTCCATGGGAGTCACTTTCGTCGTGGTGGGGAGCCGCAGGCTGCCCGGCGGGTGGAAGTGCACCTCGCTCGCAGCCGCGATCTGGGTGCGGGTGGGGTGATGACGCCAGCGGCTGGGCGCTTCGCCGTACGCACGCCTGAAGGCCCGGGTGAACGCCTCGTGCGAGCCGAACCCCGCCTCGACGGCGACGTCCAGCACCTGCCGGTCGCTGGTGGCCAGGACGTACGCCGCCCGCTCGAGCAGCAGCCGCCGGCGCATGCGCTCCGGTGGCTCGCCTCCCGTCGCGGACACGACCCGGTCGAGGTGGTGGCGCGAGAGGTGGAGCCGTCGCGCGCGCTCCTCGCCACCGAGGTCGAGGGTCTCAGCCAGGGTGTCGAGGAAGTCGGCGAAGGTGTCCGACGCTGTCGTCATGCCCTCAGCCTTCCCGTCGCGAGATGCGGGCGCTTGATCGTGCCTGCGCAGTCGATCCTCGACGAGGCGCTCGGCAAGGCCGACGTCACCGTCACCCACACGCTCAGAGACGTGCCTCGTGGGACCAGGGGGAACGTGGCGCACCGGGGCTCCATTTGGGGTCCACGCAGACAACCTGGGCTGGGCCTGGGCTGTCGGACTGGCCCCGACGTTCAGTCAGAGGGCGCTCTCGCCGTCGAGCGCGTAGACGGTCTGCTCGCCGTCGACCATGTCCTCGAAGTTCTGCAGGTGCTCCCGTGCCGCGTCGGCCCCGTACGCCTCAGTGAACAGAGGCTCCAGGCTCCAGTCGTCGAGTGTCGACGGCCCGTGGAAGGTCATGAGCCAGGCGCGCGTGCACCCCTCGGGTGGGTCTGTGGCCGGACGCATGAGATGCCACATGCCGACCTGGTGTGGTCGCGCTCGAACCTCCGCAGGCACGACCACGTCGCGCATGAATCTTTCGAAGTCGTCGTCCCTGCCCGCCTTGACGTAGGTGGCCACCACGTAGCGCGGAGAGTCCGTCGTCGTCATCGCTTCCTCCTTTCCTCCTCCCGCGTCGTCCGGCGACCCGATGGCACCACGTTCCACGCGGGACCGGACCAACGGTTGCGACTCTTACCCAAGTCGAGCGAAGACACCGACCGCCGTCATGTTCGACTCTGGGCGTCTCGTACGAGAGGAGCCCACAATGCTTCGACCGGCTATTTCGGTCTCACTGATAGTGCTGACTGCCGCGCTCCTGTCGCCGGTGCCTGCCGCGACCGGTGAGCCTCCCACCTCCGTCGACCCGACGCCCGAGATCATCGCGGCCGGGGAGGCGTGCTCGTTCGCGATCTCGGTGGTGGCCGCTGGCAAGGAAGGCTTCGTCGCCCTGCCGAACAACCCCCAGTTCTCCGGCATCGCACCCTCCCCGGGGCTGCGAGTCACGGTCACCAATCTCAGCGATCCCGACAACTCGGTCACGGTCAACGCCACGGGGGCTTTCCGCTTCGTCGACCTGCCTGACGGAAGCACCGAGATCCGGGCGAGCGGCCACAACTTCCTCTATGGCGAAGCGGGGATCGGCGCGACGGCCTTGGCCACCACCGGGCCCGTCACTCTCCTGATCTCCGCCGACGGGGACTTCGTCGGGATGGACGTCAGCCAGGCGCGGGTCCGCGACCTCTGTGCTGAACTCGCCTGAGCTCGGGGGAGCCTTCTCCAGCATTCCAGCGCACAGACGTCACAGCTGAAGCACCGATGCCGAGACGAGGTACGCCGCCCGCACCTCCGCCGGGTCGTGCAGGTTCGGGTCGCCCTCGCGCACGGCCGCAGCGCGTGACCGCACAGCGTCACCCGGATCCTCCGACACGAGGGCTGAGGCGAGACCGGCCACCACGACCGCGCGGTCGTGCTCGTCCAGCCCGTCGAGGGCCAGGCCGTTGTGGAGCAGGGTCGCGGCCTCGCCCATGACCTCGCGCGCCGTCTCGGCGTCGACGTCCTCGCGTTCGCGCGCCACCGCATCAGCCGCGGCGAGGAACGGCGCGAGGAGGTGCGCAGGAGGCGTTGCGGACATGTCGCGATCCATCTGGCGATCGTCAGCCGTACAGTCGGTCAGCTCGACGCGGGCTCGAACACCTCGACGAGGTTGCCGGCGGGGTCGGCCACCAGGACCTGGCGTCCGCCGGGCCCCTCGACCACGTCGCTGCGCAGGACGACGCCCGTCGCGCGGAACCGCTCCACCTGCGCGTCGAGGTCGACCACGACCAGCTGGACCCGATTGCGGCCCGGCCCGCTCTCCTCTGCTGGCGTGGCGCGACCACCCGAGCTCGCGGGCCCCGACAACAGGAGCCGCAGCCGGCCTCGTACGACGTCGGCGAAAGGCGGCGCCGGATGGCTCAGCAGCTCGAACCCGAGGTGGTCGACATAGAAGTCGATCGCCGCCTGCACGTCGTCGACGATGTAGCGAACACTGACGTAGTCGTCCTCCATGGCACTCTCCTGCGTCCACCCTCATGTCGGATCGCAGCGCGGTCAAGCGCCGCGAGCGGAGCGCGCCTCGATAACCCGTCCACATTCTCTCCAGACCTTGTGGGTCGAACATGTGTTCGATGGAATCAGGGTGTGTCGTTCGTTCCTTCTCGTCGGTCGGCAGTCGCCCCAGGCTGCGGATGAGGCGAGTGCGGGACAGCTGCTGACCATGGCCACGGACGCACTCCGAGCACGGCGCCTGGCCGAGGTGGCCGAGCTCCGTCTCGCGATCCAGTGGGCAGTCCTGCACGGCCACCCGCGGGACGAGCCCGAGCGGCGTGACCCGATGGTCAATGGGAAATTGGCTCCACCCGGCGGGTTCTCGTACCTCGCATGCAAATCCGCTTCGCCGTGGTTGGACGACCAGGTCGCCACCGGCCCTGTAAGCGACACACCGACCGCGACGAGAGCGTCGTAGCCGCTGGGCGCCTTCAGCGCACCACGGGCTGTTACGCGGGGCGAGCGGCCCGTACTCCTTCGGAACCCTTTCATCGGGGACAGATCGACATTGGAGAGCGCATCCCCTCATCTTGGTCGCCGGCAGCCGCTGGGAACAACCGACTTCGGCATGTGCGGACGTGTCGCGTAGGAGCGCCCGATTCTTGCCCCCGGGCAGCTTTGCCGCTTCACTCTCCCGGTGAGTAGCAGCCGACTGTCGCCGCTGGCAGCGCCGGCCTTCCGCTACTTCTTCATCGGTCAGGTCGTGAACCGGATCGGCTCGTCGATGGCGGGCGTGGCGTTGGCGTTCGCTGTCCTCGACATCGACGACTCGGCATCGGCCCTCGGCTGGGTGCTTGCCGCGTCGAGCATCCCGATGGTCGTGTTCATGATGCTGGGTGGAGCGATCGCCGACCGGCTGCCTCGAACCCTGGTGCTGCGCGGGTGCAACCTCGTCCAAGGCATCGCCCAGGCGCTCACAGCCGGCCTCGTCATCAGTGGGCATGCCGAGATCTGGCACCGCGTCGTCCTGCAGGCTGTCGCCGGGCTCGTCTTCGCCGTCAGCTATCCGGCGTTCCTCGGGATGGTTCCGATCCTGCTGCCGGCCGAGGAGCGCCAGGCCGCGTTCCTGCTCATCGGTCAAGCCACGAGCGCTGTCGGCATCCTCGGCCCAGCAGTCGCGGGCGTGCTGGTGGCGACGGTCGGGCCGGGGCTGGCCCTCGGAGTGGACGCGGCGACCTATCTCGTCGCGGCGGCGCTGCTCCTGCTCGTGCGCCTGCCTGCAGGTGACCGCACCCAAGCGAAGGCGAGCGTCATCGGGGACTTCGTCGCAGGCTGGGCGTACGCGCGCCGGCTGGGCTGGGTCATCCCGGCCTCATGTGCTGCGTTGGTCTTCAACGCGCTGGTCAGCGGCGCGATCAACGTCCTGGGCCCGGTCATCGCCGACGACACCATCGGCAGCGAGGGCTGGGGCTTCGCCAGGTCCGCCCAGGCGGTGGGCGTCTTCGTCGCCGCGTTCTTCCTCGCCAAGGTGACGGTGACGTGGCCGATGAAGACGATCATGATCGCCTTCGTCGTCTGGTGCGTTCCCATGCTCGTGCTCGGCACACACGTGAACGTCTGGATCCTCTCGGCGTCCTTCGTGGTCGCCGGCGCCGCGTTGAGCCTCCTGGACCTCGCCTGGAACCTGTTGGTGCAAGAGAAGGTGCCCGAGGCGATGCTGTCGCGGATCATGGCGATCGACGGATTCTTCTCCTTCGTGGCCACACCGATCGGCCTGCTCGCCGTGGGCCCCCTCGCCGTCGCCTTCGGTGCGGGCCGCGTCCAGCTCGGCTGCTTCGCCCTCGCCGCACTGGTCGGCGCGTTCGCGCTCACCAGGCGCACGATCACTGACGTCAGGCTCACCGGCGCCCCCGCGCCTGAGCTGACGAGCTAGGCAGCGTTCAAGCTGACGTCGTCAGCCGGAGACGATGACCAGGCGGAGATCGGTGCCGCCCTCGAAGCTGCCGGTCAACGCCGGACCGGGAGGACCTTCGCCGAGGCGGCGCATGACGGTGAGGTCGACGTCGGCGGAAGCGATCGTGGTGCGGTCGGACTGGTCCTGTGCGATCACCGGCAGACCGGGATCGTGGCGGGGAACGCTCGGCACGCCCTCCCCCTCGGCGGTCGCGTTGGCCTCGCGGACGACCTCGGTGCCGTCGGCTCGCCGCACCAGCAGGTCAGCGTGCCGGCCACCGGAGCGGATCGTGTCGAGCACCGTGGCGACGAAGACCGGGTCGACGCAGGCGTCGTACACGTAGCGGGTGCCCAGGACCGAGTGCTCCATCGTCCCCACCAGGCCGGTCTCGGCATCAGGCAACGGTGCCCCGCGATAGGTCACCGGCACGAACAAGGTCGAGCCCGATGCGGACCCGAACAGGAAGCACTCCATCCCGACCTCACCGGCCGGATCATCCAGGCGGAAGGAGCCCACCGGCGCGCGCTCGGACTCACCGTCCCACCACGACCTGGTGGCCATCCAGGGACCGATGAGCTCGTCCTTGCGCGGCGACAGCGTCGCCTCGTGAAGCAGAGCCATGGTCGCCACCGTAGCGGCCCGGACGACGCGCCCGAGCGACGCTCAGGCCGGCTGCGCCACCAGTCCCAGCTCGGCCACGGAGGCCAGCGCGTCGTTGCGGGGCACCACCCGCACGGTGTAGCCGAAGGCCCCCGAGTGCTGGAGCGGGACAGTGGCGTCGAAGCGGTGGCGGTTGCCGTCGTAGGACTCCCCCACCGCCATCAGCGAGATCGAGGTGCCGGTCAGCTCGTCGTCCGGGCCGATCCGGCCGTGCACGACCTGCACCGAGACATCGTCGGCGGACAGCGAGCCCAGGGCCACCCAGGCGCGGACTGCCAGCGTCGCGCCGACCTCCGCCTGGTCGCCGACGCCCTCGGAGTCGATGTGCTCGACCCGTACGGCGTGCCACGCCGCACGGACGTTCTGCTTCCACTCGGCGAGCGAGCGCGCACCGGCGAAGTCGGCGTTGAGCGTGCGCGCGGTCTGCGCCGCGGGGGCGTAGAGCTCGCGGACGTAGTCGCGCACCTGGCGGGTGGCCAGCACCTTGGGCCCGAGCGACTTGAGGGTGTGCCGCACCATCTCCAGCCACCGCGGCGGCACGCCCTCGTCGTTGGACTCGTAGAAGCGGGGCGCGACCTCGCTCTCGATCAGGTCGTAGAGCGCGTTGGCCTCGAGGTCGTCGCGGCGGTCGGCGTCGTCGATGCCGTCGGCCGACGGGATCGCCCACCCGTTGTTGCCGTCGTACCACTCGTCCCACCAGCCGTCGAGGATCGAGAGGTTGAGCCCGCCGTTGAGCGCGGCCTTCATGCCCGAGGTGCCGCACGCCTCGTAGGGGCGCAGCGGGTTGTTGAGCCAGACGTCGCAGCCGGGGTAGAGCGGCTGTGCCATGGCGATGTCGTAGTTGGGGAGGAACGCGATCCGGTGGCGGATCTCGGGGTCGTCCGCGAACCGGACCATCTCCTGGATGAGCCGCTTGCCGGTCTCGTCGGCCGGGTGCGCCTTGCCGGCGATGACCAGCTGGATCGGGCGCTCGGGGTCGAGCAGCAGCTTCTTGAGGCGACCCTGGTCGCGCAGCATGAGCGTGAGTCGCTTGTAGGTCGGCACGCGGCGCGCGAACCCGATGGTCAGCACGTCGGGGTCGAGGGCCGTGTCGATCCAGGTCGTCTCGGCGGCAGCGAAGCCGCGCTTGGAGGCGGAGCGCCGCATCCGGTCGCGGGCGTCCTCGATGAAGCGGGTGCGCAGGGTGCGCTTCAGGTCCCAGATCTCGCGATCGCCGATCTGGTCGACCAGCGGCCACAGGGCGTCGGTGTCGTCGCCGTCGATGTCGCCGCCGCGGCTGGCGGCGAGCTCGATGACCTCGCGAGCGATCCAGCTCGGGCCGTGGACGCCGTTGGTGATCGAGGTGATCGGCACCTCGGCCTCGTCGAAGGCCGGCCAGAGTCCGTTGAACATCCCCCGCGACACGTGTCCGTGGAGCTGGGAGACGCCGTTGGCGCGCTGCGCGAGGCGGAAGCCCATGACGGCCATGTTGAAGACACCGGCGTCACCGGACTCGTAGTCCTCCGCGCCGAGCGCGAGCACGCGCTCGACCGGTACGCCCGGGGTGGGCGAGTTGCCGCCGAAGTACTGCGAGACGAGCTCGCGCGGGAACCGGTCGATCCCGGCCGGGACGGGGGTGTGGGTGGTGAAGACCGTGCCCGCGCGCGAGACCTCGAGCGCGGTGTCGAAGTCGAGCTTCGGTCCGTCCTCGGCGACGGTGAGCTCGCGGATCCGCTCGATGCCGAGGAACCCGGCGTGCCCCTCGTTGGTGTGGAACACCTCCGGGGCGGGTGCACCGGTGATGCGCGACCAGACGCGGAGCGCGCGTACGCCGCCCACCCCGAGGAGCAGCTCCTGGCGCAGCCGGTGCTCGGAGTTGCCGCCGTACAGCCTGTCGGTCACGTCGCGGTAGTGGGCGCTGTTCTCCTCGATGTCGGAGTCGAGCAGCAGCAGCGGCACGCGGCCGACCTGCGCCACGAGGATGCGAGCCACCAGGTCGGGGCCGTCGGGCAACGCGATCGAGACCGTGGCGCGGCTGCCGTCGGGCTCGCGGAGCTGGGTCAGCGGGAGCTCGTCGGGGTCGAGCACGGGGTAGCTCTCCAGCTGCCACCCGTCCCGGTCGAGGGCCTGCTTGAAGTAGCCGTGCCGGTAGAGCAGGCCGACGCCGATGAGCGGGATGCCGAGGTCGGAGGACGCCTTGAGGTGGTCGCCGGCCAGGATGCCGAGTCCGCCGGAGTACTGGGGCAGCACGGAGGTGATGCCGTACTCCGGTGAGAAGTACGCGATGGAGCGCGGCGCGTCGGCGCCGGCCTTCCGGGCGTACCAGCGGTCCTCGGAGAGGTATCGCTCCAGGTCGGCGTGGGCGGCGTCGAGCCGGGCCCGGAAGTCGGCGTCGTCGACCAGCTGGTCGAGCCGTTCGCGGCCCACGGCCGCGAGGAAGCGCACGGGGTCGCCCTGGACCTCCCGCCACACCTGCGGGTCGATGGACGAGAACACGTCCTGCGTCGGTGGGTGCCACGACCAGCGGAGGTTGCCTGCCAGCACGGACAGGGCACCCAGGGGCTCGGGCAGGACGGGACGGACCGTGAATCGTCTGAACGCTCGCACGATCGAGCACGCTAGGGCATTTCTTTTAACGATCCAACCCATCGGAGCTGTGGCCTGCATAACTCGCGAGTAGCTTTCACAGTTGTTGCGGCATGACCTTGCCCCGCACCCGTTCCGGTCGCATCACCCTCGCGGCCGTGTCGCTCCTTGCGATCTCCACCTTCGCCATGATCCCCGTGCCGGCCACCGCCGAGCCCGAGACGATCACCCCCGGCCCGGCCCCGGCCGACGTCCGCACGCTCGGTGACCCGCTCGCCGGCCCGCGTGACATCGACGCACGCGGCACCGCCGTCCCGACCCAGCTGCAGCGCCAGGCCGTCGCCGCGCTGGGGGACGTGACGGCACGCTGGAACCAGCTCGGCACCCCCGCCTCGATCCTGCCCTCCGACGGCACGCTCGGCGCGGCGCCCGGTGCCCCGGCCGACGGAGCCCGCGGCTGGCTGCGTGACCACGCGGCGGCGTTCGGGATGACGTCGTCAGACGTCGACGGGCTCGCCCTCGTCAGCGCGCAGAAGCTCGCGCAGTCCGACGCCCGGGCCGTGCTCTTCCGCCAGGAGTTCGGCGGCGTCGCCGCAGCGCTCGGCGGACTGGTCACCGTCGGCGTGGCCGACGGCAAGGTCGCCTACGTCTCCTCCTCCCTCGCGCGGACGACCGGCGCGATGCCGCAGGCCACGCTCACGCCGCTGCAGGGCTGGCTGAAGGCGGCCACCGACCTCTCCGTCGGTGTGCCCTCCGACCGAGTCGCCGAGATCACCACGACCGTCAGCGGCGGCTGGACCCGCCTCGTCGTCCCGGGCTTCGCGCAGGAGCAGCAGGTCCGGCTCCGCGCACTCCCGATGGCCGACGGTTCCGTCCGACCGGTCCTCGAGGCCAACGTTGTCAACGTCGTCGGGGGCGCCTCCCTCGCCTTCACCAGCCTCGTCGACGCGGTCACCGGCGAGGTGCTCGCCCGGCACAACAAGACGGAGAACTTCGCCTACAACGACATCTTCACCGGCTCGGTCGACCTCACGACCGGGTGCGGCCCCAAGCACCCGTTCGACCTCGAGGACGACCTGACCCGGCAGATCAACGCCCTGGCCACCGGGTCGCCCTCGGACGACTTCGTCCTCAAGCTGTTCAGGGGCTCGACCCTGCTCACCTCGCAGGACCTCGCCACCAACCCGGAGGCCCTCCAGTACGCCGCGCCGAGCATCCCGGGCGGCACGTACTCGCTCCAGGTCTGTGAGTTCGAGCCCGGCACCGTCATCGTCGGTCAGTACGCCCTCGCGGTGAGCACGAGCGACGCAGCCGCTCCAGGCACCGGCGACCTGACGGGCAACCCGATGTGGCGCTACTTCACCGCCAACCCGACGCTCGACTCCCCCGACGAGACGCCGAGCAACTCGGTCGTCGGCTGCTGGAAGCTGGCCGACCCGGCCTGCGCCACCCCGCCCGGCGCGCTCGCCAACGTGGCCGCCTTCGGCCCTTGGGACACCATCGGCGCGCTGCCGACCTTCACCACCGTCGGCAACAACGCCAACACCCATGAGGCCTGGACGAGTCCCCTGACGCCCGGCGGGCTGGCGCAGGCGCCGGTCTCCCCGACGCGGGAGTACACCGAGGAGTTCGAGGACCGCTGGAACAACACCCGGTGTGACGTCGCCGAGCTCACCCCGGGGGGCAACGACATCAACGCCTCGGTCGGCAACCTGTTCGCCGCGCACAACCGGATGCACGACTACTCCTACTACCTCGGCTTCACCGAGGAGAACTACAACCTGCAGCTCGACAACGGCAGCCGCGGCGGCGTCGGGGGCGACCAGGAGATCGGCAACGCGCAAGCCGGCGCCGTCTCCGGCGGCAGCCCGAGCTTCCTCGGCCGTGACAACGCCAACCAGGTCACGCTGCAGGACGGCACGCCCGGCATCACCAACCAGTACCTCTTCGAGCCGATCGCCGGTGCCTTCTACGCCCCGTGCACCGACGGCGGCCTCGACATGGGCATCGTCGGCCACGAGTACACCCACGCCATCAGCAACCGCATGGTCGCCGGCCCCGACGAGGGCCTGACCTCGGAGCAGGGTGGCGCGATGGGCGAGTCGTGGAGCGACCTGGTCGCCGGCGAGTACCAGTTCGCGCACGGCTACAGCAACGGAGGCAACGTCTGGGCGGTCGGCGCGTACGCCACCGGCAACACCGAGACCGCGATCCGTGACTACTCCATCGACGAGAACCCGTTGAACTTCTCCGACTACGGGTTCGACAGCACCGGGCCCGAGGTCCACGCCGACGGCGAGATCTGGAACGGCACGATGTGGGAGGTCCGCCAGGCCCTCGTCGAGAAGTACGACGCCCAGTTCCCGTACGCCGACACGGCCCTGCAGCTGCAGTGCGCGGACGCCACCGCGACGAGCACCCCTCGCCCGGCCGACGCCTGCCCCGGCAACCGTCGCTGGGTCCAGCTGATGTTCGACGCCTTCCTGCTCCAGCAGGGTGCGACCTCGATGCTGGACGCCCGCGACGCGATGATCGCGGCCGACCAGATGCGCTTCGGCGGCGCCAACAGGGACGTCATGTGGGCGGCGTTCGCCCGACGTGGCATGGGCGCCGGCGCCTCGGTCGTCGACGCCGACGACCACGAGCCGACGCCGAGCTTCGCGACCCCGGCGGGTCCGAACTCCACGATCACCTTCGCCACGACGGGCAAGGCCAGGATCTACGTCGGTGACTACGAGGCCCGGGTGACCCCGGTGGCCGACACCGATCCGGCCACCGACCTGGGCGCCAGCGCGGCGTTCACCCCCGGCACCTACGACATGCTTGCGGTTTCCGAGGACCGCGGGTTCACGCGCTGGACCATGACCGTCCTCGCCGACGGGAGCTCGCGGACCGAGACGCTCGGCGACGTGGTCAACCTGGCCGGCGCCGCGGCCGGGGCGACCGTCATCGGCTCCACCGAGGGCTCCCTCAACCCCGAGGCGCTCATCGACGGCACCGAGGCCACGAACTGGGGCGGCGTCACGGAGGCGCAGGTCGACGAGTCCAACCCCTCGGTCGCCGTCGACCTCGCCGGCGACGTCAGCACGGTCAAGCGGGTCCAGGTGAGCGCCTACCTCACACCGGCCCCCGCCTCACCGACGGACATCCCGCTGGCGCAGGACGACCCGGACTCGGGCTCGCGCTTCACGGCGCTGCGCCAGTTTGCCCTCGAGGCCTGCACCGCGAGCTGTGCCTCGGGTGACGCCACCTGGACGCGGTTCTACACCTCGCCCGCCGATGCGTTCCCCAGCGAGCTGCCCCGACCGGTGGCGCCGACGCTGACCATGCGCGAGTTCGACGTGCCCGACACCGCGGCGGCTGCCGTCCGGCTGGTCACGTTGGAGAACCAGTGCACCGGGCAGGAGGCGTACGCCGGCCAGCAGACCGCGAGCGCGACCGTCCTGACCGACTGCAAGGAGGGCTCCGACCGCGGCACGATCGTCCACGCCTCCGAGCTGCAGGTCTTCGCCGAGAACGCCGCGCTGCCGCAGCAGCCCACCCAGCCCGGGACCGGCACGGGGACGGGCACCGGGACCGGCACGGGCACCGGTACGGGCACGGGCACCGGCACCGGCGCCGGCGCGGAGACCGGCACCGCGGCCGCCGTACGCACCCGCACGCGCATGATCGTCAAGCGGGCCTACCAGACACGGCAGAAGCCCGCTCCCGTCCTGTTCCTGTCGGTGCGTTCGGCCGTGGACACGGAGCCCGGGAAGTTCGTGGTGCGGATCAACAAGCGCACTTGGAAGGTCGTGAGGACGGCGGACGGCACCGCTCGCGTCCGCGTGCCGAAGGCGGTCCTGCGCCAGGGGCGCAACACGGTGCGGGTGCGCTTCGTGCCCGCAGACCCGAAGGCGTTCGTGTCGTCGAAGACCCGTCTGCGGTCCATCACCGTCTCCGGCAGCCGCTCGCGCAGCTGACGCAGGCGGCGCGCCGCGGCCGAGCCACCCCACGGGTCGTCCCAAGGGGTGGCCTCGGCCGCGGTCGGCTTGCGCACGGGAGACGGGTTCGCAAGTGTGGGGTCATGGTTGGCCGCATACCCGTGATGGATGTTTCCCCCGTCGTCGACCTCGGTCGGCAGTCTGCGAAGGCCACAGTGGGTGAGCCGATGCCGGTCCGGGCGACCGTGTTCCGCGAGGGGCACGACCAGCTGGCCGCCGAGGTCGTCGCCATCGACCCCGGCGGGAAGAGGCGCGACCCGGTCCGCATGGTCCCCGACGGGGAGCAGCCCAACCGCTACGTCACCCACGTCACTCCTGACACCGAGGGTGAGTGGACCTTCGAGATCCATTCCTGGTCCGACCCGATCGGCACCTGGCAGCACGACGGGGGCATCAAGATCCCGGCGGGCGTCGACGTGGAGCTGATGTTCACCGAGGCCCGGCTGCTGCTCGAGCGCGTCGCGGCCGGGAAGGGCGCGGACAAGCTTGACAAGGCCTCGGCCGCGCTGGTCGCCGGCGCGATCGCGGCGGCGGGCGACACCTCTCGGCCGGCGGGTGCGCGACTGGCCGCGCTGCAGGACCCCGACCTCGACGCCGTGCTGCGGGCCCACCCGCTGCGCGAGCTGACCACCGTGACCGGGCCGTTCCGCTTCCGAGCCGACCGGGTGCGCGCGCTGTTCGGCAGCTGGTACGAGTTCTTCCCCCGCTCCGAGGGCGCGACCCGCGACGAGAAGACCGGCAAGATCACCAGCGGCACGTTCCTCACCGCGCTCGAGCGCCTCGACCGCGTCGCCGAGATGGGCTTCGACGTCATCTACCTCCCGCCGATCCACCCGATCGGCGAGGTCAACCGCAAGGGCCCCAACAACACCCTGACGCCCGGGCCTGACGACACGGGCTCGCCCTGGGCGATCGGCAGCAAGGACGGCGGCCACGACGCGATCCACCCCGACCTGGGCACGTTCGACGACTTCGACGCGTTCGTGGCCCGGGCCGCCGAGCTCGACCTCGAGGTCGCCCTGGACCTGGCGCTGCAGGCGGCACCCGACCACCCCTGGGTCACCACGCACCCGCAGTTCTTCACCACCCGGGCCGACGGCACCATCGCCTACGCGGAGAACCCGCCCAAGAAGTACCAGGACATCTACCCGATCAACTTCGACAACGACCCTGCCGGCATCTGCCGCGAGGTGCTGCGGATCGTCAAGCTGTGGATCTCCCACGGGGTGCGGATCTTCCGGGTCGACAACCCGCACACCAAGCCCCTGGCCTTCTGGGAGTGGTTGCTGGCCGAGGTGCGGCGTACGGATCCCGACGTGATCTTCCTGTCCGAGGCGTTCACCAGGCCGGCGATGATGCACGGCCTCGGCGCGGTCGGCTACCACCAGAGCTACACCTACTTCACCTGGCGCACGGGCAAGCGCGAGCTCGAGGACTACCTCGTCGAGGTCTCGAGCGAGTCCGACCACCTGATGCGGCCGAACTTCTTCGTCAACACGCCCGACATCCTCCACGCCTACCTGCAGTACGGCGGTCCGGCGGCGTTCAAGGTGCGTGCCGCCCTCGCCGCGACCGGGTCCCCGAGCTGGGGCGTGTACGCCGGCTACGAGCTGTTCGAGCACGTCGCGGTCAAGCCCGGCTCGGAGGAGTACCTCGACTCGGAGAAGTACCAGATCCGGATCCGCGACTGGAAGAAGGCCGACGCCGAGGGCACCACCCTCGCGCCCTACCTCACCCGTCTCAACCAGATACGGCGCGCCCACCCTGCGCTGCAGCTGCTGCGCAACGTCTCCATCCACGCGAGCGACGACGACAGCGTGCTGGTGTTCTCCAAGCGCCACACGCAGGCCGACGGCACCGACGACACCGTGCTCACGGTCGTCAACCTCGACCCCCACGGCACCCGCGAGACCATGGTCCACCTCGACATGCCCGCGCTCGGCATGGGCTGGCACGACTCGTTCATCGCGCACGACGAGATCACGGGTGCCGACTGGAGCTGGAGCCAGCACAACTACGTACGCCTCGATCCCGGCCACGAACCCGCCCACGTCATCAGCGTCAGGAGGACCCGTTGACCGACCAGCTCTCGTCAGCACACCTCACATCGGCCCAGATGCCCAGGGACGCCGGAGCGGCGACGGCGGTGCTGAACGCGGAACCCGACTGGTTCCGCACGGCGGTCTTCTACGAGGTGCTGGTCCGGTCGTTCCGCGACTCCAACGGTGACGGCACCGGGGACTTCAAAGGCCTCATCGAGAAGCTCGACTACCTGGAGTGGCTCGGCGTGGACTGCCTCTGGGTGCCGCCGTTCTTCACCTCGCCCCTGCGCGACGGCGGCTACGACGTCGCCGACTACAACAACATCCTCCCCGAGTGCGGCACGGTGGACGACTTCCACGAGTTCATCGACGCCTGCCACCAGCGCGGCATCCGGGTGATCATCGACTTCGTCATGAACCACACCAGTGACGCCCACCCGTGGTTCCAGGCCAGTCGCAGCGACCCGGACGGCCCCTACGGCGACTTCTACGTCTGGTCCGACACCGACGAGCTCTACCAGGACGCCCGGGTGATCTTCGTCGACACCGAGCCGTCCAACTGGACGTGGGACCCGGTGCGCCAGCAGTACTTCTGGCACCGCTTCTTCCACCACCAGCCGGACCTCAACTTCGACAACCCCAAGGTCCACGACGCGATGCTCGACGCGATGGCGTTCTGGCTCGACATGGGCCTTGACGGCTTCCGCCTCGACGCCGTGCCCTACCTCTACGAGCGGCCCGGCACCAACGGCGAGAACCTGCCCGAGACGCACGACTTCCTGAAGAAGTGCCGCCGGTTCGTCGACGAGCACTACCCCGGACGCGTCCTGCTGTGCGAGGCCAACCAGTGGCCGGCCGACGTGGTCGAGTACTTCGGCCCCGAGAAGACCGACGACGGACGCTGGATCGGCACCGAGTGCCACATGGCCTTCCACTTCCCGGTGATGCCGCGCATCTTCATGGCGGTGCGTCGGGAGTCGCGGTTCCCGATCTCCGAGATCCTCGAGCAGACCCCGCCGATCCCCGAGGGCTGCCAGTGGGGCATCTTCCTGCGCAACCACGACGAGCTCACCCTCGAGATGGTCACCGACGAGGACCGCGACTACATGTGGTCCGAGTACGCCCACGACCCGCGCATGAAGGCCAACATCGGCATTCGCCGCCGTCTCGCGCCCCTCCTCGACAACGACGTCAACCGGATGGAGCTCTTCACCGCTCTCCTCCTCTCGCTGCCGGGCTCTCCGGTCCTCTACTACGGCGATGAGATCGGCATGGGCGACAACATCTGGCTCGGTGACCGCGACGGAGTGCGTACGCCGATGCAGTGGACGCCCGACCGCAACGCCGGCTTCTCCTCCGCCACGCCGGGGAAGCTCCACCTGCCAGCCGTCCAGGACCCGATCTACGGCTACCAGTCCGTCAACGTCGAGGCGCAGTTGGAGAACACCTCCTCACTGCTGCACTGGACCCGGCGGCTCGTGCACGCGCGGCGGCGGCACCCGGCGTTCGGCCTGGGTGACTTCGTCGACCTCGGCGGCTCCAACCCGAGCGTGCTGTCCTACATCCGCGAGCACGACCCTTCGACAGACTCAGGGCAGGCGTCGGAACGCGACGTGATCCTGTGCGTCAACAACCTCTCCCGCTTCCCCCAGCCCGTGGAGCTGGACCTGCGGCACTGGGAGGGCATGGTCCCGGTGGAGCTGCTCGGCGGGGTGCCCTTCCCGGCCGTCGGCGAGCTGCCCTACCTCCTGACCCTCGGTGGCTACGGCTTCCTCTGGCTGAGGCTCACCGACCCGACGACGTCGGGGGTGGAGCCGTGAGCACCGAGCACCACACCAGCGAGATCACGGGCTGGATCTCCCAGGCCCGCTGGTTCGCCGGCAAGGGTCGCGACTGGGAGCTGACCAGCCTGCGCCGGGTGGGCGAGCTGCCACGTCCGACCGGGGAGGGCCAGACGGCGCAACCGCCGCCCGAACTGCACGTCGTGATCGACCTCGCCGAGGTGACCTATGCCACGGACGGCGAGGACGAGACCGACCTCTACCAGCTCCCCCTCGCGTTCTACGCCGAGCCGCAGGAGCGGATCAGCCACGCCCTGATCGGCGAGTGGGACGACGAGGACTTCGGTCACGCGTTCGTCTACGACGCGCTGCACGACCGCGAGTCCATGGCGCTGTGGCTGGCGGCCTTCGCCGCTCCCCCGAGCCCGGTACGTGGACAGCTCGAGTTCCACCGCCTCCCCGGTCACGACCTGGACGTCGAGGCCCACTCGACGCTGTTCTCGGGCGAGCAGTCGAACTCCTCGGTCGCCTTCGGCGAGGACTCGCTGATGAAGGTCTTCCGCAAGGTGACCCCGGGCGTGAATCCCGACGTCGCGATCCACCGGGTGCTGACCGAGGCCGGGTCCACGCACGTCGCCTCCCTCTACGGCTGGCTCGACCTGGTCGACGAGGACACCGGCACCACGTTCCAGCTCGCGATGCTCCAGCAGTTCCTGCGCACGGCCAGCGACGGGTGGGACCTGGCCCTCGCGAGCGTGCGCAACCTGTTCGCGGAGGCCGACCTGCACGCCGAGGAGGTCGGTGGCGACTTCGCGGCCGAGGCCGCCCGCCTCGGCGTCGCCCTCGCCGAGGTGCACGCCGACCTTGCCGCGCACTTCCCCGTCGAGCAGCGCGACGCCGCCGACCTGGGCCACCTGGCCGGAGCGATGGAGGGACGGCTCGACGCCGCCCTCGACGTCGTACCGGCCCTGGCGGAGCACCGGACGCGACTGCGCGCGACGTACGACCAGCTGCGTGGCCTCGACCAGGTCGAGGTGCAGCAGGTGCACGGCGACCTCCACCTCGGCCAGACCCTGCGCACGGTGCGGGGCTGGAAGATCGTCGACTTCGAGGGCGAGCCCGCCAAGCCGCTCGCGGACCGGCTGCAGCCCGACTCGGTGTGGCGTGACGTGGCCGGGATGATCCGGTCCTTCGACTACGCGCCGCGAGTGGTGGCCATGACCGCGTCCGGCGACGGCCCCGAGGCCGACCAGCGCAACTACCGGGCCTCGGAGTGGGCGGCACGCAACCGCGCCGCGTTCCTCGAGGCCTACACCACGCAGCGTGGTGAGGAGCTGGGCAGCTCGGCCCGCACCCTGCTCGACGCCTATCTCGCAGACAAGGTCGTCTACGAGGCGGTCTACGAAGCACGCAACCGTCCGGGATGGCTGTCCATCCCGCTGGCAGCGTTGGGAGAGACGACATGACCGACATCAGCCACACGCACCAAGCCCCCGGTGAGCTCGACCTGCACCTGATCGGCGAAGGGCGCCACGAGGAGCTCTGGAAGGTCCTCGGGGCGCAGGTCTCGACGTCCGGCACCTCGTTCCGCGTCTGGGCCCCCAACGCCATGGAGGTCCAGGTGGCCGGCGAGTGGGCCGGCTGGGACGGCGCGGCACACCCGATGACCCGCCTCGACGGCTCCGGGGTCTGGCACGCCCACGTCGAGGGCGTGGGCACCGGCGCGCAGTACAAGTACCGGCTGCGCGGCGCCGACGGACAGTGGACCGACCGCGCCGACCCGTTGGCCCAGTACGCCGAGAAGCCGCCGAGCTCCGCCTCCGTGGTCTGGGCCTCCCAGCACGAGTGGGGCGACGACGCCTGGCTGGAGAAGCGCCGCAACAGCCAGCCGGTGGACGAGGCGATGTCGACCTACGAGGTCCACCTGGCCTCGTGGCGCAAGCACTACTCCGGCGAGCTCTACACGTGGGACGAGATCGCCGACGCGCTCGTGCCCTACGTCTCCGACCTGGGCTTCACGCACGTGGAGTTCATGCCCGTGATGCAGCATCCGTTCGGCGGCTCGTGGGGCTACCACGTGACGTCCTACTTCGCGCCCGACTCACGCTTCGGTGACCCCGACGGGCTCAAGCGCCTGATCGACCGGCTCCACCAGGCCGGGGTCGGCGTGATCCTCGACTGGGTCCCCGGCCACTTCGCCACCGACGAGTGGGCGCTGGCCCGCTTCGACGGGACCCCGCTCTACGAGGACCCCAACCCGCAGCGCGGCTGGCACAAGGAGTGGGGCTCCCACATCTTCAACTTCGGCCGCCACGAGGTCCGCAACTTCCTCTACGCCAACGCGGTCTACTGGCTCGAGGAGTACCACGCCGACGGCCTGCGCGTGGACGGCGTGGCCTCGATGATCTACCTCGACTACGCCCGCGAGCACGGCGAGTGGTCGCCCAACAAGCACGGCGGGCGGGAGAACCTGGAGGCCGTGCAGTTCCTCCAGGAGATGAACGCCACGGTCTACAAGCGCGTGCCCGGCATCGTCACGATCGCCGAGGAGTCCACCGCCTGGCCGGGGGTGACCGGCCCGACGAGCGAGGGCGGCCTGGGCTTCGGCTTCAAGTGGAACATGGGCTGGATGCACGACTCGCTCAACTACGCGTCCAAGGACCCGCTCTACCGCAGCCACCACCACGGCCAGATGACGTTCTCCCTCGTCTACGCCTTCGCGGAGAACTACGTCCTGCCGATCAGCCACGACGAGGTCGTGCACGGCAAGGGATCGCTGCTGCGCAAGATGCCGGGCGACCGGTGGAAGCAGCTGGCCAACCTGCGGGCCTACCTCGCCTACATGTGGGCGCACCCGGGCAAGCAGCTGCTCTTCATGGGCTGCGAGTTCGGCCAGGAGTCGGAGTGGGCCGAGAGCCGCGAGCTCGACTGGTGGCTGCTCGAGCACCCGGAGCATGCCGGCGTGCACGCGATGGTGCGCGACATGAACGCCACCTACAAGGACTCCGGTGCCCTGTGGGGTCGCGACAACGACCCGGCCGGCTTCGGGTGGATCGACGCCAACGACGCGGGTCGCAACGTCTTCACGTTCGTGCGCCGCTCCCCCGGCCAGCCCGACCTGGTCTGCGTGGCCAACTTCGCGGGCCAGCCCCACGAGGGCTTCCGCCTGGGCCTTCCCTCGGCCGGGACCTGGTCGGAGGTCCTCAACACCGATGCGGAGGCCTACGGCGGCTCGGGCGTGGGCAACCTCGGCTCGATCACGGCCGTCGAGGGTGACCACCACGGCCAGCCGGCGTATGCCGACATCGTGGTCCCGCCGCTCGCGACGGTCTGGTTCCGCAGGTCCTCCTGACCCCGGGGCCCCCACGCTGGGGGTCAGGAGGCTGCGTCACCCCCGGATCAGGTGAGGTGGATCATCTTGATCATGCCCATCAGCGCGTGGGGCATGCCCCCCATCTTCGGGTCGGGGAAGAAGCACATGACGGCGTACTGCCCGGGCGGCAGGTCGTAGTTCACCGTCATGCTCCGTCCGGGACTGAGCGACCCGGTGTCCATGAACGCCGGCAGGCCCCAGGGCGGAGGAGTCTCCTCCCCGCTCTGCAGGTACTCCAGCACCTGGTCGACGGTGGTGCCCTCCTGGACCTGCTGCATCAGCACGAAGTGGGGGACCCCGGTGTTGCCCCTGTTCTTGAACAGGAACCGGCCCTTGGCCGGCAGGTTCGACGCCCCTCCCCACGAGGGACCGTTCTTGGCGATGATGCGACCGTCGGTCCTCGGCACCGACGACGCCCGGCGTGGGCCGCGGACGACCAATGTCTTGCCGCTCACCACGCCGCGCGGGCCGACGAAGATCGGCGTGTAGGCGCCGGCCCTCGGGAACACGATGGTGCCGGAGCCGCCACCGGCGAAGCCGCCGATGATCGTCGTGTTGGCGATCGCCCGCTTGAGCGCCTTGACGTCGTTCTTCGCACCGAACTTGTTGACGTCGGCGGTGAAGTCCGCGATGTCGTAGCCGGCCTTGAACTTCGCGAACTCGACGATGCCCTGGCCCTTGACGCTCATCCTCACCCGACCGGCCCGCAGGCCCTGGGCGCCCTTGACGATGATCGTCTTCTTCGTCAGCGTGGCGGTGATCTGTGGAACCGCCGCCCGTGACGTCATCGCCGCGGGTGAGGCGTCCGCCCCGACCGGCGACAGCAGGAGCGGCGTGCTCGCGAGCGCTGTTGCGCACACGACCGCCACCGTCCCGCGCAGTCTCTTCCCCATCTGCATGAGTTGACCAACCCTTCTGGTGAGCTCTTCCGGCGACCGCCGGTCGAGCCTTCCCATAGAGCCACGAATCCCCTCTGCCGTCATCCCCGGGCCTGCCGAGGTCCAGACCACCGACGAAAGGGTGTGCCGACCCGCGACCCGACGTGGACACTCGCCGGATGAGGAGGTTCGTGGCGCACCGTCGATGGGCGCCTGCCGTGGCAGTCGTCCTGTGCGCCGCTGCGTTCGTGGCGTACGACGTCGGGCCGGCGCACGACGCACGCCCCGCCTGGGCGGAACCGGTCCGCAACGCCACGATCGTCATCGACCAGGGCGCGACGAGGAAGGGCTTCGCCACGCCGGAGGTGACCGTCTCAGGAGGCGGTGAGGTCACGGTGGTGAACCTCGACTCGATGGACCACACCGTCACCTCGGTGGCCGACGGTCCCGACGGCCTGCCGGTGTTCGACGTACGCGTCAAGGCCGGCACCACCGCGACCGTGCCTGGCGTCGCCGCGCTCGCCGCCGGGGAGTGGGCCTTCTACTGCAAGTTCCACCCGAGCATGCGAGGCGTGCTGACGGTGGTGGGCGGCGGCGGTGGGGTCGAGCCGGAGCGCCCCAGCTTCGAGCAGCCGCTGGTGGTGCCGCCCACGAAGCGTGGCGCGGACATCCGACTGGTCATGCGCCGCAGCCTGGTGCGCACGATGCCTGACGGCCCACGCACCTCCATGTGGACCTACGACGGCACCTACCCCGGCCCGACCATCCGCCGTCGTGGCGGTCAGGGCACCAAGGTCACGTTCGTCAACCGCCTGCCGCGGGCTGCGGGATCGATGTCGACCCACCTCCATGGAGACCACCACGAGCCCCAGCACGACGGGCAGCCGACGACGCACCTGATCCGACCCGGCAGGAGCCGGACCTACGACTACCCGCTGACCGTCGACGGTCGCCCCGAGCCGGGATCGTTCTTCTGGTACCACGACCACCGGATGGACCGCACCGCACGCAACAACTGGCGCGGGCTGCAGGGGATGTTCATCGTCACCGACCCGCCGACGCCCGGCCTCCGCCTGCCCACGGGTGCCCGCGACGTGCCGCTGATGATCTCGGAGCGCTCGTTCCGCGCCGACAACCAGCTGACCGACCCGTTCGCCCACGGCCCGCGAATGGTGGGCCACCACGGCGAGATGGCGTGGGTCGGGCCGCACGCGCCGCCCGACGACGCGACGGTCGGGGACACGGTGCTCGTCAACGGCCGCCACGCGCCGTACCTCGGCGTCTCGGCCACGCGCTACCGCCTGCGGCTGCTCAACTCGTCCCCGTTCTCCAGCTACAACCTCACGCTGTCCGACGGGCGACCGTTCCTCCAGATCGGCACCGGGAGCGGGCTGCTGCCGAGGGCGACCGTACGGACGTCCGTGCTCCTCGGCCCCGCGCAGCGCGCCGACGTCATCGTCGACTTCAGCGGCGCGACCGGTCGGCGCCTGGTTCTCGAGTCGGTCCCGGCAGCCCCCGGCCTGACCGGGGACGATGCGCGCGAGACGGCCGTCATGGAGTTCCGGGTGGGTGCCCGGGCACGCGACACCTCGCGGTTGCCGGCGCGCCTGCCCTCACCGAAGCTCGTCTCCCCCGTCCCGACCCGGGTCGCGAGGACGTGGACCTTCGGCCTCGACGGGAACGACCGCCACGGCACCTTCTGGTCCATCAACGGTCGGGCCTTCGACCCCGAGCGGGTCGACCACCGCGCACGCCTGGGCACCGTCGAGCGCTGGCGCTTCCGCAACACCAGCGACGTGACCCACTACGTCCACATCCATGCCCAGCAGTGGCGCACCCTGCGGCGCGACGGCAAGGCGCCACCGCCCTGGGAGCGCGGACTGGAGGACACCTGGCGCCTCGAGCCCGGGGAGGAGGTCGAGGTGGCCGCCCGGTTCACCGACTACACCGGCGCGTTCATGATCCACTGCCACATGCTCGACCACGAGGACCACGGGATGATGGCCCGCTTCGACGTGATGCCCTGAGGGCCTCCCCGCCGCTGCCTGTTCATCATGGGATGTCGGTCCACCCGCACTCACCTGCGTCAATTGACATGGGGAAGTGCTGGTTCGCCTGCATCCCATGGTGAAGCGTCAGCAGGAGTCCGACGCCACCGCTCGTCCCCAGCCCAGCCGTACGCCGAGTTGTCCCCAGCGCAAGCGTTACGCCCAGGACACGCGCGACGTGGACGTCGATCCTGAGGTGATGGATGACCCTCTGCGAGCGATCTGCCTCGATCTCGGATTCTTCACCCGGGCCCACGCCCGCGCGGCGGGTTTCGACGACCGCGCCGTCACCAAGGAGGCGCGCGCCGGGCGATGGTTCCGCATACGTCGTGGCTATTACACGTTCCCCGACATCTGGTCCTCCAGCACGGAGGAACAACGTCACCTGATGCGATGCCGGGCGGTGCTCGACTCGTTGGGCGATGACGTCGCTCTGAGTCACACGTCGGCATGCGTCGCCCAGCGGATCGCTGTGTGGGGACTCCCGCTGGACCGCGTGCACGTCACCCGGCTCGACGGCGGGGCCGGCAGGATCGAGGGTGATGTGGTCCACCACGAGGGGTTCGTCGCGGACCACGAAGTGGGGATGGTCGACGGCATGCGCGTGCTGGCACCAGCCCGCTGCGTCCTCGAGGCCGGGACGTTGGGGACGCCTGAGAGTGCACTCGTCTGCCTGAACTCAGCACTCCACCGCCGGCGGTGCGGCCTCCAGGACATCGGTGCGCAGTTCGACCTGATGGCGCACTGGCCCCGCGTGCGCCACCTTCACGTCCCCGTCCGCATGTGCACCGACAAGGCCGAGTCGGTGGGCGAGTCGCGGGGGCTCTGGCTCTTCTGGACCCAGAACCTGCCGGCACCCACCTTGCAGTTCGAGGTCCACGACCGCGGAGAGCTCGTCGGGCGCACCGATTGGGGATGGCCCAGGCTTCGTGGACTCGGTGAGTTCGACGGCAAGGTCAAGTACGGCCGCTTGCTCAAGCCCGACCAGGACCCGGGCGAGGTGGTGTTCAAGGAGAAGCAGCGTGAAGACCGTCTGCGAGAGGTCACCGGAGCGTGGATGGTCAGACTTGTCTGGTCCGACCTCAGCGAGCCGGCACGGACCGCCCAGCGGCTGCGCCGTCTGATGTCGGCGGCGAGCTGAGGGCGTACTGGCAGGACGTCCGCCTCCCGAGGCTGACTGTTCATCATGGGATGTCGATCAACCCGCACTCCCCTGCGTCAATTGACATGGGGAAGTGCTGGTTCGCCTACATCCCATGATGAAGCGGCGGCGGCGAAGGGCGCGTGGGCATTCTCGCTAGGGTGAAGCCGTGCCTGATGACCAGCCGACGCTGACCGACGGCACGGTCACGTTGCGACCGTGGCGCGACGACGACGTGGAGGCCGCCGTGGCCGGGCACGACGACGAGATGGCGCTCTGGTTCGGGTGGGAGCCCCACGACGTCACCCTGGAGAGCCATCGCCGCGCGATCCAGGACTGGCGCGACGACTTCGCCGCCGACCGGCGCCGCACGTCCTTCGTCATCGAGCACGAGGGCGCTCCGGTCGGCAGCGTCGAGGCGACCCGGCAGGGGAAGCTGGGCGCGAGCCTCAGCTGGACCCTGTACGCCGGCCAGCGCGGCCATGGCTTCGCGGCCAGGGCCGTGCGGATCCTGGTCGACTGGGCCTTCACCGACGTCGACCAGGGTGGCTTGGGCCTGCAGCGGGTCGAGGCGCGGATCGACCCGCGCAACGACGCGAGCCGACGCGTCGCCACCCGCGCCGGCCTGCGCCTCGAAGGTGTGCAGCGGGTGACCCCGGGCATGGGCGACCGGCCTGACGCGACGTCGTACGCCGTCTACGCCCGCCTCGTGAGCGACCCACCCCTGAGCGACCCGGAGAGCTTCCGGTCCCTGCTCAACTCCTTCCTCCCCCGCAAGCGCGCGATCTCGCAGATGCTCGTGCGCGACCCCGAGGGTCGCGTGCTGCTGTGCCAGCTGACCTACAAGCGCGACTGGGACCTGCCCGGCGGTGTCGTCGAGGTCGGCGAGTCCCCGCGGCTGGCCGTGCAGCGCGAGGTCGAGGAGGAGCTCGGCCTCGACATCGAGCCGACGGGCCTCCTGCTGACCGACTGGCTGCCGGCGTGGGGTGGCTGGGACGACGCCGTCTGCCTCGTCTTCGACGGGGGCACCCGTCCCGCGGACGTCCTCGACGAGGTGGTCAAGCAGGAGCGAGAGATCCGCGACGCCCGGTTCTGCACGCTGGAGGAGGTCGACGAGCTCGCCGCCGACTTCACCGCGCGACGCGTGCGCGCGGCGGTCGGCGGCAACCAGCCGTATACGGAGTCCGGCCGCTGAGGCAGGATGCCTTCATGGCTTGGGTCTACGAATTCTCAGAGGGCAGCAAGGACCAGAAGGACCTCCTCGGCGGCAAGGGGGCGAACCTCGCCGAGATGACGACGCTCGGGCTCCCCGTGCCACCGGGCTTCACGATCTCCACGGAGACCTGCCGGGCCTACCTCGCCGAGGGCGGGGAGCCGGACGGTCTGGCCGAGGAGGTCACCGACCACCTGGCGACGCTCGAGTCCGCCATGGACAAGCGGCTGGGTGACGCCGACGACCCGTTGCTCGTCTCCGTGCGTTCGGGCGCCAAGTTCTCCATGCCGGGGATGATGGAGACCGTCCTCAACGTCGGGCTCAACGACACGTCGGTGGGTGGCCTCGCCGCCCGCAGCGAGGACGAGCGCTTCGCGCTGGACTCCTACCGACGCCTGCTCCAGATGTTCGGTGGCACCGTCCTCGACGTGGACTCCGAGCTCTTCTCCGAGGCCCTCGACGACGCCAAGCGCGCCAAGGGCACGGAGTCCGACCTCGACCTCGACGCCGACGACCTGCGCGACCTCGTGGAGACCTTCAAGGTCATCATCAAGGACCAGACCGGCCGGGACTTCCCGCAGGACCCGCGGGAGCAGCTGGACCTGGCGATCCGGGCCGTCTTCGACTCCTGGAACACCGACCGCGCCCGCCTCTACCGCCGCCAGGAGCGCATCCCCGAGGACCTCGGCACGGCCGTCAACGTGCAGGCGATGGTCTTCGGCAACTTCGGGATGGACTCCGGCTCCGGCGTGGCCTTCACCCGCGACCCCGCGAGCGGTGAGCAGGGCGTCTACGGCGACTACCTGCAGAACGCCCAGGGCGAGGACGTCGTCGCCGGCATCCGCAACACCGTCTCGCTGGCCGACATGGCCGACATCGACCAAACGTCGTACGACGAGCTGATCGGCATCATGACGCGGCTCGAGCGCCACTACCGCGACATGTGCGACATCGAGTTCACCGTCGAGCGGGGCAGGCTCTGGATGCTCCAGACCCGCGTCGGCAAGCGCACCCCGGAGGCAGCCTTCCGGATCGCGATCCACATGGTCGACGAGGGCCTGATCCAGATGGACGAGGCCGTCCTGCGCGTCACCGGCGACCAGCTGGCCCAGCTGATGTTCCCGAGCTTCGACGAGACGTCCGAGCGCACCCTGCTCGCCACCGGCATGAACGCCTCCCCCGGCGCCGCGGTCGGCAAGTGCGTCTTCGACTCCGACACCGCCGTGGAGTGGGCCGAGCGCGGCGAGGACGTCATCCTGGTCCGCAAGGAGACCAACCCCGACGACCTGCGCGGGATGGTCGCGGCCCGCGGCATCCTCACCAGCCGCGGCGGCAAGACGTCGCACGCCGCCGTCGTGGCCCGCGGCATGGGACGTACGTGCGTGTGCGGCGCCGAGTCGCTCGACGTCGACACCAAGGCCAAGGAGTTCCGCGTACGCGGTGGCGAGACCGTCCGCGAGGGCGACGTCATCTCGATCGACGGGACCACAGGTCAGGTGTTCGCCGGGGCCGTCCCGGTGGCCGACTCCGTCGTCGTGCGCCACTTCGAGGGCGAGAAGCTGGACGACGACCTCGCGCTGGCCGTCTCGCGGATCATGGCCCACGCCGACGGCGCACGCCGGCTGCGAGTGCGCACCAACGCCGACACCCCCGAGGACGCGGCCCGCGCCCGTCGCTTCGGCGCCCAGGGCATCGGCCTGTGCCGCACCGAGCACATGTTCCTCGGCGAGCGGCGAGAGCTCGTCGAGAAGCTGATCGTCGCGGAGGGCGACGACGGCCAGGAGGCCGCGCTCGCCGAGCTGCTGCCGCTCCAGCGACAGGACTTCACCGAGATCCTCGAGGCGATGGACGGCCTGCCGGTGACCATCCGGCTGCTCGACCCGCCACTGCACGAGTTCCTCCCCGACCTGACAGAGCTGAGCGTCGAGGTGGCGCTCGCCGAGGAGCGGGGCGAGGTCGACGAGCACGCCACGAGGCTCCTCACGCACGTACGCCGCCTCCACGAGCAGAACCCGATGCTGGGCCTGCGCGGTGTCCGCCTCGGCATCCAGATCCCCGGCCTGTTCCGGATGCAGGCGCGTGCGATCGCCGAGGCCGCCGCCGACCGGATGGCCGTCCACGGCACGCCGAGGCCCGAGATCATGGTGCCGCTGGTGGCCAGCGTGCGGGAGCTCGAGATCGTCCGCGCCGAGATCGAGCAGGTCATCAAGGACGTCCAGGAGTCGAGGGGTGCCAAGCTCGAGATCACCATCGGCACGATGATCGAGCTCCCCCGCGCGGCCTTCCTCGCCGACCGGATCGCCAAGGCCGCCGACTTCTTCTCCTTCGGCACCAACGACCTCACCCAGATGGCGTGGGGCTTCTCCCGCGACGACGTCGAGGCCGCGTTCTTCTCGCGCTACTTCGAGCGCGGGATCTTCGACGTCTCACCGTTCGAGTCGCTCGACCAGCTGGGGGTCGGCGGCATGGTCGAGATGGGGACGACGAAGGGGCGGGAGACCAAGTCCGACCTCAAGGTCGGGGTGTGCGGTGAGCACGGCGGCGACCCGCTGTCGGTGCACTTCTTCGACCGGATCGGCCTCGACTACGTGTCGTGCTCGCCGTTCCGGGTGCCGGTCGCCCGGCTCGAGGCCGGGCGGTCGGTCCTCGACCGGCGCTGATCAGCGACGCTGTCAGAAGAGGGCGGACGCGAGGTTGCGACGCCCGGCGAGGACGCGCGGGTCGTCGTTGCCGACCGCCGCGAAGAGGCCGAGCAGGTGGTCGCGCGCCCGCGACCGGTCCGGGTCGGCCGTGCGCGCGACCAGGTTGACCAGCCGGTTGAAGGCGTCGTCGACGTGCCCGCCGAGCATGTCGAGGTCCGCGACCATGGTCTGCGCGTCCACGTCGTCGGGGTTCTCGGCCGCGGCGGCCCGGGCCTGTGCGAGGTCCACGCCCTGCGTGCGCTGCATGACCTTCGCGATGGCCAGGCCACCCACCGCCTCCACGTCGGCCGGGTTTGAGTCGACGAGCTTCTGGTACTCCGCCACCGCACGATCGATGTCGCCGGCTGCCAGGGCGTCCTGGGCGGGCGCGTAGCGCGGGTCGACGACCTCCTCCTCGCCCTCGGCGGCGGGCGGCGCGCTGGAGCGAGGCTGGTGGCGCCCGGTGATCCCCTGGGCGGTGAGCTGCTGGCCGACCTGGGTCAGCGCGGTGCGCAGCTCGTCGATCGGCAGGGGGTCCTGCAGCAGCGGCATCGGCCGGCCGTCGACGACGGCCACCACGAGCGGGATCGAGGGGATCTGCATGGCTTGGGCGATCTGCGGCGCCGCGTCGATGTCGACCAGGCCGAGGAGGTAGCGCCCGTCGTGCTCCTCCACCACGGTCGCGAGGTCGTCGGCGAGCTGGCCGCTCTCGGGCATCCGGGTGCGCGAGTAGAACGCCAGGAGCACCGGCGCGGTGATCGACTGCTCGAGCAAACCCTGGAAGCTCTGCTCGTCCACGACCACGGTGTACGACAACCCGCCACCCGCCGTCGTACCGGTGGACCTGCTGGTCGATGTCCCGGCGGGCGCGCCGGCCTGCGGGGCAGGCTGCTTCCCCAGGCCGGAGAGGTCGATGGCTCCCGGGCGGCTGAACGGCTGCTGCGTCATGCGGACAATCCTAGAGAGACGTGTCATGAGGGGCACCGGGGGTCGGTAGCCTCGGGTGCATGGGATCTCGCGGGGCCGCGTTGTTCGCGCGGCACCGGCGCAACCTGAACCTGCTCCTGCGCTTCGGTGTGGTGGGCGTCCTGGGGGTGCTGGTCAACCTGCTGACGCTGATCGTGGTGCGCAGGCTGGGCCCCCACTTCGACGACGCGGTGGTCGGGCTGGGTGTCTCCGAGTTCAACCTCCGCTGGTACCACGTCTACTCGACGCTCGCGTTCCTCGTCGCCAACCTCTTCAACTTCCAGCTCAACCGCTCGTGGACGTTCCACAGCAACCGGCAGTCCCGATGGTGGCCCGAGTACTGGCCGTTCCTGGTGGTCGGTCTGGGCGGACAGGCCGTCGGCCTGGCCCTGCTCACCATGCTGATGCACCCGCAGTCGCCGGTGAGCCTGCCGACCAGCGTCTTCGACGACTCGACCGGCCTGCGGACCCGGCTCTACTGGTCCCAGCTGATCGTCATCGCGCTGGTGATGCCGGTGTCCTTCGTCCTCAACAAGCTCTGGACCTTCGCGGCGGTGAGGGGCGGCCGGCCCGACCTCGCGGATCCCCTCCATGAGGGTGATGTGGTGCTCGGGGACGATGTGGCCTGAATCTGCCGGGGTGTGTCCGAGATGAGCACAGCCTCACCTATCTCCACACCCCTACCGCGTGGTAGAACATGCCGCGGGGTTATTGGGAGGGGCACCACGGCATGACATCGGGGTCATACGACTTCACCGGCTACGAGGTGCTCGTCGTCGGCGGGACGCGCGGCGAGGGTCACGCCATCGCTTCGTCCTTCGCGCGGTCCGGGGCCTCGGTCACGGTGACCGGCACGATGATGCTGCGCGAGCTCTACGACACCGACCTCTCGCCGTTCGACTACGAGTCGGTCAACCTGGCGCGGCAGGAGTCCATCGACCACCTCGTCGGGGCCATCGACCACCTCGACGTGCTGGTGCTCGCCGCGACCTGCAACCTCCCCTACGGCCTGCCGCCGGGCGAGCAGGCCTTCGTCGCCGAGGCCGCCCGCTCCGGGTTGCTGGGGCCGACGTTCCTCACCACCCGACTGCGGTTCAAGCTCAGCCACAGCCCGGCGCTCGGCGGTGGCTGCGTCGTCAACACCGGCGCCGTACGCACGTGGCTGGAGCTGTCCTCGACACCGGAGGCGGCGCAGGCCGAGATCGTGGAGTCGACCGCCCGCGCCGGCGACAACTGGGCCGGCCTGGGCGTGCGCGTGAACTCCGTGCTGCAGGCCCCGCGCTCGGTGTTCCCCCGGCAGTACGCGCCCCCGTCGGAGCTCATCGGCGGCAGCCGGGTCGCGGGCGGCACCCTCGTCCGCACCCAGCAGCAGCGGGCGAGCGACTCCGTGGCCGACGCGACCCTCTTCCTCGCCAGCAGCGCCGCGTCGCGCATCACCGGCCAGACCCTGCGGATCAGCTGACCCCGACGAGCTCCCGGTCGGGCTCGTCGACCTGCTGCGGCGGCGCAGAGTACGAGCGAGCGCTTTTCGACGTCCCGAGTTCTCGCATATCGCACCGGACACCGCCGACTCGCAGTTACATTCCATCCACACGAAAGCAACAAGAGATCCACAAGGACTCGCCGCCGCCTCGGGCTCCGTCGCCACCTCGTCACTTGGAAGGACCCGCCGATGGCCGCTCCCCTCATCCCACCGCCCTTGTTGAGGGGCGGTGCGTCCTGGGTGGGACGCGCGTCCCACCATCGCCGCCACCAGGTCCGCTCCGGTGGATCCGCGCCACTCGCCGGCGTACAGACGCTGTGGGAGTCGCTCGTGGAGGTGCTGCGTGCGATCGAGGGCCCCTCGTCCGCGTTGTTGTGCACTGCGGACGGGTCCGCGGTGGCGACCTTCGGCCTCCCGAGGTCGGACGTGCCCCGAGTCTCCTTCGAGACCGGTTCGGCGTTCGCGGCACGGACCCCTTCCGCCGGGGTCGAGACCATCGAGCTCACCGCGGACCAGCGACACACCGTGATCGCCTGGGTGCCCGGACCTCCGCAGCAGCACCACCTGCTCTCCGTGACCGCCGAAGGGGTCAGCCCCCCGCTGTTGCACGCCTGGACCCAGCGAGCGGCCGAGGACCTCGGCGAGCTGCTGGCTGCTCAGCCCTGAGCCAGCAGCTCGTCGGCCGCGGCGTAGGGATCCACGTCACCGGTCGCCACCCGCCCGGCGAGGGTGTCCAGGTCGGCGCTGCCCCCTGCCTCACCCCAGCGCGCGCGCAGCGTCGCCAGCGCGATCGCCTCGACCTCGCGTCGCGCCCGGTCCGTACGGCGCCGAGCCAGCTCGCCGGACCCCTCGAGCCACGCGGCATGGCGATCGACCTCCGCGAGCAGCTCGTCGATCCCCTCCCCCGTGCTCGCCACTGTCTGCAGGACGGGCGGTCGCCACGCGCCCTCGCGGCGCTCGGCCATCGAGAGCATCGTCCGCAGCTCACGACGGGTGCGGTCGGCACCCTCCCGGTCGGCCTTGTTGACGGCGTACACGTCCCCGATCTCGAGGATGCCGGCCTTCGCGGCCTGGATGCCGTCGCCCATGCCGGGCGCGAGCAGGACCAACGTGGTGTCGGCCAGTCCGGCCACCTCGACCTCGCTCTGCCCGACGCCGACCGTCTCCACGATCACCACGTCACACCCTGCGGCGTCGAGGACGCGCGCCGCCTGCGGGGTCGACCAGGCCAGGCCGCCGAGGTGCCCGCGCGCGCCCATCGAGCGGATGTAGACGTCCGGGTCGAGCGCGTGGTCCCCCATCCGGACGCGGTCACCGAGGAGGGCGCCGCCCGAGAAGGGTGAGGACGGGTCGATCGCGAGGACGCCCACCCGCTTGCCGGCGCGTCGCATCGCCGACACCAGCGCGTTGGTCGAGGTGGACTTGCCCACGCCGGGGGCGCCGGTGATGCCGAGCACGTGGGCGCGCCCGGTGTGCTCGCGCAGTGCCGACATCACCTCTCGCAGGAGCGGGGAGGCGTCCTCGACCAGCGTGATCAGGCGGGCGACGGCCGCTGGGTCTCCTTGGCGCGCCCGAGCGACGAGGTCGGGGACGTCGAGGGTCCCCCGTCGGCTCACGCCTGCCTCACACCCCGGCTCATGAGGCGGGGACGCGGATGATCAGCGCATCGCCCTGGCCGCCGCCACCGCAGAGCGCGGCGGCACCGACGCCACCGCCGCGGCGCTGGAGCTCGAGAGCCAGGTGCAGCACGATCCGGGCCCCGGACATGCCCACCGGGTGGCCGAGCGCGATCGCGCCGCCGTTGACGTTGACCTTGTCCTGGTCGACGCCGAGCTGACGGGCCGACTCGATGCCGACGGCTGCGAAGGCCTCGTTGAGCTCGAAGAGGTCGATGTCGGAGACCGCGATGCCCTCCTTCTCCACGGCCTTGCTGATCGCGTTGGCGGGCTGGAGCTGCAGGGAGGAGTCGGGGCCGGCGACCTGGCCGGAGGCGCCGATCTCCGCGAGCCAGGTCAGCCCGAGCTCCTCGGCCTTGGCCTTGCTCATCACGACGACGGCGCAGGCGCCGTCGGAGATCTGCGAGGCGGAGCCGGCCGTGATGGTGCCGTCCTTCGCCACCGGGCGCAGGCGGGAGAGGGAGTCGACGGTGGTGTCACCGCGCACGCCCTCGTCCTCGGCCACTGTGATGTCGCCCTTGCGGGTGGAGATGGTCACCGGCACGACCTCGTCGTCGAACACGCCGTTCTTCCAGGCGAGCGCCGCACGCTGGTGCGACTGGGCAGAGAACGCGTCCTGCTCCTCGCGGCTCAGGTTGGCACCGGCGCCGTTGCAGCCTTCGGTCAGGTTGATCATCGCCTGGTGGGTGAACTGGTCATAGAGCGCGTCGTAGGCCATCGAGTCGACCAGCGCGGTGTCGCCGTACTTGAAGCCTTCTCGGCTCTTCGGCAGCAGGTGAGGCGCCTGGGTCATCGACTCCATGCCGCCGGCGACGACGATCTCGTGCTCGCCGGCGCGGATCAGCTGGTCGGCTATCGCGATCGCGTTGATGCCGGAGAGGCACACCTTGTTGATCGTGATCGAGGGGACGGTCATCGGGATGCCGCCCTTGACCGCGGCCTGGCGGGCGGTGATCTGGCCCGTGCCGGCCTGGATGACCTGGCCCATGATCACGTAGTCGACCTGCTCGCCACTGACGCCGGCCTTCTCCAGCGCACCCTTGATGGCCACGCCGCCGAGGTCGGCTGCCGACTGGTCCTTGAGGCCGCCGAGGAGGCGGCCGATCGGGGTGCGAGCCCCAGCGACGATCACGGAACCAGACATGGGTTTTTCCTCCAGGCAGTGCGGGGGTGGGGTGGTGCTCAGCGTTCTCCGATCGACGATACCCATCGAGGCACCTCGACCGGGAGGGTCTCCGGCCCGGCCGTCGTGAGGCACACGTCACACCCCCTCGCGCCCCGTGCCGGTGTCCGCCACCATGTGCTCCATGAGCGCCCCCGAGCAGACCGACGACCGACTCAGCGAGGTCCGGCACCTCTTCACCGCCATCGACCACGTCGGGATCGCCGTGCCCGACCTCGACGAGGCCGTGGCGTTCTACCGCGACGCCTACGGCATGCAGGTCCTCCACGAGGAGACCAACGAGGAGCAGGGCGTCCGGGAGGCGATGGTCGGGGTCGGCGACCGTGCCACGAACCCGGCGGGGTCCTGCATCCAGCTGCTGGCGCCGCTCTCCCCCGACTCGACGATCGCCAAGTTCCTCGACCGCAACGGTCCGGGCCTCCAGCAGCTCGCCTTCCGGGTCGAGGACGTGGAGCACGTGGCCGGCGTCCTCCGCGAGCGCGGACTGCGACTGCTGTACGACGCCCCGAAGCGTGGCACGTCCGACAGCCGGGTCAACTTCATCCACCCCAAGGACGCCGGCGGCGTGCTGGTCGAGCTGGTCGAGCCGGCGCAGAACCAGCACTGACCGAGCCGGCCCGCCGAGCGCGACCTATCTCACAGCCCGCCCCACACAAGGTTACTCACCGGTATCTTGACCACGATCGCGCCACCGATGCCTCACCAGGAGACACCCGTGCAGAACATCCTCGAAGCCATCCAGTCCGGGAACGCCACCTCGGAGGACTTCGCCTCCTTGGAGCTGCCCGAGTCCTACCGCGCCGCCTTCGTGAAGAAGGACGAGGTGGACATGTTCGAGGGCCTGACGGCGAAGGAGAAGGACCCCCGCAAGTCCCTCCACGTCGACGAGGTCCCCCTGCCCGAGCTCGGACCGGGCGAGGCCTTCGTCGCGGTGATGGCCAGCGCCATCAACTACAACACCGTGTGGACCTCGATCTTCGAGCCGGTCTCCACCTTCGGCTTCCTCCAGCGCTACGGACGCAACTCCGAGCTGACCAAGCGCCACGACCTGCCCTACCACGTGGTCGGCTCCGACCTGTCCGGCGTGGTGCTCAAGACCGGGCCCGGCGTGACGAAGTGGAAGCCGGGCGACCGCGTCGTCGCCCACTGCCTCTCCGTCGAGCTCGAGGGTCCCGACGGCCACAACGACACGATGCTCGACACCGAGCAGCGGATCTGGGGCTTCGAGACCAACTTCGGCGGCCTGGCCGACGTGGCCATGGTCAAGGCCAACCAGCTCATGCCCAAGCCCGAGCACCTCACCTGGGAGGAGGCCGCCTCCCCCGGCCTCGTCAACTGCACGGCGTACCGCCAGCTCGTGTCCAAGAACGGCGGCGACATGAAGCAGGGCGACAACGTGCTGATCTGGGGCGCGTCCGGCGGCCTCGGCGGCTTCGCGACCCAGTACGCCCTCAACGGCGGCGCCACCCCGGTGTGCGTGGTCTCCAACGAGGAGAAGGCCGCCATCGCCCGCAGCATGGGCGCGGAGCTGATCATCAACCGCTCCGAGGAGGACTACCGGTTCTGGAACGACGAGGGCACCCAGCAGGACCCGAAGGAGTGGAAGCGGTTCGGGGCGAAGATCCGCGAGCTCACCGGCGGCGAGGACATCGACATCGTCTTCGAGCACCCCGGCCGCGAGACCTTCGGCGCCTCGGTGTTCGTGACCCGCAAGGGCGGCACCATCACCACGTGCGCGTCGACCTCGGGCTACATGCACGAGTACGACAACCGCTACCTGTGGATGAACCTCAAGCGGATCATCTCCAGCCACTTCGCCAACTACCGCGAGTCGTGGGAGGCCAACCGCCTCATCGCCAAGGGCAAGATCCACCCCACGCTGTCGCGCACCTACCGCCTCGACGAGGTCGGCCAGGCCTCGCTCGACGTCCACCAGAACGCCCACCAGGGCAAGGTCGGCGTCCTCTGCCTGGCCCCAGAGGAGGGCCTCGGCGTCCTCGACCACGAGATGCGCGCCCAGCACGAGACCGCGATCAACCGGTTCCGCGGCGTCTGACCGGGCGTCCCACCCGACGTCGAACAGCCACCGACCACCCCGGTTCGCGGACTATCCGCGAGCCGGGGTGTGTTTGGCTTCGGCCATCGGACACACTGGGCATGACGCAGACCGTACGAACCGAGAGTGGGTGCCGCAGCATGAGCCGCGACCAGGGCCTGTCCATCTTCGACGAGCCGGAGTCCACTGACGACGCAGCGGAGGCGACCCAGGTCCTCCCGGTCATCCCGAAGGACGAGCCCGTCGACGCGCCACCTGTCGAGGCCGAGCCTGTGGACGCCCAGCCTGTCGACGCCCAGCCTGTCGACGCCGGACCCGCCGACGCCGAGGTCGCTGAGCCCGCCGAGGTCACGCCCGATCCCGAGCGCACCCGTCGCACCCCGGTGATCCCGCCCCCGGCGTCGGCTCCCACCCCCCAGCCCCAGAGCGGCTCTCCAGCCGCTCCCCAGACCCGCCTTCAGGCCCCCGTGGCCGCCCCGAGGCCCGCACCCGCCGCGGCGCCCCTGCCGCTGGTGCGTCGCGGCGGCTACGACAAGACCGCCGTCGACCAGCGCATGGGCCAGCTCCTGAGCGAGAAGTCCGGCCTGGCCACCAGCCTGGCGAGCAGCGAGCAGCGGGTCATCGAGCTCGAGGGCGAGCTGGAGCGGCTGCGCAGCGAGCTGCAGGAGAACCTCAACCCGACGTACGCCGGCCTCGGCGGCCGCGCGACGTCCATGCTCAAGCTGGCCGAGGACGAGGCCAACGACGTCCGTACGGCGGCCCAGCGCGACGCGGCCGAGATCCGCGCCCAGGCCGAGCGCGACGCCCGCAGCATCCGCGCCGACGCCGCACGCGAGGCCGACGACATGCGGATGGTGCAGCTCAAGGAGCTCGACGAGATGCGCTCGCGGCTCACCACCGACGCCGAGACCGAGCGGAGCCTGGCCAGGTCCGAGGCCGAGGACATCCTCGCGGCCGCCAAGCGCGAGGCCGACCAGCTCCGGCTCGCGGCCCAGCAGGAGACCAAGGAGCTGCGTACGACGGCGGTCCGCGAGGCCGAGCAGGCCCGCGCTGCCGCCGACCGCGAGGTGCAGGAGGCACGGCGCACCCTGGCCGTCGAGAAGGAGCGGCTGACCCGCGAGGCCGCCGAGCACCACAGCAACGCGACCTCCGAGACCCAGCGCCTGGTCGCCGAGGCCGAGGACCGGGCCACGGCTGCCGAGCAGCGGGCGCGCGAGGCCACCGCCCAGGCCAACGCCCACCGCCAGCAGGCCCAGAACGAGGCCGAGGGCCTGCTGACGCGTGCGCGGCGCGAGGCCGAGCAGGTCGTGGCGTCCGCCCGCACCCAGGCCGACTCGATCAACGCGACGCGGATCGCCGAGGCCGAGCGCGAGCTGGCCAACATCCAGGCGGAGGTCGAGCGCGTGACCAAGCGCCGTGACGCGATCACCGCCCAGCTCGGCGCCCTGCGCGACGTCGTCGCCGGGTTCGACAAGGACGAGTCCTGAGCTGGCGCTCTCGGCTCCTGGAGGCGATGGGCACCCGGGACTCCGAGCCCGTGCCGGCGCCCACAGCACCGCAGCGCGTCGAGCAGGCCGTGGAGAAGGTCGTCGAGCAGGTGAGCGACGAGGCGGACCGTGCCGAGGCCGCAGCGGACTCCGCTGAGGAGTCGGCCAGGTCCGCCGCCGTCATCGCCGAGCAGATCGACGACGCCACGGTGGCCAGGTCCGCCGCCGTCATCGCCGAGCAGATCGACGACGCCACGGACCTCGTGGTCGACGAGGCCACACCCGCGCCCTACGTCCCCGTCGCGCCTGCCACCCAGCCGACGCTGCTCCGGCACACGCCGTTCAACATCGGCTTCTACGGCGCCCTGGGCGCCCTGGTGGCGATCTTCCTGGCCCAGCAGCTGCAGAGCATCTCCTCGATCCTGGTGCTGCTCGTGATGTCCATGTTCCTCGCGATCGGCCTCAATCCCGTCGTGGAGTTCTTCATGCGCCGCGGCATGAGGCGAGGCCTGTCGGTCCTGCTCGTGCTCGTCGTCGTGATCAGCGTGCTCGCGCTCTTCGTCGTCGCGGTCGCTCCGGTCATCAGTGAGCAGATCGCACAGATCACGCGCAACGCGCCGGGGTGGCTCGACGACCTGCAGGCCAACGGCCAGGTCCAGCGTCTCGACGACAAGTACGACGTGATCGCCCGGGCCCGCGACTACATCGAGGACGGCAACTTCGGCGAGAGGCTGTTCGGAGGCGCCCTGGGCGTCGGGCTCAAGGTGCTCTCCGCCCTGACCAACAGCCTGATCGTCCTCGTGCTGATGATCTACTTCCTGGCCTCGCTCCCGAGCATCAAGCACGCCGCGTACTCCCTCGCGCCCGCGTCCAAGCGCCCCCGCGTGAGCGACCTCGGCGACCGGATCATCCGCTCCACCGGCGCCTACGTCGCCGGCGCGTTCCTCGTCGCCCTGTGCGCCGGCATCAGCACGCTCCTGTTCTCCTTCATCGTCGGCCTGGGCGACTACGCCTTCGCGCTCGCCTTCGTCGTCGGACTCTTCTCGCTGATCCCCGTCGTCGGAGCGATCGTCTCGGGCGTGATCATGACGCTGCTGGCCCTGACGGTCTCACCGACCGTCGCACTGGTGGCGCTGATCTACTACCTGGCCTACCAGCAGATGGAGTCCTACGTCATCTACCCCCGGATCATGAAGAAGTCCGTGGACATCCCGGGCTCGGTGACCGTGGTGGCGGCGCTCGTCGGTGGCGCGCTGATGGGCGTCATCGGGGCCCTGCTGGCGGTTCCGGTCGCCGCGGCGCTGCTCCTGCTGCACCGCGAGGTGTTCCTCAAGCGGCAGGACGCCCGCTGACGGACTCCGGCTCCGGCCTCGGCTCGGGCTCGGGCTCGGCCACCAGTGGCGCGCGCGTCTCCCCCAGCTTGACCACCACGACGCCGGCCAGGACGAGCAGGCCGCCGGCCAGCTGGATCGGGCGGGGCAGCTCGCCGAGCACCAGCCACGCGAAGACCACGGCGGCCAGCACCTCGCCGAGCGCCACGAACGAGGCCAGCCTGCTGCCGAGTCGGCGACCGGCCTCGATGCCGGTCACGTAGGCGAACGCCGCGGTGACCAGGCCGAGGGCCAGGACCGGCAGCCACCACGGGACGGCGTGGCCGTCGTACACAGCGGGAGCGGTGGAGGCACGCAGCGGCAACAACCCCAGGCCACCCGCTGCGAGCAGCACGGCGCCGGCGACGAGCAGCCCACCCGCGGCCAGGCTGATCCCGGGCAGCCCGTTGCTCTCGTCGGCGGAGATCACGAAGTAGGTCGCGGCACCGACCATCGCACCGAGCGCCCAGAGGACTCCCACCGTGCTCAGCTCGGCTCCGGAGACCACGTCGAGCACCAGCACCAGGCCGACGGCCGCGATCGCCGCGCCCAGGATGGTGAGGCGAGAGGGCCGGTGACCGTGCCTGAGCCACAGCCACAGCACGACGGCGACCGGCGCGGTGTACTCGAGCAGGAGCGCGACGCTCACCTGCATGTAGGTGACGGCGTAGAAGTAGCAGAGCTGGGCGCCGGCCACCGCCGCGACGCCGTAGATCGTGACCAGGCCGGCGTTGTCGCGGACCAGGTGCCAGCGTCCGCGGAGCGCCAGCACGCCCGGCACGATGAGCACGGTCGCGGCGATCGCGGTGCGCACCGTCACCGCCGCACCCGCGCTCCACCCGGAGTCGATCAGACCACGTGCGAGCACGCCGGACATCCCGAACGTGGTGGCGGACGCGAAGGCGAGCAGCAGGCCGACGGCCGTCCGGGACGAGGTCGTGTCATGTGTCATAGCCGTCACGGTCATGACATTAGGACGTGCTCGTGTAATGTGTCAACGTGCTTTTCACGGATGACACCGACGCGGCGCTCCAGGCAGCGGTCGCCCTGGTGAACTCGACCGACGCGCCGGGGCAGCCCCTCGGCTCGGTCGACGACCTGTCCGCCTTCCTCCAGTCCTGGTCCTACACCGGGCGTCACGACGCGACCCCCGCCGAGCTCGAGTCCGTACGCCGCCTCCGGCCCGCTCTGAGGGCCCTGCTCCTGGCCGAGCGCGACGACGCCGCGGAGATGGTCAACGGCATGCTGGCCAAGGCCAAGGCCCTCCCCCAGCTCCAGCGCCACGACCACTGGGACTGGCACCTGCACGCCGTCGACCCGGACCGCCCCCTCGACGAGCGGGTGGTCGTGGAGACGGCCATGGCGATGGTCGACGTGGTCCGCGCCGACGAGATGTCGCGCCTGGCGCGCTGCGCCGCCGACGACTGCGACGACGTCGTGCTCGACCTCTCGCGCAACCGCTCGCGCCGCTACTGCTCGACCACCTGCGGCAACCGCGAGGCCGTCGCCGCCTACCGGGCCAGGCAGAAGGCCTGACCTGTCAGCCTGACTGGCAGGGTCAGCGCACGAACCGGCGCAGCACCTCGAGGAACACCTCGGGCTGCTCGGAGTGCACCCAGTGCCCGGCGCCCTTGACGAGCACCCGTCGGTTGCGCGGGAACCGCCGGTCCATCTCCGCGGCGTGCTCGTCGGAGATGTAGTCGGAGCCGGCCCCGCCCACCCACAGCACCGCACCGTCGTACGACGTGTCGCCCAGCTTCTCGTCCGGCCAGCCGACGAGGCCGTCCATGTCCTCGCCGAGCAGGTCGAGGTTGAGCTGCCAGTGCCAGCCGTCGTCGCTGCGGCGCAGGTTCTGCAGCAGGAAGCTGCGCACCACCGGGTTGGGCACGGCCTCGCGCAGCGCCTCCTCGGCCTGGTCGCGCCGCTCGAGGGTCGTGAGGTCCATCTGGCGCATGGTGTCGATGTAGCCGACGAACTCCCGCCCACTCGCGTACGTCACCGGGGCGACGTCGACGACGACGAGGCGCTCGACCAGCTCGGGGTGGCGCAGGGCCAGGCACATCGCGATCTTGCCGCCCATCGAGTGGCCGACGAGCGCCAGCGGCGCCTCGGGCTCGAGGTGGGAGGCCACCATGTCGGCCAGCTCGACGTAGTCGAAGGTCTCCGTCCACGGCGAACGGCCGTGGTTGGGCATGTCGAGGAGGAGGACGCGGTGGTCGGGGCTGAGCGCCTTGGCGATCTGCGTCCAGTTCTTGCCCTGGCCGAAGAGGCCGTGACAGAAGGCGATCGTCGACCCGTGGTCGCCGAGGACCGTCGTGTGCAGGCTCACCGGGCTAGAAGTCGAAGCCGTCGAAGAGGCCGCCGATGCCGTCGCCGATGCCGCTGAAGAGGTCGCCGACCCCCTCGCCGATCGCACCGATCCCCTCGCCGAGGCCGTCGAAGCCGCCGCCGAACAACATGCCCATGAACATCCAGTCCATCGGCCCGAAGCCACCGAAGTAGCCCTGGGCGTAGGGCTGGTAGGCCCGGCCGCCCTGCCAGTAGGGCACGCGCCGCGACCCCACCATCACCTTGCGGATGTCGGGCTCGGCACCGGCCCGCACCCGCTCGACGTCCAGGGCGCATGCCGGGACGTCGCGCGAGGCGCCACCCGGGGGAACCCACGGCACATCCGCGACGGACAACCCGTGGCGCGGGTCGAAGAAGCAGGGTGGACGCCGCTGCGGCAGCGGCTGGCCGGCGACGCGGGCCCGCACGCACGCCATGGCATAGCGCCCGTCCTCGAGGATCTCGGTGACGTGCCTGACGTCCTCGGGCCGGGTGAGGGCGGCTGCCGCGGCCTTGGCGGACTCGTAGGCGTCGAGAGCGCGCTGGTAGTCGGCGTTGGCGCCCGGGTCGAGCTCCTCACCGGCGAGGTCGATGTCGAGGTCCTGGAGCTCGACACCCAGGGCCGTGACGTCCTCCTCGGCCAGCCGCTTGACCGGAGCGACCTCGGCCTCGGTCCGGGCCAGCTGGCGCTTCTTGCCCGACTTGCCGGCGGCCACAGCGACGGCCGTGAGCCCGCCGAGGACGACCAGCACGAGCACGAGTTCCATGGCCACAGACTACGCAGCGGCGGCAAGGTCCGGGCAGCACAAGAGCAGGCCGCGCATCGACCCCCGACGACGCGCGACCTGCTCATAGAGACGGCCGACGGGCTGCGGGACCGTCCCCTGTGCGGTCCCGTCGCCCTCGGCGTACGAGAAGACTCCCGCAGACATGCGGGTGCCAGCATCCGTAGTCCTACCTATCTCTCCTTCGCGGCGAGATACATTCAGCGGGTGCTGTCCCCGTGCCTCGGTCGCGACGACGTCCAGCGCGCGTTGGTCGAGGCGATGGCGGAGTCCCGCTGGGTCACGGTGGTCGGGCCGCCCGGAAGCGGCAAGACCCTCCTCGTACGCCACGCCGCCGCCGACGCGAGCGCCTCGTGGGTCGACGCGCGCAACCTGCACAGCCTCGACGACGTGCTCGTCGCCGCGCTCGAGAGCCTCGGGTCGGAGACTGCGCCCGGCGACTCGCTCAGCGGAGCCCTCAGCCGCGCCCTGGACGGTCGCGAGTGCCTCCTCGTGCTGGACGGTCTCGACCTCGACGCCACCGGCGCAGGTCCGGTCCTCCAGGCGCTGCTCGACAGCACCACCGACGCACGCGTCGTGGTGACGGCGCGGACCACCGCCGGCCAGCCCTACGAGTCGGTCGTACGTGTCGGCCCGCTGCCGGTGCCCCATGCGCGCTCTCCGCTGGAGGGGCCGGCGGTCGAGCTGTTCCTGCGGTGCATCCGCTCGGCCGGTGGGCAGCGGGTGGACCTCGCCACGCAGGCGACCGAGGTACGCCGACTCCTGCGCGCCACCGGCGGCCTGCCCCTGCTGATCGAGCAGGTCGCCGTGCAGTCGGCGCTGGTCGGCCTGAGCAACGCCATCTCCACGGTGAGCCTCGACCAGGCGGTCGACTCCGCACACGCGCTGCTCGATGACGCGAGCGCGACCGCGCTGCGGCGGATCGGTGTCCTCGACTTCCCGGCTGGCCTCGGCGTGCTCGCCCGGGTGCTCGCCCTCCCCGTCCCCGAGGCGGCCGAGCTGGCCGGCAACCTCGTGCGGCGCAGCCTGCTCGAGGTGGACTCCCGAGGACGCTTCGACATGCTCTCCCCCATCAGGGGGCGGGCGCGCGCCCTGGCCGGGCCCGGGGACGTCGCCGCAGTGGAGGCCGGACTCCTGAGGTGGGCGCAGGACCACGCCCCGGCGCACGACAACGTCGGCGCCGCGGACGCCGAGTGGCTCGCCGACCTGCCCGCGATGCGCCAGGCGGTCCTCACCGCGTGCGCCCATCCGGAGACCCGAGCGGCCGGCTACAGCGTCGCCAATCGGATCTACGGCTCGCTCTACACCTCCATGCGTGCCCGCGAAGCGCTGGAGATCCTCGAGGGTGCGCTGACGAGCGGCGACGGCCCGCCGGCGATCGGGGCCCAGGTCGCGCGTCGAGCCGGCATCGCGGCCTCGGAGATGCGTGGGACCTATGAGGGCTTGTGGCTGCTCGACCGCGCCGACGAGCAGGCGTCCGCCGCCGAGCGGCCCGAGGAGCAGCTGGCCAAGACCGCCTCGATCCGCGCGGAGATGCACCTCGACGCCGGCGACCTGAGGCGAGCGGAGGCCGAGGCCCGGCGCGCCATCGACCTCGACCCCGATGGGTCCATTCGCCGGCAGGCCACCCGCACGCTGGCCGACGTCTACGTCTCCCGTGCGTGCTTCGCAGAAGCGGCTGCCGCCGCCAACGACGCGATGCCGGGGCGCATCGCCCAGGACGAGCGGTGGATCGATCTCTCCGCGCGCACGTTGCTCGCCCGCATCGCCCTCGAGCAGGGGCGGGTGGCCGAGGCGGTTGCGGCGACGCGTGCCGTGGTGGCGGAAGCGCGCGAGCTGGCCGAGGACCGGGTCGGCCTCCTCGCCGAGACGATGCTGCGCAGCCTGGATCCCCACTGGGAGCCGAGCCCGGTCAACCGGGAGACGCTCCCCTGGGCGGTGCGCCTCCCGGTGCTGGCCCAGGATGCTCGCGACCTCTTCGCGCGGGGCGAGAACCGCCGGGCAGCCGGGCTGGCAGCCGACGTCGTGGCGCTGGCCGACTCCGCCCGCCTCGGGCGCGACGCGGTGGAGGCCCGGCTGCTGCTCGGGCGCGCCCTGCTCGCCCAGGCCGACCACGACCAGGCCGCCACCACGTTCCTGACTGCCCTCGAGCAGGCGGCGGCCATGCCGATGCCGCTGCGCGTCGCCGACGCGCTCGACGGCCTGGCCTCCGTGGCGCAGCACCGCGGCATGCGCGAGGCGCGCCAGGTCGCGGCGGCGGCGGCCGCCGTCCGTGCGCCGCGTCTCGCAGCCCCTTGGGGGTACGCCGCGGCCCACCACGTCCGGCCGGCACACACCGCCCCCGACCGCTGGATCGTGGACGGGGATCTGACGCCCGAGGGCGTCCGGACCGCGACGGCGCTCTTCACCGGAGGCGCGCCCGCCGGTCCGTCGCCCCTCGATGCCCTGACGGCGGCCGAGCAGCTGGTCGCCCAGCGGGTGGCCCAGGGCCTGACCAGCCGGAAGATCGCGGAGGAGCTCTTCGTGTCCCCCCGCACGGTGGACGCGCACCTCACGCACATCTACCGCAAGCTGGACATCAACACCCGAGCGCGGCTGGCCGCGCTCGTGATGGAGCAGACGCACCTCGCGCTGTAGCCGACTGTCGGTGGGCCTGTGCAGGATGGACGCATGAGCACCCCACGACGTTCTTCTCCTCCGCTGCGCTCCCCCGAACAACGCCGCGGGGACCCCGCATGAGCCGGACCATCCAGGTGACCTTCGACGCCCACGACCCGCAGTCACTCTCCCGCTTCTGGGCCGAGGCGATGGGCTACCGCAACCCGCCTCCGCCCGGACGCGAGCTCGAGCCGGGCCAGGACCCGTTCGACGCCTGGCACGCCTTCCTCGCCGAGGTCGGAGTGCCGGAGTCGGAGTGGAACTCCGCGTCCGCGGCCGAGGATCCCGACGGTGACGGGCCGCGGCTGTTCTTCCAGCGGGTGCCCGAGGGCAAGAGTGCCAAGAACCGCGTGCACCTCGACGTCCGCGCCGCGCCGGGGCTGGAGGGCGAGGAGCGGATGGCCGCGCTGGAGGCTGAGTGCGAGCGGCTGGTGGCCCTAGGCGCGGCCCGGGTCGAGCGGCACGAGCCGTCCCCGCCCATGACCGCGGGTCACATCGTGATGACCGATCCCGAGGGCAACGAGTTCTGCCTCGATTGACCAGGCTCAGCGGGCGCTGTAGTCCCGGAAGCCGCGCCCGGTCTTGCGACCGAGGTAACCGGCCGTCACCAGGTGCTCCAGCAGCGGCGCCGGGGAGAAGCCCGGCTCGCGGAACTCCAGGTAGAGCTCCTTCTGGATCGCCAGCGAGACGTCGTTGCCGACCACGTCCAGCAGCTCGAATGGCCCCATCGGGAGCGCGCAGCCGAGCTTCATCGCGGTGTCGATGTCGTCGGCCGTGGCGTAGTGCGCCTCGAGCATCTTCACCGCGTCGTTGAGGTAGGGGAAGAGCAGGGCGTTGACGATGAAGCCGGCGCGGTCACCGCACTTCACCGCGACCTTGCCGACCCGGTCGCACAGTGCGAGCACGGTCTCGGTCACGGCCTCGTCGGTGGCGACGGTGGAGACGACCTCGACGAGCTTCATGATCGTGGCGGGGTTGAAGAAGTGCATGCCGATGACGTCCTGGGGACGCTTGGTCACCCGAGCCATCGAGATGATCGGCAAGGAGGACGTCGTGGTCGCCAGGATCGCGCCCGCCCCTCCTCGACCACCCGTACAGATCTCGTCGAGGTTCTCGAACAGCGTCGTCTTGACGGCCAGGTCCTCGGCGATCGCCTCGACGACGATGTCGACGTCCTTGAGGTCGTCGAGCGACGTGGTGCCGCGGACCCGGCCCAGCACCTCGGTCTTCTGCTCCTCGGTGGCGCGCCCGCGCTGGATCTGCTTGTCGAAGTTCTTGGTGATCGCGGCGACCACGCCGGCGACCTTGTCCTGGCCGCGGCCGGCGAAGAGGACGTCGTAGCCGGCCTTCGCGAAGACCTCCACGATCCCGGACGCCATCGTGCCGGTGCCGACCACGCCGACGAGCTTGATGTCGTGGCGCAGCTGCGGCTTGTCGTCCTCGCTGGGGGTCTGCGCGTCCGCGACGACGACTGGTGAGTCGGGGGCCTCGTAGGTGTAGAAGCCGCGGCCCGACTTGCGACCGAGCAGCCCCGCGGTGACGTACTGCTTCAGGATCGGGGCCGGCGCGTGCAGGCGGTCGCGGCCCTGCTTGTACATCGTGTCGAGGATCTCGTAGGCGGTGTCGAGGCCGATCAGGTCGAGCAGCGCGAGCGGACCCATCGGATAGCCGCAGCCGAAGCGCATGGCGGCGTCGATGTCCTCGCGCGAGGCGTACTTGCCCTCGTACATCGCCACCGCGTGGTTGAGGTAGCCGAAGAGGAGGGTGTTGGCGATGAAGCCCGCCTTGTCGCCGCACACGACGGGATCCTTGCCGAGGTCGCGCAGCACGCGCTGCACGTCGGCGAGGACATGGGGCTCGGTGACGACGGTGCGGATGATCTCCACGAGGTCCTGCACGGGTGCGGGGTTGAAGAAATGGACACCGATCACGCGACCGGGCAGCGAGTTGGCGGTGGAGATCTCGGTGACGCTGAGCGAGGACGTGTTGGTGGCGAGGATGGCGTCGGGGCCGACGACGTCGTCGAGCGCCCGGAAGATCGACTTCTTGAGCTCGATCGACTCGATGACGGCCTCGATCACGAGGTCGGCGCCGGCGAGGTCGCTCATCGACGTGGTGAGGGTGATCCGGCCCAGCAGCTCGGCCTGCTGCTCCTCGGTCATCTTCTCTCGCTTCACGGCGCGCCCGGTGGAGTGCTCCAGGTGCTGCCGGCCGCGCTCGACCCCGGTCTCATTGACCTCGACGCCGATGACGGAGTAGCCGTTGCGCGCGAACACCTCGGCGATGCCGGCGCCCATCGTGCCCAGGCCGATCACGCCGACGGTGGTGAACTCGCGGGTAGTTTCGTCGCTCATGGCCCGCATACTCCCACGGGGGTGAGGGCCGATGGGTGTGGGAACCGTCACGCCCCACCGCTGCCGGAGGGACGTACGACGACCACCTCGTCACCCGGCCGGACGGGTCCGGGGCGGACCACCCTGGCGCAGAGTCCGCGCATCCGTCGGGGCTTGCCCTCCGGCCCGTTGACGAACGCCATCGCGGCCTTGCCGTAGCGGGCGATGAACTTGCCGCACCCGTTGTGCGGCTGGTCCGTCACCACGATGACGGCACCCTCGGGGCCGCCGATGTGGAGCTCGCTCCACGCGGGGAGGTTGGCGTGGGAGAGGTCGAGGTCCATGAACATCTGGTCGCCGGCCAGCGCCTCGCGCTCAGGGTCCTGGGCCAGGAACTCCACGAGTCGGTGGTTCATGAGGTTGAGCTGCATGTCGGGGTGAGCGGAGCCGTCAGGCGTACGACGGCTGCCGCGCGCCTTCCACGTGTCGCCCACCAGGCCGTCGACGACGTCGAGGTGACCCACCTCGAGCACCTCGCGCTCCCCCGTCGCGGGACGGCTGATGACGGCCCTGAGCACGCCCACGTCCCGGGGCGACGCGTCGAGCGTGGGCAGGAAGCCGGCCAGCTCCTCAGCGGTGCGGTGGCGCCGCAGGACCCGGCGCATCAGGACGAGGTCGGCGTCCTCGTGGACCTCTGCCAGGTGGCCGGGCACCGGCTCGTCGGCCGGGATCTCGTCGAACCCCAGCCGGGAGAACGTCCCGACCTCCGTCGTGGTCGCGGCGGCCAGCACCTGCCCCTGCCCCCGCGCTGCCAGGCGCCCGCACGCGGCCTCGACGAGCGACGTCCCCATCATCGGGTCCCCGTGCAGGCCCTCGACCACGGCGTGGCCCTTGGAGAGACCGACCCGCACGTGCGCGACGGGCGGGTCCCCGGCCACCATGACGAAGCCGGGTCCTTCGGTGTGTGGGATGGCCAGAGCAGCCAGGTCGCGGCTTCGCGCGGGACGCACGTCGTGGAGGGTCACGGGGTCACTGTAGATTCGCCCGTCGTGAGGATCGTCGTCGCACGCTGCCAGGTGGACTACGCCGGACGGCTCACGGCCCATCTGCCGCTCGCCACCCGGGTCCTGATGCTCAAGTCGGACGGCTCCGTGCTGATCCACTCCGACGGCGGGTCCTACAAGCCGCTCAACTGGATGTCGCCCCCGTGCACGGTGCGCGAGGGCTTCGCGGAGGACGGCCGGCCCGAGTGGCTGGTGACGGCCTCCAAGTCCGACGACACCCTGCGGATCCTCATCGACGAGGTCCTCCACGACACCTCGCACGAGCTCGGCGTCGACCCCGGCCTGCAGAAGGACGGCGTCGAGAAGCACCTCCAGGAGCTCCTCGCCGAGCACCCCGCCACCCTCGCGGACGGACTCACGCTCGTACGCCGGGAGTTCATGACCGCGATCGGCCCGGTCGACCTGATGTGCCGCGACGCCGAGGGGCTCTCGGTCGCCGTGGAGATCAAGCGCCGGGGCGAGATCGACGGCGTCGAGCAGCTGACCCGCTACCTCGAGCTCCTCAACCGCGACCCCCTGCTCAGTGCCAAGGGTCCGGTCCGCGGCATCTTCGCCGCCCAGGAGATCAAGCCCCAGGCCCGCGTCCTCGCCACCGACCGGGGCATCGCGTGCGCCCTCGTCGACTACGACGCCCTGCGCGGCATGGACGACGGCGCGGAGCACCGGCTGTTCTAGGCGGGTCGGCGCGACCTCCGCAGCACCTCGACCAGCAGGTTCGCGTAGCCGCGGGCGTCGTCGATGGCCCGGTGCGTGTGGGGCACGTCGCCGAACCACTCGCTCGGCAGGTCGTGCACCGAGAAGGTGGCCCAGTCACCGCCCGTCACGCCGCAAGCCAGGCTCTTGAGGCAGAGGCCAGGGCCGTGGAAGAGGCGGTCGGTGTCGTACATGCCCTGGCAGACGGCGTACGGCGTGAAGCGGCGGAGGTAGTGGTCCACGTACATGCCGTCGAAGCCGAGCGGCGAGGACACGAACTCCCGCGCCTCACCGAGGCCGCGCACCCACGACACGAAGTCGGCCATCACCTCCGGGACCGGCCGCGGGTCGGCCGTCGCCGCCGCGAGCACCTCCGGTGGCTGGGAGTGGAAGAACGCCATCACGTCGGGATCGGCTTCGGCACCGGGCAGCGGCTCCAGCACCGCTTCGAACTCCCCGACCGGCTTCCCGCTCGCGGTGACTGCCACCGAGGCGAACGAGAGCATGGAGCTGGCCCCGGGGACGAAACCGTCGACCTCGATGTCCGTCACCACGTAGACGCGCTCAGTCATGTCGCTACCCTCGCACGGTGACTGCGACGCAGCCGGAGCGCATCTTCCACATCGCGACCGCGTCCGACTGGCGGCGCACCCTCGAGACCGGCACCTACACCACCTCGACGATGGGACGGACCCTCGCGGAGGAGGGCTTCATCCACGCGAGCCGTCGCGACCAGGTGCAGGGCGTCTTCGATCGCTACTACCGAGGCGCCGGCGAGCACCTGGTGCTGCTCACGATCGACCCCGCGCGCCTGACCGACGCGGAGGTGCGTGTGGAGGCGGTGGGCGACGACACCTACCCGCACGTCTACGGCCCGATCAACCGCACCGCCGTCGTGGACGTCGTGCCCCTCGACCGGCGGGGAGCCACCGAGACGGTCATCTCGCTGTGGGTCAAGGGCATGGCAGCGCGGATGGGCATCGCGCTGGCCGTCATGGCCGTGGTCGCGCTGGTCGTCCTCGTGGCCCAGCGGCTCGCCTGAGGAGGTCAGGCGGTCAGGCGGCCTTCTTGCCGCTCTTCTTGACCCCGACCTTGACCAGCTTGCGCTTCTTCACGGTGTAGCCGGGAGGGAGCGTCCCCTCCTTGAGCATCCGCAGCGGACACCGGTTGCACTTGGTCGTGGACACGCAGCACTTCTTCTTGGGCAGCTTGGCGACCTTTCCCGCCTTGTCCTTGGACTTGCCCATGCCTGCACCCTACACCGCGGTTAGGGCAGGCTTACCTCGCCTCAAGGGGTGAACCGGCCCACGACCGGGCCACCCAGCCGTCCACGTCCGCATCCATCGCCACCACGCCGCAGTGCGGCATCGGCAGCTCGCGGCTGTGGCTCATGTCGAGGTTGCGGGCCAGGGCGGACAGCGCCATGCACATCACCCCGCCATGGCTCACCACGAGCACGCCTTCCCCACGGTGGTCGTCGGCCAGCTCGGCGAGGACCGCCTCGAAGCGCTCGACGACCTCCGTGCCGCTCTCCGCTCCAGGGATGCGGGCCGTCAGGTCGCCGTCGAGCCAGGACGCGAACGTGGCGGCGAAGGGGTCGGGAACGCCGTTAGTGCCGGCTGCGTCGCCGACCCCGAACTCCCGCAAGGCCTTGCGCACCACCACGTCGACTCCGAGCACGGAGGCCACGATCTCGCCGGTCTGGACGGCGCGAGCCATGTCGCTGGTCCACACCCGGGCGATCCGTTCACCACGCAGCGACTGGGCGAGCTCACGCGCCTGCTCGCGCCCGAGCGGGCTCAGCCAGCCGCCGGCATCGCTGAGCAGCTCGCTCTCGTAGACGGCCTCGCCGTGCCGGGCGACGAACACCCGGGCGGGGCACTGCAGGTCACTCACTCGCCAATCCCACCACGTCGTCCGCGCACCCCCAGCTCACGGTGACCCCGAACCCGCCGTGGCCGTAGCAGTGGATGACGTCCCCCTCGCGCTGCAGGCGCACCGAGGGGCGTCCAGGGCGCAGCCCGACCTTGTGCCGCAGGATCCGGGCGACAGCCAGGCGAGGCTCGATCTCGGCGGCGTTGCGCAGGATCGCCTCGGCGGTCGCCGGGTCCGGCGTACGGCTCCACTCCCCCTCGATCGCCGTGCCGCCGAGCACGACGTCGCCGCTGCGCGGCACGATGTACGTCGGCGTCTCGGCGTCCACCCACCACCGGTCGATGCCGACCTGCTCGACGACCACGACCTGCCCTCGCACGGGAGCGACGCCGGGGTCGGTCCCGAGGAGCCTGGCGCCGATCCCGCTCGCGTTGACGACGAGCGCCTCACCGGCGGGCAGGGCGGAGAGGTTGATCCGGGTGATCGACCCGCCCAGCGCCTCGACCCGGGCGGACAGCCAGCGGAGGTAGACCGGCATCTCGATCACGGGTGTCCGCATCGTCACCCCTGAGGCGTAGCCCGGTGGCAGCGAGGTCTCCCGGTCAGGGCCTGCTCCGTCCGGGAGCGCGGCGCGCCACCACAGGTCGCCCTCCCCCTCGCGGAAGAGCTCGGTGCCGGTGCGCATCACCACACCCGTCGACTCGTCCTCGCACAGCGCCGCGAAGGCGTCGTACGCGGCCCTCGCCCAGCGGAGGACGTGGTCCTGGGGACGGGCGTACGGCAACCACACGGCCGCGGCGACCGCGGAGGTCGTCTCCAGCGGTAGATCGCGCGCCACCACGTCGACGCGGTGCCCGGCCTCCAGGAGCCGGACGGCGCACGACAGGCCGATCACTCCGGCCCCCACCACGATCACCCGTCGCATGGCAGGGAGTCTGCCAGTCGAGCGTGGGCGGGGGTCAGTCCAGGTCGTTGGCCTTGCGGATCACCTGCACGATGCCGCCCATGATCTCGGTCAGCCCGAAGTCCTTGGGTGTGTAGACCGCCGCGACACCCAGGTCCACCAACCGCTTGCCGTCGGACTCGGGGATGATCCCGCCGACGATCACCGGCAGGTCCTCGCGTCCGGCCGCCTTGAGCCCCGCCAGCACGTCGGGCACCAGCTCCATGTGCGACCCGGACAGGATCGACAGGCCGACGCAGTGCACGTCCTCGGCCACCGCCGCGGCCACGATCTGGTCCGGCGTGAGCCGGATGCCCTGGTAGATCACCTCGAAGCCGGCGTCGCGGGCGCGTACGGCGACCTGCTCGGCGCCGTTGGAGTGGCCGTCGAGCCCTGGCTTGCCCACCAGGAGCCGCAGCCGACCACCGAGCTCCTCGCCGGTGGCCCTGACCTGCTCGCGCACGGCCGAGAGCTCGGCTCCGGCCTCGCCGACCTGGCTGGCCCCTCCGACGGCGCCGGAGACCCCGGTGGGTGCCCGGAACTCACCGAAGACCTCACGCAGGGTGCCGGCCCACTCACCGGTCGTCGCGCCCGCCCGCGCCGCGACCAGGGTGGCGTGCATGAGGTTGGCGTCGGTCTTGGCGGCCTCGGCGAGCGCCGTCAGCGCAGCCTCGACGGCGGCCTCGTCGCGCTCGGCCTTCCAGGCGCGCACCGACTCCAGTGCGGACTGCTCCGCCTGGGGGTCGGCCGCCATGATCGCCTCGTCGAGGTTGGCGGTGAGCGGCGACGGCTCCGTCGTGTCGTACTTGTTGACCCCGACGATGATCTCCTCGCCGGACTCGATGCGCCCGCGGCGCGCGGCGTGGGCCGAGACGAGGTTCTGCTTCATGTAGCCCGACTCGACCGCAGCGATGGCGCCGCCGAGCGCCTGCACCTGGTCGATCTCGGCCTTGGCGCCATCGACCAGCTCGGCCACCTTGGCCTCGATGACGTGCGAGCCGTCGAAGATGTCGTCGTACTCGAGGAGATCGGACTCGAAGGCCAGCACCTGCTGGAGGCGCAGGGACCACTGCTGGTCCCAGGGCCGTGGCAGCCCGAGCGCCTCGTTCCAGGCCGGCAGCTGCACGGCGCGGGCGCGGGCGTTCTTGGAGAGCGTCACCCCGAGCATCTCGAGCACGATGCGCTGGACGTTGTTCTCCGGCTGGGCCTCGGTGAGGCCGAGCGAGTTGACCTGCACGCCGTAGCGGAAGCGGCGCATCTTCGGGTCGGTGACGCCGTAGCGCTCGCGCGTGATCTCGTCCCACAGCTGCACGAAGGCGCGCATCTTGCAGGTCTCCTCGATGAAGCGGACGCCCGCGTTGACGAAGAACGAGATCCGGCCCACGACCTTCTCGAAGTCGTCCTCGGAGACCTGGCCGGAGCTCTTGACCTGGTCGAGGACCGCGATCGCGGTGCACAGTGCGTACGCCAGCTCCTGCACGGGGGTCGCGCCGGCCTCCTGCAGGTGGTAGCTGCAGATGTTGATCGGGTTCCACTGGGGGATCTCGTGGACGGTGTAGGCGATCATGTCGCTGATCAGCCGCAGGGAGTGCTCGGGCCCGAAGACGTAGGTGCCCCGGGAGAGGTACTCCTTGATGATGTCGTTCTGGGTCGTGCCGGCGAGCTGGTGGGCGACCTCGCTGGGGTCGAGCCCGGGGTTCTGCTCCTCGGCCACGACCTGGTACATCGCGAGCAGCCACATGGCGGTCGCGTTGATCGTCATCGAGGTGTTCATCTCGGTGAGCGGGATGTCGGCGAAGAGCTTGCGCATCTCCCCCAGGTGCGGGACGGGAACGCCGACCTTGCCGACCTCGCCGCGGCTGAGGGGGCTGTCGGGGTCGTAGCCGGTCTGGGTCGGCAGGTCGAACGCCACGCTGAGGCCGGTCTGCCCCTTGGCCAGGTTGGTGCGGTAGAGCGCGTTGGACGCCTCGGCCGTGGAGTGGCCGGCGTAGGTGCGCATCACCCATGGCCGGTCCTTGGCGGGGCGATCCGGCTGCGTGCCCGGAGGTGGGGTCATGGCGACAGGGTAGGACGCCGGTTACCCGCGAGTCACCGGTCGCCGGTGTGACAACAACCTCAGCGACAGGGGCTGGTCAAGCGCTTGCGGCGGCGCGCTCGACGTCGAGCGCATGGGCCAGCCTGGCGAGGTGCGCCATACGTCGTACGGCCGGGCCGGGGTTGCGCACCGTCAGGTGGTGGCCGGTGAGCCACGCGTGCCGCGTGGCGACGGCCAGCAGACGCAGGGCCGTGAGGTCGATGGTCGTCACGTCGGTCATGTCGAGGACGACGTCGCGGTCGAGTCCGTCGAGGCGCTCGTAGATCGCAGCGCGAACCTCACGGGTGCTGCGCACGTCGAACGCACCGTGCAGGACCAAGGTCGGTCCGTCGATGACGATGTCCATCCGGTGCTCCTCCCGACGTCCCCGACGCCGTCTGCGTGACCTCTGTCACTCTACGACGTTTTTTTACCTTTTGTGGTTGCGTCCACGCCTCACCTTTTACGGCGATTCCTGACCAGTAGGTTTGCCGCATGGTCAACCTCACGCGCATCTACACCCGCACCGGCGACACCGGCCACACCCGACTCGGCGACATGAGCAAGACGTCGAAGACCGACCTGCGGCTCGAGGCCTACGCCTGCGTGGACGAGGGCAATGCCCACATCGGCGTGGCGCTGGCCCACGGCGGGCTCGAGGACGATGTCGTCACGGTGCTCACCCGAGTGCAGAACGACCTGTTCGACGTCGGCGCCGACTTCTCCACGCCCGTCGTGCCGGACCCGAAGTACCCGCCGCTGCGGGTGGAGCAGGACTACGTCGACCGTCTCGAGGCTTGGTGCGACCACTACAACGAGGACCTGCCGGCGCTGCGCTCCTTCATCCTCAACGGCGGCACCGTCGCCGGAGCGCACCTGCACGTCGCTCGCACCGTCGTACGCCGTGCGGAGCGCGCCGCGTGGGCCGCGTGGGGCGAGCACGAGGACACCATGAACATCCTCGCGATCACCTACCTCAACCGGCTCTCGGACCTGCTGTTCATCCTCGCCCGGCACGCCAACCGCGAGGACGGCGACGTGCTGTGGGTCCCGGGCGGCGAGCGCTGACCTCGGCTCAGGCGCTCCTCGCCGCGGTCGCGACCCTCTGCTCCCGCGCCGCGGGGACGACGAGGGCGGCCGGCATGAGCAGCACGGCGACCACCAGCAGGGCCTTGAGGGTGCCGACCTCGTCCCCGACGAAACCGAGGAGCGGGGGTCCGGCGAGGAACGCGGCGTAGCCGATGGTCGAGACCACGCTGACGCGCGACGCCGCCCGGACCGGGTCGTCCGCCGCGGCGCTCATGCCCACCGGGAAGCCGAGCGAGGCGCCGACGCCCCACAGGACGATGCCGATGACCACGAGGGCGGGCTGCTCGGCGAAGACGATCAGCAGCACACCCGCGCCGGCGACGGCCATGGTGCCCCACAGGACCGCGACCCGGCCGAAGCGATCGATCAGGCTGGTGCCGGCGATCCGGCCGGCCGTCATGGCGAGGACGAAGACGGCGAAGCCGGCCACGCCCACGGCGTGCGAGACGCCGTGGCCGTCGACGAGGGCCACGGCGAGCCAGTCGTTGGCCGTCCCCTCGGTCATGGCAAGGGCGAGCACCATCACGCCGATGAGCAGCGTGCGGGGCTCCAGCCACGCGCGGGCGGCCGAGGTCCGGTGCTCCTCGTGCACCTCGGCGACGGGCAGGAACGCCGGGGACGTACGCCACACGACCGCGATCGCCAGCAGGACGACGGCGACGAGGTGGGCCACGGCAGGCACGGAGAGCTCGATGACGAGCGCCCCGACCAGAGCGCCGACCACGGTGCCGCCGCTGAAGCCGGCGTGGAAGCGCGGCATGATCGTGCGCCGGAGGCCGCGCTCGACCTCCGCGCCCTCGACGTTCATCGCCACGTCCCACACACCGATGCCGACGCCGTAGAGGAAGAGCCCGCCGACGGTCAGGGGCAGCACGTGCCCGAGGCCCACTGCGGCGGCGAGCATCCCGACGGTCGCGGCGGCGGCGCCGATGCGCACCACACGCACTGTGCCCCAGGAGTTGATCGCCGCGCCGGTCGTGGGCAGGGCCAGGACCGAGCCCACGGCGATCGCGAGGAGGACCAGGCCGAGCTGGCCGTTGGTCAGCTCGAAGCTCGAGCGGACCTCCGGGATGCGCGAGACCCAGCTGGCGAAGACCAGGCCGTTGAGGAAGAACGTCAGTCCGACGGCGTTGCGGGCGGCGGTCAGCTGGGGCACGGCTCTCCTTGGACGTCGAAACGTTTCGATCGAAACGATTCGATGTTAACCTCTCTCCTGTGTCCGGGCAAACGCGCACCCTCACGCTGGCCGACGTCGCCGCGGCGGCCGGGGTGTCGCTGTCGACGGCGTCGCTGGCGTTCTCGGGCAACAAGCCGGTCTCCGAGGTGACGCGCGAGCGGGTGCTGGCCGCTGCCGCGACGCTGGGCTACTCCGGCCCCAACCTGCTGGCGCGCAACCTGCGCCAGGGCCGCAGCGGCGTCGTGGGCATCGCGGTCGGCAAGCTCAGCACCGCGTTCCAGGACCCGGCGGCGCTGCCGATGATGGACGCCGTCTCGCAGGTGCTCGGCTCGGCCGGCATGGGCCTGCTGCTGATGGGCGACGACGACGGGCACGCCCGGCTCCCGCTCGACGCGGTGATCTACGCCGTCTGCGGTCGCGACACCTGGGCGGCGTACGACGACCTGGTCGTGCGCGACGTCCCCGTGGTCGTCGTGGACGGGCCCTCCTGGGCGGGGGCGTCCCTCGTGGACGTCGACCACCGCGCGGGGTGCGTCGACCTGGGTGCCCACCTGCACGGGCTGGGGCACCGGCGCGTCGCCACCGTGACCCTCGAGGCCTCGCACCCGCAGCGCGAGCGCGACGCGGGCCTGCGGGAGGTCTTCCCCGACGCCGTCACCATCGGCGCCTGTCCCAGCGACCTCGCTGCGGCGCAGTCCCTCGCCGGGACCTACCTGGCCGAGCGGCCGGACGTCACCGCGATCGTGTGCCAGAGCGACGTGCAGGCCGCCGGCGTCGTCCTCGAGGCGCGGCGGCGCGGCCTGGCCGTGCCCGGCGACCTGAGCGTGGCAGGCTTCGACGGCGTGCCCACGCCGTGGCTCGACCTGGTGCTGACGACCGTCGTCCAGCCGCTGGCGGAGAAGGGCCGGGCGACGGCCGATGCCGTGCTGAAGCGCATCGAGGGCGAGGACGTCGCCGACGTCGTGCTGCCGGTGGAGCTGCGGGTGGGCGACTCCACCGGACCCGCCTAGCGGCGGTTCCAGTCGGTGCCGGGCGGGCCGGACTCCAGCCAGGACTGGAAGCCGGTGAGCGAGGCCTCGCTCATGGCGATCTCGAGCGGCTCCCCGCCGTAGTGGCACGACGCCACCACGTGGCCGTCGTAGAGCGACATCTCTTCAGCACCGGCCGGAGCGCGCCGGCCGGAGTACTCCAGCAGGTCGCGCGCCCAGACGCGTTTGGGGCGCGGGGACAGCGAGAAGATCCGGAACCACTCCAGCGACTGACCGGAGTAGCGGCCGATGCCGAGCAGCCAGCCCCGTCCGGGGGTGTCGGTGCGCACGCGGTAGCTGAGCTCGAACGTGCCGCCGTGGCGGGCGAGGAACCGGCGCCGGAAGATCAGGGAGATGCCGTAGAGCAGGGCAAGGAAGAGCCCGAGCCCGACAACGTCGAGCAGCCAAGCCCAGACCGGCATCCACACCCTCCTGACGACGCCCCGCGCGTCCCGTCCGACAAGCCTGAAGAAACAGGTGAGCGCACGAACCCGGAAGTTCGTGCGCTCACCCTAGCGGTCGTGCGTGACGGTCTGTCAGGAAGCCCGCTCCGCAGCACGGATGCGAGCCTCGGCGCGACGTACGGCCTCGTGGGCCTCGTCGTTGTTCTCGCCGGACTCCTTGGCCCGCTCGAGGTCCTGACGTGCCTTCTCGAGGTCGATCTCGTGGGACATCTCGGCCCGTTCGGAGAGGATCGAGACCCGGTTGTCGGCCACCGACAGGAAGCCGGCGTCGACGGCCGCGACCCAGGTCTCGCCCTCCACCGTCTGTACGTCGACGACGCCCTCGATGATCGAGGACAGCAGCGGCGCGTGGTTGGGCAGGATGCCGACGTCACCCTCGGTGGTGCGAGCGATGACCATGGTGGCCTGACCCGACCAGACCAGCCGGTCGGCCGCGACGAGCTCCACCTGGAGGACGGCGCCCGAGGACGAGTCCGCCATCAGAGGCTCTTCTGGATCTCGGCCCACTTCTGCTCGACGTCGTCCAGACCGCCGCACATGAAGAAAGCCTGCTCGGCCACGTGGTCGTACTCCCCGTCGGCGATCTTGTTGAACGCCTCGATGGTGTCGGCCACCGGGACGGTCGAACCCTCGATGCCGGTGAACTGCTTGGCGACGTAGGTGTTCTGCGACAGGAAGCGCTGGATGCGACGGGCCCGGGAGACGATGATCTTGTCCTCCTCGGAGAGCTCGTCGACACCGAGGATCGCGATGATGTCCTGGAGCTCCTTGTTGCGCTGCAGGATCTGCTTGACCCGGACCGCGCAGCGGTAGTGGTCCTCACCGATGTACTGCGGGTCGAGGATGCGCGAGGTCGAGGTCAGCGGGTCCACGGCCGGGTAGATGCCGAGCGAGGCGATCTCGCGCGACAGCTCGGTCGTGGCGTCCAGGTGCGCGAACGTCGTGGCCGGCGCGGGGTCGGTGTAGTCGTCGGCGGGGACGTAGATCGCCTGCAGCGACGTGATCGAGTGACCACGCGTCGAGGTGATGCGCTCCTGCAGCTGACCCATCTCGTCGGCCAGGTTGGGTTGGTAGCCCACCGCGGACGGCATGCGACCGAGCAGCGTGGAGACCTCGGAGCCGGCCTGGGTGAAGCGGAAGATGTTGTCGATGAAGAGCAGCACGTCCTGCTTCTGCACGTCGCGGAAGTACTCCGCCATCGTCAGCGCCGACAGGGCCACGCGCAGACGCGTGCCCGGCGGCTCGTCCATCTGGCCGAAGACGAGGGCGGTCTGGCCGATGACGCCGGCCTCCTCCATCTCGACGATGAGGTCGTTGCCCTCGCGGGTGCGCTCACCGACACCGGCGAACACCGACACACCACCGTGGTCCTTGGCGACTCGCGCGATCATCTCCTGGATGAGCACGGTCTTGCCCACGCCGGCACCGCCGAAGAGGCCGATCTTGCCGCCCTGGACGTAGGGGGTCAGCAGGTCGATGACCTTGATGCCGGTCTCGAACATCTGGGTCTTGGACTCGAGCTGGTCGAAGGCCGGAGCCTTGCGGTGGATGCCCCACCGCTCCTTGACGTCGAGGGTCTCGCCCTCCTCCAGGTTGAGGCAGTCACCGGTGGTGTTGAACACCTTGCCGAGGGTCACGTCGCCCACGGGGACGGTGATCGACTCACCCGTGTCGGTGACCTGGCCGCCGCGCACGAGGCCGTCGGTCGGCTTCATGGAGATCGCGCGGACCATGCCGTCGCCGATGTGCTGGGCGACCTCGAGGATGATCGACTTGGTCTCGCCGCTGAGCTCGAACTCGCAGGTCAGGGCGTTGTAGATGGCGGGCATCGAGTCGGTCGGGAACTCGATGTCCACGACCGGGCCGATGACCCGGGCGATGCGGCCGACCGCGCCGCCCTCGCTCGTGGTGGTCGTCTCTTCAACAGTGGCAGTCATGTTCACTCACTCCCGGCTTGTGCGTCGGCAAGGGCGTTGACGCCACCGACGATCTCGCTGATTTCCTGGGTAATGCCAGCCTGGCGTGCCTGGTTGGCGATGCGCTTGTACTTCTTGATGAGCTCGTCGGCGTTGTCCGTCGCGGACTTCATCGCCTTCTGACGTGCGGCCAGCTCGGAGGCGGCCGCCTGCAGCAGGGCGAAGAAGATCCGGCTCTGGACGTAGCGCGGCAGCAGGGAGTCGAGCACCTCGGACGGTGAGGGCTCGAACTCGTAGAGGGGCAGCAGGTCGCCCTGCTCGGGCGGCTCGGTGCCCTCGACGACCTCGAGCGGCAGCAGGCGTACCGCGGTGGGCTCCTGGCTGAGCATCGAGCGGAACCGCGTGTAGACCACGTGGACCTCGTCGACACCCTCCTCGTCGAGGAACGTCGCGATGAGGGTCGCGCCGATCTCGGCAGCCACGTCGTAGGTCGGCTGGTCCGAGAACCCGGTCCACGACTGCACCACGGGGCGCTGGCGGAACTTGAAGTAGGCCTCGCCCTTGCGACCGCTGCAGTAGAGGTCGACCTCCTTGCCCTCGCCCTTGAGCTTCTCGACGAGGCGCTCGGCCTCCTTGATCACGCTCGAGGAGTAGGCGCCGGCCAGACCACGGTCCGAGGTGACGACGAGGATCGCCGCCTTCTTGGGGTCCTCCGGCTCGACGGTCAGGGCGTGGTCCACGTTGGAGAACGTCGCCACGGCCGAGACCGCGCGGGTCAGCTCACGGGCGTAGGGCGCTGCCGCCTGCGCTCGCTGCTGCGCCTTGATGATGCGGGACGCAGCGATGAGCTCCATGGCACGCGTGATCTTCTTCATCGACTCCGTCGACTTGATCCGCGCGCGGTACTCGCGTACCGAGAGAGCCATGGTCAGCTCCGCTTCTGCTTGACGATCTGCTCCTGCTCGACGTCCTCGTCCTCCAGGGCGACGTGCTCTTCCTTGCCGGCCTTGATGCTCTGGCCGTCGGAGGTCTCGAACTGGTCGAGGAAGGAGTCGTAGGCCTTCGCGAGCTCGTTCTCGGTCGAGTCCTCGAACTTCAACGACTCGCGGATGCCGGCGAGGATGCCGTCGTGGCTGCGCCGCAGGTAGTCGAGGAACTCGTTCTCGAAGCGCAGCACGTCGTCGGTGGGCACCTTGTCGAGACGGCCCGACGTGCCGGTCCACAGGGAGACGGTCATCTCCTCGAGGGGGTACGGCGAGTACTGCGGCTGCTTGAGCAGCGCCATCAGGCGCTGGCCGCGGTCGAGCTGCTGGCGCGAGGCCGCGTCGAGGTCGGAGGCGAACATGGCGAACGCCTCCATGGCGCGGAACTGCGCCAGGTCGACCTTCAGCGAGCCGGTGACGGACTTCATCGCCTTCGTCATGGCCGAGCCGCCCACGCGCGACACCGAGACACCCACGTCGATGGCCGGGCGCTGGTTGGCCGCGAACAGGTCGGACTGCAGGAAGATCTGGCCGTCGGTGATCGAGATGACGTTGGTCGGGATGAACGCCGAGACGTCGTTTGCCTTGGTCTCAATGATGGGCAGACCCGTCATCGAGCCCTTGCCCATGTCGTCGGACAGCTTCGCGCAACGCTCGAGGAGCCGGCTGTGGAGGTAGAAGACGTCACCGGGGTAGGCCTCGCGACCCGGCGGGCGGCGCAGCAGCAGCGACACGGCGCGGTAGGCCTCGGCCTGCTTGGTGAGGTCGTCGAAGACGATCAGGACGTGCTTGCCGTCGTACATCCAGTGCTGGCCGATGGCCGAGCCGGTGTAGGGGGCCAGGTACTTGAAGCCCGCCGAGTCCGACGCCGGGGAGGCGACGATGGTGGTGTACTCGAGCGCGCCGGCCTCCTCGAGGGCGCCACGCACGGCGGCGATGGTCGAGCCCTTCTGGCCGATCGCGACGTAGATGCAGCGCACCTGCTTGTCCGGGTCGCCGGACTCCCAGTTGGCCTTCTGGTTGATGATCGTGTCGATGGCGATCGTGGTCTTGCCGGTCGACCGGTCACCGATGATCAGCTGGCGCTGACCACGGCCGATGGGCGTCAGGGCGTCGATGGCCTTGATGCCGGTGGCCAGCGGCTCGTGCACCGACTTGCGCACCATCACGCCGGGAGCCTGGAGCTCCAGCGCGCGCCGGCCCTCGAGCGGGGTGATCTCGCCGAGGCCGTCGATCGCGGTGCCGAGCGGGTCGATCACGCGGCCGAGGTAGCCGTCACCGACGGGGACCGAGAGGATCTCGCCCGTGCGACGCACGACCTGGCCCTCCTCGATCTTGTCGAAGTCACCCAGGACCACGACGCCGACCTCGCGGGTGTCGAGGTTGAGCGCGATGCCGAGCGTGCCGTCCTCGAACTCGAGCAGCTCGTTGGCCATGACCGACGGCAGGCCGCTCACGCGGGCGATGCCGTCGGCGGCCTCTGCGACCGTGCCGACCTCTTCCTTGGCCGCCGAGTCGGGCTTGTAGTCCGACACGAAGCGCTGAAGCGCGTCCCGGATCTCGTCCGGACGGATGGACAGCTCCGTCATTTCATTCACCTGTTCTCTGACTGTGCTCGAAGTTTGATGGGCTCGAAAGGTTCTTGGATGTCGGTCAGGTGGTCAGCCGGCGAGCCTGCGCGCCGCCTCGTCGAGGCGGCTGGAGACCGTCCCGTCGATCACGTCGTCGCCGATCTCGACACGGATGCCGCCGATGACCTCGGGGTCGACGACGACGTTGAGGTGCACCTGGTGGCCGTAGGAGCGCTCGAGCGCACCGGCCAGGCGCTGGCGGTCGGCGTCGGCGAGGGGGCGGGCGACGCGAACGGTCGCGACCCCCTGGCCCCGGACGTCGGCGGCGATCTTCTGGTAGGCGGCGAGTGCCACCGTCACCGTGCGGTGGCTCCCGGACAGCGACTGCTGGACGAGGGTCACCGTGGCCGGGAGCACCTTGTCGCCCAGCAGGCCGTTGATCAGCGCTGCCTTGTCCTCGCGGCTGCGCGCCGGGTCGGAGAGGGCGTCACGCAGGTCGGGGTTGGCCTGCACGAGCTGTCCGACGGCGAAGAGCTCGTCCTCGAGACGACCCGCCTCGCTGCCGGTGGAGCGGACCGCTGCCACGACGCCGAGCTGCTCCAGGGTGTCGGCCAGGTCGCGCCCGGCGCTCCACCGCTGCGAGACAGCTGTGGTGACGACGTCCAGCGCCTCGGACGAGACCTTGTCGGCCAGCACCGACCGGAGCAGCTCGGCCTTGGCCTTGCCGTCGATCGAGGCGTCGGTGGCGACCCGGCGCAGGCCCGGCTCGGAACGGACCAGGTCCGCGACCCCGAACAGGTCCTGAGCCACCCGCCCCGTGTCGCCGGTGCGCGGAAGCACCTCGGCGGCAGCGGCGTAGGCGTCGGCAGACGCACCTCGCATCATCAGTTGACGCTCCCCGAGGTGGCGCCGTCCTGGGCCTCGAGGTCGGCGAGGAAGCGCTCGACGACGCGGCTCTGGCGAGCCTCGTCGTCCAGGCTCTCCCCGACGATCCGACCGGCCAGGCCGGTCGCGAGCGCGCCCACCTCGGCACGGAGCGAGGTGACCGCCTGCTGGCGCTCGGCCTCGATCTGGGACTTGCCGTGCTCGACGATGCGCGAGGACTCGGCCTGGGCCTGCTCCCGCATCTCCGCCACGATCTGGGCGCCCTGCTCACGCGCTTCCTCACGGATGCGCGCCGCCTCGTGCCGGGCCTCGGACAGCCGCTGCTCCAGCTCGGCGAGCTTGGCGTCGGCCTCGGCCTGCTTGGTCTCGGCGGCGGCGATGCCGCCCTCGATCGCCTGCGTGCGCTCGGCGAAGGTCTGCTCGAAGCGAGGAGCCACGAACTTCCAGATGAGGAAGAGCAGCAGGCCGAAGACGACGAGCGACAGGACGAACTCGACGGGCACGAAACCGAGCGGGTTCTCCGGGGCGTGGCCGCCCTCGGTGCCCTCGGTGTGCTCGGTCGTGTCCGAGAGGAGGATCAGATTCTGCATGAGGCAGTCCTAGTCAGTGGAGGGCCAGCGTCAGTTGAGGACGAAGGCGAGGGCGATACCGATGATCGCCAGCGCCTCGGCGAGCGCGAAGCCGAGGATGGCGATCGACTGCAGGCGGCCCTGGGCCTCCGGCTGACGAGCCACACCGGAGATGTAGGCCGCGAAGATCAGGCCGATGCCGATTCCGGGGCCGATGGCCGCCAGACCGTAGCCGATCATGTTGAGCGAGCCGTTGAGAGTGCCGTCCACGGCAATTTCCTTTCGGTTGGTGCTACTTCAGGTGGGGTGGTGCAGATCGTGGGTGCTGTGCTTGCTCCGGGCTCAGTGCTCGTCGGCGAGCGCGCCGGAGATGTACATCGCGTTGAGCAGGGTGAAGACGTAGGCCTGCAGGAACTGCACCAGGAGCTCGAGGAACGAGATCGCGATGGCGAGGACCCAGGCGAGGGGGCCGGCGACGTAGCCGACGCCGCCGTACTCGATGAGGAAGAGGCCGCCGGTCGAGAAGAGGATCAGCAGCAGGTGGCCGGCGAACATGTTGGCGAACAGACGCAGGGCCAGCGTGGCCGGGCGGACCAGGATGTTGGAGAAGAACTCCAGCGGCACCAGGAGCGGGTACATCGCGGGGCTCACACCGGACGGGACGCTCTGCAGCTTGAGGTAGCCGATGAACCCGTGCTTGTGGATGCCGACCGCGTTGTAGATGACCCAGCTCAGGGCAGCCAGGGCGTAGGCCATCGAGGCCCGCGAGAAGGTCGGGAACTGGATCGCGGGGATGGACGCGAAGGCGTTGTTGACCAGCAGGAAGAAGAAGATCGTCACGAGGTAGGGGACGAACTTGAGGAAGTCGCGGCTGCCGATGATGTCGCGGCCGATCGAGTTGCGGACCATGCCGTAGGCGGCCTCTCCGGCGAACTGCAGACGACCCGGCACAAGGGTGGCGCGGCGGGCGGCGGCGTAGAAGAACACGAAGACCACGAGGGCGCCGAGCAGCAGCTGGACCATCGGCTTGGTGACCGCGAGCCCACCGAGGTGGAACAGCGGCACAGCGTCGAAGTCGAAGCTGTTGGGGCCCGGCGCGACGAATTCATCGCCGGACGCAGCCATCGTGATGCCGAACATCGAGTCAGTCTCCTACTGGCTTGCCTTGTTGAACCGTGCGTATGTCATGTAGATCCCGAAGCCGGCACCGATGAGGATGCCGATCGCCACGAGGAACGTCGTTCCCAGCCAACGATCGAGGGCCCACCCAGCCAGACCGTAGAAAGCCACACCCGAGACGACGTAGCCGAAGGCGTGCCAGGGGTCGCCCTTGGGGGTGTCGTCGGGTCCGGCCGTCGGGGGAAGCTGTCGAGCCATCGCGCCCCGCACACTAGCAGCGGGAACAGTCATCGCTCACCCCCGGGGTGAGGGACCGGCTGGTCGCTGGCGGAGGCGCCTTCGGGGGCGTCGTAGAGCGGGATCCGCTGGCGCGTCGCGGCCACGACCTGCCCCACCAGCCAGAGCAGGGTGACGGCGATGACGCCCGCCGCGAACCAGCCCCGGGACAGGGTCTCGGCCCCGACGCCGGCGCGCTGGATCGCTGCCACGACGAGCGCCAGGACGAGGAGCTGGAGGGCGTACGTCAGCAGCGCCACGAGCAGCGAGGCTGCTGGCAGCAGCCGGGCGACCGCACCCACGCTGGCGACGCCCAGGGCGAACACCACGAGCGTCAGGACTCCCCCGGACGCCGCCCCGACCACGGCCGGACGACCGTCCGTCAGTGCCGCTGCGACCACGAGGACGAGCACCGCGACCGCGCCGGCAGCCACCGCACCGAGGAGCGGGGACACCCTGCTCCGGGTGCCTTGCTTCGACTCGGTCGTCATGGCGGCGGCCTGTCTCTCAAGGGTCTGGATGACTGCTCGTGAAAACTATCACAAAGTCCTCGGCCCCCTCCAATCAGGTCCCAGGCAGGGGTTCCTCCGCCTCCGGACGGGGGTCGACGGGCTCCTCGGGCCGGCCTTCGACGGCGGCGTACTCGGGCAGCCCGGTGTCGCCCAGGCCGGTCTTCGGTGGGCGGTGCAGCTTGGGCAGCACGAAGGTGAGCGCGATCGACAGGGCCAGCATCGAGCCGAGGCTCCACCACACCCAGGGCTTGTCGCGCAGGCTGACGATCACGGCGCCGGCGGCGATGGTGAAGGCCCACATCCACATGATGAGGACCGCGCGCCGCTGGGAGTGGCCGATCTCGAGGAGCCGGTGGTGCAGGTGCTGCTTGTCGGCGCTCATCGGTGAGCGGCCGGCCCGCGTGCGTCGTACGACGGCGAGGACGAGGTCGGCGATGGGCACCATCAGCAGCGAGATGGGCAGCAGCACCGGCAGCACGGTGACGAAGAGGCTGTTGCCTCCCGAGGACGGCATGCCGGAGAACTGTCCGGTCAGCGTCAGCGCGCTCGCCGAGAGCACCAGCCCGATCAGCATCGATCCGGAGTCGCCCATGAAGAGTCGGGCGGGGTGGAAGTTGTGCGGCAGGAAGCCGGCGCAGGCACCCGCCAGCGCGGCGCTCAGCAGGGCGCCGGTGGTGGCCAGGGTGAGGTTGTTCTCGGCGGTGAGGGCGTAGCAGTAGAGGAAGAAGGCGGCGGCGCCGATGCCGACGACGCCGGCTGCCAGGCCGTCCAGCCCGTCGACGAAGTTGACCGCATTCATGGTGCCGATGACCACGAGCAGCGTCAGCAGCGCGCCCTGGGCGTCGTCGAGCGCGAACTGGGTGCCGTCGGCGCCCGGGAAGTACCAGAAACGCACGCCCATCGCGACCAGCAGCCCGGCGGCGAGCACCTGTCCACCGAGCTTCGTCAGCGCGTCGAGCTCGAAGATGTCGTCGATGACCCCGACGGCGCAGACGAGGGCCCCGGCCCCCAGCACCACCCCGGCGTCGGTGAAGACGAAGTCCTCGCTGGCGGTGGAGAGGAACGGGAGCTGTCGCGCGACGAGGTAGGCCGCGCACAGTCCACCGAGCATCGCCAGCCCGCCGAGGTAGGGGATCGGCTCGGCGTGGACGTCGCGGTCACGCACCGCGGCCACGGCTCCGGTGCGGAGCGCGATCTCGCGGGCGATGACGGTGAGCAGGTAGGTCACCGACAGGGCGACCAGGAAGACGAGGAGGTACTCCCGCACCGTCAGCCCTCGTCCGAGAGGACCACGCCGTGCTCCTCGAGGACCGCGTTGAGCTCGTCGAGCGAGAGGGCGCCCAGGCGCAGGACCCGGCCCTCCGGGACGGTGACGTCGACGATCGTGGAGGCCTCGCCACCCGAGGAGGCTCCCCCGTCGACGATGACAGCCACGACGTCGCCCAGCATCTCCTCGGCCGCGTCCGCGTCCGTGGCGGCGGGGCGGCCGGTGAGATTGGCCGAGGACACGGCGAGCGGGCCGGTGCGCTCGAGGACGGCCAGCGCCACCTCGTCGTCGGGCATCCGGACCGCGACGGTCCCCCGGGTCTCCCCCAGGTCCCACATCAGTGACGCCTGCTGGCGGCAGACGAGGGTCAACGGGCCGGGCCAGAACTTCTCGACGAGCGTGCGCGCCCACGGGGGTACGCCGTCGGCGAGCGCGTCGAGCGTGGTGGCCGCCGAGACGAGCACCGGTGGCGGCATCTCCCGGCCGCGGCCCTTGGCGTCGAGCAGGCTCCGGACGGCCTCGTGGGAGAACGCGTCGGCGGCGATGCCGTAGACGGTGTCGGTGGGGATCACCACCAGGTCTCCACGTCGTACGGCGCCGGCAGCGGCGGTCACCGCGGCCTCACGCTCCTCCTCCGTCGAGGTCGTCAGCCTGTCCACGTCGCTCATCGTGCCAGTCGCGCGGTCAGGTAGCGCGGTCGACCCGCGAGGTCGAGATGGTCGGTCACGTCGAGCCACCGCCCCGCGGCGGTGAAGACACCGGGGGCCGACTCCCCCTGCACGTCGGCGTGCTCGGCGCCGACCACTCCCCCGGGCCGCAGCAGCAGGGCAGCTCGCCGCTCGAGGACGCGCATCGCGTCGAGCCCGTCCTGGCCCGAGAAGAGGGCCAGGTGCGGGTCGTGGTCGCGGGCCTCGGCCGCCACGGACTCCCACGCCTCGAGCGGGATGTAGGGCGGGTTGCACACCACGACGTCGACGGTGCCGAGCAGGTCGTCGAAGGACGTGGCGAGGTCGCCGTGGCGCAGGTCGACGCCGGTGCCGGCCAGGTTGCGCTCGGCCCAGGCGAGGGCTCCCTCGTCGAGCTCGACGGCGTGCACGTCGGCGTCCGGGACCTCGTCGGCGACGGCCTTGGCGATCGCCCCCGAACCCGTGCAGAGGTCGACGACCCGGCAGGTCCGGCCGGCGTGCTCGACCGCGCGAGCCGCATCGATCGCCCAGCCGGCGAGCAGCTCCGTCTCCGGGCGAGGCACGAAGACGCCCGGGCCGACCGCGAGCTCGACGTGGCGGAAGGCGGCGGTGCCGGTCAGGTGCTGGAGCGGCTCGCGAGCGGCGCGGCGCGCCAGCAGCGCGACGTACTGCTCCTGCTGCTGGCGATCGAGGTCGTCGACGAGCGGCAGCCGTCCGAGGGGGACGTCGAGGACGTGGGCGAGCAGGAGGTCGGCGTCGCGCTCGGGGGAGGCCACGCCTCCCTCCCGAAGCACTGCGGCACCCTCGCGCCGCGCCGCGCGGGCGCGCACTCAGGACTCCAGCGCCGCGAGGCGGGCCGCCATGTCGGTCTCGACGCACGAGTCGAGCACCGGCTGGAGGTCGCCGTCGAGCACCTGGTCGAGGTTGTAGGACTTGTAGCCGGTGCGGTGGTCGGAGATCCGGTTCTCGGCGTAGTTGTAGGTGCGGATCCGCTCGGAGCGGTCGACCGTGCGCACCTGCGAGCGCCGCGCGTCGCTCGCCTCGGCGTCCGCGGCATCCTGGGCGGCCTGGAGCAGCCGCGAGCGAAGGATCCGCATGGCGGACTCCTTGTTCTGGAGCTGGCTCTTCTCGTTCTGGCAGCTGGCCACGATGCCGCTGGGCAGGTGGGTGATCCGCACCGCGGAGTCGGTGGTGTTGACGCTCTGGCCGCCGGGACCGCTGGAGCGGTAGACGTCGATGCGCAGGTCGTTGTCGTCGATCGTCACGTCGACCGGCTCGGCCTCGGGCGAGACGAGCACTCCGGCCGCCGACGTGTGCACGCGTCCCTGCGACTCGGTGACGGGCACGCGCTGGACCCGGTGCACGCCGCCCTCGAACTTGAGCAGGGCGTACGGCGCCTGGCCGGGCTCCACGGTGCCGCGAGCCTTCACGGCCGCGGTGACCGACTTGTAGCCCCCGAGGTCGGACTCGTTGGCGTCGAGGATCTCCACGCTCCACCCGCGGGTCTCGGCGTAGCGGGTGTACATCCGGAGCAGGTCGCCCGCGAAGAGCGCGGACTCCTCCCCGCCCTCCCCGGACTTGATCTCCAGCAGGGCGTCCTTGCCGTCGGCCGGGTCGCGCGGCACCAGGAGCCGGCGCAGCCGCTCCCCGGCCACCTCACGGCGCGCGGCCAGCTCCTCGGCCTCGGCGGCGAAGCCCGGGTCGCTGGCGCCGAGCTCACGGGCCGCCTCGATGTCGTCGCCGAGCTGGAGCCAGTCCTGCCAGGTCGTCACCACGGCGGTCAGCTCGGCGTAGCGCTGGTTGAGCTGCTTGGCCAGGCGCTGGTCGGCATGGGTCTCGGGCAGCGTCAGGCGTCGCTCGAGATCGGCGTGCTCCTCACGCATTCCCTCGACGGCCTCGAACACGGCGCTCCTCCTCGGCTCGGCAGCAGGTGGGCAGACGACAAGGCGCCGGTCACCCGCGCGAAGCGGGCGACCGGCGCCTGGCGTGAGCTACTTGCTCTCGGCGGTCTCGGCAACCTTGTCGGCCGGAGCCTTCTTGGCGTAGCGGGCCTCGAAGCGGGCGACGCGGCCGCCGGTGTCGAGGATCTTCTGCTTGCCGGTGTAGAACGGGTGGCACTGCGAGCACACGTCGGCGTGGAGCCGGCCGGACGTCGCGGTGCTGCGAGTGGTGAACGACGCGCCGCACGTGCAGGTGACGGCGGTCTCGACGTACTCGGGGTGCGTGTCCTTCTTCATGGTTTCCTCTCGAATTGTTCCGGGTCGCCCGCGTGGATCGCTCAGGACGTGAACCGGAACCGACACACAAGTGTGCCACCGGTGTGAACAACGGCGCCAATCCGGGGATTCCCCGCCGGCGGCCCGCCAGCTGCGCGGGATCAGCGCGAGCCGACGAGCTTGGTCACCGCCTGGGGGGAGTCCGCGGCCGCGAGCTGCTTGCGCAGGTCACCGACGACCGCTCCCTCAGCGGGTGCGAGCAGCTTCTCCTCGTGGCGCGTGCCCGACGCGGCGATGTCGACGGCCGGCACGATCCCCTTCGCGGCACGGTCCGCGCTGAGCACCAGCTCCAGGTTGGCGGTGCCGGAGAGCTCCTCGAGGAAGAACTCGTCGGTGGCGGACCCGGTGCCCACGGTGACCGTCGCGAGGATGGTCAGCGAGCCCGCGTCCTCGATCTTGCGTGCCGCACCGAAGAACTCCTTGGTCGGGTGCACCGCGGACGCGTCGACCACGCCGCCGAGGATCCGGCCGTTGGCGGGCGCGGCGAGGTTGTAGGCCCGGCCCAGGCGGGTCAGGGAGTCGAGGAGCACGACCACGTCGTGGCCGAGCTCGACGAGGCGCTTGGCGCGCTCGATGGCCAGCTCAGCGACCAGGGTGTGGTCGGCCGGCTGACGGTCGAACGTCGAGGCCACGACCTCGCCCTTGACCGCGCGCTGGAAGTCGGTGACCTCCTCGGGACGGGTGTCGACGAGCACCACCATCACGTGGCACTCGGGGTTGTTGGTGGTCACCGACTGGGCGATCGACTGCAGCAGGGAGGTCGCACCGGTCCGCGGCGGGGTGAGGACCAGCCCGCGCTGGCCCTTCCCGACCGGTGCGGCGATGTCGATGACCCGACCGCTCAGGTTGGCGTCGTCGGTGGCCAGGCGCAGGCGCTGGTGGGGGTGGACCGGCACCGCGTCCGCGAACTCCGGGCGCTCCTTGGCGCCCTCTGCCTCGGTGCCGTTCACGCTGTCGATGCGGACCATCGGGTTGAACTTCTCCCGACGCTCCCCCTCCCGCGGCTGGCGTACCTGCCCCACGACCGCGTCACCGCGACGCAGGTGGTACTTGCGCACCATCGACAGCGAGAGGTAGACGTCCTCGGGACCGGGCAGGTAGCCCGAGGTCCGCACGAACGCGCAGTTGTCGAGCACGTCGAGGATGCCGGCAGCCGGCACCAGGACGTCGTCCTCGAGGATCGTGGTGTCGGGCTCGTTGCGGGCACCGGTGCGCGGGACCGTCCGGTCGCGGTCGCGGCCGCGGCGGCGGCGGTTGCGGCGGCTGCCACCCTCGTCGTCCTCGTCGTCGGCCGGGCCCTGGCCCTGGCCCTGGCCCTGGCCGGCCTGGGCCTGCTGGTTCTGGTTCTGCTGGGTCTGGTTCTGGTTCTGCTTGGCCTGCTTCTGGCTCTGCTTCTGGTCCTGCTTGGCCTGGTCCTGCTTGGCCTGGTCCTGCCGGGCCTGCTGGTCCTGCCTGGCCTGGTCCTGCCGGGCCTGCTGGTCCTGCCTGGCCTGGTCCTGCCGGGCCTGCTGGTCCTGCCTGGCCTTGTCCTGCCTCTGGGCGGGCCGGTCGGCCTGCTTCTGCTCGGGCTGCTCCTGCTCGGGCTGGGCCGACTCGCCGGCCTGCTCGGCCTGGCGCTGCTTGCGGGTGCGGGTCCGCACCGTCGTCTGGGCCGTCACCGGGGCCGTCGACGCGGCCGCAGGCTCGGGGTCGGCGCTCGGCAGCTCGGGCTGCTCGGGCTGCTGTCTCCGGGGTGCATCGGCGCTCGGCGCCACGGACGTGTCGGGCCGGGCGGCGGAGCCCGACTGGGACGCCTTGATCGCGTCGACCAGCTGGGCCTTCTTCATCGATCCGGCACCGGAGATGCCCAGGCCGGCGGCCATCGACTTGAGGTCGGCCAGCAGCATCGAGCTGAGGCCGCCCGACTTCGACGCTGGCTTCGAAGCCGCCTTCTTGGCAGGCTTCTTCGCCGCCGCGTCCGCGTCAGCAGAGGGGGCAGCAGTGGGGGTCTCGGTCACGTGGGTCCTTCGCACGTTGCGTCGCCTGCGGTGACCGGCGAGCGGCCTGCGAGGCGGATGGTGGTCGCCCGTGCACGCAGTCGTCGTGGAGGTCGTGGGACCGCCAGGGAGACCGGGACGGGCAGGTGCGCCGAACGGCGCGCCGTCAGGTTAGCAGGACCGCTCCGGCTGGTTCGATCGACAGGTCGTGACAGGTCCACCCGTCCGGGCAGCGCCCGGTCAGGGCCGAGGTGTCGGCGGAGCCGAAGGCGAGCACGGTGGGTCCCGCGCCGGAGACCACGGCGGGTACGCCGTCGGCACGGAGGCGGCGTACGAGCGCCAGGGTCTCCGGCATCGCCGGCTCCCGCTGCTCCTGGTGCAGCCAGTCGCGGGTGGCGGCGAGCAGGTGCTCCGGGCGGCCGGCGAGGGCGGCGACGAGGAGGGCCGCGCGACCCGAGTTGGCGGCAGCGTCGGCATGCGCCACCGACGCCGGCAGCAGGCCGCGCGCGACCGAGGTCTCGACCCCGCTCGGCGGGACGAAGGCGACAGCGGTGATCCGCGGGTCGACGCCGGCGCGGACGGCGTACCAGTGGTCGTCCTCGCGGCCCGAGATCACGAAGCCGCCGTAGAACGCCGGAGCCACGTTGTCCGGGTGTCCCTCGAGGTCGGCGGCGAGGTCGAAGAGGGCCTCGTCGGACGCAAGGAGCTGGCCGCCGGCGACCAGGCCGCGGGCCAGGACCACCCCCGCGACGATGGCTGCCGAGGAGGAGCCGAGCCCACGGGCGTGCGGGATCACGTTGTGGCAGGAGAGCCGCAGCCCGGGAGGCCGGGCGCCCATCAGCTCGAAGGACGCCCGCATCGCGCGCACGACCAGGTGCGACTCGTCGCGGGGTACGCCGTCTGCGCCGGCACCCTCGACCTCGACGAGCAGGCCCTCGGGCAGCACCTCGGCCTCGAGCTCGTCGCGCAGCGACAGCGCGAGCCCGAGCGAGTCGAAGCCAGGACCGAGGTTGGCCGACGTGGCCGGGACGGTGACCCGCACCGCGCCCTCGACGAAGGTCGTCACGCCCTCAGGCCAGCCCGGCCGCGGCCGCGGCAGTGTCGACGTCGGCGTCCACGACGGTGTCGACGATGTCGCCGCAGGACTCCAGCGCCGTAGCAGTGTCCTTGAGTCCGTGGCCCGTGACCGTGATCGCCACGGTCGACCCGGCGAAGGACTGCCCGGAGGCCACCGCTGCCAGCAGGCCGGCGACTCCCGCTGCCGAGGCGGGCTCGACGAAGACGCCGTCGTTGCGGGCGAGGTCGAGCTGCGCGGCGAGGATCTGGGCGTCGGTCAGCGCCGCGAAGCCACCCTCGGACTCCTTGGCGGCCTGCTCGGCGAGGTGCCACGAGGCCGGGTTGCCGACCCGGATGGCGGTGGCCTTGGTCTCGGGATCGGGGAACGGCTCACCGGTCACGAGCGGCGCCGCGCCCTCGGCCTGGAAGCCGAGCATCCGCGGTCGCCGGGTGGCGCGGCCGAGGTCGGCGTACTGCTGGTAGCCGAGCCAGTAGGCCGAGATGTTGCCCGCGTTGCCCACCGGCAGGAGGTGGAAGTCGGGGGCGTCGCCGAGGAAGTCGACGATCTCGAAGGAGGCGGTCTTCTGGCCCTGGAGCCGCACCGGGTTGACCGAGTTGACGAGCTCGACCGGGTAGCCCTTGGAGAGGCCGATCGCCATGGCGAGGCAGTCGTCGAAGTTGCCGCGGACCATGATGACCTGCGCCCCGTGCACCACGGCCTGCGCGAGCTTGCCGGCGGCGATCTTGCCCTCGGGGATCAGGACGAGCGGCTTGAGCCCGGCCTTCGCGGCGTAGGCGGCCATCGAGGCCGAGGTGTTGCCGGTGGAGGCGCACACCACCGCCCGGGCGCCGAGGTGCTTGGCGTGCGAGATCGCCGCGGTCATCCCGCGGTCCTTGAAGGAGCCGGTCGGGTTGTCGCCCTCGACCTTGAGCCACACCGCGGCGCCCGTCACGCCGGAGAGCCACTCGGAGTGCACGAGGGGGGTCCCGCCCTCGCGGAGGGTCACCGCCTCGAGGCCATCGGGCAGGTCGAGCAGGTCGCGGTACTCCTCGATCACGCCGCGCCACTGGTGGGCCGCCCTGAGCTCGCTCATTCGGAGTCTCCTTCCACCCGCATCACCGAGGTGACCTCGCGGACGATGTCCATCCCGCGCAGCTGCGCGACGGTCGCGCTGAGTGCGGCGTCGGGTGCCTCGTGCGACACGACGACGAGCTGGGCGTCGGCCCCACGGCCCTCCTGCCGGACGGTCTGGATCGACACGTCGTGGTCGGCGAAGGCGTTGGCGACAGCGGCGAGCACGCCCGCCCGGTCGTCGACGTCGATCGCCACGTGGTAGCGGGTGCGGGTCTCCCCCATCGGCTGGACGGCCCGGTCGGCGTACGCCGACTCCCCCGCGCCGCGCGTCCCGGCGAGGCGGTTGCGGGCCACCGTGACCAGGTCGCCGAGCACGGCGCTCGCGGTGGGCGCCCCGCCGGCACCCGGTCCGTAGAACATGAGCCGGCCGGCCGCCTCGGACTCCACGAACACGGCGTTGTAGGCCTCGTGCACGCTGGCCAGCGGGTGCGAGCGCGGGATCATCGCGGGGTGCACCCGGGCTGCGACGACGTCCTGCCCGTCGGGCCCGGGGCGCAGCTCGCAGATGGCGAGCAGCTTGACCACCGAGCCCATGTCGCGGGCGCTGGCGACGTCGGCCGCGGTGACCTCCGAGATGCCCTCGCGGTGGACGTCGGCGGCGGTCACGCGGGAGTGGAAGGCCAGGCTGGCGAGGATCGCCGCCTTGGCCGCGGCGTCGAAGCCCTCGACATCGGCGGTCGGGTCGGCCTCGGCGTAGCCGAGCTCCTGGGCCTCCTCCAGCGCCTCGGAGAACCCGGCCCCGGAGGTGTCCATCCGGTCGAGGATGAAGTTGGTGGTGCCGTTGACGATGCCCAGCACCCGGGTGACCCGGTCACCGGCGAGCGACTCCCGCAGCGGGCGCAGGATCGGGATCGCGCCGGCCACGGCCGCCTCGTAGTAGAGGTCGCGCTCGGCCTTGGCGGCCGCCTCGAAGAGGGTCGGTCCGTCCTCGGCCAGGAGCGCCTTGTTGGCCGTGACCACACTGGCGCCGTTCTCGAGTGCGGAGAGGATGAGCGAGCGGGCGGGCTCGATCCCCCCGATGACCTCGACCACCACGTCGACGTCGTCGCGGGCCACGAGAGCGGCAGCGTCGGTGGTCAGCAGCCCGTCGGGCACCTCCACGTCACGCGGCGCGTCAAGCCGGCGTACGGCGACCCCGACCAGCTCGACCGGCACGCCGACGCGGGCGGCCATGTCGTCGTGCTGCTCGGCCAGCAGCCGCACCACCTGGGAGCCGACTGCTCCGCAGCCGAGCACCGCCACCTTGAGCGTGCGCTTGTCACCCTCGTTCATGAGACACCCACATCAGTCGCCAACAAGTCGGCGACAGTCTCTCGTCGCAGCACGGTGAAAGTCTTCCCGTCCCGAACTCCGATCACCGGAGGACGCAGCGCGTGGTTGTAGTTGGAGGCCATGGATCTGCAGTAGGCGCCGGTGCCGGGCACCGCCACCAGGTCGCCGGGACCCACGTCTCCGGGCAGGAACTCGTCCTTCACGACGATGTCGCCCGCCTCGCAGTGCTTGCCGACGACCCGGGACAGGACCGCCTCGGCATCGGAGCGGCGCGAGGCGAGCGTGGCGGAGTAGTCGGCGTCGTAGAGGGCGGTGCGGATGTTGTCGCTCATGCCCCCGTCCACGGAGACGTACGTGCGCCGCGCGCCCCCGTCGAGCTCGACCTGCTTGACGGTGCCCACCTCGTAGACGGTGCACACGGCCGGGCCGACGATCGCCCGGCCGGGCTCGATCGAGAGCCGCGGCTCGCTGATCCCGAGCCCGCGGCACTCGTGCTCGACGATCTTGGACATCTCCGTGGCCAGCTGGGCGGGGTCCGACGGGTCGTCCTGGGTGGTGTAGGCGATGCCGAAGCCTCCACCGAGGTCCATCTCGGGCATCTCGACGCCGATCTCCTCGCCCACGGTCGCGTGCAGCGCGAGCACCCGCCGGGCGGCCACCTCGAAGCCGGAGGTGTCGAAGATCTGGCTGCCGATGTGGGAGTGCAGGCCGAGCAGGTCCAGCCCCTCGGCCTGGTGGACGCGGCGTACGGCCTCCAGGGCGTCACCGCTGGCGATGGAGAAGCCGAACTTCTGGTCCTCGTGGGCAGTGGCGATGTACTCGTGGGTGTGGGCCTCGACCCCGGCTGTGACGCGCACCATCACCCCGACCGTGCGGCCGAGCTCGGTCGCCACCGCGGAGAGCCGCTCGATCTCGACGAAGGAGTCGACGATGACGCGCCCGACGCCCAGCTCGACGGCGCGCTGGAGCTCGCCGAGGGTCTTGTTGTTGCCGTGGAAGCCGACACGGTCCATCGGGAAGCCCGCACGCTCGGCCACCGTGAGCTCGCCGTCGGAGCACACGTCGAGCGAGAGCCCCTCCTCGGCCAGCCAGCGGGCCACCGTCGTGCAGAGGAACGCCTTGCCGGCGTAGAAGACGTCGTAGCCGCCGAAGGCGTCGCGGAAGGCGCGCGCCCTGCTGCGGAAGTCGGCCTCGTCGAGGACGTACGCCGGCGAGCCGTGCTCGCGGACCACGTCGGTCACCGGCACCCCGCCGACCGCGAGAACGCCGTCGGACTTGGCGGCCGTCTGCGACCACAGGTGGGTCACCAGCTCGTTGGGGTCGGCTGGCTCACGCAGCCAGTGGGGCCCGCCGGGGCGTGTGGAGCGCAGCGCGCCGTCGGCGTGCGCCCAGCCGGAGGGATGGGCAGTCGGCACGCCCGATCACATCCTCTCGGGCGCGGAGACGCCGAGCAGGCGGAGGCCGTTGGCGATGACCGTCCGGGTTGAGGCGACCATCATGAGCCGCGCCTCGTTGACCGGGGCCACCGGCTCGTCTCCCTGGGGCAACATGCGGCACTCCTTGGTGTCGTACCACTTGTTGAAGACCGATGCCGTGTCCTCGAGGTAGCGCGCCACCCGGTGGGGCGCGCGCAGCTCAGCGGCGGCGGTGACCACCCGCGGGAACTCCGCCAGCGCCCGGAGCAGCGTGCCGTCCAGCTCGTGGGCCAGCAGCGTCGGGTCGAACGAGTCCTCGGGCAGCGACATGCCGAGGTCGGCGGCGTTCTCCATCATCCGGCAGGTGCGGGCGTGGGCGTACTGGACGTAGTAGACGGGGTTGTCGTTGTGGGCCCTGGCCCACAGGTCCAGGTCGAGGTCGATGTTGGTGTCGTTGGTGTAGCGAGCGAGGGCATAGCGCGACGCGTCGACGCCGATGGCGTCCACCAGGTCGTTGATCGTGACCGTGGTGCCGGCACGCTTGGACATCCGCAGCGGCTTGCCGTCGCGCAGCAGGTTGACCATCTGGCCGATGAGGATCTCCAGGTCCTTGCCCGGCTCGTCCCCGAACGCGGCGCACATGGCGTTCATCCGGCCGACGTAGCCGTGGTGGTCGGCGCCGAGCATGATGAAGCAGCGGTCGAAGCCCCGCTCCTTCTTGTCGAGGTAGTAGGCCAGGTCACCCGAGATGTAGGCCGGAGTGCCGTTGGAACGCACGATCACGCGGTCCTTGTCGTCGCCGTACTTCTCGGTCCTGAGCCACAGCGCGCCGTCAGCCTCGTAGGTGTTGCCCATCTCGGTGAGTCGCGAGATCGCGCGCTCGACGGCGCCGGACTCGTGCAGGTTGTTCTCGTGGAAGTAGACGTCGAAGTCGACTCCGAAGTCGTGCAACGACTGCTTGATCTCGGCGAACATCAGCTCGACGCCCTCGGCACGGAAGACCTCCTGGGCCTCGTCCTCGGGCAGGTCGAGGACCTCGGGCCGCTTGGCGACGACGTCCTTGGCGATCTCCTCGATGTAGGCCCCGCCGTAGCCGTCCTCGGGCACCGGCCGCCCCTTCGCCCAGGCCAGCAGGGAGGAGCTGAACCGGTCGAGCTGGGCGCCGTGGTCGTTGAAGTAGTACTCGCGGGTCACCTCCGCGCCGGAGAAGGTGAAGATCCGTCCCAAGGCGTCGCCCACGGCGGCCCAGCGGACCGCGCCGATGTGCAGCGGTCCAGTCGGGTTGGCGGAGACGAACTCGAGGTTGATCTTCTCGCCGGCGAACGCGTCGGAGGAGCCGTACGACTCCCCCGCGGCGACGATGTCGGCCGCGACCTGCCCCTGGGCACCGGCCTCGACCGTGATGTTGAGGAAGCCGGGTCCGGCGATCTCCACCTCGCTGATGCCGTCGGAGGCGCGCAGCCGCTCGGCCACGAGGTCGGCGAAGGCGCGCGGGTTGGTGCCCTGCCCATTGATCAACACTTGCTTCGCCAGCTGCAGCGCCACGTTGGTGGCGTAGTCGCCGTGGCCCTTCTGCCGGGGTCGCTCCACCGTGACCCGGGTCGGCACGCCGTCGGGCAGCGTGATCGCGCCGTCGGCCACGAGGGCCCCCAGCGCGTCGACGATGGTCTCGGAGAGCTGATCAGGATTCACCCGCCAACCCTATCGGCGCGGCACACCGGGGACCGAACCGGTTTCACGCCCTGGCCACCCGTCCGTCGCTCCAGGGCGCACCGGCACTGCCCTATGGTTCTGGGCTGTGACGACGCATCCCACCTACGACCAGCTGGTCGCCCTTCCGGCCTACGTCGAGCAGCCCGTGCCGATGCCGTTCGAGGACATCAACGGCCATCTCAACGTGCGGCACTACATCGGCATCGCCAGCGAGGGCCTCGACGAGTCGCTGGTCGAGGTCGGGATCCCGATGATGTGGCCGCTGACGCACGGCCAGGCCTGCTTCACCGCCGAGCACCACGTCACCTACCTGAGCGAGCTGCGCACCGGCGACACGATGTCGGCCCGGGTGCGCCTGCTCGGTCGCTCGGAGCGCGCCGGTCACGCGCTGGTCTACCTGCTCGACGAGACGCACCGGAGGGTGGCGTGCGTCGTCGAGGAGGTCTTCCTGCACGTCGACCTCGAGTCGCGCCTGACGTCGCCGTGGCCGGAGGACGTGGCTGCGGCGCTCGACGCCCGCGTCGCGGAGCACGAGGCGCTGCCGTTCGCGCCGACGACGTCCGGTTCGCTCGCGCTGCGCTGAGATCCCGCGCTGGGACCCGCACTGTCGGCCAACCGGTTTCACGCCCCCGTCGGGCGACCGGTAGTCTTCACCGCGCACTGGCCGAGGCCCGTGCGGGCCTCCGTAGCTCAGGGGATAGAGCACTGGTTTCCGGTACCAGGTGCCGCAGGTTCGAATCCTGCCGGAGGCGCAGATCTGGTCGCCGAGCGGTGGCACCCTCGCGGGTGTCACCGCTCGAGGCATTTCAGCCCATAGTCTGACCCGGCCGTGACCAAACCGTGCCCGCCTCGTTGATCGGGCGAGGGAGTTACTGACCGGTACAAGGGGATCGGCGTCAGGAGAGCTCCCGGGGACCCTTTGGGAGGGAACATGCACCACAGCACCACTCGTCGCCTCGCGGCCGCGATCAGCATCGGCCTCAGCGCCGCGCTCGCCACCACGTCCGGGCTGGCGGCGCCGGCCCAGGCCACGGAGGGCGCGGAGGCTCGCGCCGGTCGAGCGGCCCAGCTGACCGACTTCGGCTACCGCGGCGACGTCTACGGCGTGAAGCTGGTGACCAACAGCGTCGAGGCCCTCAACCTCAAGGACGCCCACGCCCAGCAGCTCTGCACCCGTGCGGCCGGCCAGGTCGTCGAGCGCGAGAGCGTGGTGTCGGTGCCCGACAACCCGCTGATCAACGTCTCGGCCAGCACCAGCCGCACCGAGACCTACGTCGACGGCAGCACCCACGGCGTACGCGGCACCAGCACGATCGGCGACATCAGCATCGGCGGCACGGTCGGCCCACTGACCACGCCCAAGCTGGTCATCAAGGGTCTCCAGACCACGGCGAACGCCTTCAACACCCCGCAGGGCTACGGTCACGCCGAGAGCTTCACCTTCGCCAGCATCTCCCTCTCGCTGCTCGACAACACCGTCATCCAGAGCCTGCCGCCCGAGCTCCAGGAGCTCCTGGCGCCGCTCGACCAGGTCACCGACACCGTCTTCACCGGCACCCAGCAGGTCGCCCAGGAGGTGTTCCAGGTGCTGAGCGACGTGACCAGGCCGATCCAGATCCCCGGTCTCGGCAGCATCGCGCTCGGTTACAAGAACGGTCGCGCCAACAGCCACAACGCCCAGTCCCAGGCGTCCGCGCTGCGGATCGAGGTCACCGCCGGTGACCGCCGCCAGCTCGTCGAGCTCGGCACCGCTCGGGTCCGGATGGGCGGCCCCGCGCCCGTGGGCGTCTTCCGCTCCGGCGGCACCGCCATGGACTACCAGGCCCTCGAGGGCGCCCTGAAGTTCGGCAACGTCGAGCACAAGGCCCTCCCGTGCCAGGGCTCGCGCGGCAGGACCCAGACCTACAAGGTCCCGCACGCCAGCCAGCTGCTGCCGGTGCCGGTTCTGCTCGACGGCGTCGTCTACCAGGTCAACGGCGACCAGTTCCGTGCCAAGCAGGTCGCCAAGGGCTGGTCGCGCACCGCCATCGGGTCCGTGTCCATCCCCACTGCCCAGCTGGTGATCACCGACATCAGCTCGCGCGCCGCCATGCGGCAGAAGACCGGCCAGCGGGTCCGCTCCAAGGTCTCCACCGCCATCGGCTCGATCACCGTCGCTGGGGAGGCCCTCGCGATCCCCGAGCCCGGCGGTGTCGTCGAGCTGCCCAACGGCATGGGCGAGATCCAACGACAGCTGGTCGACACCGGCTACCGCGGCTCCCAGGTCATCGGCCTGCGGATCAAGCTCTACTCCGAGGCCGTGGTGATCGACCTGGCGCGCACCGCGGGGCGCATCTACCCGCGCTGACGCGCACGGCCGGCCAGCAACGGGTGGTCAGCAGTGACGCAGCGCGGCGTCGCTGCGCGCCTCGCGACCGAGGCGACGGGCCTGCGCGACGTCGGGGAACACGACGCTGGCGGCGCCGACGAAGCCGATCCGCCCGCGTACGACGCACGTGGTGATCTTCGACGGATCCACCCGGGCCACCGCCTGGGCCAGCTCGTAGAGCTCGGCCGGGGAGGCGTTGGTGTCCATGTGGGCCATCACGGTCATGACGCCGCGCTCGATGAAGCCGGGACGGTCGGCCTGGGACCTGATCCGGGCATGGATGCCGCGCAGCGTGCGCTGCTGGTTGGCCGACCGGTCGAAGTCACCGCCGACCAGGCCCTTGCGGATCCGGGAGAAGGCCATCGCGTTGTAGCCGTTGAGATGGATCCGGCCCCGGGCGAAGCCCTCCTTCTTGAGGTAGGGGTCGTAGAAGCGGCGCGGGTTGGTCACGGTGATCCCGCCGATGTCGTCGACCATGTCCTCGAAGAACGGGAACCGGGTGACCATCACGTAGTCGGGCTCGATGCCGGTCAGGTTGCGCATGGCCCCCGCCATGCCGCGCGGTCCGGCGAAGTAGAGGGCGGAGTTGATCTTCTCCCGGCCGTGGCCGGGGATGCTGACCCACGAGTCGCGGGGTACGCCGATCGCGGTGGCCGAGCCGGTGCGGGTGTTGATGCCGACCAGCTGGAGCGCGTCGCCGCGCGAGCGGACCATGCTCTGGCCCGGACGGGCGTCGGAGCCGACCGCCAGGATCCACACCACGTCCTCGCCGCCGACGGCGACGCCCTGGGCGTGGCGGATCTTGACCAGGCTCACCTCGGTGGACTGCACCGTGGACTGGGGCACGACGAGGGCGGTGACGGCGAGGACGGACGCGAGGGCGGCGGTCCGTGCGGCTCGGCGTACCCAGTGTGGGGCGTTCATCGCCGCGCTCCCTTCGAGACGTCGTAGCCGAAGATGCGCCACGCACCTCGCTTGTAGGTGAGGAACAGGCGTCCGCGGACGACCGTGGTGCCGGCCTTCTCGCCGCTGGTCGCGAAGCGCAGCTTCACGTGGGCCGTCACCGAGCGGGCGCGCCTGCCGGTGGCGAGGATGTCGAGGGAGACCGTGCGGCGCTGGGCGGTCACGGAGTCGATGCGGGGCCCGAGGGTCTGGTTGGTCAGCAGGGCCTTGTCGGCCCGGGCGAGCTTCTCGGCGCCGTCGGTGAAGCCCGGGAACGCGTCGGGGAAGCTGCTGCGCGGGTAGGTCCCGCCGAGGTAGGCCGCCTCCCACCAGCGGTCGACGACCGCACCGACCTGCTGGCGTACGGCCTTGCGACGCTTGTCGGGCAGGCGGCCGAAGACCCGGTGGATCTTCGTGGTGGTCTCGACGGGATGGGACGCGAGCGTCACCTGGGCGTCGTTGCGGCTGAGCCGCTCGGGTGCGGCCGACGGTTCGGAGACCGACCGGCAGGCAGCGGCGGACAGGGGCAGGGTGCAGACGAGCATGAGTCCGGCGCAGCGGCGGGCCCACGAGGTGCGGCCCGGCAAGGGGCTTGGCATGACGACTCCAGGCAGGTGGTGCGGGGGGTGATCCGGGTGTGGGCGACACCATGCCTCAAAGGACCTCCCCGCCCCTGCATTTGCACGCGTGTGCGACTAGCCTTGTCAGCGACTTGGTCAAACCCTTGCGCGATGAGATCTGGAAGAGGCGAAAGAAGCGTGGCGCAGTCCCCGAACGGGCAGTCCGGCAACCAGTCCTCGGTTGCTCCGTCATCTGACCTGGGAGCCAACGAGTGGCTCGTGGAGGAGATGAAGGAGCAGTACGACAAGGACCCCGCGAGCGTGGGTCCTGAGTGGGCGAGCTACTTCAGCAACGGGATGCCCCCGAAGGCTGCGCCCGCCGAGGCTCCGGCCGCTGCCACCACGCGGGCCGCCGACAAGCCCGCCGACAAGCCCGCCACCCAGGCTTCTGCCCCGGCGCCCGCGAAGGCCGCCGCCCCGGCCGCCAAGGTCGCGGAGACCCCCGCGCCGAAGTCGACCCCGCGCCCGGCGGCCGCCGCCGATGAGCCCGCGAAGGGCACCACGACCCCCGTCGCCAAGGACCCCAAGCCGGCCGCGCCGGCGACGGCCAGCGACGAGCCCACCTACACGGTCCTGCGCGGTGCCCCTGCTCGCACCGCCGCCAACATGGACTCGTCGCTGACCGTGCCCACGGCCACCTCGGTGCGCTCGGTGCCGGTCAAGCTGCTCTGGGACAACCGCACGGTCATCAACAACCACCTGGCCCGCGCACGCGGCGGCAAGGTCTCCTTCACCCACCTCATCGGCTACGCCCTGGTCCGGGCGCTGCGGTCGATGCCGGAGATGAACGTCGGCTACGCGGTCGTCGACGGCAAGCCCAACCTGATCACCCCCGCGCACATCAACCTCGGCCTCGCCATCGACATGAAGAAGCCCGACGGCACCCGCCAGCTGCTCGTCCCGAGCATCAAGGCCGCCGAGGCGATGGACTTCGCAGCCTTCTGGACGGCGTACGAGGACGTGGTGCGCAAGGCGCGCGACAACAAGCTCACCGTCGCCGACTTCCAGGGGACCACGATCTCCCTGACCAACCCGGGCGGCATCGGCACCGTGCACTCCGTGCCGCGACTGATGGCCGGCCAGGGCGCGATCATCGGCGTCGGCGCGATGGAGTACCCGCCGGAGTGGCAGGGCGCCTCCGAGGAGGCGATCAACCGCAACGCCATCAGCAAGTCGATGACGCTGACCTCGACCTACGACCACCGCGTGATCCAGGGCGCGCAGTCGGGCGAGTTCCTCAAGCGCGTGCACGGCCTGCTGCTCGGCGAGGACGGCTTCTACGACGAGATCTTCCGATCCCTGCGCATCCCCTACGAGCCGATCCGCTGGGCCCGCGACGTGGTCGCCAGCCACGACGACGACATCGTCAAGCAGGCCCGCATCCTCGAGCTCATCCACGCCTACCGGGTCCGCGGCCACCTGATGGCCGACACCGACCCGCTGGAGTACCGCCAGCGCAGCCACCCTGACCTGGAGATCGAGTCGCACGGCCTCACTCTCTGGGACCTCGACCGCGAGTTCGCGACCGGGTCGTTCGGCGGCGAGGGCCGCCGCTTCATGAAGCTGCGCAACATCCTCGGCATCCTGCGCGACTCCTACTGCCGCACGACCGGCATCGAGTACATGCACATCATGGATCCCGAGCAGCGCAAGTGGATCCAGGAGCGGGTCGAGCAGCCCCACGTGAAGCCGCCCCGCGAGGAGCAGCTGCGGATCCTGCTCAAGCTCAACCAGGCAGAGGCATTCGAGACGTTCCTCCAGACCAAGTTCGTCGGGCAGAAGCGCTTCAGCCTCGAGGGTGGCGAGACCACCATCCCGCTCGTCGACGAGCTCTGCGAGGCGGCGGCCGAGACCGGGCTCGACGAGGTCACCATCGGCATGGCCCACCGCGGCCGGCTCAACATGCTCGCCAACATCGTCGGCAAGAAGTACAGCCAGATCTTCCGCGAGTTCGAGGGCAACATCGACCCGCGGACGGTCCAGGGCTCCGGCGACGTGAAGTACCACCTCGGCGCCGAGGGCGAGTTCGTGGCCGGCTCGGGCGACAAGATCAAGGTCTCCGTCGCCGCCAACCCCTCGCACCTCGAGGCGGTCAACCCGGTGCTGGAGGGCATCGCGCGCGCCAAGCAGGACCTGCTCGACCAGGGCGAGAAGTTCCCGGTCCTCCCGCTGCTGGTGCACGGCGACGCCGCGTTCGCCGGCCAGGGCGTGGTGGCCGAGACGCTCAACCTCTCGCAGCTGCGCGGCTACCGCACCGGCGGCACCGTGCACGTGGTCATCAACAACCAGGTCGGCTTCACCACCGCACCCGGCTCGTCGCGCTCCTCCCTCTACGCCACCGACGTGGCCCGCATGGTCCAGGCGCCGATCTTCCACGTCAACGGCGACGACCCCGAGGCCTGCATCCGGGTGGCCCGTCTCGCCTTCGACTACCGCCAGGCGTTCAACAAGGACGTCGTCATCGACCTCGTCTGCTACCGCCGCCGCGGCCACAACGAGGGCGACGACCCGTCCTACACCCAGCCGCTGATGTACGACCTGATCGAGCAGAAGCGCTCGGTGCGCAAGCTCTACACCGAGTCCCTCATCGGTCGTGGCGACATCACGATCGAGGAGGCCGAGCAGGTCCTCAAGGACTACCAGCAGCAGCTCGAGCGGGTCTTCACCGAGGTGCGCGAGGCCAGCTCGTCGGCGCCCACCGAGTGGACCACCGTCCCGGACTACCCGGACAAGCCGACCGGTGACTTCTCCACCGCCGTGACCCCGGAGGTCCTCAAGCGGATCGCCGACAGCTACGTCACGCCGCCGGACGGCTTCACCGTCCACCCCAAGGTCATGCCGCAGCTGCAGCGTCGTGCGGCGGCGATCACCGAGGGCCCGATCGACTGGGGCACCGGTGAGATCCTCGCGTTCGGCTCGTTGCTGATGGACGGCCGCCCCGTGCGATTGGCCGGTCAGGACTCGCGCCGCGGCACGTTCGTGCAGCGCTTCGCGACGATCATCGACCGCACCAACGCCGACGAGTGGACGCCCCTGACCAACCTCACCGAGGACCAGGCCAAGTTCCACGTCTACGACTCGCTGCTCTCCGAGTACGCCGCGCTCGGGTTCGAGTACGGCTACTCCGTGGCCCGCCCCGAGGCGCTCGTCCTGTGGGAGGCGCAGTTCGGTGACTTCGTCAACGGCGCGCAGACCGTCATCGACGAGTTCATCTCCGCAGGCGAGACCAAGTGGCGCCAGCAGTCGGGCGTCGTCCTGCTGCTCCCCCACGGCTACGAGGGCCAGGGTCCCGACCACTCCTCGGCGCGCATCGAAAGGTTCCTGACGATGTGCGCGGAGGACGCGATGGTGGTCGCGCAGCCCTCGACCCCCGCGTCGTACTTCCACCTGCTGCGTCGCCACTCCCTCGGTGAGGAGCACCGCCCCCTCATCGTCTTCACGCCGAAGTCGATGCTCAAGCGCAAGGAGGCGGCCTCGCAGCCGGCCGACTTCGTCGGGGCCACCACGTTCCGGCCGTTCATCGGGGACGACGACGCGGACCCGGCGCAGGTGGAGACGCTGATCATGTGCTCGGGCCGCGTGACCTGGGACATCATGGTCGAGCGCACCAAGCGCGACAACGGTGCGAAGTTCGCCGTCGGTCGCATCGAGCGGCTCTACCCGAACCCGCTCGAGGAGATCAAGGCCGAGGTCGCCAAGTACCCCAACCTCAAGGCGATCCGCTGGGTGCAGGACGAGCCGCGCAACATGGGCCCGTGGCCGCACTACCAGCTCAACGTGTGGCCCGAGCTGGGCCTGACCGTCGAGCCGGTCACCCGCCCGTCCTCGGCGTCGCCGTCGGTCGGCACGCTGAAGCGCCACGTGGAGGAGCAGAAGACGCTGCTCGACGCGGCCTTCGAGTCGCCCCGCGGCGGCGACACCGACTACTGAGGCGCGCAGGGAGAAGCACCGGTGTACTTCACCGACCGAGGGATCGAGGAGCTCGAGCGGCGCCGGGGTGACGAGGAGGTCACCTTGGCGTGGCTCGCCGAGCAGCTGCAGGCCTTCGTCGACGCCCACCCCGAGTTCGAGACGCCTGTCGAGCGGCTGGCCACCTGGCTGGCCCGCCTCGACGACCCGGACGACTGAGCCGCGACTGCCCTACGATCACGCCATGGGGGAACCGGGGGCTAGCGGGTCGCGGGCCGAGCGCAAGGAACGCACCCGGCGGGCCATCCTCGACGCCGCCCTCGCGCTGGCCGCCGACTCGAGCCTGGGGGCGATCTCCCTGCGCCAGGTCGCCAAGCAGGTCGGGGTGGTGCCGACCGCGTTCTACCGGCACTTCGGCTCGCTCGAGCTGCTGGGGCTGGCCCTGGTCGACGAGAGCTTCCGGTCCCTGCGACTCATGCTCCTCGACGGGTGGCGGCACGCGCCGGAGTACCGAGACGTCATCGACGGGTCGCTGCCGATCGTCGCGCAGCACGTGCGGGAGAACCGCACGCACTACGCGTTCATCGCGCGCGAGCGCACCGCCGGCTCGCCCCGCATCCGCGAGGCCATCAACCACGAGATCGAGCTGATCACCCGCGAGCTCGCCACCGACATCGCCCGCAGCGGAGCGGCCGAGCACTACTCGAGCACCGACATCGCCCTTCTCGCCGACCTCGTCGTCTCCTTCGTGGTCACCATGGCCGAGCGTCTCGTGGACGACCCGGACGCCGAGGCCCAGACCCTCGACCAGGCTCGTACGCAGCTGCGGATGCTGCTGGTGGGCGCCCTCAACTGGCGTTCCCGCGAGCCGCTCTGAGGGAACCTCCCGTGCCGCTCGTGGATCTCTACTCATGACGACGCCTACACGAATGAGGAGACGGCATGCGAGCGCCTGCCTGGGAAGCGACCTACTGCGAGTTCTTCGTGACCCGCCGCCGGCGCCTGCTCGGCATCGCGTACGCCATCCTGGGCAGCTGGCCGGCCGCGGAGGACGCGACGCAGACGGCCTTCGTGAAGCTCTACCTCCATTGGCCGAGGATCGATCCCGCGGCCGTGGACGCCTACGCCCGGCGCACGGTGGTGACCACCAGCATCCAGTCGGCCCAGAAGCGCGCGCGTGAGCCGCTGACCGACTCCGTCGCCGACCATGCGGCGCGCGAGATCGACGTCGACGTGCGCGTCGACCTCATGGGCGCCCTCGCCCAGCTCTCTCCACGCGATCGCGCGGTCCTCGCGCTCCGCTTCCTCGAGGACCTGTCGGTCACGGAGGTCGCCGGGTTGCTCGGCGTGGCCGAAGGCACCGTCAAGAGCCAGACCAACCGCGCCCTCGCGCGCCTTCGGGCCGACGAGGCGACAGCCAGCACCGAGAGGAAGACCTCATGAGCTCCGACACCGACATCAGGCAGGCCTACACCCGCGTCACCGACGATGCCTCGAGCGGACCGGACCTCGCCGAGGTCCTCGCGCGCGGCCGCGGCGCACGGCGACGGCGTACGCGACTTCGTGTCGCCGGGGCTGCGGGCGTCGCCGCGGCAGTGGTGGCCGCAGGCGTCCTCGTGCCTCGGGTGACGGACGCCGACGACGTCGTCGCACCCGCGGCTGCGCCGGCTGCGACTGACTACGTCGCCGGGACGACGGTGGACGACACGATGGTGAGCACTGTCTCTGCGCACCTCCCCGGTCTCGGGCAGCCACGCGACGTCTTCCCCAGCAATTTCGACCACACCGGCCCGATGCCGGACCAGGACTTCGCCGCGGCCACCGACTGGCAGGCGGAGTACGACGTCGAGGGCGGTGGCTTCTTCCGGCTGCTGCTGGCGCACGCCGGGAAGCCCTACGTCCCGCTGTGCGACGACTGCCTCCGCACCGAGGTGCCGGGCGGCCGGATCGGCGTCGACTGGAGCCAGTCCCTCGCCGACATCGACGCCGATCACCCGTGGGCGTTCCGCGTCGTGTTCCAGGGCGACGACGGCCGCATCGCCGTCGCCACCGAGAAGGTGGCCGGCGCCACCCTGAGCTCGGCGCGGCAGGCACGTACCTTCACCGACGCGCAGCTGGCAGAGCTCGTGCAGGACCCGACCCTCACGTTCCCGGATCCGGACTAGCGCGCCGGCCGGATCCTAGGTCCCCGCACGCGGCACGACCGGACGCACGGTCACGTCGGGGATCGTCGCGTCGGCAGGCAGGTCGATGACGTGCAGGATCGTGTCGACGACCGTCTCCGCGCTGATCCAGCGCGAGGAGTCGTACGTGCGCCCCTCCTGCTCGTGCACCTTCTCCTGCATGGGGGTGGCGGTGCGACTCGGGTAGACCGTGCTCACCCGCACCCCCGACTCGACCTCCTCCGCGCGCAGGGAGTCGGCCAGGGCCCGCAGGCCGAACTTCGAGGCGGCGTAGGCCGACCACTCCGCGCTCGCGCTGAGGCCGGCGGAGGAGTTGACGAAGACCACGGTCCCGCGGCTCTCGCGCAGGTGCGGGAGGAGCTCTCGGGTCAGCACCGCCGGGGCGGTGAGGTTGACCGCCAGCTGCTCCTCCCAGTCGGCCAGGCGCAGCCGCGCCACAGGACTGAGGTCGACCACGCCGGCGACGTGCAGCAGCGTGTCCGCTCCCCCGTCGACCTGGCGCCCCAGGCCGTTGAGCGTGCCGGGGTCGGCGAGGTCGGCGACCAGCACCTGGGCCTGCGGGAAGGTGTCGCCCAGCTCGGCGGCGCGCGAGTCGTCGCGGGCGACGAGGACGAGCGCGTCGCCACGGTCGGCCAGGCGGTGCGCCAGCGCGAGCCCGATCCCCGAGCCAGCGCCGGTGAGGACGTGCCGCATCTGCCCGGTCACCGGGTGAAGACGATCTTGCCGAAGACGTCGCCCTCCGCCATCGCCGCGAAGCCGTCGCGCGCCTGGTCCATCGGGAGGGTGCGGTCCACCAGCGGACGAGTGCCGGTCGCGTCGAGGAACTTCACGAGGGCGTCGAGCTCGTGGCGGGTGCCCATCGTCGAGCCGATCACGGACAGCTGGAGGAAGAAGATGCGCGTCAGCTCCGCGTCGTCGACGTTGGGACCGGAGGTCGTGCCGCTGATGACGATGCGGCCGCCCGGGCGAAGCGAGCGGATCGAGTGGCTCCAGGTGGCCCGGCCGACGGTCTCCATCACCGCGTCGACCTTCACCGGCAGGCGGGCGCCGGACTCGAAGACCTCGTGGGCGCCGAGCTCGAGCGCACGCGCCCGTTTGGCCTCGTCGCGGCTGGTGGCGAGGACCTTCAGGCCCGCCGCCCGGCCGAGGATGATCAGGGCGGTGGCCACGCCGCCGCCCGCGCCCTGCACCAGCACGGTCTCACCGGGCTTGAGGTCGCCCTGGCTGAAGAGCATGCGATAGGCCGTGAGCCACGCGGTCGGCAGGCAGGCCGCCTCCTCGAAGGAGAGCGAGGCGGGCTTGGGGACCAGGTTGCGGCGCGGCACGATGACCTGCTCGGCGAAGGTGCCCTGGTGGCGCTCGGAGAGCAGCGAGCGCGTGGGGTCGTACGTCTCGTCGCCGCCCCACGCCGGGTCGCTCACCACCGCATGCACGACGACCTCGTTGCCGTCCTCGTCCAGGCCCGCGGCGTCGCAGCCGAGGATCATCGGCAGCGCCTCCTCGCGCAGGCCCACGCCACGCAGCGACCACAGGTCGTGGTGGTTGAGGCTGGCCGCCTTCACCGTGACGGTGGCCCAGCCGTCCGGGGCCTGGGGAGCAGGTCGCTCTCCCACCACCAGTCCGCTCAGCGGGTCGTCGGTGGCGAAGGACTCGGCATAGACGGCGAACATGGCGTCGACCCTAGCGAGTGGCGGTCGTTATCCGGTTGCACCTCCCCACCGCGGACGGTTGGCTGGCCGCGTGAACATCGACGTACGCCCCTCGCACGACGCCGAGAAGTTCCTGGCCACCGACCAGCTCGTCTGGTTCGCCGAGGTCACGGACTCCGACGCCGCCCTCCTCCGGCTCGGGCTGCCGGAGGACCAGCGGTTCGTGGTCGACCTGCCTGACGGGCCGGAGGGCCTGCACAGCGGGATCTACGGCGTGCGCCCGATGGAGATGTCCGTGCCCGGCGGGACCGTGGTGCCGATCGCGGGCCTCACGTGGGTCGGTGTCCACCCCGACTCCCGCCGCCGGGGCGTGCTCGCCGCGATGATGACCGACCACCTGTCCCGCTCGCACGATGCCGGGTTGGCGATCTCCGCGCTCCACGCCAGCGAGCCGGGCATATACGGCCGCTTCGGCTACGGCACGGCCGCGCTCACGCACCAGGTCAGCATCGGCCGCGGGACGACGTTCACGGCGCCGCAGCTCGAGGACGAGGTCTCGGGCATCACCACCCACGTGACGACGATGTCGCAGCCGGGTGTCGCCGAGCGGATGCGCGCCTGCCAGCTGGCGCACGCCGGCGACTTCCCAGGCACCATCGTCGGATCACCGGACTTCTTCTCCCTCATGACGACCGAGCCCCCGGAGGCGCTGCGCGACAAGGAGCGGCGCCGGGTCCTCTTCGCCTGTCGCAATGGCGGGGACGTCGGCTTCGTCGGGCTGCGCCGCGAGCACAAGTGGGACAACGCCCGGCCGTCGGGCACCGTCACCGCCGGCATGTTCTGCGGGGGTCCGGCGGCCCGGCTGGCGCTCGCCCGCCGCCTGGTCGACATCGACCTGATGGGCACAACGAAGCTGGAGAACATCGGCGTCGACGACCCACTGCTCGGGTGGGTGGGAGGCCCGCGCGGCACCGGCGACCTCCAGACCTGGGACAGCACCTGGATCCGCCTCGTCGACGTCGACGCGGCCTGGCCGCTCCGGTCCTACGACGACGACTGCGACGTCGTGGTGGAGGTGGAGGACCGCTACGCCCCGTGGAACGCCGGACGGTGGCGGTTGAACGCCTCTGGTGGCGAGGGCAAGGCCACTCGGGCCGACGAGGACGCCGACCTCACCCTCGACGTCAACGTCCTCGGCGCAGGCTTCCTCGGGCACGGGATCGGCGGCCTGCTGCGCGCGGGCCTCGTGCGCGAGCACCGCACCGGGGCGTACGCCGAGCTGACCAGGGCGATGCGGACGCTGGTCGCGCCGGAGCCGTCGATCGGGTTCTGAGCGCGGGCAGGCGTCTACCCTGCGATGGTGAAGGCCCCACGCCCGTTCCGTGGTCCGACCTGGCCGGCGCTGCTCGGCCTCGTGGTCGCCGGGGCCGTCGCGGGAGCCCTCGGTGGCGAGCTCAAGGACCTGCTGGTCTACCAGCACGCAGGCCAGGCCGTGCTGGACGGCGTGTCGCCCTACGCACGCGACGAGCCGGTCCACGGACTGCCGTTCACCTATCCCCCCTTCGCGGCGGTGCTGATGGTGCCGCTGGCACTCCTGCCGGCGTGGCTCGCCGCAGCGGTGTGGACCGCTGCCTCGGCCGGCGCGCTCGGGGGATCCGTCGTGCTGGTGCGCCGCGCACTGGGACGTACGTCACCTGCCTGGCTCGTCGTCCTGCTCGTCGTCGCGGCCCTCGCCCTCGAGCCGGTGTGGCAGACCGTCACCTTCGGGCAGGTCAACCTGCTTCTCATGCTGGCCGTGCTGGTGGACCTGCTTCGCCCGGAACGACGGCTGTCGGGCGTGGCGCTGGGCCTCGCGGCCGGCGTGAAGCTGACGCCGCTCGTCTTCGTCGTGCTGCTCGCGCTCGCGGGACAACGGGCCGCCGCCGCTCGCGCGGTGCTTGCCTTCGGCGCGACCGTCGCTGTCGGGTTCGCAGGGGTGCCGGGCTCGGCGACGTACTGGACCGACCGACTGTTCGACCCGAGCCGGGTGGGTCCCCCGGCGCTGGCCCACAACCAGTCGGTGTACGGCTCGCTGACGCGACTGCTGGACTCGGCCCCGTCCACTCCCCTGTGGCTGGTCGCTGCCACGCCGCTCGCCTGCGTGGTGGTGCTCGTCGCCGCGGTGTGGTGGCGTCGCGGGGACCGGGTGCTCGGCGCCTGCCTGGGCGCGATGGCGATGCTGGTCGCCTCGCCGATCGCCTGGTCACACCACTGGGTCTGGGCGGTTCCCGTCGCCCTCGTGCTGTGGGAGCACAACAGGTGGGCGGCCGCGGCCTGGACCGCCGTGTTCGTGACCCGTCCCATCGTGTGGCCGCCCTGGGGCGAGGGACGCGAGCTCGAGTGGGGAGCCACGGAGCAGCTGGTCGGCAACGCCTACCTGCTCGCCGCGCTCGTGCTGGCAGCCTGGGCGGGAAGCGCTCGCCGCCAAGCGTCTCGAGCCAGCGAGGAGCAGAAGACCAACTGATCAGCGGCGGGCGACGCCGTCGCGGCGAGCGGCCTCCGCGACGGCCTCGCGCACGGCTCCCGGGACCCGCGGGTCGAACGGGGAGGGGATCACGAGGTCCTCGCGCAGGTCGTCCCCGACGAGCTCGGCCAGAGCGGTGGCCGCGGCCACCTTCATGCCCTCGGTGATCGCGGTGGCGTGCACGTCGAAGGCGCCGCGGAAGATGCCGGGGAAGGCCAGCACGTTGTTGATCTGGTTGGGGAAGTCGGAGCGGCCGGTGGCCACGACGCGGGCGTACTTGTGGGCGAGGTCGGGGTGCACCTCGGGCGTGGGGTTGGCCAGTCCGAAGATGATCGAGTCGGCAGCCATCGAGGCGACGATCTCCTCGGGCACCTGTCCTCCGGAGACGCCGATGTAGACGTCGGCGCCGGCCATCACGTCGGCGAGGCCACCTCGGCGGCCGAAGACGTCTGCGGTGTCGCGGGCGAGGGCGGCCTTGACCTCGGTGAGGTCGTGACGCTCGGAGTTGAGGACTCCCTGACGGTCGAGGACCGCGACGTCGCGCACGCCGGCCTCCAGCAGGATGCGGGCCACGGCCACGCCGGCCGCACCTGCCCCCTGCACCACGACGCGGACGGTCGCGGCGTCGCGGCCGGTGAGCCGGAGCGCGTTGGTCAGCGCGGCGAGCGCGACCACGGCGGTGCCGTGCTGGTCGTCGTGGAAGACCGGGATGTCGAGCCGCTCCTTGAGCCGCGCCTCGATCTCGAAGCAGCGCGGCGCGGAGATGTCCTCGAGGTTGATCCCACCGAAGCTCGGGGCGAGTCGGACCACCGTCTCGATGATCTCCTCGACGTCGGTGGTGTCGAGGCAGATCGGCACGGCGTCGACGCCGCCGAACTGCTTGAACAGCACAGCCTTGCCCTCCATCACCGGCATCGCTGCGGCGGGGCCGATGTCACCGAGCCCGAGCACGGCTGTGCCGTCGGTGACGATGGCGACCGTGTTGGGCACCCACGTGTAGTGCTGGGTCAGCGACGGGTCGGCGGCGATGGCCTCGCACACCCGCGCCACACCGGGGGTGTAAGCGAGGGACAGCTCGTCGGGGCCGTGGAGGGCGACCGTCGAGACGATCTCCATCTTGCCGCCGACGTGCAGGTCGAACACGGGATCGCCCGCGTGCGGGTGAAGCGGAGCCATGCCGGGGATCCTTGCACAGCTCACCACCCCGACAGCCGCCGTCCCATGCGTGGGGAAGGCCACAGTCGCAGCCGTACGACGGCGAGCACCTGGTCCTCGGCCACCGGCCCACGATGGCGGGAGTCCACGCCCTCGTCCGGGTTGTCGCTGACCAGCCACCAGCCGGCCCCGCCCGAGCTCGTACGTCGCTGCTCCTGGGCCCGCTTGACCGTGAGCGTCCCGTCCGGGAAGCGGGCGACCACCAGGGCTCCCGGCCGGGTCCGGGCGCCGTAGCGGACGAGGAGCCGGTCACCCTCGCGCAGCGTTGGGAGCATGGACCGACCGCGCACCACGGCCGTTCCGAAGGGCGCTCCGCGAGCCGCTCTCCGCCGGACGAGACCCCGCTGCCGACCGCTCTGCACGCGGAGTAGTCTCGCAGCCGGATGCCATACCCCGATTGATCCCTACCCGATTGACACTGTCCCGATCGAGAGGAACACGATGCTTCGCCACCTGCTTGCCCCGACCGTCGAGGTCTCCGCCCACTGCGACCTGCCCTGCGGCGTCTACGACCCCGCCCAGGCACGCATCGAGGCCGAGTCCATCAAGGCGATCATCGCCAAGGTCGCCGACAACGACGACCCGGACTTCCGCACCCGCGCCATCCTGATCAAGGAGCAGCGCTCGGAGCTGGTCAAGCACCACCTGTGGGTCCTGTGGACCGACTACTTCAAGCCCCCGCACTTCGAGAAGTACCCGCAGCTGCACACGCTGGTCAACGAGGCCACCAAGCTGGCCGGCGCCAGCGGCACCAAGGGTGAGCTCGACGCCGGCAAGGCTGACGAGCTGCTCGCGAAGATCGACGAGATCGCCGAGATCTTCTGGGAGACGAAGAAGGCCTGAACGAAGTGAAGGGCTTCGAGTCATGAGCGCCATGAGCGTGCGAAGTCGCGACCGCAGAAGAAGGCCTGAGCGGGGACCGTGAAGCGGGCACCGCTCAGGTCTTCTTCTGAGCGGCTTGCCGCTCCGTCGCGATGCGCGGAGCGACACTTCGCCGCCATGCCTGCCGGGCCCGGTTGCCACCTCGTGGCGGCCGGGCCCGGTTAGTGTGTGGCCAGCACATCAGCCTCGAGGGACGGGACGCAGACGCAGATGGCAGATCACAACGGGGGCTCTCGGGCCGACGTCGAGCTCCGACTTCCCGCCGAGGGTGCCTACGCCACGATCGTTCGCACCACGGCCGCCGGCCTGGCTGCCCGGCTGGACTTCACCATCGACGACATCGAGGACCTCCGCATCGCCATCGGCGAGGCGACCGCGCTCGCGATCCCCGCTGCCGACCCGGGCACCGACCTCGTGTCGTCCTTCTTCTTCGGCCATGGCTCGCTGACCGTCACGCTCGAGGTCGAGTCGATGGACGAACCGGCCCTCGACACGGAGAGCTTCGCCTGGCAGGTGCTCGACACGATGGCGCAGGACGCGTCGGCGGGCGCCGAGGACGGGCGCTTCCGCGTCCGCTTCACGGTGACATCGCAGGTTGCTGCGGGAATGACGGGTGTCGAGCGCTGACATGAGCGCACACACGGGGGAAGAGGCGGCGGGGGCCGTCGAGCACCGCGAGATCGACGAGGTCGAGCTCAGCGGGCTGGAGCACGTACGCGCGCGCAGCGCCGAGCTGTTCGTGATCCTGCGGGACGACGACTCGAGCGCCGCGGTGCGCTCGGTGGCGCGCGACGACCTGGTGCACCTGCACCTCTCGCTCGTCGAGCACTGCGCCCGGCGCTTCCGCAACCGCGGCGAGCCCTTCGAGGACCTGGTGCAGGTCGGCACGATCGGGCTCATCAAGGCGGTCGACCGCTTCGAGACCGACCGCGGCGTCGAGTTCTCGACCTACGCGACGCCGACGGTGATCGGGGAGATCAAGCGCCACTTCCGCGACAAGGGCTGGGCGATCCGGGTGCCGCGGCGCTTGCAGGAGCTCCGCATGCAGATCGGCGGCGCGACCGGGGAGCTGACCCAGAAGCTGGGCCGCTCCCCCACACCTCGCGAGCTCGCCGAGGTCATCGGGTGCACGGTGGAGGACATCATGGAGGGCATCGAGTCCTCCCACGCCTACGCGACGCTGTCGCTCGACGCCTCCGACGACAGCGACGACGGACCGCCGGCCATGCTGGCGACGCTCGGCGTGCTGGACGCCAACATCGAGCACGTCGAGGTCCGCGAGTCGCTCAAGCCCCTGCTCGAGGGGCTCGGTGAGCGGGAGAAGCGGATCCTGTTGCTGCGCTTCTTCAAGAACATGACGCAGTCGCAGATCGCCGAGGAGATCGGGGTGTCCCAGATGCACGTCTCCCGGCTGCTCACCCGCACGCTGGCGCGGCTGCGGACCTCGCTCGAGCAGGACTGAGCGGCCGGTCAGGGCTCGAGCCGCGCGTCCTCCTCCAGCACCTGCGTGCTGGCCGGGTGGACCAGTCCGGCGATGACGACGAGCGCGACGAGCGCCAGGCCGGCGGAGACCGGCTTGGTGGACCCCGCCCACAGGTTCCACGCGAGCCCGAGCTGGATGAGCTGGGTCATCACGACGGGCCCCCGCGCCCAGCGTCGTACGTTCCACAGCGACCAGGCGCACCAGGCGAGCGCGGCAGCCGCGGCGAGGAAGAACGCCGCGGTGGTGGCGCCCATGGTCAGTCGTGTCGAGCGGATGCTGGCGAGCTCCAGGACGCCCAAAGCGGCGAGGACGAAGGCCTCCACCGCGACGAGCGAGGCGGCCACCACGAGGGGTGGCGGCACGGCACCGTCTCGACCAGTGGGCAGGGCGGGCGGCGTAACGGGCACTAGGCAATTCTAGTTGTGACGGACACGACCACCATTTGGGGTTGTGTGAACGTTCAAGTCTTGCGAGTCTTGTCGCTGCGCAACTCGCGCCCGGGCCTCGCTGATTGTCCGAAACAGCCACCTGCCTGTGAAAGAAAGAGGGACTTCCCCACTCATGGATTGGCGCAGCCGCTCCGCATGCCTCGACGAGGACCCTGAGCTGTTCTTCCCGATCGGCAACACCGGACCGGCCATCCTCCAGATCGAGGAGGCCAAGCAGGTGTGCCGACGCTGTGAGGTGCGCGAACAGTGCCTTGCCTGGGCCCTGGAGGCCGGGCAGGACCACGGAGTGTGGGGTGGCCTCAGCGAGGACGAGCGTCGCGCGCTGAAGCGCCGCAACGCCCGCGCCCGCATCCGCACCGCCTGAGCCCTGCCTCCGGGCCCAGCTCTGGACCTAGTCGACCGGCAGGTCAGCCTGCACGCGGGTGCCCCGCGAGCCGGGACCGATGTCGAGCACGCCGCCGAGCTCGGACTCGACCAGCGTGCGCACGATCGACAGCCCGAGCTGGGTCGATCCGTCCAGGTCGAAGTCGTCGGGCAGCCCCCGCCCGTCGTCCTCGACGACGAGGTGCAGCCGGCCGACGATCCGTCGCGCGGTCACCACGACCCGGCCCTCGGTGCGGCCGGACAGGCCGGCGTACCCGTGCTCCACGGCGTTCTGCAGCACCTCGGTCAGCACCATGGCCAGCGGCGTGGCGGCCTCCGACGGGAGCTTGCCGAAGGACCCCTCCCGCACGACCCGCACCGGGACCTCGACGCCACTGACGTCCACCACCATCGCGCCGAGGCGGTCGGCGATGTCATCGAAGTCGACGGTCTCCTCCACCGCGTGGCTGAGCGTCTCGTGGACGATCGCGATCGAGCCCACCCGGCGCACCGCCTCCTCGAGCGCCGCCTTGGCGTCCTCGGCCTGCGTACGACGTGCCTGCAGGCGCAGCAGCGCGGCGACCGTCTGGAGGTTGTTCTTCACCCGGTGGTGGATCTCGCGGATGGTGACGTCCTTGGTCACGAGCTCGCGGTCACGGCTGCGCAGCTCAGTGACGTCGCGGACCAGGAGCAGTGCCCCGCTTCGCTCCCCCTGCGGGCGCAGCGGGATGCTGCGCACGATAAGGGTCACCTCGTCCGTGCCGACCTCCGTCGCCCGTCCGTCGCGGCCGCCCAGCACGGCGCTGAGCGTCTCCTCGTCCGGCCGCTTGCGCGCGGGCACGAGCTCCCGGGTCAGGTCGGAGAGCACCAGCCCGGCCAGGTCGCCCTGCAGGCCCAGTCGCCGGTAGGCGGAGAGGCCGTTGGGGCTGGCGTAGACGACCTTGCCCGCGGGGTCCAGGCGGACGAACCCGTCCCCCACCCGCGGTGAGTCGGCGTGGTCGCTGCGCTGTCCCGCCAAGGGGAAGTGGCCCGCGGCGATCATCTGGGTGAGGTCGGCCGCGGTCTGGAGATAGCTGAGCTCGAGCCGGCTCGGAGTGCGTACGCCGAGCAGGTTGGTGTTGCGGGCGATCGTCGCGATCACCCGACCGGCACGGCGTACGGGGATGACCTCCACCCGCACCGGCACGTCGTCACGCCACTCGGGGTCTCCCTCGCGCACCAGGCGACCCGTCTCGTAGGCCTCGTCGAGCATCCGGCGTCGCCCGGACGGGATGAACGTGCCGAGCACGTCGTCGACCAGCGCCGTCGGCCCCGTGGTCGGTCGCATCTGCCCCCCGGCCCAGTAGCCCTTCCCCTCCCGGTCGGGCAGCCACAGCACCAGGTCGGCGAAGGAGAGGTCCGCGAGGATCTGCCAGTCGGCCATGAGCAGCTGCAGCCAGGCGACGTCGTCCTCGACGAGATCGGTGTGGGCTCGCACGAGCTCGTGGAGGGAGGGCACCCCACCAGCCTATGGCCGTGTCGGGGCCGGCTGGCAGGATGGAGGCATGTCGATCGGCTACTGGAACCAGGTGCAGGCGGCCGACTTCGAAGTTCCCGCGGACCGGCCGCTGGACGACCTGACCGCCGAGCTGACGACCATGCTCGGGTCGACCCGGCCCGAGGTCCGCGACGGCACCGCCTACCCGGCGCTGGCGACCTGGATCGATCGCGGCGTCTACGACGACCTGCTCTCCGGGCTCGGCGACGGGATGATCACCGGGCTGTCGGTGGGGATGGGCGAGCGCGGCACCGACACCGTCTTCCGCCGCAGCTTCAGCGCGCTGATCCTCGCCGAGTGCCTGGAGCGCGACAACGAGCAGCACCTCCTGCCCGGCGCCAAGATCATGGACTGGGGCGACCGGATCGCGGTCTGGTTCCTCGGCGAGCGCGACAGCCGGGGCTTCGTCCCCGACAAGGGGTGGGCCCACGCGATCGCGCACGGTGCCGACACGATCGGCGCCCTGGGCGGGTCGCCGCACCTCGCCGGCGCCGAGCACGCCGTGCTCCTCGACGTCCTCGCCGAGCGGCTGCTCGAGCAGCCCGCCGACGAGCCGCTGGTGGCAGGCGAGCCCGACCGGATCGCGCATGCCGCGATGCGGATCCTGCGGCGCAACACCCTGGGCATCGACGTCCTCGAGCCTTGGGTGCACCGGATCGGGGGGGCCTCCAACGCCTTCGGGAAGGGCGGAATGAGCGACCCCTTCGCGCCCACCGCCGCGCCCCAGGCCTTCCTCCGCGCCCTCTTCGTCCAGCTCTCGCTCGCGCCCCAGGCACCGACCGTCCGCCCCGACCTGCTGCTCGTCGTGATCGAGGCGCTCCGCATGTCGAACGCTCCCTACCTGCAAGTAGGCAACGACTAGCCTCGGGGCATGAGCGAGCGCAGCGAGCGAGTCATCCCACACAGCGCCACATGTGCCTCATGCGCGCACGGAGCGAAGCGAGTACGTGCATGAGCAAGCCCCACGAGATCTCAGGCCACAGCGGCGAGCTGGCGGTGCACGTCGCGCGCACCCACGGCGTCGAGACCATGTTCACCCTCTCGGGTGCCCACGTCTTCCCGATGTACGACGGCGCGGTCAAGGCCGACCCGCCGATGCGGCTCCTCGACGTACGCCACGAGCAGACGGCGGCCTTCGCGGCCGAGGCCACCGGCAAGCTGACCCGCGTCCCCGGCCTCGCGGTCCTCACCGCCGGGCCGGGCGTCACCAACGGCATCAGCGCCATCGCCCAGGCGCAGTTCGCCGGCTCGCCGATGGTCGTGGTCGGGGGCCGTGCACCGCAGAACCGCTGGGGCACCGGGTCGCTCCAGGAGCTCGACCAGCCGCCGATCATCGAGTCGGTGAGCAAGCGCGCGTGGACCATCGAGACCGCGGGCGAGGTGCTCGACGGCATGAACACGGCCTTCTCCTCCGCCCGCAGCTCGCACCGCGGGCCCGTGTTCGTCGACGTCCCGATGGACGAGTTCTTCAACCAGGCCACGGGGCCAGCACTGGCCGCGCCCGTGGCGGTCAGGATCGATCCCGACCTCGACGAGCTGGAGCGGATCGCCGCCCTCCTCGGCCGGGCCGAGCGCCCGGTGCTGATCCTCGGCACGGACGTGTGGGCCGACCACGCGGAGGAGGCCGCCCTGCGACTCGTGGAGCAGCTCGGGCTCCCGACGATCACCAACGGGATGGGCCGCGGGATCGTGCCCGGCGGCCACCCGTTGCTGGTCACCAAGGCCCGCGGCACGGCCCTCAACGGCGCCGACCTGGTCGTCGTGGTCGGCACCCCGCTCGACTTCCGGCTCGGCTACGGCGTCTTCGGAGGCAAGGACGACACGACCCCGGCCCGAGTCGTGCACGTCGCCGACTCCCCCACCCAGGTCTCGAAGCACGCCGACCTCGCCGCGTCGGCGTGCGGTGACCTCACCTCCGTCCTCGACGGCATCCAGTCCGCAGTGGAGCGCGGCCCCAAGCCGCAGTGGGGCGACTGGGTCGCCACCCTCCAGGACACCGTCCGGGCAGCTGCCGCCCGCGACGCCGAGCTCCTCACCGCGGAGGCCGACCCGATCCACCCGGCGCGGATCTACGGCGAGCTCGTGCCGCGGCTGGCGGATGACTCGGCGGTCATCGGCGACGGCGGCGACTTCGTCTCGTTCGCCGGCAAGTACGTCGAGCCCAAGCGCCCGGGCGGCTGGCTCGACCCCGGCCCCTACGGCTGCCTCGGTGCCGGGCTCGGCGCCGCCATCGCCGCCCGGATCGCCCGGCCCAGCGCCCAGGTCACCCTGCTGCTGGGCGACGGTGCCGCGGGGTTCTCGCTGATGGACGTCGACACCCTGGTGCGCCACCACCTGCCCCTTGTGATGGTGATGGGCAACAACTCCGCCTGGGGACTCGAGAAGGGACCCATGCAGATGCTCTACGGCTACGACGTGGTCGCCGACCTCGCCCAGCGCACGCCGTACGACGAGGTGGTCAAGGCGCTCGGCGGAGCCGGTGAGACCGTCACCGACCCCCGGCAGATCGGACCGGCCTTGGACCGTGCGTACGCCGCAGGCGTCCCCTACCTCGTCAACGTGATCACGGACGTCGAGGCGGCCTACCCGCGCAGCACGTTCGGCATCTGAGGCACCGGTGGAGCTGCGCCGCATCCGTCCGCAGGAGCACGCCGCGGCGGGCGACGTGTGCGTCGCGGCGTACGAGCCGTTCCTGACCGGCGCCGAGGACGACTACCGCGAGCGACTGCACGACGTGGCCTCCCGGGACGCGCAGGCCGAGGTGTGGGTGGCCGTCGACGGCGACCGGGTGCTCGGCAACGTGACCTACTGCCCGCCCGGCTCGCCGTGGCGCGAGATCGGTCGCGAGGACGAGGGCGAGTTCCGGATGCTCGCGGTCGCGCCCGCCGCGCAGGGTGCCGGCGCCGGCACTGCCCTCGCCCGCCTCTGCGAGGAGCGTGCCCGCCGGGACGGCGCGACGGGCATGGCGCTCTCCTCGCTGGCGACGATGACCGCGGCACACCGCGTCTACACCCGGCTCGGCTACACCCGTGACCCCGGGCGCGACTGGTCGCCGATGCCCGGTGTGGACCTCATCGCCTTCTCCAAGGCGTTCTGAGCGCGAGAGCCGTGCCCTAGCAGGAGCGAGCGGTCGAGGGGTCGTCCACGTCGTCGAAGCACACCGTCCCGGTCGGGAGGGCCGCCATCTCGGCGCGCGACACCCACATCCACTGCCAGGCCTGCCAGGTGTCGCCCTCCCCGGCGACGACGGTCACGAGGGCACCGTTCTGCGTCAGCCAGGTGCGGACGTCGCCGTCGTTCTCGAGGTCGACCTCACCGACGGGCCGGAGCGCCCGCAGCTCGTCGCCGTCCTGCACGAGGACCTGGAGGTACGTCGGGTCGGCCGCGGACGTCACCAGCAACGAGGCGCCGTCGTGGAAGACCGACATCGGCTGCACGGTCGAGACCCGCGGGTCGCCGACCTCGAGTCCGTAGGTGAGAACTCGTCCGTCGCTGCCCTCCACGACCACGCTCGGGTCGGCGAAGGCCTCGAGCCCGACCGTGAACCGGTAGCCCTCCGTGAACTCTGCTTCCTCTCCGATGCCGATCGTGCCCGTCGCGACCGGGGACACGTAGGGCACCTCGTCGACCTCGTTCGCCCCGCACGGCGCCTGGGCCTCGAGTCCCAGCCGCAGGCAGCCCGCGTCCGAGGGAGTCAAGACGCCGTCCTGACCGAGCGTCCACTCCCAGGTGTCGACCACGATGGTCTCGGGACGGAGCAACGTCATGTTGCCGGCGGCGTACGCGTTGACTGAGCGGCTGGAGAGGAGACGCCCCTCCTCGACCCAGTAGTGGTGGATCCGCACCATGTCGTAGTGCTCGGTGCCTGCGCCCGGCACCGGCACGTCACCGCGGACCAGCAGCTCCGGGTCCTCGACGAGGGCCCGCACAAGTAGGCCCTCCCGCAGGTCGAAGACCAGGGGGTAGCCACCCCCACCGACCGCCGTCACGTCGTCGTACCAGAGCACCAGCTCCTCGTCGCCGTCCGAGTCGGCGTCGATCGGCTGGAGGGCGGTGGTGCCGATGGTGGTGCCGAGCTCGGCGATGCCGTAGGCGTCGTCCCCTGTCGTGCTGAGGATCGTCTGGAGGCGGATCCGACCGTCGAAGTCCTTCGTCGGCTCAGCCAGGAACTCGACCCTCTCCGGCGTCCCGTCGCCGTCCAGGTCCAGCCTCGCCGGTGTCGACTGATCGGCGGCCTTCCAGTCCCGCCCGACGTCCGCAGGCAGCTCGACCCGCGGCGTGTCCGGCCGGGGCGCGACGTCGTCCGACCTCTCGCGACCTCCTGTGCGCTGAAGGACCACCCCCAGGACGAGCAGAACCACGGCGGCGCTGGCGAGGAGCACCCACGGCGACTGCCAGCGCGACCGCAGGTCCACGACCGGAGCCAGGGGGCGCAGGTCCTCGGGGCGCACGAGCTCGGCCCGCGCGGTCAGCGCGGCACGGACCCGCTCCTCGATGGCTCGCCCCGTCCCAGGCGTGGTGCTCATCGCTCCTCCTTCCCCGAGGTCGACTGCATGGCCTTCTCCAGTGCCACCAGCGCGCGGCTGGCGGTGGACTTCACGGTGCCCGGGCCGATGTCCAGCGTCCGGGCGATCTCGGACTCGGACAGGTCCGACCAGTAGCGCAGCACCAGGACCTCGCGCTGCCTGGGCGCGAGCGCCCTCAGGGCGGCGATCACCTCGCGGTGCTCCTCCGCCAGCACCGCGCTGTCCTCGGGGGACGGCGGCGACAGGTCGTGGGGTGGTGCGTACGCCCGCGCCGTACGACGGCGGCGCAGCGCCGAGCGGGCGCCGTTGACCACCGACACGCGCAGGTAGGCGAGCGCCTTGGACGGGTCCTTGACGGCGTCCGGGCGTCGGGCCAGGGCGGCGAAGGCGTCCTGGACGACATCCTCCGCGGACGCGACGTCGTCGACGAGCAGGACGGCGAGACGCACGAGGACGAGGCGGTGGGCGGCGTAGAGCTCAGTGATGTCCACTGATGGCTCCATGCCGAGGGTCCTCGTGCTCATGTCTGGTAGACGTGTGGGTGGCACTCAGGTTGCCTCACCCTCACAGGATTTCCCGAAAGGCCCGCCATGTCGCCCCTCGCGCCCGCCAGCTTGACCTTCACGGTCACCGACGCCGACACCGCCGCAGCCGTGGGGAGCGGGTCGCTGCCGGTCCTGGGGACGCCGCGGTTGCTGGCCTGGCTCGAGGCGGCGACCTGCGCGTGCCTCGACCCCGTGCTGCCGGAGGGATCCACGAGCGTCGGCACCCGGGTGCAGGTCGAGCACCTCGCGGCCAGCCCGGTCGGCGCCGAGGTCGAGGTCAGCGCGTCGAGTGCCTACGAGGACGGGCGGCTGCACCGCTTCACGGTGAGCGCGCGCGACACGGCCGACGGGAAGGTCCTCGCGGCGGGCGAGATCACCCGCGTCGTGGTGGACGCGGGGCGGTTCCTCGGTCGGCTCTGGCCCTGACCCGGCGTCAGGGCCGGGTTGACTAGACCCCCCGGCAAAATCACGTTCGTTATCAAGGCCTGCGGCGCCTTCCTCTGGCAGGCTCCGTTGCGGTGTCCGCGTGGGGCGGATGCCGTGTCCGCGTGGGGCGGACGCTGTTGAAGGGGGAGTCCATGGACGACCGATTGCGCGAAGAACTGGCGACACTCGGCCAGCTCATCGAGGTGGCGGAGTACGAACGGCGGCTCGCCGTCGACCAGGTGCGCGAGCTGGTGTCGCGACACCGAGCTGACCTGCTGCTGCCCCAGGTGGCGGAGCTGACCACGCTCCCGCCGCCGACGCTCGCGGCGATGCTGCGCGAGACGTGACCACGGCGTCGCGGAGGCGGCGTCGCGGCGGCTAGGCCCCGGGCATGCAAAAGTCCCCGCCTGGGCGGGGACTTCTACGGTGACTGTGCGCGTCAGGCGTTGGGGCGCTTGCCGTGGTTCGCGCCCTTCTTCTTGCGAGCGCGGCGCTTGCGTCCGGTCTTGCCCATCTGGTCCTCCTGAAGTCGGTGCTCGGAGCAGTCTCTCAAAAGACCAGGGATGGAGCCAATCGGCTCAGGCCTCGCCCTCGGTCAGGCGGATCTCCACCTCGCGCAGCTGGATGCGGACCCGGTCGCGCAGCGACTCCGGCGCGGACTCCGAGCAGGAGCGGGCCACCAGCTGCTTGACCGCGCGCTGCAGGTCGTAGCGCTCGAGGCACGGCCCGCACTCGCGGAGGTGGAGCTGGACGACGGCGCAGTCGGCCTGGTCGAGCTCGTTGTCGATGAGATAGACGATGCGCTCGATGTAGTCGACACAGTCGTCGCGGCCGTGCTCGTGCGTGCTCACGACCCGCTCACCCCTTCCACGCTCGAGCTGGGTTGCTCCGGGAGCGACGCAGCCGGCAGCAGGTCGTTGGCCCGGACGTAGTCCGCGAGCATGTCGCGCAGCTGGCGACGACCGCGGTGCAGACGCGACATCACGGTGCCGATCGGCGTGTCCATGATCTCCGCGATCTCCTTGTAGGGGAATCCCTCGACGTCGGCCAGGTAGACCGCGAGGCGGAACTCCTCCGGCAGCCGCTGGAGGGCGTCCTTCACCTCGGAGTCGGGGAGGTGCTCCAGCGCCTCCATCTCCGCCGACCGCAGGCCGGTCGAGGAGTGGGACTCCGCGCGGGCGAGCTGCCAGTCCTCGACGTCCTCGGACATCGACTGCTGCGGCTGTCGCTGCTTCTTGCGGTAGGAGTTGATGTAGGTGTTGGTCAGGATCCGGTAGAGCCAGGCCTTGAGGTTGGTGCCCGGCTTGAACTGGTGGAAGGCGCTGTAGGCCTTCGCGAAGGTCTCCTGCACCAGGTCCTCGGCGTCGGCCGGGTTGCGCGTCATCCGCATCGCCGCGCCGTAGAGCTGGTCGAGGAAGGGAAGGGCGTCGCGCTCGAAACGCGCCGAGCGCTCCTCGGAGGTCTCGTCCTCCCGGAGGGTCTCGGATGGGGACGTGTCGTCCGTGATCGATTCAGTCATCGCCTCCCACAGTACCGCCGTGGGCGTGGACGATGCGTCGCGCTCCAGGGGCCGCGGACGTTCGAGGGTCAGTGACTGCACACCTGCCTCAACACGACGCCTCGTTCAGGGATTCCCGACGACTTCACGCACCAGCCATTCGAGGGTCGACTCGACGATGATGCCCATGGCCTCGTCCTGGCTCACCTCGCCGCGGGCCGGGACCTTGAGGCCGTGGTCGCCGCCCGGGATGACGACGACGTCGACCCCGGGGAGGTCTCCGGGAAACTCCTCGGGCCGGCCCATCGGGTCGCGCTCCCCCTGCACCACCAGCGTCGGCAGTCCCGTCGCCCGCAGCTCGGGCAGCCGGGTCGGCTCGGTCCGGCCGGGCTGGTGCAGCGGGAAGGACAGGGCCAGGCAGCCGCTCGCCCCCAAGGCGCGTGCCGTGCGGGCCGCGGAGCGGGCACCGGCCGAGCGACCGCCCACCACCAAGGGCGTACGCACCCGCATCACGTCGGCCGCACACGTGAGGGCGACGTCGAGGGTCGGCGGGGCGGTGGCGACCTTGCGACCGGCGACGCGCCACGGCTGCTCGAACAGCACGACGCTCACGCCCTGTGCCGGGAGGGCGTCGGCCAGCGCCCACAGGTCGCGGGACTCGATCCCGCCGCCGGCACCGTGGCTGAGCAGCATCGTCGCGATCGGGCTGGTGGCCCGGCGCGTGTGCAGGCGCCCCTCCCCGTGGGGGGTGTCCACGCTGCGGATCGTCGCCTTCTTCACGCGGTCGCCTCCTTCATGGGGTCGCCTCCAGCGGCTGCACGAGCTCCGGGCCGTTGTTGCGCACGTTGCTGACCAGGGTGGGGACGGCGTACGCCTCGAGCCGGCCGGGAGCCGCCGGCACCAGCAGGGACGTGTCCCCCGGCGTCGTGGGGTCGAGCCACTCGTGCCAGCGCTCACGCTCGACCATCAGCGGCATCCGGTCGTGGATGTGGCCGAGCGAGTCCTCGGCCTCGGTCGTCAAGACGGTGCACGTCCACCGGAAGCGGTCGGTGTCGTCCTCGCCCTTCCCGGGGTCACGCCAGATCTCGTAGAGCCCCGCCATGGCTAGGACCCCGCCGTCGCGCGGGCGGATGAAGAACGGCTGCTTGACCGACTTGCCGCGGGCGTTGGTCTGCGAGGTCGGGTACCACTCGAAGTAGCCGTCGGCGGGGAGCAGGGCCCGGCGGCTGGCGAACGCCTTGCGGTAGGCAGGCTTGTCGGCGACGGTCTCCATCCGCGCGTTGATCATCCGGTTGCCGATGGACGGATCCTTCGCCCACGAGGGCACCAGGCCCCACGTGAACACCCGCAGCTGGCGCTGGGGAGGCTCCGCGGACTCACGTGAGGGCGGCCGCTCGACGACGGCGTAGACCTCCTTGGTCGGCGCGACGTTGTAGTCGGCACCCAGCGGGGCCGCGATCCGGCTCTCCACGACCTCGAACTCCTCGATGAGGTCGTCCGGTTGCCGGGACGACGCGTAGCGGCCGCACATGTCACGACCCTAGCCGGGCGCGACGGAGGAGCGCACGGCGTGGGTCGGGAGGTTGAGCAAGCCCGCGGCTGAGCCTGCGAAGGCGCGACGGCGCGTCGAAACCGCGCGGAGCGCACGGCGTGGGTCAGCCGCGCGCCAGCTCGTCGAGCAGGACGCCGGCGACGCGGTCGGACGCGGGAAGACCCTCGATCCACACCCGCACCTGGGGGCCCTCGGACGCTCCCTCCGACTGCACCCGGTCGAGCAGGGTGCGCAGCACCCGCACCCGTCGGCCCAGCCGGTCGTCGCGACGGGCGAGGATCGCGACCCGGTGCATGCCGAGGCGCGCGATCGTCTCGTCGCGGGCGAACACCGTCCGTGCGAGCTCTCCGGCCCGCGCCAGCCGCATCGCCCGGGTGAAGTGGTCGCCGGGCTCCTCGGACGGGTCGTCGTCGAAGGGCATCGCGCACAGCACGAGCGCGTGGCCCGCGAGGGCGTCGGCGGCGTCCTGGCCGCGGTAGACCTCCGAGATCCGGCTGCGCAGGTGCGCCTGGCTGGCCAGACCCGTCAGCGGGTCCTCGCACGAGAGCTGGTGGAGATAGCCCAGCGTGGTCTCGCTCCACGCGGTGATCAACGCCGCGAGTCCGTCGTACGACGGATCGGTGCCGACCGCGAGCTGCCACGTCGTGCGCAGGCCATCGAGCGTCTCCTGCATGGAGGCCCCGTCACGCGCCAGGTCCTGGCCGGCCACCGCACACACGTCGAGCACGTCCGATCCTGAGATGAGCGCCTCCCCGAGGGCCTCGAACCGGTGCGGCAACCCCGACCGCACGTCCGCAGACCCCGACCCGCTCATCCCAGGACCGGCGCCCGTGAGTCGTCGCCCACCCATGGCGAAGAACTTCACGGCCACCCCCACTTCCTGTTGTCATGCTCCCCCGTGTGACGTGCCTCGAGGCAGGTCATGACGCGGACCAGACCAGAAATCTCGGATCGCGCCCAAACTCCGCCCGCGAGCACGAGCGCAGGTCTACAGTCAGGGTCACCTGGCCCACCCAGGCGCCAGGTGCTTTCCCGGAAGCGGCACCCCATGAGCAGTTCCCTATGAGCATTGCCAGCAGCATCGAGGCCCCCGGGGACGCCGAGCTGATCTCGGCGGTCCGCGGTGGGGACGTCGATGCCTACGGCACGCTCTTCGAGCGCCACGTCGACGCTGCCCGCCGCCTGGCTCGCCAGCTCGTGCCGGCCGGCGACGCCGATGATCTCGTCTCCGAGGCCTTCGTCAAGGTGCTCGGCGTGCTCCAGCGCGGCGGCGGCCCCGATGTGGCCTTCCGTGCCTACTTGCTCACCTCGGTCCGCCGGTTGCAGGTCGACCGCTTCCGCGCCACCGCCCGGCTGCACACCACCGACGACATGGAGGCCTTCGACCCGGGCGTGCCGTTCGTCGACACGGCCGTCGAGGGCTTCGAGAGCGCCGCCGCGGCCAAGGCGTTCGCGTCGCTGCCCGAGCGCTGGCAGCTGGTGCTGTGGCACACCGAGGTGGAGGGGGAGAAGCCCGCCGACGTCGCGCCCCTCCTCGGCATGAGCGCCAACTCGGTCTCGGCACTGGCCTACCGCGCCCGCGAGGGCCTGCGGCAGGCCTTCCTCACCCAGCACGCCGAGGAGCTCGAGCTCGAGGCGGACACCTGCCGCTGGACCCACGGGCAGCTGGGCGCATACGTCCGCAACGCCACCTCCCGACGCGACGCCGCCAAGGTGGAGGACCACCTCGGCGAGTGCCGCTCCTGCATGGCGATCTACCTCGAGCTCACCGAGGTCAACTCCGGCCTCGGGGCGCTCCTGGCCCCGCTGCTGCTGGGCGGAGCGGCCACGGCCTACCTCGGCGGCACGGTCACCGCCGGAGCGCTGCCGGGGGGCCTCGGCCTGCTGGTGGGCAGGATCCGCGACGCGATCGCGGGCAGCTCCGGCACTGCGGCCGTCGCCGGTGTCGCCACCACCACCGTCGTCGTCGCGGGCGGGCTGGCTCTCGGGCTGGGTGGTCCCGACAAGGCGCCGGCCGACCCCGCCGCCCTGCGGCCCACCTCGCCGCCGGCGGCGAGCAGCTCCTCGGGCGACACTGACCCGTCGCGCTCACTAGAGCCGTCCCAGCGCGACCGCCCCGGGACGGCCACGGACGAGCTCGTCCTCACACCCGGGGACGAGGTGGAGGTCGTTCCCACCACGACGCCCGAGACGGTTCCCACGTCCGACCCGACACCCACTTCCGACCCGACACCGACCTCCGACCCGACACCGACCTCCGACCCGACACCGACGTCCGACCCGACGCCCACGTCCGACCCGACGCCCACGTCCGACCCGACGCCCACGTCCGACCCGACACCGACGGCCACCCCGACCCCGACGCCCACGCCGACTCCCACGGCCACCCCGACCCCGACGCCCACCCCCAGCCCCACTCCACCGCCCGCACTCCCGGACGCCTCGCTCGGTGGGAGCGTCGGCGGCGCCCATCCGACGTACGAAGTGGTGCTCCGCGTGGCGGGACTGCCCTCCGGTGCCACTGCGGTCCTCACCGTGGCGGCGTCCGAGGCCAGCGTGGTGCGCACCGGCGACGCACGGTGCGTGGTCGTCAAGGCGCTCGCGACCTGCCAGATCTCGGGTGCCGACCCGTCCCCCGTCGCGCTCCAGGTGGTCGCCCCGCAGGGGGCCTCGGTCGTGGCCGCCCTCGCCCCCGCAGCTCCGGACCCCGACCCCGGCAACAACACCTGGCGCGCCTCGCTCGACTGAGCCTCCCGCCGCCTGCAGGCACCCCTGTGGACGGAGCGTGGTCCCAGGGCATCGTGTAGACAGGGGTGCATGACGATCACCCGGTTGCTCGCCCGTCCGATGCTGGCCTCGATCTTCGTCGCCGGCGGGATCCATGCCCTCCGCAACACCGAAGCCCACGCGGTCAAGGCCAAGCCCGTCGCCGACCGGTTCGTCCCTCTCGTCCAGCGCGCAGCGCCGAGCGCGCCGATCCCCACCGACGCCGCCACCCTCGTGCGGATCAACGCCGGCGCGCAGCTCCTCGCCGCCGCGGCACTGGCGACCGGTCGGGCGCCGCGCCTCAGCGCCGCCGTGCTCGCCGCGTCGCTCGTGCCCACCACCCTCGCCGAGCACGCCTTCTGGGAGGAGAGCGACCCCCAGGCGAAGGCCGCACAGCGCCGCGAGTTCATCAAGAACACCTCGGTCCTCGGCGGCCTCCTGCTCGCCGGCGTCGACACCGAGGGCAAGCCCGGCCTCGCCTGGCGCGCCCGCCGGGCGGCAGCTGACGTACGCCGTGAGGCACGTCAGGTCGCCAAGGACGCCCGTCGCGAGGCGAAGCTCGCCAAGGCCCAGCTGACCTGATCTCGATAAGGTGCGCGGGTGAGTGAGCCTGCCCCGTCCCCCGACCTCTGGGCGGCGCCGCGCCCCCACGACGCGGTCGACCGTGTCGTGTCCCTGCCCGGGAGCAAGTCGCTGACCAACCGTGCGCTGCTCCTCGCCTCGCTCGCCGACGGACCCAGCGTCGTACGCCGACCGCTCCGGTCGCGTGACACCCGCCTCATGGCCGCGGCACTGACCGCCCTCGGCACTCGCCTCGAGGACCAGGGCGACGACATGGCCGTCACCCCCGGAGCGTGGGACCGCGACGGCGACGTCGACTGCGGGCTCGCCGGCACGGTGATGCGGTTCGTGCCGCCCGTGGCCGGGCTCTCCAGCGGCACGGTGCGCTTCGACGGCGACCCCCACATGCGGCTGCGCCCCGTGGGCCAGATGCTCGCCGCGCTCGGCGCGCTCGGCGTCCACATCGACGACGGCGGACGCGGTGCCCTCCCGTTCGCGGTGCACGGCGCCGGCGCGGTCCCCGGCGGGACGGTGACCATCGACGCGAGTGCCTCCTCCCAGTTCGTGTCGGCGCTGCTGCTGGCGGGCGCGCGCTACGAGCACGGAGTCGACGTGCGTCACGTGGGCAAGCCCGTGCCCTCCCTGCCGCACATCGAGATGACCGTGCAGATGCTCCGCCACCACGGTGTCGAGGTGGACGACACCGACGCCAACCGCTGGGCGGTCGCCCCGGGTCCGGTCGCTGCCGCCGACCACGACATCGAGCCCGACCTCTCCAACGCGGCCCCGTTCCTCGCCCTCGGCGCCGCCACCGGCGGGCGCGTCACCGTGCGCGACTGGCCCGCTCGGACGACCCAGCCCGGTGACGAGCTCCGCGAGATCCTGGCGCTGATGGGCTGCGAGGTGAGCCTGGCCGACGGTGACCTGACCGTGGTCGGGCCACAGCGACTCTCGGGGGTCGACCTCGACCTCCACGACGTCGGTGAGCTCACGCCCGCCGTCGCCGCGCTGTGCGCGCTGGCCGACTCCCCCTCCCACCTGCGCGGCGTCGCCCACATCCGTGGCCACGAGACCGACCGGATCACCGCCCTCGCCACCGAGCTCGGCCGGCTGGGGGCGGATGTCACCGAGCGCGAGGACGGGTTGTCCATCCGTCCCGCGGTCCTGCGCGGCGGCGTCTTCCGGACCTATGCCGACCACCGGATGGCCCACGCGGGCGTCATCCTCGGGTTGGCGGTCGACGGCGTGCTGGTCGAGGACATCGCCACGACCTCCAAGACGTTCCCCGACTTCGCCTCCGCATGGAGCCGAGCGGTGCTCGGCACCGCCGGGGCCGGGCCCGGAGCGGCCCCGTGACGGGTCGCTACTCCGACCACGACCAGGAGCACTACGAGCGGCCCCGGCGCCGCACCCGGCCGCGCACCAAGGACCGGCCGACCTACGACGACGCCGTCGACGCCCGAGTGGTGACGGTGGACCGCGGCCGCTTCACCCTGCTCCTCGAGGGTCGCCGGGTGATGGCGATGAAGTCGCGTCCGCTCGGCCGCAAGGGGGTCGTGGTCGGCGACCGCGTCCGCGTGGTGGGTGACACGAGCGGGGCCGACGGGTCACTCGCCCGGATCGTCGAGGTGGTCGAGCGCACCACGACGCTGCGTCGCACCGCCGACGACGACGACCCGGTCGAGCGGGTGATCGTGTCCAACGCTGACCAGCTCGTCGTGGTGACCGCGCTCGCCGACCCCGAGCCGCGACCGCGGCTCATCGACCGCGCACTCGTGGCGGCGTTCGACGCCGGCATGGCGCCGCTGCTGTGCCTGACCAAGGCCGACCTGGCCGACCCGGAGACCCTGCTCTCGACCTACCGGTCGCTCGGCGTCCCCTGGGTCGTCACCCAGCTCAAGGGCGAGGGGGCCGGCGACCTGTCCGAGCTGCTCGACCGGTTGCGCGGACGTACGAGCGTGCTGGTCGGGCACAGCGGCGTCGGCAAGTCGACCCTCGTCAACGCCCTCGTGCCCGACGCGCACCGCGAGGTCGGCATCGTCAACGCCGTCACCGGCCGTGGGCGTCACACCTCGACGAGCGCCTACCTGCTCGAGCTCCCCGACGGCGACGGCTGGATCATCGACACACCGGGCATCCGCTCGTTCGGCCTCGCGCACGTGCGGCCCGAGGACCTGATCGAGGCGTTCCCCGACCTCGACGAGATGACCGAGAGCTGCCCGCGCGGCTGCTCGCACGGCACCGGCGAACCGGAGTGCGGCCTCGACGAGGCGCTGGCGGCGGGCGAGGCCGACCCCGATCGGGTCGAGTCGTTCCGCAGGCTCCTCACTGCGCGGGAGAGCGCCACCGACTGGTAGGCAGCGACCCGTGGCTCAGCCCCAGACAGCGCGGGCGCCGGAGTCCCCGGCCAGGTAGAGCATGACCAGGAGCGCGACCGCGGCCGCGGCCAGCAGGACGGCCGCGACGATGCCGAGCGGGCCTCGCGACTCGCGCGCTCCCCGGCCCGACGCCAGGGCGGAGACCCCGCCGAGGGCCCAGGCGGCGAAGGCGGAGAGGAGCGCGTAGCCCAAGGCCACGTTGCGCAGCAGCTCGCCCCGCTCCATGTGCACCTCCACGATCGGGGCCAGTTCCGGGCGTGCCTTCAGGAGGTCCTCACCGGACATGACCGCGACCCACGAGACGACCGCGACGACGACGGCGAGCACGACCAGCGGCCAGCGCAGCAGCCAGCGCCACCTCGGGACCGCCGCATAGACCAGGCCCGCGAGCGCGGCCAGCGGACCGAGGACGACCACCGCGTGCACCACCAGTGGGTGCAGCGGGACACCGTTGAGCTCCATGGGTGCACCCTAGGACCCGTTGCTGGCAATAGCCTGTGGACATGCCCATCACCGGCTCCTCCAACCCACGAGGCTCGATCGACTACACCGACGACCTCCGTCTGGCCCACGTGCTCGCCGACGACGCGGACTCGTTGACCGTCGCCCGCTTCAAGGCGCTCGACCTCCACGTCATGAGCAAGCCGGACCTCACCCCGGTCACCGACGCCGACTCCGCGGTGGAGGAGGGCATCCGCCGTACGCTCTCGCGCGTCCGTTCCCGCGACGCCGTCGTCGGCGAGGAGCAGGGCACCACCGGTCACAGCCAGCGGCGCTGGATCGTCGACCCGATCGACGGGACGAAGAACTACGTCCGCGGCGTCCCCGTCTGGGCCACCCTGATCGCGCTCGCCGTCGACGAGGAGGTGGTCCTCGGCGTGGTCTCCGCACCCCAGCTCCAGCGACGCTGGTGGGCCTCGGCGGGCAACGGCGCCTGGACCGGACGGTCGCTGCTCAAGGCGACGAGGTGCGAGGTCTCCGACGTACGTCGCCTCGAGGACGCGTCGCTGAGCTACTCCTCCCTCTCCGGCTGGGACGAGCGCGGCCGGCTCGACGACTTCATCTCCCTGTCTCGACGGTGCTGGCGCACCCGCGCCTACGGCGACTTCTGGTCCTACATGCTGCTGGCCGAGGGCGCCGTCGACATCGCGGCCGAGCCCGAGCTCGAGCTCTACGACATGGCTGCGCTCGACGTGATCGTGCGCGAGGCGGGCGGACGCTTCACCTCGCTCGACGGCACCGACGGGCCCTGGGGCGGCAACGCGCTCGCCTCCAACGGCCACCTCCACGACGCAGCCCTGTCCTTCCTGGGCTCGCTCGGCGACGACGACACCGACCCCGACGTACCCCGACGCGGCCCCGGCTCGGTCAGCAGCCTGCGTGACAGGCAGGCCCCACCCGTCCTTGACTGACCCTTCCCGACGGCCCGACCCGCGCGGGATGGGACGGGACCTGTTCCCCGTTGCCGCGCTTGGCTACGGTGACCTCACAGTCGGACGCAATCCCCGACGCATCCGGACGAGAGGTGCAGATGATGAAGATCAACGACGTGCTCCACGGCAAGCCGAGCCAGGCCGTGGTGACCGTCCGCCCTGACGCCACCGTCCGCGAGCTGATCGCGCTGCTCGCCGAGCACAACGTCGGTGCGCTCGTGGTGAGCGAGGACGGCGAGCAGGTCTCGGGCATCGTGAGCGAGCGCGACGTCGTACGCCGCCTGCACGCCGACGAGTCCGTGCTCGACACGCCCGTGAGCCAGATCATGACCTCCGACGTGCGCACCTGCGCGGGCGAGGACGGCGTCACCGACCTCATGCAGACCATGACCGAGCACCGCATCCGGCACGTCCCGGTGGTGGCCGACGGAAAGCTGACCGGCATCATCAGCATCGGTGACGTGGTCAAGAGCCGCATCGGCGAGCTCGAGTTCGAGCGCGACCAGCTCGACCACTACGTCCACCAGACCTGACGAGCACACCCCCCGATCGGAGCACGAAGTGAGCGACCAGAAGCCTGACGTCGACCCCCACATGGGCGAGGCGCCCACGGACCTCGAGGTCACCGACCTCGTCGAGGGCGACGGGGCCGAGGCCACGTCCGGCTCGACCGTCTCGGTCCACTACGTCGGCGTCGCGCACTCCTCGGGCGAGGAGTTCGACGCCTCCTACAACCGTGGCACGCCCCTGCAGTTCCGCCTGGGCGTCGGCCAGGTCATCTCAGGCTGGGACACGGGCGTGCAGGGCATGAAGGTCGGCGGTCGCCGTCGTCTCGTGATCCCGCCGCACCTGGGCTACGGCGACCGGGGCGCGGGCGGCGCGATCAAGCCCGGCGAGACCCTGATCTTCGTGGTGGACCTGCTCGAGGTCCGCTGAGCGCAGCTCCAGTCGGGCGGCTCAGCCCTGGGCCTCGTGCACCAGGATCGCCACTTGGACCCGGTTGTCCACGCCCAGCTTGCTGAACAGCCGCCCGACGTGGGTCTTGACGGTCGGCACCCCCATGAAGAGCTCGGCCGCGACCTCGGCGTTGCTGAGGCCGCGTGCCACGGCGTGCGCGACGTCCCGCTCTCGCTCGGTGAGTCCGGCGAGGGCTGACTGCGCCGCCCGAGCCCGGTCCCGGGACGCCTGGGTCGCGTCCGTGCGCGTGACCGCCGCGATGAGCTGGGCGGTCACGCTCGGTGAGAGCATCGGGTGACCAGCGGCCACCGTCCGGATGGCCTCGACCAGCCGCGCCGGCGGGGTGTCCTTCAGCAGGAAGCCCGCGGCACCGATCCGCAGGGCGCGCAGCACCATGTCGTCGGTGTCGAACGTCGTCAGCACGATGATCTTGAGGTGCGGGTGCGTCCGGAGCAGTTCCTCGGTCGCGCTGAGTCCGTCGCGCACGGGCATCCGGATGTCCATCAGCACGACATCGGCCCCGGAGTCGGGCACCACGTGGAGTGCCTCCTCGCCGTCGCCGGCCTCCGCGACGACGGTGATCCCGGAGCCGCCACCCAGCATCATGCCGAGCGCTGCGCGCACCATCGGGTCGTCGTCGACGACGGCCAGCGCGACAGGGGCGGGGACCGAGCTCACGACTGCCACGGTATCCAGGCGCGGACCACGTAGCCGCCCGAGGCGTCGGCCCCGTGGTCGATCCGGCCACCCACGAGGGCCACCCGCTCGTCGAGCCCCAGGAGCCCGAGACCCGAGGCCGGCAGGGCGGGGGCGGGCGACGGGCCGACCGGTGGGGCGTTGCGCACGGCGACGACGAGCCCGTCGTCCGGGGTTCCGTCGACGTCGACCGTGACGGTCGTCCCGGTGGCGTGCTTGCGCACGTTGGTGAGCGCCTCCTGCACGATCCGGTAGGCCGTACGGCCCGTGGCGGCGGGCACCTCTGCCGCGACCCGGTTGTCGAGGCGTACGCGCATCCCGCCCGCCACCTCCTCCTCGACCAGACCGGCGACGTCGCGGAGGTCGGGCTGGGGGCGCTCGGGAGCATCCCCCGGGCGGGTCGGGTCGCGCAGGACGCCCAGGACCGAGCGCAGGTCCGAGAGCGCCCGGTGGGCGTTCTCCTCGATCGACCTGGCGGCGGTCGCCTGCTCGTCGGCCGAGAGGTCGCTGCGGTAGCTCAGCGTGCCGGCGTGCATGGCGACCAATGAGATCCGGTGGGTGAGCACGTCGTGCATCTCGCGTGCGATGCGGGTGCGCTCGGCGGCCTGGGCCTGCGCGACCCTGGCCCGCTGCTCCCGCTCGGCGGTGACGGCCCGGTCCCGGTAGGACTCGACCAGCTGGCGCTGGGAGCTCATCGCGTAGCCGGTGGCGTCCACGATGCCCACCACGAGCACGCCGAAGGCGATCGAGGCCCACAGGGGCAGCGTGTCCTCGGCCATGCTGATGCGCTCCTGCACCACGCCGCCCACGAGGTTGAGGGGGGCCGCGACGGCCAGCAGCCGCCACCTCCGGTGTGAGGCCAGCGATCCGATGATCCACAGCGCCGGTCCGGCGGTGGAGATCGAGACGAAGGAGAAGGCCCCGAGCACCAGAGCGACCCACGTGGGTCGCCGGTGGCGCCACCGGATCAGCACGAACGAGACCAGCCCCAGGAAGAGGTCGCCGGACAGCAACCAGGCCACCAGCGCCTGACCGCGGTCGGCGTCGGTCGCCGACAAGAACGTCACCGACCAGGCGAGGGCACTGATCGACAGCGCCAGGACGTAGCGCCACGCGGACGCCAACCGGCCGGTCCGATCGTCCTCCAGGGGTGGCATGGCCCGAGGGTAGGTCCACCCGGAGCGTCACCGCGTCCGACCAAGGTGTCGTCCTGCCGCCACCATCGATACCGAGGTCGGACCCGGTAGACCCCTGTGCACGATGTCGCGCCGCCGCTGCTCGCCGAGGCTGGAGCCATGATCACGATCGAGAACCTCACCAAGCGGTACGGCGGGTTCACCGCCGTCGACGACATCTCCTTCCGGGTTCGCCCCGGCAGCGTGGTGGGCTTCCTGGGGCCCAACGGCGCCGGCAAGTCCACGGCGATGCGGATGATGACCGGGCTCACCCCGGCCACTTCCGGGCGGGCCACCATCCTGGGCCAGCCCTATCGCGAGCTGCACAACCCCGGCCGACAGGTCGGCGTCATGCTCGACGCGTCGGCGCAGCACCCCGGCCGTACGGGTCGGGAGGTGCTGCGGGTCGCCGCCATCTCGGTGGGGGTGTCGCGGTCCCGTGTCGAGGACGTGCTCGCGCTCGTCGGGCTGACCGACGAGGAGGCGGGCCGCAGGGTCCGCAACTACTCGCTCGGCATGCGTCAGCGCCTCGGCATCGCCGCAGCCCTCATCGGTGAGCCGCAGGTGCTGATCCTGGACGAGCCGGCCAACGGTCTGGACCCCCAGGGCATCCACTGGATGCGCGGCCTGCTGCGGCGCTTCGCCGATGGCGGCGGAACGGTGCTGCTGTCCAGCCACCTCCTGCACGAGGTGCAGATCGTGGCCGACGACCTGGTCATGATCGGCCGCGGCCGGATCGTGGCGATGGGCACCAAGGAGGAGCTGCTCGAGCGCGGCGGCACCACCGTGCGCTCCACCGACGACGCCCGGCTCGCCGCCCTGCTCGAGGCCGCCGAGGTCCCCGTGACCCGGACCGGCTCGGGCCTGGTCGTCGACGCCGACCCCCGCGTGGTCGGCGAGATCGCCGCCGAGGAGCGCATGGTGCTCCTCGAGCTCCGGTCGGGGGGCTCGGAGGGCCTCGAAGAGATGTTCCTCGGCCTCACGGCCGCCACCTCACGCGAAGGAGACGCAGCATGAGCACCGACACCGTCGCCCCCACGGCCGCCGGGGGTCCGAGCACGGGCGACAGTCCGTCCACCGCCGCACTGCCCGGACGGCCCGGCGTGCCGTTCGGCCGCACCCTCCACGCGGAGCTGCGCAAGATGGTCGACACCCGCTCCGGTCGCTGGCTGGTCATCGTGATGTCGGCCCTGGCCGCCATCGTGCTGGGGGCCTTCGTGATCTGGGGTCCCGACGAGGACGCCACCTTCCGGAGCCTGCTCGAGCTCGCGAGCCTGCCACTGGCCCTGCTGCTGCCGGTCCTCGGGATCATGGCGGCGACCGCCGAGTGGAGCCAGCGCACGGGGCTGGTCACCTTCACCCTGGAGCCCCACCGGGGCCGGGTGGTGCTCGCCAAGGCGCTCGCCGCCCTGCTCCTCGCGCTCGTGGTCCTCGCCTCGGCCCTCGTCGCCGCGGCCCTCGCCAACCTGGCGGGTGGCGGTGCCTGGGACCTCCGGGCACCCGCGGCCGGCGGGGTGCTCCTTGCTCTGTTGGTCTACGTCCTTCAGGGCGTGGCGTTCGGCCTGCTGTTCCTCAACACACCGGTGGCCATCGTGTCCGTGCTGGTGCTGCCCACCGCGTGGACCATCGCCACCCAGGTCATCGCCTCGCTGGCAGACATCGGCGCGTGGCTCGACCTGGACTCGGTCACCCGTCCGCTGTTCGCGGGCGAGATGGCGGACAAGGACTGGGCACAGCTCGCGACCGCCGGTGCGGTCTGGGTGCTGCTCCCCCTCGCCATCGGCACCTACCGCGTGCTGCACCGAGAAGTGAAGTAGGCGCTCGCCTCACCGCCCCTCACCAGGGGACGTCGATCTCGACCTCCCCGGTGGCGACCCTGGCCGCCAGCCCGCCCAACGTGACGACGTCGCCCGGGACGAGCTGGCGGCCGCGGCGCGTCTCGACCTCGCCGTTGACCGAGACCGCGCCGTCGGCGATCACCGGCTTCGCCTCGGCTCCGGTCTCCACCAGGTTGGCGAGCTTGAGGAACTGGCCGAGCCGGATCGACTCGTCGCGGATCGGGACGTCCACGGGCTCAGGCGTCTCGGGGGGCATGTGCTCAGTCAACCAGCAGGCTCACGGTGTGGATCAGCACGCCCACGAGCCCGCCGACGATGGTGCCGTTGATCCGGATGAACTGGAGGTCGCGACCCACGTGCAGCTCGATGCGGCGGGCGGCCTCCTTGCCGTCCCAGCGCTCGATGGTGTGAGTGATCACGGTCGTCAGCTCGGCGCCGTAGCGCTCGATCACGAAGACGGTCAGCTCGGCCGCCGTGCGGTCCAGGCGCTCGCGCAGCGCCGCGTCCTCGCGCAGCCGCTGGGAGAAGAGGTTGAGCTCGACCAGGAGTCGCCGGCGCACGGCGCCCTCGCGGTCCTGGATGGAGCCGAGGAGGGCCGAGCGCATGGCCTTCCAGAGCGAGATCGCGGTGGTCACGACCTGCGGGTGGTCGAGCAGGCGCACCTTGAACGCCTCGGCCCGGGCCTGGGTCTCCTCGTCGTTGAGGAGGTCCCGCGCGAGCTGCCCCAGCATCGAGTCCAGCGCATCGCGCGCACGGTGCTGCGGGTCGGCCCGGATGTCCTCGATCCAGGCCACGGCCTCGACGTGGATCCGGGTGGTCACCGCGTCGTTGAGCTTGGGCGGGGCCCACCACGGCGCCCGCTCCCCCAGGACCCGCGAGAAGGTCTCGGGGTTGTCGACGAGCCAGCGGTGCATCTCCTCGAGCGCCAGGTCGACCAGGCCGTGGTGCAGGTCGTCGCGCAGCACCTCCATCAGCGTGGTGCCGAGCAGCGGCGCGATGGGCTCCTCGCGGAAGCGCGGCACGAGCGCCTCGGTCACCAGGTCGGCGATGTGGTCGTCGCGAACCTTGCCCAGCGCGATCGCGGCCACGTCGGACACCTCGTCGACGACGCGGCGTGCGTTGGCCGGGTCGGACAGCCAGTCGCCCACGCGCGCGGAGATCGCCGCGGCGGCGACCCGCTCGCGAATGATGTCCTCCTGCAGGAAGTTCTCACCGACGAACTCCTCGAGCCCCTTGCCGAGCTCGTCCTTGCGCTTCGGCACCAGGGCGGTGTGCGGGATGGGGAGGCCCAGAGGGTGCTTGAACAGGGCGGTGACCGCGAACCAGTCGGCGATGGCGCCGACCATCGACGCCTCGGCGCCCGCGTTGACGAAGCCCCAGAAGCCCTCGCGTCCCAGCGTGGCGACGTACACGCAGGCCGCCAGGAGCAGCAGCCCGACGGCGACCGTACGCATCCGGCGGAGGCCGCGGCGCCGCTCCTCGTCCGCGCCCGGGTCGGGCACGATGAGCGAGATGCGGGGCTGCTGTGAGGGAGGTGTGGCGGTGGCCTGGCGGGGCATGGGTGCCATCCTCCCCCACTGCCCATCAGATTCAGCGTGCCAGAATGCCGCGCATGCCTCGCACCGTGATCACCTTCGGGACGTTCGACGTGTTCCACGTCGGGCACCTGCGCGTGCTGGAGCGCGCGGCGGCACTGGGCGACCGGCTCGTCGTCGGCGTGTCCGCCGACGCCCTCAACGAGCGCAAGAAGGGCCGCGCCCCGATCTTCAGCGAGAAGGAGCGGCTCGCGATCGTGGCCGCCCTCAAGGTGGTCGACGAGGTCTTCGTCGAGGAGAGCCTGGAGCAGAAGCGCGACTACATCCTCGAGCACGGCGCCGACGTCCTCGTCATGGGCGACGACTGGGCCGGGAAGTTCGACGAGCTCGACGACGTGTGCGAGGTCGTCTACCTCGAGCGCACTCCGGCGATCTCCACCACGGCGATCATCGAGCACATCGCCGACCTGTGATGCGTTTGGCTGTCCCCGGCACGGGTTAGGGTCTCTCTTCGAGATGACAACCATGAGGGGAACCATGCGCAGACTCGTCACCACAGCTGTGGCTCTGGCACTGATGGGCGGCGCGGCTCTCTCCGCACCCGCCGTCGCCGCCGACCACGAGCGTCAGACCGGCCCCGGCACCACCGGCGTCCTGGACCCGGCCGAGGCCCTGGAGCTCGCTCCCGAGCCGGAGCTTGACCGTCTGGAGACCGCGAGCGCCTCCGAGACCCTCGCCACCGCGCGCCGGGTGATGAGCGGCAACGCCCTCCCCCGCGACCCGTCCGCGACGCTCGTGCTGCGCGACCTCTGGTTGAAGAAGTCCGAGCTGCGTGGCGCCGAGCGCCGCCAGGCCGACGCGATGCTCGCCAGGCCCACCGACGGCGCCGGCGACCCACAGGGGTTCGGCTACACCGCCCCCGAGGCGCCTCCGCTCTGCAACACGCGGCTGTGCCTGCACTACGTCGCCTCCGGCCCTGACGCCCCGCCCTCCGCGGAGTGGGCAGCGCACAACCTGGCGGTCATGGACTCGGTGTGGACCTCCGAGGTCGACCAGATGGGCTTCCGCCCGCCGCTGGCCGACGGGGCCAAGGGCGGCAGCCCGCTCTTCGACGTCTACCTCAAGGACCTCGGCGGCGACATCTACGGCTTCTGCGCCGGTGAGAAGCGCGTCAAGAAGCGCACTGCCTACGGCTACTGCGTCCTCGACAACGACTTCGCCGCGGCCCAGTTCCCGACCGGCACGCCCGACGGCAACCTGCGGGTCACCGCCGCCCACGAGTTCTTCCACGCGGTGCAGTACGCCTACGACTACGCCGAGGACCCGTGGATGATGGAGTCCACCGCCACCTGGATGGAGGAGCGGCTCGCCACCGACGTCAACGACAACCGCCAGTACTTCCCCTGGAGCCAGATCTACGCGCCCTACGTCCCGCTTGACGCCTTCAGCCGCAACGCCGGCTTCCAGTACGGCAACTGGATCTTCTGGGAGTACCTCTCCACGCGGTACGGCGTCGGCATCGTCAAGAAGGCCTGGGACCAGGCCGGCTCCCTCAAGAGCGACGGCGGCAAGTACAGCATCACCGCGCTGCAGAAGGTGCTGAAGGGCAAGGGCGGCCTGACCAAGGTCTACGCCAAGTTCGCCGCCGGCAACCTGACGCCTGCCGCCACGTACCCCGAGGGCGCCGAGTACGCCTTCCCGAAGGTCCGCGGCGCCAAGAAGCTGAGCAAGGGCAAGCGCACCAAGCGCTACGCCACCAAGATCGACCACCTGGCCTCTGCCTCGTACGTCTACGTCCCCGGCAAGGGCCTGGGCGCGAAGAAGTGGAAGCTGTCCGTGGCCGTCACCGGTCCGGTCAAGAGCACCTCACCCTCCGCGGTCGTGATCGTCCACCTCGCCAACGGCAAGCGCCAGGTCAAGCTGGTCAGGCTCAACCGCGGCGGCGACGGCCGGATCAAGGTCAGCTTCGACAACCGCAAGGTGGGTGCCGTGTCAGTCACCCTGGTCAACGGCTCCACGCGCTTCAAGTGCAACAAGCGCACCGTGCTCGCCTGCGGTGGAAAGCCGCTGGACGACAACGCGCGCTTCTCGGTGACGGGACGCGTCGTCACGCGCTGATCCGCAGGAGCGCGTGGAGGGCTGCGACGCACTCCGCCACCAGCTCCGACAACGAGACCGGGCGTTCGCCGGTCGGCACTGCCGACCAGGTGAGCGCCCGGTCCTCTGTGTAGGCCCACCACGCGCGTACGACGTCGCGCTGGCGCTCCGGCACCCCCAGCCCTTTCACCACCCGGTCCGTGCTGCCGTCGCGCACCGACTCCATCACCTCGCTGACCCGTGGGTCGGCGACGCCGTGCCCGTGCACGAGCGCGAGGTAGAAGTCGCGCCGCCGCTCGATCTGCTCGATCATCAGCCGGGTGGTCGCCTCGACCTGCTCGTCACCGGAGAGCCCCTCGTCGGGTGCCGTGTTGCGCAGGATCCGCCGCCCGGCCGCCCCGATGCAGGCGAGGTAGAAGTCCGTCTTGGTCGGGAAGTAGTGGAACAGCAGCCCGCGGGAGATCCCGGCCTCGGCGGCGATGTCGTCCATCGAAAGGTCCTGGATCGGGGTCTCGACGATCTGGGACAGGCCGATCGCCACCAGCTGGCGTCGGCGGTCGTCCGCGCTCAGCCGACGGCGTACGGGTGTGCTGGGCGGAGCGTCGGCGTGATCAGGCACACTGTTGAGCATTGCTCAACAGTGTGCCAAGGTCAATGCCATGGACTTCTCCCTCTCCCCGCGGGCTGCGGACCTCCGCGACCGCGTGCGCGCGTTCGTCACCGACGAGATCGAGCCGGTCGAGGCCGCCGCCCACGCCCGGATCACCCGCCTGCGCGAGTCCGGTGGCGACAGCTGGACCCCTGACCCGGTGATCGCCGAGCTCCAGGCCAAGGCGCGGGAGCAGGGTCTCTGGAACCTCTTCCTGCCGGCGGCCCACGCGGGCCGGTACGCCGCCGACTTCGGCACCGACGGCGGCGAGGGCCTCTCCAACGTCGACTACGCGCCGGTGGCCGAGGCGATGGGCCGGTCGTTCCTCGCTCCCCTGGTCTTCAACTGCAACGCGCCCGATACCGGCAACATGGAGGTGCTGCTGAGGTACGGCACGCCCGAGCAGAAGGAGCAGTGGCTGGAGCCCTTGCTGCGCGCGGAGATCCGCAGCGCGTTCTGCATGACCGAGCCCGACGTGGCGTCCTCCGACGCGACCAACATGGCCGCCACCGCGCGTGTCGAGGGCGACGAGGTCGTGATCAACGGCCGCAAGTGGTTCTCCACAGGGATCGGCAACCCGGACTGCAAGATCCTGGTCTTCATGGGCCTCTCCGACCCCGAGGCCGACCGCCACTCGCGCCACACGATGGTGCTGGTCCCCCGCGACGCGGAAGGGGTGAAGGTCGAGCGGATGCTCAGCACGATGGGCTACCACGACGAGCCGCTGGGCCACGGGGAGGTGTCCTTCGACGACGTGCGCGTCCCGGCCGTCAACGTGCTGCTCGGTCCGGGTCGGGCCTTCGAGATCGCCCAGGGCCGGCTGGGGCCGGGGCGCGTCCACCACTGCATGCGAGCCATCGGGCTCGCCGAGCGAGCGCTCGAGCTCGGGTGCGCCCGCGCCGTCGGGCGCACCGCCTTCGGCAAGCCGATCGCCAACCTCGGCGGCAACCGCGAGCGGATCGCCGACGCGCGGATCGCCATCAACCGCTCCCGCCTCCTGGTCATGCACGCGGCCTGGCTGCTCGACCAAGGCATGAGTCGCGAGGCCTACTCCGCGGTCAGCGAGATCAAGGTCGAGGTGCCCAACATGGCGCTGGGCGTCATCGACATGGCGATCCAGCTGCACGGCGCGGCCGGCATGACCGACGACTTCCCGCTCGCCGCGGCCTGGGTCGGCGCCCGCTCGCTGCGCCTCGCCGACGGTCCCGACGAGGTGCACCGCAACGTGATCGCCAAGATCGAGCTCGGAAAGCACCTCGCATGAGCACCCCGAGCGGCCGGCGGGTGCTCGTCACCGGCGCTGCCTCGGGCCTGGGCGCCGCCCTTGTCCGGGCCTTCCGCGAGCGGGGTGACGAGGTGCTGGCCACGGACATCTCCTCGGCGCCCGGCATCGACCTGGTCCTCGACATCACCTCCGACGACGACTGGGCGGCGGCTGTCGACAACGTACGCCACCGGTGGCGCGGGCTCGACGTGCTGGTCAACAACGCCGGCGTCGCCGTCGGTGGCCGGGTCGACCTCTGCACGCTCGACGAGTGGCAGCGACTCACCGACATCAACCTCTTCGGCCTCGTGCGCGGCACGAAGGCATTCGTCCCGATGCTGAAGGAGCAGGGCTCCGGGCACCTGGTCAACGTGGCCTCGCTGGCCGGTCTCGTGCACCCGGGCGGAATGGGCTCCTACAACGCGGTGAAGGCCGCGGTGGTCGCCTTCACCGAGACCTGCGGCCACGAGCTGGCGTCGTACGGCATCCGCGCCAGCGTGGTGTGTCCCTCCTACTTCCGCACCAACCTGATGGACTCGATGCAGGGAAGCGACGAGGTCGTGGGCCAGGTCGTCGCCGGACTGGTCGAGCGCTCCCGGATCACGGCGGAGGACATCGCGGCCGCTGTGCTCGCGGGCATGGATGCCGGAGAGGACGTCATCGTCCCCGACGAGCCGGCGCGCCAGGCGTACTTCCTCAAGTGGGCGGACCGCCCCGCCTACGACGCGCTCATGCGCGAGCAGGCAGCCAAGCTCCACGCGGCTACGCTCGAGACGGGACCGGCGCAGTGACGGCGGTGCCGGGCGCACGCGAGGTGCGCGAGGAGGACTCGTTCGACGTGGCGCGGGTGGCGGACTGGCTCCGCGCCCACGCGACCACGCCCGACGGCCTCGAGGGCGAGCCCGCGGTGCGGCAGTTCACCGGCGGCGCGTCCAACCTGACCTACCTGCTGCGCTACCCGTCCGGACGCGACCTGATCGTGCGACGGGCGCCCCAGGGAACCAAGGCAAGAGGGGCGCACGACATGCGCCGCGAGCACCTCATCCAGTCGGCGCTGGCACCCGTCTTCGACTACGTCGCGCCGATGGTGGCCTTCTGCGACGACGCCGAGGTCGTCGGCGGCGACTTCTACGCGATGGAGCGCATCCCCGGCGTGATCCCCCGCAGCGAGTGGCCCGCCGACGTGCCCCTGTCGCCCGAGCAGGCTCGCGCGCTGTGCCTCGACGTGGTCGATGTCCTCGCCGAGCTGCACGGCATCGACGCCGAGGCAGCCGGGCTCGCCGACCTCGGCAAGGGCGCGGGCTACGTCCGACGACAGGTCGAGGGGTGGTCGGTGCGCTACCGCAACGCCCGTACCGAGGACGTGCCCGACCTCGAGCGCGTGATGGCCTGGCTCGACCAGCGCCAGCCCGACGACGTCGCCACCTGCGTGATCCACAACGACTTCAAGCTCGACAACCTCGTCCTCGACAGTGACGACGTCACCCGCGTGGTCGGCGTGCTCGACTGGGAGATGGCCACGCTCGGCGACCCGCTGATGGACCTCGCCGGCTCGATGGCCTACTGGGTCCAGGCCGACGACCCCGAGGACGTCCAGCTGATGCGGCGCGTGCCGACCCACCTCCCCGGCATGCTGACCCGCGACGAGTTCGTCGCGGCCTACTGCGAGCGCACCGGGCGGTCGGTGACGTCCGAGCAGTGGCGCTTCTACGAGGTCTTCGGACTCTTCCGAATGGCCGTGATCGCCCAGCAGATCTACTATCGCTTCTTCCACGGCCAGACGACCAACGAGATGTACGCGCTCTTCGGGCCGGCCGTGCAGATCCTCGGGCGGCGGCTCGACGGGCTGGTGGAGACGTGAGCCGCGTCCTCCTCGTCCGCCACGGACAGGCGTCCTTCGGCGCGGCTGACTACGACGACCTCTCCCCCACCGGACACGAGCAGTCGCGGGTGCTGGGCAGCGCCCTGGCGGCGCGCGGCATCGTCGCGGACGTGGTGGTGGCCGGTGAGATGAAGCGGCACGCGCAGACCGCCGCCGGGGTCCTCGACGGCGCGGGGTGGGGTGGCGGCGTACAGGTGGACGCCGGCTGGAACGAGTTCGACCACGTCCAGGTGCTGGCGGTCCACGACCGGCCCGCGACGACGGAGGGCGAGTCGGAGAAGGCCGCCTTCCAGCGCTGGTTCGAGGCCGCGTCGCTGCGCTGGACCTCCGGCGACCACGACGACGCCTACGACGAGTCGTTCAGTGCCTTCACAGCCCGCGTGGGGGCCGCCCTCGCCCGGCTCGTCGACGACCTGCCACGCAAGTCCACCGCCGTCGTGCTCACCAGCGGTGGCCCGATCGCGTGGGCAGCCGCGTCCCTGCTGGCAGATGACTCCGCTGCCCGCACCGCCCTGTGGCTCCGGCTCAACCCGGTGTCGATCAACACCGGCGTCTCGACCCTCGTGTGCGGTGGCCGTGGCACGACGCTGGTCGCCTTCAACGCCCATGACCACCTGTCCCCCGACCAGCTGACCTACCGCTGACTTCCTCAGGAGCTTCCATGTCGACGATCCTCATCACCGGCGCGAGCAGTGGCCTCGGTGCCGAGATGGCCCGCCAGTTCGCAGCCCGGGGCCACGACCTCGCCCTGTGCGCACGGCGTACGGACCGACTCGCCGAGCTCGCCACCCAGATCACCACGGCGCACCCCGACCGGACCGTGTCGGTCAAGGCGCTCGACGTCACCGACCACGACGCCGTCTTCCGCGTCTTCCAGGAGTTCCGCGCCGAGCTCGGCGGGCTCGACAAGGTCATCGTCAATGCCGGCCTGGGCAAGGGACAACCGCTCGGCACAGGGCGCTTCGACGCCAACCGCGAGACCGCGGAGACCAACGTCATCGGCGCCCTCGCGCAGACCGAGGCGGCGGCGCAGATCTTCCGCGCGCAGGACGCGGGTCACCTGGTGATGATCTCCAGCATCTCGGCGCTGCGCGGGATGCCGGGCAACATCACGACGTACGCCGCGACGAAGGCCGCGGTCGCCCACCTCGCCGAGGGCTTCCGCGCCGACGTGCACGGCACGCCGATCAAGGTGACCGTGCTCTACCCCGGCTACATCGTCTCCGAGATGTCCGGCACCGCCACGAGGACCCCGCTGATGGCCTCGACCGAGAAGGGTGTGCGCGCCATGGTCGAGGCGATCGAGAAGGAGAAGGCCTCCGCCCGCGTGCCGGCCTGGCCGTGGGGTCCGCTGGGGTTCGTGATCAAGCACGTGCCGGTCGGGTTGCTGCGGCGGATGAGCTGACGCCTGGTGGGGCCTCGCGTCCGTGACCGCGATGGCCCACGAGGTGGCACAGGCTGGTGACCGGCGACGGTCATGTGGCCATGAGTGACGCAGGGTTGGCGGCTAGTGCTTGACGACCTCATACGTGAGATGGGTAGCTCGGGGTGACTCGGTCACTTCGCGCTGGAGCAGCGTGGTCGGGCCGACGAGGGCGAACAGCCTCGTGCCGCCACCGACCAACAGTGGTGAGAGGTGGATGCGAAGCTCGTCGACGAGGCCGGCTGCCAGGCACTGGTCGATGACGTTCGCGCCGCCCATGATGAACACGTCCTTGTCGCGCGCAGTGGCACGACCCTGGTCGATGGCGGCCGCAACCCCCTCCGTCACGAACCGGAACCTCGACGCGAGCCGCACGTGGGCGGGCGGCTCGTGCGTGACGACGTAGCACAGCGGAGCTACAGATTGGTCCTGGTCGTGCCCGTATCCAACTTCGTCACTCCAACCGTTCGGACCGTCGACGATGTCGAACAGGTGCCGGCCCATCACCACCGCGCCCGTCGCCTCGAAGCTGCTCGCCAGGACTGCCTCGTCGACGGGCGAGCGCGGCTCTTCTAGCACCCATCCGTGGATCCCCTCGCCTTCGATGCCGAGGCCGTGCTCCTGATCCGCGGCGGGCGCAGTGACGTAGCCGTCCAGCGACATCGAGATGTCCGCGATCACTTTGCTCATACTCACTCCTCGTTCTGTCTGACTCGGGGTCGCGCGGGAGGTTGGGTGCACGACCACGACCCTCTACGCGCGCCCTCGGACGAAGTCCTCCACGGTCGCGGCGGTCGGGAGGAGCGCCCGCGTCCGGGTGACGTCAGCGTCGACGTCGTGATCTGCGAGCCAGCGCCACATGCGGCTCAGATCCCGACCAACGAACCGTTCGAACATCCACAACGGCATCGGAAAACGCCGGGGGCCGTGGCCGGTCGCTCGCCGCCACACGGCCCGGCACTGCGCAAGACTGCGAACGTCGGCGGCGAGGCCGATGTCCAGGCCGACATAGGTCGCCGGATCGTCAAAGGCTCGCGCCGCGATCGCTCCCAGGTCGACGGCGGACAACCAGGGCAGTGGCCGGTCCTCGCCGACCAGCCGCGGCATCAGGTGCCAGACCGCGACAGGAGGGTATAGGTCCTTGTCGGTCATCAGCTCCATGAAGGCCATCGGTCGCAGCACCGTGAGCGGCAAGCCGCGACTACGGGCGTACGCCGCTATCTCGATCTTGACGTCCCAGGCCGCGACACCGGTGGCGGGAGTACCGGGACCCGCCGACCCATAGACCAGGTGGGAGATGCCCGCCTCTGCGGCCGCGGCGACGACGTTGCGGCCCTGCGCTTCCTCACCTTCCTCGCCGGAGATCATCGGGTTCTGCACGTTGTAGACCCCGTACGCGCCCGCGCAGGCACGCTTCAGAGCGTCAAGGTCGTTCATGTCGGCTGTCACGACCTCGATCCCACGACGGGCCAGCTCGCGGGCCGCGGCCGAGCCCTCCGACCGCGTCACCCCCCGCACACGCCAGCCGTCGGCAACGAGCTGTCGGGCGACCGCACCTCCTTGGCGCCCGGTCGCGCCCGTGACCACGACCAGCTCGTCCCTCGTCATGACCCACCTCCAGGATCGCGCCACGCCAGACTCCAGTGTGCCGCGCGGCGCGCCCCGAGGGGAGGTCCACTGGGGCCCAGCCTCTCCGCGGGAAGCACGAGTCGGCGCGCCGCTCAGCCTCGCCTCCCGAGCCAGTGCACGACCGTCTCGCCTCGGCTTCAAGACACCATCAGAGGCACTTGCCGGTGTTGCGTTGACCGCCTGAGCCCGCACCGATGGGCGGACGTCGACGTAGCGCCTGAGGTCGGCGCACCTCCGCATTGCCGACCGTGAGCAGCGTGCGCACTACCTCCTCGACGGCAGCCGCGTTGCACGATGTCAGGGTCTTCACTCGTGTCTGGCTGACTTTGTGACCGTCGGCTGGGCCGACCTATTCCGGGGGCGGCCCAGTCTCCGCCAGAGGGTGATGACAACCTTTTGGGCCGATGCCTAGTCGTACGGGTTCGTCAACGATCAAGGGGAATCATGAGGAACATCAGTCTCACCGCCGCCGCGCTCCTAGGCGCGGCCCTGCTCGCGCCGATCAGCACGGCCACCGCAGCGGGCGAGACATGTCAGGGGCAGGCTGCGACCATCGTCGGGGAGCCCGGGAGTCAGGTCACCGGCACGGAGCGCGCGGACGTCATCGTCACGAACGGCGCGATGCGTGTCGAGGCGCTCGGCGGCGATGATCTCGTGTGCGCGACCGGCGAGAACGGCGGCGTGACCTACGCTACCGGCATCGTCATCCTCGGCGCGGGGGCCGACACGTTCAGCGGCGGGCACCACGTGATCTACGCGGGCACCGAGGACGGCACCGACACCGAGGCCGACGTCATCCGCGTCAACGGTTACGCCAACGTGATCTCCGGCATGGCAGGCCAGCCGAACGCCGACATCATCGACCTCGCCTTCGGCGAAGTCACGTGGAGCGGCATCCAGGCCGCCCCGGGCGCGGTGTCCGTGGGCACGAACGGCACCCTGGGCGTTCGATCCGCCAACGGCGACGTCACGATGGACGCCACCGGCACCGTGACCGGCGCCGACACGATGCTCACCTGGACGGGCCAGTTCTACAGGTTCGCCTTCACCACGTCGGCCGCTTACGGACGGTTCACGTTCCGCGGCACCGATGGCACCGAGCACGTCAAGGTCGGTGCGCCGAGGACGTTTGACCGCGACATCGCGCTCGGCGGCGGCGACGACTCCTACGAGTCGAACAGCCTGGGCGGAAAGGCGACGCGGATCAAGGGCGACGGCGGGCGCAACGAACTGCTGCTCGAACTCGATCGCCATGACCGGGTGCGTGCCGACCTGAGCCGTTCCCGGGTGACGGCCACCAAGGCGGGCGTCACGGACTCGATCCGCGTGCGCGGCTTTGGTGACCTCATCGTGACCGCGAAGCGCGCCGACGTCATCGGGACCAACGTCGCGAACAGGATCGGCATCATGGCGTGCCGAACGACGGTCAAGGTCAAGAAGGGCCGGGACAACGTCTCCGTCAACTCCACGTATCGCGGCGCCGAATCGTGGACCACGCCGCGGTGCGCCAAGTACAAGGCCACGATCTACGGCCACCGTGGCAACGACACCATCACCGGCAGCAGGGGCAATGACCGTCTCATCGGCGGCCCGGGCAAGGACATCGTGAGGGGTTTGGCCGGGCGCGACGTGTGCCAGGGCGAAACGATGTGGGGGTGCGAGAAGCGCATCTGACCGCCGCGTCAACGTGTCTCGTATGCCCCGCAGTGGGTGGGGCAGGAGCCGGGGGGTCCCCTTCCCCCGGGGGTGGCCCGGCGTACCGTCCGCGGTCCGACCGCGCGGAGCACACAGGTGACCTTGATAGGACGATGGCTTCTCCAAAGCGTCCGCTCGTGCCGCGATCTGCTCGACCGGATCTGCCGAGATGCGGATCATGCAGCCACGCGCTCATTCGATCCTGGCTCAGCGTGAGGAGAGCCATGATCTAGCGTCTGCGAGATGTCCACGGTGGATGAGCGGTGCTCGATGTGGGACGTGCAGAAGCAGGAGCGTCTCCGGGTGGGCAGACTCCCTCGCACCGCCCCGAAGCGTGGAGGTTTCCCGCCCCTGACACGCCGATGACGGGCATGAACACTCAGCACCCGGAGTCGCCGGGTTGCACCGAAGGAGACGCATCCATGAGTCCAGAGAACTTGCTGAGTTGGCCCACACTGGCCGCAGGCGACCTCGTTCGACTTGTTTCTCCTGCCAGCACCCCCAGCGAAGACGTCATCGCTGCTGCGCAGGCGGTCCTTGAGTCGTGGGGACTGGAAGTTGAAGTTGGCGAGCACGCGCGTGATCAGTGGGGGTACATGGCTGGGCGCGACTCCGACCGGCTTCAAGACCTGAACGACGCCTTCCGCGACCCGAACGTCCGCGCAATCATCACAACCCGAGGCGGGGCCGGGGCATACCGGATCTGCGACGACATCGACTTCGACGCCGTCCGGGCAAACCCCAAGCCGGTGGTCGGTTTCAGTGACATCACCTACCTGCACATGGCGCTATGGCGCGAAGTCCGTCTGCCCACCGTGCATGGGTTCCTGTTCCAGGTCGGCAAGCAGTCCCTCCAAACCGCGCGGAGCCTGCTGCTCGACGCTGAGCCCGTGGTGGTCCACCGCGACAGTGACGCCTACTCCGCCCGCATCCACAACAGCGGTGTCGCGGAAGGTCCGCTTCTGGGCGGGAACTTGTCATCGCTTTGCCACATGGTCGGGGCTGGACTGCCTCCGCTGCACGGGGCCATCCTGCTGCTCGAAGACAAGCGCGACATGGGCCTCGGTCGGATCGACCGACAACTCACCCAACTGCGTCGGGCGGGTGCGTTCGACGGGCTCGCGGGAATCGCGCTGGGCCTGTTCACCGGGTTCGACGACTACGAGGACCGAGGGTGGGCCTTGGTGGACGTACTACAGGACCACTTCGGAGCACTCGACCTCCCCATACTGGGTGGCCTGTCCATCGGACACAACGGCTTCGACGACGCTGGAGTGATGGACCAAGCCTGTGTCGCACTCGGCACGAACGCCGCCCTCGACGCTGACGCAGGCACACTCACCTCCCACCCCCCAACGCACTGAGTGCCGCGACCCGAGCATCCGCTCATGCCGATGAGTTCGCGTCCTCGTAACTTGTTGGTGTCCCGTCCGGCGATCGTGGAAGGGTGCCAGCATGGCGAACGACGAGGTACTCAACCGAGCGGCGGAAGTGAACGAGCAGTTCCGCCCGATCGAGTTGACGTCCGAGACGGTCACTCGTCCGGCCGGGGCGCACACCGCCACCGTGCACTCGTTTCTGCGGCACCTTCGCGCGAAGGGCCTGGACTGCGTCCCCGAGCCCGTGTCGCTGGACGGCGAAACCGAGACGCTTCGATTCATCGAGGGCGAGAGCGGCGGGGACGGGTGGAAACACCAGCACGACGAGCAGGGGTTGCGGTCGGCGGCGCGACTCTTGCGACGTATCCACGACGCGTCCGCGGATTGGGTCCCACCCGGCGACGCCGTCTTCGCCGCACCGGCGGTTCAGGGCGGTGACGTCTTCGTCAACGCCGACCCCGGACCCTGGAACTTCGTCTGGCGTGACGGCGAGGCCGTCGCGCTCATCGACTGGGACTTCCTTCACCGCGCACCCAGGCTCAGCGATGTTGCGTACGCCCTCCAGTGGTTCGCCCCGATGAGGGATGACCAAGCAGCCCTCGAATGGCACCACTTCCCGGAGGTCCCCGACCGGCGCGCACGCATTGAGGCCTTCCTTGACGCGTACGGGATGCCCGCCGACTTCGATGTTGCCGATGCTGTCGTCCAGCGCATCCGCTACACCAGCGAACACGTCCGGTTCCTTGCCGCCCAAGGGCAAGAACCTCAGAAGACGTGGGTCGCCGAGCACAGGGTCGAGAAGGAGGAACTGGCCGACATCTCATGGATCGAGGAGAACGGGATGCTCTTCTGCCGCTAGCACCTTGCGCGTCTCCGCACGGGGACGGCGTTCGCCGCATGGCCATCAGCGACGAACATCCGGATCTGCCGCGATCCGCGCGCTCGTGGTCAGGTGCTCCGCTCGTGGGACGCGCGCACAAGCGAGCGCCTGGGACACGAAGCGAGGCTCACGGAGTTTGGGGAGTGTTAGGCGTATCGGCGCCGACCGTCGGCAGTGAAGTTGACGATCACCGATTCGTTCTGACGGTGGTACCGGCAGATTCCCGCCCTGTGCAGCTCTTCTAGAGCTTCGATCGGCGGCTCGTCATCCGGGCTGCACCACTCGATCCCCGCGGCCTCGGGGTCGCCTTCGTCGTGAGCAATATCGACAAGCTGATCAATGATGCTGACTGCCTCGGGTGAAAGCTGAATGTATGGGTCGGTTGCTTCCATGCCCATCTCCCTGATTGTTTCAGTGGCCCAAACTCCCGGCGGACTGTCGACGGCTAACCTCTCGCACTGCCGTCGCCCGCAATGAAATTCTCATGAAGCTCAGTATCTCGATCTGGCTCCAGCGCCCGTTCTGTTGGGCCTGCCCCATTTTGACTGACAGTGCTACACCGTCAGCTCGACCCAGACCCGGGTGCTCCACTGCCACTGGGTCCGCCTCGCGTGCCCCTACGCCCAGCACGACAATCAGAAGACACGGGTCCCTCAAGCCGATCCCCATACGAGGCGAGCGCGCTCCTTCCAGGACCTTCACTGTCGGCAACGCTCGAAAATGAATCGTCGCTATGGTCTCGTTCTCGAGCGTCGTCGACACTTCACACATCACTCGCGGAGTGACGCGGGCGGACGACTCGATCGGCATCGACACCGGCGCTTCACCCAGGTTCTGGAGCGGAGGTCTGACCCCGTCGAGTCGTCAGTGGTGGCGATTCGGGTGCTCAGTTGCGCCCCAACCCCGACTCGCGAGCCAACATCGCGGCTTGGGTGCGGTCGGCAACTTGGAGCTTGGTGAGGATGTTGGAGATGTGGTTGCTGATCGTCCTCGGCGCCACGCTGAGTCGTCGAGCGATCACGGCGGTCGGCGTCGCTGCGGCCAGCAGGTCGAGGATCTCGAGCTCTCGCGCGGTGAGGTCCGGGAAGGGAATTGGCTCGGCGGGGGGCGAGTTGAGATGGTGCAGCACCCGTTCGGCGATGCTCGGACCGAAGATGACCTCGCCCGCCGCGATGGCACGGACCGCACGTGCGATGTCGTCCTGCTCGGCGCCCTTGAGCAGGTAGCCGTGGGCGCCGGCCCGCATCGCGGCGAAGAGCGAGTCGTTGTCGTCGTACATGGTCAGCACGTAGACCCGCACCGATGGCGCGACTCGAGCCAGCTCGCGAATGGCTGTGAAGCCGTCGGTGCCCGGCATCTTCAGGTCCATCAGCGCGACGTCCGGTCGAAACAGCACGGCTTCTCGCACGGCCTCCTGACCGTCCGCGACCGAGCGCCTTCGCACCGCATGAGAGCGACCCGGTCTTGGTCCTCTTGGGGTCGCGCGTCGCAAGCGGATCGCCTACAGGACGACCGCGTCGGCCTCGATCTCGACGAGCAGCGCCGGGTCGATGAGCCTGCTCACCTCCACCATCGACGTGGCAGGCCGGATGACGCCGAACACCTCGCCGTGCGCCCGACCGACTTCCTCCCAACGGCTGATGTCGGTCACGAACATGCGTGTCCGGACGACGTGCTCGGGTCCAGCGCCGGCCTGCGCCAGGGCGGCCACCACGCGACGCAGCGCCTCGCGCGCCTGGGCGCCGATATCATCACCACCCACTGCGCCGCCGCCGTCCGCGGCAGCCGTGGTGCCGGCCACCGACACCCACGGGCCCACGCGCACTGCCCGCGAATAGCCGACCACGGGCTCCCACATGGCCCCGGAGCTCACCAACTGTCGCTGCGTCATGGCGCCATCCTGTCCGGACGCGATCGAGAGCTCGGCGATGCCCGCTGGACGATCCCGCACCGGGTCATCTCTCGTGCTGAACGTGCCACTGCGACAGTTCGCTGGTGCTGCGCATATCTCATGAACCGGCTCACTACTCGTGCCCCTTCTGCAGAATTCAGCGAGGTGAGCTCAACGAGCATGATCAGCCGAGCGATGTCATCGCCGTCACCGACCGCGCGTATGCCCGCATCGCTCCCTCAGTTAAAGCGCCTTGGTAGACCTTGCCCCAGAACATCGCAAAGGCAGCAGGTAACGAAGTCTTTCAGCGGACCAGCCTGCGCACGTCCGGTGGCAGGTCCTCTGGCTCGATCCAGGTGTCGACGGGGGGAACGGCACCGGACTCGTAGGCCGTGACGACGGTCGAGACCAGCTCGGCGAGGTCGGGGAAGAACCGTTCGGGCTCGAACGGGTCCTGGCCGGCCTGCGGATCGAAGACGAACAGCGTGCCCGGCGGCCTGGCCGAGCCGTCGCTGTCGAGGCACACGTGCCAGCCGTTGGAGGAGATGAGGACTGGGTGCCAACTGGGTCGGTAGGGTTCGATGCCGACGTGCTTCTTCCATTCTGGGTTGAATGAGACGTCGAAGGCCCTTTGGGTGCTCGCCTGGGCCAGCGTCGGGACATGCAGGCTGAGGCAGAGGTGGTTATCGGGGCCTGTCAGCGACCATCCGGCCGGGTCGGTCGCCGACGACCAGCCCGACGGCGACGACGGCGGTCAGACCCGCAGAGGTCGCGCGAGCGTTCGCCCGCATGAACTCGGCGACCTTGCGCGCCCAGTCGGTGTTGATCCGGATGCCAGGCACGCCTTGGGGCAGTGCGACGGGGACCGAGTTCAGACGCGTCATCGCCTCGACGCTGTCGCCGCTCGGCAGGTCCCCGACCGTGGTGAGCGCACGGTCGCAGTCGGCCCGGTTCGCCTACGTCACGCACAGGTAGTAGGACTGCATGAGCACGTAGTCCCCACGCATCTCACCGCCGGCGTCCCAGATGCCCTGGGCCACGCGGATCCGGTCCATGATCTCGCCCAACTGGTCCCAGTCGTTCTCGCAGAAGCCAACCATGTTGACGCAGAAGAGGCTGTCGTCGTTGTCCCACGCGTAGACGACGTCCCACACCGGGTCGCACGGGTCACCCGAGCAGAACGGCTGACTCAGCCAAGGAGTCCGTTCACCCGGTCGGCGGCTCCGGCTCACGGGTGATGTGCATGGCGGCCTCCTCGGCTGAGGCGCCGGCACCGTCGATTCCGACGTCGAAGGCGATCTCCTGCTTGTCGACGTCCTCCCCCAGCCCTGAGTCGGGCTGGACGAGGCGGCCCGTGCGCTCGTCGGCCTCGTCGAGGCCGAGCTGCTCGTCGAGTGCGTTCTCGTCCTCGGAGTCCGAGTCCAGGTCGGCCTCCTCCTCGGCGTAGGGGTCGACCTCGGGCTCCTCCTCCGCCAGCCGCTCGTCGAGGCTCTCGCCCTGACGCATCTCGGCCTCGGTCGGGTAGTCGTCATAGCCCTTGGGCGGTCGGTCCGGCGGCGAGTAGCCGCGGTCGAGCACGTCGTCCAGGTCGTTGTCGTCGAGTGTGTCGCCCGACTGGAGCTGGTCCTCGTCGTCGATGGACATGTCGCCGTAGGTCTCGCGATCCTCACTCATGCACGTACTCGCTTCGCTCCGTGCGCGCATGAGGCACATGTCGGGCTGTGTTGGATGACTCGCTCGCTGCGCTCACTCATACCTTCAGTCGTACGCGTTCACGGAGCCGCGGACAACCCCCCAAGGGTGAGGCCAACGCAACAGCTAGCCGAGCTCGCGCTCGAGAGCGTCGGTGAGCAGGGCGACCAGGGCCTCGGTCTGGACGTTGGCCGAGGACGAGACCTCCTCGTCGGAGCCGTCGAGCGCGCGCGCCGCGAGGCCCGCCTTGGAGTCGATCAGCTCCGCGATACGGGTGTCGATCGTCTGCGCGGCGATGATCCGCCAGGCCGTGACGGGGTCGCTCTGGCCGATGCGGTGCACGCGGTCGATCGCCTGGGTCTGCTCGGCGTCGGTCCACGAGAGCTCGGAGAGCACGACGTTGGAGGCGACCTGCAGGTTGACGCCGACGCCGGCCGCGGCCAACGAGCAGACGATGACCTGGACGTCGGGGTCGTTGACGAAGGCGTTGATCGCCTTCTCGCGCGCCTTCGGCGTCTGGTCGCCGCGGATCGAGGCGTGCTTGAGGCCGCGCCGGGTGAAGGTCTCCTCGGCGATGTCCATCACGTCGATGTGGCGGGCGAAGAAGACCACCTTGCCGACGTTGCGCGCCAGCTGGGCGGCATAGTCGGCCGACAGGTGCGCCTTGGCCCGGCCGATGCGGCGGAACATCGAGAAGACGTTCTCCCCCGAGGTGCCGGAGTCCATCTCCTCGCGCTCCCACGTCGCGACGCGGCGTACGAGCTCGTGGTCGATGCCCTCCACGACGGAGCCCGTACGCCTGGTCTCCAGGGCGGCCTTGTAACGCTGGACCAGCCGTCGCGCGAGCTCCTTCTCGGCCGCGCGGATGGAGCGGGCGTCCTCGTCGTCGAGCTCGACCGGGATGTCGGCGATGCGGCGGGCGGGGATGTCGGCGGCCACGTCCACCTTGCGGCGCCGCACGATGCCCATGTCGATGACGGCCTTGCGCGCCGCGGGGTAGAAGGGAGGATCAGCCGGGGTCAGGTCGGTCTCCTCCAGCGCCTCCATCAGCCGCGCCAGCGGCTTGTTGTCGTCGATCCAGCCGAGGAACTGCCAGATCGCGCGGAAGTCCTCGATGTCGTTGATCAGCGGTGTGCCGGTCAGGGCCATCAGCAGCGGTCGGGCGGTGCGCTCACGCAGCCGCTCGGAGAGCTCGAGCACGTGGCGCGAGCGCTGCGAGGTCTTGTTCTTGATGAAGTGGGCCTCGTCCACGACCATGCCGCGGAAGCCGAAGGTGCTGAGCCAGCCGACGTGGCGGTCGAGGATCTCGTAGTTGACGATGATGACGTCGGCGAAGGCGTCGAGCTGGTCACCGTCGCCGTGGATGACCGTCGCGCGGCGGCGCGGGGTCCAGCGCTCGGTCTCGCGGGCCCAGTTGGTCTTGACGACGTTGGGGCACACCACGAGCAGCGGGTAGGCGTTGGCGGCCTGGGCGGCGAGCAGTGCCTGCGCGGTCTTGCCGAGGCCGGGCTCGTCGGCCAGCAGGAAGGTGCGGTGGCCCTCCGCGGCCGCGGCGATCATCCGGGCCTGGTGCGGCATCAGCTCGAGCTTGCCGGGCGCGTTGAGCGAGGTGGCCTCAGGCAGGTCCATGCACGAGGAGGCGCCGCCGAGCTCGAAGGAGCGGAACAGCGGGCCGAGCAGCTCCCACGTTGCCAGCCGGCCGTGGGTGCTGCGGCGCTCGTTGCCGATCTCGAAGTCGGGGACCAGGAACGGGTTGGCGAGCTGGTGCTGCACCACGGACTGCGGGATGACCCTGCGCTCGCCGAGGCCGGGGCCGGCCTCGTCGTCGGGCTTGGGCTCCTCCGGGACGGCCTCGATGCCCGCCTTCCGCAGCATCTCCAGCCGCAGGTCGCGGGCGCTGTCGGTGATGCGGGACTCCTCGGACAGCAGGCCGAACAGGGACGGGTCCCGGGTGGCGGTCTTGGCCAGGATCGTCGCGATGCCGTCGAGGCGCTTGAGCTCGTCGGCCTTCTGGGCGTCGGTCAGCTCTGCCGAGGCGCGTACGTCGCTGCGGTGCTCGCGCGCGAGCAGGGCCACGACCTGGAAGCGCACGCGCTGTCCGGGGGCGAGCGGGCCGCGCTGGACGGCCGACTCGAGCTCGCGCACGGCGCGCGCCAGGACGGGGACGATGCCCTCGTTGTCCTTGTGGCGGGCGTGTGCAGGGGTGCGGCGATTGCCGCGTTGACGCTGGCGCTGGGCCAAGGGGTCCTCCCGGACTGGGGTACGCGTCGTGGAGCAGGCGAGCCCGGGTCGGCGCTGACCTGCACAGCACGGCGTGGAGGTTGGAGCGATGCGTCGTGGTCGTGTCCGGTGGATCATGGCTGATCAGTTCGGCACGGCGTCGGGACGCTGTGACCACTGTAGCCCCCGAGTGGCGGTTGCCGGCAAATACCCCGAGGACGGCGTGGCTGCCTCGATCTCAGGATCGGTCTCCGGCTGGCTCCGCGGGTCGTGGGAGGGTGTCCCCATGTCGGAGACCACCGGGCGGCGCGGACGCCCCGGCCACGACCAGCAGGCCGTGCTGCGGGTGGCCGTCGACCTCTTCAACCGACAGGGCTACGACGCGACCAGCGTCGGCGACGTGGCCCGCGAGCTGGGGCTGACGAAGTCCGCGATCTACCACCACGTGCCCAGCAAGGAGCACCTGCTCCAGAGCGCGATCGACGAGGCGCTCGACGCGCTGACCGCGGCGCTCGACGCGGTGTCCGCCGCCGAGGGGCTCGACGCCGGGCAACGCCTGCGCGCCGCCGTACGCAGCAGTGTGACGGTGCTGGTCGACCACCTGCCGGCGGTGACGCTGCTGCTGCGGGTGCACGGCAACACGCCGGTCGAGAAGGCCGCGCTGGCGCGTCGACGCGGCATCGACGAGCGGCTGGCCGCGATGGTGCGCGAGGCGGCAGACGTCGGAGCGATCCGCGCCGACGTCGACCCGCTGCTCACCAGCCGGCTGATCTTCGGGATGGTGAACTCGATGACCGAGTGGCTGCGCGGCGACACTGACGGGGAGGCGCTGGCCGACACCGTGACGACCCTGGCCTTCGACGGCCTGGTGCGGCACGAGGACTGACGCGGTCGCGACCTACGCGTCGTAGTCGACGGTGACGGCAGGGCTCACCGGGAACGACTGGCAGGTGAGCACGAACTGCCGCTCGACCTCGTCCGGCTCGAGGGCGTAGTTGCGCACCATCTCGACCTCGCCGTCGACCACCTTGGCGCGACAGGTGCCGCACACGCCGCCCTTGCAGGCGAACGGCAGGTCGCTGCGTACGGCCTGCGCCGAGTCCAGCAGCGTCGTGTCACGCGGCATCGGCGTGGTCGTCGACCGCCCGTCCAGCACCACGGTGACCTCGCTCGTCACGCCCTCGACCACTCGGTCGGGGTGCCGCAGCGTCGGCGGCGGCTCGTCGACGAAGAAGAGCTCGAAGTGGATCTTCTCCCTCGGCACGCCGAGCTCCTCCAGCACGGTGCGCGAGTCCTCGATCAGTCCGAGTGGACCGCACAGCCACACGTGGTCCACGGCTGCGAGCGGCACCTTGATCGGCAGCAGCCGTCGGAGCCGGTCGGCGTCGAGGCGACCGGAGAACAGCTCCACGTCGCGGGGCTCGCGCGAGAGCACGTGCACGAGGTCGAAGCGGGGGCCGTGGAGGTTCTTGAGGTCGCTCAGCTCCTCGGCGAACATCACCGAGGTCGTCTCGCGGTTGCCGTAGAGCATCGTCACGGTGCTGTCGGGGTTGGCCAGCACCGACGCCGCGATCGACAGCATCGGCGTGATGCCGGAGCCGGCCGCGATGCACAGGTGCCGTCCACCCAGGGTCGGGTCGGCGCGGAAGCTGCCCGAAGGCTCGGCGACCTCGATGCGCTCCCCCGGCGCCACCTCGCGGATGAGCCACGAGGAGAACATGCCGCCCGGGATCTCGCGGACCCCGATGCGCGGCGCCGCCCCGGCGGGCGCGCAGATGGAGTACGTCCGGCGGTGCTCGACGCCGTCGACCACGCGGCGCAGCGTGAGCGACTCCCCCGGCTCGAAGTCGAAGAGCTCGCGGAGGTCGTCGGGCACGTCGAAGGTGACGGCGGCGGAGTCGTCGGTCAGCGGCTCGACCTCGCGGACCGTCAGCGCGTGGAAGGCCATGCCCTAGATCTCCTTCACGTGGTCGAACGGCTCGAGGCAGCACGAGCAGCGGTACTGCGCCTTGCAGGCCGTCGAGCCGAACTCGGAGACCAGCTCGGTGGCAGGTGAGTCGCACTGCGGGCACCGGACCTGTCGGGCCGTGGGCAGCAGCGTGAGCGGGATCGGACCGGTGCTCGAGGGGGCCGGACCGGGCGGTGAGATCCCCGCGGCGGCCAGGGCCGCGCGCCCGTCGGGCGTGATCCAGTCGGTCGTCCAGGCGGGGTCGAGGCTCACCCGCACCTCGACACGGTCGAACCCCGCCCCGGTGAGCTCGCGGACCAGGTCGTCGCGCATCGCGGCCATGGCCGGGCAGCCGGAGTAGGTCGGCGTGATTTCGACGACGACGTGGGAGTCCCCCACGACGTCGACGCCGCGCAGGACGCCGAGGTCGGCGAGGGTGAGCATCGGGAGCTCGGGGTCGGTGACGGCCGAGGCGACAGCCCGAGCTCGAGCTGCCTGCCGTCGCGGTGATCGAGGAGCCCGGGTGGCACGAGTCGGGGTCACGAGGTTCACCACAGTCCCTTCGGGTGGGCGCGTGCCACGGACTGCATCTCGGCCAGCATCCGGCTGAGCGGCTCGCCGTGCATCCCGTCACGGCCGGTGCGTCCGAGCACGCCTGCGCGCCGGGCCACCTCGGGGCGCGGGACGTCGGCGGCGGCCAGGACCTGGTCGAGCACCGCCTCCGCGGACTCGCGGACGGTGGCGGGGTCCACGCCGACGCCCGACCCGGCGGCAGCCGCCTCGACGGGATGGGTGTCGAACAGCTCGGGCCACAGCGGCCACAGCGCGTCCAGCGCCGCGAGGAGCCGCGACCGGGACTCGTCGGTGCCCTGGGCGAGGGTCACGAACCAGCGCGCCGCGTAGTCGCGGTGGTAGGCCAGCTCCTTGACGCCCTTGGCCGCGACGGCAGCCAGCACGTGGTCACGGCTCGTGCGCAGCTGCTCCCACACGGCCAGGCGCCAGACCGAGAACAGCAGCACCCGCACGGTCGCCTCGGCGAAGTCGCCGTTGACGACCTCCGCCAACCGGACGTTGCGGAACTCGTGCGCCTCGCGGAAGAACGCGAGGGCGTCCTCGGGCGGGGCGGGCGAGCCATCGGGCAGGGCCGGCACGATCGACTCGTCCGCCTTGGCGGCCCGCGCGAGCAGGAGCCGCGCCTGGCCGAGCAGGTCGAGGGCGATGTTGGACAGGGCGATGTCGTCCTCGAGCTCGGGGGCGTTGCTGGTCCACTCCGCGATCCGGTGCGACATCACGAGGGAGTCGTCGCCCAGCATCAGGGCGTACGCCGCCAGGGTGGGCGCGTCGATGCCCTCGGGGATGGTCGTGTCGACCCCGGCGAGAGGATCCTCGAAGTCGGTGCCGAAGGCCCAGTGGGCGTCGTTGACGAGCAGCCCGGAGTAGGCGCTCTCGTGCTCGTCCTCGGGGGACGTGTGTACGTGTTCGGTCATCAGCTCTATCCGTCGACCTTTGTGAGAGAACGGGGTCCCCGCGGCGTTGTTCCTGGAGGAGCGCAGCGGGGGAAGGAAGAACGTCGTGGGGTTCACATATGCGGGACGTTGTCGGGGATGTCGTAGAAGGTCGGGTGGCGATAGACCTTGTCGCCGCTGGGAGCGAACATCGGGTCCTTCTCGTCCGGGCTGGACGCGGTGATCGCGTCGGCCCGGACCACCCAGATGCTCACGCCCTCGTTGCGGCGCGTGTAGACGTCGCGCGCGTGCAGGAGCGCCATCCGGTCGTCGGCCGCGTGCAGCGACCCGACGTGGACGTGGTTGAGCCCGCGCTTGCCGCGGACGAAGACCTCGTAGAGCGGCCATTCTGGTTGGACTCGCTGCTGGTCGGTCATGCCGCGCCTTCCTCTCGGGCCTGCTTGGCGGCGTACGCCGTCGCCGCCGCGCGCACCCAGGCGCCGTCCTCGTGGGCGCGACGACGGTGGGCGATCCGCTGCGCGTTGCAGGGGCCGTTGCCCTTCACGCCCTCCATGAATTCCTCCCAGTCGGGCTGGCCGAAGTCGTAGTGGCCGCGCTGCTCGTTCCAGGCGAGCTCGGGGTCGGGCAGGGTGACGCCGAGCGCCTCGGCCTGCGGCACCGACATGTCCACGAACTTCTGGCGCAGCTCGTCGTTGGTGTTGCGCTTGATGCCCCACGCCATCGACTGCGCGGTGTTGGGCGAGGCGTCGTCGGGCGGGCCGAACATCATCAGCGCGGGCCACCAGAACCGGTCGACCGACTCCTGCACCATCGCGCGCTGCTCGTCGGTGCCACGCATCATCGTGGTGAGCAGCTCGTAGCCCTGCCGCTGGTGGAAGGACTCCTCCTTGCACACGCGGATCATGGCGCGGCCATAGGGCCCGAACGACGTACGGCACAGCGGCACCTGGTTGCAGATCGCGGCACCGTCGACCAGCCAGCCGATCGTGCCCACGTCGGCGTACGACAGGGTCGGGTAGTTGAAGATCGAGGAGTACTTCTGCCGCCCGGAGATGAGCATCTCGGTGAGCTCGAGCCGCGACACCCCGAGGGTCTCGGCCGCGGAGTAGAGGTAGAGCCCGTGACCGGCCTCGTCCTGCACCTTGGCCAGCAGTATCGCCTTGCGTCGCAGGCTCGGCGCGCGCGAGATCCAGTTGCCCTCCGGCTGCATGCCGATGATCTCGCTGTGCGCGTGCTGCGCGATCTGGCGCACCAGGGTCTTGCGGTAGCCGTCGGGCATCCAGTCGCGCGGCTCGATCCGGTCGTTGCGCCCGATGGTCGCCTCGAACTGGCTCTCCAGCGCAGCCTGGGAGCTCGCGTCGAGCGGGGTCTCGGTGAGGGTCATCCATCCTCCGAACGTCGGTGTCACCGCATTTACTGACCGATCGGTCTGGTATTAGTGTGGCACCACTCACTCTGGCACGCAAACATCGAAGGGAACCACCGTGACCCGTCTGCTCGAGAGCTACGCCGTCGGCCGCTGGTACGCCGCCTCCGCCGAGGGTGACCCGCTCCTCGACGCGGCCACGGGCGAGGAGGTCGCCCGGATCTCCAGCAGCGGGCTCGACCTCGGCGCCATGGCCCACCACGCCCGTACGGTCGGTGGGCCCGCCATCCGGGAGCTGACCTTCCACGAGCGCGCGCTGCTGCTCAAGGAGCTGGCCACGCACCTCACCGGACTCAAGGACGAGCTCTATGAGCTGTCGCTGCGCACCGGCGCCACCCGGCGTGACTCGCTGATCGACATCGACGGCGGCTTCGGCACGGTGTTCAGCTACTCCTCCAAGGGACGCCGCGAGCTGCCCAACGCCCACGTCGTGTGCGACGGGGACCTCGAGCAGCTCGGTCGCACCGGCATCTTCATGGGCCAGCACGTCTACACCTCGCGGCCCGGCGTCGCGGTGCAGATCAACGCCTTCAACTTCCCCGTCTGGGGCATGCTCGAGAAGCTCGCGCCGGCCTTCATCGCGGGGCTCCCCTCGATCGTCAAGCCCGCCAGCCAGACGGCCTACCTCACCGAGCTCGTCGTACGGCGGATCATCGAGTCCGGCATCCTCCCCGAGGGCTCGCTCCAGCTGCTGTCCGGCTCGGCGGGCGACCTCCTCGACCACCTCGGCGTGCAGGACTCGGTGGCCTTCACCGGCTCCGCGCACACCGCGGGGATCCTGCGCCAGCACCCCTCGGTGCTCCACGGTGGCGTGAGGCTCCAGGTCGAGGCCGACTCGCTCAACTGCTCCGTCCTCGGTCCCGACGTGACCTCGGGCGACCCCGAGTGGGACCTCTTCGTCAAGGGCGTCGTCACCGAGATGACCGCCAAGGCCGGGCAGAAGTGCACCGCGATCCGACGCGTCATCGTGCCCGCGGCCGTCGCCGACGAGATGACCGAGGCCATCACCGCCAAGCTCTCCACGATCACGGTCGGCGACCCGGGCGAGGAGTCGGTCCGGATGGGCCCGCTGGCCTCGCTCGGCCAGCGCGAGGAGGTCCGCAAGGCCGTCGAGGCACTCCGCTCCTCCTGCGACCTGGTGCACGGCGACCCGACCGCGACCTCCGGCTTCGTCGGCGACGCGGAGCGCGGTGCCTTCATGGCGCCGGTGCTCCTGAGGGCGCGAGCCGGAGCGGTCGAGCCGCACGACGTCGAGCCCTTCGGCCCGGTCTCGACGGTCATGTCCTACGACTCGCTCGAGGACGCCGTCACCCTGGCGGCACGCGGCAAGGGCTCGCTGGTGGGCTCCGTCGTCACCCACGACCCCGCCGTCGCCCGCACCCTCGTGCTGGGGCTCGCGCCGTGGCACGGTCGCATCCTGGTGCTCGACCGCGACGACGCGCCCGAGTCCACCGGCCACGGTTCCCCGCTGCCGATGCTCGTCCACGGGGGGCCGGGGCGGGCCGGCGGCGGCGAGGAGCTCGGCGGCGTACGCGGCGTGCTGCACCACATGCAGCGCTCGGCGATCCAGGCCTCTCCCGACATGCTGACCGCCATCACCGGGCGCTGGACGCGCGGCTCGCAGCGCAACCTCACCCCCGAGCACCCGTTCCGCCACTCCCTGGCGACGCTCGCGGTCGGCGACACGATCGTCTCCGAGCCGCGAGTGATCGCGATCGAGGACATCGACCACTTCTCGGAGTTCACCGGTGACACCTTCTACGCGCACACCGACCCGGAGGCAGCCGCGCAGAACCCGCTCTTCGGCGGGATCGTCGCCCACGGCTACCTCATCGTCTCGATGGCGGCGGGCCTGTTCGTGGACCCCGCCCCGGGGCCGGTGCTGGCCAATTTCGGCGTCGACAACCTGCGCTTCCTGACGCCGGTCAAGCCCGGCGACTCGATCCGGGTGACGCTGACCGTCAAGCAGATCACCCCCCGCTCGTCCGCCGACTACGGCGAGGTGCGCTGGGACGCGCTCGTCACCAACGCCGACGGCGAGCCGGTGGCGACGTACGACGTGCTGACGCTGGTGGCCAAGGAGGCCTGACAGCTCCCTGCTTCAGCGGTGCACTAGGGGCATTCTGGACTGCTAGAACACCCCAGGGCACGCCCGCGGGCGCGTCGATCCTCGCCACGCCGACGAGCGGTGCGTGAGCGGCATTCTGGACCGCAGAAATGCCCCTGACGCACCGCTCAGATCGGCACTAGCGTGTCCCTGTGAGTCCAACCGCCCAACGCATCTTCGGAGCCGTCGTGCTGCTGGCGACCGGCATCCTCAGCCTTCCGCTGTCGGCGGCCCTCTTCGACGGGGAAGGGAGCGAGAACTGGATCGCCCCCGTGCAGCTGCTCGTGATGGCCGGGATCGGCGCCGGGCTCGCGGTGGTGCTGCCCGCCCTGGCCCGCGAGGGCGCGTCCACCGGACGCCGGGCGATGACCGGGATGTGGTGGGGCCTGCTCGCCGCGCTGGTCGGCGTGCTGGTCTTCTGGCTCGCTCTGAGCGGCGTCGGCGGCGCCTGACGGCTGGGGCGGTCGCGCTACCTTCGCTCCATGGCGAAGAAGTCCTGGGCCGAGATGACGCCCACCCAGAAGAAGGTCGTCATAGCGGCCGGGATCGTCGAGGTCGCGGTCACCACCTGGTGCCTGCGCGACCTCAAGCAGCGTCCGGACTCCCTCGTCCGCGGCCCCAAGCTGCTGTGGGGACCCGCGATGTCGGTCCAGCCGTTCGGACCGATCGCCTACCTCGTCTGGGGCCGCAAGCGCTGAGCCTCACCCGCTGTAGGGCACCTCGCTGCTCCAGTCCCCCACGTCGCGGGTGACTGCGGACCAGATCGCCTCCGCGACCCGGTCGGGGGTGAAGGCGCCCTCGCTGGCGAGCGTCCCGCGCACCGTCACCGACACCGCACGGATCCCGTCGGGCGACAGCGTCTTGTCGATGCTGTGCACCAGGTTGCGCACCCCGGCCTTCTGCACACCGAGCGAGGCCGCGCCCTCCCACGGGTCGTCCGCGGCCATGCTGCCAGTGACGCTGATCCGGGCGCCCTCGCCCATGAACGGGCGGGCCGCCTGGACCACCGAGAGCAGGGCCCCGACGCCCAGTGCCACGTCCTCGAGGAGCTCGGCGACCGTCAGAGACAGCGGGTCCTTCTCGCGGAAGGCACTGGGGTTGAAGTGCAGGACGTCGATGCGTCCGGTGTGCTCGCCCATCCTGCGTACGGCGTCGCGCGCGGCCTGCTCGTCGGTGATGTCGACCAGCGCCTGTCCGACCGTCGCTCCGCGCGCCTCGAGCGCGCGTCCCAGCTCGTCGAGGACGCCCTTGTCCGCACCGAGCAGGCCGACGTCGTACCCCTCGACCGCGAAGCGGCGCGCCACGGAGCCGCTCACGCCGGGCCCGGCACCCACCACGATGATCACTGGTCTCGTCATGGGACGTTTCTACCGCAGGGTCGGATCAGCGCGAGGACTCGTTGCTCTCCTCGGGGATCCCGTGGCGCGGCGGCGCGTCCGGGCCCTGGGTGCCCTCCTGCACCTCGCCGGACTCGGCCTCCGGCTGGCCGGCCACGGAGTCGCCGGAGCTGATCGGGTCGGGCTCGCCGCCGGCCTCGGCCAGCTCGGAGACCTGTCCGTCCTGCTCGTCCCGCGGGTCGTCGTGGTCGTGCGTCATGGCTCGCTCCTTGTCTCGTCGGGTCGGTCCCTCCAGACAAGCAGTACCCCCAAGCACCGGGTTCACCTGCGCGGGTGATCAGCGCCAGCCGAGGGCCGGAGCCACCTCGGTGAGGAGCGACTCCAGCAGGTGGGCGTTGTAGTCCACGCCGAGCTGGTTGGGCACCGTCAGCAGCAGGGTGTCGGCGGCGGCGATGGCCTCGTCCTCGGCGAGCTCCTTGACCAGGACCTCCGGCTCGGCGGCGTACGTCTTGCCGAACACGGCCCGCAGGTTGGGCTCGATCTGGCCGAACTGGTCGGAGCTGGTGCCCTCGCGGCCGAAGTACATCCGGTCCAGGTCGGTCGTGATCGGCATGATCGAGCGGCTCACCGAGACCCGCGGCTCCCCCTCGTGGCCCGCCTCGCGCCAGGCGTCGCGGAAGACCTCGATCTGCTTGCGCTGCTGGACGTGGAACGGCTCGCCGGTCTCGTCCGCCTTGAGCGTCGAGCTCATCAGGTGCATGCCCTTCTCCGCGGTCCAGCGGGCCGTGGCGTCCGACGCCGCGCCCCACCAGATCCTCTCGCGCAGCCCGGGTGAGTGCGGCTCCGGCCGCAGCAGGCCCGGCGGGTTGGGGAACATCGGGCGCGGGTTCGGCTGTGCGAAGCCCTTGCCCTCGATGACCCCGAGGAAGACCTCGGTGTGGCGGCGCGCCATGTCAGCCTGGTCCTCGCCCTCGGCGGGCTCGTAGCCGAAGTAGCGCCAGCCGTCGATCACCTGCTCCGGTGATCCGCGGCTGATGCCGAGCTGCAGCCGACCACCGGCGATCAGGTCGGCGGCCCCGGCGTCCTCGGCCATGTAGAGCGGGTTCTCGTAGCGCATGTCGATCACCCCGGTGCCGATCTCGATGCGGCTGGTGCTGGCGCCGATCGCCGCCAGCAGGGGGAACGGCGAGGCCAGCTGCCGGGCGAAGTGGTGGACGCGGAAGTACGCGCCGTCCGCGTCCAGCTCCTCGGCGGCGACTGCGAGGTCGATGGACTGCAGCAGTGCGTCGGAGGCCGTGCGCACCGCGGACTGGGGTGAGTCGGTCCAGTGGCCGAAGTTGAGGAACCCGATCTTCTTCATACCTGGTTCAACGCTCAACCACCCGCGTTGTTCCCGCCCGATACCTGAGGACGTGGTGGACGTGGATCGCCCGGGATCCCGTCCACCACGTCCTCATATCGGGTTGACGTCGAGCGGGTGCGATGTGCAATATATTGCATGCCCGTTCCCGCCCCAGCCGTGCCGATCCGCACCTCGCTGCTGCGCGACACCGTCCACGACCGGCTCCGCGACGCGATCGTCGACGGCACGCTGGCACCGGGCGAGGTCGTCCGGGACACCGACCTCGCCGGCTGGCTCGGCGTGAGTCGTACGCCGGTGCGCGAGGCGCTGCTCCGGCTAGGGGAGTCCGGACTGGTGCGGTCTGCGCCCGGGCGGTCCACCGTCGTCGCCGACATCGACCTGTCAGAGGTTCGGGACGCGCACGCCGTCGTCGCGACGATGCACCGGCTCGCGGTCGCCGAGGCCGTCGTCCGCCTGACGGCCGACGACCTCGACCGGATGCGCCTGGCTAACGAGCGCTTCACCGCCGCCATCGAGGCGCACGACGCCGACGCCGCCCTGCGCGCCGACGACGACTTCCATGCCGTCGCCGTCGACGTGTCCGGCAACCGGGCGCTGGCCACGGTCCTCGACCAGTTCAGCCCGGTCGTACGTCGCCTCGAGCGCCTGCGCTTCGCCTCGCACGCCGCAGCGGAGTCGGTCGCGCTGCACGAGCGACTCGTCGAGGCCTGCGCGGCCCGGGACGTCGACGCCGCGGCCGAGGTCGCCTTCCGCACCTGGCAGAACCTCGCCGACCTGATCCCCGAACCCGACTCCCACCCCCAGGAGACCCCGTGAAGCTCGACCAGTTCCCGCGTCACCCGCTGACGTTCGGCCCCTCCCCCGTCCACCACCTGAAGCGGCTGAGCGACCACCTCGCCGGCCGGGGCGGTGGAGCGCAGGTGTGGGCCAAGCGAGAGGACGTCAGCAGCGGCCTCGCCTTCGGCGGCAACAAGATCCGCAAGCTCGAGTACATCGTCCCCGACGTGCTCGCCAGCGGCGCCGACACGCTCGTCTCCATCGGGGGCTACCAGTCCAACCACACTCGCCAGGTCGCGGCGGTCGCCGCACACCTCGGGCTCGGGTGCCGCCTCGTGCAGGAGAAGTGGGTGCCGTGGGACGACCCGACCAACACCCAGGTCGGCAACATCCTGCTGAGCCGGATGATGGGCGCCGACTCGCGTCTCGACCCGCACGGCTTCGACATCGGGATCCGCGACTCGTGGAAGGACGCGATCGGCGAGGTCGAGGAGGCCGGCGGCACGCCGTACGCCATCCCGGCCGGCGCCAGCGAGCACCCGCTGGGCGGCCTCGGCTTCGCCAACTGGGCCTTCGAGGTGGCCGAGCAGGAGAAGGCGCTCGGCATCACCTTCGACACGATCGTCGTCTGCACCGTCACCGGCTCCACGCACGCCGGGATGATCGCCGGGTTCGCGGCACTCGAGGACCTGACCGGCGTACGACGTCGCGTCATCGGAATCGACGCCAGCGCCACCCTGGAGAAGACCCGCGACCAGGTCGGCCGGATCGCGCGCAGCACCGCCGAGCTGATCGAGCTCGGCCGCGACCTGCGCGACGACGAGATCACGGTGCTCGACGGCTGGGCCGGCGAGCTCTACGGGATCCCCGTGGACTCCACCATGGAGGCGATGGCCCTCGGTGCGCAGCTCGAGGCGATGATCACCGACCCCGTCTACGAGGGGAAGTCCCTCGCGGGGCTGATCGACCTCGTCAGCGACGGCGAGATCCCCCGGGAGTCCCACGTCCTCTACGCGCACCTCGGCGGGCAGCCGGCGATCAACGCCTACCACTCCCTCTGGCCGGCGCAGGGCTGATCGGTCGCTAGGTTCGACCACATGGTCGACCTGGACGGAGCCCTCGCCTGGGCAGGTGATGTCCTCGGCGCCCCTGTGCTCGCGTCGCGGGAGCTGACCGGCGGACTGACGTCGACGATGCTGGCGCTGCGGGACGCCTCCGGCGCGGAGTCGGTCCTCCGGCTGATGACCAACGAGCCTTGGCGGACGTACGGCGCCGAGCTGACCACGCGCGAGCACCACACCCAGAATGTGCTGGCGGGCACCGCCGTCCCCGCACCGACGTCCCTGGGCCTCGACGCCGACGGCGTGGCCGCGGAGGTCGGCGCCCACCTGATGTCACGCCTCCCGGGCGAGCCGCTGACCGCCGTCGACGACGGCGTCCTGCGGGCGATGGCGGAGATGCTCGCGACGATCCACGCCGTGCGACCGGCGGAGCCGTTCCGCACCTTCCAGTCGTGGGCGTGGGAGGCCAAGTGGGTGGTGCCGGGATGGACGCGTCACCCCGAGTCGTGGCGTCACGCCTTCGCGCTGCTCGGCGGGCCCGCACCGGCGTACGAGCCCACCTTCCTGCACCGCGACTTCGGCCACCGCAACCTCCTGTGGCAGGGCGGCATGATCACGGGCGTCGTCGACTGGGTCGAGACCTCGACCGGGCCGGCCTGGCTCGACGCGGGACATGCGGCGACCAACCTCGCCGTGTGCGTCGGGACCGAGGCGGCAGACGCCTTCGTGGAGTGCTGGGCCGCCACGTCCGGGACCGCGGCGGAGCCGTACTGGCTGGTCATGGACGCGGTCGGGTTCCTGCCCCCGCCCGGACGACCGCCGATGTTCTCCCACCCGGCCGAGCTCGAGCGGCTCGACGAGTGGCTCGACCGGCTGGTCCGGACCCGCCTCGGCTGAGGGCGAGGTCGACCGGTGTCGTCAGGCTTGGGTCGCGAGGAGGGCGCGGGCGCGCTCGGCGTCGACCACGGCCCCGATCTGCTCGTACGCCACCAGGGCGTCGGCCTCCTCCACGCGCGCCCCGGCCAGGTTCCCCTGCGCGTGGTGGATCCGACCGAGGAGCTCCGAAGCCCTTGCCGCCTCGTAGGTGAGGTCGATGCCCGCGAACAGGGAGTGGGCCCGGTCTGCGGCGATGGCGGCCTCCTCGAGCCTCCCCTCCACCAGCAGGACGGCCGCGGCTCCCACGTCGGCCATCGCGCGCATGGCCGGCGTCGGGTGCTGGCCGGCGATCGCGGCCAGCTCGTCGGCAGCGGCTCGGGCCGTGTCGAGGTCATCGAGGGACAGGGCCACCTCGAGCTGGGTCGGCAGCATCTTGGCCCGCTCCAGGGGTCCGAGACCGTTGCTGGCCAGGATTCGTCGGAGACCGGTCGCGGCCTGCTCAGGATGGCCTCTCTGGACCATCGCCTGCGCCAGGCCCGGATGCGGCGTCACCCCCATCTCCGAGGCTTGTCTGAACGCCTCCTCGGCGGCGTCGAGGTCGCCCATCTTCAGCCGCACCTCACCGAGCTCACGGAAGGCCAATGCCGAGAACATGAGGTTGAACGAGCCCAACTCGACGGTTGCGGCGCGCGCCTCCTCCTCGGCGTCAATCAGGAAGCCGCGCAGGCGGAGGATCTCGGCGCGGTGCACGCGGCAGATCCCGGGGAAGCCGTTGATGGCCTGGCGATCGCACCACCGCGTCGCGGCCTCGGTCCAGTGCCCGGCGCCCTGCCAGTCGGCCAGCTGGGCGTTGACCGAGATCATCATGCAATAGATCATCCCGGTGGCCCGGGCTCCGAGCTCGCCGGAGACCGCCCCTTCGGTCGCCTCCTCCACCATCGCCAGGCCACGGTCGGCATCCGCGCCGTTGGCGACCAGGCTGATGCCGTGGAACGCGTGCCCGAGCGCGAAGAGGTCCTTGTCGCCGTGCCGTCCACCGATCTCGGAGGCAAGCTCGGCGTGCTCCACCACCGCGTCGTCCTCGCCCTCGGCGTGCGCCATGAGCGCCCGGGCCAGGTGCAGCCAGCCGTGCTCGGCTCCCTCCGGCTCCGGCTCCAGCAGGCGCGTCGCGTTCTGCAGCCAGGCCGCGGCATCGCCCTGGTCGCCGAGGTCTCCGTGGTGCTGGGCGAGGTCGATCGCCACGCCGGCGGCGTGCCGCGGGTCGTCCTTCTTCAGGTACTCCCTGTAGGCACGCTCGCGCAGGGCCATGCAGTGGTGCATCTTGCCGATCCACCACGCACACTCGGCCATCTCGTCGAGGTGCTCCGGCTCGAGGGGCGCAACGGCGTCAGCGGACGCGAAGAGGTCGAACGCCTCTTTCCAGGCATAGCGCGACGCGGCGTCGCGTGCATCCCTCAGTGTGGACGGCTCCACCATCTGCTCAGTGTGCATCGCGGGCCGAGATTTCACTAGGCGCAGTGGGGGTCTGGTCCACGGGTGTCCCCCGAGCCCCGACCGGGCCACAATCGACGTGTGGACCCCCCACCGCCCGCGCCATCCCCGGAGCGCCGACCCGTCATCCTCGCCGTCGATGACGACCCGGACGCGATCGCGCTGCTGGGCAGCGAGCTGGAGGACCGCTACGGCCGGGCGTACACCGTGCTCACCGCCCGCGCCGTCACGACGGCGCGGCAGCAGCTGGCCGACCTCTGTGCGGCCGGGGAGCGGCTGGCGCTGATCCTCTCCGACCAATGGCTGCCCGACGGCACCGGGTGCGAGCTCCTCGCCCGGGCCGGCGAGCTGTTCCCCCACTCGCGGCGCCTGCTGCTCGTCTCGTGGGGAGAGTGGGAGGTCGACGCCACCGCGCACCCGCTGAGACGCGCCATCGCGCTCGGCCAGGCGGACTACTACGCACTCAAGCCGTGGCGCAGGGCGGACGAGCTCTTCCACCACGTCGTCACCGAGAGCCTGCACGTCTGGGTCGGGTCGGACGCCTCGCTCTCCCGCGAGCTCGCGATCGTCGCCGACGCCGGAAGTCCACGAGCCTCACAGCTGCGCAGCCTCCTGGACCGCAACCGGGTGCCGTTCGTCTTCCACGCGACCGGATCCCCGGACGGGATGCGCCTCCTGCAGGAGTACCGTCAGCCCGACCCGGGTGTACCGGTGGTCATCCAGCGCAACGGCCGGGTGCTGGTCGACCCGAGCAACGCCGAGATCGCCGAGGCCTACGGAGCCCGCACCCGGCTCTCCGGCTCTCTCGAGTACGACGTCACGGTGATCGGCGCCGGGCCGAGCGGCCTCGCCGCCGCCGTGTACGCGTCCTCGGAGGGGCTGCGCACCCTGGTGGTCGAGCGCGAGACCATCGGTGGGCAGGCCGGCTCGAGCTCTCGCATCCGCAACTACCTCGGCTTTCCCCGCGGCGTCACCGGCGCGGACCTGGCCACCCGGGCACAGCAGCAGGCCTGGGTGTTCGGGACGACGTTCCTCCAGATGTGCGAGGCGCAGGGTCTCCGCAGCAGCGGTGACAGGCTCTACCTCACCACGGCGACCAGCAACGAGATCTCCACCGGCGTCGTCGTCCTCGCCATGGGCGTCAGCTACCGCAGCCTCGGCGTCCCGGCCCTCGACCCGCTGGTGGGGCAGGGCGTCTTCTACGGCGCCACCGCCTCGGAGGCCGAGCGCTTCAGCGGACGCTCCGTGTACGTCGTGGGCGCGGGCAACTCCGCCGGCCAGGCCGCGGTCCACCTCGCATCCCACGCCGCTTCGGTGACCATCCTCGTCCGCCGCGACACCCTCGCCGAGACGATGTCGACCTACCTGATCGACGAGATCGAGGGCCGGGGCAACATCGACGTCCGCTTCCGGACCGAGATCGTGGACGGCTCGGGCAGCGGGTCGCTGGCCACCCTCACCCTGCGCGAGGCAGGGGAGGGCGAGCCGGAGACGGTCCCGGCCGACGCCGTCTTCATCCTCATCGGCGCCCGACCCCTCACCGAATGGCTCCCGGACGAGGTCGTCCGCGACCGGTTCGGCTTCGTGGTGACCGGCCCGGGCGAGCACTGGGGGGCACCGCGGCCACCGTTCATGTTCGAGTCCTCGATGCCGGGCGTCTTCGCAGTGGGCGACGTGCGCTCCGGCTCGGTCAAGCGGGTCGCCTCGGCAGCCGGCGAGGGGTCGGTCGCGATCCAGCAGGTCCACCAGTACCTGCAGATGATCGAGACCGGAGGGTGACGTCCGACCTTCGGGTCAGGCGAGCGCGAAGTCCACGGCCGCCCTCGCGTGCAGGGCGGTGGTGGAGAAGACCGGCACCTCGACGTCGCCCGGCCCGATCAGCAGCTCGATCTCGGTGCAGCCGAGCACCACTCCCCCGGCACCCCGGTCCACCAGCCGCCGCACCACGTCGACGTACGCCGCCCGCGACTCCTCGCGGACCACGCCCAGGACGAGCTCGTCGTAGATGACGTCGTGGACCAGCGCGCGGTCCGCCTCGTCGGGCACCAGCACCTCGAGCCCGTGCGAGCGCAGGCGGTCGGCGTAGAACGGCTGCTCCATGGTGAACCTCGTGCCGAGCAGCGCCACCCGGTCGAGCCCGGCGCCGCGCACCGCGTCGGCGGTGACGTCGGCGAGGTGCAGCAGCGGGATGCCGACTGCCGCCTCGATCGCGTCGGCGACCTTGTGCATCGTGTTGGTGCACAGCACGAGGCACTCGGCTCCTGCGGACTCCAAGGCCCTGGCCTCGCTCGCCAGCAGCTCACCCGCCGCAGCCCAGTCCCCCGCGACCTGCATCGCCTCCACCTCGGCGAAGTCCACCGACGCCATCACCACCCGAGCCGAGTGGAAGCCGCCGAGCCGGTCGCGGACCTCCTCGTTGACGAGCCGGTAGTAGAGCGCGGTGCTCTCCCAGCTCATCCCGCCCAGCAGACCGATCCTGCGCGTCGTCCGACCCATGTCGTCATTGAACACGGCTAGCGTGGGCCCCATGGCCACGCCGCCCCTCGTGACCTCCCGCGGGTTCACGGTCCACCCCGCCACGCACGCCCGGTTCGACGACGTCCGCACGATGCTCGGGCCGAAGAACCCCACCTCGAGCGTCTGCTGGTGCCTGAGCCACCGCATTCCCGGCAAGGACAACCGGTCCCTGGCCGGTCCCGAGCGCGCGGCGTTCGTCGAGGCACTGACCCGCAGGCCCACCAAGCCGGGCGTCCTCGCCTACGACGGCGACGAGGTCGTCGGGTGGGCCGCCGTCGCACCTCGCGCCGACCTGCCGTTCGCCCGGTCCACCAAGATCCCGCACGTCGACGACCTGCCGGTCTGGTCGGTCTGGTGCATCCGCGTACGTCCGGGGCACCGCGGTCGCGGCATCGCCCACGTGCTGCTCGACGGCGCCGTGGCCTATGCGCTCCAGCGTGGGGCGCCGGCCGTGGAGGGCTACCCCGTGGACAACCACGGGGACAAGGTCGACCTGACCATGGCCTACGTCGGCACCCGCAAGCTCTTCGAGGACGTCGGCTTCCAGCTGGCGGCGAGGACCGACGCGACGTCTGCCGGCTTTCCCCGCGTGGTCATGCGCATCGGGGGAGCTGGAGGTACTCCTCCATCGTCGCGGTGACGCCAGCCGGATCGCGCAGACCCACGTGGGTGTGGGCGTCGAGGACCTCAGCGGTGGGGAGCTCGTCGACGAGAGGGTCGTACCACGGCTGCACCAGGTGGTCGGCGTACACCGCTCAAGCCTCCAGGTCTGCCGTGCGTGCCAGCAGGTCCTCCAACAGCGCGGGCATGCCGCCGGTCGCGACCAGCCGCCGCTGGCGGTCGGGCTCGGTGGGACCTCGGAGCATCGCCTCGACCGCGTCCAGCGGGGCCTCCAGGTCGTCGGCCACGAGGGTGGCGCGGACCTCCGCGAGCTCGCGGGCCGCGACCACGCGGATCGGCTGCATCGTGCCGTCGACGTCGACGACGCGCGCCTCGAGGCCATGCCTGATCACCCGCTGGTCGTTGACGGCGAGCACGTCGTCGCTGAGCTCGGCCGGGTCGGGCGCCTCGACCGCTCGTCGCGCGAAGCCCTGCACCAACGCCGTGAGGCCGGCGACCGCGGACAGGGACGGCACGACGTCCATCACCCGCACCTCGAGGGTGCCGAGCAACGGTCGCGGTCGCAGGTCCCACCAGACGTACGTGAGGTCCGGGACCTCGGCCGCCGCCATCAGGGCCTCGGTGCGAGTGACGTACTCGTCCCACGAGCGCAGCAGCGGTGGCATCGCGGTGCGGGGGTAGGACCTCAAGATCGCGGAGCGCGCCGAGGCGAGCCCGGAGTCGATCCCGTGCCAGTGGGGCGAGCCCGCCGCCAGCGCTCGCAGGAGCGGCAGCCGGCGACGCAGGCCGCGGTAGGCCAGCATCGCTGTGTCCTCGTCCGGGAGGCCGACGTGGACCTGCAGGGCCGCGGTCGGGGTGCGGAGCAGACCGCCGTAGTCGTCGAGGATGCGGTCGTAGCGCGGCGAGCCGACGATGGCGGTGGCACCCAGCGCGGCCGTCGGGTGGACGCCCACCGCGAGGCAGCGCGCGCCCTGCGCCGACACGGTGCGGCGCAGCTCCTGGAGGGATCGCCACACGCCCTCGGCGTCGGCACACACAGGCGTGTTGAGCTCCACCTGGTCGGCGTACACCTCGCCCGTGACCACCCCGGACGGGGTCCTCTCGGCCAGTGAGGCGACAAGGGCGACGGCCTCGGTGCCGAGCAGCTCGCCGGACGCGTCGACCAGCATCAGCTCCTCCTCGACCCCGACGGTGAAGTCACCGCCGGGCACGTAGGGCGGCACTCGTGCGGGGCCGGCGATCTGCCTCACTCCCGAGCCGAGAGGGCCCGACACGATCACGCGCCCGCCGCTGCTCGCCGACCGCGAGGAGGCCGTGCGAGCCGCAGCACCTTGTGCCAGGCGCTGGCGACCTGTCGGATCAGCGGTCGGCTGTTGTAGGCGAGGCCGTGCCGCTCGAAGAGGTCACGGACCGGGCCGGCGATCTCGCCGTACCGGTTGCTCGGCAGGTCCGGGAAGATGTGGTGCTCGATCTGGTGGGAGAGGTTGCCGCAGAGCACGTGGAGCAGCGGCGGACCGGAGATGTTGGCCGAGCCGAGCATCTGGCGGAGGTACCACTGGCCACGCGTCTCCGACTCGTCGAGCTCGTCGACCTCGAACGTCTCCACGCCCTCGGGGAAGTGCCCGCACATGATCACGCTGTGCGACCACACGTTGCGCACCAGGTTGGCGGTGAGGTTGGCGGTCAGGGTGGACCGGAAGGATCCGGTCGGGAGCGAGAGGAGCGGGTGCAGGACGTAGTCCCGGCCGGCACGACGCCCCGCCCGCCGCAGCGTGGTGCGCAGCTCCTTCTTCATCTGCGGTGAGAACCCCGTGCCCTCGCGGAGCCGCGTGCCGAGGTCGAGGTCGTACATCGCGATGCCGTACTCGAAGATGCAGGCGTTGACGAGGTTCCAGAGCGGCTGGACCAGGTGCCGAGGCTCCCACTCCTGGGCCTCGTCGACGCGCAGGATGCCGTAGCCGAGGTCGTTGTCCTTGCCCAGCACGTTGGTGTTGACGTGGTGCCGGTCGTTGTGGGCGCGCTGCCACTGGTCCGGCGGGGTGGCGTGGTCCCACTCCCATGTCGACGAGTGGATCTTCGGGTCGCGCATCCAGTCCCACTGCCCGTGCAGCACGTTGTGCCCGATCTCCATGTTGTCGAGGATCTTCGCCAGCGCCAGGGAGGCTGTGCCGAGCCACCAGCACGCGCGGTTGCGACTTCCCAGCAGGGCGAGGCGGCCCGTGACCTCGAGACCCTTCTGGACTGCGATCAGGCGACGGATGTACGCCGCGTCGCGCTCGCCGCGGCTGGCCAGCACGTCCTCGCGCAGGGCGTCCAGGGTGCGGCCGATCTCCTCGACCTCCTCCGGCGTCAGGTCGGCGTACGAGCGGCGGCCGGAGGGCGTGAGGGTCTGCTGCAGCAGTGCTGGCATGCCCACCAGTATCCGTTCGGGGCACCACCCATGCGCAACGGCTGAGCGGATCGATCCCACCTCCCCCTACGGGGTGGAGCAGGTGGGCATCGGTGGTGTGGATCAGCCGACGAGGGGGCAACCCCGATCCGGCGCCGGACGCCGGATCGACCGACGGTCAGTCGGACTGACGTTCGATCGGTCAGCGGGAGACGCGGCTCCCCGTCCGCCGGCCGAGCAGCATCCCGAGGGCGACCATGGCCGCGCCCAGGACGAAGTGCAGCCAGTCATCCGCGGCGTTGAGCGGCACGAAGTTGGCCTCGGACGTCTTGTCGATCAGGAGGCCGTACAGCCACAGCACGAGGTAGACAGCGCCGCCACCGATCAGGAACGCCCGCGCGCCCGAAGCGGTACGAGCGAGCGCGAGCCCGGCGGCACCGAACAGGAGGTGCACGACGTTGTGCAGGATCGACACCTGGAAGATGCCGAGCAGCTCGGCGTGCGACTCGTGACCGGCAGCCTCGAGGCTGTCGTACGACGTCGTGATGCCCGGGATGAAGCCCAGGACGCCCACCAGCAGGAAGACCGCGCCCACGAGTGCTGAGGCCGCCTGGACCGGCGAGCCCATGGTGCGCCCAGTGCCGGAACGCGTGTGCATGTGCGTCTTGTCAGTCATCGGTTCTCCTCTCAGCGCCGGACGCAGGTCCGGCCATCGTCTTGTCGACGCTCGGTACCCACCGCCCATCCGGACACGCGTGCGTCCCACCCCAAGAGCGGTAGTGCTGCCACGTGGCACACGCCACGGTCTGCAATGGCGCCCGACGGGGTACGGACGGCGCAACACGCGACAAGAGGAGTCCTCGTGAACCCCATCAGCAAGGTCCCTGGAGTGATCACCCGCCCGGCACGCACGGTCGGAGCGGTGGCCGGTGCGACGCTCGGCGTCGGACTGCGCACCACGGCGCGCGTCCTGGGCTGGGCCGTCGAGCGGGTGGTCCCGAGCCCCGAGCAGTCCTCGCCCCCGATGCCGGAGGCGCCCACCGCCGAGGCACCTGCCGAGACCACGCCGGCTCCCGCCGACGTGGCCCCCGCCCCGGAGGCTCCGGCGAAGAAGACCACCGCGAAGAAGGCCACCTCGAAGACAAGCACCGCCAAGAAGGCCCCGGCCAAGAGGGCCCCGTCCAAGAAGGCGGCTGTGGTGGCGCCGGCGCTCGGCCTGACGGAGGCCGAGGTCGAGGCCGAGCTCGGACCCGAGCTCACGCCCGGGTCCGGGTCCGGGCCTGAGTCCGAGGCCGAGTCCGAGGATGAGTCCGGGGTCGACGCCCCGACCGACGAGCCGCTCCTGGACCCGGGCACCGCCAAGGCCGTGGCGAGCGAGGCCGAGGTCCTGCAGCGCGCAGCCGATCCCGAGAAGGGCTGACTATCCTCGGAGGATGAGCCGGATCTTCACCACGAGCGTGTCCTCCATCTACCCGCACTACGTGACGAAGGTGGAGAAGAAGGGGCGCAGCCGGGCGGAGCTCGACGAGGTCATCGAGTGGCTGACCGGCTACGACCAGGACGCCCTGAGGTCCCACCTCGACCGGGAGACGACCTTCCAGGACTTCTTCGCCGGCGCCGACCTCAACCCGCACGTCGACCAGATCACCGGGTCGGTGTGCGGGGTCAAGGTGCAGGAGGTGGAGGACCCGCTGATGCGCCGGATCCGCTACCTCGACAAGCTGGTCGACGAGCTGGCCAAGGGTCGGCCGAGGGAGAAGGTGCTGCGCGGCTGAGCCTCAGGCCTCCCCTCGCTGGACGCGCAGCCACGTGATGGGGTCTCCGTCGTCCACCTCGACGCCGTGGTGGCGAAGTGCGTGCCGGGCGACCTGACGTCGCGCGGCGGCGTAGGTGACCACATGTGCGAAGACGCTGCCCATCACGAAGCTCTCGGGCGGGTCGCACAAGGCATCGATGAGCCGGTCGTCCCACGCTCCCCTGCTGTCCAGGTCGCGCACCGTCGCGAGCCAGCGCGGCGCGACCTCGTCGTGCCGGGCCAGGAGGCCCGCCGGGGAACGGTCTCCCTTGGCGGGGAAGTCGCCGCCCTCGATCGCGGCCAGCCACACCTCCTTGGTGAAGACCAGGTGCTCGAGCAGGTGGGCCAGCGAGTCGTCCGGCCCGTCGAACCCGAGCATCTGCATCCCGGGCAGCAGCCGTGACTCGTACGCGTCGGCGGACACCCCCTTGGCCAGGTCGAGGAGGTGCCGGGTGTCGTCGAGGTCGTGCCGGACGAGGTGCTCGGTGATCGGGTTCATGGCGTGCTCCGTGGACTGCACCCACAGGGACATGGGTGGATGGAAGTGGATCCCGTTGGGCGCCGGCAGCCAGTGGCCCGCAGCAGGCGTGCTCGGCGGGTGACCGAAGGCGCGGGCGTACGCACGGGCGAAGCCCTCGACGGACTCGTAGCCCGCCTCGAACGCGGCGTCCGTGACGCTCGTCCCGAGCCCGATCCGCCACGCCGCGCGCTCCAGCATGACCCGGCGTCGCATCGCCACCGGCGGTTCGCCGGCCTCGCGCCGCAGCCGGCGGTTGAAGTGGTAGGTCGAGTAGTGAGCTCCACCGGCCATGTCCGCCAGGGTCACGTGCTCGTCGGCCAGCACGGCGTCGAGAAGCTCGCGGAGGCGATCACGACCGGTGTCGAACATGTCGACCAGTCTGGAGCACGGACGGCGTCCTCGACCCGACCGAAATTGCGCCCTCTGCCCGCTCGCGGCGTCAGTCGACGTCGACCTCGGCCTCGAAGACCGGGATCCCGTCGACGCACCGTGCCTCGATCCGCGACCGGTCGCCGTCGCTGGCCCGTTCGAGCTCGACGCGCACCCGATCCGGACCCCGGTCGTCGATCTCGAACCCGAAGCCACTGTCGGGGATGGCGTTCACCAGGCTCGCCGCCGGACCTCGGCACTCGACCGTGACCTGGCCCCCCACGCCCTGCCAGGTGCGGCGTGCCGGCCCCGCTGCCGGCGGTGTGCTGGACGACGGCGACGGCGACGGCGACGACGTGGAGGGGTTCGACTCGGACCGGGGCGACCGGGCGGACGCGTCCGGGGTCGGTTGCCCGGTCGCGGGCGCAGGCGGCTGGGACGACACCACTCCGTCACCGGCTCGGGAGATCACCACCCACACCAACGTCGATCCCACCGCCACCACCAGCAGCCAGACGGCGACGCCGACGGCCAGGGAGCTCGTAGGTCTCACGGCCGACATCCTTCCAGCCGTTCTCCTCGCACGACGGAGGATGCGGCGGTTACCGTGCCGCATGACCAGCATCCTCGTCGTCGAGGACGACGAACCCATCCGCCGCGCGGTGCATCGTGGGCTCAGCGACCGGGGGTACGCCGTCGCCTCCGTCAGCACCGGGCTCGCCGCCCTCGAGCACGTGCTGGCCGAGTCGCCCACCCTGGTCCTGCTCGATCTCGGCCTGCCGGACGTCGGCGGGCTGACGCTGCTGTCGATGATCCGAGCCGCGAGCCAGGTGCCGGTCATCGTGATCACCGCGCAGGACGACGACCCGACCATGGTCAAGGCACTCGACAGTGGCGCCGACGACTACATCGTGAAGCCGTTCGGCACCGACCAGCTCGCGGCCAGGATCCGCGCCGTGCTGCGCCGGGGCGGACGCGACGCAGCGCCGCCCGAGCCGCTGAAGCTCGGCGCCCTGACGGTCAACGAACGCACCCGCACGGCGACGCTGTCCGGGGAGCCCCTGGATCTCGCTCGCAAGGAGTTCGACCTGCTCCTCGCGCTCGCCACCCGGGCGGGAGACGTCGTCACCAAGCGCGAGCTGCTCGCCGAAGTGTGGCAGGAGGCCTACGGCGGCTCCGAGCGGACGCTCGACGTCCACCTCTCGCAGCTGCGACGCAAGCTGGGCGAGTCCGCGGCCGAGCCGCGCTACCTCCACAGCGTGCGCGGCGTCGGCGTACGCCTCGTCGCTCCGGACGCCTGATGCGTCGCCGGATCTCGCTGTTGGTGGTGGCCACGACCTCCGCGGTCGTGGTGTCGTTCGTGATCCCGCTGTGCCTGCTCGTCGGCACGCTGGCCGAGGACAGGGCACTCGCGGCGGCCGACCAGGAGGCGCGCAACGTGGCGATCCTTGTCTCGGGACTGACCGACGAGGCCCAGCTCGCCGAGCTCGTCGCCGGCATCGACAGGCGCGGCACGCCGTCGACCCAGGTGTTGACCGCCGGCGGCCGACAACTCGGCTCGGGTCCCGACATGACCGACGATGCCGACGTACGCCGCGCACTCGACGGCGAGGCGTTCACCGTCGTCGACGAGACCGGGGGGCAGGTCCTGCTGCCGGTCGTGGGCCCGGAGGGCACTGCCGTCGTGCGCAGCGTGGTCGGCCCCGACGACCTCGATCGCGGTGTGCTCCGGGCCTGGACCGGCATCGTCGCGCTCGGGCTCGTCCTGCTGGCGGCGGCCCTGGCGATCGCGAGCCGGCTGGGCCGACGGGTGAGCGATCCGTTGCGCCAGGTCGCCGACACCGCCCACCGCCTGCGGAGCGGCGAGCTCGCCGCCAGGGCCGAGGTCGCCGGCACCGAGGAGACCCAGGAGCTGGCTCGAGCGCTCAACGGACTGGCCGAGCGGACGACGGAGCTGCTCACCGTCGAACGCGCAGCGGTGGCCGACCTCTCCCACCGATTGCGGACGCCTGTGACGGCGCTGCGCCTGGATGCCGAGGCCGTCGCCGACCCCGAGCTGGGTCAGCGGCTGCAGGAGCACATCGGCGTCCTGCAGCGGACCGTCGACGCCATCGTCCGAGAGGCGCGCCGCCCCGTCCGCACCGACCTGGCACCGGACTGCGACGTCACGGCGACCGTCGCACGACGACTGGAGTTCTGGCGGCCGCTGGCCGAGGACCAAGGTCGCCCGCTCCAGGTGGTGCTGCCCGCCGAGGAGGTCCGCGTCCCCCTGAGCGAGGTGGACCTGGCCGACCTCGTCGACGTGGTGATCGACAACGTCTTCGCGCACACCCGCGAGGGCACCGCCCTGCGGGTCGAGCTGCACCGCTCCGGCGAGGTCGCGGTGCTGGCGGTGAGCGACAGCGGACCCGGCTTCTCGGACGACCGCGCGCAGCGCGTGGGCACCAGCGGACTGGGTCTCGACATCGCGTCCCGGACCGCCGCAGGGGCTGGCGGCTCCGTGCGGACCGGCCGCTCCGCAGAGGGCGGAGCGCTCGTCGAGGTGACCCTCCCCGTCCGGCGCCGATGACTCAGTCGTCGTCACGGTCGTCGTCATCGTGGTCGTCGTCATCGCGGTCGTCGTCGTGGTCGTCGTCACGGTCGGCGTGGTCGTCGTCGTGGTCGTCGTCGTGGTCGTCGTCGTGGTCGTCGTCGTGGTCGTCGTCACGGTCGTCGTGGTCGTCGTGGTGGTCGTCGCTCTCGTGGACCAGACGGGACGTGGACCGTCCACCGGCTGTCAGCGCTGGGGTCTGCACGACCGGCCGTGCATCCTGGGGCTCGCCAGCGGGAAGGACGACGGTGCGCACCACGTCGGTCACGCACACTCCGCGCTCGAGCTTCGCCGGAGTCGTGCACGGCGCGAATCGCGGGCGGTCGGGTCCGCGCTGCGTCCGACGCGCCGCCGTCTCGAGCGGTGCCGCAGCCACGCCGGCAGCGGGGGTCGACGGTGTCGCGAGCTCGTAGGCGGCGAAGGCTCCGCCCGCCCCGGCGGCCACGGCTGCGGACAGGACGGCGACGGTCACGATCCTCATGCCGGAATGGTGCGCCGACCGACCTCAGGTGCGCCTGTCCCCCACGTCAAGAGAGCGTCAGGGGGTCCCCTGAGGATCACTTGACGCAGCCCTGACGCGCGCTTTGCGTGACGCCGCCGAGGCTTGGGGCATGAGGACGAAAACCTTGCGAAGCACCACGCGCAGCCGCGACCGCCACCGCCTGGCCGTCGCCGCCGTCACCGGTGCGGCGACGGCGGTGTCACTGACCGCCACCGGATGGGTGGTGGGGGTGGCCACCGCGGACTTCGAGGCCGAGCAGGCCGCGCGCGATGCGGCGCAGGCCAGGGCCGACCGGCAGCGCGCACGCTATGAGCGGCAGGTCGCTCGTGCGCAGGATGCCTCGGCGCAGCAGGCGACGTTGCGCGAGCGGCCGACCCGGACTCGCGTGACCACGCGTTACGTGAGTGCCGGCACGAGCGGTGGCGTGGGGGGCGGCAACCTCACCGTGCCTGCGCGGTCCTCCGCCGCCACGTCCGGCACGAGCTCCGGCTCGGGCAGTGGATCGAGCGGTCCGTCCGGCGGCGGATCGGGCAGCTCGTCAGGCACGTCCACACCACCTCCGCCACCTCCGCCCACCACGAGCGGATCGTGAACATGGGCGTCGCGCCGCGGCACGCCACGTTCCGGGCCCTCGGCACCGAGGTCTACGTGGCTGTGCGCCGCTCCGCCCAGCTCGACCGTGCGCTTGCCGTGACGCGGGTGGTCCTTCGTGACGTGGACGAGGTGGCGAGTCGCTTCCGGGACGACTCGGATCTCGCACGGGTCAACGCACGACCGGGGCGATGGGTCGCCGTGGATCCGCTGCTCGTGTCTGCCGTCGAGGTCGCGTGTGCAGCTGCCAGGCAGACCGACGGTCTGGTCAACCCGCTGCTCGGCCGGGCGCTGGTGCAGGTCGGCTATGACCGGGACTTCGCCCTCATCGAGCACACGGCTGCGGGTCCGTCCACCGAGCCGGACCCACCGCCGCTGGATGCCTGGCGCGAGATCCGCACCGCTCCCGACGGCTACGTCCTGATCCCGCAGGACACCGCCCTCGACCTCGGTGCGACGGGAAAGGCCTGGGCGGCCGACCTCGTGGCCGCGGCCCTCACCGAACACCTGGACTGCTCCGCGATCGTCAGCGTGGGTGGCGACGTGCGCGTGGCTTCACCTGATGGCGGCGCGTGGCCGGTCGCTGTCTCGGAGCGCCCCGGGAGCGAGCCCGCCGAGATCACCGCACTGGTGGACGGCGGATTGGCCACGTCGACGACGACCGTGCGCCGGTGGACGCGCCACGGGATCCGCCACCATCACCTCCTCGACCCGCGGACCGGTATCCCCGCGAGCGGGACCTGGCGCACTGCCACGGCCGCTGGCACCACCTGTGTCGGCGCCAACACCGCCAGCACGGCCGCGATCGTGCTCGGCTCGCCGGCGGCCGGGTGGCTCGAGGCCCGCGGCGTCGCCGCGCGACTTGTCGACCAGCAGGGAGCCGTGGTCCGCACTGGTGCCTGGCCTCGGGGAGGGCGAGCGGCATGATCGCCGAAGGACCCCTGCTCTGGTACCTCAACCGCGCGACGGGACTCACCCTGCTCGTCCTGCTGACGGTCAGCACCGTGCTGGGAGTGCTCGCGACGGGCGGCCGGCCCGGCCACCGAGTTCCGCAGTTCGTGACCCAGCAGGTGCACCGCAACCTGGCGCTCCTCTCGGTGGTGGCCCTCGTCGTGCACGTCGGGTCCGCAGTGCTCGACACGTTCGTCGACATCTCGTGGTGGGAGGCGGTCATCCCCTTCGGGGCGTCGTACGAACGGCTGTGGCTCGGCCTCGGCGCTCTGTCGCTCGACCTGGTCGCGGTGGTCGTGGTGACCAGCCTGGTGCGGTCCCGGTTGACGCACCGACGCTGGCGCGCGGTCCACCTGCTCGCCTGGCTGGCATGGGCGCTGGCCGTCGCGCACACCGCGGGGATCGGCACCGACATCGAGCAGCGCGCGACGTGGGCCGTGGTGCCGACCGTCGTCTGCGTGCTGGCCGTGGTGGCGGCCCTCGGGCTGCGCCTGGGGCAAGCCCTGAGCGATCACCACCTCGTCAGGAGCGACTCGTGAGACCACCGGTCCCGTTCCCGGACCAGATCCGGGTGCACCCCGGGCCTGCGTTGCTGTCCGGGATCGAGCGGGGGCCGTCGTTGGCGGCCCACCGGTCCCAGCACGGCGCCGTGCCCCGGCTCGACTCGGCAGCGTTGACCGACGTGGTCTCCTCGGTGGGGCTGCGCGGCCGAGGCGGGGCGGCCTTCCCGTTCGGGATCAAGCTGGGCGCGGTGCTCGACCGAGCCGGCCGGACCCGCCGGCCGGTGGTCGTCGTCAACGCCAGCGAGGGCGAGCCGGCCAGCAGCAAGGACTCGGCTCTCGCACTCACCCGCCCCCACCTGGTGATCGACGGAGCCGTCGCGTCCGCTGTGGCGCTCCGGGCACAGGAAGTGCACATCGTGCTCCCGGGTGACCGTCCGCCCGCAGCGGCAGCCCTGCGCCGGGCCATCGCCGAGCGTGACGACCCGGTCGAGCTGATCGAGCACACCGCTGCACGACGGTTCGTCGCCGGGCAGTCCAAGGCGGTGTCGGAGCTGATCTCCGGCAGGCCGAACCTGCCGGTCACGTCCTGGCAGCCCGAGGCGACGTCCGGGGTGGGTGGTCGCCCGACCCTGCTGTCGAACGCCGAGACGTGGGCTCACGTGGGTCTGCTGGTGCATCACGGCACCGCGGCCTACCGCAGGTTCGGGACCTCTGCGGAGCCCGGCACGGCCCTGCTCAGCGTCACCACCCCAGGTGCGGTTCCGTCCGTCCACGAGGTGGAGTACGCCACCCGGATGCGGGACGTGCTGCCGACGACCCTGGCCGGGGCGCCGGTCCTGATCGGGGGGTTCCACGGGTCGTGGGCCACCTGGGACACGGTGGCCAGCCTGCGGGTGTCGGTGCCGGGGATGCGTTCGCTCGGCGTTGCGCTGGGAGCCGGGGTCGTGCACGCTCCCGGCCACGGGACCTGTCCGCTCGCCCTGACGGTGCGGATCACCGACTACCTCGCCTCGCAGAGCGCCGGGCGGTGCGGACCGTGCCTCAACGGGCTGCCCGCGCTGGCACTGGCGCTGCACCTGGTGCTGGACGGATCCGGTGGACGGGACCGCGTGGAGGAGCTCGCCACGCTCGTCGTACGCCGCGGTGCGTGCGCGCATCCGGACGGCACCGTCCGGCTCGTGCGGTCGCTGTTCACGGCCCTTCCCGGTGAGGTGTCGGCCCACGCCACGGGTGGCTGCGTCGCCACCGGGCCGATGGAGAGGCTGGCGTCGTGACCCGCCAGCTCCGCGTCGACTGGCCCGCCTGCCAGGCCCGCGGCCTGTGCCACGAGCTGCTGCCGGAGATCGTGGACCTGGACGAGTGGGGCTATCCGATCGTCACCGGTCCGGTGACCGACGACCTCCGCGGCGACGCCGCGACCGCCGTGCGCGCCTGCCCCCGTCTCGCCCTGAGGGTCGTGGGCTGAGCGCGAGCCTCAACCCGTCGCCAGGCGCTGCATGACCGCCCGCAGGGGCGGCCACGTGTCGCGGCCGCGGCGGATGACGGCGTACGCCCGCAGCATCGCGCCGCGATCGGGAAGTCGCAGCACGCTCACGCCACGGCGTGAGGTCCGGCCTCGCGGCAGCAGTCCCACTCCCCTGCCCGCGGCCACGAGGTCGTCGAGGAGCTCGAGGGCGTCGATCCGGTGCACCACCCGCGGCACGAACCCGGCACGGGAGGCCAGCGTGCGCAGCGCGTCCTCGTCGGCGGTGTGCCGCGAGTTGACGATCCAGTCCCGGTCGGCGAGGTCCGCGAGCCCGAGGTGGCGGTCCCGGGTGGGCACACCCACGCCCCACTCGTGCTCCCACAGGAATGTGGCCTCATGGTCGTCGCGCCACTCGGCGGGAGCGAGGTCGTAGTCGTAGACGAGCCCCAGGTCCACCTCGTCGCGCGCCAGGAGGTCGAAGGACTCCAGCGGCTCGTACTCGTGGATCCGCACCTCGATCCCGGGGTGCGTGCGGCGGAGGTCGTCGATCGCCGGCAGCAGGGAGCGGCGGATGGCCGAGGCGAACCCGGCCACGCGCAGGACACCGACCGGCTCGGAGGACGGGTCCAGGTCGAGGCGGGCCGCGTCGACGGCAGCGAGGATCGAGACCGCGTGCTCGGACAGCCGCCGTCCCGCCGGGGTGAGACGCACCCGGCGACCGTCCGGCTCGAGGAGCGGGGTGCCGACGTCGCGGGCCAGCGCCGCGATCCCTTGGGAGACGGTCGAGGTGGTCGTGCCGAGTGCTTCGGCCACCTCGTGCATCGACCCGAGGCGGGAGAGCTCGAGCAGCATCCGCAGCCGCCGCACGTCCATGCCACGATTGTGTCGTCCTGACGAACGGTTTGTCCAGCATAGTCACGTGGACGCGAACGGTGTGGATGGCCTTCACTGGGCTGCATGACCCACACCACGACCCGCTCGCCCGCACGCACCGGGGCCACGATGGCGGTCGCCTCCATGCTCTGTGTCCAGCTCGGACTGGCCGCCTCGGTCGGAGTGATGGACGACATCGGCGCTGCCGGAACCGCGTGGCTACGGCTGTCCTGGGCCGCCATCCTGCTGCTGGTGATCGTCCGGCCGCGGCTCGGTGACTACAGCCGCGAGGCGCTGTGGGCCGGTACGGCGCTCGGCGTGGCGACGGGCGGGGTGACGCTGCTCTTCATGGCCGCCGTCGCCCGGCTGCCCCTCGGCACCGCGAGTGCCCTGGAGTTCCTCGGTCCGCTGACCATCGCAGTGGTCCGCAGCCGGGGGGCCGGACGGGCCTGGGCGCTGCTGGCAGCCGCGGGCGTCGTCTGCCTCACCCAGCCGTGGACCGGCGACGCCGATCCCGTCGGCGTGGCCCTCGCGCTGGGCGCGGGCGTGTGCTGGGCGGCGTACATCCTGCTGACGCAGCGCGTGGGTGACGCCGTGAGCGGCCTAGGTGGTCTCGCCATCTCGATGCCTGTCGCCGCGCTGGTGGCGACTTTCGTGGCCGGCCCCGGCGTGGTCGGCGACCTGACGCCGCAGCTGCTGCTGGTCGGCCTCGGCCTGGCGATCCTGCTGCCGGTCGTGCCCTTCGCCCTGGAGCTGCTGGCGCTGCGACGGTTGACCACGGGCGCGTTCGGGACGCTCATGGCGCTCGAGCCTGCCTTCGCCCTGGTGATCGGATTCCTCGCCCTGAGCCAGGTGCCCAACGGTCTCGCCGTGGGCGGCATCGTGCTGGTCGTCGCGGCCGGCGTCGGGGCCGAGCGGAGCGGGGCGCGCACCGCCGAGGTGAGCGCCGAGTCGGGCGAGCCCGTGAGCACGGCGCCGACTCCGGCCTAGCCCCGCGCGTACGGCTCAGTGATCGCTGGGTGCCTGTTCCCCGTGGTGCGACCACGTCTCCGACTGGGTCAGCCGGTAGAGATAGCCCAGCGCCGGAAGCACGATCACGACGGCGAGGCCGACGGCGACGAGCAAAGCCTCCAGCGTGGCCGGGGCGCCCGCAGCCTCGGCGATGGTGACCTGGTCGACGAGCAGCCACGGGTACTGCGCCACGCCCCACCCGCTGACCACGGCAGCGACGGCGACCAGCGCAGTCCCACGTGCGACCGCGTAGCGACGCGTACTGACCAGCACCAGCGTGGCGATGCCGGCGAGCGCGGACGCCACGACCAAGGGTGCGGCCCGGGTCTCGAGACCATCGGCCAGGGTGGGCGCGTCGCGCTGCAGCGGGATCAGCGCAGCGAACACGACAACCCCGGTGACGGCCCCGACCGCCAGCGTCCGTCGGCGCAGCTGCTCGGCGAGGACCCGCCCGCCCGAGCGGCTCGCGTCGGCGCACAGGAAGGTCCCGGCGAGGAACGCGCAGGTGCCGACCGCGATGATCCCGCCGAAGACGGAGGTCGGGTTGAGCCATGAGCTCCACAGGTCACCGCGCCCGGTCGCCGGCACCCGCCCGGAGGCGATGGCGCCGGCGACGGCGCCGAGGAAGAACGGCGTGATCACCGACGAGATCGCGAAGACGGCGCCGAACAGGCGTGCCTGCCCGAGCGTGGCGGCGTACTTGCGGAATGCGAAGCTCGCCCCGCGGAGCACGATCCCCAGCAGGGCCAGGAGCATCGGGAGGATGAGTGTCGACATCGTCGCGGCGAAGGTCTCGGGGAACGCCGTCCACCAGGTGACGAGGACGTAGATGAGCCACACGTGGTTGGCCTCCCACACCGGTCCGATGCTGTGGTCGACCAGCGTGCGCAGCTCGGCGCCGCGGGCCGTGCCGCCGGCGGTGAGGTCGTAGAAGCCGGACCCGAAGTCGGCACCGCCGAACAGGGCATAGGCGAGGACTCCCACGAACAGGGCGGCGGCGACCACGTCAGCCAGGCTCACCGGACCGGCTCCTCGGCGGCCTCGGCGCTGGTGGAATGACCAGGACCCTGGGCCTGCGGCCCGTACGGGCTGGGCAGGTCGACCTCCCCCGCCCGCCAGCGCCGCGCCATCGAGCGGAGCACCACGATCGCCCCGACGGTCATGAGCGTGTAGACCACCGCGGTCACGCCGAGCAGCCACCACAGGCCTGAGTTCTCCCCGGCCGCTTCGTGGGTGCGCATGAAGCCGTAGACGACCCACGGCTGCCGACCGACCTCGGTCGCGATCCACCCGGCCTCCATCGCCACGACGGCGAGCCCGCCGGTCACCGCGGCGAACCTGAGGAACCAACGTCGCTCCATCAGGTCGTGGCCCCGCCAGCGGGCCACCCAGAAGACGACCGCGGCCACCATCAACAGCGTGCCGATCCCCACCATGCTCTGGAACGCCAGGTGGGTGATGTTGACCGGCGGGTGGTCCTCGACGGGGAAGCTCGACAGCCCCTCGACCGGCTTGGTGAAGGAGTTGCGGGCCAGCAGCGAGCCGAGGTGGGGGACGTCGATCGACCACCTCACCTCGCCGTCGACGAGCAGCCCGCCGAGCCGCAGTGGCGAGGGACTCTCGGTCTCCGTCGCGAGCTCGAACGCCGCGAGCTTCGTCGGCTGCGTCTCCGCGAGCCGGCTGCCCAGCAGGTGACCCACGAGCGGCTGGACGACTGCCGAGACGCTCGCGAACGCGAAGGCGAGGGTGAACCCGAGCCGGTGCGGCCGGTCGCGGCGGCCGCGCAGCATCCCCACGGCGTACACGGACGCGATGGTGAACCCAGCGACCATGTAGGCGGCCACCCACATGTGCAGGAACTGCCAGAACGCGTCGGGGTTGAGGAGCACCGCCCACGGCTGGATGTTGCGCACCTCGCCGTCGACGAGCTCGAACCCGACGGGGGCGTTCATCCAGGCGTTGACCGCGATCACGCAGAAGGTGCCCACGACACCGGTGACGGCCATCGGCACCACCATGAGCAGGTGCCGCGCCGGTGGCATCCGGTCCCAGCCGTAGAGGTAGATCCCGAGGAAGATCGCCTCGATGAAGAACGCCAGCCCCTCGAAGGCGAACGGCAGGCCGAGGACGTCTCCGTAGGTGCCCATGAGCCCCGGCCACAGCAGGCCCATCTCGAAGCTCAGCACCGTCCCCGACACCGCCCCGATCGCAAACAGGACCGCGGAGACCTTGGCCCACTTGCGCGCGAGCAGCAGTGCGTCCCGGTCGTCACGCCGGATGCCGATCAGATGCATCGTGAAGATCATCGCCGGGAAGGCGACCCCGAAGCACGCCAGGACGATGTGCCATCCCAGCGACAGCGCCATCTGCTGACGCGCGGGAAGCAGGCCGGCCGGGTCGGCCTCCCCCGCGACGTGGGCCAAGCCGGACACGGAGTCGGCCACGACTGCGAGGAAGAGGAGAGGATCCATCACGCTGCCACCGTAGGCACCCGGCGGCGCGGGATCACGCTCTTGTGAATGTTTTCACAAGATCTGTGCGTCAGTCCCCGAACACCAGGACGGCCACCACCAGCAAGGTGCGCGCCAGGCCCAGCAGCGGTCCGAAAGGAAGCGCGAAGCCGATCCAGAACACCAGCTCCGCAGGCAGCAGGGCCAGTGCCAGCCACAGTGCGGTCGCTGCGTCGTGCCACAGCAGCACCCCCACGACGACCTCGGCCCCGCACACGGCCGCGAAGGCGAGGAGCAGTGCGGTGCTGGTCGGGAGTCCCCAGCGCTCGAAGGGGCCGCCGCCGTACGTCGGGAAGCCGAGGAACGTCCAAGCCTGGTTGTGCTGGGCGAAGTACCACGCGCCGTACACGCCGGGGAGGCCGAAGCCGAGGCCGAGCACGAGGGAGCACACAGCCGCCGCCTTGGTCACGGGATCCCCGGGCTCGCACGCGGCGCGAGGGCGTGCCGCAGCTGAGTCATGTTGGCCTCGCGCTGACGGCTGGCCATCACCACGACCGCCGGGAACAGCGCGACTCCATCCCTCACCGTACGGCTGCGTCGCCGTTGGACACCACTCGAGATGCTGAAGACCCGGACCGTGCTGGTCCGGGCCTTCGCTCGGCGACTCAGCGACCGAGGAAGTCGAGCAGGATCTCGTTGACCTCGTCGGCGTGCGTCCAGAGCATGCCGTGCGGGGCGCCCTCGATCTCGACGTACGTCGCGGCGGGCAGCGCCTGGGCGAAGCGCCGGCCGGTGGCGTCCACCGGGAGGATGTTGTCGGCCGTGCCGTGGACGATCAGGGACGGGACGTCGATCTTCTCGATGTCGCCGCGGAAGTCGGTGAGCCAGGTGGGCTGCGCCCAGACCGAGGCGTAGGGCGAGGCGTTGTAGGCCAGCTGCTGGTTGGCGTCCAGCGCCTCCTGGCTGAGCCGGTTGCCGAGGAACTCGTCGGTGTTGAAGAAGCCGGCGAAGAACTGGGTGAAGAACGCGTAGCGGTCGGCCTGCACCGCGGCCAAGAGCCCGTCGAAGACGCTCTGCGGGACACCCTCGGGGTTGTCGTCGGCCTGCAGCAGGTAGGGCTCGAGGGAGCCGAGGAAGACCGCCTTGGCCACCCGCTCCGAGCCATAGGCGCCGAGGTAGCGACCTACCTCGCCGGTGCCCATGGAGAAGCCGACGAGCACCACGTCGCGCAGGTCGAGGGTGTCGAGCACGGTCTTGAGGTCCGCGGCGAAGGTGTCGTAGTCGTAGCCCTCGGTCGCCTTGCTGGAGCGACCGAAGCCGCGCCGGTCGTAGGTGATGACGCGGTGGCCGGCCTCGAGGAGGGCGGCGGTCTGCTTCTCCCACGACGAGCCGTCGAGCGGGTAGCCGTGGATCAGCACCACGGGCTGCCCGGTGCCGTGGTCCTCGTAGTAGAGCTCGAGGTCGGTGGAGTTCTCGGTGCCGACGGTGATGAAGCCCATGTGCATTCCTCTCATCGAGGAGAACGTGCGTTCTCCGGTTGTCCGCTACTGTAGAGAACGTTGGTTCTCAACGCAAGCCAGAAATGGAACTGGAGCACCCGATGCTGCCCCGCCCCGAACCGGAAGTCGACCCCGCGCAGCGCGTCGTCGACGCTGCCGACGAGCTCTTCTACGCGCGTGGGATCCGCGCGGTGGGGATGGACGACGTACGCACCGCCGCCGGCGTCTCGCTCAAGCGCCTCTACTCGCTCTTCCCCGGCAAGGACAGCCTGGTCCTGGCCGTGCTCCGCAAGCGCCACGCGATGTGGACCGAGGGCCTGACCGCGGCGGTGGAGTCGATCGAGGAGCCGCGCGAGCGGCTGCTCGCGGTCTACGACTACCTGGCCGAGTGGTTCGCCGAGGACGGGTTCCGCGGCTGCGGCTTCATCAACGCCTTCGGCGAGCTGGGACCCACCTCGCCGGAGGTCGCGGACTACGCCCGCGAGCACAAGAGGTCGTTCCAGGACCAGCTCGCGGCCCTGGTGGCCGAGGCGGGCTTCGACGTCTCGCTCGCACCGCAGCTCGCGATCCTCGCCGAGGGCGCGCAGACCACCGCGGCGATCGAGGGCTCACCGGACGCGGCCGGGCACGCCCGGCGGGCTGCCGAGACCTTGATCGACGTAGCAGCGTCGCTCGACCCGGGGGTCAGCGACTCGCGAAGCCGGCGATGAGCCTCTGGGCCTCCTCGCCCTTGACCATCTCGGCGATGGTGCGAGCTTCTTCCGCGCCGGTCTCCGCCCTCGACATCTCCCACGCCTGGCGCATCAGCCGACGGACCTGACCCAGGGCCGTCGCCGGACCGGCGGCGAAGCCGGCGGCCAGCTCTCGGGCACGTGCGCCTGCATCGCCGGCAACCTCCGAGACGAGTCCCCACTCCAAGGCCTCCGACGCCGTCAGCCGCTTTCCCGTGAGCGCGAACGAGAGCGCCCGCTGCTGCCCCACCGCGCGCGGCAGCAGGTAGGAGACACCGCAGTCGGGAGTGAACCCGATGCTCGGATAGGCGAAGACGTACGTCGTCGCGGGTGCGGACACGATCACGTCGCTGCTGAGCATCAGCGCGAGTCCCGCCCCCGCGACCGCACCGTGCACCGCCGCCACGACGGGTTTCTCCATCGCGGCCAGCGCACGAAAGGTCGCGTCCAGCTCCGTCGCGAGCTGTTCGACGTACGCAGCCTGGTCGGGCGCCGCGGCGAAGGAGGACACGTCGCCCCCGGCACAGAACCGGGGCCCGGCCCCGGTGACCAGGACGGCCCGGACGTCAGGGTCCGCCGCGGCCGCGTCCACAGCAGTGGCGAGCTGGCGCGCGGTCTCGAGGTCGAGCGCGTTGGCAGCATGCGGCCGGTTCAGCTCGAGGTGTGCGACCCCGTCCGTCACCGCGACCTCCACGAGGGCCATCTCAAGCCCTCCGGAACAGCGCGGCCAGTGCCTGGCCGCCGCCGATGCACATGGTGACGATGCCGAGCTCGAGGTCGCGGCGGACGAGGTCCTTGGCCACGCGCAGCGACAGGATCGCCCCGGTCGCGCCGACCGGGTGCCCGAGTGCGATGGCGCCGCCGTAGGGGTTGACCTTCGCGGGGTCCAGCTTGGCGTCCCGGATGACTGCCACCGCCTGGGAGGCGAACGCCTCGTTGAGCTCGATCGTGTCGATGTCGGAGGGCGAGGTGCCCGTCTTCTCGAACAGGGCCTGGAGCGCCAGCACCGGCGCGTAGCCCATCAGCTCGGGCTCCATCGCCGCCGTCGCCACCGCTTCCAGGGACACCAGAGGAGTGAGCCCCAGCCCGGTGGCCGCTGACTTCCGGGCGAGCACCACCGCCGCCCCGCCGTCGTTGATGCCCGATGCGTTGCCGGCGGTGACGGTGCCTCCCTCCGCGAAGGCGGGGCGCAGCCTCGCCAGTGCCTCCAGCGTGGTGCCGGGCTTGGGGTGCTCGTCCGCCTCCGCCGTGAACGGCGTCCGCCCGCCGACCTCGATGGGCACGATCTCCTCCGCGAACGCCGCCTGCGCCTCGGGGGTCGCCGCACGACGTTGTGACTCGACCGCGAACTCGTCCTGCTCCTCGCGCGAGACGCCGTACGCGGTGGCCACGTTCTCCGCGGTCACCCCCATGTGGATGTCGCCGAACGGGTCGGTGAGCATCATGACGGTCCCGTCGACCAGCGACCGGTTGCCGAGCCGGTAGCCGTTGCGCGCCCCGAAGTCGTAGAACGGCATCCGGGTCATCGACTCGTCTCCCCCGGCGAGGGTGAGGTCGAGGTCGTTCCAGCGCATCTCCATCGCAGCGGACCAGATGGCCTGGAGGCCCGAGCCGCACAGCCGATTGACGGTGTAGGCCGGCACGTTCTTCGGCACTCCGGCGGCCACCGCGACCCGCCGTGCGTTGTAGGCGTCCGGACCGACCTGGCCGATGCAGCCCATCACCACTTCGGCGATGTCGGCGCCGTCCACGCCCCCGCGCGCCAGCGCTCCCCTGGCAGCGGTGGCTCCGAGCTCGTGGGCGGACACATCCTTGAACATCCCGCCGAAGCTGCCGATCGGCGTACGCGCGCCGTCGACGATGACGATCTGATCTTCACTCATTGCGTGCTCCTAGGACGTCCTGCGAATCTGCCGGCGGCGATCCCGCCGTCGATGACAAGGTCGGTGCCCGTGACGTAGCGGCTCTCGTCAGAGGCGAGGTAGAGAACCGCCTGGGCCACCTCGACGGGCGCGCCGCGCCTGCCGACAGGGATGGTCCGCACGTAGGCGTCCCAGTCCGTGTCCGCGAAGTCCGCGGAGTCGGTGATGGCCGTGTCGATGCTGCCGGGGCAGACCGCGTTGACCGTGATCCCCCGGTCCGCCAGCTCGAGCGCCGCGACGCGGGTCAGCGCCGAGACCGCCGACTTGGAGGCCACGTAGGCGCCCAGCCCTGCAGTGGGCAGCACTCCGTTCACCGAGGAGATGTTGACGATTGCGCCGTGGTCCACCATCCGTCGGGCAGCGAGCCGGATGCCGAGGAACGTCCCGACGAGGTTGAGCTCCATGATCCTGTTGAAGTCGTCCAGCGTCGTGTCCGCGATCGAACGCCTCAGCGCCGCGCCGGCGCAGTTGACCAGGGTGGTCAGGCGGTCGCCGGCGTCCTCCATTGCGGCTGCGACGGCTGCCCAGCCCGCTTCCTCGGTGACGTCCAGCCGGACGAACCGGGCGCGTTCACCGAGGGCCCCTGCGAGTGACTCAGCACGTTCCTGGTCAATGTCGGTGACGTAGACCGTCGCACCCGACGCGTGGAGGAGCTCGCTGATCGCGAGGCCGATCCCGCCGGTCGCCCCCGTGACCAGCACGCACTTGCCCGTCAAGCGGCTCGTGGACGGGCTCATCAGAGCTGACGTCATGTGTGCGTTCCTCCTGTGGTCGATCTTCGTGCGCCCGGACGCGGACGCGGGCGGGCGGGCACGAGCGCTTCAGACGAGCGAGAACAGCGCACCGTCGGGGTCGTCCTGGACCTGGGCCTGCCCCCGGTCGACGAGCACGTCGAGGTGGGCGATCGTCTCGCAGGTCGCGATCATCTGGTTGAAGCTGTCGAGCTCGTCGAAGCGACGGTGCCGCCGGGTCCAGGTGAGCGCGCGGGCCACGCGCCCGGCGACCACCTCGCCGAGCTCGTCGAGGACCCGTACGGTCGCCGCCAGCCGCAGGTCGTGGTGCTCGAGGAGCTCGGTCGCCCGGGCATGGGCGGTGCGTCCGGGGGCGCCGTGCGCAGGGAGCAGCAGCGCGTCCGGCCGCGCCAGCGTCGACTCGAGCGAGGAGAGGTAGTTGGCCAGCGGGAGCTCCCAGTCGCCCAGCTCGAACCCGATGGACGGGGTGATCGTGGGCAGGAGGTGGTCGCCGCTGAAGAGGATCCGGGCGTCGAGGTCGTGGTAGACGAGGTGTCCCTTGGTGTGACCGGGGGTGGCCACGGCGTCCAGGGTCCTGGTGCCCACGGCGAGCTCACCAGGGTCGAGCCACGAGTCCGGCTTCTCCCATCCGTCGGCGTCGAACTCCTCGCTCTCGGTCATGACGCGGACCACCGCCGCCAGGTCCTCCTCGCCGGACCTGCGCAGCTGCCGCAACGCCGTGATCGGCACGTTGGTGGCGATCTCGAGGAGCTCGTGGAGTCCCGGGGCCTCGTCCCGCCCCAGGTGCACCCGCGTCCCGAAGTGGCGCCTCAGCTCGACCGCGAGCGTGTAGTGGTCGCGGTGGACGTGGGTCACGTAGATGTCGTGGATCGACGTGACGTCGTGCCCGACGCTGGCCAGTGCCGAGGAGAGCTCCTCGAGACCGGTCGACGTCCGCCAGCCACCGTCCACGAGGGCGAGTCCCTCGCCGGTCTCCATCGCATAGACGTTGACGGCGTGCAGCCCGTCGTTCGGCAGGCGCAGCGGCACCCGGAACACGCCGTCCGCGACCTCGTGTGCTCCCGGTTCGTCCCAGTCGACCATCAGGCGTCCCGTCGCTCGCCCACCATGGTCATCTCGTCGCCCGTGAAGATCATGCGGCGCCCGCGCATCGGTCCGACGTGGGCGACCGCGGCCTGCCACTCCTCGCTCGCGAGTGCCACGTCGAGTGCCTCCTTCGAGTCGAAGCTGAGGATCGAGAGTCCGTCCCAGCCTGCCGACTTCTCGTCGGTGCCCTCGGCGAGCTCGGTGTGCAGCCAACGGCGGAGGCCGGGAAGCGGGTACGTCACCTCCGCGTGCTCACCGCGCCACCAGTCGATGAACTGTCGGTGCGTCCAGTCATGCGGCCGGGCAGCGAGGACGATCAAGTTGTGCATGGAAACTTCCTGACCTGAATTTAGTTCAATTCGATGGGTCCAAGTTACCCGACCGCCCTCGTTCGCACCAGTGCCCCGCGCAGAGCCATGCCCTAGGGGCCGACCACGCGGACCGCGGCGTCCGCGATCAGCTCACGCACGTCGTCGAGCGACAGCCGTCCGCCCGGGCGGTACCACCGCCACACGCTGACCACCATGGCGAGCACCACGGTCGCCAAGGCACGCGCGTCCCGCTCGGGGAACGCGCCGGAGGCCATCCCCCGCTCGACCAGGGCGGTCCACTCGTCCTCGATCTCGCGTACGTGCTTGCGGGCCTGCTGCCGCTCGACCTCCTCCCTCTCGGAGGCCCGAGGCGTGGCGAGCAGGTCCATGTGGTTCTGCAGGATCCGCATCTGGAGGACCTCGCGCGGGCTCACGTCGTACGCCGCGGCGATGGCCGCCCGTAGCGCGGCGTCGGCCTGCGGGACGTCGGCCGTGACCTCGCGGAAGCGCTGGAGCGAGCGCGCGAGCTCCAGGCTCATGATCGTGAGCAGGCAGTGCGCCTTGGACTCGAAGTAGTGGTAGAGCGCGGTCTGGCCGATGCCGACCTCGTCGGCGATCTTCGCCCACTTCGTGTGCTCGTAGCCGTCCTGACCGAAGCTGTCGATCGCCGCGGCGAGGATCCCGGCACGTTTGGAGCGCGGGCCCTCTCGTTCCATCACGTCCTGGACCATCTCGTGCACCCCGTTCCGAGTCGATTCACGTGGTTGGGTCGCCGTCCAGCCTAGCGACGTGACGTGAACTCAGGTCACCTCGAGGGATGCGCTCATCAGGCGTTCGGCGAGGTCGGTCGCGTCCCGACGCGAGAGCTTGCCCACGCGGTTCTGCGGCAGGTCCGAGACGACGAACACGTACTCCGGCCACTTGGCCTTCGGGACCCCGCTGTCGCCCAGGAATCCGGTGACGCTCTCCAGGCTGAGGGCGGGATCCGACGACACCACGAGTGCCGCGGCCCTCTCCCCCAGCAGCTCGTCCGGCACGGGAACCACGCACACCTGCGTCACCGACGGAATGCGAGCCACCGCTGCCTCGACCTCGTTGATGTCGATGTTGCGGCCTCCTCGGATGATGATCTGCTTCTCACGGCCCAGGATCGAGATCGTCCCGTCCGCGTTCACGCGGGCGAGGTCGCCCGTCGGCAGGAATCCGTCGTCGGTCAGCTCTCGGGAGGGCGAGCCGTCGCGGGCGTAGCCGACGAACAGGCTCGGGCCACGCACCTGTGCCGCGCCCACGCTCCCTGTCGCGATGGCGCGGCCGGCATGGTCCACGACGCGCACCTCGGTGCCCGGGAACGGACGGCCGTCGGTGCCGAGTCGCGTGGAGGCTTCCTCGTCGGGTCGCGTCGTGGTGTGTCCGAGGCACTCGGACATGCCGAAGACCCGGATGATCCTCGTGCCGAGAGTCCTCTCGGCCCGACCGAGCGCGTCGGCGTTCATCGGTCCGCCCCCGACGGTCATCGCCCTCAGGCCGGCGAGCCTGCCCTCCGCCTCGGGGCGGACGGCGAGCTGCAGCGCCATGGTGGGGACCAACATCGTCCACCTCACCTCGTGCCTCGCCATCGCCTCGACCGCGAGCTCCGGCTGCCACGAGTCGATGCACACCATCGGGCCGCCGAGCATCGCCGGGAGGTACATCCCGAAGCAGAAGGCTGCCACCGACGACAGCGGCACGAAGGCGCCCACGGCATCGCCGGGGCGGAGCCCGATCGCCTCGATCGTCGAGCGACCGGCGTACCGGATCGACTCCTCGGACTGCACGACGCACTTGGGACGGCCGGTGGAGCCCGACGTCATGGCGACGGCTGCACCCCCGTTCCAGCGTTCGACCGGGCTGACCGGTCGGCCTGACGTGGCCACGGTCCATCCGTCGATGCTCGGGCGTCGGTGCGGGAAGGCCGTGTCGGAGACCCCCCACCGCTCGAGCACGCCCTCGGTCGCGAACACGGCGTCGGGCCGGATGTCCTCCATCGCGAGCTCGAACTCGGCGGCGGACGCGTGGTCGCTGAAGACCGCGACCATGCCGCCCCTCAACCCGACGGCGACCGCGGCCGCCAGCGTTCGCCACGTGTTGTCCGCCTGCACCAGGACCGTCGGGGAGCCGCCGAGCGAGTCGGCCAGGAGGGCTGCGATCTCGCGCGCGGCCCGTACGACGTCGCCGACCGTGTGCGTGCCGAGAGCGTCCACCACCGCCACGTCGTCCGGGGCGCGACGGGCACGCTCGGTGAGCTCCTGGGCAAGAACCTGCATGGGGTTGTCCTCCTGCGATCAGTGTTGCTGATGTACGGCCGTCATCGGGCCGTCCACCCTCCGTCGACGACCAGGGAGTGGCCGGTGACGTAGGACGAGGCCGGCGAGGCCAGGAAGAGCAGGGCGCCGTCGACCTCGCCCGGTCCGCCCCCTCGGCCGAGCATCGTGTTGCGGCGGACCCAGCCTGCGGACTTCTCGTTGGCGAAGAGCCCGTCGGTCATCTCCGTGTCGAACCAGCCGGGGACGATGGCGTTCACGCGGATGCCGCGGCGACCCCACTGGCCGGCGAGCTCGCGGGTGAGTCCGAGTGTCCCGGCCTTCGAGGCCGCGTAGCTCGCTCCTCCGATCGGCGAGGTCGAGACGAGCCCGATGACCGAGGAGATGTTGACGATCGAGAGCGTCCGACCATCAGCCACGGTCGAGGCGACCTGGGAAGCCAGATGGAACCCGGACGCCAGGTTGAGGTCGAGCAGACCGGCAAAGCCCTCGACCGTCTCCTGCTCGGCGTTCGGCGGTCCCGGCATGCCCGCGTTGTTGACGAGCACGTCGATGTGGCCGGCGATCGCGGCGGCCGTCTCGACCAAGCTCCGCCGATCATCCTCGGAGGTCACGTCGCACGCGACCGGGACCACCCTTCCTCCGGCCGGCCCGGTCCCGTCGAGCTCCTTGGCGAGCACCTCGAGGCGGTCGAGCCTCCTCGCCGCGGCCACGACGGTGGCGCCGGCGTCGACCAGCGTGCGCGCGAACCCCTCCCCCAGCCCGGACGAGGCTCCGGTCACGATGGCGACGCTGCCGCGCAGGTCGAAGAGGTCGCTGACCCTGGATCCGTTGCTCATCTCGTCTCCGATCAGTAGACGGCCGTGCGGCCGCCGTCGATCGGGATGAGCGCCCCGGTGGTGTAGCCCGCTCCGTCCCCGGCGAGGTGGACGACCATCCCGGTCACCTCGTCGGGACGCCCGAGCCTGCCTGCGGGGAGACGGTCGACTATCTTGCCGACGAACTCCTCGTCCCACTCCCCCGCCATGTCGGTCGCGAAGGCACCCGGCATCACGCAGTTCACGCGCACGTGCGGGGCGTACTCCTGCGCGAACGCCATGGTCAGCGCGTTGAGGCCGTTCTTCGCGGCGGCATACATCGCCTCGGGCGGGCTGGGCCGCACGGACCCGATGCTGGAGATGTTGACGATCGAGCCGCCTCCGGCAGCCGCCATCCGGGCGCCGGCCACAGCCATCAGCCGGAACGGACCCTTGAGGTTGACCTCGATGGTCTTGTCGAACAGGGACTCCGAGACGTCCTCGAGGCTGGGCGACAGCGGTGCGATCCCAGCGTTGTTGACGAGGATGTCGAGGCGTCCCAGCCGGGCGTAGACCTCGTCGATGGCCGGCTCGATGCTGTCCCAGCGTCCGACGTGCAGGGCCAGCGGGACGGCGGTGACGCCTGTCGCCGCGGTGATCGCCTGGGCCGCGGCCTGGCACGACTCGAGCTTGCGGCTCGAGACCACGACCGTGGCTCCGGCCGCGGCGAGTGCGCTCGCGATGGCGAAGCCGAGCCCGCGGGTCGCTCCCGTGACGAGGGCGACCTTTCCGGTGAGAGTGCTCATGGCCTGCCTCCCATGTACGTCGCCGCGTCGGCCGGCTTGCGGTAGCCGGCCAGCTCGAGCTTGCCGATGGTGCGCAGGTGCACCTCGTTGGGTCCGTCCGCGATCTGCAGGGCGCGGGTGATGGCGAAGAGCCTGGCCAGCACGGTGTCCTCGCTGACGCCCGCGGCGCCGTACGTCTGCACTGCGCGGTTGACCACGTTGTGGGCCACCTCCATCGCGGCCACCTTGATGGCGGCCACGTCGGACCTCGCCGCGGCGTTGCCCTGCGTGTCCATAAGCCAGGAGGCACGCAGGGTGAGCAGCCGGACCTGGTCGATCTCCATCCGGCTGCGCGCCACCCACTCGCGGACGACACCCTGGTCGGCCAGCGGTCCGCCGAACGCCTCACGGTCCACGGCGCGTCGGCACATCATCGACATCGCCCGCTCGGCGAAGCCGATCGCGCGCATCGCGTAGTGCATGCGGCCCGGCCCGAGCCTGCCCTGGGCGATGGCGAAACCGTCGCCCTCGACGCCAAGCATGTTCGCGGCCGGCACTCGCACGTCCGTGAAGTCGACCTCACCGTGCCCGAGCCGGTCCTGGTAGCCGAACATGGTCAGGTCGCGCAGCACCTCGATGCCGGGTGCGTCGGTGGGGACCAGGATCATGCTCTGCTGCCGATAGGTCGGCCCGTCGGGGTCCGACTTGCCCATGAAGATGACCAGCTTGCAGTCCGGGTCGAGGATGCCCGAGGTGTACCACTTGCGCCCGTTGAGGACGTAGTGGTCGCCGTCGCGGCGGATCGTCGCGGTGATGTTGGTGGCGTCGGAGCTGGCCACGGCAGGCTCGGTCATCGCGAACGCCGAGCGGATCCGGCAGTCCAGCAGGGGATGCAGCCACTGCTCCTGCTGCTCCGGCGTGCCGTACATCGCCAGGATCTCCATGTTCCCGGTGTCGGGCGCCGAGCAGTTGAGGGCCTCCGGGCCGATGATCGACCGGCCGGCCAGCTCCATCAGCGGTGCGTACTCGAGGTTGGTCAGGCCCGCCCCCCAGGACCCGTGCGTCATGAAGAGGTTCCAGAGTCCCTGCTCCCGCGCCGTCGCCTGCAGGTCACGCATCACCTGCGGCTGCTCGTGCGGGTTCGCGGACGCCGCGACCTGCGCGTCGTAGACCGCCTCGGCGGGGTAGACGTGCTCGTCCATGAACACCTGCAGGCGGGCCGTCAGGTCACGCGTCCGGGCGGAGGGCTCGAAGTCCACGGAGTTCCTCTCGTGTCGTTGGTGGTGGTGGCGGGGTCAGAACGTCGTCGACAGTCCGGTGGCGATGAGCCGCTGGATGGTGTCGGGCAGGCGTTCCTGGTCCGGATCGTGGTGGCGGCCTTCGAGGTGCCGGCGCAGGTTGTGGCCCATGATCGCGGCCATCTTGTAGCGGCCGAGGGCGTCGAACCAGGCGAGGTCGTCCACCGGCCGGCCGTCGGCGGCGTACGCCTCGACCAGCTCGTGCGCGGTGGGCAGTCCGGCGACCTCGCGGCCGACTCCGGGGAAGTTGGAGCCGTCGGCGAAGACCAGGAACCAGCCGAGCTCCACGCGCGGGTCGCCCACGCTCCAGATCTCCCAGTCGATCAGCGCGACCGGCTCGGTGCCGTCGCAGATCAGGTTCCCCAGCCGGTAGTCGCCGTGCACCAGCGTCGGCTCGACAGCGGGAGGAATGCACTGCGAGAGCCGTTGGTGCAGGCGATCCGCGTCGGGCACGAGGTGTGGGGGGACCGCGGCCATCGTGCGAGCCCAGCGGGCCAGCTCGTCACCGGGGGACAGCGCGTCGGCGTCCACCGGCACCTTGTCGAGGGGTACGTCGTGCAGTGCCGGCAGGATCTCGGCCGCGCGGAGCATCCGCCGCGCGGCGAGGGTGGACGGCACGGCCGGGTCGTCGAGCACCGGCTCGAGGGACTCGCCACCGACCAGCTGCATGGCGAACCAGGCCGGCTCGGCATCGTCCGTGGCGACGACCGCTGGGACAGGGACGTCGGTGGGCGCGAGCGCGGAGATCATCCGTGCCTGACGGAGCATGTCGTGCCGTCCGACGGCCAGTTGGCCCTCCGGGACGGACTTGACCACCAACGGCCCCGCGCTGGTCTCGACCCGGTAGGTCAGGCCCGAGTGGCCACCGGGCAGACGGGTGAGGGCGCCCACCTCGAGGTCCCTACGTTCGCGGCGAAGGGCGACCTCGACCCGATCCGCGAGACGGTCCTCGAAGCCGGTGCTCATGGACGCGGCTCCCTGGGCAGGCCGAGGACGCGCTCGGCGAGGATGTTGTGCTGGATCTCGTCCGTGCCGCCGGCGATGCGATAGCCGGGCGCGCCGAGGAGGTGCTCGGTCCAGGCCCACGTTCCCCAGCCGCCGGTGTTCGCGGCCAGCTCGGGTCCGAGCAGCGCGCGTACCACCTCGGAGGTGCGCGCCATCGTGTCGGTCGCCAGGAGCTTGCCCACGGAGGCCTCCGGGCCGGGGTCGACGCCGGACACGAGGGCGGCCGCCACTCGCATGCCCGTCAGTCTCTGCACGTAGCTGCGCGTCACCAGGTCTGCGACGAGGTCCTGCTCGAGCTCGCTGAGCGGTCGGCCCAGGTTGCGAGCCAGGTCGACGGCACGGTCGGCGTTCGCCAGCCCGAGGTTGCCCGAGTCGAGGCGCTCCGCGGCCAGCACCGTCAGCGCCACCTTCCAGCCCTGCCCGACCGGCCCGAGCCTCATGTCGTCGGAGAGCTCCACCCCGTCGAGGTACACCTCGTTGAACGAGCTGCCGCCGGTCATCTGCCGGATCGGTCGCACGGTGACGCCGGCTGCGTCCATCGGCACCAGGAAGACGGTGAGGCCGGCGTGCTTGGCGGCCGAGCTGTCCGTTCGCGTCACGGCGACGCCGATGTCGGCCACGGGTGCTCCCGAGGTCCAGACCTTGTGTCCGTCGAGCACCCAGTGGCCGTCCCGCTCGACGGCCCGCGTGCGCACGGCCGCGAGGTCGGAGCCGGCCTCGGTCTCGGAGAAGAGCTGGCAGGCGATCAGGTCCGTGCGCAGCATCGCTCTCACGTAGTGGTCGCGCTGCTCGGTGGTCCCCCACTGGGCGATCGCCGGCGCCACGAGCTGCTGGGTCACCGAGAACATCTCGGTGCGCCGGGGCACGTCGAAGGCCTCCTCCTCGTGCCGGAACGCCAGCGCGTAGGACATCGGCAGGCCCCGCCCGCCGTACTCCTCGGGCCAGGTCAGCGCGCCCCAGCCCGCGTCGTACTTGACCTTCTCGTAGGCGCTGATCCGGTCCGTCTCGGCCCGCTCCTCCTCGGCCGTCCAGTTCTCGAAGACGGCCACGGAGTCCGGGCCGACGCCCCACTGGGCGGTGCGCCGCGGCTCCGCGACGGAGGAGAGCCACGCCCTGGCGGCGATCGTGAACTCGTCGAGGGAGATGGGTTCGGGGGGCGTCATCGTCGTCCTCTCAGACTGCGAGCACCGTGCAGGCACTGATGCCTGGTGCTCCGTAGACATGGGTGAAGCCGATCTGCGGGGCGCTCACCTGCCGCTCCCCCGCCTCGCCGCGGAGCTGCGTCACGATCTCGTGGACCTGCCGGAGCCCGGAGGCGCCGATGGGCTCGCCGTTGGCGATGCAGCCGCCGTCGGTGTTGACCGGAAGCCGGCCGCCGATCTCGGTCTCGCCGGCGGCCACCATCGCCTCCTGCTCGCCGTGCTTGCAGAACCCGCACTCGGCGAGGTGCATGACCTCGGCCCCGCTCTCGGTGTCCTGGACCTGGACGACGTCCACGTCCGAGGGGCTGACCCCGGCAGCCGCGAACGCCGCGGCGGCCGCGTCGGCGCTGACGCTGGAGGGGACTCCGGTGCCCTGGATGGAGGGGCTGAAGACCTCGAAGGAGCCGAACCGGCGCGTGCGGGTGGCGGCGCCCAACAGGCGTACGGCGCGCCCCAGGCGGGCCGCGACGGCGTCGCTGGTCACGATGATCGCCGCGCCGCCCTCGCCGGGTGAGCAGAACATGAAGCGCGTGAGGGGATCGTTGACCATGTCGGCCGCGGCGATGTCGTCGGCCGGGATCGCCTCGCGTCGCCAGGCGTTGGGGTTCAGGGCACCGTTGCGATAGGCCTTCTCCGCCACCAGGGCCAGGGTCCGCTCGCTGATGCCGTGCTCGCGCATGTATCTCGCGATCTTGATGCCGAAGAACTGCGTGGTCACCATGAGGCCCGCCTCGCCGTACGCCGCGGGCAGACCCCAGTCCTCGGGTCGCGGGTCGAAGGCGCCACGTGGGTGCTTGTCGAAGCCGACAGCGAGGGCGATCTCGGCGCTGCCCGAGCGGATGGCGTTGACCGCCGACATCAGCGCGCTGCCGCCAGTGGCGCAGCCGTTCTTGACGTTGGTGAACGGGATCCCGGTCAGGCCGAGGTCGGCCACGAGGGTGTCGGCCAGGCCTGACCCGTCGCTGCCACCGAACGCGACCTGCACATCGGTCCAGGCCAGCCCCGCGTCGAGCAGCGCGGCCCGGATGGCGTCGAGCGCGAGCTCGCGACCGGTGCGACCCGGCTGCCGGCCGAACCTGGACAGGCCGGCGCCGACGATCGAGACACCGGTGCTCATGCTCGTTCTCCGATCGTGGCCGAGCTGGCCAGCGCCAGGTCGGTGGCGAACCGCGGCACCGGGTCGGCGCTGACGAGCGTGACCTCCGCATCGCCCGCGAGCTCCGCGAAGTCTGTGCAGTCCAGGACGGCCTCCACCTTCACGCCTTCCGGCAGCTCGACGTAGCCGACCGCGAACGGCACGAATCCCCCGGCGGGCTCGACGTACGGCGGGGACTTCGGCGCGAACCGCTGCACGGTGAAGCCCCACACGGTCCCGCGGCTGCCGAGCTCGATCGTCTCCTGGGAGGTGCGACCACAGCTCTGGCAGCCACGGGCCGGCGGGAAGGCGACCGTCGAGCAGTGCAGGCAGCGGCTGCCCGTCAGCGACCGACCCATTTGGGTTCACGCTTCTCGAGGAAGGCGTTGACGCCCTCGCGAGCATCCTCGGACTGGAGCGCGTTGCCCACAGCGAGGTGCTCCATGACCATCAGGGACTGGATGTCGGCGTCGAGGCCACGGTCGATGGTCATCTTGGTGAGCCGCATGGCGAAGGGGCTCTTGTCGATGATCGGCGCGATGAAGTCGGTGACCAGCTGGTCGAGCTCCTCGGCCGGGGCGGAGGCGTTGATCAGGTCGAAGTCGACCGCTTCCTTTCCGGACAGCAGCTTGCCGGTGAGCATGAGCTCCTTGGTCTTGCGGATGCCGATCATGCGCGGGAGGCGGTAGATCGGGCCGGCGCCGCCGAACAGGGCACGGCGGATGTGGAAGTCGCCGATCTTGGCGTCGTCGGCGGACACGGCGAAGTCGCAGGAGATCATCAGCTCGAAGCCACCCGCGGTGACATAGCCCTCGAGCACCGCGACCGACGGCGTGTTCATCGAGTAGAGCCGGTCGCACACCTTGGCCGAGAGGACCGCCACCTCCATCGCGGTCGTGGTGCCGACGTAGTCGGCGAGCAGCTCGTCGAGGTCGAAGCCCGAGCAGAAGGTGTTGTTGCGGCCACGCAGGACCAGGACCTTCAGGTTCGGGTCGCTGTCGACCTCGACGATGATCTCGTCGAGGCGGTGCAGCAGCTCGGTGGTGACGGCGTTGAGCTTGTGCGGCCGGTTGAGCCACACGCGGGCGATCTCGCCGTCCTTCTCGAGCACGACGTGGTCGGTGTCAATCATGGACTGGTCCCCTTCGCTATTTGAACTGAATCCACTTCAGTTTGGTCGAGACCGGTGTTAATGTCAAGCCGCGAACTGAAGTGACTTCAGATCAGGCACCACCCTCCCACAACCGCCTCGAGGAGCATCACGTGAACATCCCCCAGCGCACCGCGATCGTCACCGGAGGAGCCCGCGGCATCGGCGCGGCCGTCAGCAGGCGACTGGCCGCGGACGGGTGCCAGGTCGCGGTCGTCGACCTCGACGATTCCGCGTGTGCCGAGACCGTGGCTGCCGTCGAGGAGCTCGGCAGCAAGGCCATCGCCGTCGGGGCCGACGTCTCCGACGAGGCCGCGGTCCAGGCTGCCGTCGACCGGGTCGCGTCCGACCTCGGCGCCCCGACGGTCCTGGTCAACAACGCGGGCATCACCCGCGACAACCTGCTGTTCAAGATGTCGACGGCGGACTGGGACTCGGTGATGAACGTCCACCTCCGCGGTGCCTTCCTGATGAGCCGCGCGACGCAGCGGCACATGACCGAGGTCGGCTGGGGCCGGATCGTGAACCTCTCCAGCATCTCGGCCCTCGGCAACCGCGGCCAGGCCAACTACGCCGCCGCCAAGGCGGGTCTTCAGGGCTTCACGAAGACGCTCGCGCTCGAACTCGGCCGATTCGGGGTCACGGTCAACGCGATCGCTCCCGGCTTCATCGCCACCGAGATGACCGCGGCCACCGCCGAGCGGCTCGGCATGTCCTTCGAGGACTTCAAGGCGGCGAACGCCAAGGAGATCCCGGTCGGCCGCGTGGGCGAGCCCGACGACATCGCCAACGCGGTGTCGTTCTTCGCCGACGAGCGGGCGAGCTTCGTCTCGGGCCAGGTGCTGTACGTCGCGGGTGGTCCGACGGCCTGAGCGGCGGGCTTGACCGCTGGCACCCGGACCCGGGCAGACTGGCGCGAGCGTCGTCGTTGGAAGAGGTGCGCACGTGGATCCGGTCAAGATCGGACTGGTCGGCTACGGCTTCGGCGGCAGGTACTTCCATGCCCCGCTGATCGCCGCCGCGCCCGAGTGCGAGTTCGTGGGCGTCGTCACCTCGTCCACCGAGCGTCGTGCTCTCGTGGGTGCCGAGCACCCGGCAGTGGGCGTGTTCGACTCGCTCGAGGCCCTGGCAGCCGCCGGCGCAGAAGCGGTGAGCATCTCCACGCCGGCGGACACCCACTCGGGGCTCACGGACGAGGCGATCGCCCTGGGCCTGTCGGTGGTCTGCGACAAGCCGTTCAGCCTGGATCCGGCCGCGGCGCGCAGCTCGGTGGCGCTCGCCTCGGCTCGCGGGGTGACGCTGTGCCCCTACCAGAACCGTCGCTGGGACTCCGACTTCCTGACGGTGCGGGCCCGGGTCGACGACGGGACCTTGGGCGAGGTCCACCGCTTCGAGTCGAGGTTCGAGCGGTACGCCCCCTCGAACGGTCCCGGCAGGTCGGGCGGCGGCACCCTTCTCGACTTCGGTGCCCACCTCGTCGACCAGGCGCTCACGCTGCTCGGCCCGGTGGAGTCGGTGCATGCGGAGTCGCGGACGCGTGACAGCGGGCTCGACGACGACGTCTTCGTGGCGTTGATGCACGCCGACGGTGCCGTGTCGCACCTGTGGGGCAGCTGGAGCCAGCACGCCCCCGGGCCACGCTTCCGGGTCACCGGCTCGGCGGCCACGCTGGTCGTCACCACGGCAGACACGCAGGAGGACGTGCTCGTGTCGGGCACGCACCCCTCGACGGACGCCCCCTGGGGCGTGGAGGAGCCCTCGGAGCTCGACCGGGTCTTCGCGCCCTCGGGTTCGCGGCCGGTCTCGCTCGAACCTGGCGCCTGGGACACCTACTACCCGGCCTTCGCCCGGGCCGTACGCGGTGAGGGCCCTCCCCCGGTGGCAGCGGTCGACGCCGTCGCGACCGCCGACGTCCTCGAGGCGGCCCGGGTCAGCATCGAACGGCGTACGACGCAACGCCTGGGAGCCGAGCTGTGACCGGCCGCGCGCTGCTCGACGAGCTGCAGGCCCAGGAGGCGCGCCTCGTCTTCGACCACTTCGACGAAGACACCGCCTGGGAGCTCGGCGCAGCCCTGCGGGACGCCGCACTCGCGGCTGGGCTCCCCGTGGCCATCTCGATCCGTCGCAACGGCCAGCGACTGTTCCACGCCGCGCTGGCGGGCTCGTCAGCGGACAACGACGGCTGGCTCGAGCGCAAGAGCGCCGTGGTCGACCGCTACGGCCGGTCCTCGCTTCGCGTCGGGGAACAGTTCCGCGTCGACGGTGGGTCCTTCGATGCGGACGCCCGACTGTCCCCGTCGGACTACGCCGCACACGGAGGTGCCTTCCCGATCCTGGTGCGGGGCACCGGCTGCGTCGGCACTGTCGCGGTCTCGGGCCTGCCCGAGCTGGAGGACCACCGGCTGGTCGTCGAGACCCTCGAGGCCTTTCTCCCCCGAGGCGCCTGACAAGGACGTGGGTGCGCCAGCGGCTCGGTAGCATCGACCTCGAGGCTGCCTCGGGCAGGACGGCAGGAGCCGCGCATGAGGACGAGGTCGACGACGGCTGGTCGGGGAGCACTGCCCGCCGAGCTGACCACCTTCGTCGGCCGGCGCCGGGAGCTGCGGGATGCCAGGCGGCTGCTGGGGAGCACCCGGACGCTGACCCTGACCGGGCCGGGCGGCGTGGGCAAGACCCGATTGGCGATGCGGGTCGCCGCGGAGGTGCGGCGTACGTTCCCCGACGGGGTGTGGTTCGTCGAGCTGGCCGCGCTGAGGGACCCCGACCTGCTGCCGCACACGGTGGCCAACACCCTGGAGCTGCGGCAGGTATCGCTCGACCCCGCCGCGGACCTGGCCGCCCACCTGGAGCAGAAGCAGCTGCTGGTGGTGCTGGACAACTGCGAGCACCTGACCGAGGCGTGCGCGGTGCTCGCCAGCAAGCTGCTGGCTGCGGCCCCAGACCTGAGGATCCTGGCGACCAGCCGTCACGTCCTCGGCATCGAGGGCGAGCAGATCCTCCAAGTGCCTCCCCTGTCCGTACCGGCCACCGAGGTGTTGGCCGGCGACGCCACCCACTATGAGTCGGTGCGCTTGTTCCTGGACCGGGCAGGAGCCGTCGCACCCGATTTCGCCATCACCGAGACCAACCGGGACGCGGTGATCGAGCTGTGCCGGCGGGTCGAGGGGATCCCGCTGGCGATCGAGCTGGCCGCGGTGTGGCTGCGGATCCTCTCGCCCACACAGATCCTGGACCGGCTCGAGGACCGGTTCCGGTTGCTCACGAGCGAGCGACGTGCCGCGCCCGCACGACAGCAGGCGATGGACGCGACCGTGGGGTGGAGCTACGACCTGTGCTCGGCCGAGGAACAGCTGATGTGGGCACGCCTCTCGGTCTTCTCCGGCGGTTTCGACCTCGAGGCCGCCGAGGACGTCTGCAGCGGCGAGGGGATCTCTCGCTCCGAGGTCCTGAACCTGATTGCGAGCCTGGTGGGCAAATCGATCATCGTGCGCCACCTGGCCACCGAGCGCAGCACCGCCAGGTACGAGATGCTCGAGATCATCCGCCAGTACGGCGCCCAACGACTCGACGAGGACTCGGCGCAGGCTTTGCACGTTCGGCACCGTGACCACTACCGGTCGGTGGCGCAGCGTTTCGCAGCCGAGGGCTTCGGCCCGCACCAAGCGGACTGGTTCATGCGGCTCCGCCGAGAGTCGGGCAACGTCCGCGCAGCCCTGGACTTCTGCCTCGCGCACCGAACCGAGGCGGTCGTGGCGTTGGACATCGCCGCGCCGCTGTGGAACTTCTGGTTCGCGGGCTACCTCAGGGAGGGGTATCGCTACCTGACCCGCGCCCTCGACCTGGCCACTGAACAGACCCGCAGCCGCGCCTACGGCCTGTGGGCCGCGAGCTATCTGGCCATGTTCGCCACCGACTTCGAGCGGAACGCCACGCTGCTCGCCGAGTGTGAGGAGATCGCCACGAGGCTCGATGACGACCTGCTGTGGGCACGGATCAAGGAGTGCCGGGGGCAGGCCGCGCTCTACCGCGGCGACCTGACGGGCGCCATCGAGCTGCTGGACCAGGCGCGCCGGGAGTTCCGGACGGTCGGGGACCCGCTGGGCGAGTTCGACACGTTGATCCTGCTCACCGCTGGCACGTTCTTCCTCGACGATCCCCGGGCCGACGAGTTCAGCCAGGGCGCGTTGACGCTGGCTGAGCAGCACGGCGCTCAGTCGTCGACGGCGTACGCGCTCTGGGCCGTCGGCATCGCACAGTGGCAGGCCGGGAACTTCGACGCCGCGACGCATGCACTGCGGAAGTCGATCCGGCTGTTCCAACCGATGAAGGACCTGACCGGCATCAGCTTCGGCGTACAGGCGCTCTCCTGGTGTGCTGCCTTCGCGTCCCCCGACGAGCGGGCGGCCCGGCTGCTCGGCGCGTCCCAGGCCGTCTGGCGGACGAGCGGGGCGAAGGTCGACGAGACGACCGCGTACAGCGTGTTCGACAGGCGGTCCGAAGTCGCCCTGCGCGCCGCCCTCGGGTCCGCCAAGTTCGAGTCCACCCGGTTCGAGGAGGCATTCGCGGACGGTGCGTCGTACTCCTTCGAGCAAGCCGTGGCCCTCGCCCTGGGCGAGGACGGCGACGCCCCTGAATCCCAGGCAGGGGCCGCCACCCAGGCGCCACGCCCGGGGTCCGAGGCACCGGGCGGGCTGACTCCCCGGGAGCGGGAGATCGCCGGGCTGCTCGCCGAGGGCCTGGCCAACCGAGAGATCGCCGCGCGGCTCGTCATCTCCCTGCGCACGGCCGAGACTCACGTCGACCACATCCTCACGAAGCTCGGCATGACCTCCCGAGCCCAGGTCGCCAGCTGGGTGGCCGAGCAGCAGGCCCGCTGACACGCTGGCCGCTGGGTCGAGCACGCGGCTGCCCTCCTTCGACACTGCAGGTCACCAGCGGTTCGCGACGGGCTGGCAAGACCCAGAGTCCACCTCCTCCGGCGAGCTGGCGGTGACGTCCTCGGGACGCGTGCTGGCCGTGTCAGCCGGCAGCCGCCGGGCCACGCTCCGCTCCTACGCCGGCTCGGGACGGCTCTTGAGTTCCGAGCGAGTCCTGATCGCCGACCGTGGCCGCGACCGTGGACTACCGAAGGTGGCCATCGACCCTCGGCGCGGACGTGCGCACATCCTGAACGACGTGAACTGGCCCGACTACATCGCAAGGGTGTACTCGTTCACGTTCGCCGGGCGACGGCTCTCGCGTCCCATCGTGGACAAGGGCAAGTTCATGGCCTCCTCCGCCATCGCCGTGCACCCGACGAACGGCCGCGTGTTCGCTGCCACGACCCTGTGGCCGCGGGGGGCGCCACCGCATCACGGCACTCAGCGATTGAACGAGCTCAGGCGCGGCACCTCGTTGGGCCTTATCCCTTGACGCGCCCGGTCTCGTACGCCCACATCGCGACCTCGACGCGGTTGCGGGCGCCGAGCTTGTTCATCAACGCGCCGACATGGGTCTTCACGGTGCTCAGGGTGATGTGCAGCTCGTCGGCGATCTCGGCGTTGGTGCGGCCGCGGGCGACGGTGAGGAGCACTTCTTCCTCGCGTTCGGTGAGCGGTTCGATCGGCTGGGTCGGCGGGGTCGCGCGCTCCAGGCCAGCCAGCGTGGTGAGCAGGCGGCGGGTGATGTCGGGTGAGATGAGCGCCTCGCCGTTCGCGGCTGCGTGGATCGCCTGGACCAGCAGCTCGGGCCCGGCGCCCTTGAGGAGGAAGCCGCGGGCGCCGGCCTTGAGGGCGCCATGGACGTACTCGTCGAGGTCGAAGGTCGTGATGATCACGATGGCCAGTGGGTCCTCGACGCCTGGGCCAGCGAGCTGGCGGGTGGCCTCGACGCCGTCGATGCCGGGCATCCGGATGTCGAAGAGGCAGACGTCGGGACGCAGCTCACGTGCCACGGCCACCGCCTCGTGACCGTCCTTTGCCTCGCCGACGACCTCGATCCCGGGCTGCGCGTTGAGGATCATGGTGAGCCCGGTGCGGACCAGGAGCTGGTCGTCGGCGACCACCACCCGGATGGTCATCGCGGCACCTCCCGCGGGAGAGTCGCCTCGACGGTCCAGCCGCCGGCCGGGTCCGGCCCGGCCTGACAGGCGCCGCCCAGCAGCTTGGCTCGTTCTGCCATGCCGAGCAGGCCGTAGCCCACGGTGGTCGCGGGGCGGGCTGCTTCTCCGTCGTCGTGCACACGCAACCGTACGACGCCGTCGTCGCCGGTGACCCCCACGGTGACCGCCGTGGCGTTCAGCGAATGTCGTATCGCGTTGGTGACCGACTCCTGACAGATCCGGTAGACCGCAACCTCCACCGGTTGCGGCAGGCCAGCGAGGTCGCCGCCGCGGTGCACCTGCACCACGGGGCTCATCCGGGTCAGCTCGTCCAGGTCGCTGATGCCCCGCTGCGGCGCGTAGTCGGCCGCCTCGCTGTCGCGGAGCACCCGGACCATCGTGCGCATCTCGTACAAGGTCCGCGACGCCTCCGCCTCGATCACTGCCAGCGCCTCGACCGCCGAAGCCGGGTCGGTGGCTGCCACCGCTCGCCCCGCCTGGGCCTGGATCGCGATGGCCGACACGTGGTGGGCGACGGTGTCGTGCAGCTCGCGGGCGAGCTCACCGCGCTCGAGCATCCGGACCTGCTGCACCTCGCGCTGGCGCGCGACCGCGCGGTAGCGCATCGCGGCCCCGAGGGCGAACACCGCGACCAGCACGGTGGTGCCACCGATCACGTCGCCGAGGGTCTGGCTGGTCGCGAGACCCAGGCCGGCCGGCACGGCGACGATCGCCGTGCCGACCAGCGCCTCAGGGCCGGATGCCCAGCGGTACAAGGCGTACGGCAGCAACATGATGCCGGCCATGGAGTACAGACCCACGTCAACGACGTCCTCGACGAAGGCCGGGATGTGCAGCACCATCGCGCCGCCGAAGCCGACCGCGGTCGCCAGGAGTGGATGCGTACGCCGCCAGAGCAGGACCGGGATCACCAGGAGCGCGACCACGGTGGCCAAGGGCCGCATCGGTACGTCGGGGCGGAGGATCGCCTCACCCGTTGCCGTGACCAGCAAGGCGCCGACCAGAGCCCAGTCCCACCACGCCCGCGCCGGCGGGTCCGGGGCTCGGGGCTCGGCAAGGACCGAGCGGATGAAGGCGGCGAACACGTCTCCACCCTAGAGAGCGGTGACGCTCGTCGTACTGGGCACAAGCACGAGCCGCTTCTCGTCCCTTCGGCCGAGGAATCCCCCACTCCTGGGCCCGATGTACGTCGCCCGCCGCCGGGCCACCGTGAAGGCATGTCGAATCTCCTCTACCGGCTCGGCCGGTCTGCTGCCACCCGGCCCTGGGTGGCCATCGGCGCCTGGGTCGTTCTCGCGCTCGTCGTCATCACTTCCTCCGTCGCCTTCGGGCGCGATCTCGAGGAGAGCTTCGAGGCACCCGGCCTCGACTCCTACCAAGCTGCGGAGCTGCTCGCCGAGGCCCAGGCTGACGAGGGCGGCATCACCGCCCACGTCGTACTCGAAGCACAGGACGCTGCGGCGCAGCTCGCGCCGGTGGAGGCCGCTCTCGAGGCACTCCCGCGCGTGCTCACGACGACCAGCAACGTCTCGCCCGACGGCGACATCGCACTCGTGCGCGTGCAATACCCCGCGATCGAGCACCTCGATGCCTCCGACCTGGACAACCTCAAGGACGCCGTCGCCGACCTGCGTGACGAGTCGTCGCTGACGCTGGAGACCGGAGGCGACCTGTTCTTCGCGTTCGAAGAAGCACCCACCGGGCTCGGCGAGGTCGCGGGGATCGTCGTCGCGATGGTCGTCCTGCTGATCGCGTTCGGCTCCTTCGTCGCGATGGGGTTGCCGATCGGGATGGCGCTGTTCGGTCTGGTCATCGGCGTCACCTCGATGAAGCTGGTGACGTACCTGATCGACATCCCGGCGTGGGCGCCGCAGCTCGCGGCGATGGTGGGGCTCGGCGTCGGTATCGACTACGCGCTCTTCCTGGTCACCCGGCACCGCGAGCACCTGGCGCTGGGGATGCCGGTCGCCGAAGCGGCCGGCCGAGCCCTGGCAACCGCGGGACAGGCGGTGATCTTCGCCGGGGGCACGGTCGTCGTGGCGATCCTCGGGTTGCTCGTCGCGGGAATCCCGTTCGTGACCGGTGGTGGGGTCGCCATCTCCGCGATGGTGCTCGTGATGGTGCTCGCTTCGGTCACCTTGCTGCCGGCGCTTCTGGGGCTGGCGGGCCACCGGATCAACGGACGCCGGCGTACGCCGCACATGCCGAGCACCGGCTGGTACCGGTGGGGCGCTCACGTGACCCGCAACGCGACGGCGTACCTCGCCGGCGGAGCGGTCCTCATGATCGCCCTGGCCGCACCGGTTCTCGCGCTCAACCTGGGATTCCCGGACGACGGGACCAAGCCCGAGTCGAGGACCGAACGCCGGGCGTACGACCTGATCGCCGACGGCTTCGGCCCCGGGGCCAACGGGCCGCTGGTGATCGCGGTCGACATCTCCCAGGGCGCCGGAACATCGGACCAGCTGAGCGTCGTGGCGCCGCTGGCCGCGGCGATCGCAGCCGACCCGGGCATCACCTCGGTCGGCGACCCGACCATCGATCTCACCGCAGGCGTGGCGACCCTGGTGGCGCAGCCGACCACGTCGCCCCAGGACGAGGCCACCCAGGAGACTGTCGCGAGGCTCCGCAGCGAGGTCTTCCCGACGGTGCTGGACGGCTCCGCGGCGACCGCCCACGTCGGCGGTCAGACTGCCACCTTCGCCGACCTCGGTGACCGGGTGCAGGAGCGGATGCTGCGCTTCGTGGTGGCCGTGCTGCTGTTGTCGTTCCTCCTGCTCATGGTGCTGTTCCGGTCGGTTCTGGTGCCGTTGAAGGCGGTCGTGCTGAACCTGCTGAGCGTCGGCGCGGCCTACGGCGTGCTCGTCATGGTCTTCCAGTGGGGCTGGGCGGCCGGCCTGATCGGCGTCGAGTCAACGGTGCCGATCGTGTCGTTCATCCCGCTGTTCATGTTCGCGATCCTGTTCGGTCTCTCCATGGACTACGAGGTGTTCCTGTTGTCGCGGGTGCGCGAGGAGTACCGCCGCCACGGCGACAACACCCGCGCGGTCATCGCGGGGATCGCCGGCACCGGGCGCACCATCACCGCAGCCGCGCTGATCATGGTGGCGGTCTTCTCGGGCTTCGTCCTGGGCAGTGACCCGGTGGTGAAGATGATGGGAGTGGGACTGGCCACGGCGATCTTCCTCGACGCGACCGTCGTACGCCTGGTGCTCGTCCCGGCCACCATGAAGCTGCTGGGCATCGCGAACTGGTGGCTGCCAGGGTGGCTGGATCGGCTGCTGCCGGAGCTGGACGCTGCGCCGGTGGAGAAGCCGGTGGAGGTAACCACCACGGCGCCTGATCACTCGACGCTGCAGCGTCAGGAGTCAGAAGCGCGCTGAGTCGAGGTCGCCGGGTGACTACCGTGAGCTCGTGCCGATCGTCGACGTCGCCTACCAATCACCGATAACGCAGGACGAGCTTCGGACACTTGCCGCGATGCTCCCTCACGCCGTGTCACTTGCGGTCGAGTGTCCAGAGGAGCCCTTCGACGGCGATCTGCGTCCAGGTGACGTGGTGATCCGCTTCCAGCAACGCAGCCCCTATGACAGTGCTGATCTTGATCTGTTGATCGAGGTGCGATCGAAGTGGTTCGCCACCCGGGCTGAAGACCGGCACGAACGGTGCGAACGACTACGCGATGCGATCCTCGATGCAATGGGTCCACTGAGCGTCGGGGTCTATCTGTCGCTCCCGGTCGCTGGATGGGCACAGACCGACTAGCCCTGCCACTCGCCATCGTCCGAGCGGTGGTCAAACCACCCTCATGCGATCCGTTCGATGTCCGCAAGCTGACGTCGGAGGGCGGGGCGCTGCCACGGAAAGCGAGTGCGCGGTACGAGGTTGTCGTGCGATCGTCGTTCCCACGCCCGGCCGAGCGGCCACGACCCAGGAGCAGACATGCGAGCAGCCACCACGCCCCGGACCTCTTTCCGTCCAGCCGTGGAGCTGCCCTGTGACCTCGCCCCCGCCCACCCTCAACCTCGGCATCGTCGCCCATGTTGACGCCGGCAAGACCAGCCTGACCGAACGCCTGCTGTTCGAGGCAGGCGCCATCGAGGCGCCCGGTAGCGTCGATGCCGGGACAACCCGCACCGACTCGCTCGACCTCGAGCGTCGTCGCGGCATCACCATCCGGGCTGCCGTGACCTCGTTCGCGCTCGACGACGTGGTCGTCAACCTCCTCGACACTCCCGGCCACCCCGACTTCATCGCCGAGGTCGAGCGCTCGCTCGGTGTCCTCGACGCGGCCGTCCTCGTGCTGTCCTCGGTGGAGGGCGTCCAGCCGCAGACGTTGGTGATCTGGCGGGCGCTCCAGCGGATTGGCGTGCCGACCGTCATGTTCGTGAACAAGGTCGACCGCTCCGGCGCCGACATGGAGGGCGTCCTCGAGCAAGTACGCCGCCGCCTCACGCCGAACGTCGTTGTCCTGGCGCAGGCGCACGGCGCCGGCGCCCGGGACGCCCGGGTGACCGCCGTGCCGTTGACGCGCGAGGACGTGGTGGTGGCACTCGCCGAGGGCGACGACCGGGTGCTCGACGACTGGGCCTCGGACCGTCCGGTCAGCGGTGCAGCTGCCCTCGCGGCCCTGCGCCGAGGGCTGAGGACCGGGGCGCTGACACCAGTGCTGTGCGGCTCGGCCACCACTGGAGCCGGGCTGCCGCTGCTTCGAGACGCCTTGGTCACGCTGCTCCCCCGGCTCTCGCCGCCGCCACACGAGCAAGCGGCCACAGTCTTCGCCGTCGACCGCGACGAGCGCGGACGCCGGGCGTGGGTGCGGGTGTGGTCTGGCGACCTGCGCGTCCGCGACCGGGTGGCGTTCGGCGCCGCGGAGCCGGCCCGGGTGACCGAGGTGGCGGTGTCGACGCCGGACGGCCTTCGCCCGGGAGTGGCAGGCGCGGGCCAGATCGCCGTCGTCCGCGGCCCGTCGGCACGGATCGGCGACGCCGTGGGCCGGCCGCCGTCGCGCCGGGAGCACCGGTTCACCCCTGCCTCGCTGCAGGCCCTCGTCGAGCCGGTCGACCCGACCCGCCGTACGGCGCTCTACGCGGGCCTCGCCGAGCTCGCCGACGAGGACCCGCTCATCGACCTGCGGCTCGACAAGGTGGACGGCGAGGCGGCCGTGAGCCTGCACGGCGAGGTGCAGAAAGAGGTGCTGGCCGCCCTGCTCGAGGAGCGGTACGGCGTCGCCGTGCGCTTCCTCGACACCTCGACGGTCTGCCTTGAGCGGGTGCTCGGGGTAGGCGCGTCGGGCGACCGCATCGGAACCGGCGGCAACCCCTACCTCGCCGGGCTCGCCCTGCGGGTCGAGATGGCGCCGGTGGGGCACGGCGTCGAGTTCTCCCCCGGCGTCGAGCGCGGCAACCTGCCGCCGGCCTTCGTCGCGGCGACCGAGGACGGGGTGCGCGCCGGACTGCGGCAGGGCCCGCACGGTTGGGAGGTCACCGACTGCGTGGTCACGATGACGGCCTCGGCCTACTACCCGCGGCAGAGCCGGCCGCACCAGAAGTTCGACAAGTCCATGTCGACGGTCGCTGCCGACTTCCGCCACCTCGCGCCAGTGGTCCTCGCCGCCGCGCTCCACGAGGCACGCACCCGCGTGTGCCGCCCAGTCGACCGGTTCGAGCTTGACCTGCCCACGCCTGCGTACCCGGTGGTCACGGCGCTGCTGGGCCGGCTCGGCGCGAGCCTGTTGGAGACCTCGACCGACCGTGGCTACACGCGCCTGGTCGGGCACCTGCCGTCGGAGGTCGTGCCGGACGTCGCGTCGAGGTTGCCCGACCTCACCGGCGGCGAGGGCGTGCTGGTGACCAGCCTGGACCACCATGCCCCCGTACGCGGGCAGCCGCCGCGACGGCGCCGCCGCGGCCCCGACCCCCTCGACAGGGCGGCATGGTTCCGCGACGTCCCGAGGTGACGGCGGATCACAGCTGTGCGCAAGGAGCCAGCAGGCCTCGTCAGCGAGGCCGAACGGTCCACAAGGCCCAGATCTATCGCCGTGCGACAGGTGCAACCCGGAACGACTCGAGCAGTGCCGCTGCCCGCCGTAAGCACGGGCACCGACATGCTGCTCATCGACTTCCGCTGAAGCCCATCCGCGGCCTCACGAGGCGTCCACGAGCTCGTTGGGCACGGCGTACTCGACCTCAGGCCGGGACTCCAGTCGTGCAGACCACAGACGTCGAGTGCTCACCACGACTCTCGCTCCCTTCGCCTCGAGGTCCTGGATCGGCGCCTCGTCGCGTGGGACGGTGGCGCCATTGCTCCGGTTCCGTCCGGCCCGCTCGAGCCCTGACCCGCATCGTGCCGCCACGGGCTGGTCATCGGTGGTCTTGACCGCGAAAGATTATTGCGACCACGGTCAACCGAACGAGGATCCTACGGCTCTGAGTGGTGAGGATCCGATCGTTGACGGGAGGACTGCTGGGTGACGGCTCGGGACGAGGAGTTCACGCGATACATGGAGACGCGGAGCGCCGCGCTGCTGCGCACTGCGGTCTTCCTGTGTTCCGGCGACTCCGCGGCAGCCGAGGACCTCGTCCAAGCGACGTTGGTCAAGGCGTACGTCCATTGGTCCCGGCTGCGCGACGAGCACAAGCGCGACGCGTACGTCCGCCGCATCCTGGTGCGGGAGTCGTACCGCCGCGGGCCGGCACGCGCCAAGGACGTCGCGCACGTCGCGGAGATCCGTGACCACGCCGCGCCCGTCCGTGACCACGACGACCACCTGTCCCTCTTCCCCCAGCTCGCCGCGCTTCCCCGACAGCAACGCGCCGTCGTCGTCCTTCGCTACTACGAGGACCTCAGCGAACAACAGATCGCCGATGCCCTCGGATGCTCGGCGGGATCGGTGAAGCGACACGCATCGCGCGGGCTCGCCACGTTGCGAGCACGCCTCCACGACACCTACCGAGCACCCGCCGAAGGAGCCGACGTTGAGCGTCGATGAAGACTTCGAAAAGGTTCTCAGGCAGCAGTTCCGCATCCAGGAACCACGGGTAGCCCCAGCTGCCGGCCTGAGCCATCGCGTCGTGGCCGAAGGGCGGCGGGAGAGCAGGAGGCGCCGGACCCGGTACGCCGTCTCGGCCGGTGTCGGTGCCGCCGTGCTCGTCGCCGGCGTCACCGCGACCGGGCTGAGGTCCCCGGGCCCGACCACTGGCAACGAGCCGGGCGTCCCCGCGACGAGCGGACCTGCACGTACGGCAGACAAGCAGGCACTGGCGGAATGGGCAGCCGCCCTCCCTCGCGGCGCCGCTCCCGAAGTCGCCTACCTGGCGGGAACCACCATCCACCTCCCCGGCGGAGCGGTGACCGAGCTGGACGTCGCAGACGCCGCGATCATCGGCCAGACCGTGGCAGGCCTGATCGTCTTCGTGGAGGAGAACAACGCGCAAGGGGTCCTGGCCAGCACCCGCTTCGTGCTGGTCGAGGACGACGGCGCCACCACCGACATGCAGACCAGCACCGCGGTCGAGGGCGCGGCACATGAGGCCGTGGTCTCTCCTGATGGTCGCTACTTCACCAACGGCGACCAGGTGATCGACAAGTCCACCGGCGCCCCGGTCGGCGAGATGCCGGAGGCGGCGGAGGTCCTGCTCTCCTGGACGTCGCAGGGCATCATCTACTCGGCCCGTGGCCAGCAGGACTACTACCTCTGGCGAGTCGGCGAGCAGCCCATCGCCCTGCACGGGTTACCCGGCGTCTTCGACGCGGGCACCGACATCGGGGTTCGTCGTAGCGGGAGCTGCGCGGAGGCCGTACGCATCGCCAGCACCGGCGAGATCACTCCCGTCGGAGCCGATTGCGTGCCGGACCTGTTCAGCGTCTCCCCCGACGGCACCACCGGGATCACCACCGACCTCCGCGTGGTCGACCTCGCGACCACAGAGGCCGCACCGTTGTCCGACACCCCGCTGGATAGCGTCCCTCGATTCACGGAGGTGCACTGGCTCGACGACGACGACTTCCTCCTCTCCGTGCCTGCCGGAGACGGATCCTCGCGACTCGTGCGCTGCCTCACCGCCGCTCTCCGCTGCGAGTCGGCCACCGACTCGCTCCAGGTGGGCGTCAACGAGTCGGTGCGGTTGCCGTGACGGTTCGCAGGAGCAGCCAGAGGCGTCGTACGTGCTTGGGCGTGCTGACGTGCTCAGTGCTCGCCCTTGTTTCCGGCTGCAACCTCAGCAACGAGCCGCGGGTGGATCCCCCACCGGTCCGCTCCGACCGAGCGGCGGACCCAGCCCTCCCGAAGCCCCAGCGGCTCCTGGACTCGGGCCTCGGCGAACTGCCCCGTCTTCGTACCCGTCTCCCGCGCTCCGTGCCCGAACGTGCTGACTTCCCCTCGCTGTTGACGGACCCGCCGGGACGCGCGCTCGTGGTCTACCACCCACCGGAGGTGATCGGGTCCTTCACGGCGCAGGGCTGGGCCAGCGAGACTCTCCTCTTCTTCGGCTCCGACGGACGCTGGCGAAGCCTCCGGATGGACGAGCTCGACCTGCCCCCCGAGGCGCGGCCCGGCAGTGACACCTATGGCGCCGGGGAGCTGTCCCCGGACGGCCGTTGGTGGGCCAGCGGGTCACGCGCAGGCGTGGTCCTGCTCGATCTCTCGAGGGGAAACCACCGTCTGGTCGACACCGGCACCGACTGGGTCGCGGAGATCCGCTGGTTGTCCGACAGCCGGGCCTTCGTCGTGTCCAACGGCTACGTCGGGAGCCGTGGGCGCACCCAGCGCGTGAGTGTGCCCGACCTGGAGATCTCCGAGCTGCCGTACCGCTTGTGGCAGGTCGGCATCGCACCGGACGACAGGGCCTATTCGCTGCGCCGCACTCGCATCGGTGAGGCCGAGCTCGTGGAGCATCGAGGAGGCGCGCTGGTCCCTCGCGGCCGGCTGGAGCTGCCCGGGCTCGGCAGGGATCTCCAGCGCCTGTGGGGCGTGGCCCCCATCGACGGCCGGTTCGCGGTCCATCACCAACCACGCCCGCGTGACTTCCGTCGAGTCGAGGTCGTCGTGGTCGACGCCACCAGCCTCGAGGTGGAGGCGCGGTTGGCATTCGACAACCGCGCCGGAATCGTGAAGTTCTACAACTGGTTCGATCCCGAGACGATGCTGATCGAGACACCTGACGGCATCGTGGCCTGGCGTCCCGACAGCGCGCGGTTGCTTCGCGTCCTCGACATTCCTGCAGCGGCGAAGTACCAGTACTGGAGCGTCGAGCTGGCGGGACCGGTCGGCGCGGGGGTGCTGACCACCAGTGAGTGAGACGACCCGCCGCCTGACCGCCGGACGCCACGTCGCGACCCTGCTCGTGGTGGTCGCACTCCTCGTGGGCTGCTCCGGCGAGGCTCTGCCCACCGAGAGTGACGTACCCCGAGCGGCGCAGGTCACGTCCGACTCGCCCAGCCCCAGCGCACCCGGTCCCACCCGCTGGGACCCGGCGACGCAGCCCGTCTGGGATCCGGCCAGCATCGAGACCCTCCCGTTGCGGCGGACGAGGCTGCCCGAGCAGATCGACCTGAGGTCAGCGCACGGACCCACCCTGCTGGCGCAGCCGATGTCGGGGATCGTCGCTGCCATGCGCGACGCGGCGGGTCTTCGCCTGCTGGACACCGACGGCACGTGGCGCCTCGCGCCGGTGCCGCCGGCCCAGCACACCGTGTTCGGCGTCACCGACTTCGCCCGGCCCGCCATCTCGTCGGACGGCACTCGCGTCGCCGTGGCCCTCGAGGCGGGGATCCGGGTCATCGACGCGACGACGGGTGACGAGTCCACGATCCCGTGGCCGCCGCGGTTCAGCGGACGCCGGGACGCCCCGCCCAGCGTGGTGTGGCAGCCGAGAGATGACGGCTTCTTCGTCTTCGACACCGTCTGGACGTGGCTGGTCGCACTCGACGGATCCCATCGCGAAGCGCCCTTCCGCAGCTATGCGTTCGGCATCGACCCGGACGGGCCGGTCTACGAGAACGCGTTTCGCATGACCCGGCTGGTGACGTGGGCCGGCGATCGCGTCATCGACCGATCCCCCTTCGTCCAGTGCGAACGGATGGTGGCGGCCCATGGCATGGTCGCCTGCACGGCGGGGAGTCTGCAGTCCTTCCGCAGCGGCCCGGTCGTCGTGGACCCGCGGACCGGGAAGATCATCGCCTACGCCCCCATCAAGGACCGAAACTCCCTCTACAGCGACAACGGGGGCCTGACCGTGCTGGGGTTCCTCGACGAGGACACGGTGCTGATGGTGGTCGGTCCGCTGGCTTTCCATCGCAACGGCATTGGTGAGGAGAGGTCCCTGGTGTCTTGGCAGTTCCGGACGGGCGAGCTCCAGCGCATCTCGACCGGACGGCTGCGCTCGATCGCCGTCGCGCCGCAGCTGTTGGACTGACCGTGCTCTAGAAGCCCAACAGCTTGCCGACCGCTGAGAACACGGCGCCGAACGTCTTTGCGATCGGGTTGCTGGGCCCGTCGGCGCTGGACTTCTGCCAGAAGAGCGGATGGAGACCGGTGAACTCGTCGTCCACCAGTGGTGTCCTGCCCCACAGGTACGGCAAGAACACCTCGGTCCGATTGACACCCACGGTCAGGCGAGAGTCGAAGCCCATCACCAGGTTCTGTTCGATCCTCATGGACCTGCCCCCCGGGTCCTCCCTCTTGACATCGCCGCTCCCTTGGACGATCAGGCTGCCGCTGCCGGCGAACATGATGTAGCGCAGCTGCCATGTCGCAAAGGACTGGATGCCCCACCGCCAACGCGTCTCCAGCTCCGGCGTGCCGATGACGCCGACGACGTGCTTGGGATGCATCACCAGGCCCGGGTGGTCTGTGAAGTCGATGCGCATCAGGTACGAGTTCGGGTCATTGGGCGTTGCCAGCGTCGCCGAGGTGACACCCTCGTCGCCGGTGATGCGACTCAGTCCGTAGAGCCCGGCTGCATAGCTGATGAACGGCGACCTCCAGTCGTAGAGAACTTGGCTGCGGACCTTCCCCTGGACCGGACGAACATGTTCCGATCGCGCGAACAGCACCTGACCGGCGGCGAGCTCGACCGTGAGAGTCCGCTGGGCAGGGCTGGTGCGAAGGTCGGCACCAGCGTTCTCAGACCCAGCCGCCAGGTGGATCGGCCTGTGCACCCGACTCACCACCGGCATCAGCAGGAAGTAGCTGACGGTGCGCAGTGCCCCCGGCAGGACCAGCACGAGCAGAGCGATGGCAGCCAACCACTTCCACGACCGGGCCCACTGGTTGACCACCCATCCCACCCCGGAGGCCTGGGCTTCCTCCAAGCTCTGCTCTTCGGCCTTCTTCTGGCCCAGCTCCGACTCCTTGTTGTCGATCTCCCTCTCGACGATGGACTGGTCGCCGCCTTCGCCAAGGCGATCGAGCTTCTGTTGAGGGGTCAGGGCGGGGTCGCGAAGGACAGCGGCGTCCTCCTCAGCCTGGCCGAGGGTTCGTTCGAAAGTGTCCAGCGCTTCGTCCGCCTTCTCGACCGCCAGCTCAGCGGTCTTGCACGCGCTGCCGGGTGTCACCAGATCGATCAGATCCTGGACGAAGCCGCAGACCTCCTCCTGGTCGTCACGCAGCCGCTCGACCTCCGCCTTCTTCTCAGCGACGTTGCGGCGCCCGTCCTGGATCTCGTCGTCGATCTTGCCCTGCAGCAACGCGACCGCTCTGCTCTGCTCTTCCGCGGCGGCGCTTCTCAGCTCCTCGAGATCCTCCTCGAGAGCTGCTCGCTCGTCAGCCACCCGTTGCAGTCGATCCCGGTCTGCCACGGCTTCCCGGAGAGCTGGGACCAAGGCCTGGATGAGCAGATAGGCGAGGAACAAGGACAACACGAGCGCCCCGAAGAGTCCCGCCTTCTTCAGCAGGTAGCCGAGTACCAACGACATCAGGCGCACAGGCGCGATCCTAGTTGCCGTACCGTCGCGCGGACTTGCTCACGGTTCTCGTCACAGCGGAGTCGGCTTTACCGTTTTGTGTACGTATTGTGGATCGGGATTGTAACGTCGGGGAGTGCCTCGAACCGTGCTGCTCGTCGAAGACGAGCCTGACCTGATCCAGGTCATGGAGCTTGCCTTGCGCCGCGTCGGGCTCGACGTCGTCGTCGTCAGGTCAGGCGCACAGGCAGTCCAGATCACGCGGTCACGACACATCGACGTGGTGACGGTGGACCGAGGCTTGCCCGACATGGATGGCACGGTCGTCACCGCGCAGATGCGAGCTGGCGGATTTCACGGCGGCATCCTGGTGACCAGCGGGTACTCGGGACGGGAGCACGTAGACGCTTGTCGCTCCGCTGGTGCCGATGGCGTCCTCAGCAAGCCATTTGCGCTGTCCGAGCTGGTCGGCCGGGTCGCGGAGCTGATCGACGCTGCGGAGGCCGTCCAGGCGCCCGCCCCGAGCCTCGCTCACGGATAGCGCGGCAGCACAGAAGTCAGGCAGCCACCGTCGCCGCGGTCTCGATGGACAGGGCACCCCGGACCACGTCGAGCACGTCGCCCACCACGTGCACGGTCAACGCCTCGAGCACGTCGGCGGGGACGTCGTCCAGGTCCGGCTCGTTGCGCAGCGGGACGAACACCTCGGTCAGCCCGTGGCGCTGGGCGGCGAGCAGCTTCTGCTTCAGCCCGCCGATCGGGAGCACCCGGCCATTGAGGGTGACCTCCCCGGTCATGCCCACCTCGGATCGCACGGGCCGGCCGGCCGCGAGCGAGGTCAAGGCGGTCACCATCGTGATGCCGGCGGACGGGCCGTCCTTCGGCGTCGCCCCGGCGGGCACGTGCACGTGGATCGCCCGGTCGAAGAACGCCGGGTCGACGCCGAGCTCTGCAGCGTGCGAGCGGACGAAGGTCAGCGCGATCTGCGCCGACTCCTTCATCACGTCGCCGAGGTGACCGGTCAGTGTCAGTCCCGCTGGACCCTCGTGCGCGGACGCCTCGATGAAGAGCACGTCACCGCCGAGCCCGGTGACGGCGAGCCCGGTGGCGACGCCCGGGACCGACGTGCGTTCGGGGGCCTCCGGGGTGAACCGTGGCCGCCCCACGAGCTCCTTCAGGTCGGCGAGGTCGATGTCGACCCGCTCGGATCCGGTGGCCAATCGGGTGGCCGCCTTGCGCAGCGCCTTGGCGAGGAAGCGCTCCATCTGGCGTACGCCGGCCTCGCGGGTGTAGTTGGCCGCGATCTCGCGCAGCGCCGCGTCGGAGATCGTGACCTCGTCGGCGGTCAGCGCGGCCCGCTCGAGCTGTCGCGGCAGCAGGAAGTCGCGCGCGATCGCGACCTTGTCGTCCTCGGTGTAGCCGTCGAGGGTGACCAGCTCCATCCGGTCCAGCAGCGCCGATGGGATCTGCTCGATCACGTTGGCGGTGGCGATGAAGAGCACGTCGGAGAGGTCCAGGTCGAGCTCGAGGTAGTGGTCGCGGAACGTGTGGTTCTGCGCCGGGTCGAGCACCTCGAGCAGCGCCGCGGCCGGGTCGCCCCGGTAGTCCGCGCCGACCTTGTCGACCTCGTCGAGCAGGACGACCGGGTTCATCGAGCCGGCCTCCTTGATCGCCCGCACGATCCGGCCCGGGAGCGCGCCGACGTACGTCCTGCGGTGTCCGCGGATCTCGGCCTCGTCGCGTACGCCGCCCAGGGCGACGCGGACGAACTTCCGACCGAGCGTGCGCGCCACCGACTCACCGAGCGAGGTCTTGCCGACTCCGGGCGGACCGGCGAGCAGGACCACAGCGCCGGAGCCACGCCCGCCGACGACCTGCAGCCCCCGCTCGGCACGACGGCTGCGGACGGCGAGGTACTCCACGATCCGCTCCTTGACCTCGTCGAGGCCGTGGTGGTCCGCGTCGAGCACGGCGCGGGCCGCGACCACGTCGGCGGAGTCCTCGGTGGTGACGTTCCAGGGCAGCTCGAGCACGGTGTCGAGCCACGTCCGGATCCACGCGGTCTCGGGGCTCTGGTCGCTGGCGCGCTCGAGCTTGTCGACCTCGCGCAGCAGAGCCTCGCGCACCGCGTCCGGGACGTCGGCGGCCTCGACGCGGCCGCGGTAGTCGTCGGCACCCTCGGGCTCGCCCTCGCCGAGCTCCTTGCGGATCGCGGCGAGCTGCTGGCGCAGCAGGAACTCCCGCTGGCTCTTCTCCATGCCCTCCCGGACGTCCTCGCCGATCTTGTCGGTGAGCTCCGCCTCGGCGAGGTGGTCGCGCGTCCAGCCGATCAGGGCCTCGAGGCGCGACTCGACGTCGGGGTTCTCGAGCAGCTCCCGCTTGCGGTCGACGGACAGGTAGGGCGCATAGCCGGCCGCGTCGGCGATCGCGCTGGGGTCGGTCATCTGGTGGACCGAGTCGATGACCTGCCAGGCCTCGCGCCGCTGGAGCACGGCGACGACCAGCCTCTTGTAGTCCTCCGCGAGCTCGCGGGCACGGTCGGTGACGTGGTCGTCGACCGGCTCGACCTCGACCCACAGCGCCGCACCGGGTCCGGTCACACCGGTGCCGATCCGGCCGCGCCACTCGGCCTTGAGCACGGCCGCGGGACTGCCGCCGCTGAAGCGGCCGACCCGGTCGACGGACGCGATCACGCCGTACGACGCGTAGCGGTCATCGAGCCGCGGGGCGACGAGGAGCCGGCCGCCGCTGCTGGCGCGCGCGGCGTCGATGGCGGCCTGGGAGGACTCGTCGAGCTCGAGCGGGACCACCATGCCCGGAAGCACGACGAGGTCGGACACGAACAGGACGGGGAGGCGGCTGTGGGACACGGTGTCATCGCTGTCGGAAACGTGGGTCATGTTGGCTCAACTGCCACAAGCAGGGTTCGTGTTCCGCAGGATGCCGCTGTTCGTCCACGGCGAACACGCGGCAGCCTCGTGACCCGAGCGCGCGGGCGAAAAGTCGGCGACAGCCCGATATCCGGCGGCAATCGGCGGGAAACAACTCATCCCTAGGTTCCGGAACGACGCCCTCTCACCCCTGTGGCGTCTCCCCCTGAGAATCGAGAACAGCTGATGAGAATCACTTCGCAGACGCATCGAGCACGGACCGCCGGGCTCGCCGTCGGTGCCCTCCTGGCCACCACCGTCCTGACCGCCACCACGACCGGCAGCGTGTCCGCCGCTCCGGTCATCTCGACCAAGGATCCGGTCGGCGGCGGCTGGGGCAACCTCGCCACCGCGGACCCCACCACCTTCACCATCACCGAGACACTGAAGGCGCTGGAGACCGGCAAGTACACCTCGGTCGACCTCACCAAGGCCTACCTGGCGCGGATCGACATCTACGAGCCCTACTACAACGCGTTCACCCAGATGAACCCGAACGCCTTGGCCGACGCCGCCGCCTCCGACGCGCGCCGGAAGAAGTCGAGGAAGGACGTCGGGCCGCTCGAGGGAGTGCCGATCGTCATCAAGGACTCGATGGACGTGAAGGGCATGCCCACCACGTCCGGCTGGCCGCTGACCTCCCCCATCAGCGGCGGCGTCTCGCTGGTGCCGGAGGCCGACGCCCCGGCGGTCAAGCGCCTGCGCGATGCGGGCGCCATCATCATCGGCAAGACGAACCTGCCCATCCTGGCCGGCAGCGGCTCCAACGCGAACAACAGTGCCTACGGCCCGACCTACAACGCCCTCAACCAGGGCTGGGCGCCGGGCGGCTCGTCGAGCGGCTCCGCCACGTCGGTGGCGGGCGACTTCGCCGTCGCGGGCATGGCGGAGGAGACCGGCGGGTCGATCCAGAACCCCGGCTCCGCCCAGAGCCTGTACGCCGTCAAGCCGACCTTCGGGCTGGTGCCGAGCACCGGCAACTTCCCGCTCCAGGGCCTCACCCGCGACGTGCTCGGCCCGCTCGCCAAGAGCGTCGAGGACGCCGCCATCATGATGGACGTCCTGGCCGGCTACAGCGCTGAGGACCCGAAGACCGAGGGCGCGGTCGTGCCCGCGGGCGGCTACACCTCGCAGCTCTCCACGCACGCGCTCGAGGGCAAACGCATCGGTCTGTACGGCGCCGGGTGGCGGGTCGGCAACAACTCCGTGCTGTCGCCGGAGACCGCCGAGCTCTATGCCGAGGCAGTCGCCCACCTGGAGGAGCAGGGCGCGACCGTGGTCGAGGACCCGTTCGCGGGTTCGGGGTTCAGCGCGCTGCGCACCGCAGGAGGGTCGACCGGTGGCGGCAACAGCTGGGCGATCCAGCAGTACCTCGGGCGGCTGGGCCCGAGCGCTGCGGTCCACTCCATCGAGGAGCTCAACACCTGGGCCGACGCCAACGGCTTCGAGGGCGACACGCGCATCAACAACATGGTCACCGGGCTCAGCACGCCGCTCGACCTGGCTCCCTTCCTCGCCAACCGTGACAACTACCTGCGGATCTTCGGCGAGGTGATGGAGGCGCACGACCTCGACGCGCTGGTCTTCCCGCAGCAGGTCGCCGAGGTCGGGCCGATCTTCGGCGGCAGCGTCGCCGCGAGCACCGTCTCGGAGATCAACGTCTCGCAGCTGCCCGGGGTCGTCGTACCTGACGGCGCCTATGCCAGTGGCAAGCCCTTCAACCTCATCATGCTGGACGAGAAGTGGAGCGAGGCAGAGCTCCTCGGCTACGCCTACGACTATGCCGAGGCGTACGGCGGGCGCATCGTCAACCGTGACCTCAGCACCACGCCGGGGCCGACGGCTCCATGAGTCACTGACATCCAGTCCGCGCCACTGTCCGGGGGTCCGAGCCGAGTGCTCGGGCCCCCGGGTCAGGGTGAGTCAGCCGACGAACAGGATGACGACGTCCGCCACGCAGACCGGACGGTCGACGAGGTCGCAGCCGATCGACACCCTCAGGGTCAGCCGGACGGACCCGTCCTGCGGTTCCACGTCGACGACCTCCGCCGACGCCTGCAGGCTCGAGCCCACAGGGACCGCGGCCGGGAAGCGCACCTTGCCCAGGCCGTAGTTGACCGCCATCGAGATGCCAGTCACCTCCAGCAGCTGGCCTAGGAAGAACGGCACCAGCGACAGCGTCATGTAGCCGTGGGCGATGGTGGTGCCGAACGGTCCCGCGCTCGCCCGCTGCTCGTCGACGTGGATCCACTGGTGGTCGTGGGTGACGTCGGCGAAGGCGTCGATCTGCGGCTGCGTGACCATCGACCACGGCGTCGGCCCGAAGCGGGCTCCGAGCGAGTCGACGAGGTCGGCGTAGGCGATGGTGCGGGACGGCGCGATGACCTCAGGCATGGACGGTCCTCTTCTCCTCGGTGACGGCCGGTGCCGCGCCCTCGCGCAGCCGGCGCTTGGCGATGGCCCAGCGGTGTGTCTCCGACGAGCCGTCGTAGATGCGGAACGGCCGCACCTCCCGGTAGTAGCGCGAGAGCAGGATGTCCCCCGAGACGCCCAGCGCGCCGCAGATCTGCAGCGAGCGGTCGACGACCCGACCGACGGCCTCGGCGACGAACGTCTTCGCGATCGAGCTGGACTGGGCGGCGCTGCGACCGTCGTCGAGCTCGGTGCACGCCTGCCAGATCAGCAGCCGTGACGCCGCGATGTCGATCTCGGAGTCCGCGATCATCGCCTGCACCATGCCGAGGTCACCCAGCCGGGAGCCGAACAGCTCGCGCTCCCTCGCCCGCGCGACCGCGATCTCCTGCGACCGGCGGGCGATCCCGAGCCAGCGCATGCAGTGGGTCAGGCGCGCCGGCGCCAGCCGGACCTGCGCGTAGGCGAAGCCCTCGTCCACCGCGCCCAGGACCGAGGCCTCGGACACGAAGACGTCGTCGAGCTCGATCTCGCAGTGGCCGCCGAAGAAGCCCTGGTCGAGGGTGTCGATGTGCCGGACGATCCTCATGCCGGGCGTGTCCGCGTCGATCAGGAACATGGTCGCGCCACCCCGGTCGCCGGGACGCCCCGAGGTGCGGGCCATGCAGATCGTGTACGCCGCCCCGTCGGCCCCGGTGATGAACCACTTGCGGCCGTTGACCAGCCAGCCTCCGGACGTGGGGGTGGCCGTCGTCGCCAGCGCGGCCGGGTCCGAGCCGGCGCCGGGTGCGGGCTCGGTCATGGAGAAGCTGGACCGGACGCTCCCAGCGGCGAGCGGCCGGAGGTAGCGCTCCTTCTGCTCCTCCGTGGCGACCGCCTCGAGGAGGTGCATGTTCCCCTCGTCCGGAGCGGCGATGTTGAGAGCGAGTGGGCCGAGCAGCGACCGACCGGCCTCCTCGAACACGACGGCACGACCGCGCATGTCGAGTCCCTGTCCGCCGTACTCCTTCGCCACGTGCGGTGCGAAGACGCCGGCCTCGCGGGCGGCCTCCTGGAGGCGCACCCGCAGCGCCTCGCCGCCGTCCGTCGCGACACCGCCGAGCCGAAGCTCCTCCGGCGCGACGACGGCGTCGACGAACGCGGCGGTCCGGGCCGCCAGCTCGGTGACGGCAGGGTCATGGGTCAGGTCGATCGTCATGTTGTTCCTTGTGATCAGAGGGTCTCGGCGAGCGCGAGGGCCCGTGCGGCGATGTGACCGACCTGCTCGCCCCGCGCGGTCATCCGGTCGTCCGCGCTCTCGCCGCGCAGGTGCCGGACGTAGAGCTGCTGCAGGATCACTGCTGTCTTCCAGCAGCCGAACGCCTCGTACCAGGCGACATCGCGTCGCGTCAGGTCCAGGCCCGTCCTTGCGGCGTAACGCTGGACGACCTCGTCCCGCCGCGGCAGACCGACGTGCTCCACACCGGGTACGCCCTCAGCCGGAGTGGTCCCGTCGGGCCAATAGTTCAGCAACGTGCCGAGGTCGGTGAGCGGGTCGCCGAGCGTCGCCATGTCCCAGTCGAAGACCGACGTGACCACTCCCGGATCACCGGCGGCGAACTGGCAGTTGTCGACCTTGAAGTCGTTGTGCACCAGGGCCGGCGGACCGGACTCCGGGAGGTGGCGGACGAGCAGCTCCCCCACCCGGTCGAGGGTCCCCCGCCCGTCGAGCGCGACCGCCTCCCACCGTCGCTGCCAGCCACCGACCTGTCGCTCGAGGTAGCCGTCGGGTCGACCGAGCTCGCCCAGCCCGCAGGCGTGGTGGTCGACCAGGTGCAGGTCGGCGAGCGCGTCGACCACGGCGAACCCGATCCGACGGCCGACATCCGGTCCGACGTCGAGCTGGGTGGGCACCCGGTCCCAGACCACGACGCCCGTGCGGTACTCGGACACCAGGAAGTGGGCGCCGATGACCGACTCGTCCGCGCAGTAGTGCAGTCCCAGGGGCGCTCGCGGGTATGCCCCGTGCAGCCGCGACAGCACCGTGTGCTCGCGCCGCATGTCGTGCGCCCCGGCCGCGATGGTGCCGAACGGGGGTCGCCGGACGACCAGTGCCTCGTCGCCGAAGCGAACCAGGTAGGTCAGGTTCGCCGAGCCGTTGGGGAACTGCAGCACCGAGAACTCGCCGCGCACCTCGGGGAGGTGGGCGCGCAGGTAGTCCTCGAGCGCGGGCCAGTCCAGCTCCTCCCCCGGTCGCACGGCGGCCACGTCAGGCCGTGGGGCGACATCTCTCATCACGTCGCGCATCAGACGCCGAGCAGCTCTGCGACAAGCGCGCGGTGCGCGTGGGCCGGGCCGAAGACCGCCTCGTCACCGAGGGCGCGGCGGAGGTAGTAGTGGGCAGGATGCTCCCAGGTGAAGCCGATCCCGCCATGCAGCTGGACCGTCTCGTGCGCGACCCGGATCACCGCTTCTGTCGCGACGGCAGCGGCGACAGCAGCAGGCAGCTCGGCGGATCCGGGATCCTGGACGAAGACCGCAGCGGCGTAGCGGGCTGCCGACCGCGCGCGCTCCAGGTCGACGAGCACGTCGGCGAGCCGGTGCTTGATCACCTGGAAGGAGGCCAGGGGACGCCCGAACTGCTCGCGCTGCCCGAGATAGGTGCGGGTCAGGTCGAGCATCGCCTCGATCATGCCGACATGCTCGGCGGCCAGCACGATGCGGCGTACGACGTCCAGGTCGGCGAGCACAGCCCCTGCGTGCTCCGGTCCGGCGATCAGGTGTGCCGGGGCCGCGACCAGCTCGACCGCGGCCTGTCGACGGGTGTGGTCGAGCACCTCCAGCGGCCGGCGCTCGGCCTCACGCACGTGGCGGAGGTCGACGAGGTGGAGCGCCTCTCCCCCGGCGCTGTCGGCGACGACCACCATCAGGTCGGCCGTCGCGCCGAGCAGGGCCCGACCGACCCGTCCGGAGACCGTCAGCGCTCCGTCGGTCCCGGTGGCGGCGAGCGACGCGTCGGCGCCCGGTCCGGTCGCGAGCGCGGCGACCAGGTGTCCCGCGGTCAGGCCGTCCACGAGCTCGCCGGGGATGCTGCCGAGCGGTGCGGCCAGGACGGCACGGACACCGAGCACGGCGGAGACCAGCAGCGGCTCAGGCAGCAGGGCCCGACCGGCCTCCTCCAGCACGACCGCCACCATCCCGAGGCCGACACCGAGTCCGCCTCGGTCCTCCGGCACGGCCATGGCTCCCACGCTCATCTCGTCGTTGAGGAGCTTCCACAGCTCGGCGGAGTAGCCCAGCGGACCGTCTGCTGCTCGGCGTACCTGCTCGTGGTCGGCGTGGGCGCCGAGGATGTCGCGGACCACCTTGCGGAGGTCCTCGTGCTCGGCCACGGGGGCGAGGACGGACGCATCGGCCTCGGGCCAGGGTTGGTGCCAGGCCGGGGACGGTGCCGACGCACCGTCGCCCGGCCTGGGATCGGGGGCGAGTGCCGGATGGTCCATGGTCCCTCGCGAGGTTGAGTGCCGGTAGAAGCAAACTGACTTGAATTCAATTTAGGGCGCTGCGCACCCGGTTGGCAACCCCCACGGTCTCGACAAGGCCCCCAAGTTGAACTAACTTCAGTTTCATGTCCGAGACCACCCTCGCCCGCTACTACCGGGCCGTCGACGAGGACCGCCTCGACGACGCCCTCGCCATGCTCGACCCCGACGTGCGCTTCACGATCGTGCTGCCCGCCGGGGCCAGGCGCGGCCTCGGACGCACGGAGATGGGCGGCTACCTCGGGGCCCGCGGCGTGTCCAACCGGGCCCACGTGGTCCTGCGGCAGTCACGCGACGCCGATGTCGAGTTCGTCTACGGGAAGGTCACCGAGGGGCCCACCACGACCGGACGGTTCCTCTCCGGCGTACGGCTCGGCGCGGACGGGCTGATCGCCAGCTATCAGGTCACCTTCGACACCGACCACGTCCTGGTGGAGGACCGATGACGGCGACGCCCTTCCTCGAGCGGTGGTTCGAGATCATGGACTCCGACGAGCCCGAGCGGGTGCTCGACCTGATCACGGACGACTTCGTGATGTCGGTGCAGTTCTCCAGGGGCGCGGGCGAGTCCGCCGAGTTCGTGGGTGACCGTGCCGGCCTCGAGGCCTACCTCGAGCAGCGGGAGAAGAGCGTGCTCGTCCACCACGTCACCGAAGGTGCTCGGGTCGGCGACGTCGAGCTGGTGCTCGGCCGCACCACCCGCGATGGTGACTTCGAGGCGTCGTTCAACGCCTCCGCCATGCTCGACGGCGCCGGCGACAGGTGTCGCCGGCTGCTCATCGGGCGCACGCCGCAGATCGAGTTCCCTCAGCGCTGAGCGGCGCGTTCGACCATCCCCACCACCAGCTCGACCGCTGAGCGGTCGGACAAGCCGTGTGCGCCGCAGAGCGACTGCCACGTCGTGAAGCTCGTGGCGTGCGCGACGGCAGCCCGGACCAGCTTGCGGCGGTGGCCGGGCAGGGGCCTCAGGAGCGCGTGCAGCCACTCCTGCTCGCGTGAGCGCCGGCCGGCCACGACGACGGCCGGCACCGCCTCCACATCGCGATGGATGAGTGTCATCATCTGCGCGCCGCGGCGGTAGAAGCCGTAGATGTCCATCAGGCCCGTGCGCAGTCGCTCGGCCGGGTCGTCGATGAGCCCCCAGGCACTCGGGTCGGGAAGCTGCTGCCGCGACAGCCACTCCCGTGAGCAGGCGAGGAAGAGCGCCTCCTCGTCGGCGAAGTGTCGATAGACGGTGGCGCGCGTGACACCAGCGCAGTCGGCAACCGCGGAAACCGTCGTCCGGGCAGGCCCGAGGGAGCCATGGAGGTGCTCCGCCGCGTCGACGATCCGTCCGCGCGTGCGCTGCTCGTCCTCCGCGCGCTTGGCCTTCTGGTAGGCCCGCTTCGGCACCGGACCCTGCTGCTCGCTCAACGCATTGACACCCTCTCGCTCCGGGACGACCATTTGGAGATACAACACTGTATTGCCAAATCTTCCGAAGGGTGAACACCATGAGCAGTGCCAGGGCACCTGAGCTGACCGTCGTACGACCAGGGGAAGGCGAGGAACGGACCCTCGGAACCATCGGCGTGGTCTTCAAGCTCTTCGGTGAGCAGACGAACGGACAGGTGTCCGTCGTGGAGCATCCGTTCCCGGTCGGCGCGTGCGTCCCGCCGCACATGCACACGCGTGAGGACGAGTACTCGATCGTCACCGACGGAGAGATCGGCTTCCGGTCGGGCGACCGGGAGGTCGTCCTCGGCGCCGGCGGCTACATCACCAAGCCGCGGGGCGAGACGCACACCATGTGGAACGCCGGTTCCAGCCCGGCACGGATGATCGAGATCATCAGCCCGGCCGGCTTCGAGCACTTCTTCTGGGGCGTGACGGAGCTGGCCTCGGCCGGCCCGCCGGACCCCGAGAGCCTCGCCGCGCTCGCCGCCGATCACGGGCTGGTCTTCGGCAACGCTCCGTGGCTGGACGACGTCGTCGCCCGCTACGGCCTCAGGAGGCCGCCCGGCTGAGCGTGACTGCGCGGGTCCGTTAACTGTTGACAATCGACAGGACTCGCCGTAGCGTGGAAGCCCCAGCCCGGGAATCGAGTGGCAGGAGCGGACCAATGAGCGGACCCACCACGATGCAGCGTCCATCCCCTCCCCTGCCTGCCGCCCCGGAGCCGGTGCGCGAGTGGCTGGCCGTCGACATCGGCGACGGCGAGACCCTGTCGGCAGCCGACCTGCTGCGGATGCTCGACGGGATGCGCCACGAGCTGGCCTGCCGCCTCGTCGGCAGCGCCGGGGCCTTCATCGGCTACGACCGCCTGACCGTTCCCCAGGGCACGGTCCAAGGCCCGGGTCGGGTGATCCTGGAGGCTCGGCTGACGGGCTGGTCCGAGCGGCTCCACGACGTCGACTACCTCGCCGTGTCCGTCCCCACGGGAGCGGAGCGACCGGCGGCGACAGACCCCCTGCTCGTACGCGGCAGCGGGCGCACCCTCCACCTCGCGTGCTGACGGCTCAGCGCGCGGTGTAGCCGCCATCGGCATAGACCTCGGAGCCGGTCATGAAGGTCGAGTCGTCGCTCACCAGGAAGGCGACGACTGCCGCGATCTCGTCGCCTCGCCCCAGGCGGCCTACGGGCGTGTTGGCGAGCATCGCCTCGTGCCGCGGGGTGCCCTCGTAGCGCTCCAGCAGCTGGGCGGTCCCGATGAAGCCGGGGTGCAGCGAGTTGACCCGCACGCCGCTGGTGGCCCAGTGCAGGGCGGCGTTCTTGGTGAGCGTGCGGACCGCACCCTTCGCCGCGTGGTACGCCGCACTGTTGCCGAGGCCGCCGACGGTCCCCAGGATCGAGGACAGGTTGACGATCGAGCCACCGCCCGACAAGGCGATGATCGGACCGAGGTGCTTCATCCCGAGCCAGACGCCGGTGGAGTCGACGGACATCACCGCGTTCCAGTGCTCGAGGGTCTCCTCCTCGACGGTCGCGAGGCTGCCGATCCCGGCATTGTTGACGAGGCCGTCGAGCCGGCCGTACTCACGCTGGATCAGCGCGGCCAACTCCAGCCACCCGGTCTCGTCGGCGACGTCGAGACGCGCCACGACGTGCCGACCGGTCCCCGGTAGGTCGTCTGCCAGCGCCTGGCACGCCTGCTCGTCGAGATCGGTGAGCACCAGGTGTGCGCCCTCTTCGGCGAGACGCTCGGCCGTCGCCAGGCCGAGGCCCCCGGTCGCCCCGCTGAGGAACACGACCTTGTCCTTGAGGCGTCGCTCCATCGTCGTCATGTCGATCCTGTCTGTCGGGTCAGCCGATGCTGACGAGGGTCTTGCCGATGGTGCGCCCGGCGATCATCTCGGCCAGTGCGTGAGGGGCGGACTCGAGGCCCGTGAACACCGTCTCGCGGTGCACGAGCTCGCCGGTGGCGAGCCAGCCCGCGATCAGTTGCCGCATCTCAGGCATCAGGTGCAGGTTGCTGCTTCCGCGGAAGCCGCGCAAGGTCAGGTCCTTGGAGACCGCGAGGAACAGGTTGCGCGGACCCTTCGGCTCCGACTCGTAGTCCGAGATCGAGCCGCACATCGCGACCCGGCCGTTGCGGCCGAGGTGATCCAGGGCCGCCTCGAGATGGTCCCCCCCGACCGAGTCGAAGCAGACATCGACGCCGTGGGGCGCCAGTGCGCCGAGCCGGTCGTCGAGGCCGTCGCGGTAGTTGAACGCCTCGACGCCGAGAGATTCCTGCAGCCAGGCCACCTTGTCGTCGGATCCGGCGCTTGCGATCACCCGGTTCCCGCTGAGCCTGGCGATCTGCACCGCGAGGCTGCCGACCGCCCCCGCTGCGGCGGAGACCCAGACGGTCTCTCCTCCTCGCAGCGCGTCGACCACGTGCAGGCCGGCGTACGCCGTGAGCCCCATACCTCCCAGCGGGCCGAGGAACCACGACGCCTCGGCCCCCTCGAGCTCGACACGGGTGAGGGTGCCGATGCCGCCGAGCTGGACCTCGGCGGGGTCGACGACGGCGTACTCCCGCCAGCCCTTGGCGTGCGTGACGGTGTCGCCCACCGCGAAGCCCTCGGCGCAGGACTCGACCACCTCGCCGACTGCCATCACCCCGTCCATCGGCTCCCCCAGCGGGAAGGCGACGAAGTAGCCGGCGGGAGCATCTGGTCGCAGTCGCAGGCGCAGTCCGGGGTCGACGGACGTCCACGTGTTGCGGACGAGCACCTCTCCGGGCGCAGGGCCGGGGACCTCTACCTCGACCACCTCGAAGTCGCCGGTCGTGACCGGGCCCGCGGGGTAGCCCCGGACCCGGACCTCGCGTCCGACGCGGGTCACGAGTCTCGCTGCCCGGGCGGCCGAGGTTGTGGAGGACGCGGATGAGGAGCCATACTTGAAGTGATATCAGTTCACGTCCTCCCCGGCAACAGCTCGGGAGACATCGACAGAGCCGATCCAGGAACGTGTGGCGCTACCCTGAGCGACCACGTCTCGGGAAGGGGAGCCATGGAGACATCGACAGTCCCGCGCACCGAGAGCGCGCGTTCCAAGCGCTCGGCGATCGTTGCTGCCGCCGTCGACCGCTTCGGCAGCGACGGCTACGAGCACACCAAGTGGGCGGCGATCGCCGACGACGTCGGCATCGGGCAGACGGCGCTCTACCACTACTTCGAGTCCAAGGCCCACTGCCTGCTGACCATCATGCGCCTCGAGCTCACCCAGTCGCTGGCTCGGTTCCAGGAGGTGACGGGGTCCATCGAGGATCCGGCGGAGGCGCTCGCCCAGGCGGTCCGCTCTGCCTACGAGGCCAGCGCGCGGGACGCCCTCCAGCGCCGGATCCTGCAGAACCACCTCGACCTGCTCAGCACCGAGCGACCTTCGGAGAAGGAGGAGCAGGAGCGACTGCGCTCCCGGGCGCTGGTGCGTGACATCGAGAAGGCATGGACCGACCTGATCCGGCGCGGAGTCGAGAGCGGCGCCTTCGCCGACCGGGACGTCGAGCTGTCCGCACGGATGGCCCTCGCGCTCGTCGTCGGCGTGTGGCGCTGGTATCGCCCGGGCGGTCCGCACTCGCTCGAGGAGATCGGTGTGCTGACCTCTGACGCGGTGCTTCGCGTCGTCACGTAGACCCGAGCCGGCCCCACCAGTCGTCAGGGAACCACGACGAGCCGCCCGGTCACCCCACCGTCGTGCAGCCGCGCGTAAGCATCGGGCACCTCGCCGAACGACACCACCTCGATGACCGGCTCGAGCAGGCCCTGCTCGGCGAGCTCGACGACGGCGACGAGATCCTGCCGAGAGCCCCAGAACGGGGCGCTGACCTGCCAGCCCAGGGGCAGGTCCAGTCCCTTGCCCACCGCCATGCTGCCGCGAGCACCACCGACGACGACCAGTCGACCTCCGGGAACCAGGGCAGCGGCACCGACTCGCATGGTCTCGTCCGAGCCGACGAAGTCCAGGACGACGTCTGCTCCTGGAAGCCCAGCGGCGGCCGCCAGCCGCATCGCCTCGTCCACCGACGTCGCCGCATGGTGGGCGCCCAGCCTCTCGGCCAGGGCGCACGCCTCGGGTCGGGGGTCGGAGGCGACCACGCGCGCCGAGGTGGTGGCCCGCAGGATCTGGACCGCCAGGTGGCCGAGGCCGCCGACACCGATCACCAGGGCCGCGCACTCACCGACCAGGGCGTCGCGGTGCTGCTGGATCGCGTGATAGGCGGTGAGGCCGGCATCGGCGAGCGGCGCCAGCATGGTCGGCGGTACTCCGGTCGCGGTGACGAAGTGGCGAGCGTCGGGCAGCAGGACGTACTCCGCCAGTCCCCCGTCGCGGCCGAGCCCACAGCCCACCCGCCCGGCGAGTGCGATGCAGTAGTTGTCCTGCCCGCGGCGACAGTTGTGGCACTCGCCGCACGACCAGACGCCGTGCACCACGCCGTCCCGCCCGAGGAGTGAGGAGCTCGCCCCGTCTCCGAGGGCGACGACACGGCCGGCCACCTCGTGTCCGAGGGTCAGCGGGAGGTCGTAGGGCAGCACTCCCTCGTCGCAGGACATCACGAAGAGATCGGAGTGGCACAGGCCCACGGCCTTCACCTCGACCAACACCTCCGGGCCCCGCGGCACCGGCACTGCTACGTCGACCAGGTCCACCGGTCGACCCCAGCCGGAGAGTCGGTAGGCCGACATCGTCCCGGTGCGGGGACGCACGGCTGCCTCGATCATGGCCAGTTCGGCACCTGCGGGCCACGGCCACCGACCGCCTCGAGGTAGCCCGCGGTGTCCGCGCGGCGCTCCCCCCACATGATCTCGAAGACGAGCCGGGAGATCTTCCACGTGCCTTCGTGCCGGATCAGCTCGTCGTGGTAGCGGCCGACGAGCACACAGACGTCGTCGTCGCCCTCGAACTTCTGGTACGACGTGTGGTAGACGAGGGCGGTCGCGGAGTCGCCCTGCACGTCGACGTGGTAGACGCTCAGCAGGTGGTGCTGCCAGACGCAGTTCTTGGTCGCCTCCCGGATCCAGCCGATCACGGTGTCGGCGCCTCGTGCGGGCTCGGCGTTGCCGTACTGCGCCCACAGCTCCGGGTGCAGGACGTCCTCCAGCGCGTCCGGGTTGCCCGAGTCGATGCTCGACGCATAGCGGTAGATGGTGTCCTCGATGAGGATCCGGTCCTCGACACTGGTCATGGCTCTTCCTTCTCTGTGGTCTCTTGGGGGTTCTCGGGGGGCATCAGACGGTCGCTCCGAGCCGGTAGCCCTCGGCGATGGCATGGCTGATCCGGCGCGGCGTCACGCAGTCACCGATCGCCGTCGTGGTGGCGCCGGGCGCGATGGCGCGCACCAGCACGTCGTCGACGGTCCGAGGCTGGTGCCAGACCAGGAGGTCGGCCGCGACGGGGACGTCCGCCCCGCCGAAGAGCGGCTGCAGGACGACCGCACCGGCGGCGTCGTCAGGGACGAGCAGCCGGTGTGCGACGTGCAGCGCGACGCCCGCGTCCCCGAGGCGCTGCAGGAGCGGGCCGACGCTCTCCGCCGGCACGCGCGGAGCGAGTGCGGTCAGGCCGGTGGCGAAGGAGACCTGCCAGCCCCGTTGGGCGAGCGCCTCGGCGGCACTGTAGGCCGGCCAGAAGCCGTCGCCCTCGTCGTACACGACGGCGTGACCGGGCTCGCGCTGTCCGACCGGTCCGGTCAGGACGTCGTCGACCGAGACCGCTCCCCGCGAGGCGAGCGCGTGGGGCAGGACCCCGGCGCTGGAGCCCGTGGCGATGACGACGTGGTCGGCGATGCCGGCGATCTCCTCGAGGTCCTCGACCGAGATGGTGGCGCCGAGGTTGACGTCGACCTTGAGCCGCCTGGTCTCCCGGTCGAGGTAGTCGACGATGTCGATCAGGGTCGCGCGGTGCGGTGAGGCGGCTGCGACGCGTACGGCTCCGCCGAGCACCGTCTCGCGCTCGAAGAGCGTCACGCGATGCCCACGCTCGGCGGCCACCCGGGCCGCCTCCAGACCACCCGGGCCGCCGCCGATGACGTAGATCTCCTTGGGCCGGTCGACCTGGACCCCCGCGCCGGGCAGCCGGCCACGGCCCACCTCGGCGTTGACGGCGCAGTGCAGGTGGGGGTCGAAGGCCCGGCAGTCCTGGTTGATGCCGAGGCAGCCGCGGATCTCGTCGAGACGCCCGGACTGCGACTTCGTCGGCAGGTCGGGGTCGGCGATCAGCGCCCGGGCCATGCCGACCAGGTCGGCGTGCCCCGCCTTGATGACGTGCTCGGCAGTGCCGACGTCGCGGATCCGCTGGCCGACGATGGTGGGCAGGCCGGTGGCCGCACGGACGCGGGACGCCGAGGGGACAGCCACTGCGTCGGGGCCGGTGGAGTCCTTGACGTACTTTCCCCGGGTCCCGTGGGTGATGCTGAAGTAGTCGACCGTGCCGAGGGCGGCCAGGTCCTCCGCGATCCGCACGCAGTCCTCGATGCCCATGCCACCGGGCACCTCCTCCTCGCCGCTGAGCCGGACGCCGAGGGCGAACCCCGCCGGCGCCACCTCGCGCATCGCCTCGATCACCAGGTGCAGGAACCGCATCCGGTTCTCGAAGGAGCCTCCGAAGGAGTCGGTGCGACGGTTGGTCAGCGGGGACATGAACTGAGCCGGCAGGTAGCCGTGCGCCGCATGGATCTCCACCCCGTCGAGCCCGGCCTCGACCAGGTGCGTGGTCGACACCCGCCAGCCCTCGACGATGTCGTCGATCTCGCGGTGCGTGAGGACGTGCGGCGGATAGGCGTCGCGGACGGTCTTGATCGCCGACGGGGCCACCGGAGCGTGGTCGGACTCGCCGCCGATGAACTCGCGTCCGAGGTGGCACAGCTGCCCGACCAACCTCGCGCCGTGGCGGTGGACGACGTCGGCCTTCGCCGCCATCGCCGGTACGACCGCGTCGAGGTAGGCCTCGACCAGCTTGCCGGACCTCAGCGCGGACGTCGGGTGCACGACCATCGCACCAGCGACGACCAGCCCGACACCCCCGGCCGCGAGCCTCTCGAAGTGCTCGACGTCGCCGTGCGTGGGGATGCCGTGCTCGACCAGGCTCGTCCCGGCGGGCAGGGCCACCAGTCGGTTCCGGACGTCGAAGCCGCCGATGCGCAACGGTGAGAAGACGTGCGGGAACTGGTCATCCATCGCCTGCTCCGGCGGACTCAGTGCGTGCCCGGGCCGGTGCCGCGGGGCACGCCGGCCGTCACGGACTCGGGGAGGGCCCGGCTGGGGTCGACCGAGATCGTCTTGTAGTGCAGGAACTCCTGGTAGGCCGTCGGCCCGTGCTCGCGCCCGATGCCGGACTTCTTGTAGCCGCCGAACGGCGAGCCGAGGTCCGCGGCGAAGGTGTTCACCGAGAACGTGCCGGCTCGCACCTTGCGGGCGACCTCGAACCCGTGGACGTCGTCGGCCGTGAACACGGCGCCCGACAGGCCCAGCTCGCTGTCGTTGGCGATCCGGATCGCGTCGTCCTCGCCGTGATGGGCGATGAGGCAGGTCATCGGGCCGAAGATCTCCTCGCGAGACACCCGCATGGAGTTGTCGGCGTCCGTGACCAGGGTCGGCTCGAAGTACCAGCCACGGCCGAGGCCCGCCGGTCGACGGCCGCCGGTGGCGATCGTGGCGCCCTCCTTGCGGGCGAGCTCGACGTACTCCTCCACGCGGTCGCGCTGACGCTCGGTGACCAACGGGCTGATGACCGTGTCGGCCTCCATCGGGTCACCGATCTTCAGGGACCTGAACCCTTCGACGAGCGCCTCGGCGTAGTCGTCGTACTGCGCTGCGGGGACGACGAGGCGGGTGAGCGCGACGCAGCTCTGTCCTGCGTTGGTGCCGACACTCGCGCCGATGAGCACCGGCAGCGCGTCCTCGAGCTTGGCGTCGTCGAGGACGATCGCCGCGGACTTGCCACCGAGCTCGAGCACGCAGGGACGGATGAGCTCGCCACACGCGGCGGCGATCCTGGCGCCGGTCTGCACCGACCCGGTGAAGCTGACCATGTCCACGCCCGGGTGACGGACGAGGTACTCCGCCTCCGGCGCCCGCGCGGCGACGATGTTGATGACACCGGGCGGCAGACCGATCTCGGCGCAGATGTCTCCGTAGATGAAGGTCGCCAGCGGGTTGGGCTCGGTCACCTTGACCACCGCGGTGCACCCGGCGATGAGGGCGGGCGCCACCTTCTGCGGCACCGCCGGGAACGCGAAGTTGTAGGCCGGGAACGCGGCCACCACGCCGACCGGCTCCTGGGTCACGAGGCTGGCGCCGGCCATCGGGATGATGCTGCCGCCCTCGGAGCTCGCCGCCAGCGGACCGAGGTCACTGAGGCGCACCTGGTCGGTGACCAGCCCGCGGCCGATCTCGGCGTTGTAGTTGAGGCTCATCACCGGCGAAACGACCTGGTAGACCTGGGAGAGGAACAGCGTGCAGCCGAGCTCCTCGGTGATGAGCTCGGCGAGCTCCTCCTGACGCTTGGCGATCGCGTCCGCCATGCGGGTGAGGTAGTCGGCTCGCTCGGCCGGCGTCAGCCGGGGCCACTCCCCTTCGTCGAAGGCCCGGCGAGCGGCTCCGACGGCGGCGTCGATGTCCGCCCTGGACGCCGCGGGCACGTGCCCGATGACCTGCTCCGAGCGCGGGGAGACGATCTCGAAGCGGTCGTCGGTCTGGGCCTGGCGCCAGCCTCCGTCGATGAAGAACGCCTGGTGATCGATCGTTGACATGGGATGCCTCCACTCGGTGACGGACTCGTGGTGCCGGTGCACGTGACGGGCTCGAATTGAACCCAGTTCGATTCAATTTAGAGCATGGTGACGAGGACCACAAGAGCCGGAACCAGCGGAGAAATTTGTGCCGCCATGTGGTTGCGGTCACACCCTCGACGTGCCATGGTTCCAACCGAAGTGAATTCAACTCACCTCGTCTGACGGTGGGAAAGGCGGCGAATCCCATGCGCGTTCCGCAGGTCGATCTGCGCTCCGGTACGGCCCCCGATGCCGCACCGCCCCCCCGGCACGGACCCGTGCTGGACGTCCAGCACCTCTCCAAGACGTTCCCCGGAACCCGGGCCCTCGACGACGTGTCGCTCGAGATCGCACCGGGCGAGGTCCACGCCCTCATGGGGCAGAACGGCTCGGGCAAGTCGACGCTCATCAAGCTGCTCGCGGGCTACCACTCGGCGGACCCGGGCGCCCACGCCGAGATGGACGGGGTCCCCTTCGAGGTGGGCAGGTCGGTGCCCGACGGCTTGCGCTTCGTCCACCAGGACCTCGGCCTCATCCTCGAGCTCAGCGCCCAGGACAACCTGGCCCTGCACGGCGGCTTCGCCCGCGGCCGCGGCGGTCGGGTGCTCTGGCGCCAGCAGGAGGCCGAGACCCGCAGGGTGCTCGCCGCCTTCGACGTCGACCTCGACATCCACCGTCCCCTCGCTGCCGCGACCCCGGTGCAGCGGACGGTCGTGGCGATCGCCGCTGCGTTGCAGGGCTGGGACGGCGGTGGCGTCCTCGTGCTCGACGAGCCCACCGCCGTGCTCCCCCACGAGGAGGTCGAGCGACTCTTCGAGGTCGTCGCCGAGGTGCGCCGACGGGGCACGAGCGTGCTCTACGTGTCGCACCGGATGGACGAGATCTTCTCGCTCGCCGACAGGGTCACCGTCCTGCGTGGCGGGCGGCGCGTCGGCACGTACGACGTCGGGAGCCTCGACTCGCGGAGCCTCGCCAGCCGGATGGTCGGCGACGACATCGATCCGGACTTCCGGGCCACCGTGGTGGAGCAGGTCGACCAACCCGTCACGATCGAGGCGCGCGGGATCCACGGCAAGTGGCTGCGCGGCGTCGACCTCGAGGCCCGAGCCGGCGAGATCCTCGGCATCGCCGGACTCGCCGGTGCCGGCGCTCTCGAGCTGCCCTACGTGCTGGCCGGCAAGGCCGGTGAGCTCGCGCGGGGAGAGATCCGCCTCCCGACCGTCTCCCCCGACTGGTACGACGTCCAGCGCGCCGCCGACCTCGACATCCCGATCGTCCCGGCCGACCGGCAGACGGAGGCGGTCGTCGCCGAGTTCACGGTCGGCGAGAACATCTCGCTGTCGGCCCTTCGGCGCCTCGGCAGCCGAGGTCGACTCTCGGCCAAGGACGAGGCCACCCTCGTCCGGTCGTGGAGCCGGCGTCTCGGGGTGGTCAGCACCGGTCCGTCGGCCCCGATCTCGACGCTCAGCGGCGGCAACCAGCAGAAGGTCATCCTCGCGCGCTGCCTGGCGGTGAGCCCCCGCGTGCTCGTGCTGTGCGAGCCGACCGCCGGCGTCGACATCGGCACCCGTGTGTCCATCTACCAGATCATCGCCGACCTGGCCGCCGACGGACTGACGGTCGTCGTCGCCTCCTCCGACGAGGGCGACCTGCTCGCCCTGTGCACGCGGATCCTCGTGCTCCGGGGCGGCGTCGTGGCCGAGGAGCTGGAAGCCGAGGGGCTGACGAAGAACGTGCTGATCAGAGCCATCGAAGGAGCGGAGCAATGAGCGTGAAGACAGAGGACGAGGTCGTGACGCCGGCCGTGCCGCGCGAGTCGCGGCGAACCACCACGAGTGCCGCTTCGCGCTGGGCGACCCTCCTGGCGTTCGACAAGGTCGGAGCCGTCTACGTGTGGCTCGCGATCATCGTGGTCTTCTCGATCTGGGTGCCCGAGACGTTCCCCAACCTGATGACCGCCAAGCAGATCCTGAACTCCAACGCCATCACCGGGCTGGCCGCCCTCTCGGTCACCATCCCGCTCGCGGCCAGGGTGTTCGACCTGTCGTTCGCCCTCAACATGACGCTCTGCGGTGTCGCGGTCGCCCACTTCGTCGTCGACGGCGTGCCGCTGGTCCTCGCGGTCCTCCTGGGCGTGCTCATCGGTCTCGTCGTCGGCCTCATCAATGCAACGGTCGTGGTGGCCATGAAGATCGACTCGTTCATCGCCACCCTCGCCACCGGCTCGCTGATCCAGGCGCTGATCACGATGGTCACCAACGACACGCCGATCAGCGACGCGAAGCTGGCAGGCGGGTTCGCCACGATCGGACAGACCACCGTCGGCGGTATCACGCTGCCCGTCTTCTACTTCGCGGTCGTGGCCGTCGGCATCTGGTACCTCCTCGAGCACACCGCGACCGGACGACGTCTGTACGCCGTCGGCTTCAATCCCGACGCGGCGCGGCTGGCCGGCGTCAAGGTCGCCCGGTTGCAGTTCCTGGCTCTGGTGACATCCGGAGTGCTGGCAGGATCCGCCGGCATCGTGCTGGCCTCGATCCTGGGCGGCGGTTCGCCCACTGCGGGCACGCCCTACCTTCTCCCGGGCTTCGCGGCGGTCTTCCTGGGCGCCACCCAGCTCAAGAACGGCAGGTTCAACGCCGGCGGCACCCTGATCGCGGTGCTGCTCCTCGGGACCGGCACGACCGGGCTGGGCCTGGCCAACGCGCCTCAGTGGTCCGGAGCCCTGTTCGTGGGCATCGTGCTGATCGCGGCGTTGATGGTCACCGGCCTGCAGCGGCGTACGACCCTCGCCGCGCGCCCCGCAGCTCTCGATGAGCCCTCCCACGGCGACGACGCCACCGCCCCCAGCAAGGACGTCTCAGCATGACCGCTCGCGCACATCTGTTGCGAGGGAACTTCAGCGTCTCGGCACCCAGCAGTCCACAACGAAAGTAGGAATCATGACCGCACTCCGTCCTCGCCTCGGCAGGCGTTCGAGCTGGGCAGGCACGGCCGTCTCGGTCGTCGCCCTTCTGCTCGCCGCTTCCGCGTGTGGCTCCGAAAGCAACGCGTCCTCGGACGCGCCCGTCGACAACGCCGGCCTCGAGGCTGCCGAGGCGACGGTCGCCAAGGCCGCGGTGCGGCCGACGAAGATCACCGTCACGACGCCGATCGACAAGCCGATCCCCACCGGCAAGAAGATCACCTTCGTCAGCTGCGGCGTCGAGGCCTGCGCGATCCAGGGCCCGATCCTGGCTGAGGCCGCAGGCATCCTCGGCTGGACCGTCGACCAGGTGGCGACCGACGGCTCGCCCGAGAAGGTGCAGGGCGCCATCGACGCAGCGATCCGCAACGGCTCCGACGCTGTCATCCTCAACGCGGCCGACCGGGACGCCTACGCCAAGCAGATCGCCGATGCCGCAGCTGCCGGCGTGCAGTTCGTGACCTGCTGCTCGCTCGCGACCACGGGCGACGGGCTCCTCTTCAACACCGCGACCTCCGAGCAGAACGCTCCGATCGGTGACTACCTCGCAGCCGAGGTCGTCAGCGACAGCGGCGGCAAGGCCGACGCGCTCTACGTGAACATCTCGGCGTTCCAGATCCTGGCGAAGGTCGGCGAGACGTTCGAGGCAGGGATGAAGGAGTACTGCCCTTCGTGCACCGTCGACTCCCTCGACATCCCCCTGACCTCGCTCGGCAAGGACGCCCCCGACCGGATCGTCTCGTACCTCCGCAGCCACCCGGACGTCAACTACATCGCCCTGTCCGTCAGTGACGCACTCGGCGCCGGTCTGCCCGCCGCTCTGAAGGCCGCCGGGCTCGCGGACAAGGTCACCATCGTCGGCCAGGGCGGCGGCTCGCAGAACTTCGCCGACATGGAAGCCGGCGACATCGAGGCGCTGGTCCCGACCGACCTCTACGCCTACGACTACCTGATGATCGACGCCCTGGCGCGGCACTGGGCGGGAGTCCCGGTCGGCGAGGCCGGACCGCAGTTCTGGCTGGTCAAGAAGGACACGGCTCCCGACGACACGTCGAAGCCGTTCCCGCTCGTGCTCGACACGGAAGCGCAGTTCAAGGCTCTCTGGGGCAAGTCCTGACCACGTGACGGTGGGTCCGGCACCGAGCTCGTCGGTGCCGGACCCAGCGATCGTCTCGATCCATCAGCTCACCCATCCGCCCGACACACAAGAGGCACGCATGTCCTTCGTACTCGTCCACGGCGCCGGCATGAGTGCCGAGTGCTGGCAGCGGCTCGTCCCACTCCTCGACGGCGACACCATCGCCGTCGACCTACCGGGGCGCGCAGCACGGTCAGACATCGATCTCAGGTCGGTGACCCTCACCGACTGCGAGGACGCGATCGTCCGGGACGTCCTGGATGCCGACCTCTCCGACATCGTCCTGGTGGCCCACTCCTTCGCCGGCGTCTCCGTCCCCCGCGCCATGGCGGCGCTGGCGCCGCGCCTGCGCCACGTCGTGTTCCTCTCTGCCGTGGTTCCTCAGGACGGCACCCGGGTGCTCGACCAGATCGACTCCGAGGTCCGGTCGGCAGTCGAGTCCTCGATCGGCGACGGCATCTACCACCAGGACCGAGCGGGCGCTGAGGCCATGCTGTGCAACGACCTCTCCGAACCCGACACCGCCTGGACCCTGGACCAGGTCGTCGACGAGTCAGCCGCCTTGTTGTCGGAGGTCGTCGACCTCTCGGGCTTGACGGTGGACGTGCCCCGCACCTACGTGCGGCTGACCCAGGACCACTGCTACCCGCCCGACCTGCAGGAACGCTCGTCCCGGATCGTCGGTGGCGACACCGTGTTCCTGGAGTCCGGCCACATGGCCATGGTGTCGATCCCCGACCAGGTGGCGGCCGTGCTGAACCAGCTCCACCGCTGATCGGGCCTTGCGTCTCGTCGCGATGAACACCCCCAACGTCTCGGGACCGGCAGTTCCACACAGAAAGTGAGAATCATGTCCGCACAATGCCCACGCACGGGTCGGCGTGGCAAGTGGATGGCAACGGCCGTCCCGGTAGTCGCCCTCCTGCTCGCCGTCTCCGCCTGTGGCTCCACCAGCGAGGCAACCTCGTCGTCGTCAGTAGACACCGCCGGCTTGGAGGAAGCCAAGGAGACGGTCGCCGAGGCGGCTGTCCGGCCCACCTCGATCCCCATCGACACGCCGATCGACAAGCCGATCCCCACGGGCAAGAAGATCACCTTCGTCAGCTGCGGCGTCGAGGCCTGCGCCATCCAGGGACCGATCCTGGCTGAGGGCGCAGCCACGCTCGGCTGGACCGTCGAACAGGTCGCAACTGACGGCTCGCCCGAGAAGGTCCAGGGCGCCATCGACGCGGCGATCCGCAACGGCTCGGACGCCGTCATCCTCAATGCCGCGGACGCCGACGCCTATGCCAAGCAGATCGCCGATGCCAAGAAGGCCGGTGTGCAGTTCGTGACGTGCTGCTCGCTGGCCGCTGCGGGCGACGGGCTGCTCTACAACACCGCGACGGCCGGGCAGAACGGCCCGATCGGCGACTACCTCGCCGCCGAGGTCGTCAGCGACAGCGGCGGCAAGGCGCACGCGCTGTACGTGAACATCTCCGCGTTCGAGATCCTGGAGCAGGTCGGCGAGACCTTCGAGGAGGCGATGGGCGAGTACTGCTCCTCGTGCAGCGTCGACAGCATCGACATCCCGCTGACCTCGCTGGGCAAGGACGCTCCCGACCGGATCGTCTCCTACCTGCGCAGCCACCCGCAGGTGAACTACGTGGCCCTGTCCGTGACTGACGCACTGGGAGCCGGTCTGCCGGCCGCACTCAACGCCGCCGGGCTCGGCGACAAGGTCACCGTCGTCGGCCAGGGCGGCGGGTCGCAGAACTTCGCCGACATGGAGGCCGGGGCCATCGCGGCGCTCGTCCCGGCCGACCTCTATTCCTACGACTACCTGATGCTCGATGCGCTGGCGCGGCACTGGGCTGGCGTCCCGCTCATCGACGCCGGCCCTCCGTACTGGTTGGTCAAGAAGGACACGGCGCCGGACGACACGTCAGCGGCGTTCCCGGTCGTCGAGGACTACGAAGCCCAGTGGAAGAAGCTCTGGGGCAAGGCCTGAGCCGTCACCGAGGTGTGTCCGGCACCGCTCGGCGGTGCCGGACCACCACCCACCCCCCTTCCCGGGAGACGGATGACCCGTGCACGCGACGGCATGGATCGGCTGGCCGACGGGACCGTCCGGCGACGGACCGAGGCGTGAGCCTTCGGCCTCGACTCGTCGTCCAAGCCGCACAATCGGGCCTTGCGGCCCCGTGTGAGCCACGTTACAGTTCAAACTGAACCGAACTCAGTTTTAGTCCCTGCGAAAGAAGCGAGAGTGCGATGACCGTGACCGAACCGGCAGCGGGTGACCAGCCCCAGATCGCCGACCGAGTGCCTGGCGGATGTCCGGTCATCCACCTGGACGCCTCCCCTCCACTGGAGGTCGGCAGCCACTGGCAGAAGGCCAACGAGCTGCGTGAGGAGAGCCCCACGTTCTTCAACACCCACGCGCAGGGCTACTGGGTCTTCACGCGCTACGACGAGGTGCGCGAGATGTACCAGCACCCCGAGATCTTCTCGAGCGAGTCGATCACGCCGTGGGACCCGGAGCCGGCCTACCGGTTCGTCCCGACCCAGATCGACCCGCCGGACCACGCCAAGTACCGCCAGCTGATCAGCCGCTGGTTCGCCCCCAACGCGGTCGGCCGGGTGGCCCCCCAGGCCCACGAGATCGGCCAGCGCCTGGTGGCCGACCTCGCCGCTCGGGGTGAGTGCGACTTCGTCACCGACTTCGCGATGCGGCTGCCCACCGAGATCTTCCTGACGATCATCGGCGTGCCCGGCTCCGACGCCGACCTCTTCGTCCCCTGGGTGGAGGACTTCTTCGCCGGCTTCGGCGGTGACCTCGAGCAGCAGCAGGCGATGGGTGCGGCGCTCGGCGGGATCCGGCAGTACTGGATCGACGTGCTGGAGGCTCGTCGAGGCGAGGCGCAGCCGCGTGAGAACGACTTCGTCTCGCTGCTGATGCACAGCAGCGTGGACGACACGCCGCTCGGCGACGACCTGATCCTCGACATCCTCACGGTGCTCGTCCTGGCGGGGCTGGACACGACCCGTGGGCAGCTCGGCTACCTCTTCCGTCACCTGGCGGACAACCCGGACGACCGACGCAGGCTGATCGCCGAGCCCGCCCTCATCCCGTCCGCGGTCGAGGAGTCCCTGCGCCTCTACACGATCATCTTCGGCGACGGCCGCAAGGTGGCCCAGGACACCGAGTTCCACGGCTGCCCGCTGCGCAAGGGCGACATGGTCTACGGGCTCGTGTCCGGCGCCAACCGGGACCCTCGGGTCTACGACCAGCCGGACGAGTTCATCGTGGACCGCAAGTCCAACAACCACCTCGGCTTCGCAGGTGGTCCCCACCGCTGTCTCGGCGCGCACCTGGCCCGCATGGTCATGCAGGTCGCCGTCGAGGAGTGGTTGCGGGTCATCCCGGACTTCGAGGTGGCAGCAGACGAGCCGTTGATGGAGCGCGGAGGCGGAGCGATGCTGACTCTGCTGTCGCTGCCGCTGACGTGGGAGGTGACGGCATGAAGCTGAGCGTCGGCGCTGACCTCTGCCGGGGGCACGGGCGCTGCTACACCCTCGCCCCTGACCTGCTCGAGGACGACGACGAGGGCTACGTGACCGTCCGAGGCCAGGAGATCGCCGTGCCGGCCGACCAGGTCGATCTCGCGCGCAATGCTGCCGGCTCCTGCCCGGAGCGGGCCATCGCCCTCCTCGAGGCCTGAGGCGGTGACTCCATCCGTGAAGCAGGTCAAGCAGCTGGATCGCGTGATCATCCGGTTCGCCGGGGACTCTGGTGATGGGATGCAGCTGACCGGTGACCGGTTCACCCAGGAGACGGCCGCGTTCGGCAACGACTTGGTGACGCTGCCGAACTTCCCGGCCGAGATCCGTGCTCCGCAGGGCACGTTGCCGGGGGTGTCGTCGTTCCAGGTGCACTTCGCCGACCACGACATCCTCACCGCGGGTGATGCCCCGGACGTGCTGGTCGCGATGAACCCGGCGGCGCTGCGGGCCAACCTGGGGGACCTGCCCAAGGGCGCGACGATCATCGTCGACACCCACGACTTCACCGCCCGCAACCTCACCAAGGCCGGCTACACCGCGAACCCGCTCGATGGGGACGTGCTGGGCGAGTACGCGGTGCATCCGGTGGACCTGACCGGGATGACGGTGGCGGCGGTCAAGGAGTTCGGGCTGTCCCGCAAGGACGCCTCGCGGGCCAAGAACATGTTCGCGCTCGGGTTGTTGTCGTGGATGTACGGCCGTCCGACCGAGACCACCGATGCGTTCTTGACCAAGCGGTTCGCGAAGGTCCCCGACATCCGCGACGCGAACCTCGCGGCGTTCAAGGCGGGCTGGAACTTCGGGGAGACCACCGAGACGTTCATCGTGCGCTACGAGGTCAAGCCCGCCCCGATGCCGGCGGGCACCTACCGCAACATCACCGGCAACCTGGCCCTGTCCTACGGCCTCATCGCCGGCGGCGTGCAGTCCGGGCTCCAGGTGTTCTTGGGCTCCTACCCGATCACCCCGGCCTCCGACATCCTCCACGAGCTGTCCAAGCACAAGGGGTTCGGGGTCACCACGTTCCAGGCCGAGGACGAGATCGCCGGCGTCGGGGCCGCCATCGGTGCCGCGTTCGTCGGCCAGCTCGGCGTCACCACCACCTCGGGTCCGGGGGTGTCGCTGAAGTCCGAGGCCATCGGCCTGGCCGTGATGACCGAGCTGCCGCTCATCGTCGTCGACGTCCAACGCGGCGGCCCCTCGACCGGCCTGCCGACCAAGACCGAGCAGGCCGACCTGCTCCAGGCGATGTTCGGACGCAACGGCGAAGCACCCCTGCCGATCATCGCCCCCCAATCCCCCGGCGACTGCTTCGACGCCGCCGTGGAAGCGGTCCGGATCGCGATCACCTACCGCACCCCCGTCATCATCCTCTCCGACGGCTACCTCGCCAACGGCTCCGAACCCTGGCGCATCCCCTCCCTCGACGAGCTCCCCACCATCGACCCCGACTTCGCCACCCAGACCAACCACGGCGAAGGGGAGGATGCCGAGTTCTGGCCCTACCTGCGTGACGACGCCACCCTGGCCCGCCCGTGGGCGATCCCCGGCACCCCCGGCCTCGAGCACCGCATCGGCGG
>NZ_JAFMZM010000004.1 GCF_024436375.1 Nocardioides astragali | reverse complement strand
ACCACAAAGATCGATGCCAACGGGGCAAAACAAACTAATTCGTCGACTAATCAAACACACTGTTGAGTTCTCAAGAATCAGACGCACCCGTTCCTCGCCAGCTGGGCTGGTCCGGTCGCGGGGCAACCTGCAAAAACTTACCGGGCTCGGCGCTCACCGTCAAACTCAGGTGAGCCTCGTGCTTCAGTTGGTCGGTGCCGGTTTCCGCCTCAGCTGACCTTCTGGCCAGGAGGCGGCGCCACTTGCAGCGACGAGTAGAACTGTAGACCCTGTCCCACGAGCATGCCAAACCGGGGGTGGCGTCTTCGCAAAGGCGCAGGTCAGCGGCCTGCGCGAGGCCTGGGAGCCGCCGGCCGGTAGGTGCTGACCGTCGGGTCGCCGCTCACCCAGAACCGCCACGGCGTGTCGGCCGCGTGGCGCAGGCCCACCCGTGGTCCGGAGCTGATCTCGAGCGGCGTCTCCCCCGGCTCTAGCACGGGACGTACGCCGTTGTGGGAGAGGTCGATCCCGAGCGCCTGGCACAGACGGGCCGGACCGCGCGCCAGGTCGCGGTCACTGCTGCCGGGGCGTCGCTCCCGCGCAAGGTCCAGTCCCGCCACCACCTCGCCGGCGCGCAGCAGCACCGCGCCGGGGTCGCTGTCGGGGCCGGTCACCAGGTTGGCGCAGTGGTGCATCCCGTACACGAAGTAGACGTAGAGGTGGCCCGGCGGGCCGAACATGACCGCGTTGCGCGCTGTCGGGCCGCGGTAGGCGTGGGAACCAGGGTCCGCGGGGCCGGCGTACGCCTCGACCTCGGTGAGGCGCACGGAGACCCCGCCGTGCGTGAGCACGGCTCCCAGCAGCCGCGGCGCGACCTCGACGGGGTCGCCCTCAGCCCAGGCGCTCACGGTGACCGGTGCTCATGTCCCGCAGCTCGGCGAGCTGCTCGCGGACTCGCTCAGGGGCGGTGCCGCCCCTGCCGTTGCGTGACTCGACCGAGCCCTCGGCGGTGAGCACGAGGCGCACCTGCGGTGTGAGCAGGGGGGAGATCGCGGCGAACTCCTCGTCGGTCAGGCCGTCGAGATCGGTCCCCTTGGCCTCGGCCGCGCGTACGCAGGCGCCGGCCAGCTCGTGCGCGACTCGGAAGGGGGTGCCCTCGCGCACCAACCACTCGGCGATGTCCGTCGCCAGCGAGAAGCCCTGGGGGGCGAGCTCGGCCATGCGCTCGGTGTTGTAGACCAGCGTCGCGACCTGGCCGGTGAAAGCCGGGAGGAGCACCGTGAGGGTGTCGAGGGAGTCGAAGACCGGCTCCTTGTCCTCCTGGAGGTCGCGGTTGTAGGCGAGCGGCAGCGCCTTGAGCGTCGTGAGGAGCCCGGTGAGATTCCCGACCAGGCGCCCGGACTTGCCACGGGCGAGCTCAGCGATGTCGGGGTTCTTCTTCTGCGGCATGATGCTCGACCCGGTCGACCACGAGTCGTGGAGGGTCACGAAGTCGAACTCCCTGGTCGCCCACAGGATGATCTCCTCGGCGATCCGCGAGATGTCGATCCCGATCTGGGCACACACGAAGGCGAACTCCGCCACGAAGTCCCGCGAGGCGGTGCCGTCGATCGAGTTGGCACTCGAGCCAGTGAACCCGAGCTCGTTCGCCACCAGCTCCGGGTCGAGGCCCAGGCTTTGGCCTGCGAGCGCTCCGGAGCCGTACGGCGAGTCCGAACGGACCCGGTCCTGCCAGTCCCCCAGCCGGTCGACATCACGCAGCAGCGCCCAGGCGTGCGCCAGCAGGTGATGGGACAACAGCACGGGCTGCGCGTGCTGGAGGTGCGTGCGTCCCGGCATGATCGCCCCGAGATGTGTGTCGGCCTGGTCGGCGAGCGCCTCCACAAGGTCGAGGACCAGCCTCGCCACCGCGCGCCCGTGGTCGAGCAGGTAGCACCGGAAGAGCGTGGCGATCTGGTCGTTGCGCGACCGGCCCGCGCGAAGCTTCCCGCCGATCTCCGGACCCACTTCCTCGATCAGCAGGCGCTCGAGCGCGCCGTGGACGTCCTCGTCGGACGCCGACGGGTGCAGTCGTCCGGAGGTGAACGCCTTCGTGAGCACGTCGAGACCACGATGCAGCTCGTTCTCCTCATCGGCCGTCAGCAGACCGGCGGCCCCGAGCGCCTTGGCATGGGCATGGGAGCCAGCGATGTCGTAGAGCGCGAGGCGCCAGTCGAAGTGGGTGGACCGTGAGAGGGCCTCCAGCTCCGGCGACGGCCCGCCCTCGAACCGGCCGCCCCACAGCTTGCCCTCGTTGGTCGTGCTGAGCTCGCTCATCAGTCGGTCCCGAACTCCATCGCCGCGTGGTCGAGCGCGGTCTCGTCGGCCGCCTCGGCGGACGGGTTGTCGGTGATCTTGTCGTACCCGCCGGACTCGATGGCACCGAACAGGGTGCCGTGCTCGACCAGCACCTGGCCCTGGTCGAGCGGCTGGGCGGCGTACAGCTCGAGCTTGGCGCGCGAGTCGGCGATGTCGAGGTTGCGCATCGTCAGCTGGCCGATCCGGTCGGTCGGGCCGAAGGCGGCGTTGTCGGTGCGCTCCATCGAGAGCTTGTCGGGGTGGTAGGAGAAGGCCGGGCCGTCGGTACGCAGGAGGGTGTAGTCGTCGCCGCGACGGAGCCGGAGGGTGACCTCGCCGGTGACGAGCGAGGCGATCCAGCGCTGGATCGACTCCCGGATCATCAGCGCCTGCGGGTCGAGCCAACGCCCCTCGTAGAGCAGCCGGCCGAGCTTGCGGCCCTCGTTGTGGTACTGAGCGACGGTGTCCTCGTTGTGGATCGCGTTGACGAGGCGCTCGTAGGCGATGAAGAGCAGCGCCATGGCAGGGGCCTCGTAGATGCCGCGCGACTTGGCCTCGATGATCCGGTTCTCGATCTGGTCGGACATGCCCAGCCCGTGACGTCCGCCGATCGTGTTGGCTTCGTGGACCAGCGCGACCGGGTCGTCGTAGCGGATCCCGTTGATGGCGACGGGGCGGCCCTGGTCGAAGCGGATCGTGACGTCCTCGGGCTCGATGGCGACCGCCGGGTCCCAGAACTTCGCACCCATGATCGGCTCGACGGTCTCCAGCGACACGTCGAGGTGCTCGAGGGTCTTCGCCTCGTGGGTGGCGCCCCAGATGTTGGCGTCGGTGGAGTACGCCTTCTCCTGGCTGTCGCGGTAGGGCAGCTGGTGCTCGGTGAGCCAGGCGCTCATCTCGTGCCGGCCACCGAGCTCGGTGACGAAGTCGGCGTCGAGCCACGGCTTGTAGATGCGCAGGTCGGGGTTGGCGAGCAGGCCGTAGCGGTAGAACCGCTCGATGTCGTTGCCCTTGAAGGTGGAGCCGTCGCCCCAGATGTTGACGTCGTCGTCGTGCATCGCGCGCACCAGCATCGTGCCCGTGACAGCCCGGCCGAGGGGCGTGGTGTTGAAGTAGACCCGGCCTCCCGAACGGATGTGGAAGGCGCCGCAGGCGAGAGCGGCCAGGCCCTCCTCGACCAGCTGGGTCTTGCAGTCGACAGCGCGCGCCAGCTCGGCGCCGTACTGGAGGGCGCGGGTGGGCACGCCGGAGATGTCGGGCTCGTCGTACTGCCCGATGTCGGCCGTGTAGGTGCACGGCACGGCTCCCTTGGCGCGCATCCAGGCGACCGCCACGGAGGTGTCGAGGCCCCCGGAGAAGGCGATGCCGACGCGCTCGCCGACGGGGAGGGAGGTGAGGACCTTGCTCACAGGACGTCCTTCGAAGTGGTGGGTGCGGATGAGTGGTGCGGGTCGTTGGCCAGGTCGAGGAAGCGCTGCGCGAGCGCGTCACCGCCCAGGGGGTCGCGGCCGATCACCAGGAGGGTGTCGTCGCCGGCGATGGTGCCGAGGATGTCGCCGAGGTCGGCCTTGTCGAAGGCGCTGGCCAAGAACTGGGCGGCACCGGGGGGCGTGCGGAGCACGACCAGGTTGGCGCTGGCCTCGGCGCTGACGAGCAGCTCGGCGCACAGCCTGGCCAGCCGGTCGCGGCCGGCCGCGCTCTCGCGGGGGGCCACGACGGAGCGGTCACCGCCCTCCCCCGGCACTGCGTACACGAGCGCGCCGTCGGTGCTGCGCACCTTGACCGCGTCGAGCTCGACGAGGTCGCGGCTCAGCGTGGCCTGCGTGACGCGGACGCCGTGGTCGGCGAGCAGGTCGGCGAGCTCGGTCTGGGAGCGCACCGGGTGAGCGGTGACGATGTCGATGATCCGCTGGTGGCGGGCGCTCTTGGTCAGCGGCGTGACGGCGGTCATCTGGCTGCTCACGATCGCTCGAGGAGCCAGGTCAGGACCGCCTTCTGGGCGTGCCGGCGGTTCTCGGCCTCGTCCCACACCACCGACTGCGGTCCCTCGATGACGGCCTCGGCGATCTCCTTGCCACGGTAGGCGGGGAGGCAGTGCATGACGATGGCCTCCGGGTCGGCGTGGGCGAGGAGCTCCTCGGTCACACCGTAGGGCGGGAAGATCCGCAGCCGGTCGCCGGACTCCTCCTCGCGGCCCATGCTCACCCACGAGTCCGTGACGACGACGTCGGCGCCGGCCACCGCCTCGACTGGGTCGCTCGTGAGCTCGATCGAGCCGCCGGTGTCCTGCGCGATCTCCCGCGCCCGGGCGACCACGTCGGCATCGGGGGTGAAGCCCTCGGGGGCGCCGACGACGACGTGCAGGCCGGCGGACGCACCCGCCAGCACCCAGGAGTTGCCCATGTTGCAGGCGCCGTCGCCGACGAACGCGGCCCGGACGCCTGCGAGTCGACCCTTGTGCTCGCGGACCGTCTGGAGATCGGCCAGCAGCTGGCACGGGTGGAACTCGTCGGTCAGGGCGTTGAGGACGGGCACGCCGGCATGGTCGGCCATGGTCACCACGTCGCTCTGGTGCGCGGTGCGCCAGACGATGGCGGCCGCCTGGCGACCGAGGATGCGGGCGACGTCCTCGACGCCCTCGCGCGACCCCATGGCTGCGAGGCCGCCGTCGACGGTCATCGGGTTGCCGCCGAGCTCCGCGATGCCGGCGGCGAAGGAGACCTGGGTGCGCAGCGTCGGGCGGTCGAAGACGAGCGCGACGGTCCGGGGGCCGCCGAGCGGCTTGGGGTCGAAGGGCTCGGCCTTCATCGCGTCGGCCAGGTCGAGGACCTCGAGCAGCTCGGCCGGCGACAGGTCGTCGTCGCGGAGGAAGTGGCGGGTCATGAGCTGGCCTCCTGGGCGCGAGCGGTGTCGAGGATGGCGGGCAGTGCGGCGTCGAGTGCGTCGAGGTCGCTCTCGGTGATCACCAGCGGCGGCACGAACCGCAGGCGCGAGGGCCCGGTCGCGTTGAGGATGAAGCCCGCCTCGCGCCCGGCCGCGACGGCCTGGACGGCGTACGGGCCGTCGAGCTCGACGCCCCGCATCAGCCCGGCGCCGGCCACCTCGACGATGCCGGCCTGCTTGGCGAGCAGACCAGCGAGCTGGTCGCCGCGCGCGAGGGTCGCCCCGAGCAGGTCGTCGGACTCGATGGTGTCGAGGACGGCGAGCGCGGCTGCCGTCGCGACGGGGTTGCCGCCGAAGGTGGTGCCGTGGTTGCCGGGCTGCAGCAGCGTCGCCGCCTCTCCCCTGGCCACCGTGGCGCCGATCGGGATCCCGCCGCCGAGACCCTTGGCGAGGGTGACGACGTCCGGCTCGATCCCGTCGAGCAGCTGGTGGGCGAACCAGGCCCCGGTGCGGGCGATGCCTGTCTGCACCTCGTCGAGCCAGAGCAGGGCGCCGTGGCTCCGGGCGATCCGCTGGGCGGCGGCGAGGTAGTCGGGCGACGGCACGATGACCCCTGCCTCCCCCTGCATCGGCTCCAGCACGACCGCGGCGACGGTGTCGTCAACGGCCGCCTCGAGCGCTGCCACGTCGTCGTACGGCACGAAGGTGACGTCGCCGGGAAGGGGCTGGAAGGGCTCGCGGTAGGCGGCCTTCGAGGTGAGGGCGAGGGCGCCCATGGTGCGACCGTGGAAGGAACCCTCGGCGGCGATGAGCCGCGTGCGTCCGGTGCGGCGGGTCAGCTTGAGGGCGGCCTCGTTGGCCTCGGTGCCGGAGTTGCTGAAGAACACCCGGCCATCGGTCCAACCGAGCAGGCCGAGCAGCCTCTCGGCCAGGGTGACCTGGGGCTCCGTGGCGAAGAAGTTGGAGACGTGGCCGAGGGTCGAGAGCTGGGCGGTCACCGCCTCCACCAGCGCGGGGTGCGCGTGGCCGAGCGCGTTGACGGCGATGCCGGCGAGCAGGTCGACGTACTCCTTGCCGTCGGTGTCCCACACATGCGCTCCCTCACCGCGCGCGAGGGCGAGCGCCGGCGGCCCGAAGGTGTTCATCACCGCGCCGGAGTAACGCTCCTGCACCTCGGACGGGGGCGTCATGCCTGCTCCCCCGTCGCGTAGGGCTTGCGCATGCGGGTGGCGACGCCGGGCAGCACCTGGGTGCCGACGCCCTCGTCGGTGAAGATCTCGAGGAGCACGGCGTGCGGCTCACGGCCGTCGACGACCGTGGCGCGCGGCACGCCGCCCGTCACCGCCTCGTAGCAGGCGCGCATCTTGGGGACCATGCCCGCGTCGAGCCTCGGCAGCATCTCGCCGAGCGCCTCGGGGCTGATCTCCTGGATGAGGTCGTCGGAGTTGCCGTAGTCGCGGTAGAGCCCCTCGACGTCGGTCAGGACCAGCAGCTTCTCCGCGCCGAGCGCGATGGCGAGGGCAGCTGCCGCGGTGTCGGCGTTGACGTTGTGGACCAGCCCGTTGACGTCGGGCGCGACCGAGCTGACGACCGGCACGCGGCCGGCCTCGATCAGGTCGAGCACGGCCTCGGGCCGCACCTTGGCGACCTCGCCGACGAGGCCCAGGTCGACCTCCTCGCCGTCGACGACGGTGTTGGTCGGCTCGGCGGTGAACAGCCCGGCGTCCTCACCGGAGAGCCCGACGGCGAGCGCTCCGTGCTGGTTGATGAGGCCGACGAGCTCGCGCTGGACCTGGCCGACGAGCACCATGCGGACGACGTCCATGGCCTCGGGCGTCGTCACACGCAGGCCGCCGCGGAACTCGGACTTGATGCCGAGCTTGTCGAGCATCCGCGAGATCTGGGGGCCGCCGCCGTGGACCACGACGGGCTTGAAGCCGGCGAAGCGCAGGAAGGCGATGTCCTCGGCGAAGGCGACCTTGAGCGCGTCGTCGGTCATGGCGTTGCCGCCGTACTTCACCACGATGGTCCGGCCGTGGTAGCGCTTGAGCCAGGGCAGGGCCGCGGCGAGCGTGCGCGCCTTGGCGGGGTCGGGCCGGCGCGGGTTCTGGATGACGCTGCTGGATTCGGTCATGAGCTGTAGGCGCTGTTCTCGTGGACGTAGGCGTGGGTGAGGTCGTTGGTCCAGACGGTCGCCCGGGCGTCGCCTGACTTGAGGTCGATCGTCACGCTGACCTCGCGGCCGGTGAGGTCGACCGTGGCCGGGTCCTCGGCGGGCGTCGAGGTGCGGCAGACCCAGACGCCGTTCATGGCGACGTCGAGGTCGGCCGGGTCGAACTGCGCCGAGGTGGTGCCGATGCTGGCCAGCACGCGGCCCCAGTTGGGGTCGTTGCCGAAGATGGCGGCCTTGAAGAGGTTGCTGCGAGCGACACTGCGGCTGACCTCGACGGCCTCGTCCTCGGAGGCGGCGTGGAGCGTGGTGATGGCGATCTCGTGGTCGGCGCCCTCGGCGTCCTTGAGCAGCTGCATGGCCAGGTCGGTGCAGGCCTGGGTGAGCGCGGCGGTGAAGTCCTCGGGCGTGGGGGTGATCCCGCTGGCTCCGCTGGCGAGCACGGTCACGGTGTCGTTGGTGGACATGCAGCCGTCCGAGTCGAGCCGGTCGAAGCTGACCCGGGTCGCGGCCCGGAGCGCGGCGTCCAGCTCGGGTGCCGGGACGACGGCGTCGGTGGTCAGCACGACGAGCATCGTGGCGAGCTGCGGGGCGAGCATGCCGGCGCCCTTCGCCATCCCCCCGATCGACCAACCGGCGCCCTCGAGCACGACGTTCTTGCTGACGGAGTCGGTGGTCATGATCGCCTCGGCCGCCTGGACACCGCCATCGGCGGCGAGCGCGGCGGTTGCCGCGTCGACGCCGGCCAGCAGGTCCTCACGGTCGTTGGCGAGGCCGATGAGACCGGTCGAGCACACGACCACGTCGATCGCGCCGAACCCCAGCCCGTCTGCGACCTTCTCGGCCACCGCGTGCGTGGTCTGGAAGCCTTCGGGGCCGGTGTAGCAGTTGGCGCCACCGGAGTTGAGCACGACCGCGCGGACGGTGCCGTCCTTCACGACCTCCTGGCTCCACAGGACGGGGTTGGCCTTGCAGCGGTTGGCGGTGAAGACCGTGGCGGAGTCGTAGGTGGGGCCCTGGTTGACGACGAGGGCGAGGTCCTTGCCGCCGCTGGATTTGAGTCCGGCGGCGACGCCGGAGGCGAGGAAGCCCTTGGGGGTGGTGACGGTCATGGTGCGAGTCCGATCGTGGAGAGCCCGGCGGCCTCATCGAGGCCCAGGGCGAGGTTCATGCACTGGACGGCGGCGCCGGCGGTGCCCTTGGCCAGGTTGTCGACCACGGCCACCGCCACCACTCGTCGTACGGACTCGTCGACGGCCACCTGGACCTGGACGGCGTTGGAGCCGAGCACGGACTGCGTCTGCGGCCACTGGCCCTCGGGCAGGAGGTGCACGAACGGCTCGTCCTTGTACGCCGCCGCGTAGGCGTCGCGGACGTCGGCGGGGGTGACTCCGTCAAGCAGGGGTGCCTGCACGGTGGCCAGGATGCCGCGGGACATCGGCACGAGGAGCGGCGTGAAGCCCACCTTCACGGCGGCGCCGTGGACGCCGGTGAGGTTCTGGACGATCTCGGGCGTGTGCCGGTGCACTCCCCCGACGCCGTAGGCGCTGGCGTTGCCCATCACCTCGCTGCCGAGCAGGTGCGCCTTGGCGGCCTTGCCCGCTCCGCTGGTGCCGGAGGCCGCCACGACGGTGACGTCCGGCGCGACCAGCCCCGCGGCGAGCGCGGGCACTATGGCGAGCGTGGAGACAGTCGGGTAGCAGCCGGGGACGGCGATCCGGCGGGCACCGCAAAGCAGGTCGCGCTGGCCGGGGAGCTCGGGCAGCCCGTAGGGCCAGGAGCCTGCGTGCTCGCCGCCGTAGAAGGCCTGCCACTGGGCCGGGTCGGTGAGCCGGAAGTCCGCCCCGCAGTCGATGACGACGGTGTCGTCGCCCAGGGCCTGCGCGATGGCGGCCGACTGGCCGTGCGGCAGGCCGAGGAAGACCACGTCGTGGCCGGCCAGCGACTCGACGGTCGTGTCGGCGAGGACGCGGTCGGCAAGCGGGAGCAGGTGCGGCTGGAGCGTCCCGAGGCGCTCGCCGGCGTTGGAGCCCGCGGTCAGGGCACCGATCTCGACGTGGGGGTGCCCGAGGAGGAGGCGGAGGACCTCGCCCCCGGCGTACCCACTGGCTCCGGCGACGGCGACTGAGACGGACATGTGCATGACTATACATTGGGGTGCATGACTCGTCGAACCGGGGTCCCGCATGGGTGCGGCACACGGTCGGCCCGCTCCCCTACGGTTCACGGGTGACCCCACTCTCTCCTGAGTCCTACCTGTCCCACCTCCGCTCCGAGTCCGCGCGGTTCCGCGAGGTGCTCGCCGGCTGCGACCCGGAGGCACGGGTGCCGTCCTGCCCCGACTGGAGCGCCGCCGACCTGCTCTGGCACCTGGCGACCGTCCAGCGGTGGTGGGCCGAGGTGGTCGGTGCGCGCCCCGAGCGGCCCCAGGAGGTCGAGCCGCCCCGCCCGGCGTCGTACGACGAGCTGCTGGCGACCTTCGACGGGTGGTCGCGCGACCTCGTCGACGCGCTGGAGGGCGCGGACCCCGCGGACGAGGCGTGGAACTGGTCCGACGACCACACCGTGGGCTTCATCCTGCGTCGTCAGGCGCACGAGGCGCTGGTCCACCGCATCGACGCGGAGCTCGCCGCTGGAGCCTCGTCGGACGTCGACCCGATCCTGGCGACCGACGGGGTGCACGAGGTCCTCGCGGTGATGTACGGCGGCTGCCCGCCGTGGGGGTCCTGGGAGCCGGGCGAGGGCATCGTGCGGCTGGACACGACCGACACCGGCGAGCAGTTCTGGCTCCGGTTCGGCACGTTCACCGGCACCGATCCGGACAGCGGGACGACGTACGCGGACGAGGAGGACTTCCACGTGGTGACGCCGCCCGAGGGTGACGACGAGCCCGACGTCGTCGTCGACGGTCCTGCGGCCGCTCTCGATCTCTGGTTGTGGAAGCGGGGCGACGACCGGGAGATCTCCGTCGTCGGCGACCAAGCGGTGTACGCCCGCTTCCGCGCGGTCGTGGACTCACCGATCAACTGAGACAACCTTTCGGCCTCGTGCGACGTCTCCAGCGTCACAGCCATGACTCACCGGGAGGTCACTCCATGACCTACAGCCGTCCGACAGCGCATGTCGCAGCCCTCGTCGCCGGGCTGCTCGCCGGTCCGGTGCTCGGCCCCGTTCCCGCCCACGCGGACCCCCTCACGTGCCAGGGGCAGGTCGTGACGGTGACCGGCGAGGTCGGCACGCCCGGGGACGACGTGATGGTCGTCGGGTCGGCGGGCGTCTTCACCGCGAACAGCGGGGCGGGTGACGACCTGGTCTGCATCCGGGTCACGACCGGTCGTGAGCCCTTCATGTTCACCGTCGACGCCGGCCCCGGTGCGGACCGGGTGTTCAACGAGTCGACCGACGGCAACACGACGGTCCAGACCCTGCTCGGCACGGGTGGGGACTCCTACATGGGCAACGAGCTCGGCGACACGGTCGTGGCCGGCGCGGCGCTCTGGGGGAGCTCGGGCGACACGAGCGACACCGAGAAGGACACGATCGACACCCGAGGCGGCAACGACTACGTCACCAGCGGTTCAGTCGCGCCCGGGACACCCAATCCAGACGTGGTCACGACCGGCGACGGCGACGACAAGCTCAGCTGGGCCGGCGACCTGACCGGCGCGCCGGTCGACCTGGCAGCCGGCACCAACAGGCTCGCGCTCTACCCGGGCTGGGAAGGCACCGACCTGCACGTGGACGCCACGACGTCCACCGTGAGCGCCGATGCGCGTCCGGTGCTGCGGTGGACCGGCCAGGTGCAGGCCTACCTGCTGACGGTCGACAGGCTCCGCACCAGGTTCACCGGCGGCGACGCCGACGAGATCCTGACGTACGCCGTGGCGCACCCGGGGACGCCGGGTGCGGTGGTCCTCCCCGACCCCGACCGACGTCTGGACGCCGACATGGGCGCGGGAGACGACTCGATCGGCGAGCAGGACTTCGTCGGCGGCTCGCTACTCGGCGGACCCGGTGACGACGCGCTCCAGGCGGCCCGCTGCCTCGAGGCCGACGTACGCCTGGGCGACGCTTTCACCTGCCTGGCCGCCTACAACCCGCGCGTGGAGTACGCCGCGGCCATCGACGCGTGGGAGCACATCCACGTGCCGGGCGGACTCGTGCGCGTCGTGGGCACCTCCGGGCCCGACGACGTGCACGCCGCGGGATCGCGCGTACGCGTCATGGGCCGCGGTGGCGACGACCGCCTGGTCGCGTCGGGCTCGCGCAGCACGGCGCGGACGCCATGGACGGTGGTCCTGGACGGCGGCCCCGGCGCTGACGCGGTCTGGGGCGGCTACGGCCACGACAAGCTCGTCGGCGGATCCGGGAAGGACAAGATCGCTGGGAGCTCCGGGGACGACCTCCTGCTCGGAGGCGGCGGCGCCGATCGACTCAAGGCCGGCAAGGGGCGTGACGAGGTCCGCGGCGGACAGGGTCGCGACCGCGCCGACGGTGAGGCCGGACGGGACCGCTGCTCGGCGGAGGTGCGCCGCTCCTGCGAGCGCGGCTGACCCTTCGGGGTCGGCCACTGGCCCTTGAGTCTCCCGGAGACTCAAGGGCCAGCTCACGTGCTGCGCGCGCCGATCAGGTGCGCTGAACGGCCCCGGTCCGCTCCGCGGCGAGGGCGACGGCGGCATCGCGCGCGGCGGCCGCCTCGCCCTCCTTGAGCGTGCGATCGGGAGCCCGGAAGCGCAACGCATAGGCCAGCGACTTCTTGCCCTTGCCCACTTGGTCGCCGGTGTAGACGTCGAAGAGCCGGATCGACTCCAGGAGCTCGCCGGCGCCCTCACGCAGCGCGGCCTCCACGTCCGCGGCCGGAACGGAGGCGTCGACCACGAGCGCGACGTCCTCCTTGGCCACGGGGTACGACGAGAAGCTGGGCGCCTTTCGCAAGTGGACCGACCGGGCCATGAGCAGGTCGAGGTCGACCTCGGCCGCGACCGTGCGCTTCGGCAGCCCGAAGGCCTGGCACACGGTCGGATGCATCTCGCCGGCATGACCGATCACCTCGCCGTCGACGGACAGCTCGGCACACCGGCCCGGGTGCCACGGGGCCAGCTCCGCCGAGGAGGCAGTGACCTCCAGGCCGAGAGCCGCGGCGACGGAACGGACCGCCTCGACGGCGTCGGCCCACGTCACCGGTCGGGCCTCGCCCCACCAGCCCCCGGCGACCGCGTCGCCGGCAGCGACGAGGGCCAGGTGCAGCGGCTGAGCCGGCAGGGCCGCGTCGAGCGCCTCGAACTCCTCGTCGGTCGGGCGGCGGTCGACGGGCAGGATCGCCGCGGGTCCGGCGTGGCGCGGCACCGTGACCGTGCCGGTCTCGAAGATCGCCAGGTCGGTGTTGCCGTGGCCGACGTTCTTGCCTGCCGTCCGCAGCACGCCCGGGAGCAGGGTCGTGGTCATGAACCCGGCCTCGTGGTTCAGCGGGTTGGACAGCCCCAGGAGGTCGCGCCGCGGGTCATCGGCGGCCAGGCCGAGCGCGTCGAGGTCCGCGGTGCCGACGAAGGGGAAGTTCACGACCTCCACCCAACCCTCGCCCGCGAGCGTACGACCGATCCGCCGCCGCAGCTGCTGCGAGCGGGTCAGCCCACGGCCCGACGGTGGCGTCGGCAGCACCGACGGAACGAGGTCGTAGCCCACGAGCCGGATGACCTCCTCTGTGAGGTCCTGCGCGGCGATCAGGTCGGGGCGCCAGGGCGGTGGGGTCACGTCGACACCGTCTGCGTCGGCATCGACCCGGCAGCCGATCGCCTGGAGGTGGTCGACCACGGTGCTGGAGTCGATGGGGAGACCCGCGACCCGCTCGGGAAGGTCGTAGGCCATCCGGATCGTCGGCATGGCCGGAGGGGTCCCGACCACGGTCACGCCGGGCTCGGCGTGGCCGCCACCGTGCTCGACGAGCAGCTCGACGACCCGGTCGGCCGCCGCCTCGCAGATGGTCGCGTCGACGCCGCGCTCGTTGCGCTTGCCGGCCTCGGAGGTGATCTTGTGACGCCGGCCGGTGCGGAACATCGACACGGCATCCCAGTGGGCGGCCTCGACGAGGATCGAGGTGGTGGACTCGGAGATCTCGGTCGTCTCACCACCCATCACGCCGCCGAGCCCGATGATGCCGGAGTCGTCGGTCACCACCAGGTCGGCCGGGTCGAGGGCGCGGTTGGTGCCGTCGAGGGTGATCAGCCGTTCACCCTCGCGCGCCCGCCGTACGACGATCGCGCCACGCAGCTTGTCGGCGTCGTAACCGTGGATGGGCCGACCGGTCTCGAGCATGACGTAGTTGGTCACGTCGACGGCGAGCGAGATCGGCCGCATGCCGGCGGCGGTGATCCGCCGGACGATGAGGTCCGGCGTCGGGGCGTCGGGGTCGAACCCGCTGACCCGGCGGGCGACGAAGACCGGGCAGCCCTCCGGGTCCTCCACCACGACCGGGTGGCCCTGGTCGTTGGCGGGCGGGGTGTCACGCAGGGCCGGGTCGCGGAAGTTGCTCGCACCCTCGACGGAGACGAGGACCTCGCGGGCGATGCCGCGCAGCGACAGGGCGTACGCGCGGTCGGGGTTGATCTCGAACTCGATGGTCTCCTCGTCGAGACCCAGCAGCGGACGCGCGTCCTGACCCGGCTCTCCGGCGTCGTCCGGCAGCACGATGATGCCGTCGTGGTCCTCGCCGAGCCCGAGCTCGCGCGCCGAGCAGATCATCCCGGCGGAGAGGTGGCCATAGGTCTTGCGGGCGCCGATCTCGAAGCCACCAGGCAGCACGCCGCCCGGCAGCACCGTGACGACGAGGTCCCCTGGCTTGAAGTTGTGGGCTCCGCAGACGATGCCCTGCGGCTCCCCGGTGCCATTGGCGTCTCCGACGTCCACGGTGCACCAGTTGATGGTCTTGCCGTTCTTCTGCGGCTCGGGCTCCATGGTCACGACGCGCCCGACCACGAGCGGTCCGGTGATGTCGCGGCCCGGGCTCTCGATGGCCTCCAGCTTGAGCCCGGTGAGGGTCAGTCGGTCGGTCAGCGCCTCGGTGGTGGTGCCCTCGGGCACGTCGACGTAGTCCAGGATCCAGGACAGGGGTGCCTTCATGTCAGTTCTCCCCTCTCAGATCTCGGTGCCGAACGCGCTGCTGAACCGGACGTCGCCCTCGAAGAGCGGACGCAGGTCCTCCAGGTCGTGGCGGAACATGAACGACCGGTCGATGCCCATGCCGAAGGCGAAGCCGCTGTAGACGTCGGGGTCGACGCCGCACGCGATGAGCACGCGCGGGTTGACCACACCGCACCCGCCCCACTCGATCCAGCCCTCACCGCGGCAGGTGCGGCAGGACTGGGCGCCCTCCTCGTCCATACCCGTGCCGCGGCACACGAAGCAGCGCACGTCGACCTCGGCGGAGGGCTCGGTGAAGGGGAAGAACGACGGACGGAACCGGGTCGTGATGCCGTCGCCGAAGAGCTGGGAGGCGAAGTGGTCGAGCGTGCCCTTGAGGTGGGCCATGGTGATGCCCTCGTCGACCACGAGCCCCTCGACCTGGTGGAACATCGGCGAGTGGGTGGCGTCGTACTCGTCGGTGCGGAACACCCGGCCCGGGCAGACGACGTAGATCGGCGGCTTGCGGGTCAGCATGGTGCGGGCCTGGACCGGCGAGGTCTGGGTGCGCAGCACGATGTGATGCTCGGGCGGCTCGGCCCAGAACGTGTCCTGAAGCGTGCGCGCGGGGTGGTCGGGGCCGAGGTTGAGCGCGTCGAAGTTGAGCCACTCGGCCTCGACGACCGGACCCTCGGCCACCTCATAGCCCATGGCGACGAAGAGGTCGGCGATGAGGTCGGACTGCAGCGTCAGCGGGTGCCGCCCACCGCGCCGGCGCCGCGTCGTCGGGAGGGAGACGTCGACGGTCTCCTCGACGAGCATGCGCTCCTCGTGCTCGGCCTCGAGCACGGCCTCGCGCGCCGCGATGGCCTGGTTGATCGCTCCGCGGGCCTGGCCGACGCGCTGGCCGGCCTCCTTGCGTGCCTGCGGTGGAAGGGCGCCGATTTCCCGGTTGGCGAGCGCCAGCGGGGAGCGGTCCCCGGCGTGGTCGAGCCGGACCTGCTTGAGGGCGTCGAGGTCGGCGGCAGCGGCGACAGCGGCCAGTGCCGCCTCGCGCATCTCCTCGACCTGGTCGGCCTTGAGCGGGGTCACTTCGACAGGGTCGTAGTCGGTGTTGGGGCCGGACATGGCTCCCTTTCGCGCGGCGACAGCAGTTGGCCGCAGAGTCTAGAAGTGGATGAGCTTCGGGTCGGACGGGGACTCCCCGGACCCGGTGACGTCAGCTGCCCGACGGACCAGGTCCGGGGCGCAGAAATCGCAAGCTCGTGTCCACGGGACCTATGCTACTCCGCGAAGTCGGCCCGCACGCCAGCGCATTCGTCGGCCGGCTGTGCCGCCTCCGCCTCGTACGCCGTCCGGGACGGGATCAGCCCCAGCGTCCGAAGTGCGTCCTCTCCGCGCACGCGGCCCAGGTTCCATGCCCGCGCGTCCTCGACCGCCTCGGGGCGCAGCGAGTTGTAGGTCAACGTGCGCAGGACACAGCCGGCGACGTCCTTTGGCAGACGCGCGGCGATGACGGGGGCGGCGTCGGCGGACAGGGTCTCGAGGTAGCGCAGGTCGAGGCTGCCGGTCGCGTCGTAGCGGTCGAGGTTGCGCTCGGCCACCCAGGCTTCTGGATTGATCGCGGCGATCCCGACGAGGGCGACCGCGCCGGACACGAGCGCGATGCGCGGCAGCCACCGGCCGCGACCGAGCGCCCCCGCCACCATGATCGCCAGCACCACGAAGCCGAGCCAGCCCTCGAACACGTCGACGAACAGGCGCAGCGTGGTGAAGCCGTACGCGTCCTGGTAGACGCTCATGCCGCGCAGCGCGGAGGCGACGACGAGCAGGGTGAGCACGCACAGCAGGCCCACGGACCCGAACAGCCAGCGACGGTCCTCGGAGGCGTCGCCGGCGCGTCGGGACGCGACCCAGACGACCAGCACGGTGAGCGCGGTGGCCAGGGTCAGCTGCCCGAACCCCTGGTGCACGAAGTCGGCGTAGGTCAGGCCGGTGGTCTGTTCGATGTAGTCGCGTCCGCCGATCAACGCGCGGGCCTGGGCGGCGATGAAGGCCAGGAACACGGCGTCGACGACCAGGACCGGCACGAGCCACTCGAACCGGTTGGCGAGCGGAGCCGGGCGACGGTCGCCCATCGTCTCCACGTCGGCGGGGTTGTGGGCGAGGTACGCCGCGGCGAGGGTCGCGGCGAAGACGAAGCACGCGAGGAAGGCTCGGCCGACGAGGTCGTTGAACGTCAGGTTGGGCACGAGCTGGTCGACCCACGAGCCGAACACCGGGTTGGCACTCGCAAAGATGGTGCCGAAGACGCCGAGCCCGAGCAGCGACCACACGAGGGTGCGCACCAGTGCTGGCGTACGCGTCCCCGTGCCGGCGATGCGCAGGGAGCGCCCGAACCACGGCAGGCCGCGCAGCGAGGCCAGCGGCCACGCCAGGCCGGAGAGCACGATGCCCGGCATCGTGCGCGCACCAGTGACGCCGCACAGGAACACGGCCGTGGCCGCGAGCAGACCGAGCATCTGGATCCACCAGGCGTCGAGCAGGGTCATCGGAAGCACGAGCAGGACGGCCAGGCCGGTGCAGGCGAGGGTCCACGGCTCACGTCGGCGCCTGGCCGTGAGGAGCGCCGCGGCCCCGCAGGCGAGGGCCACCAGGGTCCAGGTGATGCCGACCGCGGTGAACGACAGGGCGAAGCCGGCGACCAGTCCGGCGACCGCAGCAGCGACCACGGTCGGCAGGCCGGAGGGCAGCGCGGGCTCGGGCCAGAAGCGCCCGAACAGCCCGTCGAGCGCGGGCTGGGGACGCGCCGGTGCGTCGGACGGCCGGGCGGGAGGCGGAGCTGTCGTGGCCATGCTGGTCTCCATGCTGGTCTCCGGGGGGGTGTCCAGGACTGGGGAAGGTGTGGGGGATGCGCTCGTCGCCGGCGCGTGGAAGGCGTCGGCCGGCTGGGTCCGGGTCGCAGCGGCGGGCACCTCGAGTCGCAGCCGTGCGCCGCGACCCGCCGGGGGGTCGAGGAAGCGGAGCGTGCCGCCATGGAGCTGGGCCACCCAGCGGGCGACCGCCAGCCCGAGCCCGGTGCCGCCGGCACCGTCGGTCCCGAAGCGCTCGAAGACGCGGTCGCGGTCCTCGGGGGCCACTCCCCCGCCGTCATCGGTCACCTCGAGCCACCACACCTCGTCCTCGGCACCGCCGGTGACCAGGACCGGGGTGTCCGCGGGCGCGTGTCGTCCCGCGTTGTCGAGCACGTTGACGAGCAGCTGCTGCAGCCGTGCGGGGTCGCCCGCCACGACCACGTCGTCGGGGAGCGAGACCTGGAAGGTCCCGGGCCGCCCGGCCGACGTCACCTGCGTCACGGACTCCTCGACCAGCGGGCGCAGCCGGAGGTCCTGGCGGTCGAGGTCCACCACGCCGGCCTCCAGACGGGAGAGCTGGAGCAGGTCGTCGACGAGCCGCGCGAGCCGCTGGGCCTGGTCGAGCGCTGCACCGAGGTGCTCGGAGTCCGGGGTGACCACCCCGTCGGCGAGGTTCTCCAGGAGCGCGGTCATCGCGGTCAGCGGGGTGCGCAGCTCGTGCGAGACCGTGGCGATCAGGTCGCGCCGCTCACGGTCGACAGTGGCGAGGTCCTCGGCCATCCGGTTGAAGGCCGCCGCGAGCTGGCCGACCTCGTCGGTGGCCGTCGTGCGCACGCGTCCGGTGTAGTCGCCGCGAGCCATGGCACGCGACACCTCCGTCATCCGGCGCAGGGGTTCGACCATCCCCGCCGCCAGCAGCTGGGTCACACCGAGCGCCAGAGCCACGCTCACCGGCAGCACGAGCAGGGACGAGACGTCGGCGGCGGAGCCGAGCAGGGTCAGCAGCACGGCGGTCACGACAGACGCCGCGACCAGCAGGCCGAGCTTGACCTTGAGGCTCGACACCGCCTCGAGCGGCGCGCTCATTCGCGGCCCCCGAGGACGTACGGGCGCAGGGAGGACGTCTCTCGGAGGAGGTTCACGGCAGGTCCTCCAGCGCGTACCCGACGCCGTGCACCGTCCTGATGCGGGCGGCGCCGACCTTGCTGCGCAACGCCTTCACGTGGCTGTCGACGGTGCGCGCGGCGCTGGCGCTCCCCCACGAGTCGCCCCAGTCCCACACCTCGCGCAGCAGCCGCTCCCGGGTCAGCACCTGGCCGGCCTCCCGGGCAAGGGACAGGAGCAGGTCGAACTCGGTCGGGGTCAGGTGCACCGCCTCGTCCGCCACGGTCGTACGCCGGGCGCCGGGGTCGATGCTCACCCCACCCACACGGATGACGGCCGGTCGCTCGTCGGCGAGCGCGGCGGCACGCTCGACGCGGCGCAGCAGGGCAGCGACACGCGCGACCACCTCACGCATCGAGAACGGCTTGGTGAGGTAGTCGTCGGCGCCCACGCCGAGCCCGACCAGCACGTCCGCCTCGTCATCGCGGGCCGTCAGCATGAGCACCGGCACCGGGCGGTCGGCCTGGATGCGCCGGCAGACCTCCAGCCCGTCGAACCCGGGCAGCATCACATCGAGCAGGACCACGTCGGGTCGGAGGGAACGGGCCAGCTCGACGGCGCTGGGACCGTCGAAGGCCTGCTCGACCGTATAGCCCTCGGCGCGCAGCCGCTGGGCGAGCGCGTCGTTGATCGTGCGCTCGTCCTCGACCACCAGGGCCGTCCGCGATGTCATGGCACGACCCTAGGAGTGCGGAGGCGCAGGAGGTGGGCGTGACTCGTGAAGGTTCTGTGCAGGTCGGGGTGCAGGTCGGCGTGCAGGTCGTCCTGCGCGCTACTCCGGACGCAGGTCGCCGCTGGGCCAGTCGACCATCACCCGGGCGCCACCGCCCGGTGCGTCCTCGATGGTGACGGTTCCACCGTGGGCGCGGGAGAGGCCGCCGACGATGTACATGCCCAGCCCGCTGCCGCCGGACTCGCCGGTGGTCCAGAACTTGGTGAACACCCGTCGGCGGAGCTCGACGGGGATGCCGTCGCCCTCGTCGTCGACCGTGATGCGGACGCCTGGCAGGCTCGGCAGCGACGCCAGGCGGACGGTCACCTGCCCCTGTCCGTGGCGGATCGCGTTCTCCACGAGGTTGGTCACGACCTGCGTGAACTTGTCGGGGTCGGCGAAGATCTCGGGCAGGTCGTCCTCGACCTCGAAGGAGACGCTGCGCGCCGTGCCCGCCTCGATGGAGGCCACGACCCGCCCGACCAGCAGCTCGGCGGACGACTCGCGTGGGTAGAGCTGCAGCCGCCCGGTGTCGATCCGGGCCACGTCGAGGAGCTCGGCGATGAGGCGCGCCAGGCGGTCGGCGTCGGCGTTGACAGTGGTGAGCATGAGCTTGCGCTGGTCGTCGCTGAGCTTGTCCCAGCGGTTGAGCAGCGCCTGCACGAATCCCTTGACGCCGGTGAGCGGGGACCGGAGCTCGTGCGCGACGGTGGCGACGAGGTCGGAACGCTCGCGGTCGAGCAGCGCCCTCCCCCGGCCACTGCGCAGGCCGACGGCGATGCCGACGACCTGCCCGAGGGGCTCGTCGCGGACCAGGCGGGCAGTGGTGAGGACCTCCTCACCAGAGGCGTTGAGCCACGACTGCTCGGGCACCGCGCGGACGATGGAGATGCTCTCGAACGGACGGTTGACCTCGAGCCAGGTCCGGCCGTCCTGGTCGAGGAGCTTGAGCACCTCGGCCAGCGGGAGACCACGAGCCTGCTCGGAGTCGACGCCCAGGAGGGCGGCACCCTGTGTGTTGAGGATGGTGACGACACCGTCGCGGGTCGCCCCGAGGACCCCGTCGGGGTAGAAGTCGGCGAGCGAGCGCACTCGGCTGCGAGTGCTGCCGACCTTCCCGCTCTCCCCGGACACGTCGGCCACCCTAGGGCAGACCTAGCTCCGGAGCATGGGCTTGGGGCGGCGCAGCCCCGCCGCGCGGAGAGCGGCGACCAGCTCGCGGGACGACACGGGGACCGCACCCGCCGCCACCAGCGCGTCGTACGCCTCCTCGGGCACGTCGTAGTGGTCGCGGTCCCAGCCGCGCGCCGGGACGCCGTGCGCGGCCGCGAACTCGTGCGCCTCGGCGTACGACGTGTCGCTGGCCAGGTGGGACCAGAGCCGGTCCCACCTGGCCACGGCAGGTGGATCGATGAGGATCATTGACGAGCGAGGCTAGCCGGTCGCCGGCTCAGCTCATGAGTAGAACCCGCGGATCGCCGCGGCGAGCTCGGCGGGCACCTCCATCGACGCGTAGTGCCCACCGGCGGGGTGCTCGGTCCAGGACACGATGTCGGTGTTGTCGCGCTCGGCGAAGGGACGCATCGACCGGAAGTCGTCGGCGAACACCGCGACGCCGATCCGTCCCTCGTTGACGCGGGCCTCGAGATCCCGGTCGGCGTGGTAGACCCGGGCCGCCCCGGCGCTGCTGTTGGTGAACCAGTAGAGGCTGACGTGGGTGAGGACCTGGTCGCGGGTCAGCGTCGCCGTCCCGTTGCCGAAGTTCTCGAAGAGCTCGTCGTAGGCGAGCTGGCCCACGGGTGAGTCGCTGAGGGCAGCGGCGATGGTCTGCGGCCGGGAGGCGTTCATCGCGGCGAAGCCGTTGACGGTCTGGAACCAGCCCGCGAACTCGAGCGCGGCGTAGTCGGACGGCGTCATCTTCTCGAACTCGGCCGGGTCGCCGGACGGGAAGGAGAACAGCTGCAGGACGTGCGCGCCGAGGAAGCCCTCTGGCGCCAGCATGGCGAGCTCGCGGGAGACGAGGGCACCGTGGTCGGAGCCGTGCGCGCCGTAGGAGGTGTAGCCGAGCCCGCGCATGAGCCGGTCCCAGGTCCGCGCGATCCGGGGCGCGTCCCACGCACCGTCGGTGAGTGGCTGGCTGAAGCCGACCCCCGGGATGGTGGGGATCACGAGGTGGAAGTCCGAGGTGAGCTCGGGAACCAGGTCGAGGAAGTCGACGAACGACCCCGGGTAGCTGTGCAACAGCAGCAACGGGGTCGCGTCCTCGTTGGCGGATCGCACGTGCACGAGGTGGATGGTCTGCCCGTCGATCTCGGTCAGGAACTGGGGGAGCTCGTTCATCCGCGCCTCCTGCGCGCGCCAGTCAAAGGCGTCGCGCCAGTGCGCGACCATCTCGCGCAGGTAGGAGACTGGAGCGCCGGCGCTCCAGTCGTGGGCGCCGTCCTGGGCGTGCGTCGACGTGGCGGGCTCCGCGGCGAAACGGGTCCGGGCGAGGCGATCGGCGAGGTCATCGATCTCGGTCTGCGCGACCGCTACCGTGAAGGGCCGGAGCGTGAGGTCGGCGTGGGTCGGGTTCTGGGACTGGTTGGCGGTGCTGTTCGAGGTCATGTGAGTACGGTAGGAACCGTACCGGCACACTTCGTTCCTGTATGCCGCTGCGATCCTGACCTTCTTCTGTGGGAGTTGTCCGATGGCCCTCCAGACCTCGTCACGGTTGATCGCGCTGCTCGGGCAGCTGCAAGCCCGGGCAGTCGTCTCCGCGCCTGACCTCGCCGCGCGCCTGGGCGTCGGCGTGCGGACGATCCGCAACGACATCGGCCGGCTGCGCGAGCTCGGCTATCCCATCGACGCGGTGCGCGGACCGACTGGCGGCTACCGCTTCGGCGAGCACGGTCGCCTGCCACCCCTGCTGCTCGAGGCCGACGAAGCCGTCGCCGTCGCCGTGGGACTGGCCGGCGCTGCCGCCGTGCGGGGGATGGAGGAGCCGAGCGCGCTGGCGCTGGCCAAGCTCGAGCACGTGCTGCCCGAACGGCTGTGGCGGCGGGTGCGCGCGCTGCACGAGAGCACCGACGTCGGACCGGCCGACACGGCGACCAACGCCGAGGCCCCGGTGGTCGACGTCGGGCTCCTCGCCGACCTGGCCGCGGCCGTGCGGGACCGGGAGGGACTGAGGCTGATCCACCGACCCGGCGGCAGTGAGACCGCCGAGGAGCGGATCGAGGTCGACCCCTACCGGCTCGTGAGCTGGCAGCAGCGGTGGTACCTCGTGGCCCGCCGGAGGCCCGAGGCGAGGTGGCAGGCCCTGCGCGTCGACTGGCTCACCCTGCGCACACCGGGCGCCGGGCGATTCGCGCCGGATCCCCTGGAGGGTGGCGACTACGCGGCGTTCGTCCTGCGTGACGTGGCGTTCTCCGGCTGGAACGTGCACTGCCGGGTCGGCGTCGACGCACCGGCTCAGGAGGTGCTGCGGCGGATCAACCCGACGGTCGGCGTCGTGGAGACCGTCGACGAGGACCACTGCGTCCTGGTCACCGGCGCGGAGACCATCGAGATGGTCGCGGTGTGGATCGGGTTGCTGGGCCTCGACTTCCACGTCGACGAGCCACCGGAGCTCGTCGCACACGTGCGGACCCTGGCACAGAGGTACGCCGCGGCCGTGCCGCCGGCCTAGGGGCGGGACCGGCTCAGGCGCGGGCGGCCCGGGCGCCGGCGTAGAGGCACACTGCCGCGGCGGTGGAGAGATTGAGGCTCTCGGCGCGACCCGGGATCGGGATCCGGACACGGTGGTCGGCCAGCGCGGCGACCTCGGCCGGCAGGCCCCAGGCCTCGTTGCCGAACAGCCACGCGACCTGGTCGGCCAGGATCTCGTCGATCTCGAAGAGGTCGAGCTCACCGGCACCGTCGGCCGCCAGGACGCCCATGCCGGCCGCGCGGATCGCCGCGACGGCCGCCGCGGTGTCGGGCACGACCGCGAGCGGCAGGTGGAACAGTGAGCCCACCGACGCGCGGACGGTCTTGGGGTTGTAGAGGTCGACGCTGTGACCGGTGAGGACCACCCCACCCGCTCCGACCGCGTCGGCCGTGCGGATGATCGTGCCGGCGTTCCCGGGGTCGCGGACGTCGGCGCAGATCACCAGCGGCGGCGAGCTCGTGACGAGCAGGTCACGCAGGGGTACGTCGATGAATCGGCACACCGCGACCAGTCCGGCCGGCGAGACCGAGTCCGACAACCCGGCCATCGCGCGGTCATCGACCAGGGTGACGTCCGCGCCCGCGAGCAGGTCGACGTGGCGCTCGGCCGCCTGCGGGGTCACGAAGACCTCCACCACGCAGCTCTCCCCCGAGTGGGACACGGCCGAGAGGGCTCCCTCGACGGCCTTCGGGCCGTCGGCAAGGAAGAGCCGCCGCTCGGTGCGTACCGAGCGGCGGCTCAACTTGCGAGCGTCCTTGACGCGGCTGTTGCCGACCGTCAGTGGAGTGCTCATACGTGCGTTCCGTGGTCTCGTGACGGTCGCTGGGCGACCTCCTCGACCAGCGGACGGATCAGGCGGAGACCTTGGGCGCGTTGACGTCCTCGGGCAGCGCGGCCTTGGCGGCCTCGACGAGCGCGGCGAAGGCCGGCGCGTCCTTGACGGCGAGCTCGGCGAGGATCTTGCGGTCCACCTCGATGCCGGCCAGGCCGAGGCCCTGGATGAAGCGGTTGTAGGTCATCCCGTTGGCGCGGGCAGCGGCGTTGATGCGCTGGATCCACAGCTTGCGGAAGTTGCCCTTGTTCTTGCGGCGGTCGTTGTAGCTGTAGACCAGGGAGTGGGTGACCTGCTCCTTGGCCTTGCGGTAGAGCCGCGAGCGCTGGCCGCGGTAACCGCTGGCGCGCTCGAGGGTGGTACGACGCTTCTTCTGGGCGTTCACTGCGCGCTTGACGCGTGCCATGGTGCTACTCCTTGGTGCAAAGGGACGGCGGCTGGGCCACCGGATGGAATGTGTGCTGGTGGAGGCTCAGATGCCGAGCATCTTCTTGACGCGCTTGACGTCGGCCTTCTCCAGCTCGACCATGCCCGCGTTGCGGCGGTGCTTCTTGCGGCTGCCCGTGGTCGGGGCGGACGCGAACGCAGCGCCGGACTTGCGGCCGGCCTGCAGGCGACGGATCTTGCCCGAGCCAGTGACCTTGAAGCGCTTGCTGGTGCCCGAGTGGGTCTTGTTCTTCGGCATGACTGCCTCAACTTCCTTGTGCGTGGATCGGGTGTGCTTGGGGGGTTGGCCGGTCTGGCTGAGCTCGTTGTCACGGCTTCGCCGCGGTCAGCCTTCGGCCGTTGTAGCGACTCCGTCGCTACCTGCTCGATCGAGCCCTTCGCTTCGCTCAGGCCTCGATCTCAGGATCAAGGTTCTCGGAGCGACGGCGCTCCTTCTTCTGTGCCACCGGACCGGCCGCGTGCGCTGCCTCGCGCTCCGCGTCTTCCTCGGCCTGGCGGTCCGCGCGTGCCTGCGCCTTGGTGGCGCGAGCCGCGTCGGCGTCGAGCTTGGCGTCGGCCTTCTTCTTGTGCGGGCCCAGCACCATGATCATGTTGCGGCCGTCCTGCTTGGGCGAGGACTCCACGAAACCGAGCTCCTGGACGTCCTCGGCGAGGCGCTGGAGCAGGCGGAAGCCCAGCTCGGGACGGTGCTGCTCGCGACCACGGAACATGATCGTGATCTTGACCTTGTCGCCGGCACCCAGGAACCGCACGACGTGACCCTTCTTGGTCTCGTAGTCGTGCGCGTCGATCTTGGGACGAAGCTTCATCTCCTTGATGATCACGTTCGTCTGGTTGCGACGGGTCTCGCGAGCCTTCTGGGCGTTCTCGTACTTGAACTTGCCGTAATCCATGAGCTTGCAGACCGGGGGGCGTCCCTGGGGAGCGATCTCGACGAGGTCGAGGTCCGCCTCCTGGGCCAGCTTGAGTGCCTGGTCGGTCGGCACGATGCCAACGGTTTCACCGTTGGGTCCGACGAGCCGGACCTCGGGTACGCGGATCCGCTCGTTGATGCGCAGCTCGGTGCTGATGGGTCCTCCAGTTGATCGGTGGATGGGAGCCCCCGGTCGTCCGGCCTCGAGCTTCTCGGCCGAAATGAACAATGGCTCCCGCTGTGGTGCCAAGCGGGAGCCAGTCATGACACGTCTCCCCTCTCGGGGATCCGGGTGGGCACAGCTGCGGCGACATCGCTGCCTCAACATCTGTGTCACTGGGACCGGGACCCGACGATCTGTGGTGCAGGGCGATCGATGCGGGTGGGAGACGGGTGGTGCTTGCCTCCGCTTGGCTGGATCGGTGTCACCAGCGAATTCCGGGGAACCCACGTGGTGTCACTGATCGGTCAACACAGAAGGTTAGCCGATCATTCCGTCGACGGCCCAATCCAGCCGTACTTGTCCCCCGTGCCTTCTCCCAGGGCCACCAGGCGCCACCCGGCGGCCAGCCGGGTGAGGTCCTCGCCGGCGACGACGTACGACGCGGGGCCGGCGAGATCGACCAGCAGCGCCTCGGCCCCGTCCTGGACCGCCGCGGTGGCCGCGGTGGCGGCCGTGACCGGCACCGGCCGCGCCCCGGGATCCCACAGGGCCATGGTGTCGACGGAGGTGAAGGCCAGCAGCCCCGTGCTGCCGTCGGCGGCCCGGACCAGGACCGCAGCCATGTCGGACGACTTGTCGCGGGCCAGGCCGCGCTCGTCGTGCTCGACCTCGCCGAGGACGGCGACGACGGGCACCAGCAGCCGGGCGTCCTGGAGCACTGCCAGCACCGCCCCCGACGAGACGGCACCGGAGCGGTGGTCGGCCAGCACGTGGCGGACCTGCGGGTCGACCGCACCACTGTCGTCGGCGAAGCCCGGGTCGGGGATCGTCCTCGTGAGGGGGCTGGTGTCGTCGGGCTCCACATGTTCATTGTCCCGCAGGCGTGGACCGCTGTGGGACTCTGGGGCCGTGGAAGGAACAACGTGGGCAGCACTCACCGCAGCACTGACCGTGGCGGGAGCCATCTGGACGTGGATCGCGTTCCGCAGGCGGGGGGCCGCCAACGGCCTGCGTGCACTCGGGTTCACGCTGCTGCCCGCGGCGGCATGGCTGACCGGGACGCTCGAGATGGTCGTCGAGATCGCCGGGTCCGTCACCGACTGGGCGACCGGTCTGGTCTTCAACATCTTCACCTGGGCCGGCATCGGGCTGTCCGGCCTGGCCGTGGTCCTCTTCGTCGTCAGCGGCATCATCCGTGACCGACAGCTCGCCCGGGGCCAGGACGCCGGGTCCCCCGGCGCAGCGCAGGCACCGAAGTCCCGGGAGTCCCTGCCCCCGACCCCTTCTTCACGCAGCGCAGGCACCTCGCCGATCGACGACGAGCTGGCCGACATCGAGGCGCTGTTGAAGAAGCGGGGCATCGAGTGAGCGACCACTTCGTCGACCGCAATCGCCTGTGGTCGCGGTTCAACGCCGCCGTCGCGTCCCTGCCCGAGCCTCCGTCGACCCCGATCGCGGTCGTCGACCTCGACGCCTTCGACGCCAACGCCGCCGACCTCGTGCGCCGCGCCGCGGGCAAGCCGATCCGGGTCGCCTCGAAGTCGCTGCGCGTCCCTGCCCTCATCGAGCGGGCTCTGGCGCACGACGGCTTCGCGGGCGTCCTTGCCTACACCCTCGCCGAGGCGCTGTGGCTGCACGAGACGGGCGTGAGCGACGACATCGTCGTCGCCTATCCCACCGTGGACACCAGCGCGCTGCGACAGCTCACGGCCTCCCCCTCGGCGGCGGCCGCGATCACGCTGATGGTGGACGACCCGGCCCATCTCGCGGTGGTGGACTCGACGCGGTCCTCCCGAGCGGTGCCCATCCGCGTCGCGCTCGACCTGGACGCCGGCCTGCGCCTGGGTGGCCAGCACATCGGCCCCAAGCGCTCGCCGCTGTTCGACACCGCCGACGTGGTCGCCACGGCCCACCGCATCCTCGAGCGCGACGGCTTCCGGCTCGTCGGCGTGATGACCTACGAGGGGCAGGTAGCCGGGGTCCAGGACGACGTGCCCGACCAGCGCACCAAGTCCCTGCTCGTACGACGGCTCAAGCAGGCGTCCATGGCCCAGCTCGAGGTGCGCCGCCGCGAGATCTCCGAGGCGCTCGCCGCGCTGGTCGACCTGGAGTTCTGGAACGGCGGTGGGTCCGGCTCGGTCGAGGCCACCGCGGCCGATGCCGCGGTGACCGAGATCGCCGCGGGCTCGGGGCTGCTCGTCCCCGGGATCTTCGACCACTACGCCTCGTTCGAGCCGCGCCCCGCGGCGTTCTTCGGCCTGCGCGTCTCGCGCAAGCCCAGCCCCACCATGGCGACCGTCCACGGCGGCGGGCTCATCGCCAGCGGCCCCACCGGTGCGGACCGGTCACCGATCCCGTGGGCACCCCCCGGCCTGCACCTCACCGGGCTCGAGGGCGCCGGCGAGGTCCAGACGCCGCTGACGGGTCACCCCGCCGCTCTGCTCGCCATCGGTGACCTCGTGTGGTTCCGCCATGCCAAGTCCGGCGAGCTGTTCGAGCACGTGCGCGACGTGCACCTGGTGCGCGGGGAATCGGTCACCGAGGTGGTGCCGTCCTACCGCGGCTGCGACCGTGCCTTCTGACCCACGCGTGGTGGCCCGCGAGGTCGCCGACCGCGTCATGACGGGCGCGCCGACGCTCGGTCCGGGGCGGCTCGTGTGCATCGACGGTCCCGCGGGCTCCGGCAAGACCACGCTGTCCGCGGCGCTCGCGGACGTCGTACCCGATGCCCAGGTGGTGCACTGCGACGAGCTCCTCCAGGGATGGCGGGGCTTGCCCGGCCTGGCCGGGACGATCGCGGCACTGCTTGCCCCGTTGGCGGCGGGCGAGGTCGGCCGGTGGCGGCGCTGGGACTGGGTCGCGGACGGCTGGGCGGAGACGCACGAGGTCCGCCCGGGCGGGCTGCTCGTGCTCGACGGCGTCGGCTCGTGGTCGCCGGCGATCGCCGACCTCGTGGGCGTCCTGGTGTGGGTCGAGGCGGACTCGACGGAGCGCCTGACCCGCGGGCTGGCGCGCGACGGGGAGGCGATGCGCTCCCACTGGGAGCAGTGGCGCCTCGACGAGGACGACCTCTTCGCGCGGCTCGACACGCGCGCGCACGCCGACCTGCTGGTCGACACGGCGGAGCCGGCTCAGGCCGGCGGCTCGTCGAGCTTGTAGAAGTCCTGGCGGTAGACCTGCTCGAAGCCGGCCCGCTCGTAGATGCCGAGCGCACCGGTCGGGTTGGCGGTGTCCACGTTGAGGGTCGCCCGGGCATAGCCGTGCTCGCGGCAGCGGAACAGCACGCCTGCCAGCAACGAAGTCGCCAGGCCGCGACCGCGGTGGGCCGGCAGCGTGCCCACGTAGGGCACGTAGGCCTCCCGGCCCGGACCGTCCGACAGGGGCACGGCGTACTCGTGCGTGAAGACGTACCCGGCCACGGCGCCATCCGCGCCGCGGGCCACGAGCGACAGCTCGTGACGGGCGTGCGCGGGACCGATCATGAACGCCTGCCAGAACTCGGGATCGGCGGGGCTGCCCTCCGGATAGTCCGCGAACGCGGCGTTGTGGGCGTCCCGCAGCTCGTCGGCGTCCGCCGGATCGAACGTCGACACCGTCAGGCCCACGGGCCACGCCGGCTCGCGCGGGTCGTCCGACAGCGTCGCGCGCATGAGGAAGCTGTGCCGGCCAGGTGCCATTCCCACTGACGTCAACAGGCCAGCCTGGTCCTCACGTCCCGCGAGCGCCTGGCTGGCGTAGCGGGCCGGCAGGTCCGGGGCGTCCCGGGCATGGATCGCCCGCGCCCGGTCCAAGGCGTGCGTGAGCATCAGCGTGCCGAGCCCCTCATCGAGGCGGCGCGGATCGACGTCCCCGAACAGCGTGAACCGCTGGCCGTCCTCGCTCGGCCGGGTCGGCAGGACGGTCAGGTAGGCGACGAGGTCCTCGCCGTCGAAGGCACCCGCGAAGACGCTGCTGGGCATGTCCGTCATCAGCTCCACGACCTCGTGGGCGGCGAGGCAGAAGCCCGTGGGGTGATCCGCCTCGATCCGCAGCATCAGCTGCGCCGTGACCTCCGCGTCGTCGGGTGCGAGGTCCCGCGTGGTGATGCCCATGCGCGCACGCTAGTGCTGTCTAGGGTGGTCGGCATGGTCTTTCCGAGCGGGGAGCAGTACCGGATCGCCGCGGCGGGCTATGCGGCGGTCGTGACCGAGAGCGGTGCGGCGCTGCGCGCGCTGGCCCACCACGGCCGGGAGCTCGTCGACGGCTTCACCGAGACCGAGATGTCGAGCGGCGGTCGTGGCCAGCTGCTCATGCCGTGGCCGAACCGGCTCCGCGACGGGCGCTACGCCTTCGGCGGGCGCGAGCTCCAGCTCGGCTTGACCGACCCGGCCCGCGGCAACGCCTCCCACGGGCTCGCCCGCTGGGCCGCCTGGACCGTCGAGGAGCACACGGACACGTCGGTGTCCCTCGTCTACCGGCTGATGGCACAGACCGGCTATCCCTGGACGCTCGACCTGCACGTCCTCTACGACCTCTCCGCCGACGGCCTCGTGGTCACCCAGACCGCGACGAACCTCGCGCCCGAGCCGGCTCCGTACGCCAGCGGTGCCCACCCCTACCTCTGCGTCGGCGACGCGATCGAGGACCTTCACCTCCACGTGCCGGGCCACACACGCGTCCTGGTCGACGACCGGCTGACTCCGATCGGCACCGAGCCGGTGTCCGGTACGTACAACTTCACCGCGCCGCGCCGGATCGGTGATGCGGTGCTCGACTGCTGCCTCGGCGACCTCGATCGCGAGGACGGGCGCACCACGGTGACGCTCGTCGATCCCCGCACCCAGCGCGGCGTGGCCCTCTGGGTCGACGAGCGGCACCGCTGGCTGCAGGTCTTCACGCCACCGTCCGAGGGTGCGCGCCCCGGCATCGCCGTGGAGCCGATGACCGCACCGGCGAACGCGTTCAGCTCCGGCACCGACCTGGTCACGCTGGCGGCTGCCGGGTCGGCCGGGGACGAGCTGTCGGTGTCGTGGGGCATCCACGCCCTGTAGCCGTGGGGGCTAGCGGTCGCGGGAGCTCTCGCGGTCGATCAACGCACGCACCTGGCGTACGCCGTCACGGGCACGCCGCCCGTCGGAGCCCTGGAACGCCATCGCGGAGATGGTGGTGCCGTCCGCGAGGTCGAGGGTCGCCCACGGAGCACCCGGGGGGAGGTGGATCGCGAGGACCTCCTCCCACGCGAGCTGGCGGGTCCGGAAACCGTTGACCACGACGAGCGCCTCCATCTCGGCGGTGACGCGGGCGCGGCCCAGCGCCCAGCCGCAGGTGGCGAGCCCGGCACCCATGAGCGCCACGGTCAACCGCTGCAGGAGCGTGAACCGGTCGCGGACGGACTCGTCGAAGCCGAACCACGCCGCGGCGCACACGACCAGGAGCATCAGTCCGAAGCCGACCACCGCCAGCCGTACGCCCAAGGGGCGCCAGGTGTGCGGCAGCGACGGCAGGGGCGGTCGTTCAGAGGCGGCAGGCATGGATGTCCGTGAGCAGGATGGCGCGCGCCCCGATCGAGTAGAGCGCGTCCATCAGCCGCTGCGAGCCGGCGCGGGGCACCATCACCCGCACGGCCACCCAGCCGGGCTTGCCCAGCGGGGAGATGGTCGGCCCCTCGCGACCGGGAGCGAGCTCGGTCGCCGCGTCGAGGCGTGCCTGCTCGATGTCGTAGTCCATCATCACGTAGCTACGGGCCACCAGCACGCCCTCGACCCGCCGGCGGAAGATCTCGAAGTCCTCGGGGACCACGTCGGCGCGGGTGATCAGGACGGCCTCGGAGTCGAGGATGACCTCGCCGAAGGTGTCCAGGCCGGCGGCGCGCAGCGTCGACCCGGTCTCCACGACGTCGGCGATGACGTCGGCAACGCCGAGCTGGATGCTGGTTTCGACCGCACCGTCGAGGCGGGTGACCGTGGCGTCGACGCCGTGACGGAACAGGTAGTCCTCGACCACACCGACGTACGACGTCGCGATCCGCAGGCCCTCGAGGTCCTCCAGAGAGGTGTAGCGGCCCGTGGGACCCGCGAAGTGGAAGCGCGAGCGGCCGAACCCCAGGCTCATGACCTCCTCGGCCTTGGCGCCTGAGTCGAGCAGGAGGTCGCGCCCGGTGATGCCGGCGTCGAGCGTGCCCTCGCCGACGTAGAGCGCGATGTCGCGAGGGCGGAGGTAGAAGAACTCGACGTCGTTCTCGACGTCGACGAGCACGAGCTCCTTGGAGTCGCTGCGCTGGCGGTAGCCGGACTCGCGCAGGATGTCGGTGGCGGACTGGGACAGCGCCCCCTTGTTGGGGACGGCGATGCGAAGGGTCATGCGGATCTCACCGGGGCTTTCACAAGTGTGCGTAGACGTCGTCGAGGGTCAGGCCGGAGGCGAGCATGAGCACCTGGGCGTGGTAGAGCAGCTGGCTGATCTCCAGCGCCGTGGCTTCCTTGCCCTCGTGCTCGGCGGCCATCCAGGACTCGGCGGCCTCCTCCAGGAGCTTCTTGCCGATGGCATGGACGCCGGCGTCGAGCTGCCGCACGGTGCCGGACCCCTCGGGTCGCTCCACGGCCTTGGTGGACAGCTCTGCCCACAGGTCCTCGAACGTCTTCACGAGGAGCAAGCCTAGGCGGTCCGGGGACCCTGCTCGGCCCCGGTCCGGGGAGCGGCCCGCGGCCGGCATCGGCAACACTGACCGCATGGACGACATCACCGGAGTTCCCGACTGGGAGCGCCTCGTGTGGCCGCGGAGCACCGAGCGCCTCACCCTGCGACCGGCGACGGCCGAGGACGCCGACGCGATGTTCGCCTACCGCTCGCTGGAGCCGGTCGCGCGTTGGATGACCCAGCTGCCGACCGACGGGGCCGAGTGGCGCGCCGACTTCGCCAAGCGCAGTCCCTACACGCTCACGATCCTGCTGGACGGCGAGGCGGTCGGCGACCTGTTCCTCAAGACCGAGGACGCGTGGGCGCAGGCTGAGGTGCGCGAGCGCGCGAAGGACGTGTCCGCCGAGATCGGCTGGTGCCTGGCACCCGCACATGAAGGGCGCGGCTATGCGACCGAGGCGGTCCGTGAGCTGCTGGGGATTGCCTTCGACGGGCTTGGCCTGCGTCGGGTCACCGCCATCTGCTTCGCCGACAACGAGCCGTCCTGGCGACTGATGGAGCGGGTCGGCATGCGCCGCGAGGCGCACCACGTGCGCGACAACCTCCACCGCGACGGCGAGTGGTACGACGGGTTCACCTACGCCATGCTCGCTGACGAGTGGTCCGGCCAGGGCTAGGCGATCGCCCGGACGATCCGCGCGGTGTCGAGGGCGGCGGCGGTCGCCTCCCAGCCCTTGTCCTCGCTGGACCCCTCGAGGCCGGCCCGGGCGATGGCCTGCTCCTCGGTGTCGCACGTCAGCACCCCGAACCCGACCGGCATCGCGTGGTCGACGCTGACCTGGGTGAGCCCGTCCGTGGCAGCCGAGCAGACGTAGTCGAAGTGGGGGGTGCCGCCGCGGATCACCACGCCGAGCGCCACCACGGCGTCGTACCCCGCCTTCGCCAGGGCAGCCGCGACGACCGGCAGCTCGAACGTGCCGGGCACCCGGACGATCTCAGGCTGGCTGATGCCGTACGCCGCCAGCGCGCGCTCGGCGCCGGCGACCAGGCCGTCCATCACCTGGGTGTGCCAGGTGGCCGCGACCACGGCGACCCGCAGGCCGCTCGCGTCGAAGGGCTGCGAGGTGGGGGCTCCGTGGCCGCTCATGCGTCTTCTCCTTCATGCTCGAGCTGGTGGTCGAGGGCCAGGTCGGGCAGCTCGTGGCCCATCCGGTCGCGCTTGGTCAGCAGGTAGGCCAGGTTGTGGTCGTTGGGGTGCGGGGTGAGCGGCACCCGCTCGGTGACCCGGATCCCGAAGTCCTCCAGGCTGGCGGTCTTGGCGGGGTTGTTGGTCAACAGCCGGACCGACGTGATGCCGAGGTCACGCAGCACCTGCGTGGCCGTTCCGTAGTGCCGCGCGTCGGCGGGCAGGCCGAGGTCGAGGTTGGCGTCCACGGTGTCGCGTCCGCCGTCCTGCAGCTGGTAGGCCTGCAGCTTGGCGACCAGTCCGATCCCGCGCCCCTCGTGGCCGCGGAGGTAGACCACCACTCCCCTGCCCTCGGCCACGATCGTGCGCAGCGCCTCGTCGAGCTGGGGGCCGCAGTCACAGCGCTCGCTGCCGAACACGTCACCGGTCAGGCACTCGCTGTGCACCCGGGTCAGGACCGGCTCGTCGCCGGAGATGTCGCCGTAGGCCAGCGCCACGTGCTCGCTGTCGTCGATCGTGATGCGATAGCCGTACGCCGTGAACTCGCCGTGGCGCGTCGGGAGGCGCGTCTCGGCCACCCGGACGACGTGGCGCTCGTGGCGGCGGCGGTAGCGGACGAGGTCCTCGATCGATATCATGGCCAGGTCGTGCTCGTCGGCGAACTCGCGCAGCTCCGGTGCGCGCTTCATGGTGCCGTCGTCGTTGACGACCTCGACCAGCACGCCCGCCGGGGTCAGGCCGGCCAGCATCGCCAGGTCCACGGCCGCCTCGGTGTGGCCGCGCCGGACCAGCACGCCGCCCTCCCGGTAGCGCAGCGGGAAGACGTGCCCGGGGCGGGTCAGCTCCCACGGCTCGGTCGCCGAGTCGGCCAGTGTCCGGGCGGTGTGGGCCCGGTCGGCGGCGCTGATGCCGGTGCTGACCCCGTCACGCGCGTCGACCGAGACCGTGTAGGCGGTGCGCAGCTTGTCCTTGTTGTGCGGGGTCATCAGCGGGATCTCGAGCCGGTCGAGCATGGCGGCCGGCATCGGCACGCAGATCACGCCGCTGGAGTGGCGGATCGTGAAGGCCATCAGCTCAGGGGTGGCCTTGGCGGCGGCGAAGATGATGTCGCCCTCGTTCTCGCGGTCCTCGTCGTCGACGACCACGACCGCCTTGCCGGCTGCGATGTCCGCGATGGCCCGCTCGACGGAGTCCAGACGCACGCTCATACCGGCGCCACCTCCTGGTCGCCGTCGGCCCCTGCGGTCTCGACGACCGTCCGGGCATCGCGAAGCCAGACGATGAAGCCGATCACGACGAAGACGGCGTAGAAGAGATACATCCCGGCGGTCGGGTAGAACCCGGCCTGGATCAGCGTGGTGACGCCGACGACGTCGACGAGGATCCAGACCAGCCAGAACTCCACCCACCCGCGCGCCATGCCGTAGGTCGCGAGCATCGAGCCCGCGAGGATCCACGCCTCGGTCGTCGGGCCCCAGGAGCCGAGCACCTGCGTGAGCAGGACGTACGCCGCCGCGTAGCCGGCGACGCCCAGCAGGAGCAGCTGCAGCCGCTCCGCGTTGGTCGCCCAGCGTGGCGCGATGGCACCGCCGTCGGACGCGCCGCCGGCCTTGCTGTGCTGCGACCAGCGCCACCAGCCGTAGACCGACACCAGGGCGAAGAAGACCTGGCGGCCGGCCTGGCCCCACAGCGGGTCGTCGATGTGGCCGGAGAGCTCACCGGTCGCGAAGACCGTGAAGAGCAGGACGTTGCCGACGAGCCCGACGGGCCACGCCCAGACGAAGCGCTTCATGCCGAGGATCGCGCTGGCGAGGCCGAAGAGGTTGCCGATCACCTCGCGGGCGCCGAGCGCGCCGCCGGGCACCGGGATGGTGCCGTCGACCAGCCATTCGAGCAGTGACATCATTCTTCCTCGTCGTTCGCAATGGTGGGGGTGTAGGCGCCGAGCAGCTTCTCGACGTGCTTGGCGATGACGTCGGCCTCGAGGTTGACGAGGTCGCCGGGTCGGCGGCTGCCGAGCGTCGTCCGGGCGAGGGTCTCGGGGATGAGGCTGACGGTGAAGCTGGACTCGCGTGCCTCGACGACGGTGAGGCTGACGCCGTCGACGGTGACGGAGCCCTTGTCCACCAGGTAGCGGGAGAGGTGGGCGGGCAGGGAGATCTCCACGAGGTCCCAGTGCTCGCTCGGCGAGCGGGAGATGACCTCTCCGACGCCGTCGACGTGGCCCTGGACGATGTGGCCGCCGAGGCGCTTGTCGACGGTGACCGCGCGCTCGAGGTTGACCCGGTCACCCGGGACGACGCCGGCGAGCGAGGTCTTGTCGAGCGTCTCCTGCATGAGGTCGGCGGTCCACCGGCCCTCGCCGAGCTCGGCGACGGTGAGGCAGCAGCCGTTGACCGAGATCGAGTCGCCCAGCCCGGTGCCCTCGAGCACCGTGGCGGCCTCGACGGTGAGCCGGACGGCGTCGCCCTGGTCGGTGATCTCGGCGATCGTGCCGAGCTCCTCGACGATTCCGGTGAACATCAGTTCCTCCTCTGGTCCGGCCTCATCGTGAGGCGCACGTTGGTGTCCTCGCCGTCATGGCCCTGCAGCACGGTCACGTCGGTGACGTGCAGGTGCAGGGCGTCGGCGATGGTCTGGATGCCGAGGTTCGCGACGGCGCTGGTCCCGGAGCCGAGCAGCATCGGCGCGACGTAGGCGACGACCTCGTCGACCAGGCCGGCTGCCAGGAAGGCCTTGGCGAGCGTCGGGCCCCCTTCGAGGAACACGTGCTGGCGGTCGAGCGCGTGCAGCCGGGCCAGCGCTTCCTCGGGGTCGCGGGTGCGCAGGTGCACAGTGTCGGCTCGGTCGTTGAGGACCCGGCGGTCCGCGGCGAGGTCGCGCAGCCCCATCACGGCGCGCAGCGGCTGGACCGCCAGCGGCTGGTCGACCTCGTCACGGACGGTGAGCTCGGGGTCGTCGACCTCGACCGTGTGGGTGCCGACCAGCATGGTGTCGCACAGGGACCGCAGTCGATGGGTGTCCAGCCGAGCCGCGCGGCTCGAGACCCAGCGGCTGGTGCCGTCCGCCGCGGCGCTGCGACCGTCGAGGGTCGTGGCGAACTTCCAGGTGACGAAGGGACGGCGGCGGGCGATGGCGAAGGTCCAGGCGCGGTTGATCGCCTGCGCCGCGTCGATCATCTCGCCGCCGACGACCTCCACACCGGCCTCGCGCAGCCGTCCCGCCCCGCCGACAGCGAGCGGGTTGGCGTCGGGCTGGGCGTAGACGACGCGTCGTACGCCTGCCGCGATCAGCGCCTCGCTGCAGGGTCCGGTGCGGCCCGTGTGGTTGCAGGGCTCGAGGGTGACCACGGCCGTGGCACCGCGGGCGGCCTCGCCCGCCTCGGCCAGTGCGGCGGCCTCGGCGTGCGCGGTGCCGGCTCCCCGGTGGAAGCCCTCGGCGATCGTCGTACCGTCCGGGGCTAGGAGCACGCAGCCGACCCGCGGGTTGGGCCCGAGAGGCACACCCGGGGTAGCGGCGAGCGCCAGGGCGCGACGCATCGCACCACGCTCTGCCTCGCTGATCGTCATCTCCGCCTCCGGTCCGTCGACGCGGACTCAGGGGGGCGGTGGACGGGAGCACGCCTCCTCAGGTCGGAGGGGCGTGGAGACGTCCGCGTGCACTTCTCATCCGGACTTTGACCGTCGGTCCAGGAATTTCACCTGGTCAACCGGCCACTGGCTGTGGTCGGGTCGCGGACTGTGACCGCCGGTGCGGAGTTTCACCGCCCCCAGAGCACGCAAGCTCTTCGTGGGCGCAACTCTGCCACAGCCGCGCGCATTCCCTCACCGGTGACCACGGGTGACGTGCGCGACACCGGCGCGGGCGTCAGACCTGGTCGAGGAACCGGTCGAAGACCCGGGCGCCGAACTCCAGTGCGTCCACCGGCACCCGCTCGTCGACGCCGTGGAAGAGGGCGGTGAAGTCGAGGTCGCCCGGCAGCCGCAGCGGCGCGAAGCCGTAGGACCGCATGCCGAGCGTGCGGAAGTGCTTGGCGTCGGTGCCGCCGCTCATGAGGTAGGGCGCGACGAGGGCGTCGGGGTCCTCGGCGAGCAGGCTGCGGGACATCGCCGCCACCAGGTCGCCGTCGTACGGCGTCTCCCACGGGTCCTGCTTGGACTCGAACTCGAACTCGATCCCGTCGCCGGCGAGCTCGTGCAGGGTGGCGAAGAACTCGTCCTCGTAGCCGGGCAGGAAACGGCCGTCGACCGTGGCCTGGGCGTCGGTGGGGATGACGTTGGTCTTGTAGCCGGCCTTGAGCATCGTCGGGTTGGCGGTGTTGCGGATGACCGCGCCGAGCATGCGGGCGGCGTCCCCGAACTCCTCGACGAGAGCCTCGGCGTTGTCGGGCGTGGCCTCGGTGCCGGCGAGCTCGCCGATGGTGGCCAGCAGCACCTCCATGGTGGGCGTCAGCCGGACGGGCCACTGGTGGGCGCCGATCCGGGCGACCGCGCCCGCGAGCCGGGTGACGGCGTTGTCGTCGTTGATCATCGAGCCGTGACCGGCCCGCCCGCGGGCGGTGAGCCTCATCCAGGCCATGCCCTTCTCGGCGGCCTCGATGAGGTAGACCCGGCGACCGCGGACCGTGGTGGAGAAGCCCCCCACCTCGCCGACGGCCTCGGTGCAGTCCGCGAAGAGGTCGGCGTGGTCCTTCACCAGGAGCCCCGCGCCGGAGTGGCCGCCCGCCTCCTCGTCGGCGGTGAAGCAGAGCACCACCTCGCGCTGCGGTGCGGCGTCCGCCGCCGCGCGGGCGCGTACGACGCTGAGGAGCATCGCGTCGAAGTCCTTCATGTCGACGGCGCCGCGACCCCAGACCTGGCCGTCGCGGATCTCCCCGCCGAACGGGTCGACCTGCCAGTCGGGCGCCTCGGCGGGTACGACGTCGAGGTGGCCGTGGAGCAGGAGCGGAGCCCGGCCGTCACCGCCGCCCCAGCGCGCCACGACGTTGGTGCGACCGGGCCGCCCCTCGATGATCCGGCTCTCGATCCCGGCCTCGTCGAGCAACGTCGCGACGTGCTCCGCCGCCTTGCGCTCCCCCGGCCCGTCGTCCGTCCCGTAGTTGGACGTGTCGATGCGGATGAGGTCCTGGCAGAGCTCCACGACCTCCGCGGCCGGGTCGTACGAGCGGTGCTGCGAACCGTCGGTCGGCGCCTGTTCCATGCCGTCCATCCTGCCCCACAAGTCATCGCCTTCCCCGATTGAATGTGGAGCCGATCGCTTTGCTACTGTTCTCCAGCACTCGTCCGGGTGGCGGAATTGGCAGACGCGCTAGCTTGAGGTGCTAGTGCCCGTATTAGGGCGTGGGGGTTCAAGTCCCCCCTCGGACACTGAGAAGGCTCCGGCTCCACGGAGCCTTTTCTTCATTTCGGCTCCGACAGACGAAGAACCCCAGGTCGTCGACCTGAGGTTCTCCGCACGGGGCTCTTCCGGTCAGGCGTCGAACGCCTTGACGACCGCCTCGTCGATGGTGTGCTTGGGCCCGGTGAACCAGTTCTTGGCCGACGCGTTCCACCAGATCGTCAGGAGCAGCAGCGACGCCAGGGTGACAAGCGGGGCGTAGTTGACGAACTTCCACTGGAAGTCGGAGTCGCTGAACGGGTTGCCTCCCGGGACGAACGGCAAGGACAGGAAGAAGATGACGGTCACGATCTCGGCCACGGCGAGCGGGTTCATCCACTTGTACTTCGCGCCGTTGTTCCACGCGCCGAGCTCGAAGCGGTCGCCGTGCTTCCACCTGAGCCAGATCGGGATCGCGAAGGCAAGGTAGAGACCCATGACCGCGATGGACGTCACGGCGTAGAAGGCGACGGGGACGATCAGCGGCGCGTCGGGCGTGCCGATGTTGACCTCGACCAGCGCGGGCAGCGTCACGGCCGCTGCGCAGGCCGCCACGAACATGACGGCGTTGGCAGGCACGCGCGTCGCGGTGAGCTTCTTCAGCGTGTTGGACCCCGGGATGCCACCGTCGCGGGCGAACGCGAAGGTCATACGCGACGCGGACGTCATGCACGACGTGGCGCAGAAGAACTGCGCCGAGGCAGAGATGAAGAGGACCAGCCCGCCCCAGTTCGCGCCCATCGACTGCACGAAGATGTACGCCACGCCGCCGGCCCCGACGCCCGCGTTGTCCGGGTTGCCACTGGCGTCGTCCGGGATGGCGAAGACGACCGCCAACAGCAGGAGGTAGCCACCGAGGACCGAGTAGAGGATCGACTGCCAGATGCCCTTGGCCGCCGCGGTCGACGCCGACGCCGTCTCCTCCGACAGGTGCGCACAGGCGTCGAACCCGGTGATCGTGTACTGCGTCAGCAGGAAGCCGAACGGGACGATCGCGAACCAGAACCCGAAGTTGGTCGTGTCCCCGTCGAAGTAGCCCGAGTTGTTGAACCGCTCCGTGAAGACATAGTTGAACGACTGGTGCTGGTCGGGGACGAACAGCAGGATCAGGACGATCGCTGCCGCTCCCACCACGTGCCACCACACGGACACGTTGTTCATGATCGCCATCAGGTGGCTGCTGAAGATGTTCAGCACCGAGATCAGCACCAGGACGACCACGAAGATCAGGAAGACCCGGGTCAGCGAGTAGTTGGCGGCGAAGCTCTCGGACCACGTGCTGATCGTGAGGTCGATGAACGTCGCACATCCGTACCCGACGCCCGCTGTCACGGCCACGAGCCCGATGAGGTTCAGCCAGCCGGTGAAGAATCCCGCCGCCGGTCCGCCGAGCTTCGAGGCCCACCAGTAGATGCCACCCGAGGTCGGATAGGCCGACACGAGCTCGGACATCGTGAAGCCGATGATGAGGATGAGCACGCCGAGGATCGGCCACGACCAGGAGATCGAGATCGGGCCGCCGTTGTTGAAGCCGGCGCCGAAGTTCGTGAAGCACCCGGCCAGGATCGAGATGATCGAGAACGAGATGGCGAAGTTCGAGAACCCCGACCACGAGCGATTCAGCTCCTGGCTGTAGCCGAGCTTGGCCAGGTGCTTCTCGTCGTCGGTCAGTTCGCGTGGTTCGGCGGACTCTGGTGCAGACATATGGGCACACCTCTCGCGGCGTCAGTGGGTGATCGGCACGGTAGACCCGGTCGGATCGGCCGTAAAGGGTCCTGACGAAAATTGGTCTGAACTCCGACCATTGACGTCTTGGCCGATCGTGCACAGACTGGCCCCATGACCGCGCAGCCGCACGAGCACCTCACCGCTGCGGTGCTCCGGCCGGTGCGCGGCCACCACGCATTCGAAGGCTGCGTCGAGCAGCTCGCGACCGCCATCCGCCTCGGGGTCTACCCGGTCGGCAGTCTCCTGCCGCCCGAACGGGAGCTCGCCGCACGCCTCGCGGTCAGCCGCGCGACCCTGCGCGAGGCCATCGCCGCCCTGCGGCAGGCCGGCCTGGTCGAGACCAGGCGCGGCCGCGGCGGCGGATCGACGGTGACGTCACAGGCCCGCGGTCGCTTCCGTGGCGGACTCTCGCGGGTCTCCGCCGAGACGAAGTCGGAGTGGCTCGACGCGCTGGAGTTCCGCCGGGTCGTCGAGCCGGGCGCCGCCCACCTCGCCGCCAGGCACGACCTCTCAGCGCCCGACCGCGACCGGCTGGTTGCGACGGAGGCCGCCGTGCAGGACGCGGCGGGCAAGCGCGCCCACCGGCAGGCCGACTCGCGGCTCCACCTCACCATCGCCTCGCTGAGCGGCTCAGCCCGGCTCCAGGAGGCGGTCACCTCTGTGCAGTCGACCCTGGACTCGATGCTCGCGGCGATCCCGTCGCTCGAGCCCAACATCGGTCACTCCCACCGGCAGCACCGACTGATCTGCACGGCCATCCTCAACGGGCGCCCCGACCGGGCCCGGACGGTGATGGAGGACCACTGCGACGACACCGCGGCACTGCTGCGCGGCCTGCTCGTCTGACTGCCCCGTCTGACCGACACCTGCCCGGAACTGGAGACCATGTGAGCACACGCAACGACCGCCACCTGACCATGGACGACCTGCGGGGACGTATCGAGGCGGGCGACGTCGACACGGTCGTCCTCGCGTTCACCGACATGCAGGGGCGCCTGCAGGGCAAGCGGCTGCACGGGCGCTACTTCCTCGACCACGTCGTCGGTCACGGCACCGAGGGCTGCAACTACCTCCTCGCCGTCGATGTGGACATGAACACCGTCGACGGCTACGCGATGACGTCGTGGGAGCAGGGCTACGGCGACATGGAGTTCGTCATGGACGAGCAGACCATCCGCCTCCTGCCGTGGCTGCCGGCGACGGCGATGGTCCAGTGCGACCTCGAGTGGGCCGACCACCGCCCGGTGGCGGCCAGCCCGCGATCGATCCTCAAGGCGCAGCTGGACCGGCTCGCCGACCGCGGACTGGTCGCGCAGGCCGGCACCGAGCTGGAGCTGGTGGTCTACGAGGACACCTACGAGGAGGCATGGCGCAAGGGCTACCGCGACCTCGTGCCGGCCAACCAGTACAACGTCGACTACTCCATCCTCGGCACCACCCGCGTCGAGCCGCTCCTCCGCGACATCCGCAACCACATGTACGCCGCCGGGCTGGACGTCGAGGGCGCGAAGGGCGAGTGCAACTTCGGTCAGCACGAGGTCGGCTTCCTCTTCAACGATGCGCTGACCACCGCCGACAACCACGTCGTCTACAAGAACGCGGCGAAGGAGATCGCGGCCCAGCACGGCAAGTCCATCACCTTCATGGCCAAGCCCAACGAGCGCGAGGGCAGCTCGTGCCACATCCACCTCTCACTGCGAGGCGCCGACGGCGAGCTCGTGTTCTGGGACGCGGACAAGGACGCGCGTACGCCGCTCTACGACCGGTTCATCGCGGGCGTGCTGGCCACGGCGGCCGACTTCACGTTGTTCTTCGCGCCCAACATCAACTCCTACAAGCGCTTCGCCGAGGGCTCGTTCGCCCCCACCACCCTCGGCTGGGGCCTGGACAACCGCACGTGCGCGGTGCGACTCGTCGGTCGCGGCGCGGGTGCGCGAATGGAGAACCGCATCCCCGGCGCCGACGCCAACCCCTACCTCGCCCTGGCGGCGATGATCGCCGGCGGCCTGCACGGCATCGACGGCGAGATCGAGCTCGAGCCCGAGCTCACCGGCAACGCGTACGCCTCCGACAAGCCCCGGGTGCCGAGCACGATGCTTGCCGCCAGGGAGCGGTTCCACTCCTCCACCGTGGTCCGGAAGGCGCTGGGCGACGAGGTCGTGGACCACTACGCCAACATGGCCGACATCGAGCTGGCGGCCTACAACGCTGCCGTCACCGACTGGGAGCTCGTGCGCGGCTTCGAGAGGCTGTGAAGACCCCCCACGGAGTTCTGCTCCTCCCCCGCTCCGCTCCCCCGTCACACAACTCCGCGAGGACCCCGACCATGAGCACCCTGATCAACCCGACCACCGGGCTGGAGCTGGACGCGTCCCCCGACTCGGCCTCCCTCGAGGACGCTGACGCCGTCATCGCGAGGGCTCACGACACCTTCCCGGCCTGGCGCGACGTCGCGCCGGGCGAGCGGGCCCGGCTGCTGCGCGCGTTCGCCGCCGTCGTCGACGAGCACCTCGAGGAGCTGGCCCAGCTGGAGGTCCTCAACGCCGGACACACCATCGGCAACGCACGTTGGGAGGCCGGCAACGTCCGCGACTGCCTCAACTACTACTCGGCGGCGCCGGAGCGGCTCTTCGGACGGCAGATCCCGGTCGCGGGCGGCACCGACGTGACCTTCCACGAGCCGCTGGGCGTCGTGGGGATCATCGTCCCCTGGAACTTCCCGATGCCGATCGCGGCCTGGGGCTTCGCTCCCGCGCTCGCGGCCGGCAACACCGTCGTGCTGAAGCCGGCCGAGCTGACTCCGCTGACCGCGATCCGGATCGCTGAGCTCGCCCTGGAGGCCGGCCTGCCCGAGGGTGTCCTCAACGTGATCCCCGGCAAGGGCTCGGTCGTCGGCGAGCGTTTCGTCACGCACCCGCTCGTGCGCAAGGTCTGCTTCACCGGCTCCACCACCGTCGGCAAGCAGATCATGGCGGGCTGCGCGGACCAGGTGAAGCGGGTGACCCTCGAGCTGGGTGGCAAAAGTGCCAACATCGTCTTCGCCGACACCGACGTGGCAGCGGCGGCCGCGAGTGCGCCGTACGCGGTCTTCGACAACGCCGGCCAGGACTGCTGCGCACGCTCACGGATCCTCGTGCAGCGCTCGGCGTACGACGAGTTCGTCGGCCGCCTCGAGACCGCGGTCAAGACGCTGCGGGTGCTCGATCCCGCCGACGAGCGGAGCGAGATGGGCCCCCTGGTCTCCGCCGGCCAGCGCGACTCCGTGCAGGCCTACCTCGACGGCGCCACCGTCGCCTTCACCGGCAGCGCCCCAGACGGCCCGGGCTGGTGGCTGCCCCCGACCGTGGTGGAGTCGACCGACACGAGTGAGCCGGTGTGGCGCGAGGAGGTCTTCGGCCCCGTCGTGGCGGTGATGGCCTTCGACGACGAGGACGAGGCCGTGGCCCTCGCCAACGACACGGAGTACGGCCTGTCCGGCTCGATCTTCACTGCCGACGTCGGTCGGGCGCTGCGGGTGGCCCGACGTGTCGAGGCCGGCAACCTGTCGGTCAACAGCCACTCCTCGGTGAGGTACTGGACGCCCTTCGGCGGCTACAAGCAGTCCGGCCTCGGCCGCGAGCTCGGTCCCGACGCACCCCACGCGTTCACCGAGGAGAAGAACGTGTTCATCGCCCACTGATCCCCCGGGATCCCACCCTCATCGAGCCCCACTCACGCTTCGCGAAAGGAACCTGGCATGGCAGGACGCATCGAGGGCCGGACGGCCGTCGTCACCGGCGGTTGCAGCGGCATCGGCCTGGCGACCGTACGCCGCTTCGTCGAGGAGGGTGCCCGGGTCGTGATCGGCGACATCGACGACGCGGCCGGGGCGGCGCTCGCCGCGGAGCTGGGCGGGCCCGAGGTGGTGACCTACGTGCACGTCGACGTGACCTCCAAGGAGGAGGTCGACGCGCTGTTCCGGACCGCCAAGGACACCTACGGCTCGGTCGACATCGCTTTCAACAACGCCGGCATCTCGCCCCCGGAGGACGACTCGATCCTCGACACCGACCTCGAGGCGTGGCGACGTGTGCAGGAGGTCAACCTGACCAGCGTCTACCTCTGCTGCAAGGCCGCCCTGCCCTACATGCTCGAGCAGAAGCGCGGCTCGATCATCAACACCGCCTCGTTCGTCGCGGTGATGGGCGCGGCCACCTCCCAGATCTCGTACTCCGCCTCCAAGGGCGGCGTGCTGTCGATGTCGCGCGAGCTCGGGGTGCAGTTCGCGCGGGAGGGTGTGCGGGTCAACGCCCTGTGCCCGGGCCCGGTCAACACGCCGTTGCTCAAGGAGCTGTTCGCCAGCGACGCCGAGCGCGCCGCCCGGCGCCTGGTCCACGTGCCCATGGGCCGGTTCGGGGAGCCCGAGGAGATGGCCAACGCGGTGCTGTTCCTCGCCTCCGACGAGTCGAGCTTCATGACCGCCAACACCTTCCTCGTCGACGGCGGCATCTCTGGCGCCTACGTCACGCCGCTCTGATGCGGGAGGCGCCATGGATGCTCCTGTCGTCGGGCTGACGACCTACCGCCAGCAGGCCATGTGGGGAGTGTGGGACGCCCGCGCCGACCTGCTTCCCACGGAGTACGCCGTGGCGCTGGAGGCTGCGGGCGGCGTACCCCTGCTGCTTCCTCCGGTCTCCCTGCCCGTCGCCGCTGAGCGGCTGGTGTCGCGGATCGACGCGCTCGTCGTCTCCGGTGGCGCCGACGTCGACCCCGGGAGGTACGGCGCCCAGCCACACCCGAGGACGACGGGATGGCAGCCCGACCGCGACGACTGGGAGCTCGCGCTGCTCACGGCTGCCGCGCAGGCCCAGCTGCCGGTGCTGGGAATCTGCCGCGGCATGCAGCTGATGGCCGTGCACGCCGGCGGCACGCTCGACCAGCACACCCCCGACCTCGTCGGGCACGAGACGCACTCCCCCGGCGGCGACACCTACGGCGCGGTCGCGGTGGACACAGAGGCGGGCTCCAGGCTCGCCGGGCTCGTCGGAGCCCGGCTCGAGGTCAGCTGCCACCACCACCAGTCCGTGGCCACCCACCCGGGCTTCACGGCCGTCGCCCGCGCCGCCGACGGGACCGTCGAGGCGATCGAGGCGAGTGGCGAGCGCTTCTGCCTCGCGGTGCAGTGGCATCCGGAGATCCGCGTCGAGATCGGGCTGATGGCCGGCCTGGTGGAGGCGGCCCGGACGCACGCCCGTCGGTCGGCGCGCTAGGCGGGCGCTCGCACGCGGCGACGCCGGAGGGTGGCGGGCATCGTCAGGACCAGCGCCAGGGCGACCCCGAGGAACATGCCGATCGAGTTGGCGGCGACGTCGCGCGGGTCGGGGACCCGGCCCGGGATCGAGCGCTGGACGTTCTCGATCATCGAGGTCAGCACGATGCCCGCGGCCAGCGCCACCCACCACCCACGCGTGCCGAAGAGGAGCAGCAGGAAGACCCCCAGCGGCACGAAGAGCCCGATGTTGGCCAGGAACTCGACGCGCTCGACGCTGAGGCGGGTGGTGAGCGGGTCGAGGTCGGGATAGCGCTGCAGCCGGTCGAGGACCCGCGCCGCCCACCACGAGTAGTCGGGCTGCTCCGAGCCCGGGGTCAGCGTGACCAGGCCGACGAAGCCCAGGTAGAGGACGGTCAGCAGGCTCAGGAAGGGATGTCGGTGCAGCACGCCCCCATCATCCGGGTGGGGCAAGGCGGGAGCTGTCGGTTCCGTCGGGGAGGCTGTCCCCATGTCCCGCGTCCTGCTCTCCCGGCTGCCGGACGACCGCGTGCGGGTCGTGGACGGCGGTGCGGAGCAGGTCGTCGCGATCACCGACCTCCCGGCCTACGTCCGCGAGAGGGAGACAGACCCGTCCGGGCCCCCGCGCTGGGTGTGGGACGACACGGCCCGCTGGTATGCACCGCTGCTCGCTGCGGGGGTCAGGGTCTCGCGCTGCCACGACCTGCGGCTGTGCCACCACCTGCTGCGCCGGGCGCCCGCGGTCGATGGCGGACTGCTGGCAGGCGAGCAGTCGGACCTCTGGGACCGCCTTCGACCTGCGGTCCCGACCGAGCCGGCACTCTTCAGCGCCGACGACACCGCCGAGCACCTGCGGGCCGATCTGGAGGACGCCCGGCAGCTGGCTGCGATCGCGGCCTCCGCCGAGCCCACCCGACTAGGCCTGCTGGTGGCCGCCGAGTCTGCCGGCGCGCTCGCCGCTGCCGAGATGACGTACGCGGGTGTGCCGTGGCGGGTCGACGTGCACGAGCGCCTGCTCGCCGACCTGCTGGGGCCGAGGCCACCGCGCGGCGGGCGACCCCGGGTGCTGGAGGAGCTCATGGACGAGATCCGGCGGCTCCTCGACTCCCCCGGCCTCAACCCCGACTCGCAGCCCGAGCTGCTGATCGCGCTCCGTCGGGCAGGCGTCGAGGTGAAGGACACCCGCCGGTCGACCTTGCGCGCGGTCGACCACCCGGCGATCGAGCCGCTCGTGCGCTACCGGCGGCTCGCGCACCTCTTCCAGACCAACGGCTGGGCGTGGATCGACCAGTGGGTCAGCGATGGTCGCTTCCGGCCGTCCTACCAGCCTGCCGGGTCCACGACCGGGCGCTGGTCCTCCAACGGCGGTGGTGCCCTGTCCTTCCCCGTGCAGGTCCGCTCCGCGGCCGTCGCGGACGAGGGTTGGGTGCTCGTCGTCGCCGACGTCGCCCAGCTCGAACCACGCGTGCTCGCGGGCATGAGCAGCGACCAGGCGCTGGCCCGCGCGGCGCGCGGCGCGGACCTCTACCAAGGCATGGTCGACGACGGAGCCGTCGCCACCCGCCAGGACGCCAAGCTCGGCCTGCTCGGTGCGATGTACGGGGCGACGAGCGGTGAGAGCGGCCGGATGGTGGCCGGGCTGACCCGGCGCTACCCGGAGGCGTTCGGCCTCGTCGAGGACGCAGCCCGTGCCGGCGAGCGCGGTCAGGTCGTACGCACCCTGCTCGGTCGCGGCTGTCCGGCCCTCGGCGGCTCGTGGGACGAGTCGCCCGAGGCGCCGCCTGTCGACCTCGAGGGCCAGGACCGGCACCGGCGCGCCTACGGGAGGTTCACCCGCAACTTCGTCGTGCAGGGCACCGGCGCCGAGTGGGCACTGTGCTGGATCGCCGACCTGCGCAACCGGCTCTGGCGTCTCGTGGACGCGGGACCCCTCGACGCCCGGCCGCACCTGGTCTTCTTCCTGCACGACGAGGTGGTCGTCCACGCACCGGCGGAGCTGGCGGATGCCGTCGCCACGGAGGTGACCGCAGCAGCCTCGACCGCCGGCGAGCTGCTCTTCCGCGACCTGGCCATCGACTTCCCGCTCACGATCTCGGTGGTGCAGTCCTACGCCGACGCCGGCAAGCCCGGCACCACCGGGGCCGCCGACCCCGACTCCTCTGGTCCGGAGCACCCCTCCGACCTATCGTGAGGAGATGAGCGAAGGAGCGCAGGACCCAGCCGAGCCGGACCTCACCGAGATGTTCGACGCGGGTGCCGGACCCGGGTTGGTGTGCCGGGTCTGCGGATCGGTCATCGCCGACACGGGCGACTACCCGCGCGCCCACTGGGACTGGCACGAGGCGTCCAACGGCGCCTGACCGCTTCGAGCCTCAGGCCCCTTGTCCGAGCGGCTCGATCTCGCCACGTTCGACGAGGTCCTCCAGCGCCAGCCGGCACCCTGACTGCCACCGGCCGTCGTCGTCCTGGAACGAGACCACAGCCTCTCCCGCACACTCTCCGGCCGCGGAGCTGCCGTGGTGGGAGCAGCGCCCCTGGGCTGCCTCGGAGCCAGACTCGTGGAGCTCCGGATCGAATGTCTGCGACGGACGCATGCGGCGTACCTCCTCGTCGTTGGCGTCGTCCTGCTGCCCACGGTCCCACCTCGACGCGTCGCGCGACTCACCCCTGTGGGCCTTGTCTCATCCTGAGCGGGTAGACGTACTCCCGGTTTGCTCGACACCGAGATTCTTTGGTCTGGTCGAGGAATGGCCACCGGCATCGAACACCCCCGCGACCTGCCCACACCTGACGAGATCCACCCCGCCCTCGACGCGGCGCTCCAGCCCGCCGCCCCCGGCGAACGGGGCCTCGACAAGCTCGTCTTCGGAGTCACCGCCCTCGCGAGCCTCGCGTTCCTCGGGTGGGGCTTCGTCAGCACCGGCACCCTCGCCGACGCCTCCGCGAGCGGGCTCGCCTGGACCATGGACAAGGCCGGCTGGCTGTTCGTGCTCACCTCGAGCACCTTCGTCGTGTTCGTGATCTGGCTGGCGCTGGGCAAGTTCGGCAACATCCCGCTCGGCCGCGACGACGAGGAGCCCGAGTTCCGCACCATCTCCTGGGTCGCGATGATGTTCAGCGCCGGTATGGGCATCGGCCTGATGTTCTACGGCGTCAGCGAGCCGATCACCCACTTCGTCACCCCGCCGCCCGGGACCGGTGCAGCCGGCAACCCCGAGGCGGCGCAGAACGCCATGGCGACCACGATGTTCCACTGGACGCTGCACCCGTGGGCGATCTATGCCGTGGTCGGCCTCGCGGTGGCGTACGGCGTCTACCGCAAAGGCCGGCTCCAGCTGATCAGCGCGGCCTTCGAGCCCGTCCTCGGCCGCCATGCCCACGGCCTGGGCGGCCGGGCGATCGACATGTTCGCGATCTTCGCGACCCTCTTCGGCTCCGCGACCTCGCTCGGGCTCGGCGCGCTGCAGATCGAGTCCGGCCTGCAGATCGTCGCGGGCCTCGGCCACACCGGCAACGCCGTCCTGGTCGGCATCATCGCCGTCCTCACCGCCGCCTTCGTGCTCTCCGCGGTCTCCGGCGTGGCCAAGGGCATCCAGTGGCTCTCCAACATCAACATGGTGCTCGCCCTGGCGCTGGCGCTGTTCGTGTTCGTCGTGGGGCCGACCGTGTTCATCCTCAACCTGGTGCCGACCTCCATCGGCAGCTATGTCGGTGACCTCCCGATGATGGCTGCGCGGACCGCGGCCGAGGGTTCGGAGACCCGGGACTGGCTGTCGACGTGGACCGTCTTCTACTGGGCCTGGTGGCTGTCGTGGACGCCCTTCGTCGGCATGTTCATCGCCCGCATCTCCCGCGGCCGCACCATCCGCCAGTTCGTGACCGGCGTGCTCCTGGTGCCGAGCATGGTCAGCGTGGCCTGGTTCTGCATCTTCGGCGGCGCCGCCATCGACCTGCAGAAGCACGGCACGGACATCGCCGGTGCCGGAGGGCTCGAGAACCAGCTCTTCAGCACCCTCGAGGCCTATCCGCTCGCCACCGTCTCCAGCGTGGTGGTGATGGTCCTGGTGGGCATCTTCTTCATCTCAGGCGCCGACGCGGCCTCGATCGTGATGGGGTCGCTGTCCGAGCGCGGCACGATCCACCCGAGCCGCCCCACCGTCATCTTCTGGGGTGTCGCCACCGGTGCCGTCGCCGCGGTGATGCTCCTCGTGGGCGGTGAGGACGCGCTCAGCGGGCTGCAGACGATCACGGTGATCGCGGCACTCCCCTTCGTCCTGATCATGGTCGGCCTGGCCGTCGCGCTGGTGAAGGACCTGGCCCAGGACCCGCTGGTGCTGCGACGCCAGTACGCGCTCGACGTGGTCGAGGCCGCGGTCATCACCGGTGTCACCGAGCACGGCGACGACTTCGTCCTGTCGGTCGAGAGCGCGCACGTCGAGAAGGACCCCGTGGTGTGACCCCTCTAGGTTTGCTCCCATGAGCAGACCGCTGCGCATCGGCTTCGTGACCGGCGCGACCCCCGACAAGTGGGCGAGGAACTGGCGCGACCAGCGCAGCGAGCCGTTGGAGCTCGTGCCGGTGACCGAGGCCGAGCAGCTCGACGGCATCCGCGACGGCACCCTCGACATGGCCCTGGTCCGGCTGCCCGTCGACCAGGACGGGCTGCACTGCGTTCGGCTCTACGACGAGGTCCAGCTCGCGGTCGCTTCCCGCGAGCACGTGCTGGCGGCCGCGGACGACGAGGTCACCACCGCGGACCTCGTCGACGAGCAGCTCGTACGTCCCCACCCGAGCGGCTGGCAGCCCACGGCCGAGCAGCTCGACTGGCCGCCCATGACCGAGCAGGAGGCGATAGAGACGGTCGCCGCCGGGACGGGCATCGTGATCCTGCCGATGTCGGTCGCGCGCCTGCACCAGCGCAAGGACGTGGTGACCCGCGTCGTGTCCGACCTCGAGCCCACCACGATCGCCCTCGTGTGGCGCATCGAGCGCGACGACGAGGTGACCCAGACGTTCGTCGGCGTGACGAAGGGGCGGACGGCGCGGTCCTCGCGGTAGCCGCGTACGGACCTCGCTGTCCGACTCACTCCTGGATGCCGTGCCCGGTTCGACCCAAGCGCTCGCGACTCAGGTACCGGACCGGCTTGCCGAGCGACTCCGCGTAGGCGATCTCCCGTCGCGTTGACTCACCGACATAGCCACCGGGATCCACGATGTACACCTCGTCAGCCATGCGGATCTTCTGGAAGTGCACGACGCCGAGCCGCCCCTTCAGGTCCGAGCTGTCGGCTGTCCAGTCGTAGTCCGGCAGGTCGGGGAGGCTGAACATCCCGAGGCTGATCACGACGCAACCATCCATCGTGAGCCGCTGGTTGACCTCCGCGAACTCGGCCTCGAACTTCGTCGAGCCGCAGAGCGTGATGACCTTGGCCTCGCTGCCGCCCGACTGCGGCGTCTGCTCGTTCTCCACGAGGTTCATTGTCTGTGCGCAGGGAGAGGAGTCCCCCGCCGCCCCCGGATCCACTCGCAGCCGGACCACCGACGACGACGGGCGCTCACCCGCGCGAGAGCGCGTTCTCCTCCAGCCACTCCCCCAGCGCGACCGCCGAGGCCTCGACCAGGCTCGGCCAGTCGAGCGCCGACTCGTCGGCGGCGTCGGAGACGTGCTTGACCAGCCGCACCGGCACCCCGGCCTCCCGGGCCGCCCAGGCGACGGCGTACCCCTCCATGTCGACCAGGTGCGCCCGCTCCGCCAGGGCGTCGCGGATGACGGGGTTGCTGACGAAGACGTCGCCGGTCGCCAGCACCACCTCGCTCGGGCCGACCTCCAGGCGCTCCTGCGGGTCGTAGCCGAGCGAGCGGATCACGTCGGCGCTGATGTCGTGGTTGAGCACGACGCCCGGCTCGAAGAGCCCGGACAGCCCGGGACGAAGGGCCCCGGCGGTGCCGATGTTGAGCACCGTGAGGCCCGCGGTGTCGTCGTACGACGCCAGGGCGCGCGCCGTCGCCGCGGCGGCCGCGGTCTTGCCGAGACCGGTGATCACGAGCGGAAGGTCGGACGGCACGTGGGCGGCCTCGGCCACCGTCGCCGCGACGACGAGGAGCCGGCAGCTCACGCCTGCTCGTCCTCGCGGTGCAGTCCCCTGCGCGAGTGGGGGGTGGCCAGCACGTCGTGGATCCTGTCCTGGTCGTAGGGCTCCCCGAGCCAGTAGAAGAGGCCGCGGAGCACCTCCGCGTCGGCGACGTAGTCGTCGTAGTGGACGCGGTAGACGGCGTCGCCCAGGCCTTCAGCGGCGCTCAGCATCCGTTCCTCGATCCGCTGCACGCGCCCCAGCGGGTCGTCCTTGTGCGTCCAGAAGTTGCTGGCCGCGACGTCCTCGAGGTTGCGCGTGTTGAGCACGAAGCGCGCGCCGGGGAACACCTGCTGCAGGAAGTCGAGGTAGTCGGGCAGGTCCTCGTCGTACCACCGGATCTCCTTGTAGCCGCTGACCCGGGTGTCGTCCTCGGGGCGCAGCAGGGTCGCCTCGGCGAGCGCGCGGATGTGCTGCAGGGAGGCCACCTCGGGGAAGCCCTGGATCCCGAACCACGGATGCGTCGGCTGGCTCGCCCGACGGGCGTCCACCCGCGCCCTCTCCGCCAGCCCACTGCGGTGGAACTCGTAGAGGTGCCGCATCGCGTGGCGGTTCTCGCCCCGCAGCAGCCAGCCGGGGATCGAGTTGAGGATGCCCATCAGCAGCGTCGACCCCGACCGGCCGTAGGTCATCACGAAGACGTGGCGTAGGTCCGTCACGCCCGGCTCACCAGGACTTCTCGATCGGTCGGCCCTCGTGGAACCCGGCCGCGGACTGGACGCCCACCACCGCGCGCTCGTGGAACTCGGTCAGGTCCTTGGCCCCGGCATAGGTGCACGACGACCGCACGCCCGAGCAGATCTGGTCGATCAGGTCCTCCACGCCGGGGCGGTCGGGATCGAGGTACATCCGGGAGGAGGAGATGCCCTCCTCGTAGAGGCCCTTCCGGGCCCGGTCGTACGACGACTCGCCGGAGGTGCGGTTGGCGACGGCGCGCGCGGAGGCCATCCCGAAGGACACCTTGAAGGGGCGGCCGTCGGCGTCGAGCATGAGGTCGCCGGGCGACTCGTGGGTGCCGGCGAACCAGGACCCGATCATCACCGACGAGGCGCCTGCCGCGAGCGCGAGCGCGACGTCGCGCGGGTGGCGTACCCCGCCGTCTGCCCACACATGCTTGCCGAGCTCGCGGGCGGCCGTCGCACACTCGAGGACGGCGGAGAACTGCGGGCGTCCGACGCCGGTCATCATCCGCGTCGTGCACATCGCACCCGGGCCCACGCCGACCTTGACGATGTCGGCCCCGGCCTCGATGAGGGCGCGGGTGCCCTCGGCGGAGACCACGTTGCCCGCCGCGATCGGGACCGTGGGCGACAGCGCTCGCACCGCCTGCAGCGCCTGGACCATCCGGTCCTGGTGACCGTGGGCGGTGTCCACGACGAGGCAGTCGACGCCGGCGCGGAACAGCTGCGCCGCCCGGTCCGCCACGTCACCGTTCACCCCGACCGCCGCCGCGATGCGGAGCCCGCCGTTCGCGTCGCGAGCCGGGCTGTAGAGCGTCGCGCGCAGGGCGCCCAACCTGGTCAGCACGCCCACGAGCTCGCCGGAGTCGGAGACCGCTACGGCCAACGGCGCCTTGGCGCGCTCGATGGCGTCGTACACCTCTCGCGGATCGGTGCTTGCGGACACGGTCACCACGGCGGGGTTCATCACGGCCGAGGCCTGCGCGAAGCGATCCACGTCGGCGCAGTCGTCCTCGGAGACCACGCCGACCGGCCGGCCGTCCTGGACGACCACGGCGGCGCGGTGGGCCCGCTTGGGGATCAGCGAGAGCGCCTCGGCCACGGTCTGGTCGGGGCGGAGCTCGATCGGGGTGTCGAAGACGTGGTGGCGCTGCTTGACCCACGCGACCACGTCGGCCACGACCGGGATCGGGATGTCCTGCGGGATGACGGTGATGCCGCCGCGCCGGGCCACGGTCTCGGCCATCCGCTTGCCGGCGATGGCCGTCATGTTGGCCACCACCAGCGGCAGGGTCGCGCCCGTCCCGTCGGAGGTGGACAGGTCCACGTCGTAGCGACTCGCCACGGACGAGGAGCGCGGCACCATGAAGACGTCGTCGTAGGTCAGGTCGTGACCGGGAGTCGCCCCTGACTCGGAGTGGAGGAACTGCACCGGCGGCACTCTACGCGGCGCTGCGAGGCATCTTCTTCGGCCGCAGGCCGACGTCCGCGAGCTCGAGGGCGGCCAGGCGTCGTACGACCTCCGGATCGCGTGCGCGCCACGCTCCGGCCGGGTCGTCGCTCACCTTGGCTAGCACGCGCATCGGCTGGTGGGTGAGTGCGCGGAGGGCGAACAGGTCGAGGTCCTCGTGGGCATCGATGAACTTCGCGCCGGCGGTGGCCTCCCGGATGAAGCGCCATCGCAGCGGAAGATGGATGGCCGCGACGATCAGGATCGGGATCAGCGCCACCGAGAGCCCGAGCAGCAGCGCGAGGCGCTCGACGGCCTCGACGGTGTCGCGCCCCGCCGCAGCGATCCCGTCGGAGGCGTCCGCGGCCCTGTCGAAGGGCACGGCCAGCTCGTCCCCGACGAGCGGCGCGTCGCCGAGCCTGCCACCTGCGTCACGGAACTGCTCGGCCATCGACGTGGCCGCAGAGTCCGTCTGCCGCGCCGGTCCGGCGAGCTGGAGCGTCCCGTCATGGACGGCCATGCCGATCCAGACCCACAGCACCAGCCAGGCCACGAAGAGGAGGTCGGCGAGCACCTGGACGGTTCGACGGACGGGCGTGTCGGCGAAGAGCTTCATGAGCCACACTGTCGCGCATGCGCACACTCGGGGGAACGACGTGAAGGTGACTGCGCCCACCGGTCGCACTTACTCGGTGCGGCGTCGCTGGCTGCCGTGGCGGCAACGCATCCCGGTCGACGCCGAGCTCCTCGTGACGTGCCTGGCCGCCTTGGAGCTGGTGGTGAGGACCGTGCTCACCCCGCCGGTGCTCGTGCTGCGCATGCTCCGCCTGATGCCTTGGGAGGTCGAGGTACGAGACGTCGGCGCGCGGCCGGCGGCGGCACTCTTGTCGTCCGAGCGGGTCCTCGGCTGGGGTCCGTCCCGCGCCCGGCTCCGCACGCTGGCCCGGGACCTGGAACGGCAGCACATCGACCCCGCGGCATCCGGCTTCCGTGTCGTTGTCACCCGCGACTCGGTGGCGATGGGAGACGACGCCGCGGACAAGACCCGGGTCCTCAAGCTCGACGACCGGACGGCCCACCCCACGCTCGGGACCCTCGTCAGCACGCTCAGGGACCAGGGTCGCTGGGTGTCGACGACGGGGTCCGCGACCACGTGGGTCCTGCGCGACAGCGACGAGCGCAACCGCCACGGCCGCCCGGTTGCCGTCTTCGTCCTCGACACAGGCCGTCGGAGGATCGACGTCCATCCGGTCGGGGACCTGTCGTCCCGCGTCGCCCGCGACGGTCGGTTCCACCTCGAGTACCTCCTGTCGCAGAGCGTGGAGCGAACGATGCAGCTGATCGCCGCGGACCCGGGCGGGCGGCGCTCCCTGCGCGAGGATCGTCAGGCCTGAGTGGCCGCCTCCTGCAGCGCCCGCCAGGCGCGGTCGACGTCGTGCCGGGTCGTCCGCCAGCTGCCGACGGCGAGCCTGATCGCGGCGCGACCGTTGACGGTGGTGTGGCTCAGGTACGCCTCGCCGGACGCGTTGACCGCCTCCATCGCGGCCAGGGTCTGTTCGTCGCCCGCCCGGAGCCGGAACACCACGAGCGAGAGGACCGGCTCGGTGACCAGCTCGAACCGGTCGTCGGCGGCGACCAGGTCGGCCACGTGCCCGGCCAGGGCGATGCCGCTGCGGATGTGCTCGCGCAGGCCGGACAGGCCGTAGGTGCGCAGCACCGCCCACAGCTTCACCGCGCGGAAGCGCCGCCCGAGCTGGGGGTGCCAGTCGCGGTAGTCGACGACCTCGCCGGACTCGGTCGCGGCGTTGCGGAGGTATTCCGGCAGGATCGACAGGGCACCGGTCAGCGCGTCCCGGTCGCGCACCCAGAAGGTGCTGCAGTCGAAGGTCGTGAGCAGCCACTTGTGCGGGTTGGTGACGAACGAGTCGGCGGCCTCCACCCCGGCCAGGTGCTCGCGGTGCTCGGGGCAGACCGCGGCGACGCCCGCCCAGGCGGCGTCGACGTGCAGCCACACGCCCCGCTCCCGGACCACCTCCGCGACCGCGGCGAGGTCGTCCATCGCACCGGTGGAGGTGCTGCCTGCGGCGACGTGCACCATGACCGGTCGCCGGCCCGCCTCGACGTCCTCGACGATCGCGTCGCGCAACGCGTCGACATCGATCGCCTGTGTCGCGGGGTCGACGTCGATAGTGCGGACGGCGTCCTCGCCGAGACCCGCCATCATGGCCGCCTTGACCAGCGAGGAGTGCGCCTGCGTCGAGCCGTAGACGCGCCACTGCGCGTCGCCGACACCCCCGACCCGGGCCTCGCCCCCGCTGGCGCGGTGCAGGGCGGAGAGCAGAGCGGTGAAGGTCGCGGTCGAGGCGGTGTCCTGGATGACGCCGCCTCCGGGACCGTCGCTGCGGAATGCCGCGGGCAGGCCGAGCGCGTCGGCGAACCAGTCCAGGACCACCTGCTCGACCTCGGTGACGGCCGGGCTGGTCGCCCAGATCATCCCCTGCGCACCGATGCCGCTGGAGAGCAGGTCGCCGAGGATCGCGGCCGGCGAGGAGTTGGCCGGGAAGTAGGCGAAGAAGCGCGGGTGCTGCCAGTGCGTGAGACCAGGCACGACGATGCGGTCGAGGTCGTCGAGAAGCGCCTCGAACGGCTCGCCATCCTCTGGCGCCGTCGCGGGAAGCTGTCGTCGTACGTCGCCCGGCGCGACCTGGGCGCGCACCGGCAGCTCGTCGAGCGAGGCCCAGTAGTCGGCGATCCAGTCGATGGCGGCGTGCCCGTGACGACGGAACTCCTCGGGCGTCATGTGGGCGGCGTGCTCGTCCATGGCCCGAACGTACCGGTGCCGGTTGGGTCGGCGTACTCAGCACGGGTCGGGTAGTCCGACAGGTCCCAACGGCGCCGGATCGAGCGAGTCTTGGCCCATGAACCCGACCCTCGCCTCCACCGCCAAGAACACCACCGCCTTCGCCGCCCAAGCCGCGATCTCCTTCGGCGCCGCGCTCTTCGCGATGCTCGTCGCCATCTACTTCATGGATGCCGACCCGTGGATCAAGGGGTTCCTCGCCCTCGGCACCCTCTACCTGACGACCTCGACCTTCACGCTCGCCAAGGTCGTGCGCGACATGCAGGAGGACAGCACCACGGTCCACCGACTCGACCAGGCCCGTCTCGACAAGCTCCTCGCCCAGCACGACCCCTACAAGTCCGCCTGACCGCCAGCCGCGAAAGCCCCCTCCCGGAGTCCGGGAGGGGGCTTCGTCGTGCGTGCGGGTCAGCTCACTTGAGCTCGGAGCTCGTCAGTCCCAGGATCCGCCGGGCCACGATCAGCTGCTGGATCTGCTGGGTGCCCTCGAAGATGTCGAGGATCTTGGAGTCGCGCGCCCACTTCTCCAGGAGCTCGGCCTCGCTGTAGCCGAGCGTGCCGCACAGCTGGACGCACGACAGCGTCACGTCGGAGCCGACCCGTCCGGCCTTCGCCTTGGCCATCGAGGCCTCCAGCGAGTTGGGCAGGCGGTTGTCGGCCATCCAGGCCGCCTGCATCATCAGCAGCTTGGCGCCCTCCCAGTCGGCCTCCAGCTGCAGGAACTTCGCGGCAGCGGCACTCTGGTTCTGTGCGGGGCGGTCGTAGTCGATGCCGACGCCGGCCTGCTCGAGCAGGTCGCGGGTCAGGTCGAGGGACGCGCGGGCACAGCCCACCGCCATCGCGGCCACCAGCGGGCGGGTGTTGTCGAACGTCGCCATCGCCCCGGCGAACCCGGACCTGGTGTCGATCTCGGGCGAGCCGAGCAGGTCCTCGGCAGGCACCCGGCAGTCGGTGAACGTGATGACGGCGGTGTCGGAGGCCCGGATCCCGAGCTTGTGCTCCAGCCGCTCGACCTTGAGGCCGGGGTTGTCCTTGCGCACCAGGAACGACTTGATGGCCGCCCGCCCCAGCGACCTGTCGAGGGTGGCCCACACCACGACGCTGTCGGCTCGGTCGCCGGAGGTGACGAAGATCTTCTCGCCGTTGAGGACGTACTCGTCGCCGTCCTGGACGGCGGTCGTGGTGATGTTGGCCGAGTCCGAGCCGATGGCCGGCTCCGTGATCGCCATCGCCGCCCACGTGCCCCTGTAGCGCTCGAGCTGCTCCTCGTTGGCCACCGACGCGATCGCGGAGTTGCCGAGGCCCTGGCGCGGCATCGACAACAAGAGGGCAGTGTCGCCCCAGCACATCTCGGCGACGGAGAGCACGGAGGCCAGGTTGGCGCCGTTGCGGACCTTCCCGGCGGCGCCCGTCTCCTCGGCCCGCTCGTCACGTCGTACGCCGCCCGCACCTGCGCCGCCGGTCGCACCCGTCTCGGACACACCGTCGATCAGCGCGGCGAGCATGTCGAGCTCCTTGGGGTACTCGTGCTCGGCGCGGTCGTACCTGCGCGAGATGGGTCGCAGCATGTTCATCGCCAGCTGGTGGGCCTGGTCGACCAGCGCCGCCTGCTTCTTGGGGGTCTCGAGGTTGATCATCAGACCATCACCGCGCCTTCCATCAGTCCGACGGCCCGCAGGTCGCGGTACCACCGCTCCACCGGGTGTTCCTTGACGAAGCCGTGCCCGCCGAGCAGCTGCACGCCGTCGAGGCCGATCTTCATGCCCTTCTCGGTGCACAGCTGGCGGGCCAGCGCGACCTCGCGGGCGAAGTCCTGGCCGCGGGTGGCGCGTGAGGCGGCCTTCCAGGTCACCAGGCGCATGGCCTGCACCTCGATCGCGATGTCGGCGACCATGAAGGCGACGGACTGGCGGTGGCTGATCGGCTCGCCGAACGCCTGCCGCTCGTTGACGTAGCCGGTGACGTAGTTGAGGACCGCCTGGCCGGTGCCGACAGCGAGCGCGCACCACGCGAGTCGCGAGAGACGTACGCACTCGGTGTAGGCAGCACCGTCGGTGTCGCCGAGCAGGGCGTCCGCACCGACGCGTACGCCCGCGAGGTGCAGGCGGGACAGGCCCGCCGCGCGGACCCCCATCGACGGGTCGGCCTCGACCTCGAGCCCCTCGGCCCCGGACTCGACGAGGAAGAGCGCGGGGGTCCCGTCGAGCCGGGCGGCGACGACGAAGAGCTCGGCATCGGCCCCGCGGACGACGGCGGACTTCACGCCGTCGAGCACGAAGCCGTCGCCGTCTCGCAGGGCCGTGGTCGCGAGGGTGAACGGGTCGAAGAGGACGGTGGGCTCGGCGATGGTCAGCGCCGCTGCCGGGACGTCAGTGCCGGTGAAGGCGGGGAGATAGGTGCGCTGTTGAACGTCGGTGCCCCAGAGGCCGATCGCGGTCGCAACGGCGCCCGGAGCCAGCGCCGCGACGGCGAGCCCCATGTCGCCCTTGGCGAGGGCCTCCGCGACGAGCGTGCCGGCCATCGCGGAGCGCTCCTCCATGATCCCGCCGAGCGACTCGGGAACGCCGAGACCGGGGAGCCCGATCTCCTGGGCCGCAGCGAGGACCTCCTCGGGAGCCGCGCACGACTCGTTGGCCGCGGATGCGGCCGGGCGCAGCATCTCGGTGGCCAGCTCCTGCGCGACGTCGACGAGCATGCTCTCGTCCTCGGTCGGCGTGAGGTCGAAGACGCCGCTCGAGGGCGCGCTCGCCGGCCGCTCGCCCGCGGTGCGGCTGCCGGCGCGGGCGAACGTGCGCCCGGCCGCGGTGGCAGCCCGGAACCCGTTGCGCGTGGTGGAGTAGACGGCCTGCTCGGCCTGCTTGCGCAGGCCGACGCGGTCGATGAGGTCACTCTGCGCCAGCCGGTTGACGGCGGCGACGGCGAAGCCGATGGGGTCGCGGGTCTCGCGTGACGACAACCCGTGGCGACCTCCCGGCCGGAGGTTGTTCATGAAGGACATGACCCAAATGTAACTACGAGTTACACCTTTGGCCAGCGGCCTCCCCGTGGTGCCCGTCACCCTCACGCTCCTCGCTAGGATCCACCGCATGCCAGTCGACGACCCGACCGACGTCCGCGCGCCCCACGGTCCTCTCCCCGAGGGTGGCACGGTCCGCGCGATCACACGGTGGGGCGCGCCCGTCATGCACCGCCCCCAGCAGGCGGTCACGACGTACGACGACGCGCTGCGGGCACTCGCCGCGGACATGGTCGCGACCATGTACGCCGCCGACGGCGTCGGCCTGGCGGCCTGCCAGATCGGCGATGACGTGGCCATGTTCGTCTTCGACTGCCCCGACGACGAGGGCCGCCGCACCGTCGGAGTCGTGTGCAACCCCGTGCTGACGTTGCCCGAGGGCCGCGACCGGCGCCTCGAGGACGACGAGGAGGGCTGTCTCTCCTACCCCGGGTCCTACGAGCCGTGCCCTCGACCGGACTGGGCACGAGTGGAGGGACAGGGACTGGATGGCGAGCCGGTGACCTTCGAGGGCGACGGCCTGCTCGCACGATGCCTGCAGCACGAGACCGACCACACGCTCGGCACGGTCTTCGGCGACCGGCTGTCGTCGAAGTCCCGCAAGCGGCTGGGCAAGAAGCACGACGCGGCCGCCGAGGACTACCCGCTCACCTGGCCCGCCGACGCGAGCTCCTGAGGCTGATCATGTCCGACCTCAGGATCACCCGGGAGAACGCGCGCTTCCAGCAGTGGGAGGCACTGCTCACCAACCGCTCCAAGCGCCACCGCAACCGGGAGTTCCTCGTGCAGGGCGTACGGCCCATGACCCGGGCGATCGAGGAGGGCTGGACGATCCGAGCCCTGCTGCGAGCGGACGGGAGCTCGTCGACCTGGGCCGACGACGTGTGGGCGCGCACCCACGCCGAGCGCGTCCTGCTCTCCCCCGAGCTGCACTCCCGGCTGAGCGGCAGGGACGAGGGCGCCGAGCTGGTCGCCGTCGTCGAGATGCCCGAGGACGGGGTGTCCCGGCTGGCGGAGTCGGCGCGACCACACGGACCGATCGTGGTCTTCGACCGGCCGACGAGTCCGGGCAACATCGGCACGCTGGCGCGATCAGCCGACGCGTTCGGCGCCTCGGCGCTCGTGATCACCGGGCACGCGGCCGACCCCTACGACCCCCAGGCCGTACGCGCGAGCACCGGGTCGCTGTTCGCCCTCACCGTGCTGAGGGTGCCCGGTCCGGGGCCGGTCGTCGAGCACGCCCACGCACACGGGTACCGGATCGTCGGCACCGACGAGGAGGGCAGCGACGTGGGCGGGGTGGACCTGTCCGGCCGCCTGCTCGTCGTCGTCGGCAACGAGACGTCCGGCCTGGCGGCCGGGTGGCGCGCCGTGTGCGACGAGATCGTCAGCATCCCGATGGTCGGCACCGCGTCGTCGCTCAACGCCGCGGTGGCGGGCTCGATCGTGCTGCACGAGGCGCTGCGGCAGCGGGTCTGACCGGTCCCCGACCGCGCCGCGCTCAGCGGTGGGCCGCCACGTAGCAGGCCACTGCGCTCGCGGCCGCGACGTTCAGCGAGTCGATGCCCGCACGCATCGCGATGGTCGCCCGCCGGTCGGCCGATGCCTCCCATCGCGACGACAACCCGTGTCCCTCGGACCCGAGCACGAGGGCGAGGCGGTCGACGCCGGCGACCGCCTCCTCGATCGGCACCGAGTCGGGGGAGAGCGTGAGGGCGACGGTGGTGAAGCCGCGGCGCGAGAGGTCGGGCAGTGCGTCGTACCAGTCCGGGAGGCGGGTCCACGGCGTCGTGAAGACGGCACCCATCCCGACCTTGATGGAGCGCCTGTAGAGCGGGTCCGCGCAGCGCGGTGCGAGGAGGACGGCGTCGAAGCCGAGTGCGGCGCCCGAGCGGAACACTGCGCCGACGTTGGTGTGGTCGACGAGGTCCTCGAGCACGAGGACCGATCGCGCCCCGGCGAGCACGTCGTCGACGTCGGGAAGCTGGCGGCGGTGCAGCGACGCGAGTGCGCCACGGTGCACGTGGAAGCCGGTGACCTGCTCGATCAGCGGCTCCGACATGACGTAGCAGGGCCCAGTGCTGCGGGCGAGCACGTCGTCGAGGCCCTCGAGCCATCGCGGCGCCATCAGGAACGACCGCGCCTCGTAGCCGGCCTCGACAGCACGGCGCACCACCTTCTCCCCCTCGGCGAGGAAGAGTCCGTGCTCGGCCTCGAGGCTCTTGCGCAGCTCGACGTCGCGCAGGTCGCGGTAGTCGGCCAGCCGGGAGTCGTCGGGGTCGGAGATCTCGACGCGCTGGGAGATGTCAGCCACGCCCCTGTCCACGATCTGCATAGTGTGCCGGACGCGCCACGGCCACCACCTCACCGATCACGATGATCGCCGGCGGCACCACCTCGTGGGCGGCCAGGTCGTCGGCCAGCGACCCCAGCGTGGTCAGCACGGTGCGCTCCGTCGGCATGGTGCCGTCGGCGATGACCGCGACAGGCGTCTCGGCCGAGCGGCCCCCGGCCAGCAGCGTCGTCGCGATCGCGGGCGCGTTGTCGACGGCCATCAGCAGGACCAAGGTGCCCCGCAGCTGGGCCACGGCGTCCCAGGCCACGAGGGACTCGGGGTGTCCCGGCGGGAGGTGGCCGGAGATGACGGTGAACTCGTGGGCGACACCACGGTGCGTGACGGGGATACCGACCAGCGCGGGAACGGCGATGGCCGAGGTCAGGCCGGGTATGACGGTGACCGGTACGTCCGCCGCCGCGCAGGCCAGGAGCTCCTCGAAGCCCCTGCCGAAGACGAAGTTGTCACCGCCCTTGAAGCGGACCACGCGCTTGCCGGCGCGAGCGCGGTCGATGATCACCTCGTTGATGTGGTCCTGGGAGGCCGACCGGCCCCGCGGCAGCTTGGCGACGTCGATCAGCTCCACGTGGGCACCCAGCTCGTCGAGCAGCTCCCGGGGTGCGAGCCGGTCGGCGACGACGACGTCGGCGGAGGCCAGCGCGTGCCGCGCGGCGACGGTCACCAGCTCCGGCTCCCCCGGGCCCCCGCCCACCAGGACCACCCCCGGAGTGCGGTCATGGGCATCGGTCGACGCAAGGTGGCCGTCGCGCAGGGCGGTGACGATGTCGTCGCGGAGCGCCGCTGACTTGCGTGGCTCACGGTTGCCCAGGACGCCGACGGTGACGCTGCCGTGGTGCCCCACTGCGGGGGTCCACGCGGAGCCTCCCCGGGCGTCGTCGCTGCGGACGCAGAAGGTGTGGCGGCTCTCGGCCGCGGCGGCCACCCGCGCGTTCACGTCCGGGTCGTCCGTCGCGGCGACGACGTACCAGGCGCCCTCGAGGTCGGTCTCGGTGAAGTCGCGCAGCACCAGCGTCAGCTCGCCGGCCAGGCCCTCGAGCGCCGGGGTGACCTCCGGACTCACCAGGGTCACGTCTGCGCCTGCGGCAAGGAGGCTCGGCACGCGGCGCTGGGCCACGTGGCCGCCCCCGACGACGACCACCTTGCGACCGGCCAGCACCAGGCCGGCCAGGTAGGGGTGGGCCTCGGTCGAGAGCGTGGGGGAACCGGTGGCGGTCATGGTGCATTGTCTCTGGCCGACTCGACGGGCCGGTGACCCCGTTCGAGGAATGAGCACCGAGCGCCGCTGACGCCGCTCGGATCCCGCGGTCCAGACCACACAGCCGTTTTTTGTCGTTTCCTTCATGGAGAAACCGTCAAGCGGTTTTGATCTCAGCAGACGATCTCCCGATCTTCGGGCCCGAACGTTGACGATCTCTACGTGAGTCGTCGGCCAGTAATGCGATAACTGGACGTCATGCACACCTCTAGGGATACTCTCAAGGCCGAATCACCAAGATTTCGTCAAGATTCGCTCAACTCCCGAACGCGGATCTTCCTGGAGGAACCCCGTGCCCCGCTCCCGAACCCTCTCCCTGCTGGCGTCCGCTGTCGTCGCCGCGGTCGTCATGTGCGGCGTCCCCGCAGCCGCCCAGGCCACGACGTGGCCCGTGCCCACGGCCCTGGACACCGCCAAGGACGTCACCGAGCTGACCAGCGACGACCTCGAGGACGCGCTGATGGTCGAGATCAACAAGGCCCGCGCCGCCCATGGCCTCCGGAAGATCTGGAACTTCGACGCCTGCACCGACGACCTCGCCGAGCGATGGGGCGACCGCATCGCCCGCACCGGTCTCTTCGAGCACCGCGACCAGAGCGAGGTCATCCGCAAGTGCAACAACTCGTGGGCCGGCGAGACGCTCGTCCGCGGTACGGGCCTGACCCCGAAGGACATGGTCGACCTGTGGCTCGACTCCCCCGGTCACCGCGAGATCCTGCTGAGCCCCCGCGCCCGACGCGCCGGCGTCGCGATCACCGAGGACCCACAAGGCCGCAGGATCGGCGTCGTCAACCTGGTCCGCCACAACTGAGCCAGCAACCCGCCCACTGCAAGGTGCACCGCACAGCGCAAGTGTGAGACGATCCCCGGCCCCATCGTGGGTGGGCCGGGGATCGTTCTCATGTGGGGGGAAACGGATGCTGCACGTCGCCGTCGCGAGGCGCGCCTTCCGCCGCTACTCCACCTATCGGGCGGCCACCGTCGCCGGGATCTTCACCAACTCGGTCTTCGGGATCATCTACTCGTTCGCCTACCTCGCGCTCTGGAGGCAGAACCCCGACGCGGGAGGGTACGACGCCGCGGACGCGGTCACCTACGTGTGGCTGGGTCAGGCGCTCCTCATGACCGTGGCGCTCTGGGGAGGCGGCACCACCGACGACCTCGCCGAGCGGATCCGCAACGGTGACGTGGCCATCGACCTCTACCGCCCGGTCGGCCTGGTGGGGTGGTACCTCGCCGGCGACCTGGGCCGCGCCCTCTACCACTTCCTCACCCGAGGGCTCGCCCCGACGGTGATCGGCATCGTGCTCTTCGACATCTCGCTGCCCCCCTCGCCCACCGCTGCTCTCGGGTTCCTCCTGAGCATTCCCCTCGCCGTCACGGTGAGCTTCGCGCTGCGCTTCCTCGTCGCCTCGACGGCGTTCTGGCTCCTCGACGCGACGGGTGCCCGGATCCTGAGCGGCGCCCTCGCCCTCTTCTTCAGCGGTATGGCGCTCCCCCTCGTGCTGTTCCCCGGGTGGCTGGGCACCCTGGCCGAGGCGCTGCCGTTCTCGGCGATGATCCAGGTCCCCAACGACATCTGGCTCGGCCGGCACACCGGGCTCGAGCTCGGTAGCGCACTGGCGTTCCAGGCCGGGTGGGCACTCGCCCTGCTCGCGACCTGCGGGCTGGTGCTGCGGCTGGCCACGCGCAAGGTGGTGGTCCAGGGTGGCTGACCGGCTCTGGCGCCCTGTCGCCTGCTACGGCGACATGGTGCGGCTCTGGATCCGGGCCGAGCTCTCCTACCCCGCGTCCTTCGCGATGCTCGTGGTCGGCAGCATGATGATCAACGCGCTCGACTTCGTGGCCATCGCGATCATGTTCTCCAGCATCGACACCCTCGGCGGGTTCGGCCTTCGCGAGATCGCCCTGCTCTACGGCGCCACCGGCGTGGGCATCGGGGTGGCGGACACCGCGATCGGCAGCGTCGAGCGCATCGGCGAGTTCGTCCGCACCGGCCGGCTGGACCAGATGCTGACCAAGCCGGTGCCCCTGCTGGTGCAGGTGTGCTCCGACCGCTTCACCCTGCGCCGACTCGGTCGCATCACCCAGGCGTCCGTGGTGCTGGTGTGGGCCCTGCCGATCGTCGACTGGACGCCCACCCGGGTCCTCGTCGCCGTCGTGATGCTGCTCAGCTCGAGCGCGCTCTTCTTCGGCCTGTTCGTGCTCTTCAGCTGCGTGCAGTTCTGGACCACCGACGCCAGCGAGTTCGCCAACGCGTTCACCTACGGTGGCAACACCCTCACCCAGTACCCGCTGACGGTCTTCCCCCGCGAGGTCGCGCTGGCGCTGACCTTCGTGCTGCCGATCGCCTTCGTCAACTGGTACCCCTGCCTCTACCTCCTGGGCCGATCCGACCCCAACGGGTTGCCCGACTGGCTCCAGTTCTGCTCGCCGCTCGCTGCCGCCGCGGTGATCACCGTCGCCCTGCTCGTCTGGCGCACCGGGGTGCGCCGCTACACCTCCACCGGGAGCTGAGGACCATGCCGCTGATCGACGTCGCCGGGCTCGAGCGCACGTTCGTCGTACGCCGCCGCGCCGGGTTCATGCGCCGCAGCAAGTCCGTGGTGCGGGCGGTCCAGGACCTGACCTTCTCGATCGAGGCGGGCGAGATGGTCGGCTACATCGGTCCCAACGGCGCCGGGAAGTCGACGACGATCAAGATGCTCACCGGCATCCTCGTGCCGACCTCCGGCGAGCTCCGGGTCGCCGGACTCGAGCCCAGCCGGCAGCGCACCGACCTCGCCCGGCGCATCGGCGTCGTCTTCGGGCAGCGGACCACGCTGTGGTGGGACCTGCCGCTGCGGGACTCCTTCGAGCTGCTGCAGAAGATCTACCGCGTCCCCGACCAGCGCTTCCGCGAGAACCTCGACCGTTTCGTGGAGCTGCTCGACCTCGGGGACCAGCTCGACACCCCCGTGCGCCAGCTCAGCCTCGGCCAGCGCATGCGCGGAGACATCACCGCGGCCCTCCTGCACGACCCGGAGATCCTCTACCTCGACGAGCCCACCATCGGCCTCGACGTGGTGAGCAAGGGTCGCCTGCGCGAATTCTTGCGCGCCCTCAACGCCGAACGCGGCACCACGCTCCTGCTCACCACCCACGACCTCCAGGACATCGAGGCCCTGTGCGACAGGGTGATCGTGATCGACCACGGCACGTCCGTCTACGACGGAACGCTGGCCGGCCTGCACGCCCAGGGCGGGTCCACCCGAACCCTCGTCGTCGACCTGGTCGACACCGGTCCGCCCATCGACGTACCCGGGGCAGAGGTCCGCAAGGTCGAGGGACCCCGCCAGTGGCTCTCCTTCCCGGCCGACGCGAGCGCCGCTCCCCTCGTCGCGGCGGTGGCGTCGGCGTACGACGTGGCCGACCTCTCCATCCAGGAGCCCGACATCGAGGACGTCATCCGCGAGCTCTACTCGCACGGCGCCTGACAGGGGACGCCGGACCTCAGCCCGACAGCCCTCGGGAGCGCTCGGAGTCGATCTCGGGCGAGGTGAGCGGCTGACGCTCGAGGACGAGCATCGCCCGGTCGTCGTCGCCGCGCGGGACCTTCTTGAGGACCCGCCTCGGCATGCCGGTGAAGCCACGTGCGTCCACTGCCCGCAGCGCCACGTCACGCAGCCAGTCGATGCCGTCGTCGATGTCGCGCCCGGACGTCTCGATGACCCCGTCGGTGTAGAACATCAGCGCCTCGCCCGGACGGAGCCGGCCGCGGCTGGGGGTGAAGTCGGCCTCGGCGATCACACCGAGCGCCATCCCGCGTGCGTTGTCCACGGACCAGCCACGCTCACCGAGGTGCCAGTGGAGCGCGGGCGGGTGCCCCGCGCTGGTGATCGTGTAGTCCCCCGTGACCAGGTCGACCTTGAGGTGGACCGCCGTGGCCAGGGACTCGTCGGACTCCTGGCGCAGCAGGAACATGTTGGCCGCCGACATCAGCTCGGCAGGGGGCAGGGCACCGATCAGCCCTCCGAGGGCGCCGGCGAACTGCAGCGCCTGCGGGCCGACCGAGGTGCCCTTGCCGCAGACGTCGACCAGCGCCATCTCCAGCCAGCGGCCGTCGCGCAGGTCGGCGACCAGGAAGTCGCCGGCGTAGCCGGGACCGTTGGCCGTGATGGTCGCGGACTGCGAGCGCCACCCCGTGGGCAGCGGCGGGACGACCCCCTGGCGCTGCAGCCGGTCGCGCAGCTCGGTGAGCACCGCCTCGCTCAACGCCATCGGCAGGCCGGAGCGCTGCCGGCTGGCCTGATAGAGCGCGAGCGCCACCGCCACGCAGAAGATCGCCAGGGCCAGGTTCTTGTTGCCCCGCGCGAAGCTGGTGTCGATCGACGTCCAGGTGGCGGCTGCCGCGAGCACGACGACCAGCAGGACCAGCGGCACGAAGCGCAGCAGCATCGTGCCGAGCATCAAGAAGAGCAGCCAGAGGGCCACCGGCAGCACGATCTTGGCCAGGTATCCCAAGCCGACGGCGAGGCCGACGAGGGACACCAGGACCAGCAGCAGGAAGGCCTGGCTGCCCCGGGAGCCCGTCCGCCACCCTTCGATGCGCTGCTGGATGTAGGTGGACAGCCCCCTGAGGACGGTCCCCAGCGCGGTGGACACCGGCAAAGGGTAGGCCGACGCGGCCCGACGCCGAGGCGGAACCCTGAAATAGCCGCGGGGTCGATAGTCTCCCGACATGCCTTCGCTGCCGCTGCAGGCCGACGTGCTCGGACCTGACTACCGGGTGGAGACGATCTCCCTTCCGCCCGACAGCGAGGGCTCGGTCGTGGCGACCCTGGTCACGCTCCAGGCGGAGCGCCCGACGGGGCGCGCGGTGCTCCACGTGCACGGGTTCGCCGACTACTTCTTCCACACCGAGTACGCCCGGTGGTGGGCCGACCGGGGCTACACGTTCTACGCGATCGACCTGCGCAAGTACGGGCGGTCGCTGCGCGATCACCAGACGCCCCACTACGTCGCCGACCTCCGGGAGTACTTCGCGGAGATCGACCTCGCCTGGTGGCGGATCACCCGGCGCGACGGGCACCGGGAGGTCGTCGCGTCCGGCCACTCCACGGGTGGCCTCACGCTCCCGCTGTGGGCCCACGAGCGCCGGCCTTCGGAGCTGGTCGCGATGGTGCTGAACTCACCGTGGTTCGACATGCAGGGCTCCGCGTGGCTGCGCAGTCCCGCCGCCCGGGTCGCGATCGAGCGCCTCGGCACCAGGCGTCCGCTCCAGGAGATCCCTCGCAAGATCAGCGGCGTCTACGGTCGCTCGCTGCACCGCGAGCACGGCGGGGAGTGGGACTACGACCTGGGGTGGAAGCCGCTGGAGTCCCGGCCGGTCTACGTCGGCTGGCTGAGGGCCGTACGCCGGGGTCACGCGCAGCTCCACGCCGGCCTGGACGTCCCGTGCCCGACTCTGGTGCTGTCCTCGGCCCGCTCCTACTTCGCCGACCGCCTCGACGACCACGCCCACACCCACGACATCGTGCTCGACGTCGAGCAGATCCGTCGGTGGGCCTCGTCGGTGGGGCGCCACGTCACCTCGATCGCCGTCGACGGCGCGATGCACGACGTGGTGCTGTCGAGGCCGGAGGTGCGGGCGGAGGCCTACGCCGCGATCCAGACGTGGATGGACGCCTGGGTGCGACCGACGACGTCGACCACGGGGCACGGCTCAGGCGAGCATGACCACCAGAGCGGTGATCCCGACCAGGGCGATGACGGCTCGTAGCAGCGTCGGCGAGAGTCGACGGCCGACGCCCGCACCGAGCTGACCACCCACGACGGACCCCAGCGCGATCAGGCCCGCGGCCGTCCAGTCGACGTCGGCCACCGCGACGAACACGGCAGCGGCGACCGCGTTGACGATCAGGGCCAGGACGTTCTTGGTGGCGGTGTGCCGCTGCATCGTGTCGGCCACGCCGATGCCGAGGATCGCCATCAGCAGGACCCCTTGGGCCGCCCCGAAGTAGCCGCCGTAGACGCCCGCGGCCGCGACCGCGGGCCACACCCACCAGACGCCGTGGTCGGGGATGCCGCCGCGCGACTCGGCGCGGGCCGCGACCGCGCGCTGGATCCGGGGTCCGAGGAGGACCAGCACGACGCCGAGCAGGATCAGGGCGGGAACGATCGCGTCGAACGCGGACGACGGCAACCACAGCAGGAGCAGCGCGCCCGCGATCCCGCCGATCAGCGAGGCAGACGCCAGGCGCACCACGCGGGAGCGCTGGCCGCCCAGCTCGCGTCGGTAGCCGACGACACCGGACAGGCTGCCAGGGACGAGGCCGACGGTGTTGCTCACGTTGGCCGTCACCGGGGGTACGCCGAACGCCAGCAGGGTCGGGAACGTGATCAGCGTTCCCGACCCCACCACGGCGTTGATGGTGCCGGCGGCCACGCCGGCGAGCGCGACCAGGACGGCTTCGAGTGGACTCACGCCCGCGGCGGCTCACCTTCGGTGGACGACTCGTCGGCCGGCGTCGGCGGGACGGTGCGGGTCGGCGTCTGGGCGACCGACTCCGCCTCCGCGATGGCCTCCTCGACGGCCTTGCTGGTGGCTCGGCCGCCAGAGGGCTGCGGCAGCTGCGGCTCCGACGGGCCCATGTCGACGCGGGTGCGCGGTGACGCCTCGCGCGGGATCCCCGCGATCTCGTGGATCGAGGAGCCGAGGCCCTCCATGGCCTTGGTGATCTCGGAGGGGATGACCCACACCTTGTTGGCGCTGCCCTCGGCGATCTTCGGCATCATCTGGAGGTACTGGTAGGCGAGCAGCGACTGGTCGGGCTGGCCGTCGTGGATCGCCTGGAAGACGGTCTGGATGGCCTGGCCCTCACCCTGGGCGCGCAGGATCGAGGCCTCGCGGTCGGCCTGGGCACGCAGGATCTGCGACTCACGGTCACCTTCGGCGTTGAGGATCTGCGACTGCTTGGAGCCCTCGGCGGTGAGGATGGCGGCCTGTCGCTGGCCCTCGGCGGTGAGGATGACGGCGCGCTTCTCGCGGTCGGCGCGCATCTGCTTCTCCATCGAGTCCTTGATGGAGGGCGGCGGGTCGATGCCCTTGAGCTCGACCCGGTTGACGCGGATGCCCCACTTGCCGGTGGCCTCGTCGAGGACACCGCGCAGGCCGGAGTTGATGGAGTCGCGGCTGGTGAGGGTCTCCTCGAGGTCCATGCCGCCGACGATGTTGCGCAGCGTCGTCATGGTCAGCTGCTCGATCGCCTGGATGTAGTTGGCGATCTCGTACGTCGCGGCGACCGGGTCGGTCACCTGGAAGTAGATGACCGTGTCGATCGAGACGACGAGGTTGTCCTCGGTGATCACCGGCTGCGGCGGGAAGCTCACGACCTGCTCGCGCAGGTCGATGAGGTAGCGCACCTTGTCGATGAACGGGACCAGGATGTTGAGGCCCGCCGGCAACGTGGACTTGTACTTCCCGAACCGCTCGACGACGGCGGCGCGTGCCTGCGGCACGATCTTCACCGTCTTGGCCAGCATGACGACGACGAAGACGATGATGAGCAGGAACAGGACCAGCAGGGCTGTCATTCGGTTCTCCCCCAGATTGTCGGACAGGTGTCGGACGGTTGTCGGACGTGGTGCGTGGCTGTGGTGGTGGGCTCAGGACTCGAGGGTGGCCACCGGGTGGACGTAGGCCGTCGCACCCTTGATCTGCAGGATCTCGACGGTCTCGCCGGCCGCGATCCGCAGGTTCTCGTCGTAGGGAAGAGCCGTCCAGGTCTCGCCGCCCGCCTTGATGCGGCCAGCGGACAGGCCGGTGATCTCCTCGGTGACCAGGCAACGGGTGCCGACCAGCTTGCCGTGGCCGAGCGAGAGCTCGGGACCGTTGTGGAGCCGCTTGACGAACGCGGGACGCACCAGCGAGAGCATCGCCACCGACGCGGCCAGCGCCGCGAGGATCTGCACGAACACCGGCAGCCCGACCAGGGCGGCGACCATGCCGATCACGGCACCGGCGGCCAGCATCGCGAGGATCAGGTCGAGGCTGAACATCTCCGCGACGCCGAGCGCGATCGACAGCGCCAGCCAGGTCTCCCAGAGGTGGTCGCGGATCCAGTCCATGGCGAGAGCCTAGCCAGTCAGTGCTGGAGGATCCGTTGGGCGGGCCGTCGACGCGCCGCGAACCGGTCGTCCTCGCGGCTCAGCAGCAACGGCATCCCGAACGTCGCGGACAGCGTCTCCGCCGTGACGACGTCCTCCACCGGGCCGGCGTCCACCACTCGACCCTCGCGCAGCAGCAGCGCATGGGTGAAGCCGGGTGGGATCTCCTCGACGTGGTGGGACACCAGGACCGTCGCCGGGGAGTCGGGGTCGAGGGCGAGCTCCGACAGCGTCGCGACCAGGTCCTCGCGCCCGCCGAGGTCGAGCCCGGCGGCGGGCTCGTCCAGGAGGAGGAGCTCGGGATCGGTCATGAGTGCGCGGGCGATCTGCACCCGTTTGCGCTCGCCCTCGCTGAGTGTGCCGAAGGTGCGCTCGGCCAGGTGGCTGACCCCGACCTCGGCCAGCAGCTCGCCGGCCCGGTCGTGGTCGAGGTCGGCGTACTGCTCGCGCCAGCGGCCGAGGACGCCGTAGGACGCGGAGACCACGACGTCCTTGACGAGCTCGCTCCGGGGGATGCGGTCCGCCAGTGCGGCGCTCGTGAGGCCGATGCGAGGGCGCAGCTCGAAGACGTCCGTGGTGCCGAGGACCTCCTCGAGGATGCCGGCGACGCCCGAGGTCGGGTGGATCTGGGCGGCGGCGACCTGGAGCAGCGTCGTCTTGCCGGCGCCGTTGGGTCCGAGGACGACCCAGCGCTCGTCCTCCTCGACCTCCCAGCTGACGTCGTCGAGCAGCAGGGACCGGCCGCGGCGCACCGAGACCCCTGCGAACTCGATGACGGCGACCATGTTCCTCACCCTATCCAGCAGCCGCCACGGGTCCGGGCCGGACACGACGGGCTGACACGACCGGCTGACAGGACGGGCTGACCCGACCTGGGGCAGCGAGTAGCGTCACCCGCGATGTCGTCGTCCTCGTCGTCCCCCGCGCTCCCCCACTCGGCGGTCCTCGCCTGGTGGCTGACGGCGTGGCTGCGCGGGCACGAGCAGACCGACCACGTGCTCGACGCGCTGGCCGACGACACCCACCTGCTAGAGGGAGGCTCGGCACTCGACCTGCTGGCGCGGTCGCGGGCCAGCGGGGCGTCGTACGCCGGCCTGGCGCTGCCCGTCGACGGCGACCCGCTCGGCCTCGGCGGGCCGCGCGACTTCAACTCCGCTGCCATGGAAGCCGGGCAGGCGGTGGTCGCCGGGTCGCTCGGGCTGGTGCCGGAGGAGAAGGGCGAGACCGTCCAGTGGCGGGCCTTCGCCGCCGAGCGGCGCCAGCTGCCCGACGTGGGCGAGGCCGACCGGGCGCTGCGCGAGGCGCTCCTGGGGGCGGCCGACGATCTCGCTGTCCTGGACGTGGCCCGCTGGCGACCGGAGGCGGCCGACGCACTGATGAACCTGCACCAGCGACCGCGCCTCGACGCGCCCCTCGGCACGCCACCGCGCTGCGTGGACCTCGCGGCGCGGGGCCTGCAGGCCTGGATGATCGTCGACCTCGCGCTCGAGGACGACGGCGGCGCGCTCTCGTCGTACGAGGCGGAGCGGCGCCGTGGGCTCCTGCAGCCACTGGGACGGGCGGCCCGTCGGGCGGTGGTGGCGGCGTGCTCACCCGAGGTGTGGCCGCAGTAGCGGCGTACCTCCGACCGTTGTGCGGACTCCGTCACTGGCGAAGGCGCTGCCGGGCTAGCCTCCTCACCAATGGAAGACGAGCCGAAGACACTGCTGGTCACCCTCACGGGCAAGGACCGACCGGGCGTCACCTCCGCGATGTTCGCCGCCCTGTCGGCGGCCGGGGTCGAGGTGCTCGACATCGAGCAGATCGTGCTGCGCCGCCGCCTGCTCCTCGGCATCCTCGTGACGGCGCCTCGCGACTGGAAGAAGCTGCGCGACGTGATCGAGCGCACCGCCGCCGAGCTCGGCATGAACGTCGAGGTCGACCGCGGCGCCGGTGACAACCGGAGCCGCCCCGCCGACCGCTCGCACATCACCCTCATCGGCAGGCCCCTGAAGGCGTCGGCGATGGCCTCGATCGCCGGACGGATCGCTGACGCCGGCGCCAACATCGACCGGATCGAGCGCATGGCGCGCTACCCCGTCACCGCGATCGAGATGCACGTGTCGGGTGCGCCTGCCGACACCCTGCGCCCGGTGCTGACCGCGGAGGCCGTGCGGCTCGGCATCGACCTGGCGGTGCAGCGCGAGTCGCTGCACCGGCGCGGAGTCCGGCTGATCGTCATGGACGTCGACTCGACGCTGATCCAGGGCGAGGTGATCGAGATGCTCGCCGCCCACGCCGGCCACGAGGCCGAGGTCGCCCGGGTCACCGAGGCGGCCATGAGGGGCGAGCTCGACTTCGAGCAGTCGCTGCGCGAGCGCGTCGCCCTGCTCGAGGGCGTCCCGGCCACGGCCCTCGACGAGGTCTACGACTCCATCGTGCTGGCGCCGGGCGCGCGCACCCTGGTCCGGACGCTGCGCCGCCTGGGCTACCGGTTCGCGATCGTCTCGGGAGGGTTCACCCAGATCACCGACCGGCTCGCCGCCGAGCTGGGCATCCACTTCGCCCGCGCCAACGAGCTCGAGATCGTCGACGGCCTGCTGACCGGTCGGATCGTCGGAGACGTGATCGACCGCGCCGGCAAGGCCGAGGCCCTGCGCGAGTTCGCGGCCGAGGTGGGCGTTCCTCTCGATGCGGTCATCGCGATCGGCGACGGCGCCAACGACCTCGACATGCTCAACGCGGCCGGGCTCGGCATCGCCTACAACGCCAAGCCGTTGGTGCGCGACGCGGCGCAGACCTCCGTCAACGTGCCCTACCTCGACACCGTGCTCTACCTGCTCGGCATCTCCCGGGAGCAGATCGAGGAGGCGGACGCCGAGGTCGGGATCGTCACCCCCGCCCCTCCGGTCATGGACTGATCCTTCACCCCGACGGCGACGCACCCGCCCAGCTCGGGGTCGACGACCACGTGGGTGTCGAGCCCGGCCGCGGCCATGGCCGCGGTCGTCAGCGGCGCCTGCGAGCGGCTGGTCTCGACCAGCAGCACTCCCCCGGGCACCAGCCAGTCGGTGGCTTCCGCGGACAGCCGACGGTGGAGGTCGACGCCGTCGGTGCCACCGTCGAGGGCGACGCGTGGCTCGTGCTCGCGGGCCTCGGGCGGCATGGACGAGATCCGGTCGGTGGGGACGTAGGGCGCGTTGGCCGCAAGCACGCCGACCCGGCCGCGCAGCCCGGCCGGCAGGGCGTCAAAGAGGTCTCCGTGGTGGAGCAGAGTCGTCGGGGCGTTCTGCCGGGCGCAGTCCAGCGCAGCCGCGCTCACGTCCGCCGCATGCACCTCGGCCGCCGTCGCGTGGAGCGCGGCGGCGACCGGCGCGACGCCACAGCACATCTCGACCGCGACGACGGGACCGGCACCGGCCACCCGGCTGCGGGTCACGACCTCGGCGATCGTCGTACGGGCCAGGAGCTCGGTGCGGCGCCGCGGGACGAACACCCCCGGCGTCACCACGAGTCGCCGGCCGAGGAACTCGACCCACCCCAGGACCAGCTCCAGCGGTTCACCGCCGGCTCGGCGGGCGACGAGAGCCTCGAGCTCCGACGGCGTCCGGGCCGCGGACTCCAGCAGTGCCGCCTCGTCCTCGGCCCACACGCATCCCGCCGCGCGCAGCCTCGCCACGATGCCGTCTCCGGGATCCCCTGCGACCGGCGGCACCGGACCCGTCATCCATCCCCGGCGTAGAACGCCTCCAGCCGGCCCGTGCCCGGTCCGAGGTCGGACCAGTCGCCGGGCACCGTGAACACGGCGAGGGCGGACGTGGGGAAGCCGCGCGTGAGCATCGCGGTGGTGGCGTCGGCATCGCCGTCACCGTCGTCGACCAGCTCGGCGAGATAGCCCATGGTCGGGTTGTGGCCGATGACGACCAGGGTCGCCACGTCCGGGTCGGTCTGGCGGATCAGGTCGAAGGCGGTGTCGGGACCCGCGTCGTACAGACCTGCGGACAGCTCGGGCGCGAGGTCCCACCCGGCCCCGCCGGCGACCTGCTCGAAGGTCTGCTGGGCGCGCAGGGCGTCGGACACGAGCGCGGCGTCCGGATCGATCCCCTGCTCGCGCAACCACCGGCCCGCACGCTCCCCGTCGGCGAGGCCTCGGGTCGCCAGGGCCCGGCCGTGGTCCGACGGCGCCGTGGGCTCGGCCTTGGCGTGACGTACGAGCACCAGACGTCGCCGCACGTCGCTCCCCGTTTCGCGTACTGGCTCCTGCATGCGCCCACCCTCCCAGCCGCTAGCCTGCCTGTCATGCCCAACGGACCACTCATGATCATCGGTGGTGCCGAGGACAAGGTGCGCAAGCCGACCATCCTCAAGCACTTCGTCGCCCTCAGCGGCGGCCGGGATGCTCGCATCGCCGTCATCCCGACGGCCTCCTCCCTGGGGCGCGAGGTGGTGGACGTCTACGACGCGCTGTTCACCAAGTTCGGCGCCGCCAGCGTGGAAGCCGTACGCCCCGAGACGCGCGACCAGGCCCACGACCCGGCGCTGGTCAAGGCACTGGACGAGGCGACCGGCATCTTCATGACCGGCGGCAACCAGCTCAAGCTCTCCTCGATCGTGTGCGGCACGCCGGTCGGTGACGCCATCCTGCGTGCCCACGAGCGGGGCGCGGTGGTCGCGGGCACGTCGGCCGGCGCCAGCATCCAGTCCTCGCACATGGTGGCCTTCGGGGTCGGCGGCGCGACGCCGAAGCAGCGGATGACCCAGGTGGCGGGCGGGCTCGGGCTGATGGACGGAGCCGTCATCGACCAGCACTTCGACCAGCGCAACCGCTACGGCCGGCTGCTGATGATCGTGGCCCAGAGCCCGCAGCTGCTGGGCATCGGTGTCGACGAGGACACCTGCGGCCTGGTCGAGGATGTCGCGGGAGACGCCGTGATGCGGGTGATCGGCAAGGGGGCGGTCACCGTCCTCGACGGTGCACGCATGGTCTCCAACGCCCACGAGGCCAAGCGGTCCGCGCCGCTGCTGGCCAGTGGCGTCGTGTTCCACGTGCTGCCCGAGGGGTCGGTCTTCAACCTCTCGACGCGCACGCTGGTTCCGCAGGAGCCGGGGGTCGACCTCGAGGACGCGCACGAGCTGGCCGAGGCCAGCCGCGACCTGCGCCAGCTGGTCCGCGACATCGCGGCAGCGGACGCGACGCCAGCCGCGATCCGCCGCCGCCTCAAGCTGAGGCGGACCCCCAGCCCACCGGCCGACCCCACCCGCGACCAGTCGCCGACCCAGCCCCAGGGAGACATTTCATGAGCGAGCGGCCCACCCCGGACCTAAAGATCGTCGAGACGCGCGTCTACCGAGGCGCGAACGTCTGGTCCTACGACAAGTCGATCCACCTCGTGGTCGACCTCGGCTCGCTCGAGCAGTTCCCGACCAACACCCTCCCCGGCTTCACCGACTACCTGGTCTCGATGCTGCCGGGCCTGCGGGAGCACTCGTGCTCGCGCGGGCGACGGGGCGGCTTCCTCGAGCGGCTCAACGAGGGCACGTGGCTCGGCCACGTCGCGGAGCACGCAGCGTTGGCGCTGCAGCAGCTGGTCGGCCACGACATCCGCCGTGGCAAGACCCGCCAGGTCAAGGGCCACCCGGGCCGCTACAACATCATCTACGGCTACGTCGACGAGAACGTCGGCCTCACCGCCGGCCGCCTCGCCGTACGCCTGGTCAACCACCTCGTCGAGGGCGACCCCGACTTCGACTGGGAGACCGAGCGCGACGAGTTCATCCGCCGCGCCGAGCGCACCGCGTTCGGCCCCTCGACGCAGGCGATCGTCGACGAGGCGGTCTCGCGCGACATCCCGTGGATCAGGCTCAACCAGTACTCCCTCGTGCAGCTCGGGCAGGGAGTCCACGCCAAGCGGATCCGCGCGACCATGACCTCGGAGACCTCGTCCATCGCGGTGGACATCGCCTCCGACAAGGACCTCACCACCAAGCTCCTCGGGGCCGCGGGACTACCCGTCCCCAAGCAGGAGTCGGTGCGCTCGGAGGACCAGGCCGTCGCGGCCGCCCGCCGGATCGGCTATCCCGTCGTGCTCAAGCCGCTCGACGGCAACCACGGCCGGGGCGTCTGCCTCGACCTGCAGGACGAGGCCGACGTACGCGCCGCCTACCCGATCGCGCAGGGCCAGTCGCGGCGCGGCAGCGTCATCGTCGAGTCCTTCGTGACGGGCAAGGACTACCGCTGCCTGATCATCGACGGCCGCATGGTCGCCATCGCCGAGCGCGTCCCGGCGTCGGTGACCGGTGACGGCTCATCCACCGTCCAGGAGCTGGTCGACCTCACCAACGCCGACCCGCGCCGCGGTGTCGGGCACGAGAAGGTGCTCACCCGGATCAAGATCGACGACGCCGCGATCGAGGTGCTGGCCGACCAGGGCCACAAGCTGGACTCGGTGCCCGCCGAGGGCGAGATGGTGAAGCTCGCGCTGACCGGCAACATGTCCACCGGCGGCATCTCGATCGACCGGACCTACGAGGCGCACCCCGAGAACGTCGAGATCGCCGAGGAGGCCGCCCGGATGGTCGGGCTCGACATCGCCGGCATCGACTTCATCTGCCCCGACATCACCGAGCCGGTGCGCGAGGCCGGCGGCGCGATCTGCGAGGTCAACGCCGCACCCGGGTTCCGGATGCACACCCACCCGACGATCGGCGAGCCGCAGTTCATCGCCAAGCCGGTCGTGGACATGCTCTTCCCGCCGGGCGCCCCGTCCCGGATCCCGATCGTGGCTGTGACCGGCACCAACGGCAAGACCACCACCAGCCGGATGATCAGCCACATCTTCAAGGGCATGGGCCGCAAGGTCGGGATGACGTCCACCGACGGCGTGGTGATCGACGAGCGGCTCGTGATCCGGGCCGACGCATCCGGCCCGCGGTCGGCGCGGATGGTGCTGCAGAACCCGCGCGTCGACTTCGCCGTGTTCGAGGTCGCCCGCGGCGGCATCCTGCGCGAGGGCCTCGGCTACGAGCGCAACGACGTCGCCGTGGTGCTCAACGTCCAGCCCGACCACCTGGGCCTGCGGGGCATCGACACCGTCGAGCAGCTGGCCGACGTCAAGGCCGTCATCGTGGAGGCGGTGCCCCGCGACGGGCACGCCGTCCTCAACGCCGACGACCCGCTGGTGCGCGAGATGCGCCGCAAGTGCTCGGGCCAGGTCGTCTGGTTCTCCATGGAGGAGCCCGGCAGCGAGGTGCGCGACATGATCGACGCCCACTGCCGTCGGGGCGGGAAGGCCATCGTCCTCAACCCGACCGAGCGCGGCGAGATGATGGTCGTCCAGCACGGCCGCCGTGAGATGCAGCTGGCCTGGACCCACCTGCTCCCGGCCACCTTCAGCGGCCGCGCACGGATGAACGTCCAGAACTCCCTCGCGGCCGCTGCGGCGGCGTTCGCCGCCGGTGCGCCGCTGCACGACATCCGCCAGGGGCTGCGGACCTTCTCCACCAACTACTACCTCTCCCCCGGCCGTCTCAACGAGGTCGAGGTCAACGGCGTCAACGTGATCGTCGACTACTGCCACAACGCGCCCGGCATGAAGATGCTCGGCGACTTCGTCGACCGCGTCGGCGACTCGCTCGCGTCGTCGCACGACCTGGCCCGTCCCTCGCGGATCGGCATCATCGCCACCGCGGGCGACCGCCGCGACCAGGACATGCGCGAGCTCGGCCACATCGCTGCCCAGCACTTCGACGTGTGCATCATCCGCGAGGACGTCGCGCTGCGCGGCCGCGAGCGGGGCGACACCGCCCAGCTGGTGCTGGAGGGCGTACGCACTGCGATGGACGAAGGGGCCCGCTGCAAGCAGGTGGAGACGTGCCTCGACGAGATCGAGGCCGTACGCCATGCGATGAGCCGGTCCAACCGCGGCGACCTCGTCGTCGTCTGCGTCGACAAGCACGCCGAGGTCATGTCCGAGCTGGAGAACTGGTCCGACGTGGCGCAGGCGGGCTCCGGGGGCAACCCCGACGCGCCGGCAGCGGACCCGGACTACACCCCGGCCACGACCGACTCGTGAGGGTGGCCTGAGTGAGGATCCTCGACCTGCCTGACCTCCCCCACCGCCCGATCGAGGCGCACGGCAGCCGCGGGTTCTCGGTGGGCGCGTTCGGCATCAGTGCGGACGCCCACCTGGTCGCCGTGACGCTGGCGCCGGGTGGGGTGATCGGGCCGCACCCGGCGCTCGGCCGCCAGCTCCTGGTCGTGCTCGTGGGAGAGGCCGAGGTGGCCGGTGCGGAGGGGACCGTACGCCGGGTCACCGCTGGACAGGCCGTCGTCTGGGAGCCCGGCGAGTCCCACGAGACCCGGACGGCCGGCGGCATGTCGGCCATGATCGTCGAGGGCGACCTGGACATCGGTGCGCCCGGCGAGCAGGTTGACCCCGGGGACGTCTGAGCCGGTCGGCCGCGTCGGTCGGGTGGGTCAGGGGGCGTGCGCGGCCCGGACCTTCCGCGACAGCGTCTCCGGGGTGTCCGGGGTGCCGCCGTGCCCGGCGATCCAGTCGTAGGCCTCTTCCCGCTCCGCGTGGCACATCAGCCCGACGACGTCGCCCGCCTCGGCCCGGCCCACCAGGGCGGCGAGGCACTCGACCTCGGTCTTGTAGGTGTCGATGTCGGTGACCCCCACGCGCTCCGCGCCGGCCCGGAGCAGGGCGTCGATCTCGTCCATCGTGCGGCCGCGGAGGTAGCGCTCCTTGTGTCCGATCGCCACCACGTCGCTGCCCTTGGCCCCGATCTCGCCGAGCGCGTCGATCAGCTCGTCGGTGCGGTCGCCGACGGCACCGAGGCCGAGCAGCAGGCGGGCCCCGGGGCGACGTACGCCGGCCATGATCTCCAGCAGCGCCTCGAGGCCGGCCTCGTTGTGGGCTAGGTCCATGACGACCGAGACCTCTCCGGGCAGGGAGAAGAAGTTCATCCGGCCGGGGTTGTGCTCGGCATCGGGCCGGAACGTCGCCAGCCCGGCGACGACGTCCTCGCGGGACAGGCCGATGGCGAGCGCTGCCGACGCTGCGGCGAGGGCGTTCTCGATGTTGAAGCGGGACAGTCCGGCCAGGGTCATCGGGACGTCGACGAGCTCGATGAGCGGGTCGGGGTCGGTGCCCGGCGCCAGGACGGCGATCCAGCCGTCGATCACCGTGGTGGCTCGCCCTCCCCCGTGGCTCAGCACCTCGCGCACCGCGGGTGAGTCGGGGTCGCGGCTGAACACCCAGGGCTGCGCGGAGATCACGCTGCGCATGGCCAGCACGCGGGGGTCGTCCCCGTTGAGGACGGCCCATCCCTCCTTGCGAGTGATCCGCGGCACCACCGACTTCACCTCGGCGAGCTGGTCGACGGTGTCGATGCCCTGGAGGCCGAGGTGGTCGGCGGTCACGTTGGTGACGACGGAGACGTCGTTGCGGGCGATGCCCATGCCCTTGAGCAGGATGCCGCCGCGGGCGGTCTCGGTGACAGCCAGCTGGACACCGGGGAGGCCCAGCGCGCGGCCGGCGCCGGACGGCCCCGAGTAGTCGCCGGGCTCGACGAGCACACCGTCGCGGTAGACGCCGTCGGTGTTGGACCAGCCGACCACCAGCCCACTGGTGCGGGCGATGTGGGCGATCATCCGGCTCGTGGTCGTCTTGCCGTTGGTGCCGGTGACCGCGACCACGGGGATCCTCGGCGTGATCGTCGTCGGACGGTCGCCACGGGCCGCTGCGGACACCTCCGCGGCGGCCGCGCTCACGGCCGCCTCCACATCAGGAGCCGGCAGGGCGTCGAGGGCGTGGGCGACCGCCTCCCCCAGCGCCCGCGCCCGCCCGCGGTTGCGCCACGGGAACGCGACGACCAGCACCTGCGGGTCGGAGGTGGGACGTACGCGCACCGCCAGCCTGCGGGTGCCCGCCTCGCTCGCGATGGCACGCACCAGGCGCTCCACCGCCCGTACGGCGAACCGACTGCGGAACCCCGATCCGGGCGCACCGGGCCGGGTGGTGCGCAGCCCGATCCGGCGCGCGAAGCGCAGCACCGTCTCGTCGGAGGCCTCGGTGATCGTGGAGACGTCGAGGGTCAGCTTCACCGCGGCGCGCGGGAAGTAGAGGTTGGGGCCTTCGAGGATGCGCAGCTCGACGAGTGAGGTCACCCGGGGAAACTACCGAACGGACACGCCGCGGCTACATCCCCATGGCGTGGAAGCCGCCGTCGACGTGCACGATCTCGCCCGTCGTGGCCGGGAAGAAGTCGCTCAGGAGGGCGCAGACCGCCTGGGCGGTGGGCGTGTGGTCGGACTCGTCCCAGCCGAGCGGCGCACGGTCCTTCCATGCCGACTCGAGGTCCTCGAACCCCGGGATCGCCTTGGCGGCCAGGGTCTTCAGCGGACCGGCGGAGACCAGGTTGCAGCGGATGCCCTCGGGACCCAGGTCGCGGGCGAGGTAGCGGGAGGTGTTCTCGAGGGCTGCCTTGGCCACGCCCATCCAGTCGTACGCCGGCCAGGCGGTGGTGGCGTCGAAGGTCAGTCCGACGATCGAGCCGCCGCTCGACATCAGCGGCCTGGTCGCCACGGCGAGCGACTTGAGCGAGTAGGCGGAGACCTGGACGGCCTGCGCCACGTCGTCCCACGGGCCGTCCATGAACTTGCCGCCGAGCAGGGTCTCGGGGTTGCCGTAGGCGATCGAGTGCACCACCCCGTCGAGCCCGTCGACGTGCTCGCGCACCTGGTCGGCGAGGCCGGCGAGGTGGTCCTCGTCGGTGACGTCGAGCTCCAGCACGGGCGCCTCCTGCGGCAGCCGCTTGGCGATCCGCCGGGTGATGCCGAGGGCGCGCCCGAAGTTGGAGATCAGGACGGTCGCCCCCTGCTCCTGCGCGACCTTCGCGGTGGCGAAGCCGATCGACTTGTCCATCGTGACGCCGGCGACGAGGATGCGCTTGCCGTCGAGGATTCCCATGCTGTGTCCTTTCGTGTGCGCGACGTGCGCGCTCAGTGGCCCATGCCCAGGCCGCCGTCGACCGGGATGACCGCGCCGGTGACGTAGGCCGCCCCGTCGGAGGCCAGCCAGGTGACGGCCGAGGCGACCTCGGCGGTGGAGGCGTAGCGACCGAGCGGCACCTGCGTCTTGATCGCCGCCTTCTGCTCGTCGGTGAGCACGTCGGTCATGTCGGTCTCGACGAATCCGGGCGCGACCACGTTGGTGGTGATCGAGCGGCTGCCGAGCTCGCGCGCCAGCGACCGCGCCATGCCCACCAGCCCGGCCTTGGACGCGGCGTAGTTGACCTGGCCGGCCGAGCCGAGGAGCCCGACGACCGAGGAGATCAGGATGATCCGGCCGCGGCGCAGGCGCAGCATGCCCTTCGCGGCTCGCTTGGCGAGCCGGAAGGAGCCGGTCAGGTTGGTGTCGATGACCGACGACCAGTCGTCCTCGCTCATGCGGAGCAGGAGGGTGTCCTTGGTGATCCCGGCATTGGCGACCAGCACCTCGACGGGCCCGTGTGCCTCCTCGATCTGCTTGAACGCCGCCTCGACGGCGTCCGCGTCGGTGATGTCGCACCGCACGTCGAGCGCGCCGTCAGGGGCACCGCCGTTGCGGGTGGTGACGGCGACCTTGTCGCCCTGGGCCAGGAAGGCCTCGGCGATGGCGCGGCCGATGCCGCGGTTGCCGCCGGTCACCAGGACGGAACGGGGGGTGCTGGATCCGGGAATCTCGCTCACGCTCCACGACGCTAGTGATTACCGAGGGGTAGGCCGAAACTACGGGGGCGCGGCGCGCCTACTCGTCCTCGAGGCGGAACCCGACCTTCATGCCGACCTGGAAGTGCTCGACGGCGCCGTCCTTGGCCTGTCCGCGGATCTGGGTGATCTCGAACCAGTCGATGTGGCGCAGCGTCTGACCCGCCCGCTCGATGCCGTTGCGGATGGCCTGGTCGATGCCGTCGGGAGAGGTCCCGACGATCTCGGTGACGCGGTAGGTGCGGTTGGACATGATTCCTCCTGCTCGCAGCTGGGTGACGGGCCCGTGACCGGCCCGCCGTCCTCGAGCCTAGCGACGTAGACTCGTGAGCATGGCCGAGCCGGACGCCGTACGCATCACCACGGCGCGCAGGAGCGCCGCGGACGACATGCGGACGCGCCAGCGGCGCTACGCCCTCTCGATGGCGATCCGGACCGTGTGCTTCGTCGCAGCGGTCGCGGTCGGGCCCGGCGTGCTCCGGTGGGTACTGGTGGCCGGGGCCGTCTTCCTGCCGCTGTTCGCCGTGGTCCTGGCGAACGCCGGCGACACCCGCGACGACGGATTCACGGTCCCGGGGGGCCCTGGCGCCCCGGAGCTGACCGCTCGCGACGGCGAGGACTGACGGAGAAAAAAACCGTCCCATCAAGCGTGCCAAAGGTTTGGCTTTCGCGGATCTGCGTGGAATAGTCTCCCTCGCCAGCGCAGCATCCCCCGTCTGCGCTAGCGATCGAGGTGCCGGACAGCTTCCCCCCGTGGCTGTCCGGCACCTCTTCTTGTGTCCCGCTCTTGCGTGCGGTCAGATGGGCTCCCGGACGCCGTGACCGCCGCTCTCGAAAGGTCCCTGATGGAGCTCGACCGCGAGATCTGCTCGGCCAAGGGCTGCCAGGCCGACGCCGACTGGGACCTGCAGTGGAACAACCCGAAGATCCACGCCCCTGATCGCCGCAAGATCTGGCTCGCGTGCGACGAGCACCGGGCTTCGCTCTCGGACTTCCTCGGCGCGCGGGGGTTCCTCAAGGACGTCGTGGCGCACGAGGGGCCCCGCTGACCCGGGTGCCGGACCTCGGCCCACCACCCCAGCGCCTGGTGGTGGACACGCGGACTGTCCGCCAGCTCGTCTCCGAGCAGTTCCCTCAATGGTCGCGGCTCACGATCGAGCCGGTCAGCACCCCTGGGTGGGACAACTACACGTTCCACCTCGGTGGCGACATGGTGGTACGCCTGCCCAGCGCCAGTGAGTACGCCCTGGCGGTCGAGAAGGAGCATCGGTGGCTGCCCACGCTGGCACCGCAGCTGCCCGTCCCGATTCCGTCCGTACGCGGCCGCGGCGAGCCGGGGGCCGGATACCCGTTCCCCTGGTCGGTCTACGACTGGCTCGGCGGCTCCCCCGCCACCCAGACCGACATCACCGGGCCGCTCCAGTTCGCTGAGCAACTGGCTGACTTCGTGGTCTCCCTCCGGAGCATCGACGCGGCAGGCGGTCCACAGCCAGGCATCCACAACTGGTTCCGCGGCGCGACTCTCCTCACCTACGCCGAGACAACTCGTCGGGCGTTGGACACCTTGTCCGCCCACATCGACGTGGAACCTGCCTCCCAGATCTGGGCCGACGCCCTTGCGGCCGACTGGAACGGAGACGACGTCTGGTTCCACGGCGATCTGGCAGAGGGCAACCTGCTGCTGGAGGACGGGCACCTCACGGCTGTCATCGACTTCGGCACATGCGGGGTAGGAGATCCGTCCTGTGACCTCGCGATCGCCTGGACCTTGCTCGTCGAGCCGGGCCGGCAGGCCTTCAGGGACCGACTCCAGGTCGATGACGCCAGCTGGGCACGTGGCCGAGGCTGGGCGTTGTGGAAGACGCTTGCCGGTCTGGCGTCGTCGATCACCGAGGACGATGACCAGGAGACGGCTCGCCTCATGCGCGTGCACGGGGAGCTCGTCGCGGACTATGCCGAAGCGCAGTCATAGGAGACGGCCAGATCTGGCTCCTCTGTGTCAAGGTGCTCATGCCGATGCGCGCGCTGGGGCGGCAGGTGTGACGAAGAGCTCGAGCGGCCCGCGGTGGGAGAAGACTGCACCGGTCAATCCGAAGCGGTGCACGACCCGGCGTGCAATCCGCACGCGCGCGTCGTACAGGACTGGGTCGCCGTTGCCCGCATCCCGGGTCAGGACGAACCCACCTGACAGGCGTCCCGTCGTGCCTCGTTGACCACGTCTCGGAGCGCTCGTGACGAATCGACACCCCCTAGGGTGTGAGTCATGGGGGACCGACAGGACGAATGGCAGTGGCGGCCGGAGCCGGGCTGGCTCGGGTTGTCGCTCCTCGGGCTCACGACGGGAGGACTCGTAGGCGCTGCCTACGTCGTCGTGATCGTCGCGGCGGACTTCATGGGCACGGGTGTGCTGAACGGCGACCCTGGCGGAACCCTCACGGGCCTCCTCGGCCTCGCGGTGTTCGGTGCTGTGTGCGGCGGGCTGGCGGGGCTTGCAGGCGGTTTCGTCGTCGGCCTCGTGCTGACCTTCTTGGTGGGCCGTCGCATGCCGGGTCGAGCCGCGTCAGGCCTGACCTTCGTGGGTGCGGCCACCACGGTCGCTCTCATGATGTGGCCCATCCTCGACGGGGTGCTCGATTTGCCATCACACGGCGACACCGCGCTGGTCGTGTCGGGGAGCGTCGTCGCGGGACTGGTAGCGATCTGGTTCCACGGCCAGTTGCCGGGCCGGGCCGCTGAGGTCTTCGCCGAGTAGGCCAGGTCCTGTGCCAGGAGACGGCCCGGCTGATGCGCGTGACAGGGGGCTCATCGCGGAGTACGTCGACGCGCAGTCGAGGATTCGTCAGTGCTCCGGTCGAGCCGGCAGGGTCGCCGGGCTGTGGCCTCGCAGCTAGAGCACGAACTTCATACGCGGCGCCGAGGTCATCACGAAGCCTGAGCGCGTGTAGATGCGCTGGCCATCGGGGGTGGCGCTGAGGTCGACTCTGTCGGCTCCGATCGCTCGCGCCCAGTCCACGACGAAGTCCACCAGCGCCGTGCCGTGACCCTGCCCGCGGTGCGCGGGCAGCGTGACAACGTTTGCGAGGCGCACGGTGCGCCCGCGTGGGCATTGCGGGTTCGGGACACCGAGCTCCAACGTGCCGACGGCACAGGCGACGATCCGTCCATCGAGCTCGACCACCGGAAAGCACGCCCACTCTCGGTCGGCCACGACTCCGTCGAACCAGGTCCTGGCGTGATCACGCCACGAGCCACCATCCTCCGGCCCTTCGTCGAACAGCAGCCCCCAGAGCGGAAGCAGCTGGTCAATGTCGCCAGCCTGGGCGTCTCGTGGCAGCGGCGCAATGAACGGATTCATGGGCTGAGCATCGTGCATGCCACCCGCCAGTGTCATCCGACCTCGATGTTGACACAGGCATGTGCGCTCAGGACCCCAGCACTAGAGGAAATCCTGATCGAACATTTCTTCGATTGCTGCGCGGCGGGCGTTAGAGTGGAGTCACGTTCCGCGTAGATCCGGGCCACCAGGACAAGTCCACGACTCGTCACCAGTGCGCTCAACCCGGGCTGGTGGGGCGAGTTGCGAGGGTGAGTAATAGCCCGGTGATCCGGGCCTCCAGGAGCGACGACCGTTGAGTGTCACGCGTGTGCGTGACGTGAGCCGTCGTCGAGGGGAGGCCGACCGTGTCAGATGCAGTCGTGACTCATCCGATTGTTGCTGCCGTCACCGACGTCCGTGCCTCGCTCAAGAGCGTCGCTGACGCGAACCCGACGTTCATGTCCGCCGACGACAAGGCGGCCGCGCTGACCGAGCTGGTCCGCGCCGAGGGGCAGCTGGCCGAGCTGCGGCTGCGGATCCTGGCCGACGCTGGTGACCTCGCGCACGACACGGCCGCGAAGGACGCGGCCGGTTGGCTGGCCCAGCAGACCCGCACCCGGTACGCCGACGCCCGCACCGACCTCACCCTCGCGGCCGCACTGGACCGGGAGCACCCGGTGCTCGGTGCCGCGATGCGCGAGGGCGAGGCCACGCTGGCGCAGGCCCACGTCATCCACCGCGCACTCGACGCGCTCACCGCCCTGCTGGCAGTCGTGGACACTGACACCATCGCCCAGGCCGAGGCCCACCTCGTCGCCCAGGCTGCTGAGTTCGGACCCCAGGAGCTCGGCAGGATCGGCCGCCGGATCCTCGACGTGATCGCCCCCGAGATCGCCGAGGCCGCCGAAGCGGCCCGGCTCGCTGACCTCGAAGCCCATGCGGGCGACCGCACCCGCCTGTCCATGCGCCGGATCGGGGACGGCACCACCCGCATCTCCAGCGTGGTCCCCGACGCGTCCGCGACCCGGTTTGCGACCTACCTCGAGGCCTACGCCAACCCCCGCCAACCATCAGGCCAACCATCGGGCCAACCAGCAGGACCCGGCAGCCTCACGACGGAGGGTGACCCGGTCACCCGGCTGGCCTACCCCAAAAGGCTCGGTCAGGCGTTCGTCCAGTTCCTCGAAGCCATCGACCCCACCCGATTGCCGATCCACGGCGGCGACGCCACCACCGTCATCGTCACCATCCCCCTCGCCTCCCTCCAGGCCGACCTCGCCACCGCCGACCTCATCGGCGCCGGCCTCGTCCCCGGCGACGACCACACCGGCGAGCGCATCACCGCCGCTCAAGCCCGCCGCCTGGCCTGCACCGCGAAGATCCTGCCCGCCGTCCTCGGCGGCGCCAGCCTCCCCGTCGACCTCGGCCGCGCCCGCCGCCTGTTCACCCCAGCACAACGCAAAGCACTACTGATCCGCGACCGCACCTGCCGCGCCGAAGGCTGCGACACCCCCGGCACCTGGTGCGAAGCCCACCACCTCGACCCCTGGCACACCGGCGGACCCACCGACCTCAACAACGGCATCCTGCTCTGCAGCCACCACCACCACCGCGCCCACGACACCAGCTACCGCACCGAACGCCTCCCCAGCGGAGACCTCCGCTACCACCGACGCAGATAGGCCGCCGCCTATGGCAGAAGATCCTTGCGGAAGTGGACATCGGCGTGCTCGGGTGTTGGCACTCCTTCCCATCGGAAGATCTGTCTGTATCCGTGTCTCTCGTAGAAGCCGGGCGCTTGAAACGTGAACGAGGTGACGAACACATGAGTGCACCCGCGCCTCGCCGCTTCCGTCTCGAAGGCGCGAAGTAGCTCGCTGCCCAATCCGGAGCCCCTGAAGGCTGGATGCACCCACACCATCCCCATGCCGCTCGCACCGCCCCAGGTCCACCCGCTGATCCCGCCGACGAGCTCATCAGTCTCGTCGCGGACGCGAATCGTCAGCTCCTCGGCGGGAGTGACGTCGGGTGTCGCGGCCCGATTGAACTCACTGAGGCGATCGGAGAGGTGCTGGTCCAGCTCGGGATCTGCTCCAGCAACCTCTGGCACGAGGCGGGGAGGCTCGAGGGTGCTCACGCGCGATTGTCCCACTCGGAGATCAGGCCCCACGCCCCCGCGCGACGTGACTACTCTCCCGGCATGACCCTTGACTGGAACGGGGAAGTCCTCGACCAGGGCGAGTCGCACTGGCACCAACGGCTGCGGCCTCGCCTGGACGGGCTGTCGGACGACGAGTACTTCTGGCAGCCGGTTCCCGGATGCTGGACGATCAGTCGACGCGGCCAGAGCCAGGCTCCGGTCTCCTACGGATCAGGTGACTTCACGTGGGACTACGGCACCGCCACGCCGGGCGCCGAGCCGATGACCACCATCGCTTGGCGACTGGGGCACCCGATGGAGTGCCTCGCGTCGATGAACTCCTCCCACTTCGGGGCCCGGAGGCGAGCGTCGAGACGTACGAGTACCCAGGCACAGCCGAGAACGCGCTCCGGCAGCTGGATGACGCCTACCCGGCGTGGGTGTCGGGCGTCCGCGCGCTCGGCACCGCGGGGCTCGCCGAACCTCAGGGGGCCACGAGTCCTCCGGAGTTCGCCGCCGCACCGGTGGCGAGGCTCGTCCTCTACACGAGCGTCGAGCTCTTCCACCATGGCGCTGAGGTCTGCCTGCTCCGGGACCTCTATCGCTGGTCGCTGCCAAATCTCGTCAGGGAGTCCGGCGGCTGCTGACCGGCCCTCGGCGTACGAACCGACTCACCGCGCCGGCGACGGTGCGAGGGCGCAGGACCGGGGTGCGTTCGGACGCGGCTTCCTGCATGCCTCGAACGGTCTCGGCCAGGGTGGACAGGGCATCCGTCCCGGGCGTCCAGCCCAGCTCCGACTCCGCCCGGGTCGTGTCCAGCAGCGGCAGGGCGTACGCCATGTCGATCCACCCCGGGTCGACCGGCTGCAGGCGCGCGTGCCAGCTCGCCGACACTGCGGCCCGCACCGCCGCGGAGGGGACGTGGACGAGCCGCGCCTCCAGCGCGGCGGCGATGTCCTGGGCGGTGACGGCCGGTGGGGCCGCGAGGTTGAAGGCGCCCGGCGCCCGTGCGTCGAGCACCCGGGCGAAGGCGTCGGCCACGTCGTCCGCGTGCACCATCGGGACGGCGAGGCGCCGGTCCAGGGGCACGACGGGTACGTGCCGCAGGACCGCTGCCGGAACGACCGCGGGCAGGCCGTGGCGCAGCAGCTCACTGCCGGCCTCCCGCTGGCCGATGATGCCCGGCCGCATCCGCGTGACCACGAGAGCCGGGTGGTCGCGCTCCAGACGGTCGAGCAACCGCTCCGCCGCGGACTTGTGCCGGCTGTACATGGAGCTGCGCACGCCGTCCGTGGGCCACGTCTCGCCCACCGGGGTGTCGTCACGCTTGGGCGAGTAGGCGCCGATCGAGGACATGTGCACCAGGTGCCGCACGCCCGCGGCCGTGGCCGCCTCGATGACGCGTCGCGTACCCCCGACCCCGAGCTCCATCAGGTAGTCCTCACGGTGCGTGGGTTGGAACCCCCACACCAGGTGCACGATCGCGTCGGCACCGCGGCAGACCTCCGTGAGTGCGCCCGCGTCGTCGCGCGACAGGTCCAGGGTCGACCACTGGACCTCGGCGTAGGGCTCACCGGCCCGCGGCGGGCGTCGTACGACGCCGACCAGCTCGTGCCCGTGGCCGGACAGCCTGCGGAGCAGGGCTGATCCGACGTTTCCGCTCGCGCCGGTGATCACGATGCGCATGCCGCCTCCTCGTCCACGCGCGGGGCGTCGGCCGCCTCGCGCCTGCCCCGTACCCACTTGGGCGAGGCGCACGCGGCGGCGGAACCGCAGCTGACTGGCTAGCCGCCGATCGCCGACATCGGCCGGTCCGGCTGGAGGAAGGTCACGTCGTCGATGCCGTGCCCGGCGCGCTTGCCGAGCATCGCGACAACCCACCGCTGGGCGATCTCCTCGTCGCTCGCGCCCGAGCGCAGCGCCGTACGGAGGTCGGACTCCTCGCGCGCGAAGAGGCAGTTGCGCACCTGGCCGTCGGCGGTGAGCCGGACCCGGTCGCAGTCGCCGCAGAAGGGGCGGGTGACCGAGGCGATGATGCCCACCGTCGCCGGTCCGCCGTCGACGTCGAACAGCTCCGCCGGCGCGCTGCCGCGGGGGGCTCCGTGCGGGGACAGCTCGAACTCGGCGGTGAGCGCGTCGTAGATCTCGTCGGCGGTGACCATGGCTGCCCGGCTCCAGTCGTGCTGGGCGTCGAGCGGCATCTGCTCGATGAAGCGCAGGTCGTAGCCGTGATCGACGCTCCAGCGCAGGAGCTCGGCGGCCTGGTCGTCGTTGATGCCGCGCAGGAGGACGGCGTTGAGCTTGATCGGACCCAGCCCCGCTGCCTTGGCGGCCTCCAGCCCGGCGACGACGTCCTGGAGCCGGTCGCGCCGCGTGATCGTGGCGAACGTCTCGGGGCGGACCGTGTCGATGCTGGCGTTGATCCGGTCGAGGCCGGCGTCGGCCAGCGCCTGTGCGGTGCGGGTGAGGCCGAGCGCGTTGGTGGTGAGCGAGGTCTCCACGCCGAGGGCGTGAGTGCGGGAGACGATGTCGACCAGGCCGCGGCGCAGGAGCGGCTCGCCGCCGGTGAAGCGCACCTCCGCGATGCCGAGCCGCTCCACGCCGATCGTGATCAACCGGACGACCTCGTCGTCGGTGAGAGTCTGCTCGGTGGGCAGCCAGTCCAGGCCCTCCGCCGGCATGCAGTAGCTGCACCGCAGGTTGCAGCGGTCGGTGAGGGAGACGCGCAGGTCCGTGGCCACGCGGCCGAAGCGATCTGCGAGGGGGGTCGTCACCCGGCAGAGTCTATCGAGGTCTGCCTCAGACGCTCAGGTCGTCCCGGATAACCTCGGCGGGTGCACAAGCTGCGGTTCCTGGTCTCGCGCCGCTGGATCGTCTTCGCACTGGCGGTCGTCGGCCTGGCGTGGGTCGCCTGGCGCCTGGGCGAGTGGCAGTTCCACCGGCTCGAGGACCGCCAGGAGCGCAACGAGACCATCGAGCGCAACGAGGAGGCCGGTGCGCAGCCGATCGCTGACGTGATGGCACCCGGGGAGCCGGTCGCGGGGGCCGAGGAGTGGCGCATCGTGGAGGCCTCCGGGACGTACGCCGTCGAGGACACCGTGATCGTGCGCTATCGCACCCGCGAGGGCGCTGCCGGCGTCGACGTGGTGGTGCCGCTGGAGTTGGCCGACGGCTCGAGCGTCCTCGTGGACCGCGGGTGGTACGCCACCGACAACCGGGGCGCCACCAGCGAGGAGGTGCCCGAGCCGCCACCCGGGGAGGTCACCGTGACCGGGTGGGTGCGCCGCGACGCCGAGGGCGACAGCACCGAGGTCTCCGACCAGTCCACCCGCGCCGTCAACAGCGAGCAGATCGGCGAGGCGCTCGACCGCGAGGTGTTGGGCGGCTGGATCGACCTGCGCTCGGAGTCGCCCGAGCCCGAGACCCCGCTCCTGCCGGTGGAGATGCCCGAGCTCGACAACGGCCCGCACTTCTTCTACGGCCTGCAGTGGTGGTTCTTCGGGGCGCTCGCGATCTTCGGGTTCTTCTACCTGATGTACGACGAGTGGCGCGGCGGGCGCGGACCCTGGGGCCGGACGGAGCAGGCGGGAGCCCGCTCGCGGTCAGAGGCTCGTTCAGAGGCTGCGGAGCAGTCCACCGTCGACGGGAAGCATCACACCGGTCAGGAATGACGCGGCCGGCGAGAGCACGAACGCCGCCACCGCGCCGAACTCCTCCGGCTCGCCGTAGCGGCCGAGCGGGATGCTGGCCTCCGCAGCCTTGCGGGCCGCCTCCGCGTCACCCGTCGAGGCGTCGAGCTCGGCGACCCGCTCGGTGGCGATGCGTCCGGGCAGCAGCCCGTTGACCCGCACGCCCCGCGGACCGAGCTCGTCGGCCAGGGTCTTGGCGACCATCGCCAGCCCGGGCCGCAGCCCGTTGGAGATCGCCATCTCCGGCAGCGGCGCACGCACGCTCGAGGACAGCACGAGGCCCAGCGAGCCGCCTGCGGGCAGGGCCGCGCCGACCTCGCGCGCGAGGCGTACGGCTCCGAGGAACACGGACTCGAAGGCCGTGCTCCACTGGTCGTCGGTGATCGTCGTGACCGGCCCCTTGGGCGGTCCGCCGACGCTGATCAGGGCGCCGTCGACACGCCCCCAGGCGGCCTCCGCCGCCGCCAGCAGTCGCGCCGGGGTCTCCCGGTCCGCGTTGTCGGCGACCACCGACACCGCTGCCTCGCGACCGGCCGCGCCGTCGAGAGCCGCGGTCGCCTCGTCGAGCGATTCCTGCGTTCGACCGGAGATCACCACCCGCGCCCCCTCGGCCACGAGCGCCTCGGCGCTGGCCCGCCCCAGTCCTCTGGCTCCCCCGGTGACGATGTAGACACGATCGGTCAGCTGCAGGTCCATTCCACTGACCCTAGCCAACGACGGGGACGGTCGGCGCCTCGCGGAACTGGGTCGCGTGGAGGGTGGCGTAGAGCCCGCCGGAGGCCACCAGCTCGGCGTGGGTGCCCTGCTGGACCACCCGCCCCTCGTCGAGGACGAGGATCAGGTCGGCGTTGCGGACCGTGGAGAGCCGGTGCGCGATCACCAGGGACGTACGCCCCTCGAGCGCCGCGTCGAGCGCCCGCTGGACGGCGGCCTCCGACTCGCTGTCGAGGTGGGCCGTCGCCTCGTCGAGGACGACGATCGAGGGCGCCTTCAGCAGCAGCCGTGCGATGGCCAGCCGTTGCCGCTCGCCGCCGCTGAGCCGGTAGCCCCGGTCCCCCACCACCGTGTCGAGGCCGTCGGGCAGGGAACGGACGAGACCGGCGATCTGTGCGGCCTCGAGCGCGGCCCAGATGTCGGCCTCGAGGGCGTCGGGACGGGCGTAGAGCAGGTTGGCCCGGATCGTGTCGTGGAACATGTGAGCGTCCTGGGTGACGTAGCCGACCACGTCCTCCAGCGACTGCAGCGTCACGTCGCGTACGTCGTGGCCGTCGACCCGGACCGCCCCGGCCTCGACGTCGTACAGGCGGGCGACGAGGTGGGTGACGGTCGTCTTGCCCGCACCCGAGGGACCCACGAGCGCGACCATCTGCCCGGGCTCCGCGGTGAACGTGACGTCGTGGAGGACGCGGCCGGTGTCGCGCGACTCGGTGCGGGCCACGCTCTCGAGGGAGGCGAGGGAGATGTCCTCGGCGCGCGGGTAGGTGAAGGCCACGTGGTCGAACTCCAGCTTCGAGGCCTTGCGCGGCAGCACCACGGCGTCCGGCTTCTCCTGGATCAGCGACGGCAGGTCGAGCACCTCGAAGACGCGGTCGAAGCTCACCAGGGCGGTCATCACGTCGATGCGGACGTTGGAGAGGCCCTGCAGCGGTCCGAGCAAGCGGGTCAGGAGCACGCCGAGGGCGACGATCGTGCCGACGGTCAGGTCGCCGCGGATGGCAAGGTAGCCGCCGATCCCGTAGACCAGCGCCGTGGCCAGCGACGGCACGAGGGTCATCGCCGCGAAGAAGATCCGGGTCAGCAGGGCGATGCGTACGCCGAGGTCGCGCACCACCGCGGCCTTCTGGCCGTAGGCGACGTCCTCGGCCTCGCGTCGGCCGAAGAGCTTCAGGAGCATCGCGCCGCCGACGTTGAACCGCTCCGTCATCGCGTTGCCGAGGTCGGCGTTGCCGTCCATCTGCGCCCGGGACAGGTCGGCGAGCCTCGCACCGACCAGCCGCGACGCGACCAGCAGGATGGGGAAGAGGGCGATGCACAGGACGGTGACCGGCCAGCTGAGGAACAGCATCGTCACCCCGACCACGATCGCCGCGATGATGTTGGAGACCGTGCCCTGCAGCGTGGAGGTGAAGGCGCGCTGGGCGCCGATCACGTCGTTGTTGAGCCGGCTGACGAGGGCGCCGGTCTGGGTGCGGGTGAAGAACGCCAGCGACTGGCGCTGCACATGGGCGAAGACCTTGGTGCGGAGGTCGTAGATGAGCCCTTCACCGATCCGGCTGGACAACCACCCGGTGACGAGCCCGAAGGCCGCGTCGACGACCGCCACGAGGGCGACCAGGGCGGCGAGCCACACCACCAGCGAGGTGTCGCCGGTGCGGACGCCGTCGTCGATGATCGTCTTGAGCAGCAGCGGAGGCACCACCACCAGCGCGGCGTCGACGACCGTGACTGCCAGGAACCCGGCGATCAGCTTGCGGTGCGGGCGTGCGAACCCCAGCACCCGGCGTACGGTCCCGCGCTCGATCTTGCTGTCGACGACGCTCCGGTCGCTGCGCAGGAACCGCCACGGTGCGCCTCCTGCGCCCATCGACATGCGTGCTCCTCCATCTGTTCACCGGGGCAACTAGCCACGGTGCCGGATTGTTCCGTCGTACGCCGCCGACGGGACCCGGTCAACCCGCGAAGGCCGCCGCAAGCGCGCGGAAACGACGTACCTGGGCCTCACGCTCGAGCCGCCGCTGCTCGTCGAGGTCGCGGTCGAGCGCTCCCTGCAGCAGCGCCTTCGTCTCGGGCACCACGCCCTCCATCGGCGCGACCAGGGCGGCCGCGAGGTCGGCGACGGCTGAGTCCAGCTCGCCGGCCGGGACGGCGGCGGTGGCGAGACCGATCGCCACAGCCTCGTCAGCAGGTACGACGCGGGCGGTGGCGCAGATCTCCAGGGCGCGCGCATAGCCGACGTGGGCGACCAGCGGCTGCGTGCCGGTGAGGTCGGGCACCAGGCCGAGGGCGGACTCCTTCATGGAGAACTTCGCGTCGTCCGCGACGAAGCGAAGGTCGCAGGACAGGGCGAGCTGGAAGCCGGCGCCGATGGCGTAGCCGCGCACCTTGGCTATCGAGACGAACCGCGGGTCGCGCAGCCAGGTGAAGCCGCGCTGGAACTCCTCGATCCGCGCCGAGGCGTCCTCGTCGCTGAGCGCGAGCAGCCCCACGACGCTCTCCTGCCCGGTCGTCGAGGGGTCGAGCATGGCCCGGTCGAGGCCGGCGGAGAAGGTCTCCCCCTCCCCCGTCACCACGACCACCCTGATGTCGTCGGGCAGGGTCCGGCCGATCTCACCGAGCGCGAGCCACATGGCGGGTGTCTGCGCGTTGCGCACGTCGGGACGGTCGAGCGTCACGGTGGCCACCGGACCCTCGATCCCGAGGCGAAGTCCGACGGCGGCGAGGTCTGCGGGAGTCATGCCACCCACGCTACTACTCGCTGGTAACTTCAGGGAGCAGGCCTCATGCCAACGACACGAGGTCGGCGTAGTCGTCGCTCCACAGGTCCTCGTCACCGTCGGGCAGGAGCAGCACCCGGTCGGGCTCGAGCGCCCGGACGGCGCCCTCGTCGTGAGTCACGAGCACGATCGCGCCCTCGTAGGTGCGGATCGCCGCCAGGACCTCCTCGCGCGAGGCGGGGTCGAGGTTGTTGGTGGGCTCGTCGAGCAGCAGCACGTTGGCCGAGGACACCACGAGGCTGGCGAGGGCCAGTCTGGTCTTCTCGCCACCGGACAGGACACCGGCGCTCTTGTGGGCGTCGTCGCCGGAGAAGAGGAAGGACCCGAGGACACTGCGGGCCTCGGAGTCGGTGAGCTGGGGCGCGGCGGACTGCATGTTCTCCAGCACGGTCCGGGAGGTGTCGAGGGTCTCGTGCTCCTGGGCGTAGTAGCCGATCTTCAGCCCGTGACCCGGGAGCACCTCGCCGGTGTCGGAGGGGTCGACGCCGGCCAGGATGCGCAGCATGGTGGTCTTGCCGGCACCGTTGAGGCCGAGGATCACGACCCTGCTCCCCCGGTCGATGGCGAGGTCGACGTCGGTGAACACCTCGAGCGACCCGTAGGACTTGGAGAGCTCGCGGGCGGTGATCGGCGTCTTCCCGCACGGGGCGGGGGCGGGGAACTTGATGCGGGCCACCTTGTCGGCGGCGCGCTCGCCCTCGAGGCCGGCAACCATCTTCTCGGCCCGCTTGAGCATGGACTGCGCTGCCGTCGCCTTGCTCGCCTTGGCGCGCATCCTGTTGGCCTGGTCGGTGAGGGTCTTGGCCTTGGACTCGGCGTTGGCGCGCTCGCGCTTGCGTCGGCGCTCGTCGGACTCGCGCTGGGAGAGGTAGTCCTTCCAGCCCATGTTGTAGACGTCGATGACGGCGCGGTTGGCGTCGAGGTGGAAGACCTTGTTGACCGTCTGCTCGAGCAGTGCGTTGTCGTGGCTGATCACCACGAAACCGCCCCGGTGGGCCTTGAGGTAGTCGCGCAGCCACACGATCGAGTCGGCGTCGAGGTGGTTGGTCGGCTCGTCGAGGAGCAGGATCTCGGCCCCCGAGAACAGGATCCGGGCGAGCTCGACGCGTCGTCGCTGTCCACCCGAGAGCGTGCCGATCGGCTGCTCCAGGATGCGGGACTCGATGCCGAGGGCGGCGGCCATCTGGGCGGCCTCGGACTCCGCGGCGTACCCGCCTCCCGCGTGCAGCTCGGCGTCCGCTCGCGCCCACCGCTTCATGCCGCGCTCGTGGACCTTGGGGTCCTCGTGGGCCATGTCGACCTCGGCCTCGCGCAGGCGTCGTACGACATCGTCGAGCCCGCGGGCGGACAGGATCCGGTCGCGGGCTATGACGGCGGGGTCGCCCACCCGGGGGTCCTGAGGGAGGTAGCCGATGTCGCCGCTGCGCAGCACCTGGCCGGCGGCGGGCTGGGCCTCTCCGGCAAGGATCTTCGTGAGCGTCGTCTTGCCGGCACCGTTGCGCCCCACGAGGCCCACCTTGTCGCCTGCGGCGATGCGGAAGGTGACGTCCTCCATGAGGAGCCGCGCGCCGGCTCTGACCTCGAGCTTCTGGGCGGTGATCATCTCGGGCGACATCCTACGAAGGGGTGAAGGCAGGAGCCCCATCGGCGAGACAGGCGTTACTGTGCGGAGAGGCTCCATCTGCGCGTCACGACCTGCGGAAAGGCACTCCCATGCGGTTCAACCCGAAGGCCGACATCAGCAAGGGCCGCGTCCGCGACGCCGGCGGCGGTGGAGGCGGTGGGGGCATGGGCGGTGGCGGCATGCGCATCCCGATCCCCGGCGGCACGCGCGCCGGAGGTGGCATCGGCGGGATCCTGATCATCATCCTGTTCGTCATCCTGAGCCAGTGCATGGGTGGTCAGCTGCCCGGCGGCGGTGGCGGCGGTGCCCCGCAGGGCCAGGCCCAGGGCGACCCCGAGGGGATCGACAACAGTGACGAGCGCTACGCCAACTGCAAGACGGGCGCGGACGCGGAGGACGACCCCGACTGCGCCCGCAAGGCGGTCGCCCTGTCGTTGGAGCAGTACTGGGCCAGGACCCTGCCGGAGCAGGGCGGCACCGAGCTCGCGCCGGCCCAGATCAACACGTTCGCCGGCGCTGTCGACACCGGCTGCGGCCAGGCGTCCTCGCAGGTCGGCCCGTTCTACTGCCCGCCCGACCAACAGATCTACCTCGACACCACGTTCTTCGACGACGTGCTCGAGGACCAGCTCGGCGGGCAGGGCGGCGACTTCGTCGAGCCTTACGTCCTGGGCCACGAGTACGGCCACCACATCCAGAACCTGCTCGGGACCATGAACAGGGTCCGCACGCAGAAGGGCCCCGAGTCCGACGCCGTACGCCTCGAGCTGCAGGCCGACTGCTACGCCGGCATGTGGACTCGCGACGCCGAGGACAGCAACCTGATGACGCTCGACCAGGGCGACATCGAGGAGGCGCTCGACTCCGCCAAGGCCGTCGGCGACGACCGGATCCAGCAGAAGTCCGGCCAGGGCGTGGACCCCGACGGCTGGACCCACGGCTCGTCCGAGCAGCGCATGGCCTGGTTCATGACCGGCTACGAGCACGGCAAGCTCGAGGCCTGCGACACCTTCGCCGCCAGCCAGCTCTGAGCCCAGCTCTGATCGACCAGCACTGATCGACCAGGGCTCTCAGCCGAGCAGCGCCTCGATCTGGGACACCTGGCGCTGCATGGCGCGGATGTAGGGCGCCACGCTGGGATGGCGGAACTTCCCGGCCAGCGCTCCCTCGCCCTCGGCAACCCGCGCCAGCGCCCAGTCCAGCCGGGTCAGTGCGGTGTAGACGGCCATCACCCGAGCGCCGGTCGCGACCTCGTCGGGCGTGGCCAGGCCCGCCGGCAGCGCGGCGACGTACGCCTCCACCATCGGCTCGATGGCCTCGCGGGTCGCCAGGGAGAGGTAGCCCAGGTCGGCCCCGACCGGACCGCGGCCCAGGTGCGCCCAGTCGATCGCGACGGCGCTGTCACCCGACCGGCCGGGGATGTTGGCCGGCGACGGGTCACCGTGCTGGGCCACCTGGGGCAGCGCGTCGCAGCGCTCCAGCCAGAGCGTGCGACGGGTCCAGAGATGGTCGGCGATGTCGGCCATCGGTGTGCGGGCCAGCGTCCGCCAGCCGCCGCGGCGGTCCACCAGGCCCAGCCGGCTGCGGAGCTGGTCGCGCGCCAGCCACGCGTGCCGCCCGAGGTCGACGGCGGCGAACCGGCCGAGACACGCCGCCAGCCACAGACCGGGCGCATCGACGCGCTCGACGCGCTCGTGGACGAGCGTGATGCCCTCGGCGTCCTCGTCGACGCGCACGACCGGCGCCTCTCGCAGTCCCGGCGCCGCGGCAACGACGCCGCTGAGGGCCACGTCACAAGCACGGCGCCAGTAGTTGGCGTCGTTCGGCGCGAGCGTCCCGGGAGCGTCGTGTGGATCGGGGCAGCGCAACCTCTTCACCACGACCTCGCGGCCACCGTGCGTGGCCGACCACACGCCGACGGTGGCCGGGCCGGCACCCGGGAGGGGGCGCCATCCCGGCTCGGGTTGCCACATGCCGAGGACGCTAACCGATGTCGTCGCTGCGTTGGCTCCACGAGCCGCTCGACACGGCGGTCGGGTCAGGCGTTGACCACGGTCACGGCCAGCGACTGGGCGTCGGCCACCGCCGCGTCCAGCACCGCGCGGCGCGGGTCGGGGACCGCGAGCCACGGCCCGACGGCCGTCAGGGAGGCCAGCCGCGGGTCGTCGAGCACCGCATCGACGGCCGCGTGGTCGCCGCCGGTGACCACCAGCCGGGTGCCGGTGAGGATGCGGGCGGCGTGGTCGGCGGCGGCCTCGTAGGCCTGGCGCGCCTGGTTGCCGCGCCGGCGGGCGAAGCGCTGCTGGCTCTGTCCGCCGGCCTTGGTCCGGCCCTGCACGTGCCGCTGCCCGATCTTGTGCTCCACCATCTCCGCACCATTCAGCCGCGCCACCGCGAAGCCGCCCTTGCGGACCAGCAGCACGCCCCAGACGTCGGGCGGCACCGCAGCGGCGGCGAAGGCAGCGGCCTGCGCCGGGCCGTCGTACGACAGCGCCAGAGGCAGTCGGGCCTCGAAGTGGGAGCCATCGGCGGCGCGCCCCGCCAGCCCTCCCCCGGCCACGGACAACTCCGTCGCGCCGTGGCTCGCTGTGAAGTTGTCGACCCACCGCTCCCAGCGCCGGGGTGGGACGAGGACGAGGGGCACGGCACGGACGCTATCGGTTGCGCGGTGCGGATCCGCTCACCGCGTCAGGCGGAGCGGCCCCTGTGGTCGCTGACGCGTGGGAACGGCGTCAACGAGAACACCGCCTCCACCGGCACGTCGAAGAACACCGCGATGCGCAGCGCGAGGTCCAGGCTGGGGCTGTTCTCGCCGCGCTCGAGGTAGCCCACCGTCTGGTAGTGCACACCCAGCGCGGTGGCCAGGTCGCGACGGGACACGCCCTGCTCGGCACGCAGCAGGGCGATCCGGTTGTGCACCACCGCCGTCACCTGACCCACTGTGTCGCCGCCTCCTTCGCGGCAGCGACCTGGGACCCGGACTGGCGCCGCGACATGCGGCGCAGCAGCGCCGGGGCCACCAGGGCGCCCACGACCGCCCACGCACCGAGCACGGCGATGGTCTCGAGCGTGCGCCACGAGCCGCCGATCTCCGCGTCGACGTAGGAGTCGGGCAGGAAGGCCGAGCGCATGCCGAGCCCCAGCCAGTACATCGGGAACACCTGCGCCACGACCTGGACCCATCCCCACAGGGCCTGCACGGGGTAGAAGATCCCGGAGATGCCGGCCAGCACCATCACCGGCAGCATCCCCCACATCCCGACCTTCTGCACGCCGGGCACGACGGCCCCGATCGCCATGCCGATGGGAAGCGTCGCGAGCAGCCCGAGGGCCAGGACCCAGACGATGGTGAACCAGCCGCTGGGGTGGGCCATCAGGTTGTCGAAGAGCAGGAAGCTCGGGACCAGGACGGCGATCGTCTGCGGCACCAGGCTCGAGGAGTGGAGGACCAGCTGTCCCGCGAAGTAGCCGACGAGCCCGTTGGGCACGGCCTTGGCCCGCAGCAGGGTCCCGTCCTCCTTCTCCATGGCGAGGCTGTAGGCCGGCCCGATGACGAGGCCGAAGGCCACCAGCCCGCCGAGGATGCTCGGCAGTGCCACCGAGGGCAGCAGCAGACCCGTGTCGTCGACAGGGGTGTCGCGTCGGAGGTAGAGGTAGCCGACCGCGAGGAACGCGGTGAACAGGTAGAACCACTGGTCCTGGGAGCTGCGCAGGCTCAGGACGAACTCCGTCCAGCCACGTCGCATCCCGAGTCGGACCGCGTGCGGCAGCGCACTCGCCGGTGACGTCGAGCTGCTCATCAGACCACCTCCCTGAAGGCACGGACTGCCTCGTCGGACTGTCCCGCCTCGTGTCGTTGCACCAGGTCGAGGTAGGCGTCCTCGAGGCTCGCGCGCCGGACCTCGAGGTCGACCACGGGCTCGCCCGGCTCGGTGAGCAGACGGCGTACGAAGTCGGTGGCGTCGGCGGTCGAGTGCACGAAGCGCTCGCCGCCACGCGTCCACTTGACCTCTACCTCCAGCGCCGCGCGCAGCGCGAGCTGCTCGGCGGTGTCGTCGGCGACGATCCGCCCTCCGGCCAGGATCAGGACGCGGTCGGCCAGCTTCTCCGCCTCGTCGAGGTCGTGGGTCGTCAGCAGGATCGTGGTGTGCTCGAGATCGGCCAGGCGGTGCACGACGTGGTGGAACTCGCGGCGCGCCTGGGGGTCGAAGCCGGCCGTGGGCTCGTCGAGGAAGAGCAGCTCGGGACGCCCGACGATCCCCATGGCCACGTCGAGCCGGCGACGCTGCCCACCGGAGAACGTCGCGATCTTCTGGTCGGCGAGGTCGTCGAGGCCCACGACCTCGAGCAGCTCATCGGTCGGGACCGGACGCGGCCGGTCGGGAGTGGCGTACGGCGCGTAGTAGCCGCCCACCTGGTCCAGCAACGTGCGCGGCGTCCAGCGCGGGTGGTCACGCCAGGACTGCAGGACGACTCCCGTGCGGGCGCGCCACGCCTCGCTCGCGCGGCGGGGGTCCTCGCCCAGCACGGTGACCTCGCCGGCGGAACGCTCGCGGAACCCCTCGAGGATCTCGATGGTGGTGGTCTTGCCCGCACCGTTGGGCCCGAGGAGGCACACCACCTCCCCCGGCTCGATCGAGAACTCGACGCTGGTCAGGACGTCCTTGTCGCCGTAGCGCATGCGCAGGTCGCGCACCTCGATCACCGGGGCAGCCTGGGAGCTCACCCGGCGAACGTAGTCCTTGTGCTACCTCGATAGCAAGAGTGCTACATGGCTACAGGAAGTCGAGCGGGTCGAACTCGTCGATCGGGATGACGCGCACCCGCGGGAGAGGCGAGTTGAAGGCGGCGAGGTCGTACTCGAGGTCGAAGATCCGCAGCCCCGGGAGGTTGCGGAACTGGGAGCTCACGAACTCGGTGAAGCCGATCACGCCGACCTGACGGGTCCCGTCGCACAGCGCGGAGACCTGGTCGACGAAGTCGCCGTCGTGGCTCACGAGGACCACGTCGGCCGCGCGGTGCACCAGCGCCTCGGCGGTGCGCTGGATGGCGATGTCCACGATCTTGCCCTCGCCACTCAGCGGGATCGGCTTGAAGCCGATCGCGAGCAGTGCCTGGACGAAGCTCGTGGGCATCTCGGTGGTGGCGGCGAGGAAGAACAGCCCGGTGACGTCCTGGTCGAAGGCCCGCTCGGCCCACTCCAGCAGCCGGTCCCACCGGGGGCGCTCCTCGGGCCGGGGGCGACGACCCAGGATCGAGGTGCCCAGGGTGGCGTCGATGTTCTCCCCGTCGACGAGGAGGTAGGTCATCCGCTCGGCCATGCGAGGACTCTCCCACACGGGCTTGTCGGACTCAGGCCTGGTAGACGACCTTGAACTCCTCGGCGACCTCATCACCGGTCACGGCCACCCGGGTGACCTCGACCAGTGCACGCGGCACCCCGGAGCCGTCGCACAGGATGGACAGCACGCCCGTCTCCGGCATCTCGCCGGCGTAGTCCGCAGCCGGGGCGGTGGTGCTGCCGCGCTCGTCGGCCAGCACCCGGGCGACGAACGCGTCGGACTCCTCGAGCGAGTCGCCGTACGCCCACGCCGGGGGTGGGACCGACTCGAGGGTCGTCGGGCCGAAGTAGGTGGGCGCCGCGTTGAGCTTGGCGTGGAAGCGGGCCAGGTCCCAGAAGACCCGCAGCTCCTCGTGGTCGAACTCGATCTCGGACAGGTCGACGTCGGGCTCGCTCATGCCCCGAGCGTAGTGCGCCGGTCCCCGCGTCAGGCGAGCGCCGCGACGTACGCCGCGAAGTCCCGGGCGGCCGCCATCGAGCCCGGCCGGGGCTCGGCGCCCGGGTCGAGCCCGAGGTCGCGGTCGGCCAGGACCTGCTGGAGCAGCGGGCGCCACGACGGATCGGCGTGCATCATCGCCCAGCGCAGGGCGTCGCGCTTGCTGGCGACCTCGCCGGTGCGCACCGTGTGGAGGCTGCGGGCAGCCTGGACCACCAGGTAGCGCTGGCACCAGGCGATGTGGGGTGGGCACCACCCCAGGATGTCGTCGGTCAGCGTCGCCAGGCCGGCACGCGCCCGGTCCCGGAGCACGTCGTCGGGGACCGGGTCGACGAGCTCGACGGGGCAGGGGCCGAGGAGGGTGATGCCGTGCTCGCGCAGGATCCACCTGGTCCACGGCTGGTTGCAGTGGTCGGACCAGCACATCTCGTCGCGGCCGTGGTCGACGTAGAGCCAGTCCCGACCCAATCCCCGGACGGTGCGAAGGTCGGCGGCGACGGCGTACGAGCCCTCGAGGTGGCGGTTCCAGAACCCGTCGCGGTGCGGCAGGTCGCGGTGGAGCGCGCGCAGCGCCGTCTCCTGCCCCGCGTCGGGCCGCTGGTCGACCACCACCAGGAAGTCGCAGTCGCTGTGCACGTCACCCGCGCCGAGCGCGAACGAGCCCTGCAGGTAGGCGCCCACGAAGGAGTCGCCGAGCGCGGCCTGCGCACCGGTGACCAGGTCGTGGAGCACGCCGTTGAGCTCGGCGTAGCGCGTGGGGTGGGGGTTGAGCACGGCTGAAGTGTGCGCCTGCGCAGGCCCTGGCGCTACGGAATATCCGGCCCTGGGGGTAGGACTCGACCCGCGAGGCTCAGACGTTGAACCCGAGCGCGCGCAGCTGCTCGCGGCCGTCCTCGGTGATCTTGTCCGGGCCCCACGGCGGCATCCAGACCCAGTTGATCGCGACGTCGTTGACCAGACCCTCCAGCGCGGACTCGGTCTGGTCCATGATCACGTCGGTCAGAGGGCACGCGGCCGAGGTGAGGGTCATGTCGAGGACGGCGTTGGAGCTCTCGTCGAGGTGCACGCCGTAGACGAGGCCGAGGTCGACGACGTTGATGCCGAGCTCGGGGTCGACGACGTCCTTCATCGCCTCGGTGACGTCGTCCACGGTCACCGTCGCGGTGCCGCCGCCGCCGTGCGGGTTGGCCTCGGGGACCTCGGGCAGGTCGCCGCGGTCGATCTGCTGGTCACGGGACTCAGACATGGGGATCTCCTTGCGGTTCGGTCCGGGCCTGGGCGGTCGCGTCCTTCCACGCCATCCAGGAGAGAAGTGCGCACTTCACGCGCGCTGGGAACTTGGCGACACCGGCGAACGCGATGCCGTCCTCGAGGACGTCCTCGTCGGGGGTGATCTGCCCCTTGCCCTGCATCAGCTCGAGGAAGGTCTGGTGGATCTGCATCGCCTCGTCGACCGGCTTGCCGATCACCAGGTCGGTCAGCACGGAGGCCGACGCCTGCGAGATCGAGCAGCCCACGGCGTCGTACGACACGTCCTCGACCACCGTGCCCTGCGGGCCCTGGGCGAGGTGCACCCGGAGGGTCACCTCGTCGCCGCAGGTCGGGTTGACGTGGTGGACCTCGGACTCGAACGGGACGCGCAGCCCCTTGTGGTGGGGGTTCTTGTAGTGATCCAGGATGATCTCCTGGTAGAGGTTGTCGAGCTCGGTGCTCATCGCGTCAGCCCACCTTGAAGTAGGCGCGGGTGTGGTGAAGAGCCTCGACCAGCGCGTCGATCTCGGCGGGCGTCGTGTAGAGGTAGGACGACATCCGCGTCGAGCTCTGCACGCCGAAGCGCGCGTGCGCCGGCTTGGCGCAGTGGTGCCCGGCCCGCACCGCCACTCCGCGCGAGTCGAGCACCTGCGCGATGTCGTGGGGATGGACCTCGGCGAGCTCGAAGGAGATCGCGCCGCCGCGCTGGGTCGCGTCCACAGGGCCCATCACCGTCAGGCCCGGGATCGACTGGAGGCCCTCCAGGGCGTACGCCGTGATCGCCTGCTCGTGCGCGTGGATGGGCTCGAGCCCGATGTGGCCGAGGTAGTCCACGGCGGCACCGAGGCCGACGGCCTCGACGATCGGCGGGGTGCCGGCCTCGAAGCGGTGCGGCGCCTTGGCGTACGTCGAGCGCGCCATGGTCACGGTCTCGATCATCTCGCCGCCACCGTGGAACGGCGGGAGCTCGTTGAGCAGCGCCTCACGTCCCCAGAGCACACCGATGCCGGTCGGGCCGCACACCTTGTGGCCGGTGAAGACGAGGAAGTCGCAGTCGACGGCCTGGACGTCGACGGGGAGCTGCGGTGCGGCCTGCGAGGCATCGACGACCGAGAGGGCGCCGAAGGCCCTGGCCCGGGCGGCCAGGTCGGCGACCGGGTTGATCGTGCCGAGCATGTTGGACACCCAGGTGAAGGCGACGACCTTGGTGTGCTCGTCGATGAGCTGGTCGGCGTTGCCCAGGTCGAGCCGGCCGTCGTCGGTGAGCCCGAACCAGCGCAGCTCCGCACCGGCGCGCTCGCACGCCAGCTGCCACGACACGATGTTGGAGTGGTGCTCCATCTCGGTGATGACGACGTTGTCTCCGGGGCCCAGCTCGATCGTGCGGGCCAGGAGGTTGAGCGCCTCGGTGGCGTTCTTGGTGAAGACGATCTCGTTGCGCGAGGGCGCGTTGAGGAAGGCCGCCACCTTGTCACGGGCCGCCTCGTAGGCCTCGGTCGACTCGGCGCCGAGCTGGTGCATCGCCCGGGCGATGTTGGCGTTGTGCCGCTCGAGGTGGTCGACCATCGTGTCGATGACGATCTGCGGCTTCTGCGAGGTGTTGGCGCTGTCGAGGTAGACCAGCGGCTGCCCGCCCGCGAGCGTGCGCTCGAGGATCGGGAAGTCCTTGCGGATCACGTCGAGATCCGGAAGCAGTCCTTCCATGGTGTTACCTCGTTTCGCGGTGTCGGTCAGGCAGTGGCGGGCTTCAAGTAGCGGTCGTAGCCCTCTGCCTCGAGCTGGTCGGCGAGCTCCTTGCCGCCGGACTCGGCGACCTTGCCGTCGACGAAGACGTGGACGAAGTCGGGCTCGATGTAGCGCAGGATGCGGGTGTAGTGGGTGATCAGCAGGACACCCTTGCCCTCGCGCGCACGGAAGCGGTTGACGCCGTCGGAGACGACCTTGAGCGCGTCGATGTCGAGGCCGGAGTCGGTCTCGTCGAGCACCGCGACCTTGGGGTCGAGGAGCTCGAGCTGGGCGATCTCGTGGCGCTTCTTCTCACCACCGGAGAAGCCCTCGTTGACGTTGCGGGTGCCGAACGTCGGGTCGAGGTTGAGCTGCTGGAGCGCGGCGTTGACGTCCTTGACCCACGTGCGCAGCTTGGGGGCCTCACCGTCGATGGCCGTCTTGGCGGTGCGCAGGAAGTTCGAGACCGAGACGCCGGGGACCTCGACGGGGTACTGCATGGCGAGGAAGAGGCCGGCGCGGGCGCGCTCGTCGACCGACATCGCCAGGACGTCCTGGCCGTCGAGCGTGACCGTGCCTCCGGTGATCGTGTACTTCGGGTGGCCGGCGATGGAGTAGGCCAAGGTCGACTTGCCGGAGCCGTTGGGGCCCATGATGGCGTGGGTCTCGCCCTCGTTGATGGTGAGGGTGACGCCCTTGAGGATCTCCTTGGGGCCGTCCTCTGTGTCGACGGTGACGCGCAGGTCGGTGATGACGAGCTTGCTCATGCGGGGGTGACTCCGTTCAGGGTGGTCTCGGTGTCGACGTAGACGTCGCCGTCTCGTACGTCGACAGGGAAGGTGGCGACCGGCTCGGTCGCGGGGAGGTTGGTGGGCTTGCCGGTGCGCAGGTCGAACATCGATCCGTGCAGCCAGCACTCGATCTGGCACCCACCGTCGTTGACGGCCACCTCGCCCTCGCTCAGGGCGATCTCGGCGTGGCTGCAGACGTCCTCGACGGCGAAGACCTCCTCGCCGTCGCGCGCGACGGCGACGTCGTAGCGGCCGAGCGTGACTGCCAGGGCGCGGTCGGTCGGCACCTCCGCCAGCGCGCACGCTCGTTCGTAGGCCATCAGGCCCCCGATCCGAAGGCGGAGTCCTTCAGCACGTTCTTGGCGAGCTCGGCCTCCACCGTGGTCAGCAGCCGGTCCTCGATGGAGGGGACGCCGACCTTGCGGATCAGGTCGTTGAAGAACCCGTGGACGACCAGGCGCTGCGCCTCCTGCTCGGAGATGCCGCGCGACTGGAGGTAGAAGAGCTGCTCGTCGTCGAAGCGCGCCGTGGCAGAGGCGTGTCCGGCACCCTCGATCTCACCGGTCTCGATCTCCAGGTTGGGGATGGAGTCGGCGCGGCAGCCGTCGGTGAGGACGAGGTTGCGGTTCTCCTCGAAGGTCTCGATGCCCTCGGCGATCTTGCGGATGAGCACGTTGCCGACCCAGACGGTGTGCGCCTTCTCCCCCTGCAGCGCGCCCTTGTAGACGGCGTGCGACTTGGTGCGCGGGGCGGTGTGGTCGGCGAAGATCCGGTGCTCGATGTGCTGGCCGGCGTCGGCGAAGTAGAGGCCGAGCAGCTCGGCGGAGCCGCCGGGACCGTCGTAGGTCACGTTGGCGTCCATCCGCACCACGTCGCCACCGAAGGAGATCGCGGTGTGCTTGTAGGTCGCGTCGCGACCCACGCGCGCCTGGTGGTGGGACAGGTGGACGGCGTCGTCGGCCCAGTCCTGGATGGAGACGACGGAGACGTCGGCACCGTCGCCCACCGCGATCTCGACGACCGCTGCGACCGTGGAGGAGCCGGTGTGGTTGAGCACCACGATCGCCTTGCTGTGCGCACCGAAGCGCATCGCGACGTGACCGGCCTCGGTGACCGTGACGTCCTGACCGTCCAGGTCGACGACGATCGGCTCGGCCACCTCGGTGTCGGCGGGGACGTCGATCAGGAGGCTGGACGGGACCTCGGCGAGCACGCGGGCGGCCCAGAGGGTGTTGGGCACGAGGCCGGAGATGCCGCGCAGCGCGCGCGCCTCGTCGCCGGACACCCCTTCCACGCGGACGCCCTCGGGCGTGTTCCACATGCAGGAGGTCGCCGAGCGCATGAACTCCGCGTCGGCGTGCAGGCCCTTGAGCCGCTTGAGGGGCGTGAAGCGCCAGATCTCCTCACGGCCGGTCGGCGCCGTGTGGTCGCTGACCTCGAAGGAGCCCGCCGGGTGCAGGTGGCTCTCCACCCGGTCGGCGGCCGGGGCCTGCTCCAGGGCGGAGCGGACGGAATCGGTGGTGACGGTCAAAGCTCTACTTTCTGTTCCTCGGTCTCGTGACGGTCGCAGAGCGACCTCCTCGACCAGCGGGAAGCGGTCCGGTGCGGGGCGGGGCGGCGATCAGCCGACCGCACCCTCCATCTGCAGCTCGATCAGCCGGTTGAGCTCGAGGGCGTACTCCATCGGCAGCTCCTTGGCGATCGGCTCGACGAAGCCGCGCACGATCATCGCCATCGCCTCGTCCTGCTCCATGCCGCGAGACATGAGGTAGAAGAGCTGGTCGTCGGAGACCTTCGAGACGCTCGCCTCGTGGCCCATGGACACGTCGTCCTCGCGGATGTCGACGTAGGGATAGGTGTCGCTGCGGCTGATCTGGTCGACCAGCAGCGCGTCGCACAGCACGTTGGACTTGGAGCCGTGCGCGCCCTCGTTGATCTGGATCAGGCCGCGGTAGGACGTCCGCCCGCCGCCGCGCGCCACCGACTTGCTCAGGATCGAGCTCGAGGTGTGCGGGGCCGCGTGCACCATCTTGGCGCCGGCGTCCTGGTGCTGGCCCTCGCCCGCGAAGGCGATGGACAGCGTCTCGCCCTTGGCGTGCTCGCCCATGAGGTAGATGGCGGGGTACTTCATCGTCACCTTGGAGCCGATGTTGCCGTCGACCCACTCCATCGTCGCGCCGGCCTCGCAGGTCGCGCGCTTGGTGACGAGGTTGTAGACGTTGTTCGACCAGTTCTGGATGGTCGTGTAGCGGCAGCGCCCGCCCTTCTTCACGATGATCTCCACGACCGCGGAGTGCAGCGAGTCGGAGGAGTAGATTGGCGCGGTGCAGCCCTCGACGTAGTGCACGTAGGCGTCCTCGTCGACGATGATCAGGGTCCGCTCGAACTGGCCCATGTTCTCGGTGTTGATCCGGAAGTAGGCCTGGAGCGGGATGTCGACGTGCACGCCCTTGGGCACGTAGATGAACGAGCCGCCGGACCACACCGAGGTGTTGAGCGCCGAGAACTTGTTGTCACCGACCGGGATGACGGTGCCGAAGTACTCCTTGAAGAGCTCCTCGTGCTCCTTCAGCGCGGTGTCGGTGTCGACGAAGATGACGCCCTTCTCCTCGAGGTCCTCGCGGATCGAGTGGTAGACGACCTCGGACTCGTACTGGGCGGCGACGCCGGCGACGAGGCGCTGCTTCTCCGCCTCGGGGATGCCGAGCTTGTCGTAGGTGTTCTTGATGTCCTCGGGCAGCTCCTCCCAGGACGTCGCCTGCTTCTCGCTGGAGCGCACGAAGTACTTGATGTTGTCGAAGTCGATCGTGCTGAGGTCCGAGCCCCAGGTGGGCATGGGCTTGCGGTGGAAGAGCTTGAGGCCCTTGAGGCGCAGGTCGAGCATCCACTGCGGCTCGGACTTCTTCGAGGAGATGTCGCGTACGACGACCTCGTTGAGGCCGCGGGTCGCGGTGGCTCCGGCGGCGTCGCTGTCAGCCCAGCCGAACTCGTAGCGGCCGATGCCCTTGAGCTCCGGATTCAGGTCTTCGATGCTCAGGTTCTGGGTCATGACTGCTCCTTCTGGGGGACCTGCTTCAGGTCCGTCTTGAGGGTCTGGGGGATGCAGGTGGTGCAGACGCCGTCGCCGTGGGCGATGGTCGCCAACCGCTGGACGTGGGTGCCGAGCACCGAGGCGATGGCCTCGGTCTCGGCCTCGCAGAGCTGGGGGAACTCGTGGGCGACGTGGGAGACCGGGCAGTGCTGCTGGCACAGCTGCTCCCCCACGCTCTGGCCACTCGCCAGCGGCAGGTCCCGCACCGAGGCGGCGTAGCCCTGCTGGGTGAACACGCGCGCCAGCGCCTCGGCCGGGGTCAGGTCGGGGTCGACCGCGATCACAGCGGCGTAGTCGCGCTCGACGAAGGCGACGCGGCGACGGGCGAACTCCACCACGGCCTCCTCGCCCTGCGTCTCCGACAGGAAGCGCAGTGCCTGCACGGCGAGGTCGTCGTACTGCTGGTCGAAGCTGTCGCGGCCGGCCTCGGTCAGGGCGAACACCTTGGCGGGGCGCCCGCGGCCACGCGTGCCGTAGACCTTCTGGTCGCGCGACTCCACGACGCCCTCGAGGGCGAGGTGGTCGAGGTGGCGACGCACGGCCGCCGGAGTGAGGTCCAGAAGACGGGCCAGGTCGGCCGCGGTCGAGGGACCATTCTCCAGGATCGTGCGCGCCACGCGGTCCCGCGTGGGCGCGTCTGCGTCCGCGGTCGCAGCCGTCCTGATGAATTCCACAACGCCAGTGTGACGTTAATGCCCGAGCCACTTCAAGGAAGGGTGCCCTAAGTGAGCTGGGACACGACCCGCGTCAGTCGGCCGTACGTCCCCGGAAGGTGCGGATCGCGAGCGGAGCCACCACGGCGGTGATGAGGATGATCCATCCGATCGTGAACGGGATCGGGTGGTGCATCGGGAAGGCGGCGCCGTCGGCGAGCGGCTGGTCGTTGCCCCAGAGCTCGCGGACGGCCTGGGTCAGCGACGAGATCGGGTTCCACTCGGCGATGACGCGCAGCACCGTGGGCATCCGGTCGGTCGGCGCGAAGGTGTTGGCCAGGAACGTGATCGGGAACATCGTGGCGAACATGACTCCGTTGACGGCCTCGACCGAGCGCATCGCTGAGCCGACCCAGATGCCGACCCAGATCATGGCGAAGCCCCAGCCGAGGAGCAGGAGGTAGCCCAGGGCCGCATCGAACAGGTTGGTGTGGATCCGCCAGCCGATGACCAGTCCGGTCAACGACATGACGACCAGTCCGATCGAGGAGTGGGCCAGGCTCGAGATGCTGCGACCCACGAGGACCGCCGCCGGGTTGATCGGCAAGGACCGCATCCGGTCGACGATCCCCTTCTCCAGGTCGGCGGTGAGCCCCACCGCGACGATGAAGGAGGCGAAGGCGACGGTCTGGGCCATGATCCCGGCGAGCAGGAACGCTCGGTAGCCGGCCGGGGTGGCCACGTCGATGGAGGAGCCGAAGACGTAGGCGAACAGCAGCACGAACATGACCGGCTGGATGGTCACGTCGAGCAGCATCTCGGGCATCCGTTTGATGTGGAGGAAGTTGCGCCGGGCGATCGCCAGGGACTGCTGCATCAGGCCGGTCTGCTGGATCTGGGGGCGTTCGAGCGTCGTCATCGCGAGACCTTCTCCGTCGTCGTGTCAGCATCTTCGTCCGCGGGATCAGCCTCGGCACGGTGACCGGTCAGGTGCAGGAACACGTCGTCGAGGCTCGGACGCTTGAGCCCGATGTCGTCGAGGACGATGCCGCTCTCGTCGAAGAGGCCGGCCACCCGCGTCATGTGCCCGAGCCCCTCGGCCGGTGCGGTGAGCTGGCGGGCGCCGCGGTCGAGGTGCACCTCGCGGACATGTGGGCTCAGCAGTGCCTGGGCCGCCTCGATGTCGTCCGCGTGCGACACGGTCACGACGAGGGCCGCGGCCCCGGACTGGTCCTTGAGCTGGCTGGGAGTGCCCTCGGCGATCACGGTGCCGCGGTCGATGACGACGATGTTGTCGGCCAGCTGGTCGGCCTCCTCGAGGTATTGCGTGGTCAGCAGCAGCGTCGTGCCGTCCTTGACGAGCTCGCGCAGCACGTCCCACAGCTCCACGCGCGAACGCGGGTCGAGGCCGGTGGTCGGCTCGTCGAGGAAGAGGACGGGAGGCGTCGCGATCAGGCTGACCGCGAGGTCCAGTCGGCGGCGCATGCCACCGGAGTAGGTCTTGGCGATGCGGTCACCCGCGTCGCTGAGCGAGAAGCGCTCCAGGAGCTCGTCGCTCGCCCGCCTGATGTAGGCGGCGTCGAGGCCGTAGAGCTGGCCGATGAGGCGGAGGTTCTCGCGGCCGGTCAGGAGCTCGTCGACCGTCGCGGCCTGACCCGTCAACCCCATGCTCCGGCGCACTGCGGCGGGATCGGTGGCGATGTCGTGGCCCGCCACCCGCGCGGTGCCCGCGGTCGGGCGGGTCAGCGTGGTCATCATCCTGACAGTGGTCGTCTTGCCGGCGCCATTGGGGCCGAGCAACCCGAGCACGGAGCCCTCGGGCACGACGAACGAGACGCCGTCGACAGCCACGGTCTCCCCAAAGTGCTTGACGAGGCCCTCAGCCTCGATGGCATGTGAGCGTGTCATGGACGCCACGCTAGCCGGGGGGTCCGACACCACGCACCGGGTTTGTCGGCGCACCAGACTCCGCCGGGCCCGGGTGACCGCCGCCAGCACCCGGAGACGCTGATGGGCGGACGCGATCCTGTCGAGGATCACGCCCGCCCATCGGTCGGGGGATTCAGCTCGCGCCGACCCCGGTGCGAGGTGTCACGGCACGTCGACGTACACGTACGTCGGCGCCAGCGCACCGTCGTACGTGAGCTGGCCCAGGTAGCGACCGGACGTCAGCCCGGACCAGACGGCGTCGAACGTCGTCGACTGGCCCTGCGTCACCGGCACCGGGTTGGGGCTTGCTGCGAAGGCACCCAGCCCACCGTCGGCGGGCACCGTGTACTGGTCGTACCGGTAGGCGATGCCCGACGCACCCGGCGCCGCGCTGAAGCCGTCGAGCTCGGCGACGTAGTTGCCCGCGGCCGGGGCCGTCAGCGTCACGGACTCGTCCGCCGACCCGGTGGCCGACTGGCCGACCAGCGTCCGGGTGCCGGTGTCGGACACGCGGTAGACGTAGAGGTCGAGGTCCGCGGCATCGTCAGTGGCGTCGAGGTCGAACCTCGCCACCGCTGTCCCGGCCGCGATCGCGACCGGACGCTCCACGACCTGGGCGACCGCCAAGGTGCCCGAGTCCGTGGTCGCCTTGGCCAGGCCGTCCGTGCCGACCGGCTGCTCGCCGGTGAAGCCGGCCGTGATCGTCACCGGCGTGCTGCCCGAGGCGCCCGTGCCGCGCACGGTCGCCGGGGCGGACACCGACACAGGACGCAACGCGACTGGCAGCCGGACCGTGGTGGGGCCGGTCAGCGTGGCGAACCCGGTCGAGAACGCCTTCAGCGGCGCAGTCGTCCGGGTGAACGTGAAGGTCACCTTCTCCGACGCGCCCTGGGCCAGCGTGATCGAAGGCTTGTCGATCGCCACCTCGAAGCCCGGGACCTGGGCCTCCACGCTCCACGTGCCTGCCTTCAGGGCGGTGAACGTCCGGGCGATGGTGACGCTCGAGGTCACCTGGCCCTTGGCCATCGACGGGATGTTGAGGTCGGTGGCCGCCATCGGCGTGACGGTGGGACCGAAGTCGAAGCCCTGGCCCTCGAAGAAGCTCAGCCACTCGGTCGGCGTCGAGGTGACGACGAGACCGGGGTCGAAGAACTTCGTCGGGTCGACGTGGCCGGCACCCTGGTTGAACGGGTTCTGGTCGGGCGTGCCGTCGGCCTTCTTGAGGTCGTAGGCCGTCGTCATCATCGCGGACTTCACTGCCATCGGGCTCCACCCCGGGTTGACGCCCAGGATGAACGCCGCCAGTCCCGCGACGTGCGGGCTCGACATCGACGTTCCGGAGTAGAGGTCGAAGTCGCGTCCGCCGCCGGAGGGCGGGGCGACCGCGGCCAGCACGCTGACGCCGGGAGCCGAGATGTCGGGCTTGATGACGTCGGACGCGTTGGCGACCGCCGGGCCACGCGAGGAGAAGCCGGCGACCTGGGGAACGGGTGTGGCCGAGCCACCGGTGGTGTCACCCAGCACCATCGCCGCCGTGGCGCCGGCGCCCGTGGCGTACGTCTTGATCGCGGCGCCCGCGACGTTGTCGACGTGGACGGTCGGCACGGAGTGGAAGTCGGCGTCCAGGCTCTGGCCGGGGCTGGGGTTGGCCAGCACCATCCCGACGCCGCCCGCCTGCTTGACCGCTGCGCTCTTGGCGACCCGGTCGTAGGTGCCGCGGGTGCAGACGACGATCTTGCCCGCCGCTCCGGCGGGGTCCAGGCTGCCCGGCGCGCACAGGTTGACGTCGGAGGCACTGACGCCCGCTGCGCCGATGGCGGTGGAGTTGACGAGCGGAGTTCCGGCGGGGACGCCCGTCGAGGCGATCGAGGCGCCCTTGAACGTCCGGCCGTCGCCCAGGACCACCGTGTTCTCGTATGTCACGTGCGTCGACGCCGCCACCGTGGTGACCCACGGGCTGTTGTGCGCGACGGTCGACGCGGTCGGGCCACTGTTCCCCGCCGACGTCGCGACGAACACTCCTGCCGCGGCAGCACCGAGGAAGGCGTACTCCACCGCGTCGACGACCGTGCTGGTCGCGCCGGAGATGGAGAAGTTGATGACGTCGACGCCGTCGGCGATCGCGTCGTCGACCGCGGCGAGGGTCGAGGAGGTGTAGCACCCACCGGTGTTGGGGTCGGTGTCGCTGAAGCAGACCTTGTAGGCCGCGACTTTGGCTGCCGGCGCCATGCCGCTGACCAGGCCGAACTGACGGCCCTCGACGCTGGCCGGCACGCCGTTGTTGCCCGCCGCCGTGCTGGCGGTGTGCGAGCCGTGGCCGTCGCCGTCGCGCGTCGAGATGAACTCGGCCCCGTCGCGCTCCTGCGGCGGGACGCTGTCGAGGAAGGCATCGGGGTAGTAGCGGGCGCCGACGAGCTTGCTGTTGCAGTCGTCGGCCGTCCACTTCTCACCGGGCTGGCACACGCCGCGGAACACTCCGCCGTCGGCCTTCGTCATGAAGATCTGGTTGCCGCGCCGGTACATCGAGAAGGGGCCCGTCGGGTTGCGGTCCACCTTCTGGCCGCTGAAGGAGCCGGACTCGGGCCAGATGCCGGAGTCGAGCACGCCGACCACGACACCCGCGCCGGCCTTGCTGACGCCGCCGTGCTTGGTCCACTCGCCGGTCGGGCCGCTCAGGCCGAGGAACTCGGGAGACTTGTAGGTGTCGAGCGAGAAGGCCTGGTCCTTGACGACCATCAGGACGTCCCGGGACTGGACGAGCTCTGTGGCCTGCTGGCCGGTCAGTCGCGCGGTGAACGAGCTCGCGGCGAGGGTGGACCTGCTCATCACCTCCGCGCCGACACTGCGTGCGACGCCGTTCTGGCGGCTGCTCAGGTAGGCCGAGTAGTCCGCGACCCGCGCGGATCGGGCGTCGAACGCCTTGCCCCGTGCAGGGGCGGTCGCGCGGAGCCCGTCGACGCCGCCGTCGTAGCGGGTGGCGCCGGGCTCGTCGAGCACGACGACGTAGCGACCGGGGCCCAGGGTCGAGGCCTTGGCGGCGGGTGCGATGCGAGTCTCGCTGCCGCCGGGTGCCGCGGTGGCACCTGGCACCCCCGCGGCGAGGCCGCAGACGACTGCGGCAGTGGTCAGGAGGGCGAGGCCGCGTCGCGCGCCCCGCCCGGTGTAGTGGATCGACACGTGCTTCCTCCATCATTCCCAGGCTGGAGAGCCCCGCGGCTCGCCAGGCGCGCGTGAGGCCGGATCGCGACCCGTAGCGAGCGTCCTCACACAAGGCCATAGCCGGGCCTGAGTCAAGAGGTTCTTGGCATCGAGTGCGTGGTCATCGGCCACCACCCACACCTGAGGGTGGAGAGACGCGTCCCTAGACTGGCGACGTGTCCACCGCTACGCCTGCCGTCTCGGTCGACGGCCTGGTGATGCGGTACGGCGACAAGCTGGCCGTCGACGGACTGTCCCTCGAGGTGGCGCGCGGATCCATCACCGCGGTCCTCGGTCCCAACGGTGCCGGCAAGACCACGACGCTGGAGACCTGCGAGGGCTACCGCGTCCCCCAGCAGGGAACGGTGCGGGTGCTGGGTCTCGACCCGCAGCGCGACCGAGCCGCCCTACTCCCCCGCATCGGCGTGATGCTGCAGTCCGGGGGGGCCTGGAGCGGAGTGCGGGCGCTCGAGATGCTCGAGCACATGGCGTCCCTGCACGCCCACCCGCTCGACACCACCATGCTCAGCGAGCGGCTCGGGCTCGGTGACTGCGGCAGGACTCCCTACCGTCGCCTCTCCGGCGGGCAGCAGCAGCGCCTGGGCCTCGCGATCGCCCTGGTCGGTCGTCCGGAGCTGGTCTTCGTCGACGAGCCCACGGCAGGCATGGACCCGCAGGCACGGCGTACGACCTGGGAGCTGCTGGAGGAGATCCGCGGCGACGGGGTGACCGTCGTGCTGACCACGCACCACATGGACGAGGCGGAGCACCTGGCCGACCGGATCCACATCGTCGACCGCGGCAGGGTGATCACCAGCGGCACGCCGGGCGAGCTGACGCGCGACGGTCGCACCGCGACGATCCGGCTCGTGGTCAACCGTCCCTTCCCCGACGGCGCCCCTGAGTCGCTGCGTGCCGAGCTCGGCCCGGACACCGAGGTACGCCAGCTCGACGAGGTCAGCATGCTCATCCACGGCCCGGCCGACTCGATGACCCTGGGACGGGTCTCCCGGTGGTGCGAGGAGCACGACGTGCTGCCGCAGACCCTCAACCTGGGCCAGCGCACCCTCGAGGACGTGTTCCTCGAGCTCACGGGCCGGGAGCTGGCGTCATGACCACCAGCACCTTCACCCCAGCGCCCGGCGGGGCGCGGCTGTCTCGGATGGTCCTGGCGCAGTCCCGCATGGAGGCGCGGCTCATGCTGCGCAACGGCGAGCAGCTGCTGCTGGCGATCGTCATCCCGGTGATCGTGCTCGTCGGAGGGGTGGCCGCGGCCGACCGGATCGGCATCGACCTCGACGGCCACCGCGCGGTCGACATCCTCGCCCCTGGCGTGCTCGCACTCGCGGTGATGTCGACCGCCTTCACCTCCGTCGCGATCGCCACCGGCTTCGAGCGCCGCTACGGCGTGATCAAGCTCCTGGGCTCCTCGCCCCTGCCGCGCTCCGGACTGCTGCTCGGCAAGGTCCTCGCCCTGCTCAACGTCGTCGCCCTCCAGCTCGTCGTGCTGGTGGCCGTGGGACTGGCGCTCGGCTGGGAGCCGACGCTTGCCCACCCTCCTCGCTCGCTCGTGGCGCTCACCCTCGCGGTCTGCCTGGGGACGGCCGCGTTCGCGGCGCTCGGGCTCTTCGTCGCCGGCGTGCTGCGTGCCGAGGCCACGCTGGCCCTGGCCAACCTGGTCTACCTGCTGCTCATGGCCGGCGGCGGTGTGGTCCTCCCGACGAGCACGTACGGCGCCGCTTCGTCGCTGATCGCCTGGCTGCCGTCCGGCGCCCTGGGCGAGGCGGTGCGCGCGGCCCTCGTCGACGCCAGCATCGACGGTCGGTCCCTGCTCGTCCTGGCTGGCTGGGCCGTCGTCGGCGCCGTGCTCACCGCTCGAACCTTCAGGTGGGAATGATGGACGCGCTCCTCCACCGCCTCGCCCGACACCTGTGGCCACTCGCGGTCGCCAACCTCGTGGCCAACATCGGCATCGTCGTGACCGGTGCAGCCGTCCGACTGACCGGCTCCGGGCTCGGGTGCCCGACGTGGCCGCGCTGCACCGACGCGTCGTACGTCGCGCACGGCGAGCTGGGCATCAACGGCGCCATCGAGTTCGGCAACCGGCTGCTGACCTTCGGCCTGTCGGCCGTGGCCATCCTGTGCTTCCTCGCCGCGCTCGGTGCCCGGCACCGCCGCGCGACCCGGCTGGCCTTCGTGGTCGGGCTCGGCATCCCAATGCAGGCGCTCATCGGCGGCGTCACCGTGCTGACCGACCTCAACCCGTGGATCGTGGCGGGGCACTTCCTGCTCTCGATGGCGATCATCATGGTCTGCGTCGCCCTGCTCGACGAGCTGCGCAGCCCCCAGCGCGAGCTCGCTCCGCCGCCGGTGCGTGTCCTGGCGTGGGCGACCCTGGCGGCGGGATGGGTCGTGCTCTACCTCGGCACCGTCGTGACCGGTGCCGGTCCGCACGCCGGCGACGCCGAGTCACCGCGCAACGGGCTCGACCCCGCGATCGTGTCGCAGGTCCACGCCACGTCGGTGTACGTCCTCGTCGCCCTCACCGTCGCGCTGCTCGTCGTCGCGGTGCGCGGCGGGCACCGCTGGCTGGCCACCGTCACCTCGTTGGTCCTGCTCATCGAGGTGCTGCAAGGCGTGCTGGGGTGGGTCCAGTACTGGCTCGACCTGCCGGTCGGACTGGTGGCCCTGCACATGCTCGGGGCCGCCCTCCTCGCGGCCGGCCTGGCCCGGATCGCGCTCGCCGTCCTGCCCCACAGCGCGGGCCTCGAGGCCCGCGCAGACGGACGCCGACAGGCCGACCCCGCGACCCGGGCCCCCTAGGAGTCGGCCCTCAGCGGCCCACCTTGCGCGCGAACACCACCGTGCGCTGGGAGTAGTCGTCCGCCTTGCAGCCGACCAGCACGATGCGGGCCGGCCCCGAGACGGAGTAGAGGGCGCCCATCCGGCGCTTCGCCGGCCAGTACTCGCGGCGGGTGACCTCGAACCGGCAGCCGGCGACCTTGATCTCGTCGCCACGCCGCAGCTGCCCCCACCTGTCGGCGACGCCGTTGCCGGCACGCCACGCGTGGCCGGCGTACACGGTGCTGCCGGTCGGGTCGCAGGGTGGATCACCCTTCGACCAGGTGTAGACGGCGCCGCGCAGCTGGGAGCCGACCGCCAAGGTGTCGTTGCGGGCGGGCACCTCGATGACGACCGCGTCGGTGCCCGTCCGGGCGATGTGCAGCCGGTCAGGGGCGGCGTGAGCCGCACCCTGACCGGCCAGCAGCACCGTCGCGCACAGCGTCATCACCGCGAGCGGGGTGCGGCGCATCACGAACCGGTGTTGGGCGCGATCTCCGGCGCCTGCGCACAGGGCTTGCGGGTGAAGGTCATCTTCCAGACCTGCTTGCCCCGCAGCTCGACCGTCGGGTCCGCGGCCTCGGCGCGGACAGTGACGGAGCGGGTCGTCGCCCGCAGCCAGACGCCTTGGCGGAGCACCTTGCCGCCGGCCTCGTAGACGACACCGGAGCGCTTGGCGACCTTGAACAGGTCACTGGCGCGACCGCACTTGTCGATCTGCCGGGCCTCTGCCTTGACGACGCGCACCTCGCCCGGCAGCACCTCCGGCGCGGCCACCACGGGGGGCGTCACGACGGGCGGGGTCACGACCGGCGGGGTGACCACAGGGCAGGGCTGGTTGCTGTCGGTGGGCACCGGGTGGGTGATGGACGTCTGGCCGTTGCCGAAGGAGTAGCCCGGGTCGGCAGTGATGGTGAGGCTGCCGTCGGGGTGGGACGTCGACGTCCAGGGGCCACTGGGGACCTGCCCGTAGTGGGCGTTGCCCGGACCGCACTCGTCGACCACCGGCACCGTCGGAGGTGTGACGGTCTTGACGGCGCAGCTGTCGCTGAACGACGCCACCGGGATGCTGCCGGAGTTGGTGGCGGTGGCGTTGTTGCTCCACTTGGCCGCCAGCGTCAACGTGAGCGGCGACGCGGGCTTGGTGGTCACGGTCTCGGTGAAGGTCCGCGTCTGGGCAGCAGTCAACGTGGTGCCGACCGGAACGGCGGACGGACGGTTGGAGCCCGTGATCGTCTCCGTGATCTGCTCGCTGTTGACCACCCGCCAGGTCACGGCCCATCCGCCTCCGCTCGCGCACGCGACCGTGCCGGAGATGGTGTTGTGATGGGCGCTGGCGGCCCCTGCCACGCCGAGGACGGCGAAGCCGACGGCGAGGACCAGCGTCACCAGCCTGGTCACCGCCCGGTGGCCGATGCGGCTCCCGCGCATCCCCATCGTCTTCTCGGTCCTGCGGTCCGATCGCTCGGACGGTCGATCGTGTGGTGCTGAATCCATGGTGCAGGTGCTCCCCAGGTAGCCAGGGCAGGCCGAATGCCTCCCCCGTGACGCCGATTCAACGGGGATCGGGCTCGACGGACACGGAAGGAACTCTCAAGAAGATGTCTAGGCTCTGTCAGTCCCCAGACGATTCCTGCGATGTGCGTTACGGGACGGCGCCGGGCGGCGGCCAGGGATCAGCGGCCGAGCAACGGGTCGAGCGCGACGGCCACGAACAGCAGCGACAGGTAGAGGTTCGAGGCGTGGAAGAGGCGCATCGGGTTGATCTCGCTCAGCACGTCGGAGCTCCTGGCGCGCGACCACATGCGGTGCGCCTCGACGAGGAAGACCGCTCCGAGGACGGCGGCCGCCGCCGGGTAGACCAGGCTGGTGCCGGCGACCGGCCAGAGCAGCAACGAGGTCGCGACCATCACCCAGCTGTAGAGGACCACCTGGCGCCCGACCTCGGAAGCGGGCCTGACCACGGGCAGCATCGGCACGTCGACGTTGCGGTAGTCCTCGCGGTAGCGCAGCGCGAGCGCCCATGTGTGGGGCGGGGTCCAGAAGAAGACCACGAGGAAGAGCACGACCGGCGTCCACGCCAGCTGACCCGTCACCGCGGTCCAGCCGATCAGCGCGGGGAAGCAGCCTGCCAAGCCACCCCAGACGATGTTCTGGGTGGTGCGGCGTTTGAGCAGCATCGTGTAGACGAAGACGTAGAAGGCGTTGGCGAGCAGGGACAGACCGGCTGAGAGCCAGTTGACCCACAGCGCCAGCACCACGGTCGACAGCACGGCCAGGACGGTCGCGAAGACCAGCGCCGAGAGCGGGGACACCATGTGGCGCGGCAGCGCGCGGCGACGCGTACGACGCATCTGCTCGTCGATGTCGCGGTCGTAGACGCAGTTGTAGGCCGACGCCGAGCCGGCCGACAGGGCGCCGCCCACCACGGTCGCGGCCACGAGGCCCAGCGCAGGGATGCCGCGCTCGGCGAAGAACATCACCGGCACGGTGGTGAGGAGCAGCAGCTCGATGACCCGCGGCTTGGTGAGCCCGACGTAGGCGGCGACGACGTCGCGCCAGGTCGTGGACTCCTGCTCGGGTCCGTCGCCGGTCGACGGCCGCGCGGACGCAGCGTTCGGGCCGGCGTGGGACACGGTGGGGACCTCTTGCAAGGGGGATGAGACGGAACGGGCAGGACACGGATGGGACGCGGACTCACGGGGAACTCATGGGGGACCGAAGGGATGAACAGCGGGGAGAACCTGCGTCCGGAGCGACCCTCGGGTGGGGTCGAGTCTACTCGGGCACGGCGATAGGCTCGCAGTCGAGGCCACCCCAACGGACCTGTGATCCCGGCTGCACTCCCCGTGGTGCAGTCCAGCTGCACTCCATCGAGAGGAACCGCGTTGACCGAGAAGTCCACCCTGCCCACCACCCTCGAGTGGGACGACGTCGACCAGCGCGCCGTGGACACGGCCCGGGTCCTGGCGATGGACGCGGTGCAGAAGGTCGGCAACGGCCACCCCGGCACGGCGATGAGCCTGGCACCCGCGGCGTACCTGCTCTTCCAGAAGGTGATGCGCCACAACCCGGCCGATCCCGACTGGACCGGTCGCGACCGCTTCGTGCTCTCCGCCGGGCACAGCTCGATCACGCTCTACACCCAGCTCTACCTCGGCGGCTGGGGCCTCGAGATCGAGGACCTGCGCTCGCTGCGCACGTGGGGCAGCAAGACCCCCGGGCACCCGGAGCACGGCCACACGGCCGGGGTCGAGACCACCACCGGTCCCCTCGGCCAGGGCGTCGCCAACGCGGTCGGCATGGCCATGGCGGCCCGCCGCGAGCGGGGCATCCTCGACCCCGGCACGGCTGAGGACGAGTCGCCGTTCACCCACCACGTCTACGCCATCTGCTCCGACGGCGACCTGCAGGAGGGCGTCAGCGGCGAGGCCTCGTCCATCGCGGGCACCCAGCAGCTGGGCAACCTCACGATGATCTACGACGCCAACCGGATCTCGATCGAGGGCGACACCGATGTCGCCTTCACCGAGGACGTCGGCGCGCGCTACGAGGCCTACGGCTGGCACGTCCAGACCGTCGACTGGACCAACGACGGCACCGACTACGTCGAGGACGTGCCCGAGCTCTACGCCGCCGTCCGTGCCGCCGCCGAGGTCAGCGACCGCCCCAGCCTGATCGTCCTGCGCACCGTCATCGCCTGGCCCGCCCCCAACGCCCAGGGCACCGGCAAGTCCCACGGCTCGGCGCTGGGCGCCGAGGAGGTCGCGGCCACCAAGAAGATCCTGGGCTTCGACCCCGATGCGCACTTCGAGGTGCCCGAGGACGTGCTGGACCGCACCCGCTCGCTGGTCGACCGGGGCAAGGTGTGGCAGGCGGCCTGGCAGGAAAGGTTCGACACCTGGCAGGAGTCGGCCCCGGCCGAGGTCCTCGAGGTCTTCCAGCGCATGCAGACGCGCGCTCTGCCCGAGGGGCTCGCCGACGTGCTCCCCCGCTTCGACGCCGACCCCAAGGGCGTCGCCACCCGCAAGGCGTCGGGGCAGGTCATCAACGCGGTGGCGGGCGTCATGCCCGAGCTCTGGGGAGGGTCGGCCGACCTCGCGGAGTCCAACAACACCACCATCGAGGACGCGCCCTCCTTCATCCCCGAGAGCCGCTCCACCGACCAGTGGACCGGCGACCCGCTCGCCGGGCGGGTGCTGCACTTCGGCATCCGTGAGCACGGCATGGGCGGGATCCTCAACGGCATCGCGCTGCACGGTGGCACCCGAGTCTTCGGCGGCACCTTCCTCACCTTCAGCGACTACATGCGCGGCTCCGTCCGCCTCGCCGCGCTGATGGGCCTGCCGGTCACCTACGTGTGGACCCACGACTCCATCGGCCTCGGTGAGGACGGACCCACCCACCAGCCGATCGAGCACCTCGCCGCGCTGCGCGCGATCCCGGGCCTCGACGTCGTACGCCCGGCGGACGCCAACGAGACCGCGGCCGCCTGGCACGCCGTGCTCCAGCGCACCGACCACCCCGCGGGCATCGCACTGACCCGCCAGAACGTCCCGGTCTTCCCGCGCGGCGAGGAGGGCTTCAGCGACACCTCCGACGTCCACCGCGGCGGCTACGTCCTGCTCGACGTCGACGGCGGCGACCCCGACGTGATCCTGATGGGCACGGGCTCCGAGGTGCAGGTCGCGGTGGCCGCGCGCGAGCTCCTGGCCGCCGACGGCATCCGCGCCCGGGTCGTGTCGCTGCCCTGCCTCGAGTGGTTCGAGGAGCAGGACGAGGCCTACCGCGAGACGGTCCTGCCCCCCGCGGTCAAGGCGCGCGTCTCGGTCGAGGCCGGCGTCAAGCAGGGCTGGCGCGAGTACGTCGGCGACCACGGCCGCATCGTGTCCATCGACCACTATGGCGCCTCGGCGGACTTCGCCCGGATCTACGAGGAGTTCGACATCACCGGCGAGGCGGTGGCCAACGCCGCCCGCGACAGCCTGCGCACGCTCACCGACTGAGATCCGGCTGAGTCCGCGGCCACCCCACACCGATCCTTCTGGAGGCACACCCATGAACGACCGTCTCAAGGCCCTGGCTGACGCCGGGGTGTCCATCTGGCTCGACGACCTGTCCCGCGAGCGCCTGGAGACCGGCAACCTCGCTGACCTGGTGAAGAACAGCTTCGTGGTCGGGGTGACCTCCAACCCGGCGATCTTCCAGGCCGCGCTGGCCGACGGCGAGCGCTACGACCCCCAGGTCCGCGAGCTCGCTGCCGCACGCGCCGACGTGGACGAGGCGACCCGCACCATCACCACCGACGACGTACGAGAGGCCTGCCGGCTCATGCGGCCGGTCTTCGACGCCACCGACGGTGTCGACGGGCGCGTGTCGATCGAGGTCTCCCCCGGCCTCGCCCACCACACCGCGGAGACGGTGAAGGAGGCGGCCGAGCTCTGGGAGATCGTCGGCGAGCCCAACCTGCTCATCAAGATCCCGGGCACGAAGGAGGGGTGGCCGGCCATCACCGAGACCATCGCCGCCGGCATCTCGGTCAACGTCACGCTGATCTTCGGCCTCGAGCAGTACCGCAACGTGATGGAGGCCTACGTCTCCGGGCTGGAGCAGGCCCTGGCCAACGGCCACGACCTCGCCGGCATCCACTCGGTCGCGTCGTTCTTCGTCTCGCGCGTCGACTCCGAGATCGACAAGCGGCTCGAGGCGACGACGCAGGGGCCGGGCACCGACGCGGACCTGCGGGGCAAGGCCGGTGTGGCCAACGCCCGCCTCGCGTTCCAGATGTACGAGGAGTTCTTCAGCGGTGAGCGCTGGGAGGCCCTGGCCGCGAAGGGCGCGCGCAAGCAGCGCCCGCTCTGGGCCTCGACGGGCGTCAAGAACCCCGACTACGACGACACGATGTACGTCGTCGACCTCGTCGTGGAGGACACCGTCAACACCATGCCCGAGAAGACGCTCGAGGCCGTCGCCGACCACGGCGAGGTGCGCGGCGACCGGGTCCGGCCGTTCTACGACGACGCCGCGGCCCACATGCAGGCGCTGGCGGACGCGGGCGTCGACTACGACGACGTCATCGAGGTCCTGATCAAGGAGGGCGTCGACAAGTTCGTCGTCGCCTGGGACCAGCTCCAGACGACCCTGTCGGCATCGCTCGAGGCCGCCCGCGCATGAGCGAGCGCAGCGAGCTCATCAATCAGGACAGCGCGACTTGTGCCTCGTGCGCGCGCGGAGCGCAGCGAGTACGCGCATGAGCTTGGGGCCGGTCGACCCCACCACCACGGGCGCGTGGGCCCAGCTGTCCCGACTCGCCGACGGCTACGACCTCGACCTGCGCCGGCACCTGGCCGACGACCCCGCCTGGGTGCCCCACCAGACCCTGACCGCCGGCGACCTCCACGTCGACCTGTCCAAGAACCTCTGGGACGACGGCGTGGAGGCGGCCCTCCTGCGCCTGGCCGACGAGGTCGACCTGGGCGCGCGCCGCGACGCGATGTTCGCCGGTGAGCGCATCAACGTCACCGAGGACCGGGCAGTGCTGCACACCGCTCTCCGCCTCCCGGCCGACGCCTCGCTGACGGTCGACGGTCAGGACGTGGTGGCCGACGTGCACGAGGTGCTGGACCGGGCGTACGCCTTCGCTGAGCGCGTCCGGTCCGGCGAGTGGACCGGCGTCACCGGCCGCCGGATCGAGACGGTGGTCAACATCGGCATCGGGGGCTCGGACCTCGGCCCCGTCATGGCCTACGAGGCCCTCGAGCCCTACCGGCAGGACGGGCTCACCTGTCGCTTCATCAGCAACATCGACCCGACCGACGCGGGGCAGAAGCTGGCCGGGCTCGACCCCGAGACCACGCTGTTCATCGTGTCCAGCAAGACCTTCGGGACCCTGGAGACGTTGACCAACGCACGCCTCTGCAAGACGTGGCTCTTGGAGCGGCTGCCACCGGGAAGCGACCCGGCCGCCGCTGTGGCGCAGCACTTCGTGGCGGTCTCCACCGCGCTCGACAAGGTCGCCGACTTCGGCATCGACACCGACAACGCGTTCGGCTTCTGGGACTGGGTCGGCGGTCGCTACTCGATGGACTCCGCCATCGGCCTCTCGCTCGTCATCGCGATCGGTCCCGACCACTTCGCCGACCTGCTGGCCGGCTTCCACGCCATGGACGAGCACTTCCGCACCGCCCCCGCGGCGTCCAACGTGCCGCTGAAGATGGGCCTGCTCAACGTCTGGTACGTCAACTTCCTCGGTGCACACACCCACGCGGTCCTGCCCTACGCGCAGCTGCTGCACCGGTTCCCGGCCTACCTCCAGCAGCTCACCATGGAGTCCAACGGCAAGCGCGTGCGGTGGGACGGCACCGCCGTGGGCTACGACACCGGCGAGGTCTTCTGGGGCGAGCCCGGCACCAACGGCCAGCACGCGTTCTACCAGCTCATCCACCAGGGCACCCGGCTCGTCCCCGCCGACTTCATCGCCTTCGCCAACCCGGCGTACCCACTGGTCGATGACGTGGACGGGCAGGGTGTCGACGTGCACGAGCTGCTGCTGGCCAACTTCTTCGCCCAGACGCAGGCGCTGGCCTTCGGCAGGACGGCCGACGAGGTGCGCGCGCAGGGGGTGGCCGACAACCTGGTCCCCGCGCGGACCTTCCCCGGCAACCGGCCGACGACCTCCATCATGGCGCCGGCCCTCACACCCGGCGTGCTCGGACAGCTCGTGGCGCTCTACGAGCACGTCACGTTCGTCGAGGGCGCGGTCTGGGGCATCGACAGCTTCGACCAGTGGGGCGTCGAGCTCGGCAAGGAGCTCGCCCAGCAGCTGCGCCCGGCGGTGGCCGGTGACGCGGACGTCACGGCGCACCAGGATCCGTCCACACAGTCCCTGATCCGCTACTACCAGGAGACCCGAGGCCGATGAGCACCCCACGACGTTCTTCTCCCTCGCTCCGCTCCTCGGAACAACGCCTGGGGGACCCCGCATGACCGCTGCCAACCCGCTTCGTGACCCGCAGGACCGCCGGCTGCCGCGCATCGCAGGCCCGTGCGGGATGGTGCTCTTCGGCGTCACCGGCGACCTGTCGCGCAAGAAGGTCATGCCGGCCATCTACGACCTGGCCAACCGCGGCCTGCTGCCGCCGGGGTTCAGCCTCATCGGCTTCGCCAGGCGGGACTGGGCCGACCAGGACTTCGCCCAGATCGTGCACGACGCGGTCAAGGAGCACGCCCGTACGCCGTTCCGCGAGGAGGTGTGGAACCAGCTCTCCGAGGGCTTCCGCTTCGTCCCGGGCGACTTCGACGACGACGCCGCGTTCGACCAGCTCCGTCGCACTGTGGAGGAGCTCGACCAGCTCCGCGGCACCGGCGGCAACATGGCCTTCTACCTCGCGATCCCGCCGGCGTTCTTCGGCAACGTCGTGGGCCAGCTCAAGGAGCACGGGCTCGCCGACCTCGACGGCGACCAGTGGCGGCGCGTGGTGGTGGAGAAGCCGTTCGGGCACGACCTCGAGTCGGCGCGCGAGCTCAACGACATCCTCGCCGACGTCTTCCCGTCTGGCTCGATCTTCCGGATCGACCACTACCTCGGCAAGGAGACCGTCCAGAACATCCTGGCCATGCGGTTCGCCAACAACATGTTCGAGCCGATCTGGAACGCCAACTACGTCGACCACGTGCAGATCACGATGGCCGAGGACATCGGCATCGGCGGCCGGGCCGGCTACTACGACGGCATCGGCGCCGCCCGAGACGTCATCCAGAACCACCTCCTGCAGCTGATGGCGCTGGTCGCGATGGAGGAGCCGATCGCCTTCGACGCCGAGAGCCTGCGCTTCGAGAAGCAGAAGGTGCTCGCCTCCGCACAGCTGCCGCCCCCGCTCGACACGACCACCGCCCGCGGCCAGTACGTCGCCGGCTGGGCCGGCGGCGAGAAGGTCATCGGGTTCCTCGAGGAGGAGGGGATCAACAAGGCCTCGACGACCGAGACCTTCGCCGCCATCACCGTCCATGTCGACACCCGTCGCTGGGCCGGGGTGCCGTTCTACCTCCGCACCGGCAAGCGCCTGGGTCGCCGCGTGACCGAGGTGGCGATCGTCTTCAAGCGCGCACCGCACCTGCCCTTCTCACAGACCGCGACGGAGGACCTGAGCCAGAACGCGCTCGTGATCCGCGTGCAGCCCGACGAGGGCATGACGATGCGGTTCGGCGCCAAGGTCCCGGGCACCGCGATGGAGATCCGCGACGTCAACATGGACTTCGCCTACGGCGGATCGTTCACCGAGCCCAGCGCCGAGGCGTACGAACGGCTGATCCTCGACGTGCTGCTCGGCGACCCGCCGCTCTTCCCGCGGCACGAGGAGGTCGAGCTCTCCTGGCAGCTCCTCGACCCCGTGATCCAGCACTGGGCCAAGAAGGGCAGGCCGGACACCTACGACTCCGGCACCTGGGGCCCACCGTCCGCGGACGCGATGCTCGCCCGCGACGGACGTACGTGGAGGAGGCCATAGTGATCGAGCTCACCGACACCAACTCGGCGAAGATCGCCGCGGAGTTCGTGCGGGCCCGCACCCGCGCCGGGAGCCCGGCGATGGGGATGGTGATGACGCTGATCATCGTCGCCCCGGAGGAGGACGCTGCCGACGCGATGCTCGCGGCCAAGCGGGCCTCGCGCGAGCACCCCTCGCGCGTGCTCGGCGTGATCCTGGGCGACGCCCGCGGCGCCCCCCATGTCCACGCCCAGGTGGGCAGCGGCGACGGCTGGGGTGGCGAGACCGCCCTCATCCGGCTCAAGGGTGAGGTGGTCAAGCACGCCGAGTCCGTGGTGCTGCCGCTGCTGCTGCCCGACTCCCCCGTCGCCATCTGGTGGCCCACAGCCTCACCCGCCGACCCCGAGTCCGACCCGCTGGGTGCGCTCGCACAGCGTCGCATCACCGACTCCTCGGCAGCCTCGCGCGGCAAGTCCACCGCCATGATCGCCCAGTGCCGCTCCTACGCTCCCGGCAACACGGATCTCAGCTGGACCCGGCTGACCCCGTGGAGGGCGCTCCTCGCCGCCTCGCTCGACCAGCACCCCCTGAAGGTCACCGGCGCCACGGTCACCGCCGAGCGGGTCAGCCCCAGCGCCGACCTGCTCGTGGCCTGGCTTGCCGACCGCCTCAAGGTCGAGGTGAGGCGCCGCAGCTCCAAGGGCCCGGGCATCACCGAGGTCAGCATGGACACCAAGGAAGGGCCGATCCGCATCTCGCGTGCCGACGGGCGCCTGGCGACGTTCACCTCCCCCAACCGCCCGGACCGACCGGTGGCGCTCAAGCGTCGCGAGGTGCCGGCCCTGCTCGCGGAGGAGCTGAGGCGGCTCGACGAGGACGACGTCTACGCCGCCACCGCCGCTCGCCTCGTCAAGCTCGGAGCGAAGAAGTGACCGCCCCGGAGGTCCGGCGCCACGTCGACGCCGACATCCTGGTCGGCGACGTCGCCTCTGCCCTCCTCGACCGGCTCGAGGCGGCACAAGCGCGTGGTGACGTGCCCCATGTCGGGCTCACCGGTGGATCCATCGCCGAGGCTCTGCACCGAGAGCTCGCGCGTCGGGCTCCGGACTCCTCGGTCGACTGGTCGCGTGTGGTGTTCTGGTGGGGCGACGAGCGGTTCGTGCCCGCGGGCTCGCCCGATCGCAACTCCGGGAAGGCTCGACAGGACCTCCTCGACCACGTCGAGGTCGACCCGGCAAACGTCCACGAGGTGCCTGCCAGCGACGAGGTGGCGACCGCGGAGGAGGCCGCCGACGCCTACAGCGCGGCCCTGCGCGAGCACGGCGGTGGGTCCTTCGAGGTGTTGATGCTCGGCATCGGTCCCGACGGCCACGTGGCCTCCCTCTTCCCCGGCCATCCTGCTCTGTCGGCACGCGACACGATCGCGGTCGCGGTCCACGACTCCCCCAAGCCGCCCCCGGACCGCGTCACCCTCACCTTCGAGGCGATCGAGCGCTGCCGCGCGGTGTGGTTCATCGCCAGCGGCGAGGGAAAGGCCGACGCCGTCTCCCGCGCGCTCGCCGAGGGGGGCTCCGTCGAGGAGACGCCCGCCCGCGGCGTACGCAATGGCGAGATCGTGTGGTGGGTCGACGAGGCCGCCGCCTCCACCCTCCCCTGACCCCCGCCGAGCTGACGCTTGTGCACGTGCAGCACTCGCCGAGCTGACGCTTGTGCACGGTGCAGCACCCGCCGAGCTGACGCTTGTGCACGCGCAACACCCGCCGAGCTGACGCTTGTGTGCAGCTTGTCCACAGGCGAACCCCGTGCGGTTCCGGCGTCCTGTCAGGTGGGCACGAAGACGCCATGGATCTCACACCCTGGCTGCACCGTCCGTTCTTGGACGACACGTTTCCTTTGCCGACGCGGGTTCCCTTCACCGCGCGGATGGCGGCGCAGAACGGAGTCACGCGTCGCGACCTCGCCGCGCTGGTGGCAGCGGGATTGTTGCGGCACCCCATCAGGAACTGTTACGTCTCGGCGGAGCTGCCCGACGACATCGCCACTCGATGTGCCTGTCTCCGGCTCGTGGTGCCACCCGACGCCATCGTCGTCGAACGTCACGCCGGGTGGCTGCTGGGCGCCGACATGCTCCTCCTCCCCAACGAGCACCTCCACGCGCGGCCCGTGACGATGGACCTGCCGCTTGGCCGCGGTCGCCTCCGCAACAAGCTGGTCGACGGTGGCCAGCGTTCGCTGCTCCCGCGCGACGTCACAGAGATTCACGGCCTGAGAGTGACGACTCCCCTTCGCACCGCCCTCGATCTCGGCCGCCAACGTTGGCCCGAGCCAGCCATCACCGCCCTCGATGCGCTGCACCGACTCGGGGCCTTCACCGTGGAGGAGCTGGTGCAGGAGGTCGATCGGTTCAAGGGCATGCGGTGGGTGACGACGCTCCGGACGGTCGCCCCACACACGGACGGCAGGTCGCAGTCGGGTGGTGAGAGCGTGATCCGGTGGCGCTGGATGCAGCTGCCTGTGCCGGCTCCCGTGCCGCAGGTCGAGGTCAGGTCGGGCGCACGCCATGCGTTCGTCGATGTCGGGAATGCCGACCTCCGCGCAGGAGTCGAGTACGACGGCGAGGAGTGGCACTGCAGGCCGACGGACCGCGAGCACGACGCCCTACGACGCCACTGGTTGGACCGGGACGAGGACTGGGTGATCGAACCACTCGTGTGTGCCGACGTCTACGGCCCGCGGCAACGCGTGGAGGATGCCATCTTCTCGGTGGTCACCGAGGCGGTCAGGCGTACCCGTGGCCGCTCAGCGTGAGCACAAGCGTCAGCTCGGCACCTGCGCCGCGTGCACAAGCGTCAGTTCGGCGCGTGTGCTGCGTGCACAAGCGTCAGTTCGGCGCGTGTGCTGCGTGCACAAGCGTCAGTTCGGCGCGTGTGCCGCGTGCACAAGCGGCAGGTCAGAAGATGATCTCGCCGGCCTTGCGGCGGCTGCGCAGCAGGGCGACGGCCTCGTCGAGGATGTCGGCCGCCTCGGTCTCGCTGCGACGCTCCTTGACGTAGGCCAGGTGCGTCTTGTAGGGCTCGATCTTCGGCGCCGGCGGCGGGTTCTCACTGTCCAGACTGGCCGGGAGCCCGCACTTGGGGCAGTCCCACGACTCCGGCACGGCGGCCTCGATCGCGAACGTCACCACCGACCGGTGGCCGTGACTGCAGAAGTAGGTGACCGTCTGGCGCGGCGCGGCCTCGCCACGCTCGGCCTCACCCATGGGGCCAGCTCCGACCCGACTACCGCGGATCGCGTTTCCACCACCAGCCACGAGTACTACTCCTTATCCGGGGGACTCAGTTGCCCTGGTAGGCCTTGAGCAGGCCCAGGGCGACGATGCAGGCAAACCAGATGACGCCGACCCCGACCGTGAAACGATCGAGGTTGCGCTCAGCGATCGACGATCCCCCCAGACTGCTGGACACGCCGCCGCCGAACATGTCGGACAGACCGCCGCCGCGTCCCTTGTGGAGCAGCACCAGCAGGATCATGATCGCGCTCGTCACGACGAGCAGGATGGTAAAAGCCAGAATCACGAGCGGAAGCCTACGTCACGCCGGTTGCGAACCGGTGGGCGCCTCACAGCACGGGCATGTCGTAGAACCGGCAGATGCCGCCGAACTCGTCGACCTGCAGGCTGGCGCCGCCCACGAGGCACCCGTCGACGTCCGGCTTCTCCATGATCCCGCCGACGTTGGCGGCCTTGACCGACCCGCCGTAGAGGATCCGCAGGCCCTCGGCCGCCGCGTCGCCGTGCACCTCGCGGACCCGCTCGCGGATGGCGGCGCAGACCTCCTGGGCGTCGTCGGGGGTGGCCACCTCGCCGGTGCCGATTGCCCACACGGGCTCGTAGGCGACGACCAGGCCGGCGATCTGCTCGGCCGTGAAGCCGTCCAACGACCCGTCGACCTGCGTGAGCGTGAAGGGGACGTGCTCCCCCGCCTGGCGTACGTCGAGGCCCTCGCCCACGCACACGATCGGGGTCATGCCGGCCTGCAGCGCCTTGTGTGCCTTGCCGTTGACCAGCTCGTCGCTCTCGTCGTGGTGCATCCGGCGCTCGGAGTGGCCCACCACGACGTAGGAGCAGCCGAGCTTGGCCAGCATCGCCGCGGAGATCTCGCCGGTGTAGGCGCCGTTGTCGTGGACGGAGACGTCCTGCGCGCCGTAGCGGATCGCCAGCCGGTCGCCGTCGACGAGGGTCTGCACCGACCGGATGTCGGTGAACGGCGGCACGACGACCACCTCGACCTTGGAGTAGTCGTGCCGCTTGTCCGACAGCGTCCAGGCGAGCTTCTGGATCAGCACCACCGCTTCTTGGTGGTTGAGGTTCATCTTCCAGTTGCCCGCCATCAGCGGGGTGCGCTTGTCAGCCACGGATCAGTCCCTCTCGAGTACAGCGATGCCCGGGAGCTCCTTGCCCTCCAGGAACTCCAGCGACGCGCCACCGCCGGTGGAGATGTGGCCGAACGCGGCCTCGTCGAAGCCGAGCTGGCGCACGGCAGCGGCTGAGTCGCCACCACCGACGACGGAGAGACCGTCGACCTCGGTCAGGGCCTGCGCCACGGCACGCGTGCCGTCCGCGAACGCGCCGACCTCGAACACACCCATCGGACCGTTCCAGAACACCGTCTTCGCGTCGCTCAGGGCTGCGGCGAACGCGGCGGCGGACTCGGGGCCGATGTCGAGGCCGAGGGCGTCCGACGGGATCTTCGAGGCGGGTACGACGGAGGGCTCGGGAGCCCGGTCGTCCGACGGGAACGCCGTGTCGACGACGATGTCGGTCGGGAGCAGGATCTCCACGCCGCGGTCCTCGGCCTCGCTGAGGTAGCGGGTGCAGGTGTCGAGCTGGTCGGCCTCGAGCAGGCTCTTGCCGACCTCGTGGCCCTGGGCCTTGAGGAAGGTGAAGACCATGCCGCCGCCGATCAACAGCTTGTCGGCCTTGTCGATGAGGTTGTCGATCACGCCGAGCTTGTCCGAGACCTTGGACCCGCCGAGGACCACGACGTAGGGGCGCTCGGGGTGATCAGTGAGCCGGCGGAGCACGTCGACCTCGGCAGCGACCAGTCCGCCCATCGCGGACGGCAGCCGCAGCGCCACGTCGTACACGCTCGCCTGCTTGCGGTGGACGACGCCGAAGCCGTCGGACACGAAGGCGTCGGCGAGCTGCGCGAGCTGGTCGGCGAAGGCACCCCGTACGTCGTCGTCCTTGCTGGTCTCACCGTCGTTGAAGCGCACGTTCTCCAGGACGGCGATCTCGCCGTCCTGGAGGCCCGCGACGGTCGCCGTGGCGCTCGCCCCGACGGTGTCGGTGGCGAAGGCGACGGGACGCTCCAGCAGCTCGGAGAGGCGCGCGGCGACCGGTTGCAACGAGTACTTGGGGTCGGGCGAGCCGTCCGGGCGGCCCAGGTGGGCCACGACGACCACCCGGGCCCCCGCGTCGGCGAGCTGGGCGATGGTCGGCACGCTCGCGCGGATCCGGCCGTCGTCGGTGATGGCGGCGCCGTCGAGGGGCACGTTGAGGTCCGAGCGGACCAGCACGCGCTTGCCCGTCAGGTCACCCAGTGAGGCGATGCCTGCAGAGGAGGACATCGACGTCAGAGCGTCGCGCCGATGTGGGTGATCAGGTCGGCCAGGCGGTTGGAGTAGCCCCACTCGTTGTCGTACCAGCCGACGACCTTGACCTGGTTGCCGATGACCTTCGTCAGCGGCGCGTCGAAGATGCAGGACGCCGGGTCGGTGACGATGTCGGAGGACACGATCGGGTCGGTGGAGTACTTGAGGTATCGCCCGTCGGCGGCCTTCTCGACAGCGGCGTTGACCTCCTCGACCGAGGTCTCGCGGCCCGCCTCGAAGGTGAGGTCCGTGGCGGAGCCGGTCGGGACCGGGACGCGGAGGGCGTAGCCGTCGAGCTTGCCCTTGAGCTCGGGCATGACCAGGCCGATGGCCTTCGCGGCGCCGGTCGAGGTGGGCACCACGTTGAGGGCGGCGGCGCGGGCGCGGCGGGGGTCCTTGTGGATGTTGTCGAGGAGGTTCTGGTCGGCGGTGTAGGCGTGCACCGTCGTCATCAGGCCCTTGACGATCGTGAACTCCTCGTGGAGCGCCTTCGCCATGGGTGCCAGGCAGTTGGTCGTGCACGACGCGTTGGAGATGACGGTGTGCTTGTCACCGTCGTAGAGCTCGTGGTTGACGCCCATCACCACGGTGATGTCCTCGTTGGAGGCGGGCGCGGAGATGATGACCTTCTTGGCACCCGCGTCGACGTGGGCGCGCGCCTTGGTGGCGTCGGTGAAGAAGCCGGTGGACTCGACGACGACGTCGACCCCCAGGTCGCCCCACTTGAGGTTGGCGGGGTCGCGCTCGGCGAACGCCGTGATGGTCTTGTCGCCGACCTTGATCGAACTCTCGTCGCTGGAGACGTCGGCGTCGAGCCGGCCCAGGATCGAGTCGAACTTGAGCAGGTGCGCCAGCGACGCGTTGTCGGTCAGGTCGTTGACGCCGACGATCTCGATGTCGGCGCCCGAGGCCTGGACGGCGCGGTAGAAGTTGCGGCCGATGCGGCCGAAGCCGTTGATGCCTACGCGAACGGTCATGGGTGCATGTCTCCTTGGGGTGGGGCCTTCAGTGACCCCGTCGACAACTCTGGCCTTTGGTGACCGGCTCCGACCTTATCGGGTACGGAGTGGGCCCCGACGCGCGGTCGCTCGCGGTACGGACAGGTAACTTTGGAACGATCCAAGAAGACGGGCTCAGCCGTCCTCGGCGAGCATCTCCGGAGTCAGCGACGCCTCGGTGTCGGGGATGCCGAGCTCCTCGGCCCGCTTGTCGGCCATGGCGAGCAGGCGGCGGATCCGACCGGCGATCGCGTCCTTGGTCAGCACCGGGTCGTGCAGCTGGCCCAGCTCCTCGAGCGAGGCCTGCTTGTGCTCCAGGCGCAGGTGTCCGGCCTGCCGGAGGTGGTCGGGGATCTCCTCGCCGAGGATCTCGAGCGCCCGCTCCACCCGGGCGCCGGCAGCGACGGCGGCGCGGGCCGAACGACGCAGGTTGGCGTCGTCGAAGTTGGCGAGCCGGTTGGCGGTGGCCCGGACCTCGCGGCGCATCCGGCGCTCCTCCCACGCCATCAGCGACTCGTGGGCACCGAGGCGGGTGAGGAGGGCGCCGATGGCGTCACCGTCCCGGATCACGACCCGGTCGACGCCGCGCACCTCGCGGGCCTTCGCCGAGATGCCGAGCCGTCGGGCCACGCCCACGATCGCGAGGGCGGCCTCGGGGCCCGGGCAGGTGATCTCGAGCGAGGACGAGCGTCCGGGCTCGGTCAAGGAGCCGTGCGCCAGGAAAGCGCCGCGCCAGGCGGCGACGGCGTCGCAGCCACCACCGCTCACGACGGCGGGCGGCAGGCCGCGTACGGGGCGACCGCGCTGGTCGAGCAGGCCGGTCTGGCGGGCCAGCGCCTCACCGTCCTTGGTCACCCGGACGATGTAGCGGCTGCCCTTGCGGATCCCGTTGCCCTGGACCATCACGACGTCCGAGGGGTGGCCGTAGACCTCGGAGATGTCCTTGCGCAGCCGGCGTGCCGCGGCGCCGGTGTCGAGCTCTGCCTCGACGACGATCCGGCCGCTCACGATGTGCAGGCCGCCGGCGAAGCGGAGCATCGAGGCCACCTCGGCCTTGCGGCAGCAGGTCTTGGTGATCTGGGTGGAGGCGAGCTCGGCCTTCACCTGTGCCGTCATTGCCATGAGCGGAATCCTGCCATGCTGGTCAACGACCCTCTCCCCGTTCGCCTCAGCCTTCGTCGACGATGAGCGCGAAGGCGGCCGCGAGACGGTCGGGATCGTGCCGCGGCTCCCCCGGGACGGCGAGGTCCGCAACGACCAGTCGGGCGCCCCGGTCGGTCACCGCCTTCTCCAGCTCGGCGCCGTCGCCAGCCAGCGAGCCGGCGTCGACGAGCACCGCGTGCACCGTGAGGTCGGGCGCGTGCTCGTAGAGGGCGGCGAGGTGGTCGGCGGGCCCGAAGCCGGTGGTCTCGCCCGCCTGGGCCTCCAGGTTGAGCACGACGATGAGCCGTCCCTCGGTCTCGGCGAGCGCCTGCCGCAGTCCCGGCACCATCAGGTGCGGGATGACGGAGGTGAACCACGACCCGGGTCCCAGCACCACCCACTCCGCCGCGCGGATGGCCTCGACGGCCTCCTGGCACGCCTCCGGGTCCTCGGGCACCAGGGCGACGGACTCGATCTGGCCGTCGGTCGTGGCGACCTCCACCTGTCCTCGTACGACCTGCACGGCTGTCGGGTCGGCGGGGTCGGCCCCACGGACCCGCGCCGTGATGTCCATGGGAGTGGTCGCCATCGGCAGCACGCGTCCGTGGGCACCCAGCAGCCGTCCCATCCAGTCGAGCGCTCGCACGTGGTCGCCCATCAGCTCCCACAGCGACACGATCAGCAGGTTGCCCACGACGTGGCCCTGCATCTCGCCCTGCCCGGCGAAGCGGTGCTGGACCACGTCGGCCCACGTGCGCCCCCACTCGTCGTCGCCGCAGAGGGCCGCGAGCGCCATCCGCAGGTCGCCGGGAGGGAGCACGCCGAACTCGCCGCGCAGCCGCCCGGACGAACCGCCGTTGTCCGCGACGGTGACCACCGCGGTCAGGTCGTCGATGGTCAGGTCGTCGTGGAGCCGCCGCAGTGCGGACAGCGTGGCGGCGAGCCCGTGGCCCCCACCGAGGGCGACCGCGGCCTCCGCGGTACGGCGTGCCACGTCACTCCCTGCCGAGGTCGCGGTGGGCGGTGCGCACGTCGTAGCCGGCATTGCGGAGCAGACCGGCGATCGCCTCTGTCATGGCGACGCTGCGGTGCTTGCCGCCGGTGCACCCGACGGCGATCTCCATGAAGCGCTTGCCCTCGACGAGGTAGCCCTCTGCGACGCTCTGCAGCACCGGGAGGTATTGCGTGAGGAACCTGCCGGCTCCGGGCTGGGACAAGACGTAGGCGGACACCTCGGCGTCGCGGCCGTTCTGAGGACGCAGCTCGGGGATCCAGTGCGGGTTGGGAAGGAAACGCATGTCGGCGACCCAGTCGGCGTCCACCGGGATGCCGTACTTGAACCCGAAGCTGATCACGGTCACCTTGAGCCGGGTCGTGGTGGCCGTGCCGAACATCTCGGTGATGCGGTCCTGCAGCTGGTGCACGTTGAAGTTGGAGGTGTCGAGCAGCACGTCGGCATCACCGCGGATGTCGGCCATCGCCTCCCGCTCGCGCTGAAGGCCTTGGAGCAGGCGCCCACCACCCTGCAGCGGGTGCGGCCGGCGGGCGGCCTCCTGGCGGCGCACGAGGACATCGTCGGTGGCCTCGAGGAACAGCAGCGTGGTCGGGCGACCGGTGACCCGCTGGTGTCGGTTGGCCTGCAACGAGTCGAAGAACGACCCCGACCGCACGTCGACGACGATCGCGATGGGCTGGTGGATGCCGCGACTGTCGTCGACCAGGCGTACGACGTCGCGCACCAGCGTCGGCGGGAGGTTGTCGACCACGAAGTAGCCGAGGTCCTCCAGCTCCTTGGCCGCGGTGCTGCGGCCGGCTCCGGTCATGCCGGTGACGATGACCAGCTCGCCGGGAGTCGGGTCGGGCATCAGGGCTCCTCCAAGATCTCACCGGTGGCGGTGTTCACCGACTGCGTGCCTGCAGTCTTGCGGGTGACGTCGGCCTTCGCGACCGCTTCCTTGATCGCAGCCGCCGTGCGCGGGCCGATGCCGGGAACCAGTGCGATCGCGTCGGGCTCGGCCTCTCGCAGCTTCTTCAGCGAGCCGAAGTGCTTGAGCAGCGTCTTGCGCCGCACCTCGCCGAGGCCGGGCACGTCGTCGAGCATGCTCTCGACCATCGACTTGGAGCGCCGGCTGCGGTGGTGGGTGATGGCGAACCGGTGGGCCTCGTCCCGGATGCGCTGGAGCAGGTAGAGCCCTTCGCTGGTGCGGGCCATGATCACGGGGTCCTCCTCCCCTGGCAGCCACACCTCCTCGAGCCGCTTGGCCAGCCCGCAGACGGGGATGTCGTTGACGCCCAGCTCGGCCAGCGCCTGCTGGGCGGCTGCCACCTGCGGCGGGCCGCCGTCGACGACGACCAGCGACGGGGCGTACGCGAACTTGCGCGGCCTCCCTGTCTCTGGATCAACGAGCATGGGGCCGGAGTCGGTCGCCACGGTCTCGCTCCGCGCCTGCTCGTCCAGCAGCCGCTTGAACCGCCGGGTGATCACCTCGTGCATCGACGCGACGTCGTTCTGCCCGTCGACGCCGCGGATCACGAAGCGGCGGTATTCGGACTTGCGTGACAGGCCGTCCTCGAAGACCACCATCGAGGCCACGACCTCGGTGCCCTGGAGGTTGGAGACGTCGTAGCACTCGATGCGCAGCGGCACCTCGTCGAGGGCCAGCGACTGCTGGATCTCCTCCAGCGCGCGGTTGCGGGTGGTCAGGTCGCTCGCGCGCTTGGTCTTGTGGAGCGCGAGCGCCTGGGCGGCGTTGGTGGCGACGGTCTGCTGGAGGTCGCGCTTGTCGCCGCGCTGCGGCACGCGGATGGCGACCTTGCTGCCGCGCCGCTCGGACAACAGCTCCTCGAGGACGTCGGCGTCCGGCGGCAGTGCGGGCACCAGCACCTCGCGCGGGATGGTGTCGCCCTCCTCGGCACCGATGCCGCCGTAGAGCTGGAGCAGGAAGTCCTGCACCAGCTCGGGCGTGCCGCCCTCGTCGGTGCGGTCGGCGACCCAGCCGCGCTGGCCGCGGATCCGGCCGCCGCGGACGTAGAAGATCTGCACCGCGACCTCGAGCGGGTCCTCGACGAGGGCGATCACGTCGGCGTCGGCGCCGTCGCCGAGGACGACGGCCTGCTTCTCGAGCGCCCGCTCCATGGCGCCGAGGTCGTCCCGCAGCCGGGCGGCCTTCTCGAAGTCGAGCGCCTCGCTGGCGGCGTACATCTCCTGGCGGATCCGCGCCATGAACGGCTTGGTCTGCCCGCCCATGAAGTCGCAGAAGTCGTCGACGATGCGGCGGTGCTCCTCCTCGGTGACGTTGCCGACGCAGGGCGCAGAGCACTTGTCGATGTAGCCGAGGAGGCAGGGACGCCCGATCTGGCTGGAGCGCTTGAACACACCGTTGGAGCATGAGCGCATGGGGAAGACGCGCAGCAGGATGTCGACAGTCTCGCGGATGGCCCACGCGTGGCTGTAGGGGCCGAAGTAGCGGGTGCCCTTGCGCTTGGCGCCGCGGCCGACCATCACCCGCGGGAACTCGTCGCCGACCGTGACGGCGAGCCACGGATAGGACTTGTCGTCGCGGTACTTCACGTTGAAGCGCGGGTCGAACTCCTTGATCCAGCTGTACTCCAGCTGGAGCGCCTCGACCTCGGTGTCGACGACGGTCCACTCGACGCTCGCGCCGGTGCTGACCATCGTCGCCGTCCGCGGGTGCAGGTTGCCGATGTCCTGGAAGTAGGACGACAGCCGCGCGCGCAGGCTCTTGGCCTTGCCGACGTAGATGACGCGGCCCTTGGCGTCGCGGAACCGATAGACCCCCGGACGGGTCGGGATCGACCCCGGCGCGGGTCGATAGGAGCTCGGGGTGGCCACGCGTCAACCCTACGGGCGGCCCCCGACAGCCGGGCTTGTGGTGGGGGCCGCCCGCTCAGGGTCGGGCAGGTGTGTCAGCGCACCTTCTTGGGCCGCGACTTCATCGACGCCGACTTGTAGCCGGACTTCTTGCCCGTCACCTTCACCACGATCTTCTTCCCGCGCATCGACCGGGTGATCTGCAGCTTGCGCTTCGTCGCGCCCTTGATGGCCCGCTTGCCGACGAACCACTGGTAGCGGAACTTGGTGGCGTGGGTCCAGCCCTTCGTCTTCGCGACGACGCGCTTGCCGACCTTGGCCTTGCCCGCGATCTTCGGGCGGGCCGTCGTGAGCCGACCGATCCGGATCTTGGAGGTGGAGTCCGACCGGGCATAGGTGGTCGTGACGAAGCCCGCCGCCCGCGGGTACTCGGAGACCTGGATGGTCTTGCCGCGGTCCTTGGACGTCAGCCGGTAGGTGCTGGCGGTCGCACCCTTGATCGGGTTGCCGTTGCGGCTCCACTGGTAGGTGGGGGCGTAGCCGTCAGGCTTGCTGTTGTAGTAGTCGACCCAGTCGAGCCCGAGTGCCGTCAGGGTGCCGCCGACGCGCGTCTTGCCGGTGATCTCGGGGTAGCGACGCGTGCCGGTGGCGTACCAGCCGGCGGCAGCGACGGTCTGGGCGGCCGACTGCGCCGGCGGACTCGGGTCGCGGCCCACCGCGTAGCCGGTGGCGACGACGCTGAGGCTGGCTCCCGCCATCGCCGGGGTCGGGGTGAAGGTGGCGTCGTCGGCCTGCCGGATGGGCTGACCGTTGAGCATCCACTGGTAGCGCACCGACGTGGCCCCGGGCAGGCTCGCGGTGGCGGTGACCTCCCGGTGGGCCGTGGGGACGCCGGCGATGGACGCCGAGCCCGCCCCCAACGCGGGCTTCGCGACCCGGGTGATCCGGATGCGGTTGGCCGTCTCCGCGGTGACTGTCACGCTGCCACCCGCGTTGGTCCAGGCCTCAGTCGCCTGGAGCACACCGTCGTTGCCGGCGACACCGAGCAGGAAGGCGCCGCGCTGCGCGTCCTCGCGCTCGATGACGAGCCCCGGGACGTAGGTCTGGCCGTAGGCGGTGGTGTAGTTGCAGGCACCGCTCACGTAGCAGGTGCCGGCGTCGGTGCCGCCTCCGTTGCGGTAGTCGACGAAGTGGCGGCGGCCGTCGTCGGGGTTGATGAAGTGGACCCCTCGCAGTCCGGCTGTCGCCGATCGTGGCTGGAGCGTCCACGTGCCTCCACCGAGCCCGTCCACCACCTCGTCAGCGGCTACGGCGCCCTGCTCGAACCGGTAGAGCGTGCCGAGAGCCGGGCTGGAGAACTGGTCCGCTGCCGCGCCCATCACCTCGTAGACGTCGCCGTACTCGGCGGTCGCGTTGTTGGCGTGCTGGAGGCCTACGTTGTGCCCGAACTCGTGGTCGAGCGTGGGCTGCGCCTGCGGTCGGGCGTCGATGATCACCGGTCCGCCGTTGGCGAAGGACATGCCGACCCGGGCACGACCGCTGGCTTCGGTGCCGCCACAGCCGTGGGGCACCACGACGACGAGGTGGTTGGGCGACTTGCCCGAGAAGTCGACACCCGGGAAGGCCTGGCTGCCCACGCTCTGGACGACGGCACCGAAGTCGGCTCCGCCGGCGCCGAGTCCGCACCCGTTGGCGGCCGAGCCCGCGGCCGACGCCACCGGCACGACGCCCGTCGCCGTCGTCCAGGCCGGGATGTGTCCGGCCGACTCACGCACCCAGTACTGCTGGGAGGCGTTGACCGTGGCCAGGATCTGCTCGTCGGTGAGGCCGATGGCGCCAAAGTTGGTCACCTTGGCGACGTACGTCGTGTGGTTGGTGGGTCCCGGCGGCGGGGCCGGCTGGGCCACCCGCGCACTGACGACCTCGAGAGGCGTGCCGGAGGAGGCGGCGCGACGGAGCGTGCTGGAACGCAGCGACCCGGTCAGCGCCTTGCCGTTGCCCGCTCCCGGCGCTGCGACGGAGCCGACGAAGCGCGACTGCGGCTCGGCGGTGAATCCCTCGGCGAGGTCGATGGTGCTCCCCGAGGGCAGCAGCAGCGAGTAGCGGTCGGGTTCCCCGTTCTCTCCGGCCAGCACCACGACGGTGCCGGTGACGTCGATCGTGTCGCGCGAAGCGGCCGTCGGACCGGCCGCACCCCCTGGCGTCGGCATCAGCAGCGCCGCGGTGACGGTGGCGACCGTCGCGACCGTGAGGCGTGCTCGAACAGCCCGAGATGACATGTAGTGCTCCCCCTGCGTTCGCCCCCCGTCAGGGCGTCTCGGGAGCATTGTGTCTCATCTGGGCGTTCTCAAACGTCACACCCGCGAGATCGAGTCCCCGTCCACCGTGATCGTCACCGGCTCCAGGCCTGCGGTGGCCGGTCCGGACAGCGCCGAGCCGTCCTCGAGGGAGAACCGGCTGCCGTGGCACGGGCACGGGATCTCGCCGTCCGAGCTGCTCTCCACCGGACAGCCCTGGTGGGTGCAGATGGCGGAGAAGGCCTTGAAGTCACCCTCCGTCGGTTGGGTCACCACCACCTTGGCTGCGGACACCACGAAGCATCCCCCCACCGGTACGTCGGCCGTGCTGGCGAGCACCTCTCCGCCGCCCGAGCCGGCCTCCTCATCGCTGGGCGACGGGGTCTCGGCGTCAGGGCTGCTCGAGGACACGGTGTCGGCGGCCGTCGGGTCCGCGTCGTCGCCGCACGCAGCGAGGACGGGGAGGCCGAGAGCGACGGCGGCGGAACCGGACAGGGCACGACGTCTGTTGATGGCGGTCATGTCGCCAGAGAGTAGCCAGCCCACCTGTAGGAACGCTGAGCCTAGGAAGCCGACCTCTTGCTCGCGGGCGCTGTCTTGGCTGCCGTCTTCTTGGCCGCCGACTTCTTGGCCGCCGACTTCTTGGCTGCCGACTTCTTGGCTGCCGACTTCTTGGCGGCGCTCGTGGACGTCTTCCGCGCAGGCGTCGACTTCGCCGCCACGGCCTGGGCCCGTCGCGGTGCTCCGGGTTGCCGGGCGCCTCGTCCTTCGAGGATCGGCCGCAGGAAGGTGCCGGTGTGGCTCTCCGGGACCGCCGCGACGTCTTCCGGGGTCCCCTCGGCGACGACCAGGCCGCCCCGCGAACCGCCCTCGGGGCCCATGTCGATGAGCCAGTCGGCGGTCTTGATGACGTCGAGGTTGTGCTCGATCACCAGGACCGTGTTGCCCTTGTCGACGAGCCCGGACAGGACGTGGAGGAGCTTGCGGATGTCCTCGAAGTGCAGGCCGGTGGTCGGCTCGTCGAGGACGTAGACGGTGCGGCCGGTCGAGCGCTTCTGCAGCTCGCTGGCCAGCTTGACGCGTTGGGCCTCACCACCGGACAGCGTCGTGGCCGGCTGCCCGAGACGGACGTAGCCGAGGCCCACCTCGCCCAGCGTGTTCATGTGGCGCGCGATCGCGGGGACCGCGGCGAAGAAGTCGGCGGCCTCCTCGATCGGCATGTCGAGGACCTCGGCGATGGTCTTGCCCTTGTAGTGGACCTCGAGCGTCTCGCGGTTGTAGCGGGCCCCGTGGCAGACCTCGCACGGGACGTAGACGTCCGGGAGGAAGTTCATCTCGATCTTGAGCGTGCCGTCACCGGAGCAGGCCTCGCAGCGCCCGCCCTTGACGTTGAACGAGAACCGGCCCTGCAGGTAGCCGCGCATCTTCGCCTCGGGCGTGGAGGCGAAGAGCTTGCGGATGTGGTCGAAGACGCCGGTGTAGGTCGCCGGGTTGGACCGCGGGGTGCGGCCGATCGGCGACTGGTCGACGTGGATCACCTTGTCGACGTGCTCGAGGCCGGTGATCTTGGTGTGCCGGCCGGGAACCGTGCGCGCGTTGTAGATCTGCTTGGCGAGCGAGGTGTAGAGGATGTCGTTGACCAGCGTGGACTTGCCGGAGCCGGAGACGCCCGTGACGGCGGTGAAGACGCCGAGCGGGAAGCTGACGTCGACGTCGCGGAGGTTGTGCTCACGGGCGCCGTGCACGGTGAGCTCGCGACCCACTGTGCGCGGGCGGCGTACGGCGGGGACCGGGATCTCGCGGCGGCCGCTGAGGTATTGGCCTGTCATCGAGTCGGGGTGCTTGAGCAGGTCCTCGACGGACCCGGAGTGGACCACCTGGCCGCCGTGCTCGCCGGCACCCGGGCCGATGTCGACGACCCAGTCGGCCATGCGCACGGTCTCCTCGTCGTGCTCGACGACGATCAAGGTGTTGCCGAGGTCCTTGAGCCGGACCAGGGTCTCGATCAGGCGCTGGTTGTCGCGCTGGTGGAGTCCGATCGATGGCTCGTCGAGGACGTAGAGCACACCGACGAGGCCGGCGCCGATCTGGGTCGCGAGCCGGATGCGCTGCGCCTCCCCGCCGGACAACGAGCCGCTCGGCCGGTCCAGGGAGAGGTAGTCGAGGCCGACGTCGAGCAGGAACTGCAGCCGCTCCTGGATCTCCTTGAGCACCCGCTCGCCGATCTGGCGCTCGCGGACGGACAGGTCGACGGTGCGGAGGTAGTGGGCGGCCTCGTTGATCGGCAGCGCGCAGACCTCGGCGATGTTCTTGCCGCCCTCGTCCTTGGCGCCCAAGGTCACCGACACCGACACCGGCTTGAGACGGGTGCCCTGGCACGCGGGGCACGGCACCTCGCGCATGAAGCCCTCGAAGCGCTCGCGGCTGGTGTCGGACTCGGCCTCGCGGTGGCGGCGCTCGACGTAGGGGCGGACGCCCTCGAAGGCGGCGTAGTAGGCGCGCTGGCGGCCGTAGCGGTTCTTGGTGACGACGTGGACCTTGGTCTTGTGGCCCTCGAGCAGGGACGTGCGCGCCTTGGGCGTGAGCTGGTCCCAGGGGGTGTTGAGGTCGAAGCCGAGCTCCTCCCCCAGCGCGTTGACCAGGCGCAGGAAGTAGTCGGCGACGTGCGCGCCGCTCCACGGCGCGATCGCGCCCTCCCCGAGCGTGGCGCCGGTGTCGGGGACGACCAGCTCCGGGTCGACCTCCATCCTCGTGCCGAGGCCCGAGCAGACGGTGCAGGCGCCGAACGGGGAGTTGAAGGAGAACGACCGCGGCTCGAGGTCGTCGGTGTCGATGGTGTGGTCGTTGGGGCACGCCATCTTCTCGGAGAACTTCATCTCGCGGCCGGGATCCTTGGCGTCGAGATCGACGAAGTCGAACACGACCAGCCCGCCGGCCAGCCCGAGAGCTGTCTCGACCGAGTCGGTGAGGCGACGCTTGGAGGAGTCCTTCACCGCGAGGCGGTCGACGACAACCTCGATGGTGTGCTTGAGCTTCTTGTCGAGCACCGGCGGCTCGTCGAGGGAGTGCGTCTGGCCGTCGACCCGAGCGCGGCTGAAGCCCTGCTGCTGGAGCTGGCGGAACAGCTCGACGTACTCGCCCTTGCGCCCGCGGATCACCGGCGCCAGCACCTGGAAGCGGCGGCCCTCCTCCAACGCGAGGATGCGGTCGACGATCTGCTGCGGAGTCTGCCGCTCGATCGGGGCACCGCACGTCGGGCAGTGGGCGCGGCCGGCGCGGGCGTAGAGCAGGCGGAGGTAGTCGTAGACCTCGGTGATCGTGCCCACGGTCGAGCGAGGGTTCTTCGAGGTCGACTTCTGGTCGATGCTGACCGCGGGGCTCAGGCCCTCGATGAAGTCGACGTCCGGCTTGTCCATCTGGCCCAGGAACTGGCGGGCGTAGGCGCTGAGCGACTCGACGTAGCGACGCTGGCCCTCGGCGAAGATGGTGTCGAAGGCCAGGCTGGACTTTCCCGATCCCGACAGGCCCGTGAAGACGATGAGCGAGTCACGCGGGAGGTCGAGCGAGACGTCCTTGAGGTTGTGCTCGCGGGCGCCCCGGATGATGAGCTGGTCGGCCACAGTGGTCCTCGTTCTGGCGTCATGTCGGAGTCGAACACATGTTCGCCTCGGTGGTCAGTCGGGGTCAACCCGACGCGCCGTTCCACCCTCTCACGCGGCACCGACAGCGGGTCCATCGATCACCCGCGGGGGTGGGTGGCACGATGAGTTCGTGACCGACGTTCTGCGACCTGACCCGGACATGATCACCCGAGCCGATCAAGCGCTCGTCCGCACGGTCGACGCCCTCTCCGACCACGAGTATGCCGAGCCCTCCCAACTCCCGGGCTGGACCCGCGGGCACGTGGTCGCCCACCTCACGCTCAACGCCGAGGGGCTGGCCGGGGTCCTGCACGGCGCGCACCTCGGACGGCCCCGGCCGATGTACGCCTCGCCCGAGGCGCGCGACACCGACATCGCCGAGCTCGCCACGGCCCAGCCCGCTGAGCTGCGCGAGCGCTTCCTCGCCGCCACCGGGCAGTTCGGCCATGCGCTCGAGGCGATGAGCGAGAGCGACTGGGAGGGGCGCTTCGAGCGCACACCCGACGGACCGGACTTCGCGCTCGGCAACGTGGTGCTGATGCGGCTACGCGAGGTGGAGATCCACCACGCCGACCTCGACGCCGGCTACTCGGCCGACGACTGGCCCGAGGACTTCCGGGTGGTCCTGCTGGAGTCCATGACCAAGCGCCCCTATCCCGCACCGTTCAGCGTCCGGCCCACCGACCTCGACCGGACCTGGCACTACGGCGAGGGCGGCGGCGGTCCCGTCGTCAGCGGTACGTCGTCGGCGCTCGGCTGGTGGCTGACCGGGCGGGGTACGGGTGAGGGCCTCACGTCCGACACAGGAGCCCTCCCGGAGGTGGAGTCGTGGTGACCGACCGCAGCGACAGCTACACCGGGGACGTCTCCCCCGGTGGGGACCCCGACGTCCGCAGCCTCGGCTGCCTGACCCTCACCAAGGTCGCCGTCGACCCCGACATGTCCAACAACTGCTACCTCCTGCACTGCGGCGAGACCGACGAGGTGGTGCTGATCGACGCCGCCGCCGAACCGGAGCGGCTGCTCGAGCTGATCGGCGACCGGTCGCTGACCTCGATCGTCACGACGCACCAGCACTGGGACCACCACCGGGGGCTGGCCGCGGTCAAGGCCGTGCACCCCGCAGCGACCGTGGTGGCGGGCGAGCCCGACGCCGACCCGATCACCGAGCAGACCGGCGTGAGCGTCGACCGCCGCGTCCGGGAGGGCGACAAGGTCGCCGTCGGCACCTGCGACCTCCACGTCATCCCCGTCGCCGGACACACGCCCGGGTCGATCGTGCTGCTGCTCGACGACCCGGTCGCCTCGCCGACGCCCCACCTGTTCACCGGCGACTCGCTCTTCCCCGGGGGCCCCGGCCGGACGACGAGCCCTGAGGACTTCACGTCCATCATGGACGACCTCGAGGCCAAGGTCTTCGACCGCCTGGCCGACGAGACGTGGTTCTACCCCGGTCACGGCAACGACTCGACACTCGGCGCCGAACGACCTCATCTCGGCGAGTGGCGCGCCCGCGGGTGGTGACCCGGCCGACGTGAGCCGGCTCCTGGGCCGTGGCAGGCTTGAGGCATGAGCACCCGCGAGCTGACCCTGGCCGACTTCGAGCAGACCGTGAGCGGCGAGGGCATCGTCCTCGTCGACTTCTGGGCTGCGTGGTGCGGCCCGTGCCGCCAGTTCGCCCCGGTCTTCGAGAAGGCGTCGGAGGACAACCCCGACATCGTCTTCGCCAAGGTCGACACGGAGGCCGAGCAGCAGCTGGCCCAGATGGCCGCGATCAGCTCGATCCCGACCCTGATGCTCTTCCGCGACGGGATCCTGCTCTTCAACCAGGCGGGCGCGCTCCCGCCGCAGGCCCTCGGCGAGGTGATCACGCAGGCCCGCGAGCTCGACATGGACGCCGTGCGCCAGGAGGTGCAGGCGGCCCAGGAAGCCGCCGCCAACGGCCCGCAGGACGAGGTCGGGCTCGACGACTTCGCCGCGGCCCACAGCCGGGGCGCGTACGTCGTCGACGTCCGCGAGGCCGACGAGGTGGCCGGCGGACGCGTCCCCGGGGCGGTGCACATCCCCATGAACGACGTGCCCGGCCGGATCGCCGAGCTGCCCCGCGACACCCCGTTCTTCGTCATCTGCGCCGTGGGCTCGCGCAGCCGCCAGGTCGTCGACCACCTGCGCGCCCAGGGGCTCCCTGCTGTCAACGTCGCGGGTGGCACCATCGGCTGGGTGCGGCGCGGCTGGCCGCTCGAGGGCTGACCGAGGCGGGAGTCAGGTCGCGGGCAGCATCCGGGGCAGGAGCCCGCGCCACGCCACCAGCCCGAGATGGGCCAGGAGCGCGGCGAGGAACAGGACGTGCCCGGTGACGTGCAGCCAGACCAGGTCGTCGTCGCCCGCGGCCACGAGGGCAAGGCCGCTGAGCGGGATGACGAACAGCGTCATGAGCAGGACCCGCTCCGTCCACGTGGCCACCCGCCGCTGGGTCGGCCTGAGCTGCTCGGCCCACGGCGGCAGCCCGGCGACCCGACGCCACCCCACACGGGCGACCGCGAGGCCCAGGATGGTCAGACCCAGGGCGACATGGACCTTGAGCAGGATGTCGGGATCGTCGAGGTAGCCGCCCGACTCACCACCGCGGCCACGACCCCGTCCGCTCTCGCCGCGGCCCCGGCCGCGACCAGAGTCGTTGGCGTCCATCTGGTAGCCCACCGCGAACTGCGTCGCAAGGGCCAGCACGGTCAGCCAGTGCAGAGCCTTGGTGGCGGGGTGGTAGCCGGTGGGGCGAAGCGCGGTCACCGCGCCGATGCTAGGCGGCGTTCGGCTTTCAGCAGTTCTTGATGCCGCTGAGAGCGAACGTGCCCCCGAGGTTCGTCGTGGTCTCACCAGTGCGGTCGTTGGTCGCGCTGTAACGAAGGGTGAGGCCGAAGTGGCTCGGGCTGGAGTTTCCGCAGAGCGCGAAGGTGAGGACGGACGACGTCGAGGACACCGCGAGGAAGGTGGTCTGGCTCGCCGTTGCCATGACGTCCGTGCCGTCATTCCGCAGCTCGGTGAAGTCGATCGTCCAGGTGTCGCCGGGCTGGATCGTCAAGTTGAGCGTCATCCGGTAGCCCTGGCAGTTGGGACCGTTGGGGCCACCGGGCTGCTTGCAGGCGGTGACACCCGACGGCTGCGGCGCCGCGAGCGACGTCGCGAACGCCGGCGAGTGCGCGGCGACGGCCACGACGGGGATGCTCCACGCGGCGCCGCGCACGAGCGTACGGCGGTTGAACTGAGACACGGGAGACCCCCACTGGTGGCGTTGATGCCATCCCCACGATGGCTCGACAGACGCTACGGGCTCCGGGAGAGAGACCTGAGTGAAACCTGTACGTCTTGACTGTTCCTTCGATCTTCCTTGCGAAATCACCGTAACTGGTCTAGACCCACGCCGTCAGCAGAACGGGCATTCCGGCGGCATCACCGCGTGCCGGTCGGTGGTCCGGCGCCCCTGTGAGCGTGGGATAGCCTCGGCGCGTGCTCATCTCCGACTCTCGGCAGGTCCTCTTCGTCCATGTCCCCAAGACCGGTGGCGTATCGGTCGAGGAGACGGTGAAGGAGGCCTGCCCGGACGCTCGCAAGGCGCGTCCCGCGCTCGGACGGCACGCCACGCTCGGCAAGATCCTCAAGCACGAGCCGCAGGTCGCCGACTACTGGATGTTCGGGTTCGTGCGCAACCCCTGGGCCCGGATGGTCTCGTGGTACTCGATGATCACGGCGTGGGACCGCCGGCACGGGCCGTCCAGCGGCAAGCCCCAGGACGTCAAGCACAACTCGATGCGCGACGGCAACGAGATGTGGCGCGCGGCGGCGGCCTACTCCGGGTTCGACGAGTTCGTGATGCGCGGCACCGAGGAGCTCCCCCGTGTCGGCACTCCGCAGATCACCTACCTGCGCGCCCCCAGGCTCGGCCGCGAGGTCGACTTCATCGGCCGCACCGAGAACTTCGTCGAGGACCTGCAGCGGGTCCAGGTCCAGCTGGGCCTGGAGCCGAGCGTCCCGGTGCACAAGAACAAGTCCCGGCACGGCACCTACCACGACTACTTCACCGACGAGACGCGCCAGCGCGTGGCCGAGGTCTACGCCGAGGACATCGAGCTGTTCGGCTACCGCTACTGATCGAGCTCCTCCGCCAGGCCGGCGAGCCGGGTGCCCCGAGCACCTGACCACTCGCCCGTGTCGGCGAGCCGGTGCCACACCTCGTACTCCGGTGCGAAGAGCGCCACCAGCCCCTCCCGGGTCGAGGCGCTGAGCTCGCCGCGCTCGACGGCGGAGGCATTGCGGCGCTCGAACAGCAGGGGCTCGCCGACCCGTTCGCTGAACCACGCCGTCCAGACGCCGGGGCGCTCGACACTGAACACACGGTCCACAGCCACCGCCCCCTGGGCCTGGATGAACCTCGCCGGACGACCCTTCGGGACCGGTGCGCCGTCGTCGCCTGCCAGGTAGTGCAGCGCGAACTCCTCGAACGACATGTCGGCCGTCGACCGGCGGCTGTCGTCACGCGCGCGGTAGCGCCACCAGGACTCCAGCCACGCGATCGGCTCGCGGAACATCGTGACCAGCTCGTACGACTCGCGCGGGTGCCCCTGCTCGGCCAGCTCGTGCGCCTTGGTGTGCACGAACCCCCGCGCGGGGAGGTGCTTGCGGGCCGGGGGCGAGCTGACCACCTCAGTGGCGTAGGGCGACAGCGTGCGCTCCAGCGAGGTGCTCGCGGTCTTCGGCAGCGCGAGCAGCACGAAGTCGCGGCCGGGACCGCGCCCGAGGAACGTCATCACCCACCGATCATCCCCCATCGTCCACCCACGGGCTCCGCCAGCAGGGCGGGCGTGGGCTAGCCTCGCGCCCGTGCTGATCTCCGACGCCAGACGCGCACTCTTCGTGCACGTGCCCAAGACGGGCGGGGTGTCGGTCGGGGTGACCTTCAGGCGCTGCTGCCCGGACGCGCGGAGCAAGGCGCCGGGCGTCTCCCCACCGCTGGGCCGGCACGCGCCGTACGAGCGCATCCTCCGCGCCGAGCCGCAGACGGCCGACTACTGGTCCTTCGCGTTCGTCCGCAACCCGTGGGCCCGGATGGTGTCGTGGTGGTCGATGATCCAGGACTGGGACCGGGAGTGGGGACCCTCGAGCGGGCGGCCACAGGGCGAGCGCGCCACCCGCATGCGCGGCAACGACATGTGGCGGGCAGCGGCGGCGTACTCGGGCTTCGAGGAGTTCGTGCTGCGCGGGACCGAGGAGCTGCCGCGGGTCGGGCGCCCGCAGATCGACTACCTGCGGGCGCCGGGTCGTGAGGTGGACTTCGTCGGCCGCACCGAGACCTTCGCGGTCGACCTCGAGGAGGTCGAGCGCCGCCTCGGCGGCGAGCCGGCGCGGGTGCCCCACCGCAACAAGTCGCCCCACGGCAGCTACCGCGACTACTACTCCGACGCCGCTCGCGACAAGGTCACGGAGGTGTACGCCGCCGACCTCGAGGCGTTCGGCTACACCTTCTGAGCCCGACCTGAGCCGGACCTGGGCCGACGTGGCGCAGGTGCGTCACACTGCGCCCATGACTTTCCCGGCCGGGTGGACCCGCGGCTCCCACACGTACGACGGCGTCAGCCATGGGACGTACCGGAGAGGCAGCGGGCCCGCGGTGGTCGTGGTCCACGAGATCCCGGGCATCACCCCCGAGGTCGCGGCGTTCGCGCACGAGCTGGTGGACGCGGGCTACACCGTCGTGATGCCGAGCCTCTTCGGCACCGACGGGGCGCCGATGACGGCCCGCTCGACGGCGAGGGTGCTGCGGCAGGTGTGCGTCAGCAAGGAGTTCACCAAGCTCCGCAGCGGCGTGACCACCCCGGTCGCCGGATGGCTCCGCTCGCTGGCCCGCGAGCTCCACGAGGAGGTCGGGGGCCGCGGGGTGGGCGCCCTGGGCATGTGCTTCACCGGCGGCTTCGCACTGGCGATGATGGTCGACCCCTCCGTCACGGCGCCCGTCCTGTGCCAGCCCAGCGCACCGTTCGCGGTGACGCCCGGGAGGTCGCGCGACCTCAACCTCTCCCCCGGCGACCTCGACATCGTGAAGGGACGATGCGCCGCCGGGCAGCAGGTGCTCGGCCTGCGCTACCGCTCGGACCCGGCCGTGGGGAGGCGCTTCGGCACCCTCACCACCGAGCTCGGCGACGCCTTCGTCCGGGTGGAGCTCGAGGGGAGGGGCCACTCGACGGTCACCACGCACCGGCAGCAGGTAGCGGTCGATGCGGTGCTCGAGTTCCTGGCCGCGAACCTGCGTCCGGCGAGCTGACGTCCGCAGCCCGGACCTCTCCGCGGCAGGTGGTACTGGCGAGTAGGTTTGGCCGGTGAGCTTCCTACGTCGCCAGAGCGTCCTCGCTGCCCTGACCGTCAACGCCCTGCGTCCACCGCGGGGTGCGCGGGCGGGTGTCCCCGCCTTCGTCGCCGGCTGGCTGTTCGGCGAGACCGCCCCCCAGATGCTCGCGCTGACGGCGTTGGACGCGGCGACGCACCTCACCCGCGGGCGCCGAGGGGGACTTCGGGCCAAGGCCGGCCTCGCGCTCGCGGGTGCCAGCGCGCTGGGCCTGGCCCGCATCATCCAGCAGAGCCGCCAGGTCGGAGACGGCTTCGAGGATGCACTGGTCGACGGTCTGGGGGTCGACTACGTCGAGCAGCTCGACCAGGTGCCCGACCCCGCCGACCTGGCCACGCCATGGCGGCGCCTGGCCCGACCCTTCAGCTTCGCCGACGACGGCGTGCGCGTGATCAGCAACCTCCCCTACTCCGAGGCCGGCCGGCGCGGCCACCTCGACATCTACCTCCCGGCCGGGGAGGACGCGATCAAGGAAGCCCCGGTCCTGCTGCAGGTGCACGGCGGCGCCTGGACGGTCGGCCAGAAGGAGCACCAGGGACGACCGTTGATGAACCAGATGGCCGCCAAGGGCTGGGTGTGCGTGGCGATCAACTACCGCCTCGCCCCGCGCGACGCCTGGCCGGCCCACATCGTCGACGTCAAGCGCGCCATCGCCTGGGTCAAGGACAACATCGCCGACTACGGCGGCGACCCCGACTACGTCGTGATCACGGGTGGCTCGGCCGGCGGGCACCTGACCGCGCTGGCCGCGCTGACCGCGGGTGACCCCGAGTTCCAGCCGGGCTTCGAGGACGCGGACACCAGCGTGCAGGCGGCCGTCCCGTTCTACGGCGTCTACGACTTCGCGGGGTCGACCGGGCTGACCAACGCGATCGGGATGCGCGACACCTTCCTGGGCCCGAGGGTGATGCAGACGACGTGGGCAGACACGCCTGACCTCTACGAGGCCGCCTCGCCCATCCTCCGCATCACCCCCGACGCCCCCGACTTCTTCGTCATCCACGGCGAGCTCGACACGCTCGTGGCCGTCGACCAGGCGCGGCTGTTCGTCGCGGAGCTGCGGCGCACGTCGCACAAGTCGGTGGTGTACGCCGAGCTGCCCGGCGCCCAGCACGCTTTCGACGTCTTCCACTCGATCCGGAGCGCGCACGCGGTCCGCGCCGTCGACCGCTACCTGACCTGGCACTGGAACACCTGGCGCCACGGCCTCGAGGCCGACAGCGGGGTCGAGCCCGAGGACCTCGTGGAGACAGGCACCTGAGGACGCTCGGCGTCAGCCGCTGGTGGAGATGAAGCCGACCTGGTTGCCCGCCGGGTCGGTCAGCAGCGCGAGCGACGTGCCGCCGCCGACCTGGGACACGGGCCGGACGACGGTGCCGCCTGCCGCCTGGACCTCCGCCACCTTGGCGTCGAGGTCGTCGGTGTCCCAGTAGACGACCGGTCCGGTCATCTTCGTGACCTGGACGTTGGGGTTGAGCCCGATCTCCTGACCGCCGACGTTGAAGCCGACGTAGTAGGGGGTGTCGGTGTGCGGCTCGACGCCGAAGGCGGTCGAGTAGAACGACGTCGCGGCGGCGAGGTCCTTCACGGGGATGACGATCGAGTGGTTGCTCATGGCTGCTCCTCAGCTGCTCGTTGGGCCGTCGTTCCGGCCCCTCACCCTCCCGACGTAGCGGAGCCGAGCAGTGTGACCGCTGCAGGCCCACCCGACCCAAGGACTAGTCTGCGCTCGTGCTTCCCCCCGACCCGACGTCAGTCCGGATGCCGCCGGACCTCCTCGTCCACGCCCGCTCCGCGAAGGGCTTCATGCCCGAGGACGAGGGCGCGCTGCTGCACCGGTGGGCCCGCGTGCAGCTGGCACACGGCCCGGTCCTGGAGGTCGGCACCTACTGCGGGAGGTCGGCGATCTGGCTCGGTGGCGCCGCCCGCGAGGTCGGTGGCACCGTCTTCACGGTCGACCACCACCGCGGTTCGGAGGAGAACCAGGCCGGGTGGGAGCACCACGACGACAGCTTGGTCGACCCCGAGCTCGGGCTGATGGACACGCTGCCCACCTTCCGGCGCACCATCGCCGACGCCGGGCTGGAGGAGCACGTTGTCGCGGTCGTCGGCCGCTCCGGCACGGTGAGCCGCTGGTGGCGCACGCCGCTGTCCCTGCTCTTCATCGACGGCGGCCACGGCGTCGAGCCGGCCCGCACCGACTTCCGGGGCTGGGCGCACTGGGTCATGGCGGACGGGCTGCTGGTCGTCCACGACGTCTTCCCCGACCCCGCGGACGGGGGGCGACCGCCGTACGAGGACATCTACCTCCCGGCCCTCGCCAGCGGGTCCTTCACCGAGGTCGAGGCGCTGGGCTCGATGCGGGTGCTACGCCGTACGACGGGTGGCGCCGGCGACCCGCTCGCCTGAGCCCGCCTCTCGCCGACACCCGCACTCGAGGCCGATCTCGGCGAAGTCCGGGGCGAGCGTGGTGCCGCGCATGATGTCCGCACCCGGCGTGGCGTCGGACAAGGCGTCGACCGCGAGGATGACCGCCGCGGCCGTGTAGGTCGTGTGCTCGGCCGGCCAGTTGGCCTCGTCGGGCCAGACGTAGCCGGTGAAGTAGGCGCCCTCGTCGGTGCGCAGGTGCTGCATGTCGGCGAGGAGCTGCAGCGCCCGCTCGCGGTCGCCGATCGCCTCGAGCGCCAGCACCAGCTCGCAGGTCTCCGCGCCGGTCACCCACGGGTTGGTGGAGACGCAGCGGATGCCCAGCCCGGGCTCGACGAAGGTGTCCCACCGCTCGGCGATCAGTGCGCGCGCGGCCTCGCCGCGGACCGCGCCGCCCAGGACGGGGTAGTACCAGTCCATCGAGAAGGTGGACTTGTCGAGGAAGAGCTCGCGGTGCTCGCGCAGGGCGTGACCCAGCCGCCCGCCGGCGAGCTCCCAGTCGACCTGCGGCTCCCCCATCAGCTCGGCGAGCGCCACTCCGGCGCGCAGCGAGTGGTAGATGCTCGACGAGCCCGCGAGCAGCGCCTCCTCGTTGACCCGGGCCGGACGCCCGTCGCGCCACTCCTGCGACCAGGCGATGCCACCGAAGGGCAGCTGGAGGGAGACGACGTGGTCGAGCGCGCGGCGCACGGTCGGCCACATCCGGTGCACGAACGCCTCGTCGCGGGCCACCAGCCAGTGGTGCCAGACGCCGACGGCGACGTACGCCGACATGTTGGACTCACCGGAGTTGTCCTCGACCTCGCCGGCGACGATCTTCATCGGCCACGACCCGTCGGGCCGCTGGGTGTCGCGGACCCAGGCATAGGCCCGCTCGGCGGCCTCCCGCTGGTCACCGACCATGAGCGCCATCGCCGACTCGACGTGGTTCCACACGTCGGTGTGCTCGCCGGTGGTCCACGGGATCGCCCCCGACGCCTCCTGCATGGCCACGATCGTGCCGGCGGTCTGCTCGACCTCGGCCCGGGTGAGGATGTCGCCCAGCGCCCGACGGGTGGTCATGCGAGGGAGGCGTCCGGCGTCGTCATGGGCTTGGTGAAGTAGAGGACCATGCTCTTGCCGATCAGCGGGTCGAGCACCCTGCCGGCGGCCCGGAGCGCCCGGGGGTTCTTCATGATCTCCCAGACCAGGAGCTTGTGGTAGGCCTTGGCGAGCGGGTGGTCGTCGTTGGTGACGCCCACCGCGCACTTGATCCACCAGTAGGGCGAGTGCAGGCCGTGGGCGTAGTCCTTGCCGGTGAAGACCATCGCGTCGCCGGGGGTCCCGTCGTTGGACCGGCCCGCCTTGGTGACCTTGTCGACGAGCTCCTCGGCCGTGTAGATCCGGACGTGGCCGCCCTCGGCGTTGTGGTAGTCGTCGGAGAGCTTCCAGTTGACGATCTCGGGCAGCCACCGCGGCACGGAGATCGCCAGGGTGCCGCCCGGGCGGAGCACGCGGACCAGCTCCTTGATGGCGTCGACGTCGGCGTGGATGTGCTCGAGCACCTCGGCCGCCACGATCCGGTCGAACTCGCCGTCGGCGAACGGCAGGGCCAGGGCGTCACCCTCCTTGACGTCGGCCTCCGCGCCCGCCGGGACCTCGCCCGCGTCGCGCATCGCGGCGAACCACTCGCGCACCGTCGCCAGCTCGTCGGCGTCCTGGTCGAAGGCGATGACGTCCGCGCCACGCTTGTACATCTCGAAGGCGTGCCGGCCCGCCCCGCAGCCCATGTCGAGCACGCGCTCGCCCGGACGGAGTCCGAGCCGGTCGAAGTCAACGGTCAGCACGGCGGCTCCTCCTGCTCTCGCCTGCCCTGTTCCTTGCGGAAGTCGGCGATCGTCTCCTCGTAGGCGGCAGCGGTGGCCTCGGCCACGGCCCGCCAGCTGAACAGCTCCTGCACCCGGGCGCGGCCCGCCGCCCCCATGGCCGTACGACGCTCGGGGTCGTCGAGCAGCGCGGCGATCGCGGCCTCCAGCTCGCCGACGTCCCCCGGAGTGACCAGGTCGGCGCACTGCCCGTCGGGTCCGACGACCTCAGGGATCGCTCCGGCGCGCGAGACGACCAGGGGCGTCGCGCAGGCCATCAGCTCCGCGGTCGGAAGTGAGAAGCCCTCGTAGAGGGAGGGCACGCAGGCCACCTCCGCGGACCCCATCACTTCGACGAGCTCCTCGTCGCTGACGCCGCTGACGAAGGTGACCCGGTCAGTGATGGAGAGCTGGTCGATCAGCTGCTCGGTGCGTCCGCCCGGCTCGGGCCGGGTCACGAGCACCAGCGACACGTCGCGCTCGACGCTGAGCTTGGCGAAGGCCTCGAGCAGGGTCGCGATGCCCTTCATCGGGGCGTCGGCACTCGCCATCGCGAGGATCCGGCCCGGCACCCGCGGCTCGACCGGCGGCGCGAAGACGTCGTCGACGCCGAGCAGGATGGTCCGGATCCGAGCCGGGTCCACCCCGAAGTCGCGCGCGACGTCGCGCGCCGAGGACTCCGAGGGCACCAGCACCCGGCGCAGGCGCTTGGCGACCTTGGTCTGCATCCGCAGGAAGCCGTACCACCGGCGCAGCGTCAGCCGCTTGCGCCAGGTCGGGGCGGTGGCCAGGTCGATCTGGCGGTCCATGGTGATCGGGTGGTGGATGGTCGCGACCACGGGCAGGCCGTAGGACTCGAGCTCCATGATCCCGGTGCCCAGGACCTGGTTGTCGTGGGCGATGTCGAAGTCGGCGGCCCGGTCCTTCATCAGGCGGGAGATGCGAGAGGAGAACGTCTTCGGCTCGGGGAAGCCGGCCGTGCACATGGTGAGGAACTCCTCGACGTCGATCCGGTCGCGGAACTCACGCAGGTGCGGCACCCGGAACGGGTCGGGCTCGCGGTAGAGGTCGAGACTGGGCACCTTGGTCAGACGGACGCCTTGGTCGAGCTCGGGGTAGGGCTGTCCGGAGAACACCTCGACCTCGTGGCCCAGGCGTACGAGCTCCCGGCTCAGGTGCCGGATGTAGACTCCCTGGCCGCCGCAGTGGGGCTTGCTCCGGTAGGACAGCATGGCGATGCGCACGTGTCAGCCTTTCGCGTCGCGCTCGATGGGCCTTCATTATGCCTACTGGCCGGTAGGGCCCTCCGCCCTCACCCCTCGCTGGAGTGCCCGGGGAAGACGTGGGCGGAGGGGTCGATGGCGACCGCGGCGTTGTTGACCGCGGTCGCGGCCTCCCCGAAGCCCACGGCGATCAGCCGGACCTTGCCCGGGTAGTCGGTGATGTCGCCGGCCGCGAAGACCCGCGGCAGGTTGGTGCGCATCGCGGAGTCGACGACCACGTGGCGCTTCTCGGTGACCAGTCCCCACTGCTGGATGGCGCCGAGATCGGCGATGAAGCCGAGTGCGGCCACCAGCGCCTGGGCCGGCAGCGTCCGGGGCTCCTGGCCGTCGACGCTGACCTCGACCTCCTCCAGGTGGGCCTCGCCGCGCAGTGCGGTCACCTGGGCACTCGTGATGATCTCGACGCTGGAGTCCTTGACGGCCTCGACGGTGCGCTCGTGGGCGCGGAACGCCTCGCGGCGGTGCACCAGCGTCACCGAGGCCGCGATCGGCTCGAGGTGCTGGGCCCAGTCGAAGGCACTGTCCCCGCCGCCGACGATCACCACGTCCTTGCCGGCGTACGGCGCGAAGCTCGGCACGAAGAACTCCATGCCGCGGCCCACCCAGCCGTCGCCGGCCGGCAGCGGACGCGGGCTGAACTTCCCGATGCCCGAGGTGATGAGCACTGCTCCGGCCCGCACCCTCGTGTCGTCGTCGAGGGTGACCACCACGTGGTCGTCGTGGTGCTCGAGGGTCGTCGCGGTGCGGTCCAGCAGGTACGTCGGGTCGGCGGTGGCCGCCTGCTCGACCAGGCCGGCGACCAGGTCACGTCCCTTGACGCTGGGGAACCCGGCGACGTCGAGGATCGCCTTCTCGGGGTACATCGCGGTGATCTGCCCGCCCAGCTCGGGCAGGGAGTCGACCACGGCGACGCTCATGCCCCGGAACCCGGCGTAGTAGGCGGAGAACAGCCCTGTCGGGCCGGCTCCGATGATCAGCAGGTCCCTCGTCACGTCGTCCACGCCGTGATCCTTGCGTCCATGCGGGCTCCTCACAAGGCGTCGAGCTCGCTGACCATCCACTCGTCGTCGACCCGCTCGAGCGTGACGAGCACGCGATCGAGGTTGAGGAGCGGCTCCTCGAGGTCGTCGCTGGTCGTGCTCTGGTTGACGAACACGAGCACCCGGGCGTACGACGACGAGGCGTGGACCAGCGCCTCCCCCACCACCGAGGCGGTGACCACGGTGTGGTCGCGCCGGCTGGAGGTGGCGACCCCCGCCATCGTCCGGTCGTACTGGTCGAGCATGTCGCCGGTCAGCAGGGCGCGGGCGTCGGCCTTGTCCTCGGCGAGGGTCTCCCACGAGTAGCCGTAGACGCGGGTGGCCGCGTCCGAGGCCACCTCGAGCACGTCGTCCTTGACCGCTCCCGACGCCACGGTCGCCTCGGTGGACGCCGCCGTCGAGACCCCTGCGGCCGGGTCGTCGCCGGCCCTGAGGACCAACCAGCCGAGGATGAGGGCCGCCCCGAGCACGAGCGCCCCGAGGCCCGCGATCAACCGCCGCTGCGTCGACATGCCAGTCACCTCACGAACTGCACGTTGCTCGTGAGCCACCGCTCGCCCTCGCGGACCATGTCCAGCCGCAGGCGGTAGTAGCGGACCTCGCCGTCGCTGCCGGTGCTCGTGTTGGTGACGGTGCTGTTGGCCGCGACGAGGACGGTCGCCGAGTCGTCGTCCAGGTCGCCGACACCGAGGGCCACGACCTCCCCGGTCGAGCTCGCCTCCGTCCGGACCGCACCGCGGGTCAGGCGCTCACGCTGGGACTCGTACTGCTCCGCGAACTCGCCCGTGGCGCCCTCGAGGACCGCGTCGATGACCGCGTCCATGTCGCGGTGGTCGACCGTCAGGAAGGCCACTGCCTGGGCCTGCGCCGCCTCCGCGACCTCGCGCTGCGCCGTGCTGAGGTCGTCGTCGACGGAGCCCCGCGAGGTCGCGACGAGACCGATGGCGACCAGCAGCGCGGCGAGCACGACTGCCAGGCCGCCGATCACCCATCTGCTGCCACGCACGCCCACGCGGCGAACCTAGCCCAGCCCACGGTCTCCGCGCGGCACATCCGCATCCATATCCCGATCCCTAGACTTCGTGACCGTGAACCGTCGTCTCGAGCAATGGGTGGCCCACCCGTCCGCCGTGCTGCTCGCTGCCCAGATGGTCCAGGTGATGGCGTGGCCCTTCCTCGAGGGATCAGCGCTCGGGCGCACCTTCCTCGGCGTGATCGGCATGCTGGCCGTCGGGGCCGCCGTCCTCGCGGTGCGGCGTACGCCCACGGTGAGCCGCGTGGTGCTCATCCTCGGTGCGCCGGCGATGGTGCTGACCCTGCTGGAGGCGGTGTTCCGCGACCACGACGCGATTGTCCTCACGTCGGGACTCCTGCACTGTCCGTTCTACTTCTACGTCTCCTACGCCATGCTGCGCTACCTCTTCCACGACGACGAGGTCACCACGGACGAGTACTACGCCACCGGCGCCGCGTTCACCGTGGTGGCATGGGGCTTCGCCTACGCCTTCTCCGCCGTGCAGGTGGTGTGGCCGGACTCGTTCTCCAGCCCGGCCGGCTCGGAGCAGGAATGGTTCGAGCTGCTCTACCTGTCCTTCTCCACGCTCACCAGCGTCGGGTTGTCCGACATCGTGGCGGTCGGCCTGCACGCCAGGTCGCTGGTGATGGTGGAGATGATGGCCGGCGTCTTCTACATCGCGATGGTGGTGTCGCGGATGGTCGGGCTCACCATGATGCGGCGACGGTGAGAGCTCAGCGTCCTTCCGGGCGGTCCTTCTTCGGCAGCTTGGAGACCACCAGCCGGTAGGACTCCTCGACCGCCTCCACCAGCTCCTCGTCGGGGATCGCTCCCCCGAAGGCGAGGTCGTTCCAACCGGATCGGCCGATGTAGGCCATCACGGTGGCGTCATGGGGATAGCGGTGCAGCCACTCGTCGGCGACGTCGCGGGTCGCGCCGGCCTTCACGCCGACGCCCGTCGCGCCGAGGAACGCGAAGATCTTGCCGCGCTCCCTCGGGCCGACCTTGAAGACCGGGTAGTCGTGGTCCCAGGGGTTGTCGGGCCAGGCGCCGGGGAGCTCGGCGCACAAGGCCTGCATCTGCGTCACGTCCACCCGGCCGTCACCTTCCTCCCGCCTCAGCCCTCGGAGTCCTCCCCCTCGTCGTCAAGGAGACCCTCACGTTCGGCAGCCTCCACGATGCGACGTACGTTGTCGATGTTGCCGCAGTCGGCGTCGAGCTGGGCGTTGCGCTCCGTGGCGAACGCCTCACCGAGGTCAGCGCGGACCTTCTCGCGCACCTCCTCCCGCGCGGGGTTGAGGATGGTGAGCTCCTCCTCGGTCAGGTGGTGGTTGAGGACCTTCGCCAGCTCCTCGACGGCGTCGTCGAAGGCCTGCGTGTCGGTGCCCTTGAGCTCCAGCACCGCCAGCATGGCCTCGTGGCCCTCGGCGTGCTCCTCCTCGCCGTGCTCGGCCTCGTGCTCGCTGATCGCGTCCTTGCGGCGGAGCTGGGGGTAGACGTGCTTCTCCTCGGCCTCGGCGTGCGCCACGTGCAGCGCGGCGAGGGCCCGGCGCACCGCGTCGCGGTCCGAGGTGCTGTCGCGCAGGTCGCGCAGCAGCCCTTCGAAGCGGCGGTGGTCCTCGAGGATCAGGTCGATGACGTCGCCGGAGACCGGGCGACCCAGGTCGATGGGAGTGCTCATGCGAGCGAACCTAGCGAGCACGGGCCCGGACCGGCCAGCGCCTACCTCCCCTGGGGTGGGCCCCGCCTACGATGGCGAAGTGCCAGGCATCGAGGTGTGGAGCCAGTTCGACCACGACCCGCGGATCCCCGCCAACGCGACGATGCGCGCATCGGACCGGGACCGTGGGGTGATCGAGAGCGTGCTCGCCGACGCGTTCGCGGAAGGGCGGCTCACGCACGCCGAGTACGGCGAGCGCTCCGACGCCGCGCTCGCGAGCCGCACCCTGGGTGACCTCCTGCCGCTCGTCGCGGACCTCCCGGTCGCCCGGGCGCCGCGCTCCAGCATCCCGGAGGCAGCGGAACGGGCCTACGTCCAGGCCCGCCGCCAGGCGGTCTGGGGCTTCTTGTCGGCCTCATTGATCTGCTGGGTGATCTGGGTCGCGACCAGCTTCGACGACGGCGGGTTCGCCGTCGGCTTCCCGTGGCCGCTCTTCGTGATGCTGGGCACCGGGCTCAACGCGGGCCGGGTGGCCTGGCAGAAGGACGAGATCATCGAGGAGGAGACGCGCCGCCTGGAGAAGAAGGAGCGCAAGGAGCTCAGGAAGCGCGAGGACGAGGGCTGAGCTCGTTCCTCACTTCGTCGCTTCCATCATCTGGCGCAGCTCCTTCTTGAGGTCGGAGATCTCGTCGCGGAGCCGGGCCGCGACCTCGAACTGCAGGTCGCCGGCGGCCGCCTTCATCTGGTTGGTCAGCTCCTGGATCAGCTCGGCCAGGTCGCTGCTCGGGATGCCGGCCGTGTCCGGCGCCTCGGCGTGGATCCGGGAGAGGGCCGGGGTCGGCGACTTGCCGGCCTTCACCCCACCGGCGCGACCCTTCTGGCCGACGTCGGCCCAGGTCTTGAGCAGCTCCTGGGTGGTCTCGTCCTCGCGGGCGAGCATCTCGGTGATGTCGGCGATCTTCTTGCGCAGCGGCTGCGGGTCGAGGCCGCGCTCGGTGTTGTAGGCGACCTGGATCGCCCGGCGACGGTTGGTCTCACCGATGGCCGCCTCCATGGACGGCGTGATCTTGTCGGCGTACATGTGGACCTGCCCGGACACGTTGCGCGCCGCGCGGCCGATGGTCTGGATCAGCGACTTGTCGGAGCGCAGGAAGCCCTCCTTGTCGGCGTCGAGGATGGCGACCAGCGACACCTCGGGCAGGTCGAGGCCCTCCCGGAGGAGGTTGATGCCGACGAGGACGTCGTACTCGCCGAGCCTCAGGTCGCGCAGCAGCTCGATCCGCTTGAGGGTGTCGACCTCGGAGTGGAGGTAGCGGGTGCGGATGCCGGCGTCGAGGAGGTAGTCGGTGAGGTCCTCGGACATCTTCTTGGTCAGCGTCGTGACCAGCACCCGCTCGCCCTTCTGGGAGCGATCGCGGATCTCGTGGATCAGGTCGTCGATCTGGCCCTTGGTGGGCTTGACCACCACCTCGGGGTCGATGAGGCCGGTGGGTCGGATGATCTGCTGGACCGTGCCCTCGATGCCGCCGGCCTTGTCGAGCTCGTAGTTGCCCGGGGTGGCCGAGAGGTAGATGGTCTGGCCGATCCGGTCGAGGAACTCCTCGAACTTGAGGGGGCGGTTGTCCATCGCGCTCGGCAGCCGGAAGCCGTGGTCGACCAGGTTGCGCTTGCGCGACATGTCGCCTTCGTACATCCCGCCGATCTGCGGCACGGCGACGTGCGACTCGTCGACGACGAGGACGAAGTCCTCGGGGAAGTAGTCGAGCAGGGTGTTGGGCGCGCTCCCGCGCGTGCGGCCGTCCATGTGCATCGAGTAGTTCTCGATGCCGGAGCAGGAGCCGACCTGCCGCATCATCTCGACGTCGTACGTCGTGCGCATCCGCAGGCGCTGGGCCTCGAGCAGCTTGCCCTGCTTCTCGAAGGCGGCGAGCTGGTCGTCCAGCTCGAGCTCGATGCCCCTGATGGCCCGCTCCATCCGCTCGGGGCCGGCGACGTAGTGGGTGGCGGGGAAGACGTGGAGCTCGTGGTCCTCGGAGATGACCTCACCCGTGATCGGGTGCAGCGTCATCAGGCGCTCGATCTCGTCGCCGAAGAACTCGATCCGGACGGCGAGCTCCTCGTAGACGGGGAAGATCTCCAGCGTGTCGCCGCGGACCCGGAACGTGCCGCGGGTGAACGACATGTCGTTGCGGGTGTACTGGATCTCCACCAGCCGACGCAGCACCGAGTCGCGGTCGTGCTCCTCGCCGACCTTGAGCCGCAGCATCCGGTCGACGTACTCCTGCGGGGTGCCGAGGCCGTAGATGCAGGACACCGTCGAGACCACGATCGTGTCGCGGCGGGTGAGCAGGCTGTTGGTGGCGCTGTGGCGCAGCCTCTCGACCTCCTCGTTGATCGAGGAGTCCTTCTCGATGTAGGTGTCGGTCTGGGGGACGTAGGCCTCGGGCTGGTAGTAGTCGTAGTAGGAGACGAAGTATTCGACGGCGTTGTCCGGGAACAGCTGGCGCAGCTCGTTGGCGAACTGCGCGGCCAGGGTCTTGTTGGGCTGGAGCACCAGGACGGGACGCTGGAGCTGCTCGGCCACCCACGCGATCGTCGCCGTCTTGCCCGTGCCGGTCGCGCCGAGCAGCACGATGTCCTTCTCGCCGCCCTTGATCCGCTCGACGATCTCCTCGATCGCCGCCGGCTGGTCACCGGACGGCTGGTAGTCGGAGACGACCTTGAACGGCGCCACCCGGCGCTGGAGATCGGTGATCGGACGCATGCGTCGAGCCTAGACGGGGCCACCGACAGCGCCACCCGAGCTGCTCGTGAGCGAGCCGTGACCCCCTCGTGACCCGCGGCCGCCAGACTTCCTCCATGGGAGCACGACGGGGGCTCGGCGTGGTGGCGCTGGCGATCGCCTTGGCTGGGACCGGGTGCTCGGCCGGCATCGGCGAGCCGGACAGCGGCGACCCGGACTCCGCCCTGGCCGGCACGTGGCTGCTCGTGTCCGGACGGACGGCCGACGGTCCGCTGGTGGTGACGCCCGACACGCACGTCACGCTGACCTTCGACGACGACGGCATGGGCGGCAAAGCGCCGTGCAACGACTACGGCGCCGACTACGAGCTCGACGGCGACTCGTTCGAGGTTCCCGGCTCGGGCATCGAACGGACCCTGATGGGCTGCGGCCAGGAGCCGGAGGCGCTCGAGTCGGCGTACCTCTCCGCGCTGACCGAGGTCGACACGGTCACCCGGGACGGGGACACGCTCACCATGACCGGGGCGGACGACCACCTCGAGCTCCGCCTCCAGGAGCCGTGGCCGCGCGCGGACGTGGTCGACCGGCGGTGGGTCCTCGCCGCGTGGACCGACGACGCGGGTGTCGTCCACCGGCCGACGTGGGAGCGCGGACGGCGACCCTTCGTCCGCCTCGGGCAGGGCGGCGATACCGGTGGACGGATCTCCGCGAGCACCGGCTGCCGGGTGCTGGAGGGACGCTGGCTGGAGTGGCGCGGTGCACCACACGTCGCTCGCGCGGAGTGGCACGGCGAGTGCCCCGATCGGCTGATGGACCAGGAGATGGCCGTCGGCAACGCCCTGTCCGAGCCCGTGCTCGAGGTGCGCGAGCGTGCCGGACGTACGGAGCTGGTCCTCCGCTACGCCCACGGCAACGGTCCGGCCGAGGTCGTCTACCGCCGATGACCCATGGCCCGCCGGACCACGTCCTGGACCTGTTCGCCGCCGACGGGCTGCTCGAGCCGCTCGAGGGCGGTCAGGGCACCAGCTGGCGCGCCGGCGACCTCGTGCTCTCCCCCGGTCGCGACGCGACGCAGCTCGGCTGGCTGGCCCCCGTCCAGGCCCGGCTCGCGGTCCGGCTCGACGAGGAGGCGCCGCGTTCCGTCCGGCTCGCCCTGCCTGTCCCGGCTCGCGACGGCAGGCTGGTCGTCGACGGCTGGGCCGCGACCCGGTTCGAGCCGGGCACGACCCCGTGCCACGACCTGCCGACACTGCGGGCCACCGCCCACCTCCTGCACGCCCGCCTCGCCGGCGCCGTTCCGGTGCGACCCGACGGCCTCGACGCACGCACGGACCGGTGGGCTGTCGCCGAGCGGCAGGCGTACGACGCCGACGCTGCGGTCCGCGCCGCGCGCACCCGGTCCGAACCGGGTCATCGCGACCTGGTCGCCGCGCTGGCTGCTGAGCTGGACGACACCTCCCTCGGCCGGGAGCAGCTCGTCCACGCCGACCTCGCCGGCAACGTGCTGCTGGATGCGGCAGGCACCCCGTTCGTCATCGACCTCTCCCCCGCCTGGCGCTCGCCGTTGTGGGCGGAGGCGGTGTGCGTCCTGGACGCCGGCCTGTGGTTCGGCGCTCCCGCCGACACGCTCGACGACTGGCGATCCGGCCTCCACCGGCAGGCGATGCTGCGGGCCGCGCTCTTCCGCATCCTCGCGGACCAGCCGTGCGACGTCGCACGCTACGCCGCGCTCGGGCTGGCCTGACTCCTCGCCGCGCTTCGGGAGGAAGTGACCACACCTCGCTGGCTGGTGCTGGCTACATTGACCCCGTGACCGTCGCTCGCACGCTGACCGCCGTCCGGCGGACCCTGCTCGGGCTCGTCGGCCTCCAGCTCGGCCTCGCGATCGCGCTGTCGCTCGTCGACTCCTACCGCCGCCGCGGCAAGAAGCCCAAGCCGTTCCCGGTGACCGGCCCGCAGACCGTGCCGGTCGGTGCCGGCGAGATCACGACGTACACCTTCGGGCGCGACCTGTACGACGACATGCTGGCGGCCATCGACGGCGCTCGGAAGCAGATCCTCTTCGAGACCTACATCTGGAAGGGCGACGAGATCGGGTGGAAGTTCAAGACCGCGCTCACCGCCGCCGCCGACCGGGGCGTCGACGTCCACTGCATCTACGACGGCTTCGCCAACATGGTCGTCTCCCCCGCCTTCAAGCGGTTCTCCCCGTCCCTGAAGGTGATGCGATACCCGATCTGGAACGCCGGGCTCCGGGTCTGGGACCTGCGCCGCTACGGCCGCAACCACCGCAAGCTGCTGGTCGTCGACGAGGAGGTCGCCTTCCTCGGCGGCTACAACATCGGCTCGGCGTACGCCACGGAGTGGCGCGACACGCACGTGCGGATCACCGGCCCCGGGGTCTGGGACGTCAAGCGCGCCTTCGCCGACTTCTGGAACCTCAACCGTCGCCGGCGGCTGACGCGCAGCGAGCGACCGCTCCTGCTGGAGACCGCGTCGGACTGGGACCCGCAGATCCGGATCCACCGCAACATCCCGCGCCAGTGGAACTTCCCGATCCGCAGCATGTACCTCGAGGCGATCAACCGGGCGAGCCGCAACATCTGGCTCACCACCGCCTACTTCCTGCCCGACCAGGACTTCGTCGACTCGCTCGCCGAGGCGGCACAGCGCGGGGTCGACGTACGCATCCTGCTGCCGCTGAAGTCCAACCACATCGTGGCGGACTGGATCTCGCGTGGCTACTACGGCCAGCTGCTCGCGTCGGGCGCCCGCATCCTGCGCTTCAAGGACGCCATGGTGCACGCCAAGACCGCGACCATCGACGGCAACTGGGCGACCGTCGGCACCGCCAACATCGACCGGCTCAGCCTCCAGGGCAACTACGAGATCAACCTCGAGGTCATCGACCCGGCCTTCGCCGAGGTGATGGAGGACGTCTTCCGCACCGACGAGACCAACTGCCTCGAGCTCACGCTGGCCGAGTGGGAGGCGCGCGACCTCAACCGCAAGTTCACCGAGAGCTTCCTGGCACCCCTGCGCCCGCTGCTCTGAGCAGCAGGATCCAGGTGGCCACGACGCCGATCCACGCCAGCCCGACGACGTACGCCGCAGCCCGCCAGCCCGACCAGTCGAGCGCATCGCCGTGGCGGAGCAGGGCCACCGACTGCAGCAGGACGAAGGCGGTCCCGGTCAGTCCCAGCGGCCGGACCCGGTGCGCGTCGTCGAGCACGAACGCGTGCGCGGCGGCCCAGCCGAGCCCCACGAGCCAGGCGCCGACCGCCCGCGCCGTCAGAGGGGTCAGCGGCCACGACCAGGCCCCAGCGGCCCACGTGGGCGAGACCAGCAGCGCCGCACCGGCGCCGATCAGCACCACGGCGAGCACCGCCAGGAGGATGCGGAGGCCGGCGGGCAGCGGCCGGCGTACGACGTCCGGGGTAGCCCTCCCCCGACTGCGCTCCTGCAGCACCAGCGCCACCACCATCGCCACCGGGACCCCGGCGTAGATCGCGAGCCATCCCCAGGCGACCAGTCGCGCACTCGTCGGCTGCTCGGCGCCGAGGTGGAACTTGTCGAGGTGGACGAGCGTGACCACGAGGGTGAGCACCGTGAAGACCAGCACGGCCCAGACGGTCAGCCGGGCCCGTCCCCAGCCCGCGGACCGGGCGCCGGCGACCTCCAGCACCGCGCTGGACCAGTAAGCGGCACCAAGGAAGACCGCGGTCATGGGGACGTCGATGGTCCACGAGAACCACTCGTCGGTGCGCGTCGCGAAGACGGTGAGCTGGAGGCCCGCGAGGAAGACCAGGAAGGCTGCCGCAACCAGGATGACGCGCATCGGAGCCGCCACCGGGGTGTCCCTGCGCGCGAGGTGGTCACCGCTCATGACGACGTGGCGGGCGCCGGATGCGCAGCGAGGTAGCCGTGCAGCGTCGCGATGACCGTGGCGCCGTCACCGACCGCGGTGGCGACGCGCTTGATCGACCCCGCGCGGACGTCGCCGACCGCGAAGACACCCGACAGGCTGGTCTCCAACGACAGTCGCATCGTGCCGTCCGTGGCAGTCGTGACCTCGCGCCCGGTACGCACGAAGCCCGCCTGGTCCCGCTCCACCTCGTCCGGGAGCCACGAGGTGCGCGGCATCGACCCGATCAGCACGAACAGCCCGCCCGCGGTGACCTCCTCCGTCGTCGTCCCGTGCGGGTCGCCCAGGGTCAGGCCCGCCAGGCACCCGTCGTCGTCGCTCCGGCCGCCGACCACGGCCGTCCGGTAGCGAAGGGTGACGTTGCGGGTGGCCTCGAGCTGCGAGATGAGGTAGTCCGACATGCTCGCGGCAAGCGACGGCCCGCGGACCAGCAGCGTGACCTGGCGGGCGTACCGGGCGAGGTGGAGCGCGGCCTGCCCGGCCGAGTTGCCGCCACCCACGACGAACACATCCTCGCCGGCCATCGACGGCGCCTCAGCAACGGCAGCGCCGTAGTAGACACCTCGGCCGACCAACGACTCGAGCTCCGGGACGTCGAGGCGGCGGTAATCGACCCCGGTCGCGATCACGACGCTGCGGGCTCGCACCCGGCTACCGTCGCCCATCGAGACCGTGCGGAGCCCACCCTCGGTCCCCAGCGACTCGACCGGCCTCATGAAGCTGTACTCGGTCCCGAACGCCCATGCCTGCTGGAAGGACCGGAAGGCCAGGTGAGCACCGCTGACCCCGCGCGAGAAGCCGGGGTAGTTGCGGATGAGCGAGGACGTGCCGGCCTGCCCGCCGACCGCTTGTTGCTCGACGACCAGCGTCGACAACCCCTCGGAAGAGGCGTAGACGGCCGCAGCCAGTCCGCTGGGACCCGCGCCGACCACCACGACGTCGTACACGCGGTCGGGAGTCAACGGCGCCATCAGGCCGAACGCGTCCGCGATGTCGAGGTCGCTCGGCGCCTCCAGGGTCGTAGGCGGTGAGGTGAAGGCGAGCTGGACGACGGGCAGCTGCGGGTCAGTCAGGCCGAGCCCCGCGAGCAGCCGGGCAGCTGACGCCGTACCGACCTGGTGGAAGCCCACCGGGATGTGGTTGCGTCCGAACGAGTCACGGAGCGAGTGGGTCCGCTCGTCGCGCTGCTCGCCGATGATCCGGACGGCCTCGAAGCCGATGCCCTGGGCCAGGTGCCAGTCGTCCAAGGCGTCGACGACGGCCCCGTGGAACTCCTCGTCGCGGCGGCGCTCGGGCCTCAGCAGCACCAGCTCGGCGTGCCCCTGCCCGATGGCGGCGAACACGTCGGACGTGCTGGCGAAGTCGCCCCACACGGCACAGATGGCTCGCTTGGCGGAGGGATGCAGCGAATAGGCCCGGCGCAGGAAGTCGAGGCCTTCGCGGTCGTCCGGGCCGTAGCAGGCGAGCACCAGTGCGACCTGCCGCTGCCACCGCTTCAGTCCCTCGAGCACGGCTCGCGCGTGGGCGTAGTCCGCGCAGACGACCACCTCGTAGTCGCCTCCGTAGCGCCGCCGTAGCTCCGACTCCAGCACGGTCCTCGTAGCCGCGTCGGTCGTGGCCAGCAGCAGGACAGGATCGACGTCGCTCATCGCCGGCCTCCCTCAATGCCTCCGCAGAGCGTTGACGCTACTCGCGCCCCTCGGGGGTGGCGACCTCAATTCAGGGGGTCTGGACCAGGTCGGGCTGCCGCAGCGTCAGCGCGTCGGGAGGTGCGTCGGGACGTTCATCCGCGGTCCGCGCCTGGGCCGGGCGCGGCCCCCGGCCATCGCCATCGCCGCGGCCCGCCCCCGCTGGGGTCGATAGGGCTCGAGGGCGACGGCCAGCTCGTCGTCGGTGATGTCGCGGCCGAAGAGCGCCCAGCCCACCCAGTTGGCGAGGTGGTAGTCACCGAAGCTCACGGCATCGGGGTCGCCGAGCGCGCGCTGGCGCACCTCCGCGCTGGTCCACACGCCGATCCCGGGCACGGACCGGAGACGGCGGTCGGCCTCGTCGGCGGCCACCTCGGCGATCCGCTCCAGCGAGGGCGCGAGCCGGCACGCCGTGACGACCGTGCGCGAGCGGGCGGGGTCGACCTGGAGCTTGAGCCACTCCCACGACGGGATCGCCGCGATCGTCGCGGGAGCCGGCTGGACCATCAGGCGCAGGGCCGAGACCGGTCCCGGGGCGGGCTCGCCGTGGCGCCGGACGAGCCCGCGGAACGACCCGAAGGCCTGCTTGCCGGTCACCTTCTGCTCGAGGATCGAGGGCACCAGCGACTCCATCACCAGGCCGGTGGCGCCGATGCGCCAGTGCCGGTGGCGGCGCCAGCCCTCGGCGACCTCGGGGTGGAGCGGCTCGAACCCCGTCGGGTCGTCGTCGGCGCCGAGCAGGGACGGCATCCGGTCCAATGCCCACTCCGCGCCCGCGCCCCACGCACGGCCGAGCACGTCGCCCGACGACGGCCGGGGCTGCACGCACAGCGTCGCCGGCCCCAGCGGCGTACGCATGGCGCGCCAGTGGCGTCCCGAGTCCTCGATGCGGTGGGTCGGGTCCCCGCTGCCGCGGCGCTGGACCCGCAGGACCTGCCCCACGGCGCACGGCCAGGACGGCTGCCAGGTGCGGGTGCGCTCGCCACCTGCGAGGGAGGACATGTCACGACCGTAGACGAGACCACCGACCATCGAGCGGCTAGGTTGCAGCCATGGGCGAAGCAGCGGCCGACAACCCCAACCGGCGCGACCTGGAGGAGGGGATCCAGCGCGACTTCTCCCGGTCGATGTCCTACGGCGACTACCTCCGCCTCGACGTGCTCCTCGCCGCCCAACAGCCCCTGTCGGACCCGCCGCAGCACGACGAGCTGCTCTTCATCGTGCAGCACCAGACGAGCGAGCTGTGGCTCAAGCTGATGATCCACGAGCTCCGCTCGGCTCGTGCCCTGATCCGCACCGACGACCTCGCCCCAGCGTTGAAGCGGATGGCGCGGATCAAGCACATCCAGCACACCCTCACCGACCAGTGGTCCGTGCTGGCCACGTTGACGCCGAGCGAGTACGCCGAGATCCGGCCCTTCCTGGCGACCAGCTCCGGCTTCCAGTCGGCGCAGTACCGCGAGGTCGAGTTCCTGCTCGGCAACAAGAACGCCGACATGGTCAAGGTCTTCTCCCACGACGAGTCCGCGCAGGCCGCCCTCGAGGAGCTGCTGCACGAGCCGTCGCTCTACGACGAGTTCCTCGCCCACCTCGCCCGGCAGGGGTACGACATCCCCCAGCGGCTGCTGGACCGCGACTGGTCGCAGCCGCACACGACCGACGACGACCTGGTCCAGGTCTTCGCCGGTGTCTACGCCGCGCCCGCCCAGCACTGGGGCGTCTACGAGACCTGCGAGGAGCTGGTCGACATCGAGGACAACTTCCAGCAGTGGCGCTTCCGCCACCTCCAGGTCGTCCAGCGCGTCATCGGCCACAAGGTCGGCACCGGCGGGTCGTCCGGCGTCGACTTCCTGCGCCGGGCCCTCAGCCTGACCTTCTTCCCCGAGCTCTACGAGGTGCGGACGCGGATCGGCGAGTAGGGTCCGAACGCCGCCGACAGACCCTCGTCACGAGCCGGCCGCCGGTATCGTTCTTGCGTGGATGCCTCGGAGCAGCACCCCGCGCCGGAGCGGGAGATCCTGCGGAGTGGTCCCACTCGAGCGCCGCTGGTCGAGCGGCTCACGCCTGCATGGCGACGGCGCGGCGTCGTCCTCATGGCGTTCCTGCTGGGTGTGATGGGGGGCGGTGGCGCGGCCTGGTGGTGGGACGATCGGTCGTCCCGGGAGGCGAGAGCGCCCTCCCCGACGGCCGCGACCGGTGCCGAGGTGCGGCTCGTCCTCAGCAGAGTGGTCGCGCCGACACGACCGAACGATCGGAACGGCGCCATCGGGACCGATCCGTTGCGGATCGACGCCGTGCTGCTGCACAGTCGGGGTCCCGGCATCACGACAGTGACGAGGATCCACCGCCCCGGCGGAAGCCTCAAGATTCGGGTTCCCGCGCTACCTGTCGAGCTGTCCGTCAACCATTCCTTCGAGCGGATCCGCCTGGAGATCACCCCACGAGACTGCGGGTTCGCGGCCGAATGGACCCCGAGCGCCCAGCCGTTCACCCTCACCTGGCAGGACGACCGCGGAGACATCCACATGGACACCGGCGGAGATCACGACGCGTCGATGGAGCTCGCCCTGATCCGCTACCTCGACGCCGTTTGTGGCGACGGGGCCACGCGCTGACCCCCGGGTGCCGCGGAGCGTCCTCCCTCAGGGGAGGACCAGGCCTTCGGGGTCCTTGCCGTCTGCCGTCAGGCCCGCCGCGACGCCCGCCCGGTCCTCGTCGGAGCGGTTCTGGCTCAGCTTGGCCTTGGCCTCGACCTGCTCCACGACCAGCTCCACGCCGACGATCGCGCGGAGGTTCTTGGTGACGAAGCCCTCGGGCGCGTCGGTGACGTGCCAAGGCTCCTCGCGCGGCTGCTCGTGGCGGTCGCTGAGGCGGGTGACGAGGGCGCGCACCCAGTCGGGGTCGTCGTGGACCCGGATCCGGCCGCGCAGGTGGACCGCGGAGTAGTTCCACGTCGGAACGACCTTCCCGTGCTCAGCCTTCGTGGCGTACCAGCTCGGGCTGACGTAGGTGTCCGGCCCGGTCACGATCGCGAGCGCCGGTGAGCCGTCGATGATCCGTCGCCAGTGGGCGTTGGCGCGGGCGAGGTGGCCGACCAGGCGCTCGCCCTCCCACAGCACGGGCAGGAACGTCGCGTCGGGCAGGCCGTCGTCGCCCACGGTGACGAGCTGCGCGGTGGCGATCTCGTCGACGAACGGGCGTACGTCGTCCGCCACCATCACGTTGAAGTGCGGGACGTAGAGCTGGGGGTCGGTCACGGAGCGGTCCACCTGACCATCCTCCCCCTTCGCCTCCCCCTTCGGGTGAGCCGGTGTCGGTGGCGGGCGGCAGGATGGGGCCATGTTGCTCGCCGACCTCGTCGCGACCTCCACCGCGGTCGCCGCCACCCGCTCCCGCAAGGCAAAGGTGGCCGCGCTCGCGGAGACGCTTTCCCGGGTCGAGCCGGCCGAGCTCGAGGTCGTCGTGTCCTACCTCGGGGGTGCGCTGCGGCAGCGCCGCACCGGTCTGGGCTGGCGCGGGGTGAGCGACCTGCCCGCGCCCGCGGCCGAGCCGTCGCTGACGGTGCTCGAGGTGCACGAGGCCTTCGAGGCGATGGCGGGCCTGGCCGGCCCCGGCTCCCAGCAGGCGCGTCGCGACGCGGTGGTCGCGCTGTTCGGGCGCGCCACGGCCGCGGAGCAGGCGTGGCTGCGGGCAGTCGTGACCGGCAACGTCCGCCAGGGCGCGCTCGACGCGGTGACCCAGGAGGCGGTGGCCCAGGTCGCCGCCGTCCCGCTCGCTGCCGTACGCCGAGCCGCGATGCTCGCCGGCAGCACGGTCGCGGCGGCCGGGGCCGCGTTCGATGGTGAGGAGGCGCTCGCCGCGATCGGGCTCGAGGTGGGCCGGCCGATCATGCCGATGCTCGCCTCCAGCGCGCCCGACGTGACGACGGCGATGACCGGGCTCTCCCCCGACGGCACGACAGTGGTGGCGATCGACGCCAAGCTCGACGGCATCCGGATCCAGGTGCACCGCGACGGCGACGAGGTGCTCGTGGTGACCCGGAGCCTCGACGACATCACCGGCCGGCTCCCGGAGGTGGTCGAGGTGGCGCGGTCGCTGTCCGCGGACCGCTTCGTCCTCGACGGCGAGGCCCTCGCCCTGACCGATGACGGTCGGCCGATGGCCTTCCAGGACACCGCGAGCCGCACGGCCCAGGACTCGGGGGTGACCGTCACGCCCCACTTCTTCGACCTTCTCCATGTCGACGGTCGCGACCTGCTCGACTCTCCCGGCCGTGAGCGGCTCGCGGCGCTGGACGCCCTCGTGCCCGAGCAGCACCGAGTGCGCCGCCTGGTCACCTCCGACCCGGCAGCCGCCGACGCCTTCGCGGCCGAGACTGTGGCAGCCGGGCACGAGGGCGTCGTCCTCAAGGACCTGTCCGCCCCCTACGCCGCCGGTCGCCGGGGCTCTGCGTGGGTCAAGGTCAAGCCGGTCCACACCCTCGACCTGGTCGTGCTGGCGGTCGAGTGGGGATCCGGTCGTCGCGAGGGCTGGCTCTCCAACATCCACCTCGGGGCGCGCGACGACTCCTCCCCGACCGGGTTCGTGATGCTGGGCAAGACGTTCAAGGGCATGACGGACGAGATGCTGGCGTGGCAGACCGAGCGCTTCACCGAGCTCGCCGTCTCACCGGTCGACCGGTCGTCCTACGTCGTCCAGCTCCGGCCCGAGCAGGTCGTGGAGATCGCCTTCGACGGCCTCCAGCGCTCCACGCGCTATCCCGGTGGCGTCGCCCTGCGGTTCGCACGGGTGGTGCGCTACCGCGACGACAAGGGACCCCACGAGGCGGACACCATCGAGATGGTGCGCGCCCACACGGGCGAGTAGGGCGTCAGCCGCGAGGTTTCGCCAGCCGGCAGCCCGCCACGTCGAGGTCGAACCGGCGGTCCGCGCCGATGCAGGTGGTGATCCACGCCGTCTGCTGGCCGTAGTTCATGTGCCGGACCATCCGCACGACGCCGCGCTTGTCCTCCTCGCAGGCCGAGTCGATGCAGCGCCGACCGCCGATGTACGCCGTGTTCGCGACGCCGACGACCGCACCGGTGGTCTGGTCGATGATCGGCGCGCCGGAGTAGCCGCCCCGGATCGCGCAGCCGTCACGGGCCGGCAGCCGGATCGAGCGCCACCAGTCCCACTCGCGCTCGTGCAGCCGGTGGACGGTGCCGGTGGTGACGCACGAACGCTGCTCACCCCAGTAGCCGGAGGGGATGCGGATCGAGTCGCCGCGCGACGGTCCACGGGCGGCCAGCGCCAGCGGGGTGACTCCCCCTGCGGCGAGGTCGGCGTACGACTCGCGCAGCTCGTAGATCGCCAGGTCGGTGCGGTACATCGTGGCGTAGCGCAGGCGGACTCCACGCACCGTCATGGCCACCTTGCCGCGACCGTCGAGGAGCTCGATCAGCTTGTACTGCTTCTGGTCCACCAGGACCTCTCGCGCGCCGAGGAAGCGGGGGAGCACGCAGTGGCCGTTGGTCAGCACGACGGCGGGGTCCTCGTCCAGAGCGGACGCCCACCGCACGACCGATGCCGAGCAGTTCGGCAGGCGTGCCGTGCCGGCGAACCGTCCCTCGTCCAGGGTGGAGATGGCGGCTTGCGCCGGCGACGCAAGAACGGACACCGAGAGGAAGGTCGCGCCGAGCAGGGCCACGACCAGGGTCGTGAGGAGGCGACGACGTCCGTGAAGAGCCATGCCGGCATCGAACCACAGACGGGGCGTGCGCGCCGCCGTCTCTAGACTTGACCCATGAGCTCCGAGTCGTCGTCGCCGTCGGTCACCGGGCGCGGCGGCACCGCGGCCGCGCGGCGACGGCTCCGCGAGGCCGAGATCATCGCTGCGACCCGCCGCCTCTTCGACGAGCGCGGGGTGCGTGACGCGCAGATCGAGGACATCGCCCAGGCCGTCGGCATCAATCGCGCGATCATCTATCGCCACTTCACCGGCAAGGAGGAGCTGTTCAGCCTCACCCTGGTGCAGTACCTCGACGAGCTCAGGCTCGCCCTCCAGGAGGCGGCCGACTCGACCGACGAACCGCGCGCCCAGCTCGTGCGGCTGGTCGAGGCGTTCGTCGCCTACGGCCTGGCCCACCCTGCCTTCGTCGACTGTGCCCAGTCGATCATGCGCCGCCCTGGTGGCGACCTTCTCCAGGAGGTCAGCGAGAGCGCGATGTACCGCCTCGGTCAGGCGATCGGCGGCTGTCTCTCGGTGCTGACCGACACGATCCAGGCCGGCGCCGCGAGCGGCGACTTCCACGTCGAGGACCCGGCGCTGCTGGCCAACATGCTCTACGCCAGTGGCCTGGGCACGCTGCAGCTCGGCCGGGTGGCCATGCTCGTGTCGGAGGAGGCTCCCGGCGTACCCCGCATCAGCCGTGTCACCGCGGAGCAGGTGCGTGACCACATGGTCGCGACCGCGCTCGCCGTCGCGATCGGCACACCCCGCTGACGAAGACCGGTGCCTGACGTCAGCGCGAGAGGTGCTTGGCCCGGGCGAAGCAGAACAGCCCGTACGCCGCGATGCCGACGGCGATCGCCGTGAGCAGGACGGGGCCGAACGGCTGCTCCAGCACGGTCTGCAGCGCCTGGTCGAGGCCGCCCGACTTCTTCGCCTTGTGCGTGATCGCGGCATAGCAGAACAGCCCGCCGACGATGCCGATGGCGATGCCCTTGGCGATGTAGCCGACCTTGCCGAGCAGGACGTACGCCGACCCCTCCTGGCCCAGCTGCCCCTGCGCGTCCAGGTGCTCCCTGAACTTCTCGGTCCAACCGCGGACCACGAGCGAGATGCCGTACGCGATGATCGCAAGCCCGACGGCACCGACGATCAGCTGACCGCCGGACAGCTGCATCAGCTTGGCGGTGGTGGAGTCGGTGCCGCCCTTCGACGCGTCGCCAGTGGCGGTCTTGACCGCGCTCCATCCGATCGCGCCGTAGATCACGGCCTTGCCGAGCGACGTGGCCCGCTTGCGCCAGCGCTTGGCCTTGTCGGACACCTCGGGGTAGCCGAAGGCGAACTCGAGCAGGCGCCACAGCACCAGCAGGAACATGCCCCCGGCGACCAGCCACACCAGCACCTCACCGAGCGGCTGCTCGGCGAGCAGCTGGAGCGCGCCGCTGTTGGAGGCGCTGTCCGCCTTCTCGCCGAACGCCAGCTGGAGGGCGAGCCAGGCGACGAGGAGGTGGACGAGTCCGTAGGCCACGAGCCCCGCGCGGATCGCGTGGTCCAGCCAGTTGCTGGCGTGGACCTGCTCGGCGACGTCGGAAGCGTTCATGGCGCCAACCTAGGTCCTGCGACCGATCCCGGCGAGTGCCGTCAACCCCTGAGGGTGAGGCCTGTCAGACCAGGCTGGCGCGGTCGCGCATGACCGAGCCGAGCAGTCCGTTGACGAAGGCCGGGGAGTCGTCGGTGGAGAGGTCCTGCACCAGGTGCAACGCCTCGCTGACCGCGACCGACTCGGGCACGTCGTCATCCCCCCACAACAGCTCGAAGACGCCGATGCGCAGCACGTTGCGGTCCACCGCCGGCATGCGGGTGAGCGTCCAGCCCTTGCTGTAGGTCGTCAGCACCTCGTCGATGCGGGGCAGGTGCTCGACCACGCCCCGCACGAGCGTGCTGGTGTAGTCGTTGGTCGGCCCCTCGCCGGCCTCGATGGCGCGGTCGAGCGCCACGACGGGATCCTCCGAGCGGAGCTCGGAGGCGAACAGGATGTCCAGCGCGCGCTTGCGGGCCTTCGAACGGGCAGCCACCTGGGTGCTCAGCCCTTGACGCGGCCGAGATAGGAGGAGTCGCGGGTGTCGACCTTGACCTTCTCGCCGGTGGTGATGAAGAGCGGCACCGCGATCGTGTGACCGGTCTCGAGCGTGGCCGGCTTGGTGCCGCCGGTGGAGCGGTCGCCCTGCAGTCCGGGCTCGGTCTCGGCGATGAGCAGCTCGACCGACGCGGGCAGCTCGATGAAGAGGACGCGGCCATCGTTGGTGGCGACGATCGCCTCCTGGTTCTCCAGCATGAAGTTCTTGGCGTCGCCGACGACCTCGGGCGTGACCTCGAGCTGCTCGTAGGTGCTGGTGTCCATGAAGACGTAGGACGAGCCGTCGTTGTAGAGGTACTGCATGGTCCGCTTGTCGACGTTGGCGGTCTCGACCTTGGTGCCGGCGTTGAAGGTCTTGTCGACGTTCTTGCCGGACTCGACGTTGCGGAGCTTGGTGCGCACGAACGCCGGGCCCTTGCCGGGCTTCACGTGCTGGAACTCGACGACGGCCCAGAGCTGCCCCTCGATCCTGAGGACCATGCCGTTCTTGAGGTCGTTGGTGGTTGCCATGTGCTCGATCTCCGCCTTCGTCGAGTTTCCAGATGTCAAGGTGCAGCGCTGGGCGGGAGGCCCGCGCCGACGCGCCAGTCTAGTCGCGGCCCGCGAGAGCCATGAAATGCGCGGCCTGGTCCTCGGTGGTGCCGGGCGGGTTACGTCGCCACCCTCCGTTGCCCGGCAGCAGCATCGCCAGCCAGAAGGCGGCCCACAACGGGCGGTAGGCGGCCATCCGCTCCCTCCCCTCGGCGTCCAGGCCGACCGCGTCGGCCAGTGCGCGGGCGTCGTACACGCCGGGCAGGCGGCTGCCGAGGTGCTCGACGTGGTCGGCGAGCTCGTACGCCGGGTCGCTGAGGCCGCCGTCCTCGAAGTCCACGAGCCGGGCGACCCGTCCGTGCACAAGCACGTTGGGCGGGTTGAGGTCGGCGATCCCGAGAGCGGTCAGGCGCGGCTCCGGAAGAGGCGGATCCGCGACCCAGGCCCGCGCTGCGTCGAGCGCCTCCTCGACCAGCGCCGGGTCGAGGCACTCGCCCAGCTCGTAGTCGTCCCCCAACCACTCGACCAGGATCGGAGCATGCTCGGGCGCGCCATACCTCCGGGCCCCCACGCCCGCGGCGCGCACGACGTCGACCGGTACGTCGTACAGCCTCCGCAGCGTCGACCCGAGGGCCGCGTGCTGGAGGGTCGTCAGCGGAATGGGTCCGAGTGGCTCACCAGGGATCCGCTCCATCACGATGACCGGGGTGTCGCCGTCCTCCCGCCGCAGCGGGCGGGGGGCGAGTCCGGGTGCGTGCTCGGCGAGCAGGGTCAGGCAGGCCCACTCCCGCTCGGCCTGCGCCTCGTGGTCGGCGACGAACTCCTTGCGGACCTCGGTCTCGCCGATGGTCAGGCCGTGGGTGGAGGTCTGCACCGCGCCAACCTAGCCCGGGCGCAGGTAGCGTCACGTCCATGCGAGTCACCATCGTCGGCGGACACGGCAAGATCGCGCTCCTCCTGGCCCCGATGCTCGTCGAGGCGGGTCATCAGGTCACCTCGGTCGTCCGCGACCCGAGCCACGTCCCCGACGTCGAGGCGACGGGCGCCACCGCAGCCGTGTCCTCGGTGGAGGACGCCGACGTGGAGAGCCTCGCAGCGATGCTCTCCGGTCAGGACGCGGTCGTCTGGTCCGCAGGGGCCGGCGGTGGCGACCCGGCTCGCACCGACGCCGTCGACCGCGATGCCGCCATCCGCTCGATGGAGGCCGCGCGAGCAGCCGGCGTCACCCGCTACGTCATGGTGTCGTTCTCCGGCTCGTCCCCGGAGGTGCTGGTGCCAGCGGACAATCCGTTCCGGCGCTACCAGGACGCCAAGATCGCCGCCGACGATCACCTGCGCGGCACCGACCTCGACTGGACGATCCTGGGGCCCGGCACCTTGACGCTCGAGCCCGGCACCGGCTCGGTCAACCCCGACGCTCGTTTCAGGGACGGCGACGTGACCTCGCGCGAGCTCGTCGCCCAGGTCGCGGTGGCGGTGCTCGAGGACCCCCGGGCCTCGCGCCGCACACTGGTCTTCGGCGACGGGGACGTCCCGATCGATGCATGGCTGGGATCCCTGGGCTGATGCACCGACTGTTCGTCTACGGCACCCTCGCCCCAGGCCGTCCCAACGCCCATGTGCTCGCCGGCGTCGCGGGTGAGTGGGAGGAGGGCACCGTCCGCGGCGACCTCATGGAGCGTGGCTGGGGCGCCACAGCCGGCTACCCCGCGCTCGTGCTGAGGCCCGACGCCAACGAGGTGGCGGGATTCGTCCTGTCGTCGGACGCCCTCGACGGCGAGTGGGAGCGCCTCGACGAGTTCGAGGGACCTGGCTACGAGCGCGTGCTCGCGCCGGTCACGCTCTCGTCGGGGGCGGTCGTGGAGGCCTGGTTGTGCGCCGAGCGCGCCGAGGCTTTCTAGCTCGGTCGCCGCGGCGCGGGCCCGTCGGGCCTCGAAAACACCGCGCCATCGTGTTCGGGCTGCGTTCGAAAAGCACTTCTCCACATGCTGCATTCGCGCAGGTCAGAGTGTCGGTGGTCCCTGCTTGACTGGTCCCATGACAGCAACCGGACCCCACCCGCGGACCGAGGTCACGCGTGAGCTCGAGGGCCTGGCTGAGGGCGCGCTGCTGTCGGAGGTGAGCGAGGTCGAGTCACTCATCCGGGAGGCAGAGGTCCACAAGCTGCGGCTCGCCTACCAGTGGGCGATCGCCCATCCTGCGCTCGACGCCTGCGAGACACCCCGCGGTCCGGCATTGCCCTCCGTGCTCACCGAGCCGGAGACCCTGGGCGGAGCCGGCACGCCTGCCGTGGCAGCCTTCACGAGCGAGCCCCTAGCCGTCGCCACGGGTTGCTCCCCCGCCTCCGCCATCTCGCTCCTGGCCGATGCGCTCGACCTGCACCACAGGCTGCCGTTGCTATGGGACCAGGTGAGGGCGCTGCTCGTGCCCGTGTGGAAGGCACGGCGGGTCGCCTCGCGGACCCGCGACCTGCCACTCGACGCCGCCCTGTGGCTTGACCGACAGATCGCCGGCCGGGTCTCGGCGCTGGGCATCGCGGCCCTTGACCGGATCGTCGCCGAAGCCGCAGCCCGCTGCGATGGCGAGGCCCAGACCGATCGGGAGCAGAGTGCCCGGTCGGGTTGGGACGTGATCCTGGTCCACCCCGACCCCCACTGCTTCGCCGGCACCTCCGAGCTGCATGCCACCGGCGACACCCTCGACCTCACCCGCTTCCGCGACGTCGTCTGTGCGGAGGCCGAGGACCTGGGGGCCCTCGGTGACACCGACGACCTCAGCATTCGCAAGGCCAAGGCCCTCGGCGTGATTGCTGATGCCCAGGCACGCCTGGACCTGACAAGCGTCCTGACGAGTCACGATCCTGCCGCGCACGAGGCCGCACGCCGCGGCGCCCTGGCCCGCCGGGATGCGAAGGTCCGGCTCTACCTCTATACGTCCCTCGCCGACGTCATCGCCGGAGAGTCCACCGACCCGACATCGGCGCCTGTCCGACCGGCTCGGCGGAGTCCCTGGGGCCGGTCACCCTCGACCTGATCCGCGACTGGGTCGGCCGCTCTCGAGTGACCATCCAACCCGTCCTCCACGTCGCCGCTGACGACCGATGGTCCGTCGACCGGCACGACCCGCCACCCCGGATGGCCGAGCAGGTCCGTCTGCGCGACGAGGCGTGTGTCTTCCCGTGGTGCTCGCGAGCGGCGCGACAGTGCGACCTCGACCACCGCGAGTCCTACGAGGATCCCGGTGACGGCGGTCCGCCGGGCCAGACCTCCCCCGACTCACTCGCTCCCCTGTGCCGTCGGCACCATCGAGCCAAGACCACACGGCGTTGGAGCTATGAACGCATCGACCCCGGCACCTACTTGTGGTCCGGACCCTACGGTCTCTCGGTCATGGTCACACCTCGCGGCACCGTCCAGGTTCCGCGCGACTGATCGGCACGCCTGCGAGGACGCGGGCGAGCCAACAGGCACGCTGCGCGCCTATCGGCTGAGTTCCGCCAGCAACCCCGGCACCTCGCCGGCCAGATCACGGGCGAGGTAGCCGACGGGGCCGACCCGCTCGGCGAGGCGGTCGCCGGACGTGGCGTGCAGGAACGCACCCCAGACCGCGGCCTGGACAGGTTCGGCCCCCCGCGCGAGAAGACCGGTGACAAGGCCGGACTGGACGTCGCCGGAGCCGGCCGTGCCGAGGCCGGAGTTGCCGGCCTCGACGCGCCAGAGGTCGTCCCCGTGCGCGACGACCTTGGTCGAGCCGCCGCAGAGGACGACAGCGCGGGTGCGGTGGGCCAGCGCGGCCGCGTACGTCTCGAGGTCGGCCTGCACCTTGTCCGCGTCGATGTCGAGGCAGTGGGCGAGCTCGGCGGGGTTGAGCGTCAGCACCACGGTGGCGTCGAGGTCCCCGACCCGCTCCGGGCCGCCCGTGACGTACGCCGACGCGAGCGCGTCCAGCACCACGGTGCCCTGCAGCCTCGGTAGGAGTCGCCCGACCAGAACGGCGGCGCAGGCAGGGTCCATGAAGCCGGGTCCGAGCAGCACGGCGCTGCTCCCCCGTGCGCGGTCGAGCACCCGGCCGGCCTCGTCCGGCTCGATGTTTCCGGCCTCGTCCTCGGCCAGGCCGATCACCCTCAGCTCGGGCGCGACGACCGCCAGCGAGGCCGCACAGGAGCGGGCGGTGGCCAGCTGCACCTTTCCCGCGCCCACCCGGAACGCCGCCTCCACCGCGAGCAGCCCGGCGCCCGGCGTCTCCCGGCTTCCCGCCACCACCAGCAGCCGGCCGCGTTCCTCCTTGTCCGACCCGGGCTCGGGAAGGGGCCAGCCCCGCAGGAGGCCGGCGTCGACGACGGTGCCGTCAGGCACCGGGCGCTTCCTCGACACGATCCGGTTCCTCGGTCTTCTCCGCCGGACCGGTGGTCAGGTGGCTGTCGTCGGCGAAGTGCTCCAGCGCGAGACCGCCGTCCCGCCTGCGGTAGCGGGTCACCGACGCGTTCGGGATGCGGATGGTCCGGTCGATCTCCAGCAGGTTCTGCTCGTCGAGGCCCTCGAGCGCGTAGCGGAACGACATGATGACCGCCTGGTGGGTGAACAACCACACGCGCCGCCCGTCGTACCCCTCCCGCAGGTCGGCGAGCAGGCTCCGCACCCGCAGCACGACGTCGGCCCAGCTCTCGCCGGAGGGAGGCTGGTAGTAGAACTTGCCCACGTGGGTGCGTCGCTCCGCCTCCTCGGCGTAGCGCGACCGGATGCCCTTGCCGGTGAGGCCGTCGAAGACCCCGAGGTCCCGCTCGCGCAACCGCTCGTCGAACACCAGCTCGCACCCCAGGTCGCCGAGCGCGGTCCGCGCCGTGTCCGCGGCCCTCCGGTAGGGCGAGCTCACCACCAGGTCCGGCCGGTCGGGCTCCGCCAGGTCCGCGACCCATCGGCCGAGGGTGCGCGCCTGCTCCTCGCCGTTGTCCGAGAGCTCCACGTCGGCGTCGCGCGCCGTCAGCTCGAGCCGGTCGGCGCCGGCGTCCCTCGCCTCGGTGTCGGCGAGGTTCCCGACGCTCTCGCCGTGGCGCACCAGCACCAGCTCCTCCGGACCGCGCCGGCCGTGCAACGCCTGAGTCAGGCCCACTGTGCCTCCTTGTTCTCTGTCATCCTGCAGCACCCTTACCCCGCGCAGGTCACGCGGATACCCGCGGCCAGCGCATGACCAGCCGCACCGGGGGCACCATGGGTCCATGGGCGACCCGCTGGAGACCTATCGTCGCAAGCGGGACTTCGGCCGCACCCCTGAGCCTGCGGGCGGGGCTGAGCCATCGGACGGCGTGCCGCGGTTCGTGGTGCAGCGCCACCGCGCCAGCCGTCTGCACTACGACCTCCGCTTCGAGATCGACGGCGTCCTGGTCAGCTGGGCGGTCCCCAAGGGCCCGACCCTGAACCCCTCTTCGCGACGGCTGGCGATGCACGTCGAGGACCACCCGATCGAGTACCTCGACTTCGAGGGCGTCATCCCCTCCCGCGAGTACGGCGGGGGTGACGTCATCGTCTGGGACATCGGCACCTGGGAGCCCGTGAAGACCGACGACCCGCGGGCAGCGGTGGACGGCGGGGAGCTGCACGCCGAGGTCCACGGACGCAAGCTGCGCGGCCGCCTCGTGCTCGTACGACGCGGCACCGACGGCAGCGGGGAGCCGTGGATGCTCCTGCACAAGCGCGACGAGCACGCGATCGAGGGCTGGGACCCCGAGGACCACCCGCGATCGGTCCTCAGCGGCCGCACCAACGAGGAAGTGCTGGCCGACCCACACCGGCTCTGGCGCTCCGGTGCGCCCCCGGCCGAGGCCGCGATCTCCCTGGTCCCCGAGCCGTTGCCGGACGACGCGATCGACGAGCTTGCGTCCTTCGGGCAGCAGGGCACGTGGGAGGTCTTCGGCCGCCGGCTCAAGGTGACCAACCTCGACAAGGAGCTCTTCCCGGGCGACCCGCCGGTCACCAAGCGCGAGCTGCTGGCCTACACCGCACGGATCGCGCCGTACGCGCTGCCCTACCTCGAGGGCCGGGCCCTCAACATGCACCGCTACCCCGACGGCGCGCAGGCCAAGGGCTTCTGGCACAAGGAGCGTCCGCGCCACGCCCCGGAGTGGCTCGGCGCCTGGGACAACCCGGACGCTGACGAGGGCGAGACGGAGACGTACGTGGTCGCCGACGAGCCGGCCGCACTCGTCTGGGCCGCCAACTTCGGAGCGCTGGAGTGGCACCCGTGGACCTCCCGGACGAAGGCGCCGCACGAGCCGACGTACGCCCTGGTCGACCTCGACCCGGGAACCGCCACGACGTGGGAGGAGCTGTTGGCGCTCGCACGCCTGCACCGCACGGCACTCGACCACCTCGGAGTGACGGCGCGGGCGAAGGTGACCGGCCGGCGCGGGATCCAGATCTGGGTCCCGGTGGTCGACGGGTACGCCTTCGAGGACACGAGGGCATGGGTGGAGAAGCTCTCGAGGACCGTCGGCAAGGTCGTGCCCGACCTGGTGAGCTGGAAGTGGGAGGTCAAGGCACGCAAGGGGCTCGCGCGGCTCGACTACACGCAGAACGCCGTCAACAAGACGCTCGTCGCGCCGTGGTCGCCACGGCCCGGTCCCGGCGCCCCCGTCTCGGTCCCGATCACCTGGGACGAGCTCGATGACCCCGACCTGCGCCCGGACCGCTGGACGGTGCGCACCGCGCTGGACCGGCTGGCGGAGAAGGGCGACCCGTTCCGCGTCCTGCTCGGCGCCGCGCAGGAGCTGCCGGAGATCAGCTGACGAGCGCCCTCATAGAGCAGGCGGAGGTAGGACGTTTGGGTAGTGTCCGACAGGTGCCCGTGACCGTCCGCCGCGCCGTCCCGGAGGACGCGCCCGGCCTGTCGCGCCTGGCAGCCCTCACCTTCCCGCTCGCCTGCACCCCGCAGACCGCAGCGGAGACCCTGACCGCCCACATCGCCGAGCACCTGGGCGAGCAGCTGTTCCGCGAGCACCTGGCCGATCCGGCCCGCACCGTGCTGATCGCCGCCGACGCGGCCGACCTCGATGCCGACCCGCTGGGCTACACGATGCTCGTGTCCGGCGAGCCGAGCGACGCCGATGTCGTACGCGTGCTCCGCAGGCGGCCGACGATCGAGCTGGCGCGGTGCTACGTCCACCCCGACCGCCACGGCACCGGCACCGCCTCGCAGCTGATGACCGCCACCGTCGAGACGGCCCGGGAGCTCGGCGCCGCCGGGATCTGGCTCGGCGTCAGGGAGGAGAACGGGCGGGCCAACGCGTTCTACGCCCGGCACGGCTTCAAGCACGTGGGATCCAAGCGTTTCCACATCGGCGAGGAGTGGGAGAACGACTTCGTCCGTGAGCGAGCGCTGTGAGGGACGATCGGCTCAGCCGAGGTCGACCTCGCCGAGGATCCGGGTGACGGCGTCGCCGGACACCCACACCTCGTCGGCATCGGCCTCGACCCACACCCGGCCCTCGCGCCCGATGACGCTTCCCTGACGCGCGGTGTAGGCCTCGGGCAGCGCACCCGCGCCGATCAGCCACTGCGCGAGCCCAGCGTTGGCGCTGCCCGTGACCGGGTCCTCGGCGAAGTCGCGCCCGTCGGCGAAGAACGCGCGCACCTCGACGTCGGCGCCGAGCTCCGAGGCTCGAGCCGAATCCCACCGACCCAGCACCGTCACCTTCAGGTCGGTGAAGGCAGCGACGTCGGGTACGAGGTCGAGCACCGCCTCCGCGGCGCCGATGTCGACGCCGATCCAGCCCGGGCCATTGTCGATCCATGCCATGTCCTGCACGACCGCCTCCTCGACGCCCAGCGCCCGCACCACGCGCAGCTGCAGGTCGCCGTCCACGGGCCCGGAGCGCCGCAGCGGTGGGGCAGAGAAGCCGAGCCGTGGCGAGCGGCGTACGTCGACGAGCCCGGCGCCGCACTCCTGCACCACGACATCACCGTGCGAGACGCCTCCGGCCTCCAGCCACGCGTGGGCGCTGCCGATCGTCGGGTGGCCGGCGAACGGGAGCTCGCCACCGGGAGTCCAGATGCGCACGCGGTAGTCGGCCCGGGGATCGGTCGGAGCGCACAGGAACGTGGTCTCGGAGAGGTTCGTCCAGCGAGCGAAGCGGGCCATCTGGTCCTCGCTCACGCCATCGGCGTCGTGGACCACGGCGAGCGGGTTGCCGAGCCACGGCTCGGCGCTGAAGACATCGACCTGGCGGAAGGGCAGCACCCGAGGATCCAAGCACAGCGCCCGGCACGCCTCCGCCCAGCGGGTCAGGTGTGGTTGCTCCAGCGCCGACCGGCCTCGTCGGCCGCGGCGGAGACGAGGGCCACGAGCTCGGGCCGTTCGGGCACCGCGAACGAGACGTAGCCGCCGCGGCCACCCGCGACCGGCCGTCCGTAGGCCTTGGCGGCCAGGGATCCGTCAGGCAGGAGCCGCACGTTGAGGGTCTGGAGCTCGAACTCCTCGTCCCGGCGGGTGTCGCGCCACCGCAGAGGTTCGGGGATGGTCACGTTGATCGCCAGAGCGCTGACCTCGACGTCGTCCATGCCGACGATCCTGCCATTGCTGGCCGACATGACGCCGACGCCGGCACCCGGGATCAGCTGGTCGCGCTGGCCAGCACGACGAGTGCCTGACGGTAGCCGTCCACGCCCTCGCCGGCGATCGTCGCTGCCGCGTGCGGCTCGACGACGGAGGTGTGCCGGAACTCCTCCGGCCGCTGCTTGGGGTCGGAGATGTGCACCTCGACCAAGGGCGCCGTCAGCTGGGCGCAGGCGTCGAAGAGCGCCAGGGAGTAGTGCGTCCACGCACCGGCGTTGAGGACCACGGGCACGCCGTCGTCGGCGGCGGCGTTGAGCCAGTCGAGGAGATCGCCCTCGTGGTTGGTCTGGCGCACCTCGACGTCGAGGCCGAGCCCGCTCCCCCAGTCCACGCACAGGTGGGCGAGCTCGGCGTGGGTCGTCGTGCCGTAGATCTCCGGCTGGCGCCGACCGAGCCGCCCGAGGTTGGGGCCGTTGAGCACGAGGACCTTCATCGGAGCAGCGTAGTGCGCCGCGCCTCGGCCACGAATGGAGTGTCAGGCAGCGGTGGGACGGTCCAGTGCGACGGTGGGCGCCACGTCGTCCACTCGTCGTCGAGCGGCCAGCCACCGGCCTCGACGAGGTCGGCGCGCGCCCAGTCGGCGATGGCCCGAACCTCGTCGGCGAGGCCGGCGTCGTACATCCCGGCGGCAATTGCCGCCTCCAGCTCGTCGGCGTCCTTGAGCCACAGCTGCCCCGACGGCTCGAGCCAGAGGTCGAGGACCAGGTCGCGGGTGTTGGTCTCGTCGCCGCGGCGCCGATGGGTGAGCTCGAGGTTGACGTAGTACCCGGCGAACGACCCGTCGTCCTCCCAGAACACCCACACCGACCACGGCCGCCCGGTGGGCGCGATTCGGAGCACGCCGCTCGACTGCCAGCCCTGGATCGCCGGGGCCCGTTCGACGCCGAACCGCTCGGCGAGCGGGTGCTCCCGCAGGGACCGGCCGTCGGCGGGGGTCCAGGCGAGCACGTCGGTGGCGTCGGCCAGCCACGCCACGAGTCCGCGCTCGTCGTCGCGGACCACCCGCATCGGGTCGCAACTGCGGCCGTAGCGCCACTGGACGACGTCCCCTGGCGACAGGAACGGCGCCGATCCGGCAGCCGTCCACGGACCGTCCGACTCCGCGAGTCGCAGCGTTTCGAGCAGCTCCAGGTCGACGGGCCGCGCGGTCGCGCTGCCCGTGAGGCGCTGCATGGTCCCTCCGGAGTCGGAGAGCTGGACGTCCGAGCCGGGATCTGGGTCAGTCACCCGGCGGACGATATCGCGGCGTAGGCCGCGCGCAGGTCGTCCTCGCTCGGCCCGGCGAGGATCCGAGGCGCCGCGAGGTCGTCGAGCACGACGAACCGCAGCTGCGAGCCTCGCGCTTTCTTGTCGATCCTCATCGCGGCGTGCAGGTCGTCGAAGGAGGCGGCGTCGTACGTCGTCGGCAACCCGACGCGCGACAGCGCGGCGCGGTGCCGCTCGACGAGCGCCGGGGCGAGGGAGCCCGCGAGCGCGGCGAGCTCGGCGACGTAGACGCAGCCGATGGCGACGGCCTCGCCGTGCCGGACGGTGTAGTCGCTGGTGCGCTCGATGGCGTGGGCGAGGGTGTGGCCGTAGTTGAGCACCTCGCGGCCCGGGTGCCCGTCGACGCCGCCGGCCTCCTTGAGGTCACCGACCACGACGTCGACCTTGACCCGGATCGCGCGCTCGACGAGCTCACGCAGCTCGGGCGACTCCGCGGTCAGCGCGGCCGGCTCGGTCCTCTCCACGATGTCGAGGATGGCCGGGTCGGCGATGAAGCCGCACTTGACCACCTCGCCCAGGCCCGCGACGAGCTCCTCGCGCGGCAGCGAGACCAGCAGCGAGAGGTCGCACAGCACGCCGGCGGGCTCGTGGAAGGACCCGACCAGGTTCTTGCCGGCGCCGGTGTTGATGCCGGTCTTGCCCCCCACCGCCGCGTCGACCATCGCGAGCAGGGTGGTCGGCACGTGCACGACGCGCACGCCCCGGAGCCAGGTGGCGGCCACGAAGCCGCCCAGGTCGGTGGTGGCTCCCCCGCCGACCGTCACGACCGCGTCGGACCGGGTGAAGCCGGCCTCCCCGAGCGCCTCCCAGCAGTCGGCGGCGACCGGCGCGGTCTTGGCACGCTCGCCCTCGGGCAGCCCGAGCGCCAGCACGTCATAGTGCTCGACGAGGGAGTCGACGATGGGGTCGGCGAGCGCGCCGAGCGACCCGGCGTACAGCACGGCGACGCGCTCGACCGACTCGCCGAGCAGCTCGGGCAGGCGTCCGGCGAGTCCGTTGCCGACGACGACGTCGTAGGGCGAGGCACCCCCGACGTGGAGCACGGTGTCGCTCATCGAAGCAGCTCCTGGATCTCGGCCGCGACCTCGTCGGGCGTGCGTCCGTCGGTGTCGACCACGTGGGTCGCGACCGACTCGTAGATGGGCGTGCGCTCGTCAAGCAGGGCCTTGATGCGCGAGCGGACGTTGCCGAGCAGCAGCGGACGGCCGGCGCCGAGCCCGACCCGCTTCACCGCGTCGGACAGGCCGACCCGCAGGAACACCACGGGCACGCCGGTCAGGAGCTCGCGGGACTCGGCCCGCATCACGGCGCCGCCGCCCAGGGCGAGCACGCCGTCGTGCTCGGCGAGCGCCGTGGTGACCGCGTCGGCCTCGAGGTCGCGGAAGTGGTCCTCCCCCGACTCCACGAAGATGTCGGAGATCTCGCGTCCGGTGCCGGCGACGATGTCGGCGTCGGTGTCGCGCACCGGCAGGTCCCACGCCCGGCCGAGCAGCTCGGCGACGGTCGTCTTGCCGGCGCCCATCGGCCCGACGAGCACCACCCGAGGGGGCATCAGCGGTACCTGAGGGTGTCGAGGTAGGCCTCGGCGTTGCGGCGGGTCTCGGCGACCGAGTCGCCGCCGAACTTCTCCACGACCGCGTCAGCGAGCACGAGCGCGACCATCGCCTCCGCCACGATCCCGGCGGCGGGGACGGCGCAGACGTCGGAGCGCTGGTGGTGCGCGACGGTGGCCTCACCGGTCGCGACGTCGACCGTGCGCAGGGCCTTCGGCACGGTCGCGATCGGCTTCATCGCCGCACGCACGCGCAGGACCTCGCCGGTCGACATGCCACCCTCGGTGCCGCCGGAGCGACCCGACGTACGTCGCAGCCCCTCGTCGGTCGACACGATCTCGTCGTGCGCCAACGACCCAGGGGTGTCGGCGAGCTCGAACCCGTCCCCCACCTCGACGCCCTTGATCGCCTGGATGCCCATCAGCGCGCCGGCGAGCTTCGCGTCGAGCCTCCGGTCCCAGTGGACGTGGGAGCCGAGGCCCGGCGGGAGCCCGTGGACGACGACCTCGACGACGCCGCCGAGGGTGTCACCGTCCTTGTGGGCCTGGTCGATGCGCGCCACCATCGCGGCGCTGGCGTCGGGGTCGAGGCACCTCACCTCGTCGGCGTCGAGCCGCTCGAGGTCGTCGGGAGTCGGTACGACGCCGGCCGGCGCCTTGACGCCGCCGAGCGAGACCACGTGCGAGACGATCCGCGCCCCGACGGCCTGCTCGAGGAAGTTGGAGGCCACCCGGCCGAGCGCCACGCGGGCCGCGGTCTCACGGGCCGACGCGCGCTCGAGGATCGGGCGGGCCTCGTCGAAGGCGTACTTCTGCATGCCCACGAGGTCGGCGTGGCCGGGCCGGGGACGCGTCAGCGGGGCGTTGCGGGCCAAGGCCTCGAGCTCCACCGGGTCGACCGGGTCGGCCGACATGACCTTCTCCCACTTGGGCCACTCGGTGTTGCCGACCTCGATCGCGACCGGGCCACCCTGGGTCTCGCCGTGCCGGACGCCACCGATCACGCGGATCGCGTCCTGCTCGAACTTCATCCGCGCGCCGCGGCCGTAGCCGAGGCGCCGCCGGGCGAGCGAGTCGGCGAGGTCGTCGGTCGTGACGCGGACGTGGGCGGGGAGCCCCTCGAGGATCGCCACCAGCGAGGGACCGTGGGACTCGCCTGCTGTGAGCCATCGGAGCATGCGCGAAGTCTCTCAGCCCCAGATGCGCCCGGCGAGCGCGGTCCCCCAGACGAGACCCACGAGGGCGCCGATCACCATGAACGGACCGAACGGGAAGGACTTCTTGAGCAGCTTCCGGTCGCGGCGGACCACGAGCGCAACGAGTGCGGGCAGGCTGAAGGCGAGGAATCCGGCCCACAGCCCGATCATCAGCGGCCCCCACCCGACCCAGGCGAGCACCAGTCCCACGGGCGCTGCCAGGCGTACGTCACCGAAACCGATCCCGGCCGAATGGATCCCCCAGAGGGCCCAGTAGAACGAGCGGGCAGCGACCATCCCGAGCAGCGCCCGCACCAGGGCCTCGCGCTCCCCCGTCGCGAGGCCGACGACGGTCACGGCCACGATCGCCGCGAGGGTGAGCGGGATGACGATGACCCGCGGCAGGAGGCGGGTGTGCCAGTCGATGACCGACAGGGCGACCGCGAGCGGGGTCAGCGGGACCAGCCACACCAGCGGCCAGTCCAGCCCGGTCACGCCACCGAGCAGGCCGCCGCACACCGCCGCGAGCACCGCGCTCCGCCGGCCCAGGCCGGGCCGGGCGGCGATCTCGGCGTAGAGCACCTTCGGGGGCTCGTCGACGGTGCGTACGTCGTCGCCCTCGGCCTCGACGGCGGCCTCGACGTCCGGCACCGGCGCCGGCTCGGGTTCGGGCTCCGGTTCAGGGACGAGCGCGATGATCCGCGGCACGAGCAGTCCGCCGAGACCAGCGACGACGGCTCCCAGCAGGGCAGCCAGGACCATCTCGTTCACTCCGCGCTCCGTCCGTCGAGTGCCTTCCGGCCGGCCGCTCTCATGGCCTCACGCGGTGCCCGGAGACCAGTGAACAGCTCGAACTGGAGCACGGCCTGGTGCACCAGCAGGTCCAGCCCGCCCACGAGCACCCGGTCTGACGCCGACGCGGCGAGCGGAGTGGGCCAGGGGTCGTAGAGAGCCTCGAACACCACCGGCACCCCCCCGCACCGGGCCACGAGCACGTCGGTCTGGGCAGCCGCCGGGATCGTCGAGACCACGATGTCGGCGACGACCGCGGCGTTGTCGTCCAGTGCCCGGGTGCGGACCTCGACGCCGGCGGGGTGGGCCCGCAGCGCGTGCACCGTCTCCGCCGCACGCGCCGCGTCCCGCACGAGCAGGTCGACGGAGGTGACGCCGAGGTCGACCAGCGCGAGCCCGATCGACGTGGCCGTGGCCCCGCCGCCGAGGATGGCGGCCGACGCCAGCGGGGCCGTCGTACGCTCCCGGATCGCGGCGACCGCGCCGGGCAGGTCGGTGTTGTCGCCGACCCGCTCGCCCTCTTCGTCGAGGAGGAGGGTGTTCACCGCACCGGCCAGGCGCGCGCGGTCCGTGAGTCGGTCGGCGAGACCCAGCGCCTCGCGCTTGAGCGGCATCGTCAGCGACAGCCCGCGCCAGGTCCCGTCGAGCCCCGCGAGGAACGCCTCCAGGCCACCTGCCGGCACCCGGCGCGCGTCGTAGGACCAGTCCAGCCCGAGCGCGGCGTAGGCGGCACGGTGCAGGACCGGCGAGAGCGAGTGGCCGATCGGGTCGCCCAGCACGCCACAGCGCCGCGCACGTCCAGGCGCCGTGCTCGCAGGCTCGCTCACCTCAGCATCGGTCCGAGGTCTCGCAGTAGGCCTTGTACTCGTCTCGTCCCTCGAGGAACCCTTCGTAGTCCTCGTAGAACTTGGTCTCGCCGGTCGAGAGGTCGACGGTGACGTAGTAGTACCAGTCGCCCTCGGCCGGGTTGGCCGCCGCCGCGATGGCGTCGTCGCCCGGGGCCTCGATCGGGGTCGGCGGGAGACCCGCGTTGATCCGCGTGTTGTAGGGCGTGTCCTCCGCCAGCTGCTCGGGGGTCAGCTCCGTCGAGCCGGGCGAGAGGCCCAGGCCGTAGGCGATGGACGCGTCGATCCCGAGCGTGCCGTTGGTGCCGCCCTGGTCGCCCGGCCCGTCGAGGCGGTTGTAGATGACGCGCGCGATCTTGGGCATGTCGTCGCCGCGACCCTCGGCCTCGACGAGCGAGGCGATGATCATCAGCTCGGCGGGCGTGTGGCCGAGCTCGGCGGCCTTGGCCTCGAGGTCGGCGGCCTCGGCGGCCTCGCGCCACCGGTCGACCATGGTCTTGAGGATCGCGACCGGCTTCATGCCCGGCTTGATCTCGTAGGTCGCGGGGAAGAGGTAGCCCTCGGCGTTGCCCTCGGCGTAGTCGGGTAGTCCGAGCTTGTCGGGCTGCTGGAGGGCGCGGTTCCACGCCGCCTCGGGGAAGTCGGTGTTCTCCGCGAGCGTGGAGACGATCTCGGTCAGGCGCAGACCCTCGGGGACGGTCACGGTCGGGAAGCCGATGAGGTTGTCGGGGTCGGCGAGGACCTCGCACGCGTCGGCGGCCTTCATCTCCTTCTGCAGCTCGTAGGCACCGACCTGGATACCGGTTCCGTCCTCCTGGCACGCGTCGATGAAGGCCTGCACGGAGGCCGTCACGCCGTCGGCCTTGAGGTTGCGGCCGATCTGGGCGACCGCATCGCCCTCGTTGACGGTGAACTCAACGGAGCCGGTGCCGGGACCGGGGTAGTCCTCTGGGCCCTGGAACTGGTCGGCGACCCACTCGACGCCCCGCGTCAGCCCGAACCAGAAGCCGCCGGCGAGCACCACGAGCGCGATGAGCACGGCCAGGCATCCCTTGAGGCCGCGGCCCTTGCGCCGCCTGCCTCCGGGGACGTAGTCGTAGGTCTCTTCCTGCTCGACCTCGTCCTGCTGGACCTCGTGCTCACTCATCTGCCACCTCGACGATCTCTCCCGGTGCTCGCCCGCTCGACCGCTCCGTGTCGAGCGCGGTCTGCAGGATCAGCACCGCTGCTGCCTGGTCCACCACGGCACGTCGCTTGGCGCCGTTCCGACCCTGCTCGCGCAGCATCGACTCGGCCGAGACCGTGGTCAGTCGTTCATCACACAGCCTGACGGGTACGGGCGCAACTCGGCGCGCCAGCCGCGCGGCGAACTCGCGGGCCTTCGCGGCCGCCGGTCCCTCCGCACCGCTGAGCGAGCGGGGCAGCCCGACCACGACCTCGACCGCCTCGAGCTCCGTGACCAGCTGCGCGAGGCGTCGTACGTCGCCCCTGCCGCGCCGCACCGTCTCGACCGGGGTCGCGAGGAAGCCGGAGGGGTCGCTGGTCGCGACGCCGATCCGGGCGTCACCCGGGTCGATCCCCAGCCGGACCCCGAAGCGCACGCTCAGCCCTGGCCGACCCGCGTGGCGACCTCGCGCGACACCAGCGCGAGCGCCTCGTCGATGCGCGAGGCGTCGGTGCCGCCGCCCTGGGCCACGTCGTCCTTGCCGCCGCCCTTGCCGCCGAGCAGGGGACCGACGACGCGCACCAGCTCGCCGGCCGACAGGCCCCGGGCGCGCGCCTCGTCGTTGGTCGCGGCCACCACGGACACCTTGCCCTCTGCATGGCCGATGATCACGACCACGCCGGGCTCGCCCTGCGGCAGCCGTCCGCGCACGTCCATCGCCAGCTGTCGTACGTCGCTCCCGCCGGCGCCGTCGGCGCGGTGGGCCACCACCTTGACCGGGCCGACCTGCGCCGCCCCGGAGGCCAGCTGGGCGCTGGCACCCAGCAGCTGGGCGAGTCGAGCCCTCTCCAGCTCCTTCTCCGCCGCTCGGAGCCGCTCGGTGAGGCCCTGGACCCGGCCGACGAGGTCGTCGGGCTGGGTCTTGAGGAGCCCCGTCAGCTGGGCCACCACGTCGCGCTCCCGCGCGAGGTAGGCGAAGCCCTCGAGACCGGTCAGCGCCTCGATCCGCCGGTTGCCGGAGCCGACGCTGGTCTCGCCGGTCACCACGACGGTGCCGATCTGGGAGGAGTGGTCGACGTGCGTGCCGCCGCAGAGCTCGCGCGACCACGGGCCGCCGATCTCCACGACCCGCACCTTGGTGTTGTCGTAGGTCTCGCCGAAGAGCGCGATCGCGCCCCACTCCTTGGCCTGCTCGAGCGTCATGTAGTCCCAGGCGACCGCCAGGTCGGCGCGCAGCGCCTGCTGCGAGACCTGCTCGATGTCGCGGACCTGCTGCGGGCTCAGCGCCTGGGTCCACCCGAAGTCGAGCCGGAGGTAGCCCGGCCGGTTGTAGGAGCCGGACTGCAGCGCGGTCGGACCGAGCACCTCGCGCAGCGCGGCGTGCACCACGTGGGTGCCGGAGTGCGCCTGCCGGGCACCGATGCGCCACTCGGGGTCGACCCGGGCGTGCACCTCCCGCGACGGGTCCAGCTCGCCCTCGGTCACGCGTACCTGGTGGACGACCAGGCCCTTGATCGGGCGCTGGACGTCGATCACCTCGAGGCGACCGCCGTCGAAGACGATCGTGCCGGCGTCGGCCACCTGGCCGCCGGACTCGGCGTAGAACGGCGTCCGGTCCAGGACCAGCTCGCCGATCTCGCCCTCGGCGAGCCGCGGTGTGGCGGCACCGCCGCTGAGCAGCGCCAGCGGCCGGGACTCGGTCTCGAGCGTCTCGTAGGCAAGCCACTCGGTGGGGCCGAACTCGTCGAGCAGGCCGCGGTAGACGGCCGTGTCGCCGTGCGCGCCCTTCTTGGACCGGGCGTCGGCCTTGGCACGCTCACGCTGTTCGGCCATCAGCCCGCGGAAGCCCTGCTCGTCGACCTGCAGGCCCTGCTCGGCGGCCATCTCCAGGGTCAGGTCGATCGGGAAGCCGTAGGTGTCGTGGAGCGCGAACGCGCGCTCGCCGGACAGGGTCGAGCCGCCGGACGACTTCACCTCGCCCGCGGCGAGGTCGAAGATCTGGGTGCCGGCCTGCAGCGTCTTGCGGAACGCGTCCTCCTCGGCGAAAGCGACCTGCGAGATGCGCTCCCAGTCGGTGAAGAGGTTGGGGTAGGTCGGGCCCATGACGTCGCGCGAGACCGGCATGAGCGCGGGGAGCACCCGGTCCTCGCACCCGAGCAGGCGCATCGAGCGCACCGCACGGCGCAGGAGCCGACGCAGGACGTAGCCGCGGCCGTCGTTGCCTGGGGTGACGCCGTCACCGATCAGCATCATCGAAGAGCGCACGTGGTCGGCGACGACGCAGAACCTGATGTCGTCCTCGCGGTCGATGCCATAGGTCTTCCCAGTCAGCTGCTCGGCCCTGGCGATGACCGGGTGGACCAGGTCGATCTCGTACATGTTCTTCTTGCCCTGCAGCAGCAACGCGACGCGGTCCAGACCCATGCCGGTGTCGATGTTCTTCTTCGGCAGCGAGCCGGCGACGTCGAAGTCGGACTTGGAGCGGACGGCACTCAGGTCGTCCTGCATGAAGACGAGGTTCCAGATCTCCAGCAGCCGGTCCTCGAGCTCGACGGGCATGTCGGGTCCGAGCGTCGCAGCGTCGAAGTCGGGACCGAAGTCCGGTCCGCGGTCGAAGAGGATCTCCGAGCACGGGCCGCCGGGTCCGGGCACGCCCATCGACCAGTAGTTCTCCTTGGGGCCGAGCTGGACGATCCGCTCCTTGGGCAGGCCGGTGACCTTCATCCAGAGATCGATGGCCTCCTGGTCGCCGACCAGCACCGAGGGATAGAGGCGGTCCTTGTCGAGCCCGTAGCCGCCGTCGGCCACCGGCTTGGTGATCAGGTCCCAGGCCAGCTCGATGGCGCCTTCCTTGAAGTAGTCGCCGAAGGAGAAGTTGCCGCACATCTCGAAGAAGGTGGCGTGCCGGGTGGTCTTGCCGACGTCCTCGATGTCCGGGGTCCGGATGCACTTCTGCACGCTGGTGGCGCGGTCGAAGGGCGGCGTCTCCTGGCCGAGGAAGTAGGGCTTGAACGGCACCATGCCGGCGTTGACGAAGAGCAGGTTGGGGTCGTCGGCGAGCGTCGAGGCGGAGGGCACCACCGCGTGACCGGCGGCCTCGAAGTGCGCGAGGAAGCGGCGGCGGATCTCGGCGGTGTCCATCAGTGGTGATCCTTCTGCGTGTCGGGTGCGGAGGTGAGCTCCGGCGTTCCAGTGCGGGCTTCAGTGGGCCTGAGGCCGAGCTGCTCGCGCAACTGCGTTTCGCGTTGGGTGCGGCCCTGCTGGACCTCCTCGGCGAAGAGCCGGGCGCCGGCCTGCCAGCCGCGCAGGCGGTCGCGCAGTCCGTCGGCGGTCAACGCGTCGGCGACACGGCGGGCGCGGGCGGCGGCGTACACCCCGACCCCCGCCCCGGCGACGAACCAGAGTGGGCGGCCCATCAGGCGACGTCCTCCCTGACTCCCCCGTCGTGGCCCGCTCGCTCGCGTGCGCGGTACTCGCGCAGCGCCTGCTTGGTCTCCGCCCGTCGGTCACGCCCGGCGCGCCTGATCTCCCGGCGCACCTCGAGGCGGATCCGGTGGCGGTTGTCGGCCGACAGTGCCCGGCGCAGCCCGTGGGTCCAGGACGCCGCCTTCACCACGGTCTCGCGAGCCACGATGTCCGCGAACAGGCGGCCGTCGATGTCGCGGGCCACCGGCACGTCGGGGCGCTCGGACTCGTCCAGCCGGGTGATCACGAACGCGCCCGGCGCGGGCTCAGCCGGCCCGGTGGCCGTGGAGGTGGCCGTGGGGGTGGTCGCGGCCGGCGGGACCGCGGACTCGAGGACCTCGAGCCGCTCGACCAGCGTGTCGACGGACGCCTCCGCTCGGGCCGCACGACGGGACGCGCGGACAGCAAGCGCCACCGCCACCAGTGCCACCCCGATCGCCAGGGTGCCGGTCGCGGCCAGCCAGGCCTGCTCGGTCGTCACGGCGCCGAGCCTACAAGCCTCACGGGATGGCGAGATCACCCGTCGGTCGCAGGCGCAGCCACCTGTAGCCGTAGCCGTCGAGCGCGACCCGCGTCGTGGCGGCCCCCGTCACGACCTCGTCCGACATCAGGTCCACCGCCTCGAGCCCGTCCCCGCCCGGGTCCACCGGCACGTCGACGGTCACCGGCTCGGACGCGAGGTTGTGGACGGTGACCACGGCGGAGCGGTCGATGTCGCACCGTTGGACCAGCACGCTCGTCTCCGGCTGCTCCACGACGCTCCAGGTCCCCCAGCCGAGCTCGGGACACGTCCGGCGGATGCTGATCAGCTTGCGCATGAAGCTCCACAGGGAGTCCGGGTCGTGCAGCTGGGCGGCGACGTTCACGTGCTCGGGGCCGCAGGCACCCGGCACCACTCGCTGGAGGAGACGCCCCGGCCTCGCCGTGGAGAATCCGCCGTTGCGCCCCGCACTCCACTGCATGGGCGTGCGGACGGCCATCCGGCCGTCGGCATCGAGGTCCTCTCCCATGCCGATCTCCTCGCCGTAGTAGAGGGTCGGCGTCCCCGGGAGTGAGAACATCAGGCTGTACGCCATCCGGATCCGGCGCGGATCGCCGCCGAGCATCGTCGGCAGCCGACGCTTGAGCCCGCGGTCGTAGACCTGCATGGCCGGCTCGGGCCCGAACGCGGCGAACACCTCCTTGCGCTGGGCGTCCGTGAGCTTGTCGAGCGTCAGCTCGTCGTGGTTGCGAAGGAACGTCGCCCACTGGCACGTGCTGTCGATCGGCGGCCGTTGTGCCAGGGCCTTGACGAGCGGACGTGCGTCCCCGCGGGCCAGGGCCAGGTAGGTCGCCTGCATCCCGATGAAGTCGAACTGCATCTGCAGCTCGTTGGCAGCATCGCCGCCGAAGAACGCCCGCTGCTGCGCGTGGGGCAGGTTGACCTCCCCGAGCATCATCGACCAGCCGGTCCGCCGGTTGAGGAAGCCGCGGATCGTCCTCATCAGCTCGTGCGGGTCCACCGTCAGGGCGGGGTCACCGGCGTTCTTCGCGTTCTGCTCCAGGAACGGGATGCCGTCGACGCGGAAGCCGTCGAACCCGAGCTCGAGCCAGAACCCGATGATCCGCATGATCTCCTCCACCACGGCGGGGTTCGCCAGGTTGAGGTCGGGCTGGTGCTTGTAGAAGTTGTGCAGGTACCACTCGCCGGTGCGGTCGTCGAGCTCCCAGATGGAGTCCTCCTGGTCGGGGAAGACCACCTGCCCGGCGGTGTCCGGGGGCTCGGTGTCGCGCCACACGTAGTGGTCGCGGTAGCGGTTGGACGTGCTGCGTCGCGAGGCCTGGAACCACGGGTGCCGGTCGGAGGTGTGGTTGACCACGAGGTCGGCGATCACGTTGATGCCGCGGTCGTGGGCGGTCCGGATGACCTCGACCAGGTCACCCAGGGTGCCCAGCCGGGGGTCCACGCCGTAGAAGTCGGTGACGTCGTAGCCGTCGTCGCGGTCGGGGCTCGGGTAGAACGGCATCAGCCACAGGCAGGTGACGCCGAGCTCGGCGAGGTAGTCGATGCGCTGCGCCAGGCCGGCCAGGTCTCCGATGCCGTCCCCGTCGGAGTCGTAGAACGTCTCCACGTCGAGGCAGTAGATGACGGCGCTCTTCCACCACAGGTCGCTCGTGTCACTCACTCGCATGCCTCCACACAAGCAGACGAGCGTGGTGCGCGTCAGCCCCGGAGCGCGGGCAGGACCTCGGAGCCGAAGGTGTCGATGAACGCTGCCTGCTCCTGCCCGACGAAGTGAAGGTAGACGTCGTCGAAGCCGACAGCCGCGAGCTCCGCGATCCGGTCCCGGTGCCACGACAGGTCGTGGGAGACCTCCACCGAGCGGCGTACGCCCTCGATGTCGACGTGCTCGGCCATCACGTCGAAGGCCTCGGCGGTCTCGGTGTCCCAGCACACGGGCTCCGGGAAGACGTTGGTGCGCCACTGGTCGAGCGCGACCGCCTCCGCCTCCTCGCGAGTCGGTGCCCACGACAGGTGGACCTGCAGCGCCATGGGACCGCGACCACCGGCGTCGCGGTAGGCGGACACCACGTCGCGCAGCACGTCGACCGGCTGGTTCATGGTCACCAGGCCGTCGGCCCAGGCGGCCACGCGCCCGGCCGACGCGACGGACACCGCGGGGCCGAGCAGGCGCGGCGGGACCTCGGGCCGGTCCCACAGTCGGGCCCGGTCGACCGTGACCAGACCCTCGTGTGTGACCTCCTCCCCGTCGAGGAGGCGCCGGATGACGTCGACGCACTCCTCGAGGCGACGGGTCCGCTGCTCCTTCGGGGGCCAGCGATCCCCGGTGATGTGCTCGTTGCTCGCCTCGCCGCTGCCCAACGCGGTCCAGAACCGGCCCGGGAACATCTCGGCCAGGGTCGCGATCTTCTGCGCCACCACCGCCGGGTGGTAGCGCTGGCCGGGCGCGCAGACACACCCGAGCTCCAGGTCCGTCCGCGCCAGGGCGGCTCCCAGCCACGCCCAGGTGTAGCCGGAGTGGCCCTGCCGGGTGCCCCACGGCGAGAAGTGGTCGGAGCACATGGCCATCTCGAAGCCGGCCCGCTCCGCGTGCTCGACGTCGGTCAGGAGCCGGGAGGGTGCGATCTGCTCGTGGGACGCGTGGAAACCGAGGCGCATCCCGTCACCGTAGACCGCTCAGCGGCCGCGCACGATGCGCCGGATCCGCTCCCACCGCTCCTTGACCGCCGCCTCGGCGCCCAGCGACGTGGGGCGGTAGTAGGTCGCATCGATGAGCTCGTCCGGGGCGTACTGCTGCTCGGCGATGCCGTAGGGCTCGTCGTGGCTGTAGACGTAGGGCTTGGGTGCGCCCGCACTGTGCCCCAGCTTGGCCGCGCCGGCGTAGTGCCCGTCGCGCAGGTGCGGGGGCACCGCACCGATCTTCCCGGCCCGTACGTCGGCCTGGGCCGCGTCGATCGCCATGATCACCGCGTTGGACTTCGGCGCCACCGCGAGGGCGATCGTGGCCTGCGCGAGGTTGAGGCGCGCCTCCGGCATCCCGATCAGCTGCACCGCCTGGGCGGCGGCCACGGCCGTCGTCAGCGCAGTCGGGTCGGCCAGGCCGATGTCCTCGCTGGCGCTGATGACCAGGCGGCGGGCGATGAAGCGGGGGTCCTCGCCGGCCTCGACCATCCGGGCGAGGTAGTGCAGCGCGGCGTCCGCGTCGGAGCCGCGGATCGACTTGATGAAGGCGCTGATGACGTCGTAGTGCTGGTCCCCCTGGCGGTCGTAGCGGACCGCCGCCTGGTCCACGGCCGTCTCCGCGGTGGCGAGGTCGATGACCAGCGTCTCGTCGCCCGACCCGGTGGCGGCGGCCCCGGCTGCCCCGGCGGCCGCCTCGAGGTAGGTGAGCGCCCGGCGCGCGTCGCCCCCGGCAAGGCGTACGAGGTGGGCGCGGGCGTCGTCGTCGAGCTCCGCGCGACCGGCCAGCCCGCGCTCGTCGGTCAGCGCCTGGTCGATCACCTCCGCCACGTCCTCGTCGGTCAGGGACTGCAGGCGCAGCAGCAGGCTGCGGGACAGGAGAGGGCTGATGACCGAGAAGAACGGGTTCTCGGTGGTGGCGGCGATGAGGGTGACCCAGCGGTTCTCGACACCGGGCAGCAGCGCATCCTGCTGCGCCTTGGTGAAGCGGTGCACCTCGTCCACGAAGAGCACCGTCTCCTGCCCACCGCGTGCCAGCTCGGCCCGGGCGGCATCGATGGCGGCGCGAACCTCCTTGACCCCCGCGGCGACCGCTGAGACCTCGACGAAGCGCCGCCTCGTCTGCTGGCTGACGATCGCGGCGATCGTCGTCTTGCCGGTGCCGGGCGGTCCCCAGAGCAGCAGCGACATCGACTGGTCGCCCTCGATCAGGCGGCGCAGCGGCGAGCCGACGGCGCGCAGCTGCTGCTGACCGACCAGCTCGTCGATCGTGCGGGGCCGCATCCGGACCGCCAGGGGCGCCGACGCGTGCGTGTTGGCGCCGAGGGATCCGGCACCGGGGTCTGGCGTGGTTCCGGGCGCGGGTCGCCCCGCGCCCGGAACCTCGAACAAGCCGTCCACGTCGGTGAGTATCCCCCGGCGTCGCCGGGCCTGGCTCAGGCCCCCGTGGTCTGCTTGGTCTTGAGGTCGTACCAGGTCTTCTCGTAGCCCGGGATCGTGAGCTGCGTGTTGGTCGGCGTGGCGCCGGGGACCGGGCTGCCCTGGTCGTCGACGCCGAGCAGCTGCGTCGTCACGGGGGTGGCGGGGTGGGCGCCCAGCTCGCCGGCGAAGTGGCACGCGGCCTTGTGACGCTTGCCGATCTGCAGCAGCGGCGGCTCGACCTTGGCGCAGATCTCCTGGGCGAACTGGCAGCGCGTGCGGAACCGGCACCCCGAGGGCGGGTTGATCGGGCTGGGCACGTCGCCCTCGAGCCGGATGCGCTCACGACGCCCGCCGACCGCCGCCTGCTTCACGTCGGGCACGGCCGACAGCAGCGCCTGCGTGTAGGGGTGGTGGGGGTGGTTGTAGATGGTGTCGCGGTCACCGATCTCCACGATCTTGCCGAGGTACATCACGGCGATCTCGGGGCAGAAGTGGCGCACGATGGCCAGGTCGTGGGCGATGAAGAGGAACGCCACCTCGAACTCGGCCTGGATGTCCTGGAGCAGGTTGATGACCTGGGCCTGGATCGAGACGTCGAGGGCCGAGACGGGCTCGTCGGCCACGAGCAGCTTGGGGTTGAGCGTGAGGGCACGGGCGATGCCGATGCGCTGGCGCTGGCCGCCGGAGAACTCGTTGGGGTAGCGGTTGTAGTGCTCCGGGTTGAGACCCACGACCTCGAGCAGCTCCTGGACCCGCGGGAGCACCTTGTTCTTGGGGACGATCTTGTGAACCTCCAGAGGAGCTCCGACGATCGTGCCGACGGTGTGGCGCGGGTTCAGCGAGGTGTAGGGGTCCTGGAAGATCATCTGCACGTCGCGGCGCAGCGGCTTCATCTCGCTGTTGGACAGCTTGGCGAGGTCCTGGTCGGCGAACATCATGGACCCGCCGGTCGGCTTGTAGAGCCGGGTGATGAGACGTCCCGTGGTCGACTTGCCACAGCCCGACTCGCCCACGAGCCCGATCGATCCACCCTTCGGCACCTCGAACGAGATGCCGTCGACGGCCTGCACGTGACCGATGGTGCGGCGCACGACCCCCGACGACTTCACGGGGAAGTACATCTTGAGGTTGTCGACGGTGAGGACGGCCGGGGCGTCCGGGTCGAGCTCGCTCGCGGCGTGGCCGTGCTCGGCGACAGCGGCGAAGTCGAGGTTGTCGATGCCGACCTCGTGGGTGCCGTACGCATCGCTGGCCTCGGCGGTCAGCTGGCGCTCCCCCGCCTCGGCGGCGTTGGCGCCCACTTCGGTGGGCTGGACCTGGGTTTCGGCGTTGGGGTCCTGCGTCATCGGGTCTCCTCGACCAGGTCGGGGGCGATCTCGGGCAGCACCTCGGTGCGGTAGACCTTGAGGGGGTCCGCGAGGTGGCAGCGCTTGAGGTGAGCGGGACCGGAGGTGGCCGGCAGCAGCTCGGGAAGCGTGGTGCGGCACAGGTCGCCGGGGACCTTGTCCGAGTGCACGCACCGCGGGTGGAAGGGACATCCCGTCGGTGGCCTCAGCAGGCTGGGCGGGTTGCCGGGGATCGGGATCAGTCGGGCGTCGGTCGAGGCGGTCACGTCGGGGACGCTCGAGAGCAGGCCCCACGTGTAGGGCATCTCCGGCGCGACGAGGATCTCCTTGGTCGATCCGTACTCCACGCAGCGTCCGGCGTACATCACGAGGACGTCGTCGGCCATCTCGGCGATGACGCCGAGGTCGTGGGTGATGATGATGACGGCCGAGTTGAACTCGCGCTGCAGGTCCTGGAGCAGGTCGAGGATCTGCGCCTGGACCGTCACGTCGAGGGCGGTCGTCGGCTCGTCCGCGATGAGCAGGGACGGGTCGTTGATCAGGCCCATCGCGATCATGGCGCGCTGCCGCATGCCGCCGGAGAACTGGTGCGGGAAGTCGTCGACCCGCCGGTCGGGCTGGGGAATGCCGACCCGGTCGAGCATCTCGATGGCCTTGCGGCGCGCGTCGCGCTTGGACGCGCTGGAGTGGTGGACGAGGTAGGCCTCCTCGAGCTGCGCCCCGATCTTGTAGAAGGGGTGCAGCGCCGCCAGGGCGTCCTGGAAGATCATCGCCATCGAGTTGCCGCGAAGGGCGCGCATGCGCGACTCGCCCAGGCCGACGACCTCGGTGCCGCCGACGCGGATCGAGCCGGAGATCCGTGCGGACTTGGCGTCGTGCAGGCCCATCACGGCCATGCTGGAGACGGACTTGCCCGATCCGGACTCACCGACGATGCCGAGCGTCTTGCCCTTCTCCACCGAGTAGGAGAGGCCGCTCACCGCGGTGATCGGACCGTCCTCGGTCGGGAAGGTGACCTTGAGGTCCTCCACCTGGAGGAAAGGGCCCTCGACCTCCGAGGTCTCCGCCGCGGAGGACTGGGTCATGGGAATGCTGGTCACGAAAGCCTCACCCTCGGGTCGAGAATGCTGTAGACGATGTCCACCAGCAGGTTGGCGGTGATCAGGACGACGGCGCTGAACAGTGCGGTCGCCATCACCACGGGAAGGTCCTTGCCGTAGACGGCCTCGAGGCTCCACCAGCCGATGCCCTGGATCTCGAAGATCCGCTCCGTGAAGATGGTGCCGGCCAGCAGCGTGCCGAAGTCGATGCCGAAGATGGTGACGACCGGCACCAGGGCCGCCCGCAGGCCGTGCTTGTAGACGATCGTCCGGGCGGGCAGGCCCTTGGACTTGGCCGTGCGGATGTAGTCCTCACTCAGCGCCTCGACCATGGCCCCGCGCGTGAAACGGGTGTACTGGGTGCAGCCGAAGATGCCGAGCGCCACCCAGGCCAGGAGCAGCCCGCTGAACCACTTCCATGGTCCTTCGCTGATCGGTGAGAAGTAGCCCGTGTCGCTGAACAGCGGGATCTCGAACGTGATCGTCAGGTAGAGCCAGGTGAGCAGCGCGAAGAGGTAGTAGGGGATCGAGCTGATGAACAGGAAGCTCGAGACGAGGGCCTTGTCGGCCACGGAGCCGCGTCGTCGCGCCGCCGCGACGCCGATCGGCACACCGAAGAGGAGGTAGAGGAACGCGCCGCCGATGGCGATGGAGAAGGTCGCGGGCATCCGCGAGATCAGCTCCTCCTTCACCGGCTGCTTGGTGCGGAAGCTGACGCCGAGGCACGGTGCGGTGCACTCGTACTCGCTGGAGGCGATGGTGAGCGTACGGTCGATGAAGATGCCCTTGACGAACTTCCCGTACTCCTCGTAGACGGGGTTGTCGTAGCCCAGCGTCTTCTCGTAGACAGCCAGCTTGGCCTGGGTGCACCGGTTGCTGGTCTCGCGGTCACAGATCGGCTGCGCGGGACTCGAGGGGCCGTACCAGAACAGCAGGAAGATCGCCATCGAGACCAAGGTCACGACGAGGACTCCCGAGATCAGCCGCTTCACGACATACGCGAACATCGCAGGTCACTCTCCGGGGGTGGTGGATGAGTCGGAGCCCTGAGGCTGACAGCCTACTCGGCTCCGGGCTGGCGAGTGGGGGCTCCCGGTCGGGAGCCCCCACCCGTCAGTGGTTGCTACTGGGTACTACGTGATGCTCTCAAGTGGAACGAGGGCACCAGGATCACTGCATGACGTACAGGTCCTTGTAGTTCGGCGCACCGATCGAACCGTCGCCGGTCGGGTTGCCGATCTTCTCGCCGAAGACGAACAGGTCGTTGCGGAACGCGGTCGGGATGATCGGGAAGTACTCCGTCATGATCCTCTCGTCCAGCGCCCCCCAGGCGTCAGCCTGCTCCTCGATCGGCATCGTGGCGATGGCGTCCATCTCCTCGTTGACCGACGCCTCGTCGAAGAAGGCGGTGTTGTAGACAGCTTCACCCTTCAGCAGCGGCGGCAGCATGGTCGAACCCGACGGCCAGTCCGAGCACCAGTTGACGCCACGGAGGTTGAGGGTCTTGTTGACCTTGTTGTCGGGGTCGAGCCAGATGTTGTAGGGCGACTCCTGGACCGGGATGGCCTTGACCGAGAAGCCGCTGGCCTCGAAGCCCTTGGTGATCTGGTCCTGTGCGTCCTTGGCCAGGGGGTCGACCTCGTAGTAGACCATGGTGATCTCGTAGGGCTTGTCACCGTAGCCGGCCTCGGCCAGGAGCTCCTTGGCCTTCTCGGGGTCGTACTTGATCTGCTCCCCGTCGACCTGGAACTCCTTCTTGCCGGCCATGCCGGGAGGCATGACCGAGTTGGCGTAGGTGCGGGTCACACCCGGGACCTCGCCGCCGGAGATCCAGACGTCCTCGTAGGGGTAGGCGTAGGCGAGGGCCTTGCGGACCTCGATCTCCTTGATCTTGTTGTAGTCGGGCGTCAGCGTCGAGACACACTGCGACGTCTGCTGCACGAGGCGCTCGCCGAGCTGGCTGTTGGCGTCGTTGTAGTTGCCCGAACCGAGCGCGGTGGAGACGGCGGTCTGGCTGTCGGAGTTGCCCGACAGCATGATCTCGTCGACCTTGGCCTGGTCCTGGTTGAACTTGAAGACCCACTCGTCGGCGTACTGGTGACGGCCCGGGTCGGAGTCACCGGACCACTGGTCGTTCTTGACCAGGACCAGCTCCTCGTTGGGCTTGTAGCTCTCGACCTTGTAGGGGCCGTTGGCCAGCGGCTTCTGGCCGTAGTTCGGCGGCTTGGAGGCGTTGCCCAGCGGAGCCGGGCCCATCGCCATGAAGGCGCCCCAGTAGTCCATGTCCGGGAACGGGGTGGACATCGTGATGGTGATGTCCTGGCCCTCGACCGAGATGCCGTCCCAGGCCTCGCACTTGGGGTCCTTGCCGGTGTAGGGGCCCTCGTAGTCCTCGGCACCTTCGAAGTAGTGCTTGGAGTACTCGGTGCCGGGACCGGACGGGAACGCCTCGGAGTCGAGCGAGCGGCAGATGCCGAACGCGACCTCTTCGGCGGTGACGGGCTGGCCGTCCTCCCACGTGGCGTCGTCACGGATGGTGAAGGTCCACTCCGTGAAGTCCTCGTTGGGCGTGCCCAGGTCGGTGGCGAGGTCGGGGACCAGCACCGGCTGGCCCTCCTCGTCACGGATGTACTGCGTCAGCGAGCGGCTCGTGAGCGCCTGCTGGATGGAGTTGCCCGTGACGGACCATCCACCCGTTGGGTCGAGCGTGTCGGGACCGGGGTCGCCCGGCAGGTAGACCGTGATGGTCCCACCGGCGGCCGCGCCCTCGACCTCAGGAGCGGGGCCCTGACGCTCCGCGTCCTTGGTGCCACCCTCCTGTCCACCGAACTCTCTCTCCTCGCCCCCGCCGGTTTCGCCGTCGTCCGACGACCCGCCGCCACAGGCAGCGAGGGTCAGAAGAGCGGCACCAGCGACGAGCGCGAGCGGCTTGTTCCGCTTCATGCTGTCCAGCCTTTCCTTTTTGTTCTCACCGAGGACGGCGTCTCCGGTGACGTGCACAAGTCTCGACTCAGCGTCGGGTCTTGGGGTCGAGGGCATCGCGGATTGCGTCGCCCAAGAGGTTGAGGGAGAGCACCAGCGCGACGACCCCGAGCATCGGCTGCCAGAGGTACTGCGGGTACTCACGGAAGAAGAGGGGGGTCGCGGCGTCGAGGATCATCTGGCCCCACGACACGCCGTCGGTGACCCCGATGCCGAGGAACGCCAGGCCCGCCTCGAGGGCCACGAAGGCCGGCAGCATCAGGGAGACGCTGATGATGATCGGCGCGGCCAGGTTGGGGAGCAGCTCCTTGAACAGGATGCGCGAGGTGGGCATGCCGATCACCCGCGCGGCCTGGACGAACTCACGTTCACGCAGCGACATCACCTCGCCGCGGATCAGGCGCGCGGTGCCCATCCAGCCGAAGAGCGACAGGATCACGATGAGACTGACCTTCTGGATCGTCCCGTAGTTGTCGGAGGTGTTGAACCGCTCGTTGAGGATCGGCGCCATGGTCAGCGCGGCCAGCAGGAACGGGACGGTGAGGAACATGTCGATGAAGAACGACAGCACCTTGTCGACGGTGCCGGCGAGGAAGCCGCTCAGCAGGCCGACCACGACCCCCACCAGCGAGGCGACGATCGCCGCCGTGGTGGCGATCATCAGCGAGGCCCGGCACCCGTGGAGCCAGTAGGCGAGGTTGTCCTGACCCGTGCGGGGAGCCACGCCCATCGGGTGGTCCCACGTGAAGGGCCCGTCAGGCGGCCCCATCGCCGGCTTGGGGAGGCCGCTGTTGAGGCCGTCGACCCGCTCGCTCGCCAGCGGAGTGTCGAGCGAGACCCCGAACAGGCTGCAGATCGGCCCCGCGAAGACCGCACAGATGATGAAGAACAGCACGAACAACGCACAGACGACGGCGATCTTGTCGCGGGCCAGACGACCCAGCGCGATCCGCATCGGCGACTTGCCGGCGATCTCCTTGGCCTGCTGGCTGTTGGGATCCAGCTCCGGCTCGTCAGTCAACGAGCCCAGCGTCTCCGGTCCTGCGGTTCCAGCCGACATACTCTCCCCATCTGGTTCGGGAACATCCCGGCACAGTCCGGGGGTCCCCCGGAGCCTGCGCCGAAACGGGACTCTATGTGACCCGTACCGCATGGACGATCACTGACGGGTAACGATCTCGTCACGACGGCGTTCGCTCAGCGGACTGTCAAACCTCCGGCGGATCACTCTGCGGGCGAGACGTCCTTCGCCGCGACGGCGTCGACACCGGCTTCCTTGCGCTGCTGGGGGGTGATGGGCGCGGGCGCCGAAGTGAGCGGATCGAAGCCCCCTCCGGACTTCGGAAACGCGATCACGTCGCGGATCGAGTCGGTCCCGGCGAGCAGCGCGACGATGCGGTCCATGCCCACGGCGATGCCCCCGTGCGGGGGCGCGCCGAACTTGAAGGCATCGAGCAGGAAGCCGAACTTCTCCTGAGCCTCCGCCTCGTCGATGCCCATCACCGAGAAGACGCGCCTCTGGACGTCGCCGCGGTGGATACGGATGGACCCGCCACCGAGCTCGTTGCCGTTGCAGACGATGTCGTAGGCGTAGGCCAACGCGCTGCCGGGGTCGGTGTCGAAGGTGTCGATGAACTCCGGCTTGGGGCTGGTGAAGGCGTGGTGCACGGCCGTCCACGCGCCGGCACCCACGGCGACGTCGCCCCCGGCGACCGCGTCGGAGCTCGGCTCGAACAGCGGCGCGTCGACCACCCAGGTGAAGGCGAACGTCGAGTCGTCGAGCATGCCTCCGCGGCGGCCGATCTCCAGCCGGGCGGCGCCGAGGAGTGCCCGGCTGCTCTTGGCCGGTCCTGCGGCGAAGAAGATGCAGTCGCCCGGCCGCGCTCCGACGTGGGCGGCCAGACCGTCCCGCTCCGCGTCGGTGAGGTTCTTCGCGACCGGCCCGCCCAGCTCGCCGTCGTCAGCGACGGTGACGTAGGCCAGGCCCTTGGCGCCACGCTGCTTGGCCCAGTCCTGCCACGCGTCGAACTGGCGGCGCGGCTGGCTGCCGCCACCGGGCATGACCACGGCACCCACGTAGGGGGCCTGGAACACCCGGAAGGAGGTCTCCTTGAAGTAGTCGGTGCACTCCACCAGCTCGAGACCCATCCGCAGGTCGGGCTTGTCGGAGCCGAAGCGCGCCATCGCGTCGGCGTACGTCATCCGCGGCAGCGGCCGCTCGATGGTGTGACCGGCCTCGGCCCACATGGCCTCGAGGACGTCCTCCATGAGGGTGATGACGTCCTCCTGGTCCACGAAGCTCATCTCGATGTCGAGCTGGGTGAACTCGGGCTGGCGGTCGGCGCGGAAGTCCTCGTCGCGGTAGCACCGCGCGATCTGGTAGTAGCGCTCCATGCCACCGACCATCAGCAGCTGCTTGAACAGCTGCGGGCTCTGCGGCAGGGCGTACCAGCTCCCCGGCGCGAGCCGCGCCGGCACCAGGAAGTCGCGAGCGCCCTCCGGGGTCGAGCGGGTCAGGGTGGGCGTCTCGACCTCGACGAAGTCACGCTCGTCGAGCACGTCGCGGGCCGCCTTGTTGATCCTGCTGCGCAAGCGCAGCGCGGCGTTGGGACCGGAGCGGCGCAGGTCGAGGTAGCGGTGCTTGAGCCGCGCCTCCTCCCCCACCTCGCCGCCCTTGTGGCCGGACGCGTCGTCGACCGGGAACGGCAGTGGGTCGGCGGTGGAGAGCACCTCGACGCCGGCCTCGCCGGGCAGGGCGACGACCTCGATCTCGCCGGTCGCCAGGTTGGGGTTCTCGTTGCCGGCCTTGCGGGCCACGACCTCGCCGGTGACCTTCAGGCAGTACTCGCTGCGCAGGCTGTGGGCCACCGCCTCGTCACGCACGACCACCTGCACGACCCCGCTGGCCTCGCGGAGGTCCAGGAACGCGACGCCGCCGTGATCACGCCGCCGCGCCACCCACCCGGCGAGGGTGACGGTCTGGCCGACGTGCTCGGTGCGCAGGGCGCCGGCGTCATGGGTGCGGATCACTGGTTCTCCTCGGTGGTGCTGGTGTGGGTGCTGGGCATGGGGATCGTGGTGACGATGCCGGGCCGGAGGTCGGCCTCGGGCGGGGTCCAGGTGGCTGGGTCCGCGTCGACCTGCTCGCCGGTGCGGATGTCCTTGACCTGGTGCCGGACCTCGTCCGGACCGTCGGCCTGGACGAACCAGACGTACGGGATCGCGCGGCGGTCGGCGAAGCGGATCTGCTTGCCGAACTTGGCCGGCGTGGGGGCGACCTCGCACGCGATGTCGCGCTCGCGCAGGCCTTGCGCGACCGCGGCGCTCGCGGCGCGGTCCTCCTCGGCGTTGAGCGCGACGAGCACGGCGCTCGGCACCGGCCGGCTGCCGGAGAGCACGCCGTCGGCGATCAGCGGGATCAGTGTGCGGGAGACGCCGAACGAGACGCCGACCCCGGGATAGGTCGTCCGGCCGTCGCTGGCCAGTGCGTCGTAGCGACCCCCACCGCCGACGGACTTCAGGTGCTCGTAGCCCTCCATGAAGACCTCGACCACGGTGCCGGTGTAGTAGTCGAGACCGCGGGCGATGCGCAGGTTGGCCTCCACGCCGACGCGGTCGCCGGCGACGGCGCTGCAGGCCTCGACCACCTCCGCGAGCTCCGCGAGGCCCTCGTCGAGGAGGTCGTCAGCGACACCGAGCGCGCGGACCCGCTCGACGAAGGACGTGTCCTCGACCCGGATCGTGGCCAGCTCGAGGCAGCGCTGCGCCTGCTCCGGCGTCGTGCCGACACGTTCGACGAGCATCGCCGCCACCTCGTCGGCGGGCAGCTTGTCGAGCTTGTCGATCACCCGGATCGCATCGGTGACGTCGTCGATGCCGAGGCCGCGGTAGAAGCCCTGGATGAGCTTGCGGTTGTTGAACTGGAACGACACGCGCGGGATGGGCAGCCGGCCGAGCGCGTCGACCATCACCGACATCACCTCGACGTCGTGGTGGAACGGCAGCTCGTCACGCCCGACGATGTCGACGTCGGCCTGGGTGAACTGCCGGTAGCGGCCCTCCTGCGGCCGCTCCCCCCGCCAGGCCGGCTGGATCTGGAAGCGGCGGAAGGGGAACTCCAGGTGGCCGGCGTGCTCGAGCACGTAGCGGGCGAAGGGGACGGTGAGGTCGAAGTGCAGGCCGAGCTCGGCCGTCGGCGCCGGGCCACCCCCGTGGCGTTCGGCCTGGAGCCGCTGGAGGACGTAGATCTCCTTGTCGACCTCGCCGCCCTTGGCCAGGCGGTCGATCGGCTCGACGACGCGCGTCTCGATGTTGGCGAAGCCGTGCAGCTCGAAGGTGCGCGACAGCGACGCGATGACGTCGCGCTCGACGGTGCGCTGCGCAGGCAGCAGCTCGGGGAACCCGCTCAGCGGGCTGATCTTGCTCATGAAAGGTCCTGGCCCAGGTCTTGGAGGTAGGGGTTGGTGGCGCGCTCGCGCCCGATCGAGGTCTGCTCGCCGTGGCCGGGCAGGACGACGATGTCGTCGGCCAGCGGCAGCACCTTGTCGCTCAGGCTGCGGAGCATCGTGGCGTGGTCGCCGCCTGGGAGGTCGGTGCGTCCGATGGAGCCTGCGAACAGCAGGTCACCGGAGAACATCACCTCGGAGACGTCCTGCTGGGCGTACGGCGAGCGGAAGGTCACCGAGCCCTGGGTGTGCCCCGGAGTGTGGTCGACGACGAACCTCAGGCCGGCGAGCTCCAGCTCGGCCAGGTCGGACAGCTCGCGTACGTCGTCGGGCTCGGCCCATGCGTAGCTGCCGCCGAGCAGCATCTGGGTCGTCTCGCGGCTCATCCCGGACATCGGGTCGGTGAGCAGGTGTCGGTCGCTGGGGTGGATCCAGGCCGTCGCGTCGTAGGTCCCCGCGACCGGGGCCACGCACCACATGTGGTCGACGTGCCCGTGCGTCACCAGCACGCTGACCGGCTTGAGGCGGTGCTCGCGCACGACCTGGTCGACGCCTGCCGCGGCGTCCTTGCCCGGATCGATCACCACGCACTCCGCACCGGGTCCCGTCGCCACGACATAGCAGTTGGTCCCCCAGGGTCCGGCGGGGAAGCCAGCGATGAACACAGGCGTCAGTCCTTGCTTGTCGTGCGGCTCGTCGTGCGGCTGGGCGGGTCGGGCGTCGGTCGGTGTCGTGAACAGGTGGGAAGCCTACCGAGGCCGTCCCGGGCCATGACTACGATGGGCGACCATGAGCTCCGACAAGCAGTTCCGAGACGACTCTGCCCCCTGGGGCCGGGTGGCCGAGGACGGCACGGTCTATGTCCGCACCCCCGACGGAGAGCGTCCCGTCGGGTCCTACGAGGCCGGCACGCCGGCCGAGGCCATGGAGTTCTTCACCAAGCGCTTCGACGAGCTCGAGGGCAAGGTCCACCTGCTCGAGCAGCGCGTGGCGTCGGGCCGGCTGGCCCCCGAGGAGGCCACCTCCTCGATCAAGGCCCTGCGTGAGCAGGTCGTGAACGCCCACGCCGTCGGAGACCTGATCTCGCTCGCTGCCCGCCTCGACGCCCTCGCTCCCGTGATCGCGGCCCAGCGGGCCGCCCGCAAGGAGGAGCGGGCCCAGAAGAGCGCGGAGTCGAAGGCGGAGAAGGAGAAGCTGGTCGCCGAGGCCGAGCGCCTCGCCGAGAGCAGCGACTGGCGCAACGGTGCCAACCGTCTGCGGGAGCTGCTCGCGACGTGGAAGGAGCTCCCGCGGCTCGACCGGGCCACGGACGACGCCCTGTGGCGTCGCTTCTCCACCGCGCGGACGACGTACACCCGTCACCGCAAGGCGCACTTCGCGGAGGAGCACGAGCGCCGCGACGAGGCTCGCGTGGTCAAGGAGCGCCTGGCCAAGGAGGCGGAGGCGCTGGCGACGTCCACCGACTGGGGCCCCACCGCCGGCAAGTACCGCGACCTGATGCGCGAGTGGAAGGCCGCCGGCCCCGCGCCGCGCGACGTCGACGACAGGCTCTGGCAGCGATTCCGCGGAGCCCAGGACACGTTCTTCGGTGCCCGCGACGCCGCCAACTCGGCGCTCGACGAGGAGTTCGCGGCCAACGCCGAGGTGAAGGAGCAGATCCTGGTGGAGGCCGAGGCCCTGCTCCCCGTCACCGACATCGATGCGGCCAAGAAGGCCTTCCGCGTCCTGGCGGACCGCTGGGATGCCGCCGGCAAGGTGCCGCGCGACCGCATCAAGGACCTCGAGGCGCGGATGCGCAAGGTCGAGCAGGCCATCCGCGCGGTCGAGGACGAGCAGTGGAGCCGCAGCGACCCCGAGAAGTCGGCCCGCGCCGACGACATGATCGGCAAGCTCGAGGCCGGCATCGCCGAGACCCAGGCCAAGCTGGACAAGGCCACCGCGGCCGGGGACACCAAGAAGGCGAAGGACCTCGAGGGCGAGCTCGCCAACCAGGAGGCGTTCCTCGACATGGCCAAGAAGGCAGCGGCCGAGTTCGGTTAGATTGCGCTCGCCTTTCAGCTAGTGACGCGGTAGGCGTCGAAGACCCCCGGCACCAGGCGTACGGCGCGGAGCACGCCGTCGAGGTGGGCGGCGTCGGCCATCTCGAAGGAGAACCGGCTCTTGGCCACGCGGTCGCGGGTGGTCGACAGGGTCGCGCTGAGGATGTTCACGTGGGCGTCGGAGAGCGCCATCGTGATGTCGGAGAGCAGGCGCGCGCGGTCGAGCGCCTCGACCTGGATGTTGACCAGGAACGTCGACTGGGACGTCGGCGCCCACTCGACCTCGAGGACCCGCTCGGGCTGGCCGAGCAGGCTGGAGGCGTTGGTGCAGTCGCGCCGATGGACCGACACTCCCCCACCCTTCGTGACGAACCCGAGGATCGGGTCCGGCGGCACGGGGGTGCAGCACTTGGCGAGCTTCACCCAGAGGTCGTCGACGCCCGGGACGACGACACCGGAGTCGGTCGGACTGCGCGCGGCACGGGAGCGACCGGTGATGGTGACGCCCTCGGACAGGTCCTCCGCAGCCCCTTCGTCACCGCCGTGCAGGTCGATGACCCGACGTACGACTGCCTGGGCGCTGAGATTGCCCTCGCCGACGGCGGCGTAGAGCGCGGAGACGTCTGCGTGGTGGAAGTGCTCGGCCACCAGGGCCAGCACGTCGTGGGTCATCAGCCGGGTGAGGGGCAGTCCCTCCTTGCGCATCAGCTTGGCGATCTGGTCCTTGCCGTGCTCGATCGCCTCCTCGCGGCGCTCCTTGGTGAACCACTGCCGGATCTTGGAGCGGGCTCGCGGTGACTGGACGAAGTTGAGCCAGTCGCGTGAGGGGCCGGCCGTGGGCGACTTGGAGGTGAAGACCTCGACCACGTCACCGTTGTCGAGCTTGGACTCCAGCGGCACCAGGCGGCCGTTGACCCGCGAGCCGATCGTGTGGTGGCCGACCTCGGTGTGCACGGCGTATGCGAAGTCCACCGGGGTCGAGCTCATCGGCAGCGGGATGACGTCTCCGCGCGGCGTGAACACGTAGACCTGCGCCTGGTTCATCTCGAAGCGCAGCGACTCCAAGAACTCCCCCGGGTCCTCGACCTCGCTCTGCCAGTCGAGCAGCTGGCGCAGCCAGGTCAGGTCGTCGCGGTCCCCCATGCGGTCGGTGTCGACCCCCGCCTTGGTGTTCTCCTTGTACTTCCAGTGCGCGGCGACGCCGTACTCGGCGCGGCGGTGCTGGGCGAACGTGCGGATCTGCACCTCGACAGGCTTGCCCTGCGGCCCGATGACGGTCGTGTGGAGCGACTGGTACATGTTGAACTTCGGCATCGCGACGTAGTCCTTGAACCGCCCCAGCACCGGGTTCCACCGGGAGTGGATGACGCCCAGCGCGCTGTAGCAGTCGCGGTCCTCCTCGACGAGGATCCGGATGCCGACCAGGTCGTAGATGTCGGAGAACTCCCGGCCGCCGACGATCATCTTCTGGTAGATCGAGTAGTAGTGCTTCGGGCGCCCGGTGACCTTGGCGTTGATCCGCGAGGCCTTGAGGTCCTGCTCGATGTCGGCGACCACCTCGGCGAGGAACTGGTCTCGCGACGGCGCGCGCTCGGCCACCATCCGCACGATCTCGTCGTAGATCTTGGGGTGCAAGGTGGCGAAGGCCAGGTCCTCCAGCTCCCACTTGAGCGTGTTCATGCCGAGCCGGTGGGCCAGCGGGGCGTAGATGTCGAGCGTCTCGCGAGACGACCGCTCCTGCGAGGCGGCGGGGACGTAGCGCAGCGTCCGCATGTTGTGCAGCCGGTCGGCGAGCTTGATGACCAGGACGCGGATGTCGCGCGACATCGCCACGATCATCTTGCGGATCGTCTCGGCCTGCGCCGAGTCGCCGTACTGGACCTTGTCGAGCTTGGTCACCCCGTCGACGAGCAGGGCGACCTCGTCACCGAAGTCGGCGCGCAGCTCCTCCAGCGTGTAGGCGGTGTCCTCGACCGTGTCGTGCAGCAGTGCGGCGACCAGGGTGGGCTCGGTCATGCCGGTGTCGGCCAAGATCGTGGTCACCGCGAGCGGGTGGGTGATGTAGGGGTCGCCGCTCTTGCGCATCTGGCCGGTGTGCCACTTGTCGGCGACGGCGTAGGCCCGCTCCAGCAGCGCGAGGTCGGCCTTGGGGTGGTTGGCGCGCACCGCCCGGAAGAGCGGCTCGAGCACGGGGTTGGACGACGGCGGGCGGGTGCCGACGCGAGCGAGGCGGGCACGCATGCCGCGCGCGGTCAGGGGCGCCTTCGGCTCCTGCGCGGGTGCGTGCTCCTCTGCCATCTCCTCAGTCTAGTGAGGCTGCGGGCACTCCCGTGCGCCGAGTCGTCAGGGGAAGTGCTCGGGATGTGGTCAGGGATGCGGTCAGGGCTGGTCAGATGGTCAGCAGGGTGGAGACGGGCAGGTCGCCGGTGACCGAGCGGGGGTCGAGGAAGCTGAGCTCCATGAGCACCGAGGCACCAGTGGCGACCCCGCCACAGGCCTCGATCAGCTGGCGCGTGGCGTCGGCGGTGCCGCCCGTGGCGAGCACGTCGTCGATCATCAGCACCCGCTCCCCCGGCGCGATCCCGTCGCGGTGCACCTCGAGGGTCGCCGCGCCGTACTCCAGGGTGTAGGACACCGCGTGGGACTCGCGCGGGAGCTTGCCGGCCTTGCGGACCGGCACGAAGCCGACGCCCAGGGCCAGCGCCACGGGGGCGGCCAGGATGAAGCCCCGCGCCTCCATGCCGACGACCTTGTCGACCACGACGTTGCCGTGGTCGTCCCGACCAGCAGCCGCCAGGGCGGTGACGACGGCGGAGAAGGCGTGGTGGTCGGCCAGCACCGGGGTGATGTCCTTGAACGTGACGCCCTTCTCGGGCCAGTCGGGTACGTCGACCGTGAGCCGCTTCAGCGCCTCCTGTGCGGTGCGACGATCAGGCATCGTCGACCTCGCCGGTGGGCGGGGTGTCCACCTTGGCGATCGCGGCACGCGCGATCTCGATCTCCGTGCCGGGGGCGATCTCGAGGCGGGCCCGGTCGTCGGCGAGCGAGGTGACGGTGCCGAAGACGCCCGAGGACATCATCACGCGCTGGCCGACCTCGATGGCCTGCTGGAGGTTCCTGACCTCCTTCGCCCGGCGCTGCTGGGGCCGGACGACCATCAGCCAGAAGAGGGCCAGGATGGCCACGAGGGGCAGCAGTGCAGCGAGGTCGTTCACGGTCGGGGCTCTCCTCGAGAGGGTCGGGTGCGGGAGCGCGTGGAGTCTACGCGGACCCCGCTGGCCGGGGCCGGCTGCGGCTACGCGTCGTCGAACAGGGTCGAGTCGACCGTGGGGACGAGCGGCGGTGTGAGGCCGAGGTGCTGCCACGCCGCCGGGGTCGCGACGCGCCCTCGTGGGGTGCGGGCGAGCAGGCCGGTGCGGACCAGGAACGGCTCCGCGACCTCCTCGACGGTCTCGCGCTCCTCGCCGACCGCGACGGCCAGGGTCGAGACCCCGACCGGTCCCCCGCCGAAGCGGCGGCACAGGACGTCGAGCACCGCCCGGTCGAGGCGGTCGAGCCCGGACTCGTCGACCTCGAACATCTCGAGGGCAGCCTGGGCGACGGGCAGGGTCAGCACGCCGTCGGCGCGCACCTGGGCGTAGTCGCGGACCCGGCGCAGCAGGCGGTTGGCGATGCGGGGCGTGCCGCGCGAGCGTGACGCGATCTCGCTGGACCCCTCGGCGGTCAGGTGTACGCCGAGCAGGCCGGCGGAGCGGTGCACGATCTGGTCGAGCTCGTGGGGCTCGTAGAACTCCAGGTGCGCGGTGAAGCCGAACCGGTCGCGCAGCGGGCCGGGGAGCAGCCCGGCGCGGGTGGTGGCGCCCACGAGCGTGAAGGGCGGGATCTCCAACGGGATCGCGGTGGCCCCCGGCCCCTTGCCGATGACCACGTCGACCCGGAAGTCCTCCATGGCCATGTAGAGCATCTCCTCGGCCGGCCGAGACATCCGGTGGATCTCGTCGACGAAGAGGACGTCGCCGTCGTTGAGCCCGGAGAGGATCGCGGCCAGGTCGCCGGCGTGGGTGATCGCCGGGCCGCTGGTGAGCCGCAGCGGCGTGCTCATCTCGCCGGCGATGATCATCGCCAGCGTGGTCTTGCCGAGCCCGGGCGGCCCGGACAGCAGCACGTGGTCGGGCGCCCGGCCCCGGCGGCGCGCGGCCTCGAGGACCAGCCCCAGCTGGTCGCGTACGCGGACCTGGCCGATGACCTCGTCGAGCGTGCGGGGGCGCAGCGCCGCCTCGACGGCGCGCTCGTCACCGTCCGCGTCGGCGTCGGTGAGGCGCTGCAGGTGGGTGAGCTCCGCGCCCGTCAGCTCTGCCTCGTGGTCGGTGTCGAGGTCGGTGTCGTCCCAGTCCATCCGGTCCCGTCCTCGCTCAGGCCCGGCTCAGCGTGCGCAGTGCTGCGCGCAGCAGGGCGCCGACGTCGGGCGAGTCGCCGGCCTCGGGCGCGACGGCCTCGACGGCCTTCTCGGACTCCTTGGCCGACCAGCCCAGGCCCACGAGGCCCTGGTGCACCTGGTCGCGCCACGGCGCCGACGGGGGCGCGCCGACAGCGGCCTGGTGGGCGCCGACGGGCGGTCCGATGCGGTCCTTGAGCTCGAGGATGATGCGCTGGGCGCCCTTCTGCCCGATGCCCGGGACCCGGGTCAGCGCCTTGACGTCCTCCCCTGCGATCGCGCGGCGTACGTCGTCGGGCTTCATCACCGCGACGATCGCCTGGGCGACCTTGGGTCCGACGCCCGACGCGGTCTGCACGATCTCGAAGACCTGCTTCTCGTCGTCGTCGAGGAAGCCGAACACGGTGAGGCTGTCCTCGCGCACCACCATGCTGGTCGGCAGCATCGCCTGGTGGCCGACGCGCAGCGTGGCGAGCGTGCCGGGCGTGCACATGAGCTCCAGGCCGACACCGCCCACCTCGAGCACGGCGCTGTTGAGCGTGACGGCGGCGACCTCGCCGCGGACGAAGGCGATCATCGGGTCCTCACTGGTCGTCGAGTCGCGGCCACTGCTGCGTCGATGCGTGACTGGGCACCCCCGCGCCAGACGTGGGTGATGGCCAGGGCGAGCGCGTCCGCGGCGTCGGCGGGCTTGGGAAGCTCGCTCAGTCGCAGGATGCGGACGACCATCGCTCCGACCTGGGCCTTGTCGGCGCGCCCGTTGCCGGAGACGGCGGCCTTGACCTCGCTGGGGGTGTGCATGGCGATCGGCAGGCCGCGGCGGGCGGCGACCACGAGGGCGATCCCGCTGGCCTGCGCGGTGCCCATGATCGTGCTGGAGTCCGAGCGCGCGAACACCCGCTCGACGGCGACGGCGTCGGGGCGGTGCTCCTCGATCCAGGCGTCCAGGCCGCGCTCGATGGTGACCAGGCGCTGGGCGATCGGAAGCGTCGAGCTGGTGCGGATCACGCCGACGTCGACCAGCGTCAGCGGGCGTCCGACACTGCCGTCGACGACCCCCACGCCGCAGCGGGTCAGACCCGGGTCGATGCCGAGCACGCGCACGCCTCACACCTTTCGCCAGCCGGTCCGTCCGAACACATGTTCGTCCGGATCACGCTAACCCGCCGCGGGCGCGGGACGGCGTACGACACGCGGCGCCCCGGCCCGGGCTCAGGCGTCGGCGGCCTCGAGCTCGGCCAGCACGTCGGCCGGGATGTCGACGTTGGTGAAGACGTCCTGCACGTCGTCGAGGTCCTCGAGCGCGTCGACGAGGCGCATGACCTTGCCGGCGCCGTCGGCGTCGACCGGGATCTCCAGGCTCGCGACGAACTCCACGTCGGCGGAGTCGTAGTCGATCCCGGCGTCCTGGAGGGCGGTGCGCACGGCGACCACGTCGGTGGCCTCGCTCTGCACCTGGAAGGCCTCGTCGAGGTCGTTGACCTCCTCGGCACCGGCGTCGAGCGTCGCCTCGAGGACGTCGTCCTCGGTGACCTCACGGTCCTCCTGCGACTTCGGCACCGTCACGACGCCCTTGCGGGTGAACAGGCGCGAGACCGAGCCGGGGTCGGCCATCGTGCCGCCGTTGCGGGTGACGGCGGTGCGGACCTCCATCGCGGCACGGTTGGTGTTGTCGGTGAGGCACTCGACCAGGATCGCGACGCCCTGCGGGCCGTAGACCTCGTAGGAGATCGTCTTGTAGTCGACCCCGCCGGACTCGGCGCCGGAGCCGCGCTTGAGGGCCGAGTCGATGTTCTTGTTGGGGACCGAGCTCTTCTTCGCCTTCTGGATGGCGTCGTAGAGCGTCGGGTTGCCGGCCGGGTCGCCGCCGCCCTGCTTGGCCGCGACCTCGATGTTCTTGATCAGCTTGGCGAAGAGCTTGCCGCGCTTGGCGTCGATCGCGGCCTTCTTGTGCTTGGTCGTTGCCCACTTGGAGTGGCCTGACATGAGTCCCTCTATCGGATCGGGTGCAGTGTCACGGGTGGAGATGCAGGTGCGGTGCTGAGCTCGTACGACGCGTCAGGACGAGCGCACCAGGTCCACGAACATGCCGTGGACGCGGTCGTCGCTGCCGACCTCCGGGTGGAACGAGGTCGCCATCAGCGGGCCCTGACGGACCGCGACGATCCTACCCGCGGCGGGTCCGGCCTCGACCCGAGCCAGGACCTCGACGTCGTCGTCGACGGCCTCCACCCAGGGCGCGCGGATGAAGACGGCGCGCACCGGGTCGGCGAGCCCGTCGACGTGGAGGTCCTCCTCGAACGAGTCGACCTGGCGCCCGAAGGCGTTGCGGCGCACCGTGATGTGGAGGCCGCCGATGGTCTCCTGCCCCACTGTCCCGTCCTCGATCCGGTCGGCGAGCATGATCATGCCCGCGCAGGTCCCGAAGGCGGGCAGCCCTCCGCGGACAGCCTCGCGCAGCGGCTCGAGCAGGTCGAAGATCGTGGCGAGCTTGATCATCGTCGTCGACTCCCCGCCCGGGACGACCAGCCCGTCGCAGGCGGCGAGCTCCGCCGGTCGGCGTACGGAGATCGGGTCGGCACCCAGCGAGCGCAGTGCGGCGAGGTGCTCGCGGACGTCGCCCTGGAGCGCCAGCACGCCGATGGTGGGCGCGGCGCCCACCCTTGTCACCAGCCGCGCTCGGACAGGCGGTGCGGCTGGGGGATCTCGTCGACGTTGAGGCCGACCATGGCCTCGCCCAGGCCGCGGGAGACCTTGGCGACCACGTCGGGGTCGTCGAAGAACGTGGTGGCCTTGACGATGGCCTCGGCGCGCTGGGCGGGGTTGCCGGACTTGAAGATGCCGGAGCCGACGAACACGCCCTCGGCACCGAGCTGCATCATCATCGCCGCGTCGGCGGGGGTGGCGATGCCACCGGCGGTGAAGAGCACGACCGGGAGCTTGCCGGCGGCCGCGACCTCCTTGACCAGCTCGTAGGGGGCCTGGAGCTCCTTCGCGGCGAGGTAGAGCTCGTCCTCGGCCATGCCGTGCAGCCGGTTGAGCTCGCCGCGGATGGTGCGCATGTGGGTGACGGCGTTGGAGACGTCGCCGGTGCCGGCCTCGCCCTTGGAGCGGATCATCCCGGCGCCCTCGGTGATGCGGCGCAGCGCCTCGCCGAGGTTGGTGGCACCGCAGACGAAGGGGACCGTGAAGGCCCACTTGTCGATGTGGTGGGTGTAGTCGGCCGGGGTGAGCACCTCGGACTCGTCGATGTAGTCGACGCCGAGCGACTGCAGGACCTGCGCCTCGGCGAAGTGGCCGATGCGGGCCTTGGCCATGACGGGGATCGAGACGGCCTCGATGATGCCGTCGATCATGTCGGGGTCGCTCATGCGGGAGACGCCGCCCTGCGCGCGGATGTCGGCCGGGACGCGCTCGAGGGCCATCACGGCGACCGCGCCGGCGTCCTCGGCGATCTTCGCCTGGTCTGCGGTGACGACGTCCATGATGACGCCGCCCTTGAGCATCTCGGCCATGCCGCGCTTGACGCGGCTGGTGCCGTGCTCGATGGGGGTCTCGGGGGTGTGCTCAGCCATGACTCGATCCTACGGCGCAGCGGCGGCGGTTCCGACCCCGGGATCAGCCCTGGGACGCCGCCCGTGCCAGGGCCTGACGGCGTACGACCCAGATCCGCTGGACGACCGTCACGGTCGCGGCGATCGCCAGTGCCCACAGCGCGACCTGGAGCAGGACCGGCAGGTCGAGGACATCGGCGAAGAACGCCGGGACGAGCATGCCCACGAGGCGGTCCGGGCGCTCGGCGATGCCGACCTTGGCGTCGTAGCCGAGGTGGTCGGCCTTGGCGCGGGCGTACGACGTCACCGCACCCATGACCAGGATGACGAGGCAGAGCACGAGGTAGAGGCGGCTCTCGGCGTGCCATGCGAAGTAGAGCGCCAGGCCACCGAAGAGGGCCCCGTCGGCGATCCGGTCGAGCGTGGAGTCGAGGAACGCACCGAAGTTGTCCTTGCGGCCCATCTTGCGTGCCATCGCCCCGTCGACCAGGTCGCTGAAGACGAACGCGGTGATGACCAGCACGCCCTGCCAGACCAGGCCGAGCGGGAAGAAGACCAACGCGCCCGCGCTGACCCCGAGCGTGCCGACGACAGTCACCACGTCGGGGCTGATCCCCAGCCTGATGAAGAGGTTGATGAAGGGCGCGAGCATGACGCCCTGCCAGAACTGCTTGAACCTGTCGAGCACGGGCGCAGGCTACCGGTTGCCGAGAAGGGCGGACCGCACGTCCTCCACGGCGCTCGCCGCCCCGGTGACGGTCCAGTCCACCCCCGCGGCGGGCACGACGACGGACGCGCCCCCGGTGCCGCGGATGATCGCGGCACCCGGCAGTCGGTCCCAGTCGGCGACGGAGTGCTGGAAGAGGACGTCCCACTGACCCGAGGCGACGGCCATCAGGTCCATGGTCCCCGACCCCAGCATCCGCAGGGTGCCGACCTGCCCGAGCGCGCGGGCGAACGCTTCTCCCACCCCGCTCTCGTAGAACGGTGGGTGCAGGTAGGTGACCGCGCAGCGGGCCTCGCGGGGCGTGTCGGGCAGCGGACCCAAGGGCTCGCCGTCGCACGTGCTGGGCAGGTCGGGACCCCCGACCCAGGTCTGGCGCGACGCGGCATGGTGAACGGCGCCGAGGAGCACGTCGTCGGCATCGTGGAGCGCGATCGCGCTGCACCACCAGTCGCTGCCGCGCGAGAAGTTGTAGGTGCCGTCCACGGGGTCGATCACCCACGTGCGGCCCGACGTGCCCGGGCGCGAGGCGCCCTCCTCCCCCACGATCGCGTCGTCGGGTCGCTCGGCCGTGAGCTGCGCCACGATGAGCCGCTCCGCGGCCGTGTCGGCCTGCGTGACGATGTCGGAGCCGCTGGTCTTGCGCGACACGTCGAGCCCCTCGACGCGGATCCGGGCAGCCAGCAGCGCCGCCTCCCGCACCAGGTCGGCGGCCAGGGCGGCGTCGGCCGCGAGCGAGTGGGGTCTCACGCGCGCAGCCAGGCCTCGGCCAGCAGGCCGCGGGTCTCGGCGAGGAGCTGCGGCAGCATCTTCGTACCGCCGACGACCGTGATGAAGTTGGCGTCGCCCGTCCAGCGGGGCACGACGTGCTGGTGGAGGTGGTCGGCGAGCGACCCGCCGGCTGACGTGCCCAGGTTGAGCCCGACGTTGAAGGAGTGCGGACGGCTGACGGCGCGGATGGTGCGCAGCGCCCGCTGCGTCATCGTCATCAGCTCCGTCGCCTCCTGCTCGGTGAGGTCGGTGAGGTCCGCGACGTGACGGTAGGGCAGCACCATCAGGTGGCCCGGGTTGTAGGGGTGCAGGTTGAGGACGGCGTACGTCGCCTCCCCCCGCGCGACGACGAGCGACTCCTCGTCGGGGTGGCCCGGGATCGCGCAGAACGGGCAACCCTCGTCCTGGACGGCGGTGCGGACGTAGGCCATCCGGTGCGGCGTCCAGATGCGCTCGAGTCCGTCGGGGCTCTCCTCGCTCATGCGGGCGATCCTAGGGTTGGGCGTACTGTGGCCGCACGGAGCCATCCAGGCTTCCGACCAGGGAGCCCCGATGAGCGACAAATCGCCGCGGCAAGGCATGTCCAAGAAGTCCGGCAAGTCCATCAAGGAGAAGCGTGCCGACAAGCACGCCAAGGCGGCCGGGAAGAGCGGCATCGCCGAGCCCCTGATGCCCCCGAAGAAGAAGTGAGCCTGCTCAGCCTCGGCGTCATCGGCACGTCCGCCAAGGAGAACGAGCACCGCCTCCCCCTGCATCCTGAGCACCTCTCGCGCCTGGGCCCCGGCATCGCCGCGCGGACGACGCTCGAGCACGGGTACGCCGAACGCTTCGGCTTCGGCGACGACGACCTGGCCCCGCACGTGGCCGGTTTCGCGTCACGCGACGAGATCCTCCGCGACTCGGACGTGGTGGTGCTGCCGAAGCCCCAGCACGAGGACGTCGCCGCCATGCACGCCGGACAGGTCCTCTGGGGGTGGCCGCACTGCGTCCAGGACACCGAGATGACCCAGCTGGCGATCGACCGCGAGCTGACGCTGATCGCCTTCGAGGCGATGAACCACTGGACGTCCGACGGCCACGTCGGCCTCCACGTCTTCCACAAGAACAACGAGCTCGCCGGCTACTGCTCGGTGCTCCAGGCCATGCAGCTCGTCGGCATCACCGGTGACTACGGACGCCGGCTGAGCGCCGTCGTGATCGGGTTCGGTGCCACCGCCCGCGGCGCGGTCACGGCCCTCAAGGCCCACGGCGTCGGCGACGTCGCAGTCCTGACGACCCGCGGGGTCGCTGCCGTGGGCTCGCCCATCCACTCGGTGCGGATCCGCCAGTTCGACCACGACCCCGACAACCCGGGCGCGAGCCAGGTGATCACCGACCAAGGCCGGGTGCCGCTGGCGCCGTACCTCGCCGAGAACGACATTGTCGTCAACTGCACCCTCCAGGACACAGCCGCGCCGCTGACCTACCTCCGGACCGAGGACCTCGCGGACTTCCGGGTGGGCAGCCTGGTCGTGGACGTTTCGTGCGACGAGGGCATGGGCTTCTCGTGGGCGAAGCCGACGACGTTCGACGAGCCGATGTTCACCGTCGCCGACCGGGTCCACTACTACGCGGTCGACCACAGCCCGTCCTACCTCTGGAGCTCCGCCACCTGGGAGAACAGCGAGGCGCTGCTGCCCTTCATCGGGACCGTGCTGTCCGGGCCCGAGGCGTGGGACGCGGACGAGACGATCAGCCGGGCGATCGAGATCAGGGACGGCGTGATCCAGAACCCGGCGATCACGGCGTTCCAGGGCCGCTGAACCTGCGCACTGCCGACGGTCGGGCGCGGGCCCGATCGCCGGCATGCGCCTCTCGTGCTCCCTCAGACCAGCTCAGGAACGCGCAGGTGGGCGATCACGAGCTCGCACTCCTCGATGTCGCCGAACTGGACGTTGCCCTCACGGCTGCGCTGGTCGCGCATCCGTTGGGCCATCTCCCGCGTGGCTTCGAGGGACTCGCGACTCTCGAAGCGCGCAGTCCCGCAGCACTGACCGCTCTCGCGGTCGACCATCATGCTCGCGCTGCAGAACCCCTCGGCCTCCTCCAGGCGGGTCATCACCGTGTCCCGGAAGAACTCGACGGTGGAGTCGACCTCGGCAGGAGGACACGTCAGCCAGGTGACTCGGCACCACGAGCCTTCACGCGCCTCGTGCTCGCGGTGCATGACCGCGATCTCCCATTCCTTGACGTCCACCTCGCCGCCCATGATCTCGGCAGCGCGGGCTCGGAGCGAACCCACCTGGCTGTCAGTGGCCCGCATCGCGTCCTGCGACATCCACGACGACGTGACGATGCCGCGTCCGGTGTCGCGATTGACCAGCATCGACATGCCGATGCAGCCCTCCATGCCGGTCAGGGCCGGCATGACTTCCTCCCGCGCGAATCTGATGCCCTCGTCCATCCGGCCCGGATCACCCTGGATCGACGTCGAGCGTGCATACACCACGGCACACCATCCCTTCTGAGGCGACGCCCCGGTGGCGCCACCGGCTCGACCCAATCTCCTCTCGTCGGTCTGCCCGTACAAGGCTCAGGTGCAAGGAGTTCACGGGAGGATGCGTCCATGAACTTGATCCGTCCGGCGACCGGGGCCGACATGGCTGCCGTCGCCGACCTGTGGCACGAGGGCTGGCACGCAGGGCACGCGGGACACGTGCCCGACGGGCTGACCGCGCTGCGCACGCTCGAGGCCTTCCACGCCCGCACACCGACGCGGGTGGCAGACACGACGGTGGCGCTCGACGAGGCGGATGAGCTGATGGGCTTCGTGACGGTGGTGGGCGATGAGGTCGAGCAGCTCTTCGTGGGACCCGACGCTCGCGGCTCCGGTGTCGCCGCCCAGCTGCTTGCCGAGGCCGAGGGCCAGGTCGCGGCGGCCGGCCACCCCGAGGCCTGGCTGGCCGTGGTCGAAGGCAACGCCCGGGCACGACGGTTCTACGAGAAGTGCGGCTGGCGCGACAACGGCGAGCTGCCCTACGAGGTGATCGCGGGTGGGCGGACGTGGACCTCGCCGTGCCGGAGGTACGTCAAGGAGGTCTGATCAGGTCGGCAGGCGCGGAGGTGGCGGGCAAGCGCTCGTCTGAGCCCATTTCAAGTACATGGCGTAGATGACGTCGAGGTAGAGCGAGATGAGGTCGCCGGAGCCGTCTGCCTCGTGGACCTCGCTGGCAGGTAGGTGCATGGATACACCGGTCTTCGTCTTCCGGAGCCGTCTGGCGTTGAGTCCGGGCCTGATCAGGAGGATGAGGTTGGGCGAGGGCGGGATGAGGTGTTCGCGGACCCATGCGCGCCACTCCTCCCGCACGACCAGGACGTCCCAGGCGTCTTCGAACGCCTTATTCTGGGCCGAGGTCAGTGCAGGATCGAGCCCCGCCCTGCTGATCGTGGATTGCATCCCGTACCGATGCCAGAGTTGAGGCTCTACGGGGCCGTCCGCGTCTTGTGTCAGCTCCGGAGGTACGTCGGCCACCTATTGAGGCTAGCCGCGTCTAGCGGCTGGGCACGAGAGCAGGGCGTGCCGATCGGTCGACTCATGCGTGCCGACCCGCGTCAGGGTCAGCTTCTCGGCCACCATGGCTCGAGTGACGACCGTCAGGCGGCGAGGCGTGCGTGTCCCAGTGCGGTCAGTCGAGCTGCTGCACGCCCGCCCTGCCGCCCAGCGTCCCGACTGCCGCGCATGGACAGACGTGTGGCCCCGCCCTCGGTAGAGCGGCGGGGTGCGGGGCGGGGTCATGGTCGCTGTGGTCGCGGGATGACCAGTGGGTCGAGTGGGGTGGTGCCGGTGGGGTCGCGGCGGTAGCGGTGGCCGTGGGGGCTGGTCCACTCGAACTCGCCGGGTCCGATGACGTCGTAGTGCCAGGCGGTGTGGGTCTTGAGGCGGTGGTGGAACCGGCACAGCGCACCGAGGTTGGGAGTCAGGGTGGGGCCGGGCTGGGGCCGGCCCTCGGCCTCGGCGTCGTGGTCGTACTCGATGACATGGTCGACGTCGCAGCCACGTGCGGGGCGGGTGCAGAACGGGAACACGCAGGTCGTGTCTCGGAGAATGATCTGCTCACGGATCCGGTCGGGAACCTCGTAGCCGGGCGCTTCGAGGTGAGCGTTGAGGTCGATGACGGGCTGGACGGTCACCTTCGTCCGGGAGTCGCCGCACCAGGACCGGACCTGCTCCAGCAGCAGGAGCCGTTGGCCCTCCTCGAGCCGCCCGGTCGGACCGAACACCGTGTCCCCGTCCTCCACGGAGCGGGCGTCGAAGTGGGCGTGCAGCACCACCTCCCGCGCTGCGGGCAGGCCGTCCTGTGTGCTCGGGGTGGCTGCCCGGCCTTGGGAGTGCAGGTCGAGGGCGGTCTGGGTGCGGGCGAGGTCGCCGAGGGCTTGGGCGCGGCGTACGTCGAGGGACTCGGTGGAGCCGAGTGCTTTGCGCAGCTCGGCGCCGTGGACGAGTGCCCGGTCGACGTCGAGGGCGTCGGCCAGGTCGACCTCCGCCTCGATCCGTACGGTGCCGGCGAAGTGGACGTCCTCGCCGTGAACCGTGACGTGGCGCGGGTCCACCGACAGGTAGCCGTCCTCCGGGTCCGCCGCCGGATCGTAGGCGGCGAGCTCGTGCCGTTTGATCGCCTCGGCGACCAGCCGGTCCAGCTGGGCGGGACCGATGCGCCCGGCCACGGCCGCGACCTGGGCATCGACCCACCCGGCCGCCTCAGGAGTCAGCGACGGGGTGGCGTGGATCGTGGCCTCGGCCACCAACCGGGCCCGCCACGGCGCGACCCGACCCGACTGGACCAGGGTCCACAACCGGGGCAGCCGGTGCCGCAGCTCCAGGGCATGCCCGATCAGCCGCTTCGCCGACACCGTCGAGATCCCCAGCACGGTGCCGAGCTCCGCGACACAGAACTCCGCCACCGTCGGGCAGCCCTCCCCCGCGATGGGCTCCTCGACCTCCATCCCGATCCCACGACCACTGGTGAACGTCGCGGCCGAGTGGATCGACTCCGGCGGATGCAGGTCCGCCCACCGGGCCGCGAGGTCGAGCTGGCGCGCAGCGGCCGCGTCCTCGGCCGTCCGGGCGGAGCGGATCGAGGCCAGCAGGCCGGCGGCGGTGAGGTCGTCGTCGACCTCGGTCCCGGGTACTGCTTCCAGCCTCTCGATCATGTGTTCGAGTCTACGGAAACCCACTGACACCCGACCCCGCCTGCGAGTCCAGGAAACCTCAAGATTGCCGTCCCGCCTGGGCGGGGTTCGAGGCTCGCACCGCTCGCTCTCCAGCCACCGAACAGAAACCGGCGACCTACCGCCAGGCCCCCGCCAGCCGCTCGACGATCTCGGTCAACCGGCCGGGCGAGGTGGCGACGTTGAGCCGCACCTGGCCAGTGGTGCCCGGCGCGAAGGACGTACAGCTGCTCACCATCACCCGGCCGCGCTGCAGCGCCACCGCAGCAGCGTCGTCGTGGCCGTAGGCCGAGGCGTCCAGCCACGCGAGGTAGGTCGCCTCGAGCGGACGCATCCGCACCTCGGGCAGGTGCGTGGCCAGCAGCTCGCCGAGCAGGGTGCGCTGCTGGTCGAGCCGCTCGACCAGCGAGGCGAGCCACCCGTCGCCGTGGTCGTACGCCGCCCGTGCGGCCGTGACGCCGAGCGGGGAGTAGGAGTCGTTGCGCGACATCGGCTGGTCCGCCAGCCGCTTCCGTGCCGCCGTGTCGGGCACCACGAGCTGGGCGCATCGCAGGCCGGCGGTGTTGAAGGCCTTGGACGCCGCCACCACCGCGACGGCGTGGTCGTGCGTGCCCTCGACCGAGAGGTAGGAGACGTGCTCGGCGCCGGGAAGCACCAGCGGTGCGTGGATCTCGTCGCTGACGACGCGGGCACCGTGCCGGACCACGACGTCGCGAATCCCCTCCAGCTCGGCCCGCGAGAACACCCGCCCCCACGGGTTGTGCGGCTGGGTGAGCAGCAGGGTCTGCGCGCCGGCGGCGAAAAGCCGGTCGAGCCGGTCGAGGTCAATCTCGGCCCGCTCCGCGGAGGTCGGCAGCTCCAGCAGGAGCTCCTCGCGACCGGTCACCTGGGCCAGGCCGTGCTGCGCGTTGTAGCCGGGCGTCGGGAAGACCACTCCGCCCGGACCGCTGAGCACGTCGATCGCCACCCGTACCCCGGCGGTCACGTCGACCACGGGGTGCACGGCGGCCGGCTCCGGCGCCCAGCCGAAGTGTCGCTCGGACCAGCCTGCGTACGACTCCGCCAGGTCGACGTCCCAGCCGAAGATCGGGTAGCCCGTGATGCCGTCGGCGAGCATCCGCTGCACGGCCTCGAGCACCACCGGGTCGACGGCGTAGTCCATCTCCGCCACCCACGCCGGGATCACGCCCTCGGGGACTCCCCACTTCAACGGGAGCTTGAGGCGGGCCTCGGCGTCGGTCAGGTCGACGATCGGGCGTCGGGCCGTCGTGTCCATCACTGCGGTCCTTCGTGGGCGTCGCCGTCGCCGTCGCCGTCGCTGCTCCAGGCTGCCTCGAGCTCCCCAGGGGACAGCTCGGTCAGCTGGCGCTCGAGGTGCGCCCGGGTCGCGGCGATCTCCTCGTGCGTGACGTCCACCCGCACCAGCTCCGTGCGGTCGGCGCGTCGGGTCACGACGTAGGTGCCGCCGGCCCCGCCGGCGTCGTTGCCCGGGACGGTGTCGGCCAGCGTGACCGCCTGCCAGATCGTCGCGGCGAGCAGCCGCAACCCGCGCCGGTCCCGCGGCTCGAACCGCAGCTCGAAGACGTCCCCCGCCCTCTCCACGGCAGGCTCAGACCTGCTCGCGCGACGCCACCGCAGCCGCGACCCGCTCGATCGCCTCGGCGAGGGGTACGCCGTTGTCCTGGCGGCCGTCGCGGTAGCGGAACGAGACGGCACCGGCCTCCACGTCGTTGTCGCCGGCGATCATCATGAACGGGACCTTGGCCAGCTGCGCGTTGCGGATCTTCTTCTGCATCCGGTCGTCGGAGTCGTCCACCTCGACCCGCAGCCCCTGCGACTTCATCTGCCTGGCGATGTCGAAGAGGTAGTCGTTGTGGCGTTCGGCGATCGGGATCCCCTGCACCTGCACGGGAGCGAGCCAGGGCGGGAACGCGCCGGCGTAGTGCTCGACGAGGACGCCGATGAAACGCTCGATCGAGCCGAACTTGGCGGAGTGGATCATCACCGGCTGCTGGCGGGTGCCGTCGGCGGCGACGTACTCCAGGTTGAAGCGGTCGGTCGAGGGCTGGTTGAAGTCGTACTGGATGGTCGACATCTGCCACGTACGACCGATCGCGTCGCGCGCCTGCACCGACACCTTGGGCCCGTAGTAGGCGGCACCACCGGGGTCGGGCACGAGCTCCAGTCCGGACTCCTCGCAGACCTGGCGCAGCACCTCAGTGGCCATCGCCCAGTCCTCGTCGGAGCCGATGAACTTGTCCGGCTTGGAGTCGTCGCGGGTCGAGAGCTCGAGGTAGAAGTCGTTGAGTCCGAAGTCGCGGAACAGACCGAGGCAGAAGTCGAGGAGGTGCTTGATCTCGCTCGGCGCCTGCTCGGGCGTGACGTAGGAGTGGGAGTCGTCCTGGGCGAATCCGCGGACCCGGGTCAGGCCGTGCACGACTCCGGACTTCTCGTGGCGGTAGACCGAACCGAACTCGAAGAGCCGCAGCGGCAGCTCGCGGTAGGAGCGCTGCCGGGAGCGGTAGATGAGGTTGTGCATGGGGCAGTTCATCGCCTTCAGGCGATAGTCCATGCCGTCCACGTCGAGGGCCGGGAACATGCCCTCCCCGTAGTAGGGCAGGTGCCCGGAGGTGTAGAAGAGCCCCTCCTTGGCGATGTGGGGGGTGCCGACGTACTCGAACCCCTCCTCGATGTGCCGCTGACGGACGTAGTCCTCCATCTCGCGCTTGATCACGCCGCCCTTGGGGTGGAAGACCGGGAGCCCGGAGCCGATCTCGTCCGGGAACGAGTAGAGGTCGAGCTCGCGGCCGAGCTTGCGGTGGTCGCGCCGCTCGGCCTCCTCGATCCGGTGGAGGTGCTCCTCGAGTGCCTCCTTGGTCTCCCACGCGGTGCCGTAGATGCGCTGGAGCTGCTTGTTCTTCTCGTCGCCGCGCCAGTAGGCCGCGGCGCTCCGCATCAGCTTGAAGGCAGGGATGCGCTTGGTGGTCGGCAGGTGCGGACCACGGCAGAGGTCGGACCACTTGGCCTCGCCGCTGCGGCCGACGTTGTCGTAGATGGTGAGCTCACCGGCACCGACCTCCACCGCCGCGCCCTCGGTGTCGTCGGCACCCGCACCGCCCTTGAGCCCGATCAGCTCGAGCTTGTAGGGCTCGTCCTTGAGCTCGTCGAGGGCATCGGCATCGGTGGTGACGCGGCGCTCGAAGCGCTGGTTCTCCTTGATGATCTTCCGCATCGCGGACTCGATCTTCACCAGGTCCTCGGGCACGAACGGGGTCTCGACGTCGAAGTCGTAGTAGAAGCCGTTCTCGATGGGCGGTCCGATCCCGAGCTTGGCGTCGGGCCAGATCTGCTGCACGGCCTGGGCCATCACGTGCGCGGTCGAGTGGCGCAGGATGTCGCGGCCGTCGGGGCTGTCGATGGCCACCCCCTCGACCTCGTCGCCGTCACGGAGCTCGTAGGCCAGGTCCTTGAGGCTCTGCTCGCCCGGGGCACCGACCCGCGCGGCGACCACGTCGGCGTCGTCGCGGAAGAGCTCCCAGGCCTTGGTGCCCGTCGTGACCGTGGTCTCCGCACGCTGACCGGCGTGGATGCGGGCGACCTTGATGTCGGACACGTGGGCTCCTTCTGAAGCTCGGGTGGGCGCTGGGCGCGGGCGACGGATGTCCACGCGCGATCTCCCCGCGATGCTATCGGCCGGTCCAGGGCCCGCTCACCCCGGTTTCCCACCTGCTGTGCACGGATGCCCGTGGACGCTTCGGGGTACCCGGACGCATGACACTTGCGCAGTCCGGGAAGCAGCTGTCCGGCGCCCGGCCAGTGACGGTTGCGTCAGTGCCGTCGGGCCACGTCTACGTCCGTCACCTCGCGCCGCTGAACGGCAGAGGTGCGGTCCGACTCCCTGACCCTTCTCCCGAGGACCCCGACCGACCCGCCGGCGCGACCTGGTGGCCGCCGGTGATGCTCGACCCGGAGTGGGCGAGGCAGGCGGACCTGGACGTCTTCCACCTCCACTTCGGGTTCGACTCCTGTCCCCCGGAGCGCCTGGAGACGCTGACCCGGGTGCTGCGCGGGCGGGGCAAGCCGTTCGTGTTCACCGTGCACGACCTGCGCAACCCGCACCACCACGACCGTCGTCTGCACGACGAGCAGCTCGACGTGCTGGTCCCCGCCGCCGACGCCGTCATCACGCTCACCCCCGGGGCGGCACGCGAGATCCGGTCGCGCTGGGGGCACGAGGTTACGGTCATCCCCCACCCGCACGTCGTGGACCTGCCCACCATCACCCGAGCGCTGACCGTACGACCCCTCTGGCGGCACCGTCCGTTCCGGGTGGGCCTGCACCTCAAGAGCCTGCGCGCCAACATGGATCCGATGCGGATCCTGCCCACCCTCGTCGAGACGGTGGCAGGCCTCGACGACGCCGTGCTGCAGGTCAACTGCCACCGCGACATCCTCGACCCCGACGGCGCGCGCCGGGACGAGGAGCTGTCGGCCTGGCTGCGCCGGGAGGCGGCGGCCGAGCGGCTCGAGCTGCACGTCCACGACTACTACTCCGACGAAGACCTCTGGGCCTACCTGTCGTCGCTCGACCTGTCGGTCCTGCCCTACACCTTCGGCACTCACTCGGGGTGGCTCGAGGCGTGCCGTGACCTGCAGACCACGGTCCTGGCTCCCACCTGCGGCTTCTACGCCGAGCAGGGGCCGTGCCTCTCCTACACCAACGATGGCGACACCTTCGACGCCGACTCGTTGCGCGACGCGGTCGTGCGCGCCCACACCGAGCGCCCGCGCCTCGGAGCGACCATCGACGAGCGCACCGCCCAGCGGCGCGAGGTCGCCCGGATGCACGAGGAGCTCTACCGGGTGCTCGGTCGATGACCGCGTCGAGTGCGATCGATCCGCTGCGGATCTGCCTGGTCGCCAACAGCCGCTTCCCCATCGGTGAGCCGTTCACCGGCGGGCTCGAGTCGATGACCTGGCACCTGGCCCGTGAGCTCATCCGGCGCGGACATGAGGTGGCGGTCTTCGCCGCACCAGGATCCGATCCGACGCTGGGGGTCGTCGAGCTCGCGGTCGACGCCCTGCCGGACCATGCCGGGCGCCACGACCACGGCGCTCCGCCGTACGTCGAGCTGGCCGAGCACCACGCATACCTCGCCCTCATGCTGGAGCTCGCCGCGGCAGGGGATCGCTTCGACGTGCTGCACAACAACAGCCTCCACTACCTGCCCGTCGCGATGGCCAGGTCGCTGCCCATGCCGATGCTCACCACGCTGCACACCCCGCCGCTGTGGTGGCTGGAGTCCGCGGTGCGGCTGGACGGGGGGACCAGCACCTTCGCCGCCGTCTCCCGCTTCACGGCGGCGTCCTGGGCCTCGATTACGCCGAGCACGTGCGTGCTCAACGGCATCGACGTCACCGCCTGGCCGACGGGTCGCGGTGGCGGGCATGCGGTGTGGTCGGGCCGGCTGGTCGCGGAGAAGGCACCCCACGACGCCGTCGTCGCCGCCCGCCTCGCCGGCATCCCGATCGTGCTGGCGGGTCCGATCCTCGACCTCGACTACTTCCGCAGTGAGGTCGAGCCGCTGCTCGGCGGTGACGCGATGTACGCCGGCCACCTCGCGCAGTCCGAGCTGGCGGCCCTCGTCGGGAGCTCGAGCGTCGCGGCCGTGACACCCGCGTGGGACGAGCCCTACGGCCTGGTGGCCGCCGAGGCACTGTCGTGCGGGACCCCGGTGGCGGCCTACGCCCGCGGCGGGCTGCCCGAGGTGCTGACCGACGACACCGGCCGGCTGGCACCTGCCGGTGACGTCAGGCTGCTGGCGGGCGCGATGCGCGACGCCCTCGAGCTGGATCGCGGGCGGTGTCGCGAGCACGCGCTCGCCCACCTCTCCCTGGAGCGGATGGTCGACCGCTACGAACAGCTCTACTCCGAGGTGCGGCCCGGCCGGCTCGCGGCATGATCGGCTACTACGTCCACCACCACGGCACCGGCCACCTCCACCGGGCGATGACCGTGGCCCCGCAGCTGCCGGGTCCCGTGACCGGGCTGTCGTCGCTGCCCCGGCCTGAGGGCTGGACCGGTCCGTGGGTGCAGCTGCCCCGCGACGACGGTGCCTCGACGTACGCCGACGCCGACGTCACCGCCGAGGGCCTCCTGCACTGGGCGCCGCTGGACGACGCGGGGCTCCGCGGGCGAATGGCCGCGATCTCGGGGTGGATCGAGTGCCACACTCCGCAGGCCGTGGTCGTTGACCAGTCGATCGAGGTGTGCCTGCTCGCCCGGCTCCACGGCACCCCGGTGGTCGCCCTCACCGCACCCGGGCGGCGTACGGACTCCCCCCACCTCCTCGGCTTCGGCGCGGCCACCGCACTCGTCGGCGCGTGGCCGCAGGGGTGGACGCGCCGGCTCCTCCCGGGCCTGCCGACGGTGCCTGCCGACCGCTTCCACGCCGTGGGGGCCGTGTCGCGGTTCCCCGTCGCCCCGCGCCGCGCCCCCTCGCACCGCCATCGGCCACACGTCGTCCTCCTCGCGGGCACCGGGGGTGACGGCTTCACCGCCGATGTCGTCGCCCGCGCCCAGGAGCAGACACCCAGCTGGGACTGGAGCGTGCTCAGCCGATCGCTGGGGTCGTGGCACGCGGACCCGGTCGCGGTGCTCGCGGACGCGGACGTCGTGGTGCTGCACCCCGGGCAGAACTCGCTGGCCGAGGTCGCGTCGCTGCGCGTGCCGGCCGTCGTGGTGCCCGCGCAGCGCCCCTTCCACGAGCAGCACGTCACCGCGTCGGCGCTGGCCGACGGGTGGCCCGCCGTGGTCGTCGACTGGGTGCCGGACATCGGCTGGGACGACCTGCTCGATGCAGCGCTCTTCCTGGACGGCGAGGGATGGACCGACTGGTGCGACGGTGGCGCGCCCGGACGCATCGCCGCCGTGGTGGACCAGGTGATCGCCCGGGGAGGGGCCGCATGACCGCTGCCGTGGTCACCGTCGTCCACCGCCGGCACGACCACCTCGCCAGGCAGCGGGCGTCGCTCACGGCGGGTGCTGCCGAGGTGGACCACGTCGTCGTTGCCATCGACGACCCGGCCCTGTCCGCCACCGACTGGTGCAGCGCCTCCCTCCCGACCACGCCTCTGGGGCTCCCCCTGGCCGCAGCCCGCAACCGCGGTGCGCAGGTCGCCCTGGACCGGGGCGCCCGGACGCTGGTCTTCCTCGACGTCGACTGCCTCGCGGACGAGGCGCTGGTCGAGGCGTACGCCGACGTCGCGGCCGCGGAGCCCGACACCATCTGGTCCGGGCCGGTCACCTACCTCGACCCGCCGCCGGCCGACGGCTACGACCTGACCGCGCTCCGCGACCTCGACTCGCCGCACCCGGCGCGGCCCTCCCCGGCCGTCGGCGAGCGGCTGCGCGGCGCCGACCCCGACCTCTTCTGGTCCTTGTCGTTCGCCTGCTCCGCCGAGGCGTGGCGCCGCAGCGGCGGGTTCTGCGAGGACTACGTCGGCTACGGCGGCGAGGACACAGACTTCGCGAGGGTGGCCCTCAGCGTCGGCCTCGACCTGGGCTGGGTCGGCGCCGCACGCGCCTTCCACCAGTGGCACCCCATCTCCCGGCCGCCGGTCGAGCACGTCGCCGACATCGTGCGCAACGCCGAGGTCTTCCGCAGCCGTTGGGGCATCTCCCCGATGCTGGGATGGCTCGAGGCCTTCGAGGAGCGCGGACTGGTGCGCCGAGACGAGCTCGGGCGGTGGCTCGCCGTAGGGTGAGCCACCGCCCCTCACTCAGACCGTCGTCGCGAACCGCTCCCAGACCCGGTGCGCACCCAGCAGCGTCATGAGGTCGTCCACCACGTCGGCGGCGTCGTCACTGGTCGTCACGCCGGCACCGCTGATCGCGAGCTCGTCGAGGATCGATCTGCCCTCACCGAAGGCCGCGATCGACTTGCTGTGCCGGAAGCACTCCTCCACCAGCAGGCCCACGCGCGGGTCGCTGGCGACGGTGGACGCATCTCCGGCCTTGGCGTCACGGGCGGGCACTGCGTCCGGCGCCGGCGGGGCAGCGCCGGCAACGACGATCGCGTCGAACTCGACCGACCGCGCCGTGGCGAAGGTCCGTTGCGCCACGAGCCCGTTCCCCAGGTCGCCACCGTGGGGAGCGATCAGCAGCGGCAACAGGCCTGCCGCCAGCAGGGTCTCGCGCATCTCGGCCACGGCCTCGAGGTCGCCGGCCGGGTCCACGACCACGCCGACCATCCGGCCGTCGGTGGGCCAGATCTCCCCGACCTGCGAGAGCGCGGGGCTCGGCTCGGGCTCGTCGTACTCGATGGTCCGCTCAGGGGCGGGCAGGCCCAACCCCTGGGCGACACGCGAGCACAGCTCGTCGTCGATGTTGGCGAGCGCCACCAGCTGGCGTTCCTTGATCGCCTGCTCGTAGCACTTCCCGAGCTCGAACGAGTAGGCGCTGACGATGTGCTCCTGCTCGACGGGGGTCATGCTCGTCCAGAACAGGCGCACCTGGCTGAAGTGGTCGTCGTACGACGCGGGGTTCTCCCGCACCTTCGACGCGGCCGGCACCGTCACGGGCACGTCGGTGAACGCGCCGTCCGTGCTTCCGGCATGGAACGGGCAGCCGCCGTCGAGCGAGTTCGGCCGGTAGGGCGCCACCCCGGTGTGGTCGGCGTGCTGGTGGAACCCGTCGCGCAGCATGTCGTTCACGGGCGCGTGCGGCCGGTTGATCGGGATCTGGTTGAAGTTCGGCCCGCCGAGCCGACTCAGCTGCGTGTCGACGTAGGAGAACAACCGCGCCTGGAGCAGCGGGTCGTCGGTCACGTCGATGCCGGGCACGAGGTGGCCGACGTGGAAGGCCACCTGCTCGGTCTCCGCGAAGAAGTTCGTCGGGTTGGCGGTGAGGGTCAGCAGGCCGATCGGCTGCACGGGTGCGAGCTCCTCCGGCACGATCTTGGTCGGGTCGAGCAGGTCGATGCCCTCGAACACCTGCTCCGGCACGTCCGGGAACACCTGGACGCCGAGCTCCCACTGGGGGTGCGCGCCGGACTCGATCGCGTCGTAGAGGTCTCGGCGGTGGAAGTCGGGGTCGAGCCCGGCCAGCAACTGCGCCTCCTCCCACACCAAGGAGTGGACGCCGAGCCGCGGCTTCCAGTGGAACTTCACCAGCGACGTCTCGCCGGCGGCGTTGAGGCACCGGAAGGTGTGGACGCCGAAGCCCTCCATCGTGCGGTAGGACCTCGGTATCCCGCGGTCGGACATGTTCCACATCGTGTGGTGCTGGCCCTCGGTGTGCAGCGACACGAAGTCCCAGAAGGTGTCGTGGGCACTCTGCGCCTGCGGGATCTCCCGGTCGGGGTGCGGCTTGGCCGCGTGCACGACGTCGGGGAACTTGATGCCGTCCTGGATGAAGAAGACCGGGATGTTGTTGCCCACGAGGTCGAAGGTGCCCTGCTCGGTGTAGAACTTCGTCGCGAACCCTCGGGTGTCACGGACGGTGTCGGCGGAGCCCCGGGACCCGAGGACGGTGGAGAAGCGGACGAACACCGGCGTCTCCACGCCCTCGCCGAGGAACTCGGCCAGGCTCACCGCGTCGGCTGTCCCGTAGCCGACGAAGACGCCGTGCGCGCCGGCGCCACGTGCGTGAACCACGCGCTCGGGGATGCGCTCGTGGTCGAAGTGAGTGATCTTCTCGCGCAGGTGGTGGTCCTGCAGCAGGGTGGGACCGCGAGGACCCGCCTTGAGCGAGTGGTCGGTGTCGCGCAGCCGGAGCCCGGTCGAAGTGGTCAGGAACTCGCCGTGCTGGGCACGGACCAGCTCGTCGTCGCCGGCCGGTTCGCCGGTCGCGCTCACCACCTGAGGACCCGCCTGGTCGGGCTTCGGCGCGGGCGGCGTACGGGGCTCGGTGGGCTCCTCGAACGCCGGCGGCTCGCTGCCCGGAGCGCCGGGGACCGGCTTGTCCACGAGCGAGACAGCCTGGGCGACCGCCTCGACGACGTCGCCGGCCTTCTTGGCAGCCTTCTTGGCAGCCTTCTTGGGAGCCTTCTTGGGAGCCTTCTTGGCAGTGGCGACAGGCTTCTTGGGACTCATGGGCAGTTCCTCCGAGGTCGGTGAGCGAGCACGCCCCGTACCCATCACGTGCGGACTCGCATGCGCCTCGGGAACGGCTACCTCGCTGGCGCGCGGTCTCGAACGTGGCGAGCGACCTCATCCGCAACCACCTCGGGGTGCGTGAGGGCGACCCAGTGGCCGTAGGGAAGCCCTCGCCGCTCGAGCACGTCGGTCCAGGGATCACTGGCCGCCAGCGTCGCCGGGCGGACCGCCGGATCGCGAGTCAACGCGAGCTGCAGGACGGGGACGCGGGTCCGCTGCTCCTCGGTCCGATCCTGACGACCGACGAGGTTCGCGCGGTAGTAGCGCAGGCCACCCACCATGTCGCGGACCAGTGACTCCGCGTGGGCGTCCGGGACCGGCGCACGACCCTCGGACACCCGCAGCAAGGTCCGCCATCGCTCCCGGTCGACGAGCCTCTCGAGCACCGGAGGAGCGAGCGGGGAGACGAAGAAGGGCACGTAGGACGACGAGACGGCCTGGGTGAGGACGTCGACGAGCCCGCGGGGGCTCGGGTGGCTCAGGGTCCGGCGTACCCAGGACGCCACGTGCGCCAGGTTCGGCCCGCTCATCGACGTGAACGAGGCGATCCTGTCCTCGGCACCGGCGCGGCACACCGCCTCCCACGCCTGGATCGACCCCCAGTCGTGGGCCAGGACGTGCACCGGCGACGCGGGACTGACGGCGTCGAGCACGGCGAACAGGTCGTCGGCCAGCTCGTCGAGCGTGAAGGCAGCGTCGGGCGCGGCCGTCGCCGACTCCCCCTGCCCGCGGGTGTCGTAGGCGACGAGGCGGAACTCAGACTCGAGGCACTCCGCCACGCCACGCCACATCAGGTGGGTGTCCGGCCAGCCGTGGACCATCACCAGGGTCTGCCCGTCCCGGTTGCCACCCTCGAACACCGCGAGGTCGACCTGAGGTCGCGAGACGGTGGTCGTGCGGGAGAGGGGCGACCGGCTCATCGGGTGCGTCCCGCGTCGTGCGGGTCGGAGTCGCGCCCCCGTGTCTCGCGCAGTCGACGGCCCCGGAGCTGGTCGGCCCGCTCCTTCTCGGCCGCCTTGTCGCTCTTGCGGGTGTCACGCGCCGGCAGCTGGATCTCCTCCTCCGCGGCGATCCCGGCCTGCAGCTCGCGGGCCCGCTCGAGCTCGGCGTCGAGCTCGCCCCCGAAGAGCAGGGCGAGGTTGGTGATCCAGAGCCAGAGCAGGAACACCACGACCCCTGCCAGGGAGCCGTACGTCTTGTCGTAGCTGCCGAAGTTGGCGACGTAGAAGCCGAACGCCGCGGACGCCAGCATCCAGATGAGGATGGCCACTGCGGCCCCCACGCTGATCCACCTGAACCCGGGCTGCTTCACGTTGGGCGTCGCGTAGTAGAGCAGGCCCACCACGAACATGACGACCAGCAGCAGCACGGGCCACTTCGCGATGTTCCAGACGGTGACGACGCTCGACCCGAGTCCGAGGGCGTCTCCCACCGCCTGCGCGGCAGTCCCGGTGAGCACCAGACCGAGGGCGACGACGGCGGTGAGGACCACAGTCACGATGGTGACGAGCAGCATGATGGGCCGCAGCTTCCAGATCGGGCGGCCCTCCGCGACCTCGTAGACCCGGTTCATCCCGCGTCCGAAGGCGCCGACGTAGCCGGACGCCGACCACAGCGCCACGACGAGCCCCAGCACGAGGCCGAACCCGGCGCCCGAGGAGTTGCTGAGCTGGACGAGGGTCGGCTCGAGCGTGTCGGCCGCTCCCCCGGCGCCGGTGTCACGCAGGATCTGCAGCAGCGCATCGACGGCCTCGCGTCCCTGGCCCACGAGGCCCAGCAGCGACAGCATCGCGAGCGCGGCCGGGAAGAGGGCGAGAACGGCGTAGTAGGTCAGGGCCGCGGCCAGGTCGGTGCACTGGTCGGCGGAGAACTCCCGCCACGTCTTGCGGGCGATGTAGGTCCACGAGGGCTTCGTCAGGTCGCGGGGAGAGTCCGGCTCGCTGGGCGGCGCGGTCGCGGTCGTGCTCGTGGTCGATGCAGGGTCCATGCGGCCCGGTACCCAGACATCCCGGGTTCACCGCGACTCCACCGCACAGCACCGCCCGCGACACCTTGTCGGCTGTCGCGGGCGGGCTCGTGGTGGTTCAGCGGGCGGGAGGAGGCATCTGCTGGGTGGACTGCTGGTCCCACGTCGGCTGCCCAGTGTCCTGGGAGTCCCAGGTCGACTGCCCGGTGGCCGTCGTCGCGCCCGTGGTCGCCGTGCCGGTCGACGTCGTCGAGCCGTACTCGCTCTGGGCTCGCTCCTTGCCGAGCTGGGCGTCGCGCTTCGCCTGGTCGGCCGCCTGGGCGCCCTTGTCGCGGGCCTGGCGCAGCATGTCGGCGGCGAGCTCGCGCCCACCGAGGCCGAAGGCGAGGGCCAGCCCGAGCGCCAGCGCGAACATGATGGCGGTGAAGGCGATGCGCACGATCTCAGGAGCGATCTGGAGCTGCTCGAGGATCATGAAGAAGGCGATCGTCATGATGACCGCCGGGGCGACGGTGCCCACCACCTTGCCGGTGGGGGTGTCACCCATGAACTTCATCACGACACCGGCCACGGCCCCGGAGAGGAGCGCGGCGACGATGAAGATCAGGATCGCCACGATGACGTTGGGCAGGTAGGCCAGCACGTCGTTCATGAAGCTGGTCGCCGCCGGGATGCCGAGCGCACCGATGGCGACGGTGATGAAGAAGAAGAAGATCAGCCAGAAGACGATGCGGGCGATGCCCTTGGCCGGTGAGGCGCCGGGCAGGACTGCGTCGACGTACCGGCTCGCGGAGCTCTCGTGGAGCTGCCTGTCGATGTTCGCCTTCTGGAGGAGCGTGCGCACGAGGCCCGAGACGACCTTGGCGATGATGAAACCGACGAGCAGGATGAGCAGGAAGCCCAGCAGGTTGGGCAGGAAGTCGAAGATGCCGTCGGTCGTGTTCTGGAAGCTGTCACCGATGTCCACGGGGGATGTCCTTTTCTTGCGGAGGCCCCCGGAGCAGCCGGGGGGTTCCTTCCACTGTGCGTCCGGCTCGGGACGCAGAACACACCCACGCGGGCGGCATATTCAACGACGAAACGGGTAGTCCTCGGCCACCCTCCACCCCTAGGTGTGGAGGCCGGCCTGCGCGGCGATGATCTCCTCCATCTCGCGGATGGAGGTGGACGTGTCGACGTGGAGGACGGCGTGCCAGCCGAAGGCGCGCGCCGCGTCGACGTTGGCCTCGACGTCGTCGAGGAACAGCACCTCGGCTGGCTCGACCCCCAGTCGGCGGGTGGTGAGCTCGTACGCCGCCGGGTCGGGCTTGGCGAGGCCGACCTCGTGGCTGTAGACGATGTCGTCGGTGATCGCCTCGAAGCCGTGCACGCGTTCGGCCTCACGCGCGCCCGGGCCCGAGTTGGACAGGATGCCGGTGAGCCGGTCCGGACGTTGCGCGGCGAACCAGTCGGCCAGCCGCCGGTCGAGGGTGCCGACGTACCACCTCCAGAAGTCGGCCAGCAGCTCGTCGGCCTGCGCCTCGTCGAGCCCCAGGCTGCGCGTCCACTCGGCGCGCACCTCGGCCTCCGTCACCTGCCCGATCACCGCGTCACCCGGCAGCCCGGCCAGCCCGCCGGTGATGGCGCCCGCCGCGAGACCGAGTCGTTGCTCGGCCGGGCCGGGGAAGACGGCGTCGTCGATGACCTCGAGGACTCCGCCGATGTCGAACACCACGGCCCGGATCGTCATGTGCCCACCCTGCCCCATCGGGCGGCGCTCACACCTGGGTCGTCGTCAGGCGCCCGCCCACCCGACCGCCGCTCACCGCACGTGGACGAGCGCGTCCAGTGCGGTGATCGAAGATAGGTTGGCCGATCGGAGATCGGGGCGAGGGAGTCGGAGCATGGCGAGCAACTGGGCCGGGAATCACACCTACGAGGCGACGGCCGTCGTCCGACCGGCCTCGGTCGCCGAGCTCAGCGAGGTGGTCGCCAGCAACGAGAAGGTGCGCGCTCTGGGGACCCGGCACTCCTTCAGCGACCTTCCCGACACCACAGGGGTGCTCGTCGAGCTCGCGGGGCTCCCTGAGGTGATCGAGGTCGACCCCGGAAGTCTGACCGTGTCGGTGAGCGCCGGTGTGACCTACGCGCGTCTGGCGGACCAGCTGGCTCGCGGCGGGTGGGCCCTCGCCAACCTCGCCTCGCTGCCGCACCTCGGGATCGCGGGAGCGGTCGCCACCGGGACCCATGGCTCGGGCGACGGCAACCGGTGCCTGTCGGCATCGGTCACCGCGATGGACCTGGTGGGGCCGGACGGCGAGACGTGGAGCACTGCCCGCGGCGACGCGGACTTCGCCGGCAGCGTGGTCTCGCTCGGTGCGCTGGGTGTCGTCCATCGGCTGACTCTCCGGGTCGAGCCGGCGTACGAGGTCCTGGGCACCCAGTTCACCGGTCTCTCCTGGGACGCACTCGACGGGCACTTCGACGAGGTCATGTCGGCCGGCTACAGCGTCAGCATGTTCACCCGCTGGACCGATCAGGTGGACCAGGTGTGGGTGAAGTCCCGCGACGGACGACCACCGGTCGGAGGTCTCTACGACGCCGTCGAGTCGGGGACGACGCTCCACATGCTGCCCGATGGTGACGCGGGAGCGGTCACGGGGCAGCGCGAGCCCGGCCCGTGGCACGAGCGGCTCGCACACTTCCGGTGGGACGCGACCCCCAGTCACGGCGCGGAGATCCAGAGCGAGTACTTCGTGCCGAGGGCTCATGCGCCCCAGGCCGTCGCCGCACTCCGCCGCATCGGGCGCCAGCTGAGTGGTGTCCTGCTCACCAGTGAGGTGCGAACGGTGGCAGCCGACGACCTGTGGCTGAGCGGGGCCTACGACCAGGACGTCGCCGCGTTCCACTTCACGTGGGCCCGTCGTCCCGAGGCTGTGCACGCCGCCGTCGAGCTGGTCGAGGAGGCATTGATGCCTCTGCAGGCCCGGCCCCACTGGGGCAAGTACTTCTCACTCGGCTCCTGCGTCCTGGAGCGGGTGCACCCGAAGCTCACCTCGTTCGTCGACCTGGCGCGAGAAGTGGACCCGGGTGGCAAGTTCTGGAACGGCTTCCTGCAGCACCGGTTGGGCGACGTGAGATGACAGCGGCGTCACGCCGCGGACATGCCGGCTCGCGGGACCGGGGGTGAGTCACCCGGCGGTGGCCGCTCCCTCGGGTCGTCCCTCGCCTCGCAGCAGCTGCTCGCACAGCGCGACCAGCTCGGACACCGCGCCGAGGAACCGGGCCGTGCTGTCACCCACGTGGAGGTCGTCGAAGTAGTGGTGGCGCATCGCCATCCGGGCAAGGTGGTGCTCGTCGCGCTCGAGCCGGTCGCTCAGGAGTCGAGTCAGGTCCTCCACGTCGTCCTCGTGGACGATGTCGGCACACCGGCTGATGGGGATCTGCTCTCGCAGCTGCTCGACGTCGCCGTGGCGATCGGTGAGGAAGATCGGCTTGTCCGTGTGCAGGTAGAGCCAGTCGAGCCCGACCGAGGAGACATCCGTGACCATCGCGTCGCACCCCAGCATGACCGCGAGGATGTCGCCGCCCAGCACGGGGACGTGACCGGCTGAGGGGTCGCGCCGCGAGGACTCTGCCATCACCCGAAGGATGTCCAGGTGCGCTCGGGCCACGGCAGGAGTGCGGCTCGTCGTGATCTTGGGGTGCGGCTTGTAGACCAGGCGGACGTCAGGCACGGCCAGGATCGCGCGAACGATGGACTCGCCCATGATGTCGACCGACGTGTAGTCGTTGTAGTCGGCGTCGCCCTCCCACGTGGGGGCGTACAGGATCGTCCGTCGTGCGCTGGGTGCGACCGACGGAGTCCGGCGCAGGTCGAGCTGCGGCCGACCGACACGCACCAGTCGGCTCGCATCGAACTCCAGCAGGCCGGACACGTAGCGCTGGACGGCGGCCTCCCCCGCCACGAACACCCGGTCGTAGGCCTTGGCGTTGTTGCTCGCCATCGACTGCTTGTCGCTCTCCCCGTGGTTGACGTGGACGTGCAGCCGGCGGCCGTCGAGCAGGGACTCGAAGTTCTGCACCGAGTTGTTGCAGTAGAGCACCACCCGCGCGTCCAGCGCGGCGTAGAGCTCGGTGAGCTCGGGGAGGGTCGCGGCGGTGAACACGAGCAGGTGCGTCCGCGACTCGATCACCGGTGCCGAGGCGGGGTCACGCAGGACGACGCAGACCGGGTGGACGTCGTTCAGCAGCTCGAGGACCTCGAGCCACTGGACCAGCTGATAGGTCCTGCTGGGATCACCCGCGAAGTAGGCGATGACGGGAACCGTGTTCACGAACAGAGTCTAGTCGTGAGCGCGCAACGCTCGCCCCAGAACGACAGTCACGGCGAGGATGGTTGTGTGAACCCCTGAGGGAGCAGGATGGAGAACTGTGCACCGCGCGGGTGTGCTGGGCGGTGGGTGACGTCCCCGCCGTTGGCCCGGGCGAGCTCGCGCGTGATGAAGAGGCCGAGGCCCGCGCCCATCACCTTGCCAGCCGTGTCCGCCTCACGACTGAACCTCTCGAAGAGGTGGTCGCGGAAGGCTTCGGGCACTCCCGGGCCGTGGTCGACGACCGAGATCTCGACCACTCCCGCGCCGTCCGTGCGCGCGGTGACCCTGGATGCGCCGCCGGCGTACTTGACGGCGTTCGTCAACAGGTTCGCGAGCATCTGGTCGAGATGGCCGGGCTGGACCAGGACGCTCAGGTCCTCGGGGCATTCGACGGTCGGTCTCGCCTCCGGTCGCTGGGATGTGGCCGCCGCCGTGAGGTGTGGATGCAGCCGGGTGGGCTCGGGGTACGCGGTGAGGGCTCCGCGGTCGCTGCTGACCAGGCCCAACAGGTCGTGGAGCACGCGGCGTATCTGGTGGGCGTTCCTCGCCATCACGGCGAACGACTCGCTGACGAACGCGGTGTCGCCGGAGTCCGCCGCGTCCGGACCCATCTCGGCGTGGGCCAGGATGGCTGTCAGCGGGTTGCCGATCTCGTGGCCCAGGACGCCCATCAGGTCGATCTTGAACTGGTTGGCGAGCTCGAGGTCGTGGTTCCGGGCCGCCAGCTGCATGGCCGTCTCTGCTCGCTCGCGGAGAGGCTCGTGCAGCGCGGCGCGCTGGCCCAGCGCATAGATCGGGACGAAGAGGAGGACGAACCACGCCCCTCCCGTCCACACGGCCGCCAGGAGTCCGCCGATGAGCAGCACCCCGACCTCGGTGGCGTAGAACGACATGCCGCTGAGAGTCTGTCGCAGCCACGCTTCGTCCTCAGCCGACCCGAGTACCGCACTACCGGCGAAGAGCAGGCTCTCCACCGCAAGGAACGCGAGCGCGGCGACCAGCATCGCGAGGATGCCCTGCCGGCCGTCCCCCGCCATCCAGTTCGTCGTGTCTCCCAGGGTGGCGTGCCGTGTGGCAGCGGCGGCCAGGGCGGCCAGCACCAGGTAGGCGCCCGAGCCGAACCACTTCCACAGCGGCACCCGGATCCCTCGCCATCGGGCATGGGCATAGGTGAGCGGCACCACGACGAGCAGCCACGGCGTTGGCAGCAGCAACGCCGAGGCGAACGCCCAGGCTGAGAGTGCCTTGTGGGGCTGGTGCGTCCGGGCCAGGCCGCCTGCCAGGCGACGCCCGATCTCGACGTTGAGCACCGAGACGAGCACCAGCATCGTCGCGGTCCCCACATCCGCCCAGGACGGGTCGTGCGGGCCGATGCCGCGCAGCCCGAACGGAAGCACCACAGCCGCCACACCCACGGCGGCCAGATACACCCGGACCGCCGGCGGCGCCGTCCAGAACTCCGCCCACGGCCCGCGACCTGCAGCCGACTCCCCGAGACTCGTCATGCCGAAGCGTAACCACCTCCGCGGCCCGCGCCGGCTCAGACGCGTCCTGTCAGCGGACCCGAACCGTCGCTCTGTCGCGACTCGGCGCCAGCCAGCTCGTCCCCCGGTAGCGGACGACGAGCGTGTGTCGCCCGGCGCCCTCGAGACGGAGGGCGAATCTCGCCACCCCGTCCGTGAGGCGGGGACGGGCGACGAGCCGGCCGTCGTCGTAGACGCTCACCCGTCCGGAGGGCGACAGGCCGACCGCGGCGACCCGCACGACGACGCGGACCGCCCGTCCCGCCTCGACGAGGCGCCGTCCAGTGTCGACCACCGTCCGCGACGCGCCGCGTCGGACCGGCTCGGTGGTCGCGCTGTCGACGACTCCCGGCGCTCGGCCGGCGGCCGTCGCCGTCACCCGGACCGAGAGCCGCTTCCCCACGTCCGCCTTGCCCACCTGGTACGTCGTTCCGGTGGCGCCGTCGACCGGCACACCGTCGGCGAGCCACTGGAGGCGTAGGTCGGCGTGCGCGAGGTCCCACGTGCCGGTCGTGGTCTGCAGACGCCGCCCGGCCATGGCCTGTCCCGTGATGACGGGGGCAGTGGTGGCGACCGGCGCGTTGGCCGGCGTGGGCGTGACGGCGGTGGGGGTCGGGGTCGTCGGGGTCGGCGTGGTCGTCGGGGTCGGCGTGGGGGTCACCGGGGTGGCGTCGTCGCCCTCGATGACATCCACCGTGTAGGTCTTCGCCGTGGTGTGGTCCTCCGCGATCGACTGGATCACCACCGTGGTGGACCCGTCGCCGTCGAGGTCCACCGACCGCGGCAGCGTGTCGTCGACCAGGATCCCGTCGACCTTCACCAGACCGCTGGGGAGGTGTGGGGCGAGCTCGAGGTCGACCTCGGTGGTCCCGCGAGGGACGGTCAGGGTGTAGTCGGCCACGTCAGGATCGAATGCCGGAGCAAGCTCGCCGCCCTCGGAGCCGAGCCCCGAGAGCCGGGCGTCGTCGTCGTACTCGGGCGGGCCGGTCGTCGCGACGCCGAAGACCCCTCCGGCCCAGCCGCCGGTCGACTGGAAACGGACCGTCACGACCGGGATCGGGTCGCCCTTCTCGTCCAGGACCGGGTCACCGACACTGTCGACCTTCCAGCGCGGGGCGTCGAGGAGGGTGCGCGGGATCTCGTCGAGCTGGAAGTAGAAGACGTTGGTGCCGGCGGCGGTGGTGATCGTCTGTGTCTTCAGCTTCACGTCGTTCAGGTAGACGTCGAAGGTCCGCCCCTGGTCGCCGGAGTAGTAGCGCGTCCGCAGGTAGTTCGTCGGCTGCGCTGGATCGATCTCGAGGTCGTAGCTGAACCAGCCGTCGGGTCCCGGCGCGTGCCGGAACTGTCGGCCGTTGAACGCTCCGACCGACGACGAGGCGGACGCCTCGAGGTTCTTCGCGTTCTCGAAGTTGTTGTTGTCGAAGCTGTCGAGGCTGTCGATGACGATCCGGTCCTCGCGCATCCGCTCCTTGGCGTCGAGGATGCGCTGCTGGGCTGCCTCGGAGTCCTCGGTCTCGTAGCGGAAGTAGAGGCCGTAGCGCTCGCCGTGGCGCCGGTAGTGCGGGGAGAACACCAGCCCGTCACCGTCCACCGTGTTGCGCAGCTCGAACCGCACCTGTCCGTCCTCGGAGTCCTCCACCCGCACCAGGTTCTCGGCGATGGCGGCCTTCCACTCCGCGACCGAGTCGGCCTTCACCACGATGGTCTGCTGGGCATCCGGGTCCAGCGCAGGCACCCGGACCAGGATCCCGACCTGGTTGTACTTCTCGAGGTCCTTGGTCCCCAGCCCGGCGCTGAGCACGGTCGGGCCGTACTTGAAGGCGAAGAAGTCGGGATTGTCGGGGGTGGCGATCACCTGGACCTGCATGGGGAGCCGGTACGCGACCTCGTCCCCCGCGCTCAGTCCGGTCAGGACGACGTACCCGTTGTCGATCACGGGCTCGACGTCGGCACCGTTCACCGCGAGTCCGGGACCGCCGTCGACCCAGTCCGGAACCCGCAGCCGCAGCTCGGCGTCCGCCGCGACCTGGCCGCCGTCGGCGGCGTCGATCCGGAAGGTCACGGTGTCACTGGTGGGGAGGTCGGCCACCTGGGTGACGGCGAGGTTCGTCTCGTCGTCCTCGAACCGCGAGCTGAAGAACATGTTGACCCAGATGCTGTCGGCGCCGGTGAAGTAGATCGAGTCACCGAGCTTGGAGAAGTTCTCCATGCCGGTGCCGGTGCAGCACCAGAACAGGGTGAACGGCAGCGAGTAGAGCTTGTAGTAGCCCGGTGCCATCGCCTGGAAGTACGTCGTCATGCCGGTCTCGGGGTTCTGCGAGGACACGACGTGGTTGAGGAAGGTGTTCTCGTAGTAGTCCGCGTACTTCACGTCCTGGGTGAGCTTGAACAGCTCCCGCGACAGCTTGAGCATGTTGTACTCGTTGCAGGTCTCGCTGGTCTCCGCGTTCCCCGTCGAGCCCTTCTGGGTCGCGAACTCGTAGAGCGACTCGGGGTCGTGGAAGTGCTCGGCCTGGCTGTTGGAGCCCGTGGCGTAGGTGTGGTCGTCGACCACGATCTGCCAGAAGTTCTGCGCAGCCTGGAGGTACATCGGCAGGTCTGCCTTCTCCTGCTCGCTCAGCTGCGCGTAGAGGTCCGGGTTCTCGGTGAAGACCGTGTAGCGCTTGAGCGCTCCGATCAGCTTCGGGATCGTGGTGTTGGCGTGCTTGCCGGACAGCACGTCCTGCCCGTTGGCGAGCTGACGGAACAGCGTGACCTCGTCGAACGCCTCGGCAGCCACCTTGTAGTGCGGGTTGCCGCCGCTGCGGACGTAGAGCTCGTAGAGCGCGTCGTTCATGCCGCCGTACTCGGTGCGGAGCATGACGGAGGTGTCGCTCAGGGTCGAGACCCTGCCGTGGAGGTACTCCCCGAAGCCCTCGGCGATCTCCAGCGCCTGGTCACCGGTGGCGCCACCGACGTACTTGTCGATGTCGAGCAGCCCGGCCAGGACCTTGTGGAGGTTGTAGTAGGGCACGATCACCGCGTCATCGGACGTGCCGCGGCCCTCGACGGCGTCGAGCGCCGTGTCGCGGAACGGGCCGACGTAGCCCGCGCGGCTGGTGCCGTCGTACGTCGCCTGCACCTCGGCGAGGCCGGCGACTGCCTCCTCGATCTCTGCTCGGAGGTCGGCCCGGACGGCGTCGTCGGTGGTGCTCACGTAGGACATCGCGAGTGCAGACATGTAGTGACCGAAGGCGTGACCGCGGAAGTTGCCGCTCTTGCTGCCGTCCTCCCAGCCGCCGTAGCCCGAGTCCGTCGGCGGGGTGAGGCCCGCGGTCTTGTAGAACCAGAAGAGGAACTTCGCGGAGTCGAGGCTGGTGAGGTACTCCTGCTCCTTGGCGGCGGCGTTGTCGAGGTACTCGTCGTCGACGCGGACGCCCAGGCCGCTGTCGTCCAGCACCTCTCGCGGCGCCGGGACGGTGACCACGAACTCGCGGGTGACCGGGTCGCCGTCGGCGAAGCGGACCGTCGCGGTGAGGGTGACCGTGGCGTCGTCCTCGCCGCTCGCGGGGGGCGTCACCGCGCCTTGGGCGCTGATCACGTCGGGATTGCTGGACTCCCAGCTGATCTCCGCGCCGTTGGCGGCTTCGGTCGGCAGCGCCAGCCCGACCATCGCGGTGTCGGGCACGTTGATGTCGCTCGCCGCCGCCTCGGCCAGCGCAGTCTTGTCGAGGGTGCCGCCACCCTGCTCGTAGAGCGACACGACGTCGCTGGTCGTCGCGACGCCCTGGAAGAGCCCGTACTGGTCGAGCGCGCTGGTGAGGAAGGCGCCGTTGTACTGGGGGCCGTTGAAGCCGATCGTCTTCGGCAGGGACTGCGATCCCGTGATCACGCCGGTGGATGCGCCGCCGACGGGCTGCGCGACCGACGACGGCACGCGAACACCGTTGCGGTAGAAGCTCGCCACCTTCGTCGTGCTGTCGTAGGAGACAGCGACGTGGGTCCACTGACCGGCCGGGAAGAAGGCCGCCCGGTCGGCGGACGTCACGCGGATCTTGTAGGGCTGCGCTCCGCCCGGTCCGACGGAGATGGCCAGAGGGGACGCGTTGCCCTCCGAGGAGAGGTACCACCCGTCCGAGTTGTAGGCCTGCTTGCTCCAGGTGATCACCTGCTCCCCGGACATCGGGGTCGCCGGCTTGATCCAGAAGGACACGGTCAGCGCGGAAGGCTGGAGGTCGACGCTGGTGCCGAGGTCGAGGTAGGTGCCGGTCGTCAGCTGGAGCGCCCGGGTGCCCTCCTTGACGCCTGGCACGAAGGCGTACGAGGGCTGGGCTCCCCCCACGGCGCGAGCCTGCACCGAATGCGCCGCCGGGCCGGCGTCGACGAGGTCGTCCTCGAACCCGAGGATCAGGGCCGGGTCGTCGAGGACGGTCGCCGCGGTTGCCGGAAGCGAGGGGAGCGCGAAGACGGCGACCAGGACGATCAGCGACACGAGGACGCCCATCGCGCGGCGACCGAGGCTGAGGGAGGTCGGGCTGAGGACGGTCGGGGTCATGAGGGCTCCAGCCAGGCGAAGTGAGGGGGGTCACACTCTCTGTTAGCGCTAACATTCCTGTCAATGGCGAAAGACCTGCGCCGAGACGGGGTGACGGCACCGGCCGCCTTGCGCGGGGCAGGCACCGCACCGACGTCAACGAGAACCGCCCTGCCTGCTGTCTTCGCAAAGCACATTCACCGCCGACCTCGTCGACGACTGGTACTACAGGCTGGGAGACCCTGGCCATCACCCTGAGCGCCAGCGGCTACGACATCGACGCCGCGTCAGACGGCGAAGAAGCACTCCTGCGGGCCGACGCGAGGGAACCAGACATCGTCGTGCTCGACCTCGGGCTGCCCGACCTCGACGGTGTCCAGGTGATCGCTCAGCTACGCGCCACCAGCCACGCGCCGATCCTCGTCCTCTCCGGACGCACAGACAGCACCGACAAGGTCGACGCCCTCGACGCCGGCGCCGACGACTACGTCACCAAGCCCTTCGGAATGGATGAGCTCCTGGCTCGGCTGCGCGCCATGTCCCGCCGAACCGCGCCCGAAGAGATCGACCCCGTCTGCTTCGGAGGCGCCGAAATCGACCTCGTTGCCAAACGCATCACCCTCACCCGCGCAGGCAAGAAACACGAGGAGCACTTTGACGCCCACCGAGTGGCGTCTCCTGGAGGCCTTCCTGGAATCCCCCGGGCGCCTCCTCAGCCAAGCAGCTCTCCTCAGCGCGGTCTGGGGTCCCGGCTATGAGACCGCCCACGGCAACCTGCGGCTCTACGTGGCACAACTTCGTCGCAAGCTGGAAGTCGATCCGTCGAGACCGCGCCACTTCGTCACCGAGCCGGGGTTGGGCTACCGATTCCAGATGTGAGTGCCCTTCCGGACTGCACGCGTCGTATCCGGGTGTCCTGTGCCCCGAGACACCCGAGCACCGAGAGCTCGAACTCCGGGCCACGGACGACCGGTAGGGGTCGAAGGCCCGTCCCGCGTGTGCCCGGACGACCGGTCGTCACCGGTGCGCTTGGCGCCACTCGCGCCACCGGCGGTCGAGCTCCATGGCGTCTTCCTGGATGAAGCGGAAGTAGGCGCGGGTCTCCTCGACCCGCTCTCGGCCGGCGGAGCCTTCGGGCAGCAGGTCGACCGCTTCCTGCACGGACTCGATGATGACGTCCAGGATCGACCGTCGGGCTGCCTGGATGGTTGCGGTTCAAACGCACGTAGTAGCCGGTCTATCAGGGGTTCCACGAAGCCGCCCAGCCACCTTTGCTCCACACGCCTGCGCGAGCCAAGCCTGCTGACTCAGTCCGTCAGTCGCCGAGTCGAAGCACGCCGAACGCGACCAGCGCAATACCACCCACTCCGAACACGTCAGCCGCCACCCGCACCATCAGCGCACCTGGTAACGACGCGGACGAGACAAGCAGGCACACCACGCCTAAGCACCACAGCTCGAACCCCTGTCGTACGACCCACGGCATGCCCCGACCGTAACTCGCCAGGCCCCATCCCGCAGCGCTCGGCAGCAACTCCCTATAGCGCGGGGCCGGACGCAGCGACCCCCGGGGGGAGCCGGGATGGGAGACTTCGGCCCATGCTTCCGCACCGCGTGGAGGCCGTGAGCGGGGTGTACGTGAGTGAAGTAGCCATCGAGACGACCGTCACGCCGACGCTCGCGAAGACCGCCAACGTGTTCGCGAAGGGTGCTCTCCTGCTGCTGCTCTTCCTGGCCGTGGCGTACCCCGACCAGAGCCACCTGCGTGACAAGGCCGCCGGCCTGCGCGCCGTGGGCTACCCGCTCGCCTCGTTCACCGTGCCACTGCTGTGGTGGACGTTGTGGCGCGACCGCATCTCGTTCCCGTGGTTGCCGGACCTGCTCATCACCATCACCTGCTTCACCGACATCCTCGGCAACCGCCTCGATTTCTATGACACGGTCGTGTGGTTCGACGACTGGATGCACTTCATGAACAACGGCCTCCTCGCCGCAGCCGTCATCCTCCTCACCCTTCCCGGAAGCAGCACGCTGGGCCGGACCCTGGAACGCGCGCTCGCCTTCGGCGCCACGGCAGCCATCGCGTGGGAGATCGGCGAGTACTTCGCCTTCATCAGCCGCTCCACCGAACGCACCTTCGCCTACGCCGACACTCTCGGCGACTTGGCGCTCGGCACCACTGGAGCCGTCGTCGCCGGCCTCGTCGTACACCGCCTGTGGCGCCGCGGCCACCTGAACGAGGCTGGACCACTGGCTGTGTCGACCACACAGGTCTCGCCCTAGACCCGTGGGTCATGCGGGCTCCCTCGTACGATGACGCGCATGGACGACCCCCGAAGTAGCGACCGTTCACCCGCGCCGACGAACGGGGGTGAACGGTCCTGATGGACAGCCAGACCTTCGTCAACCTCGCTCTGGTTGTCCTGTTCGTCCTGATTGGCGGTGTCTTCGCAGCCACCGAGATGGCCCTGGTGTCGCTGCGCGAGAGCCAGATCACCGCCATGGCGCGCGACGGCGGCCGTGGCGCCAGGGTGGCGGCGGTGGCGCGCAACCCCAACCGCTTCCTCGCGGCAGTCCAGATCGGCGTCACCGTGGCCGGGTTCCTCTCCGCCGCGTACGGCGGCTCGACACTCGCACCGGACCTCGCCCCCTACCTGGTCAGGGCCGGCATGGGTGAGGACGCCGCCGAGAACACGGCGCTGGTGCTCCTCACCCTTCTCATCGCCTACCTGTCGCTGGTCCTCGGGGAGCTGGTCCCCAAGCGCTTGGCGCTGCAGAAGTCCGCCGGAATCTCACTGGCCGTGGCACCCGTCCTCGACCGGTTCGCCACCTTGATGCGTCCGGTCATCTGGCTCCTGTCCCTCTCCACGAATGCCCTGGTGCGCCTGCTCGGTGGTGACCCGCACGCCACGAACGAGCAGCTGTCGGAAGAGGAGCTGCGCGATCTGGTCTCGACCCACCAGGACCTCACCGAGGACGAGAGGCAGATCCTCAGCGACGTCTTCGCCGCCACCGAGATGAAGATCGTCGAGGTCATGCGCCCCCGCGGTGACGTGGCCTTCATCGACGGCACGACGCCCGTCGCGGAAGCCGCCCGCGAGGTGCAGACGCTGCCGTACTCGCGCTACCCGGTCACCGGCGAAAACTTCGACGACATCATCGGGTTCCTCCACGTCCGCGACCTGCTCGGCATCGAGGCCGACGACGCGCGCCACGTCTCCGACCTGACTCGTCCCATCCTGACCCTCCCGGCGAGCAAGCTCGTCCTGCCCACGGTAGCCACCATGCGCCAAGAGGGTGTGCACCTGGCTGTGGTCGTCGACGAGTACGGAGGCACCGACGGCATCGTCACGCTCGAGGACCTCGTCGAGGAGCTCGTCGGGGAGATCCGCGACGAGTACGACGTGGCCGAACCCGACGCCTCGGCAGACGTCACCGACATCGACGCCGGCGTCAGCCTCGAGGACTTCGCCAAGACCACTGGCATCACCCTTCGCGAGGGCCCCTACGAGACCGTGGCCGGCTACGTCATCGCGGCGCTCGGCCACATCCCGGTGCCCGGCGAGCGCGTCGCTGTCGACGGCGGCATCCTCGAAGTCGCCCAGATCATCGGCAGCAGGGTCACCCGGCTGACGCTGCACCGCGACGCGTAGTCCCGACGGCGCGCCCCTGGGCCCAGCTCGCGTCCGCGGTCCTTGTCGCGCCCCCGCTAACAGCGGCCGCCCCCGGAGCGGGAGCGCGACTCCTTTCACCCCGGGAAGCACTCACCTTCGCTAGTTCGTGCAAAACCCCAACAAAGCATCAAGGTTTCTCCCACAATGAGGTCTGATTCGGAGGAGAACTCAAGTGAAAGCCGCTTTGCGTCTGAGTGCCTTGGCGCTGCTGGCCGTCAGCGCGGCCGCCACGCCTGCCTTCGCGGCGCCCATGCGCGGAACCACTACTGACGACGTCATCACAGGCAAGGCTCGCGCCGACTACATCATGGCGCTCGGCGGCAACGATCGCGTGCGTGGCTACGGAGGTGACGACACCATCTACGGGGGCAACGATGACGACATCGTGTACGGCGACTCCGGCAACGACTGGATCACCGCGCAGCCGGGCGACGACTTCGTCGCCGGCGGGCTCGGCAACGACAAGATCGATGGCGGCTCCGGCGACGACGTCCTCTACGGCGGCGAGGGCGACGACATCCTTTCGGCCAACGTCGGCCACGACACCGTCTACGGCGAGGCCGGCAACGACATCATCGGCGGCAACGACGGCGACGACCGGCTCTTCGGCGGCGACGGCTCCGACAAGCACATAGGCGGCGCCGGCAACGACTGGATCGACGGCGGCCCCGGCGACGACGGCGCCATCCAGGGCGGTCCCGGCGACGACGTGCTCATCGACGGCGACGGCAACGACTGGCTGATCAAGGGCGACGAAGGCAACGACGTCGTGTTCCTCGGCCCCGGCTCCGACAAGGTCTTCACCGAGCAGGGCGACGACACGATCTACGTCCTGCCCGACGGCATGGTCGACAAGATCCGCTGCGACGACGGCGACCAGGAGCAGGGCACCAACGACCAGGTGATCTTCGTCGGCTGGCGCGACCCTCTCGACATCGTCGATCCATTCGGGACGTGCGAGTTCGTCACGGTTGTCCAAGAGCTGCCCGGTGGCTGGCCATACGGTCCCGTTCCCACGGACCCGCGCAGCAACGTCGCCCCACGAATCGTGAGCGCAGACCTGTCCCGCTGACAATGGCCATCGCAGTACGCGTTGTCGTTGATCCGATAGCCGTTCCGATGCCGGCGGTCGACGTCGGAGCCCCGTTTCCTGCAGGCGAGCCCAGCTGGTGCCTCACCGCGACGCCTAGGATGAAGACGTTCTGTCCTTCGCGACAACCGCTGGCCACCCCGCCGCCACCACCAGGAGCAGTTCCATGATCGGTTTCCTTGTCGCCGGCCTCGTCATCGGGGCCCTCGCACGCCTCATCAAGCCCGGCAAGCAGAACCTCGGCATCCTCGCCACCCTCGGACTCGGCCTCGTCGGGTCGCTCATCGGCGGGCTCATCGCCCAGTTCTTCGGCACCGGAGGCATCTTCGAGCTCAACGTCATCGGGTTCGTGCTTGCCGTCGTCGCCGCTGTGCTGCTCATCGGCACCGCCGAAGCCCTGACCGGCCGCGACAAGAAGGCCTGACACGCCAACTCGTCGTTGATGCGCCGACAGTGAGCCCGTGGCTGGTGCCAGGCCGAGGAAGAGGGCTTCGACGAGGTGATGTCGCCGAGGCGACGTAGATGCCCGACAGCACGAGGCAAGCCGTGGTGGAAGGGTCATGTGCCTGACCGGCGTCGACTACTTCGTCAGGGCTTCGCGACTCGGCCCTGCGCCTCGTTGGCCTTCTTGCGGATCCGTCGAGGGCGCGGAGCTCGAAGGCGCGGACTGAGCGACGCGCCATCCCGGTCTACCTCAGCCTCGACGAGGCAGCCGAGGCCATGTCGGTCTCGGTCAAGACCATCCGACGCTGGATCGCCGCCGGCACCCTCCCCGCCTACCGCTGTGGGAAACGCGCCATCCGCATCAAGCTCGAGGACCTCGAGGCCGCACCCCGGCAGATCCCCTCAGCGCGATGCTAAGAGTTGTCACGGCGTTTTGATGGTGACCCCTGGTGTGGCCGAACCAGCCCACGGCCAGCACTCGGTGGGCTGTTGGCCGGAGCCCACGGCAACGTTGTTGCACGTATGTTGCACGAGAGGCCGGCTTCCGAGTGGAAACCGGCCTCTCACCTGCATGTTCTCTTGTGGGCGATACTGGGTTCGAACCAGTGACCTCTTCGGTGTGAACGAAGCGCGCTACCACTGCGCCAATCGCCCGAGACGCAGGAACGATATCCCATGGCAGACCCGCACCAGGAATCAGGGTGCGCCAGTCAGGCCCGGTGCTCCTGACGATCCCGGTCGCTGTCCTTGCCCCTGGCCTTGCCCTCGTTCTTGCCCTTGCTCTTGCCGTCGCTCTTGATCTCGCGGCGCAGCTCGTCCGTGGCCTCCGGCTTGCCGTGGAAACGCCGGTAGCTGTAAGCGATGAGCGCCAGCGCGATCACCGCGGAGCCGATCTGGGTCACGCCGGTCCAGATGCCGCCCGGAAGCCACCAAGTGTCGGACAGCGGCCACCAGGCCGGCGAGGGCGGCTTCATGATCCACAACACGCCACACGCGGCCAGCACCACCGCGCCCAGGCACGAGGCGATGATGCGCGGCCAGGTCTCGACACCCTCGGCCGCTCCCAGCAGCGCGCGGAGCCGGACCGGCTCTACCCGCCGCTCGGCCCAGTCGTACTGCTGCGAGAGCAGGGCCAGGCCGGCGAAGATGCCGAGCAACCCCGGGCCGGGGAGGAAGATCGCCGCCACCCCGAGCACCAGCAGCACCCACCCCAGAGTCTCGAGCACGATGCGCCTGGCTGCCCCCGTCATACGGAGACCATAACGGCCCACCCCAGCGCTCGTCGGACCTTGAAAAACCGGCGGCGCGCCACCCCTTGTTTGACCGTGAAACGCGGGGTTACCGTCAAGTACGCCGTCAGTCACTATCAAGATCTGGTCTGGACCGCTTTGCAGTGGATTTTGCCGTTTCGCATCACGGGCGGCCCTCCGTGCCGTCTCATGAGCACGCAGCACCAAGGAACCGTTTCGAAGGAGCACTGATGAACATGTCCGGTGGCCGGCACACCCTGTCCGACGTCGCGTTGGACATCACGGTCGAGTGCCTGGACGAGCGCGGCATCCGTCACGAGATCGACACCGTGCTCGGATACCGGAGCTCGGACCCGTTCGCGGTGGCGATGACCTTCCTCACGGGCGATGGAGACCTGGTCTGGACCTTCGGTCGCGACCTTCTCATGCGCGGCGCCGAGTCCCCGGTCGGTGAGGGCGACGTGCACGTGGCTCCGGCGATCGGCCTCAGCGGCCGCGCAATGGTCAGCATCGAGCTCAACTCCCCCGATGGCCACCTCGTGCTCATGGCGCGCTCCAGCGACGTCAACGACTTCCTCGCGCGCACCGTCGCTGTCGTCGCCCCCGGCACCGAGTCGGACTTCTTCGACGTCGACACGCTGATCTCGCAGGTGCTGGCTTCCTGAGCCCTGCCTCGCAGGACTACTGGTGTGAGTGCTGCGCGATCCAGCTCGCGTGGAGCCCTGAGTAGATGCTCCCCCTCTGGGTGACGAGCTCCGCGTGCGGGCCGCGCTGCACGACGCGCCCCTTGTCGACCACGATCACCTCGTCGGCGTTCTCCGCCGTCGAGAGCCGATGGGCGATCGTCACCGAGGTGCGCGACTGCATCAGCCGCTCCAACGCCCGACCGATCTGCATCTCCAGGGCCGGGTCGACGGCGCTCGTGGCCTCGTCGAGGACGAGCAGGTCGGGGTCGGCGAGATGGGCGCGCAGGAGCGCGACCAGCTGGCGCTCTCCTGCGGACAGCGACTCGCCCCGCTGACCCACCTCGGTGTGCAGGCCGCGCGGCAAGCCGGCCAGCCAGTCGTCGATGCCGAGCTGGACCGCGGACTCGCGGATCTCCTCGTCGGTCGCGTCGAGCTTGCCGTAGCGCACGTTGGCGGTGATGGTGTCGTCGAACAAGAACCCCTCCTGGGGCACCAGCACCACGCTGCGCCGCAGTGACTGCGCGTCGATGCGGCGTACGTCGATGCCGTCGAGCAGCACCGCGCCGTCGACCGGGTCCATCAGGCGGGTCAACAGCTTGGCGAAGGTCGACTTCCCGGAGCCGGTCTCCCCGACGATCGCGACGCGCGTGCCGGCGTCGATCGTGAGGTCGACGTCGCGCAGCACCGGCGGGCCGCCGGGGTAGGAGAAGGAGACATCGGCGAAACGTACGTCGATCGGTCCGCGGGGCAGCTGCTCACCCCCGGGCCCCGGGTCGACCAGGTCGGCCGGTGTCTCCAGGATGCCGAGCACGCGCCGCCAGCTGGCGATGGCGTTCTGGGCGTCGGTGAGGATTTGCGTGCCCATCTGCACCGGCCCGACGAACAGCGACACCAGGAAGGCGAACGCGAGCACCCGGCCCGGTGTCATGTCGCCGGTGAAGCCGAGCAGGACCCCGATCACGATCACGCCGGCGTTGGCCAGGCCGGCGGAGATGCCGCCGAGGGAGAACGACGTGACGGTGTAGGTCTGGGCGTGGGTGTAGGCGTTCTGCCAGTCCTGGATCGCGGTGTCGATCCTGGCCTGGGTGCGGTCCTCGACCCCGTAGGAGCGGACCACTGCGGCGCCGACGACCGGCTCCGAGATCGCCCCCAGCAGCACGCCGACCTGGTGGCGTACGACGGTGTAGGCGGCGGACAGCTTCTTCTGGAACCACCGGATGGAGAGAAACAGGGGCGCGAAGCAGAGCCAGACGACCGCGGCCAGCTCCCAGCTGTAGACGAGCATCAGGACGGTGGCCACCAGCATCTGTCCGATGCTGACGACGAAGATGAGGCCGCCGAAGACCAGGAACTGGCTGACCTGGTCGACGTCGGAGGTCACCCGGGAGACCAGGGCCCCGCGGCGCTCGGTGTTCTGGGTGAGCAGCGGCAGGTCGTGGACGTGCCGGAACGCCTTCGTGCGCAGCGTGGCGAGACCGTGCTCGGAGGTGGTGAACAGCCGGCTCGTCATGGCGTACGACGCCACGCTGGTGACCAGGATCGCGACGGCCGCCAGCACGCCCATCCAGACGACGTAGTCGAGACGGGGGCCTCCGGGTGCGTTGAGGCCGCGGTCGAGGGTCTGCTGGACCGCGATCGGCACCACGATCTGGCCGCAGGAGGAGATGACCGCCAGCAGCATCGTCAGGCCGAGGCCCTCGCGGAGCTCGGGTGAGTACTTCATCCCGAGGCGGATCGTGGCGATGGCGCCGATGTCCTCGCCGGTGTCCATCCGGGTGCCGGAGGTGGGAGCCGTGGGGGCCGTGGTGCTCATCGGGCGGTCTCCCCTGCGTCGACATCGGCGTCGAGCCCTGTGTCGAGCCCGTCATCGAGCCCGTCCTCCACCTCGTAGGCGTTGACGAGGTGGGCGTAGGCCGGGCTGGAGGCCAGCAGGTCGGCGTGGGTGCCCCGGCCGACGATGTGGCCCTCGTCGAGGTGCACCACCTCGTCGGCCAGCGAGATGGTCGCCTTGCGGTAGGCCACGACCACCAGGGACGCCGCCGAGCCGTGCACGTCGTCGCGGAGCGAGGCGAGGATCCGCGCCTCGACCTCGGGATCCACCGCCGAGGTGGCGTCGTCGAGGATCAGCAGCCGAGGGCGACGCACGAGGGCGCGGGCCAGCGAGAGCCGCTGCCGCTGCCCGCCGGACAGCGACGTGCCGCGCTCGCCCAGCTCGGTGTCGAGCCCGTCGGGCAGGGCCGCGACGAACCCGTCTGCCTGGGCCGTGCGCAGTGCGCCCCACACCTCCTCGTCGGTGACGTCGGCGCCGAGCGTCACGTTGTCCCGGACCGTGTCGTCGAACATGAACGCGGTCTGGGGCACGAGCGCGACGTCACGCGGCAGCTCGCCGCGCCGCAGGCCCTTGACGTCGTGGCCGTCGATGCGGATCCGGCCGGAGTCGGGGTCGACGAGCCGCGTCATCAGGCTGGTGAGCGTGCTCTTGCCCGAGGCGGTCGCGCCGACGAGGGCCACGGTCCGGCCGGGCTGGACGTCGAAGTCGACCCCGCGCAACAGCGGGGCATCGGCGTCGTAGGCGTAGTGCAGGTCGTCGACCTGGAGCAGGGCGCCCACGTCGGAGCGGGGCAGCTCGTCGTCGCCGTAGGCCATGTTGCCCTGGGCGTCGAGCACCGCCTTGGCGCGGCGGTAGCCGACGACCGAGCGGGGGAACTCCCCCAGCAGCCAGCCGATGGCCCGGATCGGGAAGGAGACGATGGTGAGGAGGTAGGCGATGGTCACGACGTCACCGGCGCTGGTGGCTCCGCTGGAGACGCGCGAGACCCCGACGGCCAGCACGACGAGGACACCGAGGCTGGGCAGGCTGGCCAGTGCGGGGTCGAAGACCGCGCGGATCCGGCCGGCGCGGATGTTGACGTCGCGCAGCTCGTGGGCCTTGGCCCGGAAGCGGTCGGTCTCCTCGACCTCGCGGCCCAGGGTCTTGACCACCATCGCCCCGTCGAAGGACTCGTGGGCGATCTCGCTGACCTCGGCCCGCAGGCCCTGCGCCCGCGTCATGAGGGGCGAGGCATAGCGCTGGTAGAGCAGGTTGGCGACGACGACCGCGGGGAAGACGAGCAGGCCCACCAGCGCCATCACCACGTCGGCGACGAACATCTGCACGACCGCGATGACCATCATGACCACGGTGCCGAGCGCCATCGGGAGCGGCATGATCGGCGACCACGCCGCCTCGACGTCGGAGTAGGCGTTGGACAGCAGCTGGCCGGTCGGGTGGCGCTGGTGCCACTCCATCGGCAGGGAGAGGTATTGCCGGGTGACGCCGCGTCTCGTGTGGGACTGCATCCGGTAGTACATGATGCCGCCGCCCAGGCGCCGGGCGACGATGCCGATGGCGCGGAGGATCGCGACCGCCATGAAGAGCGCGACCACCCACACGAGCAGGGAGGTGCCGATCTCGCCGTTGTCGAAGGCGGGGATGAGGACGTGCTGGGTGGACCAGCCGAGCACCCAGGCGTCGGCGACGGTGAGCACGCCGAACAGCACGGCGCCGAGGGTGGCCACGGTGAAGACGCGCGGCTCACGCTTGATGCCGACCCACAGGACGCGGAAGCCGTCGAGTGTCGTGGTGCTCCGCAGCTCCGGATCCTCGCCCACCGGTGTCGCCCGCCCCCTTGATGTCTGGCTCGTGTCAGCTGCCCAAGGCAACCGACCACCCCGGTCAGGCTATTCCTCGCCACCGACAGCGAGCCAATCGCCTCGGCCCGTCGACGCCCCTAGGGGTGGTCAGGCGCGGATCCGGGACAGGAAGGCGCGGGTGCGCTCCTCCTGAGGGTCACCGATCACCTGGTCGGGACTCCCCCGCTCGTGGATCCGGCCGTCGTGGAGGAAGCAGACCTGGTCGGCGACGTCGCGGGCGAAGCCCATCTCGTGCGTGTTGAGCAGCATGGTCACGCCCTCACCCTTGAGCTCGGTGAGCAGGTCGAGCACCTCGCCCACGAGCTCCGGGTCGAGCGCGCTGGTCACCTCGTCGAGCAGCATCAGCCGCGGGTTGGCCACCAGCGCCCGCGCGATGGCGACACGCTGCTGCTGCCCGCCCGAGAGGTCGTCGGGCCTGGCCAGCGCCTTCTCGGACAGGCCCACCCGGTCCAGCATCGCGAGTCCTCGCGACCGGGCCTCGCGGGCCTCGACGCCGTGCACCAGGCGGAGCGCCAGAGTGACGTTGCCGATGACGTCGAGGTGCGGGAACAGGTTGTAGGCCTGGAAGACCATCCCCATCCGCGAGCGCACCTCGTCGCCGTCCACCTGCGGGTCGGTGATGTCGCGGCCCTCGAAGGTGATCACGCCGTCGTCGACGACCTCGAGGAGGTTGACGCAGCGCAGCAGGGTCGACTTGCCCGACCCCGAGGCACCGATCAGGACGACGCACTGGCCGGGCTCGATCGTGAGGTCGACCTCGCGCAGGACCACGTGGTCGCCGAAGGACTTGCGCACACCGGACAGCCGCAGGAGCTCGGTGCCGCTCGCGCCCGACAAGGAGCTCGCACGCTCGCTCACAGGAGACCTCCCGCTCCGTGGTAGCCCTTCTTGCGGGCGTACCGGTCGGTGAGCCGGGCCATGGGGATGGTGAGGCAGCAGAACAGCACGCCCGCGACGACGTACGGCGTGTAGTTGAAGTCGAGCGCCGTCTCGATCTGTGCCTTGCGGATCGCGTCGGACACGCCGAGCACGGCGATCAGGCCGGAGTCCTTCTGCAGCGAGACCAGGTCGTTCATCAGCGGCGGGATCACGCGACGCCAGGCCTGCGGCAGGACGACGTGGCGCAGCGTCTGCCCGTAGGACAGCCCGAGCGATCGCCCGGCCAGCCGCTGGCTCGGGTGGACCGACTCGATGCCGGCCCGGAAGACCTCGGCGACGTAGGCGGAGTAGGACAGCACCAGAGCGAGGCCGCCCCAGAAGAGCGGCGACCTGGGCATCCCGCTCAACCCCAGCGCCGGCCCACCGAAGCCCAGCAGGAAGATCACCAGCAGCAGCGGCAGGCCGCGGAAGACGTCGACGTACGCCGTGCCGAGCAGGCGCAGCGGGAACGCCACGGGCCCGCGGAGGGTGCGGACGATGGCGACGGTCAGGCTCAGGACCAGGATCAGGATCCAGCAGACGATCATCACGCGGATGTTGAGCCACAGCCCCTCGAGCACGGCTGGGAACGAGGAGACGGCCTTGTCCCAGTCGAAGTACGTCTCCTGCACCCGTTGCCAGCCCGGCGAGCTGACCACGGCACCGCCGAGGCCTCCCAGCAGGAGCAGCGTGCTCCCGGCCGCGATCACCGCGCTGCGCAGCGTGCGGCGTCGCCGCCACTCGTCACGCTCGCGCTGCACCTCGGAGGGGCGCCAGTCCTCGGCGACCTGTCCGGTCAGCTGCTCCGACATCGGGGACCCGGTGCTCAGGAGAGCTCGGGAGCGCCCTGCTGGGCCAGCCACTCCTGGTTGATCTGGTCGAGGATGCCGTCCTCGCGCAGTGCGTCGACGGCCGACGAGACGCAGTCGGTCAGCGGGCTGCCCTTGGACAGGACGGCCCCGAACTGCTCGGGCTCGCCCTCTGGCAGGGGCAGCTGGCCGACGATCACGCCGTCGTCGAGCTGCACCGCGGTCATGTAGTAGGCGGTGGGCAGGTCGACGACGATGCCGTCGATCTGGCCGTTGTTGAGGGCCTGGACCGCTTGGTCGTTGGTGTCGAAGACGTGAGGATCCTGCGAAGGCTGGATCTGGTCGGTGATGGCCGTGTAGCTCGTGGTGCCCACCTGTGCGCCGAGCTTCGCGTCGGCCAGCTCGGCGACGCTGGTCGCGCCGTCGATCGCGCTCCCCTTGTTGGTGATGACGCTCTGCACGACGTCGAAGTAGCCGGAGGAGAAGTCCACGGCCTTGCGGCGCGCCTCGGTGATCGAGACCTGGTTGAGGTCGAAGTCGAAGTCCTTCGGGCCGGGCTGGACGACCTTGTTGAACGGCACCCGCACCCAGTTCACCTGATCGTCGGTGTAGCCGAGCTGCTCGGCGATCGCGTAGCCCACCGCGGACTCGTAGCCCTGCCCGTTGGTGGGGTCGTTGTCGACGACCCACGGCTCGAAGGCGGGCTCGTCGGTCGCGATGGTCAGGGTGCCCGGCGTGATGGTCTCCATCGAGTCGGGGGTGCACTCGTCGGCGGCCGGGGTCTCCGTGGCGGACTCGGTGGCGTCGGTGCCGGTGTCGGCCTCGTCCGTCGGGGCGCATGCGGTCAGGGCGATCGCGGCGGTCGCAAGTGCGGCGACGGCGAGGGGCCGGGAGGTCTTCAGCATGGCCGAATCCTACGACTCCGGACCCGCCCAGCGGACGGGGTGACCGGCGGCGACCAGACCAGTCTTGACGTCGCCGATGCGCAGGGTCCCGAAGTGGAAGACGGTGGCCGCGAGGACGGCGTCGGCGCCGGCGTCGACCGCCGGTGGGAAGTGCTCGACCGCGCCCGCTCCCCCGCTCGCGATCACCGGGATGCTCACCTCGCGGCGTACGGCGCGGATGAGCTCGAGGTCGAATCCGTCGGTGGTGCCGTCGGCGTCCATGGCGTTGAGCAGGATCTCCCCCGCGCCGAGCTCGGCGGCGCGCACCGCCCACTCGATGGCGTCGAGGCCCGCACTCTTGCGCCCGCCGTGGGTGGTGACCTCGAAGCCGCTCGGGGTCCTCTGCTGGTCCGAACCGGTGCGCCGTGCGTCGACGCTCAGGACCAGGACCTGGTTGCCGAAGCGGTCGGCGATCTCAGCGACCAGCTCAGGCCGGTGGATCGCCGCGGTGTTGACCGCGACCTTGTCGGCACCGGCCCGCAGGAGTCGGTCGACGTCCTCGACGCTGCTGACCCCGCCGCCGACCGTGAGCGGGATGAACACCTCCTCCGCGCAGCGGCTGACCACCTCCATGGTGGTGGCGCGCCCCTCGTGCGAGGCGGAGATGTCGAGGAACGTCAGCTCGTCGGCGCCCTCCGCGTCGTAGAGCCGCGCGAGCTCGACCGGGTCGCCGGCGTCACGGAGCTCGGTGAAGTTGACCCCCTTGACGACCCGGCCGCCGTCGACGTCGAGACACGGGATGACGCGGACCGCGAGGCTCATCGACGTGCCTCCTCGGTCCGCCGCGCGGCCAGCGCGACGTCGACGATCTCCGAGCGGGGTTGCCCGTCGAGCTCTGCGAGCGGCACCCATGCGGCGTGGTCCGTCGAGCCGTCGACCTCAGTGGTGCCCAGCTCCCCACCCGTGATGGTCGCCTCGAAGACGAACCGCTGCGAGCGGATCCAGCCGTCGAAGGTCCTGCCGCGAGCGGTGAAGAAGTGGTCGATGAGCAGCGGACCCGGCTCGACGTGGTAGCCGGTCTCCTCGAACGCCTCGCGCACGAGGCCGTCGCGGATCGACTCGTCGAACTCGATCCCGCCCCCCGGAAGCGTCCACTCGGGGTCGCTGTGCCCCTCGCCGTTCCACCACGCGAGCAGCACCCGCTCCTGCCCGTCGACCTCGTCGAGGAGGAGCGCGTAGGCGGCCAGCCGGGTGTGGTAGTCGGTGAACTCCATGCTCAGGCGCCCTTCGTCAGCGCGAGCGCGTCCTCGAGGGTGAACCGACCCTCGTAGAGCGCCGTGCCGGCGATCGCGCCCTCCACACCCTCGTCGACGAGCCCCATGAGAGCGCGGATGTCGTCGAGGGTGGTCACTCCGCCGCTGGCCACGACCGGCCTGCCGGTGGCGGCGCAGACGTCACGGAGGAGCTGGAGGTTGGGTCCCTGGAGCATGCCGTCCTTGTTGACGTCGGTCACGACGTAGCGCGCACACCCCTCCGAGTCGAGGCGGGCGAGGGTCTCGTAGAGGTCGCCGCCGTCGCGGGTCCATCCGCGCGCCGCGAGGGTCGTGCCCCGCACGTCGAGGCCGACGGCCACCCGGTCGCCGTACGTCGCGATCGCCCGCGCGCACCACTCCGGCTGCTCGAGGGCGGCCGTGCCGATGTTGACCCGTCGGCAGCCGGTCGCCATCGCCGCCTCGAGCGACTCGTCGTCGCGGATGCCGCCGCTCATCTCGACCTGGATGTCCAGCGTGCCGACGATCGTGGCCTGGAGCTCGCGGTTGTGGCCGTGGCCGAAGGCGGCGTCGAGGTCGACGAGGTGGATCCACTCCGCCCCCGCCTCCTGCCAGCGCAGCGCGGCCTCGACGGGGTCGCCGAAGCGCTTCTCCGACCCGTCCACGCCCTGCACCAGCTGGACGGCCTGGCCGCCCTTGATGTCGACGGCGGGCAGGAGCTCGAGGTAGGGCTGCTCGGGGGTGCTGGGCATGGGTCGATCCTAGGAGCGATCCGAGCCGCGTTCCTGCGCACCGATGTCGCGCGAGACGCCCCGCATGTGGGTGCGCACCGCGGCGGCCACCTCGGCGGCGTGGGTGAGGGCGGCGCTGTGCCCGGCGCCGGGGACCGTCACTCGCGAGGTCGTGGGGATCTCTCGCTCGAGCCGGTCGAGCATCTCGGTGAACCAGTCGCGCGTGTCGCCGCCGCCCACGAGCAGCGTGGGGCAGCTGACACGTACGGCGGCGGCTCGGGGGAAGCGCCACTCCAGCAAGGCAGGGAGGTCGGCCTCGAAGAAGGCAGCCGCGTCGCGCTGCATCGCCGCGACCGACCCGGGCAGGTCACGCTCGGCGTTGGCGCGCCATCCGGGCCCGTCGATCTGACCCATGATCCGTTCGAGTGCGCGCGTCGGGCCATCCTCCTGGGACCACAGTGCAAGGAGCTCGGTCGTGGCGGCGCGGAAGTCCGCCGCCCCTGTGGTGGCGTACGGCGGGGGCTCGACGAGCGCGAGCGAGCGCACGGCGGTCGGATGCAGGCCGGCGAGCGTCAGCGCGAGGGCTGCGCTGTAGCTGGCCCCCACCACGTGCACGGGTCCCAGTTCCAGCTCCCTCAGGACGGCAGCGACGACGTCGGCGTCACTGTCCACCGACGAGGACTGCGGAGCGGGCCCGCTGTTTCCGTAGCCCCGGCGATGCACGTGCCACACCTGTAGTCCCCCGGCGTCCGCCAGCGCCATCGACAGTGGCCGCAGCTCGTCGAACGTCAGCGCCGTCTGCACGACGACGACCTGCTCACCCTCGCCGTGCTGTTCGACCTCGACGTGGGTGCCGGCCACGGCGACCTGGCGCATCTCGACCACCCGACCACTGTGACACCGGAGGCAGGTCGACGCACGGGGTAGTGGTGAGGCGGCGTCGGGGGACGCCCGTCCTGGGCTGGGAGCGGAATCCGGACGCTGGATCGGGAGGGACGCGGCGAGACGGCTCAGCGTGCGGCGCGCTCACCACTGGGGGTCGTTGATCCAGTCGGCCAGCTCGGAGAACGCGCCGGCGCACCAGCGCTGCCGCAGCGCTGGTGCGAGCAGCAACGGCAGCGCCATGACGAGCACGACGCAGGCCAGCAGCCCGAGCCACGGCCGACCACTCCGCACCCCGCCCGTCAGCGGGGGGCCGAGGTACGACCGCGCCGGCGCGGACGTCCGCCAGGCGATCGCCTGGGCGCGGTCGACGCAGCGTGCCCGGACGCGCCTGTAGCCCCGCCCGTGTGGTGCGGCGGGGTGTGGGGCGGGGTCATGGTCGACGTGGTCGCCGGCTTGGTTCTGGTGGCGGGTCGAGTGGGGTGGTCCCGGAAGGGTCGCGGCGGTAGCGGTGGCCGTGGGGGCTGGTCCACTCAAACTCGCCGGGTCCGATGACGTCGTAGTGCCAGGCGGTGTGGGTCTTGAGGCGGTGGTGGAACCGACACAACGCACCGAGGTTGGGAGTCAGGGTCGGCCCGGGCTGTGGGCGATCTTCTGTGTCGGCGTCGTGGTCGTACTCGATGACGTGGTCAATGTCGCAGCCACGCGCCGGTCGAGTGCAGAACGGGAACACGCAGGTCGTGTCGCGAAGAATGACCTGCTCGCGGATCCGGTCGGGGATCTCGTAGCCGGACGCTTCGAGGTGAGCGTTGAGGTCGATGACGGGCTTGACGGTGACCTTCGTGCGGGAGTCGCCGCACCAGGCCCGGACCTGCTCGAGCAGCAGGAGGCGTTGGCCTTCCTCGAGCCGCCCGGTCGGCCCGAAGACGGTGCTCAGCCCATCAAGTGAAGCGTCGAAGTGGGCGTGCAGCACGACTTCTCGCGCGACCGGCAGGCCGTCCGCGTCGCGCGTGCCGGTGTTGCCTTGGGTGTGGAGGTCGAGCGCGGTCTGCGTCCGTGCGAGGTCACCGAGGGCGGCAGCCCTTCGGGCGTCGAGGGACTCCGTCGAGCCGAGAGCCTTGCGCAGCTCTGCGCCGTGGGCGACGGCCCGGTCGACGTCGAGGGCGTCGGCCAGGTCGACCTCCGCCTCGATCCGTACGGTGCCGGCGAAGTGGACGTCCTCGTCGTGGACCGTGACGTGCCGCGGGTCCACCGAGAGGTAACCGTCCTCCGGGTCCGCCGCCGGATCGTCGGCGGCGAGCTCGTGCCGTTTGATGGTCTCGGCGACCAGCCGCTCCAGCTGCGCGGGACCGACACGACCGGCCACGGCAGCGACCTGGGCATCCACCCATGCGGCCGCCTCAGGAGTCAGGGACGGGGTGGCGTGGATCGTGGCTTCGGCCACCATCCGGGCCCGCCACGGTGCGACCCCACCCGACTGGACCTGCGTCCACAGTCGCGGGAGTCGGTGCCGCAGCTCCAGAGCGTGCCCGATCAGCCGTTTCGCCGACACGGTGGAGATGCCCAGGACGGTGCCGAGCTCGGCGACGCAGAACTCCGCCACCGTGGGGCAGCCCTCCCCGGCGATGGGTTCCTCGAACTCGAGACCGATCCCGCGACCACTCGTGAAGGTCGCGGCGTGGTGGATCGACTCGGGCGGGTGCAGGTCCGCCCACCGGGCAGCGAGATCGAGCAGGTCAGCGGCCGCGCGGTCCTCGGTGGCCTTCCGCTCACGAAGCGCGTCGAGCAGGTCCGTCGGGCTGAGGGCGTCCTCGACCTCGGTCCCGGCTTCCAGCCTCTCGATCATGTGTTCGAGTGTAGAGAAAACCACCGACACCGGACCCCGCCTGCGAGTCCAGGAAACCTCAAGATCGCGGCGTCCATCGGGCGTGGTTTCGAGGCTCGCTCCGCTCGCACCTCAACCACCGAATGGCCGCTCGCACCTCAACCCCGACGGGCGACCGCCCGAGCGGGACGCGCGGTGCGGCGGGCTAGCTCCAGACCGGGGCGACCTCGCGGCGGTAGCGCCTGGCCAGCAGCAGTGTCAGCAGCGTGACTACCGGGCCCGGGATGGTCTGGCGAAGCGACGACCGCTCCCTCTCCCCTGCCCCGTCCTGCATCCAGGCGAGCGCGTTGGCGGCGTCGACGATGCTGGCCGGGCGGAGCTTCTTGACCATGGCCTTCCACTCCGGGTCGTCCTCCAGGCCCGCCGCGATCGGCTCGAGGTCTCGCTCCTCGTGCTCGAGGTGCGCGTTGACCACGCGGGCACAGTCGGCCACGACGTCCGCGGCGGAACCAGCCTGGGCAGAGGTCGGCGCCTTCACCACCTCGTCGATCGCCGTCGACGCTGAGCCGAGGGCCTGCTTCATCGCCGCGTGCTCCGACTCCATCTCCGCGAGCAGCGCGGGATCGAAGCCCCGCTGCTCGAGGAACGGCCAGATGTTCGCGTCCTCCGCCTCGTGGTGGTGGGTGAGCTCGCGCACGAGGTTGCGCCACGCAACCTTGATCTCCCGGGCACGCCCGGAGTCCCCGTCGTCGAGAGCACGCAGTGCCTGCTCGGTGCGCGTGACGTCACGGCGGACCGCGGCGTGGATGATCTGGTTCATGCTCAGCTGCTCTGCCATGGCGAGACGCTAACGCTGAGCCGTCGGTGGGGCGACACCATTTCTCAACAGATCCGACCGACACGCGTCGTTCGCCCAGACAGCCCGCACCACCTCCGGACAGAATCCACGTGACGACGAGGGGATCGAACATGCAGCGACTCGTACATGCGCTGGTGGCCGCGTCACTGGCCTCCACCATGATCGGTGTGACCGCCGGCGCGGCGTCGGCTGACCGGTGGTGGGGCGGCGACAGGCACGGCGACGTACGGCAGATCCATTTTGTGCCCGCCCCTCCTCCGTGCGGCATCGTGGAGGAAGGAACGGCGCCCCAGGACGCCGCGACCGACATCGTCGGACTGTCGGTGCGGCACGAAGCAGCCGCAGTCGAGGTCCGCGCGCACCTCCGGGACCTACCCCCCGTGTGGGGCGACCGTTACCTCTCGTTCGATCTGCAGACCGACCGCCGCGACTACGAGATCACCATCCAGCGGTTGCGGAAGCGTGGCCCGCTCGAGACCATCCTGCTCGTCGCAGCCCGCCCGCCCGAGTCCGTGGACGAGTGCGGCACCTACTACACCGTGCAGCTCCACGTCTCGTGCCCCGAGCTCCTCATGACCCGGTCGACCGATCGCGACGTGGTGTCAGTGGAGCTCCCCCACTCGTGTGTCGGTGGTCCGCGCTGGGTCCGGGCTGGCGTACGCAACTTCCGGACGGTGCAGGACCGATACCGGAGCGACGTGTGGGGTACGGGCAGCGACGACCCTGTCGCCTACACCGGCCCCTTCGGACCCCGCGTCCGGCACGACTGACGGACGTCAGCCGAGCGACCCCACCCAGTTCCGCAGCAGCGCCGCCCCAGCGTCACCGGACTTCTCCGGGTGGAACTGGGTCGCGGACAGCGGCCCGTTCTCCACGGCAGCCACGAAGCGGTCGCCACCGTGCTCGGCCCACGTCACCAGTGGAGCCGCCGTGCGGGTGTTGGTCACCAGGTCCCAGCTCCGGGCCGCGTAGGAGTGCACGAAGTAGAAGCGCTCCTCCTCGACGCCGCTGAAGAGCCGCGAGCCCTCCGGCGCCTCGACGGTGTTCCAGCCCATGTGCGGCACGACGTCTGCCTGGAGCCTGGTGACGAGTCCGGGCCACTCGTCGCAGCCGTCTGTCTCCACGCCGTGCTCGACGCCGCCGGCGAACAGGATCTGCATGCCGACGCAGATGCCGAGCACCGGGCGCCCACCGGCCAGGCGGCGCCCGATGATCCGCTCGCCCTTGATCGCGCGCAGGCCGGCCATGCACGCGGCGTACGCCCCCACGCCTGGCACGACGAGCCCGTCCGCCTCGAGGGCGGCCTCGAAGTCACTGGTCAGCGTGACGGACGCACCCGCGCGCTCGACCGCGCGCACCACGGAGCGCAGGTTGCCCGAGCCGTAGTCGAGGACGACGACCTCGGACGTCACAGAACCCGATAGTGAGCTCGCAGGCTCGCTCACAGGCTCCCCTTCGTCGACGGCACACCCGTCTCGCGCGGGTCGAAGGCGATCGCGTCGCGGAAAGCCCGCGCGAACGCCTTGAACTGGGTCTCCACGATGTGGTGCGGGTCGCGGCCCGCGAGCACCCGGACGTGGAGCCCCAGGTGCGCGTGGTGGGCGATCGACTCGAAGACGTGGCGCGTGAGCGATCCCTGGTAGGGCACCGCCCCGCCGCCGCCACCGATGGCGACGTACGCCTGCCCCTCGGGTTCGCCGGTGTGGACGCAGAACGGGCGGCCGGAGACGTCGACGACCGCCTGGACGAGCGCCTCGTCGAGCGGGACCGTGGCGTCACCGAAGCGACGGATGCCGGACTTGTCGCCCAGCGCCTCCCGCAGTGCCTGGCCGAGCACGATCGCGGTGTCCTCCACCGTGTGGTGGGCGTCGATGTGGGTGTCGCCGTTGGTGTGGACGACGAGATCGAGGAGGGAGTGGCGCGCGAAGGCGTCGAGCATGTGGTCGTAGAACCCCACGCCGGTGCTGACCTGGGCGCGCCCGGTGCCGTCGAGGTCGACCTCGACGGTGACCTGCGACTCCTTGGTCTTTCGCTCGATGCTGGCCGTGCGGCTCATCCTTGCTCCTTGATCACGTCCGTGAGTGCCTGCCTGAATGCTGCCATCTCGTCCCCGGTGCCGACCGAGACCCGCAACCAGCCGTCGGGGCCGGTCTCGCGGATCAGCACCCCTCGGTCGAGGAGTCCCTGCCAGACTGCGTGCCGGTCGGCGAACCGGCCGAACAGCACGAAGTTGGCGTCCGACTCGGCGACGTCGAGCCCCTGCTCGCGCAGCCAGACCACCGTCGCGTCCCGCTCCACCCGCAGGTCGTCGACCCGGCCGAGCAGCTCCGTGGCGTGCCGCAGGGCAGCCAGCGCGGTCGCCTGGGTGACCGCCGAGAGGTGGTAGGGCAGCCGCACGACCCGGATCGCGTCGCAGATCGCCGGGTCGGCGGCGAGGTAGCCCAGCCGGGCCCCCGCCAGGGCGAAGGCCTTGCTCATCGTGCGGGTGACCACGAGGTTGCGGTGCTCCCCCAGCAGCTCGAGCGCACTGGGAGTGCCCGCGCGACGGAACTCGCCGTAGGCCTCGTCCACCACCACGATGCCGCCCGGCTCGTAGGACGCTGCTGCCTCGCAGAGCATCGCCACCGCCTCCGGCGGCAGCGCGGTGCCGGTCGGGTTGTTGGGGCTGGGTAGCAGCACGACCGCGGGTCGCCGGTCCTCGACCAGGCGGCGAGCCGCGTCGAGGTCAAGCGAGAAGTCCTCGGCGCGGTGGCCGGTCTCCCACGTGGTGTGGGTGTCGCGGGCGTACTCGGGATACATCGAGTACGTCGGTGCGAACGACAGGGCTACGCGGCCGGGACCGCCGAAGGCCTGCAGCAGCTGGAGCATGACCTCGTTGGAGCCGTTGGCCGCCCACACCATGTCCGGCGTGATGCCGGCCCCGCCGGAGGAGCAGAGGTACGCCGCCAGCCTTGCGCGCAGCTCGACGAACTCACGGTCGGGGTAGCGGTTGAGCGAGACCGCGGCCTCCCCCACCGCCCGCGCGATGTCGGCCGCCGCCTCGGCGGAAGGACCGTAGGGGTTCTCGTTGACGTTGAGCTGCACCGGCGCCTGCTCGAGGGAGAGCTGGGGCGCGCCGTAGGGCTCGATCCCCCGCAGCTCCTCGCGCAGGGGTGGGAAGGACGGCGTCACCGATCCGACCGTACGTCGTCGAAGCGCACGGACACGGCCTGGCCGTGGCCGGGCAGGTCCTCGGCCTCGGCCAGCGTGACCACGTGGTCGGCGACCTCGGCGAGCGCGGCCTGCGAGTAGTCGACGACGTGCACGGACCGCGTGAACGCCCGCACCGAGAGCCCGCTGGAGTGGCAGGCGCAGCCGGCGGTGGGCAGCACGTGGTTGGAGCCGGCGCAGTAGTCGCCCAGCGACACCGGCGCCCAGGGGCCGACGAAGATCGCGCCGGCGTTGCGGACGCGGGCGGCGAGGGCGCCTGCGTCGCGGGTGTGGATCTCGAGGTGCTCGGCTGCATAGGCGTTGACGACGTCGAGGCCCTGCTCCATGTCGTCGACCAGGACGGTGCCCGACTGCCGTCCGCCCAGCGCTGTGCGGATGCGCTCGGTGTGACGGGTCGCGAAGACCTGCTTGTCGAGCTCGGCGTCCACGGCGTCGGCAAGCTCGAGGGAGTCGGTCACCAGGACCGAGGCGGCCATCGGGTCGTGCTCGGCCTGGCTGATCAGGTCGGCGGCGACGAACGCCGCCTCGGCAGTGTCGTCGGCGAGGATGGCGATCTCGGTCGGGCCGGCCTCGGCGTCGATGCCGACCACACCGCGCAGGAGGCGCTTGGCGGCCGCGACATAGATGTTGCCGGGGCCGGTGACCAGGTCGACGCGCTGGCACGGACCAGCGCCGTGGGCGAACATCGCGATCGCCTGGGCGCCGCCCACGGCGTACACCTCGTCGACGCCGAGCAGGGCGCAGGCGGCCATGATCGTCGGCTCGGGCAGGCCGTCGCGGTTCTTCTGCGGCGGACTCGCGAGCGCGATCGAGCGCACCCCGGCCACCTGGGCGGGTACGACGTTCATCACGACGCTGCTGACCAGGGGGGCGAGACCGCCGGGGACGTAGAGCCCCACCCGGTCGACCGGCACCTTGCGGTGCGTCACGGTGGCGCCCGTCGACACCTGGCTGGTCACGTCGTGCTCCAGCTCGGCCTCGCTGGTCGCGCGCAGCCGGCGGATCGACTCCTCCAACGCAGCGCGCACGGCCGGCTCGAGCTGGGCGAGCGCCGCCTCGAGGGCCTCGCGAGGCACGCGGATGTCGTCGCTCTCGACCCCGTCGAAGCGGGCCGAGTACTCCGTGATCGCCTCCACACCGCGGGCCCGGACCGCGTCGATGATGGGCTGGACCTGATGCGTTGCGGCCTCGACGTCGAACTCGGCGCGAGGCACGCTCGCGCGGTAGTCGACGGACGCCGGATCGGCGCCCCTCAGGTCGATGCGACGGATCAGGGACATGCCCCGAGTCTAGGTTCCCCGGCGGGTCGGCCCCGCGGCGCGGGCGCACCGTGGACACGAAGGTTAGGTTGATCAGGTGAGCGATCCACTGCCGATGTTCCCGCTCAACACCGTGGTGTTCCCGGGCATGAGCGTGCCGCTCCACGTCTTCGAGGACCGCTACCGGCTCCTGGTCAACCACCTGCTCACGGTCGAGGATCCCGCTGCCCGCGTGTTCGGCACGGTGGCCATCCGCGAGGGGTACGAGGTCGGCGACCACGGCGCCCAGTCGGTCTACCGGGTCGGCTGCCTGCTGCAGCTGACCGAGGCCGACCGTCGCGACGACGGCACGTTCGACATCGTCGCGGTCGCCCGCGAGCGCCTCATGCTGGAGGAGATGCAGCGAGGCGCAGACTTCCCGCAAGGGGTGGTCGCGGTGCTGCCAGAGCCCGAGGTCGAGGTGCCCGCCGAGGTGCTGGACCGGGCCCGCGCCACGTTCACGGCCTTCCGGGCGGCGATGACCGAGCTGCAGGGTGACCCGTTCAGCGGGACCCTGCCACGCGACCCGGACTACCTCGCCTGGACCCTGTCGGCGCTGACTCCGCTGCCGATGGCCGAGCGGCAGTCGCTGCTGGAGGCGGCCGACGCCACCGAGCGTCTCGCGCTCGTCACCCGGCTGCTGACCGAGGAGCTGCGGGCGATCAACGTCATCCCGTCACTGCCCGCCACCCAGGTGGCACGGACCGCCTGGTCCCCCAACTGACGCCGAAGCTGGTCGATGGCGAAGGCACGCGGTGTCGGCGGTACGCCGGCGACGCTCGCGCTGACCGCGGCCGGCATCGCCTTCGAGGTGCGGGCCTACGAGCACGACCCGCGGGCGACGGGGTATGGCCTGGAGGCGGCGGAGGCCCTCGGGGTGGAGCCGGCACGGGTGTTCAAGACCCTGCTCGCCTCGCTCGACCCTTCGACAGGCTCAGGACAACGTGCTCGTCTCGTCGTCGGCATCGTCCCGGTCTCGGGCCAGCTCGATCTCAAGGCCCTGGCGCGGACGCTGGGCGGGAGCAAGGCGGTGATGGCCGAGGTTGCCGCCGCCGAGCGGGCGACGGGCTACGTCGCCGGTGGGATCTCTCCTGTCGGCCAGAAGCGCACGCACCCGACGGTGCTGGACTCCTCAGCACTCGACCACGACACGATCCTGGTCTCCGGTGGCCGGCGCGGCTTCGACCTCGAGCTCGCGCCGAGGGACCTGGTGGCGATCACCTGTGCGGTGACCGCCACCATCGGTCGCTGAGGTCGGCCCGGGAGGGCCGGTCGATCAGTCGGTCGTCAGCTTGAGCATCCCGTGGACGACATCGCCGTCCACCCAGCCGCTGACGCCGAACGCCGAGAGAGGTGCGAGGTTCTCGCTCACCTCGGGCATGTCCTCGGTCACCCGGACCAGCCAGTCGTCGTCGGCGTCGAAGTTGACGTAGAGCACCGACTGGGCCTCACCGTCCTCGACGACCTTCGAGTAGTCGTCGCTGTCGCCGAGGTCGCCGCCGCTCTCGAGCTTGCCGCGGTAGTCGTCCTGCAGCGCCAGCACGGCGTAGCCGTCTCCCTCGGAGACCTGCATGAACTCGGCCGCCTCCGGCCCGGCCAGCTCGGCGACCTTGTCGAGCACCGCCTGGATCTCGCCGGCGTCGCCCTTGATGCGGATGCCCGCCGGGACCTCGCCGGGTCCGCCGTTGGTGATTGCGTCAGGGTCGATGCCACTGCCGAGCGAGACGCTCACGCCCTCGCCGAGGAGCGTCTCCACGTCCTCGGGGAAGGTCAGTCCGGTCTCGCTCTCGAACTGGGCGAGCTGCTCGTCGATGGTGTCGCTCTCCTCCGGCACGGTGGACTTGACGTAGTCGAGGACCGCCTCGGCCCATCCCTCCTTGAGAGAGAAGCCGAACGCGGCGACGGTGTCCTCCGGAAGGCTGGCGACCATGCCGACGCCCGTGTCGCTCTCCATGAACCTGGTCAGGTCCTTCTGGTAGTTGGACATGGCGTACTCGACCTCGACCGAGCCGTCGTCGAAGCGGACGGTGGCGGCCATGCCGTCGAAGTCGTCGATCATCTTCTGGAGACCCTCGGGCACCTCCTCCTCTGCCATCGGGTCCTCGGCCGTGAAGTCGTCCGTCGTGCTCGGAAGGCCGCCGAGCATGGAGCCCATGCCCGCGGCGTCCTCGAGGTACTGGGCGGCCGCCTTCGCGACGTAGAAGGACATGAAGCCGGCCTCGCCGGCCTCGCCGGTCCACTGCTCGTAGGACGCGTCGTCGGCCAGTGAAGCGCCGTCGGCCGCGTCCACGACCTGCTGGGCGATCTCCTCGGTCTCGGCGAGGACCATCCAGTCACCCTCGATGACCCAGCCGCCGACGTCGTCGCCCTCACCCTCGGCGCTGTCGGAGCTGCCCTCCTCGGCGGTGCCACCGCACGCCTCGATGAGGGTGGTCACGCCGTCCTCGGCCTTGCCGGCGTCGGTCACCTGGACGACACCGACCGCGGCCGGCTCGTCCTCCCCGAGGTCCACGGCAGCCATCGCGGCACGGGACCCGAGCCACGGCTCGACGTCCTCGACGTAGTCGAGGCCCTCGCACTCACCGGACTTGGTGAGCTCCTCGAAGAACCGCTCGCGCAGGTCGTCGTCGGTCTCGAGGTTGATCTTGTCGTTGAAGGCCGGGAACTTGCGCAGCGTCTTGATGGCCTCGATCTTCTGGCCGCCGCTGGGGTCGAGGTCGACACTCGCGTAGGCGATGGTCGAGTCCGGCAGTGCCTCGGCGGGCTGGGACCCGGTCGCGAAGAAGCTGGTGGCCGCCCACGCGCCGCCGGCGACGACGGCACCGCCGGCGACGAGCGCGCCGAGCACCATGAGGCGCTTGCGGTTGTCGTTGGCGGGCGCAGTCTCGATCGGGCCCTGGTCGTCCAGGTACTCCGGGCCACCCGGTGTCATGCTCATGAAAGTCCTGCTCCCCCGTCACGCGAGCCCGAGATGGTCGGACCCGCCCCAATCTGGTCGCGGTCAGCCTACCCGCGAGCGCGCCCCATCAACCCTCGACCTTCCCAAGAGATACATCGCGACCAGACCGGCCATCGCGCCCGCGGGAAAGGCCACGAGCGCGGTGGAGTGGTAGGGCACCCGACCGCGGTCGGGAGCGGTCAGTCCCAGGCCGCTCGAGATGGGCGTGTAGTCGGGCTCGCCCGCGGCGAGCGCCTGGGGGTCGGACGGTCCGAGGCTGCTGCCGACGGCGTACATCACGACCCCGGCGAGGGCGGCGGCCACGAGCACGGTGACCACGGTGACCATCTCGTGGGCGCGTCGCAGGCCCGCCAGCACCGCCAGGACCAGGCCGAGCGGAAAGGCGATGAGCACGAACAGCGCGATGCCCTCGAACGTGAAGTCCGGGCCGGCGGGCTCGAGGTACCAGCGGCCCTCGAACGCCAGCCCGGTCGGGGCGTCCCACAGGGACTCCCACAGCACGCCCGCCACGGCACCGGCGCCGAGGAACACCGCGAGCACGGTGGCGACCCACCGCCAGGGCACGCTCATCCGGTCAGGCACCCCGGACCGAGCAGCTGCTTGAGGTCGGCGAACAGCGCGGGACTCGGGCTGACCCGCAGGTTGTCGTCGAGCCGGAGCACCTTGGTGGAGCTGCGAGTCAGCAGCCGCAGCTGGACCTCCGTCATGCCGGGGTGCGTGCCGAGCACGTCGCGGAGCTGCGCCACCACCGGAGGCGTGCATCGGGTCGACGGCAGGCTGATCACCACGGGACCGGCCGGGCCCTGGTTGAGGTCGGGGGCCGTGACCTCCTGGGCGCGCAGCTCGGGCTGGTCCTTGTCGCGGGAGAGCTGTCCCTTGATCCGGACGACCTGGTCCTCGACCAGCAACGTCGAGGAGAGCGTGTAGGCGCTCGGGAACAGCAGCACCTCGATCGCACCGTCGAGGTCCTCGAGCGTGATCGTCGCCCACGGGTCGCCGCGCTTGGTGATCTTGCGCTGGACCGAGGTGATCAGCCCACTGACCGTCAGGGTCGAGCCGTGCGCGCGCTCCTCGTCGAGCAGGAGCTGGCCGATGGTGCAGTCGGCGCCCTGGGACAGCACGTGCTCGAGGCCGAGGAGCGGGTGGTCGGACACGTAGAGCCCTAGCATCTCCCGCTCGTGGCCGAGCAGGGTCATCTTGTCCCAGTCCTCGATGTCGGGGATGGTCACGCTGACCCCGAAGCCGACGTCGTCATCACCGTCGCCGAGCCCGCCGAAGAGCGAGTCCTGGCCGATCGCCTCGTTCTTCTTGAGGTCGACGAACTGGTCGACGGCCGTCTCGTGGACCGCGGCGAGCGCGCGCCGCTTGTGCTTCATGTCGTCGAAGGCGCCGGCCTTGATCAGCGACTCGACCACGCGCTTGTTGCACACCAGTGCCGGCACCTTCTCCATGAAGTCGTTGAAGTCGGCGTAGCGGCCCTTCTCCTCGCGGGCGGCGACGACGCCGGCGACGACGTTGTGGCCGACGTTGCGCACGGCGGTGAGGCCGAAGCGGATGTCGTGGCCGACCGGGGTGAAGTTGGCGTGGGACTCGTTGACGTCGGGTGGCAGCACCTGGATCTTCATCCGGCGGCACTCGTTGAGGTAGATCGCCATCTTGTCCTTGTCGTCCTTCACCGACGTCAGGAGCGCGGCCATGTATTCCGTCGGGTAGTTGGCCTTGAGGTAGGCGGTCCAGTAGGTGATGACGCCGTAGGCGGCGGAGTGGGACTTGTTGAAGGCGTAGTCGGAGAACGGGAGCAGGATCTCCCAGAGCTTGTCGATGGCCTGCTGCGGGAAGCCGCGCTCGAGCATGCCGGCCTGGAACCCGGCGTACTGCTTGTCGAGCTCCTCCTTCTTCTTCTTGCCCATCGCGCGGCGCAGGTTGTCGGCGGCACCGAGGGTGAACCCGGCGAGCACCTGCGCGATCGCCATGACCTGCTCCTGGTAGACGATGAGGCCGTAGGTCTCCCCCAGCACCGGCTCGAGCGCCTGGGCGAGCGCCGGGTGGATCGGCTCGATCGCCTCGCGACCGTTCTTGCGGCGGGCGTACTTGTTGTGGGAGTCGGCACCCATCGGCCCGGGGCGGTAGAGCGCGCTGACGGCCGTGATGTCTGCGAATGCGTCGGGCTGCAGCGAGCGGAGCAGGGACCGCATGCCCGAGCCGTCGAGCTGGAAGACGCCGAGCGTGTCACCGCGGCCCATCAGCTCGTAGGTCGCGCGGTCCTCGAAGCCCAGCTCCTCCAGGACGACCTTCTCGCCGCGGTTGACCTCGATGTTGCTGATCGCGTCGTCAAGGATGCGGAGGTTGGACAGGCCGAGGAAGTCCATCTTGACCAGGCCGAGCGACTCGCACATCGGGTAGTCGAACTGGGTGATGACCGCGCCGTCCTGCGGCCTGGCCATGATCGGCACGATGTCGATGAGCGGCTCGCTCGACATGATCACGCCGGCGGCGTGCACGCCCCAGTTGCGGATCTGGCCCTCCAGGCCGACCGCAGTCTCGTAGATCGTGCGGACGTCGGGGTCCTGGCCGTGCAGCGCTCGGAACTCGCCGCCGTCGTTGTAGCGCTTGTGGTCGGCGTTGAAGATGTCCTTGAGCGCGACTCCCTTGCCCATCACGTCGGCCGGGTAGGCCTTGGTGATCCGGTCGCCGATCGCGAAGCCGTGGTCGAGGACGCGGGCGGCGTCCTTGATGGCGGCCTTGGCCTTGAGCCGCCCGAAGGTGGCGATCTGGGCGACGCGGTCGGCGCCGTACTTGTCGCTGACGTAGGAGATGACCTCGCCGCGGCGGGCGTCGTCGAAGTCGATGTCGAAGTCGGGCATCGACGGGCGCTCGGGGTTGAGGAAGCGCTCGAAGAACAGTCCGTGCTCCAGGGGGCACAGGTCGGTGATGCGCAGGGCGTAGGCCGCGATGGAGCCCGCACCCGAGCCACGGCCGGGGCCCACGCGGATGCCGTTGTCCTTGGCCCAGTTGATGAAGTCGGCGACCACGAGGTAGTAGCCGCAGTAGCCCTTCTGGGAGATGATCGCGAGCTCCATCTCGACGCGCTCGCGCACCTCCTCGGTCGTCAGCTCGCCGGGGTAGCGGGCCTCGATGCCGCGCCAGACCTCCTTGCGGAACCACGACTCCTCGGTCTCGCCGGCCGGCACATCGGCACGCGCCATGTAGCCGCCGGTCGACTCGGTGAACTCGACCTCGCACCGCTCGGCGATCGCGAGGGTGTTGTCGCACGCCTCGGGCATCCCGAACCGGTCGCCCCACAGCTCGCGCATCTCGGCGGCCGACTTGATGTAGTAGCCGCCGCCGTCGAACTTGAGCCGGTTGGTGTCGGAGAGCCGCTTGCCGGACGCGACGCAGATGAGCGCGTCGTGGGCCGCGGCGTCCTCGGGGTTGTTGTAGTGGGAGTCGTTGGTGGCGATGGGCGGGAGGCCCATCTGCTTGCCGAGCCGCAGCAGGTCGTCGCGCACGCGCTTCTCGATGTCGATGCCGTGGTCCATCAGCTCGAGGAACACGTTGTCGCGACCGAAGATGTCCTGGAGCTCAGCGGCCTCGCGGACCGCCTCGTCGTACTGACCGAGGCGCAGCCGCGTCTGGATCGCGCCACTGGGGCAGCCGGTGCTGACGATCAGCCCCTTGCTGTGCTCGGCGAGGATTTCCTTGTCCATCCGGGGCTTGAAGTAGTAGCCCTCCAGGCTGGAGCGCGAGGACAGCCGGAACAGGTTGTGCATGCCCTCGGTGCTCTCGGCCCACATGGTCATGTGGGTGTAGGCGCCACCACCGGCGACGTCGTTGCCGCCCTCCTCGGCCAGGTCACCCTGCCCCCATCGCACGCGGCGGCGCTCGCCACGCTGGGTGCCGGGGGTGAGGTAGGCCTCGATGCCGATGATCGGCTTCACGCCGTGCTTGCGCGCCTTGGAGTAGAAGTCGTAGGCGCCGTGCAGGTTGCCGTGGTCGGTCATCGCGATGGCCGGCATGCCGAGCTCGCTGGTGCGGGCGAACAGCCCGTCCAGCAGCGATGCCCCGTCGAGCATGGAGTATTCGGTGTGCACGTGCAGGTGCACGAAGTTGTCGTGGGTGCCGGCCGACATGGAGGGGACTTCCGCACCTTTCAGGGTCGCTGACGGTGTCACTTCTGGGGTGGGGCGTCGCTGACGAGTCAGCAGTGCCGCAGCGGGCACTCGAGGGGGAAGAATCGTCAGCCTACGTCAGTGTGCAGGGCGCCACCGACAAGACGCGCCACCTGCTCAGGAGAGCCAGTCGATCGCGTGCCCGTGGCCGTGGCTGTAGGCGAGCGGCACGCCGTCCAGGGCGGTCACGAACCTGCCTGTGGGGACGTGGCTGCCGCTCACGCGGGGCAGCACGCCCCGTCCCTCGTTGCTGATCCACCGGCAGCGTCCCTCGGACACCAGTCCGGTCATCAGGTCGTGGAACCGGTCTCGTTCGGCCTGCTCGAGGTAGGCGACGACCGCCGAGTGGAACACCACCGGGGTCCCGTGCGGTGCCGCCTCGTCGAGCAGCGCGGGGAGGGCGTCGAAGAGGTCGGCGCGACGCAGTGCAGGGGGTTCGCGTCGCGCCACCGCCACGGCCGTACGCAGTCGCTCCCGCCGCTGGTCCTGCTCGGGCCAGACGAGCGTCTCCAGCCAGGCCATCGCGTCCGGGTCGGTGACGTCGAGGGGGTTGAGGTCGACGCCGCCCCGCCAGCCGACCTCCAGGGGCCGCGCCGGGACCGGCAGCGGACCGGTGGCCTCCGCGGTCAGCAGCGCCGCCCCGCCGCCGCGCAGCCCGCCCAGCGGCGGCCACGCGTAGTCGTAGCGGTCCGGGAACAGGCACAGCCCGGCACTCGCGCCGACCTCGATGAGCGCGAGCGGGCCTTCGAGCAGACCCATCACCGGCGCGAGCGTGGCGAGTCGGCCGACCTCGTTGGTCTGCGTCGCCCGGGACATGACGGTCTCGCGGACGTCGGGCTCACGTTCGAGCAGCACCCGACGCAGGGAGTCGTACGGGGCAGGGGCGGGCGCACCGTGCCAGCGAGCGGCCGCGAAGACCAGGTTGGGCTGGCGCTTGATCGGCGGCAGCGTCTCCAGCCAGGCGAGCACCTCCGGGTCGTCGGCGACGCCGGTGGCCCACTCCTCGAAGCACGGTGAGTCGCTCGCGGCGTAGGAGGCGAAGTCGCGGTACTCCTCGATCACGTCGTCGTAGAGCAGCACGGCCCCCATTCTGCCCACCAGCGGATGGGACCTCAGCGACGGGTGGCGAAGGGTCCACCGGGTCCGACACCGGCGTTGCCCATCCGGATCGCCGAGAACTCCAGCCCGGCCGCGCGGACGCCGGCGAAATGCTCCTCCAGCGCCGGCATCACCCGGAGCTCGATGCCGTGCTCCTCGTGCAGCCCGACCAGGTCGTCGACCTCGACGGGCGGCCGGAGCGGCGCGACCGGGCGCGTGGCGACGTGGGCATGGGGTCGGTCGCCGAAGGGCTCGAAGTCCGCGGCGGCGAAGCGGTAGGCGTACAGCGCCGTCGTGCGCATCGTGGGCAGCCACGCCTCCTCGACGGCGTGCACCCGCGTGGCCCCGTCGCCCCACGAGCACACCCGCGGGCACTGCCTCGGGAACCAGTAGCACGGGCTGTTCAGCGCGTCGACGGTCCAGACGTACGCCTCGGGCTGCAGCGCCGTGGCAGCCACGTGCGGCACGAAGGTCCGGATCGAGGGGTCCTCGCTGAAGTGGAGGAGCTCGCCGGGACGTGGCAGCACCGGCCCATCATGCCCGGTGCGGGCCCGGTGCGTGCCCGGTCAGTGCCCCGTCAGATGGACTCTCGGCGTGACGCGTCGAGGGACTGGGCGATGATGACGTCGACGATCCGCGCGACGCGCTCCTCGCCGAGCTCGGGGACCACGGCGGCCACGCGCCGGGCGATCTCGGCCTCCCGGACCGGGTCGCGCTCCACCGACGGCTTCACCGACTGCACCGCGCGCGTCAGGGCCGTACGACGGGCGAGGACGTCGCCGAGCACCAGGTCCGTCTCGTCGATCAGGCCACGCAGGAAGGCCAGCGGGTCGGGCCCCGGCCAGGCCACCCGGATGTCGGGCGCCCGCTCCTCGTTGGCGGAGCCGTCGGTGCGCTCGAGCTCGAGGCAGCCGCGCCGCCGGTAGAACGCACGGGCCGGCTCATTGGACTCGAAGACCCACAGGCAGAAGCCCTCGGGTCGGAGCGTGGTCACCAGCTCGAAGAGCGCCGTGCCGACCCCGCTGCCCTGGTGGTCGGGGTGGACATAGAGGTCGTCGAGCCACGACGGCGTGCAGCGGGCGTAGCCCACCACCTCGGCGCCCAAGGCGGCCAGCCACACGTCGTACGCCGTCAGGTCCCAGCCTGCGACCCAGGCCCGCACCTCGTCGTCGCCGTGGACAGCATGCGGGAACGCGTCGCCGGCGGCCCGGCGCGCGGCGAGGTGCACCTCGGCCAGCATCGGCAGGTCGGCCGCCGAGGCGGGGCGAAGGGCCAGCTCAGCGCTCATCACGGATGACGTCGAGCGCGTGCGCGAGGTCGGCGGGGTAGGTGGACTCGTAGGTGACGTAGTCACCGGTCTCGGGGTGCTCGAACCCCAGCCGCATGGCATGCAGCCACTGGCGCTCCAGTCCCAGACGCTTGGCGAGGGTGGGGTCGGCGCCGTAGGTCAGATCTCCCACGCACGGGTGCTTGAGGGCACTCATGTGGACCCGGATCTGGTGCGTGCGGCCCGTCTCGAGGTGGACCTCGAGCAGGCTCGCGAACCGGTGGGCCTCGAGCGTCTCGTAGTGGGTGACGCTGTGCCGTCCGTCGGCCATGACCGCGAACTTGTAGTCGTGGTGGGGGTGGCGACCGATCGGGGCGTCGACCGTGCCGGCCAGCGGGTCCGGGTGACCCTGCACCAGCGCGTGGTAGGTCTTGTCGACGGTGCGGTGGCGGAAGGCGTTCTTGAGCACCGAGTAGGCGCGTTCCGACTTGCAGATGACCATCACGCCGCTGGTGCCGACGTCGAGGCGCTGGACGATGCCCTGCCGCTCGCTGGCCCCGCTCGTGGAGATCCGGAAACCCGCTCCGGCGAGGTGGCCGACGACGGTCTTCCCGGTCCAGCCGGGCGAGGGGTGCACCGCGACGCCGACCGGCTTGTCGACCACCACGATGGCGTCGTCGTCGTGGATGATCCGGATGCCCTCGACGATCTCGGGGACCACGACCAGCGGGTCGGTCTCTGCTGGGATGGTCACGTCGAGCATCGATCCGGCGTGCACCCGGTCGCTCTTGCCCACCGCGGCGCCGTCGACCTCGACGAGGCCCTGGGCGATCAGGTCCGCGGCCCTGGTGCGCGAGAAGCCGAACATCCGCGCCATCGCGGCGTCGACCCGCTCGCCGGCCAGGCCGTCGGGGACGAAGACGGTGCGTTGCTCGGCGTGCGTCATCATGCTGTGGCGCCCGGCTCGGGATCAGACCCTGCATCCGAGCCACGGGTGCCGTCGAGGGCCACCCCGCGGAAGGTCTGCAGGATGATCAGCCCCGCCGCGATGTTGATGCAGATGTCGGCGACGTTGAAGACAGGCCAGTTGGGCACCATCAAGAAGTCGACGACATGCCCGTGGAAGGGCTCGGGCTCGCGGACGACGCGGTCGGTGAGGTTGCCGCCGACGCCGCCGAGCAGGAGTCCCAGCGCCAGCGCCCATCCCGTGCTGACGACGCGCCGGCTGAGCCACAGCACCACCACGACCGCCACCATCGCCAGGCAGGTGAAGACGATCGTGAAGTCGGTGCCGGTGCTGAACGCGGCACCGGGGTTGAAGGTCAGGTGGAGGGTGAACCAGTCACCGAGCACCGCGATGTCGCCGTCGGCGAGGGAGGCCAGCGCCCACTGCTTGGAGCCGAGGTCGAGCGCGTAGGCCAGCAGGGCCATCCCCGCGAAGACCAGTCGTGCGTCGACGCGCCGACGGGACGGGTCGTGATCGACCTGGTCGCTGGGATTCAGCGACGCTCCTCGCGCTGCTTGCATGACATGCACAGTGTGGCATGGGGCACGGCCATCAACCGATTCTTGCCGATGGGGTTGCCGCAGGACTCGCAGACGCCGTAGGTGCCGTCGTCGATGTGCGCCAGCGCCCGGTCGATCTGGGCCAGGGTCTCGCGCTCCCTGGCCAGCACGGTGAGCTCGTGGTCGCGCTCGAAGCTGGTCGCGCCGACGTCGGCCTGGTCGTGGCCGGCACCGTCGCCGGCGTCACGCATGAGCCCGGCGAGCTCCTCCTCGGACCGGTCGACGATGACGGTGAGGCGCTCGCGGTGCTCGCGCAGCTCCTTGACGACCTCGTTGAGCTCGCCACGGGTCCAGGCGTCCTCACCCTCGAGCACCACGAGCCTGGCGGGAGTGGCCTTGCGAGGGGCGGACTTCTTGGCCTGGGCCGCGTCGTTCACTGGGGCTGCCTTCTTCGTGGACGTGGTGTTCGTGGTGGTGTTCGGGGCGGGGGTTGTCTTCGTCGCAGCGGTCTTCTTCGCCGGGGCGGGCGGGGCCTTGGACGCGGCAGCCTTCGTGGCGGTGGCCTTCTTGGCGGTGGCCTTCTTGGCGGTGGCCTTCTTGGCGGTGGCCTTGGTGGCGGTGGCCTTGGTGGCGGGAGCCTTCTTGACGGGAGCGGCCTTCTTCGCGGCAGCCTTCTTGACGGGAGCGGCCTTCTTCGCGGGCGCCGCCTTCTTCGCGGGCGCCGCCTTCTTCGCGACGGCCTTCTTGGCGGGAGCCTTCGTGGCGGCAGTCTTCTTCGCGACAGCCTTCTTCGCGGGAGCGGCCTTCTTCGCGGCCGCCTTCTTGGCGGGAGCGGCCGGCGTCGAAGGAGCCTTCTTCGCCGCGCTCTTCTTCGCAGGAGCGGCCTTCTTCGCCACCGACTTCGCGGCGCCGGCCTTGGCGGGGACGCCGTCCGTCGACGAGCCGCGTCGGCCGATCACCCGCTTCGCGGCGGCCGCGGCGGTGCCTGCGAGGGACTTACGCGTACTGCCAGCCATCTCCGAGGGCCTCCAGCCATGCATCGGGTGTGGCTGTCACCACACGGTGGCAGGGAGGCTATCCGGTGCCGCGAGGCGAACCAACACCCGGCGCGCCGAAATGCGCGAACGGCCGACCTCTCGGTCGGCCGTTCGCGCTTGTCGAGAGCGTGTCGGAAGGGTCAGCCCTCGTCGTCGCCGAGCACCGAGCGGAGGCGCTTGGGCCCGGGACCGCTGTCCACCGGCGCCTGGCTCTCGTTGCCCGTGGAGAGGGCCTCGAGCTGCTGGGTGAAGTAGGTCTTGAGCCGCGAGCGGTACTCGCGCTCGAACTGGCGGAGGGTCTCGACGTCGCTGTTGAGCTTGTCGCGCTCCTTCTCCAGGTCGCCGAACATCTGCTGGCGACGCTCCGCGGTCTCGGAGTCGAGCATCTGCGAACGCTGGCGAGCGTCGGCCTCCATGCGGTCGGCCTTGGTCTTCGCCTCGGCCTCGAGGCGCTCGGCCTTGGTGCGGGCGGAACCGACGATGCGGTCGGCCTCGTTCTTCGCGTCCTCGACGAGCTCGTCGGCGTTGCGGGTGGCGATCTCGAGGAGGCGAGCCGCGGCGTTGGAGGCGTCGGCGATGTTCTCGACGCGCAAGGTCTGCACGGGAGCGGCGACCCGCGCGGGTGCCACCGGCTCGGGCTCCGGCTCGGGCTCCGGCTCGGGTGCCGCAGGAGCGAACGACGGCGCGGCGGGCGCAGACGTCGAGGCGCCACCGGACTGTGCGGCCGACAGCTTGGACCGCAGGTCGTCGTTCTCCTTGGTGAGCCGCGCGAGCTCCGCCTCGACCTCGTCGAGGAACTGGTCAACCTCGCCCATGTCGTACCCCTCGCGGAGACGAACAGGTGTAAAGCGCTTGTTGCTCACGTCCTCAGGCGTCAGCGGCATGACCTCACCCAAACTTTCACGATCGATATCACGGTGGCTCTGCTGTCAGGAGACAATAGCGCCCGGCGCCGGCCGGGGCACAGTGACCCGTGTGGCGGATGGTTCAACGAAGGAAGATGGTGGCGACGATGTTGAGCAGCAGCCACGCTGCCACCATCACGAGCAGGAAGCTCAGGTCGAGGGCGACCGAGCCGATCCGCAGCGGCGGAATGACCCGTCGCAGGGCCACGATGGGCGGATCGGTGGCGGAGTAGACGCCCTCGAGCGCGACGAGGAGCGGACCGCGCGGCTCCCACTGCCGGGCGAAGACCTGGACCCAGTCCACGATGAACCGGATCCAGAGCAGCCCGATGAAGATGAACAGGACGTACCAGAGGACCAGACCGAAGACGTACACGAGAGAAGTATGGATCAACTCTGGTTGAAGAAGCCGTCCTGGGCCATCCGCTCCTTGTCCTCGGCCGCGACCGTGACGTTGGGCGGCGAGAGCAGGAACACCTTGTTGGTCACCCGCTCGATCGTGCCCCGAGTGGCGAAGATCAGGCCCGCTGCGAAGTCGACGAGACGCTTGGCGTCGTTGTCGTCCATCTCGCTGAGGTTCATGATGACCGGCGTCCCGTCGCGGTAGTTCTCACCGATCAGGCGGGCCTCGTTGTAGTTACGAGGGTGGAGGGTGGTGATGCGGCTCAACTCGGCCACGACTCCTGTCTGGACCGGCGCCGGACGGCGGCGCTCGGCGAGATCGGACACAGGGGCAGGGCGCCGGTCGCGCGCGACCGGGCGCTGGTCGACAGCGTCGTGGGTCGAGGTCTCCTGATCGCCGTCGTACTCGTCGTAGTGGCCGGTGTCCTCGAGCAGGCCGAGGTACTCGCCGATCTTGCGCATCGCGCCGCTCATGAGACTGTTCCTCCGCTAGACCCGATGCCCGGATCCGGGCACCTGTTGACTGTTGTGGACATTACTGGACCGAAGGCCTCGGACCGAGGACCGCGGAGCCGACACGCACGTGTGTCGCGCCGTGCGCGACGGCCGCCTCCAGGTCACCGCTCATGCCGGCGGAGAGCACCGTGGCGTCGGGGTGCTCGGCCACGAACTCCTCGCGGATCTCCGCGAGCCGGGCGAAGGCGGTGGCGGGGTCGTGCCCCAACGGCGCGACGGCCATCAGTCCGCGCAGTCGCAGCATGCCCGCCCCCTCCACAGCGCGGGCGAGCTCGTCGAGGTCGCCGGGGTCGGCACCGGAGCGGTGGTCGGCTCCGGGTGGGTCGAGGCTGACCTGGAGGAGGACGTCGACGGCGTGGGATCGGGAGTGGGCGCCGCGGGAGAGCGGGGCGACCAGCTTCACCCGGTCGACCGACTCGACCACGTCGGCGTACGACGCGACGGCGCCGGCCTTGTTGGACTGGAGGCCCCCGATGAAGTGCCAGCGCAGCCCGAGGTCGGCACACTCGGCCGCCTTGGCCTGGGCCTCCTGGTGGCGGTTCTCCCCGACGTCGGTGACGCCGAGGTCGGCGAGCAGGCGTACGTCGGAAGCGGGGAAGAACTTGGTGACCACGACGAGCGAGACCTCTGCCGGGTCGCGGCCTGCCTCATCGCACGCCACGGCGATGCGTCGTCGTACGGCGGCGAGGTTGGCCGCCACCTGGTCGCGGCGGTCGGGGTGGGTGGGCGCGTCGGTCACGGGTGGCTCCAGATCGCGCCGGCGAACCGGGTCGCGGCGGCACCGTCGCGGCGGTGGGACGGCCAGGTGGGGTCCTCGCGCGTGCACGCGTCCACCTCCCGGAGGTCCGTGATGCCGGCCCCCTCGAGCTGGGCGCGGACACCTGCCCCGAGGTCGAGGGCCGGAGTCCCCCACGACGTCGTGGAGCGGGCCTGGGGCACGAGGGTGCTCACCTCGTCCTGGAGCTCGGCGGGCACCTCGTAGCAGGCGCCGCACACGTGCGGTCCGATCCAGGCCACGCCCGGCTCGGCACCGCGCTCGCGCAGGGCGGCGATCACCCGCGGCACCACCCCTGCCGCGAGCCCGGGGCGGCCGCAGTGGGCCGCGGCGATCCAGCCGGTCGCCGGGTCGGCGAGCAGCACCGGCACGCAGTCGGCGGCCCGGGCGAGCAGCGCGATGCCGGGCTGGGACGTGTAGAGCGCGTCGCACGTCGGCATCGGACCCGAGCCCCCGTCGTCGACGAGGACCGCGTCGGCGCCGTGGACCTGGTGCATGAGCACCGGGGTCGCACCCGACTCCGCGGCGACCTGAGCCAGGGCAGCGGCTCGCACGTCCGGATCCGCGGTGTCTCCCAGGCTGAGGGAGACGTCGGTGAAGGCGACCTCGATCACGAGGTCGCCTTCGAACCGGTCGTGGTGGCGCAGCAGGGTCACGGCGTGGTCAGCAGGTGGGTCACTTGAGGAAGTCCGGCACGTCCAGCTCGTCGTCGTCGAACTGCACCTGCCTGGCCGGCTGCGACCGGACCGGCGCCGGCTGGCCGTCCTGGGACGGGGACTGGGACGGCGACTGGGACGGGGACGGCGTCGACGGTGCGAACGTCGTCGGGGCCGGCGGCTGAGCCGAGGAACCCTGGGCGGACGCCGGCGCAGGAGCCCTGGTCGCGACCTGCTGGGCCGCTGCGCGGGTCTGCTCCTGCGTCTGGGCCGGCTGGTTGCGCTGCAGCACGTTGCCGTCCGAGCGACGCTTGGGCATGCCACCGTCGAAGCCGGCGGCGATCACGGTCACCCGGACCTCGTCACCGAGGGCGTCGTCGATGGTCGCACCGAAGATGATGTTGGCCTCGGCGTGCGCGGCCTGCGAGACCAGGGCCGCGGCCTCGTTGATCTCGAAGAGCCCGAGGTCGGAGCCACCGGCGATCGAGAGCAGCACGCCGTGCGCGCCCTCGATGCTGGCCTCGAGCAGCGGGCTGGAGACGGCCATCTCCGCGGCGGCGACCGCGCGGTCCTCGCCTCGGGCCGAGCCGATGCCCATGAGGGCCGAGCCGGCGTTGGCCATCACCGACTTCACGTCGGCGAAGTCGAGGTTGATCAGGCCGGGGGTGGTGATCAGGTCGGTGATGCCCGAGACACCCTGCAGCAGCACCTGGTCGGCCTGCTTGAAGGCGTCGAGGATGGACACGCTGCGGTCGGTGATCGACAGCAACCGGTCGTTGGGGATGACGATGAGGGTGTCGACCTCCTCGCGGAGCTGGCTGATGCCCTCCTCCGCGGAGTTGGCGCGACGGCGCCCCTCGAACGCGAACGGCCGGGTCACCACCCCGATGGTCAGGGCTCCGAGCGACCGGGCGATGCGGGCCACGACGGGCGCGCCGCCGGTGCCCGTGCCGCCACCCTCGCCGGCGGTCACGAAGACCATGTCGGCGCCCTTGATGACCTCTTCGATCTCGTCGGCGTGGTCCTCGGCCGCCTTGGTGCCCACGTCGGGGTTGGCGCCGGCGCCGAGCCCACGGGTGAGCTCGCGGCCGATGTCGAGCTTGACGTCGGCGTCGCTCATGAGGAGTGCCTGGGCGTCGGTGTTGATCGCGATGAACTCGACGCCCTTGAGGCCGACCTCGATCATCCGGTTGACGGCGTTGACGCCACCTCCACCGATGCCCACGACCTTGATGATCGCCAGGTAGTTCTGCGCTGCTGCCACGGCTCCAGGGCCTTCCTTGATGGGACTACGTGAATGAGGACTGTGTGTGAGGACTGTGATGTGCGGAGTGCGAGCTCGGGAAGTGACGCGATCGGCACTACGTGACCCTCGGGCGCCGGAACCCTAACCGTGAACCTGAGGGTTATAGTTATGTCAACCTCGCCTTTCGCTAGACCATAGGCAGCACGCGCCACGAAACCGCGGCGGACACGCCCGCGAATCGCCGGTGGCGAAGAAAAGTGAGCCGGCTGCCCGCACCTCGCGGACAGCCGGCCGGCGGTCAGCGGACGGTCGGGTTCCCGGGGACGCTGACGTCGTACACGCTCGCCTGCTCCGCGGCGAGCAGGCGGTCGATCACCTGTGCCTTGAGCTCGGACTGCTCCGCGCTCCCCCACATCACCCGGCGCTGGTCGCGCATCACGAGCGTGATCTGGTCGACGGTCTCCACCTCGACGTGGTCGACGCGCGCGGCGAGGTCCTCCGGCAGGGCGGACACCACGGTCGCGGCCTCCTTGAGCGCGTCGGTGCCGGCTGCTCCCCCGGGCCGGATGCGCGGCATCCCCTGCGGAGCGGACCGGTATTCGCGGAACACCACACCCTCGGCGTCCAGGCCGCGGATCCGGCCGGCCAGCTCCACCACCGCCACGGCGGTGCGCTCGACCACCTCGATGCGGACCCCGTCGGGCCAGGTGCGGGTGACGTCGACGGACCTGATCTCCGCCAGCGAGGCGACGCGGGCGTCGGCGCGACCGAGGTCGACGAGGGCGAGCTGGTCGCCGAGCGGGATGTCGGCTCTCTCGCGCAGGCGGGCATCGCTGAGCAGATGGTTGCCGGCGACCTCGACCTTCTTCACCTGCAGCGTCGTGGAGAAGAAGACCAGCCAGATCGAGGTGGCGACGAGCGCCACGAGAGCGACGAGGGCGAGCACGTAGCGCAGGGAGAGCCAGCGGCGGGCCCACTGGCGACGCGCGAAGCGGCGACGGGTGCGTCGGGTCGCGCGGTCCTCCGGCTCCACTCAGGCACCCCCGAGCAGGTCGAGCACGTGAGGGCCCACGCTGGTGATGTCGCCCGCGCCGAGGGTGATGACCAGGTCGCCGGGTCTCGCGCGCCCGGCCAGCGCCTGCGCCGCTGCGGCCAGCCCGTCGACGTACGCGACGCGGTCGGCGGGCAGCGGTACGGCGTCGGCGACGAGACGACCGGTCACGTCGGGGTCGGGGTCCTCGCGAGCGACGTAGACGTCGAGGACGACGACCTCGTCGGCGGCCCCCAGGGCCACGCCCATCGCCTCGCCGAAGACCCGCGTGCGGGAGACGAGGTGGGGCTGGAACGCGGCGACCACGCGGCCGCCGCCGGCGAGGGCGCGGGCGGCCTCGAGGTCACCGCGGATCTCCACCGGGTGGTGGGCGTAGGAGTCGTAGACGCGGATGCCGCGGGCCTCTCCCTTGAGCTCCATCCGGCGACCCGTGCCGGTGAACCCGCCCAGGCCCTCGGCCAGTGCGTCGAAGCCGAACCCCAGCCGCAGCCCCATCGCGAGCGCGGCGACCGCGTCGAGGACGTAGTGGCGACCGGGGATCCCCAGGCGCAGCTCGCCGAGGTCGTCCCCGTCCAGGGTGACCCGGCACGACGACGTGGAGCCGTCGAGGAGCAGGTCATGGACCCGCAGGTCGGCGTCGGCCGACTCCCCCACCGTGATCACCTCCAGCCCCTGCGCGCGGCCCTGGCGGGCCAGCTCGGCGGCGCCTGGGTCGTCGAGCACACAGACGAGGAACCCGGCCCGGTCGACGGTGTCGGCGAAGTCCTCGAACGCGCGGTGGTATGCCTCCTCGGTGCCCCAGTTGTCGAGGTGGTCGGCCTCGACGTTGGTGACGATGGCGGCGAACGGGCGGTAGACGAGGAAGGCCCCGTCGCTCTCGTCGGCCTCGGCCACGAACAGGTCGTCGGTGCCGGCGTCGGCGTTGCGGCCCGTCGCGGTCAGCACCCCGCCCACGGCGTACGACGGATCGGCACCGGCGGCGAGCAGGGCCGCGGTGAGCAGCCCGGTGGTCGTCGTCTTGCCGTGCGTGCCGGCGACCGCGAGGACGCGTGATCCCGCCATCACCGCGGCCAGCCCGGCCGAGCGGGGCAGGATCCGCAGCCCCCGGCGCCGTGCCTCCAGCACCTCGGGGTTGTCGTCGCGTGCGGCAGTCGTCACGACCAGGGTGTCGGCGTCGCCGACGTGGGCCGGGTCGTAGCCGAGGTGGCAGGTGACCCCGAGCTCGCGCAGGGACGGCAGGAACGGGGTGTCGTGGTCGTCGCTGCCGGTCACGGTGACGCCGCGGGCGGCCATGATGCGGGCGATGGCGGAGATCCCGGCACCGCCGATGCCGACGCAGTGGACGCGACCGAGCTCGGAGGCCGGGAGGATCTCGTCGGGAACCGGGATCCTCACGCCGCCGACCCGCCTGTCGGGGCGGCCAGGATGATCCGGGCGAGCTTCTCGTCCGCGTCGAGCGGGATGACTCCCCGCGCCGCGGCACCCATCTCCGCCAGGCGCTCGGCGTCGGTGAGCAGGCCGGGCACGCTGGCCGCGACCCACTCCGGGGTCAGCGCCGCATCGGCGACCAGCAGGCCGCCGCCCGCCCCGACCACGGGTCGCGCGTTGAGCGCCTGCTCGCCGTTGCCGATCGGCAGCGGGACGTAGATCGCGGGCAGACCGGCGCCGGAGACCTCGGTGACGGTGTTGCTGCCGGCCCGGCACAGCACCGCATCGGCGGCGGCGTAGGCGAGGTCCATCCGGTCGACGTAGTTGACCACGACGTAGGGCACCTCGCCCGACCGGACGCGGAGCTCGTGCTTGGGGCCGACGATGTGCAGCACCTGGACTCCGGCGTCGGCGAGCGCGGACGCCGCACCGGAGACGGCCGCGTTGATGCGCGCCGCGCCCTGCGAGCCGCCGGTGACCATCAGGGTGGGCAGGTCGTCACGCAGGCCGAACGTCGCCAGCGCCTCGGCGCGCAGCGCTGCCCGGTCCATGGTGGAGATGAGGCGTCGGATGGGAAGACCGGTGCAGACCGCGTGCGGGAGGTCGGTGTCGGGGAAGCTGGTGGCGACATGCGTGGTCATCCGGGCGCCCAGCCTGTTGGCGACGCCCGCGATCGCGTTGCCCTCGTGGACGACGATCGGGAGCCCGCGCTTGCGCGCGGCGAGGTAGGCCGGCACCGAGACGTAGCCACCGAATCCGACGACCACGTCGGGGCGCACCCGGTCGATGACGTCGAGGGCCGCGGCACGGGCGGCGCGCAGCCTGGTCGGCGTACGGAGCAGGTCGGGGCCGGGCCTGCGGGGCAGCGGCACCCGGGGGACGAACTCGAGGGGCAGCCCGGCCTCCGGGACGAGCCGCGCCTCGAGACCTTCGCGCGTGCCGAGACAGGTCACCTGGGTCGCCGGGTCGAGCCGACGCAGGGCGTCGGCGGTGGCGAGCAGGGGCGAGGTGTGGCCAGCGGAACCGCCGCCGGCGAGGAGTACGCGCATCAGGTCAAATCTAGCGATGCGGGTCGGAGAGGCCAGAGGCGGAGAGGTTGGAGGCGGAGACGTTGGCGGCGGAGAGACCGGCGGAGCGGTTGCGTCGGCGCGCGGCCAGCGCGGCCGCGGCCTCGGGCTCGCGACGGGCGAAGCCGATGACGAGGCCGAGGGCGACCAGGGAGGGCAGCAATGCCGAGCCACCGTAGGAGACGATCGGCAGCGGGATGCCGATGACCGGCAGGACGGCGAGGACCATGCCGACGTTGATGATCATCTGCCCGAGCAGCCAGACCACGATGCCGAAGGTGGCGTAGCGGACGAACGGGTCGGTGGTGGTGAGCGCCACCCGGATCGCGGCGTAGGCGATGGTGAAGAACAGTCCGACGACCAGGAGGGTGCCGGCCAGGCCCAGCTCCTCGCCCAGCACGGCGAAGATGAAGTCGGTGTGGGCCTCGGGGAGGTCACCCCACTTCTGCGTGGAGGCGCCGATGCCCTCGCCGAACCACCCGCCGGTGGACAGCGCGTAGAGGCCGTGCGCGGGCTGCCAGCCGGCGTCGGTGTAGTCCTTGAACGGATCGGTGAAGTGGGTGATCCGCTCGAGCCGCTCAGGGTCGGTGGCGGCCAGGGCGACGGCAGCGACGCCGAGCACGGAGAGGCTGAGCCCGAAGAGCCGCAGCGGCGCGCCGACGACCCAGAGCATGCCGAGCAGGATCGCGGCGAGCACCATGGCGGTGCCGAGGTCGCGCCCGACGAGGACCAGGCCGATGACCGCGAACAGGCCCGGGACCACGGGCACGAGGAGATGGTGCAGCTCGCGGAGCCGGCGCTCCTTGTGGGCGTAGATGTTGGCGGCCCAGAGCACGATCGCGAGCTTGGCGATCTCGGCAGGCTGGATGGTGAAGGGCCCGAGCGCGAGCCAGTTCTTGTTGCCGTTGATGGTCACGCCGAACCTCGCCACGAGCCCCAGCAGCACGAGAGCCAGCATGAAGCCGGGATAGGCCAGGCGCCGGATGTGCCTGATCGGCAGCCGGGACGCCACCCACGCGGCGGGCAGCCCGATCACCACCCAGAGGAGCTGTCGCTTCACCACGGCGTAGGAGTCGTCGTAGGTGATGAACGAACGCACGCTGGAGGCGCTCAGCACCATGATCAGGCCGATGGTCAGCAGCAGCGCCGACGAGCCCAGCAGCAGGTAGTAGCACGCGAGCGGCTTGTCGAGCGCCTCTCGCACGGACCGCCAGCTGGCCGCGAGACCCGCCCCGAGCGGAGGCCGCGTCGACGCCGGGGTCGACGTCGGGACGTCCTCGGGGTTCGCGGTGGTCACGTCTCTCGCGCTCCCCTCCGTGTCGTCGGGCCGGTCGTCGGGCTAGTCGTTGCGGGCGATCCTGCGGTGCACGGCCGCCGCGAACGCGTCGCCGCGGGCGCCGTAGTTGGCGAACATGTCCATGGAGGCGCATCCCGGCGCCAGCAGCACCGTGTCTCCGGACCTGGCGAGCCCGGCAGCGGCGTCGACCACGCGCTCCATGGGGTCACCAGTCTCGTCGGCACCCACATCGATGACCGGCACATCGGGCGCGTGTCGCGAAAGTGCGTCGGCGACGACCTGGCGGTCCCGGCCCAGCAGCACGACACCCCGCAGGCGCTCGCGGACGGCGACCACGAGGTCGTCGAAGCGGGCTCCCTTCGCGAGGCCACCGGCGACCCACACGACGTGGTCGTAGGCCTGCAGGGACGACTGCGCGGCGTGCGGGTTGGTGGCCTTGGAGTCGTCGACCCAGCTCACGCCGTCGGCCTCGGCGACGTGGGCGATGCGATGCCCGTCGGGCCGGAAGGCGCGCAGCCCGTCGCGCACTGCCTGCTGGCTGACTCCGTGGGCACGGGCGAGCGCCGCGGCGGCCAGTGCGTTGGCGACGAAGTGGGGGGCGGTCGACGCCAGGTCGTCCAGGGTGCACAGCTCGGCGGCACTGGTGGCCCGCTCCTCGATGAAGGCACGGTCCACGAGCAGGTCCTCGACCACGCCGAGGTTGCCGGCGGCCGGCATGCCGAGCGTGAACCCGATGGCGCGCGCTCCTTCGGCCACGTCTGCGTCGCGGACCATGTCCTCGGTGGCCGGGTCGGACTGGTTGTAGACGCACGCGCGCTGGACGCGCTCGAAGATCCTGGCCTTGTCGGCGGCGTAGCGCTCCATCCCAGTGCGACCGCCCGTACGACCGCCCGTACGACCGCCCGGCTCGTCGTCGTACCAGTCGAGGTGGTCGTCGGCGACGTTGAGCACGACGGCCGACTCCGCGGCCATCGAGTGCGTGTAGTGGAGCTGGAAGCTGGACAGCTCGACGGCGAGGACGTCGTAGGGCTCGGGATCCATCACGGCCTCGACGATCGGCAGTCCGACGTTGCCGACGGCCGCAGCCCGCAGGCCCGCGGCGAGCAGGATCGACTGGAGCATCTGCACCGTCGTGGTCTTGCCGTTGGTGCCGGTGACGGCCAGCCAGGGGGCGGCCCGCTCGGGGTCGCGCAGCCGCCACGCGAGCTCCACCTCGCCCCACACAGGGATGCCGCGCTCGACAGCCTGGGCCAGGAGCGGTGACGTGGGCTTCCAGCCGGGGGACGTCACGACCAGGTCGACCTCGTCGGGCAGGAGCGCGGTCGCGCCGGGCTCCAGCCGGACTGTGGCACCGAGGGTCTCGAGGAGCCGGGCCTTCTCCGCCTTCTCCTCGCTCGTGGCCTCGTCGAGCGCCGTCACCTGGGCGCCCAGGAACAGCAGGTTGTCGGCGGCGGCGTAGCCGGAGACGCCGAAGCCGGCGACGACCACGCGGACGTGCGACCAGTCGCTGGCGCGCCCCAGCGACTGCACGTCGGGGGTCTTACCCAATGCCGGCGACCCACTCGGCGTAGAAGATGCCGAGGCCGGTGGCGACGGCCAGCCCCGTGACGATCCAGAAGCGGATCACGATGGTGACCTGCTCCCAGCCGAGCATCTCGAAGTGGTGGTGCAGCGGCGTCATCCGGAACACGCGATGGCCCGGCTGGACCTTGAAGATGCTCCGGAACAACCCACTGGCACGGCTGACCTTGAAGACCGAGACCTGGATCATCACGGAGAGGGTGATCACCACGAACAGGCCGCCGATGACCAGCAGCAGCATCTCGGTGCGGGTCATGATCGCGAAGCCGGCCATCGCACCGCCCAGGGCCAGGGAGCCCGTGTCGCCCAGGATGATCTGGGCCGGCGAGGCGTTCCACCACAGGAACCCGAAACAGGCGCCGGTGAGGGCCGCTGCGATGACGGCCAGGTCCAGCGGGTCGCGGACCTCGTAGCACTTGGGGCCGGCCTCCAGGGCGCAGGATTGGCTGTTCTGCCAGATGTTCACGAGCGTGTAGGCGGCGAAGATCAGGATCGACGCGCCCGTCGCGAGGCCGTCCAGGCCGTCGGCGAGGTTCACCGCGTTGCTGAAGCCGGTGACGATGAACCAGACCAGCAGCAGGCCGAGCACTGCGGGCAGCGCGAACCGCTCGTAGTCGCGGATGAAGGAGATGTGGTCCGAAGCAGGGCGCCAGCCCCGCTCGTCCTCCAACGCGGGCGAGAGCGCCAGGAAGCCGAAGACCAGCGCGACGACCGTCTGGCCGATCATCTTGGCGCGACTGCGCAGGCCGGTGCTGTGCTGACGGCTCACCTTGAGGAAGTCGTCGAGGAAGCCGACCACGCCGAGCCCCACCAGCAGGAAGAGGAGGAGGAGCGCCGAGGCGGTGGGGGCCTGGCCGGTGATCACCTTGGCCGCGAAGTAGCCGACGACCGTCGCCAGCACGACGACGGCGCCGCCCATGGTCGGCGTGCCCCGCTTGATGTGGTGCGTGGTGGGGCCGTCGTCACGGATCGGCTGACCGAATCCCTGCCGGGTGAAGAACCGGATCGCGTAGCGCGTGCCGAGCAGGGAGATCAGCAGGGAGAGTCCTCCTCCGAACAGGATGGCTCTCATGGGGTGCGTCTCCCTTGGTCGATGAGGTCGTCGGCGATCAGTTCCAGCGCCGCTCCCCGGGATGCCTTCACCAGGACGACATCAGCAGCCGAGACATTGTGCCGCAGCCACTCGACGGCCGCGTCACGCCCCACCGTGGTGGCCGTCACTCCCCTCGCTCCTGCCGCCTCGAAGCCCCGGGAGATGGCGGCGGCAGCAGGTCCCACGGTGAGCAGCACGTCCACCCCGGCCTCCGCGGCGTACGCCCCCACGCCGGTGTGTGCGGCGACGGCACCGTCGCCGAGCTCGAGCATCTCGCCCAGCACGGCGACCGTACGCCGACCGCTGCGGGTCCCGATGCCGGCGAGCGTCTCGAGGGCGGCGCGCATGGACTCGGGGTTGGCGTTGTAGGCGTCGTTGATCACGACCAGCCCGTCCGGGCGCTCGGTCAGCTCCATCCGCCAGCGGCTGGCCGGTCCGGCGTCACCGAGGGAGTCGGCCACGGTGTCGAGGTCGAGGCCGGCGGCCAGGGCCATCGCCGCGGCCGCGGCAGCGTTGCGCCACTGGAAGGCTCCGACCTGGGCGAGGTGCACCGTGGCACCGGAGCCGCGATGGACGAGCTCGAAGGACTGCCGGCCGAGCTCGTCGGCGGTGACCTCCCTGACCGCGACGTCCGCGGTGCCGCCGCCGAAGGTCGTGACCGAGGCAACGGTCCGCGTCGCCATCGCGGCGACGAGGTCGTCGTCGGCATTGAGGACCGCGGTCCCGTCGCGCGGCAACGCCTCGACGATCTCGCCCTTGGCCCGCGCGATCGCCTCACGGCTGCCGAACTCGCCGATGTGGGCGGTGCCGACGTTGAGGACCGCGGCGACCCGAGGCGGTGCGATCTCGCACAGCTCGGCGACGTGCCCCACGCCGCGGGCACCCATCTCGACGACGAGGTAGCGCGTGTCGGGCGTGGCGCGGAGCACCGTCAGCGGCACCCCGAGCTCGTTGTTGAAGTTACCCGGTGTGGCGACCGTCGGCCCGGCCTCGCCGAGCACGTGCGCGAGGTAGTCCTTGGTGCCCGTCTTGCCCTGGGAGCCCGTCATGGCGAGCACGACCACCTCGGTCAGCCTGTCCACGACGTGGCGGGCCAGGCGGCCCAGGGCGGCGGTCACGTCGTCCACGACGACGGTGGGCAGCTCCGTGGGCCGGGTGCCGAGGACCGCGACGGCACCGGCGTCACCGGCCGCGGCCGCGAGGTCGTGGCCGTCGACCCGCTCACCGGCGATCGCGACGAAGAGGCCGGCGGGCTCCGGCGTGCGCGTGTCGAGGAAGGCCGCACCGGTCACGGTCGCCTCCCCGTGGGCCACTCCCCCGACGACGTCGGCGATCTCGCCCAGCGTCATCTCGATCACCGGGAGCTCCCGCGGCCGTCGATCTCCTCCGCAGCGACGACCCGGTCGTCGAAGGGGTGCACGACCCCGTCGACCTCCTGGCCGCTCTCGTGGCCCTTGCCTGCGATCAGGACGACGTCGCCGGGCCCGGCACGGCGTACGGCCTCGCGGATGGCGAGTCGGCGGTCGCCGATCTCGGCCACGCCCGCGCGACCACCGCGGGTGCCCTCGAGCACCGCGGCCCGGATCGCCGCGGGGTCCTCGCTGCGGGGGTTGTCGTCGGTGACGAGGACGACGTCGGCCAGCCGACCCGCGATCTCGCCCATGAGCGGCCGCTTGATCGTGTCGCGGTCGCCGCCGGCCCCGACCACGACGATCAGCTGGCCCTGCGTCAGCGCGCGCAGGGCGGCGAGGACCGCCTCGAGCGCGTCGGGCTTGTGGGCGTAGTCGACGACCACGGTGTAGTCCTGGCCCCGCGTCACCTGCTCGAGGCGGCCGGGTACGCCGCCGACGCGCGCGATGCCGTCCGCGACCGAGCGCGGGTCGAGTCCCGCCAGCGCCGCGGAGGCGATCGCGGCGAGCGCGTTGGACACGTTGAACTCGCCCGGGAGGTGGATCGCGGCGCTCACCTCGACGCCCGGCCCGAGGACGGTGAAGTCGGCACCGGTCGGCGAGAGGGACACGTCGACGGCGCGCCAGTCGGCGGCCCGGCCGTGCGAGGAGTAGGTGGACATCGGGATGGTCGCCACGTCGAGCAGCCGGCGCCCGAACTCGTCGTCGACGTTGGTCAGCCCGACTCCGGCCCGCTCCGGGGTGAAGAGGCCGGCCTTGGCCGCGAAGTAGTCGTCGACGTCCCGGTGGAAGTCGAGGTGGTCGCGCCCGAGGTTGAGGAAGGTCGCGACGTCGAACACCACGCCGTCGACCCGCCCGAGCACCAGCGCGTGGCTGGAGACCTCCATGGCACACGTGTCGACGCCGCGCTCGCGCATGAGCGCGAAGAGGCCGTGCAGGTCGGGCGCCTCGGGCGTGGTCAGCTCGGTCTTCACGTCCTCGCCGGCGATCCGGGTGCCGACCGTGCCCACCACTGCCGAGGCCACCCCGGAGGCGGTGAGCCCCTGCTCGAGGATCCGGGTGGTGGTGGTCTTGCCCTGCGTGCCGGTGACGCCGATGACACGCAGGTCGGTGGCCGGGTTGCCGTAGATCCGCGCGGCCAGGCGCCCGAGGACCCGGCGCGGATCAGGTACGACGATCGCCGGGGTCGCCGCCGCCAGCCGGTCGAGGCCGGCCGGGTCGGTGAGCACGCACACCGCACCCGCGGCGAACGCGTCGGCGGCGAAGTCGGCGCCGTGGGCACGCGTGCCCGGGAGTGCGGCGTAGAGGTCTCCGGGTCGCACCCGCGCGGTGCTCAGGGAGATGCCCGAGACCGCGATGTCGAGGTCACCCTGGACGGAGACGTCGGTGCTGCGACCCAGCCAGTCGGCGAGGTCGGTGGCCGCGGTCGAGGGCGCCTGCCGCGGCCGCGTCACGTCAACGCCTCCACTGACTCCTGCACCGTTGGAGCGTATCGACTCACCACTCCACCGGGAGACGCGACGGCCGGCCGTTGGTCGGCTCGACGCCGTAGCGGCCCAGGACGTAGCCCATGATCCGGGAGAAGACCGGGCCGGCGATCGAGCCACCACCACCGTCGACCCGGGGGGCGTGGACCACGACGTAGACCGTGAACCGGGCGTCGTCGGCCGGGGCGAACCCGCCGAAGGAGACGGTGGTGCTGCCGTCGTAGCCGGTGCCGTCGGCCGCAACGCGCTGCGCTGTGCCGGTCTTGCCGGCGACGAGGTAGCCGGGCACCTGGGCCCGGGGCGCGACCCCGTCCTCGGGGTGGACGACCTTCTCCATCATCTTCGCGGTCGCGCGGGCCGCCTGCTTGCTGATCACGCGGGTGCGCGTGGCCACGTCGGTGCCGACCGTGAGCCCGTCGTCGGTGACGGCCGAGCCTGAGATGAGGCTCGGCGAGACCCGCACACCACCGTTGGCGACCGTGTTGACCGCGGCTGCCATCTGGGCGACGTTGACCGACAGCGACTGGCCGAACGCGACTCGGTCCTTGGTCTGGGAGGTCATCGCGTCGCCGGGCGTGAGGATGCCCTGCGTCTCGCCGCGGACGCCGATGTCGGTCTTCTGCCCCAGCCCGAAGCGCTGGAGGTAGGCCACCAGCTCGGGCGGCGAGAACGCGTCCGCGGCCAGCACGGTGCCGATGTTGGACGACTGGGCGATGATGCCGGCCAGGGTCAGTCGGATGTTGCCGTGGTCGAACCAGTCACCGATGACGCGGTCCTGGCGGGCGAGGTTTGGCGGCACCCGGAACTTCTGGCGCGGGTAGGCCTTGCCTGCGTCGATCAGGGCCGAGGCGGTCAGGACCTTCTGCACCGAGCCGGGCTCGTAAGTGTCGCTCATCGCCCGGGAGCCGAGGTCGGCCTCCGGCGACTCCGTCGGCTTGTTGGCGTCGAAGGTGGGCACGTCGGCCAGCGCCAGGACCTCGCCGGTGCGGGTGTCCATCACGATGGCGGAGCCGCTCTCGGCACGGTACTGCTGCACCGCCTGGGCGAGCACCTTCTGCGTGAACCACTGCAGGTCGCGGTCGATGGTGGTGCGCAGGGGTGCGCCGTTCTGGGCGGCCTTCAAGGTGCTCTCGCGCAGCGGGATGCGTACGCCCTTGCTGGAGGACGACTGCCACGTGGCCTCGCCGTCGGTGCCGGCCAGCTGCTTGTCGAAGGTGCGCTCGAAGCCGCCCAGCGGCTCGTCGGTGCCCATGTAGCCGATCAGGTTGGCCGCGACGTCGCCGGCCGGGTAGTCCCGGATCGGGTCGTCGCGCAGGCTGACCCCCTCGTAGCCCGCCTCGGCGAGCTCGGCGACGGTGTCGCTCGCCAGGGTGCTCGGAACCCGCCGGGCGACGTACTCGAACTTGCTGCCCTCGGCGCGGCCGCGCAGTGCGGTGAGTGTCTTGAAGTAGTCGATGGAGAGGCGGTCGGAGAGCAGCCGGGCCATCTCCGGCGCCTGGTCGGTGGTCAGCTCCGGGTCGGCGACGACCATCTTGCCCTTGATCGAGTCGGCCAGCGGGATGCCGTTGCGATCGAGGATGTCGCCGCGCTCCGCCTGCAACGGCACGCGCACCGCGCCTTCGGCGGCGGCCATGGCGGCGTACGAGCGCGGGTCGACGCCCTGCAGCTGCACCAGCCGCGCGCCGAAGAAGGACAGGACCACCGCGATGAGGACGAACCCGATGCGCAGTCGCAGCATGGGGGCGCCGCGCGAGGCGCCGCGCCGGGTGCGGGTGCTGGGCACTGATCTCCCTCATTCCCGGCCCCCACTCCTGACTGTGGTGGGCCTGACGACATTTCTACAGGCGGGACGACGCGGATCTGGGCGACCGCGCCGTCACCTGTTGCGGTTCTTCCTGCCTTGCTGGCGCTGGTGCTTGTTCTTGTTCTTCTTCTCGCGTGCCTGCTGGTCGCCGCTCGCGGACTGGACGTCGTCGGTCGTGGTCGTGGTCGCGGGGACCTCGATGTACGTGGGCTCGGGGGCGAGCACCGCCGGCTTGGGCGGGGGCGGGGGCAGCAGCTGGATGGCGTTCTCGCGGGTGGCCGGGGTCCGGACGCCGATGGTCCTGCCCGTCTCGAGGTCCAGGAAGACCGGTGCTGACGGGATGACCATGCCCATCTCCTGGGCCTCCATGGCCACGCGCTGGGGGTTGCGCAGCTCGTCGAGCTCCATGCGCAGCGTCTGCTCGCGCGCGGCGAGCGTGTCGGCCTGGGTCTCGAGCGAGGACGCGGCGAAGGACGCCTGCTGCATGGAGGTGTTGAAGAGGAGGAGGCCGACGATGCCGGCGACGAGGACCAGGCTCACCAGGGTCACGAAGGGCACCCGGGGAGCCCGCGTGCGCACCCGCGGTACGACCGTGAGGCGCGCCCTGTCGACGGCCTCCTGGGCGATCCGGGTGACACGGGTCCGTGGCTGCAGGGCGGGACTGCTCATCTGGTGACTCCAGGGGGAAGGGAGCGGGACGGGGGGCGAGTAGGAAGGACGCGCTCGACGGCGCGCAACCGGACGGAGGCTGCTCGGGGGTTCTCGGCGATCTCGGTCTCGTCGGCCCGCTCGGCACCACGGGTGACCAGGCGCAGGGCGGGCTCGGCGCCCTCCGGCACGAACGGCAGGTCGTGCGGGACGTCGAGCCGGGTGGCGTCGGCGAAGGCGCGCTTGACCAGACGGTCCTCCAGGGAGTGGTAGGACTCCACGACCACCCGCCCGCCCACACCGATCACGTCGATGGCGGCGGGGATGGCACGGCGCAGGACGGCCAGCTCGTCGTTGACGGCCATCCGCAGGGCCTGGAACGTGCGCTTCGCGGGGTGGCCCCCCGTGCGCCGGGCGGGTGCGGGGATGGTCTCGTAGAGCAGCTCGACCAGACCGGCGCTCGTGGTGAACGGCGTGCTCTCGCGACGGCGTACGACCTCGCGGGCGATCTTGCTGGCGAACTTCTCCTCCCCGTACTCGCGCAGGATCCGGGTCAGCTCCTGGGCGGTCGCCGTGTTGAGCAGGTCCGCGGCGGTCTGGCCGGTGGTCGGGTCCATCCGCATGTCCAGCGGCGCGTCCTCGGAGTAGGCGAAGCCGCGGTCGCGCACGTCGAGCTGCATGGAGGAGACACCGAGGTCGAAGAAGACGGCGTCGACGTGGTCGAGGCCGAGCGTGCCGACGACCTCGGGCAATTCGTCGTACACCGCGTGGACCGCGGTGAAGCGGTCGCCGTGGGCGGCGAGCCGCTCGGACGACATGGCCAGCGCCGTCGGGTCGCGGTCGATGCCGACGACCCTGGCCTGCGGGCACCGCTCGAGGACGGCCTCGCTGTGGCCACCGAGCCCGAGCGTGCAGTCGACGTAGACCGAGCCGGGGGCAACGAGTGCAGGTGACAGGAGGGCGACGACCCGGTCGAGGAGCACCGGGGCGTGGCTGGGAGTCATCATCGAGTCAGCCCTGGGATCCCAGGTGCGCCAGCAGGAGCAGCGTCAGGGCCAGGCAGGACGCCATGGCGGCGGAGAACGCGATCAGGGTGGCCGCCTCGCGCGCCTGGTCACGCACCCGTAGCGGCGGTGCCGCTGCGGTGCGTCCCAAGGGCTGGGTGGTGCTCATGATCTCGACCCCACTTGTTGCTGTCGTCCGGCAGTGCGCCGGCGGTACTGCTGGCTGGTGCTGGTGGCTGGTGCTGGGTGCATGTGCTGGTTGGCGGTGCGACTGACACTCCCCGCCGTGTGGCACGGGGTGAGCCGCCGCACCAGGTCCCTGCCCGCTCCCTGGCGCATGGGGTGGCCCTCTGGTGCCGGGGAAGTGCCCCAGATGGCCACGCGAGGGAGCGGGCTCGAGACCTGGTGATGCGGGTCCGATGGTCAGTTGTCGTTGTCGGTGCTGGTGGTGTCGGTGCTGGTGGTGGTGGTGCTTGCTCAGATTCCGGGGAAGACCTCGTCGCTGAGCTCGGAGAACTTCTGCTCCTGCTCCTCGGAGTAGGTCGCCCACGCCGTGGGGTCCCAGATCTCGATCCGGTTCATCGACCCGATGACGACGCACTCCTTGCGGAGCGAGGCGTACTCCCGCAGGGGAGCCGGGATGTTGATCCGTCCCTGCTTGTCCGGCACCTCCTGGCTGGCGGCGGCGAACAGCATGCGGACGTAGTCGCGGGTGCTCTTCTGGGTGACCGGCGCCTCGCGGAGCCGGTCGGTGAGCCGGCCGAAGTCCTCCAGCGACCAGACAGTGAGGCAGCGCTCCTGCCCCCTGGTCACCACGAGTCCCTCCGTCAGCTCGTCTCTGAACTTCGCCGGGAGGAAGAGCCGGCCCTTCTCGTCGAGCTTGGGCGTGTAGGTGCCGAAGAACATCCGGCACCTCCAGCTCGCTCGGCGGGAAGATCGACCCTGTCCCCCACTTTGCACCACATTACTCCACTTCGCTCCACCGTCAACCAGATCGAGCGTGTTGCAAGCGTCAATTTCGGGCAGCGGGCCGGGTGACGCCCTTGGCCACGCCACGTCGCTCGCACGCGTGCTGAGCGTGAATGAGGGCAGATCCACGCTCGGGACGGCTCCGGTGGTGTGCCGGTGGGGGAAATCGGCGACCGGTGGTGGTGGAAAGTGGGGAGAACGGGCCCGCCGGCGCGGCGCGGGTGGTGGAGTGCCAGGAACGACTCCGGTAACGGTCGGCCGCCGCCGTGCCCCTCGAGGGCCTGTGGACAGGTATGTTGCGCGGACCACATACCGTGGTGTGCAGGGCGAACGAGGGGATTGGCAGACGTGACCACTGGGGCATCTGGGCAGGCACCGGACCTGGACACCGTGCACCGGGTGACCGGTGTGGTTCGCCAGAACATCGAGCGGGTGATCGCCGGCAAGCCTGACGTGGTCAACGCCGCGCTCGTCGTCCTCCTCGCGGAGGGCCACCTGCTCATCGAGGACGTGCCGGGGGTCGGCAAGACGCAGCTGAGCAAGGCGTTGGCACGCAGCATCGACTGCTCGGTGCGGCGCATCCAGTTCACCCCGGACCTGCTGCCCTCCGACGTCACCGGGGTCTCGGTGTTCAACCAGGACACCCGGGAGTTCGAGTTCCGGCCGGGCGGCGTCTTCGCCAACATCGTGGTCGGCGACGAGATCAACCGCGCCTCCCCGAAGACGCAGTCGGCCCTGCTGGAAGCCATGGAGGAGCGCCAGGTCACCGTCGACAACGCGACCTACATGCTCGAGAAGCCGTTCATGGTGATCGCCACCCAGAACCCGATCGAGATGGAGGGCACCTACGCCCTCCCCGAGGCCCAGCGCGACCGCTTCATGGCTCGAGTGTCGGTCGGCTACCCCGTCGAGGCCGCCGAGATCGCGATGCTCGAGGGTCACACCGCCCACAACCCGCTCGACGACCTCGAGCCGGTCACCGACGCCGGCGAGATCCGCAAGGTGATCGAGATCGTCGGCCGGGTGCACGTGTCCTCGGCTGTCCACCGCTACGCCGTAGCGCTGACGACCGCGACCCGCAACAGCAACGACCTGCACCTCGGCGCCTCGCCCCGCGCGACGCTCCACCTGGTGCGGGCCGCCAAGGCCGTCGCCGCGATCCAGGGCCGCGACTACGTCCTCCCCGACGACATCCACGGCATCACCTCGCCGGTGCTGGCGCACCGGCTGCTGCCCAATGTCGAAGCGACCATGAGCGGGCGCACCACCTCGGCGATCCTGTCCGGGATCGTGGAGTCGGTGCCGGTCCCCGACGCCAGCCGTGCGTGAGGCCCTCGCTGCACTGACCGTCCGAGGACGGGCGTTCCTGGCCGCCGGGATCACCACCATGGTGGCCGCGATCGTGGTCGGCCACTCGTCCGTGGTGCGGATCGGCGTGCTCGTCGCCGCGCTGCCCCTGCTGACGGCCTGGTGGGTCGGACGCTCCCGCTACCGCCTCGCGCTCGTCCGTACGCTCTCCCCCCAGCTCGTCGCCGCCGGCCAGCCCGCGACGGTCGAGCTGACCGTCTCCAACGAGTCGCGCACCCCCACCGGGGTGCTGCTCCTCGAGGAGCGGCTCCCCTACGTCCTGGGCACCCGGCCGCGGTTCGTGCTGGAGGGCCTCGGCCACGGCTGGCGCCGCCACGCCACCTACCAGGTCCGCTCGGAGCTGCGCGGCCAGTTCGAGATCGGCCCGATGTCGGTGCGGGTCACCGATCCCTTCGGACTCGTCGAGCTGGGTCGTACGTTCCACGCGACCACGCGCCTGACCGTGACGCCGCGCACCAGCCCCCTCCCCAACATCCCGCTGGGCGGAGCCTGGACAGGATCGGGCGACAACCGCCCGCGAGCCTTCGCCACCGGCAGCGCGGAGGACGTGACGGTGCGTGAGTACCGCCGCGGCGACGACCTGCGGCGGGTCCACTGGCGCAGCTCGGCGCGCGTGGGCGAGCTCATGGTCCGACGCGAGGAACAGCCCTGGCAGTCCCGGGCGACGGTGTTCCTGGACAACCGTGGCACCTCCCACCGCGGGCAGGGGGCAGCCAGCTCCCTCGAGGGCGCGGTCTCGGCGGCCGCGTCCATCGCGGTGCACCTGACGCACCACGGCTACACGGTGCGACTGGTCACCGCGTCCGGCGACAGCCGGGAGACCACGTGGCACTCCCAGGCCGCCGAGGCCAGCACCATCCCCCTGCTCGAGGCCCTGGCCGTCGTCCAGCTCGACCACTCCCCCACGCCTGACACCCAGTGGCTGGCCGAGCCCGGGCACGGCGGCCTCGTCGTCGGTGTCTTCGGGGGCCTCGGCGAGCCGGACCTGCCGTTCCTGCGGCGGCTGCAGCACCATGCGTCCTCGAGCCTGGCCATCGCGCTCGATGTCGACGCTTGGGCGCCGCACCTGCCCGTGCAACCGGGACCCGGCGCGGCGGCGCACCTGACCTCGACCGGCTGGCGCTCGGTCACCCTTGGTCCCCGCGACCGTATCGACGCGGCCTGGCAGGAGCTCGGCCTGCTGCAGAGCCGCGCCACGGCAGTGGCGGGAGCGGCACGATGAAGGCCTCCTGGAGCAACCTTCCGCACCAGCTGCGGGTGTCCGGCATCGCACTCCTCGCGGCCTGGACGACCGTGCTGTCGTGGCGCGTGCTGACCGAGGGCTTCCCCCGCGTCAGCATCCCCCTGCTGTTCATCGGCGTCGTGGTGGCCGGTCTCGGGGCAGTGGCCCGCTGGAGCCGGCTCCCGGTGGCCGCCGTCGTGGCCGGGCAGGTCGTCCTCGGCGGGCTCCTGGTCCTGGGCACCACGACGGGTTCCCCGATCCCGACACCGGGCAACGTCGACGAGTTCATGGCCTCGCTGCGCGACGCCCTCGAGACATCGCGCCACTACGCGGCGCCCATCGAGCTCAGCGTGCCGCCGGTGCACCCGCTGCTGCTGATCGGCGGCGCGCTGGTCGTCATCCTCGTGGACGTCATCGCATGCAGCCTGCGCCGCGCACCCGTGGCCGGCCTCGTGCTCCTGGCGGCCTACACCCTGCCGGTCGCCGTCACCGGCGAGGCGGTCTCGTGGTGGCTCTTCGCCGTCGTCGCAGGACTCTTCCTCACCCTCGTCTTCCTCCAGCACAGCGACCACGTCGCCAGCTGGGGCCGCGCGCCCGACGGCGACAAGAGCTCGTTCTCCGTGCGCACCGGCGCGATCACCAACACCGCCATCGGACTGGGTGCGGCAGCGATCGCGCTGGCCGTCGTCGTACCTGTCGCGGTGCCGACGATGTCCATGAGCGTCTTCGACGGCAACGGACCGGGCACGCGCGAGGTCGAGGTCAAGGACCCGACGCTCGACCTGGAACGCAACCTGAGTCGCGGCGAGGACATCCCGCTGCTGTGGGTCACGACCTCCGGCCCCAGGCCCACCTACCTCCGCCTCTCGGTGATGACCCGGTTCAACGGCTCGTCGTGGACGCCCGGTGACCGCGAGATCCCCGAGACGCAGACAGCCACGGGTGCCCTGCCGCCTCTCGACGGGGTCACGACGAGCCTGGCCCGCGACGAGCACAAGTACGACGTCCGCATCGGCCCCGACTTCGCCTCGTCCTGGTTGCCGACGACCGCCCAGACCACGCGGGTCGCTGCCGGCACCGACTGGCGCTACGACGTCAACACCCGCGACTTCATCGCCGCCCGCGACGACGTCACGACCGCGGGCCTGACCTACGACTTCACCGGCGTCGACCTCGACTACGACCCCCAGTCCATGAACTCGGCGGTGTCCGGCGCCGGGTCCGTCGCGGGCATCTTCACCGACCTCCCGCCCAGCCTCAACAACGAGATCCGACGGCTCGCGGCCAGCGTGACCGCCGACGCCCCGACTCGCTTCCAGAAGGCACAGCTGCTGCAGCAGTGGTTCCGCGAGGACGGCGGTTTCCGCTACGACCAGGCGCAGGCCGCGTCAGCCGGCAGTGGCGACGCAGACCTGCTCGCCTTCCTCGACGACAAGTCGGGCTACTGCAAGCAGTTCGCCGCGTCGATGGCGATCATGGCGCGCGTCATCGGCATCCCGAGCCGGGTCGCGATCGGCTTCCTCGAGCCCGACCGCGCCACCAACGGCGCGTGGGAGTTCTCCGCCCACGACCTGCACGCCTGGCCCGAGCTGTACTTCCCCGGCTCCGGGTGGGTGCGCTTCGAGCCGACTCCGCAGGCCCGGGCCGGCCAGGCCCCCGGCTACACCACGACCGAGTTCGCCGCGGTCCCCGAGACCGCGTCGCCGAGCGCGAGCCGCTCCACCGAGCTGTTGCCCGAGCGCGGTGAGACCGCCGGCGCCGACGCCGGAGCTGCCGACGACGAGTCGTCGTCGATCCCGTGGGTGCCGGTCCTCGCCGGCCTCGTCGGCCTGGCTCTCGTGGCCCTGCTGCTGCTCACGCCCCGCCTGGTGCGCGGCGCGCGGCGCCGGCGCCGGCTCGCGGGGGACATCGAGGACCTCTGGGTCGAGCTGCGCGACGTGGCGCGGGACCTGGGCCACGCCTGGCCCGTCGGGCGCTCGCCGCGTCGTGCCGGCGACTGGCTCGGCCGGCTCCTCGCCATGCCGCTCACCGGAAGCGCCCGACCCGACCGCCCGCGTCGGGGACGCGACCAGGCGCCGGAAGCGGCGCAGGCCCTCGACCGCCTGGTGCTGGCCCTCGAGCGAAGCCGCTACGCCCGCGATCCGGAGACCTTCACCGCCGAACGGTTCCGCGAGGACGCGATCCTGGTCGAGCAGTCGCTTGCCGCCGGCGTCACGCCCCACGACGTACGTCGCGCCGCCTGGTGGCCGGCCTCGGTCGTGGGACGGCGTACGTCCTGGCGCCCTCGCTCCCGCTCGGAGTCCCGCTCCACCCAGACCCCGGTGGGCCATGAGACCACCCGGACGGTCGACGAGCTCGTCGGCTGAGGCGACACGGACGGGCCGCTGCGACGCTCCGGGACCAGTGATGCGGACGCTTCGTCGCGTTCGGGCAGCCCGGCGAAGCGGGAGGGATCAGCTGGAGCGCGTCAGAAGCCGCGTTCGCGGCGTCGACGCCACCGCTCTTCCATGCGCTCCATGAAGGGGCTGCCCGAGCGCTGGCGGACGGGGCGGTGCGGACGACCGCCGTCGACGACGCCGAAGCCGGTGCGGCCGGCGGCACGCACCTTGGCGGCGGGGGCGTGGGGCGCGCGGGTGGAGGTCAGCGCGAGGATCGCGCCACCGAGCATCACGACGAAGCCGAGCACACCCACGACCGTCTGGAGGGCGGCGCTCAGGTCGAGCAGCACGGCCACGATCAGCATGCCGATGCCGGCCACCAGGATGACGCCACCCAGGATCATGCGGCGCCGAGCGGCGCGCTGGAAGGACGTTCCGCGCAGCGTGGAGGCGAGCTTGGGGTCTTCCTCGACGAGTGCGCGCTCCATCTGCTCGAGCAGTCGCAGTTCTTCTTCGGAGAGCTCCACGGTTACCTCCTCACCTCTTCTCCCAAGTCTAGGCACGCTGCTGCACCTACGGTAGGCGTCCTGCCGAAAATTCACCCCCACGAATGGGGTGGGTCACACCCCCGGGCCGGATCTCCCGGCTGTGTCGAGCCGGGGACGTCCCCCGGGTCAGACCAGGCTCGCGGGGCGGACGGCTGCGGTCCCGAACCGGCGGGTCGCCCGGTCCACCGCCCGGTCTGCGTCGGCCCAGCCGTGCTCGGACTCTCCCAGCACCAGCTGGCGGTGCACGGTGGCCCGCGGAACCAGGCCCTCCACCCGTACGCCGACCAGCCGCAGGCGGGCCCGCTGCAGCCCGAGCGCGTCGTAGAGACGGGTCACCGCCCGGTGGATCTCGACGGTGACGTCGGTGGCTTCGGGCAAGGTGCGCGAGCGGGTGATCGTGGTGAAGTCGGCGAAGCGGACCTTCAGGGTGACCGTCCGGCCCGCCACGTCGGCCGAGCGCATCCGTCCGGCAACCCGGGCGGAGAGGCGCAGCAGCTCGCGGACGATCACCTCCCGGTCGTCGGTGTCGCGGGTGAAGGTCTCGTCGGCGCCCATGGAGCGCTCGGGCTCGTGCGGTCCGGCCCGTGGGGTCAGCTCGCTGCGGTCCGTGCCCCAGGCGAGGTGCTGGAGCTCGCGGCCGAGGTGGTCGCCGACGGCGCGTTGGAGGGTGCGGAGCGGGGTGTGCGCGACGTCGCCGACAGTGAGCAGGCCGAACCGGTGCAGCAGCGCCTGGGTCTTCTCCCCCACGCCGTAGAGCTCTCCCACGTCGAGGGGGTGCAGGAAGGAGGTCACCTCGGCCGGCGGCACCACGATCACGCCGTCGGGCTTGGCGCGCCTGCTGGCGAGCTTGGCCACGGACACCGACGCCGCGACCCCGACCGAGCAGGTGATGCCCTGCTCGTCGTGGATGGTCGAGCGCAGCCGCTCGGCGATCCGGGCCGGTGGCCCGAGGCGGCGCGTGGAGCCGCGCACGTCGAGGAACGCCTCGTCCAAGGACATCGCCTCCACCACCGGCGTGACCTCGCGGAAGGTCTCCATGACCGAGGAAGAGACGCTGGTGAACGTGGCGTAGTCGGGCTCGATCACCACGACGTGGGGGCACATCCGTCGGACCCGGGTCATCGGCAACGCCGAGCGGACGCCGTAGCGGCGGGCGACGTAGTTGGCGGCCAGCACGACGCCCCGGCCGCCACCGCCGCCCACCACCACCGGCTGGTCGACCAGGTCGGGCCGCTCGCGCAACGCCACGGAGGCATAGAAGGCGTCCATGTCGACGTGGAGGATCGGCGTGTCTGTCACCGGGACCACCCGACGACCTGAACGCCGGTGCGGTCAGCGACTGGCGATGACGTGCAGCTGGGCCGCGAGGGGGACGTACTCGGGGCGCGTGGCGACCGCACGCTCCAGCTCGACGAGTGCCGCGGCGGCACCGGGTTCGAGGTCGAGGAGGCTGCCGGGCACGAGGTCGGCGAACACCCGCACGGCCTGGACCGACACGAGCTGCATCCCGGCCGCGGCGACGAGGTCGACCACTTCGTCGTGGGTGAAGCGACGGCCTCCCCGTCCGGCCGAGACGGTCGTCGAGTCGCCGTCCAGCAGCTCACGGGCGGCCTGGAAGTGGCCCGCCATGGCGCGCGCCACGACGGCCGCGTGACGCTGGGCCACGAGCAGGCTGAGGTGCCCGCCGGGGCGCAGCACGTCGGCGATCGCCGCGAGGGAGGCCGCAGGGTCGTCGACCATCTCGAGGACCCCGTGGCACAGCACCAGGTCGGCCTCGTCGACGAGGCTGGGCAGGTCGGCCAGGTCGCCCTGCTGGCCGCTGACCAGGTCGGCGACCCCGCCCTCGCGAGCACGCCGGTCGAGGGAGGCCAGGGCGTCGGGGCTCGGGTCGATGACCTGGACGTGGTGGCCGAGCTCGGCCAGCGGCACCGCGAAGCCGCCGGTGCCACCCCCGATGTCGACGATGCGGGCCTGCTGCTCGTCGCCGGCGCCGGCCTCGTCCAGCACCCGGCGTACGCCGTCCCACACCACCCCGGTGCGCACCGAGTGGCGTCGCTCGCTGGCAGATGAGCTGGCAGAGGGCTGCGGCATGGGGGCAACCCTAGTAGGACCGTCGGAGGGGGGTGGATCATCCCCGGGGTCCCCGCGGAGGCGCGAGCGCAGCGAGTCGGCTTCGTGGGGTGGGTCATCCGGGGCTCCCCGGACTGCGGTGCCACAGGTGTCGGGCGACGCCCTTGACGGAGTCGCCGGCCGGCAGGATGTCGGAGTAGGGGGACATCTGGAAGCCGCTGGTGTGCACGAGGACCCGGCGCTGGGCCGGCTCCTCCCCGCTCGTCTCCGGCGCCCGGGCCAGCTCCGCGCGCACCAGCGCGAGCCCCTCGTCGCTGGTGCGGCCGCGCTGCCACAGCTCGTGCAGGGCCGGCAGCTCCCAGGCCCCGGTCGCGCGCACCGAGACGCCTCGACGGCCCGTGCGCCGCAGCTCGCCGCGCACCAGCAGCAGCCACGACGAGAAGACCGTGGCGGCGTAGGGGCCCTGGGCATCGTCGAAGAAGGTCGCGTCGACCGGCCCGGTGCCGTCGTCGAGGGTCAGGAACACCACGCGGCGCCCGGACTTGATCGGCGGCGTCTGGGTGGCGACCTTGACCCCCGCGACCAGCAGCTCGGCACGGCTGCGGCGGCGCAGCAGGTCGCGGCTGCGGGTCACGCCGAGCGCGTCGAGGAACGGGTCGTAGGTGGCGACGGCGTGCTGGCTGACGTCGAGCCCGAGGATCTCCAGCTCTGCCCGCATCCGCTCCAGCGTGGTCATCTCGGGAAGGCCCGTGGGCCGCTCCCCCGGTTCGCCCGGCTCGTCGCCGAGCCGGAGCGTGAGCTGCACCGAGTCGGCCTCGGTCACGGGGCGGGCGGCCCGCGACTGCGCAGCCGCCCGTGCCCACACCCCGGCGTCGCTCAGCGGGTGCCGCTCGAGGGGGTCGGAACCCGCCCGGACGGTCGGGTCGGAGCTGTTTCGGTCGGCCGCCTCGCTGGCGGTGACGGTGGCGGGCAGTGGCGTACGCCGGTTCGCCAGCCCGCGCCCGCGGGCCCGCGAGGCCCGGTCGACCGCGCGGGCGTGCAGGTCGAGCTCGGCCACCTGCAGCAGCAGGTCGCGCCGGGTCACCCGCCCGCGCGGATGCACCGCCTGCTCACCCGACGCGATGCCGTAGACCGTGTCGAAGCCACCGGCCAGCACCAGCCGCTCGAGCACCGGTCGCGAGACCCGGGCGCGGTGGAAGAAGTCGGACAGCGAGGCGTAGGGGGCGCCGTCGCGGGCCGCGACGATGCGCGACACCTCGGCCACGCTGATGCCCTTGACGTCGGAGAGCGAGAGCCGGATCGCGTGTCCGGCGAGGGTGCTGCCGGGATCGCTGCGCTCCACGACGTACGACGACGTGCTGGCGTTGACGTCGAGCCCGAGCACGCCGACCCCGAACTGGCGGGCGTCGTCGAGGATCAGCCGCTTGGGGTACATGCCGGGGTCGTGGGTCAGCACCCCGGCCAGGAAGTGGGCCGGCCAGTGCGCCTTGAGCCAGGCCGACTGGTAGGTCGGCAGCGCGAACGCGGCGGCGTGGGCCTTGCAGAAGCCGAACGAGGCGAAGGCCTCCAGGACCCTCCAGACCTGCTCGACCAGCGGGAGGTCGTAGCCCTGGGCGAGGGCGCGGGGGTAGAACCAGGCCCTGGTCTCGGCCATCCCGTCGGTGTCGCCGAGAGCGCGCCGCTTCTCGTCGGCCTCGGCGTTGGTGACACCGGCGAGCTGGGCGATGATCTCGATCACCTGCTCGTGGAAGACCACCACACCTCGGGTCTGCTCGAGGATGGGGCGCAGGTCGTCGTGGAGGTAGTGGGCGCTCCTCCAGCCCTGCTTGACCTCGAGGTAGGGGGTGATCATGTCGCTCTTGACCGGCCCGGGGCGGAAGAGCGAGATGTCGGTGATGATGTCGTCGAAGGACTCGATCCCGGACTTGCCGACGAGCTCGCGCTGGCCGGGTGACTCGATCTGGAAGACGCCGAGGGTCTTGGCCTCGCTGATCATCGAGAAGGTCGGGGCGTCGTCGAAGGGCACCTGCACCTCGTCGTCGAGGTCGACGCTGACCCCGTCGACGCGCTCCACCTCCGCGACCGCGTGGGCCATCGCCGACTGCATGCGGATGCCGAGCACGTCGAGCTTGAGCAGTCCGAGCTCCTCGACGTCGTCCTTGTCGAACTGGCTCATCGGGAACCCGGCGTAGGACGCCTCCACCGGGGTGCGGTCGAGCAGCGTGGCGTCGGAGAGCAGCACGCCGCAGGGGTGCACCGCGATGTGGCGCGGCAGCCCGTCGAGCCTCTCCACCAGGCTGAAGAAGCGGTCGAGCGCGCCGTCGCCCAGTCCGCTGACCCGCAGCTCGGGCAGGTCGCGCAGCGCCAGCCGGGCGTCGCGCGCCCGGATGTGGGGGAACGCCTTGGCGATGGCGTCGACCTCCCCCGGCGGCATGCCGAGCGCGGCGCCGACGTCACGGACTGCGTGGCGGACACGGTAGGTGTCCATCATCGAGACGCAGGCGCACCGCTCCCCGCCGAAGCGGTCGAGGATCGCGCGGTAGACCTCCTCGCGCCGGGCGGACTCGACGTCGACGTCGATGTCGGGCAACGAGGCCCGCAGCGGGGAAAGGAAGCGCTCCATCAGCAGGCCGTGGCGGATCGGGTCGACGCCGGAGATGCGCAGCAGGTAGTTGACCAGGCTGCCGGCACCCGACCCCCGGGCGGCGCGACGGATGCCCATCTCGCCGATCAGGTCGGTGACGTCGGCGACGGTCAGGAAGTAGGAGGCGTAGCCCAGGGCCCGGATGGTCTCGAGCTCGTCGTCGAGCCGCTTCCAGATCCGCATCCTCGGCGCCGAGCCGAAGCGGGTGCCGATCGCCGCCTCGCACCGCTCACGCAGGGCGGCGTCGGCCGAAGGAGCCGAGGTGTCGGACAGGGTGAACTCCGGGAAGTGGATCTCCCCGATGCCCAGGTCGGTGCGGGGGTCCAGCGCGCACCGGTCGGCCACCGCGCGAGTGCGCGCGAGCAGCCGCCTGGCCTCGTCGTCGCTGTCGTGCCCCAGACCGGCGAGGCGGCAGACCTCCTCGGCGATCTCGTGCATCTGCTTGCCGGACTTGAGGAAGCCCTCGGCGTTGCCGCGGCTGCCGCCGGGGCCGACGTCGCGCAGGTGGGACGAGCCGAGCGGGACCAGTCGCCGGGCCGCGTCGAGGACGTCGATGGTCGGGGCGTCGAGGCGGTCGGCGTAGCGCACGGCGTTGGTCAGCACCGTGGTGAGGCCCGCGGTGCGGGCGATGCCGGCCATCCGCGCCGCATGGGGCGAGGTGCCCGGGCCCCACTGCCCCCCGCGGGCGCCGAGCCGGTGGGAGACGAGCTCGACGACGAGGTTCTCGCGCGGCACCACCTCGAGCCACGGCGCGATCGCGGCCAGCCCCAGGTCGTCGCGCCGCCGGGTCGCGGCGACCCCGAGCTCCGAGGAGGGTCCGAGCAGCACCAGCACGTCACCGCCGGCGAGGTGCGGGGCCAGCAGCTCGACCCCGGCCACCGGACGTCCGCGCTCCCCCGTCAGGTGGACCGAGGAGACGATCCGGCACAGCGCCGCCCAGCCCGCCTTGCCGCTCGCCAGGAGCGTCACCCGAGCGCTGCCGCCCTGCTGCAGCGACGGGTCCCGGGCCGCGCCACCTCGCACGGGAGTACGACGGGGAGCGGGGCGGGTGCAGTCGAGGGGCCCGCCGGGCGAGCCGGTCGTCGGTGCGACGGCCAGGTCGACCCCCAGCACCGGCCGGATGCCCGCCGACCGGGCGGCGCGGACGAACTTCACCGCGCCGTAGGTGCCGCCGCGGTCGGTGAGGGCGAGGGTGTCCATCTCCTGGTCGACGGCCCGTTCCACCAGGACGTGCGGGTGGGACGCGCCGTACTGCAGGGAGAAGCCGGAGGCGACGTGGAGATGGACGAACGGGTCAGGCGACACCTCACGCCACGCTGGCGTGGGGCACCAGCCCGAGCGCCTGCTCGATCACGGCCAGGAACCGGTCGGCGTCGCGGACCAGGTCGTCGGCCTCGCGCTCGGTGACAGCGCGGGTCGAACCGGCCTCGGCGGCGGCCCGCTTGGCGGCACCGGCCGCGAAGAAGCTCGCCCACTCCGTGAGCTCCGGGGCGACCTCGGTCAGCAGGACCCAGGCGTTCTTCTGCCGTCGGCCCCGCGGGGCGGGGCGGGCCCGGGCCGCGAGCAGGGCGGCCGCGGCGCACAGCGCGGCGACGTGGGCGCAGGCGTAGCGCGTGGGCACGTCGCGTGCGGTGATGGCGTCGCGGAGCGAGGTCGCGGAGCGCTCGAGGTAGGAGTGCGCGGTCGCCGGGAGGACGTGCGGACCCGGTGCCTGGCTCGTCCTGGGGTTGGTCCGGGAGGTCGTCGATGTCGTCATGTCGGCGCCCCCCTCAGTCCAGGCAGCCGACGAGCTGCCAGCGCCCGTCGGTCCAGTCGAAGGACAGGTCGAAGACGCCGTAGCTCTCCTGCTCGCTGTCCCGGGTCTGCGCGCCGCGGCCGGCCTCCACCCGCCACAGCTCCCGCTCGGCGACCAGGTCGGTCATCGCGCCACGCTGAACATCACCACTGGTCGCCTGCCACCACGGACCGGTCTCCACCCAGTGCGCGACGACTGCGCGCACCTTCCACAGCCGGCCGCGCCACAGGAACTGGTCGGGGTCCTCCGCCTCGCCTCGCCGCACCTCGACGGGGTCGTCGTACTGTCTCATCGCGCCTCCTCGACACTCATCGACCCCTGGGCCGACCCGGGTGGAGGTGGGGGTCGAGGTCACCGCCACCCGGGTCGCATCGAACATCTGTTCGAACACCCAGAACGGTACTCCTCCCCACCGACAGCCCGTCAAGGGCCAGCGCGGAGATGGGACGAGATGGGACGAGATGGGGACGAGATGGGGACGAGATGGGGACGAGCCCCGCTCAGACCTCGCGGAGGTAGGCGGTGGTCTCGCGGTGCCAGAGGAAGTAGGAGAGCACCAGGCCCTCGATGATGATCAGCGCGGACAGCACGACGAAGATCGTGGGGAGGTGGGCGTCGAGGCAGACCGCGCCCACCAGCACGCCCACCCCGGCGGTGGCGGTGAGCACCAGCCGGGTCCAGCCGTGGCCGCCGAGGAAGAACGAGGCGAGGACGACGGCCAGCGCGGCGAACCCGACGAACGCCACGACGGCCAGCGCCACGAAGCCGGGCACGATCGGGCTGTCCCGCAGCTGCTCGATGCCGCCCTGGGCCAGGATCTCCTGGGCCGACGGGTTGCCCTCGGCCCACCCGAGGATCACCTCGTCACGCATCAGCCACGTCAGCAGGGTGATCACCCCCGAGGTGGCCACGATCAGGCCCAGCACTCGCATGCTGTTGACCACGGGTCCGGGTCGGTCGCGCGCCATGCATAACCCCCTGAGGTTCATCGGTTCTCGTCGCTAGGCTCGCATCATGTCGATCGAGCACGCATCCATCACCTCATTTCGAGGCGAGCTCACCCGGCGCGGCGGGACGGGTGACGTGGTCATCCTGCCCGACAGCGCCCACACTGCCGCACTCGCCGCGGCGGCACTGGGGTGTGAGGTCGGCGCCATCGCCAACAGCCTGCTCTTCGACGCCGGCGGCGAGCCGGTCCTGATCCTCACCTCGGGCGCCCACCGCGTCGACACCGCGGCGGTGGCCGAGCGCATCGGCGTCGAGCGGCTCGCGCGGGCCGACCCCGACTTCGTACGCCGCCACACGGGGCAGGTCATCGGCGGGGTCTCCCCCATCGACCACCCCGCACCGATCCGCACCTGGATCGATCCGTGGCTGCGGCAGCACGAGGTGGTGTGGGCCGCCGCGGGCCACCCGGCGGCGGTCTTCTCCTCGACCTACGACGAGCTGATGGCGATGACGGACGCCGTCGAGGTGCAGGTGGACTGAGAAGATGCACCCGTGGACGCTCTGGCACTGACCTTCTCCAGCGGATGGGCGAGCGGCATCAACGCCTACCTCGTCGTCCTCGTCCTGGGCGTCTCCGACCGGCTCGGCTCCTTCACCGACATCCCCGACGTGCTGGCGCGCTGGGACGTGCTTGCGGTGGCGGGCTTCCTCTACGCGATGGAGTTCATCGCCGACAAGATCCCCTACATCGACTCGACCTGGGACGCGATCTCCACGGCCATCCGTCCGACGGCGGGCGCGGTCATCGGCGTCCTGCTCGCCGGCGACGCGTCCTCGCTCGACCAGGCGGTCCTGGGCGTGGTGGGAGGCGGTACGGCCCTGCTGAGCCACTTGGTGAAGGCGGGCGGGCGGCTGGCCATCAACTCCTCCCCCGAGCCTGCCAGCAACATCGTGGCCAGCCTGACCGAGGACGCCGCCGTGCTCGGCGTGGTGTGGTTCGCCCTCGAGCACCCGGAGGCCGCCGCCGCGATCGCAGGGGTGCTGCTGCTGCTCGGCCTCGTCATGCTGTTCCTCCTCGGTCGGGTGATCCGCCGCGGGTGGCGCCGGTGGAAGAAGAAGGACCCGATCCAGCAGGCCGCCCAGGCGTGACGTCCAGGCACGGCCGAGCCAGAGCCACGCCCTAGGGTTCCCCCGTGGCTCGTGTCGTGGTGATCGGTGGCGGCTTCGGCGGCATGGCCGCCGCGGCCCGGCTCGCGAAGCTCGGCCACGACGTCACCCTGCTGGAGCGCGCGGCCGTCCTGGGCGGTGCCCTGACCACCGTCGAGCTCGACGGCTTCGCGTGGGACGCCGGCCCCACGACCACGCTCCTGCCCGCCGTCATCCGCGACCTCTTCCGCAAGTCGGGCCGCCCGCTCGAGCGCGAGGTCGACCTCCAGCCGCTCGACCTCGTGCGCGAGCACCGGTTCGAGGACGGCTCATCCCTGCGGCTGCCCGGCGGCTCGCGCGCCGCCCAGCTCGCCGCGTTCGACGACCTCGGCCCCGGGCTCGGTCAGCAGTGGGTCGACCACGTGGCGTCGTACGGCGACACCTGGGAGCTGCTGCGCAAGGAGTGGTTCGAGCGCCCCTTCGACGACGACGTGGCACCGCGCGAGCTGACCTCGTTGCTCGCCCAGCGCGAGTCGCTGGACAAGCGGCTGCGCCGGAGGTTCCGCGACGAGCGGCTGCGCCTGGTGGCCGGGCACCGGCTCGTCATGGACGGCCACGAGCTGCGCGACGCGCCGGCGTTCGCCGGCGTCGACGTCTACCTCGAGCAGCGGTTCGGCGCCTGGACGGTCCCGGGCGGCCTGGCTGCACTCGGCACGGCCATGGCCGACCGGCTGGCGCTGCGCGGAGTCACCGTGCTGACCGGCACCGAGGCGCTCGACCTGGTGCTTCGGGGTGGTCGGGTCGCGGCGGTGCGGACCGCCCAGGGCGAGGTCGTCGCCGACCACGTGGTCGTCGCGATCGATCCGCGCCGGCTCCCGACGCTGGCGTCGTACGTCCGTCGCACGATGCCCGCGATCCCGCCGGTGGTGTGCCACGTCGGGCTGGAGGGCGCGGTGCCCGACCTGCCCCACGAGGTGGTCCTGCACGGAGACCCGATGCTCGTGGTGCGCACGGGCGGGCGGACAACCGACCGCGGCGCCGCCTGGACGGTGCTGGGTCGGGGCCGCCTGGCTGAGGACGTGCTGACCGCGCTGGCCCGACACGGGCTCGACGTCCGCCGGCAGGTCATCGCCCGGGTCGACCGCTCGCCGCGCGACCTCGTCGAGCAGTGGGGCGGCTCCCCGCTCGGGGTGCTCTGGCAGGGACCCCGCACAGCGCGGACGCGGCTGGGTCCGCGGACGCCGGTCCCGGGAGTCCTGACGGCGGGCGCGCACGCGACGACCGGCTCCGGGCTGCCCTTCGCCGGACTCAGCGCAGCGCTGGTGGCCGAGGTCGTCGGACGGGCCTGAATCCACCGATCGACGCCGTCGCGAGCGTCACCAGACGGGTGCGATGGCAAGGCGGAGTGCCGAAGGCGGGCCGGAGGCCCGTCGAGTGTGCGACAACGCAGTCAGCGCGCCCGGATGGTGGCGCGCAGCAGGCGAGAGATCGGTGGATTCAGACCGAGCCTCACACGAGCTCCCAGACCACCGTCACGCTCGTGGTCACCGACGCCTCGCCCGGCTCCAGGCCGCCCGCGGAGTCGCGCATCATCGCAAGCCTCGGCGTGCCCGGGCCTCCGTCACCAGCGTCTGCCTCGGCGATCGTCTGAACGGCGCCGAGACCCCGACCCGCCAGCCGCGCGAGTGCGGCCGCGCGTTCGCGGGCGTCGTGGAAGGCGGCCTCGCGGGCCTTGCTGCCGGCCCCGTGGCCCTCGGTGACCTCGAGCCCCACGCTGTCGACGGCCAGGCTGTCGCCGACCTCGCGGGCCAGCTCACGGAGCATGGCGCCCGCCTCGGCCAGGTCGCCGCAGCCGATCGCGTAGGCGTGGCGGGCCTCGTAGCCCTCGCGACGGCCCTCGTGGTCGTGGACGGGCCACACGGTGATCCCGGTCGAGGCGATGCGCCGTTCCTCGGTGTGCCGTGCGGCGACCTCCACCAGGGAGGCGGCACTGTCCGACATGGCGTCGTAGGCCTCGGCGACGCCCGACCCGCGCGCGACCGCCGCCAGACGGACGACCGCGGTGTCGGGCGCGACCTTGCTGGTGCCGGTTCCGGTCACGGTGACGGTGTGCATGACCCTCACCGTAGTGCGCTCAGGAGGAAGGGCAGGCGGAAGCGGGCTCAGACGGTGATGCGCAGGTTGGCGAAGATCTCGCGCGTGGCCTTCGACCGGTTGAGCGTGTAGAAGTGCAGGCCCGGCGCACCGGCGTCGAGCAGCGCCTCGCAGAGCTCGGTCGCGATCGCGATCCCCTCCGCGCGAAGCCGCGCGGGGTCGTCGGCGTACGGCGTGAGGCGGGCAGTGATCTCCTCGGGCAGCTGGCGACGCGAGAACTCGACCATCCGCTGCATCGAGCGCAGGTTGAGGATCGGCATGATGCCCGGAATGATCGGGAAGTCGGCCCCGACCGCCGCGGCCCGCTCGAGCAGCGCGACGTAGTCGGAGGCGCGCAGCACCATGTCGGTCACGGCGAACTCGGCGCCGGCGTCGTACTTCGCCTTGAGCACGCGGGCGTCCGTCTCGAGGTCGGCCGCGTCGACGTGGCCCTCGGGGAAGGCCGCGACGCCGATGCGCATGTCGGCCCGCTCGTGGATCAGCGCGACGAGCTCGTTGGCGTACGTCAGCCCGCCCTCGGTGGGCGTCCACGGGGTGCCGGGGCCGGTCGGCGGGTCGCCGCGCAGCGCCATCACGTGGGTGACGCCCGCCTCCTTGAGCTCGTCGAGGATCGCACTGATCTCGTCGGTGGTGTGGCCCACGCAGGTCAGGTGTGCCACCGGCAGCAGGCTGGTCTCCCGAGCGATGCGCTCGGTGATGGCGACGGTGCGGTCGCGGGTGGTCCCGCCCGCGCCATAGGTCACCGACACGAAGGTCGGGCCGTAGGGCTCCAGCTCGGTGATCGCCTGCCAGAGCTGCTCCTCGCCGGCCTCGTCCTTGGGCGGGAAGAACTCGAAGGAGAAGGACCGCTCGCCGCGCTCGAGAAGCTCGCGCATGCTCAGGCCCCGTCCGGTCGTCATGGCTCCCAGCCTACGGATCGGTGCGCCGCGTCGGCCCGGATGTCCACTGGCTAGGCTGAAACGTGTGACGACCTGGGACCCGGCAGCCTTCCGCGACCAGGTGCAGCAGGTGCTCGACGCCTTCCTCGACGAGCGGGAATCCGAGCTGGCGCCACTCGGTCCGGACGCCACCCGCCTCATCGCTGGGGCGCGTACGGCGGTGCGCGGAGGCAAGCGGTTCCGGGCGTCCTTCTGCCACTGGGGCTACCGCGCGATCCGTCCCGAGGCCACCGACACCACTCCCCTGGGACCGGCCCTCGCCCGCGCCTGCGCCTCGCTGGAGATGCTGCACGCCAGCGCCCTCGTCCACGACGACTACATGGACGCCTCCGACACCCGGCGCGGCCGGCCCGCGACGCATCGCGCGTTCGAGGCCGAGCACCGCACTGCCGGCTGGCGTGGTGACCCCGAGCAGTACGGCGCAGCGGCGGCGATCCTGCTCGGCGACCTCCTGCTCGGCTGGGCGGGCGACCTGCTGCGGCACAGCGGGCTGGGTGCAGACGGCATCGTCGCGGGCCTCGACCTCTTCGAGCTGTGCCGCAACGAGGTGATCGCCGGCCAGTTCCTCGACGTGTCCGTCCAGGCCCGCGGTCGTGCAGACGTCGACACCGCGATGACCGTGCTGCGTTACAAGTCGGCGAAGTACTCCATCGAGCGGCCGCTCCACATCGGCGCAGGGCTCGCCGGCGCCGACGCCGCCCGGATCGCCGAGCTGAGCCGCTTCGGCCTGCCGCTCGGCGAGGCCTTCCAGCTCCGCGACGACCTGCTCGGCGTCTTCGGTGACCCCGAGGTGACGGGCAAGCCCGCCGGCGACGACCTGGTGGAGGGCAAGCGCACGGTGCTCGTCGCGCTGGCGCTCGACGCTGCTTCCCCGGCCGCGGCCCGGCGCCTCGACAGCGCCCTCGGTACGCCGCTGAGCCAGGCCGACGTGGACGAGCTGCGCGCCATCATCGAGGCCTCCGGCGCCCGGGCGCAGGTCGAGGCGGTCATCGGGCAGCTCGCCGACCATGCGGTCGAGGCGTTGCGGGCGGCCGACGTCGACGAGCAGGCCCGCGCCGTGCTGACCGAGCTGGCGGCCGCGGCCACCCAGCGCACGGTCTGAGCGGCTGCCGCGGCGGCTACTCAGTCCAGGCTGGCGAGACCGGGCACGTCGGGGCCCTCGCCCCTCAGGAGCACCGAGAACGGCATCCCCTTGTCAGCGTTGACCCTCGAGCCCAGCACGCTGAGCGCGACGCTGAAGGCCCGCTGGTCGGCGCGGGCGAGGGTGCCCCAGCCGTCCCAGAGCAGCACCACGCCACCCACGCCCCGGCCGACGTCATGGAGGCAGTCGGCGAGCGCGTCGAAGTTCTGCCCGTAGTCGTCGGGGAAGTCGAGCGCCTCCCCGACTGCGGCCAGGAACGCGGCCTTGCTGTCGCCGGCCGTCCAGCCGTCGACGTGCCCGAACCCCCAGCCGGCGTGCTCGACGGCGTGGCGGACGTCGGCGACGTCGAACGCCCCGTGCCAGCGGTAGATCCCGGGCGCCTCGTGCCCGGCCAGCAGGGCTGCCAATCCGCTCATGCACGTACTCGCTTCGCTCCGTGCGCGCACGAGGCACCAGTCGCGCTGTGTTGGATGACTCGCTCGCTGCGCTCGCTCATGCACGTCCTCGCTTCGCTCCGTGCGCGCATGAGGCACCAGTCGCGCTGTGTTGGATGACTCGCTCGCTGCGCTCGCTCATGCCAATCCCTTCGTCGTGGCCTCGCTCCTACGGTCTATCAGTACTCCAGCACCTGCGCCCGGCGCTTGACCTCGCTGCCGCGGTTCTCCCGCAACGCGTCGATGGGCCGGCCCGGGAGGTTGTCGTCGGTGAAGAGCCAGGCGATGCACTCGCGGTCGTCGAACCTGTGGTCGTGCAGCAGGGTCAGCAGGCCGGGCAGCCCCTTGACCACGAGACCGTCCTGGATGAAGTCGGCCGGCACGCGCGGGCCGGCGCCCGGCTCGGAGACGGCGGCGGCGAGCTCGTGCTCGCGGATCATCGTGCGCACCTTGCCGGGCGTCACGCCGAGCAGCTCGGCCGCCTGGAACCAGTCGAGCCACTCCGGGACGAGGGTGGCCAGGTCACGGTCGGCGAGGGGGACATCACTCATGTCGGAAGTCTGTCACGCGCGACACGCCCGACCCACCCGGCGCCTCGCGCCACCGCCCGCGCATCGCTACCGTCGATGGCTCGTTCGCGCGCTTCCCTCCCGCGGCTCTCCGGACCTCGGGCGCAGCAGACGAGACGAGGAGGCACCCGTGCTCCGATGCTTGCCCCGAGCCAGCTCCCCCCGACCGGCCGCCCGATGGCTGGTCGGCCTCACCCTCAGCGTCGCGACCATCGCGGCGACGCTGGTGGCCGCGCCCGCTCACGCCGACCACGAGCGGCTGCCCGCCGGCCGGACGCCGGTGTCGTACGTCGTCAAGCCCGGCGACACCGCCTCGAGCCTGGCTGTGCGCTTCCACGCGTGGACCGCCGAGCTCATCTCCCACAACCACCTCGGACCCAGCGGCACCCTGCGCGTCGGTCAGCGGATCGTGATCCCCGTCGTGAGGAACGAAGGCCGCACCCCCCGGATGTGGCAGCACCCGGACGGCGAACACGAGTTGGTGCGCCGGGTGATCGCCGGCGCTGCGCGCCACCACGACGTCGACCCGCACCTCGCACTGGCCATCGCCTGGCAGGAGTCGGGCTGGCAGATGGGCGTGGTGTCGAGCGCTCGCGCGATCGGCGCCATGCAGGTGCTGCCGCCGACGGCGCGCTGGATGGAGAACTACGCGGGCCGCCCGTTGGACCTGCGCAAGCTCGGCGACAACGCCACGGCAGGCGTGCTGCTCCTGCGGGTGCTGTCGCACCACACCCACCGTCGTACGCACAAGATCGGCGCCTACTACCAGGGCCTGGGGGCAGTGCAGCGCCACGGGCTCTACGAGGAGACCAAGGCGTACGTCGGCAACGTCGTGGCCATCAAGCGCCGGCTGGAGGACGGGCGCCCGCCCTCCTGAGCAGACCGCGGCTCGCCGCCGGCGGGACACGCGCCACGCCGGAACGCCGCCTGGGCGTGGCCACCCGCGTCGTTTCCGTAGAGTAGGAGCGCCGGATCCTTCCCCGTCCCACTCCGATCCGGCTCTGGAGGTCGACCAGTGGAGCCACCCGAGCACGCCCGCGCGGCCGCGTCCGGCGTCGCTGGCGACCCTCTGGTCGGTCGCCTGCTCGACGGTCGCTACCGCGTCGGCGCCCGGGTGGCGCGCGGTGGCATGGCCAGTGTCTACGAGGCCACCGACACCCGCCTCGACCGCACGGTCGCGGTGAAGGTGATGCATCCCGGTCTCGGTGACGACCAGGACTTCGCCGAGAGGTTCGTCCGTGAGGCCCGCGCCGCGGCTCGGCTCAACCACCCGCACGTCGTCGGCGTCTACGACCAAGGTGACGACACCTCGGACGGGCAGGACACCGTCTTCCTCGTCATGGAGTACGTCCCTGGCCACACGCTGCGCGACGTCATCCGCAAGGAGGCGCCGATGCCTCCCCGCCGTGCTCTGGCGCTCCTGGAGCCTGTCGTCTCCGCACTGGCGGCGGCTCACCGGGCGGGCCTGATCCACCGGGACGTGAAGCCCGAGAACGTGCTGATCGCCGACGAGGCCCATGGCGGCCGGGTCAAGGTCGCCGACTTCGGCCTCGCCAAGGCGATCAGTGCCGACACCCAGCACACCGCGACCGGCGGGGTGCTGATCGGCACCGTGTCCTACCTGGCCCCCGAGCTGGTCGTCGACGGCCGGGCCGACGCGCGCGCCGACGTCTATGCCGCGGGCGTCGTGCTCTACGAGCTGCTGACCGGCAACAAGCCGCACGAAGGCGAGTCGCCCATCCAGGTCGCCTACCGGCACGTGCACCACGACGTGCCCATGCCTTCGCTCCTCGAGCCCGGCATCCCCGACTATGTCGACGCCCTGGTCGCCCGGGCCACCTCCCGTGACCGCGACCAGCGCCCGGCAGACGCGACGGTCCTGCTGCACCACCTGCACCGCGTCGAGCAGGCGATCCGCGAAGGACTCGCCAGCGATCCCGAGCTCGCCGCCGACCTGCTCCCCCGCCAGGCCCCGGTGTCGGACGACGACCCTGCCGACCGGCGCGAGGACACCACCCCCGAGCCCTTCGACGCCGGCGCACTGGCCCTGCTGACCCAGGTCGACCCTCGCGACTCGGGTCTCGTCGACGACGGCAGCCCCGACCGGACGACCGCCCTCGAGCGGCACCCGGTGCCACGGACGCCAGTCCCAGTGGGCGCTGCGCCCAGGCCGTCCGACCAGGCCCCCCCGACCACCGCCATGCCGGTCCGCAGCGTCCCCACGCGGCGGCCCTCGCCCGGGCGGGCACCGAGCCGAGTGGCGCCCGTGACCACCACGGCCCGTCGCCGCTCCGTGAAGGGTCCGGTCAGCCTCCTGCTGGCGGTGCTGCTCGTCGGAGGCATCGCACTGGGCGCCTGGTGGTTCGGCTGGGAGCGCTACACGACCACCCCGGCGGTGCTCGGGCTCGACGAGGCCGCGGCCAGCGCCAAGCTGGAGGCGGCCGGCCTCGAGGCCGAGGCGGGCGAGCCGGCGTACTCCGAGAACGTCGCCGCCGGCATGGTCATCACGACCGATCCCGGACCCGGCGGCAAGGTGCTCGACGGCGGAACGGTCACCCTGACCCTCTCGCTCGGCCCTGAGCGCTACGACGTGCCGCAGCTGAAGGGCCAGACCGAGGACCAGGCGCAGGACGCGCTCGCCGCGACCAACCTCGCCTTCGGCAAGAGCACCGGCCGCTGGAGCGAGACCGTCCCCGAGGGGCAGGTGATCCGCACCTCCCCGAAGGCCGGGACGACCCTCAAGCCCGGCGCCACCGTCGACCTCGTGCTCAGCCGCGGGCGCAAGCCGATCACGATCAAGGACTGGACCGGCAAGTCGTTCGACCACGCGTTGGCCGCCCTGGAGACTCGCAGGCTGAAGGTGTCCGTGGCCGGGGAGGAGTTCAGCGACACCGTCCCCGAGGGCCACGTCATCTCCCAGGACCCCAGCACCGGCACGCTCTTCCGCGGCGACACCGTCTCGTTCGTCGTCTCGCAGGGACCCGAGCTGGTCGAGGTCCCCACGGTGCAGGCGATGGGGGTGGAGGCCGCCACCGAGCTGCTGGAGGGTCTCGGCTTCAAGGTCAAGACCGAGGAGTCCGACGTCTACCTGGGCCTCGGCTACGTCTCCAGCTCCGACCCCGGAGCGGGAGAGCAAGTGCCCAAGGGCTCGACGATCACGTTGTTCCTCGTCTGACGTCTCAGGGTATGGCTCTCAATCCCATGGCCTGCTGCGCGGTGGCCGAGGATTGAGAGACATGCCCTAGCCTTCCCGCGTGAGTCCCGAGCACACCCGGCGTACGACCCTCCTGGCGGCCGCCGCACTGCTAGGCCTGGCGGCCTGCTGGGGCTCGACGTTCTTCCTCATCAAGGACCTCCTGGACCGGGTGCCGACACTGGACTTCCTGGCCCTCCGGTTCACGATCGCCTCGGTGGCGCTCGTCCTCGTCGCCCCCAAGGCGCTCGGCCGGCTCTCGCCCGTGGTGCGCAAGCACGCCGTCGTCCTCGGCGCTCTCTACGGTGTCGCCCAGATCCTGCAGACCGCCGGGCTCGCCCACACCCCGGCGAGCATCAGCGGCTTCGTGACCGGCCTGTACGTGGTGTGCACCCCGTTGCTCGCCGCCGCGATCCTGCGCACCCGCATCCCTCCGATCACGTGGGCGGCCGTCGCACTCGCCACCGTCGGCCTCGGCGTCCTCGCGCTCAACGGGTTCAGCATCGGCTACGGCGAGCTGATCACGCTGGCCTCGGCGGTGCTCTACGCGCTGCACATCGTCGGTCTCGGGGCGTGGTCCACCGCCCAGGACGCCGTGGGAATGACGATCCTCCAGATCATCGTCATCGCGATGCTCTGCACCCTTGCGACGGCGCACGACGGGATCGTGCTTCCCGACCGCGCGGGCGACTGGATGTCCGTGGTCTACATGGCCGTCGTCGTCGGCGCGCTCGGCCTGCTCGGACAGACCTGGGCCCAAGCCCACCTGCCGCCGACGCGCAGCGCGATCATCATGAGCATGGAGCCGGTGTTCGCGTCGTTCTTCGCGGTGTGGCTCGGCGGTGAGGACCTGACGTCCCGGCTGCTGCTGGGGGGCGGGATGGTGCTTGCCGCAATGCTCACCGTCGAGCTCGCCCCCCGTCGCGTGGTCGAGGGCGAGGTCCCGCACATCGCGGTCTGATCCCCAGAGGTGGTCCCCGGGTGGAGCCACCCCCTTATCGTGTGCTCGTGGACACGTGCGTGTTGTGCGGGGCAGAGCTCGGCGTGGGCCGGTTCTGCCTCAACTGCGGGCACCCCATCGGCCAGCCGGCCCCTGCACCGGTCGTGACCACGCCCGACGCACATCACCCCGCGCCCGCTGCGACCCGCGCCGCTCCGCCCGCTGCGACCCCGGAGCCGATGGCACTTCCTGTCCAGGCCGCCGACCCTACCCCTGTGCCGGTGCCGGACCCGCGCGCGGAGACCGCCACGGCCACCCAGCCCGTCGTGCCTCCACCGCAGGAGCCCGACTGGGACCCGCAGCTGGACCTCCTCCCCTACGAGGAGGTCGACGAGCTCGAGAGCGACGACCCGGTGACCGGGCAGGCGTGGATCGGCTGGGTCGTCGGTGCCGTGCTGCTGGTGGTGGTGGTTGTCGTCCTGCTCCGGGTCCTCGGCACCGACGGCGAGGACGAGATCGCGACCGAGCCGACCACCAGCGAGTCGTCGGCGCCGGCCCCCGAGAAGGGTTCCGAGAGTTCCGAGGAGACCGCACCCGAGACCTCCGAGGAACCGCAGGGTGTCGGCAAGCGCATCAACCTGGCCACCGGCGCCGCGTTCGACGTACCGGCCACGGCTCCGCCGACGACCGACTTCGACGGCAACCTCGTGGCCTACGAGGGCGCCCAGATGCACGACGGCAACCCGAGCACCACGTGGCGCATGGCCGGTGATGCCTCCGGGCAGACCATCACCATCACGCTCGCGCAGCCAGGCGTCGTCCAGCGGGTGGGGCTGATCAACGGCTATGCCAAGCAGGTCGCCGGGGTGGACTGGTATCCCAACAACCGCCGGATCCTCGCGGTGACGTGGGGCTTCGAGGACGGCACGACGGTGGAGCAGACCTTCGCCGAGCGCCCCGACCTGCAGCTCCTCAAGGTGCCGCCGGTGCGGACGGGCACGGTGACGCTGACGATCGGGTCGGTCACGCCTCCCGGCAGCGGCACCCTGGGCCGTGACTACACCGCGATCAGCGAGGTCTCGATCATCGGGCAGCGAGCCGGCTGAGCACGACCGCCATGCCCCGGACCGTCATCACGCCGATCACGGACGCGGCGGCCCGACAGCTGGCCGTCGACGTCTGGGTGGCAGCGCGGCTGGCCACCGGCCGCCCACCGTCACCGCAGCGCATGCAGCGGGTGGCCGCCAAGGTGGAAGCGCGGGTCGAGGCCGGTGACGTCGCGCTGCTCGCCCACTACGGCGACCGCGTCGCGGGGATGCTCGTCGCCGAGCCCTTCCGGGACGACGGCGTCCTCGCACCCGCGTCCGGGCACCTCTCGATGCTGTTCGTCGATCCCGCGCTGTGGGGGTGCGGCGTCGGTGGCGCGCTCGTCCGTTCGCTCCAGCGTCGCGAGCACGGCCCAGGGTGGACCCGGCTCTCGGTGTGGACGCGCGAGGAGAACCGCCGGGCCCGACGGCTCTACACCGCCCGAGGCTTCGCCGACACCGGTGAGCGCGCCGCGCTCCACGAGGGCGAGATCATCCACCGGTTGGAGTGGCGCGCCGCCGACTGAATGATCACGCCAGGCGCGCGAAGATCGCCGCGGCCCGCTCGGCGTCGGCCTTCGTGACGTCGAGGTGGGTGACGAGGCGTACGGCGCGCGGTCCCACGGCGGCGATCCTGACGCCCTCCTCGGCGACCCGCGCCACGAAGGCGGCGGCGTCGGGACGCTCGACGACGACGATGTTGGTGTCGACGGTCGCCGGGTCGAGCCCGAGCGCCTCGCCGAGCAGCCGCGCGTGGGCGTGGTCGTCGGCCAGCCGCTCGACGTGGTGGTCGAGGGCGTACGTCCCGGCGGCCGCGAGCACGCCGACCTGTCGCATGCCGCCGCCCATCCGCTTGCGGCGCACGCGGGCCTCGTCGATGGCGTCGGCGGAGCCGACCATGAGCGAGCCGATGGGTGCACCGAGGCCCTTGGACAGGCAGACCGCCAGCACGTCGGCGATGCGACCGTAGTCGGACAGCGGCGTCCCTGTCGCGACGTGCGCGTTCCACAGCCGGGCACCGTCGAGGTGGATCCTGGTGCCGGTGGTGTCCGCCCAGGAGCGCAGGTCGCGCAGGTCGTCGATCGGCAGGACGGAGCCACCCGCGAAGTTGTGGGTGTTCTCCACCGACACGGCAGCGGTCCGGACGAAGAACGGTCCCATGTCGGGGGCGTGGAGCTGCTCGATCGCGGCCAGGTCGACCTGCCCACGCTCCCGGGTCCACGTGCGCATGGTGATGCCGGAGATCGCGCCGTGCGCCCCGAGCTCGGCCCGCGCGATGTGGGCCGAGGACTCGCAGAGCACCTCCTCGCCGGGTGAGACGAGGGATGCGACGGCCAGCACGTTGGCCATCGACCCGGTGGGGGTGAACAGCGCCGCCTCGTGGCCGAACATCGCCGCCACCCGCTCCTGCAGGTCCAGGACGGTCGGGTCCTCGGCGTAGACGTCGTCACCGACCTCGGCGCGGGCCATCGCCTCGCGCATCCCGTCGGTGGGCCGGGTCAGGGTGTCGGAGCGGAGGTCGATCACGGGCCGAACCTACCCAACTGGTCGCGCGCTATGGACGCCTGTTGCCCGGCATGCCGCGCGTCGAGCGGACGTGGGTCCGCTCGAGCACGCGAGCTGGCGGGGTGCGGCGGCAGGTCAGGCCTTGCGCAGCATCTCCGCGACGAGGAAGGACAGCTCGAGAGACTGCACGCGGTTGAGGCGCGGGTCGCAGACCGACTCGTAGCGGTTGGCCAGACCGGCCTCGTCGATCTCCTCGCCGCCGCCGACGCACTCGGTGACGTCGTCGCCGGTGAGCTCGACGTGGACGCCGCCGGGCCAGGTCCCGAGGCTGCGGTGGACGTCGAAGAAGCCCTGCACCTCCTCGATCACGTCGTCGAAGCGTCGCGTCTTGTAGCCCGAGGACGCCTCGAAGGTGTTGCCGTGCATCGGGTCGCAGACCCACGCGACCTGGACGCCCTCGGCCGTGACCTTCTCCACCAGCGGCGGGAGTCCGTCGCGGATCTTGCCGGCGCCGAAGCGGGTGATGAAGGTGAGCCGGCCCGGGGTGTTGTCCGGGTTGAGGCGAGCGGCGTAGGCCAGCGCGTCGTCCGGGGTCGTCGTCGGGCCGAGCTTGATGCCGATCGGGTTGCGGATCTTGGAGAGCAGCTCGACGTGCGCACCGTCGAGCTGGCGCGTGCGCTCGCCGATCCACACGAAGTGGGCCGAGACGTTGTAGGGCTGGTCGGTGCGCGAGTCGATGCGGGTCAGGGCCTGCTCGTACTCGAGCAGCAGCGCCTCGTGGCTGGAGTGGAAGTCGACGCGGTGGAACTCGTCGGGGTCGGCACCGATCGCCTTCATGAAGGTCAGCGCGCGCTCGATCTCGTCGGCCACCGCCTCGTAGCGCTGGCCGAAGGGCGAGCTCTGCACGAAGTCGGTGTTCCAGGTGTGGACCTGGCGCAGGTCGGCGTAGCCACCGGTGACGAACGCGCGGACCAGGTTGAGCGTCGCCGCCGACGAGTTGTAGACGTCGACCAGCCGCTGCGGGTCGGGGATGCGGGCCTCGGGCGTGAAGTCGTAGCCGTTGACCGCGTCGCCGCGGTAGGCCGGGAGGGTGATCCCGTCGCGGGTCTCCTCGTCGGAGCTGCGCGGCTTGGCGTACTGACCGGCGAGGCGGCCGAGCTTGACCACGGGCACGGAGGCGGCGTACGTCAGCACGACCGCCATCTGGAGCAGCACCCGCAGCTTGTTGCGGACGTTGTCGGCCGTGACGCCGGCGAAGGTCTCGGCGCAGTCGCCGCCCTGGAGCAGGAAGGCCTCGCCGCGGGCGACCGCGGCGAGCTTCTCGGTCAGGTCGTCGCACTCACCGGCGAAGACCAGCGGCGGCACGGTCCGGAGCCGGTCGACGGCCGCCTGGACCGCCGCGGCGTCAGGGTACGTCGGCTGCTGGCGGGGCCCGAGCGCGTGCAGCTGCTCGAGCGTGGGGATGGCGGCCTGTCCTGAGGACGTGAGGGACGAGGCGTCGTGAAGGTTCACCACACAAGGGTACGGCTCGACGGCCGTCGCGCCCGAACCGTGACCGACCCCTGAGCGCCGCCCCGTGGATGGGGTGGGGCTGATCGGCGTCAGGACCTGGGCGCGAGCACGCCCTCGGCGTCCTCGACAGCCAGGCCGCCCGACGACGTCCGCCGCGCGACGAGGGTGCCCGTGACGATCGAGGGGTAGGGGTAGCTGATGTGGCCGGGCGCCCCCTGGCTCGACGTGGTCCAGAGCCGGTCGTCGAAGCCGATGGTCCCGCGGAACTGGTGGTTCTCCAGGACGAGCTGGTCGGCGGTGGCCTGCCCGACGACGTACGACGCCTCGCCCCGGTAGAACAGCGAGCCGTGGGAGACGTGCAGGATCTTGTCGAAGACGTGGACCGTCTGGTCGTGGACCTCGCCGCTGAGGTAGACGTCCACGCCACCCCTGACCATGGTCCGCCAGAGGTCCGACTCGGTGCCGTCCTCGTAGACCAGGTGGGTCGAGTTGCGGCTGCGGACGTCGGTCGTCATCGGCGTGTGACCCTGCACCATCACCCACGGGACGTCGGCCCTGCGTGCCCGCCGGAGCACCGTGCGCAGCCACGTGAGCTGCGCCGGGTCGACGGACATGTGGACGTCTCCCCCGCGCCTCTCGAACACGTCGATCGTGACGAGGAGGACGTGGGGGTCGAGGCGCACGGCGTAGGCGGTGGGGCGCGCCGGGCCCCGGGGGCGGTCGACGAACCGGGCCCGGCCGTCCGCGTCGGTCATCATGTGGTCGGCGTAGAGCCGCTTGAACTGCGGCACGTGGCGACGCTTGAAGTCGATCCAGGAGTCGCGTCGCGCCTGCCACGGGTCGTCCCCGACCTCGTGGTCCCCGACCGCCGGGTAGATCGTCAGGCCGTGGGACGTGAAGCGCTCACGGTGGGCCGGGTAGTAGACGTCGGCTGCCCGCCGCCAGGCCCGCAGGCGCTGTGCCTGCGTCTTCACCGGTCCGAACACGCCGGTGCGGGAGTCGTCACGGCCCCACCGACCCTCCACGAGGTCACCGGCGATGAGGACGTCGTCGGTCCCGTGGGAGGCCATCTCGGTGATCACGTGGTCCAGCGCTGCGTCGTACTCGGCATTGGTGGAGTTGGCGACCTCACCGGTGCTCTTGTCGATGAACTGCTCACGCCCGGCCGCGGTCAGGTCGGCGACGTCCTGGTTGAGGAAGTCGGGGGTGGAGATGAAGCGGTAGGCACCGGGAAGCTCGGGAGCGCCGGGCACCGGCGGTCGGTCGCGCGGCCCGCCGCGCTCGAGGGCGGTCGCCGGCTCGGTCGGAGCGGGATAGTCGCCACCCGGTGTGGCGCTCGCCGACGGCGACGGCGGACTGACCGACGTGCAGCCCAGTGCCGAGGCGACCATCAGCACCAGGAGCGTCCCGAGAGGTCGTCGTGTCACCCGCCCACCGTAGACGGAGGGCATGACACGGCCGGCAGGCACCGGCCGTGTGTCGCTGCCCTCAGTGGACGTCGTCCTCCATGTGCTCGATGTCGCGGAAGCCGGTCTTCTTGGCACGTATGCCGCGGTTGGTGAGCCAGGTGAGGGCCCACAGCACGACCCCGGCGAGCAGCAGGAATCCTGCGATCACGTACTGCTCCTGCTGCTCGTCGCTGCGCGCCCATGGCCCGGCCAGGAACGCACAGGTGACGGCACCGAGGTAGGGCAGGAGGGTCGGTGCCGTGAAGTGGGGGTGGTCCTCGCTGCCGGGACGGCGCCGAATCACGATCAGCGCGATGTTGACCACCGTGAACACGCACAGCAGAAGGAGCGCGGTCGTTCCGCCCAGGAGGGCCACGGACGTCGCTCCCTCCTCGGACGCACTCGCCCGGACGACGTAGATGATCAGGCCGAAGGAGATCGCGGTGGTGAAGAGGATCGAGACCCACGGCGTACGACGAGTCGCGTGCACCTTGCCGAGCGTCCGGGGCAGCACGTCCTGCCTGGCCATGCCGTAGAGCAGTCGGCTCGCCATCAGCATGTTGATCAGCGCCGAGTTCGCGACGGCGAACATGCCGATGAACGGGAAGATCGTGTCGAAGGGGAGGTCGGGCGCTCCAGCGGCCACGACCTGGGTGAGCGCCGATCCCTTCTCCGGGTCGGTGAGGTCGCCCACCGGAACCAGTGCCACTGCAGTGATGGACACTAGGACATAGATGAGGCCGGTGGCGCCGAGCCCGGTGAGCATCATCTTGGGGAAGTCGCGGATCGGGTCCTGGCACTCCTCGGCCATGTTGACCGAGTCCTCGAAACCGACCATGGCGAAGAACGCGAGCGACGTGGCGGCCGTGATGGCGAAGAAGGTGTTGCGGTCGCTGGGGCTCTCGAACACGACGACGCGGGAGAAGTCGGCGTTGCCCTGGGTCACGGCGTACAGGCCGATGAAGATGATCATCAGCAGGCCGGACAGCTCGACGAGCGTGAGCACCACGTTGGCCTTGACGCTCTCACCGACCCCGCGGAAGTTGACAGCAGCCACGAGGGTCATGAAGGCCAGAGCGGTGATCAGGATGCCGACGCCTCCCACCTCGAAGCCGAGGTCGAAGCCGTCGTTGAGGAAGCCGGCAAATGCGTTGGACGCGGTCGACGCCGAGGTGATCCCGGAACACATCACCGTGAAGGCGACGAGGAACGTGACGAAGTGGATGCCGAAGGCCTTGTGTGTGTAGAGCGCGGCGCCGGCTGCCTGCGGGTAGCGCGTGACGAGCTCCAGGTAGGAGAAGGCCGTGATCGTGGCAACGGCGAACGCCACCAGGAACGGCGCCCACGCGGCGCCCCCCACCTCCCCGGCGACGCTTCCGGTGAGCGCGTAGACCCCGGTGCCGAGGATGTCGCCCACGATGAACAGCAGCAGCAGCCTGGGGCCGATGACCCGCCTGAGCTCCGGCTCCCGTCCGTTGACGTCGTGCTGAGTGGCTTCCGTCGCGCTCATCGAGACTCCCGTTCGTCCTGCCGCGCGCCTGCACGGTGATCTCACAATGAACCCCACGTGCGGCGGTAGGCAACCACCGCGCGAACCCACCGCGGGCGTGTCGCCACGGCTGGGCGCGCCGGATGACCACTGGGCGGGCACCCTTCCGGTGTTGGATCGATCTAACTACCCTGCTGCCCATGCCGACTCGTGTTGCGCTCCTGACGGCCGGTGGCTACGCCCCGTGCCTGTCCTCCGCAGTAGGTGCTCTCATCGAGACCTACGACGCCACCGACCCCGATATCGAGATCATCGCCTACAAGCACGGCTACCACGGCCTGCTCACCGGCAACAGCATCACGATCGGGCCCGACGAGCGCGCGGGCGCGGCGGTGCTGCACCGTTTCGGCGGGAGCCCGATCGGCAACAGCCGCGTCAAGCTCACCAACGACGAGGACTGCCGCAAGCGTCACCTGATCGGTCCGGACGAGTCGGCGCTGGAAGTGGCCGCGGCGCGCCTGCAGGCCGATGGCGTGGACGTCCTGCACACCATCGGCGGCGACGACACCAACACCGCGGCAGCCGACCTGGCGGCGTACCTGCGCACCCAGGGCTCCGAGCTGACCGTGGTCGGGCTGCCCAAGACCATCGACAACGACATCGTGCCGATCCGGCAGAGCCTCGGCGCGCTGACCGCCGCGCAGCAGGCGTCGCGCTTCGCGCAGAACGTGCTGGCCGAGCACGGCTCCAACCCGCGCATGCTCATCGTGCACGAGGTGATGGGCCGCGCGTCCGGCTGGCTCACCGCGGCAGCGGCGCGCGACTACATGGCGTGGCACGCCGAGCAGCAGTGGCTGCCCGGCATCGGCCTCGACCCCCGCCGCTGGGCGATCCACGCGGTGTACGTCCCCGAGCTGGGCATCGACCTGGCCGCCGAGGCGAAGCGCCTGCGTACGGTCATGGACGAGGTCGGCTGCGTCAACATCTTCCTCGCCGAGGGCGCCGGGATCGACGACATCGTCGCCGACCTCGAGGCCGCCGGCGAGGAGGTCGGTCGCGACCCGTTCGGCCACGTCAAGATCGACACGATCAACCCCGGTCGCTACTTCGCCGACCGGTTCTCCCAGGAGATCGGCGCCGAGAAGAAGATGGTGCAGAAGTCGGGCTACTTCTCCCGCTCCGCGCCGGCCAACGACACCGACCGGGCCCTGATCCGGGAGATGGCCGAGCTCGCCGTCAGGTGCGCGCTGGAGGGTCGTCCGGGTGTGGTCGGCCACGACGAGGAGCGCGGTGACGAGCTCCGCGCGATCGAGTTCGAGCGGATCGCCGGGCACAAGCCGTTCGACGCGACCCAGGGGTGGTTCACCGAGCTGCTGGCCGGGACCGGCCAGGCCTGATCTCTTCCGGCTGGCGGCGCCGTCAGGCCGATGAGTCCGCCCGCTGGGTCACCCGCAGCCCCGCCGCGGGCAGCACCCTCGGCAGCGTCTGGAGGTACGCCGCGCTCAGGAGGGCGACGAGTGCGAGCACCCACCACACTGTCGTCTGCCCGTGGGCGAGCAGCCACGTGTAGGCGACCGGGGTCACCGCCCCGCCGAGACCCCAGCTGAGCTGGAACAGGCCGAGGTAGCGCCCGCGCAGGTGGTCGGGGGCGGCTTCTGCCGCGGTGGCGCTGAAGACCGGGCCGCCGGTCAGCTCGCCGCCGGTGTAGACCGCGGCACCGACCAGCATCACGACGACGGCCAGCCACACCGGGAGCCAGCCGGCGACGACGAACATGGCGTAGCTGGCCACGAAGACGACTTGCGCCAGGCCCATCATGCGCGCCCGGACGCGCCCGGCCATGCGGCGTACGACGATCCCCTGGCCGAGGCCGACCATCGCGGTGTTGAGCGTGAAGATCGCCCCGACCACCCACCCGGGCAGGTCGATCGTCTCGGCGACGTAGACCGGCAGCGCGAAGTTGAGGACCATCATCCCGGCCACGAAGCCCAGCTGGCCGAGCACGAGGCGGAGGTAGGCGCGGTCGCGCAGGACCACGCCCCAGCCCTCCACCGGTGCGTCGTCGTCCCTCGCCACGCGATGGTCCGGCACGTCGAGGAGCAGCACGAACGCGAGGACGAAGGTCACCGCGTTGACCACGACCACGGACTCGTAGGCGAGGTCGGTGCCGATCTGCAGCGCGATGCCGGCAAGCACCCCGCCCACGGAGTAGCCGAGGTTGCGCACCGCCTGGAGGAAGCCGAACCACAGCTCCCGCTCGCCCGGCGCGGAGATCGCGGTGACCACGTTGCCGAAGGAGCCCCAGAACGCCTGGCGGCCCAGGTTGAGCAGGGTCGTCCACAGCGCCACCACGAGCAGCGAGTCGGCCCACAGGTAGGCGACCATCCCGGCGGCTTGCACGAGGTTGCCGACGAGCATCATCCGGCGCGGGCCGAAACGGTCGACCAGGCTCCCGATCACGAAGGCGCCCGGCATCGTGAGCAGTGCCGACAGCGACAGCGCCGACCCGATCTGCACCAGCGACAGGTCGGTCATCGCGAGGAAGTAGAGCAGCGTGATCGGCATGAAGAGCCCGCTGCCGACGGTGTCGGCGACGATGGCCGCCACGAACCTGCGATGCTCCCCGACGCTGGGGAATCCGAGACGGGTCAGCACGTCAGCATCCTCTCCCATCCGACCGACAGCGTCTTGACCGTCTAGGGGCGCGCGCTCACCCGACGGTCCACGGCTCGAAAGTGGCCTGGTCGACGAGGTCGATGTCCGGGTCCGGCGGCGCGAGGACGGTGCCCACGGGCTTCCCGCGCAGCCAGGACAGGAGCACGGACGTGAACGTCAGTTGCTGGGCCGGGCCGGGGTCATCGTGGCGTGGCACCCACGCGATCGGCCAGCGGTCAGGGTCCCCGCGCCGCACCCAGCCGAGGACGTCACCGTCGATGGAGTCGGCGAACGGGAGGAAGTCGTCGTCTCGCCGCGCAACCGCCCAGGGCATCTCACGACGACCTCCCGGGCCCAGGTCGGCAGGCGCGGCGACCCGCAGCCACCCACGCCAGGTGCCGGGCCCGTAGGCCGCGATCAGCGCGAGATAGTCGGCGGGAAGGTCGTCCCGCTCTTCGGGCGGCCGGTGTCCGGCGCTCGGCGGCTGCGGGGGCACCAGCACCTGCAGTGCCTTGAGGCCCGAACCGGCAGTGAGCCCCTTGCGCCGCGGGTCGCTCCTCGCAGCGCGGTCCGGCGGTGTCCAGTACGACGTCGACGCATCGACGTACGCGCGCGCCATGCTCGCCGGAAGCGGGCCGTACTCCGCCCCGTCGGTGCCGCGCACCCCGGTCGTGACGAGCGCCTCGAGGAAGGGCACGAGCGTGAGTCCGGACCGAACCCAGCGCGCGTTGCCATAGGCACCGGCAGCGTGGGCCAGCACGACCACGGGCCAGTCGTCGGGGTCCTCACCCGAGGTGTCCCAGAAGACCCCCTCGCCCCCGCGAGAGGATCCGAACGGCAGCAGGCCGCCCTTCTTCGGATGGAAGACCGGTGCCGGCAGGCCTGTAGCTTCGCAGGCATCACGCGCCTCGGACCTGATTGCTGCGAGCTCACGGTCGAAGGGCGAGTACTCGGTGAACCGGACGGGCGCGTGCAGCCACAGCCAGTCACCCACGTAGAGCGAGCCGAAGCGGTCGCACAGCTGCCGGTAGGCGCCCGGCAACGGCGTGCCCAGCCAGGCTTCGATCCTGGCCCATTCGATCCGGGTGCGCCCCGGCGTCACCCCGGCCAGCAGCTCCGGCACGATCTCCCCGTCCATGGCGTCATCGTGGCAGGCGTACTGCCTCGGGCGGCTATGTTTCCGCACATGACCTTCTCCATTGTGGCCCGCTCCGACGACGGCGAGTCGTGGGGCGTGGCCGTCGCCTCGAAGTTCCTGGCCGTCGGGTCGGGGGTGCCTGCGGCTGCGGCCGGGGTCGGCGCGATCGCCACCCAGGCCGACGCCAACCTCTCCTTCAAGTACCTCGCCCTGGCACACCTCGACGACGGCGCCACCGCCCAGGTCGCCCTTGACCGCCTGGTAGAGGAGGACGACGGCCGCGAGCACCGGCAGGTCGGAGTCGTCGACTCCGACGGCAACGCAGCGACGTACACGGGGTCGGAGTGCTTCGACTGGGCCGGCGGGGTGACTGGGCGCAGCGGCGAGCGCGGCGGCTACGCCATCCAGGGCAACATCCTCACCGGACCGGAGGTCGTGGAAGCGATGGAGCGGGCGTGGCTGGACTCGACCGACCTGCCGGTCGAGCGCCGGTTGCTCGCCGCCCTGGCCGCGGGCGACGCCGCCGGCGGTGACCGGCGCGGTCGGCAGTCGGCGGCACTGCTCGTCGTACGCGACGGGGCGGGCTACGGCGGGCACGACGACGTCGCGGTCGACCTGCGCGTCGACGACCACACCGACCCGGTGACCGAGCTGGGCCGGCTGGTGGACCTCAACGAGCTCTACCTGACCGCGTCGACAGCCCAGGAGCGGGTGCCGATCGACGACGAGCTGATGGCCGAGCTCGAGTCTCTGGCGCGAGCCGACGGCAAGGACAGCTTCCACATGTGGGTCGGCTCGGAGAACTACGAGATGCGCGTCGACTCCGGACCGCGGCCGTCGTGGATCGACCGCCGCATCCTCGACATCATCCGGGACCACACGGCATGAGCGTCCTCGCCATCGACGCCGGCACCACCGGCGTGACCGCGGTCGTCGTCACCCGTGACGGGCACATCGAGGCCAAGGGCTACCAGGAGTTCCGCCAGCACTTCCCCGAGCCGGGGTGGGTCGAGCACTCGGCCGAGGACATCTGGCAGGCCACCCTGGAGGCGACGCGCGAGGTGCTGACGAAGGTCGACGCCGGGGAGCTGACCGCGATCGGGATCACCAACCAGCGCGAGACGATCGTGCTCTGGGACCGTGAGACGCTGGGGTCCCCGCGCCGCGCGATCGTGTGGCAGGACCGGCGCACCGCCGACATCTGCGAGCGGCTGCGCTCCGAGGGCCACGAGGACCGGGTCGCCGAGCTGACCGGGTTGCGGCTCGACCCCTACTTCTCCGGCACCAAGCTGACGTGGCTCGCCGAGCACGAGCCCCACACCTGGGCCCTCGTGGAGTCCGGGCGGTACGCCGTCGGCACCGTCGACTCCTACCTGATCGCCCGGATGACCCGCGGCACCTGGCACGTCACCGACGTCTCCAACGCCTGCCGGACCCTGCTGTTCGACCTCGAGGCAGGCGACTGGTCCGACGAGCTGTGCGAGCTGTTCGGCGTGCCGCGCGACGCGCTGCCCGAGCTGGTGCCCAACTGGGGCGAGGTCGCCCCCACCGAGCCGGCGGCCTTCCTCGGCCTGTCCCTGCCGATCGCGGGCATCGCCGGCGACCAGCAGTCGGCCCTGTTCGGGCAGACCTGCTTCGACGAGGGCGAGTCCAAGTGCACCTACGGCACCGGCTCGTTCATCCTCACCAACACCGGCGCCTCGGTCGTGCGCAGCGACGCGGGGCTGCTCTCCACGGCCGCGTGGCGCTCCCCCGGCGGCGAGATGACGTACGCCCTCGAGGGCGCGATCTTCGTGACCGGGTCGGCGGTCCAGTGGCTGCGTGACGGCCTGCAGATCGTCGGCAACGCCGCCGAGACCGCCGCCGTCGCGCAGAGCGTCGACGACACCGACGGGGTGGTGTTCGTGCCGGCACTGACCGGCCTCGGCGCCCCGCACTGGGACCCACACGCCCGCGGCATGATCATCGGCATCACCCGCGGCACCACGCGCGCCCACCTCGTCCGAGCCACCCTCGAGGCGATCGCCTTCGAGGTGCGCGACGTGCTGGAGACCCTGCCGGAGCTCTCCACGCTGCGCGTGGACGGCGGAGCCGCGGCCAACGACCTGCTCTGCCAGTTCCAGGCCGACCAGGTCGGCCGTGCGGTCGAGCGACCGGAGATCGTGGAGACCACCGCACTCGGCGCTGCCTTCCTCGCCGGTCTGGGCACCGGCGTCTGGGCGTCGACCGACGAGCTGCGCGACACGTGGGCGCTCGAGCGACGGTTCGAGCCCGGTGGCGACCGCGCGGCGCTCGACGCGTCGTACGCACGGTGGACCGACGCGGTCGAGCGCGCGAAGGGCTGGGCGGGCTAGAGGGTCGAGGACGTTTCGACGTCGCTCGCTCGGCGCGATCACCAGTGCAATGACGCTTGTTCGTGCGAGCATGGCGTGCGTGGAACAAGGCTCACCGTCGCTGGACAACCCCGACTACTGGTGGTACCGCACCCGCTCGGATCTGCTGCAGCGTGGGCTGGCAGGGTATGTGCCGGCTGGTGCACACATCCTTGACGTCGGCAGTGCAGACGGGCCAAGCGTGGCCTGGCTCAGGGATCGCGGCTTGCGCGTCGCCATGGACATCGATCCGCGAGGCCTCGGCCCGGGAGACGTCTGCGCGTCCGCCCTTGCCCTGCCGTTCCGCAGCGGGTCGTTCGACGTGGTCGCTGCCTTCGACGTTTTGGAGCACCTCGAGCCCGAGGAAGGAGCCCTGTCCGAGTTCGTGCGGGTGCTCCGTCCCGGCGGAACCTTGCTGCTCAGTATGCCGGCCTACCAATGGGCATGGACCAGCCACGATGACCTCAACCATCACCATCGCCGGTACACGCGAGGTCGCGCCGTCGCCGCAGCCGAGCGGGCCGGCTTCTCCGTGATGCGCTCGTCCTACATCTTTGCCGGCTCACTGCCTGCGTTCGCCATCGCCCGGCTTGTGACACGTCTGAGAGAGAGGCGCGCAGGTGAAGCACCAACCGCCGGCACCGAAGCTCTGCAGCTGCCTGTGATCAGTCCGGTACAAGAACGGATCCTCGACGCTGCCACTGCCGTCGACCGCCGTCTCGTTGCGCGGTGGGACCTGCCCTTCGGATCCTCGGTCATCCTTGCGGCGGAGAAGCCGGCATCGGCTGCCGAGCTGGTGGCGTCATGAGCGACGTTCACACCCTGTCCGTCGTGGTGCCTGTCTACCGTGGGGAGACGTGCCTGGACCAGCTCGTCGATGCCATCGCCCCCATGATCCACGAGCTGGAGACGCCCGGGGGCCGACGAATGAGAGTGGCCGAGCTGGTCCTCGTCCACGACTGTGGGCCAGATCGATCGGACGAGGTCATCCGCGCTCTGGCCGAGAAGCACGACTGGGTCAGGCCGGTGTGGCTGAGCCGAAACTTCGGGCAGCATGCAGCTACGCTGGCCGGTATGTCGTCGTCGGGCGGCGACTGGGTACTGACACTGGACGAAGACAGCCAGCACGATCCGTCTGACGTCGCCAAGATGCTGGACGTCGCGTTGTCCGCGCAGGCCGACGTGGTCTACGGCGAACCGGTGAACGCTCCACCGCACGGCAGCATGCGCAACCTCGCGTCACGTATGGCGAAGCGATCACTCCGCTGGATGACGGCCAACAGCGATGCGCCCCGGTTCAGCAGCTTTCGCCTCGTCCTGGGTGAGATCGCTCGAAGCGTGGCCGCGTACGCCGGTTCGGGGGTCTACCTCGACGTCGCCCTGAGCTGGGTCTCGCGTCGTGTGGCCACCTGCCCCGTCACGCTTGCGACCGAGGTGCGTCCGTCGGGCTACGGACTCCGATCGCTGCTGTCGCACTACCGTCGGATGGTCCTCACGGGAGGTACGCGGCTGCTACGGGTCGTCAGCGTCGTCGGCGTGCTGTTCGCGATGCTGGGCTTCTCCTTCGCCGTGGTGATCATCGGGCTCCGGATCTTCGGGGAGATCCCCGTCGCCGGTTGGACATCCGTCATGGTCGTCGCGCTGATCGGGTTGGGGATCATCCTCTTTGCGGTGGGCATCGTCGCGGAGTACGTCGGGGTTGCGGTGAACATGGCGCTCGGCAAGCCGCTCTACCTGATGGTGGCCGATCGGGGGCAGGGGCCGTTGGGTCGGGAAGTCAGCGACCAGCAATGACCACCCTGCTGGTCGGGAGAGGACTTCTTGGGCGCGGAGTCGAGGCCGCCCTCGACTCTCGAGGCGAGTCGGTGCGTACAGTGTCCGTCCCGTGGGGAAGTCATGAGGACGCGGTGCAAGCCTTGCTCGAAGCGGCGGAGGGTGCAGCGCAGGACACGCCGATGTGGCGACTTGCCTGGTGCGCCGGTGCTGGCGTCATAGGCAGCAGCGCTGCGGATCTGGACGCCGAGGTGGAGTGCTTCGCGGAATTCATCCGGCGCATGCCTCGTCCGCCTGCCGCCGCGTTCATCGCCTCTTCAGCGGGGGGCGCCTACGCCGGATCCCCCGATGAGCCGCCATACACAGAGGCGTCGGCCGCCGTTGCCGTGAATGCGTACGGGCACGCCAAGCTCAGGATCGAGGCTGCGGTCTCCCCGATGAGCGCCGCAGGCACCAGGGTGTGCCTCGGGCGGATCGCGAACATCTACGGCCCGGGGCAGAACCTGCGGAAACCCCAAGGGCTGGTGTCCCAGCTGTGCCTGACGCACCTGAATCGACAGCCGTTGGGCATCCACGTCTCGTTGGACAGCCTGCGTGACTACGTGTTCGTCACCGATGCAGCAGAAGTGGTCTGTGCATGCCTGTCCCGGGTGGCGGCTGAGCCAGCAGGAGCGGTCGTCACGAAGATCGTCGCCTCCGGACAGTCGCGCTCGGTGGGCGCCATCATCGGCGAGTCGACTCGCGCCTTCCGGAGGCGTCCACTGCTGACCACACCCAGCTCGAGGACGGCTCAGGTCCGGGACTTGCGGGTCAGGTCCGAGGTCTGGCCAGAGATCGACCGCCTTGCCCGCACGCCTTTCCTCGTGGGCCTGAGAAGGACCGTCGACGACATCGACAGCCAGCTACGTGCCACCTCGTTGCCAGGCGGTCGCTGAGTCGTAGGCGGACACTGGGAACGCCTCCAGTCCAGAGCTCAGGGCAACCGGCCACGCGCGGCGCGGGCCGCCTCAACCTCGGCCTTGGCCTCCTCGACGGCGTCCTCGGCCTCGGCCTGCACCGCCTCGGCCTCGCCCAGCTCGTCGTCGACCTCCTCGACCTCTTCCTCCAGGGCAGCGATCTGGCTGCGGAGCTCGGCGATCTCCGCCTGCAGCTGCAGGGTCCGGGCCTGGAGCTTCTCCACGGCCCGTCGCGCCGAGCGGTGCTCCTTCTCGGCCTCCGTCAGCACGCCGCGGGCCTCGGCGATCCTTTCGTCCGCGGCCGCCCGCGCCTTGGCGTCCGCATCCGGGTCGGGTACGACATGCAGCTGGGGCCGCTGGGTCGGGTCCGGTGCCGCCGCGGGGCGGGCCTTGGCACTGAAGCCGAGAGCCTTCGGCAGCGCCACTGCCCCGCCGAGGTCCAGGTCGCCCAGGCCGGTGGCCTCCAGTGACGTCACCAGCAGGCCACTGCGCACCGCCCTGCCCGCGTCCGGCTCGAGCATCGCCGCGGTCAGGGTGGCCTCGACCTGGTCGGCGACCGCCTGCGTGGTCTTGAGGCCCTCCTCGCGCGCCATCCGGCGGGCGGCAGTCGTCACCGAGGCAGTGAGCTGGCGGCGCTGCTTGGTGAACTCGCGCAACTGGGTCGCGTCGAGGTTCTCCTGAGCGTCGCGGAGGGCAGCCCCGACGGCGAGCAGCTGGTCGACCTGGTCGGGATCGCGTCGCACGAGCAAATTGACGACCCACGCCGCGACGGAGGGCTTTCGCAGCGCCTTGATCGAGGAGGCCAGGTCCTTGTCAGCCTTGTGCTCCTTGACCAGCGCGTCGCGCGCGGGCGTGAAGTCGGCGAGCGGCAGCGCATAGAGGTCGTCGGCGATCTCCAGGATCGGGTCGGACGATGCGGACATGGAGTGATCCTAGGGAGCCGCGGGGGCGGCGTACTCGAGCTCGGTCGGATGTGGCGGCCAGGGACACTCCTGGCTCTCGCCGCTCGGCGTCCAGCCGAGCGACTCGTAGAGGCCTCGCGCGCGGGTGTTGTCGGCCAGCACCCACAGTCGGCGCGCCCCGGCCGCCTCGGCCCGCGCGAAGCCCTCCCGCCCCAGCCCCGAGCCCCAATGGTCCGGTCGCACGGCGAGGTGGCGCAGGCTGGATCCGTCGTGAGCGGTCAGGGCGACGAGGCCCTGGTCGTCGACGACCTCGACGACGACCTCGGGGTCCTCGAGGAGCAGCACCCAGCGGGCCAGCACGTCGTCGTCCGGATAGGGCAGGTCGCCGAACACGTGCGCGAGGCCGGCACGGCTGGCACCTCGTTCGAGGTCGCGGAGGGCGACCGCGTCGTCCGCGGTCGCGCGCCGCCAGGCGGTCACGGTCGCCCTGCCTCGTCCCAGGCGCGGTGCGCAGTCAGGGTGCGGTCCCACAGCGAGGACCACTCGTCGTCCGTCACGTCGTCGACCGGCAGCAACAGGTCGTCGACCAGCGCGGCCCGCCACTCGTCGTACGACGTGAGGTCGCGCTGGTCGCGCGTCGTCGGGGTGAGGACCTGGTGCACGAGCCCGCGGATGGTGAGCTGCTCGGGGCCGACGATGCGCTGGGCCACCACGACGCGCCGGAACGGCGAGTCGTCGCCGGCGCTCAGAGCGCGGTGGGAGTCGGCGATCGCCGCGGCGGAGTGGTCGCGCGAGGTCACCACGATGCCGCGCAGCACACCACCGGGCAGGTGGCGGTACGTCCACGCCGCGGGGCCCGTGGGCCGGCCCGCTGCCTGCGCGCCGTAGCCGGCGCCGATGCCGAACGACCACCCCTCGACGACGTGGTCGCCCCGCACCAGGGGCAGCGGCTCCGCGAAGCCCTCCCCCAGGCCGGCATCGACCCACCAGTGGCCGCCGGGGTTGTCGGCGGCCGGGAGGCCGGAGACGACGAGCACGAGGTGGTTGAGAGCAGTGCCGAGCTTCTCGTCGGGACGGAACCAGACGTGACCGTGTCGCCGGCTGACCGAGAACCCGAGCTGGGTCAGCAGCCACTCGAAGGCGCCGTTCTGCTGGAAGCAGTAGCCCACCCGTCCCCCGTTCGCCGCTCGGGCGGCGCCTGCGGGGGGCTCGACCGGGTCGGGCCGACCGAGCATGGTCGACAGGTTGTCGTAGGGGATCCGTGCCACGTGTGCCCGGTGGACCTCGCGCAACCCCGCCAGCGTGGTCGGCGGGCGGTCGGTCAGGCCGAGACGGGCGAGGTAGGCCTCAAGGTAGGCATCGAGGTCACTCCCCGTCATCACTCGCCTTCGGTGTCGAGACCGTGCTCGATGGCCCATCGCGTCAGCTGGACCCGGTTGTTCATCTGGAGCTTGCGCAGGGTGTTCTGGACGTGGTTCTGCACGGTGCGGTGCGACAGCACCAGTCGCGAGGCGATCTGCTTGTAGCTCATGCCGGTCGCGACCATCTTGAGGATCTCGGTCTCGCGCTCCGTGAGCTGGTCCCGAGGGTCGTCGGGTGGGCCGTCTGCGATCCGACGGAACTCGCCGAGGACCAGCCCGGCCAGACCGGGCGTGAAGACGGCCTCGCCCTCGGCGACCCGGGTCACCGCGTCGACCAGCTCGGCGCTGGAGGCCGACTTCACGAGGTAGCCCGTCGCGCCGGCCTTGATCGCCTCGAGCACGTCGCCCTGCTCGCCACTGGCCGAGAGGATCAGCACGCGTGCCGTCGGGTCGTGCTCGAGCATCATGCTCGTCACCTGCACGCCGGTGTTGTCCGGCAGCTGCAGGTCGAGCACGACGACCTGCGGCGCGGACGCAGGGAACCGCGCCATCGCCTCGCGCCCGTTGGACGCGACCGCCACCACGTCGTGCCCCGCCGCCTGCAGGTCGCGCTCGACCGCGTCCCGCCACATCGGGTGGTCGTCGACCACCATTACTCGCACCATGGCTCCCCTCCCAGAGATGAGGGAAGCCTAGACCGCTACCCGCCCGGAGGCAGGTAGCGACCGCGCCGATGGACCAGCGGGGCCGGATCCTCACCCACCACGACCTCCTCCAGGACGCAGGTGACCAGGGCCGACCAGCCGACCTCGACCGCGGACTCGACGCTGACCGACGCCCAGGTCGTGGCGTGCGCGAGCCGAGGTCCGTGGTCGGTCGCCACCCACTCCGACAGCCGCCACGGGCCGCCGGGCGCCGGCGCGCCGGCGAAGACGTCGGCAAGGTCGCGGTCCTCCCACGCCAGCAGCTGCACGACGCCGCGGCCCGTGGCCAGGAGTACGTCGGTCAGGTCGGCGTCCGGGTCCAGCAGCGCGAGCACCCGGCCGGGCTCGCCGCCGGCGACCATCCACGACGACACCGTGAGCCCGGCCCGGTCGCCGGTCGAGAAGCCGGCCGTCCACAGCGAGACGGTGCCGCCGACCCGCCCCCGGAGGCGGCGTACGGGATCGCGGTCCCCCTCGGGCTCGAGGAACGGGTGGCTGGTGTGGATGGTCACCCGGTCACGCTAGCGGCACCGTGAGCTCCCACTCGGTGCCCCACGACCCGCTCTCCATCGTGGCCGTGCCACCGAGCTCCTCGATGCGCCCGCGGATCGAGGACACGACACCCAGGCGTCCCTCCGCCTCGGCCTGCTCCAGCCGCCCGGACGCGATGCCCGGTCCGTCGTCCCGCACCGAGATGGTGATCGCGTCGGGCGCTGCCTGGGCCAGCACCCAGGCGCTCGCCTCGGGGCCGACGTGGGCGAGCACGTTGTCGAGACAGGCGCGCACCGCGGCCACCGTCTCTGTCGCCACATGCGCGTCGACCAGGAGTGCGCCTCCCGGCGTCGCGACGTCGACGCGCACGGGATGGGCGGTGGCCATCGCCTCCAGTGCCCCGGCGAGGTCCACCCGTCCCTCGGCCGCGGTGGGCAGGGTGTCCTGCTGCCGGATCAGCGAGCGCAGGCTGCGTTCCTGCTCGCCTGCGAGCCTGCCCAGATCCGCCCACTCGCCCCCCGCGGCCGCTCCTCGGCGCTGGGTCATGGTCAGCACCTGGAGGACGCCGTCGTGCACGGCCCGGGCCAGCCTGGTCCGCTCCTCGGCCGCGGCGGCCGCGCGCTCGGCTGCGTCGCGCTCGCGGGCCATCCGCTGCAGCGACTCGCACATGTAGCCGACGATCGGTCCCCCGATCAGCACCAGGAAGACGTTGCCGTAGTTGCCCTGGTCGAGATCGGAGCGCGGCAGCAGGTCCGTCACCGACAGCGCGATCGCAGCGACGAGGCCGCCCTTCCAGTGCCAGTGGATCGCCCAGGCCAGCAACGCGCCCATCACCCAGAACCCCGGGATCGTGGCGTTGAAGTCGGGGGTCTTCACCAGCGGTGTCAGGGCCATCGCGGCCACCGCGATCGCGAGGTCGGCGACCAGCAGGAGGCTCGTACGCCTCGCGCGGTCGTGGTAGAGCCAGATCGCGGCCGCCGTCCAGGCGACGAGGGCCAGGACGACGGCCAGGCCGAGCGTCGGGTGCTGGAAGGTGTCGCGCCGATAGGCGTTGAGCCCGACCATGTTGATGGTCACCACGACCCGCACGATGGCGAGCGCCGAGTAGAGCCGGTCCTCGACGGCGAGCGCGGAGTCCGTCCGCGGCGCGGCGGTCCGGGGGTGGGCGTGCGCGCTCAGGACGCCTTCTGCTCCGGCCCGTCGCCGGCCTTGTCCTGCTCGGCCTGCTCGGCGGCGGCCTGCTTGGCCTGCTCGGCGGCGGCCTGCTTGGCCTTCTCCTTGTCGAGCTCCTTGGCCTTGCTGGCGTAGAGGTCGACGTACTCCTGGCCGGACAGGCGCATGATCTCGTACATGATCTCGTCGGTGATCGACCGCAGGATGTAGCGGTCGTTCTCCATGCCGGCGTAGCGCGAGAAGTCGAGCGGCTTGCCGAAGCGCACGGTCGGGCGCGTCCACGAGCCGTAGACCTTGCCGGCCGGGGCGACCACGTCCGTGCCGACGACGGCGCACGGGATGACCGGGGCGCCGGTCTCGAGGGCCAGCCGGGCGACCCCGGTCTTGCCGCGGTAGAGCTTGCCGTCGTGCGAGCGGGTGCCTTCGGGATAGATCCCGAACAGGTCACCCTCGGCGAGGATCTTCATCGCCGACTTCATCGCGCCCTCGGCCGCGTTGGCGCCCGAGCGGTCGATCGGCACCTGGCCCGCCCCCGAGAAGAACTTCTTCTGGAACCAGCCCTTGATGCCGGGAGTCGTGAAGTACTCGGCCTTCGCGACGAAGGTGACGCGGCGGTTCAGCGTCAGGGGCATGAACAGCCAGTCGGCGTAGGACAGGTGGTTGCTGGCGAGGATCGCGGGCCCCTCCTCCGGCACGTGCTCCACCCCGTAGGCCTTGGGCCGGAAGACGAGTCGCAGAACAGGCCCGAGGGCGATCCACTTCAGGAACCAATAGAGCACGCCCCGACCCTATCCCTGCTGACGCTGGGTGACCCGCTCGATGAACTCCGCCGACTCCGCGAAGATCCGCGGTGCGTCGTTGTCGAGGGTGGCGACGTGGTAGCTGTCCGCCAGCACCCGCTCCTCGAAGTCCTTGGACGACAGGCCGGCGTTGAGGGCGCGTGAGCTGGAGATGTCGACGACGTGGTCCTCGGCGGAGCGGAAGAACAGCACCGGGATGGTGACCTTGGGCAGGTCGCGGCGTAGGTCGGCGTAGCCGGCGAACATCGACGCCGCGGCCTTGAGCGGGGTGGTCGGGTAGCCGTGCTCGTCGGCGCCCGGCTTCTTGATGTCGTTGGCGATGCCCGGGAAGCCCGGCACCACGAGCTTGAGCAGCGGCAGCAGCTTGACGTCCTTGCGGAGGGTGTCGACCGCGGCGTTCACCACGCAGACGCCGGCCAGTCCGTCGCCCTTGTCCGCAGCCAGCCGCAGGCACAGCGCGCCGCCCATGGAGAGACCCACCGCCACCACCTGGTCGTTCTCGGAGGCGAGCTTCTCGTAAGCCCCCTCCACCGTCGCCACCCAGTCGGCCCAGGTGACCTTGTTGAGGTCGCGCCAGTGGGTGCCGTGGCCGGGCAGCAACGGCATCTCGACGGCGTACCCACGGGCAGCAAGGTCCTCGGCCCACGGACGCATCGACACCGGGTTGCCGGTGAACCCGTGCTGGACGAGCACCCCGATGCGGCGACCGCCGGTGAGCTCGGGCCGGGCCGGCGTGGACATGGGCGCGACGAGGGCGGGGTCGAGTGCTGCGCCAGGAGCGCCGCGGAACGGGAACTTCACAGCGCACAGTGTGCACCACTTCCACTGCCCGTCCAGGCGTGAGCCCAGCGAGTCTCGGAACCACGTCCCGGGTACCGTGATGACGTGACGACGCCTGGCGACGAGAGCCGCACCGAGCTGGCGTGGCGCGAGATCGTGGAGCACTACGGTGAGCGCCCGTCCCTGGACGAGGAGGACCCGTCCGGGGAAGACCGTCGGCGGGCGCAGCTCGACGAGGCCAGCACGCCCGAGCCTGTCGCCGACGACATCGACGAGACCGAGGAGCCCGCGGACGAGGTCCCTGCCGTCGAACGTTTCGAGCCCCCCGCCCCACCGCCGTTCCCCCACCCACGGACCTGGCAGCGCGGCCTCGCCTGGGCCGGCATCTTCGTCCCGCCCGTCCTCGCGCTGCTCATCGGACTGCTCTCCGTCTACGTGCCCTCGCTGGTCGGCTGGACACTGGTCGTGTGGTTCGTCGGGGGCTTCCTCTACCTCGTCCGCGAGATGCCGCGGGCTCCGCGAGACCCGTGGGACGACGGCTCCCGCATCTGACCCCGGCGGATGGCTAGCTCCGCCTGACGTAGAGCGTCAGAGCGCCGTGCGTGCTCACCTGCTCGAAGTGCTCACGCACCGTCTGGTTGTGCTCGGTGAAGCCCTTCGGCGCGAACGGAAAGAGTCGATCTCCCACCTCGGGGTCAAAGGTCGCAAGGATCAAGGCATCTGCGCTGCGGATGTCGTCCGACAGTCCCGAACGATCGCGCTCGGCGACACCGGCGGCCAGCTCCAAGTAGTAGCTGGGGAACCGGTAGTCCTCGGACAGCAGGTAGTAGATAGGAAAGGAGTTGAACGACGTTCGCCCCATCTGATCGGTACCGACGAACAGGTCAGATCCAGGCGGCACGACGTCGCGCACGTCGTCGAGGAGAGCCTGGGTGGCCTCCGCTCGATCTGCCCGAACCGTGATCGTCCGCGAGCCACTCGCGATCGACTGTGTCTCGAAGCGAGTCGACGCGGTGACCACCCACCCGACCAGGAACAACGCCGGCACCGTGAGGAGGATGGCGAGAGCAGAGGCCACGAGCCGCACGTGCAGCCGGTCCGTCCAGCGACGCGCGAGGTCCATTCCGGCCGCGAAGGCAAGGGGATAGATGACCACGGCCGCGAACCCGAAGTGGTAGACATCGATTCGCTGCAGGGCTTGCGGCAGCACTGCCAGGCACACAAGGACCCACGCCCAGTCCTCTCGAGTCCGGCACATGAACGCGCGGGCCGCGATGCCTGCCAGCGCGGTCGAGCCGACGGCAAGGCCCAGGTAGACGTGAACCGGCACCGAGCTGGCTTCCAGTTGGAAGTTGACTCCCATGCGTCCACTGACGTTGTCCCACGCAGCTCCACCCACGTCGAGCAGGTGCAGAGCAGTCGGCATGAACCCTGCAAGGCCGCCCATGACCACGAACGGCGCTCGGGGGTGTCGCCAGATGAAGGGCAGCAGTGCCAACCCGACGACGAGAGTCATCTCGTAGCGCCATCCCACTGACAGCCCCGCCAGCAGGCCTCCCACCATCCAGGACAGCCGACCGGCCTCCGAGCGTACGAGGACGAGTGACCACACGGCCAGCGCGAGACCTCCCAGCCACGCGAAGGCAGTGAGGTCGGTGGGCATCAGGACGATGCAGAGCAGCCCGGAACCGATCGCGATCCGATCGCCGAAGCGACGGGTGAGCGCCCAGACTCCCACCACGACCGCTACCTGGTAGAGGAGGCCGGCCAGGCGCTCGCTCGTCAGGGTGTAGCCGAGGACTCGGTACCACACGCCGAGGAAGTCATAGCCCAAGCGGGCGTATGCCGTGTAGAAGTCCACGTTTGGAGTCGCGCCGCGACTCACCACATCCGGGTAGTCGAGCACGATGATCTCGTCGAGAGTGGCGACAGGCCGTCGGAAGGCGGGAATGGCGTGAGCTCCAGTTGCCAGCACAAGCAGGAGTGCGGCCGCCCAGTCGAGCCGGGAACCAGTGAGCGAGCGCACGGCCGCAACTGTAGGGTCACGCGTCCTCGAGGAACCCGACGACACGACGCAGGTGACGTCCGGCTAGCGATCGGGTGACGTGAGAAGGACCCGATCCTGGCCTTCCTGCACGATGGACCAGCCCAGGCTCATCAACCCCAACCGCAACGGCGACGAGTCGTCCAACAGGGCGTAGTCGGCACCGGATCGTTGGACGAACTCGTCCCATCCTGGCTCGCCTAGGCGGGCCTTGAACCAGCTCTCGAGCCACTCGACCGAGTACTGATCAGTCAGTCCGTCCCCGACGATCCTCAGGTCCGGGTACTTCCACGCGAGGTAGCCGCCGTCGCCCAGCTCGTTGATCAGCACGGCGTCGTCCGGAATCACGGACAGCTGACTGTCGTACGACGTCGGGAAGTAGTCGTCCGGCGCCGCCGCGGAGCTCGGCACCATGAGCGCAAGGGCTACGAGTGCCGCGAGCGCGCTGCCGTAGACGACCACGCGTTCAGTCGCGAGAGGCACGAACGCCTGGGTCTTCGGCCACCACGTGTTGATCGCGCGGGCGAAGAACGGCGCCAGCAGGATCGCACCCAAGGGGATGGTTCGTCCTCCGTAGAGCGCGAGGAAGATGCCGAGACCGACCAGCATGACCGATAGCCAGGATCCGTTTCCTCGACGGGCCCATGTCAGGCAGACGACGAATCCCATCAGCAATGCCGCTGCGTAAGGCGGAAAGCTCAACGACGTGGGCTCGTACTCCTGGATGTAGTGAGCGATGTCCATGCTCGGCCCTGTGGGATGCGTGAGCAGGTGCACTCCGTTCGGGGTGAGGGCCACTGCTGCGACTGACACGCCGAGAAGCAACACGTGCGGACGCAACGACTTCCTGCCGAGTCGACGGTCCATGACGAGGCCCAACAAGAAGACCAGCTGAAGCCCCGGGGACAGGAACCACAAGCCGTGCGAGCAGGCCCAGACGGCCGTGAGAGCAGCCAGCCACCACCGGGGACGCAAGTCCTCAGCGGTGCGCAGGAGGGCCCCGAGGGTGACCACGAGCAGGATGAAGCTGACGACCTGAGGGCGAGGCGAGAGGCTCCCGATCATGCTGAAGAACGCCAGGCCGGTGGCGACCACCGCGGGACCGAACGGGACGAGTCGTCTGCACAGGCGGAAGCACGCGATGAACAGGACAACCAGAGCCAGACCGAGGAGCCAGGCCACCCCCGGCAGCCCGAACGCATCGTCGAAGAGCGCCATCAGCACTTGGGACAGCCAGTCCCTGGAGCGCCAGTCCTCCGTGCCCAACGGCGACATCGGTCCAGGGTGGCGCACCGAGGTGCCGTCGAGGTAGGCGTGCCCCATCACGAGGTGCCACCAGGTGTCCGGGTTGCCCAGCGGCTGCCGGGCGATGAACACCATCGAGAAGAACATGACGAACAGGGCGATGGTCGCTGCCCCGAACAAGAGCTCGGGAAATGTTGGTCGCCCATCTTTCCCGGAAGCCTTCGGAGTGCGCCTCCGCAAGCCTGCGGACGTGCTGTCCAGCGTCCTCGAGACCATTGGCCAATCCTCCCAACTCTCGCGCCGTTCCATACACATTTCCGTGGAATGCGAGTGGCGCTCATCGAGCGGCGCAGAACTCGTGCGGGCTCCGAGCAAGTACTGTCATTCCTCGTGGGTGCGCGCGAGACGGTCGAGGTCACGGGACACCTGATGGACAGCGGCATCCTGTCACGCATCCTCGACGACATCCGTCACTACGGCGCCGACTACGCCATCGACGAGCTCGACGTCGGCCACGAGGCCGACGACCCCAGCAGCGCCAGGATCACGATCGAGGCCGAGGACGCCGAGTCGCTCCAACGGCTCCTGATGCGCCTCCAGACCCGCGGTGTCAATCAGCTCGACCCGGGCGAGGCAGTGGTCGGCGTCGCCGAGCGGGCAGGAGTCCTGCCCGACGGCTTCTACTCGACGACCAACCTCGAGACGCGGGTGTGCCTCGACGGTCTCTGGTACGACGTGGAGAACCCCGAGATGAACTGCGGACTGGTCGTGGCCGCCGCCCCGGACGGCGGCACCAGGGTGCGCACCGTGCCCCTGTCCGAGGTGGAGGTGGGCATGCGAGTGCTTGTGGGCGCCTCCGGGATCCTGGTGTCCGTCCCGTGCCAGTCGACAGGGGACGGCGCCACCCTCGCGGCGTCCGACGGCGATGCTGTCGAGAAGCCCCAGACCGTGGTCGTTCGCCAGGTCGCCGACGGCATGCGTTGGGCCAAGGCCGACGGCAAGCGTCTGCTCTGGGTCGCCGGACCGGAGGTGGTCCACACCGGTGCGGTGCCCGCGCTGGTCGCGTTGATCGGTGCCGGCTTCGTCGACACCCTCTTCGCGGGCAACGCGCTCGCGACCCATGACATCGAGTCCTCGCTCTACGGATCCACCCTGGGAATCGACCTCAGCAAGGCCCAGGGAGTCGAGCACGGGCACGAGCACCACGTGCGGGCGCTCAACACGGTGCGCAAGTCGGGCTCCATCGCGCGGGCCGTCGCCGAAGGGGCCGTGACCAGCGGGATCATGCACGGCCTCGTCACGCACGACAAGCAGTACGTCCTGGTCGGCTCGGTCCGCGACGACGGCCCGCTGCCGGACGTCTACACCGACGTCGTCGACGGGCAGCGGGCGATGCGTGCCGAGATCCACGACATCGGCTACTGCGTGATGCTGGCGACCCAGCTCTACTCGGTGGCCACCGCCAACATTTTGCCGGCCAGGGTGCCGCTCGTGTGCGTCGACATCGACCCGCGCACGGTCACCAAGATCGCCGATCGCGGCTCCAACCCGGGGCGCGGGATCGTCGCCGACGTCGGCCTGTTCCTCGAGCAGCTGGCCTTGGAGCTCGTGCCGGACTATCGCCGGGCCTGACGGTTCTCCCGCGAGAACCGGCCAGACTGACTAGCCTCGCTGGGGCGATCGTCCGGGCCCGCCAGCGCCCGCGCCAGGAACCGGGACAAGGAATGAGCAGCGAAGTCGACAAGGCCGCGTCGTCCGACGTGACGACAGAGCCAGCACACCGAGCGACGGTGTTGTTCGTCCGCATGTGGGCGATCGCGCACATCCTCCATCTCCTGATCGCGGAGCGGAACGCGCTGAACACGCCTTGGAACATCGCCGTGGTCGCGCTCGCGATCGCGGTGCTGCTGCGCCCGGAGGCCGGCCCCCTGTTCGCCATTCTCCTCGTGGCGCAGGTGATCGAGCACACCGTCGAGATGCCGTTCAGCCCCGACCACTGGGCGCTGGTCGCACTGGTCAACCTGGCCATCCTGCTGACGATGCTCGTGGGACGCTCCACGTCGCTCGAGACGATCGCCAAGGCGTTCCCCACGGCCAGGACCCTCCTGCTCATTGCCTACGCCGCCGCGGCCCTGTCGAAGTGGAACACCACGTTCCTCGATCCGGTGACGAGCTGCGCCAACGCGATCGCCGGGCTCGTCACCTTCGGTCTGGCCGGGCCGCTGGCGGAGAGTCACGTCGTCAACTACGGCGCGCTCGCGACCGAGAGCCTGATCTTCCTGCTCCTCGTGATCCCCCGCACCCGGACCTGGGGCGTCCTGCTCGGCCTTGCCTTCCACTTCAGCCTCAGCGCCAGTCCGATCATCGTCGTCGGTGACTACACCTCGACCGTCTACGCGCTCTTCTTCCTGTTCCTCCGACCGGAGGTCATCGGCCGGGTCCTGGACCGTACGTCCTCGTGGGCGGGTCGCTCGGCCGTCGTGCGGGACGCACGACGACGCCCCCCGGTCACCGCCGTCCTCGCGTTCGTGGTCCTCGGGTTCGGGGGCCACGTCCTCGGCCCGGTGCCCCTGGCCACGCTGTACGTCCTCGAGCAGTTCTACTTCGTCCCCGTCCTGCTGGCGACCGCCCTCGCTGTCCGCGAGCAACGGGCCGACGGGTCGGGACGTCGGCTTCGCCTGGGGCGGATCCAGCTCCTGCACGTGCCCGTCCTGCTGCTCGCCCTGGTCTGGGTCCTCAACCCCTACCTCGGTCTGCGCACCACAGGGACCAACACGATGTTCTCCAACCTCCGCACGGAGTCTCCCGACCCCAACCACCTGTTCATGCCGTCCTGGCGGGTGACGGACTGGCAGGACGACATGGTGACCCTCGTCTCCTCCACCGACCCCGAGCTCCAGGCTGGGGCGGACAACGACCTCGCTGTCCCGCTCGTCGCACTGCGCAGGATCGCGATGGACCGTCCGGGGCTCGAGGTCACCGGAGTCCTGCACGGCGAGACCGTCACCTTCGGTTCCGAGAAGGCGCAGACGGAGCTGGAGCCGCTCCCCGCATGGCAGTACCGGCTATTCCTGCTGCGGCCCGTCTCGACGACTGACGCGCCGTTTTGCCCCCAGGGGTGACGAGACGAGCGGCGCAGCGCCGACCATGCCTGCCCGGGGTCCCAGCTGGACGGCGACCAGGTGCGGGACGACTCAGTGGACGGCACCGACGAGGGTGCGTTGCCCGTGGCTCACTCGTCCTCGGGCCACTCGGCGCCCAGATCGATGTGCTCGACGTCGCCACCGTCTCGAGGCCGGTCCGGGGCGCGAGGGTCAGGCGTCGACATGACCGCGGCAGCGACCTGCGCGAGCGACGTCATCGCCGCGGCCAGGTGGGACGTCACCTCGGGACTCAGCTGCCGGACCGCATGGACGGCGCGGCAGACCGGGCAGACGGTGCACTCGGCCGACCCCGTCGCGAGGTGCTCGTTGAGGTCGTGCGCGGACGCGGCGGCGTGGCCCGCCCAGCCTGAGAACGCATCGCCCGTCTCCTCCGCGTGCTCGCGGGCCCAGCCGGAGAGGGCACCCAGGAGCTTGGCGGCCTCCTCACCGAGCGACCCGACGTCGTGGGCGTCACCCGCGTCGCTCACATGGTCTCCTCGGCTGCTGGACGGACGGTCGATGGGGCGGGGTCGGTCGCGGGATCGCTGAACCTGACCTGCAGCTCCCCGCCGTGCACGCGGGCACCCGCCACGCGGTGCCGCGCCAACCCGGAGGGCAGCGTCAGGAGACGACGATACGACGCGACCGACACGACGAGCTCGTCACCCTTGCGGGCAAGGCGTACGTCGTCCTGGTCGGCCAACGGCAGCGGAAGCGTGAGGACCAGTCCGCTCGCCATCGGCCGGACGCTCATCGGGGGGCGCGCAGAGCCGCCGGCGAGCGGATCGGCCTCGCCGTACACCGCGTGCGCGAGATCGAGCAGCTCATCCCGTCCCACCGGTTCGGAGGCGCGGTAGACGGAGGTCCGGAGGTCCAGGCCGGCGAACGAGTCGGCGGCGTCGGCCAGGATCCGCCGCTGCGCCTCCACCCACGTCGTACGCCAGGTGTCGGCGCCGCCGGCGGGGAAGACGCGGTTCACGATCGCCGCGTCCACGGTGTAGCCGAACAGCGTCAGGAACGTGTAGGCCCGCCGGGCCTCGGCCAGCACGACGGACTCGGGAGTGAGGACGAGCCGGACCGACGTGTCGGGTCCGGTCAGCACGGTCCGTACGTCGTCGAGCTCGGCGTGGAGCCGCTCGATCGCGTCGAAGACGGAGTCGTCGGGCATCGGCACCCCCGCCGCGCGAGTCAGCACCGGCTTGAGGGCCTTGACCACGCGTCGCTCGACGGGCAGCACGCGGGTCATGTACCAGCCCAGCGCCTCGGGGAGGGCGAGCAGCCGCAGGGTCTCCGCGGTGGGCGCGCAGTCCACCACCAGCACGTCCCACTCCCCCGACCGGGCCTGGGCGCGGACCTCCAGGAGGGCGAGCACCTCCTCGGCACCGGGGATCACGGTGAGCTCCTCGGCGGCGACCGGGTCCACGCCGGCCACGTCGAGCACGCTCATCAGGTAGCCCTGGATGTCGCGCCAGGACCGCTCGAACCGCTCCTGGGCGTCCACGTGCTGGAGCCAGAGGTTCGGCGCCACCTCGCCCGGCTCACCGCTGGCCGGCACGTCCAGCGCATCCGCCAGCGAGTGGGCGGCGTCGGTCGACAGGACCAGCGTCCGATGCCCGGCTGCGGCGCTGGCACACGCCGTGGCGGCGGCGAGGGTGGACTTCCCGACCCCGCCCTTGCCGGTGAAGAGGAGGATCCGCATCCCGGACCCGCGCGTCAGAGCGACTCGACGCGCTTCTTGAGGCCCTTCAGCGCGGTGTCGATGAGGATCTTCTCGCCCTTGCGCTTGAGCATGCCGATGAGCGGGATGCTGACGTCGAGAGCGAGGCGGTAGGTGACATCGGTGCTGCCGTCACCCCTGTCGCGCAGCGTGTAGGCGCCGTCGAGGGCCTTGAGCATGTTGCCCTCGACGAGGGTCCAGGTCACCTCGCGGTCGTCGTCCCAGACGTAGGCCAGGGTGTACTCGTCCTTGATCGGCGAGACGTCGAGCGAGAAGTAGACCTGCTCGGCGCGACCGCCGACCGCCTCCGCGGTGACTTCGGCGGTCTTCACGCCCTTGGCCCAGGCGGGGTAGGACTCGAAGTCCGCGATGACGGCCATGACGTCGGCCGGCGGGGCGTCGATCGTGATCGACGAGGAGGTCTGTTCGGCCATGGCCGGAGCCTAGCCGACCGCCCCGGGCGGCTGAGGGGTACCGGCTCGGGCGATAACCTGCGCTTCGCAGTCGACCGCAACCCAGGAGGTCCCCTCGTGCGTGAGTTCTCCGCGCCGCTCTCGATCGCCATCCCGACGACCGGGAACCTCACGGACGACGTCGTCGCCAACGCCCGCGAAGCGGGCTCGACGGCGGTCTTCAGCCGCCGCACCGGCGACGGATGGGTCCACGTGACGGCATCGGAGTTCCACGAGGAGGTGCGCGCGGTCGCCAAGGGCCTGATCGCCGCCGGCGTCGAGGTGGGCGACCGCGTCGCCCTGCTGTCCAAGACCCGCTACGAGTGGACGCTCTTCGACTACGCCATCTGGTTCGCCGGGGCCGTGACCGTCCCGATCTACGAGACCTCGTCGGCCGAGCAGATCGGCTGGATCCTCCACGACTCCGCGGCCCGCGCCGTCGTGGCAGAGGGCCCCGACCACCTGGCCCGGGTCCGGGAGGCACGCCAGTCGGACGACCTGGCCGAGCTGCAGCACGTGTGGTCGATCCAGGACAACGCCGTCGACGTGCTCGGCCGCCTCGGCTCCGACATCTCCGACGACGTGCTGGAGCAGCGGCGTACGTCGGCGACGCCCCTCGACCTGGCGACCTTGATCTACACCAGCGGCACCACGGGCAAGCCCAAGGGCTGCATGCTCACCCACGGCAACTTCATGTTCGAGCTGGGCGTGGCGGTCGACGAGCTCGGTGAGCTCTTCGACACCGACGACGCGTCGACGCTGCTCTTCCTGCCCCTGGCCCACGTCTTCGCCCGGATCATCCAGGTCGGCTGCGTCAAGAGCCGCGCCCGGATGGGCCACAGCGCCGACATCAAGAACCTCGTTGCGGACCTGGGCGAGTTCCAGCCGACCTTCATCCTCGCCGTGCCCCGGGTGTTCGAGAAGGTCTTCAACACCGCCTCCCAGCGTGCGACGGCCGACGGTCGCGGCAGGGTCTTCGACCGCGCGGCCGACGTCGCGATCGCCTGGTCGCGTGCCCTGGACGGCACGAAGGTCCCCGTCCGACTGCGCGCGCAGCACGCGCTCTTCGACAGGCTCGTCTACGGCAAGCTCCGGCAGGCGCTCGGCGGGAGCTGCTCGTACGCCATCTCCGGTGGCGCGCCGCTGGGTGACCGCCTCGGCCACTTCTACCGCGGCGTCGGCCTCACCGTGCTCGAGGGCTACGGCCTCACCGAGACCACGGCGGCCCTGACCGCGAACCTCCCGGACGCGCAGAAGGTCGGCACCGTGGGACGCCCCATCCCCGGCACGAGCGTGCGGGTGGGGGACGACGGCGAGCTGCTCTTCAAGGGAGGGCAGGTCTTCGCAGGCTACTGGGGCGATGAGGCCGCGACCGGCGAGGTCCTGGACCGTGACGGCTGGTTCCACACCGGCGACGTCGGCGAGGTCGACGACGAGGGCTTCGTGCGGATCACCGGCCGCAAGAAGGAGATCCTGGTGACGGCCGGGGGCAAGAACGTGGCGCCGGCGGTGCTCGAGGACCGCCTCCGGGCGCACGCCCTGGTCGACCAGTGCCTCGTCGTCGGCGACGGGCAGCCGTTCATCGGCGCCCTTGTCACCATCGACCGCGAGACCTTCCCCGCGTGGGCGGAGCAGCACGGCAAGTCCGGTCGCGTGACCGACCTCCTCGAGGACGAGGACCTCGTGGCGGCGGTGCAGGACGCGGTCGACGAGGCCAACAAGGCCGTCTCCAAGGCCGAGGCGATCCGCAAGTTCACCATCCTGCCTGCCGAGTGGACCGAGGAAGGCGGCCAGCTCACGCCGAGCCTCAAGCTCAAGCGCAACGTGGTGGTCCGCGAGGCGCGAGCCGAGATCGAGGCGCTCTACCTCGGCTGAGCAGGCCTCAACACTGCCCTGACGCTCCCCGGGCTAGACAACGACGCCGTCTGACCGGTTATTTCATTCAAGGTCACCCCTATGTTTGGGGGCGTTCGCCCGGTTCAGCCCCCGCCCGCGTCACCCCGTGCCTAAGTTCATGTAATTCAGGACTCGGGTTCCAGGGGTCTGGCGAGAGGGGTCTCGCGTGTTGCGTTCACGCACGCATGACGAGCGGGGAGCCGCGGCGGTCGAGTTCGCCTTGGTCTCGATGGTGCTGATGACCCTCATCCTGATGATCATCCAGATGAGTCTCTGGATGTGGGCGTACCAAGTGGCTTCTCACGCTGCGCGTGAAGGTGCCCGCGCGGCTGCCGTCAACCCGTGCACCACCGCCGCGACGACGAGAGCTGTGAATCGCGTCGGGGGCGCTGGAACAAGCATTACGGCAGTATTCGACCCCGTCGTACCGACGACAGCAAAAGTCGGCGACGACGTCACCGTTCGGGTACGACTGACGGCGCGTGCCATCGCTCCGGGACTCCTGCCTTCCCTTCCTCAGATCACCAAGCGGGCCACAGCCCGCATCGAGAACATTCCGGCAGGGGGGTGCTGACTCATGCGTCAACGAGTGCAAGACGAGCGCGGCGCAACCGCAGTGATGGTTGCCATCTTCGCGGTTGTTCTCTTCATGGCCGGCGCGGTGGCTGTTGACATGGGTCAGGCCTACGCGAAGCGCTCTGCTTTGCAGAGCAACGTGGACATGGCTGTGATGGCCGCCGCCGCCGAGTTGACCAAGGCCTCGGGATGCAACACCGAGGTCGTGACGAAGGCAGAGGAGTTCCTCGTCAAGGCGGCCAATGAGGTACATGGCCAGGTCACGATGGATCTCGACGACGGCGACCCGATCGATGGAGAGATCTCCTGTCCGGGGAACTGGAGGGTGAACCTCATCGCGCCCCGCGCGATCGTCGAGCTCACCATGGGGAAGGCTTTCGAATCCGGCGACTCACTCGAAGTGCCGGCACACGCCTCGGCTCAAATCAAGTCCCCCAGCCAGACAAACACCCTGCCGATGTACGCCGTCTCCGGCTGCGACTCCGGCTCACAGGTACTGACCGACCCGCCGCCGGGACCTGCCCCTGTCTCCGCCGCTCCCGCTACGACTCCGGTGGGCGACGCCGATCTTCAGCAGGCCCTCGTCGTCACCCCGAACGACGTGGACAGCGACGTGCCGACGCCGTACCCGGTTGTGCTGACCGGCGATGTGAAGGACGTCAAGGGCTGGACAGCGCAAGCGGTCTTCTACAACGCAGACGGCACCAGCTACACGGCTGCGGGGACCGCCACTGTTCCCGACACCACTGGTGGTGGCTACAAGGCTTTCAGCATCTCTGTACCTACCGTCCCCGCGGAGGTGCTGGCCGCCAATGGCGTGTGGTGGGTCCGAGTCCAGTTCACGAGTCCGACAGGCGTCGTCCATTGGACCAGGTACCAGGACTCAGCGCCCTTCACCGTCGGCGACCTGCTCTTCTGCGACGGAATGGTCAGTGGGAACTTCGGCACGCTCCGCCTGGCGCGCAACGATGTGCCCAACGGTGCATGGGTCGAGATGAACATCATCAGGGGCGTCATGCCCCACCTCACCATCAATGCCTCCATCTTGGTCCCCTGCTCTCCTGTGGACTCCGACCACGCCCCCGTCAGCCCCACCGACTGCGTCAGCACCGATCCGGGCTTCCCGAACGAGGCAGCCACGGACGGCTTCGTCAACGGGTCGGGCTCGACTCCCGGGCGTCTTGATGCAGACACCACGCCGGGCTGTGATCGAAACGGCGGGAGCGACAGGACCCCGGAATCACCGAACCTCAACGACGACCTGCTGAGCTGCTACATCGTGGGCGGGCACTCGGTGGGCGATGTCGTGGCTGGGGAGAACAACATCCTCTCGGCGGACATCTTCGACTCCCCGCGCTTCTTCTTCATCCCAGTCATTCCCGTCGAGGCGGCAAATGGAGCCTCCGGCGCCTACCCGATCATCGCCTTCCGGCCGGGGTTCATCACCAACGAGTCCATGGCAGCCACTGCCACCGCTCGGGGCGCGATCTCCGGACACAACGGTTTGACGTTCCATTCCGGCCACATCGAGCAGATCAACGTCGTACTGTTTCCCGAGTCCGCTCTTCCCGGCACAGCCCCGCCTATCGGGGGCGAGATCGACTACACAGGGAGCGGGACCAAGGTCCTCGCCCTTGTCGAGTAACCAGCGGTCTCGCCGCACACCCGGCGTGGCGGTCGACGAGGCCAACAACGCTGTCTCCAAGGCCGAGGCGATCCCCAAGTACACGATCCCCCCGGCGCGGACCGAGGAGGGCGGCCAGCTCACGCCGAGCCTCAAGCTCAAGCGGAACATGGTGGTCCGCGAGGCGCGTGTCGAGATCTAGGCGCTCTACGTCGGCTGAGCAGGTTTCGGCACTGGACTTCACGCTGCCGGGCAGGACAATGACTAGGTCGAACTAGTCATTTCGGGCCATGACCGGACTATGTTCGGGTGGTTTGGGCGGTTTAGCCCCCACCCGGGTCACGCCGGGACTAAATTCTTGGCGCTGCGAGAATTCGGGTTCCCCCACATGGAACCGGCGAGAGGGATGCCAGTGTTGCGTCGACGCAAAGACCGAGAGCGGGGAGCCGCGGCGGTCGAGTTCGCCTTGGTCTCGATGGTGCTGATGACCCTCATCCTGATGATCATCCAGATGAGTCTCTGGATGTGGGCGTACCAAGTGGCTTCTCACGCTGCGCGTGAAGGTGCCCGCGCGGCTGCCGTCAACCCGTGCACCACCGCCGCGACGACGAGAGCTGTGAATCGCGTCGGGGGCGCTGGAACAAGCATTACGGCAGTATTCGACCCCGTCGTACCGACGACAGCAAAAGTCGGCGACGACGTCACCGTTCGGGTACGACTGACGGCGCGTGCCATCGCTCCGGGACTCCTGCCTTCCCTTCCTCAGATCACCAAGCGGGCCACAGCCCGCATCGAGAACATTCCGGCAGGGGGGTGCTGACTCATGCGTCAACGAGTGCAAGACGAGCGCGGCGCAACCGCAGTGATGGTTGCCATCTTCGCGGTTGTTCTCTTCATGGCCGGCGCGGTGGCTGTTGACATGGGTCAGGCCTACGCGAAGCGCTCTGCTTTGCAGAGCAACGTGGACATGGCTGTGATGGCCGCCGCCGCCGAGTTGACCAAGGCCTCGGGATGCAACACCGAGGTCGTGACGAAGGCAGAGGAGTTCCTCGTCAAGGCGGCCAATGAGGTACATGGCCAGGTCACGATGGATCTCGACGACGGCGACCCGATCGATGGAGAGATCTCCTGTCCGGGGAACTGGAGGGTGAACCTCATCGCGCCCCGCGCGATCGTCGAGCTCACCATGGGGAAGGCTTTCGAATCCGGCGACTCACTCGATGTGCCGGCAAACGCCTCGGCTCAGATCAAGTCGCCGTCGCGCAACCATGGGCTCCCCATGTACGGCGTAACGGGTTGTGACTATGGACCCCAGATCATCAGGGACGACAGCGGACCGGCCCCGACGCCCGCGGTCCCGCCCCTGACACCCGACTCGGCTGCGCACAACACTGCTACTTTCACCATCAGCCCAGACATCCAGTCGACCCCGAGTGCCGCGACGCAGGTGACGCTCACCGGGAGCAACCTGACGGGCGCGACGGCTGTCACGTTCACGGGTGCGGGGGGGCCACCGGACCATCACGAGGTGCCGGCGACCAGCTTTGTCAGCGCAACTTCCACGACGATCGTCGTGAACGTTCCTGCTGCTGTCCTCGACATCGAGGACGTGTGGTTCGTCCGGGTGCTCAAAGGAAGCGACTACTCCGAACGAGCATCGGCCCAGAGGTTCACCGTCGGCGCACCGCGCGCCTACTGTGCGGGAAGCCTCGAGGGCAACTACGGCACCATTGACCTGCCCAGGACGGACACGTCATTCGACCTGGAGTGGAACATCATCTTCGGCCCCCAGCCCTCACTGGCCATCCATCCTGCTCCCTCAGGTGAGTGCAGCGGCGACACGGGCAGCGTCGAGTCCAAGACCGCCCCGGTCAACGGAACCAACTGCATTGCCTCAGAGCCTGGGGTGAAGATCGCACAGACCAATGACGGCCTGATCTCGGGCAAGGGCGGCAAAGCGGGTCGGCTCGACAAGGACTCGACCAGCGGGTGCAGCCGGACCGGTGACAACTCGCGCACGCCGACGACCATCAAGTCCAAGAACATCAACGACGACTTGCTCAGCTGCTTCATCATCAACAACGCTCGAATCAGTGACCTGATCAATGCAACCGCTGGCAGCGTCGGCGAGAAAGCCTTGTCCGCCGACATCTTCAACTCACCGCGCTACTTCTGGATTCCGATCGTCCAGCGTGAGCCGGCGACCGGGAAGAAGAGCTGGCCGATCGTGGCCTTCCGACCGGGATTCATCACCGATCAAGCCGTCTCGGCGACTGAGCAGTCCCCTGGGACGGTCAGCGAGCACAATGGTCTGGTAGCTGCCCCCTCGGGTCTGCGCGAGTTGCACGTAATCCTGTTCGACGAGAGGGCATTGCCGGAGTTCGCGCCATCGAGCGGTGGCGAGATCGACTACATCGGCTCCGGAACCAAGGTCATCGTCCTCGTCGATTGACGACGTCCACCCACCCTTCAGCATCTCCCCCAGTCCACTCTTGAGTGAAGGAACTACTTCATGGCTCGCCGCTCCGCGCTCCTCATCGCTGCCGTCCTCATCGCCGCCGTCGGAACCGCAATGATCGTGCTCTACGTCCAGGGCATCGATGACCGCGCTGCCAAGGGTCAGGAGCTCGTCGAGGTCCTGACCGCGACCGCCGTGATCGAGGCCGGTGAGACGGTCAGCGCGGCCCAGGAGGCCGGCAAGTTCGAGGCCAAGGAGGTGCGCCGCGACGACATGGTCGCCGGTGCCCTCGACAGCACGGAGTCGATCACCGACCTCGTCGCCCTCGGTAGCGTCTACCCCGGGGAGCAGATCATCTCCGACCGGTTCGGCACCCTGGGTGACGTGCAGAGCCTGGTGATCCCCGACGACAAGATGGCGGTCTCCGTGGAGCTCACCGACTTCGAGCGGGTCGCCGGCTTCGTCAACCCCGGGTCCGAGGTGGCGATCTTCGGCACCGCTGCCGCCCCCATCCGGCGGCTCCCCGACGGGACCGAGGAGACCCTGTCCTCGGTGACGCGGATCATCCTGGCGCGTGTCCCGGTGATCGGAGTCGGCACCACGTCGGTGTCGTCGCGTACCGTCACCAACGAGGAAGGCGCCCAGGTCGTCGAAGAGGTGCCCAAGACGATCCTCACCGTGGCAGTGACGCAGGAGGAGGCCGAGAAGCTCGTGCTCGCGGACCGCACCACGGAGATCACCATCGCGCTGCTCGGCGGCGAGACGAAGTCACAGGACAAGGCCGGCGTCAACCCCGTCGACATCCTGCCGGAGACGTTCAGGGGGGCCGCTGGATGACAGCTATCGTGGAGACGGACCGCTCTCGGCTGAGCGTCCTGCAGGCGATGCTGCACGGGTCCGTACCCCTCGAGTCCATGGCGGCGCTCGGCGAGCACATCGCCGCGACGCCCCAGGAGTTCGCGATCGTCATCGGTCCGTCCGTCGCGGTCGACGACGCCGCGGTGTTCGCCCAGTGGGCCCGGGTCCACAAGCCGGACCTCGGCGTGATCCTCCTCCGCGAGACGGTGGACGCGCACGCCCTCTCGACCGCGCTGCGCAGCGGCATGCGCGAGGTCGTGGAGTCGCGTGACCTCGCGGGACTCACCACAGCGGTGAGCCGGGCTCGTGCGGTCTCGACCGCCATCTCACAGACGATGGAGGACGAGACCCAGGCAGCCGCGCAGGCAGCCGCGACCGCCGCCCTCTCCGAGGCCCAGGCGAGGGCCGAGGCCGCCCGTGAGGAGGCTGAGCGGCCCACGGGCCAGATGGTCACGGTCTTCTCCACCAAGGGCGGCGTGGGCAAGAGCCTGATGGCGGCCAACATCGCGGTCTCGCTCGCCGATCAGGGCAGCTCAGTGTGCATCGTCGACCTCGACGTCAACAACGGTGACATCGCGATCATGCTCCAGCTCACCCCTATGCGGACGCTCAACGACCTGGCCGCCTTCCACGGCGAGATCGACGTGGACGCGATCGAGACCCTGGTGACGCCCTACTCCAAGACGCTGGGTGTCGTCGCAGCCCCCGTCCACCTCGACTCTCCCGACCAAGCGACCAACGAGGACATCGCCAAGCTGCTGGACCTCCTGGTTCGCGTCTACGATTATGTGGTCGTGGACACCTCGGGAGTGTTCGACGACCACGCGCTGACCGCCCTCGACCGCACGGACACGCTCGTCCTCGTCGGCACGCTCGACATCCCTGCCCTCAAGGGACTCAAGCTCGCCACGCAGACCTTGGAGCTGCTCAACTTCCCGCGCGAGAAGTGGCGCTTCGTCCTCAACCGGGCCGACGCCAAGGTCGGTCTCTCGACCGACGAGTACGAGTCCACCCTGGGCTTGAAGGCCGACTGCTCGCTCGTCTCCAGCCGTGAGGTGCTGACCGCGGTCAACCGCGGCGAGCCACTGGTGCGGGCCTACGCGAGCCACCCCAACAGCAAGGCGATCAAGGCCTTCGCCAGCTCCATCGCGGGCGCCGCCCGCGCCGCCCAGGAGGAGCCGGACGCGGATGGCAAGTCCCGCTCCTCCGCCAACCGTTTCCGACTGAGGAAGGCCTGACATGGGTCTCACCGACAGACTGGCCGCTGCCCAGCGAGCGCGCACCGAGAGCCCCGACCCCTCCCAGGAGAAGTCGCCGGCCACCGCGCCCTCGTCGACGGTCCCCAAGAAGCCCGCGAAGGTCGCTCGGGATCCCTTCGAGGACGTCAAGCGGGTCGTCCACGCACAGCTGGTCGCGTCGCTGGGCCCCAAGCTCTACGACGTCCACATGACGCAGAGCGAGCTCGAGAGCAACGTCCGTCTCGCGCTCCAAGGTGCCGTGGCCGCGACCGACGTGGTGATGTCGGGCGCCGACCGCACCCGGATCACCCAGGAGATCTCCGACGACATCCTGGGCTACGGTCCCCTCGAGCCGCTCCTGCGCGACGGCGAGCTGTCCGAGGTCATGGTCAACGCCTACGACAGCATCTACATCGAGCGCAATGGCAAGCTCGTCAAGACCGGCACCAGCTTCTCCGACGAGGCGCACCTGCGACGCACCATCGACAAGATCGTCGGCAAGATCGGGCGTCGCGTCGACGAGGCCAGCCCCATGGTGGACGCCCGTCTCCCCGACGGCAGCCGTGTCAACGCGATCATCCCGCCGCTCGCGCTCGACGGCTCGAAGCTCACCATCCGCAAGTTCTCCGAGGACCCCTACACGGTCCAGGACCTGATCAACTTCGGCAGCCTCACGCAGTCCTCGGCCAACCTGCTCGAGGCGTGCGTCAAGGGCCGACTCAACATCCTGGTCTCGGGAGGCACCGGCGCCGGCAAGACGACGACCCTCAACGTGCTGTCCTCGTTCATCCCCGACGACGAGCGCATTGTCACGATCGAGGACGCCGCCGAGCTCAGGCTCGGCCAGGACCACGTGCTGCGCCTCGAGTCCCGGCCCCCCAACATCGAGGGCAAGGGCGCGGTCCTGATCCGCGACCTGGTCAAGAACTCCCTGCGCATGCGTCCCGACCGCATCGTCGTCGGCGAGATCCGTGACGCCGCCGCACTCGACATGCTCCAGGCCATGAACACCGGCCACGACGGCTCGATCTCCACGCTCCACGCCAACACGCCGCGCGACGCCCTGTCTCGTCTGGAGACCATGGTCCTCATGGCGGGCATGGACCTCCCTGTGCGTGCCATCCGCGAGCAGGTGTCCAGCGCCGTCGACCTCATTATCCAGCAGACCCGTCTCAAGGACGGCACGCGCCGGATCACCGCGGTCACCGAGATCGTCGGCATGGAGGGCGACATCATCACCACCCAGGACGTCTTCGTGTTCGACTTCTCCGCCGGCGTGGACGAGCACGGCAAGTTCCAGGGCGAGCTGATCTCCACGGGGCTTCGTCCGCGCTTCCTGGAGCGCCTGGCCGACCACGGCGTCCACGTCGACCCGGCCGTCTTCGCCACGCGCGGGAGCGTGAGGTGAGGCTCGCCCCGGCGATCGCCGCGGCCGCCCTCTTCCTGGTGGCGACCGGCGCGGGGACGACCGCCCACGCGGCCGACGAGATCACGATCGACCACGTGCAGTCCGACGAGGGCACGGTCTCGATGCTGCTCGGTGTCGACCGGCTTCCCGCAGGCGCCACCGCCGACCTGGACAGCGTCAGCGTCACGGTCGACGGGGAGCAGGTCGACGCCTCGGCCCAGACCGTCGAAGGCGGGCAGGTCGAGCGGACGACGGTGCTGGTCCTCGATGCCAGCAACAGCATGGCGGGCGAGAAGCTCACCGCCGCGATCACCGCGATCGACTCCTTCCTGACCGCAGCGCCCGACGACGTGCAGATTGGTTTGGTCACCTTCGCCGGTTCGGTGCAGGAGACCGTCTCCCCCACCACCGACCACGAGTCGATCATCGACGAGCTCGCCGCGGTGGAGCTCAAGCCCGGCACCAAGCTGTACGACGCGGTTGCCGCCGGCATTGAGCTCGCCGGGGACGAGGGCGCGCGGTCGCTCCTCGTGCTGTCCGACGGCGCCGACACCGGCAGCACCACCACGATCGACGAGCTGTCGACCACCGCGAGCGACGCCGGCGTGGTCGTCGACGTGGTGGCCCTGGCGCAGTCGGCCGAGCAGCAGGCGACCCTCGACGGCCTCGCTTCGGCCGCCGGTGGACAGGTCATCCCGGCCGATCCCGAAGCCCTGGGCACCGTGTTCTCGGCCCAGGCCGAGGCGCTTGCCTCCCAGGTGCTGGTCACGTTCGACCTCCCGGCAGGCATCTCCGGCGAGCAGACGGTTGAGGCCACGCTGTCGGCGGGAAGCACGACCTTCACTGACTCCGCCTTCGTCTCGCTGGCCAGCTCGGCCTCGCCGGACACGCCTCAGGTGATCAAGCCCGGCGATCCCCTCATCGGTCCAAGCGGTTTCTTGCTCGGCGCGCTGGCGTTCGGCCTCGGCCTTGCGGGTGTGCTCGCCTTCGCCCTCGGCGGCGGAACCAGCAAGTCACTCAGTGACCAGCGCCTGAACAACTACTTCTCGCATGGCGGAGGCACCACCGCTGCGGGCGCGAAGGGCCGTCGAAGCCAGGCCAAGGCGCAAGGGAGCATGAAGGACGCAGCCGTCGGGCTGGCCGGGCAGATGGTCAAGGGGGACTTCGAGGACCGGCTCACCAAGCGGCTGGCCGGCGCAGGCAGCTCCCTGAAGCCAGCCGAATGGCTGCTGCTGCACGCAGGGATCGCCGTCGGTGCGGCATTCGCCGGTCTCATCGTCAAGGGTGGCGTCCTCATGGTGCTCCTCTTCATCGTGGGTCTCGTGCTGCCGTGGTTCTGGCTCAGGCGCAAGCACGCCAAGCGCCTGGCGGCGTTCAACGCGCAGCTGGCCGAGACCTTGACATTGATGGCCGGCGGGCTCTCGGCGGGGCTCTCGCTCCCCCAGGCCGTCGACACCGTCGTCCGGGAGGGGCACCAGCCGATGGCCGGCGAGCTGGGGCGGGCGCTCATCGAGCAACGCCTGGGCATCCCCGTCGAGGAGGCCCTCGACAACGTCGCGGAGCGGATGGAGTCCGAGGACTTCGGGTGGGTCGTCATGGCCATCCGGATCCAGCGCGAAGTCGGTGGCAACCTGGCCGAGCTCCTCAACACGGTCTCGGACACGCTCCGCGACCGGGAGTACCTGCGCCGTCAGGTGCGTGTGCTCAGCGCGGAGGGCCGGTTCTCGGGCTACGTGCTGACGGCGATGCCCATCGCCCTGTTCTTCTACATGGTCCTCTTCAAGGGCGAGTTCGTCGAGCCTCTCTACACCACCGGCGCCGGCTACATCCTTCTCGGCATCGCTGTCGCCATGCTGGCCGGTGGTGGCTTCGTGATGTCCCGACTCACCAAGATCAAGGTGTGACCGACATGCTGCTGTTGCTGGGAGCCGGACTCCTCTTCGCCGCGCTGGTGCTGGCGTTCTCCATCGTGGGCGTGCTCACCTCCGAGCGTCGGGCGGTGGCCCGCTCAGTGGCGGCCGTGCAAGCGATGAACGCCGCCCCGACCATCATCTCCGACGAGCTGGAGCGGCCGTTCGCGGAGCGTGTGATCGCTCCGCTCGGCGAGCGCCTCGTCGGCATCGGCCGCAAGATCACCCGCGCCGACACGGCCGACAAGATCGCCCACCGTCTCGACATCGCCGGCAATCCACCCGCGTGGGACGTCAACCGCATCATCGGCCTCAAGGTCCTGGGGCTCGGCGCGCTGGCGGGCCTGGGCTTCCTGTTCTGCCTCTCGCGAGGCTACCCCCTGAACAAGGTGCTGCTCTTCACAGCAGGCTTCGCCGCGTTCGGCTACGTCCTGCCCAACCTGTTGCTGAAGAACGCGGGCGACAAGCGCGCAAGCCTCATGCGCAACGCCCTCCCCGACGCGATCGACCTGCTCACCATCTCGGTGGAGGCGGGTCTCGGCTTCGACGCCGCCGTCGCGCGGGTCGCGAAGAACACCACCGGGCCGATGGCCGAGGAGTTCGCGCGTCTCCTCCAGGAGATGCAGCTCGGCATCGGACGGGCCCAGGCGATGCGCGCGATGGGCGAGCGCACGAGCCTTCCCGACCTCAAGTCGTTCTGCCTCGCAATGGTGCAGGCCGACAGCCTGGGCATCCCGATCGCTCGGGTGCTGCGCATCCAGAGCCACGAGATGCGCACCAAGCGACGCCAGCGAGCCGAGGAAGCGGCCCAGAAGGTGCCTGTCAAGATCCTCTTCCCCGTCATCTTCTTCATCCTTCCCACCATCTTCATCGTCGTGATCGGCCCTGTCTTCTTGTCGATGGGCGACCTGTTCGGCAGCCAGTGATCCTCGACCTGGTCGCCTCGGTGGGGACCACGCACTCTGCGCGACGCACGTGGCGGATCACCACGGCGGTCAGGGTCTTCGCGATCGCGCTGGTCCTCGGCCGAGCACTCTCGGCCGGCGGCGTGGGCCGCGTTGCGGTCCTGATCCTGGTGCTCGGCCTCATCGCCAGCATGGCCAGCCTGGTGGAGGGGGTCGGCGCGGACGGTCTCCAACGCTGGGTGCCTGTGGTCGAGTCGCTCCTCGTGGGTGCCGTCGTCGCGGCTGATCCGGCCCGGGACGAGGCGATCCTGCTCTACCTCGCCGTGCCGCCCCTCGTTGCCGGCATCAGGCATGGGTGGCTCCTGGCCACCAACGCGTTTCTGGTGTCGGCCGCCGCTGTCCTCGTCGGGAGCCGCCTGTCGAGCGACCCGCCGTCCATCGACGTGCTTCAGTCCGTGGGCTTCTGGCTGGTGACAGGTCTCGGGATCGGGGTCCTGGCCGGCGTCCAGACGCGCAGCATCCGCACGCTGGAGCAGAGCCAGGCCCCCTATGTGGCCACCCACCAGTTGATGAGCCAGCTGCACGACCTGGCCAGTCGCGGCGAGGTCGGACTCGACAGCGTCAAGCTCTCCACCGAGCTCGTAGGTCGGTTGCGCGACGGGACCGGGGCGGTGGACGTGGCCGTCTACGGCCACGCTTGGGGGCCGCCGCTGGTCCAGCTCGCCGGACACGGCGACACGACGTCTCTGTCCAGTCACGCCGTCGGGACCAACCACCCCCGGGTCCACGACGTGCTGGTCGTCGGGCTCCGCGGTGCCGGGCACCAACTCGGCAGCGTGGTCCTGCGGCGCCCGGGCGGCTGGAACGCGGACTCCCGAGCGATCGCCCAGACCGTGGCGGACGAGTTCGCCCTCCGCCTGGACACGGCTGTCCTCTTCGACGAGGTGCGTCGGCTCGCCACAGCAGAGGAGCGCAAGCGAATCGCGCGCGAGATGCACGACGGAGTGGCCCAGGAGCTCGTCGCCCTCGGCTACCTCGTCGACGAGATCGCCTCGGTCTCGGACGAGGCAGAGACGCTCGCGCTGGCCGACACGATGCGCCAGGAAATCAGCCGGGTCGTTGCCGAGATCCGCTACTCGATCCTGGACCTGCGCCACCACGTGGCCGAGCACCGGTTGTCCGGGGCGCTCGCCGACTACGTCCACCAGGTCACCCAGGACATGGACCTGCGGGTCAACCTCGTGCTCGACGAGTCCGGTCCCGCGCTCCCGCCGCGCACGGAGTCCGAGCTCCTGCGCGTGGCACAGGAAGCCATCGGCAACGTGCGCAAGCACGCCAATGCCGACAACCTCTGGGTAACGCTCGTGTCCGACGGCTCCACACTGCTTCTCGAGGTCGAGGACGACGGCGTCGGCAACGCCCAGCCCAAAGACAGGCACTGGGGTCTCCAGAGCATGCACGAGCGTGCCGCCGGCATCGAAGCCTCGCTCGACGTCACCTCCCGGGACGGCGGAGGCACTATCGTCCGCCTCCAGTCGCCGCCCCTGACCGCCGCCACGAAGGAGCTCGCATGACCATCAAGGTTCTGCTCATCGACGACCACGAGCTGATCAGGCAGGGCCTCGCCCGTGCGTTCGAGCGCGACGCCGAGATGACGGTCGTCGGGCAGGCGGGGTCGGTGGCGGCGGGTGTCGCGGCCTTCGGCGAGCTCGGCCCGGACGTCATCGTCACCGATCTGGAGCTGCCGGACGGCCACGGGCTCGAGGTGGTGAGGCAGGTGCGGGCGACGAACGACACCGTCGGCTTGGTGGTCCTCACCATGCACGCCGGCGACGACCAGATCTTCGCCGCGATGGAGGCGGGGGCCTCCGCGTTCGTGGGCAAGGACAGCAAGGCCACCGAGGTCGTCAGTGCCGCCCGTCATGCGGCCGTGGCGCCTCGTACGTTCCTCTGCTCAGGCCTGAGCGCCGCGATGATGCGCCGGGCGACCACACCCGCACCACCGAAGCTCTCCACTCGCGAGGGAGAGGTCCTGGCCCTGCTCGCTGACGGCCTGGGCACGGGCGAGATCGCCGGCAGCCTCTACATGAGCGAGTCCACGGCGAAGACCCACATCACCCACATCTACCAGAAGCTGGGCGCGGCCAATCGCGCCCAGGCGTTGGTGGCAGCGATGCGCCTGGGACTCCTCGACCGCGCCGCGCCCCAGAAGTTCTGAGCCGTCACCGGACCGGACCATGCGAGGGCTCGCTGGGATGGCGCGGACGTAGTCACAAGGGACTATGCATCCCCGGCCGATCACCCGATTCGGCAGTCCCTGGTTCTTGGGAGAGTTCTCTCGACGGGCCTCGTGGGCTCGGAACCGAGACTCATCACAGACCAAAGGGGAAACACCATGCTCGAGAAGTTCTTCGCACTCATGATCGCCGGCCCGAAGCGCGACGAGAAGGGCGCCACCGCCACGGAGTACGGCCTGCTCGTGGGCCTCATCGCCCTCATCATCGTTGTCGGTGTCGGCCTGTTCGGCGACGCCCTCAACGACTTCTTCGACAGCCTGTCCGACACCGTCGCCAACTGGGACTGATCAACCGCCATCGTGACGAGGCCGGCCACTCCCCTCGGAGTGGCCGGCCTCGCCGCATACCGAGGAAGGAACCGCATGATTCTCAATGCTCTGCTCCACGAACGCGACGAGCGTGGCGCCACCGCTACTGAGTACGGCCTTCTGGTCGGTTTCATCGCTATTGTGATCGTGGTCGGGGTCGCGCTGTTCGGCGACGCCCTCAACGACTACTTCGACTTCCTGAGCACCTGGCTCACCACAGCCATCTGAGCAGTCACACCCATACGTATCCCAGCCCGGCGTCCGCTCCGGGCTCGAGTCTCGGGCGAGGCTTCATGCAGGTCGAGGAGACCACGACAACCGAAGACGCTCCGACGCCGGAGTCGACCTCGGTCGTGCCGGGCTGGCTTCCCACCGTCTTGATGGTCCTGTTCCTGGCGGTCGTCGCCCGACAGGGCACGAGGGCGATATCCGACCCGGATACGTTCTGGCACCTGACTCTGGGGCACGCGATCATCGACGCGCGGTCGGTCAGTTCCGTGACCGAGCCGTGGAGCTCGGTCTCGGACCAGCCGTGGGTGCCGACCCAGTGGCTCACGGAGATCGTTGTCGCGTCCGCCCAGGGCGCCGCCGGGTTGCCAGCCGTCGCGTGGCTCTTCACGCTCAGCTTGATGGCGCTGGTGCTGCTCCTGCACCGGCTGACGCGCTCCGTGGCCGACGCAGTCCCGGCCGCCTTCACCACTGGAATCACAGTGGTCGCGATGGCGGCGAGCCTTTCGCCCCGCCCGCACATGGTCACCTATCTCTGCCTCGTCCTCACGCTCCTCGCGTGGCGCGGCACGACGAGCGACCTGAGGCCTCGGTGGTGGCTGATCCCCATGACGTGGGTCTGGGCGATGTCGCACGGCATGTGGTTCGTGGGGCCAGTGCTCGGACTCGCCATCCTGGTCGGTCTGGCGCTGGATGGGCGGCTCGACCACACGAACGCCCGACGCCTCGCGGCCGTCCCGTTCGCGAGCGTCGTGGTTGCGGCCCTGACCCCCGTCGGACCAGCCCTTCTCGGAGCCCCTCTGGCAGTAGCCGGCGTGGGTGCGTTCATCACCGAGTGGCAAGCCCCGTCCTTCCGCTCCCCCGGACCAGCCGTCGCAGCGCTCATGGTCGCCGTGATCGTGGTCGCGTGGTCCCGCTCCACGCGGCGCATCCCGTGGACCGAGGTGATGCTCCTGGCGTTAGCCGTGGGTTGGATCCTGCTTTCGACGCGTACAGTCGCGCTCGGTGCCCTGACCGTGAGCCCGCTGGTCGCAGCCACGCTCCACAGCCTCTTGGGGCGAGACCTCCAGGCGCCCACTGTTCGCGCATCGTGGTCGCTCCGGATCAGCGCCATCGTGATCGCCGGCGTCGCGGCACTGGTCGTCCCGCACACCGCCGAGGAGCCGACCAAGATCCCGGCGGGACTCGACTCCGGTCTCGAGGCGCTCGAGCCAGGAGTCGTCTTCAACGACTACAAGCTCGGCGGCTGGTTGCGCTGGCGCCACCCCCACCTGACACCTGTCGTCGACGGGATGTCCGAGGCGTACTCCGTCCAGCACCTCCGCGACTACGGACGCACCCAGGCCGTGGCCGGCGGCTGGGAGGACACGTTCGACCGCTGGGATCCCGAGGCCGCCGTCCTCCTCGACAACTCACCGTTGGCGACGGCACTGGTCGACCAGCGTGGCTGGACGTCTGTCGCCGAGGACGAGGGCTACGTGCTGCTCGTGCCTTCGTCCTGACGGCACGTGCCAGGTCGATGCGAACTCATCCGACCAGCTGCCGCAGACGGCTGCGCCACTCCCCCGTGAGCTCGGCCGCCGGGAGGCCGGCACGACGCAGCGATCGATCGACCGGCTCCCCAGCGGCTGCCGCTTCGTAGATGAACACCAGAGCCTGCTCCCCCAGCCTCTCGGCGACGATGCGACAGGCCAACCAGGCCTGCTCGTAGCGCGCCTGGAGATCACGCGCGCGGGTGTCGAAGTCGGCAGCCGACGGCAGCGCGTCCGGCACACCCTCACGGCGCGCCAGCTCGATCGCCCTGCCGAGCGTCGTCCGGTCCGGAAGGTTGGTGTCACGCAGCGCGACATAGTCCGCGAACCCCTCCAGCAGCCAGGTCTCCATCGGGGTGCGCGCCGCATCGGTGGCGACGTGGACCAGTTCGTGGCTCAACACCACCTGCGCCCCGGCACGTCGCAGTCCCGCAGTCACGTCCGGGTTCACGAAGACGTGGACAGGCGCGTCCGTACCCGTGCCGCTTCCCGCGGTCGTGGTCACCGCGGCGATCGCAGCGTACGTCCCAGGGGCTGCGCCGAGCGTCTCGTCGAGGTCACTGGCGGTGGCCGGCACCTCGACGACCACCGGCGACCTCCACTCCGGCAGGACTCGGTTGACGACCTCGATGCCGCGCGTGACACGCTGCGCGACGGATGTGGCCTCGCGCCAGGTCCCGTCGAGCATGACCAGGACGCCGTCGGCACGGGCGACTGAGAGCTGCCCTCGCAACCAGAGCGGCACCCGTGCGCTGCTGTCGTCGCCGGAGCTGAAGCGTGAGATGCCCAGGCCCACGTCGTCGGGTGCGAACGCCACGGCGACGTCGGCGGTCGACGGCGCCGGGTCCATGCCGCCAAGCTGCCACGTGAGCTCGACGATCCCCGTCCACGTCCCGTCGGGCGCTACTGTGCCCACCTGGTCGACGTAGCGGGCACTCACACTGCGCAGGTCGAGCGAGTCGGCGTTGCGAGCGATGCCCGAGAGAAGCTCGGCGGCGGCGGCCTCGTCCATCGGCGCCAGGGACGCCAGCGCCACGGAATCACGGGAGTCCACCGCGTCCACGAACGCCGTCAGGGCGGCTGCCGCGGCCGCAGGACTGGCCCGGGGTACGTCGACAGGGCGCGGGTCGACGTCATGCGGACCCCGCGTCAGCACCACCGCGAGCACGGCGACCAGGCACAGCGAAAGGCCGGCCGCCCACAGGAGTGGACGACCGGCCTTCGAGGTCTGCAGGTCAGCCAGGACGGACCGCGCCGACGTAGGGCATCGAGTAGAGGCCGGAGACGGCGACCCCGGTACCCGGGTTGGCGGCGTGGACGATCATGCCGTTGCCGATGTACATCCCGACGTGGCTGATCGGGCTGTAGTAGAACACCAGGTCACCCGGCTGGAGGTCACTCGCGGCGATGTGCGGACCCGAGCCGTACTGGGCGCTCGAGGAGTGCGGCAGCGAGACCCCGGCCTGGGCCCAGGCACGCATCGTCAGGCCGCTGCAGTCGAAGGCGTTCTCGCCCATCGCGCCGTAGACGTAGGCGTCGCCGACCTGCGCCATGGCGTACTGGACGGCGGCCGCGGCACGGCCGGAGGCCGGGACCGAGCTGGGCATACGGGTGGTGGCGCCGCGCGAGGCGAGCAGTCGCTCACGCTCCTCGGCCTCGAGGTCGGCGAGCACGCTCTTGGCCTCGGCTAGCTTGTCGTCGACGGTTTCCTTCTCGACGCTCAGCTGCTCGGTGAGCTCGGCGATCTCCTTCGTCCGCGCGTCGGTGGCCTCGCGACGGATCTCGAGGGCCTCGAGCTCGGTGTCGTAGTCGGCCAGCAGGGAGGCCTGCAGGTCGTTGAAGGACGACATCGTGGACAGGCTGTCGAGGAAGGAACCCGGGTTCTCTGAGACGACGATCTGGCCGACGGTGGAGATCCCCTCGCCCTCCAGCTGTCGCACGACGGCGTCGGAGACCTGGTCACGCACGACGTCGAGACGCTCGTCCTGACGGGCCTGGTCGGCCTTGAGGCCAGCGAGGTCGCGACGGAGGTCAGCGAGGTCGAGCTTGGCGTCGTGCAGGCGTTCCTGTGCCACCTCCGCCTCGTGGTAGAGGCGGTCGACGCGTGCCTTGACGTCCTTGATGTCGGGGTCGGCCTGGGCGGGTGTCGCGGGAACGAATGCGATGGCAGCGATGGCGCACAGACCAAGAACGGCCGCGCCTACTCGCTTGCGGGTGTGAGCCACGAGCGGGGGAACTCCTCGGGGGTGTCGTACGCCTACCAGGTGAGCTGACGGGTTCGGCACGACATGTCCTACCCCTGCTCCACGCACCGCTTGCGCAGTGCGCCTTGCAGGGGATTCACCCCAGGGGGAAGTGTGGTTCCCCGGCTCGTCGACCACGGGTGATGCAGGGGCGTGGCCTACGACTCGGCGCGACGCCCGCGCGGGCCGGGTGACCCACTTCCACGGACGTCAGGGGACACCTTAGACCGCGTGCGGAGCCCTCGCCAATCTTCGCGGCGATTCGGAGGATCTTTCTTGAGGAACGGCTCTTCGACGCAACGCCAGGAGAGGTGGGCGATCAGAGCGGTCAGGGACAGTGCGCCCGCCCACACGGCCGCGCCGAACTTCGTGTCTGCCGCCGCCGCAAGGGCGAATATCGGGTAGTGCCACAGGTAGATGCCATATGAGCGCTGGCCCAGTAGCTGGAGCGGGCGCGCGGCTAGCCACACCGCACCACCACTCGTGGCAGCCAGAAGCATCAGTGCCGTCAGTATCGGGACCACGGTGACGACCACGAGAAACGCGCTACGGATGCCGACGAACATCAGGAGCACGAGTGCAATCGTGGTGACCACAGGGACCGCCGTCGGAACCCGATTCGTTCCGCGACGGTGCAGGTACACGGCCAACAAGCATCCGACCAGCAGTCCGTCCATGCGGAGATGGGTGGCGAACGAGACGACCAGGATCCCCGCCCCGCCGTCCCAAGAGAGATACCGACCAATGATGGCGAAGCTGATGAGAGTCGCCAACAGTGGCACCAACCAACGACCACGGGACAAGCGGGCAGAGCACATCAGCACCAAGGGCCAGACGAGGTAGAACTGTTCCTCCACCGCCAGGGACCAGGTGTGGGAGATCGTCGTGTCGCGTGCGTCCATGGCGCTCGTGTAGTTACCGACATACAGCAGTGCACCCCAGAAGTCGCTGCTCGTCGGCATCACCGGGCTGGTCGAGATCAGCGCCAAGGCCCCCATCGCGGCCAGGAACAGCAGGAGTGCGGGCGCGAGCCTGCGGGCACGCCGAACGAAGAATCGCCCCAGCCGCACCCTGTGGTGAGCCTGGATGTCTTGCAGGAGTAGCGCGGTGATCAAGAATCCACTGAGTGTGAAGAACATCGTGACGCCGATGGTCCCCGCACCGTGGATGCCGGAGACCGGCGAGTGGGCCACCATGACAAAGGCGATGGCGAGCCCGCGAATACCGTCCAGTGCGGGCAGGTGAGACAACGTCCACTGCTCCCCCCGCATGGGGGAATCATCCCCTTCCGCATCGCGCTCAGGGGCGAATTTGGCAGATTGGGGCCTCAGGCGGACTCGACTACCGGGCCCGCGACCGGATCCACGAGCCGCAGCGGCGGCACCAGTCCTCCTGAGGCCAGCGCGTCCAGCGCCGCCATCTCGTCGTCGTCGATGGTCAGCTCCGGTGGCGGACCCAGCAGCACCATGACCACGCAGTCGTGGCAGTGCAGCCCCCTCACCTGGCAGGTGTCGCAGTCGATCCGTGTCGTCATGCTCCGAACGGTGACAGGAGCCACCGACAACGGCTCCGCGGCGTGTCGCGGCGCGCCGTGTCCACGTCCGTCACGCGGAGATGACGCCGATCAGCGAGGACGCCGGCACCGCCCGGGCGCCGCTGCGTACGACGTCCTTCGCCAGCTCCTGGTCCGCCGTCACCACCACGACCACGCGCCCGCGTGGCTCGGCCGCCACCAGCTGCCGGATCACGTCGTCGGCGATCACGCCCTCCGGGCTGAAGACCACGCGTACGCCGCGCGGGGCCGGCATGGCGGTCCGGGAGGTGGACTCGGCGGCGTCGAAGACCACCGTGGTCTCCGCCCCCGATCGCGCCACCAGCGGTCCGAGGGCGGCGACCAGCCGGCTGCGCTGCGCCTCGAGGGTGGCCGAGGGCCAGGCCTCCTTGGTGACGTTGTAGCCGTCGATGATCAGTCGAGCGCGGGGCAGTCCGAGTGTCTGCTCCAGCAACGCCGGGGTCGCGGGCGCGCTGGACGAGGGAGCGGCGTCCACGCCCGCGAGCGCCGCCTCCACCGAGTCGGCAGGCGAACCGGTGACGGCCGCGAGGCCGAGCTCACGACGGAGGCCCGTGGCGGCATCCACCACCGCGTCGAGGAGCAGGCGCGCCCGGATCGTCGCCGCGTCCCGCTCCGAGCGCGCGTCACGGCGGGTGGCCGCCAGCCCGGTCTCCGCCTCGTCGAGCTGGGCCCGGAGCCGGCGTACGTCCGCATCGGCTGCTCTGGTCGCGGCCTCAGCAGCTGCCACCGCCTGGTCGCGGACGGCGAGGGCCGCGTCACGCTCGGCCTCGGCCGCCCGCACCGAGCTGCGCGCGTCACCCAGCCGCTGCCGCAGCACCTTGTAGTCAGCCCTCGCACGCTCCAGCTCGTCGCGATGCTCGGCCTTCGACGAGGCCAGCTCCGCCTGGAGGGACGCCACCTGCGCGCCGAGACGACCGAGCTCGGCCTGGGACTGGTCGGCGCGTGCTTCCGCCTCGTCCAGGGTCGCGACGAGGTCGGTGACCAGCGACTCCCAGCCCTCGTCGCGGGAGAGCCACGCCCGGGCCGCGGCGTCCACTGGGTTGTCCTCGCCCGCCGGAACGGCAGCCACCTGGACTGCGGCACGCTCGCGGAAGTCGTCGTCAGCCAGGGCCTCCCAGATGGCGCTGCCGCCGAGCCGCGCGCGCCGGGCGGGCGCGAAGCCGGCGACCTTGCGCAGCGGCGCGGGCACCGGAGTGACCGTCGGCAGCACCGCAGAGACCAGGGCGACCACCCGCAGGCGGAGCCGCTCTGGCAGTGCCTCCGGGACAGTCACGGACGTCTCGTCAGCCGGCGGCCGGGTCGCCGGCGGTGTCGGCCGAGGCCCGATCCACGACCTCGATGGCGTCGGCCCGACCGCACCAGCGGCACGAGACGGCCTCGACGGCCTCCGCGAGGACGATCTCCTCCTCGACCTGGTGCTCACCTGCGAGGTCGAAGTGCCAGTACTCAGTCGTCCGGCGGGTGCGGGTGACGTCGAAGCGGGTGAGGTTGCCGCAGCCCGCGCAGCGCCAGCGTTCGCCGGCGCCGGGGACGCGGAGGTCGGCGGTCTCGTCAGCCACAGGTGCTCCTCTGGTGGGGGTCTCGTCGAGGGTCGGCGGGGTCAGCGTAGTGCGCGCGCCGTCCGCCGCATTGTCGGATGCCACGTCTAGCGTCGTCAGACATGAGCACCACCGCCCACCGACCGATGCGGGAGCAGTCCCGCTGGGAGGCGCAGCGCAGCTTCGACGAGCTGGGGCGGCCGTTGCGTGACCTCACCTTCTGCGTGGTCGACCTCGAGACGACCGGCGGCTCGGCCGCAGGCGGCTCGATGATCACCGAGATCGGTGCGGTGAAGGTGCGAGGGGGCGAGGTGCTCGGCGAGTTCCAGACCCTCGTCAACCCGCACGCCGAGATCCCCGCGTTCATCGCCGTGCTGACCGGCATCAGCAACTCGATGGTCCACGATGCGCCGCCGATCGAGTCGGCACTGCCGGCGTTCCTCGAGTTCGCCGCCGGGTGCGTCCTGGTGGCCCACAACGCCCCGTTCGACGTCGGCTTCCTCCAGCACTTCGCCCGGGAGCAGGGCCGTCCGTGGCCCAGGTTCGAGGTGCTCGACACGGCCAAGCTCGCACGGCGCGTGATCACCCGCGACGACGCACCCAACTGCAAGCTGTCCTCGTTGGCCAAGGTCTTCAACTCCTCGACCACCCCCAACCACCGCGCACTCTCCGATGCCCGGGCCACGGTCGACGTCCTCCACGGCCTGATGGAGCGACTCGGCGGACTCGGCGTGCACACCCTGGAGGAGCTCCAGACCTTCTCCGCCAGGGTCAGCACCGCCCAGCGCCGCAAGCGCCACCTGGCCGAGGGCCTCCCCCACGCTCCTGGCGTCTACCTCTTCCGCGACGACCGATCGCGCGTCCTCTACATCGGCACGTCCCGCGACCTCCGCACCCGCGTCCGCACCTACTTCACCTCCTCCGAGACCCGGACCCGGATGGGCGAGATGGTCGGTCTGGCCACCTCGGTCACCGGGATCGAGTGCGCGACGCCCTTGGAGGCCGAGGTCCGTGAGCTGCGCCTGATCGCCGAGCACAAGCCGCGCTACAACCGCCGCTCGCGCTTCCCCGAGAAGGTCCACTTCGTCAAGCTCACCCGCGAGGCCTGGCCCCGCCTGTCCCTGGTCCGCATGGTGCTCGACGACGACGCCGACTACCTCGGCCCCTTCTCGTCCAAGAAGACCGCGGAGAAGTGCCTCGCCGCGCTCCACGAGACCTTCCCCGTGCGCCAGTGCGGCGGACGGTTGCCGCGGGTCCCGTCGGGCACGGCCTGCGTGCTGGCCGAGATGGGCCGCTGCCTCTCCCCCTGCGACGGGTCGACCGACGAGACAACCTACGGTGCCGTCGTACGCCGGCTGCGTGACACGCTGCTGCGGAGTCCCGACGAGGTCGTCGAGACGATCAACGAGCGGATGACCGCTCTGGCGGACCGGGAGCGCTTCGAGGAGGCAGGCGTCCACCGCGACCGGCTCGCCACCTTCGTCCGCGCGGCCGCGCGCACCCAGCGACTCTCTGCCCTCACCCGGTGCCCGGAGATCGTGGCCGCGCGACGCGAGGACACCGGCCGATGGTCGGTCCACGTCGTCCGACACGGCCGTCTCGCCGCCGCCGGGGTCATCCCATCAGGCGCCGACGCCCACCAGTACGTCCGCGAGCTCACCGCGAGCGCCGAGACCGTCAGCGGAGCGCCGGGACCGGTGCCGGCGGCCACGGCGGAGGAGTCCGAGCGGATCCTGCGGTGGCTGGAGTCGCCCGGCGTCCGGCTCGTCGACGTCGACGGCGAGTGGATCTGCCCGCTGGGTGGGGCGGCCCGCCACCTGGCCCTCTACGACGCGGCCAGCCAGTCGAGGCTCTCCCTCGTGCCGTTCGACGAGAAGAGACTGCCCTCGCCGGTGCACCGACCGGTGCGCTGACCCCGACCTCGGAGCCAGTGATGTTCTCCCGCGCCGGGACCGACCGAGCGCGTACGCTCACGGCCGCAACCTCCTCGTCCGCCGTCCCGGGAAAGCAATCCATGCCACGACCACGCCTCACTGAACACCGCTGGACGCTGGTGCCCCTGGTGATCTACGCGATCACCCGCGTGATCGACGGAATCCTGCTGCACATCGGGGCGAGCCGTCAGGCTGCGATCACCAGCACCACGCCGGGCTACAAGCTCACCACGCCCACACCCGAGTCCCCCGGGTACCTCGGGGTGGTCTCCAACTGGGACGGTCAGTGGTTCCGAACGATCGCAGAGAACGGCTATCCCACCACCCTGCCCGAGGTCGGCGGGGAGGTCGTGCCGAACGAGTGGGCCTTCAGCGGGGGCTATCCGTTCCTGGTGCGGCTGCTGATGATGATCGCCAGGATCGAGTTCCCGCTCGCGGCGACGGTCGTGAGCCTCGCCTGCGGCGCCGTCGCGATGGTGGTCCTCTACGGCATGGTGCGCGAATGGATGGACGACTACGCAGCAACGACCCTGGTCCTGGCCCTGTGCTGCTTCCCGTCGGCGCCGGTCCTGCAGGTCGCCTACACCGAGTCGATGTCGCTGCTGCTGGTGGTTCTCGCGTTGCACGCCCTGTCCACTCAGAGACACGGGTGGTTCCTTGTCTGGGCCGCGCTCCTGTCCGTCACGCGGCCGCTGCTGCTCCCCCTGGGCCTGCTCGCTGCCGCAACGTGGGTCGTGCGGTGGCGCCGGCGCGACGTCGTGGAGTTCCCGCGCCGGGAGCGAGTGGTCTCAGCCGTAGCGTGCGTCGCGTGCGTCGCGATGGCGGCCGTGTGGCCGGCCATCGCGGCGGTCGTGACTCGCAATACCTCCGCCTTCACCGAGACCATGGCCGCCTGGCCGACGAACAAGTCGCTCGGCGGCGCCACGGTCAACTGGCTCACTCTCGCCGCGGCCAACCCTGCAATCGTCGGCGCATTCGTCCTCCCGGTCCTTGCGCTGGTGGCCTACGCTGCGCTCCGTCCAACCGCCAAGACTCTCCCCGCGACCGTGCGCTGGTGGGCACCGATCTACATGGTCTACATGTTCGCCGCCACGAAGCCGAGCGCCGGGATCCTGCGCTACATCCTGCTGGCGATCTTCCCGTTGTCGCCGCTCCTCGAGCCGCGGACGACGTCCGGCAGTCGAGCCGACTCCCTCATGCAGTGGCTGGTGCCGGTCGCACTCGCAGTGGCGGGGATCGTTGGCCAGTACTACTGGGTGATGAAGATCTTCACGATCGACGAAGCACCGTCCGTGCAGCCCTTCCCGTGAGCTCGTCCGACGATCGCGTTGGACGTCTCAGTCGAGCCCGATGCTGAACGCCGATTCGAGGTCGTGCTTGGAATAGGTGCGGAAGGCGATGTGCGTCTCGGTCTCCGTGACACCCTCGACCTTGTTGAGCCGGTCGGCCACGACGGACGCGACGTCCTCGTGCTCGCGCACGCGTACGAGGGCGATCAGGTCGATCTGCCCAGTCACCGAGTAGACCTCGCTCACTCCGTCGAGGGAGGCGATCGCCTCCGCGACCTCGGGGATGCGCGCGACGTCGGCCTTCACGAACACGATGGCGGTGATCATGGCATCACCGTAGCGCCAGCCCCCCGCTGACCGATCGGACGAACCCTCTAGTCATTTGTGACTAGTCAGGGCCATTCCCGAACCGCGGTGCCCGCGTGCGATCTAGCGTGACCGGGTCTGAGCCACACCACGAGGGGAACTCTCCGGGATGTCCAACATCATCGCGCGCACGGGGGCCGGTGCCGCACTGGCGCTGGTCGCCACGACCATGGCTGTACCGACCGCGCAGGCGGCCGTCGCATCACCTTCCGGCCTCAGCGCGACACCCGAGGGCGCGAGCGTCCCAGCGCTCGCGTGGGCGCCGGTCGCCAAGGCGACCGGATACCAGGTCCAGGTCGACAACGACAGCAGCTTCGGGTCCCCCGAGCTCTCCCTCAGCACCGTGAACTTCCGGGCAACGCCGACGGCCGCGCTCCGGTCCGGGAAGCAGTTCTGGCGGGTGCGGACCGTGAAGGGCTCCGACACGTCTGCGTGGCGCGAGGGGGACCCCATCACCGTGTCACCGGTGAGCGTGCCTGTCCCGACGGCCCCCGCCGGGGGCGCCAACCTGGACCAGCCGGGCAACCCGCCGCTGCTCCAGTGGCTGGGCAGCCCTGGCGCTACGTCGTACACGGTCGAGGTGGACGGCGACTCCGACTTCGTCGGCTCGAAGTCCTACTCCACCAAGGCGACCAACCTCGTCGTGCCCGACCCGCTGGGTGAGGGTGACTGGTTCTGGCGGGTGACGGCCGTCAAGTCTGCCGGACTTGTCTCGCTGCCCTCCAACCCCCTCAGCTTCAACATTCTGCCCCTGGCCAAGCCGTCTCTCGTCTCCCCCACCGACAGTGTGGACACCAAGGTGAGCGACGTGGTGCTGGACTGGGAGCCCGTGCCGGGCGCACGGGCGTACGACGTCCAGATCTCCGACGGCCCCACGTTCGATCCGGGGTCGACGACCACCGCCTCGGGCGTCCAGGGCACCCGCTTCTCCCCGTACACCACCCTCGCCAACGACCAGTTCTGGTGGCGTGTGCGTGCGATCGACCTCAACGGCCAGGCGACGAGCTGGGCTCAGACCAACTTCGGCTTCAACCGCGTCTACGAGCACCAGCCGCAGGCAGTCCACCCCGTCGGCAGCTACTCGTCGCCGGCCGCACTGACCAGCTCCCGTCCGTACTACGAGTGGACGCCTGTGCCGCAGGCATCCGACTACGAGCTCATCGTGGCGAGCGACCTCAACTTCTCGGTCAATTCCCGCACGTGCCGCACCTCCGGAACGACCTACGTGCCGCGGAGCGCCAATGACTGCGGCTACAAGTCCAGCGGCACGACGTACTGGATGGTCCGTCCGCTCGACAAGCCGTACGAGAAGACCGGCCTGCCTGGTCAGTTCGCGTCGGTCCCGCAGGCGATCGACTGGACACAGCCCTCGACTCCCCCAGCGACGTTCGACCCCACCGCTGAGGTCCAGGGCATGAAGGTGGCCGTCACCGGCGGAGGGTCCGGATGCGCCTCGACCCTGTGTGACAGCGTGCCCACGACGCCTGTCTTTTCGTGGGACCCGATGCCCGGCGCTACCTCATACTCCGTCTACATCGGCCAGGACAACAAGTTCACGACGTCCGTCCTCGCCAGCAAGAGCGTTCCGATCTCAACCACGAACACGATGCTGGCCCTGGCGCACGGCGACCAGGTCTCGGCGCTGCCGGACAGCTCCGCCGGCCAGGCCTACCACTGGTACGTCCGTGCGTGCGCGGCGAGCGGGTGCGGACCGCAGCCCATCTCAAGCCCGTTCACGCTCGGCACCAAGGCCTTCCGCAAGGTCTCGCCGCCTGTCACGGGGTTGAGCACCTCCAGCGGCGCGGGGACCGAGATCTCGTTCAGCTGGGACGACTACCGCGCCACGAACCTCGCCACCCCGTGGCTGGGCCAGACCGGCAACCAGTCGGCTCGCGGCTACCACATCGAGGTCGACAACGAGCCGTCCTTCCAGGCTCCTCTCCTCGACGACCAGGTCGTCGACCAGACGACCTACACCGCCTGGGACCGGCTCTACCCTGAGGGAACCCTCTACTGGCGGGTCCAGGCGACCGACTCCGAAGGACAGGGCCTCACCTGGTCCACCGTGCAGGCCCTGACCAAGGAGAGCCCGGCGGTCGATCTCCAGTCGCCAGGAAACGGGGCGACCGTCTCGGGGACGGTGCCGCTGCGCTGGGCACCGCAGGCCTTCGCGGCGAGCTACACCGTCGAGGTCTACCGGAACAATGACCGGTCCTTCTCATCGGTCAACCGCCTCTTCACCACCACCGTGAAGACACCCGCCTACACGTGGACCCAGCCGATCCCGGCTGACCCGACGGCCTACGTGTGGCGGGTACGTCGCACCGACGCGACCGGCAACCCGGGTCCGTGGTCCACCCCCTTCGAGTTCAGGTCCCTCGGTGCGGCCCCGACGCTGACCGCCCCGGCCAACGGATCCTGGCAGCCGGCCGCCGGCGTGCTGTTCACCTGGACCGACGTCCCGGGTGCCTCTGCCTACAACGTCACAGCGACGAGCAGCAGCGGCGATCGGCTGGCGAACGTCTCCACCCCGGGCAACGCCTACGCGACGACGAAGGCTGTCGCCACAGGTAGCTACACCTGGTCCGTCACCGCCCTCGATGCCGCCGGCAAGACCCTCGGCACGAGCCTGAATGGAAGCTTCCGCGTGGACGGAACGCCTCCGACCATCAAGACCATGAAGCCCGGCGAACAGGCGACCCGGAAGTCCGTCTTCGTCGCGACGTTCAGCGAGAAGGTCAAGGGCGTCAGCAAGAAGACCATGCGCCTGTACCAGAAGGGGAAGAAGAAGCCGCTCAAAGCCAAGGTGGCGATCACCAAGGGCGGGCGCAAGGCCACCCTCAAGCCGGCCAGCAGGCTCAAGCGCAGCAAGACCTACCTCATCAAGCTCACCTACACCCGCATCAAGGATGAAGCCGGAAATCCTCTGGTCAAGCCCGACAAGTGGAGCGTCACGGTCAAGTAGTCCGAGGATGCCGTGAGCCGTCACGGCGGGGGATAGTCTCCCCGCCGTGACCTGGCTCGCTGACCACTGGCTCGACGTCCTCGGATGGGGCGGGAGCGCCCTGCTGGTCTACTCGCTCCTCCAAGCGAGCGTCCTGCGCCTGCGCGTCCTCAACGCGATCGCCTGCGTCCTCCTCATCGTCTTCAACGCGATGCTCGAGGTCTGGCCCATGGTCGGCATGAACACCGTCCTGGTCGCCATCAACGCGTGGTTCATCGTCCAGCTCCTGCGCGAGCGCCACGACGAGACCGCGTTCCAGGTCCTCGAGGTAACTCCCACGGACGAGTACCTGCGGCACGTGCTGCGGGTGCACGGCGCCGACATCCTCAAGTTCAACCCAGAGTTCGTCCACGATCCGTCCTCCACGCACGACGCCTTCCTCGTCCAGAAGGGGGACGAGACCGTCGGTGTCGTGCTGCTGCGTGAGGATGGCGAGACCGCCCACGTGATGCTCGACTACGTCACGCCGCGCTATCGCGACTTCTCCCCCGGCGAGTTCGTCTGGCGGCGCAGCGGTCTGCTCAGCGAGCGCGGGGTGCGGCGCGTGGTGACGCCACCCGGAATGGTGGGCGCTTACTATGACCGGCTCGGGTTCCGGCGCGAAGGCGAGTCGTACGTCCTCGAGATCCCCTGAGGTCCCAGTCTGGCGATTCTGCTCCGCGGACGGCGCGACGCGCCTAGATTTGGCGGCACTGTCGACGAAGGAGACCCGCCATGCGCAGACTCGCGGCCGCGATCCTTGTTGCCTTCACGGCAACGACAGTCGCCGTTCCCATGGCCCAAGCGGACACGCCCCGGTGCGTCTCCCGGCACGAGTACGACCGCGTCACCAAAGGCATGACCATGACCAAGGTGCACAAGATCTTCGATACCGCGGGTAGCGAGACGGGACTCGGTGCCCCGAACCTGCTGTACCACTACCGCCCCTGCACCAAGCAGGGCCTGGTCCAGGTGGTCTACTCCCCTCGCGGCCGCATGCTGGGCAAGAGCGCTCACTGGTTTGGCTGACCCTGACGTCAGCCCGACGTCGCAGCCACCCAGCGCTCCAGCGCGTCCTGTGCCGCCCCTGAGTCGATCGCCTGGGCAGCTTTGCTGACTCCAGCGGCAAGGGCGGACTCGAGGTCGTCGTCGTCCGGCGAGTCGTAGACCGCCAGCGCCGCCCCCGCGTTGAGCACCACGGCGTCGCGCACCGGACCCGTCTCCCCCGCCAGCAGTCGGCGTACGACGTCGGCGTTGTGGGCGGCGTCTCCCCCGCGGAGGTCCTCGGTGGTCGCACGGCCGATGCCGACCGAGGCCGGGTCGATCGTCAGCCTGGTGACCTCTCCCCCGTGCACGCGCCACAGGGTCGAGGTGGTGGTCGTGGTCAGCTCGTCGAGCCCGTCGTCGCCGCGGAACACCCAGGCGTCCACATCGCGCTCGGCCAGCACGCCGGCCATGACCGGTGCCATCCGGGGATCGGCACACCCGATGGCCTGCGCCTGCGGACGCGCGGGGTTCGTCAGCGGACCGAGGATGTTGAAGGTGGTGGCGATGCCGAGCTCGCGGCGCGGCACGGCGGCGTGGCGCATGGCGGGATGGAACGCCGCGGAGAAGCAGAAAGTGATGCCCGCCTCCTCCGCCACCTCGGCGACCCGCGCGGGCGCGAGGTCGAGCCGGATGCCGAGCGCCTCGAGCACGTCGGCGGAGCCCGACTGCGAGGACGCCGACCGGTTGCCGTGCTTGACGACGCGCGCTCCCGCACCCGCCGCGACGATCGCCGCCATCGTGGAGATGTTGACCGACATCGAGCGGTCGCCGCCGGTGCCGACGATGTCGAGCAGCCGGCCCGGCACCGAGATCGGGTTGGCGGCGGCCAGCATGGCCGCGGCGATGCCGGAGACCTCCTCGACCGTCTCGCCCTTGGCACGCAGCGCGACCACGAGCCCGGCGAGCTGGACGGGGGTCGCAGCTCCTGCGAACACCTCGTCCATGGCCCATCGCGCCTGCTCGGTCGTCAGGTCGCTGCCGGCGACCAGGGTGGAGAGGACGTCGGGCCAGGTGTGGGACATGGGCCCGAGTGTTTCAGACCCTCAGATCGCCAGGACGTGCGTGTGGCCGGGTTTCGAGACGGTTGCTGAGCAACCTCCTCGACCCGCGAGGAGGTCAGGTGGTGGCCGGCACCGACGGGCGCAACAGGCCGATGACGGCCTCGGCGAGCTGGATCGGGTCGATCGGGTGCGGCACGGCGGCCTCTGCGCGAGACCAGGTGGCGAGCCAGGCGTCCTGCGGGCGGCCGGTCAGCACGATGACCGGGGGGCACTGGTAGATCTCGTCCTTGAGCTGCTTGGCGATGCCCATGCCACCTGCCGGTACGGCCTCGCCGTCGAGGATCGCGAGGGAGATGGTGCCCGAGTCCATGTTCTGCAGGACGACCGGCTCCGTGGCGACCTCGACGTACTCGAGCTCCGGGAGGTCCGGGTGGGGGCGACGGCCCAGCGCCAGGATCACCTGCTGCCGGGTGTTGATGTCGTCGCTGTAGACGAGGACCTTGATCGGGCGGCTGTCGGGAGTGGCGGTGCTCACGTGGGCATCGTATCGGTGCGTCGGCGCGCTCGCGCCTCGACCACCGAGCCTCGCTCCCCGTCAGGGGGCCGAGCGCCGTTCGGCGAGGTCGAGCCGACGGTCCTCCCGTGCCGCCTCCCTCATCGACTGGCGCACCCACTGGGTGAACAGCACCGCGAAGAACAGCACGCCGATCAGGTCGCCGCTGGCCCAGAGGATGCCGCCAGCCAGGTGCTGGTCGTCCAGCACCGGAGGCAGCCAGGAGCCCATCGGCCCCTCGCGGAGCTCGAGGTAGTGCGCCCCGCCGATCAGCGTCGTCTGGCCCATGATCGTGACACCCAGGAACGCGTGGAACGGCAGCGTCATGAGCGTCAGGAGCACCCGGAACGGGTGGCTGACGCGACCCGGGACCGGGTCGACGCCCATCAACGGCCAGAAGAAGAGCGTGCCGACGAGCACGAGGTGCACGTGCATCATCTCGTGGACGTACGCCGAGCTCAGGCTGGCGTCGTACCAGGAGCTGAAGTAGAGCGCCCAGGGCGAGGCGACGTAGAGCACGAACGCCAGCGGCGGGAACGCCAGCACCTTCGCCACCCGGGAGTGGAGCAGCGCCAGCAGCCACCTTCGGGGTGCCGGCGGCAGCGTGCGCAAAGCCAGGGTGACCGGCGCCCCGAGCGCGAGCGCCAGCGGCACCACCATGGACAGCAGCATGTGCTGGACCATGTGCACGCTCAGCAGCGTGGTGTCGTAGCGGCCCAGGCCGGACGACGTGGCGAAGAAGAACGCGCCCATCCCCAACCCCACGAACGCGAGGGTCCGGCCGACCGGCCAGCGGTCGCCCCGGCGGCGCAGGACGACCACCCCGAGGGCGTACAGGCCGACGGCCCAGACCGTGACGACGAAGGGGATCGGGTCGATCCCCCAGTCGGTGAAGACGCGCCCCAGCGTGAATCGCGGAAGGGCCTCGGAGGCTTCCTCGGAGAGCGTGGACAGGGCGAGCAGCACGCTGTGAACTTTATGACGGGACAACACAGGGGGTCGGGGTGCCCTCCGCCTCCCGATGAAGCAATAATGTCGCTCGTGGCGACAGCAACTGCGATTCCGGCCTCCCGACTGCACGGGCACCACGACCGACCCAGCATGGTCAGCGTGGGCACGATCATCTGGCTCTCCAGCGAGCTGATGTTCTTCGCGGCCCTGTTCGCGGCCTACTTCACCATCCGCGCGGTGAGCCCCGAGCTGTGGGCGCAGGAGACGGAGAAGCTCAACGTCCCGTTCTCCACGGCCAACACCGTGATCCTGGTGGCGTCCTCGTTCGCCTGCCAGTGGGGCGTCTTCGCCGCCGAGCGCGGCCAGGTCGGCCGTACGGGCTCCCTGCTCAACGTCGCCAAGTGGGGCCTGCGCGAGTGGTTCATCCTCACCTACCTCATGGGCGCGGTCTTCATCGGCGGCCAGGCGCTCGAGTATGCCGAGCTGATGCACGAGGGCATGACCATCCCGAGCTCGGCCTACGGCACGATGTTCTACCTGACCACCGGGTTCCACGGTCTCCACGTGACCGGCGGCCTGATCGCCTTCCTCTTCGTGCTGGGCCGCACCTACCTGGCCAGGCGCTTCACCCACGAGCAAGCCGTCACGGCGATCGTCGTGTCCTACTACTGGCACTTCGTCGACGTGGTCTGGATCGGCCTGTTCTTCACGATCTACGTCATCAAGTAAGCACTCCCAAACAACCGACACCGTCCGCAACCGGCAAGGACTCATCGTGCAGTTGCTCAACCGAACCGCTGGTCGGCTCTCCCGGCATCGTCGGGGGCCTCTTGCGGGCCTCGTCGTGCTGTTCCTGGGCCTCGTGCTCAGCGGCTCCCTCTACACGGCGCTGGCCCCCGCCCCGGCCAACAGCCAGGCCAGTGACACCGACCAGATCGCGCAGGGCAAGGAGCTGTTCCTGACGAGCTGCGCCACCTGCCACGGCAAGAACGCCGAGGGCATCTCCACGGTCCGCGACGGCTACCAGCTCGGCCCGTCGCTGGTCGGCGTCGGTGCCGCGGCGGTCGACTTCCAGGTCGGCACGGGGCGCATGCCGATGGCCAGCCCCGGGGCGCAGGCGCCTCGCAAGGAGCCTGTCTTCGACGAGGAGGAGACTGCCGCCCTGGCCGCGTACGTCGCCTCGCTGGCGCCGGGTCCTGCCATCCCGAACGAGTCCGACTACTCCATCGAGGGACTGTCGGAGGAGGAGCGTGAGGAGGCGATCGCCCGCGGCGGGCAGATCTTCCTCACCAACTGCACCGCGTGCCACAACTTCAACGGCGCCGGCGGAGCCATGCCGCGCGGCGGCTACGCCCCCAACCTGCACGGCGTGGAGGGCAAGTACATCTACGAGGCGCTGCTGACCGGGCCGCAGCAGATGCCCAACTTCAGCAACGGCAACCTGACGCCGGAGGACAAGCGCGACGTGATCGCCTACCTCGACAGCATCCAGGAGACGCCCGAGTACGCCGGCTTCACCCTCGGCGGGCTCGGCCCGGTGTCCGAGGGCCTGTTCGCCTGGCTCGTCGGCATCGGTTCGCTCGTGGGCGCCGCCGTGTGGATCGCCTCGCACACGACCCGGAGCAAGAAGAGCAAGGTGAACGCGTGAGCAACGACAGCGACCGCTTGGTCAACGCCCCCGACGGCACGCCCGAGCCCTACGGTGACCCGTCCGGCATGGCCGCTCCGGCGACGTACGACGAGTCCCACGTGCCCGTCCACCACGAGGCCGACCCGATCGCCGACCCCGGGCTCCCGCCACACCACTGGCGCCCCACCGACGTCGACCCCAAGGCCGAGAAGCGCGCTGAGCGCCAGATCGCCGCGATGTTCGTCGCGGCCATGATCAGTGCCCTCCTCTTCGTGGTCGCCTACTTCTCCTTCGAGGTCGGTGACAACTGGGACACCTTCGCCGGCATGGGCGCCTCCACCGTCTCCCTCGGGGTGACGCTGGGGCTGAGCCTGTTGTTCATCGGCATCGGCATCATCCACCTGGCGCGCAAGCTGATGGCCGACGCCGAGATGATCGAGATGCGTCACCCCGCGGCCTCCCCCGCCGAGGACCGTGAGGCCACCATCCAGGCGCTCAACGACGGGGTCGCCGAGTCCGGCATCGGCCGTCGTCCGCTGGTGCGCAACACGATGATCGGCTCCATGGCCGTGCTCGGCCTCCCCGCCGTCGTGCTGCTGCGCGACCTCGCCCCCGGCGACGCGCTCGACACCGGCAAGCTTGCCCACACGATCTGGGAGCCGGGCATGCGCCTGGTGCGCGACGTCACGGGCACGCCCATCCTCGCCAGCGAGATCGAGGTCGGCGACCTGGTCAACGCAGCCCCCGAGGCGCTGTTCCCCACCGAGGAGAACGGCTACCACGAGCTCCACGGTGCCGAGGAGCAGGCCGAGAAGGCCAAGGGCGCGATCATCATCGTCCGGATGGACCCCGACGACCTCACCCCCGCCACCCAGCCGGACAAGTGGACCGTCGACGGCATCATCTGCTACTCCAAGATCTGCACCCACGTGGGATGCCCGATCTCCCTCTACGAGCGCACCACCCACCACGTGCTGTGCCCGTGCCACCAGTCGACCTTCGACCTCGCCGACGGCGCCAAGGTCGTCTTCGGTCCGGCTGCCCGCCCCCTTCCCCAGCTGCCCCTGGCGGTTGACGATGAGGGCTACCTGGTCGCACAGAGCGACTTCACCGAGCCCATCGGGGCAAGCTACTGGGAGCGTGAGAAGCAGTGAGCGTCGACACCAGCAAGGTCGCGACGAGCAACCGCACTGAGGCCGCGACCGCATCGAAGCCCGGCCCCGCCGGATCGCTGGCCTCGTGGGCCGACGACCGCCTCGGCCTCGCGACGATGATGAAGAAGAACCTGCGCAAGGTCTTCCCCGACCACTGGTCGTTCATGCTCGGCGAGATCGCGCTGTGGAGCTTCGTCGTGCTGCTCCTCACCGGCGTGTTCCTGACGCTGTGGTTCAACCCGTCGATGGGTCACGTCACCTACGAGGGCTCCTACGACCAGCTGCGCGGCATCGGGATGTCCGAGGCGATGGCGTCCACGCTCAACATCTCCTTCGACGTCCGCGGCGGCCTGCTCATGCGCCAGATGCACCACTGGGCGGCGATGATCTTCATCGCGGCGATGATGGTGCACCTGCTCCGCGTCGCCTTCACCGGCGCCTACCGCAAGCCCCGTGAGCTCAACTGGGTCATCGGCTGCCTCCTGCTGCTGCTCGGCACCCTCGAGGGCTTCACCGGCTACTCGCTCCCCGACGACCTGCTGTCCGGCACCGGCGTCCGCGCCGCGGACGGGTTCCTGAAGGCCACCCCGGTGGCCGGGTCCTACATGTCGTTCCTGCTGTTCGGTGGCGAGTTCCCCGGCGAGTCGATCATCCCGCGGCTCTACATCATCCACGTGCTCCTGATCCCGGGCATCCTGCTCGCGCTGATCGCCGTGCACATGCTGCTGCTCGTCTACCACAAGCACACCCAGTGGCCTGGCCCCGGCCGCACCGAGCAGAACGTCGTCGGCTTCCCGATGCTGCCGGTGTACGCCGCCAAGGCCGGCGGCTTCTTCTTCATGGTCTTCGGCGTCATCGCCCTGATGGGCGGACTGCTGTCGATCAACCCGGTGTGGAAGTTCGGCCCCTACGACCCCACCAAGGTGACTGCCGGCTCGCAGCCCGACTGGTACATGGGCTGGCCCGACGGGCTGCTGCGCATCATCCCCACCGGGTGGGAGAGCGTGATCTTCGGCTACACCATCTCGTGGAACGTGATGCTCCCGATCCTCATCGTGCCGCCGCTCATGCTCGTGGTCCTCATGCTCCTGCCCTTCGTCGAGAGCTGGATCACCGGCGACAAGCGTGACCACCACCTCCTCCAGCGCCCGCGCAACGCGCCCACGCGCACCGCGGTCATGGTGGCGCTGATGACGTTCTACGGCCTGGCCTGGGCCGCGGGCGGCAACGACATCATCGCGATCAAGCTGCACGCCAGCATCAACCAGATCACCTACTTCATGCGGGTGGCCATCTTCGTGGGTCCGCTCCTGGCCTTCTGGATCACCCGACGCTGGTGCATCTCGCTGCAGCGTCACGACAACGAGCTGCTCCTCCACGGCTACGAGACGGGCATCATCACCCGCTCCCCCGAGGGCCAGTACGCCGAGCGGCACCTGCCGATCAACACCAAGGCGGCCTACACCCTCACGGCGCGCGATCGCGACCACATCCACCCGGTCGGCAGCGACACCGACGCGGCCGGGGTGGCGGCACCCAACTCCCGCTCGGACAAGCTGCGCGCCAAGCTGTCGTCGTGGATGTATGGCCACAACGTGCAGAAGCCCACCGCGGCCGAGCTCGAGGCGGCCCACCACCACGCCGAGCACGAGGCGGAGCTCCAGTCGGGGCTCGACCACCCGGTCGACGGTCACCAGTTCGACGACCACCGCCTGCGTGACACCGACGAGGTCCCGCTGCGCGACCACTGATCGGCGCTGTCGAGCACGGTCGAGACCGAGGGCCCACCGGGATGATCCCGGTGGGCCCTCGGCGTACCTGATGTCCCCGGACGCGCTCAGTCGTCCTTTCAGTCGCCCTTCACGTTGACGATCTGGTGAAGCACGTGGCACACCTCGACCAGGTCGGCGGCGTCAGCCATCACCTGGTCGATGTCCTTGTAGGCGGCGGGGATCTCGTCGATGAACGCGTCGGTGTCGCGGTACTCGATGCCCACCATCGCGCGCCGCAGGTCCTCGGCGGTGAACGTCCTGCGTGCCCGCGTGCGTGAGTACTCCCGGCCGGCGCCGTGCGGCGCGGAGTTGAGGGAGACGGGGTTCCCCTTGCCCGTCACGACATACGACGCGGTCCCCATCGAGCCCGGGATCAGCCCGGGCCGTCCCTGCTCGGCGTTGATCGCACCCTTCCGGGAGAGCCAGACGTCCCGGCCGTAGTGGTGCTCCGGCTCGGTGTAGTTGTGGTGGCAGTTGATCTCCTCCCGCCGCTCCACGTCTCCCCCGACCCACTCGGCGAACTGGTGCACGACCCGGTCCATCATCTCCTCGCGGTTGAGCAGCGCGTAGGTCTGCGCCCACCGCATCTCGCGGATGTAGGCGTCGAACTCCTCGGTCCCCTCGGTGAGGTAGGCCAGGTCCCGGTGCGGGAGCTCCACCCCCTCGCACGCCTCGCGGGCCACCGCGATGTGCTTCTGCGCGATCCGGTTGCCGACGCCGCGAGAGCCCGAGTGGAGGAACAGCCACACTCCGCCTGCCTCGTCGGCGGTGATCTCGATGAAGTGGTTGCCCGACCCGAGCGTGCCCAGCTGCAGATCCCACCGCGCGGCGTACGACCCGGGGTCGAAGCGAGCCGCCGAGGCGAGGTCGCGCAGGTGCTCGAGACGCCTCTCGGTGTGCTCACGGCTGACCTTGGCGTTCGCGGCGCCGGCGTTGAGCGGGACGGCCCGCTCGATGGCCTGCCGGACAGGCTTGCGGTCCTCAGGCAGGTCCGTCACGGCGTACTGGGTGCGCACGGCGATCATCCCGCAGCCGATATCCACGCCGACGGCAGCCGGGATGATCGCACCAAGGGTCGGGATCACCGAGCCCACGGTCGCACCGAGGCCCAGGTGGGCGTCCGGCATCAGGGCGACGTGCGGGTGGACGAACGGCATCGCGGCCGTCTGCTCCGCCTGCGCTCGGGTGTTGTCCTCCAGGATCGACGCCCAGTTCACGAGCGTCGGGGTCAGGTGCTCCATCGTCCTTCCTTCTGATGAGTTGGCCCGCGACGTTGCGGACCGACCCAGGACGCTACGGGTCCTCAATGGGGTTGCACCGCCCATTTCCGGTGTGCGTCAGGAGAGGGCGGACCCGGACTTCCAGTCCGCCTGCGACAGGTTCCAGTCCCCGTAGCCGTTGTCCAGCGTCATCGAGCGGCTCGAGCCGGTGACCTCGACGACGTCCCCGCGGCTCGTACGGTCGTAGAGCCACTGCGCGTCGGCCAGGCTCATGCCCACGCACCCATGGGAGACGTTGGCGCTCCCCTGCGAGCCCGCCGACCACGGCGCGGCGTGGAGGAACTCGCCGGAGTAGGTCACGCGCAGCGCGTACTGGACGTTGGAGAGGTCGTAGAACTCCGGGTCGTCCCGGTCGACGCCGATGGTGGCGGCGTTCATGCGCTTGCGGCGGAACTTCTCGATGATCACCTTGGTGCCGGAGCGCGTCTCCCAGCCCGCCTTGCCGGCGCTGATCGGCATGGTGCGGGCGAGCCGGCCGTTGACGAAGGTCCGCATCGTGTGGGTGCGGACGTCGACCTTGCTGACGACCGAATCGCCGATGTGGAAGTCGATGCTGCGCGACTCCTGTCCGTAGATCCCGTTGCCCGCGGGCAGGCTGTTGACGTCGAGCTCGACCGAGACGTCCGTGCCGGCCTTCCAGTAGGACGTCGGGCGCCAGTGGGCCTCGTGGTCGCTCAGCCAGTACCACGACCCGCGCTGCTCCGGCGTGCTGGTGACGTGCATGTGCCTCTCGAACCGGGCGCGGTTGGTGACGGGCAGGTCGAAGGTCACGATGACCGGCATCCCGACCCCGACGGTCTCGCCGTCGAGCGGCGCCACGGCGGGGTAGGTCTGCTCGTCGAGCGTGAGGTCGACCGTCTGGAAGCTGCGGGTGCGCTCCACCGTCCGCCCGTCGCTGCGCGTGGCGGAGGCGGTGATGACGTAGTCGGTGCCGGGTTCGAGCCGGGTGGAGGCCGTCCACGAGCCACCGTCGACGGTGCCCTCGACACGACCCTCGACGCCGCTCCCGGATGAGGTCACCGTGACGGTGTCCAGGGTCCCGCCGTCGGTGCCGACCGTCAGCGGCTCATCGATCGGGACCGCGCCGGCGTCGCGGAAGCTCGTCGTGAGGCGTACGGGCTCGGGCTTGGCGGACTCGGAGGCCCCTGTCGTGCCCGGACCCCTCTCGGAGCCGCCCACCGCGGAGTCGCAGCCGGCCAGGCCGGTGACGGCCAACAACGCCGCCGCGACCGCCGTACGACGGAGCGCGGGGCGCGTGGACGCGGACCGGGACGCGCGAGAGCGCATGCGACGAGACCCCCTGCAGGAACGGACCGCGGAACGGTCGTGGAACGGAAGAACCCGCCCAGCGTACGACGCGGACGGGTTCAGCCGAAGTCGGCGGGACGCTCAGTGGGCGTGCTCGCCGCGGTAGTACTCGAAGACGAAGCCGCACAACACGACCGCGCCGAGGGTGAACCCGATGATGACCAGCCACCACGCCGCCAGCGCCGTGCCGTAGACGATCACGCCGAGCGCGAGGGCGCACCACAGCGGCCACCAGGAGTAGGGCGGGAAGAAGCCCAGCTCACCGGCGCCCTCGGCGATCTCACCCTCCTTGCGGTCCTCGGGACGCGGATCCATCTTGGAGGCGTGGAAGCCGAGGTAGAGAGTGATCATCGCGGTCAGCAGGGCGGTCATCACCAGCGCGGAGGTGCCGGTGGGATCCTCGGCGAGGAACCAGTAGGCGGGTGCGACGACGGCCACGAACGCGGTCGTGACCCCGAACAGCCATGCCTCGGCCTTCATCGGTTCTCCTCCTCGGTCGTGTCGGTGCGGTCACGCAGCATCTGCTCGCGACCCGCGACCTCGGGCGCGTCGGCGACCTCACCCTCACCCTCGGCCTCGTTCTCCTCGAGCTCGAGCAGGGCGATCTCGGGGTGGTGCAGGTCGAAGGCCGGCGACTCGGAGCGGATCCGCGGCAACATGTGGAAGTTGTGACGCGGGGGCGGACTGCTGGTGGCCCACTCGAGCGAGCGACCCCAGCCCCACGGGTCGTCGAGGGCGATCAAGGGCGCCTTGGAGGAGACGTAGACGTTGTAGAGGAACGGCAGCGTCGAGGCGCCGAGCAGGAAGGCACCCACGGTCGAGACCTGGTTGAGCGTGGTGAACCCGTCAGCCGGCAGGTAGTCGGCGTAGCGACGAGGCATGCCCTCGACACCCAGCCAGTGCTGGACGAGGAACGTGGTGTGGAAGCCGACGAACAGCAGCCAGAAGTGCAGCTTGCCCAGGCGCTCGTCGAGCATCCGGCCGGTCATCTTGGGCCACCAGAAGTAGAAGCCGGCGAACATCGCGAACACCACGGTGCCGAAGACGACGTAGTGGAAGTGGGCCACCACGAAGTAGGAGTCGGACACGTGGAAGTCGAGCGGCGGGCTGGCCAGGATCACGCCGGTGAGACCACCGAAGAGAAAGGTCGTGAGGAAGCCGATCGACCACAGCATCGGGGTGTCGAAGGACAGAGATCCCCCCCACATCGTGCCGATCCAGTTGAAGAACTTCACTCCGGTCGGCACCGCGATCAGGAACGTCATGCCCGAGAAGAAGGGCAGGTCGACCGCGCCGGTGACGAACATGTGGTGCGCCCACACGGCCACGGACAGCATCGCGATGCCGAGGGTCGCGGCGACCAGGCCGACGTAGCCGAAGATCGGCTTGCGGCTGAAGACCGGGAGGATCTCGGAGATGATGCCGAAGAACGGCAGCGCGATGATGTAGACCTCGGGGTGCCCGAAGAACCAGAACAGGTGCTGCCAGAGGACCGGCCCGCCGTGCGACGGGTCGAACACGTGGGCGCCGAGGATCCGGTCGGCCTCCAGCGAGAGCAGCGCGCCCGCCAGGATCGGGAACACCATGATCACGAGCATGCTGGTGATCAGCGTGTTCCAGACGAAGATCGGCATCCGGAACATGGTCATGCCGGGCGCACGCATGCAGATGATCGTGGTGATGAAGTTGACGCCACCGAGGATCGTGCCGAGACCGGCCATCCAGAGGCCCATGATCCAGAGGTCGCCGCCCACGCCGGGACTGCGTACGGCGTCGGAGAGCGGCGTGTAGGCGAACCAGCCGAAGTCAGCCGCCCCCTGCGGGGTGAGGAAGCCGGACGCGGCGATCAGCCCGCCGAAGAGGAACAGCCAGTAGCTGAACATGTTGAGGCGCGGGAACGCGACGTCAGGCGCACCGATCTGCAGCGGCATGATCACGTTGGCGAAGCCGAAGAACAGCGGTGTCGCGAACAGCAGCAGCATGATCGTGCCGTGCATGGTGAAGAGCTGGTTGTAGAGCTGCTCGTTGACGACCTGCTGGCCGGGGTAGGCCAGCTCGGAGCGGATCAGCATGGCCATCAGGCCGGCGGCGAGGAACCACGCGAACGACGTGGCCAGGTAGAGCTTGCCGATCAGCTTGTGGTCGGTCGTGGTCAGCAGTCGTACTGCGTTTTGACCCAGGGTCTTGCGCTGCGGGACAGCAGCGGCTGCGGCGCTCACTCCTGGCTTCCTTCCTGGGACTGGCTCTCGCCGAGTCCGGTCTGCGTGGTGGCGTTGGCGCCGCCGGTGAGCGGCTCGTCGGAGGACTGGCCGGCCTCGGCCAGCTCGCCGAGGTAGGCGTCGTACTTGGCCTGGCTGACCACCTCGACCTGGAAGAGCATCCGGGAGTGGTAGACGCCGCAGAGCTCGTAGCACTTGCCGGCGTAGGTGCCCTCGACGGTCGGGGTGACCTGGAGCTTGTTGACGCGTCCGGGGATGACGTCCATCCGGGTCAGGAAGGAGGGCACGCCGAAGTTGTGGATCACGTCGGGCGAGCGCAGGTTGAACTGGATCCGCTGGTCGACCGGGAGCACCAGCGTCGGGATCTCGTTGCCGTCACCGGAGGTGTAGACGTACTCGTCGTAGGCGTAGTCGCCCTCGACGCCCGTGGCGTCGGTGTTCTGCTCGCCGATGCCGTGGTTGAACGTCCACGACCACTGCTGGCCCGTCACCTCGACGGTCATGTCGGGCTCGGCGTCGAGCTCGGTCATCACGTCCTGGACGCGGACGGTGTGGGAGAAGAACACGACGCACATCAGGACCGGGGCGATCGTGTAGAAGACCTCGAGCGGCAGGTTGTAGCGCGTCTGCCGCGGGATCTCGTCGTCGCTGCGGCGGCGGAACTTCACCACGACGTAGAAGATCAGGCCCCAGACGATGAGGCCGGTGACCATCGCGGCGACCCAGGCCCACTTCCAGAGCTCGTAGGTGTAGGGACCCTGGGCGCTCGCGCGGTCGGGCATCGCGAGGTTCTTGATCTGGTGCGTGTCGGCCTCGGAGCACCCGGCCAGCACCAGCATCGTCGCGCCCAGCAGCGCGATCCTCAGCGTGCGCCGCACGGGCGCGCCTGAGAGCTTGGGGACTTGCAGACCCACTGACGAGCCTCTCTCTCGGTCCTTCTCGACAGAACAGAGAGTATCCCCATCGGGCCGGGGTGTGCGGGGCAGGGTCGAGTGTCGTGGGATCGGTCCGATCGTCCTGCCGGGCGGCAGCGCAGGTGGCATAGGTTGCCCTTGTGACCGGGCCTGTGGCAGGAAGGGGAGACCTCGACAGCGCGTCCGCGGTGCCGCTGCACCCAGCGGCGCGCCAGGTCCTGCTCGCCGCGCTCGACCGGGGGTACGCCGACCCGCGCCGGCTGCACCGCGCCGGCCGCGAGGCCCGGCTGCTGCTCGACAACGCGCGGGAGGCCACTTCCGACGCGCTGGGCGTACGCGCGGACGAGGTCACCTTCACCCCCAGCGGCACCCACGCGGTGCACCTGGGGCTGCTGGGGCTGGTGCGCGGGTCCCGGCGCGGGGACCTGGTCGTCCACCCGGCGGTCGAGCACTCGGCCGTGCACCGGGCCGTGGAGTGGGGCGCCCGCGGAGAGGCCGTCCCGTGCGACAGGGAAGGTCGCGTCCTTGCGGACGTCCTTGCGCAGGCCGCGACCGCCTCCGAGGTGGGTGCGGTGGCACTCCAGACCGCCAACCACGAGGTGGGCACGCTCCAGCCCGTCGGGGAGGTCGAGCTGCCCGACGACGTCCCCCTCTTCACCGACGCGTGTGCCTCGATGGGCCGCCTGGCGCTGCCCACCGGCTGGGCCGCGGCCGCGGGGTCCGCGCACAAGTGGGGCGGGCCGGCCGGGGTCGGCGTGCTGCTGGTCCGCAAGCGGGCCCGGTGGCGCAACCCGTTCCCCGCCGACGACCGGGCCGACGAGCGCAGCACCGGCTTCGAGAACCTCCCTGCGGCGCTCGCCGCCGCCGCCGCGTTGCAGGCCGTGGTCGCCGAGCGCGACGAGGTCAACGCGCGGCACCACGAGCTGATCGACGTCGTACGGCGTCGGGTGGCCGCGGAGGTGCCCGACGTGGAGGTGGTGGGCGACCCCGACCGGCGGCTTCCCCACCTCGTGACCTTCTCGTGCCTCTACGTCGACGGCGAGGCGCTGGTCACCGAGCTCGACCGGCGCGGCTTCGGCATCGCCAGCGGCTCCGCCTGCACGGCGTCGACGCTCGCGCCCAGCCACGTCCTGGAGGCCATGGGCGTGCTGACCCACGGCAACGTCCGGCTCTCGCTGCAGCGAGAGACGACCCGCTCCGACGTCGACGCCTTCTGCGACGCGCTGCCCGGGCTGGTGGCCGACCTGCGGGGACGAGTGGGCCTGTGATGACGCCCGATCCGCACCGCGACGTCGCGCTGGAGCTCGACTGCCGTGAGATGCCGTGCCCGATGCCGGTCATCGAGCTCGCCCGGCACCTCACCGACGTCGAGGTCGGCGAGCTGCTCGCGGTGGTCGCCCTCGACCCGGCGGCCGCGGTCGACGTCCCGGCTTGGTGCCGGATGAAGGCACAGGACTACGTCGGGGCGGACGCCGCCCCGGACGGCGCCCCGCGTTACGTCGTACGCCGCGTCAGCTGATCGTTGCCGGCAGTCGCAGTTCGGCAATCTGGGGACGTTCTGGTCGGCGGAAGGGCCGGAACGCCTACCAGAACGTCCCTAGGTACCCGGAGGAGCCGACCGGTCAGGGGCGGATGGTCTTGAGGTGGGGCTCGAAGTCGGCGACGGCCGCGTCGCCGTAGGTCGCCGCGCAGCGGGCGAGGAAGGCGCCGCGCGCGATCTGGTACTCCTGGGTGCCGACCTGCTCCACCACGTAGACAGCGAGCAGGCAGCCGAGCTGTGCGGCGCGCTCGTGGCCCAGGCCCCAGCTGAGGGCAGCGAGGAAGCCGGCCCGGAAGGCGTCGCCGACACCGGTGGGCTCGACCTTCTCGATCTCGGGCACGGCCGCGACGAGGATGGACTCCTCGCCGGCGCGGTCGATGCGTACGCCCTGTGGGCCGAGGGTGACGACCCAGGTGCCGACGCGCGAGAGGACCTCATCGGCGCTCCAGCCGGTCTTCTGGGTGATGAGGCTCGCCTCGTACTCGTTGGAGAAGAGGATCTCCGCGCCGTCGATGAGCGGGCGGATCAGGTCGCCGTCGCCGAAGGCCAGCTGCTGGGAGGGGTCGGCCAGGAAGCGGTAGCCGCGCTGGCGGCACTCGTCGGTGTGGCGGAGCATGCCCTGCGGGTCGTCGGGGCCGATGATGACGTAGTCGGGCTCGCCGACACGGTCCACGATCGGCTTGAGCTCGATCTCGCGCGACTCGCTCATCGCGCCGGCGTAGAAGCTGGCGATCTGGGCCATCGAGGAGTCGTTGGTGCACACGAAGCGGGCCGTGTGCCGCGTCTCGGAGACGTGCACCGAGTCGCAGTCGACGTTGTGCCGCTCGAGCCACGACCGGTATTCGGCGAAGTCCTCGCCGACGGCGCCGACCAGCACCGGGCGCAGCCCCAGGTTGCCGAGCCCGAAGCAGATGTTGGCCGCGCAGCCCCCGCGGCGTACCTCCAGGTCCTCCACCAGGAAGGACACCGAGAGCTTGTCGAGCTGGTCCACGACCAGGCTGTCGGCGAACCGGCCCGGAAAGGACATCAGGTGGTCGGTCGCGATGGATCCGGCAACGAGGAGGGACACGCCGCGAAACACTACCTCTGGGTACGCCTCGGGATACCACTCAGTAGGCAATAACGTCGACGCCATGACGACTTCTCGACGCCCCTCGCACCTGGTCCACGACGAGCTGGGGACTCCCGCCGAGCTCGCCGCGGACTGCCAGGAGATCGGCCGCAACCTGCGTCTGGAGCGTGCCGCGAAGGCCGCCGTGGCGACCCCGCCGAGCATCCGCTTCGAGGACTACCCCGCCGAGGTCGGCAAGCCCGAGATCCGGGTCTCGGACGCCGCCGCGCGCCTGGCGAACGCGCTCCACCTTCACCTCGATTGAGCCTCACCCGCTGAAACGACGAAGGGCCCCAGCCAACCGGCTGGGGCCCTTCGTCTGCGTCAGATCAGTGGAACGAGTCGCCGCAGGCGCAGGAGCCCGTGGCGTTGGGGTTGTCGATCGTGAAGCCCTGCTTCTCGATGGTGTCGACAAAGTCGATCTCGGCACCGTTGAGGTAGGGGACGCTCATCCGGTCGACCACGACGGTCACACCGTCGAAGTCGGTGGTCACGTCTCCGTCGAGGGTCCGCTCGTCGAAGAAGAGCTGGTAGCGCAGGCCCGAGCAGCCACCGGGCTGGACGGAGATGCGCAGGGCCAGGTCGTCACGGCCCTCCTGCTCGAGGAGGCTCTTGATCTTGCCGGCGGCGACATCGGACAGGTTGATCTGGTCGGTGCGGCGCTCAGTGGTCTCGACCTGCTCGGTCATGTCATCACTCCAGAAAGTCTCGGGGTACTGCAGGTACCAATGGTCGCACACACCGGGTTATTCCCCGCCCTCGTGCCCGGATCGGGCCCTGTGCCCCCAGGGTGGCGGCGTACGACGTCGCGGGGGCCGAACCGGTGTCGCCAGCCGTCACCGCCGAAGCGGGGCGGCGGGTCAGCGCGACCAGGTGCGGGCCACCCGCTCCGCCAGCTGGGCGAGGGCGTCAGCGGGCGCGCCCAAGGCCCGCTCCTCGCCCACCAGCTCGACGAGGGAGTACGCCGACTCGATCCCGAGCGCGCGCATCTCGCGCGAGCCGACGAGCACCTGCCCGGCCAGGGCGATGCAGGGGCGCAGCGCCTCGGACGCGACGCCCGCCACGCCGTAAGGCACCTTGCCGGCCCGGGAGGAGAAGTCGAAGGCCCCCTCGCCGGTCACCACCAGGTCGGCACGCCTGGCCCGCTCGGCCAGGGAGACCGCGTCGGTGACGAAGTCGATGCCGGGCCGCCGCGACGCCCCCAGCGCGAGCAGGGCGTAGCCGATGCCGCCCGCGGCGCCGGCGCCCTTCTCCAGGGACGTACGACGGTCGGTCGCCGTGGCGAAGGCCTCCAGCCAGCCGTCGACCTCGGCGATCCGCTCCTCGCCGATGCCCTTCTGGGGCCCGAACGTCTTGGTCGCCCCGAACAGCCCGGTCAGCGGGTTGTCGACGTCGCTCGCGGCGACGAGGGCGACCCCGGACAGGCACGCGCGGGCAGCGCTCAGGTCCACCTGCAAGACGGAGGCGAGGGCGGCGGGACCGCCGTCGAGCACCCCGTCGGAGCTCGCACCCAGCGCGGCCAGGACGCCCGCACCGCCGTCGTTGGTGCCGGAGCCGCCGAGCCCGACGACGACCGTCCGCGCCCCGCCGGTCACGGCCGCCAGGATCAGCTCGCCGACTCCCCGGCTGGAGGCGGTCTCCGGATCACCGTCGACCAGGTGCAGACCGACGGCCTGCGCGCTCTCGACGTACGCCGTCTCCCCCACCCGCAGCACCACCGCCGGAACGGGCGAGCCGTGGGGCCCGGACACCGTGACGGCCGCGAGCTCGCCGCCGAGCGCCGCGTGCAGCACGTCCACGAAGCCCGGGCCTCCGTCGGCCATCGGCGCCAGGTCGAGGTCGTCACCGGGAGCCTGGCGCCGCCAGCCCGCGGCGATGGCCTCGGCGGCCTCGACGGCCGTGAGTGTCCCGGCGAACTTGTCCGGGGCGATGAGGACGCGCATGGCGTCATCCTTCACCAGGACCGCGGCCGCGACTCCGGCACCCGGCGTCGGGCATGCTGGAGCCATGCCATCCACGCCCGGCTTGGAGCCGATCGTCGCCGAGGTGACCGTGCCGGTCACCGTGACGGAGGCCTTCGTCGGCTTCACCGCGCAGATGAGCGAGTGGTGGGACCCGATGGTGAGCCCGGACCCGGCCACCTTCGCCGGCATCGCCATCGATCCAAACGGCGACGTCACGATGATCCACGGCGACGAGCAGCACGTCTGGGGGCGCGTCACCGACTGGGATCCGATCGGCCACTACTCCCAGCAGTTCTGGCTCGGCCACGACGAGGAGTCAGCGACCACCCTCGACGTCAGCTTCACCGAGAGCGAGGACGGCACGCGCGTGCGGCTCGAGCACGGAGGGTGGGCCGCGGGGAGCGAGGACGTCCGCGCGCGATACACGCACTGGGACCAGCTGCTCGAGCGGTACGCCGCTCACGTGTCGTGACCGCGCCCCTCATCCGGCCGATGCGCGAGGACGACCTCGAGGCGATGGGCGACATCACGGCCACCAGCTACTACGAGGTCGATGCCCGCACCTACCAGCGCGCCTGGCCCGACCCCGTACGACGCCCCCCGTCCCGCCACGGACACTGGATCCACCGCACGAGGCAGGCCCTCGCGACCGACCCGGGAGGCTGCTGGACCGCCGAGGTGGACGGCCGAGTCGTCGGCGGGGCGGTGTCCCGGGTGCGCGAGCTGATGTGGATCCTGGCGTCGTTCGCGGTCGAGCCCGGACACCAGGGTCAGGGCATCGGGACCCAGCTGATGGCGGCTGCGATGCACCACGGACGCGGATGCCTGCGCGGCATGTTCGCCGCCAGCGCCGACCCGGGCGCCGTACGCCTCTACCGCCTGGCGGGCTTCGACCTGCACCCGCAGATGCTCCTGACCGGCGTCGTCGACCGAAGCGCAATCCCGATCGTCGATCGGGTGCGGGAGGGCACCGCGGGCGACGTCGACCTGCTCGACTCCGTCGACCGCCGCACTCGCGGGGCCGCCCACCTCGGCGACCACGAGCTGTTGCTGGAACAGTTCCGGCTGCTCGTCACCGACCACTCGACCGGCTCGGGCTATGCCTACGTCGACGTCGACGGGTCGCCCTGCCTGCTCGCCGCCACCAACCGGCGTACGGCCGCGCAGCTGCTGTGGGAGGCGCTGGCGTCGTCCCCGCCCGACGGGGAGGTGTCGGTCCACCACATCACCGCGGCCAACCAGTGGGCGCTCGACGTGGGGCTGGCCGCGCGGCTCGCGATCTACCAGAACGGCTACCTGTGCGTGCGTCAGATGAAGCCCCCGACGCCCTACCTGCACCACGGCAGCCTGCTCTAGGACGCGAGGTCCGACCCCGGCTCCAGTCGCCCGCCCGGGGCCACCCGGCCGGCCACGTGCGAGTCGCGGCCGACCAGCACGATGTCGTCGTCGTGCGCGCGCCTGCGCGACGGCTCTGCGCCGACCTGCGCCCTCGCCCGGACCTCGCAGCGCTCGTCCAGCACGGTCGTACGCACCACGGCGCCCGCCCGCACGACGCAGTCCTCCATGAGGACGCTGTCGTGCACCTCGGCACCCTTCTCGACGACCACCCCGGGACCGAGCACGCTGCCCACGACGCGACCCGAGACGTCGGCTCCTGGAGAGAGGAGCGAGTCGCGGCACTCCCCCGCCGCCCGTAGGCGAGCGGCCGGGCGGTCGGGCCAGTGGGAGATGACGGGCCGGTCCGGGTGGTCGAAGACGTCGACCCTGCCCGCGAGCAGGTCGCGGTGGGCCTGGAGGTAGAGGCTGGGCTGGCCGACGTCGCGCCAGTAGCCCGTGAGCGGGACGGCGACGACGTCACCCCCCTCGACCAGGCGCGGCAGCAGGTGCTCGCCGAAGTCGCCGATGCCGCTGTCACCGTCCTCCTCCTGCTCGCCGGACAGCTCGCGCCTCAGGGCGCGGAGGGTCGAGAGCAGGGTCTCGGTGTCGTAGACGAAGATCTCCGTCGCAACCGTGCCTGCCGAGGGCTTCGACGGCTTGTGCTCGATCCCGGTGACGGTGCCGTCGCGGCGCGCGAGCACCACGACGTTGTCGGCGGCGTCCTTCAGGGTGGTCTCCGTGGTCAGAACCGTGGCGGCCCGATCGGCGGCGACGTGCTCCTCGACGATGGGCGCCAGGTCCATGTTGAAGACGTGGTCGGCGCTGCAGACGACGAGCGTCCTCGCACCGAACGACTCGATGTCCGCCGACATGCGCAGGAGCAGGTCGCCGTTGCCGTGGGCGAACCCGCTCTCGGTCGCCGGCCCGGTCCCGGTCTGCGGCACGATCCGCCGGAAGCCGCCCCGGTTGCGGTCCAGGCTCCAGGGGCGGCCCCCGGAGAGGTAGTCGTCGATGGAGGTGACCTGGTACTCCAGCGACACCCACACGTCGGCCAGCTCCGCGTGCACGAGGCCCGACAGCGCGAAGTCGATCAGTCTGTGCACCCCGCCGAAGGGCAGCGCCGGCTTGGCCCGCTCGCGCGTCAGCACGTCCATGCGGGAACCCTGACCGCCTGCTTGGACCAGGGCCAGGACCTCACCGCGACGTGGCATGTCCACACCCTGCCACGCGCCCGGGAGGCGCTCCCCTGCGGCGCCTAGGATTGGCCGCATGAGCACCGTCGACCTGCCGCTCCTCCCCCTCGGCAAGGGCCGCGACCTCGACGCCGAACGCGGCGTGGAGTGCCCCGGCGACCTGCCAGCAGCGTCCGACCCGGACCTGGTGGAGCGTGCCCGCGCCGCCAAGGCCGCGCTGGGTGAGCGGCTCTTCGTCCTGGGCCACCACTACCAGCGCGACGAGGTCATCCAGTTCGCGGACGTCACCGGCGACTCGTTCAAGCTGGCACGCGACGCCGCAGGGCGCCCGGATGCCGAGTTCATCGTCTTCTGCGGCGTGCACTTCATGGCCGAGTCGGCCGACATCCTGACCTCCCCCACGCAGCGGGTGATCCTCCCCGACCTGGCTGCGGGGTGCTCGATGGCCGACATGGCACGACTGCGCCAGGTCGAGGACGCATGGGACGCCATGGCCGACGCCGGGATCCAGGACAGCGTCGTGCCGGTGACCTACATGAACTCCAGCGCCGACATCAAGGCGTTCTGCGGGCGCAACGGAGGCGTGGTGTGCACCTCCTCCAACGCCGACGTCGCGCTCGAGTGGGCGTTCGAGCAGAAGGCGGACCTCGCCGACGGCGCCAAGATCCTCTTCCTCCCCGACCAGCACCTCGGGCGCAACACGGCCGTGCTCAAGATGGGCATGGAGCTGGACGAGTGCGTGGTCTGGGACCCGAGGCAGCCCGGCGGCGGGCTCAGTGCGGATGAGCTCCAGCGGGCGCGGATGATCCTGTGGAAGGGCCACTGCTCGGTCCACGGCCGCTTCACCGCGGACGTCGTCGACGAGCTGCGCGACAAGCACCCGGGCATCAACATCCTCGTGCACCCCGAGTGCACCCACGACGTCGTGCTCAAGGCCGACCTGGTCGGCTCGACCGAGTTCATCATCAAGACCATCGAGGCCGCCCCGCCCGGCACGGTCTGGGCGATCGGCACCGAGCTCAACCTCGTCCAGCGCCTCGCGGACGCCCACCCGGACAAGACGATCGTCTTCCTCGACCGCAACGTCTGCTACTGCTCGACGATGAACCGGATCGACCTCCCGCACCTGGTCTGGGCCCTGGAGAGCCTCGTCGCCGGCACCGTCGTCAACCAGATCACCGTCGACCCCGAGACCGAGGCCGACGCCCTCGTGGCGCTGCAGCGGATGCTGGACCTGCCGGGCAAGTCCCACCGCGACTGATCGGACGAGGGGGATGACGGGGGCATGACAGGGGGCAGGAGCGTGCGTCGGATCAGCGACTCCGAGCGCCGCAGCCGGATCGGCGTACGCCACGGGCTCGCACCCGGCCACCGGCTGCTCGACGTCACCGCGGTGTCACGGGCGATGACGGCCCTGCACGCCACCGAAGCCGCAACGGTGCACCTCGCCGTCGCCGCCCGCTCCGAGGGCTTGACGCCCGAGCACGTCGACCAGGCCCTGTACGACGACCGGCTGGTCGTCAAGCAGCTCGCGATGCGACGCACGCTGTTCGTCTTCCCCCGTGACCTGCTGCCCGCGACGTGGGGCAGTGCCTCGGCCCGGGTCGCGGCCACGGAGCGCCGTCGTGTCGCCAAGGCGATCTCCGAGGCCGGCATCGCCCCTGATGGCGGGGCCTGGCTGGACGCCGCCCGGCACGCCGTCCTGGCCCGGCTCGCGGACGGACCGGCCACGGGCGCCCAGCTCCGCGCCGACGTGCCGGAGCTGGCGGGGATGATCGGCGGCACGACCGACAAGAAGTGGGACCGCCCGGTCTCCGTCGCCCCCTGGGTGCTGACCCACCTCGGGCTGGAGGGCGCGATCGTGCGCGGCCGCAATGCGGGCCACTGGCGCCTCAACAAGCCGACCTGGCTGCGGACCCGGGACTGGCTCCACGAGGTGCCCGAGCCGCTCGAGGAGGCTGCGGGCTACGCCGAGCTCGTCCGCAGCTGGCTGTGGACGTTCGGCCCCGGCACGACCGGCGACATCCAGTGGTGGCTGGGCTCGACCAAGACGGCCGTGACCCGTGCCCTTGCGGACGTCGAGGCCGTGGAGGTGGCGCTCGACGACGGCACCACCGGGTGGGTGCTGCCGGAGGACACCGACGACATCGGACCGGCCGAGCCCTGGGCGGCGCTGCTGCCGGCGCTCGACCCGACGGTGATGGGCTGGAAGTCACGCGGCTTCTACCTCGACCCCGCCCACGTCCCCTTCCTGTTCGACACCAACGGCAACGCCGGCACCACGGCGTGGTGGGACGGGCGCATCGTCGGGTGCTGGGTGCAGGACGACGCAGGAGTGGTCCGGCTGTCCCTGCTCGAGGACGTCGGCCCGCAGGGCCGGGCGGCCCTCGACCACGAGGCGGAGCGGCTCACCGCCTGGCTGGGCGGGACCGTGATCGGCAACGTGTACGCGTCCCTCCAAATGAAGCGGGCCAGGCTTCCCTACCCAAGGACGTCGTCGACCGCGGGCAGCTCGAACCAGAACACCGAGCCACCCCCGTCGCGTTCCTCCACGCCGATATGGCCGCCGTGCGCCTCGATGGTCCGGCGGCTCGTCGCCAGCCCGATGCCGACACCGTCGACGGACTTGTCGAGGCGGGCCAGTGGCGCGAAGACCCTCTCCCTCTGCTCCACGGGGACGCCTCGGCCACGGTCACGCACCTCGATCCGGTTGCGCCCGACCTGCGGTCGGGAGCGGACCTCGATCTCTGGCCTCTTCCCGTCGACGGTGAACTTCGCCGCGTTGTCGATGAGGTTCACGAGCACCGAGCGCAGCTGGGCGGCGTCGCCGCGGACGACCGGGAGGTCGTCGGTCTCCACGGCCGCGTCGGCGAGGCGACCGGTGAGGTCGTCCAGCGCGTGGGCCAGCTCGGCCCCGAGGTCCACCAGGTCCTCCCCGGGAGGCGAACCCTGGGAGGCGAACGCCAGGAGGTTGTCGATCAGGTCGTTCATCCGCTCGACCCCACGACGAGCGCGAGCGAGGGTGTCGACCTGGTCGGGGTCGGTGATGTCCATCTCGAGGGACTCCAGCGACAGCGAGACCGAGGTCAGCGGGTTCTTGAGGTCGTGGCTGACCTGGCCGGCGAAGTGGACCAGTCGCTCGTTGGAGGTGCTGAGGCGGGCGTTCGCCTCGCCGAGCCGGCGCAACGCCAGCTCGAGCTCCAGCACGTCCACGACCCGGTCGGCGAGCTGGGACAGGCCCTTGGCCGCCGCCGGGGTGACCGGATGGGGGTCGTGGTCGAACACGGACAGCGTCCCGATCACGGCTCCCGTGGGCGTACGCAGAGGGTGGGACGCGTAGAACCTGACGCGGGCGACCTCGCCGGTCGTCCAGGGGTGTTGGGTGAGGCGCGCGTCCTGGCTGGCGTCCTCCAGCATGACCGGCTCGCCGGTCTCGACGACCACCCGGCACATGACCTCCTCGACCGGGAGGTCCGCGGCCTCGAACCCGGAGGTGGCGACCTGGTGCTGGGCGTGGGAGCTGAGGAGGTTGACCGAGGCGTAGGGCACGCCGGACACCTGGGCCGCGAGGTCGGCCAGCGCACCCAGCTCGCGACGCGCCCGTCCGTCGAGGACGTCGTAGGTGGCCAGCAGCTGGTCGCGCTGCTGGGCGTTCCCCCGTTCCCCGTTCACAGCCCCGGCGCCTTCCACACGGCCAGCCATCGCTGCAGGTCGGGCTCCATCGGCAGCTCGGGCGCCAGGAGGTCGCGTACGGAGAGCTCGAGCAGCGTGTCACGCGCCTGCTCACCGCTGGGCGCGAACGGGTAGAACGTGCCCTGCTTGTAGAGGTAGGTCAGCCCGAACCGCTGGCCCGACGCGTTGGCGAAGGGCACCATCGAGCAGAGGAGCCCGCCCTCGAACCCGTTGAGCTCCAGCGTGGTGTTGACGGCGTGCAGGTCGGTGCAGAGGCCGGACATGTCGGAGGCGTCGCCGGAGACGACCAGCCAGGTGAAGCCGAAGTCGTCCTGCGTGACCGTCACCTCCGGGGCGTCGGCGTCGTCACGGATGAGGGCGACCACGTCGTCCTGCGTCTGCGCGAAGGCAGCCCCGGCCGCGGAGCGGTAGCAGACGGAGCCGGAGCCCGTCGGCTCGAACCCGAGCGCGGTCTGGAGCGTGATCGCGGCACTCGGCACGAGGAACAGCGCGTCCAGGTTGTTGCGCTTGGGCTGCGTACGCGCCCGCATCGTCTCCCAGAGTCCCATCGCTCGCTCCCCCGCTCCCCTCAGCCCGCCGGCCGGCTCAGCTCGGCCTGGATGCGGGCCAGCTGCTCGAGACGCTGCTGGAGGGGCGGGTGGGTGGCGAACAGCCCAGAGGCTCCACCGCCGCGCAGCGCTGGGACGATGCACAGCGCACTGGCCGCGTTGCCGGCCCGCAGGTCGTCCCGGGGGGTCAACGCCGCCTGACCGCTGATCTTCTGCAGCGCCGTCGCGAGGGCGGAGGGCTTGAGGGTGAGGTAGGCGCCCGCGCGGTCGGCGCTGAGCTCGCGGTAGCGCGAGAGCAACCGCAGGAGCAGGAAGCTCACGGCGTAGACGACGAGGCTGACCACGATGGCGACGAGCACGGCGGGCAGGGCACCGTTGTTGCGGCGTCCGAGTGCGCCGTACTGCGCCCCACGCATCAGCAGCCCGGCCGCGATGCCGGCCGACGAGGCCACCGTCATGACGAGGACGTCACGGTGCGCGACGTGGCTCAGCTCGTGGGCCAGGACGGCCTCGAGCTCCTCGGCGTCGAGGGTGTGCAGGATCCCCGTCGTCACGCACACCACGGACCGGTCGGGTGACCGGCCGGTGGCGAAGGCGTTGGGGACCGACAGGTCCGCGATCCCCACCCGGGGCTTGGGCATGTCGGCAAGCGCGCACAGGCGGTCGATCATCCCGTGCAGCTCCGGCGCCTCCTCCGGGGTCACCTCGCGGGCGCGCATCGCCCGCATGGCGACCTTGTCCGAGCTCCACCACTGCCAGAACGCGATGCCGATCGCGATGACGGCCACCAGCGGCGCGGCACCTGTGCCGACGTACTGGATCACCGCGACCACGAGCCCCACGAACAGCGCCCCCAGCAGGAACATGGTGAGGGTCATCCGGGCGGTGAGCCCGGAGTCCTTGATGAAGCGGGAGGTGGCCAAGGCCGACGTCAGCCCGGGATCAGGCCGTCGTCACCCAGGAGCTGACGGACCTCGTCGATCGTGGCGTCCGGCGGCGGCAGGATGAGGTCGGACTCGTCGAGGGAGTCGAGCTCGTGGTGGGTGCCGCTGGAGCGCACGGCAGCCAGGAGCCCTTGGAGCGCCGTGCGGAACATCTCCTCGTCACCGGCCTCGATGGCCTGCTCGATCTGGGTGTCGAGACCGTTGAGGGCGTCGAGAGCGTGGTCGTCGAGGTCGTACTGACCCTCGCCGAGGATGCGGACGATCATGCCCGCCCACTCTCGTTGGTGTCGCCCTCGGCCCGCACGGCCTCCGGCTCGGCGGCCAGGATGTCGCCGCCGTCCTCGGCGGACTCGATGGCCTGGGGCGGCGCGTTGCCGGCCTTGAGCCGCGCCAGCTCCGCCTCGACGTCGGAGCCGGAGCTGAGGGCGTCGAGCTCGCGGGAGATGTCGTCACCGGCGTTGAGCTGCGAGGCGTCATCGAGGGCGCCGGAGGCGATCAGCTCGTCGATGGCCTGACCGCGCGCCTGCATCTGGGCCGTCTTGTCCTCGGCGCGCTGGATGGCGAGACCGACGTCGCCCATCTCCTCGCCGATGCCCGACATCGCCTCCCCGATGCGCGTCTGCGCCTCGGCGGCGGTGTAGGTGGCCTTGATCGTCTCCTTGCGGGTGCGGAAGGCCTCGACCTTGGCCTGGAGCCGCTGCTGCGCGAGGACGAGCTTCTCCTCCTCGCCCTGGAGGGTGGCCTGCTGCTCCTTGAGGTTGGTGATCTGCGAGGCGAGCCCGGACTTGCGGGTCAGTGCCTCACGCGCCAGGTCCTCACGTCCCGCGCCGATCGCCTTCTCGGCCTGGCCCTGCAGCTTGGCGGCCTGCTGCTCGAGCTGGTTGACCTGCAGCTCGACCCGCTTGCGGCTGGTGGCGACGTCGGCGACCCCGCGGCGGACCTTCGAGAGGAGCTCGAGCTGGCGCTGGTAGCTGTAGTCGAGGGTCTCGCGGGGGTCCTCCGCCTTGTCCAGTGCCTTGTTGGCCTTGGAGCGGAAGATCAGGCTGATGCGCTTCATGAGACTCATCGGGGTGGGAACCCTCTCTCGGTCATGTCTGGGTCGTGCTCGTCGGTGTCGTTGGATCGCGCCTGCACCGTCGACGACGTCGCACGTGCAGTCGCAGTCAGCCTAGGACCAAACCCAAGCCGGAGGTAGGGCGTCCCTCGACCGTGTGCCAGCCGGCCGGCGAGGATAGGCTGGGACACCGCATCCGATCCATCTGAAGGCAGCGCGCGTGTTCCGTCGTACCAGTTCCGAGCCGGAGTCCCCGACGACCCCCGAGAAGGCGGGTGGCAAGGGTCGTCCCACGCCGTCGCGCAAGGAGGCGGAGGCAGCCGCACGCGCCCGCGCCAAGGTGCCGCGGACCCGCAAGGAGCAGATGGCCGCCCAGCGCTCCTCCCGTGGCGACACGTCGCGCCGGATGCGGGAGGCGATGAAGACCGGCGACGAGCGCTACCTGCCCAGCCGCGACCGCGGACCGGTCCGCCGCTTCATCCGCGACTTCGTCGACTCCCGGTTCTCCTTCATCGAGCTGATGGTCCCGCTGCTCGTCGTCTCGATGGTCCTCGGCTACTCCGGCAGTCGGGGCATGATCCAGCTCGGCAACACCGTGCTGTTCACCACGATCCTGGTGATCATCGTCGACATCTTCATGCTGCGCATGCGCCTGCGGCGCGAGCTCGCCCGGCGCTTCCCGGGGGAGTCGACCAAGGGCGCCACCCTCTACGCCGCGATGCGCTCGCTGCAGATGAAGTTCCTGCGCCTGCCCAAGGCGCAGGTCAAGATCGGCCAGAAGCTGCCCGAGACCTACCGATGAGCCCCCGCTGATGGAACACTCCCACGCCGCTCCCGGCGGGGGGCCGAGTGCCGACGTGTCCGTACGCATCGCCTGGGACGACGACGCCGAGGCCATCGCCGGCGTCCAGGTGCGCGCCTGGCCCGACCTGTACGCCGGACTGCTGCCCGCCGAGGTCCTCCCGACCGACGTCGAGGCCGTCGGCGCCCAGTGGCGCCAGGTGCTCGCCAGGCCCGCGGATGCGCGGCACCGCGTGCTCGTGGCGCTCGAGCGCAACCGGGTGGTCGGCTTCGCCCTCACCTCCCCCGCGGTCGACCCCGACTGTGACCCGGTGGCCGACGGCGAGCTGGCCGAGGTGACCCTCGACCCGGCCGAGCGTGGCAAGGGCCACGGCTCCCGCCTCCTGCAGGCGGCCGTGGACACGCTGGCCGCCGACCGCTTCACTCGGGCCGTGACGTGGGTCAACGTCGGCGACGACGCCTTCCGGAGGTTCCTCACCGATGCGGGATGGGCCGCCGACACGGCGCACCGCGAGCTCGACCTCGACGGCACCGGCGCCACGACCGTCAAGCAGGTCCGCCTCCACACGGCCATCGGCTGAGGCCGCCTGCCTGTCGTCTTGCCTTTCGTCTTGCTTTTCGTCCGGGGCGCGGCACTATGGAGGTCCGGCTATCCCGCCGGCCTGCATGGGGGTTTCGCGATGTTCGGTCCGCTTCCTGCTCTTCACAAGCTCGCGCTCGTCCTCGCAGCGCTCATCGTCTGCACCGGCCTCGGCTTCTGGCTCGGTGCCATGCCCGAGGTCCCGATCAACCTCCGGGCCGGCGTGCTGGCCGGCACCGTGGCCGGCGCGGCGGCAGCCTTCGCGCTGGTCCACGACTTCCGCCAGCGCCAGGCCCGCCCCGCCCGGGCGCGGCGGCGGCTGCACTGAGTCGGAGATGCTCGGGGACATCGCCTAGCCTCGGGTCGTGCTCGAGCCCGCCCTCAGTCCCGGCGAGCGTACGGGAATCATCCGGGACGGCGTGGCCGTGGGCGTGGCCACCGGTGCCTACGGCGTCGGGTTCGGCGCAGTGGCGGTCTCGTCGGGCCTGTCGGTCGCGCAGACCTGCGTCCTGTCGCTCCTGATGTTCACCGGAGCCTCCCAGTTCGCCCTCGCCGGCGTCGTCGCCGCGGGTGGCGCTCCCATGTCCGGCGCGGCGACCGCCCTGCTCCTCGGCACCCGCAACACGCTGTACGGCCTGAGGATGGCGCCGCTGCTGAAGTGGGGCGGCTGGCGTCGGGTGGCAGCGGCCCACGTGCTGATCGACGAGTCGACCGCCATGTCCGTCAGCCGCAGCTCGACGGAGGGCGCCCGCCTGGGCTTCCTCACCACCGGGGTCTCGGTGTTCGTGCTGTGGAACCTCTCCACGGCGATCGGCGCGTTCGCCGGTGAGGCCGTCGGCGACCCGCGCACCTTCGGTCTCGACGCCGCCGTCGGGGCGGCGTTCCTCGCCCTGCTCTGGCCACGGCTGAAGGATCGCCGCAACGTCGTCGTGGGTGTCCTGGCGGCCGTCGTGGCGCTGTCCATGGTCCCGCTGAGCGCCCCCGGAGTGCCGGTGCTGGCGGCAGGTGGGGTGGCCGTCCTGGTCGGGGTGCTGACCAAGCGGCAGGACCCCACGGAGATCCCCGGGGTGGACGACGTCGCGGGAGGTCACCGCTGATGTGGACCGCGATCCTGCTGGCCTGCGCCGGCTGCTACCTGCTCAAGCTCGCCGGTCTGTCGCTGCCACAGCGGGTGCTGGCGCACCCGACCGTCGAGCGGGTGGCGGACCTGATCCCGGTCGCGTTGCTCGCGGCCCTGGTCGCCGTGCAGGTCGTCTCGGACGGCAGGTCGCTCACGGTCGACGCGCGGGTCCTCGGTCTCGGCTTCGCCGTGGTCGCGCTGCTGCTGCGGGCGCCGTTCCTGGTCGTGGTCGTGGGCGCGGCGGTCGTGGCGGCGCTGGCTCGGCTCGTCTGACCCCGACAGGTCACGGGCACCTCAGCCGATGTCGAGGAAGGAGTCCAGCCCCACGGTCAGCCCCGGGTGGTCGGCGACAGCCCGGACGCCGGCCAGGACACCGGGCGTGAAGGAGATCCGGTCCAGCGAGTCGTGCCGGATGGTCAAGGTCTCCCCTGCGCCTCCGAGGATCACCTCCTGGTGGGCCACCAGCCCCCGCACGCGCAGCCCGTGCACCCGCACGCCGTCGACGTCGGCGCCCCGCGCGCCCTCCAGGCCGGTCGTGGTGGCGTCGGGCATGGGGGCGCTGCCCGCGTCGCGACGGGCGGCGGCGATCATCTCGGCCGTACGCCTGGCCGTTCCGGAGGGCGCGTCGGCCTTGTCCGGGTGGTGCAGCTCGATGACCTCGACGGACTCGAAGAACGGAGCCGCCTGCGCGGCGAAGCGCATCATCAGGATCGCGCCGATGGAGAAGTTGGGCGCGATGAGCACGCCGACCCCGGGCGCGTCCGCCAGCCACGCGTCGAGCTGGTCGAGCCGTGACTGGTCGAAGCCGGTGGTGCCGACGACCGCGTGGATGCCGTTGGCGATGCAGAAGCGCAGGTTGTCCATCACCACGTCGGGGTGGGTGAAGTCGACGACGACCTGGGCGCGCGAGTGGACCAGCGCCTCGATGTCGTCACCGGCGTCGACGGAGGCCACCAGCTCCGTGTCGGGCGCTGCTTCCACAGCGCGACAGACCTCCGTGCCGACCTTGCCGCGTGCCCCCAGCACGCCGACTCGGATCGGGCTGCTGCCTGACGGTGACTGCGGTGGGCTCACTCCCCCAACCTATCGTCGTGGGCAGGTCGCGAGTGGCGGTGGCTGACTCGTGAACACCTGTCTGGCAGGCTGTGCGCCATGCCCATCTCGACCATCCCGCCGCGCATCAAGTGGGCCGTCGACCTCATGGACGTCCAGCCGGGCGACCAGGTCCTCGAGATCGGCTGCGGCAACGGCGCCGGAGCCGAGGCGATCTGCAGCAAGCTGGAGACCGGCAAGCTGTTCGCCATCGACCGATCCGAGTCAGGGGTCGACCGGACCAAGCGCCGCAACCAGAAGTACGTCGACGCCGGCCGCCTCGTCGTACGCCAGATCGACCTCGCGACCCTGCGGGTGCCGGTCAAGCGGCTCAACAAGGCGTTCGCCTTCAACGTCAACCTGTTCTGGGTCCGCGCCTGCGACGACGAGATCGCCCTGCTCCACGAGCGCGTGGTGCCCGGCGGCGCCGTCTACCTCTTCTACGAGGCCGCTCGTCCCGAGCTGGTCCCCAACATCGTCAAGAAGGCGTCCGAGAACCTGCTGCGCGGCGGCTTCCGTGTGAGCGTCGTCGAGCAGAAGGCTCCCCCGGTCATCGGGATCATTGCCCGCAGGTGAGCGTCTTGCTGCCGAGCCGTCAGCCGGGAAGCGGCCGCAGTCGGTTCACTTGGCAGGGCCGACGACCGCGAGGATCTCGGGCTGCGTGAAGAGCTCGCGAGCCAGCACCGAGACGTCGTCGAGGGTGACCGCCTCGATGCGACGGACGACCTCGTCGATGGTGAGCAGCTCGTCGTAGACCAGCTCGGCCTTGCCGATGCGCGACATGCGCGAGCCGGAGTCCTCGAGGCCGAGGACCAGCCCGCCCTTGAGCTGGCCCTTGCCGCGTTCGAGCTCCTCGGCGGTGATGCCGTCGGCAGCGACCTTGGCGAGCTCGCCACGCACGGTCTCCAGCACGGCGTCGTACTTGCCGGGCAGGCAGCCCACCGACACCCCCACGACGCCGGCGTCGGCATGGTGGGTGGCGAACGAGTAGACGGAGTAGGCCAGGCCGCGGTTCTCGCGCACCTCCTGGAACATCCGTGAGGACGTGCCGCCGCCGAGGGCGGTGTTGAGCACGCCGAGGGCGTAGCGGCGCGGGTCGGTGCGGGTGAGGCCCTTGACCCCGAGGACCAGGTTGACCTGCTCCTGCGGGCGCACCGTACGCGCCTCGCCCGCCTGCACCTTGCGCGCGCGCTCCGACTGGTCGGGCGACGTCGGGAGGGCCTGGCCCTCGAGGAAGCCGCCGCGACCGAAGGCCAGCTTGGCCTGCCGCACGACGGTCGTGTGGTCGACGTTGCCGGCCACGGCGACGACCATGTTGTCGGGTCGGTAGTGGCGGCGGTAGAAGCGGTGGATCTGGGCGCGCGTCATCGCCGTGATCGAGGCCTCGGTGCCGGCGATCGGCCGACCCAGCGGGCTGTCGCCCCACGCCTGGTGGGCGAACAGGTTGTGCACGACGTCGTCGGGGTCGTCGTCGTGCATCGCGATCTCGTCGAGGATCACGTCACGCTCGGCCTCGACATCGGGCTCGGTGATGGTCGAGGCGGTGACCATGTCGCCCAGCACGTCGACGGCCGTTGCCAGGTCCTCGTCGAGGACGCGGGCGTGGAAGACGGTGTACTCCTTGGAGGTGAAGGCGTTGAACTCCCCTCCGACCGCGTCGAGCGCGACGGAGATCTCCATCGCGGACCGCTCCGGCGTGCCCTTGAAGAGCAGGTGCTCGAGGAAGTGCGAGCAGCCGTGCAAGGAAGGCGTCTCGTCGCGCGAGCCGACGTTGACCCACACCCCGATGCTGGCCGACCGGGAGCCGGCCATGTGCTCGGTGACGACCCGCAGCCCACTCGGCAGGACCGTACGCCGGACGCGTGAGGTCACCGCGCCGTCGGCGTCCTTGACGGTCATGAGGGTGCGGGTGGTGCCGTTCTTGTGCACGAGGGTCCTTCCTGGGTGAAACGAGGGGTGAAACGCCGCGACCGGCCGGCAAGGGCTGCCGGCCGGTCGCGGGTGGAGCATCAGGTCACTCGGCGTCGGCTGCCTGGAGGGCACCCTCGGACGACTCCTCGGAGGAGTCCTCGGCCTCGTCGACCACGGGGACCAGCGACAGCTTGCCGCGGTCGTCGATCTCGGCGATGGAGACCTGGACCTTCTGGCCCACCGACAGCACGTCCTCGACGGCCTCCACGCGCTTGCCGCCGGCCAGGGCGCGGAGCTTGCTGATGTGGAGCAGGCCGTCCTTGCCGGGCATGAGCGAGACGAAGGCACCGAAGTTGGTGGTCTTCACGACCGTGCCCAGGTAGCGCTCGCCGACCTCGGGCATGGTCGGGTTGGCGATCGCGTTGACGGCGTTCTTGGCAGCCTCGGCCGCCTCACCGTTGGTCGCACCGATGTAGACCGTGCCGTCGTCCTCGATGGACAGCGTCGCGCCCGTGTCGTCCTGGATCTGGTTGATGATCTTGCCCTTCGGGCCGATGACCTCACCGATCTTGTCCACCGGCACGCGGATGGTGATGATCCGCGGGGCGTGGACCGACATCTCCTCCGGAGCGTCGATGGCCTCGGCCATCACGTCGAGGATGGCCAGGCGCGCGTCGCGGGCCTGGGTCAGCGCGCTGGCGAGCACCTCCGCCGGGATGCCGTCGAGCTTGGTGTCGAGCTGCAGGGCGGTGACGAACTCGCGCGTGCCGGCGACCTTGAAGTCCATGTCACCGAACGCGTCCTCGGCGCCGAGGATGTCGGTCAGCGCGACGTACTCCGTCTTGCCGTCGACCTCACCAGAGATGAGGCCCATCGCGATGCCGGCGACGGACGCCTTCAGCGGCACACCGGCCTGCAGGAGCGACAGGGTGGCGGCGCAGACCGAGCCCATCGAGGTGGAGCCGTTGGAGCCCATGGCCTCGGAGAGCTGGCGGATCGCGTAGGGGAACTCATCGCGGCTCGGGAGCACCGGGAGGATGGCACGACGCGCGAGGGCACCGTGGCCGATCTCGCGGCGCTTGGGCGAGCCCACGCGACCCGTCTCGCCGGTGGAGAACGGCGGGAAGACGTACTTGTGCATGAAGCGGCGGTGCTTCTCCGGGGACAGCGTGTCGAGCTGCTGCTCCAGCTTGAGCATGTTGAGGGTGGTGACGCCCAGGATCTGGGTCTCCCCCCGCTCGAACAGCGCGGAGCCGTGGACCCGCGGGATCACACCGACCTCGGCGTGCAGCGGACGGATGTCGGCGAGGCCGCGACCGTCGATGCGCACCTTGTCGCGCAGCACGCGCTCGCGGACCAGGCTCTTGGTCAGCGAGCGGAACGCAGCGCCGATCTCCTTCTCGCGGCCCTCGAACTGACCGGTGAGCTTCTCGAGCAGGCCGGCCTTGATCTCGTCGGTGCGCGACTCGCGCTCCTGCTTGTCGCCGATGGTCATGGCGGCGGCAGTGTCGTCCTTGACGGCGGCCTCGACGGCGGCGTAGACGTCATCCTCGTAGTCGAGGAAGACCGGGAAGTCCTCCACGGGCTTGGCGGCCTCGGCGGCGAGCTGCGACTGCGCCTCGCACAGCTGCTTGATGAAGGGCTTCGCGGCGTCGAGGCCGCTGGCGACGATCTCCTCGGTGGGAGCCGCCTGGCCGCCCTGGATGAGCTCGACGACCTGCTCGGGGGCCTCGGCCTCGACCATCATGATCGCGACGTCACCGGAGTCGGTGACCCGCCCGGCGACGACCATGTCGAAGACGGCGTTCTCGAGCTGCGAGTGGCTGGGGAACGCCACCCACTGGCCCTCGATGAGGGCGACGCGCACGCCGCCGACCGGACCCGAGAAGGGCAGGCCGGACAGCTGGGTGGAGAGCGACGCGGCGTTGATCGCCAGCACGTCGTAGGGCTGGTCGGGGTCGAGCGCCATCACAGTGATGACGACCTGGACCTCGTTGCGCAGGCCCTTCTTGAAGGTCGGACGCAGCGGACGGTCGATCAGGCGGCAGGTGAGGATCGCGTCCTCGCCCGGGCGACCCTCGGAGCGGAAGAAGGAGCCGGGGATCTGGCCCACGGCGTACATCCGCTCCTCGACGTCGATGGTGAGGGGGAAGAAGTCGAAGTGGTCCTTCGGCGTCTTGCCGGCGGTGGTGGCCGAGAGCAGCATGGTCTCGTCGTCGAGGTAGGCCGTGACCGAGCCGGCCGCCTGGCGGGCGAGCAGGCCCGTCTCGAACTTGATGGTGCGCTTGCCGAACGAGCCGTTGTCGAGAACGGTCTCGACGGCGGAGATGATGGGTTCACTCATGGAAGCAGGATCCTGCTTTCTCTTCGCGGAGCGATCCGCGGCGTCCACCTCTTGGGTGGGGCGTCGAAGCCCCGCGGGGGCCGGTCTTCGATCGAGGCCCGCAGCTCTCCCGTCCCCGTGTGCGAGGGCGGGATGATCTGAAGGCCACTACCGAGGACCGAGCCGGACGTGCGGGTCGCTCCTGATGGTTGTGTGTTCAGTTGTGGAGTGCTCCGGGACCGACACTAGCGCGGTGCACTCGTGGCGGACGTCCCCGGAAACGGAGCGGAGCGGCCCCCCGCGTGCGGGGGGCCGCTCCGTGGATCAGCGGCGGAGGCCGAGGCGCTCGACGATCGAGCGGTAGCGCTCGATCTCGGTCTTCTGCAGGTAGTTGAGAAGGCGACGGCGCTGGCCGACCAGCAGCAGCAGACCACGACGGCTGTGGTGGTCGTGCTTGTGCGTCTTGAGGTGCTCGGTGAGGTGGGAGATGCGGTGGCTGAGCAGCGCGATCTGCACCTCGGGGGAACCGGTGTCACCCTCAGCGAGGGCGTACTCGGCGATGATCTTCTTCTTGGTCTCCGCGTCGGTACCAATCGACATGGGGGCTCCTTCGGTTCTCGTTGCGCGGCGCGCCCGGGCCTGTTCACCGGGGCACTCTGGATCCGCGGCCGTTCACACGGCGTGTCGCCCGTGGGGGCAACCGCAGAAGCATATCGAGGCGCTGGACCCTCGGCCCAATCCGCGCCGCGCAGCACGAGACCTGCAGTCGAGCCGGACTGCGCTCAGACCGCCGGCGGGGGCGGCGGGTCCGACTCAGTGGTGCGCTGCGTGCTGGCCTGGCGACCCTGGCTGTCGGTCGTGGTGGCCGTGGTGGTGTGACGACGCTTGGTGTTCTGCTGCATCACGGTGAGCGCCAACCACAGAGCGCCCGCAAGCACCAGGATCCAACCGAGGGTGGTCACCTCCAGCGGACCCACCGACTGCTCGTTGAAGGCGAGCGCCAGGATCAGACCCACGACGATGAGGCCTATCGGCCCTCCGAAACCCATGACGTGCTCCATTCTCTTGGGGGAGCCCGGTGTGACCGGGCCGCGCAGAGTGTGCCCCACCCTGCGTGGGCGCGGTACCTCCTTCGGGGCGACCACGCCAGCGGCGTACGCCGGTCATGCGCCCCGGGCCACTGACGTGCTTGGATCGTTCCGTGACCACGCAGCGCGAGAAGCGCATCGGTGTCTGCAACCTCTGCGAGGCCATCTGCGGCCTCGAGCTCACCATCGAGGGACGCGACGTCGTCGGCGTCCGGGGCAATCCGGCCGACCCGCTCTCCCGGGGGCACATCTGCCCCAAGGGCGTCGCCATCGCCGACGTGTACGCCGATCCCGACCGGCTTCGACGGCCCGTGCGCCGCGTCGGTGACGGCCCGGACGCCGCATGGCGGGAGATCGGCTGGGACGAGGCCTTCGACCTGGTCGCCGACAACCTCGCCCGGGTGGTCGAGGAGCACGGCGACGACGCACTGGGCGTCTACCTCGGCAACCCCAACGTGCACAGCCTGGGCTCGATGACCCACGGCACGGCGATGTTCAAGTCGCTCCGGACGAAGAACCGCTACTCGGCGACATCCGTCGACCAGCTACCCCACCAGCTCGTCGCCCACCTGATGTTCGGTCACCAGCTGTTCCTGCCGATCCCCGACATCGACCGTACGTCGTTGTTCCTGGTGCTCGGCGCCAACCCGATGGCCTCCAACGGCTCGCTGATGACGGTGCCCGACTTCCCGCGGCGCCTGCGCGACCTGCGCGCCCGCGGAGGACGGATGGTCGTGCTCGATCCGCGCCGCACCGAGACCGCGAAGGTCGCGGACGAGCACCACTTCGTGCGCCCTGGATCGGACGCCTGGGTGCTGCTCGCCATGCTGCACGTCCTCACGGCCGAGGCCTCCCCCGAGCTCGCGCCTGCCGTGGCGGCGTACGTCGACGGGCTGGGCACCGTGGTCGACCTGGTCGCGGAGTTCACCCCCGAGCGGGCCGAGGCGATGAGCGGGCTGCCGGCCGCGGAGATCCGTCGCCTGGCCCGGGAGCTGATGGAGGCCGACGCGGGCGTCGTCTACAGCCGCCTCGGGGTGTCCGCCGGTCCCTGGGGCTCGGTGTGCCAATGGGCCGTCAACTGCCTCAACATCCTCAGCGGCAACCTCGACCGGGTGGGCGGGGCGATGTTCACCAGCCCGGCGATCGACGCGGTCGGCACCGGCCTGATCGGCCGCGGCCACCACGACGTCTGGCGCTCACGGGTGCGCGGGCTGCCGGAGACGGGCGGCGAGCTGCCCGTCTCGGCGCTGCGCGAGGAGATCGAGACGCCGGGTGACGGGCAGGTCCGGGCCCTGCTGACGGTGGCCGGCAACCCCGTCCTGTCGACGCCCGACGGGTCACGCCTCGACGAGGCGCTGCGCGGGCTGGACTTCATGGCCGCTGTCGACATCTACGTCAACGAGACGACCCGGCACGCGGACGTCATCCTGCCGCCGACCACGTCGCTCGAGCGCGACCACTACGACCTCGTCTTCCACCTGCTGGCCGTGCGCAACACCGCGCGCTTCACCCCGGCGGTCTTCGACAAGGAGCCCGACCAGCGCCACGACTGGCAGATCTTCCGGGAGATCACCTTGCGCACGACCGCCCGGCTCAGCCGGAAGACCCCCTGGAGGAAGCGGCTCGTCCAGCGCGCTCGCCTCACCGCGAGCCCGACCCTGCTGGTCGGCCAGCTCCTGCGGCGCGGGTCAAGTGGCGTGACCCTCCGCAAGCTCCGGGCCCGGCCGGCCGGGATCGACCTCGGGCCGCTGCGCGGCGGACAGCTGCCGGAGCGGCTCCCGTCCAAGGACAAGCGGGTCGACCTGGCTCCAGACCTGGTCGTCCGGGACGTCGCTCGCCTCGCAGCGGTGACGGCGCCCGCCGGCGACGACCTGCTCCTGATCGGCCGGCGCCACAAGCAGGACTGCAACTCGTGGATGCACAACTCCGAGCGACTGACCAGGGGCCGGCCGCGGCACCAGCTGCTGATGCACCCGGCCGACCTGGCCCAACGCGAGATCGCCGACGGTGCCCTGGTGCGGGTGAGCTCTCGCGTCGGGTCGGTCGAGGTCGAGGTCGCCTCCTCCGAGGACCTGATGCCGGGCGTGGTGTCACTCCCCCACGGCTACGGGCACGCGCGTGACGGTGTCCTGATGAAGCGCAGCCGCGACGTGCCGGGCGTCTCCATCAACGACCTCACCGACCCCGAGCTGCTCGACGTGTCCGGCAACGCGGCCCTCAACGGCGTACCGGTGAGCGTCACCGCTGCGGACTGACCACGCAGAGCACGAACGAGCCCCCGCCAGATCCGGCGGGGGCTCCTTCTGTGACGAGCGGCGTGGGGGTCAGACAGCGACGCCGTCGAGCACGGCGAGCACCTCGTCGGCCGTGGTGGCCGCACGGAGGCGGGCCACCTGCGACTCGTCGGCGAAGACCGTCGCCAGGGAGCGGAGCAGGGCCAGGTGGTCGTCGCCGGCACCGGCGATGCCCACCACGAACTCGGCCGGCTTGCCGTTCCAGTCGATGCTCTCGTCGTAGCGCACGAACGACAGCGCCGAACGGTTGATCGCGCCCTTCGCCTCGTTGGTCCCGTGCGGGATCGCGAGTCCGTTGCCCATGAGGGTCGAGACCGACTTCTCCCGCTCGTGCATCGCCTCGACGTACGACGCGTCGACCGCGCCCGCCGCCACGAGGAGCTGCCCCGCCTCGGCGATCGCCTCGTCGCGCGTCCGGGCGCTGCCGCCGAGGACGATCGAGTCGGGCGACAGCACGTTGGCCGCCGCCACTGCGGGCTCGTCAGCCACGGCGGCTCCGCCCGAGGAGGAACCCAGCATCTCCACGATCTCGTCGTAGCGCGGGCTGCCCATGAAGTTGTCCACCGACACGTGCATGGCGGACGGGGTCTTCTGGCGGGCCCGGTCGGTGAGGTCCTGGTGGGTGACCACGAGGTCGACGTCGTCGCGCAGGTTGGAGATCGCCTTGTTCACGACCGTCACGTCGTGATGTCCGGCCTGCTGGATCTTCTTGCGGAGCACCGATGCACCCATGGCCGAGGAGCCCATGCCGGCGTCGCAGGCGAAGACGATGTTCTTGATGTCGCGACCAGCGGCCCCGCCGAGAGCCGACGAGGCGATGGACTTCTTGCCCTTCATCGACTCCATGGAGGCCGTGGCGGCGGCAAGATCACCCTCCTCGTCCTCCTCGGTGCGGTCCGTCTTGAGCAGGATCGCGGCCACGATGAACGAGGCTGCGGCGCCGAGGATCACCGAGAGCGTGACCCCCACGTAGCTGCCCCGCGCCGTCTGCGCGTAGACCGCGAAGATCGAGCCGGGGGCCGCGGGCGAGACCAGTCCGGTGTTGAAGATGACGTTGACGAAGATCTGCGTCATGCCGCCCGCGATCATGGCGAGGATCAGCTTCGGCTTCATGAGGACGTAGGGGAAGTAGATCTCGTGGATGCCACCGAAGAAGTGGATGATCGCGGCGCCGGGAGCAGACGCCTTCGCCATGCCCTTGCCGAAGAACATGTAGGCGAGCAGCAGGCCCAGACCCGAGGCCGGGTTGGCCTCGAGGAGGAAGAGGACAGACTTGCCGGCCTCCTGGACCTCTGCCCCGCCCAGCGGGGTCAGCACACCGTGGTTGAGGGCGTTGTTGAGGAAGAGCACCTTGGCGGGCTCGATGATGACCGCGGTGAACGGCAGCAGGTTGTTGGTGACCAGGAAGTCGACGGCCTCGCCCAGCCGGTCTGCGATCCACGTGACGATCGGGCTCATCACGAAGAAGGCGAAGACCGTCAGGAGCATGCCCCAGATGCCGGCGGAGAAGTTGTTGACCAGCATCTCGAAGCCGGGCCTGATCTTGCCGTCCCAGATGGCATCGATCTTCTTCATCGACCAGCCGCCCAGCGGGCCCATGATCATCGCGCCCATGAACATGGGGATGTCGGTGCCGGCGATGACGCCCATCGTGGCGATGGCGCCGACCACGCCGCCGCGCTTGTCGTAGATGTTGTAGCCGCCCGTGTAGGCGATGAGCAGGGGCAGCAGGAACATGATCATCGGGCTGACCAGGCCGTTGCCGATCGGGGAGCCCTCAGGAGCGGCGAACTCCCCCCAGCCGCCCACCTGGGCCACCCACCCGCCAGGGTCGTCGAAGCCGAAGTACGGGAGCCAGCCGACCTCGATGAACAGTGCGGTGATGAATCCCCACGCGATGAACGCCCCGATGTTGGGCATCACCATGTTGGACAGGAACGTGCCGAACTTCTGCACGCGGATGCGTGCGCCTCCGCGTTCGGCGGGCGGGGTGGATGTGGTGGTCGTCGCCATGCTGATGTCCTCCAGACGAAGCTCGGGGTGACCCCGATCACATGATGCTTCAGTAAACCTCACGATCGGGCATGTTGCCAAGCATTCGGGCACGAATTCATGCCCGAGTCTGTGGCTTTGCTCGAAAGGGCGGCACTTCGCTGCCACATCGGCCGCAGGAGCGTGTCTCCGACAGCGACTGGTAGGTCGCCGCCGGTCGCGCTAGCCGCTCAGCTGACTGTCGAAGAGCGCCTTCTCCGCCTCGTCGTTCCAGGTCTCACCTGGTCCCAGCTTCTCGGCGACGTCCGGCAGCGTCTCCTTCAGCTCGTCGAGCCCCATGAGGGGGAGGTCGTGGATCTGGGGAAAGATCAGGACCTTCCCGGAGTAGCTTCCGTCGACCAGGGCCTGGAGGCCGTCCTTGGCCGCCCGCATGCCGCCGACGGCGCCCACGATGGATCCCGGGGAGAGATCACCCTGGTTGGCCAGGTCCACCACCTGTTGCTGGTCGTGGATGGTCAGTCCTGAGGTCCCCGTGTACTGGGCGTTGTCCAGGTACACCGCACTCAGGTTCAGCGGTGCCAGCGTGCCGTTGGGGACACCGGCGAAGAAGACCAGCATGCCGTCGGACCTCATCAGTGTGTCGGCCTCGGCCATCACGGCGGCGATCGGAACACTGACGACCACGTCGTCGGCGCCCTGGTTGTCGGTGATCCCCATGACGAAGTCGTGGAGGGACTGGTCCGCGGTCTGGGAGTTGAAGGTGAACAGCTCGCAGTCGTTGCTCTGCGCCAGGTGGGCCAGACGGTCCTCGAGGCTCTTCAGGCGTTCGTCGCTCACCTCCGTGGCGACGATCTTGCTGGGGCCGTCAGGCTGCTGGATGGCCCTCTGGACGTGCATCAGACCCATGGGGCCGCCGGCGCCCACGAAGACCGTGGTGCCCCGTGGACGCAGGTCACAGCGGTTGCGCGCCTCTCCGTAGGAGGCGGCGATGTCCGGGCCCCGGCCACCGAGATAGGCGGTGTAGTCGTAGTGCAGCCGGCCCACGTCGGTGTCCACCAGGCCGTCGAGGGCTGTCTCGCCCACCAGGTTGAGCGTGCCCCGTCGGGCGATGTGCGTGGCCACGGCACCGGCCGTCGCCGCGGAGCGAGGATCGAGCATGACGATGTCGTCGAAGCCGACGCCGTCGGTCAGCTCGTCCACCAGTTCCTGGTAGTCATCGGCGCCGATGCCGTTGCGCACGACCTTGATGGCCGAGGTGCGTTCCACCAGCTCTTCCACCGAGGCGGGCACGTCGGTCATCACGATGGTGGCCGGAGCGTCCAGCCCGGAGGAGAAGAGGTACTCCCGCTCGTCCTCGGGCCGGCCGACGATCCACATGGTTCCGCCGGTCCTGGGCTCCAGGCGGCGACGTTGGGTGTAGGCAGCCATCACGCAGCCCCAGGGCTCCAGCGTGGAGCCCTCGGCGTACCCCATCGTCTCAGGGAGGGGCAGCAGGCAGGCCCCATCGTCGGTGTCGAGCATCTCCGAGCCCATCAGGTGGTATTGGATCAGTCCGCCGGGGATGGTGTAGCCGTAGGCCGTGCTCCTGCCGTCCTGGTAGATGTCGGGCTGCACGGCCAGCCGCTGGCCGGGTTGGTACCGGCCCTTGAGGTTGTCGCCGACCTCGATGACTGTGAGGCTGACCTCGTGCCCCAGTCGGGTGGGCTCCTGGGACAGGTCGCGGTTGTAGAGCTTCGGGTGGCTGCCGCCCGCGCGGAGGATCTTCACGTCGGAGAAGCAGAGTCCCACGCTGTCGATGCGCACCAGCATCTGGTCGGCATCGGGTGCGGGGATGGGCAGCAGCTCGGGTTGGTCATCCTTGCCCATGTTCTCTGCGCCCGCGCCGTACACGTTCCAGGCCCAGCTGCCTTCTGGCAGGTCGAGATCGGCCGCGCGGTACCGGTCGTACGCTGATGTCATGCTTCCTCCGTGGTGAGGTGGATGGGGCCTCCAGGGCAGCGCCAGCCACGGGCCGGAGGCAGGTCTCCCGGGGCTGATCTCGCCTGACGGCGAGGAGTTGTCGGCACGGGGGGCTCAGTGTCCGAGCAGCTCGCGGACCGCTGTCCGGGCGGCCATCGGGTCCGGCGCCCCCAGGACGGCCTCGGCCGCGGCCTCGCAGGTCTCGAGGCTGACCTTGCCCAGCTGCGCGCCCACCGGGCGTACGGCACGCGCGGCCATGGAGAGCGAGGAGATGCCCATGCCGATCAGCGCCGTGGCCAGCAGGGGGTCGGCCGCGGCCTCGCCACACACGCCGACCGGCTTGCCGGCCTCGCGGCCCGCGTGCGCGGTGATCGCGATCAGCTGGAGCACGGCCGGCTGCCACGGGTCTGTGAGGTGGGCCAGGTCGGTGGCCATGCGGTCGGCCGCCATGGCGTACTGGGTGAGGTCGTTGGTGCCGATGGAGAGGAAGTCGACGACCTCGAGCATGCGGTGGGCCAGCAGCGCAGCGCTGGGGATCTCGACCATCACGCCGGCCTTGAGCCCCCGGGCACGCACCTTCCCGGCGAAGTCCGCCGCCTCGGCCACGGTCGCGACCATGGGGGCCATGACCCAGGTCTCGGTGCCGGTCCGCTCGGCCGCGGCCGCGATGCCGTCGAGCTGGCGGTCCATCAGGCCGGGGTTGTCGAAGCTGAGCCGCAGCCCGCGCACGCCGAGGGCGGGGTTCTCCTCGCCCGCCTGGGTCGCGAACGCGATCGGCTTGTCGGACCCGGCATCCAGGGTGCGCACGACGACGTAGCGGCCGTCGGAGTAGGGCGCGAGGACCTCGGCGTAGATGTCTGCCTGCTCCTCGACGCTCGGCTCGTCCTTCCGGTCGAGGAAGCACAGCTCGGTGCGGAACAGGCCCACGCCCTGCACGGGCTCGGTGCTGGCGGACTGTGCGGATGCGCCGTCGGCGACGTTGGCGAGCAGCTTGAGCGGCAGCCCGTCCGCGGTCGCGGCCGGGCCGCTCCAGTGGGCGAGCTCCTCGCGGACCCGGCGGCTCTCCTCCACCCGAGCGCGCGCCTCGTCGGGGTCGGCACCCTGCTCGATCGTGCCGGCCTCTCCGTCGACGACGACGAAGGTCCCGGCCGGCAGCGCCGTGATGCCGGCCGCCCCGACCACGCAGGGGATGCCGAGCTGGCGCGCGATGATCGCGGTGTGGCTCGTCGCTCCGCCGCGCTCGGTGACCAGCGCGGTGACGAGCTCGGGGTCCAGGCCCGACGTGTCGCTGGGGGCGAGGTCCTCCGCGACGAGGATCGACGGCTCCGTCGGCGTGGGTACGCCCGGCGCCGGCTCTCCGACGAGGTGGGCCACCACGCGGCGCTCGATGTCCCGCAGGTCGGTGACCCGCTCGGCCATCAGGCCACCCATGGTCGTGAAGATCGTGACGAACTGGTCGACGGCCCCCTGCACGGCCGTCACCGGCCCCTGCCCGGCCTGGAGGTTCTTGGCCACCCCCGAGCGCAGTCCCTTGTCGCGCGCCAGCCCGGCGCTCGCGGTGAGCACCTCCGCGGCTGCGCCCTGGGCGGAGGCCGCCTTGGTGGAGAACGTGTCGGCGACCGCCGCCACCGCCTCGTCGTACGCCGCGAGCGCGGCCTCGGGGTCGGCGAAGTCGCCGTCGCCGTAGCGCGCGATGGCGTCGGGCGAGACCTCCCCACGCACGAGCAGGACGGGACCGGCGGCGACACCCGGTACGACCGGGGTCCCGCTCAGGGTGTTCGCGGGTGTGGTCATGGACACACCGTAGAACAACGTCCGGTTGACAAGCAACACATTCGGGACTAAAACAACATATACACAGATCCTCGGAGAGGGGACCCATGTACGCCGAAGAGCGCCAGCAAGCGATGGCCCACCTCGTCAGCCGCCGTGGCCGCCTGTCGGTGGTGCAGCTGGCCGAGGAGTTCGAGGTGACGACGGAGACCGTCCGCCGTGACCTCTCCACCCTCGACCGCATGGGCTTGGTGCGCAGAGTGCACGGCGGGGCGGTGCCCGCCGGTTCGCTCACCGTCATCGAATCAGGGATCAGCGAGCGCGACCAGTCCAACACGCAGGCCAAGGAGGCCATCGCGAGCGCCGCGGTCGCCCTCCTCCCGCCCCCCGACTCGGTCGTCGTCATCGACGCCGGCAGCACCACCGCCCGCTTCGCGGCCGCACTCCCCCGCGACCACCGCCTCACGGTCATCACGCACGCCGTCCCCGTCGCGACCCGGCTGGCGGGACTGCCCCAGATCGAGCTGCACCTGCTCCCCGGCAGGGTGCGTCCCACCACCCATGCCGCGGTCGGTGCCGACACCGTCGCGGCCCTCGCCGACTTCCGCGCGGACGTGGCCTTCGTGGCCACCAACGGCATCACCGTCGGGCACGGGCTCACCACCCCCGACAGCGACGAGGCGGCGACCAAGCGGGCCATCATCGCCTGCGCACGGCGTACGGTCGTGCTGGCAGACTCCACCAAGCTCGGTGTGGAGACCGCAGTGCGCTTCGCGACGCTCGACAGCCTGGACGTGCTGGTGACCGACAGCGACATCGAGGCCAAGGACCGCCGTGCCCTGGAGCAAGCCGGAATCGAGGTGGTGATCGCATGATCCTGACCCTGACCCCCAACCCCAGCTTCGACCGCACCGTGGCGCTGGACGGCGAACTGTCGCGCGGGCAGGTCCACCGCGTGGTCTCGGTGACCTCGCAGGCCGGCGGCAAGGGCGTCAACATCTCCCGCGCCGCGGTGAGCGCCGACATCCCCAGCATCGCCGTCGTACCCGCCCTCAAGGAGGATCCGTTCGTCCTCGAGCTGCTCGGCGCCGGCATCGACTGCCGCCCGGTGCGTCCCGCCGGCAACGTACGGGTCAACCTCACCATCACCGAACCCGACGGCACCACCACCAAGCTCAACTCCCCCGGCGCCGAGGTGACCGAGGACGACCTGGCCCGGATGGCGGAGGCGATCGTGGCGCGTGCCGCCGGAGCCTCGTGGACGGTGCTGGCGGGCTCGCTGCCCGCCGGTGCCCCGCCCGCGTTCTACGCCGACCTCGTACGACGCCTGCGGACCGTGGGCGGCCACGTCGCCGTCGACACCAGCGATGCGCCGCTGCAGGCGCTCGTCGAGGCGCTGCCGGAGGCCGCACCCGACCTGATGAAGCCCAACGGTGCCGAGCTGGCCTCCTTCACCGGCGGTGACCCCGACGCCCTCGAGGCGGACCCGGTCGCGACCGCGAAGGCGGCCCGACAGCTGATCGAGCAGGGTGTGGGCGCCGTCCTGGCAACGCTCGGCAGCAACGGAGCCGTCCTGGTGACGGCTGACGGGGCGTGGCACGCCACCCCGCCCCCCACCACTGTCGTCAGCACCGTCGGTGCCGGCGACTCGAGCCTGTTCGGCTACCTGCTCGGCGACATCCGGGGCCTTCCGGCACCCGAGCGCCTGGCACTGGCTGTGGCCTACGGCAGCGCCGCCGCAGGTCTTCCCGGCACCACCATCCCCCAGCCGTCGCAGCTCCGCACGGAGCTCGTCGGCGTCACTCCACTCGGAGGAACCGCATGACCGACCTGATCACCACCGACCTCGTGCGGCTCGGCGCCGACTGGGGTGCCGACAAGCACGACGTGATCCGTGCCCTCGCCGCGGTCGTCGACGACGCCGGCCGCGCGAGCAGCGTGGACCAGCTGGTCGAGGACGCCTTCGCCCGCGAGACCACGTCCTCGACCGGACTCCCGGGCGGCATCGCGATCCCGCACTGCCGCACGACGGGCGTCGAGACGCCCACCCTGGCCTTCGCGCGGCTGGACCCGCCCGTCGACTTCGGCGCCAAGGACGGCCCGGCCGACCTGGCCTTCCTGATCGCGGCCCCTGCCGGCGGCGACGCCGACCACCTGACCATCCTCACCAAGCTCGCGAGGGCGCTGGTCAAGCCCGCCTTCACTGATGCCCTCCGCTCGGCCGAGTCGGTCGAGGAGGTCGTCGAGGTCGTCACGCACGAGCTGGGCGAGCCCGCCCCCGGAGCCGCCCCGGTGGCAGCGGCGCCCGCTGCCTCAGCTGGTGCGCCTGCTGCGGCCGCTCCTGCCGCGACCCCGGCAACCACTCCGGCATCGGACTCCCAGCCGTCCCTGGTCGCGGTCACGGCATGCCCGACCGGCATCGCCCACACCTACATGGCTGCCGAGGCACTCGAGGCCGCGGCCGAGCGTGCGGGTGTCGAGCTCCACGTCGAGACGCAGGGCTCAGCCGGCTCGACGCCACTGGCCCCCGAGCTCATCTCCCAGGCAGGAGCGGTGATCTTCGCCGTCGACGTCGGCGTGCGCGACCGCGCCCGGTTCGCCGGCAAGCCGATGGTCAGCTCCGGCGTGAAGCGCCCCATCGACGACGCCGACGCGATGGTCGCCGAGGCACTGCGCTACGCCGCGGACCCCGGCAGCGCGCCGAAGGTCGAGGGGACGGCCAGCGAGGCCGGCGCGACGTCGACCGGCCAGGAGTCCTTCGGCGCCAAGACCCGCCGCGTCCTGATGACCGGTGTCTCCTACATGATCCCGTTCGTCGCCGCCGGTGGCCTGCTCATCGCCCTCGGCTTCTTGCTCGGCGGCTACGAGATCGCCAACCACGCCGGAGCCGTGCTGGCCGACAGCACCCTCTTCAGCCCGCCTGACCTCTCGGCCTACAGCGAGCCCACGCTCGGCCACGTCCCCTTCGACTCGGGCGTCCTGGCCTACCTCGGCGCCGCGCTGTTCATGCTGGGCAAGATCGCCTTCGCGTTCTTCGTCCCGGCGCTTGCCGGCTACATCGCGTACGCCATCGCCGACCGCCCCGGCATCGCCCCCGGGTTCGTGATGGGCGGCCTGGTCACCGACGTCTCCGCGTTCGGTGTGCCGCAGAGCGGCTTCCTCGGCGCGATCGTCGGCGGTGTCCTCGCGGGGGTCGTGGCGCACTCGATCTCGCGCTGGAAGGTGCCGGCCTGGGCGCGGGGCCTGATGCCCGTGCTCGTCATCCCGCTGCTCACCACTGTGGTCGTCGGCCTGCTGATGATCGTCGTCCTCGGTCGGCCCATCGCCTGGCTGATGGACCAGCTCGCTGACGGGCTGAGCTCGATGAGCGGCGGAAGCGCTGTCCTGCTCGGTGTCATCCTGGGCCTGATGATGGCCTTCGACATGGGTGGACCGCTCAACAAGGTGGCCTACAGCTTCGCGGCGGCCGGCGTCGGTGGCGCCGCCCTCGCCAACGACGCCCCCGAGCTCAGGATCATGGCCGCGGTCATGCTCGCCGGCATGGTCCCGCCGATCGCCCTCGCGCTGGCGACCGTGATCCGACCCGGACTGTTCTCCATCCCCGAGCGAGAGAACGGCAAGGCCGGGTGGCTGCTGGGTGCCTCCTTCATCACCGAAGGCGCCATCCCGTTCGCCGCTGCGGACCCGCTGCGCGTCATCCCCTCGATCATGGCCGGCAGCGCGGTCACCGGTGGGCTGGCCATGGCCATGGACGTCAGCGTGCGGGCACCGCACGGTGGCATCTTCGTCCTCTTCGCGGTCGACGGCGTCCTGGGCTACCTCATCGCACTGGTGGCCGGCGTCGTCGTCGGCGCCGCCGTTGTCATCGTGGTGAAGTCCCTCGGCACCAGCGACGCCGACGTCGCTACTGTCTGACAACCCGATCCTGCCCGACCCGAGCACACCCTCCCCCCACTAAGGAGAACCATGCCCAGCAAGTCCGTCGTCGTCGGCTCCGCCGTCGGCCTCCACGCCCGTCCCGCAGCGATCATCGCCGAGAAGGCCGGTGAGCTCGGCTCGGACGTCACCATCAACGGAGTCGACGCCAGCTCCTCGCTGATGATCATGACCCTCGGCGCCGGCAACGGTGCCACCGTGGAGGTGGCCGGCGACGACCAGGCCGCGGTCGACGCGATCGCGGCGCTGGTCGAGCAGGACCTCGACGCCTGACCCTTCGTCTCGATGGGCGGTGCGTGAGGGGGCTTCTGCCGAGCCAGAACCCCCTTGGCGCGCCGCCCATCGGCGTGTCTGCCGATTGCGCCGCGGGAGGCGGTGCCCCAGGGGGACTCCCAGCCAGCACATTGCCCCTCACGCACCGCCGACGTGGGGGTCAGTGCTGCGTACGCCGCAGCAAGCGGTACGCCGCTCGCACACTCACTGCGCGCTCCAGCTCGCGCACGATCGAGCTGAAGAACTGGGTGCGGTAGACCTCGTCGGTGACGGCGTAGACCGTGAAGTAGAGGCCACTGAAGGCGGCCAGGAACGTGGAGACCTGCACCAGCTCCCAGTTGGCGCGCTCCGAGAACGGCAGATCCGTCAAGGTCTTGAGGCCTGTCCAGTTCCGGACCACTTCGGGGTCCATGATGAGCAGCCCGAAGACGATGAAGAACACGAAGACCGACAGGCTGAGCAGCACGACCTGCACGAGCTGGGTGATCAGCAGCATCAGGAGCAGGTTGGCCTTCTGCAGACCGGCCACCGCGACGTCCTCCGACACGTCCTGTCCGGGGGCTTGCCGGAAGCCCGCCAGCGGCGTGCCCTCGAGGTGGCGACCGAGCTCGTCTGGGCCGATGTGGTCGTCGAACCCGGTGAGCTCCTCCGGCAACCGCGCGAGCAGGAAGCCGACGGTGATGGTGAGGAACAGCGCGACGGTCAACCACATGACGCGGCCGTCCAGGCGTGATGACACCTCCCACACCTCGGCATTGATGAACAGGAACGTGATGAACAGCAGCAGCAGCGGCAGCGCCCGCGTGACGAGCGGGAAGAGCAGGCCGAGGCTGGAGAACGTGCGTTGCGCCGCCCACTTGGCGATGACCCAGGCACGGAGCGTGAACAGCGCGTAGAGCACCACGCTCAGCAGCCCGACGTTGATCCCCGGCACGAGGCCGTCATCCCACTGGAGCTCGGTGAGGGCGAAACCCACGACGACGGCTGCTGCCAGGACCACAGCCACGAGCGCCACCAGCACGAGGCGACGGCGGACGAGTCCGCGATGCACCTCGGCCCTTATGTCGTCGACGAAGTAGGGCAACCCGTGCGCGACGAACCACTCCTCGGTCGCCGTCAGGTCCGCGGCGTCCAGACCGCGGCCAGGGTCACCCACCCAGCACCGCGCGCGCACGGCGTACGTCGTCGTGCATGGTCTCGACGAGCGCCTCGATCCCCTCGAACTTCACCATCCCGCGCAGCCGGTCGACGAAGGCGACCTCGACCTCGACGCCGTAGAGCTCGAGGTCGTCGCGGTCCAGGACGTAGGACTCCACCCGGCGGTCACGCTCGCCGCCGAACGTCGGGTTGGTGCCGACCGAGATCGCGGCGGGATAACGCTCACCCGTGTCGAGGCGGGTCAGCCAGCCGGCGTAGACGCCGTCGGCAGGTGCCGCGTCGACCGGCGGGACAGGCACGTTGGCCGTGGGGAAGCCGAGCTCGCGGCCACGCTTGTCGCCCTCCACCACGGTGCCCCGCACGGTGAAGGGGCGCCCGAGGGCCTCGGCAGCGCCCGCGACGTCACCGGTGGCCAGGCACTGCCGCACGTAGGTCGAGCTCCAGACCTGCGGGCCGCCGTCGAGCGGCACGCCGATCGTCTCGAAACCACGTGTGGCGCCCGCCTCGACCAGGGTCGCCACCTCGCCGGCGGCCTTCGCCCCGAAGCGGAAGTTGGCGCCGACGACGACAGCGGTCGCGTGCAGCGTGTCGACGAGGATCCGGTCGATGAACTCCTCCGGGGACCAGCCGGCGATCTCGCGGTCGAACCCGAGCACGAGGATCGCGTCCACGCCCGCGGACTCCAGGAGCCGGGCCCGGGTGTGGATCGAGGTGAGCGTCGGCGGGGCGTGCTCGGGCCGCAGCACCGCCATGGGGTGCGGATCGAAGGTCACGGCCACCACGGTGTCGCTGCCGTGACGCTTCGCAGTGTCGCGGGCCTCGCGCAGCACGTGCGCGTGGCCGAGGTGCACGCCGTCGAAGTTGCCGATGCTGACGACGGTGCGGCCGAGGTCGGCCGGCACGTCGTCGACGTCTCGCCAGATCTGCACGGGCAAACAGTACTCAGCGGTGAGCCTGCGCCACGCGGCACCGGGCCTCCCCTCGGGGGAAGACCCGGTGCACGCGCCCCCAAACCCCCCGCGCTACTTGAGCCGGATGGTGCGCATCATGCCCATCAAGGCATGGGGCATGCCGCCCATGGAGGCATCAGGCCAGAAGCACATCATGGCGTAGGTCCCCTTGGGCAGCCGGTACTTGAAGGCGACCGACTCGCCTCCGCTGATGACCGCCGACTCGATGCTGTACCTGAAGATGAACGGGGGCGGCCCCTCCTCGCTCATCAGGAACTCCTTGAGGTCCTGGAGCGTGGCGCCCTGCTTCATCTTCACGAGGATGAGGAAGTGGTTCTGCGACGAGCGGTTCTTGAAGGTGAGCGTGCCCCTGTTGGGGATGGCGGCCGGACGCTTGCTCCAGTTCGCGCTCTTCACGGCCTTCAATGTGGCGCCCTGCGGCATGACGGCGCCGGTGTCGACACCTACCGCGGTGAACCCGAACCACTTCGCCGCATTGGTCCTGGCGTACGTGTCCAGTGCGATGTAGTCGCCGGGCGCCAGGTCGACCCAGAAGCGAGCGGTCCGGCCGGGAGCGCTGGGGACGCCGCCGACCAGGGTGACGTTGGCCTCGAAGCGCCGGAGTGCCTTGAGCTTGCCCCTGTCGAGCCCCGCCTTGACGTCCGCCTCGGCCTCGTCGACGGTGTAGCCCTCGTGCAGCTGGATGATCTGGAACCCCGAGGGCTTGGCGCTGGTGACCTTGAACCTGTTGACCCCCGGCTGGACGACCGCCGGCATGGTGATCATGCGGGTGTCGCTGATGCTCACGGTGACCGCGGCGGCTGCTGTCTCCCGTTCGGCAGCCTGACCGGCAGCGCCGGCGGTGCTCCCCGTGAGCGCCCCAGCGGCCAGCATCATGACGCTGGCTGTCAGTGCGGTGATGCGCTTGACGGACATGCCCTACCTCCTTCGGGCACTGATTCGCACCCTGCGACCCCTGGCCCCGGCCTCAAGAGTGCGCCTCGACCTCGCGTCCGGCCAGCCCCCTCTCAGGTGGTCAAGACCACCTTTACACCCGTAGGGGTGGGGGTCGTTCCGGCCGACGTCGCCGGTCAGCCGACGAAGACCGCGACGGACCTGGCCTGTTCCCCGCGCTGCTCGTAGAGGGCGAGGAACTCACCGTCCGGCGCGAAGACGGCGTGCGGTCCCGCAGCGGGCAGGCGAAGGTCGAGGGCACGACCGAAACGCACGTCGGCTGCCAGCTCCGCGCCCAGGTCGACGGCGGGGAAGGACGCCCGCGCAGCATCAGCGATCGGCACCACGGCGAGCTCCTCGGACAACTCGTCGAGGGTGTGGGCCACGGACAGGTCGAAGGAGCCGACAGCCGTACGCCGCAGCGCGGTCAGGTGCCCGCCCGTCCCGAGCGCGAGGCCGAGGTCGCGCGCGATGGCACGGATGTAGGTGCCCGACGAGCACCGCACGGAGATGCGTACGTCCACAAACGGCTGGTCGGGAGGGAAGGACACCTCGTGCACCACCAGCTCGTGGATGGTCACCGGTCGTGCCTTCAGCTCGACCTGCTCGCCCGCGCGCACCCGGGCGTAGGCGCGCTGTCCGTCGACCTTGATCGCGGAGACGGCGGTCGGCACCTGCTCGATGTCGCCGACGAACCGCGCGAGCTCCGCACGTACGGCGTCCTCCCGCACGCCGTCGGTCGGGTGGGTCGAGACGACCTCACCCTCGGCGTCGTCCGTGGTCGTCGCGGCACCGAGGCGGATGGTCGCGTCGTAGGCCTTCTCGGTCAGCATCAGGTGACCGAGCAGCCGGGTGGCACGGTCGACGCCGAGCACCAGGACGCCGGTGGCCATCGGGTCGAGGGTGCCGGCGTGCCCGACCTTGCGCGTGCCGGCCAGCCGGCGCACCCGGGACACGACGTCGTGCGAGGTCATGCCCGGGGACTTGTCGACGACGACCAGACCGGGGGCGACCATCAGGCGCGGTCGGCGTCGCCGGCGTCCCCAGCGTCGAGGTTGCCGGGCTGGTCGAGGTCGTCCAGCTCGTCATCGAGCTCGTCGTCCTCGTCGCCTGCCTCGCGAGGCTTCTTGTAGGGGTCGGGCTCGCCGGCGTACGTCGTGCCACGCTGGGCGGCGACCTCCTCGTCGAGCTGCTTGGCGCGTGCCAGCACCTCGTCGAGCGCCCGGGCGCTCTCCGGGAGTGCGTCAGGGATGAAGGTCAGCGAGGGGACGATGCGCATGCTGAGCTGCTTGGCGACCTCGGAGCGGATCACGCCCTTGGCCGACTCCAGCGCTGCGGCGGTGTTGGCGAGCTCCTCGTCGGCGCCGAGCACGGTGTAGAAGATCGTCGCCTGCTGGGAGTCACCGGTCACGCGGACGTCGGTGATGGTCACGAAGCCGAGCCGCGGGTCCTTGATCCGGCGCTCGAGCATCTCGGCGACGATGACCTGGATGCGGTCGGCGATCTTGCGGACGCGGGGATTGCTCATGGACGTACTCGCTTCGCTCCGTGCGCCCATGAGGCACGTGTTGCGCTGTGTTGAATGATTCGCTCGCTCCGCTTGCTCATGGTGCTTCCTCTGGCTTGAGCGATCCCCGGTTGATCGGGGATCACTGAACTTGTCGCCCGTGCAAGGGCCGACAGCCTGTGGGATCCCCGGCCAACCGGAGATCCCACAGGTGGGTGTGTCAGGCGCGCGGGATCTCGCGCATCTCGAACGACTCCACGACATCGCCGATCTTGATGTCCTGGAAGTTCTTGAGCACGATGCCGCACTCGAACCCTTCCCGGACCTCGGACGCGTCGTCCTTCTCCCGACGGAGCGAGGCGAGGTCGAGGTTGTCGGCCACCACCGCGTTGTCGCGCAGGATCCGCACCTTGGCGTTGCGGCGGATGAGGCCGGAGGTGACCATGCAGCCCGCGATGTTGCCGGCCTTGGACGAGCGGAAGATCTCGCGGATCTCCGCCTGGCCGAGGGTCGACTCCTCGTAGATGGGCTTGAGCATGCCCTTGAGGGCCGCCTCGATCTCCTCGATCGCCTGGTAGATGACCGAGTAGTAGCGGATCTCGACACCTTCCTTGTCGGCCATCTGGCTCGCCTTGCCCTGCGGGCGGACGTTGAAGCCGATGATGATGGCGTCGGAGGCGGCTGCCAGGTCGACGTTGGTCTCGGTGATCGCACCGACACCGCGGTCGATGACGCGCAGCGAGACCTCCTCGCCCACGTCGATCTTGGACAGCGCGTCCTCGAGCGCCTCGACCGAACCGGACACGTCGCCCTTGAGGATGAGGTTGAGCTCCTGGCTCTCGCCCTTCTCCATGGAGGCCATGAAGTCCTCGAGGCTGCGACGCACGCGACGCTTGGCCTGCATGGCCGCACGCTCGCGCGCCTCACGCTTCTCAGCGATCTGGCGAGCCATCCGGTCGTCGTCGACGACGATGAAGTTCTGACCGGCACCCGGCACCGCCGAGAGACCCAGCACCATCGCGGGACGCGACGGGTCGGCCTCGGTGATCTCGTGGCCGTGCTCGTCGAGCATGGCGCGGACGCGACCGTGAGCCGGACCGGCCACGATCGAGTCGCCCACGCGCAGCGTGCCTCGCTGGACCAGCACCGTCGCCACCGGACCGCGACCGCGGTCGAGGTGAGCCTCGACCACGAGGCCCTGGGCGTCCTGCGTGGGGTTGGCACGCAGGTCGAGCGACGCGTCGGCCGTCAGGACGACCGCCTCGAGCAGCTTGTCGAGGTTGAGCCCGGCCTTGGCCGAGACGTCGACGAACATCGCGTCGCCGCCGTACTCCTCGGGGATCAGGCCGTACTCGGTCAGCTGGCCGCGGACCTTGGTCGAGTCGGCCTCCGGCTTGTCGATCTTGTTGACCGCCACCACGATCGGCACACCGGCCGCCTTGGCGTGGTTGAGCGCCTCGACCGTCTGCGGCATGACGCCGTCGTCGGCCGCGACGACCAGGATCGCGATGTCGGTGGCCTGGGCACCACGAGCACGCATGGCGGTGAACGCCTCGTGACCGGGGGTGTCGATCAGGGTGATGCGGCGGTCGGCGCCGTCGACCTCGGTGTGGACCTGGTAGGCACCGATGTGCTGGGTGATGCCACCGGCCTCCTTGTCGACCACGTTGGCGTCACGCAGCGCGTCGAGGAGCTTCGTCTTTCCGTGGTCGACGTGACCCATGACGGTGACGACCGGCGGACGGATGACCAGGTCGGCCTCGTCGCCCTCGTCGGCACCGAACTCGAGGTCGAACGTCTCGAGCAGCTCGCGGTCCTCGTCCTCGGGAGAGACGATCTGGACGACGTAGTTGAGCTCCTCACCGAGCAGCTCGAACGTCTCGTCGCCCACGGACTGGGTCGAGGTGACCATCTCGCCGAGCGAGAACAGCATCTGCACCAGGGCAGCGGCGTCGACGTTGATGCGCTCGGCGAAGTCGGTCAGCGAGGCGCCACGCGGGAGACGTACGGTCTCGCCGTTGCCCTTGCGGACGCGCACGCCACCGATCGTCGGGGCCTCCATGGCCTCGAACTCCATGCGACGCGCACGCTTGGACTTGCGGCCGCGACGCGACGGACCACCCGCGCGCCCGAAGGCACCCTGGGTCTGACCACGCTGACCGGGACGACCGCCACCGGGGCGACCGCCGCCGGAGGGGCCGAAGCCGCCGGGTGCGCCACCCGGGCCACCACGACCCGGCGCGCCGCCGCCACCAGGTGCGCCACCCGGACGACCCGGAGCGCCGCCGCGGGCGGGGGCACCCGGACGACCGGGACCGCCACCGGGTCCACCGCGGGCGGGACGCCCGCCGGGACCGTTGCCGAAGGCAGCGGGAGACTTGGGCATCATCGCCGGGTTGGGGCGCGGCATGCCGGGACGGGCGTCGCCGCCGGCCGGCGGACGCGGCGGACGGGTGTCATCCCCACCACCGGTGCGCGGGGCCGGGCGCGAACCCATGCCCTGGCTGGGCGCGAACGGGTTGTTGCCCGGACGCGGGGCGCCGGGCCTGCCGACCGGACGCGGGGCCGGGGAGGCGGACTTGGCTGCCGGGGCCGCAGGCGCCTCGGGCTCGGCCGCGGGAGCCTCGGGCTCGGCGGCAGGGGCCTTCGGGCCAGGCCTGGGACCGGGCTTGACAGCCGGTGCGGCCTCCTCGACGGGGGCCGGTGCGGGAGCCTCGGCCGGTGCCTCGGTGGCTGCTGGCGCGGGGGCCGGCTTGGGGCCGGGCTTCGGTGCGGACTTCTTGGCGGCAGCCTTCTCGGCCGGCGCCTCGGTCGCGGTGTCGGCGGCGGGAGCGGAGGCCGCAGCGGCCTTCAGCTCGTCGCCGTACTGCTTCTTGAAGCGCATCTCGACGGGGGGCTCGACAGTCGACGATGCCGACTTGACGAACTCACCCATCTCCTTGAGCTTCTCGAGAACGAACTTGCTCTCGACTCCGAACTCCTTGGCGAGTTCGTGGACTCGGGTCTTTGCCACGGTTGGTTTCTACTCCTTCTGGTCCGTGACCCCAGAAGGCAGGGAAACGGAACAGCTAGTGGGTGTGCACACTCATTACGAGTTACTCATCGAGTGCTCATGAGCTGCGTGCTCCAGTTTCTGGTCGGTGCTGCTGTGATTCGGACTGGTCGTGCTGGTCTTGCTGCCGTGCGGCGAGGTAGTCCCCCACCGGCGCATCGGCGAGCGTCACGCCCGAGCGGAGTGCCCGGGAGAATGCTCGGCGTCGCACCGCGAGCTGCCAACACTCCTGCGTGGGGTGCAGATGCGCCCCGCGACCGGGTGCCCGGTGATCCGGATCGGGCACCAGGGCCGGTCGGCCGTCGGCATCCGAGCCTGCGACCACGCGCAGCAACTCGCTTGCAGCGGCCCTGGTCCGGCAACCCACGCAGGTCCGGACGGGTCCGGGCGCAGGGGTGTCAGACGTGGTGGCCACTGCGGTCCACCCTACTCCGTGCACCCCTGTGGGGCGAAATGGGTTGTCGCCCGCCGAGTGGCGGGCGACAACCCAGTGACCTCAGTGACCTCACCGTCTCCGCGGGAGCTTCACCGCCAGCACCGAGCACTCGGCGTCGAGCAGGACCGACTGAGCCGTGGAGCCCATGAGCAGCTTGCCGACCGGGGACCGGTGACGCAGGCCGATCACGATGAGCTCGGCGCCGACCTCCGTCGCGGCCGTCAGCACGTCGTCGGCGGCCAGCTCGGTCGAGGTGAACCGGCGTACGGCGTACGGCACACCGGACGCCTCGAGCCGAGACTCCAGCGCCTCCGCCTGCGCGTCCTGGGCATAGCGTGGATCTACGAGCCGGTCGGCCCGAGTGGTGTTGACGGCGACCAGGTCGCAGCCGCGCCGCCGTGCCTCGTCGATGGCGGCTGACAGTGCGGCCTCCCCCAGCTCGTTCGGGACGTAGCCCACGACCACGGTCATGACCGCACACTCCTCTCGTCGGTGGAGACGAGCTCGTCGTCCTCCAGGTGCTCCAGGACCTCCTCGGTCTCCCTCTCCCTGCGCTTGAGCCACAGCGAGAGCGCGAAGACCAGCCCGAGCGCGGCGTACACGAACACCGCGAACGGCGACTGCACCAGCGTCACCGGGTCGCCCTGGGAGATCGACAGCGCTCGTCGGAGCTGCGCCTCGAACATCGGTCCCAGGATCATCGCCACCACCATCGGAGCGATCGGGTAGCCGACACGACGCATGAAGAACCCGATCACGCCGATCACCAGCAGGATCATCACGTCGGCGGGGATGCGGTTCACCGCGAAGGCGCCCAGCGCCGCGAAGGTGAGGATGCCGGCATAGAGGTAGTGCCGCGGGATCTGCAGCACCCGCACCCACAGGCCGACCAGTGGCAGGTTCAGCACGAGCAGCATCAGGTTGCCGATGTAGAGGCTGGCGATCAACGCCCACACCAGCGCCGCATTGCCCGAGAAGAGCTGCGGGCCCGGATCGATGTTGTACTGCTGGAACACCACGAGCATGATCGCCGCGGTCGCCGAGGTCGGCAGGCCGAGCGTCAGCAGCGGGACGAGCACGCCGGCCGCTGCGGCGTTGTTCGCCGACTCCGGTCCAGCCACCCCTTCGATCGCGCCGTGGCCGAACTGCTCCTTGCGCTCGCCCTTCGCCAGCTTCTTCTCGGCCGCGTAGGACAGGAAGGTCGACACGTCCGCGCCACCGGCGGGGATGGTGCCGATCGGGAAGCCGATCGCGGTGCCGCGCAACCACGGCTTCCACGAGAGCCGCAGCTCCTCGCGGGTCATCCAGTTGCGCCAGCCCTTGCTGATCGGGACGACCTCGACCGGGCCCTTGCGCAGCCGCGATCCGACGTAGAGCGCCTCGCCGACGGCGAACAGGCCGACCGCCACCAGGACCACGTCGATCCCGTCGCCGAGCACGGGAACGCCGAAGGTGAACCGCTGCTGCCCGGAGATCTGGTCGACGCCGATCAGCCCGATGAACAGGCCCAGCGACAGCGAGGCCAGGCCGCGGGCGATCGAGCTGCCCAGCAGCGCGCCGACCGTCAGGAACGCCAGGATCATCAGCGCGACGTAGTCGACCGGCCCGAGCTTGACGGCCCACTCGGCGGCGATCGGGGCGACGAAGGTCAGCCCCACCGTGGCGAACGTGCCCGCGACGAAGGACCCGATCGCAGCAGTCGCGAGGGCCGCCGTGCCCCGTCCCGCCTTCGCCATCCGGTTGCCCTCAAGGGCGGTGATGATCGAGGCGGACTCGCCAGGCGTGTTCAGCAGGATCGAGGTGGTCGACCCGCCGTACATCCCGCCGTAGTAGATGCCGGCGAACATGATGAACGCGCCGGTCGGGTCGAGGCTGTAGGTCAGGGGCAGCAGCAGGGCGACGGTCATCGCCGGGCCGATGCCGGGCAGCACGCCGACGGCAGTGCCGACGAAGACACCGACCAGCGCGAGGAACAGGTACTGCGGCTGCAGTGCGGTGCCGAAACCCTCCATGAGGGCGAAGAAGCTATCCACGGAGGAACGACACCCCCTCGAGCAGCGGGCCCGCGGGCAGCGAGACGCCCAGCCCACCGGCGAACGACGCCTGCAGCACCAGCGCCAGCAGCAGGCCGATCACGATCGCCCGCCACCACGGCTTGGCGCCCAGCACGACCGCGGAGCCGGAGAACAGCACGGTCGCGGCGACGGGCCAACCGGCCGGGATGATCAGGAACACGTGGACGAGGAAGAGGGCGACGAGCATCCCGACGACGCGCCAGTCGGTGTGCTCGTCGTCGGCGACGTCCTCGCCGTGCTCAGCCTCACCGCGGTGGCCGCGCAGGACGGCGGCCACGACGGCCAGACCGGACAGGACCAACGCCCCGCCGACCAGGTAGGGCAGCGCCCGGGGTCCCATCGAGCCGGCGGTGAGCGGCTCGTTGATCGAGCCCGCCCGGACCAGCGCGAAGACGCCGAGGGCCACCACCCCGCCGGCGAACCCGAGCTCGCCGACGGGGACGGTGCGCTCCGCAGGGCGCTCCTGACGCGTGGTGGTCATGGTCACTCGACCAGGCCGATGTCGCGCAGGACCTGCTGGACCCGGATGATCTCCTCGTCCACGAAGGTGTCGAACTCCTGGCCAGTGAGGAAGGCGTCGGCCCAGGCGTTCTCCTCCAGGACGCCGGTCCAGTCCTCGGTGTCGTGCATGTCGGTGACCAGCTGGGTCAGCTCATCGGCCTTGGCGTCGTCGATGTTGCCGGGGGCCACCACGCCGCGCCAGTTGGTGAGCGTCACGTCGATGCCCTGCTCGGTCAGCGTCGGCACGTCGGGCATCAGCTCGGAACGCTCCTCGCCGGAGACGCCCAGCGCCTTGAGCTCGCCGCTCTCGACCTGGGCGGCGTACTCCGCGACGCCGGAGATGCCCGCGTCCACCTTGGCGCCGAGCAGCGCGGCCAGCGACTCGCCGCCGCCGGAGTAGGGGATGTAGTTGAGGCTCTCCGGCTCGACCCCTGCGTTCTGCAGCATCAGCCCGGCGAGGATGTGGTCCGCTCCTCCAGCAGAGCCGCCCGCGATCGAGACGCCCTGGCCGCGCTCGGTCTGGTCCTCGATCAGGTCGTTGACGTCCTCGTACGGCGAGTCCGCCGGCGCCACGATGATCAGCGCCTCCTCCGTCAGCTCAGCGATCGGGGTGACGTCCTCGAGCGTGGCCTCGGACTGGTTGGTCTCCACCGCGCCGAGCATCACCAGGCCCATCACCATGAGCGTGTTCTCGTCGGTCTCGTTGGCGAGCTGGGCCAGGCCAGTGGTGCCGCCGGCGCCGGTGACGTTCTCCACCTGGGCATTGCCGACCAGGTCGTTGTCCTGGAGCACGCCCTGCATCGCGCGGCCGGTCAGGTCCCACCCGCCGCCCGGGTCGGCCGGGACGATGATGTTCAGGCTATCGATGCCGCCGTCGCCCGAGGCGTCGGCGGCGCTCTCGCCGAGGGAGCCGCAGCCGGCGAGCACGATCGCTCCGGTGAGGGCGATCGCGGAGGCGGAGAGGCGACGGCGATGGGTCCGCGTGCTGGTCATGGGTGGCACTCCTTCAAGGGGTCGTGACGGGCGTCACAAGGTGCCGGAACCGTAGGAGCGGTCGCGTCGCGGCGAGAACGTTGCGGACGTATAGGTCGTATTGGAACTTCTGGTCGAGCGGTCGGACCCGGAGACGGCGCTGTGACCTGCGGCACAATGGCGCGATGGTCCGGAAGGCGTCGTTGCGCACCCAGCTGCTCGCGCTGCAGCTGGTGATCGTGCTGACGACCGTGTGCCTGGTGGGCGTGGTGGCCACGCTGATGCAGGCCGCGCAGATCCGGGAGTCCTACCAGCAGCAGATGATCGGCGTCGCGCAGAGCGTCGCCACCCTGCCGTCGGTGGTGGAGGCGTTCTCCTCCGACGAGCCCTCGGCCACTATCCAGCCGATCGCGGAGCTCATCCGGCAGGCGTCGGGCGTCACCTATGTCGTGGTCACCGACGACCAGGGCATCCGCTACTCCCATCCCAACGAGGACCGGATCAACGAACGCGTCTCCACTGACCCGTCGGTGCCGCTGTCCGGAGAGATGTACGTCGGCACGCAGACCGGCACGCTCGGCGAGTCGTGGCGGGTGAAGCTGCCCATCAAGGACGACGACGGCACCGTGATCGGCACCGCCTCCGTCGGCATCCTCGAGTCGGAGCTGCGCGCGGACCTCTTCGACAACCTCCCCTGGCTGGCGCTGTGGATGGTCGGCGCCGTGCTCGTCGGCACCCTCGGCGCGATGTGGGTCTCGCGACTGGTGTGGCGGCGGATCTACCGGCTGGAGCCGGAGGAGATCGCCTCGCTGCTGGAGACTCGCGAGGCGATGCTGCACGGCATCGGCGAGGGACTCGTGGCAGTCGACGACCACGAGCGCGTCGTGCTGGTCAACGACCAGGCCGCGCGGCTCCTCGACCTCGGCCCCGAGGTCGTCGGCAAGCGCGCCGCTGACGTGCTCGAACCGAGCCTGCTCGCGCTGGTGCGCGCCGACGGCGAGAGCAGCGAGCGGATGCTGCTCGCCGGCGAGCGGATCCTGCTCGGCCAGCGCAGCCACGCCGAGGTCGACGGCCGGGCGGTCGGTGTCGTGCTCATCCTCCGCGACCGGACCGAGCTGCTCCGGACGCTGCGTGAGCTCGACGGGGCCCGCGACGTCACCCAGGCGCTGCGCGCCCAGGCCCACGAGTTCTCCAACCGGATGCACGTGATCTCCGGGCTGGTCGAGATGGGCCACACCCAGGAGGCGATCGACTTCATCGCCGGCACCGGCCACGGCGGATCGCTGACCGAGGCTCCGGTGGCACCCGGGATCGCCAACCCCGATGTCGTCGCCCTGCTGCTGGCAAAGACCACGACCAGCGAGGAGCGCGGCGTACGCCTCGTCGTCGACCCCGAGTCCGAGGTCGTCGACGCCGAGGGCGCCGACCTGGTCACGGTGCTCGGCAACCTGGTCGACAACGCGGTCGACGCCTGCGCGCCGGGCGGCACGGTCGAGGTGTCGCTGCGCCGGGACGACGACGGCACCGTCGTCACCGTCCAGGACGACGGCGCCGGCATCCCCGAGGCCGACCGCGACCGGATCTTCGAGTCCGGCTGGAGCACCAAGGGATCCGCCGGCACTCGCGGCATCGGGCTTGCCCTGGTGCGACGCGTCGCCCGCCGCCGCGGCGGCGACGTGGCCGTCTCCAACTCCGCAGCGGGTGGCGCGCGCCTGGACGTACGACTCCCCCACCCGGCCGGCCGCCCCACCGCTTCGCCGGCACGGAAACCGCAGGAGGCTTCGCAGACGCCGCCACGGCACCCGACACCTGCGGGAGGCGGCGGATGACCGACCGCCCCCGCGTCCTCGTCGTCGATGACGACTTCGCGGTCGCCGCGCTGCACCGGGGGTTCGTGGAGTTCCACGGCGGGTTCACCGTGGCCGGCGTCGCGCACGACGGCGCCGAGGCGCTGCGGCTCGTCGACGAGACCGACCCCGACCTCGTGCTGCTCGACGTCTACCTGCCCGACATGTCGGGGCTGGAGGTGCTGCAGCAGCTTCGCGCCCGTCCCGGCCGGCCGGTCGACGTCATCGCGATCACCGCCGCCCGCGAGCTGGAGACCGTGCGGACCGCGATGGCCGGCGGCGTGCTCCACTACCTCGTCAAGCCGTTCACCGCGCAGGTGCTCCGTGAGCGGCTCGACGACTACCTGCGGCACCGCGCCGAGATCCGGCGCACCGAGGCCCAGACGACGGCGCTCGACCAGGACCAGGTCGACCGCCTGCTCGCCACTCCGCGCAGCGCGCACCCCACGGCGACGCTGCCCAAGGGGCTCTCCATCGCCACGATGGAGGCCGTGCGGGACGCGCTCGCCGAGCACCCCGGGTCCGCCTCCGCGCAGGAGATCGGCGACCGGCTCGGCGTCTCACGCGTCAGCGCCCGCCGCTACCTCGAGCACCTCGTCGCCGAGGGCCGCGCGCGGGTGGCCCCCAGGTACGGCGCCACCGGCCGTCCCGAGAACCGCTACGTCTGGATCAGCTGAGCCGGCACGGACTCGTCCGCGAGCCGGCCGGCCGCACAGGGGCTCACTCCGGCTCGGGAGCCTCGTCGGAGCGGATGTCGATGCGCCACCCCGTGAGCCGGGCCGCGAGGCGGGCGTTCTGGCCCTCCTTGCCGATGGCGAGCGAGAGCTGGAAGTCCGGAACGACCACGCGGCACGAGCGGGTGGCCAGGTCGACGATCTCGACCTTGGTCACCCGCGCGGGCGACAGCGCGTGGCCGACCAGCTCGGCCGGGTCCTCGGCCCAGTCGACGATGTCGATCTTCTCGCCGTGCAGCTCGCTCATCACGTTGCGCACCCGCTGGCCCATCGGACCGATGCAGGCGCCCTTGGCGTTGACACCGGGGACCGTGGAGTGGACCGCGATCTTGGTGCGGTGACCGGCTTCGCGGGCGATGCCGGCGATCTCGACGGTGCCGTCGGCGATCTCGGGCACCTCGAGGGCGAACAGCTTCTTGACCAGCGTCGGGTGCGAGCGCGACAGCGTGATCTGGGGGCCGCGCATACCCTTGCGCACCGAGGTGACGAGGCACTTGATGCGCTCACCGTGGACGTACTTCTCACCAGGTACGCGCTCGCTCACCGGCAGCAGCGCCTCGAGCTTGCCCAGGTCGACCATCACGTCGTCGGGGTTGCGGCCCTGCTGGATGATGCCGGAGACGATGTCGCCCTCCTTGCCGGAGAACTCGCCGAACCTGATCTCGTCCTCGGCGTCGCGCAGCCTCTGCAGCATCACCTGCTTGGCAGTGGTGGCGGCGATCCGTCCGAAGCCCGCGGGCGTGTCGTCGTACTCCGGTCCGGCACTGCCCTCCTCGTCGACCTCGCGCGCCCAGACCGTGACGTGCCCGGTCTTGCGGTCCAGCTCGACCCTCGCGGGGTGCTGGGACTCGGTGGCGCGCTGGTAGGCGGTCAGCAGGGCCTGCTCGATGGCGTCGGCCAGCACCTCGAAGGAGATCTCCTTCTCGCGCTCCAGCATGCGCAGGATGCTCAGATCGATGTCCATCAGTCGTCCTTCTTCTCGCTCTTGCGGTTGAACTCGATCTGCACGAGGGCCTTGGCCACGTCGGCGTAGGCGACCTCGTGCTGCTCGCCGTCCACGTCGAGCGTGACGGCGGCGTCGCCGGAGGCGAGGACGCGTCCGGTCAGGATCGTGCCGTCGGTCAGCGTGGCCTTGACCAGCCGGTCCTCGTTGCGGCGCCAGTGGCGCGGCAGGGTCAGCGGCCGGTCGACGCCTCGGGAGGTGACCTCGAGGGTGTAGGGCATCTCGCCCATCACGTCGGAGTCGTCGAGCACGCGGGAGACCTCGCGAGTCGCGTCGGCGACGTCGTCGAGCGTCACGCCGCCGTCCTTGTCGACCGCGACGCGCAGGACCCGGCGCTTGCCTGCGGGAGTCAGCTCGACGGCCTCGACGTCGAGGCCCAGCGTCTTCAAGGGGTCGACCAGCTCCGCCTCGATGCGGTTCCGGGTGGCGTCCTGGTGGGGGGTGCTCATGGATGCGACCTCCTTGTTCTGTTGTCCAGAGATCACGATAGCGGCCCGGCCCGAACGCCTGTGAGTCGCCGCCGACCGGTCCGGGCCTGGCGGTCCGGAGGCCGGGTGGTGGCCTAGGGTTCGAGGGTGCCCGGACGCCCGCTCTCCCGTCGTACGACGCTGGGCTCGGCACTCGCGGCACCCCTCGCCCTGGCGGCCTGCGACATCGATCCCCCGCCGCGGGAGAGCGAGTCGTCGCCGGCGACTCCGCCTCCCCCGGAGGACTCCGCACTGGTCGCCGCCGTCGTCGCGGCGCTGGTGCGCGCGCAGTCCGTCCTCGACGCCGCGGCGGCCGCCGTGCCGAGCCTCGCCGACCGGCTGGGGCCGGTCCGCACCGCCCATGCCGAGCACCTCGAGGTCCTGGTCGGCGCGGTCCCGGAGGCCGACCTGCCCACCGCGGGCGCGGTCTCGGTGCCGGCGCAGATCCTGCCCGCTCTCGGAGCCGTCAGGCGATCGGAGCAGCGGCTGCAGCGCGAGGTGCGCGAGGGCTGCCTCGCCGCCGCCAGCGGCGACCTCGCCCGGGTGCTGGGCAGCATCGCCGCCTCGACCTCCCAGCACAGTGCCGCCCTTGCCACTGAGGTGACATCGTGAGCGCCCTGGATGCCCTGCAGGCGACGCTCGCCGACGAGCACGCCGCGCTCTACACCTACGGCGTCCTGGGCGCGCGCACCTCGCAGTCCGCGACGCCGGCCCTCTACGACGCGCTGACCGCGGCCTACCGACGGCACCGGTCACGGCGCGACCAGCTGCGCCTCCTCGTCCAGGAGGCCGGCGGCCAGCCCGTGGCAGCGGCGGCGGCGTACGAGCTCGACGGCAGGCTGCTGCGCAGCGCGCAGGTGCAGGCCGAGGCGCTGGAGCTGGAGGTCGCCGCCGTGGAGAGGCTCCTCGCCCTCGTCGCCCAGTCGTCGGGCACGGTGCGGGAGTGGGCGCTCACCGAGGCGACCTGGTCGGCGACGTGGCAGGTCGAGCTCGGCGGTGCGGCGGGGACGTGGCCGGGAGCGCCCGAGCTGGCCTGAGCAGTGCTCGCACCGAAGGACGCGACCTGGGAGCCGACCGGGAGGGAGCGTCCCGAAAATGGTGAAACGGCCCGCGGCCTCAACCATTGGGAAAGTCCCGAGATCCTTCCCAATGGCCGAGGACGCGGACCGCTCTGTGGGGTTGGTCAGCATCACCCGATTGCGGCCCCTCCTGTGGGGGCGGTGGAGCCGCATGCACAATCATGCAGCCATTTCCACGCGGTGGTAACAGAAACTCGCTTGCATGTTCTTGCAACGCACAAAGTTGCAGAGCGGGGACTCCGGGACCTCAGACTCGCGTGCGCCCCAGGGCCCGCACCGCGGCCGGGATCTCCGCCAGGGAGGTGACGCTCGCGTCCGGCTCACCCTCGGTGTGGCCCACCTGCTCGGGCGGGATGTTGCTGAGCGGGACGTGGATGGCGCGCAGACCTGCGTTGTGCGCGCCCCAGACGTCGTCGAAGAGCCGGTCCCCCACGTAGACGCACGCGGCCGGGTCGGACACGCCGACGGCGTCCATCGCGGCGCCGAAGGCCAGCGGTGACGGCTTCGTCCACGGGATCTCGCTGGTGTAGACGTCCCCGTCGACCAGGTCGTAGACGCCGTCGCGCTCGAAGAACCCCACGTGCCACTCGCGGGGCCAGATGGTGTTGGACAGCACGCCGACGCGCAGGCCCATGGCCCGGAGCTCCTCGAACATCGGCCGGGCCTCGGGATCGGTGAGCGTGTGCGGCTCCCAGAACTCGTAGTAGGCCCGCAGCAGCTCGGGGTCGTGGTCGAGGCCGGCCTCGGCGAACAGGTCGGCGATCGTCGCGCTCTGCTGGTGGTCGCGGCTGCGCCCCCACACGGTCCCGCCGGCGCGGTGCAGGCGCGCGGCGATGGCGTGGTGGTCGTCGTCGGGCGACGGCGTCTGACGTACGGCCGCGGCGAGTGCCACCGACTCGGCGTGGAAGTCGACGTCGTGCCAACGGGTGAGCGTGCCGCCCCAGTCGAAGATGACGGCCTGGATCGCTGGGTCAGCCACGCACCGTCTCCACGATGTGGGCGGCGGCAGCGTCGACCGCGACCTCCTCGCGCTCGCCGGACCTGCGGTCGCGGACCTCGACGGTGCCGTCGGCGAGACCGCGCCCGACCGTGACGATCGTGGGTACGCCGATGAGCTCGGCGTCCTTGAACTTCACGCCGGGGCTGACCTTGCCGGCCCGGTCGTCGAGGAGCACCTCGAGCCCCCGCGCAGCCAGGTCGACGGAGAGCTTCTCGGCCGCGGCGTGGATGGCCTCGTCCTTCCCGGCAGCGACGACGTGGACGTCGGCGGGCGCGACGTTGCGCGGCCAGCACAGGCCGATGTCGTCGAGCGTGCCCTCGGCGATCGCCGCGACCGCGCGCGACGGACCGATGCCGTAGGAGCCCATCGTGACGGTCACGAGCTTGCCGTTCTCGTCGAGGACCTGCAGCCCGAGCGCATCGGCGTACAGGCGGCCGAGCTGGAAGATGTGGCCCATCTCGATGCCACGGGCGGACTCGAGCGTGCCCTCGGTGCAGTTGGGGCAGGCATCTCCGTCGCGCACGTCGGCGGCCTCGATCGTCCCGTCGGGCGCGAAGTCGCGACCGACCACCATGTCGATGACGTGCGAGCCGGGGACGTTGGCGCCGGTGACCCAGCGGGTGCCCTCGACGATGCGGGGGTCCACGAGGAAGCGGATGCCGGACTTGGAGTCCTCGCCCAGCGCCTCGGGGCCGATGTAGCCCTTGACCAGCGCGGGGTGCTTGGCGAGCTCGGCCTCGTCCATGGCCTCGACCTCGATGGGCTCGAGCTGGCCCTCCAGTCGCTTCTGGTCGACCTCGCGATCGCCGGGCACGCCGATGGCGAGGGGCTCGCGGGTGCCGTCGGGGTGCTTGAGCACCACGAGCACGTTCTTGAGCGTGTCGCCGGCCGCCCAGGGCCGGTCCTCGCGCGGGAACTCGGCGTTGAGGTGGTCGACCAGGGTGTCGATGGTCGGGGTGTCGGGAGTGTCCTCGGCGTGCGCGGCGGGGACGTCGTCGTACGGCATCGCCGCGGGCGCGCGGACGGCGACCGCCTCGACGTTGGCGGCGTAGTCGCAGTGGGTGCAGCGGACGTAGGTGTCCTCGCCGACCTCAGCCTTGGCGAGGAACTCCTCGCTGGCCGAGCCGCCCATCGCGCCGGAGGTCGCCTTGACGATGACGTACTCGAAGCCGAGCCGGTCGAAGATCCGGATGTAGGCCTCGCGGTGCAGCTGGTAGGACCTCGCCAGGCCGGCGTCGTCGATGTCGAAGGAGTAGGAGTCCTTCATGACGAACTCGCGACCGCGGAGCAGGCCCGCGCGCGGACGCGCCTCGTCGCGGTACTTGTTCTGGATCTGGTAGATCGAGAGGGGCAGGTCCTTGTAGGAGGAGTAGAGGTCCTTCACCACGAGGGTGAACATCTCCTCGTGCGTGGGGCCGAGGAGGTAGTCGGCGCCCTTGCGGTCCTGCAGGCGGAAGATGTTGGGGCCGTAGTCGGTCCAGCGGCCCGTCGCCTCGTAGGGCTCCCTGGGCAGGATCGCCGGGAACGAGAGCTCCTGGGCGCCGATGGCGTCCATCTCGTCGCGGATGATGGCCTCGATCTTGCGCAGCACCCGGAGGCCGAGGGGCAGCCAGGTGTAGACCCCCGGCGCGGCGCGGCGGATGTAGCCCGCGCGGACGAGCAGGCGGTGGCTCGGCACCTCGGCGTCGTTCGGGTCGTCACGCAGGGTGCGCACGAACAGGGACGACATGCGGAGGAGGCGGCCAGTCATGGCGCAAGGATAGGTGTGTGCCCTGCTCGGCAACGAACCAGTTAGCTGCTGGGGGCAACCCGAGGTCACCGGGAGACGTCTCCCTCACGACACCGCACCGCACCACCCGACACCACACCCTGGGGAACCCATGCGCCGCTCACGTCCGACCAGCGTCCTGCTGACCGCTTTCACCGCCGCCCTCGCCGCCCTTCTCGCCGGGGCGACGGTGGTGCTGCCTGCGCAGGCGGCAGAGCCCACGGTCGAGCTGCAGCCGCACGAGCTGACGCGCGGAGCCGACATCGCGGTCCCCCACATCGAGGATGGCGACTTCGTCGACGGCACTCGGCGCGTCGAGCTCCCCGGCACCGTGGCCCGGATCATCGGCCCGTCGGGCGACGCTTGGCTGGTCGGCACCAGCAACGTGGACCGCGTGCGCAACCGGCGCGTCGTACGCGTGCGGACGGACGGCACGGTCGTCGACGTGCTGAGGAACATCGACACCTCGACCGTGATCATGTCCGCCGACGGCAGCACCCTCGCGTGGCAGCGGTTCGTCGAGCAGGGGCGCAAGGTCATCACGTACGCCGCCTCGGCCGCGGACGGCACGGTCCTGGGGTCGAAGGGACCGGGTCGCCACGTCAGCCTGCTCGACGTGGACGCGACGCGTGTGGTCCTCGCCAGCGGCACACGGGTCTTCCAGTGGAAGCCGGCGTCCGGGAACAGCAGGACGATCGTGAAGAAGATGTCCGGGCTCGCCAGCATCGAGCACGACCTGCTGAGCGTCTACACCAAGGACCCCTATCGCGGCGGGTGCACGAAGCTCGTCCGGCTCAGTGCTCCGCGCATGAAGGTCTGGAAGTCGTGCCGTGACCGGGTCGCGGCCATCTCCCCCGATGGCGAGGAGATGCTGACCTTCCACATCCTCACCGACGGGCTCGGCCCCGGCGAGATCCACCTGCGCGAGGTCGACGGCACCAGCCTGGCGAGCTACACGACCAACTGGTTCAGCGGCTGGGAGTGGGAGTCGCCCGCGACGGTGCTGCTCGCCGTCAACGGGAAGAGGAAGTTCGCCACGGTGCGCTGCACCCTGGACGCCTGCGAGAACGCAACCGACCCGGTGCCGGTGACGGCCCCCTAGGTGCCAAGCACCGTGAACGACGCGGCGGTGGCCGTCAGCACGGGATCCCCCGCGGCCACCGTGCGGGCCGCGAGCAGGGCCTCACCGAGCCCACCACCCTCGCGCAGGCTGCGGTGCAGCGCGACCATCACCTCGACGGTGGCAGCGTCGTCGACCTCGGCGAGGCTCGAGACGACGCCGGCGGTGCCCATCGACAGCAGTGCCGCGGCCAGGCCGAGCAGCTCCTGGTCGCCGACCGGCTGCATGACGCCCGACTCGCAGGCCGAGAGCACCACCCGGTGCGGAGGGCGCCGGAGCCGCTGGAGGTCGTGCACGAGCAACGGCCCGTCGGCAAGGGTGAGTGAGGAGAAGAGCGGGCTGTCCTCGCGGAAGTGGCCGTGCGCGGCCACGTGGGCCAGCGCGGCGCCCTCCAGCGCGGCGAGTGCCGCAGTGACGGTCGCGGACGGCCCGGCGATCACCACCGCGTCCGGGTCCTGCGCGGCCACCGCCGGGACCTCGGCGCCGCCGCTGCCCAGGCCAGGGCCGACGATCATGACGCGGCGGCCGTCGTCCGCGGGCTGCGCGGACCTCGCCCGCAGCCACAGCCGCGCCGACGGCGTGCTCGTGAACGCTCGTGCGGCCAGGGCGGGCAGCAGTCCCCACGGCACCGCCTGCAGGGCAACGGTGCCCGAGACCACGACCTTGGACTCGCCCAGTGCGTCCGCGGCCGGGCCGAGCAGCGCCCGCTGGAGGCGGGAGCCTGCGACATCCAGCTGGGACCGTCGGCCGCGCGCCGCCTGCCGCAGCGAGAAGAGCGCGAAGTCCACTGCCTTCGCGGCATCGCCGGCGGTACCCACCGCGACGTGGCGTACGCGGCCGCGCCCCGCCACGAGTGCGTGGAGCCTGCCCTCGACCTCGACCAGCTCGACCAGCACCGTGCCGTCCTCGGCCAGGGAGTCGAGCAGGTGCTGCACGTCCAGCGACGACGGCGCCACACCGGTGCCGCGCAGGTGGAACATGCGCTGTCGCACCGACTGCTCGAGCCGGGACGCGCGGGCCTGGAGCCGCTCGGTCGGGGCGCCGTCGGCGCCTGCTTCCGCCAGACGCCGGTGCTGGGCGCGGAGCGCAGCGAGGTCTGCGGTGGTCCGGGGGTCGTGCTGGGCGTAGGCCGACGCGACGGTGAGGGACGTGGCCCGCCACCGCTCGGACCAGCGCAACAGCTGGCGGGCGTCGCTCGAGGCGAGTGCCGTCCGGGTCCCCAGCTCGGCCAGCCGAGCGCCGTGGCCCGACGCGACGGCGCGCAGCTCCTGGCTGCCGAGGGTGGCCTGTTGCTCGTCGAGCGCCCTGAGTCCGAGGTCGCAGGCCCGCAGCACCCCGCCCGAGTCCCCCGCGATCGCACGGCGCTGGGCGAGGGCGAGCCACCCAAGGACCCGGGTCCTGCCCGACGTGCTCCTGCGGACCTGTGCTGCTTCGTCGAGCCAGGCCTCCATCAGCGCGACCGCCCGAGGCGATCGGACCGCACCGGCGAGGCGCGCACCCAGCAACAGGGCCTGCGGGAGCTCGGAGACCTGCGCCGCGCGCGACTTGGCGATGAGATGCTCCGTCCGCCGGAGTAGAGGCGCGGCGCGCTGGCCGGCCTCGGCGCGCGCGGTCAGGGCGAGGAGGTCTGCCCGCAGCTGGTGGACGGGCCGCGCCTGCCTCCCCAGGAGCCGGCTCGCCTCGTCCGCCGCTGTCGTCGCGCGCGACCAGTCCCCCGCAGCGATCGCCGCCTCCGCGACAGCCACCAGCAGGTCCGCCTCCTCCCGGCCCAGCAATGGCCGCGCGACAAGTGCGTGTTCGACGACCTCGAGCGCGTCGGTCGCCAGGCCCGCGGCCAGGAAGGCGAGGCACCGGTCCCACTCGAGATCAACGCTGGTCACCCCGATCGCGTTGAACCGCGCGCTGGCATCGGCGTACAGCTCCAGCGCCAGCGGCAGGTCGCCGCGGACGTATCCCAGCCAGCCAGTGTTGTGCTGGGCGAGGGCACCGTCGTAGTCGTCCCCGACCGACGAGGCGAGCTCGCCGAAGGCGGCGAACGCCTGCGCGGCACCCTCGAGGTCGCCCAGCCCGATGTCCATCAGCCCTTCGAGGTTGAGGGCGCGTCCTTCCCAGACGTGGTCCCCCGCGCCGGCAAAGAGCTTTCTCGCTTCGCGCAGGTCAGCGGCGCTGTCCTCGAAGCGGGCGAGCAGGTGGCCGAGGACCCACGCCCGACGCACCAGGGCGCGACCGCGGGGCACACCGCGGAGGACCGACGCAGCCTTGTCGAGCTTGCGCAGTCCCTCCGACACCCGCCCGGTCATGCTCAGCGTTCCACCGAGCGTCGCGAGCGCGTCGCCCCACCGCTCCTCGTCACCCGACCGCCGCGCCAGGCGCAGCGCCGTACGCAGCTCATGCAGCGCCGCATCCGTATCGCCGCGGTCGCGCAGCACGATGCCGACGACCTGGTGGCCGATCGAGGACACCGCCGGATCGGAGTCCGGGACGAGGGTGTCGAGAGCCGCGGCTCGCGAGGCCTCGGGATCGGCGAAGACGGTGCGCAGCAGCTCCTCCGCCTCGCCCCTGGTCATCATGGTCGGGCCATCCTCGCCGATCGCGCCCTCCAGTTGCCACGAAATCGCGACGGCCTCGCCCGCGGGCCGCTAGCGTCGCGCCATGGGTGACTGGAAGATCGGCAGCGACAAGCGACGACGGACCACCGACCAGCTCCGCGACTTCCGCGAGGCGGCCGGCGGGCAGGTGGAGTGGGACACCGAGGCACCTGCCGACTTCACGTTCGTCTACCACCCCGACCGGGTGCTCGTGAGGTCGGCCGATGCGGACGCGTTCGACCGCGGCATCGCCCAGCTCGACGAGGGTGTCCTCAAGGGCACCCCTCGCCGGGACGCGGAGCTCCTCGACGGCGAGCTGCTGCGTTACGTGCTGCCCGAACGCGGCGACCGGCAGACCGTGCCGGACATCCTGGACCTGCTCGAGGAGAACGGCATGCGCCGCGGCGCAGCATCCCCCGATCACTGGGTGCACGTGACGCCGGGCGGACCCGGGACCATGTGCCCAGCGGTCGAGCCCGAGGAGACCGGTCTGAAGGAGCCCTGGCCGCCCGAGGCCCCGCAGGGTAAGGGCGGCGAGGTCGGCGTCGTGGTCGTGGACACCGGCTGGCACCCTCCGGCCGCGACCGACCCGCGTACACCGTGGCTGAAGGGTGTGGAGGGCGACGACGAGCTCAACGGCCCGGACCTGCGGCCCTACGCCGGGCACGGCACGTTCATCGCCGGTGTCGTCCGGTGCGTGGCGCCGGAGACGAAGGTCTTCGTCGAGGGGTTCGCGATCGGCGGTGTCGGTGGCGGAGGCGTCCTGGAGTCCGACCTGGTCCTCCAGCTCGAGGAGGCACTCACCCACGACCCGCAGGTCATCAACCTGTCGGCCGGGTGTCGCACCCGGATGGACCACCCGTCCATCGCGCTCGACACCTTCTACCGGACCCGGCTGCGCAAGCGGGACTGCGTGCTCGTGGCCGCTGCCGGCAACGACTCCTGGTCGGCGCCCTTCTGGCCGGCCGCCTTCGAGTGGTGCGTCGGGGTCGGCTCGCTCGACCGCGACGGCCGCGTGTCCGACTTCTCCAACTTCGGGGTCTCCGCCGACGTCTACGCGCTCGGTCGCAACCTGGTCAACGCGTTCCCGGACGGCACGTTCGAGTGCCACGAGAGTCCCGACAAGGGCGACATCCGCGTCTTCAGCACCGGCCTGGCGCGCTGGAGCGGCACGTCCTTCGCGGCGCCGCTCGTGGCGGGGATGATCGCGCGGGAGATCTCGCGGACCGGGTCATCGGCAGCGGAGGCGCGGGACGCGGTCCTGGCGACCTCGACCTACGACTCCGACCCGATGGTGGGGCCCCACCAAGAGTTCGACCTCTCCGACTACTGAGGATCAGATCTCGACCCAGCGGCTGCTGGCGACGGCCTGCCCGCGGCGGACCGTGAACCGGATCGACCCGGTGGCCTCGGCCTGGATCGAGAAGAAGCCCACCTCGTCGAGCCCGGTCGTCCAGGACTCGCCGGCGGCGGTCTCGAGCGTGACCTCGACCCCGGACAGGTCGTCGAGGTCGAGCAGCTGGCCCCTGACCTGGTCCCCGTCGATCTCGGCCTCGAGCGACCATCCCTCGGCAGCGTTGAAGTAGAGCATCCGGGCGGTGCCGAGCCCCCGCACCTGCGCGGCCGGCTCGTCGGCCGAGTCGCGGACCAGGACGAGCAGCTCCCACTCGTCGTCGAGGTCGGCGGCCGCGACGGTGGCGATCATGGTCGCGGTGAGTCCGGGCGGCGGCGGGTCGACCAGTCGCCACATGTCTCGAAGGTCGTCCAGGAGGCGGTTGTCCCCAGTCGTCATCGCTCGCCTCCTGTCGTCAGTGCGGTGCGTACCTTGGCCAGGCAGCGTGCCCGGGTGGGGCCGATGCTCCCGACTGGCATGTCGAGGTCCTGGCTGAGGGAGTGGTAGTCGGGTCGGTCCATGAAAGCGATGACGCGCAGCAGCTTGCGGCAGCGTTCGTCGAGGGTCGTCACGGCTCCCCACAGCCGTGACGCCTCGTCGTCGAGCACCGCGACCGTCTCTGCCGACACCTCGTCGGGCAGGACGGAGGCGAGCGTCTCGTCCTCCACCGGGGCCGCACGGCGTGCGGTCCTGGCATGGGCGGCTGCGCCGCGCCTGGCTGACGTGATCAGCCAGGACGCGACCGCCTGCGGGTCCTCGATGGTCTGGTGGAGGCGCACGAAACCCAGCCACGTCGCCTGAATGACGTCCTCAGCCGATTCGCGGTCGTGTCCGTAGGCCCTCACCACGTGCCACAGAACCGGAGTCATCGCGGAGACCAGATCGTCCACGGCGGTGGCGTCCCCTGCACGCCACGCCACGAACGCCCCCCTGGCCTTGTCCCACGGCGACTCTTCGAGCTGCCCCCCAGCTCCTCGGTGCTCTGACATGGTGACCATTGTCCCCATGTCAACTCAGGTAGGGGCAAGTGCCGTGCTGATACATCGGCGCCGAACTTTTTTTCTTGCCGTGGCGTCTCATGCTCGAACACACTCAGTTCCGTGAGCCACCACGCACGAGCCGCCCTGGTCACCATCGCCCTGCTGCTGGCACCGGTGGCGCCAGCCACTGCCTCTGCACCCGGCCTCGAGCCCGGGTCGCTCCCCCGCGGCGCCGACCTGGCCCGGCCGTACATCGACGGCGCGACGATCGTCGACGGCGCCCGCCGCATCGACGTACCCCTCGAACGCCCGGAGCTGGTCGCCCCGGCGCGAGGGGGATACATCGTGCGTGACCGCCGCTTCGCCGACGCGGTGTTCCTCGATCACGACGGCGCGAAGCGCAGGCTGCCGGGTGCCGACGAGGACACCATCGTCAGCACCGACGGTCGGCTCTACGGCACGGCGTCCCTCGCCGGCGACGGGGTCACGGCTGTCGGCGTGCGTCGAGTCAGGGACGGCAAGCGGCTTGCGTCGCGTGTCTTCCGGAGCTGGGTCGACGAGAACGTCGGCCGCTTCGCGCACCCCGTCGACCTCTCGGGCGACCGGATGCTGATCGGGGGCGACGGCGGCCGGGTCATGGTGTGGAACTGGAGGCGCGACACACTGCGCACCGTCATCGACGACAAGTGGCACCTGCAGGTCGGCAGCCTGGACGAGGACATCGCCGCGGGGTGGACGGCACCCGGCGAGCACTGCACGTTCGTCGCGCGGCTCTCGACACCCCACCGACGCCTGTGGAAGTCGTGCGACGAGCGCGTGGTCGCCCTTTCCCCCGACGGCCGCCGGATCGTCACGACCGACCGGCGCGTCGACCCGTCCTTCGGAAGGGTCCGGCTGCTCATCCTCCGGACCATCGCGGGCCGGCAGCTCGGCCGCTGGACGGCCGAGCGCTTCACGGACATCGTCTTCGAGACCGACACCGCAATCAGCTTCCGGGTCGACGGCACGACCCGCACGGCGATGGTGCGCTGCTCCGCGAGGCGATGCCAGGCCGCGTCGGACCCGGTTCCGCTACCGGAGTAGCGCTGCCGGAGTGATCCCGCTCAGAACATGAGGGTCGCGAAGGTCGCCGTCTGCTCGAAACCGACACGTTCGTACGCCGCGCGGGCGGGCGCGTTCCACTCGTTGACGTAGAGCGAGACGACCGGCGCCATCCCGGAGCCGAGCACGTGGGAGACGACGGCGGCCATGCCGCTGACCGACAGGCCCTGCCCGCGGCGGTCGGGACGCACCCACACGCCCTGCACCTGGGCGGCGTACGGCGTCACGCAGGCGATCTCGGCCTTGAACACGACCCCGTGCTCGTCGAAGCTGGCCAGCGACCAACCCCGACCGATCAGCTGCTGGACTCGCGCGCGGTAGAGGTCGCCCCCACCCGCGTCGTTCTCGGGCGAGACGCCGACCTCCTCGGTGTACATCGCCACGCACGCGGGGTAGAGCGCCTCGAGGTCACCAGGCGTCGTCAGCCGTACGTCGGCCGCGGGCGCCACCGACGACAGGTGGTGCATCTCCAGGTGCGGCTGGCGCAACCGGATCTCCCGCGGTCGCGACCACCGCGCCTCGACCAGGTCCCACAGGGCCGCGACGACGTCGTGGGGACCGACCATGGTGCCGACGGTGCCGCGGCGGCGCAGCGCCACGTCGGCGAACGCGCCCACGTCGTCCGGGCTGCACTGCACGGGTACGAGGTTGGCGCCCAGGTGGCAGCCGGCGACCAGCTCCTCGCCCTCGAACCGGCCCCAGACCTGCCCGCCGAGCCACCGCTCGTCGAGGTTGGTGAGTCGGGCTCGGTAGTCGGCGAAGACGTTGACGACCGGGTCCTGCTCGGCGAGCGCCACGAACCGGTCCCGGTCGCCCGGGCCCAGCACGCGCACCTGCTCGCGGGTCCTCAGCACGTCGCGAGCCTAAGGCACGGCTCTCAGCTGACGCTGACCGTCGCCTCCGCGCCGTCGACCGGCTCCATCCCCTCGGCGAGGCGCATGGCCTCCTCGATGAGCGTCTCGACGATCTGCGACTCGGGCACCGTCTTGATGACCTCGCCCTTGACGAAGATCTGTCCCTTGCCGTTGCCCGAGGCGACACCGAGGTCGGCCTCCCGGGCCTCGCCGGGTCCGTTGACGACGCAGCCCATGACCGCGACGCGCAGCGGCACCTCCAGCCCGTCGAGGCCGGCGGTGACCTCCTCGGCGAGCTTGTAGACGTCGACCTGGGCGCGTCCGCAGGACGGGCAGGAGACGATCTCGAGGCGGCGCGGCTTGAGGTTGAGCGACTCGAGGATCTGGAGGCCGACCTTGACCTCCTCCACCGGGGGCGCCGACAGGGAGACGCGGATGGTGTCGCCGATGCCCTGGCCGAGCAGGTGGCCGAACGCGACCGCGGACTTGATGGTGCCCTGGAAGGCCGGGCCGGCCTCGGTGACGCCGAGGTGCAGCGGCCAGTCACCGGCCTCGGCCAGCAGCTCGTAGGCGCGCACCATCACGACGGGGTCGTTGTGCTTGACGGAGATCTTGAAGTCGTGGAAGTCGTGCTCCTCGAAGAGGCCCGCCTCCCAGACGGCGGACTCGACGAGCGCCTCGGGGGTGGCCTTGCCGTACTTGTCGAGGATCCGCTTGTCGAGCGACCCGGCATTGACGCCGATGCGGATCGAGGTGCCGCGGTCCTTGGCCGCCCGGGCGATCTCCTTGACCTGGTCGTCGAACTTGCGGATGTTGCCCGGGTTGACCCGCACCGCCGCACAGCCGGCGTCGATCGCCGCGAAGACGTACTTGGGCTGGAAGTGGATGTCGGCGATCACGGGGATCTGCGAGTGCTGCGCGATCTGCGGCAGCGCGTCGGCGTCGTCCTGGCTCGGGCACGCGACGCGGACGATGTCGCACCCGGTGGCGGTGAGCTCGGCGATCTGCTGGAGCGTCGAGTTGACGTCGGAGGTCAGCGTCGTGGTCATCGACTGCACCGAGATCGGCGACTCGCTGCCCACGCCCACGGACCCCACCTTGATCTGGCGGGTCTGGCGGCGCGGAGCCAGCACGGGCGGGGGGAGGGCAGGCATGCCCAGGCCGACGGCAGTCATGGCGTCAGTCTAGGAGGCGGACCTTCCCTGGCCCGACTCGGCGACGTTCAGCTGATGTGGAGCGGGACCACGAAGTCCGCGACGATCAGGACCACGCCCATGACGAGCATCGCCAACCCGACGACGTACGCGACCGGCAGCAGCTTGGCGACGTCGACGTGGCCGGGGTCGGGGCGACCGCGCAGCCGGGCGACGCCGCGCTTGAGACCTTCGTAGAGCGCACCGGCGATGTGGCCGCCGTCGAGCGGCAGCAGCGGCACGAAGTTGAACATGCCGATGAAGAAGTTGAAGCTCGCGATCAGGAAGAGCAGCGTGACGAGCTTGTCGAGGAGGGGGAAGTCGTCGCTGGACGCGGCCTCACCGGCGAACCGGCCACCGCCCACGATCGAGACGGGACTCTGCGGGTCGCGCTCCTGCAGCCCGACGACCGCGCGACCGACCTCGTAGACCTTGACCGGCAGCTGGCCGAGCGCCTGGACCGTCTCGACCGTCATCGTCCCCATCTGGCCGGCGGTGTAGAGCAGGCCACCGGTCCGGAGGTGGCTCTCGGGCTGCACACCGAGGAAGCCGACCTCGGTGAGGGTCTGGTCCTCGATCGAGGTCCGGCGCAGGGTGACGGTGGTGTTGGTGGTCAAGGTGAGCAGCTCGCCGTCGCGGCGGACCTCGATCACCGCGTCGCCGTCGGCGTTGGCACGGATCTGCGACTGGAAGCTGTCCCAGTCGCGGAAAGGCGCACCGTTGAAGCTGACGATCTCGTCGCCTTGCCGGATCCCGGCCTCCTTGGCCGGCGTGGCGGGATCGGCGGCGGTGCAGTCGCGCCCGAGCTCCTCCACCGGGATCACGCACTCGGGCACCGACGCCACCGTGGGCTCCACGACCCGGTCGCGCGGGTTGCCGTACGTCGCGAACAGGATCGCGAACAGGGACAGGGCGATGGCGATGTTGACCATCGGCCCGCCCGCCATCACGATCACCTTCTTCCACCACGGGAGGCGGTAGAAGAGCCGGTCGGTGTCGTGCTTCTTGACGTACTCCCACTCGGCGGCGCGGGCGTCGGAGATCAGCTGCGTGAACAGGCCGGTGTTGGAGCGCCGCACCTTGTGCACCGCTTCGCCGTCCTCGTCGTACGTCGTCTCCTCGACGAGGCCGGCCGCCCCCGGGGGCAGCATCCCGACGATCTTGACGTAGCCGCCGAGCGGGATCGCCTTGACGCCGTACTCGGTCTCGCCGATCTGCTTGCTCCACACGGTCGGTCCGAAGCCGATGAACCACTGCGGCACCTTGCAGCCGAACTTCTTGGCCGGCACCAGGTGACCGAACTCGTGGAGCCCGATCGAGACGAGGATCGCCACGACGAAGGTGACGACACCAAGGGTGTAGAGCACGGCGGTCATGCAGGCGAGTCCTTGTCAGGTGATGAGGGCAGCGGCCTCTGCGCGCGCCCAAGCATCGGCGGCGAGGACGTCGTCCACGGTGAAGTGCTCCCTCGATGGTACGTCGTGCGCGTCCAGGATCCGCGAAACCGTCGTCACGATGTCGGGAAAGCGCAGCCGGCCCTCGTGGAACGCGTCGACGGCGACCTCGTTGGCGGCGTTGTAGACCGCCGGGGCGGTGCCGCCGCGCTCCCCCGCCGCCCGGGCGAGGGTGACCGCGGGGAACACCTCGTCGTCGAGGGGCTCGAAGCGCCAGTCGGAGGTCTTCGTCCAGTCGATCGGCGTCTCCGCGTCGGGGACCCGGTCGGGCCAGGCCATGCCGATGGCGATCGGCACCAGCATCGTCGGAAGCCCCAGCTGCGCGACCGCGGCCCCGTCGACGAACTCGACCATCGAGTGGATGAGCTGTTGCGGGTGCACGACGACGTCGATGCGGTCGAAGGGGACGTCGAAGAGCAGGTGCGCCTCGATCACCTCCAGACCCTTGTTGACGAGGGTCGCGGAGTTGGTGGTGATCACCCGGCCCATCGCGAAGTTGGGGTGGGCCAGCGCCTGCTCGGGAGTGACGTCGGCCAGCTCGGCGGCGCTCCGCCCGCGGAAAGGGCCGCCGGACGCCGTCAGCACGAGACGTCGTACCTCACCGGCGGAGCCGGCGCGCAGGCTCTGCGCGATGGCGCTGTGCTCGGAGTCCACGGGGACGATCTGGCCCGGCCGGGCACGCTCCTTGACGAGTGGTCCACCGATGATGAGCGACTCCTTGTTGGCCAGGGCGAGGGTGTTGCCCGCGTCGAGCGCGGCGAGCGTCGGCCGTAGTCCGACCGCCCCGGTGATGCCGTTGAGCACGACGTCGCACTCCCGTGCGGCCGCCTCGGTCGAGGCGTCCTCCCCCACCCCGGCGTACGCCGGTGCGAACTCCGCGACCTGGGCGTCGAACAGCTCGGGCTGGGAGCCGCCGGCGGTGAGCCCGACCACCCGGAACCGGTCGGGGTTGGCCCGGACGAGGTCGAGAGCCTGGGTGCCGATGGATCCGGTCGAGCCGAGGATCACGATGTCGCGGACAGTCACCCGGTCAGTTTGTCAGGATGGGCGGCGTGGATGATCACGACCGCCAGATCGCTCACGCCGAGGCCCTGCTGGAGCTCGGCCGTGGCGAACAGGCCGAGCGATCAGTGCGCGGCGCGTTGGCCACCGACCCGGGCTCAGCACACCTCGTGCACCTGCTGGCTCGTGCGTTGCTCATCCAGGGCCGACCGGCGGAGGCTGTGCACCCCGCACGAGAGGCGGTTCGACTCGATCCCCACGAGGTCGAGCACATGATCCTGCTTGCCGCGGTGCTGCTCGAGGCCAGACATGCCCATGACGCCTACGACGTCGCCCTGCGGGCAGTCGCGCTCAGCCCGGATGACTGGACGACTCACCTGGTTGTGGCCGGCGCCCGTCTGGACATGGGCGGGGAGGACTCCCGGCGGGTGGCTGAACTGGCTGCCCACCGAGCAGTGACGCTCGCCCCCCATGAAGCCGACGCACACAACATGTACGGCATCACCCGGTGGCGGGCCGATGACGTAAAGACAGCGGAGAGGGCCTTCAACAACGCTCTGGCCATCGATCCCCAGCACGCCCACGCCCAGCGCAACCTCGCCTCCCTCCAGCTCGACCGAGGCGAGCTGGCGGACGGCGCCCTGACTCTCAGCCGGGCCCTGGCCACGAGCCCCCAGGAGGACGAGCTCCACGCGAGCCTCGGGAGAGCTGCTGCGACGGTCTTGTTGCACACGGCACTGGTCGCGGCACTCACGACGATCATCCTCGGCACCTTGTACTTCTGGATCCCGTCTTCAGTGTTCGTTCCCCTGGCCGGCGGCGCCGCATTCGCTGCGGTTGGCCCGCTCGTCCCGCCCTTCAGGAACTTGCCTCGAGGCTCGTGGCGCCTGATGGTTCCGCGCCGCACCACGCGACATGAGCTTCCAGTCCTGATCTTCGGATGGTCCGTGCTGGGAGTCTGTGGCGTGGCCTGGTTTCCCCCGTCCCGGGTTGCCCTCATACTCGCCCTCTCGACCCTCGCTGCGCTGCTCGCGCTCGGGGTTCTCCTCATGATGCGATCGGTCGGCCCGAACTCGCCCGAGGAGTCCTGACGTGATCGGGGACTGGCGAGCGATCGCCCACGCCGAGAGCCTCCTCGACCTGCGCCGCGACGTCGAGGCCGAGCAGCGTTTCCGCGACGTGCTCGCCACCGACCCCGAGTCGGTGCCGGCGCTGCTGGGCCTGGGCCGGGCGCTCAATCGCCAGGACCGGCACGAGGAGGCCGAGCAGGCCGTCCGCAGCGCTCTGGTGCTGGCGCCGGAGCACGAGGGCGGCTACCACGTGCTGACCGACATCCTCTGCGACCGCCGCGACGGGGCGGGAGCGCTCACAGCCGCCGAACGGGCGGTGCAGCTGGCTCCGCACGACTTCACCTCGCACTACCAGTACGCCCGGGCGCTGCTGGCCCTGCCTCGACCCCGGGTCCGGGACGCGTACGACGCGGGGGTGCGGGCGGTGAACCTCGCGCCGCACAACCCCGACGCCCACAACCTCGTCGGCCTGTGCCTCGACGCGCTCGGGAACCCCGCCGGTGCCCAGGCCGCCTTCCGCAACGCGCTGGCCATCGACCCGCACCACACCCTGGCCCAGAACAACCTCGCCGCCACCGAGCTGGACCGCGGCCAGCTGCGGCGCGCGGCGGGGCTGCTCCGTTCGGCGGTCGGCAACGACCCCCAGGAGAAGCGCCTCCACCAGAACCTCGACATCGTGCTGTTCCTGCTCGGCAGGCGGGTGGTCTGGTCGCTGTTCGGCGCGGCCATCGTGCTCGGCATCCTCCTGGCCACGGAGGCGCCGTGGTGGACCCGCGCGGTGAGCGGACTGGCCTACGTCGCGGTCGTGGGGCTGCTGGTCCACCGGGTCCGCGAGCAGCTCCCCCGTGGCGTGAGCCAGTGGGGTCGAGGTATCTGGGGCCGGGCGCGCTGGCAGGGCAAGTACCTCATCGGCCTGCTCCTGCTCCTGTCCGTCGGCGTCCTGCTGCTCGCCTTCGCGCCCCACTCCGTGGCGGTCGCCGCGGGGATCATGCTGGGCGGCGTCCTTCGGGTCCTGGGCATGGTGTGCGTGATCGGGTGGATCGGCTACGCCGCGGTCAATCTGGTGCGCGGCAGGTGATCGTCCTCCTAGGGTGGCCGGGTGGACGAGCGACTGATCGAGAGCCTGAGCGCCGCCGTACGAGCTGCCCCCGCTGACCTGACGCTCCGGCTGCACCTCGCCGGCCTGCTCGTGGACGCCGGGCGCGGGCCCGAGGCCGTCGAGCACGCCGCCACCGTGCTGGCCGCGGAGCCGGGCTCCCTCGAGGCCCGAGACGTGATGTCGCGCGCGATGGGCACCGCGTCGGCACCACGGCCCGATGACGATCCGGTCGACACAGCGAGCGGCAGTGGCGACCAGACCGCCCGGGAGCCCCGCTCTCCTGCCGTGCCGACCGAGTTCGACTGGCACGCCGCCGAGTCCGACGTCGGGGAGACCGTCGGGCCGATGTTCGTCGACGGCTCCACCGAGGACCCCGGCCCGGCGCCGTACGACGTGGAGTTGGTCGGCATCCGCCTCGCCGACGTCGGCGGGTTGAGCGAGGTCAAGAAGCGCCTCGAGGCGAGCTTCCTGGCGCCGCTGCGCAACCCCGAGCTGCGCCGCCTCTACGGCAAGTCCCTCCGCGGCGGGCTGCTGCTCTACGGCCCGCCGGGATGCGGCAAGACGTACCTCGCCAAGGCGGTCGCCGGCGAGCTGGGCGCCTCGTTCATCCACGTCTCGCTCGCCGATGTGCTCGACATGTACATCGGGCAGAGCGAGCGCAACGTCAAGGAGCTGTTCGAGGTCGCCCGCAGCTCGGCCCCCTGCGTGCTGTTCCTCGACGAGCTGGACGCGATCGGGCAGAAGCGGTCGCTGACCCGCAACTCCGGCACCCGGACGACCGTCAACCAGCTCCTCACCGAGCTCGACGGCGTCGGATCGGACAACGAGGGCGTCTTCGTCCTCGCCGCCACCAACCACCCCTGGGACGTGGACCCCGCCCTGCGCCGACCTGGTCGCCTGGACCGCACCCTGCTCGTGCTTCCGCCCGACCGGGAGGCGCGCGAGGCGATCCTGCGCACGCACCTGCGCGACCGGCCCGTCGAGCGCATCGACACCCGACGGCTGGCCAAGGCCACCGAAGGCTTCAGCGGCGCCGACCTCGCCCATCTGTGCGAATCGGCGTCCGAGAACGCGCTCATGGAGTCCGTCGGCTCCGGAAAGGTGCGGATGATCGGCATGGCGGACTTCGACCAGGCACTCAGCGAGATCCGACCCTCGATCGGACCCTGGATGGAGACTGCCCGCAACGTCGCGCTCTACGCCAACGCCTCGGGCGAGTACGACGACCTGGCCAAGTGGCTGCGCAAGCAGCGCTAGCCGGCTACCGCCCGGCGAACGACCACATCTCCAGGCCGCCGACCTCGACGAGGGCGGCACCGGCCGTGGTCGGCGTCGGCCCGTCCGTCGCGCCGAGCGCCTCGAGCACGGACAGGGTGTCGTCACCGTGGCACGAGAGGATCGCGTCACCTGGTACGTCGGCGCACGGCGCCGGGTCGGTCCGCCCGGCGCGCAGCGCGACGTCCCACGGCACCTCCTCGTCGTCGATGCCGAACGTGACGGCCCCGTCCGCACTGCCGACCCGCACCGGGGCGTCCGGAGCGGCCGAGTTGTCGTACACCGCCACCGCGCCCACGCGGGCGATCGCCAGCACCACGGTGACCAACGTCCGGAGCGACAGGTCGCCGACCGCGACCCGGTCGCCGACCCCGACGCCGAACGCCTGCAGCACCCCGGCGCAGGCGGCCACGTCGGTGAGGAGTCGTGCGAACGTCCACTCGCCGTCCGCATCGACGAGGGCGACGTCGTCGGCGCGACCTCGGATGACATGGATGTCGAGGGCGTTGTAGCAGGCGTTGAGGGTGCCGGCGTCGTCAGCCGGCGGCCGGAACCAGGCCACCTCTCTCACGGGCGACACCGTCAGGACAGCCCGTTGTCCGCGGTCATCGCCGGCTTCGACGGCGTCCGCAGCCAGGCGGTGAAGAAGCTGCCCAGGTCCTGACCCGTGACGCGGCCGGCGAGCTCCTCGAACTCCTCGGTCGATCCGTTGCCGCCGCGCTGCTCCCGGATCCAGGTGCGGACGATCTTCCAGAAGGTCGCGTCGCCGACGCGGTTGCGCAGGGCCTGCAGGGTCATCGCACCTCGGCCGTAGATCGCACCGTCGAAGACCTTGGTGGCGCCGGGATCGGCCACGGTCACCCTCCAGAAGTCCGACGTCGACGGAACGTTGTCGTAGTAGCTGCGCAGGATCCGAGCGGCCGAGCGGCCGCGGTGGGTCTCCGTCCAGCGCCACTCCATGAAGGTGGCGAACCCCTCGTTGAGCCAGATGTCGCGCCAGCCCTGCACGGCGATGTCGTCGCCGAACCACTGGTGGGCGAGCTCGTGCACCACGAGGCTGGTGTAGCTGCCGCCGACGGCGGGATAGGTGGGACGGGTCTGGTTCTCCAGCGCGAAGCCGGGGTTGAGCCCGGTGGTGATGCCGCCCACGACCGAGAACGGGTAGTCGCCGAGGTCCTTCTCGAGCCCGGCGACGATGGCCGGGGTCTTCTTCATCAACCGCATGCTGGCCCGCTGGTCGCCCTTGCTGAGGCGCTGCGAGACAGCCACCAGCCAGGGCAGCCCCTGGTGCCTGCCCCGGGCGATCGTGAAGTCACCGGCGGCGAAGAACGCGAGGTAGGGGACCATCGGCTCGTCGGCGCGCCAGTGCCAGGTGGTCGAGGCCTTGCGGACCTTGCGGCCGACCAGCTTGCCGTTGGAGATCACCTCACGGCCGTTGGGCACCTGGATCCTGACGTCGACGATCGCCTTGTCGAGCGGGTGGTCGTTGGAGGGGAACCACCATGGCGCCATGTGCGGCTCGTTCATGGTGACGACCTCGCGCTTGCTGGCCAGCCAGTTCCTCTCACCCGCGTAGGAGTACTTGGCCGGGTGGTCGGCGTAGCGCACGACGACGGTGTGCTCCGTCCCAGCGGCGAGCGGTTCGGCGGGGGCGATCCGCAGCTCGTGGCCGCCGTCGGTCCGGTCGAAGGTGGCACTCGCCCCGTCGACGGTCACCTTCGAGACGCGCAGGAGGAAGTCGAGGGAGAAGCTGGTGAGGTCATCCGTCGCGGTCAGCCGCACAGACGTCCGACCGCTGAGGCGCTTGGTCGCGAGCGCGTAGCGGTTGGAGATGGTGTACGACGCCACGTCGATGCCGCCGTTGCCGTCGAGCGGCCAGTAGGGGTCGCCGATGCCGGAGGACCCGTCGACCCGCTCGTCGGCGGTCCGGGAGGAGCCTGCGGACGCCGTGAGGCTGGGCAGGGCGACGGTCATCGCTCCGCACAGCGCGACAGCCAGGAGGGGCCGGTGGAAGGTTCGCGTGGTCACCGCCTGAACCTAGCCGACAAAACCGGGTGCGGCGTGCCGGTGCCTGCGTCAGACTGGACGGCGTACTCCGGGCGCCGACTCGCGCCGCCCGCCTGTGAAAGGAGTCGTGACATGTCGATCACTGTCCTCGGCCTGCCCGCCGACCACCTTTCACACACACGGAGCACCCACCTTGTCGCACGACATGTCTCACCTCGACCGATCCTTTCCGGAGGACTTCTTCCGGCCTGACGACCGTCTGCCCACCGAGGGCATCGACGACTCGTTCGTCTTCACCTACGACGCCTACGCCGACGAGCTCGGCGACGGCCAACGATGGTCCCGCTGGGAGGACCTCGAAGCCCTGATGAGGGGTCCCGAGCCGCGCCCCGACTGGGTCGTGACGTCCAGCGGCGCCATCGACACCGAGCTCGGCGACCTCAAGACCGGCAAGGAGGCCGACGTCTTCCTGGTCGAGCGCTCCGATCCTCACGACAGCGAGGGTGGCGTCGTGATGGCGGCCAAGCGCTATCGCGACACCGACCACCGGACCTTCCACCGCGCTGCGTCCTACACCGAGGGCCGGTCCATGAAGCGCTCACGCGACAACCGCGCCCTCAAGCGCAAGTCGACGTGGGGCCGCCAGGTCGCGGCCGGCGAGTGGGCGATCTCGGAGTGGAACGCGCTGCGCCGCTGCTGGGAGCTCGGCCTGCCGGTCCCCTACCCCGTCCAGATCGACGAGACCGAGATCATGATGGAGTGGATCACCTTCGACGGGGAGACCGCGCCGCGCGTGTCCCAGGTCCGCCCGGAGCCCCGGGTCGTCCAGGGCTACTTCGACCAGCTTCGCGACGCGCTCGGCACGCTCGTCCAGGCGGGGCTGGTGCACGGTGACCTGTCGCCCTACAACACGCTCGCCGCCGGCGAGCGGCTCGTCATCATCGACCTCCCGCAGATGGTCGACCTGGTGGGCAACCCGCGCGGCATGGACTTCCTGCTCCGCGACTGCGCCAACATGTGCGGCTGGTTCCGCTCTCGCGGGCTCGACGTCGACGAGCAGGAGCTGTTCGGGGACCTGATGGCGCACGCGTTCTGACTCGGGAACGCAGCGGCATAGGTTGGCGTGCGTGAAGCACAGCCGCGGACGCGTCCTCGACGTCACCTCACTGGCCGACCTCGACCGTCGCCTGGCGACCGGCGTGAGGTCGCTGGCGGGCTGGCGCGTGGTCGGGCTCGACCTGAGCTCGCGCGGTCCCGAGCTGCTGGACCGGTCCCTGGCCCAGGCGCTGTTCCTGGGCTGCGAGTTCGCCGACGGCGAGGACGACGCCGTACGTCGGGCCGGCGGGATCGTGCTGCACGCGATCCCGGGGATCCCCGTCAACCCCTACCGCGCGACGCTCTACTCGCCGGGCGACCTCTACGACGCCCCGCGCTACGAGGACTGCCTCGACGCGCGGGCGTACGCCTGGTCGCGCAGCGCGGGCGGGCCCGACAACGCGCTGGCGAAGGCGCTCCACGACCACCACGTCGACGCGGCGCTCACGGAGTGGGTGGCCGGTCGCGACGTGGTGGGGATCATGGGCGGGCACGCGATCGAGCGGGGCAGCGAGACGTACGCCGACGCGGCGCGGCTCGGCCACGCGCTCGGCTTGCGCCTGGTCGTGGCCACCGGTGGTGGACCGGGTGCGATGGAGGCGGCCAACCTGGGTGCGTTCGTCCCCGACGGTGACTTGGACGCCGCGCTGGCGGCCGTCGCGCAGGTGCCCTCGTTCCGGCCCGACATCGGCGCCTGGGCGCGGGTTGCGCTCGGGGTGGTCGGGACGACCGCCGGTGGCCGCGACTCGCTCGGCATCCCGACCTGGCACTACGGCCACGAGCCGCCCAACGCCTTCGCGACCGCGATCGCGAAGTTCTTCCGCAACGCGCCGCGCGAGGCGCTGCTGCTCGAGATCTGCAACGCAGGCATCGTGTTCCTGCCGGGTGCCGGAGGCACGGTGCAGGAGGTCTTCCAGGACGCCTGCGAGAACTACTACGCCGACGAGTCGTCGCTCGCGCCGATGGTGCTTGTCGGGCGACGGCACTGGACCGAGGAGCTGCCGGTCTGGCCCCTGCTCCAGGCACTGGCGCGCGGCCGGGCGATGGAGCCCCACGTCCACCTCGTCGACAGCATCGACGAGGCCGTGGAGAGGGTCTCGCTCACCCCGCGCGGCGCCGGCTGACGACGGGCGCGGCCACGTCGCGGTAGTGGCTCAGGAGCAGGTCGTTGACCGCCTGCCAGGTCCGGTCACGCACGCTGTGCCGTGCCGCGCGGCCCATCCGCAACCGCAGCACCGGGTGCGTGACCAGGCGCTCGACGTGGGCGACCAGCTCCTCGGCACTCCCGGGCTCGTAGAGATGTCCCGCGACGGTGTCGTCGACCACGTCGATCGGACCGCCGGCCCGGGGCGCCACCACCGGTACGCCGCTCGCCAGCGCCTCCTGGGCCGACTGGCAGTAGGTCTCGTGGCGCCCCGTGTGCACGAAGACGTCGAGGGTGGCGTAGGCGCGGGCGAGCTCGTCGCCGTGCAGCACGCCGAGGAACGCGGCATCGGGGAGCAGCCTCCTGAGCCTGGCCTCCTCGGGGCCGCCGCCGACGAGCACCAGTCGGACTCCCGGCAGCCGGTCGACGTGGACGAGAAGCTCGAGCTCCTTCTCGGGGGCCAGCCGGCCGACGTAGCCGACGAGCTGCTCGCCGTGCGGCGCGAGCTCCGCATGGAGCGACTCGTCGCGCCGCGCCGGGTCGAAGAGGACCTGGTCCACCCCCCGCGGCCAGCGCGCCACGTCGCTGATGCCCAGTCGGTGGAGCTGGTCGATGCTCGCGGTCGACGGCGCCAGTGTGCGGTCGACGCCGAGGTGGATCCGCCGGGTGAGGGACTCCATCGCGCGGGCGCCCCCAGGGACGGCGTACCGGTCGGCGAACCCCACGAGGTCGGTCTGGTAGATCGCGACGGTGGGGATGCCCAGCGAGCGCGCGGCCTTCGCGGCCTGGTAGCCCAGGGCGGCAGGCGAGGCGATGTGCACGACGTCCGGCCGGAACCGCTGCATGGCGGCACGGAGCCGGCGGCGGGTCTCCAGGCCGATCCGGAACTCGGCGTAGAACGGCAGGTTCGCGCCACGTGCGTGGGTGACCGGGAACCCGGCGTACGCCTCCGGGCCGGTCGGCGCGATCAGCTCGGCCTGGTGGCCCTCGGCGGCGAGGTGCTCCAGGACGCGGCGCACCGAGTTGGTGACGCCGTTGACCTGGGGCAGGAACGACTCGGTGACGACCAGGACGCGGAGCTTCGAGGTCGCGGGCCGTGGAAGAGTGACGAGGTGTGCCGGAACGGTGCGGCTGCGACGCCGCCTCTCGAGCAGGTCCATGGCACGGACGCTACGAAGGCGTCCGCAACGGCTCGTGGTGTCGACGCGGCCGACACGTGAACAGCGAGCGTCAGGCTTCGGTCGCGGCGAGCTGGCCGCAGGCTCCGTCGATCTCGCGGCCGCGGGTGTCGCGGACCGTGGTCGGGATGCCCTTGGCCTCGAGACGCCGGACGAACTCGCGCTCGTCCTTGGGGTCCGAGGCGGTCCACTTGGATCCCGGCGTGGGGTTGAGCGGGATGAGGTTGACGTGCACCCAGCCCCAGTCGCCGTAGGAGCTGAGCACGTCGCCCAGCAGGTCGGCACGCTCGGCCTGGTCGTTGATGCCGCGCATCATGGCGTACTCGATCGAGACGCGACGCTTGGTCGTGGCGGCGTAGTTCCAGGCGGCCTCGACGGTCTCGGCGACCGAGAAGCGGGTGTTGATCGGGACCAGCTCGTTGCGCAGCTCGTCGTCGGGCGCGTGCAGGCTCAGCGCCAGGGTGACCGGGATGCCCTCCTCGGTCAGCTGGCGGATCCGGGGCACGAGGCCGACGGTGGAGACGGTGATCCCGCGGGCGCTCATGCCGAGACCGGCCGGCGAGGGGTCGACGAGGCGGCGTACGGCTCCGATGACGGCCTTGTAGTTGGCCAGCGGCTCCCCCATGCCCATGAAGACCACGTTGGAGACCCGACCCGGGCCGCCGGGGACCTCGCCGCGCGCCATGGACCGGGCACCGGCGACGACCTGCTCGACGATCTCGGCGGTCGACATGTTGCGCTGGAGGCCGCCCTGGCCGGTGGCGCAGAACGGGCAGGCCATCCCACAGCCGGCCTGGCTGGAGACGCAGACGGTGGCGCGGTCGGGGTAGCGCATGAGCACCGACTCGACGAGGGCGCCGTCGAAGAGCTTCCACAGCGTCTTGCGCGTGGTGCCCTTGTCCGCCTCCATCGTGCGCAGCGGGGTCATGAGTGCGGGCAGCAGCGCTGCCACCAGCTCGTCGCGCTGGGTGGCGGGCAGGTCGGTCATCGTCGCCGGGTCGTCGGCCAGCCGCCCGAAGTAGTGCATCGAGAGCTGCTTGGCGCGGAAGCCGGGCAGGCCCATCTCCTCGAGCAGCGCCTTGCGACCGGCCTCGTCGAGGTCGGCGAGGTGCCGCGGCGGCTTCTTGCGGCCGCGCGGCTCGTCGAAGACGAGCGGCAGGGTCTTGATCGGCTGATCCGGCTGCACGGGGTCTGAGGGGGACATCGCACCGATCCTCCCACCTCCGGCGGCACGGGGGCGATTCAGCGGCCAGCCCTGATCCACGAATCGACGCCGTCGCGAGCGTCACCAGGCGGTTGCGGTGGCAAGGCGGAGTGCCGAGGGCGGGCCGGAGGCCCGTCGAGTGTGCGACAACGCAGCCAACGCGCCCGGATGGTGACGCGCAGCAGGCGAGAGATTCGTGGATCAGGGCTCAGGCGTCGACCATGAAGTAGAGCACCAGCGAGGCGACGCCGAGGACGACGAGCGCGGTCACGACCATGCCGACGAACATGAACTGAGCGAAGCGACGGGTCTTGCGCTTGATCAGCAAGAAGATCGGCAGCGCGAGCGCGAGGAGCACGAACGGGAACAGCTGTTCGGCCGTCTCGTAGGTGAAGAGGAGCCGCAGGATGCCGACGAAGGCGCCGGGGACGGCCGTGACGAAGAGCATGCCGGCGAAGAAACCGGTGATGCCTGCGAACGTGGGGTGGCTGTGGTGCCACCACTCGAAGGGTCGCTCGCGCGGCTCCTCCACCTGGCTCATCTCGTCGGTCTCCACGCCGCCACCCTAGAGGCTCGAGATCCGGCGGCGCCGGTGGGCACGCCCGGCGACGGAGATCCCGGCTCAGGCATCGACGGAGATCAGGTCGGGCGTGGCCAGCATCTCCCAGCGGGCGAGGTCGGGCGGCTGGCCGGTGAGGTCCGCGACGACGAGGGTCCAGGCAGTGCCGTGCCCCACGAGGACCACGTCCTCGTCGCCGTGCACCTCCAGCACCCGGCGTACGGCTGGGACGACGCGCTCGCGGCACGAGGTCAGCGGCTCCCAGCCCTCGACCGCCGGCTCGTCCGGTCGCCTGAAGGCTCGACGTACGGCGCCGGGGAAGTCCTCGATCCGCTCCCCCGACCGCTCGTGCTCGTGCAGGTCCGGCAGCACACCCACGTCGGCGTCGGTGAGCAGCTGGGCGGTCTGGATCGCCTTCGGCTCGGGCGAGGTGAACCACGCGGCCCTGGCCGGGAGACGGCCCGAGGATCGCAGCGCCCACACGTCGTCGTACGCCGCTGGGTCCAGGTCCCACTCGGCGGCGGACACGCCGGGCGCCGCGAGAGGACGCCCGTGGCGCACGAGGAACAGGGTCATGGCGCGAGGAACTCTCTCGCCCCGCGGAGCCTGGTCACCAGCGTCCGCCCTGCCAGGGAGGAGTCGAGGCGCACGCGGATCGGCCCCGGATCCTCGAGGTCGGCGCGCCTGCCTGCGCGCAACGCGGATGGATCCAGGCCGTCGCGGACAGCGACCAGGCGCCCGAGCTCCAGCCTGCTCACGTCGTCGGCACCGCCGAGGTGCAGGACACCGCGACGGCTGCCCGCAGCCAGCTCGACGAGGGCGCTCGCCAGGTCGCCCACGTGCACCGGACACCGCACCTCGTCCTCGAACAGGGCCACGTCGGCACCGCCGACGGCTCGGTGCACCAGGTCCTCGTGCTTGGACCGGCCGTCGCCACAGATCAGGGACGTGCGAGCGACCACCACGTCGTCCACCACGGCCAGGGCGGCCGTCTCCGCCGCCGCCTTGGCCGCGCCGTACGCGGTGATCGGGTCGGGTCGTGCCGACTCGTCGTACGCAGGGGACCGGCCGCTGAAGACCGCGTCGGAGGAGACGAGCACCATCCGGACCCCGTGGCGGGCGGCCGCGAGCGCCAGGTGGGCGGCCCCGGTCGCCGTGACGTCCCAGTCGGACTGGTCGTAGGCCGTGTGGACGATCGCATCCGGGGCGTGCCGCGCCACCAGCGCGTGCACCGCCGCGCGATCGCGGACGTCGGCGTCGACGGAGCCGACGGCCACCACGTCGTGCCCCGCCTCACGTGCCGCGCGGACGACGTGTCGGCCGAGGTAACCGCCTCGTCCACCCGTGACGAGAAGGCGCATCAGAAGACGAGGTAGTAGAGGATCAGCCAGATCGGGGCGACCGTCGCGAGCAAGGAGTCCAGCCGGTCCATCAGACCGCCGTGGCCGGGGATCACCTGGCTCATGTCCTTGATGCCCAGGTCGCGCTTGATGACGGACTCACAGAGGTCGCCGAGCGTGGCCATCACGGCGGAGATCACTCCCAGGAGCACGCCGACCCACCAGTCGCCGCCGAGGAACGCGGTCACCAGCCACACGCCGACCGCGATGCAGACCACCACTGACCCGGCGAAGCCTTCCCACGACTTCTTGGGCGAGATGACCGGGGCCATCGGGTGCTTGCCGAACAGGACGCCCGCGACGTAGCCACCTGTGTCCGAGGCCACGGTGATGGCGATGAACGTGATCACGCCGCGCACACCCGCGTCGTCGAGGTCGAGGCCGAACGCCGGGGTGGATCCCCCTTCCGAGAGCAGCAGGGCGACGAACGACGCGAGGAACGGGACGTAGACGATCGTGAACACCGACGCGGTGGCGTTCTTGACGTAGCCGTCGACGCCGCGGCGCAGCAGCCACAGCATGACCACCAGTGCGGTGACGGCGGTGGCGGTGACGAGCGCGGGGGCGCCCCAGAAGTAGGCGACACCGACCATCACCACCCCGCCGAGCATGAGCGGCTGCTCCGGGATGTCGAGACCCTTGGCCGCGAGGCCGCGGTGCAGCTCCCACACGGCCACCGCGACGGCCACCGCCACGATGCCCATGAACGCCGTCTTCCAGAAGAAGAGCGACAGCAGGATCGCCGCGACCAGCACGAGCGCCGAGGTGATGGCCTTCGGGAGGTCGCGACCCGCACGGCCGTGATCCTTCTTCGGGGCGGCCGGCGCGGCCGAAGAGTCGGATGTCGTCATAGGGGGAGCTCAGACCTCGAGCAGCTCGGCTTCCTTGTGCTTGAGCAGGTCGTCGATCTTGTCGGTGTGGGTCTTGGTCATCGCGTCCAAGCGCTTCTCGGCGCCGGTCACGTCGTCCTTGCCGACCTCGCCGTCCTTCTCCAGCTTCTCCAGCGCCTGCTTGGCCGTCCGGCGGATGTTGCGCACGGAAACACGGCCGTCCTCGGCCTTGGACCGGGCGAGCTTGATGTACTCCTTGCGGCGCTCCTCGGTCAGCTCGGGGAAGACGCAGCGCAGGACCTTGCCGTCGTTGGCGGGGTTCACGCCCAGGTCGGAGTCGCGGATCGCGCGCTCGATGTTGCCCATCGCACCAATGTCGAAGGGCTGGATCAAGATGGTGCGCGCGTCCTGCGAGGTGAAGCTCGCCAGCTGCTGCAGCGGAGTCTGGGTGCCGTAGTAGTCGGCCGTGATCTTGGCGAACATCGCCGGGTTGGCGCGGCCGGCCCGGATCGCGGCGAACTCCTCGCGGGTCGCCTCGACGGACTTGCCCATCTTGGCGTCGGCATCGTTCATGACGTCGTTGATCACGGTGAGCTCTCTCTCGTCGTACGTGGAGTGCGGGTGGTGGCGCCCAGGTCAGGCCGAGCTGCTCACCAGCGTGCCAATCTTGTCACCTCGGACCGCGCGCACGATGTTGCCGGGGGTGGACAGGTTGAAGAAGACCATGTCCATCCTGTTGTCGCGCGCCATGGCGATGCCCGTGGCGTCTGCGACCTTGAGATCCCGGGCGAGGTACTCGTCGTAGGTGAGGCGGTCGAACTGCACCGCACCAGGGTTGGTCTTGGGGTCGGAGTCGAAGACGCCGTCCACACCTTGCTTGCCCATCAGGATGACCTCGCAGCGGGTCTCCAGCGCACGCTGGGCAGCGACGGTGTCGGTGGAGAAGAACGGCATCCCGGCACCGGCGCCGAAGATCACGACGCGGCCCTTCTCCATGTGGCGGATGGCGCGGCGCGGGATGTAGGGCTCGGCGACCTGGCCCATGGTGATCGCGGTCTGGACGCGCGTCTCCACCCCGTGCTTCTCGATCAGGTCCTGGAGCGCGAGGCAGTTCATGACCGTGCCGAGCATCCCCATGTAGTCGGCGCGGGCGCGCTCCATGCCCCGCTGCTGGAGCTCGGCGCCGCGGAAGAAGTTGCCTCCGCCCACGACGATGGCGATCTGGACGCCACCCTTGGCGACCTCGGCGATCTCGGCAGCCAAGGTGTTGATGACGTCGAGGTCCAGCCCCACCTCACCACCACCGAACACTTCGCCGGAGAGCTTGAGGAGAACTCGGTCGTAGGCCGTCAACTTCGATCCCTTCGCACGCCACGTGGTCCCGAGAAACCTACTCGACAGCAGAGACAGGCGGCGAACCCGCGCGCTCGACCAGTGGCGTGACACCCCGAGCGGGCGCGTGGACGCGACAGGTCGGTGACCAGAGGGACCCAGGGGAAATGCAACCGGGGCCCGTACGCAGTGCGTACGGGCCCCGGTCAGTGCTCGGGTGAGCGGTGGCTCAGGGCTCCTGGGGTGCCCAGGTGCGTCAGGCGCCGACCTCGAAGCGGGCGAACCGCGTGACGGTGGTGCCGGCCGCGTCGAGGACGGCCTTGACCGACTTCTTCGACTCGGTGACCGACTCCTGCTCGAGGAGCACGATCTCCTTGTAGAACCCGCCCAGGCGACCCTCGACGATCTTGGCGATCGCCTGCTCGGGCTTGCCCTCCTCGCGCGTCTTCTGCTCGGCGATGGAGCGCTCGGACTCGACGACGTCCGCGGGGACCTCGTCGCGGGTGAGGTACTGCGCCTTCATCGCGGCGATCTGCATCGCGGCGGCACGGGCGGCGGCCTCGTCACCCTCGAACTCGACAAGCACGCCCACGGCGGGCGGCAGGTCGGCGGCACGCTTGTGCATGTAGGTGACGGTGTTGCCGTCGAAGTAGGCGACCTCGCCCAGCTCGATCTTCTCGCCGATGGTGATGGCCAGGTCCTCGACGACCTCACCGACGGTCTTGCCGTCGAGCTCGGCGGCCTTGAGGGCAGCGGTGTCGGCGGCCTTCACGGTGTTGGCGACCTCGGCGATCTGCTGGGCCTTGGCGATGAAGTCCTCGTTCTTGGCGACGAAGTCGGTCTCGCTCTTGAGCTCGACCAGGGCGTTGCCGGCGGTGGCGACGAGCCCCGCGGCGGTCTCGCGCTCGGCGCCGCGGGCCGCAGCCTTGGCGGCACCCTTGACGCGGAGCAGCTCGACGGCCTTGTCGAAGTCGCCGTCGGCCTCGGTGAGCGCCTTCTTGCAGTCCATCATCCCGGCCTGGGTCAGCTCACGGAGCTTCTTGACGTCGGCGGCGGTGAAGTCGGCCATGATCCTTCTTCCTTCGGTTCTGGGGTGGTCGGGCGGACGAGCGAAGGCCGGCCACGGGTGTCCCCGTGGCCGGCTTCCGTCGATCAGTCCTTCTTGGCGGCCTTCGTGGCCGGCTTCGCCTCGGCCTCGGCCGGAGCCTCGGTCGCAGCCTCGGCCTCGGCGGGAGCCTCGGTCTCGGCGGAAGCCTCCGTCGCAGCCTCGGTCTCGGCGGGAGCCTCGGTCGCGGCCTCGGCAGCGGCGTCGGCCTGGGGGGCCTCGGACGCGGCACCGGTGGCCTCGGAGGCCGGGGTCTCGGCGGCGGCGTCGCCCGTGGCGGCAGCGGCCGCCTTGTCCGCGTCACCGGTGAGCAGCTCGCGCTCCCACTCGGCCAGCGGCTCCTCGGCGCCGACGGTCTCGTCAGCGTCGCCGGCCTTCGCACCGGAGCGAGCGATGAGGCCCTCGGCGACGGCGTCGGCGACCACGCGGGTCAGCAGGCCGACCGCGCGGATGGCGTCGTCGTTGCCCGGGATCGGGAAGTCGACCAGGTCGGGGTCGCAGTTGGAGTCGAGGATGCCGATGATCGGGATCCGCAGCTTGCGCGCCTCCTCGACAGCCAGGTGCTCCTTGTTGGTGTCGACGATCCACACGGCGGAGGGGACCTTGGACATCTCGCGGATGCCGCCGAGGGTCTTGTCGAGCTTGTCGCGCTCCCGCTTCATCTGCAGGAGCTCCTTCTTGGTGCGGTTGGAGCCGGCGACGTTGTCGAAGTCGATCTCGTCGAGCTCCTTGAGGCGGTTGATCCGCTGGTGCACGGTCTGGAAGTTGGTGAGCATGCCGCCGAGCCAGCGCTGGTTGACGTAGGGCATGCCGACGCGCGTCGCCTGCTCGGCGATGGCCTCCTGGGCCTGCTTCTTGGTGCCGACGAACATCACGACACCGCCGCGGGCGACGGTCTCCTTGACGAACGCGTAGGAGCGGTCGATGTAGGCGAGCGACTGCTGCAGGTCGATGATGTAGATGCCGTTGCGCTCGGTCATGATGAAGCGCTTCATCTTGGGGTTCCAACGACGGGTCTGGTGACCGAAGTGGACGCCGCTCTCGAGCAGCTGGCGCATGGTGACGACTGCCATGGGTTCTCCTGTTTTCGCGGAGGCGCCACCGATGTGCCCGACCTTGAATCAGGTGCGAGCCGGGAGCGGGACTCCTGTTGTTTTCAGTTGCTGCGCTCGGCGGGTGCCGAGTGCCCTGACGCTCACACGCCGGTCCGATCCGCACCGGTGGAGCTGGTGGGAACTGAGGACCGACGCCCACGGGCGATCCGGAACCGGGAAGCATTCCGACGCGGTCTGCGAGCGTGCGAAGTCAGTCCGGGTGGACTGCTCCGCACATGGTAGGCCACCGATTCCTCGGGGCGCGAATCGCTGTGCGCGCCCCAACCACGCGTGGGCTGAGCGTGAGCACGTGGCCCGGAAACGTCCCCAGCCCCCGGTCCGTGCCGCCGATCCACAGGCGAGGGCGACCGTGGTCGCCCGAGCACCGGGGCGGGACCAGGATCGCCGGATGAGAACCGTCGTCGGCATCGTCCTCCTGGCCGTCCTCCACGTCCTCGCCGCGCCCGCGTCGGCGGGACCGGAGCAGCCGGACGGCGTGTGGCCGCTCGCCCCTGAGCCGGAGGTGGTGCGCGGCTTCGAGCCACCTCCCCACCCCTACGCGTCCGGGCACCGGGGCGTCGACCTCGCGGGCGCTGCCGGCCAGGCTGTCCGGGCCGCACTGCCTGGGACGGTCGGGTTCGCGGGTTCGATCGGGGGCAAGCCCGTGGTCACGGTGCTGCACGGAGGGCGCCGTACGACCTATGAGCCGGTCGTGGCCTCCGTGGAGCGCGGCCAACCGGTGGCGGCGGGAGACGTGCTTGGCCGCCTGGTCGTCACCGACAGCCACTGCTTCCCCGCCGCGTGCCTGCACTGGGGCCTGATCGAGGGTGAGGCGTACGTCGATCCGCTGACCCTGATCGGCACCGGGCCGGTGCGTCTGCTGCCCCTGTGGCGCGACGAGCCGGCGGCCCTCCGACTGCCGATGCGACTGCCGTGGACTCCCCCGCTGGACACCTTGCGGCGGCCGGTGGACTGTTGGTCTGACCTGGTCCGTGCTGGCTCTGGTCAAGCCCGAGGGTGGGCCTGCTGGTAGGCCCGGCGCAGCCTGTCGGTGGTGACGTGGGTGTAGAGCTGGGTCGTCGCGAGGGAGGCGTGCCCCAGCAGCTCCTGCACCGAGCGCAGGTCCGCCCCGCCCTCGAGCAGGTGGGTGGCGGCGGTGTGGCGCAGGCCGTGCGGGCCGATGTCTGGCGCGCCGGCTACGTCGGCGATGCGCCGGTGCACCAGGTCGCGGACCGCGCGCTGGTCGATCCGGCGTCCGCGCATCCCGAGGAACAGCGCCGCCCCGGATCCCTCGACCCACAACGAGGGGCGCGCCGAGGTGAGCCACCGCTCGACCGCACGACCGGCCGGCGTGCCGTAGGGCACGGACCGCTCCTTGCGCCCCTTGCCGAAGACGCGCACCACCCGGCGCTCGGCGTCGACGTCGTCGATGTCGAGCCCGACGAGCTCCCCGACCCGGATGCCGGTCGCGTAGAGCAGCTCCAGCATCGCCACGTCGCGGATCCCGACCGGGGTGCCGTCGTCGGCGAGCTCGGCGGCGGAGCGGATCAGCGCCTCCGCCTCGTCGGCCCGCAGGACCGCGGGCAGTGTCTTGTGCTTCTTGGGTGACCCCAGGGCAGCCCCAGGGTCGGCGGGCAGCCGACCGGTGCGGTGCAGCCACGCGGTGAACACCCGTGCCGCCGTGGCTCGTCGGGCGATGGTCGACCTGCTGCGGCCGGTCGTCTGGAGCTTGGCCAGCCAGCTGCGGAGGGTGCGGAGGTCGAGGTCGACCACGTCGTCGAGGCCGAGGCGGACACAGTGGTCGAGCAGGCTGGAGATGTCGCCGAGGTAGGCGCGGACCGTGTGGGGCGTCAGGTCGCGCTCGGAGACGAGGTGGCGCTCGTAGTCGCCCAGCAGGCGCACCATCGACTCGGGCAGGCCAGCCAGGTCGTCGCCGTCGGTGTCCTGCTCGTCGCTCACACCGCGATCGTAGGCGCGCGGACGCGCGTCAGCTGGCACCTGCGAGTCGCCATCCGCCCTCGACCTCCCGCACGAACCCGGACGACTCCAGCCGACGCAGCGCGGAGTCGGCGTCTCGGATGTGCAGCGAGCACAGCCGGGCGATCGACACCACACAGGCCGGCGAGCTCACCGGCACCTGCTCCAGCACCAGCTGGTCGGAGCGGCTGAGCTGGTCGCGTGGCCGCTCCTCGCCGCGAGGCGCCACCACCAGGTGCTCGCCGGCTGCGCCGACGACCTCCAGGACCTCGGCGCCGTGGGTGACCAACGAGGCTCCCCCTCGTCGGAACCACTCGTGCACGCCCTGGGAGACGTAGCTCGTGACGGGGCCGGGCACGCACATCACCGACCGGCTGAGCTGCTCCGCCCAGCCCACTGTGTTGAGGGCCCCGCTGCGCAGCGCGGCCTCGACCAGGACGGTGCCGCGGGTGAGGGCGGCGATGAGGCGGTTGCGGGCGAGGAAACGGATCCGCGTCGGGGCGGAGCCGGGAGGCTGCTCGGAGACCACGGCGAACTCGGCGGCGAGGTGGGCCAGGAGCCGACGGTTCTGCTCGGGGTAGACGCGGTCGACCCCGCACGCCAGGACGGCGACGGTCGCGCCACCGGCGAGGAGCGCCGCGTCGTGGGCCGCGAAGTCGATGCCCTTCGCACCACCCGAGACGACGGGGACCCCCGCCCCGGCCACCGTCCCGGCGATGGCGCGGGCGACCTCGTCGCCGTAGACCGAGAGGGCTCGCGAACCCACGACGGCCACCGAGGTGTCCAGCTCGGTCAACGGCATCGGCCCCTTGACCCACAGCCCGGGCGGGGTGCCGCCAAGGGCCTGAACGGAGTCGATGTGGTCGAGGTCGTCGAGCCCCTGCGGCCACTCGGGGTCGCCCGGCACCAGGAATCGGATGCCCTGACGCTCGGCCTGCTCCAGCTCACGGACGGGGTCGACCTCTCGCAGGCGGTCGGGCAGACCACTGTCCGCTTTGGGTGCGAGCTGCTCGCGGACTGCCCCCTGAGGACCGATCTGTCGCACCAGCGAGGACGTGGTGCGGTCCCCGGGCTCGACGGCACGGCTCAACACGACCCTCGCCAGCCGGTCGGCGTCGCTCGCGCCGGAGCCTGTGCCTGGGCGACAACCCCTCGCCGCGGAGCTCACGACGCCATCCCGCGTACGACGTCGGCAGGAAGGCTGCGTGCGGGGTCGGCGGAGCGCAGGACCAGCGCGACAGTCGCCTCGGCCGTGCCGGGACGCTCCACCCCGGCACAGTCGGCGACCGTCCAGGCCAGGCGGTGCACTCGCGTGAGTCCTCGGCGCGTCAACCGGCCCTCGGCCATCTCCTTCTCGACCAGGCGCTGCGCCGCCGGCTGCAGCGGCCAGCGCTCCTCCAGGACCGGACCGGGCACGGCAGCGTTGAGCAGCCAGGAACAGTCGCGGTATCGCCGAGCCTGGCGGCGCCGAGCGTCCTCGACCCGGGCTCGTACGTCGGCGGAGGACTCCGCAGGCCCCGAGAAGCCTCTCCCGCGACCGGGGCCCTGGGGCCGGACCTGCATCCAGATGTCGACCCGGTCGAGGATCGGTCCGGAGAGCTTGCGCTGGTAGTGGGCCCGTTGGACCTCGCTGCACTCGCAGGCGTGCGACCCGCCGGCGTGGCCGTAGAAGTTGCCGCAGGGGCACGGGTTGGCCGCCAGCACGACCAGCGAGCGAGCGGGATAGGTCGCCGCCTCCTCGCCACGTGCGATCGTCACCTCGCCGGACTCGAGCGGCTGGCGCATCGCCTCGATCACGTCGGCGCGGAAGTGGGGGAACTCGTCGAGGAACAGGACGCCGTGGTGGGCGAGGCTGACCTGTCCGGGGCGGACCCTGCCCGAGCCTCCGCCGAGGACGCTGGCGGCGCTGGCACTGTGGTGCGGCGCGAACCACGGCGGTCGGCGGAGCAGTCCCGAGCCCTCGGTCAGGATGCCCGCCACGGAGTGCAGCGCGGTGACCTCGAGGGACTGCTCGGTGGTGAGGTCAGGCAGGATCGTCGGGATCCGTTCGGCGATCGAAGTCTTGCCGGTGCCGCGTGGTCCGATGAGCATCAGCGGGTGGCCGCCGGCGGCGGCGACCTCGACGGCGTAGCGGACGTCGTCGAGCCCGTCGAGGTCGGCGAGGTCGACGTCGTCGAGGCGACCCTCGCCCCGCCAGGTGGCCAGCGGGCTGGCCGAGGGGCCGACCACCGGTGGCGCCTCCGGCACCTCCGCCCCACGCAGGACCGCCGAGACCTGCGCCAGCGAGCGCACCCCGAACACGGTCATGCCGGGCACCAGCCCGGCCTCGGCGGCCTGCGGCTCCGGCACGAACACCCGGTCGATGCCGTGCGCGGCCGCAGCGATCACCATCGGCAGCACGCCCGGGACCGGTCGCAGCCCACCGGAGACCGAGAGCTCCCCGATGAAGGCCCAGCCCTCCAGCAGGTCGGGCGCCAGCTCCTCGTGCCCCTTGTCCGCGGCCAGCACCGCGATCGCGATGGCCAGGTCGTAGTGGGTGCCGGCCTTGGGCAGGTCGGCCGGGGAGAGCAGGACCGTGACCCGCTTGGTGGCCGGCCAGCGGCCGCAGTCGTTGTTGATGGCCATCCGCACGCGATCGCGTGCCTCGGACAAGCTCTTGTCGACCCGGCCGACCAGCGTGGTCGCCGGCACGCCCGGAGAGACGTCGACCTGCACGTCGATCACGTGCCCGTCGGCTCCGCGCAGCGCCAGGGTGCGAGCGGTCGCGAAGGCCATCAGCCGATCCCCGCCACGTGCTCGACCTCGACCGGGCGCCCCGGCGGAGCCAGCACCCCCACCATGTCGACGCGGACGTCGTCGGGGTGGCAGTCGTGGACGCGCAACCAGCGGAAGGCAAGCCGCTTGAGCCGGTCGGCCTTGACCTGGCTGACGGCCTCGAGGGGTGAGCCGTAGTCGGTGGAGGTGCGGGTCTTCACCTCGCAGATCACCAGGACCTGCCCGTCACGCAGCACCAGGTCGATCTCGCCGACCTCGCACCGCCAGTTGCGGTCGAGCAGCACCATCCCGCGCTGGGTCAGGTGTCGGGCCGCGATCGTCTCGCCACGCTGACCCAGCAGCCGCTTGCGCTCGGCGGCGGGGTCAGGGGTGAAGGGAGAAGCGGCAGCGGATCGGGCCATCGTGGGTGCCTTCCGGTCGGGCAGGATCGGGAAGGCACCAGCAGACCGCGCGGCACCGACGCTGCCGAGAGGGCCGGGGACGCGCCTGTGGAGACAGCCGGAACCACGCCACCTGTGGACGGCTGGTGGCCCGTCAGTCCTTGGGCGGGTCGATCTCCCGGGGGGCAAGCTCCTCGACGTTGACGTCCTTGAACGTCAGCACCTTCACGTTCTTGGCGAAGCGCGCCGGTCGGTACATGTCCCACACCCAGGCGTCGGTCATCGACACCTCGAAGAACACGTCACCGCTCTCCGAGCGGGCCTTCACGTCGACCTGGTTGCACAGGTAGAAGCGACGGTCGGTCTCCACGACGTACTTGAAGATGCCCACCACGTCGCGGTACTCGCGATAGAGGGTGAGCTCCATCTCGGTCTCGTACTTCTCGAGATCCTCGGCGCTCATGCGTCCTCCTCCGTCGTGCCCAGCTCCAGTCCTACCGGGGACGTGCCCAGCTGCTCACGCCCGACACTAGTGGCCGGGTCCGTCCCGGGCTCGGGCAGCGGCTCGAGTCCTGCGGCGCGGCGTACGTTGACGAAGCGCATCCGGTGCACCGGCGAGGGGCCGTGCTCGGCCAGCGCCGCGTCGTGCTCGGCGGTGCAGTAGCCCTTGTGGGTCTTGAAGTCGTACTGCGGCCACGAGCCGTGCAGGTCGACCATCAGCCGGTCGCGGGTCACCTTCGCGATGACCGAGGCCGCGGCGATGCAGGCCGCCACCCGGTCGCCCTTCCACACCGCCAGCCCCGGCACGCCGAGGCCGTCGACGGGGAAGCCGTCGGTGAGGACGTAGGACGGACGGGTCTCCAGGCGGGCCACCGCGCGTCGCAGCGCCTCGACGTTGGCGACGTGCATGCCGAGCCGGTCGCACTCCTCGGACTCGATCACCACGACCGACCAGGCCAGGGCACGGCGTACGACCTGGGCGTAGACGCGCTCGCGGGCGGCTTCGGTCAGCAGCTTGCTGTCGGCGAGCCCGGGCACGATGCCCGCCTTGCCGGGCGGCAGGACGACGGCTCCGGCGACAAGCGGACCGGCGCAGGCGCCGCGACCCGCCTCGTCGACGCCGGCGATGGGCTCGAGGCCGGCTCGACGCAGCGCGCGCTCGTAGCCGTACAGGCCAGCGTCACGGCGTACGGTCACCGCGCCCTGCGAGGGCGGGGGCGACGGGAGCGGCGAGGGCAGGGGCGCCGTCATCGGACCACCGCTCACGAGGACGGGTCCGGCACGTCCTCGAACGTGGCCGGACGGGTGTCCCAGCGGAAGCGATCGGCCGGCCAGAGCAGCACGAAGACCTTGCCGACCACGAGGTCGACCGAGATGAACTCGTCGCCCGGGACGCACTCGGTCTCGTCGGTGCTGCACATGTGCTGGGAGGAGTCGGCGGAGCGGGACCGGTTGTCGCCCATCACGAAGATGTGGCCCTCGGGGATCGGACCGACCTTCCAGTCCTCGTCGCAGGCACCGTTGGTGGGCATCGGGCCGTTGCACTTGGCGCCCATCCGCTTGACGTAGTCGGCCTCGTCGAGCGGCTGCCCGTTGACCAGGAGCCGCCCCTCCTCGTCGCAGCACTGGATGGTGTCGCCGGCGACGCCGATGACGCGCTTCACGAGGTGCCCGCCGGTGGGGTAGAGGCCGACCTTGGCCATCGCCTGGGCGATCGGGTTGGTGGGGCCGGCCGCGTCGACCGGGCTGAGCCAGCCGCCCGGGTCCTTGAAGACGACCACGTCGCCGCGCTCGGGCTCGTCGTCGCCCCAGTAGGACACCTTCTGGATGAGGATCCGGTCGTTGAGGATCAGCCCCGGCTCCATCGACTCCGACGGGATGTAGAAGGCCTGGACGAAGAACGTCTTGATCACCACGGCCAGCACGAGCGCCACCCCGAGGAGCAGGATCGTCTCCTGCCACAGCGGGAGCTGCTTGCGCTTGGTCTTGCGGCCCGAACGCGGCGACCGCGGCGCCTCGTCCATGGTGGCGGACGTGGAACCGCGGTCGTCAGAAGTCACGCGCAGAGACTAACCAGTCTCTGGTTGAACTCACGCCTCGCGGCGCTCCTTGATCTTGGCGGCCTTGCCGCGGAGGTTGCGGAGGTAGTAGAGCTTGGCGCGTCGGACGTCACCGCGGGTCACGACCTCGATCTTCTCGAAGATCGGGGAGTTGAGCGGGAAGGTCCGCTCGACCCCGACGCCGAAGGAGACCTTGCGGACGGTGAAGGTGCGGCCGATGCCGGAGCCGTGGATGCGGATCACGACGCCCTGGAACACCTGGACGCGCGAGCGGCTGCCCTCGATGACCTTGACGTGGACCTTGATGGTGTCGCCGGCGCGGAAGGCCGGGACGTCGTCACGCTTGAGGGTGTTGCCGATGTCGGCGATGACGTTGGTCATGACTGCTCCTCGCGAGTGCCACAGGTCAACCGCGGAATCTAGGTGCTGGTGGATTCGGTTGGTGCTCGTGCTGGCCGGCCGGTGCGCCCCCTGTGGCAGGTGCGGTTCGGCGGGACCCCGGGGTGCTGCATCGATGGGATGAGTCCGGGCGACCCTGGCCTCGAGCGGACCAAGAGCGAAGTCTGCCAGAGCGGGACGGTCAGCGTGAAATCCGCCGGGAGACCTGCTTGGTGAGCACGACGGCTCCCGGCGGAGCCTTGCGGTCCGGTCGCAGGCGGAAGCCCGCCTTCTTGTACATCCGGAGGTTGTCGGTCGAACCCGCCCCCGTGAACAGGACGTACGTCGCCACCTCCGGCGGCGCGAGAGCCTCGACGAGCTCGAGCAGCGCGCGACCGAGGCCGCGCCCCTGGAGGTCGGGGGCGACCATGATCCGGCCGATGTCCCACTCGCCGTGACGGTCCACCCGGCCGCGCACCGCTCCGACCAGGCGTCCGGAGACGGGCTCGCGGGCCACCATCACGGTCCACTCCCCCAGCCCGCGGCGTACGTCGTCCAGCGACTCGCGCAGCGCCGGGATGTCCACGCCGGGGTTGGCCTCCAGCTCCTGGAGCCAGCAGGCGCGCTGGAGCGTGTAGAGCTCGCCGGCGTCGGCGGGGACCGCAGGACGCACGTCGAGGTCGGGGAGGCCGGTGACCGCGCCGGTCGGCGGCAACAGGTCGGGCCGGCGGTCGGCGGTGCGACGCGCGGCCTGCTCGCGGCGCCAGGCAGCGATCCTCGCGTGATCCCCGGAGAGCAGCACGTCGGGCACGTCACGGCCCCGCCAGGAGGAGGGCTTGGTGTAGACGGGGTACTCGAGCAGGCCGTCGGCGTGGGACTCCTCGACGAGCGACTCGGCGTTGCCCATGAAGCCGGGGAGCAGCCGCACGACCGCCTCGATGATCGCGAGCGCGGCGACCTCCCCGCCGTTGAGGACGTAGTCGCCGAGCGAGATCTCACGCACCGTGCCTTGGGTCGCGGCGTGCTCGACGACCCGCTGGTCGATGCCTTCGTAGCGCCCGCACGCGAACACCAGGTGCTCGTGACCGCTCAGCTCCTGGGCGACCTGCTGGGTGAATGGCTCGCCGCTGGGCGTGGTGAAGACGATCGTGGCGCCCTGTGCGACGGCGTCCAGCGCCTGCCCCCACGGCTCCGGCTTCATGACCATCCCCGCGCCGCCGCCGTAGGGCGTGTCGTCGACGGTGTGATGACGGTCCGTCGTCCAGTCGCGCAGGTCGTGGACGGCGACGTCGAGCAGGCCCTTGTCGCGTGCCTTGCCGGGCAGGCTCAGGCCCAGTGGGGCGAGGTAGTCGGGGAAGATCGTGACGACGTCGATCCTCACGTCTGGTCCTCTGCAGCGTCGTCGGGTACGTCGTCGGGGAAGGGCGTGACCAGACCCGGGCGGTCGGCGACCACCACGCGCCCGGCGTCGAGGTCGACCTCGGGGACGAGCGCGGAGACGAAGGGCACGAGGGCGTCGCGCCCGTCGGGGGTGCGTACGGTCAGCAGGTCCTGCGCGGAACCGTGCACCACCGCCTTCAGCTCACCGAGCAGGGTGCCGTCCAGGTCGACGACCGCGAGCCCGACGAGCTGGTGGTCGTAGTACTCCTCGGGGTCCTCGGGCTTCTCGTCGTGGCCGATCGTGGCGTACAGGACGGTGCCGCGCACGGCCTCGGCGGCGTTGCGGTCGGGGAGCTCCTCGAAGGTGACGAGCAGGGTGCTCTGGTGCCAGCGCGCGCGCCCCACGGTGAGGGCGGTCGGCCGGCGGTCCGCCCCGGCGGGCGCCTCCGCCCGGAGCGTGGTGCCGGGCGCGAACCGCCGGTCGGGCTCGTCGGTGCGTACGTCGAGGGTGACCTCCCCCCGGATGCCGTGGGGCTTGCCGATGCGGCCGACCACGACCTCGATGTCACCTGGTTCCTGATCGCTCACGGAGTGAGGCTAGCGCCCCGGTTGCGATCCCCGGGTACCCGGGGAAACTGGAGCCTCACCCGCGAAGTTTCGGCCGGTAACCGCCCATTTCCCCGGGTAACCGGGGAAACCGACACAGCCGGCCCCAGCCCGGGAATGGACGACGGGCGCCACCCCAGCAGGGTGGCGCCCGTCGGTCAGGCTGTACGTGCGGTGGTCAGCGCCGCCGGTCGGTGTCGACGAAGTCGACCCGCGCACCGCCGCGGCCCGCGAGGGCCGAGATGACGGTGCGGAACGCCGTCGCGGTGCGGCCGTTGCGGCCGATCACCTTGCCGAGGTCGTCGGGGTGCACCCGGACCTCGAGGATCGAGCCACGACGCAGCTGCTTGTCGCGGACCACGACGTCGTCGGGGTGGTCGACGATGCCACGGACCAGGTGCTCGAGAGCCTCGGCCAGCACGTCGCTCACGCCTCGCTCTTGCCGGCGTCCTCGGCAGTCACCGTCTCGGTGGCCTCCGCGGCCTCGGCGGCACCCTCGGGCGTCTCCGCAGCGGGGACCTCGGCGGCAGGCGCCTCAGCAGCGGGCTCCTCGACCTTCTCGACCTTCTCCACCTTCTCGGCCTTGTCGGCCTTCTTCTTGGAGGTCGTCGCCGAACCCTTGGACTCGGCGGACACCTCCTTGAGCGCCTCGTTGAAGATGTCGATCTTGGCGCGCTTGGGCTCCTTGACCTTGAGGGTGCCCTCGGTGCCCGGCAGGCCCTTGTGCTTCTGCCAGTCGCCGGTCACCTTGAGGATCGCCTCGACGGCCTCGGTGGGCTGGGCGCCCACGCCGAGCCAGTACTGCGCACGGTCGGAGGTGACCTCGATGAAGGACGGCTCCTCCTTCGGGTGGTACTTGCCGATCTCCTCGAGCACTCGACCGTCGCGCTTCTTGCGCGAGTCGACGACGACGATGCGGTACTGCGGCACCCGGATCTTGCCCAGGCGCTTCAAACGAATCTTGACGGCCACGTTTGTGGTGTCTCCTCAGAAGTTGTCGTGGGTGAGCGACCCTCGCCAGGTGGGGCACCGGGTCTGGTCACTCGATGGGCGCTGCGTCGCTCGGATGAGAGGGTCCGGGCGCGCAGGACACAAGGAGAGATTCTGCCAGAGGCTCGGCCCCCGCGACCAATCGGCCCCGCTCGGCTGGCGGGACGCCGATCTGTCGACTCGCAGGCTACCCGTCGAGCCCGATGCACGCCCGGAGCTCCGGCACCCCGGACACTCGGAGGGGATGTGGGCCGCGGACGAAGTCGTCGGGCGTGAGCAGGAGCCCCTGGTTGAGCGCGAGCTCCCCCTCGCGGCGCTTGAGGCGCCGGACCCCGTTGGGCTGGTAGCCGAGCTTGCGGGAGACCGCGAGCGAGGCCGGGTTGTCCAGGAAGGCGCCCGACGTCACCGCGGCGGCGTCGAGGTGGTCGAAGGCGAACGCGCAGATCGCCTGACGCATCGCGGTGCCGATGCCGCGTCCCTGGAACTCCCGGCCGAGCCACGACCCCGTCTCGCCGGTGCGGGTGACGAGGTAGTCGGAGGTCTCGAAGCCCTGGGTGCCGACGAGTCGACCCTCGTGGAAGACCGCGAGGTGCAGCCCCCATGCCGCCGGTCCGAAGTCCGCCCGGGCGCGCCAGTGGTACGCCGCGGTGTTGCGGGCGAGCTGCTCGGGCGGCGCGTCGGTCCACGGGAAGTAGAAGGGCATCGCGTCGGCCTCGTGGATGCCTCGCACGGCGAGCTCGCACAGCTCGGGAAGGATCTCGTCCGAGAGGCCGCGCAGCACCACCGGACCGGCCTCGATGGTGAGCCCGAGGGGCGGGAAGAGGTCGGCAGCGGTACTCATCTCTCCATCCCAGTGGATCCGCTGACCCGGGTGCAAATCGTTTCGAGGCAACCAAACGGGCGTCCGCGGCGTCTCCGAGACGTGACCACCGCGCCGCCCGGGCCACTGGAGCCGCTGGAGCTCCCGGCTCGCCTCACCGCGCCCCCGCGCCTGACCCAGCGCCATCCGTGGCTGCTCCCCGCGGCGATGCTGGTGCACCGCGCGCGACGGCGTACGCAGTGGGTGCGGGACGCGTGGTCGGGGCGGGTGGTGTGGGCCGCGCGCCACCGGACCGACGACCTGCCCGTGCGTCTCAAGCAGCACGGGTCGCTGCTGTTGCGCGAGCTCGATCCCGACCGGATGCACCTGCAGCACAACAAGGTCACCAACCTGAGGCTCGCCACGTCGCGGATGGACGGGTTGGTGATCGCTCCGGGTGAGACGTTCTCGTTCAACCGGGTGGTGGGCAACTGCACGAGGCGCAAGGGCTACGTGGACGGGATGAGGCTCTCCAACGGCTCGGCCGACGCCGGTGTGGGCGGTGGCATCTGCCAGCTGGCCAACCTCGTCCACTGGATGGTGCTGCACTCCCGGCTGACGGTCGTCGAGCGCTCGGAACACTCCTTCGACCCGTTCCCCGACCGCGGGCGCGTGCTGCCGTGGGGAGTCGGCTGCTCCATCGTCTACAACTACGTCGACCTGGTGGTGCGCAACGACACCGACCAGACCTTCCAGCTCCGGACGTGGGTCGGCGAGCGCTACCTGCACGGCCAGCTCCGGAGCGACGTACGCCCCGATCACTCCTTCGCGGTCGAGGCGCGCGGCGAGCAGTTCCTGCGGCGCGACGGCCAGGTCTTCCGGCGCAACCAGATCTGGCGTCGTGTCATCGACCGCCGCAGCGGCGAGCAGGTCGGCGACGAGCAGGTGAAGTCCAACTGTGCGCTGGTGGTCTACGAACCCGGTCCGGAAATCGACGTCATCGACGTCTGAGAGTTCAAGTTGTCTAGACCAGTTGTCTGCAGCACACTCGGCGGGGTCAGTACTCCATCCCAACCCCCAGGAGCACTCTCGATGAACCACGCACGACGTCTCTCCGCCGCCGCCCTCGCGACCGCCGCGCTGGCCGCCCCGTCCGCCCTGGCCTCCACGGCCGAGGCAGCGCCGGCGACGCCCAAGACGGTCAAGGCCCAGACCAAGCAGCTCCTCAAGGACATCGCCGGCAAGGACGCGCGCCTGGCTCGGCTGTCCACGAGCACCGCGGTCCAGGACCTGGCCGACGACACCGAGGCCGAGCTCGTCTCCAACGTGACGGACGCGCGCACCGCCCTCGACGGCCTCAAGACCAGCGTCGAGGCCGCCGACAGCACCGTCGACACCCGCGCCGCCCGCAAGGAGCTGCGCTCCTTCCGCGTCGAGAACCTCCGGATCGTCGTCAACGTCCTCGACAAGGTGGAGGGACTCGAGGAGGCCGCCGCGGCCGACCCCGAGGCCGTCGCGCACCTCGCCGCCGCCGAGGCAGCGGCGCTGGAGATCACCGCCACCAGCACCAAGGCCGACATCCGGGCCGTGCGCACGCACGTGCAGGCGGCCGAGGCCGAGCTCGAGCCCGAGGCCGAGACCACGGCTTCCTGACGTAAGTCGCGTCCTTCGAAGGGCGGTCACCCTGCCGGGTGGCCGCCCTTCGTCATGTGGTGGCTCGCCTCAGACCACGCTGCGCCCGCGAAGGACCACGCGGGTCGGCGTACGCAGCACCGACAGGTCCTCGACGGGGTTGCGGTCGTAGACCACGAAGTCCGCCGACGCCCCCTCGGTCAGGCCGTCGACGCCGAGCCACTCGCGCGCCCGCCAGCTCGCGGCGCCGAGGGCGTCGCGCGCCGGCATCCCGATGCGCACCAGGGCCTCGATCTCGCCCGCGATGTTGCCGTGCCGGCTGATGCCGCCACCGTCGGAGCCGGCGTAGATCGGCACCCCCGCCTCGTAGGCGGCCATGATGGTGGCCGGCATCCGGGCGTAGAGGTCGGTCATCGTCGCGGCGTACGCCGGGAACCTCTCCTCCCCCGCCGCCGCATGCTCGGGGAACTTGTCGAGCTGCATGACCGTGGGCACCAAGCGGGTGCCGCGCTCGACCATGGCGTCGATGAGGTCCTCGGTGAGTCCGGTGCCGTGCTCGATGCAGTCGATGCCGGCCTCGATCAGGCCGGGGAGGACGCCGTGGCCGAAGCAGTGCGCGGTGACCTTCGCCCCGTTGGCGTGGGCGGCGTCGATGGCATCGGCGAACGCCTCGGCCGGGAAGGACGGCGCCAGGTCCCCCTCGTCGCGCGAGATCCAGTCGCCCACCAGCTTGACCCAGCCGTCGCCGTTGCGTGCCTCCTGGGCGGCGTACGCGGCCAGGTCCCCTGGCTCGACCTCGTGGGCGTAGCCGCGGATGTAGCGCTTGGTGGCGGCGATGTGGCGTCCGCAGCGGATCAGCCGCGGCAGGTCGTCGCGCTCGTGCACCCAGCGGGTGTCGGCGGCCGAGCCGGCATCTCGGATGAGCAGCGCTCCCCCGTCGCGGTCGTCGATCGCCTGCTGTTCGGTCGCGGCCTCGTCCACCGCTCCGAAGTCGTCGAGCCCGAGGTGGCAGTGGGCGTCGACCAGGCCCGGCACGATCCAACCCTCGGCGACCGTGTCGGCCCCGGCCTGCGGTTCGTAGGTGATCCGGCCGTCCACGACGTAGAGGTCGTGGGCCTCTCCGTCCGGCAGCACCGGGCCTCGGAAGCGCAGGGCAGTCATGGGATCGACCCTAGGGCGTGACTCTCGAGCGGTGAATCCGGCCCTGGGCGACCACCACCCTCACGGGGGTGTGGCGTGTGGTCCATACCACTTAGCGTCGAACACGATGTCCGGGGCGTGATCGCCCCCAGCGGGAGGGGCTTCAGACGGCACGGCTACCAGCTGCGCCGCGATTGACATCAACGTTGGAGGGAAGCATGACCACACGTTTCGCATCTCGTATCTCCACGGCGCTCACCACAGGCGTCCTGGCACTCGTCATGGCCGTGGGCCTCAGCTCGGTCGGCATCGGCGCAGCCTCGGCCGCGTCCGACACGCAGTCGACGAGGTCGGTCGTGGGCAAGTCCGACCTCGGCAAGATCACCAGCACGGTCGTCGGTCGCACGTCCGAGGGCGGCAAGGTGACCGGCTCCTTCACGCCGACGCGGTTCGTGGAGCGGGACGGCGTGCTCTACGCGAAGGGCTTCCTGCAGGGCAAGATCACCGACGCCGACGGCTCGCGCACGAAGTTCGCCGGCATCAAGAAGATCCCGGTCAAGAAGATCAACGGCCAGTCCGTCACCGACGCCCGCACTGCCAACCGGGCCGCCCAGTGCGAGATCCTCAACCTGGTGCTCGGCCCGCTGGACCTCAACATCCTCGGCCTCGAGATCCACCTCAACCGCGTGGTGCTCGACATCGTCGCCGTCCCCGGCCCCGGCAACCTGCTCGGCAACCTGCTCTGCGCCGTGGCCGGACTGCTGGACGGGGGCCCGCTCGCCGGACTCCTCGGCCAGCTGCGCACCCTGCTCAACCAGATCCTCGGCCTGCTCAACCTGGGCGTGTGATCGAACCGATCCAGTGACCGACCCGGTCCGCTGATCAGCAGTGGCGTCGCCCCTCGGGGCGGCGCCACTGTCATGTCTCCGTGCCGTCCGCGTGGTCAGAGCCGGTCGAGCAACCACGACGGGCTCAGCACCTGGACGGGCGACACGTTGGCGGCCAGCGCCCGGTCGGCCGTCACCACCGCGACCCGCTCACCGGCTTCAGCAGCCCGTCGGGCCTGCTCCCGGATCTCGGCGTCGCCGTCGCGCGTCGCGTGGACGGTCGTGACATGGGCGTCACGGCCCGCGCGCACGCCGGCCTTCGCCTGTCCCTCGAGCACCAGCACGATCTCGTCGTACGCCGTGTCGGCGACCAGCAGCCGCTCGTGCAGGCGGCGTGCGGCGCCCGCCCGGTCCTTCCACCAGCCGTCCGGCACGGACCCGACGACGTTGGCACCGTCGACGACGAGGGTGGTCACTTCAGGAACTGGGAGAAGTCCTTGGGCAGGTTGAGCTGCTCGGCGGCCTTCTCGTAGTCGACCTCGGCGCCATCGGGGTTGCCGAACGGGTTGGCGGCCTTCTCGGCCTGCTCGGCGGCCTTCTGCTGGGCGGCCTTGGCCGGGTTGCCCGAGACCCGCTTCTTGCCCTTCTTGCCCTTGGCCTGGGGCTGCTGGCGGGCGCCGGCGCGCTTGCCGCCGCCGATGCCTGGCATCCCGGGCACACCGGGCATCCCCGGCACCCCACCCCCGCGCGCCATCTGCTCCATCATCTTGCGCGCCTCGAAGAAGCGGTCGACGAGCTGGTTGACGTCGGAGACCTGGCGGCCCGAGCCCTTGGCGATGCGGGCGCGGCGGGAGCCGTCGATGATCTTGGGGTTGTCCCGCTCGGCGGGGGTCATCGACTGGATGATCGCCTGGATGCGGTCGATCTCGCGCTCGTCGAAGTTCTCCAGCTGGTCGCGGAACTGCCCCATGCCGGGGAGCATCCCCATGATCTTGGTCATCGAGCCGAGCTTGCGGATCTGCATCATCTGCTGGAGGAAGTCCTCCAGCGTGAACCCGCCCTTGGTGGCGAGCTTCTCGGCCGCCTTCAGCGACTGCTCGGAGTCGAAGGCCTTCTCGGCCTGCTCGATCAGGGTGAGCATGTCGCCCATGTCGAGGATGCGCGAGGCCATCCGGTCGGGGTGGAAGAGGTCGAAGTCCGTCATCTTCTCGCCGCTGGCGGCGAACATGACCGGCTTGCCCGTGATCGAGCGGATCGAGAGGGCCGCGCCACCGCGGGCGTCGCCGTCGAGCTTCGTCAGCACCACGCCGTCGAAGCCGACTCCGTCGAGGAAGGCCTGGGCGGTGGTGACCGCGTCCTGGCCGATCATCGCGTCGACGACGAAGAGCACCTCGTCGGGCTGCACCGCGTCGCGGATGTCGGCGGCCTGCTGCATCAGCGCCTGGTCGACACCGAGACGCCCGGCGGTGTCGATGATGACGACGTCGTGGAGCTTGCGCCGGGCCTCCTCGATCGAGGCGCGCGCGACGTCGACCGGGTCGCCCGTGCCGTTGCCGGGCTCGGGGGCGAAGACGGGCACGCCGACGCGCTCGCCGTTGACCTGGAGCTGCTGGACGGCGTTGGGGCGCTGCAGGTCGGCGGCGACCAGCATCGGGGTCTTGTCCTGCCCCTTGAGCCACAGCGCCAGCTTGGCCGCGAGCGTCGTCTTGCCGGCGCCCTGGAGGCCGGCGAGCATGATGACGGTCGGGCCGGACTTCGCGTAGCGCAGCCGGCGGGTCTCCCCACCGAGGATCGTCACGAGCTCCTCGTGGACGATCTTGATGATCTGCTGGGCCGGGTTGAGCGCGCCGCTGACCTCCTCGGAGCGGGCCCGCTCCTTCACCGCACCCACGAACTCCTTGACGACGGGCAGCGCGACGTCGGCCTCGAGCAGTGCGATGCGGATCTCACGTGCGGTGGCGTCGATGTCGGCCTCGGAGAGCCGGCCCTTGCCCCGCAGGTTCTTGAAGGTGTCGGCAAGGCGGTCGGAGAGTGTGGCGAACACGGTGTGGGTCAGTCCCTCGCATCGATGGCTGAAGTCATGGCTGAAGTCGTGGCTGAAGTCATAGGTGGTACGACGTGCCAGCCTAACCGCCCCACCCCCGCCGTTCCGCCTCGACGCGGAACGCGGTCTCAGCCGCCCAGCGCAGTGCGTACGGCGTGCGCGGCCGCTGCTGCGCGCTCCTCGGTGGGACGCACGCCCCCGACCTCCTGGACGTAGAACACGTCGACCGCCTGCGGGCCCAGCGTCGAGACGTGCGCGGAGGCCACGGTGAGGCCGAGCCCGGCGAGGGTGGTCAGCACGCGGTGGACCACGCCGGGGCGGTCCGACGTGCGGATCTCCAGGACCAGCGAGGCCCGGGAGGCGTCGGGACGAACCTCCACGATCGGCGGCAGCTCGTCGGGCGCGCGCACCGGCAGCTCGGGCAGGCGCTGGCTGCCCTCGACCACGCGCCGGATCCGGTCGCGGACGACGGTGGCGTCGAGGTAGGCGTCGGGAACCTCCCACGCGCTCACGCCCCACTCGCCGTCGCTGTCGACCTGCGCCCACGCCCGTGCGGCGTGCACCGGCACCCGCAGCGCGGCCAGCCCCCCGGCGACATCGGCGAGCAGCCCCACCCGGTCGGCCGAGACCACCGTGATGGTCGCGCCGACCTCGTGGGGGGTGACCTCGACGGAGACCGCGCCGGGCTCACGGCGTACGACGTCGGGGATCGGCAGGGCCTCCGAGGGCACGACGTGGGAGATCTCCGCGCCGAGGGCGTGGCCGGCGCGGGAGACGAGCCGATCGATGAGCGAGGCCCGCCACGTCGTCCAGGCGGCCGAGGACGTGGCCCGGGCGTCCGCCTCGGTCAGCGCCCGGAGCAGCTCGAGGCTGGCCCCGTCGGGCACGTGGGTCAGCAGCTCGGCGGTGGTGGCCGGGTCGTCGGGATCACGCGTGGTCGCGAGGTTGGCGAGCAGCAGGTGCCAGCGGACCAGGGAGGCGACGACCTCCGCGTCGAGGTCGGTGAAGCCCATCCGGGCGACGATCTTGCGGGCCAGCGGCTCGCCGGCGACGGAGTGGTCGTGCAGCGAGCCCTTGCCGATGTCGTGGAGCAGCGCGGCGACCAGGAGCAGGTCGGGTCGGCGGACGCTGCGGATGAGCGCTCCGGCCTCGGCGCAGGTCTCGACGACGTGGCGGTCCACCGTGAAGCGGTGGATCGCCGACGCGTGCGGCAGCAGCCGGATCTGCTCCCACTCGGGCAGGAACGTCTCGATGCCGTCGATCTCGTCGAGCGTCTCCCAGACCGGGAGCAGGCCGGGGCCGCTGGCCAGGAGCCTGACGAGCGCGTCGCGGGCCGGGGCCGGCCACGGCACGGGAAGCTCGGCTCCCTCCCGCACGAGCCGGGCGGCAGTGGTGGGGGCCAGGACCGCGTCCCGGCTGGCCGCCTCGGCGGCCGCACGCAGCAGCAGGGTCGGGTCGTCGCCGGGCTTGGTGCCGGCGTCGAGCACCACCTCGCCGCGCGAGAGCGCGATCCCCGGAGCCACGCGCTCGAGGGCAGGCGTACGACGTCCCTTCTCCCCCGTCGTCCGCGACATCACCGCGTCCGTACGCCGCCAGGCCAGGCGTGAGAGGTGGGCGATCCGCCGGCCCAAGGAGCGCACGTGCCGCTGCGCCGCCTCCGGGTCGGCGAGGTCGAGGCGTTGCGCGAGCGGGCCCCACATCTCCGGGGCGATGCGGTCGCTGGGACGACCGGCCACGTCGTGGACCTCGTCGCGCACGTCGAGCAGCATCTGGCGAGCCGCCTCGAGCGCGGGTGTGGAGGCGTCGACCAGCCAGCTGGCCTCGATCGCCTTGAGCACGCCGGCGTCGCGCAGCCCGCCCTCGGCCTCCTTGACGTCGGGGACGGAGGCGTGCGCCAGCTCTCCGGTCACGTCGTGGCGCTTGTGCGTGAGGGCCTTGAGCTCGGGCAGTCGGGTCCGGGCCTGGCGCCGCCAGTCGGCGAGCATCGTCGTGCGCAGGCGCAGGGTCAGCCCGGGGTCGCCGGCCAGGTGCCGCGCGTCGAGCAGGCCCAGTGCGACGCGCAGGTCGGCGGCCGCCTCCAGCATCTGGCTCATCGAGCGCACTGAGTGGTCGAGCCGGCGCCCGGAGTCCCACAGGGGGTACCACAGCGCGCTGCCGAGCTCACCGAGGTCGACGTCGTCCTCGTGGACGAGCACCACGTCGAGGTCGGAGTGCGGGGCCAGCTCGGCGCGCCCGTAGCCCCCGACCGCGACCAGGGCCACCCCGGTGGCGGGCCCGCCCGAGGCGGCGTACGCCTGCCGGCAGAGCTCGTCGGCCGAGGTGGCCCTGGTCTGGCGTTGTGCTGCGGTCACGGCAGAGGCCCCGAGAGGGTGGCCATCAGAGCGCGGACGCGTCCTGCTCGCCGGTCCGAACCCGGACGACGGTGTCGACCGGGCTGACCCAGACCTTGCCGTCCCCGATGCGACCGGTCTGCGCGGTCTTGACGATGATCCCGACCACGTCGTCGGAGTCGGCGTCGTCCACCACGATCTCGATGCGGATCTTGGGCACGAGCGCGATGTCGTACTCGGCACCGCGGTAGACCTCGGTGTGGCCCTTCTGACGGCCGTAGCCGCTGACCTCGGAGACCGTCATCCCGGCGACGCCGAAGGTCTCGAGCGCCTCGCGGACGTCCTCCCACTTGTGCGGCTTGATGACCGCGGTCACGAGCTTCATGCGTTCACTCCCTTGGTGCTGGTCGGGGTGCTGGCGGAGGTGCTGGCGGCGAGGACGCTGCCGCTGCCGCTGGTCCCGCTGTGCAGGTCGTAGGCGGTCTCACCGTGTGCGGCGAGGTCGATGCCGTTGACCTCGTCCTCCTCGTCGAGGCGCAGGCCCATCGTGTACTTGATGGCCAGGGCGATGACGGCGGTGAGGATGCCGGAGTAGACGACGGCCACCACGACACCGAGGGCCTGGTCGCCCAGCGAGCCCAGCCCGCCGCCGTAGAGGAGGCCGTCGACGCCGCCGGCGCCGTCGGAGGTGGAGAAGACACCGATGAGCACGGTGCCGATGATGCCACCGACCAGGTGCACGCCGACCACGTCGAGCGAGTCGTCATAGCCGAGCTTGTACTTCAGGCCGACGGCCCAGGCGCAGACGCCGCCGGCGATGAGGCCGATGGCCACCGCACCGGAGAGGTTGACCGCTCCCGTGGCCGGGGTGATCGCGACGAGGCCCGCGACGATGCCGGAGGCGGCGCCGAGTGACGTGGCCTTCTTATGGAGCAGGCGCTCGACCAGCAGCCAGCCGAGGATGGCGGCCATGGTGGCCAGCGTCGTCGTGGCGAAGGTACGCCCCGTCTCGAGCGGGAACTGGGTCTCGGGGTCGTCGCCGAAGACGATCGAGCCGACGTTGAAGCCGTACCAGCCCATCCACAGCAGACCGGCGCCGAGCATGGTCAGCGTGAGGTTGTGCGGGCGCATCTGCTCGCGGGGCCAGCCGATCCGCTTGCCGAGCAGCAGCACGAGGACGAGGGCCGCGACACCGGCGTTGATGTGGACCGCGGTGCCCCCGGCGTAGTCCTGGGCGCCGATGCGGCCGCAGATGAGCGAGTTGTCCGTGCAGCTGAAGACCATGTGGGCCATCGGGAAGTAGACGATGAGGGACCACAGCGGGACGAAGACCACCCACGCGGAGAACTTCATCCGGTCGGCGACCGCGCCGCTGATCAGCGCGGCGGTGATGATCGCGAAGGTCATCTGGAACATCACGAAGACGTAGTCGCCGGTCGAGACGCCGTCGAGCCAGAACAGCTCGAACGGGTTGGCGAAGAACGTGCCCTCACCGCCGAAGCCCATCGACCAGCCGACGGCGACGTACAGGATGCCCACGATGGCGGCCGCGACGTACGACATCATCATCATGTTGAGCACGGACTTCGACCGGGACATGCCGCCGTAGAACAGGGCCAGTGCGGGCACCGTCATCATCAGGACGAAGGCAGTCGCCACCAGCATGAAGGCGTAATAGCCGTCCACAGAACCTCCAGGAAACGTACGGGATGTGGTCCGCCGAGCTCATGACGCCGGTGTCATGCAGGGGCCCACATGTTCATCCGAAGCCTGCGGTGGGGAGGTTTCGCCGGGCCGCGACGCATGTTGCGCGCAGGCTACGTAATCGGCCGCTGTGTTACGGGAGTGTGAACAGATCGGCCCACGACCGCTCCTTGTTAGTGTTCGGCCGTGTCCAGACTGGCCGTGATGGCGCACTACGACGTCGCCGGAGAGCTGCGACCGCACGTACGCGGGCAGGTCGAGGCGCTGGCTGCGTCGGTCGACACCCTCCTGGTCTGCACGACCGCCCAGCTGCAGGACTCAGCCCGCTCCTGGCTCTCGGAGCGGGCGGTCGTCGTGGAGCGCGCCAACTACGGCTACGACTTCTTCAGCTACAAGGTGGGCCTCGACGCCGCGGGCGACCTGACGGCGTACGACGAGGTGGTGGTCTGCAACGACACCTACGTCTTCGCCCTCGACAGCTATGACCCCGTGTTCGAGGCGATGGCCACGCGCCCGTGCGACTTCTGGGGGCTCACCGCCGCCGAGCGCGTCGCGCCGCACATCCAGTCCTTCTTCATCGCCTTCCGCCCGTGGGTCGTCGGCTCGCGCGCGTTCACCACCTTCTGGGAGGAGATGGAGCCCATCTCCAAGCGCCGACAGGTCATCAAGCGCTACGAGGTCGGCATGTCCCGGCGGCTCTACGAGGCCGGCTTCAGCTCCGACACCTACTTCGTCGAGACCCCGGAGGACCAGCGCATCGCCCGCGAGCGGATGCGCTGGTGGGCGGCCCACCGCTCGCACTTCCCGCGCAACCGGGCCGAGGTCCGCGAGTGGCGCGAGCGCGCCAACGAGCCGTGGAACCCGGCACGGAGCCTGGCCGACCGAGTGCTCGACAACGCTCGGCTCCCCTACGTCAAGATCGACACCCTGCGCTATGACCCCTACAACCTGGATGCCCGACGGCTCCTCGAGCTGTGCGAACGCCGCTTCCCCCAGCGGTTCGCGGGGGTGCGGGAGTTCCTCGAGGAGACCGCGCAGTACTACCCGCTGCGCGACACCGAGCGGTTGCTGCCCACACCGCTCGCGCTCGAGCCGCTGTTCCCGCGGGTGAGGTACTCCGATGCGCGCTGAGCGTCGCCAGCAGGTGAGGCTCGACGACGCCGAGGAGGTCCTGGTCGACTCCGGCCTGATCGACGCCGACTACGTCGCCGCCCAGCTCGGCACCACCTTCGAGTCGCCCCACGAGGCGGCGCGGGCCGCCGTGCACGCGGGCGACGTGTCCCCGCACCCGCTGTTCGAGGCGCAGTGGATCGGCCGGCGCCGCTCGTGGCAGCGGCTGGGGCAGCACCCGGTGCTCTGGTACGTCTCCGAGCGGCGGCGGCGCAACCGGATCGCCCCACATCCGCTGGCCGACCCCCGCCTGATCTTCGCGGCCCACCCCGAGGCGCGCCACCACCCCTACGGCGCGCTGTCCTACTGGCTCTCCGTCTCGGGCCCCGGCACCCCGCTCCCGACGCGCATCCTGCCCAAGAAGGTCTCGTGGGGCACCTACCGCGCCGCCGCGATCGAGGCCGCCGCCGCCTGGCGCGCCGAGGTCGTCCGAGACCGTCCCGAGCTGGTCGGCCCGGCACCCGCGCTCTCGGCCGGCCTCGGCACCTCGCCCGCCGTCACGGTCGTGATGTCGGCCCAGGACGCCGGGCCGCTGGTGCACGAGACCGTCGCGTCGCTGCAGGCGCAGACCTTCGCCGACTGGCACCTGGTGGCCGTGGACCGCGGGTCCGCCGACGACACGGCCGCCGTGCTGCAGGGCATGGCCGCCTTCGACGACCGCATCACGCTGGTGCGCGAGACGCGCTGCGGGCACGCTCGCGCGCTCAACGCCGCGCTCGAGCACAGCACCGCCGAGCACGTCGCCTTCCTCCCCCTCGGGCGCGAGTGGCTCCCCGAGATGCTGGGCGAGCTCCTGGCCCACGCCCACCACACCGGCGCCGCGGCCGTCCTGGCGGGCGCGGGGGCCGTCGGTCGAGACCGTATCGAGCTGGTGGGCGGTCGCCCGGTCGACCTCACGACGGCGCTGTTGCGGCGCGCCGCCATCAAGGACGTCGGGGGCTTCGACGAGAGCCTCGGGGGCTCCGCCGAGCGCGATCTCCTGCTCCGGCTCTCGCGCGACCACGAGCTGCTCGCGGTCGACGTACCGGTCCTGAAGCGGCCGGAGACGCCCGCCACCGGCTTCGGCGACGACTGGGACTCCGTCGTCCTGGAGCGCCAGCTGGTCGACTGGGACGCGGCAGCGGGCCGGGAGACGTCCGAGGACCTGGTCAGCCACGTCCTGCCGCTGGGCATCGAGCCACGCCGCACCGTCGAGTGGCTGAGCTCGGTGCCCCGTGAGGGCTCCGAGCTGATCCTGGTCGGGGTCCGGCTGCGCCGCGCCCACCACGTGCTGGCCGCCTCCGTCGCCGCGATCATCTCCGGCGCGCGCTTCGTCTCCGTGCCCGCCGGCGTCTCCACGTCGGCCGCCACCAACGTCGGCATCTCGCTGGCCGCCGGCAGCACCGTCCTCCTGGTCCGACCGGAGGCGATGCCGCCGCGGCAGCCGATCGCCGAACGCCTGGCCTCGGTCGTGCACGAGCCCGGCGTGGCGGTGGCGCAGCCGCTGGTGGTCGACCTCGACGGCGTGATCCTCAGCGCCGGAGCCCGCTTCAGCCAGGTCAACCCCAACCCCGAGCTGTTCCTCGCCGGCCTCCCGGTCAGCGACGCGGTGCGGATCGGACAGTGCGAGGTGGCCGCCCCCGCCGCGCCGATGGTGGCCCTGCGCACGCAGACCGCTGTCGCCCTGCGCGGGCTCAGCGCTCGGTTCAGCTCCGTCCTGGCCGAGACCGACCTCGGCCTGCGCGCCCGGCAGGCCGGGCTCGGCGAGTCGGTCGTCGTGCCCGAGACCGTGATCACCTCCCGCACGCCGTACGCCACCCCCGAGGAGCTCATCGGCGCGATGGCATCGCTGCGGGCCGGGTCCGCCACACCTCCCCCGGACCGCGCGGCCGACCTGCTGCTCCAGGCCGGGCTCGAGGTGACCGACCAGCGCAACCGCCGGATCTCGGCCTATCCCGAGGACCGGACCGCCCCGTCCGTGCTGGTCCCCGACCTGGTCGTGCGATCGGTGCAGGGGATCCACGAGTCGCCGCCGCGCCTGAGGTGGGCCATCGACATCGCCTCCCCAGCCGCCTCCCGGGGTGACCGCTGGGGCGACACCTACTTCGCCCGCTCGCTCGCCGATGCCCTCGAGCGCCGCGGCCAGCACGTGGCGACCGACCGTCGCGACGCCCGCGAGCGCGACTCCCGCGACCACGACGACGTGCTCCTCGTCCTGCGCGGGCTGGACCGCGTCACCCCCCGCCCCGGGCTGCTCAACGTCGAGTGGATCATCAGCCACCCCGACATGATCAGCCCCGAGGAGGTCGCCGACTTCGACCTCGTCTACGCCGCCAGCACCAGCTGGTCGGCGCGGATGACCCGCGAGTGGGGCACCACGATCAAGCCGCTGCTCCAGTGCACCGACACCCGGTGGTTCCACCCCGACCGGGCCGAGCCGGACACCGGCCCGGAGCTGCTGTTCGTCGGCAACTCACGGGGGATCTACCGCTACGCCGTCCGCAGCGCGCTCGCCATCGGCGCCCCCCTCACGCTGCACGGCAACGACTGGACCGAGTTCGTCGAGCGCGAGCAGATCGCCTCCGGCGGGGTAGCCAACGAGGAGGTCGGCGTCCTCTACGCCTCGGCCGGTGTCGTGCTCAACGACCACCACCTCGACATGCGCCGCGACAGCTTCGCCTCCAACCGGCTCTTCGACGCGGCCGCGTGCGGCGCGCGGATCCTGAGCGACCGCATCGACGGGCTGGAGGAGACCTTCTCGGGGCTGGTGCTGCCCTTCGACAACGAGCGGGAGCTGGCCCGGCTCGTCACGCCGCCCTACGACGCTTTCCCCGACAACGCCACGCGCCGCCAGATCGCGATGCGGATCATGGCCGAGCACAGCTTCGACAAGCGCGCCGAGACGCTCGTCGACGACGCCGTACGCCACCTGCTCGCCCGCGGCTGAGCCGCCGAGCCGGCGCTTGTGCACAAGCGCCAGGTCGGCGCGTCCACGCGGTGCAGAAGCGTCAGGTCAGCCCAGGAGGGCGTCGACGAACGCGGCGGCGTCGAACGGCGCCATGTCGTCGGGTCCCTCGCCGAGCCCAACGAGCTTGACCGGCACGCCGAGCTCGCGCTGGACCTGCACCACGATCCCGCCCTTGGCCGACCCGTCGAGCTTGGTCAGCACGATGCCGGTGACGTCGACGATCTCGCTGAACACCCGAGCCTGGACGAGGCCGTTCTGGCCCGTGGTGGCGTCGAGGACGAGCAGCACCTCGGTGACCGGGGCCAGCTTCTCGATGACCCGCTTGACCTTGCCCAGCTCGTCCATCAGGCCGGCCTTGTTCTGCAGGCGACCGGCAGTGTCGACGAGCACCGTGTCGATGCCGTGGTCGACGCCGTGCTTGACCGCGTCGAACGCGACGCTGGCCGGGTCGCCGCCCTCGGGACCGCGGATCACCTCGACGCCGACCCGCTCGCCCCAGGTGGCGAGCTGGTCGACGGCCGCGGCACGGAAGGTGTCGGCCGCGCCGAGGGTCACCGACAGGTCCTCGGCGACCAGGATCCGGGCGATCTTGCCGACGGTGGTCGTCTTGCCGGCGCCGTTGACACCGACCACGAGCACGACGCCCGGCTTGCCGTCGGCGCCGGTGACCTGCACGCGGCGGTCAAGGTCGGTGCCGACGAGCTCGATGAGCTCCTCGCGCAGCACGGCTCGGGGGTCGGGCCGCTGCCCGCCCTCCACGCGCAGCCGGGTGCGCAGCTGCTCGACCAGCGCCTGGGTGGGGGCGACGCCGATGTCGGCGGTGAGGAGGGTGTCCTCGATCGCCTCCCAGGTGTCCTCGTCGAGCTTGTCGCGGCTCAGGAGGGCGAGCAGGCCCTTGCCGAGCCCGCCCTGCGAGCGTGAGAGCCGCTGACGCAGCCGCACCATCCGCGACGCCGTACCCTCCGGCTTCTCGAGGGCCGGGGCCTCGACCGGCTCGACGGCGGCTCCGACCCCCGTCTCGACCGCGGGCTCCGGGGCTGCCTCGGTGGTGGTGTCGCTCTCCGCCGGGGACGGGACGATGACGTCCGTGCCCCCGGGCCGGGGCCTGGAGCCGCGACGTCGCCCGGAGGTCAGCAGGCCGGCGAGCGTGAGCACGCCGACGACGGCGATGCCGATGATCAGATAGAGCCAGTCACCCATGGCCCAATCCAATCAGAGGCGTACGGCGCCGCGGAGGCGGGTGAGCATGGCGAATCCGTGCGGCCCGCGCTCCTGGGCCAGCTGGGCCTGCAGGGCGTCGCGCTGGGTAGCGAGCCGGTCGGTACGCTCGCGCGCTCGGTCGAGCCTGTCCTCGGCGCGCGCCAGGTCGGCCAGCAGCGCGTCGAAGGCGGCGGTGAGACCCGAACCGGTGCCGCCCGGCAGCATCGGGGAGGACGTCTCCCGACCCGGGTGCACGACCCACACCACCTCGTGGGCCATCAGCCGGAACCACTCGACGGCCGCCTCACCCACCAGCGCCGGCGGTGTCACGCGCACCGAGGCGAGGCCCGCCGCGGAGAGGCGCGCGTCGAAGTCGTCGCCGTACCACCGCACGTGGTCGAGCTGGCCGAAGCGTCGGGCGCGCTCCTCGGGAGTGGCTGTCGGGTCCTCCTCGGTCACGACCCCGACCTTGATCGGCACCTCGAGGAGGGCGATGCCCCGCGGGCTCAGCACGCGGGCGATCTCGCGCATGGCGGCGCAGTCGTCGGGCACGTGCTCGAGCACGTGGTAGCAGACCAGGAGGTCGACCGATCCGTCGCGTAGGGGCAGCCGCGTGAGGCTGGCCAGGGCGTCGACGGCGCGGGCGTCGTAGCCGGCGTCGAAGCTGACCCGCCGGCGTGCCCCGAGGCGGTCGAGCAGGACCGTCGACTGCCGCGACGGGGCGATCTCCACCACTGTGTCGAGGTCGCGCAGCTCCGGCGCGAGCGCGCCGAGCAGCAGGGAGAGGAACCGGTGCCGCTCGAGGCTGCCGCAGCGCGGGCACGTGGCCTCCGGACGGCCGTCGGGACCGGGCCGGAACCTCCGCGACACCATCGACCCGCAGGCCGCGCAGTAGGCCTTGTGAGTCGTGTGGCGTGAGCCGGTCACGCCTTGCACGCTAGTCCCGCGTGGACCGGACGAGTGGCGCCGCGCCGGGCGTCACCCGGTCAACGGACTCGGACGCGGGACTCAGACGCGGGACTCGGAGTCCTCGAGGGTGGGCAGCGAGTCGACGCCCTTGCGCATCGCGTCGCCGAGCTGCGGCACGACGGGCATCTCCTCGCCGCGGTGCGGGTAGGCGACGTAGACGACGACAGCACCCGCCACGAGCAGGCCGAGGACGAGCATGATCACGATCGCGGTCATGGGATTCTCCCGAGGGGTGGGGTTGCACCAGCTGTGTGCCGTACGCATCCACCATGACACAGACCGCGCGGGCTCCGGTCATCGCGTGACCGGGTGTCGCTCACGTCCGCAGCAGGCGTACGACGGCCTCCCGCACGACGTCCGGCATCGGCGTCACCGGCCGGGCACCGGCACCGCGGGAGTTGTCGACGTAGACGTGCACGAAGCGGCCCTCGGCCGCTGCCTCGTCCGAGGCGCCCTGGAAGAGCCCGATCCGGTAGATGATCGAGCTGGTGCCCACCTTGTCCACGACCAGGCCCATCTCGATGGGCTCGGGGAACCCGATCTCGCGGAAGTAGCGGCACCCGGTCTCTGCCACCACGCCGATCTGCGGGAGTGCACGCACGTCGACCCCGGTCGCGTCGTAGAGGTAGGCGTTGACAGCGGTGTCGAACAGCTCGTAGTAGGTGGCGTTGTTGAGGTGGCCGTAGGCGTCGTCGTCGCGCCACCGGGTCGTGGCGGTGCGCCAGGCGACGTAGTCGCCCCTCAAGGGCCGATCCGTCATGTCTGGGGGCTCACGCCGACTCGGCGTCGCGCAGACGCTGGCTGATCACGGCCGAGACGCCGTCGCCGCGCATGGTGACGCCGTAGAGCGCGTCACCGACCTCCATGGTCCGCTTCTGGTGGGTGATGACCAGGAGCTGGGAGTTCTCGCGCAGCTCCTCGTAGATCTCCAGCAGGCGACCGAGGTTGGTGTCGTCGAGCGCGGCCTCGACCTCGTCGAGGATGTAGAACGGCGAGGGGCGGGCCTTGAACAGTGCCACCAGGAAGGCCACGGCGACCAGGGAGCGCTCGCCGCCGGAGAGCAGCGACAGGCGCTTGACCTTCTTGCCCGGCGGTCGGGCCTCGACCTCGACCCCGGTGGAGAGCATGTCGCCCGGGTTGGTGAGCACGAGACGGCCCTCGCCACCGGGGAAGAGCCGCGCGAAGGTCGAGTCGAACGCCTTGCTGACGTCGGCGTAGGCCTCGGTGAAGACCTGCTCCACGCGGGTGTCGACCTCCTTCACGATGTCGAGGAGGTCCTTGCGGGTGCGCTTGAGGTCCTCGAGCTGCTCGGTGAGGAACTTGTGACGCTCCTCCATCGCCGAGAACTCCTCCAGCGCGAGCGGGTTGACCCGCCCGAGCATGGAGAGCGCGCGCTCGGCGGTGCGCAGCCGCTTGACCTGCTCCTCGCGGACGAACGCGGCCGGCTCGGGTGCCTCCTCGCCCTCGGGCACCTCGCCGGAGAACGGGATCAGGGTCGTGGGTCCGTAGTCGTTGACCAACCCGTCGGGGTCGAGGCCGAGCTCCTCGAGCGCACGCTCCTCGAGCTGCTCGATGCGCATCTTCTGCTGGGTGCGGGCCATCTCGTCACGGTGCACGGAGTTGACCAGCTCGTCGTGCTCGCGGGCGAGGTCGCGCAGCGAGGTCCGCACCGCCATGAGCTGCTGCTCGCTCCCCTGTCGCGACTCCTCGACCGCCGCCCGCTCGTCGGCGGCCAGCATCACCGAGCGCTCGAGCTGGTGCAGGACGACGCGGACGCCGACGGAGACCGCCTGCGCGGCGCGGCCCTCGCGGATCAGTCGCTCGCGCCGCTCGGTCGCGCGGGCGCGGGAGTCCCGCTCGGCCTGGGCGGCACGCAGCAGCGAGTCGGCCCGGCCGTGCAGCGCGCGGGCACGCTCCTCGGCCGTGCGCAGCGCCAGCCGGGCATCCATCTCTGCCTGACGGGCCTCGCGGGCCTTCTCGGCGAGCCTCTCGCGCTCCGAGGTGTCGGGCTCCTCGTCGGTGACGTCCTCGGCGGCCGCCAACCGGGCCTCGAGGTCGGCCAGGCCGGCGAGGTCGGCCTCACGAGCCTCCGTGGCCGTGGCGATCGCCCGCTCGAGCCGGTCGGCCTCGCCCTTGGCGGCACGGGCCTGCGAGCCGTACTGGCCGAGCTCCTCGGCCACGGCGGCCAGCGTCGCGTCGGACTCGTGGAGCTTGGCCAGCGCGACGTCGACCCGCTTGAGGGTGTCGTGGCGGATGGCCTCCAGCCTCGAGATCTCGAAGCCCAGGCGCTCGGTCGTCGCGGTCGCCTCGGCGAGACTGGCGCTCGCCTCGTCGAAGGCCGCCTGGATCTCGATCAGGCTGGGCTGGCTGCTGGAGCCGCCGGCAGCGAAGTGCGCCCCGAGGAGGTCGCCCTCCTTGGTCACCGCGACCACGCCGGGCAGCTCCGCGACCAGGCGGCGGGCGGCGGTGAGGTCGTCGACGACGGCGACCTGGTGCAGCAGCCGCGTGAGCGCAGGTCGTACGTCGTCGGGCGCGGTCACCACGTCGACGGCGTACGTCGCTCCGTCGGGCAGGTCGGGCCAGTCGGGGTCGCCCTGCGGCGCACCGCCGAGCAGCAGGCCGGCCCGGCCGAGGTCGTCGTCCTTGAGGTGGCCGATCGCCCGGACCGCGGCGTCGGCATCGGCCATCACGACCGCGTCCGCGACGCTGCCGAGCGCGGCGGCGACGGCGGCCTCGTAGCCGTGGTCGACGTCGAGGAGTGCGGCCACCGAGCCGAGCAGCCCGCCCACCTTGTCGGTGGCGGCGAGCAACGCGCCGGCGCCGTCCTTGCGGTTGAGGCCGAGCTCCAGGGCGTCGCGTCGCGCGATCAGTCCGGCGCGGTCGCGGTCGGACTGCTGGGCGTCCTCGCGGGCCTTGGCCAGCTGCTCCTCGACCTCGTCGAGGGCGGCGACCGCCTCCTCGTGCTCGGAGTCGAGGCCCTCCTCGCCGGCGTCGAGGCCGGCGACCCTGGTCTCGAGGGCGGTGAAGTCGCGCTGGGCGCGCTCGGCGCGGGTGGCGGCGTCCTCGCGGGCGTCGGTGAGGCGCCGGATCTCGGCGTCGGCGGCCTCGGCCCGGGACTTCAGCGCGTTGACCTGGCCGGTCAGCCGGGCCAGTCCCTCACGGCGGTCGGCGGCGGCCCGCTGGAGACCGACGATGCGCCGCTCCTCCTCGGCCGCGGCCTCCTCGGCGGCCCGCCTGAGGACCACCGCGGCGTCGAGCGCCTCGCGGTGCTGCTCGACCTGCTCGGCGATCTCGGCCTCCTGCTGGCGCACGCGCTCGGCCTGGGCCTCGAGGTCGTCGGGGTCGCGCCCCGAGTCGACGGTGTCGGCCTCGGACGCACCGGCGGCGTTGCGGATCCGCTCGTCGGCGAGCGAGGCGGTGCCCCGCAGTCGCTCCTTCAGCCCGGACAGCGCGAACCAGGTCTCCTGGGCGGCGGCGAGGCGCGGCAGGTCGTCGCGGAGGGCCGCCTCGAGGCGGGCCTCCTTCTCACGGGCGGCAGCGACGGCGGCCTCCACCTCCTCGCGGCGCTGGAGGAGGATGGACTCGTCCGCCATCTCCTGCTCGAGCGCGGTGCGAGCGGTGACGAGGTCGTCGGCGAGGAGCCGGGCCCGGGCGTCGCGCACGTCCGCCTGCACGGTGGCCGCCTGCCGGGCGACCTCCGCCTGGCGGCCCAGCGGCTTGAGCTGGCGTCGGATCTCGGAGAGCAGGTCGGCGAGCCGGGTGAGGTTGCCGTCGGTGGAGTCGAGCTTGCGGAGCGCCTTCTCCTTGCGCTTGCGGTGCTTGAGGACGCCGGCGGCCTCCTCGATGAAGCCGCGGCGGTCCTCAGGGGTCGCGTGGAGGATCGTGTCGAGCTGCCCCTGCCCGACGATCACGTGCATCTCGCGGCCGATGCCCGAGTCGCTGAGCAGCTCCTGCACGTCGAGCAGGCGGCAGCCGTGGCCGTTGATCGCGTACTCCGAGCCGCCGTTGCGGAACATCGTGCGGCTGATCGTGACCTCGGCGTAGTCGATCGGCAGCGCGCCGTCGGTGTTGTCGATGGTCAGCTGCACCTCGGCCCGGCCCAGGGGCGGGCGGCCGGAGGTGCCGGCGAAGATGACGTCCTCCATCTTGCCGCCGCGCAGGCTCTTGGCGCCCTGCTCGCCCATCACCCACGCGAGCGCGTCGACGACGTTGGACTTGCCCGACCCGTTGGGGCCGACGATGCAGGTGATGCCCGGCTCGAGCTGCAGCGTCGTGGATGACGCGAAGGACTTGAACCCTTTCAGCGTCAGGCTCTTCAGGTACAACGGGCTGCTCCCGGCGATCGGACGGTCGGTGCGAACGCGGCATCCTCTCAGACACCGGGGGAAGCGCTCGGTCTGCTCACCCTAGCCGTCGGGCGGGCGCGTCCCGATCAGGCGCGACGGCGGCGTCGATGCACCAGCAACGCGACCACGGAGCTGCCTCCGACGAACAGCACGGGGGCGAAGGCCACGCTCGCGGTGCTCCCGACCGACGGCAGGGTGCCGAGCCCGTCCCCGGGCACGTCGACGACGTAGACGTCGAGGCCGCGGACGAGGTCCACCGAGTAGACCAGGTTGGTGCGCTGGGAGGTCGCGACACCCTTGCGGTTGTAGACCGGGACCCACATCGAGTCCCACACCTCCGACGCGCCCCACGAGGCGTGCCCGTGGCTCACCGGCTGCGCGGGGTCGGTGACGTCGATGAGCTGCGTGCCGCCGCCGTAGAAGCCGACCGCGACGACGCCGCTGGGGTGGTAGTCGAACCAGTGCGCGGAGCAGAAGGTGCCCACTGGGAGGGGGTAGGTGCCGAGGTCCGCGAGCTCGAGCTTGGCCAGCGGCACGATCGAGCCCTCGGAGCCGTCGAGGCGCTTGACGTGCCACGTCTGGAACGAGCCCGCGGTCGAGCAGTCCGGGTCCTCGTAGTCCTCCTCGGTGACGAGCAGGATGTTGCCGTTGGCCAGCGACGGCGGCGCCTCCGCGCGGAAGGCCTTCGCGTTGGGCCGGAAGCTGTTGTGGTGGATGAAGTCGTTGTAGTGGTTGACCGCCCCCTCGCGCGCCGAGTCGCCGGCCGCGCCGGTGTTGGCCACCTCGACCGGGTGCAGCGGGTCGCGCACGTCGTAGATGTACGAGCCCCCCGCACCGGTGTGGGTCGCGTACCCCGCCGCGTCGACGTTCCACTTGTGCCCGCCCCAGCCCACCGCGTCGGAGCGGAACGGCTGGATGCCCGCCGTGGCCGCGTCGCTGTCGACCTCCACGGGGTTGTCGAGGTCGGTGAGGTCGAAGACCGAGAAGCTGCCCTGGCCCGGCACCTCGGAGTCGTCCCCGGCGGAGTAGGCGTAGCGGCAGTCGGTGCCGTCGATGCACGTCACCGTGTGCGTGCTGGTCGTGGCGCTGACCCTGGAGCGGACGTGCGGCGAGGTCGGGTCGGTGACGTCGACGATGACGAGCTCGTAGTCGCCGCGCACCGGGTCGTTGACGTGCTCGAGGTCGTCGGGCGACGCCTGGTAGAGGTCGACCCCGATCATCGCGAACCGCTCGGTGCGCTCGCGCGAGACCTTGCGCTCCCCGCAGTTCATGGCCTCGTTCTCGAACTGCGCGCTCGGCATCGAGCCGACCTCGCGGGGCGCCACGGGGTCGCTGATGTCGTAGACCGTGACGTCGTCGAGCCCGGACATCACGAAGTAGGGCGCGGAGTGCAGGAAGCAGCCGGACACGCCGGCGCTGCCCGGGCGCATGGCGGCGAGGCGCACGTTGGGCGAGCTGATGAACGGCACGGAGAGCCCGGCGTCGTACATCTGGGACATCCGCTCGGCACGGTCGCGGTCGCCGTGGGCGTGCGCGGCTCCGCCGGCGAGGACCATCGAGAGCGTCAGGAGCCCGGCTGCGGCCAGGCGGGCGGGGGTGGCAAGGCGCATGCCCGTCCAACGAGCGGCCTCGGCCCTCGTTACGTCGCCGCGGTCAGCGACCGAGGACGTCGCGCAGGGCCGCGAGCACCAGCAGCACGGCGTCGGGGCGAGCGTTGCGACCCATGAGGCCGATGCGCCAGACGCTGGCGGCGTACGCCCCGGCGCCGGCGCCGATCTCGATGCCGTGCCGCTCGAGCAGCTCGCGGCGCACGGCGGCGGAGTCGACGCCGTCGGGCACCTTCACGGTGGTCAGCTCCGGGAGCCGGTGGCCCTGCGCGGCGAACAGCTCGAGCCCCATCTCCTCCAGGCCGGACTGGAGCGCGTCGCCTGCGGCCTGGTGCCGTGCCCACACGGCCTCGAGGCCCTCGTCGAGGATGCGGGTCAGGCCGGCGTGGAGGCTGGCGACCATCGCGGTCGGCGCGGTGTGGTGGTAGGTCCGCTGCCCCGCGCCGCCGTCCTTCACCCCGGCCTCGCCGGCGTAGCCACCGAGCATGCCGAGGTCGAGGTACCACGAGCGCGGCCTCTCCACCCGACGCGCGAACGCACGGTCGTTGATCGTGAACGGCGCCAGGCCGGGAGCGACGCCCAGGCACTTCTGGGTCCCGGCGTAGCCGATGTCGACGCCCCAGTCGTCGGCGCGCAGCTCGATGCCCGCGATCGACGTGACCGCGTCGACGAGCAGCAGCGCGTCAGCCCCCTGCGCACGGAGGCCAGCGCCGAGCGCGGCGATGTCGGAGCGCACGCCCGTCGAGGTCTCGGCGTGGACAGCGGCGACGATCGCCGGAGACGGGTGCGCGGCAAGGACGCGGTCGACGTCGACCGGCTGGCCCCACTCGTGGTCGACGGAGACCACCTCGGCACCGCAGCGGGCAGCCACGTCGGTCATCCGTTGGCCGAAGAGGCCGTTGACCGCGACCACGACGACGTCGCCGGGGTGGACGGTGTTGACGAAGGCCGCCTCCATGCCGGCCGAGCCGGTGGCGCTCAGCGGGAGGGTGCGGGCGTTGGACGTGCCCCAGGCCGTCCGCAGCATCTCGCACGTCTCGTCCATGATCCGCAGGAACTCCGGGTCGAGGTGGCCGAGCAGCGGCTCAGCCAGGGCCCGGGTGGCCTCGGGGTAGGGGTTCGACGGGCCGGGACCGAAGAGGTGGCGCTCGCGGATCATGGTGCCGACCGTAGACCCCGGACACGGCGCCCGGTCACAGGATCGCCCCCGGGTTGAGGATGCCCGCCGGGTCGAGCGCGTCCTTCACCCTCCGGGTCAACGCCATCACGTCGTCACCGAGCTGGTCGGGAAGTGCCGCCTTCTTGGTGCGGCCCACGCCGTGTTCTCCGGTGATCGTGCCGCCGAGGCGGATGGCGGCGCGCATGATGTCGTCGAAGGCCGCCCGGGCCCGACGCTCGGAGTCCGCGTCACCAGGGGTGTAGACGATGATCGGGTGGGTGTTGCCGTCGCCGGCGTGGGCGACGACCGGGATCTCCACGTCGTGCTCGGCCGCGATCGCCGCCACGGCTGCGAGCAGGTCGGGCAGGAGCGGAACGGGAGCCCCGACGTCCTCCAGCAGGAGGGCGCCCCTGGCCTCGACGGCCGGGAAGGCCGCCCGCCGCGCCGACACGAACATCTCCCCGTCCTCGGGGTCGTCGGTGACCACGACCTCGATCGCCCCGGCCGCCTCGCAGGCCGCCTCCACGGCGGCGATCTCCACCACGCGGGCGTCGCCCGGTGCGTCGGACTGCACCAGCAGCAGGGCGCCGGCCGACCGGTCCAGGCCGCGCGGGGAGAAGTCCTCGACCGCGTTGATCGAGGCCTGGTCCATCAGCTCCATCATCGAGGGACGCAGCGTGCGGCGTACGGCGACAACGGCAGTGGCCGCGTCGGCCACGGACGCGAACGACGCGACCAGCGTCGCCGGCGGGAGCGGCGGCGGGACCAGCCGCAGGATCGCCCGGGTCACGATCCCCAGCGTCCCCTCCGAGCCCACGAACAGCTTGACCAGCGAGAGCCCGGCGACGTCCTTGATCCGCTTGCCGCCGAGGGTGACGAGCGTGCCGTCGGCGAGCACCACGTCGAGGCCGAGCACGTAGTCGGTGGTCACGCCGTACTTCACGCAGCAGAGGCCGCCCGCGTTGGTGGCGACGTTGCCCCCGATGGAGCAGATCTCGTAGGACGACGGGTCCGGCGGATACCAGAGGCCGTGCTCGCGAGCAGCCGCCTTCACCTCGGCGTTGAAGGCGCCGGGCTCGACCACGGCGACCTGGCAGTCGCCGTCGATCTCGATCGCACGCATCCGCTCGAGGCTGAGCACGATGCCGCCGTCCACCGCGCTCGCTCCGCCCGAGAGGCCCGACCCGGCCCCGCGGGGAACGACCGGCACGCCGTGCCTGGCCGCCCAGCGCACCGCGATCTGCACCTGGCTCGCGTCCTCGGCCCGGACCACCGCGATCGGCGTGCCGGCGCCGGTGTCCCGGGACCAGTCGAACCGATAGCCCTCCGTCGTCGCTGGATCGGTCGCCACCACCCCGGCCGGAAGGGACTCGACGAGCTCAGCGAGTGCTTCCACCGGCTCATCGTGGCACGCCTGAGATGGGGCCACAGGGCGCCGGCCCGGAGGGGCGTCACGCCTGAGCGGCTGCGACCTCGTCGTTGTGGGCGATGTGCCCGAGCGAGCGCCACACCAGCGCCAGCGTCACGCCCGCCCCGACGAAGGCGAACCACCACGGCGCGGTGAGTCCTCCCAGGTCGGCGATCACGCCGCCCAGAGCCGAGCCGATGAGCATGCCGCCCATCACGCAGATCATGTAGACGGAGCCGACGCGTCCCTGCAGCTCGCTGGGGACCGCCCGCTGGCGGACGGCCTGCGAGAGGGTGCCCCAGACGAAGGCGTACGCACCGAAGAAGAACATCAGTGGGTACGCCGTCCACGGCGACGTCGTCAGTGCCATCGCCAGGTGGAACAGCACCTCGGCCAGCAGCACCATCCGCATCAGCGTCGCCAGCGGCACCATCTTCTCGAGCCGTCCGTAGGAGAACGTCCCCAACAGGCCCCCCAGCGCGGACGCCGTGATGAGCAGGCCGAAGCCGCCCTCGTCGATGCCGACGCGTTCGAGCGCCCACAGCACGAGGACCGACCACGGCGCCGCCCACGTGACGTTGAAGACCACGATGATGATCGCCAGGGTGCGGACGGGCGGGTTGCCCATCAGCCACCGCACCCCCTCGGCGATGTCCTGCCGGATGTGGGTGTCGACCGCCTGCCGGACGGCACCGGGCGGCGTACCGATCCGCGCCACGAGGACCACGCCCACAGCGATGCAGACGGCGGTCGCGAGGAACGGCCAGACCATCCCGACGGTGAAGAGCAGGGCTCCGACAGCGGGGCCGACCAGCTGGTTGCCGGTGATTATCCCGGCCATCAGGCGGGAGTTCGCGATGCCCAGGTCGCGCTTCTCGACGAGCATCGGCGTGAGCGTCCCCGCCGTGGCGTCGACGAAGGTCTCCGCCGTGCCCAGCGTCAGCATGGCGACGAGGACGAGGGCGATGTTGACGTGCCCGGTCGCGATCACGGCGCAGAGGCCCGCCAAGACCAACCCGCGCACGGCGTTGGCCGTCATGATCACCAGGCGCCGGTCGAGGCGGTCGGCCAGGGCGCCGGCGAACAGCCCCACGAGCAGCCACGGCGCCTGGAGGGCCACCATGGCCGCGGCGACGAGGATCGGGTTCCGGGTCTGCGACGCGACGAGCAGCGGGCCGGCTCCCATGAGCACCCCGTCACCGAGGTTGGTCACCCACGACGACCCGACCAGCCAGCGGAACCCGGTGCCGAGCCGCGCCGGGAAGACGGTCTCGACGATGCGGCTCCTCCTGAGGAGGTCGCTCTGCGACCGACTCGTTGGGCTCACAAGTCGGTGAGCCTACGTCGCTGCCGCCGGCGCGCGCACCGGGATATCAGGCGGCGATGTCAGGCAGGTTGCAGGTCCTCGGCGGGGCGTTCGTGACGCGCCGCCGCTGCGAGGCGGTCGTTCTCGGCCTGGAGGCGCAGGACCAGCGCCTCGAGGTCCTCGACCCGACGCCTCAGACGGCGGTTCTCCACGGTGAGCACCGTGGTGGTTCGTACGTCGCTGTTCACATGACCCATCAGCGCCTTGGCCATGGGGAGCCTTTCCAGACAAGGAAACGGGATGACCGCGAAACGGCCATCTCCAAGAGTCGCACCCCTCCGGGTCGGGGTCAATCCGTGGACGTGCCTCAGCGTGACCGGGGCGGTCGCTGGCAGCGCGGGCAGAAGTAGGACGACCGGTTCATGAACGCGACCCGTCGGATCGGCGTACCGCAGCGGCGGCACGGCTCGCCCTCCTGCCCGTAGGCGTCGAGCGAGCGGTCGAAGTAGCCGGACTCGCCGTTGACGTTGACGTAGAGCGCGTCGAAGGAGGTGCCGCCCTGCGCCAGCGCCTCGCCCATCACCGCGCGGACGTGGCCGAGCAGCTCGCGCAGGACCGGGCCGGTGAGGCGGTCCCCCGGGCGCTCGCCGTGGAGCCTGGCGCGCCAGAGCGCCTCGTCGGCATAGATGTTGCCGACCCCGGAGATCAGTCCCTGGTCGAGCAGGAGCCGCTTGATGCCGGACGTCCGCCGCCGTGCCCGCCGCACGAACTCGATGTCGTCGAACTCGGGGTCGATCGGGTCGCGGGCGATGTGCACGATCTCGGTCGGCAGCTCGGCCCCCCCGGCCGAGACGATCAGCCCGCCGAACATCCGCTGGTCGACGAAGCGCATCTCGAGGTGCCGTCCGGATGCGTCCACGAGGCCGAAGCGCACCCGCAGGTGTCGCTCGTCCGGGGCGCCGGGCTCGTCGAGCAGCATCTGCCCGCTCATCCCGAGATGACCCAGCAGGGCATCACCGCTCTGCTGTCCGGGAGTGGGAGCCAGCGCGAGCCAGAAGTACTTGCCGCGCCGGCGCACGGCGTCGATGCGCTGGCCGACGAGCGCGGCCACGAAGCCCGTCGAGCCGCGGTGGTCACGGCGGACCGGTCGCGGGTGCAGCACCTCGACGGCCTCGATGGTGCTGCCGAGGACGTGGCGCTCGAGGCCGGCCCGGACGACCTCGACCTCGGGGAGCTCGGGCACGGGTCAGGCGTCGGGGCTGCGGACGTCGGCCGGGTGGCCGTCGACACGCGAGCCGGCCACCGTGGGAACGTCGGCAGTGGCGACGTCGGCAGTGGCGACGTCGGCAGTGGCGACGTCGGTCGAGGCCGACGGGTGCGCGGCCCGGATCTCGCGGTAGGCCGTCTCCGCGGCGCCCTGCTCGGCTTCCTTCTTGGAACGGCCGTTGCCGTTGCCGAGGACCTGGTCCCCGACGCGCACGCGGGCGACGAAGGTCTTCATGTGGTCGGGGCCGTCGTCCTCGATGAGGTATTCGGGCACGCCGAGCCCGAGGTCGGCGGAGAGCTCCTGGAGGGAGGTCTTCCAGTCCAGGCCCGCGCCCATCGACGCCGCGGCCTCCATCACGGGGTCGAAGAGCCGGTGGATCACCTTGGCGGCCTCGCTCATCCCGCCGCTGAGGTGGATCGCGCCGATGACCGCCTCGACGGTGTCGGAGAGGATCGAGGCCTTGTCCCGGCCGCCGGTGGTCTCCTCGCCGCGCCCGAGCATGATGTGCCGGCCGAGGTCGATCTGACGGGCCACGTCGGCCAGGGCGCGCGCGTTGACCACCGCGGCGCGCAGCTTGGCCAGGCGCCCCTCGGAGAAGTCCGGGTGCTCGCGGTAGAGCGTCTCGGTCACCACGACCCCGAGCACCGAGTCACCGAGGAACTCCAGGCGCTCGTTGGTCGGGATCTGCCCGTTCTCGTAGGCGAACGAGCGGTGCGTCAGGGCGCGCTGCAGCAGCCCGGGATCCAGGACCGGATCACCGAGCGCTGTGCGGAGCTCGTCGGTGGTCAGAGGACCTGGCGACGGTCGGCCTTGGCGCCGTACTGGCCGCACTGGCCGCACGCACGGTGCGGGAGGTGCTTGGCACCGCAGGCGGGGTTGGCGCACGTCGCGAGGGCAGGCGCGACGGCCTTCCACTGCGAACGGCGGTGACGCGTGTTGCTGCGCGACATCTTCCGCTTCGGAACAGCCATGGTGGTCTCCTGTTGCTTGCTTCAGCCGGGGGATCCCGGCGAGGTGGTCGGTCAGTCCTGGTGGTCCTGGGCGTCCTGCTGGAGCTTCTCCAGCCCTGCCCACCGCGGGTCGATCGGTGCGTCGTGCGTGTGGTCCGGGTCGTCCGCGAGCCGCGCACCACACTCGGTGCACAACCCGGGGCAATCGTCGGTGCACAGCGGCTGGAACGGCAGTGCGAGCACCACCGCGTCCCGCAGCAGGGGCTCGAGGTCGAGCAGGTCGTCCTCGAGCAGGCTGGTCTCGTCGTCGAGGTCACGGTCGTCGTGCTCCGTGGCCTTGGCGTGCTGGTCGGGATAGACGTACAGCTCCTGCAACCGCGCGAGGATCTCGTCCTCGATCGGCTCCAGGCACCGCACGCACTCCCCCGCGAGCGTGGCCGTGGCCGTGCCCGTGAGCAACACACCCTCCATGACCGCCTCCAGCCGCAGGTCGAGCTCGACCGGCGATCCTTCGGGGACAGAGAGGACTTCGATGCCAAGTTGTGCCGGCGCCGGAACTGTGAGCTCGACTTCACGCTGGGACCCCGGGCGGCGGCCGAGCTCGCGAGTATCGAGCACGAGCGGCGCCCTCGGGTCCAGGCTGTTCACGTCGAACTCCCACATCTGGACACCAACACAACCTCCGAATCGTATCCGTCGCCCCCTCGACGGGGCAAAACGGGTGACCCGCGGGTCAGGTCCTGCGCTCGGCCAGGCGGCGTACGAGCTGCTCGTGGACCGCCTCCGGGACCAGTCCGCGGACGTCGCCGCCGAGCGCCGCGACCTCCTTGATCAGGCTGGAGGAGACGAACGCGTTGCCCACCGCACCGGGCAAAAAGACGGTCTCGACGTGGGTGAGGTGCGAGTTCATCTGGGCCATCGGGAGCTCGTACTCGTAGTCGCCCGCCCCACGCAGGCCCTTGACGATCGCGACCGCGTCGAGCTCGCGGCAGAACTCGACGATGAGGCCGTCGAACCCGGAGACCCGGACGTTGGGGATGCCGGCCGTCGCCTCGTCGAGCATCGCGATGCGCTCGTCGGGGGTGAAGAGGCGGTTCTTCGACATGTTGACACCGATGGCGACGACGACCTCGTCGAAGAGCCTGGCGGCGCGCTCGATGATGTCGAGGTGGCCGTTGGTCACCGGGTCGAAGGACCCGGGGCAGACAGCGCGACGCACGCGGGACTCCCTTCGAGCGGGGGGCTCCTGAGCGGGATCGATCAGGGTGCCGGGGTGGCGTGACCGTACCAAAGCGCGGTCTCGCCGTAGCGCTTCGTGCGTTCCTCGACGATGCCGTCGGGCCAGGCGACCTCGCTGCGCTTGGCGGCCCGCTCGACGATCACCAGGGCACCCGGCACCAGCCAGCCCTGGGAGACGAGCGCCGCCAGGTCGGCGGCGACGTCGGCGTCGGGCATCGGGTAGGGCGGGTCGAGGAAGACCAGGTCGTAGGGGGCGGTCGGCGGGGACTGGAGCACGGTGGCGACGCTCGCGGCGAGGACGCGGGCACGCGAGAAGCCCAAGCCGGCGGCGTTGCGGGTGATCAGCGCCGCCGTACGCCGGTCCTGCTCGACCATGGTCACCACACCGGCTCCCCGCGACCAGGCTTCGAGGCCGACCGCACCGGAGCCGGCGTAGAGGTCGAGGAAGCGCAGCCCGTCGAGGGATCCGGTGCGCGCCTCGATCGCGGAGAACAGTGCCTCGCGGACGCGGTCGCTCGTGGGCCGGGTCGTCTGGCCACGCGGTGTCTCCAGACGGCGGCCCCCCGCCGTTCCCCCGATGATCCGAGTCATGTCGTCGCGCTCAGCCCTTCTCCATTCAGCCCTTGTCCATGTAGGCCGACGCAGCGGAGCGCTCGACCTCGGCGACGGCAGTGGCCAGGTCAGGAGCCTGCGCGAGCGCGGGATCCTCGGAGAGTAGCGCCTCTGCGGCCTCGCGGGCACGCACGATCGTCTTCTCGTCGCGCAGCACGCGCAGCGAGACCAGCCCCGAGCGGAAACCGGACTGGCTGGCGCCGAGCACGTCACCCTCGCGCCGCTGCTCCAGGTCGACCCGGCTCAGCTCGAAGCCGTCCGTCGTGGAGGCGACCGCGTCGAGCCGGTCGCGGGCCGGCGACCCGACCTCGGCGTGGGAGACCAGGAGGCAGAGCCCCGGCAGGCCGCCTCGGCCGACGCGGCCGCGCAGCTGGTGGAGCTGGGACACGCCGAAGCGGTCGGCGTCGAGGAGCACCATCGCGGTCGCGTTGTGGACGTCGACCCCGACCTCGATCACGGTGGTGGAGACGAGCACGTCCACCTCGCCGGCGGCGAACGCCCGCATGGTGCGGTCCTTCTCGTCGGGGGCGAGGCGGCCGTGGAGGACGGCGGTCCGCAGTCCGGCCAGCGGCCCGGAGGTGAGCTCGGCGTGGACCTCCTCCACGGCGGCGAGCGCCCGCTTGGGCGGGATCTCGGCCCCCTCGTCGTCGACGTCGACCTGGTCGGTCTCGCCCTCCTCGCCGGAGTCACCGGAGATGCGGGGGCACACGACGTAGACCTGGTGCCCCTTCTCGACCTCCTCGCGGACCCGCTGCCACACGCGCTCGATCCAGCCCGGCTGGTCGGCCAGCGGCACCACGTTGGTCTGGATCGGGGCGCGGCCCGCGGGGAGCTCCGCGAGCACGGAGGTCTCGAGGTCGCCGAACACCGTCATCGCGACCGTGCGCGGGATCGGGGTCGCGGTCATGACCAGGACGTGCGGCGGGGTGCCGGCCTTGTCGGTGAGCGCGGCGCGCTGCTCGACGCCGAAGCGGTGCTGCTCGTCGACGACCACGAGGCCGAGGTCGGCGAACTCGACCCGGTCCTCGAGCAACGCGTGGGTGCCGATGACGATCCCTGCCTCGCCGGTGACGATCCTGAGCATCGCCTCCTGGCGGGCTGCCTTGCCCATCGACCCGGTGAGCAGCACGACACTGGTCGCGTCGGCGGCGCCGCCGAGCATCCCGCCCTGCGCGAGGTCTCCCAGCAGGCCCGAGATCGAGCGGTGGTGCTGCTGGGCGAGGACCTCGGTCGGGGCGAGGAGGGCGGCCTGGGCGCCGGAGTCGACGACCTGCAGCATCGCGCGCAGCGCGACCAGCGTCTTGCCGGAGCCCACCTCGCCCTGGAGGAGACGGTTCATCGGGTGGTCTCGCCCGAGCTCGGCGGCGACGAGGTCACCGATCTCGCGCTGCCCGCCGGTGAGCTCGAAGGGCAGCCGGTCGTCGAAGGAGGCGAGCAGCCCGTCGGGACGACCCGGCCGCGCCCGGGCCCCCTGCTCGCGGTGGGCTGCCCGGCGGCGGGCCAGCACCAGCTGGAGCACCAGCGCCTCCTCGAACCGGAAGCGCTTCTGGGCCGCACCGAGCTGGCTCCAGTCGTCGGGTCCGTGGATCCAGCGCAGCGCCTGCATGACCGTGAGCAGCTCGAACCGCTCGCGCAGCTCGGGGGTGAAGACGTCGGGCACCCCGGTGACCAGGTCGAGGGCGGCGCTGATGACCTTGTGGAGGTCCCAGGTGTAGAGCTTGGCGGTCAGCGGGTAGACCGGGATCAGCTTGCTCAGCATCGCGCCCTCCTCGCCGTCGAGGGCGAAGCCATGGGCCTGCTCGAGCTGCCAGCTGCCGCGGAACTGCTTGGCCTTGCCGGTGAAGAGGGCCCTGCTCCCCACCCCGAACTCGGACTCGTGCCGGTCGGCAAGGTTCTTGTAGGGGCTGAACAGCGTCACGGAGAAGTCGGGGCCGTCGGTGCGCAACCGGATCGTCGTACGCCACTGGCGGCGGTTGCCGGCCGTGAACGGGGCGCTCACGCACGAGCGCACCTCGCCGACGATGGTCAGCTGCTCGCCGACCACGGGCGTGGTGACCTCGGACAGCTCCGCGGCGGCGACGTAGCGGCGCGGGAAGTGCCGGAGCAGGTCGCCGACGGTGCGGAGGCCGAGGCCCTCCTCGGCCAGCTTGCGCTTCTTGTGGTGGTTGCCGAAGACCGCTCCGACCGGGCTGTCCGGCGTGATCGAGACCATCGTGCTAGCGGCCGCTCACTCGACGCTGACGAGGAGGGGGTAGCGGGGCTGGCCGCCGTCGTGGACGGCGACGTCGACGTGCGGGTGGCGCTCCTCGACGCGTGCGGCGACCCGGTCGGCGAGCTCGACACCGCCCTCGCCCGAGACGATGGTGACCAGCTCGCCACCCCCGGCCAGGAGGCGTTCGAGCACGTCATTGGCAACCGTCTCCAGGTCGGAGCCGACCACGGCGAAGTCGCCGGCGATGACGCCGAGGGCGTCGCCAGGCTCGCAGGGGCCGGCCATCGTGATCGCCTGGCGGGACGCGACCGTGACCGCTCCGTGGCGGGCGTGACGGGCGGTTGCGGTCATCTCGCGGACGTCGGCGTCGAAGGCGCGTCCCGGCTCGTGGACCGAGATCGCGGCGAGTCCCTGCACCTGGGCATGGGTCGGGATGACCTCGACGGCGACGTCGTGCTCGGCCTCGGCGGTGCGGGCGGCGATCTCGGCGGCACGCACCGTGTCGCCGTCGTTGGGGAGCACGACCACCTCGGCCGCCCCGCAGGTGGTGATCGCCTCCAGCAGCTGACCCGTGGAGGGGCGCTGGCCGGGTCCGCCCAGGACGACGACGGCGCCCGCGGACTCGAAGAGCGCGGACAGCCCCGGGCCCGCGGCCACCGCCACGACCCTGCGCCCGGTGCGCGTCGAGGCCTTCTGGCGGTGATCGGCGATCTGTTCCGCGAAGTGCGTGACCCGGACCCGGTGGGGACGACCCGCCGTGATGCCGGCCTCGATCGCGGCGCCCACGTCGTCGACGTGCACGTGGACGTTCCACAGCCCGCCACCGCCGACGACGACCAGACTGTCCCCCAGCCCGGCCAGCGTCTTGCGGAGCGCGAGGATCGCGTCGTCCTCCTCGTCCGGACTGGTCTCGAGGAGGTACATCACCTCGTAGGCCGGTCCGTCCTCGGTGAGGTCGTCGCTCGGGACGGCCGTGGCGACGGGGATGTGGTGCGTGCCGATCGGAGCGGCGTACGGCATCGGGCGCCGGCCGGTGGCGGTCGTCTCGACGGCGTCGAGCACGACGGTGAGGCCGCGTCCGCCGGCGTCGACGACGCCCGCCTGGGCGAGCACGGCGAGCTGCTCGGGTGTGCGGGCCAGAGCGACGCGGGCGGCAGCCGCCGCTGCGGTGAAGACGTCACGGGCGCGGGCATCCGGGCTCTCGGCCGCCGCGAGCGCAGCGTCGGACGCGGCGCGGGCCACGGTGAGGATGGTGCCCTCGACCGGCGTGCCGACCGCGGCGTAGCTGGCGTCGGTGGCCGACGACATGGCGGCGGCGATGGTCTGGGCGCGGCGGTCGTCGGTGCCGGCGCCAGCGAGGTGGGTGACGTAGGCCCGGAGCATCTGGCTGAGGATCACACCGGAGTTGCCGCGCGCGCCCATGAGGGCGGCCCGTGCGAGGAGCGCCATGCCCTCCTCGAGGCCGAGGTCGGGGTCGGCCGCGCGGGCGGCGCGCAGCTCGTCGCGGGCGGCCGAGACGGTGAGGAACATGTTGGTGCCGGTGTCGCCGTCGGGGACCGGATAGACGTTGAGGGCGTCGATCTCCTCACGCGCCGAGGACAGAGCGTCGGTCGCGATGTCCACGAACCGCGCGATCCCGTCCAGGGTGATGCCGTGGGTGACTGGCTCCATCGAGTCGCTGTGCTCCCGGGTCTGTGCTCTGGCCGCCTGACTGGGCGTGTCGTGTGGGCTGGTGTGTGGACGGATCTGCTGTGCAGATGCTGCACTGTGTCGCGCGCCACAGGGTAGTGCCCCGCTCCGACCGTGCTGCGATTTCATCTCGCCGCAGATCCTCGGCTACTCTTGCGCGGTTGCCTGTTTCCGCCTTCGTGCGGTGCGGGCCTCCATGACATCAACCTCGAACGGATCGGAGTGCACGGTGGCTGCCGTCTGCGACATCTGCGCCAAGAAGCCGGGCTTCGGAAACAACCGTCCCTGGTCGCGCAAGATCACGAAGCGTCGCTTCAACCCCAACATCCAGCGGGTCCGGGCAACCGTCAACGGTACGCCCAAGCGCCTCAACGTCTGCACCGGCTGCCTCAAGGCCGGCAAGGTCGCCCGCTGACCTGACGTCCGCACGTTGCCCCCGTCGCTCTGCGGCGGGGGTTTCGTCGTCCTGGGGGACGCGCGGGCTAGAAATGGGTCCAGCCGGTCGGGCCGTCGTGCTCGCCGCCGTCGACCGTGACGCCCTGGCCCTCCCGCACCTCGCCGACCACCTGCCACCCCGCCGGCACCGACGCGACGTCGGGGAAGGTCGCGAGCAGGGCGTGGTCGTCGCCCCCGGCGAGGATGAACTGCAGCGGGTCGGCGCCCAGCGCCGCACCCACGGCCTGGAGGGGCTCGGGGATCTCGAAGGCGTCACGACGTACGTCGATGGCGACGCCGCTGGCCTCCGCGAGGTGGCCGGCCTCGGCGAGCAGTCCGTCGGAGATGTCGATCAGGGCGGTCGCACCGGCCTCGGCAGCCTCCCTGCCCGCGGCGTACGGCGGTTCGGGGCGACGGTAGGCCTCCACCAGCACGCGCGGCGAGCGGAATCCTCGGCCCAGGACGGCCAGCCCGCCGGCCGCCCAGCCCTGGCGACCGACCAGCGCGAGCACGTCGCCGGGCTGTGCGCCCGAGCGAAGCACGGGCGCCTGGGTGCACTGGCCGAGCACTGTCACCGCGATGACGACCTCGTCGGCACGCGTGAGGTCGCCGCCCACGACGGTGGCTCCGACGCTCGCACACTCCTCGGCGAAGCCCCGGGCGAAGTCGAGCGCCCACGCGACCGGGAGGTCGGCGGGGGCGGCCAACCCGATCGTCAGGTGCCGCGCGGTGCCGCCCATCGCGTTGATGTCGGAGAGGTTCTGCGCGGCGGCCCGGTGGCCCACGTCGGAGGCGCTGGCCCAGTCGCGGCGGAAGTGCCGGCCCTCGACCATGAGGTCGGTGGAGACCACCACGTGGCCGTGCTTGATCCGCAGCACCGCCGCGTCGTCACCGGGCCCGACCAGCACGTGCTCGTCGCCCTCGAAGATCTTCACCAGCTCCGAGATCAGGGCGAACTCGCCCAGCTCGCCGAGCGTTGCATCCGCTGTCTGGGCCATGGCTCCATCCCACCAGACCGCGCCAGTGATCACAGTCACCCGTCCCCTGTCGGGCCGCCCGCGTCGCGCGGTAGGTTGGCCCGGTCACACCCGCTGAAGAGACCGAGGAGTCCACGATGGTCGTCCAGGCCTACATCCTGATCCAGACCGACGTCGGCAAGGCCGCAGAGGTGGCCAAGGCCATCGCTCAGGTCAGCGGCGTCACGCTTGCTGAGGACGTCACCGGTCCCTACGACGTGATCGTCCGCGCCGAGGCCAAGAACGTCGACGAGCTGGGCAAGCTCGTGGTGTCGAAGGTGCAGAACCTCGACGGCATCACCCGCACCCTGACCTGCCCGGTCGTGCACATCTGACGACACACGTGCGCCTGCGACGACGCCTCGGCCCTCCGTTGGGCCGGGGCGTCGTCGCGTCCGCGGTCCTGTGCCTGCTGGCTGCCTGCAGCAGCGACACGGTGTCGATCGACGAGCACGAGCTCTCCGAGGCCGACCGCGCTGCCTGCCGCGCGCTCGTCGACGACCTTCCCGACACGTTGGCCGGGGAGCGCCGTCAGGCAGTCGAGCCGGACGACGCACTGGGCGCGGCCTGGGGCGATCCGGCGTACGTCCTCACGTGCGGCGTCCCGGAGCCGACCGACTACGAGCCGGCCGCCGCGTGCAGCGTGATCAAGGGCGTCGGCTGGTACGTCACCGACGACCAGCTCTCCGACCTGGACGAGGACGCGACGCCGATCGCCCTCACCCTGGCGCCGTACGTCGAGGTGCGGGTGCCGGCGCGGCATCGCACCGAGGGCGTCGACCGCGCCCTGGCCGAGCTCGCGCGGGCGCTGAAGGAGCACCTGTCCGAGGGACTCCCCTGCCTGTAGGCCCTGCAGACGGTCAGCGCAGGCCGGTGTCGCGCTTCAGCGCCAGCTGGACGAGCCGGTCGACGAGCTCGGGATAGGTCATCCCGGTGGCCGCCCAGAGCTGGGGATACATCGAGGTGGGCGTGAAGCCCGGCATCGTGTTGAGCTCGTTGATCACGAGCGACCCGTCGGGCATCACGAAGAAGTCGACCCGGGCCAGGCCCTCGCAGGACAGCGCCTCGAAGGCACGGACCGCCATCACGCGGAGCTCCTGCTCGGTCTCGGCGGGGAGGTCGGCGGGGATGTCGATCTCGGTGTGCTGGTCGGCGAGGTACTTGGCCTCGAAGTCGTAGAACTCGTGGTCGCCGCCGGTGCGGACCTCGCCGGGTCGGGAGGTCTCGGGCGGTCCCTCGAGAGTGCCGAGGACGCCGCACTCCACCTCGCGGGCGCCCTCCATCGACTGCTCGACCAGCACCTTGGGGTCGTGGCGGAACGCCTCCTCCAGCGCGTCATCGATCTCCGAGGAGTCGTGGACCTTGCTGATGCCCATGCTCGACCCGGCCCGCGCCGGCTTGGCGAAGGACGGGAACCCGAGCTCCTCCACGCGCGTGCGGCAGCCGATCGGGTCCTGCTGCCACTCCGTGAGGGTGACGACGATGCCGGGTGTGACCGGCAGACCGGCCGACTGCAGCACGATCTTCATGAAGGACTTGTCCATGCCGACGGCGGAGGCCAGCACGCCGGACCCGACGTAGCGCACCCCGGCCATCTCGAGCAGGCCCTGCAGCGTGCCGTCCTCGCCCCACGGCCCGTGCAGCAGTGGGAAGACGACGTCGACCTCCCCGATCACCGAGGGGACGCTGGCCGGCTCCGCGACCACCAGGTCGGTGCCCGTGCGCGCCCCCATCAGGGCGACCGGCGACCGGTCGGCGTCGACCTCGGGCAGGTCCTTGCCGTGGATCGCGAGCCGCGCGGGCTCGTCGGCCTCCAGCACCCACCGCCCGTCGGTGGCGATGCCGACCGGCACCACGTCGTACGCCTCGCGGTCGATCGCGGCCAGCACGCTCCCCGCGGTCACGCAGGAGATGCCGTGCTCGGAGGAGCGGCCGCCGAAGACGACGGCGACGCGGGGCTTGCGCGGGGTGCTGCCTGGGGAGGTGTCGTTCATCGCCACGACCCTATCCACCTACGCTGGCGCGCATGGCTGCAGACCCGACATCGAGCTCGCCCCTCCGGCCCGGCACGATCGCCGTCACCGCCGGTCGTCCCGAGAAGACTCCGGACGCCCCGCTCAACGTGCCGATCACGATGGCCTCGACCTACGTCGCGGGCGGCGACGTGGAGTACGGCCGCTACGGCAACCCGACGTGGACCGCCCTCGAGGACGCGCTCGGCGCGCTCGAGGGCGGACGGTGCCTGACCTTCTCCTCGGGCCTGGCCGCGGCATCGACGGTGCTCGACCTCGTCGGAGCCGACGGCAAGGTCGTGGCACCCCGGCACGCCTACACCGGCACGATCATGCAGCTTGCCGACCTGGAGTCGCGCGGGCGGCTCAGGGCCGAGCTCGTCGACATCACCGACACCGAGGCCGTGGTCGCCGCGTGCGCCGACGCGGCGCTCGTGTGGCTGGAGTCGCCCACAAACCCCGCCCTCGAGATCGCCGACATCGCCACCATCACGGCCGCGGCGCACGAGGCCGGTGCCTACGTCGTCGTCGACAACACCTTTGCCACTCCCCTGCTCCAGCGCCCCCTGGAGGACGGTGTCGACCTCGTGCTGCACTCGGCGACCAAGTACCTCGCCGGCCACTCCGACGTGCAGATGGGCGCGATCGTCACCAGGGACGACGACCTCCATGCCGTGCTCAAGGGACGCCGCGACCTCGTCGGCGCGATCCCCGGCCCGTTCGAGGCCTGGCTGACCCTGCGTGGCCTGCGTACGCTGCACCTGCGCGTCGAGCGCGCGCAGGCCAACGCGCAGGAGCTCGTACGCCGACTGGCCGAGCACCCTGCGCTGTCCGAGGTCCGCTACCCCGGCTTCGGCGCGATCGTCAGCATCGTCCTCTCCCAGGGCGAGGTGGCCGGCGACCTGCTCAGCCGCAAGACCCGCCTGTGGGTGCACGCCACCTCGCTCGGTGGAGTCGAGTCGACGCTGGAGCGCCGGCGCCGCTGGAAGGCGGAGGCCGCGACCATCCCCGCCGGGCTGGTGCGGCTCTCGGTCGGCGTCGAGGACGTCGAGGACCTCTGGGAGGACCTGCGCGCAGCCCTGGACGGGTGCGTGGGCTAGTTCATCGGCGCTCGCTCCGCTCGCGCGTTGCTCGGGCGCCCCTGAAGGCGCTGTCTTCCCTCCTCGGCTTGCTCGCTGCGCTCGCTACGCATGAAGGAACGGGCGACCGCCGTCAGGTGACCGACCACCTCAGCTCACGCGCTCGTCGCCCCGGCCTGTCTGGACTGAGGAGCGAGCAAGCGTGCCGAGCGCAGCGAGGCAGCGCCGTCGAGCGAGGAGGGAAGACGACGTCTTCAGGGGCGTCGAGCACACGCGAGCGGAGCGAGCGCCAACAGCACAGCCATCAGCCCATCTCCGCCTTGGTGTCCCGGGCGATGAAGGAGTTCATCATGTCGAGCGCGGTCATCTTCCCGTCGACGACCGCGTCGACGGCGGCCGCGATGGGGGCGTCCACGCCGGTGCGCTCGGCCAGGGCGAGCAGCGACTTGCAGGACTTGGCGCCCTCGGCGACCTGCCGGGTCGAGGCGTAGATCTCCTCGGTGGTCATCCCCTGGCCCAGCCGCTCACCGAAGGTGCGGTTGCGCGACAGCGGCGAGGAGCACGTCGCAACGAGGTCGCCCAGCCCGGCCAGGCCCATCAGGGTGAGCGGGTTGGCCCCCTGGGCCGTAGCGAGACGAGCCGTCTCGGCCAGGCCGCGGGTGATCACCGACGCCGTGGTGTTGTCGCCGAAGCCGAGCCCGACGGCCATGCCGACGGCCAGGCCGACGACGTTCTTGTAGGCGCCGCCGATCTCGCAGCCCAGCACGTCGACCGAGGTGTAGGGCCGGAACGACGGCCCGTGGGTGATCGCCTGCAGCTGCTTGGCGCGTTCCTCGTCGAGGCACGCGACCACGGACGCGGCGGGTTCGCGGCGGGCGATCTCGCGGGCCAGGTTGGGTCCGCTGATGACGGCGATCCGTTCGGCGGAGGCATCGGTGACCTCTTGGATCACCTCGCTCATCCGCATCAACGTCCCGAGCTCGACGCCCTTCATCAGCGAGACCAGCGTGGCGTCGGACGGCAGGATCGGCGCCCAGGACGCGAGGTTCTCGCGAAGGCTCTGCGACGGGACGGTCAGCACGACGACGTCGGCGTCGGCGGCCACCTGCTCGGGGTCGGTGGACGCGCTGATCGAGGGCGGCAGCTCGATCCCCGGCAGGTAGTCGGTGTTCTCGCGGCGATCGTTGATCGCGTCCACGACCTCGTCCCGGCGTGCCCAGAGGGTCACGTCGTTGCCCGCGTCGGCCAGGACCAACGAGAAGGCGGTGCCCCACGATCCGGCGCTGAATACGGCGATCTTGCTCATCGGCTGCGCTTCCTCCTTGAACGGTGGCTTGCCCTGCGGGCGTCGTCTGCCGGGTTCCCGATCTCCCGTACGCCGGTGGCGCGCGGGTCGTACCTCTGGGTCGGGGCGGTCTCGCCGCGCAGGTCGGCGACGATCGTGGTGATCGCGGTCATGATCCGATCGGTGGCCTGCACGATGGTCTCGGCGGTGTGCGGCTGCGCGACCAGGTCGTCGAGCTGCACCGGGTCTCCGGCCTTCATCACGATGTTCTTGCGCGGGAGCAGGTGAGGCGTCTTCGTGTAGGGCGGCAGGATCTCCTGCGCCCCCCAGTGGCCGACCGGGATCACGGGACAGCCGGTCGCGAGGGCGATCCTGGCCGCACCGGTCTTGCCCTTCATCGGCCAGAGGTCGGGATCACGGGTCAACGTGCCCTCGGGGTAGACGACGATGCACTCGCCCTCGCCGATCGCCTTCACCGCTGCGTCGTAGGCCCCGACCGCGTTGCGGGTCAGTCGCTCCACGGGGATCTGCCCGGCGGACGTGAGGAAGCCCGCGAGGTACTTGTTCGAGAAGAGTCCCGACTTCGCGAGGTAGCGCGGCAGTCGGCCGTGGTCGTAGACGAAGTGCGCCGAGAACAGGGGGTCGAGGTGCGAGATGTGGTTGAGCACGACGATGCACCCGCCGCTGGCAGGGATCTTCTCGCCGTCGATCCAGGTGCGGGAGGACGCGCTGAGCAACGTGGGCTTGAGGATCGACGCGGCGACCGTGAAGGCCCAGCCACGACGCTTCTCCAGCTTCCTGACGCGCACCCGTTCCCCCTCAGCCTGCTCGCGGGCCCGGCCCGGACGCTCCCTGCGTCGCGAGCAGGCTACTCGGTCTCACTCGCTGCCGGCCGTCTGCGCCGCGCACGTCCGGAGTGGGAGGATCGTGTCGATGTCCAGCCCGACGCCCAGGCCCCTGCCCAGCTCCGTGCCGACTGGTGCCGCACCCACGCGCTGCGTGGTCGTCGTACCCGTCAAGCCACCGTCGTTCGGCAAGTCCCGGCTTGTCGGGATGACCGACGAGCAACGGCGCGAGCTGGCCGAGGCGTTCGCACTCGACACCGTGCAAGCGGCCGTGTCCACACCGGGCGTCGAAGCCGTCCTGGTCGTCACCGACGACTTCCGCCTCGCCGCCGCGATGCAGGCCCTCGGGTGCGCGGTGATGCCCGACGGGGCGAGCGACGACCTCAACGCGACGCTGGTCCAGGCCGCCGCCGAGGTCGTACGCCGTTGGCCTGACGCAGTGCCGGTGGCGTTGTGCGCCGACCTGCCGGCACTGCGACCGGCGGAGCTCGGCGACGTGCTCTCGGAGGTCGTGGAGCAGGTGGCGACGCGACGCGCGGTCTTCGTGCGCGACCGCGCCGGCGTCGGGACCACGCTGTACGCCGCCGCAGCCGAGCGGTTCGCGCCGAGCTTCGGCCTCGACTCCGCGGCGAGGCACGCCGACTCGGGGGCCGCGGAGGTGGGATCGGACGCACCCAGCGTGCGCGCGGACGTCGACGACCTGGCCGACCTCGGCGCCGCACTCGTGGCGGGCGTCGGGCCGCACACCTCCCGGGCAAGCGGAAGGCGGGCCACCCCACAGGGGTGACCCGCCTTCTCTCCTGGCTGAGCCGCAGAAGTGCTGCGCGGTCAGGACTTCTTCGCGGTCTTCTTGGCCGGTGCCTTCTTGGCGGGAGCCTTCTTGGCAGCGGTCTTCTTGGCCGGTGCCGCCTTCTTGGTGGTGGTGGCCGCAGCCTTCTTGGCAGGCGCAGCCTTCTTGGCCGGAGCCGACTTCTTGGCCGCGGTCTTGGCCGGTGCCGCCTTGGTCGCGGTCTTCTTGGCCGGAGCCGCCGCCTTGGTTGCGGTCTTCTTGGCCGGAGCCGACTTCTTGGCCGCGGTCTTCTTGGCCGGTGCAGCCTTGCTCGCAGTCTTCTTGGCGGGCGCAGCCTTCTTGGCCGCGGAGGCCGACTTCGTGGCGGCTCCCGACACAGCGGCAGCAGCAGCACGCACGCCGGCCGGCGGCTTGGGCATGTTGGCCGCCGTCAGCTTCGGTAGCTTCTTCGCACCCGCGACGACGTCCTTGAGCTCCTTGCCTGCGGAGAACTTCGGCACGGACTTCTTCTTGGACTTCATGCGCTCGCCCGTCTGCGGGTTGCGGACCCAGCGCGCGTTGCGAACCGCCTTCTCGAACGAGCCGAAGCCGGTGATCGCGACCTTCTCGCCCTTGGCGACCTCACGGGTGATGGTGTCGAGCACCGACTCCAGTGCGTGGGCTGCCTGCTTGCGGTTCCCCTCGTAACGCGCGGCGAGCGCGTCGATGAGCTCTGACTTGTTCACTAGCTTCCCTTCCAATGAACCATGGGATGCCGAGCTCGTGCTCGACCCTCTGCGAGGCACGCTAGGCACATGGAAGGGTGACCACAATCACCATCGCCCTTATTTGTTGGGGTTTTTTCAGAGAGTGGCGGGCTTCCAGCTCGGTCGCGTCGCCTCGAAGGCGGCGATGTCGTCGTCATGGCCGAGGGTGATCCCGATGTCGTCGAGGCCCTCGAGCAGCCGCCAGCGCGTGTAGTCGTCGATGTCGAAGGAGTCCTCGACGGCGTCCTCACCGAAGCCGGCGCGGACCGTGCGGCTCTCCAGGTCGACGGTGATCTCGCCGCCCGGGTTGTCCTCGAGCCAGTCCCACAGGCGCTGCACGACCTTCTCGTCGACCTGCGCCGCGAGCAGTCCGGCCTTGCCGGAGTTGCTGCGGAAGATGTCGGCGAACCGTGAGGAGATGACGACGCGGAAGCCGTAGTTCTGCAGGGCCCACACCGCGTGCTCGCGCGAGCTGCCGGTGCCGAAGTCCGGACCGGCGACCAGCACCGAGCCCGTGGCGTACGTCGGGTTGTTGAGCACGAAGTCAGGATCGTTGCGCCAGGCCGCGAAGAGCCCGTCTTCGAAGCCCGTGCGCGTCACGCGCTTGAGGTAGACAGCAGGGATGATCTGGTCGGTGTCGACGTTGCTGCGTCGCAGCGGGACGCCGACGCCGGTGTGGGTGGTGAACGCATCCATGGGTCAGACCTCCTGCAGGTCGGCGGGGCTGGAGAGGGTGCCGCGCACGGCGGTCGCCGCGGCGACCGGCACGGAGACCAGGTGCGTACGACCGCCCTTGCCCTGCCGTCCCTCGAAGTTGCGGTTGGACGTGGAGGCGCTGCGCTCACCCGGCGCGAGCTGGTCGGGGTTCATGCCCAGGCACATCGAGCAGCCGGCCCCGCGCCACTCGGCGCCGGCGGCGATGAACACCTTGTCCAGGCCCTCCGCCTCGGCCTGCAGGCGTACGCGCACCGAGCCCGGCACCACCAGCAGCCTCGTGTCGGCGGCGACAGTGCGGCCCTCGAGGATCGATGCGGCCAGGCGCAGGTCCTCGATGCGGCCGTTGGTGCAGGAGCCGACGAAGACGGTGTCGACCTTGACCTCGCGCAGCGGGGTGCCGGCCTCGAGACCCATGTAGTGCAGGGCCTTCTCGGTCGCGATCTTGTCGTTGGGCTCGTCGAAGTCGTCGGGGCTCGGGACCGACGCACCCAGCGGAGCGCCCTGGCCGGGGTTGGTCCCCCAGGTCACGAACGGCGTCATGGTGGACGCGTCGAGCTCGATCTCCTTGTCGAACACCGCGTCGTCGTCGGTGCGCAGGGTCTTCCAGTGCGCGACAGCGGCATCCCAGTCGGCACCCTTGGGCGCCTCGGGCTTGCCCTCGATGTAGTCGAACGTCGTCTGGTCGGGGGCGATGAGTCCGGCCTTGGCGCCCCACTCGATCGACATGTTGCACACGGTCATCCGGCCCTCCATCGAGAGCTCCTCGATGGCCTGGCCCCGGTACTCGACGATGTAGCCCTGGCCGCCACCGGTGCCGGTGTGGGTGATGAGGGTCAGCACCAGGTCCTTGGCGGTGACACCCTCGGGCAGGCTGCCGTTGACGGTGACGGACATCGTCTTCGGCTTCGCCTGCATCAGCGTCTGGGTGGCGAGCACGTGCTCGACCTCGGAGGTGCCGATGCCGAAGGCGATCGCGCCGAAGGCACCGTGGGTCGAGGTGTGCGAGTCGCCGCACACGATCGTCATGCCGGGCTGGGTGAGGCCGAGCTGCGGCCCGACGACGTGCACGATCCCCTGCTCGATGTCGCCGAGCGGGTGGAGGCGTACGCCGAAGTCGGCGGCGTTCTTGCGCAGCGTCTCCACCTGCAGGCGGCTGACGGGGTCGGCGATCGGCTTGTCCCAGTCGAGCGTGGGCACGTTGTGGTCCTCGGTCGCGAGGGTCAGGTCGGGACGGCGTACGGTGCGGTCGGCGAGACGGAGGCCGTCGAAGGCCTGCGGCGACGTCACCTCGTGCAGGAGGTGGAGGTCGATGAAGAGGAGGTCGGGCTCTCCGGCGGCGCTGCGGACGACGTGCTCGTCCCACACTTTCTCGGACAGGGTCTTGCCCACGACTCGATCTCCTTCACTTCAGGCGTTTGCATGACGATAACGCTTGCATCCCACTCTCTGAGATGAGAATATCGGTATATGGACAACGGATCTGGCGTCGGCGTGCTCGACAAGGCCGCTCTCGTGCTCGCCGCACTCGAGGCCGGACCGGCCACCCTGGCCGGTCTCGTGGCCGGCACCGGCCTGGCCCGGCCGACGGCCCATCGTCTCGCGGTCGCCCTCGAGCACCACCGTCTCGTGGCCCGCGACATGCAGGGCCGGTTCGTGCTCGGTCCGCGCCTCGCCGAGCTCTCCGCCGCCGCCGGCGAGGACCGGTTGCTGGCCGCCGCCGGCCCGGTCCTGGCCCGCTTGCGCGACATCACCGGCGAGTCCGCCCAGCTCTGGCGCCGCCAGGGCGAGCACCGCGTCTGCGTGGCCGCGGCCGAGCGCCCCTCCGGTCTCCGCGACACGATCCCGGTCGGCTCGCAGCTCACCATGAACGCCGGCTCCGCCGCCCAGATCCTGCTGGCGTGGGAGGACCCGGAGCGGATGCACCGCGGCCTCCAGAACGCCGCTTTCTCCGCCACCGCCCTCTCCGGCATCCGCCGTCGCGGCTGGTCGCAGTCGGTCGGCGAGCGCGAGCAGGGCGTCGCCTCGGTCTCCGCGCCGGTGCGCTCCCCCGGGGGCAAGGTGATCGCCGCCGTGTCGGTGTCCGGTCCTCTCGAGCGCCTGTCGCGCCAGCCCGGCCGGATGCACGCACCTGCCGTGCTCGCGGCGGCCGACCGGCTGTCGGAGTCGCTGCGCCGCGCTGCCGCGGAGTAGCTCGCCCCGTCGCGCCTTCACAGCGTCGGTGGCCTGCGGCAGGGTGGGGACCATGGCAGACCTCGTGGATCTCGGACCTGCAGGCCAGCGGTTGTCGGACGTCGCTGCCCACGTCGACGACGACCAGCTCGCCTCGCCCACACCGTGCGAGGGGCGGACCGTCGGTCAGCTCCTCGGGCACCTCGTCGGCCTGACCATCGCCTTCCGCGCGGCGGCCGCCAAGGACTTCGGCCCGCTGACCGACACCAGTCCCGACGACTCCGGCTGGCCGGACGCGCAGGCCGGGTGGCGTGAGTCGCTGGCGGAGGGGGTCCCGGGGCTGGTGGCCGCCTGGCGTGACTCCGGTGCGTGGGAAGGCATGACGCGCGCCGGTGGCGTCGACCTGCCCGGAGACGTCTGCGGCCTCGTCGCACTCGACGAGATCGTGCTCCACGGGTGGGACCTCGCCCGCGCGACCGGCCAGAGCTACGACTGCGACGACGCGACCGCCGGTGCGCTCATGTCGTTCGTCGAGGGGTTCGACGAGGGCGGCACGCCCGGGATGTTCGGCCCCTCCGTCGCCGTCGGCCCCGACGCCTCCCCCTTCGACCAGGTGCTGGCGCGCTCGGGCCGTGACCCGCAGTGGTCGCCCAGCTGAGCACGCCGGATCAGAACAACGCGTCCTGCTCCAGCTCGAGCAGCTGCTGCTTGCGCTCCAGGCCGCCGGCGTAGCCGGTCAAGGTGCCGTTGGCGCCGATGACCCGGTGGCACGGCACCACGATCGGGATCGGGTTGCGCCCGTTGGCCAGGCCGACCGCACGGGACGCGGCGTTGGTCATGCCGAGCCGCCCGGCGATCTCGCCGTAGGACGCGGTGTCGCCGTAGGCGATCTTCGCGAGCTGCCCCCACACCCGACGCTGGAAGTCGGTGCCGATCGGTGCCAGCGGGAGGTCGAAGTCGGTGAGCTCACGGGCGAAGTAGGCCGTCAGCTGGCGCACCGCCTCGGCCAGCACCGGCTCGTCGTCGGAGCGAGCCCCCAGGGGCCGGCCGTCAGCCGGCGGACGGAACGGCCAGAACTCGATCGCGACGATCGAGCCGTCGCGCTCCACGACCCGCAGGTCGCCGATGGGCGAGGGCATCACGGTCCACATGTCAGTTCTCCTTGATCCGGGTCAGAGTGTTCCAGAGGTGCACCTGGGCGTAGGACCGCCACGGGCGCCACCTCTCGCCGAGGTCGGCGGCGCGACCCGGGTCCTGCCCGAGCGCGATGAGTGCGTCGCGGATGCCGATGTCCGTCGGCAGGAACACGTCGGGGTGGCCCAGCGCCCGGAGCGCGATGTAGTCGGCGGTCCAGGGACCGATGCCGGGCAGGGCCAGGAGTGAGGCGCGTACGTCCTCGCGGTCGGCGCCGCGGTCGAGCACGACGTCGCCGGCGGCCAGGGCGGCACACATCCCGACGAGCGCCCGCCCGCGTGCTCGCGGCATCGGCAGGGCCTCGGGGTCCTGCTCGGCGAGCGTCGCGCTCGAGGGGAAGAGATGGGTGAGCCCGGGCACGTCGGTCTCGACCGCCTCGCCCCACTGCTGAACGAACCGGCCTGCCACCGTGCGGGCGCCGGCGACGCTGACCTGCTGGCCGAGCACGGCGCGCACCGCGACCTCCTCGCCGTCCACGTGGCCGGGGACCCGCAGCCCGGGCGCGCTGCTGACGACCCGACCGAGCACGTCGTCGGAACCGAGCGCCGCGGCCACGGCGACGGGGTCGCAGTCTGCGTCGAGCAGGCGGCGGGTGCGCTCCGAGGCGGCGCTGAGGTCGCGGAGGTCGGCGAGCTCGAACGTCGCCTCGGCCACCGCGGTCTCGCCCACCGCGTCGGAGTCGGGCAGCCGCAGCCGGACGATGCCGGGGCCGTGCGGCAGCCGCAGCGTGCGGGCGTACACGTCGCCGACGACGACCTCCACCCCCGGGACCGCCCGCAGCGCCAGGAAGTCGAACAGCGCACGGCCGGTGAACGGTGTGCGGACGGGCAGCCGCATGGTGACCGCGCCCCTGGTCGGGGACCCGCCCCGGCGTCCGCGGAGCTCCGTCGGTGACGCGGCGTAGATCTCGCGCAGCGTCTCGTTGAACTGGCGCACGCTGGCGAACCCGGAGGCGAACGCCACGTCGGTGAGTGGCAGGTCAGTGGTCTCGATGAGCACGCGAGCGCTCTGCGCCCGGCGGGCGCGGGCCAGGGCGAGCGGCGCGGCGCCCAGCTCCTGGGTGAGCAGGCGGCCGAGGTGGCGCGGCGTGTAGCCGACCCGTCGGGCCAGCCCGTCGACGCCCTCGCGGTCGACGAGGCCGTCGGCGATCAGGCGCATCGCCCGGCCAGCGACGTCGGCGGCGACGTCCCACTCGGGGCTGCCCGGCGTCGCGTCGGGCAGGCAGCGCTTGCAGGCGCGGAAGCCGGCGGAGTGGGCGCTCGCCGCCGTGGCGTGGAACGTCACGTTGGCGGCGGCCGGCGTGCGCGCCGGGCACGAGGGTCGGCAGTAGATGCCGGTCGTGCGGACGGCGGTGTAGAAGACCCCGTCGAAGCGGCGGTCCCGGCTCTGGACCGCTCGGTAGCAGGCCTCGGTGTCGAGGTGTCCGGTCGGCGTCATGCGACCAGTCTGACCGGCGCCACCGACACTCACCAGCGGAAAACGGACACGACAGGTGACGGAGCCGCCGCACACAGGCTCACCGGAACCGGGTGACCCGGGCCACCCGTCGAGGGGGAGGCAGGCGCCGTGCGTCGCGTCCTACGGTTCATGTTGGAACGGCCCGACGGGAGGTCGACATGGCGTGGCGGCTCTGGGACATGACGTGGTCACACCTCGTCGTGCGCGGCGGGCTGGCTGTCGTGTTCGGCGTGGTCGCGATGCTCTTCCCGCTCTCGACTGCGACCGCCCTCGCCCTCCTCTGGGGCGTCTGGGCCCTGGCGGACGGTGCCCTGACTCTCGTCCAGGCCTTCGGGGCGCCGCGCTCCCCGGTCCGCCCCGTCCTCGGGGCGATGGGCATCGTCGCCCTCCTCGCTGGTGCGCTCGCGGTCTCCGATCCGGGTCTCACCGCCGTCACGCTCACCCGCGTCCTGGGGATCTGGCTGATCGCCCGCGGCCTGCTCGAGGCCGTGGTCGCCTTGCTCGACCGCGAGGCCGAGTCACGTGCAGGCATGCTCCTCAGCGGCGCGGTCGACGTCGTCCTCGGGCTGCTCTTCGTGCTGAACCCGGGGAGGTCCGCGGTCGGGCTCGCCGTGGTCCTGGGACTCGTGGCGGCGGTCTGGGGCGTGGTCTTGGTCATCGTCGGATTCCTGGTGCGGAGGCGGCACCTCAACGACGGGGCGGCGGTTCACGGGTAACGGGCGAGCTCCTGTCGGAGTCGTTCGGTGATGTCCTGCGTCCATCCCTCAGGCTGCACGACGTTGACCCACCCGGCGGCGTGCTCACCCGAGAAGTTGTGTCCGTGCGCCGGCTGGGTCGAGAACGCCCCCGCGAGGTCGGCGGACACCTGCAGGAAGGTGACGAACGGCATCCATCGCATGCTGCCCGGTATGTCGTCCCCGCGCGTCTCCTCGAGCCAGTCCGGCCGGGTCAGCAGCAGGTCCGTGCTCCACCAGGTGACGGGATCGGAGGCGTGCTGGAGGTAGAGCACCCGGCTCCCCGGCCACAGCTCACCCTCCGGCTGCGGACGCTCCGCTCGCGTGGTGAACCGGATGATCCGCCCCCCGCGGTAGACAGGCTCGACCTCTCGGGAACCAGGGTCCCGGTCGTCGATGAAGCTGCGGTAGAGCGGATTGAAGTTGGGCGGCCCGACGAGCAGTGCGCCGGAAGTCCGGTTGTTCATGTCGAACTCACCGCTGAAGGCCTCCTCGGCTCCGAACGAGCCGAGGCTCTCGCCGAACACGTAGAGCTCGGGACGATCGTCGAGCGGAAGGACGGACCAGCGCTCGTAGACGGCGTCGAACAGGGCTCGCCCGGCCTCCCGCGCCCGGGCGGCGTCGACGAGGAAGGAGAGCCAGGAGGCGAGGTGTGAGTACTGCATGCCGACGATCGCCGAGTCCCCGCCGGTGACGTACTCGAACCCGCTCGCGGCGCTGGGCTCGACCCACCCGGTGCCAGTCGTGGTCACCACGAGCAGGTGCTGCCGATCGAAACCGCCGGCGCGCTCGAGATCGTCCACCGCAAGGGCGGCCCGGTCCTCGGCGTCCTCGGCGTTGCCGAGCCCGGCGTAGGCCCGGATCGGCTCCATCGCGGGTCGACCCGTGAGCTCGGCGATCTCGTCCGCCGTGGGGCCGCGGCCGACGAAGGTCCGGCCCTCCCGGCCGAGTGAGTCCCACTCGACCAGGGACTGCTCGCTGCCCGAGCGCAGGGCCGTCGTGGGCCTCACGACCCCCGACGGAGTCTCCAGGTCACGGATGGCGAAGGAGGCGTCGAGAGCTCGGAGCCCCGCGTCGCCGGCCACTCCGCTGACCAGGCTCCACGCGACGATGCCCACCAGCACGACCCCCAGGACTCGCGCCACGGACGGCTTGAGACGGCGCTCGAGCAGTCCCGCCGCCCTGCGGGTCACCGCCCTGACCCCGCGCGCGAGGGCGAGCAGGGCAGCGGCGACCAGCAGTGCGACCGGGGGCGCCAGGAGCGCGTACGCCACCGGGGTCGCCTCCGTCCCGGCGAGCCGGTGTGCCTCGTCCTGCCACCGGACGCCCAGCACCAGGCTCGTGACGAGCGCCGCGGCACTCCCGACCAGGAGCACCGAGCGTGCCCACCCCGGCCAGGGCTCGCGCTGCGTGTCCCGGAGCCCTCTCCAGCACCATGCGACGAACACTCCGAACCCGTATCCCGATGCGCCCGCCGCGCCGCTGACGATGCCCTGGAACAAGGGAGGCCGCGGCAGCAGCGACGGCGTCAGCGAGAGGCAGACGAACAGGACTGCGAACGCGACCCCGGCCGGCAGCAGGTGGCAGCGGCGCACGAGCCCGCCGATCCGGTCGATCAGTCCCGGGGACTCGGCCGCCGGCCCACCCTCTTCGACGACCGCCGCTGCAGGGCTAGGGCTCGTGAACGGCATGCGTCTCACCCGATTCCGGTGAGGCCGATCCGCCCACAGGCGCCGAGGTTGGTGGCACCTGGAGCACCTCCAGGATCTCGACGCCGAGCAGGTCGAGGTGGGTCAGCACCCCTCCGAGCGCCGCCTGGTCGGGAAGATGCCCGTGGAGCACCGTCATCGGAGCGGCTGGCACGACCTCGAGCGACGGGAAGCTCTCGGTCAGCTCTGCGGACAGCCGGCCTCGCACACGGATCACGTACTGGGCCATCGCACACCTCGTCTCAAGGGGATGTGGTCAAGCGTCGCCGCTGAACGACTGCGGCGCGTCACCCGAGGGGGGCGACCATGGCGCTGGTTGACGCTGGCAGGCGGGCGGTCAACACTGATGTAGGTCGGCACCCTGGCGGCGCTCGGACGCACCCGTTCTCACAGGTGCCGCACCCGCGGTGTCCACTGGGAGGCAGGCGTGGCCTGGGATCTGCACGGGAGCGAGCAGTCGCCGGCGCCCTCGCCCCACGGCCCACCAGCACCGCCGGACCGTCTTGTCCCACGTGAGCGGCTCACCAGGCTCTTCGACCGCGCGGCCGCACTGACGTTCGTCGTCGCCCCGGCCGGGTCGGGCAAGACGGTCCTCGCTGCCGAATGGGCCCGCAGAGGTGGCACGTCAGGTCCGGGAGTCCACTGGTTGTCCGCGGCCGAGCCCGAGGAGGTGGTCCCGGCTCTGTTCTCAGCGGTGGGGCTGGCGCAGACGACCACGGACGAGGTGCGGCAGACCCACGGCGAGGCGAGCGGCTTCGAGCTGGCGGTGGGCGCGCTGCGATCGCGTGTCCCTCCCGGAACTGCGCCGGTGACGATCGTGATCGACGACGCCCATGAGCTTCCCGTGGACAGCCTCACGCTGCTCGGCCACGTGCTGTCAGCGGTCCCGGAGGCCGTCCGGCTCGTGCTGCTCAGCCGGCGGGACCTCCCCCTCCCGCTGGTTCCGCTCGACCTCGCGGGGCGGCTCGTCATGATCCGAGCCGGTCAGCTGGGCTTCGACGACCACGAGGCCGCAGAGCTCGTCCGGTCGCATGCTCCGCGTGCGACGGCGGCCGACGTGGCACAGCTGCAGGAGCACACGCGAGGCTGGGCGGCGGCGCTGATCCTGGCGGCACGCACGCTGGACGCGTCCGAAGATCCTCGGACCGCGCACCTCATGATGCGCTCGACAGAACAACCGGTCCTGGACTACCTCCTGAGCGAGTCGTTGGACGGACTGTCGGAGGACACGCGTCAGGTCCTGATGTCGATCTGTGACGAGGCCGAGGTGACAGCGGAGTCCGCGATCACCCTGTCCGGACATGCCGACGCCGACCAACGGCTCACCGACCTCGCTCGAGCCGGGCTGCTGGTCACGGCCTACCCGGATGGCGCCGGAGGCGGGCTCGTGTGGCGGTTGCATCCGCTCCTGGTCGAGGCCCTGCGCCGTCAGGCGATGCACAGCACCCCCCAGGCCATCAGCGACGCTCATGTGCGCGGAGCCGCCTTCGCCCGCGCGACGGGCAACCCGATCGAGGCCCTGCGGCATGCGATGTTGAGCGGGGAGGAGCGGCTGCTCGGCTCCGTCCTGCTGGACCTTGCGCCCGACCTGCTCGCCCTCGGGCGGGTCGATGTCGTCGATGACGGCCTGCGTCACCTGTCGCCGGCCTACCGCTCGACCCACGCGCAGCTGCTCGGTATCGAGGCGCTGTGCCGCATCCAGACCAACGACCTCGGCGAAGCAGTCAGTCTCGTCGCCAGCGCCGAGATCGGCTTGGCGGCCACGGGCCCGGAGGGCGCGCCCGGGAGCGCGCCGGCGGACGTCCAGCTGCGTGCCGACGTCACCCGGCTGCGCCTATGGGAGGCCCGACTCGGCTGGGCCGACCTGGGCACGGCGATCGCCTCGGCTCACGCCGTGCTCGAGTCCTCCGGTGCATCGACTCTGTCGATCGTCCGCACCTGCGCGACCCTGCTCGAGCTGGGGGCCGCCGAGTGCTGGCAGGGGGATCTGGAGACTGCCCTGCGTCACTCGCGTGAGGCCCTGTCCATGGCCAGGTCGCTGGGCTACGAGCAGCTGATCGTCGAGGCGCTCGGTCAGTGTGCCCTCCTCGACGCCGCCGAGGGCGCGATGCAGTCGGCACTCACGCATGCCGCGGAATGCCTCCGGCTGGCGGTCGCGAGCGAGCTGGATGACGACATCAACGCGCACCGCTCCCGGCTGGCCCTGGCGTGGGCCGAGTTCCAAGCCCTCGACCTCGAGGCGGCGGCAGCGGACCTGGAGCGCGCTCGCACGTCAGCGGCACCACATGACCCGTTGGTCGTGGTCCTGGGCACGGTCCTCCGCGCGCGGCTCCTCCTTGAGGGCGGTCACCTTCAGGACGCGGAGCGGACCTTGGCCGGGCCGTTCGCCGTGCCCACACCTGTGCCGGCCTTCGCACTCGCGCTCGTCGGCGCCACCAAGGCGCAGCTCGCCGTTGCCGCGGGCGACGATGTGGCACTTGCGGAGGAGATCGACTCCCTCCTCACCCTGGGTTGCGCCACCGAGGCCGGGCTGTTCTCAGCGGTCCGCACCGCGTTCGACGGCAAGGTGACCGAGGCCATCGAGATCCTCGACGAGCTCGCAGTCACTCCGTCTCCGCGCCTGCTGATCCGGTCGGGAGTGGAAGCGGTGCGGCTCACCCTCCTCTTCCTCGCCGGCGACGCCGGTGGCGCCCGGGCTGCTCTGCCCCACCTGCTGACCACCGTGGCCACCCACCGGCACCTCCATGTTCTCACCGCCGCACTTCGCGCCGGCGACGACTTCCTCGACAGCCTCAAGCAGGAGGTCCGGCGCAAGGACGCACATCCCTTCGCCGCCGAGGCGCTGGCGGCCATGGAGTCCTACGAGCTCACCTACCTCGCCCGCCGTCGTCCTCTCCTCGAGGCGGCCCGGGCGGGGGCACACGCCGTACCACCCGCGCGCGAAAGGACCTCGAGTGTTCCGCTCATAGCCGACCTGACGCCTCGGGAGTCGGAGGTGTTCGAGCAGCTGGCCCTGGGCGGCTCGTACGGCGACATCGCGCGAGCCCTCTTCGTCACCGAGAACACGGTCAAGACGCACCTGGCGTCCATCTACCGCAAGCTGGGGGTGGAACGACGTGCCGAAGCGCTGCAGGTCGGGCGTGATCGAGGACTGCTCGGGATCCGCGTGGTCGAGCGCCGAGCGCGTCAGTAGTCCACCGCGTCGCGGGTGATCGGACAGGTCATGCAGTGACCGCCACCCCGCCCCCGGCCCAGCTCGGCGCCGACGATCGGGATGACCTCGACGCCGGCACGGCGGAGCAACGCGTTGGTGTAGGTGTTCCGGTCGTAGGTGAACACGACGCCCGGCTCCACGGCGACCGCGTTGTTGCCGCTGTCCCACTGCTGGCGCTCCGACGCGTAGACGTCTCCTCCCGTCTCCACCGACCTCAACGCCTTCAGGCCCAAGGCCTCCGCGACCACGTCGACGAACATCCGGTCGCCCTCGTCAGTGACCTCGATGCCGTGCTCGCCGTCGCTGGGACGCAGCGTGAAGGCGTGGATCCCGTCGACGATTCCCGGGAAGTAGGTGACGAGGTCACGATCGGCGAACGTGATCACTGTGTCGAGGTGCATCGCCGCCCGGAGCTTGGGCATGCCTGCCACGACCACGCACTCCGCGGCCTCCTGCTCGAAGAGCGCCTTGGCGACCTGCGTGATGGCCTGGCGCGAGGTGCGCTCGCTCATGCCGATGAGCACGGTCTTGTTGCCGATCGGCATCACGTCGCCGCCCTCGATGGTCGCCAGTCCCCAGTCGATCTCGGGGTCACCCCACCAGACCTTCGCGCCGACGAAGTCGGGATGGAACTGGTAGATCGCCTTGTAGAGCAGCGTCTCGTCGTGTCGAGCGGGCCAGTAGAGCGGGTTCATGGTCAGGCCGCCGTACAGCCAGCAGGTCGTGTCACGGGTGTAGAGGGTGTTGGGGAGCGGCTGCATCAGGTACTCACGCGAGCCGGTCGTCTCGCGGGCCAGGGCGACGAAGCCCGAGCGGAAGTTGTCGGGAAGGTCGTTGGTCGCCAGTCCGCCGATGAGCAGCTCCGCGAGCCGGGCGTCGTCCAGGGTCCGGAGGAAGGCAAGGGTCTCGTCGACGAGTCCGTGGCCGACCTCGTTCGCGGTGATCTTCCGCTCGAGCAACCAGTCCTTCGCGCCGGGCACCGCCATGGTCTGGGCCAGGACGTCGTGCAGCTCCACCACGTCGACACCGCGCGCCCTCAGCTCGGTGACGAAGTCCGCGTGGTCGCGCCGGGCGTTGTCCACCCACATGACGTCGTCGAAGAGCAACGCGTCGGAGTTGGTCGGCGTGAGCCGGCGGTGCGCCAGCCCGGGGGCACACACGAGCACCTTGCGCAGCGTTCCGACCTCAGAGTGAACGCCGTACGCCGACGAGGCGCCGGCTCCTGGTGCCTCCGGCGGAGGCGTCTGCTCAGTGGTCATGTCCGATTCCTTCCTGGTGGTGGTCAGAGGGTGATCCGGCCCGTCCACAGGCCGACCACACCCGTGACGCCGGCGGCCACGATGATGACGAAGAGGCCGATCTCGGTGGGAGTGAACAGTCGGCGGCCGGACTCGCTGCGGGCCTTGACGTAGAGGAGCGAGGCCGGCCCGAGGATCACCGCGGAGAGAAGCAGGAACTCGAGGCCGGCGGCATCGAACAGGAAGAGGGTGTAGACCGTCGCGATCCCGGCGATGATCCCTTCCCTGCGCTGCACCCCACGTGACTCCCCCTCGTAGCCCTCCCCTGTCAGCGAGAGCTTCAGGGAGTAGGCGGCAGCGAGGAAGTACGGCACGAGCGCGAGGCTGGTGCACAGGTCGAGGAGGAAGTTCAGCGCGTCCGCGACGACGAGGGTCAGGAGCAGCACAGACTGGACGGCGATCGAGGTGACCACGAGAGCGGTGATCGGGGTGCCGTTGTCGTTCTCGCGGCCGAGGAACTCGGGGAAGTCCTGGTTGCGCGCCGGGATGTACATCACCTCGGCAGCCATCAACGTCCAGGCGAGGTAGGCACCCAGCACCGACACGATGACCGCGATGCTGATGAACGCCTCACCCCAGTCGCCGACGACGTGCGCGAACAGCCCGACCATCGACGGCTGTCGGGTGCCGGCGATCTCGGGCTGCGGCATCACGGCATAGCTCGACAGCGTCACCAGTGAGAAGATCGAGAGCACGCTGAGGAGCCCCATGACGGTGGCCCTGCCGACGTCCTCGCGCTTCGTGGCATAGCGGGAGTAGACGCTGGCGCCCTCGATGCCCAGGAACACGAACGTCGTGATGATCATCGTGTTGCGCACCTGCTCGTCGAGCGATCCCAGGTCCCCGTACCCGTACGCGGTCCAGTTGTCGGCGAAGACACCGGCGTCGAGCGAGAGGAGGAGGACCACGATGAAGACGAGGATCGGCAGGATCTTGAAGATCGTGACGATCCGGTTGATGACCGCTGCGTCGCGCACGCCGCGGGCGATCAGGACGTGGAATGCCCACACCCCGACGGTGGACAGCAGCAGTGCCAGCACCGTGTCCCCGTCGCCGAAGCCGTCGAAGAACGCGCCCAGCGTCGCGGTGATGAACACCCAGTAGAACGCGTTGCCGGCGACCGTGCTCGCCCAGAACCCGACCGCGGAGTTGAACCCGGCGTAGTCGCCGAAGCCGGCCTTGGCGTAGATGAACACCCCGGAGTCGAGCTCGGGCTTGCGGAGCGCCAGGTTCTGGAAGACGAACGCGAGCATCAGCATGCCGGCACCCGCGATCGCCCAGGCGATCAGGGATCCCAGGATCCCGGTGGCGACGCCGAACCGCCCAGGGAGGGAGAAGACGCCGGCCCCGACCATGCCGCCGATGACCATCGCGGTCAGGGTCGGCAGCGTCATCTTCTGGACCGCACCGCCTTCCTCGGTCTCGGTCGATGCCTTCTCGGACGTGGTCATGTCAGCTCCCTGGCCGTGTCGGAGGGCGTGATCTTCTCGATCCGGAAACCGGTGTAGCCGTAGAGGACGCTCAGGATCGGGCTGGCGTAGCAGAAGACGGCGTACGGCGCGTACAACAAGGTCGACACGCCCAGGGTCGCGCCCATGAATGCCCCACAGGAGTTCCACGGCACCAACGGCGAGGTGACGGTGCCGCTGTCGGCGGCCAGCCGCGACAGGTTGGTCGGGGCCAGGCCGCGCTCGGCGAACTCCATGCGGAAGACGCGCGAGGGAAGCACCAGTGCGATGTACTGGTCCCCGGCGACGACGTTGAGGCCGAAGCCGCACGCGAAGACGGTCAGGAAGAGCCGTCCGGTGCTCCTCGCAGAGGAGATCATCGGATCCACCAGACGCGCGATCAGGCCGAAGTGCTCCAGCAGGGCACCGAGGGTCACAGCCCCGAAGATCAGCCAGAGAGTGAGCAGCATGGAGGCCATGCCGCCACGCGACACCAGTCGATCGACGTCGGCGACGCCGGAGCTCATGTCGAAGCCGGTCGCCATGGCCTGCCAGGTCGCCTTGACGGCGTCGGTCACGACGGACCCCGTGCCGCTGACGAAGCCTGCGACCACGTCGGGCTGGGTGAAGGCCGCCATCAACCCCGCGAACAGGGCCGAGCCGAGCAGCGCGAGGGAGGCGGGCACCCTCCGGATGGAGAGATAGGCGAGCAGGACCAGCGGGAGGAGGTTGACGGGGTTGATCCAGAACACCTCGGACAGGGCGCTCAGCTCGGTGGTGGTCGACACGGTGTCCTCGGACTGGCCCGTGTGCGTCCAGCCCAGCACCAGGAACACGACGAGCGCGACCGCGAACGCCGGCACCGAGGTCCAGACCTGACGCCTGATGTGGTCGTGGACGTCCACCTTGACCAGCTGTGCGGACAGGACCGTCGTCTCCGACAGGGGTGAGGTCTTGTCGCCGAGGTAGGCACCTGAGATGACCGCTCCGGCGGTGATCGCCGGAGAGACGCCGAGCATGGTGGCGATCCCCACCAAGCCCACGCCGATCGTGCCGGCCGTCGTCCACGAGCTGCCGATGCTCAGCGCAACCACCCCGCAGATGATCGCGCTCGCCGCGTAGTACCAGCCGGGCGAGAGCACCTGGATCCCGTAGTAGACGAGCGTGGGGATCGTGCCGGAGAGGTTCCAGGTGCCGATCAGCGCCCCGACCGCGAGGAGGATGAAGACGGCACTGGTGACCGATGCCATCGCACCCTGCCCGGCCGTCTGGACCTCCGCCCAGGAGTGACCGTTCGTGAGTGCCGTGAGTGCCGCTACCGCCGCGCAGAGGACGAGCGCCACCTGGATGGGCCCGTCGAGGGCGTCCAGCCCGAAGAGCGCCAGCGAACCGCCGATCAGCAGGACCAGGGTCGTCAGGGGGACCAGGGCGTCGAGCAGCGACGGTTCACGCTGCGGAAGCGGGACACGATCGCCCATGGGCCGATCCTCCGGCGCTGGGCACCGCGAGCGGGTCCCCCGTTCCGGGCGAGGCCGGCCCGCGACAAGCGACCCGTGCGGCACTGCGCCGTACGGCACGTACGCGGCCGAGTGGGGGTGGCACGAACCTGTCCCCCGGATCGGGGGAGGTCGCGGGTCCGGGCACTCACCAGACTCGTGGACAGGTCAGCAAGGTCGCAAGCGAAGGACACGAGCATGGGCACCCTCACGGTCTGGAGGTTCGACACTGCTGAGGGCGCCGACGCGGCGACCAAAGTGCTGGCAGACCTCTCCACCCAGCACCTGATCACGATCCACGACGCCGCGACCGTCAGATGGGAGGAGGGCAGGAAGCGCCCCAGGACCCGCCAGCTGCACAACCTCGCAGGAGCCGGCGCCCTGGGCGGGGCGTTCTGGGGCCTGTTGTTCGGCCTGATCTTCTTCGTGCCGCTCCTGGGCGCCGCCGTCGGCGCCGCGTCAGGAGCACTCGCCGGCTCCTTGCGGGACGTCGGCATCGACGACCGCTTCATCGACAAGGTCCGGGACGGGGTCTCCCCCGGCACGTCCGCCTTGTTCGTCATGTCGTCCGACGCGGTCATGGACAAGGTCCGCGACGCGTTCGCGGACCAGCGGCCCGAGCTCATCTTCACCAACCTCAGTGACGCGCAGGAAGCCGCGATCCGCGAGGTCTTCGCGGACTAGAACCCGTCATGTCCCACGTGTGCGGAGGCCGACAGCGGCTCGCCCGGCTCGGTGCCGCACTGCTCGTCGCAGGGATGCTCGTCGCGTGCGCCGATGACTCCGACGGAGATTCGACCTCGTCCCCGCCATCACCGGAGCCCGCCAGCGCCACCCTCGACCCGGCCGCGCTGGACGGGATGTCGTACGCGTCGACGTCGGTCGAGGGCCGCGAGCTGGCGCCCGGGTCCGCCATCGAGATGACGTTCGAGGACGGCACGATGTCGGTCTGGGCGGGGTGCAACTCGTTGTTCGGGTCCCTCGAGGTGGACGGCGCCACCCTCGCCTGGGCCGAGGAGCCGGCCGCCACCAGGATGATGTGCGACCCCGAGCTGGGCGAGCAGGACGAGTGGCTCGCCGGCCTGCTCACGTCCGGCGTCACGGCGACCGCGGAGGGTGACGCGCTCACACTGGAGGGAGACGGGGTCACCATCGAGCTGGCCAGCGCGCCGACGGACGACCTCGTCGGCCTGCTCGGACGCACCTGGACCGTCATCGGCACCGTGTCCGACGGCGCCGTCTCCCGACTTCCGGTCAACACCCGCCGCCCGAGGCTCGATGTCGGTCCCGAAGGCCTCAGCCGTCTCTTCACCGGGTGCCGGAGCGGTCGCACCACCGTCAGCGTCGTCGCGACGACCCTGGCGTTCGCCAACACCACGGTCCAGCGCGGACGCTGCACCGGCCCCGCGCGCCAGACGGAGCGGGCCGTGCTGGCACTCCTCGACGGGCCCGCCCACAATGTCGATCTCCACGAGCACCTCCTGGTCGTGACCAGGGACGGCCGGGGGCTCTTCCTCGAGGTCCGATGAGTCAGCCCTCCTCCAGAGCGGGTGCCCCGTAGAGCAGCCGCCTCACAGCGGATCGCGACATCAGGAGGACGAGGACGAGCAGGGTCACGGGGATGAAGCCCCCCAGGCTGACCGACCCTCCGAAGACGATGTCGATGAGCCAGAGCACGACGAGCTTGCTCCCTGCCGCCACCACCCACAGCATGACGGCAGAGGTCGTCTGGACCCGCCGCGTGGTTGCCGCGCGAAGGCGAGCCAGGACGAGGCCCTTGAGGAGGATCACCAGCTCGAGCGTGACCTTGAGGAGGGCAGCTGTCAGCAGCGAGAGGGTGAAACCCTCGCTGATCACGGCGGGGACGTGCTCCACAGCGAGGTTGAGCACGACCACGTAGACGAAGAGATCGACCACGTCGGCCCGATGGGCGACGACCCAGGCCGGCACCGTCGCGGTCGCGGGCTGCTCGGTCACGACACCGCTCCTGGTGAACCTCGCGGTCGACTTCGCCACACGAGCGTCACGATCCCCCCGATCAGGACGGGACCGAGGAGGGTCACGGCCCGCCACACCGTGATCGCCGCCACCAGCTCGGGCTCGAGGGCCGCACCACCGAGCTCCATGAAGGCTCCGAGCAGGACGACGTCGTAGATGCCCAGGCCCATCATCGGCGGCAGGGTCAGGGGGTAGGCGAGGAAGAAGATGCCGACGACCTCGTAGGCCGGCACCTGAGGCGCGGAGACGCCCACGAACCGGAGAGCCAGCAGCAGGATGCAGGCGTCCGAGAGCACCATCGCGGTCAGGGCGAGCAGCGAGCGCGGGAACGCACGGCGATAGCCCGCCGAGACGTGCTCCTGGAACCCGGTCGCTGCACCGACCCACGCCTCCGGGTCCACGGAGGACCGGACGCGGCGGGCGACGTTCCCAGACGCCCGTGCCAGCCTGGCGGCGAACCGCTCCCGACGGACCATGAGGGAGATCACCACCGCCATCACGAGGGCGACCACGCCACTTGCGATCGCGGCCGCCACCCGCTGGGTGCCACTGCCGAGGGCGGCGAGCACGACCAGGCCGACGACGGGAGCAGCGAAGCGGTTGACGTAGAACGCCACCATGTTCATCGTCGCCCCGGCGAGTCCGCGCGAGGCATCGATGCCCCACGTACGGAACATCGCCACCCGTACGACGATGTCACCCGGTGGCGGCGCGACGACGGCCATGAGTGAGGCCACGAGGTCGTTCAACAGAGCGCGTGCCGCGCCGAGACCTTCGATGAAAAGAGCCAGCGGCAGCGCGTTGAGCGTCTGGCGGACGAGCAGCACCGCCACCAGCACGAGCATCTGCCACGCCGTCAACCGACTCAGCGCCTTCCCGACGGACGCCCAGTCGATGGCACCGAGGAACGTCGAAGCAAGCCAGCCGCACACCGCCACGACGACGATGACGAGCACCGGCCGGATCCAGACCGGACGGGTGCGTTGGTCCGCGTCGGCATCCGGCACCGGTGGGGCGTCACCCGTCCCCCATTCGCGCCCGTCACGACGTCCCCGTTCGCGCGCGAGGCCGGATGCCGCGTTGCTGGACGAGGCGACCCAGGACGGCCAGCGCGGCCCATGCCACGACGGCGAGTCCCTGCTCGCCGTACCCCCGGGGGTCGCTGAGCACGTCTGGGGTGTCGGCATCCAGGCGGCCCAGGCCGGCGAGCACCAGGGCCGAGCCCCCCAATGCCGTTGCCCAGCCGACCACCCGCTCGCGCCACCGCCCGATGACCACGCCTCCGACGACGGCGACGGCAGGCACGAAGACGGCGGCCAGCAGGACGCTCGCCTCGCCGGTGTCGAGGATCGCGAACAGACGCGCCCCGATGACGGCCCCGACGACCAGGCCCACGACGAAGAAGACCACACGCGCCGCGAGCAGGCCGGTCACGAAGGCGAGGACGCCGCCGGCCGCGGCGAGCGCAAGGCCGGTCGCCGTACCGGCCCCGAACGCGTCGGCCAGCAGCCAGGAGGCGCCCGCGCCCGAACTCACCAGGACGAGGCGGATCGACCAGATCCCTGCCAGCGCCAGCAGCAGCCCGACGAGGACCATCACCGATCCACTCATGGTGCGATCGTTGCGCTCGCCCGGGTCCCGAGGATCACCCGAAGCAGGCGACCTAGGCGTTGCTCTGGGAGGGACTCTGGGGGTCGGAGAGGTGTGTCATGCCCTGAGCTTCGCGGCCCGGTGGGAGCCGGACTCGTGCTCGAGACTGTCGAAGGCCCGGCTCAGCGACTCGGCCCAACCCCGATCCTTCTCGGGGAGCGAGGCGTCGAACGCACGACGCAGTGCTGCCGCTCCCCACGCGCCGAGGGCCGCGGCAGGGCGATCCGGTGGCAGCGCTGCTCGAGCCGCGTCGAGCTCGGCGGCGACGAGGCCCGCCACGTCCTCCAGCGAGTCGTCCTCGGACAGGAGGGACACCGCTGTCGGGACGCCGTTCCTTGCATCCGCACCGACCGGTTTGCCCATCCGGCGCGGGTCGCCGATGGTGTCGAGGAGGTCGTCGACGTGCTGGAAGGCCATGCCGAAGTGCAGCCCGAACGCGCCGTGGGCCTCGACGACATGGGGAGCAGCACCTGCCGCGAGCGCACCGATCTCCGCGCTCGACCGGAACAGCTCGGCCGTCTTGAGGGACGCGTACTCGGCGTGCGCCTGGATCGACGGCGCCGCGGTGAGGCCCACCTCGCGGAGCTGACCGGCCGCCATGCAGTCGAGCGCACGCGACCAGACCGCAGGAGCCCCCGCTGCTGACGCTGCGGCCGCGGCTGCGCCACGGGCGAGCAGCAGGTCGCCGACGACGATCGCGGTCGCGACTCCCCCGCTCGCGACCACCGACGGCCGTCCGCGGCGCACCAGGGACGTGTCGATGATGTCGTCGTGCACGAGCGTGGCCACGTGCAGCAGCTCCACCGACAGCGCGCCCTCGACGACGCGACGCTCCGCGTCAGGATCCGGGTCCGGACCTCCGAGGGCAGCGGCCGCACTGCGCACCACGAGGTCCGGACGCAGCAGCTTGCCCGGTCGCAAGGCATCGACGACCAGCCGGTCCACGGCGGGTACTCCGCACGACGGAGGCGTCCGGAGCCGCTGCCGTACGCGTTCGAGGAGGTCGTCCCCGGCTGTCACGGGACCGGCGAGCCGGCCGGTGTCCCGGCCCCCACGCCCACCAGGTCGAGCAGCAGGTCCCGGACATCGGTGGCCGCGACGCGGTCGCCCAGCACCCCGGGGCGGTCACACAGCATCATCGGGGCGTCGGCGTCGCGCGCAGGGAGCCGACCGTGCGTGCCCCGCACGGGAGAGGGGTCGAGCGGCACCACCTTCATCGCGTAGCGCAGGCCCGCCGCCTTGCGGGCCAGCGTGAGGGCGGCCTTCGCCTTGACCAGCCGGTCCTCCGGGTCGAAGAGCAGCTCGGCGGGGTCGTAGCCGGGCTTGCGGTGGATCTCGACGCCTCGGGCGAAGTCAGGTGCGCGGTCGTCGTCCTCCCAGTAGTAGTAGGTGAACCACGCGGTCGGCTCGGCGACGAGCACGAGCTCGCCCGCGCGCTCGTGGTCCAGGCCGACCTCGGCCCGGCCGGACTTGTCGAGCACGTCAGCCACCCCGGTGAGGCCCGCGCACACCGACCGCACCCGCTCGAGGTCCGCCGGGTCGGCGACGTAGACGTGCGCCACCTGGTGGTCGGCGACGGCGAACGCTCGCGAGGCCCACGGGTCGAGGTACTCCATGCCGTCCTGGGTGTAGACCTCCAGCAGCCCGGCGGCGCGCAGTGCCCGGTTGACGTCGACCGGCGTGTCCGCCCGGGTGATCCCGTACTCCGAGAGCACCACGACCCGGGCGCCCAGCCGCGCGGCGTCGTCGAGCAGCGGAGCGAGGGCGGTGTCGACGGCACGAGCAGCCTGTCGGGCCTGTGGCGCGTCGGGCCCGAACCGCTGGAGGTCGTAGTCGAGGTGCGGGAGGTAGGCGAGGGTGAGGTCGGCGCGAGGCATCAGGTGCCGCGCCGCGCCGACGATCCACTCCGTCGAGCGGATGGACGCCGTGGGCCCCCAGTACTGGAACAGCGGGAACTCGCCGAGCTCGGCGACAAGCTCGTCGTGCAGCTCCGGCGGTCGCGTGTAGCAGTCGGGAGCCTTCTTGCCGTCGGCGTAGTAGATCGGGCGGGGGGTGACGGTCCAGTCCGTCGTCGCGCCCATGGCGTACCACCAGCACACGTTGGCGACGGTGTAGCCGGGCAGGTGCCGACGGATCGTCTCCCAGAGCTTCTCGCCCTGCACCAGGCGGTTGTGCTGGCGCCACAGGTGGACCTCGCCGAGGTCGCGGAAGTACCAGCCGTTGCCGACGATGCCGTGTCCGGCCGGGGTCAGGCCGGTCAGGAAGGTCGACTGCACGCTGCACGTGACGGCCGGCAGGACCGGTTCGAGGACGGCCGACGACCCCGCGTCGGCCAGGCTCCGCAGGCGCGGCATGTGCTGGAGCAGGTCGGGGGTGAGTCCGACCACGTCAGCGACGAGAAGCTTGTCCATCAGGTCCTCCGAGAAGGGTGAGTAGGGGTGGGAGCTGGAGTCAGAGTGGGGTGAGGCCGAGGCCGACGAGCTCGTCGTGCACCCAGGCGAGCTCGGCCGCGAGCCCGGCCGCGAGCGCGTCGTCGTCGGCTGGGGCGCCACCCGGCAGCACCGACCAGGTGTACGTCTCGACCTCGAGGTGGTCGACCCGCGCCGAAGGACCGCCGACGAGCGCCGCGAGCGAGGCACGCAGCTCCTCGCGGCCGGTGCGGAGGGGCGGCCGCGGGTCCGCGTGCACCGGCACGTGGAAGTGGACCCGCCAGGGCTCATCCGTGGCAAGCCCCCGGGAACCGTCGAGCGCCTCGGAGAGGTCGTCGCGGCCTGCGATCCAGTGACCCTGTCCGCGAGCCTGCCGCACCTGGTGGAGGAACCGGTCCTCGGCGTACGACGCCAGCGCGCCCCTGGTCTCCGGGTCGGCGGGATCGTCGACGACGAGAGCCGACGCCGGTTGCGCCTTGACCACGCGCAGCTCGGCCTCGTCCAGCAGGCGCAGGGCCCGCTCGCAGTCGTCGAAGCCGACGGCGAGGTGGCACAGGTCGAGGCACACCCCGATCCACTCGCGGTCGACCGCCGCGAGCCGGTCGACGGCGTCCTCCACCGTCTCGATCACGCAGCCCGGCTCGGGCTCGAGGCCGACGACCACGCGTCGTCCCGTCGTGGCCTCCAGCGCGGCCAGTCCGGTGGCGAGCTCGGCGAGGTGGGTCTCGGCGAGCCCTTGGTCGTCCCGGGACCACGGGCTGTGCCACGCCAGGGGCAGGGACGAGATGGAGCCGTGGTCGGCGTCGTCGGGCAGCAGGCCGGCCAGCACCTCCGCGGCGGCGAGGGTGTAGTCGAGGCGCTCGCGGGAGGTCCAGGTCGGCAGGTAGACGGAGTGCTTGACCACGGCCTCCTGGAAGGCGGCGAAGGGGAACGCGTTGACGGTCACGACCTCCACACCGTGCTCGGCCAGCCGGCTCCGGACGAGGCGGACACCGTCAGGGTCGGCGGCAAGGCGGTGAGCGGCGCCCGCCGGCAGCCAGAGCCCGAGCCCGACGCGCCCGCCAGGGAGGCCGGCCGAAGGGACGCCGTCGAGCGCCCGGCGGATCCGATCACCCATGCCGGTGGCCTGGGCGACCAGGCCCTCGACGTCCTCGGCCGGCAGCACGTTGGTGCCGTAGCCCAGGTGGACGACGGTGCCGTCGCGGTGGCGCAGCCGCATCAGGTGACCTGCTGGCCACGCAGGACGGAGTTGCCCTCGAACGTCGACGAGGCATCGACGGTGGACGCGGTCGAGGCGCCCGCGAGCTCGTCGAGCAGCAGCCGCCCGCTCTGCCCGAAGAACTCCACGGGGTTGCGCCAGAGCACCCGGTCGACGTCGTCGTCGGTGAAGCCGGCGGCGAGCATCGCGTCTCCGGTCGCGCGCGTGAGCAGCGGGTCGCTGCGTCCCCAGTCGGCGGCCGAGTTGACCAGCACCCTGTCGGTGCCACGATCCTGGAGGATCCGCACCATGCGGTCGGGGTCCATCTTGGTGTCGGGGTAGATCGAGAACCCCATCCAGCAACCGTGCGCGTCCACCGGGGCGACCGTCAGCTCGTTGAGGTGGTCGACCACGACCATGCCCGGGTCGATGCCGGACTCCTCGACCAGCTCGAGGGTGCGACGGGTGCCTCCCTCCTTGTCGCGGTGCGGGGTGTGGACCATGGCAGGGAGCGCGAACTCGACGGCGAGGGCGAGCTGGCGCCGGAACGCGCTTTCCTCGGCACTGGTCATCGAGTCGAAGCCGATCTCGCCGACGGCGACCACCCCGTCCTTGGCCAGGTAGCGGGGCAGGACGTCGAGGACCCCGGCGCAGCGGGGGTCGTTGGCCTCCTTCGGGTTGAGCGCGATGGTGCAGTGGTGCGTGATGCCGAACTGCGCGGCTCGGAACCGCTCCCAGCCCACGAGGGCGTCGAAGTAGTCGGTGAAGGACCCGACGTTGGTCCGCGGCTGCCCGAGCCAGAACGCGGGCTCGACCAGGGCGCGTACTCCGGCCGCGTGCATCCGCTCGTAGTCGTCAGTGGTGCGCGACGTCATGTGGATGTGCGGATCGAAGATGCGCATCTCAGCCCTCCAGGCCGGTGGTCGTGGTCGTGGTCGTGGTCGGGACCGGGGTGCCCAGGTCGAGCACGAGGAGGGCGTCGTCCGGCACCGGTCGACCTGCCGCCTCGCGCTCGTTGACGTAGCGCCGCACCATCGCGGCGAGCTCGGCATCGGCACGCCGGGCGAGGTCGGTCACCCTGTGCAGGGGGACGCCGACGAAGAGGCACTTGAGCACGCCGTGCCTCCAGTCGTGGGGCGACAGCCGGCTGGCGTGCGGACCCATGGCCGCCGCGACGAGCCGGACGTCGTTGGTGCGGAGCGCGTCGAGCAGCAGCGCCGACCCGTCGAGGCCTGTGTCGTCGAGCCCTGGGTCGTCGAGGCAGGAGAGGGCGAGCAGCACGGCGCGCTTCTCGTCCGCGTCGCCATAGCGGTAGAGCTGCTCCAGCTCGGCGTGGAGCGCGTCGGGAGCCAGGTGCGCCGCCGCCGCTGCCACCAGCTCGACCCGCACGGCGTCCTCGACCAGGAGCCAGTCGTCGCCGAGCGAGCCACGGGCAGTGCGCCGCGCCGCCGCCGGGAAGACGACGCCGAGGGTGGTGGGCCGGGCCACCAGCTCGGCCAGCATGTCGTCGAGTGCCCGTCCGGCGTCCTCGGTGAGCGCGGCGCGCAGCTGCTCCGAGGGCACGAGCGGACGGACGTACGTCATCGGGCACTCCTCGTGGCGGCGGCGAGTCCGAGCCGGTCCAGCGAGGCCCGCAGCGCCTCCATCGTCGACGCCGCCACGACCGGGGCCGCATGGGAGTGGCGCGGCAGCTCGACGCAGGCGAGGCCGGCGTACTCCGCCTCCACGAGGGCGCCCAGGACGCTGTCGAGGTCGAGCTCCCCGGTGCCCAGCTCGAGGTGCTCGTGCACGTCGCGGACCATGTCGTCGACCTGCACATTGCCGAGGAGGGCTCCCGCGTGCCGCACGGTGTCGGCGGGCGTGCGTGGCTCGTTGCAGACCAGGTGGCCCAGGTCGAGCGTCACGCGCAGGTGCTCGGGCTGGCCGAGCCGCTCCCTCAGCGCCAGTACGTCGTCGAGGGTCGCCAGGAACATGCCGGGCTCGGGCTCCACGCAGACGGGGACCCCCATCTTCGCGGCGTCGTCGAGCACCGGTCCGAGGCCGTCGACCACCCGCCTCCACAGGACGTCTGCTCCGACGCCGGCCGGCGCCGTGCCGGACCAGCACGACACCCCCTCCGAGCCCAGCTCGAAGGCGATCCGCACGGCGCGGCGCAACAGGTCCACGCGCCGCTCCCGGCCCTCGTCGCTGACGAGCGTCGGCTCGTGCTTGCGCCACGGGTCGAGCACGTAGCGCGACCCCGTCTCGACCACGGAAGCAAGGCCGTTCGCCTCGAGGCAGCGCCGGGCGTGGGCCACCTGGCTGGGCAGGTCGCCGTAGGGGTCGAGGTGGGGTTGGTCCAGGGTCAGCCCGACGCCCTCGTAACCGAGGGCGGAGACCACGCTGCAGGCGTCGACCAGGCGGTGCCCGGCGAAGCCGTTGAGCCCGTAGCCGAGTCGCACGCTCATGTCGGGCTCACTGCTCGTGCCGCCCTGCGGAGCAGGGGACCGGCGGTCGCCACGACCAGCGCAGGCACGACCCGCCCGCGGGCGGCGAGCCAGGCGGCCTGGAGGAGCGTGAGCCCCCCGATGCCGGCGCCCGTCGCCGCGCGTGCCCGGGTGGCGTCCGGCGTGGCGACGGCCCGCGCCTGGGGTACGCCGACGGCGGCGCCGTAGAGCGCAGCGAACCCGAGGGCGAGGCGCCGGTGACCGAGGGGGACCTCGTCGCGCGCCATCGTCGAGACGAGGACGCCGATCGCGGTGCCGGTCGCCGTCAGGGCCGCGACCGCGGTCAGAGGACTGGTGCCGTGCACCTCGCCGCGGCTGAGCAGCGTGACCCCGGCGGTGTGCACGGCGACGGCAGCGGCCGGGGCGCCGGCCTGCCCGGGTGCCGCGGCGCCGCCGAGCAGCACGTCGAGTCCGCGCGTGGACGCCATGACGAGCGGGCCCGCCGGGGAGTCCTTCGCGGCGACGTCGTAGGTGACGATGAGCAGCGCGAGGGGGACGCTGAACCTCAAGGCCCGGTGACCGCCGGCGACGGCGGTCACGGCGACGCCCGCAGCGCCGAGGAGGCCCGCGACCACGAGTGCGGCTGCGGGCGTCACCCGGCCCGACGGGATCACGCGTTCGGGACGCTCGACGGCGTCGACCTTCCGGTCGGCCCAGTCGTTGAGGGCCATGCCGGACCAGTAGAGGAGCACGGATCCGAGCGGCGTCACCGCGTCACCGCGGCCCGGTGACGTGGTGGCCCATGCCGCTCCGGACCACGCGTCGCCGGGGACCGACAGGGCTGCCGGCAGCCGCACGAGCTCGGCCAGGTCTCGCGCTGCAGGGAGAGCGGTCACGCGATCAGTCCCTCGCGCCAGGCGACGAGGTCGCGCCACTGCTCCGACAAGCGGTGCTCGGTCGCGCCGATGGGGTCCTTGAAGAAGAAGGCGAGCTCGGGCAGCGGTCCCGACCGTCCGGCGGCGTGTGCCGCGGACACCAGACGCACCAGGTCGAGCACCAGCGGCGCAGCCAGGGCCGAGTCACATCCCTGCCAGGTGAACTGCAGGGTCATGCGGGTGCCCAGGAACCCGTCGAACCGCACGTGGTCCCAGGCCGTCTTCCACTCCCCCAGGTCCTCCACCTGGTCGATGTGCATCGGGCCAGGGACCGGCCTCCCGGCGATGGCGTCGAGCCCCTCACGCTTGGCCAACGTCTTGCTCCGCGCGGCCTCCGGGTCGGCCAAGGTCTCCCCGTCACCGCCGCCGAGGAGGTTGACCGACGTCCACGAGCGAAGCTCGAGTGCTCGCATGACGAACATCGGCGCGAGGGCCGACTTCATCAGCGTCTCACCGGTCTTGCCGTCGCACCCGGCGTACGGTAGGCCGCTGCGCTCGGCCGCCTCCACCACGACGGGCAGTCGCAGGCAGGGGCTGGGTGTGAACGACACGAAGGGCGCGCCGGCCCGGAAGGCCGCGAGCGCGTAGACCGCCCCGACCGGCAGGGGGTCCTCGAGGCCCACCATCTGCTCGGGGTCGTCGACCGGGGGCTGGGTGCTCGCGACGTCGACCACCACCACCCGGGCCAGCCCGTGCCGGTCCCGGAAGCTCGCGATGTCGGAGGCGAGGCGCTCCACCGCCTCCGCCGTGCTCTCCTCCCCGGAGACGTGTCCTGGCCGCACCTCGGCGTCGACCGTCTCCACCTCGGCGGAGACGGCGCTGACGACGGCTGCTGGAACCACGCCGCCGGCCGCCAGCGCCTCGGCCTTCTTGAGGAGTGACTGCGAGCTGACGTCGTGTCCGCCGAAGACGAGGCTGGAGAGGTCCGGGAGCCCGTCGGGGAGGAGCTCCGGGTGCTCGGTCACGAGCCCGGTGGTCGGCGCGAGCCCGTGGGACACGCCCAGAGCACCGACCACCGCGGTCGTCGCCACCGACCCGCGGGCACCGACGAACCACACCCCGGTCCGCTCAGCCGCATCGGCGGGCTTCCTGGTCTCGTCGCTGGCCTGTTCGCTCGTCTCGTTGCTCGTCATGGCGTCCTCGCGTCTCCTGTCGGTGCGGTCATCGAGCCGTCGCCCTCAGGAAGTGGTCGAGAATGCGGCGTCGAAGGCCGCCGACGGCGCGTCGAACGCTAGCCGACGGACGAACTCCAGCGCCTCCGGAGCGCCCACCAGGCGGTCCATGCCGGCGTCCTCCCACTCGACCGAGATGGGACCGTCGTAGCCGATGGTGTTGAGCATCCGGAACGACGCCTCCCACGGCACGTCGCCGTGGCCGGTGGAGACGAAGTCCCACCCGCGGCGCGGGTCGGCCCAGGCCAGGTGGGAGCCCATGCGTCCGTTGCGACCGTTGCCGACCTGCTTCTTCGCGTCCTTGCAGTCGACGTGGTAGATCCGGTCCTTGAAGTCCCACAGGAAGCCCACCGGGTCGAGGTCCTGCCACACGAAGTGCGACGGATCCCAGTTGAGGCCGAACGCCTCGCGGTGGTCCACCGCCTCCAGGGCGGCAACCGTCGTCCAGTAGTCGTAGGCGATCTCGGACGGGTGGACCTCGTGGGCGAACTTCACGCCCTCGCTGTCGAAGACGTCGAGGATGGGGTTCCAGCGGTTGGCGAAGTCCTCGTAGCCGGCGTCCACGAGGTCCTGCGACGCCGGGGGGAACATCGCGACGTACTTCCAGATCGACGAGCCCGTGAACCCGACGACGACGTCGACACCCAGCTTGCGCGCCGCGCGGGCGGTCATCTTCATCTCCTCGGCCGCACGCTGCCGTACGCCCTCGGCGTCGCCGTCGCCCCAGATCCTGTCGGGCAGGATGCCGCGGTGCCGCTCGTCGATCGGGTCGTCGCACACGGCTTGACCCTTCAGGTGGTTGCTGATCGCGAAGACCTGCAGGTCGTACTTCTCGAGCATCTCCAGCTTCGCCGGGACGTAGGAGTCGTCCTCGACGGCGGCCCACGGGTCGAAGTGGTCTCCCCAGCAGGCGATCTCGAGGCCGTCGTAGCCCCACCCGGAGGCGAGCTTGCACATCTCCTCGAACGGCAGGTCGGCCCACTGGCCGGTGAACAGGGTGATCGGGCGTGGCATGCGTGCTCCTCAGGTTGTGATGGTGGCGCTTCGGCAAGTGGTGTGGTGCGTGATGGTGGGCGGCGACACGACTGGTGCGAACCGATGCCGGGACGGAGCGCGCTGTCCCGGCACCGGCCGCGGGCACCGCCCCGGAGGGCGGCGCCCCGTCGGGCGTGGGGCGGCCGGTCCCCCGCACCGCGTCGCCGAAACGCGATGTCGTTCGGGGGAACCGGTCGGCCCGTTGCCACGGACGAGCGGTGCCGTGCGCGGCTGTGCGCACGGGAGCTGGGTTCACAGGTCGGCGCGCAGCTCCTTCCCGGCGTCCACCAGTGCCGTGCGGGCGGTGGTGTCGCCGACGGTCCGAGCGACCTTGACGAACGTCGTGAGGGCCTTGCGTGCCTTCTTCTCCTGACCCCGTACGTCGGCACGCTGGGCGGCCAGCAGGGCGGTGACCAGCTTCTTGGCCTTCGGCTTGGACACCAGGCCGTCCTTCTTCAGCCGGTGGACCAGCTCGAACGCTCCGTCGTAGGTCGCCACCACCTCGAAGACGAGTGCCGTCGTCGTGGAGTGCCCCGCCTTGTCGGTCGCGGTCACCCGCAGGGTGTGCGATCCGGTGAGGAGCGACACAGCATCCACCGCGACCGGTGAGGTCATCGCCGAGCCGTCGAGGGTGATCGACGTCGTGGCGAGGCCTGAGGTGACGTCGCCGGCCGCGACGGAGACCGACCTGAGGTCGGCGAGACCGAGCTCGGCGCCGTCCTTGAGGCCGGTCACCGTGACCGTCGGCGCCACCCGGTCGAGCGACACCTGGCGCGTGAGGGGCGCGGAGGTGTTGCCCGCCGCGTCGGTGGCGCGGACGGACACCTGGTGCGTGCCGTCGTCACGGATCCAGAAGGCGCCGTCGTAGCCGGTCCAGGCACCGCCGTCGATCCGGTACTCCACCTTGGGGGACCCCGGGCTCTCGTCCGTGGCTCCGGCCTTCACCTTGACCTCGCTGCGGTACCAGCCGGCGGTCCCGTCCGGGCCGGCAGGAAGTAGGTCGAGCTGCACGACCGGTGGGGTGGTGTCCCCGGTGGGGGGCTCCACCACGTCCTCCTCGGGCACCACGACCGGGAACGATCCCGTGGTCTCGTTGCCCGCGACGTCGCCCGCGCGCCAGTCCACGGTGTAGGAGCCCGGCTCCGTGAGCGTGAACGGCTCGTCGTACGCCGTCCACTCGCCGCCGTCGACCCGATAGTCGAGGGAGTCGAGGCCCGACTGGTCGTCGGTGGCGTCGAGCACCACCTCGGCCGGACCGGCCAGTGACAGCGTCGCACAGGCGACCATGGCTCCTTCGTCGTGGATCATCAGGGCCCGGGCCTCGACCCGCGCGGCCCACGGCACCGTGGCCGCGGCCTCGGCCGTGCCGTCAGCGGCCACCTCGATGGTGGCGCCGGCGCCGGGAGTCATCCCCTCCGAGACGGGCCACAGCTCGTTGGGCGGCATCCCGGGCCCTTCGGGGTCGTCCATGTAGTGCAGGCCCGGCGAGGCACACGTGCCGACGTGGAGGTGCGACTGGTAGACGCCCTCCGGGTCGAGCCCGGTCAGCGACAGCGTCGCCGTCGTCCCGTCCGCGGCAACGTCCATGGTGGCCTCGCCGCCGATCTCGTTGCCCGCGAGGGACTCGACGTCGCCCGCGAACGAGCCGAGCACGGCGGCCGACACCTCCGGAGCGGTCTCGTCGACCGGCGGTTCGTCGCCGGTGTCGAGGTGGAAGTAGTCGAACGTCACGGTCTTCGACGCCGCCTGGGCGGTGCCGATCGTGAAGAGCCCGATGCGCAGGTTCTCCGCCGCGAGGCTGGCGTTGGTGACGGTACCCAGCGTCGTCCACGCGGTGCCGTCCGCCGAGTAGGCCGCGGTGTAGTCGTCGCCCGACTTGGTCAGCCGCAGGTGCCAGACCCCCTGGGTGGGAGCCGGGCTGGCGTTGGGCTGCGGGTTCTGGATGGCTCCGCCGACCTCGCTGCGGAGCTCGATGTTGCGCTGCAGCGCCGAACCCGCGGTGTTGGTGGTGAGGTAGTCCAGCTTCACGTAGTCGTCGTCACCGGCGTAGGCGATGAGGCCGCCCTGCTGGTACTGCTCGTCCAGCGCCGACCCGTCGACCTTCGTCTCCATCACCCAGTCGCCCTCGGGCGCCTGCTGCAGCACGAAGTTCTTCGGGTCGGTGTTGCCCGCCCCGTAGATGTCGCCGTTGGGCGTGTCGATCTCCAGCTTGCCGCCCGTGACCCGGACATCTGCCGCGTCGGGACGCACGATGGCGTTCCAGCGACAGGCGTCGAGGGAGTCACCGCCGAACTCGTCGTCCGGGTCGGGCGCGGCGACGCTGTCGTCGGGCGTGATCCGGAAGTTGTCGAAGTGGGCGGTGATCGGCAGCGCGGCCTCCTGGTTGACCGCACCGAACAGGCCGACTCGCGGCTCGTTCACGCCGGCCAGGGACCGGGTGGCTCCCGGCATCGGCGTGAACGTGATGCCGTCGGTGCTGTACGACGCGCTGACGTCGAGGCCGTTGTTGCTCGACATGCGCACCCAGAAGGTGTCGGGGAACGCCGCGCCCAGTGCGGGTGTGTTGGTCTCGGTCGGGTTGCCACCGATCTCGCCGAGGAACTGGAACACCCGTCCGGCCGCATCAGGGGTCGACGTACGACCCTGCATGACCATCTTCAGGTAGTTGTTGTCGTCGCCGTAGAGGATCAGGCCCGCCTGTTGGTACTGGCGGCGTGCTTCGAGAGTCATCTTGGTGGTGACCTCGAAGGCCCCTCCGGGCAGGTGCTGCAGGATGATGTTCGGCGTCTTGGTCGCCGTGCCACCACCGTGGATGTCGGTGGCGGTCAGCGGCAGGTGCAGCTGGCCGTCGGACACCGAGTAGTCCTGGTTCTCCCGCACGATGCTGTCCCACCGCTCGTGGTCGAGCGTGGTGCCGGTGAAGTCGTCGGACCGGCCCGAGAAGCACGAGCCGAGGCCGCCACCAGAGACCGTGATCTCCACGTTGTCGTGGTTGACCGCGCCCCGCGAGTCCGTCACCGTGGCCTGGGCGGTGTAGGTGCCCGGCTCGGTGTAGGTGTGCGAGACGTCGGCCCCCTGGCCGGACTCCCCGTCGCCGAAGGTCCAGTCGACGGTGAGCGGGGTGTCACCCTCCGGGTCTGCCACGGTGGCTGAGAGGTCGACCTCCAGTGGTGCCGTACCACTGACCGGCGTGGCTTCGACCGAGATGCTCGGCCGCTGGTTGTCGGTCGCGCCGCGGCCGCCGAAGTCGATCCAGTTGATGTTGCTGCCGCCGCTGATCTCGACGAAGTAGAGCGGACCGCTCACCTCGGTGGTGTCGCCGGTGACCTCGGCCGAGAAGTTCTGGTAGGTCTGCCAGTCACCGGTGTTGGCCACCTGGATGGTCGCCACCGTCTCCCCCGTGTCCGGGTCACCGGTACGCACCTCGTACAGCGCCCCGCCTCCCAGGGGGGAAGCTGCCCGCATCGAGATCGTGTCGATCCCCGTGAGGTTCATGACGTCCCAGCCGAACCAGTCGCCTGCCTCGATGAATCCCACGTTCTTGCTGCCGCCCTGCGCGTCACCAGTGTCCTCGACCTGGACTCCCGGGCTGCCGCCCGATGTCGAGTCCTCGAGGCGACCCGTCTGCTCGAAGTACTCCGCCTCGCGGCGCTTCGGGTGCAGGATCACCACCGTCTCCGTGGTGACCGGGACGGTGCCCGCGGCGCCCTCGTCGGTGTAGCGCACGGCGACGGTGCCGAAGATGTTGGCGCCCACGTGACCCTCGTCGCCGGGGATCGCGATGACGCCCGTGCAGCCGCTGTACTGGCCGTAGGGGTGGCTGTGCTGGTCGTGGCCGAGCGCAGGCTGCACGACGACCCGCTCGCAGTCGATGCTGCCGTCCTCGGCGTCGGACCCGGTGACCTCGTACTTCACCGAGTCGCCGAAGTCGAAGAACCCGCCGTTGCGCGGCAGCACGACCTCGATCTCCGGCGCGGTGTTGCCCGCGACGATGGTGAGGTTGGAGACACCCGTGCGGCCCGCCTCGTCGGTGACCGTGAGCTGCACCTCGAACTCACCGGCGTCGGTGAAGGTGTGGCTCGGGTCCGCCTCGATGGAGTCGGCGGTGCCGTTCCCGTCGAAGTCCCACGAGTACGTGAGGGGCGACCCGTCGGGGTCGCGAGACCCCTCGCTGCTGAACTGGACCGTCAGCGGTGTCGGGCCCGACGTCTTGTCGGCCGAGGCCTCTGCGATCGGAGCGCGATTGCCCTGCACGTAGTCGATCCGGTAGATGCCGGAGTCGGCGTTGTTGCCGCCGAACCCGCTGCCCCACTCGATCATGTAGAGCGCACCGTCCGGGCCGAACTGCAGCGCGTGCGGACGCGTCATCGGCATGGTCTGGAGGAACCGGCTGACGTCGACATCATCGGTGTGGTCGGCGTTCATCAGCACGGTGAACATCCGGCTGTTGTTCCAGTCGGCCCACACCGCCTTGCCGTCGAAGTACGCCGGCCACTTGCGGTCGGACTCCAGCTCGGCGTCGTACGCGTAGGTGCCGGAGGTCATCGGGGCGCCGCTCTGCCCGATCTCGGGGTTGGCGGTGCCGTCGTTGCCCTGCCACATGGTCGCCGGGATCGCCGGCGGGAGGTTGGTGAGGCCGGTGTTGTTGGGCGAGTTGTTGACCGGGTTGGCGCAGCTGAACGCGCCCGACGACTGCCCGGTGGCGAAGTCGTAGTCCATGTAGGGCGTGTTGGCCGCCACGCACTGCGGCCAGCCGTAGTTGCCTGGCTGCGACAGGATGTTCCACTCCACGCGTCCACCCGGCCCGCGGGTGGCGCTGGCGGAGCCGGCGTCGGGGCCGTAGTCGGCGACCAGGACGTTGCCCGTCTGCTCGTCGAGCCCGATGCGGAACGGGTTGCGGAAGCCCATGCCGTAGATCTCGGGGCGGGTCTTCGCCGTCCCGGTCGGGAAGAGGTTGCCGGCGGGGATCGTGTACGTGCCGTCGGCCTGCGGTGTGATCCGCAGGACCTTGCCGCTGAGCGAGTTGGTGTTGGCCGAGGTGCCCTGGGCGTCCCAGCTGGCGCGACCGGCGCGCTCGTCGATCGGCGCGTAGCCGTCGGAGGCGAACGGGTTGGTGTTGTCTCCGGTCGCGATGTAGAGGTTGCCGTCGTTGTCGAACTCGAGCGCACCGCCCGCGTGGCAGCACTCCGCACGCTGGACGTCGAGCTCCATCACGACCTTCTCGCTGGCCATGTCGAGCGTGCCGCCCGCGGTGAGCGTGAAGCGCGAGACGCGGTCCTGGGTGGGCTCGTTGGCCGGGGACCAGTAGACGAAGAGGTGGCGGTTGGTCGCGAAGTCCGGGTCGAGAGCCAGGCCGAGCAGGCCGAACTCCTGGACGGTGGTCACGTTGAGGTGACCCGCGGTCGAGACGGTCCCCGAGGTGGAGATGACGCGGACGTCACCTCCCCGGTCGATGTAGAAGACCCGACCGTCGTCGGCGATGTCGAGCTCCATCGGGTTGGCGGTGTTGTCGTCGAGGGTGATCTTCTCGAAGGAGTTGTCGAGCGAGGCCGCGCAGTCGCCCGCTTGGACGCCGGCCGCGGTGCGGATGCCCCCGAGGATGTGAGTGAGGAACTGTGGCTCGGCGTAGCTCTCGTCGGTGTGGCCCATGCCGGTGTACCAGGAACGGCCGCCGTCGTAGTCCTGGCACCAGCTGATCGGGTGCTCGTGGCCCATGGCGCCCCCGCCGGGGGCGTAGCTCGACTCGTCGAGCGAGGCCACCACGTGCACGTCGCCACGCGGGTTGGACTGGTAGTTGTACCACTCGTCGAACCTGTTCCAGGTGGGCGCCATGCCCGCCGTCGACGGGTGTGCCGGGTCCTCGACCTTGACGGCCGCGGTCTGGTTGGCGGGGTGGTCCTTGAAGTAGGCGCCGACCAGGTCGCCGTACCACGGCCAGCTGTACTCGGTGTCGGAGGCCGAGTGGATGCCGGCATAGCCGCCGCCGCCCTGGATGTAGCGCTCGAACGCACCCTGCTGCGAGTCGTTGAGCACGTCGCCGGTGGTCGAGACCCAGATCACCACTTCGTACTGCGCGAGGTTGGCGTCCGTGAACGCCGCCGCGTCCTCGGTGGCGGTCACGGTGAAGCCGTGGTCCGCACCGAGCTGCTCGATGGCGGCGACCGCGACCGGGATCGACCCGTGCCGGAAGCCTGCGGTCTTGCTGAAGACCAGCGCGTCGAAGGGGTCAGTCTCCCCGTGCCCTTCGTGTGCGGATGCTGGCGCGAGCGCCAGAGGTACGGTCAGTCCGACCGCGACGATGAGTGCCACGAGCAGACGCAGACGCGTGATGAGGACGGTGTCCACCACGGACTCCTTCAGTGTTCGACGGATGCGCTCCGTGAGTTCCAGGGCGGGTCCCCGGGCGTTCGGCCCCTGTCGTGCGGTGTGCGCCCAGCCGGATTCGGCGGCCGACCGGGCGCGGGACAGGGGTCAGCGGGCCCCCATCAGGTGCTCGAGGGCAAGCTGGTCGAGGGCCTCCATCCCGACGCTGCGGGCAGCGAGGCCGTCCACGTCGTACGACGCGCCGCGGAGGTCGGCCAGCGACTCACCGTCGGCGAGGGTCGGCGTCCTCAGGGTCTCCACCTCGGCGGCGGTGAGCGCCGCGGCCACGTCGGGATCGGCCCGGAAGGCCTGCACCCGCTCGCGGAGGATGAGGTAGTTGCGCATGCACGACCGCGCGGAGTCCCACACGCCGTCGATGGCCTCGGCACGCGGCGGCTTGTAGTCGAAGTGGACGTAACCGTCGTAGGCCTTGCCCGCCCCCGCTCCGAGGATGGCGTCGACGGTCCAGAACGCACCACGGAGGTTGCCGGCGCCGAAGCGCAGGTCCTGGTCGAAGCGGGGACCGTGCTGGCCGTTGAGGTCGATGTGGAAGAGCTTGTCGTGCCACAGCGCCTGGCTGATGCCCTGAGCGAAGTTGAGGCCCGCCATCTCCTCGTGCCCGACCTCGGGGTTGAGCCCGACCATGGACGGCTCGTCGAGCTCGGAGATGAGGGCGAGGGCGTGGCCGATCGTGGGGAGCAGGATGTCGCCGCGCGGCTCGTTGGGCTTGGGCTCGAGGGCGAACCGGATGTCGTAGCCCTGCTCCTTGACGTAGGAGCACAGCAGGTTGAGCGACTCGGCGTAGCGGTCGAGCGCCGCCTGGACGTCCTTGGCGGCGCCGTGCTCGGCACCTTCGCGACCGCCCCAGAGGACGAACGTCTTCGCGCCCAGCGAGGCGGCCAGGTCGATGTTGCGCAGCACCTTGGCCAGGGCGTAGCGACGCACCTCACGGTTGTTGGCCGTGAGCGCGCCCTCCTTGAACACCGGGTGGCTGAACAGGTTGGTGGTCACCATCTCGACCGCAAGACCGGTCTCAGCCAGCGCCTTCTCGAAGCGCTCGAGGGTCGCGTCGCGGTCCGCCTCGTCGGGGAGCAGGTCATCGTCGTGAAAGGTGACCGCGGCGGCACCGAGCTCGGCGAGCTGGTACGTCGCCTCGACGGGGTCGAGCAACGGGCGCGAGCTCGGGCCGAACACGTCGGTGCCCTGCCACCCGACGGTCCACAGACCGAAGGAGAACTTGTCCTCTGGGGTGGGGGTGTAGTCGGTCATGTGGGGATCTCCTGCCACGAGTCGGTGTCGGAACTTGTCTCGACCGCGGCCAGGACGCGTTGCACCTGGAGGCCGTCGGCGAAGGATGGGGTGGGGTCGGTGCCGGCCGCGATGTCGCGGACCAGGTCGACCGCCTGGTGGATGAAGCTGTGCTCGTAGCCGATGATGTGGCCGGGCGGCCACCAGGCACCGACATAGGGGTGCTGCTCCTCGGTGACCATGATCCGGCGGAAGCCGGCGGTGCCGGCGTCCTCGGTGCCGTCGAAGAAGTGCAGCAGGTTCATGTCCTCGAAGTCGAAGGCCAGGCTGCCCCGGGAGCCGTTGACCTCGATGCGGATGGCGTTCTTGCGCCCGTTGGCGAACCGGGTGGCCTCGAAGACGCCCAGTGCTCCCCCGGTGAGCTCGGCGAGGAACATTGCCGCGTCGTCGACGGTGACCTTGCCCGTTCCCGTGCCGGCCTTGCCGGAGAGACCGGAGTGCTCGCTCGGCAGGGGTCGCTCGTCGACGATGGTGCACAGCCGGCCCGAGACGCGGCTGATGCTCTCGCCGGTGATGAACTGCGCCAGGTCGATGATGTGGGCTCCGATGTCACCGAGGGCGCCGGAGCCGGCCTTGTCCTTGTCGAGACGCCAGGACAGCGGTGCCTCGGGGTCGACGATCCAGTCCTGGAGGTACTGCGCACGCACGTGGTGGAGGGTGCCGATGCGCCCGTCCGCGACGAGCCGGCGGGCGAGCGCGATGGCGGGCACGCGTCGGTAGGTGAAGCCCACCATCGAGCGGACGCCGGACAGCGCTGCCTTCTCGGCGGCCCGGGTCATCGCCTCGGCCTCATCGACGGTGTTGGCCATGGGCTTCTCGCACAGGACGTGCTTGCCGGCCTCCAAGGCCGCGATGACGATCTCGGCGTGGGTGTCTCCCGGGGTGCAGACGTCAACCAGGTCGATGTCGTCCCGCTCGATCAGGGACTGCCACGAGGTCTCGGTGGAGTCCCACCCCAGGCGGGCGGCGGCGGCCTTGACGCGGGCCTCGTCCCGGCCGGCGACGGCCGTCATCCGGGGTCGCAGCGGGAGGTCGAAGAACCGGGGGGCGGTGCGCCAGGCCTGGGAGTGCGCGGCGCCCATGAAGGCGTACCCCACCATGCCGACCGACAGGTCAGGTTCGACGCCGGGGGCGTCAGGAGCGGTGGTCATCGGACCTCCTCGTGCAGGGGCGAAGGGACGGGAGCGGGCAGGCGACACCGGCCGAGAGACGGTGCCGGGTGGGTCCGCGGCGGCTCTCCGGTCCGGAGAGCCGCCGCGGGCCGGTCGGTCAGGACTCGAAGGCGGAGTCGATGTACTGGTCGACGTTGTCCGAGGTCACGACCGGGGCGTAGAGCTGGATGGTGCGGGGCACCTCGACCTCGTCGAGGTCGCTCATCGCCTTCTGCTGCAGGAGCAGCCGCGCGAGCTTGACGCCGTCGGCACCCTGGGTCGACGGGTAGATGACCGTCGCCTTGAGGACGCCGCTGTCGTCCTGGATCTCCCGCATCGCGTTGGCCGAGCCGGCGCCGCCCACCATGACGAACTCGTCACGACCGGCGTTCTCGATGGCCGCGAGCACGCCCACGCCCTGGTCGTCGTCGTGGTTCCAGAGGCCGTCGATCTTCGGAGCCGCCTGCAGGAGCTTGGCCGCCTCCTCCTCGCCGCCCTCGACGGTGAAGTCGGCCGCGACGCGGTTGGAGACCTCCAGGTCGCACTCGGCGAGGGCGTCCTCGAAGCCCTGGCTGCGGTCCTGGGTCAGCGGCAGCGAGTCGATGCCGGCGATCTCGGCGATGACGGCGTCGGGCTTGTCGCCGAACTGCTCGCACATGTACTGCCCGGCCGAGACCCCCATGCCGTAGTTGTCGCCGAGGACGGTGACGCGGGCGGCGTTGGGGTCGTCGAACTCGCGGTCGACGTTGATGACGGGGATCCCGGCCTCCATGGCCTCGAGGGCGATGGGCGTCATCGCGGCCCCGTCGAACGGCAGGAGGACGATGGCGTCAACCTCGTCGTTGATGAAGGTCTCGACCTGGCTGATCTGCAGGTTGACGTCGTTGGTGCCCTCCGCGATCTGCAGGTCGATGTCGGGGTACTGCTCGGCGAGGTCGCGGACGTTCTCGGTGATGGCGCCCATCCAGCCGTGGTCCGCCGCGGGTGCCGAGAAGCCGATGGTGACCATGTCCCCTTCCTCGTCATTGCTGCCGGCGGCGGCCACGGGGGTGGAGTCGCCACCGTCGTCGTCGGCGGCGTCCTCGGCACTGCCGGTGCAGGCGGTGAGGGCCAGGACGGCGACCGCGCCGACCACGAGGCCGGGGTAGCGGCGGCTCTGCTGCCGTTGGGTAGTGGTGCGCAGTCGCATGAGATGTGCTCCTTGGGTCTGGTTGGGTGCGGTGGTGCCGTGCCGGGCGCCCGAGCTGACCGGCCATGCGGGTGGTGCTGGTCTTGCTGTGTGGTGCGGTGTTCCCGAGTCGTGGGTGGCGGTAGCTAGGTCGTGGTTGCGCGGCGGGCCAGACGCTGCTGGAGCAGCACGGCGACGACGATGATCAGGCCCTTGGCGACCGCCTGGGTCGAGGTGTCCTGGTTGTTGAGGGTGAAGACGTTGCTCAACGTGGAGAAGATCAGGACGCCGAGGACGGTGCCGACGATGGTGCCGCGCCCGCCGGAGAGCAGGGTGCCGCCGATGACCACGGCGGCGATGGCGTCGAGCTCGTACTGGTCACCGTGCGTCGAGCTGCCGGTGGACGTGCGACCGATGAGCATCAGCGCGGCGAGGCCGCAGCAGAGCCCGACCAGGACGTAGAGCATCACCGTGTGTCGGTTGACGTTGATGCCGGCGAGGCGCGCCGCCTCGGGGTTGCCGCCGACCGCGAGGGTGCGCCGGCCGAACGTGGTGCGGTTGAGCAGCACCCAGCCGCCTGCCGAGACGAGCACGAAGATCACGACGATCAGCGGGACACCCGCGACGTCGGCGGAGAAGAAGTCCTTGAAGCCCTCGTTGCGCACGATCTGCGTACGCCGCTCGGAGATGATCTCCGCCAGCCCCCGGGCGGCGGCCAGCATGGCCAGCGTCGTGATGAACGGGACGACCTTGCCGTAGGCGATCACCACCCCGTTGACGAGACCGCACCCGGCGCCCACGGCGAGCGCGGCGAACACCATGAGGATCCAGTGCGTGTCCTCGGCCATGTTCTGCGTGGCGAAGGTCGTCGACCACACCGAGGCGAGCGCGAGGATCGCGCCGACCGACAGGTCGAAACCGCCGCCGGTGACCACGAACGTCATGCCGATGCTGACCACGCCGATGGTGGCGGCGAACCGGAGGATCGTCAGGCTGTTGTCGATGCTGGCGAACCGGTCGCCCGCGGTGATCACCCCCGCGGCGCAGATCAGCAGCAGCGCCAGGACCAGACCGATGTTGCGGCCGAAGGACCCGCTCATCAGCCCGCCGCCGGTGTCCCGTTCGGTCTCGGCGGCCGCCGTCTCGACGCGGACGGTGTCGGTGGTGGGGGCCACGGTGTTCTCGACGGCGCCCGTGTCGGGCCCCTTGTCGGCTCCCGGGCTCGTGCTCTGCTCGCTCATGCGACCTTTCCTTCCATGACCAGATCCAGGACCCGGGACTCGTCTATCTCGTCCGCCGGACCCTCGTGCACGACGCGGCCCTCGCGGACCACGAGCACCCGGTCCGCGAGCCCGAGCACTTCCTCGACCTCGCTCGACACGACGACGACTGCGACACCGGAGTCGGCCAGCGAACGGACCACGGCGTAGATCTCGGCGCGGGCACCGACGTCGACGCCGCGCGTCGGCTCGTCCAGCAGCAGCACCCGGCACTCCCGGAGCAGCCAGCGGGACAGCACGACCTTCTGCTGGTTGCCGCCCGAGAGGAGGCGTACGAGCCGGTCGACGCCTGCGGGACGTACGTCCAGCGACTCCGTGACCGTGGCCGCGCGGCGGCGCTCGTCCCGGCTGTCGAGGAAGCCGAGACGTGCGAAGCGTCCCAGCGTGGAGATGGTGATGTTGCGGTAGACGGCCTGGTCGAGCAGCAGGCCCTGGCTCTTGCGCTCCTCCGGGCAGAGGCCGACGCCGGCCTTGACCGCGGCTGGGACCGAGGCGCGCCGCAGCTCGCGCCCGTTGACCCGCACGGTCCCGGCGGAGGGTCGGCGCGCGCCGTAGAGCGTCTCGAGGATCTCCGAGCGGCCCGCGCCGACGAGTCCGGCGAGACCAACGATCTCCCCGGCCCGGACGCTCAGGTCGACTCCGGAGAAGACCCCGGGCAGCTCGAGGCCGCTCACCTCGAGGATGGGCTCGGCCGACCTCGGGACGGCCTTTCCTCGCGGCGGGAACACGTACTCGATCGAGCGCCCGGTCATCAGCTTGATCAGCTCGGACGTCGGGGTGTCCGCCACGGCGAGTCCGGTCGCGACAGTGCTGCCGTCCTTGAGCACGGTGATCCGGTCGCCGATCTGACGGATCTCCTCGAGACGGTGCGAGATGTAGACGATCGCGACGCCCTCGGCGGTGAGGTCGCGGATCACGCGGAAGAGGTTGTCGACCTCGCCCTGGTCGAGCACGGCCGACGGCTCGTCGAGGATGAGCAGGCGGGTGTCGTGGGACAGGGCACGGGCCATGCTCACGATCTGCTGGGCGGCGGGTGAGAGCCGCCCCACGGACCGGCCCGCGGGGATCTCCCGGTGGCCGAGGCGGGCGAGCAGCTCCCGTGCCCGCCGGGTGGTCTCGCCGCGCTGGCTGAAGCCGGCCGTGCTGAACTCGTGGCCGAGGAAGATGTTCTCGGCGACGCTGAGGTCGGGGACGAGGTCGAGCTCCTGGTAGATCGTGGAGATCCCGAGGTCCATGGCCGCCTGCGGGGTCGTGAGGGAGACCGGCTGGCCCTCCCAGAAGATCTCGCCCTCGTCGGGCTGGTAGCTGGCCGAGAGCACCTTGATGAGCGTCGACTTGCCGGCGCCGTTCTGGCCCAGCAGGCAGTGCACCTCGCCGGCGCGCACCTCGAGCTCGACGCCGCCCAGTGCCAGGACACCGGGGAAGCGCTTGACGATGCCGCGCATCTCCAGGAGCGGCTGGCCCGAGCGGGCGGTCGGGGTCTCTGTCATGACATCGCCTCCAGGGAGTCGGTCGCGCGGCGCACCAGCGTCGGGTCGTCGAAGACGTGCTCGATGGCAACGGCCGCAGCACCGCAGACTGCCGCCGAGAACCCGAGGGTCGAGAGGCCGATGCGGGTGCCCCCGGAGTCGGGAGCGAGCACGCCGCTGGCGAGCTCGGTCTCGACGTCGTCCTGGAACCACTCGCCGACCTCGCCGAGGTAGCCGGACAGGACGATCATCCCGGGGTTCAGGGCATTGGTGAGGGCGGCGGCACCGATGCCGACCCAGCGCCCGACCTCGTGCAGGGCGTCGAGCATGCGCTCGTCGTCGGCTGCCGCGCGGCGGTTGATCTCCTCGACCTTCGCCTCCAGGCCCAGGTCCGGGGAGCGCAGGGCGTCGCCCTCGTCGGTCGCCACCTCGATCAGCCTGCTGAGTCCGATGACGGTCTCCCAGCAGCCCGTACGCCCGCATCCGCACCGGCGACCACCGCGGTCGACGACCATGTGCCCGAACTCCCCGGCGAAGCCGAGGCGGCCCTGGAAGGGACGGCCGTCGGCGACGATGCCGCCGCCGATGCCGACCTCGCCGTGGACGACCAGGATGTCGCGCCGGTCGGGATCCCCCGGGGTGGCCTCGGCGACGGCGGCGAGGTTGGCCTCGTTGTCCACGTCGACGAGGTAGGCGGGGTCGCCCAGCTTGGTCCGCAGCAGGCCGGCGAGCTCGACGCCCTGCCATCCCAGGTTGGGTGCGACCGAGACCGTGCCGCGGTCGCGGTCGACGAGGCCGGCGACGCCGACGACGACGGAGACCGGGACCGCGCCGAGCTCGTCGAGGTCGCCCAGCGTCCCTTGCAGGAGCTCGACGAGCCTGTCGACGACCTGCTCGGGTCGCAGCCCCCGCGTGTCGACGGACGTACGCCGCTCACTCACCTTGGTGCCCGCGAGGTCGACCGCCAGCGTGCTGACGTGGTGCACGTTGATCTCGGCCCCGACCCCGAAGGCACCGCTGCCGTTGACCTCCACGATCGTGCCCGGGCGGCCCACGGCCCCCCGCTCGGCACTCCCCTCGCGGGCGAGGCCGCGGTCGATCAGCTCGCCGACCAAACTGGAGACGGTCGCCTTGTTGAGGCCCAGGTCGGCGGCCAGGCGGGCGCGGGACCGAGGACCGCCGTCACGCAGGCTGCGCAGCAGCAGGCTGAGGTTCGCGCGGCGGACGGTGCCCTGGTCGGCACCGCCGGAGCCGGCTGCCTGCCAGCTGTCGCGCACCTGCATCGGAGACCCTCGATCGTTTGCTGTGACCTGCGTCACTGATTAGTTTGATGGACCGCCAAACTAAGTCGGTGACACACGTCACGTCAAGGCCTGCTTGCAGGTTTTCTCAGACCGGCCGCTCGAGGTGCTTGTCGCGGGCGGCGGCATACCGCGCGCGCACGTGCGGGACCGGCTCGGCCTCGTAGCGCCGCGTCCCCTCCCGCTCCCAGACGGGCGGAGCATCGGCACCGGACTCGGCCCAGGCCGCCTGGCGCGCCGCGCCGTCGGCGACGTACTCCCCGGGGGGCGGCACGTCCACCGGCACGCCGAGCACCTCGGCGGCGACGGTGCGCACGGCGTCGGAGGCAGCGGCACCGCCCACGAGCAGCACCCGCGAGGGGTCGACTCCCGCCGCGACGACGGCGTCGAGGCCGTCGGCCAGGCCGCAGAAGAGGCCCTCCACGGCGGCGCGGGCCAGCATCGGACGCGTCGCCGTGGCGAGGGTGAGCCCGTGCAGCGAGCCCGTCGCGTCGGGGAGGTTGGGGGTGCGTTCGCCCTCGAGGTAGGGCACCAGGACCAGTCCGCCGGCGCCGGACGGTGCCGCCATCGCCAACGCCGACAGGGCGGCGTGGTCGACGTCCAGCAGTCGGGCGGCGGCGTCGAGGACCCGGGCAGCGTTGAGAGTTGCGACGAGCGGGAGGAACAGCCCCGTGGCATCCGCGAACCCCGCCACCGCGCCCGACGGATCCACGGTCGGCGTGCTCGTCACTGCGGTGACCACGCCCGACGTGCCGATCGAGACGACCACGTCGCCCTCGCCGGCACCCAGCCCGAGCGCGGCGGCCGCGTTGTCCCCCGCACCGGCTCCCAGGACCGTCCCGTCCCGGGTCGTGCCGGCCACGGCGCCGGGTGCCACCACGCGCGGCAGGTGCGGCACCGAGCCGAAGGCGCGCTGGAGGAGGTCGGTCCGGTAGTCCCCAGTCGCGGCGGACCAGTAGCCGGTCCCGCTGGCGTCGCTGCGGTCGGTGGTCAGGTCGGCGAGGTCGGTGCTGCCCGAGAGCCTCCACGTCAGCCAGTCGTGGGGCAGGCACACCGCCGCCGTGCGCCGGGCGTGCTCCGGCTCGTGCTCGGCCAGCCAGCGCAGCTTCGTCACGGTGAACGACGCCACGGGTACGACGCCGACGGCCTCGGCCCAGGCACGTCCGCCCGCATCGGGTCCGCCGAGCTCGTCGACCAGGTCGCGGGCCGCAGGGGCGGAACGGGTGTCGTTCCAGAGCAGGGCTGGGCGTACGACCGAGCCGCTCTCGTCGAGGCAGACCATGCCGTGCTGCTGGCCCCCGATGCTCACGGCGGCCACGTCGTCGAGCCCGCCGGCCGCCTCGACGGCCTGGTTGAGGGCCGTCCACCAGTGGTCCGGGTGGACCTCGGTGCCCTCGGGATGGGAGGCCCTCCCCTGTCGCACGAGTGCTCCGGTCGCGGCGTCGCGGACGACGACCTTGCAGGACTGGGTCGATGAGTCGATGCCGGCAACGAGTCGTGCCCCGGAATTCATGGTCGCGGATGCTAGCCCACGCACGACGAAGGACCGCACGACGAAGGGCCCGGTCGGAGACCGGGCCCTTCGTTCTGCGTTGGTACCCCCGACCGGATTTGAACCGGCGTTACCGCCGTGAGAGGGCGACGTCCTAGGCCGCTAGACGACGGGGGCTTGCAGGTGCCGCTCGACGAGCGGCGGGCGAAACTCTACCGAAGTTGGAGTGACGCACCAAATCCGAACCTGACGGCCCGGACTCGCTGGGGTACTAGGACTCGAACCTAGAACAACTGGACCAGAACCAGCCGTGTTGCCAATTACACCATACCCCATGGGGGTATCAGACCGACCTTGTGCGATCGTCCTGACCACCACGCGGTTCTTGCAGAACCGATCCCGAACGTTACACGCGCGGAGGCGGGGCCTCCAAAACGGGGTCCCCCGACGGGGGCGGCAGCATCTGCCCGATCGGCGGACCCACGTCGACCATCCCCATGACCTTCGCGAGCCACGTGGCGAGCGCGAGGTAGACCAGCGACTGGGTCAGCGTGGAGAGGATCATCCACCAGCTGCTGTCCCCCGTGGCCGTCAGCGCGGTGGTGAGGTCGCCGAAGGCGAGGGCGAGCCCGAAGGCCAGGAAGTTGTTGAGGACGTGCATCGCGATGGCGGCCTCGAGGCCGCCGGTGCGGATGACCAGGATGCCCGCCATGACTCCGAAGGCGAAGCGGTCGAAGAACACCGGTGCGTCCTGGGAGAGCCCGTGGAAGAGCGCGAAGATCAGCGCCGGTCCCAGCACGGCGAGCACCTGCGAGGCCCGCCGCGCCCACACCAGTGACCCGAAGGCCTGGGTCAGGTAGCCGCGGAAGAGGTACTCCTCGCCGGCCGCCTGGAGCGGCGTGAGCAGCAGGATCACCAGCATGAAGTCGCGCGTGCGAGAGGTGAGCTCGTTGACCTCGCCGATGGGTGCCTCGCCCGGCGCCAGTGGCAGCAGCAGGCTGACGCCCAGTGACGCCAGCAGCGCCACCACGGACAGGCCGAGGCAGACGAGGAGGTAGCGCCAGCGCAGCCTCGGACCGACCGACGACAGCCATCGCGGCTTGAGCCGGTGCAGCCACCACGTGACCGCCCACGTGAGCGGGATCGCCGCCGCGATCACGATGTTGAGCAGCGCCAGCCCCGTCGGCGTGGTCTCTGCTGTGACGTCGAGGATGGCGCCGGCCTCGGCGGAGCTGTTCCCCACCGCCAGCAGGAGCACGAACGCGATCGCGCCGAGGACCAGCGGCACGACTCCGAAGACGAGCACCAGCAGGAGCAGCGCCCCGACCAGCGAGCGCCACCAGCCGGGACGCCCGACCCGGTGCAGCTGGTGGTAGTGCGGCCGGAAGTCCGGCGCCAGCGGAGTGGTCACGACGCCCTCGTCAGGCCAGCGCGGACTGCAGGCGCGCCAGGCTTCGCTCGCGGCCCAGCAGCTCCATCGACTCGAACAGCGGCGGGCTGATGCGCTTGCCGGTGACCGCTACCCGGACGGGGCCGAAGGCCACCCGCGGCTTGAGCTCCATGCCCTCGATCAGCGCCACCCGAAGCGCCTCCTCGATGGCCGCGGTCGACCACACGTGCAGCCCCGCGAGAGCGTCGTACGCCGTCTTGACGACGCCGCGGCCGGTGTCGTCGAGCAGCTTGGCGACGTCGTCGGCGTCGCGCTCGAAGTCGGCCTCGTCGACGAACAGGAAGCCGAGCATCGCCGGTGCCTCGGCGAGCTTGTTGATCCGCTCGGCGACCAGCGGCATCGCGAGCTCGAGCAGCTGCGCGTCCGCGGCGGACACCGGGTCGCCGACCACGCCTGCGTCCTTGAGGAAGGGCAGGACGCGGTGGGTGATCTCCTCGACGGAGAGCAGGCGCATCTGCGAGGCGTTGATGGCCTCGGCCTTCTTGAGGTCGAAGCGCGCGGGGTTGGGATTGACGTCCAAGATGTCGAACTTCTCGACCATCTCGGCAAGCGTGAAGACGTCGCGGTCGGCGGCGATCGCCCAGCCCAGGAGCGCGAGGTAGTTGAGGAGGCCCTCGGCCAGGAAGCCCTGCTCGCGGTAGGCCAGGGCGTGCGCCTCCGGGTCGCGCTTGGACAGCTTCTTGTTGCCCTGACCCATGACGTAGGGCAGGTGGCCGTAGGCCGGCACCTCCTTGGCGATGCCGAGTGCGACGAGCGCCTCGAAGAGCGCCAGCTGGCGTGGGGTGCTCGAGAGCAGGTCCTCGCCGCGCAGGACGTGGGTGATCTCCATCAGCGCGTCGTCGATCGGGTTGACCAGCGTGTAGAGCGGGTCGCCGTTGGCGCGCGAGAGCGCGTAGTCGGGCACGTTCTCGGTCTCGAAGGTGATGTCGCCGCGAACGAGGTCGTTCCACGTGATCGAGCCGTCGGGCATCCGGAACCGCACGACGGCCGAGCGTCCCTCGGCCTCGAAGGCGGCCCGCTGCTCGGCGGACAGGTCCCGGCAGAAGCCGTCGTACCCCTGCATCTTCGAGCCGGAGGCTTGGCGGCGAGCAGTGACCTCGTCGTTAGTGCAGAAGCAGTCGTAGGTGTAGGACGACTCGGCCAGGCGGGCGAGCACGTCGCGGTAGATGTCGCCGCGCTCGCTCTGCTTGTAGGGACCGTGGGGTCCGCCGACCTCGATGCCCTCGTCCCAGTCGAGGCCGAGCCAGCGCCACAGCTCCAGGATCGCGTCGTAGGACTCCTGCGTGCTGCGCTCCCGGTCCGTGTCCTCCATGCGGAACACGATCGAACCGCCGTGGTGGCGCGCGAAGGCCCAGTTGAACAGGGCCGTGCGGACGAGGCCGACGTGCGGGGAGCCGGTGGGCGAGGGACAGAAACGGACGCGGACGGGCGACGACATGTGGGTGCTCAGGCTCTCTTGGCTACGGGGTTGGTCAGGGCGCCGATGCCGGCGATCGAGATCTCGACCTCGTCACCGACATGCATCGGACCGACACCCGCGGGGGTGCCGGTGAGGATCACGTCGCCGGGCAGCAGCGTCATCACGGAGGAGACGTGCGCGACCAGGCTCGGCACGTCGAAGATCATGTCGGCGGTGGTGCCGTCCTGGACGACGTCGCCGTTGAGGTAGGTCTGCACCTCGCGGCCGTCGGCGAAGTCCTGCGGGTCCAGGTCGGTCTCGATCCACGGTCCCAGTGGGCAGAAGGAGTCGAAGCCCTTGGCCCGGGTGAACTGCACGTCGGACTTCTGCAGGTCACGCGCGGTCACGTCGTTGGCGATCGTGTAGCCGAAGATCACGTCCGTGGCCTGCTCGACCGGGACGTCGCGGCAGATGCGCCCGATGACGACGGCGAGCTCGCCCTCGTAGTGGAGGTCGGAGGTCTGGGGCGGGTAGTAGATCGGGTCGCCGGGACCGATGACCGTGGTGTTGGGCTTGAGGAACATCAGCGGCTCCGCGGGCACCTCTCCGCCCATCTCGGCTGCGTGGGCGGCGTAGTTGCGGCCGATGCCGACGACCTTGCTGCGCGGGATGATCGGCGCGAGGAGTCGTACGTCGCTGAGCTTGTGCTCCTCGTCGAGGAGCTTGATCCCGACGTAGAGCGGGTCGCCGACGAGGGCCACCACGACCGAGTCCTCGGCGGGCTGGCCGAACTGGTCGACCTCCCCGGTGACGACGCCGAACCGCGGCTCCTCGCCCGTGCTGAACCGACAGATGCGCATGCGCGCGAGCCTATCGAGCGGCTGCGCGCCGCAGCGCGGCGAGGCTGGCCTCCACGTCCTCGGTCGTCGTCGACCAGTTGCTGACACTGACGCGCAGGACCGCGCGGGCGCGCCACCGGGAGCCCGTCGTCCACGCCGTGCCATCGGCGAGCATCGCATCGACCACCGCGCGGGTGCGCTCGTCGTCGCCGAAGGTCGCGCAGACCTGGGTGAACTCGACGTCGTTGAGCACCTCGGCCCCCTCGATGGCCGCGATGCCGTCGGCGAAGGTCCGCGCGTGGTCGCAGAACCCGTCGACCAGCGCCGCGACGCCGTCGCGGCCGAGCGAGCGCAGCACCGCCCAGACCGGGAACGCGCGGCCGCGGCGGCTGATCTCGGGGACCTTGTCGAACGGCTCCCCGGCGGCGTCGTGGATGAGGTAGTCGCCGTGCATGCCCATCGCCGCGCGCAGTGCTGCCCGGTCGCGGACGATCGCCAGGCCGCAGTCGTAGGGGACGTTGAGCGTCTTGTGGGCGTCCGTCGCCCAGGAGTCGGCGGCGTCCTGGCCCGCGACGAGGTAGCGCCGCGCCGGCGAGGCGGCGGCGAAGAGACCGAAGGCCCCGTCGACGTGGACCCACGCGCCTGCGTCGTGCGCCGCCGCGATGCACGCCTCGAACGGGTCGAACGCGCCGGAGTGCACGTTGCCGGCCTGGAGGCAGACGATCGTGGGGCGACCGTCGCCCGCGTCGAGGGCGGCCGCCAGGGCGGCGGGCTCGATGCGGCCCTGGTCGTCGGCCGCGACCGGCTCGGGCGAGCCGAGCCCGAGGTAGCGCAGCGCCAGGTCGATGGTGTCGTGCCGCTCGGCCCCGACGAGGACGCGTACGCCGGGTGAGTCGGTCAGTCCCTGTGCCGCGACGTCCCAGCCGTGGCGACGCAGCACCTCGTCGCGAGCCGCCGCGAGGCACGTGAAGTTGGCCATGGTCCCGCCGGTCACGAAGCCGACGGCACTGCCCGGAGGCAGGCCCAGCAGGTCCAGCAGCCACGTCTCGGTGAGGTCCTCGATCGCGGAGTGGGCGGGGGTCAGCATGCGCAGGCCGGAGTTCTGGTCCCACGCGCTCACCAGCCAGTCGACGGCGAGCGCTGCGGGGTGGGTGCCGCCGATGACGAAGCCGAAGAACCGACCGCTGGGCATCGCCGTCAGCCCCGGGCCGCAGGCCTCGGCGAGCTCGTCGACGACCGTCGCCGCATCGGTCGGACCGTCGGGAAGGACCGGGTCGAGGCGCCCGGCCACGCCCTCGGTCGTCAGGCGGGGCGGCACCGGGCGGTCGGCGAGCGAGGCGTGCCACTCGAGAGCCAGGGCGTGCGCGCGGTCGAGGCCGGCACTGCGGTCGCTGTCCATCTCGTCAGTGTCCGCTCGATCGGCTCCTGGGTCGAGCGGATGAGCCACTGGTCTGGCCCTAGACTCGGGCCAGTGAAGGTGCTTCCCGCGGCCGAGTGGCGTCCCCTGGCCGACGCCCACGCCACTCGCGTCGACGAGTTCGTCGAGCCGCACCTCGCGCGCCGGGCCGACAAGGTCAAGCACCCGGTCCACGACTTCCTCTTCACCTACTACTCCCAGCGTCCCGCGCAGCTGCGGCGGTGGCACCCCGGCTTCGGCGTTGCCCTCGAGGACGCAGCTGACTACGCCGACCTCAAGGGCTACTCCCCCGACCCCGTCGCCGTCTCGTCGTCGTACCTCGCCTCGCAGAGGCCGCTCATCACGCAGCTGCACACCCTCCTCACCGCCACCGCGGGGCGCGCACCGCAGTTCGGCTGCTTCGGCCTGCACGAGTGGGCGATGGTCCACCGGGCCTCCCAGTCCGGGTCCGGGACCCGCCACGACTGGCCGTTGCGACTGGGACAGCAGGGCACGGACGCAGTGGTCGAGTCTCACCGGATCGCCTGCTCGCACTTCGACGCCTTCCGCTTCTTCACCCCGTCGGCGCGCCCGCTCAACACCCTCCAGCCGGGTCGTGACGACCGGGCGGAGCTCGAGCAGCCGGGCTGCCTGCATGCGGGGATGGACCTCTACAAGCACGCCTTCCGGCTCACCCCGATGGTTCCCAGCGAGCTGGTCGCCGACTGCTTCGAGCTCGCCCGCGACATCCGCGTGCTCGACATGCGCGCGGCGCCGTACGACCTCGCCGACCTCGGCTTCGAGCCGGTCACGATCGAGACGGCGGAGGGCAAGGCGGCGTACGTCGAGGCGCAGCGCGGGTTCGCCGAGCGGGGCGCTCCCCTGCGGGCGAGGCTGATCGCCGAGTGCGAGCGTCTGCTCGCGTCGGCCTAGGTCGACGTCCACTCGCACCATGTGCGAGCGGACCTCGACCTAGCCGAAAGGCGTCCAGTCGTCCCAGCCGGCCCACCAGCGCCGGTCCTCATCGAGCAGCCCCACCAGCCCAGCGGCGGTCGCCAGCACCTCGCCGACCGTCTCGAGCGAGATCCGGCCCTCGGCCCGCTGGTGGTGGAGGTCCTCGACGTCCTTCCACTCCCGCCGACCGTCGGGATGGATGATCAGGTCCAGGCCGTGGTCACCTGTGTCGTAGCCGCCCGGCACGCGCGTGAGCGGCGGCTCGAAGTTGACGTACCAGTGACGGAACGTGCCGTCGGTGTCGAAGAACTTCCACACGCCGTACGCCGTGCCGGCCCGGGTGAGGTGGAGGACGGTCGAGCCGCCCCACTGCGCGTGTGCGCGCCACGGATGCGACCCGAACGGGTGGTCGGGGAAGGTGAACGGCGACCCCGGGTCGAGCCGCGTCGCCAGGACGTCGCCGTCGTCGGCGACCACCGTCACGGGGTGCGAGAGCCACAGCTCGCCGTGGAGCACCTCGCGTCGCGAGATCACCTCGCCGGGCGCGAACATCAGAACTCGTAGCCGAAGGTCTCGATCGTGTCCGCGAACACCGTCGCCACCCGCTCGCGCGAGGCGTCGGTGTAGAGCTCCCGGTAGTGCCCCGCCGGGCGAGCGTTGCCCTTGGCGCGCGGCAGGTCCGGCGTACCGGGCAGGGCGAGCTGCTCCCAGACCTCGCGGAGCTCGGCGTCGAGGCTCTCGTAGCGCAGCACCCGGTCGAGCGCCATCTTGCCGCCGATGCGGTAGAGCCGGCGGTTGTTGGCCAGCTGCTCGATCCAGATCTCCTGGACGTAGGCCTCGAAGTCCGGCAGCTCGGGGCGGTCCTTGTACTTCCAGAAGTAGAGCGAGACGACCGCGTCCCACGGGTTCCGCTCGATCGCGAAGGTGAAGTAGTCGGCGAACGCCTCCGCCCCGACCAGGTCTCGCGTGGCCTTGGCGCCCATGTGGTTGTAGGCCTTGCGCGGCAGAGGCGGCGACTCGAAGTTCTGCGGCGCCCGGCCACCGGCGGCCTGGCGCAGCGCCTCGTCCTCGGGGCTGATCTCGGTGATGATGTCGTCGGGTCCGCACACCTTGGACAGGGCGATCTCCACGCTCGTTCCCGCCGTCTTGCGGGTCTTGAGGAAGATGAAGCGGTGTCGGTGGGACGCAATCACGGGGATGACCCTATCCGTCCGGCGCCGCGGATACGGTGGCTGCCGTGACCGAGCCCCGGACAGCCACAGGCGAGCACTTCCGGGGCGACGACTGGTATGGCGACGACCTCGGCGCGGCCCGTTTCGTCGAGTGCACCTTCACCGACGTCGACCTCTCCGAGGCCACCACGTCGGGCGCGACGTTCGAGCGGTGCACCTTCCACGGCGGGCGCTTCAACGCCTCGACCCACACCGCGACCGCGTTCGTCGGCTGCGACTTCCGGCGTACGTCGTTCTTCGACGCGACGCTCGACGGCTGCAAGCTGGTCGGCAGCGTCTTCTCCGAGTGCGTGCTCCGACCGCTCACGGTGACCGGCGGCTCGTGGCTCGGCGTCACGATCCGCGGCACGAACCTCTCGCGGCTCGACCTCTCTGGTGTGGACCTCCGCGAGGCCGACCTGTCGATGTCCGACCTCACCCTCGCCACCCTGGCCCGGGCTCGGCTCGACCGTGCGCTGCTGAGGGAGGCCAACCTCGACCGAGCCGACCTGCGCGGCGCGAGCCTCGACGGCGTCGACCTCTCCGCGGCCGTGCTCAAGGGGACCCGGCTCGACCTCGCCGGCGCCGTGCTCCTCGCGGAGCTCCACGGCGCCGCTGTCGACACCTCCGCCTGACGACTGGGTGCGCGTCGTGGTCGCCTGCCGCGCGTCATGCCGCGCGTCGAGCGGACCGGGGGCCGCTCAAGCCGCCCCGTGGAGGCGGGCCCGCAGGCCGTCGATGACCAGCGCGAGCCCCAGGTCGAAGTCGGGCAGCGACTCCAGGGACCGCTCGACCGCGCCGAGGCTGACCGCCTGGCGCGCGGTCTGCTCCTCGAAGGCGTGCCCGAAGACGTAGTGGACCAGCGTCCGCGACGCGACGGCCACCAGCTCGTCCGGAACGTCGGCGGAGGTGAGGATCGCCTCCATCTCCTTCACCGGCGCCTCCGCGCCGAGGCCGAAGGCCCACACCGTGGCGACGACGTCGGCGCCGTCGGTACAGGCGAGCATCGCGTGGCGCAGCTCCGAGCAGACCTCGCGCAGCTGGTCGGGCCACTCAGCCGCCGTCCTCGGACGGGCACCACGGGCCAGGATCTCGTCGGCGACCGCAGCGAGCAGCGCCTGCTTGCTGGCGAAGTGGTGGTAGATCGCGCTCGGCTGCACGCCGAGCTCGGCCCCCAGCCTGCGCATGGTCAGCGCGGCGAGTCCGTGGGTGTCGAGCAGGGTGACGGCGTGCGCCAGCACGTCGCTGCGGTTGTGAGCCACACACCCTCCTGGCCTGGGTCCTACGTCGACGAGGCGTTCGCGACCACCCTAACCTGAACGCCGTTCAGGTCGCGGTCAGCGGCTGGTTGACGAACCACCGGTGCCCGAACGGGTCGCGGAACACCGCCACCCGCCCCGCAGGCGGGCTGTCCTCCGGGCCCCGGTCCAGCGTGACGCCGGACCCGACCACGCGCTCGCAGACCGCATCGACGTCGTCGACCTCGAGGTGCAGCGAGATCGCCGCACCGCGGGACGTGTCGGGCGCCGCCACTCCGGCGCTCGCGAACTCGTCGGACATCATCCAGCGCCCGTCACCGACGGCGAGCTCGACGTGACCGATGCGGCCGTCGTCCATGACGATCGGCTCGAACACCACCTGGGCTCCGAGCACGTCGACGTACCACTCGATCGAGCGGCGCGCGTCGGCGACGCAGATGTACGGCGTCAGCTCACCCATGCCGCCACCTCACCAGCCGGGCGGTCGTCTGTCCAGCCATGGGGCAGCCGCCTCGACCTGCGCGGCGACCGACAGCAACAGCTCCTCCTCGGCCGGCCGCGCGGCCAGCATCACCCCGACCGGCAGGCCGTCGCCGGTCATGTGCAGCGGCAGCGAGACGGCCGGCATCCCGGTGACGTTCCACGCACTGGTCCAGGGCGTGAAGGCCTTCTGGTTGGCGAAGTCGCGCGCGGGGTCGGCGTCGTCGCGCAACGCTCCGACCTCGACCGGAGGGGCCGCGAGGGTCGGGGTGAGGACGACGTCGTACGGCGCCAGCGACGCCAGCGCGGCCGCCGCGTGCTGGCGCAGCCGACCGATGGCCAGCCCGAACTCCGGGCCGCTGACCGCGTGCCCGCGCTCGGCGAGCCAGCGGGTCAGCGGACGGAGCCGGTCCTCGCGACCCGGCGGCGCCGGCGACAGCGCGGTGAGCACCGCCCAACAGGTCTCGAAGTCGGCGACCGCCTCGGGTGGGATCGGGACCGCCACGCCCTCGACGTCGTGGCCGAGCGACTCCAGCAGCCGGGACGCGTCATCCCAGGCGAGGACGCTCGACGGGGCGACGGTGGTGTCGGTGATGACGGGGACGGCGAAGCGCCCGACACGGAGCCTGCCGGGGTCCCGGTCACACGCCGCGAGGAAGGATGCGGACGGCGGCGGCGCCCAGAAGGGGTCACCGACCCGACGGCCGGCCAGGACGTCGAGCAGCGCCGCCGCGTCGCGGACCGTACGCGCGAGCGTGCCGGCGGTCGCGAGACCGACGGGGTCGCCGTACATCGGGGCTCCGCTGACCCGCCCGCGCGAAGGCTTGAGGCCGACGAGTCCGCAGCAGGAGGCGGGGATCCGGATGGAGCCGCCCCCGTCGGAGCCGGGCGCGACCGGCAGCAGCCCGGCGGCGACCGCGGCCGCGGCACCACCGGACGACCCGCCGGCGGTGCGCGTGGTGTCCCACGGTGTCACCGCAGGCGGGGCGACGTCGGGCTCGGTGTAGCAGGGCGAGCCGAACTCCGGGGTGTTCGTCTTGCCGAGGCTCGGCATGCCCGCCGCCTCGATCGAGACGACGAGCTCGTCGGACACCTGCGGCACGAAGTCGTCGTACGCCGCCGAGCCGAAGGTGGTGCGCACCCCGGCCGTGGGGTGCAGGTCCTTGATGGCCGTGGGGACGCCCCAGAGCGGACCGGCGTCCGCAGGTCGTCCCGTCACAGTGAGCCGGCGCGCATGGTCACGAGCCAGCTCGTGGGTGGTCGTGACGAACGCACCGACCCGGTCGGCACGGCCGGCGTAGTGCTCGACCAGCTCGAGCGGCGACACGTCACCGTTGCGTACGGCGTCGCCCTGCTCGAGCGCGGTCAGGTCGTGCAGCACACGCCGACCGTACCGGCCCACAGGCCAGTTGGCCGGGCTCGGTCGGTCCGGGTCAGGCGACGGCGGCCTCGACCTGGTGGGCGACGAGGTCGTCGAGGGCACCGAGCAGGCGTTGGACCGACGCCTCGTCGGCCAGCGGGTCACCCTCGAGGGCGGCCACGTCGACGACGATCCCGTCGACGACCACGGCTCCGGCGATGGTGGCGGAGTGACGGGCGTGCTCGTGCGACCACTTGCCGCCGTACGGCGTCGGGGTGGCGCCGATGGCCGCGAAGGGCTTGCCGACGATGGCGCCCTGGCCGTAGGGGCGCGACAGCCAGTCGATGGCGTTGTTGAGGACGGCCGGCATGGTGCCGTTGTACTCCGGCGTTACCGCGAGGACGCGGTCCGCGGAGGCGACGGCCTGGCGCAGCGCGGAGGCGCTGGCGGGCGCGGTCTCGCCGTCGAGCTCCTCGGTGTAGAACGGGACGTCGTCGAGGCCCTCGACGACGTCGACGGTGACACCCGCGGGGGCGTGGTCGCGGAGGTGCTCGGCGATGCGGCGGTTGAGGCTTCCGGCGCGGGTGGAGCCGAGCAGGACGGCGACACGGGTCTGCTTGTCAGTAGTCATGCAGGCTTAAACGGACCGCGGTCCGCTTCTATTCCGATGCGGACGAAGTTTCTCCGTGCCTAGGCTGGCGGCGTGACCCGACTGCTCCCCCTGGCCGACGAGCCCGCCCGGGAGCGGGCCGACGCGGCGCGCAACCGCGAGGCCATCCTCGCAGCGGCGCTCCGCCTGGTGGAGACGCAGGGGGTCGACAGCGTGACGATGGACACGGTCGCGTCGGAGGCCGGGGTCGGCAAGGGGACGTTGTTCCGGCGCTTCGAGAGCCGCGAGGGCCTGATGGCCGCGGTGCTGAACACGTCCGAGACGCAGTGGCAGGCATCGGTGCTCTCGGGCCCCCCGCCGCTCGGGCCGGGCGCCCCGGCGATGGAGCGGCTGCTGGCGTTCGGTCACTCGCGACTGCGGACCAACCTCACGCACGCCTCCCTCATCGAGGCCGCCGGCAAGGCGGGCCAACGGTCGGTGGCCGCGATGTCGTTCGCCAACCTGCACGCGCGCTACCTTCTCCGCGAGCTGGGCGTCGACGGCGACCTGCAGCTGCTCGCCACGGCCCTGCTCGCACCACTCGAGGCGGTGGTGCTGGAGCAGCAGGTCACCCGCGACCGGATCCCGGTCGAGCGGGTCGAGGCGGGCTGGGACGACCTCGTACGCCGAGTGGTCGGCGCCTGAGCTCAGCGGTGGTGGCGCCGCAGGCCGAAGGTCAGCCCGTCCACCAGCGCACCCCACGAGGCCTCGATCACGTTGGCGCCGACGCCGACGGTGACCCAGGACGACTCGCCGTCGGTGGTCTCGATGAGCACGCGGGTGATGGCGTCCGTGCCGTGGCCCTGGTCGAGGATGCGGACCTTGTAGTCGATCAGCTCGAACTTCGCGACCTCGGGGAAGGCCTGGCCGATCGCCTCGCGCAGTGCGGCGTCGAGGGCGTTGACGGGGCCGTTGCCCTCACCCGTGACGACGTACCTGACGCCCTCCGCCCGTAGCTTCACCGTCGCCTCGGAGATCGCCTCGCCGTCGGGACGGGTCTCGGTGATCACCCGCCACGACTCGACGTCGAAGTACGACGGACGGGTGCCCTCGACCTCCTCGGCGAGCAGCAGCTCGAAGGACGCGTCGGCCGCCTCGAAGGTGTGGCCGTTCTGCTCCATCTCCTTGACCCGCGCCGTCACACGGGTGACCAGCTCGCGGTCGTCGGACAGGTCGTAGCCGAGCTCGCGGCCCTTGAGCTCGATCGAGGCGCGGCCGGCCATGTCCGAGACGAGCAGGCGCATGTCGTTGCCGACGCCGACCGGGTCCATGTGCTGGTAGAGGTTGGGGTCGACCTTGATCGCACTCGCATGGAGCCCGGCCTTGTGCGCGAACGCCGACGTTCCGACGTAGGGCTGGCGTGAGGCGGGCGGGACGTTGGTGACCTCGGCGACGGCGTGGGCGATGCGGGTGGCGTCTCGGAGCAGGCCGGGGGGCAGGACGTTGCGGTCGAGCTTGAGCTCGAGGTTGGCGACGACGGTGACGAGGTCGGCGTTGCCGGTGCGCTCGCCGTAGCCGTTGATGCAGCCCTGGACGTGCGTCGCGCCGGCGGCGACGGCGGCGAGGGAGTTGGCGACGGCGCACCCGCTGTCGTTGTGGGCGTGGATGCCGACGCGCGCGCCGGTCGACTCGATCACGTCGAGGACGACGTCGGAGACCCAGTCGGGCAGCATGCCGCCGTTGGTGTCGCAGAGCGCGACGACCTCGGCACCGGCCTCGGCCGCGGTGCGCAGCACCTCCAGGGCGTACGCCCGGTTGCCGCGGTAGCCGTCGAAGAAGTGCTCCGCGTCGAGGAAGACGGTCTGCCCCTCCTCGCGCAGGTGGGTGACGGTGTCGCACACCATCGCGAGGTTCTCCTCCAGCGTGGTGCGCAACGCGAGCTCGACGTGGCGGTCGTGCGACTTGGCCACCAGGGTGACGACACCCGCCCCGCTGTCGCGCAGGGCGGCGACCAGCGGATCGTCCGCGGCTCGTACGCCCGCGCGCCGGGTCGCGCCGAACGCCGCGAGCTTGGCGTGGCGCAGCTCCAGCTCCTGACCGGCGCGGCGGAAGAACTCGGTGTCCTTGGGGTTGGAGCCCGGCCAGCCGCCCTCGATGTAGCCCACACCCAGGTCGTCGAGCTGCCTGGCGATGCTCAGCTTGTCGGCGACGGACAGGTTGAGCCCCTCCTGCTGGGCGCCGTCGCGCAGGGTGGTGTCGTAGACGTGGAACGCGCCGTGCAGGTCCATCGGAAGTTCTCTCGGTCAGTGGGTACAAAAAAACCTCCTGGGGTGCAGGAGGTCGGCGCGGCGGGGAGTCCCGTCGCGCTAGGCAATGAAGATCGTGCTGGTGGTCACGAGACGATGGTGCCCGATTCGCTCGGCGTGAGATCGACGTCTCGCGATCCGGTCCGAAGCCGGACGCCTGGCGTCCGCGACGCGTGCGAGGCTGCCGGGATGACGCGGGCGACCGAGGCAGCGACGACATGGCGGCAGGCGCTCTCCTGGCGGATGGAGCGCCAGTTCCTCGAACCGGTGGGCACCGCGTCGCCCGCCGACGTCGTACGCCGCCTGGGTGCGGTGCTCGCGATGGACGAGTCCCTCGCCGAGCTCGCCGTGCGCACGCGCCGGCAGGTGTCGCAGCCGGGCGAGTTGGCACGTGCGCTGGACGACGGCGAGGTGATCAAGATGTTCGCGCTCCGCGGGGCCATGCACTACCTGTCCCCCCAGGAGGGCGGCACCTACCTGGCACTCCGGGCCGCCGGTCGCCAGTGGGAGCTGCAGAGCTGGGTCGACCACTACCGGCTCACTCCCTCGGACTGGCCCGACTTCCGGGCCGCGGTGCGCGAGGCCCTGGCCGACGGACCGCTGACCGTGCCCGAGCTGGGCCAAGCGCTGGCCCGGCAGCGTGCCTACCGTCACCTGCAGCCGGTCTTCGACGAGGGCGCGGGCACCCTGATCAAGCCGCTGACGTGGCAGGGGGACGCGAGCCTGGGCGCGGTCCGTGACGGACAGCGCCTTCTGCACAGCCTCGCCGACAACCCGAGGTGGGCGGGCATCCCGGACCTCGACGAGGCCGGTCCGCGAGCGATCACCGCCTACTTCCGGACCTACGGACCGGCACCGCTCGACAACCTCCACCACTGGCTCGGCGACGGGCTGAGCGCCGGTCGGAAGCGGCTCGGGAGCTGGCTCGCCGAGCTCGGGGACCGACTGGTCCCGATCGACCTGGAGGGCACCGAGGCGTACGTCCTGCACGAGGACGTCGATGCGCTGGCGCTCGCACGGCCGTCCGCGGCGGTGCGCTTCCTCCCCGGGCACGACCAGTGGGTGATGGGTCCAGGGACCAAGGACGTCCACGTCACCCCGTCACCGCGACGCGACCTGATGACACGCAAGGCCAACCCGGTGACCGCCGGCGGGGTCGTGTGCGGCACCTGGTCGCGCCGACGTGACGAGCTGACGGTGACGTGGCTGGACGATCGCCCACGGCCCGACGCGGCGCTCGAGGAGGAGGCCGGCCGGTTGGCCGGGATCCTCGGTGCGGACCTCCGGTTGGTCCTGACGTCCTAGCCCCGTGGGCACAGACCGGATCAGTCGGGAGGGAAGACGCAGAACTCGTTGCCCTCGGGGTCGGCCAGCACGGTCCACGTCGGCTGGTCCCACAGGTGGGTCGCGCCGCGCGCCAGCAGGTCGTCGACGCGTCCGACGACGTCCCAGTGCAGGCGGTTTGGCTCCGTCCTCGGCTCGGGGACGGGATTGAAGTCGAGCGTCATCCGCTCGTCGACCGCGACGCCGGTGAGGGTCCAGCCGTCGTACGTCATGTCGTGCTCGGGGTCGGCGCCGAAGGCCTCGCCCCACCAGCGCGCGAGGGTCTCGGGGTCGCGGCAGTCGATGCCGATCCCGTGCAGCCGGTAGTCGGGGAGCCGGTCGGCGCTCCGGACGAACGCGCAGAACTCGTTGCCCTCCGGGTCTGCCATCACGGTCCATCCGACGCCGGTCTCCTCCGACGGCGCCAGCACGCGAGCCCCCAGGGCGACCAGCTCCGCGACCGAGGCGCAGTCGATGTCGAGGTGGGTGCGGTTCTTGGTGCGGTGCGGTCGGTCGACGGGATTGACCCAGAGCGTGTGCTTGCTCGTCGGGCCCGCGAGGCGAGCCGGCGGCTCGGCGTCGGCGACCTCCAGCCCGCTGACCGCGGCCCAGAAGCGCGTCTGCGCGTCCACGTCGAGGGCGTCGATGCAGAGGTCCTGCCACGTCACCAGGCTCATGCCCGCATTCAAGCAGTCGGTGCCGACAGCCATGATGGCCATGTGGAGGCACGCGAGAGGCTGCAGGAGGCGCGGCGTCGGACGACGTCGCGCCTCGCGAGCCTGACGAGCGACTTCGACGACGTCGTCGCGGCGTCCCTCGACACCAACGCCGACGACGAGCACGACCCCGAGGGCCACACCATCGCGTTCGAGCGCTCGCAGATCGGCGCGCTGGTCCAGCAGGTGCGCCACCACCTGGCCGAGGTGGACGCCGCACTCGCCCGCCTCGACGCGGGGACGTACGGCGTGTGCGAGCGCTGCGGCGAGCCGGTCGGCGAGGCCCGGCTCGAGGCCCTGCCGGCCGCGCGGACGTGCATCGGCTGCGCCGCGCGTGAGCGCCGCTGATCGGGCACGATGTCGGCATGGCCGAGCGCGTGAGCTTCCCCAGCACCTCCGGCGAGACGCTCGCGGGTCTCCTCGACCTCCCGGAGGGAGATGTCCGGGGCTGGGGTGTGTTCTCCCACGGCTTCACCCTCGGCAAGGACTGCCCCGCGGCCGCGCGGATCTGCAAGCAGCTCGCGGCGGAAGGCATCGGGATGCTGCGCTTCGACAACCTCGGCCTCGGCGACTCCGAGGGCGACTGGGGCGACGGGTCCTTCTCCCACAAGGTCGCCGACACCGCGCAGGCCGCGCGCTTCCTGGAGTCGACCGGGCGCCACGTCGAGCTCCTGGTGGGCCACTCGTTCGGCGGCGCGGCGGTGATCGCCGCGGCACGCGACGTCCCCCAGGCTCGGGCGATCGCGACCGTCGGCGCGCCGTACGACCCCTCCCACGTCGAGCACCAGTACGACGCCGTGGTCGAGCGGGTGCTGGCCGAGGGCGAGGCACCCGCGCGGTTCGGCAACAAGACCCTGCAGCTGAAGCGTGAGTTCGTCGAGGACGTACGCCGCGCGCACCTGCACGACGCGATCGTCGGCCTGCGTCGGCCGCTGCTGGTGATGCACTCCCCCACCGACAACACTGTCGGCATCGCCAACGCGAGCGAGATCTTCAAGGCGGCCCGGCACCCGCGCAGCTTCGTCTCGCTCGAGGGGTCTGACCACCTCCTCACCGCACCGGGCCAGGCCAAGCGGGCGGCGCGGATCATCAGTGCGTGGGCGGACCAGTACCTGGTGGACTGAGGGCCAGCACGGAGATCCTCCGATCAGCGGAACCGCGCCGTGTAGGTCTGGCTGGTCGCGGGAGCGATGATGTTGTGGGTCTGCGTACCCCCGTCGGACCAGGACACGAACTGGTAGGACTTGGAGCCCTTCTTCTGGGGCGACGGGGCACTGATCGAGTTGCTGGATCCGACGATGACCGTCCTGGTGAATGATGCCTTGGACGTGCTGCTTCCGACGGTGAGGGACAGCCCACCCGGGTTGGTCTGGAACGTCAGCGAGACCGTGCGCGGATCCAGCCGGACGGTCTGGGTGGCCGACATTCCGCCGGAGTCGGTCGCGGTGAGCCGCAGCTCGAGGTGCGAGGGGTACTCGTGGTCCGGAGCGGTGAACGAGGCGCCGGCGACCCCGGCCCACGTCTGGATCTCGTGGCTGTGGCAGTTCGACGGACAGTGCTGCATCAGCAGCTTCCACGACAGCGCCGACGGCGGCAGGGTGCCGTCCTGGGCGTCGGTCGCTGAGCCGGAGAAGCTGATGACGTCGCCGACCTTCCAGGTGGTCCCGGACGCGGGCGTGCTGATGGTGGGCGTCGGAGCCGTGTTGCCGACCGAGATGACGACCGTGTCCGAGGCCGTGGAGCCCTTGCTGTCGGTGACCCGCAGCGACGCCGCGTAGGTGCCGGAGACGGTGTAGGTGTACGTCGGCTGTGGGCTCGTCGAGTCGTCGAAAGCCCCGTCGGCGTCGAGGTCCCAGGCGTAGGTGATGACGTCGCCGGTGTCCGGGTCGTGCGACGCTGTCCCGTCGAACGCCACGGTGAGCGGAGCCGCCCCGGAGGTGGGCGTCGCGGTGGCCACGGCCACTGGCGCCTGGTTGCTGGACTGGTAGGTGATGCGCCGGATCGTCCCGCCGTCGAAGTCGACGTAGAACAGGTCGCCGCCGGGTCCGACCTGCAGGTTGACGGGGTTCGCCGCACCTGAGACGAAGGTCCGCACGAGACCGGGGGCTGGCTTGCCGTCGGCTCCCTTGGGCATGACCCAGATGCAGTCGCGGGAGTAGTCGGCGAAGAAGAGCGCGTCGTCGTACTCGGCGGGATAGGAGTGCTGGCCGGCAGCGAACTCGAACTGCAGTCCGGCGATCGAGGAGCTCCCGACCGGGCACGACTCGTTGGGCACGACACGGGCGTTGTGGTGGTAGGCGTGGAACGGTGCCGTCACCGCCCCGGGCGAGGCGTACAGGTTCTCGCAGATGCTCAGGTTGGCGCCGTCGTAACCCGCCTGGCGCTGCGCGCCCTCGTAGCAGGGCCACCCGAAGTTCTGCATCTGGCCGGCCGAGGGGATGACGTTGATCTCCTCCCAGTCGTTCCAGCCGACGTCACCCACCCAGATCTCGTTCGTCCCCGGCCGGGCGGTGATCCGGAAGGGGTTGCGCAACCCGTAGGAGATGATGCGGCGAGCGTTCGGGTCCGCGGAGGACGCCAACGGGTTGCCCGCCACGCCGGCACCAGTAGCGCGGTCCACGCGGATCACGGTGCCGTCGAGGGACACCGGATCCGTCGAGGTGCGGAGGTCCTGGCTGCGCAAGGCACCACCCTCGGCCGTCGGGGGGATGAGGGGCGTCCCCGCGGCGCCCGGCGGGTCACCACACGGATTCACCGGGGACCCGTCCTGCCCGTAGTCGACGAAGTTGAAGCTCGCGCCGTCGCCGCCACTGGCATACAGGGCACCGTCGGCGCCGAACTCGATGCTGCCCACCGAGTGGCTCGGGTACTGCTGGCACCAGTCCTCGATCAGCACCTGCTCCGGGCCGGTGCTGGTGTTGCCCGCTGCCTGCAACCGGGACAGTCGCCCGCTGACGACACACCCGTCAGCAGTGGCACCCGGTGGGTTCGGACAGGGGTCGGAGTACACACCCGGGGTTCCCCAGCGCGGGGCGGCGGCGGAGGATCCCAGGACGTGGTCGTAGGTGTAGAGCACATAGACGTACGGTTCGGCCGGGAAGCCGGGGTCGAGCGCCATCCCCAACAGTCCTCGGTCCCAGAAGTTGTGCACGTTGACGTTGAGGTCGGCGAAGACGTCGGGCGTCGTGTCGGTGAGCGAGTCGAAGACCTTGATGACGCCCCGCTTCTCGGCGACGAACACGCGGCCGTCGGGGGCGAACTGCACCGCGGTCGGGTTCGTCAGACCGGTGAGGACCACCGTCTCCTGGAAACCGGAGGGCAGAGCGCCACGTGCGTCTGTGCTCCCCAGCGCGACAGCGGTGACGCTGGTGGAGGCCAGCAGAGTGGCGAGCAGCATCCGCCACCGGGCCGGCGAGCCCGCTGTGGATCCGGGACCTCTGACGGCGCGCCCCGTTCCCCGAATGATCCCCACGCGAGTCATGGCCTCGCCCTCCTCGAGCACGTGGACGACGTCCTCCCGCCATCAGCATCGACGCGGACGTCGAGCGGCGCATACCGCGTGTTGGGCATGTTCCTGCGGCGCGGAGACGGGGCACCTCGAGGCAGCGGATGAGTCGTCGTGGACTGGTCCACCGCGCGAAATTCGGTACGTTTTCGCGTGTTCAGCCGAAAACGCACACGCCGCGCGCGGACACTCGAGGCATGAACGGCGGCACGTTCGACGAGCGGACCGAGGTGATTCGTGAGCTGCAGGAAGCAGCTGACGACTTCGCCGACCGTGCGCTGTCCCAGGAAGCCCGCCGCGACGGTGCTCCGCCGGGGACCGTCGCGCAGCACCAGTTCGCACACTCCGCCACGCTCTGGCGCACGGCCGAGAGCCGGCTCCGCACCCGGATCCAGGAGCTCGAGCTCGAGTCCGCGGCACAGCTGCTTGCCGGCGTCTCCGTCCCGGACCGCCTCACCAGGCGCCGGAAGGCGCGGCACCCCGCCGCGTAGACGAGACGAACCCCGGACCGGCGGCGGGGGCGGGAGCCTCCGCTGCCGGGCCGGGGTCCTCGTCCGGGCGTGTTCGGGCTACGGGATGTCGCGGTAGCTCGTCCAGGCCGTCTGCATCCGGGTGGCCTGGCCGGGCGTGAACTCGTACATGCAGGCGTCGTAGGTGTAGTCCATGAAGTTGTGGATCGGATCCACGCCGGGGTCGACGCCCGTGTCCGTGCACGTGTCGCGACCGATCGGGCACTGGAAGGCCGGTGAGGCCTCGGCGGCCGTGTCGTCGACGTAGTCGCCCGGCTCGGTGCACCCGCCCTGGAAGGTGTGGTAGAGCTCGAGCCAGTGGCCGACCTCGTGGGTCGCGGTGTCGCCCTCGCCATAGACCGAATCTCGCGTTGTGTCACCGGTGTCGCCCTTGACGCCGGGCAGGGTGCGGTAGTCGAGCACGACCCCGTCGAGGTACTGCGGCAGCGGGTTGCCCTCGGTGGCGGCGGGGTCGAAGCTGGACGGGTAGTAGGCCCAGCCGAGCAGGAACTGCGCGAGCGAGGCGGTGTAGATGTTCAGCGTCTCCGAGTCGCTGTCGCCGTAGAAGTACTGCTTCATCTTCACCTCCTTGCCACTGCCGCGGTAGTAGCGCGGCGTCGCCCCGTTGGCGGAGACGAGGTTGAACCACTCGGGCTGGGCCTTGCGCTCGATGTCCTCGAGCACGAAGGAGAACCCGGTGCCGGCGTAGGCCTTGTTGAGCACCTGGATCTGCTTGTTGATCCGGGCGTCGGACAGATAGCCCCCGCCCTGGCCGACGTCCTTGTAGACGACGTTGAAGCGGACCGGGATGGTGACCGGCGCGAACGCGGCGGCCGTGGTGTCCCGGCCGCCCTTGCCCCGGGCGGACGTGGCGGCCTTGACCGCCTTGGCGAGCGGATCCTTGTGCACGGTGTGCAGGTCGTCACGCGGGATGGTGCCCGCGGGGGCGTCCGCGAGATCGCCGTAGTCGATGCAGTCGGTGCTGTCCCCGGCCGGTGCCGCCGCGACCGGGTGGGCCAGGCCGACGCCGAGGGTGAGTGCGGTCATCGCGACGCCGATCCGGCGCCCGACAATGCTTACGCTGAGGTTCATGTGGTCCCTTTCAACGCTGTGGTTGGGGGACCGTAGCGCTGCGAGACCGAGTGGGGAAGACCCTTGAGGGGGGACCCGACAGCACGTCACTCCGGTACGGCACCTACCAGCTGAGGAAGCAACCACGGAGCTATCCAGCCCTGGACGCCGGAAGGTGTCAGGTGGAGGCCGTCGGAACGGACCTGGTAGCCGCCGGCAGTCCAGGTGAAGCGACCCTCCGGGGAGACTCGTCGGCCGAGCTCGATCACGGTCACGTTCGGATGGCGGCTCGCGACGCCGCGCAACAGGTCGTTCCAGGCGGTCACCCGCTCTGGCTCGTCCTCCGGGTACAGACTCCCGTCCAGCTGTTCGCCGCGCCGGTTGTAGGGCTCGGTCGCGAGCAGCACGTGCGCCCCCCGCGCTCCGGCCACGCGGATGGCCAGCTCGAGCTCGGCACGCAGGTGGGCGTCGAACTCGGGATCGCCGATGTGCGTCCACCGTCCGTCCAGGACCCGGTCCATGGTCTCCCACCGCCCGACCAGGATGAACGCGACGTCCGGATCGTCCCGGGCGACGGCAGCCTGCCAGATCCTGGGCCAGCTCCGGCATGTCGGCATCAACCCGGGATAGTCGCGGCCGAAGTAGCGGAAGGGGGCAGTCCTGCTCACCCCGCAGCCCATGAGCGTACGGTCGCGCACGTCGAGCTCCGGATGGTCGGGCAGGTAGTTCACCAGCGTCCAGGCGACCGAGTCGCCGAACACGTCGACCACCACCGGCTGTCCGGGACGCCGGTGATGCAGGGGTGGCGTCGCAGGGGACTGACGCGGGCCGGTCCTCTTCGTGGACGGACTCCTCCCGCGGTCATCGGCGACACCGTCGCCCTCCAGGAATCGGTCCACCGCGTCGACGACCGACACCTCCGCCGGCTGCGCCGGAAGCGCAGGCGGCGCGGTCGTGGCGACCAGCACCACCGCCCCGGCCGCGACCGCGAGCCCGGTCGCGGTCGCGGCGAAGGCTGGCCGCCTCAGCCGCACCCGGAGCTGGATCGGGCGCTCGACGAGCACGTACGACATGGACGCGATGGCCACGGTGAGGAGGCAACGCACCGTGAACAGGGGCAGCCCGCTCAGTCCGGTCCGATCGGCGTTGGCGGCGATGAACACCGGCCAGTGCCACAGGTAGACGCCGTACGAGATCCGGCCGAGCGCCGGCAGTGGTGGCACCGAGAGCAAGCGGGCGGACCACCCTGACGGGACCAGCACCACGTGCGCGATCACTGCCGCCACCGCGAGTGCGAACAAGGCCATTCCTCCGTGGTAGAGCACGTCGTCCGTGCCTGACAGACGGGTCGACGCCCACACCGTGCCCGCTGCCGCCACCGCTGCCGCCCCACCCAGGCCCACTCGACGCCACCCTGCGGTGACCATCCGCGGGGTGGCGGACGCCGCCGTCAGGCCGCCCGGCTCGGCGCGCCGTTCGCTCCGGAGCGCCAGCAGGACTGCGAGCGCAGCCCCGATCAGGAGTCCGGAACCGCGGGTGTCGGTCCCGTAGTAGGCCCGGCCCGGGTCGTCCGGGGAGTACGCCGCCGCGAGTGCCGCCGTCGAAGCCAACGCTCCCGTGCCGCACACGACGAGGAGCCACCACAGGTGGGCTCGACCGCCCGCCTGAGCTCGCTTCGACGTAGGGCGGCGCCGCCCCCGACACAGCACCGCACACAGCACCAGTGGCCACAGCAGGTAGAACTGCTCCTCGATGCCCAGCGACCAGGTGTGCTGCAGCGGCGACGGCGCAGACGTCTGCGCGAAGTAGTCACCACCACGGGAGCTCATCCGCCAGTTCGCGACGTAGAAGAGGGCCGCCAACCCGTCACCGCGGAGCAACCGAACCTCCTGGGGCGGCAGCAGCGCCCGAGCCCCGATCGCCACGGCCGTGACCATCAGGAGCAGCGCCGGCAGCAGACGCCGTGCCCGGCGTCCCCAGAACGCAGCCAGGTCGATCCGTCGTCCGCTCCGAGTCCACTCGGCCAGCAGGAGCGCCGTGATCAGATAGCCGGAGAGCACGAAGAACGCGTCCACGCCGAGGAAGCCGCCGCTCGCCCACGGCAGCCCGCCGTGAAAGCCAAGGACCGCCGTGACGGCCACGGCCCGGATCCCGTCCAGCGCGGGTACGTGGCGCGAAGCCTTGAGGACGACATCGACCTGATGGCGGTCACGAGCCTCCTGAGGAGCAGCGAGTGCTTGTGCGTGAACCATGACGACCCTCCCTGAAGTCGTGCCATCAGCGGCTTCCCCACACTCGTTCCGCGCGAGGGGCTTGTCATGGGTCGCGAGTCCCGACACCCCCGGGACATCAAGGCGCGCCCTGAGCGATAGCCTCCGACCGTCCGCGTCGTTGAACACGTATGGGCGCACTCCGGTGGGCACGCGACGCGATCAGGGCGGAGGAGCCGTGATGGGTTGCGACACACCTCGCCGCCCCCGTCGTTGGGGTGACGACGGTGCCCACCTGCGGGCGCACCCCTCCAGCGTCGGCACGGCGCGCAGGATGGTGCGCGACGTCCTGACGGAGGCACGGCGCGAGGACCTGGTCGAGACCGCGCAGCTCCTGGTCAGTGAGGTGGTGACGAATGCGCTCGTGCATGCGGGCACGCCCATCGACTTCCACGCGTCCGTCGGAGATGCCGGGCTCCGCGTCGAGGTGACGGACGGCAGCACGCAGCCGCCCGCCCCGCGCACCTACGCGACGACGGCCGGCACCGGGCGAGGGCTGCGCCTGCTCCACCAGCTCGTCGACGACTGGGGAACCCTCGCCCACCAGGACGGCAAGACGGTGTGGTTCGAGATCGACTCCGGCACCCGCCTGGAGGAGATCGCCTCGTCGCCCCCTCCGGACGCCGAGGCCGCCAGCACGTCTCCCGGTGCGCCGGGCGAGGACGCGGTCGACGTCGTCCTGCTCAACGTGCCGCTCCTGCTGCACACCGCGTGGCAGGAGCACGCTGAGGAGCTGCTCCGCGAGTACCTGCTCGTCAGCCTCGACGCCGACGACCCTACGGATGCCCTGGAGGCGCACGCGGCGGCCAGTGACGCCATCTCCCTCCTGCACCAGCACGTGCCCGATCCCCATCTCGGCGACGACCCGGAGGAGCTGATGGCGCACGCGGTCGAACCCGGGGTGTCGTCGCCGCGGGAGGTGCTCCGCGTGCCTCGCCCCTCCGTCCCCCACTTCGCCGTCCTCGACGCGGCCATGGACTCGGCCCTCGCGCTGGCAGACTCTGGCGCGTTCCTGACTCCTCCGATCCAGCCCGAGCTACGTGGCCTGCGACGCTGGCTGTGCCGGGAGGTGTCTCGACAGGTCGACGGCCAGCCGCCGACGTCGTGGTCGAGCGACCCCGAGGCTGTCCCGGTCGTCACACACCAGGAGATTCCGGGAGGGGACGAGGTGTCCGCGTCCGAGGGGGAGGCCGTGATCGCCGCGGACGACACGAACCGGATCGTGGTCGTCAGCCCGGATGCCTGCGAGCTGCTCGGTTACCAGGACCCGGCCGAGCTGCTGGGCCGGCGGCTGGTGGCGATCATCCCCGCCCGCTACCACCAGGCGCACCTGGCCGGGTTCACCCTGCACCTCAGCAACGGGCGCCGTCCTCTCCTGGACCGTCCCGTCGTCGTCCCGGTGCTGCGGAGGGACGGCCGTGAGGTCGTGGTCGAGCTGCTGGTCGAGTCTCGGCGGAGGTCCGCCGGTGGGCGACTCTTCGTCGCCCGGATGCGCCCGGTCCCGCTGCACCGGCCGTGAGGTCAGAGCCAGCCGGGAAGGCGTACGTCCGAGAGGGGCGCCGAGTCGTCGGGGGTCCACACCGGCCCCTGCGCGGATGCGGCCGCGCCGAGGAAGGACGCCCCGGCGGCGACCATGAGCGTGACCAACAGCCACGCCACGCCGCGCCGGGCGAGCGGGTCGACGGCTCTGTGGACCGGTGAGCGCAGGCGCTCGGATCCGGGCCCCCACCACAGCCCGATCGTGAACGCGGCCCCGATGACAGCGAGCGACGTGGTGATCGACACCGACGCGGCGAAGCAGAGCAGGGCGAAGGCAGCACCGATGCCCAGGCTCCACAGCAGCAGGACCAGGGTCCCGCCCAGCCCGGCCAGCACGTGCCAGGGAGCGGCGAGGAGGAGCTGGATGCCGTCGTACCACTTGATGCCGCGCCGGCTCCGACGGTTGCCCGCCGACGCGGCGGCCCTCGAGCCGCTGCGGAGCAGCCAGACGGTGAAGAAGATGGCGGCGAGGGCGACGTAGGGGGCGAAGGTGATGCCGGCCGTCGCGACACCTCCGACGGCCAGCAGCGTCAGAGCCCGCCGCAGCCGCTCCCCCGCCGGCACGCGCTCCCGGACGGGGCCGTACTCCGAGGAGACGTACTCCGTGGTGCCGTCGGGCAGGACGCGCGTCTGGCGATGGGGTTCCGTCCCTGCATCTCCCCCGTCCTGGGTGAGGCGGTCGTCGTAGAAGTCGTCGAGGGGCGAGCTCCACTCGTCCGACCAGTGCACCGTGTCCTCGGCTGCCGGAGCCACGCCGGTGCCGATGCGCGTCGGCGCGGCGAGGTCGTCGTACATCGAGGTCACCATCGGCTGCGTCATCGGCGCGGCGGGGCGGGGCGGGCGGCCACCGGCCAGGTCCTCCAGCCAGTCGCGCACCTCGTCGAGCGACGGGCGGTCCTCGGCTGCGGGGGCCAGGGCCTCCTCGACCAGCGGAAGCATCGCGGGGTCGAGACCGGAGAGGTCGTGCTCGCCGCGTCGGACGCGGTCCATGACCGCCACGGACGGACCACGGCCGAAGGGGGCGCGGCCGGTGCCCGCGAAGGCGACCGTCGCCGCCCACGCGTGCACGTCGGAGGCGGCGGTGGCGTCGTCGCCGTAGAGGATCTCGGGCGCCAGGTAGCCCGGCGTGCCGAGCAGCCAACCGGTCATCGTGATCCGGGAGTCGTCGGCGACCCGGGCCAGGCCGAAGTCGATGAGGATCGGCGTGCGGCCCTCCATGATCACGTTGGACGGCTTGATGTCGCGGTGCAGCACCCCGACGTCGTGGACCGCCTCGAGCGCCTCGCCGAGGCAGTCGGCGAACCACACCAGGTCGTCGCCGGTGAGCGGCCCCTCCTCCTGCACGTGGTCGTGCAGCGACAGGCCGGGGACGTAGCGCGTGGCGACGAAGGGGATCTCGCCCCACGGGTCGGCGTCGACGATCTCGGCGATGCGACGGCTGCGGACCCGGCTCAGCGAGCTGACCTCGCGGGCCAGCCGGCGGCGGGCCTCGTCGTCGCCGACGATGTGCGGGCGCAGCACCTTGATCGCGACCGGCCGCTCCCCCGGCTTCTGGCCGAGGTGGACGACGCCCATGCCGCCCTCGCCGAGCCGGGCACGCAACGCGTAGCCGCCCACCGTCAGGCCGGGCGGCGGCGCCTTCGGGGACGTCGTCACGACACGAGGATACGGGCGGCGCCGAGCGATCCGGTCGATCCCGGCACCGCGCCGCGCCGCGCCTCGCTGGCCTGGCGTCAGCGGGGTCAGGACCGCGTCTTCGGCCGTCGGACGGCGGTGACCACGGCGAGGACGCTGCCCCCGACGAGGAACAGCAGGCCGAGGAGCAGTGGGCCGTACTGGATCGCGTCGTAGTAGAAGCGCGGGTGGATCGGGGCCAGGCCTGTCGGTCAGCCGACCGGCCGCGCGGGTCAGCAGACCCGGTGCATCCAGCCGAAGGTGTCCTCGGTGCGGCCGAACTGCATCCCGACGAGGGCGTCGCGGATCCGCATGGTCAGCTCGGTGCTGGCCGGCGCGGCGGTCACCCCGCGCGGGGAGCGCAGCTCGCCGACGGGCGTGACGACGGCGGCGGTGCCGCACGCGAAGATCTCCGTGATCTCGCCCGAGACGACGCCGTCGCGCCACTCGTCGATGGAGAACTTGCGCTCCTCCACGGAGTGGCCGAGCTTGCCCGCCAGCTCGATGATCGAGGCGCGCGTGATGCCCTCGAGGATGGTGCCGGTCTCGGGGGTGACGATGTGGCCGTCGGCGTGGACGAAGAAGAGATTCATCCCGCCGAGCTCCTCGATGTAGCGGAACTCCTGGTCGTCGAGGAAGACGACCTGGTCGCAGCCCTCCTCGATCGCCTCGCGCTGCGCGGCCAGGGACGCGGCATAGTTGCCGCCGGTCTTGGCCGCGCCCATGCCGCCGCGACCGGCGCGGGTGAAGGTCTCCGACAGCCACAGGTTGACCGGCTTGATGCCGCCCTTGAAGTAGGCACCGGCCGGCGAGGCGATCACCATGAACGTGACGTGCTGGGCAGGGCGCACGCCGAGGAACTTCTCGGAGGCGAACATGAAGGGTCGCAGGTAGAGCGACTTCTCGCCCTCCCCGCCGGCCGAGTTGTCCGGCACCCAGCGCTGGTCCACCTCGACGAGCGCGTCGACGCACGCGACGAACTCGTCGACCGGGAGCTCCGGGAAGGCCAGGCGGGCGCTCGAGCGCACCATCCGCGCGGCGTTCTGCTCGGGCCGGAAGGTCCAGATCGAGCCGTCGTCGTGGCGGTAGGCCTTCATCCCCTCGAAGGTCTCCTGCGCGTAGTGCAGCACCGCCGTCGCGGGGTCGAGGGTCAGCGGGCCGTAGGGGGTGACGCGCGCGTCGTGCCACCCGTCCTGGGGCGTCCACTCGTAGGTGAGCATGTGGTCGGTGAAGTGCTGCCCGAACCCGGGGTTCGCGAGGATCTCGGCGAGCCGGGCGTCGTCGACCGGAGCGGGGTTGGCGGTGGCGCTGATCTGCATGGGGTCAACCTATCCAAGAGGGGTGGGGCGCGGTCGACCGACGTGGCGGCTCTGAGCGAGCTCAGAGGCGGGCGGCGATCGCGTCGCCGACCTCGCTCGTGGCGCGGCTCGTGCCCGGTGCGCGCTCGCTGAGGTCGGCCAGCACGGCGGCCTCGATCGAGGCAGCCGCCTCGGCGTGGCCGAGGTGGTCGAGCAGGAGCGCGCCGGAGAGGATCGCGGCCGTCGGGTCGGCCAGCTGACGGCCGGCGATGTCGGGGGCCGAGCCGTGCACGGGCTCGAACATGGAGGGGGTCGTCCGGTCGGGGTTCACGTTGCCGGAGGCGGCCAGACCGATGCCGCCGGTGATGGCGGCGGCGAGGTCGGTGACGATGTCGCCGAAGAGGTTGTCGGTGACGATCACGTCGAAGCGGGCCGGGTCGGTGGCCATGAAGATCATGGCGGCGTCGATGTGGATGTAGTCGGTGGTGACGTCGGGGTACTCCGCGCCCACGGACTCGAAGAGCCGCCACCACAGGGATCCGGCGTTGACCAGGACGTTGGTCTTGTGGACCAGGGTCAGCTTCTTTCGCGGCCGCTTCTGTGCCCGCGCGTAGGCGTCGCGGATCACGCGCTCGACGCCGTACGCGGTGTTGACCGAGACCTCGGTGGCGATCTCGGCGGGGGTGCCGACGCGGAGGGCACCGCCGTTGCCCGTGTAGGGGCCTTCGGTGCCTTCGCGTACGACGACGAAGTCGATGTCCCCGCGCTCGAGGACGTGGTCGGCCAGGGGTGAGGCCGTGCCGGGGAAGAGCCGCGACGGACGCAGGTTGACGTAGTGGTCGAGCTCGAAGCGCAGCCGCAGCAGCAGCCCGCGCTCGAGGATGCCGGGCGGCAGGTTGGGGTCGTTGGGCTTGCCTCCGACGGCTCCCAGCAGGATCGCGTCGTGCTCGCGGATCTCCGCGAGGACCGAGTCGGGCAGCACCTCACCGGTCGCGAGGTAGCGCTCGGCGCCGAGGTCGTAGCGCGTCGACTCGAACTTCACCGGCGAGGCGATCTCGAGGACCTTGAGGGCCTCGGCGGTCACCTCCGGGCCGATGCCGTCGCCGGGGATGACGGCGAGGGTCGGGCTCGAGGTGCGGCTCACGTCGGGCGAGGTCTGCTGGGTGTCGGGCATGCCGCGAATCTAGTTGTCGTCGGGACGCAGGCTGCCGTTGTCTCGCAGGTCAAGAGCCGACTGCAGGGCGGCGGCGGTGTTCTCCGCGCTGCGGGGGTTCTCGGGGTCGTGGGCCGCGGGGCCCCATGAGTCGGGATACAGGTCGTACATGGGTCTCACTCCTGGTTGCACTGCTGAGGAAGTGAGTCCGAAGCCACCGACACCGCGGCGGGTGAGGGAGCGGGAGTGCGGGGATCGCCCGGGGCCCGACTGCCGGCCAGCGCTGCGTTCGTGGAAAACCAGGATGCGGATCGCGCGCCCTGAGGCTGGACCCGCCGCAGAGGCGGCGGCTTCGAACTCGACTGAGTCGATTCGAAAGGCCGGGCGGCGGACCTCGTCAACGCCGAACACCGCGACGAGGTGGCCTTTCGTCAGGCCCCGCCGCGGCGATCGATAAGTACGAAGACGCTCCGCATGGTGCGCTGACTGTACGACCGCTCACCGGGCGCGTGCATCCGGATTCCGAAATGTGTCAGATCGTGAGACGTCGGACCGGGAGCTGGGATTCGCCGGGAGGGATGACACACTCGCGATCTCATGTCTGCGCCTCCCGAACTGCCCTACGTCGTCTCCCGTGCCTTCGACGTGTGCCGCCAGGCGGGCTACGTCGCCTTCTGCCGCAACGAGACCGGCCGCCTGCTGGCGACCCTCGCGGCGACCCGCGGAGGCACGATGGCCGAGTTCGGCACCGGCTGTGGCGTCGGCACCGCCTGGCTGCGCAGCGGCGTACGCAACGGCGCCCACATCCTGACCGCGGAGCTCGACGAGTCCCTGGCCGGCGCCGCCGCGAAGATCTTCGAGGACGACGCCAAGGTCGAGGTGCTGGCCGCCGACTGGAACGTGCTGCGCGACCGCGGGCCGTTCTCGCTGCTCTTCCTCGACTCCGGCACCCCCTCGGAGGTCGGCGTCGACACGATCATCGACCTCGTCGAGCCCGGCGGCATCGTCGTGCTCGACGACTTCGCACCGTGCGAGTCGTGGCCGCCGATCACCTACGGGCGCGTCGACACCCTGCGCGAGCAGTGGCTCACCGACGAGCGGTTCACCGCGGTCGAGGTGATGGTGGCCGCCGACGCCTCGGCCGTCATCGCGACCCGCCGCTGACGGTTCCACGGTCGGCCGCGGCCGGCTGAGCGAGTCCTCACCTCGTCGCGATCGGATCGCCGCCCACCCCTGCGGGTGGGCCGCGGGCGGCTTGTCAATACCAAAGGGACCAGTTTTTACCGAACGCCGGAAATCTTTACCGTCCTGTTCCATCCTGTGCGTGCACCCAGTGCCGGGCGCCCCGAGGGGGACCTGCCCGATCGTCAGCACATCTCGGTTGGAGAAAACGCACCCATGAAGAAGCCGTCCAGTCGCGCCCAGAAGATCATGGTCGCGGCGACCACGCCCGTCGCCGTCATCGCCGCCGGCGCCCTCGTCTACCAGGCGTCGTACGCCGCCTTCACCGGCCAGACCCGCAACTCGGGCAACGAGTGGTCGACCGGCTCGGTCCGGCTGACCGACGACGACAACGGCCAAGCCAGGTTCCGGGTCGCCAACATGCTCCCCGGCGACAGCGAGACCAAGTGCATCAAGGTGACCGCAGACGCGAGCGTGCCCAGCACGGTCAAGGGCTTCACCATCAATCCGGTCACCTCGGTCCAGGGCCTGGAGAACCGGCTCCTGATCACCATCGTCGCCGGCAACGGCGGCACCTTCGCCGACTGCACCGGCTTCACCGCCCTGGCTGACGCCAACAACGGCGTGATCGTCTCCGATGCGCCGCTCTCCATGGTCTCGCAGAAGAACACCTTCGAGACCGCCCTCGGCGGGTGGGACGTCCCCGCCGGCGTGAGCAACCGGACCTACCAGATCACCTGGGAGTTCGACACCACCGGGATGAGCCAGGCCCAGATCGACCAGCTGCAGGGTGCCAAGACCGGCGTCGACATCCAGTGGGAGATGCGGACCACCGAGTCCTGAGCTCGCCGGCCGCCCTGGTCCCAGCGACACCCCACCTCTCGGAGCACACGTGCACATGTCCCACGACGGCGCTGCAGCCGGGTCCGGATGGACCCGGCTGCTCGTCGTGCTCGCCTGCCGCGCCTACCGGGCGCTGCTGCTCACGCTCGTGGCGATCGCGGCGGCACCTCTCGTGACGGGCTGGGGCTCCTACGTCGTGGCCTCCGACTCGATGCGACCCTCGATCTCGGTGGGCGACGTCGTCCTGGCCCGGCCCACCGCGGCCGACCACCGGGTGCACGTGGGCCGCGTCTACGTCTTCGACGACCCCACTCGTCCTGAGCGGCTGCTCGTCCACCGCGTCGTCGAGAAGCGCGACGACGGCGACTACACCACCGCGGGGGACGCCAACAGCGTCACCGACATCACGCCCCTGAAGACCTCAGGCATTCGCGCCCAAGCGGTCCTGCTCGTCCCCTATGTGGGGTTGCCCGTGCACTGGGCCCGCACTCGGGACAGGGTGCCGCTGCTCGCCTGGCTGGCCCTCAGCATCGCCGCGTTCCTGCTGGCCGGGATGCGGCTCGACTCCCACGGTCCCTCCCGCCCCCGCCGCGCCAAGGTGGCCGTGGCGACCGCAGTGGCCGTGGGTGCCGCCGCTGCCGGCACGAGTGGCGCGGCAGGCGCAACCTTCACCGACCGGACCACCAACTCCGGCAACGAGTGGACCGTCGGAACATGGACGCAGCCCTACGTCGGCGCAGTGCTGACCGACCGGCCCTTCGGCCTGTGGCTGCTCGACGAGACCGGCGGTACGAAGTACGCCACCGACCGCTCGGGCAACAACCGCACCGGGGAGTACCTCGGCTCGCTCACGCTCGGAGCTCAGGGTGGCCTGCCCAACAACCCCGGCACGGCCCTGGACAACACGAGCGGCCGCGTCATCCTGGGCCCTCAGCCGGTGACCGCTCCCTCCGCCTACTCGGTCGAGCTGTGGTTCCGCACCACCGCCACCACGCAGAGCTACCTCGCCGGCTTCGAGGACGACCGCGACACCGGATACTCCTCGTTCGGCGCGGATGCCGACCGGGTCGTCACGATGGAGGCGTCGGGGAGGCTGACGTTCGGGCTCTGGCCCAAGCGCAGCCAGACGATCACCACCACCCGCGCGTTCAACGACGGAGCCTGGCACCACCTCGTCGTCACCAGCACGGCCAACCGGTCGAGCACGATCTACGTCGACGGTGTCGCGGCCGTCAGCGGCGCCACGTCCGTGGTGCAGAACTTCCCCGGGTACTGGCGGGTCGGCCAGGGCAGCATCGGGCTGTTCCACACCCCCGCCTTCACCGGTGACCTCGACAACGTCGCGATCTACCACTCCACGCTCTCAGCGAGCCGGGTCGCCGCCCACTGGGCTGCTCGGTAGCTCGACGGTGAACCACGGCAGCATCAGCTGCGTCAGCGGCCCGATCGCCAGCGCGTAGGCCACGGTGCCGATGCCCAGCACGCCGCCGAGCAGCAGGCCGATCACCACGACTCCGACCTCGAGGCCCGTGCGGACCAGCCGCAGGGAGAGCCCGGTCCGCCGAGCCAGGCCGGTCATCAGTCCGTCGCGTGGCCCCCGGCCCAGCTGGGCACCGATGTAGAGGGCGCTGGCGAAGCCGCACAGTGCGACACCGCCGACCATCAGGGCGATCCGCGCCGTGAGCGCGTCGGGCCGGTCCAGCACGGCCAAGGTCGCGTCGGCGGAGAGGCCCACGACGACGGCGTTGCTGATCGTGCCGAGCCCGGGCATCTCCCGCAGAGGGATCCACAGCACCAGCACGACGAAGCTGAAGAGCACGACCGCCTGCCCCAGGGTCATCGGCACGTGCCGGATGAAGCCGGAGTGCAGCACGTCCCACGGCGCCAGCCCGAGCGCGCCCCGCACCATCAGCGCCAGCGAGACGCCGTAGAGCACGAGGCCGAGGTAGAGCTGGGGCAGCCGCCGGGCCAGCTTGCCGGCGCGCAGCTGGGCGATGGGGCCGAGGTCGACGAGACCGCGGGGGGCGTGGACGGTGCCGGGGAGATCGAGGGGTGTCGTGCTCATGTGACCATGGTGCGTGCGATTGGCCTTGCCCAACATAGCCAATCGTGGAACAGTGGCCTGCATGGCTCCTGTCGTCAGTGCCCAGCGCGTAGCCACTCTCGTGGGGGACTTCCCGCGCTCCCCCGCCTACCTCGGCCTGGCCGAGAGCCTGCGCGTGCTGATCGGCGACGGTCGCATCGGCCTGGGGGTGCGGTTGCCGAGCGAGCGCGAGCTCACCGGTGCCCTCGACGTGTCGCGCACGACGGTGACCCGGGCCTACGAGCTGCTGCGCGAGTCGGGCTACGCCGAGGCGCGCCGGGGGTCGGGGACGTACACGAAGGTCCCCGGCGGGCACCGCCGCGCCCACGACCGCGCCCTCATGCCGGGCACCGGCGGCGAGGACGTCATCGACCTCAACTGCGCGGCACACTCCGCCCCGCCCGGGCTCGTGGAGGCCTACCAGCGCGCGACGGAGGAGCTGCCCGCCTATCTCAGCGGCCCGGGCTACTTCCCGTTGGGGGTCCCCGTGCTGCAGGCGCGGATCGCGGAGTCGTACGCCGCCCGCGGGCTGCCGACGCTCCCCGAGCAGGTCATGGTCACCGCCGGTGCGCTCGCCGCCGCGTCGGTGGTGGCCCAGGCCTTCACCGCGCCGGGCGACCGCGTGGTGGTCGAGTCGCCGACCTACCCCAACGCGACGCAGGCCGTGAAGCATGCGGGCGCCCGGCTGGTCCCCGCGACCGTCGACCCCGACGGCTGGGACCTCGACGCGCTTGGCGCCACCCTCCGGCAGTCCTCGCCGCGACTTGCCTACCTCATCCCCGACTTCCAGAACCCGACCGGACACCTGATGTCGGAGGCCCAGCGCGAGGAGCTCGCCGACGCACTGGCCCGCACACGCACGGTCGCGGTCGCCGACGAGGCCCACCAGGCGCTGGCGCTGCGGCCCGGCCTGGCGGCCGAGATGCCGCCGCCGCTGGCGGCGTACGCCCACGACGCGATCACGATCGGCAGCGCCAGCAAGGCCTACTGGGGTGGGCTGCGGCTGGGCTGGGTGCGCGCTCCCCTGGCCCAGATGGACCGTCTGATCCATGCCCGGATCGGGCTCGACCTCGGTGCCCCGGTCCTCGAGCAGCTCGTGCTGGCGGACCTGATGGACCGCGACGAGGTGCTGCCGCTCCACCGGGAGCGACTGCTGACGGGCCGCGATGCCCTCGTGGACGCCGTGCGCGAGCACCTGCCGCAGTGGCGGTTCGGGGTGCCCGACGGCGGGCTGGCGCTGTGGTGCGAGCTGCCCGAGGCCCTCGGCACGGCCACCAGTGCGGAGGCAGAGCGCCGCGGCGTGGTGGTCGCACCCGGGCCGGTCTTCGCCGTGGAGGGTGGGCTCGACCGCTTCGTCCGGATCCCGTGGACCGCCTCGCCCGAGACCCTCGCCGAGGCCGTACGCCGCCTCGCCGCCGCATGGGAGCACGTGTCCTCACACGCGGCCCGGCCGGCGACGCAGAGCGCCGCCGGCCGGGTGATGGTCGCCTAGAAGCGACTCGTCAGGACAGGTCGACGGCGCGCACCGAGGAGGCCTTCATCGCCGTCTCGATCTCGGCCAGCGTGTCGGCCGGGATGGCCGAGTCCACGCTCAGCGCGACCAGGGCCGCGCCGCCCTTGTCGTGGCGCGAGACCTGCATGCCCGCGATGTTGACCGCCGCGTCGCCCAGGATCCGGCCCACGGTGCCGACCATGCCGGGCCGGTCCTCGTAGGTGAGGAAGGCCAGGTGGGTGGTGGGCTCGATGTCGACGTCGAAGCCGTTGACCTCGACCAGGCGCTCCTTCTGGGCGATGCCCACCAGGGTGCCGGACACCGACACCTGGGTGCTGTCGGCCAGGGTGCCGCGGATGGTGATCAGGTTGCGGTGGTCGGGGCTCTCGGCGTCGGTCACCAGGCGCACCTCGGTGCCTCGCTCGGCCGCGAGGAGCGGCGCGTTCACGTAGGAGACCTGATCCTCGACGATGTCGGCGAAGACGCCCTTGAGCGCCGCCAGCTCGAGCACCTTGACGTCGTACTCGGTGATCTCGCCGCGCACCTCGACGTCGAGCTGCTGGGCGACCTCTCCTGCGAGGGCGGTGAAGACCCGGCCGAGCTTCTCGGTCAGCGGGATGCCGGGACGTACGTCCTCGGCGATGACTCCGCCCTGGACGTTGACCGCGTCGGGCACGAGCTCGCCGCTCAAAGCGAGCCGGACCGACCTGGCCACCGCGATGCCGGCCTTCTCCTGGGCCTCGTCGGTGGAGGCGCCGAGGTGGGGCGTGGCGACGACGTTCTCGAGCTCGAACAGCGGGCTGTCGGTGCAGGGCTCGCTGGCGAACACGTCGAGACCGGCGGCAGCGATCTGGCCGGTCTTGAGGGCGTCGTAGAGGGCGGCCTCGTCGACGATGCCACCACGCGCCGCGTTGACGAGCACGAGGCTCTGCTTGGCCGCGGCGAGCTGGTCGGCCCCGATCAACCCGACGGTCTCGGGGGTCTTGGGCAGGTGCACGCTCATGAAGTCGGACTCCGCGAGCAGGGTGTCGAGGTCGACGAGGCGGACACCCATCTGGGCGGCGCGGCCGGCCTGGACGTAGGGGTCGTAGGCGATGACCTTCATGCCGAAGGCGCTGAGCCGCTGGGCGACGAGCACGCCGATGCGGCCGAGGCCGACGATGCCGACGGTCTTCTCGTAGAGCTCGATGCCGGTGTACTTCGAACGCTTCCACTCGCCGCCCCGCAGCGCGGCGTGGGCCGGGCTGATGTGGCGGGCCGCGGCCAGCATGAGCGCGACCGCGAGCTCGGCGGCGCTGACGATGTTGGAGGTGGGCGCGTTGACGACCATGACGCCGGCCTGGGTCGCGGCCTTCACGTCGACGTTGTCGAGGCCGACTCCGGCGCGGGCGACGACCTTGAGGCGGTTGGCGGCAGCGAGGGCCTCGGCGTCGACCTTGGTCGCCGAGCGGACCAGGATCGCGTCGACGTCGGCGATCGCGGGGATCAGCTCGGCGCGGTCGGCGCCGTTGCAGGTGCGGATCTCGAAGTCCGGGCCGAGAGCCTCGATGGTGGCAGGGCTGAGCTCTTCGGCGATGAGTACGACTGGCTTGGCGGGTGCGCTCACAGCGGGTCCTCGCGGAGGTCAAGGGTGTGTCCGGGACTGCACGACGCTGTGCGCGGTTCACTGTACCCGCGACACGCGAAGCCTCCGAACCCGTCCCACGGTCTGTTCCGCGGCGGCTCCTAGGATGACCCGATGGGCGCCATGGACGACGCGGAGCGGGTCGAGCCGAGCACGGTCGAGGAGTGGCGCGCGTGGCTGCGCGAGCACCACCGGCAGCCGCAGGGCGTGTGGCTGGTCAACATGCGGCGTGCCGCCGACCAGGCCTTCTCCTACGAGGACTCCGTGCTGGAGGCGCTGCGCTACGGCTGGGTCGACTCCACGGTCAAGGGTGTCGACGAGGACCGCTCGATGATGTGGTTCGCCCCGCGCCGCAAGGGCAGTGTCTGGACCCGCATCAACAAGGGCCGGATCTCGCGACTCGAGGAGGCCGGCCTGATGGAGCCCGCCGGTGCGGCGGCGGTCGCAACGGCCAAGGAGACGGGTGCCTGGACGCTCATGGACCCGGTCGAGGACCGGGTCGTGCCCGACGACCTGGCCGCGGCCTTCGACCTCCACCCGGGCTCGCGGGAGCACTGGGAGTCGTGGTCGCCCTCCGCGCAGAAGCTGATCCTGACCTGGATCGTCCTGGCCAAGAAGCCCGAGACCCGGGCCGCGCGGGTCGCGACGACTGCGGAGAAGGCGGCGCGCGGCGAGACGTCTCGGTAGCCCCGGGTCTCGCGACAGGACTTCGTCCTTCCTCGACCAGCGAGGACGTCAGATGGCGCAGCCGTCGGGGCCGCACTCCTGTCCACCGTCGCTGCCGGCCGCGAGCACCTCGATCCTGGGGTGCGCCTCGGACCACGCACGCTCGAGCACCTGGGTGAAGACCTCCGTCGGCTGCGCGCCGGAGACGCCGTACTTCTCGTCGATCACGAAGAACGGGACACCGCTGGCGCCGTACGCCTGTGCCTGCTCGATGTCGGCGTGCACCGCGGCGGTGAACTCGGTGCCGGCCAGGACCTCGTCGACGCGGCTGGCGTCGACACCTGCGGCGACGGCGACCTCACGCAGGACCTCGTGGTCGGCCACGTTGCGCGCCTCGGTGAAGTACGCCTTCAGCAAGGCCTCCTTCACCCGACCCTGCAGCTCGTTGCCGCCCTGTTCGTGGGCGAGGTGGATCAGGCGGTGCGCGTCGACGGTGTTGAGGTGCAGGGTCTCGGAGAGGCGGTAGATCAGGCCCTCCTCGGCCGCGACGGCCTCCACCCGGTCCTGCATCTGCTTCGCCCCGGCGGGCGACTGGCCGTACTTGCGTGCCAGCATCGTGGTGGTGTCCTCGGTCGGCTCGGTCGGGGCACCGGGGTCGAGCTGGTAGGAACGCCAGTGCACCTCCACCTCTTCGGCGTGGCCGAACTCGGCCAGCGCGTTCTCGATGCGGCGCTTTCCGATGTAGCACCAGGGACAGACGACGTCGGACCAGATCTCGATCTTCACGACCGGCCCAACACCGGGGCTGACCTGCGTGTTCCCGTCCGTCCTTGCGCTTGAGTCTCCCAGAGACTCAACGGCGAGTCCCGGGCGTGTCGCGGACTCAGGCGTCGGACTCCTGGCGGCGCACGGTGCCCCGCCTGGCGACGTACGTGACGGCGAAGCCGAGCACGAGGGCGAGGAGGACGCCGAGGTTGGCGTAGGCCCACGAGCCGTCCCAGTAGGGCGCGACCGGGTCGTCGACGTAGGTCCCGAGGCCGAACGGGTGGAGGAGGAAGCCCTGCCAGTTGTTCCAGGCCGCGTCGGCGGCGAAGTTGTTGACGACCAGGCCCCAGCCCACGACCGAGGCGCCGACCATCGTGGCGATCGAGGTCCAGTCGAACGCGCCGTAGCGCCCGCTGGGGTCGAACAGCGCGTCCTCGTCGTAGTCACGCCGACGCAGCGCGATGTCCGCGATCATGATCCCGGCCCACGCGGCGAGGGGTACGCCGAGGGTGATGAGGAAGCTCTGGAACGGGCCGAGGAAGTCCTCGGCGAAGAAGACCACCCAGACGGTGCCCAGCGTCAGGATCACGCCGTCGACGAAGGCTGCGGCGGGTCGCGGGATGCGTACGCCGAGGGACAGCAGCGTCAGCCCCGAGGAGTAGATGCCGAGCACGGCTCCGCTCACCAGCGCGAGGATGGCGGCCAGCAGGAACGGGACCAGGAACCAGGTCGGCAGCAGCGTGCCGAGGGTGCCGATGGGGTCGGCCACGATCCCTGCGGACAGCTCCTGCGAGGAGCCGGCCAGCAGCAGGCCGAAGACCACCAGCAGGGCGGGCGCGACCGCCCCGCCGAAGGTGTTCCAGCCGACGATGGCCGAGCCCTTGGCGTCGCGGTGCTGGTAGCGCGACCAGTCGGCGGCGATGTTGATCCAGCCCAGGCCGAAGCCCGTCATCACCATCACGAGGGCGCCCACCATCTGCTGGGCGCTGCCGTCGGGGATCGCGCTCACCGACGACCAGTCGATCTCGTCGAGGGTGAGAGCGACGTAGACGACGGTCGCGATGCCCGTGATCCACGTCAGGACCGACTGCATCCGCATGATGACGTGGTAGCCGGCGACGCTCGCCGAGACGATCAGCAGCGCAACCACGAGGGTCGCGACGACCTTGGTGGTCGTACCTCCCGACCAGCCGAGCTGGTCGAAGATCGTGGACGTCGCGAGGACGGCCAGGATCGCGAGGAACGTCTCCCAGCCGATCGAGACCAACCACGAGATCACGCCGGGCACCTTCTGCCCGTCGACCCCGAAGGCCGCACGGCTGAGGATCATGGTCGGTGCCGAGCCTCGCTTGCCCGCGATGGCGATGATCCCGCACAGCGCGAACGAGACCACGACGCCCACGACCGTCACCACCAGCGCCTGGCGGAACGAGATCCCGAAGCCCAGCACGAACGAGGCGTAGCTGATGCCGAAGACCGACACGTTGGCCGCGAACCACGGCCAGAACAGGTCCCGGGGCCGGGCGGTGCGCTCGGACTCCTCGATGATCTCGATGCCCGTGGTCTCGACTCCGAGCCGGCGGGTCTGCTCGCGGCGCGAGGTCGAGGTCGATGTCTCACTCATGACCGCATCGTCGCGCACGGCCGGGTCGGGAGGAAGCACCGGGTAGCTGGCCTGCACGCGCGAACGGCGCGCCGGTCAGGAGACTCGTCCTGTCCAGCGCGCCGTACGTCGTCCGCGCGTGGGCTCGGTCAGCGAGCGGCGGTGCCCTCGACGTAGTCGGTGTCGTGGGACTTCACCCAGGCCATCAGCTTGCGGAGCTCACGGCCGGTCTGCTCGATGGGGTGGGTCTCCCCCTTCTTGCGGAACTCGGTGAACTCCGGGGAGCCGTTGTCCATGTCGGTGATGAAGCGCTCGGCGAACGCGCCGCTCTTGATGTCGGCGAGCACGTCCTCCATGTTCTTCTTCACGTCCGGCGTGATGACCCGGGGACCGGAGACGTAGTCGCCGAACTCGGCGGTGTCGGAGACCGACCAGCGCTGCTTGGCGATGCCGCCCTCGTACATCAGGTCGACGATCAGCTTGAGCTCGTGGAGGCACTCGAAGTAGGCCACCTCGGGCTGGTAGCCGGCCTCGGTGAGGACCTCGAAGCCGTACATCACCAGCTGCGAGGCACCGCCGCAGAGCACGGCCTGCTCGCCGAACAGGTCGGTCTCGGTCTCCTCGGTGAAGGTGGTCTTGATGCCGCCGGCACGCAGGCCGCCGATCGCCTTGGCGTAGGAGAGGGCGAGGTCCCAGGCCTTGCCGGACTCGTCCTTCTCCACCGCGACCAGGACCGGGACGCCGCGGCCGTCGACGTACTCACGACGCACGAGGTGGCCGGGACCCTTGGGGGCGACCATGAAGACATCGACGCCGTCGGGCGGGGTGATGTAGCCGAAGCGGATGTTGAACCCGTGGCCGAACACCAGGGTGTCGCCCGGGGTGAGCGCCGGCTCGATCTCCTCGGCGTAGAGCGTGCGCTGGTGCTGGTCGGGGGCGAGGATCACGATCAGGTCGGACTCCTCCGCCGCCTCGCGGGGGGTGAGGACGCGCAGGCCCTCGGCCTCGGCCTTGTCGCGGCTCTTCGAGCCCGGCTGCAGGCCGATCCGGACGTCGACGCCGGAGTCGCGCAGCGACAGCGCGTGGGCGTGGCCCTGGCTGCCATAGCCGATCACGGCGACGTTCTTGCCCTGGATCAGGCTCAGGTCGGCGTCGTCGTCGTAGAACATCTCAGCCACTGGGGGCTCTCCTTCGTGTGGGGTGCTTCTCGGGGTTCGGGAACGGATCAGGGTTCAGGTCAGATGGCCATGGGTGGGGCGGGTACGGCGACGGGGCGCTGCGGGCGCTCGCTGATGGACCGCGAGCCGCGACCGATCGCGACCATGCCCGACTGCACGAGCTCGCGGATGCCGAAGGGCTCGAGCACGCGGAGCAGGTCGGCGAGCTTGTCGGAGTTGCCGACGGCCTGGACGGTGACCGCCTCGGGGGAGACGTCGACCACCTTGGCCCGGAACAGCTGTACGGCGTCGAGCACCGCGCCGCGGGAGGTCGCGTCCGCGCGGACCTTGACCAGCAGGAGCTCGCGGTTGACCGAGCCCGACCCGTCGAGCTCGACGATCTTGATGACCTCGACGAGCTTGTTGAGCTGCTTGGTGACCTGCTCGAGCGGGGACTCCTCGACGTTGACCACGATGGTCATGCGCGAGATCTCGGGGTGCTCGGTCGGACCCACGGCGAGGCTGTCGATGTTGAACCCGCGCCGCGAGAACAGGCCCGCGATCCGGGCGAGGACGCCTGGCTTGTTCTCGACCAGGACGCTCAATGTGTGCTTGCTCATCAGAGATCATCCTCGTCGAACTCAGGCGCCAGGTCGCGCGCGTACTTGATCTCGTCGTTGCTGGTGCCGGCGGCCACCATCGGCCAGACCATCGCATCGCGGTGGACGCGGAAGTCGACGACGACCGGCCGGTCGTCGATCGCCATCGCCTTCTCGATCGTGGCGTCGACGTCACCGGGCGACTCGCAGGCCAGGCCCACGCAGCCGTAGGCCTCGGCGAGCTTGACGAAGTCGGGGATCCGCTTGGAGTGCAGGTCGGTGTTGGAGTAGCGCTCGTTGTAGAAGAGCGTCTGCCACTGCCGCACCATGCCGAGCGACTCGTTGTTGATGATCGCGACCTTGATCGGGATGTCGTTGATCGCGCAGGTGGCGAGCTCCTGGTTGGTCATCTGGAAGCAGCCGTCGCCGTCGATGGCCCAGACCGTGCTGTCCGGCATGCCGACCTTCGCGCCCATCGCGGCGGGCACCGAGAAGCCCATCGTGCCGAGGCCGCCGGAGTTGATCCACGTGTTGGGGTTCTCGTAGCCGACGAAGTGCGCGGCCCACATCTGGTGCTGGCCGACGCCGGCGCAGTAGATCGCCTCGGGGCCGGCGATCGCGCCGAGCCGCTCGAGGACGTACTGCGGGGCGAGCGAGCCGTCGGAAGGCGCGTCGTAGCCGAGCGGGTAGCTCTGCTTCACCCCCGCCAGGAAGGCGACCCACTGCTCGTAGTCGCCGTCGGCGCCCTCGGTCTGCAGGCGGGCCACGAGCTGGGCGATGACCTCCTTGCAGTCACCGACGATCGGCACGTCCGCGTGGCGGTTCTTGCCGATCTCGGCCGGGTCGATGTCGGCGTGGATGACGAGCGCCTGCGGGGCGAACGAGTCGAGGTTGCCGGTGACCCGGTCGTCGAATCGCGCGCCCAGGCTGATGATCAGGTCGCTCTTCTGGAGGCCGGCGACCGCGGCCACCGTGCCGTGCATGCCCGGCATGCCGAGGTGCTGGGGGTGGCTGTCGGGGAACGCGCCGCGTGCCATCAGCGTGGTGACGACCGGGATCCCCGTGAGGGCGGCCAGCTCGGCGAGCTCGCGGGAGGCGCCGGCGCGGATCACGCCGCCGCCGACGTAGAGCACCGGACGGCGGGCGTCCTTGATCAGGCGCACCGCCTCCTTGATCTGCTTGGCGTGCGGCGTGGTCACGGGCCGGTAGCCGGGCAGGTGCAGCTCGGTCGGCCAGGCGAAGGTGGTCTGCGCCTGGAGGGCCGACTTGGCGATGTCGACGAGCACCGGGCCGGGCCGCCCGGTGGAGGCGATGTGGAAGGCCTCCGCGATCGTGCTGGGGATGTCGGCCGGGTCGGTGACGAGGAAGTTGTGCTTGGTGATCGGCATCGTGATGCCGCGGATGTCGGCCTCCTGGAAGGCGTCCGTGCCGATCATCGCGGCGCCGACCTGGCCGGTGACGGCCACGAGGGGCACCGAGTCCATGTGCGCGTCGGCCAGCGGCGTGACGAGGTTGGTCGCACCCGGGCCCGAGGTGGCCATGCAGACGCCCACGCGTCCGGTCGCGGCGGCATACCCCTGGGCCGCGTGGCCCGCGCCCTGCTCGTGCCGGACCAGGATGTGGCGGATCCGCGTGGAGTCCATCAAGGGGTCGTACGCCGGAAGGATCGCCCCGCCGGGGATGCCGAAGATGTCGGTGACGCCGGCCGCTTCCAGAGAAGTCACCAGGCTCTGTGCCCCTGAGACTGCGCCGGTGCCCTGTCCGCCCTGCTCCGTCATGATTCGTCTTTCCGTCTGGTCGTGCTCTGCCCAACAAAAAACCCCTCGGCCCGGTGGGCGACGAGGGGTGACGCGTGTGCCTGCGGCCTGTGACCTCAGCTCACGCGTCGCGTGCGTACAAGAATCTCGGTGCGCATGCGACAACCGTCGTCGCCGGGACGGTCCGACGTCAAGCCAGTGTGACAGGCGTCCCAGTATCTGGAACGCGAGTCCCAGCATGTGGAGCGTGGCCAGCTCCCCGGAGGCGCCCTAGCGGTTGAGCCGGGTGCAGATGCAGGAGCGGTTGCCGTCGGCGTCCGCGACGACCCAGAACGACGGCGCCTCGGCGTCGCTGACCAGGGTGCCACCGGCGTCGAGCACGGCCTGCAGCCGCCGCTCGCCCTCGTCGTGGGGCACCCACACGTCGAGGTGCCAGCGCTGCTCGTGGTCCTGCGGCGGCAGGGGTGCGTCGCCCTCGTCGCCAGGGCCCTGGAACCACAGGCCGGGCACCTGGCCGCTCGGGTCGATGGGCCCACCACCGCCGACCTCGCCGGCGAGGAGTGCGGCGTAGAAGGGACCCAGGCGCTCGGGCGCGGACGTGTCGAGTCCCGGCTCGAGCTCGGTGAGGCCCGAGACGTCGGCCTCAGCCCCGAGCTCGGCGGCGAACCCGCTGATCCGGCGCGCCAGCTCGAGGTCGCGGCTGGTGATGCCGCCGACGTCGTGGCTGGACAGCGTCACGATGACCTCGGGATAGGTCAGGGAGATGTCGGGATGGTGGTCGGCCTCCTCGGCGGCCGCACCGATGCGGTCCACCAGCGCGAGGCCGGTGGCGAAGTCGCCCGTGCGGAACCGGGCACGGATGCCCGTGAGCAGGTGGCGCCAGTCGTCGAGGCCTGGAGCCTCACGGACCTCCGTGGCGGTCAGCTTCTGCTTCGGATCGCTCATGACCTCGACCCTGCCACGGCCGACCGACAGCGGCCACCCCCTGAGAAGCCGGCCCCGACTGCTCAGCCCCGGACTCAGCCCAGGGTCTGGGTGATCTCGTGGGTGTCCCCGTCGACGACCACGCGCGCCAGGGCACCGTTGACCAGGGGCAGGTGCGGCGGCACGTGGCCGATCTCGAGGTCCCACACGATCGGCAGGTCGAGGCGGCCGAGAGCGTCGACGACCGCCTCGCGCTGCGTCATCTGTGGGTGGTCAGGAGCGGTGGTCCGCCCCACCAGCACGGCGGCGGCGCGGTCGAACCAACCGGCGAGGCGCAGGCCGTGCAGGTAGCGGCAGATGTTGACCGCGTGCTCGTCGCACGCCTCGACGTAGACGATGGTGGGCTCGTCCAGCCCCTCGGCCCACGCCCGCACGTCGCCGTACGGCGTGCCGGCAAGGTTGGCGATGGTCTCGATGCACCCGCCGATCAGTCGTCCGGAGACGTCGACCCGGTCCGCATCGGCACCCTCGCCGCCGAGCACCTCCCAGCGTCCCTCCCCCACCTGCGCCCACCGCGTGGCGTGCGGATCGTCCTCGAACCGCACCCAGCCGGCCACCAGGCCGGAGTCGCGCTGCACGACGGGAGCCTCGGCGCCCGCGAGGTCGAGCCAGTGCGCCAGCCCGTCGGGGACGGCGTACGGCGTGTCCGCGAGGTTGTCGCCGTGGAGGGTCGCCCAGCCGAGCCGGGTGGTGATCGGCACGAGGACGGTGGCGAGGTCGGAGAAGCCGACCAGCCACGTGGGCTCGGCCGCGGCCAGGACGTCCCAGTCGACCAGGTCCACGAGGTCGATCGCGGTCTCCCCACCCCACGGCGGGACCACGCAGGCGATCGAGGGATCGGCCAGCATCCGGGTCAGCTCGGCGGCCCGCTGCTCGGCGGGGGCGGAGGTCAGGCCCGAGCCGTCCATGCACTCCCCCACCACGACGTCGTACCCGCGGCCGCGGAGCCACTCGACGCTGAAGTCGATCCGGGTCGCCGCATCACCCGACGCCCCGGCCGACGGCGAGGTGACGCCGATCCGGTCCCCGGGGCGGAGCGGACGTGGGAAGCGCAGCACGGACGAGGTCATGTCACGAGTCTGGCACCCCCGGATCTGGCACCCCTCCGAATCTGGCCCCTCAATCTGGCACTGTTGCTCCATGGCTCTCGCCGACCTGCTGGGACAGGCCCTGCACAACGCGACGGTGGTGCCGCGCCTCTACACGGCGGCGCTCCAGGCCGGCCTGGGCCACTCCGGTGCCGTGGAGGCGCTGCTCGTCTCGCAGGCGTCCCTGCGGGCCGCCGCGACGCACGGGCGGGGCGTCCCGGGTCGCGTCAACGCGATGCGGCACTTCATGTGGCAGGCGGTGCTGACCGCCCGCTTCGGCAGCGACGTGGCCCGCACCCTCGCGGCCGCCCAGGAGGCGGGGACCCCGCACCACAGGGACTCGAGCGTCGACGCACACAACAACGCCGCGGGGCAGGCGTACGGCGTCACGCACGTGAGCGACCTGACAGTCGGCTCCCCCTCGGACGCCTGTGCCCTGCTGGTGCCGGTGGCCCTGGAGAAGTGGGACTCGGACGAGCTGATCTGGGTCAGGCGCCACTGAGCCGAGGCTGGCTCACCAGGCCGTGAGGCCCTTGCGGTCGTGCTCGCCCTCGGGCCAGACGGCCCTGACGACGCCGGCCGCAGCCAGCGCCTTGCGGCAGCCCGGGCAGGGCGGATCGGTGATGTAGGCCGTCGCGCCCTTGGTGTCGCGGGTGGCGAACAGCAGGGCGTTGACCTCGGCATGGATGGCGATGCAGAAGCCCACCGTGCCGGGCCGGTCGTAGTCGCCGAGCCCCGGCACCTCGTCGTACCCCAGCTGGCCGCGCGGGCACGCGCCCTGCAGGCAGTCGGCCTCCCCCGGCGCGGCGCCGTTGTAGCCGGTGGCGATGATCCGGTGGTCGATGGTGAGCACCGCCCCGACCCGTCGGCGGGTGCACTTGGCCCGCGCCGAGACGGCCCCGGCGATGCCGAGGAAGTAGTCGTCCCAGCCGGGAACGGCCGGGAGGGCGGGGACGGTCGGTCCGGGAGGCGCGCTCACGGGAGCACAGACTGCCCGATCTCCCCCGGGTTGTAGGCCACTTCCCAGCGGAAACCGTCGGGGTCGGCGAAGTAGCCGGTGTAGCCACCCCACTCGCGCTCGACGGCGTCGGCCACCTGGGTCGCGCCGGCGGCCTTTGCCTGCTGCAGGACGATGTCGACCCCGTCGGTGGTGGCGAGGTTGTGGGCCAGCGTGATCGGGGGTACGCCACCGCGGGCCGGCGCGTGCCCGACCTCGGCGACGAAGGCCGACTCGACCCACAGGCTCAGCACGACCTTGTCGGCGACCCGGAACATCAGCACCTCTCCGGGGACGTCGAGCTCGGGCTCCCACCCGAGGCCGTCGACGTAGAAGCGCTTCGTGACGTCGAGGTCGGTCACGACGAGGGTGATGAAGCTGACGCGCTGGTCCATCTCGGTCCTCCTGCTCATTGTTCCTGGGGACGGGCGGCGAGGCGTACGCGCTGGCGACCCATCGCGTCGAAGTTGCGGTCGTCGAGCCAGTCGTCGAGGGCCCTGCTGACGCGCGGCCACTCACCGTCGGTGATCGAGAACCAGTCGGTGTCGCGGTTGCGGCCCTTGTAGACCACGGCGTTGCGGAAGCGACCCTCCCAGATGAAGCCGAGCCGGATCGCGGCGCGCCGCGAGGACGCGTTGAGGCTGTCGCACTTCCACTCGTAGCGGCGGTAGCCGAGGTCGTCGAAGACGTGGCGCATGAGCAGCGCCATCGCCTCGGTGGCCGCGCGGCTGCGCTGGAGCCGGCGACCGAAGGCGATGCCGCCCACCTCGATCGAGCCCATGGCAGGGTCGATGCGCATGAGCGAGCAGAAGCCGGCTGCACGTCCGGTCTCGACCGGGACGATGGCGTACATCACCTGTCCAGGGTCGGCCGCCCCGTGGCTGGCGATCTGCGCCATCGCCTCTCGGTCGCGCGGGCGCTCCCAGAACAGGTAGGTCCAGATCTGCTCGTCGTCCTCCCCGCACACGGCGGCGTGCAGGTCGTCGACGTGCTGCGGACCGATGGGCTCGAGGCGTACGCCCGTGCCCTGGAGGGTCGCCCTCTCGGGCGGGCGCGCGGGCGTCCAGTCGACGGGCCGGCCGAGGCGCTGGCCGAACGCGTTGGTGGTCGGCTCGGTGGCGGTCATGACGTCTCCCGGAGCGCGGTCGCCACGGCCTCGAGGCCGCGCTCGACCTCGTCGAACGAGGTGGACAGGGGGGACAGGCCGATCCGCAGTCCGCCGGGGTCGCGGTAGTCGGGGATGACGTCGCGCTCCCACAGGCGGGCGGTCACCGCACGCATCCGGTCGTGGTGGAGGGTGACGTGGCCGCCGCGCTGCGCGGGGTCGCGCGGCGAGGCGAGGGTGACCGCGGGAAGCGTGGTGTCGGCGAGCTCGACGGCGTACGAGGTCAGTGCGACGGACTTGGCGCGGATCGCCTCGATGCCTGCCTCCTCGACCAGCTCGAGCATGCTCTGCATCGCGACCATCCCGAGGATCGGCGGGGTGCCGGAGATGAAGCGGCGCATGCCCTTCGCGGGCGCGTAGCCAGGCCCCATCAGGAACGGGTCGGCATGACCCATCCAGCCCTGGATCGGCTGGGTGAGGTCAGCCTGGAGACGGGCGTTCACATAGCCGAAGGCCGGCGATCCGGGACCGCCGTTGAGGTACTTGTAGGTGCAGCCGACGGCGAGGTCGGCGTCCCACCCGTCCAGGGCGACAGGCACCGAGCCGGCGGAGTGGCACAGGTCCCACAGCACGAGCGCCCCGGCGTCGTGGGCGATCCGGGTCAGCTCGGGGGCGTCGGCGAGCCAGGCCGCGCGGTACGCGACGTGGCAGAGCACGACGAGTGCGGTGCGCTCGCCGACCGCCTCTCGGAGCTGGTCGGCGGTGACGCCCGCGGAGGTCTCGACCTCGATCCAGCGCAAGGTGAGGCCGCGTTCGGCGGCGATGCCCTCGGCGACGTAGCGGTCGGTCGGGAAGTTGTCGGTGTCGATGACGATCTCGGTGCGGGCCGGGTCGGTGCGGACGACGTGGTCGACCGCGGCCCGTATCAGCTTGTAGAGCCAGACCGTGGTCGAGTCGCCGATGGCGGTCTGCCCGGGCGCGGCGCCCAGGCAGATCCTGCCCAGGTCGTCGCCGAGGCGGGTGGGGAGCTCCATCCACTGCTCGTCCCACCCGCGGATGAGGCGGCCGCCCCAGTCGTCCCGGACGAAGGCGCCGAGACGCCCGGCCGTGGCGGCCACGGGGCGGCCGAGCGAGTTGCCGTCGAAGTAGACGAGGTCGGACTCGGCGCCGACGAAGCGCTCGCGGAAGTGCGCCAGGGGGTCGGCGGCGTCGAGGGGTGCTGCGGTGCTCACAACACCGCAACCTATCCGGCGCCCTGTCCGGCGCTCTGTCCGGCGTCCTGTCGTGCCCGTGGGCGGTGCTCGGTCAGTAGCAGACGGCGCCGTGGGCGGCGGACTGCACGACCTTGCGGTACTTGCCGAGCACGCCGCGGGTGTACTTGGGCGGCGGCGGCTCCCAGCCCTCGGCGCGCTTCGCCAGCTCGGCCTCGTCGACGTGGGCGTCGAGGGTCATGTTGGCGACGTCGAGCGTGATCTGGTCGCCGTCGCGCAGGAACGCGATCGGGCCGCCGTCGCTCGCCTCGGGGGCGATGTGACCGACGCACAGACCCGTCGTGCCGCCCGAGAAGCGGCCGTCGGTGATCAGGAGGACGTCCTTGCCCAGACCCGCGCCCTTGATGGCGCCGGTGATGGCCAGCATCTCGCGCATCCCCGGCCCCCCCTTCGGACCCTCGTAGCGGATGACCACGACGTCGCCGGCCTGGATCGTGCCCTCGGTGAGCGCATCGAGGGCCTTGCGCTCGCCGTCGAAGACACGGGCCGTGCCGGTGAAGGTCGAGTCGTCGAATCCGGCACTCTTGACCACGGCGCCGTCGGGAGCGAGCGAGCCCTTGAGGATGGTCAGCCCGCCGGTGGCGTGGATCGGCCGGTCGAGCTGGCGCAGGATCTCGCCGTCGAGCGGCTTGGGGTCGAGGTCCGCGAGGTTCTCGGCCATCGTCTTGCCGGTGCAGGTCAGCACGTCGCCGTGGAGGTGACCGGCATCGAGCAGCGCGCGCAGCAGGACCGGGATGCCACCGACGCGGTCGAAGTCGGTCCACACGAAGCGGCCGAACGGCTTCATGTCGGCCAGGTGAGGGACCTTCTTGCCGATGCGGGTGAAGTCGTCGAGGGTCAGGTCGACCTCGGCCTCGCGGGCGATGGCGAGCAGGTGGAGGACCGCGTTGGTGGAGCCGCCGAGCGCCATCGCCATCGCGATGGCGTTCTCGAAGGCGGGGCGCGTCATGATCTGGCGAGCGGTGATGCCCTGGCGGAGCATCCCGACCACGGCCTCCCCGGACTTGTGGGCGAACCCGTCGCGACGTCGGTCCACCGCCGGCGGCGAGGAGGAGCCGGGCAGCGACATGCCGATGGCCTCGGCGACGCTCGCCATCGTGTTCGCGGTGTACGCCCCTCCGCACGCGCCTTCTCCGGGACAGATCGCGCGCTCGATCTCGTCGACCTTCTCGCGGGAGATCTTGCCGGCCAGGCAGGCGCCGACCGCCTCGAAGGCGTCGATGATCGTGACGTCCTTGCCGTCGACCTGGCCGGGCATGATCGTGCCGGCATAGAGGAAGACGCTGGCCAGGTCGAGCCGGGCCGCGGCCATGAGCATGCCGGGAAGCGACTTGTCACAGCCCGCGAGCAGGACCGAGCCGTCGAGACGCTCGGCCATCATGACCGTCTCGACGGAGTCCGCGATGACCTCGCGGCTGACGAGCGAGAAGTGCATGCCCTCGTGGCCCATCGAGATGCCGTCGGAGACCGAGATGGTGCCGAACTCGAGCGGGAATCCGCCCGCGGCGTGCACGCCGTTCTTCACGGCCTTCGCCAGGCGGTCGAGCGAGAGGTTGCAGGGCGTGATCTCGTTCCAGCTGGACGCGACGCCGATCTGGGGCTTCTCCCAGTCGTCGTCCCCCATGCCCACCGCGCGCAGCATCCCTCGGGCCGCGGCCCGCTCGAGGCCGTCGGTGACGTCGCGGCTCCGGGGCTTGAGATCGGGGGCGTCGGCAGCGTGAGTCATGGCCTCAGGCTAGTGGGCGGCCCCTCCCGCGGCTGGCGGCGTCTCACCCGGGTCACGCGGTGAGCGGCTCTCCCGAGCCGGGGTCCGCCAGCCATCGCAACCCGGCTCTCGCCCGCCGGCGCCGCTCCTCGCGCACCTCGTCGAGGTGCTCCGCCTCGGCGGCGAGCTGGTCCAGCGAGGGATGGTCCTCGGGCGTGCCGTACATCAGGCGCTCGAGGCGGCGGAGGTGACGGCAGGTGCGGAACCGGATCCTCGGGTCACGCCTGGCACGGGACCGGTCCTGCCAGGTGTAGTACTCGATGCTCGACCTCATCCCGGCCGGCGCCCACCAACCGATCACGCTCAGGTCCACGTGTGCCGGGTGGCGCCTCCCGCGGCGGTCGCGCGCCCCGTCGTCCCGCATCGGCTCGACCTCCTCGCCGGTCTCGTCGTCGTGGAAGCACGCGTGAAGTCCGGCGAGTCGGAGCAGGTGGTGCACCACACCCACACGCGGGCTGGTGCGTCCGGTCTCCCACCTGGCGACCACCGACTGAGAGACCTTGAGCAGCTCCGCCAACCCGCGCTGGGACACGTCGAGGATGCGGCGGATGCGGCGTACGAGCCCAGGAACCTCCCCGTCGAACGGTCCCATGCAGAACCACTCGTACTCCTCGTCGGTCCACGCCGTCTTGTCAGTCAAGGTCATGCTTCCCATCTCTGTCCCCCGTGTGATCGGTGTCGTCCCGACATCACAACTGACAGCTCGGACAACCGATCAGCGCTTTCCACAGGAAGGTGGCAGACGGCCGCACGCACTGTGCCTGTGCATGATCCGTGGCCCGTCCGAGCCACTCGCCGCCCCGGCCCTCACCCTCCGCCGGGCTTCCTTGCGCTTGAGTCGCCCAGAGACTCAAACAAAAGGGGGCGCGAGAGCGCGCACACAGGGGCCTTCGACCGTGAGTCGCTCAGAGACTCAGGCGCAAGGATCAGACCTGCTCGGCCTCCCGCTTGAGGGAGGCGAGGCCCTTGTCGAAGTCGGCGCCGATCGCCTTGTCGAAGAAGAGCTTGCCCATCAGACCCATGATCGCGCTGCGGGTGCCAGTCATCGTCCAGGTCACGTCCGTGGCGTCGCCGACAGGTGTGAGCGCGAACGTCGTGACGTTGCTGGCCTTGAACGGCTTGAGGAACTGCAGATCCACGACGACCGACGTCGGCGTCGACTCGGTGATCCGCATCTCGCCCTCCCCGGCCTTCTTGTTGCCCGACCAGTGGTACGTCGAGCCGACGCCGCGGTCGGGCCCGCTGTAGTCGCGGTTGAGGTCGGGGTCGAGGCCCTCCCAGGGCGACCACTTCTGCCACTCGCGGAAGTCGTCGACCAAGCCGTGGACGCGGGCAGCGTCGGCCTGCACACGGATGCTGCGCGAGAGGGAGAACTCAGCCATGACGACGACCCTAGACCCGTCGAACGGCGCTCAGTCGATCTTCGCGGCGCGCACGACGAGGACGTCCGGCAGGTCCTTGTGGATCTCCTGCCATGTGCTCCCCTCGTCAGGCGAGGCCCACACGCCGCCGTTGCGTCCGCCGAAGTAGAGGCCGACGTCGTCGTGGTCGTCTGCGCACATCGCGTCGCGCATGACCGCGGCGTAGTAGCCGTCGGGCAGGCTGCCCTCACCCAGCGGCTCCCAGGTGGAGCCGGCGTCGGTGGTGCGGTAGACCCGCGCCTTGCCGTCGACCGGCCAGCGCCCCTCGGCACCGTCGATCGGGAAGCTGTACGCCGTGTCGCCGCGGCGCGGGTGCGCCACCATCGCGAAGCCGAAGTCGGTCGGCAGCGTCGAGGCGATGTCCTGCCACGAGGCGCCGCCGTCGTCGGAGCGGTAGACGCCACCGTGGTTCTGGAGGTAGAGCCGCTCAGGGTTCTCCGCGTCGCGGGCGACCTTGTGGACGCACTGGCCGAACTCGGGGTAGTTGCGCTCGCCGGGGAAGAACTCGGCCTTCACCCCGGTGTTCGACGGAGCCCAGGAATCCCCGCCGTCGGCAGTGACGTACACGCCTCCGGTCGAGAGGGCGACCAGCACCCGGGCGGGGTCGTGCGGGTGGGGCAGGATCGTGTGGAAGGCCTGACCGCCGAAGCCCTCGTTCCACTCCTCGCGGTGTGGGTGGTCCCACAGCCCGCGCACGAGAGAGAACGTCTCGCCTCGGTCGGTCGAGCGGAACACCGCCCCCGGCTCGGTCCCCGCCCACACGACGCCGTCACCGCCGTCGGCTGAGAGCCCGGGTTGCAGCTGCCACACACGCGCCAGCGTGGCACCGGTGTCCTCGGGGAAGCGGGCGGCGCCGTTGGGCGTCTCCTCCCACGTCGCCCCGAGGTCGTCGGAGCGCCCGACCTGCGGTCCGAGCCAGCTCGACGACGCACCGGCCAGCAGCCGGGGGGCGTCCCCGCGCTTGTCGATCATCACCGAGTAGACCTCTTCCATCGGGAAGTGCGGTCCGGTCCACTCCCACGACGTGCGCGCCTCGTCAGAGGTGCCCATCCACATGCCCTTGCGGGTTCCGACCATGAGCAGGGTGCGCGACATCCGGGCCTCCAGGACCGATCAGGTGGTGCGGTCAGCTCCGTGACTATTCCGATTAGGAACACTACTCTGCGACAGAGATGAGTCAAGACATCCCGGTGACCGGTTACGCGATCCTCGGCCTCCTCACCTTCGGCGACGAGCTGACGGGGTACGAGATCAAGCAGCGCGCCGACATGACGCTCCGCTTCTACTGGGTCTCCCCGGCGACGAGCCAGATCTACACCGTGCTGCGTCGCCTCACCGAGCACGGCCTCGTCGCGGCGCAGGCCCGCGCGGACGGCGGGCGCGAGGTGACGTCGTACGCCATCACCGCCGCCGGGCAGACGGCGCTACGGGAGTGGATGGACGGCACCCCGGCCGGCTTCCCGGTGCTCAAGCACCCCGTCCTGCTGCGCCTGCTCGTCGGCCACGTCACCGAGGCGGCGCAGACCCGCCAGATGCTCCACGACTACGTCGCCGAGCTCCACGGCGCCCTCGACGACCTCGCCGAGGTCCGCGAGGCCCTGCGCGGAGCCGACCGCCCGGGCGAGCCCTTCCGGTTCCCCGCGCTCGTCGCGGACTGGGGGCTGGACTACTTCGCGGCCGAGACCCGGCACGCCCAGCGGGCGCTGGCGAGCCTGGACGAGGCGGGCGACGGAACCGACCACGCGGCTGAATAGGCTGTGTCGGGTGACCCCACCACCGAGCCGCACCCTGCTCGGACCGGTGGGACTGGTGCTCATCGGGATCCTGTCCGTCCAGCTCGGCGCGGCCATCGCCAAGGGCCTGTTCGGGGAGATCTCGCCGACGGCGATGGTGTGGCTGCGCCTGGCCACCAGCGCGGTCGTGCTGGTCGCCGTCGCACGCCCGCGGTTCGCCGGGCGGAGTCGGCAGGACTGGCTCATCGTGCTGGGCTTCGGCCTCAGCCTGGCCACCATGAACTGGGCGATCTACCAGTCGTTCTCCCGCATCCCGCTCGGCATCGCAGTCACCATCGAGTTCATCGGCCCGCTGACCCTGGCCGTCCTCGGATCCCGGCGCGCGCGCGACCTCGTCTGGGTCCTGCTGGCCGGGCTCGGCGTCGCCCTCCTCGGGTTCCAGCGCACCGGGCTCGACGTCCTGGGTGTCGCGTACGCCCTGCTGGCCGGCGCCGCGTGGGCGGCGTACATCCTGCTCAGCGCGAGCACGGGCCGCCGGTGGGCGGGTTTCGACGGCCTCGCCGTCGCCAGTCTCGTCGCCGCCGCGGGCATGACCCTGCCCGCCGTGCTGTCCGCCGGCAGCAGCCTCTGGGACGGCCGCATCCTGCTCATCGGGGCGCTCGTGGGGCTGCTGAGCTCGGTCATTCCCTACAGCTGTGAGCTCGTCGCGTTGCGCAGCCTGCGCCCGGCGGTGTTCGGGATCCTGATGAGCCTGGAACCGGCCGCGGCGGCGCTGGCCGCGATCGTCGTGCTGCAGGAGCACCTGTCGCCGCTCCAGTGGGTGGCGATCGCCTGCGTCGTCGCCGCGTCGATCGGCGCCACCCGTTCCGGGTCGGCGCCGGGCGAGCACCCGTCCGACCATTCGGCGGCACCGGGCACACTGGCGACATGAAGGGGCCGACATGAGATCGCGACTCGCTCTCACCTCGTTGGTGCTCACGCTGGGAGCGACGACGGCCTGCGCCGAGGAGTCGGCAGATCCCGTGCCTAGCACGACGCAGCCGACCGACCTGCCCAGCGAGCCGGCACCGAGCGAGTCCGAGGGTGAGTCGAATGGCAGCACGGGCAACGGCGAGCCGAAGGCCGCGGGCGCGCTGGTCGACCAGCTGGAGGTGCCGTGGGGCCTCGACTTCCTCCCCGACGGCGCCGCGGTGGTCACCGAGCGGATGAGCGGCCGGGTCCTGCACGTCACCCCGGAAGGCACCCTCGACGAGCTCGGTGCGATCACCGCTGCCGTCCCGGAGGGCGAGGCCGGACTGCTGGGCGTCGCCGTGTCGCCGACGTTCGACACCGATCGGACCCTGTTCTTCTACCTCACGACCGGCACGGACAACCGGGTGCTCAGCGCCGAGCTGGACGGCATGGACCTCGGCGAGCCCACGGTCGTGCTCGACGGGATCCCGCGCGGCTTCATCCACGACGGCGGGCGCATCGCGTTCGGCCCGGACGGCTACCTGTACGTCAGCACCGGCGAGACCGGCGACCCGGAGCTTGCCCAGGACCCTGGCAGCCTCGCCGGCAAGATCCTCCGGATCACCCCCGAGGGTGCCCCTGCCCCCGGCAACCCCGACCCCGACTCACCCGTCTGGTCGCTCGGCCACCGCAACGTCCAGGGGCTCGCGTGGGACGACGAGGGCCGGCTCTGGGCCTCCGAGTTCGGCGACTCCACCTGGGACGAGCTCAACCTCATCGAGAAGGGCAGCAACTACGGCTGGCCCGAGGTCGAGGGCACCGGCGGCGGGACCGAGTTCATCGATCCGCAGCTGGTCTGGTCGGTCGAGGAGGCCTCCCCGAGCGGCCTCGCCTGGGCCGACGGACACCTCTGGATGGCGGGCCTGCGCGGCCAGCGGCTGTGGCGGATCGCCGTGTCCGCCAACGGCAAGGCGTCGCGCCCGACGGCCTACTTCACCGAGGACTACGGCCGCCTGCGCACCGTGACCACGTCCCCCGACGGCACGATCTGGATGACCACGTCCAACCAGGACGGCCGCGGCGACCCGACGCCGGCCGACGACCGGATCATCCTCATCCAGCCCTGACGACGGCGCGGCGAGCAGCGCGGCGCAGCGTGGTGAGGATCGCCGGACCGAGGACCACGATCGCGATCGCGGTGGTGATCGCCCGGCCGGTGTCCCACCCTCCGGTTGACGTGAGCAGCGTGTAGACGCCGAACCGGTGGGCGTTCTCCAGCACGGGTGCGCCGGCGACGTACGCCAGCGAGCCCTCGTGCCCGGGCACGACGATGCCGAGGGCGAAGGGCCAGTAGCTGAGGTTCATCAGCAGGCCGTACAGGTAGGACGCCACGACGGCGTACGCCGCCAGCATCGCGATCTCGGCGCGTCCACCGAGGCGTCGGGGCAGGAAGCCGGCACCCATCCCGACCCAGGCCGCACAGATCATCTGGAACGGCAGCCACGGGCCGACACCTGCGGTCAGCAGCGCGGACGCGAAGAGCGACGTACAGCCCAGGACGAAGCCGAAGCCGGCGCCGAAGACGCGGCCGCCCAGCACGAGCAGGAAGAACACCAGCTCGACGCCACCCGTGCCGGCGCCGAGGCCGCGCATCACCGCGTTGATCGCCGAGAGCACCCCCAGGACGGCGAGGACGCGCGAGTCCATGCCGCCCTCCCCCATCTCGGCGAGCACCACGACCATCACCAGGGGCAGCAGGGCCAGGAAGACGAACGGCGGCTCGACCCGCTGCCCCGGTTGGGCGTCGAGCACCAAGGGCCAGCACAGCATCATCAGCCCGGCGATCGAGGCGAGGGTGAGGACGGCGGCGGTGCGAGGGCCGATCGGCAGGGCGACGCGCGGGACCGGCTCATGGCGCGTGTGCTCGGCCGTGCTCATCGCCGACCCTCCCTCGCCAGGGCGGCGGCGACTTCCTCGACCACGAGCCACGGCGGCCCGAGGACCTTGGTGACCTGCGGGGCGAACGACGGCGACTCGGCCAGCACCTGCCGCGGTGGACCGCTCGAGACGACCTCCCCCTCGGCCATCACCACGACCTCGTCGGCGACGTGCGCCGCGAACTCGACGTCATGTGTCGCGAGCAGGACCGCGCGCCCGTCCGCAGCGAGGTCGGCGACGATCCGGGCGAGCTCGGCCTTGCCGGCGTAGTCGAGGCCCCGCGTGGGCTCGTCGAGCAGGACGACCGGCGGTCGCGCGGTGAGCACGATCGACAGGGCGAGGGCGAGGCGCTGGCCCTCGGAGAGGTCGCGCGGGTGGGTGGCCTCGTCGATGCCGGGGGCCAGCCGGTCGAGCAGCTCCCGGCAGGTCCCGGAGGCGGCGTGCGCTCCGTCGTCCGCGGCAGCGCACTCGTCGGCGACGGTCTCGAGGTAGAGCAGGTCGGCGGCGGTCTGGGGCACCAGCCCCACGTGCGTACGACGCTGGGCGGGCGCCAGCGTGGCCGGGTCGTCGCCGGCCACGTCGATCGTCCCGGACCGCCGCTTGCCGGAGCCCTGGAGCGCCCAGATCAGGCTCGACTTGCCGGACCCGTTGCGTCCCATCAGGACGGTGACCCGGCCGGCGCACAGGGTCAGCGCCACCTCGCGCACGGCGACAGTGCTGCCGTGGACGACGGTGACCCCGCTCGCCGTGAGCAGCGGCTCGGACTCCGGCGCAGGCGCCGGCTCGGGAGCCGTCAGCACGGGGAGCGAGCGGGCATGGCGGCGCGCGTCACGGACGGTGAGCGGCAGCGGTTCCCAGCCGGCGAGGCGCCCGAGCTCGACCAGCGGCGGAACGACCGGTGAGTCCGCGAGCACCTCGTGGGGCGGGCCCGTCCGGATCCCGCCGTCGCCGGTCACCAGGCAGACCCGGTCGGCGAACGGGACGACCCGCTCGAGGCGGTGCTCGGCCAGCAGCACGGTCAGCCCGAGGTCATGGACGAGCCGCGTGATCGTGGCGAGGACGTCCTCGGCCGCGGTCGGGTCGAGCGCCGAGGTGGGCTCGTCCAGCACAAGCACCCGCGGGTGCGTGGTGAGCACGGACCCGATCGCGACGCGCTGCTGCTGTCCCCCGGAGAGGGTGCGCAGGTCGCGGGCGCGCAGGTCGGCGATGCCGAGCAGGTCGAGGGTCTCCTCGACGCGGCGGCGCATGGTCTCCGGAGGAGTTCCGATCTGCTCCATCCCGTAGGCGAGCTCCTCCTCGACGGTGTCGGCGACGAACCCGGCCAGCGGGTCCTGGCCGACGTAGCCCACGAGGTGGGCGCGCTCGCGCGGGGGCTGCGCGACGATGCTCTCTCCGTCGAGGAGCACGTCACCGGTGAGGACGCCGCCGGTGAAGCGCGGCACGAGCCCGGTCACCACGCCGAGCAGGGTCGACTTGCCGACGCCCGTGCGCCCCGAGACGAGTACCAGCTCACCCTCCTCGAGCGTGAGGTCCACGTGGCGCAGCACCTCGTGCCGGTCGTAGCGGAAACAGATGTCCCGGAGCTGGATCACCCCGTGGTCGGTCATGCCGTCGCCTCCTGCGCGGCGTCCATCCGGGACAGGGCGGTCGCCGGGACCGGGGTCGCGAGAGCGGGCACGATGCCGAGCAGGCCGACCACGAGGGCCAGCGGTGAGAGGTAGGGCGCGACCTCGACGCCCGGGTAGGCGACCGCCACCTGGGTGTGGCTGACGTACCAGCCGAGCGCGGCCACGGCGATCCCGATGCCTGCTGTCAGCAGCTCTGGCGCCCGCCACGGGTCGGGACGGTAGCGGGTCCGCTGGACGCGTCGCCCGGCGCTGACCAGCCCGAGCACCGCGACGAGGACCCCGGCACCCAGCATCGGCAGGGCCAGGACCCGCGGTGCCGTCGGGTCGAGCCAGGCGTACGTCCCCACGCAGATGCCGGTCAAGGCGCCCAGGAGAAGCGATCCGGTGACCCGTCGCTGCCGCCTGGTCGCGCCTCCGGAGCGGCCGTAGCCGCGGCTGTCCATGCCGGCGGCGAGCGCGAGGGACCGCTCGAGCGCGTCCTCCAGGACGGGGACCAGGAAACGGCGGAGCCTGCCGACACGTGTCGTCGTGCCTCCCCGCAAGGCCTGCGCCGCCCGCACGCGGCGCGCGCTGTCGGCGAGCTGGGGAAAGATCGTCACTGCGACGACCAGGGCAGTGCCGACCTCGTAGAGCGCTGGCGGCACCGAGGCGAGCAGGCGCTTGGGGTTGGCGAGCGAGTTGGCTGCCCCCACGCAGAGGATGATCGCGCCCAGGCGGAGCCCGTCGTAGAGACCGGCCAGCAGGGCCTCGCTCGTGATGGGGCCCAGCAGCCGGACACCGGCTGCCCAGTCAGGGAGCGGGACCTCCGGGAGGTCGACCAGCACGTGGCCGATCTCCTGACCGCCGAAGAGGATCCGGAACACGACGCGGAGCACCACGGTCACCGCGGCGAGCAGGGCGTAGAGGCGGAACGAGCGGCCGAAGGGGTGACCGGATCGGCGGGCCATGACCACGACCGTCGCCGTCCCCATGACGAGGAGCAGCAGCAACGGGTTGGTGGTCAGGGACGCTGCGGTGGCCAGCCCGATCGCCCAGGACCACCAGGCGATCGGGTGCAGGTCACGCGGCAGCGCCCTCAATGGCGGGGCCGATCCGGTCACTGCGCGTCAGACCCCCCGTCTACGACGCGCCACGACGGCACTGATCGCGATCGCGATCGCGAGCAGGCCGACGATGCTCCAGGTGACGGCGGCCGGGACCCGCGTCGGCTCGTCGACGGTGGGCGAACCCGCCTCTGCGGCGCTGCTTGCGCTTGAGTCGCTGGGAGACTCAGAGCCGAGGTCGGCGGCGTCGGCGTCCTCACTGGACGGTGAGTCGCTGGGAGACTCATCGTCGAGGGAGGGGTCCTCGGAGCCCTTCTCCGAGCCACCCTTGGACCGTGAGTCGCTGGGAGACTCAGAGGCAAGGGGCGACTCAGAGGGGTCGCTCGACGACTTGGACGGGGTCGCCTGGGGGGACGCGGAAGGGCTGGGGTCTGCCGAGCCTCCCGAGCCTCCCGAGCTCCCGTCGCCCGAACCGCTGCCCGAACCGCTGCCCGAGCCACCGCCCGATCCCTGGGACGGGCTGGCCGTCGGCGTGCCACCGCTCGAACCCCCGGACCCGCCGCCGCTCGACGGCGTGGCTGTCGGAGAGAAGGCCGGGGACGAGGACGTGGGCGACGACGTCGGCGACGGGCTGGGCGTGGAGGTCGACGACTGCGTCACCGGTGGGGCGATGCCCGGCGGGACGACGCCGCTGGACTGGCGGTCCTGCTGCCACGACCAGCCCACCGATCCACCATCGGGGACGGTCAGCGAGCCGACGCTGGAGGACGAGTACGCCCACGACGCCTTCGAGCCGTCGGCCCACCACAGCCCCCAGTAGGCGTCGGCCGGAGAGGCGTTCACGCACGGGTCACTGGTCGGAACGCCGTTGACCCGGCACACGAAGCCGGGTTGCCTGGTCGCGTAGCTGATCTCGACCCCCACCGAGGCGAAGATCGCCGCCGCGCTCTTGCCGCCACCGTCGGCCGCGCACGCGCTGATCGCACTGCCACCGAGCTCGCGGTAGTCGACGACGACGCTCACACCGCCGGAGGACGCGCACGTGGCAGCGCCCGCCGCCGGTGCGGACGCGAGGGCGTACCCCGGACCGGCCCCCAGCAGCAGGAGGCCGGTGAGCACGCGGCGTCCGGCGGCTCCTCTCATCGCACTGCCACGGTGGTGGAGCCTGAGCGTAGCTCCGGGAACTGGCCCACCGCTCGGATCCGGGCCTTGGCACGGCCCCGCGGAAGCTCGATCCGCGCAGTGAAGCGACCCTTCTCGTTGGCGCGGCCCCGGGCGACCGGCTGGCCCGCGACCATGAGGCGCACCTTCTCGCCGGCGGCCAGGCGGCGGACCAGCACCAGCGTCCGCGGGCCGGCGGCGGCCCGGACCGACACTGCCAACGTCCGACGACCGAGCACGCGGGTGGCGTCGGTGACCTGCCCGTCGGAGCCGACCAGGACGTACGAGGCCGTCGTCGTGGCGCGGGGCAGAGTGACCGTGCGGGTCAGCGCACCGTCAGAGCCGGTCACCACCGTGACGTCGACGCCCGGTCCGCGCAGCGTGAAGCGGGCGTGGGGGGCGGCCCCGAGGACCTCGAGCGCGGCCGAGCTGCCTGCTCGGCGGAAGCCCACCGGACCGAGAAGGCGCACGCCAGTGACCGAGCCGAGCGCCATGGCCGACGCGACCGGCACCGTGTGGGTGGTGGCGCCGTCGCGACCGGTGAGGGTGTACGTCGCCGGGCCGGCTGCCGCAGGCAGCGTGACCTTGCCGGTCAGGGCGCCGTCGAAGCCCACGACGACCGTGCGGCTTCCCGTGATGCCCGGACCGCTCAGGCAGAACCGCTCGCCGACCTTCCCACCGGTCGCGGTGATGGTCGCCGCCTGGCCGGGCTCGGTGCCCGAGGACGTGACCCTCAGGGTCGTCGCCGAGCCGCGCGCGTGCGCCAGGCCGGCAACGGCCTGAACGGTGGCACGCTGCCACTCACTGCGGGCGGCGTCGGTGATTCCGGTGGCGCCGGCGTCGGTGAGCTTCTCCGGGGTGCGCGCGATGGCGCCGACCTCACCCTCCAACGGCGAACCGCCCGGCTGGGCACCGACCTGCGCGGTGGACACCCACTCGGCGGCACGGCCGGCCTGCTGGCACCTGCCTGCGACGGCGATGGCGCTCGCGGCCAGGCCGGTGCTGTTCGTGTTGGGCTCGGGCACGGTCGGGCTGCCGATGAACGACCCGTCCGTCCGCTGGTTCGCGAGCAGCCAGGCGACGGCCTTGTCGATCGCGGCGTCGACTCCGGCCGTGCGCGGGGAGATCGCGGCGAGATGGCTCACGACGTAGGCGGTGGCGTCGACGTCGATCGGGTCGCTGCCGTCCACGCAGGACTGGTTCGCGGCGGCCCGGTCGGGATTGAGGAAGATCCGGAAGTAGCCCGAGGCGCACTGCTGCTTGAGCAGGAAGTCGGTGGCAGCTGCGGCCTGGGCCGAGCGGGCCGCGGACAGGCCACGCACCGCGAGCACCTGGCTGAAGGTGTTGGCGTAGTCGTCCCAGAACGGGTCCTGGGCGTCGGGGTCGGGCGAGTGGTTGACGACGCGTCCGGCGCTCGGGCCCGATGCCTCGACCGTCCCCTCGACCTCGGCGACCAGGTCGAAACCGCCGTACGTCGACGGGTCGGCGCCGCTGACCTGGGCGAAGACGAGCGACTTGGCGAGCTCTCCGGCCAGGCGGTACTCCGGCTTGCCGAAGTCACCACCGGTGACGTACTCCCCGACGCGGGTCGAGAGCGTCGACCGGAGCTGGCGGACCATGGCCAGGTCACCGACCTCGTCCATGGCCAGGCCAAGGTCCATCGTCATGCCGAGGTCGTCGAAATCGAAGGTGTCGTTGTGGACGACGCCGTCCGTGAGCTGCGTGGCCAGCCACCCTGTCCCCGCACGGGCGGCCGCCGGCGCGGGGACGTCGGTGGCCGCCCGGGCCGGGGTGGCGAACAGGGGCTGGGCCAGCACCGTGATGGCGACGGCCAGCGCGAGATGGGAGAGAGAGCCGCGGGACGCGGAGAGCTTCATGGTTCCTTCCCTCGCCGCGACAGTGAGGGAATCGGCAGGTGCCGGTCCGCCCGCTGCATGCCTCGACAGCGATGGTGATCATGACGCGTCGAGGCGGGTGTTCCGGCTCGCACGGGATCGCTCCCGTGCCCACGGTTGCGGGTCAGCGCCGGTTTCGGACCGGCTTTCCCCAGCTCGGGCGTGTTGGGTGCCGTCCCGGACGGGTCGGCCTGCGAAGCGTAACCCCGCTCGCGCGCCGGACGCACTTCGGCCCGGCGTCGCGGACGCCGGGCCGAAGTGGTGCGGTGCTGCTGGGTGCTACTGGTGGTGCTGCTGGGTCAGTTGCGGACCCGGAGGGACGTGCGCGCCTCGTCGTCCGAGGTCTTCACGAGCGCGACCCGCCGCTGGTTTCCGGTGGGCAGCGTGAGCTTGCGCACGATCATCGCGCCCGACTTCTTGCCCTTCACGCGACGGAAGTCACCCTTGACCTGCATGCAGGCGCTCTCGCTGGGCGCCAGGCCGAAGACCCGGAACTGGACGCGGTCGCCCGCACGGGCCTGACGACGCACGGACACGATCCGCAGCTTGTCCTTGCTCGCCGGGGCGAACTGGAGGCCGAGGATCGCCTGCGCAGTGGCGCGGCGCCACTCGTCACGGGCGTCGGCCGGGATCCCGGTGGTGGTGGCCGCGGTGACCCGGTCCCTTCGGTAGGCCACGGCACCCGTGTCCTTGGTCAGCGCGGTGCGGCACTTGTACTTGTCGACCGGCTGGTTCTTGCGGACCCACAGGGCAGCCTTGAGGGCCGCGTCGCGGTTCTTGAGCAGCCCCAGGGCGTATCCGCCGAGGGCGGTGGAGTTGGTGTTGATCGACGCTCCCGGGCCCGCGCTGCGGATTGCACCGCTGTTGCGTTGGCGCCCGGCGAGCCACGTGCCCGCCTTGGCCAGAGCGCCCTGGACCGCGGCACTCTTGTCGCCGGACTCCACCAGGTTGATCACCGCGAGGGCGGTGGCGTCGGGGTCGGCCTCGCTGCCCGCGACGCCCTCGGTGCACGACTGGCTGGGCACGTTGGCCTTGTCGAAGTTGAGCCGGAAGTAGCCCGACGCACACTGCTGCTTGAGCAGGAAGTCGCGAGCGGCACCCGCCTCGGCGGAGTTGGCCAGCGACAGGGCGCGCACGGCGTACGACTGGCCGACCACGTTGGCGAAGTCGCCGAACTCGGACTTGTCGGAGATCCGGCCGGCGATCGGGTTCGGCACGCCGTCCTTCACGGCGTCATCAGTGCGCGCCTCGAGCTCGGTGATGAGGTTGCGCCCGCCGTAGCTGGTGGGGTTCTTCTTGGCCGTGCGCGCGAAGGTCGCGGCCTTGGCCAGCGGGCCGGCGTAGGACTCCTTCGTCCCGTCACCGACGTACTCGCCGATGCGCGGCTCGAGGGAGTTGTTGATCGCCGTGACGGTGCCGCCCTGGCTGACGACCGTCGAGAGCGCCAGGCCGGTGTCGATGGTGAGGCCGAAGTCCGGGCCGGCCTTGCCGGGCATGAGTCCGTTGCTGAGCTCCCCCGCGACCCACTCGGCGGCGATCGTCGAAGGAGTGCTGTCGGTGGTCGCGGCTGCCTTGGCGGCACGGAGGGCCGGTGTCGGCTCCGCCGAGGCAGGCGGAGCGGCGAGCACGCCGGCCCCGAGTGCCACGGTCGACAGGGCGACCGCGGCCGATCGGATGGGTCGAATGCGATGGTGCATGACTTCCTTCCCGCTCGCGGGGACCCCACGACGGCATGCAGCCGCCAGTCCCGGTTGATGCGAGCGTTGGTTGGTGATGTGACCAATGTGACTCGCGACGACCATAACAAGTTGTCTAGACCGCGAAGAATCCTCCCGGGGCAACGGTCAGGCGAGCTTCTCCAGGATCAGCTCCCGCACCCGGCCGGCGTCGGCCTGCCCGCGCATCTCCTTCATCACGACACCGATGAGTGCACCGGCCGCGGCGACCTTGCCCTCGCGGATCCTGCCGGCGACGTCGGGGTTGGCGGCGATGGCGCTGTCGACGGCGGCACCGAGGGCACCGTCGTCGGAGACCACGGCCAGCCCCCGGCTCGCGACCACCTCGTCCGGGCTTCCCTCACCGGCCAGCACGCCCTCGAAGACCTGACGGGCGAGCTTGTCGTTGACGGTCCTGTCGTCGACCAGCGCCTGGATGCGCGCGACCTGGGCCGGGGTGATCGGCAGGTCCACGATGTCGACACCGTCCTCGTTGCTGCGGCGGGCGAGCTCGCCGAGCCACCACTTGCGCGCGGCCTGGGGAGCAGCGCCCTCGGCGATGGTCTCCTCGACCAGCCCGAGCGCGCCCGCGCCCACGGTGTCGCGCATCTCGAGGTCGCTGAAGCCCCACTCGGCCTGCAGCCGTGCGCGTCGTACGGTCGGGTTCTCCGGCAGCGTGCCGCGCAGCTCGTCGACCCACTCCCGGCTCGGCGCCACGGGCACCAGGTCCGGCTCGGGGAAGTAGCGGTAGTCCTCGGCGTCGGACTTCTCACGGCCACTGGTGGTGATCGCCGTGTCCTCGTGCCAGTGACGGGTCTCCTGGCGGATCGAGCCGCCGCCGCTGAGGATCGCCGCGTGGCGCTGCATCTCGTAGCGCACCGCCCGCTCGACGGAGCGGAACGAGTTGACGTTCTTCGTCTCGGTCCGGGTGCCGAGCACGCCGCTGCCCTTGGGTGCGAGCGACAGGTTCACGTCGGCACGCAGGTTGCCCTGGTCCATCCGCGCCTCCGAGACACCGAGCGCCACGATCAGCTCGCGCAGCTGGGCGACGTAGGCGCGCGCCACCTCGGGTGCCCGCCCCCCCGCGCCGAGGATCGGGCGGGTGACGATCTCGATGAGGGGGATGCCGGCGCGGTTGTAGTCGACGAGCGAGTAGTCGGCGCCGTGGATGCGGCCAGTGGAGCCGCCGACGTGCAGCGACTTGCCGGTGTCCTCCTCCATGTGGGCCCGCTCGATCTCGACGCGGACGGTCTCACCATCGACCTCGACGTCCATGTAGCCGTCGAAGCAGATCGGCTCGTCGTACTGCGAGGTCTGGAAGTTCTTCGGCATGTCCGGGTAGAAGTAGTTCTTCCGGGCGAAGCGGCACCACTCGGCGATGTCGCAGTTGAGCGCCAGGCCGATCCGGATGGCCGACTCGACGGCCTTGCCGTTGACCACCGGCATCGCTCCGGGCAGGCCGAGGCAGGTCGGGCACACGCCGGCGTTGGGCTCGCCGCCGAAGACGGCCGGGCAACCGCAGAACATCTTCGACGCCGTGTTGAGCTCGACGTGGACCTCGAGGCCGAGCGCCGGGTCGTACGCCGCCAGCACGTCGTCGAAGGGCATCAGCGTGTCGGTCACGGGGGCGGTCATCACTCGGTCTCCAGTCCGGGGGCGCGGTCGAGCAGCGGGCCGCCCCACTGCTCGGCGTACATGGCCTCAAGGGCGGCACCGACGCGGTAGACGCGGTCGTCGGCGAGGGCGGGCGCGAGCACCTGGAAGCCGCTGGGCAGCCCGTCCTCGTCGGCGAGGCCGTTGGGGACCGAGATCCCGGGCACGCCGGCGAGGTTGGCGGGGATGGTGGCGAGGTCGTTGAGGTACATCGCCATCGGGTCGTCGAGCTTCTCCCCCAGCTTGAACGCCGTGGTCGGGGCGGTCGGTGACACGAGGACGTCGACGCTGGCGAAGGCGGCCTCGAAGTCGCGACTGATGAGGGTGCGGATCTTCTGCGCCTGGCCGTAGTAGGCGTCGTAGTAGCCGCTGGACAGGGCGTAGGTGCCCAGGATGATGCGGCGCTTGACCTCGTCGCCGAAGCCGGCGTCGCGGGTGGCGCGCATGACCTCCTCAGCCGACGGGTCGCCGTCCGGGACCACGCGCAGGCCGTAGCGCATCGCGTCGAACTTCGCGAGGTTGCTGGACGCCTCGGCCGGCAGGATCAGGTAGTAGGCGGCGAGCGCGTGCACGAACGACGGGCACGACACCTCGACGACCTCGGCGCCGGCCTTGACCAGCAGGTCGACCGACTCCTGGAAGCGGGCCATCACCCCGGCCTGCCAGCCCTCGCCGGCGAGCTCGGTGATGACGCCGACCTTGACTCCCGACATGTCGCCGGTCGCGCCGGCCTTCGCGGCCTCGGTGAAGGAGGGCCACGCCTGCTGGATCGAGGTGGAGTCGCGCGGGTCGTGGCCGCCGATCAGGTCGTGGAGCATCGCGGCGTCCAGCACGGTCCGGGTGACCGGGCCGGCCTGGTCGAGGCTGTTGGCCAGGGCGACCAGCCCGTAGCGGGAGACGCCGCCGTAGGTGGGCTTCACGCCGACCGTTCCGGTGACGGCGCCGGGCTGGCGGATCGAGCCACCGGTGTCGGTGCCGATCGCGAGCGGGGCCTCGAAGGCGGCGACGGCAGCCGCCGAGCCGCCGCCCGAGCCGCCCGGGATCCGGTCGAGGTCCCAAGGGTTGCGGGTCGGGCCGTAGGCCGAGTGCTCGGTGGAGGATCCCATCGCGAACTCGTCCATGTTGGTCTTGCCGAGGATCGGCAGGCCGGCTGCCCGCAGGCGCGCGACCACCGTGGCGTCGTAGGGCGGGATCCAGCCCTCGAGGATCTTCGAGCCGCAGGTCGTCGGCAGGCCGCGGGTGGTGAGCACGTCCTTGACCGCGATCGGTACGCCGTCCAGCGGGCCGCGTACCTCGCCGCGCGCGCGACGGACGTCGGACTCGGCAGCCTGGGCCAGGGCGCCCTCGCCGTCCACGTGGAGGAAGGCGTGCACGCCCCGCCCGTCAGCAGTGGTGTCGACCGCAGCGATGCGGTCGAGGTGGAGCTGGGTGAGCTCGACGCTGGTGGTCGAGCCGTCCGCCAGCGCCTGGACGAGCTCGGCGGCGGTGGATCGGATGGAGGTCACTGCTCCTCCCCGAGGATCCGCGGGACGGAGAAGCGATGGCCCTCGGCGGCCGGCGCGCCGGAGAGCGCCTCCTCGGCCGTGAGGCCGGGGACGACGACGTCCTCGCGGAAGACGTTGGTCAGCGGGAGCGCGTGCGAGGTGGGGGGCACGTCGTCCCCCGCGACCCCGTTGATGGAGGCGACGGACTCGAGGATGACGCTCAGCTGCGGCGCCAGGTGGTCGAGCTCGGCGTCGGAGAGGTCGATGCGGGCGAGCGTGGCCAGGTGCGCCACCTCGGCCCGGGAGATCTCAGGCATGCGGGCAATCCTAGGTCCACGCCTCGCGCGGTCCCGCCCCCCGGTCGGGTCGGCGTCCCGAACGTCCCGGCCCGCCGGGATCGCTGCCCCATGTGCCGGGACAGGCCCCCGGCGAATCGTCGATCTCAGGGCGCCGGACGGTCCGCCGCCTTGGGTCGAGGTGATCAGGATGAGGACTGGTGTGGCGATCGCGGGGCTGGTCCTGTGCCCCCTCCTGGTGGGCTGCGGGTCAGCATCGCGCCCACCGGCTCCGGACACCGAGCAGGCGGCCGGCGCGGTGCTGCCCGGCCCTCGGGCCGCCGAGGCGAGTCCCGACGACAAGCCCCAGCCCGAGCCGCGCGGCTCCGAGGACTGGCGGATCTCCCGGCAGTCCCGCGACGGTGAGGTCGCGGCGTACACGACACACGCGAGCGGAGTGCCCGGCACCCGGGTCGGGCTCAAGGTCTCCACCACCGAGGGCGGCTACGAGGCAGCCGCCTTCCGGATCGGGTCCTACGAGGGCGGGACGGGCGCGTTCGTGTGGGAGTCGGGGTTCCGGCTCGGTCGCGAGCAGGCACCGCCGCGGTTCGCCTCGCACGAGACCCGCACCGTGGTCGCGCCGTGGACTCGCGACCTCACCGTCGACACCTCGACCTGGACACCAGGGTTCTACGTCTTCCGGCTGCGCACCGACACGGGCTGGGAGACGCAGGTGCCGTACGTCGTGACCTCCCCCTCCGCGGCCGGCACCGTCGCTCTCGTGGCCCCGGTCACGACCTGGCAGGCCTACAACCAGTGGGGTGGCTACAGCCTCTACGCGGGTGCGAACGGGGACTCGCGCAGCCACGTGGTCAGCTTCGACCGGCCCTACAACGGCGCCACCGGGGCCAACGACTACCGCACCGCCGCGATCCCGGTCATCGTCCGGGCCGAGCAGACCGGGGTCCCGCTGTCGTACTTCACCAACGTCGACCTCCACACGAGGCAGGACGCCCTGGCCGGCGCCCGTGGGTACGTCTCGATGGGCCACGACGAGTACTGGACCACGTCGATGCGCGCGGCCGTGCTCGATGCCCGCGACGCCGGGACCAACCTGGCGTTCCTGGGTGCCAACACCATGTACTGGCGGGTGCGCCTGGAGCCGAGCGCGACCGGCCCGGCACGGATGCTGGTCGGCTACCGGCACGACGCCCACCTCGACCCGCTGTACGCCCAGGGGTCGCCCGACGCGACCGCGATGTTCCGCGAGGCGCCGGTCCCCCGCCCCGAGCACGACCTGCTCGGCATGCAGTACGAGTGCTACCCCGTCGACACCGACTACGTCATCGCCAGCCCCGCCTGGTGGGGCTTCCGAGGCACCGGCGTGCGACGCGGCGACCACGTCAGCGGACTGGTGGGGCCCGAGGCGGACCGGGTCTACCCGGACGGACGTCTGCCGCGCCCGCTGCAGGTCCTGAGCCACTCGCCGTACTCGTGCCGCGGCGTCACCACCTCCGCGCAGTCCGTCTACTACACCGCCTCCTCCGGTGCCGGCATCTTCAACGCCGGCACCCTCCGGTGGGGATGTGCCCTCGTCGACCGGTGCGAGCGTCCGCTCGGCAGCGCCACCGCCCGCTTCGTGCGGACGGTGACGGGAACGCTGCTGCGCGAGTTCGCGGGGGGACCGGTCGGCGAGCGGCACCCGGCGCGGGACAACGTCGAGCAGTTCAACCTCTCGCCGGTCAACACGGTCCCGGCGAGCTGAGACACGGGGCGCGTGTTCGGCCATGATGGTTCGCATGGGTCAGCCTCGACGCAGCACCGGTCGCGCGGTGCTGAGGACGGGTGCGGTCGCCGCCGTGACGGTGCTGGCGGCCGCCTGCTCGACGGGTGACACCCCGGACGACAGCGACTCATCCACGCCGGAGTCGGCCGCGCTCCGCGTGCAGACCGTCAGCGGGGCCGACCAGCTCGACGAGCGCACCCGTGCCGAGCTGGAGGGTGAAGTGGGCGACGTGCTCTCGGCCTATGTGGTCGAGGCGTTCCTCCAGGACTTCCCTCGTCAGGAGTTCGTCAGCTCCTTCGAGTCCTTTACCAGCCGTGCGGCCCGTTCCGCCGCGGCGGACATCGACCAGCTCACCGCCGCCACCGTCCGCGATGCCACCGACGTACGCGCGACCGAGCTGGAGGCCCGTCTCTCGTTCCTCACCCAGGGGGACGACGTCCACGGGGGCACGGCGGCGGTCCACTTCGCGTTCGAGGCCACGATGGAGGACGGCACGAAGCGACCACTGGTCCTCGACGGCCGCTTCCTGCTCGACGCCGAGCGCGGCGACTGGTCGATCTTCGGCTACGACGTGGCGTTCGACAACGGCGCCCAGGTCGACGCGGAGTCGCTCCCATGAGGCGGCTGCTCCGCGCGCGCACGCGCTTGGCCCTGCTCCTGACGATGGCCGCACTGGTGCCGAGCGGCTCCGTCCACCCGACGACCATCAGCCTGACGACCATCGGCACCGCCAAGGCCGTCGACGCGGGCGAGGGGGTGCTCTGGGTCCTGGCGCTCGGCTCCGAGGCCGCCCCCGGCGAGGACGTCATGCAGGGACGCACCGATGCCATCCAGCTCATCGGCGTCAACTGGGACACCGGGCGCTCGGTGGCCATCGGCCTGCCCCGCGACCTGTACGTCGAGCTGCCGGAGGGTCGCGCACGGATCAGCACCGCCCTGCAGGAAGGTGGGCCCGAGGGCGCGGCACGCGAGGTGGACGACCTGCTCGGCATCGAGCCGGACCTGGTCCTGGTGACCGGGTTCGACGGCTTCCTCTCGATGATGGACGCCGTGGGAGAGGTCCGCGTCGAGTCCCCCTTCGCGTTCACCACCGAGGACGGCGGGGTCCGGGTGCGACGCGGCAGCAACACGTTCGACCCGCAGGAGGCCCTGGCCTACGTCCGCACGCGGGAGGGCCTGCCGGGAGCCAGTGACTTCGACAGGTCCGCCAACCACCAGCGGCTGCTGCTCGGCGTCCTGGAGCGGCTCCGTGCCGCCGAGGACGAGGAGGGCTTCATGGAGCGTGCCGCCCTGGCCGCCCTCGGCGGCCTCCAGACCGACCTGTCCCCGGCGGAGGTCTTCCGCCTCGTCCAGGCGCTCACGACGGTCGACCCCGAGAAGACGACGACCTGCATCATCAAGGGCGAGTTCGCGGTGGAGTTCGGAGCCGCCGTCGTCCTCCCGGACACCGACCAGGCCCGCGCCGTCGGTGCCGACGCGCTCAAGGACGCGCGGCTCCAGGGTGGCTGCCGCGACGGCTCCGGCTGATCGCTCACCCCAGGCCGGCCTCGCGCGCCTTGACGATCGCCTGCGCCCGGTGGGCGACCTGGAGCTTGGTGAAGATGTTGCTCGCGTGGTTGCGCACGGTCTTCACCGACAGGCCCAGCTGCCGGGCGATCTCGCCGTTCTCCTTCCCCTCCGCGATGAGGCCGAGCACGACCCGCTCGCGCTCGGTCAGGTCGGGGAAGGCACCGGCAGCAGGTCGGCTGCGAGCGGAGGAGAAGTACGACATCACCCGGTCGGCGATGCCCGGACCGAAGATCACCTCGCCGGCGCAGACCGCCTGCACCGCCCGGACGATCTCTCCGCGTCGGGCGCCCTTGAGGAGGTAGCCGCGGGCTCCGGCGCGCACGGCGGCGAACACGGACTCCTCGTCCTCCATCATCGTCAGCACCAGCACCCCGATGTGGGGTGAGGACTGGACGATCTGGGCCGTCGCGTCGATCCCGTTGACCCGCGGCATGTGCAGGTCCATCAGGACGACGTCCGGCTGGAGCTCCAGTGCGAGTGCCACCGCCATCGCGCCGTCCGCTGCCGTGCCGACGACCTCGATGGCGGGCGCCGCGGCCAGCAGGGCCTCCAGGCCGCGCCTGAACTCCTCGTGGTCGTCGGCGACCAGCACCCGGTGGCTCTCCATGCCGATTCTCCCTCCTCAGTGCTCCCCGTCCCCGAGTGGCAGCCTCACGTCCACGACGGTGCCGCCTCCCGGACGCGGCACCGTCTCGAAGGAGCCACCGAGCTCCTCCGCGCGTTCCCGCATCGAGGACAGGCCTACACCCGCAGGACGCTCCGGAGCCAGCCCCGTGCCCGTGTCGGCGATCTCGATCCGGAGCTCACCGTCCTCGCGGGTCAGCCGCACCAGGCAGCCGTCGGCCTGGCTGTGCCGCTGCACGTTGGTGACGGCCTCGACGACGATCCGGTACGCCGCCACCTCCACCGCCGCGGGAAGCGGCTCCAGGTCGTCGTCGGCCTCGACCGTCCACGGCACCCGCACCGCCGCCGCACCCTCGTTGTGCTCGGCGGCGCGGTGGCGCAGCGCGGAGACCAGCCCGAGCTGGTCCAGGGCCGGGGGCCGCAGTCCCTCGACGAGTCGACGTACCTCCCCGATGTCCTCGCGAGCCTGGTCGGAGAGCCGAGCGACCAGCTCGGCGGCGCGCGCCGGGTCCGCGTGGATGAGGTCGGTCGCGCTCTCCAGGCGCATCGCCAGGGTCGCCAGCGAAGGACCCAGGCCGTCGTGCAGGTCACGCCGCAGCCGGCGCCGCTCCTCCTCCCGGGCCGCGACCAGTCGCTGCCGGGACTGCTGGAGCTCACGGTTCGCCGTGACCGCCTGGACGAGGGCGCCGACCTGGGCACCGACGTCCTCGAGGAGCCGTCGGTCCCCCGGGCCGAACGGGTCGTGACTGCTGTCGACCTCGACGCGCAGCCGCCCCAGAGTCGCCCCGCCGACAACGAGGTCCACGGTCGCAGGCAGGCCGTACGGCGCCCCGATGGCGGCAGCGATCGGCTGCGAGGTCGGCGTCGCGAACACGTCGACGGCGGCGAAGGAGAGGTGGAGACGACGGGCCAGCAGCTCGAGGACCTCGCGCAGGGCGTCCTCCGGAGCCGTCAGGGCGTCCAGCCGGCGCAGGTCGGACACCACCCGGTCCGGGAACTCCCGGTCGCCGTAGACCAGTCGGCGCACCGCCCGCTGCACGGCCACGGCCACGGGCAGCAGCAGGAGCGCGACCAGCCCGCCGGCGAGCATCGACCCCGTCGAGATGTCGACGGCGACGTCCACGGCCCGCACCAGGCCGACGAACGCTGCGCCGATCACGACCAGCACGAGGGCCTGGACGAGCCCGCGCCGCACGCGTGGCTCGATCTCGGCGAGCCGGTAGCGCGCAGCGGCCGTGCCGAGGCATCCCAGCGAGACACCGGCCGCGAGGCCGGCGAGGACGTCCCCACGCACCGGCGCGCTACCGGTGACCCAGACGGGCACCTGGCCGAGCAGCACCCAGGCACCCGTCCCCGCCCCCAGTCCGAGCAGCACCAGGCGGGTCGCGAGGACGTCCTCGCGACGCTCGGCGCGCGTGTGCGCGAGGCCAGCGACGACCAGCAGGGCAGCCACGGACGCCCACAGCGCGGGCACCGCGACAGTGCTCAGGACCTGGAGCCGGGCAGGTGGCGAGCCTGCGCCACCGAGGGCGAGTCCCAGCCAGGCGCCGTACCCGGCGAGCGGCGCGAGGAGGGCGGCCGCCAGGACCCACCGACGTCGCCGACCGATGTCCACCAGCCCTGCCACGGACAGCACGAGGGCGACGAGGCCGAGCGCGGCGATGGCCTCACCGAGCACCGGGCGCCACACTCCAGCACCCCCGGCCAGGTCGATCACCCCGGGCCCGAACGGGGCGGAGGTCGCGAGCGCGGGCAACAACGCGGTCGCGGCGAGGTACGCCCGGGCCGCCGAGTCCCTGGGCCGGGTCCAGAACACGACGGAGCCGGCGAGGAGCAGGAGCCCGGACAGCAGCACCACCTGCGGCTCGGCGCGCACCGCGGCCACGACGTCGTACCGCGTCAAGGTCACGTCGACCTGCTGGATCCGGTCGAGCCCGGGACCCGGACGTCGTACCTCGTAGCGGACCACGTCGCCGATCTCTCGTGTCGTTCCGCCGCCCACCCAGTCGGGGATCGTCCGCCCCTCCACGGCCAGCACCTCGTCCCCCGGGAGCAGCGGTGTTCCACCGAAGGTGCGTGCGACCAGGACCGAGTCGCCCCAGCGAGTCCCCGTCGGTGCCGGGGAGGAGGTCACGCTGCTGCCGTCCGACGGACCGACCAGCAGGCTGGCCACCACCCAGACGGCCGGGGCCACCCAGGCGGCCGCGAGCACGAGCAACCGGCTGGCGCGCGACATGCTCGCATCCTGCACCGCCACGCTGGCGGGCGGAAGAGGACTCGCGGCGACCCGGGGGCAGACTCGACCGGGCATCTCCCCACCGGCCCGCCCGAGCCACTAGTCTCCGCCTCACTGTCTGACGGGGGAGGACCATGACGCTGGTGCGCGAGACGGTCGTGGACGGGGTTCGCACGATGTGGGTCGACTCCGGTCGGCCCACCTTGCTGGCGACCCTGATGTTCAGGGCGGGCCGGGCCGACGAGGTCCTGACGACCGCCGGGTGGCTGCATCTCCTCGAGCACCTGGCGCTGCATGGGCTCCACCGAGGCAGCCTGGCCGTCAACGGATCCGTCTCGACGCTGGAGACCACGTTCACCTTCCACGGGCCCGCGGAGCAGGTGGTCACCGCGCTCGCCGAGGTCACCAGGCGCCTGACCTCGCCCGACATGGCGGAGCTGGACCGGGAGCGACGTGTCCTCGCCGCCGAGGCCTCGACGCGTGGCGGGCCGGTGCACCGGGCGTTCGGCCAGCGCTACGGCGCCCGCGGCCCCGGGCTCGCGGCGTACGACGACGTCGCCCTCGGCCGCGCCACGCCCGAGCTCCTCCACGGTCTTGCCCGGTCGGTCTTCGTCGCGAGCAACGCGAGCCTGGCCCTGGACGGGCCTCCCCCGGCAGACCTCGGTCTCGACCTGGCCGAGGGCGACGGCGTACGCAGCGCTCCTGCGGCCGTCCCGGTCGAGCATCCGCGCACGGCCTACATGGAGCCGGTCGGACTCGTGCTCTCCGGCGTCGTCACCCGGTCGGCCGCCCACACGTTCGCCGCCCACATGCTCGAGGACGCGCTGCGACGCCGGCTGCGCGAGCAGGACGGCACGTCGTACGCCCCCTACTCGCTCTACGAGGCCGTGGACGCCGACCACGCGCTCGTGCTTGCCGGGGCGGACGTCAGCCCGACGACTGCGCCGTCCCTGCTGGGCAACGTCATCGACCTCACCGACGCCCTCGCGACGCACGGGCCGGACCCCGAGGCCCTCGCCGACGTCAAGGCTGCGGCGCGGCAGGCCTTCACCGACCCCTACAACATCGGCTTCCTCGCGCACCGGGCCGCGGCCCAGGCATTGCAGGGACGACCGGTCGAGCAGCTCGAGGACGTGCTCGCCGAGCACGATGCGATCGAGGTCGACACGCTCGTACCTGCCCTGAGCGAGCTTCGCGACAGCCTCATCGTCGGCGCGCCGCCGGGCACGGCGCCCCACCGCCGACTCACGCTCAGCGAGCAGCCGGTGGTGGCCACGCCGGCGAAGGGCACGAGAAGCGCCAGCTGGCCTGCCGACGACCACCGGCTGGGCGTCACCGACACCATGCTGACCGTGGGCGACTCGCGACACCACTACCAGTACGACCTCGGCGACCTGGCCGGCTACTTCACGTGGGACAACGGTGCGCGTCGCCTGGTCCTCCACGACGGGTGGGGCTTCACCTTCGTCCCCACGGCATGGGCACGGGGGGACGAGCACGTACGGCGTCTCGACGACCTGGTGAAGGACGACCTGCACCTCCCGCAACCCGACGAGACCGCGCCCGAGCCGGCCGAACGCGACCACCTGGCCGAGCGCCTGTGGCGGGGCTTGGTGCGCTGGAGCGGAGGAACCACACCTGCCCTGCTGATCGCGGCGGTGGTGCTGCTCTACCCGGCCGCGCTCGTCCTGGCGGTGGTGGGCGACCTTCCCGGGCTACCGATCCTGGCGACGATCGCCGCCGTCCTCGTCGTCAAGGGCGTCCGCGTCCGTGTCCCACGCGAGGAGTAGCAGGCCGGTACGGCTCAGCAGCTCGAGCGCCTCTCCGCCGCCTTGCAGGTGTCGTTGCCGCCGCGTCCGCGGGCGATGTCGAAGCCCCGGCCGCCGTCGAGGCGGTCGGGCTCCTCGGAGCCGGTCATCACGTCGGCGCCGCCGCGGCCGTAGATCATGGCGCGGTAGTCGGGGTCGGCGGTGATGATCTCGGAGTCGTTGCTGCCCTTGAAGATCGAGAGGGCGCGCGTCGGCAGCAGCACGTCGCTGAACCCGGTGATCTTGCCCTCCAGGGTGTAGGGCTGCAGGTCGCGGATCGTCGACTTCTTCTTCTGGTCGATCCGCACGGTGGGCTTGAGGGCCGGGTTGGAGTGGGGCAGCAGACGCAGCTTGTCCTGCCCGCCGTGGCCCTTGGCCACGAAGCCCGACTCGATCGGGATCGGGAACGTGATGGTGTCGACCCCGCTGCCACCGCGGAGGACCTGGTGGTTCTCCGAGGTGGAGGTGAGCGTGTCGCCGCCGCTGCCGCCCACGAGGGTGTCGATGCCGACCGTGCCGCTGAGGGTGTCGTCACCGGCCTCGCCGTAGAGCCGGTCGTTGCCCACCGTGCCCGCGGTGTCGGCGCCGATCGTGTCGTCGCCGCCGCGACCGAAGATCGTGTCGTCACCGCCACGGGCGAAGAGCGCGTCGGCGGAGTTGGTGCCCTTGATGGTGTCGCCCAGCGGCGAGGCGAAGATCCGGATGCCACCGTCGAACCCGGTGACCGTGTCGTTGCCCTCCGCCGCGATGGGGACCGTGGCGGCAGCGCGGAAGTCGACCACGACCGCGGCCGGCGCGTTGGCGTACGAGACGCCGTCGAGCAGCACCCGGGTGCCCTCACCCGCGGGGCGCGCGTCGTAGCCGAGGTCGATCGCGTCGTCGCCGGCGCCGCCGGAGATCGTGTCACCGGTCTTCACGATCCGGCCGAACTTGTCGATCCGCAGCGAGTCGGTCTCGCCCCAGATCCGGTCGTTGCCGTCACCCCCCAGGATCGTGTCCGCGCCGTCGCCGCCGCAGATCACGTCGTTGCCCCCGAGGCCACGGATGCGGTCGTTGCCGCCGCGCGCCACGATCACGTCCCGCCTGGCCGTGCCGTTGATGGCGTTGGCCTTGTCGTTGCCGACGACGGTCGCCTTCAGCCCGGCACAGGTGACGGCCGCCTGCGCGGAGGGCGCAGCAGCGAACGGGGCGGCCAGGGCGGCGGCGGCGAGGAGGGTGGGGACGAGACGCATGTGGACTCCCGAGGTGATGGTCGTTCAGGTGTACCTACCTCGTTCATCGTGTCCCAAACCTGCGCCTAGGTCGACAGCCCTTCGGGCCCCGACTCCAGGAGCACCGTGAACTGGTCCTCGTCGAGCACCCGGACCCCGAGCTGCTGGGCCTTGTCGGCCTTGGACCCGGCGTTGTCACCGACCACGACGTAGTCGGTCTTCTTGGACACCGAGCCCGACGCCTTGCCGCCGCGGCTGATGATCGCCTCCTTCACCGAGTCGCGGGTGTAGTGCAGCAGGGACCCGGTGGCCACGATCGTCAGGCCCTCGAGGGTGCGGGGGACGGACTCGTCGCGCTGGTCGGCCATCGCGACCCCGGCCGCGGCCCAGGAGTCGATGATGGCGTTGTGCCAGTGGGCGGCCTCGCCGTCGAGCCAGTCGCGCACCGAGGCCGCGATCGTGGGTCCGACACCGTCGGCGCCGGCCAGTGTCTCCTCCGACGCCTCGCGGATCGCGGCCATGGAGCCGAACTCGTTGGCCAGGGCGCGGGCAGCGGTCGGGCCGACGTGCCGGATCGACAGCGCGACCAGCACCCGCCACAGCGGCACCTGGGTCTTGCGCTCGTGTAGGTTGGCCAGCAACCGCACGCCGTTGGCGGAGAGCTGTGGGCCCTCCTCCCCTTTCTTGGGCGCCCGGGTGAACAGCGGCGCGGTCAGCAGCGCCGCCTCGTCGAGGTCGAACAGGTCGCCCTCGTTGGTGATCGCGCCCGCCTCGAGCAACGCGACGGCTGCTTCGTAGCCCAGGCCCTCGATGTCGAAGGCGCCGCGACCCGCGACGTGGAACACGCGCTCGCGCACCTGCGCCGGGCACCGCTCGTGGTTGGGGCAGCGCAGGTCCTTGTCGCCCTCCTTCTGCTGCGCGAGCGGCGTCCCGCACGCGGGGCACTCCGTCGGCATCGTCCACGGCTCGAGGCCGTCGGGGCGCAGCGCCAGCACCGGCCCCAGGATCTCGGGGATGACGTCGCCGGCCTTGCGCAGGATGACGGTGTCGCCGGGTCGTACGTCCTTGCGCTTGACCTCGTGGGCGTTGTGCAGCGTGGCGTTCTCGACCGTCGACCCGGCCACCTTGGTGGGCTCCATGACGCCGTAGGGGGTGACCCGGCCGGTGCGGCCGACGTTGACCTCGATCGACTTGAGGAGGGTGTTGACCTCCTCGGGCGGGTACTTGAAGGCGATGGCCCAGCGGGGCGCCCGGCTCGTGGAGCCGAGCCGCCGCTGCAGCGCCACGTCGTCGACCTTCACCACGACACCGTCGATCTCGTAGCCGACGATGGTGTGGCGGTGCTCGCCCACGTGGGTGATGAAGTCCTGGACGTCGGCGAGGGTGGGCACGACCCGGACCTGCTCCGACGTGGGCAGCCCCCACGTCCGCAGCGCGTCGTACGCCGCGCTCTGCGCCGTCGGCTCGAACCCCTCGCGCGCGCCGATGCCGTGGCAGACCATCCCCAGGTCGCGCGTCGCGGTGACCCGGGGGTCCTTCTGCCGCAGTGATCCGGCCGCCGCGTTGCGTGGGTTGGCGAACATCGGCTTGCCCGCATCGACCATCGAGGCGTTGAGCCGCTCGAAGGCGGCGCTGGGCAGGAAGACCTCGCCCCGCACCTCGACCAGGCCCGGCACGGGGTGCTCGTCGGAGCCGGTGAGGCGGTGCGGCACCGACGCGATCGTCTTGACGTTGGGGGTGACGTCCTCACCGGTGCGCCCGTCGCCGCGGGTCAGTGCCCGGACCAGGCGGCCGTCCTCGTAGAGGAGGTTGATGGCGAGGCCGTCGACCTTGAGCTCGCAGAGCAGCGCCGGGGACTCGATGCCCTCGCGCAGGATGCGGGTGTGCCACGCGGCGAGCTCGTCGCTGGTGAAGGCGTTGTCCAGCGACTCCATGCGCTGGAGGTGGTCGACCGCGGTGAACTCGGTCGAGACCGCTCCGCCGACCTTCTGGGTGGGCGAGTCGGGCGTGCGCAGCTCGGGGAACTCGTCCTCGAGCGCCTCCAGCTCGCGCATCCGGACGTCGAAGTCGGCGTCGGACAGTGTCGGGTCGTCGAGCACGTAGTAGCGCCAGCGGGCGTCGTCGACCTGCTCGCTGAGCTCGCGATGGCGCTCGCGCGCTTCAGGAGGGGCGGTGGCGACAGCGGAGGCGGGGCCGGAGTCGAGCTGGGTCTCGTCGGACGTGCTCATGGGCACAGTCTGCCGAACGCCGCCGACACGCACCCACGACCCACGCCGGGGCCCGAGCCGCGCGGCGGTCTGGACCGGATGAAACTCATTTGTTCCATCGGAATAGATCTGCCTAGGGTCCTGTTCAGCGAAACGGAACTGTTTCGTTTCATTCCTCCGATCCATCCCACGAACGTGAGAGCGAGCATGACCCCGACCGAGACCGGCACCCGTCCCCGCGTGGCGGGCGAGCGCGAGAAGGAGATCCTGGAGGCGACCCTCGAGGTGCTCGACCAGGTGGGCTACGACCTGCTGACGATGGATGCGGTCGCCGCTCGCGCCAAGGCGTCCAAGGCGACGCTCTACCGCCGCTGGAAGGGCAAGCCCGAGCTCGTCGTCGCCGCGATCCTGGCGCTCAAGGGCGGGGAGCCGGTCGTCCCCGACACCGGCACCCTCCGCGGCGACCTGCTGGCGGCCTACTGCGGCATCGGCGGGCTCAACGACCCACTCGCCAAGTCAGTCCTCACCGCCGTCGTCACCGCGATGGGACGCGACCCGGAGTTCGCGGAGGTCTACCGGCGCGACTTCATCGCCCCCAAGGTCGCGACCTCCTACGCGATCTACGAGCGAGCCCGCGACCGTGGCGAGGTCCACCCGGACGTCGACCTCACGATCCTTGCTCCGTCCCTCGCCGGGATCGTCCTGCACCGCGCGTTCCTGCTCGGCGAGGCCGTGACCGCGGAGCTGGTGGGCCGCGTGCTCGACGAGGTCATCCTCCCGGCGGCCAAGCACGGCCCGCTGCCTCCCGGTCCGGACCCCACTGTCTGACCCCTCTGCTGGACTTTCACCACCACTCACGAAGGAATTCCATGACCGACACCACGAGCACCACCCCACCGCCGGAGGCGGTGGCCAAGCCACAACGCGAGCTCAACCTCACCTGGGCCCTGGTCCTGATCTCGATCGCCCAGCTGATGGTCGTGCTCGACGCGAGCATCGCCAACATCGCGCTGCCCTACATCCAGACCGACCTGGGCATCAGCGACGCCAACCTGTCGTGGATCGTGACCGGCTACGCCCTCGCCTTCGGCAGCCTCCTGCTCCTCGGCGGGCGCCTCGCCGACCTCTACGGCCGCCGCCGGATCTTCATCGTCGGCCTCGTCGTCTTCGCCGTCGCCTCCCTCCTCGGCGGGCTGGCGACCAACGAGCCGCTGCTCCTCGCGGCCCGCGGACTGCAGGGCCTCGGCGCCGCGCTGGCCTCCCCCGCAGCGCTCGCCCTGATCACCACGACCTTCCCCGCCGGGCCGGCGCGCAACCGGGCGTTCGCGGTCTACGCCGCCATGTCCGGAGCCGGTGCCGCGGTCGGCCTGATCCTCGGTGGCTGGCTCACCGGGACCTCGCCCGAGTTCCTCGGCATGGAGATCGACGGCTGGCGCCTGACCTTCCTCATCAACGTCCCGATCGGCATCGTCGCGGCGCTGCTGGCGCCCCGCTTCCTCAACGAGTCCGAGTCGCACCCCGGTGAGCTGGACCTCCCGGGCGCCGTCACCGGCACCGCCGGTCTGCTCGGCGTCGTCTACGGCCTCTCCCGGGCCGGCAGCGAGGGCTGGTCCGACACCTACACGGTCGCCAGCCTGATCGCCGGCGCCGCACTGCTGCTCGTCTTCGGCGTCGTCGAGAGCCGAGTCGCGCACCCCTTGCTGCCGTTCCGGATCTTCACCAGCCGCACCCGCGCGTCGAGCTTCGTCGCGATGTTCCTGGCGCCCGCCGCGATGTTCGCGATGTTCTTCTTCCTGAGCCAATACATCCAGAACGTCATGGGCTACAGCCCCCTCAAGGCCGGCGTGGCGTTCCTGCCGTTCACCGTGGGCATCGTCGTCGGCGCCGGGATGGCGTCCAACCTCGTCAACCGGATCGACCCGCGCATCATCTCGGGTGTCGGCACCCTGCTGGCGGCAGCCGCGCTGTTCGGGTTCTCGAGGCTGCCCTACGACACCTCGTTCCCGGTCCGCGAGCTGACGGGGACCTATCTCGTCGATCTCTTCCCCTACATCACGTTGATGGCGTTCGGCATGGGACTCACGTTCGTGCCGGTCACCCTGACCGCCGTCCACCACCTCCGGGCCGAGGAGTCGGGCATCGGCTCGGGCGTGCTCAACACGGCCCAGCAGGTCGGCGGGGCGCTCGGGCTCGCCGTGCTGGCGACCGTGGCGACGCAGACCTTCAAGGACCGCGGTGCCGACCTCGCCGGGGCCGCTGCCGCCGCCGGCGGACAGGCGCCCTCTCCCGAGGTGGCGGAGCAGATGCAACGGATCGCCGAGCTGCAGATCTTCACCGAGGGCTCGACGCAGGCCTTCCTGGTGGGCTCGATCCTGATGCTCGCCGCGTCAGTGGTGATCTGGATCTTCCTCGACGTCAAGCACGAGGAGCTCGCGACCGACGGCCCCGAGGGCGTCGTCGCACACTGATCGTCCGCACGACCCGCATGACGAGCGAGGGAGGATCTCCGGTGACGGCGGTCCTCCCTCGTCCGCATCCCAGTACGCCGACGGCCTGGCCATCCGGACTGCGCCGCCGCTCCGAAGGAGACTCGTGACCGATCCGCACCTCACGACGTACGACGCACCGGGCGCCGCTCGGGCGGTGATCCTGGTGCTCCACGGCGGCAAGCCGCGCTCCAGCGAGGCCATCGACGGACGGAGCGCCTCGTGGGGGCGCGCGCTGTGGCTCCAGCGCAGCATCGCGGCGCGGGCTCACGAGGCCGGTGTCGGCGTCTGGCTGGTGCGCTACCTCGAGCGCGGGTGGAACGGCGGCGTCGACCGCGCCGCCGACGCACGGTGGGCGCTCGACACGGTGCGCGCCACCCACGGCGCGGTCCCGGTCGTCCTGCTCGGCCACTCCATGGGCGCTCGCGTGGCGGTGCACGTGGCCGACGACCCGTCCGTGCGCGGGGTGGTCGGGCTCGCGCCCTGGTGGTCGGCCCAGGACCCCGTCTCCACCCTCGCGGGCCGGAGGCTCGTGGCGGCGCACGGTCGTCGCGACCGCATCACGTCGTTCGCGGAGACCGCCCGCTACGTCGAGCGCGCGCGGCCCGTCGCCCGCAGCGCGGAGCTCCACGACATGGGAGCACTCGGCCACTACATGATCACCGGGTCACGCCGCTGGCACGACGTGGCCGCCGATTCGGCGCTCGAGGTGCTGGGCGTCCACGCAGACCCGTGACGCCGGCACGGTCAGAGGTTTCGCGCGACCGTCGCTGACAGGCGTACGGCCTGGGTGGCCCATTCGCGGCCGGCCCCGGCCAGGCCGCAGGACGGGGTGATGACGAGCCGCTCCACCACCTCGGGGTCCAGCCCGAGCATGTCGAGCCACCGCTGCACGCGCTCGGTCACGCGCGCGTCCGACGGCACGCTGGCGGGATCGGTCGAGGGCACCACGCCCAGGGCCGCCGTCCGCCCGGACTCCAGCACCTCGGCGAAGGTGTCGAGGTCGCTCGGACCGAGCATGTCGAGGTCGGCCGAGATCCCGGCAACGCCCGTGCCGGCCACCAGCGACCAAGGGGTCTGCGGAGCGCACGAGTGCACCCACGCCTCTCCGCCGGCGTCCGTGATCGCGGCGACCACCCACTCCAGGTGGGCGGAGGCCTCCGGTGGGTGGACGCGTCGGTGACGTCCGAAGCCGCTGGCGGTGGGCACCTGGCCGGCGACGACCGCGGCCAGCGCCGGCTCGTCGACCTGCACGACCCATCGGTCCACCCCGCGCAGCCGGCGGCGGAGGTCGGCCAGGTGGGTGCCGATCCCCTCCGCCAGCGCCTGGGCCAGCTCACGCCGGGCGCCGTGGTCGCTGAGCACCTTGTCGCCGCGGGGCTTCTCGACGGTGGCGGCCAGCGTCCATGGGCCGGTGACCTGGGTCTTGAAGGCGCCTGCGTAGTCCTGCGCCTGCTCCTCGACCACGTCGAGGTCCTGCGCCAGCAGCGAGCGCGCCCGTCGGTGGTCGACACCGCTGGCGTCGGTCAGCCGCCAGCCGGCCGGCTGCAGGTCGGCGGCCAGCCCGTCGACGACGGCCAGGCCCCGCCCGGTCATGGCGGCGGTGACTCCGCGGCCCGGCAGCTCCGGCACGTGCGGCAGGTCGGGCAGCTCCCCCAGCAGGAGGCGTACGGCCTCGGCGTAGTCGCCGTCTTCGGCACCGGGCATCGACCCGATCGATGTCGCGGTGCTCATGCGGCGTCGCCTGCCTCGGCCAGCAGACGGGCGGCCGCGCCGTCGACGGACCGCGTCGAGGCGCTCACCAGCGCCACGCCGACGCCGTGGTCGCGGTCGATCCCGACGAAGGACCGGAACCCGCCGGTGCCGCCGTTGTGCCAGGTCACGGTGCGGCGCAGCAGCGGGCCGGACAACCACCCTGCACCGATCCGCAGCTTGCCCGTGAACGGAGCGACGGGCTCCAGTGCGTCGGCCCCGGCGACCGTGCCGTCGAGCAACGCCCGGAGCAGGATCGCGAGGTCGGCGGCCGAGGAGCGCACGCCACCGGCAGGGGCGATCCCCTCGCCCGCCCACGCGTCGACCTCCCGGCCGGCGCGGTTGCGTGGAGTGACGGCACCTGACCTGACCTCGTCGGCAGCGGTGGGGACATAGGTGTCAACCAGCCCGAGCGGAGCGGCGATCCGCTTGGCGACCAAGTCGGCGTACGACGACCCGGTGGCCGCGGCGACCGCGTGACCGAGCAGCTGGAAGCCGAGGTTGGAGTAGGCGGGCCTGGCCTTGCCGACCTTCACGTCCTCGAGCTGGGCCAACAGGCCGGCCACGTCCTCCCGGTAGGGGTTGCGGCCGCGGCGCCACAGCTCCCACGACCGGCGCAGCACGTCGGAGCCGCCGAGACGGGGCAGCCCGGAGGTGTGCGTGGCCAACGCGGACAGCCGGATCCCGGCCAACGTGGAGGGGACGTCGAGGTGGTCCTCCAGCACGGCCTCCTCGGCGACCTCGCCGCGATCGACGGAGTCGCGCCACAGCAGCCCGGTGATCCCCTTGCTCACCGACCCGAGCTCGACGTCGGCATGCACGTCGGTCCCCATCGCGTCCACCTCGGCCCCGCCCGGGGTCACCAGCGCGACGACGTACGTCGTGTGCTTGGCCCCCAGCAACGCACCGGCCCGCTCGGCCAGCGCGCTCACCTCAGCGCCTCGACGGAGCGGGTCGCCTCGATGGTGGCCGACCCGACCACCCGGGTGCCGTCGTAGATCACGGCTGCCTGTCCGGGCGCGATGCCCTCGGCGGGGTCGACCAGGTCGATGTCGACCCGGTCCCCGGACACGTGCACGACCGCGCGGTGCTCGGCACCGTGGGCGCGCAGCTGGACGGTCCCCTCAACCCGCTCCGGCACGGTGCCGCACCAGCGCGGCCGGGTGCCGGTGATGTGGTCGACGCTCAGGCGCTCGCGGGGGCCGACGGTCACCGTGCCGCTGACCGGCTCGATGTCGAGGACGAATCGCGGCTTGCCGTCAGCGGCGGGTGTGCCGAGCCGCAGCCCGCGGCGCTGGCCGATCGTGAACCCGTAGGACCCCGTGTGGCTGCCCACGGTCTCGCCCGTGGTCGCGTCCACGATGTCGCCCCCGTGGTTGGGAGCGCGGTCGCCCAGCTTCTCGCGCAGCCAGCCGGCGTTGTCGCCGTCGGCGACGAAGCAGATGTCGTGGGAGTCGGGCTTGTCGGCCACGAGGAGCCCACGCGCCTCGGCCTCGCGGCGCACGGCCGGCTTGTCGGTGTCGCCCAGCGGGAACATCGAGTGCCGCAGCTGCTCCTGGGTGAGCACGCCGAGGACGTAGGACTGGTCCTTCGCGTGGTCGGCGGCACGGTGCATCTCGATCAGTCCGTCGGAGCCGGCCCGCAGCTGCGCGTAGTGGCCGGTGGCGACCGCGTCGAACCCCAGGGCCAGGGCCCGGTCGAGCACCGCGGCGAACTTGATCTTCTCGTTGCAGCGCAGGCAGGGGTTGGGGGTGCGCCCGGCGGCGTACTCGTCCATGAAGTCCTCGACGACGTCCTCGTGGAAGCGGTCGGAGAGATCCCAGACGTAGAACGGGATGCCGATCACGTCGGCGGCGCGGCGCGCGTCGTTGCTGTCCTCGATGGTGCAGCAGCCACGGGCTCCGGACCGGTACGACGCCGGGTTGCGGCTCAGCGCCAGGTGCACGCCGGTGACGTCGTGCCCGGCCTCCGCGGCACGGGCGGCGGCGACGGCCGAGTCCACTCCGCCCGACATGGCGGCGACGACGCGCGCCATCACAGGCCCTTGGCGGCCCGCGCGCGCTCGACGACCGGGCCGATCGCCTCGACGAGCGCGTCGACGTCGGCGGGCGTGGTGGTGTGGCCGAGAGTGAAGCGGAGCGAGTGGCGGGCCTGGTCGTTGTCGCAGCCCATCGCGAGCAGCACGTGCGAGGGTTGCGGCACCCCGGCCGAGCAGGCCGACCCGGTGGAGCACTCGATGCCGCGGGCGTCGAGCAGCATGAGGATCGAGTCGCCCTCGCAGCCGGGGAAGCCGATGTGCGCGTTGCCGGGAAGGCGGCGCGGGCCGGACGGCGCGCCGTGCAGGTGGGCGTCGGGGACGACCTCGATCACCCGGCGCACCAGGTCGTCGCGCAGGTCGGTCAGCCGCGCCGCGTGCTCGTGCTGCGCCTTGACCGAGGCCTCGACCGCGGCGGCGAGGCCGGCGATCGCCGGGATGTCGAGGGTGCCGCTGCGGATGTCGCGCTCCTGCCCGCCGCCGTGGACGAGCGCGCTCACGGGCAGGTCACGGCGTACGACGAGCGCGCCGACGCCGTAGGGGCCACCGACCTTGTGACCGGTGAAGGTCAGCGCGTCGACGCCCGAGGCGGCGAAGTCGACCGGCACCTGCCCGAGCGCCTGCACGGCGTCGGTGTGCACGGGGATCTCGTGCTCGGCCGCCAGGGCCACCACCTCGTCGAGCGGCTGGAGCGAGCCGACCTCGTTGTTGGCCCACATCACCGAGACCAGGGCCACCGAGGACGGGTCCCTGGCGATTGAGTCTCTCAGCGACTCAACGTCCAGGACGCCCTCGGCGGACACGGGGAGCAGCTCGACCTCGGCGTTGTCGTACCTCCCCAGCCAGAGGAGCGGGTCGAGGACGGCGTGGTGCTCGATGGCGGTGGCCAGGATGCGCGTACGACGGGGGTCCTGCTCGCGGCGGGCCCAGAAGATGCCCTTCAGCGCCAGGTTGTCGGACTCGGTGCCACCGGAGGTGAAGACCACGTCGCCGGGGCGGGCACCGATGACACCGGCGATCGTCTCCCGCGACTCCTCGACCACGCGACGCGCGGCCCTCCCGGACGCGTGGAGCGAGCTGGCGTTGCCCACACCCGAGAGATGGCGGGTCATCGCCTCGACCGCGACCGGCAGCATCGGCGTGGTCGCGGCATGGTCGAGGTAGACGATCCGATCGGTCATGACCCGCCAAGCGTACGGGGAAACCCCGCGAGGCCGTTTCGCGTGTCACCACGAGGACCTAGGCTCCGCGCATGCGCGCACCTCGGGCCTGGCTCGCCTGCCTCCTCCTGCTGCCGACTGCCGCCTGCCAGGGCGGTGCGCCCGCTCCGGACGAGCCCAGCCACCCCGGTCTGCCGGAGCGCTCCGGACCGCCCGCGGGCATGGACGAGTCCCTCCGCGACGCCGCGCTCGAGCTCGTGGAGACACGTGAGCAGGCCCTGGTCGACGGTGACCGCGACGCGTTCCTGGCCACCATCGACCCTTCGGCGAAGGAGTTCGCGAGGACGCAGGCCCGGTGGTGGGACAACCTCGCGCGACTGCCCGCCACCGACATGTCCCTCGAGCTCGGCGACGAGGGCGTCATGACGCGGGTCCACGGCGAGGGCGACCTCCAGCTCCCGGTCGACTTCACGATGCGCCTCGACGGCTACGACAAGCACGCCGTGACCCAGCCGCTGATCTACACGTTCGTGGGCGACGAGGAGGAGGTTCGGCTCGCGAGCGACCGCAACCTCCAGAACGACGCGCTCACCGGCTGGCTGCCGGCGCCGTGGGACGTCACCGCCATCACCGTCGAGGAGTCCGACGGCGTGCTCGGTGTCTTCGACGACGAGACGAAGGACGAGGCGGCCGAGCTGCAGGACGCCATCGTCGCGGCCCGCGACGCCATCGAGCCGCTCGTCCCCCCGTGGTCCGGCCGGGTCGTCGCCTACGACATCAGCGACGTCGACGCCATCGACAAGATGAGCTCGATGTCGATCGACCGGACGGCCGGCATCGCGTTCCCGGTCATGGCGCGGCCGGGAGGCAAGAAGGTCGCGGCCCACCGCTTCGCGGTCAATCCCGTCCACACCGACGGCGGGGAGTGGCAGGGCATCCTCTTCCGCCACGAGCTCGTGCACGTCGCGCTCGGGTCCTCCGACAACGGCAGTCCGCGGTGGTTGAGCGAGGGCGTGGCGGACTACGTGGCCTACTCAGCGGTCTACGCCGTGCACCAGCGCCGCCGTGGCCTGGCCCAGCAGCTCGGGTCGATGGCACCGCGGAACCTGCCGACGGGGCGCGACTTCTACCAGGGTCGGTCCCGGCTCAACTACGCGCTCGCCCACCTTGCCTGCGACTACCTCGCCAGCACGCGCGGCGACGACGTGCTGTGGGACCTGATGAACAGCTTCCGTCGCAGGGGCGCCCCGTTCCCCGCCGACGTCGAGGCCCGCGTCCGGGCGGAGCTCGGCATGTCGACGAAGGAGATCGTGGCCGAAGCGCTGGCATGGGCGCGGTCTGCCTGAGTCAGGCCAGCAGCCCCACCCAGTCGTGGCCCGGGTAGAGCCGGCCCACGGCCTCGCGCAGCCAGGCCTGCTGCTCCGCACCGAGCAGCGGCCACGTCATGGCGAGGTCCCGGTCGTCCTTGGGACGGTGCAGCACGGCCTTGTAGAGCAGGGTGATCTCGGGTCGCAAGTACCGGAGCCCGTCCTCGGCCGCCCACGTGACGTCGCCGAGCGGGGCGACGTGGTCGGGGTCGCGCTTGCTCGTCCAGAGGCCGGCGCGGTCGGGCGTGATCGGGAGGTCGATCACCCACGGGTCGGCGGCACTGCGCCGCACCCACACCTGGCTGTGCACGTCGAGCACCTCCGGGTGGCGGTCGTTGAACGGGCGGAGGGTGCCCCCGTGGTTGCTCCACAGGTTCCACTCCTCGCCGACGTGCTCGCGGAAGGCATCGAGGTCGCAGGCCAGGATCGAGAGGTCGATGTCCTCGTGCTCCCGGGGAACCCCGGTGAACGCCTCGATCGACCAGCCGCCGACGATCCACCATGGGCGTGAGAAGCCGGCCATGAAGTCAGCGAGCCCCGCCGGGTCCAGCGGCGCCCAGTCGCCGTACCACCGGAAGAACTCCTCGTCCTCGGCGATCTCGGCGGGCGTCCGGTGCAGCGGCTCCCTTTCGACGCTCATGCCCCGACGCTAGTCCCCGGGCCGGCCGCCCTGCTCTCGCTGACGGATGGCACGCTGACCGCGTGGACGACACGCACTGGGCCCGGCACGGCACCCACGAGCCGGACGGCTACGACTGCCCGTTCTGCGGCATCCAGCACGGCATCCACAACGAGCACAACCAGCCCGAGGACGTGGTCGCCGTCACCGAGCACGCCTACGCCCGCATCTCACCCAAGTGGTGGCCAGGGAATCCCGGAGCCGCGCTGGTGACCGCGCGCGCATCACGAGAACCTGTACGCCATCCCGGCCGACGTCGGCCACGCGGTCTGGGACCTCACGCAGCGCGTGGCCGTGGCCATGCGCGCCGCCTACGCGTGCGAGGGCACCTCGACCCGGCAGCACAACGAGCCGGCGGGCAACCAGGACGTCTGGCACCTGCATGTCCACGTCTTTCCACGCTTCCTGGGCTATCGGCTCTACGAGCAGCACCGTGCGGCTCGCTGGGTCTGCGCCGACGAGCGGGCTCCCTTCGCCGCGAAGCTGGCGGGGGCACTGGGTCTCGGTCGGACGTTCCGATAGGCCACACTCCCCCGCATGGACTTCCAGCAGATGCAGGAGCGCGCTCGCGCGGTCAGGTCGCGCTACGCCGAGGTCGAGGCGTCGACCTACGGCCGTTCGTGGAGCACCGAGGAGATCATGCTCGGCTTCCTCGGCGACGTCGGGGACCTGGCCAAGCTCGTGCAGGGCAAGGCGGGCGTCCGCCCGCGCGACGACCTCGACGAGGCGCTCGCCCACGAGCTCGCCGACTGCCTCTGGAGCGTGCTGACGCTCGCCGACGCCTACGACGTCGACCTGGCCGGGGCCTTCACCAGCGCGATGGACGAGATCGAGGAGGCGCTCGCCGAGGACTGAGTCGACCGAGGTCGAGTCGCCCGTTCCGGGAGGATTACCTGGCGGGCGAGTGGGCAGGATTCCGACCATGACGATGCCTGCCCGTCCCGGACTCCGCCCCCTGCTCGCTGCGCTGCTCGCCGCACTGCTCCTCGCCGGCTGCAGCGGCGGGTCGTCCGATCCTTCGGACGGGGAGGGCGAGCCCACGAACAGAACGTCGGAGTCCACCGACACCGACGATCCAGCTGAGGCCGACGGATCGACGGAGCCTGCGGAGCCCGAGCCGACCGCCGACGGCGCCGCGGTCGAGAACATCAACCCGTGCGAGAGCCTCGCCCCGGAGGAGTGGCGCTCCTTCGTCCCCGCGGCCCAGCGCGTGTCGGTCCGCCTGCACACCGAGCTGACCAGCTCCATCACCCTGCTCGACGCGATCGGTGCGCTCGTCGTGGACGACACCACCAAGTACGGCTGCGTCGTGAGCCATCCCGACAAGGACGGCGGCGAGGTCGACGTCGCGGCGTGGGGCTGGTTCCTCGGGAAGTTCGGGCCCACCGACGTCAACGAGATCCTTGGCTCGGCCGGTGGGACGGCGACCGACCGCGGCTACGCCGCCATCACCACGTCGGACTTCACCACCGTCAACGGCTACGGATACCACGCCAACGAGGAGGTGGGCTTCTGGGTGCTGGTCAAGGACAGCGCGGCCCGCCGCTTCGACGAAGGGAGCGCAGCCCAGCGGAAGAAGACCACCGACCAGCTGCTTGCCGTCCTCGACTCGCTGTCGCTCGAACGCGACGAGCAGCCTCGGGTGCTGCTGCCCGAGGCGTGCCCCCGCCCGGACGACCCCCAGGTCCGGGCAGTGATCGGCCAGGCGACCACGGCACGTGGCTCCGACGACGGGGCGGGCAAGATCCAGTGCCTCTACCGCAACCCCGAGCGTGACCGCCTGCTCCGACTGACCGCCGGCCCGATCCCGCAGGAGCAGGCCGATGCGCTCGTGGCGGACGCCGCCCGGCCGGCGCAGCGTGAGAACCGTTTCCCGGTGGACGAGGGCGACGCCGGAATCGCCATCGTGGTCCCCGCCAGCGGCACGGCCAGCAGCGCGCTCGTCCACTCCGACGAGCTTCTGGCGACCTTTGCCGCCGTCGAGTTCGGGAACCTGGGGGTCAAGGCGCCGAAGGTCCCCCGGCAAGCGGTGATCGACCTGTTGCAGGCGTTCGACGCCACTCTGGTGGCCGCCCGCAGCGGCGACTGAGCCGCTACAGCAGCACCAGGTCGTCGCGGTGGATGACCTCGCGCTCGTACGCCGCACCGAGGGCCACCTTGAGCTCCTTGGTCGAGCGGCCAAGCAGCGCCGGGAGCTCCTCGGCGTCGAAGTTCACCAGCCCGCGCGCCACGACGGTCCCGTCGGGTGCGAGCAGGTCCACCGCATCGCCGGCCACGAAGCCGCCGCCGACGGCGGTGATGCCGGCCGGCAGCAGGGAGGCGCGGCGCTCCACCACCGCGCGTACGGCACCGGCGTCCAGCGTGAGGGTGCCCTGGCCGGACGTCGCGTGGGCCAGCCACAGCAGCCGGGTGGGTCGTCGCTTGCCGGTCGACGCGAAGAGCGTGCCGACCTCGGCGCCCGAGAGTGCCGGGGCTGCCTGGTCCGCCGAGGTGAGCACCACGTCGATGCCGGCGCCCGTCGCGATGCGAGCGGCCTCGACCTTGGTCGTCATGCCGCCGGTCCCGACACCGGAGGACCCTGCGGGGCCGATCGTCACCGAGGCGAGGTCGGCCTCGGAGCGCACGACTGGGATGAGTCGCGAGCCGGGGCGGCTGGGCGGCCCGTCATAGAGGCCGTCCACGTCGGAGAGCAGGACGAGCAGGTCGGCGTGGACCAGGTGGGCGACGAGGGCGGCCAGCCGGTCGTTGTCGCCGAACCGGATCTCGGACGTCGCGACGGTGTCGTTCTCGTTGACGATCGGGACCACGCCGAGCTCGAGCAGCTTGGCGAAGGTCTGGTGGGCGTTGCGGTAGTGGGCGCGCCGGGTCACGTCGTCGACGGTGAGCAGCACCTGGCCCGTGACGATGCCATGGCGGGCGAACTCCTCCTGGTAGCGGTGGGCCAGCAGGCCCTGGCCGACGGACGCGGCCGCCTGCTGGGCCGCGAGCCCCCTGGGCCGCTTGGTGAGGCCCAGCGGCGCCAGTCCCGCCGCGATCGCCCCGGAGGAGACGAGGACGACCTCGGCACCCGCACTGCGCGCAGCGGCCAGGACCTCGACCAGCTGACGCACCCGGGCCGGGTCGATCCCGCCGGCGGCGGTGGTCAGCGACGACGAGCCGACCTTGACCACGATGCGCCGGGCGCCTCGGACCAGGGCCGAGCGGTCAGTCGTCACTGCCGTCCCAGTCGGGGTCGTCCTTGGTGCCGATCTCGTAGGACATCGGACCCACTCCGGAGCTGCCGGTGCTGCGGTTGGGACCCTTCTTCCGCTCCGCGTCGAGGCGGCGGGCCACGTCGGCGCGCGCCTCCTCCTCCGCCTTGGTCTCCATCGCCTCGTCGATCTCGTGGCGACGGGTGCGGGCCGGGCGTTGCTCGCGCAGCCGCTCGTCCTCACCGCGACGGCCGAGCATCTCGGCACCGGCCTCGATGCTGGGCTTGAAGTCGAAGACGACCGAGTTGTCCTCGGGGCCGATGAGCACCGTGTCGCCCTCCTGGGCGCCCATCTGCACGAGCTTGACCTCGACGCCGAGCCGGTTGAGGCGATCGGCGAGGAAGCCGACGGCCTCCTCGTTGCTGAAGTCGGTCTGGCGCACCCAGCGCTCCGGCTTGGCGCCCCGCACCCGCCAGCCGTCGTCGGTCGCGAGGACCTCGAAGTCGGCTCCACCGTCGACAGCCGGCGGCCGCAGCACGATGCGCTGGGCCTCGACCTCGGGCGTCTCCACCCGGGAGGCCGTGACGATCTCCGCCATCGCGAACGTCAGCTCGCGCAGGCCCGCTCCCGACGCCGCACTGACCTCGAAGACCTGCAGGCCGCGCCCTCGCAGCTCCTCGACGACCATCTCGGCGATGTCGTGGCCGTCGGGCACGTCGATCTTGTTGAGGGCGACCAGCCGGGGCCGGTCCTCGAGCCCGCCGTAGCGGGCCAGCTCACCCTCGATGATGTCGAGGTCGTCGAGAGGGTTGCGGCCCGGCTCGATCGTGGCCGTGTCGACCACGTGGACGAGTGCGGCACAGCGCTCGATGTGGCGCAGGAAGTCGTGGCCCAGGCCGCGTCCCTCCGCCGCTCCCTCGATCAGGCCCGGCACGTCTGCGACGGTGAACGTCGTCTCGCCGGCAGTGACCACCCCGAGGTTGGGGATGAGCGTGGTGAACGGGTAGTCGGCGATCTTGGGCCGGGCCCGGGAGATCGCCGCGATCAGGGACGACTTGCCGGCGCTCGGGAAGCCGACGAGGCCGATGTCGGCCACGACCTTCAGCTCGAGGCGTACGTCGAGCTCGTCGCCGGGCTCGCCGAGCAGCGCGAACCCGGGGGCCTTGCGCTTGGAGGACGCCAGCGCGGCGTTGCCGAGCCCACCGCGACCGCCCTGGGCGATCACGAGAGTGGTGCCGTGGCCGACCAGGTCGGCGAGCACGTTGCCGTCGGCGTCCTTGACCAGGGTGCCGTCGGGGACCTTCAGCACCAGGTCCTTGCCGTTTCCGCCGTTCTTGTGGTCACCGGCGCCCTGCCCGCCGTTCTCGGCGCGTCGCTTGGGGCTGTGGTGGTAGTCGACGAGGGTCGTCACGCTCGTGTCGACCTCGAGGATGATCGACCCGCCCTGACCTCCGTTGCCGCCGTCAGGGCCGCCGAGAGGCTTGAACTTCTCCCGGTGCACCGAGGCCACACCGTTGCCACCTCGTCCGGCTGCGAGGTGCAGCGTGACGTGGTCGACGAACGTGGGGATGGCCATGGGATGTCCTTGTCAGTGGTGAGGCGGGAGCCTCGAAAGCCGCGAAGGGCGCCCCCAGACAGGGACGCCCTTCGCAGAAGTGCTCAGTGTCGCGGTGACGTCACTCGCCGGGGACGATGTTGACGACCTTGCGACCGCGGCGGGTGCCGAACTCGACGGCGCCGGCCTGCAGGGCGAACAGCGTGTCGTCGCCGCCACGGCCCACTCCGGTGCCCGGGTGGAAGTGCGTGCCACGCTGGCGGACGATGATCTCGCCGGCCAGGACGGTCTGGCCGCCGAAGCGCTTCACGCCGAGGCGCTGGGCGTTGGAGTCACGACCGTTCTTGGTGCTCGCGGCACCCTTCTTGTGAGCCATTGTTCAGTCCTTCTGCTTCGAAGAGTCTGGGATGAGTGGTCGACCTCGAGCGCGGGCTCAGAGGGAGATGTCGGTGACCTTGACCTGGGTGTACTTCTGGCGGTGACCCTGGCGCTTCTTGTAGCCGGTCTTGTTCTTGTACTTCTGGATGATGATCTTGGGGCCCTTGGTGGCACCGGTGACCTCGACGGTCACGCTCGCCTTGTCGAGGCCGGTCGCGGTGACCTTCTCGCCATCGACGACCATGACGACGGGAAGGGTGATGGTGTCACCCGCGGCCACGTCGGTCTTGTCGATCTCGATGACGTCGCCAACGGCAACCTTCTGCTGCTTGCTGCCAGCGCGCACGATCGCGTACACGGCCACTCTCCTCGTCAGAACTGCGGAAACGTCGGTCTGCGCACAACACCGCCTGAACTTCGGGCGAGTACGCCGCGTGGCGGGCGCGCAGGGATCGGTGTGTCGAACACCGAGGGTCAAGACTACGGGATCGGGTGGCGACCGGGCAAAACGACGCCCGGCCACCTCCCCAAGAGGCTCAGCGCTTGCGTGAGCCCTTCTTCTTGATCGGGACGTGCTCCACCGTCGGTGCCTCGGACGCGGGCTCCGCGGTCAGCGTCCCGACGCCGGGCTCGACGGCCACGGTGCCCGGCTCGACCAGCCCGGACTCGGGCAGCCTGCCGGCGGCGACCGAGGTCACCGGCGCGTCAGGGAGCGCCGGGGGGCCCGCAGGGCGGCTGGCTGCGCGACGGCGCGTACGCGTGACAACGCGCGGCTTCTCGACCTCGGCCGGAGCCTCCTCGGCCGGAGTCTCGGTCTGAGCTTCAGCCGGGGTCTCGGCAGGAGCCTCAGCCGTGGTCTCGGCAGGAGCCTCGGCCGGAGTCTCGGTCTGAGCTTCAGCCGGGGTCTCCTCGGCCGGAGCCTCAGGGGACTCGGCCGCAGCCTCGGCAGGAACCTCAGCCGGAGTCGCAGTGGGATCCTCGGCTGCGCCAGTCGGAGCCTCGTCGGAAGCCTCAGCCTCGGTCGGGGCGTCGTCGGTCTGCTCGGCCGCCTTCTCGTGCCGCGCCATCGCGGCGATGACCTTGGGCGAGGGAGCGCTGGTGGTCTGCTCGGTGGGCTTGTCGGAGCCCTCGTCGCCCGCGCCCCGTCGACCGCGACGGCGGCCGTTCGTGCGCCGACCGTCGCCCTCGTCGGACTTCGCGTGGGGGTCGACGGGCTGGTCCTTGATGACCACGCCCCGGCCCTGGCAGTGCTCGCAGTTCTCGCTGAAGGCCTCGACGAGTCCGGTGCCGATCCGCTTGCGCGTCATCTGCACGAGACCGAGGGAGGTCACCTCGGCGACCTGGTGGCGGGTCCGGTCGCGACCCAGGCACTCGACGAGCCGGCGCACCACGAGGTCGCGGTTGGACTCGAGGACCATGTCGATGAAGTCGACGACGATGATGCCGCCGATGTCGCGCAGCCGGAGCTGGCGCACGATCTCCTCAGCCGCCTCGAGGTTGTTCTTGGTGACCGTCTCCTCCAGGTTGCCACCGGAGCCGGTGAACTTGCCTGTGTTCACGTCGACGACGGTCATCGCCTCCGTGCGGTCGATGATCAGGGAGCCACCGGAGGGCAGCCAGACCTTGCGGTCCAGGCCCTTCTGGATCTGCTCGTCGACCCGGTAGGTCGCGAAGATGTCGCCCCCGGTGTTGCCGCGCTCGAACTTCTCGACCCGCTCGGCGAGGTCCGGTGCCACCGACTCGACGTACCCGTGGACGGTGTCCCAGGCGTCGTCGCCCTCGATGACCAGCTTGGCGAAGTCCTCGGTGAACAGGTCGCGCACGACCTTCAGGGTGAGGTCGGGCTCGCCGTAGAGCAGCTGCGGGCCGGAGCCCTTGTTGGTGGACTTCTTCTCGATGTCCTCCCAGCGCGACTTCAGCCGCTCGACGTCACGCGTGAGCTCCTCCTCGCTGGCACCCTCCGCCGCGGTGCGCACGATGACGCCGGCGGTGTCGGGGACGATCTCCTTGAGGAGGGTCTTGAGGCGGTTGCGCTCGGTGTCGGGCAGCTTGCGCGAGATGCCGGAGGTGGTGCCGTCGGGGACATAGACCAGGAACCGGCCGGCGAGGCTGATCTGGCTGGTCAGGCGAGCTCCCTTGTGCCCGATCGGGTCCTTGGTGACCTGGACCAGGATCATCTGGCCGCTGGAGAGGACGGACTCGATCTTGCGGGGCTGGCCCTCCTTGTGGCCCAGCGAGGACCAGTTCACCTCACCGGCGTAGAGGACCGCGTTGCGGCCCTTGCCGATGTCGATGAAGGCGGCCTCCATCGACGGCAGCACGTTCTGGACCCGGCCGAGGTAGACGTTGCCGATCAGCGAGGTCTGCGACTCGCGGGCGACGTAGTGCTCGACGAGCACCTTGTCCTCCAGGACGCCGATCTGGATCAGGTCCTTGCGCTGGCGGATCACCATGACGCGCTCGACCGACTCGCGGCGGGCCAGGAACTCGGCCTCGCTGACGATCGGCGCACGGCGGCGGCCGGCCTCGCGTCCTTCGCGCCGGCGCTGCTTCTTGGCCTCGAGCCGGGTGGAGCCGGCGACGGCCGTGATCTGGTCCTCGGCGGTCCGGCTCTTGCGCACGCGGGTGACGGTGTTGGGCTCGGCGTCGTCCGCGGCACCGTCGTCGCCCGAGCGACGCCGACGGCGGCGGCGACGAGAGGTGCCTTCGCCGTTGCCCTCCCCCGCGTCGTCCGACCCGGGCTCGTCATCGGTGGCAGCGGCCGCCTCGGCAGTGGCACCGGAGGTGTCGACGGAGGCGTCGGTGGAGGCATCGGCCGAGCCCGACTCGTCGGAGCCGTCGCCGTTGTCGTCGGAGGACTTGCGCCGACGACGACCGCCGCGGCGGCGACGACGGCGCGCCTGACCACCTTCGCCCTCACCCGACTCGTCGTCCTGGGTCGTCGCGTCCTGCGACTCGTCCTCGTCGTCGGTCGGCGCCGGCAGCGGCTCGTCGAGCTCGTCCGCCTCGTCGGATGCCACGTCGGATGCCACGTCGGATGCCACGTCGGACGTCAGGTCGGCGGCGTTCCTGCCGCCCGACTTCTTGCTGGCCGCCTTCTTCGCGGCGGCCTTCTTGGCGGCCGGCTTCCTGCCTTCGCGCTGGGCGGGAGCCTCGGCGGACGTCTCGTCCGACTCGTCCGCGGCGGTGGGCTCGGCCGTGGCAGCGTCCTCGGACGGCTCGTCGGCGACGGGCTCGGCCCGCCGGCGCGTACGCCGGGTGGTCGTGGCGACCGGTGCCTGGAAGAGCACCGCGTGAGCGGGCGTCTCGTCGGCGGGGGTCGCCTCGGCGGCCTCGGCGGCCTCGTCGGACTGCTCCGGAGCCGGGGCTGCCTTCTTGGCGGTGGACTTGCGGGGGGTCGTCTTCTTGGCCGTGGCCTTCGCTGCGGACTTGCGAGCGGTGGCCTTCTTCGCCGGCGCGGCGACCTCGTCCTGGGCGGGGATGTCGAGCGCCTCGGGCGCCTCGGCTGCCTCGGGCGCCTCGGTTGCCTCGACGACTCCCGGACCGGCGGCGGCGTCGGTCTTCTTGGCGGGGGTGCGCTTGGCGGCGGCCTTCTTCGCCGGTGCCTTGCGAGCGGGGGCCTTCTTGGCGGGCGGGGCGGCGAGCGGGTCCGCGACGGCGTCGGTGGACGACTCGGGGGCTACGGCGGCCTTCTTGGCCGGCGCCTTGCGCGTACGCCTCGTCACCACGGGCAGCGCGGCTGCCGCCGGCGTGTCAGGCGACGAGTCGGGAGTGTCGCCGAGTGTGGTGTCGGTCCGGTCGGGCTGGTCGGAATCGAGCATGTCGTGCTCCTCGGGCACCGTCACGGTGCCGGTACGGCGTCCACCGCTCTCGGTGTTGGCGATCCCGGGGACGCAAAGCTTCAGTGGCGGCGACACCCTCCGCGTGTGCGTCTCCGAAGGCTGTCTGCCACCTGCCGCGGTCGCCGGGCCACCCCTGAGTCGCTGTCACCGACTCCTGTGGCCGCGTCGCGGTCCGGTGACGTCCACCCACCCGGGGTGCCTGCCACTGGGGTGACCGGCGAGAACGTCGTCGGCTCGACGTGGTCCCGGAAGTTGCCCGGGCGTCGAACGTGGCGAGTATCGCACACCGGCCGCCGAGAGCCCCTATGCGTGACCGGCCAGCGGGTCGCCGACCTCGCCGGAGTCGAGCAGCGGCCCCTGGGCCAGTCGGGTCATCATCGGGGCCTCACCCGCCGGGAGGCCGGCCACGGTCTCGAGCCCGCGCAGGACGTCGTCGGGGCGTACGGCCGGGGTCCCGTGCCGCAGCACCACGTCGAGCGACGTACGTCCCGGGTCGTCGGCCGGCAGCACCACGAGGGACACCACCGCGCCGCGGGCGTCGAACTCGCGCATCCCCTTCTTGGTCATCCGCTCGACGAGAGCCTCGTCCGCGGCGAGGAAGCGGGCGACGGCGTCCGCCGCTGCCGCCCCGTCGGCGGCGAGGTCGATGCGCCAGCGACTGCCCTCGAGCAGGTCGGACAGCGATCCTCCAGGCGACTCGACGACCTCGAGGACGTCCAGGCCGGGCGGCAGCGCCTCATCGAGCATGGCGTGCACCTCGGCCGGCACGACCACCTCGGCCAACGCCAGCTCGAGGTACTCGGCCTCGCTCGCGGAGCCGGTGGGCGCGGCGCCGGCGTAGGAGATGCGCGGGTGCGGGTTGAAGCCGGACGAGTACGCCATGGGGATCCGCGCCCGGAACACCGCGCGCTCGAACGCTCGGCTGAAGTCACGGTGGCTGGTGAAGCGCAGCCGGCCGCGCTTGGCGTAGCGCACGCGGAGGCGCTGGACCGGAGGAGCTTGCTGCTCGGGTTGGTTCTGGGGCACGGGCGTCAAGGCTAGACCCGTTGAATTCCGTGGCGGCACTCCGCTTGGCTAGGGTCCGGTCCCATGGAACAAGCAGAGGGCGGGGGAACGAAGGCGTCCTGGGTGCGTCGGCGAGGGGACCTCCTCGCCGTGCTGGCGCTGATCGTGGCCTCCTTCGTGTTCACGTCGGAGCAGGTCGCTGAGCACGAGATGATGTCCCCGATCGACGAGTACCAGTACGTGGGGTACTACGCGAAGGTCGCCGACCACGGGATCGTGCGCCGCGGCGAGGACATGCCTCTCTTGGCCCGGAAGTACATGGTGTGCCACGGCGTGCGTCTCATCCCGGAGATGCCGCCGAACCCCGAGGGGTGCCGCAAGCCGAACAGCGTGGGGTACCCGCTCGCAGGTGGCACCACGGCCGATCTCTACACGCCGCTCTACTTCGCCATCACTCGGGTCCTCGCGCAGCCACTGATCTGGGCAGGCGTCGACTTCGTCAGCGCCGGCCGGGCCGTGGGCGGCTTCTGGCTGAGCCTCGGCGCCGTGTTCCTCTACCTCGCGCTGCGGCGAGCCAGGGTCCCCATCCCGGTCGCGGTCGGCCTCGGCCTCGTCCTCGTCGGCTCCCTCGCGGCGTACTGGGGGACGACGTACATCTCGACCGACGCCACGGCACTCGCCGCCGGCGCGCTGGCAGCGTGGCTCACCATGCGCGCCCTCGACGGAGCGCGCGGTTCCCTCGTCCTCCTGCCCGTCGCAGCCGTGGTCGCCACACTCTTCAAGCTTCAGAACCTGATCGGATTCGGTGCGGCGGCGCTGGTGCTCCTCTTCGCGGCGGCGCTGGGACTGAACCGTGGACCAGATCTTGGAGGAGTCAGGGCGGTGCCCCGGCTCCGGTCCTTCGTCACCGACCGGCGCTCCGTCTCCGCGCTGGCGACCGTGGTCCTTCCAGTGTTCGCTCAGGCGGGATGGCTCGCGCTGCGGTCCGCGCTCTCCGTCGGTGAGCAGCCGTCCTTCGGTTTCGGCGCTCCGTTGAAGGGCGCGAACCTCCTCGTGGAGTTCGGGAACTTCCTCCCGAACCTGGGCGGCGGCGCCACCTCGCCGTACGCCACCGGGCCCGCGAGCCTGCCGGTCTACGCCGCCGTCACCGCACTCGCCATCGGCGGCGCCACCGGGCTGGCGCTCTCGAAGGGGGTCCGCGCCGCGCACCGGGTCGTCGGCCTGAGCACCGTGCTCGTCGCCGTGCTCGCCGCCCCCGCGCTGGCCATCGTGGTGGGATTCGTCGAGAACAACTACGTCCCGCTCCCCAGCCGCTACGCCAACTCCCTACTGCCGTGGGCGCTGTTGTCGGCCGGCCTGCTCGTGGATACCCGGCGCGCATGGATGCGATACGGCTTGCTCGCGCTCGGCGTGGTGACCTGGGGCCTGGCGCTCGCGCTGGGAGAGGTGTGATGCGGCCCGGGCCGGACCGCCCGATTGGTAGCATCCCGCCCGTGTCCGCAGCCGGCGACCATCCCAGGACTCTCATCATCGTCCCCGCCTGGAACGAGCAGGAGAGCATCGCCCGCACCCTGAGCGAGATCGGCGACACCGTGCCGTGGGCGGACCTGCTGGTCGTCGACGACGGGTCCGGCGACCGAACTGCGAACGTCGCAGCCGACGCCGGCGCCATGGTGTGCCAGTTGCCGTTCAACCTCGGCGTGGGCGGCGCGATGCGCACGGGCTACCGGTACGCCCTGCGCCATGGCTACGACGTCGCCGTGCAGATCGACGCGGACGGCCAGCACGACCCGCGCTACCTCGCCCGGCTGGTCGAGCGCCTCGCCGGCGCCGACGTGGTGATCGGTGCCCGCTTCGCCACCGCGGACGACCCTTACAAGGTCCGCGGGCCGCGCCGGTGGGCGATGGTGCTGCTCGCACGGGTGCTGTCCCGGCTCGCGCGCACCAAGCTGACCGACGTCACCTCGGGCTTCCGGGTCTCCAATCGCCGCGCCATCGCGCTCTTCGCCCAGCACTACCCTGCCGAGTACCTCGGCGACACGGTCGAGTCCCTTGTCATCGCCGCTCGCGCCGGATGCAGCATCACCCAGGAGGCCGTGACCATGCGGCCACGGTCGGGCGGACAGGCCTCCCACTCGCCCCTCAAGGCGGCGGTCTACCTCTTCCGTGCGGTGGTCGCACTCATGCTCGCGCTGGTACGCGACTGGCCGGCCCAGTTCGACGAAGGCATCGACTCCCCGGGTCCGGCGGTTGCCCCGGAGCGCCCCGTCCAGCTCCCCGACGCGGAGAGGGAGGGGCAGCCATGAGCGGCAGCACGATCCTTGGCATCGCCGGGTCGGCCATCGTCCTGCTAGCACTCTTCGAGCTGATGCGCCGGCACCGTCTCCGCGAGAAGTACGCGCTGATCTGGGCCGTGGTCGCCATTGCCGTCATCACCGTCGCGGCGGCTCCGGTCCTGCTGGTGAAGACGTCCGACGCCCTCGGCCTCGAGGTGCCCGCCAACCTGCTCTTCTTCGGGGCCGCCATCGTGATCCTGGTGCTGACGCTGCAGCACAGCTCCGAGTTGAGCCGGCTCGAGGAGAGGACGCGCACGCTGGCCGAGGAGGTGGCCCTGCTCCGGCTAGAGATCGAGCGCGTCGAAGGCCAGAACCGGCCCGAGGACCCGACGCGCGACGAGTCCTCGACGTGAGCGCGTCTCTCGAACCCTCCGACCTCGAGATCTTCATCCCCTACTGGGGCGACCCCGATCTGCTCTACGCCACGGTCGAGAGCGTCCGCGCCCAGGACGACCCGCGCTGGACGGTGACCGTCGTCGACGACGGCTACCCCGATCGGACCGTAGCCGAGCACTTCGCCGCCGAGGACGACCCGCGCATCCGCTACCGGCGCAACGAGGAAAACCTCGGCATCGCCGCGAACTTCCAGCGCTGCCTCGAGCTCGCCGGCGGCGATGCCGTGATGTTCCTCGGCAGTGACGACCTGCTCGAGCCGGAGTTCGTCTCGCGATCCCGCGCGCTGCTGATGAAGTTCCCTCAGGCCGACGTCTTCCAGCCGGGCGTGCGGGTGATCGACGCCGACGGCGCGACGATCTCCCCGCTGGGCGACCGAGTCAAGGGCTGGCTGACTCCGTCGGTGCGCGAGCCGGTCCTGCTTGCGGGCGAAGAGCTGGCCGCCAGTCTGCTGCGGGGCAACTGGCTCTACTGGCCCTCGCTCGTCTTCCGCACGGCGCGCGTCAAGCAGCATGCTTTCCGCCAGGACCTTCCTATCATCCTCGACCTCGCTCTGGTCATCGACCTGGTGGCCGACGGTTCGTCGCTCGTGCTGGATCCCGCGGTCACCTTCGCCTACCGGCGTCACGCGAGCAGCCTGTCGGGCGCCGCCCTCCGCGACGGCACCAGGTTCGCACAGGACCGACGCTACTTCGCCGAGGCCGCCGAGCAGATGCAGCGCGTCGGTTGGACGAGGGCACGACGGGCGGCCCAGCGGCGATGGACCTCGCGGCTGCACGCGCTCACCTTCCTTCCCGAGGCCGCCCGGCTCCGAGACGCAGCGGTGCTCCGGCAGGTGATGATGCACGCTGTGGCACGGTAAGGACCCCCATGCCCCCCCCCGCGAGGTGCGGCAGAACGTCTGGGCCCCTGCGGGGCGGAGCTCAGGCGTACCAGTAGGGGGCGAGCACGAGCTCGGGCACGAACGCGTTGTTCCGGACGTCGAGCGGATGGGGAAGCTTGTCGACCGGCGTCCTGCGCCGGACGCGGTCCTTCCGTAGGAGGGTCATCTCCAGGACCGGAGGAACCTCGTAGCCATGACGACGAACTGGCTGCAGGTTGTTGTTGGCGTGGACATGGACCATCTCGAAGTCGTCGAGGAGCTTCCTCAGCACCTGACCCACCTCGTCCAGGCCGCTGCGGAGGAAGACCTTGTGCACGTCGTGGAGCTCGAGGACGATCATGCGGAACCGCAGCAGGGTTTCGCGGTCCACCGCCCCCAGGACGGGCCACTCGGCCCCTTCGATGTCCATCTGCAGGAGCAGGTCGCCGGTGTCCGGTGCCTTCCGGCGCAACCAGCTCTCCAGCGTCGTCCAGCCAGGAGCGTCCTCCGTTCCGACGAAGGTTGGCTCGAAGTCGAAGAGCGGGTGATCCGCAGGCGCGGCATCGACCGACGCATCGGCCATGAACGAGGGTACTCCGCGCCCGGCCAGAGCGAGTTCGAAGTCTGCCACGGTCGAGACGCCCGGCGAGATGCACGCGGCCAGACCGTCCAGGTCGTCAGGAACCACGTACCCTCCATCGCCCTGGCCGCCGAGCCGGATCATCGGCAGGCCCGGATCGTAGGCGCGGAGAGTGTCGAAGAACTCCTCGAGCTGCTCGCGTGATGACATCTCCTCGACCCGGCTGCGCCTGCGGATGTCGCGCTCCTTCAGCCATCGTTGGATGCTCTGGAAGGTCTTGATCAGCAGCGGCCGCACCGGCCGCAGGATCGCGAGGACGAACGGCGTCCTCTGGTGGAACTTCACGAACCTGTCTGGCAACTGGTCCAGATACCTCAGGAGCATGCCGCTTGTGCCTTCCGCTTGGCGAACGTCGCGCGGCATCCTTCCGGCCACCACGACGTGCGGCAATTGTGCACTACTGCCTCGCCGCCGCCTGCGAACCCTCGCGCGAACCGGGGTCGTCCGGGACGCGGACGTGCTGGCGCCGAGGGCCTTCCAGCCGGATCACGGAGAAGCACCATCAGCGATGGTCCGTCAGTGCGCGGTGGAAGACCTCGAGGGTCTCGCGCGCCACTCGCTCCCAGCTGAAGAGGCGCGCGCGTTCGAGCCCCACCGCGGCGAGCGCCGACAGCACGTCGGGACGTGTGGCAGCCGTGCGCAGCGCATCGGCGATCGATTCCAGATCCAGCGGATCGAACCACATGGCCGCGTCACCACCGACCTCCCGAAGCACCGGGAGGTCGGATGCGAGCACGGGCAACCCCAGGGACATCGCCTCGAGGATCGGGAGGCCGAAGCCCTCGGCGAGGGTCGGGAACGCCAGGGCGCGTGCCCGGCGTTGGAGGTCGGCCAGCTCGTCGTCGTCGACCCAGCCCCGGAGCTCGACCCAGCGCTCCATGCGGGTCTCCGCGACGACCGGGGCGAGCGGGTCCTCCCCACGGGCACCGGTGATCACGAGCCGCGGGCGGACGTCCTCCTCCACCAGGGCCAGGGCCCGGATCAGTCGCTCCCAGTTCTTGTGAGGTCGGCGCTGGCCGCTTGCCAGGACGAGGTTCTCGGTCTGCTGGGACGCGGCCGTGGCTGCGGGGCGGCCGGCGGCGAGCGGCACGACGTGCAGCCGTTCGCGCGGGAAGCCGAGGTACTTGACGATCTCGTTGGCGGAGACGTCGCTGTCGGTGATGACATGGGAGGCGTTGGCCGCTCCGCGCTTCTCCATCCACATGACAGGTCGCGTGTACATGGGGGTCGACATCAGCTCGGGGTTGCTCCAGTAGAGCATGTCGTGGATCGTGATGACCGTCGGCATGGAGGTGTACATGGGTCCCAGCGTGGCGGGCGAGTGCACCAGGTCGGCACGCCGGCGGCGGGCGAACCAGCTCGAGGCCACCAGCTCCCCGAAGGCCCACACGAAACGGTTCTCGCCGCTGATCCCCGACCTGATGACCTCACCGGGGAACCACGACAGGTCCAGGCGTGCGCCCTCCTTGCTCGCGAGCGCAACGAATTCCAGGCCGGTGTCCATGGCGCCGAGCTGGCGGTAGAGCTCCCGGGTGTAGGTCTCCATTCCGCCCTTCGTGCCGGTGTAGGACAGCATGTCGACGAGGACGAGCGGACGACCGGGCACGATGACTCCTCCGGGACGAAGTGTGGGACGGCGACGGGGCATGGCGTGGGCGGGCATGGCGTGGGCGAGCGATCGCGCGGAGCCTAGCCCCTGCGGTGCAGGCCCCAGCGGAGGTGGACCGCCATGCCGACCAGCGGGCCGGCGACCAGGGACGAGATCACCCGGCCTTCCAGGCCGGCGGGCAACAGCAGGACGAGCAGTGACACCACGGTCGCCGCCATCCATCCGGCGAGGTACACATCGTGGTGGTCCAGGGCGACGGTCGCGGCGCCGGTGATGGTGAGCGTGGCCATGAGTCCAGCCGACACGACCAGAGCCGCGAACACCGGTCCCGAGACGTCGTAAGCGGGATTGACGAGGTGCAGCAGCCACGGCCCGGCCAGCCAGGCGAGGCCGCTTCCGATGACGGTCCCGGCGGCGAGGCCGGCGAGCACCGGGCGGATCACTGGAACACCGTCGCTGATCACCCGCGTCACCAGCACGTTCTGGTAGACCCCGAGAGGCACCATCAGGGGGGCTCGCGACAGCGAGACAGACAGCACGATCGGAGCGGCGCCCGCGAAGACGTCGGATGGTGTCGTCACCCGGAGCAGAACGGGGTAACCGACCAGCAGCAGGGCGGAGACCCCTGACGCCGAGCAGGCCACCAGCATGCGCCGGATCAGGCTCGCCCGGCTACCGCGAGCGCGCACAGACATGAGTCGCCGGTAGCGCGGGTGGGCGAGCACCAGCAGCAGCCACGTCCCACACGCCAGGGCGACGGCCCACGCCAGGCCGACCAGCTGGGCGCCGACCACCGCAGCCACGGCACAGAGGACCAGACGGCAGACCGCCTCGGATCCGACGAGCAGGCTGTACGAGGCCCAGGCCGCGCTCCCTGCCGCGGAGCCGACGAGTGCCGCGTGCGAGGTGAAGAGCACGATGCCGACGACCATGGCCGCAACCAGCCCGGGCCACGCGTCACCGAAGAGCCGCGACGCCCACGCCAGACCCGACAGCCCCACCAGCAGCGCGATCGCTCCACCCAGCCCGAGGGCCAGTGGGACCACCCGGGCGGAGCCGCTGTCACCGGCGGAGAACACGGCGCGTGTGGTCTCGGTCGTCACGCCGATCAGAGCGCCGAAGACGGCGAAGAGCGCCCCCCAGTAGACGAGGAAGGTCGCGTTGGTCGCCGGGTCCAGCACGCGGGCCGCCAGCACAAGGACCACGTAGCCGGCGACACCACTGGCACCGGCGGCCGCCAGCACCGGCAGCATCGCACGGGGCTTCTGCGCCGGCTTGGTGGAGGACACGAGAGGCGATCCTAGGCTGAGGGTGCCTGCCGCTGCACGGCGACCACCAGGCGTCCTCCCAGTCGCTTCACAGCCAGTCCTGGTCGAGGCCGGAGTCGAGGATCCGGCCTACGACGAGACGGCGCGACCAGCCGCCCCGGCGGCGCCCTTGCGGGTTGCCTTGCCGGATCCCTTGCCGGCTCCCTTGCCGGATCCCTTGTCCGGTCCCTTGCCTGCGCCGGCGCCTCGCCCGGCCGGGGCACGTCGAAGACCCCGGACGTACGGGTCCTCGAGCGGGATGCCCCACCGGCCGCGCACCACGGAGCGCTCCCAGTCGTGGACCACGCGCTCGCGGCTGCGTGACTCGAAGTGGTAGAGCTCGACGGAGGCGACGTAGACGATGCGCTGGCCCTGAGCGCGCACCTTGTAGCAGAGGTCGACGTCGTTGAAGTTGGCCGGCAGGGACTCGCAGAAGCCCCCGATCTCGATGAAGGTGTCGCGACGCATCGCGGCGCAGGCGGCGGTCACGCCGCTCGCCTCACGGTTGATGATGAGGGCGCCGAAGGGCCCGTAGGACTCGCGCGGCAGGTCCCTGAACGGGTGGAGGTAGTGGCCTTGGGCATAGGCATGGCCAGCGTGTTGCACCGTGTCGTCACCGAAGTAGAGGCGGGCACCGGTCAGACCCACGTCGAGCTCGTCAAGGGGCGCCACGAGCTGCTCGAGCCACCCCTGCGAGATGACCTCGACGTCGTCGTTGAGGAACACGAGCCTGTCGCCTGTCGCCCGCAGGCAGCCGACATTCATCTTCTCGCTGTAGTTGAAGGGTCGGGTGAACCGCTCGAGGACCAGCCTGTCGCCCGCCACTCGCTCGAGCTCCCGCAGCACCTCCGGCGGGGTGGGCTCGTCGTAGACGACGACGACCTCGAGGTTGTCGTGGGCAGTCTGGTCGAGCAGCGACCGTACGGCCTCGACCACCATCACCCGCCGCGAGCCCCAGATGAGGTCCGACTGGCCGATGGTGGGGATGACCACCGAGACCCGCACGTCGGGATCGAGCCGGCGCGTGATGCGGTAGTGGCCGGGGACCGGCCCCTGTCCGACCTCCGCCGCGAGACCGATGCGGTCCATGTGGTCCTGCACGGCGTTCGCGCCCGCGATCGTGGCGTAGGGCTTGGCGTTGATGTCCGCCGAGGCAGACCCGACCACGGCCCGCCAGTGGTAGAGCACGCGAGGGATGTGGATGACTCGACGTGCCACTTCTCCCACACGCAGGGCCAGGTCGTGGTCCTGGGAGCCGTCGTAGCCCTCTCGGAACCCGCCCACGCGGCGCACGACCTCGGTGCGCATCACGGAGAGGTGGGAGGTGTACATCTGACCGCGCAGGCGCTCGGGCGACCAGTCAGGCTTCGCGAACTCGTCGTAGAGGATGCCCTCGTCATCGATCTTGTCCTCGTCGGAGTACAGGTAGTCGACGTCCTCATGCGCCTCGATCTGCAGGGCGTTGGCCGACAGGGCATCCGTTGTCAGCAGGTCGTCGTGGTCGAGCAGCACGATGAACTCGCCCCGCGCCGCGTCGATCCCGTCGTTGGACGCCGCGACGATGTGTCCATTCGTCCCGCGCTCGAGGAGCCGCACGCGAGGGTCGGCCGAGGCCTGCTCCCGGATGAGCTCCCGCACCGCTTCGCTCGGCGAGCAGTCGTCGACCAGGATCCACTCCCAGTCCTCGTGATCCTGGGCCAGGACCGAGGCGATCGTGTCGGCGAGCACGTCGAGGGGCGGCTCGTAGACCGGCGTGACGATCGAGAAGAGAGGTCCTCTCACCGGGGGCCGCCCAGCAGCTTGCGCGCTGCCCGCCGGGCGAACGACGGTCGCAAGCGGACCGCCTCGATCTCCGCGGCGAGCTGCCGGTTCTTCCGGGTCAGCCGCTCGACCCGGCCCCGGGTCTCCTTCAGCCGTCCGCGCACGTTGACGAGCTGCTTGCGAGCCTGGGCGAGCTCGCGGCGGAGTCGTTGCTCGTCGCCGGTCAGACGGGCCACCTGGGCTTCGGTGCCGATCACGTGGTCGCGGGTCGTCAGCAGCTGATGACGAGCTGCGAGCACCTCGGCCTGCCAGTGCTCGACCTGAGCGGCCTGCTCGGCCATCTTCTTGGAGACACCGGACTCCAGCTGCTGATTGAGGGAGCTGATGCGTCGGTGCGACTCGAGCAGCGCCTGCCGCTTCTCCATCAGCTCGGTGTTGACAGCGGCGAGCTGCTGCTCATATCGGTGCGCCAGCGTGTGCAGCGTGAGCTCACGCCGCTCGAACAGCACTGCCCACGGGGACAGGAACGACAGGTCGACATCCGTGCGGCGGAAGAAGCCGCGCTCGGCGAACCAAGCGGCCCACTGCTCAGCCGGACGCGTGTTGATGTGGGTGGGCTCGTCATGGTCGGTCGGACTGGAGGAGAAGAGCACCAGGTCGGTAGCGGCGGCGATGTTGTCGATCGCGCGCTGGGCGTCGACCGGGCCCATGTGCTCGAGCACCTCGATGCAGGCAACCAGGTCGTAGTGTCCTTCGAACGGCTCCGTGGCCGACGCCACACGAAGACGGTCGCGCACGTCCACGTGAGCGCTCGCGATGGCGTGCTCGGAGATGTCGATCCCCGACGCCTGCAGTCCCTTGGCCGCCAGCGCCTGCACGAACAGCCCCCGCGCGCACCCCACGTCGAGGACGGAGCGCGGGTTGACGATCCCCACGACCCGGTCCGCGAGCGAGAGGAAGAACGTCCGCCACTCTTCGTTGTCCCACGAGTAGTTGTCGTAACCGCCCAGGTGTGCGTCGTCGTAGTAGGTGCCGGAGTAGTCCTCCGAGGGCGTTCCCTCGCTCATGTGAGCGTTCCCCTGTCTGACGGCGGGCGATGTGCGGGGCTCAGGCTATACGTTGCGGACCTCTCGCTCGCAGAGGTCTGCAGCCCGCCGAGCCTGCGGAGCGTCAGACGACGCTCAGCGGCAGCAGCTGCTGCCCCGTCGGACCGACCTGGATCTCCGTCCCCATCTCCGGGCAGACACCGCAGTCGTAGCACGGCGTCCAGCGGCAGTCCTCGATCTCGATGTCGGCACCCTCGGCGGTCGCCAGCGCGTCCTCCCAGTCGCCCCAGAGCCAGTCCTTGTCGAGTCCGGAGTCGAGGTGCTCCCACGGGAGGACCTCGTCGTAGTCGCGCTCACGCGTCGTGTACCAGTCGACGTCCACGCCGGTGCCGGCCAGTGCCCGCTCGGCGGCGCCCATCCAGCGGTCGTAGGAGAAGTGCTCGCTCCAGCCGTCGAACCGACCCCCGTCGCGCCACACCTCCTCGATGACCCGGCCCACGCGGCGGTCGCCGCGCGAGAGCAGGCCCTCGACGATGCCGGGCTTGCCGTCGTGGTAGCGGAACCCGATGGCGCGGCCGTACTTCTTGTCGTCGCGCACCGTGTCGCGCAGCTTCTTGAGGCGCTCGTCGGTGGTGACGTCGTCGAGCTGCGCGGCCCACTGGAACGGGGTGTGCGGCTTGGGCACGAAGCCGCCGATGGAGACGGTGCAGCGGATGTCGTTGCGCCCGGAGACCTCCCGGCCCTTGGCGATGACCTTCTTCGCGAGCTCGGCGACCTGGAGGACGTCGTCGTCGGTCTCGGTCGGCAGGCCGACCATGAAGTAGAGCTTCACCTGTCGCCAGCCGTGGGAGTACGCCGCCGCGACGGTGCGGATCAGGTCCTCCTCGGTGACCATCTTGTTGATCACCTTGCGCATCCGCTCCGAGCCGCCCTCGGGCGCGAAGGTCAGGCCCGAGCGCCGGCCGTTGCGGGAGAACTCGTTGGCGAGGGTGATGTTGAAGGCGTCGACGCGGGTGCTGGGCAGCGAGAGGGAGACGTTGGACCCCTCGTAGCGGTCGGCGAGCCCCTTGGCGACCTCACCGATCTCGGTGTGGTCGGCACTGGAGAGCGACAGCAGGCCGACCTCCTCGAAGCCGGTCTTGCGGATGCCGTTCTCGACCATGTCGCCGATGGTCTTGATCGACCGCTCGCGCACCGGGCGGGTGATCATGCCGGCCTGGCAGAACCGGCAGCCGCGGGTGCAGCCGCGGAAGATCTCGACCGAGAACCGCTCGTGGACGGTCTCGGCCAGCGGCACCAGCGGGTTGGCCGGGTAGGGCCACTGGTCGAGGTCCATGAGCGTGTGCTTGCGGACCCTGAACGGGATGCCGGGGCGGTTGGGCACGACGGCCTCGATCGAGCCGTCCTCGGCGTAGGCGACGTCGTAGAAGCGGGGGACGTAGATGTTGCCTGTGACCGCGAGGCGACGCAGCAGCTCATCGCGGCCACCCGGACGGTCCTCGGCCTTCCACTCGCGCACGACCTCGGAGATCGCCAGCACGACCTCCTCGCCGTCGCCGAGCACCGCAGCGTCGACGAAGTCGGCGATCGGCTCGGGGTTGAAGGCGGCGTGGCCGCCGGCGATCACGATCGGGTCGTCCTCGCCCCGGTCAGCCGCGTGCAGCGGGATCCCGGCGAGGTCGAGGGCGTTGAGCATGTTGGTGTAGCCGAGCTCGGTGGAGAAGCTCAGGCCGAAGAGGTCGAAGGCGCCGACTGGGCGGTGGCTGTCGACGGTGAACTGCGGGATCTGCCCCATCTCGTCACCGGTCCGCATCACCTTCTCCATGTCGGGCCACACCGAGTAGGTGCGCTCGGCCAGGATCCAGTCGCGCTCGTTGAGCACCTCGTAGAGGATCTGGACGCCCTGGTTGGGCAGCCCGACCTCGTAGGCGTCGGGGTACATCAGGGCCCACCGCACAGTGGGTCCGCCCGACTCGGAGGAGGCGGCGCAGTCCCAGTCCTTGACGACGGAGTTCAGCTCACCGCCGACGTACTGGATGGGCTTCTGCACCGACGGCAGCTTGGCCTCCAGACGCGGGAAGACCGACGCGACGGACATGCGTAGAACACCTCGATGTGGGACGGAAGCACAGCAGACGCTGCCGGGGACGGTTGCCCTCATGGGCGATCATCTAGGTTACGTCGCCGCGGGGGGTGCGGCCTAACCGATGGGGGGACACGAGATGGGGCGGCGCGAGGAGTGGCTGCGCATCGGCGCGGCCGTGCTCGTCCTCGCCGTGCTCGCGTTCCTGTTCCTGCGCGACCAGGCGGCGGAGAGGGCAGCGCAGGTCGACGAGCCGGTCCCGACCTCCACCGAGCTCCCCGAGGCTCCCGCGGATCCAGAGGGGTCCGAGGCGCCCACCACCGCCCCCGAGACGATCCCCTCACCACCGGAGGGCCTGGACGAGCTGGTCTGCGAGCAGTTCCTCCGTCCGGTCGAGCTGCGCGTGCTGTCCTTCAACACCCACCGCTCGACCGGCACGATCAACGCCGTCGCCGAGGAGATCCTCGAGCTCGACCCCGACGTCGTGCTGCTCCAGGAGGTGGATCGGCGGATGGTGCGCAGCGGCGCCGTCGACCAGGCCGAGGTGCTCGCCGACGCCGTGGGCATGGACGGGGCGTTCAGCGCCAACCTGGCCCGCGGCTCGGGGCAGTACGGCACCCTCATCCTGAGCCGGTTCGACATCGTGCAGCAGGGCCGGGTGTCGCTCGTGCGCAGCGCTCGGTCCGAGGCCCGCGGCCTCCAGTGGGTCACCATCGAGGTGTCCGGGCAGGCGGTTCGCGTCTACAACACGCACCTCGACGCCACGCACCCCGCCGTACGCCTCGCGCAGGCGCGGCAGGTAGCCGGGATCATCGCCGCGGACCGGGTCCCCACCATCCTTGGCGGCGACCTCAACGCCTGGCCGGCCTCGGCGGTCGTCGGCGCGATCGCAAGCCAGCTGACCGACACGTGGACCGCGACCGGCCAGGGCCGCCCGGCGACGAGCCGTGGCGGCCGCAAGATCGACTACCTCTTCGTGCGCGGACTGCGCCCGCTCCTCAGCCAGGTCGCGGCGTCCGGGGCCTCCGACCACCACCGGCTGTGGGCCGACGTACGGCTGAGGACCCCGGACACGTGCGACTGAGGCCGTCCGGATACCGCGCGGGGCAGTCAGTGCCGGGGCCTGCTCAGCGCCGGAGGGTGGCCGACGCCAGCAGGCGCGAGGGCACCGATCCCGACGACCTGAGGTGGATGTTCTGCAGCAGTCCCAGCGCCAGCATGCCGGCGAAGAGCGAGCTGCCGCCGTAGGAGACGAACGGGAGCGGGACGCCGGTGACCGGCATGATGCCGAGGCACATGCCGATGTTCTGGAAGGCCTGGAAGCCCCACCAGCAGGCGATGCCCGCCGCGGCCACCCGGCCGAACAGGTCGCCCGCCGCGGCCGAGATCGCGAGGGCGCGCCAGACCACGACGGCCAGCAACAGGATCACGACGCCCGCTCCGACCAGGCCCAGCTCTTCGCCCGCCACGGTGAAGATGAAGTCGGTGTGCTGCTCGGGCACGAAGCCGGACCGGGTCTGCGAACCCTCGAAGAGCCCTTGGCCGAACAGTCCGCCGTTGCCGACGGCGATGCGCGCCTGCTCGGTGTTGTAGCCGGCGCCGCGTGGGTCGAGGCCGGGGTTGGTGAAGGCCATGAACCGGTCGACCTGGTAGGGCTTCAGCACGCCCATCGACACCGCGGCGGCTGCTCCGGCCACGGCGCCGAGGGTCAGTCCGCCCAGCCACCAGCGTCCGGCACCGGCGACCGCGACGACGCCGAAGACGGTCGCGGAGAGGACCAGCATGGTGCCGAGGTCAGGCTGAAGCAGGATCAGCACGGCGGGGACGCCGGCGATGCCGAGCATCGCGACCACCTCGAGGGTGCCGACACCCCGCCCCCAGCGCCGCTCGGTGCGCTCGGCCACGACCAGGGCCATGCCGATGACCACGGCGAGCTTGGCGAGCTCGGAGGGCTGGATCGACATGCCGCCCAGCTCGAGCCAGGAGCGTGAGCCGTTGACCGTGCTGCCGGCGACGAGCACCAGCACCAGGCCGGTGACGCTCGCGACGTAGGCCAGGGGCGCCAGGATGCGCACCCACCGGTGGTCGGTGGCCATGACGGCGACCATCAGCACGAGGCCGATCGCGACGTTGACGAGCTGTTTGCGCAGGTAGGCGTTGGCGTCCCCGCCGGTGAGGTCGGCCCGCGTCGAGGTCGCCGACCAGACGAGCAGCGTGCCCATGGTGACCAGCGCGAGGGTGGCGAGCATCAGTAGCCAGTCGAGGCCGGGCGCGCGCAGGCTGCTCGTGGCTGTGCCGGGCCGGGCCGGGCGGGCGGACAGGGCGGTCATCGCGCTCACTCCCCCACTGCCGGCGGCATGATCGACCCGTCGTCGAGGAACTGCGGCAGCCTCGCCGGCGGGATGGTGCCGGGCGTCGCCGCCCGCGCGGGGCGTACGGTCTCGCCGTCGACGCCGTAGAGCGCCTCCCAGATGGCTCGGATGCCGTCGCCCGTGGAGCCGGAGCCGGTGCCGGCCTGGCTGATCATCATCACCACGACGTAGTCCTCGGTGTAGGACGCGACCCAGCCGGTCGTCTGCTTGCCGTAGACCTCGGCGGAGCCCGTCTTGGCCCGGATGGTCACCTCGTCGAGCGGGAAGCCGACGAGCTTCCAGGCCATGGTGCCGACGCGGGAGACGTTCTGGAGGGCGCCGTCGATGTAGTCGAGGTACTTCTTCGGCACGTCCACCCTGCCCACCTTGCGGGGCGCGAACCGGCGCAGCACCTGACCCTCGGGGCTCACCAGCGCCTTCGCGATCGTGGGGGCATAAAGGGTGCCGCCGTTGCTCAGCGCGGCATAGGCACGGGCGAGCTGGAGCGGTGTGACGATCGTGTCGCCCTGCCCGATGGAGAAGTTGACCGCGTCGCCGGCCCGGTAGAGGTTCCCCTCGAGGCAGAACTCGCGGGCGAACTTGTAGACGAAGTCGCTGGTGTCCTTCGTCTGTGGCTTGCTGCTCAGGTCGCAGTAGTAGTCCTTCTGCGACTCGAAGTAGGCCCGCTTCCAGTGCCGGTCGGCGATGCGGCCCGGAGCCTCTCCGGGCAGGTCGATGCCGGTGCGCGAGCCGAAGCCGAACTCCTTGGCCTCTTCGACCAGAGGGTCCCGGGCGTCGATGTCGGCCGGGTCGCTGCCGAACCGCTGCCAGAAGTCGTAGCCGACCCGGTAGAAGAAGGTGTTGCAGGAGACCTCGAGCGCCTTGGCGAAGCCGATGTTGCCGTAGGCACCGGACTCGTAGTTCTTGAACACCCGGTTGCCGACCTGGAACCCCGAGGAGCACGGGAGCGTGGTGTCCATCGAGTAGCCATTGGTGAGCGCTCCGGCGGTCATGAACGGCTTCCAGGTCGAGCCCGGGGCGAACTGTCCTTGGGTGGCGCGCGAGAGCAGGGGTGTGCCGGCCTTCTCGGAGTAGAGGTGCTGGAGCTCGGACTCGCTGATGCCGCCGGTCCACACGTCCGGGTCGTACGTCGGCTGGCTGGCCATCGCGACGACCCGGCCGGTCTTCGCGTCGAGCACGACCGCGGCGCCGGAGTCGGCGGCGTACTTGCGCCCGGTGACCGGGTCGAGCTGGGTGCGCTGGAAGGCGATCCGCTCCGCGAGCTGGCGCTCGACCACGGCCTGCACCTTGGCGTCGATGGAGGTGACCAGGGTGTCGCCGGGCGTGCTCTGGACGACGGAGTCGTCGCCCAGCACCCGGCCCATCGAGTCGACGGCGACGCGGCGGTAGCCGGGGAGCCCGCGCAGCCACTCGTCGTACTCCTTCTCCACGCCCGCACGGCCGACGACCGAGGCCCCGTTGAGGGACCGGTCGTCGCGGTCGGTGGCGAGGTCGTACTCGTCCTCGGTGATCGGGCTGAGGTAGCCCAGGACGTGGGCGAGGTTGATGCCGTAGGGGCGCGGGTAGGAGCGGACGCTCTGCTGCTCGGCGAGCACACCGGGGTAGTCCTCGGGCTGCTCCAGCACGCGGAGCGCGACGTCCTTGGAGACGTCGGTGGCGACCGGCACCGGCTGGTAGGGCGAGCCGTTCCAGCAGACGTCGCGGACGCTGCCGGGGTCACCACAGGTGACGAGGCGGGCCTCGACGTCCTCGGGCTCGGCGCCGACGACGACCGAGACGCGGCGGACCAGCTCGGTGCGCTGGTCCTGCTCGAGCTTGCCGAGGAGGGTGCGGTCGACCGAGATCACCCAGGACGTGCGGTTGGCCACGAGCGGGCGTCCCTGGCTGTCGACGATCAGGCCGCGCTGGGGCTGGACGACGATGTCGCGGACCGACTGGTTGGCGGCCTGCGCCTGGTAGGACTCCCCGCCGACGACCTGGAGGTAGTAGAGCCGGACGAAGAGCGTCGCGAACAGTGAGAACGCGAGCGCCTGCACGACGACCAGGCGCAACCGGCTGCTGGTGGTGCGACTCACTGCGTCGCCCATTGAGGGCTGAGCCGCGAGAAGAGCTTCATCAGCGGCGGGAGCACGAACGGGGTCAGCAGCACGTCCCACACAAGGGCGACCAGGACGACTTCCAGAAGGCCGGCGACCGACATCGCCGGGTCGGAGAGCAGCACCCCCGACAGGGCGAACAGGGAGGTCGCCACGAAGGACGCGGCAGCGACCGTGCCGACGACGGCGAGGGCGGTCGGTCTCACGTCCTGGCGCACCCGCGCCGCGAGGAAGGCCGCGATCGTCAGGGCCAGTGCCCACCGCCCGGCGATGTGGTCGGCCGGAGGAGCCAGGTCGAGCGTGAGGCCTGCGGCGAAGCCCAGGACCAGCGCGAACGGAGCCTCGACCGTTAGCGCGGCCGCGACGACCACGAGCAGGCAGAGGTTGGGCACGATGCCGTTCCAGGCCAGGTGGGGGAAGAGCGAGACCTGCACGACCAGGGCGACCACGACGGCAGCGAATGCGGCCAGCCAACGAGTTGTTGTCATCGCAGGCTCCCGTCGGCCTCGACGATCGCCCGGTCGCTCTCGGCACCGCTGGGGACCATCACGCCCACCACGTCGAGGGCGGAGAAGTCGACGAACGGCTTCACGACCGCGCGCTGGGAGGCCTCGCGCAACGAGCTGTAGACCTCGGTGATCGTGCCGATGGGCACGCCCGGGGCATAGGGGCCGGTGGTGCTCCCCCAGGTGACGACCGTGTCGTCGCGGGCGGGCACCGACGCGTCGTCGACCAGGCGCAGGTCGAGGCTCGCGTCCTGGTCGAGCGAGCCGCTGCCGTTGACGAAGCCGATCTCCATGCTCGAGCCGACCCGGCCGCCGACGGTCGAGTCGGGGTCGATGATCAGCAGCACGGTGGCGGTGCTGCGGGTGACGCGGAGGACACGGCCGACCAGGCCGTCGTTGTTCACGACGGTCATGTCCGGACCGACCCCGGCCTCGGCGCCGGCGTCGATGGTCACGGTGAAGCTCTGCGACTGGCGCGATCCGAGGGCCACCACGCGGGCCGGGACCAGGGCCGAGCCCAGGTCCTCGGCGGCCGTGGTGAGGCCGTCGTACTGCTCGAGGCGGTTGCGGTCGAAGCCGGCGAGCTCGACCTTGCCACGGAGCTCGGCGTTGCTCGCCTCCAGGTCACGGACCTCGTCGGCGAGGTCGCCCTTGCTGCGGAACCAGGCGGGCACGGTGGTGAAGGGGCGTACGGCGGCGGCCGCGGCCGACTCGGCGGGACCGAACGCCTCGCCGACCACCCGGCGGGCAGGCTCCAGCGGCGAGCTGCCCCCGCCGGACACGTCGAGCGTGATGAGGGTGACGCTGGCGAGCAGGAGCGCGACCAGCAGCGAGCGGGGCGGGCGGTTGCGCGACTCGAGACCGTCCAGGCCGCGCCAGCGGCGCTCGCGGCCGTCGTGTCCCCCCAGGCTCCCCATCAGCTGGCGCCCATCAGAAGCGCCTCGGATCCGAGACGAGGACCTGCTGGAGGGCTTCGAACTCCTCGACGCACTTGCCCGCGCCGTAGGCGACCGAGGACAGCGGGTCCTCGGCCACGTGGACGGGCATGCCCGTCTCGTGGCGCAGCCGCTCGTCGAGGCCACGGAGCATGGCGCCGCCGCCGGTGAGCACGATGCCGCGGTCCATGATGTCGCCGGCCAGCTCGGGCGGCGTCTGGTCGAGCGTCGAGCGGACCGCGTCGATGATGGCGTGCAGCGGCTCCTCGAGGGCCTGGCGCAGCTCGGAGCTGGAGACGACGACCGTGCGCGGGAGGCCGGAGACCATGTCGCGACCGCGGATCTCCGCATCCGGCTCCGTGGGGAGCGGGAAGGCGGACCCGAGGGTCATCTTGACCTCCTCGGCGGTGCGCTCCCCCAGCATCAGGGAGTACTCCTTCTTCATCCACGCGATGATCGCCTGGTCGAGGTCGTCGCCCGCGGTGCGCACCGACAGGCTGGTCACGATGCCGCCGAGGCTGATCACGGCGACCTCGGTGGTGCCGCCGCCGACGTCGACGACCATGTTGCCGGTGGCCTCGTGCACCGGCAACCCGGCGCCGATCGCGGCCGCCATCGGCTCCTCGACGATGTAGACCTTGCGGGCGCCGGCCTGGTAGCCGGCCTCCTTGACGGCGCGCTGCTCCACGGCGGTGATCCCGCTCGGCACGCAGATGACCATGCGCGGCTTGGCGAAGTAGCGGCGTCGGTGCACCTGGTGGATGAAGTAGCGCAGCATCTGCTCGGTCGCCTCGAAGTCGGCGATGACGCCGTCCTTCAGCGGGCGGATGGCGGCGATGTTGTCCGGGGTGCGGCCGATCATCCGCTTGGCCTCGTGGCCGACGGCGAGGACCTCCCCGGTCGTGGTGTTCATCGCGACGACCGACGGCTCGTCGAGGACGACGCCCTTGCCGCGGACATAGACCAGCGTGTTGGCGGTGCCGAGGTCGACGGCCATGTCTCGGCCGATGATGCTGTGTGCCATGCCGCTGCTGCCCTCGCAGGTCGGGTCGTTCCGGGAAGAGGGGACGACCGCGCTGCCGTGAGTCGACCCGTGACTCAGGGTAGGTAGCGAAATTGCCGGTTCCCGGCAGGACACGCGCGGGTCACGGGAGGTGTGGCGAACTGGTCGGCCGGATCGTCACACGTCCTGCGGCCGGACGGGCTCAGGCGAGGTCGGCGAACCAGATCCCGATCTCGCGGGCCGCGGACTCCTCGGAGTCCGAGCCGTGCACGAGGTTCTGCTGGACGGCCAGGCCCCAGTCGCGGCCGAGGTCGCCGCGGATAGTGCCGGGTGCGGCGACGGTCGGGTCGGTGGCACCGGCGAGCGAGCGGAAGCCCTCGATGCAGCGCTGTCCCTCGATGACCATGGCGAGCACGGGGCCGGAGAGCATGAACTCCACGAGCGGACCGTAGAACGGCTTGCCCTCGTGCTCGGCGTAGTGGGCAGCGAGGATCTCGGAGGTCGCGGTGCGCAGCTCGACGGCCGCGAGCGTGTAGCCCTTGGCCTCGATCCGGCGCAGGATCTCCCCCGAGAGGCCGCGGCGGACGCCGTCGGGCTTGACGAGGACGAGGGAACGCTGGACGTCGGTCATGGGCGCAGCCTAGCCAGCGTCGACCTGCTCGCTGGCCCCCGGGCTCACCCCTGCTCGGCGCGCCAGGCCGCCCAGGCCTCGGCGCGCTCCCGCTCGATCTTGCGGCCCAGCAGGTCGGCGGCGGCCCACAGCGCCGCGAAGGCGAGACCCAGGACGAACATGGCGGTGACGACGAACCCGAGGCCGATGGCCGCGACCTGCACGACGTAGCCCGCGACGTAGGCCCACTCGGCGCGCAGCATGCCGGCCAGCAGCAGGCACACCACCGCCAGCCCAAGCCCGATGGTGACGGCCGTACCGGTCGCGACGTCGGCGATCGTGATCATCACCGGGGTGGTCAGTCCGAGCGTGATCGCCTCGAGGCTCAGCACGGCTGCGCACATGCCCCGCCGTGGCGAGCGCTCGGTGTTGGTGACGCGCTCGGGAGGACCCGCGGGGAGCTGGTCGCTCATCGGCGGCCCTTCAGCATCGCGCGCGCCTCGCCCACCGTGACGACGGAGCCGGTGACCAGCACCGCCCCGGCGCCGATGGAGACGTCGATCGCCTCGGCGGCCTCGGCGAGCGTGGCGGCTCGGTCGATGGCCTCGGCGAGGTCGGGCACGACGCTGACGCGGTCCTCGCCGAAGACCTCGACGGCTGTACGCCCCAGGGCGGCGGCGGACATCGAGCGCCCGGTCGAGTTCTGCGTGCACACCAGGTAGGTCAGGTGGGGCTCGAAGGCCGCGAGGAGGCCCTCGTGGTCCTTGTCCTCCATCACGCCCATGACGCCGACGAGCGGGCTGAAGGCGAAGGAGTCCTCCAGGGCGGCGGCCGCGGCCTCGGCCCCGTGGGGGTTGTGGGCCGCGTCGAGGACGATCGTGGGGCTGCGCCGGATGATCTCCAGGCGGCCGGGTGAGGTCACCTCGGCGAACGCCGCCCGGACCAGGTCCTCGTCGAGGGCGCCGGCGCCGAAGGCCTCGACCGCGGCCAGGGCGACGGCGGCGTTCTGGGCCTGGTGCGCGCCGTAGAGCGGCAGGAACACGTCGTCGTACCGACCGCGCAGGCCTTGCAGCGACACCACCTGGCCGCCGACGGCGGGCGTGCGGGCGGCCACGCCGAACTCGATGCCCTCGCGCACGACGGTGGCGCCGACCTCGGCGGCCCGCGCCAGCAGGACGGCAGCGACCTCCGGGGTCTGCTCGGCCAGCACGGCCACCGAACCCGGCTTGATGATCCCGCCCTTCTCGGCAGCGATCGTGGCGGCGTCGTCGCCGAGGTACTTGGCGTGGTCGATCGCGACCGGCAGCACGACGGCGACGTCGGCCTCGATGACGTTGGTCGCGTCCCAGGTGCCGCCCATCCCGACCTCGACCACGGCGACGTCGACCGGCGCGTCGGCGAAGGCCGCGAACGCCATCGCCACGATGGTCTCGAAGAAGCTCAGCGGGTGGTCCTGCTCGGAGTCGACCAGGTGGGTGTAGGGGGCGACCTCGTTGAAGGCGCGGACGAAGGCCTCGTCGTCCAACGGCTCACCGTCGATGCTGATCCGCTCGCTCATCCGCTCCAGGTGGGGGGAGGTGAAGCGGCCGGTGCGCAGGTCGAGGGCCCGCAGCAGGGTCTCGATCATCCGACTGGTGCTGGTCTTGCCGTTGGTGCCGGTCAGGTGCACCGAGCGGAACGAGCCCTGCGGCTCGCCGAGCAGCTCGGTGAACGCACGGATCCGGTCCAGGCTGGGCTCGAGCTTGGTCTCGGGCCAGCGCGACAGCAGGGCGTCCTCGACCTCGGCGAAGGTCTCGGCCGGGCGCGCTTCCATGGATGGGGGGGCCTGGGTGGCGTCGGGGGGAAGGTCAGTCATCTCGGTGCGAGTCTAGGGCGCGCGGGCACGCTGGCTAGCAGCGGACGACCCGGCGCCACGGCTTCACGACCTGCAGGGCCCGGCCGTCCAGTGGCCGCTCCCGGAACTGGTCGAGCGCGTCGGCCCACCTGGGGTCAGCAGTCCCGGTGACGTACATCGCCGAGCCCTGGTCGGCGTAGACGAGCCCGTAGCGCTTCATCGCGACCACGATGGCGCGGGCGGCGCCGGTGTAGCGCCGGGCGGGGAAGGACTTCGGCAACCGGAAGCGCAACCCGTACGCCGGCAGGTCGGCCGTGGTGTTGCCGCTCGGGCCGCAGTGTCGGGCCGGCCAGGTGTAGGCGTGCCGGGCGGACGGCAGGGTGAAGCGCAGGGCGTGGGTGATCCGACCCGAGGCGGCCTCCTCGTAGTCGAGCAGCCCCGGCAGGATCGGCAGCCCGGCCGCGTCCGCCGACGTCCATCCGGCCGGCCGGAGCCGGTTGGACGAGAGGTCCCATCGGGCCGCCGCGGCCGCCCGCCAGGCGACCACCGTCCCGGACGCGTCCCGCACCCGCTCGGCGGCGTACAGCTCGATCAGGTCGCAGGTGCCGCGGCGGACCGTGAGGACGTGCCGGTCCCCCTCCTCGGGGTCGGGGTCGCCGGTGCCGCCGCCCTCGATCGCGGCGTCGGCCGGCACGAACACAGGTCCCCGGTCGCTCTCGTCGCGGTAGTCCTCACCGTCCACGCCGAACTGCAGGGGGAGCAGCGGCTGGTCCTCGTCGACGAGGTTGACCGGGATCCCGTAGTAGTCCTCAGTGGTCCCGAGGTCGAGGTGCAGGTCGTGACCGGCCGCCTGCTTGTCGACGATCGCCTGCGACCACCGCCACACGGGTCGCTCGTCGATGCGGCGGTTCCACGGGTTGTCGGCCGGGAACAGCCGGCACCCGCCGACCGTGTGGACCCCCGCCCGCGGGTCGAGGCTCGGGTGGTCGGGCGCCTGCGCCGCCGGCGCGGAGGCCGGGGCCGCCACGAGGACGGACAGGACCGCGAGGAGCAGGGTCGTGCGCCGCATCCGACGAGACTAGGGGCGGACGAGGTGCTCCGCCATGTCCACCACCGGCTCGTAGCCCAGGCCGGCATAGATCTTGTTCGACGTCGGGTTGGCCTGGTCGGTGAACAGGCACATCCGGTGGCCTGCCTCGAGGCCGCGCCGGGTGAGCTCGCCGACGACGTACGACGCGATGCCGCGACCGCGGAACTCCCTCGGCGTGAAGACCGGACCGATCCGCGAGACGCCGTACGACGGCAGGCCGGCGCCGCTCAGGTGCGCGATCGTCCCGTCGGGCAGCTCCCACAGCCACTCGACGCCCTCGCGGATCCGGACGAGCACGCTGTCGAGGGTGTTGTGCTCGCCGGAGGCGCGGTCGGGCTCACGCCCGGCCTGCTCGTCGGCCTCGGCGTGGAACGCCTCGAACCACGACAGCACCAGCTCGGCGTCATCCTCCGTGGCCCGGCGCAGCCGGCCCTCGGGCGCCGGCGGCACCTCGACCGACGTGGCCTCCCAGAGCCGGGTCGCCTTGTCGACGACGACCTCTCCGCCGACCAGCTCGGCGGTCGAGCGCGCCAGCACCTCGGAACCCGGCAGGGCGCCGTTGCAGCCGGCGAGGAGCTCGCCCCGCTCGTGCAGCACGGCGGCGAGGGAACGAGCAGCGCTGTCTGCCATCGGCATGGCGAAGGTCGGGTAGGGCTTGAAGGGCGCGGTCCGCATCGCAGCGCTGACGACCGCACCGGAGCCGTCACGGACGACCAGCCACCACCGCGCGAACGGGGCCCCGACCTCGGCCCACGAGTCCCGCCCGTCCTCGAGCTCGCGGGCGGTTCGCTGACTGACACTCGCGATGACGCTGCCGAGCACGGGGTCGGAGGCGAGCACGTCGGCAGCGGCGTCGAGGAAGGGCTGAGGGGCGTCGAAGAACTCCAGCTCGAACTCACTGTGCATCCGGCCACGCTAGGGCCCCGGGACACCGGATCGACACCTGTTTTCGCAGGCCGGAGGCCCGTCAATAGACTTCCGCCCATGACTGACACTCCTGCCACCCAGACCCCGGACTCCGGCCCGGACACGACCACGAGCACCGACCTGCGTGCCGTCGTCGTACCGGAGCGTCCGGCGCTGGAAGGCCTGGAGGAGAAGTGGTCCAGGACGTGGGCCGAGAACGACACCTACGCCTTCGACCGCACCCAGCCGCGGGAGAACGTCTACTCCATCGACACGCCGCCGCCGACCGTGAGCGGCTCGCTCCACGTCGGCCACGTCTACTCGTACAGCCACCCCGACCTGATCGCGCGCTACCAGCGGATGCAGGGCAAGGCCGTCTTCTACCCGATCGGCTGGGACGACAACGGGCTCCCGACCGAGCGTCGCGTGCAGAACTACTTCGGCGTCCGGTGCGACCCCTCGCTGCCCTACGACGCCGACTTCACCCCGCCGGAGAAGCCGGACCCGAAGCGGCAGGTCCCGGTCAGCCGTCCCAACTTCATCGAGCTGTGCGAGCAGCTGGTCGTCGAGGACGAGAAGGCCTTCGAGGCGGTGTGGCGCCAGCTCGGCCTCTCGGTGCAGTGGAACCCGACCTACACCACCATCGGCGACCACTCCCGCACGGTCAGCCAGCGGGCGTTCCTGCGCAACTACGCCCGCGGCGAGGCCTACCTCTCCGAGGCACCGACCCTGTGGGACGTCACCTTCCAGACCGCCGTCGCCCAGGCCGAGCTCGAGGCACGCGACTACCCGGGCCACTACCACCGCGTCGCGTTCCACCGCCCTGACGGCACCCCGATCCACATCGAGACGACACGACCGGAGCTGATCCCCAGCGTCGTCGCGCTGATCGCGCACCCCGACGACGAGCGCTACCAGGACGTCTTCGGCACCACCGTGACCTCGCCGGTCTTCGGTGTCGAGATCCCGGTGCTCCCCCACCCGGCGGCCGAGCCCGACAAGGGCGCCGGCATCGCGATGTGCTGCACCTTCGGTGACCTCACCGACGTGATGTGGTGGCGCGAGCTGAGCCTTCCCGTCCGCACCGTCGTCGGCCGTGACGGCCGCCTGGTCCGCGAGACACCCCCGTGGCTGGCCGCGGACGCTGCCTCGACGGCGTACGCCGAGCTCGCCGGCAAGACGACTTTCAGTGCCCGCGAGGCGATGGTCGCGCTGCTGCGCGAGGCCGGCGACCTCGACGGCGACCCCACCCCGACCCAGCGGATGGCCAACTTCTACGAGAAGGGCGACAAGCCGCTCGAGATCGTCGCCACCCGCCAGTGGTACATCAAGAACGGCGGGAGGGACGCAGCGCTGCGCAAGGAGATGCTCGTCCGCGGCGAGGAGATCACCTGGATCCCTGCGCACATGAAGCACCGCTACGACAACTGGGTCGGCGGCCTCAACGGCGACTGGCTCATCTCGCGGCAGCGCTTCTTCGGCATCCCGTTCCCGGTCTGGTACCCCCTCGACGCCGACGGCGAGCCGGACCACGACCACCCGCTGATGCCCTCCGAGGACCAGCTGCCAGTCGATCCGTCCACGCAGGCACCGTACGGCTACGCCGAGGACCAGCGCGGGAAGCCCGGCGGCTTCATGGGCGATCCCGACGTGATGGACACCTGGGCGACCTCCTCGCTCACGCCGCAGATCGCCGGCATGTGGGAGGTCGACGACGACCTGTTCTCGCGCGTCTTCCCTTACGACCTCGCCACCCACGCGCACGACATCATCCGCACCTGGCTGTTCTCGCGCGTGGTCCGCTCCGACTTCGAGCACCAGGCCGTGCCGTGGTCGCACGCGATGATCTCCGGGTTCATCGTCGACCCGGACCGCAAGAAGATGTCGAAGTCCAGGGGGAATGTGGTCGTGCCGACCGACATCCTCGACAAGTACGGCGCCGACGCTGTCCGGTGGCGTGCCGCGATCGGGCGACCCGGCGCCGACTCGCCGTTCGACGAGTCGCAGATGAAGGTCGGGCGCCGACTGGCGATGAAGGTCCTCAACGCCTCGAAGTTCGTGCTCGGCAACGTCGGCGCGACCACGCTGGTCCCCAGTGCGGTGAGCGCCCCGGTCGACTGCGCGCTGCTGGGCCGTCTCGAGACGGTCGTGCGCATGGCCACCGAGGCGTTCGACGCGTACGACTACACCACCGCTCTCGAGGTCACCGAGAAGTTCTTCTGGGAGTTCTGCGACGACTACCTCGAGCTGGTCAAGGAGCGCGCCTACAACGGCGACGGCGGCCCGGCCACCGAGTCCGCCCGGGCGACGCTCGCGATCGCGCTCCACACCCAGCTCCGGCTGCTGGCTCCGTTCCTCCCCTACGCGACCGAGGAGGTCTGGTCGTGGTGGCAGGACGGCTCGATCCACCACGCCGCTTGGCCCACCGCGGCCGACCTCGGCTCCGCCGCGGCCTCGCAGCCGCTGGTCCTCGACGCCGTCGCGGCGGCCCTCACCGGGATCCGGGGGGCGAAGTCGCAGGCCAAGGCCAAGATGCGGGCGCCCCTGTCGCGCGTGGTGATCACCGGACCCGAGGCTCTGGTCACGGCGGCTCAGGAGGCGCAGGACGACCTACGGGCAGTCGGCACCATCGTGGGCGAGCTGGAGTTCGTCGCCGACGAGTCCGCCAAGGAGCTGCGGGTCAGCGCCGAGCTGGCACCGACGGAGGACTGAGTCCGCTCGGGCGACTACGCCCTGCGGGGCGCCCTGCCGCTCTTGCGGGCGGCCTTCGCCGCAGCCTTGCGGGCCTTGCGATCAGCCTTCGCCGCCTGACGGGCGGCCTTGCGGTCCGCCTTCGCGGCCTGGCGGTCGGCCTGGCGGTCGGCCTTGCGGTCCGCCTTCTCGGTCTGGCGGTCCGCCTTGCGGTCCGCCTTCTCGGCCTGGCGGTCGGTGTCGGTCTTGCGGTCCGCCTTCTCCGCCTGACGCGCAGCCTTGCGGTCCGCGTCCTTGCCCGGACGGGCAGCGGTGCGGTCAGCTGCGGTCTCCCGGGCAGCGATCCGGAGGGAGGCGAGGGACTCAGTGGTCCGGGAGCGGGACGTCGACCCCGAGCCTGCGGTCGAGCGCGAGCCGGACGTGGCTACCGACTCCGTCGACACCGGGGCGCCGACCGAGACGCCCAGCGGCTGGGCGCTCAGCTCGACGGGGATCGAGATCTCGGCGTCGTCCGCCAGGGCACTCGGCTGCGTCACCGTAGCCGGCTCGCCGTCGGCCGGGCCACCGAGCGCGGCTGCCGCGATGGGCTTGCCGGGCTGGAAGACGTCGGCCCAGCCACGCCCGACCGAGATGGTCATCAAGAGGGCGCAGAGCACGGCTACGAACGCGAACCCGACGAGCGGCCGCTTCTGGTCAACCCCCACGGGTTCCCCTTCCCACATGCTTTCGAGACGCCAGTGTGAAGGGGTCATGACGCGTGATCATCACCGATGGTCCGGAATGGCCCGAAATGACTAGACCGGCATGGTCACATCGGGCCAGGCGGACCGATCCGCCTCAGGCGGACTTCTTCTTCTTGGCCTCGGACTCGCGCAGGATGAGCGTCGGCGCGACGTCGTCCTCGACGACGTCGCGGGTGACGATGACCTTCGCGACGTCGCCGCGGGAGGGGACGTCGTACATGACGTAGAGGAGGACCTCCTCGATGATCGCGCGCAGGCCGCGGGCACCAGTGCCGCGCTCGAGCGCCGCGTCGGCGATGGAGTCGATGGCGTCGACGGTGAACTCGAGCTCGACCCCGTCGAGGTCGAAGAGCTTCTGGTACTGCTTGACGAGCGCGTTGCGCGGCTCGGTCAGGATCTGCACCAGGGCCTCGCGGTCGAGCTTGCTCACGCTCGCGATGAGCGGCAGGCGGCCGATGAACTCCGGGATCAGGCCGAACTTGGTGAGGTCCTCGGGGCGGACCTGGACCAGCAGGTCGTCGGCCTCGCGCTCGGCGGCGCCGCGCACCTCGGCGGTGAAGCCCAGCGACTTCTTGCCGACCCGCTGCTCGATGATCTGCTCGAGCCCGGCGAAGGCACCACCCACGATGAAGAGGATGTTGGTGGTGTCGATCTGGATGAACTCCTGGTGCGGGTGCTTGCGGCCGCCCTGCGGGGGAACCGACGCGGTCGTTCCCTCCAGCATCTTGAGCAGCGCCTGCTGGACGCCCTCGCCGGAGACGTCGCGCGTGATCGAGGGGTTCTCCGACTTGCGGGCCACCTTGTCGATCTCGTCGATGTAGATGATGCCCGTCTCGGCCTTCTTGACGTCGTAGTCAGCGGCCTGGATGAGCTTGAGGAGGATGTTCTCGACGTCCTCGCCGACGTAGCCGGCCTCAGTGAGGGCGGTGGCGTCGGCGATCGCGAAGGGGACGTTGAGCATCCGGGCGAGCGTCTGGGCGAGGTAGGTCTTGCCACACCCCGTCGGCCCGATGACGAGGATGTTGGACTTGGCCACCTCGACCACGTCGTCCTTGGCCTTGCCGGACACCGGCTGGAGACCCGCCTGGACGCGCTTGTAGTGGTTGTAGACCGCGACCGCGAGGGACTTCTTCGCGTGCTCCTGGCCGATGACGTAGGAGTTGAGGAACTCGAAGATCTCCTTGGGCTTGGGGAGCTCTTCGAGACTCACCTCGGAGCCCTCGGCGAGCTCCTCCTCGATGATCTCGTTGCACAGCTCGATGCATTCATCGCAGATGTAGACGTTGGGGCCAGCGATGAGCTTCTTGACCTGCTTCTGGCTCTTGCCACAGAAGTTGCACTTCAGCAGGTCGCCGCCGTCACCGATACGTGCCACGAGTTGTGTCCTCCAGTCTCGCCGGGCGGGGGGTCCGGCTGTCAACACCTTGCATCAGGCCCCACGACGGTACCCCGTGCCGGCCCCCGGCGGGGGCCGGACACGAGATGTCGTGGGTCATGATTTGCTCATCCTCAGGCGAGCGCCGGGGCGCCCTTGCGCGACTCGATCACCGCGTCGATGAGGCCGTACTCGACCGCCTGCTCGGCGGTCAGGATCTTGTCGCGCTCGATGTCGCGGCTGACCTGGTCGATGTCCTTGCCGCTCGAGTCGGCGATCATCCGCTCGAGGAGCTCGCGCATCCGCAGGATCTCGTTGGCCTGGATCTCGATGTCGGAGGTCTGGCCGAACGTGCCCTCGGTGTAGGGCTGGTGGATCAGGATGCGGCTGTTGGGCAGCGCCATCCGCTTGCCCTTGGCGCCGGCGCCCAGCAGGATCGCCGCCGCAGAGGCGGCCTGGCCCAGGCACACGGTCTGCACGTCGGGCTTGATGAACCGCATCGTGTCGTAGATCGCCGTCAGCGCCGTGAACGATCCACCGGGGCTGTTGATGTAGATGCTGATGTCGGTGTCGGGGTTCATCGTCTCCAGGCACATCAGCTGGGCGATGACCGCGTTGGCCACGTCGTCGCTGATCGGCGTGCCGAGGTAGATGATGCGCTCTTCGAAGAGCTTCGCGTAGGGGTCGATGCGGCGGAAACCGTAGGAGGTCCGCTCTTCCCACTGCGGGATGTAGTAGTTCATGGGTCAGTCCTTCGTCCTGGCCGGGCGGCCCTCGTCGGCGGCTTCGCGGGCATTGGTGACGACCTTGTCGACCAGGCCGTACTCGACGGCCTGCTCCGCGGTGAACCACCGGTCGCGGTCGGCGTCGGCCACGACCTGCTCCACGCTCTGGCCGGTGTGCTCGGCGATCAGGTCGAGCAGCACCTTCTTGATGTGGAGGGACTGCTGCGCCTGGATCTTGATGTCAGAGGCCGAGCCGCCCATCCCCGAGGAGGGCTGGTGCATCATGATCCGCGCGTGCGGGAGCGCGTAGCGCTTGCCCTTGGTGCCGGCGCAGAGCAGGAACTGACCCATCGAGGCCGCCAGTCCCATGCCGACGGTCGCGACGTCGTTGGGGATGTAGTTCATCGTGTCGTAGATGGCCATGCCGGCATCGACGGAGCCGCCGGGGCTGTTGATGTGGAGGAAGATGTCGGCCTCCGGGTCCTCGGCGGAGAGCAGCAGGAGCTGCGCACAGATCGCGTTGGCGTTCTGGTCGCGCACCTCCGAGCCGAGGAAGACGATGCGCTCGCGGAGGAGTCGCTGGTAGATGTGGTCGTCGAGGCCATACATCCCACCGGCGCCGTTCATCTCGGGGGAGAGGGCTGGGCTGGAGTTGTGGTTCACGCTGGCGACACTAGCCGGAAGGTCGGACACTTCCACGCGAGAACCCACCCTGTTCGCCCACAGCGGATTCCACGGCTTGGGGTTGCGCCGAGCCGAGCGCGACCTCCGCCAGGACCTCGCGGAACACCCGGTAGCGCTCGACGCCGACCCGTTGGGCCCAGGCCTCGTCGTACGCCTGCAGCACCGCGGTCCCGCGGGCCACCGCCTCCCGCCCGGCGGGAGTGATGCGGACCCGTCGAGCCCTGGCGTCGTGGTCGGCCACGGACACCTCCACCATGCCGAGCGCGGCGAGCTGGCGGACGAACTGCCCGCACCCCTGGGTGGTCATCTCGGCGCACTCGGCCAGCTCGCTGATCGTCAGGCCTTCCGCGGGCAGCCACTCCAGCACTCGAAGCTGCGAGGGACGCAGCTCCGGAGCCTCCTGGGCCAGGCGTTCACGGAGGTGCCCGAAGACCATCCCCATCAGCATGGGCAGGTGGGGCTCCACCGCCGGCGACCTGTTGACACCAGTCATGAAAGCAACTTACCGTTTCTGATCATGAAAGCAACTTTCACGCTTGCGGCCCCCGGGTGCCACCGGCGTGAGGTGCTGGGCGACGACGACGTGAGCGACGCCGAGCTGGCCGCGATGGTGGCGGACCTCTGGCAGGTCACCGAGGTGGAGCTGCTCGATTCCGAGGCGGAGACGGTCGACTACGACGTCCCCTCGATCCTGACGGGAGCGCGCACGTGGGTCCGGGGGCACGCCGACGCCGGGGGCGGTCCGCGGGGGTTCACCCTGTTCGTCAAGCGCGTCCACCACTGGCGCCACTCCCCCGCGTTCGCGTTCGTCCCGCCCGAGGTCGGCGAGTGGGCTGGCGACTCGGTGCCCTGGCGCGCCGAGCCGCTGCTCTACGCCTCCGACCTCGCCGATCGGCTCCCCGCAGGCCTCACCATGCCGCGCGGCCTGCGGGTCGACGAGCGTCCCGACCAGACCGCCGTGCTGTGGCTCGAGGCGGTTGACGCCGACAAGATCCCCTGGACGACCGACGACAGCGTCCGCGCGGCACGGCTGCTCGGCCGCCTCTCCGGCAGCCGTCGGGTCGCTCCCCTGGCCGGGATCGACCCCCAGCCATGGCACATCGACTACTTCGTCGCGGGCCGGTTGGGCTACACCGTGCTGCCCGGCCTCCATGACGACGCCACGTGGCAGCACCCGGCAGTCTCCGAGCACTTCGGCGAGATGCGCGAGGACCTCACCCGCACCGCCCGCCACCTCGACGCGCTGGCCCGCGAGTACTCGGTCAGCCGGCACCTGGCCTCACACGGCGACGCCTGTCCCAACAACCTGCTGCGCCGCCGTGGCGACCCCGGGTTCACGCTGATCGACTTCGGCTTCTGGCGGCCCCAGCCGGTCGGGTTCGACCTGTCCCAGCTCCTCGTCGGTGACATCCAGCTCGGGCGGCAGGACGCCGGCGACCTGCCGGACCGCGCCGCGGCGTGCGTGGAGGCGTACGCCGCCGGGCTGGCTGACGAGGGGCTCGAGGTCCCCCTCGCCGAGGTCCGCCGCAGCCACGCCGTGAGCCTGATGCTCTTCAACGGCCTGCCCAGTCTCCCCACGGAGATGATCCAGGAGGAGGCCGCGCTCGAGGCCTCAGGAGGCGTCGGCGACGACTTCCGGGCCGGCTTCGACCACTGGGCACGGCAACGCGCCGGCATCGCCCGCTACGCGCTCGACGTCCTGGCTGCGACGGAGCACGCTGCCTGAGCAGCCCCGCGCCACCAACGCAGACCGGCGCCCACCCGAGGGGTGGACGCCGGTCGTGTGCCGTGGGGCCGAGGTCAGGCCTCGTCGGACTCCGCGGTCGCCTCTCCAGCAGGCTCGACGGGCTCGCCGATGGTGCCGTCGGGGCGGAGGTTCTTCAGCTCGACCACGTTGCCCGAGGCGTCCTTGACGGTCGCCGACTCGACGATCGTGGCGAGCGCCTTGCCGCGCAGGATCTCCTGCACGAGCTCGGGGATGTGGTTGTGCTCGAACATGTGGTTGGCGAACTCCTGCGGGTCCTGCCCGGACTGCTGGGCGCGCCGCACCAGGTGCTCGGAGAGCTCGGCCTGGTCGATGCCGAACTCCTCCTTCTTGGCCACCTTGTCGAGGATGAACTGGGCCGCGACCGCATCGCGGACGCGACGCTCGAGGTCGGCCTCGAACTCGTCCTGGGTCTGGCCCTCGTCCTCGAGGTACTTCTCCATGGTGATGCCGGCGAAGCCGAGCTGCTGCTCGACGTTCTGGCGACGGGCGTTGAGCTCGTCGGTCACCATGACCTCGGGCAGGGGGATCTCGACCTTCTCGAGCAGCGCCTCGAGGACCGCGTCGCGGGCGGCGGCAGCCTGCTCGAGGCGCTTGCCCCGACCGAGGCGCTCGCGCACGTCGGTGGTGAGCTCCTCGGCGGTGTCGAACTCGGAGGCGAGCTGGGCGAACTCGTCGTCGTACTCGGGGAGCTGCTGCTCCTGCACGGCCGTCACCTTGACGGTCACCTGGACCGGCTCGCCGACGAGGTCGCCGCCGACCAGCTCGGAGTCGAAGGTGGTCTCGTCGCCGGCGCTCAGCCCGACGAGGGCCTCGTCGAGGCCGTCGATCATGCCGCCGCGGCCGACCTTGTAGGACATGCCCGTGACCTCGCCGCCCTCGACGGTCTCGCCGGCCTTGGCGGCGACGAGGTCGATGGTCACGAAGTCGCCGTCGGCGGCCGCCCGCTCGACCGGGACGAGGGTGCCGAAGCGCTCGCGCAGCGCCTCGATCTGCTCGTCGACATCGGCGTCGGAGATCTCGATGTCGTCGACGCTGGCCTCGAGGCCGTCGTAGGCGGGGAGCTCGAAGTCGGGCTTGACGTCGACCTCGGCGGTGAACTCGAGGGACTCGTTGTCCTCGAACTTCGTCACCTCGATCTCCGGCTGGGCGAGCGGCTCGAGGTCGTGCTCCTGGAGCGCGGCCATGTAGGACTGCGGGACGACGGCGTTGATCGCCTCGTCGAGGACCGGACCGCGGCCGACCTGACGGTCGATGACCGCGGGCGGCACCTTGCCGCGGCGGAAGCCCGGGACGTTGATCTGCTTCGCGATCTTCTGGTAGGCCGCGTCGAGGCTCGGCTTGAGCTCCTCGAAGGGCACCTCGACGGTCAGCTTGGCCCGGGTCGGGCTCAAGGTCTCGACGGCGCTCTTCACAAATGTCTCCTGATGCTGAAGGTCATGGGTACGTCGTGCAGACGCGCGCCACCGCGACGTCCGCAAACCTCGTCAGTCTACCGACGAAAGAGAGCGCAGACCGAATCATGCCCACGCCGGGCTGCACGGTCGGGGCGACAGGACTCGAACCTGCGGTCTCCTGCTCCCAAAGCAGGCGCGCTAGCCACTACGCTACGCCCCGCCAAACGGGCCCCGGCGGCCTCCGGGTGGAGGCCTGAGGACCTGCTTGGAGCGGATGACGGGAATCGAACCCGCGTAGCCAGTTTGGAAGACTGGGGCTCTACCATTGAGCTACATCCGCGCGCTCCGGAGCCGTTGCGGGCGCCGGTGCGGTGTCATGGTGCCACACGAGGGAGCGTGCGCCCCAACCGGCTCGCGCGCTTCAGCGGCGGTGGACCAGCAGCAGCGCGCGGTCGTCGTTGCGTGACCCGATGGACTCGATGAGCCGCTTGGCGCCGCCCTCGAACTGCCCGCGGAGCAGCCTCTCGGCCTGGCCGAGCATCTTGTCGATGCCCGAGCCGATGTCGCGGGTGCGGGTCTCGACCATGCCGTCGGTGTAGAGGAGCAGCGCGTCACCGTGTCGCATCACGCCGACGGCGGCGGGATAGCTCGCGCCGTCGATCAGGCCGAGGAGGGGTCCCTCGGACTCGATCACCTCCCACCGCCCCGAGCCGGCATGGCGTACGGCAGCGGGGGGATGACCCGCGGTGCGGATCTCGTAGTGCCCGGTCGTGAGGTCGAGGGACAGGTGGATCGCGGTCGCGAACCCCTCGTCCCAGTCCTGCTGGAGGAGGAACGTGTTGGCCGCGCCGAGGAACTCGCTGGGCGGCAGCGCACTGAGCAGCCCACCGATGGCACCGGACAGCAGCAGCGCCCGCGTGCCGGCGCCCTGCCCCTTTCCGGAGACGTCCACGACTGCCACCTCCAGCCGCTCGCCGACGCGCGAGGCGACGATGAAGTCGCCGGCGAACGGCGTGCCTCCCGCGGACCTGAGCTCGCCGGCGGCGTACCACTCCGGCGGCAGCGACGGGATCCCGCCCTGGCGCAGGATGCGGTCGCGCAGGTCGACGAACATCATCTCGCCCTGGATGCCGGCGACGCCGAGCCGCGATCGCCGGAACGACGAGAGCAGGAACAGGAAGCCGAGTCCGAAGATGATCACGACGGTCAGGGCGACGCGGATCGTGATCACTGTCTGCGTGGGTACGACGATCGCCAGGACCAGCAGCACGAACACCACGAACCACGGCAGCTGGCGCGGCCCGAGCATCAGGCTCGACACCACCAGCGGGACCAGCAGCATGACGAGGGGCGCGTCGTCGGGGAAGAGCCAGATCGCCAGCCCGATCGCCACGGTCGCGATGACGAGGAGCACGAGGACCCGCGAGCTGCGCGGCACGACCTGGTTGAGGGCGCCGGACAGCCGCTCGCCCAGCCCCGCTGACGTGGGTCGACGCGCGCCGGAGGTGCTCATGTCCCAGCTCCTCCCGCCGCGCCAGGCTCCTGCACGGGAGACTGTACGGCCCGGGACCGGAACCTGGGCTGACATTTCGGACACCAGAAGATGTTGCGCCCGACGAGCTCCCCGGTGCGGACGGTGGATCCGCAGAGGTGGCACGGCATCGAGGTGCGACGGTAGACGTAGACCTCCCCGCCGTGGTCGTCCTGGCGCGGCGGCCGGCCCATCGCCTCCGGGGTGTGCTCGGGCCGGACCGTGTCGATGCGCCCGGACCGCACGCCCTCGCCCATCAGCTCGACCAGGTCGGCCCAGATCGCGCGCCACTGGCCGACGCGGAGCGTGTTGCCTGGTCGCAGCGGGTGGATGCGGTGCCGGAAGAGCACTTCGGCGCGATAGACGTTGCCCACACCGGCCAGCACCTTCTGGTCCATCAGCAGGTCGCCGATCGGCCGGTGGCTCCGGGAGATCCGTCGCCAGGCGAGGTCGGGGTCGGCGTCGGACCGCAACGGGTCCGGGCCGAGCCGGCCGAGGACCTCCTCGCGACGGGCCGGACCGACGAGGTCGCACAGGATCGCGCCCCGCAGGTCGGCGTACGACGTCGCGCGGGGCTCGCCCTCGCCTACCTGCCCGCCCGCGACGGTGACGAGCCGCAGCCGCACCTGCCCGACGGGCTCGGGCACCACGTCGCCCTCGTCGAGGCCGGCGTGCACGTCGAACTGGCCGATCAGCCCGAGGTGGACGTGGACGAAGCGCTCACCGTCGAACTCGACGAACAGGTGCTTGCCGGCGGACTCGGCGCCCAGCACGCGAGAGCCGTCGAGCTGCGCCGCGTCGGCTGCGAACCGCCCCTGCGGGGAGCTCACCCGGACCGTCCGGCCGGCGAACGCCGCACTCAGGTCGTCGGCCAGCCGGCGGAGGGTGTGCCCCTCAGGCATCCGCGGGGTCGGACGGAGCGAAGCCGCGCAGGGCCGACTCGGGCAGGTCGGGGAGCTCCCTGGTCTCGTCGTAGACCGCGACCTGGCCGATGCGCCGGACGTGGCGCTCGTCGCCGGGGAACGGCGTGGCGAGGAAGACCTCGACGAAGCGGGTCATGTCCTCCAGCGAGTGCATCCGGCCGCCGACCGAGACGACGTTGGCGTCGTTGTGCTCGCGGGCCAGGACGGCGGTCTCCTCGGACCACACCAGGGCACAACGGATGCCGGTCACCTTGTTGGCCGCGATCTGCTCGCCGTTGCCGGAGCCGCCGATCACCACGCCGAGGCTGTCCAGCCCCTCCGCACGGTCGGCCGCGACCCCCTCGCCCGCACGGAGACAGAAGACGGGATAGTCGTCGAGGGCGTCGTAGACGAACGGTCCGTGGTCGACGACCTCGTAGTCGTGGTCGACGAGCCAGGTGGTGAGGTGGTCCTTCAGCTCGAGGCCGGCGTGGTCGGAGCCCAGGTGAACGCGCATGGGGAAAGTGTTCCAGAGCGCGCCGACACGTCCTCAGCCGGTCGCCGGGGCCGAGCGGCCGAACCGGGCCAGGCAGTGCCACAACCACTTCACGGCCTGCGGGTCGTGCTCGCCGCTGCGCTGCGCGACGGCGAGGCGCGCCGGGGTCACCTCTCCCCCGAGTCGTCGAGCGAGGTCCACCGGCACGTCGCCGCGATAGGTGGGATCGATGCCCGCCGCGTCGACGCGGTAGCCCGGATGCACCTCCACCGGGCACGGGAGGAGGTCGAGAGCCTGGCGGTGCTCCTCGGCGTCCGTGGGGTCCACCACCACCGCCGCCACGTCCCGGTCGAGCAGCACTCCCCCGTGCACGTGTGCCTCGACATAGTCGTTCAGCGGGTCCTCCAGCGGCAGGCCCACTGCGTTGTCGGGAAGGAGCGCCCGGTCGAGCAGCCCCGCGTCGGCCAGCGCGCAGAGCTCGGCGAGGCGCTCCTGCTCGCCGAACGCCGTCGGCTCGTACACGCTGTCCGGCCAGCAGAACGTCGCCCTCGACACGATCTCGGGGTGCAGGCGCAGGTAGGCCGACCCGAATCGGGGCGAGGCGCCGTACGTGTCCTTGCGGCGGTTCCACGCGCCGTAGACCGGCCGGTCCTCGGCCGACCCGTCGTCGTACCGCCCGCCGAAGAGGCGGCTCTCCCACCGCCAGCGATCGCCACCCGGGCGGGCGGTCAGTCCTCCGTTGGAGCTGGCGGTGACCCACTGGCTGCGGTAGGCGCCGTCCGCGGCGATCGCGTCGATCACCGCCCCCTCGCCATGGGCCCAGCCGGGGTGGAAGTGCAGCACGATCGCCGACGCCATCCGTGTCCGTCCCGCTCAGCCGGGGCCGAGGTGCGGGTCGAGCTGCAGATCGAGGTGCAGATCGAGGTAGCCGGCGACCTGGCGCACGAGCGGCTCGGAGGCGGTGAACTGCGCGTGCCGCCAGAAGCCGTGGGTCTGGCCCAGGCAGCGGATGCCGACGGTCTCCACGCCGGTCTCGGCGACCAGCCGGGCCAGCTCCTCCCCCTCGTCGCGCAGCGGGTCGTGCTCAGCGGTCGCGACGAACGTCGGGGGCAGGGTGTGCAGCCGGTCGGAACGCAGCGGCGCCAGGTCGGGGTCGTCGTAGTCGGCCTCGGTGCGGGCGTACTGCACCCAGTACCACCTGGCCTCGGCTGGATCGAAGCCCGACGCGGGCCCCTCGGCCCAGGACGGGAAGCTGTTGCCCGGGTCGAGGAAGGGATAGACGAGGGCCACCACGCTGAAGAAGCCGGGGTTGCGCAGGGCGGCGACGAGCGCGAGGTTGGCGCCGGCGGAGTCCCCGTGGGCGGCGTACGGACCGGGCGGGCCCTCGCGCCGCAGCCAGCCGACGACGGTGTCGAGGTCGTCGGGGGCCGCCGGGAAGGGGTGCTCGGGCGGCTTGCGGTAGCCCACGCTGAGCACCGGTCGGCGGACCCGGTTGGCGAAGCGTCGGCAGATCCCGTCGTGGACGTCGACGTCGTTGAGCACGAACCCGCCGCCATGGGCGTGCACGACCAGGCCGTCGAGCGGGTCGTCAGGCGTGAAGAGCCGGCACCGCACGCCGTCCGCGTCGACCTCCTCGACCGATGCCACGTCCTCGCGCGGCTGGCGCAGGCTGAACTGGCGGACCTCCTCGCGGTGGGCGGCGAGGTCGAAGCCGGGGGCGTTGAGGGCCGGGCCGGCCTCGGCCGCGGCGGCGCGGACCTCGGGATACATCACGACCGCCGCACGACCTTGATGTTGAACTCGGCGGTGCCGAACGAGCGCATCAGCCGCAGCCAGAGCGGCAGCCACATCTCCACCCCGCGCGAGGTCTCGATGCCGCCGAGGTCGATCACGTCGCGGTGGCCCATCTCGCTCAGCAACGCCGTCACGGTCCGCTTGGCGTCGGCGTCGTCGCCGCTGAGGAAGACACTGGTGGGCTCGGGCAGCCGTTCGGGGTAGGCCATCAGCTCGGCGGTCAGGGTGTTGAGCGTCTTGACCACGCGCGTGTCGGGGAAGGCCCGCTGGATCTGCTCCCCCAGCGAGTCGGTGTCCTTGACGCTGAGGGTCGGCGGGAACCCGGCCGAGAAGTCGAGCGGGTTCGAGATGTCGACCAGCACGCAGCCGGTCAGGTTCCCCGCCTGCGCCAGCAGGTCGAGGGCGGCCGCGCCGCTGGCGGCGTGGACGACCAGGTCGGCGTCCACGGTGGCCTCGGCGAACCTCACCAGCGCGGCCCCGGGGACGTCGGTCCAGTCGGCTCGCGAGCGGGTCACCTCCGGGTCGCGGGTCCCGAGGCGTACGTCGTGGCCGAGCTCGACGAGGCGGGCGGAGATCGTACGGCCGACGTTTCCGGTGCCCAGGACTGCGCAGCGCACGTCAGGCCCTCAGCGAGACATCAGCGCGTCGAGGCCGACCGCGACCGCCGCGGCGACGCGGAAGTCGACCCGCCGGTCCGGCACCGAGACGCGGTAGCGGTCACCGATCGACATCTTGCGCTCGACCGAGAACAGCGGCTGGCCCTCGGCGGAGACGAAGTCGAAGTGGATCGGCAGGAAGTCGATCTCGGTGAAGCGGCGCAGCAGGCCGACGAGCTGGTTGCGCTCCTGCCCGGTGCCGGCATAGCCGGGGCCCTCGATGTGGAAGGTCGAGCGCAGCAGCGAGGCGCCGAAGTCCTTGCGGAAGAACCCGAGGGGGGCGCCGCTCTCGTCGGTGATGTCGTAGCCGGCGTTGAGGTCGAGCTTGCGGCGCGCCTTGAAGCCGAACACGGGCCGCGACTTGCCGGCGTCGGAGAAGAAGGTGACCTGCTCCTTGAAGGCCATCCGCTTCTGCTCGGCGAGGGCCATCAGGCGCGTGGGGTTGCCCGCCTCGTCGGACTCGGAGATCTCGTAGCGATTGACCATCATCGTGAGCTTCTGCTTCACCACGAAGTGGGGCAGGTACATCTCAGCGGTCGTCTGGGGAGGCAGGTCGGAAGTCATGCGCCCCAGCCTAGGCAGGTGCGCCCGCGACCCGCGCCAGCTCGTCCTCGACGACGGAGGGGTCGAGCTTGGTGAAGACCGGCGTCGGCTTGGCGACCTTGGTGCCCGCCACGATCGCGCGCGACTCCCACGCCGGCGTCGTGGAGTACTCGCCGGTGATGACGGAGTACGACGTGTGGCCGGCGCCGTTGCCGGGCTCGAGCTCCTCGACCTGCTCGATGCGCGGCATCGGCATGAAGTCGCCCTCGCCGCCGAGGACCGCGTGCACCTTGTTGGCGGCGTGGGGCAGGAAGGGCGCGAGCAGCGTGTTGCAGTCGCTCACGCACTGCGCCGCGACGTGGAGGACGGTTGCGAGACGCTCGCGCTGCGACTCGTCCTTCATCTTGTAGGGCTCGGTGACGGTGAGGTACTTGTTGACCTCCCCGACGACCCGCATCGCCTCGGCGATGGCGGCGCGCAGCCGGTGCTTCTCGACGAGCCCACCCACCGTGGCGAACCCGTCGCGGACGGTCGTGAGCACCTGCTCGTCGACCACCTCGAGCGGTCCCAGCGGGGGGATCTCGCCGAAGCCCTTCGCGATCATCGTCGCCGTGCGGTTGACCAGGTTGCCCCAGCCGGCGACGAGCTCGGAGTTGTTGCGGGTGACGAAGTCGGCCCACGTGAAGGCCGCGTCGGAGGTCTCCGGACCGGCGGCGCAGATGTAGTAGCGCAGCGCGTCGGGGCCGTAGCGGGCCAGGAAGTCACCGACGTAGATGACGTTGCCGCGGCTCGTGGAGAACTGGGAGTCGCCGAACGTGAGGAACTCGCTCGAGACCACCTCGGTCGGCAGGTTGAGCGTGCCGTAGACGCCGGGCTCACCGCCCTTGTCACCCGTGCCGTTGTAGGCGAGCAGCTCCGCGGGCCAGATCTGGGAGTGGAAGACGATGTTGTCCTTGCCCATGAAGTAGTAGGACAGCGCATCGGCGTCGTTCCACCACTCCCGCCACTTGTCGGGCTCGCCGAGCCGCCGCGCCCACTCGATCGAGGCCGAGAGGTAGCCGATCACGGCGTCGAACCAGACGTAGAGCCGTTTGGTGGGCTGGTCCTCCCAACCCGGCACCGGGATGCCCCAGTCGATGTCGCGGGTCATCGCCCGCGGGCGGATCTCCTTGAGGATGTTCTGGCTGAACTTGATGACGTTGGGCCGCCAGGTGCCGCTGGCCTCGCGCTCGTCCAGCCACTCGGCGAGCGCGCCGGCCAGGGCCGGCAGGTCGAGGAACCAGTGCTGGGTGTCCTTGAACTCCGGCGTCTCGCCGTTGATCTTCGACCGCGGGTCGATCAGGTCGGTGGGGTCGAGCTGGTTGCCGCAGTTGTCGCACTGGTCGCCCCGCGCGCTGGCGTACTTGCAGATGGGGCACGTGCCCTCGATGTAGCGGTCGGGCAGGGTGCGGCCGGTCGACGGGCTGATCGCGGTCGGCGTGGTCTCCTCGACCATGTAGCCGTTGCGGCGGCAGGTCTCGAACATCTCCTGCACCACGGCGTAGTGGTTGCCTGTGGTCGTGCGCGTGAAGAGGTCGTAGGACAGCCCGAGGCCGCACAGGTCGTCGACGATGACCTGGTTGTACTTGTCGACGAGCTCGCGCGCCGGCACGCCCTCGTTGTCGGCGAGCACCAGGATCGGCGTGCCGTGCTCGTCGGTGCCGCTGACCATGAGCACGTCGTGGCCCGCCATCCGCATGAACCGGCTGAACACGTCGGAGGGCACGCCGAAACCGGCGACGTGGCCGATGTGGCGCGGGCCGTTGGTGTACGGCCAGGCGACGGCGGACAGGACACGAGTCATGGGCGCAAGCCTAGTGACCGGCCGCCATCCGATTTCTGCGGGCCAGCCAGCGACACCGGCACGGACTCAGGAGAAGTCCAGCTCACCCGTGCGCGAGCGCTTGAGCTCGTAGAAGTAGGGGAACCTCGCGAGCGCGACGGCGCCGTCCCAGAGCTCGCCGGCCTCCTCGCCGCGCGGGATCTTGGACAGGACCGGGCCGAAGAACGCCGAGCCGTTGATGTGGATGGTCGGCGTGCCCACGTCGTCGCCGACCGCGTCCATGCCCTCGTGGTGGCTCTTGGCCACGTCGTCGTCGAGTCCCGCGTCGTCCCACGAGTCGATCAGGTCGGCCGGAAGCCGGACATCGGCCAGCGACGCGGCGACCGTCTCGCGGCTCAGCTCCTCGCCGTTGTTGTGGCGGCGGGTGCCGATGGCGGTGTACCAGTCGCCCAGCGTGGCGTTGTCGTAGTCCTGGGCGATCTTGATGGCGACCCGGACGGGCTTCTCCTTGCCCTCGAGCATGTCGCGGTAGCCCTGCGGGATGTCCTTGTCCTTGTTGAGGTACGCCAGCGACATCACGTGCCACTGCACGTCGATGTCACGGACCTGCTCGACCTCGCGGATCCAGCGCGAGGTGATCCAGGCGAACGGGCAGAGCGGGTCGAACCAGAAGTCAGCAGTAGCCATGTCCACCCCAACGCGGGCGGGCGTGGACTATTCCTGCGGGTGGACGCGCCACCCCGACCGGTGTGGGCCGCGCCACACCAGCGGTGGCAGGATGCCCGCATGCCTGGAACCAACCTCACCCGGGACGAAGCCGCCACCCGCGCCTCCCTCCTGGACGTCACGTCGTACACCGTCGACCTGGACCTCACGACCGCCACCCGGTCCGATCAGGACACCTTCGTCTCCGTCACCACGCTCGAGTTCACCTGCCGCGAGCCCGGGGCGAGCACGTTCGCCGACCTCGTCGCGCCGACGGTCCGCGAGATCACCCTCAACGGCCGCAGCCTCGACCCGGCGACGGCGTACGCCGACAGCCGCATCGCGCTCGACGACCTCGAGGCGACCAACACCCTCGTCGTCACCGCGGACTGCGCCTACTCCAACACCGGCGAGGGCCTGCACCGCTTCGTCGACCCCGTCGACGACCGCGTCTACCTCTACAGCCAGTTCGAGGTGCCCGACGCCCGACGCGTCTTCACGACCTTCGAGCAGCCCGACCTCAAGGCGGTCTTCACGTTCAACGTCACGGCCCCCTCGCACTGGGTCGTGGTCTCCAACGCCGCGACCCCGGAGCCGACCGAGCTCGACGGCGGCGTGTCGGTGTGGAACTTCCCCGCCACGAAGCGGATGTCCGCCTACATCACCGCCATCGTCGCAGGCGAGTACCACGGCGAGTTCGACACCTACGAGGGCAAGTTCGGCACCATCCCGCTCGGGCACTACTGCCGCCAGTCGCTCAAGGAGCACATGGACACCGCGGAGCTGGTCAAGCTCACCAAGCAGAGCTTCGAGTTCTTCGAGGAGCAGTTCGACTACCCCTACCCGTTCGGGAAGTACGACCAGCTCTACGTCCCCGAGTACAACGCAGGCGCCATGGAGAACGCCGGCTGCGTCACGCTCCGCGACGAATACCTTCCCCGCAGCCGCCAGCCGCGCTCGTTCTTCGAGTTCCGCACCTCGGTCATCACCCACGAGATGGCGCACATGTGGTTCGGCGACCTCGTGACCATGAAGTGGTGGGACGACCTCTGGCTCAACGAGTCGTTCGCGGAGTGGGCCTGCTACTGGTGCGAGGCCAACGCGACCGACTTCACCGACGCCTGGACGGGCTTCGCCAACGCCCGCAAGCAGACCGGCTACCGCGCCGACCAGCTGCCCTCGACCCACCCGATCGCGGCCGACAACGTCGACCTGCACGCGGTCGAGGTGAACTTCGACATGATCACCTACGCCAAGGGCGCCTCGGTGCTCAAGCAGCTCGTCGCGTGGGTGGGCCTCGACCCGTTCCTCGAGGGCCTGCGCGCCTACTTCAAGGAGTGGGAGTACGGCAACCCGGAGTTCAAGGACCTGCTCGCCACCTTGGAGAAGTCCTCCGGTCGCGAGCTGGAGGGCTGGGCCCAGGAGTGGCTCCAGACCGCTGGGGTCAACACCCTCGCGCCGTCCTTCGAGCTCGACGACGACGGCAGCTACCGCTCGTTCTCGGTGGCCCAGTCGGCCCACCCGGACTGGCCCACGCTGCGTCGTCACCGGCTCGGCATCGGCCTCTACGACACGGTCGCCGACGACAACGGGCACGAGCGCCTCGTGCGCCGCGACTACCTCGAGATCGACGTCGAGGGGGAGAGCACCGACGTGCCCCAGCTGGTCGGCGTCAAGCAGCCGGCCCTGTTGCTGCTCAACGACGAGGACCACGCCTACGCCAAGATCCGTCTCGACGAGCGGTCCCTCGCCACGGCCATCTCCGCGCTCTCGACGTTCGACGACTCGCTGCCGCGTGCGCTGGTGTGGGGGGCGACCTGGGACATGACCCGCGACGGCGAGATGCGCACCCGCGACTGGGTCGACCTCGTGCTCGCCAACATCGGCCAGGAGTCCGACGCCTGGGCGGTCACCCGTATCCCGGCCACGACGGCACTCGCGGTCAACTTCTACTCCGACCCGACCAACCGTGACGACCTGAGGGCGACGTGGGAGGCCGGCCTGCGCGAGCTGCTCGTCGCCGCGGAGCCCGGCAGCGACCACCAGCTCACCTTCGCCCGCTCCTACGCCGGCGCCGCCCGCAGCGACGCAGCGCTCGACGACCTGATCCACCTGCTCGACGGGTCGTTCACGCTCGACGGCCTCGCCGTCGACCAGGACATGCGCTGGACGCTGATCACCGCCCTGGCCCGGGCCGGCCGCTTCGGCGACGCCGAGATCGACGCCGAGCTCGAGGTCGACAAGACCATCTCGGGCAAGGAGCTCGCGGCCGCGGCCCGGGTCGCCCAGCCGACGGCGTCGGCGAAGGAGGCCGGCTGGAACGCGATCCTCGACCCGGCCACCCCCAACGAGACCTCGCGGGAGATCGCGATGTCGATCTTCCGGTTCGGCCAGGAGGACGTCCTCGCGCCCTACCTCGACAAGTTCCTCGAGGCGTCGGAGACGCTGGTCGACACCCTCGGCTTCCACAAGGCGTCCGTCGTGCTCGAGCTCGGCTTCCCCAAGGCCCTCGGCTCGGAGGCCACCCTGGCCCGGATCGACGAGTGGCTCGCCGACAGCGACGCGCCCAAGCAGGCCAAGCGCTACGTCGGGGAGGCGCGGGCGGAGATCGCCCGCGCGCTGGCGGCACAGGCGTACGACCGGGGCTGATCGGCGGTTCTGCACCTGCCCCCGCCCGTCTCGGGTGGGGGCAGTGCTATTTGGCGCTCGCTCCGCTCGCGCGTGCTCGGCGCCCCTGAAGGCGCTGTCTTCCCTCCTCGACTGGCTCGCTGCGCTCGCGTCGCTCGTCAGTCCAGACAGCGCCGGGCGCCGAGCCTCACGTCCGAGGTGACCTCGGGGCTCGCCACGCTCGCTGCGCACCGATGACCTTCGGACGTGCCAGGCGGTCGGACGGCCTCAGCCACAGCGCTCCCCGCCCGACGTCGTCTGGACTGACGAGCGAGCAAGCGTGACGAGCGCAGCGAGGCAGCGCCGTCGAGCGAGGAGGGAAGACGACGTCCTCAGGGGCGGGGAGCACGCGAGAGCGGAGCGAGCGCCAAGGCACAGCACGCGCGAGCGGAGCGAGCGCCAAACAACGCGGAGCGAGCGCCAAACAACGCGGAGCGAGCGCCAAACAATCAGGCGTGGAGGGTGTTCTGCGGGCGCGCGTGCTCGGCGAGCATCGCGATGCCGCGCTGGAGGCCGACGAGCAGGTTGCCGGCGGCGAACTCCGACGACATGGCCAACACGGCCAGCTCGACCTCGGCGTCGGTGAGGTGACGGCGTACGTCGCCGCCCGTCACCACCTCGGTCGCGCGTCCCTGCGGATCCACCATGATCAGGACGCTCCGCGCGGGAGCCACGAGGCGGTTGTGCAGGCGCGTGGCCCAGGCCCGGGTGTCGTCTCCCTCGGCCGGACCGAGGTAGACGGAGAACTCGAAGCGACTGGCCTGCTCGGCGAGGCGGATCGCCTTGTCGAGGGCGAGCCGATCGGCCTCGCTCAGGAGCTCACCAGCGGGCACTGGCGCCACCTGCTCGGGAGTCGTCGCTGTCGGGGGCGGGGAGCTCGGCGACGCCCTGGCGCGGTCCGCCGATCCACTGGGCCTCGCCACCGGAGTGGTCGGGCAGCAGCTTCTCGCCGCGGATCATCGCCGGGAGGTAGACCGCGAGCGCGATGAGCACCATCAGCAGGAGCGGGGCGCCGAGGTAGACCCCGAGCGCGTGGAGGGCGTCGAGACTGTTGTGCTCGGTCTCACCGCCCCAGCCCTCGGGGACGTCGGCGCGGGCCGGCAGCGCGAGCAGTGCGAGCGCCGGCGCAGCGGCCAGCGCGGCGACGCGGCCGGTCCATCGAGCGCGCCGCGAAGAGCGCCGGTGGGAGTGGGAAGGGCTGACGTGCGTGGTCACGAGCAGAAGGGTATCGCTCATACTGGCCCGCATGCCTCACCCCCTCATTGCCCCGATCATCGACATGACCGAGGTCTCCGGGAGCGAGACCAACCCCCTCCTCACCTACTCGTCCGAGGACCAGCTCTACACCTGGGTCCTGGAGCGCACCGGCAACAGGGGGCTCGCCACCGGCGTCGACTGGATCGTCGGGAAACCGGCCGCCCTGGCGGGACTGATCCTGATCGCCCTGGCCGTCAGGTGGGTGCTCCACCGGATCATCGACCGCGTCGTCAAGCGCGCCGAGGTCGGCATGCTGCCCGACCGTCTCAGCCGGGCGATCACCGGTGGCCGGATGGGCGCGGCGCTGAACCTGACCGAGGACCCGGGCTACACCCGGCGTGTGCAGCGCGCGGCAACGATGGGTTCGCTGCTCAAGAGCATCATCAGCGGTGTCGTGTTCGCCGTGGTGGCCCTGATGGCCATCTCCGAGCTCGGCTACGACATCGCCCCCCTCATCGCCAGCGCCGGCATCATCGGAGTGGCCCTGGGCTTCGGCTCGCAGGCGCTCGTGAAGGACTTCCTGTCCGGGATCTTCATGATCTTCGAGGACCAGTACGGCGTCGGCGACGTCGTCGACCTCGGGGAGGCCTCTGGCACGGTCGAGGCCGTCAGCCTGCGGGTGACGCGGCTGCGCGACGTCAACGGGACGGTCTGGTACGTCCGCAACGGCGAGATCCTCCGGGTCGGCAACATGAGCCAGAACTGGGCCCGGACGGTGCTCGACGTGACCGTCGGCTACACCGAGGACCTCGTGCGCGTACGTCGCGCGCTCGAGGAGGTCGCCCACGACCTGTGGGAGGACGAGGACTTCAAGGGCCTGATCATCGAGGAGCCCGAAGTCTGGGGGGTGGAGTCGCTCGGCGTCGACGGCATCGTCGTGCGCGTCACCCTCAAGACCGCGCCGATGGAGCAGTGGGGCATCGCCCGGGAGATGCGTGAGCGGGTCAAGGCACGGTTCGAGCACGAGGGCATCAACCTCGCGGTCGCCCAGCGCGTGATGTGGCAGGAGAGCGCGCCCTCGGCAGCGTCCGCCGAGCCCACGGAGAACGCCTAGCCCCCGACCCGACCGGCGAGTCAGCCGCCTGGTCGGCAGAATGGTGCCGTGACCAGCACCTTCTACGACGAGATCGGCGGCGCGGAGACGATCCGCACGATCGTTCACCGCTTCTACGAGGGCGTGGCCACCGACGAGCTGCTGCGCCCGATGTACCCGGAGGAGGACCTGGGCCCCGCCGAGGAGCGGTTCGCCCTCTTCCTCATCCAGTACTGGGGCGGCCCGTCGACCTACTCCGACACCCGTGGCCACCCGCGGCTGCGGATGAGGCACGCGCCGTTCCAGGTCACCCCGGCCGCTGCCCAGCACTGGCTGGTCCACTTCCGGGCCGGGCTGGATGCCGCCGGTCTCACGCCCGAGCAGGACGAGCGGTTCTGGGACTACGTCACCCACGCAGCCCAGTTCATGGTCAACACCCTGGAGTGAGGGCTGGAGTGACTCCGGAGTGAGTCAGCCGGCGACGAGAGCCCGGAACGCGTCCGGCACCGGCGCCGGTCGCCCGGTCGCACTGTCCATGCAGACCCCGACGACGCGGGCGCGCGCCAGCACGTCGTCACCGTCGCGGACCACCGACTCGAACACCACCGACGTGCTGCCGATGCGGGAGACCCACGTCCGGCAGTCGTAGGGCTCGCCCCGGAACAGGATGGCCCGCTTGTAGTCCACGTCGGTCTGCGCGACGACGAGGTGGTAGCCGTCCCCCAGGTCGCCACCCTGGGTGACCATCAGCTGGATCCGCGCCTCCTGGAAGTACTCGAAGTACTTCACGTTGTTGACGTGGCCGTAGACGTCGACATCGCTGAACCGGACGTGGACCGGGTAGGTCCCGCCGGGCACGTCGACGACGTCCGGCGCCGGAGTGGGTCGTACGGGCTCGTCGGGCTCCAGCAGCCGGGAGAGGGCCTCCCGCTCCTCGTCGTGGAGGCGGCGCGGGCGCTCGGTGGCGAAGACGTACGGCGTCAGCACGGTGCGCGCGCGCAGGTGGACCGTCCGCTCACCGGCCTCGTCCTCGGCGAAGATCTCGTAGGCCATGGTGAAGCTGGCCGCGCGGATCTCCGTCACCCAGCACTCGATCGCGACCGGCTCGAAGCCGAAGGTGAGCTGGGAGACGTAGGTGACCTCGTGACGCACCACGACGACACCCTCGGCCAGGTCCTCGGCGCGGCTGTCGGGGGCGTGCGTGCGGAACATGTCCACCCGCGCCTCCTGGAGGTAGTCGACGTAGGTGACGTTGTTGACGTGACCGAAGAGATCGAGGTCGGCCCACCTCAGCGGGCAGCGATAGAGATGGCGCACCCCTCGATCGTCGCAGAACACGCACGCAGAGCGCCCCGGCCGGTCCAGGAGCAGGCATGAGGAAGGCCACACGGGCGCGCGTTCCGCCCCCGCGATCCGAGCACTAGGGTGCCGAGAGACCCTGCACCCCCCGTCGACTTCCGGAGTTCTCCATGCCCGAGGCAGTGATCGTTTCCGCAGCGCGCTCCCCCATCGGCCGCGCCAACAAGGGCTCGCTCAAGGACTTCCGTCCCGACGACCTGACCGCGCTCGTCGTGCAGGCCGCGCTCGACAAGATCCCGGACCTCGACCCGAGCACCATCGAGGACCTGCTCCTGGGTTGCGGCCTCCCAGGTGGCGAGTCGGGCAACAACATGGCGCGGGTCGTCACCACCCTTCTCGGCCTCGAGGTCCCGGGCGCGACGATCACCCGCTACTGCTCCTCCTCGGTGCAGACCACGCGGATGGCCTTCCACGCGATCAAGGCCGGCGAGGGCGACATCTTCGTGTCCGCCGGCGTGGAGACGGTGTCCCGGTTCGCGAAGGGCACCTCCGACCACGTCCCGGGCACGCGCAACCCGCTCTTCGAGGACGCCGCGGCCCGCACCGAGGAGTACGCCAAGGGCGGCCAGGACTGGCACGACCCGCGCGAGGACGGCGCCCTGCCCGACATCTACATCGCGATGGGCCAGACCGCCGAGAACGTCGCCCGGATGCGCGGGCTGGACCGCAAGGAGCTCGACGAGTTCGCGGTCCGCTCGCAGAACCTCGCCGAGAAGGCGATCGCCGACGGGTTCTGGGAGCGGGAGATCACCCCGGTCACGCTGGCCGACGGCTCGGTCGTGACCGGTGACGACGGGCCACGAGCGGGCGTGACGTACGACGCCATCGCAGGTCTCGACCCGGTCTTCCGACCCGACGGCGTGGTCACCGCCGGCAACTGTTGCCCGCTCAACGACGGAGCCGCCGCGGTGGTCGTCATGTCGGACACCAAGGCAGCCGAGCTCGGCCTCACCCCGCTGGCGCGGATCGTGTCCACCGGAGTCTCGGGCCTCTCCCCCGAGATCATGGGCCTCGGCCCCGTCGAGGCGACCAAGAACGCCCTGAAGTACGCCGGGATGAGCATCGGCGACATAGACCTCGTCGAGATCAACGAGGCCTTCGCCGCCCAGGTCGTGCCGTCCTACCAGGACCTCGGCATCGACATCGACCGGCTCAACGTCAACGGCGGCGCGATCGCGGTCGGCCACCCGTTCGGCATGACCGGCGCCCGCCTGCAGAACACGATGCTCAACAGCCTCGACTGGCACGACAAGTCCACCGGCCTGATCACCATGTGCGTCGGTGGCGGGCAGGGCATGGCGATGATCCTCGAGCGCATGGGCTGACCCCGATCGCGCTCCATGCGGACTAGGCTGCGGCCATGACCGAGACGGGGGAACCGCGCTGGCTCGACGACACCCAGCAGCACTCGTGGCGTGCCCTGATGATGGGCATCACCCTGCTGATGGAGCGTCTCGACGACGACCTGCGACGTGAGTTCAGCCTGTCGCTCAACGAGTACGAGGTGATGGTGCGCCTCTCCGAGCGACCGGGCCGCGCGATGCGGATGGCCCAGCTGGCGGACGCGATGGCACACTCGCGCAGCCGGGTCACCCACACGGTCGCGCGCATGGAGGCCGCCGGCTACGTCACCCGCGGCACGACCCCCGAGGACGGCCGCGGGGTGATCGCGACGATGACCGACATGGGCTACGAGCTGCTGGTCCGGGCCGCGCCGTGCCACGTCGAGAGCGTCCGCCGCAACCTGGTCGACCTGGCGTCCGAGGAGGACTTCGCCGCCGTCGGACGGGTCTTCGACCGGGTCGCCGACCACCTCGTCACCCGACACCCTGAAGCGGAGATCCGAAACCCGTGACAGGCGCCGGGGCGCCTTCCTCGACCAGCAGGAGATGCCTCAGTCGCGGGTGAGCCGCCGGTGGGTCACCCGGTGCGGGCGCGCCGCCTCGATGCCGAGGCGCTCGATCTTGTTCTCCTCGTAGGACGCGAAGTTGCCCTCGAACCAGAACCACTTGGCGGGGTCCTCGTCGTCGCCCTCCCAGGCCAGGATGTGGGTGGCGACGCGGTCGAGGAACCACCGGTCGTGGGAGGTGACCACGGCGCAGCCGGGGAAGTCGAGCAGCGCGTCCTCGAGCGAGGACAGGGTCTCCACGTCGAGGTCGTTGGTGGGCTCGTCGAGGAGCAGCATGTTGCCGCCCATCTTCAGGGTCAGCGCCAGGTTGAGGCGGTTGCGCTCTCCACCGGAGAGCACGCCTGCCTTCTTCTGCTGATCCGGGCCCTTGAAGCCGAACGACGCGACGTAGGCGCGGCTGTTCATCTCGAAGTTGGCGACCTTGATGAAGTCCAGGCCGTCGGAGACGACCTCCCAGACGTTCTTGTTGGGGTCGATGCCGCCGCGGCTCTGGTCGACGTAGGAGAGCTTCACCGTCTGGCCGACCTTGAGCTCACCCTCGTCGGGCTTCTCCTCCCCCGTGATCATGCGGAACAGCGTGGTCTTGCCGACGCCGTTGGGGCCGATGACCCCGACGATGCCGGCGCGGGGCAGCTTGAAGGAGACGTCGTGCATGAGGATGCGGTCCTCGAAGCCCTTGCCGAGCCCCTCCGCCTCCAGCACGACGTCGCCCAGGCGCGGTCCGGCTGGGATGTTGATCTCGGAGGTGTCGATCTTGCGCATCCGGTCGGCCTCGGCCGCCATCTCCTCGTAGCGCGCGAGCCGCGACTTGCTCTTGGTCTGGCGCGCCTTCGCGTTGGAGCGCACCCACTCGAGCTCACGCTCGAGGACCTTGGCGCGCTTGGCGTCCTTCTGGCCCTCGATCTTGAGACGGTCCTTCTTGGTCTCGAGGTAGGTCGTGTAGTTGCCCTCGTAGGGGTGCGCCTTGCCGCGGTCGAGCTCGAGGATCCACTGGGCGACGTTGTCGAGGAAGTAGCGGTCGTGGGTCACGGCGAGGACGGCGCCGGGGTAGTTGGCGAGGTGGCCCTCGAGCCACTGGACCGACTCGGCGTCGAGGTGGTTGGTGGGCTCGTCGAGGAGCAGCAGGTCGGGCTGCTGCAGGAGCAGCTTGCACAGCGCGACGCGGCGGCGCTCACCACCCGAGAGGTTGTCGACGAGGACCTCCGGCGGCGGGCAGCGCAGGGCGTCCATGGCCTGGTCGAGGCGGCTGTCGAGGTCCCACGCGTTGGCGTTGTCGAGCTCGGTCTGGAGGTTTCCGGTCTCCTCCATGAGGGCGTCATGGTCGGCGTCGGGCTCGCCCATCTCCATGTAGGCCTCTTCCAGGCGCTTCATCTTCCCCTTGAGCTCGCCGACGGCCTCCTCGACGTTCTCGAGGACCGTCTTGCCCTCGGAGAGCGGCGGCTCCTGCTGGAGCATGCCGACCGTCGCGTCGGGGTCGAGGATCGCGTCGCCGTTGTTGGCGTGGTCGAGCTGCGCCATGATCTTGAGGAGCGAGGACTTGCCCGTGCCGTTGGGCCCGACGACGCCGATCTTGGCGCCGTGGAGGAACGACAGGGTGACGTTGTCGAGGACGACCTTGTCACCGTGGGCCTTGCGCACATTGCGCAGTGTGAAGACGTACTCAGCCATGTGGGCGAGCCTACGGGTCGGCGCTGTCGTGCCGACAATCGCGCCACCACCGAGAGCCCGGGAGGTGTGACGATCCGGTCGTCCGGGCGACCGGGTCGCCACACGTCCACGAGCGGATCAGGCGGCCTGGGGCTCGGCACCGTCCACAGTCGGCGCAGCGAGCGGCTCGACGTCGCTGACCGTGGCGGCCGGCTTGGCGAAGGTCGTCGTGCCGTGCGAGAGGTCGTGGCCCACGGCGCTCGCCACGACCTCGTTGGACGTCTGGGGCTTGCCCTCGCGCTCCCACAGGTCGGCGACGAGCCGGCCGTGGACGACCACGGGGTCGCCGCTGTGGAGCGATGCGGCGACGTGACGGGCCAGGCGGTTCCACACCTTCACGGTGTGCCACGACGTGGTGCCCTTGATCCACTCGCCGTCGCGATAGCGGGTCGGGGTGCATGCCACGCGGAACGAGGCGACCTGGCGGCCTTCGGCGAGCTCGCGAAGCGTGACCTCGCCGCCGACCCAGCCGGTCAGGGTGATCTGGGTGTCGTACATCGAGCAGTCTCCTGGTGTCGGCGACGGCGGTTCCGCCGCGATCACCCCAAGGCTCGACACCCGGGCCGACAGGAGGCGGTCCAGCGGACCGGCGGCTGTGGAGAACCCGTGTCCCGGCCTCGCTGTGGACGACCAGTGGCGCACGGCGCGTCAGCGCAGGGCGGCGGACAACCCCTCGCGCACCTCGGCATAGGACACGAGCTCGGCCTGGATCGGCTCGACCACCACCGCGGCAGACACCTCCGAGATCGCGTCGCGCAGGCGCTTGTCGGCCGTACGCGCCCGCGACCGCGCGGTCAGCGACACGAGCCAGCGACAGACCAGCGCCAGGAGCAGGCCGAGGCCCACTCCCCCGAGCAGCAGCAGGGTCGGGAGCGGGAAGTCCCACACCTCGGGAGTCGGCGGCTCGGGCAGGCGGGCGTAGGAGCCGAAGGCCAGCAGCGCCAGCCAGCCGGCACCGACCGCTGCTGCGATGATGAGGACGTACTGGAGGACACGCACCAGCCCCGCCCACACGGGGATCCGGTCGACGCCGAGGTCGGTGGAGGCGACGGCCCGGTCGAGGCGGTCGTTGAGGTCGGGCAGTCGCGACACGGACGCCGCGCGCACGGCGTGGGCCCACGACGGCGCCATCCCTTCGCCGACCTGGTCGGCCAGCGAGCGCACCTCGGTGTCCACGCGGGCGCGCTGGACGCCGGTCGCCTTCGGGACCGAGGTGCGTGCCGCGCCGGTGAGCTCCCTGCCGGAGGTGCCGAGGTCGAGGTGCAGCCGCTTGAGCGGGTCGGGCTTGAGCCGGGAGAACCACGCCGTGACTGGCCACCCGGTGGCGCGGTTGGCCCGCAGCCGGGTCGAGTCGGCCACGGCCTTCACGACGGTCGGCACCCCGGCGGCCTCCGCGAAGGCGTCGTCGAGGGCGGCGACCCGCTCCTTCGACAGGGTCGGCACCTTGCCGGTGCCTGCGGCGTCCTGCAGCCGCTGCGCGGCGGACTTCACGTCGGCCTCGAGCCGGGAGCGGGTGACCTTCTTCTCCGCCACGCGCTTGGCGATCATGCCCCGCAGCTCGTCGATGCCCCAGCCGTGGCGGGCGCTGACGGGCAGCACCGGGACCCCGGCCAGGCCGTCGGCCTCGAGCAGGCGGCGTACGTCGGCGACCATGGTCGAACGCCGGTCCTCCGGGACGGTGTCGATGTGGTTGATCACCACCAGCATCACGTCGCGGTGCCCGGCCAACGGCTTGAGGAAGCGGTCGTGGATCGCGGCGTCGGCGTACTTCTGCGGGTCGAGCACCCACACCAGCATGTCGGCGAGCTGGACGAGCCGGTCGACCTCGAGGTGGTGGGAGACCTCGGTGGAGTCGTGGTCGGGGAGGTCGAGCAGCACGACGCCGCGCATGTCGACGTCCTCGTCGGCCTTCGACAGCATCGAGTCGCGGGTCACCTGGTGGCGGGCCGGGATGCCGAGCCACTCGAGGAGCTCCTCGGCACCTTCCTTGCCCCACACGCACGCAGTGGCCCAGGAGGTGGTGGGACGGCGTACGCCGACGGCGGCGAGCTCGAGCCCGCTCAGCGAGTTGAAGGTCGAGGACTTGCCGGAGCCGGTCGCGCCGGCGAGCGCGACCACCGTGTGGTCGGCCGAGAGCTTGAGCCGTCCGGCCGCGCGCGCGGCGACGGCCGAGGCGTCGTCCACGAGGGCGTCGTCGACCCGGCCGCGGGCCGCGGTCGCGGCTCGTTCGAGTCCCTCGACGCGAGCGCCGATGTCAGAGCTCCTGGTGACCAGCTTCTTGGCCCCTTCGAGCAACGACGTCATGACTCCCTCACGGCACTGGGTGGACTGCTTGCCACCCCAACCCTAGGGGGATGTGTCATCGCTGTCCGACACCCCACGGGGTTGGGTCGCGGCGTAGCGCAGGTCGTCGACCTTGCGCGCGGCGGAGCGCAACCGCTCCGGCACCTCGGGTGCAACCTCGAGGCTGTCGAGCAGGTCGGTGTAGCGACGGCGCTCGGCGTCGAGCAGGTCGCTCACGGACGCCTCCAGCTGGCGGCGAGCGCGCTCCGCGAGGGTCCGCACCGCCTGGTCGCCGAAGACGGCCTCGAGCAGCTTCTGGCCCAGCAGTGCGGAGCCGCCGGCGATGCCCGCCTCGGCACCGGTGACGCCGGCGGTGTGCGCGAAGACGACGACCATCAGCGCGACGGACAGGCCGTTGACGCCGAAGGCGAGGAACCTCGCCGTCGAGCGCTTGTCGGCGCCCTCGGTGCGGACCATCTCCAGCACGTCGGACTGCCAGTCGCGCACGGCCCGCTCGGCCCTGCGCCGGAAGTCGCGCGACGCCCGGCCCAGGTCCTCCCCGGCGTCGCGCAGCAGGATCTGACCGGCAGCGGTGCCCCGCCACGAGCCCTCGGCCCGCTCAGCCGCGGCCTCGGCGTGCTCGAGGATGAGCGTCTCGAGGCCGGACTCGACGGCGACCGTGACCCGCTCCGCCTGCTGCGGCTTGCCCTTCACGGCGTTGACGACGCGGTCACGCAGCCAGCCGACCCGGGTCTCCAGCGACTTGAGCAGCTCACCGGTGCCGACGAACTCCTGCCAGCGGGCGAGCACCTCGCCGCGCAGCAGGGTGCCGTCCGCGGAAGCGTCGCCGATCCCGGTCACGGCCCGGTCGTAGGCGTCGTTGGCGTCCTCGCGGAGGCGGCGTACGGCATCCGTCTGCTCGGTCGCCGCGTCGGCGACGGTGTGCGTACGCCGGGCCAGCGTGCGGATGGCGCCGTCCAGGGTCTGCTGGACGACCGCACCGCGGGCGTCCTGGTCGTCGGCCAGCGCCTGGAGCCACTGCCGGATCTCGATCACCGAGGACGAGGGCAGCAGCCCCATCTCGGAGACCTCGCCCTCCTCGACGCTGAAGAGCGGTGAGTCCTTGAGGCCACGGCTGGCCAGCATCCGGGCGAGGTGGGTGGAGATCGTCTCCACGGCGTCCGCGGGCGTGCGGTCCAGCACGATCGCCACCGCGGCCGAGCGCTCGGCGGCCTTGCGCAGGAAGTCCCACGGCACCTGGTCGGCGTACCTGGCCGCCGAGGTGACGAAGAGCCACAGGTCGGCCGCTGCCAGCAGCTGCGCGGCCAGGATCCGGTTGCGCTCCTCGACCGAGTCGATGTCGGGGGCGTCGAGGATCGCCAGCCCAGGCGTCATCGCCGGCGACGCCACCAGCTGCAGCGCCTCGGGGTCGTTGGTCTGCCGGGTGACGCGCTCGAGCTCGGGGAGCAGCCGGTCCTGGCCGAACCACTTCGCGTCGTCGGGGTGGTGCACCAGGACGGGCGAACGGGTGGTGGGACGCAGCACGCCGGGCGTGGTGACCCGGGTGCCGACGAGCGAGTTGACGAGCGTCGACTTGCCTGCGCCGGTCGACCCGCCGACCACCGCGAGCAGCGGGGCGTCGAGCGTCATTAGGCGCGGGATGACGTAGTCCTCGAGCTGGTCGACCATCTCGGTCCGGGCCGCGCGCTGCTCGTCGGCGCCGGGCAGCTCGAGCGGCAGGCGGGTCTCCTGCAGGGCACCGCGGAGCCTCACGAGCGCGGTGACCATCGCGGTCGTCGCGTCGGGCGTACGACGACCCGGGAAGGGCGTCTGGTCCGCCTCGTGCTCGGTCATCGCGTCGGCACCACCTGTCCGGGGAAGGAGATGTACGGGCGGATCTGGCGCAGCTCCTCGACGTGCTCCTGGCCACGGACGCCGAAGTCGTCGGGCGCGGTGCCGCGGAGGTAGCGGTGGTGCAGGTAGCCGAGCTCGATGGCCACGGCCTGGTAGGCCCGCATGCCGCGCTCGGCCTGGATCCCGCCCTGCTGGCGCGCCCAGCGCCGTGCGTGCCGGCGCGCCCGCAGGTCGACCAGCCACGGGATGTCGGTGGCGGGCAGCAGCCCGCGGTCGGCCGCGTCGTGCAGGGCCTCGGTGAGCAACGGCCGCTCGGAGCGGCGGCGGTAGATGGCGAAGGCCACGACCGCGAGGAACGCCGGGAGCATCAGCGTGCCGTAGACGACGAAGAAGTGGCCCGTCCCCGACAGCGTCGAGGCGTTCCACAGGCCGTGCAGCAGCGCGGCCAGGGCGAACCCGACCACGGGTGCCAGCAGGCGCACCCACACGCGGCGCGAGGCGATGGCGACACCCACGCCGATGCCCATGAAGACGGTGAAGAAGGGGTGCGCGAAGGGGCTGATCAGGCAGCGGACGACGAAGGTGCCCGTCAGCGCGGTGGTGCCGCCCGGCCCGAGGCCGTCGGTCCCGTCGTAGGCGGCCGCGAGGTAGAGGATGTTCTCGGTGTAGGCGAACCCGATGCCGACCATCCCGGCGTAGACGATCCCGTCCAGCACGCCGTCGAGCTCGTGGCGTCGCCACCAGAGCAGCAGGAGGAGGAAGGCCCCCTTGGTGGCCTCTTCGGTGATCGGCGCGAGGACGGAGAGGCTGTCGCGCTCGCTGGCACCGCCGGCCAGGCCGATGCCCTGGAAGACCAGGGCGGCGGCGGTGGCGACGAAGGCACCCCACAGCAGGCCGGCGACCAGCAGGTTGCGCGGCTCGGGCTCGTAGCGGTCCAACCACATGAAGCAGCCCACGAGCGGGCCCACCGGCAGGGCGGCCAGCAGCGCCGCGAGTGCGAGCGAGCCCGGCGCACCGGAGAGGCCGACCACGAGGGCCATGGCAAGGCCGCCGAGCAGGACGAGGATGCCCACCACGACGGTGAAAGCGACACTGTCGCGACGACCTCGTTGCATGGCTCGAACCCTAACGGAGCGGAGTCGCCCGGCCTTGCTTGCCGCACCCCTACGGGCGGGACATCACGCGCCACGTGCGCCACGCCTGCGGCGTACAGTGACCGGGTGAGCGAGCCGACTGCCGAGAACCCCGCCGTGAACCCTGCCGAGACCAGCCAGACCTCGCGCGACACCGAGCCGGACTCCCAGCCGAAGACCGAGTCGCACGACCCGGCCGTCCCGGCTGCGTACGCCGCGTTCATGCGGCAGGGCTGGGGCACCCGCGACCTGGAGCTGCCTCGGCACCCCGTCGCCGACTGGGCCGCCGCGCGCCGAGCGAGGCTGGCCGAGGCGTTCCCCGGCGAGCGGCTCGTGCTGCCGGCCGGCACCTACAAGGTGCGCGCCAACGACACCGACTACCGGTTCCGTCCCGACACCGCCCACGCCTACTTCTCCGGCAACCAGACCTCTGACGCGGTGCTCGTGATCGAGGACGGTGACTCCGTGCTCTACGCCAGGCCGCGCTCCGAGCGCGACACCGACGAGTTCTTCCGCGACCGCCAGTACGGCGAGCTGTGGGCCGGCCGCCGCCCCTCGGCGCAGGAGATCTCCGACTCGCTCGGGATCGAGGTGCGCCACGTCAAGGACCTGCCGTCCTTCGACGACGACCGCAAGACCCGCGACATCACCCGCGACGAGGACCTGGCTCGCGTCGCCGACGAGCTCCGGCTCGTCAAGGACGAGTGGGAGGTCGGCGAGCTGCAGGAGGCGTGCGACATCACCACCCTCGGCTTCGAGGACTCTGTCCGCGAGTGGGACCGCGTGCTGGAGTTCGGGGAGCGCTGGATCGAGGGCACCTTCTTCCGCCGCGCCCGCGCGATGGGCAACGACATCGGCTACGACTCGATCTGTGCCGGCGGCTCGCACGCCACCACGCTCCACTGGATCGACAACACCGGCTCCATCCAGCCCGGCAAGCTGGTCCTGCTCGACATGGGCGTGGAGGGTCACAACCTCTACACCGCCGACGTGACCCGCACCCTCCCGGTCTCCGGAACGTTCACGCCGCTCCAGCGTGACCTCTACGACCTGGTCTTCGCGGCCCAGCAGGCCGGCATCGAAGCGGTCCGTCCCGGTGCCGCCTTCCTCGCCGCCCACAACGCGGCGATGGACGTGCTGGCCCACGGGCTCGAGGACATGGGGCTGCTGCCGGTCACCGCGCAGGAGGCGCTGGACCCCGAGTCCAAGGTCTACGCCCGCTGGACCCTCCACGGCACCTCGCACATGCTCGGCATGGACGTGCACGACTGCGGCCGTGCCTCGGTGGACATCTACCCCAAGGGCGACCTGGCCGAGGGCATGGTCCTCACCGTCGAGCCCGGGCTCTACTTCCAGGAGGACGACCTGCTCGTCCCCAAGGAGCTGCGGGGCATCGGCATCCGCATCGAGGACGACATCCTCGTCACCGCCGAGGGCAGCACCAACCTCTCGGCCTCGCTGCCGCGCACGTCGGCCGGCGTCGAGGAGTGGATGGGCTCTCGCGTCGGTGGGTGAGGCGGGAGCAGCGTCAGTGACGAGCCTCGAGCTCGACTGCCACCACTACGACGCCTTCCGCTGCCGCTCGTGCAGCCTGCTCGAGGTCCCACGTGCGCGGCAGCTCTCCGACAAGGAGGCGCACGCCCGCTCACTCGTCGACGCGCCCGTGTGGCTGCCGACGGTCGCGGGGGTCGGGTCAGGCTTCCGCAACAAGGCCAAGATGGCGGCCGGCGGCAGCGCCGAGGCTCCCACGCTGGGAATCCTGGACCGCGACCTCGCGGGCGTCGACCTGCGTGACTGCGGCCTGCACTCCCCTGGTCTGACGACGGCCCTGGACCGCATCGCCGGCTGGATCCGCGACGTCGACCTGCCGCCGTACGACGTCGCCACGCGCAGCGGCGAGCTCAAGCACGTCCTGCTGACCGAGTCCCCGGACGCCGAGATGATGCTGCGGCTGGTGGTGCGGTCGACGGCACTGGAGGCCAGGATCCGTTCCCGCCTGCCGGCGCTGGTCGCGACGGTGCCGGGGCTTCGGGTGGTGACGATCAACGTGCAGCCCGAGCACAAGGCGGTGCTCGAGGGCGAGCGGGAGATCGTGCTGACCGAGCACGCCACCTTGCCGATGCGCCTCGCCACCGGCGTGACGCTCCGGCTCGGGCCGCGGTCCTTCTTCCAGACCAACACGTTCGTCGCGGAGGCGCTCTACGAGCAGGCGCGCACCTGGGTCGATGACCTCGACGTGACGACTGTCTGGGACCTCTACTGCGGCGTCGGCGGCTTCGCCCTCCACCTGGCCACCCCGGGACGCAGGGTGCTCGGGGTCGAGGTCTCCCCGGAGGCGATCGCCGCTGCAAATGCCACGGCGGCCGCGCTCGGCGCGGTCGCGGAGTTCGTCGCGGCGGACGCGACGGCGTACGCCCTCGGCTCGACCGCCCCGCCCGACCTCGTGGTCGTCAACCCACCGCGGCGCGGGATCGGTGCCGACCTGGCGGGCTGGCTCGAGCGGTCAGGCGTGCGGCACGTCATCTACTCCTCGTGCAACGCCGAGTCGCTCGCCCGCGACCTCGCGATGATGCCGTCCCTGCGGCCGATGGAGGCGCGGGTGCTCGACATGTTCCCGCACACCAGCCACTACGAGGTCATCGTGCTGCTGGCGCGGTGAGCCGTCAGGTCTCGCGCCAGCCCGTCGCCGAGTCGTGCCCGTGCGCCGCCATCAGGCTCAGGCCGCCGTCGACGGTGTAGGAGGAGCCAGTGACGTACGCCGAGCGCGGCGACGCCAGGAACCCGATGACCGAGGCGACCTCGGCGACGTGCCCCGGGCGCCCGAGCGGGTTGCCGGGCCGGTCCTGGTGATAGGCCTCGGACTCGTCCTGACCGGTCATGGGCGTGGAGATCTCTCCTGGCGCGACCGCGTTGACGGTGATGCCGTGCTCAGCGAGCTCGAGCGCCAGGACCTTGGTGAACATCCCCAGTCCCGCCTTGGCTGCGCAGTAGGCCGCGGCACCGAGCCGCGGCAGGTGCTCGTGGACGCTGGTGACGTTGATGATGCGACCGCCCGAGTCCTGCTGCACCATGCGACGCGCGGCGTGCTGGGAGCAGAGGAACGGCCCGTCGAGGTCGGTCGCGAGCACGTGCCGCCAGGTGCCGGGGTCGAGGTCGAGCACGCGGTCGGAGTGACCGGTGCCCGCGACGTTGACCAGGACGCCCAGCCCGCCGAGCTGGTCGGCGAGCCGGTCGACGACGTCACCCGCGTCCGGTGAGGACGCGTCGAACGGCTCGATGAAGCTCCGCTGGCCGCGCCGGGTGACCTCCTCGGCGGTCTCGCGGATGCCTTGCTCGTCGCGGTGGAATGTCAGCCCGACATCGAACCCCTCGGTGGCGAGCAGCGTTGCGGTCGCCTGTCCGATGCCCGAGTCGCTGCCGGTCACGATCGCCAGTCGGGGATGGTGGTTGCTCATGCCCGGTGGCGTACCCGATGGTCGTCGCCTCATGCGGTCGAGCGACGGGGTCAGCCGCGGCGGACCCTCGGACCCTTGGCGACGTCGGACTCGCGGATGTCGCCGACGCGATGGCCGTCGTCGGCGAAAAGCGTGTGGGCGCCCGGGTCCAGCGACTCCGCCACGCGCACGACGCCCACGCCCACCTGCACCCAGTGCGGCGCGTCGATGCAGGAGGTGGGAAGGGAGACCGCCACGGTGTCGGTCCCGCCGTCGAGCGCAGCTCGAAGCGCGCGGCAGTCCATCTGGCGTCCGCGCCTCGTCAACACGGCCCGCGCTCGGAAGCCCGGGATCTTCCCGACCTGGACCTGGTACTCCCCCTGGGGTGTCACCACGCGGACGTAGGTCTGGTGGTCCGTGGAGGTCAGCACGAGATCGCGCAGGTGCACGGTGATGCTCAGCCGGGTGTTGCCGTGGGCCACGACCGTTCGGGTGATGTCGGTGGCCGTCTCGTCGGGAGCGGGCGCCAGCTCCAGCTCTTCTGTGCTCTCGTCCGTGTCCGACGTGACGATCTGCGCGTCACCGACGGCGTCGTCCGTCACGACCTTCTCCGCGTGGGCGGCGGCGGGCAGGAGGAGGGCTGTCACGGGCAGGAGCACGGCGAGCAGTCGCGTGCTGAGTCGGTGGGTCATGTCGCCAGTTCTGGTCGGGCCTTCGGGCGGGACGTGGTGGTGCAGAGGAGGCAGCAGGCGGGTCAGCCGCGGTGGATGCGGGGGCCCTGGGCGAGGTTGTCGCGGATCGCACCGTCTCGGTGCCCGTCGTCGGCGAAGACGGGGAAGGTCTCCGGCTCCACCCCCTCCTCCGGCTCCACGACGCCGATGGCACCCACACCGAGCCGCACCCAGCGGGCGTCGTCGAGGCACGACGCGGGCACGGAGAAGGACATCGTGTCGGTCCCGCCGTCGAACTTCGCACGGAGCCCGCGGCACTCCACCTCTCGGTAGCCGCCGCGCATCAGGGCCGCCTCGACCCGGCTTCCCGGGCGTCGCCCCGCGCCCAGGAGGTAAGAGCCGCGCGGAGTGACCACCTTGACGTGCGTCTGATGGAAGCTCGTGTTCAGCAGGTCCCGGAAGTGCACGGTCACGCTCAGTCGGGTGGCACCGTAGGCCGCGACCGTGCGGACGATGTCGGTAGAGGCATCGTCGGGCGCCGGCACGAACTCGAGAGGCCCCTCGATTGCCAGATCGGCTTGCTGGACATCCCCGGCGGGGTCCTCGGTCACCACCTTCTCGGCGTGCGCCACCGAGGGCATCAGCAGGACGGCGGCGACAAGGACGGCGGCGAATGGCGCGCCGAGACGATAAAGCATGCGCGAACCCTAGTCAGGCGCTCCCTGACGTGTGATCCGTTCCACGGAATCGGTGTCGCGGATCTCTGGTTGCACCTGACATGCGCGCCAACCTGACCGTCGGAGACCTGCTGACGCAGCGTCGCGCCGTCGACCTCGCGCGCACCCATAGCGCGCTGTGTCGCTCTCCTCGCGCCGCTGGCTGACCTGCCCCGGTCTCCTTGACCTCCGGCGTGCCGCCGTGTCGGTGCGCGTTTCCGAAAGGCTATCGTTTTAGTATGAATACTTCAGTTATCGAGACGGAGAAGCCCACCCGCTTCCGCCTCCCCTCGTTCGGCGTCCAGGTCCTCACCGGACTCGTGCTCGGCGTCGTCCTCGGCCTGGTCGCCCGCAGCATCGGCGCGGACGGTGTCGACGCCTCGACCGGCGAGGTCGACCCCAACTGGCTCACCGAGACCCTCAGCACCATCGGCGGCACGTTCGTGACGTTGCTGCGTGCCGTGGTCCCGCCGCTGGTCTTCCTCGCGATCGTCGCCTCGATCGCCAACCTGCGCGACGTCACCGGCGCCGCCCGGCTGGCGTGGAAGACGCTGACGTGGTTCGCCGCCACCGCGCTGATCGCGGTCAGCATCGGCATCGTCCTCGGCCTGGTGCTGCAGCCGGGTGACCACACCAGCGTCACCTCCGACGCGGCGAGCGCCCCCTCCTCGACCGGCTCATGGCTCGACTTCCTCACCGGCCTGGTCCCGGCCAACGTGCTCGGCCTCGAGGGCTACGACAACGGTGACGGCTCGGTCGGCTTCTCGTTCAACGTGCTCCAGATCCTCGTGGTCTCGATCGCCGTCGGCATCGCGACGCTCAAGGTCGGCGACGCCGCCGAGCCCTTCCTCGCGTTCGTACGCTCCGCGCTGGCCGTGGTGCAGAAGGTGCTGTGGTGGATCATCCTGCTCGCTCCGATCGCGACCGTCGGCCTCCTCGGCAACGCCGTCGCGAGCTACGGCTGGGACGCGCTCGGTTCGCTCGGCATGTTCACAGTCGCGATCTACGCCGGCCTGGCACTGGTGGTCCTCGGCGTCTACCCGGCACTGCTCCGCCTCAACGAGCTCTCGGTCCGCCAGTTCTTCTCGGGGGCCTGGCCGGCCATCTCACTGGCTTTCGTCTCCCGGTCGTCCGTGGGCACGATGCCCCTCACCGAGTCGGTGACCGAGCGCAACCTCGGCGTCCCGCGGGCGTACGCGTCCTTCGCGGTGCCGCTCGGCGCGACCACCAAGATGGACGGCTGCGCCTCGATCTACCCGGCGATCTCGGCGATCTTCGTCGCGCAGTTCTTCGGCCTCGACCTGTCGGTCACCGACTACGTGCTGATCGCGTTCGTCTCCGTCATCGGCTCGGCGGCCACGGCCGGCGTGACCGGCGCGACCGTCATGCTCACGCTGACCCTGTCGACGCTCGGCCTGCCGCTGGAGGGTGTCGGCCTGCTGCTCGCGATCGACCCCATCCTCGACATGGGTCGTACGGCGGTCAACGTCGCCGGCCAGGCGCTCGTGCCGACCATCGTGGCCAAGCGCGAGGGCATCCTCGACCAGGCGGCGTACGACGCCCCGCGCGGGCGTTCGGCCTGGCGCGAGGAGCCCGAGACCGCCTCGGAGTCCCAGCCGGTGACAGCCGCTGCGTGACCACTGACGACCGGCCCGAGCCTCCGCTCAGGACAGGGACGTGGCGAACGCCATGACCGCCTCCGCGAAGGCCTCGGGTTGGTCGAGGTTCGAGAGGTGCGAGGCGCGCGGAATCGTCTGGACCCGTGCGTCCGGCAGCACCCGCAGGACACTGGGGACCCCCAGCCGGAACTGGTCCCACTGCCCGTTGAGCAGCAGGACCGGGCACTCCAGCCCGCGCAGCATGTCGGGTCGGCACTCGTCCATGACGGCGCGCCACGCCGCTGGCGTCGGCGTGAAGTAGTAGCCGCCGGCGATCACCGGCTCGATGAGCTCGGCCGGGTAGAGCCGGCGCAGGATCCGGTTGTTCACCCGCGTCATGCGGTCGGGACCGATCCGGTCGGTGGCCGCCGCGACGAGCCGGTACGCCGCTGCGCCGGGGCCGGTCGGAGTGGCGCTGCACCCCGCCAGCACGAGCCCGTGGAGACGTGGTCCGTGCTCGGCCGCGTACGCCATGGCGACGTACCCGCCCAAGGAATGGCCGACGAGCACGACCGGCGCCCCTGGGGGTGCCTCGTCGACCGCTTCGTCCAGCACCGTCACGCACCGGGCGAGGGTGAAGTGCTCGCCGTCGCGGCTGCCGTGCCCGGGGAGATCGACGAGGCCGAGCGTGGCCCGACCCTCGAGCAGGGGCACCTGCGGCAGCCACTGCGAGCTGGCCAGGCGGGACCCGTGCACGAGGACCAGGTGGGGACGCACGAGGTCGAGGATGCCACTTCGCGAGCGTCTCCCGGGGGCTGGGATACTGGCTCGCGCCAGCCCCCGTAGCTCAGCTGGATAGAGCGGCGGCCTTCTAATCCGCGGGTCACAGGTTCGAATCCTGTCGGGGGCGCCATGCGTTGTCGGACGAGCTCACCTCGCGCGTTGTCCGCTGCGGCACGCGAGGGCGACGAGGTCGCGAGCCGGGCCCTGGGGCGGATGGGCGCCACTGCGCCAGACCGCGTGCAACCGCCGCGTCAGGTCGAGCCCTGTCACCGTGATGCGCACCAACCGCCCCGTGGCCTCGTCGTCGCGGACCGTGTGGGCGCCCAGGGCAGCGGGGCCCGCGCCTGCGGCGACGGCTGACCGGACCGCGGCGGTGCTGGACAGCTCCAGCGCGGGTGGAGCGGTCGGCAGGCCGGCCAGCGCCTGCTCGAGCACGGTCCTGGTGCCGGAGCCCGCCTCCCGGACGACGAGCGGGGTCGCCGCGAGGGTCGCCGCGGTCACCCGCCGCCGGGATCGCTGCGCCCACGGATGGCTGGGCCCGACGACGACGACCAGCTCGTCGGTGCCGACCAGCCGGTGCTGCAGGCCGAGCGGGACGTCCGGCCCCTCGACGAAGCCGAGGTCGACCTCCCCCGAGGCCACCAGCGCCGCCACCCGCTCACTGTTGGTCGCCGTCATCGTGAAGTCCGTGCGTGGCTGGCCGAGCTGCTGCTGTCCGGTGCGGACGGCGACGAGCCATCCGGGCAGCAGGTGCTCGGCGATGGTGAGGCTGGCCGCGATGGCGAGGTGTCCACGCCGATCGGCGCGAAGCGCGGCCACGCCGGCGTCGAGCTGCTCCGCGGCCTCGAGGACCGGAGCGGCCCATTCCAGGACGAGCTCGCCGGTCGGAGTGACCTCGGAGCCGCGGCGGGACCGACGTACGAGCGACTCCCCGACCAGAGCCTCCATCGTCCGCAACCGCGACGAGGCAGCCTGCTGGGTGATGCCGAGCTCGGCGGCCGCCGAGCCGAGGCTGCCGGTGCGTGCGACGACGGCGAGCAGCTCCAGTGCGCGCAGCTCCGGCACATGTGATCCCAGCACGAGGCACAAGGCTACCTTGTGACTTGCCAACAACGGCCTCGTTCCGCGCGGGCGTGCGCCCGACCAGACTCGCCGGCATGACCTTTCGCGTTGCGATCATCGGTGGCGGACCGGCCGGAATCTACGCCGCGGACCTCCTGACCAAGTCCGAGGCCGACGTCTCGGTCGACCTGCTCGAGCGCCTGCCCGTGCCCTACGGCCTGGTCCGGTACGGCGTCGCACCCGACCACCCGCGCATCAAGGAGATCGTCAAGGCCCTGCAGCGCGTGCTCGGCCACCCCGACGTGCGGTTCCTCGGCAACGTGGAGTTCGGCGTCGACGTCAAGATCGAGGACCTACGCGAGTTCTACGACGCGGTCGTCGTCGCCACCGGCGCGATGGCCGACCGGCCGCTCGGCGTCCCGGGCGAGGACCTGCCCGGCTCGTTCGGCGCCGCGGACTTCGTCTCCTGGTACGACGCCCACCCCGACGTGCCGCGCACCTGGCCCCTCGAGGCCCGGCACGTCGCGGTCGTCGGGGCGGGCAACGTCGCCCTCGACGTCGCCCGGGTGCTGGCGAAGACGGCCGACGAGATGCTCGCCACCGACATCCCCGCCAACGTGTACGACGGGCTGCGGGCCAAGCAGGCGACCGATGTCCACGTGTTCGCACGGCGCGGCCCGGCGTACGTGAAGTTCTCGCCGCTCGAGCTGCGCGAGCTCGCCCACTCCCCCAACGTCGACGTGGTCGTGCATCCCGAGGGCTTCGAGGTCGACGGCGCCAGCATGGAGCACATCGCGAAGAACAAGCAGGCCAAGATGGTGCTCGACACCCTGGCCAACTGGGTCGGCCGCGAGCCCACCGGCAAGCCCCACCGCATCCACCTGCACTTCCTCGAGCAGCCGGTCTCGATCCTCGGCAGTGACGGTGTGACCGGGCTGCGGACCGAGCGGACGCGGCTGGTGGGCGACGGCTCGGTCGCGGGCACCGGCGAGCTGACCGACTGGGACGTCCAGGCCGTCTACCGCGCCGTCGGCTACCGCAGCACGGCGCTGCCCGGCCTGCCGTTCGACCACGCTGCCGCGGTCGTCCCCAACGCCGGCGGTCGGGTCCTCGACCTCGACGGAGTGGCCATCCCGGGCACCTATGTCACCGGGTGGATCAAGCGCGGCCCGGTGGGGCTGATCGGGCACACCAAGAGCGACGCCGCGGAGACCGTCGCGCACCTGGTCGCCGAGACCTCGCACACGGCCACCGCGCGCGAGCCCGAGGCTGTCGACCGCTACCTGGCCGAACGAGGTGTCGAGGTCGCGACGTTCGCCCACTGGGAGCGGCTGGACCAGCACGAGATCGCCCTCGGCGCGGCCCAGGACCGACCCCGGATCAAGGTCGTCGACCGTGACGAGATGCTGCAGCAAGGACGGGCCCTGCCGCACGGGCACCCGACTGCTGTCTGATCGTCTACCCGATCCGACACGCGGCGCAGCCTCCCGGCCGGGAACGTCCCACCACGTCAGGATGTGGGCAGGCCCCGCCACGTATGAGGTTGCGGGGCCGAATTCTTTCCGTCTGTCGCTCGGGCTACGGCGTGTCGGTCGCGACGCGCCGGAAACCCGCGACGTACGCCTCGATCTCGGCCCCGATGCGGGCCTTCACGTCGTCCGGCGCGAACGATGCGTCGACCGCGGCGTGGGCCAGGTCGGCCACGCCCCGCTCGTCGAGGTCGAGCAGCCCCGCGGCGACGGCGTAGTCGTTGTTGAGCGTCGTTGCGAACATCGGCGGGTCGTCGGAGTTGATCGTCACCGTCACCCCCGCCTCGACGAAGGTCCGGAGCGGATGGTCCTCGATCCGGTCGACGGCACGGGTCGCGATGTTGGAGGTGGGGCACACCTCCAGCACGATGCCCGCGTCGGCGAGGTGTGCGAGCAGCTCGGGGTCCTCCGCCGCCGAGCACCCGTGGCCGATCCGCTCGGCGCCGAGCAGGCGTACGGACTCCCAGACGGTCTCGGGGCCGGTGGTCTCGCCGGCGTGCGGGACCGAGCGCAGCCCGGCGGCCCGAGCCGTGTCGAAGTGCGGTGTGAACTGGGCCCGCGGCACCCCGATCTCCGGCCCGGCGAGGCCGAAACCGACGAGCGCGTCGGTGCGGTGCTGGAGCGCGTAGTCCAGCGTGGCGTCAGCCGCGGGGATGCCGGACTCGCCCGGGATGTCGAAGATCCAGCGAAGCACCAGCCCGAAGTCGCGCTCGGCCGCGACCCGGGCGTCCTCGATCGCCTCGGTGTAGGCCTGGATCGGGATGCCGCGCACGACGGACGTGTACGGCGTGCAGGTGAGCTCGGCGTAGCGGAGGTTCTGCCCCTGGGCCATCTCACGCGCCACCTCGTAGGTCAGTAGCCGGAGGTCCTCCGGCGTGCGGACCAGGTCGACGACGGCGAGGTAGACGTCGATGAAGTGGGCGAAGTCGCGGAAGGTGAAGAACTCCTTGAGCCGCTCCAGGTCGCTGGGGACGCCCGCGTCGGGGTGGCGCGCCGCGAGCTCGGAGACGATCCGCGGCGACGCCGACCCGACGTGGTGGACGTGCAGCTCCGCCTTCGGGAGCCGCGTGATGAAGTCCCGGAGGCTCACGACCCGACCATCGCGGCAGCGATGTCAGCCATCGTCTGGCCTTCGACCTTCTCCCCGTCCACGAGGACCGTCGGGGTCGAGTTGACGCCTTCCTTCGACGCTGCCTCGCCCGCGGCGTCGACCCAGCCCTCGAACGCCATGTCCTCGATCCCGGGACGTACGTCCGCCTCGGTGGCCCCGGCCTCGACCGCCCAGTCGACCAGGTCGTCGGAGTCCGGGAAGGGTCCACTCTCGGGCGGCTGGTTGTCGAAGAGCAGGTCGTGGAAGGCCTTGGCCACCTCGGGCCCGGACTCGTCGAGCACGACCGCGAATGCGTTGGCCGCCTCCGGCGAGTAGTCGTCGATCCCCTCCAGGAACGGCAACGGCCGGTACTCGACGTTGACCTCGCCCGCCTCGACCGCGGCATCCAGCTGGTCACGCACGGTGACCTCGAGGTCGCCGCAGAAGGGGCACAGGAAGTCCTCGTAGACCACGATCTCCTTGGGCGCGTCGGGCTCGCCGACGAGCAACCCGAAGTTGTCGCTCGCGCCCGCGGGCGGGGTGGTGGGCTTGTCGGAGCCCAGGCTCGTCACGAGGAAGTAGCCACCGACGATCAGCACGAGGACACCGGCGATCAGGCCGACGCGGGTGAGCTGCTCCTTGCGCTTGGCCGCCTTGCGGCGCTCCTCGGCCTGGGCACGAGCTCGCTCAGTCCGCGCGCGCCGGGCGTCCCGCTTGGCCTGCGTCGCGGCCTTCTCCTCAGCGGTCCGGTGCGAGGTCTTCTTCTGCGCCATCGAGGCTTCCTTCGTCGTCGGTGGTGGGGTCGGTGTCGAGGTCGTTGCGGGTCGAGGGGAAGAGGACGGTCTCCAGCGCCAGCCTGGACCGCGGCCGGACGACGAGCCACACGCTCAGCGCCAGCAGGCCGACGTCGCGGGCGATCTCGCCGGGGTACTTCGCCGCCGCGTCCGGGATCTCCCCTCCGCCGCCGAAGCACCCGCAGTCGATCGACAGCCCGCGTGCCCAAGCGCTGGAGATGCCGACGATGAAGGCGACGAAGAGCAGCGCCGAGACCACCGACGCACCTCGCACCATCACGCCCAGCACCAGGCACAGGCCGATGACGACCTCGACGACCGGCAGCAGGTGCCCGACCGTCGGGACGACCGCCTCCGGAAGGAGGTCGTACGCCCGCACCGCACGGACGCTGTCGGCCGGGTGGGGCAGCTTGAGTGCACCGGCGACGATCCACACGCCGCCCGTCAGCAGGCGCGCCACGAGGCCGAACCAGTCCTTCACAACCCGAAGGGTAGGAGGTGAGCCTGAGTCGACGCTGAGAGTGGTCGGTAGGGTTGCCGATCGTGAACGACAAGCTGGTGTGGATCGACTGCGAGATGACCGGCCTCGACCTGCGCGCCGACGCGCTGATCGAGGTGGCCGCGCTCGTCACGGACTTCGAGCTCAACGTGCTGGGCGAGGGCCTCGACGTGATCATCAAGCCGCCGCAGGAAGCGCTCGACCAGATGATCGACTTCGTCCGGAGCATGCACGAGAAGTCGGGACTGCTCGACGAGCTCGCGAGCGGCCTGACGCTCGCAGAGGCCGAGGAGCAGGTGCTCGCCTACATCAAGGAGCACTGCCCCGATGGCAGCCGGCCGCCGCTGGCCGGCAACACCGTGGCCACCGACCGCGCCTTCCTCGCCCGCGACATGCCCGGCCTGGAGTCCTTCCTGCACTACCGCATCGTCGACGTCTCCTCGATCAAGGAGCTGTCGCGCCGGTGGTTCCCGCGGGCCTACTTCGCGGCCCCGACCAAGCGCGGCAACCACCGCGCGCTGGCCGACATCCAGGAGAGCATCGAGGAGCTGCGCTACTACCGCGAGGCCGTGTTCGTGCCCCAGCCGGGCCCCGACAGCGCGCAGGCCAGGGAGATCGCCGCCAGGCACGGCGGCCAGCTGACCGGGCTCGGTCCCGACGCCGGCCCGGATGCCGACCTCGATGCGGCCCCTGCTGGTTGATTGCCCTACACTTCTCGTCGTCCTCGCGGAAGCGCGAGCGGACATGGTGGGTATAGCTCAGCTGGTAGAGCGCCGCCTTGTGGTGGCGGATGTCGCGGGTTCGAGTCCCGTTACTCACCCCAGATGGTCGAGCCCCTGACTCGCAGAGATGCGGTCAGGGGCTCGACCCATTTCCGTGCGTCTCGCCTCAGGTACGCCACTACCCGACCGGGAGCCGCAGCGGAAGAGGCTTGCCCCCGATCGGGTCGGCCTCGGCGACCTTGTCCATGGCGTCGACGATGTTGCGCAAGTTGATGATGAGCGCACCGTAGATCGGCCACTCGGGTGAGCGCTCGGTCGCTCGCAGCTCCTCGGTGAAGGCCTCGAGACGTCGGCGTACGTCGAGCAGCGCGGCCGGGTCGCCGCCGGCGGCCCGACCGGCGTCACCGAGCATCCCGATCCAGGGCACCGCGAACGCCTCGCCCCACGTCTCCCGGTGGGCCTGCTGGCCGCCGAGGGTGCGGGCGAGGCTGCGCGTCTCGGCGACCGCCTGCTCCATCCGACGCAGCAGCTCGAGCCATTGCTGCGGGTCCTTCATCCGCCGAGCCGACCGGCGCGGGTTCATCCGGGCACTCTCCTGCGCCTGCCGCACCAGGGCCCACGCACGCTCCAGGTCAGCGTCGAGGTCGCGGGTGCGGTCGGTCCACGCGGCGACGTCCGCGTCCTGGCACCTCGCTCGCAGACCGTCCGCCATGTCGACCAGGAGCTCACCGATGCCGTCGTCGACGCGCTCCAGCGCCTCGGCGGCCGTACGACGTCGCAGGGGCGGCCACACGAGCACGTTGACCAGCAGCCCCACGGCCACCCCGATCGCCGTGTCGAGGAGTCGCGAGACGAGCAGGACGTCGTTGTCGAACCCGGTTGTGAGGACCACCAGGCCGGTCGTGGCGATGGTCGTGGCCTCGGCGCCCAGCCACGGCACCGCGCCGAGCACGAGCGCGAGCCCCAGCAGCAGCGCGATGGCTCCCGTCGTGAGGCCGAGCGCCTCCCCCACGACTGTGGCGAGCAGCACCGCGACCACCGTGGCCGCGACCTGCTGGGTCCCCTTGGAGAACGTCCGGTAGACCGTGGCGTGCACCACCAGCAGCGCCGCCCACGGGGCCAGGAACGGCTGGGGCAGGTCCAGAAGGTTGGCCGCGATGATCCACGCGGCGACGGCCGCCAGCACGGTCTTGGCCAGCTGGAGGACGTCGTCCCACCAGATCGGGTCGCCGAGCACTCGGTCGACCCGCTCCCTCAGGGTCTCCCTGGGTGTCTGCCTCGGTGTCAGCCTCATCCGCCCGACACTACGGGCGCCCACGTCGTCAGGCCGCACGTCCGGCAACGAACTGGTCGGCACATCGTCGGCCCTTCCTCTCGCGGGGGACCGATCATGACGCACCGACCGAGGCGGCTCGGGCGCGGGGCGCCGCCCGGCCCTGGTCGGCAGGAGGGTCTACGTTGGGCCGGTGAATTCCGGCAACGGCAACTCCAGATATGACGTCGTCGTGGTCGGCGGCGGCCACAACGGGCTGGTCAGCGCTGCCTACCTCGCGCGCGCCGGCCTCTCGGTCCTCGTGCTGGAGCGCCTGGACCACACGGGCGGGGCCGCCGTCTCCCTCGAGCCGTTCGCCGGGCACCCTGCCCGGCTCTCGCGCTACTCCTACCTGGTCAGTCTGATGCCGGAGCAGCTGATGGCCGACCTGGACCTCGACGTCCGCCTCGCCTCGCGCACCACGGCGTCGTACACGCCCTGGACGCGCGGCGAGCGCACCGGCGGCCTGCTCGTCGAACGCCCCGAGGGCGATGCGACGCGAGCCTCGTTCCGCGACCTGACCGGCGGCGACGAGGAGTACGCCGCGTGGCAGGACTTCTACGCCGAGGTCGCACGCTTCGCCGAGGTCGTGGCGCCGACCCTCATGCGGCCGCTCCCCCTCGAGCGCGACGTGCGAGCGCTGGTCGAGGAGCGGATCTGGACCGACGTGGTGGAGGAGCCCCTCGGCCGTGCCATCCGGTCGCGCTTCACCGACGACACGGTCCGCGGGGTGGTCGCGACCGACGCCCTGATCGGCACCTTCGCGTCCTTGAACGACCTCTCGCTGATCCAGAACCGCTGCTTCCTCTACCACCTGATCGGCAACGGGACCGGTGAGTGGCGGGTGCCTGTGGGCGGCATGGGTGCCGTCACCGACGCGCTCGCTCGGGCCGCGGTGGACGCCGGGGCAGAGATCGTCACCGGTGCCGGCGTGAGCGCCATCTCCCCCGGTCCCGACGGCGCCGAGGTCGTCTGGCACGACGGCACCCGCGAGCGGACGGTCACCGCCCGGCGGGTCCTGTCCGGCGTCGCGCCGTGGGTGCTCCGGATCCTGCTCGGCGAGGGTGAGGACCCCGAGACCAAGCCGGTCGGCTCCCAGCTCAAGATCAACCTCCTGCTCGACCGGCTGCCCGCGCTCGCGTCCGGCGCCGACCCGGAGGTGGCCTTCGCCGGCACCCTCCACCTCGCCGAGGACTACAGCCAGCTCGAGCAGGCGTACGCCGCCGCTGCCGGCGGCGCGGTGCCCGACCCGATGCCGGGCGAGGTCTACTGCCACAGCCTCTCCGACCCGTCGATCCTGGGCGACCGCGCCGGCTCGGCGCACACCCTGACCTACTTCGGCCTCCACACCCCCGCCGACCTCTTCGACGCCGACCCGGGCGCCCGCGACGTGGCCACGCAGCGGGCCCTCGCCTCCCTCGGCGCGGTGCTCGCGGAGCCGCTCGACGACTGCCTGGCCACCGACACCGACGGCAGGCGGTGCATCGAGGTGAAGATCCCGCAGGACATCGAGAAGGACCTCGCGATGCCCGGCGGCCACATCTTCCACGGCGACCTCGAGTGGCCGTGGGCGCCCAACCGCGCCCGCCTCGAGACCCCCGCGCAGCAGTGGGGCGTGCAGACCGAGCACGACGTCGTCCTGCTGTGCGGGTCGGGCGCGCGTCGCGGTGGTGCGGTCTCCGGACTCGGCGGCCACAACGCCGCGCAGGCCGTCCTCGCCGACCTCTGAGCACCCGTCCGGGACCTGACCTCGATTTCGCCCGCCGGTCACGACGGGGTAATGTTCTACTCGCTTCACCGCACGCGCCATTAGCTCAATTGGCAGAGCAGCTGACTCTTAATCAGCGGGTTCGGGGTTCGAGTCCCTGATGGCGTACACATCAAGCCCCTGACCAGCGAAGACGCTGGTCAGGGGCTTTCTCGTTGCCAGCCCGGTGCCCGTTAAGTGCCCGAAAAGTCGGGGTCCTCGACGGCTTCAGAGCTGCGTCTGACCTACGGCGACTCGGGCTCGCGGGTGCTCGGCCGGCCGAGGATCGTCGCGGCTGCCGCGACGGTCGTCTTGCGTCCCATGTAGACGTCGGTGGTCATCGACGGGTTGCGGTGGCCGAGCTGGTCGGCCACCTGGCGGGCGCTGATGCCGGCCTCGTCGAGGCGAGTGGCGACGGTCTTGCGGAAGGTGTGCGAGGTGACCCAGTCGAACCCGATACGGTCGAAGAGGCGTCGCAGCTCGCCGGTGGTGTTGGACCGGTTGCGGACCCTGCCGAGCGGCGAGGGGAAGAGAACCTCGTCGGTGTTGATCGCCGGGTCGGCGATGCGTCGCCGGAGGGTGGCGACCACGTGAGGAGGGAGCGCAAGGACCCGCCAGCCGGCGTCGGTCTTGGTCCATTCCTGGATGCCGCCGTCAATGGTGGTGGCGGTGATCTCGACGACGCCGGCGTCGAGGTCGAGGTAGCGCGTCCGGACGGCGCTGGCCTCGCCGATGCGGGTGCCGGTGGCGGAGAGGAACTCGATCAGGTCGACGAGGTCCAGCTCGCGTGCCTTGCGGTCCGCGGCGACCTTGTCAAGCAGCTCGGCGTGCTCGGCGACGCTGAGCGCCCGGGGCGACTGGCGGCGTGGGGCCTCCAGGCGGCGTGCCTGTCGGACCGGGTTGTCACGCAGCGCGCCGTGGTCAATGGCGAGCTGGACCATGCCGCTGAGCACCGAGCGGGTCATCTTGGCGGTGCCGTAGCCGTGCTTGCGCGCGATGGCGGCGAGGAATCGGTTGATGGCCGGGACGGTGATCTCGCGGACCTGCAGGTCACCCATGCCGGGCTTGATGAGGTCGACGGCGAGCTTGGCGTACCGCTCGCGGCTCGTGGGAGCGAGGCTGGCTCGGGTGGCGACGTCCTCCAGGTAGACCTCGATCAGGAGCTTCACGCGCATGTGACCGGTGAGCGCAGAGGCGGTGGGGTCCTGGCGCTCGGTGATGGCGAGCTTCAGCGCGGAGATCGCCTCGGTTCTGGTGGGTCGAAAGCGAGCGATCTGGGTGACGGTCCCGTCGTAGTCGCGGTACCGCGCGCGGGCCCGCCAGCTGCCGTTGGGCATCCGCAGGGTGCTGATGTCACCCCAGGTGCCGACCGTCAGTGGCGGTCGTCCGGTCCGCATCGTCGCCTCACCCTTCCTACCCGGTTTGAGCCAGCTGCGTGCTGTCACGCATCCAATCGAATCTTCCGGTCCACCTTGCGAGTCCTGAGGCGGCCTGTGGAGAGCGCGGGCCGCCAGGCCGCCTGTGGACTGCTGACGCGTTGGCCGGCGCTGCGCTGGCGCCGGCGCGAGCGTCCGTCAGGCAATGTCAGGGTCGGCGTGATTCTTCTGGTCGTTGATCCAGCCGCGGAGGTCGCCGATGGTGGTGAGGAGGTGGCGGCCGATCTTGAAGAAGCGGGGACCGTCGCCGCACTGGCGCCACCAGCGCAGGGTGTTGACGGGGACGCGGAGGATGGCGGCGACCTCGGTCAGCGTCAGTAGGTCCTCGTCCTTGCCGTCGGGGATGGAGACGGTGGTGATGATGGAGAAACTCATCTCGGGTCCTTTCAGTGATGGGGTGGCCGCGAGGCGGTCTCGGGCCTGTTCGTGCCGCGTGCAGTAGCAGCACTGGGCTGATGGATCAGCCAGTGAGTCGGGCGGTCTCCGGCGCCGTCCGGTGCTGCTCTGGTAGTCACCTACGGATTCGAGTCGGCTCTGGGCGATCACGTGTAACCGACATTTTTCAGCGGCCGGTGCCGGGGCCCCCGGGTTCCCCCTCAGCCGACGTCGCCGGTGGACGGGGACGACGCGGCGTTGAGGTGGTCTGGCCGTCGAGGCCCCGTTCGTTCCAGCCGAGGTCCTGGTCCGTGTCATGGCAGAGGGCCGCGGCCTGCAGCTGCCAGGACGAGTCCGGCTCAAGTTCACCGCGGGCCCAGGTGTCGATCCGGGTGTTGGTTGGCGGGTCGTAGCGGTCGATGTCGTCGGCGGCCAGGGTTGCCGCGTGGTGGGATGGACTCACTACCCGTCCCCCCGCTGCCCCATTGGACCGGTGCGTCCCCTCGCCTGTCCTCGGCCGTCTCGGCCGTAGGGACCGTGCCGCCGAGCGTCCCCCCGGTTCAGGATCGCTCGCATGTGCCGTCGTGTGCAGCGTCGACGACGAAGACGATCGCTGGCGGTGCCTCCGCGCCGGGGCGGGGAGTAGCGAGGTCCCGAGGCCGTCTTCAGAGGTTGCGGCGGAACACATCCCGGGGTTTCGGTCGTTCGTCGTCGTGCCCGAAAATACCCTCTGACCTGCGGAAACACTGCACCTGGTGCTTCGGCCGTTAGCCGTTACTTGGTGTCGATTTCGACCCTGGTGAGTGCAGGTGGAGGGCAGGAGAACGACATTCCTGTGTCGAGGGGCGAACTCGCGACCCGCCTAGGAACTCCCACCACGGATGCTGGCACCAACGAATCCTGCACATCCCTTTCCCGTGTTGTTCCCCGCCAATGTTGCAAAGGGATGTGCAGCCCAGATCTGCCGTAGGACGTGCCCGGCGAGGCAGATTCCGATCAACCGAGTGACATTGGGGGCTCGCCGGGTCAAGTCGCAGGCCAGCTCCCTGACCCGACGAGCCTTCGGAACCGCCGATCGACATTCCCGGTTCCATCAGGTTCCGGCGTACGACCACAGGGATGGCAGCTCCTTCAGCGAAAGGTTGGCAGCGCTTCGAAGGTTACGGATCAGTTGTGTCCGAGGTCACATGACAGTGCCCCGCCCCCCGATGACCGGTATGGGCGGGGCACGACGGCCTGCTTGCCGACTGACCTCGGAACACTTCCCCCACAGTCGCATCCGCAATCGACTCCCTGTAACTCCCACAATATTGACCACTTCGGCGGCCACGTGCCGTTGCCGCTGCACTGTTACCGAACCGCGAGAAACTGTGTGCAAACTGTGTGCCAGGCCCGACTGCGGTCGGGTCCGGTGGCTGGCGAGGCGGCGGTCGCCATGTAGGTGCGCACGAAGTTGGCATCCCGTAGGCAGGGCCGCGGAACCCTCCTCACCTTCCCGGTCCACCACCCACACACCTGCCTGTCGGTGGGGTCTGCTGCCCGGATCGGTGACATCTTGACTTGCGTCGGGTGCCGGCCATCCACAACGTCATCCGTCGATGGCCAACATCGGGGGGCACTCCCCCGCCAAAGCCCCTGTAGACGTCTCTCCCGCCATAGTTGCAACGGGGACGTGCGCACAAGGCCCCGAAACGAACGCGATTCGGGTCCAAGGCGCTGATGCTAATGAACCGTGGCTAGGGCGCCGAATGGCTCGGATCGACGAGCCGGCGCACCGCGGCTTCGACCTGTTTGAGGGACGTGCCGGACGGAACGATGATGAGTGCAGGCGCATCGACCTGGCTTGCCCCATGAGTCCGATGGACATCAGCCAAGGCAGCCTCGACCTCTGTGTGCGGGTCGTCGGTCTCGCCCCGCAACCACCGCCGCAGCACGTGGTTGTGCGCCGCAACAACGCTGGCAGCCATCAGCTCCGCCCGCAGCTCGGAAGAGGGCGAACCGTCTCCCCAGGCGCTGAGGTAGCGGCGGAAGAGTGACTGGTATCGAGCGCCGCTGACGATCTCCCGTTCCTTGAGGGCTGCCACCGTGGACGTCAGCCCATAGCGGGCGCGCGCTCGCTCCCCCTCTGCGATGAAGTGCATCAAGACCAGCTTGACCGCATCGGTAACGGTGGCCAGCGTGCCTTCCGCACCGGAGTTCGCGAGGCGTTCCTCGACCCGCGCCAACAACGCGTCATGGTCGAAGAAGACCACTGCCTCCTTGGAGCCGAAAAGCCGGAAGAACGTGCTTCGGCTCAGACCAGCCGCAGTGGCGATGTCATCGACGCTCGTGGCCTCGTAGCCGAGACGCGCAAACAGATCCAAAGCGATGTCTTGCATGCGTTCGCGCTCCATCACACCTCCTGGTACTCAGTCTCGCAGACTGAAACTCGGACCGCATGCCGACACTGGGAGTCATAGTGTGAGACTCAGTATCAGACCAAGGGACGGGCCATGACCGAGCACACTGATCACTTGACGAGCGGGTCGGAAATCGACATCCACACCACGGCCGGCAAGCTGGCCGATCTGGAGCGTCGTCTCGACGAGGCCGTGCACGCGGGCTCGGCGAAGGCGGTCGAGAAGCAGCACGCCAAGGGACGCAAGACCGCCCGCGAGCGCATCGAGATCCTCTTCGACGAGGGCACCTTCGTCGAGCTCGACGAGCTCGCCCGCCACCGCTCCACCGCGTTCGGGCTGGAGAAGACCCGCCCCTACGGCGACGGCGTGGTGACCGGCTACGGCGAGGTCAACGGCCGCATGGTGTGCGTGTTCAGCCAGGACTTCACCGTCTTCGGCGGGTCGCTCGGTGAGGTCTACGGCGAGAAGATCACCAAGGTCATGGACCTCGCCATGAAGACCGGCTGCCCGATCATCGGCATCAACGAGGGCGCCGGCGCCCGCATCCAGGAGGGCGTCGTATCCCTGGGGCTGTACGGCGAGATCTTCCGCCGCAACGTGCACGCCTCGGGCGTGATCCCGCAGATCAGCCTGATCATGGGCAACTGCGCCGGCGGCCACGTCTACTCCCCCGCGGTCACCGACTTCACGATCATGGTCGACCAGACCTCGGCGATGTTCATCACCGGACCCGACGTCATCAAGACCGTCACCGGCGAGGACGTCACGATGGAGGACCTCGGCGGCGCCCGGACCCACAACACCAAGTCCGGCAACGCCCACTACATGGCCACCGACGAGGAAGACGCCCTCGAGTACGTCAAGGCGATGCTGTCCTACCTCCCGCAGAACAACCTCGACCCCGCACCTGAGTACGAGGCGTCAGCCGAGTACTCAGGTGGGCTGTCTGTGACGGATCTCGACCGGGCGCTCGACACCCTGATCCCCGACGGGGCCAACCAGCCCTACGACATGCACGACGTGATCACCGCCGTGCTGGACGA
>NZ_JAFMZM010000003.1:635543-855385 GCF_024436375.1 Nocardioides astragali | reverse complement strand
TCTTCGGACAAGTCACTTCCCGGACCCGCCAGACAACACCCTAGAACTCTGCTTCCTGCTGCGTCTTGACACAGAGGGGTGCCAGATCCCGTAACCCGGACGCGCCGACAGGCGGCGGAGTGACGCAACTTTGGCGACGCACAGGGCGGCAGACGGGTGCGTCCAGTGTCTCAGTCAAAAGCCCGAGACGTCGAGCAGAGGCTCCTTCATGCCGTCGGGGTCGCCCGCGGAGTCGTAGTCGAAGCGCCCGGCACCGATGAGGGCGCGGCGCACCTGCGCTGGCGTTGATCTTGGGTGGGTGGACAGGTAGAGGGCGGCCGCTCCGGCCGCGTGGGGCGCGGCAAACGAGGTACCGTCGTACAGGGAGTAGGTGCCGCCGACGTCGGCGGAGAGGATGCAAAGAGACGGTGCGGCGATGTCGACGGCGGCGCCGTAGTTGGAGAAGTAGGGGAAGGTGTCGTCGAGCACCGCCACAGGAGCCTTCTTCATGCAATCGCTGCTCAGGCCACCCGGCACGCCGTCGAAGTCGGCGACGCCCGAAACCGTGATCACGTCGGAGTATGCCGCGGGTGCGACCGCACTCGCGTCGATTCCGTCGTTGCCCGCGGCTGCGACCGCGGTCACCCCCGCTGCCGTCACGCGACAGATGGCTTCGTGGAGCGCCTGGCCGCTCACTCGGCCGCATTTACCGTCGTCGCTGCCGACAAAGACGAAGCTCATGTTCACGACCTCGATGGTCGCTGCGTTCGAGACCACCCACTCCAGGCCGCACAGCACATCGCTCAGGCGGCCCCCGCCGCCCGCGTTGAAGGACGCGACCGCCCAGATTCTAGACCCGGGGGCGACGCCCACCACGCCGATCCCGTTGTCGGCGGCGCCGATCACACCGGCGACGCCGATCCCGTGGTTGTTCTTGTTATGGAACCCGAGGCCCGCGCAGTCGACGCCTGGGCGTACGTCGACGTCCGGGTGGTCGAGCTGAAAACCACCGTCGATGACGGCGACGTCAGCGTCCACAACGCCGCTGCCATCGCCGGACCTCGTGCTGGAGAGTTCACCTTCGACCCGGTTCACGCCGTTCGGGAGAGTCTGCGGGGGCTGCTTCCCAGCCAGCCTGATCTCGATGTCGTCGCTGACGTAGAGCACTGCGGGGTCGGCCTCGAGGGCGGCACGTCCCTGGGGAGTGGCGGCGGCGGCGAATCCGTTGATCGCGTGCGAAAACACCCGGGTGACCGCGACGCCGCCCGCCCGCTCGTGTGCCCTAGCCCGCGGCGTCGAGGCGACGTCGTCGCGGAGCACCACCACGACCGCCGTCTTAGGCGCATCGGTGACCACCGAGTCCGCGACTGCGGATTGAGCTGGCGGAACAGTAGGGATCATGAGGACGGCGGCTGCCACGCCTATGGTCCTTGCGGAAACGCCTGTCGAGGGTCCAGCGCGCATGATTCTCATTCCCCGCGCCGAGCCGCGACTCAGTCGTTGCGTGTACCTGCGAATCAGCGTCGACCAGAGAGACAGGAGAAGCAATACCTCAACCGGGGCACATCTGACACACGCCTCACCCGCCAGCGTTCAGCGCCGAGCCATGCGTGGTGACGGTGGCAGGACTCGGCACCGCCTTCGCGACGCTGTGTACAACCGAACGAAGGTCGAAGCTGCAGAGGTGGCGCCGTGGTGTTCCTTGGGTGCGTCATAGTGGGCGATGTGACGCTGGTCGCGCGCTCTCGGGATCAGCCCTTGGACCACGCCCACTGCGTGACCGTCCGCATCGGCGTCCAGCCGGTGAAGGTGCCGACGGGTGCGGCTGTCTCGACGCCGACGCGGGTGAGTTCTCCGCCGTGATCGGCGTACGCCTGGGCCAGCAACGTCTCGGTTTCCAAGGTCACGCCATGGACGACCAGGCGGCCACCGGGGCGGAGAGCAGCGAGGCAGGTGTCGAGCACGCCCTCACGCGTCGCACCGCCGCCGATGAAGATGGCGTCCGGGGCCTCCAGACCCTCCAGTGCAGAAGGAGCTCGCCCCTCGACCACCACCAGGTCGGGGACGCCAAGAGCAGAGGCGTTGCGGCCGATGCGCTCAGCACGGTCGGGGTCGGACTCGATGGCGATGGTGCGGCAGGTGGGATGCGCCCGCATCCACTCGATGCCGACCGAGCCGGCACCCGCGCCGACGTCCCAGAGGAGCTGACCGGGAGCGGGCATCAACCGGGCAAGGGCGGAGGCGCGGAGGTCGCGCTTGGTGAGTTGGCCGTCGTTCTCGAAGGCGTCGTCAGGGAGGCCGGGGGCCCAGGACGCGAGGCCGTTCCCGACAACCTCCAGCGCAATGACGTTCAGCGCCGGCGACTCAGAAGCCCACGACGAGGCGACGCCGGAGACGGAGGACTCGGAAGCAGCGCCGAGGTCGCCCAGCACGGTCAGACGGGAGTCCCCGAAACCCGACGAGGTCACGAGAGAGGCGACGTCAGCAGGCGTCGAGGCATCGCTCGACAGGACCAGGATCCGCCGACCCGGTGCTAGGGCTAGCACGAGACGCTTGATCGGCCGGCCCACGAGCGAGACGACCTCGCACGACTCGGCAGACCACCGCATCCGGGCGCGAGCCAACGACACCGACGACACTGCAGGCACCACGCGGACCGTAGCCCCGAGGTCGAGCAAGGTCGACGCGATCCCCGACACCAGCGGATCCCCCGACGCCAGGGCCACGACCGCGCGGCCGGCGTACTCCGACAACAGAGACGGCAGCCCGGAGGCCAAGGGCGAAGGCCACGGCACCCGCTCCTGACCGGGGACAGAAGGCACCAAAGACAGGTGCCGCGACCCGCCCCACAGCACGGCCGCATCCAGGACAAGTGCGCGAGGCGCAGGCGACAGCCCGGCAAAACCGTCAGCACCGATGCCGACGACCACGACCTCGGTGGGCACCCCAGTGGACGACATGGCCGCAGACGCTATCGTGACGCGGACAAGGCGAGAGGTGCCCCATTCGGGGAGAATCTGGGAAGCCGGTGAGAATCCGGCACAGGGCCCGCTGCGGTGACCGAGGCACGACCTCGGAAGTCCGAAGACCGGCCTCCCGCCACCCATGAAGCTGGCAACGAGAGCGGGAGCCCCCATGCCACTGCACTACCCCCTGTCCGCCGTCGTCGCCCCCCAGGTGGGCCAGCGCGACGACATGACGCTGGCCCTGATCCTCACCACGATCTCCCCGGAGGTCGGCGGCGTGCTCGTGCGCGGCGAGAAGGGCACGGCCAAGTCCACGACCGTCCGCGCCCTCGCCTCCGTGCTGCCGCCGATCGAGGTGGTGGCCGGCGACCGGTTCGCGAGTGCCCCCGGGGACACCTCGCCCGACGGCCCAGGCCCGGACAACAGATGGCCTCTCGAAGCCGAGACCGAGACCCGGCCCGTACGCCTCGTCGAGCTGCCCGTCGGCGCCACCGAGGACCGCGTGCTCGGCTCGCTGCACCTCTCGAAGGTCCTGGCCGACGGCGTGGCCGAGTACGAGCCCGGCCTGCTTGCCCGCGCCCACCGCGGCATCCTCTATGTCGACGAGGTCAACCTGCTCCACGACCACCTCGTCGACCTGCTGCTCGACGCCGCGGCGATGGGCCGCTCCACCGTGGAGCGCGACGGCGTCTCGGTCGCCCACGCCGCCCGCTTCGTGCTCGTCGGCACCATGAATCCCGAGGAGGGCGAGCTCCGCCCTCAGCTCCTCGACCGCTTCGGCCTCACCGTCGAGATCGCCGCGCCGCGCGACCCGCAGCTGCGCGCCGAGGTCGTACGCCGCCGACTCGCCTTCGACGCCGACCCGACTGCCTTCGTCGCGTCGTACGCCGACGCCGAGCGCGCGCTGACCGACCGGATCGTGGCCGCCCGCAAGCTGCTTCCGGAGGTCGAGCTCACAGACGCGGTGCTCACCAAGGTCGCCGAGGTCTGCGCCGCCTTCGAGGTCGACGGGATGCGCGCCGACATCGTCACCACGCGTACGGCGATCGCGCACGCTGCGTGGCACGGCCGGACCCACGTCACCCGGGCCGACATCCGCCAGGCGGCGCTGCTCGCGCTGCCGCACCGGCGGCGGAGGAATCCGTTCGACGCGCCGGGGCTGGACGAGGACCTGCTCGACCAGGTCCTCGGGGACGAGGAGCCCGATCCGGAGCCGCCTGCTCCGCAGGGACCCGAGGGTGGAGCTGACGAGTCCGATGAGTCTGGTTTCGAGACGGGCGCGGAGCGCCCTCCTCAACCCACGGATGGGGCAGAGCGCCCTCCTCAACCAACGGAGGGGGAGGACGGCGGATCGGATGGGGCTGGCGATGGGGACCGCCCGGATCAGCCGACGAGTGAGGACGAGGGTCTCGTGACGGGCGCTGAGCGCCCCCCTCGACCAACGATGGAGAGTGTCGTCGGGTCCGCTGCGCCCTACCAGGTGCGCCGGTTCGAGGTCACCGGCACCGGGGCCGGGGAGTCGGGCAAGCGCAGCCGCGCCCTCACGACCAACGGCCGGCGTATCGGGGCCGAGCCGCAGGGCGAGAAGCACGGCAGCCTCCACCTCGTCGAGACGATCCGCGCCGCAGCGCCGCACCAGCGGGCACGGGGTCGGACCGACGGCCGCCTGGTCTTCCACGACAGCGACCTGCGGACAGCCCGACGCGAGGGACGCGAGGCCAACCTCGTGCTCTTCTGCGTCGACGCGTCCGGCTCGATGGCCGCGCGCAAGCGGATGGAGCAGGTCAAGACCGCGATCCTCAGCCTGCTGCTCGACGCCTACCAACGCCGCGACAAGGTCGGACTGGTCACCTTCCGGGCCGACTCGGCCGACGTCGCGCTGCCGCCGACCCACTCGGTCGACATCGCCGCCAAGCGCCTCGCCGACCTGCCGGCGGGCGGACGTACGCCGCTCGCGGAGGGGCTGCTGACCGCGGTCGAGGTCCTGCGGGTCGAGAAGGTGCGCGATCCGCGCAGGCGTCCGCTGCTCATCGTGATCACCGACGGCAGGGCGACGCACGGACCCGACGCCGTCAACCGCAGCCGGGCCGCCGCGGGCTGGATCGCCGAGCACGGCATCAGCGCGGTCGTCGTCGACTGCGAGCAGGGGCCGATGCGGCTCGGGCTCGCCGGCCAGCTCGCCGCAGCCATGCAGGCCACTCACCTGCCGATCGCGGAGGTCAGCGCCCAGGCGCTGGCGGGCGTCGCTCGGGTCGCATGAACTCCCCCATGAGAACACCCACACTCAGTCAGGACCTGTACGACGTCATCGCGCGCCGCCGCGACGTACGCGCCGAGTTCAGCGGCAAGCCCGTCGCCCTGCAGACGCTGCGCCGCGTCCTCGACGCCGCCCACTCCGCGCCGAGCGTCGGGCACAGCCAGCCGTGGGACTTCGTGCTCGTCTTCGACGAGGACAAGCGCGACCGGTTTGCCGAGCACGTCGAGACGGAGCGGCAGACCTTCGCCGACGAGCTCCCGCCGGACCGACGGGAGACCTTCGGCAGGATCAAGGTCGAGGGAATCCGGGAGTCGGGCCTCGGCGTCGTGGTGACGTACGACCCGGAGCGCGGCGGGCAGCACGTGCTCGGACGGCACGCGATCGCCGACACCGGCCTCTACTCCACCTGCCTCGCGATCCAGAACCTCTGGCTCGCCGCCACCGCCGAGGAGCTCGGCGTGGGGTGGGTCTCGTTCTACCGCGAGGAGTTCCTCGCCGACCTCGTCGGCCTGCCCGACGGCGTACGTCCGGTCGCGTGGCTCTGCCTCGGGCACGTCACCCGGCTGCAGGAGGTGCCCGACCTGGTCCGGCACGGCTGGCGCGACGGGCGGCCGCTCGACGAGGCCATCCACTTCGAGAGCTGGAGGAGCTGACGTGCCACAGGGAGTCCCGGCCACCGTCCCCGACGACGGCCTCACCACGCGCCAGCGCCGCAACCGGCCGCTCGTCGTGGTCCACACCGGCGACGGAAAGGGCAAGTCGACGGCCGCCTTCGGCCTCGCGCTGCGCGGCTGGAACCAGGGCTTCGACATCGGGGTCTTCCAGTTCGTGAAGTCCGCGAAGTGGCGCATCGGCGAGCAGACCGTGCTCGAGCGGCTCGGCCGGCTCCACGAGGAGACCGGCGAGGGCGGGCCGGTCACCTGGCACAAGATGGGCGCCGGCTGGTCGTGGTCGCGCAAGGGCGGGACCGAGGACGACCACGCCTCGGCCGCGGCCGAGGGCTGGGACGAGATCAAGCGCGCGCTGGCCGAGGAGCGGCACGACCTCTACGTCATGGACGAGTTCACCTATCCGATGAAGTGGGGCTGGGTCGACGTCGACGACGTCGTGACCGCGCTGGTCGAGCGCCCCGGCCGCCAGCACGTCGTGATCACCGGCCGCAACGCCGACCCGCGCCTGGTCGAGGCCGCCGACCTCGTCACCGAGATGGGCAAGGTCAAGCACCCGATGGATGTCGGGCAGAAGGGCCAGCGAGGCATCGAGTGGTGAGCCTCCCGCGACTGATGGTCGCCGCCCCGGCCTCCGGCCACGGCAAGACCACCGTCGCCACCGGCCTGATGGCCGCGCTCGCCCGCGCCGGCCACACCGTTAGCGGCCACAAGGTCGGCCCCGACTACATCGACCCCGGCTACCACGCGCTCGCCACCGGCCGCCCCGGCCGCAACCTCGACCCGCACCTCGTCGGCGAGAAGCGCCTCGTCCCGCTGCTGCTGCACGGCGCCGCCGGCGCGGACCTGGCCGTCATCGAGGGCGTGATGGGCCTGTACGACGGCCAGATCGGTGGCGACGGCTTCGCGTCGACCGCCCACGTCGCCGCCGTCACGCGCACTCCGGTGATCCTGGTCGTCGACATCTCGTCGGCGTCGCGCACCATCGCCGCGACGATCCACGGGCTGATGACGTGGGCGCAGCCGCCGGTCGACGTGGTCGGCGTGATCCTCAACAAGGCCGGCTCCGAGCGGCATGCGGAGGAGGTGGTGCGCTCCATCGGCGACCGGCTGCCGGTGCTCGGCACCCTCCAGCGCGACGACGGGATCGAGGCTCCGTCGCGTCATCTGGGGCTGGTGCCGGCGGCGGAGCGGGCGGATGCCGCGGCCGCGCTCGACCGGCTGGCGGCGCAGATCGCCGGGGCGGTCGACCTCGAGCGGGTCGTACGCCTCGCGTCGGCGGCGCCGGACCTGCGCGAGACTCCCTGGGACCCGTCCGTCGAGGTAGTCCGCTGCGAAAGGCCAGGCGGAGCGTCCGAGACACCGGCGTTCCGCAGCGGACTACCGAGCGGAGGCAACGGCGCGAAGGGCGCGCGCATCGCGGTCGCGGGAGGCCGGGCTTTCACGTTCCGCTACGCCGAGACGGTCGAGCTCCTGCGCGCGGCCGGGGCCGAGATCGTGGAGCTCGACCCGCTCATCGACACACGGCTCCCGGAGGGCACGACGGGGCTCTACCTCGGCGGCGGCTTCCCGGAGATGCACGCCGCCGAGCTCGGCGCCAACGAGCGCCTCCGGCGCGACATCCGTACGTCGATCGGCCGGGGACTGCCCACGGTCGCCGAGTGCGCCGGGCTGCTCTACCTCTGCGAGTCGGTGCGGGGACCCGAGGGGCCGGCCGTCCCGATGGTCGGTGCGATCGCCGCGGCTGCTGAGATGGCGCCGAGGCTGACGCTGTCCTACCGCACCGCCACCACTCCGACCGACAACCTGCTGAGCCGCGCGGGCGAGCAGGTCACCGGCCACGAGTTCCACCGCACTCACCTCACGGGCGTCGACGACGGCGACCCGGCCTGGCTGATGCCCGACCCTGCGGGCGTGGCGACATCGACTCTGCACGCGTCCTACCTCCACACCCACTGGGCCGGCCACCCGCAGCTTGCGCAGCGCTTCGCGGCGGCAGCGGCGGCGTACGCCGGCCCGGACCTGCGCCACCACGGCGACCGCGAGGCCACGCCCGGCCTGGTCGACCTCGCCGTCAACGTCTTCGACGGTCCCCGCCCGCGCTGGCTCGACCGCGCGCTGGCCGACTCGATCACGGACTCGGACAGCTATCCCGACGCAAGCGCGGCCGAGACGGCCGTGGCGCGCAGGCACGGGCGCGGCACCGGCGACGTCCTCGCCACCGCCGGCGCCGCCGAGGCCTTCACCCTCGTCGCGAGGCTGCGGCCGTGGCGACACGCGGTCGTCGTACATCCCCAGTTCACCGAGCCCGAGGTCGCGCTGCGCACCGCCGGGCACGCGCCCGGTCAGGTCGTCCTGACGCACGACGACGGGTTCCGCCTCGACCCGAGGCAGGTGCCCGACGACGCCGACCTCGTGGTCATCGGCAACCCGACCAACCCCACCGGCGTACGCCACCCCGCCTCCGCGATCACGAGCCTCGCGAGGGTTGGCCGGCTGGTCGTGGTCGACGAGGCCTTCCTCGACGACGAGGTCGAGACGCTGGCCGACGAACGGGTGCCCGGCATCGTCGTGCTCCGCAGCCTCACCAAGATCTGGTCGATCCCCGGCATCCGCGCCGGCTACCTCCTCACCGAGCCTCACCTCGTCGCCGACCTGCGCGCGCTCCAGACACCCTGGTCGGTCTCCGCGCCGGCGATCGCCGCGCTCGTCGCCACCAGCACCGAGACGGCACGGGACGAGGCCAGGAGGAGAGCCGAGGAGCTTGCCCACAGGCGCGACCACCTCGCGCAGGGACTCGAGGAGCTCGGCATCGAGACGGTCCCCAGCACCGCTCCCTTCGTGCTGGCCAGGACGGGACGAGGAAGCCGGGAAGTCCTGCGCAGCCTGGGTTTCGCGGTCCGCAGAGCCGACACCTTCCCCGGCCTCGACGACTCATGGGTCCGCATCAGCGCCCGGCGCACGCCGGTCACCGACGACCTGCTGGGTGCGCTACGCTCCACGCACCCAGTCCTGAGGAAGCCGGTGGGAATCCGGCACAGTGGCGCTACTGTGACACCGCTCCAAAGCACAAAGGAGCGGTGAAGTCAGACCCGACGGACTGGAAGTCAATCCCCACTACCCGGGACGCTTTCATCCCGAAGGAGGAACCATGGCGCACGCCATCTCCAGCCCCACCTCGATCTCAGGTGCGGGCTCAGCTCCGTCCGACCTCGTCATCCCGGCCCGGGAGCTCGCTCCCTGGCTCGCCTTCGGCGCCCTGTTCGCCATGTCCGTGCTCGTGCTGATCAGCTCGGCGCAGGGCGCGATCACCATCCCCGAGGGCACCGCGATCCACGAGTGGGTCCACGACGGCCGGCACCTGCTCGGCTTCCCCTGCCACTGACGCGCGCGGGATGAGCACCCGAACCTTCCTGGTCCAGGGTCTCGTCGCCGGTCTCCTCGCCGGGATCGCCGCGTTCGTCGTGGCGTACACCGTCGGGGAGCCCCAGGTCGACCGGGCCATCGCGCTCGAGGAGGCTGCCGGCGCCACGGCAGCCGACCACGAGCACAGTGACGACCCAGCCGCGGGCCACTCCCACGACGACGAGGACGCGGTCGTCACCCGCGCCACGCAGTCGACCCTGGGCCTGGCCACCGGCACCCTCGCCATCGGCGTGGTGCTGGGCGGACTCACAGGCCTGCTCGCCGCCGTCGGCCTCGGCCGGCTCGGCGGGCTGCGACCCGCGGCCAGCACGGCGCTCGTCGCGCTACTGGGCGCGGTCTCCTTCAGCGTCGTGCCGTTCCTCAAGTACCCCGCGACACCTCCGGCCGTCGGGTCCGGCGAGACCATCGACAACCGCACCGCGCTCTACTTCGGGTTCCTCGCGGTCTCGGTGCTCGCCGTGCTCGCGGCAGTGGCGGTGGCCCGCGCGGCCGTACGCCTGTGGAGCGGGGTGCCGGGCGTCGTCGCCGGCGCCGCGACGTACGCCGTCATCGTGGTCGTCGCCGCCCTCGCGTTCCCGAAGGTCGACGAGCTCGGCGACTTCCCGGCCGGCCTCCTCTGGGACTTCCGTGTCGCGTCGCTGCTGACCCTGCTCGCCCTGTGGGCGGTCATCGGCGCCGCCCTGACGGTCCTGGTGGACCGCACGTGGCGGCAGCACGACGCGGTCCGGGCCCGGCGCGAGCTCGCCGCGTCGCTCTGAGGTACCACGTGTCAGTGGGGGTGAGCCGGGCGCTGGGCATCGCGCTCGGCCACCTCGCCGACCGCCGCTTCGGCGACCCGCGGCGCGCCCATCCCGTCGCGGGGTTCGGCCGCGTCGCCGCCGCCCTGGAGACGCGGACGTACGCCGACTCGCGGGCCCGCGGCGTCGTCCACCTGGTCGTCCTGGCCGGGGGCGTCACGGCGCTCGGCGCCGCAGTCGAGCGACGGTCGACGGGCCACCCCGTCGTCCACACCCTCCTCACGGCCGCCGCCACGTGGACCGTGCTCGGCGGCACCTCACTCGGCCGGGAGGCGACGGCCGTCCACGACCTCCTCGCCGCCGACGACCTGTCCGGCGCTCGACAGCGGCTCACCCACCTCGTCGGCCGTGACACGAGCGTCCTCGACGGGAGCGAGGTCAGCCGGGCCTGTGTCGAGTCGGTCGCGGAGAACACCTCCGACGCGGTGGTCGCACCGCTCGTGTGGGGCGCGGTGCTCGGCGTCCCTGGGCTGCTCGGCTACCGCGCCGCCAACACCTTGGACGCGATGGTCGGCCATCGCGGCGAACGCTACCGCCGCTTCGGCTGGGCGTCGGCGCGCTTCGACGACCTCCTCAACCTGCCCGGCGCGCGGCTCAGTGGGCTCCTCGCTGCCGGCCTCGCCCCCACGGTAGGAGGGCGACCCAGGGCCGCCATCGCGGCGTGGGTCCGCGACGCCCGGCGGCACCCGAGCCCCAACGCCGGCGTCGTCGAGGCCGCCTTCGCCGGCGCGCTCGGCGTACGCCTCGGTGGCCGCAACCACTACTCCCACGGTGTCGAGGACCGGGTCCGGCTGGGCGACGGACCACCACCGACCGCGGGCGACATCGGCCGCGCGGTGCGGCTGGCGCGCCACGTCGGCACCGGCGCGGCGGCTGCAGCGGTGCTCGTCGCGCTCAGGCGCTGAGGCCTACGCGAACGGGTCCGGCAGCGCGCCCGGCAGCCCCGCGAGGAGCTCACGCGCACGGGCGGCGTGCTTGTTCTCGACGAGCACCTCGTACTTCGTCGCCACGACCTGCGTGACGGAGGAGAAGTCGCGCTGACCGCGGGTGAAGGCGTAGCCGGTGAGCGCCCACACGAGGCCGAAGGTCGCGCCCATGAAGGCGGTGCTCAGCAGCACCTGCCAGATGTTCTCGTTGGTGAACAGCGCGAAGATCAGACCGACGAAGATGCCCAGCCAGAGGCCGGAGAGGATGCCGCCGGCCGCGATCTTCGACCACGTCAGCCGGCCCGTCACCCGCTCGATCCGCTTGAGGTCAGTGCCGACGATCATCAGCTGGTCGACGGGGAAGTCGGCGTCGGCGAGGAAGTCGACGCTCTTCTGCGCGGCGGCGTAGTCGTCATAGACCGCCAGTGACTGCGGGAACTGGAGCTTGAGGGCTGGGCAGGGGTGAGGCCCGAGGTGGACATGCCTCCACGATACGACCGGGACCACGCCCAACTGCCGCGCTCAACCCCTGTGCTGCACCCACTCCGCCCGCCGCGGTTGTCGTCGCGGCAGTGCTCGCCCTCAGGCGGGGTCGCTGACCTGGCGCAGGCTGCGAGCCAGCACGGGGACCATCACCGCGGCGAGGACCAGGTGCAGCCCGACCAGCGAGAAGACGCCGGCCTGGAAGGCGACGCCGGAGACCGGGATCGTCTCCCCTCCGTCGACCACGAAGTCGACGCCTGCCGCCCGGGCCACGGCGGCGACGAGCCCGGCGGCCACCGTCGCCACGAGCGTTGCGACCAGTCCGGCGCCGACGAGCCTGCGGAAGCGGTGGGTGGCGGGGAGACGGGTCACCGTGTCGGTGGCGGTCATCGCGAGACCTCCGTGCCGTCGGCCTGCACCCGCTCGGGCAGGCCGAGCCGGGCGAAGTGCTCGGGGCCGAAGATGGTGACCTCCGTGACCATGCCGCCGCTGATGCGCAGCACGTCGATGGAGAGTGGCAGGTAGGCCGCCACGTCGTCGCGCCAGAGGTAGTAGCCGACCGCGGGCTGCCGGTTCACCGACGTGGGGACCGAGCGCAGGCCGCTCATGTCGGGATAGCCGCCCGCGACCCAGTCCGCGAGCACCGCGTCGCGACCGATGAGCAGGCCCTGCGTCGGCGGCATCGCGAACCGCACGTCGTCGCGCAGCATGGTCGCGATCGTGTCGATGTCGACGGCCACGCTGGCCTCGGTGAAGCGGCGTACGAGCTCGCGGGTGTCGGCGTCGTCCTCGCCGCCGGTCCAGTCCTGGCGCTCGGCGGGCAGGTGCTCGCGCATGCCGGCGCGGGCTCGCTGGAGCGCGCTGTTGACGGAGTTGACGGAGTCGCCGAGGAGCTCGGCGACGTCCTTCGCGGGCCAGCCGAGGACGTCACGCAGGATGAGCACGGCGCGCGGTCGCGGTGCGAGGTGCTGCACCGCGACGATGTAGGCCAGCTCGATCGTCTCGCGTGCGACGGCCACCGCCTCGGGCTCGTCGGCGTCGTCCGCGCGCAGCTCCTCGAGCAGCCGGTCCGGGTAGGGCTGCAACCACAGCACCTCGCCGCCGGTCGCGGGCTCCGGGCGCCGCTTGGCGAGCAGGTCGAGGCAGGTGTTGGTGGCGATCTTGTAGAGCCAGGCGCGGAAGGTCGACCGGCCCTCGAAGGTCTCCCGTCGCCGCCAGGCCCGGAGGAACGTCTCCTGAACGGCATCCTCGGCGTCCTCGAACGAGCCGAGCATCCGATAGGAGTGCACGTGCAGCTCGCGGCGGTGGCGCTCCGCCATCCCCGAGAACTCCGCCTCGTCGACCTCACCCAGACCGCTCACGTCCAGTCCCTCCATCAGCGCGTGCGCACACATCGCGTCATCCTTCCGCCTCGTCGTGTCCTGTCACCACGTATGACGGCGACGGGCGGGAGAACTCATCACTCAGGCGCGGGCGGCGACCCACTCCGCGGCCGCGCCTGCGTCCGGCACCGTCTCAACGGCATCGACCGCCGCGCGACGGCGTACGACGACCACGGGCACGCCCAGCTGTCCGGCAGCCGCCATCTTGGGCCAGGTGTAGGTGCCGCCGCTGTCCTTGGTGACGAGGACGTCGATGTCGTGCTCGCCGAGGAGCTCGAGCTCGCCGGCGAGGTCGTAGGGACCGCGGTCCATCAGCACCGTCCACGGCGACGGCAGGTCGACCTCGGGCGGGTCGACGACCCGCACCACGGCCCGGTGGCCGGCCAGCGGCCCGACGAAGTGGTCAAGCGGCTGGCGTCCGACCGTCAGCAGCGGACGCCGGCCCAGCCGCGCCGTCAACGCGGCGGCCACGGAGTGGTCGTCGACCCAGTGCCAGTCCTCCGACCCGGGAGCCCCGCCCCAGCCGGGTCGCTCCAGCCGGAGCAACGGCACGTCCTCGGCGCGGCAGGCGACGACGGCGTTGGCCGACATCCCCTCGGCGAAGGGGTGGGTCGCGTCGACGACCGCGTCGATGCGGTGGCCACGCAGCCAGCCGCGCAGTCCCGCGACGCCTCCGAACCCACCGATCCGCACCGGTCCGACCGGCAGCCGTGGCCGCTCGACCCGGCCGGCGAGCGACGACACGAACTGCACGTCAGTGGCCTCGAGCATGACCGCCAGCTCCCGCGCCTCGCTCGTCCCGCCCAGGACCAGCACCCTCATCGCGACGCCCCCGGCTCCAGCGCCGGCAGCCCGGGTGGCGCTCCCGAGTTGGCGAGGTCGAGCAGGGCGTCGAGGTCGAGGTGCTCCTCGGCGAGGTCGCCGAGGAGGTCCAGCCGCCGCTCCCGCAGCTCGGCGAAGCTCACGTCCGCCGGCATGTACGACGCCCCTGCCGCGCGCGACACCTCCGACAGCAGGGCCCGCCGGAGCTCGTCGCCCTCCAGGCTGCCGTGCCACATGGTCCCGAGGACCGCGCCGGACCGGGCGCCGCCGAGGAACTCCTCGCCGCCGTGGCGCTCGATGCGGCCGTGGTGGATCTCGTAGCCGTGGGCGGGTACGCCCAGCGCTGAGCCGGTCGGCAGCCGGAGCACCTTCTCGCCGGCGAAGGTCGTCGTGACGTCGAGCAGGCCGAGACCGGGCTCGTCGGCGCCGGCCGCGCCCTCCACGCCGTCGGGGTCGGTGATCCGCCGGCCGAGCATCTGGAAGCCACCGCAGATCCCCAGCACCGGCTTGCCGGCAGCCGCGTGGTCGAGCACGGCCCGGTCGAGGCCGCGCTCGCGCAGCCAGCCCAGGTCCGCCAGCGTCGCGCGGGTGCCGGGCAGCACCACGAGGTCGGCGCCGGCCAGCGCGCGGGCCTCAGAGGCGAAGGTGACGTCCACGCCGGGCTCGATGCCGAGGGCGTCGACGTCGGTGAAGTTGGAGATGCGCGGCAGCCGCACCACGGCGACCCGCAACCGGGCCTGCTCGTCCGACGCCCGGCGCCCGGCGAGGTCGAGGGCGTCCTCGGAGTCGAGCCAGAGGTCCGGGTGCCACGGCAGCACGCCGTACGCCTCCCGCCCGGTCAGAGCCCGGATCTCGTCGAGACCGGGGCGGAGCAGGTCGAGGTCGCCGCGGAACTTGTTGATCACGAAGCCGCAGACGAGCGCCTGGTCGGCCCCGTCCAGCAGCGCGACGGTGCCGAAGAGGGCGGCGAAGACGCCGCCACGGTCGATGTCGCCGACCACGACGGTCGGGATCCGGCCGTGCTGCGCGAGGCCCATGTTGACGTAGTCACCGGCGCGCAGGTTGATCTCCGCGGGGCTGCCCGCGCCCTCCACCACGACCAGGTCGTAGCGCGAGGCGAGGTCGTCGAAGGCGGCGTACGCCGCGTCTCGCAGGTGGGTGCGCCCACCCACGAAGTCCTGGGAGTCGATCGTCCCGCCGGGCCGGCCCATCACGACGACGTGGCTGCGACGGTCGCCGCCCGGCTTGAGCAGCACCGGGTTGATGGCGGCCTCGGGCTCGACGCCGGCTGCCACCGCCTGGATCCACTGGGCGCGGCCGATCTCGGCCCCGTCGGCGCACACCATGGAGTTGTTGGACATGTTCTGCGCCTTGAAGGGCGCCACCTTGATCCCCCGCCTGGCGAACGCCCGGCAGAGCGCGGTGACCACGATCGTCTTCCCGGCGTCCGACGTCGTCCCGGCGATCAGCAGCGCACTCACGGCGCCAGCCTAGAGAGAGGCACTGGCACGACCTCCACCAGTCCGAGACGATTTTTTGCCGTGGACTTGGTTCGTTCTTGAGACAACAGGGGCAGACTCGGTGTATGACCAAGCTCCTCACTGACAACCGGGTGGTCGGCCCGCTGTTCCTCCTCATGGCCGTGCTCAACGCCTTCGCCATCACGGGGAACTTGTACTCCTGAGGCCGCCGGGCCCTCTCCCCACCCCGCGGTGGCACGATCTGCCGGTGGCGACGCCTGAGCTCATGTCCGACTGCTCGAGATGCTTCGGGCTGTGCTGCGTGCTGCTCCCCTTCGCGGCCGCCTCCGGGTTCGGCGTCGACAAGCCCGGTGGCACTCCGTGCCTCAACCTGCTCGACGACGACCGGTGCGGCATCCACACCTCCCTGCGCGAGGACGGCTGGCCGGGGTGCACCGTCTTCGAGTGCTTCGGCGCGGGCCAGCAGGTCTCCCAGGTCACCTACTCCGGCCGCTCGTGGCGCGAGCAGGACAACCTGGGCGAGATGGGCGCGGTCCTCTCGGTGATGCGCCAGCTGCACGAGATGCTCGTGCACCTCACCGAGGTCGGCCGACGCTCGCCCGACCCTGCGGCCGAGTCAGCGCGCGCCGAGATCACGACGCTGACCGAGGCCGACCCCGAGACCCTGCTGACCTACGACCTCGACTCCCTGCACCAGCGGGTCGGGGGCCTGCTCGCCGACGCCAGCGCTCGCGTACGACGCCCGTGGCCGGCCGCTCGCGACCGGTCCCGCGCAGACCTGGCCGAAATCCGCCTGACGGGCGACCTCCGAGGCTGGGGCTTTCGCGGCGCGACGATGATCAGGGCCGACCTGCGCGGGGCAGACCTCCGGGAGGCGGACCTGCTCGGCGCGGACCTGCGCGACGCCGACGTCCGTGGGAGCGATCTCTCCTCGGCGCTCTTCCTGACCCAGCCCCAGGTCAACGCGTCGGTGGGCGACGCGACCACCGTGTTGCCCGAGGGCCTGGCCCGCCCGGGCCGGTGGCTCGCCTAGGCAGTGAGCAGGCCGACGCCCAGGCTGGTCAGGCTCAGCGCGAGCAGCAGGGCGCCCGCGAGCACCAGCACTATCAGCCGGTTGGGCTCGGTGCGCCCGGCTCCCATCGAGGAGAAGAAGAAGCCGCCGGGCATCAGGAGCGCCGACACGGCGACGCCGGACCGCGACAACCAGTCCAGCGCCCCGCCCTGGCTCGTCGAGTCGGCCAGCACCTGGCAGACCAGGGCGAGGATCAGCAGCACCCCGGCGTGCGCGTGGCCGGCGCGGGCGAACTTCTCCTGGAACGGCGTCACCTCGGCCGCCCCGCGCGCGATCTTCAGCAGGTAGAGCCCACCGGTCTCCACCGTCACGAGCGACAGCAGCAGGACGCCGGTGAGGATGCGTGACTCGTCGGAGAGGACGTAGGCGGTCTCCATGCGGGCACTCCGATCGGGTTGGATAGCGAACTCTCCAAAGATTAGACAGTATGCTATCCAAAAGCAACGCGAGGAGATCTCATGTGGATGGCGGAGCTGGCCGAGCGCAGCGGAGTCGCGGTTCCGACGATCAAGTTCTACCTGCGCGAGGGCCTGCTGCCGCGGGGCGAGGCACGCGGTGCCACGCGGGCGACGTACGACGTCGAGCACGTGCGGCGGCTGCGCCTGATCAGGGCCCTCGTCGACGTGGCGGGCTTCCGCCTGGACCGGGTACGCGAGGTGCTGGCCGTGCTCGACGACCCGTCGGTGTCGCTGCACGAGGCGCTCGGCGCCGCGCACCAGCTGCTCTCCCCGGCCGTGACCGAGGAGCCGACGCAGGAGAGCCGGGACGCCGTGGCAGAGGTCGTCCGCGCCGTCGACTCCGCCGCGGATCCGGACGGCCGGCACGCCACGGCGGTCGCCGCCGCGCTCGACACCATGAGCCGTGCCGGCCAGCCGGTCTCCATCGAGGGACTGACGCGCTACGCCCGAGCCGTGCGGGAGCTGGCGGCGGCCGAGGTCGGCCTGGTCGCGCCGGAGAACCGGGACGAGGCGGTGACGTACGCCCTGCTGGGCAGCGTGCTGGCCGAGCCGGCGATCCTCGGGCTGCGCCGGATGGCGCACGAGGACCAGTCGATCAGGCGGTTCTCGGACCCGTCCTGACGCGTCACGACCCCGGCGCCTCACCGAAGGCGTGGTCGTCGCCGAACGGGTTGTCGCAGAAGATGACCGACCAGTGCACGCATCCGATGGGCTCGTCGACCAGCGGCCGCTCGTCAATGACCAGGAGCCAGCGGCCCGCCTCGAGCGGCGCGCGGTCGCCCACCAGGCCACGGGCCGAGCCGGGAGCGCTGAGGGTGCGAGTGCACCACGGCTCACCGTCGGCAGTGGCCGCGTCGACGAAGGTCACCGCCGCCTCGTCCACGAATCCGATCGGCTCGCACCCGTCGTGGGCCAGTCCCGCCCGTCCCTCGACCGCGAGCAGGTCACGTGCCTCGTCGGCGGACTCCACGCGCCAGGCCGCGACCCCGCGGATCGTGCAGACCTCGCGGTAGCTCTGCACGATCCAGCCGGCGTCGTCGGTGTCGAACTCGCAGTGCTGCTCGATCCAGCGCTCGTCCGGCTCACGGGCGGCGGCAGCGACCACGTCCTGCTGTCGGTCCGCCGCAGGGGGCAGGGCCTTCTCGAGCTCGGCGGTCACCAGGTCAGCGAGGACGTCGCGCTTCTGGTGCGCCTGCACGAGTGACGCTCCGTTGAACCCGAGGTAGGCCAGGACGACGAGCGCGAGCAGGCCGCCGAGGACCTTTGCCAGGACGGACACGACGCGGGAGGCACTGGTCATGCCCTCGATCGTCGCTGGTCCGGGCCCGACTGGCGACCCACTGGGTGCTCAGTCGAGCCCGGCAGGAGGTCAGGAGTAGCGGTGGCTCTTGGCCGCGTGTGCGCGCTCGCGCGTGCAGGTGCGGCCGCTCATGTTGCGGTGACCGCACAGCTCCTCGCTCGCCGCCGAGTCGGTGCCGAAGACCGTCTCGGGTGCGGGCCCGGAAGCCGGTCCGGGCGCAGCCTTCTCAGCCGCCACCGGCGGCGCGACGGGGGGCCGGGCCGCGGGCCTGGCCGGCGCACTCGCCGACCGCTTCTGTGCTGCGGCGTACTTGGCCTCGCGCATCGCCCGCAGGTTGTCCATCTTGCTCATGGCTTGCTCATCGCTCGATCACACCCCTGAACCTACGCGGTCGCAGGGACACTCGCGCGGCGACGTGGCTCACCGGCTCCAGTCGATGCTGTCGTGCACGGCCTGCAGCCGGGCTCCGCGCACCGGGTCGTGCTGAGCGACCCAGGCGATCCGACCGCGGAGGTGGTCCTCGTAGGCGGGGACGTCGTCGCGGTTCTGGGTGCTGGGTCCGTACCTGTGGCAGTTGTGCAGGATGGCCCGCAGGACGTCGACCTGGGACCGCGCCACACGCGGCCGGTCGTTGACGACCAGGCCAGCGAGGCGCTGCCGGCCCGCACGGGGCATGACTCCCGTCTTGCGGGCATTCAGCCTGAAGCCCTCGTCCTTCACGATGTCCTCGATCGCCTCGATCAGCCTGGAGGTGCCCGTCCCCCAGCCCGCCGCTCCCGAGAAGGCCAGGTCGTCGGCGTACCGCGTGTAGCGCCCGCCCCACGACCTGGCCAGCGCGGTGAGCCGTACGTCGAGCCGGAAGGCCCCCAGGTTCGCCATCGCCGGCGACGTGGGCGCGCCCTGCGGGAGGTGCGGGACGGCGAGTCGACGGCCCAGGCGCCAGTGGGCGTCCAGGAGACCCTCGTCCGCGGGCTTGGGGACGGCGCGCCAGGCCGAGCGCGGCAGGACGCACGTGACCAGACCGGCCAGGCAGTGCGCCACGGGCTCGGGGTAGCCGGCGGTGCGCCAGATGCCGTAGACGCGGGAGACGGTGACGCTGGCGAAGAACGCCTCGAGGTCGAGCCGCAGGACGACGCTCCTGCCGGCGTGGGGCGAGGCATAGGACCGCACCGAGCCGCCGGGACGGAAGCCCCTGGCCGCGTCGTGTGGCGGGATCAGGGACGCCACCTCGTCGAGCAGCCGGCGCTGGATGACCTTGAGCCTCGGCTTGGGTGCCTCGAGGACCCGGATCGCGCCGCTGGGGGCCGGGCGATGGCTCACCCGGTAGTGCTGGAGGGGCACGTCCGACGCGCTGCGCGCGAGGTGTCGGGGGTCGGCGAACCAGTCGAGCTCGGACCCGCTGACGCCGAGGAACGCCGCGACGTCGTCGAGGCCATCGAGCACGGGGAGTCGCCACCGGTTGGTGAGCATCGCCGTCCCCGCCACGGTGTGCACGCGCGCGGAGGCGGCCCCTGCCTTGGCCGCCGCCGGGCGCGTGGCGATGTTGGCCGCGAGCTCCCGGGGGCGGTCGCCCGGGGCGCGGGGGTAGAGGGCGAGCGTCTGCCGGACGAGGGGGGCCAGCCACCGGGGACGGCGACCCAGGACCACCGTCCCGTTCTCGACGAGACCCTCCTGGGTCCACTCGCCGGCGAGGAACCCGGCGGCCAGGGCACGCGCCAGGTCGGACCTCATCCGGACCGCGACGCGATGGCTGGGGCGGGGTGCGGCAGCGCAGCCCGACCTGTCCCGTCGTGCGCGCGATGACCTGCAGCGGAGCGCAGCGAGTCGCGCGCGGTGCTGTGCCCGAACGTTCCGGTGGTCCCCGGGGTAGCCCCGGAGAAGCAAACCGGTGACGCGCACCGGTCCGCCGTCTCGAGATTGCGCTGCCGCACCCGGGCACCCTAGCGGCAGGCACCACAGCGTCCGGGCCTGCGCAGGATCAGGAGTCGGGCGCTCCGCAGTACGCGGCCAGGTGGGCCAGGGACGCGTCTAGCCCCTGCTGGTGGGCGTCGGCGTCGATGCCCGCCGGGACGTCGGTCGCGTCGATCGCGACCCGGGTCCCGCCGCCGCGGGCGGTGAACGTCCAGGTCATCGTCATCCGGCCGGCGTTGCCGGGGTCGTCGGACTCGAACTCGACGCCCCACACCACCCGCTCGCCGGGCACGAGCTCGTCGATCACGACGTGCGTCACGTCGGTGTCGGACGTGGTCTTCCCGCCACCCTCAGGCGCCTCGTCGTAGTGGAGCGTCATGGTGAAGCCACCGCTCTCGTGCAGACGAGCCTCGGAGAGCTCGCCACGCATGCCGTCGGGTGGCAACCAGGCGCCCAGGGCCTCAGGGTCGACGAAGGCGGCGTAGACCTCCTCAGGCGTGGCGACGACGTCGGCGACGGCCCGGTCGATCCTCGGCACGGCTCAGCTCCTCCGTCGCCAGACGACCATCGACTGGCCCGCGGCCTGGTGGAGCACCGGGAGCTTGTTGGCCGGCGCCTGCGCGGCACCGCGCATGGCGAGCATGCGACGTACGGCGTCGAGCTCGGCCAGCAGCTCCTCGTTGCGCGCGCGGAGCGCGTCGACCTGCAGCTCGAGCGCCATGATCCGGCGTACGCCCTCGATGCCGATGCCGGCGCTGGTCAGGTCCGCGATCTGGCGCAGGCGCTCGAGGTCGCGGTGGGAGTAGCGCCGACCGCCTCCGCCGGTGCGCCCGGGCTCGATCAGCCCCATCCGCTCGTAGGCCCGCAGCGTCTGGGGGTGCAGGCCGGTCAGCTCCGCAGCGACGCTGATGACGTAGACCGCGGCTTCCGGGTTGGGCTGGGGCGAGAACGGCGAGGTGCTCATGCGGTGTTCATGCGGGGTCCCCGCGGCGTTGTTCGACGGAGGAGCGGAGCGGAGGAGACGAAGAACGTCGTGGGGTGTTCATGCGGGGTGCTCATGACTCGAACAGTCCGTTGCGCAGCGGCTTGCCGGCGGTGGCCGCGCGATAGGCCTCGAGGGCCTCGCGCGCGGTCTGGTCGAGAGTGGCCGGCACCTGGACCTCGACGGTGGCCAGCAGGTCGCCCTTGCTCCCGTCGCGCCGGGTGGCGCCCTTGCCGCGCACCCGGAAGGTGCGTCCGTTGGGCGTGCCGGGCGGCAGCTTGAGGGTGACCGGAGCGCCACCCAGGGTCGGGATCTTCACCTCCGCCCCGAGGGCCGCCTCGTCGAAGGAGACGGGTACGTCGAGGGTGAGGTTGTCGCCCTTGCGCCCGAAGACGCGGTGCGGAGTCACCTTCACCGTGACGAACAGGTCACCCGGAGGGCCACCCTGCTCACCTGGCGCACCCTTGCCCTTGAGGCGGATCCTGGCGCCGTCCTTGACCCCCGCCGGGATCCGGGCCTGGATCGACCGCGCGGAGGTGCCGCGCCCGCTGCCGTGGCAGGTCGGGCACGCCTCGTCGTAGACGAGCTGGCGGCCGCCGCACGCGGGGCAGGTCTCGTTGATCGAGAACGCGCCACCCGTGCCGGCCACGACGAAGCCCGCGCCCTCGCACTCGGGACAGATGTGCGGCCGGGTGCCGGGCTTGCCGCCGGTGCCCTGGCAGGTGGCACACGCCGCGTCGGACGTCAGCCGGAGCGAGACGGTCACGCCGTCGAGCGCGTCGGTGAAGCCGATGGTGGCCGTCGTCTCGGCGTCGGCGCCGCGCCTCGGGCGCGCCTGCTGCTGGGTGCGGCCGCGGGCCCCACCCCCGAAGATGTCGCCGAACATGTCGCCGAGCCCGCCGGAGCCGCCGCGGTCGCGGAGCAGGTCGTCGAGGTTGAAGCCTCCTCCACCGAAGCCACCGCCGCCCATGCCTGCGCCGAAGCCGCCGGTCGCCTGCAGCGAACGGAACTCGTCGTACTTCTTGCGCTTGTCGGGATCGCCGACGACGTCGTACGCCTCCGCGACCGCCTTGAACGTGTCGTGCTTGGCGTCGTTGCCGGGGTTGGAGTCGGGGTGGTTCTCCCGGGCGAGCTTGCGGTAGGCCTTCTTGATGTCGGCCGCGCTCGCATCCTTGGCGACGCCAAGGACCTGGTAGAAGTCCTTGGTCGCCCAGTCGTTGCGGAAACCGTCGGTCTCAGCCATGGATGAACCTCCCTTCCCTCATCAGCCGGGTCGGCCGGTCAGGCCTCGGCCGGGTCGACCACGAGCACCTGGGCCGCGCGGACGACGCGGTCGCCGAGGCGATAGCCGCCCTTGGCGACGTGCTTGACGGTGGTCACCTCGACGTCTGCGTCGGTGCCGAGGTGGCTCAGCGCCTCGTGGAGCGTCGGGTCGAAGGCGTCACCGGGCTCGCCGAAACGGACCAGCCCGGCAGCCGCGACCACCCGCTCGAGCTGCTCGGCGACCGCCTTGAGGCCGCCCTCGAGCTCGCCGTGCTCCTTGGCGCGGTCGATGGTGTCGAGGACCTCGACGACGGGGGTGAGCGCCTTGTAGGCGGCGCTCTCGGCCACCAGCTGGCGGTCGCGGTCGACGCGCTTGCGGTAGTTGGCGTACTCGGCCTGGAGGCGCTGGAGGTCGTTGGTGAGGTCGGCGAGCAGTCCCTTCATGGCGGCCAGCTCGTCCTCCTCGGTGTCGGTGTCGATGTCGTCCGGACGCTCCTCGGCGGTGCCGGAGTCATCACCTGCGACGGCGTCACCGGCGACCTGCTCCTCGACCTCGGTCTGCGACGGGGCCTCGCCCGCCGCGTCGCCGAACCCCTCCGGAGAGGGAGCCACGGCGGGCTCCCCCTCCGGCTGGTCGCTCACGTCGGGACCCAGGTCGGGCTCGGCGGGGCGTTCGGTCACTTGGACTCACCCTCGGTGCCGGTCGACCCCTCGTCACCCTCGGCGGGCTCGTCGACGATCTCGGCGTCGACGACGTCGTCGTCGGCCTCACCGGTGGCGCCACTCGCGCCACCCGCGGCGGCCTGCTCGGCCTCGGCGGCGGCGTACATCGCGGCGCCCATCTTCTGGCTCGACTCACCGAGCTTGGTGACGGCCGCGCCGATCTCCTCGGAGGAGGCGTCCTCCTTGGCGAGGGCCTCCTTGAGCGCGTCGACGTCGGCCTGGACCTCGGTCTTGACGTCGTCGGGGAGCTTGTCGGTGTTGTCGGCGAGGAACTTCTCGGTGGTGTAGACGAGCTGGTCGCCCTGGTTGCGGGCCTCGACCGTCTCGCGACGCTTGGCGTCCTCCTCGGCGTACTGCTCTGCCTCCTTGACCATGCGGTCGATCTCGTCCTTGCTCAGGGCCGAGCCGCCGGAGATGGTCATCGACTGCTCGCGCCCGGACGCCTGGTCCTTGGCGGCGACGTGCACGATGCCGTTGGCGTCGATGTCGAAGGTGACCTCGATCTTGGGCACGCCGCGGGGGGCGGGCGGCAGGCCGGTCAGCTCGAAGTTGCCGAGCGGCTGGTTCTGCGACCACATCTGGCGCTCACCCTGCGCCACCTTGATCTCCACGGACGGCTGGTTGTCGTCGGCCGTGGTGAAGATCTCCGAGCGCTTGGTTGGGATCGTGGTGTTGCGCTCGATCAGCGTGGTCATCACGCCGCCCTTGGTCTCGATGCCGAGGGACAGCGGCGTGACGTCGAGGAGCAGGACGTCCTTGACCTCGCCCTTGAGGACACCGGCCTGCAGCGCAGCACCGACTGCGACGACCTCGTCGGGGTTGACGCCCTTGTTGGGCTCCTTGCCGCCGAGCAGCTCCTTGACGAGCTCGGTCACCGCGGGCATGCGGGTCGAGCCGCCGACCATCACCACGTGGTCGATGTTGGCGACGGCGACGCCGCCGTCCTTGAGCACCGACTGGAACGGGGCGCGCGTGCGCTCGAGCAGGTCGTTGGTCAGCTTCTGGAACTCGCTGCGGGTGAGCTTCTCCTCGAAGTGCAGCGGGCCGCCCTCGCCGTGCGTGATGTAGGGCAGGTGGACCGTGGTCTCGGAGCTCGAGGACAGCTCGATCTTCGCCTTCTCCGCGGCCTCCTGGAGGCGCTGCTTGGCGATCTTGTCGGCACCGAGGTCGACGCCGTTGTTGTCCTTGAACTTCTTGACCATCCACTCCACGACGCGGTTGTCCCAGTCGTCACCACCGAGGTGGTTGTCACCGGAGGTCGCCTTGACCTCGACGACGCCCTCGCCGATCTCGAGCAGGGAGACGTCGAACGTGCCACCACCGAGGTCGAAGACGAGGATCGTCTGGTCGTCGCCCTTGTCGAGGCCGTAGGCCAGGGCAGCCGCGGTCGGCTCGTTGACGATGCGGCTGACGTTGAGCCCCGCGATCTCGCCGGCCTCCTTGGTCGCCTGGCGCTGCGCGTCGGAGAAGTACGCCGGGACGGTGATGACCGCGTCGGTCACGGGCTCGCCGAGGTAGGCCTCGGCGTCGCGCTTGAGCTTCTGGAGCACGAAGGCGCTGATCTGCTGGGGGGTGAAGGTCTTGTCGTCGATCTCGACCTTCCAGTCCTCGCCCATGTGGCGCTTGACGGACCGGATGGTGCGGTCGACGTTGGTGACCGCCTGCCGCTTGGCGACCTCTCCGACGAGCACCTCGCCGGACTTGGTGAAGGCCACGACGGACGGGGTGGTCCTGGCGCCTTCGGCGTTGGCGATGACGGAGGGCTCGCCACCCTCGAGGACGGCGACGACGGAGTTCGTCGTGCCCAGGTCGATGCCGACCGCTCGTGCCATGTGTGTCTACCTCCTGCTGTGGCCCCGGGATGTCCGGGGACGACGTCGTGGGTCCGGGTGCCGGAGCACCCGCCGATGTCCACCATCCTGACGTCTGGCGTCCGAACTGGCAAAACAGTTGAGTCGATCCGGCTCAACTCTCATCACCCGGTTCAACGCACGACGCGCGTGGATGTTCCCGTTCCGCGTCATCGATTTCGCGGCGGCTTCGGGCAGGCCCCTAGCCTTGGCGCATGATCCGGCACACGGTCGCCTTCCGCCTCCACCACGCTCCCGGCTCGGCCGAGGAGCAGGACTTCCTCGCCACCGCACGTGGGCTGGCCGACATCCCCGGCGTCGAGTCGTTCGAGCAGCTGCGGCAGACCAGCGCGAAGAACGACTTCGCGTTCGGCTTCTCGATGGAGTTCGCTGACCAGGCGGCGTACGACGCCTACAACGCCCACCCCGTCCACACCGCGTTCGTCACGGACCGCTGGGTGCCCGAGGTGGCGGACTTCCTGGAGATCGACTACCAGCACCTCTGACCTGGCGCTCGGTCAGCGGGTCCAGACGTACGGGGTCGTCGTGGTCACGGCCCTCAGGCCGGAGCGCTCGAGGATCGGGCGCGACATGTCGGTGCAGTCGGAGTGGATGAGGCTGATGCCCCGGTCGAGGGCCGAACGTGCCCGCGCCGCGACGAGGGCGCGGTAGATCCCCCGGCCGCGGAACTCGGGCAGCGTCGAGCCGCCCCAGATCCCCGCGAACGCGGTGCCCGCCACCGGGGTCAGCCGTCCGCCGCACACGATGCGGTCGCCGACCTCGGCGATCCAGAACTCGGAGTCACCGCTCTCCAGCTCGGCGAGCGCCGAGGCCACCGACGGGCCCCGACCGGTGCCGAAGACGGACTCCTGGGCGGCCAGCATGCGGGTCAGGTCGGTCACGACGTCGTCGCCCTCGCCGATCCGGCGTACGACGACCGGGCCGTGCGGCGTCTCGGCAAGGGGTACGTCGACCGCGAGCAGCGCGGCCTCGCCGATCATCACGGTCTCGAGCGGCTCCGCGACGAGACCGTGGGCGACCAGTCGTTCCCCGAGGTCGGGCGGCAGGTCGTGGCCGCGCGACTTCCACTCGAAGGACGACACCTCCGTGTCGTCGCGGTAGTGGGCGACGGTCCGGTCGATGAGGTCGTCCAGCGCGTCGCCTTCGGCCCCCGCGAGGTCGCGGTAGGAGACGAAGCCGCCGTGGTCGAACACCGCCCAGAGGAGCGGTCCCTCCTGCACCACCTCGAGGGCGCGGGCCATCTCGGCATCCGTGCGCAGCTGGTCGTCGTAGGCGCTCAGCAACTCGTCGGGGGTCACGGCCGACACCCTAGGCGGACTCCGACGGCGACCGCCCTTGGATTTCGGGTCCGCCGCGCATCCCCGAAGCGGGGGGAATCGGCGGTATTCGCCTGCGTGAACGCGCATTGAGGCCGCACACTGTTGCACGTGCTCCACCGGGGGATCCGGCGCCGCGTCGGCGGCGCCTCTGTCGTCGTGCTGCTGGTGGCTGCCCTGATGGCCTTCTCCGTCGACGACCGTGCGGGCGCGGACCCCACCCGGTGCCAGCAGCACCGCTTCGACGCCCGCGAGCGCTCGGGCATCGTCACCGGCGAGGGACCGCCCGTCCTGGTGATCGGCGACTCGTGGTCGCTCGGCCTCGGCCAGGACGACCTCGGCAGCTCGTGGGCCGCCCGCCTGCCCGGCGAGGTGCACGTCGACGGGTTCTCCGGCTCCGGGTTCAGCGCGCGGGCCAGCGGGTGCGGCCGCGTCTCCTTCCACGACCGCGCCTCGACCGCGCTCGGCACCCGCCCGCACCTCGTCGTGGTCGAAGGCGGCCTCAACGACCACGACCAGCCCGCCGCCGCCATCGACCGCGGTTTCCGCGAGCTGATGGCCGACCTGGCCGGGCACCGGGTCGTCATCGTCGGGCCCGCGGACGCCCCCTCTCGCTCCGGCGCGGTGCCCCGGGTCGACGCCCTGCTCGCGTCCCTGAGCGCGGAGTACGGCGTCCCCTACGTCCGCACCAGCGACCTGGACCTCTCCTACCTCGAGGACCGGCTGCACCTCACCGAGGACGGGCACCGCGACTTCGGCGACGCGGTCGCCGACCGAATCACCGCCGTCTCACCCTCCCGGCCGACGGTTATCGCCGGCTGATCCGCTCTCCGCAGAGGGAATCGCGCGATCTTCCGATTATCGGACGCGCGTCGATTGTTCTCCGCGGGGCGTGCAGGTTCTCGCGTTGCATGAACCTGCAGATCTGCGTCCATTGACGCCAGCACCGCAGATTGCGAACTTGTGCACTGGTCTGCCTCACCAATCCCCTCCTCGCGCCCACTTGGGCGCGAACTCATGATTGGAAACCCCAGTGAAAAGAAGTCGCCTGGCCAACCTGGCCGGACTCGCAGTGGCCGCGGTCACCGCGTCCCTCCTGGCACCTGCCGTCACCTCGGCAACCGCCGCCCCCAACAACGACCCGGCCACGAGCAATCCTCGTGGCGAGGCCCGCGCAGCGGCGTTCTCGTGGGTCGAGGGTCACCGCACCCAGCTCAAGCGCGCACCCGGTGACCGGATCACGCAGGTCGCGTCGCTCCCCGGCGCCAACGGCACCTGGTCGAACGCCTACCAGCGCACCCACCGGGGCCTCGAGGTCTTCGGTGGTGACTTCGTGGTCATGACCGATGCTGCCGGCAAGGTGGTCACCACCTCGATCGCCCAGCGCAAGGTCATCGACCTCCCGACGCTCCGGCCGACGGTCGGTGTCGCCGCAGCCAAGAAGGCAGCGGGCACCCGCTTCGACGAGGTCGAGCGCGTAGGCGCCCCGGAGAAGCTGATCTACGCGCTGGGCCGGCCCCGTCTGGCCTACCGCGTCCCGGTGTCCGGTGAGCAGGCCGGCCTCCACGCCGGAGAGGACGTCTACGTCGACGCCAGGACCGGCAAGGTCCTGGACTACACCGTCACGCTCGCCCACGGCACCGGTGACGGCTTCCACAACGGCCCCGACCCGCTCTCCTTCCGCACGACGCAGTCCGGATCCACGTTCACCATGTCCGACTCGACGGTCCCCGGACTCACCTGCGGACAGGCCAACGGAACGTCGCGCACCGTGCCGGTGCTCTCCGGGCCGGACGACGTCTGGGGCCAGGGCAACACCTCCATCGAGACCGGCTGCGTCGACGCGCTCTACTCCGTCCAGCAGCAGGACGACATGCTCAAGAACTGGCTCGGTCGCAACTCCTTCAAGGGTGACGGCACGTCCTGGCCGATCCACGTGGGGCTCAACGACCAGAACGCCTTCTACTGCCACGGCCAGGCCGACTGCGGCGGCCGCAACGAGGTCCAGTTCGGCAAGAACCCCAGCGGCAACTGGGTCTCCACGCTCGATGTCGCCGGTCACGAGATGGGCCACGGGATCGACGACTACACCCCGAGCGGCATCTCGCGCCGCGGCACCCAGGAGTTCGTGGGCGACGTGATGGGCACGCTCACTGAGCACTACGACAACCAGCCGTCGCCGTACGACACTCCCGACTACCTGATCGGCGAGGAGGCCAACCTCGTCGGCAGCGGCGAGATCCGCAACATGACCAACCCCGCCGCGGAGGGCCACCCCGTCTGCTACACGACGGCGATCGACACCACGCAGGTGCACGCCGCCGCGGGTCCCGGCGACCACTGGTTCTGGCTGCTCGCCAACGGCGGCACCTCGCGCTGCGACAGCACCGCCGTCACCGGGATCGGCATCCAGAAGGCCGGCAAGATCTTCTACAACGCCATGTTGTTGAAGACCACGGCCAGCGGCTACCAGGCCTACCGCACCTGGACGCTCCAGGCCGCCAAGACCCTGCACCCGACCACCTGCACCGAGTTCAACGCCGTCAAGCTGGCGTGGGACGCCATCAACGTGCCGGCGCAGACCGGTGAGCCGACGTGCTCCAGCACCGGTTCGGTCAGCGTCTCCAGCCCGGGCAACAAGACCGGCACGGTCGGCACCGCCATCAGCAGCTTCACCCTGAGCGCCTCCGGCGGCCAGTCGCCCTACACCTGGACCGCGACCGGCCTGCCCTCCGGGATCACGATGAGCTCTACCGGCACCGTGTCCGGCACGCCGACCGCAGCCGGCACCTTCACGGTCACCGCGACCGCGCGTGACTCCGCGGGCGCCACCGGCTCCACGCAGTTCACCTTCACCATCAGCGGTGGCGGTGGCGGTAGCCAGCTGCTCGGCAACCCGGGCTTCGAGTCCGGCGCGACCGTGTGGACCGGCACCTCCGGCCCGATCACCAACAGCACGGGCCGCCCGGCCCGCACCGGGTCGTGGAAGCTGTGGCTCGGCGGCAACGGATCGACCAGCACCGAGACGATCAACCAGTCGGTGACGATCCCGTCCACCGCGACCGCGGCCTCGCTGTCGTACTGGATCCGGACCGACACAGCCGAGTCGGGCTCCACGATCTACGACCGCATGCGGGTCCAGGTCGTGGACGGCGCGACGGTCACGACGCTGCGCACCTTCAGCAACGTCGGCACCAACGCGACCTACACGCAGTTCGCGCACAGCCTGCTGGCCTACAAGGGGAAGACGGTCACCGTCCGCTTCACCATGACCGAGGACTCCTCGCTCCAGACCAGCTTCGTGGTCGACGACACCGCGCTCAACGTCTCCTGACGTAGCGCCCCCACCGGACGGGGCGGGGCAGCAGCAGTGCTGCCCCGCCCCGTTCGTCGTCTCGACCCTGCCCACACCCAGCCTCTCGGGAGATCCCCATGCGCACACTCCGTACGACCACCCGGTCCGCCACCCGGTCCGCCACCCGGTCCGCCCCCCTGGCCACGGTGGCCGCCGGCGCCCTCGTCGCCACCATGTCCGGGGTGGCCCTCGTCGGCACCGGCTCGCCCGCCGTCGCGGCCCCCTCGCCCGACCTCAGCACCGCCAACGTCACCGCCCACCTGCAGCAGCTCCAGTCCATCGCCAACGCCAACGGCGGCAACCGCGGCACCGGACGCCCGGGCTACAAGGCCTCGCTCGACTGGGTGAAGGCCAAGCTCGACGCGGCCGGCTACACCACCCAGGTGCAGAGCTTCTCGACCTCGTCCGGCACGTCCTACAACCTGATCGCGGACTGGCCCGGCGGCGACGGCGAGCACGTCGTGATGACCGGCGCCCACCTCGACAGCATCGCCTCCGGCCCCGGCATCAACGACAACGGCACCGGCTCCGCGGCCGTCCTCGAGGCTGCCCTCGCCTGGGCCGCGAGCGGCAACACCGCCCGCAACCACCTGCGCTTCGCCTGGTGGGGTGCGGAGGAGCTCGGGCTCCTCGGCTCCAACCACTACATGCGCAACCTGCCGACGGCGGAGAAGGACAAGATCGACCTCTACATGAACTACGACATGGTCGGCTCGATCAATCCCGGCTACTTCGTCTACAACGACAACCCGGCGGGCAACGGCGCCCGCGACAGCCTGACGGCCTACTACGCGTCCAAGGGCATCCCCTGGGAGTACATCGACGTCCAGGGACGCTCGGACCACGCTTCGTTCCGCAGCCACGGCATCGCGACGACCGGCATCTTCTCGGGCGCCGAGGGCACCAAGACCTCCGCCCAGGCACAGAAGTGGGGCGGTCAGGCCGGCCAGCCGTACGACCCGTGCTACCACCGCTCCTGCGACACGATCTCCAACGTCGGCACCACCGCGCTGGACCGCAACCTCGACGCGATCGGTCACATGGTGTGGCTCTACGCCGACAAGGACTACGGCACGACGCCGCCGACCACCCCGCCGCCGGGCGCCAACCTGCTGGCCAACCCGGGCTTCGAGTCCGGCGCGGTGAGCTGGGCCGGCACCTCGGGTGCCGTCACCAGCAACACCGGCCGCCCCGCACGCACCGGGTCATGGAAGGCCTGGCTGGGCGGCAACGGCAGCACGTCGTCGGAGACGATCTCGCAGCAGGTCACCATCCCGTCCACCGCGACGGCCGCGTCGTTGTCGTACTGGATCCGCACCGACACCGCCGAGTCCGGCTCGACGGCCTACGACACCCTCAAGGTGCAGGTCGTCAGCGGCACCACCACCTCGACCCTGAGGACCTTCAGCAACGTGGGCGTCAGCGCGACGTACGCGCAGTTCTCCCACAGCCTGCTGGCCTACAAGGGCAGGACCGTCACCGTGAGGTTCGTGATGTTCGAGGACTCATCGCTGCAGACGAGCTTCGTGCTCGACGACACGGCCGTCACCACCGGCTGATCCACCACCAGATCCGCCGGCTGATCCGCCGGCTGGAGCTCCTGTCGGGCCGGTCCTACTCCGCCAGCCACGCCGCCCAGGCGTCGAAGGAGTAGGGCCGGCCCAGGAAGTCGGCGACGAGGTCGGCGGCGTCCTTGCTGCCGCCCATCGCGAGCACCTTGTCGCGATAGGCGCTCGCCTTGTCGGCGGCGAACATGTCGTCGCGGTCGAACGCGGAGAACAGGTCCTTGGAGATCACGAGGGACCACATGTAGGTGTAGTAGCCCGACGAGTAGCCGTCGAGGTGGCCGAAGGCGCAGTGCATGTGGGCGCCCTCCAGCGGCGGGAACACCGAGTAGCGACGCTGGAGCTCGTCGCCGTAAGCCGTCAGGTCGTCGTGCTGCCGCGCGTGGAACCAGTAGGAACGAGCGGCGTAGGACATCTGGTGGACGGCGTATATGCCCTTGCCGAAGTGGTCCGCCCGGCGCATCGCGGCGACCAGGTCGGCCGGGATCGTCTCGCCCTCGGCGTTGCGGGCGAAGGTGGCGAGCACGTCGGCGTCCCAGGCCCATTCCTCGAGCATCTGGCTCGGGGCCTCGACGAAGTCCCACTCGGTCGCGACGCCGGAGAAGCGCAGCCACTCCCCCTGCCCGCCCAGGACGTGGTGGACCAGGTGGCCGAACTCGTGGAAGAGCGTCACGACCTCGTCGTGCTCCATCAGGCCGCGGCTGAAGTTGCAGACCAGGACGCCCTCCGGCAGCTGCTCGCCCGCGATGCCCTTGACCATGTCGAACTGGGCGGCGTGCTTGTACTTGCCCTCGCGCGGGTGCAGGTCGAGGTGGATCCGGCCGATCCGCACGCCCTCCAGGTCGACGTCGTAGCTCGCCACGTCGGCGTGCCACGTGCCGGTATCGGGCTGCGGGACCGGGGTCCACCCGAGGCCGAAGAGCCGGCCGGTGACGTCGAGCAGGCCCTGGCGGACGGACTCGAAGGGGAAGTAGGTGCGCACCACCTGGCCGTCGACTTCGTACTGCTCGCGGCGCACGAGCTCGGCGTAGTAGCGGGAGTCGTAGGTCGCGACGTCCTCTGCAGCCGGGTCGTCCACGCGCTTGCGCTCGAGCAGCACCGCGACCTCCTGCCGGGCGCGCTCGATCGCGACGTCACTGATCCGGTCGATGAACTCGGCGATGGCCTGGCCGGTGCCGATCATCTTGACCTCGGCGTCGTAGTCGGGCCAGGAGGCGTAGCCGAGCAGGTCGGCGGTCTCGCGCCGCACGGCCAGCAGGTCCTGGAGCACCTCGTCGTTGGCGGGCCACGCGACATTGCTCTGCGCGAGCGCCAGGTCGCGACGCGCGTCGGCGTCGGAGCCGAAGGTCGTGAACGGGACCAGGTCGGGGTAGTCGGTGGTGATCGTGACCAGGCCGTCGTCGTCGGCGGGGTGGGCCGCGCGATAGTCGTCGGGGAGTCCGGCCAGGCGCTCGGGCGCGATGCGGATGGAGCGTACGTCGTCGCGGATGTTGCGGCCGAAGTCCTGGGAGAGCTTGACCGCGCGCTCGCTGAGCTTGCGCAAGCGGTCGCGGGTCGCGTCGTCGCGGTCGACACCGGCGCGGCGGAAGTCGCGCAGCGTGTGGTCGAGCACCCGTCGGGCGTCGTCGTCGAGCCCGCCCTGGGGGCCCGCGTCGAGGGCGTCGAGCACCGCGAACAGGTCACGGTCCTGCCCCAGCTCGGTGACGTACTTCTGGACCTGCTGGCTCAGCTCGTCGGCCCGGTCGCGCACCCCGGCGTCGGGGTGCACCTCGGCCCAGAGGGCGACCGATCCGGCGTTGGCGATGGCGATCTCGGCACGGTTCCAGGCCGCCAGCACCTCGCGCGCACCACCCTCGCCCGGACCCTGGGCGGACTTCACGTGCTCGACCTGTCGCTTCGCCTCGGCGAGCTGGCCCTCGCAACGCTCGCCGACCCACGCCAGCCAGTCGCCGCTTCCGGGCAGACCGAGCGGCTCGTGCGCATCGGAGGTGGACGTGGGCTGCGTGTCGGTGTCGTGGGCCACGAAGGAGGAGCCTACGCACGGGCTGTGACGAGCTCCACCGGGTTGTGCGACCGGCCGCCGCGCGACCCCACGTAGCGTGTCGGGGTGAGCACTCAGGGGGTGACGGGGTTCCGGTTCCGCGACGTCTGGCTCGTGGCCTACGGCCCCTCGATCGTCTCCGCGGTGGGGCACGGCGCGATCATGCCGGTGCTCGCCCTGCGTGCGCGCGACCTCGGCGCGGACGTCAGCACGGCCGCCGCGATCGTCGCGCTGACCGGCGTCGGCATGCTGCTGGCCAGCCTTCCTGCGGGCGCTCTCGTGGCCCGGATCGGCGAGCGACGGGCGCTGGTCGGGGCCGGGTTCGCCGACGCCGGGGCGATGGCCCTCGTCGCCCTCACCGACTCCGTCGTGGCCCTCGCGGTCGGCGTACTGCTGAGCGGGGTGTGCTGGACGCTCTTCCTGATCGCGCGCCAGGGCTTCATGATCGACGTCGTCCCGGCCACGCACCGGGCCCGCGCGATGTCGCTGCTGGGTGGTTCCTACCGCGTCGGCGTGCTCGTCGGGCCGCTCATCGGTGCGGGCCTGATCAGCCTCACGGACCTGAGCAGCGTCTTCTGGCTGGGGGCCGCCATGTCGGTCTGCGCCTCGCTGCTCGCCGCGCTGATGCCCGACCTGGGCGAGGAGAAGCGGGCCGCGGCGAAGGCGTCCGGCCACCTCGCGGTGTGGACGGTCATCGCCTCCCACCGGCGGGTCCTCGCCACCCTCGGCACCGCCGTCGTCATCCTCGGGATGAGCCGCTCGCTGCGGCTCAGCCTGCTGCCGCTGTGGGCCGACCACCTCGGGCTGTCCGCCGCCACCACCTCGCTGATCTTCGCCGGCGCGGCCGCGCTCGACGTCGCGTTCATGTGGCCGGGCGGCTGGCTGATGGACACCCGCGGCAGGATGGTCGTGGCGGTGCCGGTCGTCCTCTCGATGGCGGTGGCCTGCCTGCTGCTCCCCCTCGCCACGTCGGTGGCGTCGGTGGCGCTGGTCATGGGCCTCATCGCCTGCGGCAACGGCCTCGGGTCGGGCATCGTGATGACGCTCGGCGCCGACGCCGCGCCGGGCGAGGGCCGGGCGCAGTTCCTGGGCGCGTGGCGGCTCTGCGGCGACATCGGCAACACCGGTGGCCCGCTGCTCGTCGGCGCGGTCGCGGCAGTGGCGCCGCTGGCGACCGCCTGCCTGGTGGTCGGCGTGCTCGGGCTCGCCGGTGCCGGCTGGGTGGGCTACTGGACCCACCGGGTCGACCGGGCGCGCGTCAGCGCCGCCGGCGGCCGACCGGTCCGCCAGGTGCCTGCCGGATGATCCGGTCAGTGGTCGTCGCGCTCGGGGGGCTGTTCGCTGGCTGGGCGACGGTGCCGAGCCTGATCGGGCTCAGCTTCGAGGTGAACGGGTTCGGTAGCGACAGCACCCCGCTGGGAGTGCTCGGCTATGTGCTGCTGACGCTGCTGTGGCCGGTGCTCACGGTGGGGATCGGGATGTGGCTCGGCCGGGTGTGGTCCGGGCTGGCCGCGTACGGCGTCGGCGTGGCGATGGGCGTGGTGGTCCTGGGAATCTTTGCGTGAGACGCCCACCTCGAGGCCGGTCGCCGGTGGTCAGCCGACGGTCACCGTGACCTCGTTGGAGACCGCCTCGGTGTCGGTGTCGACCACGCGGAACTTGTTGGGACCGGTGCGGCTGGTCTGCACGTAGGTCGCGAACGTGCCGCCGGAGACCGACATGGTCACCGGGAAGTCCTGCCAGGCGCCGTTCTCGAAGCGCTGCACCTGCAGGATCGCGCCCTCACCGGACTGGTAGGTGCCGGTCAGGTCGATCTGCTGCATCGGGCTGACCGACTGCTGCGTCGCGGTCAGCGAGATGGCCTCCGCCGGGGCCTCGGACGACGTCTCCGTGCCGGCACTGGGCTCCACCGGGTCGGGTGCCGGGGCCGAGGTGCCGGTGTCGCTTGGCCTGGGCAGCTGGAAGGTTGAGGGGGTGCCGCTGTCGTCGCTGGCGCTCGACGCCTCACCGATGCCCGTGGCCTTGACCCCGACCATCACGGCGAGCCCTCCCAGCAGGCCGATGGCCACGGCGACGCCGACCAGGGCGATCAGCCCGGTCAGGACGGGACGGTTCTCGCTGTCCATGGGGACCTTTCAACCGGAGGGCGGGGCTCTCGACATTGTCCAAGATGGCTGGTCGCATGGCCAACCAGCGCGCACCGACGCCTGCGTCCCGGGCGCCCCTCAGCCCGGACTTGGCAGGATGGGGACATGCAGTCACCGTTGCGGCACGGCAGGGCAGCCATCGGTACGACGATCGCCGGAGGCGCCCTGGCCGCGCTGTCCCAGGCCCCGGAGCGCGCCTCGCGCCTGCTGCGGCACCGCTACCCCACGGTCGCGGTCACCGGGATGACCGGCGTGGGCAAGACCCGGCTCGCCGACCGGCTCTCGCGCCGCGCGAGCGCTCAGTCCTCGGCGGAGACCGACCAGGACGTGGGCTCCGCTGTCCTGGAGCGGCGTACGCGCCGCAACGCGAAGCTGCGCGGATACCGCTTCCGCGTCGTCCCCGGCGAGAACGCCGCCACCCGCCTCGGTGCGCTCGACGAGGTGTTCCACGACGAGCCGGTCGACGGGGTCCTCCATGTGGTCGCCAACGGCTACGCCACCCCGCGGCGCACGGGCGGCACGAGCGGTTCCGCACTCGCCTCGCGCGAGGAGCAGCTGGCTGCCGAGCTGGAGGACTGGGCCATCACCGCGCACCGGATCGCCAGCATGGCCGTACGCCGCGAGCGGCCGACGTGGCTGGTGGTGGCGGTGACCAAGGCCGACCTGTTCGCCGACGACATCGACGCCGCCGTGCGCTACTACTCCCCCGGCAGCGGCTCGCCCTTCGGCGACAAGCTCGACGAGCTGCGCGCACTGGCGGGCGGGGCGAAGCTCTCGATCGACGTGCTGCCGGTGTGCGCGCAGGGCGGTGGCAGGAAGTCGGCTGACCCGTCGAGGCTGACCGACAAGGCGTGCACGGACCTGCTCGGTCGGCTCGAGCTGCGCATGGCCCAGCTCTGCGGGCACGTCTGAGCGGTCCAGCCCACCGACGGAAGTCGTTCACAACTTCACGACTCCGGGTTTCGACGCCGTTCATCGGGGGAGAAGAGCGCCATGAGGCCGATCGCGATCAACCAGCGGGCGTTGCGGACCGCCAAGGAAGAGCTGGACACCGCCCGCGAGACCCTGCGGTCCGCGCTCGGCGACGTCGACCATCCAGCCGACGACTTCCCGTGGCGCGGCCTGATGGTCGAGGGCGTACGCAGCCTCGTGGACGACGCTGAAGAGATCACCAAGAAGTGCCGCACCATCGCCTCGGCCATCGACGACTCGATCATCGACTTCGACGAGCTCGACCTGATGGTCGGCCAGGCCGCCCAGGTCGCCGCCAAGCTCGACCAGGTGGACCCGCGATGACCCGGGTCGTGGTCGACAAGATCGAGGTCCAGCAGGACGGCCTGAAGTTCGGCGATCCCATCGGCTGCCACTACCACTGGCTCGAGCCGGACAAGGTCGACTCCTACGGCGACTCCGTCCGCCGGCTCGCCGCCAAGGTCGAGCTCGCGGCCGACGGGTTCGAGCGCACCGCGACCCTGTCCGAGGAGGTCTTCGCGGGTGAGGCCGCTGACGCCCTGCGCGACCGTGCCGGCCGCCGCCACGAGGAGTCGGTGAGCGTCCGCGACAACCTGCGCGGACTCGGGCGGGCCATCAACGCCTACTCCGACGTGCTGCGTCGGCACCGCGAGGGCCTCGACCAGCTGCGCGCCTTCGCGGCGGCCCAGGGGCTGGAGATCCGCGACAACCGCATCTGGCCCCCGGTCGAGACGATCGCCGGCGACGCTCCGCAGAAGGAGATCGACGCCTGGGAGCGGGACTGGAAGGCCTACCAGCAGTGCTTCGAGACCAAGATCGAGCTGCGCGACGCCCGCCGGGTGAGCACGCGTGAGCTGATCAAGGCGCTCGCCGACCATGCCGGGGTCCACCCCGACAAGGACCGGGCGAGGTTCGTCGCGGCCGACGCCAACCAGGTGAAGTTCGGCGAGCTGCGCCGCGAGGCGGCCGAGGAGGCGATGGAGGCCGTCCAGGCCAACGACCGCGCCGATGCCGCCCAGCGCACGGTCGACGGGCTCAAGCGCCGCGAGCAGTCGGCCCTCGACGACCTCGAGGAGATGGTCCTCGCGGAGCGTCCTCCGGCGGAGATCCAGGCCCAGGCCGACAAGGTGGCCGCCCTCCACCGCGAGCTCACCGAGGCTCGCGTCGAGGCCCGTGAGGCCGACACCGTCGCCGACCGAGAGCAGGCCCAGGCCAACCGGGCCGCGCGCAACCTCGAGGACGCCGAGGCCGGCAAGCCGCGGCTGGCCGACCAGACCTCGTGGCAGTCCGCCGACCTGAAGGACCGGCTGGGCTGAGGGCTGGGCTGAGAGCTGTCAGCCCAGGAGCTCGACCTCGTAGCGCGGCACCGGGTTGTCCCTCAGCGCGCCGCACGTCAGCTGCCGAGCGGCCTCGAGCACTCGGAGCACCTGCACCCGGACCGTGCGGTCACCGGCGTCGAGGGTCACCGTGGTGAGGTCTGCCTCCGTCCGCGCCGCGGTGGGGCGTACGTCGTCCAGGCCCCGCAGGTCGAGGAGCCGCCGCACGTGGATCTCCGCCGCCTGCACCGGCATCGGCATGTCCGAGCGACCGCGGAGGTGGTCCAGGGACACGCGGCCCTCGACCGCTGCGTCCGCGACGTCGAGCGCCGCGTCCGGGTCGACGCGCCCGTAGTAGAGGCCGCGCGGAAGGACGAGCAGGTTGCCGGCGAACCGGTCGCCTCCGATGTGCGAGCACTCCCAGACGGCGTCGGCGTGGCGGCTCCTCGCGAGGGCCAGGGCGACCGGCCTGCCGCGCTCGGCGCAGCACGCGTCGTGCCGGCCGTGGGTGCACACGGCGAGGAGCGGACCGTCGTAGGGATCCAGGCCGGGCGAGCGGCCCTGGCCGAGGGCGGTGAGGTCGAGGCCACGCACGTCGTCGACGGTCGCGAGCGTCCCCGCCTCGAGCCAGGAGTCGGCACCGGCCGCGCGCGCGGCGAAGACGCGGACTCCCGCCTGCCCGGCGCGTCGGCCCGGCCGCCGGACCAGCAGCACCCGTACGCCCGACCTGCGCCCGGTGCGCGACAGGTGGTCGCCCAGACCATCGGGCAGTCGTGCGTCGCGGAGGGCCTCGACGCCCCACGCACCCCGGTGCTCGACCAGGAGGAAGCTGCGCACCGTCGACGCGGTGCCGGCGAGGTCGTCGTTGCGAGCCAGGCTGGCCGCAGCACACCGGAAGGGTGTCACCGCACGACCTCGAGCAGGCCCTCCCGCACCAGCCGTCGGCACAGCACGAGCGCACTCGCGGGATCGAGGGGGAGATCGGCCGGCGTCAGCTCGTGGCGGGCCGCGACCACGTCGACGGCGTCGCGGATGCGGGCGGGCACGCGCAGCACGCGGTCGCCGAGCAGGACCCGTACGACGTCGTCCCCCGCGGCCGCGACGACCTCACACGGGTGGCCGGGGCGGCGCCGCAGGACGCTGTCGTCACTGAGGCCCCGCGTCAGGGCCTCCCGGTCGAGCAGCGCGCCGGCCATCCGGGGCGGGCGCTCGCTGAGGAAACGCACGGCCTGCTCCTGCGCCGCGGCGGGCGCGTCGAGGCGGCGTACGGCGTCGGCGACGGCACCGAGGTGCCGGCCGATCCCGTCGGCCAGCCGGTCGGGATCGGTGAGGTAGCCGGCCGGGAGGTGGTCGTCGGCAACGTCGTCGAGGACGTCGAGGACGAGGCGCGAGACGAGCTGGCGCCAGGTGAGCTGGTTGATGCCGATGGTGAGGTGCAGCGACACGGCCTCCTGCGCCCGTGCGGCGTGGGGGGTGCCGGTGGGGAGGTAGGCGACGACGCCGGGCTCGAGGAGGAGCTCACCGGGACCGCCCTCGCCGTGGATCTCCCAGAGCTTGGTGCCGTGGGTCTGCATCACGAAGACGTCGTGGGAGTCGGAGTGCACGGCGAAGCCCTGGGCGCCGGGCGGGGTGAGGTAGGCGTTGGCCTGGCAGGGGTGGCCCAGCTCGAGCTCGAGGCCGGCGAGGAGGTCCGACACCGGGGTCCAGTAGCGCTGGAGGCCCTGGAGCACGATCGTGGCGCCCTCGTCGTGCAGGCGCATCAGCTTCACGGGATCGACCAACCCGGTCAGGGGCTTGCCGGCCAGGCTGCCGCCGCGGGTGAAGGACGACTCGGGCAGCACCGACCCGTCGCGGGCGACCCGGACCGCAGGTGCGCGGATCGCAGTCTCGGTGAGCAGGTGGTCGACGTCGGCGAGCGACAGGGTGCTGGCGCCCAGGCTCGGGTCGGTGCGATGGACGTGGACCGACGACGCCCAGACCTTGTCGATGAAGGTCTGGGCGTCCCCGGTGAGGCGGTCGAGTGCGCTCAGAGCGCGATCCCGTCCGTCCCGTCGGCGTCGGTCCCGTCGGTGCTGTCGGAATCGGTCGAGTCGCCGTCGGTGGAGTCCGTCGAGTCGCCGTCGGTGGAGTCCGCGTCGGTGCCGTCCGCGTCAGTGCCCGGAGCGGACGGGACGCCCGTGGGGTCGACGCCCTCGGTGCTCATCTCGTCGTCGTTCAACGGGTTGTCAGGAGTCGTCGTCATGTGATCCTCCTACTCAGCTCCGGCGGGCGATCCGTCGGCGCACTACCAAGTCTCGATCCCGGCTCGACCACCGTCCCACACCCCTCGGGGCGGGGGAAACCCTCCGCCCGGCTCAGAGCAGGCCGCGCCGGCGCGCGATCGCGGCCGCCTCCGTGCGGGAGGCGGCGTCGAGCTTGGCCAGGATGTTGGAGACGTGGACCGAGACGGTCTTGGTGCTGATGAACAGCTGCTTGCCGATCTCGCCGTTGCTGCGTCCCTCCGCCACGAGGGCGAGGATCTCGGCCTCGCGGGGGGTGAGGACGGCCACCTCCGCAGCGGTCGCCGGAGCGGCCGCGGAGCCACCGGCCGTGAGCTCGGCCAGGAGTGGCGCGGCCCGCATCGCGTGCCCGGCCTCGCGGGCCTGGTCACCCGCGACCCGAGCGCCCTGCGCGTCGCCGACCGCCCGGAGCACGCCGGCCAGGCGGACACGGGTCTGGGCGAGCTCCGGCACGCTGCCGTAGGCCAGGGCGGTCTCCTCGGCGGCACGCCACGCCTCGACGAGCTCCTCGCTCGAGGGCGGCTCGACCTGGGCGAGCCACCGCCAGCGCAGGTGCTCCGCGGTGCGGCGGGCCACCCACATGCGGTATTCGGGGCCGCGGCTGGCCTCGTAGCGGGCGTAGAAGTCGATCACCCGTGCGCCGTCGGCCATCAGCCGGTCGACCGCTGCCCTGGTGGTCTCGCGCTCGTCGGCCGACTGGTGGGGCGCCGCGCTGGCGAAGACTCCGACGACGATCGTCGCCAGCCGGAGCCGGGCCTGGAACCACTCGTGCCACAGGGGTACGACGCTGGCAACCACGTCGTCGTAGATCGCGAGCGCGCCCTTGGCGTCGACGGCTGCTGCTGCCCGCATCAGCTCCGCGCTGCCGGCGATGATCGCGGTGAGGCCGTCGCTGCCCCAGTAGTCGCGCAGGCGCTCGAGCGCCATGCTGTGGGTGTTGCCTCGGATGCCGATGATGATGAGCATCTGCTGGGCGAAGAACAGCCACTCGTAGACCATCGGCGGGTCCTGGCCCGTGACGTCGAGCAGGCTCCACGCCTCATCGAGCCGGCCCTGGTGGGTCAGCGCGATGGCGTAGAGGAGCCTCGCCTCGGCGGGGTAGGGCGACCACGCGAGACCGCCGGCCTCGCTGCGGGCGATGAGCTGGCGGTAGACCTCGCCTGCGGCGTCGAGGTCGCCTCGATCCTGGAGGAACCGGCCCAGGAAGTAGAGGGCGCGAAGCTCGGGCTCGATGAGCCCGGCGGAGCTGGCGCGGTCGGCGGCCGCGCGCCATCCGGTGCCGGGGTCCTGGCCGTCGTGCTGGTGGTCGAGCAGGGCGAGCGTGGTGTGCAGCTCGACCGCCAGGCTGGTGAAGTCGTTGCGCTCGGCGAGCTCCAGCGCCTCGAGTGCCGCCGCCCGGGCCTCCTCCGCGCGCCAGTTGCCCAGGCACTCCGCGTAGACGAAGAGCGCACGGGCGAGCAGCTTGGGCGGGCCGTCCCGCAGCAGCTCGACCGCCTCCGCTGCGATCTCGCGCGGCGACTCGGTGGTGTCGGTCAGCGTCAGGGCGGAGGCCAGCGACGTGAGCAGCTGACCGCGATCCACCGCGGGCGCGTCGGACGGCAGTGTGGCCAGCCGCGCGCGCAGCACCTTGACGGCCTTCGGCACCCGACCCGCCGCGACCAGCGCTTCGGCGCAGCGCCGGACGAGGGCGAGCAGGTCGACGTCGGTCACCGGGGTCCGCGCGGTGTCGATGAGCTCCAGAGCGTCGAGGAAGTGGGTGGCCGCCTCGGAGGGACCGCCGACCGCGAGCGCCTCCTCACCCGCCTCGATGGAGGCGCGGATGGCCACCGGCTTGTCGTCGGCGCGGCGGGCGTGCTGGGCCAGCTCGGCGGCGGTGCCCATCGCGCGTCCCTCACCGAGCGCGGAGACGAAGTCGGCGTGGAGCCTGACCCGCTCGCCGGGCAGCAGGTCGTCGTAGACCGCCTCGCCGAGCAGCGCGTGGCGGAAGGCGTAGGTCCCCCCGCGGGAGGCCACCAGCACGTTGGACTCGACCGCCGTGCGGAGCGCGTCCTCGAGCTCGGCGGAGCCGAGGTCGGACACGGCGGCGAGCAGGCCGTGACTCACCTGGCGCCCGGCCACGGAGACGATGCGGACCACGCGGCGGGTGGCCTCGTCGAGGCGGTCGAGGTGGACCAGGAGGACGTCGGCGAGCTCGCCGGGGACCTGTCCCGACCAGGCCGCACCGACGAGCTCCTCGACGAAGAAGGGGTTGCCCTCGGCCCGGTCGACGATGGAGACGTATTCAGCCTCGGACAGCGTGCCGGGACGCAGGGCGCGGACGAGGGTGCGTACGTCGTCGTCGGCGAGCGGCTCGAGCTGGAGCCGGTCGACGCCGCGCAACCGCATCCACTCGGCCACCTGCCGGCGGAGCGGGTGTCGCCGGTGGAGGTCGTCGGCTCGGTAGGAGATGACGAGCGAGACGCCCGGAAGGGCGCGGGAGAAGAGGAAGCTGAGCATGTCGCGGGTGGACTCGTCGGCCCAGTGGGCGTCCTCGACGATCACGAGGACCGGCGCCTGCTCGGCGACGGCGGAGAGGAGGTCGCCGAACGCGTCGTAGACGTTGCCGCGGTCGAGGGCCTGGTCGCCCGACGCGGTCTCACTGCTGCGGATGCGACGCCCGGGGAGCAGGCGGGCGAGCGTGGGGTGCTGCTCGAGCACACGACCTGCGACGTCGGGCAGGTCGGCCATCAGCCGACCGAGGATCTCGGAGAAGGGGAGGTAGGGGAGCGAGCTGTCGGCGAGGTCGAGGCAGTGGCCGGCGACGACGTGCCAGTCGGCCTCGATCGCGCGGTCGCGCAGGGCCATCAGGACCCGGGTCTTGCCCACCCCCGCGTCGCCGGCGAGAAGCATCGCCCGGGCGACCTGGTGGCCCTTGGACGCGCGAATGCCGAGCTGGGAGGTGAGTTCTTCCAGCTCGGCATCGCGTCCGATGAGATCGGTGGTCCTCAGCGCCGGCACGGGGGACATTGTGTCCTGCCGCTCCGACACCCGAGGGCCGACCACGCTGCGCGTCATCCCTTGGTCTGGTCGGCGCGGCGCGTCCAGCGACGGACGCCGTAGTCCTTCCGGATCCGGTCCTGGCGGTAGGCGATCTCGGCACTCAGGAAGCTGTCGGTGCTGAACATGTGCTTCTCCTCTTCGAATCCCTCTTCAGGGGGCCCCTTCTGGGACCGTGAGTAGAGATTCCGTCCATGAGGTAGGGCCGGACATCGGGCGGGCGCCCTATTCACGCGTGGCCAGCTACCTCAGATGCCGTCGGGAGCGGCGTACGAGGCCGTCTGAGGTAGTGCGCGCGCCGTCCCTGGCGGAGTAGTCCGCTGCAGAAAGCCGGTCTGCCGGCGGCGATGACCCGCGATTCGCAGCGGACTACCCACCGGGGGTCAGGAGGGGGTGCCGACGACCGGGCGGCCGGCCTGCCAGACCCCGGCCACGAGCGGGACCCCGGGCCGGTAGGCGAGATGGACGTACGACGGCGCGTCGAGGAGCACGAGGTCGGCAGCGTTGCCAGGGGCGAGCACGCCGACGTCGTCGCGGTCGAGGGCCGCGGCGCCCATGGCGGTCGCGGCGTGCAGGGCCTCGGCCGGGCTCATCCGCATCTCCCGGACCGCCAGGGCGATGCACAGCGCCATCGACGAGGTGAAGCAGGAGCCCGGGTTGCAGTCGCTGGCGAGCGCGACCCGGACGCCCGCGTCGATCAACCCACGGGCGTCGGGATAGGGCTGGCGCGTGGAGAACTCCACGCCCGGCAGCAGGGTCGCGATCGTGCCGCTCGACTCCAGCGCGGAGACGTCGTCGCCGGACAAGAAGGTGCAGTGGTCGACCGCGGCCAGGCCGAGCTCGCAGGCCAGCTGCACCCCACCGCCGTACGTCAGCTGGTTGGCGTGGAGCCGTCCGCGCAGCCCGCTGTCGGTGCCGGCCAGCAGGATCGCCCGGGCCTCGTCGACGTCGAAGGCGCCGTCCTCGCAGAACACGTCGATCCACCGGGCGTGCGGCGCCGCGGCTGCCAGCATCGGACCGGTGACGAGGGCGACGTAGTCCTCGGGCGTGGTGCCGTCAGGGACGACGTGGGCGCCGAGGAAGGTGGTCTCGTCGGTGAACTGGCGGGCGACCGCGAGGCTACGCGCCTCGTCGTGGACCGACAGCCCGTAGCCGCTCTTGATCTCGACCGTGGTGGTGCCCTGGCCACGCATCTCGGCGACGAGCCGGGCGACGTGCGAGGTCAGCTGCTCGTCGGTGGCGGCGCGCGTCCTGGCCACCGTCGTACGGATCCCGCCGGCGGTGTAGGGCTCGCCGGTCATCCGGGCCTCGAACTCCGCCGACCGGTCGCCGGCGAAGACCAGGTGGCTGTGCGAGTCGACGAAGCCGGGGATGACGGCGCGGCCACCGGCGTCGACCCGGACGTCGGCATCCGGCGCCTCGGCGCCCGGGCCGACCCAGGCGATCCGACTCCTCTCGACCACGACGGCCGCGTCGGGCAGGAGGCCGAGGAGGCCGCCCTGCTCCCGGCGCGCGGGGTCGTTGGTGACCAGCTCGCCGATGCCGGTGATGACGGTCGTTGTCATGCGGGGTCCCTGCGGCGTTGTTCGGAGGAGCGCTTCGGGGTCCCCGTGGGCTCGTGGGGGAGGAGCGCAGCGGGGGAGGCAGGAGGCCGTGGGGTGAAGCGGTGCGGGGGAGAAGAACGTCGTGGGGTGCTCATGTCATCTCTCCCCAGATGCCGGCGATCGCGGCCTCCAGCTCGAGGCCGATGTCGTAGCGCTGCCCCTCTTCCACGACCCACCGGCCGTCGACCATCACCCGCTGCACGTCCTCGGCGCACGCCGCGAAGGCGACGGCCCCCTCGTCACGCCCGGCCCCGGCGGTCCTCGGGCTCGCCGGGTCCACGACCACGAGGTCCGCGCGCTGACCCACCGCGATGGCGCCGGCGTCGGACCAGCCGAGGGACGCGTGGCCGGCGGCCGTGGCGGCCTCGAGCAGCTCGGGCGCGCTCCAGTGGCCTCGCTGCTGGGTGGCGAGCCGCTCGTCGAGCTCGAGGGCGCGCATCTCCTCGAACGGGTCGATCACCGCGTGGCTGTCGCTGCCGAGGGTCAGGCGGGCGCCCGCGTCGTGGAGCCGCCGCGACGGGCCGATGCCGTCGCCGAGGTCACGCTCGGTCGTCGGGCAGAAGGCGGCGAAGGCCCGCGCCCCGCCGATCAGCGCGATGTCGTCGTCGGTGAGGTGCGTCGCGTGGACCAGGCTCGTCGTGGGCCCCACCAGGCCGTGGTCGGCGAGCAGCCGGGTGGGCGTGACGCCGTACGCCTCGAGGCACGCCTCGTTCTCGGCGACCTGCTCGGAGACGTGCGCGTGGAACGGCCGCTCGCCCACCCACGACGCCACCGCGTCGAGCTCGGACGCCGGCACCGCCCGGACCGAGTGGACGGCCGCGCCGGTCACGGCATGAGCACCGCCGTCGAGGGCGTCGACCCGCGACGTCCACTCCTCGACCGAGCCGTCGACGTAGCGGACCTGGGCTCCTCGGGGGGCGACGCCGAATCCGGAGGAGAGGTAGAGGGTGTCGAGCAACGTGATGCGGATCCCGGCCTGCCGGGCCGCCTCGGCCAGCACGAGGCCCATCTCGTTGGGGTCGTCGTAGGTCGAGCCGTCCGGCCGACGGTGGACGTAGTGGAACTCGCCGACGCACGTGATGCCGGCGGCAGCCATCTCGCGGTACGTCGCCCGCGCGAGGGCGAGGTAGGAGTCCGGGTCGAGCCGCGCGGCGACGGCGTACATCTGGTCGCGCCAGGTCCAGAACGTCCCGCGCTCGCGCTGGGTGCGGCCGCGCAGCGCGCGGTGGAAGGCGTGGCTGTGGGTGTTGGCGAGGCCGGGGACGACGAGTCCCCGGACGGGGATCGCGCGTGGCGGGTCGCTGTCGGGCGTCACCGCGGTGAAGCGCCCGCCCTCCACCTCGACGAGCACGTCGTCGCGGAAGGCGCCACCGGAGGCCGAGGGCAGCCAGGCCCGTTCGAGCAGGTACGCCGTCACTCCGGCGCCCCGGTCAGCTCGGCCAGCACGTCGGCCAGTGCCTCGACCCCGGCGCGGCAGTCGGCCATCTCGGCGTGCTCGTCGGGCGAGTGCGAGACGCCGGTCGGGTTGCGCACGAAGACCATCGCGGTGGGGATGCCGGCGTCGGACAGGATGCCGGCGTCGTGGCCGGCCTGGGTCGGGATGACCGGCCAGTCGCCGAGCCCGGCCAGCCGCTGGGCGAGGCCGGGGTCGAAGGCCACCGAGCCCGACACCGACTCGGGCGTCACGACCAGCGAGGTGCCGTCACGACCGGCGCGCTCGTCGGCCTGGCGGGAGATCTCCGCGACCATCGCGGCGAGGGTGTCGTCAGCGGAGGCCCGGGCATCCAGCCAGGCGGTCACGAGCGAGGGCACCGCGTTGGTGCCGTTGGGCTCGACCGAGACCCGGCCGAAGGTCGCGCGCTGCCCGGCGAGCCGGGCCTGCTTGTTGGCGGCCAGCGCGGTCATCGCGTAGGTGAGCATCGGGTCGTGCCGGTCCTCCATGCGGGTGGTGCCCGCGTGGTTGGCCTGCCCGGCGAAGTCGAAGCGCCAGCGCCCGTGCGGCCAGATCTCGCTGGCCAGGCCGACGGCGACGTCGCGGTCGACGAGGTCGCGCCCCTGCTCGACGTGCAGCTCGACGAAGGTGCCGACACCTTCCAGCGACAGCAGGCCGCGCGAAGGATCCAGGCCTGCCGCGGACACCGCGTCACCGAGGAAGGTCCCGTCGCGGTCGCGGAGCTCGCGTGCCTCCTCCCACGTGGTCGCACCGGTGACCAGCCGTGAGCCGAGGCAGGCGCGGCCGAAGCGCGAGCCCTCCTCCTCGACGAAGACCGACACCCCGATCGGACGGCTGGGCTCGAAGCCCCGCTCGCGCAGCAGGTCGATCGCGGCCAGCGCGGACGCGACGCCCAGCGGACCGTCGTACGCACCACCGTCGAGGACGGAGTCGAGGTGGGAGCCGGTGAGCACGCCCTGGTCTCGCGACCCTTCGAGACGGCGCTGGCGCGCCTCCTCAGGACGGCGCAGGCGTGGGGCGCCTTCCTCGACCGACGGGGACGAGGGCGACCACCAGGCGACCTGGTTGCCGATCCCGTCGGTCTCGACGGTGAGCCCACGGGCGGCGCACTCCTCGGCGAACCACTCCCGCAGCTCGATCTCGGCGGAGGCCCAGGGTTGGCGGAAGTAGCCGCCCGACGAGGCCGAACGGCCGACCGGGGCCAGGTCGCGCCACATCTCCTCGAGGTCACGACTGGGGGGCATGACCCCAGTCCACCGGGACCGTCGACCCCGGTCAACGCACGGCCCCGGCAAGTCGTCTCGGATATGAGACCCGGGGGCCCGGCGTTAGGTTGGCCGTCATGACCACGATCGCGCCCCCGTCGCCAGGGCCTCGCTGGCTCGGCGGCGCACTGCAGGGTGGTCTTGCGGGCGCACTGGCTCTCCTGCTGCTCCCGGTCGGGATCACGTCCGTCCGCGACGGCGGCGTCCGACCTGCCTGGACCACCGTGCTGATCGTCGCCCTGGTCGGCCTCCACGTGCTCGTCGCGCTGGCCCACCGCTGGCCCAGGGAGGCCTTCGGCCTGGGGTGCCTCGCGATGCTCGTCGTCGTCGCGGCCCCGGACCTCGGCGGACCGACAGCGCTCGAGGCGGGCGGGCCTTACTCCCCCGTGCTCCTGCCCACGGGGCTGGTGTTCTTCGTCCTCCTGTACGCCGTCGCCGCGCACACCGCCGCGCCGTGGCCGACCATCGCGCTCGGGGTCGGTCTGACCGGCTGCTTCCTGGCCGTCGTACGCCTGTGGGACACGGCGTTCGTGCTGCCCGTCTCGGCGCAGTGGGTGTGGCGGCTGTTCCTGACCGCCGCCGTGCTCGGCGGGACCGCGGCGGCCTGGGCACTGGGTCGCTATCGCGCGACCCGGACCGCCTGGATCGGCGCGCTGGCCGAGCGGGGTGCCGCTGACGAGAGGCGCCGGATCGCCCGGGAGATGCACGACGTCGTGGCCCACTCGCTGGCGGTGATGGTCGCCCAGGCGGAGGGCGGTCGCATGGTGGTGGCCGACCAGCCGGAGCGTGCTCCGCAGATCCTGGAGTCCATCGCGACCTCCGGCCGCGAGGCCCTCGCCGAGATGCGTGGCCTGCTGGGCGTCCTGCGCGACGGTGCGTCGCCGGGGGCGCCGCAGCCCACGCTGGGAGATCTTCCGGCTCTCGTCGAGCAGGTGCGCACGACTGGCCTGCCGGTCGACCTGGCCGTGGCCGGGGAGCCGCTGCACCTCCTCCCGGTGCGGGAGACGGCTGCCTACCGCCTCGTCCAGGAGGCGCTCACCAACGTGGTCAAGCACGCGCCTCGCGGCTCGTCCGCCACAGTGGCGCTGACCTGGGAGGCGGCAGCCCTGCGGGTGGCGATCAGCAACGAGGACGCGACGGCCCCGGCTGGCGACCCGACCCGAGGGCGTGGACTCCTCGGGATGCAGGAACGCCTGGATGCGGTCGGGGGCTCGTTCCGCGCGGGGCGGGTCGAGGGCGGCTGGCTGGTGGAGGCGAGGATCCCGGCATGACGAGCAGCGACGGTGTGGTCAGGGAGGAGATCAGGGAGGAGATCAGGGAAGAGATCAGGGTCGTCATCGTCGACGACCAGGAGCTGATGCGCACGGCACTGCGCATGATGGTCGAGTCGCAGCCCGACCTGCGGCTCGTCGGCGAGGCGGCGGACGGCATCGAGGCTCTCGAGCTCGTGCGCTCGCGCCGGGTCGACGTGGTGCTGATGGACCTGCGGATGCCCCGTCTCGACGGCATCGCGGCGACCGCCCGTATCACCGCCGAGCTGCCGGACACCCGGATCGTGGCGCTCACCACCTTCGACCTCGACGAGTACGCCTTTCCCGCGATCCGCGCCGGCGCGAGCGGGTTCCTCCTGAAGGACGCCCGTGCGGAAGAGATCGTCGAGGCGATCCGGGTCGTGCACGCCGGGCACGGCGTGGTGGCGCCGTCCACCACCCGGCGGCTGATCGAGCACGTGGCGGCGTCCCCGGCGGAGGGCGCCGGACCCGCGGGCGTGCTGGAGAAGCTGACGCCGCGCGAGGCCGACACGTTGCGCGAGATCGCGACCGGCGACACCAACGCCGAGATCGCCCGACGCATGCACCTGTCGGAGGCGACGGTGAAGACGCACGTCGGCCATGTGCTCGCCAAGCTCAGCCTCCGCGACCGGGTCCAGGCCGTGGTCCTCGCCTACGAGTCCGGACTGGTGCGTCCGGGGGATTCCTGAGCCGCACCTCATCCTCGAGGATGAGGTGCGCGCGACCGCAGGACGACGTACGCGCTCGCACCCCGCGACAGCGTGGAGGCATGACAGCTCTCGACGCCTCGCGCACCACGAACGCTCCCACGACCACTCCCGCTACTAGTTCCACCACCAGTCCCGCGACTGGTCACCGAACCGCCGCCCTCGCCCCGTGGCTGGCCGGGCTCTGGGCCATCGTCTGCACCGGCACGGCCGTCCTGCACCTGGTCCGTGACACCGGCGCTCCGTGGGTGCCGACGCCCGCCTCGGTGCTGGGCTCGTCCTCCTCGGCGGACGTCTCGGCACTCATCGTCGCGCTCGGGGCCCTGGCGGTCGCCGGGCTGGTGCTGCGCCCCCGATCGGCACGCGTGGCCGGCGCCTTGCTGGTGGCGAGCGGGCTGGTCGTGGCCCTGCTCCTCGCCGACGTCCGGGCCCTCACATTCCTGGGCTACGGCCCGATGCTCCTCCTCGGTCTCGTCGGGATCGGTCCGGCGTCCGAGGTCGACGGGGCGGTGCTGGTGCCCGCCCTGGCCGCAGTGGGCCACTCCGTCGGGGGCCTCGCGCTCGTCCTCACCGGAGCGACCGCCATCCGGGCCTCCAGTGCCCGCGGGTCGGGTTGGTCGCCGCAGTCGGCCGCACGCGCGTGCCGGGCGGCGGTGGTCGTCGCGGTCGCCGTACCAGCCTTCTACGCCCTCACCCGGCTCGCGTGGGCCCTCGGCATCCCGTTCGGCGTGCGCGACGAGTTCCTGGTCGAGCTCGGCGACGGCAAGTACGCCGGTTTGGGGCTGGCACTCGCCGCGCTCGCCGGCTGCGTCCTCACCATCGGGCTGGTGCGACGGTGGGGCGAGGTCTTCTGGTCGTGGCTGCCCGTCCTCGGCGGACGTGCGGTTCCCGTGGCCATGGCCGTCGTGCCCAGTGTCTTCGTCGGGTCGGTGGTGTTCTCCGCGGGTCTGGCGTTCTGGCGGTTGGCCCTGGTCGGTGAGATCGACGAGACGCCCGGCGCGGTGGCCGACTGGGCGGCCTGGGCGCCGGAGCTGTTCTGGCCGTTGTGGGGCATCGCCCTGGTCGTCGCCGGGCTGGCCTACGCCGCACGCCGCGCGGGTGAGCGGTGATGCGCGGGCTGCCGTGGACGTGGGGCGACACCGGCGCGTCCCTCGCGCCTCCCGCCCCGGCGACGTACGACGGACCGCACCTCGTCCGCTCGGTGTCCGTCGCGGCGCCGCCGGACGCCGTGTTCCGCTGGCTCGTCCAGCTGCAGGTGGCGCCGTACTCCTACGACCTCCTCGACAACTGGGGACGCCGGAGCCCGCGACGGCTCATCGAGGGCCTCACGGTCGAGCAGGGGACGTCGATGATGGGCATCTTCACGGTCACCGCGCTCGTCCCGGACCGCCTGCTCGAGCTGACACTGACCGACCCGGGTGCCCTCCGCGCGTTCGGACCACTCGTGTGCACCTATCAGACGGTCCCACAGGTCGCGGGCACGACGCTTCGCTGCGACGTGTTCCTGACGTCGCGCAGCGGTGCCGGGCGCCTCCGGGCCTACCTGCTGGCCTGGGGTGACCTGGTGATGATGCGCAAGCAGCTGCTCACGTTCGCCACTCTGAGCGAGAGGAGCGCCGGCCCAGGCCTGTCAGAGTGGGCGCATGGAGTTCCGTGACGTCGTACGCCGTCGCCGGATGGTGCGCCGCTACGGCCCCGACCCTGTGGACCCGGCCGTCGTCGACCGGATGCTCGAGCATGCGCAGCGTGCACCCAACGCCGGGTTCAGCCAGGGATGGGCGTTCCTGGTGCTCGACACTCCCGCGGACGTCGCGCGGTTCTGGGAGTCGACCGGGGCGGACCCCGACACCCACAACGCCTGGCTCGACGGGATGCGCACCGCACCGGTCGTGATCGTGCCGCTGGCCTGCAAGGCCGCCTACCTCGACCGCTACGCCGAGCCGGACAAGGGCTGGACCGACCGTGACGAGACCCGGTGGCCGGTGCCCTACTGGTACGTCGACACCGGGATGGCCGCACTGCTCGTCCTCCAGACGGCTGTCGACGAGGGCCTGGGTGCCTGCTTCTTCGGCATCCCGGCCGAGCACGTCGACGGCTTCCGGGCCGCGTTCGACGTCCCCGCGGACCACACCCCGATCGGCGCGATCACCGTCGGCCACCGGGTCGCCGACGCGGGCGCGGCCGGTTCACCGGCGCGGCGGGAGCGGCGCGACAACGTCGTGCACCGCGGACGCTGGTGAGCGCAGCGGCTCGAGCGCGGTCCGCACCTGCCCCAGCATCGGACGTGCCGCGGGGTCGAGGCTGAGGCAGGCGCCCAGCACGTCGCGTACGGACTCCGGCAGCTCGTCGAGGCCCGCGGGGGCGCCCGGTGCTGGGCGGTGCACCAGCGGCCAGCGGCGGCGGGAGTCCCACGTCGCCTCGTCGCCGAAGGGCGCGGTGCGGGTGAGCGCCTCGACGAGGGTCATGCCCAGGCCCCACACGTCGGTGGCAGGTGACAGCCCGCGGCCGCGCGCCTGCTCCGGGGCCAGGTAGCCGCGCGTGCCCGCCCCCGGGCGACCCGACCCGGGCCGGCCGGCCAGGCTGAGGTCGATGAGGACCGCCAGGCCGTGGTCGACGACCACGTTGTCCGGCTTCAGGTCGAGGTGCAGCCAGTCGTGGCGGTGGAGGTAGCCGAGGACCGACGCGAGCTGGCAGCCGAGCTCCGCCACATCGGCCAGGCCCAGGGGCTCCTCGTCCACCAGCGCGGCGAGCGTGGCGCCGCGCAGGGTCTCGAGCACCACCGTCGGCGGCTCGTCGAGGACGTCGTAGCCCCGCACGAGGTGGGGGTGCGCGAGCGTCGTGGCGAGGTGCCCCTCGAGCAGCACCGCCTGCCGCACCCGCGGGTCGTCACGACGGTCCGCGCGGAGCAGCTTGACGACGCAACGAGTGCCTCGGGTCTCGTCCCAGGCGTCCCACGTCTCCAGCCGACGACCGTCGGCGAGCAGGGCGATCGGCCGGTAGCCGGGTGGCAGGTCGCCCGTCGGCCTCCGCTGCCGGCTCACGTCGTCACCTGCTCGCGGGTGCGGTCCGGGTCGAGCGAGACGACTCGGTCGACGTGCTCGAGCACGACCGGGTCGTGGGTGAGGACGATGATCGTGCGGTCTTGCTCGCCACCGGTCAGCGAGGCCATCAGGCGCCGCGCCGCAGCCGCGTCGAGCCCCGTGGTGGGCTCGTCGAGCACCAGCACCCGCCCCGGGCGCAGCAGCGCGCGGGCGATGGCCAGCCGCTGCCGCTGTCCGCCGGAGAGGCTGCGGCCGCGCTGGCCGATGCGGGTGTCGTACCCGCTCGGGAGCCGCTCGACGAAGTCGTGCGCGTCTGCCGCCCGGGCAGCGGCGCGCACCTCGGCGCGGGTGGCGTCCGGCCGCCCGAGCACGAGGTTGTCGTGGACGCTGGCATCCATCATCAGCTGCTCCTGGTGCACGACGGTGACCGCGTCGCGGACGGACGCGGCGGTGTGCGCCGCCACGTCGTGCCCGTCGACGGCCACCACGCCGGTGTCGGCGACCAGCTGGCGGGTGAGCAGGCGGCCCACCGTCGTCTTGCCGGAGCCGCTGGGTCCGACGAGGGCCACGACCTCGCCGGCGTCGACGTCCAGGGACAGGTCCGGAAGAGCGACCTGGCGTGCCCCCGGGTAGGTGACCGACACCCCGCGCACCGACACCGTGCCCCGACCGGGCGGCAGCGGTGTGGCACCAGGACGGTCTCCGCCGGCGGGCTCGTCGAGCAGCTCGACCACCCGCTCGACACCGGCACTGGCGGAGTAGAGCGCCGGGACGAGGTCGGCCAACGTCCGGACGGGTCCGAAGCACTGCAGGAGCAGGGCCAAGAACGCGAGCAGCCCGCCCAGCGTGAGCTTGTCCGTCGCCAGTGCCCACACGCCGAGGGTGACGACGAGCAGCACGCCGACGAGCTCGGCCAGGTCGACGAGCGGGAGGAAGACGGCGCGGATGCGGCTGGCGGCCAGCTCGGCGCCCGCGATGGCGCGGTTGTGACCGTCGTACGACGACACCGCCCGGTCCTCGCGACCGTAGGACTGCACCAGCGAGGCGTTGGCCAGAGCCTCCTCGGTCACGCTGCCCAGCGAGCCTCCCCGGCGTCGCCGCTCGCGCGAGACGTCGCGGGTGAGCCGGGCGAAGCGGGTCGAGATCCACCAGAAGAGGGGGCCCACGACGAGAGACGCCAGCGCCAGCTGCCACTGCATCCACAGCAGTGCAGCCACCAGGACGACCAGCCGGACGAGGGCGCCCAGGCCGTCGCTCACGTGGCTGACCATGAACCTCTCGACCGCGGCGACGTCGGAGGTGAGCCGGGTGAGGGTGTCGCCGAGGCGACGCCGGTCGTGGGTCGCGGCCGGCAGGGAGAGCACGTGGGAGAAGACGTCACGGCGCAGGTCGACGAGGAAGCGCTGCGAGACGTACGTCGCGAGGTAGTCGTCGGCGCCGGAGACAAGCCCACTCAGCAGGTTGAGACCGATGTAGAGCATCGCCAGGGCCAGCAGCGGCTCGAACGCCGCCGGCACGAGGACGTCGTCGACGAGGCGCTGGTAGAGCAGCGCCTCGGCGACCGAGATCGCGGGTGCCGCCGCGAGGAGCAGCACGCCCAGAGCCAGCCACCAGCGCAGCGGCCGCAGCAGCGGCCAGAAGCGGCGCGCGACCTCGGTGAGCCGCAGCGACGCGGCGACGTCGACCAGCGCCGACTGCTCGGGCGCGGCACGCAGGGCGGCAGCGAGCCTTCGGCCGACAGCGGTGGACAACCTGGCCTCCTCAGTGGTGCGGGGTGGACGAGCGGGACGGGTGGGCGGCCCGGGACCGGACCGCCCACCCGTCGTGGGAGCGCGCAGGCTCAGCTCGAGCGCGAGCGGCTGCGGTTGCGGCGACGACGCCGACGCCGGCGGCGGCGCCCGTCGTCGCTGGAGGAGTCGCCCCGACGGGCCTGGACGGCCGGCGCGAGGGCGGTGAGGATTCCGGAGCGGGCCATGACGGCCTCCTTCGGTTTCGGTACCCGGGTCTGTCCCGGCTGACGAGGAGGACTCTCCGGTCCGCTCATGACACCCGCATGAGTCACTCATGAGAGCGCCCTCATCTGACCTCGCGGCGCAGGGCATGTCTCTCGATCCCCGGCCGTCGCAGCAGGCCATGGGATCGGGAGCCATGCCCTACGGTCACCCCATGACTGCTCCGCCTGTCGACGGGCGTGTGGTGGGTGCCCTGCAGGCCCTCGTCCGCATCCCCACCGTCTCCGACCGCGACGCGTCGCGCGTCGACACCGACGCCTTCGACCGACTCCTCGCCGAGCTGGCGCGGTGGTTCCCGCTGCTCCACGAGCGACTCGACCTGACCCGCGTCGGCGCCCACGGGCTGCTCTTCCACTGGGCCGGCACGAGTGCCGAGCGGCCGGTCGTGCTGATGGCCCACCTCGACGTCGTACCCGTCGACGCCGAGGCGCCGTGGCAGCACGAGCCCTTCGGCGGCGAGGTCCACGACTCACCCGTCGGCCCGGCCATCTGGGGCCGCGGCACCCTCGACGACAAGGGCTGCGTCGCCGCGATCTGCGAGGCCGTCGAGTCGCTGCTCGAGGCCGGGCACACCCCGGCGCAGGACGTGTGGCTGTCCTTCGGCTGCGACGAGGAGGTGGGCGGCGCGGCGGCCATCCAGGCGGTCGGCATCCTCCGCGACCGTGGGATCACGCCGTGGCTGGTGCTCGACGAGGGCGGCGCGATCGCCGGGGGCGCGTTCCCCGGCGTGAAGGCGCCGCTGGGCGTCATCGGCGTGACCGAGAAGGGCACGACCTCGCTCGAGCTGGTCGCCGAGGGCCGCGGCGGCCACGCCTCGACCCCGGCGCGAAACGGACCCACCGTCCGCATCGCCCGGGCGATCCTGCGGATCGAGAAGTCGCCCTTCCCAGCGTCCGCGCCCGCTCCCACGCTGGAGCTGATGCGCCGCCTGGCCCCCCACGTCCCGCTGCCCCTGCGACCGCTGCTCGGCCGCGCGGACCGGCTGGCGCCGGTGGTCACCCGCGCGCTGCTCACAGCCGGGCCCGAGGCCGCAGCCATGACGCGTACGACGGTCGCGGCCACCACCCTCAGCGGATCACCCGCCCTCAACGTGATCGCGTCGACCGCCAAGGCCGGGCTCAACATCCGGGTCATGGTGGGCGACACCGTCGCGGACGCGGTCGAGCACATCCGCAAGGCGGTCGCCGACGACTCGATCCGCATCGACGTGCTCGCGGCCGGCGAGCCCTCGCCGGTCTCGCCGATGGGCGAGGCCTTCGAGCTGCTCGAGGACTGCATCGAAGACGTCTTCCCCGACGCGGTCGCGACGCCGTACGTGATGATGGCCGCGACCGACTCCCGCCACTTCACCGCGATCAGCGAGCACGTCTACCGCTTCGCGCCGTTCCGGATGAGCAAGGCCCAGCGCCAGGCCATCCACTCCTACGACGAGCACATCGGCATCGCCGACCTCCTCGACGGCGCCCGGTGGTACCAGCTGCTGATCGAGAGGCTGCCGCATTGAGCACCCACACCGGCTCGCCCACGTCCCACACGGCCGCGCGTGGCCTCGCCACGATCGTCGGCTTCCTCGTCCTGGTCGAGTTCGCCAGCGGCATCCTGCAGGGCTACTACACGCCCATCTACCCGCAGATCGCCGAGCACCTCTCGATCAGCGAGGGCGACATCAACTGGTTCGAGGCGGCCCAGCTGATCGTCAGCGCGCTGTGCATCCCGCTGCTCGCGCGACTCGGCGACCTCGTGGGCCACAAGCGGGTGCTGCTCATCTCGACGGCCGTCACCGCGCTCGGCTCGTGGTGGCTGGCCTTCGCGCCGACCTTCACCACCTTCCTCATCGGGTGGGCGATCCAGGGCGCGTACGTCGTGTGGCTGCCGCTCGAGATCGCGATCATCCACCGCCGCACTCGCGACTCGGGGCGGCAGGAGCTGCTCACCCGGCGGGGCGCCGGGATCCTGGTCGGCTCCCTCGAGCTGGCGGTGATCATCGGAGCCGTCGCCAGCGGCCTCCTGGTCGAGACGATGGACATGAACCTCCTGCTCGCCCTGCCGGCGGTCGTCGTGACGGCCGTCTTCTTCGTCATCCTCGCCGGCATCGAGCAGGTGCCCGGCGACGACACCGGCGGGATCGACTGGGCCGGGCTGGCACTCGTCACTGCGTCGCTCGGCGTGCTGATGGGCGGCCTGGTGTGGCTGCGCCTCGACGGCGCCGGCTCACTGCGCGGCTGGTCGACGATCCTGCTCGCCTGCGCCGTCTTCGTCGTCTTCTGGCGCTTCGAGCAGCGCCACCCCGAGCCGATCGTCGACGTACGTCTCCTCTCCAGCCCGGCGCAGTGGCCGGTCCAGGTGACCGCGTTCCTCTTCGGCATCCCCGTGCTCGGTGGGCAGATCCCGCTCTCGACCTACGCCCAGGCCGACCCGGCCGAGCGCGGCTACGGTCTCGGCGCCGACCCGGCCTTCATGTCCACGCTGATCGGGCTCTACGTCGTGACGCTGGCCATCGGCGCCTTCACGCTGCCGCTGACGACCCGTCTGCTCGGCGGCGTACGACGGGCGCTGGTCGTCGCCTGCGCGCTCGTGGGCGTGGGCTACCTGCTGTGGCTGCCGTTCCACGACCACACCTGGCAGGCGCTGATCAACATGGCGGTCGCCGGACTCGGCTCCGGGGCCCTCGTCGCCGCCCTGCCCGCGGCCGCGGCGGCCGCCGCTCCTCCGGAGCGCACCGGCATCGCGACCGGCATGACCAACGGCACCAAGACCGTGGGCGGCGCGATCGCCTCCGCCATCTTCGCGATCGCGCTGACCGCGACCGGCTCGCTCGACGCGACGGCGGAGAAGGTGGCGCCCCTGAGCGGCTACCTGACGGTCTGGGCGGTGTGCGCCGGCGCCGCGTTCCTCGCCGCGCTGGCCCTGATGGCAGCACCCAGGCACACGTTCAGTGACGCAGCACCGCCCGAGGTGCCCGAGCCCGTCGCCTGAGGAGGACCGACGCGCCGGCCAACAAAAACAGCGCTGCGCCCCCCACCGCGAACGGCGCCACGTCGGGGCCGCCGCTCGACGAGCTCGTCGCAGCACCGCCCGACTTCACCCCTGACTTCACGGCCGCGTCGGCGTCCGCGGTCGAGTCCGTGGCCTTGCTCTGCGCGGTGGTGGACGGTGCGGCGGAGGCGGCGGCGCCGTACGTCTCGAAGACGCTCCTCACCTCGGATGATCCGGTGGTCCACCCACCGCGGTTGCGGCCGGTCGCGCGGGCGGCGGCCTCGGGAAGCCGCATGGCCGGCGTCGAGGCGAACGGATAGACGAAGGTCTCCAGCCACGAGCTCCCCATCTGCCAGCGGACGGTGTAGCGCGGGCCGAGGTCGGCCTCCGGCACGGGTGGTTCGGCGGCGAGCCCCTGGTCGCTGAAGGCGTTCCAGAAGCCGGTGACCTCGGTCAGCCTGCCGAGCTCGGCGTAGTCGCCCTCGGGGAAGACCAGGTGTCGCCCATCGATCCCGGGGCCTTCGACGGTGGCGGCTGTGGGGCCCTTCGCGAAGGCCGGAGCAACGGCGAGGCCGAGCGTGGCGATGGCAGCGAGCACAACGGCGGCGATGATCCTCATGCTGCGACTACACCGCTCGCCTCACCTCGGTTCCTCGTTCGACTGGGTCTGCCTGCGAGGCATGGGGTCAGGCGTCCGCCCCGGGCCGCTGAGACGCTTTGCTGAAGTGGGACACCGGGCGTTCCTGCAGGACGCCGTCGACGGTGAGGTCGACGAGCTCGTTGTAGAACGCCACCCTGCCCTGGACGGCCCCGACGGCGGGCGCCGGCGCCGCGTAGGACCAGGCGACATTGCGGATCGCCGGCGGGCCCGGCCACGTCCAGTAGCCGTCCGCGATCCCCTTGTAGGGGCACACCGAGGTGTTGTCGGTGGGCTCGAGCAGATCGAGTCGTACGTCCTCGCGCGCGAAGTAGTAGCGCGTCGGCAGGTCGGTCTCGAACAGCAGGACCGGACCCTCGCTGCTGGCCACGGTCACGCCGCCGATGGCGACCTCGACGTGCCGCGAGCTGGGCAGCGCCTCGACGCGCTTGTGGGGATCGCGGGGATGGGCGGTGACCACCTCGTCCTCCTCGGTCCACTCCAGGAGCCCCGGCTCCCACGTGAGCACGACCCGGTCGCTCACCGCCTCGTCGTCGAGCGTCCAGGCGGCGCAGGGCAGGACCTGCCCGCCGGAGGCGACGTCGTACCACTGGGCGACGGGGACCTGCGGCGCGAAGAAGGAGAACCGGGCGGACGTCGGTGCCTCGGCCGGCACGAGCACGTCCTCGGCGACCTCGTCGCGGCGGAACGCGTAGACGGGCGGGAACCGCCCCTGCCACACCAGGAGCGGCTCGCGGGACTCCACCACGACCCGGCCGCCGAGGCGGCCTCGCACCCACTTGTCGCTGGCCTCGGTCCGGATCATCCGTCCAGTGTGCTTCGCCGGTCGGCCTGACGCCACAGCCCTGCCAGCGACGATCGCACCAGGCGCTCAGCGGCGGCGGATCCGTCCCGGACGTCATACGGAGGGGGCAACCAGTGGCGCGCTCCGCATGACGTCCCGCGTGGTGCGTCCTCAGCGGGGGGCGTACGGCACGTGGGTCGCGGCCGCGACGCTGTCGTCGCTCGGCATCAGGAACGACAGGACCGGGTAGACCAGGAACTGGCTGCCAGGGACGACGACGAGGGTCACGAGGAACAGCAGCCGCGTCACCCACGGCGTGAGGCCGAGGCGGCGGCCGACTCCTGCGCAGACACCGCCGAGGAGTCCCCGGTCGGACGAGCGGACGAGGCCCTGGCGGGCGAGCGATGCACGGATCTTTTCCATGGACCCAGCCTGCGGCGCCGTCGGACGCCGGGCCATCGGGATCCACCCCTGCCTGACCCCGGACGGTCCCCGGGGGTCACTCGGTGCGACCGGACTCCTCGGTCACCGCGCGCAACCGGGCGGCGAGGTCTGCCGTGAGCATCCCGGGACCGAGTCGCCACGACCACGTGGCGGCGGTGCCAGGCGTGTTCATCCGCGCCTCCGAGCCCAGGGACAACAGGTCCTGCGCCTGCGCCATGGCCAGCCTGCACGGGGCCGCGTGCGCGAGCCGGATCATCGACCACGCCGGATCGCCCTCGTCGATGCCGGCCGCCCGCCAGGCGCGCTCCGCCTCCCGTCGTCGCCGCACCGGCAGGGTGGACCACCAGCCGACGACGGTGTCGTTGTCATGGGTGCCGGTGTAGACGACCTGGTCGTAGCGGAGGTTCTCGGGCTCGTGGGACCGGTCCTCGCCGTCGGGGTCGAAGGCGAACTGCAGCACGGCCATCCCGGGAAACCCCAGAGCGGTACGCAGCTCGACGACCGACGCGTCGATGACCCCGAGGTCCTCCGCCAGCACCGGCAGCGGGCCCAGCACCGCCGTCGCCGCGTCGAAGACTGCCCGTCCGGGGCCCGGCTCCCAGGTGCCGTGCTCGGCAGTCGGGTGCCCGGCCGGGACGGCCCAGAAGGCCGCGAAACCGCGGAAGTGGTCCATCCGGACGAGGTCGTAGAGCGACAGGCTGCGGCGCAGTCGCTCCACCCACCAGCGATATCCGTCGGCTGCCATGGCGTCCCAGTCGTAGAGCGGGTTGCCCCACAGCTGGCCGGTGTCCGTGAAGGCGTCGGGAGGGACGCCTGCGACCGCGTCGTACCGGAACAGCTCGGGCCACGCCCTGGCGTCGGCACGGTCCGCAGCGACGTAGATCGGCACGTCACCGAGCAGCCGCACGCCGTGGTCGGCGGCGAAGGACCGCAGCGCACCCCACTCACGCTCGAAGCGCACCTGGTCGGCGAGGTCACCGCCCGCCGCAGTCCGGGACCCGGCCCAGTAGGCGTGCTGCTCGGCGTACGCCGACACCTCGTGCCCGCTGACCGGCGCGGCGTGGTCCTCGAGCAGGCCCGGCCAGGCGGCGAAGGCGGACGGGGACGCGTAGGGCGAGCCGTGCTCGTCGGGGACCGCCAGGGGGAGCACCTGCCAGACCGACTGGCCGGCCGCGGCCAGCCACCGCACGAAGTCGCGTGCCGGTTCGCCGAGGCGCCCGCCCGGGAGGGACGTGATGTGAAGCTGCACGCCAGCGGCTCGGTCGGGGATGGCGGCGATCTCCATCACCTCACTCTGTCACGCGCGCTGTCCTGCGAGCACCACCTAAAGTGGAGGGACCGGAGGTGATCCTGATGTCCGACCTCGAACCGTCCGCCGGCGACGCCGGCGCCGACCCTGCCCGCCGCCTGCCCGAGCGCGACGACCGCACCGGGCGATCGGCGGCTGCCGCACGCATCGCCCAGCAGGCCACCTGGGTGGACCTCCAGGTCCGCCAGGCGATGGAGCGCGGCGAGTTCGACGACCTGCCCGGGAAGGGCAAGCCGATCGCGGACCTCGGCGTCGAGCACGACCCGGACTGGTGGGTCAAGAAGCTCGTCGAGCGCGAGAACATCGCCCTCCTCCCGCCCGCTCTCGCGATCCGCAAGGAGGACGCCGAGCTCGACGCACGGCTCGACCGGATCAACGTCGAGTCGGAGGTGCGCCGCGAGGTCGCGGACTTCAACGCACGCGTCCGCAAGGCGATCTACACCCCGCCCGTCGGCCCGTCCGGTCCGCCGGTGATCACCCAGCAGCGCGACGTCGACGCGGAGGTCGCCGCGTGGCGGGAGCGGCGTACGGCCAGGATCGAGGCCCAGCGCGCGGCGCTCGCCGCCCGCAAGTCCGAGGAGGATCGGCCCCGCCGCTGGTGGCGCCGCCGCTGACAGCGCTGCTGAGTCGGGTCGTTGCCGCGACACCGCCGCGAGTCCACACTCGGAGGATGACCCCCGACCTGGTCACGGTGGGACGCGACGCCTTCGCGCGGCGTGACTGGCGCGCCGCGCACGACGCGCTCGCCGGCTGCCGCCCGGAGCTCACCACGGCCGATCTCGAGCTGCTCGCGGAGGCGGCGTGGTGGATGGGTGACTCGCCCAGGTCGATGGCCGTCTCCGAGGAGGTCTACCAGCGACTGGTGGCCCAGGGGGCGGAGCAGCAGGCCGCGGACCGGGCGCTGCGGCTGGCGATGGAGTGGTTCACGCGCGGGGACGTCCAGGTCGGCACCGCGTGGCTGGCCCGCGCACGCAGGTTGCTCCAGGGCCTGCCTCGCTCGGTCGAGCACGGCTGCCTCGCCTACATCGACGCAGCGGCGGACATGGACATGTCGGGCGACCCCGAGGTGGCGGACGTCGCCGCCCACGAGGTCGAGGCGCTCGCCCACGAGTTCGGCGACCCCATGCTCGCCAGCTTCGCCCTGGCCCTGCGCGGCCTGGCCGCCGTTCGCCGCGGCCGCACCGCGGAGGGGTTCGCCGACCTCGACGAGGCGATGCTCCCGGTGCTCGCCGGCCACGTCGATCCGCTGTGGTCCGGCGACCTCTACTGCACCGTGGTGCACCTGTGCGACGAGCTCGGCGACCTGGCCCGGATGCGCGCCTGGACCGCCGCGATGGCCCGCTGGAGCGGCCCTCGTGGGCGCACGTTCATGTTCGCCAACGTCACCCGCATCCACGAGCTCCAGCTGGTGGCGGCGGAGGGCGACTGGGAGGCGGTCGAGCGCGAGCTCGGCGACCGCAGCGCCGACCTGGTCGGCGCGCACGGCTGGCTGGCCGGCGAGGGCTACTACACGCTCGGTGAGGTACGCCGCCTGCGCGGCGACGCCGACGGCGCGCGGTCGGCGTACGAGCTGGCCCGCACGCTCAACCACGCCGCCCTCCCGGGAGCGGCCCTGCTGCTGCGCACGGAGGGCCGGACCGCCGACGCGCTCGCCGCCTTGAGGGTCGGGCTCGCCGACGCCACCCGGCTCGGCCGCGCCCAGATGCTGTTGCCGACGGTCGAGATCGCGCTCGCCCAGGGCGAGGCGGCGTACGCCGAGTCGCTGACCGCGGAGCTGGAGGAGACGGCCGCCTGGTTCGGCACCCCCGGGCTCACCGCGCGGGCCGCCCAGGCTCGGGCGGCCGTGCACCTCGCCGCCGGGCGCCCGCTGGAGGCCATGCCTCTGCTGGAGCGGGCCGCGCAGGTCTACCGCGAGCAGCGCCACCGCTACGCGTCGGCCACCGTCCACGAGGCCCTGGCCGCGGCCCACCTCGCCGCCGGGGACCCCGAGCGCGCGCTCGCCGCCAACGCCACCGCACTGGCCATCCACACCCGGCTCGGAGCGGTCCCGGACATCGCCCGGCTCACGGCAAGGACCACGCTGCCCGGCGGGCTCACCGAGCGCGAGGCCGAGGTGCTGGCCCAGGTCGCCTCCGGCGCGACCAACCGCGAGGTCGCCGCCGCCCTGGTGATCAGCGAGAAGACGGTGGGCCGCCACCTCGCCAACATCTTCGCCAAGCTCGGAGTCGGGTCGCGCACGGCTGCAGCGGCGTGGGCACGCGACCACGGCGTCTGACCTCCGGAGACGTGGTGCGAACGCCTCACGTGGGCGCTCGGGGATGGGGTGTTCGCCCGACGCGCCGGGACGGTCTGCGGTCCTAGCGTCGGAAGCACCATCGACCACGCCCAGGAGGACGTCATGACCGCCATCGAGAGTGCACAGACCACCGATGCCACCGCACCCGCCCCGGACGCCGATCCGGAAGCCGTGCTCGCCCGGGTGCTCCAGATCGCCAACGACGGCGCGATCTGCACACTGGGCAGCCTCGGGCACGAGCTCGGCCTCTTCGACACGCTCGCCGGACTGCCACCCGTCACCTCTGCCCAGCTCGCCGACGCCGCCGGATTCCAGGAACGGTGGGTCCGTGAATGGCTGGGCGGCATGGTGACCGCCGGCTTCGTGGAGTACGTCCCCGCAGACCGCACCTACTACCTGTGCCCCGACCACGCGCCGTTCCTCACGGGCAGGACCCCGGACAACCTGGCCCGGATGATGCGTTACAACGCGCTCTGGGGGCAGGTGCAGCCCAAGGTGGTGCGTGCCTTCCGGGAGGGCGGCGGGCTCACCTACGACGACTACCCGGGCTTCCACGCCATCCAGGCCGAGGAGAGCGCCTCGGTGAACGACTCCTCCCTCGTCTCCACGATCATGCCGGTGGCCGGGGTCGAGGACCGGTTGCGCGCGGGCATCGACGTCGCCGACGTGGGGTGCGGAGAGGGCCACGCGATCAACCTGCTTGCCCGGGCCTACCCGGCGAGTCGCTTCTGGGGCTTCGACTTCTCCCCCGACGCCATCGCCATCGCCCGGGCCGAGGCCGAGGAGTGGGGACTCACCAACGCCACTTTCGTCGTGTGTGACGTCGCGTCGCCGATCGCCGAGCCCGCTTCGTACGACCTGGTGACCGCGTTCGACACCATCCATGACCAGGCCCACCCGGCGACTGTGCTGGCCAATGCCCGCGAGGCCCTGCGTCCCGACGGGACGTTCCTCGTCGTGGACATCAAGTCCTCGAGCAACCTTGAGGAGAACCTCGATCTTCCGTGGGCGAGCTTCCTCTACGCGACCTCGCTCTTCCACTGCATGGCCGTCTCGCTCGGCCAGGGAGGTGAGGGGCTCGGCACGGTCTGGGGGGTGCAGACAGCGGAGCGGATGCTGCACGACGCGGGGTTCTCCGACGTCGTCGTCCACGACCTCGAGGAGGACCCGTTCAACGCCTACTTCGTCGCCCGCCCGTGACCAGTTCCCTCGAATGGGCGATGACCTCGAGAGGGGCCCGTGCCTAGCGTGGTCGGGACTGGCCGTCGGAGATACGAGGTGAACCAGATGTCCGAATCAGCACTGTTCGTCGGGTGGGGCCAACCGGTCCGCGGGCGTGAGAAGCGCTCCCTCGACGTGTTCAACGACGCCGCGACCTACTACGGCGAGCGCGTGGCGGACGGATCGATCGACAGCTTCGAGCCCGTCCTGCTCAATCCCCACGGGGGTGACCTCCAAGGGTTCTTCCTGATCAAGGGATCGGTCCAGGGCATCGCCACGATGACGGCCAGCGAGGAGTTCCAGCGGCTCCACCTGCGCGCTGGGATGATCGTGGAGAACCTCGGCATCATCGAGGCGTGGGTGGATGACGCGGTGCTCACCCAGCTCGGCTACTTCAGCGACGCAGCGGGGGAGTTCGGCTGAGACCTGCGCCATACCCGCCGGCGGCCGGGCGGCGGTAGGTTCCGCCCCATGACACGAACCGCGAAGGACTTCTTCGCCCCGCTCGCCGTCGGAGCCCCCGCGCCGCTCCGCGAGATCCCGGCCCGGCCGAGCCGCGCGATCCACTTCTTCGACCCCGGCAACGAGAAGATGGCCGCCAAGGTGCCCGACATGGTCGGCACCGTGGACGTGCTCCTCGGCAACCTCGAGGACGCGGTCAAGGCGGAGAACAAGGAGAAGTCCCGACAGGGCCTGGTCGACATCGGCCGGGCCACTGACTTCGGGCCGACGCAGTTCTGGACCCGGATCAACTCCCTCGACAGCCCGTGGGTGCTCGACGACCTCACCACGCTGGTCCCCGAGATCGGCGACAAGCTCGACGTCATCATGGTGCCCAAGGTGCAGGGCGCCGAGGACATCCACTACGTCGACCGGCTGCTCGCCCAGCTCGAGGCCAAGGCGGGCCTCACCCGGCCGATCCTGGTCCACGCGATCCTCGAGACCGCGCGCGGCGTGGCCAACATCGAGGAGATCTGCGCGGCCAGCCCCCGCATGCAGGGCCTCTCACTCGGCCCCGCCGACCTCGCCGCGGACCGCCGGATGAAGACCACTCGCGTCGGCGGCGGCCACCCCGGCTACCTCGTGCGGCAGGACGCCCCGAAGGTCGGCGGCGAGACGCAGTACGACGCCGAGCGGACGTCGTACCAGCAGGACCTGTGGCACTACACGATCGCCCGGATGGTCGACGCGTGCGCGATGCACGGCATCTATCCCTACTACGGGCCGTTCGGGGACATCTTGGACACGGTCGCCTGCGAGGACCAGTTCCGCAACGCCTTCCTCCTCGGCTGCGTCGGCGCCTGGAGCCTGCACCCCGTGCAGATCACGATCGCCAACAAGGTCTTCTCCCCCAGCGTGGAGGACGTCACCCACGCCCGCCGGGTGATCACCGCGATGGGCGACGGCACCGGCGCGGTGATGATCGACGGGAAGATGGAGGACGACGCCTCCGTCAAGCAGTGCCAGGTGATGGTCGCGCTGGCCGAGGAGCTGGCCGCCATCGACCCGGAGCTGAAGAAGCAGTACGCCGCCATCCCCGACCAGGTCGAGGTGCACCAGTCATGAGCGACTTCACCCCCCTCCGCTCCGTCCTCTACATGCCCAGCTCCAACGAGCGGGCGTTGGAGAAGGCCAAGGCCATCGCGTGCGACGGGCTGATCCTCGACCTCGAGGACGCGGTCGCCCCCGACGCCAAGCCGGCTGCTCGCGAGGCGGCCGCGGCCTCGGCCGGCAGCGGCGACTACGGCCGGCGTACGGTCACCATCCGCGTCAACGGGATCGGCACCCAGTGGCACGACGACGACATCGTCGCGGCCAGCCAGGCCGGCCCTGCCGCGATCGTCGTCCCGAAGGTCGGCAGCGCCGCCGAGGTGCAGCAGCTCGTCGCGGCGATGGAGAAGGCCGGCGCCCCCGACCACACGCGGCTCTGGGCCATGGTGGAGACCCCCGGCGCCATCCTCGACGCGCTGGCCATCGCAAGCGCGTCGGAGCGCCTCGGCGCGTTCGTCCTCGGCACCAACGACCTCGTCAAGGAGCTGTACGCCGAGCACGTCCCCGGGCGGGGGCCGATCCTGCCGAGCCTCCACACCGCGCTCCTGGCCGGTCGCGCGGCCGGCATCGCCGTCATCGACGGTGTCTACAACGACGTCAAGGACCTCGACGGTTTCCTCGCCGAGTGCGAGCAGGGCCGCCAGATGGGCTTCGACGGCAAGACCCTGATCCACCCGGGCCAGGTCGAGGGCGCCAACGCCGCCTTCGCCCCGAGCGAGCAGGCGGTCGAGGACGCCCGCGGGCTCATCGCTGCCTGGGAGGAAGGACAGGGAGCCGGGGTGGTCACCTACAACGGGAAGATGGTGGAGAACCTCCACGTCGAGTCGGCCCGCCGCACCCTCGCCATCGACGAGGCGATCCGGGCGCTCTCCCCCACCGACTGGCGCCTCACCCCAACGGGGGATTGACGCCTCACCCCTTCGGGCGCGAGCGACTTTCCATTTGGTGCACGCCCCGGCAGAGTGGAACGGCCGCCCACAACGGGCGCTTCACAAGGAGGCAAAAATCATGATTGTCCTCGGACTGATCCTGCTCATCCTCGGGCTCGTTCTCGCGGAGAGCATCCTGACCACCATCGGCATCATCCTGCTCGTGGTGGGCCTCGTGCTCAACTTCGTCCCGATCGGTGGCTCCGCCCGCCGGGTCTGGTAGCGGCACCACCACCACTGCTTACTGCTCGACGGGCCCCGGACACGGCACACGTGTCCGGGGCCCGAGCACGTCCGGGCCACTAGGGTCGAGGCTCAGGCGCTCTCGCTGCCGCGGCGGAACCGGTCGTTGATCCACGTGCTGGCCGAACCCATCCAGCCCGCGAGGTCGTGCACGAGCCGACCGAGCGTGTCCTGCGTCTGCTCGAAGGCCACGGAGTAGCTCGCCGCAGCCTCCTGGGCGGCCGCGCTCACCGAGGCACCGTCGTCGTCCGCGCGACGCGGGTAGCTGCCGCCGAGGATGGCGGTGTAGGCCCCGGAGTCGATCCAGCGCCGCAGCTCCGTCGCCCGAACGACCGCGAAGGGATGGCTCTGCTGCTGGAGCAGCGAGAGCTTGATGAGCGACTCGCGCACGTCGCCGCCTTCGTCGTACTCGGCCCCCTGCGACAGGAACGAGGTGACGTCGAGCTCCTCGAGCGTGCCGCCGCTGGCGAGCTTCATGTGCGTGCGCAGGGCCGCGGTCGGGTCCTGGCTGGCGAGCAGCCCGGCCCGGTCGGCAGACAGCTCGGCCTTGCGGGACCACTCGAGCAGGCCGACCGTGACCATCCGGATGCCGATGGCACCGCCAGGGATGGCGTTGAGCAGCCCGCCGAGGCCGAGCAGCCGCAGCAGGAGCGTGCGGTAGATCGCGTGCCCGCTCACGGCGTGGCCGAGCTCGTGGCCGATGACGAAGCGCAGCTCGTCGTCGTCGAGGTGGTGGACCAACCCGGAGGTCAACACGATGATCGGCTTGTCCATCCCGATCGTCTGCGCGCCCAGCATCGGGTCGGCCTGGACGTACATCTCCGGCAGGTCGGTCGCGTCGAGGCTGCGACCTACCTCGGCCAGCAGCCGGTGCAGCCGCGCGAACTGTCGCTCGTCGACCCGCACCGCGGAGCCGAGCAGGGTCAGTCGCCACGCCCGCTCGCGAAAGACGCCCGACATCGTCTTGAGCAGCACGTCGAAGCCCTTGAGCTTGCGGAGCGCGACCAGTGCACCCTTGTCCGCCGGGTGCTCCCATGCCCGCGAGCTGATGTCGGTCAGTACGACGCGCGAGCGCGCCGGCTTCTTCTCCCCCGATGCCATGGAGGGATCCTGACGTACGCGGCAGAGATTGTCATGCGTTCCAGGAGGCACGCTCGTGCCATGATCCGCCGGTGACCGGCCACCCACGCAACATTCACGTCGCACTCACCGACGGCGACCGCGTGTGGGTGGACGATGACGGACGGCTCCCGGCCTTCGAGCAGGGCCAGTGGGGTGGCGCTGCGACGGCGACGGCTGGCGCCAGCCGCTTCCTCACCGACGCCGTGCACCTCGCGCCGGTGGTCGTACTCGACGAAACCAACCGCCTGCACGTCGTCGGTGCGCGTGGCGGTGCGCCGTCGCGCGGGCGCTGGGCGCACACGGACGACCTCCCCGAGGACGTGCGCACCCAGGTCGTGCGATCGGTTCGCGAGCACTGGGGTACGCCGCCCGCGCGCCGTCCCGACTGGTACCGCCCGGGGTGGCACGACGAGGTCGAGGCATGGATCGACACAGTGCTCGCGGACACCGGCCGTTCACGAACCGGTCCGCTCCGCACCCACCGCGTCTGGAGCATCTCGGCGGTCCACGTCGTCCCGACCGACCGTGGGCCGGTGTGGTTCAAGGCCAGCTGCGAGCACTTCTCCGCGGAGGCGGCCATCGTCGAGACCGTCGCGCGCCACGTGCCCGACCTGGTGCCCGAGGTGGTCGGCGTCGAGCGTGACCGCGGCTGGCTCCTCACCGAGCCGCTGCCGGGGGTCGACACCGCCGGGGCACCGGCCGAGGCCGCGACCGCCCTGGCTCCACTGTGGGCCGCGGCTCAGATCTCGTCACTGGACTGGATCGACGAGCTCCGCAGGGCCGGTGCTCCTGACCGAGGACTGGAGACGACCCTGACGGCGTGGCGCGAGGCGCTGACGACCAGCCCGGAGCTCGACGCGCTGACCGCGGATGAGCAGGCGGCGCTCAGCGAGGCGATCCCGGTCGTCGAGGCGCGCGTGCGGGAGCTCTGGGCCTGCGGCTTCCCCGACACCCTGGCCCACGGCGACCTGCATGCGGGCAACGTGGCCTTCGACGGCGCGGGCGTGCGGGTCTTCGACTGGAGCGACGGGTGCCTCACCCACCCGTTCCTCGACGGCACCCACCTCGCCCACTGGATCGCCCAGGAAGAAGGGGCAGAAGTGGGAGACCGGGTGCACACCGTCCTGCTCCCGTGGCGAGACGCCTTCCCCGGCGCCGACTTCGACCGCGCCGTCGAGCTCGCCCCACTGGCCGACCTGGTGTTCCAGACCGTGACGTTCGATGCGCTGACCCGGGGGATCGAGGCGGGGACCGGCGACTTCGACGGTGTCGTGGTCATGCTCACCCGCAAGGTGATCGAGTCGGTGATCGCTCAGTGATCCGACCGCCCGTGGACCTCAGCCACACGCAATCCCCGAGGGCCCGATGCCCGCAGGTCGGGCCATCAGGCGCGGCGTGTCGCGAGTGGCGTACGGCGTGTCGCCGGTGCGGCGGCCGCGTTCGGGCCCCGCGCGAAGGGCTCGTCACCTGGCGGTGACCGTGGTCATCCGGCCGCTCGGGCCGCCGCCTCGATCTGCTCGCGCCGGTCCGCCCAGAACGCGGCGTCGTGCCCGTCCGCGGCCATCGCCTCCGCATCGGTCCCCACCGCCCCGTCGACCTCCTCACGCAGGATGTCGGCGTGACCCGCGTGCCGGCTCGTCTCGGCGAGAAGGTGGACGAGGACGTTGAACAGCGGTACCTCGGCATCGCCCCACCACTCGACGCGCCCGGTGGCGTCGAGGTCCAGCGCCTGCAGGGTCGCGTCGCCGTGCGCCCACACCCGGCGGTAACGGTCGACGACGTCGGCGCGCGACTCGTCCTCAGCGACCCACATGTCGGCAAGCCGGTCGGCCTCGATGTCCCACCGGGGCAGCGGCTCGGGGAACGGACGACCGAAGACCTCGCCGAGGTAGCGCGCCTCCCAGGTCGCCAGGTGTTTGACCAGCCCGAGCAGGTTGGTGCCGGTGACAGTCAGCGGGCGCCGTACGTCGTACTCCGACAGGCCGTCCAGCTTCGCAACTACGGCCTCGCGCTCGTGCTTCAGGTAGTTGTGGAGGTTGGCCTTGGCGGCGTCGGCGTCCATGGGCAGCACCCTGCCACCGACGTCGCGGCGAACCGGGGACCTCAGCCACGCATCGGGATGCTGACCCCGCGCTCCTCGGCGACCTCGATCGCGCGGTCGTACCCCGCGTCGACGTGGCGGATGACGCCCATGCCCGGGTCGTTGGTCAGCACGCGCTGGAGCTTCTCGCCGGCGAGCTCGGTGCCGTCGGCCACGGTGACCTGTCCGGCGTGGAGCGAGCGACCGATCCCGACGCCGCCTCCGTGGTGGAAGGAGACCCAGGTGGCGCCGGACGCGGTGTTGACCAGGGCGTTGAGGATCGCCCAGTCGGCGATCGCGTCCGAGCCGTCGAGCATCGCCTCGGTCTCGCGGTAGGGCGAGGCGACGGAGCCGCAGTCGAGGTGGTCGCGGCCGATGACGATCGGCGCCTTCAGCTCACCGCTGGCCACCATCTCGTTGAACTTCGCGCCCGCCTTGGCGCGGTCGCCGTAGCCCAGCCAGCAGATCCGGGCAGGCAGTCCCTGGAACTGCACGCGCTCGGAGGCCATGTCGAGCCACTTGTGCAGGCGGGCGTACTCCGGCTTCTCGTCGGCCGGGAACAGCTCCTTGATCGCGCGGTCGGTGGCGTGGATGTCGGCCGGGTCGCCGGACAGGGCTGCCCAGCGGAACGGGCCCTTGCCCTCGCAGAACAACGGCCGGATGTAGGCCGGCACGAAGCCGGGGAACTCGAACGCCCGGTCGTAGCCGCCCTTGCGGGCCTCGTCGCGGATCGAGTTGCCGTAGTCGAAGACCTCGGCACCGGCGTCCTGGAACTCCACCATCGCGCGGACGTGGCGGGCCATGGACTCCTGGCTGCGCTTGGTGAAGCCGCGGGGGTCCTCGGTGCGCTCACGCTCCCAGTCGTCGTACGACGTGCCGGAGGGCAGGTAGAACAGCGGGTCGTGCGCGGACGTCTGGTCGGTGACGATGTCGACGAGGGGGCCTGCCCCTTCCTCATCGCCCCGCCCGACCCGGTCGAGGTGCCGCTCGAGCAGCTCGGGCAGCAGGTCGGCGGCGTTGCCGAGCACGCCGATCGACAGGGCGCGACGCGCGTCGCGTGCCTCCAGGGCCAGCTCGACCGCGTGGTCGAGGTCGCGCGCCTGCACGTCGAGGTAGCGGGTCTCCAGCCGCCGGTCGATGCGGTGCTGGTCGCACTCGATGCAGATCGCGACGCCCTCGTTCATGGTCACCGCGAGGGGCTGGGCGCCGCCCATGCCACCGAGGCCGGCGGTGACGGTGATGGTGCCGGCGAGCGTCCCGTCGAAGCGCAGGTCGGCGATCGCCGCGAACGTCTCGAAGGTGCCTTGGAGGATGCCCTGGGTGCCGATGTAGATCCACGAGCCGGCCGTCATCTGGCCGTACATCGTCAGCCCGAGGTCCTCGAGCCTGCGGAACTCCTCCCAGTTGGCCCAGTCGCCGACGAGGTTGGAGTTGGCGATGAGCACCCGGGGTGCCCACTCGTGGGTCCGCATCACGCCGACCGGCTTGCCGGACTGCACGAGCAGCGTCTCGTCGTCCTCCAGGTCGCGCAGGGAGCGGAGGATGGCGTCGTACGCCTCCCAGCTGCGGGCCGCCTTGCCGGTGCCGCCGTAGACCACCAGGTCCTCGGGGCGCTCGGCGTTGTCCGGGTCGAGGTTGTTCATCAGCATCCGCAGCGGCGCCTCGGTCTGCCACGACTTCGCGGTCAGCTCGGTGCCGTGGGGCGCGTGGATGGGCAGGCGGGAGTTGGGCGAGGCGGTCACTTCAGTTCTCCGATCGCGGATTCGGCGGCGGCGAGCACCGCGCCGGACTGGACGAGGTCGACGGCGGTCTCGATCTCGGGCGAGAGGTGGCGGTCGGGACCTGGGCCCTCGATGCCGGACTCGCGCAGCAGCGCGACGACCGCAGCCGTGGCGGGCGACGGCGTCAGCGGGGATCGCAGGTCGAGGGCGCGGGCAGCGGTGAGGACCTCGACGGCCACGACGCGGGAGAGCCCGTCGACGCTTCGGCGCAGCTTGCGCGCGGCGTTCCAGCCCATCGACACGTGGTCCTCCTGCATGGCGCTGGAGGGGATCGAGTCGACCGATGCCGGGACGGCCAGCCGCTTGAGCTCCGAGACGATCGAGGCCTGGGTGTACTGGGCGATCATGTGCCCGCTGTCGACACCCGGGTCGTCGGCGAGGAAGGGCGGCAGGCCGTGGTTGCGGGCCTTGTCGAGGAACCGGTCGGTGCGCCGCTCGCTGATCGAGGCCACGTCGGCGGCGACGATCGCGAGGAAGTCGAGGACGTAGCCGATCGGGGCCCCGTGGAAGTTGCCGTTGGACTCCACGGTGTCACCTAGCACGACCGGGTTGTCGATCGCGCTGGCCAGCTCGCGGCCCGCGACCGTGGCCGCGTGCTCGACGGTGTCGCGGGCGGCGCCGTGGACCTGCGGCGAGCAGCGCAGTGAGTAGGCGTCCTGCACGCGGTTGCAGTCGCCGGTGCGGTGGGACGCCACGACGGCCGACTCGGCCATCAAGGCGGTGAGGTTGGCCGCGGAGAGCGCCTGACCGGGGTGCGGGCGGATGGCCTGCAGCTCGGGGGCGAAGACCCGGTCGGTGCCGAGCTGGCCCTCGACGCTCATCGCTGCCGCGATGTCGGCGGTGCGCAGGAGCATCCGCAGGTCGGTGATGGCCATGACCAGCATGCCGAGCATGCCGTCGGTGCCGTTGATGAGGGCCAGGCCCTCCTTGGCGACGAGCTCCACGGGCGTGAGGCCTGCTGCCGCAAGGGCCTCGGCCGCAGGCATGAGGGTTCCGGCCGCGTCGCGGACCTCGCCCTCCCCCATCAACGCGAGGGCGCAGTGCGACAGAGGCGCCAGGTCGCCGGAGCAGCCGAGCGAGCCGTACTCCCGCACGACCGGGGTGATGCCGTGGGAGAGCAGGTCGGCCATCAGCTGCGCCGTCTCACGCCGTACGCCGGTGCGCCCGGTCGCGAGCGTCGAGAGGCGCAGCAGCATGAGGGCCCTCACCACCTCGCGCTCGACCTCGGGCCCGGAGCCGGCGGCGTGGGACCGGATGAGGGAACGCTGGAGCTGCGCGCGCATCTCGGTGGGGATGTGGCGCGTGGCGAGGGCACCGAAGCCGGTGCTGACGCCGTACGTCGGCGTCTCGGCCGCCGCCAGCGCCTCGATCACTCCGCGCGCACGGTCGATCGCGCCGAGCGCCTCACCGGTCAGCTCGACCCGAGCCCCGTGACGGGCGACGTGGATGAGGTCCTCGAACGACACGGGGCCGACGCCCACGTCGATGGCCTGGATGTTGTGCATGCGCTCATCAAACTCCCGGCCGCACCCCCGAACCACCCCGGTTCACCGGGTCAGCGTCTCGGATCCCAGACAGGCCACGGAAGGGAGCTCCTCGCCTCTTGGGGGGTGCACCACGGCCAACGCCTCAGGCACGGTGAGTTCGGGCGACCCACCCGAGGTCGCCGGAGCAGGAGGTTCGCCATGGAAGCCACCGAGTGGATCATCGTCCTGGTCGTCGTCCTGGTCGTGGCGGCGCTCGCCGCCTGGCTGGTGACCCAGCAGCGCAAGAAGAAGCAGCAGGAGCACGCCGAGCACCTCCGGCAGGAGGCCCACGAGCACGCCACCGAGATCCCCGAGACGCAGGTGCGTGCCCAGGAGGCGGAAGCGCAGGCAGAGCGCGCCCGGCTCGACGCGGAGCGTGCCGAGCAGCAGGCGCGCGAGGCCCAGGTCGCGGCCACCCAGCAGCAGGCGGTGCACGAGGACCGGCTGCGCACTGCCGACGAGGTGGACCCGAGGGTCGACACGACGTCTGACGACTACGCCCCGGGTGCCGGTGCGACCGACCAGCGCACCGTCCTCGACGCCGACGACCCCCACCGGACGGACCGGACCGACCGCCCAGGGGGGACGCACCGCGCCTGAGCCCTGCCACGTCCGGAGGCCTCCCGCCGGCACCAGACGCGCGTGGACACAGCGCTGCACATCGCCCCGCGCACTGACAGACTGGGATTCCCCTGTTCTCCGAGAGGTGCCCCGTGAACACCACCACCACGCTCATCGTCATCGCAGTCATCGTCTTGGTCGTGCTCGCCGTGGCGCTCGTCGTCATCCGCAGGAAGAACCAGGAGGCCAACATCGCGCGGGCCGAGCAGCTGCGGACCCAGGCCGCCACCCAGGCCCAGACCGCCCTGCCGCCGGTCCAGGAGCGGGCGGCGGAGGCCGAGGCGAAGGCCGAGGAGGCGCGCGTCGCCGCCGAGCGCGCCGCGGCGGAGGCCGAGGAGGCCCGCCTGAGCGCCGCGCGCGCCGAGGCCGAGCACGAGGCCCAGATCCGGGCCGCCGACCGGCTCGACCCCCGCGTCGACCACAAGTCCGACGACTACCAGCCCCAGGTCGCCGGCACGGTCGACCAGCAGCCGACGGCGCCCTCCGACGTGGATGTGACGCCTGAGGCGGCTCCGGCCGAGCAGGCCGAGCAGACCGAGCAGGCCGAGCACGCCGAGGCCGAGCAGGCCGAGGCTGAGAAGCAGGCCGAGCAGGCCGAGGAGCAGGCCGAGACGACCCCGCCGACCCAGGGCTCCGGCACCCCGCTCCTGCCCCGACGCACCCCCGGCGCCAACGACATGCCGGGCAAGCCCCTGGAGGCCGAGGGTGGCAGCGGCGGCTGGTTCACGCGCAAGGACCAGTCCGACAATGCCTGACGCGAGGGCCTGACGTGGGCCTGACGTGAGGGGCTGACGTGAGTGCCTGACGTGCCACGAGCTGCCTCGTGAGCCAGGTCCCTGCCGCCACCCGCGCCCTGCGGGTCCTGCGCTTCCTGGCCACGCAGGCGGATCCGGTCCCCCTCGACCGGATCATGCGTGCCTGCCACCTTCCGCGGAGCACGGCCTACCACCTGCTCAACACGATGATCGACGAGGGCTTCGTCGTGCACCTCCCCGACGAGCGCCGCTACGGCCTCGGCGTCGCGGCGTTCGAGGTGGGCAGTGGGTTCACGCGACAGGAGCCGCTCGCCCGGCTGGCTCGGCGACCGCTCGCCGAGCTCGTCGACCGGACCGGGCACGGCGCCCACCTCGCGGTGCTGCACGGTCGCGACGTGCTCTACGTCATCGAGGAGCGGGCGCCCGGCCGACCACCCCTCGTCACCGACGTCGGCGTACGGCTGCCGGCCCACCTGACCGCGTCGGGACGCGCCATCCTGGCCGCGCTGCCGGCCAGCCAGGTCCGCGCGCTCTACCCCGACCGCGATGCCTTCGTCGATCGCCACGGGAAGGGCCCGACGTCGCTGAGCGCGCTCCGGACCGTTCTCGCCGCGACGCGTCAGCGCGGGTACGCCACCGAGGACGGCGAGGTGACCCCCGGCCTGCAGAGCGTTGCCGCGGCGGTGCTCGACCACAACTCGCACCCGGTCGCCGGGGTCGCGGTGACATTCCCCAGCGACACGGCGGAGGACGTCACGTCGATCGCCGCCGCGGTCACGTCGACGGCGACCCGCCTGACCCGGCGCGTCAGCGGCGGGGCAGCAGCTTCGCGTGGACGATGATCCGGGTGCGGTAGACCCCGGTGAGGTTGTTGCGGTCCCCGCAGGTGACGAGCACCAGCCGGGGCTCTCCGCGGTCGGAGAACAGCCGTGCCACGTCCTCGCGTGACATCCCCGTCACCCGACGCACGCGTGTCACCTTGAAGCGGTTCTTGCCCACGATGACCAGGTTGCCCGGACGGAGGTTGCCGAGGTTGTCGAAGACTCCCGGCCCCTTCGACCACGTGTGGCCGGCCAGGACCGCGCTGCCCTGCTGGCCCGGGAGCACGCCGGCGCGCCAGCGGTAGACGTCACGGACGCTGCCGCCGATCGCCAGGTGACCGGAGCTGGTCACCCCGACGGCGATGATCCCCGCGTTGACCCCGATCGCCGGGATGGAGAGTCGCCCGAGGGCCGTGGCGCTCGTGCGCTCGGCGCTCCCCACCGGACGCGCACCGGCCGGTGCTGCCACCAGCACGGCAGCCAGCACCATCAGGACCGCACACCACCTACGCATTCCCCACACCCCTGCCAGCCCGAGTCCCTCGTTGCCGGAGACGCTACGCCCCACATCGAGCGATTCGGACGCTCTTCGGGGGGTCTTCGGCCAACCCTGACGAAGTCTGAGAACACCACCTCCGAAGGCTTGCCGCGTAGCCCGCGGTGGACGAATGTCGTTCAACCGGTGACGACAAGGAGCAGCCGTGACCCCGACCCCCCGCCCGGCGCAGCGCATCGTGGTCTCCCTGCTGGCCGCCGGCGGCCTGGTGGCCGGCGCACTGGTGATCGGCGGAGGGCTCTCCGCGACGCCCGACGGCCCCGCCTCGGCCGACCTGCGGTCCACCCACGACGCCCAGGCACGCCAGCGTGCGGAGGTCACCGAGGCCCTCCATCACGACAGCCACGGCCACGGCCACGAGCACGGCGACCCGACCACCAAGAACGCGATCAGCCGCAGTGGTGAGGCCGCGAGCGCGCCGGACCGTACGACGCCCCGGCAGCGCGCCGCGAGCCGCGTCCGCGTCGCGGCTCAGCGCACACAAAGGGAGCCACGCCTCACCGGCGTACCCCTGCGCAGCGTGCGTCGCCAGGTCCCTGAGAGCGTCTACGCGATGGCCGGCGGCTGCTACCGCCTCGGCGGGCGGGCGATCACCTTCCAGGCCACCGGCCTCGGCTCCTACCTGCTCTACGCCGCCGACCGGACGTTCCTCGCCGCGACCGACGGCGGCGCCACCTGGGCGACCGCCCCCTCACCATCGGCGGACTGGACCGTGCGCAAGGCCGGCGCCGGGCGCTTCACCTTCACCCTCGCCGACGGACGCGCGCTGCGGCGTACGACCTCCTCGTCCGACACCGGCTTCACGACCGGCAGCGCCGAGTCGTTCGCCCTGCGCCGGGCATCCGGCTGCACGGCCTTCCCCGAGGTCGAGACCAACGTGAGCGGACGCCCGTTCGGCGGCGTCTCGTCGTTCCAGGAGGTGCGCGGCTGGGTCGACCCGCACGTGCACGGACAGACCCACGAGTTCCTCGGCGGCCGGGTCATCTGCAGCCCGCCGTTCCACAGGTACGGCGCGCCCGCGGCGCTCGTCGACTGCCCCGACCACCAGGTCGCCGACGGCCGTGGTGCCCTGCTCGAGGACGCGCTGGCGGGCAACGCCCCCGGCACCGGCCACGACCCGGTCGGCTGGCCGACCTTCTCCTACTGGCCCGACCCGCACTCGCTGACGCACCAGCAGGTCTACTACAAGTGGCTCGAGCGGTCCTGGCGCGCGGGGCTGCGCATCCACACCAGCCTCCTCACCGAGAACCACATCCTCTGCACCGTCTACCCGCTGAAGAAGAACTCCTGCGACGACCGCGACGCGGTGCGGCTGCAGGCCGCCGGCATGCGAGCGATGCAGGACTACATCGACGCGCAGTACGGCGGCCCCGGCCGCGGCTGGTACCGCATCGTCACCGACCCGTTCCAGGCCCGCCGCGTGGTCAACCAGGGCAAGCTCGCGGTGGTCATGGGCATGGAGACCTCGGTGCCCCTCGGCTGCAACGTGCAGGTCGGGCGCCCCACCTGCACCGAGGCCCAGATGCTCGCCGAGCTCGCCGAGATGAAGAATCTCGGGGTGAGCCAGATGGAGCTCACGAACAAGTTCGACAACGCCTTCACCGGGGTCGCGGGTGACGCAGGGACCATCGGCCCGCTCACCAACAGCGCCAACTTCCTGAGCACGGGCTCGTTCCTGCGGATGAGGACCTGCCCCTCCAGCAACCCGCCCGGCACGGAGGACAGGCTGCAGTCGCCCAACCTCGGCGACCTGAGCGGCGGGCAGCAGCCGACGCCCGAGCAGGACGCCATCTTCGGGGCCATCTGGAAGCTCTTCGGCGACGTCGGGGTCCAGCCGGCTCCGCTCTACCCCGCGGGTCCGCACTGCAACGAGCGCGGGCTGAGCCCCCTCGGTCAGCGCCTGCTGTCGGCGATGATCGACCACAGGATGCTGTTCGACCCCGACCACATGAGCGTCGCGGGCCGCAACGCCGCGCTGGACTACCTGGAGCAGCAGCAGGCCGCCGGCCGAGCGGTCGGCGTGGTCTCGTCGCACTCGTGGTCGACCCCGGACGCCTATCCGCGGATCTACCGGCTCGGCGGCTTCGTCGCCCCCTACGCGGGCGACTCGACGGGCTTCGTGGACAAGTGGCGCGAGCACCTCGGCTGGACGGACCGCCGCTTCTACTTCGGCTTCGGGTTCGGCTCCGACATGAACGGCTTCGGCGCCCAGGGCGATCCGCGCGGCGCCGGCGCGGCCGACCCCGTGACGTACCCCTTCACCGGGCTGGGCGGCGTGACGATCAGCCGGCAGCGCAGCGGCGAGCGGGTCTACGACATCAACACCGACGGCGTCGCCCACTACGGCCTGTACGCCGACTGGGCGGAGGACGCCGAGCACGTGGCCGGCGCCGAGGGACCAGCGCTCGCGGCCGACCTGTCCCGCGGCGCGGAGGCCTACCTCCAGACCTGGGAGCGCGCGTGGGGCCTCGCGCCCGACTCGTGCCGCAACCCCGACCTGCGGAGGTCCGTCCGCGCCTTCACGCGGGCGGCCGACCCCGGCATCGGCGTCCGCGCGCTGATGCGGCGCGTCGGTCAGCCGTGGCAGCGGCTCGGCCGCGAGCTCACCTACTGCGCGAGGAAGCCCGGCAAGCAGCGCGTGCTGATGACGGTCGAGCTGTCGCGCGGCGGCAAGGTCATCGGCGTACGACGAGGATGAGGCTCATCGGCGTTGCCACCAGCGGCGCCTGCCGCCCGGCTCGTCGAGGATGTTGCTGCCCCACCGGCCGCGCGCCAGCCTCACTGCCTCCTCGACGAAGCGTTGGCGGGCGACGGAGAAGTCCGTCGTCTCCACGAAGGTCCGTTCCGTCCCCCAGTCCCCGAGGTACCAGACGCGGTAGGACCCGTCGTCGCGCTGGCGCAGGCCGACGTACTCGCTCGACAGGCCGCCGGGCACGGGTCGGCCGGCGACGTAGAAGTCGACACCTTCACCGAGCCCGCGGGCGCGCAGGTGCTCGGCGACCTCGTGGAGCTCGACGGGGACCCGGTGAGCGAGAGCGTCCTGCTCACCGCGGGACGCCACCTGGAATGCGAGCGCGCGCAGGTCGTCGGCCCGCAGGCCGGGCCACCCGTGCACGAGCGTGAGCCAGTCGTCGGGCAGGGAGGAGGTGCCGAACGCCCCACCCAGCAGGGCGCCCGCGATGGCGGCGACCGTGTCCGTGTCGTCCCCCGCACGAACGGCGGCGGTCAGCGACGCGACGACCGGCGATCCGTCGCCGACGGGGTGGCGGATCGCGGACCACGCGGCTTGGAGCGCGGGGACGACGAAGCCGTTGGGTGCGAAGTCGGCGGGCGGACGCCTCTCGGCGTCCGCTATCCATGCAGCCCACGCGTCCCGGTGCTCGGACGACAGCTCGACCACCAGCTCCGACAGGTCGGGCACCGTCCCCTCGAGGACCGCCAGGCGGATCGCGTGGCACCAGAGCACGCACGCGTCACCGGCGAGCGTGTCCCGGTGCGTCAGCTCGGAGATCGTCCGCGCCTGCACGGTCAGCGCCCCAGGGTCGTCCAGGAAGGCGAGGGCGACGGGCGCCGTCCGCATCAGCGATCCGTTGCCCGCAGTGCGGCCGGTGCGGGCGTGGAGCTCCACTGCCGCCTGCCGCGCGCGGGACCCAGGTCGCTTCTCGCCCGGCTCTGCGCCGACGACACCGAGCACCTGGCGCGTCTGGGTGCCGACGTCGGAGGCCCCGTCGCCCAGCCACTCGACCCAGCCGTCGACGACCGCGTCCAGCGCGTCCGCGTCTCTGAGACCCTGGGCCGCCGCCACCCGGGCGATCACCACCGCCATCTGGGTGTCGTCGCTCCACTCCCCCGGCGCGTACGGGCCGAGGCCCCCGCCGATCATGCGCGGCATCGCCCCGTCCTCGAGCGGCGCCGAGCCGAACTCGTACGGCACCCCCAACGCGTCTCCGCACGCCGACGCGAGGAGGACACCCTCGACCCGGTCGGCCCGGCCGTGGCCGGGCGGCGTGCGACCGGTCACCGGCCCTGCGGCGCGAGCTCGTTGGTCACTCCGTGGGTGTCGACCAGGTCGTCGGTCGCGACGGTTGCCTCGTAGATCCCCGGCTCGATCGCCGTGGCGCCCAGGGCCTCGGCCCGGGCGCCGTCGTCGATGAGCAGGAGGACCCGGGCCCCGTCCGGTCCGGACGACAGCACGCGGACCGGGATCCCCTGCCACGTCGCGGTGATGACGACCTCGAACAGCTCGCACTCGGTGGCCGGGACTGCCGCGACCCAGGTCTGCGGCCGCACCTGCTCCCAGCCCTCGGGACCCGCCTCGGCACGCACGCTCAGCAGGACGCTGTCGCCCACCACATCGGCGACGAGCTCGGAGCCACGCCACCGGGCACGCGGACCCACGAGAGGACTCCATGGTCGCCACCCCGTGGCACCTCGCCATCCGCGCGCCGCCCCCTGGTAGGACGACAGGCACTTCTGCTCGCCGTCGGCACGGATCCGCCAGTACTCCGCGCCGAAGGAGTAGCGGGTTCGGCTGAGCTCCCACACAGGCACGACGGTGTGCCCCCGGAGGAAGCCGGTCGGGTAGAGCGGGACACGATCCGCGTCGCGCGCGGCCGGGTTGGCCAGCGTGGCGAGCGGGGGAAGCTCGAAGCGCACCACGTCGACGAACTCCTGACCGCCCTCGAAGCCGTACGCCGACAGCAGGAGGTCGGGGGTGTTCAGTGCCGCAGCATCCTGCGCGAGCACCACGATCCCGCCCACCTGGTCGTAGCCGTCCTCGACGATCGCGGTGCCGAGTCCGTGGGTCAGCAGCTTCTGCAGCACCGGCCGCGGGCTCGCCGTGGGCTCAGACATGGATCTCCTTCTCGCGTACGTCGACCACCGTCAGCTCCGCGACCGGGACAGTGGCCCGGAAGCCGTTGTACTGGTCGCCCTCAAGCCCCAGCCTGTCAGCAACCGGCGGTGAGTCGCTGTGGATCTCGGCCCGGTCGCCCGTCACCCTGCCGAGGTCGAACCGCTCGCCCTGCCACTCCACCGTCACTGATACGGCGAAGTAGCGTTCGAGATCTGACTTCCTGACCTTGGCCCACGAGTCGCCGTCGCGGCGCACGCCGGACTCGAGGTGGGACGGCAGCCGTCCGGCATCGCGGGGTACGCGCAGCGTGACCGCGTCGTGGGCGACCGTCGTCACCTCGTAGGTCGTGGAGCCGACGACCGCGAAGGTCCCGCGCTGGGGGAGTGACATCGTCAGTTCCCCTGGGGGATCCAGGTCGGCTCCCCGTCGACCCTGCGCAGCACGGCCACCAGGCGCTGTGTCCCGGTGTCGGTGACCTCCCACATCTCGGCTCCCTCACGGATCGTCGTCGGACCATCGGTCACGTACTCGGGAATGATGTCATCGCCCGACTTCGTGAAGCCGTTGCCGGTGAAGGGGTCGCTCCAGTTGTCGAACCTGGTCGGCGACCCCGTCATGTCACCGTTGCGCGGGATGTCGAAGTTGGGGTTGTCGGTCTGGAACCTGATGACGTGGGTCGAGGCGTCGCCGGTCGAGTGGTGCGTGCCGTCGTAGTCGAGGCGCAGGTCCTCGTTGATCGAGCGCGGAGTGCCGAGGTGCGAGGTGTCATCGGCCACCGTGGCGGCACCACGGACCTCGTCGGCGGCGTACTTGTCGAGGATGTAGTTGTCCGCGCCACCCCACCTGAGCTCGCCCGTCTTCTCGTCGAAGTAGGGCTGGTCGATCACCTTCTGCATGACCGTGTTGCTGTCGGGAGCCGGGAAGTCGTCACGCACGGCGTTGAGGGTGGCGCGCTCGGACGGCGTGAGGTCGGCAGCGGGCTTGTTGATCAGGTCGTTGAGCTCGCCGCGACTGATGCCGTGGCTGTCGAGGATGTCGTCCACCCGGCTGCTGCCGAGCTGGTCGGGCGAGAACGCTGTGCGGTGCGGGACGTCGTCCATCATCGAGTAGATGCGGCTGTTGCCGAGGTCGTCGAGGTGCCGCAGGTCGCCGAGGCCGCCGAGCCCGCCGAGCCCGCCGAGGTTGTCGAGGCGGCGCAGCTTGCCCATGTCGCTGAGCGCGTCGAGCCCGTCCATCGCGAACTTGGCACCTCGCGTCGCGACCGCACCCGCGCCGCCGGTGGCCACCGCCGCGATCGCGTCGGGAACGAGGTGGCCGATGGCGCGGGCCGGGTCGTCGGCCCAGGTGTCCCAGTCGAGCAGGCTCTTGCCGAGCTCCTTGCCGAAGCCGATCGGGTCGGTGGCCAGTCCGGTGTAGATGCCCTCGGCCATGGCCCACGCGTTCTCGGCCGAGAGCTCGTACTTCTTCATCAGCTCCTCGGGCGTGAGGTCACCCGTGGCGAGCTTGTAGGCGTCGATGACCAGGTTGACCGGGCTGAACGGCACCATCGTGAGCAGGTCCCAGACCGCCTCACCGGCACCCTCGAGGATGCCACCGACGAACTTGAGCCCGGACTCGAGCCAGTTGGGCTCCTCCGGGGCGTCGGCGCACCCCGCCTTCACCTCGCCTGCGCAGAGGTGCGCGGCGTTGTCCAGGTCTGCCCGCGCGGAGCTCAGAGCGCTCAGGGCAGCCTGCTGGATCGGGTCGCCCCAGTCGTCGAACGGCTGGGCCTGGTCGGTTCCGCCGCTGGCCCAGTAGGAGCGCATCTGGTCCATGTAGGAGCCGTACTGGGTGCGGGCGCTCTCCGACTCCCGCTGCCCGCGCTCGTACTCCGCCTTGGCGTCGGCGGCGCGACGCTGCGCGGCCTCCAGCTCACCGGCGTACGTCTGGAGTCCCGCCGCGGCCTTCTTGAAGCCGTTGCCGGACTTGTACCAGCGCTCGGGCTCGAGGTCGTGGGCCTCGCGGAACTCGTCGGCGGCCCGTCCGGTCCATCCCGACACGTCGATCTTCGACAGGGCGTCGCCGGTGTCGTAGAAGAGCTGGCCCTTCTGGTCCATCGTGAGGGCCTTGGAGCGGATGTTGCCGGGGTTGCCCTCGATCACGAAGTCCGGCACGTCACATCACCTTGATCGCAGCGATCGTGCTCTTGAGGGCGGAGAGGGAGTCGTAGCCGGCCTTGTCGGTCTCGAAGTAGTTCATCGCGATCTTGCCCAGTCGCCCGGCCATCTCCTCGACGTCCTGGCAGAGGTTGTTGACGCCCTCCTCCCAGCGGCCCTTGAACTCGTCGAGCGCGTCCCACACGACGTCGCTCCCGACGTCGCCCTTGGAGGGCACCAGGTCCTCGACGTCCTTGTCCTTGAAGAGCTGGAGTGTCTCGTTGAGCCCTTGAGCGGCCTTGCCCATGCTCTCGAGGTCGACTTCGTAGTCGTAGGACGGCATGGCCTGTGCATTCCCGCACCGCTGCGGCTCAAACCGCCGGAACTGCGGCAACCCGATCGGGTGTGAAGGCGCCCGTGCCGGGGTATGGGCCCGGCACCAACCGATCGAGAGGGGGCGGCCGTGGCCGTCGGACTTGTCTACGCCGAGATGCAGGCGGCCGCCCAGGCCGCGGCCGACGCGGTGGAGCCGTTGCAGGAGACCCTGCGCGGGCTGGGCGCGACCATCGAGACCGAGGCGGGCACGGGCTTCAAGGGGCAGGCGGCCGCGGGGTTCGGCGAGGCGATCAACGAGTGGTTCAACGTCGCGATCACGTTGGGCCCGATCCTCGAGGGCTACTCCCAGAGCCTGATGTACGTCGCCCAGGAGCACGCCACCAACGACGTCGCCCAGGCCGAGCGCGCCGGCCAGCTCTCCGACCGCCTCGGCGGTGGTCCCCGATGAGCGAGCGCGGACTGGTCGTGCACCAGGGGTCGCTGTCGACCATGGAGACCGCGCTGGCCGACGCCACCACGGCGATCACCACGCAGATCAACGACCTCCTGCAGGCGGTCGAGACGCTCACCCCCGGCTGGGACGAGACCAGCGAGTCGCACATGGCCCACCTCGAGCACCAGCGGAAGCTGCGCGACGGTGTCGAGAAGCTCACCGAGGCTCTCGACCAGGTCAGGTCCAAGCTCGCGACCCACCGCGAGGACGCCCGCGAGATCGAGGTCGAGAACGTCGCGATCGTGAACTGATCGCACCACCGCTCCCGGTTGAAGTTACCTGCGGGTAGGATTCATCTCACTCGTGTGAGCCCTGCCGCCTGCCCGTCGGGCAGCCATATGCTCCGGCTCTGTACGCCCCGACCGAGGAGCACCCCCTCATGCAGATGTTCGCGATCGTCGTCTCGTTCGCCCTGACCGTCGCCGCCGTCGCTCTGCTCGTCCCGGCCGTACGCCGCATGCTGGGCGTGATCCGCGCGGGCCAGCCGGCCCCGGGTCGCAGCGACAGCCCGGCCGGTCGCGCCGTGACCATGCTCAAGGAGACGTTCCTCCACACCCGGATGCTCCAGTGGCACTGGGTCGGGCTCATGCACTGGTTCGTCTACGCGGCGTTCCTCTTCCTCAGCACCGCCGTGCTGGCGGCGTACTTCCAGCTCTTCAAGCCCGACTTCGCCTGGCCGCTCATCGGCCACTGGTACCCCTACGAGTGGTTCAGCGAGCTCATCGGCCTGCTGAGCACCGTGGGCATCGTCTTCCTGATCGTCTACCGCCAGCTGCACCACCCGCGCTCCGAGGGACGCCGGAGCCGGTTCTTCGGCTCCACCTTCTGGCAGGCCTACTTCGTCGAGGCGCTGGCGCTGCTCGAGGGCTCGGCGATCCTGTTCGTCCGTGCCGCGGAGTGGAAGCTCGACGAGGAGGTCGGGCGCGCGCACTACCCGATCGCGTCGTGGATCGGTGACGCGCTCTACCCGGTCGACGAGTCCTCGCTCAACAACCTGATCTACGCCATCGCCGCCTTCAAGATCGCTCTGGCGATGATCTGGCTGATGGTGATCGCGCGCAACATCACCATGGGCATCGCGTGGCACCGCTTCACGGCCTGGTTCAACATCTTCTTCAAGCGCGAGTCCGACGGCAGCACCGCGCTCGGCGCGATGAAGCCCCTGACGTCCGGCGGCAAGGCGATCACGCTCGACGACATCGACGACCTCGACGAGGACTCGGTCCTCGGCGCCGGCAAGGTCGAGGACTTCTCCTGGAAGGGCATCCTCGACTTCACCACCTGCACCGAGTGCGGCCGCTGCCAGTCGCAGTGCCCGGCGTGGAACACCGAGAAGCCGCTGTCCCCCAAGCTGCTCATCACCGCGCTGCGCGACCATGCGTACGCCAAGGCCGACCCCCATTCGGCCGACCACGAGGCGCACGCCGAGCGCACCCTCGTCGGCGCCGGCTCCAAGGGCGAGACCGCCGGTGCGGGCACCGACGTCCTCGACTACTTCTACAACCCCGAGGACGCACCGTTCGTCATCGACGAGGACGTGCTGTGGAGCTGCACGTCGTGCGGAGCCTGCGTCCAGCAGTGCCCCGTCGACATCGAGCACGTCGACCACATCATGGACATGCGGCGCTACCAGGTGCTGGTGGAGTCGAACTTCCCGGCCGAGCTCAACCAGCTCTTCAAGGGCCTGGAGAACAAGGGCAACCCGTGGAACATGTCCAGCACCGCGCGGATGGACTGGGCCAAGGGCCTGGACTTCGACGTGCCGGTCGTCGGGGAGGACCTGGAGTCCCTCGAGTCGGTCGACTGGCTGTTCTGGGTCGGCTGCGCGGGTGCGTACGAGGACCGGGCCAAGAAGACCACCCGAGCCGTCGCCGAGCTGCTCGACCTCGCCGGCGTCTCGTTCGGCGTGCTGGGCAACGGTGAGACCTGCACGGGCGACCCGGCCCGCCGCGCCGGCAACGAGTTCGTCTTCCAGGGCCTGGCGCAGCAGAACGTCGAGACCTTCAAGGAGTACAAGGTCAAGAAGGTCGTCTCGACCTGCGCCCACTGCTTCAACACCCTCAAGAACGAGTACAAGGACTTCGGCATCGAGCTCGAGGTCGTCCACCACACCCAGCTGCTCAACCGCCTGGTGCGCGAGGGGAAGCTGACGCCCGTCAAGGACGGGGCGGGCGCAGCGTCGCGCTCGATCACCTACCACGACCCGTGCTACCTCGGCCGCCACAACGAGGTCTACTCACCGCCGCGCGAGCTGCTCCAGGTGCTGCCCGGTGCCGAGGTCATCGAGATGGAGCGCAACTCCGAGCGGTCCTTCTGCTGCGGCGCCGGTGGCGCGCGCATGTGGATGGAGGAGAACCTCGGCGAGCGGATCAACGTCAACCGCACCAAGGAGGCGGTGGGCACCGGCGCCGACCAGATCGCCGTCGGCTGCCCGTTCTGCCGCGTGATGCTCTCCGACGGGCTCACCGCCCAGCAGGCGGCCGGTGAGGCCCGCGAGGAGGTCGAGGTCCTCGACGTCGCGCAGATGCTCCTCGCCTCGGTCAAGGGGGTGCAGGCGACCAAGGCAGCGCCCGGCTCGTCCGCTGCCGCCGCCCCTGCCGCTGCTGCCGCTGCCGCCGCTCCCGCCGCCGCCGCGACGGATGTCGCCACCAAGGACGAGCCCGAGACGGGGGACGTCACGGTCACCGAGGACACCGTGACCGAGACCGCCGACGCCGGTCCGGCCGCCAAGGCGTCGGGCGGGTCGTCGCTGTTCGACACCCCCGCTCCTACCTCGCTCTTCGACACCCCGGCTCCGGCCGAGAGGCCCGCGGAGCAGTCCACCTCGCTCTTCGACACGCCCGCTGCGGAGGCGCCGCCCGCGCCAGAGACGGCCGCGGAGGCACCGACCACCGACCTCGGCGGCGGCGGATCGCTCTTCGACCTCGGTACGCCGTCGGAACCCGCAGCGGCCCCGGAGGCTCCAGACGCCGCCCAGGCCGCGACGAGCGGTGAGCAGGCAACCGATTCCACCGACGAAACGGTTGCTGAGGCACCGCCCACCGCCGACCTCGGTGGCGGCGGATCCCTCTTCGACATCGCCGCACCCGAGCCGAAGGCTCCCGAGCCCAAAGTCGCCCCCACCCCGTCCCCCACGAGCGGTGAGCAGGCAACCGAATCCACCGACGAAACGGTTGCTGACGCACCGCCGGTCAGCGGCACCTCCTCCGCTCCGACCACCACGGACGCCGACCTCTCCAGCCTCGGCTCGTTGTTCGACCTCGAGGCCCCGGCCTCCGTCGACGTACCGGCGACCCCCGCTCCCGAGGCCGAGGTGGCGCCGAACCTGGCGCCCGAGCCAGGGTCGAGTGGCGAGCCCGCGAGCAGCGGTGAGCCTGCAACCGAACCCGCCGAGCAGAAGGTTGCTGACGCACCGCCGGTCAGCGGTACGTCCTCCGCTCCGACGACGGACGCCGACCTCTCCAGTCTCGGCTCGCTGTTCGACATCGAAGCCCCGGCAGCTGCCGCACCCGCGGAGTCCACACCGGCGGCGGACTCGACGACGTCCGACGTACCGGCCGCGCCGGCGACCGGCACGTCACACGTTGCGGACGCCCCTGAGCCGGAGGCCGACGCGGAGGTCGAGGACTCCCCTGCGCCCGCCGCTCCGCCGAGTGGTGCCGAGCTGAGCCAGGCGGCGCTCTTCGCCGAGCCAGCCGACCCAGCCGGCCCCGCCGAGCCCGTCGAGCCCGTCGACGCCGACGCCGACGCCGCCGAGGGCGCCGCCGCTCCCGCCGATGAACCGGAGGCCCCGTCCGACGACACGGCGGCCGACGAGCCCGACACGTCGTCCGAGGAGTCACCGGCGGAGGCGCCCGAGAGGAAGCCGGCGCCCCCGGACGCACCCGCTCACGCCCCGCGTACGGACGTCGACATCAGCGGATCGGGCTCGCTCTTCGACCTCTGACATTCGGGCGGGACGAATCAGCACACTGGGACAGCCTCGCGGCCGCTGGTCGCGCAGCATGCCGCGCGTCAAGGGGCCCACGGTCCGCCTGAGTTGACCCACGGGCCGTGCGGGCGGAGCTCGCCGTGGGCGGGATGACGTCATCACGACGCTAGTTGACATCACTCAATGCTTGACATGACATCACTGTGATGTCAGAATGGTGCGCATGGACATCACCCCCTACGTCGACACCCTCCGCCGCGACCTGGTCGCCGCGGCCGAGGCAGGCAGCGACGACCTCAAGCAGGCGGCCGAGCGGCTGGCGTACGCGCTCGACCCCAGCGCGCGGCTGGCGCTGATGGAGGCGATCTCCCACGCCGCCGCCGAGATCACCGCGGAGCTGCCCGAGGGCAGCGTCGACGTACGCCTCGTGGGTCGCGAGCTCGACTTCGTCGTCGAGATGGCGCCGCCGAGCCCGGTTCCCGCGCCGCCCCCGCCGCCGGCACCGCCGGTCCCCGACGAGGACGACGGCGACCTGGCCAGGATCACGCTGCGCATCCCGGAGGCCGTCAAGGCACGGGCCGAGGAGAAGGCGGCCGCGGCCGGCCAGAGCCTCAACACCTGGATGGTCGGCGTCGTGCGCGCGGCGACCAACGAGCACGCGATCAACATCGACGTCGACCTGAGCAGCATCCCCTTCGTGGGCTACGACCCCTTCGCCGCCAACCGCAAGCAGGGCAACCCCCGCCGGATGACCGGCTGGCTCTGACCGATCCCGGCCGGTCCTGACCGGCCACCACCCACCGCCCCACAGCGGACCGGCACCCGCCGGCCCGTCGGACGAACACACCCCGAACGAGACCGGAGACACCGATGAGCAACCAGCTGGACGTCAGCTTCGACACCCCCGAGCCGATCGACCTCTACGTCGAGAACGGCCGCGGCCGGGTCGAGGTGACCGCCACCGACACCACCGAGACCACCGTCCGCATCACCGGCGAGCGCGCCGAGGAGTACGACGTGCGCGACCTCGCCGACGGACGCGGTCCTCGCCGCATCGCGATCATCGCCCCCTCCCGGTCGGGCGGCATCTTCGGCAAGGACCCCCGCGCCGAGATCGTCGTCGAGGTCCCGGTCGCGAGCGGCCTCGCCGTCAAGGTCGGCAGCAGCGACGTAGCCACGCACGGCCGGTTCGCCGACACCCACGTCGACACCGGCTCGGGCGACGTCTCGCTCGACGTGGTCGACGGGGACACCGTCGTGCAGTCGGGCTCCGGTGACCTGGTCGCCGAGCACCTGGCCGGCGACGCCCGCATCAAGTCCGGCTCGGGCGACATCCGCGTCAACCGTGCCGACTCGGATTTGCTGGTCAGCACGGGAAGTGGCGACGTACGCATCGACGGCGCCGGGGGCGAGCTCGCCATCAAGACCGGCTCGGGCGACGCCCAGGTGGGCACGCTCGCAGGAGAGGTCCTCTTCACCACGGGGTCCGGCGACCTGGTGATCGCGGAGGCCGCCTCCGGCCGGGTCACCGCCAAGACCGCCAGCGGCGACGTCAGGATCGGCGTGCTTCCCGGGACCCCCGTGTGGACCGACGTCCGCACCGCGAGCGGCCGTATCGCCTCCAACCTCCCCCAGACCGGCGAGCCCGCCGCCGACCAGCCCTACCTCGAGGTCCGCGCCACCACGGCCTCGGGCGACGTCACCCTCCACCAGAGCTGACCACACCGATCTCCCAGCAGGAAGGAGCACGACCATGTACGAGGCACTCACCGACATCGAGCTCATCGCACGCCACCGCATCGCCGAGCGCGTGCGCTACTCGCCCCGCACGCCCAAGCGCCGCTGACGCACCACGCAGAAAGAGACAGGGCGCCGCGGCCAGGACTCCGGTCAGGACTTCATGGCCACGCCGCGGCGCCAGTAGCCCATGAAGGCCACCTGGCTGCGATCGAAGCCCAGCTCGTTGACCAGGTGCCGGCGCAGGCCGGTGACGACCTTCGACTCCCCCGCGATCCAGGCGTAGGTGCCGCCCACCCCGACGACGCCTCCCGGTACCTCCTCACCGGAGGAGGAGTAGAACGGCGTCTCCCACAGATCGGGATCCACCTCATCGGGCGCCACCTCGACAGTGGCACCCGGGATGCCCAGGTGCGCCACCACCGCGTCGTGCAGCCCGGCGCCGAGCTCAGCACCCTCGCGGGCCAGCCAGACGACGTCGACACCGGCAGGAGGACGTACGGCCTGTACGTCGGCCGCGACCGGGACCTCGAGGAAGGCCTTGCCGCGGGCATCGTCGGCCAGCTGCTCGAGGACCGTGCAGATCGCGGGCACGGCCGTCTCGTCACCGACCAGCAGCAGGTCGGCCCCGGGCGGCGGTGTGAACTCGATGCCGCCGTAGGGATAGCCGCGCCGCGGACCGAGCACCACGATGCGGTCACCGGGAGCCGCCTGCGAGGCCCACGAGGAGCCGGGTCCGACCAGGTCACCCTCGAGGTGGAGCACCATGTCGACGACGAGGGTCGTCTGCTCGCCGGAGCCGCGCACGTCGCGGACCGTGTAGGTCCGCATGTGGCCGCGCTCGGTGACCGGCCGGTCGAGCCAGGTCGCCAGCCAGGACTCGTCGGCGCCCTCGGTCGACGTGAGGCCGCCGGTGTCGGGGTCGGGGAGGATCAGCTTGATGCGCTGGTCGTACCGCGCACCCTCGACGCCGAAGTGGGCCAGCTCGGGTCCGCCCAGCTCGACGCGGACGAAGGTCGGGCTGAGCCGCTCGACGGACACCACCTCGACCTCAGCGAGCAGCATCGGCAGTACGGCGGACGTCATGGTCATCGGTTCTCCTTGGTCGCTGGTGGAGCCTGTCGACACCCGTGGCGGCCCACGGGGATCACGAGCGGGGTGTGCGAGACGGGGTCCTCGATCACGCGATTGTCGAGCCCGAAGACGGTCCGGACCACGTCCTCGGTGACCACCTCTCGCGGCGTCCCCTCGGCCACGATGCGGCCGGTGTGCAGCGCGACCAGGTGGTCGGCGTAGCGGGCGGAGAGATTGAGGTCGTGGAGCACCATCACGATCGTGGTGCCGCGCCGGGCGTTGAGCTCGGCGAGCAGGTCGAGCATCTCGACCTGGTGGGCGACGTCGAGGTAGGTCGTCGGCTCGTCGAGCAGGAGCAGGTCGGTGCCCTGGGCGAGCGCCATCGCGATCCACACGCGCTGGCGCTGTCCCCCGGAGAGCTCGTCGACGACGCGGTCGGCCAGCCCGAGCGTGTCGGTCAGGGTGAGCGCCTCCGCGACCGCCTCCTCGTCCTCGTGCGTCCAGCGCCCGAACGCACCGTGGTGCGGGTGCCTGCCGCGACCGACCAGGTCCGTCACGGTGACGCCCTCGGGGGCGATGGGGTTCTGCGGGAGCAGGCCGAGCGTGCGGGCGACCTGCTTGGTCGGCAGCCGGTGGATGGCCTCACCGTCCAGCAGCACCGAGCCCGAGCGCGGACGCAGGAGCCGGGCCAGGCCACGGAGCAGGGTGGACTTCCCGCACGCGTTGGCGCCGACGATCACGGTCACCTTGCCGTGCGGGACCTGCAGGTCCAGGTCGCGTACGACGGCGGTGTCGGTGTAGCCGAGCGTCAGGGCGCTCGCCTCCAGCCGGGCCGTGGTGGCCGCTGCGGTGAGCGGGGTCGCAGTGGCGGTCATGCCGCCCTCCTTCCACGGTGTCCATTGAGGGGGCCGCGGGCGAGCAGCCAGAGCAGGAACGGTGCGCCGAAGGCGCCGGTGACGACCCCGACGGGCAGGTTGAGGTCGGCGAAGGCGTAGGCGCCGGCATGGTCACCGGCCAGCACGATCACCGCACCGACGAGTCCGGCGGCGAGCAACGTCGTACGCCCGCCGTTGAGGGCGCGCGCGATCGGCCCGGACAGGAAGGCGACGAACGCCACGGGGCCCGCGGCGGCCACACCGACGGCGACGAGGAGGACGCCGAGGAGCATCAGCAGGTCGGTCCGACCGCGCCCGAGGCCGAGCCCGCGAGCCGTGTCGTCGCCGAGCTCGGTGACCTCGAGCGAGCGGGCGGCCCAGGCCGTCGCGGGCAGGAGCGCCCCCAGCACGACGGCGAGCAGCCCGATGGTCGGCCAGTCGACACCGTTGACGCTGCCGGTGAGCCAGCGCAGCACGAGCTGGACGTCCCACTCGTCGACGCGCGTGAAGACGTACTGGATCACCGACTGCATGGCGGCTGCGAGGCCGATGCCGGCCAGGACGAGACGGAAGCCTCCGTGGTCACCGGCGACCATCCGCACGGCGAGCGCGACGCCGACGGCGCCGACGACCGCGGCGAGCGAGACCGACCACCCCGTCCACCCGGCGAGTGCGATCGCGGACACCGCCGCGGCGCTGGCCCCGAGGCTGACGCCGACGATGTCGGGGCTGGCGAGCGGGTTGCGGAGGGTGGTCTGGAAGATCGCGCCGCCGATGCCGAAGGCCAGTCCGACGAGCACCGAGAGCACGGCGCGGGGGAGCTTGGACTCCATGACGATGTAGGTGGCGCCGGGGATCTGCTCGCCTCCCAGGATGCGCACGAAGTCGGGGATGGTGACGGTGTAGTCGCCCAGCAGCACGCGGGCGGCGAAGGCACCGACCACGGCGAGGACGAGGCCGGCGACCAGGCGGCGACGGTGCCGGATCGGGGCCTGCCGCGCCCGGCGTACGACGTCGCGGGCATCCCGCTGGGGCGCCTCGGTGGTCACGGGCGGGTCGAGGGTCACGGTCACAGTGCCCTCCCGGTGCGGCGGATCAGAGCGAGGAAGACGGGCACCCCGACGACGGCGGCCATGACCCCGACCTGGATCTCCGCGGGCGGCAGGACGACGCGGCCGACGGTGTCGGCGGCGACCACCAGCGACGCACCGGCCAGCATCGAGAACGGCAGCACCCTGGTGTGGTCGGGACCGACGAGGCTGCGCACCACGTGGGGGACGACCAGGCCGACGAACGCGATCGGCCCGGCCAGCGCTGTCGCCGTGCCGGCCAGCAGCACGATGGCGAGCGCGATCACGAGCCGGTCGCGGGTCGTACGCCGACCGAGTCCGCGAGCCAGGTCCTCACCCAGGGCGAGGGTGTTGAGCAGGCGCGCGCCGGCCAGCGCGAGGAGCACGCCGACGACGAGGAACGGGAGTCCGGTCACGAGCACGTCGAAGCCACGGCCGCCGATCGTGCCGACCTGCCAGAAGCGGAAGGACTCCATGGTCTTGCGGTCGGCCAGCAGGAGGCCGGTCGTCCAGCTCGCGAGTCCGGCGGTGAGGGCAGCACCGGTGATGGCCAGCTTCATCGGCGTGGCTCCGTCGCGCCCGAGCGCGGCGATCGCGTGCACGACGATCGTGGCCACAGCGGCGCCGAGGAAGGCCATCGGCAGGAACTGGCCCATCGAGGTGAGGCCGAGGGTCGTCATCCCCACGACCATCGCGAAGGTGGCACCCGCGTTGACGCCGAGGATGCCGGGGTCGGCGAGCGGGTTGCGGGTCAACCCCTGCATGAGGGCACCGGCGAGGCCGAGGGCAGCGCCGACCGCGAAGCCCAGGACGGTGCGCTCGAGACGCACCTGCACGATCGCGTGGAGGGGATGGGCTGTGTCCCACACCGCACCGAGAGGCACCGCACGGGCCCCGACGAGCAGCGAGAGCACGCCGGCACCGGCCAGCACCGCGACGACGATCGCGGCGCTGGCCGGCAGGGTGAGACGACGTGCCGGGCCACCCCCAGTGGACCCGGTCACGTCCTCTCGGCTCGGGACCAGTGCGGTCATGCTCCGGCGACGGCCTCGACGACGTGGGGCAGGAAGTCGCTGACGATCACCGGGATCGACAGGGGCGTCGGGTTGGTGGACGCCATCGCGTTCTGCTTGTCGGTCTCGGCATACCAGTGGCCGTCGGCGATCGCGGGGATCTTGCCGAGCAGCTTGTCCTGGGAGATGGTCTCGACGCTCTCGGGGGAGTCGACCCAGGTGATGAAGACGTCGGAGTCCAGGTCGCCGGCCTTCTCCGCGGAGACGGTGCCGTAGAACTCTCCGGGCTTGATGGCGTCGGCGACCGCGGGGGCGTCGACCATGCCGAAGTCGCGCAGGATCGACACCCGCGGGTCCTCGGGGGCGTACATGCCGACCGTGGAGAGGTCGGTCGCGGCGAGGTAGCCGTAGATCAGCTCGGTCCCCTGGAGCTCGGGGTTGTCGGCCTTCGCCTGCTCGATCGTCTCCTCGGTGTCGGCCTTGACCTCCTCGGCCAGCGCCGTGCGGCCCAGCGCCTCGCCGACCATCTCGAGGGAGGTCTGCCAGTTGGTGGTCCAGGGCGCCTCCGGGTAGGCCACGACCGGAGCGATCTTGGAGAGCTTGGCGTACTCCGCCTCGGTGATGCCGGAGTTGGTGGCCAGGATCAGGTCGGGCGCCAGCTCGGCGACCTCGTCGATCGGCGCGCCGTCCGCGTCGTCGTACCGCACGGGCGCCTCGGCGCCGGCCTCCTCGACCGCGGCGTCGAACCAGTCGGTCGACCCGGCCTCGTTGCCGCCCCAGGTGATCTTGGTGGCGCCGACGGGGACGACCCCGAGCGCGAGGGCGTGGTCGTGGTCGGTCCAGCCGAGGGTGGCCACGCGAGTGGGCTCGGACTCGATGGTCGTCTCACCCAGGGCGTGCTCGATCGTCACCGGGAAGGCGTCGGCGTCGGCGGTGGTGGTCGCGGTCGGCTCGGCGGCGGTGTCGGCGCTGGTGGACCCGGTGCTGCAGCCCGTGAGGGCAGCGACGAGGAGGGTGGCCGCAGCCAGGGGCGCGGCGAGGGTTCGCTTCATGAGAACTCCAGGAACAGGGGTGGTGAGGGTGACCTAACTTAGGCCACCCTAACCATGCCTCGCGCCGCGCTGTCGAACCGGGGTGCGCTCACCCTGCCTGCGTACGCCGGTCAGATCGGCGTGCGGTGGAAGTTCTGGAAGGAGCGGCTCGGGGTCGGTCCGCGCTGGCCCTGGTAGCGGGAGCCGTACTTGTCCGAGCCGTAGGGGTGCTCGCTGGGCGAGGAGAGCCGGAAGAAGCAGAACTGACCGATCTTCATGCCGGGATAGAGCTTGATCGGCAGGGTCGCGACGTTGGCCAGCTCGAGGGTCACGTGGCCGGAGAAGCCGGGGTCGACGAAGCCGGCGGTCGCGTGCGTCAGCAGGCCGAGGCGCCCCAGGGACGACTTGCCCTCGACGCGCGCGGCGACGTCGTCGGGCAGCGTGACGATCTCGTAGGTCGACCCCAGCACGAACTCGCCCGGGTGCAGGATGAACGGCTCGTCACCCTCCGGCTCGACCTCCCGTGTCAGGTCGGACTGGTCGGCCATCGGGTCGATGATGGGGTAGCGGTGGTTCTCGAAGACGCGGAAGAACCGGTCGAGGCGTACGTCGATGCTGGACGGCTGCATCATCCGGGGATCCCACGGGTCGACCGCGATCCGGCCGGCGTCGATCTCAGCGGTGATGTCGCGATCAGAGAGCAGCACGCGGCAAACCTAGCCTCAGTTTCGGCCCCGTGGCGGGGGTCGCCACAATGGCGCGGTGACCTTCCACCGCTACGTCGCCCTGGGCGACTCCTTCACCGAGGGCGTCGGCGACCCTGACCCGGCCCGCCCCAACGGCCTGCGCGGCTGGGCCGACCGGGTCGCCGAGGTGCTCGCCCAGCAGACCGACGACTTCGGCTACGCCAACCTCGCCATCCGTGGCCGCAAGCTCGGCCCCATCGTCGCCGAGCAGGTCGACGACGCTGTCGCCCTGGAGCCCGACCTGATCACGATCCACGGCGGAGGCAACGACGTGCTCCGGCCGCGCGTCGACCTCGATGCCCTCGCGCGGACGTACGACGACGCGATCTCGCGCCTGTCGGCCACGGGCGCCCGGGTCGTGATGTTCACGATCTTCGACCCGGGCGGCAAGGGGATCTACGCGCCCGTGCGCGGGCGGATGGCGATCTTCAACGAGTGGGTCCGTGAGATCGCCGACCGGCACGACGCCACGGTCGTCGACATGTGGCGGATGCGCGACGTCGACATCGCGGGCGTCATGGACACCGACCGGATGCACCTCAACCACCACGGGCACGCCCACATCGCCCGCGCCGTCCTCGACGCGATCGGGGTCGAGCACGCGCTGGAGCCGATCGCGGTCGAGCCGCCGCCGCTGCTCGGCCGCCGCGACCGGTGGGCGGCCAACGCGCAGTGGACCCGCGAGTTCCTGGTGCCGTGGGTGCACCGTCGCGTCACCGGCCGGTCCTCGGGCGACACCGTCTCCCCGAAGCGCCCGGGCCTGTCGGCCGTCAGGTAGCCCGGTCCGGTAACATCTGGCCCGCCGTCCCGGACGGCACTGCGGATGTAGCTCAGTTGGTAGAGCGCGACCTTCCCAAGGTCGATGTCGCGAGTTCGAATCTCGTCATCCGCTCCAATTTTGGTCCTGCGCGCAGGGCGCGACGCTCTGCCCACCGTCGATGTCGCGAGTTCGAATCTCGTCATCCGCTCCGATTTTGGTCCTGCGCCGACCGGGCACTTCCTCGCGCTGAGGGCCGCCGACCGGGCACTGCCTCGCGCGCACGTCCATCTCCCCACTCGAGCGCACACAGGGCCGCTCGACGCCTGCCATGCCGCGCGACAAGCGACCACAACCCGCACCCAGCCAGGGCACGACAGGACCGGCGACCGGAGCGGCTTCTCGGCTCACGCGCGCGGCGACGACGGTCGGTGCAACCATCTGAGGACCCGGTGGCGTGTAAGGAGCGTGGACATCATGACGTCTAGGCGCCCCGAGGCGACGCGGGTGGATTTCGAGTCGTGGCTCGTGGCTCGCGAGCACACGCTCCAGCGCACAGCGTTGCTGCTCACCGGAGACCCGCACAGCGCGAAGGACCTGGTGCAGAACGCCCTGGCCAAGCTCTACCTGGCGTGGGACCGGATCGAGCAGCGCGAGCGGATCGATGCCTACGCCCGCCGGGTGCTGGTCAACGAGCACCGCAGCACCTGGCGGCGCGCCTGGCGTCGCCATGAGGTCACCACCGAGGTGCTGCCGGACACCGGCGCCACGTCCGTCGAGTACGACGGGACGCGCGACGCAGTCTGGGGTTTCGTCGCCGGTCTGCCACCGCGTCAGCGTGCGGTGATCGTGCTGCGGTACTACGAGGACCTCACCGAGGCCGAGACGGCGGACCTGCTGGGGATCACCGTCGGCACCGTCAAGTCCCAGGCGCACAAGGCCCTCGCGGCGCTGCGCGCCAGCGTCGGGGACCACCCCGCGATCGACCGACCGATGACCGACCTCAACCGACAGGGGGAGCGATGACCGCCACCGAAGAGATGCTGCGGCAGTCACTGCACGCGCGCGCCGACCGGACGGCTCTCGAGCCGACGCCCATGCTCGACGTCGTGAGGCGGGCGCGCGAGCTGCGCAGACGGAGCAGGCGGACGACCCTGATCGCCGCCGCGGCGGCCGTGGCTGCGGTGGGTGTGCCGGCCGGCCTGGCACTGGGCTCTGCCGGTCCGGACAGCAGTCCTTCACCGGCCGACACGACCGTCACCATGGACTCGCTGTCCGACCTGCCGATGGGCGCGCCGCCCGCTGTCGACTACGTGCTGGACCGGACGTACGTGTCCGCCGACGGGACGAAGACCGAGCTTGTCGTCGACCCGGGCAGCGTGCACGACGCGGCGCCGTACTCGGGCGGCGTCCTTGTCGCCACTCGATCGCAGGCCGGCGACTCAGTCGGGATCGCGGACCAGGTGCTGTTCGGCCCGGGCGTCCAGGTCGAGAACAAGAGCTGCGGTGGCGAGGAGCTGGCCGTGAGCGGCGACGGCGCGCACGCTGCCTACACCTTCTTCGACAACGGCTGTGACCGCTGGACGAGCGTCGTGCTCCGGTGGGGTCCCACGGGGGAGGGCACGGGGGATCCCCTCGACATCGTGACGACGAACGGCCAGCGCGTCGAACCGGTCGGGGTCACGGCCGACCGGGTCCTCTACAACGTGGTGGACTCGACCGGCGGTGAGCCGCGCCTGCGGGTCTACACCACCGACGAGTGGGGGCCGCCGCTGGAGGTGAAGGGGATCGCGCGCGCCTCGACGTGGGACCCGACCGCCGGCCGGGTGGCGGGCTGCTCCGTGGACGGGCAGTGCGTCGTCGTGGACGAAGGGGACGGAAGCGTGCAGCTCACCCTGGACCCCGGGGAGACGCCGCTCTCGTTCAGCCCTGACGGGCGCTTCCTGGCGACCGCCACCGCATCGGACGAGCAGTCCCCCACGGTCACCGTTCGGGACTCGCGCACGGGCGACGTCGTGACCACGTTGGCAGGCGACGACGCCGCCTTCCAAGGCGATGAGTCGTCGGTGGCCTGGGAGGGATCGGCCCACCTCCTGATCGCTCGAGTCGATGGCGACGGTGAGGCGCTCGTGCGCCTCGGGATCGACGGCAGCGCGGAGCTGGCGACTCCGGCAACCGAGCCCACCCTGGGCGGCTACCTGCTCCCTGGGGCGTGAGCCAGAACGGCCAACCGCCTCTCCTTCGCTGGTCCCACGTCACTGGTGGGAGACTTGCGCCTCGTGGGGCCAGAGGGGACAGTGGGACGACCGCAGTCTCCGGATCGAGGTTCTTCCCCATGCCTTCCCTGCCCCGCCGCCTCGCTGCGCGCCTCACGACCGCCACCGCCACCACGATCGCCGCGGACGACACGTCTCGACCCCTGTGGCGGCACCCGGCAAGCATCGCCGCCGCCGTCCTCGCGCTCACGCTGGCGGGAGTGCCGCTGCTGCCGGACGGGGACGGCGACCGAGGCGCACTCGCTCCGACGGGCGAGGTCACCCCGGCCCCTGAGGGCGCCGGTGGCCGGGGCGAGGTGACGCCTGAGATGCAGTCGGAGATCGACCGCGTGCTCGCCGAGGGCGCGAGTCTCGACCGCGCCCGGGGACGTACGGCCCTCGCCCGGGCCGCGGTCCGGTGCGCGACCTTCGACGGCCAGCGCTACTGCCTCGGCTTCGGCTGGACCAACCAGACCCGCGAGGCCCTGGCGGCCCGGATGACGACACGTCAGAGCTTCGGCCGCGAGAGCACCGGCGACCTGGACGCCGAGGGCATCATCGCCCGGAGCAGGGCGCGCGGCTCCGTCGCCCGCACCGAGGCCGAGCGTGCCGAGCTGACCATGGCGGCCCAGTCCGTCGGCAAGGTGTGGATGCTGCGCCACGAGATCCAGGGCGTGCCGCTGCCCGACGGCTTCGCCGAGCGCCACCCCGAGGTCGCGACCGCCGATGTCCAGACGCGGGGCGGGTTCGGCGGGTCCTACCCGACGAAGTCCAAGATCCTCACCAGCAAGGTGGCCCAGGCGCAGAACCAGACCTACTGGTGCGGGCCGGCCACCATGCAGGCCATCGGCTGGAGCTCCCAGGAGAAGCGGAAGAACCAGTCCTACTGGGCCCGCCGCCTCGGGACGACGTCGGCGGGCACCGCGATCACCGACATGGTGCGCGTGGTCAACAACTTGACCGACTACGACGACGCGGACCGGGCCGGCCCCTACGTCGTGCTCGACATCAGCGACTTCACCTTCAAGCAGTGGTACCGCCTGATGATGCGCCACATCCACGACTACCAGGCCCCCGTCGTGCTCCACCCGGTGCTGCTCAAGCAGTACTACCCCTACCTCGACGACGACGCGAGCGGGCACTTCCAGGTCGGCCGGGGCTTCGACCAGAACCCCGACGGCAACCGGCAGATCGGCTACTTCGAGCCGTGGGACCAGTCTCGCTTCGACCCCAGCGAGCCCGCGATCGGCCGCGTGCAGTGGCGCAACGCCTACAAGTCCTACCGCGCCAACCTCGACCACTTCCAGCACAACGTCGGCGTCTGACGTGCGGGTCCGTACGACGATCGCGCTTGCGATGCTGGTCGCCCTCGCCGGCTGCGGCGACACCGACGACCCCAGCCCGACACCGGGTACCGGGAGCCCGTCGAGCAGCACGACCGCATCGAGCGCCGGCGGCCCCGAGGGCGCGGCTCCGAGCGGCGGACCCATCGACGCGCCCGCTGTCGCAGAGCCCGTCGTCGCCCTCCTCGAGTGGGACGACACCGGTGTCGAGGCCGGCACCCGTTACGTGAAGGGGCCGGAGTGGGAGGCTTTGGGGGCGAAGGACTCGAGCTCCGTCGAGCTCAACCGGGACGGCGACAGTGTCGCCATCGCCGCCGGAGGGGGCCGCACGATCTCCGAGGTCCTGATGAGCACCGCGTGGGCGGTCGTCGTCCGGCAGGACAAGGCCGAGACCGCTCCGAGCGAGGTCGCCGTCGTCGACCTGGCGACGGGTGAGCAGCGCGACCTCGTCACTCCCGCTCCGGCCAGCGGGGGCTCCTGGGCACTCACGGGCGGCGACCTCTACTACCCGACGTACGGCGACGACCGGGCGTACTGCCTCGCCACCAACGCCCTCGCTGACAGCAACGGGGAGGACGGCTGGTGTGCCCCCGCACGGTCGGGGTGGTCGGGTCTCACGGCCAGCGAGCACGGCGTCGGCATGATGACCTTCGACGACGCCCGTCCGGTGGCGTGCCGCACGGTCAACCTCCTCGACGGCAGCGGCGTGCCGCAGCCGATCGACGGCCCGAAGGACTGCACCGGATGGGACGTCGCCGCGACCCCGGCCGGGGCCCTGTGGTCCGAGGTGCCCAAGCCCCGGCGCCAGGAGGAGGCGCACTTCTACGCCTCGGCCGACGGCACCTACTTCGACCTCGGACCTGGCACGACCGGCAGCGCCCTCCCCTGCGGCGACTCGGTCTTCTTCGTCCGTGACCCGCAGGGCGACGACGAGCCGGCGAGGCTGATGCGCTGGACCCCGGAGCACACCCTCGAGGTGGCCTATGAGTCCACGTCGGTCGGCAACGCCTTCCTCGGCGAGCCCGCGTGCGGCGGCGGCGTGCTCACGCTCTCCTCCTTCGGGGAGCAGGGCGACGAGCTGGTGTGGGCTAGCGTTTCATGACGTGAGCTTCACCGGTTTCCCCGTCGCCGCACTCGACTTCTACGACGACCTGGAGATGGACAACTCCAAGTCGTTCTGGGAGGCGCACCGCGACGTCTACAAGGACGCGGTCGAGGCACCGATGAAGGCACTCGTCGCCGCACTCGACCCGGAGTTCGGCACGGCGAAGGTGTTCCGCCCCTATCGCGACGTCCGGTTCGCCAAGGACAAGACGCCCTACAAGACCCACCAGGGCGCCTTCGTGTCAGCGGGCCCGGCGACCGGGTGGTACGTCGAGATCTCCGCCCGCGGCACCCGGGTCGGAGCCGGGTTCTACGAGGCGGGCGGGCCGCACCTGGCCGCGATCCGCGAGGCCATGGCCGACGACAAGACCGGCCAAGCCCTGGACCGGTTGCTCAAGCGGCTGGAGAAGGGCGGCTTCGAGATCGGCGGCGACCAGCTCAAGACCTCGCCGCGCGGCTACGCCGCCGACCACCCCCGCATCCACCTCCTGCGCCACAAGCAGCTCTTCGTCGGTCGCTCGTACGGCTTCGAGGCCGACGCGATCAACGCTGGCCTGGTCGACCGGGTCCGCGCCGACTGGCAGGCCCTGCGTCCGCTGGTCAGCTGGCTGCGCGCCGTCGACTGAACCGACCGTCGGACTGGGGGCCACTGAAGTTCGGCGCGACGACGAGCTGCGTTCACGTCCGCGACGCCCGTCACCGCAAGGCTGGCGCCATGGCCAAGAGACTGTTCCTCCTCCACATCGGCCCCGAGCCGGTGGACGTCTCGGCGATGACCGAGGCACTGGCCCTGGGGCGCGTCGCCGTCCCGGATGCGGACGCGGACACGTTCGCGCACGCCGGGCTCGAGATCCGGCGGAACCACAAGGCCGCCGGGCTCAAGCGCAAGCACGTCGAGGGTGCGTGGGCGGCGATCTGCCGACGGGCCTACAAGACCAGGGCCGACTGCTTCGTCAGCATGCCCGCCTTCTTCGAGGCGACGTCGGAGCAGGTCGCGCTGGCCCTGGACGGGCTGACCGGCTTCCGGGTCGTCCTGGTCGTGACGAGCGGGTTCACGGCCCCGCCGCCGGCGGCGTGGACGTCACTGGTGAAGGAGGGCCGTACGCACGTGCTGCCCGCCAACCTCTCCGACGAGCAGCTCGCGGCCCAGGTCGCGAGGATCGCGCTGATCGAGGAGGAGGGCCGGCTCGACAAGCGCCTCGCCAAGCTCAGCAAGCGGCGCACGCAGGTCGACAAGCGGCTCGCCGCTTGACGATCAGTGCGGCTGCCAGGCGTCGTCGTCCTCGGTGAGGGCGGCGACCCCCTGCGGGAGCTTGCCGTCGGCCAGGTCCTGGATGGAGACCTGCTCGAAGACCATCCGCAGCGAGCTCCGCGCGGCGATCCAGACGTGCTGGAGCACCTGCGCCGAGTCGTCGTACTCGACGGCCTCGGGACGGAGTCCGTAGACGGACACCAGGGGGCCGTCCACAGCGCGGATCACGTCGGCGACGGTGACCGCCTCCGGCTTGCGCGCGAAACGCCAGCCGCCGGACTGGCCCCGCTGGGAGACCACGATGTCGGCGCGCCGCAGGTCGGCGAGGATGGCCTGGAGGAAACCGTGTGGGATCCCCTGGGCCTTGCCGAGCTGCTCGGCACTGACGGTGGTCCCGTCCGTGCGCACCGCGATCTCGATCAGGGCCCGCAGGGCATAGTCGGCTTTGGCGGAAACGCGCATGACTGCAGTTTGTCAGACAAGTCACCAGAGTCACTGGTGGTTGGCCCGCTGTCCGCACGGCGTACGGCGGCGTGCCGGGACTCTCAGGCAGTGGCCATCTCGAGCTCGCGCTCCTCGTCGGCGAGGGCAGCCCTGGAGATGCGCTCCTGCCTGACGGCCCAGACGATGCCGGAGATCCAGAGCACGAAGACGACCGCCGCGGTGCCGGCCACCCCGACGCCCGGGACCCCGACGGCCTCGAGGAGGGTCTTGGAGTTGGTGAGGATGATGAGGCCACCGGCGGCCACGCCGAGGACGCGGGCAGCGAGGTGCTTGACCAGCCAGGCCGCGATCGGCGCCGCGATGACGCCGCCGGCGAGCAGCGCGCCGGCGTAGCCCCAGTTGATGTTGGCGGCGCCGAGGCCGAGGAGGAAGCCGAGCGAGCCACCGACGGCCACGACGAACTCGGAGGTGTCGATCGAGCCGACGACCTTGCGCGGCTCGAGGCGACCGCTGGAGAGCAGCGAGGTCGTGCCGACCGGGCCCCAGCCGCCGCCACCGACAGCGTCGAGGCAGCCTGCGATGAGGCCCATCGGAGCGAGGAAGCGGGCCGAGGGGCGGGCCTTGAAGGTGGGGCGCGCGCCGCCGAGGCGCAGGAAGCGGTAGACCACGTAGACGCCGAGGCTCAGCAGGATGACCGCCACGATCGGCTTGGCCACGGCGCCGTCGAGGTTGGAGAGCAGCGTCGCGCCGATGAAGGCGCCGACGAACCCGGGCACCGCCAGGATCGAGACGGTGCGCCAGTCGACGTTGCCGAGCTTGTGGTGCGAGAAGCCGGAGACCACCGATGTCCCGATCTCGGAGAAGTGGACCGCGGCCGACGCGGCGGCAGGAGCGACGCCGACGGCGAGCAGGAGGGTCGAGGACGTCACGCCGTAGGCCATGCCCAGGGATCCGTCGATGAGCTGGGCGATGAGGCCCACGACGCCGAGAACGATGAGCTTGCGCATGCGCAGGCTCCTTTCAGGTCTGGTCAGTGGTCTAGGTCGAGCGACTCTGGTTTGTCAGGTGAAAGAGTAGACATACATAGCGTGCTAGACAAACCCGGCAGCCCGGTGGGCGCGTCCGACACCCGTCTGCAACCACCTGTGACCCGCGACATCGGGGGTTCGTGTTGCGTGAGGCGCGGTAGCGAGGCATGATTTGTTACTGGCGAGTAGATTGCTCCCTCGCCCCCAGACCGCGACACGGAACAGGTGGAAGCTGTGAGCCACTACAAGACCAACCTCCGCGACATCGAGTTCAACCTCTTCGAGGTGCTCGGACGGGACGAGGTGCTCGGCACCGGCCCCTTCGGCGAGATCGACGGCGAGAGCGCCCGCGAGATCCTGCGCGAGGTGGAGCGTCTCTCCCGCGAGGACCTCGCCGCGTCGTACGAGGACAGTGACCGCAACCCGCCGGTCTTCGACCCCGCCACGCACACCGCTCCGGTGCCGGAGTCGTTCAAGAAGAGCTACCAGGCGTGGATGGACTCCGAGTTCTGGCGCCTGCAGGTCTTCGAGGAGATGGGCGGCACTCCCGCCCCCTCGTCGCTGATCTGGGCGATCGGCGAGATGGTGCTCGGCGCCAACGCACCGGTGTGGATGTACGCCGCCGGCCCTGCGTTCGCCAACGTCGTCCACCGCAACGGCAACGACCGCGACAAGCATGTCGCGCAGCTCATGGTCGACCGCCAGTGGGGTTGCACGATGGTCCTCACCGAGCCCGACGCCGGCTCTGACGTGGGCGCCGGCCGCGCCAAGGCCGTCCCCAACGAGGACGGCTCGTGGAACATCACCGGCGTCAAGCGCTTCATCACCAGCGCCGAGCACGACATGAGCGAGAACATCATGCACCTCGTCCTCGCGCGCCCCGAGGGCGTCGAGGGTGTCGGCGGACCGGGCACCAAGGGCCTCTCCCTGTTCTGGATGCCGCGCGACCACTTCGACCACGAGACCGGTGAGCTGACCGGCGAGCGCAACGGCGTCTACGTCACCAACGTCGAGCACAAGATGGGCATCAAGGTCTCGAACACCTGCGAGGTCACCTTCGGCGACCCGCAGGTCGGAGGGGGCGAGCCCGCCAAGGGCTGGCTGCTCGGCGAGGTCCACGACGGCATCGCGCAGATGTTCCAGGTCATCGAGAACGCCCGGATGATGGTCGGCACCAAGGCCATCGCCACGCTCTCCACGGGCTACCTCAACGCCCTCGACTACGCCAAGGAGCGGATCCAGGGCGCCGACCTCACCCAGGCCGCCGACAAGACCGCGCCGCGCGTGACCATCACGCACCACCCCGACGTACGCCGCTCGCTGATGACGCAGAAGGCGTTCGCCGAGGCGATGCGCGCTCTCGTGCTCTACACCGCGACCTGGCAGGACCAGGTCATGGTCGCCGAGCACGCGGGCACGGCCGACTCCGACGAGGCCCGGCTCGCTGCCGCGGTCAACGACCTGCTGCTCCCGATCGTCAAGGGCTACGGCTCCGAGCGCTCGTGGGTCCTGCTGGGCACCGAGTCGCTGCAGACGTTCGGCGGGTCGGGCTTCCTGCAGGAGTACCCGATCGAGCAGTACGTCCGCGACGCCAAGATCGACACCCTCTACGAGGGCACGACCGCGATCCAGGGCCAGGACTTCTTCTTCCGCAAGATCGTCAAGGACCAGGGCCGCGCGCTGGGCCACCTCGCGAAGGAGATCGAGGGCTTCATCGCCGCCGAGGCCGGCAACGGTCGCCTCAAGAACGAGCGGGCCCTGCTCGCCACCGCGCTCGAGGACGCCAACGCCATCGTCGGTCACATGATCAACGACCTGATGTCCTCCCAGGATGAGCTGCGCAACATCTACAAGGTCGGGCTCAACACCTCCCGCCTGCTGATGGTGCTCGGCGACGTGGTCTGCGGCTGGCTGCTGCTGCGCCAGGCGGAGGTCGCGCTGACCAAGCTGGCTGGCGAGGTGTCGGACAAGGACAAGGCGTTCTACGAGGGCAAGGTGATGGCCGCGCAGTTCTTCGCGCAGACCAACCTGCCGAAGATCAGCGCCGAGCGCGCGATCGCCGAGGCGATCGACCTCGACCTGATGGACATGGACGAGTCCTCCTTCTGATCGTGGGGCGGCAGGTCGTCCCTGCCGCTGCTTCACCATGGGATGTCGCTCGATGGGCACTTCCCCCGGTCAATTGACAGGGGGAAGTGCCCATTCGTCTGCATACCGTGATCAAGCAGCGTCGACGTGGCTCGATGACAGGTGTCACGGCGAGCTCGTGACAACTCCCCCCGGGACCGGGCGGCGTACGCGGTGAGGCTGGAGCCGTGAACACCCCACGACGTTCTTCTCCTCCGCTGCGCTCCCCCGAACAACGCCGCGGGGACCCCGTCATGAGCGACACCGTCCCCACTCCTGCCATCCACGCCACCGGGCTGCGCAAGCAGTTCCGCCAGGGCGATGGCACCCCCGTCGTCGCAGTGGACGACGTCGACCTCACCATCCGCCCGGGCGAGATCGTCGCCTTCCTCGGACCCAACGGCGCCGGCAAGACCACGACCGTCGACATGCTGCTCGGGCTGACCCGCCCCGACGCCGGGACCGTCGAGGTGTACGGCATGGAGCCGGGCGCCGCGGTCCGTGCGGGCCGCGTCTCCGCGGTCATGCAGACCGGCGGACTGCTCAACGACTTCACCGTCGAGGAGACGGTCCGCGCGATCGCAGCCCTCCACGGACGGGCCGACCGGGTCGAGACGGTGCTCGAGCGCGCGCGGCTGACCGGGATCGCGCGACGCCGCGTCGAGGCGTGCTCGGGTGGCGAGCAGCAGCGGCTGAAGTTCGCTCTGGCGCTGGTGCCAGACCCGGACCTGGTGATCCTCGACGAGCCCACGACCGGCATGGACGTCGCGACCCGCCAGGAGTTCTGGCAGGCCATGCGCGCCGACGCGGCGCTCGGTCGCACCATCGTCTTCGCCACCCACTACCTCGCGGAGGCCGACGAGTTCGCCGAGCGGACCGTCCTGATGAACCGCGGCCGGATCGTGCACGACGCCGCCACCAGCGACGTACGAGCAGCCTACGGCGGACGCACCGTCACCTTCCGGCCGCCGGCCGGCGTCGTCGCGTCCGGCGGCATCGACAGCGCCTGGCTGGCCCGGGTGCGCGAGGCCCTGGAGCCGCTCGGCGTCACCGACCTGGAGGTCTCCGCCGCCAGCCTGGAGGCCGCCTTCCTCGCGCTGACCGCCGAGTCCCCGCAGGCTCCCGAGCTGGTGGGAGTGGCCCGATGAGCGCCACCGCGAGCACGACCGGGAGCAGTCGGGTCCGCACGGCCCCCGACGAGGACGTACGACCCGCGCCGCGGCCGGCGATGCTGACCTACGCCCGGCTGGACCTGCGGCGTCAGCTGCGCGACCGGTTCGGCATGTTCTTCGTGGTCGGTCTGCCGACCTTCATGTACCTCGTCTTCGGCTTAGGCTCCGAGGACGCGGTCGGCAGCGGCAACGTCGCGATGTACGTGATGATCTCGATGGGCGCCTACGGCGCCGTCACCGCGACCACCAGCGTCGCCGGCAGCGCGGCGACCGAGCAGGTCATGGGCTGGGGCCGGCAGCTCGGACTGACGCCGATGCGCCCCCTGGCCTTCGTGACGGCCAAGGCCGCGGTTGCGATGGCCGTGGCGGCGGTGCCGGTGACGCTGATCTTCGCCATCGGCGCAGCCACCGGCGCTCGCGGCGACAGGACGGACTGGACGCTGGCGGCAATGCTCGTGTGGCTCGGGTCGGCGCTCTTCGCCATCTACGGCCTGGCGGTCTGCCTGGTGTTCCGCGGCACCAACGCGCCTGGCATCGCGTCCGGGATGATCGTGGTGATGGCCTTCCTGGGCAACGTGTTCACCCCGCTGGACGGCCTGATGCTCGACATCGGGCGCCTGACGCCCCTCTACGGCTACGCCGCGCTGGCCCGCTTCCCGCTAACCGACGGCTGGTTGCCGCTCGGCGGACGTGACCCGCTGTGGCTGCCAGTCGCTAACGTGCTCGTGTGGACCGTCATCTTCTCCCTGCTGGCGCTGTGGGGCGTACGACGGAGCCGGTCTCGGACATGACGGCCGAGCAGATCCCGACGAACCCCTGGGAGAAGTGGGGCTGGGCGTTCGCGGCGATCTGGCTGGTCTTCCTGGTCTATCCGGTCATCGCGGTCGTCGAGGCCGACGTCTCGATGGTCGTGAAGATCCTGAGCCTGCTGTGCATCCTCGGATTCGCCGTGGCCAACGTGCTGGGCTACGCCCGCCGCGGCCGGGTCTGGTTCTACTTGGCCGCCATGGTCGTCCTCGCTCTCGCCACGGTGCCGGTGCTCGGCATGGGAGTGATCTCTTACACCCCCTACCTCGCCATGCTGTCGGCGCTCGAGCTGCCCGCGCCGGCCTGGAAGTGGGCGGTGGGCCTCTGGGGCGTCACACCGATGGTCTCGCTGCTGGGCATCGACGGGTTCCCGCCCTACTTCTTCCTGATGGTGTGGCCCGTGATGCTCGGTGGGGTGATGCTCCGCATCTTCGGCGAGCGCGAGCACATGGCCCACGAGGCCCAGCACCGGTTCGCCGTGGTCGCCGAGCGCGAGCGGGTCGCGCGCGACGTGCACGACGTCCTCGGCCACTCGCTCACGGCCCTGTCCGTGAAGGCCGAGCTGGCCGCCCGGCTCGTCGACGTCGACCCGGTGCGGGCCAGGGCGGAGCTGGAGTCGATCCAGGCGACCGCCCGCCAGGCCCTGGCCGAGGTGCGCGCGACGGTCGGTGGCCTGCGGGCCGGCAACCTCGAGGCCGAGCTCGCGGCCGCGCCGCTCGTGCTGGCCGACGCCGGTGTCACCACCGAGGTCGTCGGCACCGTGGCCGACACCGACCCGCGCCACCGGGCGCTGCTGGCCTGGGTGCTGCGGGAGTCGGTCACCAACGTCGTACGGCATGCGCAAGCGGCCTCCGTGGTCATCGAGCTCGACCCCCGCGGCATCACCGTCACCGACGACGGCACGGGCGTCACGGGCCCCGAGGGCAACGGGCTGCGCGGGATGCGCGAGCGGGTCAGTGGCGCCGGTGGGACGATCGAGGTCACCCCGGCCACGCCGGGGACGCGTGTGCGGGTGGGTCTCCCATGATCAGGCTGCTGCTGGCCGACGACCAGGCCCTCGTACGCGGCGCGCTGGCCGCCCTGCTCGACCTCGAGTCGGACCTCGAGGTCGTCGCCCAGGTGGGCCGGGGCGACGAGGTGGTCGAGGCAGCCCGCGCCTCGGGCGCCGAAGTGTGCTTGCTCGACATCGAGATGCCGGGCCTCAACGGCATCGACGCCGCGGCCGCGCTGCGGCGCGAGCTGCCGGGCACCCGCTCGCTGATCGTGACGACGTTCGGCCGGCCGGGCTACGTCCGCAGGGCGATCGAAGCCGGCGCCTCCGGGTTCGTCGTCAAGGACACCCCGTCGCGGCAGCTCGCCGACGCCGTACGACGAGTGCACGCCGGCCTGCGGGTGATCGACCCTGACCTGGCCGCGGAGTCGCTCATCGACGGCCCGAGCCCGCTCACCGGTCGCGAGCGGGAGCTGCTGACGTACGCCCTTGACGGGTCACCGGTGGCCACGATCGCCGCGCGCGTGCACCTCTCCGAGGGGACGGTGCGCAACCACCTGTCGGCCGCGATCGGGAAGACCGGCGCGACCACCCGCAGCGAGGCGGCCAGGATCGCGCAGGACCGTGGCTGGCTGTGAGCCCTCAGCCCCTTCAGTCCTCGATCGCGAGGTAGCGGACGTCGACGGTGAAGGTGGCGACGTCCACGGAGTCGGTGCCCGTCGTGGCGAAGGACCAGACGGCGGCCGGGTCGCGCTGCGGGAGCGGGTAGCTCCGATCGAGGCCCTCGCCCCAAGCGGGATCCTCGACCCAGCCCGACTGACCGGCGGTGCCGACCACCGTGGAGCTGCCGTCCAGGCCCGCGACGCGCAGGGTCCCGGTGTCGGACTCCCCCGCCGTGGTGGGTGCGCCCACGAAGGCCACGCGGACGGCGGCCAGCCCCCGCACGCCCGTGGCCTCGGGGATCTCCAGCAGGTGAAGGGACGCGGCCGTGCTGCCGTAGCCCTCGGGCGGTGCGCAGACCTTCGATCGGTAGCTCAGCCCGCCGGCGTACAGCGTGCTCGGGACCACGTCGCCGCAGTCGGGGTACTCCCCGACCCCACAGTCGTTGGCGGCCGACCATTCGCACGAATGCGACCGCGACCCGTCGGGAGCGACCGTCGTGGTCGCCTCGCGCCACACCAACCGGTCGGCTGACACCCAGATCTTCAGCTTGTCGGACCGCCCCCTGTTTCCGACGAGGTCCGCGCCGGTCACGACGGCCGTGTAGCGGCCCTTCGGCAGTGGCTTGCCGCCACGCACCGCCGCCCACGAGACGGTCCGCCCGACGTAGAACGTGCCGCCGGCGGTGATGATCCGCTCGTCCACGTCCGCCCGACGGACCACGCGGCCGCGGTCGTTGCGGATGACGAGCTCGAGGAAGGCGACCTCGCCCTCGTGGGCGACTGCGCGCAGGTCGATCACGTCGGCGACGACCCTCGTGCGGGGGAAGACGCGCGCGACGGCTCGCCGGCCGGCGCCGAAGGTGGGCGTCGTCAGCTCGGGCTTGAAGCTGCTGTCGAGCCGGGCCTCCGCCGAGGCGACAGGGCCGGGGTGGCCGGCCGGGTCGGCGTCGTACATCCGGATGACGTAGCCCTTGTCCGGCAGCTCCCTGCCCGACTGGTTGCGGCCGTCCCAGGTCCACACGTGCGTGCCGCGGGGCTGCACGCCCAGGTCGACGGTGCGGTGCACGCGTTGGGTGCCGTCGCCGCTGATCGCCAGGTACACGTGCGTCCGGCGAGGAAGCGTGTAGCGGACCCGGAGGCCGTCCTTGGTCCCGTCACCGTTGGGCGAGAACGTGGCGGGTGCGCTGAGCGCGTAGTCGGCAGGAGCGGCCGACGAGGGCACCACAGTGAGCGCGGGCGTCGCGAGCAGCACGAGACCGATGACGATCCGGACGAGACGAGAGAACACGAGACTTCCTCCAGCGAGACGGCGGCACCGAGCGCGCCGGACGCAGGATAGATGCGGGCGGGGCGCCGAAAGTTGTCCCGGCGCCTCGCCCGATGCCTCACATCTCGCGGCGCTCCTCCACGTGCGTCGTCTTCGACCGCTGGTTGTTCATCACCAGTCCGAGCACGAGAGCGAGGACCCCGGCGATGACGAAGATCCATCCCACCGTGATGGGCTCCACGACCTCCTGGACGGAGGCGGGGAACTCGTTGATGGCGAAGAGGAGGATCAGGCCGATGACGAGCAGCACGATGCCGATTCCGATACCCATGACGACTCCTTCGTGCGGTGGGCGCGGCCGGCTCGGGGTCCGGCCGTCCCTTTCAGCGTATGGCTGTGCGACCCGGATTCCGAGCGGCCGTCACCCATGTGGGTGACCACCCGTGCCGCGGGACCAGCGCGAGGGCGGTACGTCAGTGAGGGTGGCCCTACGCTCTAGCCCCATGACCGATGCGGACCGGTTGAGCGCCCTCGTCGCCGTGTGGTGGGAGGCGGTCGACTCCTTCACCCACCTGCTCGAGCACGTCGGCGACGACCAGTGGCCCACACCGACCGACCTGCCCGGATGGGACGTCCATGCCGTGGCGGCGCACACCGCCCACCTCGAGGCGCTGCTCGCGGGCCGGTCCCACGACGACATCGAGGTCGGCGACGCGCCCCACGCCCGCGGGATGATGGGGAAGTTCACCGAGCAGGGCGTGGTGGCCCGCCGCCACGAGTCGCCCGACGCGCTGATCACGGAGATCCGCGAGTCGACCACGGCCCGCCACACCCAGCTGCTCGCCGAGCCTCCGTCGGACCCGGCGACGCCCGCCCCTGGTGTGTTCGGCGCGATCGGCTGGACCACCGGGCGGCTCCTGCGCAACCGTCCGCTGGACGTGTGGATGCACGAGCAGGACATCCGCCGCGCGCTCCACATGCCGGGCAACCTCGACTCCGCGCCCGCAGTGCACGCAGCCGACTACCTCCTGGAGAGCCTGCCCTTCATCGTCGGCAAGCGCGCGCAGGCACCGGCCGGCAGCGTCGTACGCGTCGAGGTGGCGGGACACCCCCCGGCGACAGCCGTGGTCGGCGACGACGGACGCGGTCGCACCGGCACGCCGGACGACGAGCCGACGGTGACCCTGGCCATGGAACGCGAGACGTTCATCGTGCTCGCAGGGGGACGCCGGCCGGCCGCCCCGGGCGAGGCACAGGTGTCGGGCGACGTCGAGCTGGGCGAGCGCGTCCTCGCCGCCATGGCGGTCACCCCGTGAGCACGACAGCCTGGACGACCGACGACATCGGTGACCTGGGTGGCCGGACCGCGGTGGTCACCGGGCCGACCTTGGGTGGACTCGGGTTCCACACCGCGCTCGAGCTCGCCCGGCACGGGGCGCGAGTCGCCCTCGCCGGACGTACGCCGTCCAAGCTCGAGGCTGCCGCCGACGCGATCGGCGCCGAGGTGCCCGATGCCTCGGTCGACACCCTCGTGCTGGACCTCGCCGACCTGGCCTCGGTGCGCGCGGCGGCCGAGGCGGCGGGCGAGCTCGGGCCGATCCACCTGCTGGTCAACAACGCCGGCATCATGGCCAGCCCGTTCCACCGGACCGTCGACGGCCTGGAGTCGCAGATGGCGACCAACCACTTCGGCCCCTTCCTCCTCACCGGCCTGCTGCTCGACCAGCTGGTCGCCTCGGGCGAGGGCCGGGTGGTCACCCTGTCCTCGCAGATGCACCGGGTGGCGCGGTCCGCGCCGCTCGGTGACCCACGCTCGCGGCGGCGCTACCGCCGCTGGATGGTCTACAGCCAGACCAAGCTCGCCAACCTGATCTTCACGTTCGAGCTCGACCGACGGCTGCGCAGGGCAGGGCTGCCCGTGATCGCGCTCGCCGCCCACCCCGGTCTGGCCGGCACCCACCTCGCCGTCAACGGCCAGCTCGGCAGCACGGAGGGACGCCGGGCGGCGATCCTGGACGCAGCCGTCAAGGCGGTCGCTCAGACGGCGGCCGCCGGCGCCTGGCCGGTCCTCATGGCCGCCACCGCCGACCTGCCGGGTGGGACGTACGTCGGCCCTGGCGGCCCCGGGCAGGCCAGTGGCCGTCCCCGCATCGTCGGCACCGCGCCGCTCGCGCGCGACGAGATGGCGCAGCGCCGGCTGTGGGAGACCAGCGAGGCGACCGTCGGGCTGAGCTGGCCCTAGCGCCGACCTGGCCTGCCGGCCGGGCCGGGTATCTAGGGACGTTCTGGTAGGTCGCAGCCCCGTCCGTACGACCAGAACATCCCTAGATACCGGGCGGAGGGGCGGATTCATCGCCGGTCGCGGACCCGCACCAGTCCTGCCATCGTGCCGATCCAGGCCGACCCGTCCGGCCCGAGGGCGATCTCGGAGTGGTCGCTGCCGGCGTGGAGACCGGTGCCGGTGCGCACGCTCCACATGCTCCGCCCGGACTCGACGTCGATGGCCGTGAGGTACCACGCGCTCACCCCCAGCAGCGACGGTCGCTTGGTCCACGCATAGACCAGACCGAGGGGCCAGCTCGCCGTCACGCCCGAGCTCGGGGAGACCGCCTCGCTGGTCCAGCGCTCGACGCAGGCTCCGTCGACGAGGTCGACCCGGGCGATACCAGGACTGCTCGTGAAGCCGAGCAGGGTGCTGCGTGGCGAGGAGTAGTCGTGGTTGTTGGTCACCACCACCCCGGAGCCCAGCGACGCCAGCGAGCTGTCGGTGGAGCTCTCGCCCTCCTCGAAGACGGGCTGGCGGCAGATCACCTGCCCTCCGTCGCGCGACACGAACAGCACGCCCGTCCGCCCGTCGACCGAGTCGGTGATCGCCACGGCACCGCGGTCGAGGAGGACCGGGGCCGAGCCGCTGGTGCCGTCGTACGCCGTGCGCCAGGTGGCCTGCGGCGACCCGTCCGGACCGGCGACGAGCCGGTGGAGCGATGCGTCCGTGACGACGTACACGCCTCCTGCCTCGTCCGTCGCGAAGCCCCGGCGGACGTCCTCGCCGAGGTCGACGACCTGCACTCCGCCGGAGTCGGGGGCGGGGTGGGGGTCGGAAGGGATGGTGCCGACGAGTCCCTGCTGCGAGGCCCACCAGATCCGCCCGGACCAGTCCGGGGCCAACGCCACGAGGCAGTCGCCGTGGGGGATGTAGGGCTTGAGGTCCCAGGTCGTGTCGGTCGCGAACCCGGCCGCCCCGGTCGCCGTAGCGGTGCGGACCGCGAGGACCTGGCGGTCGGTCGTGGCCACCACCACCCGACCGGTCTCGTCGAGGTAGAAGGCCTCGCCCGTGCACGACGAGCCGTCCACCCGGTCCGGCAGGTCCCGGGTCGTCGTCGGGCGCATCGTGTCGGCGTCGACCAGGCGGAGGCTGGGGCCCGACCGGTCCGTGCAGAGCGCGACCAGACGGTCGTCCGAGATGAGCTCGAGGTGGCCGCAGCGCTGGCTGCCCAGCCAGGCGGTCTCCACCTCGGGCTGCAAGCCGAGCGGCCCGGTGCGCGCCGACGGCGAACCGGGTGCGAGGTGGGGGTGCTGCGTCACCTCGGCGAGCGCCACCGGATGCGGACTCGCTGGCCGACCGACGTACGACGGTCCGGCCCAGACGCCCGGCGCGGGCGGGATCGGGAGCCAGCCGTCGGGCACGACGAGGACGAGGGCGACCAGTGCCGTGAGCGCGCCCGCCATCCAGCCGGCGACGCGGCGACTGACATGGATGCGGTCCTGCACCCACCAGCGGATCCGCGGCACGCACAGGGCCGCGGCGGCGGCGACGAGGACGGCCGGTCCCCAGGCAATCCAGAGAAGCAGGAGCGCACCGACCAGCCAGACCACCGGGCGACTCTAGGCGAGCACTCCGCTTGGTCCGGGGAGGCGCAGCGACGACAGCCCCCGCGCTGCGCCACCCCGGTGATCAGTCCCCGACGTCAGTCCAGGGCAATCCGCGGATGCGGAGCCGTGAGCGTCAGGTCGGCGAAGGCGCCGTGGCCGTCACCGGTGCGCAGGAAGACGCGCGAGCGCCGTGGAACCGGTACGCGCGTCGCCCGGCTCGTGCTGATCGGCACCGGCTCCGCCTCGTGATCGGGCACGTGCTCGCGACCGCCGACGAGCCCGCCCGTGAAGTGCTCGAGGTCCTTGAGCCGACCCGCGAGGTTCGACGGCTGGTCGTCCATGTGACGCTTCATCGGCGGATCTCCTTCCCCCCAAAGTGGCGGGCCCCCACGGTCCGCCTGACAACAGGCTAGGAGCGCCAGGAGCGGCCGGAGGGCACTAGGAGAAGCCTTCGGAAACTCTTCGGGAGACGGTCCAGACCAGAGGACCGTCTCCCGCAGGACACCCGGTGAGGCCTTGACAGTGGCCGTCACTTGACCGAGCTCGTTGCCAACCACCTGCCAGGCGGTCGTCCCCTTCTCAGGCAGCCGGCTTGTGCGCCGGTGACTCGCTGTCCACGGACCCACGCGGCCGCGGCAGCAGCGGCCGGGACCTCTCTGCACACGGCGCGTTCGCCGCGTCCTCCACGGAGATCTCCCCCACCGAGCCGATGCGGATCATCGGATCGCCCCCTTCGTCTTGGTGCGTGTGCTCATCTGCTCCCCACGTCCTCCAGCTGTTGCCATCAAGGATGCACGGTCGGGCGTCCTGATACATCCGTAGGACTACGGTCGTCCAGACCAGTTCGTCGCGGGCTTCGAGCTGGATTGGTCAAGACGGGCTCAGGCGGCGGCCGCCCGGGACTCGCTCTCGAGCTTGCGGCCCAGCAGGCGACGCGTACGACGGTCACCGGTGGCCATCTTGTAGAGGATGGCGAGCTGCTGGGGAGCGTTCTTGGCGTTGGTCGTGGCGAGCCACCCGTTGGGGAGCGACAGGCGTACGACCTTGTGCCAGGCCGAGTAGACCTGCGGCACCAGCGGCCGCGCGCAGTAGGTGAGGTCGTACTTGTCGAAGAGTGCCTGCACCTTGGGCGCGATCTCCGCGTAGCGGTTGGACGGCAGGTCGGGGAAGAGGTGGTGCTCGATCTGGTGGGAAAGGTTGCCCGACATCAGGTGGAGGGCCTTCGAGCCGGAGATGTTGGCCGAGCCGAGCATCTGGCGGACGTACCACTCACCCTTGGTCTCGCCCTCGATCGATCGCTTCTCGAAGGTCTCGACGCCCTCGGGGAAGTGGCCGCACAGGATGATCGAGTTGGACCAGAGGTTGCGCACGACGTTGGCGGTGAAGTTGGCCGCGAGCGTCGGGAGGAACGAGCCGGTCGGGATCGACAGCGCGGGGTGGACGACGTAGTCCTTGGTCACCTGCCTGCGGATCTTGCCCAGCACCTGCTTGGCGCGACGACGGAAGTCGGGGTCCTTGGTCTGCTTCTTCTTGACCACGGCGCCGAGGTCGAGGTCGTAGGCCGCGATGCCGTACTCGAAGAACACGGCGTTGATGAAGCACCACACCGGCTGACCGAGGTGCATGGGCGCCCAGGTCTGGTCCTCGTCGACGCGCATGATGCCGTAGCCGAGGTCGTTGTCCTTGCCGATGACGTTGGTGTAGGTGTGGTGGACCTCGTTGTGGCTGTGCTTCCACTGATCGGCGGGCGAGGCCATGTCCCACTCCCACACGCTGGAGTGGATCTTGGGGTCGCGCATCCAGTCCCACTGGCCGTGGAGGATGTTGTGGCCGATCTCCATGTTGTCGAGGATCTTGGAGACGCTCAGCCCGAGCGTGCCGAGCACCCACGCGGGCGGGAAGGCGCTGAACAGCAGCACCGCGCGCGAGGCGAGCTCGAGCTTGCGCTGGGTGTCGATGACGCGCCGGATGTAGGCCGCGTCGCTCGCGCCGCGGTCGTCGAGGACGTCCTGGCGGATGGCGTCGAGCTCGATGCCGATCTGCTCGATGTCGGCCTCGGTGAGGTGCGCGATCGGGTTGGTCTGGCCGGGGAGGGCGGACTTCTTCTGGATCGTGGTCATGGGGTTCCTTCCGTTGGCGGGCCGAGGAGGTCGCTCTGCGACCGTCACGAGACCGATCAGTGGGATGAGGTCAGTGGTCGATGTGGCACGGGCCGGCGGCGGCGTTGATGCACGTCTGCACCTTCACGTCGCCGCTCTCGCCGGGGACAGCGGTGGTGATGGCGCCGTTGCGCAGGTCGCGGACGCTGCCCTCGCGCAGCGGCAGGACACAGCCCATGCAGATGCCCATGCGGCACCCGCTCGGCATCAGCACGCCAGCCTCCTCGGCGGCGTCGAGGATCGGCGTGGCGCCGTCGGCGTCCACGATGGTGCCGGAGGTGAAGCTCACGGTGCCGCCGTCGCCCGGCTCGACGCGGGCGGTGCGGAACTGCTCGGTCGTCAGGCTGATGCCGGCCGCCTCGTGGTGGGCCGCCAAGGCGTCGAGCAGGCCGCCCGGGCCGCAGGCGAGGGTCCTGCGCTCGGCCAGGTCGGGCACCAGGTCGGCCAGGTCGTCGACGTCGAGGACGCCGTGCTCGTCGTCGTACCTCGCGACGAGCCGGATGGCACCCGCGGCGTGGAGGGCCTCGAGGTCGCGGATGAAGATGGAGTGCGGGTGGCTGGGGGCGACGTGGACCACGACGATGTCGTGCTGCGCGCTGCGGGCCGGGCGCAGCACGCCGTCGTCGGTGCTGGGGAAGAGGTTGCGCAGCATGCCGATGACGGGCGTGATGCCCGAGCCGGCGGTGACCATGAGGAACTTGCCACCCTCGGGCGGGAGGACGAACTCGCCCGCGGCCTGCTCCAGGTGCACCATCGTGCCGGGCTCGGCCCGGTGGACGAGGTGGTTGCTGACGAGCCCGTCGGGCACGGCCTTGACGGTGATCGAGATGCGGCCGTCGCGGCGCGGGCCGTGGGTCAGCGAGTAGGCGCGCCACTGGCGTACGCCGTCGACGTCGATGCCGATGCGCAGGTACTGGCCCGGCACGTGGCCGGCCCAGTCGGCGCCCGGGCGGATCACGATGGTGGCCGCGTCGGCGGTCTCGGGGTGGACCGCCTCGATCCGGCCGCGCAGGTCGGCGCCGGAGCGCAGCGGGGCGAACAGGTCCATGAAGTCGGCCGGGAGCAGCGGCGTCGTGGCAGCCTCAGCGACCCGGACCAGCTGGTCCCGGAGGCGGGTGCCGCGCACGGGCGGCTCGAGAGTCGTGCTCATGTATCAAATGTCGCTGACGGGGGCGGGATGTTCCTGCCCTGCGCACGTGAATCCGGGGTAGTCTGATTGTTCGCAGCGAACAAAACAGACCCCAGGAGTCACGATGGCACCTCGTGGTGTGCCCCGGAGCACACAAATGCCGACGGTCGTCGGTCTCGACCCGGCGGTCGCGGAGGCCCTCCGTGCGCGTCTGGCCGAGGTCGCGGACAGCGCCGTCGTGAGCATCATCGAGGAGGTGCCCAGCTATGCCGGCGCCTGGAGCGGGCGGATGGGCGAGGTCATCCGCAACGCGGTGCAGCTCGCCCTCGGCGGGTTCCTGACCCTCGCCACCCGCCAGGACGCCGACGCCCCCAAGGCACCCGCCATCGAGGGCGCCTACCAGCTCGGCCGCGGCGAGGCGCGCAACGGCCGCACGGTCGAGGCGCTGCTCGCCGCCTACCGGATCGGCGCCCGTGCGTCCTGGCGGGACATGGCCGACGCGGCCGTCGAGGCAGGGGTCGACGCGAGCCAGCTGGCCCGCTTCGCCGAGCTGGTCTTCGCCTACATCGACGAGCTCTCGGCGGCCTCCGTGGCCGGCCACACCGACGAGCTCGAGAGCAGCGGACGCGTCCGGCAGCGCAACCTCGAGCGCCTGGCCCGCGCGCTGCTGACCGGCGCCCCGGCCGACGCGATCAACGCCGCGGCCCAGCGAGCCGGCTGGGAGCCGCCCGGGGCCCTGACCGCGGTGATCCTCCCGGAGTCGCAGGTCTCGCACGCCTTCACCGCCCTCGACCCCGGCACCCTGCAACCCACGGACGACGTGCCCGGCCTCCCAGAAGGCCTTGCCTCGTTGCTGGTGCCCACCACCGGTTCGGCGACCTCACGTCGTACGGTGCTGCGCGCGCTGCGCGGCACCGACGCCGTCGTCGGCCCGAGCACGACGTGGCTCGACGCATCCGGTTCCCACCGGCGCGCGCTGAGGTGCGCCGCCCTCGGGCTGGAGGGGCTGGTCGACTCCGACGACCACCTGGCCGCGCTGGTCCTGGGCGCCGACAGCGAGGCCCGCGCGGACCTGCGTGCCCGTGTGCTCGCACCCTTGGCCGACCTGCGCCCGTCGACGGCCGAGAAGCTCACCGACACCCTGCGCAGTTGGCTGCTCCACCACGGCCGCCGCGACGCCGTCGCCGAGGAGCTCTTCGTGCATGCGCAGACCGTGCGCTACCGCGTCGGCCAGCTCCGCGAGGTCTACGGCGACAGGCTGGAGGACCCGGCTTTCGTGCTGGACGCGACGCTGGCGCTCGCGTAGCCGGTCGGTCACCCCGCCATCGCCGGACCGTCCCCATAACGACCCCCACGGGATCGAAACACTGGTTGACTACCCTCGCTCGTCCAAGCGGGCAGGTAGGGGGAATCGTGTCCAGGTGGATGAAGGTGTGCGTGCTCGTCGCGCTTTGCACCGCCGGCCAGCCGCCCGTCATGGCGACGGCGGCGACCCCCGGGGCTGCGAGTGCCACCGCCAGCGCTCAGGACGTGAATCCCGGCTATGGCTGCGCCGACACTCTCGTGACCTACTCGGTGAGCCTGCCGCCCGAGGCCACCAGCTGGATCCTCGGCATCCGCGCCACCTCCGAGAGTGCGGTCTCCAGCTGGACCTACTTCGACAGCGCGAGCGGTGACCCGCTTGCCGGTCAGGGCAGCATGCAGATCTGCAGTGAGGGCGAGCGCGAGGAGCGGACGCTGACCTGGAAGGTGGACTGGACGTACGTCGACCAAGGCGACCGGATCCACACCAGCGACTCCGGCACCGGCACGACCTTCGTGGTCAACGCCGTGAGTGCACCGAGTCCGTTCGCCTGCCCGGAGTGCGACGACACGACGACCCTCGGCCTTCGCGTCGTGCGCAAGCTCGACCGGGTCTGGGTCCTGAAGTCCGCGCTGGTGTGGCGCAAGGGCAGCGACTCGGCCCGGATCGCAGGCGCGAGCCTCATCCTTGTGGGACCCCGGCGGTCAGGGTTCCAGGCCGTCGTCGCGGTCACTGACGCGCGCGGCGTCGCGACGTTCCGGGTCAAGGTCCCCCGGAGACCGCTGCGGCTGCACACGTACTTCGCCAGCGGCAAGGCGATCTGGCACGGCACGACGATCGGCCTCCCCAGGACCCGGTCGGCCTCGCTCCGTGTTGGCTGACGTTCGCCGACTACTGGTCCGGTCGCCCCCGGCGGCCGGGATCCGCTGTAACCCCGGCCGGGGGATGAAGGTGAACTGGGCCTTCTTGGGCGGCAGGTCCGGCATCGGGGCGGGGATCTCGGTCACGGGCCCGAGCTCCGCGCCGAGCCGCTGGAGCAGGGCCAAGGACTTGATGTTGGCGACGTCGGGCTCGAGCACCATTCGCTGCACGGCCGGGTCGGCGAGGACCTGCGAGACGAGGAACGACATGAGGTCCTGCGTGGTGCCCGCGCGGGCCGGGTCGTCGGCCAGGAAGAGGTGCAGGCCGAGGTCGCCGGGGCGGCGGTCGTAGTGCTCGCCGATCTCGTCGACGAACGGGTCGTAGGTCTGCACCAGCCCGACCGGGCGACCGTCCAGGAGCACGAGGTCGGCGGTGAGGTGGTCCTGCGAGACGATCCAGCCGTAGATCCCGGCGACCTCCTCGACACTGCGCGTCGCCATGCCCCAGAAGGCTGCTCGCGGCTGGGTGAACCAGCCGTGCAGCAGCACGGCGTCGGCCTCGGGATCGACGGTGCGGAGGGAGAAGGTGCGGGCCGAGGACCCGACCTCGGTGACAGTGAGCTCGTTGACGGGGAGCAAGGTTCCGTCCTTCCAGGCGGTGAACTGGTTGTCGTGGTGGGGACTGCCCACCTGGCCGCTCGACCCGAGGGGGACCGCCCAGCGACTCGCGCCGCGGTCGGCCAAGTCCCACACGACCCGCGCGACAGGCCCCGAGACACAGGCGTCCGTGCCGGGGATCCAGGCGGTGGCGGCGACGCACTCGGTGTCGCCGCCGAGAGAACTGCCGGCCACGGCCGGGACGTACGGCCACGGGTCGAGGCCGAGGTCCGCGAAGGCGTGCTGCGGCGCGAACCGGTGCCGGTCCCCCCACGACGTGGGCGGCAGCGCGGCGACCTGCGCCAGCGCCGTACGTGCGAGGTCCGCGAGGTCGAGCCCCGGCAACGGGAGGGCGAGAAGCTCGGGCAGGACGCGGGCGATCCTGCTGGGCAGGTGCCACCAGGGCGCCAGCACCTCGGCGTGGGCCGGCGGGAAGGCCGAGCGCGCCGGTTCGAGCACCGGGTGGGCCACGACCGCCGCCACCAACGCGTCGCGGACGGCCCCGAACGCCCCGGCCGCGGCGGAGCCCGCCTGCATCGAGCCGTCCCAGTCACGGAGCAGGTCGACCAGCCGGCGACTGGGGGCGGGGAGCCCGGGCAGCTGGAGCAGCATTGCAAGGAGCGAGCCGCCGGCGGCGTTGTCCTCGTCGGTCAGCACTGCGGCGGCCGCGGCCACGTCGACGCGTCTCTCCGCGACCAGCGACGCGATCCGCTCACGTCTCCAGCGCGGCGCGAACCGCGAGGAGAGCACGTCCCACCGCCCGTCGGTGCGGTCGTTGGCGGTGACGGCCACCTCGGCCGGAGCGACCTCGATGCGCGGCAGGTCGGCCCATCCCACCCAGTCCGCACCGTCACGGACCGGCACCCGGCCGGCCACGCGGTGCAGCACCCGTCCCTCGGTGTCGGCCACGACGACGTTGTTGACCGGCTCGACCCAGAGGTCGAGGGCAGCATCGACGTCGGCGACCGTCCGGGCCCTCAGGAGTGGCAGCACAGCCGCCAGCCCGACGTCGCCGAGCTCGGCAGTCGGGGTGCGGACGTCGAGCCGTCCCCGCGTCACCCGCACGTCCTGGTAGTCCGCCATGGCGTTGGTGACCGCCCAGGCGACGTGGCCCGTGTGCCCGAAGTGCTGCACGCCGGGCACGCCGGGGAACGCCAGTCCGACGACGTCGAACTCGTCGCACGCGAGCCCCACCTGCTGGTAGATGCCAGGCACCTCGAAGACCCGGTGCGGGTCGGCGCCGATCAGCGGGAGCCCGGACGTCGTACGCCCTCCGCCGACGGCGAACGCGTTGCTGCCGTGGGGCGCGTCGCTCACGCCCAGCAGCTCCGCGAGCCGCGGCTCGAGGTCCGTCCCGACCGAGGCCGCCCACAGCTTGGTGGGGAAGCCGGCGAAGAGCACGTGCTGGACCAGGAAGACCGCCACCGGCGTCCACGGCTGCCACTCGCCGGGAGCGGGACGTCCGGCGAGCTCGGGCGAGGACGCCCCTTCGGCGAAGCCGGCCCGGACCCCGTCGACGTACGCCGCGAGGAACTGCTGCGACTCCGCAGGCAGCGCGTCGAAGCCGCGCCGGGCGGTGCGTTCGATGTCGAGGTCGCGGGCGAAGGCGTCCCATGCGGGTGCGCGCGAGCCGCCCAGCGCGCTCACCCGGGCCTCGCCACGCAGTCGCTCGACCTCCAGCTGCCAGGCGCGGTCGTGCGCGGTGACCCGCCCCTGCTCGTGGGCGAGGGCGAGCAGGTCGGTGCCGCGGACGTGGGGGATGCCGTAGCGGTCGCGAGTGACGCTCACCGGAGGCGGGGGTCGGCTGCGGGGTTGCGCAAGGTGCCGGCGAAGATCAGCGACTCGGCCTGGTCGGTGAGGTCGACCATCTGCAGCGTGTTGCGCAGCTGGAGGCGGTTGAGGCAGCTGTGCGCGAACTCCGCACGCAGCAGGTCGTACGTCGCCGCGGCCGCAGCCAGCTCGGGATGGTCGGCGGCGTGACCGGCGATGCACGCGCGCACCAGTCCCCAGAAGTCGTCGTCCGGCAGCAGTCCGGCCTCGTCGAGGATCGCGCCGAGGTGGCGCAGGAAGCCGTCGAAGACGTCGGTGTGGATCGAGAGCGCCGCGACGTCGGGGGTCACCGCGGCGCGGATGCGGGCGACCTCGTCGGGCAGCGGACGATCGCCGAGCACGGCCACCTCCTCCCCGATGTCCTTCATCACCATCCGGACCGGCACATGGTCGCGCAGCACCATCACGAGGTTCTCGCCGTGCGGCATGAAGGCGAGGTCGTGCGCGAGCAGACAGTGGACGAGCGGGCGCAGGTAGGCCCGCAGGTAGGTCGTCACCCACGCGGCCGGCTCGAGGGGCGAGCACTCGATGAGCTCTGCCACGAGCGGGACGCTGTCCCGGTCGCGGTGGAGCAGCGAGGCCATCGTCGCCAGCCGCTCGCCGTGGGCCAGGTGCGGCACCGGGCTCTCCCGCCACAGCGCGGCGACCATCTTGCGGTAGGGCGAGGTCACCGGGAGGCGGTGGTAGGCGTCGCCGGTCCAGCCGATCGCGGCGTGCTCGCGCAGCACCGAGAACCCGAGGCCGACCAGCTCGGCGTCGCCCTGCACGAGCTCGGCCACCCAGTCGTTGATCGCCGGCGTCGCGGCCATGTAGGCCGGTGACAGGCCGCGCAGGAACCCCATGTTCTGGATCGCCAGCGCGACCTTCACGTAGGACCGCTCCGGGTGGTCGACGGGGAAGAACGTCCGGATCGACTGCTGCGCCCGGTGCGCCGAGGGCACCACTCCCAGCGACACCAGCGCCTGACGCGCGACGTCGGGGGCGAAGGTGACGGAGATCCGGTTGGCCCACTGCCAGGGGTGCACGGGGAGGTAGAGGTAGTCGGCGGGGTCGAGGCCGAGGTCGCGCAACCGCTTCTCGAAGTCGGTGAGGGCGTCCTCGCCGAGCTCCGCGAGGTAGTGCTCCTCCTCGCTGCGGCCAGCCGCCAGCGACAGCAGCGCCTCGTCGCGGCGTACGGCCAGCCAGTGCAGGTGCACGTCGGCACCCGCCTCGGGTGCGTAGGCCGCGTAGTCGTCGACGCCGAAGCCGATGCGGCCGTTGTTGGCGACGAAGCCGGGGTGCCCCTCGGTCATCGCCGTCTCGATCGCCTGGTAGTCGGCGTGGACGAGGTCGGCGGAGGAGAGCTGGTGGTGGGTGCGCTTCCAGGCCGCGGAGGCCAGGGTGCTGGCGATCTCCTCGAGGTAGACCGGGAGCAGGTGGTCGGGGATGCCCAGTCGGTCGTTGCAGTCGACGACGAAGTCCTGGGCGTCGACCGGGGCGGGCTCGCCTGCGACGGTGCGGCGCAGCGACGCCGGGTCGACGACCCAGTGCTCCAGCGGGTGCCTGCGGGCGGAGAGCTCGTACGCCGACGCACCCAGGTCGAGCCGCCAGCCCGCCCCGTCGGCGACCGGCTCCAGCAGGCGCTCGTGGGCGAACTCGGCGATGGCCTTGGCGACGAGGTCGCGGTGGGCGCGGGCCATGGTCTCGGGAGTCAGGTGGGCGGTCAGGTCGGTCGGGTTGGTCAGGGCGGTCATGCGGCACCTCCGAGGGCCGAGGAGGAGAAGTCGGCCCGGGTGCAGAAGCTCAGGGCCGCGGTCTTGTCGGCGAGGTCGACGGTGCGGCAGACCACGAAGCCGACGGCGGCGTTGAGGGCGGCGATCTTGTCGTTGCGGACGTCGGGCTCGACCACGACCCGGCGCACGGACGGGTCGGCCAAGCACTCCTCCATCACCCGGCGCAGGACGGCGGCCGTGAAGCCGTGGACCGGACGGTCCGTCGGGGCCACCAGCACGTGCATGCCCACGTCGCCCGGCCGCAGCTCGGGCAGTCCTGCCAGGGGTGAGCGGGCGGGGTCGTAGCGCTCCATCAGGAAGGCGGGCTCCCCGTCGGCGCGGCCGAGCAACGCGTGGTGGTGGGGGTCGGCCGCGATCCGGGCGTACTCGTCGTGCACCTGCTCGACGGTGGCGTCCTGCATGCCCCAGAAGACCGACCGCGGGTGGGTCACCCAGGCGTGGAGCAGGGCCAGGTGAGGGGTGGGGTCGAGGAGTTCGGTCGTGAGCCTCATCGCGACACCTGGTCTCGTGACGCGCGCTGCGCGCGCTCCTCGACCAACGGGTGACGCTGCGCGCGCCCCTCGACCAACGGGGGGCTCGCCTCGACCGGCGGTGCGGCCTGGTCGCGGTAGCGGTCGGGGATGCCCCACTCCTGGAAGGCGATGCGCTTCTCGACGGCGTACGGCTCGCGGCCCAGGACCTGCGACAGGATCACCGAGCTGCGCATCGCGCCCATGCCGAGGTCGGGCGCGACGAAGCCGTGGGTGTGCTCCTCAGCGTTCTGCACGAAGACCTCGGCATCGGCGTGGTCGACGGCGAAGGTCGGGCCCGCCAGGAACCGGCCCTGCTCGTCCCACCTGATCCGGTCGCGCACGGGCTGCAGGAACTCGGGCACGCGCGGGGCGTAGCCGGTGGCCAGCACGAGCGAGTCGGTGCGCAGGGCGCCGGTGGCCTGCTGCTCGGTGTGGCGCAGGTCGAGGGTGTAGCGCTCGCCGTCCCACCGCGCGGTGGTGACCTCGGTCGCGGTCAGCAGTGTCGTGTCGACGCCCCCGCTCGCCTCGCGCCGGTAGAGCTCGTCGTAGATCGCGTTGATCGTCTCCGAGCTGATCCCCTTGGACAGCGCCGCCTGGCCACGCTGGGCCTCCGCCCGGCGGGGGGCGGGCAACGCCTGGAAGTAGGACGACCACTCGGGCGAGGTCATCTCGAGCGTCAGCTTGGTGTACTCCATCGGGAAGAACCGCGGCGAGCGAGTGACCCAGGTGAGCTCGAAGCCGTGGTGCTCCTGCTCGGCGAGCAGGTCGGCGTACACCTCGGCCGCGCTCTGGCCGCTGCCGACCACGGTGACCGAGCCACTCGCGAGCAGGTCGTCCTTGCGGCTCAGGTAGTCCGCGGAGTGCAGCGCGGGTCCGTCGACGTCGAAGGGCATCCGCGGTGCCGTGCCGGTGCCCAGAGCGAGGTGTCGCCCGCGCCAGGTGCGCCCCGTTGCCGACCGTACGACGTAGGCGTCGCCGTCGTGCTCGACCGCGACCACCCGCTCGCCCCAGCGCACCGTGTCGAGGCGCTCGGCCGCCCACCGGCAGTAGTCGTCGTACTCGCGCCGGAGGGGGTAGAAGCTCTCGCGGATGTAGAACGGGTAGAGCCGGCCGACGTCCTTGAGGAAGGCGAGGTAGGAGAAGGGCGAGGTCGGGTCGGCCATCGTCACCAGGTCGGCGAGGAACGGCACCTGGAGGGTGGCGTCCGGCAGCATCATCCCCGGATGCCAGGAGAAGCCGTCCGCGGCCTCGAGGAAGACGGCGTCGAGGTCGTCGAGGGGATGGCCGAGGCAGGCGAGCCCGAGGTTGAAGGGCCCGAGCCCGATCCCGATCAGGTCGTGCGTGGTCGCGGGGCGGCTCACCGGACCACCGCCACTCGCTCGCCGCGCGGTCGCGGGGCCACCGGCGCATCGGCGAGGCGCTCCCCCGCCTCGCGCACCATCTCGACGACCGCGAGGATGTCGGCGAGGGTCGCGACCGGGTTGAGCAGGGTGAGCTTGAGGTAGCTGCGGCCGTCCACGCGGGTCGCCGCGACCAGCGCTCGTCCCTCGTCGAAGAGCTCGGCGCGGATCGCCGCGTTGATGCGGGCCAGCGCCGCCTCGTCACGGCCGGGCGGGCAGTAGCGGAACACGATGGTGCTCAGCTGCGGAGCCGCTGCCACGTCGATGTCGGGCATCGCGGTCAGCTCGGCGGCGACCGCGTCGGCGAGGTCGATCACGGTGTCGAGGTGCTCCCCGACCGCGTCGGCGCCCATCACCCGCAGCGTCATCCAGAGCTTCAGCGCCTCGAAGCGCCGGGTGGTCTGCAGGCTCTTGTCCACCTGGTTGGGGTGGGCGGAGTCCTTCGGGTTGAGGTAGTCGGCGTGCCAGGTGACGTGTCCGAGCGTCGCGCCGTCGCGCACCAGCAAGGCGCTGCACGACACCGGCTGGAACCAGGTCTTGTGGAAGTCGACCGCGACCGAGTCGGACAGCTCGATCCCCTCCAGCCAGTCACGCCGCCGGGGCGAGACCAGCAGGCCGCCGCCGTAGGCCGCGTCGACGTGGAACCACGCGCCGTACGCCCTCGCCAGCGCCGCGACCTCCGGGAGCGGGTCGATGGCACCGAAGTCGGTCGTGCCGGCGGTGGCCACGACCGCCATCGGCACGCCGCCGCCCGCCACGCTGTCGGCGAGGGCCGCGCCCAGCGCCGCGGGGTCCATGCGCCGGGAGACGTCCACGGCGACCGGGACCACCGCCTCGTCGCCGAGACCGAGCGTGCGGGCGGCCTTCTGGACCGAGAAGTGACCGTCGGCGCTGGCGAAGATCCGCAACCGATCGACCGGTGCGACCTGCTGACCGCGGGCGAGGAGCAGGGCCTGCAGGTTGGACTGGGTGCCACCGGTGGTGAAGATGCCGTCGGCGCCCGCGCCGTAGCCGATCCGCGCCGCCGTCCAGTCGACGAGGTGGCGCTCGATGAAGGTGGCCCCGGCGCTCTGGTCGAACGTGTCGAGGCTGGAGTTGACCCCGCTGATGAGGACCTCCGCCATCAGGGCGGGGATGACGACCGGGCAGTTGAGGTGCGCCGCGGCCGTCGGCTCGTGGAACCAGATCGCGTCGTCCAGCCACAGCCGGGAGAGCTCGGCGAGCGCCTCCCCTTCCTCCCCCAGCGGACGGTCCAGGTCGATCGCGGCGACCCGCTCGGCTGACTCGCGCGGGGTGATGCCGGTCAGGGGGCGCCCGGCGGTGTCCGCGACGTGGCCGACGAGGTGGTCGACCGTCAGGCCGACGGCCTCGCGATAGTCCACGGCATTGGCCGGGTGGAAGAGGTGGTGCCAGGGTCGACGCACGAGACGAGTCCCTCCGAGAGTCAATTAGGTAAGGCTTACCTTACTGAACTCGGGATCGAGCGCTACGTGTCCCGCGTCACACGGACGGTCAGCCCGCCATGTGGCCACTCGAGCGGCCATATGGTCGCTCGCGTGGCGCCATACCGTGTGATGAGCGGCCATATGTCGTCACCAGTCCGTGCCACCGCCCATATCCCGACTCAAGCGGCCTTATGGTCGCTCGAGTCGGGCCGTAGCGTGCGACAGGCGACCCCACCAGCGCCCAAGTGGACCTCAAGACAGTGAGTACGCCGTCTCGCCGGCGACCCACGTCGCGACGACATGGTCGGCGAAGGAGCGCAGCGCCAGGGCGTGCTCGCGGTCGGAGATCCCGTCAAGCGGGTCGGCGTCGAGGAGCACGAGGTCAGCGGGGTGGCCGACGGCGACCGTGCCCCAGCCGTCGGTCGACGCCGCCAGCGCCTCGCGTGCGGTGAGGGACTGCTCGGGGTGCCACGCCTCGCGGTCGTCCCCCGAGCGGTGCACGGCCGCGGCGACGGCGAGCCACGGATCGAGTGGCGAGACCGGCGCGTCCGAGCCCAGCACCACGTCGACGCCGGCGTCGAGCATCCAGCGCAGCGGGAAGCAGCGCTCGGCGCGACCGGGCCAGAGCCGCTCGGTCACGTCGCGGTCGTCGAGCAGGTGGGCGGGCTGCACGCTCGCCCGGACGCCGAGGGCGGCCATCCGGCGTACGTCGTCGTGGGTGGTGAGCTGGACGTGCTCGATGCCGCCACGGGCACCGGTCTCCTCGAAGGCATCGAGCGCGACGCTCACCGCCCGGTCACCGATCGCGTGAACGGCGACGTCGATCCCACCGGCCGCGGCGCGGGCGAGCAGCGCGCGCAGCTCGGCCGGGGTCTGGTTGGCCTGCCCCTCCTCGGCGCCGGGCACCGCCTTCTCGGCGTAGGGCTCGCAGCACCAGGCGGTGCGGGTGTTGAGGGATCCGTCGCTGATGATCTTCAGCGGCCCCATCGTCAGGCGCGGGTCTCCGGCGAGCGGGTCGCCCGAGCGCAGGCCGCGGGCCAGGACGTCGTCGAGCCCGTCGGCGTAGCAGGCGTGCCGCACCCGGACCAGGTCCGCGCCCTCTGCCCATCGCGCCGCCCAGTCGGCGACGCCGCCGCTGAACTCGAGGTCGACCAGGCCGACCACGCCCTGCGCGGCCGCTGCCTCCATCGAGCGGCGGTAGGCCTCGGGTCCGGTTCCGTCGGTGCCGACGACGGTGGCGAGCCGCCCGTAGGCCATGAACCACTCCGCCTCGCTGACCACGCTGTCGCGGGTGGGGAGGGCGAGCATGTGCAGCGCCGTGGTGTTGAGCCAGCCGTGGTGGCCGTCGCCGGCGATCAGCACGATCGGCTGGTCGGTGTCGATCGCGTCGAGGTCTGAGACCGTGGGGTTGTCCGGCCACGCGGTCGGCCGGTGCCCCCAGCCGATGACCGGCAGGTCGGGCCACTCCTGGAGCCGCTCGCGGACCAGCGCGACGGCCTCACCGCTGGACCGTGCCGGGGCCAGGTCGAGCCGCGCCGAGGTGAGGGTCCACTGCCCGAGGTGGACGTGCTGGTCCCAGAGGCCGGGCATCAGCCAGCGGCCGGCGGCGTCGTACGACTCCTCACCGACCGCGCGGTCGAGACCTGTGCCGACCTCAGCCACCCCCCCTGCCTCGACGCGTACGTCGACCGGGCCCGGCACCTCGTGGGTGACCGCGACGAGACGGGCGTTGCTGATGAGCATGGGGCCACCGTAGGAGGTGCCCCTCACGTCGCGGCCCTGACCCCGCCCAGCCACACCGCGACCGGACGAGCCAGCGCCTCGACGTCGGAGGACAGATCTCCGTCGACGACGAGCAGGTCGGCAAGACGCCCGGCGACCAGCCGGCCCGCGTCGACCCCGCAGTCGTCGGCCGCCACCGAGGTCGCGGTCGCCAACGCGTCGTCGACCGGCCACCCGCCGTGCACCAGCTCGGCGACCGATCGCCACAGGTGTCCGTGCAGCTTGGCCGGCATCGCTCCGGCGTCCAGCCCGGACACGACCCGGATGCCGTGCTCGCGCAGGCGCAGCGAGTTGCGCGCCATCTGCTCGAAGTGGGCGTCGCGGTCGGTGATGCCGATCCGGGCCAGCATCTCCAGGACGTGCGGCGGCATCTGGGACACCGGTGGGAAGCGGGACGCGTCACGGCCCAGTGTGGGGTCGACGGTGACCCCGGCCGCTGCCACGCGGTCCAGCAGCTCCGGGGAGGCCGCGGCGCCACCGTCCGCCAGGCAGGTGAAGTGCTCGAGCCCGTCGACGCCGGCGTCGAGCGCCACCTCGGCACCCGTGATCGAGTGCGTGTGTGCCACGATCCGCAGACCGGCCGCGTGCGAGGCGTCCACGAGGCGGCGCAGGCTCGCCCGGTCGAACTGCGCTCCGAGCTGGTCGCTGCCCGGTGTGAGGAAACCCCCGCTGGCCATCACCTTCACCAGGTCGACTCCGCGCTCGGCACGCTCCGTCGCCGCTCGCTCCAGCGCCCCGGGGGCGTCGGGGTCGACGTCACCGCCGAGGAAGTGGCAGTGCCCGGCGGGCGTCGTGATGGGGGGACCGGCCGCCACGACCCGGGGCAGGCCCTCGCCGTGGCGATCCCGGTGATCGAGGACGCGGAAGCCCACGTCCCCCAGGTCGCGCACCGTCGTCACCCCGGCCGCGACCTGGGCCCGCAGGCTCTCGGTGATCACCTCGTCGACCGCCGAGACGTCCGCCCCACCCGCCCACTCCAGGCTGCCCGGCGCGCCGGGGAACGCGCCGCTGGCGACGAGGTGCACGTGGCAGTCGACGAGCCCCGGCAGGAGCGTGCCGCTGACCTGCGCGACTGGTACGCCGTCAGGCAGCGCGAAGTCTGCCGGCTCGACGCCCACGATGCGCTCCCCCTTGATCACGACGGTCGCGCCACCAGGCAGGAACCTCACGCCGTCGAAGGCGCGGTCGGCGCGCACGGCCCATCGTGTCCCCATCTCGAGATCGTCCTCCCGACCGATGATCTGCGCACCCCCGCCCGGCGATGGACCAGACCGGCGGCACACCCGGATAGGCTCGACGCATGGAATGGCGGGGGCCTGCGGTGCTCGTCACGCTCCTGGCGCTGGGCACCTGGAGCGGCTACGCCGCGTCGGGACAGTCGCGCGAAACGACAACCGGGGAGGGTGCGGCCGCGCCCGTGGAGGCCGCCAGCCCCTCGAGCCCGCTCCAGCCACCGAGGCCGTACGCGCCGGACCCCCCCGACCCGGCCCTGGAGCCCGACATCCCGATGAAGCCGGCCACCGTCGGCACCGGCAAGTTCGAGATCACCTTCCCGGTGCCGCGCGGCTGGACGACCATTGCCAACGCCACGAACGAGTGGAAGTGGAAGCAGCCGGGCACCTCCAACAACACCTACGTGATGCGGATCGAGCAGATCAACAGCCAGGACATCACCATCGAGGACGCCATCGACATCCGCGTGGCCCGGCTGCAGGACGAGCAGGAGGACGTCCGCATCATCGACCGGGGCGCCCAGACGCTGGAGTACACCTACCGCAGCAACGAGGACAACGCCCGCCACAGCTTCATGCACTGGCTCGACCTCGACGACAGCGGACAGGCCGATGTCGAGATCGTCGTCCACGGCCGGGAGCGGGACGTCGAGGGCACGAAGGACCTGATCACGCGCGTGGCGGAGGGCATGCGCGGCGCCTCGGCGGGGCCGGTGTCCTAGAGTCACGCCGTGACATGGCGGGGGCCTGCTGTGGTGGCTGCGCTGCTGGCGATGGGCGCCGGCGGCGGGTTCGCCGTCTCCTGGGGACTGACCGAGGGGGCGACCGGCGACGGGGTCGCCGCACCGGTCGCGGCCCAGTCGCCGAGCCTGCCCATCGACCCGGTCCCTGACCTCCTCCCGGACGCGCGCACGCCACCGCTGGAGCCGTCCGTCGAGCTCGTACGTCAACGCGTCGGCAGCGGCCCCTTCCAGATGTCGGTGCCTGCCCCGAAGGGGTGGACCTTCTTCACCAACTCGCTCAACGAGTGGCAGTGGCGCCCGCCCGACGACGCGGACTTCGGCTACTACCTGCGCGTCGAGCAGGTGCTGAGCAACCGGCGCTCGATCACCTGGACGCTGGACAACAGGATCGCCGAGCTCGACGAGGACGAGGACAACATGGTCGTCGTCGAGCGGACCGAGGACAGCCTCCACTACACCTACGTCACGTCCAACCACCTGCGCCACGGCTTCCTCGCGTGGCGCGACCTCACCGGCTCCGACAACGCCCAGCTCGAGGTCGCCGTGACTGGGCGCAAGGTCGACGTGGACGGCATGAGCGACCTGGTCGCCCGGGTCGCCGACGGCACCAGGATGGACTGAGCCGGCGGGCGCTCAAATGCCGGCCGTGTCCACCGAGTCGAGCACCCGGCGGGCCTCGCCCTGGTCGTCGCTGCGCACCTGCACCCAGAGCAGCTGGCTGGCGTTGACCTGGATGACGCGCTCGACCATGAACTTCACACCGGGACATCCGCGGAACCAGACCGTCATCGACTTGTCGCCGTTCCGCTCGTCGCGGACGGGCTGACTCGACGAGCTCTCGCACGCAGCGTGCTGCGGCACCCGCGAGGGCAGCTTCTCCCCGGGCAGGAGACCCACGAAGACGCCCGGCGCCGGGTCGGCGTCGGTGTTCCAGTCCGTGCTGGCCCCCGTCGCCAGGGCCGCCATCTCCTCCTGGCCCTCGACCGGCGTCCACGGCTCGGGATCGACCTGCGCGGCCCACTCCTCCGGGACGGTCACCGTGATGGTCTCGGTGTCGTCCCTGATGATGCGCTCGGAGGTGGCGGCCTGCTCGAGCCCCCATCCCGCCCCGCCGCCGACGACCAGCGCGAGCACGCCGGCCACGAGCCAGAGCCAGCGCCGACCGCTGGAGGACACCCGCCCCGGGGGCAGGTCGCCCGCGGGTTCGGTGAGGCCCGGCCCGGGGGCCGCCTGGGTGAGCTCCGGGGCCGCCGGGATCCACGCCTGCGGGGCGTCGTCCACCTCTCCGCCCATCGCGTCGACCAGCGCGGCGGTGAAGGACTCGATGTCGTCGAAGCGCTCGTCACGATCCTTGGCCAGGCCCTTGAGCACGACCGCCTCGGCCTCGGGGTTGTCGATGTCCATCGGCGGGGGCGGTGGCGGGTCCTCCGCGGCGGCGAGGACCTGGTGGTTGTAGGGCTGGCGTCCGGCGAGCAGGTAGTAGCTCAACGCCGCCAGTGAGAACTGGTCGGCACGGGGGTCCAGCCCCTCGCCCAGGGCCTGCTCGGGCGCGACGTACGTCGGGGTGCCGCCGACCATGGTGAGCCGCGACGACATGTCCATCGCCTTGCCCAGCCCGAGGTCGCCGACCATCGCGACGACGTGCGCGCCCCGGCCGTTCTCGATGGTGCGGAAGAGCACGTTGGCGGGCTTGATGTCGCGGTGGAGGACACCCCGGTCGTGCAGAGCAGCGAGGCCCTTGCCGACCTGGGTGATCACGGTGAGGGCCTGCGAGGTCTCGAGGGGGGCGAGCTCGAGACGGTCGGCCAGCGTGCCCTGGTCGGCGTACGCCATCACCAGGTAGGGACGGTCGTCGGCGAGCTCTCCGGCGTCGTAGACGGTGACCACGTGGGGCGACTCGACCTTGCGCAGGAAGCGGCCCTCCTCCAGGAAGCGCTGCCGGATGTGGAGGTCGCCGGTCCAGTTGTCGGCGAGCACCTTGATCGCCACGGGGGAGTCGAGGTGCTCGTCGTAGGCGAGCCAGACGGTCGCGAACGCTCCCGATCCGATGCGACGACGCACCGGATAACGACCGAGGCGGGAGGGAGCGGACACCCGGGCATTATCGTGCAGGGATGAACTATTCGGGGGACCACGGGGTCGCGTTGGCACCCGACGAGATCGACGAGCTCGCCGGCCGCGCCCGCGACGGCGACCGCGACGCGCTCGAGTCCCTGCTCGCGGAGGTGCGTCCGCGGGTGCTGAACATCTGCCGCGGGGTCCTCCCCTACTCCGGTGACGCCGAGGACGCCTGCCAGGAGGCGATGCTCAACGTCGCCACCAGGATCGGCTCGTGGGGCGGTCGCGGCCGGTTCACCACGTGGCTGCACATCGTGGCCGTCAACAGCGCCCGGACGACATACCGCCGCCTGAAGAACCTCGCCACGCCCACCGACTTCGAGGACGGCGCCCACGACCGTCCCGACCCGCGCACGACCAGCGTGATCGCCGGCACCCGCCTCGACCTGCTCGAGGCGATGGACACCATCGAGCGCGACCACCCGCAGTACGTCGAGCCGTTGCTGCTGCGCGACGTCTACGGCCTGCCCTACGACGAGATCGCCGCGCTGGTCGGCGCCCCCCTCGGGACGGTGAAGGCGCAGATCCACCACGGTCGCAAGCTCGCGCGGCCGCTGTTGCGGGGCGAGCGATGACCAAGCGGACAGCCGCGGTCGCCGCCGCCCTGTCCGTCGCCCTCCTCGCCGGCTGCTCGTCCGCCGCCGAGGGACCCGACGAGCTCGCGACCCCCTCCAGCGCGACGCCGGGAGGCTCGGAGGAGACCGCGATCGCGCCGAGCTCGACCGCACCGGTCACCGACCCGGTGGAGCAGGACCTCGACCTGGCCCTCTCCACCCCGGTCGAGGACAGCGTCTACCCCCACGTCGGGGACCCGCGCGTCGACGCCCTGCTCTACGACCTCGACCTCACCTGGGACCCGGAGGCGGAGCGGCTCACCGGCAGGGCCGTCATCACCTTCCGGGCGGCGCGTCAGGCACCCCGCTTCCAGCTCGACCTGGGACCCGGGCTCACGGTGGGCCGGGTCGCCCTCGACGGTGAGCCCATCGGCTTCGCGCGCCGGGGCAAGGACCTCGTCCTGAAGGCACCCCTCGAGGTCGACCGACGCCACGAGCTGTCCCTCGACTACGTCGGCACACCGGAGCCGGCACCGGCCCCCACGACCCGCTCCGACTTCTCGACGACCGGCTTCACGGTCACCGACACCGGCGAGGTGTGGACGATGCAGGAGCCCTTCGGCGCCTACACGTGGTACCCCGTCAACGACCAGCCGTCCGACAAGGCGCTCTACGAGATCACGGTGCACGCACCGGCGCCGTGGACCGGGATCGCCAACGGCCACCTCACCGAGCTGACCCGCGAGGACGACACGACCACCACGTCGTGGCAGCTCACCGAGCCCGCGTCGTCCTACCTCGTGACCCTCGCGATCGGCGACTACGCCCACAGCAGCAACACCACCGAGGACGGCCTGAGGGTGGACTACTGGAACCCGCGGGGCATGGTGATGCGCCTCGACCAGCTCCAGACCGCAGCCGCGACCGTCGACTGGATCGAGACCAAGCTCGGCCCCTATCCCTTCGACTCTCTCGGCCTCGTCGTCACCGACTCGATGAGCGCAATGGAGACCCAGACGATGGTGACGCTGGGCAACAACGAGTACGTCCTGTCGCCGCAGGTGATCGCCCACGAGCTGGTGCACCAGTGGTACGGCGACCAGGTCTCGCCCGCGGACTGGCGCGACGTCTGGCTCAACGAGGGCATGACGATGCTGATGCAGTGGATCTACCAGGACGAGCACGAGATCCAGTCGTTGCGCGAGAGCCTCCAGAGCGCCCGGGCGGCCGACCAGGGCCTGCGTGACGAATACGGCCCGCCCGGCGACTACGACCCGCGGCAGTTCGGCGGCTCCAACATCTACACGACCCCCGGGCTCATGTGGAACGAGCTGCGCGTCGAGCTCGGCGACGAGGAGTTCTTCCGCATCGCCCGTTCCTGGCTGACCGACAACGACAACACCTCGGTGACCCGCGAGGAGATCTTCGCCCACTGGGAAAGGGAGACCGGGCGCGAGCTGTCGGCGTTCTTCGACTCCTGGATCACCGGCTCCACGACGCCGAGGTCCGGCGTACCGAGATGAGCACCCCACGATGAGCCGGCTCTCGGCGCACGACCTGATCGCCCTGGTCCTCGACCAGGACTCGTGGAGCTCGTGGGACACGGCGCCCTCGCGGTCGGGCATCAGCGACGAGTACGCCGCCGAGCTGGCCGCCGCGGCCGAGAGGTCGGGCGTCGACGAGTCGGTGCTGACCGGCGAGGCGCGGCTGCACGGGCGCCGGATCGGCGTGCTGGTCGGCGAGTTCGCCTTCCTGGCCGGCTCCATCGGCCGCGCGGCTGCTGACCGGATCGTGGCCGGGATCGAGCGTGCCACCCGCGAGGGCCTGCCTCTGGTGGCGGCCCCGATCAGCGGCGGCACCCGGATGCAGGAGGGCACCCCGGCATTCGTGCAGATGGTGCGGATCTCCGCTGCGGTCGCCGCCCACCGCACCGCCGGGCTCCCCTACCTCGTCTACCTGCGCAACCCCACCACCGGCGGGGTGATGGCCTCATGGGGCTCGCTCGGCCACGTGACCGTCGCCGAGCCCGGCGCCCTCGTCGGCTTCCTCGGCCCCCGCGTCTACGAGGCGCTCTACGACAAACCGTTCCCCAGCGGCGTACAGACCTCGGAGAACCTCTACGCCCACGGCATCATCGACGCGGTCCTGCCGCCCGACGAGATCGCCGACATCCTCGACCGCGCGCTGTCCATCCTGATGGCCGCGCGGGAGGGCGTCGCTCCGGTCGCCGACCCCGGCCAGGAACCGGTCGCCGACGTGGACACGTGGGACTGCGTGACCCGGTCACGACGCCCGGACCGTCCCGGCGTACGCCGCCTGCTGCGCTTCGGCGCCAGCGACGTCGTACCCCTCAACGGCACCGGGCAGGGCGAGCGGGACCCAGGGCTGCTGATCGCGCTCGCGAGGTTCGGCGAGGCGCCGTGCGTCTTCCTCGGCCAGGACCGCCGCGGCCAGACGACCGACCACCCGATGGGCCCGGAGGCCCTGCGCGAGGCCCGGCGGGGGATGCGGCTGGCCTCCGAGCTCGGGCTGCCGCTGGTGACGGTGATCGACACGCAGGGCGCCGCCCTGTCGGCCGACGCGGAGAACGGTGGCCTGGCCGGCGAGATCGCCCGGTCGCTCGCCGACCTGGTGACGCTCGACGCGCCGACGCTGTGCCTGATGCTCGGTGAGGGCAACGGCGGCGGTGCGCTGGCGCTGCTGCCGGCCGACCGGGTGGTCGCGGCCCAGCACGCCTGGCTCTCCCCGCTCCCCCCGGAAGGGGCGTCCGCGATCGTGCACCGCGACCTCGACCACGCCGCGGAGATGGCGCGCGCCCAGCAGGTGCGAGCGATCGACCTGCACCGCAGCGGCATCGTCGACCGGATCGTGGCGGAGAAGCCCGACGCGGCCGACGAGCCAGAGGAGTTCTGCCGCCGGGTCGGAGCCGTGCTCGAGCACGAGCTCAGCGCGCTGCTGGCCGCCGGGCCGGGGTCGGCCGCGGACCGCACCCGCCGCTACGCCTGACTGTTCATCACGGTATGTCGACGTACAGGCACTTCCCACGATCAGTTGACCCGGGGAAGTGCGTGCTCACCGACATACCGTGATGAAGCGTCACCGCTGGTCGGCGGCCTCCGAGCCGTCCTCGGCCTCGCCGGTGTCCTCGGTCTCGTCGGTGTCCTGGGTCTCGTCCGTGTCCTCGGCCGCTTCGGATGCCTCACGCGCGGCGTCGGCGAGTGGGTCGCCGTGAGGAGCAGACGCGTCCGGCTCGTCGGCCGGGACGTCCGTCGGCAGGCTCGCTCCGACGCCGGGGACAGCGGTGCCGGACAGGGTGGCGAGCATCTGACGGACGTTGGAGAGCTGCGCGTTGATGCTGTCGCGGCGCTGCGCGGCCGCGGCGAGCTCGCGGTCGGACTCGGCACGCACCCGGTCGGCCGTCGCGCGGGCCTCGGCGACCATCGTGGTGGCGCGCTCCTCGGCGTCGGCGAGCATCCGCGCGATGCGAGTCTCGGCCTCGCTGCGGGACCGCGCCAACGCCGCCTCGGTGTCGCGGTTGCGGGCAGTGATGGCGTCGAGCTCGGCCTGGGCGGCGGCCTGCTGCGCCTGGAACTCCGAGGTGGACCGCTGCCGACGCTCGGCCAGGGTGGTCTCGAAGTCGGCCGCGGCCTGGGCGGCCTTCGCACGCTGGTCCTCGAAGAGCGCCTCGGCCTCGGCACGGCGGGCGGACGCGTCGCGCTCCGCGGCGTCGCGCTCGGAGTCGGCCGCCTTGCGGGCGTCGGCGAGCACCCGGGCTCCCTCCGCCTCGGCGTCGCGACGGGTCTCGTCGGCGTACCGGTCGGCGTCGGCGCGCACCGCTCCCGCCTCCTGCTCGGCCTCCTTGCGGAGGTTCTCGACCTCACCCACGACACGGTCGCGGATCTCGGCTGCCTCCGCCTCGGCGAGGGAGAGGATCTGCCCGACCCGCTCACCCAGGTGCTCGTACGTCGGCAGCTCGGGCTGCTGGGCCTCCCGCGACACGAGCGCGTCGCGAGACGTCGACGCGTCGGCGCGTGCCTGCTCGGCGGCGGCCTCCGCCGCGTCGAGCCGCGAGCGCAGCTCGGCGGCCTCGCGCTGCGCCTGACCGAGCACGCGCTCGACCTCGGTGGGGTCGTAGCCGCGGCGCACAGTCGTGAACATCTCGTCAGGCATCAGGGGTTCTCCTGGTCAGGGGGTGGGGGGTGGGGAGCACGTGTGGGGAGTAGGGGGAGGGTGGCCGCGGTCGGGTCCGACGGACCGGTGTCGTCGCGTTCGGGGACGGAGAGCGCCTCGATGACGCCGGAGAGCTGGCCGAGCTCGGCTGCGATGCCGTCGCGCTGGGCCTGCAGCTCCGCGATCTCGGCACGAGCACGCTCGAGTGCGCGCCGGGCCCCCTCGCGGAGCTGGTCGGCCTCGGCGCGCCCCTCGGCCACGAGCGCCAGCGACTCCTCGCGGGCCCGGCGCCGGTCCTCGGCCGCCTCGGCCCGGCTGCGGGTGACCTCCTTCGCGACCAGGGCGCGCAGGCTGGCCGCACCCGACTCGGCCTCGGCGCGGCGACGCTCGAGGCGCTCGACGGCCCGCTCGGACTCGTCGGTGGCGTCGGCCACGATGCGGACGGCCTCGGCCTCGGCACGCTCCCGGACCGACCGCGCCTCGCTCTCCATCTCGCCGGCAGCCAGGGCGGCGACCTGCGCGATGTCGTCGGCGCGCTGCTGGGCGTCGGCGAGCTCGGCGGACATCCGCGCGGCCACAGCGGCGATGACACCCTGCAGGCGACGGCGTACGGCACTGGTGTGCGCGGCGACGTCGGCGTGGCCGGCCTTGCGGATCGCCGCGGCCTCACTGGCCGCTCCGTCGAGCACGGAGCGGACCGTGGCGGTCGCCCACTCGGTCTGCTCGGCGGCCTGGCGCAGCTTCTCCTCGCTCTCCGCGCGGGCCTTGGCGAGGGTCTCGGCGGCCTCCTGACGGAGGCGCTCGGCCTCGCTGGCGGTGGTGCGGCGCAGCTCCTCGGAGTGCCGCGTGGCCTCCTCGCGCATCCGCGCGGACTCCGCGGACGCACTGGCCCTGAGGGACTCGGCCTCGGCGGTCGCGGAGTCGAGGTGGTGCTGGCTCGTGGTGCGGGCCTCCTCGACCAGTCGGGCCGCGGTCTCCTGGGCGGCTGCGACGGTGGCCTCGGCCTCGGCCCGCGCCGCTTCGAGGAGAGCGGCCTTCTCGGCGGCCGCGCTGTCGCGCAGCTCGAGCGACTCGGCGCGGAGGGCGACCACGTCCTCCTGTGCCCTGGCCCGCAGCCGGTCGCCCTCGAGACGCGCCTGCTCGACCTGCTCGTCGCGCGCGCCCTGGGCGGAGCTCATCAGCAGCGAGGCCTGCTCGTTGGCGTCGAGCACGATGGTCGCCGCCTCCTCGGAGGCCCCGGCGAGGACCTCCTCGGCCTGCTTGCGGGCCCGGCCGGCCTCGGCACGGTCACGCTCCGCCTCGGCCTGGAGCCGGCGGGCCTCCTCGCGCAGGACCGCGAGGTCGGCGGTCAGCCGCTCCGCCTCCTGCCGTGCCTCGCTCTGCAGCTGGTCGGCGACCTGCTGCGCGCGGGCGAGCAGCGTCGAGGTGGTGGGTTCGCCCGGGGAAGCCGTGGTGGCGTCGAGAGCCATGGCGCCATATTCCTTCCACACGATCCGAGACGGTCCATTGTGGCAGCGTGGCGGGCAGGTGACAAAGGGCGTCCACGGTTGCGCCGAGAGCGAACGATCTTGTCCGCAGTGCCCGTCGACGGATGGAGTGGCGGCATGCGACTTCTCGTCCTCGGCGGCACCCGGTTCCTCTCCCGTGACGTCGCGACGCAGGCCGTGGCGCGAGGATGGGACGTCACCTGCGCCTGTCGCGGCGAGTCCGGAACGGTGCCTGAGGGTGCCGAGCGCCTGGCGTGGGATCGTGCCGACGCGGTGCCCGACGCGGTCGCCCGAGGCACGTGGGATGCCGTCATCGACGTGACGCGAGCTCCCTCCCACGCCCGCCGTGCCGTCGAGGCGACCGCCGACGCCCACTGGGTCTTCGTCTCGACCGTGAGCGTGTACGCCGACAACGCCTCACCGGCGATGCAGCCGCTCGTCGAGCCGATCACCGAGGACGTCGACCTGTCCGTCGACCCCGAGGCCTACGGGGGCATGAAGGTCGCCTGCGAGCAGGTCATCCAGGAGCGGGCCGCGTCCTGGCTGGTCGCGCGCCCCGGGCTCATCGTCGGTCCCGGCGACCCGACCGGCCGGTTCTCCTACTGGCCCCAGCGCCTGGCCCGCGGCGGCGAGGTCCTGGCGCCCGGTCGGCCCGACGACGTCGTCCAGGTGATCGACGTACGCGACCTCGCCACCTGGCTGCTCGACGCCGCCGAGGCGAGGACGACCGGTGTCTTCGACGCGGTCGGCACGCCGATGCCGTTCGCGGAGCTGCTCGCCGCCGTGGCGGCTGGGGTCGGCAACACCGAGCCGCGGCTGACGTGGGTGGACCAGGCCTTCCTCGCGGCACAGGAGGTCGAGCCGTGGGCCGGGGAGGGCTCGCTGCCGCTGTGGCTGCCGCGGCCGGAGTACGACGGCATGCTCGCCCACGACCCCGCTCCGGCCGTCGAGGCCGGGTTGCGGCTGCGTCCCCTCCAGGAGACCGCACCCGGCTGCCTCGACTCGACGGTCCACGCGATCAGCGCGGAGCGCGAGGCCGAGGTGCTGACCGCCTGGCACTCCCGCGCCGGGGGTATCTAGGGACGAACTGGTAGGCCGAAGGCGGGTTCGACCGACCAGAACGTCCCTAGATACCCAGCGTGAGTCAGAAGAGGAGGGCCGTCCCGGGGTCCTGGAGGATCCCGGCGACGTCGGCCAGGAAGCGCGACCCCTTCTCGCCGTCGATGTGCCGGTGGTCGAAGGACAGCGCCAGCGTGGTCACGTCGCGCACCACGATCTCCCCGGACTCGTCGACCCACGGCCGCTTGTTGATCGCGCCGAAGCACAGGATCGCGGACTCGCCCGGGTTGATGATGGGAGTGCCGGCGTCGACACCGAAGACGCCGACGTTGGTGATGGTGAACGTGCCGCCCGCCATCTCGGCCGGCTGGGTCTTGCCGTCGCGCGCCGTGGCGGTGAGCTCGGCCAGGGCGGCCGCCAGCTCCGGCATCGAGAGCGCGTCGGCATCCTTCACGTTGGGCACGACCAGCCCGCGCGGCGTCGCGGCGGCGATGCCGAGGTTGACGTAGTGCTTGTAGACGACCTCCTGCGCGGCCTCGTCCCAGAAGGAGTTGATCTCCGGGGTGCGCTTCATCGCGAGGATCACCGCGCGCGCCAGGAGCAGCAGCGGGCTGACCTTGACGTCGCGGAGCTCCGGGCGCTTCTTGAGCCGTGCCACGAGCTGCATCGCCGCGGTCACGTCGACGGTGATCCACTCGGTGACGTGCGGGCTGGTGAAGGCCGACTGGCTCATCGCCGTCGCCATCATCTTGCGTACGCCCTTGATCGGCTCGCGGGTCTCCCGCTCACCACTGCGGACGTCATGCGGACGGGGCGAGCCCTGGCCCGCAGCGGATGACGCTGCGGGCGCGGCGGCGGACGAACCGTTCGCAGCGGCCTGGACGTCCTCGCGGCTGATCGAGCCGGACGGACCTGAGCCGGTCAGGGTGGTCAGGTCGACGCCGAGGTCCTTGGCCAGCTTGCGCACCGGCGGCTTCGCCAGCGCTCGTACGTCGCGGGGCTCGGCCTGGGCCGACGACGGGACCAGCGCCTCGGCGGGCGCGGCGGCGGGCGCGGGGCGTTGGTCGACGGCCGGCACCGGTTGCTCGTCGGCCGGCAGCACGTCCTGCGACTGGGCTCCGCCCTGCGAGAACGCACCCTGGACCTGCATCTGGGTCTGGGCACCCGCCTCGCTGCTGGGCGAGGCCGATCCACGACGGGCACGGCGCAGCGGGCCCTTGTCGGCCTTGATCCGGCCGACGAGGGAGGCGCCCTCCATCGATCCGGACGCCGCGGGGTTGGACAGGTCGATGTCGGCGGGGTCGACCTGGGCGGGCTGGGCCGCGCCGTCGTCGGCTCCCGCCTTCTGGGCCATGCCGAGGTAGGGGTCGGACTCGGTCTGCGGGGCGGTGGGAGCCTCACCCGGGACGCCGATCGAGATGATCGGGGTGCCGACCGGCACGGTCTCGCCCTCGGCCACGAGCAGCGCGAGGACCTGGCCCTCGTAGGGGGACGGCAGCTCGACCAGGGACTTGGCGGTCTCGATCTCGACGACCACGTCGTTGATCTCGATGGTGTCGCCGACCTTGACCTTCCAGGAGACGATCTCGGCCTCGGTGAGGCCCTCACCGACGTCGGGGAGGAGGAACTCAGACATCTCAATCCTTTCGGTGCCGGGTCTCGTGACGGTCGCAGGGCGACCTCCTCGACCAGCGGCGTCGGCTCAGTAGGCGAAGGTGCGATCCACGGCGTCGAGCACGCGGTCGAGGTCGGGGAGGTACTCCTCCTCGATCCGCGACGGCGGGTAGGGCATGTCGAACGCGCCGACGCGCAGCACGGGGGCCTCGAGGGAGTAGAAGCACTCCTCCGTGATCCGGGCCGCCACCTCGGCACCCATGCCGAGGTTGACGTGTGCCTCGTGGGTGATCACGCAGCGGCCGGTGCGGCGTACGGACTCGTAGACCGGAGCCATGTCGAGCGGGGACAGGGTGCGCAGGTCGATGACCTCGAGCTGCCGTCCATCGGTGGCGGCGGCCTCGGCGCACTTGAGCGCGGTCTTGACCGTCGGGCCGTAGGCCAGCACGGTCACGTCGTCACCGGGGCGCACGACGCGCGAGGTGAAGAGTGGCTCGGGCGTCGCGGACTCGTCGAGCTCGGCCTTGTCTGCGTGGTACTGGCGCTTGGGCTCGAGGAAGATGACCGGGTCGTCGTGGGCGATGGCCTGCTGGATCATCCAGTAGCCGTCGACCGGGTTGGAGCACGCCACCACCTTGAGGCCGGGGGTGTGCGCGAACTGCGCCTCGGGGCTCTCGGAGTGGTGCTCGACCGCGCCGATGCCACCGCCGAAGGGGATGCGGATGACGATCGGCATCTTCACCTTGCCCTGCGAGCGGTAGGTGTACTTGGCCACCTGGCACACGATCTGGTCGTAGGCCGGGTAGACGAAGCCGTCGAACTGGATCTCGACCACGGGGCGATAGCCACGCAGGGCCATGCCGACCGCGGTGCCGACGATGCCGGACTCCGCGAGCGGACTGTCGATGACGCGGTCCTCGCCGAAGTCCTTCTGCAGGCCGTCGGTGATGCGGAAGACGCCGCCGAGCTTGCCGACGTCCTCGCCCATGAGGAGGACCTTGTCGTCGTCCTCCATGGCCTTGCGCAGGCCCATGTTGAGGCCCTTGGCCAACGTGATCTTCTGCGTGTTGCTCATGCGTGCGCCCCTTCCGAGTGACCGAGCTCGAAGCTCTCGAGGTAGGCCGCGAAGCCGTCGCGCTGGGCGGCGAGCTCCTCGGTCATCTCGGTGAAGACGTAGCCGAACTGGTCCAGGGGCTTGGGGTCGGGCAGCGCCTTGCACCCCTCGCGCAGGTGGTGTCCGAGCTCCTTGGCCTCTGCGTCGAGCTGGGCGAAGAACTCCTCGTCGACCAGGCCGTTGCGGCGGAGGTAGACCTTGAGCCGCTCGATCGGGTCCTTGAGCTTCCAGTGCTCGAGCTCGTCGTTGAGGCGGTAGCGCGTCGGGTCGTCGGTGGTGGTGTGCGCACCCATCCGGTAGGTGTAGGCCTCCACGAAGGAGGGCCCGTTGCCCTCGCGCGCACGCTGCAACGCGGCCTTGGTGACGGCGTACGTCGCCAGCACGTCGTTGCCGTCGACGCGGATGCCCGGGAACCCGAAGCCCAGCGCGCGCTGGTAGAGCGGGATGCGGGTCTGGCGCTCGATCGGCTCGGAGATGGCCCACTGGTTGTTCTGGCAGAAGAACACCACGGGGGCGTTGTAGGAGGCGGCGAAGATGAAGGCCTCGTTGACGTCGCCCTGCGAGGACGCGCCGTCGCCGAAGTGGGCGATCACGGCCGAGTCGCGCTCGGGGTCGCCGGTGCCGACGACGCCGTCGCGCTGCATGCCCATGGCATAGCCGGTGGCGTGGAGGGTCTGGGCGCCGATGACGATCGTGTAGAGCCCGAAGTTGTTCTCGTTGGGGTCCCATCCGCCCTGGTCGACGCCGCGGAACAGGCCGAGCAGGCGCAGCGGGTCGACGCCCCTGCAGTAGGCGACGCCGTGCTCGCGATAGGTGGGGAAGACGTAGTCCTGCGGGCGGAGCGCGCGGCCGGCGCCGATCTGCGCTGCCTCCTGGCCGAGCAGCTGGGCCCAGATGCCGAGCTCGCCGTGGCGCTGGAGAGCGGTGGCCTCGACGTCGATGCGCCGGGTCAGCACCATGTCGCGGTAGAGGCCGCGGAGCTCCTCGGCGGAGAAGTCGTGGTCGAACTCGGGGTGGTGGACGCGCTCACCCTCGGGCGTCAACAGCTGGACGAGGTCGGGGCCACCGTCGGACTGGGAGGGTCCGAAGACCTCCGCAAGGTCGGGGCCGAAACTCACAGGATCGGACAACGCACTCTCCTTCAACAGCTAGCGGAGTCATGGGATCGCCTGACACCGACGGCTTGCAGCGTGGCCGTCGGCGTGTGTGACCCCGACCACATGATGGTGCTCAACGTATCGGCCGCAGCCAGCCAGCACCAATCCGGCCAAGACCCTCTCGCCGGGCCTGATCCGGGTCCGGATCAGCACAGCCAGTGGTCCTCAGCGGGCTGGATGAAGTGGGCATGGATGAGCCGGCGCCGATGGACTCGTGGGTGACCCGTCGGCGCCGGCTCGCCTCCATTGGGGGGTGGAGGCCATCGGGCAGCCAGAACAGGCTGCCCGGCGATCAGGAGCAGCGGCGATGCAGCGCCCGGCAGCTGCTCGTGGCTCGTGGACCTACGCCAAGGACGACCCTCAGCTCATCGGGTCGTCGAGGTCTGCACCGCGGGAGCGACATCGTCTCCCGCAGATGCCCGAGGCTGCACCGCTGACAGCCCGCCGGCGGTCAGGCCGACGGCGAGGAGGGCAAGGATCATGCGTCGCATCGCGATCAGGACCCCACGCAGGACGGCGAGCACGCCGCAACGGATGCGGACACGATGAAGTCAGACATGAGTGTTCCTCTCGTGGTGGTTCCACGACCGGAACGCCGTCCTCGGGCGATCGAGCCCGGTCCCCTGGCATGCGCGTGTGCGTTGCATCTCTCGCTCCCCTGCGAGTCGTTTCCCACTTCGTCCTTCGGTGGCCGGCGCAAGTGGTGGCCGACCGGGCTGCCGTCGCCCCAAGGGACGGCACGTGTCCCAGGAGAAGCCTCACCCCATGGGAGGCGCTTTGGAGCCCCTCGGCCAAGGCCTTGGAGTACGTGGCAGAGGCCTTGACACAACCTGCGTGTATCAACCCGGATAGGGCGTCGAACGGACCAGACCAGCAGTGCTCGAGAACGCAGTCGAGCCGACGCCGACGGGTCCGTGGGTGAACCGTCGGCGCCGGCTCCTGGTGGCTGACTGCGCCACCTCACACTGACGGCTGACGCCTGGCCCTGGCGGCGCGGAGGCCGGACACCGGGGGACATCGAGGTCCTCACACCGCTGGGGCTGCGGATCCGGTCCAGTGCCTGACGGTGCCGTCAGGCTGACTTTGGCCCGCGCCCGGTCGCGGGTCGTGAACTTCTCATGGACTTCTCGTGGTCGGCGCCCCGCGTCCCCTGTCGCCGGCGCCGACGAGCTGAGCTCATCGACGCCGGCTCCCTCCAGGGGGGCGGAGGTCTGTGGCTAGATGCCCCGGATGCCGGTGTCCGGCAGGACCTCGGGAGCGGCACACCTGGCCGGGATCCGAACCCTGTCGAGGACACGCTTTCCGATCTTCAGCGTGACCCGGGCCCGGTTGGGTCCGGAGGTGGTGAACCGCTTCTTGCTCTGCGCCTTCACGACGATGCGGTGCACCTTCGTGCCCACGCGGAGCTTGTAGGTGACGCGCTCGCCGCTGCGGTTGTTGAGCCTGCTCCGGACCGTGCCCTGGCACGTGGCGCTCACCGAGCCGACCGCCTTGCCGAACGCCTGGTCGGGGAGCACTTCAGCGGCCGCACAGACGGTGACGGTCTCCTGGCTCGTGGTGGACTGAAGGGTGTCGTTCTCGGTCTGCCGCGCCGTGTTGACGTACGACGCGCAGGTCCCGGCCGCGCCCGCCCTGATGATGCGGGTGTAGGTCGCCACCACGACGGTGTGCGGAGGCGTGCTGGCATCGGTCTCGTTGTAGACCGCCGCCCAGTTGAAGGTGCCGAGCACCTGCGCCGCGCCACCGCTGAAGGTGTCGGTGACCGTCGTCTGCTCGTCCGTGCTCTGGTCGAGGGCGAAGGTATAGGTCGCCGTCGCGGTCGCCGGGCTGGTGCCTCCCCCCGGGAAAGGCGGGAAGAGGGTCTGGTTCCAGCTCACCGTGGCGGTGCTGCTGCCGTTGGTGGGCGGGGCCGTCACGGTGCACGTGTAGACGAAGCTGCTGCTGCCGGCAGGCACAACGACCTGCAGCCCGGCGTCGGCGCTGACGTCAGGCACGCCCGGGAAGACGCACCCGGTGCCGGTCGTCGCCGCCACACTCAGCGTCGCGACCATCGGTGAGCCGTTCGGGTTGCTCAGCGTGACCGTGCCACCGAGGTCGTCGCCGGAGCGCGACTCCGGTCCGGCCGTCAGCAGGACCCGGTAGGTGAACGACGCGTTGGTCCCGGCCTCCACCGTCTTGCGGGTGTCGTTGACGTCCTTCTCGACCGACCAGTTGTAGGACACGTCGTACGTCGCCCGCGGCACGTTGGTGATGCCGATGGGCTTCCAGCAGGTCGGCGGGACGTTGATCGGGATCGGCTCGACGTAGTCCTTGAGGGACGACTGGGTCGACTCCCCGGTGAAGGAGCGGATGTTCATGGTGCCGAAGGCCTCACGACACCCGGTGACGTCGCCGAAGAGGGTGGTGAGGTTGAGCGTGCCCTCCGCGAAGTGGCCGCCCTCGCCGGTCAATCCGACGAACGTCGTGGCCGTGAACGGGACGGGGCACCAGCCGGCAGCGGGCGTGTAGCCCGACACCGGGATGCACTGCCGATCGCCGAAGTTCGCGGCGAGCGTCCAGATGTAGGCCTCGGTCAGCTTGAAACCCATGTTGCCGTTCTGCTCGAAGCGGACCATCACGTCGCCGACCGTCCGGGTCGGGCGCGCCGGGTTGGCCGAGGAGTTGGGGGCCTGGTTGAACTCCACGTCGTAGTTCGTCACACCGGTGGTCGTGAGCCGGCGGAAGCCGAAGTAGGCGTGCACCCCGTCGTGCTCGGTCCTCGTGAACGTGTAGACGTCGGAGATGTCGTCCTGGTTGGGCGCCAGACCGGTGCCCTGGACCCAGGTGCTTGGGTGCTCGAACTCCTTCGAGCCCTGCGTGAACGTCGAGGTGTCCGCGTTTCCTGTCGGGTCGGTCACGTGGGTCCCGGTGGTGTCCCAGTCGAGGTTGCCCGGTGTGTTGACCGGCGTGTTGCCGTCGATCTCGAATGATCCCTGGTGCGTCGCCCCAGCAGGCGACGCCAGCGTCACGATCGCCAGGGCCGGCAGCATGATCGCCAGCGACAGGCTCCGGCGCAGTCGGCGCAAGCCGCCGCGTGGCGTACGTACGTGGGGCGAGCCTGCGCCCCGGCCGGCGCGTGGCGCCGCTTGTCCCCTGATGTGCATGCCCTAGCTCCGTTCCCCTGAGGTGCCAGTGCCCACCCCACTGATGGGCAACCTTTGACCAACTCACATTGCGCTTCTGCAAGCGCACGTGCGGGGCTCGGTCGAAGTGGTGGCCTACCTGCAAGCGGCCTTGACCGAACCTCGACAGGGTCGACAGGGGTAGGTCACCCAGTCGGGTGACCGGACCAGACCGGCAGAGGCGTCGGCGGCTTCCCTGGAGCCGGCCGACGCCTCTGCCTCACCTCAGCTCGTGGTGGCCCGCAGACCGGTGTCGGGCAGGACGTCGGGCGCCTGGCACAGCGCCGGGATGCGGACCCGGTCGAGCCTGGTCCGACCCACCTTCAGCGTGACCTTGGCCAGCGCGCGGCCGTGGGTGACGAACTTCTTCTGGTCGAACGACTTCACCGTGATCCGGTGCACCTTCGAGCCCACCTTGAGGCGGTAGACGACCGTCTCACCGGACCGGTTGCTGAGCCGCGCCCGGACCGTGCCCTGGCAGCTCGTCTGGACCGCGCCGACTGCCTTGCCGAAGGCCTGCTCGGGCAGCACCTCAGGCGCCGGCACGACGGGCGGCACGACGACGACAGGCGGCACGACGGCGGGCGTGCACGCCTGCACCGTCACGGTCGCGGTCGGGTCGGTGCCGACAGGCACGTCGATCGTGGCGATGTTGGTGTGCGAGGCGCACGCGCCCGCTGCTCCCCCGGCGACGGCCAGCGAGTAGGTGTAGGTCTTCACCAGTCCCGGTGACCAGGTGAGAGCCGGGTCGAGCACGATCCGCTGGCCAGGGACGGTCTTGTCGTCGACGACGGCCACCGTCTTGTTGGTCTCGGACTCCACGGCGAACGTCACCGGCGTCGAGCCGTTGGCGGACGCAGTGGTCGCCGGGCCGGCCGGGTCCCAGGTCACCGTGGCCGTGACGGTGCCGCTGCCCGCAGGTGCGGACGTGAACGTGCAGGTGTAGGCCAGCGTGACGTCGTCCGCCTTGGGCACGACGACGTCGTCGCCACCGGTGACCGTGCAGGAGGACCCGCCCCCGAGGTCGGACGCGACCGTCACGTCGGCGGTGATGTCGGCGTACGTGTTGGGGTTGGCCACCGTGACGTCCCCCGACATCGCCCAGCCGGCGTCGCTCATCGCTCCGGCGCGTGCCGTCACCGTGTAGGTGAACGTGGCCGTGCCGCTTGCGTCCACGGTGCGTGTCGTCGCGTCGGCGGTCTTCTCGATCGACCACGGGTAGGTACGCGCGAGGCTGGCCTCAGCCGTGACGGACGCCGTCAGCGGCTGCTCCGGCACGGGCACGAGGCTCACGGAGTAGTGGCTGACGTCCTTGTCCGTCGAGTGCTCGATGGTCACCGTCTTCGCCGGCAGCACGTGTCCGTGGCCGTCGTCGGCGTCGTGGTACTCGGGCTCGGTGCCCGACTTCACGCACCAGCCGCTGACGAGGAAGCCGTCCGGCGCGGTGTAGTCGACGGACGTCTTGTCCACGACGTCCTTCGACGGGTAGAGGTGCTCCCCGGAGCACACGTCCGAGGCGAACGCAGGCGAGCCGGCCTGTGCTCCCAGCACAACAATCGGCAGCATCAGTAGGAGGGCGACGAGTCGCCTCAGCCCCCGTCCAGCGCCCTCGGTCGCATGGCGTCCCTTGTGGCTGGATGTCGTACGTACGTGCATGTCGTGGCCCCCTGTGTTCCATCTCCCATGGCTCCCGGCGGGGGCCGATCAGGCCGCACGGCGCCGGGACCGGCACCCACGGCCGGCCTGTCCACCCGCACCCTCTCGTCTCCGCAGGCTTCATGAGGGCCGCGGATCGAACCGGGGGCGTACCTGCGGGAGGTCTTCGGGAAATCTCGACCCACTCGCCCGGGTTCGCGATGTATCACGTCCATCCGGACCAGACCGGACGTAACCTTGGCCCGACCGTGCCAGCCGAATCCCGGGGGATCGACCGTTGTCCGTCGTTCGTCACGCGCTCCGTCGCGCAGCCGTCCCGGTCGCCCTGGCGGCGCTGTTCTCCGGCGCGCTGGGGCCGGCGCCGGCACCGGCCGACGTGGCCTTCCCGCCGCGCCCGCTCTTCTGGGAGCAGCCGCTCGCGGACCCCAGCGTCGTCCACGACGGGACCCGCTGGTTCGCCGCCGGGACGGGATGGCGTGGGGGCACCAGCAGCAGCATCCAGGAGTACGCCGGCTGGGTCGCCGGACCACCCCTGCTCGACTCGCGGCCCGCGTGGGCGCGCAACGGGGACGTCTGGGCCCCCGAGCTCGTCCGAGCCGCCGACGGCACCTGGCTGGCCTACTACTCCGTCCCCGTCTCGGGACTCCCTGCCGCCGAGGACCGCTGCATCGGCGTGGCCACCTCCCCCGACCTCGCCACTCCGTTCACCCCTCTCCACACACAGCCCCTCGCCTGCCCCCCCGACGCCGCGACGGTGCCGGCCAGCGATCTCGTTCGAGGCGAGCGCGGGCTGCCTCGGCGAGGCGTGATCGACCCGTCGTCCTACGTCGCGCCCGACGGGCGACGTTTCCTCCTCTACCGCACGCAAGGGACGCCGTCCTCGATCCGCATGGTCCGGCTGACCGCGAGCGGCCTGCGCGCAGCGGGGCCGAGCCGCGAGCTGCTCCGTGATCCCGGCGTGCTCGAGAACCCCGAGATGGTCGACGCCCGCGGGTGGCACCACCTGTTGATGAGCCGCGGTGACTACGGGCGGTGCGGCTACCGCACCGTCTGGCGTCGCTCGCCGTCCATCCGGCGCGGCTGGGACTCAGCGACCGAGACGGTGCTGATGGATCGGGCCAGCACCGGGATCTGCGGGCCGGGTGGCGCCGACTACGTCGCGATGACGCCGCACCGGCTGTTCGTCCACGGCTGGGTGTGCGACGGCGCGAACGGTCCCTGCGAGTCGTCGTACAGCTCCCACGACGACGTCGCCCGGCGCGGTCACCGGGCGCTCTACCTCGCCCGGCTCCGCTGGACCGCCACCGGACCGGTGCTCGCGCGCTTCGCCCAGGGGCCCGCGTGGACGCCGCCGCCGCCCTACGAGCCGCCGCCGGAGACGCCCGCCCCGACCCCGTCCTGACCCCCCGCCCTGACCCTGGTCAGCCCCGGCCGTGCGGCGTCGACCACACCGCGGGGTCGGGCCCGGCCGGCACGATCTGGGTCGGGTTGATGTCGGTGTGCACGACGTAGTAGTGCTGCTTGATCTGGCCGAAGTCGACCTCGTCGCCGAAGCCCGGCGTCTGGAACAGGTCGCGCGCATAGGCCCAGAGGTGGGGCATCTCGGTCAGCTTGTTGCGGTTGCACTTGAAGTGGCCGTGGTAGACCGCGTCGAAGCGGAGAAGTGTCGTGAAGAGCCGGACGTCGGCCTCGGTCAGCTTGTCGCCCATCAGGTAGCGGCGGTCGGCGAGCCGGTCCTCAAGCCAGTCCATCGTGGCCCACAGCCGCTCGTACGCCTCGTCGTAGGCCTCCTGCGAGCCGGCGAAGCCGCAGCGGTAGACCCCGTTGTTGACCTCGGTGAAGACCCGCTTCATCACCGCCTCCATCTCCTCGCGGACGTCGGCCGGCCACAGGTCGGGTGCGTCGGGCCGCTGGTGCTCGCGCCACTCGAAGAAGAGGTCGTGGGTGATCTGCGGGAAGTCGTTGGTGACGACCTTGCCGGACTCGACGTCGACGATCGCCGGCACCGTGATGCCGCGCGCGTAGTCGGGGTCTCGGGCGAAGTAGGCCTCCTGGAGCCGCTCGATCCCGAGGACGGGGTCGCGGCCGCCCTCGTCGAGGTCGAAGGTCCAGCTGCGGGAGTCGTGGGTCGGGCCCGGGGCACCCCAGGAGATGACGTCGTCGAGTCCGAGGAGGGTGCGGACGATGATCGACCGGTGCGCCCACGGGCAGGCGCGAGCAGCGACGAGCCGGTAGCGCCCCGAGGCCACGTCCCAGCGCGGCACGTCGCGCGGGCTGTCCTTCGAGCCGCTGGGGAAGGCGTCGTCGAGCGGGTCGGCGGACGTCTCCCCTGCCAGGATCCGGTCCGGGAGATAGGTCATGTCGCGCTCGAACGGCTCGCCCTTGTGCGTGTAGCTCGTGCTGTCGTTCATGATTCAACTGTAGTGGCGCCGATCACAAAGAACTGTTTGCAAACAACTCTTGGCAGTCGTAGCCTGTCGTCGTGGCCTCCTCCATCACTCCCGACATCGCCGGCCTGCGCGCACTGAGCCACCCGGTGCGCCTGCGGATACTGACCCTCCTGCGCGGGGAGGGCCCGGCGACCGCGACCACGCTCGCGCAGCGCCTCGCGCTCAACACGGGCGCGACGTCCTACCACCTGCGCCAGCTGGCCCAGCACGGCTTCATCGAGGAGGACACCGAGCGCGGCAACGCCCGAGACCGCTGGTGGCGCGCGGCCCACTCCAGCACCCGCACGGACTTCCGGGAGAAGGGCGTCGTCGACAGCGATGTCGAGGCCTACCTGACGGCGGTTGCCCTGTTGTACGCCGACCGTATGCGCGCCGCTGTCTCGGAGATGCCGTTCCTGCCGGAGGAGTGGCGCACGGTCGGCACGCTCAGCGACTGGGAGCTCTCACTGACTCCGGCGCAGGCCGAGGCGCTCGTCCGGACCCTGGCGCGGACCCTCGAGGAGGCCGAGGACTCCGACGACGACGCCGCCGCGCCCTTCGTGGTCAACCTCAACGCCTTTCCCCGCCCGGGCCAGCAGTGGGGCGAGCAGTGAGCCTGACGGCCCGTCGCACCCCGCTCGCCGGCGGACTGCTCGCCGAGGGCATCTCCCTCGTCGGCACCCGGATCTCGATGATCGCCATCCCGTGGTTCGTGCTGTCCACCACCGGCTCGGCCACCCAGACCGGACTGGTCGCCGCCGCGGAGATCACCCCGTTGGTGCTGTTCAAGGCCCTGGGCGGGCCACTGCTGGACCGGGTCGGCCCCCGACGCGTCACCCTCGTCTGCGACCTGCTGTCCGCCTTCGTCGTCGCGGCGATCCCGCTGCTCCACGGCCTCGGGATGCTCAGCCTGCCGACGCTTCTCGTCCTCGTCGCCGTGGCCGGCGCCCTGCGCGGCCCGGGCGATGCCGGGAAGGCGGCGATGACCCCGGAGATCGCGCGGGTCGCGGGCTACTCGCTCGAGCGCGTCTCCGGCCTCGCGTCCGCGGTCGAGCGCACGTCGTCGATGGGCGGTGCCGCTCTCGCCGGGCTGCTCGTCGCCACGGTCGGCGCGGCCAACGCTCTCTACCTCGACGCCGCGTCGTTCTTCGTCTCGTTCGTCGTCTTCGCGATCGCCACGACCGGGCTCGGGGGACCGGTCGGTCGGGAGGTCGACGCCGGCTCGACGTCGTACATCCAGGAGCTGAGGCAGGGCTGGGACTTCCTGCGCACCGAGCCTGTCCTGGTCGCGATCTGCGTCATGGTGGCGGTCACCAACCTGGTCGACCAGGCCTACAGCGCGGTGCTCGCGCCCGTCTGGGCGAAGGAGTCCGGCGCGGGTGTCGCGGTGCTGGGCAGCCTGTTCGCGGTGATGAGCGGCGCGTCAGTGATCGGCGCCCTGGCTGCGGCGCGCTGGGGCGAGACGCTGCCGCGGTTCAGGACGTACGTCATCGCGTTCCTCATCTGCGGCGCCCCGCGCTACGTCGTGCTGGCGCTGGAGTCGCCGGTCTGGGCGGTCTTTGCGATCACCGCCGCCGCCGGCGTTGCCTCCGGCTTCCTCAACCCGATCCTCGGCGCCGTGATCATGGAGCGGATCCCGGCACCCCTGCTGGGCCGGGTCTCCTCGCTCAACACCGCGATCTGCTGGTCGCTCATGCCGCTCGGTGGCGTGCTCGGGGGGCTGGCGGTGGCCGGGCTGGGGATCTCACCCGCGCTGCTGATCGCCGCAGCGGCGTACTTCGTCACCACGATGGCGCCGACCCGGGTGCCGTCCTTCCGGTCGATGGACCGCGCCCCGGCGACATCCCCTGCCCCCGCGAGCCGCGGCTGACCCACGAGGGGTTGTCAGGCTCTTCCTGAGGTTGTCCGCCCCTCAGGGGGCGTAGCGGGCCGCGACCTCGACGACGCGGTCGAAGGCCTCCGCCTCGCCGATGCTGACGCGTACGCCGTCGCCGGCGAAGGGACGCACTGAGATCCCCACCTCACCGCAGGCGGCGGCGAAGTCGAGGGACCGCTCCCCCAGGGGGAACCAGACGAAGTTGCCCTGCGCCTCCGGGAGGTCCCAACCGGCCTCGCGGAGCCGGGCCACCAGGTCGGCGCGCCGCGCGACCAGGTCCTCGACGCGCTCGAACAGCTCGTCCTGCGCCGCGAGGGACGCGACGGCGGCGGCCTGGGCGACGTGGCTGACGCCGAACGGCAGCGACACCGCCCGCAGCGCGGCGGCCAGCGGCGCGGGAGCCACGGCGTACCCGACGCGGAAGCCGGCCAGGCCGTAGGCCTTGGAGAAGGTGCGGGTGAGCACGACGTTGTCGTGGCGCCGGTAGGTCGCGATGCCGTCGATGGCGTCGTCCATCCGGACGAACTCGAGGTAGGCCTCGTCGACGACGACGACCACGTGCGCCGGCACCCGCGCGATGAAGGCGTCGAGGTCGGACTGGGTCACGGCCGGACCGGTGGGGTTGTTGGGCGTGCAGACGATGACCACCTTGGTGCGATCGGTGATCGCGGCCGCCATCGCGTCGAGATCGTGGCGACCGTCGGCGGTCACCGGCACCTGGACGCTCCGCGCGCCGCCCGCCGTGACGGCGATGGGGTAGGCCTCGAACGAACGCCAGGCGTAGACGACCTCGTCGCCCGGCTCGCAGAAGGCGTTGACGAGCTGGTAGATCAGCGCCACCGAACCGGTCGCCGCGGCCAGGTCGTCGGTCGGTACTCCCATCGCCTCGCCCAGCGCCGCGTAGAGCGCGGTGCTGCCCATGTCGGGGTAGCGGTTCATCTGGGCCGCCGCGGCGGTGGCGGCCTCGAGCACGCCGGGGAGCGGCGGGTAGGGGTTCTCGTTGGACGACAGCTTGTAGGAGGTCAGCCCGGGCTGGGCGACGGGCGGCTTGCCGGCGACGTACGTCGGGATGGCGAGCACGTTGGGCCGAGGCTGCGGCCCTGAGGAGGCGGTGGACATGCCCTGACCTTAGTGATCGGCGCGCCGGCCCTGCCACGGCCTCAGCATCGGCAGCAGGACCACCCCGATCACGAACCCGACCCCCGCACCGAGGACGTTGTCGACCACGTCGGTGACGTCGCACGCGCGGTCGAGACGAGCGAGCTGGAGCTGGACGAACTCGATGGCCAGGCTGTACGCCGCCAGGCCGGCGAGGCCGATCGGCGCGAGCAACAGCCCGGACCACCATCGTCCGATCGCCAGCACAAGGAACATCCCGGCCGGCACGAACAACAGCACGTTGAGGGTGCGCTGGTCGAGGCCGAGGACCTCGAAGGCCGCTCCCGACGGGCCCCCGTATTCCCACGAGCAGGAGTCGCTGCGGCTCTCGGCCGGCACGATCCCGATGTCGGCACGCGTCGGCACCAGCGTCACCAGCGCGATCGCGACGAGTGACCAGAGCAGGCCCGCGACCGCGACCGCCGAGGTGGTGCCGAGCCAGCGCCGCGTGACCAGGGCCGTGAGGACCGAGACGACCCCGGCGGCGAGGGCACCGAGCACCATGACGCCCGTGCCGCCGATCGTGACCACGCCGGTGAGGGTAGCCGGTGGTGGGACTTGGCTAGGGTCGTGCCATGCGCTTCGTGACGTGGTTGCTGACCTATGCGGCGGGACTCGCCGTGGCCGCCCAGCTGCTCGGCGGGATCTGGTTCGACGGCCCCGACCGCGGCCAGGCCGAGCTGCAGGAGAAGATCCTGCCCCTGCTGCTCGTGGCCCTCATCCTGGGCTTGGTGTCGACCTTCATCGAGCCGGTGATCAAGCTGCTGTCGCTGCCCTTCATCATCTTGACGCTCGGCTTCCTGCTGCTGGTCATCAACGCCCTGATGCTGCTGCTCACCGCCCGGCTCGCCGACGCCTTCGACCTCGGCTTCCACGTCGACGGCTTCTGGACCGCGCTGGTCGGCGCGCTCATCGTGACCCTTGTCGGCTGGGGCGTCCGGACGGCCATGCCGGCCCGGGACTGAGGCCGGTGCCCCGGACGTCACCTCCGCTCCCCCCGTCGCGGACGCCCGGGCGCTACCGCATCGCGTTGGTGTGCCTGGGCAACATCTGCCGCTCACCGATGGCGCACGTCGTGCTCGAGAGCCGGCTCGCCGACGCCGGCCTCCACGACCGCGTGGAGGTGGCCTCGTCCGGCACCGGCGGCTGGCACGTCGGCAACCCGATGGACTCGCGGGCCGCGGCGACCCTCACCGCCGCCGCGTACGATCCGACCCGGCACCGCGCCCGGCAGTACGACGCCACCTGGCCCGAGGCGTACGACCTGGTGCTGGTGATGGACGAGGCCAACCTCACCGACGTGGGCGGGCGCGCCGACCGCGTCCGGCTCTTCCGTGACTTCGATCCCGTCGATCCGGGTGGCGAGGTACCGGACCCGTACTACGGTGGCCCCGACGGGTTCGAGGAGGTGCTGGCGATGGTCGAGCGCACGAGCGATGCGATCGTGACCGCGCTCTCCGGCGCGGTCGAGGCGTCATCCGGGGGCCAGGCCTGATGGCTCGCCAGCCGCTGGTCGCCAGGCGCGCCGAGGAGCTCCTCGGCGCGTCGGTGGTCGCGACCTCCCCGGTCGCCGGAGGCGACATCTCCACCGCGACGCGGCTGCGGCTGTCGAGCGGGCAGACCGCGCTGATGAAGACCCTGCCGCACGCCCCTGAGGGCTTCTTCGAGGCCGAGGCAGCCGGACTCCGATGGCTCGCCGAGGTGGACGGCGGGCTGCCGGTGCCCGAGGTTCTCGGCGCGGCGAGCGACTGCGTGATCCTGGCGTGGGTGGAGCAGAGCTCGAAGACACCGCCTGAAGCGGCGGCCACCTTCGGCCAGCAGCTCGCCCGCACCCACGCCGCGGGCGCCGACGACTGGGGACTCGACCACGACGGGTTCATCGGCACGCTGCCCCTGCCCAACAAGGCGGCCGGTTCCTGGCCCGAGTTCTACGCCGTTCGCCGCGTCCTCCCCTACCTCAAGCTCGCCCGCGACCGCGGCGCCATCACCGATGCCGACGCCGCGGCGGTCGAGGGGGTCGTCGGCAGGCTCACCGAGCTGATCCCCGACGAGCCACCGGCCCGACTGCACGGCGACCTCTGGAACGGCAACTGCCTCTGGGGTCAGGACCTCGCGATCCACGTCATCGACCCGGCGGCCTACGGCGGGCACCGCGAGGTCGACCTCGCGATGCTGCACCTCTTCGGCCTCACCCACCTCCCCCGCGTGATGGCGGCCTACGCCGAGGCCCACCCGCTCGCCGATGGCTGGGAGGACCGACTGGGGATCCATCAGCTCTTCCCCCTGCTCGTGCACGCCTGCATGTTCGGCGGGAGCTACGGCGCCCGGGCCGGAAAGGTCGCGGCGCGCTACAGCTGAGGCCCTTCTGCCCCTGTCAGGCGGGGAGGCTGCGAGCTGGCCGGTCAGGTTGGTCGGTTGGCTGCGTCCTTGGCCCACTGACCCAAGTTCCTGCGATGACCGCGCGCCCATCGCAGGAAGTTGGCGCTCACGACCGAGTGCGCAGTCGCCCCACCCGTCCGGCTGGTCCGTTGCGGGCCCGTCCGGGGCATGGTGGGGAGATGGCCGACGTCAAGGACGCCACGCCCTGGGTCCCGGAGTCGGGTGAGCTCGATGCCCTTCAGACCGCCGCCCACGACTGCCGCGGCTGCGAGCTCGGGGAACCGGCCACCCAGGTGGTCTTCTCGGCCGGCGACCGCTCGGCCCGGATCATGCTCGTCGGCGAGCAACCCGGCGACCAGGAGGACCGGCAGGGTGAGCCCTTCGTCGGTCCTGCCGGCCGGGTGCTCGACGAGGCACTCGCCGAGGCGGGCGTCGACCGCTCCGCGGTGCTGCGGCTGCGCGGCAAGGACGGGTACGACGAGGCGTTCGGAGCGCTCGTGGACGACCTGCGCCTGGCCGCCCCGTACGCCTGAGGCCCCGGACCGCTAGGCCGGACCGCGCAACCGCACCGACAGGCAGGTCACACAGGCCTCGAGCTTCTCGAACTCGGAGATGTCGACGGTGACCACGTCGAGCCCGCGCGCGGCGAGCAGGCCGGTCGACTCCGGCGCCGCCGCAGACATGAGCAGGCGGTCGTCACCCAGGAGCACGACGTGCGCCCCCGGCTCCTCCGGCATCGCGAGGAAGCCCGGCCACGTGGTCGGGTCGTCCACGACCGGCTCGTAGCCGATGACGGTGCCGTCGGGCAGGGCGGTGACCGCGGACTTGAGGTGCAGCGCCTTGGTGGTCGGCACCGCGGTGACGGTGGCGCCGAGCTCGCTCAGGAGCACGGCCAGCTGGTCGACGCCCGCCTGGTTGGTGCGCCCTCCCACGCCCACCCAGACCTGGTCGCCGTGCGTGAGGATGTCGCCACCGTCCATGGTGCCCGGCTCCTCGATCGCGGCGATCCGGTAGCCCTGCGCGGTCAGCACGTCGGCCAGCCCCTCGGTCTCGCCGCGTCGCTCGGGTGCGCCACTGCGCATCAGCACGGCGAGGTCGCGGTGGACGAAGACCGGGTCCTCGATGAAGACGCCGTCGGGGCAGGCGTCGGCCGGCGGGGCCTCGATCACCTGCCACCCCTGGTCGACGAGGGCGTCGACGTAGCCCTGCCACTGGCGTACGGCGAGGTCGACGTCGACCGGGGTCCGCTCGATGTGGGTCACCAGCCCGTCGGCCAGCAGGGGCGAGGGACGGCGTACGAGCGCGAGGCGGCGGTCCATGGGTCGAGGGTAGCCAGCGAGGGGCCGACGGCGCCGGAGCCTGTGGAACGGCGACCGCCTCCCGAACGCCGGTGGTACGAGGTGCCCTACGCCTGAGCATCCCGGATGCGACCTACGGTCCGGCCGCTAGCGCAGAGCATCCCCGGTCCGGTTGGCGTACCAGACAGCCGCCGCCGGCGTCGCGAACGCAAACGCCAGGACAGCCACAGCGGCGACCGTCTGGCCCGTGCCTTCTCGCAGCCACTCGCCGAGCGGCGTGACGCTGGTCAGCACCACGACGTTGACCGCACCCAAGGCAACAGCAGCGAGGAGCGCTGCTGCACGCTGTCCTCCCGCCCGGCCCTCCCGAGCTCGCCCCTGCGGGGAGAGCTCGTCCTCCCGGGCGTCCACCCCTTCCAGGACGTCAGACCGGGCCGAGACGACGACCGCGGCAATCCCGGGGATCGCGCCGCCTACGATGAGAGACAGCGCCCCAACCACGGGCCTCGCGATCCCGGGCCCGCCGAGCCAGTCACCCATCGGGGAGAACTGGCGCAGCGCGGCCGCGGTCAGCACCGTCGAGGTCACAGCCAGCACGAGCACCGCAGCAGCGCGCCACCAGCCCGCCAAGGATGCGGACGCTCGACCGGAGAGTCCCCTCGCGCGCGCCGACGCCCAGGCGTTCGCTGACCGAGCGCCCACGGTGCCCGACCAGGACACCGCCACCAAGAGCGCGGCCATGCTCAGCACGGCACTCCAGAGGACTACAGGCGTCAGGAGCAGCAGGCAACCCAGGGCGTTGATCCGCAGCGCCATGAACCTGTAGCCGCCGTGACTGCCTTCGCGCTGACCCATGAGCACTCCTCTCGTCTAGACCGGCGGCCCACCGCACCCGACGCTGTCCTCCACTGTTGCGTACAGGAAGAGGATGGTGATGGCCAGGTAGGCCCACAAGGCCAGCCAGATCAGGACGGGCAGCAGACCACCGGTCGCCATGGCCACCATCGCCATCAGGAACTCGGCATTGCCCCACAGCAGGAGCGTGATGGCAATACCGTCGTTGACCCCGCAGATGAGGCCCGCGGGCAGGCCTTGACCGAAGGCCCAGTTCTCGAGCTCCCCCAGAGCGAGGAACGAAGCGCCGAGGACAACCTGCGCGATATTGGACACCATCCCGTACTCGACCGCTGCCATCGTTCCCGTGGGGTCGGTATAGGTCACCGGCTGGTTGCTCACGTACGTGTACAGGTTCGCTGCGTCCACGGGGTCCTCGGAGGCGAACCGCCCCTGACCGGAGTCGTACCAACGAGCGCGGGCGTAGTGCCTCTCCGCGTCGCCGTCCCAGGCGTGGCCCGTATACCCGCTAGGGCACCCGGGTGGACCGAGCCCACGACCCGACGTCGCGTGTTTGGCCCTCTCCGCTGGGCGCGACGGCACGGCGAACATTCAGCCTGCGCTCAGGAGCGGCTGGCATCCTTGCGCTGTGAGTGACGCCAAGCCCCGCGTGCTGGTCGTCGACGACGACCGTGCCGTGCGTGACTCGTTGCGCCGGTCGCTCGAGTTCAACGGGTACGACGTGGTGCTGGCGGCCGACGGCGCCGAGGGCCTCGTCGCGGTCGGCGCCCAGCACCCCGACGTCGTGGTGATCGACGTGATGATGCCGCGGCTCGACGGCATCGAGACGACCCGCGCGCTGCGCACCGCCGGCAACGACGTACCGATCCTGGTGCTCACCGCCCGCGACGCGGTCGGCGACCGGGTCGAGGGTCTGGACGCCGGCGCCGACGACTACCTCACCAAGCCCTTCGCGCTGGAGGAGCTGCTCGCGAGGCTGCGCGCCCTCCTGCGGCGGGTCGTGCCCGACCCCGACAGCGAGGGCGAGGTGCTGTCCTTCGCCGACCTGACCATGGACGTCGCCAGCCGCGACGTCACCCGCGGTGGCCGCTCCATCGAGCTGACCCGCACGGAGTTCACCCTGCTGGAGATGTTCCTGCGCCGGCCGCGACGGGTGCTCGACCGCTCCTTCATCCTCGAGGAGGTCTGGGGCTACGACTTCCCGACGAGCGCCAACTCGCTCGAGGTCTACGTCGGCTACCTGCGCCGCAAGACAGAGGCCGAGGGCGAGCCGCGGTTGATCCAGACCGTGCGGGGCGTCGGCTACGTCCTGAAGGAATCATGACGCCGGCCACCGACTGGCCCGAGGGCCGTTGGCACTACCGCCGGTCGCTGGCCTCTCGCGTAGCGGTGCTGACCACGATCATCGTCGGCATCTCGATCGGGGTCATGGCGCTGACGGCCTTCGTGGTGATGCGGCAGCAGCTGATGAGCTCGCTCGACCAGTCCCTGCTCAACCGGGCCCACAAGGCGACCGCCGCCACCACGCTGTCGCGGGTCACCGCGCAGGGGGTCCCGCCGTGGGTGCTCGGAGCCGCCGACGTGCGGATCATCGTGTTCACCGCCGAGGGGAAGGGAATGTCGGGCTCCGCCATCCCGAACTTCACCTTGGGCCAGCCGGAGTACGACGTGGTCACCGGCCGGCGCCAGTCGTCCGTGCGCACCCTCGTGACGGAGGAGGGCGAGCGCTTCCGCGTCGCGACGGTGCAGGCCGGGAGCGGACAGGCGCTGATCCTCGCGCAACCGCTGTCGCCCAACGACCGCACGCTCGAGAAGCTCGGCGGGGTGCTCTTCGTCTTCGGTGCGCTGGGCGTGCTGGCGGCGCTCCTGGCCGGCTGGCTCGTGGCACGCAGCGGTCTGCGACCCGTGCGCCGCCTCACCTCCGCAGTCGAACGCATCGCCGTCACCGAGGACCTCACGCCCCTGCGGGTCGAGGGCGACGACGAGGTCGCCCGCCTCGCCACCGCCTTCAACCAGATGCTGCTCGCGCTCGGCGCCTCCCGCGACCGGCAGCGACGGCTGGTCGCCGACGCAAGCCACGAGCTGCGGACGCCGCTGACCTCGCTGCGCACCAACCTGGACCTGCTCCGCCAGGCCGAGGGAAACACGGCCCTGCCGGCCGAGGCTCGGCTCGAGCTCCTCGACGACGTACGGGGCCAGATCGAGGAGCTCAGCGCCCTCGTGGGCGACCTCGTCGAGCTCGCCCGCGACGAGCCGACGAGCCGCGTGGTCGCCCATGTCGACCTCGCCGACGTGGTGGACCGCGCGATCACCCGGGTGCGCCGTCGCGCACAGGGCATCTCCTTCGACGTGACGACCGACCCGTGGGTCGTGGTCGGCGACGCCAACAGTCTCGAGCGGGCGGTGACCAACCTGCTCGACAACGCCGCCAAGTGGAGTCCAGCCGACGGCACCGTGACCGTGCGCCTGGCCGACGGTGTGCTCGTCGTCGACGACCAGGGCACGGGCGTCGACGAGGCCGACCGGCCGCACGTCTTCGAGCGGTTCTTCCGCTCGGAGGAGTCGCGGGCGATGCCCGGGTCGGGGCTGGGCCTGGCGATCGTGCGGCAGGTGGTCGACCGCCACGGCGGGCGGGTCGAGGTCTCCGAAACACCGGATGGTGGCGCGCGGTTCTCGATGTGGGTGCCGGGAGCCGACGCCTCAGTCAGGCCCGGTTAGCTAGGAGGGCGGGTCGAAGACGCGCAGCAGCCGCTCGGCCTTCCACTCCGACTCCGCCCACTCCTCCGCGACGTCCGACTTCACCGTGATGCCGCCGCCGGTGCCGAGGGTCCAGGAGCCGTCGCCGTCGGTCATCAGCGAGCGGATGACGACGCCGAGGTCGGCGGGGCCGTCGCCGCTGATCCAGCCGAACGCACCGGCGTACGCACCGCGCGGCGTGGACTCGACCTCCTCGATGATCTGCATCGTGCGCAGCTTGGGCGCGCCCGTCATCGAGCCCGCCGGGAACAGCGCCCGCAGCGCACCGACCGTGGTGACGTCGTCGCGGAGGTGGCCACGGACCGTGGAGACGAGCTGGTGCACCGACTCGTAGGTCTCGACCTGCATCAGCGCCGGCACCTCGACCGACCCGACGTCGCAGACCATCGAGAGGTCGTTGCGGAGCAGGTCGACGATCATGAGGTTCTCAGCGCGGGTCTTGGCGTCGGTCGCCAGGCGCGCTCGGTGGACCTCGTCCTCCTCCGCAGTCGCGCCGCGCGGGGTCGTGCCCTTGATCGGCTTGGTCTCCACGTCCCGCTCGGGGGTGATGAGCGCGTATCTCTCCGGTGAGCTGGACAGCAGCCACGACCGCGCCTCGGCGACGTCGTGCTGGAGGAAGCCGGAGTACGGCGCGGGGTTGAGGTCGCGGAGCCGGAGGTAGGCCGTGACCGGGTCGAGGTCGGCATCGCGGGTGAGGCGGTGGGTCAGGTTGACCTCGTAGGAGTTGCCGGCGTGCAGGTGCTCCTGGACGGCGGCGAAGGCGTCGGCGTACGACGTGGGCGGCACACCGCTGGGGGGATTCTTGCTCTGCATGGGGGTTGCAACCCCCTGGTGGTGCGGGTTTCCCCGCGTACGCGGGGATTCCGCCTGATCCGCCACCTCGTGCTCGAAGACCCGCACCGCCCGCGGCCGCATCCAGACCGCGTCGGGGAGCACCGGATCGGGCGAGCCGGGGAGGTCGGTGCGCGAGGCGTAGCCGAGGTAGCCGAACCACTGCTCCCCTGCGCCGATCCGCTCCTCCAGCACCTCGAAGATGTCGTCCCCGACCACCGACGACGTCCCGCCGGCGTGCGCGCGCACCTCGCGTCGCGCGGCGGAGAAGGTCAGCGAGACGTCGTCGTCCTCGAGCCAGCCGATGATCGAGCGACGCCCGGACCACTCCCGCGCACCGCCGCCGTCGAGCCAGAAGCAGCGCCGGTGCGCGGCCGCGACGTCGCGGAAGAAGGGGACGGGATCACTGCGCTCGCTCACGAGAGGAAGTTCCTGATCAGGGTCTCGCCGTGCTCGGACACCACCGACTCGGGGTGGAACTGCACGCCTTCCAGCGGGAGGGACACGTGCCGTACGCCCATCACCACCCCGTCCTCGCTCCAGGCCGTGGCGACCAGGTCGTCGGGGAGGGCGAGCGCGGCGAGGGAGTGGTAGCGAGCGGCCTCGAAGGGCTGCGGCAGGCCGGCCAGGACTCCCGCGCCGTCGTGCCGGATCGAGGCGACCTCGCCGTGCGCCGGCTCGACCCGCGAGACCGTGCCGCCGTACGCCGTCACCAGCCCCTGCATCCCCAGGCACACGCCGAGCACCGGCCGACTGCCCGCCAGCAGCACCTCGCGCCCGACCGCGAAGTCGGCGGGGTCGGCGGGATGCCCCGGCCCCGGGGAAAGCACGACGTGCGAGTGGCGCAGCACGTCGTCGGGCTCGACCTCGTCGTGCTGCACGACCCGCGGCAGGACGCCGGTCACCCGGGCGAGGAGGTGCACCAGGTTCCACGTGTAGGAGTCGTGGTGGTCGACCACGATCACGTCTGGCGTCACGCTCGGAGACTAGGGCATGGCTAGTGCTACTGCGTGACCGTGCGGCAGGCGGCGGAGACGGGCTGGTCGCCCGTCTCCCTGCAACCGTCGAAGGCGGCGAGCTTCGCCATCAGCAGCGCCACCTCCTCACGCCGCTTGGGGTTGGCGACGTTGTTGCGCAGCTCGTACGCGTTGAGCTTGTAGTTGTAGAACTCGTAGCCCCACTTCGTCCTCCGCGGCCGGGGGTCGAGGTCGAGACGCACCAGCAGCGCCGTCCTGCTGCGCACCGCGGTGTAGGACGGGATCCGGTCGAGCTCCGACCCGCTGAAGGCGGCATCCGGGTCGCCCCCGGTGAGCGTCTGCTGGGTGTGCTCGAGGAACGCGTACGACTGCCGCGCGAGCTTCGGCTGGGCCAGGGTCGGCACCAGCGACAGCCCGCTGCGGTAGGGCGCGGGCGGCAGCCCGGCGAGCTCCTCGAAGGTCGGCGCGAGGTCGATGTTGCTGGTGACCTCCTTGCGCGCCCCCGGCACCACGCCCGGTCCGGTGATCAGCAGCGGCACCCGCACGTCGGTGTCGTACGGCGTCCCCTTGCCGCGACCCATGCCGTTCTGGCCGAGGTGGAAGCCGTTGTCGGAGGTCAGCACGACGTAGGTGTCGGGCCCGACCGCACCGAGGATCCGCGAGATCAGCCGGTCGGCGGACTGGGCCATCCGCGCGCGGTCGCGCAGGTCGCGGACGGCGATCGCTGCCGGCATGGTCGGCCCGGTGTTCCAGGCCCGCGCCGGCTTGCCGGCGGCCGTGCGCGGGCGGTTGTCGGCGCGCTTGTCGCCGAACCCGGGGAGGTCGGCCACCGTCAGCTTGCTGCACGCCACCCGTCCGCAGCCGCGCTCGCCCTCGCGGTCGCGGAACATCGGCGGGAACAGCGGGTCACCGGGGTAGTAGCCCTCGGCCTGGGTGCGGTTGTGCGGGGCGTACAGCGCGACCTCGAGGAAGTAGGGAGCGTCGGCGGCCTCGCCCCTCTCGAGGACGTCCATCGCCAGGTCGCCGATCACCGTCCCGGCGTACGCACGGTCCTTGGCCGCGTCACTCGCGCCGGCGGCGGGCGCGGGGTGCTGCCGCACCTGCAGCCGCTGGTCGACCAGGGACGTGCTGGCGAAGTCCCACCCGTCGTAGGCCGACCCGAAGACGGCGTCGAAGCCCGACCAGCCCGGCACCACCGGCGGGAGGGCCTGGCCGGGCACCCACTCGTACTCGTTGAGGAACTTGCCCACGAAGCCCGTCGTGTAGCCGGCCTGCTGGAGCCGCACGTTGAAGGCACGCTCCGGGTTGCCGCGGGTGTCGAAGGCGGGCCAGCCGCCGAGCATCGAGGTGCCCTTGTTGGAGGTGTTGGTGCGGACGCCGGTCTGGTGAGGGTACTGGCCGGTGAAGAAGCTCGAGCGCGAGACGCAGCACAGCGAGTCGGTGACGAACGCGTGGGGATAGCTGGCGCCCGCCCTCCGCATCCGCTGCACCGACCGCATCGTCTGGACGAGGTCCATCGAGAAGTCGTCGAGCATCACCACGACGATGTTGGGCCGGGCGGCCCGGCTGGCCGCGGGCTGCAGGTCGCCGACCGACGACGCCGAGCTCCGCGACGTGGGTGGCCGCGCGTCGTCTCGCGGGGTCGACCCGTCGGTCGACGCGCATGCCACGAGAGCGAGGAGGCACACGCCGGCCCAGGCCCGTCTGAAGTGGTGGTGCACCTGTCCCCCGTCGTGTCCTGCGCTGGCTACAGAAGAGTGACGCGTCGGGCACCCGATCGGTTGCCCGCCGCGCCGACATCAATGTCTACTCGTTCACTCAACTTTAGCCGATACCTGAGGACGTGGTGGTCGGATTCCGCCCCCGATGACGTACGTGGCGTCCTCAGATATCGGGTGTCGGGGTGAGGAGGTCGCGCACCGCCGCGTGCAGCAGGTCGTAGCCGTTCTCGGTGAGGATCGACTCGGCGTGGAACTGGATGCCCCGGAAGTGCGGCCCGACCAGCGCGTGGATGTCGCCGGTGGCCTCGTCGGCCTCGACACGTACGCCGTCCGGCAGGGCGCCGGCCGGGACGCGACCGACGAACGTGTTGTAGAAGCCGACGCGCTCGGTGCGGCCGTCGAGCCGGACCGGCGACTGGGTCCCTTGGAAGACGACGTCCTTGTAGCCGAGCTCGAGCCCCAGTCGCTGGCACAGCGTCTGGTGGCCCAGGCACACCGCGAGGAACGGCTGGCCGGAGGCGAGGAGGTCGTCGACGGCCTTCCGGAAGGCGGCGATCTTGGGGTGGTCACCCTCGCGCGGGTCGCCCGGGCCGGGGCCGACGATGACCAGGTCGGCGCCGTCGAACGCTCCCGCTGTGTAGTCCTCGTGCCGCACGACCCGCGAGGTCATGCCGAACACCCCCAGCACGTGGACGAGCATGTTCACGAAGTCGTCCTCGCCGTGCAGGATCACCGCCGTCCTCCCGGCGAGGCCTGGGTCGGCGGGCTCCCCCGCCTGGTCGGTGAGCCAGAAGCGGGACAGCCGCTGGTTGCGGGAGCCCAGCGCGAGGAGGACGTCCTCGTCGCGCGCGAGGTCGGCGATGTCGGTGCCGTCGGAGAGCGCGGCGTCGACGAGCCCGAAGGCGCTGAGGATGCCGCCGGCCTTGGCCCGCGTCTCGGCGACCTCGTAGGCCGCCGTGGAGTCGCGGACCAGGGTGGCCCCCGCGGTGACCTTGAGCTCGCCGGCCGGCGAGACGTCGGCGGTGCGGATCAGGATCGGGCTGTCCATGGTCGGCGTGCCGTGGGGCGACCGGCCGAAGAGCGCCAGCGCGGCGCCGTAGTAGCCGCGCCCCTCGGGCTCGTAGTCGGCGATCAGCCGGCAGGCGTTCTCCACCGGCGCGCCGGTCACCGTCGCGGCGAACATCGTGTCGCGCAGGATCTCGCGGTGGTCGCGGTCGGAGCGACCCGCGAGCAGGTACTCGGTGTGGATGAGGTGGGTCATCGGCTTGAGGAACGGCCCGAGCACCTGGCCGCCCTCGTGGCAGATGTCGCACATCATCTTCAGCTCCTCGTCGACGACCATGAAGAGCTCAAAGATCTCCTTCTCGTCGGCCAGGAAGTCGAGCAGCCGGTCCTTCACGTCGCCGGCGCCGTCGGCGGGGGCGGCGACCCGGAACGTCCCCGAGATCGGGTTCATCCGGACGTCACCGGAGCGCACCGAGACGTGCCGCTCAGGGCTGGCGCCGATGAGGAACCGGTCGCCGGTGAAGAAGCAGAACGTCCAGTACGCCCCGCGCTCGCGCTCCAGCAGCCGTCGGAAGACGGTCAGCGCGCGAGCGGCGTCCCAGTCGGCGACGACCGCCCGGTAGTGCCGGCCGATGACCAGGTTGGCGCCCTCGCCCTGGCCGATCTCGTCGCGGATGATCGCCTCGACGACGTCGCCGTAGTCGGCGTCGCTGGTGGAGAAGCCGCCCCGGTCGGCGAACTCGACCGGCACGTCGGGCAGCGCGGCGAGCAGGTCCTCGACCGCGACCTCGTGCTCGGCCTCGATGTCCACGACGGTCAGCGGGGTGCCGTCGTCGACGGCGGCGAAGCCGCGCTCGCGCACCTGCCGGAACGGCACGGCGGCGAGCCGGTCCGCGCTGCGCCCGGGCGCCGGTGCGCCCGTCTCCAGCGGGATGTCGAGCAGGGAGGCCACCTCGTGCGGCGTGCCGCCGACCAGGCCCGCGGTGGGTGCTGCCTTGCGCCGGATGACCGCCCAGGCGCCGTGCCCCTGGATCTGCTCCAGGAGGTCTCGGACGGAAGGGGTCTCGGTCATGGCCGAAACCCTACGGGTGGGGTCGGAACATCCAGCCGGCGTCTCAGAGGTACCCGTACGCGCTCACGAGGTCGCCCACGCTGTCGTCCTCTCGCGATCCCAGGCTCCGCGCAGGCACGCCTCAGCGCTGGCCCAGCGGCCGGGCCGGCACGCCGACGACCGTGGTCCCAGGAGCCACGTCGCGCACGGCGCACGCCGCCCCGCCGACGACGGCGTCCTGCCCCACCCGCAGCCGGTTCAGCACGATGCCGCCGACCCCGACCAGCACGCCGCTCTCGACGACGCAATCCCCAGAGATCGACGCGCTGGGGTTGAGGCTGACGAAGTCGCCGACCGAGGTGTCGTGCCCGACCGTGACGTTGGGGTTGAGGTGGACGTGCCGGCCGATCGTGATGTTGGTGGTGATCCGGACGCCGGCGCACGCCACGGTGCCGGCGCCGATCGTGACCTCGGAGCCCATCGTCGCGCTGGGGTGGAGGAGGATCGCGCCGGAGTGCCCGCCCTCCTCGAAGCGGAGCGCGACCTTGCGTCGGACGGACGGTGCGCCGATGCCAACTGCGTAGGCGACGGGTCCTCCGCACGTGGCAAGGAAGTCGTCAGCGGTCCCCAGGTAGGAGATCGAGCGCTTCGCCAGGCGCTCGCGATTGTCCGGGGCCAAGGAGTCGTCGACGACTCCCACCAGCTCCCAGAGGGGCTCCGGCGCGGCGGCATTGATGGCCTCGATGACATCGATGACCTCACGCCCGAAGCCGCCCCCGCCGACAATGACGATGCGAGTGCTCACGGGTTCACTGTGCCACGAGAGCGTCAGACCGCCGGTCAGTCGGCGTAGCGTCGGCGTACAATCCGGCGGGCCGAAGAGGATGAAGGGGACAAACAACCAGTGGATGGCAAGCGAGCGTTCGATCTGGCAGTCGCCATTCCCGCCTTCGTGGCCAGCCTGCCGGTCCAGGGCCTCGTCGCGCTGCTCGTCCGCCTTCGACTTGGCCGCCCGGTGCTGTTCCGCCAGGAACGGCCGGGACTGCATGCAGTGCCCTTCGAGATGGTGAAGTTCCGCACCATGCTCGATCCTGACCCCTCGCGCGGCTTGATCGACGACGCCGACCGGATGACCGGGCTCGGGCGCGTCCTGCGCGCGAGCAGTCTCGACGAGCTGCCCTCACTGTGGAACATCGTGCGCGGCGACATGTCGTTGGTCGGCCCGCGCCCGCTGCTGATGCAGTACGTGCCGCGGTACACCCCGCAGCAGGCTCGCCGGCACGAGGTCAGGCCGGGTCTCACCGGACTGGCGCAGGTCTCCGGACGCAACGCGCTGACCTGGGAGCGCAAGTTCGAGCTGGACGTGCAGTACGTCGACCACCACACCCTGCGCGGGGACGTGAGGATCCTCCTGGCGACCGTGGGCAAGGTCCTGCGACGAGACGGGATCGCCGCCGGCTCCTCGGTGACGATGCCGGAGTTCATGGGATCGCCGACCGGGCCCAGGCGTTCGCCTTGAGCATCGGCTCGCACGTCGCCACCGGCGGTCCACGGCTCTTCCGGCCGCGACGCGAGCGCGCGACGCTCGCCACGTGGCGGGGCCACCTGTGGACCGTGGTGATCGGCCTCGACTTCTACCTGTTGTCCAACCCGCTCGTCTACGAGCCGCTGTTCGCAATCTCGCTCCAGCGTGCCGTGCTGATCACCGCACTCGCAGTGGTCATCTCGATCCCGTGGTTGCGTGTGCCCCGTCTCAACCTCGCTCTGCTGGCGTTCTTCGCATGGGGCCTGGCCTCCAACGTGTGGTCCATCCAGCCCGGCGCGACGATGGAGACCTTCGGGCTCTACCTGACGTTGGGCGCACTCGCGGTGATGACCTACTCCCAGGTCGCCGGCGAGGTGCTGGCGCTGGGATTCGCCTACGGCGGACTGGCGGTCACCGGGCTGTCGGTCCTGGCGTTCCGCGAGCGGCTGCCGGGGTCGTACTTCGAGACGCTCGACGTGACCGAGCCGATCGTCTTCGCCGGCGTCGGCACCAACCCGAACATCCTGGCGTACACGGTGACGCTGGGACTGGCCGGCTGGCTGGCCCTGTGGCCGCGGACGCCGCTGAGCATCGTCCTGTGGGTGGGGATGGGCGCCGGCCTGCTGTACGGCGTCTACCTCGCCGAGTCGACGACCGGCTACCTCACGGCTGCGGCCATGATCGCCACAGCCGCCCTCCTGTGGGCGGCGCCCCGCCTGAAGGGGCGTACGTGGAGGCGCCGCAGCCGGGACGCCTGGATCGCGGGCGTCATCGCCATCACGGTGGGTGGCGCGGCAGCCCTCGGCTTCACCGGCATCGGACCGGGGACGTTCTCGGACCGGTTGCCGTTCTGGGAGGCCACGTTGACCGTGGCAGCACACAGGCCGGTGGTCGGCTTCGGGTGGGGGGCCGTGTGGGCGCACCCGTGGCTGTTTGCGCCACCCAATGCCGTGGCGGAGGGCATCTATGGGGCGGCCGGCGGCCTGTTCCTGACCCATGGACACAACTCGTTCATCGACCTCATCATCGACTTGGGGATGGTCGGTGTGGTGCTCGTGCTAGCGGTCGTCGTGTCGGTCGTCTGGACTGCCAGCCGTCCCGCGAAGCAGTCGCAGGCCCTCTCCAGGGGGGACGACGCTCGACGGTTTCGGTTCGTCCTCCTGTGCGTGGTCGACCTGCTGGTCTTCGGCATCACCGAGCCCATGCTCGTGATCCCTCTCGGCTTCTGGGCGCTCGTGCTGCTCACGGAGCCACGAGCCCCTCGGCGCCACGGCACGCGGCGTCACTGACGCGCGACACCCCACATCGTCTCGCGTTCCTGCGCCTCCCAGGACGTGGCCCGCACGGTGCCGGCATTCCGAGCTGGGGTCGTCCGGTCGTTAAGGTTTGCCGAATGGGACTCTCGGCGTGGCTCGCACTGGTCGCCTGCATCCTCGTGGGAGGTGCGGCGACCTTGGCGTGGGCTCACCGCGTCGGGGTCGTCCGCCCCGCAGCCGCAGGCCTGGCGGCGCAAGGGGTGATCACCATCGGCCTCTATGCCGCGATCGGCCTGTGGGCCCCTGATGCCATCGTGTACGACGACCTCGGCCAGGAGTTCGCGGCGTCCTGGAAGGGTGGGCCCGATCCGTCGGAGGTCACCGACGGGAAGGAAGCCTTCCCGGTGATGCTCGGCGCCGTCTACTTCGTGGTCGGGACCGCGCCGGGGATCGGACTGGTCCTGAACTGGGCCTCACACGGACTCCTCATCCCCGCGCTGGCAGCGCTGGCCAAGCGTGCCGACCTGCCGTCCGGGCCCACGGCGTGGGTGGTGGCCCTGTTCCCGCCGGCACTGTTCTGGTCCGCGCTCCTCCTGCGCGAGTCGATTACCTGGCTGCTGATGGCCGTGTTCCTCTACGCACTCGTCGGCCTCGCACGCGGGATCACGGTCCGCGACCTCGCGATCATGGTCGCCGCCCTAGTCGCTCTCATGTGGTTCCGCGGCACTGCCGCGGTCATCCTCGCGGGCGTCAGCATGGTGGTCCTCGTCCTGACCGCCAAGCTCCGCACCCTGCTTCCCCGTTGCGGGGTGGCGATGCTCGCCATGCTGGTGCTGTCGCCGAGACTGGCGTCGCTCCTCTTCGGCTACACCACGGTCGACGACATCGAGGCGAAGCGCTCCGACCTCAGCAACGCCGACACCAGCTTCGGTGGCGAGGCCGGCGGTGATGTCGAGGGCACGGTGGCGACGTCGTTCCTCGACTCCGCGATTCGCGTGGCACTGGGGCCCTATCCCTGGGAGTGGCCCAGCCTCGGTGCTCCGTTCGCCCTTGACGCGGCCCTGTGGCTCGCGATCCTGGGTCTGGCCGTGCTGGGCTGGTGGCGCGCGTCCAACCGTCTGCGACTGCTTCTCGTGGTGCTGCCCGCCCTGGCCCTCGCCGGCGCGCTGATGATCACAAGCGCCAACTACGGCACCATGCAGCGGCTGCGTGTGCAGACGTCCGTGTTGCTGACCCCGATGGCGGCCGCCGGGTTCACCTTCCTGGCAGCGTGGTGGAGGTCGCGGCTCGATCGAAAGGCAGGCTGATGAACGAACAGGTTTCGGCCGGCTGGGAGGTCCTCGTCGTCGCCTACAACAGCGAACCGGAGCTGCCGGGGCTCATCGACTCCGCCGAACGCAACCTTCCAGCAGGCACCACGATGACGATCTGGAGCAACTCGGACACAGACGTCCTTCGTCTCGCACTGGGTGCGAAACTCACCACCTCCACCCTCAGCATCGAGGTGCTCGGGGACGGATCAAACCTCGGGTTCGCCAAAGCCTGCAACCGGCTGGCGGAGATGTCGGAGGCTGACACCATCTTGTTCTTGAATCCGGACACGGAGATTCTTGACTTCGGGGAGGTCCTGCAGCCGACCATTTCTCGCATCGTCGCTCCGACGGTCTATTCACAGGCGGGCGAGCTTCAGAGCACGTTCGGGGCAGAGCGAACCCTGAGAAGAGAGATCGCGATCCGCCTTCTTCGATGGCAACCGGCCATGCGAGAGCTGGACGGAGCCACCTCCGTGGGCTTTGTGAGTGGCGCAGCGTTCGCCGTCGACCGCCGACGCTTTCTTGAGGTCGGGGGGTTCAACACGGACTTCTTCATGTACTACGAGGACCTCGACTTCTGTCGCCGGTGGCGAGCGGCCGGCGGCACGATCTGCGTCGACCCACGGTTCAGGGTCATGCACATCGGCGGAGTCTCTGCCTCCCGCAACCTGCTGCTCGCCCTGCAGCGCAGCTATGAGTCCGCCTTGGCCTACCACTCACGCACCGCGTCCTCGCGCATCCTCTTCCGTGGCGTGGCACTGACCGAAGCGATCCTCAAGTCCCTGGTGGCTGCGGCGACGGGACGCGTCGGCCGGGTCGACCGAAACACCCAATGGCGCTTTACCCGGTGGATCCTGCGTCGAAGTTTGCGGCGTCCATGACCAGCCGTCCCTCCAGTGGCTCAGGACTTGAGCTCCCCTTGATTGACGGCTGTCACCGCAAGCTTTGCCCGGCTTCGTCTAGGCGCGATGATGGAGTGACCCGGCCGCTGTGACGCGGTTACGCGTTGGGCCTCCCTCACATGTTCGTGGTTACGGAGCAGGCGCTGCCTGCTTGGCCCTATCCGACAGTTGTGGAACGAAGGCCCCGGTATTTCCAGACCGTTCGAGAAAAGGATTGAGCTCGCACGAGCAGTCACTCGCGCAATGGCAGTTCGAGCGCCGATTCCGTCAGACGTTCGCCCGACGATCAGACTGCCGAGCCTCAACCGAACCTTCGGCGTCGAAGCCGTTTTCCCGTAGGACACGGACGCCTCCCAGGTGTGAACTTATGCGGTAGACACGTCCGCTCCACATCCGGAGGCCTTGGCCCCCGGCAGATCCGGGCGGTGTCACGAAACACCGTCCCCTGGACGTCACACCCGGGGGAGCTCACCCACCTGCCATCCAGAGTCCTGCCAGCGCGTAGCATGGTCTGCCTACTGCATTGGCCCTCGCACTAGCGACACGGGGCAGTACGAGTTGTTGAGTATGAGGAGGGGTCGCCGTGACGACGAACGACAACAGTCAGCGCTCATCGGTCGCCGACCTGGTAACGGAGACCGTTGTTGCGTGCCCGATGTGTGGGAACTCGGCGTTGACCGCTTGGCGGGCCGGCTGTGCCGACAGCACCGGGATCCCCGTCCGGCTCGACTACTCGCGGTGCGAGGGCTGTGGGTGTCGGGTGTTGAGCCAGCGCGTCAGTGAATCCGCGGTGGGAGGCTTCTACGGGCATTCCTACGCGCCCTACTCCGATGATGCGGGAGCCCGCGCCCCGGGCCTTGTGGGAGACGGAGGGGGTGGCGGTCCGCTGCAAGCCGCTCTGGCGCGCACCTACCGTCCGACGGCCGAGACTCTCCCTCTTAGGGTGCTGGATTTTGGCTGTGGATCTGCCACGTTCGTCAACACCGCCAGGGAGATCGGCTGGCAGACCTGCGCGGCGGACTTTTCGGAGGATGGCCTCCGAGGTGCCCGAGAGGCGGGTCACGACGTTCGCCTTGTCGATGACTCGTTCTGGTCTTGGCTGTCGACCGAGCGGTTCGATGTCGTGCGCCTCAGTCACGTCATCGAACACCTCTATCGGCCCTCGGAGCAGGTGAGTGCCCTGCTGCGGAGCCTCAACCCGGGGGGCGTCCTACACATCATCACCCCTGACCCGCGGGGACCGGCATGCATGCTCGCTCGCCGACGCAGCAACTTCTTTCAGCTGGTGCATGTCACTCTCGTTCCTTCCGCGTCGCTGACCGCCTTGGCAAATCGACTGGGGGCGTCGTCAATTACCGTCGTTCCGGAGACGATCATCAAGGACGTTTGGCGCAGTTGGTTGCTCATGACAGGACGAGTGGACTCCTACGAAGGAGCACCTGAGGTTCCACGGTCGACGTTGGCGAGGATCGCCCTGCGCCTGATGGTCGCCGGCCTCGCCAAGCTTGGAAGGAACGACAGATACCACGCTTTCATCACGCGATGACTCTTCGTGCGGCCTGGCTGCCGTTCGTGGATGACAAGAGGGTCGCGAGCGTGCGGCTCCGGACCCACAACCCGGTCGACATCCTGCGTCAGGATGGGGTCAGTGCGCGCGTGTTGGGACGCGGTGGACCGACACCCGATGAAGTCCTCATCCTCCAGAAGGCCTACTCGCAAGATCACCTCGCAATGGCTCAACAGCACCGCGCCTCCGGGGGAGCAGTCGTTCTGGACCTTTGCGACAATCATTTCGTCAAGAATGACGCTGATCCGGTGCTCGAGGCGAGGGCAGCACGATTGATGGCGATTCTCCCGCACGTCGATGTGGTCAGCGTCTGCACGAGTGAGCTCGGGGAGGTGGTACCGCACCCGGAAACCATCGTCGTCAACGACGCTCTGGACGTCATTCGCCCACGCCCACAATCCCGCTTCCGTCGCCGTTACCGCGACCCTTCCCGCGTGGACAGAGTCTTGTGGTTCGGGACGGCAGGGGCGCATGACCTGCCCTTCGGGATCCGCGACTTGGCCCGGGTGCTGCCCGCGCTCGGCAGAGCAGGCGTCGAGCACCCCTTCGATCTCGTGGTCATGAGCAACTCCCGGGCCGCCTTCTCCAGGCTTCCAGTCCCGCCTGATCTGAGAGCCCGCTACGTCCCATGGAGCGCGAAAGCGTTCGCGCGCGTGGCAGCAGTCTCCGACGTCGCTGTTCTCCCCGTCGAGATCAACGCCGTGACCCGGGGAAAGACCAGCAACAGGGTCGCCACAGCGTTCCAGCATGGGATGAACGTTGTAACCGACCCGCTCCCGAGCTACCTCGACTACCGGGAATGCGTCAGGTTCGGCGGTTATGAGGAGCACGTCGTCGAGTACTTGCAGGACAAGTCACTCAGGGCGGATCACGTGCGAACTGGCCGAGAGATCACCGAGCGGCTTTATGCGCCTTCAGTCATCTCTCGGCAGTGGAGGGACGTCATCGAACGAGCAGCCCTGCTCCGCGACGCCTCATCGTCGTAATCGACTAAGAGCCCGTGCTCCCTGCTTCGCAGCGAGCCGGTTCACGCGCCTGGCGCCGGCGGAGATGACGCGCTTGGGGCGCAGCCTGTCACGTCGGTCGAGCTCTCGTTGGGTTGCGGCCAGCTCAGCCTGGAGGGCACTGGAGAAGACCTGGGTCGGCTGCTCCGTGGCAGGGACGAGAGACCGCAGGGATCGCCGAACGTGTCCCGCCTTGATGTGGCGCTCGACGAGGTCGGCGTCGACGTACCCGGCCTTGCAGGCCCGTACGAAAGCGTCCTCCCAGAGCCGACCGTTGGGATTGTCTTCGCTCTTCCACGGTTGCGTCGGTACCGCCGTGTAGTGGATCAGCTTGGTCTCACCGGGAATGTAGTGCTCAAGGTGGTTCCATCCCTCGGGGAGACCGTCGCGGACTTCGTCGGAAGGCACGACTGCCATCTTGAACAACAGGTCTTCGTAGGTGAGCGCGCCCGCGTCGAGACGATCGATGATCTCGTTGATGTCCCACTTGAGACCTCCGCAGTCGAGCATCATGACGCTCATCTGCAGCCCCGGGTGGAAGCTGGGACTCCCGACCCACTGCGGGGGGATAAAGGTCTGATTCGTGCACAGCACCTTTGCGCCGTCGAACGGAATGTCCCACAACTTGGTGATGTCGTCGAACACCTGCATGTCCGAGTCGACGTAGAGGGCACGACCCTGGTACCCCATCAGCTCGGGGATGAGGAAACGGCTGAATGAGAACGGTGTCCGCTGTCTGTTGCGCGGATCGACCGGCACACGATCCACCGGTTGCAGGTGCTCGACCTGCACCGGCTGGCTCGCGTGCTCATTGATGGTGAAGGCGAGCACTCGTGCCGCGATCAGCTCGCGTTCCTGCACACCGACGAAGACCTTCAACGGGGGGACCAGCGCGTCGACCTGGATCCCGTGCTGGCGCGCGATCCGGGAGATCCCCTCGAACTGGAGCGAGAAACTCGGCTGCCCGTTGGCCAGTCGCGTCGTGCCGTCCAGCGAAGAGAAGTGGCCGGCGTACTGCGTGCCGCCATCAACTCCCAAGGTGGCAACTCGACTCGCCCCCAGGTGTCCGGCGAGGTCCACCGCCGCCTCGGAGCTGAAGTACTGCGCTGTCACGGTCACGCCGCCCTTGCGCCCCGCTGGTTTCGAGTGCAGGTCGTAGCACACGATCCGACCCGCCGCATCAAGCTCAGCGAGAGCCGGCACGTAGCGGATGAGCTCGTCGAGTGACAGCCGGGCCCGGCTGAAGCCGAGGTGGGGATGGCGCGGCATGAGCAACCAGCGCGCATTGGCGGCGATGCTCTCGGCGCACTGCTCCGCGACGTCAAAGTCGATCATGTGAGCGATGTCGACCGGTTGCTGGGTGACCACGTGGTTCAACGACATGGTGACGTAGCCACTGAGGTCGAACTCGTCCTTGCGTGCGTAGGTCGGGCCCTTGCCCAACACGAGGAACTCGCGCTGATCACCGAACGGCCTCGAAGCCGCCCATGTCTCGAACTCAATCATTGGTCGCTCCTAGGTCGACTCGACTCGAATTGCGACGTACCTGGTCCAGCATCAACAACTCGATCAGAAGCTGCTCGAGATGCTGGACCGGAACCATGTTCGGGCCGTCGCTGAGGGCGCGATCCGGGTCGGGATGGATCTCCATGAAGAGGGCGTCGACACCGACTGCCACCGCAGCACGAGCGAGGACGGGAACATACTCGCGTTGTCCGCCCGACGAGGCGCCGAGCGCGCCGGGCATCTGCACGCTGTGGGTCGCGTCCATCACCACGGGCACGTCCATGGCCTGCATCTGTGCAAGTCCTCGGAAGTCGACGACGAGATTGTTGTACCCGAACGACGACCCCCGCTCGGTCAGCATGACGCCGGCGGCCTCGGACTCCTGGAGCTTGGCCAGGACGTTGGACATCTCCGGCGGGCTCATGAACTGGCCCTTCTTCACGTTCACCACGCGACCGGTCCGCGCGGCAGCCACGAGGAGGTCCGTCTGCCGACACAGGAACGCGGGAATCTGAAGGATGTCGGCCACCTCGGCCACCGGCTCTGCCTGCCAGGACTCGTGGATGTCCGTGACCACGGGAACGCCGAGCTCGTTCTTGACCTTCTCCAGGATCCGGATGCCCTCCTCCACCCCCATGCCTCGATAGGAGGTGACGGAGCTGCGGTTGGCCTTGTCGAAGGACGCCTTGAACACGTAGGGCACGCCCAGACGGTCTGTGACGGCCTTGATGGCTTCACCTGTGCGCAGCGTCATCTCGGGGGACTCGATCGAGCACGGTCCCCCCAGCAGAGCAAGCGGAGCGCCGCCGCCGATGGTGAGACCGGGGGCGACCTGGACGGCGCTCATGGGAAGCTCCTTCGGCTAGCAGCAACTGCGCGCTCGTAGTCGTCGGCCGTGTTGACCTCGATCGTGCTCTTCTCCGCGGCTCCCACATGGACCGCATAGCCATGCTCGAGAGCGCGCAGCTGCTCGAGCTGTTCCATCTGTTCCAGGGGCGTGGGGGGCAGGGTTGCGAACACGGGCAGGAAGTCCCAGCGGAACGCGTAGAGCCCGAGATGGTGCCGCAGGGGGACCAGCTCCGGCGACCCGGGATGCTGGGCGGGGATCCGACTGCGGGAGAAGTACAGCGCTCGTCCCTGGAGGTCGGTCACGACCTTGACGGCACTCGGATCGTCTGCCAACGAGGCGTCGAGGGGTGCGGCCAGAGTGGTCATCTCGGGTTGGGGATCCGCTGTGAACGGGGCGATCAGTGCGCGCAGGTCCCCCGCTGAGACGAACGGCTGGTCGCCCTGCACATTGGCCACGACATCGAAGCGATCGCCTATCGCGGCCGCCGCCTCGGCGACCCGCTCACTCCCCGTCGTGACGTCCGACGAGGTCATCAGCGACTCCCCACCGAACGCGTCGACCGCCTCGGCGATGCGCTCGTCATCGGTGGCGACGACCACGCGGTCGAAGACGCCGCTGCTCGCCGTGGCGTCGTGGACCCACTGGACGATCGTGCGTCCTTCGATCAGGAGCAGGGGCTTGCCCGGTAGGCGCGTGCTGGCCATGCGAGCTGGGATCACGGCCAGCGCGCGGACTGCACCCGCCATTACAGCCCGCTCCGGATGAGGTCGTGGAGGCGCACGATACCCACCACTCTCGACCCATCCACGACGGGCAACACAGAGATCTGTGACTCGCGCTGTTCCATGGTGAGCAGCGCGTCATAGGCCGCGGTCTCCGCGCCGACGACCTCGGGGTCCCTGGTCATCACGTCGGCGGCGGTCACTGACGAGATCGAGGTGTCGTCCAAGCGACCGAGGCACCGGCGCACGTCCCCGTCGGTGATCAGGCCCGCCAGACGGTCGCCATCCACGACGACAGCGGCTCCTACGCCGCCGGAAGTGATGCACGCGAGGACCTCAAGCAGGGAGGTGCTCGTTGCAACGCTGCCGATCGCTGCCACCGGTTGCATCAAGTCGGCCACAGAGAGCGTCAGCCGTCGGCCGAGGCGGCCAGACGGGTGGTTCAGCGCGAAGTTCTCTGCGGTGATGTCCTTGTAGGCCATCAGGCTCACCGCCAGGGCATCGCCGACCGCCAGCGCGAGGGTCGTGCTCGACGTCGGCGCGAGATTGAGAGGACACGCCTCCACCTCGGCAAACGCGTCGAGAACCACGGCCGCGCTGCGTCCCAGGGTGGAGTCCGCAGTGCCGACGATCGCGATGATCTGTGCGTTCCGCGACCGGAGGTAAGGGAGCGCCGCGAGAATCTCCTCCGTCTCTCCGCTGTTGCTGATCGCAACCACGACGTCGCGCTCTCGGAGGAGGCCGAGCTGCCCGTGCAAGGCGTCCGAAGGGTGCAGGAAGACGGCACGGCTTCCCGTGCTCGTCAGGGTCGCGGCGAGCTTTCGGGCGACGACGCCTGATGTGCCGACCCCCGTCGTGAGGATGGGGCCGTCCGTATCGGCCATCGACTTCACGGCGTCGGCGTAGGTGGCCTCATCGAGGCGGTCCGCCGCTGCAGTGAGTGCCTCTGCCTCGATGCGCAGCACGCGTGCTGCCGGATCAACCATGGGGCGCACTATACCTAGGCGCGGTCACGCGATCCCCAGCGCACCCATGAGCGCATCGTGGTGCTCGATGACCACGTCGCCCGACGGAAATGAGGAGTCGAGATCATCGAAGACACCGGCGTAGCGAACTGCGACGATCCCCGCTTTCATGGCGCCCACGATGTCGGTGCGACGCTGATCCCCCACATGCGCGACATGCTCGGCCGAGACGTGCAGTCCTCGGCAGGCATGGACGAAAGGAGCCGTCGCGGGCTTGTAGTCGCCTGTCTCGTCGCTGAAGCTCCAGTGGTCGAAGAGCTCGAGCAAGCCGTGACGTTCCAGGTGCTCGCGAAGAACCGGTGACGGTGTCAGGCCGACATCGCAGACGATGCCGACCCGCAGCCCCTTCGAACGGATGCTGACGAGTGCATCCTCGATCCCGGGAGCCAGCTGCAGCGGAGTCTGGCGTCCTGCGTCGGAGAAGGCCTGAGCGAGCTCTCCCCGCACGTGCGCGTCCACATCGGCGCCCAGGTGGTCCAGGATGTCGTCAGCGGCGTGCTCGACGCGGTACTGGACGTTCGCCCGCCAGCTGGCGCTCGCGCGCGCGAAGGCGGCGGCGTGTGCTGCACGCAGCTGTTCGTCGCTCACCGCGAGGCCGGCGCGAACGAGGAGCGGCGCGAAGTGCTCGACCCGAAGCCGCTCCAGCTCGCCTGGAGGCTCCCACACCAGCGTGCGCCAATAGTCGAACGTGACCGCACGAAGCGTCCGTCCGGTCACTCCGTCTGGTCCTCGCCGCGGCGGGCGATGAGGAGAACTCGGAGGCCGTTCCGCTCTTCACGCACCTCTTCGACCGCGACGTCTTCGAATCCTGCGCGGCGCACCTCGTCACGCAGGTCATCGAGGAGCAGCCAGCGCGCGCTCGGGTACACCCCAGCGAAAGGGCTGCGCGGATATTCCTTGACCTCCCTGACCCGAAAGGACTGACCGTCCACCTGATACTGGGAGGTGGCCTCGTGCTCGCGGCTGATGTGGGTGTCCAGGAGCATTCCGGACCGCACCCTGGCGAGGGCGCGCCTGAGGTGCCCCACCGGGTCCTGCAGGTGGTAGAGAACGCCATTGTGATGAAGTACGTCGCACTCGTAGATGTCGGTCGCGGACGCGTCCTCCACGTCTTGGACCGCCAGCTCGGGGCGGTGGCCGTAGAGCCACGTACGCGTCAACGTCTTGACCACGTTCTCCACGCGAGCGTCGACGGCCGTGACCCGCGCCGCGCGGTCGCATAGCGCGATCGTGTGAACTCCTTCGAAGCAGCCGACCTCGACGACATGCTTGTCCCGTAGTCCCAGGGCGGCGTCCAGGCGGACGATGCGTTCGTCGGGGATGACCTGGGGGGTCGAGCGCTTCGTGGCGTTGGCTGGCCTTCCCACCCGCCGTCCTTGGCCGTCCACCGTGAAACACGCCCAGGGCAGGAGCTCGTTGAGGGCCTGGATGTCGTCAGCCTTGAGGGAGTCGGCTACTGATCGCTCACGGATGAGGGGCTCGTACCCGTGCGCGGGCACGTGAGGGGACCCCTGCCTGCTCCGTAACGCGTTGCGAAGGGCGGATAGCATGGCGTCACCGTACTTGTCCGCGTACTGCCGTGGAAGTCGGCGGTCCCAGGCGCGATGCTCGTTGCCGGCGCGCTCTACAAGGGCGTCCGCGAAGAATTCCCGACCATGACAAGGAGCGATGGTTGCCAAGGAGCGGGGCGCGGGGGCAGCTGGGGCGCCTCTGGTCAGCCGAGGGCTTTGCCCTGGCGGCCGGTCTGGTCCAGAGCCTCGTCGTCGCCCGAGCCCTCGGCCCCGATCTCTTCGGCGTCTACGCGCTGGTGTTCACCTTCGCCAGCTTGGTCTTCGTCGTCCTGGACCCCCGCTCAGGCGAGGCGGTGGTTCGGTACATGACGGAGTTCCGGGCGGTCGACGATCTGGACCGATGTCGTGCCGTCACCCGGGGTGGGATGCTGCTGGACGCCGCTTGGGGAGCGGGAGGGCTACTGCTCGTTGCGATCCTCGCGGTCCCGTCCAGTGCTGTTCTGCACGTAAGGGACTACGCAGTCCTCATGCCTGTGGTGGCGCTCGGCATGGCGGCCACCGCGCCTGTCGCCACGAGTCGTGCGATCCTCGGTGTGTTCGAGCGCTTCGACGTCGTGAGCAACCTCCAGTTTCTCGTCGCGACGATCCGCGTCGCAAGCGTCTGCGCCGTGGCTCTCGGGGGATTCGGGCTGCCGGGGATCGTCTGGACACTCGCGACGGTGAGCGCGATCGAGTGTGCGGTGTTCGTCGCGGCCTCGCTCCGAGTTTCGCGCCAGAACCTCGGCGGAGGGATCCGAGGGGCGTCCCTCTCGGCGCTCCGCGGCCGCCGGCGCGCGATCCTCGGCTTCGTCGGCTATGCAGGTCTGACCAGTCTTGCAGCTTCCGCCTTCAAGCAGCTGGACACCCTGTTGGTCGGGGTCCTCGTCGGACCGAGCGCCGCGGGCTACTACCGGCTGGCCAAGACGCTGACGAGCCCGGCGGCCAGTGTCGGGATCCCGCTCCAGGCGGTCCTGTACCCCAGGCTCGCGCGCGCGCAGTCCGAGGGGGACGCGAGTGGCGGTGCCGTCATCGTCCGGCGCGTGTTCTGGCGGGTCGAGCTGCCACTTGCGGGAGCCGCGCTGCTCAGCATCCCCTTCATAGCGCCTGTGATCCGGCTGCTTGCGGGCTCGGACTTCGTGGGCGCCGTCGGACCCACCATCGCTCTCGTCGTCGGTGTCGCTGTCGCGTTCGCCACCCTGCATCAGCGTCCGCTGTTCCTGGTGAGGTACAAGCTCAGGGCCCTGCTGTTGTTCACCGTCGCTATGTCATTGGGATCCCTCGCGGTGTTCGTCCCCGCGGCTGACCTCATGGGTGTCGACGGAGTGGCTTGGGCACGCACCGCCGTTCTGGCCCTCGGCGTTGGTGCCATGGCGGTGTACCTACGTTCGCGAGAGTCGTGACCGGGTGCAGCCTCGAACCGGTGCTGATGGTCAGGATGATTCGATTGCGCGCTCTGAGCCGGAGGGGCCAGGACCCAATCGGAGCGCTGCGTACGAGCGCACGCGGGTCCCGACTCCGCCGGCGGTCTCCGGCGTCACTACAATCGTCAGGCCTGCCATCGTGTCCGGGAGGCGTCGTCAGGTAGGGGATGTTGCGTGTGCATGTGCTGATCACGGGGGGCGCCGGCTTCATCGGCTCGAACCTCGCCGAGCTCGTCCTCGCGACCGGTCACCGGGTCACGGTCTTCGATGACCTCTCGACCGGCTTCGCGGACAACCTCGACGGTCTGAACGTCACGTTCGTCGAGAACACGATCCTGGACGTGGACGCGCTGACGTCCGCGATGTCCGGCGTCGACTCGGTGGTCCACCTCGCCGCCCTGGGCAGTGTGCCGCGCAGCATCAAGGACCCGTTCGCCACCCACGCCGCCAACGCCACGGGCACGCTCAGCGTCCTGGAAGCAGCACGAGCGGCTGGAGTGGGGCACGTCGTGGCTGCCTCCTCCTCCAGCGTCTACGGCCTCAACCCCGCGCTGCCCAAGTCGGAACGAGAGTGGGTGCGCCCGCTCAGCCCGTACGCCGTCACCAAGCTCGCCACCGAGCAGTACCCCCTCGCCTACCAGCAGTCGTACGGCATGGAGACGTTGGCGTTCCGCTTCTTCAACGTCTTCGGGCCCCGGCAGCGTGCGGGTCACGTCTACGCCGCCGTCATCCCCACCTTCATCGACGCGCTGTTGCGCGGCGAGACCCTGTGGATCAACGGCGACGGGTCCAACTCCCGTGACTTCACCTATGTCGGCACCGTCTGCCGAGTGCTGCTCGACGCCTGCGAACGCCGGGTCAGCCACCCGGAGCCCGTCAACCTCGCGTTCGGCACCAACACCACGCTGCTGGAGCTGGTCGGAGCCATCGAGCGCGCGTCTGGGTTGTCCGGTGACGTGCAGCACCGCGAGGCGCGCGCCGGGGACGTCCCTCACTCGCAGGCCGACAACGCCACCTTGCGCTCGCTGTTCCCCGAGGTGACCCCGGTGGAGCTCACCGAGGGCCTCCACCGCACGCTGGACTGGTTCAAGGAGAACTCATGACCACCACGCTCGTCGTCGTCGGCCAGGGCTACGTCGGCCTCCCGATGGCCCTCCGGGCTGCCGAGTCGGGGCTCAAGGTCTACGGCCTTGACAACAACTCCGCCACGGTGGGACGCCTCAACGCCGGACGGTCCCACATCGACGACGTCTCGGACGACGACCTGAGCCGCGGCTTGGAGGCCGGTTTCGAGGCGACCGCCGACCCATCCGTGGTGGCCCTGGCCGACGTCGTTCTCGTCTGTGTCCCGACCCCTCTGGCGGAGGAGGGCGGACCGGACCTCGGGGCCGTCCGCAGGGCCGCCGAGGCGATCGGCGCCCACATCACGCCGGGCACCCTGGCGATCCTCGAGTCGACGACGTATCCGGGCACGACCGAGGAAGTGTTCGCACCCCTGGTGACGGCGCGCGGCCTCGAGTTGGGCGCCGACGTGTTCATCGCCTTCTCTCCCGAACGCATCGACCCCGGCAACGAGACGTACGACGTGCGCAACACGCCCAAGGTCGTCGGCGGTCTGACCGACGAGTGCACTCGCCGCGCCGCCGCCTTCTACGCGCAGTTCGTCGACACGGTGGTGCCGGCCAAGGGCGCGCGCGAAGCCGAGATGTCGAAGCTCATCGAGAACACCTTCCGGCACGTGAACATCGCCTTGGTCAACGAGATGCTGCGTTTCTCCCACGAGCTCGACATCGACCTGTGGAACGCCATCGACTGCGCCGAGAGCAAGCCGTTCGGCTTCATGGCCTTCCGCCCGGGCCCCGGGGTGGGGGGTCACTGCATCCCAGTCGACCCGTCCTACCTCAGTCACCGGGTCAAGGCGCAGCTCGGCTACTCCTTCCGAATGGTCGAGCTAGCCGAAGAGATCAACACCGCCGCTCCCCTCTACGTCGCCAATCGCGTCAGGGACCTGCTCAACGACCGCAGCAAGGCGGTGAGGGGCGCGAAGATCCTCCTGCTCGGAGTCACCTACAAGGCGAACATCTCGGACTGCCGCGAGAGCCCCGCCGACCCCCTCGCGAAGCAGCTGCTCGGCTGGGGCGCCGACCTGTCCTACCACGACCCGTTCGTGCCGGTCTGGCACCCGCATGCGGTCGACGCGACATTCGACTGCGCACCGGACCTCGACCAGGCCGTGCGCGACGCCGACGTCGTGGTGCTGCTCCAGACGCACGCGACGTACGCCCTCACCGACTTGGCCGACACCGCAAAGGTGCTGCTGGACACCCGTGGCGTCGTCGTGGGTCACCCGCACGTCGAGGTGCTCTGAGCCTCTCCGGGCGCCGCTCCTGATCCGGTCCCGGTAGGGGGACGGTCAGGCACCAACGGCGTGGTCGACGATGGCTCGGGCCACGTCCCCCGGCTGGAAGTCCTGGACCGCCCGGTCGCGGCTGGCCCGACCCATCCGGTCGCGCAGCGCCGCGTCGCTGACGAGCTGCTCGATCGCGCGGCCCATCCCGTCACCGTCGTCGGGTCCGACCAGCAGCCCCGTGACGCCGTCCACCACGGAGTCGATCGCCCCGGTGGCGGTGGTCGTCACGGCGGGCTTGCCCATCGCCGCCGCCTCGAGGACGACGTTCGGCAGGCCTTCTCGCCTCGTCGGCAGCACCAGGAGGTCGCTGAGCGCCAGGTAGGGCCGCACGTCGTCGATGTGGTCGAGGACGCGCACGCGCACGCGGTCGCCGAGCTGCTGGAGCCGCTCGAGGTAGGCCGCGGAGTCCGGCTCATCCTGCGCTCCGATCACGAGGAGCTGCAGGACGCAGCCCCGCTCCGCCGCCGAGGTCAGCGCCCTGATGAGGGTGTCCGGTCCCTTGTCGGCCGTCAGCCGGCCGATGAAGACCACCACCGGCACGGCGAGTTCGAGGCCGAGGCCGGCGGCGAGCTCGGGATCCTTCGGCCGAGGGGCGAAGTGCTGCGTGTCCACGCCGTGGCTGCTGCCGTGGTGGGGAACGGCGACGACGCGCCCGGCGTTGAGGCCGAGTCGCTCGAACTCGCGCGCCAGCGAGGGGGACACGGCCACCACGCGGTGGCTGCAGCGGCTCGCGACCTTCTCGAGGACGGCGAGGATCCGGCGCTGCGTGCCGCTCGACCCTTCGAGCCGGAGGCCTTGGAGCAGGTACGTTCGCTGTGGGACGCCCGTGATCCGTGCGGCCATCATGCTCAGCAGGCCAGCCTTGGGGGTGCCCCCGAGCACGACCGCGGGTCGCAGCCGCAGCAGGAGCAGGATCCACCGCGCCAGACCCAGCAGGTCCTTCAGGGGAGCGACACCGCGGTGCATCGGGAGCGCGTGGACGGTCTGCGCCAGGTCCGCGAGCGTCGCGGTTTGCGCGCCCGGGGAGGTGACGACGTGCACCTCGTACCCCCGCTCACCCAGCTCCTCGAGGGTCTCCCGGTAGAACGAGGCGGCCGTGATCGGGATCGTCGAGGAGACGACCGCACGCGGCGGGACGCGACCTCGAGCCGTCACGGAAGGACCGCCGCTCGCCACTCGTCGGCCCAGGCGTCGAAGGAGTAATGGGCCTGCACGGCCGACACCCCCTGCCGTCCGCGAGCCGCGCGGACCTCCGAGGAGGAGCCGATGGCCTCACCCAGTGCGTCTACCCAGTCGTCGTGCGTGGTGGCGGACCACCCGGAGAAGCGCTCGAGCGCCAGCTGGTTGGCGCCGACGGGCGACCCCACCATGGGCAGGCCCGTGGCGGCGTACTGCAGCAGCTTGTAGGCGCACTTGCCGCGCGCGAACGGGTCGTTCCTGAGCGGCGCGAGGGCGACGTCCGCCGACGCGAGGTGCGCGGCGTACGTCTGCGGGGTCCACGTCTCGCGGTCCATCAGGCCCTCCAGTCCGGGGATGTCGGTTTCCGAGGCCGCGCTGACGACGAGCACCCTGGCACCCGTGCGTTGGTGCACCTCGCGCAGGGCCGGCGCGATGCCGGTGAGATACGCCTCGGTCGAGCGAGAACCCAGCCACACCAGGGTCGGCGGTCCAGTCAGGTCGTACGACGTCTTGGGTGTGTACTGCCCGGGCTGCACGCACGTCGGGATCAGCCGCACGTCCCGGCCGTGACGGCCGGCGAAGTCGGCCAGCAACGCATTGCCGGCGATGACGACGTCGGCCGAGGCCGCGGCCATCTCCACCTTCCGACGCTTCCCGAGCACCCGTCGCCAACCCGCCCGGTCCTCGAACAGGGCGTCGTCGAGGTCGTAGACGCCACGAGAGGCGTCGCGCAGGAGCCGCGACTCGACTCCACCAGTGCTCCAGGGGCTCGCCTCCCGGGAGAGGAGCACCGTGCCGCCCAAGGACGAACCGCTCAGCGCCCGGACGCGCCTCTCGGCGCGTGCGACGGCCGGCAGATGCTGCAGGACGGTGCGCGGCGAGTGGTCGCCGAGGGCGGCGTACTCGAAGCGCGCGGCGTGCAGGGCGAGGTGGTCGAGCCACTCGTAGGCCCGGACCCGGGTGCTCGGTGCGGTCGGTCCGTAGATCGACACCACAGACAGGCTGGACGTCACTCGGACTGCTTCCGGAGCCAGAGCTCGAGCACGAGCAACGCGTAGACGAGGTAGGTGGTGTTCTTCTCCGGCCAGCGCGTGCCGTTGACCAGGTCGTCGACGGCCGCCCCGTCGACGTAGGACTTGACGTGTGCCGAGGGCACCGTGAGGACGTCGTGCACCAGGGGTCGCCAGTCCTCGGCCAGCCAACGTCCGACGGGGACCTCGAAGCCCTTCTTCTTGCCACGGATCACCTCGTCGGAGAGCCGTCCCCGGTAGCTGTCACGCAACAGGCCCTTGGCGCGGCCGCGCGGCAGCCGGACGTGGGCCGGCAGCGACCAGACGTACTCGGCGACGCGATGATCCAGGAACGGGGACCGGCCCTCCAGGGAGTGGGCCATGGTCGCCATGTCCATCTTGACCAGGAGGTCGGACAGGAGGTTGAGCTCGATGTCGGTGACGAGCTGCTGGTCGAGCGCCCCGAGGCCGCCCCGGCGGGTGGTTCGGACCCGGTCCTTGGTGTCGGTGACGTCGCCACCGCGCCAGACCTCCCGCTTGTCCGCATCGAGCAGCATGTCCGTCGACCAGGCGAGGTAGCGGTCCTCCGGATCGAGCTGGAGGCCGCGGACGATCCGCTGCGCGAACCCCGCCGCTCCGCGCCGCTCCTCGGTGCCTCGCCCCGACAGTCCCCGCTCGGCCAGGCCGAGAAGACGATCCGGAACCCCCGACAGCCGGCCCGCAAGGTGGGCGGCCACGTGTCGGCGGTAGCCGCCGAAGACCTCGTCACCGCCGTCTCCGTTGAGCACCACGGTGACGTGTTCGCGAGCGAGGCGGGAGAGGGCGAGGCTGGGGATCGCGCTCGAGTCGGCGAAGGGCTGGTCATAGTGGGATACCACGGTGTGCAGGCTCTCGAGGGGGTCGAACTCGAGGGGCAGCACGGTCGACTTGATGCCCAGGGAGGTGGCGGTGCGGCCGGCGACCGCGGACTCGTCCAGCCCACTGCCGGTGGCGACGGTGAAGGCGTGGACCGTCTCGCCGAGGGCTTGGGCGGCCTCGTAGGCGATGACCGAGCTGTCGACGCCGCCGCTGAGGAACACGCCGAGGGGTACGTCGCTGCGCAGCCGCAGCCGCACTGAGTCGGCCATCAGCTCGCGCACGCGCTCTCGTGCTTCTCCGACCGCGACGTCATGGGTCTCGAACTCGGGTCGCCACCAGCGCTCGGCGTGGGTCCCGTCGGCGTCGACGCTGAGGTACCCACCGGGCTCCACGGCGTTGATGCCGTCGAAGATCGTGTCCGGTTGCGGGATCACGCCGAGAGACAGGTAGTCGTAGACGCCTTGGTCGCGGACGGCAGGGTTCAGTCCGGCAGCCGCGAGGAGCTCCCGCATGGCCTTGATCTCGCTCGCGAACGCCAGACCCGACCCCGCCTTGGCGTAGTAGAGCGGCTTCTTGCCGAAGCGGTCGCGGACCAGCAGGGTGACGCCCGTGCGCTCGTCGACGACCGCGAAGGCGAACATGCCGACGAGACGGTCGAGCATGCCCACACCGTGCTCGAGATACATCGCGAGCAGCACTTCGGTGTCGGAGTTGCTGCGGAACGAGTAGCCGAGCTTCTCCAGCTCGGCTCGGAGCTCCTTGAAGTTGTAGATCTCGCCGTTGAAGACGAGGGAGACTCCATCCCGACTCATGGGCTGCTGTCCGGCGGCAGGATCCATGACCGCGAGCCGGGTCATCCCGACTCGTCCCTGCGTGGTGTCGATCCAGCCGGAGTCGTCGGGACCGCGATGAGCGATCGTGACCAGAGCCCGAGGTATCGCGTCCAGCGGCGCCTGGGAGACCCGGAGGGCTCCCGCGATGCCGCACATCAGGCGGACACCTTCACGAAGTCGCATATCGCGCCGGTGATCCGGTCGAACTGCTCGTCGGTGAGGACCGAGCCGCTCGGGAGGGACAGGCCGGTGCGGAAGAACCGCTCCGAGGCGCCGTTGGTGTAGCTGGGGCATCCGGCGAAAACCGGCTGGAGGTGCATCGGCTTCCACAATGGTCGAGCCTCGATGTCCGCCGCGGCGAGATGCGCGCGCAGGTCCTCGGCCGAGAAGCCCGCGACGTCCGGGGCGACCAGGACCGAGGTCAACCAGAAGTTGTCGTGGTCGCCACCGGCAGGCGCGTCGCGGCCGTCCTCGCCACCGAAAGGCGTGACGCCCGGGACGCCGGCGAAGAGCTCGAGGTAGCGGCGGCGCCAGCCGCGGCGCCGTTCCAGCATGGCCGGCAGCCGCTGGAGCTGGGCCCGGCCCACGGCCGCCAGCAGGTTGGACATCCGGTAGTTGTAGCCCACGTCGACGTGCTCGTAGTGCACCACCGGTTGCCGCGCCTGGGTCGCCAGGTAGCGGGTCCGCGCGGCCATGTCCGGGTCGTCGCAGAGGAGCGCGCCCCCGCCCGAGGTGGTCATGATCTTGTTGCCGTTGAAGGACACCACGGCCGCGATGCCGTCCTGGCCTGCGGGCTTCCCATCCCGGCGGGCCCCCAACGACTCGGCGGCGTCCACGAACACGGGGACGTCGTATCGTCGGGCGAGGTCCCGGATCGCGGCGTGGTCGGCCACCTTGCCGATCAGGTCGACCGGCACGATCGCGGCGATCTTCGCTCCCCGGCGTACCTGGTCGGCGAGCGCGTCGCGGAGCAGCTGCGGGTCGAGGTTCCCCGACTCGTCGGAGTCGACGAAGACGGGAGTCGCGCCGGTGTAGGTGACGGCGTTGGCCGTGGCGGCGAAGGTCATCGTCGAGGTGAGGACGACTGTGTCGGGACCGGCGCCGAGCTGCAGCAGACCGAGGTGCAGGGCGGCGCTGCCGGAGGAGAGCGCCACGGCGAAGGACCGGCCGGTGTACGCCGCCAGCTCGGCCTCGAAAGCGTCGACCTCGGGACCGAGCGGCGCGACCCAGCCCGACCGCAAGGCGCGGACGAGGGCGTCCTCCTCGAGCTGCGTCACGTCTGGCGAGGAGAGGTGGATCCTCTCGCTCACCGCTCCCCCACCGCGTGCGCCAGGTCGCTCAGCTCTGCCGGGTCGAGCGGGGGGACCGACACACACCTGATCATCGGGTGGGTAGTGGCACGCGCCGCCTCGTCGTCGGAGAAGAGCACCTCGTGCAGCTTCTCCCCGGGACGGAGGCCGGTGAAGACAATTTCCACGCCGGAGGCACCCGACAGGGAGATCATTCGCTTGGCGACGTCGAGGATCTTCACGGGCTCGCCCATTTCCAGCACCATCGCCGAGCCCGAGCCGCCCATCGCACCGGCTTGGACGACCAGCTCGCAGGCCTCCGGGATCGTCATGAAGTAGCGGGTCACGTCGGGGTGGGTGACGGTGATCGGGCCGCCTGCCTCGATCTGGGCGTTGAAAGTGTGCAGCATCGACCCTCGGGAGCCGAGGACGTTGCCGAAGCGCACGCTGATGTAGTGCCCCTTGCTGCGCTGGGCCTGCCAGGCCGTGAGCTGCTCGGCTACCCGCTTGGTCGCACCCAGCACACTGGACGCGTCGGCGGCCTTGTCCGTGGAGATGTTGACGAAGTGCTGGACGCCGTTCTGTTCGCTGAGCTGGAGGAGGTTCAGGGTCCCGAGCACATTGGTCTTCCATCCCTCGTCGGGGAACCGCTCGAGCATCGGCAGGTGCTTGAGGGCAGCGGCGTGGAACACGATGTCGGGCTGGTGGGTCTCGAAGATCCTCGCCAAGGCGGCTCGGTCACGGATGTCGACGAGCACCGTGTCGGGCTTGTCGAGCAGCCCGTGGCCGTAGAGCGAGAGCTGGACGGCGTGCAGAGCAGATTCGTCACGGTCGAGCATGACCAGCGTCTCGGGACCGAACTTGTGCACCTGACGGGCGAGCTCGGACCCGATGGAGCCGCCGGCGCCGCTGATGAGCACACGGCGCCCCGTCAGGTAGCTGGCGACGTCACTGACGCTCGTGGAGACCTGGTGGCGGCCGAGCACGTCACCGATCTCCACCGGCCGGATGTCGGCAACCGTGACCCGTCCACCGATGAGCTCGGTGACGCGGGGCAGCACCAGAAAGTCCAACCCGATCCCCTGAGCGGTCTCCTGGGCGCGGCCGATGACCTGTCCCGGTGCGCTTGGCACGGCGAAGATCACAGCGTCGACCTCGTGGGTGACGGCGAGGTCGGGCAGGGCATCCCCCGCACCCAGCACCTGGACCCCACTGATGCGCAGGTGGCGCTTGCCGGGGTTGTCGTCGAGGAAGCCCACCACGTGGTCCCCGTGACCCCGGACGAGATGGAGGACCTGACGTCCGGCATCTCCCGCGCCATAGATCAGAACCCGCCGGCTCTGGGCCACCACGGGGTCACGGGAGCGGTCACGCAGCGCGCGGTAGGCAAACCGCCCGGCCGCCGAGATGAGGAGCGCCAGCGGCGGGGTGAGCACCAGGATGCTGCGCGGCGGGGGGGCGCTCATCAACACGCTGAACACCAGCGTGATCGCGCCGACGGCGGCAGCGTGCAGACCGAGGCCCAAGGCTTCGTCGAAGGAGCCGACGAGGTAACGGCCGCGGTAGAACTTCGTGGTATAGCCCAGGGCGACGATCAGTGCGGCGGCCAGCAGCCAGTACCAGATCACCGCCTCCCACTGGACCTCGTTCAGCTGGAAGTCGTGCCGCACGCCGATGACAAGGGCGCCCGCCAGGGCCCAACCGCCGATATCCCACAGCGCCAGCGCGCCGCGACGCACCAGTGCGTTGTCGATCATGCTGGTGCCACCCCCTCATCCTGAGCTCTTCTCGTCCCGTCCGGTTCGAATGGAGACAGGATGAGCAGTCATCGTATGCCGCGCTGCTCCTGCCGTGCGAACCATCGCGTCTGTGCCGCTTGCAACGGTCCGCACCGGGCGAGCGCCGCCGTGCCACCAAATCGGTCGAGCCGTCGCCGCCCCCGTCGTTGCGGCCGTCGCGCTCTGGGAGGTGCTGGGCCGGCGGCCGAGCCGCTAGGGGTACTTCATCTCAACGCTGACCCAGTCGACCAGCATGTGGGGCCGCGTGCCGCCCGGGACGACGTGCTCTGGCAGGACGTCCTTGTTGGACAGGCGCAGGTGGAACGGCATGGCGTTGCCGGGCACCCGGCCCGCGTCGGGGAGCAGGGCGGACTCGTAGGACTTCCTGGTCTCACCCGACGGGAGGCCGGCCGTCGTGGGTAGGACCGGCACGAGCACGGCAGGGATCACGGCGACGAGGGCACGTGCGAACCGAGACATGACCCTCCCAAGGCGTGAGCTGACGTGGCCGAGACCTGCGCAGCGATGCCACGGGACTGGGTCCAGTCCTTCACGATCCGTGCGACCCAGCGCCCTCGCTTAGGACGACGACCCCATCCCGGAAAGCTCGGTGCCGCTCTCTCTGCTCGGCACTACTATTCGACCGGCCCTCACCGGCGACCCAGCAGCGAACGCCGTACGACGACCGCGGGTGCCTCGGCCAGCCGCTTCAGCCGCTCCGTGGTCATGTCCGTCAACGGCTTTTCCGGCCGCTCGAGGGTGCCCGCGTCGATGCGCTCCTGCACGTCCTGGACCAACTCGAGCCGGCGCAGCTTCTGGGTCCGGCGGCGCAGCTGGTCCCGGGTCGTGGCGAGCTCGTCCCTGGTCTCGGCGAGGCGCGCATCCACGGCCAAGCGCTTCGCCACGGCGGCCTGATAGGCCTCGGCGACCTTCGTCATCTCGACGTTGGTCTCGTGCTGTGCGGTGGCCGTCGCCTGTGCCAGCTCGTGCGCCGCGGCCACCTCGCGCCGGCTCCTCTGCAGCGTCGCGACGAGTCGACGGGTTTCTTCGGGCTGAAGTAGCAGCACCGAATCGACCACAGCAGCCTGGATGCGCGCCCGCGCCTCGTCCCACTCGTCCTCGGTGTGCACGTCACGCGAGGAGGCGGTGTGAAGCCACCAGCGGTAGACGCTGGTGATCTCGCGGACGGAGGCGACGCCGAGCACCGCGGCGCAGCGCACGACGTACTCCCAGTCCTCGTTGGCGTGGAGGGTCTCGTCGAAGCGGAGTCCCAGGTCGTGGACGGCGCCGCGCGGGAACGCGACCGTCATGATCGGGCTGTAGTTGTCGGACAGGTGGTCGACCAGGCTGAAGTCGAGGGGCCACTCGCGGTAGGGGTCGGCGACCGAGATTGCGAGGACGTCGTCACCGTCCGCCACAGGCACCACGTCCTGGCGGACGGCGACGGTGCGCAAGAGTCGACCATCGTGCCTGGTGGCGGCCGCCTTGAAGGCCGACACGTAGTGGGCCAGCACGGTGTCGTCGTCGTCGAGTGCGACGACGTAGCGACCGCGGGCAGCGGTGAACCCGTCGTTGAGCGGGGCGGCCCGGCCGGGCCGCTCGACCCGCAGCACGCGCACTGCATCGCGCAACCACGCGGGCGCGGAGGCGACGACGTCCTCCACGGCCGCCTGCTCCTCGGACGTGGTCCGGTGGCACATCACGAGCAGCTCGAAGTCGCGGTCGCTCTGCCCGGCGAGGCAGGTCAGCACGTCCTCGAGGCACAGCAGCCGCCTCCCCTGCGTGCGGGTCACGATGGTGAGGAACGGAGCATCCGGATCGGGGTCGGCCGTGGTCCTCTCCGCCGGGCGGAGCGAGAACTGGCGTGCCAGTGCTCCCAGCGAGGTCGCCGGGAGGTCGGCGGGGTGGGTGGAGCCGGACCACGCCTCGGGACGACCGGGTGGGAACGTCACCGACCCCTCGATCCCGACGTCCCAGCCCAGTCTGATCGGGAGACTGACGGCAGCGGTCGCCGAGGCGACGACGGGGAGGTCGACCTCGCCCGCAGCCGCGAGCAGGGTGGTGCCGGCCTCTCCCGGTGGGGCTAGAAGTGCATCCTCGAGGGCGGCGAGGTCGCCGGCGCGCAGGGCGCAGCACACGCCCGTCACCCGCGCCTGCGGTTCCCCGTCGGCGTTCCGCGGCTCCCAGACGTGTCTGACCTCGTCAAGCAGGTCGGCCCGTGGGTCGGCACCCTCTTCCAGTCCGTAGCCGCGCGGGCGCGGATCGGTGCGCGTCAGTTCCACCGGCAGCACGCGAGCGTCCACGACGCATCGCGGACGCTCCAGGACCGCGTCGACCATGCGTTGTACGACGTGGGGCCCGGGCACGGCGACCGCCTCCACAACGAGGGTGACCGTGTCGTCGGGCACGTCGAGGACCGGCACGGCGGCCCCGAGCGAGCCCAGATCGATCCCAGCAGGGACGGGACCGTCGCCCAGCCACACGTGCCGCACGTCGGCGAGCACCGAGTCCCGCGACAGGGCGTCGTGCCACGCCTCGGTGTGCCGCTGCTGCGGCGGGCCCTCTCGGTGCAGCAGGAGCAGCAGAACGGGCGGCACTAGGTTGGGCACGATTCAGACCTCCGAAGGATCGGGACGCTGCCACCCTAAGGCCGCTCGACGGCTGATCACCCCTTCGCCCACTCGGCGAGGAAGACGGCTCGCGCAGCCACCAGAAATCGGCCTGCGCGGGCCGCGCGACGGCCACCACGCGGAGGCGAACTCCACGAAGCCCTCGGAGCTGACGGCTGCGGACGAAGGTCGTGGAGTCCTGACCTCCCACATGCCTGCACCATCCAGCGGTTCCCGGAACCCGATGAGACGGATCTCGAAACCCGGATGCCGGAGCACGCCCTCGGCTGGCACACTCGTCCGCATGATCCTGCAGCCCCGCCTGCTCCCGCCTCCGGTCGCCTGACCGGAGCGGTCCGCCGCTCCGCACCGAGCCACTCGTCCCGACTCGTCCGACGGAGCATCGTCAGCATGTCCAACCTGTCCAGCACGTCCCTCCAGCCTCACCACACGACACACCTGCGCGGCCTCGCAGAGGTCGCCGCCGCCAGCGTCCTGTGGGGCACCGGCGGCCTCGCGGTGCAGCTCATCCGCGAGTCCGACCCGCTGTCCCCCGTGACGATCAGCGCCTGGCGGATGGCGAGCGCCGGTGCCGTGCTCCTCGTGGCGCTCCTCGCCCTGCGCCGCGGCAGCGAGCTGCTCGACCTGGCACGCGCCCGGCCACGCCAGCTGCTGGCGATCGGCGTGGGCACGGCCGCCTACCAAGGGTTCTACTTCGTCTCGGTCACCCAGGTCGGGGTCGCCGTCTCGACGGTCGTCAGCCTCGGCCTCGCACCCGTGCTGCTGACGGTCGCGGAGTCCGTGCGCAACCGCCGCGCGCCCGCGCGAGGTCGATTGGCCGTGCTGATGGCGGCACTGGTCGGGCTGCTGCTGGTCAGCGTGGCGGGCCACGAGTCCGCGACCGGCCCGGCCCCGGTCGCGGGCGTGCTGCTCGCAATCGCGTCGGGTGCGACGTACGCCCTCACCACGGTGGCCGGCGGCTCCATCAGCCGCACCTCGTCGCCGCTGGTGCTGACCAGCGGGATGACGCTCGTGGGCGCGGCCGTGCTGCTGCCCTGCCTGGCCCTCGTCGAGGGGCCGCGCGTCACCGCGGATCCGGCAGCGCTGGCCTGGCTGGCCTACTTGGGGGTCCTGACGATGGCGCTGGCCTACGTCCTGCTCTACTCCGGGCTCCGCGTCGTCGCGCCCAGCACCGCCGTCACGGCCAGCTTGGTCGAGCCGGTCACCGCCGCGGTGGTGGCGGCTGTCGTGCTCGAGGAGTCGCTCGGCGCGGCTGCCGTCGTCGGGATCCTGCTGGTCCTGGGGGCCGTGGCCGGGCTCGGCCGGCCGGCTGCCGCCGCCGGACCGGTGCTGCCGGACCCGGATCCGGCCTGAGCCAGGCTCAGCTGGCGGCGGTCGGGTACAGCACCTGCACGGTGACCCAGTCGACCAGCATGCTGTGGCGCGCACCACCGGCGACGACGTACTGCGGCTCCACGTCCTTGTTGGACAGCCTCAGGTGGAACGGGAGTGCGTTGCCCGGCACCCGGCGAGGATCCGGCGTCGAGTCCACGATGTAGGCCTGGTTGCCAGAGCCGTCCCTCGCCTCGTAGTGCACCTGGTCACCGCCGACCGTGAACTCCGCGTGGTACTCCCAGAAGGAATGCCACGGCTTCGCGCCGTCGGCGAAGGCCTGGCCGACCGGCCAGAGCTCGGGAGGCATGCCTGAGACCTCGCAGGCGTCTGCGCCGACGCCGACCATCTCGTCGTAGCAGATGTGCGAGCCGAGCTGCGCGCCCGTCGGCTTGAGGGGGCCGTAGCTCTCGATCACGTCCAGCTCGCGGGGGTCGACACCGTTGGGGTGCTGGACCCAGAAGGCGGCGTAGTTGCTGCCCGTGTCGGGCATCACGAGGCTCGCCGAGACCCGCACCCGGGTCCCTGCTGGGAGGGTCCAACCGGGTGTTGAGCGGATCTGGGCGACGTGCCCCACCTCGAGCTTGCCTGCCCCGTTGAGGGCGGCGGCGTTCCAGCCCGGCATGTGGTGCCACTGGTCGGGCGACGCGCCGGCCGGTCCGTCGAAATGATCGACGAAGACGGTCTCCCACGTGGGGGGAGCCGGGGTGGGCGGCGCTGCGGTCGGCGGAGCAGTGGAGGGCGGAGCCGTCGTGGTGCGGGGCTGGACCGCACGTCGGAGTCCCGACTCCGTCGTGGGCCACGTGCCCGGGCCGATGCACGCCGTGGCAAGGAGTAAGAGAGCGCCGACGAGCACCGCGGCGCGCCACGGTGTCCTGCTACCCACCTGCCGGCGCGCGAGCCGAGACATCAATCTCCCCAGGGTTGTTGGTGCTGTCGGGATCCGCGTGCGGGATGCTACGCAGCGGGGACAAGTGGTCCCGATCCCGATCTCAGCCGACCGTCGTCAGCAGCTGCGTCGCCCGGGTCAGCACGACGTAGAGGGTCGAGCGCCCGGTGGCCGACTCGTCCTCGATCTCCTGCGGCTTGACGACGACGATGCCGTCGAACTCCAGCCCCTTGGTGTCGAGGCCCGTCAGGACCACGACCCGGTCCTCACCGCTCGGAGTCACGCTCGAGTCGACGGCCGCGCGGGCGCCGGCGGCGTCCTCGGCGAGCTCGGGCCACGACGCCAGCCACGCATTGACCTCGGAGCGACGGGCCACCGGCACGACGATGCCGACGGTGCCCTCGACGCGGCCGGCGGTCGAGGTCACGGCCTCGCGGACGGCGGCCTCGAGGTCGTCGACCCGGCCGACGACCCGTGGCTCCTCGCCCGTGCGGCGTACGGCGTCGGGCAGGTCGGCGTCGAGGCCCACGCGGCGGGCGTAGTCGGCGGCGAAGGAGTAGATCTCGGCCGAGTTGCGGTAGTTGGTGGAGAGGTGGAACTCGTGGAGCTCCTTGCCCTCCAGCGCCTCCGCGCGGGCGCGTGCCGCCTCGGGGGCGTCGGGCCAGGACGACTGGGCGGGGTCGCCGACGATGGTCCAGCTCGCGGCGCGTCCGCGACGACCGACCATCCGCCACTGCATGGGCGTCAGGTCCTGCGCCTCGTCGATGAGGACGTGGGCGTAGCCGTCGTCGTCGATCCGGTGGGTCGGCGCCGACCAGGCCAGGCCACCGGGGGCGTACTCGCGCTCGGAGATCGTCGTGAGCTCCTGCAGGTCGACACCACCCTCGAGGAGACCGGTCTCGTCGAGGTCGCGCTCGTCGTCGGTGCGCTGCGGGACGTCGCCGATGGCGTAGCGCAGCTCGTCGAGCAGCGGGACGTCCTCGATCGAGAGGTCGCCGGTGCTCCACGACTTGGCCATCAGGAGCTGCTCCTCGCGGGTCACGACGCCCTCGCCGACGCGGGCCAGGAACTCGGGGTCGCGCAGCCAGCCGAAGACGGTGGCGGCATCCAGGGGCGGCCACCAGTGCGAGGCGAACTCGACGAAGCCGTCGTGGGACAGCATGTCGTCGTCGAACGCCTCACGCCCGCGTTCGCGACCGCGCTCGCCCTGGACCTGGCGCCACATCGCGTCGAGCAGGGTCCTGGCCACGCGCGGCAGCTGGCGGTTGCGGCGGCCCTGCGACATCAGCTGCCGGCGCAGTCGGCCGAGCAGGCCGGGGTCGAGGACGATCGTCTCGTCGCGCCAGTAGATCCGGAAGCTGGTGGGGGCGCCGGGCGCGTGCTGGCGGGCCGTGCGCCGCATCAGCTCGGCCATCTTGGTCGCGCCCTTGATGTCGGCGACGGCCGGCTCGTCGTGGCGGGTCGCGCGGACGCCGCCGACGACCTCGCCCAGGGAGCGCAGCGCCACTGCGGTCTCGCCGAGGCTGGGCAGCACCCGCTCGATGTAGCGCATGAAGACGCCGCTGGGACCCACGACGAGGACGCCGCCGCCTTCGTAGCGCCGACGGTCGGAGTAGAGCAGGAAGGCCGCGCGGTGCAGCGCGACGACGGTCTTGCCGGTGCCGGGGCCGCCGGAGATCGACACGACGCCCTTGCCCGGTGCGCGGATCGCCTGGTCCTGTTCGGCCTGGATGGTGGCGACGATGGAGTGCATCGAGCGGTCGCGAGCCCGGGACAGCTGCGCCATCAGCGCGCCCTCGCCGACGATCGGCAGGTCGGTCTCGGCCCTCTCGAGAGCGTCGGCGTCGAGCAGCTCGTCCTCGACGCCGATGACCGTGCGGTGCAGCGAGCGCAGCACTCGACGGCGTACGACGCCCTGCGGGGTCGCGGCGGTGGCCTGGTAGAACACGCTGGCCGCCGGCGCACGCCAGTCGATCAGCAGCACGTCACGCTCGGCGTTGCGCACGCCGATGCGGCCGATGTAGCGCGGTTGCTGGTCGATCGAGGGGTCGAGGTCGAGGCGGCCGAAGACCAGCCCCTCGTGCGCGGCGTCGAGCTGCGCGATGCGCTTGGCGGCCTGGAAGACCATGGCGTCGCGCTCGACGAGACCGCCCTCGTGCTCCAGCTTGCCGCGGCGGTGTCCTTCCGCCGCCAGTGCCTTGGCGTTCTGGGTGGACGCGTCGAGCTGGACGTAGACCTCGTCGACGTACTGCTGCTCGGCAGCGATCTCCCGCGCCTCGAGCTCCTCGCTCACACCTGCTCCTCATCCCCCGATGACATCCCTTGATGCAACTGCCCACGCTTCCGGGCAGACCGACAAGCCTAGCGCCGGGTGGTGCTCCGCGCCGACTTACCGAGAATCCGTGGAACGGCACCGTGCGCCCGGCCGTCTTGTTGGATGGGACCCGGCAGCACACGAGGGGGACGAGTGGACGACGAAGCACGCGACCGCGCACCCACCCGGCGGTGGCTGGGCGCCGCTCTCGCGGTGGCGCTGGTCCTCGCGGGCGCCTTCGCGCTGCCGCGGCTGATGGCCGACGACGACGGCGACGGCGACGACAGCTCGGCCGAGCCGAGCACGGACTGCGTGGCTCGCACCGATGCGCCGACCAGCGAGATCGGCGAGCAGGAGGCCACGTGGGTCCGCTTCTGCCCGCTCGCCGACGAGGGAGCAGCGCTGCGGGTACGGCACCCGCAGGGCGTGATCACCGGGGACCTCGCACCCGCCCTCGCCGCCACGCTGTGGGAGACGCAGGTCGATCGCCCCGTGTGCGGCGTCGACGAGGCATCGCTCCGGCCGACCGGGCTTTTCCGGATCGAGGTGGGCCTCGTCGACGGCCGGGTCGCCGAGCTCACCGGCGACACCGGCTGCAGCACTAGGGACACGGTGCTGTTCAGCCAGCTCGAGACCACGCTCCTCATGGATGCGGCGGGGGCGAGTGGCCCGCCCGGGCCGCTCCCTGACCCCGTCACGTGCCCGGCCCGCTTCACCACGACGGAGACCAACCACGACGGGAGCTCGGCCGGCCTGCTCGCCGAGACCGCCGAGTCGCACTGGCAGTCGACCGTCCCACTGCTGCCCCTCCCCGCCACCGCGGCCGACGTCTGCGTCTACAGCGGGGCGGGCCAGCGTCGGGAGCTCGTCGGGCAGTGGCAGGCCGGCTCGCCCGTGTCCGAGTCGATCCGCGCGAGCGCCACCACCGCCGTCCACTTGGGCGCGATGACCGACTGCCCGCTCGACCCCGCCGCGCCGTCGTACGTCGTCGTGCTCACCGACGCGACCGGGACCGCTCGTACGCTCACCATCGACCTGACCCAGTGCGGACCGGTCCAGGCAGCGATCGGGACCCCGCCGGTCGACACGCACCTCGGCCTCGCGACCCAGGAGCTGATCCGCCTCGTGGCGCGCAGCGGGCCCTGACGTCCATCGTCAAGCCCCTGGTGAGGCTGAGAGGTGCTCGCTCCCGCTGCGTCCTTGGTCCACTGACCCGGCTTCCTGCGATGGACCGCGCACCATCGCAGGAAGTTGGCGCCCAGGACCGAGTGCTCACACTGGGTTCGACAGCAGGGGCTGCCGGGCCCAGGACCCGCCTGTGCCGCTACTTCCGCGACAGGAAGGCCGTCATCGCCTCGCGCGCCTCGTCGCTGGCGAACAACCGTGCGCTGGTCGAGGCCATCTCCTCGCCGAGGGAGTCGATCCGCGCCACGAGGTCGCGGTTGAGGATCCGCTTGGACTCGCGCAGGCCCTGGGCGGCACCGGTCGCGAGGCTGGCGCAGATCGCGGTCACCTCGTCGTCGAGGTGGGCCGCCGGCACCGCCTTCGTCACCAGTCCGTACGCCGCCGCCTCGGCGCCTGTGAACACCTCGCCGCCGAGGGTGGTGAGCGCGGCAGCGCGCGGGTTCATCCGGTGGTGGACCGTCAGGCTGATGATCGCTGCGGCCAGGCCGAGCTTGACCTCGGTGAGGGCGAACGTGGCCTCGTCGGCACTGACGGCGATGTCGGCGGCGGCAATGATGCCGATGCCACCGGCCCGGACGGCGCCGAGGTTCTTGGTGACCACCGGCTTGTCGAGGGTGACGATGAGCCGCTGCAGGTCGACGATCCTGCGGGCGCCCACCTCCATGCCCTCCGTGGTCGCCTCGGAGAGGTCGGCGCCGGAGCAGAACACCTTGCCGGAGCTCTCGACCAGCACGACCCGCACGCCGTCGTCGGCGCCGGCGCGCTCGAGGTGCGCGACGAGCTCGGTGACCAGCTGTCGGCTCAGCGCGTTGCGGTTGGCCGGGCTGTCGAGGGTGATCGTCGCGACGGCGTCCGCGACGGCGTAGTGGACCAGCTCGGCGGAGGTATCGCTCATGTGCGCATGATGCCGCACCACTTCCCCGTGGTGGTCCGGGCCCGAGCCATCCGTGGCCACTCCCACTCCGAACACCCCACATGCAGACCCCCGACCAGCACACCCGGCGGAGCACGCTCCGCCATGCGGGGCACGGTGTGCTGGCCACCGTCGTCGGTCTCGCGGCCGCCCACCTCGTCGCCGCACTCACCGTGCCGGCCGCGTCGCCGGTGCTGGCGGTGGGCTCCACCGTCATCGACCTGACGCCCACGCCGCTCAAGGAGTGGGCGATCCGGCAGTTCGGCACCGCGGACAAAGCCGTCCTCGTGGGCTCGGTCGTGGCGGTCGTCCTGGTGCTGGCGGCCGTCGCGGGCATCGTCGGCGCTCGGCGCGAGACCGTCGGCCTGCTCGTCGTCGTCGGGCTCGCCGGCGTCGCCGAAGTGCTCGCCGTGCTGCGCCCGGGCTCCGGTCCGCTGGACCTCGTCCCTGCGCTGGTCGCCGCCGTCGTCGCGGCCACCTCGTTGTGGTGGCTGCACCGCCTCGACGACCGCGCCTCGAGCGCGCCGTCGCCAGCGGTCGACGGTCCGAGCCGGCGCGGGGTCGTGCTGGCGACCGGCGCTGGCCGCCGCTGCCGTGGCCATGGGCGCCCTCGGTCGCTGGGTCACGTCCGCCCGTCTCGGCGGGACCGACATCGCACTGCCGGTCGCCACGGAACGCGCGCCCGCCTTCCCCCAAGGGCTCGAGGCGACGTACGACGGCATCAGCCCGCTGCGTACGCCCAACGCCGACTTCTACCGCGTCGACACGCGCCTGACCGTGCCGGTCGTGGACGTCGACTCGTGGACGTTGACCATCGACGGCGACGTCGACCAGGAGGTGACGCTGACCTTCGACGACCTCGCCGCGATGAGGACCGTCGAGCGCGACATCACCCTCACCTGCGTCTCCAACGAGGTCGGCGGCCCCTACCTCGGCGGCGCCCGCTGGCTCGGCATACCGCTGGCCGACGTGCTGGCCAGGGCCGGCATCGACTCGACCGGGGCGGACCAGATCCTCTCCACCGATGTCGACGGGATGACCATCTCGACCCCGCTGCAGGTGGCGCTCGACGGCCGGGATGCGCTGATCGCGATCGGCATGAACGGCGAGCCCCTGCCCCGCGTCCACGGCTTCCCGGCCCGCATGGTCGTCCCCGGGCTCTACGGCTTCGTCAGCGCCTGCAAGTGGATCACCCGGATCACGTTGACGACGTACGACGCCGAGCAGGCGTACTGGACCGAGCGGGACTGGGCGGTCGACGCCCCCATCAAGCTCTCCAGCCGGATCGACACCCCCAGGCCGCTGTCGGAGAGCAGCGCCGGGAAGGTCATCGTCGGCGGCATCGCCTGGGCGCAGCACGTCGGCATCGAGAAGGTCGAGGTCCGCATCGACGGCGAGGCCTGGCGGCCCGCCACCCTCGGGCCGCAGGTCACCGACGACTACTGGCGCCAGTGGTTCCTCGAGTGGGACGCCACCCCGGGACAGCACTTCGTCGCCTGCCGGGCGACCAACAAGGACGGCGACGTCCAGAGCGCCGTGCGGACGACGCCCTTCCCGGAGGGCTCCTCCGGCCTGCAGGAGATCGCGCTCACGATCACGTGAGGCGGCGACGGCGACATTTCCTGCCGTCCCACCCATCCGGCCCACCGCGTGCTCCGAACACCTCCCGACACCACCCCCACCGCAGCTTCCGACGAAAGGCACCCACATGTTCACCCAGCTCCGCACCCGCACCCTGGGCCTCGCCGCCCTCGCGCTGACCGCGTCCATGGGCCTGGCTGCCTGTGGCGGCGAGAGCGACGCCGACACCGCCGACGAGCCCACCACCTCGGAGACCACGTCCGAGACGCCCACCCAATCCAACATGGAATCCGAGTCGCCGGCCGAAGAGGCGATGGCCGCCGGTCCGTTCGGTCCCGGCTGCGCCGGCGTCCCGACCGAGGGCGAAGGGTCGGTCGAGGGCATGGCCGACGACCCGGTCGCCACGGCCGCCTCCAACAACCCGCTGCTCAAGACGCTGGTCGCGGCCGTCACCGAGGCCGGCCTCGTCGACACGCTCAACTCCGCCGAGGCCCTGACGGTCTTCGCTCCCACCGACGACGCGTTTGCCAAGATCCCGAAGAAGGACCTCAACGCCCTCCTGGCCGACAAGGAGGCGCTGACCACCGTGCTCACCCACCACGTGGTCGCCGGCCAGCTCTCGCCTGAGGACGTCGCGGGCGAGCACGAGACCCTTGCCGGCGACATGATCACGGTCGAGGGCTCCGGCGAGGACTTCACCGCCGAGGGCGCGGCCGTCGTCTGCGGCAACGTCTCGACCGCCAACGCCACCGTCTACGTCATCGACTCGGTGATGATGCCGAAGATGTGACCCGTCCACCGACAAGACCGGCTCGAGAAGCACAGCACTAGGCGAGGATGACCGACGTGGACCACGTGAGGCCCGTACCGGACGGGGCGCCCGAAGGCGTCCCGTCCGGGGGCACCGCATCGACGCTGTCCGACCTGCTCCACCGGGCCGGCCTGGGCGACGAGCAGGCGTTCGCCGAGTTCTACGACGCGACGTCCGCTCGCGCGTACGGCCTGGCCCTGCGCGTGGTCCGCAACCCGGCCCACGCCGAGGAGGTCACGCAGGAGGCCTACCTCGACGCGTGGCGCTCCAGCACCCGGTACGACCCCCGGCGCGGGAGTGCGGCCGGCTGGCTGCTGACGATCGTGCACCGCAAGGCCGTCGACCGGATCCGCTCGGTGGAGGCGGCCATCGCCCGCGACGAGACCTGGAACCGCGAGACGGACCCGGTCGAGCAGGACCAGACCTCCGAAGCGGCACACGCCTCGCTGGAGGCGGCCCGGGTCCGCGGCGCGGTGGCCACCCTCACCGACGTACAGCGCCAGGCCGTCGAGCTCACCTACTTCGGCGGCTACACCCACACGGAGGTCGCCACCTTGCTCGACGTCCCGTTGGGCACCGCGAAGACACGAATACGCGACGGACTGATCCGTCTGCGAGACCTGATGGGAGTCAGCTCATGAGCGACATGCACCAGCTCACGGGCGCCTATGCGCTGGATGCGCTCGACGAGCTCGAGCGGGCTCGCTTCGAGCAGCACCTGGCCGAGTGCGAGGACTGCCGCGCCGAGGTCGCCGAGCTCCGGGAGACCGCAGCCCTGCTGGCCGATACCGTGGCCACCCCGCCGCCCGCGTCGCTGCGCGACTCGGTGCTGGCCGGCATCTCCCAGGTCCGCCCCCTCGCCCCCGAGGTCCCGCCCGCCACACCGGCGACCGCCACCACCGTGCAGCCGGCCACGCGGCGACCCTGGGTGCCCTTGCTGGTCGCGGCGGCACTCGCACTGATCGTCGGCGTCGGCGCCGCGGTGACCCAGCCCTGGGCCGACGACGTCCCCCCGCCGACCGCCGCCGAGCGGGTCCTGCGGGCTCCCGACGCCGAGGAGGTCTTCCTCGACCTCGGCGATGCGGGTCGGGCCACCGTGGTGCGCTCCAAGGCCGAGAACCGCGCCGTCATCGTCACCGAGGACATGGTCTCCGCCCCAGAGGGCAAGGACTACGAGCTGTGGTTCCAGACGCCCGACGAGGCCATGGTCCCCGCCGGGCTGATGAAGGACGACCCGGACCAGACCGTGGTGCTCGACGGCCCCGCCGCCGAGGCGATCGCGGTCGGCATCACCGTCGAGCCGGACGGCGGCTCGCGCGAGCCCACGACGCCGCCCATCGCCCTCTTCGACCTCACCGAAGCGACATGAGCAGCACGCACCAGCGCCGGATCGCCGTCGTCGGCTCCGGCGTTGCGGGACTGACTACTGCCTGGATCGCGTCGCGGACCGCGCACGTCACGCTCTACGAGGCCGACGACCGGCTCGGAGGTCACGCCGACACCCACCGCGTCCCCACCCCAGACGGCGAGCTGGCCGTCGACACCGGCTTCATCGTCCACAACCGCCGGACCTACCCCACGCTCCTGCGGCTCTTCGCCGAGCTGGGCGTCGAGACCCAGCCCTCCGAGATGTCGCTCTCGGTGAGCGACGCCGGCACGGGTGTCGAGTGGGCCGGTGCGCTCGGGGCGCGCGGCCTCTTCGCCCAGCGCTCGACGCTCCGCTCCCGCGAGCACTGGACGATGCTGCTCGAGATCCCGCGCTTCCACCGACGGGCCCGCGCCCTCCTGGCCAGCAGCGCCGGGGACGACCAGACCCTGCGCGACTTTCTCGCGGAAGGCGGGTTCTCGGCCGGCTTCGTCCGGCACTTCATCGAGCCGCTGGTCGCGGCCGTGTGGTCCTGCGACCCGGCGACGTCGCTCGACTACCCCGCGCAGTACCTCTTCACCTTCCTCGAGCACCACGGCATGCTCGGCGTCCTCGGCTCGCCCGAGTGGCGCACCGTCACCGGCGGCTCCGCGACGTACGTCGTCAAGGTCGCGGCGGCTCTCGACGACATCCGCGTCGAGACCAAGGTGACGTCGGTCCGCGAGCTCGCCGACCGGGTCGAGGTCACCGATGGCAGCGGTGCGACGTCGACCTTCGACGCGGTCGTCGTCGCCACCCACCCCGCCCAGGCGCTCGCCATGCTCGAGGCCCCGACCGGCGCGCAGCGCGAGGTCCTCTCGGCGTTCCCCTACAGCAGCAATACCGCCCTCCTGCACACCGACACCTCGCTGCTCCCTCGTGCCCGCGACGCGCGAGCGTCGTGGAACTTCCACCGCCCAGCCAGCGCGACCGGAGCGGTCACGGTGACCTACGACCTCACCCGGTTGCAGCGCCTCCCCACCGACACCCACTACCTCGTCACCCTCGGCGGCGAGGACCTGGTGGACCCCGCGACCGTGATCGCCCGGATGGAGTACGAGCACCCGCTCTACACGCCCGAGTCGGTGGCCGCCTCGCGGCGCCTGCCCGAGATCAACACGCCGCGGACGGCGTTCGCGGGCGCCTACCACGGCTGGGGGTTCCACGAGGACGGTGCGCGCTCGGGGCTCGTGGCCGCGACCCACCTGGGGCTTCCGTGGACCCGCACCACTCCAGTCGTCCCCGCGGCGGGACGCTTCGAGACGAAGACCCGCCACACCCGGCGTACTCCCTTCGCGCGGACCTTCGAGCACTCCTCGACCTTCTGGCTGGTGGACGTGGACGACCTGCCCGACCACGGCGTCCTCGCCCGCTTCGAGGCGCGCGACCACCTCGGGTCACCGGAGCGCGCGCTGCGCCACAACGTCGAGGCGTTCCTCGCCGACCACGACGTCACCCTCGGCACCGGCGACCGGCCGGGCACGATCCTGATGGCCGCCCAGCCGCGGTCGCTCGGCTACGCCTTCAACCCCATCAGCGTGTTCTGGTGCTTCGACGACGCCGGCCGCCAGGCGGGCGTCATCGTCGAGGTGCACAACACCTACGGCGACCGGCACGCCTACCTCGTCCACCCCGACGAGCAGGGCCGCGCCCACACCGAGAAGGCGATGTACGTCTCCCCCTTCCACGGCGTCGACGGGACGTACGACATCGCGGTGCCGATCCCGACCGACCGGCTGCTCGTGGCGGTGACCCTGCGCGGCCACGACCTCGACTCACCCGGCGGCGCCCCCGCCCCGTTCAGCGCCAGCCTCGTCGGCACCCGCAGCGACGTCCCCCTCCGCAGGACCCTCGGCGCCGCCCTGCGCGGCAGCCTGCAGATCCGCGCCCACGGCCTCTGGCTCTGGGCCCGGCGACTGCCGGTCCGGCCGCGCCCACGGCCGCGTCATCGTCAGGAGGGCGTCCGATGACCCTCGAGAAGAACCACACCGACCACTACGCCACCGAGCACGGCCCGATCCTGCCGAGCGCCGGGCCGCGCTCCCAGAGCCTCCCCGCGCTGGAGCCGCTCGCGCCCGGCCTCCGCACGGCCGTCTCCGCAGCGGTCGCAAAGCGCCTGTTCCGCGCCGCCGTCGCCCGCCTCGCTGTGACGGTCGTCGAGGAACCCACCGGCCGCCGCCTCGGCCAGGGCGGACCGGTCATGCGCCTGCACCGGCCCGACGAGCTCTACGCACGCCTGGGCCGCCACGGGTTGATCGGCTTCGGCGAGGCCTACCTCACCGGAGCCTGGGACGCCGAGGACCTGGCCGGCTTCCTCACCGTCCCGGCCGCCGGGATCGCCACCCTGGTGCCGGACTCGCTGCAGCGGCTGCGCGCCTTCGTCACGCCCCGCATGCCCGGCCACCACCGCAGCACCGAGGCCAACAGCCGGGCCAACGTCTCGCACCACTACGACCTGTCCAACGACCTCTTCGCCCTCTTCCTCGACGAGACCTTGAGCTATTCGTCCGCCCTCTTCGACACCTCCTCCACGCCGGCCGGGACGGGCCCCGGCTCCGTCGGTGAGCACTTGGTGGCCACTCCACCAGAGCCCACCGACAGCCCCGACCCTCGTCTCCACAGCCCCGACGTCGCCGACGCGCAGGCGCGCAAGATCGACCGGCTCCTCGACGAGGCCGGCGTCACCGACGGCACCCGTGTGCTCGAGATCGGCACCGGGTGGGGAGAGCTCGCGATCCGGGCCGCCCGCCGGGGCGCGACGGTCCACACCGTCACCTTGTCGGTGGAGCAGCTCGAGCTGGCCGAGGCGCGGATCGCGGCGTCCGGGCTCGCCGGCCGGGTCTCCGTGGAGCTGATGGACTACCGCTCGCTCGCGGCCACCGGAGCGACGTACGACGCTGTGGTCTCGGTCGAGATGATCGAGGCCGTGGGCCACGAGTTCTGGGGCACCTACTTCCGCATCCTCGACCAGGTGCTCGCACCGGGCGGCCGGGTCGCCCTCCAGGCGATCACCATGCCCCACGACCGGATGCTCGCCACCCGCGGCGGCCAGACGTGGATCAACAAGTACGTCTTCCCTGGCGGCTTCCTGCCCAGCGTCGAGGTGATCGACCAGGTCACCCGCGAGGAGACCACCTTGCGCGTCGTGGGGCAGCTCGAGATGGGCAGCCACTACGCCGAGACGCTGCGTCGGTGGGACCGCCGGTTCCTGGCCCAGCGCGACGCGGTCCTGGCCCTCGGCTTCGACGAGATGTTCATGCGGGTGTGGCACTTCTACCTCGCCTACTCCCAGGCAGGCTTCGCCAGCGGCTACCTCAACGTCTCGCAGCTCACCCTCGCCCGCGAGACGCAGTGAGCAGGATGACTTCGACCTCTTCGAGCGCCTGACGCGCGTAGCCGCGCCACATCACGGCGAACGCCGGCATCGCCACGCGGCCGACGGGGGTGGGCGTCAGCACCCAGGTCCAGGTGATGCGGGTGCCGCTCCCCGCCGGCTCGAAGCTCCAGAGCCCGTCGGCGGTCGCGATGAGTGGCTTCATCGGGCCGCGGACGTCGGAGATCGTGTAGCCGAAGCTGTGCGGGCGGTCGGTCGACACCAGTGTCTCGACCACGGTGCCTCGGTCAGCGGTCACGATGGTGCGCGTCTGACCTACCGTGCCCCACTCGCCTCTCTGGCGACGCACGGCCCTGACCGGCGGGATCGCGAGTCGCCGACGACGGAAGATCTCCGGCAGCGGATGTGGCAGCACCCGGTCGAAGGCCTCGTCGACCGGCACCGGGACGTCGCGGAACTCCGACAGCGTGATGGTGGCCATGGCTCAATGTAGGCACGCGCGGCCCACAGCCGAGGGTGTGGAGCGTGGCCCGGTCGGTCGGACGCCCGGCATCCGGCTCGGGGGCGCGCGGGAGCCGGGGTGCCTGTCCCCGTCACCCTGCCAGGGGTGACAATTCGTGACGTGGGTGCGGACGAGGGGCTCGACCATGCGGTCGAGGCGATGCAGCGTGGGGACGAGGCGGCGTTCCGTCTGGTCTACCGCGCCGTCCAGCCGGCCCTGCTGCGCTACCTCACCGTGCTGGTCGGGGTCGCTGACGCCGAGGACGTGGCCAGCGAGGCGTGGGCCCAGGCCGTGCGCGACCTCGACCGGTTCACGGGCGACGCCGACGGCTTCCGCGGCTGGATCACCACGATCGGGCGCAACCGGGCCCTCGACCACCTGCGCCGAGCGCGTCGGCGCCCGGTGTCCGACGAATCCGTCGACGGGATGCTGGACCTCCCCGACCTCACCGACGTCGAGAGCGACACGCTCGGGCGGGTCCAGTCGGAGGCGGCGCTCGCCCTGATCGCGTCGCTTCCCCAGGACCAGGCGGAGGCGATCCTGCTGCGCACCGTCCTGGGCTTCGACGCCCCCACGGCGGCACGCATCCTGGGCAAGCGTCCGGGGGCAGTGCGGGCCGCGTCACACCGCGGTCTGAAGCGCCTCGCGAAACAACTTTCCGAGGAGCCGTAACACCTGGCGCGGCGCCGACGCTGAGGTGGTGAGATGAGTCGTCGTACGAGCCACCTGTCCCGCCGCGATGCCGAGCGCCTGCTCGCTGACCCGGCGGCCTCTGACAGCGCCCTCGGGACGGTCCTGGCGGCGGCCGGTGGGACGGCTCGCCCGGGCGAGCTCCGTCGCGAGCACGAGGCGGTGGCGGCCTTCCAGTCGGCTCTCCTGTCCACGCCGCCGGCATCCCGCGCGGGTTTCGTGTCGCCGACCGCACTCGGCCGCCGCGCCGCCGCCCGAGCGGTGGTCGCCACGGGCGCGGTGGTCGCGCTCGCGACCGGAGGATTCGCCCTCGCCAACTCGGCCCACCTGCCGATCCTGCCGGGTCAGGCCTCCGACCAAGCCACCGAGTCGGTCGCCAAGACGCCGAAGCCGAGCGACACGCCCAGCGAGACCCCCGGTGAGACTTCGAGCGAGACTCCGGGCGAGACTCCGGGCGAGACGCCCAAGGAGACCGAGTCCGACACCACCGGGCCGACCCCTAGCTTCAAGGGTCTCTGCAACGCGTTCCAGGCCACCGACCACTCCGCCCACGGCAAGTCGCTCGACAGCGCCGCGTTCACCGCGCTTGCGACCGAGGCCGGCGGTGCCGAGAAGATCGCGACCTACTGCGTCGCGCTGATCGGTGAGCCGAAGGAGACCGGCCGGCCCACCGACAAGCCCACCCCCGGCCGGCCCACCGACAAGCCGACGCCCGGCAAGCCGACGGACCAGCCCACCGGCAAGCCGTCCGTGCTTCCCACCCCGACCGACAAGCCCAGTCCCGACAAGCCCAGCACCGACAAGCCCAGTCCCGGCAAGCCCACCGACAAGCCCGCGCCTGCCGGCAAGGGCGGCGGAAAGGACTCCACTACTTCCGGTCCTTGAGACCGGAGGCGGCCGCGTTCCGCGGGGCCGCTCGTCGCATCCGTACATCGAGCTCCCGCCGTCGTACGGATCCCCCCAGGAAGCGACGAGTGCCCCACAACGCACCAGCAGCGGCGCGGCCCTCCCCCGGGGTCGCGCCGCTGTTCATGTCTGCACCGACTAGATTCCGGAGCCATGGGCCGGCCGCTACAGCTCTCCGCGAAGGAGGACATCAACCGGCGCATGCTCCGTGCCCGCGACGAGATGGACCGGCGCTACGCCGAGCCCCTCGACGTGCCCACCCTCGCCGCGATCGCGCACCTGTCGGCGTCGCAGTTCGGGCGGGTGTTCAAGGACGTCTACGGCGAGACGCCGCACCGCTACCTCCAGCGTCGCCGCGTCGAGCGGGCGATGACTTTGCTCCGCCAGACCGACCGGCCGATCACCGATGTCGCGTGGGACGTCGGCTTCGCCAGCCTCGGCACGTTCAGCAGGACGTTCAGCAACATCGTCGGGCTCTCGCCCAGCGAGTTCCGCGCCCAGCACGCGCCAGTCGCGGTGCCGTCGTGCTTCATCGCTACGTGGACCCGACCGCGGGAGCAGCAGCGCCGCCCCACCAGCGAGCCCGGCACGACAGCGGTTTCGGAGAAGCGCGAGGACCCCGACGCTGACTAGCGTCCTCGTCATGACAACCAACCACATCACCTCACTCCACATCCGCAGCGTGCCCGTGCTCGACCAGGACGAGGCCCTCGACTTCTACACGACCCACCTCGGCTTCGAGGTGCGCGACGACATCGACCTCGGGTTCATGCGCTGGCTCACCGTCGGCGTGCCCGGCCAGGACACGTCCCTCCTGCTCGAGCTCGTCGGCGGTCCTCAGCACGACGAGTCCACCGCGGCCCAGGTCCGCGAGCTCGTGACGAAGGGTGCCCTCGGCGGGGTGTTCCTGCTCAGCGACGACGTGCACGCGACGTACGCCGCCCTCCGCGACGCCGGCGTCGAGGTCACCCAGGAACCGGTCGAGCAGCCCTACGGCACCGACTTCGGCATCCGCGACCCGTTCGGCAACCACGTCCGCGTCAGCCAGCCCAACGTCGCGGCCCCCGAGCAGGTGCAGGACGCCTACGACGCGGCGGCCACCAAGTGAGCTATCCGCCCGAGATCTACCACGGCGACACCGGCGAGGTCTCCGCCCACCTCGTGCGGGCGGGGATCGAGCCGGCCGTCGTCTATCCCAACGGCAACAAGGTCTTCTACCTCGCCCAGGGCACCGAGACGACCGGGACGTTCGGCCTCTACCGCTGGGAGTTCGCGGGACCCGAGAGCGGGCCCGGCGCGCACTTCCACAGGACCATCACCGAGTCGTTCTACGTCCTCGAGGGCACGGTCACGATCTACGACGGCACGGCCTGGACCAAGTGCCACGCGGGCGACTTCGCCCACGTCCCGGCCGGTGGGATCCACGGCTTCCGCAACGAGGACGGGGCGGCGAAGATGCTGCTCCACTTCGCGCCAGGCGCGCCGCGAGAGGCCTACTTCGAAGGACTGGCCGAAGGGATCGGCGACTGGGACCAGGACGCCTACGACAGGTTCATGCGCGAGCACGACAACCACTGGCTCTGAGCGCTCACCCCTGCTGGACTGTCCTGGTGGACTCCGTCGACGCTGCCTTCGACGCGACCCCGCGGCGGGACTTCCTCCCGAGCGGGGTCCGTCGCCGGGCGTCGTACGACGGTCCGCTCCAGATCGCGGCGGGCCAGACCAACTCCCAGCCCCGCACGGTCGACGACATGCTCCGCCTGCTCGACGTACGCCCCGGTCAGCGGGTGCTCGACGTGGGTGCGGGGTCGGGCTGGACGACCGCGCTGCTGGCGCACCTCGTCGGTCCGACGGGGTCCGTGCTGGGGGTGGAGCTCGAGCCGGAGCTGGTCACCTTCGGTGCCGACAACGTCGCGTCGACCGGACGCACCTGGGCGACGATCCGGCAGGCCACACCCGGCGTGCTGGGCGATCCCGACGGAGCGCCGTACGACCGGATCCTGGTCTCGGCCGAGCCCGACGAGCTGCCGCAGGAGATCGTCGACCAGCTCGCCGACGACGGGGTGCTGGTGATCCCGGTGGCTGGGACCATGCTGCGGGTGACCAACCCGGGCGCGGTCGTCACGCGGCACGGGCGCTACCGGTTCGTGCCGCTGCGCTGAGCGCGTGGGCTCACCCCGAGCCCGGGCGGGCGACCTGCTCGGCCAGCGTGGCGGGCGCCTGGACGCAGTAGGAGTCGGTCAGCAGCTCCGCGAGCTCGTCCCAGTCGGTGTCGTCGTCGAGCACCATCCCGATCGAGTTGCCGCCCCAGCCGGACCTGAAGTAGGGGGGTCCCATGTGCTCGAAGGCGGCGACCTCGTCGGGCTCGCCGCGGAAGGTGATGCGGAAGACCTGGTCCTCGCCGCCGAAGATGTGGGCGACCGTCGCGCCACCGACCCGCCAGCGGGTGCCGGTCCACGCCGGCTCCTGGCGGCAGCGGGGCAGGGCGCCGAGCACTGCGTCGACACGCAGCACCCACTCCTCCGGCACCAGCGGTCGGTCAGCGAGAGCCACGGCGTACAGCCTGCCACTCGTCACCGACAGCGGTCGCTCAGGCTCCCTCGGGCAGCGGCACCGGCGCGAAGACGCTGCGGGTGAACCACGTCGGCAGCGCGCGGACGAGCGGGCGCGGGCCGGCGATGGACAGGTCGCCGGCCTTGACCGCGCCCAGCAGGTCACGCCGTCCCATCCAGTAGTCGATCATCGTCGACACGTGCCCGGCCACCTCCACGTCGACGTCGTGGCCGGGGTCGGTGAGGCACAGGTCGACCGTGGGCGATTCCAGCACGAGCCAGAAGTGGCTCTTCTTGTCGCTCGATCCCTGCAGGTGGAAGTGAACGACGACGCGACGGTCGGGCAGGGCGGTCGTGTCGACGTTGCGGTGGATGTCCCACATCAGGAGCGAGGCGTCGTACCGCTTGGCGATCACGTCGCCCCGCGCCCAGCGCTGGCCCCAGATGCCCATCGACTCGATCACCGGCCACAGCTCCTTGCCCGCGGCGGTGAGGTGGTACTCGCCGTCGATATGGTCGACGACGCCGACGCGCTCCAAGGTCTTGAGGCGCTTGGACAGCAGGGCGGGTGACATGAGGGGGACCCCGCGGCGGAGGTCGTTGAAGCGCGTGCTGCCGCACAGGAGCTCGCGGACCACCAGCGGTGTCCACCTCTCGGTGAGCACCTCCGAGGCCATCGCGACGGGGCAGAACTGACCGTAGGTGGTTGGCATGACTCTGACGGTAGGACCGGTATGCGGTCTGTACCAGTACAGGATCGATACTCGCGGGACACGCGTCGGGCGGCGCACTGTGGTCGAGCACCACCACCGACCACTCCGCCACCACTCCGATGTCCGGGAGGACGCCATGACCGTGCTCGACATCCCCACCACCGAGGCGCTGGCAGGCGACTTCCTCGGTGACCTGATCACGCCCGACCACCCGGCGTACGACGACCAGCGGCGCATCTGGAACGGCGAGATCGACCGCCGACCGGCCGTCCTCGCTCGCTGCCAGGGTGCGAGCGACGTGGCCTCCGCGCTGCGCTGGGCCCGCGACAACGGGCTGCCCGTCGCGGTGCGCGGCGGCGGCCACGGGATCGCGGGCCACTCCCTGGTCGATGACGGTCTCGTCCTCGACCTCTCCGGCATGCGCGGGACCGTCGTGGATCCGGAGGCCCGCACCGTGTCGACGCAGGGCGGCGCCCACAACGCCCACGTGGACCGGGAGAGCCAGGCCTTCGGGCTGGCCATGACCAGTGGCTACATCAGCCACACCGGGATCGCGGGGCTCACGCTCGGCGGCGGGATCGGCCACCTGATGCGCAAGACAGGCCTGGCCATCGACGCACTCCGGTCCTGCCAGGTCGTCACGGCTGACGGCTCGATCGTGCGCGCCTCCGCGGAGCAGAACCCCGACCTCTTCTGGGGCCTACGCGGTGGCGGCGGCAACTTCGGCGTGGTCACCGACTTCACCTTCGACCTCCAGCCCGTCGGGCCGACGATCCTCGCCGGGCTGGTGGCGTGGTCGGCGGAAGAGGCGCCGACCGTGCTCGCCTTCCTCCGCGACTTCATCGCCGACGCTCCCGACGAGGTGGGGCTGATGGCCAACCTGCGGCTGGCGCCGGCGCTGCCGCTCTTCCCCGACCACCTGCACGGCAAGCCGATCATCGGCCTGGTCGCGACGTACGCCGGCTCGGTCGAGGAGGGCGAGCGGGTGCTCGCACCGGTCCGCGCGCTCGGCAGCCCGGTGCTCGACACGATCGCACCCAAGCCGTACACCACCCACCAGAAGTTCCTCGACCCCGCGGTGCCCCACGGGCGGCACTACTACTGGAAGTCGCACCGGCTCGGCCCGCTCACCGACGACGTCATCGCCATCATCTGCGAGCACCTGGCGACGATCAGCAGCCCGCTGTCGACGGTGCCGATCTTCAGCTTCGGCGGCGCGATGAGCCGGGTGCCCGAGGACGCCACCGCGTTCCCGCACCGCACGGCGAGCCACGACATCAACATCGTCGCGCAGTGGCTCCCGGAGAACGCCGGCGACGCGGACCGGCACCGGGCCTGGGTGCGCGGGTTCTTCGACGCCCTCGCCCCGCACAGCCGCGGCGTCTACGTGAACTTCACCAGCGACGACGCGCAGACCCGGGTGCAGGAGGCCTACACCCCGCGGCAGTGGGAGCGGCTGCGGACCCTCAAGACGGCGTGGGACCCCGCCAACGTGTTCCGCGGCAACGCCAACATCCCGCCGCTGGGCTGACGCGCGGTCGCGGGCGTTGGTCAGTAGGACTTGGGCAGCCCGAGGCTGTGCATCGCGACGAAGTTGAGGATCATCTCCCGGCTCACCGGGGCGATCCGGCCCGCGCGGGCGGCGACCAGCATCCCGGCGATGCCGTACTCCTGCGTGATGCCGTTGCCGCCGTGGGTCTGCACCGCGGCGTCGACGGCGTGGACGGCGGCCTCGGCAGCGGCGTACTTGGCCATGTTGGCCGCCTCACCCGCGGCCAGGTCGTCGCCGGCGTCGACGAGCGCAGCAGCCTTCTGGGTCATCAGGCGGGCGAGCTCGGTCTCGATGTGGGCCATCGCCAAGGGGTGGGCGATCGCCTGGTGGGACCCGATCGGGGCCTGGAAGACCGTGCGCTCCTTGGCGTACGTCGCCGTCTTCTCGAGGGCGTGCCGCGCCAGGCCGGTCGAGAAGGAGGCCGCCATGATCCGCTCGGGGTTGAGCCCGGCGAACAGCTGCACCAGTCCGCCGTCCTCGTCTCCGACCAGCGCCTCGGCGGGGAGACGGACGTCGTCGATGAAGACCTGGAACTGCTTCTCCGGGCTGACGATCTCCATCGGGATGACGGTGTAGTCGAAGCCGGTGGAGTCGCTCGGCACCACGAACAGGCAAGGCTTGAGCTTGCCGGTCTTCGCGTCCTCTGCACGTGCGACCACGAGCACGTTCTCGGCCTCGTCGACGCCTGAGATGTAGATCTTCTGGCCCTTCAGCACCCACTCGTCGCCGTCACGGCGCGCGGTGGTGGTGATGTTGTGGGAGTTGGTGCCGGCGTCGGGCTCGGTGATCGCGAACGCCATGGTGGCCGTCCCGTCGCAGATGCCCGGCAGCCACTTCTGCTTCTGCTCGTCCGTGCCGTAGCGGGCGATGACGGTGCCGCAGATCGCCGGGCTGACGACCATCATCAGCAGCGGACAACCCTGCGCCGCCAGCTCCTCGCAGACCGCGGCCACGTCGCCGATGCCGCCGCCCCCGCCGCCGTACTCCTCCGGGATGTTGATGCCGAGGTAGCCCGCCTTCGCGATCTCCAGCCACAGCTCGGTGGTCTTCTCGCCCGAGCGGGCGCGCTCGACGAACCACTGGCGGCCGTATCCCTTCGCCAGCCTGGCCACCTGGCGCCGCAGCTCGATGCGTTCGTCGGACTCGGTGAAGCTGGTCATGGGACGGTCCTTTCGGATTCGGTGGTTGAGGTGCGAGCGGAGCGAGCCTCGAAACCCCCTTCGACGACGGCCAGTACCTCCCCGGCGGCGACCTGCGTCCCGGGCTCGACGTGGATGTCGGTGACCGTGCCGGCGTGCGGCGCGGTCACGGTGTGCTGCATCTTCATCGCCTCGAGGACGAGCACGACGTCCCCCGCCCCCACCTCGGCGCCGGCCTCGGTGATGACGTCGACGACGGTGCCGGGCATCGGCGCGAGGAGCGAACCGCTCGCCACCGCGTCGGCGGGGTCGGTGAAGCGCGGGACCTCGCGGAGACGCGCGGACATTGCCGGTCCGTCGACCCACAGCTCACGCGGGGCACCAGGCCTGTCGACTGACCAATGTCCGCGCGTCTCCGTGGCGACGCCGTCGACCTCGAGCCGTGCGTGCGTCGGGGAGACCTCGAGCACGGTGACGCCGTCGACCACGAGGCCGTCCCGGGTGCCCCACCACTCGACCGGGGCACAGCCTTCGAAGGTGGTCCGCTGGGGCTGGGAGGGGACGTTTCGCCATCCGACCGGGACGCCCTGCTGGACCGTACGCCGTGCCGCGTCGCCGGCGGCGAGCATCAGGGCGCCGGCGATCACCGCGATGCGTGCACTCGCGCTTGAGTCTGCAGGAGACTCAGCGGGAGTCGGACGTGACTCCAGCCAGGTCGTCGTCATGTCGCCCGCGACGAAGACCGGGTCGGTGAGAATCTCGACAAGCTGGTCGCGGTTGGTGACGACGCCGTGGATGCGAGCGCGGCGCAGCGCGGCGACGAGCATGCGGATCGCCTGCTCCCGGGTGGGTGCCCAGGCCATCACCTTCGCCAGCATCGCGTCGTAGAAAGTGGAGACGTCGTCGCCCGAGGCGAAGCCGCTGTCGACCCGCACCCCCGCGCCGGCGAGCGGACCGAGCTGGACGTAGGCAGGCAGCTCGAAGGTGACGAGCCGCCCGCTCTGCGGGACGTACGCCGCGTCCTCGGCGTAGAGGCGCACCTCGACCGCGTGGCCGCTGCCGGACGTCATGCGGTCGGGGGCAGGGGTGACCCCGTCCGTATGACATCCCGGGAGGTCACGACCCTCGGCCACCGCGATCTGGAGCCCGACCAGGTCGATGCCGGTGACGAGCTCGGTCACCGGGTGCTCGACCTGGAGACGGGTGTTCATCTCGAGGAAGAAGAATCGCTCGCTCGTGGGGTCGTAGAGGAACTCGACCGTGCCGGCCCCGACGTAGCCGACGGCGTGAGCCAGGCGGCCGGCGGCATCCTCCATCTCCTCGGCGACGTGCGACGGCAGCCAGGGTGCCGGCGCCTCCTCGACGACCTTCTGGTGCCGGCGCTGGACCGAGCAGTCGCGCGTGCCCAGGGTCAGGCCCGTCTCGTGGACGTCGCAGACGACCTGCACCTCGACGTGGCGGCCGTGCTCGACGTAGGGCTCCACGAAGACGGTCCCATCACCGAAGGCGGACTCCGCCTCGGCGCTCGCCGCCGCGATCTCGGCGTTTAGCTGGTCGAGGGTGCGTACGACGCGCATGCCGCGCCCACCGCCACCGGCCGATGCCTTCACCAGCAGGGGCAGGTCGGCCGCGGTCGGCTCGGTCGGAGCGAAGAGCACCGGGACGCCGGCCTTCTCGGCGATCTCCTTGGCGCGCTCCTTGTCGCCCATCGCCTCGATCGCGTACGGGGGCGGTCCGATCCAGGTGAGACCGGCCGCCTCGACGGCCCGGGCGAAGTCGGCATTCTCGGAGAGGAAGCCGTAGCCGGGGTGGATCGCATCGGCTCCGGCCTTGAGCGCGGCCTCGACGACCAGGTCGATGCGGAGGTAGGTGTCCGTAGGAGCGTTGCCGGGCAGGCGTACGGCGTAGTCCGCCTCGGCCACGAACGGCAGCCCGGCGTCGGCATCGGAGTGGACGGCGACGGTCTCGATGCCGAGCCGCCGGCAGGTGGCGAAGACGCGGCGTGCGATCTCGCCGCGGTTGGCCACCAACAATCTGCGGATCATGCGCCATCTCCTGGGTTTCGACGCACCCGTCGCGCTCTCGTTCCTCGGTCGCGGGGCTTGCTCAACCTCGTCTCGCAGACGCGACGCGCTCGTTTGATCATGTGCGGAACACCCCATAGCCCTCGGCGCCCTTGATCGGGGCGTTCTCGATGACGCTGAGGCAGATGGCGAGCACGGTGCGGGTGTCGCGCGGGTCGATGACGCCGTCGTCGTAGAGCATCCCGGACAGCGCGTAGGGCAGCGACTGCTCCTCGACCATCTGTTCCACCATCGCGCGCATGCCGGCGTCGCCCTCCTCGTCGTACGCCTGGCCCTTCGCCTCGGCGGCGGCGCGGGCGACGATGGACAGCACCCCGGCGAGCTGGGCGGGGCCCATCACGGCCGACTTCGCGCTGGGCCAGGTGAAGAGGAAGCGGGGGTCGTAGGCGCGGCCGTTCATGCCGTAGTTGCCGGCACCGTAGGACGCGCCCATGATCACCGACAGGTGGGGGACGGTGCTGTTGGAGACCGCGTTGATCATCTGGGCGCCGTGCTTGATGATCCCGCCCTGCTCGTACTCCTTGCCGACCATGTAGCCGGTGGTGTTGTGCAGGAAGAGCAGCGGCGTGTGCGACTGGTTGGCGAGCTGGATGAACTGCGTGGCCTTCTGCGCCTCCTCCGAGAACAGCACCCCCTGCGCGTTGGCGAGGATGCCGATGGGCCGTCCGTGCAGCTCGGCCCAGCCGGTGACGAGCGACGTGCCGTAGAGGGGCTTGAACTCGTCGAACGGCCGCGCGTTGCGCTCGCTCGTGCCGTCGACGATCCGCACGATCACCTCCCGTGGGTCGAACGGCTCCTTGAGGTCGGTGGGGATGAGGTCGAGGAGGCCGTCGGGGTCGGCGTCGGGCTCGGCGAAGCCGAACTGGGACCCTCCCGTGGTCGCTGGGACCCCGGCATGCCGCGCGTCGAGCGGACGGAGGTCCGCCTGAGCACCGCGTCGCCGCCGGTTCAGACGGGCCACGATCCGCCGCCCGATCCGGATCGCGTCGTGCTCGTCCTCGGCGAGGTAGTCGGCGAGCCCCGACACGCGAGCGTGCATCTCGGCCCCGCCGAGCGACTCGTCGTCGGACTCCTCGCCGGTCGCCATCTTCACCAGCGGCGGGCCGCCGAGGAAGACCTTCGCGCCGCCGCGGACGAAGACGGTGTAGTCGCTCATGCCCGGGACGTACGCCCCGCCTGCGGTCGAGTTGCCGAAGACCAGCGCGATCGTGGGCTGCCGGCGCGCCGACGCCCGGGTCAGGTCCCGGAAGAGCTTGCCGCCGGGGATGAAGATCTCCTTCTGCGTCGGCAGGTCAGCGCCGCCGGACTCGACGAGCGAGACCGTCGGGAGGTTGTTCTCCTCCGCGATCTGCGAGGCCCGGAAGACCTTCTTCACCGTCCAGGGGTTGGAGGCGCCGCCCTTCACGGTCGGGTCGTTGGCGGTGACGAGGCACTCCACGCCCTCGACCACACCGATGCCGGTCACCACGGACGCACCGACCGCGAAGTCCGATCCCCAGCCCGCCAGCGGCGAGAGCTCGAGGAAGGCCGACCCCGGGTCGAGGAGGAGCTCGATCCGCTCGCGGGCAGTCAGCTTGCCGCGCGCGTGGTGGCGATCGACGTACTTCTGCCCGCCGCCGGCGACCGCGACCGCGTGCTGCGCGTCGAGGTCGGCGAGCTTCTCGAGCATCGCTTCCCGCCGCTCGGTGGCGCTGCTCATGCGGGGTCCCCGCGGCGTTGTTCGGGGGAGCGCAGCGGAGGAGAAGAACGTCGTGGGGTGCTCATGCGGGGTCCCCGCGGCGTTGTTCGGGGGAGCGCAGCGGA
>NZ_JAFMZM010000003.1:81626-635447 GCF_024436375.1 Nocardioides astragali | reverse complement strand
AGGAGAAGAACGTCGTGGGGTGCTCATGCGGGGTCCCCGCGGCGTTGTTCGGGGGAGCGCAGCGGAGGAGAAGAACGTCGTGGGGTGCTCACGACTCCAGCACCGCCTTCATCCGCTCCAGCGTGGTGCGCATGCCGTGCCGGTTCGTACGCCGACGCAGCGGCCCGAGGACGAGCCAGTAGAGCCGCGTCGGGAGGTTGGGGTCGAGCCGGAAGTACTCCGTCACCAGCGTCCCGCCGTCCTTCGGCTCGAGCCGGTAGCCCCAGTTGTTGACGGTCACCGCGTCGCTGCCGACGGAGAACTCGAAGACCTCCTCCGGCTCGCACTGGGTGACCTGGCACAGGCTCCAGTAGGTCGGGCCGACGCCGTTGCGCTTCACGTGGCCCTTGAAGTAGGCGCCCACTTCCGGCCCGGTCGAGCCGCGCGTCCACCTCGCCTCGAACGTCTCGGGGCTGAACTCCCCGATCCGGGTCACGTCGCTGACGAGGTCCCAGACCGCGGCGGGCGGGGCGTCCATCCAGACGGAGACCTTGTCCCCCAGGGACGGCAGCGTGATCATCGTGTTGCTCCTTCGGTGGTCATGACGTGTAACCCATCAGCTTCGCCGTCAGGTCGCGCAGCACCTCGTCGGCGCCGCCCCCGATCGGCAGGATCCGGGCGTCGCGGTAGTGCCGCTCGACCTCGGAGCCGTGCATGTAGCCGGTGCCGCCGAAGAGCTGGACCGCCCGGTCGCAGACGTACGCCGCGCAGTCCACCGCGGTCTGCTTGGCCAGGCACGCCTCGGCCACGACGAGCTCCCCGGCGACGTGCCGGGCGGCCACGGATCGCGTGTAGGTCCGCGCGACCTCGACCTGGCGCCGCATCTCGACCAGCGTGTGCTGGACGGACTGGCGGGCGATCAGCGGCCGGCCAAAGGTCTGCCGGTCGCGGCAGTAGCGCGCGGAGAGGTCGAGGGACCGGGCCGCGATGCCGTAGCCGTGCACCGCCAGCGCGATCCGCTCGACGACGAACTGGTCGGCGATCTGGCCGAACCCCGCGCCCTCCTCGCCGACGAGGTTGGCGACCGGCACGCGTACGTCGGTGAACTGCAGCTCGGCAGTGTCCGAGCAGTGCCAGCCCATCTTCTTCAGGGACCGGTCGACGCTGAATCCGGGCGTGCCCTTCTCGACGACCAGCAGTGAGATCCCTGCGTGACCGGGCGCGCCTGTGCGGACCGCGGCGGTGACGAAGTCGGCGCGGACGCCGGAGGTGATGAAGGTCTTGGCGCCGTTGACGACGTAGTGGTCATCCTCGAGCACCGCTCTCGTGGTGATCCGCGCGGCGTCGGACCCTCCGCCCGGCTCGGTGATGGCGAGCGAGCCGATCAGGTCGCCGGCGAGCGTGGGACGGACGAAACGGTCGATCAGGCCGGCGTCGCGGCTGGCCGCGATGTGCGGCAGCGCGATCCCGGCGGTGAAGAGGCCAGCCATCAGGCCGCTGGACGCGCCCGCCTCGAACATCGCCTCCTGCATCGCCACCGAGTCGAGCAGGTCACCACCTCCGCCGCCGACCGACTCGGGGAAGGCGATGCCGATGAGGCCGAGGTCGCCGGCCGTGCGGTGGAGCGAGCGCGGGATCTCGCCCGCGTCCTCCCACTCCTGCAGGTGCGGCGCCACCTCGCGGCGTACGAACTCCGCCGCGGTCGCGCGCAGGGCCTCGCGCTCGTCCTCCTCGTCGCTGGTCGAGGAGGGACGAAGTCCCGTCACGAGACCCGGGTCGTTCACAGCAGGCTCTTCTCGATCGAGACCAGCCGCGAGCGCAGCCACTCCCCGAGGCCCTTGGCCTGGGGGTCGAAGCGGGTGGAGGCCGCGACGCCCTGACCGAGCAGGTCGTGCACGACCAGATTGACCGCGCCGAGGTTGGGGAGCAGCCACACGTCGACGTCGAGCTCGGCCGCCTCGGGCAGGAGCCCGGGGATCGCGCGCGGCGAGAGCATCTTGAACAGCCACTGCACGCGGGCGTCGTACGTCTCCTGGTCGGCGCCGTCGTGCGCGACCCAGAGGCCGATGTTGGCGTCGCCACCCTTGTCGCCGGACCGCGCGTGGACGAAGGTGCCGAGCGGCAGGCGCCGGGTCAGCGAGTCCGCGCGGCCAGGGTAGGGCGACGGGCGGGCGCCGGGTGCCTCGCCGGTCGGTGAGCACACGCCGGGGTCGGCGACGACCTCGCGGCGACCGTCGGCGTGCACGACGGTGTGAGTGACGTCGGCGCGGTCGACGTACTGGGCGCGGTAGATGCCGTACGGCGTGGCCGGCGCCGGCGGCGCGGTCATCGTGAAGCCGGGGTAGGAGCCCAGGGCGAGCTCCACCGCCGCGGACGTGAAGACGCGGCCCACGGGATCGGGCGAGCTGTCCTTGACCGTGCAGCGCAGCAGCGTCGAGGCGGCCTCCTCGGTGTCGGCGTCGAGCGCCGGGACGGAGACGTCGGACCACGTCACCTCGGCCGCGGTGAGCAGGGAGCCGAGCTGGTCGCGCACCCACGCGGCCTTGGCCTCCACATCGAGGCCGGTCAGCACGAACTCGGCGCTGTTGCGCCAGCCGCCGAGCTCGTTGACGCAGACCTTGAGCTTCTCGGGCGGTGCCTCGCCGACGACCCCGGTGACCGCCACCCGGTCCTCGCCGTCCTGGGCCAGGTGGATCGAGTCGAGGTGGACGGTGACGTCGGGGCCGAGGTAGCGCGTCGACTGGACCTCGTAGACCAGCTGAGCGGTGACGGTGTCGACGGTGACCGAACCGCCCGTGCCGGCGTGCTTGGTGATGATGCTCGACCCGTCTGCGGCGACCTCGGCGACGGGGAAGCCCAGCGGGAGGTCGCGGCGCGGCAGGTCGAGGAAGCCGCTGAAGTTGCCGCCGGTCGCCTGGGTGCCGCACTCGATGACGTGGCCGGCGACGACCGCCCCCGCCAGGGCGTCGTACGACGTCGGCGCCCAGTCGTGGTGCGCCACTGCGGGGCCGACGACGAGCGAGGCGTCGGTGACTCGGCCGGTCACCACGATGTCGGCACCGGCGGTCAGCGCCGCGGCGATGCCGAAGCCGCCGAGGTAGGCGTTGGCAGTCAGGACGCCCTCGCTCCATCCATTTCGAGGGCCGAGGTCGCGTACGTCGTCGCCCTCGACGTGGGCGACCTGCGGGTCGAGGCCGAGACCGGCGGCGACCTCGCGGATCCTGTCGGCCAGGCCGGCCGGGTTGAGCCCGCCGGCATTGGCGACGATCCGCACACCGCGCTCCAGTGCGAGGCCGAGGCAGTCCTCGACCTGGCGGACGAACGTGCGGGCGTAGCCGAGGCTCGGGTCCTTGAGCTGGTCCTTGCCGAGGATGAGCATGGTGAGCTCGGCGAGGTAGTCGCCGGTGAGGACGTCGAGGCCCCGCCCATCGTCGCCGGTGCCCTCGAGCATCTCGCGCATCGCGCTGAGCCGGTCGCCGTAGAAGCCGGAGCAGTTGCCGATCCTGATCGCACGTGTGCTCATCGCGCCCCCCTCCCCTCGCCCGGCTGGCCCGCGAAGGCCTGGGCGATGTCGAGCCAGCGGTCGACGTCGGCGCCGGCGGCGACGAGGTCGGTGTCCGCGCGGTGCACCCGCTGGGTCACGAGGCGACAGAAGTCCCCGGCGCTGCCGGTCAGGGTCTGGGCGGCGTTCTCCGGTCCCCAGCTCCAGACGTCCCCGGACGGCGCGACGAGGTCGATCCGGAACTCCTCCGACGGCGCCTCGAGCCCGTGGACGCTGAACGCGAAGCTGCGAGTGCGTACGCCGAGGTGCGCGACGTGACGGATCCGGTCCGTGTCCTCCACCGGCGCCCCGAGCGCTTCGTGCACGTCGAGGCCGTGCGCCCACGTCTCCATCAGGCGGGCCGTCGCCATCGAGGTTGCCGACATCGGCGGGCCGAACCAGGGCATCTTCTCGCCCCGCGGGTGGGCTCCGAGCGCCTTCCGCAGGTCGGTGCGAGCGGCACGCCAGCGGTCGAGCAGGTCGGGCTCGCGGGCGAGGCTGTAGGCGCACCGGTCGACGTAGCCCCCTGGGTCGGCGATCGCTTCCAGGACCACGGCGTCCCAGGCGTCCTTGTCCGTCGCAGCCGCGAGCGCCACCTCGTCGGTCCAGGTGAGGTGCGCGACCTGGGTGGCGACGTCCCATCCCACGGCCGGCGTCGGCGTGCGCCAGCCGTCGTCGTCGAGGCCGGCGACCAGCGCCTCGAGCCGGTCGCCCTCGGCGGCGAGGTCGGCGAGCACCTGGGTGAGCACCTCGGTCATCCCGGGGTCCCTGCGGCGTTGTCGGACGGAGGAGCGGAGCGGGGGAGTGCGGGAACGTCGTGGGGTGGATCGAGCTCCTTCTCGAGGACGTCTGCCCACTGCCGCAGGATCCGGCAACGGCGCGCGGAGTCGTCGGAGATCGTGGAGGCCAGGCCGAGGCCGCGGACCAGGTCGAGGGTGGCCTGGACGAGCTCGCGGACACCCGGCTGCTCCTCGTCGGCACCCAGCGCGGCCACGGTCATCCGGTGTGCCTCCCGGCCGACACGCTGCTCGAGCGGTGCGACGGCGGCGAGCAGGGACTCGTCGGTGCGGGCCGCGACCCACAGCTCCAGGGCAGCGGCGAAGACGGGCGACGAGAAGTGGTCGCCCAGCATCTCGACGACCGCGCGCGTGCGCCGCTTGCCGGCGGACAGCTGTGCGACGGCCTCAGCCAGCTCGGCCCCACGGCGCTCGGTGAGGTGCTCGACCGCCGCGACCACGAGGTCGTTCTTGGTCGGGAAGTGGTGCAGCTGCGCGCCGCGGCTGACGCCCGCCCGCTCGGAGACGAGGGTGGTCGACGTGCCGGCGAAGCCCCGCTCGACCAACAGCTCCACCGTCGCCTCCAGCAGCCGCGCCCGCATGGCGCGGGTCCGGTCCGCCTGCGGCACGCGGGTCGCCTGGGCCTGTGAGGTCACCGCGCCAGCATGTCGGCGTACAAACAAACAGTCAAGCCTGACTGTTAGTTCAAAGCACCTGTGTGAGCGTCCCGACGACTCCGCAGGCCGAGGTCGATCCGAGCCAGAGGTCGCCCTCGGGCACCGAGGCAAGCCATGCGTACCAACCGCTCTGCTCGACCTGGAAGCTGAGGGACGAGAACGTCCCGTTGCCCGGTCGGCGTTGGGTGACCTCACGATGGTTGCCCGTGCAGGCTTCGCCCGCAGTCGCATAGGGGCCGTAGAGCGCGGTGGTGACGTCGACCGGCCCGCCGAACGGCAACCCCGTGACAGTGACCTGTGCGGAGATCACGTCGAACGGTGCGGCGGTGGCCGGGGCCGCGACCGACACCGCTGACCGGGCGCGCACCTTGACCGGCGCGTCGCACGCCGTCACGGGGAGACTGGTCTCCGTCCCGTCGACGGCCACCCGCCACGCGAAGTAGCCCCCACCGGACGGCGTGATCGACGGCAGGGCGTAGGCGCCGTCGCCGGCCACGGACGCCGAGACCTGCCCCGCTGATGCGCCGGCACAGTTCACAGCGGTCGCCGAGGCAAACGGTCCCTGGAGCGACGCCGTGGCCGTGCGACGGGTGCCGTCGCCGCCGATCGTGGCGACGACCCTGGCCGGGGCGCCGACCACGACCAGGCTCGGATCGGCGGCGAGCGTCAGGGTCTGGGGACCGCGGACGGCAGCAAGCGTGCTGGCGACCACGGTGCGCCGAGCACCCGCTTCTGCCACCGCCGCCTGGCCCTTGCGGTCGGGGCCCCGGACGTGCAGTCGGTGATCGGGTACCTGCCGGACCTCGGCGGTGACCGTCCGCCAGCCGGCCTTGGGCGCGACCAGGCGCACCTGCGCTCGTCCGTCGTCCCCCGTGACGGCCTCGATCGGGCCCGCCGCGGGGGTCGAGGGTCCGCCGTCGGGCGATGTCACGCTGACCGGGAGCCCCGCGACCGGTCCACCGCCACCGTCGGTCACGCGGACCGTCACAGAGGTGACCCCGCCGACGTCGGCCGCGCCGGCGCTGACGCTCGCGTGGTAGGAACCCGCACTGGCGCGTGACTGGCGCAGCATGAGGCGTACGAACCGACGCACCGTCGCCGGATCGCCGCTGGCCCTGACGCGCGGCGCCCCGCGAACCCCGCCGAGCTGCCAGGCGGACCCTGCCAGCAGGTGGAGGACCGCCGCGTCCACGGCCGCAGCCTGGACCGGGTCCTTGTAGCCGCCGTACTTGGAGAGGACCCATGCCGCGCGCTCGGTCTCACGCGGAGTGGCGCCCTTCCTCCCGGAGAGGTCATCGGTCGTCCTCGCAGGCCGGAATCCGGCGCGGTTGGGCTTGCGTCCGGGAGTGACCACGTACACCGGTGTGTCGCCCACCCGGTAGGCCCCGATCCAGCCGCCGGAGGCCCGACCGTTGCCCGGGATGCGATAGCCGGACCAGCGCTCAGCGGTGTCGTCCGCGGCTGCCGCTGCCTCGGACGGAGGCACCACCAGGACGGCAAGCACGAGGAGGACGGCCAGAGCCGCGGAACGTGGGGCCGTGACGGGGCGGCACGACGTGTCGGTGCGGGACATGCGACTCCTCCTCACCCCACCGGGTCCGGCTCCGTGGTGCCGGGGTCGGTGGGCTCGCTGGTCGGGCTGGGTTGCGGGGTCGGGCTGGGATGGGGGGTCGGACTCGGGTGCTGCGTCGGGCTCGGGGTCGGCGTGGGCGTCGGGGTCGGCGTCGGGGTCGGCGTCGCCACGACGACCGGCGTCGGGGTCGCCTGTACGCCGGGGGTCGGCGCGGTCGTGGCCGGCGGCTCAGATCCACCATCCTCCTGCCCGGCTGCGGCCGCTACCTGCGCCTGCTGCTGCGCCACCCGCACCTGACCGGCGACCGGGTCGGCGGTCGGAGAGGTCGCTGACCACGCGTAGGTGCCGGCCTCCAGTCCCTCCACGACGAGCCGCTGGCCGTCGCGGCTGCGCACCACGACGCTGCGCACGACGTTGACCCCTTCGGGGCCGACCATCTCGAGCCGGACGCGCGCCGGCAGACGGGTGGCCCTGACGACGAAGGCAGCCGCGCCGTCCACGGTCCTGCCGGCGCGGACGACGACGCGCCGGACGTCCTCGCCCAGGTCGGCGGCGGCAGGCCCCTCGACCGCGCCGTCGGTCGACGCCCTCGTCCTGCCGCCGCTCTCCGGACCGACGCCGGCCACGACGACGGAGCCGGCCAGGACCAGAGCGGCACCGGCCGCGAGCCGACCGAGCGCACCTCGCAACGCCGGGGTGCGCGGCTCGGGCACCGGTAGCGCCCGTGGCGGCACAAGGTCCTGCTCGGCGACGTCCGGCACGAGCAGCGCCCGCGACCGCGGGACGCCCGGCTCGGCGACCTCCGGGGCGGGGACGGACCGCTGCCGCGGCACGCGCACAGGAGCGGCGGGAAGCGCGGTCACCTGCTCCGCGGGCGGTCCGGGACGCTGGGGTGCGGGAGGCACACGAGCCCCGACCGAGCCGACGAGCGCCTCGAGCGCCGGCGAGGGGACGACCCCGAGGTCGTCCTGCAGGACGACGCGATAGCGGTCCAGCTCCCGTACGGCCGCAGCGCGGTCGCCATGACCCAGGTGAGCGCGGATGGCGAGCTCGCTGGCCGACTCACGCAGCGGCTCGATGGCCACGGCTGCGTGGGCCGCGTCGGCGGCGAACGCGTGCTCCCCGCGGTCCAGGGCCTGACGTGACACCTGTTCCAACGCGCGGACCCGCTGCTGCTGGAGCCGCTCACGCTCCGGACCGACCCACTCGTCGTACCAGTCGGGCAGCAGCTCCTCACCCACCAGGGCTGCGAGCAGGTCAGGGTCCGCGTCCATCGCACCGGCCCGTGACACGGCGGCTCTCAGGTCGTCGACGTCGACGACGACGTCCGGCGCCAGCGCGATGCTCGTCCGGTCCACCAGGAGCAGACCGGGGCTGCGCCGCTGGGCCTGGAGGACGGCGCGCCGAAGGCTCGCGAGCGCCCTCGCGTCCGTGCTGTCGGGCCACAGGATGCCGGCCACCTGCGCCCGGGCCCGGTGCCCGGTCATCGCAAGGAGCGCAGTGAGCCGTTGCTCGCGCCCGCCCATCGCGACTGGCGCACCGTCCACGATGAGCCGCCACCCGCCCAGAAGGCGCAGTCGACGGCTCACGGTGGCATCGCTGTCCTCCGGCATGGCCCACTCCCCGAGCTCCGGCGCCCGGGAGGCAACGGCGCTCCGGGCCACGGCATGTCTTGCCCGTCGACAATGCCGGAGTCGCATCAGGTCCACCCGGAGCACACACGTTCTTCCCCAGGATTGGGGTCGTGCTTCGAGGCTGATCCGGCTAGTGGGTCGGTGATCACGCACGAGTCACGCTCCGGTCACGCAGCGCACGGTGCCATGGCAGCCACAGATCGACCGCAGCCACGGGGGGAGGTGAACATCATGCGGGAACTGTCATTCACCGAGCTCGACTCCGAGCGCACCGAGCTTCTTCCGACGCGGGAGACGCTGACCTTCGGCAACTACAACTGGGCGAACATCGTGGCGAGCAACTCGTCCATGGCCCTCAACGCCGCGTCCCTGTACGCCGTCGCGAACAGCGCCGCCGCACAGACGATCGTGGTGACCCAGGGCTGACGCCCTCGCGTGGCCTCCCCTGCCGGGAGGCCACGTGGGACGACCGCCCGACGACCCGACCAGCACGAGAGGAGGTGAACCGGCATGGTCCGACGAACCGAGATCGACATGGCCCAGCTGGACGCCGAGACGGCCACGCCATTGCCTCGTCGCGAGACGTTGAGCTGCCAGTTCGCGTGCGTCAACGTCACCAACGTCGTGGGCGTCAACCTCGCCCTCGCCATCAATGCGGCGACCATCAATTCCCAGGCCCAGGCACTCGCGCTGCAGTACCTCGCCTCCACCCAGGTGCACATGCCGTGAGCCCGGACCGGGCGGCGGGTGCGTTGCTCTGGCGCATCCGCCGTCCAGCCAGATCGATCGACCCAGAGCACCCGCAGAGCACCCGCAGAGCACCCGCAGAGCACACCAGAGCACACCAGAGCGATCATCGTGACAACCACCGAGCACCTCACCGAGCCACCGCGGACCACCGAGCCGCGGTGGCGACGCGCGCGCGGCCTGGAGTTCCTCGGCCCGGTCCAGGGATCCGGCCTCAAGGACCCGGCGTTCCTGGTCCGGCGCGAGGACGACCAGGTGGTGCAGCTGTCCGAGCTGCTCCACCTCGTCCTCCGTTCCGTCGATCCTCCACGACCGGCGGCCGAGGTCGCCGACGACGTGAGCGCGGCGTACGGCCTGACGCTCACGGTGGACGGGCTCGCTCACCTCGTCACCACCCGGCTCGAGCCGCTGGGGCTCGTCCTGCCCGACGAGGCGTCCGAGCCTGCGCGACCGCTCCGGGCGCGACCGCTGCTCGCCCTCACGGCCAAGGGCACGCTGATCCCGGCACATCTGACCGGACGCCTGGCCGGCGTGCTGGCACCGTTGTTCTGGGGCCCTCTGGTGCTCGCCGCTCTCGCCGCGCTCGTCGTTGCCGACGTCGCCCTGCTGGCGGGGGGCGGCTTCTGGGCGGCCGTCGCCGAGCTCTTCGCGACCCCGACGATCGCTCTGCTGATCTACGCCCTGCTCACGGTCTCCGCGATCGTTCACGAGCTGGGTCACGCCGCGGCGTGTCGCTACAGCGGCGCGCGTCCCGGTGAGATCGGCTTCGGGCTCTACCTCGTCTTCCCGGCGTTCTACACCGACGTGACCGACTCCTACCGGATCGGTCGGTCCGGACGCGTGCGTACGGACCTGGGTGGGCTCTACTTCAACGTGCTGACGGTGCTGGCGCTGGGGGCGGGGTACCTCGCCACGGGGAGCGCGGTGCTGCTCCTGACCGTCGTCGTGCTCCAGCTCCAGATGCTGCAGCAGCTCATCCCGGTCGTGCGCTTCGACGGCTACTACGTCCTCTCCGACCTCGCCGGGGTGCCGGACCTCTTCGCCCGGGTGGGCCCGGTCCTCCGCAGCCTGCGGCCCGGGCACCTCGACGACCCCCGCGTCAGAGAGCTGCGCCCGCGCTCGCGACGGTTGGTGACCGGATGGGTGCTGGTGGTGGTGCCGCTGCTCACGGCGGCGTTCGGCTGGGCGATCTGGCACCTGCCGGAGTTCGTCGCCCGGGGGCGCGACGGGGTCCGGCTCCAGCAGCTGGTCTTCGACGTCGCCTGGGAACGGCGAGACTGGGCGGGCCTCGCACTGGCGGTCGTCTCGATCGCCCTCCTGCTGCTTCCGCTCCTCGGTGCTGTGCTGGCCATCTGGCGGGTCCTTGAGACCCTGGGCGCCCTCGCCCGGGGACACGTGTCGGCGCGGCTCGCGAGCGCGGCGGACACGTACGACGCGGTGGCGCCGCCCGACCCACCGCACGTCGTCTCGGCCGCCGACTTCACCGACGAGGTGATGTACGCCGCTCCCGCCCCGGTCCCGCGCCATGGCTGGCGCAGCGCCGTCTACCGCGGGAGCGGCCACCTGCTCAATCCCGGCCCGAGCGCCCCGGAGCAGCGGCGCCGAGAGCTCGAGCACCGCCTGCGGACGCCGATCGACGGCTCGCGCCGGGTGGTGGTGATGAGCCGGAAGGGCGGTGTCGGCAAGACCACGATCACCCTGGCGCTGGGCAGCACGTTCGCCCTGCTGCGGGGCGACCGCGTGATCGCGGTGGACGCGAACCCCGACGCGGGCAACCTGGCACACCGGGTGGCGCCGCCGCACGACCGGACGGTCACCGACGTGCTGCGCGACCTCGGGCAGATCACGACGTACGCCACGCTGCGCCGCTACACCTCCCAGGCCGCCGAGTCGCGGCTCGAGGTGCTCGCCTCCGACGACGACCCCGGCATCGGGATGGCGCTCGGCCGCGACGACTACCACCGCCTGATCAGCCTGCTCGACCGCTTCTACAACCTGATCCTGCTCGACACGGGCACCGGGATCCTCGACAGCGCCAACCAGGGGCTGCTCACCGAGGCGGACCAGGTCGTGCTCGTGGTGCGCGCGGGGCTCGACGGCGGACGGGCCGGCGCGCTGACCCTCGACTGGATGGACCAGCACGGATTCGACGACCTCGTCGCGCGCACGGTCGTGGTGGTCAACGCGGAGCGGCGCGGGGGCGAGCCGCCCGCCCCGATGATCCGCCACTTCGAGAAGCGCTGCGCGCGGGTGGTCACGGTCCCGTGGGACGCCGCCCTCGAGCCCGGTGCACTGACCGACATGTCGTCGCTCCACCGCCGGACCCGCGAGAGCCTCGTCGACATCGCGGCGGCCGTGGCGGACAACTTCGTCGCGGAGGGGCCATGAGCGTCCGGGAGCTCGCCGTCCTCGTCGTCACGACGGGGCTGCTGCTGTCCGGATCCGCTGACCCGTCCCCACGCCCGGGCCGTACCCAGGCACGGGATCTCGACCTGGTCGCGAGCGCGCAGCCCTCCCCTTTGCGTCTCCACGACCGGGACTCGGCCGTCGCCGAGGTGGCGGCGAGAGGCGGGCAGGTCAAGGCCGACGCCGTCGCCACGACCGCGACGACCTGCGCCGGGTGTCGGGGAGAGAGCACCACGCTTCAGGTGGTCTACGTGATGGCTCCGGGCTCGGCGCGGCTCGACAACGTCGCCTCGGCCTGGACGCAGGACTGCTGGGACTGCACCGCGACGGCGCTGTCGGTGCAGCTGGTGGTCGTCGGGAAGGACACGCGTGCCCGGCCGAGCAATCGGGCGCTGGCGGTGGGTGAGGCGTGTGCCACCTGTCGCACCGCGACGGCGGCCTTCCAGCTCGTCGTGCAGGTGCCCGAGGTGGGTCCGCTCCCGGACAACATGCTCGACGAGGTGCGGGCGTGGATGGATGCCGAGGACGCGGCGCTGCGAGCCGCCGTGGCCGCGGGCGCGGCGCGCCGGGGTGCCGAACGGGCGGCGACGCGTGCGCTGCTCGATCTCCGAGGGATGGTCGTCGCCGAGCTCGACGGGCGCACGCTGTCGGCCCGCGCGCAGGTCACGCGTTGAGCCCGACCCTTGCGCGGCCTCAGTCCAGCCGCGCCACCAGCGGCAACCGGGACCGCGCGGTCAGCCCCACCACCCCGGCGGTCAGGAGCGGCAGCACCAGCACGATCGTGGCGATGAGCAGCCAAGGGATGGCGAGGAACGGACCTTCTTCGCTGCTACCAGGGCCGAGATAGCCGATCGCGGTCAGTGGCCGCGAGATCGCCACGCCCGGGACGAAGCCGACGGCAGCTCCGAGGATCGCGCCGACGAAGCCGATGACGAGTGCGTACGCCGCTGCCACCCGCCGCCGGGTCCGGGGCGCCGCGCCGACAGCCGACAGCGTGGCCAGGTCGGGCCGCGCGTCAGAGAGGGCCAGGAAGGTGGCGGTCAGGGTGCCGCCCAGCATGAGGACTCCCCCGAGCGCACCGAGCACGAGCAGGAGGATGAGAGCCTCGTCGGGACGTTGGTAGCCGCGCTCGACGTAGACGTAGGTGCCGTCTGCGGCGCCCCCGACCGACTCCTTGATCCGGGTCTCGGTGGCGGGGTCGAGGTCACCCGTCAGTCGCAGGCCGGTCGTGACCACCTCGATGCCCAGGTCGTCGGCCATCGCGCTCGGGACCACCGCCGACGCCGGTGCCGCCTCCTCCCGGCCCCACGCCACGAGCTGCACGGGAACCACCTCGGAGAGCTGACTCTGCGGCTGGTCGCTGTCCTCGGTCCAGGACTCCTGTCGCACTGTCGCCTCGACCAGCTCGCGGTCGACCGAGGCGGTGAGCATGACCGCGCGTCCGGCCGCCAGCGCACTGTCGATGGTGTCGGCGACCTCATCCTCGATCCCGAGCTGGTCGGCCCTGTCCGCGACCAACACGGACGGGCCGTAGTAGTTGACTCCCCACGCCGCCTGCTCGAGGTCGGGCGGCGGCTCGATGTAGGTCGACGTGTAACCGCTGGGGTCGTAGACGTCGCTCGCTCCGCGCAGCGCGGTCACCTCCACGTCGGGCGCGGCCCCCCTCGCCGCCTCCTCGATCCGGCCCCAGGTCTCGCCCGGATCGGGCACCTCCTCGCCGGGCAGGACGTCAGGTCCCCACGAGATGTAGCCGGAGCCCATCGGAGCCTGCGCGGTGTAGGTCTTCTCGTTCGCGAGCTCGTCGCTGGCATTGGCGATGCCGAGCGCCACCACCCCGGCGACGGTCGCAGCCACGGCGGCCACAGCCGGCACCGTGCGGGTGCGGTGCCGCGCCGCATCGCGCGCGGCGTACCTCGCGGTCAGCGGCAGCCGGCCCGACAGCCGGGCGACGGCGGAGACCACGACCGGGACCACCAGGATCATGCCGAGCACGGAGATGATCGCCGAGCCGGCGATCCAGTACGCGCCGTTGCCGCTGTCGGAGGTGACCGCTCCGTACGTCGACGCGGCGATGCCGATGCCGAGGAGGGCGAGGCCCACCAGCGGTGTCGAGGCCCGCGGGTCCCGGTCCCCGCGTCGGCCGGCGAGCACGGCCACGACGTCCTGACGACTCGCGAGGTACGCCGGGACGACCGAGGCGAGCACGGCGGAGACGAGACCGAAGGCCGCGATCGCGGCGAGGTAGAGCCAGGGCAGCTCGAAGGGTCCGAACCACTGACCCTGGAAGCGCTGGACGAGAGGGAGCAAGGCCCACGCGGCCACGATCCCGATGACGAGGCCCACCGCCGAGGCGACGAGCCCGAGCACGACGCCGCTGCCGAGGATGACTCGCCGCGCCTGGGCGGGCGTACCGCCCGACGCGGCGATCAGGGCGAGCGTCCGCGCGTGCCGGCGGGCGCCCACGGCGAACGCCGGCCCGGCGAGCAGGACGACCTCGATCAGCGCCATCACGATGATCAGCGCAGCGACAGCGAGGATCTCGTCCCGGCCGGTGTCGTAGCCCATCTGCTCGGCCATCGATGCGACGTCCGGCGGATCGGCCAGGACGGCGCGGGAGGTGACGAGCGCGCCGACCGTGTTGAGCTCCAGCACCTGGGACCAGGAGACCGGACCGGCATCGACGAGCCACTCGGAGACGTTGCCCGAGTCCGGCGCCAGGTCGTCGGGCGATCCGAGCACCACCGGGTAGTCCCGCACGGAAGCGTCGCGACCGACCCCGACGATCGTCAGCGTCGAGCCGTTGACGTCGAGCGCGTCTCCCACCGCGAAGCCCTTGTCGAGCATCGCGTCGTTGACCACGACGTCCCCGGACGACTCAGGCAGATGGCCGCTCTCCAGGTCGAAGAGACCTTCTGCGATCGGGTCGGAGAGGTCGACGCCGGTGGTGGAGAACTCGATGACTCGGTCGCCGAGCCTTGCCCGCGACCAACCGCTGGTGATCGGAATCAGTCGCGCGTCGTCGCCGAGGGTGGCACGCACGTCGTCGTCCGAGACAGGGTTGTCGAGGTCGAGCTCGGCCGTCGCGGACCACGAACCCTGGCTGGGGTCCGGCGTCTGGATGATCCGTCCCCGTCCCTCCACGCGGATCCTGGCGTCCGCCGCCCCGAGCTGGCGCTGCGCCCCCTCGAGGCCCCTGACGTCGGCCGTCTTGATGATGATCGCGGCGGCACTGACGGCCAGCACGGGCAGGCTGATCATGACCAGCACCAGGATGCTGCGGCCCTTGTGGCGCAGGGCGTCGCGCCAGGCGATGCGCAGGGCTGGGCGCCAGCCGGCCATGCGTGTGCTCATGCGGGGTCCCCACGGCGTTGTTCGGGGGAGCGGAGCGGAGGAGAAGAACGTCGTGGGGTGTTCACCGACCCGCCTCTCCGGCGAGCAGGGCCTCGGGCTCGTCGGCACCCGTCTCGTCGACGACCACGCCGTCGCGCAGGAACACCACCCGGTCCGCCCAGGCCGCGTGCCGGGCCTCGTGGGTGACCATGACCCCCGCGGCGCCGGCGTCGCACCGCGCGCGCAGCAGCCGCAGGATCTCCTCGCCGGTGTCGGTGTCGAGGGCGCCGGTCGGCTCGTCGGCGAGGATCAGGCGTCGTTCGCCGACGATCGCGCGGGCGATGGCGACGCGCTGCTGCTGGCCTCCGGACATCTCGTCGGGGAACCGGTCGGCGAGGTCGACGATGCCGACCTCCTCCAGGGCGGTCAGCGCGAGGCGGCGGGCGATCTTGCCCTTCTCGCCGTCGAGCTCTCGGGGCAACGCGACGTTCTCGGCCGCCGTGAGCGCGGGGATGAGGTTGAAGTCCTGGAAGACGTAGCCCACCGACGTACGACGCATGCGCGCGCGCCCGGCATTGTCGAGCGAGGCGAGGTCGGTCCCCTCGATCCAGACCGAGCCCGCCGTCGGGGCGTCGAGGCCGCCGGCGAGGGTCAGGAGGGTCGACTTGCCGGATCCGGACGGGCCCATCACAGCGACGAGCTCGCCCGGGTGTGCGCGGAAGGTGACGCTGCGCAACGCGTGGACCTCGGTGGCACCCGCGCCGTGGACACGCGAGACGGCCGCGAGGTGGAGGACGGCGTTCATCGCACGCCTCCGTCGGGCGAGCCGTGCGTGTCGTCGTGCGCTGCCTTCTGCTCGGCGGCTGCGCGTCGCAAGCGGGACTCGCAGTGGTCGAGCCACCGCACCTCGGCCTCGGCGTCGAAGACGAGCGAGTCGAGGACCAGGCTCCAGGCCAGGTCCTCGGGAACCGTCGGCGTCGCCGCGCGGCCGCTGCGCTTGAGGCGGGTGTAGTCCTGGAGCGCGGTCATGGTGGCGCTGCGCTGGCGCTGGATGATCGTGCCGACGTCGACGCCGGGGAGCGTCACCGCGATGGCGAGCTTGATGGCGAGCTCGTCGCGCGCGGGTTGGGAGCGAGGCACCGGGGTGGCGAACCACTCCGACACCTCGCTCCGCCCCGCCTCGGTGGCGCGGTAGCTGACGTGCGTGCGGTCAGGTCCGAGTGGTTCGCCGACACCCCCGTGCCCGGCGACCTTTCTCCCGGTCGTGGCCTCCGCCTCGCTCTCGACGACCTCGACCAGTCCGTCCCGCTCGAGCCGGGTGAGGGTGGTGTAGACCTGCCCGATGTTGAGCGGCCAGGTCTCCCCCGTCCTCTGCTCGAACTCCGCCCGCAGCTGGTAGCCGTACATCGGCCCCTGCTCCAGGATCGCCAGCATCGCTTGCCGAATGGACATCCGCGCCTCCGTGGTCTGTCCACCGCCCCCCGCGAGCGATGAATACCGGGTATGTATACCACGTATGCATCCGTTTGGGGAGGCACTAGGCGGGGCAGGAGGCGTTCCACCACGCCCCATCCACGTCACGTCCCACAAGAGGAGATCCCCCATGTCGCAGCCCGGTGACACGTCAAACCCCTACGGCGAGCAGCCCACCGCGCCCTACGGTCAGCCGCCCGCCGGCGGTTCCTACGGCGGAGGCTCCTACGGCGGAGGCTCCTACGGCGGAGGCTCGTACGGTGGTGGGGGTCCCTACGGTGGCGGTCCGCTGACCGGCACGCCGAGCAAGGGCTTCTTCGGGGCCCTGTTCGACATGAGCTTCACGACGTTCGTGACCCCCATGATCATCAAGGTCGTCTACATCATCGGGCTGGCGTTGATCGGCCTCGCCACGTTGTTCTTCTCGCTCAGCGGCTTCTTCGGCGACAGCCCCGGCCTCGGCATCGTGACGATCATCGTGGGCCCGATCGCCGGGCTCCTCTACCTCTGCCTGTTCCGGATGATGTGTGAGTTCTACGTCGCGATCACGCGGATGAGCGAGGACATCAACCGGCGCCTGCCGCAGCTCTGAGCGCGCTCACACCGCAGCGACGGTGAGCACGACCCGCGCCCGTTCGTCGCCCAGCAGCCAGCGGCGACGGGCGCGGACGAGCCTGCGGGTCGACCAGGCCAGGAACGGGACGGCCACCAGGACCGGCAGCCACACCCACGGCAGGGCCGCGACGCCGGTGAACAGCATCCCGGTCAGCGTGGTCACCAAGGAGAGCCGGCCGGCGTACCCGGCCATCGCGCTGTGCGGCGCCGGGGTGGCGCGGGGGGAGGAGAGGTCGACGGAGTAGGGCGAGCGGATCGACCAGGTCATCACGATCGCCAGGACCTGGACGAGCACGACCAGCCAGCAGGCCGCCACGCTGAGCCCGGCGACGAGCGGCGGCAGCCCGTTGCGGAGCAGGGCGAGCACCACGGTCACACTCGAGACCACGGCCATGCACTCGGCGACCACCAGGGCGCGTACGTCGAACACGTCGGCGGCGGAGACCGGGAGGGTCTCGCGCCAGACCATGCCCTTGCCGTCGAGGCACCAGGCGTTGACGCCGAAGAGCAGCGCGGCACCGCTCGCGGTCAGGCCGGGGAGCAGCATGACCGAGCTCCACTCCAGCCCGGCGACGAGCGCGATCAGCCCGGGACCGAGTCCCAGGACGAGCAGGCCGCGGCGCATCCCGACGGAGCGCCAGACCGAGCCGCGGTCGAGGCGGCGCAGCAGCGCGCGATCGGGTGAGCCCCAGCGGGGCTCGGGCACGTGCCTGGCCTCGTGCACGCCGGACTGCACACGCAGCTCCTCGCGAGGAGCCTGTCCGAGCGCCCAGCGCGCCGGCGTCGCACCCAGGAGGACACCGACGACAGCCACCCCGAGCAGCACCGCGGCGGCCACCGGCCAGCGCGAGGTCTGCATGGTCTCGGCCAGCCACGTCGTCGGGAGCGCCCGCACCGCAGGCACGAGGAGGCCGGCGAGGTGGAGTCCCGCGAGGACGACGACCACCAGGCCGGATGCGGCCCGGACGAGCACCACGCCGTGCGTCGTCCGCCGCACGCCCTCGACCGCCCAGCCGATGGCCTGTCCCAGCGCGGTCGCGGCAAGCACCCACGCGAGCACCACGACGTGCGCGCCGAGGACGCCGTCGGGCGAGGTGGCGAGGGCGGTGATGGCGAGCAGGCCCCACACCTGGACGAGCCACGCGAGGTTGAGGGGCGCGAGCACCAGCGCGCCGAGGTGCTCGGTGACGGGCGAGACGGGGTGGATCGCGGACTCGCTGCGAGACAGCAGCTCGCGCCCGCCCCCGCTGCCCATCGCCGCGCTGACGGCCAGCAGCAGGAATCCGACGAAGGCGGCGCCGAGGTTGCCCTGGAGCGTGCTGATCGCCCGGTCGAGGACCGGGGACCCGACGGCATCCAGGTCGACGGCGGCCGGGCCCCACGCGAAGGCGGCGGTGAGGACCAGGACGACGACCGAGCCGGCGAGGGCGGCCCCACGACGGCGTACGGTCCGTGCGCGGAAGGCGATGAGGAGGGCGGTGTCGCGCGCCGCGTCCGCCCAGCTGTCAGTCGAGCGGTCAGGCGAGCGGTCAGTCGAGGAGGGCACGGTAGGCCTCGCCGGTGAGGTCGGCAGCCTGCATCGCGGCGACGCGGTTGCCGCCGCGCAGCACGATCGCGGTGCCGCACGCCTCAAGCGCGAGGTCGCGCAGGTGGGTGGAGAGCAGGACGCAGGCCCCCCGGGCGCGCGCGTCGGCCACCACCTCGAGGGTGGCCTCGACGCCCAGCGGGTCGACGCCGTCGAAGGGCTCGTCGAGGAGGAGCACCGCAGGTTCGTGGAGGGCGGCGAGGACGACGCTGAGCCGCCGGCTCATGCCGTGGCTGAAGCCACCGACCACGCGGTGCGCGACGTCGCCGAGCTCGAAGCGCTCGAGCAGGTCGCGGCCGCGGCCCTCCCAGTCGTCCATCCGGCGCAGCCGGGCACTGAGCTGGAGGTGCTCCCACGGAGTGGCGCGCGGGACCAGCCCGCCGACGTCTGGGCAGTAGCCCACGACCCGCTTCACGCCGAGCGCATCGGTGGCGGCGTCGTGACCGGCGACGGTGACCTCACCGGCCGTCGGCGGCACCACGCCGGCCAGGACCTTCATCGTGGTCGACTTGCCCGCCCCGTTGCGCCCGAGCAGCGCTGTCGCCTGGCCGCTCTCGGCGCTGAGGTCGACACCCGAGACGGCCTCGACGTCGCCGAAGCGGACGTGGAGGTCGCGTACGACGACCGTGGGCGTGGGGAGCGGGATCACCGGACCATTCTTCCCGAGCTGTCGCTCGCGCACAGCCGAATCGGCTCGGCACCGGTCCAGACGGCTGGCGCCCGGAAGCCGGCCCGGGCGCACCATGGAAGGAACTCGGGACACGGCGGAACCCAGGACGGCGTTGGCGGGTCGTTGTGGTCATCCGGAGAGGAGGCCCCGATGGATGCAGACACCGTGATCCTCGGTAGGCCGTGGACAGCGGACGAACACCCGTCCCTGCGCGACGTTTTCGACATGAGCTACCGCCGCCTCGTCGTGCAGCTGTACGGCGTGACCGGCAACCTGGACGAGGCGGAGGACCTCGTGCAGGAGGCCTTCGTCCGGGCCGCAGCCGCTGGACGGCGTTTCGACAAGGTCGAGAACCCGGAGGCTTGGCTGCGCACGACGGCGATCAACCAGCACCGCAGTCGCTGGCGCAAGCTGCGCAACGGACAGCGCGCCCGTGCCCGCATGCTGCCTCCGCGCGACCCGGAAGCGCTCGAGTCACACCTGGAGATCATCACGGCGCTCCGCGCACTTCCAGAGGCTCAACGACAGGTGATCGCGCTGCACTACCTCGCGGACCTGCCCGTCGAGACCATCGCCCAGGAGCTCGGCATCCCGCCCGGCACGGTCAAGTCCCGACTCAGCCGTGGCCGCGACGCGCTCGCGACCCACCTCGCGTACGCCGAAGGGGGCGTGGACCATGTCTGAGCAACTGCTGGAAGCATTCCGCGAGGACGCCGAGCAGCACGCCCGGGTCCCCGCCTTCGAGACCATCCAGGCAGCTGGACGCCGCCGGCGGCTCCGGCGCCACGCGGTGGTCGGCGCCATGACCGCCTGCATCCTCGGCGTCAGCGGAATCGTCGCCGGCACGTCCGGTGACTCCACCGACCCGCAACCCGCCGAGGACCCGGACGAGACCTCGCTCACGACGCCCTACCCGGTGATGACGAACACCACGCTGGAGGCCGGCGCCTACGAGTTCCGTCCCTCCAAGGACACCTCGCTGCCGGCCGTACGGTTCACTCTCCCCGCGGGGTGGAACTCGTGGCTCGGCCCGAACCGGTTCGCAGGTCTGGACGACCTGACGACGGACGAGGGCAGGACCAACGGGAAGCTGCTGGTGCAGGACCCGGAATGGGTGCTCGGAATGGTCGCCCTGGACGTGAAGTGGATCGCCCAACGTGGGTGCACCATGACCGACCTGACCGGCGAGGACACCACCTCACTCGTAGAGGCGCTCACCGCCGTCCCGCGCCTCACGGTGACCTCCGGCCCCGAGAGCACGGTCCGCTTCGGCCACCCAGCGGTGCACCTGCAGATGCGGGAACAGGGCACAGGCGACGCCTGCCCGCAGGACTCCTTGATGACCACCGCCGAGGCCGCCGTCCGCTACCTCGGGCGCGGCACCACCATCGACGCCTGGGTCGTCGACGTGGACGGCCGACCGCTGCTGCTGATGGCGGTGTGGACCGCCAGGACCCCGAGCGCCGAGGTGCAGGACCTCCTCGGCATCGTCGACTCGATCGAGCTGGTCGAGCCGCGCTGACGCTTGGCACACCACACACCCGTCGAGCGTCAGGTCAGGCGGGGAAGGACTCGCCCTTCGCCGCCAGCTCGCGGAGGTACGCCGTCGGGCGGAACCTGTCGCCGTAGGCTTCGGCCAGCTCGTCGGCGCGGGCGAGGAAGGCGTCGAGCCCGATCGGGCCCACCCCGTGCCCTGCTTCGTCCAGCGCCTGCCAGCCCGTGATGAACTGCGCCGCCCCGCCGGTCAGGGCCGGGAAGCCGATGCCCATGATCGAGCCGATGTTGGCCGCGGCGGCGGACGTGATCACGCCCTCCTCGAAGCACTTCGCAGTCTCCAGCGCCTCGATGAACAGCATCCGGTCGCGGATGTCGCGGATCGGGGGCTGCTGGTCGGCGACGGGGAACGTCTCGGCGAGCCCGGACCACAGCGTCGTACGCCGTCCGTTCTCGTCGTAGTCGTAGAAGCCGGCGCCCTTGAGCCGTGACGGCCGGCCGAGGCCGATCATCGTCGCGATGACCTCGCCAGCCGGGTCGGGGCCCAGGTCGATGCCCTCGCGCTCGGCCGCGTCCGCGGTCGCCTTGCGGATCTTGGCCATCAGCTCCATGTTGAGCTCGTCGCTGATCTGCAGCGGCCCGACCGGGAAGCCGGCCGACGTCGCGGCCCGCTCCAGCGACACCGGGTGCACGCCCTCGGCGAGCATGGTCAGGCCCTCGTTGATCTGGGTGCCGATGACGCGCGAGGTGTAGAAGCCGCGCGAGTCGTTGACCACGATCGGCGTCTTGCGAATCTGCTGCACGACGTCGTACGCCTTGGCCAGCGCCACGTCGGAGGTCTCCGCGCCGCGGATGATCTCGACGAGCGGCATCTTGTCGACGGGGCTGAAGAAGTGCAGACCGATGAAGTCGCTCCGGCGGTCGATGCCGGCGGCGAGCTCGGTGATCGGCAGTGTCGAGGTGTTGGAGCACAGCAGCGCGTCGTCGGCGACGTACGGCGCCACCTCGGCGAAGACCTTGGCCTTGAGCGTCGGGTCCTCGAACACCGCCTCGATGACGAGGTCGCAGCCGGCGAGGTCCTCGGGCGAGGCGGTCGCGGTGATCCGGCCGAGGATCTCCTCGGCTTTCTCGGAGGTGAGCTTGCCGCGCTCGACGCCCTTGGTGTTGAGCTTGTCGGTGTAGGCCTTGCCCTTCTCGGCCGCCTCGAGCGAGACGTCCTTCAGCACGACCTGCATGCCGGCCCGGGCGCAGGAGTAGGCGATGCCGGCGCCCATCATCCCGGCGCCGAGGACGCCGACCTTGGTGGCCGTCCAGCGCTCGATGCCCTGGGGGCGCAGCGAGCCGGAGTTGATGGCCTGGAGGTCGAAGAAGAAGGCCTGCATCATGTTCTTGGCCTGCTGGCTGACGACCAGGTTGGTGAAGTAGCGGCTCTCGATCCGCGAGGCGGTGTCGAAGTCGACCTGCGCGCCCTCGACGGCTGCGCTCATGATCGCGCGCGGCGCGGGGTAGACCGCACCCTTGGTCTGCTTGCGCAGCAGGGCCGGGAAAGCGGGCAGGAACTGCGCCAGGGCGGGCGTCTTCGGCGTGCCGCCGGGGATCTTGTAGCCCGCCCGGTCCCACGGGTTCGACGCGGCGTCCTCGTCGTCCTTGTGCGCGCGGATCCACGCCTTGGCCGCCGGGACGAGCTCCTCACGGGTCGTCACCACGTCGTCGATCAGGCCCTTGGCCAGTGCGCCCTGCGGGTCGAACTGGGTGCCGGGCATCAGCACGTCCATCAGGGCCGACTGCAGCCCCAGCATGCGTACGACTCGGGTGACCCCGCCGCCGCCGGGCAGCAGGCCGAGCGTCGACTCGGGCAGGCCGATCTTGACCGAGCGGTCGTCGACCGCGATGCGGCGGTTGGCCGCGAGCGCGATCTCCAGGCCACCGCCGAGGGCGGCCCCGTTGATCGCCGCGACGACCGGGCGTGGGAAGGTCTCGAGCCTGCGCAGGCTGGCCTTGACCGCCTCGCCCATGGCGAAGATCTCGTCGGCGTCGTCGGGAGTGGCGGTGATCATGCGCTTGAGGTCGCCGCCGGCGAAGAAGGTCTTCTTGGCGCTCGTCAGGACGACGCCGGTGACGTGGTCCCGCTCGTCGTAGAGGCGCGTGACGGCCCCCTCCATGGACGACTGGTAGAGCTCGTTCATGGTGTTGGCGCTGGCGGTCGGGTCGTCGAGGGTCAACGTGACGATGCCGTCGGCGTCGCGGTCGTAGCGGACGGCGGTCTGGGGCTCGGTGTCGATCATGGGGATGTCTCCGGAACTGCTCGGTGGGTGAGGTGGGAGCGGAGCGAGCCCATCAACACAGCTCGACGATCGTCGCGATGCCCATGCCGCCGCCGACGCACAGCGTGGCGAGGCCGCGCTTGAGGTCACGGCGGGCGAGCTCGTCGACGAGGGTGCCGAGGATCATCGCGCCGGTGGCACCGAGGGGGTGGCCCATCGCGATCGCGCCGCCGTTGACGTTGGTGATCTCGTGACTGATGCCGAGGTCGCGCATGAAGCGCATCGCGACGGCGGCGAAGGCCTCGTTGATCTCGAACAGGTCGATGTCCTCGACCTCGAGGCCGGCCCGTGCGAGCGCCTTGCGGGCGGCCGGGGCCGGACCGGTGAGCATGATCGTCGGGTCGGCGCCGGAGACGGCGGTCGAGATGATCCGGGCGCGGGGCGTCAGGCCGAGCGACGTACCGACCTCCTCGGTGCCGATCGCCATCACGGCGGCGCCGTCGACGATGCCCGAGGAGTTGCCGGCGTGGTGGACGTGGTCGATGGCAGGGATCCAGTGGTACTTCTCGAGCGCCACGTCGTCGAAGCCTGCATCGCGACCCATCTGGGCGAACGACGGCTTCAGGCCGGCGAGGCCCTCGACGGAGGTGTCGGGCCGCACGGTCTCGTCACGGTCGAGCACGGTCACGCCGCTGATGTCCTTGACCGGGATGACCGCGCCGTCGAAGTAGCCGTTGGCCCACGCCTTGGCAGCGCGGTGGTGGGACTCCGCGGCGTACGCGTCGACGTCCTCGCGGCTCCAGCCCTCGATCGTGGCGATCAGGTCGGCGCCGATGCCCTGCGGCACGAAACCGGTCTGGAGCGCGGTGGCCGGGTCCATCGCCCAAGCGCCGCCGTCGCTGCCCATCGGCACGCGGCTCATCGACTCGACGCCACCGGCGACGATGAGGTCCTCGAAGCCCGAGCGCACGCGCTGCGCGGCTTGGTTGACGGCCTCGAGCCCGGAGGCGCAGAAGCGGTTGAGCTGCACGCCGGCGACGGTCTCGGGGTAGCCGGCCTTGAGAGCCGCGGTCTTGGCGATGTCGCCGCCCTGGTCGCCGATCGGGGTCACGACGCCGAGCACGACGTCGTCGACGCGCGCCGGGTCGAGCGTGGGGTTGCGGGTCTTGAGCTCGTCGAGGAGTCCGACGACCAGGTCGACCGGCTTCACCTCGTGGAGCGAACCGACGGCCTTGCCGCGGCCGCGAGGTGTGCGGATGTGGTCGTAGACGAATGCTTCTGCCATACCGGCGATTGTGACACCATTACTGTCACAGTCAAAGAGGTGTGTCGGGCGTCACGCGCCGACCCGCGCACCCTCGACGACCAGGGGGACGACAAGGGGGACGACGAGAGGATGGGCAGGTGGAGACCCGGGTGGATGCCGACGAGCTGCTGACGCTGGACGAGCTGACCGAGCGCACCGGGGTGAGCGCGCGCAACGTGCGCTTCTACGCCTCGCGCGGCCTCGTGCCCTCGCCCATCCGCCGCGGGCGCTCGGGCTACTACGGCCCCGACCACGTCGCCCGGCTGGAGCTGGTGCGCGAGCTCCAGGGCCACGGCTTCACCCTGTCGGCGATCGAGAAGTACGTCGAGCGCATCCCCGACACGGCCACGCCCTCCGACATCGCGCTGCACCTCTCGCTGCTGGCCCCGGTGATGGGTGACCGCGACGTCGACGTGCCCGGCAGCCTGTCCGGACTGGGCATCTCGCCGGAGGCGGCCCAGGCGGTCGCCCGCGTGTACGCCGAGCACGGCAAGCAGGTCGCCGACGAGCTCTCCGAGGTCGTCCGGACCATGATCTGGCCGCAGTTCCGCGAGCGCGGCGGCACGGCGGAGGAGCTGCGCGAGCTGGTGCACCGCCTCAAGCCGGCGACCATCGCGGGCCTCGTCACGGCCTACGAGCAAGCCATCGACGAGAGCCAGGCGGCCTACGACGGCAAGCGACCGGCTGAGAGATGACCGGCGCCGCGGTCTACCTCATCCTCGGCCTGTCCCTGCTCCTCGCGACCGTCCTCCCCTACCTCACCCAGCGCATCGCACTCTCACCACCGATGGTGCTCGTCGCCGTCGGCATGGGCGTCGGGCTGCTGCCGCTCGCCGACGGCACGAGCCTCGAGCCGCAGGACCACCGGGTGCTCATCACGCACGTCACGGAGTTCACGGTGCTCGTCTCCCTCATGGGCGTGGGCCTCGCGATCGACCGCGCGCTCGACCTCCGGTCGTGGCGCTCGTGGCGCACCTGGTCGTCGGTGTGGCGGCTGCTCCTGGTCACGATGCCGCTCACCATCCTGGGGATGGCCGTCCTCGGGTGGTGGGTTGCCGGCCTGGCGCCAGCGGTCGCCCTGCTGCTGGGCGCTGTCCTCGCCCCCACCGATCCCGTGCTGGCCTCCGACGTCCAGGTGGGCGAGCCGCTGACCGAGGACGTCGAGGAGGCAGAGGAGGAGGACGAGGACACACCCGCCGAGGACGACGACATCCGCTTCTCCCTCACCGCCGAGGCCGGGCTCAACGACGGCCTCGCGTTCCCCTTCGTGCACCTGGCGCTCCTCCTGCTGGCCGGCGGCTTCACCGTCGTGGACGCCGGCTCGTGGGTCGGGTGGTACGTCCTGGGCAAGGTCGCGCTCGGCGTCGCGGTCGGCCTGGCCATCGGGTGGCTGCTGGGCCGCCAGGCCTTCCACGCGCGCAGCGGCACGCTCCGCCTGGCCGACACCGGGGAGCCGTTGCTCGCGCTCGCCGCGCTGCTGGCGTCGTACGGCGCCGCGGAGCTGGTCGGCGGCTACGGCTTCCTCGCGGTGTTCGCCTGCGCGATGGCCCTGCGCGCCTCCGAGCGCGGGCACTCCTACCAGCGGGCGATGCACGGTGCGGTCGAGCGGCTCGAGCGGCTGATGACGCTGCTCGTCCTGCTGGTCCTCGGCATGGCGATGACGCGAGGGCTGCTCGAGCACCTCGACTGGCGTGGGGTGGTGGTCGCCCTGGCGCTCGTGCTCGTCGTGCGGCCGCTGACCGGGTACGCCGCCCTAGCGGTGCTCGGCCGCGACGACCATGAGGAGGGTGGGCTCGACCGCGGCGAGATGGCGGCGGTCGCGTTCTTCGGGGTCCGCGGAGTCGGCTCGCTCTACTACCTCGCCTACGCGACCAGCCACGAGCACGTGCCGGACGAGCCGTGGCTCTGGTCGACCGTGGCCTTCGCCGTCATCGTCTCGGTCCTGCTCCACGGTGTCACCGCGACCCCCGCGATGCAGCGCCTCGACGCCCGCCGGAGCCGGACCTCCACGAAGGGATGAGGCCCGGGCCACGCGCGTGCTGACAGCATGGCCGCCATGGCCACTGTCCTCGTCACCGGCGCGACCGGCTTCGTCGGCCGCCGCCTCGTCCCCGCCCTGCTCGACGCCGGGCACGACGTCCGCGCGATGACCCGGCACCCGGAGACGTACGACGGTCCGGGCGAGGCGGTCGGCGCCGACGTGATGGACGCCGAGTCCCTGCGCCCCGCCTTCGACGGGGTGGACGTTGCCGTCTACCTCGTCCACTCGCTCGACGACCCGGACTTCGAGCGCAAGGACGCCGACGCCGCGCGCCACTTCAGCGCGGCCGCGGCGGAGGCGGGGGTGCGCCAGATCGTCTACCTCGGCGGGCTCGGAGACGACCGCCGGGCGCTGTCCGCCCACCTGCGGTCGCGGCGCCAGGTCGAGAAGCTGCTGTCGAAGGACGGCGTGCCGGTCACCGTGCTGCGCGCGGCCATCGTCGTAGGCCACGGCGGCATCTCGTGGGAGATCACGCGGCAGCTGGTCAAGAACCTGCCCGCGATGGTGGTGCCCAGGTGGGTCTCCACCCGCACCCAGCCCATCGCCGTCGACGACGTCGTGCGCTACCTCGCGGGCGTCGTCGACCACCCCGACGCGACGGGCCGGGTCTTCGAGGTCGGCGGGTCCGAGCAGCTGACCTACAAGGAGATGCTCGAGATCGCCAACGACGTGGCGGGCAGTCGCCCGCTCCCCATCGTCGGTGTGCCGCTGCTCACGCCGCGGCTGTCGTCGTACTGGCTGGCGCTGGTCACCGACGTCGACGCCACCACCGGACGCAACCTCATCGACTCGATGTCCACCGAGGTCGTCGTCACCGACACGTCGATCCGCGACGTCGTGCCCGGCGAGCCGCTGTCCTACCGCGAGTCCGTACGCCGCGCGCTGGCCGAGCGCGACCGGGCGTCCGGTTCAGGCTGAGGCGAAGAGCAGCGGCAGCACGAACAGCATCGACAGCGACCAGGTGATGTGGGTCAGGATCGGCGCGAGCACGCCGCCACTGGCCCGTCGCTCCAGCCCGCAGACCACCCCGAGCAGGATGGCGGCGAAGGCGAGCATCACGTTGCCGGTGGCCAGGGTGGCCACGACGTAGGCCAAGGTCGTCCACGCGACCGGGTGGCGCGGGATCGCCGCATACATCGCGCCCCGGAAGAAGAGCTCCTCGGCGATGCCGTTGAAGAAGGTGATCACGGCCAGAGCCGTGAGCGAGCCCTCGTCGGCGTACTCGAGGACCGAGCTGACGTAGGCGGCCAGCGGGTCGATCTCGCGCACCACCAGGGCGCCGACCACGAAGAGCGCGACGAGCAGCAGGCCGACCAGGATCGGCGCCAGGATCGGCCGGATGAAGACCTCGCCGCTGCCGGCGATCCGGCCCAGGTGCAGGCGGCCCGAGACGAAGGCGCCGACCGCCCAGACCCCGGCGAGCACCACCGCGGCGACGTAGAAGAGTCCGCCACCCGGCTCGAGCCGCAGCGACCAGCCCAGCACGCCGGCGCCGACCAGCACCACGACCGCGGCGACCACCTGACGACGGCGCAGGGCGTCGAGCGTGTCGCGTTGGTCGCGAGGAACCACGTCCCACAACGACCGCTGGATCCAGGTGCGCATGGCGCTCACCCTAGGAGTCGGCCAGGAGCTCCCGGACCCGCGGGATCACTTCCTCGCCGTAGAGGCGGATCGACTCCAGCCGCTGCTCGTGCGGCAGCGCGCCGACGGAGTACTTCAGCTGGAAGCGCGAGAGGCCGAGGGTGCGCGTCGCCCAGGCGATCTTCTGCGCCACCGTCTCCGGGGATCCCACGAAGAGGGCGCCCTGCGGGCTGGCCGCCTGCTCGAAGGCGATGCGGCTGTAGGGACCCCAGCCGCGTTCGCGACCGATGCGGGTCACCAGCTCGGCCTGATGGGGGTAGAGCTGCTCGCGGGCCTCGTCGTCCGTCGCCGCGACGTGGCCCGGCGAGTGCATGCCGATCGGCAGCTCCGCGAAGTCGAACCTGCCGAGGGCCTCGCGGTAGAGGTCGGTGAGCGGCACGAACGCCGACGGCGAGCCCCCGATCACGGCGAGCATCAGGGGCATGCCGTAGCGGGCGGCGCGTACGACGGACTCGGGCGTGCCGCCGACGCCGACCCACGCCGGGAGCGAGCCTGCAGCCGTGGTCGGGTAGACCTGCTGGTCCACCAGCGGCGTACGGATGGTGCCCTCCCAGGTCACCGGCCGCTCGTGCTGGAGGGCGGCGAAGAGGTCGAGCTTCTCGGCGAAGAGCCGGTCGTAGTCGGCGAGGTCGAGGCCGAAGAGGCTGAAGGACTCGATGAAGGATCCGCGTCCCAGCTGCACCTCGGCACGGCCGCCGGACACGGCGTCGAGGGTGGCGAAGCGCTCGTAGACGCGGATGGGGTCGTCGGACGACAGCACGGTGACGCCGGTGCCGAGACGGATGCGCTCGGTCTGGCCGGCGATCGCGGCGAGCACGACGTCGGGTGCGGAGATGGCGTAGTCGGGACGGTGGTGCTCGCCCAGGCCGATGTAGTCGACGCCGACGCGGTCGGCGAGGACGGCCTCGGCCACGACCTCGCGGATCCCCTGGGCGTGGTTGGCCGGGACGCCGCCTAGCGGGACGTCGCCGAACGTGTCCAGTCCGAGCGAGGGGTGCTCGCGGGTGCCGAGCACGGTGTGGTCGAAGCTCTCGTGCGGCTCAGCCATGGGTGTCGCTCCTCCTCCAGTGGTTGAAGGATGAACGATCTCCGGAACGTCTTCATTCCGTGCGATCCCCGGTCAGCCAGGGATCACTGAACTTGTCAGGCTTTGCACGGGCCGACAACTTCAGCGATCCCCGGTCAGCCGGGGATCGCTGAAGTGGGAGCAAAAGGGTCAGCGACCGCGGCTGAAGGTCGAGGCGCTGTGCGCGCGACCGCCCTGCGACGTGCCGGCCGACTGGCCACCGCTGCGACGGCGGTTGCCACCGCCCTGGCCGCCCTGGCCGCCCTGCCCCCCCTGACCGCCGCCGCCGGAGCGACGACGCTGGCCGCCACCGGTGGAGCCGGGGCTCTCGCTGGTGTAGCTGGTCGGGTTGCCGCGACGCGACTGGCCGTTGGTCTGGCCGGAGCTGCGAGCGCGCTTGCGCTGGGCGTTGGCGCCGTTCGAGCGGCCGCCACCACCAGTGGAGGCGGGTACGTCGACGACGAGGCCGCCGGGCACGAGGCTCCGCTCCCCCGGCGCGAGCTGCGCCAGCATCGGGTGGCCGGGGCCGTTGACCTTGGTCGTGGTCGCCTTGATGCCGGCCAGACGGGTCAGGTCGCGCACGTCGCGCTGCTGCTCGTCGGTCATCAGGGTGATCACGGTGCCCTCGGCGCCGGCACGCGCCGTACGACCCGAGCGGTGCAGGTAGGCCTTGTGCTCGACCGGCGGGTCGGCGTGGACCACGAGCGCCACGTCGTCGACGTGGATGCCGCGGGCGGCGATGTCGGTGGCGACGAGCGTGGACGCCTCGCCGGCGTGGAAGGCCGCCATGTTGCGGGTGCGGGCGTTCTGCGACAGGTTGCCGTGGAGCTCCACCGTCGGCACGCCGGACTTGTTGAGCTGGCGGGTCAGCGCCTTGGCGCCGTGCTTGGTGCGGGTGAAGACGACCGTGCGGCCGGGAGCGCTGGTCAGGTCGACCAGCACCGGCACCCGCTGCTCACGCGTCAGGTGCAGCACGTGGTGGTGCATCGTGGCGACCGGCGACTGCGCCGAGTCGGCCTCGTGGGTGGCGGGGTTGGTGAGGAACCGCTTGACCAGGACGTCGATCGCCTTGTCCAGCGTCGCGGAGAACAGCATCCGCTGACCGTTGCGCGGGGTCTTGTCCATGATCCTGCGCACGCCGGGCAGGAAGCCGAGGTCGGCCATGTGGTCGGCCTCGTCGAGCACGGTGACCTCGACGGCGGAGAGGTCGGCATAGCCCTGGCCCATGAGGTCCTCGAGCCGGCCGGGGCAGGCGATGACGATGTCGACGCCCTTCTTCAGCGCGGTGGTCTGGGGACCCTGGCCGACGCCGCCGTAGATGACGACGGTCGAGAGGCCGGCAGCCTTGGCCAGCGGGACGAGCGAGGCGTGGATCTGGCCGACGAGCTCGCGGGTCGGGGCCATGATCAGCGCGCGCGGCTTGCGCGGCATCGCCGGCAGCTTGCTCGCGTCGAGGCGGGCGACCAGCGGGAGGAGGAAGGCGTACGTCTTGCCCGAGCCGGTGCGACCGCGGCCCAGGACGTCGCGGCCGGCGAAGCTGTCGGGCAGCGTCGCGGCCTGGATGGGAGTAGGAGTCGTGATTCCCTGCTGCGCCAGGATCTGGGCAAGCGAGGACGGAACGCCGAGTTCGGCGAAGTTCATGTGAATTGCTTTCGGTTGGCGTCTCGCCACCGTGAGCCGCTCGGCGTCAGTGTCAACGGTTGCGGCGTACGTGCCTCAGAGTGAGGAGAGGTGCCGCGCAAAGCGGCGACCTGCGTCCGGGGCAAGACCGGCCGGACGTCTGTGGACGCAACACTAGCGGTGCTGGTGGTGTTCCGCTGAATCCGTGGTGTCGCGATCCGGACCCGGGGACCTCAGTTGACCTCGCTACGCCGTTCGAGCAGCACGGTGTCGCGCCAGACACCGTCGAGCTGCGCGATGCGCGTGCGCACCGCCAGGGTCCGGTATCCCGCCGAGTGGTGCAGCGCGAGGCTGGCGCGGTTCTCGGGAAAGATCGCGGTCTGGAGCGTCCACAGGCCAGCGTTGTCCGCCTCGGTGACCTGGGCGAAGAGCAGCGACTTGCCCACGCCACGTCCGCGGGCCGCCTCGGTGACGTAGACCGAGCTCTCGCCGACGCCGGCGTAGCACTCGCGGGTCGACACCGGACTGATGGCGGTCCACCCGACGACCTCACCGTCCAGCTCGGCGACCCAGGCCAGGTCGGGCAGCCAGCGCTTGCGGAGCTGGTCGACGGTGGGCACCCGGGTCTCGAACGTGGCGTTGCGGGTCGCGAGGCCCTCGGCGTAGATGGCGAGCACCGCGTCCATGTCCTCGGTGGTGACCGGGCGGGTCGCCACATCGGCGGGCAGGTCCTCCGGGCAGCACGGGGGCGAGGCCAGCGTGCCCATCACGACGTCGGCGGCGTGCGGCAGTCCGGTGCAGCAGGCGGCGTTGACCGACACCATGCTCGAGGTCCCGACCTTGTCGACCGCCACGAAACCCACCTTGCGGAGCAGCTCGACGTGGTGCGAGCACGTGGACTGGCTGACGCCCAGGGCGGCGGCCAGGTCCCCGACGCGCATGGCCGACGTGGGCGAGATGGACAGGGTGTGCAGGAGGCGTACGCGGGTGGGGTCGGCGAGGACGGCGAACCACTCGGCGTAGTTCTCCGCGTCCGTCTTTCCGAGGGCGGTCGACGCGCGGCCCCCGTCGGGCGCGAACAGCGGGAGCTCCGCCCGTCCCTGCGCGGTGACGGGGGTCGAAACGATCGGGGGCGTGCTCATGGCGAAAGAATACCTTGCTTTCATCGACACCGGTCGATACAGTCCATTCATCGACGACCGTCGATGGATAGATCGAGCTTGAGGAGCCAGTCATGCAGCACCCCGTGGTCATCATCGGAGCCGGACCCATCGGGCTGGCCGCCGCCGCCAACGCCGCCGAGCGCGGGATGGACTTCGTCGTCCTCGAGGCCGGCGCGAACGCAGGTGCTGCGGTGAGCGAGTGGGCGCACGTGCGCCTGTTCTCGTCCTGGTCAGAGCTCGTCGACCCCGCCGCCCGCCGTCTCCTGGACGCGGCCGGCACCTGGACGGCTCCCGACGACGGCGCCTACCCCACCGGCGGGCAGTGGCGCGAGGCGTACCTGCAGCCGTTGGCGGACGCACTCGGCGGGACTCCGGGCGGGTCGGTCCGCTACGACGCCCGCGTGGTCGGCGTGGGCCGGGCCGGCCGGGACCTGATGGTCGACTCCGGCCGCGAGGGCGACCCGTTCGCGGTGCACGTCGAAGGCCCGGCTGGCCGTGAGCGGCTGCTGGCCAGCGCGGTGGTCGACGCCTCCGGCACCTGGACCCGACCCAACCCGCTGGGAGCCGACGGCTACCCAGCCCTGGGTGAGACGGAGAACGCCGACCGCTTCACGTACGGCATCCCTGACCTCAACGACCCGGCGGTCGCTGCCCGGTACGCCGGCAAGCACGTCGCCGTCGCAGGCAAGGGCGCCTCGGCCCAGGGAGTCCTCGTCGGGCTCGCCCGGCTGGCGAAGGCCGACCCCGGCACCCGGGTCTCGTGGCTGCTGCGGCGCCCGTCCGTCGGAGACGCGTTCGGCGGCGGCGACAACGACCAGCTCGAGCAGCGCGGCAAGCTGGGCCAGGACGCCAAGGCAGCCGCCACCAGCGGGATGGTGACCAACGTGACCCAGTTCCGCACCGAGTCCGTCACCAGGCAGGCCGACGGCCGGCTCGCCATCACCTCGGTCAACGGCCAGCTGGTGGGGGACGTCGACGAGGTCATCGTCGTCACCGGCTTCCGTCCCGACTTCGGGTTCCTGTCCGAGGTCCGCCTCGACCTCGACCCCGCCCTCGGCGCGGCACGCGTCCTCGCCGACCAGATCCACCCGGACCACCACAGCTGCGGTGACGTGGCTCCGCACGGCTACAAGGAGCTCACCCAGCCGGAGCACGGTCTCTACCTGGTCGGGATGAAGTCCTACGGCCGGGCGCCGTCGTTCCTGGCCCTGACGGGCTATGAGCAGGTGCGTTCTGTGATGGCCGCGCTCGACGGCGACCTCGAGGCCGCCGGCCGGGTCGAGCTGGTGCTCCCCGAGACCGGGGTGTGCAACGGGGCCGGTGCGTTCGACGACCCGGATGCCGTCGCCTCGGTCGAGGGCGGCTGCTGCGGCCCTGCGGCCGCGGAGCCCGAGCTCATCAGCCTGGGCCGACCCGGCCAGTGACACCCGAGGGCGGGCGCGAAGGGACGCCGGCCGCCGTACAGGCCGGCGCCCTCGACGCCGCCGGGCTGCGCGCCGTGGTCGCAGTGCTCAGCACCGTCCAGATCGTCTCCTGGGGCGTCCTCTACTACGCGTTCGCGGCCCTGCAGTCGTCGATCAGCCTCGACACCGGCTGGTCGAGCGTGGCGGTCACAGGCGCGTTCTCGCTGGCCCAGTTCGTCTCCGGCGGTGTCGGCATCTGGGTCGGCAGGCACCTCGACGCCTACGGTCCCAGGCAGGTGATGACCGTGGCGTCCCTGGTCGCCGTCCCGGGCGTCGCCGCCGTGGCGATGGCGCCGAACCTGGGCGTCTTCTACGTCGGCTGGGTGCTCACGGGGGCTGCCATGGCCGGCAGCCTCTACCCGCCGGCGTTCGCCGCACTCACGCGCTGGGGCGGCGTCCACCGCGTCCGTGCGCTGACGACGCTGACGCTCGTCGCCGGGCTGGCCAGCACGGTGTTCGCACCCCTGGCCGCGGTGCTCGACGACGCCCTTGGATGGCGGCAGGCCTACCTCGTGCTGCTGGTGGGACTCGTCGTCGTGACGGTCCCGTTGCACTGGTGGGGTCTCAACCATCCTTGGCGCACCGACGATCCCCTCGCCCACACGCACGCCCGTGGCGCGTCGGACCCTCCGGCCGCCGTCCCCGCGATCGCCCGCAGCACACCTTTCGTGCTGCTGACGCTGGCCAACGCCCTGACCGCGTTGGCGGTCTTCGCCGTCGTGATCAACCTGGTCCCGATGCTCGTGGAACAGGGCCTGAGCCGGAACCTCGCCGCCCTGGCACTGGGGCTCGGCGGGGTCGGCCAGGTCGCAGGCCGGTTGGGATATGCCCGGTTCGCGGTCGCCACCTCCGTGACATCTCGGGGTGTGATCGTGCTCAGCGGGATCGCGGTCGCCACCGCCGCGCTTGCCCTCGCCCCGGGATCCCCCGGCCTGCTCATCGTGCTCGGCATGCTGCTGGGGCTGGCGCGCGGCATCTACACCCTCGTGCAGGCCACCGCGATCACGGACCGGTGGGGTCCCGCCTCGTACGGCACGCTCAGCGGGATCCTCACCGCACCCGCGTTGGTGGCCTCGGCCGCGGCACCGTTCGCGGGGGCGATGCTGGCCGACCTGCTCGGCTCGTACGCCGACGCGTTCCTCGTGCTCGCGGGTCTCGCCGCGGTCGCGGCAGCCCTGATGTCGGGTGCCACGCCTGCGGTGTCAGCGCTCGTCGAGCACCGAGGGAGGCAGCTCGATGTCCGGGACGAGCTCGCCTAGCAGGTCCCGGACCCGCCCGTCGAGGTCGGCGATGATCTCGCGGACCCTCGCCTCGTCCTGACCGCCCGGGTCTGCGACAGGCCAGTCGACGTATGTCACGCCGGGGACATAGGGACACTCCTCGCCGCACCCGAGCGTGATGGCCATGGTGCTGGCCGCCACCGTGTCACGGGTCAGCAGCTTGGGCTGCTCGCCCGTGGTGTCGAGGCCGAGCTTCTCCAGCACGGCCGCGACCTCGGGATGGATGTGGTCACCGGGTTGGGTCCCGGCCGAGAGGGCGATGACACGACCGCCGGCGTAGTGCTCGGTGAGGACACGGCTGATCACGGAGCGGCCGCCGTTGCGGACACAGGCGAACACCACCTGCGGGGGCGTCGTGCTGGGGGTGGTCATCGGGTCGCTCCTGTGCTGGTGGACGTGTCGGGGACGGTCGTGCGGTCGCGGAAGTGCCGGCGTGCCCAGAGGCTGACGTAGACGAGTGCGACGAGGGCCGGCACCTCGATGAGTGGTCCGACCACGCCGGCGAGGGCTTGGCCGGAGGTGACCCCGAAGACGCCGATGGCCACGGCGATGGCGAGCTCGAAGTTGTTGCCGGCCGCGGTGAAGGAGACAGCCGTGGCGCGCTGGTAGTCGAAGCCGAGGGCCCTGGTCAGCAGCATCGAGCCGCCCCACATCAGGACGAAGTACGCCAGCAGCGGCACCGCGATGCGGGCGACGTCGAGGGGTTGGTTGGTGATGGTGTCGCCCTGCAGGGCGAAGAGCAGGACGATGGTGAACAGCAGTCCGTAGAGGGCGGCAGGTCCGATCCTGGGCAGGAGCTGCGCCTCGTACCAGTCGCGGCCCTTGGCTCGCTCGCCGAGAGTGCGCGTGAGGAAACCGGCCAGGAGCGGGATGCCGAGGAAGACGAGCACGGACTTGGCGATGCCCCACACCGAGACGTCGAGGGCCGACTGCTCGAGGCCGAGCCAGCCCGGCAGCACCTGCAGGTAGAAGTAGCCGAGGAAGGCGAACGCCAGGATCTGGAAGACCGCGTTGATGGCGACCAGGATCGCGGCTGCCTCGCGATCGCCGCACGCGAGGTCGTTCCAGATGAGCACCATCGCGATGCAGCGCGCGAGGCCGACGATGATGAGCCCGGTGCGGTACTCCGGCAGGTCCGGGAGCAGCAGCCACGCCAGCGCGAACATGAGGGCCGGCCCGAGCACCCAGTTGAGCACGATGGACGTCACGAGCATCCGCGCGTCGCTGGTGACGTGGCCGAGCTCGTCGTAGCGGACCTTCGCGAGCACCGGATACATCATGATGAGCAGCCCGATTGCTATCGGCAGGGACACCGAGCCGACCTCCACGGCGGCGAGCGCGTCGTCGAGGCCGTCGACGAGGCGTCCCAGCAGGAGGCCGGCCACCATGGCCACGCCGATCCACACCGGGAGGAACCGGTCGAGGGTCGAGAGGCGCTGCAGGACCGGGTCGGTGGACTCGCCGGAGACGGTGTCGCGGACGGTGTCGCTCACGCGGTGGCCCCTTCCAGGGTGCTGGAGGCTGCGACGGTGAAGAGGCTGCCGAGCGCGGCCATCGCCTCGGGACGGGCGATGTAGTAGACCCAGGTGCCCCGCTTCTCCCGATGGAGCAGGCCGGCGTCGTGCAGCACCTTGAGGTGGTGGCTGATGGTCGGCTGGGAGAGGTCGAAGTAGGGCAGCAGGTCGCAGACGCACGCCTCGCCGCCTTCGTGGGAGAGGACGAGCGACAGCAGCCGGAGCCGGGCGGGGTCGGCGACGGCCTTCAGCATCGACACGACGCCGGTGGCCTGTTCGGCGCTGATGGGTTCACGGGCCAGAGGGACGCAACACTCCAGTCGGTCCTCGACCAGGGGCAGCACAGCGGATCCCACGGACTTCGACATGGGTCAATGTTGACAGACGTCGATGTCTGCCGCGAATCTGGGCGTCAGGCGCTCAGGCGGCGCACCAGCGTCGGCCGGATGATCAGGCGCATCGGGTGGCTGCCTTCCACCCCGTCGACTCCATCGACCCGCTCGAGCAGCAGTCGGGTGGCCCGCTCCGCCATCTCCTCCACCGGCTGCCGCACGGTGGTCAGGGGTGGCGTCGTCCGCTCCGCGACCCCGAGGTCGTCGTAGCCCACCACGGCGATGTCGTCGGGCACCCGCCGACCGAGCTCGCCCAGCACGCGCAGCGCTCCGACCGCCATCAGGTCCGAGGCGACCACCAGGCCGTCGAGGTCGGGGTGCCGCTCCATCAGCATCCGGGTCGCGGACACGCCGCTCTCCTCGGTGAAGTCGCCGTGCTCCACGGCGTCGGCCTCCAGACCGGCCGCGGCCATCGCCTGGTGCCAGCCGGCCAGGCGGTCGGCGGCGGCGGTCATGTCCCCGGGCCCGGCGATGGTGCCGATGCGGGTGCAGCCGCGGGCGACGAGCACCTCCGTCGCCTCGCGCTCCCCGGCGGTGTTGTCGACGTCGACGTAGGCCACCCGGTCGCCGCCGGTCCACGGCCGGCCGCCGAAGACGCACGGTAGCCCGAGGTCGGCGAGGTGCTCGGCCAACCGGTCGTCGCGGTGGTGCGACACCACGAGAGCGCCGTCGACGTGGCGGTTGGTGAGGTAGCGCAGCGTCCGCGCCGTGGAGGCGCCGGGCCGGGCCAGCAGGAGCACCAGCTGGATGTCGCGCTCCCCCAGCACCCGCGTGACCCCGCGCAGGGTGCCGGCGAAGAACGGGTCGGAGAAGACCCGGTCGTCGGGCTCGGGCACGACGACCGCGATCGAGTCCGTACGCCGCGTGACCAGGCTGCGCGCCGCCGGGTTGGGGACGTAGCCCAGGCTGCGTACGGCGCTGTCGACCGCCGCCTGCGCCCGGGCGCTCACCCGCTGGCCGCCGTTGATCGCCCGCGACGCCGTGGCTCGGGAGACGCCGGCGATCCGGGCCACCTCGTCGAGGGTCGGCGAACCCGGGCTCGACGGGGGTCGCGGCGGATTCACACGCCCACGCTAGTCGGCCGTCGGGTGGGGGCCAGTCAGGATCCCGGTGCGGGACAGGTCGGCGTACCAGCGGGCGCTGGACTTGGGGATCCGCTGCTGGGTGGCGTAGTCGACGTAGACCAGCCCGAAGCGCTTGGCGTAGCCGAAGGCCCACTCGAAGTTGTCGCAGAACGACCACTGGAAGAAGCCCCGGACGTCGACGCCCTCCTCGATCGCCAGGTGCACCGCGTGGAGGTAGGAGTCCAGGAAGGCGATCCGGTCGGGGTCGTGCACCTCGCCCTGCTCGTCGGGTGAGTCCGCGAAGGCGGCGCCGGTCTCGGTGAGGTAGATCGGCAGGCGCGGGTAGTCGTCGTGGAGGCGACGCAGGAGGCGGTGGAGCCCGTCGGGCTGGATCTCCCAGCCCATGTCCGTGACGGGCAGGCCGCGGCTGGGGAAGGTGACGTGCTCGGAGCCCACGAAGGGCGACAGCGCGACCCGGTCGGGGTGGTCGGCGCCGATCCCGACCACGTCCGTGCGCGGATGACCGGACACCTCGTTGCCGTGGTAGTAGTTCACGCCGAGCACGTCGATGGGCGCCGAGATCGTCGCCAGGTCGCCGTCGCGCACCACGTCGTACCAGGAGGTGCCCTGCCAGGTCAGGTCGGCGGTGTCCTCGAGCAGGTCGGCGGGGTAGGCGCCCCGGAAGATCGGGTCGAGGAAGAGCCGGTTGTGCAGCGCGTCGATGCGGCGCGCGGCGTCGACGTCGACCGGGTCGTCTGGGTTGCTCGGGTCGGGAACCGTCAGGTTGAGGCTGAGCCCCAGCCGGTCGGCCCCGCGACTGCGCAGCTCCTCGGTCACCATCCCGTGACCCAGCAGCAGGTGGTGGGCCGCGACCAGTCCGGCCGGGCCTTCCTGCCGACCAGGCGCGTGGTGCCCGGCCGCATAGCCGAGGAGCGAGGAGCAGAAGGGCTCGTTGAGGGTCGTCCAGGTCGGCACCCGGTCGCCCAGCACGTCGTGCACGGCGATCGCGTAGTCGACGAAGCGGCTGGCGGTGTCGCGGTTGGTCCAGCCGCCCGCGTCCTCGAGCGCCTGCGGCAGGTCCCAGTGGTAGAGCGTCAGCCAGGGCGCGATGTCGTGGCCGAGCAGCTCGTCGACCAGCCGGTCGTAGAACGCCAGCCCGGCCGCGTTGACCGCCCCGCCGTCCGGGCGCACCCGCGGCCACGCCACCGAGAAGCGGTAGGACGCGACCTCGAGCTCACGCATCAGCGCGATGTCCTGCGGCATGCGGCGGTAGTGCTCGCAGGCCACGTCGCCGGTGTCGGCGTTGAGCACCGCGCCAGGGGTGTGGGAGAACGTGTCCCAGATCGACGGGGTGCGTCCGTCCTCGGCCACTGCGCCCTCGATCTGGTAGGACGCGGCGGCGACGCCCCAGACGAACCCCTCGGGGAACCGCGTGCGGACCTCCCGGGACTCGTCGACGGCGGTGGCGGGGGTGCTCGAGATGGTCATCCCTTGACGGCTCCTTGCATGATGCCGGCGACCATCTGTCGGCCGGTGAGGATGAAGAGGACCAGCAGCGGGATGGTCGCGACGGTGGTGCCGGCGAGCACGAGGCTGTAGTCCACGTAGTAGCCGCTCTGCAGCTGCTGGAGGGCGATCTGGACGGTGGGGTTGCTGGCGGGCAGCACGATCAGCGGCCAGAAGAAGTCGGTCCACGAGGCCATGAAGGTGAAGAGCCACAGGATCCCCGCGGCCGGTCGCGCCGCCGGGACAGCGACGTTCCAGAAGGTCCGGAACATGGAGCACCCGTCGACCCGCGCCGCGTCGATCAGCTCGTCCGGAACGGCGTCGAGGAGGTACTGGCGCATGAAGAAGACGCCGAACGCGGTGACCATGCCGGGGACGATCAGCGCCCACAGCGACCCGACCCAGCCGAGCTTGGCCATCACGATGAACAGCGGGATGACGCCGAGCTGCGTCGGCACGGCCAAGGTGGCCACGAGGAAGACGAGCAGCGGGGTGCGCCCCTTGAAGGCGAGCTTGGCGAAGGCGAAGCCGGCCAGGGTGGAGAAGAAGACCACCGACGTGGCGATCGTGCCGGACACGATGAGGCTGTTGCCCAGCGCCTTCCAGAACGGTACGGCCTCGAACGCGCGCTGCGCGTTGTCCCAGAAGTGGCCTCCGGGGATCAGCGGCGGCACCCGCTTGGTCAGCACGTCGCGGCTGTGCGAGCCGACGAGGAAGGACCAGTAGAGGGGCGCGCACGAGCCGAGCACGAAGGCAGTCAGCAGGCCGTAGACGAGGAATCCGGGACGTCTGTTCATCGCTGACCTCGCAGAGTGCCCGCACGCCGGCTGACCAGCAGGTTGACCAGGGCGAAGATGATGATGATCAGGAACAGCAGCCACGCCACGGCCGAGGCCATGCCGAGGTCGCGGACCCGCCAGCCGAGCTCCCAGAGGTACATCGTCAGCGTCTGGTACTGCCGGTCCGAGCCGCCGAGGCCCTGGGTGTCGAAGAGCCGTGGCTCGGCGAAGATCTGGAGGCCACCGATGGTCGAGGTGATGACCACGAACAGGACCGTCGGCCGGATCATCGGCACCGTCATCGAGACGAACTGGCGGATCCTCCCGGCCCCGTCGAGTGCCGCGGACTCGTAGACGTCGCGCGGCACCGCCTGCATCGCCGCCAGGAAGATCAGCGCGTTGTAGCCCGTCCAGCGCCAGTTGACCATCGAGGCGATCGCCAGGTGGCTGGCCAGGGTGTCGACATGCCAGCGGATCGGGTCGAGCCCGATCGCCTGCACCACCTCGTTGGCCAGTCCGTAGCGGTCACCGAAGACGTTGCCGAAGATCAGCGCAACGGCGGCGGGGGCCACCACGAAGGGCAGCAGGACGCTCATCCGCCACAGTCCGCGTGCCCGGAGCTGGGTGTCGAGCAGCCCGGCCAGACCGAGGGCGATGAGCACCTGCGGGATCGACGAGAGCAGGAAGATGCTGATCGTGTTGCGCAGTGCGTTCCAGAAGTAGCGGTCCTCCAGGACGCGCCGGTAGTTGTCGGCGCCCGCGAAGTCGCCTCGGCCCGCGAGCAGGCCCCAGTCGTGCACCGACACCCATGCCGTGTAGGCGAGCGGGAACATGCCCACCACCACGAACAGCAGGAAGAACGGCGAGACGAAGACGTACGGCGAGACCAAGGTGTCGAGCCGCGACAGCCGCTGCCGCCACGCGGCCCGGCGTACGCCCTCGATGTCTGGCCGCCCCCCAGTCGGGGACACCGGGCTACCGGCATCCCCGACTGGCTTCACGGCAGTGGAACCCGCCTTCATCGTCGGAGGGTCAGCCCAGCCGCTCGACGTCAGCAAGGAAGGAGTCCCAGGCCTCGTCGGCCGACTCCTTGCCCTCGTCGACACGCTGGATCGCCTGCTGGAACGCCGTGTTGATGTCGGCGAACTTCGGCCCCTTGTGGGCGATGAAGGGCACTGCCTCGGCGCGCTCGGCCAGGATCTCGCCGGTGGGCGCGCCGTTGAAGAACTCACTCGTGGTGCCGGTCAGCGCCGGGTCGTCCAGAGCGTCGACCTGGCTCGGGAAGGTGCCCTTGGCCTGGAACGCCTTGATCTGCTGCTCGGGCGCGGTCAGCCACTTGGCCAGCTCCTTGGCCTCCTCGACGTTGTCGCCCTGCGCGGGCACCGTGAGGTAGGACCCACCCCAGTTGCCGCCACCGCCGGGGAAGACGTTGGCGATGTCCCAGCCCTTGACGCCTTCGGCGTTGCCCTCGATGACACCGAGCATCCAGCCGGGGCAGGCCATCGTGGCGAACCCGTCGTCCTGGAAGGAGGCGGTCCAGTCCTCGCTCCACTGCACGAGGTTGGTCGAGAGGCCCTCCTCGGCCATCGCCGTGACGGTGTCGAAGACCTCCTTGACCTCGGGGTTGTCCGCGGCGATGACGTTGTTGTCCTCGTCCTCGAAGGAGTACTCGACCTGGTTGATCATCGCCTGCGCCGTGGCGCCGGAGGCGTCGTACCAGGCGACGTCGGGGACCTTCTCCACGAAGTCGCGACCGGTCTCGAAGTAGTCGTCCCAGGTCCCGAAGAGCTGGGCGACCTCCTCGCGGTCGGTCGGCAGCCCCGCCTTCTTGAACAGGTCGGAGCGGTAGCAGATGCCCTCGGGACCGATGTCGGTGCCGTAGCCGATCAGCGCGCCGTCCGGCGAGGTCGCCGCCTCGGTCTTCCAGTCCAGCCAGCGGCTCTCGACCTCAGGGTCGGACAGGTCGACGAACGCGTCGGACTGCTCCATGAGCGCGGCCCACCAGTCGACCTCGATCGCCTCGATGTCGGAGAGACCCGACCCGGCCGCGAGCTTGGTGTAGAGGTTGTCCTGGTGCTCGTTGGCGGTGCCGGCCTTCTTCTGCTCGACCACCACCTCGTCCTGCATCGCGTTGTACTCCTCGATGAGCTCCTCGTAGCCGAACTCGTTGAAGGTCGCGACCGTGAGCTTGATCTTGCCGTCCGCGGTCGTGCCCCCTTCGTCACCGTCGTCGCCGCCGCAGGCGGCCGCCGTCGTCGCGAGGGTGAGCGCCAACAACGCGCTCGTGGCGAGCCGCACTCGCCGGGTGTTCGGTGTCTGCACCACTGCACTCCTGCCGTCCTGCGAAGTGCCGGACTGGTTGTCCGGCCGGGAGGTGGACGGTGAGCGAAGGTGTGAGAGCGCTTCCATTCCCGTCCGCGACAGACCATCGCAGGCGTCACATTCCGTGTCAATGGCGCGCTCGGAAGTTGTCGTGAAATTGTGGGAGCGCTTCCACAACGCGCACGTCAGGTGCGGGCGTACAGCTCCACGAAGCGACCGAGCAGCCGCACCGGTTCGGTGACCATGGCCTCGCGCGCGGCGGCCTTCAGCGACTCGCGCTCGTGGGGCAGGTAGTAGCCGTGCGAGCCGTAGGCGTCGATCCGGTCGCAGATCGCGACCGCGTCCAGCTCGGGGTGGAACTGCGTTGCGTAGACGTTCTGGCCGAGCCGGAAGGCATGGACCGGGCAGGTGACGGTGGAGGCGAGCAGGACGGCACCCTCGGGGAGCCGCGCGACCGCCTCCTTGTGGCCGAGGTAGGCGGCGAACTCCTCGGGCATCACGCCGAAGAGCGGGTCCTGCCTGCCCTCCTCGCTCAGCCTCACCGGCAGGGCGCCGATGGGCTCGCCGAAGGTGCGGTCGACCGTGCCGCCGCGCAGGCCGCCGAGGACGCCGATGCCGTAGCAGGCACCCAGGAACGGGAAGTCCGCCTCGAGCACCTGCTCGGCCAGCGCGCGGAGGTCGGCCTCGGCGCTGCGCTGGGCCGCCGACTTCACGTCGTCGGGGTCGGAGACGTTGAAGGGGCCACCGCCCAGGATGACCCCGGACCACTCGTCGAGGTCGACCTCGCCGAGCGGCCCCTGCTCGAGGCGGACGCGCACGAGCTCGTCGGGTCGCAGGCCGCAGCCGGCCAGCACGGCGTCGTACTCCTGCTGGGCGACGTCGTCCTCCGCGCGGGTGCCGAGGAAGAGGAAGGGTCGCATCACTCAGGCCTGGGTCGCGGCGCCGCTGGCCAGCAGCGCGTCGATGTCGCCGATCCCCCATGCGGCGAGCGCCTCGCGGGTGTGCTCACCCGGCAGGGCGGGCGGGCTGCTGATGGTGGCCTCGGTGCGCGAGAAGCGGGGCGCCGGCGCGGGCTGCGTGACGCCGCCGCGCTCGACGTATGTCCCCCGGGCGGCGAGGTGGGGGTGGCGCGGCGCCTCGGCCAGGGGTACGACGGGCGCGACGCAGGCGTCCGTGCGGTCGAAGACCTCGCTCCACTCGGCCTGCGTCTTCTCACGGAACCGGCGAACGAGGGCCCCGCGGATCGTGGCGTGGTTGGCCGGGTCGTCACGGTCAGGGAGGTCGACCCCGATGCGGGCGACCAGCTCGGCCCAGAACTGCGGCTCGAGCGCGCCGACGCTCACGTGCTGCCCGTCCGCGGTCTCGTAGACGTCGTACCAGGGAGTGCCGCCGTCGAGCAGGCCCGACCGGCGCTCCCCCGAGGCGACGCCGAGCGCGGCGAAGGTCCACCCGATGGCGTTGAGGTGGGCCGTGCCGTCGACGATCGCGGCGTCGACGACCTGACCCTTGCCGCTGGTCCTCGCCTCGAGCAGCGCGGCGAGGATCCCGATGACGAGGTAGGTCGAGCCGCCACCGAAGTCGCCGAGCAGGTTGCCCGGGAAGTGCGGCCGGTCGCGGTCCTGGCCGAGGCCGTGGAGTGCGCCGGTGGTGGCGATGTAGTTCATGTCGTGCCCGGCCACCTGGCTCCACGGGCCGTCCTGGCCCCAGCCGGTCATCCGGCCGTAGACCAGCGCGGGGTTGCGAGCGTGGCAGTCGTCCGGCCCGAGGCCGAGGCGCTCGAGGGTGCCGGGCCTCATCCCCTCGACCAGCACGTCGGCGTGCTCGACCAGGCCGAGGACGGTGGCGGCGGCGTCGGGGTGCTTGAGGTCGAGCGCGACGCTGGGCCGGCCGCGGTTGAGCACGTCCTTGTCGCCCATGCCGAACATGCCGCCGCCGGGGCGGTCGATCCGGATGACGTCGGCGCCGAGGTCAGCCAGCAGCATGCAGGCGTGCGGTCCGGGACCGATGCCGGCGATCTCGACCACCTTCACGCCCCGCAGCGGCCCGGTGCCCTGCCCCAGCTCGTACGTCATGGGGTGGATCATGACACCGGCCCTGTCGCGATGGGATCTCTGGAACGCTGGTGGCATGGGTGACCAGCACAACTGTCGCGAGGAGCGCCTCGCCGCTTCGCGTGAGGCTCACGCTCGAAGTCCACTCGTGGATTCCGCGAGCAGACTTCGAGTCAGTGGTCGCCGATCGGGCAGGTCGGCGAGCACGGCGTCGGCTCGCCCTCCCAGCCGCCGAGCACCAGCAGCCGGGCGATGAGCGCGGCGGTGCGGCACGGCCGGTCGTACACCTGACCCCATCCCAGCCGGACGCTGCGCCGCCCGGTCGTCGCCGTCTCCAGGTCGCGCTCCAGGTCGCGGTCGCGCTCCGTGAGCGCGCTGTGGTCGAGGTAGCCGTCGAGCTCCACCTGCAGGTCGTACGCCGAATAGGGGGCGTCCCGGTAGATCCGCCCTCCCGCCACCCGGTCCGCCTGCTGACGGTCCGCGGCCGGCAGGCCGTGCGCGCGCTCGACGCGGTCGAGGTAGCCGTGCTCGAGGACCGAGGCCGTACCGGCTGCCACGTCCGCCAGGATCCGCGCGATCCACGTCCTGCGCGGGAAACGATGGCGCGCCGTGAGCGCGCTCGCGAGCCGGTCGGCCGTCGTACGCCGGCTGCGCACCGCCGCGGCCAGCGCCTCGATGACGTCCCACTCCCGAGCGAGTCCGGCGACCACGTCGAGCACCGCCTCCTCCTGGCGCAACCGCGGCGGCGAGGCGTTCCAGCGGGTGCGGGCCGCCATCCCGGCCATGCGGCGTACGCGCACGTCAGGCTTGTCCTGGACGGTGCGCGCCACGTCGACGGCCACCTCGATCGGGTCGCCCTCGTCGAAGCCGCGCACCCCCGGGCCGTTGTCGGCTCGCAGCGCAGACGTGCCGGCGAGTGCCGCCGGCCAGCACGAGAGCACGGCCACCCATGCCCGCTGCTGCCAGGTGCGCGGACCGTTGTGGGTGATGTAGACGCCCGGGAGCGCGACGAAGACCTGGTGGCGTCGGAGCATCCGCTCGATGTCGTGCGGCTCGCAGCCGACGTCGACCAGCTGAGCACGGGACGCGACGCCGTCCTGAGACCGGAGCAGGGCGGTCACCGCGTCGTCGGACGGCTGCGGGGTGGGTACGGCGGTCACCCGCTCCACGATGTCGGCCCCGTGGTTCCCGTGCCAGTGGGTGCCGCCGATCTGTGGAGGGACCCGGCCCAGGCCGGCTTCAGGGTCCGCTTCGACCCTTTCCCGACCGAGCCCGGCCTGAGCGGAACCAGGTGCCGGCGGCGAGCCCGGTGTACTTGTCCAGCCTGGCCCAGGTCGCGCACTCCGCGAGTGCCGGGCACGGCCTGCAGAGCTCGCCGATGATGGCGAGCGTGAGCGCTTGCTCGTAGCGGTCGGCCTGCGCGTAGTCGTGCTCCAGAGCGTCCCAGTTCTTCCGGTGCGCGCCACACGGAACGGTGTCGGAGATGCTCGCCGCGGCGGCGCCGGCGTCCCGCTCGACAGTGGAGCGCTCAGACACGCGCGGAGATCTCCTGGAACGAGACGGAGGGAAGGCCGACTGCTGCACCGACCGGGGCGTTGGTGAGCTCCCCGGCATGGGTGTTGAGACCCAGGGCGAGGCTGGGGTCCTCACGCAGCGCCTGCTCCCAGCCCTTGTCGGCCAACGCGACCGCGTAGGGAAGAGTGGCGTTGGTCAACGCGTACGTCGAGGTGTTGGGCACCGCGCCGGGCATGTTGGCCACGCAGTAGAACACCGAGTCGTGCACCTCATACGTCGGGTCGTCGTGGGTGGTGGCGTGGGAGTCCTCGAAACAACCACCCTGGTCGATCGCGATGTCGACCAGCACCGACCCCGGCTTCATCCGCGACACCAGCTCGTTGCTGACGAGCTTCGGCGCGGCCGCGCCCGGGATGAGGACCGCACCGATCACCATGTCGGCCTCCATCACCTGCTGCTCGATCGCCAGCTTCGACCACGCCAACCCGTGCACCCGGTTGTTGTAGCGCCAAAACGACATCCGCAGCTTGTCCAGGTCGGTGTCCAACAACGTCACGTCCGCCCCCATGCCCAGCGCGATGTTCGCGGCGTTCTGACCCGACACCCCGGCCCCGATGATCACCACCTTCGCGTTCGCCACCCCACCGACGCCACCCATCAGCACACCCCGACCACCATTGGCCTTCATCAACGCATACGCCCCCACCTGCGGTGCCAGACAACCGGCGACCTCCGACATCGGATACAGCAACGGCAACCCACCCGAGGGCAGCTGCACCGTCTCGTAGGCGATCGCCGTCACCTTGCGCGCCAACAGCTCCTCGGTCAACGCCTTGTCGGCAGCCAGGTGCAGGTAGGTGAACAGCGTCTGCCCCTCCCGCATCCGCCCGTACTCCTCCGCGACCGGCTCCTTGACCTTCAACACCATCTCGGCCGCGCCCCACACGTCGTCGGCCGACTCCAGCATCGTGGCACCCGCGGCGACGTACTCCTCGTCCCCGATCTGCGACCCCACACCCGCAGACCTCTCCACCAGCACCTCGTGACCGTGCTGCACCAGCTCATGCACCCCGATCGGCGTCAACGCCACCCGGTACTCGCGGTTCTTGACTTCCTTGGGTACGCCGACCTTCATGATTCTCCTTGGAGCGCTTGTGTGTGGGGCGTCACAAGAGTGAAGATGTGGGAAGGACTGCGCAAGATGGTCGAGCAAAGATGCTGAGAATGCCCCATTGGCCGAACAAAAGTCAGATTAGTGCCCCGAGAGAGGCCCACCAGTGAACGTTGTTCGGCCCGCGACCGACCGCCCGCCCGTGGCGCAGCTCGACGACATCGACCTCGCCATCCTGAAGCTCCTCGCGATGGACGGGCGCATGGCCAACAGCGCGGTGGCCGAGGAGGTGGGCATCGCCCCCTCCACCTGCCTCAACCGGATCCGACAGCTGCGCGAGCAAGGGGTGATCAGGGGCTTCCAGGCCGACATCGATCCCGCCGCCCTGGGGCGTCAGCTGCAGGCGGTCGTGGCCGTCCGGCTCCAACCGGGTGCGAGGTCGAAGATCGCGAGGTTCGCCACCTATCTGGCCGGATTGCCCGGCGTCCTCAACGTCTACGTCCTCGCAGGGGCCAACGACTTCGCGGTGCACGTCGCGGTGCGCGACAGCGAGGCGCTGCGCGAGTTCGTCTTCGACAACCTGAGCGCAGTGCTCGACGTCGCCGGCACGGAGACCAGCCTGGTCTTCCAGCACCTCACCCCGTTGCACCGGCCCGATCCGCAGCCGCCCGCCTGAGGTCTCAGGGCGCGGCGGCCAGCGCCCGCGCCAGGTCGTCGCAGAGGTCCTCGGGGTCCTCCAGGCCGATCGAGAGCCGGAGCACGTCGACGTCCGGCTTCGCGTCCTCGGCCACGGGCCGGTGGGTCAGCCCGGCCGGGTGCTGGATGAGCGAGTCCACCCCGCCCAGGGAGACCGCGTGAGTGAAGACGCGGACCGACTCGGTGGCGCGCGCGGCGGCGGCGTACCCACCCTCGACCGAGAACGCGACCATCGCCCCGGGCCCGCGCAGCTGACGCCCGACGAGACCCAGGGGGTCGCACTCGGGGAGCCCGGGGTAGCGCACGTCGCGGACCCCGGGCTGCGACGCGAGCCAGGCGGCGACCTTGCCGGCGCCGTCCTGCGCGTGACGGACCCGCAGCGGCAGCGTGGCGAGGCCGCGGTGGAGGAGGTAGGCGCCCATCGGGTGCAGCAGCGCACCGGTGACGGCGCGGACCCGGCGCAATGCCTCGGCCCACTGCTCGGAGCAGGCCACGACGCCGCCCATGGCGTCGCCGTGGCCGCCGAGGTACTTCGTCGCGGAGTGCAGCACGAGCGCGGCGCCGTGGTCGGCGGGGTTCTGCAGGACCGGGGTGGCGAAGGTGTTGTCCACCAGGACGGGTACGTCGCCTGCGGCCGCTGCGACGGCAGCGATGTCGACGAGCTCGAGCGTCGGGTTGGCCGGGGTCTCCAGCACCACCAGGCACGTGTCGGCCCGCACCGCGTCGGCGACCTCCGCCGGGGAGCAGTAGGTCGTCTCGACCCCGAGCATCCCGGAGGCGAGCAGGTGGTCGGTGCCGCCGTACAGCGGCCGGACGGCGACGACGTGCCGCCCCCCGCCCTCCGCGGTGGCGGCCAGCACAGCGGCCGTGACCGCCGCCATCCCGGTGGAGAACGCCACGGCCGCGGCGGTGTGCTCGAGCGTCGCCATCGCCTCCTCGAAGCGGGCGACCGTCGGGTTCCAGAGCCGCTGGTAGACCAGGCCGCCCTCGGTCGGGTGGCCACCGGTCGCCATCGACTCGTACGACGCCCCGCCGACATCGATCGTGGGCAGCGGGTTGGTGGTCGACAGGTCGAGCGGCAGGGCGTGGACGCCCAGCCCGGAGAGGTCGGCGCGACCCGCGTGGACGGCGAGGGTGTCGAGACTGGTCATGCGCTCACCGTGGTGGAATCCTCGTCCCACCACAACTGTCACCGAAGAACTGCCGGGCGATGAGCGACCACGCCGAAGAACACGGAGTCCGCACCATGACGAAGTCACCGCCAACGAGCGATCCTGCAGCCCTCGACGCGCTCGACCGCCGGCTCCTCACCGAGCTGGCCGTCGACGGGCGGATCACCAACTCCGCCCTGGCGCGGCGCCTCGGGGTCGCCGAGTCGACCTGCCTCCAGCGGGTCCGGGCGCTGCGCGAGCGCGGCGTGATCCGCGGGGTGCACGCCGACATCGACCTCGCCGCCGTCGGCTATCCCATCCAGGCCGTGGTCAAGGTGCGCCTCGGCAGCCACAACCGCGACCACGTGGCGAGCTTCCACGAGGTCATCGCCCAGGTGCCGGGCGCGCTGCGGATCCTCCACGTCGGCGGCGAGGACGACTACCTCATCCACGTGGCCGTCGCCTCGACCCAGGAGCTCCGCGACCTCGTCCTCGAGCACGTCAACGTCCATCCGGTCGTGCGGCACACCGAGACGCAGATCGTCTTCGAGGAGATCCCGGGCGTCGGCGTCCTGTGATCCTGGCCACCTTGCAACTCGTTGCATAGGTGCGGCACCATGTCCGCATGGCCCTCGAGCACGCCCTCCTCGTCGCACTGAGCGAGCGACCCGCGAGCGGCCTCGAGCTCACCCGCCGCTTCGAGAAGTCGCTCGGGTTCTTCTGGCACGCGACCCACCAGCAGATCTACCGCGTCCTCGCCCGCATGGAGTCCGACGGGTGGGTCACCGTCGAGGTGGTCGAGCAGGACGGCCGCCCCGACAAGCGCGTCCACACCCCGTCCGCCGAGGGGAGCCGGGTCCTGGCCGAGTGGCTGGCCACGCCGATGCCCGTCGAGGCGTTCCGCAGCGAGGTCGCCGTCAAGCTCCGCGGGGCGGCGTACGGCGATCGCGCCCAGCTGACCCGCAACCTCCTCGCCGCCCGGGCCGACCACGCGACGCGGCTGGCGCAGTACGAGCAGATGGAGCGCGAGCAGTTCCCCGATCCCGCCGGCCTCGACGCCGCGCTGCGCGACCGCTGGTTGGTGCTGCGCGGCGGCATCCGGATGGAGCGCTTCTGGATCGAGTGGATCACCGAGTACCTGGACGCCCACGCCAAGGGCAACGATGGAGAGGCACCCGCATGACGCACCCCCGCTATCCCCACCTCCTCGAGCCGATGACGCTCGGCGCCGGACCCGGCGCGCTGACGCTGCGCAACCGCGTGGTGATGGGGTCGATGCACACCGGGCTCGAGGACCACCCGTGGGACATCGGCAAGCTCAGCGAGTTCTTCGCCGAGCGGGCGCGGGGCGGGGTCGGCCTGATCATCACCGGCGGCTACGCCCCCACCAAGCGCGGCTGGCTCAAGCCGTTCGCCTCCGAGATGACCAACCGGCTCCACGCCATGCGCCACCAGCGCGTGACCGGCGCGGTGCACGACGCGGGGGGCGCGATCGCGCTGCAGGTGCTGCACGCCGGGCGCTACGGCTACCACCCGCTGTCGCAGAGCGCGTCCGACAAGAAGTCGCCGATCACGCCCTTCAAGCCGCATGCAATGTCGACCAAGGAGGTCGACGCCACGGCGACTGCCTTCGCCAAGAGCGTCGCCCTGGCTCGCAAGGCCGGCTACGACGCGGTCGAGATCATGGGGTCCGAGGGCTACCTCATCAACCAGTTCCTCGCCGCCCGCACCAACGACCGCGACGACGAGTGGGGCGGGTCGCCCGCGCGCCGCATGCACTTCCCCGTCGAGGTCGTACGCCGCTCGCGCGAGCTGGTCGGCGACGACTTCCCCATCGTCTACCGGATCTCCCTGCTCGACCTGGTGGAGGGCGGGCAGACCTGGGAGGAGACCGCCGAGCTGGCGCTGCACCTGCAGGCCGCCGGCGTCACCGTCTTCAACACGGGCATCGGCTGGCACGAGGCACGCGTGCCGACGATCATCACGCAGGTGCCGCGCGGTGCGTGGCGCTCCTACACCGCACGGCTCAAAGAGGTCGTCGACGTCCCAGTGTGCGCGTCCAACCGGATCAACACCCCGGAGCTCGCCGAGGAGATCCTCGCCGCCGGCGAGGCCGACCTGGTCTCGATGGCGCGACCCCTGCTCGCCGACCCGGCCTTCGTCGCCAAGGCGATGGACGAGCGCGCCGACGAGATCAACACCTGCATCGCCTGCAACCAGGCCTGCCTCGACCACGTGTTCGTCAACCAGCGCGCTTCCTGCCTGGTCAACCCGCGCGCCTGCCACGAGACCGAGCTGGTGCTCACTCCCACGATGCGCAAGCGGGCCGTCGCGGTCGTCGGCGCCGGCCCGGCCGGACTGGCCGCGGCCACCAGCGCGGCCGAGCGCGGCTTCGCGGTGACCCTCTTCGAGAAGTCGACCGAGCTCGGCGGCCAGTTCCGTCTCGCGATGGCGGTGCCCGGCAAGGAGGACTTCGCCGACACGCTGCGCTACTTCACCCGCCGCCTCGAGGTCCTCGGCGTCGACGTACGCCTCGGGACCGCCGCCACCCCGGACGACCTGGCCGGCTTCGACGAGGTGATCGTCGCGACCGGCGTCGAGCCGCGGATGCCGGCGATCCCGGGCATAGACCACGCATCCGTCGCGTCGTACGCCGACGTGCTGAGCGGCGCGGTCGTGCCGGGCAAGCGGGTCGCGGTGATCGGCGCCGGCGGCATCGGCGTCGACGTCAGCGTCTTCCTCACCCACGAGCACGAGGACCTCGATGACTGGATGGCGCACTGGGGCGTCGGCGACCCCGCCCTGCACGAGGGAGGGCTGACCGAGGCCAAGCCGCGTACGCCGTCGCGCGAGGTCACGCTGATCCAGCGGAAGACCACGCCGATCGGCATCGCCCTCGGAAAGACGTCAGGCTGGGCGCACCGCGCGGTGCTCAAGCAGTCGAGGGTGACCCAGATCAGCGGCGCGAGCTATGACCGCATCGACGACGAGGGCCTGCACCTCACCGTGGACGGCGTCTCACACGTGGTGGAGGCCGACACGATCGTGGTGTGCGCCGGCCAGGACTCGGTACGGGACCTGTACGACGAGCTGGGGCGTGGGCACCTGATCGGTGGCGCCGACCTCGCCGCCGAGCTCGACGCGAAGCGGGCGATCAAGCAGGGGACCGAGGTCGTCGCGGGGCTGTGAGGTGAGGGCGGCCGGCCGAGCGCGGTAGGCCCACTCGCACGACGCCGCCCCTTCCCGATGGGAAGGGGCGGCGCCACGTCGACCTCAGCTGGCGATCTTCTTGGTCCGGCGCGTCGTGACGGTGACGGGCGTGCGCCCTTCAGCCGTGGCCACGATGCGCACGGAGATCCTCTTGCCGAGGAGCTTGCTGGTGAGGAGCAGACGGTTCTTCGTCGCGTGCTTGATCTTCTTGCCGTTCGCGAGCCACTGGATCTTGAGCTTGACCGAGGTGGGGTTCCAGGTCCCCTTCGTGACTCGCAGACGCTGGCCGACCTTCAGCAGTCCCTTGATCCGCGGCATCTTCAGCACGGTCACCGCAGCGGCTGCTGGAACCGCTCCTGCGGAGGCTGCCGTCACCGTCTGCGCAACGGTGGGGGCGGGGACCGGAGTCGCGGTCGTGGTGGGCGTCGGGTCCGGCGTGGGGTTCGGGTTCGGGGTGAGGTTCGGGTCCGGCGTGAGGTTCGGGTCCGGGGTGGGGTCGGGGTCCGGGGTGGGAGCCGGGGTCGCCAGCTCCACGTCGTACCGCTCGACGGTCGGGACCGTCACCGTGTCGGCGTCGACGATCGCTGCGTGGTCGTTCCAGTACTCGGTGACCCCGGAGACAGGGTCGCGGAAACCGAGCGTGTAGTCGCCTGCGGGGAGACCGCGGACGTCGAAGGTGCCATCGGCCGCGGTCACGACCATGTTGTAGGACGTCCACCCGGCAGCCTCGTCGACGTACGCCGTCACCTCGGCACCAGCGAGGGGCTTGTCGTCACTGCCCGTCACGGTGCCCAGCAGGTGAGCACCGCCTTCCAGGGCGACCGTCGCGAGCGTGGGCATGCCGCCGCCAGTGAGGTCCACGGGGATGGCGTCCTCGACCCGGGAGGCGTCGTTGTAGAACTCCGTGGTGAAGGCGCCCGTGGGGTCGTCGAACCGGACCCGGTACCAGCCGTCGTCGAGCTTGCCGACGTTGTACTTCCCGTCGATGCCGCTGACCGCGTCATCCACCGGGACCCACTGGCCGGTGCCGGAGGGGTCGGCCAGGGTCGTCACCACGATGCCGGCGAGACCGACGCCGTCCACGTTGGTCACGACACCCTTGATGCGGGTCGGCTTGGCAGCTTGCGCCGGACCGGCAGCGAGCATGGTGGACGTGATGCCCAAGGCGACAGCGAGAGCGGCTCCCCCCAGCTTCTTGTACATGTGCATGGTTCCTCCGAAGTATGTGAGGCATCGCTTGACGATGCGTATGCCGCACACTGGATCGGCAGGAGGCTTGAGGAGGACGAACGGATTCCTTGTGAACGTTCAGTGGCTTGCGCTTACCCTCGCGTCACCCAGCAGTTGACAACTGGACCAGACCAGGCGAGCTGGAAAGCTTCCCGTGTCCTCACGCGGGCACGTCGCTTCGGGGCACGATCGGTCCGTCATGCCCAGGGATCCGTTGTCTCGCGCAACATCCTCATCGTCTCCTCCAGGTCCCGCATCCGCGCGGCACCAACGTGTTGCTCCCACTCCTGCAGCGCCCGTGCGACCTCGGCGTCTGCGACGTCCCCGAACGCGCGACCACGCGGACTGAGCCGCACCAGCTTGGCTCTGCCGTCGCGCGGATCAGCGACGCGAACGACGTAGCCCGCGCGCTCGAGCTGGTCCACCAGGAAGGCCGCCGACTGCTTGGCGATGCGGGCGCGCGCCGCCAACGTCACCACTCGGCTTCCGTGGGGGTCGATCTGGGCCATCAGCCGGGCCTGGGTCGGCGTCAGGTCGGTCGCGCCGGCCGCGACCACGGCGTCGTACGCCCGGGCCTCCAAGGACCGGGCGGCCACGTACATCAGCACGCCGACGTTCAACTGCGGATCACCTGTTGACGTCTCGTCCACCATGCGCTCATATTAGACAGAGAATATGACTACTTTGGGAGGCGCGCGGTGGACAGCGACACGATCTGGCGTCACATCGACACGCAACGCACAGTGCTGGCCGACGTCTTGGAGACGCTCCCGGACGGCGCTTGGCGAACCCCGTCGCTGTGCGCCGCATGGACGGTCCGCGACGTCGCGGCACATCTCGCCCTCTCGCATGCCGGCCTCCGCGAGCTGCTCGGCGCGGCCGCCAGGTCCGGTTTCCGCTACAACGCAACGGTGCGCGACGCCGCCCTTCGAAGCCCGTTGAGTCACGAGCAGATCATCGACCGGTTGCGCAGCTTCGTCGGATCCAGGCGCACCGTGCCGCTCGTGTCCGAGAAGGAGCCGCTGCTCGACGTCTTGGTCCACACCCAGGACATCTGCCTCCCGCTGGACATTGACCGTCCGATGCCGACCGACGCCGCTGTGGTCGCCCTCGAACGGGTGCTGTGGTGGTCCCGGCGCTTCCCCATCGGCCCCCGACTCCGCGACGTCCACCTGGTCGCGACCGATGTGGCGTGGGAGACGGGAGCGGGCCGCCGGGTGGAAGGTCCGGTGCAGTGGCTGCTCCTCGCGGCCGCCGGCCGCGTCGTGGCCCACGATCACCTCCGAGGCGAGCTACGCAGCTTGGCCTAGATCCTGCCCCTCAACGGGCACGAGGATCGAAGGCTTCGCTCACGTCGCCGGGTGATCCGGGGAGGTCCCACCAGCCGGCACAGCGCGATCGAGCAGACCTTCAGCGATGAGGTCAGTCAGCTGCTGGATGCGAAGCGGCTTCTGCACCAGGGTGTCGACCCCGAGCTCCTGGAGGACGCCTCGCTGCTCGCCCGTCCAGGCGCTGACCACGACGATCCTCATGTCCGGGGCGACGTCCGGATGGTCGCGCAGCCAGCGCACCACCTCGACCCCGTTCATCCGCGGCATGCTGAGGTCCAGCAGCATCACGTCGAACGATTCCCGCTGGAGGCTGTCGAGAGCTTCCAGGCCATCCTTCGCAATGGATGCGCGGTGTCCCGCCCGCTGCACGAGGCGGCAGAACACGTCGCGGATCTCCTCGCTGTCGTCGACGACGAGGAAGTGCAGCGTGTGTGCCTCGGTGCTCACGGGTCGAGCCCCCCATAGATGTCCCGGATCTTCTGCTCCTTCGCGCCAGCTGCACGGTGGTCGCCAGCCGGACGGCACCCGCCGACGGTTCGATCTGGTGAGTCGACGGGCCTGCCCGCGGTCCGCTGATGCACACCGCGGGCAACCCTCCGTGGCACACCTGACCCTGGGGGTCAGGTCATGCTCGCTCCTGAGCCTAAGGAGGGTCCGAACGGTTGTCAGACGAACGAGGGAAGTGATGGCGGGCAGGGCGCACCGGCAGCGACTTAGGCTGGCTTGATGGAAGCGGATAACGGCGACATCCGCCGCGAGGAGTTCGTCCACCTCGTCGACCTCTCCCACGACCGCGTCCTGATCGCGTGGGGAGCCTTCTGGTTCCGCCGTGACCAGTCGGCCGCGCGGTGGAACATCCTGGACGACTCCGAGCTGCGCGGCGTCGTCGGTCGACAGACGTCCATCGGGCACGACGCCGAGCCGTTCGGCGATGCCACTGTCGAGGTGCTCGACGCCGGTGGCATGGTCGTCGCCGAGGCTCGGACGGCCGACCGGACGTGGGTGTGGGTGGATGGCCTCGATCCCGACACGACGTACCGCTACCGGATCCACGTCGGCGGTCGCGAATGGGCGCCGGGCTCTCGTTGGGACTGGGTGCCCAACGCGTCGGGCGGCTACGACCTCGGCCCGGGCAAGGCGTACGACCTGCAGTTCCGCACCTTCCCCGCCCCGGGCACCGCGACCCCGCTCATGCGCTTCGTCGCCATGGGCGACTACGGCGTGGGGATCAAGTCGGACAGCGAGTGCAGCCGCCGGCAGCGCCGGATCGCCGAGGTGCTGGAGGAGCTGGTGCGGCACCACGACGTCCGCTTCGTGCTGTCGCTGGGCGACAACATCTATCAGGGCGAGCAGGGTCAGGTGGACGACGAGAGCGGCGGGGAGGACGACGACTGGTACTCCAGCTTCTTCCAGCCCTACCGCTACGTCATCTCCCGGGTCCCGGTGTTCCCGGCCATCGGCAATCACGACACCACGGACACCGAGGGCAGCGACGACCGTGCGCAGATGGAGGACAACTTCCACGTCCACGAGCGCTTCGGCAAGCAGCAGGACCGCGCGTCGGTGGGGCCGGGGCTGTTCTACCGCTTCGGCTATGGCAAGGACCTCGAGCTGATCTGCATGGACACGTCCCAGGACAGCGAGGACCCGGAGTACCACCGCTTCTTCCAGGTGCCCGACCACGAGCAGTGGCTGGAGGACGCGCTGGCCGTCGCCGACCCCGGCTGGCGGATTCCGTTCTCGCACCACCCGCTGTTCTGCGCCGGTCCCGAGCACGGGAACGACCAGGAGATGATCGATGCCTTGCTGCCACTGTTCGAGCGCGGCGGAGTCCGGCTCGTGCTCGCCGGCCACGAGCACAACTTCCAGGTCTCCGAGGTGGACGGCCGCACGTACGTCGTCTCCGGGGCGGGCGGCAAGCTGCGGGAGGAGGTCCCCGAAGGCTTCGACGACGCCCACACCACCGCGTGGGCGGCCCAGGCGCACCTGCTGGTCGTCGAGATCGACGGGGACGAAGCACGCCTGACGCCGATCTCGGGCCTGTTGCCTGACGGATCGCTGCATCCGATGACCGCGCTCACGAAGGACAACGAGGTCGTACGCCCGCCGTTCGTCGTACGAGCGCCGTGAGGGGCGGGCTCCAAAGCTCTCTGGCGCCGGGAGCTAGTTCGGACCTGCACCTTCCCGTGACAGCTCCGCCCGCCACCAAGCGCCGCCATCGATCCGCTCGAGCTGGCGCAGGACGAGGTCGCTGTTCGCAAACATCTCGACCTCCGCTCGCGTCAGCGGCCATGGCGGTCCGGTCACCTCGGAGCCCTCCTCCCGAGCGGTCGCCAGGACCAACAGCGTGCCTTCCGGAGCCACCAGCGCGGCGATGCTCCGCGCGGCGACGGAGTGCTGCGCAGGCGGCATCGACTGCACGGTGAGACTCTCGACCACCAGATCGAACCTGCCCTCCCACTCGCGAGGAAGGTCCAAGACATCGGCGACGAGGTAGGTCACCCCGGTGGCCGGATGCTTCCGCCGCGCCCCTGCGATCGCCGTCGGCGCGAAGTCGAACGCCGTGGTCCGGAATCCCCGGAGCGCAAGGAACTCGGCGTCGGCTCCGTAGCCACAACCGACCACCAGGGCCTCGCGGCCGTCTCCCGCGAGCTCACGCGTCTCAGCCCATTCCACGAGCTGTGGTCGAGGGCCGCCGTAGTCCCAGGGCGGTGTGGCGGCACCACCCTCCGCGCCCGCATAGATCGCCTCGAACATGTCCGATGGCCCGCCCGCCGTCACAGCTCGAGATTACCCACCGCGCGTGTCCCGCGGTACCGGCCAGCAGGACTCCGGGAGTGCCTGATGAGCGGCCCTGCTCCCAACCCACGATCCGGTCGCGCCGCCAGTCCCAGTCCTGATCGTCGTCAAGGGTCAACGTATCGCCTATGGACCTCAGCTGGTGAGCACACCCGCTGCGGTGCTCGACTACTGAAGTGCTCCGCAGACTGACTTGATGGCGGGAACCAGGACGCGGTAGCCGGTCCCGTTGAGGTGGACCCCGTCCTCCGCGAAGGCCTGCGCGCCCAACGATTCGAGCAAGAGGTCCGTACGCACGAGGTGGCCGCCGACAGCTTCACAAACCTCGATCACGGCCAGCCGATACTCATCGATCACCGCGTTGGTGCGGTCTCGTGCCCTTGTCGAACGTCCCTCAACCACTCCCGGCGGAGCGACAAACACCCAGCCGCGCGGCGAATGCGATGCCACGAACATCGAGAGGGTCTGCACGAACTCGGACACCGGAACTCGCTTCCACGGAGCAGCGTCATTCGTGCCCACCGACATCACCACGGAGTCTGAGCCATGCAGACCGACCGCATCTGCCTGCCGCAGCAGATCGCGCGCGGATGCGCCACCCTCGGCCACATTGCGAACCTCGCCAGGAAGCGTCTGGAGCTCCCGACGCAACCTCGCCAAGTGGCTGTCCCCGATCAACACCGTGCGCACGGATGCCACCGTAGAAGAATGCGTCAGGGCAAGCTCCCGAGGACTCGCGTCGGTCGCCAAGCAGCTGTCCGGGACGTGCCGCGATGCGGGGCGTCAGTCAGGCATCGAGCGGCGTTCTCCGACGCGTACGTCAGTGAGCGGGAAGGCGAGCGAACCTGCGCCCACCCACCACTCCATCACGTCGTAGGTGAGCCTCCCCGCTACGACAGAAGGGTCGCCGTCCGACAGCCGTGCGGCCTCGGCCATGCCGCAGGTGAAGATCGACATCCCCCGGTAGGACGGGTCGCTCTGCTCGTCGAACGGCCCGTTCGCGACAACCAGTCCTCGCCTCACCAGGTCGGCGCGATAAGCCAGATGGCTGGCCTGCAGGTCGTCGAGCTCCTCGTCCGACATCTCCGGTGCATCGGCCGGCCGTCGCAAGACGACCACCGTGTAGACGTCGAACGACTCGGGGATGTTGCTGTCGCTTGGCATCCGTTCGCTCCTCCCCGACCATCAGGCCGATCCGGTGGCCCACGCCCGCGCCACGCGTTCCTCCAGCGGACGCGGGTAGCGCTGCACGCCGTTCGGCAGGTCTGCCGTCTGCCCGTTCAGGATGGCATCGAGCCCGAGCAGCATGATCGCCGCGAACGGATCGAACAACTGGGGAGCCCCGATCCCGAGCCCGGCTGCGAGGTTGACCAGGCTGCCCCGATTGAGCAGGTACAGCGCTCGACCGTCGATCTCATAGCGCTGGAGATGTCGTCGGATCGGGGTGCTCGGATGACGGTCCAGCCAGTCGACATCGATCTCGCGGTCGCTGTGGCCGACATTGACGAGGATCGCGCCGTCGGCGACCTGCGACAGCTGGGGCTCGCCCAGCACGCCGTCGAACCCGGTGGCGGTGACGATCACGCTCGCGGAGCGGAGAGCGTCGGGCATCTCGGCGACACGACACCCGTCGTGCTGGGCCTGGACGAGCCGCACTGGATCGAGATCGACGACCGTCACGAGCGCGCCGAGGTCCCGGGCGCGGGCAGCGACCCCCTGACCCACCGGCCCGAACCCGACCACGACCACCTCGCGCCCGTACAGAGCAAGCCCCGTGATCGCCGTGAAGGCGGGCCACGTCTCGACACCGACGTGGTGACGGTTGTGGATCAGGTCCTTGAGCGCGATCCCGTTCCAGTCGAGCACCGGGAACGGGATCTGCAGTCCGTCGAGTCGATGCAGTCCGGTGGTCGTCGCCTCGAGAGCTCCCGCCGGCCGATGGCCGGCAGCAGCCGTTGCGACGATCAGGTCTCCGCCCATGTCGCACAGCGCATCGGCCGGTTCGCTGACGAGCCAGGCCAGCGACTCGTCGAGCTCACCGGCGCTCATCCCGGCACGCGCCCGCACCTCCACCCCGATGGAGGCCAAGTGGGCCGCGGTGCGATCGTCGGTGCTGTCGGGGTTGCACGGCGCCAGCCGCACCCGCGCGCCAGCCTCGACGAATGGAGTCATGATGGGAATCGTGTCGGCCAGGATGTGCTGGCGGCAGGCCACCGTACGGCCGCTGAGGTCGGACGTCGCCACGGCTGCACCCAACGAGCTCGTGATCGGCGTGGTCCACTCGATCCACTCCAGCTCGGCGGCGTCCATCACCCAAGTACACCAGTTCACGGGCAGGGCAGCCGTGCCGATGTCAGCACACTCGCTAGCGAAGTGCCTGTCGTGCGCTCGCGACCGATCGAGGATCCAGCCACCGTGGCACCGACGCTCGGTAGGCGTCGTACTCGGCGCCGAAGTTGGCGAGCAGCGCAGGCTCCTCGGCGGCGATCTGCACGCGGTCGATGACGACCGTGAAGGCCGCGACCGGGAGCAGGGCCGCCCAGGACCCGAGGCGCATCGCGTTCGCGACGAGCAGGCCGGCCATGCCGACGTACATCGGGTTCCGGCTGACCGCGTTGACGCCTGTCGTCACCAGTGCGGTCGCTCGAGAGGGATCGAACGGCTCGACCGTGGTGCCCAGGCGACGGAACTGTCGCGCCGACGCAGCCGCCATGCCGATCGAGGCACCTGCGATCGCCGTGGCAACCACGGCGCGGGCGGCCGAGGGCGGCGGCTGCGCGCTCGTGGCCAACGGTCGCTGGGCGAAGCCCGCGGCCAGCGCCAGGAGCGGAGGGGGTGGACGCTTCACGTCACCCACCCTGCCACCGGACCAGGCCGTCGTCGACGTCTCCGGCGCGAGCAGTCCGGGGGCGTTGACACCCCACCCACGCTGCGTATCTTCAGAGCTACCACCGCGACGCTGGAGACTTCCTCATGCCGGGCCGACGCTACGCATCACCGTGATAGGCGACGTGATCCTTCTCGGTTCCACCTCGTGCGTGTTCATCGGCACCGTGTTGAGGATGTGGGACTCGATGGCTGAGGCCGACAAGGATGTCGAGTTCCTCCCGCGCACGTCTGGCGAAGAGCTGCACTACTTCTTCAGGTTCTTCACGCTGCTCGACAGGCTGGAGCACGCGGTGGCCCCGGATCGGTACGCGTACTACCTGAGGACAGCGCAGGGCTGGTTCTTCCTGGCGGTGGGTTCCTTCGGAGCCGTGCTTCTCGCCATCGGCCACGTCTTCTTCTCCTGAGTGCGTAGCGCACACCAAAATGTGGCATTGACTTTGCGGCGGTCGCGGGCGCACCGTGACAGGTGGGGGAATCCCGACCGGAGGATGCCATGCGCCTGATCACCCCACTCATCTCAGCGGTCCTGGTGTCGGTGCTCGTGGCCCCCGCGATCGCCGCTCCCCGACCTTCGTCAATCCCGATCCCCGACGACTTCCAGCCGGAAGGGGTCGCGGTCGGCGAGGGCAACACCTTCTACGTCGGCTCGTTGCGCGACGGCGACATCTATCGCGGGGACCTGCGCAGCGGCGACGGCGCACGGTGGGTCGATCACGACGCCGAGGACGGCCGGGTGACCGTGGGCATGCGGGTCGACAAGGCACGGGACTGGCTCGTCGTGGCCGGCGGCCCGACCGGCCACGCGTGGGTGTACGACACCGACAACGGGACGACCGTCGCCGACCTGGTGCTCGGTCCGCCCGGCACCACCTTCTCCAACGACGTCGCGATCACCAGTGACGCGCTCTACTTCACCGACACGTTCGCGCCAAGGATCTACAAGGTGCCCATCGCGGCGAACGGCACGTTCGGCGCCACGCAACCGATCACGGTGACCGGACCCGCCGCTGCGACCGGTGGCTTCGGGCTCAACGGCATCGACTCGACGCACCGCGGCTGGCTGCTGGTCAATCACACTGGCCTCGGCATCCTCGCCTTGATCGACCCGGCGACCGGAGTGAGCAGGCAGATCCCCTTGACCGGCCCGGCCCTGGTCGCGGGCACGCTCGACGGCCTGCAGCTCGAGGGCCGCACGGCCTGGGTGGTGCAGAACTTCGAGAACTCGGTCGCGCGGGTGGAGCTGTCGCCGGACCTCACCAGCGGGCGGGTCGTCGAGGTGATCACCTCGGACCTGTTCCGGGTGCCCACCACGATCGCGCGACACGGGAGCACGCTGGTGCTGGTCAACGGGCGGTTCGATCTAGGCTTCCCGCCGCCCTTCGGGCCGGGGGCGCCTCCGGGCACCGACTTCGACGTGGTGCAGATCCGCCCCTGACACACGCCTCGGGACCCGTCTTGGCAGAGACTGTTGCTACGACGCAGCCAACGTCCCCAGCCGTGCGAGCAGCCCGGCCTTCTCCTCGGGGGTGAGCGGGACCTCGAGAGTCACCAGCCACTCCTCGAGCTCACCATCGTGGAGCGGCCGGTGCTCGGTGGGCTGGCCGGGCGTGCGGATGGTCAGCGACTCGTGGGTCACGGTGACGTGGCGACCGGGGAGGTGCTTGGTGAGGATCAGGCCGGTGCTGAAGTGCGAACCAGGGAAGGTGCTCGTGTAGTGGTGCCCGATGACGACGTCGACCGGCTTCACCTCCAGCTCGTCGGTCGTGTGGGCGACCTCCCAGCCCTGGTCGCGGAGCCGGAGCAGCGCCCAGTCGCCCGCATCCGTGCGGCGCAGCCGGTGGCGCCAGCCCGGGAGGTAGTCGTCCTCCGCGCCGTCGACCATCGGGATGGGACGCAGCAGACTCATCCCGAAGCCGGGGTCGCACAGCAGCCGCTGACCGTCGAGGACCACTTCGACGACCATGTGGGTCCGCCCCTGCTGGGCGCCCGCGTCGGGGTCACCGACCCGGCCCAGGTGACGCCGCACCTCGTAGCCCAGCCGTTCCAGGGCGGCGGCGAGGATCGTGGAGTGCTCGAAGCAGTAGCCGCCGCGGCCGCGGACGACGAACTTCTGCTGGAGCTCGTCGAGGGAGACGCCCGGATGACGGCCGAGCAGGACGTCGATGTTGTCGAAGGTGTAGGTGCGCACGTGCGCCTCGTGCAGCTCGGCCAGCGCCTCCGGACCCGGCTCCCGCGCGGCGATGCCGAGCCGCGCCAGGTAGCCGTCGAGGTCGAGCCGGTCGATCTGCCATGGGTCGGACGACATGGCCCCAGTCAACCGCATCCGCGGTGAACGCCCGGCGCGAGAGCTGGAAACCCGATGGCCCTTCCTCCGACCGACGCGCCCCGTTCATCGCGCCGTCACCGACCTCGGATGAGGTGTCGGCCATGACCGCCCTCAGGACCCTCGCCGCAGCAGCCGCACTCGCCCCGCTCGTCATCGGCCCGGGCGTCAACGCGAACCCGTACGCCGAACCCGATCCTGCTCGCGCCACGCTGGTCGGCTGGTCGGCGCTGCCGACGGAGACGTACGTCCCGGGCAGTGCAAGCAGCGGCTACTGGACCACAGGCAGTGCAACGGTGCCTGCTCCCTACCCCGGCCAGCCGGTGCAGGGCTTCTCGGCGACCCATGCGCTCGGCGGCGGCGACTACCTGGTGATGAGCGACAACGGGTTCGGCACCAAGGCCAACAGCGCCGACTTCGAGCTCGCGGTGCACAGGATCCGCCCGGACCTCCGGACCGGCAGGACGGCGTACAAGAGTCTTGAATTCAACCTGCGCGACCCGGCCCGCCACATCCCCTGGACGATCTGGCGCGACGGCGGGTGCAGCTCGTCCGGGTCGCTCCCCTCGGGCTACGTCTGCCCCGCCCCTGACCGGATCCTGACCGGGTGGGACTTCGACCCGGAGTCGATGCAGATCGCCAAGGACGGGACCTTCTGGTTCGGCGAGGAGTTCGGGCCCTACCTCCTGCACACCAACGACCGCGGTGAGCTGCTGGAGCCGCCGATCGCCACACCGGGGGTGACCTCGCCGTCGAACCCGGCCCCGGGTGGCGCGACACCCAACCTGCCCAACAGCAAGGGCTACGAGGGCATGGCGATCGAGCCCAACGGTCGCGTGCTGCACCCGATGCTGGAAGGCGTGGTGGACGAGGACCGTGCCGCCGACCTCGGCGCCGACCTGCGGATCTACACCGTGGCGAACGGAGCGTTCGAGGAAGGCTTCCTCCGGTATCGGATGGAGTCCGCCGCGCACGCCTTGGGCGACTTCATCATGATCAACGGCCACCAGGCCCTGGTGATCGAGCGCGACAACCTCCAGGGCTCGGCCGCAGCGTTCAAGCGGATCTACCTGGCGGACCTGTCGGACCAGGACGACGACGGCTACGTCGAGAAGACGTTGCTGGTGGACCTCATGGACGTGCGCAACCCGCGTCGGCTCGGGGGCAACGGCTCGACCTTCACCTTCCCCTACGTCACGATCGAGGACGTCGAGATCATCGACCAGCAGACCATCGCGGTCATGAACGACAACAACTTCCCGGCCATGGGTGGCCGCGGAGCCGACGTACCGGATGTCAACGAGCTCCTCCAGATCCGGCTCGACGAGCCGCTCAAGGTGCATCCCCGCCTGCTGCCCCGCGGCTGACTCATCACGTCAGTCACAGACGGCCTTGGCGATACTGACCGCCATGCCCCTTCGCCTGCACCACATCGTGATCGATGCCCACGACCTGCCCTCGCTTGCTCGATTCTGGGCTGATGCTCTCAGATGGCGGATCCTGTCCGTCCGCGACAAGGAAGTGGTCGTCGGGGCGGACGTCGATGCCCCGGTTGGCCTCTGCTTCATGCCTGCCGGGTCGACTCGCAAGACCGTCAAGAACCGGGTGCACATGGACCTCACGACGACGGCAGACGATCGCGACTCAGAGATCGCGAGGCTGATCGCGCTCGGTGCTCGTCGGGTCGACGTGGGGCAGACCGGTCGCGAGTCCTGGGATGTGCTCGCCGACCCGGAAGGCAACGAGTTCTGCGTCGTGAGGCCCAAGAGCACCTTGGTGAGCTGACGAGCCGTCCGCTCAGGCAGCCGCCGGGACCGCCACCCGCCGCCCCTCCCTGGTCGGCAGCCACCGCACCTCACCGGCGGTCTCCACCGACGATCCGTAGACCAGCAGCGCGAGGAAGACGCCGTACACCGGCAGGTGACCCACCATCTCGGTCTGCCCGAAGAGCAGGAGCGTGGCGTTGAACGGCACCATCGCGACCAGCACGGCGACCTGCGGGAAGGCGCCCGAGATCACCAGCAGGCCGAAGAGCAACTCGGTCGCTCCGGCGATCGCGACGAACGTCTCCGGGGACACGTGGATGCCGACGAGCGCGAAGACGTCCAGCGCCGGGTAGTGCTCGAGGGTGTCGATGGCCATGCCCGGGTTGGTCAGCTTCTCCGAGAAGGCGAGCACGATCAGGGCCGTGCCCACGCCCAGGCGCAGCCACAGGAGTGCCAGCCGCAGCTGCGCACGCGACGGGTGGGCCGCGCCGTGGGCGTCGGGCCCGGGCGGTACGACGACGAGGAAGGCGGCGACCGCGGCGAGGTTCGCGCACTCCCCCAGCGCGGTGAGGCCGGCGACCAGCGCGAGGGCGGGCGCCAACGCCAGCACCAGGGCGGCGGCCGTGCGCAGCTGCCAACCGGTCACCAGCCAGATCCCGAGGGCTGCCTCGACGAGCAGCAGCGCGTTGCCGCCGGCGCCCTCGAGGTGGTCGTTGGAGGGCGTGATGAACGCGCCCGTCGCCGCGAGGGCGAGGAGCGCGACGCCGAGGTGGATGCCCAGCAGGCGCGGGATCCACGGCATCAGCCGCCCCAATGGCCGCAGGAACGGCAGCTCCGGGCGGTCCAAGCGCAGCGCCGCGAGCCGCCACAGGACCGTGACCGCGACGACCGCGCCGGTGAGGACGAGGGGAAGGGGCGAGAAGAAGAAGGACCAGTCACCCGCCTGCTGCGACTCGACGAACCAGCGTTCGTGGGTGGGCAGGACAGGCGTCAGGGCCGGGAGAGCGAGGGTCATGCCCCAAGCCTGATCGGGGCGACTCCCGCGCGGGAGCGGCGAAGGTCCGGACCTCGACGGGACCTTGGTCCTGTGTGGACGCACGTACGGTTTCCCCATGCTCAACCGCCTCTCCGCCGACTCCCTCCTGGCCGCCGCCGGCGTGCGCACTCGCGCCAGCGAGCGCACGGACGCAGGGTCCCTGGCGCGACCGAGCGGTCCGCCCACGACGCGCACCGCACTGGGCGAGCTCGGCTCGGCGCTCGATGCCGTACGCCTGGCCGGTGCCCTGCCCCGCCTCTCCGCGGCTCCTCGCGGCGACGGCCACCTGGTCGTCGACATCCCCGGCTGGAGGGCGCCCGAGCTCACCGGACTGCCGCTGCGGCGCTACCTGAAGCGATTGGGGCACGACGCCCGCGGCTGGGGCTTCGGCACCAACACCGGCGACCCCCTCCGCGACGTCGAGCGGCTGGGCGCGCGCGTGCTCGAGCTCGTCGAGGAGAAGGGGACGCCCGCCTCCCTGGTCGGCTGGAGCCTCGGCGGGGTGATCGCCCGCGAGGTGGCGCGCCGCCACCCGGAGGCGGTGCGCCGGGTGATCACGTACGGCACCCCGGTGACGGGTGGGGCGGCATACACGACGATCGCGCGTGCCTACGGTGGCGGGGTCGACCCCGACGCGGACCGGGTGGCCCGACGGCTCGATGCGACCTCGCCGATCCGGGTGCCGCTCACGGTCCTGTTCTCGAGGCGCGACGGGGTGGTGTCGTGGCAGGCCTGCATCGACCGCCGGTCGCCGTCGGTGGAGCACGTCGAGGTCTCCTCGACCCACCTCGGCATGGGCTTCGACCCCGACGTGTGGGCGATCGTTGCGGACCGGTTGGCTGCCGGACCCGAGTCGCGCTAAGTCACTCCGTCGTTGCGAGCTCGATGTAGCCGCTCGCCATGTGGCCGGTCACCGTCTCCCCTGTCAGCCCGGCGCTGCGCAGGAGCCGGAGGACGGCCTCGTTGTCCGCCATCATCTCGGCCCGGAACCGCTTCACCCCCACGTCACGTGCGCGCCCGCCCAGTTCGCGCACGAGAACGGTGGCCAGCCCGCGGTTGTGCCAGGAGTCCGCGACCGTGATCGCCAGCTCGGCGTCGTCGGGAGCCGTCGGATAGCGGATGAAGCGGGCGACGCCGATGATGTGGGTCTCGTCCTTCGGGGAGAGGGCGACGTACGCCTCATGGTCGACGTGGTCGACCTGGCTGAAGTAGGCCGCCTGGCTGTCGGTCAGTCGCGGCGTCCCCGTGAGGAAACGCTGGTACTGCGACTTATCGCTCATGAGCGCGAAAGCACGCTGCAGCTCGGAGGCGTCCGTGCTGCGGACGGGTCGGATCCACACCGTGTCGCCGCTGCGCAGGTGCACTTGGCGCGGAGCCTCGTCCATCGGGGAGCGCCTAGCCGAGCGGCGGCAGCGTGACGACCTGCCCCGCATAGCTCAGGCCCGCCCCGAAGGCGATCAGCAGCGCGAGGTCACCGGGCTCCGCCTCCTCGTGCCGCAGCATCGCCTCCATGGCGAGCGGCACCGATGCGGCCGACGTGTTGCCGGCGTCCACGATGTCGGTCGCGACGGCGACGGAGTCGGGGAGCGAGATGTTCTTCGCCAGCGTCTGCGTGATGCGCAGGTTGGCCTGGTGCGGGATGAACGCGTCGAGGTCGTCGACCTTGACCCCGGCCAGGCGGAGCGCCTCGTGGGCGACCTCGGCCATCGCGAACGGCGCCCACCGGAAGACGGCCGTGCCCTCCATCTGCACCACCGGGTGGTCCGCAGTCGACGTGGTGGGACCGCCGAGGCAGCTCGGGGTCTGGGTGATCACGTGCGCCTGCGAGCCGTCCGAGCCCCACGCCGTCGGGCCGATCCCGGCCGCGTCCGACGGTCCCACCACGACGGCGCCGGCACCGTCGGCGAAGATGAACGCCGTGCCGCGGTCGGTCGGGTCCATGAATCGGCTGAGCTGCTCGACGCCGATGACCAGGACGTGATGCTCCGCTCCTGAGCGGACCATCGAGGACGCGAGGTTGAGGGCGTGGCAGAAGCCGGCGCACCCGGCGGAGATGTCGAATGCGGCCACCTTGAGGCCCAGCGCGGTGGCGACCTGAGGGGCTGATGCGGGGGTGTGCTCGGGGTGGGTCGAGGTGGCGACGATGACGCAGCCGACCTGGTCGGCACGTACCCCGGCGGCCTCCAACGCCCGCTCCGCCGCGACGGTCGACATGCCGATGAGGGTCTCGTCGTCCCCTGCGAAGCGCCGCGTCCGGATTCCCGACCGGGTCTGGATCCACTCGTCCGAGGAGTCCAGGACCTCGCAGATCTCGTCGTTGGTGACGACCCGCTCAGGCCGGTAGACGCCCAGCCCGAGCATGGCCGCGTGGGTGAGGTCGGTGGGCTGCTGGATCGTCATGCGGCGAGGACAGGGCAGGACGGTCCGGGGGCTACCGGTCGCCGTCGGGCTGGGTCTCGGGGATGGGCGAGTCCGGGACCTGGCCCGGGTCGATCGGGTCGATGCTGGGGTCTCCGGACGGCACGACCTGGGGGTCTGACTCGGGTTCGATCGGGGTGGTGGTCATCCCCCAGTCCTACGCCGCCGCGGCAGCAGTGGCAATGGTTTCCACCCCTAGTGATGGGGCCCCGAGGAGACGGCGTGGGTCGGCCCCGCCCCAGGGAGGGACGGGGCCGACGGGCCGCTCAGCGGTGACGGGTCAGCGCAGGACGCCGCACAGGGCCGGGTCGGTGGCCTCGGCGGGCAGGCTCGGGTCGAGCTCGCTGGCGCCGGCGCCCTCGAAGTCGTAGACGCCGTTGCCGTTGTGGTCCACCCCGTGGATCACAATGACGCCCTTGCCGCTCTTGATCGCGCGGAGAACGGCGCCCGGAGCGAAGTTGACGACCCGCTCGTACTTCTCGATCCCCTTGGGCGTGGTCGGGAAGCGGTCGACGGCCAGCCCGCTCTTGGGGCTGGTGTCGCCGGACGTCGTCAGGGACTTGAGGATCGGCCCGTAGTCCGGGACGCCCTCGACCACGTTGAGGCGGTGGTCGTTGTTGGCATCGTCGAAGACGTTGGGGCACTCGTTGCGCGCCTCGGCACCGAAGTGCAGGTGCTGGGCGTGCGGGAGGTTCTTGGCCAGGCGACGGGCGTCGATGCGTACGTGTGCCTTGCGGCCCCTGAACTCGACGTGGGCGTGACCGCGCGCACCGGAGTCGTTGAGGGACTTCAGCTGGGCGTCGAGCTGGACCGTACGCGCTGCGGCGGCGGGCCTGGAGGACACGGAGGCGCTGCTGGCCTGGACGCCGGCGACGCCGACCGTGCCGGCAAGGACGAGACCGCCGATTCCGGCGTAGAGCTTGCGATGCTGCATGGGAACTCCTGGGGGTGGCGGGAGAGCGATGGTTCGACCCTCGACCGGCGTGTTCGTCACCCCAAGCAGTGCGGATTGGTCGGCGGTGCAGCTCCGCCGACGTCGACGCTCGTAGGCGTCGGTGCGATCAGGTGTGCCTGCCGCCCCGGCGGCGCTCCTGCACCTTGCGCGCCGCCTCCCTGATCTTGGCCTGGTTGTGGGGCTTGCGCGCCTCGTCGTACACCTTCTTGGCGATGCCGAGGGCAGCGACCTTCTTCACGATTCCCATGAATCGAACGTAGCCCGATCCGGCAAACCGCACTCGTCCCGCCGAGGGGGCCGGTTTGGGGCTCGCTGCCGCGGGAACCCTCTCCTCGACTCACGAAAGGGGTTCAATTGACGGTCCTGAGGGCACCCCTGGCCGCCCTGCTGGGCGCATCCCTGGCCGCGTCGCTGGCCGCTTGCAGCGACGCCACGCCCGGTGCGCTCGACTCCGACGCCACCGACCTGGCGGCCGCGAGCGGCGTGTGGCGTGACCCCTGGGTCGCCCCCACCACGGCCATGGCGCCCGGCCCCGGCCTCGGCACCAACGGCCGGGTGACCCGGGTCGTCGGCGCGCGCACCACCTCGTACGACGTCCCGGCGGAGGCCGCGGCGTCCGCTGAGCTCGCCGTCGCCACTGCGTCCGGATGGGCTCCCACGTCCAGCTCGTGCAGCGGCTCGGTGTCCGTCGCGCTCGCCGGCCCGGACGGTGCCCTCGCCTCGCTCGTCGTCACTCCGTCCGGGGGCAGCGCGGCGGCTAGCGTGGTGGCACTCACCCGCCACCACCTCGACGACGACTGGTCCGTGCCCGACACGATCGACCGCACCTGCCTCGACGGCGGCCCCTCCGACCTGGCCGAGCTGCCCGAGTCGTCCGAGCCCGTGCGGGCGGCGGAGCTGCCCGACGTCGACAGCGCCGGATGGCAGACCGACGGGCTCGACGACGACGACGCCGCCCTGCTCAACGAGGTCAACGCCGACCTGGCGGCGAAGGGCCTCCCCGAGCTCCCGCCGATGCAGCTCCACACGGGGGAGAACTGGCGGCGAGCCCCGGCCGCGCAGGCGAGCGTCGCGGCCGACGGGCTGGACGCCGTCGGGCGCACGCTCGAGGGCTGGACCCTGACCTGGACGGCCTGTGGGGGTGGGGCGCCGACGCGAGCGACGTACGTCAGGTCGTTCGACCACGGACCTGCCGTGGCCTACGTGACCGTCGCCGACACACGCGCCTCGCTGCGGTTCACGCTGCCGATCCCGGAGGCGCCGGTCGACGACTCGGTCGCCGGACTCGCGCAGCTTGCCGACACCCCGTGCCGGGGCGAGGTCGAGGAGCTCACCGTCGTCGGCACGCCCGCGGTCCTCCCCACCGAGCTGACCCCGGTCGCCGACTGACCTCGCCGCAGCCGCGCGACCGTCGCCGCGGAGGCTCCCCTGTCAGGGAGCGACCGCGAGACCGGTCAACCGGCGGGTCATGGTGAGGATGTCGTCGCGGACGACGGGCAGGTCCCGGTTGGCGCCGACCAACCGGTCGTAGACGATCCCGTCGATGCACGCCACAAGCCAGTCGGCGCGCTCGCGGGCGTCCGGGGCGCCGAGGCCCGCCAGGACGTCGGCGACCCTCGCCCGGATCGCGCGCCCGCCCACCCGCAGGACCTCCGCCACGTCGGGACGCCGGAGCGACTCCAGCGAGAGCTCGTAGCGGGCCAGGTGTCGCTCGCGCCCGGCGGTCAACCAGTGGCACACGAGGTCGCCGACCGCCTCGGCGAGCACCTCGGCGTCGACCGCCGCGAGCAGCGGCTGCATGAGGTCGAGCTCGGCATGGTCCTGCTCGACGAGGTCCGCCAGGCACGCCGACAGGAGCGCGGAACGGGTCCGGAAGTAGTACGACGTCGAGCCGGGCGGCACCTCGGCCGCGGCATCCACCGCGCGATGGGTGAGGCCCCGTCCCCCGGCGGTCGCCAGGACGTGCAACGCCGTCCGGGCGATGTGTCGGCGTCGGTCGAGCTCCACGGCGCGGACTCTACCGTCGTAGAGTTCCCACCAAGGCTCTACGTCTGTAGAGTCACCGCCATGAGTGCAGACACACGGGGTCCCGTGGTCGTCGTCGGCGGTGGCATCGGTGGCCTGGCGACGGCCCTCGCCCTCCAGCGGGCGGGCCGTCCCGTCCGGGTGCTCGAGCGCGGCGCGCGCCTCGACGGAGGCGGGGCCGGGCTGGTGCTCTCACCCAACGCCCAGCGCTCACTGCGAGCCCTGGGCGTCGAGGAGGCGACCAGGTCCCGCGCCACCGTCCTGACGCGGACCGTCGTGTGCCAGCCGGACGGCAGGGCGCTGGCACGCGTCGACCTCGACGGACGTGGCGCGAGCGGCGCACTCCTCGGCGTCCACCGAGCCGACCTCGTAGAGGTGCTCGCTGCGGCACTGGACCCCGGGACCGTCGAGCTGGGCCACGAGGTCGCCGACGTGATGGGCGTGGAGGCCGATCTGGTCGTCGGCGCGGACGGCATCCGCTCCGTGGTGCGCGCGGCGATGGACGTCGACGTCCGACCCACCCACCGCGGCTACACGGTCTGGCGGGCGTTGGTGCCCTCCGGCCAAGACCTGGCCGAGCCGGCCACCCTCGTCGAGACCTGGGGACGAGGAGAGCGCTTCGGCGTCGTGCCGGTCGCCGACGGCTGGACCTACGTCTATGCCTGCGTCAACGCCGACGAGGGTGAGCCGGTCGCCGACGACCTCGCGGATCTGCGACGGCGCTTCGCGGGATGGCACGCGCCCCTCCCTGCCCTGCTCGCCGCGGTCGAACCAGGCACGCTCCTGCGCCACGACATCCGCGACCTCCCGCCAGGACGTACGCCACTGCACCGCGGCCGGCTCGCCCTGGTCGGCGACGCGGCCCATGCCATGGAGCCCAACCTGGGCCAGGGAGCCGGCCTGGCCCTGGAGGACGCGGTGGTGCTCGCCCACGCCCTCGCGACCGCGCCCTCCCTCGACGCGGCGCTGGCGGGCTACGCCCGAGCCCGGGCGCCGAGGGTCGCGGCGCTGGCGCGCCAGTCCCGCCGCGTCGGCCGCCTGGCCCAGCACGGCCACCCGGCCCTGGTCGCCCTGCGGGACCTCACGCTGCTGGCCACGCCGCCCGGCCTGGCCCGGCGCGCGTCCGGCCGGGCCACGACCTGGCAGCCCCCGATCCCATCCGCAACCGCACCCAGCCCTCAGGAGATCCGTTGACCACCCAGGTGCCGCCGCAGCGCACGATCCGTACGCTCGCCCCCGCCGTCGCCGGCTGGCTGCTCGTCCTCACCGGCTCGGGCCACACCGCCCCGGTCGTGGTGGGGTCCGGCTCGCCCACCGCGAGCGAGAGTCGCGCGCACGAGACGATGGCCGCCACGTCCGTCGTCATCGGGGGCTCGAGCGCAGCTACTGGGACCTGTTCCAGGGGTTCAGCCTGATGATGGCCCTGATGATCGTCGGCCTCGGCGCCCTGCTGCTGCTCGTGCTGCGGCGGGCCCCGCAGCTGGTGCTCGAGTCGCGCGGGCTGCTCCTACTGGTCGTGGCCGTGCTGCTCCCGGCGCTGCTGATCAGCGTGGTGCTGCTCCCGCCGCCGCCCATCGTGCTCCTCGGCATCGCGACGCTCGTCGCCCTCGCGGCGCTGCTCACCCCGGGTCGTACGGCGACGACACCGCAGTGCGGCACAATCGCAGCGTGACCACCATCTCCGTCGCCGGCCTCGGCTATGTCGGCCTGTCCATGGCAGTGCTGCTGGCGCGCCACAACACTGTCGTGGGGCTCGACCTCGACGAGGCCCGGATCGAGCGGCTCACGCGCGGCGAGAGCCCCATCCACGACGACGACATCTCGCGCTTCCTCGTCGAGGAGGACCTCGACGTCACGTTCACGACCGACCCCGCGGAGGCGCACGTCGGTGCCGACTTCGTGGTGATCGCGACGCCGACCAACTACGACCCGGTCACCAACTACTTCGACACCCGCTCGATCGAAGCCGTCATGCAGGACGTGCACCGGCTCAACCCCGACGCCACGATGGTCGTGAAGTCGACGGTCCCGGTGGGCTACATCGAGGACGTACGCACTCGCGCAGGGATCGACAACATCATCTTCTCCCCCGAGTTCCTGCGCGAGGGGCGAGCGCTGCACGACAACCTCCACCCGGCGCGGATCGTCGTCGGCGAGGACTCCGAGCGGGCCCGCGCCTTCGCCGAGCTGCTGGTGAAGGGCGCCGACGCCGACGACGTACCGGTGCTGTTCACCGAGCCGACCGAGGCGGAGGCGATCAAGCTGTTCGCCAACACCTACCTCGCGATGCGGGTGGCCTTCTTCAACGAGCTCGACTCGTTCGCGCTGTCGCACGGGCTCGACTCGCGCCAGATCATCGACGGCGTCGGGCTCGACCCGCGGATCGGCACGCACTACAACAACCCGTCGTTCGGCTACGGCGGCTACTGCCTCCCCAAGGACACCAAGCAGCTGCTCGCCAACTACTCCGACGTCCCGCAGACCCTGATCTCCGCGATCGTGGAGGCCAACACCACGCGCAAGGACTTCATCGCCTTCGACATCATCGACCGCGCGCCGAAGGTGGTGGGCATCCACCGCCTGCTCATGAAGGCCGGCTCCGACAACTTCCGCGAGTCATCGGTGCAGGGGATCATGAAGCGGATCAAGGGCAAGGGCATCGAGGTGATCGTCTACGAGCCCGAGCTCGGCACCGACTCGTGGTTCGGTTCGGAGGTCACCGACGACCTGGCGTCCTTCAAGGAGCGCGCCGACCTGATCGTCGCCAACCGCATGGTCGACGAGCTGCGCGACGTGGCGGACAGGGTCTACACGCGCGACCTCTTCGGCTCCGACTAGGGGTTTGCATCCACGGCGCGCCCGGGAGTGCAGGAGGAGGGCTGCGTCCGGAGGAGCGAAGCGGGGGAGGGCGCGGCAACGACGACGAACGAGCGGGCTTCGGCGCCGCGGACACGCGCCGAAGCGAAGCGGAGGCGCCAAAAGGCACTGCCCGGGCGCTTCCCGAGCCGTCTGTTCATCACGGTATGCAGGCGAACAGGCACTTCCCACGGTCAATTGACGCAGGAAAGTGCCCATAGAGCGACATACCGTGATGAAACCTCAGCGGCGGCGGAAGAGCCCGCGCTTGCCGTGCTCCGACTCGCCGAGGTCGTCGGGAGTGGCGGGGCTGTGGCCATCGGCTCTGGTGCTCCCTCGCGCGCCATCGTCGCCCCGGCGCAGCGCCTTCATCAGCCGGTTCTCCGACTTGGCCGGGTCCATCGGCGGACGGGCGCCGAGAGTGAAGCGCTCGACGTCGCGCTCGCCGACGGGCACGAACCCCACCGCCGCCGCGCGATAGGTCTTCACCCCGAAAGTCTCGTCGAGCAGCGCCTCGGGGTCGTCGCCGTCACCCACCAGGCGCGCGACCCGGGCCAGTGCCGCGGTCCGCTCCAGACGCGCGACCGCGCCCGAGTCGTACGTCAGCAGGCGGGCGCCGTGATGGGTCCGTTCGAGGTCGTCGAGGAGGGCCGACAGCGTGGCCGGCAGCGGCGCGAGCGACACGTCGGGCAGGGTCAGCACGAACTCGGCGTCGCTGGTCGCGGGTGCTGACTCGACCAGCCGGACCCTCGGCTCGTGGACGTAGGACCGGTGCACCAGGCGGGTCTCCAGCACCGGGTCCTCGACCGGCTGGACGCGGTCCTCGTGGACGCCTCCCCACGGTCCGACGACAGAGACCCGCAGGTCTGGCACGTCGCCGTCGAGCAGCGAGTCGACGACGTGGATCGTCTCGTCCGCCGAGCCGGCCGGGACGACCACCTCGAGATAGGGCACCTGGTAGGCGCGACCGCGCCGGTTGCGCTTGGGTCGCATCGTCGGCACGAGGTCGGCGAGGTAGGGGTCGTTGTAGCGGTTGACCTGCTCGGCACGCCGCAGCACCTGCGACCGGCCGAGGTGCCAGCTCCTGGCCTCGCGGTCGACGACGAACACGCCACCGGCCTGGGCGAGCTCGTGGCCGAGCGCCATGTCCTCGCCGAGCCGCAGCGAGCGGTCGAAGCCCTGGGAGTCGAAGTAGAGCGCCTTCGACACCGAGCCGGTCATGCCGATGTGGAAGCGCTGCGCGCGGGGACCGGCGGTGCGCAGGTCGTCGGTCTTGGCCCAGTAGTCCTCGACCCACTGGTGCGGCTCGTGGTCCTGGTCGGGGAAGAGGTCGGCCGCCTCGCCCGCCGCCACCCGCTCGCGTACGACGGCGGGGTCGACGTCGAGCAGCGAGCTCGGGTCGACGAAGCGCTTGTCGCCGCCCGGCACGGCGTAGTCGATGAGGTGGTGCCACCGCGCATGGGCCTCGACCTCCTCGCGGTAGGGCAGCATGTCGGCGTCGTACCAGTGCAGGACGTCGCCCTCCGCGGCGAGCGCGCCCAGGTGGCAGGCGTTGGCGCGGCCCCAGCCCTCCTCCACCCGGACCAGCCGGGTGTTGTCGGGGCGGACGTCGGGCAGCTCCTGCGGCGGGGTGCTCTGGTCGTCGACGACGACGACCTCGAGCAGGTGCGCGGGATAGCTCTGCGCGGCGAGGCCGGCCAGGACGTAGGGCAGCGTGTGCTGGTAGTTGAACGTCGGGATGACGACGGTCACCGACAGCCTGGGCTCCCAGTCACCGAGCGCCGGCGGGGTCAGCACGCCCCAGTCGTTGTGGCGCACCACTGGCTGCCGAGACACTCATCCACCCCCGTTCGTGCCGGTCGCGTCTGGCCGGTCGAGTGGATCGACCTCCAGCGCCAGGCTCGGCTGGAAGCCCTCCCGCTCCGAGGCCACGATGTCAGGTCGGCGGAACTCCTCGTCGTCGCGCACCCAGGTGTGCCCCTCGCCGGTCCGCCGCAGGATGTAGCCGAGCCCGTGCGTGCGGTAGATGCGGCCGCCCGCCGCCTCCACGCCGGCCAGCAGCTGCGCGTCGACGAACTTGCGCACCCGGCGGAAGTCGCCGAGCGAGCGGAGCAGGCCGCGGTCCATCAGCAGCGTCCCGCCGGCGACGAAGCGGGCGAAGATCTCGGACGGGTGGTTGCGCCGGACGGTGACGTCGCCGCGATGGAGGTAGACGAACTCCGACGGCATCCCGACCACGTCGGCACCCGAGAAGCGGCGCGCCATGAGCAGGTCGTGGACCGCGTCGGGGGCATACCAGTCGTCGTCGTCGATCTTGAGCAGCACCTCGCTGGACGCCGCACGCGCCGCGCCGGTGAGCACGTCGCCGAAGAAGTCCGTGGCGTCGAAGGTCAGCACCTGGTGGGGCCGGTCGCCCAGCGCCCGTCGTACGGCGTCGCGGTCGGGCTCGAAGCCGTGGGCGGCCAGCACCAGCTCGACCTCCGCCCCCCGCTGCCGGGCGACCTGGCGCAGCGCGAAGTCGAGCATCTCCGGCCGCCTGGTGGCCAGCAGCGCGCTGACCGGCGGCAGCCCGACGTGGCGTACGCCGGCGCGCGAGGCCAGCGCCGAGCGCCACGCGAGCGTGGAGTGGTGGTCGAAGGCAGCCCGCCGCACGGCGAGGCTGTGCTCCTCGCGTCGCAGCGGGTCGTCGAGGTCGACCTCCGCGTCGAGGGCCGCAGCCAGCGGCGGGGCCACGTCGAGCACGCCCTGGGTCACCAGGGGCACCCCGGAGATCGCGAGCGCCAGCAGGTCAGCCGTCGGCGTGTCGGACAAGAGCCGCACTCCCTGGAACCCGCGTGCCGCCGCGACGACACCCTCGGTGACGGGTCCGGGGCTGATGCGGGCCAGGTCGACGACCGGGTGGTCCCAGTCCTTGCGGAACCCGATCGGGTTGAAGACCCGCTCGTCGACCGGCTCGGGCCCCGGGTCGGTGACCACGGTCGGCGCCCGGTCGATGACGTGGTGCTCCGCGACCTCACCGCCACGGCGGGCGATCACGACGTCGGGCGGGACGTCGCGCTCGGCGTCGCCGGCTCCGGAGACGTCGGCCAGCAGCACGCTGCGGGCGTCGAGCCCGGGCGCCGCGGGACGTCCGGCGTAGGAGACGACGAGCCCGCCGTGGGTGGTGTCGCCCCGTCCTGCCGCTTGGCGCGCCATCTCCATCACGACGAGCTGGGCGCGGGCACCGGAGGCGAACCGCGCCACCGTCAGGACGCCCCGGTCCCCCGCCTCGCGCGCGGCGAAGTGCACCAGCCGGGGCCACTCGGGCCGCGGGACCAGCACCCAGGGGGTGGGCGCGTCGGTGAGCCAGCAGGCGACGACCTTGCACTGCCCCAGCAGGGGTACGGCGCTCGCCATCCGCCGCAGCCTGGACCGGTCGGCGGCCACGACGAGCACCGAGCCCCAGCCCTTGAGCGGGCTGCCGAGCGCGGACAGCGTGACGACCCGTGGCTCGAGGCCGGGGACGTCCTCGATGCCCTGCAGCGCGTCGAGCGCCAGGCTGTCGGAGTCGTCGACCAGGACCAGCGTCGGTCCGGGCATCCGGAGGTCGTGCAGCGGATGCTGGGCAGGTGGGGTGTTCACGGTCGCACGCGCTCCTTCAGTGAGGCAGGCAGCGAGTGCTGCACGAGCGGACGCGGCTGGCGCCAGAGCCAGTCGCGGCTGACGTGGTCGATGACGTGCACGCCGGGTGGCGCGGTCACCTTCACGAGACCACCGAGCGCGTCGGGGTCTCCGTTGCGGATCGCCTCGTCGACCTCGAACTCGCGCAGCTTGCGGTAGAGGCGGGTGTTGGTGAAGTCGACGCCGTCGCGCCGCCAGTGGGCGTACTCGTCGGCGTCGAGCCACTTCACCTCGACGCACAACCCCTGCTGCAGCACGATCCGCTCCACCCCCGGTGGGAACTCGCGCAGCTCCCAGTCGAAGGCCTTCACGAAGGTGAACTCCGGGCCCATGGGGTAGACCCACGGCTCGAGGAAGCGCAGCGAAAGGTCGAGCCAGCCGGTGGACTCGTCGACGACCGTCAACGGGTGGCGCGGCATCGCGACGATCGCGGAGGTCGACTGCAGCTGCCACGACAGGTCGCGCAGGATCCCGGCGCCCTCAGGCGTCAGGACCATGTCGCCGTCCCACTTCATCGAGTAGGTCGTGCGGACGTGGGAGAAGCACCAGTTGTAGAAGTGCGTCAGCGAGTGGACGCTCGTCGCGGGGGTGGCGAGGTGCTCACCTCCGGCCCGGGCCACGCGGTGGGGGTAGTCCATGACCGTCAACCGGTCGGCCGCCCCGCACTGCTCGGCGGTCCGTCTCGCGACGTCGGAGGTGCCGTCGTCGGAGCCGTTGTCGACGAGGAGCACGTGCTGCACCGCGGAGAGGATCGGCGGCAGCACCCACGGCAGGTTGCGGGCCTCGTTGCGGACCCGGAAGACGCAGGTCAGACCGGGCGTCAGCGGCTCGCCTGACGTCCAGGGCCACGTGACGTCGTAGTCGTGCTCGCCCTCGAGCGAGGCGATGTCCGGCATCAGGCGGATCCCTGGGGGCGCTCCCGGCCCATCGCCTTGCGCAGCTTCTGGCGGGCGGCCGGGGGGACCATCGCGCGCACGGCATGGGGTACGCGGTCGGCGCCGCTCCGCTGGGGCGCGTGCTCGGCCGCCTCGCGGCGTGCCTGCGCGGCAGCCGTACGCCGCTGGGCCACGACCGTCGAGTGGGCGAACGCCTCCGCGTCGGCGTACTGCGCGGCGTAGGCGGTGCGCAGCCGGTCGCACCACTCCTGGTTCTTGGTGGAGTCGTCGTCGGCGATGGCGTCCAGTGCCTGCCAGGTCTCGTCGGCGAGCTCGCGCAGCCGGTCGGGCACGCCGATGTCGTCCCACGTCATCGTGACGCGTCGTAGCGAGGGGTCGATGAAGCGGTGGACCTCGGCGATGTCGACGGCCATCGCGGTCTTCACGCCGGTCAGGTCGAAGGCCTCGCCGAGGGCGAACACCGCCTGGGTCCAGTCGTCGAGGAGGTCCCCGTAGCGCACGAAGGCGCGCTGCTGGCCACGGGTGGCGCGCTCGGTGTGCAGCATCATGTTGACCCAGGCGGCCGTACGGGTGACGGCGCCCTGGTCTGAGCCGGCGCCCATGCGTCCGTAGTACATCTGCTTGGAGCCCACCACTTCGGTCACCGGCCGCAGCATCGTGACGTAGGACGGCGTGGCGTCGCAGCGCTCGGCCGCGGCGCGCCAGAGGCCCAGGAACCAGGAGGCCCGCGGGTCCTTGATGACGAGCTCGTCGGCGACGGCGAACTGCTCCTCGAGCCAGGCGGCCACCCGCTCGCGGGTCGCGTGGTCGCCGCTGGTGGTGCCGGTGTCGAGCCAGGCACGCGGACGGGCGTCGGAGACCTGCACGTTGCTGCGCGCGAGCAGCTCGGTGTGGAGGTCGACCACCCATCGCGGCTCCCCGAAGCCCTTGGGGTTGGTGGCGTCGGCGACGACCTCGGGCTGGGGGACGTGCAGCCCCAGGGTGCGCAGCGTCCCGGCCATCGTGCTCGTGCCGCTGCGGCCGGAGCCGACGACGAGGACGACACGACGGTTGGTCATGCGTCGAACACTATCGGGGGCCCCAGGGCGCCCTCAGCGGTCGGGGGTGACGCGCCGCTCAGAGGTGCTGGGGCGGCGCGGCGAGCAGGTCGGCGTACCAGTAGAAGGACTTCTTCCGGGTGCGCTGGAGCGTCTCGAAGTCGATGTGCACCAGGCCGAAGCGCTGGGTGTAGCCCTCGGCCCACTCGAAGTTGTCCATGAGGGACCAGCGCAGGCGCCGGTGTGTCAGCCTCGGGATGAGATGGCGGACGGGCGCCGGGCACCACGTACTCGGAACACGGTCCGGGACAGGAAACGACGCACAGTCGCACCGTGCCGCCGCCAGAACACGACCAGGAAGAGCCCCTGGAGGCAAATCTCCACGAGCAGGACAAGCAGTCCATCGATGACACCGACGGGTGAGCCCGCGGAGATCGACTCCCATGCGTTGCCGACCAGACCCACCAGGATCGGGCCGCCGAAGAGGGCGAACGAGGCCAACGTGGCTCCGGACCCGAGCAGCATGAACCATGCGTAGACCCGGACCTTGGCCTGCTCGCGCTCGGGCAGGAGGACTGTCGGGTCTGGCCGCCCCGCCCGGACGTCCGCCGGCGTGAACACGTGTCGGAGGTACGCCCAGGCGTCTCCGTACAGGTTGCGGCACCGCAGCAGTTCCTGGGCGACGAAGTACATGTCGGTGCGCATGTAGAGAGCGAACTGGGTCACGAGTGACACGAGAATGGCCAATCGGAGCGACTCCATCAACCCGTAGGCGAGCCCATTCGCATCAACAGTCTCCTGAGCCAGCGCCAGAGCCGCGAAGACTGTGAGATCGAAGCGCATTCCCGCCAGGTAGACGCGGAACCTGGCGCGTCGCGGTGCGGCCCACATCCCCGGCACCGTGGTCGTCGCGGCGAGCATGTTCAGCCGGGTGCCGAGGCCGATCGTCGCGTGGACGCCGTCCGCCCTGGCCGCTGCCAGGTGGTTCATCTCGTGGCCGGCGACCACCAGGAGGAACATGCCCGTGTTGAGGGCGATGTTGACGCCGTCGAGCGGAGTGACGAAGAACGCGTGGTAGGACGGCACCAGATGTGCCGAGCTGCTCGCCACGAGGGCGCCGGCCAGCCCGGTCAGGAGAACGCAGACGGAGCTGAAAGGGGAGAACATCCACGCGACGTGGGGCGGGCGAAGGGCCGGGAAGCTCGCGGGGCGCGCGTCGTCGGGTTGCGTCTCACCGTCGATGCTGGCGATGTATCCCAGCTCGAGCAAGGTCGCGATGAAGTCCTCGGAGTCGATGTCGGCTGCGTGTGCGTCGAGCACGCACTGCTCGGCGACTGCCACGTCCGACTCGCGCCTGAGGGCTTCGAGGAAGGTGACCGCCGCACCCGGAAGGGCCACGAAGTCGCCCGCGTCCGGCCGCCCCACGATCCAGGCGTCGGTGTCCTCCACCATCACCAGCGGGCGGAGCACAACGTGGGTGGCCGTGGAGTGCGCCATCAAGACACCGGAACGAGCGCGTCGGAGCAGACGAGGCAGTCCGCGCGACGCGGAGCCTCGGTGTAGTAGTGGTGGTCGAAATCGACGAAGCTCCGATGCAGTTGGCGGCCGGCGGTCTGCACCGGCAGTCCTGTGAGGTACTTGATGATCTCGAAGGCTCCGAAGTGTCCGCTGATCTGCGCGGTCGCGGCCATCACCGGGTTGAAGTCAGCGAGCGGACCGTGCTGGAGGAGGTCCTCGTCCCCAGCCGCGCGGAGTCGCTCGACCTGCGCCTCGAGCATGCACGAGCGGCACCCGGTGACCCCGGGAATGAACAGCACCGCAGTCATCATCGGGCCGTTGTAGGACGCGGACGACCACGGGATGCCTAGACGCCAGGCCACGGAATTGGACCAATCCTGCACTCCGACGGGCTTGTCTATGGCATGGACGAAGACGTCCGAACCTCGGACCGCATCCTCGATCTCGGCCTCGCTGGTGATCATGCCATGCGACCCGGTGACCTCGATGTCCGAGTTCATCGCTCGCAGCCGATCAACGGCAGCGTCGACCTTGGGGCGACCCAGGTCTCTCTCGTCGAACAGAACCTGCCGGTTGAGGTTGGACAGCTCGACGATGTCGCCGTCGACGCAGTGCAGTTGGCCGACTCCCGATGCGGCGAGTCCGGTGGCTACGGCCGAGCCGATACCGCCGACGCCGAGAATCGTGACCCGGCTCTGCTTGAGTCGAGCCTGCAACTCGAAGCGGCTGGGTCGTGGGGTCAGGTCCATCCACGCGAGGAGGTCGGCGCTGCGGCTGTACCGCTCCAGCTCCCGCTCGCTCAGCACGGCCGGCCGTGCTCCGGCTGCGTCCTCAACCCAGCCCGACTCGACGAGGAACTCCACGACCCTTACCCCATCGTCACTGGACCAGGAGGTCCCTCGGACCAGCTCCCGGACCACGTCGTCGACGCTGCGGCTGCCGTCCATGAGTCGGCAACAACGTTGGACCAGTCCGGACGCATCGTCCACCTCGCAGCCGAGGCCGTACTGGAGGCTGCCGATCCACAGCGTCCCGTTGGGGCGAGCCAGCGGCTGGTGGGGCGGCTTGAGCCGCGGTCGGGACATACGTGACATGGGTGCTCCTAGGTACGGCCGAGCGGCGTGGGACCCCGGGGCGAGCCCGAGGTCCCACGGCCAGCTCAGGTGCGAATCGACTCAGTAGGCGCCTTCGGTCTGGCGGACCATCGTGGTCTCGAGCTTGTCGAGGGTGCGCACGTTGATGACCAGGCGGGTCGCGTCCTTGGCGGTGTTCTCGTTCATCGCGTTCTCCTTACGTAGAGCACCGCCGAGTGCGGTGCGGGACAACTCTGACCCGCACTGGCTATGCGCGATCTATGCGCCGTCTACACACGGCGTGCCCGACCGTCGGCGGAGGTGCTCCGCGAAGAGCGGGAGCACAGTGAGCCCACCCTCTCGGAATCTTGCCAAGCCCGAGCTCAACAGCTCCGGCAGCACCCTGACCAGCTCCTCTGCCCGGTGTTCGAGACCGTCGAGTCCGTGCTCGCGGTCCCGGTTGGGCTTCGAGCCCGACCCAATCTGGTTGATGGCCTCGCGGGCCTCAACGGACAACAGTTCGACAGTGCTCTCCAATGCGTCGTTGAGGGAGTACCTGTCGCCTCGCAAGCGGAGGCTGTCGAGCGCCGCCGCGGGATCCGCCATCTCATCGACCAGGCCAGCGACGGTGAGCCCCGGCTCGCAGGACATGCGCGCCGCCGCGATCCGCAGTGCCAGGGGCCAGTGGTCGCAGCGTTCGGCCAAGGCGAAGGTGGAGGCCCGGTCCGCGAAACGGCCAGCGTGGACGACTGTTGCTTCGATCAGCGCGACGGCGTCCTCTGCCTCCATCGGCCCCACGAAGACCGGGTGAGCAGCCTCGTGCAGCACCAGCCCGTCCAGCCGACGCGTGCTGGTCACGACAACCGTCGCCCTGACCGAGCTCGGCAACCGCGAGCGTACGGCCGCGGAGGAGCGCTCGCCGTCGATCACGAGCAGAAAGTCGGCCTCCGGATCGGTGAGCCTGGGGTCATCGGTCCGCTCCCTCGAACCGGCGTCCACGTAGAGCGTCCCGTCGGGGAACTCCCCGCGGTGGCGGTACGCCCACTCCGTGGCCAGGGCCGACTTCCCCGAACCGGCCGGGCCGTGCAGGAGCACCATCGCCCCACGTCGGCGTTCGCGGGCATGGGTCCACGCGGCATCGAGCTCGGCGAGCTCGTGGTGCCTGCCTACGAACAACGGCCGGTAGGGCAGGTCCCGGAGGGGACCGGCGACGGGGTCAGTGGGCGCCGGACCCTGCCCAACGGTCGCTTCTATGGTGGCTGCGCCTCTGAAGGGTTGCCAGTCCAGGGCCGGGTCGTGACGCAGCATGGCTGAGATCAGCTCACTGGTCTGTTCCGTCGGGTCGATCCCGAACTCCTCGGCGAGCCGACCCGCCAGCTCCCTGCCCACCTGAAGGGCCTCCGGCTCGCGAGCGCAGCGGTAGAGGGCCAGCATGTAGGGTCGAAACAGGCTCTCGCGGTAGGGATATCGTGCGAGCAGCCCAGGAATCTCGGCGGCCAGTTCCCCATGTTTGCCCATCGCCAGCCACACGTGCGCCAGGCTCTCCTGGGCCAACAAGCGCTTCTCGTCGAGCTGTGCCTGCCACAGGTCGACGTACGCACCGGTCGCATCCTTCAGTGCCGAGCCACGCCAGAGATCGAGCGCGAGAATCAGCAGCTTCTCGGCGGTGGCGAGGTCGCGCTCGCGCTCGGCCCTGGCGGCGTCCACCCGGAGTCCGTCGAACACGTCGGCGTCCAGCTCGCCCGGTCCTACGGTGATCTGGTAGCCCGACTGCCCAGCCTGGAGGCGCTCGGGCTCGCCCATGTCACGGAACTGGCGACGCAGGTTGGCGATCATCGTGTAGATCTGCGCCCGCGCCGTCGCCGGCGGGGCGCCGCCCCACACGGCATCGATGAGCTCCAGCACCGAGATGCTGGTGTTGGCGTGCGTCAACAAGTAGCCGAGCACGCCGCGCTGCTGCGCGCGCGGGGTCGGCATCGCACGCCCGTCCAGCTCCACCTCGACCGGGCCGAGGATGGCGAAATGCATCGCTACCACAGGTGCGGAGTGAGGGTGTGAAGCGTCGAGACGAGCCTGGCCCGCACCGCCGCTGCGTGGCGCAGAGGGGTGGTGGGTAGGTTGTCCGACCTGACGCCCGTCCACGTCAGCACCACGACCATCCGCAGAGTCCGCGCGGCGTTGGACACCCATGCGGGCGGGGGTCCGGGCTCACGGGAGGCCCAGCTGGTCGCCACCGCGTCGATCCAGCCGACAGCGTCCGTCTCCGTCAGGCGGGGGTGCGTGAGCGTCAGCGCGATGGCGTGACCGAGGCGCTCGTCCTCGCCGTCACCCCAGAGGAAGTCGGTCGGGAGGGTGAGGCGCCGAGCCGCCAGCTCGAGCATGTCGGAGGGTCGTACGTCGAGATGGTGGCCCAACGTGCCGAGCAGGTCCGCGCCGTGGGCGACGGCGTGGAGCCAGCCGAGCTCGGGGTCCGAGCCTCGCAGGTCCGTCTCGGACGCGTACCACCGGGCGAACGGCTCCAGCCAGCGTGCCTCGAAGGTGCCGTAGGTGACGAGCGCGTCGAGCACGAGGGGCGCGAAGCAGCGCACCCAGATGTCGTCGGACTCCAGACGCCGTGCCATCTCATCACCGAGCTGAAGCCTCAGCTCGGGCGGGACCAGGCCTCGTCCCAGCCAGGTCGCCACGAAGCCGTAACCCCACTCGTCGCGCTTCACCGGGTCTGGCGATGCCAGCAGTGCCTCCAGCTCCCCGACGAGCGTGGTCATCTCCGTGTCCGCCGGCACCGCGAAATCCTCGCTGCGCAAGGCATGCCAATTCGTCATTGCCACTCCCCTACCCGAGTCGCGGAGTCCCCCAGCGGTCCGCGAGCAAGGAGCATGCTTACACATCACCACGACGCAAGACGTGGTTTCACCCGCACTACAGGTGCTGGGGCTGCGCGGCGAGCAGGTCGGCGTACCAGTGGAAGGACTTCTTCCGGGTGCGCCGGAGCGTCTCGAAGTCGATGTGCACCAGGCCGAAGCGCTGGGTGTAGCCCTCGGCCCACTCGAAGTTGTCCATGAGCGACCAGCAGTAGTAGCCGCGTACGTCGACGCCGCGGACGATCGCCTCGGAGACCGCGCCGATGTGGGACCGGAGGTAGTCGATGCGCGGCTGGTCGTCGACGACGCCGTGCTCGTCGGGACCCATGTTGTAGCTGCACCCGGACTCGGTGATGTAGATCGGCGGGAGGGCCGCGCGGAAGCGGGCGCGGAACATGACGAGCCACTCGCGCAGCGCGTCGGGCACGATCGGCCAGCCGAAGTCGGTGGTCGGGTAGCCGACGACCTCGCGGAAGTCGAAGGGGAGCTCCGAGTCCTCGTCGGCGGCCGCGATCCTGATCGGGTTGTAGTAGTTGACGCCGTAGAAGTCGAGGGGCTGCCGGATCGTCGCCAGGTCGCCGTCGCGCATGACCCCCTCGAACAGAGGCATCAGGTCGACGGGATAGCGGCCCAGCAGCATCGGCTCGAGGAACATGCCGTTCCACAGCGCGTCGAAGATCTTGCTCATCCCCACGTCGGCGTCGTCGTCGGTGGCGGGCCAGATGGGTGCGTGGTTGTTGGCGCAGCCGATCGAGGTCGCGCCGGCCCGGCGCAGCTCGATCGCGGCGCGGCCGTGCGCCAGCAGCAGGTGGTGGGCAGCAGGCAGGCAGTCGAACAGCATCGCCTTGCCCGGTGCGTGCGTCCCCATGCCGTAGCCCTGCATCGAGGCGACGTTGGGCTCGTTGACCGGGATCCAGTGCTCCACGCGGTCCGCGAACCTCTCGCCGACGATCGCGGCGTACTCCGCGAACCGCTCGACGGTCTCGCGGTTGAGCCAGCCGCCGTCGTCCTCGAGTGCCTGAGGCAGGTCCCAGTGGTAGAGCGTGACCATAGGCTGCTGGCCGTTGGCGAGCAGCTTGTCGATGAGCCGGTCGTAGAACGCCAGTCCTTTCGTGTTGGCCCGCCCACGCCCGGTGGGCTGGATCCGCGGCCAGGCGATCGAGAAGCGGTAGCCCCCGGTGCCGAGCTCCTTCATCAGCGCGACGTCCTCGTCGACCCGGTGGTAGTGGTCGCAGGCGACCTCGCCGGTGCTGCCGTCCACCACCCGGCCGGGCTCGGCGGTGAAGGTGTCCCAGATGCTCGGCCCCCTGCCGTCGGCCGTCACCGCCCCCTCGATCTGGTAGCTCGCCGTGCTGGTCCCGAAGCGGAAACCGGGCGGGAGCATGGGGAAGTCTTGCGGGGGAGGCACATCCGCGAAGATATCGGCATGTCCATGGCCCTGTACGCCGCTTCGCAGAGGTCGTCCTCGACCGACGAGGGCCGGGTGACGCAGCACTCGTTCTCCTTCGGTCCGCACTACGACCCCGCCAACCTCGGCTTCGGGCCTCTGGTCTGCCACAACGACGACGTCCTGGACCGCGGGGCGGGCTATCCGGAGCATCCGCACTCCGAGCTCGAGATCGTCACGTGGGTGCTCGAGGGGGCGCTGGTACACACCGACTCGACCGGAGCCCGCCACGTCGTGGAGGCCGGCCGGGCACAGGTGCTCTCGGCCGGGTCGGGCATCCGGCACAGCGAGGTCGCCGACGCGTCGTCGGGGCGCTGCCGGTTCCTCCAGGCATGGCTGGTGCCGACCGAGCCGGGCGCCGAGCCGTCGTACGTCCTGGGCGAGGCGCCGGCCCCGGTCTCCGGACCGGCCGAGGTGGTGGGCGGGACCGGCCTGCCGATCGGCACCCGCGGCGCCCGTCTGCTGGTGGCCAGGCTCGCGCCCGGCCAGTCGGTCGCGCTGCCCGAGGACCCGCGCCAGCACGTGTTCGCCGCCACCGGTGCGGTCTCTGTAGGCGGGAGGTCGCTGCGGGCCGGCGACGCCGTACGCATCACGGACGAGCCGGGCCACGTCGTGCGGGCGAGCGAGGAGACCGAGCTGCTGGTGTGGTCCTTCGACGACATCTCCGCGAGTTGAGTGCTCGGGTCGGCGTGGAACACGACGGGTTGAGCACTCGACTCGAGCGGATCAACGTCTCCTGCTCCTGCGCGGCCGCGAGGCGTGGGAGGACCGGCCTCGAGATGCTGCCTCCGGGTCGGGCGGTCTGGACACGAAAGGCGCGCTACGACTACTCCGGTCGCAGCTACGACGTGCATGAGACGTGGCTCCACCACCACGTCCCGCACTTCGTTCCAGCGCCCATGATGCTGAGCGACCACGAGAACCAGAGCATCGTCGGCTTCCGCCGGTGGACATCTCGCCCAGTTGAGTGCGCTGGTCCGCCTGGAACACGACGGGCTGAGCACTCGACTCAGGCCGATCGCGGTCAAGGGATCAGCACGCCCGGGTTGAGGATCCCCGCCGGGTCGACCTCGGCCTTGACCGCGCGCAGCATCCGCACCCCGACCTCCCCGATCTCCTGGGCGAACCACGGCTTGTGGTCCGTGCCGACGGCGTGGTGGTGGGTGATGGTCGCGCCCGCGGCGATCATCGCGTCGCTCGCCGCGACCTTCGCGGCCTGCCACTGGGCGAGCGGGTCCTCGGCCTGGCGGGCGGCGACGGTGAAGTAGAGCGAGCAGCCGGTCTCGTAGACGTGGGAGATGTGGCACAGGACCAGGGAGCCGTCGCCGAGCGACGACTGCAGTGCCTCCCTGACCTCGGCGTGGAGCCGCCGGCGGTTGGACCAGAACGTCGCGGTCTCGAGGGTCTCGACGAGGACGCCCTGGTCGAGCAGCGCGTCGCGGAGGTAGGGAGCGTCGAAGCGCCCGCGCGACCACTTCTCCCCCGGTTCGGTGCCGAGCCCGGTGCCACCGAGTCCCTCGAGGACGGTGGACACCGCCGCCCGCGTGACCGCGACCTGCTCGGCGGTGCCCTCGTAGCCGGTGATCATCAGGCAGCCGGGATCGTCGGCGCCGCCGATCGACGACGGGTCGGCCAGGTTGATCGCGGTCTCGGACTCGTCGGAGAGCCGGAGGACCGTGGGCATCAGCCCGGCCTGGGCGAGGGTGCGCATCGCGTCGGAGCCGGCGTCGAAGGACGGCCAGCGCCACCCCTCGTACGTCGTGACCTCGGGCGCGCGACGTACCCGGACGGTCACCGAGGTGATGACGCCGAAGGCCCCCTCGGAGCCGAGGAGCAGCTGGCGCAGGTCGGGACCGGCTGCGTTGGCCGGAGAGGAGCCGAGGTCGAGCGACCCGGTCGGCGTCGCTGCGGTGAGACCGACGACCATCGCGTCGAAGCGGCCGTAGCCGGCGCTCGACTGCCCGCTGGACCGGGTGGCCGCGAAGCCGCCGATCGAGGCGTGCAGATACGACTGGGGGTAGTGACCGAGCGTGAGGCCGTGCGCGGCGAGGAGCGCCTCGGCCTCGGGACCGCGGAGCCCCGGCTGCAGGGTCGCGGTCATCGAGACCTCGTCGACGGCGAGCAGGCGCTTCATCCGGACCAGGTCCAGGCTGACGAGGCCGGCGAAGCCGTCGCGCCGGGCCGCGAGACCACCGGTCACACAGGTGCCGCCGCCGAACGGCACGACCGCCACGCGGTGCTCGTGCGCCCACGCCAGCACGTCCGCCACCTCGACGTGCCCGTCGGGACGCACCACCGCGTCGGGAGCGTCGGTGAAGTCGCCCGCACGCGCGCGCAACAGGTCAGGGGTGGACTTGCCGCGCGTACGAAGGGTGCGGGTCGCGTCGTCGACGAGGACGTGCTCGGGCCCGACGATCTCCCGCAACCCCTCCAGCAGGCGCGCGGGGAGCGCGGACGCGGGCGGCGTGGCCCCGCTCGTCGCGGGACGGTCCTGGCGGCCGAACGCCAGCTCGACGAGGCCGAGCGCGGACTCGGGGAGGTCGGTCGCGGCAGCCGGGTCTCCCCAGCGCTGGGGGTGCATCTCGGCAGTGGGTGACGGGCGCATGCGTTACAGTGTGACACATGCCGTCACTTCGTCACACCCCTGATCCTCGGCTCGACGCCTACCTCGACGCCGCCCGGGACTGCATCCTCGACGTCGGGTGGCGACGTACGACCCTCACCGAGGTCGCGAAGCGCGCCGGCGTCTCCCGGATGACGATCTACCGCGCCTGGTCCGACATGGGCTCGCTGCTCGGGGACCTGATGACCCGCGAGTGGGTGGGGATCGCCGCCGCCACCCGGGTCGCCGCGGCTGACACCACCACTCCTGCGGGCATCGCGGCGGCCGCGCTGTCCACCGTGCGGGCCCTGCGCGACAACGAGCTGTTCGTCCGCATCGTCGAGCTCGACCCCGACCTGATGCTCCCCTACCTCCTGTCCCGTCGCGGCCGCTCCCAGGAGGCGTTGATCGAGATCCTGGCCGCCGAGATCGAGAGCGGTCAGACGTCCGGCGCCATCCGCGCGGGCGACGCCCTCCTGATGGCGCGTTCGCTCACCCTGGCCGCGCACGGCTTCGTGTTCTCGGCGATGACGATGACCGACCACGGCATCTCACTCGCGGACCTCGATGCGGAGTACGCCCGACTGGTCACTGCCTCCCTCGAGCCGGGGCCGACCTCGTGACCGGGACCCGGATCACTCCCGGCCTGGCCGGGGTCCCCGACGAGGTCGACGTCGTGGTCGTCGGCCTCGGCGTCACCGGGGCAGGGGTGGCGCTCGACGCGGTGACCCGGGGCCTGAGCGTGCTCGCCGTGGACGCCCACGACCTGGCCTTCGGGACCTCGCGCTGGTCGTCCAAGCTCGTGCACGGGGGCCTGCGCTACCTCGCCCAGGGACAGCTCTCGATCGCCCGCGAGAGCGCGATCGAGCGGGGCATCCTGATGGACGTCACCGCGCCCCATCTGACCCGTCCGCTGCCGATGCTGACGCCGGTCAACGACGCGATGTCGCGCACTCGAACGGCGATGACATGGGCGGGCCTGCACGCCGGCGACGTGCTCCGGCGCACCGCGCACACGACCGCCCGCACCCTCCCCCACCCGCGGCGGCTCAACGCCACCGAGACCCTCAGCCTCGCGCCGTCGCTGCGCGCCGACACCCTCCGTGGAGGACTGCTCGCCTGGGACGGGCAGCTCGAGGACGACGCGCGCCTCGTCGTCACCGTCGCCCGCACCGCGGCGTCGTACGGCGCCCACGTGCGTACGCGTGCCAGGGTGCGCAGCGCCACGGGGTCGAGCGTCGACCTGCGCGACGAGCTCACCGGCGAGACCCGCGTCGTGCGCGCCGGCGCGGTCGTCAACGCGACGGGCGTGTGGGCCGGCGACCTGGACGAGCAGGTGAGGCTCCGGCCGAGCCGCGGCACGCACCTGGTGCTGCGCGGCTCGACGCTGCCGCACACCAGGGTCGCGGTGATGGTGCCGATCCCGGGGACGACCGCTCGCTTCGCGATGGTGCTCCCGCAGCCCGACGGCACCATCTACGTCGGCCTCACCGACGAGCCCGTCACCGGTCCCGTGCCAGACGTGCCGACGCCGAGCGAGGCCGAGATCGGGTTCCTGCTCGACGTGGTGGCCTCGGCCTTCTCCTCACCCCCGGCGCGCTCGGACGTGGTCGGCGCTTATGCCGGGCTCCGGCCGCTGCTGGAGGTCGCGGGCACGGACACGACGGCCGACCTCTCCCGCCGGCACGCCATCCTCACCTCGCCGACCGGGGTGACCACGGTCGTCGGCGGCAAGCTCACGACCTACCGGCGGATGGCCGAGGACACCCTCGACGCGATCGTTGCCGCCGGCCGGCTGCCCGCCGGGCCGTGCCGGACCGCCTCACTGCCACTGCTCGGCGCCGCCGCCCCGGTGGCGCTGCGCCGATCGACCGCCCCCGCCCGGCTCGTACGACGCTTCGGCACCGACGCCGACCTGGTCCTGGGCACGGCCAGCGAGGTCACCGGGCTGCCCGCCGACGAGCTGCTCGAGCCCGCCTCGGACGACGTCGCGGTGACCCTCGCCGAGCTGGTCTTCGCGGTCACCGACGAGGGCGCGCACGACGTCGACGACCTCCTCGACCGGCGGGTGCGCGTGGGCCTGGTGCCGGCCGATCGCACGGTCGCCGAACCGCTCGCGACCCGAGCCCTGGAGCTCGTGGCAACCTCCCGGCAGACCACGGCCTGAAAGCCTTTTCGTAGGCCCGGTCAAGGTGGGGAGCAAAAACGCCCGGCACTTCAGGTGAACCTCGGACACCGGATGGGCGAGGTGGGATGGTTCTCCACGGCGCGCCCCTTGCCGACCCCATGCGGCGAGGGGCGCCCAGTCCATTTTGATGGGGCTCGCTCCGCTTCGCCCGTGTCCGCGCGCTCGTGACCCGGTCGCCGACCTGCAGGTCGACCGTCAGGGGTTTCGTCCGCGGCGCGCCCGGGAGTGCAGGAGGAGGGCTGTGCCCGGAGGAGCGAAGCGGGGGAGGGCGCGGCAACGACGACGAACGAGCGGGCTAACAGCGCCGCGGACACGCGCCGAAGCGAAGCGGAGGCGCAAGAAGGCACAGCTCATTCCACCGTGACCGACTTCGCCAGGTTGCGCGGCTTGTCGATGTCGTGACCCAGGTGCTGGGCCGCGTGGTAGGCCAGCAGCTGGAGCGGGATGGTGAGCAGGATCGGGTCCAGCTCGGGCTCGTTGCGGGGTACGTCGATGCGGCGAGCGCCGATGGCCCCGAGGTCGACCTCATCGTGGGTGATCACGACCAGCGGGCCGTGCCGTGCGTCGATCTCGTGCAGGGCGCCGATGTTGCGCTCGGTCAGCTCGTCGCGGGGCACCAGCGCCACCGTCGGCACCTCGGGGTCGATCAGCGCGAGCGGGCCGTGCTTGAGCTCGGACGTCGGGTAGGCCTCGGCGTGGCGGTAGCTGATCTCCTTGAACTTCTGGGCGCCCTCGCGTGCCACCGGGAAGCCGCGCACGCGGCCGATGAAGAACAGGCTGCGAGCCTCGGCCAGCTCCTTCGCGACCTCGACCAGGTCGGCCTCGCCGGCCAGGATCTCCTCGATCTGGCCGGGCAGCCTCTCCAGTCCCGCGACCAGCCGCTTGCCGTCGGCGATCGAGAGGTCGCGGACGCGTCCCAGCTGGAGCGCCAGGAGGGCGAAGCCGAGGAACATGTTGGTGAGCGCCTTGGTGCTGGCCACCGCCACCTCGGGGCCGGCGTGCAGGTAGATGCCGCCGTCGCACTCGCGGGCAATCGCGGAGCCGACCACGTTGACCAGACCGACGCAGCGCCCGCCCTTGCGGCGTACCTCCTGCACGGCGAGCAGGGTGTCGATGGTCTCCCCGGACTGGCTCACCGCGACGTAGAGGGTGTCGGGCTCGATGACCGGGTCCCGGTAGCGGAACTCGCTGGCGGCCTCGGCGTCGGCGGGGATCCGAGCGAGCTCCTCGATGAGCCCCGCTCCCATCTGTCCGACGTAGTAGGCAGATCCGCAGCCCAGGATCTTCACGCGGCGCACCGCCCGGAGGTCGCGAGCGTCCATCTCGAGGCCGCCCAGGTGCGCGGTGCCGAAGCGCTCGTCGAGCCGGCCGCGCAGCACCGCCTGGGCGGTGGTCGGCTGCTCGAGGATCTCCTTGCGCATGTAGGACTCGTGGTCGCCGGCCTCGTACGCCGCCGCGTCGATGTCGACCTGCGTCGCGGTCTTGCCGGTCGAGGAGAGGTCCGTGTGCCGCATCGTGCTGAAGCCGGACGCGGTCACGGTGGCCATCTCGCCGTCGTCGAGCATCGCGACGGTCGTCGTGTGCCGCACCAGTGCGGCGAGGTCGGAGGCGACGTACATCTCCTTGTCACCCACGCCCACCACCAGCGGACTGCCGTTGCGCGCGACGACGATGCGGTCGGGGAAGTCGGCGTGCAGCACGGCCAGCCCGTAGGTGCCGACGACGACGCGGAGCGCGTCACGCACCTTGCCCTCGAGGGTGTCGGCCTCGCTCCGCGCGACCAGGTGGGCCACCACCTCGGTGTCGGTGTCGCTGGCCAGCGTCACCCCCGCGTCGGTGAGCTGGGCACGCAGCGCGGCGGAGTTGTCGATGATGCCGTTGTGCACGACGGCCACGCGCCCGGTCTCGTCGACGTGCGGGTGGGCGTTGGCGTCGGTCGCCGGGCCGTGCGTGGCCCAGCGGGTGTGGCCGATGGCGGTGGTGCCGGCGAAGCGCTTGGGCAGCACGTCGGTCAGCTCGCGCACCCGGCCGGCCTGCTTGGCCACCCGGAGCCCCCGGCCACCCAGGACGGCGACGCCGGCCGAGTCGTAGCCGCGGTGCTCGAGCCGGGTCAGGCCTTCGAGCACGACGGGAGCCGCGTCCTGGCGCCCGATGTAGCCGACGATTCCACACATGGTCTCTCCTGTCCGTAGTCGTTATCCGTAGACGATCCGGCGCAGCTGCCGCTCCGAGAGCTCAGGGGCAGCCACCACCCGCTCGCGCAGCTCCTCGGCGATGACCGCGAAGATCTCGGGGTTCTTGGCGCCGTACGTCTTGAGGCGCGCATGCCGGTCCCGGACGTACTCCTCCACCGACTGGGCGTGGAAGGCGATCACGTCCTCGACCACCCGGGCGGCCTCTCCGGGCGTCAACGACGTGGTGGCGACGACGTGGGAGACGAGAGCGGGGTCGGGCACGGTTCGATCATGTCCCCGGACGTCGTCAACAGCAACTTCCTGCCCGAAATCGGGCAAGAACGCGACTCGGAACCGCCGTGGCGGTCCGTCGACATCGTCACAGCAGTCCCAGGTGGGGCATCCGGACCCAGGGTGGGCAGACATAGGGGCCCAAGTGGGGCATGGCCGCGCATTTCCCGCGAAACGATGGTGCGCTGGTGGGGAGGTGCTATCTTGGGTGAACAGTAAGTGAACGGGAGGTGTCACATGAGCAAGCAAGAGATGACCGGGGCGCCGGTCTGCACCTGGGTGACGGTCACGGATGCGTCGGGTCGCACCCACATGGAGGCACGCTGGTCGGTCCCCGCGACCGCCCGCACCCAGGCCGCCTGAGCGATCAGCCAGGCCCCGAGCCACGTCCCTCAGGGGGCGTGGCTCGATGCATGTGGCGGAGAAGCTCGGAGAAATCTCCGGGGTTCGGGAATGAAGTCCAGGTGCGCCTCGTTCTATTGGTTGAATCTTCTACCAACCAAGCCAGGAGGCTTTCATGACCACCTCGTTCGACGCTCCCACCACCGCCATCGACGACATCACCGGTGACTACGCCCTCGACGTCAGCCACAGCCGCCTCGGCTTCGTGGCCCGCCACGCCATGGTGACCAAGGTACGCGGCCAGTTCGGCGCCTTCACCGGCACCGCCCGCATCGACGAGGCGAACCCGTCCTCCTCCAAGGTCGACCTCTCCATCGACGTCACCTCCGTCGAGACCGGCAGCGCCGACCGTGACGGCCACCTCAAGTCCGGCGACTTCTTCGACGTCGAGCAGTACCCGTCCATCACCTTCACCTCGACCGACGTGAAGCGCGACGGCAGCGACTGGACGATCACCGGCGACCTCACCATCAAGGACGTCACCAAGCCGGTCACGATCGAGTTCGAGCAGACCGGCTCGGCCCGCGACCCCTTCGGCAACCTGCGTGTCGGCTTCGAGGGCGAGACCACCATCAACCGCAAGGACTGGGGCCTCACCTGGAACGCGGCGCTCGAGACCGGCGGCGTCCTCGTCTCCGAGAAGATCAAGCTCGAGTTCGACGTCTCGGCGATCAAGTCCGCCTGAGCTTCTCCCCCGTTTCCTGCCAGGAGCCCCGTCGCCTCTCCGGTGGCGGGGCTTCTGCGTGCTCTCAGGAAGCGCTCAGTTCCGGCCCCTAGCGTGGGTAGTTCAAGTGTCAATCAACTCGGAGGTAGACCTGTGAAGCTCCCGTTCGGCAACCGCTCCACCACTCCTGCGCAGGACGTCGTACTCCTGCTCGCGCGACTCGCCCTCGGGGCGGTGATGATCGCCCACGGCTGGCAGAAGCTCGACCAAGGTGGCTCCGGCGGCACCGCCGACGGGTTCGCGGCCATGGGCATTCCGGTAGCACCCGCGGCCGCCGCCTTCGCCATCGCGATCGAGGTCGGCGGCGGGGTCCTGATCCTGCTGGGTGCCCTCACCCCGGTCGTCGGCGTGCTCTGGGCGCTCAACATGGCCGGCGCCTGGTGGTTCGTGCACCGGGACGCCTTCTTCGTCGCCGAGGGCGGGTACGAGCTGGTGCTGGTCCTGGGCGTTCTCGGCCTCGTCCTGGCGAGCACCGGTGCGGGTCGGCTGTCGGTCGACCACCTGCTCACCCGGCAGGTCACCGGCCAGCGCGACGAGGAGCGACAGCCCGAGGCCGTCGCCGCCTGACCGACCGGGCACTTCCTCGTCCTGGACGACGCCGACCGGTCACTTCCTCGCCGAGGAAGTGACCGGTCGGCGCATTTCAGCGCGAGGGATCGTCAGGTCAGCGGGGGTTCTTGCCCTTGTAGCCGCCGCTGTGACCACCGGCGCGCTGGCGCTGCGGGCCCTTGTCGAGCTCGAGCTCGATCAGCTTGCCGGAGATGCGTGTGCCGGCGAGACGGTCGAGCGTGCCGGGGGGCAGGGCGGCCGGGAGCTCGACGAGCGAGAACTCCGGCTTGATGGCGATGTAGCCGAAGTCCCCGCGCGAGAGGCCGCCCTCGTTGGCCAGGGCACCCACGATCTGGCGGGGCTCGACCTTGTGCCGCTTGCCCACGGAGATGCGGTACGTCGCCATCGGGGCGCCGCTGCGCGACTCCCGGGCGGGACCACGGTCGGCCTTGCCGGCGTGGCTGGAGCGCTCCTCGAAGGAGCGGGTCCGCTGCTCGGGCTCGGGGTCGAGCAGCAGCGGCTGCTCGCCGTGCATCACCGCGGCCAATGCGGCGGCGACGTCGACCTCGGCCACGTCGTGCTCACTGACGTAGTGGGAGACCACGTCGCGGAAGAAGTCGATCCGCTCGGGCTGGGCCAGCGCCTGCGTGATCTGGTCGTCGAAGCGCGAGAGCCGGGTGGCGTTGACGTCGTCGACCGTCGGCAGCTGCATCTGGGTGAGCGGCTGGCGGGTGGCCTTCTCGATCGCGCGCAGCAGGTGGCGCTCACGCGGCGTGACGAAGGCGATCGAGTCACCGGTCCGGCCCGCGCGGCCCGTACGCCCGATGCGGTGGACGTAGGACTCGGTGTCGGTGGGGATGTCGTAGTTGACGACGTGGCTGATCCGCTCGACGTCGAGGCCCCGGGCGGCGACGTCCGTGGCGACGAGGATGTCGAGCTTGCCGGCCTTGAGCTGGTTGATGGTGCGCTCGCGCTGCACCTGAGCGACGTCGCCGTTGATCGCCATCGCGGAGTAGCCGCGGGCGCGGAGCTTCTCGGCCAGCATCTCGGTCTCGTTCTTGGTGCGGACGAAGACGATCATGCCCTCGAAGTTCTCGACCTCGAGGATGCGCGTGAGGGCGTCGACCTTCTGCGGGTAGGACACGATCAGGTAGCGCTGGGTGATGGACGAGACCGTCGACGTCTTGTTCTTGACGGTGATCTCGACGGGGTTCTCCAGGTACTTCTTGGAGATGCGACGGATCTGGGCAGGCATCGTGGCCGAGAACAGCGCCACGTGCTTGTCCGCGGGCGTGTCGGCGAGGATGGTCTCGACGTCCTCGGCGAAGCCCATCTTGAGCATCTCGTCAGCCTCGTCCAGGACGAGGAAGCGCAGCTCCGACAGGTCGAGCGTGCCCTTCTCCAGGTGGTCCATGATGCGCCCGGGCGTGCCGACGACGACATGCACGCCGCGACGCAGCGCCGAGAGCTGTACGCCGTAGCCCTGGCCGCCGTAGATGGGCAGCACGCGCACGCCCTTCATGTGCGCGGCGTACTTCTCGAAGGCCTCCGAGACCTGGAGCGCGAGCTCGCGGGTCGGGGCGAGGACGAGGGCCTGCGGCGTCTTCTGGGAGAAGTCGAGCTGCGAGAGGATCGGCAGCGCGAACGCGGCCGTCTTGCCGGTGCCGGTCTGCGCGAGGCCCACGACGTGGCGTCCCTCCAGCAGCGGCGGGATCGTCTGGGCCTGGATCTGCGAGGGGGTCTCGTAGCCGACGTCGGCCAGCGCCTTGAGGACCTCAGGCGAGAGGCCGAGGTCGGCGAAGGTCTGCTCAGGGGCTGCTGGCTGCTCGTCACTCACCCGACAACGGTAGGGCCTCACGGGGGAATCTGGCATTCCACACCAGGCACCCCGGCCGAGGATAAGCGCGCGACAGGGCGCCACGTGAGGCATCACACTCGTCCCATGCCCGGCCAGCACGACCCCAGCGACCCGACCGCACCACCGGTGCTTCCTCCCGGTCTGACGACCCGACCGCTCCGGACGAGCGACGCGCGGGCGGTCTTCGAGCTGATGGCGGCCCAGGAGCTCGAGGACATCGGCGAGGTCGCCATCGAGGAGGCCGACATCGTGAGCGACTGGGCCAAGCCCAGCCACGACGTCGGCGCCCGGTCGATCGGCGTGTTCGACGGCGACACCCTCGTGGCGTACGCCGAGCTGATGGGCGCCGACCGCGCCGACACGTCCGTGCTGCCCTCCCACCGCGGCCGCGGGATCGGCACCTGGCTGGCGCACTGGCTCCAGGAGCTTGGCCGCCGCCTCGGGTCGACGGTGATCGGGATGCCGGTCCCCCAGGGTTCGCCTGGCGACCGGTTGCTGGAGGAGCTCGGTTTCCGGGTGCGGTGGACGAGCTGGGTCCTCAAGCTGCCCGAGGGGGCGAGGATCCCCGACCGCGAGCTGCCGCCGGGATACGTCGTACGCGCGGCGCAGGCGGAGGAGCTGCGGGCCGCGCACGACGTGCTGGAGGACGCGTTCCTCGAGTGGTCGGTGCGCGGGCGGGAGAGCTTCGAGGACTTCGACGCCGCCACCCGCGGCCGGCCCGGCTTCGAGCCGTGGAACCTGCGGGTGGCCGTGGACGCCCACGGGACGGTGGCCGGCGTCTCCCTGGTGCTCGTGTCGGACGACGGGTCCACCGGCTATGTCGACCGGCTCGCCGTGCGCCGCGACCAGCGCAACCGCGGCCTGGCCCAGGCACTGCTGGTCGACTCCTTCGCCCAGGCGCGGGCCCATGGCACGTCCACCTCCGAGCTGAGCACCGACTCGCGCACCGGCGCCCTGGGTCTCTACGAGCGGGTGGGAATGGTCGCCACCAGCACTTGGGTCAATCGTGGGATCGACCTGACAGCGACCACGGAAAACGCAGTCTGAATCCCCATCGGCCAAAGATTCCGTCAAAGAGTATGGTCTAGACATCTAGGCAAAGCCCTGAAACAACCCTGACGCTCGGCGTACTCCTGCGCATACCATCGAATCGGCGTCGGATTCGGGCGGAGCCGCGGCGGGGACGTGGGGTCCCTAGCCTTTGCATTTTGGGTGGGGGTAGAAACGTGCAAGATCTTCATGCTTTGGTCGTCGAGGACGATCCGGACATCTCCTCGGCACTGGTCGAGACGCTGGAGGGCGCCGGTTTCCGGGTGACGTCAGCGCGCGACGGACGGGCGGCGGTGGACGTCGCGGCAGCCGATCCGCCCGACCTGGTCACCCTGGACCTGACGCTTCCGCACATGGACGGCATCGAGGTGTGCCGTCGCATCCGGGAGGCCAGCGACTGCTACATCGTGATCGTGTCCGCGCGGTCCGACGAGGTGGACAAGCTCATCGGCCTGGAGGTCGGCGCCGATGACTTCGTGCTCAAGCCGTTCTCCCCGCGCGAGCTGCGTGCCCGCGTGGCCGCGCTGTTCCGGCGTCCGCGCTCGGCCCTGATGGACGAGGCCGCTGCCCAGGCCCCGCACGTGCCCAGCCCGTCACAGCCTGCCGACGAGCCGAGCACGATCTCGTGCGGAGCCGGCCTGGTCATCAACTCCGCCCGGCGCGAGGTCCAGATCAACGGAACGATCGTCGACCTGACCCGCATCGAGTACGACGTGCTCGAGTACCTCGCCACCCACCTCTCGCGGGTCTGCACCCGTGAGGAGATGGTCCTCGCGATCTGGAGCAGCGCGCTCACCCACGACCACCACCTGGTGGACGTGCACGTGGCCAACCTGCGGGGCAAGCTCCGTCGGCACTCCGACGCCACGTGGATCCACACGATCCGCGGCATCGGCTACCGGATGGACCGCGAGGGCGAGCCCGAGGACCGGCGTACGGGCGGCGGCCCCTACCTGGTGGCGCGCATCGACTCGGAGGACTGGGCCCGAGGCCTCGACTTCTGACGCAGGGACCACCACGACCCCTGTCTGTGCATTCCGAGCCGTCCCAGCCCTTTGCCGCATACGATCGAGGGGCTGGGAACCATGCGTCGAGTGCGACGCGCGCCGGTTGACAGCGCGAAGCATGACCACACATGGGGGAACCACACATGATCGACCAACGCATCGCCGTGGTCGTCGAGGACGACCGCGACGCCGGCGACGCGATCTCCGCACTGCTGACCCAGGCGGGGTTCGACGTCACGATCGCACAGACCGGCACTGCCGCCCTCGCCGTGATCCGGGAGACGGCACCTGACCTCGTCACGCTCGATCTGACCCTGCCCGACATCGACGGTGTCGAGGTGTGCCGCCAGATCCGCATGGTCAGCGACTGCTACGTCATCGTCCTCAGCGGCCGCACGGCCGAGGTCGACCGGCTCATCGGGCTCGAGGTCGGCGCCGACGACTACCTGGTCAAGCCGTTCTCCCTGCGTGAGCTGCAGGCGCGCGTGGCGGCGCTGTTCCGCCGACCCCGCAGCGCGGAGATGCCAGCGACCGAGCCCCTCCCCGTTCCCGTCAGTGCCGACGGCGCCGCCGACCAGGACAGCCAGATCGGTTGCGAGGACCTGAGCCTCAACCCCGAGGCTCGGGAGGTGCTCGTCGCCGGCGAGGAGATCGACCTGACCCGCACCGAGTTCGACCTGCTCGCCCACCTCGTGAGCAACCCCGGCATCGTGGTCGCCCGCGAGGCGCTCCTCCGCGCGGTCTGGGCCACCGAGTTCGTCCCCGACAGCACCCACGTGGTCGACGTCCACCTGGCCAACCTGCGCCGCAAGCTCCGCGCTGCTGCGTCGGACAACGAGTGGATCCGCACCATCCGCGGCGTCGGGTTCCGGTTCGACCCCTGCTGCGACTGACCGGACCGCGCCCACTCGCCTCGGGTCAGCGGGCCGACTCGCGCAAAGTGGCGCCGCGGGCACCCTTCACCGTCATCGACGCGCTGATCAGCGCGACGGCGCCGAAGACCGCCACAGCGAGCAGCGCCAGCACCACCAGGCGCAGGGGTGAGATGGCCGCCACCAGTGCGGGTGTGCTCGGGTCGTCGGCGTAGCCCAGGGTGATCGTGCGCAGCACCACCCACTGGGCCAGGGATCCCGCGAGGATGCCGGCCAGTGCGGCACTGCCCAGCACGACCGCCAGCTCGCGCACCACGGCCACCATCACCGAGGTCCGGGGTACGCCGACCACGCGCAGGGCCGCCGCGTCGCGCCGACGCGCCGGCAGCTGGACGGCCGCGCTGACGAAGAGTCCCGCCAGCGCCATCAGCAGCACCAGCACGGCGACGACTCCGTAGAGCCGAAGGGCGAGGGCGTACGCGCTCTGGTCGAGGACGTGGCGCTCCTTGGCGAGGGTCGTCCCCACACTCAGGCCGGCCTCGGACAGCGCCTCGGTGATCGATGCAGGCGTGCCCTCACGCGCCAGCACGTGGACGGTCATCAGGTTGTCGAAGACCGGGCGGTCGGTGAGGAAGGAGGAGTAGTCGACCAGGAGCCCCGTGGGGCCGGTGAAGGGCATGCCCTCGATCTCGCCGACCGGCTCGACCGGGATCAGCCCGTAGCCCTCGTCGAGCTTCTCGATCGCGCGCTGCTGCACCTTCGGGCCCGCCATCGCGGGCCGGTCTCGGGTGATGCCGCCGGCGGTGATGCGGGCCATGCCCACGGAGTCTCCGGTGTCGACCGTCATCTCGAGCGCACCGTCCGTCTCCCGCATCTCCACGATCGAGGTCCGTACGGCCGGGTCGGGGGTCGGCGTCCAGCCGGCTCCCTGGATCGCTCCGTCGACCGGGACGCCGTCCATCTCGACGTCGCTCAGGCGCAGCGACCCGGACATGCGCGTGTTGGTGCCGGCCCCGCCCCCGAGGGTCATGCCCTCGAGCTGGCAGCTCTCCCGGCAGAACGGGACCCGTGCCGACCGGGTGGACTCCCCGGACGGGAATGGCCCGAGGTAGGCCTTCAGCGGCAGTCCGTTGCGGGTGCCGAAGCGGACCTCGACAGCCAGGTCACGGTCCATGTCGGCCTGGTTGTCGATCGTGAGGGAGAACCGCTTGCCCGTCAGGGTGGGGACGAGGCCGCCGGGGGCGATGCGGTCGACCACCTGGTCGACGTCGAGGCCCGGGCTCCAGGTGGGCGGCCAGGTGGCGACCCGCGCCAGGCGGCTGCTGTCGACGACGGAGAAGTTCGCCCCCGGGTTGGGGACACTGGCCGCGGCCATGACCCAGTCGCCCTCGGGGTCGACCTCCCGCGTGAGCTCGATCCCCTCGGTGAGGGTGAGCGTCGTGGACCAGGTGGTGTGGGCCGGCGACTCGGTCGCCGCCACGCTCGTGCGCCACGTCGCCGCGGAGTCGTAGACACCCGCCCCGAACACCGCCACCGCGATCGCGGCGGTGATCGGCAGGATGACCAGGGTGCCCTCCTGGCGGCGCGAGATCGCCCGCATGGACACGAACCCGCTGAGCGAGCGGCCGCGCGAGCGACGCGTCCACCACGTGGCCAGCGCGGCGATGAGCCTCGTGGCGGCGAGGCCCGCCACCACCGCCAGCAGCACCGGCAGGACGAGGTCGGTGGCGTCCGGCTCACCGGGCCCACCGGCCGTCAGCTTGCTCGCGAGCGTGGCCGCCGCGAGGGCCACCAGGGTGAGCTGGGCGATGACCGACCAGCGGCGAGCGGCGACCGGACGTCGTACGCCGCTGAGCTGGGAGGCGAGCGACTCCCGGACGACGAGGCCCACCGCCACGCACGCCACCACGAAGGCCGCGACGAGCACCAGCGCCGCAGCGACCCAGCTGGCCCAGGGCAGCGGAAGCGGGAGCCCGGGCGCCAGCCAGCTGCGCACCAGCAGGATCGACAGACCCAGGCCGAAGGCGACACCGAGCGGGATGGCGATCACCAGCACGACGACCGGCTCGGCGAGGCCCAGTCCCCAGAGCCGGCGCGCGGTCACGCCCCGAAGGGACGCCAGGGCGAGCTCGGGCACGCGGAGCTCGCTGGCCGCGTTGAGCAACCGCATCAGCAGCGCCAGCGCGACCAGGACGAGTGAGAGCACGGCGGGCGCGATGGAGCCCCGGGCCGTGGACTGCTGGAACCGTACGTCCGCGACCACGGAGGCAAGGTCGTTGGTGTCGTCGGCGCGCAGCGTGCCGCCGTCCACCTCGACCTCGGCGTCGCTCGGGACCGCCTTCGCAGAGGTCGCCGCGTCGTCGAGCTGCTCGGGGGTCAGGTCGGAGGGGACGTCGAGGTGCGTGTCGACCCGGATGTTCCAGGCGCCCATGGCCGTGATCGTGTCGCCGGTCGTGATGAGGGGTGCGGGGGCGAAGGGCTGGTAGCCGCCCCTGATCGAGGTCTGCTCGTTGGTGCTGGTGAGCCGTCCGGGGATCAGCCAGTCGTCGCCGCCGGCGGGCGTGACGTAGGAGCCGACGACGACGACCTCGTCGAGGGCCGGCCGTGGCAGGCCGAGCGCGGCGACGCCACCCGTCTCGAAGATCGGCAGCTCCAGGGGCTCGCCGAGCACGGCGCCGGTCTTCTCCATGTCGGCGGCGAGCATCAGCACCTCGCCCTGCTTCTCGGGGCAGCGACCCTCGATCTCGAGGATCTCGCACGCGTCGGAGCGCGACCAGAACGTCACCATGCCCCGAAGGGCACTGAAACGCTCGGACTGCACGATCGCGTAGGGCTCCTGCCAGGGGCCGGCGAGCGTCGCCTCGGAGGCTGCCACGGCATCGCGCTCGGCCTGTTGCAGCGACACCCCGGGGTCGGGCGTGAAGACCCGGCTCAGGCCGGTGAGGCCCGGGGAGGTCTCCTGGAGCCGGGTCACGACGTAGGAGTTGGTCACGGCCTCGGAGAAGACGGGCCCGAGGATCGCGGACCCGATCGCGAGGGCGGTCAGGAGCACCGACCCCGCCGAGAGCAGGGCCCGGGCACGCAGGCCGCGGACGATGGCGCCGAGAAGCTGGATCACCTGACCTCCTCCTCGCGCAGCAGGCTGGGTCGGGTGGTGGCGGCGCGCACGGCGCGGGCCCGGCCGCCGACCAGCACCACCGCGGCCGCCGACAGGAGCGCCGGAAGGGCCAGCGGCCAGGCGTTCGGAGTGGTGTCGAGCGGGAGTCCGGCCGTGGGGATCGCGAGGAGCGGAAGGCCCTCGAGCAGCAGGGTGGTCGCCAGCCACCCGCCCGCGACCACGCTCGCCACCACGAGCACGGTCAGGCTGACCAGCTCGGCGCGACCGGCCTTGCGCGCGGTGCTCATGGAGATCCCGAGCACCCGCAGTGACGCCACGTCGCGACGGTAGTCGCGCAGGTGCCGGGCGACGCCTGCTCCCAGCGCGAGCAGGGCGACGAGGGCGCAGGCGATGGCGGTGAGGGCGTACGCCACGGACTGGGCGCCGCCGTGCCGCTCGCCGAGCTCCTCGCGCACCGTCTCGAAGGTGCGCCACGAGGAGCCGGTGGCCGCGGCCACGTCGTCGAGCACGGCCTGCGGCGTGCCTGCGGCCGCGACGATCTGAACCTCGGCGGACGGCACCGTCGGACCGGAGCCGACAGCCGAGGTGCGGATGTCGGACAGGAGGCCGACGCTGCCGATGAGCGGCATCGACCGCGCGACGCCGATCACGTCGGTCGTGCGCTCGTCACCGCCGAGGTCGAGGGCGACCGGCTCGTCCTGGTCGGCCACGAGCACGGGCACGGCCGCCTCCGCGAGCTCCAGGTCGAGCGCGAGGGGGACCGATGGCAGCATCGCGACCTGCAGGCCGTCCGGCCGGTTCACCGTCATGACGGCGGGGGGCTCGTAGTTGCGGAAGAAGCGGCTGTTGAGCGCCGACTGGACCGAGACCGGGTCGGGCACCCACGCACGCTGGAGGAGGTCGTCCTTGCCGAGCTCGAGCCTCTCGAGGAGGACGACGAAAGGGCTGCCATCGATGAGGCCCCGGCTGTCGCGCCCCACGTCCAGCCCGGTGACCGCACACCCGTCCGCGCACTCCGGCACCCGGACGGAGCGGGTCACCGCTGCGCCGTCGGCCGGGACCTGCGTACGCAGGGCGACCGCGCCGGACACGTTGGCCGACGTGACGAACCGGAGGGTCAGCTCGGCCCCGCCACCACCCACCCTGACGTCCTCGCCGTCGGGTCCGGTGAACGTCCGCACCGCGGGGACCTCGAGGCCGGACATGCTGACGGTGAGCCGGTCGCCCGACACCTGGAACGGCTCGACGTCGGTGTCGAGGCGGTCGATCGCGTCGGACGCGGCCCGCGCCGGCGTGCCGTCGTAGAAGTCGCCGACGACCGCGTCCCAGCGGGCCGCGTCGACGTACGCCCGTCGCTCGGCCAGCCGCGTCTCGTTGCGCACGATCGCCGTGGCGACGAGGTGCGTGCCCTCGGGGTCGATCCGCTCGGTCAGCTCGACCGCGCCCAGGGCACCCACGTCGGTGGAGATCACGCGGGCTCCGGGGACCTCCACCGCGGCCTGCTCGCGGGTCCAGCCGCTGACGCTGACGGCGCCACTGAGCGCCAGCGCACCGACCACGGCGGCAGCCACGACGAGACGGATGGGCGTGACCAGGTCGTCGGCGCGGGCCAGCCGGCGAGCTGCGAGGAACGCACCCAGGCCGCGCTTCTCGGTGGTCGGCGTCAGTCCGCGCGCGGCGATCCGGATCACCCAGATCGCCACCTGTCCCAGCGCCAGCCCGACGAGGGCCGGACCGAGGAGGACCACCAGGTCGGGGTCGCCCGCAGCAGCGCGGCTGCGGTAGGCGGCGACGCCGGCACTGACGAGCAGCAGGACGCTGAGGAAGATGGTGAGGGTCGTCGCGCGACGCGGCCGCCGCCGGGTGGACACCTGGACGGCGAGCGGCTCACGGAGGGCGGCCGCCGCCGACAGGCCCACGATGAGGAGCCCGGCGCCGGCGATGCCTGCGGCGACGACGAGGGCCGGCTGCTCGAGGGCGGGGGCGGCGTCGTCCAGCCAGGTCCGGGTGGCCGTCGCGGTGCCGACGGCTCCGACGACCAGGCCGAGCAGGGTCCCCACCACGATGGCCAGGAGCGGCTCGACGAGGAGGAAGCGCCACAGGCGGATGCCATGGATGCCGCGCAGGCGGGCGAGACCGATCTCCTCACGCCGGGCCACGGCGAGCTCCGCGCCGATGCTGGGCACGGCGACCGCGCCGAGCAGGAGCAGGGGTGCGGTCAGCCACCGTGACGTGTCGGCGGCCTCCGCGAACTGCAGGACCGTCACAGCCCCGCCGACGACCACCACGGCCATCAGCACCAGCGTCGTCAGGGCACCCCGACGACTCCAGATGCCGCGCAGGACACGACTCAACGACCCGGCCTCTTCGCTCGGACGCTCACCGGACGACCCGGCCCTCGTCGAGCGCGATGTGGAGGTCGCAGGCCTCGACGACGGCTGGGTCGTGCGTGGCGACGACGACCACGGCGCCGCGGGCAGCCTCCTCGCGCAGCTCGGCCAGCACGACGCTGCGGTTGCCCTCGTCGAGCTCGGAGGTCGGCTCGTCGGCCAGCAGCACGTCGGCACCGACGACGAATCCTCGCGCGCACGCGACGCGCTGCATCTGACCGCCCGAGAGCTCCTCGACCTGGCGCTCACCGAGGTCGGCGATGCCGAACCGCGCCAGCGCGGCCTCGGCCGCCTCGTCCGCGTCGGCGGGCGCGACGCCGCGCGCACGCAGCGCGATCGAGACGTTCTCGCGCGCCGAGAGGATGGGCACCAGGCCGTAGACCTGGAGGATGAACGCGACCTCCGGCAACGGGTCGCCACTGCCGGTCCACATGTCCTGGCCGTCGAGCTCGGCAGTGCCCGAGGTCGCCTGCAGGAGGCCTCCGGCGATGGAGAGCAGTGTGGTCTTGCCCGAGCCGCTGGGTCCCGACACCGCGGTGAGCTTGCCTGCCGGGAACGAGACGCTGACGTCGTCGAGGAGCGTGCGTCCGGCGACGTAGGTGATCGAGTCGAGCGCGAGCTCGCGGGCCCGGTGATGGGTCATCGGGTGCTCGCTCACGAGGGGGTCGGTCATGCGTGGCTGCCCTCGCCGCCGGCGCGGGTGACGATGATGCGGCCGTGCTCGTCGTCCTCGAACCGCACCAGCGTCCCGGGCGGCCACTCGGTGGCGATGTGGCCGGGGAGGTGGATCACGCCGTCCTCGCCCACCACGGCGTACTCCGAGCCGCCGTGACCCTCCGCGCCGACGCGACCGCCCTTCATCGTCACCGTGCGCGGGAACGTGGCGGCCACCTCGGGCTGGTGGGTGACGACCACGATCGTGGTGCCGAAGTCGTCGCCGAGGGAGTGGATCAGGTGCAGCACGTGGTCGCGGTCGGCGTGGCTGAGCTGGCTGGTCGGCTCGTCGGCCAGCAGCAGGCGCGGGGAGGTCGACACCGCGCAGGCGAGGGCGAGGCGCTGGCGCTGTCCGCCGGACATCGTGGACACGACCTGGTCAGCCTGCTCGAGCAGCCCCACCCGGTCGAGCAGCTCGGTGTCGGCCAGCGCGTCCTCGCGCTCGCGGCCGGACAGCGACAGTCGCGCGAAGGCGATGTTCTGCCGGGCGGTGGCGTACGCCAGCAGGTTGCGCGTGGCGCCCTGCAGCAGCGTCGAGACCTGGCGCGAGCGGATCCGCGCGAGGTAGCGCTCGCCCATGCGGGAGATCTCCTCCTCGCCCAGGAAGATCCGACCGGCGCTGGGCCGCTGGATGCCACCGAGGAGCGCCAGGAGCGTGGACTTGCCCGAGCCGCTCGGGCCCAGGAAGGCGACCCGCTCACCGGCCCGGATCGTCAGGTCGACACCGCGCAGGGCGACGACGTCGTGGCCCCCGAAGGTCTTGTAGAGATGGACGACACCCTCGCACCGGACGCCGAGTCCACCTGTGCGGGTCTCCTCGACCGTGGTCGCGCTCTCCCGCACGGCTCCCCCTTTGTCACGAACACGGGCCAAGATACATAAAGGTGGGTACCTTGAGGCATGGTCATCCGAGTCGCGCTCGTCAATGACGACGAAGTCGTCGTGCGCGGTCTCGATGCGATGATGCGCAGCTACAGCCACCGGGTCGAGGTCGTCGAGCTGGCGGCGGGCAAGCCGGTGACCCAGCCGGTCGACGTGGCCCTCTACGACACGTTCGGGATGGGCCAGGGCAACGGGCCCGCGGTGCAGCGGCTGGTCGACAACCCGCAGGTGCGCACGGTGGCCGTCTACACCTGGAACTTCCAGCCCTGGCTGACCCGCGAGACCCTCAACCAGGGCGTGCGCGGCTACCTCTCCAAGAGCCTTCCGGCGGCCCGGCTGGTGGACGCGCTCCACGCGATCTCCGAGGGACAGCTCGTGGTCTCCCCCTCGCGGGGGCGCTCGTCGCTGGTGGGTGGCGACTGGCCCGGACGCGAGGAGGGCCTCACCGCGCGCGAGGCCGAGGTGCTGTCCCTCATCACGATGGGCCTCAGCAACCAGGAGATCGCCGAGCGCACGCTCCTGTCGCTCAACTCGATCAAGTCCTACATCCGCTCGGCCTACCGCAAGATCGACGTCGACTCCCGCTCGAAGGCCGTGCTGTGGGGCGTCGAGCACGGGCTGCGCGCCGACCGCGTGCGGATCAACGGCTCGCCTGCGCGCGAGGGCTGACTTCCGCCTGCTCGGCGCTTTGTCGGAATCCCCGCGTACGCGGGGATTCCTGCACGTCATGGGGGTTGCAAACCCCTCGGAGTGCGAGTTTCCCCCCGGGAATGCGTCCCTGACCCGCCAGTAACCAGCCCGGGCGCATCGTCGTTGACCTCCTGAGTCCTTCCAGGAGGTACGCCGTGCGCCTGCACTCCGTCGTGTCCCGTCTCACCCGTCCGTCGGCCCGTCCCGCGGTCGTCGGTGTCGCCGTCGGCATCGCCCTCGGCATCACCCTCGTGCTGCTGACCGCCGTGTTGTCCGTGGTGAACGCTGCGCCGGGCTCGTCGGCACCGCACCAGCAGGGCAAGGTGCGGATCCAGGTGCTCTCCAACCGCGCCGACCTCGTCTCCGGCGGCGACGTGCTCGTCCGGATCACCGTGCCCCGCAGGGCCGGCCGCCTGCGGGTCACGCTCGACGGTCGCGACATCTCGAAGAAGTTCCGCAAGCGCTCGACCGTCCTGCTGCGCGGCCTCGACAACGGCCGCAACGTGCTCGTCGCCCGCGCCGGCAACGCCCGACGCGACAAGGTCGTGATCACCAACCACCGCAACGGCGGACCCGTCTTCAGCGGCCCCGTCGCAGCGGCGTACGACTGCCAGGACACCGCGCGCGACGCGCTGTGCAACCAGCCGGCGTCGTACTCCTACCTCTACAAGCCGAAGGGCCAGTCGGCGCTCCAGCCCTACGACCCCGCGCAGCCCGCGAGCGACGTCGACACCGCGACCACCGACCAGGGCCGGACGGTGCCGTTCGTCGTGCGGCGCGAGGACGGCTACCAGGACCGCGACCGCTACACGATCCTCACGCTCTTCACGCCCGGTGAGAAGTGGAAGGCGTGGGCGCCGCAGGAGCAGTGGAACCACAAGGTGCTGATCACCCACGGCGGCGGGTGCGGGGCGAGCTACGCCCCGGCCGAGCCGCCGCTCGAGGACGCGTCGGGCACGTTCGACGCGGTCCCTGTGCCGCTGCTGCAGAGCTCGTACGTCGAGGCGCTGCGCCGCGGCTTCGCGGTGCTGTCGACGGCCCTGGCCAACACCGGCCACAACTGCAACGTCGCCCACAACGCCGAGTCGCTGATGATGGCCAAGGAGCGGCTGGTCGAGCGCTACGGCACCATCCGCTACACCATCGGCACCGGGTGCAGCGGCGGCTCGGTCGCGCAGCACACGGTCGCCAACGCCTATCCGGGGATCTACCAGGGCCTGGTCACCACCTGCTCCTACCCGGACGTGATGAGCCCCGGCGCGCAGTTCGCCGACTACCACCTCATGCGCGCCTACTTCGAGGACCCGGCGAGGTGGGCCCCCGGCGTGGTGTGGTCACCCACCCAGATCGCGGACGTGGAGGGTCACCTCACGCCCGTCAACGCGGTCACCGCGGACGAGGGCCTCTTCAAGAGCGCCATCAACCCCGAGCACCCCTGCGACGGTGTGCCCGCGCCGGTCGCGGGCGACACCGCGACCCGCTTCGACTCCGACACCAACCCCGGGGGCGTGCGCTGCGACATCCTCACCCTCATGCGCAACCAGCTGGGGCCGCGGCCCGAGTCGGTGTGGAGCTCGCAGGAGAAGGCCGCCGGGCACGGCTTCGCCGGGCTGCCCTTCGGCAACCGGGGGGTGCAGTACGGGCTCAAGGCGGTGCAGGGCGGGCGGATCACGCCCGAGCAGTTCGTCGACCTCAACGAGAAGATCGGCGGCCTCGACGTCAACGCCGACCCGATCGCCGGACGTACGGCGGGTGACCCGGCCTCGATCGCCAACGCCTACCGGACCGGGCTGCTCAACGAGTTCACCCACACCAGCGACGTCGCGATGATCAACCACGGCGGTCCCGACCCCGGCATCGCCCACGACTACTCCCACGCCGTCTGGAGCCACCTGCGGCTCCAGCGCTCGCAGGGCCATACCGACAACCGGATCGAGTGGTTCGGGCCGACGCCGCTGCTCGGCGACACCCGCTGGCCCACGGAGGCGTTCATCGCGATGGACGGCTGGCTGGCGCGGGTCGAGAAGGACCGTCGCTCGGTGCCGCTGGCCCGCAAGATCGTCGAGGACAGGCCCGACTCCCTCGCCGACCGCTGCATCGCCGACGGCGTGCCGGGCGTGGTGTGCCGCGCCGACCTCGCGCGGACCAACCTGTCCACGCCGCGCCAGGAGTCCGGCGGCCCCGCGGCCAACGACGTCCTCGCCTGCCAGCTGAAGCCGCTCGACCGCGCGGGCTACCGCCTGCCCCGCGGCCTGCCGATCCCCTTCACCGACGGGCAGTGGGCCCGCCTGCAGGCCGTCTTCCCGGACGGGGTGTGCGAGTGGGCGCTGCCCGGCATCGGGCAGGGACCGGCCTCGACCTGGCTCGGCTACGGCACCGCCCGCCGGGCGACGTACGGCGGTGCCGAGCTGCCCCCGGCGCCGAAGGGTTCGGGGCTGGGGTGGTTCGGGCGGTCCTTCCGGGGGTTGTGGCGGCAGTGAGGAATCCCCGGCTGACCGGGGATCCCGACATCGCCCGTACGCTTCTCCGGTGAGTGAGCAGCCACCCGACCGGATCGACCCCGCCGACCTGGCGACCACCCTGCGGGTGCTGCAGACCCTCCACGAGCTGCCGGGCGACCACCCCGACCACGTCACGGTCAAGCGGGCCGCATCGCACATGTACAAGTCGATCAAGGCCGAGCGGAAGCTGAGGAAGCGGGCGGCGGAGCTTGCCCACGACCGGGGGATCATCGAGAAGACCGCCACCGGCTCGCGGATGCGCATCGACGACGAGACCGCCGGCATCCCGCTGGTCTCGCAGACCGTCGGCGCGTTCGCCGGCGAGCTGATCACCGCGCGGGGCTGCTACATCTGCAAGCAGGACTTCACCCTCGTCGACGCGTTCTACCACTGGCTCTGCCCCACCTGCGCGGCGATGAGCCACACCAAGCGCGACCAGCGCACCGACCTCACCGGCCGCCGCGCGCTGCTCACGGGCGGTCGGGCCAAGATCGGGATGTACATCGCGCTACGGCTGCTGCGCGACGGCGCGCACACCACGATCACGACGCGTTTCCCCAAGGACGCGGTGCGCCGGTTCGCCGCACTGCCGGACTCCGCCGACTGGATCGACCGGCTCAAGATCGTCGGCATCGACCTGCGCGACCCGACCCAGGTGATCTCGCTGGCCGACGACGTCGCGGCCTCCGGTCCGCTCGACATCCTCATCAACAACGCGTGCCAGACCGTACGACGCACGCCGGGCGCCTACGCGCCCCTCGTCGACGCCGAGCAGCAGCCCCTCCCGTCGGGCATCGACCTGCCCGAGCTGGTCACCTTCGACCGGATCTCCGAGGCCCACCCGGCCGCGATCGCTGGCGCGCTCACCGACACCGCGGTCGCCCACCACGAGGGCGAGTCCGCCGAGCACGCGCGGGCGGCCCACAACGCCGCCACCCTCACCGCGCTCGCCCTCAAGGCGGGGCAGGCCTCGCTCGACGCCCACCTCGCGGGGACGGCCGTCGACGCCGGCGGCCTGCTGCCCGACGTGCAGGTCACCAACTCGTGGACCCAGACCGTCGGCGAGGTCGACCCGCTCGAGCTGCTCGAGGTCCAGCTGTGCAACTCGATCGCTCCCTTCCTGCTGGTCTCCCGGCTGCGCCCGGCGCTGGCCGCGGCCGCCGCGACAGCGGCGTCCGGTCGGGCGTACGTCGTCAACGTCTCCGCCATGGAAGGGCAGTTCTCGCGCCGCTACAAGGGCGCGGGGCACCCGCACACCAACATGGCCAAGGCCGCGCTCAACATGCTGACCCGCACCTCGTCGGGCGAGATGTTCGAGACCGACAAGATCCTGATGACTGCCGTCGACACCGGCTGGATCACCGACGAGCGCCCGCACCACGAGAAGCTGCGCATCGCCGCCGAGGGCTGGCACGCGCCGCTCGACCTGGTCGACGGTGCGGCGCGGGTCTACGACCCGATCGTGCTGGGCGAGGGTGGCACCGACCTGTTCGGCTGCTTCGTGAAGGACTACCAGCCCTCTCCGTGGTGATGCTCGCACTGGTTGACTGCTCGCCATGAGCACCCTCGAGAGCGCCGAAGACTTCCACGCCCGCGTCGCCGCGGCGACCGACGACGAGGGGCGGCTGCCGGTCGCGATCGAGCTGATGCCGGGCTGGGACATCTTCCCGTTCGAGCTCGAGGGCCTGCGGATCAAGCCCCTGGAGCCCATGGTCGACGCCGAGCCGCCGCGGGTCGGCGACGACCCCGCGCAGTGCCCCTGCCAGCAGCCGCCGGATCCCGAGAAGCTCGCCCAGGTCGCGTGGAGCAACGAGCGCTGGATGCTCAAGGTGCTCGACATGAGGCTGCCGGTCACGCTGATCCTCCAGCCGCGCGCCCACCACGACCTCGCCGACCTGCCCGACGACCTCGCCTCCGAGATGGGGCGGCTGATGGTGGCGGTCACGGCCGCGGTGGAGGAGCTCCCGAGCGTCGGCCGGTGCCACGTGGGCCGCTACGGCGACGGCGGCGCGCACCTGCACCCGTTCTTCTTCGGCCGCCCGGCACGGATGCCGCAGCTGCGCGGATCGACGCTCCTCGACTGGGAGGAGAACCTGCCCCCGGTCCCGGAGGACGTACGCCGTGCCAACGCCGGGCACGTCGGGCGGCGGCTCGTCGAGCGGGTGGGAGGCGACGGCCCGGCCTGGTGACGTCAGTCCGGCTGCGTCGTCTCGTGAGTGGTGACGATGTCGTTGAGCGCCGCCCACTCGCCGATGTCACGCCTCTCGATGGCTGCCGCCATCAGGTCGGGGAACAGGTCCGGCGTGCAGGCGAACGACGGCACCCCGATCTCCGCGAGGGCAGCGGCGTGGTCGGCGTCGAAGGACGGCTGGCCGGAGTCGCTCAGCGCCAGGAGGGCGATCATCGTCGCGCCCGAGCCGACGACGGACCGGGCCCGGCGGATCATCTCCTCGGCGATGCCGCCCTCGTAGAGGTCGCTGATCAGCACCAGCACGGTGTCGGCCGGCTGGGTGATCTTGTCCTGGCAGTAGGCCAGGGCCCGGTTGATGTCGGTGCCGCCGCCGAGCTGCACGCCGAAGAGCACGTCGACCGGGTCGTCGATCTCGTCGGTCAGGTCGACCACTTCGGTGTCGAAGACCACGAGGCGTGTGGTGACCGAGCGGATGGAGGCCAGCACCGCACCGAACACCGAGCTGTAGACGATCGACTCGGCCATCGATCCGGACTGGTCGATGCAGAGGATGATCTCACGCTCGACCCGCGTCGACCGGCGGGCGTAGCCCACGAGACGTTCGGGCACGACCGTGCGGTGCTCAGGGAGGTAGTGCTTGAGGTTGGCGGCGACCGTACGTCGCCAGTCGACGTCACGCATCCGCGGCCGACGGGTGCGGGCTGAGCGGTCGAGAGCACCCGACACCGCCTGGACGGTGCGCTGCCGCAACCGTTCCTCGAGCTCGTCGGTGACCTGCCGGACGACCGCGCGCGCCGTCTCGCGCGAGTGCTCGGGGATCACCTGGCCCAGCCCGATCAGGGTGCTGACGAGGCCGACGTCGGGCTGCACGGCCCGCATCATCTCCGGCTCGAGCAGCATCTGCCGCAGCCCGAGGCGCTCCATGGCGTCGCCCTGCATCACCTGGACGACCGAGGACGGGAAGTAGGTGCGGATGTCGCCGAGCCAGCGCGAGACCCGCGGTGCCGAGCCGCCGAGCCCGCCCCGGCGCTCACTGTCGTACAACGCGTCCAGGGCGCCGTCCCGGCGCATGTCCTCGGCGCTCAGGGACACCGGCGCACCGTCGGGCCCGGTCACGCCGTCCGCCTCGTTGCCACCGAGGACCAGTCGCCAGCGGGTGAGCCGGTCACGCCGCACGTCAGGCCCGGACTCAGGCTGCTCCGTCACGGTCCACCACCTTCCACCCGACGTACGCGGCCACGGCCTGGAGCGCCGGGGTGGCCTGCTCGACGTCGAGCAACGACGCCCCAGCGGCTCGGTCGTCCGGTCCGCCCAGCCGGGACACCCGCTCGCCGATCGTGCGGCGCTCGGCTCGGCTGAACTGGGAGAACGTACGCCGCACGAGCGGGAGCAGGTCCTCGAACGTCGCCTCGTCGAGCCCGCCGACCCACTCGTCGACCAGCCCCAGCAGGTCGTGGTCGTGGACCAGCAGCACCGCGTCCCCCGCGAGGAAGCCCTCCAGCCAGGCGGCGGCCTGGGGAGCGGACGCCGCGAGCGAGAGCCGGCGCCCCATGCGACGCGCGGCGACGCCGGAGTCGAGGCGACCGGCGTCGAGGAGGATGCGGGTGGCCCGCCCGGCCACCGCGCCCGCGACGTGGTCGGGTGCGGAGACCGACTCCAGCGCCTCCGACCACGCGGTGTCGAGCTCGTCGTCAGCCAGGAGCGAGAGCCCCCGGTGGGCACCGGCGACGGCGCTCACCATGTCGTCGGCCGCCTCCTCGTCCAGGCTGGCGCACGCCATCGGGAGCCCGACGCACGCGCGGACGACGGTGGCGCCCAGCACCCTGCGTACGCGTCGGGTGTCCACGCCGCGCACGTCGCCGTAGCGGCAGGTGCGAGCGAGCGGCTCGACCGTCGAGAGCAGCGCGGGCACGTCGTGCTGGACAGCCGCGCGCGCATCCAGGGCGTCGAGAACCGCGGCGATGCCGTCGGGCAGGTCGGCGGTGAGGCAGGCGCTGACCAGGGCGGCGAGCTCCGTCAGGTCCCCCGACTTCTCGGCCCTCTCCGCCGCGCGCGCCGACGCCGCCCCGGCGATGGTCGTCCCCCAGACGCTCGCCTCGACCAGGTCGACGGCCAGCTCCGGACGCCACTCCAGCGTCCAGCTCTCCTTGAAGGTGCCCGTGGTGCGTCCGGTGTCGGTGAGCTCCCCCCAATCGATGCCGAGGAGGCTCAACCGGTGGAGCAGCACCGATCGCGCCAGCTGTCTCTCGCGCCTCAGGTCGAGGTCGACCTGCTGGGCGGACGCTGTCGGTCTCAGTCGCAGGGACCGCTGCTGACGCGACAGGTCGGCGGCCAGGGGCACGACCGGTGCAGAGTCCGGGACCGTCCCGAGCTCCGCGCCCACCACGAGGCGTTCGTGGACCAGGTCGAGCGGGACCCGCGAACCCTCGCAGAGCACGGTCTGCGCAGCGTCGTCGAGCTCGCTGAGGCCCACCGAGGGCCGCCCTCTCACGGTGGCGAGCGTCTCGGCCAGGCGCGCGGCCTCGACCACGGAGGCGGTCGAGGCGTCGAGCCTCTCGTCCCGCAGCGTCCTCGCCACCCGCACGAGCCACGTCGTCGCGAGCCCGCGCGGGTCCGGGTCGTCCTGGCTCATGTGGTCGAAGAGGTGCTGGTACCACCCGGGCGCACCGACGCCCGCGCCGTAGCCCGAGGCATAGCTGAGCCGGGCCGCGGTCCACGGGGTCCACGCCGCGGCGACCTTGGTGCGCGGCAGCTTGGTGACGAGGAGCTGGTCCCGCGCCACGGGCGGGAAGTCGGCGGGGACGAGCGCGGGGGCGTGCCACGCACCGCAGACGACGGCGATCCGCGAGTCGGGGGCCGCCTTCATCTCGGCGCGCAGCACCTTGCGCATCCAGGCCTCGCGGCGGGCGTTGGCGTGCACGTCGGGATCGTCGGCCGGACGGCGATCGGCCGACCTGACCGCCGCCATCGCCTCCCGGATCGCGTCGAACCGCTCCGCGGGCGAGTCGTACCGCTGCTCGACGGCGTCCTCCCACCAGCGCTCGGCGTCGTCGTAGCCCGCAGCGGCCGCCAGCGTCCCGATGGGGTCGAGCCGCTCGGGGGGCGCGGCCGGCGGATCCCCGGCCTCACCGCCCGGCTCGTCGACCGGCTCGTCGACGGGCGCCTGCTCCGGCCGGTCACTTCTGTCCTCGGCGGCCAGGGCGAACGCGTGCGTCGCGGGCAGGTCGAGGAAGCGCACCGGCACCCCGCGCGCGAGTGCCCAGCGGGCGGCGACCCACTCCGGGGAGAAGCGGGCCAGCGGGTAGAAGGTCGCCCGGCGAGGCTCGTCGACGGCGTAGACGAGGCCCGCGACAGGTGGCGTCATCGCTTCGTCGCCCAGGAGGTCGACGATGGCGTCGAGCTCGGGACACCCCTCGATCAGCACCAAGTCCGGCGGGTGCTCGTCCAGCGCCCCCCGCACGGCCCGGGCCGAGCCCGGACCGTGGTGGCGTACGCCGTAGATGTCGACCGTCATCGCGATGCGCTCAGCCCAGGTCCCGGCAGGCGCGGTAGAGGTCGCTCCACTCCTTGCGGTTGCGCACGACCGTCTCGAGGTACTCCTGCCAGACCAGCTGGTCCTGGACGGGGTCCTTCACGACCGCGCCGAGCAGGCCACCGGCGACGTCGTCGGCCCGGACGGTGCCGTCCCCGAAGTGGGCGGCCAGCGCGAGGCCGTTGGTCATCACCGAGATGGCCTCCGCGGTCGACAGGGTCGCACTGGGGGACTTGATGGTGGTGCGCTGGTCGGTGGTGACTCCACTGCGCAGCTCGCGCATCACGGTGACCACGCGGTGGATCTCCGAGAGGGAGGCGAGGTCGGCAGGGAGCTCGAGCGAGGCCCCCAGAGCGGTGACGCGCGAGCGGACGATCTCGACCTCCTGCTCGAGGGAGTCCGGCAGGGGCAGCACGACGGTGTTGAAGCGGCGGCGCAGGGCGGACGAGAGGTCGTTGACACCCTTGTCGCGGTTGTTGGCGGTGGCGATGACGTTGAAGCCAGGGCGTGCCTGCACCTCCTCGTCGAGCTCAGGGACCGGCAGTGTCTTCTCGGACAGGATGCTGATCAGGGAGTCCTGGACGTCGGAGGGGATGCGCGTCAGCTCCTCGACCCGCGCGATGGCGCCGGTCTCCATGGCCCGCATGACCGGCCCGGGGACGAGCGCCTCGCGCGAGGGTCCCTCGGAGAGCAGGCGGGCGTAGTTCCAGCCGTAGCGCAGCGCCTCCTCCTGGGTGCCCGCGGTGCCCTGGACCACGAGCGTCGAGCGACCGCTGATCGCTGCCGCGAGGTGCTCGCCCAGCCACGACTTCGCGGTGCCGGGGACGCCGAGCAGCAGGAGCGCGCGATCGGTGGCCAACGAGGAGATGGCCACCTCGACCAGGCGCCGCTGCCCGATGTACTTCGGCGTGATGGTCACGCCGTTGGGCAGGTCGCCGCCGAGGACGTACGTCGCCACCGCCCACGGCGACAGGTGCCACGACGGCGGACGAGGACGGTCGTCCACGGCGGCCAGTGCGGTCAGCTCGTCGGCGTAGGCGTCCTCGGCGTGCTCGCGGAGCACGCCCGGGGCGGTGGACTGGCTGGTGGTCATCTGAAGGCCTCCGTGAGGGATGTGCGGAACGCGTGGAGCTGCAGGGTCTCGGTGAGCGCCCGGCGCAGGTGGGTGGCATCCGCCGGCACCTCGGAGAGCGCGGCGGTGATCTCGGCCGACAACGTGGGGCTGAGGGCAACGGGCAGGAGCGGCGCCACCGCCCGACCGAGGCTCGTGGTGGCGTCTTCACCGCGGAGGCGCTCGAGCACGGCCCGGCCCAGGTCGTCGGGCCACGGCCGCGGCACCTCGACCAGCAGCCCGCGCAGGTCGCGGCCGGCCGGTGGACGCCGCAACCAGGAGATGAGCAGGGCGGTCCGCATCTCGCGGGGCAGCAGCCACAGCAGGCGAGGATCGGGCACCCCGTGGTCGACGCAGGCGGCGGCCCACTCGCGGTCGCCACGGTCGACGACGACCTCGACGAGCCACCCGAGCACGTCCTTGTCACGGATCATCCTCAACGTCGCCGGCACGGACCTGCCCGTGATCTCGATCCAGGTGGTGAGCGGCGCGGCGCCAACGATCTGCGCGAGCCAGACGGTGGGAGGAGGTCCGGCTCCCTTCGCGGGAGCAGTCAGCCCGTCACGGATCGCCGCCTCGTCCGGAGGGTCGGGCACGTCGACCTCGAGGTGCCGGGTGATCGTCCCCCTGACCCGCACCAGCGGGCGCAGCCGTGCGGCCATCCGAGCCCCGCGCGCGCTGCTCGGGAGCTGGTCGAGCACCCCCGCGGCCACCTCGCGCACCGACTTCGACCTGTCGTCCAGGGCCCGCTCGAGGAGGGGCTCGTCGGCGCTGGAGAGGCCGTGGCGAAGGGACCGCAGCGCCTCGCTGCGCACCTTGGCCGAGACGCTGTCCCACTCGGACTCGAGCAGCTCGCGCGCCGCCGCGGGGTCCGTGCGACGTCCGGTGGCGAAGGCCGCGATCGCCTCGACGGTCGCCATCGTCGGCCACTGCGCCGTCCAGTCCCCCGAGGCGCCGGAGGGCGCCGGACGGTCGGCGCTCGACACGCCCGACCAGGCCGCGTTGAGCCCGAGGAGCCAGGTGCCCCGCTCGCCCAGCGCCCCACCGAGTGCGCCGGCCACCGGTCGGCGGGTGGCCGCGAAGTCGAGCAGGGCGGGCAGCAGCGACCACGGCACCCGTTGCCCCGCGCCCTCAGCCAGCCGCAACCACTCGACCACGAGCTCGTCGCGTGCGCCCTTCGAGACCGGCGGTTGCGTGAGCAGCAGTCGCAGCAGCTGGGCGGCAGCATCGCCGCAGACGGCTCGCGTCTCCGGTGGCGCGGTGTGGATGGTGGCATCGGTGGAGGGCACCGGCGTTCCGGCTCGGGAGAGCGCGTCGGCGACGGCAGCGCTGGCCAGGAGCCGGTGCTCGGGGCTCTGGCTCGCGTCGTCCGCGTCGAGGCCGAGGACCGCCGGCACTGGGGGTGGCTCACGTCGCGAGCTGCCGACGAGGGCGCACGTCTCGACGTCGTGGAGCCACTGCTCGACGCCGGTCACAGCGCCACGACTCTTTCGTCGAGCCACACGGCCAGCGGGCGGAAGGCACCGGACTCGAGCTCGCCGAACACGTCCACCGGCTCGCCGCCGCTCAGCGCGAGGAGCGTCCACACCGAGGTGCCGGCCGCGATCGGCAGGGAGCCGGAGGTGTCCTGCGCGAGCCACCGGTCCCCCTCGCCCACGATCCGCACGTCGGCGAGCGGCGCCGGGTGGAGGTCTCGCCAGGGCGCCCGTCCGAGGCTCGCGGCTGCCTGACCATGCGCGGCAGCCAGCGACGTACGCCCCGGGAGACCGGTCACCGACTCGGCACCGGCCGGCGGGTTGCGGAACAGCGCGCGCCTGGGTGGGTGACCGGGGTATCGCGCGAGCTCGACGTCGAGGCGGGCGCCGCTGAGCTGGGGTACGGCGAGGGCCTGGCCGTAGCCTGCGAAGTCGAGGACCGCCACCACCTCACCGTCGTCGTGCGCCAGCCAGGTGCGTTGCTGCTGCAGGCGGCCGTCGTCCGAGCGATGGGCGCCGAGCACGGTCCACGGACCCGGTCGCACGTCGCCGTCCCGGACCTCCTCGCTCGACTGCGGCCAGCCGACGGCGATCCTGACCTCGGCCGTCTCCGCGGCGTCGAGCCGCTCCCGGGCCTGCCAGGCGCAGGTGATGGTCCACCACCGGCCCACCTCCGCGAGGAGGTACGCCGCCCAGTGCTCGCGAGCGTGCACCTGCGACCCCGCCTCCCTGACCCGCTCGGCGAGAGCAGGCACCTGGGCGTCCACGAGCCGGGCCGCCGCGCTGTCCCAGAAGGAGTAGGGCTGCGCACGGGCGGCAGCGAGGCCTCCGCGGACGAGGTCTGCGAGCCACAGCCGGAAGTCCTCGACGCCGGCGTCCATCCGGGCCAGGCGCTGGTCGACCCGCTTGGCGCGGGCGGCCGGGTCCGCAGGCCCCTCCGCTGCTGCCCGCGCGGGCGCGGCCGCGCGCTCGGCCCGCTGACTGGCCCACTCCTCCGCGAAGGTCGCGACCTGCCCCGACTCGTCCAGCCCGCCCTCGGACCACAGCATCAGCAGGGCGAGCGCGTGCTTGCAGGGGAACTTCCGGCTCGGGCAGGAGCACCGGTAGGCAGGACCGGTGAGGTCCACGCTGACCTGGTAGGGCGTCTTGCCGCTCCCTTGGCACTGGCCCCAGACCAGCACGTCGTTGCAGCCCGTCTCCCGCCACGGACCCGGCACGGCGAGCTTGCGCCCGGCGGCCAGCGAGGCCGCGTCGGGCGCGGCCTCGGTCACCTGGTCGGGGCTCCATCGGGTCATGGCGCGGCCATCAAACCACTCGGTCGCGACAACGGGTGCTCATCTGAGGAGTTGGCGGTGCGTACGCTCTCCGGCTGCCTGCTGGCCTAGCCTGCACCCGTGCCCGTCACGATCCGCCCCGCGACCGAGTCCGACGTCCGGTTCCTCACCGACGTCGTCATCGAGGCGACGCTCGACCAGGGCCGGCTGCCCGACGACTTCGACGAGGCCGACTTCCGCAGCGGCTTCGGCGCCTGGACCTCCGAGCAGGTCGACGGGGACGGGATGGGTTCGTCGATCTCGGTGGTCGAGGTCGACGGCCGCGACGCCGGCCGGCTCCGCGTCGTACGTCGCGACGGGCTGGTCGAGATCGCCGGGCTCCAGCTGCTGCCGGAGCACCAGTCGCGCGGGGTCGGGCGGACCGTCGTCGACACGGTCGTCGCACAGGCGCGGGCCGACGGCCTGCCGGTGGAGCTGGGCGTGGAGAAGGACAACCCACGAGCCCGGGCCTTCTGGGAGCGCTGCGGCTTCACCTACGTCGGCGAGGACGAGACCGAGCACCGACTCCGCCTGGCCTCCATGCACACCAGCTGATCCCGTTCGTCCCACGACTCGACGACGATGAAGCCGAGACGCTCGTACAGGGCGATGGCACCTGTCCGCCACCTCCACACCGACAGCCGCACCGCGACATCGCCCCTCTCCGCGGACTGCGCCAGCGCGGTGCTGACCAGGTCCGCCGCGACGCCCCTGTTGCGAAACGCCGGATCCGTCCAGAGCCTCTTGATCTCCGCCAAGCCGTCGACGGGGACCGTCAGGACCAGGCACCCCACAGGGGTCTCACCACTCAGGGCCACCAGCACGACGTCGGCGGCGAACGCGGACTGCGGGTCCAGGACCTCTGCGCGGTAGTGGTCGGGCAAGCCGTCGACATCCGCGACGGCCTCGCCCTTCTCGGCCTGCGTCTGCCGGTGGTAGGCCGTCAACAAGTCCGCGAACCGATCCACGAGTGAGCCTTCGGCGGGCCAGCGCAGGATGACGACCTCGTGGCGACCACTCACGGCGCCAGCATCACAGATGGGCCTCGACAGGTGACGAGGCGCCTCGTGGAGCCTGCTGCGCAAGAGGCTGGCGAGGCGCCTCGTTGACACCACGTGTTCTAGTCCAGCAACCGCGAGACCGCAACCATGGTTGAACGGGCAACCGCGCGACGCCGCCCCGAGCCGTGACTGTTGCCAATCGCCGGATCTCGAACGGATCTGCGGTTACGCTTCCCTAGCCGATGAGCACCTGTGTGGTGCGTGCTGCTCGACGAGTGGGGACATGATGAACCAGCCCGACATCGAGGCTGTGTTCGTGGAGGCGCTGCAGAACATCGCCGAGGGTGTGACCGACCTCGTGGGTTTCGAGGTCGCGGCCATCAGCATCGCCCGCGACGACCACACCCTGGAGATGGTCGCAGTCGCCGGCAGCCAGGATGCGCGGGACCAGCTGCTGGGGCATCACACGCCGATCGAGGAGATCGAGCGCGAGCTCGTGACTGCTGAGGAGTGGGGCGACCTCCGCTTCGTGCCGCACGAGCGGATGAGCATCGAGGTCGAGGAGCTGGGTTGGGTCCCGGACATCGAGGCGTCCGACGACCCGGACGCCTGGCACCCGCTGGACCTGCTCCTGGCGCCCATCCACGACGAGCACAACAGGCTCCGGGGACTGCTCTCGGTGGACCTTCCCCGTGACCGTCGGCGACCAGGGCCGGCGCAGCGCGAGCTGCTGCAGCGCTACGCGCGACAGACCCGGCGGAGCGTGCTCACCGCGCTGGAGAGAGCGGAGTTCGCCGAGCAGGTGCGGATGGCGGACGCTGCTCGCAGGATCGTCCGGCAGGTGAGCTCGGAGCTGTCGATAGGCCGGATCGTCGAGATCTGCCAGCCCGCGATCACCACCGGCTTCAACGCCGTCGGCATGTGGCTCCAGACGTACGACGCCGACGGCCGGGGCACCGACGAGGTCTACGGCGCCACCGAGGGTGACATCGCCGTCCCGGACGAGTTCAAGGTGGCGGGCCGCGAGGCTGCCCACCTGCTGTGGGCCCAGCAGGAGGTCACCGTGGTCGACCTCGAATCCGTGCCGGTGGTCGCGGGCATGCTCCAGGACCCAGCCCAGGTGCAGCGGCTCCATGACTTCATGGCCAAGACGCTCGAGGCGTCCTCGATGCTCTTCGTCCCGATCGGCGCCGGGTCCGAGTGCCTGGGCAACCTGGCCCTGACACGACGCGGGGACAGGACCGACTGGAGCCCAGTGGAGCAGCAGGCGGCGCTCGAGATCGGCCACGACCTGGGACGTGCCCTGGTCAACGCGCGCACCTTCGAGCGGGAGCGACAGCTGCTCCAGGAGCTGCGAGACCTGGCCGGCTACAAGAGCCGGCTCATCGCGACGATCTCCCACGAGCTGAAGAACCCGTTGGCCTCGATCGTCGGTCACCTCGAGCTGATCGATCTCGAGCCCGACCTGACCATGCCGATGACGCAGTCGACCGCGGCGATCGGGCGGGCGGCCCAGCGGATGAGCAGCATCATCGATGACCTGCTCCTGCTCGCGCAGGTCGCCGACCCCGACACCGTGCTCGAGCCCGAGCCCGTGGACCTCGCTGCAGTCGTCGACGACGTGCTCGACCTGCTGCACGTGACCTCCGACCAGAAGAACCTCTGCGTCGTGCTGGATGTGCCCCCACCGCCGACGTACGTCCTGGGCGCGGCGCGCGAGCTCTACCAGGTGTGCGTCAACCTCATCAGCAACGCCGTGAAGTACACCCCCGCCGGGGGGACGATCGCCGTCACGCTGGCCTGCACGCCCACGGACGTCCAGCTCGTCGTCGCCGACACCGGGATCGGGATCTCGTCCACCGACCAGGACCGGCTGTTCCAGGAGTTCTTCCGCTCCACCAACCCGGCGGCGCTGGCCACGCCGGGCACCGGGCTCGGCCTGAGCATCGTCCAGCGCATCGTCGAGCGGCACCACGGCCGGATCGCCCTCGAGTCCGACCTCGGCACCGGCACCACGGTCACCGTCACCCTGCCGCCGGCGCCCTGAGGCCCGCGGCACGGCCAGCCGCGGCGACTCCGCTGCCACATGACCGTCACCGCGATCCTGTCGGCCGAGTGCGGCTCGGATTTACCCAAGTTGTGGAGCCCTCGCGTGGCGTAGGTCCGTGAGGACTCGGGTACGGCAAGGGACTTGCGTGGCGTCGCCGATGACCGCCGGTCTCGCCACCTGACCCTTGGGAGGGACTCGTGATGACTCTTGCCTCAACTCGATCACTGCGGCGTCCCGTGGGGATCGGCCTCGTCGGCATCCTCGCGGCGACCCTGTCGGCGTGCACCGGTCGCGGCGGGGGACAGCTGCCCCCGGACGGCCCGCTGTTCACCGGCGCGGCCTCGTTCGGCTTCAGCTTCAGCTGTGAGCGCTCGTCCGCAAGCGTCCAGCTGCAGCCGCCGACCGGTCGGCTGCGCATCCAGCTCTCGTACTCCGACCACGGCGCAAACCCGCTGGGCTCCGGGTTCGCCGTCCACGGCACGGTCGACACCGTCACACCGCTGATCGAGTCGATGTTCTGCATCGGCCAGGAGCCACCGCCGGGCGCGAACGAGCTCATCTTCCTGGGACGCTACCGAACCACTTCGACCGCCCCTGCGGGGTTCGCGCCCGCGTGCGACAGCGACTCGCCTGTCTGTCGCTTCGAGGTCATCGTCAGGGACAACGACCGCAATGGTGCCCCCACGAGCGGCGACTTCTTCTCGGTCAAGCTGTCCAGCGCAACTGCCGTGACGGCTGAGCTCGACCCGGCGACGGTGTTCTACACCCGGGCCGGGTTGTTGCGAAGCGGCAACCTCACAGTCGACTGACCGTCACCATCTTCGGCCGGTCCGCGGGACCGGCGAGAGGAGCCAGACCCATGAACCTGACCAATCGTCCGTCCGAGTCGGGAGGGCACGGACGCCTCGCGCGACGCGCCTTCCTCGCCAGCGTGGCCGGCGTTTCAGCCGGTGCGATCGTGGGCCGGGCACGCACCGTCGCCCGCGCCGCGGTCAGCGCAGCAACCACCGCACCAAGCGCCGAGGTGGTCCACGGAACCGAGCTCCGCGGCATGTACCTCACCAGCAAGAACCGACTGGCCGAGGGCCGGTTCGGCACGATGTTCAAGAAGCTCCCACCGTTCGCGCCGCGCGACGACCTGCTCGAGGGCCTCGCCCGGACGATGGTCGAGGACCAGACAGTCCCCGACGACAGCCTCCTCAACACCAGCGCCCGGCTCTTCGCAGGCTTCACGTTCATCGGGCAGTTCATCGACCACGACATCACCTTCGACAACACGCCACTCACCCAGCAGCAGGCGGACCCGTACGCGACGACCAACTTCCGGACCCCGCGCTACGACCTCGACTCGGTGTACGGGCGCGGGCCGGCCACCGAGCCGCAGTTCTACGATCCCGCTGACCGGGACAAGCTCCTGGTCACGCCCAACATCCACGGCGTCCCGGACATGCCACGCGGCGCCGACGGTCGCGCGATCATCCCGGAAGCACGCAACGACGAGAACCTGATCCTCGTCCAGCTCCACCAGGCGATCGCCCGGTTCCACAACCGGATCGTCGACCACGCGCGGGCCCAAGGCATCCGTAGCGAGTGGGTGTTCGAGACCGCGCGCCGGCTGACCCGGTGGCACTACCAGTGGGCGGTGACCCACGACTTCCTCCCGCGCTTCGTCGGAGACGCGCTCGTCGGCCCGAGCGGCACGGTCTACAAGGAGGTGGTCGGCAGGCCCCCCGTCATCACGCTCAGCTACTACCGCCCCACCAACAAGGATGGCCGCCCGTTCATGCCGGTCGAGTTCGCCGTCGCGGCCTACCGGTTCGGGCACACCCTCATCCGGCCCTTCTACGTCATCAACCAGTCGACGCTGGACCGTGGGGGCGTCCCGGTCTTCGGCCCGGACGGGGCCTTCAACCTCAACGGTGGGCGCCCGATCCCTGCAGATCTGGTCGTCGAGTGGAAGAACATCCTGCCAGTGGACCCGGGCTTCCCGGCGCGGAAGCCGCGCAAGATCGACACCAAGCTCTCCCTCCCGCTCGCGACCCTCCCCGGCTCGGTCGTCCCACCCCCGGACCCCACGATCCATCTCGCCGTTCGCAACTCGCTCCGTGGCAAGCACGTAGGGCTCGCGTCCGGTCAGCAGGTCGCCCGCGCGATGCGCGCGCCAGTCCTGACCAACTCCACCCTCGACGTCGGCAACGATCCGGGATGGGGCGGCGAGGCACCCCTCTGGTACTACATCCTCAAGGAGGCCGAGCTGCCGCCGAACAACGCCGAACGGCTCGGCGCAGTGGGCGGCAGGATCGTCGCCGAGGTGCTCGTCGGCCTCCTTCAGCGGGATCCGAGCTCCTACCTCTACCTCGACCCGGCCTGGAAGCCGATGCCGCCGATCGCACCCGCCACCGGCCAGTTCACGTTCGTCGACCTGTTGAGGTTCGCCGGCGCGGCGTGACCTGCCTACCGGAGACGGAAGTGGGTACCGGATCTGAGGCTGGCGGCGCCGCCGGCCGACGGGCCGCGACAAGGCCCGGCATCGAGATGGGAGCGACCATGAACCGACTGATGGCGAAGGTCCGGGAGTGGATGGCGCGGCGACGGGCGCACGGCTCGGGCGACGGGGTGCTCGGTGAGCCGGGCACCACCCAGCGACCCGGACGGGGCAGCGGTGGACCCGGCGAGGGCCCGGCCACCGGCGGGTCCACCGGACCGGCGGGTCCCGCTGGGCCTCCGTGAGAAGCCCGTCCTGTCACACTCGACTGATGACGGGACGAGCACATCCTGGAGTCGATGCCTACCTCGCGCAGCTGCCCGCGTGGCAACGATCGATCTGCGAGCAGCTCCGCGAGGCGATCTGGGCCACGGACCCCGAGATCGAGGAGACGATCAAGCGGACCGTGCAGCCCTACTTCGTGCTCCAGGGCAATGTCTGCGCCCTGCTGGCGACGAAGGACCACGTCAACCTCTTCCTCTACGACCCGACCGTCACCGACCCCCACGGCCTCATCAACCAAGGACACGGCAACGCGACCGGGCGGGCGATCCAGGTCTACGAGGACGACCAGATCGACCGGGATGCGCTGATCGACCTCCTCAGCGAGATCGTCGCCCACAACAGGCAAGGCGGTTGGCGCCGGATCAGCCGTCCATGAAGGCGGTGGTGTACGACCGCTACGGATCGCCCGACGTACTTCGGGTCGAGGACGTCCCGACCCCGTCGCCCGGCGTCGGCCAGGTGCGGGTCAGGGTGGCTGCGACGTCGGTCAACCTCAGCGACTGGGAGTGCCTGCGCGGTTCGCCGGCGTACGTCCGGATCGGCGGGCTCCGCTCCCCTGCGCACCGCATCCTCGGGTCGGACATCGCCGGCGTGGTCGAGGAGGTGGGTCCGGGGACGAGCCGGTTCCGACCGGGCGACGAGGTGTACGGCGACAACCTCGCGCTGATGGGTGGCTTCGCGGAGCACGTGGTCGCTGCTGAGGGCAGCCTGGCCCCCAAGCCGGCCGGCCTCACGTTCGCCGAGGCGTCGACCATCCCGCAGGCCGGGGTGATCGCCTGGCAGGGGACCAGCAAGGTCGAGGCAGGGCACCGGGTGCTGATCAACGGCGCCGGCGGAGGATCGGGATCGTTCGCGATACAGCTCGCCAAGCGCCGCGGCGCACACGTCACCGGTGTCGACAACGCCGCGAAGCAGCAGCACATGCAGTCGATGGGCGCGGACCACGTCATCGACTACCGGCGCGACGACTTCACCAAGCCGGACCAGCCGTACGACGTGGTCCTGGACCTGGTCGCACATCGGTCGGTCTTCGCCTACCGGCGCGCACTGGCACGCGGGGGCACGTACCGATGCGTCGGCGGGTCGGTGCCTGCCCTGCTGCGTGTCGTGACGGCCGGCTGGATGGTCGGGCGGCTCACGCGTCGGTCGATCGGGGTGCTCGTCGTGAAGGAGGGCCCGGCCCACTTCGAGCCGTTCGCTGCCCTCTGCGTCGACGGACAGGTCCAGATGCCCATCGAGCGCACCTTCACCCTCGACGAGGTCCCCGCCGCACTGGCGCACGTCGGTGAAGGACGTGCACTCGGCAAGGTCGTGGTGACCCCCTCGGGTCAGACGGGTTCGGTCTCCTGATCGGTGGTCGCGGCGGGTGCCGCGGAGAACCGCAGCTTCAGCGCGCTCCCGATCTCACTGTGTCGCACCAGGAAGGCGCGCTCGTCCAGGCGCTTGCGCCGCAGCCAGCTCGTGACCTCCTGGTTGCACTTGCTGGCGTTGCAGGAGCCGCACGCTGGGGCGATGTTGTCGAGCGTGTAGCGACCCCCGCGTGAGAGGGCCAGTACGCAGTCTTTCTGCAACGGCCCGCCGGTCGCGCCGCAGTAGGCGCAGCCGCCCCACGCCGCCTGGAGGGCCGCCCACTCGGTGTCGCTGAGGTCGTGCTCGACGCTGAGCATCCGCCGCTTCCGTCGCCGCGCGGCCCTGGCCCTTCGGCTCCGGTCGACCGCCATCTGCTCAGACTAGGCAACCGCGTCCTCTGGTCGAGCCCCTACGGGCGCCGGCGAGTCTTGCCGCTGGTCTGGCGCGGGGAGAGCATGGAGTGCCGCAGGTTCCGGCACCGCGGAGCCGCATCCGGAGGTGCGTGATGGCAGATCCGCTGCTGATGGGTCCAGCCGCCTTGTTCCTGACCTCGACCGTCTGGACCACGGCCGTGGCGGCCACCCGACCGGATCTCCCTGGGGAGCCGTTCGGCGTACGTGTCCCGGGCCCGGTCCGCACCCACCTAGCGCTCGGCCTGGGCTCGGCCGTCGCGGCGCCCTGGCCGATGCCGGCGATCGCGATGTGGGCGGCGGCGCGAGGGGACCCCGCGTCCGCGTGGGCGGCCCGGACCACGGCGGCCATCGGGATCGGCGTGGTCGTCGGCATCCTGTCCGAGCCGGCCACGTGGGGGCGACGCCCCCCGCCCACTCACCGCGCCAACGTCGCGCTGGGCCTCGCCATCGGCGCCGCCATGGCTTCAGCCGGCTCGTACCGCCTGAGGCAGCAGGCGGGAGCGACCGCTACACCAGTCGCAGCGAGCGCGTGAGCCAGAAACCAGGGGCGAAGGCCACCAGGAAGCACAGGTTGAGCACCGCGTTCTGCCAGAAGCCAGAGAGCACTGAGTAGCTGGTGTCCAGGAGGAACCAGAGGAGGAATGCCAGCACAAGTGCGTTCCAGGCGCCGGGGACGCGGCGCGGGAGGACGCCGCGAACGAACCAGGCGGTGAACGCGAACCATCCGGCCATCAAGGCCCCCATGACGGTGTGCGCCAGTCGGATGTAGGCCGCCTCCTCGTCGCCGAACGAGGCCGCGAAGTCCGCGCCGTAGAGCATCCAGCCGAAGACGTCGTACACGAGGTCCGGGAACAGCACGAAGGACGCTCCGCCGGCGGCGGTGGCCACCGACACCGCAGTGAGGTAGTCGATCCCGGGCTCGCGGCGCCTGCCACCGGCTTCGTCGAGGTGGTCCACCATGGACGGGAGCATGACAGGTCGATGCTTCGCAGCAGTACGCGTCCCGCGACAGGTCCACCTCGTCGGACCTAGCCTCGTGGGCATGCAGCTCGACCACCTGACGCTGCGCGACGGCCGTCGCGTCGACACGGCGCAGGGCGGCGACGCCCATGGCTTCCCCGTGCTCCTCCAGCACGGGCTGCCGGGCTCTCGACTCGCCGCCGCCCACGCCGAAGAGGCTGCGCACGAGTGCGGTGTACGACTCGTCTCCGTGAGCCGTCCGGGCTTCGGCCGTTCCGCTCCCGCGAACCCCAGCCTGGCCGAGCGAGGTCAGGACGCGATCGAGGTCGTCACTGCACTCGGCATCGACCAGCTCGCCGTCCTGGGCGTGTCCGGTGGTGCGCCTGCCGCGGCGGCGACCGCGGCCGTCGGCGGCGACCGAATCACGGCTCTGGGGATCGCCGTCGGGATCGGGCCGTGGAACGAGCTCGAGCCGGCCGACGACGCTGGGCTGGCGGCCGAGCGGGAGATCGTCGCCACGTACGCCCGGGGCGAGACCGAGGAGGCGCTCCACGCCTACCGCCGGCTCGCCGCGACGTGGTTCGACGACATGCTGAGCCGGGAGTCCGACGAGGATCTGATGTCTGCCTTCGACGCCCTCGCCGCGGGCGAGGACGGGGAGCCCGACGAGGACCTGTCCTACATGACGCCCGGGATGCGTCGCCGCTTCGCCCAGGACCTGCGCGAGGCGTTGCTGACGTACGACGGGATGGCCCTCGACAACCTGACGGTCGGCCGTCCCTGGGACGTCGACCTCAGCTCCATCAGGCAGCCGACGTTCCTGTGGTTCGGCGAGCGCGACGCGTTCGTCTCGCACGTCTACGCCGATTGGTGGCAGCAGCAGATCCCCCACGCCCGGCTGACGCTGCGCGAAGGCAAGGGGCACGGCAGTGCCTACCTCGAGCACTGGGCGGACATGCTGCGCGACCTGACGCGGTGAGCCGCTTCATCACTCCACGCGGTGCGCCAGCCGCGCAACCGCGTCGGCCACGCGCGACCCGAACATGACGGGGTCGTTGTGGTCGGCACCCGCGAGCACCACCCTCTCGGCGAGCGAGGGAGCCTGGTCGGCGACGCGGGCGCTGAGCACTGTGGGCACCACGGAGTCACGGTCGCCGTAGATGATCGTCACCGGCACGTCGCTGGTGGTCAGGTGCTCGACGACAGGGAACCGGTCGCGGAGCAGCACGCGTACGGGAAGCCACGGATAGTGGTGTGCTCCGACGTCGGCGAGGTCGGTGAACGGCGAGCGCAGCACGATCCCCGCCGGTGGGTGCCGGGCCTGGAGAGCCGCAACCACCCCTGAGCCCAGCGACTCGCCGAAGTAGAGCGTCCGCTCCGCTGGGAAGCCCAGCTCCTCCAGCGCCTCCACAGCGGCGTCGGCGTCGGCGGCGAGGCCGTCCTCGCTGGGCTCGCCGGGGTTGCCGCCATAGCCGCGGTAGTCCATCAGCAGCACGGCGAGGCCGCGGCGGCTCAGCTCCTCGGCGAAGCCGGCCCTGCCGGCCCGGTTGCCACCGTTACCCGGCGCCACCAGCACGGCCACCCCCTCATCCGTCGGGCCCGCCGGCGGGACGAACCACGCGCGCAGCTCCAGCCCGTCGGCCGTGTGCAGGGTGACGTCCCGGGCGCCGGCGATGACCTCTCCCGCCCCGGGCACCGGCGTGCGGTCGGGGAAGTAGATCAGCTGACGCTGCAGCGCCCACGACATCGCAACCACCGTCCCCAGGAGCAGCAGCACCACGAGGAGGCCACGCCAGAGCCCTCCGCGATTCCGCCCGGTCATTCCTCATGCTCGCCCCGGTCCTCCGGCGTCGCAAGCGAGAGGGACCGCCCGCTCGAGGTCAGCCGAGGAGCGCCTCGGGCGTGAGCTCGAAGAGCTCGTCGTCCAGCTGGCGTACGCCGGGCGTCTTCGCGAGCGCCCGCAGGGACTTCACGTTGCTGGGGTCGACCCCTGCGTAGACCCGGTCGAGCTCCTTGCGCTCGAAGAGGTCGCGGGCGGCAGCCAAGCCTGCCTCGAGCGCGAAGCCCTTGCCCCAGTGGTCGGGGTGGACGACGACGCCGATCTCGATCGCGTCCGGGTCGACGCCGCTTCCCTCGCCGATCGGAGCCACCTCGACGAAGGCGACGGGCTCACCGTCGAGCAGCACCAGCCAGGAGCCGTACGCGTGCTCGCGCCAGCTCGCGCACCGGCGAGCGAGCTGGCCGGCCATCCGCTCGCGCGGGAGTGGTGCACCCGTACTCGTCGTCGCCACGACGGCTGGCGCGTTGCGGATCGCGAGCAGGACGTCGAGGTCGTCCTCCTCGACGGGACGCAGCACCAACCGAGCGGTGTCGAGCCGAAGCGTCACTCCGCGATCCTAGGGGCGCTTCTGGTGCTGGGCTGGTCCAGCGGACAGCCCGATCCAACCGATCCTGTGTCCGTTCCGTTGGACTATAAGAAGCAGACGGAGGTTGCCATGGGTGCGGCCAGGCAGGACGAGGAGTTCGCGGAGTACGTCGCGGGGGTCTCGACCTGCGCTGTGGCGCACTGCCTACCTGTTGTGCGGCAACGTGGCCCAGGCCGACGACCTGGTGCAGAACGCGCTGCTCAAGCTCTACGTCGCGTGGCCACGGCTGGTGCGCGGGGACCGGCTGGACGGCTACACACGCCGGGTCATCGTCAATTCACACATCGACGAGCTCCGTCGCCCGTGGCGGCGGGAGTCCGAGCCGCTGGAGGGGCACGAGCCCGTCACGGAGATGCCGGACGTCGACCACCGGGCGTTGATCCGGGCGCTGAAAGCCCTCCCGGCGGGGCAGCGCCGGGTTGTCGTGCTGCGCCACTACTGGGGCCTGTCGGTGGCCGAGACCGCGGGGGACCTGGGGATCAGCGAGGGCAGCGTCAAGAGTCAGTGCGCGATCGGGCTGCACAAGCTCGAGGAAGCCCTGGCCTCCCACTACCGAAGCGAGGATCGGGCATGAGCACCCCCGAGGAGATCTGGACCGCTCGGCTGCACGCCGCCGTCGACGACCATCCGGGTGCGCTGACGTTCGACGTGCCGTCGTACGTGGCCGCCGGCCGCAAGCGGGCACGCCGCAACCGCGCAGCCGCTGTTCTCGCGACGACCGCTGCGGTCGCGCTGGTTGCAGCTGGGGCCGCGCTGACGACGGGAGGCACGCGTACAGAGCCGGCACAGCCCGCCGCCCCAAGGCTCCCCAGCACGAGGACGCTCGGGTCGGACACCAACGGGTGGGTAGCGGTCGACACGTGGCAGGGCGGGGGCGAGATCTACCTCCTCCGGCCAGGCGAGGACGCCCGCCGGCTCGAGGTCGCGGGATCGGCTGCGACCACCGAGGCGTGCCCGGCGTGGTCGCCGGATGGCACGAGGCTGCTGTTCGGCCGAGTGAGCCCTACGTCGGACACCTCGCCCATCGACGCCGAGCTCGTGATCGTCCCGGTCGACCAGAGCGGCACAACCGGGACCCCGACCGTGATCGCGCTCGACGGCTTCGACGTGATCACGGGTCACGACGTCCATCCGTGCGGAATCTGGGCACCGGACGGTCGGTGGGTCGCCCTCGCAGGAGACGGCGAGGTATGGGTGGTCGACACGCAGACCGGCACGATTCGGCGTCTGCCAGACCTGCGGCCGAGCGATCTCGAGTGGCGCCCCGGCACCGACGAGCTCGCGATCGCGGGCGACATGGGGCCCTCCCGCGCGGCACGCACGCTGTCGACGCCGGTCAGCGTCTACTCGGTGGCCACTGGTGAGCTCCGCCATCTCGGCTCTGTCGAGGCCGCACACATCACGTGGTCGCCGGACGGCGCGACCCTGGCGTACACGGGCGGCGAGACCGACCCCCCGGACCTCTGGCTCGTCGACGGCGACGGCGCCAACGAGCGGTTGCTTTTCGCCGAGGCGGGCGGGAACCTCCACGGGATCGGGCTCGTGTGGTCGCCCACCGGGGACCGCATCGCCTACCAACGCCTCGCCGGCGGCGGAGAGAGACATGAGGTCGTCCTCGTGGACGTCGCCGACAAGTCCGAGACCGTCATCGAGGCGCCAGAGGCCGACGGGCAGCTCTGGTACCCGTTCACGGTCTCGTGGTCGCCTGAGGGGACGACGCTGCTGTACGCGGCCTGGACCGAGGATGACGAGACGCTGCCCGGCGGAGTGATCGCCGTCTCGGCCGACGACCCGAGCAACGTGACGGTGCTGACGGACGCGATCGACCCGGTGCCGAACTACGACAGCCACCAGTGGACCCCGACCCAGATGTGGGCCCGGCGACCGGGATGATCCAGCGCCCGTCGAAACGTCCGCGACTCGGCGACGGTGAACCTTCACCCCAGGTCACGGCTCATCGACCGCGGGGGTGAGAGCGGGTGAGGCTGCAGGTCGACGCGTCGCACGCCGCAACGGGCGCAGCGTACGTAGAGGACTCGGCCCTCCGACGTCTGATGGCTGGACTCGGTGAGCCAGCCGTGCTCGTGGATGGCGTCCGCGCGCCGGGACAGCTCAGCTGCGATGTCGGTCATGGTCACGACTCTGGTGTAATGGTCTTGTGCATCTCAACCCTTACGGTGAGTACGCCGTGCTCATGGCTGCCTCGCTCGCGGACGACTGGCCTGACGACCGGGCGGGCATCGAAGCCCGGACCCGGGAGTTCGGCATGACGATGGACTTCGCTGAGTCGCCAGATGACTACTGGCGCACGCGCCGGGTCGTCGACGAGTGGCTTCGCGTCGTGGACGCGCCGGAGCCGGGTGAACGGGCGCGGTTGCTCAACGACCTGCTGGCGCAAGCGACCGCGTATCCGCGGCTGACCGACCACGGGCGGGAAGGATGGCACCTTCACTATCGCGACGACGCCAACGATTCGCTTCCGGACGTGCTGCGAGCGGTGATCAGCGTGGGCACCGCGTTGCACCTGACCACTCGGGGCATACATCGCCTGAGCCGGTGCGCGGCGGGGGAGACGAAGGGAGACCCATGCGCTGCAGTGGTCGTAGACGTCACCCGCAACGGGCGACAGCGCTACTGCTCGGTCCGCTGCGCCAACCGCGCCGCGGTCCGCCGGCACCGCGGCAGACGCTCCATGACCGCTCACTGATCGGTTCGCCGCGGGGAGACCAGTTGTTGGCCTGGTTCGGGCAGACTCCGAGCATGCGCCGTTCGCTCGCCTGGACCCTGGTCGGCGCGGGCGTCATCGCAATGAGCGTCTCGAGCCTCTGGGCCCCGCCTCAACCAGAGCTGTTGCAGGACGGCGGTGCGTGTGAAATCAGCCTTTGTGGAACGCTCGAGGACCCGGCACGCTGGCGCGCGGCCTGGTGGTTGTGGGCTGCAGGTCTCTGCGTCCTCGCGATCGCCATTCCGCTTGCGTCCCGACCACGGCGGGTCAGACCACTTTGGGTCGTCCTTGCGGTCGTCACGGCTCCGGGCTGGCTGGTTGGCTACGCGGTCATCGCGTGGATGGTCTCCCTGTGGACCTCGGTCCAGGGGGCGGCCACAGTGTTCGCCTGCGGAGTTCTCGCCCCCTTCCTGTCAGTCCTCACAGGTGCGCTCAAGAGGGGAAGCAGCCGTCCGGTGGCCGCAGGCGAGCGATTCCAGGACGAGCAAGGCTCCTAGTCGCACGCGGTCCGCTGCGCGCGGCATTTGCGGCGGTTAGACGCCGCTTCGAACGAGCGCGATCAGGTGCCCGTACTACCGTCCAACGGGGTTGTGTACGCGCCTGGCCTGGCGGAACCTGATGGTGTGGACGCGTGGCGGGTCATTCTCTTGCCGGGGATCGTGATGCCCGCCGCCGGCGCCTTCGGCGATCTGCTGGCAGACCTCGATGCCGACGTGGACGCAGTGGCAAAGGACTTGGAGGTGTACGCGACCAGCACTCCCCCTCCCGGCTACTCCCTCGACGTAGAGGTAGCCGGGGTCCTGGCCTCTGCGAAGGCGCGAGGCTGGGACCAGTTCCACCTGGTCGGGTACTCCGGCGGTGCGTCCGTTGCGCTGGCCTTCGCCGCCGCTCATGGCGGGTACCTCACAAGTCTCGCCCTGCTCGAGCCCGCATGGGCCGGAAACTGGGCCGACGCCAGCGAGGCTCACAAGGCATTGTGGCCCGAGTACCGGCGAGTAGCGGCCCTGCCGCCCGAGGAGGCACTGCCCGCCTTCGTGCGCATGCAACTGCGCCAAGGAGTAGATCCGCCAGCCCGGCCGGAAGGCCCTCCGCCTCCATGGATGGCCCAACGCCCGGGAGGCATTCGCGCGATGGTCAACGCGTTCCACACCTACGACCTCGATCGGGACGCGCTGCGCCGCTTCCACCGTCCCGTGTACTTCGCCCTGGGGGCGCTCAGCAACCCTGACCAGTTCCGCGAGGAAGCGGAGCGTCTGGCCCGCGTCTTCGACGACTTCTGGCTCGAGGTTTTTCCCCGCCGCCATCACTTCGACCCACCCCACCGCGCCGACGCGCCGGCGCTCGCTGCCTCGCTCCGCAGTCTGTGGCAGCGTTCAGAGCGGAAGTCCACCACGTAGGACAACCCGTCGTCGCGACTGCGTGCACAAATCGTGCCGTCCGGAAGGCGGTGGTACGACGCACTGAGCGAGGTAAAGAACATGCCTGCGCGATTGGGCGCGCCCGCCGAGCTCGCACCCATAGGCGGAGCGTGTCTCACCTGAGGGCGAAACTCGACGGGCACGCACGCATTCCTACCCAGCCGGGCGACAGCAAGGATTCCCCTTGATGGGGCAGAGACGTGCGGTGGATCGCCGCGTCACAGCGGGACGACGCTCGTCCGACTGTGTGTGCAGTCTCTTCACCGGGGTGCTCGTAGCCCTCCACCCTCTGGGAGCGGATCAATAGTTAGGGGCGCAGACCCACGTGCCTCGGCCCACTTCGGGGATGCTCGTGGCCTCGAGGTACGTGCGCCCCGCGGCTCGTTCACAGAGCGATCGAGCTGCCCAGAACGTGCCCATCCCGTCGAGTCGTGCGTCCTGACACCTCCAGTAACCGAAGCGGGCGGCGTGGAAGTCGCCACCGGCGGCGCCGCACAGCACGCGCAGCTGGTGGCTCGTTCCGTAGGCCGGGTCGGCGGAGGCAGGTGTGGCCCCGGCGGCAGCGGTGGCTGCGGCGAGGAAGGCGGCGCCGACCGCGATGCGGGTCGTCCGGGTGCGAGTGCGGTTCAGGTCCATGAGTTCTCCAGGTGTCGTTGTCGGGGACGTGTCGTCGGGGGTGTGGGGGGGCTTGGTTTCTGGGAGGTCCTCGCTCGTGAGTCCGCAGTCACTGGGGGTCCTGCGGGTCGCGCCACATGCGCCACAGTGGTGGTCCGCCGCCCGGGAGGCGTATCTCGTTCATGACGACGAAGCCGTGACGCAGGTAGAGCGCTCGACTGCGAGGAGTGCTGGCCTCGAGGTAGGCGGGGACGCGCTCACGATCCAGTGGTGCGAGCGTTTCGCGCAGCACGAGACTGCCGAGTCCCTGTCCCTGGCATCTCGGGTCTGTGCCGAGGAGCATCAGGTGGGCGTGCGGCTCTCGCGGGATCTGGGCCTCCATGTAGGTGAGCACCCGCAGCGCTCGAGGAGTCTGACGGCCGAGGACCCGCGCGATCTTTGAAGTCAGCCGGAGAGTCTCGAGCAGGCTTGGGCGTGGCTGGTCGGCCGGCTTCCACAGGGCAACGCACCCGTGGTCGGTCGTCGTGTAGCACTCGCCGTCGCGCAAGGCATCAGGCACGAAGACGAGTCGATACAACGCCTCGAGGCCTCGACGCCGCGTGGACCGGTCGGGAAGGACGAACGTCGAGAGGGGGTCGTTCTCGAAGGCTCGCCCGAGCACACCGGCGAGCTGCCGTGTCTCCTCGGTGCGGCCCTTGCGTATTGGGGTTCGTGCGAGGTCGCGTGTGGCATTTGTCGTCACGTGGCAGTCCTCTCGCCCGCGGCGATCTCGCGGATCGCCTGGTGGGTCCTGAAGACGCCATCCGGGTCGTACTCGGCCTTGACCCCGGTGAGGCGCTCGGTGTTCGCACCGAAAGCCGCCCTCATGCGGTCGACACCTTCCTCGCCGATGAAGTTCGGGTAGGTGGCTCCTGCTGAGAATGGGCGCATGTCCTGGCGGAAGGCACGTCCGAGGCGGATGCAGCGCTGGTCGTCGGCCGGATCTTCCCAGAGCAGCAGGGGGTGGACGATGAAGCCGGCCTCCCGCCCGGTCAGCGGTGAGTGCTCGGCGCCGTAGCGCCGTACCGCGCCGCCCCAGGCCACGATGAACAGCTGCGACGGTCCGGCCGGCAGCTCCGTTGCCCGCGCCACGAGGGCGTCGATTGCCTCGTCGGGCAGGTCGACCACGCTCTCGGCGGTCCAGTAGTTGCGGTAGCCCGGGGGGTCATCCACCGAGCACTGGAAGTCGGCGTACGGCGTGGGTTGGAAGAAGTCGGCATCCGGGCCCAGCTCTCGTACCGGTGCGAGCATGTCGTGACCGTCGGTCAGGCTGCCGCACGACATGCCGAGGATCGCGATGGCCGGCTTGCCGCGCAGGTGTCGCGGGATGTCATCCTCGTCGGGAGCGGTGATGAAGGCGCACGCCAGCGACAGCTCGTCCGGCGCGCCGTTCATCACGTCGCGGAAGGTCCGCAGCACCTCCGGTGCGCGGTCGATCGCGAAGAGAGCCACGCCGCCGTGGACCTCAGGACCCACCGGGTGCAGCTTCATCTCCATCGCCGTCACCACGCCGAAGCTGCCGCCCCCGCCCCGAAGGGCCCACAGGAGGTCCGGATTCTCGTCCTCGGAGGCGCGCACGATCTCGCCGTCGCTGGTGACCAGCTCGGCGGCGAGGAGGTTGTCGCAGGCCAGCCCGTGCTTGCGCTCCAGCCAGCCCGAGCCACCTCCGAGAGTCAGTCCGGCCACGCCCGTGGTGGACACCCGGCCTCCGGTGGTGGCCAGTCCGTGGGCCTGGGTGGCACGGTCGACGTCGGCCCAGATGCAGCCGCCGCCGATCCGTACCGTCCGTGTGTCAAGGTCGACGTCGATCTCGGTCATGCCGCGCATGTCGAGCACGACGCCGTCGTCGCACAGGGAGAGCCCCGCGACCGAGTGTCCGCCGGCGCGAACCGCAACCGGTAGGTGGCGCTCGCGGGCGAAGGCGATCACGGCGACCACGTCGTCGAGCGCGACGCACCTGGCCACGAAGCGCGGTCGGCGCTCGACCATGGTGTTGAACAGGGTGCAGGTGTCCTCGTACTGGGCGTCGCCTGGCTCGTACAGGCCGCCGCTGAGACGGAAGCGGAGCTCATCGACCCCGGTGATGAGTGATGTGTGAGTCATGGTGGGAGTCTGGTGCGCACTGGGCAGCGAGCGCGTCGCCCGGAACGGCCATCTGAAGCGAATGGCCCGTTCCGGCCATGGGTTCAGAGGAGGCGCAGCTTCGTGGCGTTCGCCACCGCGGCGGCCCGCGAGGACGCGCCGAGCTTTCGTCGGAGGTTCGCGACGTGGCGGTGCACCGTGTGGGGGCTCAGGAAGAGCCTGTCAGCGATCTGTGCGTCGCTGGACCCCTGGGCGACCAGACGCAGGATGTCGACCTCGCGCGGACTCAGCGTCCCGGAGTTGCTGTCGCCACCTCGAGCGTCGACGCGCGCACCGAGCAGCTCGAGTGCCTGCTGAGCCGCCTTCGTCTCCGCCGCCGCGCGTTCGGGTCTCCCGGCTGCCTCCAGTGCACTCGCCAGCACCAGCCGCGCCCGGGCCGTCTCGTAGGGAGCCGAACATCCGCTGAACAGGTCCACGGCGTCCTCCGCAGCCTCGCGCGCGCCCTCGAGCTCCCCCGCGCCGACGAGCACCTCGCCCCGGACCAGGCGCACCCGCCCGCGGAGGTACGGCGTCGCAAGACCGGGCGCCTCGAGCTGGTCGAGTGCCGCGTGTGCCTGCTCCGAGTCGCCAGCAGCGGCGTGCGCCCGCGCCAGCAGCTCGAGTGCGGGCAGACGGTCGAGCACGCTGGCATCGTCGAGACGCCGCAGAATGCGCTCGGCCGCCTCGATCGCGGTCCTGGGGTCACCCGCCTGGAGGTCGAGCGCGCCGAGTCCGATCACCGCGTGGTGAAACGGCAGGGCCGACTCGAAGAGAGATCGCGCCTCCCGTGACCGTCCCTGGCGTGCGCGAAGCTCGGCGAGACGCACCGTGGTGGGAGCGGCGAGCCCCGGCCGGGTCGACGAGAGGTCCGTCAGCGCGGTCGCGAGCTCCTCCTCAGCCAGTGGCCACTCACCTCTCGTCGTGAGGACCCCGCCGTACGACGTCCGGCAGATGCCGAAGAAGTGGCGCGCCCGCCACGTGGCGGACCAGCTGTGGAGGGCCCGGCTCCACTGATCGGCGCGACCGAAATCGCCGGCATCGGCGCAACCAGAGACGGTGTGGCACAGCGCCCATCCGGGTGCCGCGGTGTCACCGAACTCCTCCGAGACAGCGAGGGCAGCGGACTCGTCGAGTCGCTGCAGCCCCTCCCCGATCGCGCCGGACGCGATCAGCGCACCGCCGAGGATGGCAAGCGCGACCACCTCGACATCGATCTCGTCGCACGCCCTGGCCAGCTCGAGTGCGGCTCTGGCGATCCGTTCGGCCGTCCGCGGATCGTTGTCTGCGAGCAGCGCGACGTCGGCCTCCAGCAGGAGGACGAACCCGAGTTCGGCGCAGGGAGGGTGTCCGTCGAGCAGCGCGTGTGCTCGACGGAGCCAGACCGCACACACGGCGTCGTCACCGCGGAAGTCGAGATGGTCCGAGGCAACCCACATCGCCATCCGAGCGGCACCACGGGCATCCTCAATCCGGCGATAGCCATGGTAGGCGCGCACCCGCGCGGACAGCGTCACCTCCGAGTCGCCCTCCCACCAGGCGGCTCGGCTGATGCCTTCCCACGCCGCCGGCGAGTCCTCGGCTGCTGCCGCTGCTTCGAAGCACACGCGCGCGTCAGCCCACGCGGCGCGCGCAAGGGCCGCCTGCCCGGCGGCCAGAGAGCTCGCGGCGCTCACGGTGGCATGTCGATCGAACGCAGCAGCAGGTAGACCTTGCAACCCAAACACAGCCCTGTCGTTGCGTTCGTGGCAGCCCCGGCGACCGCGACGGCGACGAAGCCATAGCCAATGCGATCGACGCCGATCACGAAGCCCAGCAACGCCAGAGCGGTCAGCACGAACCCGATGAACTGCGCGAAGCGGGCCGGGCGAGCATCCTCCAACTCAGTTGCTGCTCCGATCCGCGGCCAGACGAAGCGGGCAAAGATCTGCGCCCACACGGACCAGTGCACGCTCACGAACGCGGTGAACCCAAACACGGCAACCTGGGAGGCGAGCAGGCCGAGAGCCAGCGGACGGGCGACACCAACGGTGAGCAACACGATCGCGAGCACGCCTGCCGTTGCTGCGGCGCCGAATCGGAGGGCGCGCGGGTCGACCTGACCGCGGAGTGGACACGAGGTGACTCCGGTGGTGCCCATATGGTGCTCCTGACAGTGCCTACGCTAGCGCCTGTTCGGCGAGGTACCCGCGGAACTTCGTCCGGGGGAATCTACCGTTCATGTCAGCGCCTGGTGCGTCAAGGTTCCTCCGCTTCGACCCAGATCATTGATGGCCCTCCAACCGACGCGGTGACTGGACTGTGGGTGACACTCTGAGCTCCAGGCGACCTGCTGCACGATCCAGGGGACAGGTCCTGCCTGGACCGGCTGCCGCTCTGTATCTGTAACCGCTGTGCAGTGCACCCTCCCTGTTGAACTTTCGCAGGCGAGACCTAGCCCCACGTTCGAGCTGAACTGCACACTGCCCATGTTGGCCTACAGCCGCTCCGCGCGGTGTGGGCGAATGCAGGGGGAGAGGGGCCTGGTCCTACCGGGCACCGGGCCAGCGCGGCCACGCCGGGACGCGAAGTGCCAACCACGTTCACGGCTTGACAGTCATTGGCGGCGATATGGGCTAGGTCAAGCTGACACCAGTTCGTGCAGCGGACCCCTCCCCAGCGCATAGGGCAAAGGGCGACGTCGGTCTCGCCGAGCCGAACTAAGGTGTGTCGACCAGAAGGAGGCGCACCGACATGGCCCGGTTCTCCAAGCGAACCTTGCGGATACTCGGCGACGAGTTCGCCGGCTCGTGGACGCTTGCGACCATCACAGACCTCTTCGACGACGCCGACGTCGAACTCGGCGACGCTTCAGCCGCCAGCGAGGTCAGCGGCCAGCGACGCGGGCTCGCGATCCAGTACATCTCCACGTTGAACCTCGACCACCCCGCCGACATCGCGAAACTAGTCGAGGTCGTTAATCACGTCCTGTTCGAGATGACCCACCGTTCTGAGACAGAGCCGTTGGCTGTGGAGTTCACCGAGCGGTTCATCGACCAGCTTCGTCGGGACGGGTTCACGCTGGACGAGCAGACCCAGATTGTCGGGTCCGCGCAGGTTCAGTTCGCCACCGAGTTGCTGTCCTCGCTCCCGGACGCCTCTGCCATTCGCGACCACCTTCGCCGCCTCAACGACAGCATCGAGAGCGACCCGCGGTTGGCCGTCAGTGTCGCGAAGGAGCTCGTTGAGTCGACCGCCAAACTCGTGCTCCGAAGCCGGAAAATCGCCTACACGAAGTCCGACGACGTCCCGCAGCTCGTCGCCCGCGCGCAGGAGGCGCTGAGATTGAATGCGTCTGGTGTCGAAGGAACAGCCGAGGAAGGCAAGGCCCTTCGCCGCATCCTCCAGTCGCTGACCAGCCTGACGCAGGGCATCACCGAGCTTCGCAATCAGGTCGGCACCGGCCACGGCCGCGAGAGCGTCCCCACTTGGGTCCGGCCACGCCACGCGCGCCTCGCCGCAGGCGCCTCCCAGACGTGGTGCCAGCTGATGCTGGAAACCCTCGAGGACCGCGACGCGCCGTGGCGAGCCACTGACTCCGCGTAGCACTACACCGCCCAAACAAGGACCTGACGGCAGCCAGGCACTGGGCGTTGCGCGATCTCTCTGACTCCGACCGTGGAGGGTTGCCGGTAGGGGGCGCGTCAATCTGGGCGGTATGACTCACGAGCTGAGGGCGCGCGACCCCAACGCCTACGCCCTCAGGCCTGAGACTCGCCCGCGATGTTGACCAGCCAGTTGATCCCGAAGCGGTCGACGAACATGCCGAACTCATCGCCCCAGGGGGCGGGCTCCAGCGGCTGCCGGACCTGACCGCCCTCGGACAGCGCCGCGAACCAGCCCCGCAGCTGGTCGCCGTCCTCGGGACCGCCGGAGAGGCTGATCGAGACGTTGTCACCGAAGGTGACCTGCACCATCTCCGGCGGGGCGTCGGCCCCCATGAGCGTGATGCCGCCGGGCGTCTCGAGCTGCCCGTGCATGACCTGGGTGGCCATGGGGCCCTCGGTGCCCATGTCGCCGAAGGTCATCACGTTGAGCTCACCCCCCATGACCGACTGGTAGAACTCCATCGCCTCGCGCGCCTTGGCGTCGGGGAAGTTGAGGTAGGGGTTGAGCAGGACGGCCATCGGGTGCTCCTCACGGGCTCGGCAGGTCCGTTCCACGTTAGCCAGCGCGGGGGGCGCCGGGAAGGGTTCAGCGACCGAGGTTAAGGACCACGGTCAGCAGCACGGAGAGGACGACTGACACCAGGATCATCATCAGGCAGCCGAGGCCACCGCCGAGAGGCCGGATGCGTACGGGCGACACGTCAGTCCCGGTCCTGCGGGGCGTACGGCCGGTAGTAGTCGGCGTGCCTGGTCCGGGTGTCCTCGTTGGCCCACTCGGAGTCGTCGTAGTCCGGCGCGGCCTGGATCTGGTTCTTGCTCATGCTGAGGATGACCCTGCGATCCTCGTGGTCGATGCCGACGACGACGCCAGCGGGGATCACGCGCTTCTTGCCGAAGATCCAGAAGCCGGTGTCGACCACCAGCCACTGGCTGGATGCCTCGGTGCTGGCCTTGTCGATCTTGCCGATCGAGCCGCCCTCGACCTCGACGTCGTAGCCGACCAGGTCGCGGTCCTGCGCCCACTCGCTGTCGCGGTAGCTCCACACGGTGTCGCCCATGGCGGTCCTCCTCGGGTTCGGTGACGGACCATCGAGGCAACCACCGTCCGACGGGTCCGGGCACACCCGATGGGCTGGGTGGTGCAGCGCCCCCGCGGGTCGGCGCCTTCGCACCAGGCGCGACGGCATGACTGAGAGCTGAATGCCGAGTTCCCCAGCCCTCACGCGCCGGCTTCCCTAGCATCAGCCCGTGGACAAGGGGGGATACCGCCTGAGCTTGGCAGTGTGCGCGGTGCTGATGTTGGCGCTGAGTAGCACCGCGTGCGAGGCACCGTCATCCTCGAGAGACGCCGCGCCGACCCCGATTGCCGCGTCTCCGAGCTCGGCTGACGCGGACGCCATGCAGGCGGCTGTGGCAACCGTCCGGGCCTTCTTCGCCGTGAAGGGTCGGGCAGAAGACCCCATCGGCGTCCAGATCGACAGGCAGGCGGTCTACCTCACCTCGCGCGACGTCCACCCCACTGTGGCGTACGAGGACGGCATGGACGGTCATCCGACCGGCATCACCGACTCCGACGTACGCGTCGAGCTGTCCGACCGGCGATGGTCCGGTGACAGGATCCGGATCGACTTCGCCTTCGCCAGCACGGGCTCGAGCTACCCCGTGCGCGGCCGAGAGCTGCAGCTCGATGCGGGCGCGCCGCAGGAGTCACATTGGGAGGGCACTGCGACGCTCGAGAACCGCAACGGTGAGTGGCTGATCGACGACCTGACCGTCGATTCCTTCGGCGGCAGTGTCAAGTGAGCGGGCTTTTGATCCGGATGGGTCAGTCCGAGCCGGAGTGGCCCCGCAGCAGGTCGCCGAAGGGCGTGACGTCGGCCTCGACCTGGGTGCCGGAGCTGCGGCGCGGCCGGGCGGCGAGGTCGGGGGCGAACCCGCCGACGCCGTAGTCCCCCTGGCTCAGCACCGCCGCGGCGAGCTCGGAGGCGGCCCGGGTGATCCGGTCCGACAGGCCGTGGCTGCCGAAGTCCTCGGTCGCCGCGAACACCCCAGTGGGTACGACGACCGCGCGGAGGTAGGCGAAGAGCGGCCGCATCGCGTGGTCGAGGACCAGCGAGTGCCGGGCGCTGCCGGCGGTCGCGGCGATCAGCACCGGCGTACCGGTCAACGCGTCGGGGTCGAGGGCGTCGAAGAACATCTTGAACAGGCCGCTGAAGCTCGCGTTGAAGACCGGGGTGACGGCGATCAGTCCGTCGGCCCCCGAGACGCGCTCGCGGAGCTCGGTCAGGCGCGGCGTCGGGATGCCGCCGGTGACCATGAACGTGGCCAGCTCGCCGGCCACCTCCCGCAGCTCGACGAACTCCACGTCCACCGACTCCCCGCGCGCCGTCACCTGCGCGGTCGTCGCCTCGGCGAGCTGGTCGGCGAGCAGGCGGGTCGACGACGGGACGGTGAGTCCCGCGGTGACGACGACGACACGACGGCTCATGCGCCCTCCTCGACCGACGATGCGGCGGCCTCGGCCAGCGCCCGGGCGGGCTCGACGAGGTGGTGCGGGGAGTCGGGGCCGGCGGCCACGAGCGAGGCGTGCGTGGGCGGGTCGGACGGCACGTGCGCGGGACGGCGGCGCTCGAACTCCTTGCGCAGCACGGGCACGACCTCGGTGCCGAGCATCTCCAGCTGCTCCATCACCAGTGACTCCGGCAGGCCGGCGTGGTCGGCGAGGAAGAGCTGGCGCTGGTAGTCACCGACGTAGTCGGCGAAGCCCAGGGTGCGCTCGATGACCTGCTCGGGAGTGCCGACGGTCAGTGGCGTCATCTTGGTGTAGTCCTCGAGAGACGGGCCGTGACCGTAGACCGGGGCGTTGTCGAAGTAGGGGCGGTAGACCCGCTTGGCCTCGGCCTCGGTCGAGGCCATGAAGACCTGCCCGCCCAGGCCGACGTAGGCCTGGTCGGCGGCGCCGTGGCCGTAGTGCTCGAAGCGGCGTCGGTAGAGCTTCACCATCGCCTCGGTGTGCTCCTTGTTCCAGAAGATGTGGTTGTGGAAGAAGCCGTCGCCGTAGTAGGCGGCCTGCTCCGCGATCTCGGTGCTGCGGATCGAGCCGTGCCACACGAAGGGCGGCGTGCCGTCGAGCGGCGCGGGCGTGGAGGTGAAGCCCTGCAGGGGCGTACGGAACTGGCCCTGCCAGTTGACCTGCGGCTCGCGCCAGAGCTTGCGGAGGAGGTGGTAGTTCTCCACCGCCAGCTTGATGCCGTCGCGGATGTCCTTGCCGAACCACGGGTAGACCGGACCGGTGTTGCCGCGTCCCATCATCAGGTCGACGCGGCCGCCGGAGAGGTGCTGGAGGAAGGCGTAGTCCTCGGCGATCCTCACCGGGTCGGTGGTGGTGATCAGCGTGGTGCTGGTCGAGAGCAGCAGCCGCTCGGTCTTCGCGGCGATGTAGGCGAGGTGCGTCGTCGGGGCCGACACCACGAACGGCGGGTTGTGGTGCTCGCCGGTCGCGAAGACGTCGAGCCCGACCTCCTCGGCCTTGAGCGCGACCCGCGTCATCAGCGCGATCCGCTCGCCCTCGGAGAGCGTGAGACCGGTGGTCGGGTCCGGGGTGACGTCGCCGACGCTGAAGATGCCGAACTGCATGATGCCCTCCATCTAGTTCAAGTTTGTATCATCTCCAACGAGGCTGCGACCCGAAGTATTCCGTGGAATCGCCGGTGGGCGTACGACGTTGGGCCCACGTCCAGGCGCACGCTCGGATGACCGACGTCCCCTGGACGGCTTCGCGAGAGGAGCGACGATGACCGACTTCACCCCCTTCGAGGACCTGCTGCGCGGACACGCGGGCATGCTCGACGACACCGCCCACGATCGCTGGGTGCGAGCCCAGTCCCTCTTCGAGGAGCGGGCCTACCGCGAGGCGGCCGTGCTGCTGACCGAGCTGATCAACGACTCCGCCGACGTGGGGCACGAGCTGACCGACGTACGCCTGCTGCTGGCGCGGTCGCTCTTCCACTCCGCGCAGCTCGACGGCACCATCCGGGTCGCCACCGAGCTGCTCGAGCACGACCCCAACGAGCCTTACGCCCATCTCCTGGTCGGCCGCGCCCTTCAGCGCAAGGGCCGCCGCGAGGAGGCCCAGCCGCACCTGCGCCTCGCCGAGCTGCTCGGCGGCTACCGCACGTGACCGCGCCGCGGCGCCACTCGAGCGGCCATATGTCCGCTCGAGTGGCGCCATGCCGGTGCCCCAGCGTCCACCAGGGTGTCCCAGTGCGAAGCCTCGGTGAACACTCGCCGCAGCACCCCGTCCGGGCGCGACAACCCCGTCAGGACCGACCCATGCTGAGGTCGTGACCAGCTACGGCGACCACTTCGGACCACTCGCCATCGCTCACCGCGGTGGGATGGGGCTCGCGCCCGAGAACACCCTGGCCGCCTTCGGGAGGGCCACCTCCCTCGGCCTGACCCACGTCGAGACCGACGTGCACACCACACGTGACGGGCACGTCGTCTGCTTCCACGACGCGACGCTGCGCCGGGTGACCGGCCACCCCGGACGGGTCGCCGACCTGGACCTGGCCGAGCTCCGGCGGCTCCGCGTGGAAGGCACCGACCAGATCCCGACCCTGGCCGAGGCGATGGCGAGCTTCCCCGCGACGAGGTTCGCCATCGACCTCAAGGACGAGGCGTCGATCGCCCCGATGGCGCGGTTGCTGCGCGCCAACCCGAGCTGGGCCCAGCGCATCTGCGTCGCGGGCGCCTGGAGCCGTTGGCTGCGCCGCCTGCAGGACGAGGCTCCGGGCGTCACGACGGCTCTCGGCTGGCGTTCGCTGACGACGTTGATCGCGTGCTCGCGCGGGGGCGTACGGCCCGTCGGCCTGCGTTCGGCGAGCGTGGCGAGGGGTGCCTTCGCCCACGTGCCGCTGCGCCTGGGCCGGCTGCCGATCCACTCCGAGCGCGTCATCGCGCGGGCGCACGAGCTCGGCATCCGGGTGGTCGTCTGGACCGTCGACGACCCGGCCACCATGCGCTCCCTCCTCGACGCGGGGGTCGACGGGATCATCACCGACCGGCCCGACGTGCTCCGCGAGGTGCTGATCAGCCGGGACCAGTGGGCCCGCCCCGCCCCGGCAGTCCCCAGCGATCGGGTTGCCCCGAGGGTGCTCCCGCAACCCATCTGATGGGGACTACCCGGCTGGGGTGCCGGGACCGGGCGCGACCGCGGAGCCGTGAACACAAGGTGCACAACGGTGACCCCGAGGGCCGTTGCCAGCAGTGTGACGGGCGACACACCACCCCCTTGAAGGAGCCCGCCATGCGTCGGCAGATCCCCCTCGCCTCACTCGCCTGCCTCACCATGTTGTCCCTCGCCGCGTGCGGTGGCGGCGACGCAGACCCCGCCGCCTACCCCGAGTCGGAGATCACCTTCGTGGTGCCCTTCGCCGCCGGCGGACCTACGGACACCGTCACCCGCCTGATCGCCGAGCCGATGTCCAAGGAGCTCGGCCAGCAGGTCGTCGTGCAGAACGTCGAAGGTGCCGGCGGCACCATCGCCGCCGGCCAGGTGGCCGACGAGGATGGCGACGGCTACCAGGTGCTCGTCCACCACATCGGCATGTCGACGGCGCCCGGCCTCTACCCCGACCTGGCCTACGACCCGCTGGAGGACTTCAAGACCGTCGGCCTCGTCACCGACGTCCCGATGACGATCGTCGCCCGCCCGGACTTCGAGCCCGAGACGCTCGAGGAGCTGATCGCGTACGTCGAGGAGAACGCCGACACGGTGACCCTCGCCAACGCCGGTGTGGGCGCCGCGTCCCAGCTGTGCGGCCTGCTCATCGAGCAGGCCACCGGGGTCGACCTCACCGAGGTGCCCTACGACGGGACCGGCCCGGCCCTCACCGACCTCGCCGGCGGCCAGGTCGACTTCATGTGCGACCAGACCACCAACACCGTCACGCAGCTCCAGGCCGAGAAGATCAAGGGCTACGCGGTCACCACCCCCGAGCGGATCGACGCGCTTCCCGACCTGCCCACCACGGCCGAGGCCGGCCTGCCCGACGTCGAGGTCGGCGTGTGGCACGGGCTCTACGTCCCCGCCGACACACCGGACGAGATCGTCCAGAAGCTCACCGACGCCCTCAAGGTCGCGCTGGCCGACCAGAACGTCATCGACAAGTTCGCCGACCTCGGCACCACTCCGGTGGCTGAGGACCAGGTCACGCCGGAGGCCCACACGGCCAAGCTGGAGGAGCAGATCGACCTCTGGACCCCGATCATCGAGGAGTCGGGGGTCACGGGCGGATGAGCACCTACCCTGCGGCGCCCGGGGACTCGCCCGGGCGCCTCGGCGGAGGACGGCCCGGGCCCTCCCTCCCCGACCTGATGGCCGGCGGCACCTTCGTCGTCCTCGGGCTGGCCTTCGCCATCGGCGGCTCGAGGTACGACGTCGGGACGGCGCTGCGGATGGGCTCGGGCTACGTCCCGATCGCCCTCGGCAGCATCCTCACCGTGCTCGGCCTGGTGATCGTGGTCGCGTCGTTCCGCGGCGTCGACCCCACGGTCGCCAACGCCGATCGCGGACCGATCCCGTGGCGACGCATGGGCCTGCTGCTCGGCGCGGTCATGTTCTTCGGGTTCACGGTTCGCGGCCTGGGGCTCGGCCCCGCCCTGCTGGTGACGACCTTCGTCTCCGCCCTGGCCGGCCGCGAGACCAAGCCGACGCAGGCGCTGTTCATCGCGATCGGGCTCACGGCACTCTGCCTGGTCGTGTTTGTCGCGCTGCTCCAGCTGCGGCTGCCCGTCCTGGGCGAATGGCTGGGAGGCTGACGTGGACGGCATCCTCCTGGGGCTGGAGACGGCACTGCAGCCGAGCAACATCCTCATCTGCCTGCTCGGTGTCACGCTCGGCACCATGGTCGGCGTGCTGCCGGGCATCGGGCCGACCGCCACGGTGGCGCTGCTGCTGCCGATCACCTTCTCCTTCGACCCGGTGGCCTCGCTCATCATGCTGGCCGGCATCTACTACGGCGCGCAGTACGGCGGGTCGACGACCGCGATCCTGATCAACCTGCCAGGAGAGTCGTCCTCGGTGGTGACGGCCCTCGACGGCCACGAGATGGCCAAGCAGGGACGAGCCGGTCCCGCGCTGGCCACGGCCGCGCTCGGCTCGTTCTTCGCCGGGACCGTGGCCACCGTGGTGGTGGCGCTCTTCGCGCCACCGCTGGCCCAGGTCGCCCTGAAGTTCGGGTCGGCGGACTACTTCTCCATCGTGGTCCTTGGGCTTCTCGCCTCGATCGCGCTCGCCAGCGGGTCGGCCCTCAAGGCGCTCGCGATGATCGTGCTGGGCCTGCTGCTGGGCACGATCGGGCAGGACCAGTTCACGGCCGTGCCGCGCTTCACGTTCGGCGTGCGCGAGCTCTACGGCGGACTGGACTTCGTGTCACTCGCCGTGGGGCTCTTCGGCCTGGCGGAGATCATCCGCAACCTCGAGTCGCGGCACAACGCGACGCTGGTCACCAAGAAGGTGCAGGGCCTGTGGCTCACACGGGACGACTTCCGGCGCATCCGGATGCCCGTCCTGCGCGGGACGACCCTCGGGTCCCTGCTCGGCGTGCTGCCCGGCGGCGGCCACGTGCTGGCGAGCTTCGCGTCGTACTCGCTGGAGAAGCGGATCTCCAAGACTCCGCAGGAGTTCGGCAAGGGTGCGATCGAGGGGGTGGCGGCGCCGGAGTCGGCCAACAACGCGGCCGCACAGACGTCCTTCATCCCGCTCCTCACCCTGGGACTGCCGGCCCACCCGGTGATGGCCCTGCTGGTGGGCGCCTTCATCATCCAGGGCATCACTCCGGGTCCCAACGTGATCAACGACGAGCCAGAGCTCTTCTGGGGTCTCATCGCGTCGTTCTGGATCGGCAACCTGCTGCTGGTGATGCTCAACCTGCCGCTGATCGGGATCTGGGTGCGGATGCTGAGCGTGCCCTACAGCGTGCTGTTCCCGGCGATCATCGCCTTCGCCTCGATCGGCTGCTACTCCCTGAGCCTGAATCCCTGGGACATCTTCGCGATCGCGGCGGCCGGCCTGCTGGGGTACTTCCTCATCCGCTGGGGGTGCGAGGCCGCTCCGCTGCTGCTGGGCTTCGTCCTCGGCCCGTTGCTGGAGGAGAACCTCAGGCGGGCGATGATCATCTCGCGGGGCGACTTGTCGGTGTTCGTCACCCGGCCGATCTCGGCGTCGCTGCTCGCGCTCGCCCTGGTCATCGTGGTGATCGCGCTGCTCCCGTCCGTACGACAGAAGCGCGAGGTCGTGTTCCAGGGCGAGGACGACTAGGTCTATGGGGCTCGCTCCGCTCGCCCGTGCTCGTCGCCCCTGAGGACGTTGTCTTCCCTCCTCGCTCGACGGCGCTGTCTCGCTGCGCTCGTCACGCTTGCTCGCTCGTCAGTCCAGACAACGTCGGGGCGGCGAGCGCGCGGTCAGGGCTCCACATGCTGGAGGCCTTCCTTGACCCAGCGAGCGTGGCGAGCCCCGAGGTCAGGTCGTCGTGGGGCTCGGCGCCCGACGCCGTCTGGACTGACGAGCGATGCGAGCGCAGCGAGCGAGTCGAGGAGGGAAGACGACGTCCTCGAGGGCGCCGAGCATGCGCGAGCGAAGCGAGCGCCATTCAGCGCGAGTGCCAGCGGTACTCCACCTCCGGCCTTCCGCTGCCGCCGTAGCGCAGCGCGCGGGTGACGACACCGATGTCGGCGAGGTGCTCGAGGTAGCGGCGGGCGGTGACCCGCGAGCTGTCCAGCCGCTCGGCGAGCTCCCGCGCCGACAGCACGCCGGGCGGGCGGCGGAGGTGGTCCATCGCCTCCTTGAGCCGGTCGGCGGTCAGCCCCTTGGGCAGCGCCCCGTCGGACGTCGCGACCCGCAGCGAGCCGAGCATCCGGTCGACCTCGTCCTGCAGCACCTGCTCGGGTGCGTCGACGAGCTGACGGCGGTAGTCGGCGTACTGCTCGAGCTTGGCGCGGAACATCGGGAACGTGAACGGCTTGATGAGGTAGAGCGCCACCCCGTGCGCCACGGCGCGGCGCACCATGTCGGCATCGCGCGCCGACGTCACCGCGATCACGTCGCACAGGTCGCCGGCGGCGCGGAGGTTGCGCAGCAGCCCGAGACCGTGGCCGTCGGGGAGGTACATGTCGAGCAGGACGAGGTCGACGTCGCGGTCGCCGAGCATGCGGGACGCCTCGGAGGCGGAGTGGGCGACGCCGACCACCTCGAAGCCCGGGACCCGGCGGGTGTACTCGGCGTGCGCCTCGGCGACGAGCGGCTCGTCCTCGACGACGAGGACCCGGACGTCGCTGTTGCCCTTGGTGGTGTCGTTCACGGCTGCTCACCGATCGTGACGACCAGCTCGGCACCGCCGAGCGAGGAGCGGCCGATGGTGACGCCACCGCCGAGGCGACGGGCCACCTGGGACACGAGCGCCAGGCCGACCCCGCGGCCGTCCCCCGCGTCGGCCTTGGTGGTCCAGCCGCGCTCCAGTGCGTGGGCGGCCTCCTCCGGGCTGAGGCCGGGACCGCTGTCGCCGACGACCAGCCGCGCGTGGGTGGCCGAGCCCTCGAGGTGCACCACCACCCGCCGGTCGGTGCCGCCGGCCACCGCGTCGAGCGCGTTGTCGACCAGGTTGCCCAGCACGGTCACCAGGTCGCGGGAGGATCCGACGTCGAACTCCGCGGGCAGCTCGCCGCTCACGGTGAGGGAGATGCCACGCTCGGCCGCCTCGGACGACTTGCCGAGGAGCAGGGCGGCCACCACGGGATCACCGGCTGCACCGACCAGCCGGTCGGCCAGCATCTGGGCGACCCGGAGCTCGTCGGTCACGAAGTCGACGGCATCGTCGGGCCGGCCCATCTCGATGAGGGAGACCACGGTGTGCAGCCGGTTGGCGGCCTCGTGCGTCTGGGCGCGCAGCGACTCGGTCAGGCCCCGCACGATGTCGAGCTCGCCGGTCAGGCCCTGCAGCTCCGTGTGGTCGCGCAGCGTGACCACCGCACCCACCTCGCGACCCTCCCAGTACGCCGCGCTCGAGCTGGCGACCAGCACGTGGTCGCCGGTGACGTAGACCTCGTCCGCCCCCCGCTCGCCTGCCGCCGCCTCGACCAGCGCCGGCGGCAGGCCGAGGTCGCCGAGCGAGCGCCCGACCGCGTCGTCGGGGAGCCGCAGCAGCCGTCGGGCCTCGTCGTTGACGAGCTGGACCCGGCCCTCGAGGTCGATCAGCAGCAGTCCCTCGCGGACGGCGTGCAGGACCGCGTTGTAGTACTCGTACATCCGGGTGATCTCGCGCTCGCCCAGGCCGTGGGTCTGCCGGCGCAGGCGGTGGCTGATCAGCCAGGCGCCCAGCACCCCCACCACCAGCACGGAGAGCGCCGCCACCACGATGTCCGCGAACTCGTCCAGCAGCAGGTCGTCGAGCTGGGTGAGGGTGATCCCCACCGAGACCAGGGCCACGACGGGCGCCTCTTCCGAAGTGCCGAACACCGGCACGATCGCGCGGATCGACGGCCCGAGCGTGCCGGCGTACTCCTCGGTGAAGACCTCGCCCACCGACGCACGGCCGAGGTTGCCGATGAACTTCTCGCCGAGCAGGTCCTCGTTGGGGTGCGACCAGCGGGTGCGGTCGGTGGCCATGATCACGACGAAGTCGACGCCGGTGTCCACCCGCACCGCCTCGGCGTAGGGCTGGAGGAGAGCGGACGGGTCGCCGGTCGCCATCGCCTCGTGGAGGACCGGGGACCGGGCGACCGCTCGAGCCACCGAGACCGCCTCGTCGCGTGCGCCCGAGCGGATGTCGGAGCGCGCGTCGTACGTCGCGAGGAGGAGCGCCGTGACGACCAGGACGAGAACGGCGATCACCTGCAGGCCGAGCACCTGGCGCGCGACGGACCGCTCATGGCGGGCACGCTGGGGCATCAGGGCCTCCGGTGGGGAACGGGCATCGAGGAGCGGCCCCCGGTGCGGTGAGGCTACTCGGGTGTGACGTGTGTCTCACCATTGTGTTCATAGTGTGCGTTCGTAGGGTGTGCCCCATGGGACTCAAGGACCTCTTCACCTCCGGCAGCTCCGAGGCGCGCACCGCCAAGGCCGCGCTCGACGCCGCTGACGACCCGCAGGCCGACCCCGGACCGGTCGACCGGCTGGTGGCGATGCTGGTCGACACGGGACTCGACGGGCGGGGGCCGCTCAGCTCCGCGCGGGAGCTCGCCGAGGAGGCGTTGCTCGACGTCGACGGTGACCGCGAGCAGGCGGTCGCCCGGCTGGCGCGCGCCAGCACCGTCAAGGGTGGTATCGGCGGCTTCGTCACCGGCCTGGGCGGCTTCATCACGATGCCGGTCTCGCTGCCGCTCAACGTGGCCGAGTTCTACATCCAGGCGGTGCGGATGGTCGGCGGGATCGCGACCCTCCGCGGCTACGACGTCGACGAGCCGCGCGTGCGCACCGCGGTCCTGCTGACCCTCGTCGGCTCGGACTCCGAGGAGGTCCTCAAGAAGGCCGGGATGGCGACGACCGGCAGCCGGCTGACGTCGTACGCCCTCCGGGGGATGCCGCCCGCGGCACTGATGGTCGTCAACAAGGCCGTCGGGTTCCGGTTGATGCGCGGGGTGAGCGAGAAGCTGCTGTCCCGCCTCGGCCGCGGCATCCCCGTCGCCGGGGGGTTGGTGGGCGGCGGCATCGACGCCTTCATGATGAAGAAGATCGCCGACCACGCGATGAAGGAGTTCCCGGCGATCAGCTGAGCCGGCATCGCTGGTCGAGGTGCGCGGTCAGGTGCGAAGTCCGTGGGTGCGCCGGGTGTGCAGCAGCCAGGCGATCCCCGCGAACGGCAGCACCAGCGGGAGCCAGCCGTAGCCCGCGCCGTACGACGACCACACGGTCTGGTCGGGGAAGAGCCCCGGGTCCAGCACCGTGAGCGTGCCGACCGTGAGGACCCCGACCAGCTCGAAGGTGACGGCGCCCCACGCCAGCCGCCGCGGGTCGGGGCCGATCTCGGCCAGGCCGAGGGTGGCGGCGATGTAGACGAGACCGGCCAGGGCCGAAAGTCCGTAGGCCACGGGTGCCTCGTCGGCCCTGGTCAGCAGCTGTACGAGGGAACGGGCGCTCGCAGCGAGCGCGAAGACGCCGTACACCGCCACGAGGGTGCGGCCGGCGCCGCTGCGGGTGGACGCCGGAGCCGGGTCCGTCATCACGACGGCCAGATCTGGAGGGCGCGGACGACCAGGAACGCCTCGGTCAGCGCGACGACGGCGAGCACCGCCGTGGCGCCGCGGCTGCGCTCGGCCAGCGACCACGCGAAGCCGAGCGGCAGGACGACCAGCGCTGCCAGCAGGTAGCCGAACAACGTGACGGCCGCACCACCGTGCAGGTCGACACCGCCGACCTGGGTCGCGGCGACCACCAGCAGGACGAGGGCACCCACCTCGATCACGCCGGCGAAGCCCAGCAGCCCCCAGTCGGGCGTACGCCCCAGCGCGACGTAGACGAGCACCACCGCCGCGAACGCGAGCGAGGCGACGACCAGGGCGAGTGGCAGCGGGCCTTCCATGGGGCCAGATTGTCCCCGACGCTCCGCACACGACCGGACCAGCCCCGCCGACCGTCACTCTTCCCTTTGGGGGGTCGTGCCACCCATCATCTGTGCATGACCCTTGCCACTCGCGCCGCGGCCGCCGTCGGCGCCGCCCTGCTGCTCCTGCCGGCCACGACCGCGAGCGCCGTCCCGGCCACGAGCCGGGCCACGGTCCTGCAGGCCCATCTCGTCCCGAGCGGCGACGCGGACGGCAGCGGCAAGGCCACCGTGCGCCTGCGCCCGGCGGTCCGTCGCGTCTGCGCGACGATCTCGTGGTCTGGGATCCAGAAGCCGTCCGCGGCCCACATCCATCGCCGCTCGGACGATCAGGTCGTCGTGGACCTGACGGGCTCGGTGACCGGCGGCGCCAGGTGCGTGCGCGCCCCGCGGGCGCTCATCCGCGCCATCGCTGCGCGACCGGGCAGGTACTACCTCAACGTCCACAACGCCACGTATCCCGCCGGGGCCGTGGAGGGCACGCTCCACCCCTGAGCAGAGGCACCCCGTCGGCTCACGCAGACGCCGGCGGCAGGTGCTTCTTCATCAGCCGCTTGACGCGACGCTGCTTGCGGTCGGGGATCATCGACCGCATCTCCTCGAGCTTGCCGAAGCACAGCAGCCGGTCCTCGCCCTCGAGCACGGTCTTGATGCGCGGGTTGGGGATCACCTGGGTGCCCCGGTGCAGGGTCAGCACGGTGATGTCGCGCTCGTCGAGGCCGGACTCGCCCAGCTTCTTGCCCACCATGTCGGAGCCTGCGTGCACGACGATCTCGGCCACGCCGTAGCCGGTGGAGACGGTGAGCCGCTGGCGTACGTCGATGTCGGGGAAGGCGACCTGGTTGTCGATGAAGTCGATGATCGCGCCCGCGACGTCGAGCTTGGTCGCCGCCTCGATGCCCTCCAGGCCGGGCGAGGAGTTGACCTCCATCACCTGCGGACCGTTGCGTCCCTCCAGCATGTCGACACCGGCCACGCGCAGGCCCATGATCTGCGCGGAGCGCACGGCCACGCGCTCGAAGTCCTCGTCGAGATCGACGGGCTCGACGCTGCCGCCGCGGTGCACGTTGGAGCGGAACTCGTCGCCCTGGGCGACCCGGCGCATCGCCGCCACCACGCGGTCACCCACGACCAGGGCGCGGATGTCGCGGCCCTTGCTCTCCTTGACGAAGCTCTGGATCAGCACGTTCTGCCGGGTGCTCTGCAGCGTCTCGATGATGGCCTCGGCGACCTTGATGGTGGGCGCCAGGATCACGCCGATGCCCTGGGTGCCCTCCAGCAGCTTGATGACGACCGGTGCCCCACCGACCCGCTCGATCGCGGGGATCACGTCCGCGCGGTCCTGCACGAAGGTCGTGGCCGGCATCGGGATCTTGTGGCGCGACAGGATCTGCGTCGCGCGCAGCTTGTCGCGGCTGTTGGCGATGCCGTAGGAGGTGTTGGGCGTGTAGACGTCCATCTGCTCGAACTGGCGCACGACCGCGGTGCCGAAGTAGGTGATCGAGTTGCCGATGCGCGGCAGCACCGCGTCGTACGTCGACAGCTGCTTGCCGCGGAACAGCAGGTCGGGCTCCTCCCCCGTGAGGTCGATCCCGAAGCGCAGCGTGTTGAGCACCTTGACGTCGTGACCGCGGTCGACGGCGGCGGTGCGCAGGCGTTGCGTGCTGTAGGAGCGCGGCGCGCGGGAGAGGATGGCGAGCTTCATGGGCAGACATACAAGCACGCGGCCACCTGAGAAGATGGCGCGGTGTCCACGCCCCCAGCGCCCGAGTCCGACGCTGACTCCCCCGCCACCGTAGTGGGGTGGCGCGAGTGGGTGGCCCTCCCCCAGGCGGGCGTCGACTGGCTGAAGGCCAAGATCGACACCGGCGCCCGATCGTCGGCGATCCACGCCTTCGACCTCGAGGCCTACGACGTGGACGGGCAGGAGTGGGTGCGGTTCTCGATCCACCCGTGGCAGCGCTCCGACGAAGACGTGGCCGAGCTGAGCCTGCCGGTTCTCGATCGCCGCGAGGTGCGCAGCAGCAACGGCCAGGTCGAGCAGAGGTACGCCGTCGCCATGGAGGTCACCCTCGCCGGTCGCACCATCACCACCGTGATGACACTGAGCAACCGCGACGAGATGGGCTTCCGGATGCTGATCGGCCGCGAGGCCCTCGAGCGCGGCTTCCTCGTCGACGCCGCGCGCTCCTACGCCGGCGGCAGGCCGCGCCGGGCGGTCCGCCGCAAGAACTGGGGCAAGTGATGCCGCGCGAGTCCTTCGCCATCGGCGGCGTCCGGATCCGCGCCGGGACGGCGCGGGCGCTCGAGCTGCCGATCACCCGGCTGGTGACCGGCGCCGACGTGACGCTGCCGGTGCGGGTCGTCCACGGGCGCGAGGCCGGACCCAGCGTCTGGATCGATGCCGCGATCCACGGCGACGAGGTCGCCGGCGTCGAGATCGTGCGCCAGGTGATGGCAGCGCTCGACCCCAAGACCTTCCGCGGCACGCTCGTCGCGGTCCCGATCGTCAACGTCCTCGGCTTCATGACCGGCGACCGCTACCTCCCCGACCGACGCGACCTCAACCGCTCGTTCCCGGGCTCCGCCCGCGGCTCGCTCGCCGGCCGGATCGCGTTCCTCTTCATGCGCGAGATCGTGGCCGGCTGCGAGGTCGGCATCGACCTCCACACCGGCTCCGACCGGCGCAGCAACCTGCCGCAGGTCCGCGCCGACCTCGACGACCCGCGCACCCGCGAGCTGGCCCAGGCCTTCGGTGCCCCCGTCATGCTGCACGCCAAGATCCGCGACGGGTCGTTGCGCCACGCCGCCCGCGAGCAGGGCGCGAAGGTGCTGCTCTACGAGGGCGGCGAGAACCTGCGGTTCGACTCCTACGCCGTCGACGCGGGCGTGATCGGCGTACGACGCGTGCTGGCCTCGCTCGGCATGACCGAGCCCGTCGACGAGCCGCCGGTCGAGCCGAGCCTGGAGTGCCGCTCGAGCGGGTGGGTGCGCGCCCGTCGGACCGGGATCCTGCACCTCGACGCCGCGCTCGGCCAGAAGGTCAGCGACGGCGAGCGGCTCGGCACCCTCTTCGACTCCTTCGGCAAGACCCTGCGGGCGGTCTACGCCAACCGCGACGGCATCGTCATCGGGCGCACCGAGGCACCGCTGGTCAACTCCGGTGACGCCGTCGTGCACATCGCCAGCTGACCGACCCCCGTGGCGGCGCGCCGGCATACCTGAGCCAGCCCGGTGCCCTGCAGATCGTGGTGCTCCCGAGTCACGGGGTGACCCGGGTCTTCCACGATCTCGCCCGTCAGTCGGCCTGATCGCCACCACCGACCGGCTCGGCACCCTCTTGGGCAAACCCTTCGGCATCCTCCCCGGCATCCTCCTCGGCATCCGCCGTGTCTCCCACGGTCGCGCCCATCAGCCCCGCGCGGAGGGCCGCCTCCCGCTCCTCGTCGGTGACCCGTCTCCCCGCGCCGGGGAAGATCGACTCCTCCGGGTGCTCGGCGTAGGGGTCGGGATCGGGTTGGTCGCTGGTCATGTCTCGACCGTACGCCGCCGCCGTGCACGGAACCTTTCGTGCACGGCGCACGGTCTGGGACGTCCGGTGCACGCAATCTTTCGTGCACGACCCAGGGCCGGCGCTGCCCGGTGCACGCAATCTTTCGTGCGCCCCTCGCTGTCGGACCGCTCCGCCACAATGACCCCGTGAGGCAGACATGAGGCAGGCGTGAGCCAGCACTGGGTGCTCCACGTCGACATGGACCAGTTCCTCGTCGCCGTCGAGCTGCTGCGCCGTCCCGAGCTGGTCGGGCGGCCCGTCGTGGTCGGTGGCCGCGGCGACCCGACCGAGCGGGCGGTCGTGTCGACCGCGTCCTACGAGGCCCGCAAGCACGGCGTACGTTCGGGGCTGGCGCTCAAGCTCGCCAAGAGACGGTGCCCCGACGCGGTGTTCCTGCCCGTCGACTTCCCGGTCTACGAGGAGGCGTCCGCTCGGGTGATGGCGACTCTGCGCGCGACCCCGGGCGCCGTCGTGGAGGTGCTCGGCTGGGACGAGGCGTTCGTCGGTGTCGAGACCGACGACCCGCTGGCCACGGCCCGGGCGATCCAGGCCGCGGTGCTCGCTGCGACCGGCCTGCACTGCTCGGTCGGCATCGGCGACACGTTGGTACGCGCCAAGATCGCCACCGACTTCGGCAAGCCGCAGGGCACGTTCACCCTCACCCGCGACAACTGGATGGAGGTGATGGGCGAGCGGTCCACGACTGCGCTGTGGGGCGTCGGCCCCAGGATCGGGGCCCGGCTGGAGGCCATCGGCATCCGCACGGTCGCGGAGCTCGCCGGCGCCGACGAGGAGGCGCTGGTGGCGGCGTTCGGCCCGTCGAGCGGAAGCCACCTCGGTCGGCTCGGGCGAGGCGGCGGGCGCTCGCGACCGGACGACACCCCGTGGGTGGCGCGAGCGCACGGACGCGAGACGACCTACCAGGCCGACCTCGCCGCGCCCGACGAGGTGCGCGCCGCGCTGGCCGAGCTCGCCGGGCGGGTGGTGGACGACGTCCGGGCCGAGGGCCGCGCCGTGCAACGCGTGCACCTCAAGGTGCGCTTCGCTCCGTTCTTCACCTTCACGAAGGTCCGCAAGCTGACCGAGCCGACCTACGACGTCGAGACCATCACGCAGACGGCGTACGCCCTCTACCTCGCCCTCGACGACGCGCGCCCGGTGCGGCTGCTCGGGGTGCGCGGCGAGATGGTGCCGCCCGAGGGTGGCTACTGACCCCGGGCGGCCCCCCGTCACTCCGTGGCGATGGCGTCGAGCACCTTCATCCGCGACGCCCGGATCGCCGGCACGATGGCGGCCAGCACCCCGAAGATCACCGCGACGACGAAGAACACGCCGAGTCCGTTCAACGGGAGCGCCAGCTCGGTGAGGTCGTCCTTGAGGGACTCGCGCAGCACCACGCCGATGACGAGCCCCACCACCATGCCGAGCACCGCGCCGAGCAGGGCGATCGCCACGGACTCGAGGGTGATCATCCACCGGAGCTTGCGCCGCGAGAGCCCGACGGCACGCAGCAGCCCGATCTCGCGGGTCCGCTCCAGGACGCTGAGGCCCAGCGTGTTGACGATGCCGATCACCGCGATCACGACGGCGAGGGCGAGCAGGCCGTAGATGACGTACAGCAGCTGGTTGACCTGCCCGCTGATGAGCTCCTTGAACTCCTCCTTGTCCTGCACCGCCAGGATCGGCAGGTCCTTGACGACGTCCTCCAGGTCCTGCTTCACCGCACCTCGGTCGGCCCCGTCCTCGACCATGATGCTGAGGCTGGAGTCGCTGCGCTTGACCCCGGCGTCACGCAGGACCGACAGGGGGACCGTGATGCCGCTGGTGGTGGGAGTCTCCTCCGACACCCCGACGACCTCGAGCGCGATGGTCTCGCCTCCGGGGAACGCCACGTCGATGGTGTCTCCAGGACGGGCTCCGAGGTCGTCGGCACGTCCCTCGTTGAGGATCGCCTGGTGCCCGGACATCTGGTCGTTGCCGTCGATCATGGCCAGGTCGTAGATGTCCAGGAAGCCCTGGTCGACGCCCGAGAGGAAGGTCTGGTCGGGCTTGCCGTCGACCTCGACCGTCACCGGCGTGCCCTGCTGGCGCGAGACCAGGGCGACGCCGTCCACGGCCTCCATCTGGTCGCCGAACTGCGCCGGGAAGCCTTGGAAGGTCGGCATCTGGACGAGGAAGTCGCTCTTGAACTCGTCGTCGACGACCTTGTCGTTTGTCGCGCTGAGCGACGAGGCCAGGACTCCCACGGCCGAGACGACGGCGAGGCCGATCATCAGTGCCGAGGCGGTGGCGCCCGTACGCCGCGGGTTGCGCAGCGCGTTCTCGCCGGCCAGCAGGCCGGGAGTGCCGAAGAGGCGTCCGAAGACAGCCCGGCACGCGACGAGCACCGGGTGCCCGACGACCGGGGCGAGCACCGCCGTGGTGATCACCCAGATCACCGCTCCCGCCCCGATCCAGATGGCGTCGGTGCCAGGAGCGCCCATCAGGCCGAGGACCGCGAGCGCAGTGCCGATCACCATGGCGACCCCGCCGAGCACGAGGCGCAGACCCATGCTCTTCTCCTGCACCTCGAGGTCGTCGCGCATGGCAGCGACGGGCGCGACCTTCGCCGCCCGACGGGCCGGGACGAACGCGGCCACCATCGTGACGACGACGCCGACGACGTAGCCCGCGACGATCGTGAACGGGGTGAGCGTGAGCACGTCTCCGGCGATGTCGAGACCGAACGAGCGGAACAGTCCAGCCAGTAGCCGCGAGAGGCCGAGGCCGAGGAGCAGGCCGAGCGTCGAGCCGACCAGCGCCATCAGGAACGCCTCGACCAGCACCGACCGCGTCACCTGCTTCTTGCTGGCCCCGAGGGCACGCAGCAGGGCGGACTCCCGCACGCGTTGGGAGACCAGGATCGAGAAGGTGTTGAAGATGATGAACGCGCCGACCACGATCGCGATCACCGCGAAGGTGGTGAGGAAGATCGAGATGACGTCGAGGAACTGACCGATCTGGTCCTGGGTCTCCTTCACCACCTTGTCGCCGGTCACCGCGGTGAAGCCGGCGGGCGCGACCGCCCGGGCCGCGTCGGCGAGCTCGGTCTGGGAGACGCCCTCGGCTCCGGTCAGGGCCACGCTCGTGAACGCGTCCTCACCGTCGAGGAAGATCTCCTGGGCCTCCTCGGTGTCGAGGAGGACAAGGGTGGCTCCGGCGGTGCCGCCGCCGTTGAAGTCGGCGGTGCCCACGAGGGTGAAGTCCCGCTTGGGCTCAGCGGTGGGCACGATCATGGTGACCGTGTCGCCGACCTCGTAGGCGCCGCGCTCGGCGGACGACGTGTCCAGCGTGACCTCGCCGGGCTTCTCGGGCCAGCGCCCCTCAGTGAGCACGAGGATCTCGTCGCCCTGCATGTTGTCGACGGGCGCGTAGTTGAAGGCGAGGGTCGGTGCGCCCTGCCCGCCGACCAGCTTGTCGTCCTTGCCGAGCAGGAAGGAGCCGATGCCGTCGACCGACCCGACGGCCGCCTCGACCTCGGGCAGCGCCGCGAGATTGTCCACGTCCGCCGGCGTCACGAACTGTGTCGTGCTCACGCCGGCGTTGGCGGCCTGGAGGTCGCCCTCGGGTCGCACCATGGCGTCGGAGGTCGAGCCCTCGACGATGTTGTCGAACGTGGCGTTGAGGCCGGTGCTGAAGGTCATCACGCCCGACAGGAAGCCGATGCCCAGGACGATCGCGAGCGTGCTCATCATCAGGCGCACCTTGCGGGCCAGCAGGTTGCGCCAGGTCAGGCGGAGCACGTCAGCCCGCCACCTTCGCGATCGCCGCGTCCTGGAGCGACGCCATCTTGTCGAGGATCGCGTCGCGGTCGGGCTCGCGCAGCTCGTCGACGATCTTGCCGTCGGCGAGGAAGAGGATGCGGTCGGTGTACGACGCCGCGACCGGGTCGTGGGTGACCATCACCACGGTCTGCCCGAACTCGTCGACGCTGCGGCGCAGGAAGCTCAGCACCTCGGCACTGCTCGTGGAGTCGAGGTTGCCGGTGGGCTCGTCGGCGAACACGATCGAGGGCTTGCTCACCAGGGCGCGGGCGCACGCCACCCGCTGCTGCTGACCGCCGGACATCTGCGCCGGACGGTGGCCGAGCCGCGGGCGCAGGCCGACGGCGTCGACCACCTGGTCGAACCACTCGCGGTCGGGCTTGCGACCGGCGAGGCTCAGCGGCAGCAGGATGTTCTCCTCGGCACTCAGGGTGGGCACGAGGTTGAACGACTGGAAGACGAAGCCGACCTTCTCGCGGCGCAGCGTCGTGAGGTCCTTGTCCTTGAGCCGGCTGAGCGAGGTGCCGTCCACGACCGCCTCGCCGGCCGTGGGCGTGTCGAGTGCCGCCAAGCAGTGCATCAGCGTCGACTTGCCGGAGCCGGACGGCCCCATGATCGCGGTGAACTCACCTGTCATCAGGTCGACGGTCACGCCGTCGAGGGCGCGCACCTCGGCCTCGCCCTTGCCGTAGAACTTCGTCAGGTCCTGTGCCCGTGCGGCGACGCGCTGCGTCGCTTCCCCCGTGGATTGCTCAGTCATGCTTTGCAGTGTGGCAGGGCTCGGAAGGGCGGAGCCATGGGATACCTCCCGCAGAGCACCCTGACATCTGTCAGGGAAACGTCAGGGTCCGAGCGCGCTCAGCCGCCGCCTCGCGTCACTCAGACCCTTGACGTTCTCGGCGTGGTCGACGCCGCCGGTGAGGTCGCCGATGGCCAGCCGCCCGGCGAAGTAGACCCCCTGGACCGCCTCGCGGAACCGGCCGAACGCGTCGAGATGCTGCCTCTCGTCCTCACCGAGCGAACCCCGTGACAGGTACGTCTCCAGGAACGTCGTCGCGTGCTCGCGCCCGCCGAGGTACATCACCGCGGACGCCACGTCGTAGAGCACCGGACCACGCCGGGCACCCGCCCAGTCGATCAGCCCGGTCACGCCCGTCAGGTCATCGTGGATGAACGCATCCGGGACCGGATCGGTGTGAAGCACCGACCAGGTGAGTGTGAGTGCGTCGGTCTCCTCACGAACGGCCCGGATCGCGTCGACGAGCCAGGCGTGCTCAGCCACACCGGGCATCTCGGGTGACAGCCAGTCCCTCGCGAAGGTGGCGGCACTCGGGCCACGCGCCGGGTCGCTCGACGCGTGCACCCGCGCCAACGTGTCAGCGATCCATCGCTGCTCCTCGTCGGACTCACCGTCCAGCTCGCGGCCCGGCACGTGCTCCAGCAGTGCCAGACCGGCCTCCCGCTCCACGACGCTTCCTGCGCGTGTGGGGACGGGACGCCCGGTGACGAAGCCTGCCTCGGCCAGGGCCGTCGCGACCTCGGCGCCGGCCACCAGGTCGGCAACCGCATCAGAGGAGACCGCCTTGGCGACGTAGGTCGAGCCTTCGTGCTCCACCAGCCAGGTCTCGGAGTTCATGCCACCGCCGAGCGGCGTCACGCACGCGGACTCCATCCCCCAGAACGTCGCCAGCGCCTCGCTCGTGCTCACCCTCAACGCTTCTCGTCCCGCGCCAGGGCCTCCCGCGCCACGGCCTCGTCGTGCCGGGCGTGGAGGCGCTCGCGGATCTCGCCGGCGTCGTAGTGACGGCGTACGCGCTCGTCCCTCGCGACGGCCGCACCGGTGGCCACGCCGGCCAGGATCCCGGCCAGGCCGAGGAGCTTCCACACGCGCATGCGGGGAGCGTAGCCCTCGATCCGACGAGGGTGGTGCAGACTGCCGCGCATGGCATCGGCCCTGACCCTCGACCAGGCGGTCGACCTGACCCGCAGCGGCGACATCTGGCTGTTCCGCGGGCGGCGCGCACCCGACCGGGCGATCCGCGCGGTCACCAACTCGCCGGTCAACCATGTCGGGATGGCGGTCGTGGTCGACGACCTCCCGCCGCTGATCTTCCATGCCGAGCTCGGCAAGAAGCAGGTCGACATGTGGACCGGCGGCCACCACCGCGGCGTCCAGCTCCATGACCTGCGCGGGGCCGTGTCGCGGTGGCAGACCGAGTACGAGCAGGACGCCTGGGTGCGCCAGCTGCACCCCGTCATCGGTCGCGACGAGGAGGACGGCATGCTGCGCACGGTCGCGCGCCTCGACGGGGTCTCGTTCCCCAGCCTCACCAAGCTCGGCGCCCGGTGGCTGCGCGGCAGGGACGCCTACGTCCCGCGTCGCAAGCGCGGCCAGCGCGTCACCCCCGAGGCCGCCTTCTGCGCCGAGATCGTGGCGACGTGCTACATCGAGATGGGCATCCTGCGTGACGACCGCCGCGCCACCTGGTACGACCCGGGCAAGTTCTGGAGCGGCGACTACCTCCCCATCTCCGACGGGTGGACCCTCGGCACGGAGGTCGCGGTCAGCCGCCCGGACGCGCGTCCTGCGTGACGGCACGGCTCAACCGCTCGCCCACCTCGGCCACCGCGGCCCTCAGCTCGTCGCCGCCGACGACGGTGAAGGGGAACGGGATCCCGGCCAGCCACTCACCGGCGTACGCCTGCGCGTTGCTGGTGCTGCCGACCAGCTCGCAGCGGCCGTCGGGACGCTCGCGGAGCTCACCCAGCACCGGACGGATCCACGGCCCCACCTCGCCCAAGGGCGCGTCGAACACCACGTGCGTGTCGTACTCCCACCCCTTGCCGAGGTTGACCTCCAGGGCCGCGGCCGGGTCGAGGTCGGCAGGCACGTCGAAGGTGCCCTCGAGAACGGTGACCTCGCTGATCCGGTCGACACGGAAGGTGCGCAGCGCCTCGGCGTGGTGGGACAGGCACAGCAGGTACCACCGCCCGTAGCGCACCACGACCGACCACGGGTCGACCTCGAACGTCCGGGCGTTGCCGGCCGCGGTGCGGTAGCCGAGCCGCACCTGGCGCTGCGCAGCCACCGCCGCGACGAGGTCGCTGGTCACCGTCGGATCGGGCTTCGACGGCGTGCGCTCGGGCACCTTGCGCGCGGTCTCGCGCAGCATCACCGCCTGCCGCGCCACGTTGGTCGGCAGCACGCGCAGGATCTTGCCGAGTGCGGAGCCGACTGGGTCGTCGGGATCGGCGACCGCGTGCTGGGAGTCGAGCGCGGCCATCACCAGACCGAGGGCCTCGGTCGCGGAGAACACCAAGGGCGGGAGCCGCAGCCCCCGGCCGAGCCGGTAGCCGCCGTAGGGACCGCGGGTCGACTCCACCGGGATGTCGGCCTCACGCAGGATCGCGACGTAGCGCCGCGCGGCCCGCTCGGTGACGCCGAGGCGCTGCGCCAGCTCGGCGGCCGTGATGCCCGGGCGGCCCTGGAGGATGTCCAGCGCCCGCAGCGCCCGCGCGGTCGGGCTGATCTCGCTCATGGAGCGATGCTGCCACTCCTACCGGACGTAGAGCGTCCGGAATGGCCCATAGTCTCGGTTTCGAGGCCGACGCCTCGCCACCCACGCGGATCACCAAGGAGAACTCATGGACATCGTGCTGATCGCCGGACTCTGGCTCGACGGATCGGCCTGGGACGACGTGCTGCCCGAGCTGGAGAAGCTCGGCCACCGCGGCATCCCGGTCACGCTGCCCGGCCAGGGCGACGGCGCCACGTCGGCGACGTACGACGACCAGGCGGCGGCGGTGCTGGCCGCGGTCGACGCCGCCGAGGGCGCCCCGCTCGTCGTCGGTCACTCCGCCGCGTCCACGCTCGCGTGGGTGGCCGCGGACCGCCGACCCGACGCCGTCACGGGAGTCGCACTGATCGGCGGCTTCCCGGCCACGGGCGAGAGTGCCTACGCCGACTTCTTCGAGCCCGACGGCGACAGCGTCCCGTTCCCGGGCTGGGAGCCCTTCGCCGGCCCGGACTCAGACGACATGTCACCCGAGCTCAAGGCCGAGGTGGCGGCCGGGACGCATCCGGTCCCGGTCGGCGTCACCAAGGGCATCGTGCGCTGGACCGACGAGCGCCGCCACGGGGTGCCGTTGACGCTGATCTGCCCGGAGTTCAGCCCGGCCCAGGCGCAGGAGTGGATCGAGTCCGGTGATGTCCCCGAGCTGTCCGCCGCCACTGCGCTCGAGCTGGTCGACCTCGACTCCGGCCACTGGCCGATGTTCACCCAGCCGGCCGCGCTGGCGGCCCTGCTGGACGAGGCGACCAGGCGTCCGGCCTCGAGCTAGTCGAGGAGCTCGTCGGCGCTGCTGGCCATCGTCGGGAGCTCCGTCACAGGCGTGCGGGTGTCCTCGACGTACTCGCCGTTGACCGCGGTGGCCAGCCCCTCGGCCAGACCGGAGAGCTCGTTCTCGGCGATGCCGAGCATCTTCGCGACGGTGCGGGCGTTGGCGGGACGATCGCCGGGCTGCTTCTCCAGCAGCGCCTCGACCACGACCCGGAGCTCGGTGGGCACGTCGCCCTTCAGGGGCGGTGGCGCCTCGTTGACGTGGGACATCGCGGTCGCGATGGGGGTGCCGCGGTCGAAGGGGCGTTCACCGTTGAGCATCTCGAGGGCCACGACGCCGAGGGAGTAGAGGTCGCTGGCGCCGGTGGCCTGCTCGCCCAGGGCCTGCTCGGGACTGATGTAGTTGGGGGTGCCGAGCATCTCTCCCGTGCGGGTGTGGCCGATCGCGTCGAGTGCACGGGCGATGCCGAAGTCGGTCAGCTTCACCACTCCGTCGGGCCGCAGCAGGATGTTGGCGGGCTTGACGTCACGGTGCACGACGCGCGCCTCGTGCGCGACACCGAGGGCGAGCGCGGACTGGCCGATGATCGAGCGCACCGACTCCGGCTCCATCGCACCCTGCTCGCGGATGATCGCCGAGAGGGGGAGCCCGGGGACCAGCTCCATGATCAGGAAGCTGAGGTGGTCGTCCTCGCCGTAGTCGAAGACCGTGGTGATGTTGGAGTGCATCAGCGCCGCGGAGTGCAGTGCCTCGTCGCGGAAGCGCTGGGCGAAGATCTCCTCGTTGTCCGGATCGGCTCGCATCACCTTGACCGCGACCTCGCGCTGGAGGACGTCGTCGAGACCGCGCCAGACGTCGGACATGCCACCGGAGGCGATGCGCTGCTGCAACACGTAGCGGTCCCCGAGGCGGAGGCCTTCCACGAGTCTGTGCACGGGTGGTGCCCCACTTCTCTCAAGTTGGCCGGCACGAGCTCCGCACCGCGCCCGGCGATGCTACTCCGGGCCACGGACCTCGCACCCTGATCGATGCACTGTTCCCCCACGGCGTCGATCTCATGCGCCCGGGGCACCTGTTGGGGTCAGTCCCTGCGATCTCGCTCAGGCACTTGACAACGTACAACCATTTGGTTGTACGTTATGCCCATGAGCGAGATCGACGAGGACCGGGCCGATGCCTGGTTCCACGCGCTCGCCGACCGCACCCGTCGCGACATCCTGCGGCGCGTGCTGGCCGGAGAGCACTCGGTCTCGTCCCTGGCGCAGAGCTACGACATGAGCTTCGCCGCCGTCCAGAAGCACGTCGCCGTGCTGGAGCGAGCGGGCCTGCTGACCAAGCGTCGGCAGGGACGTGAGGCCCTGGCCAGCGGAGACGTGGAGGCCGTGCGTTCGGTGGGCGCGATGCTCACCGAGCTCGAGGCCCTGTGGCGCGGCCGGATCTCCCGCATGGACGAGCTCTTCGCCACCGAACCCACCCGACACACCGACCCCACCCACGAAACGGATTGAGCCATGCCTGTCACCGACGTCCAGCACGACCTCGACTCCCTCACCCTGACCATCACCGCCGACTTCGCCGCGCCGGTCGAGCGCGTGTGGGAGGTGTACGCCGACCCACGCCAGCTCGAGCGCGTGTGGGGTCCCCCCGGCTTCCCCGCCACCTTCGTCGACCACGAGCTGGCCCCCGGCGGCCGGATGAACTACTACCTGACCAGCCCGGACGACGAGAAGTACTACGCCTACTGGGACGTCACCGACGTCCAGGCCCCGCAGCGCTTCACGTTCAACGACGGCTTCGCCCTCGACGAGTCCTTCACCCCCAACCCCGAGATGCCCGAGTCCGCGCAGGTCTACTCCTTCGCCGACGCCGGCGGCGCCACCCACGCGACCTTCGTCGCGACGTACGCCTCCGCCGAGGCCCTGCAGCAGGTGCTCGCGATGGGCGTCGTCGAGGGCGCCTCGGCCGCCATCAACCAGATCGACGACCTGCTCGCGTCCTGACGCGACCCCCCACCCGACCCCGACCCACCCCACCCGGCAGAGAGGCCTGACCATGCGACCCATCATCGTCACCGAGTTCATCACCCTCGACGGCATCGTCGACTCCCCTGGCGGCGGGGACCACCCGCACGCCGGCTGGACCTTCAAGGACGTCGAGTTCGACGAGGCGGCCTATGAGATCAAGGGCCGTGAGACCGAGGACGCCACCGCGCTCCTGTTCGGCCGTCAGTCCTACGACGAGTTCGCGCCGGTGTGGCCCTCGATGGAGGAGTTCGCCACCTACAACGCGATGCCGAAGTACGTCGTCTCCTCGACCCTGCAGGACCCTGAGTGGAACAACACCTCCGTGCTGCGCTCCCTCGACGAGGTGGCCGAGCTCAAGCAGACCGAGGGCGGCGAGATCCACGTCCACGGCAGCGCCACCCTGGCGCAGGGCCTGGCCGCCGCGGGCCTGGTCGACCGCTACCACCTGCTGGTCTTCCCGGTCATGCTCGGCAGCGGCAAGCGCCTGTTCGGCGAGGGCGAGAAGACCCGGCTGAGGCTGGTCGAGCACGCGGCCTACTCCAACGGGATCACGCTGCAGCGCTACGACGTCGTGCGCTGAGGCTTCTGGGAGACTCCCTGCGTGGAACTCGCCCTGCTGCTCGTGTCGATGGCCGCCGTGGTGCTGGCCGCGACCGCCGTCAGCGACCGCCTGCACGTCCCGGCGCCGCTCCTGCTCATCGTCGTCGGCGCCGCGGCGTCGTACGTCCCGGCCGTGCCGACCATCCACCTCGAGTCGGAGGTGGTCCTGCTGGGGTTGCTGCCGCCGCTGCTCTACGCCGCCGCGATCCAGACCTCACTGGTCGACTTCAACGCCAACCGCGGCTCGATCCTGCGGCTGTCGGTCGTGCTGGTGGTGATCACCTCGCTGACGGTCGGCGCGGTGGTGCAGTGGCTGGTGCCCGGGATCGGCTGGGCGGCCGCCATCGCCATCGGCGCGGTGGTCGCCCCGCCCGACGCGGTCGCCGCCACCGCGGTGGCCCGCAGGATCGGGCTGCCGCGCCGGGTGGTGACGATCCTCGAGGGCGAGTCGCTGCTCAATGACGCCACCGCGCTCGTCGCGCTTCGCACCGCGATCGCCGCCCTGTCCGCCGGCGTGGCCGTGACCGAGATCGGCGTCGACTTCATCCGTGCCGCGGGCGGTGGCCTGCTCATCGGCATCGGGGTCTTCCTGCTGGTGGCCTGGCTCCGCAAGCAGGTCACCGACCCGCTGATGGACACCGCGATCTCCTTCCTCACCCCGTTCGCGGCGTTCGTGGCCGCCGAGGAGGTGCACGCCTCGGGGGTGATCTCGGTCGTGGTCGCCGGCCTGCTGCTGGGCCACAAGGCGCCGATCATCCAGACCGCGCAGTCGCGGATCACCGAGCGCATCACGTGGCGCACCGTGGCGTTCGTCCTGGAGAACACCGTCTTCCTGCTCATCGGCCTCCAGCTCGACTGGATCCTGGCCGGCGTCGCCGACTCGACGCTCTCCACCGCTCGCATCGCGCTCGTCTGCGGAGCGACTCTCGCCACCGTCATCGCGGTGCGCCTGGCCTGGGTCTACGCCACCTGGCTCTTCCGCCGCCTCGGCGAGGACCCGTTGCCGGCCTCCTGGACCTTCCTCATCGGCTGGGCCGGCATGCGGGGCGTCGTCACCCTGGCCGCCGCGTTCGTCATCCCCGAGGACGCCCCGCACCGTGAGGTCCTCCTGCTCGCCGCCTTCACCGTGGTGGCCGGGACACTCCTGCTCCAAGGCCTGAGCCTGCCGCTGCTGACCCGCCTCCTCGGCGTACCCGCTCCCGACCCGGCCGAGGACGCACTGGCCCGGGCAGCCCTCCTCCAGCAGGCCGCCGACGCGGGCCTTGCCCGCCTCGACGAGCTGGAGTACGACGACCACCACGGGGTCTCCGACCAGATCCGGTCACGCCTCGACCAGCGCTCGTTCGCGGCCTGGGAGCAGCTCGCCACGGCTGAGGACGAGGAGACGCCGTCGCAGCTCTACGCACGGATCCGGCAGGAGATGATCGACGCCGAGCGCGCCAAGGTGCTCCTGGTCCGCAGCAAGGGCAAGATCCCCTCCGAGGTCGTCAGCCAGGTGCTCGGGATGCTCGACATCGAGGAGTCGATGCTCGACGCCGGCTCCGAGGCTCCCGAGCGCATCCGCATCGGCTCCCTGGCCCTCACGGGCGGACGCCAGTGCGACGACCTCGAGGCGTTCCCCGCCGTCGAGACGGTGGCCGACCCCGCGTGCGCGACGTGCCTGGCCGACGGCACGCGCTGGGTGTCGCTGCGCCAGTGCCTGGAGTGCGGCCACGTCGGGTGCTGCGACTCCTCCATCGGCAAGCACGCGAGCGCGCACTTCCACGAGACCCTCCACCCGGTCATGGAGTCCGCCCAGCCTGACGAGTCGTGGCGCTGGTGCTTCGTGCACAACCTCACCGGCTGATGTCGAGCCGAGCCCCGGTATCTAGGGACGTTCTGGTAGGTCCGGGACGCGTTTGACCCACCAGAACGTCCCTAGATACCCCTCGCCGGAGCGCCCGTTTTCCGTTCACCACGTCCTCAGACATCGACGGCTACGATCCGTCGCTATGGGAGCGCCCGCGATCGTCATCGCCTCCGCCCACCACGCCGACGTGCTGGCCGAGGCCTTCGCTCGCTACGAGCGCGAGTACGACGTCTGCGTCGTCAGCGACGAGGTCACCGCGAAGGCCAGGGCCAAGGAGCGGCTCGGGTCGGGCCACCAGGTCGCGCTCTTCGTGATCGACACCGACCACGACCAGGACAAGCTGTACGCCCTGATCGGCGGCACCCGGAAGGCGGTGCCCACCGCGCGGCGGCTCGTCGTGTCCCACATCAGTCGCTTCCGTGAGGACAACCAGACCTTCCGCCACGCGGTCGCGGCCGGCAAGGTCGACGCGCTGCTGCTGATGCCGCAGGGCCCGCGCGACGAGGAGTTCCACGGCGCCGTCGGCGAGCTGCTCAACGAGTGGAACGCCACCGTCGCGGCACCCGTGGTCGAGAACGTCCGCATCATCACGCCCGAGAAGGACGCGCTGACCCGCGAGCTGCTCGACTACCTCGGCCGCATCGGCATGCCCGCCGGCGTGCACCACCCCGAGAGCGAGGTCGGTCGCGAGGTGATGGCGGCCTGCCCCGAGGACGAGGGCCGCTGGCCGGTCGTGTCCTCGCTGGTCGGCTGGTGCGGGCACTGCCCCAGCGTGCGGGCGCTCGCCAACCAGCTCTACGGGCGACCCGACGACATCGAGGTCGACGGTGTGGTGGACCTCGTCGTCGTCGGCGCCGGCCCCGCCGGGCTGGCGGCGAGCGTGTACGCCTCCAGCGAGGGGCTCTCGACCGTCTGCCTCGAGGCCGAGGCGATCGGCGGTCAGGCCGGCACCAGCTCGATGATCCGCAACTACCTCGGCTTCCCCCGCGGCATCTCCGGCATGCGCCTGGCGCAGCGGGCGCGCGGACAGGCCCTGCGCTTCGGGACCCGGTTCTTCACCGGGTGGCCGGCCACCGGCCTGACCCCGGCGGGCGGTGACGGACAGCCCGGACACCACGTGGTGCACACCGACGGTGGCGACGTCCACGCGCGCTCGGTGCTCATCGCCACCGGCGTCGTCTACCGCCGTCTCGGCGTCGAGTCGCTGGAGGAGCTGGTCGGCCGCGGTGTCTACTACGGCGCCGCGATGGCGGCCGCGCGTGAGCTTGCAGGCGACCACGTCGTCATCGTCGGCGGCGGCAACTCCGCCGGGCAGGCCGCCGTCCACGCCGCCCGCTTCGCCAGCCACGTCACCATCGTCGTCCGCCGCCCGGACCTGACCGCCACCATGTCGTCGTACCTCATCAACGAGATCGAGTGGAACCCACGGATCACGGTGCGCGGGTCCACGAGGGTCGTCGACGGCGGCCCGGACGACGTCGGCCACCTGGCGTGGCTGGACATGGAGGACGTGGTCAGCGGAGCCCACGAGCGGGTCGAGGCGCGCGGCCTGTTCCTCCTCCTCGGTGCCGCGCCCGAGTGTGGCTGGCTGCCCGAGTCGGTGCTGCTGGACGACAACGGGTTCGTCCTCACCGGTCGTGACATCCCCCGCGAACGGTGGATCGACGACCTCCCCCCCACCGACCTCGCCACGACGCTCCCGGGCATCTTCGCCACCGGTGACATCCGCTCGGGGTCGATGAAACGGGTCGCCTCCGCGACCGGCGAGGGCGCGTCAGTGGTCTCGCTCGTGCACACGTGGCTCGAGGGCCAACCGGCCTGACCGCCCGCGCGGCAGCCTCAGAGCTCGAGCAGCAGGAACAGCACCGCGAGCGCCGGGAGCGTGCCCTGGATGAGGGCAGCCCGCACCATCGAGCGGTCGTGGGCGACGAGGACGAGCGCCGCCGCGAGCATCGACCCGGTGCCGGCCAGCGCGAGCGCCGACCCGACCCCGTGCTCACTCTTGAGCAGGGCGAGCCCGACGAAGGTGATGACCGCGAGGAAGAGGTTGTAGAAGCCCTGGTTGTAGGCCATCGGGGCGAGCACCCGGGCGTCCTCCTCCGAGACCCCGAACGTCCGGCGCGTCGCCGGCTCGTTCCACCGGAAGGACTCGAGGACCCAGATGTAGACGTGGAGCAGGGCGGCCAGCACCGTGAACCCCACCGTGAAGGCGGTCATGGCTGATCACCCTAAGGGGTGGGTACCCCTCCGTAGGTGGTAGGCGCGGGCGCGTCCGGAGCATGATCGAAACCCGGCCACCCGGCCGACGACACGAGGAGCTCCCCATGGGACGACTGATCGGCATCCTGCTGGTGATCTGGCTGGTGATCGGTGCGTTCGCCGCCTTCCAGCGCGGCTATTTCGACGACACGAGGACCAACTGCTCCGAGGTCAGCGACATCGCGCTCAACATCGTCGCCGGCCCCCTCAACTACACCGGCGTCAACCCCAAGGTGAAGTGCGCCGACGTCGACGCCCCGGAGCCGTCGAAGTAGCGGCTGCCCCCACGTGTCAGCGACCCGTGTTGCGCGGGTGGTTCTTCGCGGTCCGTTCGTTGCCGCGGCGGTAGTTGCCGGTGACCCGTGCCATCAGCTCCTGCGCGTCGCCCTGCTCCACGTCGTCGAGGAAGCGGGCGGCCGCTGCCCCGCGCAGCACGGTGGCTCGGCGCCCGTGGTGGGTGATCACGACCTCGGCGCCACGGACGTCGTAGTCGAAACCCTCGGGTGCGGGCATCCTCACCTCTCCCTCGGCTTGTCGAACGTGACCGGGCTGTCGCTGGCAGGGTGGCGCACTCGCGGTCAGGCGGGCCAGTCCGCCGGCGGATCCTCGCCGACGCGACCGTCGACCGCCTCCCGGAGGAGATCGGCGTGGCCGGTGTGCCGCCCGTACTCCTCGACGAGGTCGAAGATCAGTCGCCGCAGGGTGGCGTGGTTGCCGTTGCCGTCGTCGACGTGCGCGACCAGGTCCAGCCCGCCCTCGGCGAGGGCCGCGGCGATCCGTACGTCGGCACGCGCGACGGCGGCGTCATAGGCGGCGTACCGCTCCGCCGGGCTCAGGCCGCCGACGGTGAACTCCCACTCGTCGTCGCCGTCCCAGCCCATCGAGCGCCACGGCTCGCCGAACCCCTCGCCACGCAGCTTGGTGGTGAAGATGAAGTCCTCGCAGATCGCCAGGTGCAGCAGGAGGCCGCCGAGGGTCAGCGCCGAAGGACCCAGCCGCTGGGACAGGCCGGCCTCGTCGAGCCCATCGGCCTTCCACCGGAAGGTTGCGCGCAGCCGGCCGAGCGCACCGAGCAGGTGCTCGACCTCGGTCCCCGCCAGTGGCGGCTCCCACGGCGGCGGGACCCAGATGTCGTCGGTGCTCGTGTCGGTGCTCTCGTCCGTGCTCATACGAGGGACGCTAGACCCGCTTGCGGACGATCCGCTGCCGCTTGTCCTCGGCCTCGCTGGCTAGGCTCGAGCCGTGCCCGACCTCACCCGCGTCCCCACCGCTCCCCTGCTCGCCGGCGGCCTCGTCGGCGGCTTCGCCCTCGCCCAGCGGACCGGCGTACGTCCCCTGGGCGGCGCCGCGATGCTCGGCGCCAACGTGGTGGCCGCACGTCAGTGGTACGCCGTGGGCGGCGCGCCGCTGGTCGCGGGGCTGAGCGCGGGCTACTGGGCCGCCATGGGCCTGTCGCACCCGCTCGCCAAGCGGGTCGGCACCTGGCCATCGGTGCTCGGGGTCACCGCCGCATCAGCGGGGGCCGCCTGGCTGCTGGCCGACCGGCGTGCCGCTCGCTGACCCTCAGCTCTCCGGCAGGTCGGCGAAGGCCTGCTTCATGTCGCGATACCACCCGAGCGACTTCTTGGGGTGGCGCCACCGGCTCTTCATCTCGTTGCGCGCCTCCTGGTGCGTCGAGTCGCCTGCCTTCTCGGCGGCCTTCAGGTGCTTGTCCTGCGCGTTGATGACGTCGTCGGCGCTCTCGCCGCAGTGCTCGAGCTCGCAGGGGCCGCCGAGCTGGCGGCAGGTCATGGTCTTCATGGTGTGGCTCCTTCTGTGGGCTGTTGTGGTCTTCACTGGTTCGACGATCGGGATGCCGCAGGTGTGACCGCGGTGCGTCACTTCTGTGTCGGGCCGGATCGGCGTACGACCTGGGCGAGGACGTCGGGCTCGGCGCGGAACGTGATGCCCCGCACCTGCCCGTGGTCGACCTCGAAGTCGAAGACGACCTTCGCCTCGCCGCGCAGGAACCAGGCAGAGGCCGGCCGGTCGCCGACGAAGACGGCGAGTGCGGACTGGGCGCTGCCGTTGAAGAAGGCGGCTACCTCGTCGCGGCCCTCGATCGAGGCCGGCGTGCCGGCGAGGATCGCGGCCTCGTCGGCGCCGACGACCGCGTCGGGTGCGAGCAGCTGGAGCAGTCGCTCGAAGTCACCGCCGCGGGCGGCCGCCATGAACGCGTCCACCACCTCCCAGTCCGCGAGGGCGTCCTCCGGTGCCGGCTGAGCGACCTTGGACCGGGCGCGCGAGGCGAGCTTGCGGGCCGCAGTGGGCGTGGTCTCCAGGACGGCCGCGATCGTGCCGAACTCGAAACCGAAGCTGTCGTGCAGCACGAACGCCACGCGCTCGCGCGGCGACAACCGGTCGATGACCGCCTGCAGGGCGATGCCGACCGTGTCCGCGAGCGCGACGTCGTCGGCGGGGTCGGGCGAGGTCTCGGCGACGTCGACCTCATCGACCGGCACCGGCGTACGCGCCCGCAGGCGGTCCAGGCACAGCCGTGTCGTCACCGTGGTGAGCCAGGCCGGCAGGTTCTCGATCTCGGTCTCGTCCCGCGTCACCGCGCGGTCGAGCCGCAACCACGCCTGCTGGACGACGTCCTCGGCCTCGGCGTGGTCGGCCAGCACGCGGGTCGCGATGCCGACCAACCGCGGCCGCTCGGCCTCGAAGATCTCCGTCTGCTCCATGGGTCCACCCTCTCCTGCTCCAATGTTCCAACCTTCCGACGTACGGGCGGGCCCGGATGTGACCGCGAGCCGGGCCCGGATCCCCGTTGGGCCGGTGCCGCACACTGGACGGCATGGACGCCCCCTGGCGCCGAGCCGCCGTCGCCCTCGCCGTCGCGACCCTGCTCGCCGGGTGCTCACCGGGCCCGGACGCGGCACCGACCTCACCCGGGTCCGCGGACTCCCCCAGCTCGCCGGACTCGCCCGCCGCGTCGGAGACGCCGAGCGACGACGGCGTCGAGGAGCCTGCCGAGGAACCTTCCGACGAACCAGCTGAGGACTCCAGCGAGGAGCCCGCCGAGCAGCCGGCCGAGGATCCGCCCGACCCGATCTCGATGGCCGCCCTGGCCGAGGCCGACCTCACCGGCGGCGACCTGCGGCTCGGCGCGGTCCGCGAGCGCACCGCTGCCTACACGTCGTACGACGTCACCTTCGCCTCCACGACCGCGGGCAAGGGGACGGCGCCGCTGCGGATCAGCGGGGTCCTCAACGTGCCGACCGGGCGCGGGCCCTCCCCGGCCGTGGTGCTCGCCCACGGCTACATCGACCCTGCCGTCTACGTCCGCGGCCAGGGCATGACCCGTGAGCGCGGGTTCCTCGCCCAGCGCGGCTACGTCGCGCTGCACGTCGACTACCGCAACCACGCCGAGTCCACCGACGACCCGCGGATCGAGACGGCGGTGCGGCTCGGGTACGCCGCCGACGTGGTCGCCGCGGTCCATGCGTTGCGCCGCTCGCGCGACGTGCGGGTCGACCCCGAGCGGATCGCGATCTTCGGCCGGTCGATGGGTGGCGGCGTCGTGCTCAAGGCCCTCGCCGCCGAGCCCGGGCTGGTCGCGGCGGGGGTGGCCTGGGCGTCGGTGTCGAGCCTCGAGGGCGAGAACTTCGACCACTTCCAACGGCCGGACGCGCCGACGGCCCAGCTGCGCGCGGGGTTCCGCGGTCGGCACGGCCTGCCCGACGAGGACCCCAGGTTCTGGCGCGGAGTCTCCCCGCGCCCGAGCTTCGACCAGGTGACCGATCCGGTGCTGATGGTGCACGGCCGGTTCGACGACACCTGCCCGCCCCGGTGGGCCCGCGAGACCCAGCGCGCGCTGACGAGGGCGGGCGTCGACTCCACGCTGGAGTGGTACGACGACGGGCACGCGTTCGGGCCCGCCTTCGTCGCGGCGATGAACCGCACGGTGCAGTTCCTCCGCGCCGAGATGCCCGCCTGACGCCGCGGGATCACTCGGCCGGCGTGGCTTCGAGCTGCTGCGGCGGGGCGTCGGCGTAGGCCTGCGAGAGCCGGCGGTAGGGAGCCGAGGCAAGCGCGATCAGGACGGTCACGAGCATGATCGCGCCGGCGCCGAGGAACACCAGCGCGATGCCGCGCGCCTCCCCGCTGCCCACCAGCCAGCCCCAGGTGGATCGACCCTCCTCCGACTCCATGTAGGGGATCAGCCAGAACTCCGCGATCGGGCCGATGAGGAAGGCGGAGATCGGGCTCGCGGCGAGCTCGACGCTCTGCGCGAACCCGAACACCCGGCCCTGGGTGCGGAACGGGACGACCCTCTGCAGGATCGTCTGCTCCGCCGCCTCGGCGGCGGGGATGATGCACATGAAGACGAAGATGCCGACGACGTAGAGCCAGGCCCACTCGCGCAGGGTGAACGTCATTCCCAGCAGCGCGATGCCGAGGTTGACCATCAGCAGGGTGCGGACCGGGTTGGCACCGAGGCCGAACTTGGCCACGAGCCCCCCGCCGACGACGAAGCCGAGCCCGGTGACGCCCAGGACGATGCCCCACGCCTCCACGCTGAACAGGGTCAGGCCGTAGGGGTCCATCAGGGCGATGTAGACGCCGCTCACGAGGTTGTTGAAGGTCGAGAACAGGATCAGCGCGACCAGCCCCGGCACCGCACGGATCGCGGTGATGGCGCCGCGGACGTCGTAGCGGGAGACGCCTTCCTCCGGCTCGGGGTCGAGCTCGGGGATCGTGATCGGCATGAGGTGGAGCAGGGACACACCGGTGAGCGCGATCGCGACGGCGAGGGTCCAGCCCATGCCGATCAGTCCGATGCTGAGGCCGCTGAAGACGCTGGTGATCATGAACGCGATGCCCTGCACCGTGCCGACCAGGCCGTTGGCCTTGTCGCGGCCGTCCTCCGGGACGAGCAGGGTGACGGTCGTGGAGAGCGCGATGTTGCGCAGGCTCTCGACCACTCCGCCGGCGAGGATCACGGCGGCGAACAGCCAGAACCAGGCACTCTCCCACTGCGCCAGCCGTTCCTCGCCGAGCAGCAGCCAGAGTCCCCCGGCCGTCGCGTAGGTGAGGAGGGTGATGGTCGAGGACGTGACCATCACGTGCTTCTTGCGGTGGTGGTCGACCAGCGTGCCGAAGAACGTGCCGCACACCGCGGTGAAGAGCATGTAGCCCCCGCCGATGATCGCCGTGGCCATCACCGAGCGGGTCTCGAGGTAGGCCCAGAAGGTCAGCGCGAACCAGAGGTAGCTCGAGGTGACGTTGGCGACGAGGGTGTTGCCGAGGACCGCACGGAAGGCCCGGAGCGTCTCGAGGCCGCGGCTCACCCCGGGTGGGAGGTGCGCCTCGACCTGCGGGGCTGCGGGGTCCGCCGGGATCGGGTCCAGCTCGTCCATGGGCACACCGAAACCCTAGGCGGGGCGACCGACAGCGCGCTTCCTACTTTCGGAGCGCTGGCCCGTCCGCCGGGAACTCCTCTGCCACGCGGGTCAGCCGGATGACGTACGCCGGCCAGTCCACCTCGGGCAGGTTGGTGGCCGCGACCTTCATGCCCGCGGCTCCGTCGATCTCCTCGCGCAGGATGTCGGCGTGGCCGGCGTGCCGCGTCGTGTCGGAGATGACGTGCACGATGATCCGCTGCAGGGACACCTCACGTCGCTCCTCCGACCACCACGGCACCGCACCGCGAGCGTCGAGCGGCAGGTCGGCGATCGTGGCATCGCTGAAGGCCCACACGTCCCGGTAGAACTTCACGACCTCGGCCGCCGAGACCTCGGCCGGGACCCACCAGTCGGCCTGCGGGTCGGTGTCGTAGTCGTCGTCGTCGACGAGCACGGCCGCCCCCGGGTCGGGCCACTCCCGCCCGAAGGTGGACCCGAAGTAGCCGATCTCGACGTTGGCGACGTGGCGGACGATGCCGAGCAGGTTGGTGCCGGTCGGCGTACGCGGCAGCCGGAGGTCGCGCTCGCCGAGGCCTTCCAGCTTCCACAGCAGTGCCTCGCGGGCGTCCTGCAGGTAGTGCCGGAGCGCTGTCTTGGGGTCCAGGAGGTCCGTCATGCATCCACGCTAGTGCGAGAACGCAGCAGCCCGGACCCCGAGGCGGGGTCCAGGCTGCCGGGGTGCGAGCGGCGCTCAGGCCACGTCGTACCGGTCGTTGTCCATCACCTGCGCCCACGCGGCGACGAACTCACGGACGAACCTGTCCGCGGCGTCGTCGCTGGCGTAGACCTCGGCCAGCGCCCTCAGCTGGGAGTGGGAGCCCAGCACCAGGTCGACCGCGGTGGCCGTCCACTTCACGTCGCCGGTCGCCACGTCGCGGATCTCGTAGACGCCCTCGTCGGACTGCGACGCCTTCCACTGCGTGCCCGGGGACAGCAGGTTGGCGAAGAAGTCGTTGGTGAGGACGCCCGGGCGGTCGGTGAGCACGCCGTGCGGCGCGCCGCCCGCGGTGGCGCCCAGCGCCCGCAGCCCACCCAGGAGGGCGGTCATCTGCGGAGCGGAGAGGCCCAGCATGTAGGCCTTGTCGACCAGCAGCTTCTCCGGCTGGAGCTTCTCGCCGGGGCGGATCCAGTTGCGGAAGCCGTCGGCACGCGGCTCGAGGTAGCCGAAGGACTCGACGTCGGTCTCGTCCTGCGAGGCATCCGTGCGGCCGGGCGTGAACGGAACGGTCACCTCGTGGCCGGCGTCCTTGGCCGCCTTCTCGATCGCCGCGGCACCGCCGAGGACGATCAGGTCGGCCAGCGACACGCGCTTTCCACCGGACTGGGCCTCGTTGAAGTCCTGCTGGACCCGCTCGAGGGAGGCGATGGTGGTGTCGAGGTCGAGGTCGGCGTTGACCGCCCAGCCGCGCTGGGGCTCGAGGCGGATGCGGGCACCGTTGGCACCACCGCGCCGGTCCGTACGCCGGAAGGTCGAGGCCGAGGCCCACGCCAGGCTGACCAGCTGCTGGACGGTGAGGCCCGAGCCCAGGAGCTTCTCCTTGAGCGCGGCGACATCGGCGTCGTCGACCAGCTCGTGGTCGACCGCGGGGACCGGGTCCTGCCACAGCTGGGGCTCAGGCACCCACGGGCCGAGCATGTGCTTGCCGACCGGGCCCATGTCGCGGTGGAGCAGCTTGTACCAGGCCTTCGCGAAGGCGAGGCGGAACTCGCCGGGGTTCTCGAGGAAGCGACGCGAGATCTTCTCGTACTCCGGGTCGAAGCGCAGGGCGAGGTCGGAGGTCAGCATCGTCGGGCGGTGCTTCTTCGACGGGTCGTGCGCGTCCGGGATGATCGCGTCGTCGGTCTTCGCGACCCACTGCTTCGCACCGGCCGGGCTCTCGCTGAGCTCCCACTCGTAGCCGAAGAGGATCTCGAAGAACCGGTTGCTCCACTGGGTCGGCTTGTCGGTCCACGTCACCTCGAGACCGGAGGTGATGGTGTCGCCGCCCTTGCCGGAGCCGTACGAGCTGATCCACCCGAGGCCCTGGTTCTCCAGCTCCGCGCCCTCGGGCTCCGGGCCGACGAGGTCGGGGTCACCGGCGCCGTGGGTCTTGCCGAACGTGTGGCCGCCGGCGATCAGCGCCACCGTCTCCTCGTCGTTCATCGCCATCCGGCCGAACGTGTCGCGGATGTCGCGCGCCGAGGCGAGCGGGTCCGGGTTGCCGTTGGGCCCCTCCGGGTTGACGTAGATCAGTCCCATCTGGACGGCGCCGAGAGGCTCGGCCAGCGCACGCTCGTCGGCGTACCGCTCGTCACCCAGCCAGGCGTCCTCCGGACCCCAGAAGATCTCCTCGGGCTCCCAGACGTCCTCGCGGCCGAAGGCGAAGCCGAAGGTCTCGAAGCCCATGTCCTCCAGCGCCACGTTGCCCGCGAGAACCAGCAGGTCGGCCCACGAGATCTTCTGGCCGTACTTCTGCTTCACCGGCCACAGCAGGCGACGGGCCTTGTCGAGGTTGGCGTTGTCGGGCCAGCTGTTGAGGGGGGCGAAGCGCTGGCCGCCGTCGCCCGCGCCGCCGCGACCGTCGTAGACGCGGTAGGTGCCGGCCGCGTGCCAGCTCATCCGGATCATCAGGCCGCCGTAGTGACCGAAGTCGGCCGGCCACCAGTCCTGGGAGGTCGTGAGCACCGCGGCGATGTCGCGCTTGAGGGCCTCGACGTCGAGCTGGGCGAACTCCTGCGGGTAGCTGAAGTCCGCACCAAGCGGGTTGCCCTTCTCGGAGTGGGCGTGCAGCACGGACAGGTCGACCTGGTGGGGCCACCAGTCCTGGTTGGTGTGCGGGCGGCCGACCTTCGGCTCGGGCGAGTCGATGGCGGGGTTCTCGCTCTCGCTGCCCTGAGCGGTGGCGGAGTCGTGCATGACCGGGCAGCCGGCCTCGGCCTTCCGGTCCACCCCCTGGGGGCTCTCGGGGGCGGTGCTGTCCTGGCTGTCGGTCATCGGTGCGTTCCTTCCAAGGTGCGGGGGGGTGGTGCGTCTGGAGTGGTGCGTCTGGGGTGTCACGTACGGGCGGTGGAGCAGGCGGGGCAGGTGCCCCAATAGGTCACCTCGGCCTCGTCGATGACGAAGCCTTGGGAGTCGGAGGCGTCGAGACAGGGGCGGTGGCCGACGGCGCAGTCGACGTCGGCGACCGTGCCGCAGCTGCGGCAGACGACGTGGTGGTGGTTGTCGCCGACGCGGAGCTCGTAGCGGGCCACCGAGCCGGCGGGCTGGATCCGCCGGACCAGGCCAGACTCGGTCAGCGCACCCAGCACGTCGTAGACGGCCTGGTGGGACACGCTCGGCTCCTCGGCTCGGACCGCCGCCAGGACGCTGCCGGTGTCGGCGTGCGGGTGGCGGCGTACGGCGCGCAGGACGGCGAGTCGCGGGCGGGTGACCCTCAGGTCCACGCTGCGGAGCAGGGGCTCGAACTCGCTGTCGTCCATCGGTCGCAACCCTGCCGGGCTTTCTTGAATCAGTCAAGTCTTTCGCGAACGGTATCTAGGGACGAAATGGTCGTCCAGAGGCCCCGTCGACCTACCAGAACGTCCCTAGATACCGGGGCTGGGTACGTCAGACGAGTCCTGCCGCCTCGCGCAGCCATGCCCAAGCGGCCGCACGGGTCTCGTCGCTCGGCCGGGTTCGTCGCCGCAGGTGGGTGGGGCGCTCGACCCGGTCGTGCCAGAACCGGCCGGTGGCGGGAGCGGGCTCCACCGCGGCGAGCCAGATGCTGGTGTCGGCTCCCTGCGCGTCGTCGCGCAGCACGGGTCGCGTGAGGGCGCGGAAGCGTGGCAGGGAGTCCTGTACGCCCGGCGTGTCCGCCCAGCCCGGGTGCATCGTCGCCACCGTGATCGCGTCGACCGACCAGCGCTCGGCGAGGAGCGGGGCCATCTCCACCTGCCAGCGCTTCGAGCGGGCGTAGGACGTGGTGGGCGAGTAGTCGCCCGTGCGGTAGGCCGGGTCGTCCGCGCGCAGCGGCTGGGCGTACATCCCGCCGCTGCTGACGAGCACCACCCGGCCACCGGCCAGTGGACCACGCAAGGCCTCGGTCATCACCACGGGACCGAGCAGGTGGACCGCCATGCTGAGCTCGAAGCCCTGCGGCGACTCGGTGCGCTCGGGCGGCATCGCACCGGCGTTGTGCACGACGGCGTGGAGGTCGGGCACCTCGGCGGCGAGGCTCGCTGCGAAACGGCGTACGTCGTCGAGGTCCGCCACATCGCTTCGCCACAGCCTCAGCCCGGCCCGGGGCCGCGTCGCCCTGATCCGCTCGGCGACCAGGGTGCCCTTGGCCTCGTCGCGCACGAGCATGTGGACGGTCGCGCCCAGGTCGGCAAGCCCCTCGACGGTCGCGATGCCCAGGCCGGAGCTGGCCCCGGTGACCAGCACGTGCCGCCCGGCCAGGGCACCGGCCGGGGGGTCCGCCGGCCAGCCGGGCAGCGCGCGCCGGACCGCGAGTCCGATGGTCGTGTAGCCGAGGACCAGTGAGCGGTCCAGGGCCGCATCGACCGCGCGCGTCAGCAGCGGGCGGGTCACCTGCGTCAGCTGGCGTCGAGCCGGGCCAGCTCGTCGGCGGTCAGCTCGATCTCGGCCGCGGCGGCCGAGTCGGTGATCGAGGACGGTCGCTTCGCGCCGGGGATCGGGATGACGCACGGCGACTGGGCGAGCTCCCACGCGAGGGCGACCTGCTGCGCGCTCACGCCGCGCTCGGCGGCGACCTCGGCGAACGCGGGGTGCTTGTCGGCGAGCTCCTTGGCGTCGGACAGGCCGCCGAGCGGGCTCCAGGGCAGGAAGGCCAGGCCGAGCTCGTCGCAGACGTCGATCTCGGGCCGGCTGCTGCGGAACTTGGGGCTGAACTGGTTCTGCACGCTGACCAGCGCGTCGCCGAGCACGGCGTGGGCGGCACGGATCTGGTCGGGGTCGGCGTTGGAGAGGCCCACACGGGCGACCTTGCCGCTGTCGGCGATCTCCTTCAGCGTGCCGATGACGTCGTCGTAGGAGACCTTCGGGTCCGGTCGGTGGTGCTGCCAGAGCGAGAGCTGGTCGACACCGAGGCGCGCCAGGCTCTCGTCGACGGCCCGGCGCAGGTGGTCGGCCGAGCTGTCGGTGCCCCAGCCACCGCCCTCGGTGCGGACATGTCCGCCCTTCGTGGCCAGGACGACCTGGTCGCGGACGCCGAGCTCGTCGAGGATCGAGGCGATCAGGCGCTCGTTCTCGCCCTGCGCTCCGGCCCCCTTCTCGTCCCCGGGCCCGTAGGCGTCGGCGGTGTCGAAGAGGGTGACGCCCGCGTCGAGCGCGGCGGAGACCGTGTCGAGGAGCTGCTGGCGGGGCTGGGTGCCCGTCTGGTCGAAGGTCATCAGGCCAAGGCCGATCGCGCCGACCTTCTGGTTTCCGAGGCTACGAGTCTGCATGGCGTCGACCCTACGGGTCGGCGAAAGGGGTGGACGCCGATCGCCCCTGCTCGCGTTCTCCGCCTCATCGGCGGATACTCGAGGACACGGTGGAAGGAGGCGCGAGGTGGCAGTCGTGGACGACGTGCTACCGCTCGGGGAGTCCCTCGAGAGGTCCTACGTCGTGACCGTGAGGGGCCGGCTGAAGTTCCGGGTGGGCTCCATCGTCTACGTCGCCTTCTCCCAGGACGAGAGCGTGATGGGCTTCGCGTTCCCCAAGGTGGAGCGGGCCGACCTGGTCGCGAACGACGCGAGGTTCCACCTGCCGGCGGAGTCGGACATGCGCTTCAACTGGGTGCACGCGACCATGGCGGAGCTCGACGCGGACGAGGCCAGGGAGCTGGTCGTCGAGGCGTGGCGGATGGTCGTCCCGCAGAGGGTGTCCCGGGCCTACGACCTGGTCCACCCCCACGGCCCCGGACCACGGCACGCCTGACCTCGGAGACCGGACGAGGTCACCTCTGGACTCGGGCGAGCATCAGGAGCATGGTCGGTTGATGACAACGATGAACCTCCCCGTCGTCAGCTCGTGCAGCGTCGACGGCTGCTCCTACAACCACGACCACGACTGCCACGCCGGGGCCATCACCGTGACGGGCGTCGGTGACGCGACCTGCGGCACCTTCCTCCACGGCGACGAGAAGGGGGGCGTGGACGAGAACGGTCACGTGGGTGCCTGCCACCGCGCGGACTGCCGCCACAACGACCACCTCGAGTGCACGGCGCCCGGAGTCGAGGTCGGGGCGGGGGCAGACCCGGCCGACTGCCTCACCTTCGCTCCGGCCTGACCCGCGGCGTGGGTCACCCCCGCGAGGACCGCGGGGCGGCTCCGGAAGCGCTCACAGGTCCAGCAGCCGGTCCGGGCCGAGGTCGAGCTCGTGCAGCACCAGCCGGCTGCGCAGCTCGCGCACGCCGTGGTCGCGCTTGAGGGTGTCGACGACCATCTCGAACTCGCTCGCGTCGACGCAGGCGATCCGCAGCAGGAAGTCGTACTCGCCGGTGAGCCGGCTGCCCGAGACGACCTGCGGCACCCGCGCCAGGCCGCGCTCGAACTCGGAGCGGTCCCAGCCGTCGCGCAGGCGGATGTCGCTGACCATCATGAGCGTCCGGCCGAGAGCCGCCGGGTCGAGCTCGGCGCGGTAGCCGCGGAGCACGCCACTGGCGCGCAACCGCCGCACCCGGTCGGAGACGGTGTTGGCACTGAGACGCACCGACGCGCCCAGGTCGTGGTAGGTCGTCCGAGCGTCGGCGATCAGGAGGCGGAGCAGGGCTCGGTCGATGGCGTCCACACGACCACTGTCGCATGATCCTCGGACCAACGGGCATGTCACCTCCGAATCCTCGGCGATGCGGGCATTGACCGCTCGAAGTCCGAGCCACATGAGGACGCTTCCGTGGAAGCGTCAGCGGCGTGGAAAGCATCGTCCTCCGTCTCGTCCTTCCTCCCCTCACTGTCCTCGTCGCCGGCTGGCTGCAGCGCCGCGTCGGCCCGCGCCTGTCCGGCCGACTCGTCGGGCTGCCGCTCACCTCGGGCCCCCTGGTGCTGGTCCTCCTCCTCGCCGAGGGAGCGCCCACCGCGGTCACCGCGGCGCAGGGCGTGCTGGCCGGCCAGCTCATGGTGGTGGGCTTCACGACGGCGTACGCGCTGGGCTCCCGCACCGCATCGCGCGCTCGGAGCGTGCTGGTCGCCGCCCTGGTGATCGTGGTGCTGCTCGGCGCGGTCGCCCACCTCGTCATCGGACGGATGCCGTGGGCGTGCGGCCTGCTCGTCGTCCCCCTCGCGCTGATGGCGCTGCGGCTCTGGTCCCCGGCCCGCGTGCAGAGTGAGATCTCCCCCGGCGGGCCGTCCGTCCCGCAGCTCCTCACCCGTGCCGGTGTCACCGGCGTCCTGGTCGCGACGCTGTCCACCTCGTCCCGCCTCATCGGCGCCGGACTCTCAGGAGTCCTGGCCAGCGTGCCGCTGGTGATCGCCGTGGTCTCGCCCGCCACCCACCGCGACGCCGGCGCCGATGTCGCCCGGGCGATGCTGCGCGGGACCCTGACCGTCGTGCCGGGCACCGCCACGTTCGCCGCCGTGCTGGCGGTGGCACTGACACCCCTGGGTTCGCTTGCGGCGTTCGCGGGCGCCGGCGCGGCGATGCTCCTGGTCAACCGGGTGGTCGGCGCGTGGGACGCGCGGTGCCGACGGCCGTAGGCCATCGGGACCGCGCACTTGACATCATAACTGAGTACAGTCATTATTGAGGTCCCTCAATAATGACTCTTCCAAGGACCAGCCATGACCAGCAGCACCGAACCCGTCACCTCCTACGCCGAGGCGCCGGCACGCACCGTCACCACCAAGGGCGCGACCTACGCCTACCGCGAGCTCGGCCCGCGAGGCGGCATCCCGGTCGTCTTCTTCGTCCACCTCGCCGCGACCCTGGACAACTGGGACCCCCGCATCGTCGACGCGATCGCGAAGACGCGGCACGTCATCACCTTCGACCAGCGCGGGGTCGGCGCCTCGACGGGGAAGGTGCCGGACACGATCGAGGAGGCAGCCGACCACGCCCACGAGTTCATCACCGCGCTCGGCTTCGAGAAGATCGACATCTTCTCGTTCTCGATGGGCGGCATGATCGCCCAGGACCTCATCGTCAAGCACCCCGACCTGGTCCGCCGGCTCGTCCTGACCGGCACCGGGCCGCGTGGCGGCAAGGACATCGACAAGGTCGTCGGCGTCACCTACTGGGACATCCTGCGCGCCACCCTCACGCGATCGGACCCGAAGGAGTTCCTCTTCTTCAACCGCGACGCCACGGGCAAGGCCGCCGGCAAGGCGTTCGTCAAGCGGCTCCAGGAGCGCACCACCGACCGCGACCAGGACATCACCCTCAAGGCACTCCGCACCCAGCTGAAGGCCATCCAGAAGTACGGGCGTTCGGCTCCCTCGGACCTGTCGACCTTCACCCAGCCGACCCTGATCGCCAACGGCGACAACGACCGCATGGTGCCCACCGTCCTCTCCGAGGACCTGCACCGCCGCATCACGGGCAGTCAGCTGATCATCTATCCCAACTCCGGCCACGGCGGCATCTTCCAGTTCCACGAGAAGTTCGCGCCCGTCGCCGCCGAGTTCCTTGCCGCATGAGCACCGCGCACGCACGTAAGCACTTCAGCTCGTCCATCCTGCTGTGGATGCGGACCGACCAGCCGCGCCAGACCGGCATGGACCACTGGAAGGGCCCCCACTCAGCAATCATCTCGGCGAGCCCGGGGATGGAGGAGTACCGACAGCTCCACCTCGCCGAGACCAACCCAGGCCGATGGCCTGCCACCGAGGGCGTGGAGACCCAGATCCCGCCCGACCGGAAGGTCGACGGGGTCGCGGAGGTCACCTTCCAGTCAGCCCTCTCGCCGCTGAAGGGTCGCACTCAGACGAAGCTCGCCTACAAGGACGAGATCAACGTGTTCCGCCGCACCCTCCTGTACGCCGGTCCGCCGGGCTCGTCGCGCTGGTACGACGTCGCGAGCCCGGCTGAGACCGTCGGTGCCCGGGCCGTCATCCACCTGCGCCGCAGGAGCGGCGTCTCGGGGCGAGCGTTCCGAAAGGTCGTCGCGAACGAGGTGGTCCCGCGGCTCATCGACACCGGCGTCCTGAAGGAGCTGCGCACGCAGACGTTCCTGCCATGGAACAAGCTGACGTGGAACACCCCGGATGTCTCGCACGACAACCCGGTCGACCAACGGTTCCATGCCTCGCTCGTCCTGGGCTTCGCCGACGCAGTCGCGCGGACGGCATTCTTCGAGAGCACGGACAGCGAGCGGCTGTCCTACGTGCTCGCCCCCGTCGCCTCGGCGATCCATGCCTACGACGTCTCGGCAGCGCTGACCTTCGTCCAGGACGGCAAGGCCCTCGCCCACCACACGGAGTGACCAGGACCCGGACGTGGATGCCTATGCTCAGCCCCGAGCAAGCAACGCCCCAGCTCTCCGGAGGATCCCGCCATGTCATCAGCCGACCCGCCGACCGGACGGCGCGAGCGCAACAAGCAGGCCAAGCTCGAGCGCATCACGGCCGCGGCGACTGAGCTCTTCGCCGAACACGGTGTCGATGACGTCACCACCCAGCAGATCGCCGAGAAGGCGGACATCGGCACGGGCACGCTCTTCCTCTACGCCAAGACCAAGGGCGAGCTCCTCCTGCTGGTCCAGAACGCCCAGTACTCATCGGCGCTCGAGAAGGGGCGGGCGCTGGCCGAGACCATCCCGGACGGGATCGACGCCGTCATGGCCATCGTGCAGCCGGTCGTGCACTGCAACCGCGCCCAGATCGACAACGGTCGGACCTACCTGCGCGAGATGGTCTTCGGCGACCCCCACGAGCCCCATCACGGTGAGGCCCTCGCCATCGCCGGGCAGACCGAGGAGGCCATCGCGGCGGCGCTGCGCCGCGACGAGCGCATCGAGGACGGCGACGCCCCGACGCTGGCCCGCGTCGTCTCCAGCGTGATGTTCCTCAACATGGCGTCGAGCCTCAACGTCGCCTTGAGCGACGACGAGGTCGTGGAGGAGATCCGCAAGCAGGTCACTGCCCTGTTGCCCCACTGAACACCTCGACGCGTCGTTCGGGTCTACCTCAAGACGACGTGAGGTTCGCTGGAACCACCTCACGCATCGACGTAGGACCCCGTCTGCGGCGCAGGTGTTCGTCCACGACGTTGATCGTGGCAGCGAGCACCAGAACCACCGCGGTGACGACGAAGACCGTGCGGAAGCCAGCCGCGCCTGCGACGAAGCCGCCGGTGACAGGCCCCAGCACATGACCGACGTACTGGGCCGAGACGCCGAGGCCGAGCGTACGTCCGACCCGATCGGCCGGCGTGACGTGTCGGATGGCTGCCGTGACCGACGGCATGAGCCCACCGAGACTGACGCCGAGAGCCAGCTGTGCCAGGGCCAGCTGGGGTGCGCTCGCCACGTGTCCCTGGACGAGCACGCAGCCGGCCGCCGCCGTGAGGCAGCTGACGATCACGCGGCGGGGGCCGACGCGATCCGCCAGCTTGCCGATGAACGGGGCTGACGCGATCGACCCGGCGGCGCCGAGAGCGAGCACGAGACCGCTCCACACCGTCGCGCCGCGCGCGCCGTCGAGGTGGATGACGTACGCCGTCACGAGCGGCTCGATCGACATCGTCCCGAACATGAGCATGCTGGCGGTGATCAGCAGGACGGCGACGGAGCGAGCAGAGCCCCGTGTGGTCTGGTCGTGACCGAGCTCGGCGCGCTCGTCCGCGGAGGCCGGCTTCGGCCTGGTCGCGGGCTCGCCCTTGAGCAGGAACATCGTGGCCAGGAAGGCGCAGAAGATCAGGGCGCCCGTGAAGAAGAAGGTCTGGCGGATCCCGATCGCGGCGGGCAGGACACCGCCGAGCAACGGTCCCACGACGGCCCCCGCCATCACCCCCGAGGAGAGGACGCCGAGTGCCCACCCGCTGCGTTCCTTCGGGGCCTGGGCCGCGACGAGGATCGTCGCCGCGGAGCTGTAGCCCCCGAGGAGCCCGACCAGCAACCGGAGTGCGACGAGCTGCCAGACGGTCTGCGCCAGGCCGATGAGGGACATCGCGACGGCCATGCCGAGGCTTGCGCGGATCAACATCGACTTCCTGCCGTAGCGGTCTCCGAGCGCACCCCACAGTGGAGCCGTGAGTGCGGCCGTGAGGAACGGTGCGCCGTAGGCGATGCCCGACCAGCGCAGGACCTCGGCGTCGGTCGATGCACCGAGCTCTCGGACGTAGATGGGCAGGAAGGGCACGAGCAGGGTCATCCCGACGATCGTCGTGAACGATCCCCCGACGCACACCCAGAGGTTGCGGCGCCAGTGCGTCGCCCGCGCTGGGGCGACGACCCCGACCTGAGCCATGACACCAACCCTGACAGGGTTGCCCGCATATTGAGACGAGAATCTTGATATACGGACAACGACGCGATGTCCGATTCTCGCCAGCACACCTGGTGGTCCCTTGATGTGCTTGCTCGCATGCGGTCGCGAAAGGCGCGACATCGTCACGGAAGGACCTGCTTGTGAAGATCGCTCTCGTCACCGGTGCCAACAAGGGGATCGGTCTGGCAGCTGCTCGCCGCCTGGCACGCGACTGCGGCCACGTCATCGTCACCGCTCGGAAGGCCGATGCCGGCGAGGAGGCCGCGGACCGGCTGTCACGCGAGGGGCACTCGGTGAGCAGCCTCGCCATGGACGTCACCGACCCGGTGTCGGTGCGAGCCGCCGCCGCTCATGTGTCCCAGCACTTCGGGCACCTGGACGTGCTCGTCAACAATGCGGGAATCCTTCCGGAGGCGACCAATCCCGAGCCGACGGAGGTCCTCGACCTCGCGATGTTCCAGCAGACCTACGCCACGAACGTCCTCGGCGCGGTCGCCGTCCTCGAAGCGTTCCTGCCGCTGGTCCGGCGGAGTCCGGCCGGGCGGATCGTGAACGTCTCGAGCACTGTGGGATCGCTGGCCCACCAGACCGATCCGGACTCCCCCTGGCACTCGATGGTCGTGCCCGCCTACCAGTCCTCCAAGGCCGCCCTCAACGCGATCACGATCGTGCTGTCCAAGGCTCTTGCCGGCACCCAGATCAAGGTCACCTCGGTGTGCCCCGGCTGGGTCCAGACCGACCTCGCACCCGGCAACAGGGAGCAGGCTCCCCTCACGCCCGAGGAGGCCGCGGACGTCATCCACCGGGCTGCGCGACTCGGCGCCACCGACGCTACGGGGACGTTCATCGACGCGAACGGACCGGTGAGGTGGTGACCTCTTCATCCGCCCTGTCGACGAACATCACCTAGAGCCGCGACGCCCTCGACGATCTGCGAGGGCGTGGCCGCGGCGTACCCGAGCACCAGGCCCGGAGTGCCGGGCGCGGCGCGGTGCCAGCTGAGCGGATGGAGCTTGACCCCTCGCTCCAGCGCTGCCGCGGCCACCTCGACGTCACTGCCTGGATCACCGGCGAAGGTGACGGTGAGGTGGAGTCCGGCGGCAGCCCCGTGGATGGTCGCGTCCGGGAGATGGGTACGGAGCGCGCCGACCATGGCGTCGCGGCGACGCCGGTGGCGCAGGCGGACCGAGTGCAGGTGCCGCTCCAGGTCACCACTGTCCATCAGCCTGGCCAGCACGAGCTGGGGAAGGCTGGGGTTGCCGAGGTCGAGGTCGCGCTTGGCGGCGATCACGGCCGCCCGCAGCTGCGGCGGCACCACCATCCACCCCACGCGCAGCGCCGGCGCGAGTGTCTTGGACAGGCTGCCGGCGTAGCAGATCCGGTCGCTGATGGTGGCCCGCAAGGCAGTCGCCGGCGGCCGGTCGTACCGGTGCTCGGCGTCGTAGTCGTCCTCGAGGATCCAGCCGCCGTCGTCGGCCCAGTGCGCGAGGTCGCGGCGGCGTGTGCCGTCGAGCAGCACTCCGGTCGGGAACTGGTGGGCGGGGGTGACCAGTACCGCCGGCGCGCCGTCGGCGGCGAGCCCGGCGACATCGAGCCCGAGCGCGTCGACGGGGACCGGCGTGGTCGGCATCCCCCACGCCTCCAGCTGGCGTCGCGCGCCGAACGAGCCCGGGTCCTCCACCGCCACCCTGTCGACACCGACCGCCGGCAGCAGCCGCGCCAGGATCGCCAGCGCCTGGGCCACACCTGCGACCACGACGATCTCCTCCGGCGGGACGGAGATCCCGCGGTAGCGCGCGAGCCAGGCCGCGACGGCGGCGCGGAAGACCGGTACGCCGGCGGGGTCGGCGTATCCGAGCCCACCCGCGGGGAGGTCGTGCAGCACGGCACGTTCGGCCCGCAGCCAGGCCGAGCGCGGGAATGCCGCCAGGTCCGGCACTCCCGGCGTGAGGTCGATCGACGCCTCGGCGGCCCGGAGCGCGCCGAACACCCCGAGGTCGGGCTCGGCGAAAGGCACGGGCCGCGGTGGGGCGTCGGGCTCGGGCGTCGCGAGCGGCGGAGCGTGCGCGACGACGGTCCCGGCGCGGCCCTGACCCACGACGTGCCCACCTTCGGCGAGTCGGCGGTAGGCCTCGGTCACGACTCCGCGGGAGACTCCCAGCTCGGTGGCGAGGTCGCGGCTGGCGGGGAGCCGGGCGCCCACGGGCAGCGCCCCACTGGCGATGGCGTCCATGACCCGGGCCGCCAGCCAGGCCGATGCACCGCCTCGAGGCGCGTCCGCCACATCGAGGTGGAGGAACCCGGAGCGAGTTGTGGACCTGTCACCTGGCTCTCGATTGGACCTGTCCATCGGGCCATAATGCTGACACCTTCACGGTATGACAAGCGCTTCCCGCATCCTGCCCGGCGCCATCGGCATGTGCTTCGTCGGCAGCAGCGTCGGCGTCTCCCACGCGCTGATCGACGCTCCCCTGTTCACCGCACAGGCGCTCAGGTACGCCCTCGCCACCGTGCTGCTGGTCGTCGTGGTCCGGATGGTGGGAGTGCGGGTGCTCCGGCCGCGCGGTGTGGAGTGGCTCTGGCTGGGCGGGGTCGCCGCGACCGGGATGGTGATCTTCAACGTCGCCATCGTCCGTGGTGTCGAGCATGCCGAGCCCGCAGTGATCGCGGTCGCGGTCGCCGGCGCGCCGGTGCTCATCGGCGTGGCCGGACCCTTGCTCGAGGGGCGCGTACCGCGTCCCCGGGTTGCCGCCGCCGCGGTCGTCGTGACCGCGGGCAGCGTGCTGGTGGTGGGCACAGGAGAGACCGACGCGACCGGCGTGGCCTGGGCCGCGGTCGCCCTGGGCTGCGAGGCGGCGTTCACCCTGCTCGCCATACCGGTGCTGAGCCGGCACACCGCTTGGGGGGTCTCCCTCCACACGATCTGGATCGCCACCCTGATGCTCGCTGGCATCGGGCTGGTGCGCGAGGGCTCGCGCGCGGTGCTCCGGCTCGACGCCGCCGAGCTCGCCGCCATCGGCTACCTCGCGGTGATCGTCACCACGGTGGCGTTCGTCCTCTGGTACTCCACCGTCGCACGCATCGGCTCCGCTCGGGCGGCCCTGCTCTGCGGCTTGGCACCAGTGGCTGCCGCAGTCGTCGGGATCGCCACCACCGGTCGTGCACCGACGCTCCCGGTGTGGGCGGGCATCGCCGTGGTCATGCTCGGCCTGGTCGTGGGTCTCCGCACTCCGACCTCCGGTGCAGCCACGCCCGCCGGACCGCCACGCGTCGCCGAGGCTCATGCCGTTGCCTGATCGCTCCCACTCCGGGTCAGTACTGCCCCAGTCCCGGACGCTGCTCCTCGTCGCGCTCGCAGCCGGCGGCACCATGGGCGCTCCGCTGCGCCGCGCTGCAGTCGGCCGGGAGCAGGTGTACGGCGGAGCGGATGCCCCAGGGCAACAGGATCGCGACCAGCAGCCAGGGCACCATCGGCACGAAACGCTTGTGACGGATCCAGGAGCTGAGAGCTGGGGCCAGGGCGATCGCAGGGAGGAGCCCCAGGACCGTCAGGGCAGGGACGCTCATGCCCAGCTCTCCGTTCGTCACCGAGCACAGGACGCGCCCCCGGTATGAGTCCGGTGCGATGATCACCGACTCGCTGTAGTCCGGCACGCACGGGACGGCGAGCTCGAGCATCCACATGACGGTGCCCACGAACGCCAGGAACGCTGCCACGCCGACGACGACGCTCGCCAGGACATGGGCGGGCCAGCGCCGCGGCAGTGGATCCTTCATCCGGTCGGCTTCCGCCAGACCGACACGTGGTTCTCGCTGTCTCCGGTGAAGGGGGTGCCGCGCCAGTCCTCGGCACGGCTCTCCAGCTCGAGGCCGGCGAGCTGGGCCATGAGGTCGCACTCGGCCGGCCAGATGTAGCGGAAGTTGCTCGCGCCGTAGGTGATGGTGCCGTCCGGATGGGTCGAGTAGTGGTGCGAGGTCCCACGCTGTGTCGCCATGTCCATCGTGTCGAAGCCGACGTGGCGCTCCCCGACGTGGAAGGGGACGGCAGTCTGGCCCGGCGGGAAGCGACGGATCCCCGGGACCCACAGCTCGACCACGAGACGCCCGCCCGGCGCCAGGTGCCGAGCAGCGTTGCGGAAGCAGGCGACCTGCTCGGCCTGGGTGCGCAGGTTGCCGATGCTGTTCCACACGACGAAGACGAGGGAGAACTCACCGGGGGCTGGTCCTTCCTCGGGGGCCGTGGCGTGGGCCATGTCGCCCACCGTCACCGGCAGGTCAGGTCGCTTCCCCCTGAGCACGTCGACCATGGGCTGGGAGAGCTCGATGCCCGAGACCCGGACCCCGCGCTCGACGAGAGGGATCGCCACTCGCCCGGTCCCGATCGCCAGCTCCAGCGCTGGTCCCGACCCGGCCAGCTCGGCCAGGAAGGCGACCGCCGGATCCAGCACCTCGGGGGCGAACATGAACGCCGACGAGTCGTCGTACTGCTCGGCCGTGTCGTGGTCCCAGTAGTCGCTGCTGGTCATGGCCGTCGACCCTACGGTCGCTGCTCCCTCGCATCCACCGGATATGGGCCCTGGGGGTGACTAGCCCACTCGGCCCCCTAGCCGCGGCATCGGATCTAGGATCAACGGCATGGGGCAACCCGTGGAGGGTGCGACCTCCGGCCCGTTCCTCGCACTGAGCAGCTTCGTCGGCCGTCGCCATGACGTCGCCGAGGTCAGACGCCTGCTGTCCACCTCCCGCCTGGTGACGCTGACCGGTCCGGGCGGCGTGGGAAAGACCCGTCTCGCGCTCGAGGTGGCCAACGCCGTACGCCGGAGCTTCCCCGACGGGATCGTCCTGGTCGAGCTCGACCAGGTCAGCGACCCGGACCTCGTTGCCAGCACGGTCGCCGTGGCGGTCGGCCTCCGCGAGCACTCGGGGCGCGCACCGCTCGACATCCTGACCGACTACCTGGCCCCGCGGCACCTCCTGCTCGTCCTCGACAACTCCGAGCACCTCGTCGATGCCATCGTGGAGCTCGCCGACGCCCTGATGCAGTCCTGTCCGGACCTGCGGATCCTGGCCACGAGTCGCGAATGGCTCAACGTCGCCGGTGAGGTTGTCTTCCGGGTGGCGCCACTGGGGCTGCCCGAGGCCGAGCGGGAAGGTCCCGATCGGCCGGGGAGCCCCAACCTGCTCCAGTACGGCGCTGTCGAGCTCTTCGTCGACCGGGCCTCATCGGCGGTGAGCGACTACCGCCTCACCGATCACAACCGGAACGACGTCGCCGAGATCTGCCGGCGCCTCGACGGGCTGCCGCTGGCGATCGAGCTCGCCGCGGCACGCTTGCGCGCCTTCTCGGAGAGGGAGGTGCTGACCCGGCTCTCCGACCACCCGCACCTGTTGAGCTCCTCGCGCAGCCAGGCGCCGAGCCGGCAGCGGACGCTGCGGTCGTGCATCGAGTGGAGCCACGGCCTGTGCTCGGAGCAGGAGCAGCTCCTGTGGGCGCGTCTCTCGGTCTTCACCGGAGGCTTCGAGCTCGACACCGCGGAGGAGGTCTGCGCGGGCGACGGCCTGGCCGCCGCCGATGTGTCGGGGACCATCGCGCACCTGATCGACAAGTCGATCCTGGTCGGGCAACGGCACGGGGAGGTGATCCGCTACCGGATGCTGGACACCATCCGGGAGTTCGGCCGCGAGCAGCTCGACCAGTCCGGCGAGCGGGCGCGACTGCGCGATCGGCACCGCGACGCCTACCTGCGCCTGGTCGAACGCGCGGACGCGGACTGGGTCAGTCCTCGACAGGTGGAGTGGTTCGCCCGGCTGGACCGCGAGCACGTCAACATCCAGGCGGCGGTGGACTACTGCCTGACCGAGTCACGCGACCTCGATTCGGCGATGCGGATCCTGACTGCGGTCTACCACTTCTACTGGTGGGGGCGCGGATTCGCCCGCGAGGGTCGCCTGTTGCTGTCGCGGGCGCTCGACGCGCCGGGCCCGCCCACTCAGGTGCGGGCATGGGCACTGCTGATCGACGCCGCCCTGGCCCTGGCCGACGGCGACTTCGACGTCGGGGGCCAACGGCTGGCCTCGGCCCGGGCCATCGAGGCCACGACCAGCGATCCCGGGACCCGAGCGATGGCCAGCTGGACAGAGGGGTCGGTGGCTCTCTACAGCGGCGACCTTCCCGCCGCGACCACCGCCTTCGAGCGGGGCCTCGCCATGCTCGAGCCCGGCCAGGAGCTGACCGTGCGCCTCGACCTGCTGCTGTCGTACTCATCGGCCGCGGCGCTGTTGGGTGACGCGGAGCGCGCGACGTGGTGCCATGAGGAGTTCCTCCGGATCACCGAGCCAGCCGGCGAGTGCTTCCACCGTGCGTACGCCCTGTGGACGTTCGGGCTGTTCGTGATGCACCAGGGCGACCTCCCGCGGGCGGCGGAGCTGATCCAGGAGAGCATCGCGCTCCGGCGAGAGCTCCGCGACCTGACGGGTCTGGGGTGGTCGATGGAGTCGCTCGCCTGGGCGGAGTCCGCTCTCCAGCACCACGACCGAGCCGCGACGCTGCTGGGTGCGGCCGACCGCCTCTGGGAGATCATGGGCCGCCCCTTGGCCACCTACCAGCACATGTACCCCTTCCACGAGGCGTGCGTCCAGACCGCCACCGAGCAGCTCGGCAGGGCGCCCTTCGAGGCGGCCTTCGAGAGGGGCGCGGCGTTCAGTGTCGATGACGGCATCGCCTACGCGCTCGGGGAGCGGCCGGCCCCTGCGGCGCCGTCGTCGGAGCAGGACACGGTGCTCACGGCTCGCGAGCTCGAGATCGCCGAGCTGATCGCGGAGGGCCTGAGCAACCGGCAGATCGCGACCCGGTTCACCCTGTCCGTGCGGACGGTCGAGACCCACGTCCAGCACATCATGCTCAAGCTCGGCTTCCGCTCCCGGACGCAGATCGCCTCCTGGTTGGCCCAGCAGCACGCGACGGGTCACGCACCACCGCGGCCCTGACGTGGCGGCGGCACAGTCGTCGCGGCTGCACCGCCGCCAGCCCTGGCTCAGCCGGCGTACTGCGGGTCGGGCGGCGTGACCCACTGCACCAGCTGGTAGATCACGCCGTTCGGGTCGGTCATCTGGAAGTAGCGCTCACCCCAGGGCTCGGTCTCGATGGGGGTGACGATCTCGACGCCTTCCTCCCGCAGCCGTGCGTAGTCCGCGTCGATGTCCTCGACGGTGAAGACCACGAGCAGGCCGTCGACCCTGCCCCCGGCGGAGGCAGGCTTGAACGTCGGCAGCCCTGTGCGGAGGTAGATGAGGTTGACGCCGGCCTGCGGGTGGGCCAGCGAGCAGAACCCGTCGGCGGCCATCGCCTCGGTGAATCCCAGGTGCTTCTGCACCCAGGAGGCCGAGGCCTCGACGTCGGGAACGTTGAGCGACACGGCGGTCTCGGTGATGCGCATGCAGTGGTCTCCTGGTCGGTCGGTGGTCTGGGTTACGGCGACATTGTACATCGTATACCGTACGTCGTACACGTATTCGTGGCAGGATGGTTCCCATGACGGAGAACAGCACCGGGTCCGGCGAGCCCAGCCGTACGCTCGCGCTCCTGTGGGGCGAGGAGTCTGCGGCGCCGCGGCGCAAGGGCCCGGCCCGGTCGGTGACCGTCGCCCAGGTCGTCGACGCGGCGCTGCGCCTGGCCGACGACCAGGGCCTCGCCGCGGTCACCATGCGAGCCGTGGCCGAGCGGGTCGGCGTCTCTGCGATGTCCGTCTACACCTACGTCCCGGGGAAGCCCGAGCTGCTCGACCTGATGGTGGACGCCAGCTATGCCCGGATGGCCCGTATGCCGTGGGCGGGGGAGGCGTGGCGGGACCGGCTCGAGGTCGTCGCCGAGACCAATCGCGACCTGCTCACCTCACACCCGTGGCTCACCGAGGTCGCCGCGCTGAGCCGCCCGCCGCTGGGGCCGGGAGTGATGGCGAAGTACGAGCACGAGCTCGCGGCGTTCGACGGCACCGGCCTGTCCGATGTCGACACGGATGCGGCGCTGACCTACCTGCTCGGGTTCGTGCAGTCCCACTGCCGCTCAGCCCACGACGCCGCCCGGGCCACCACCGACTCGGCGATGAGCGACGCGGACTGGTGGGTCGCCAATCAGCCCATCCTCGCCCGGGCCCTCGATCCCGAGGCGTACCCTCGCGCCGTCCGGATCGGGTCCGCCGCCGGCGAGGCGCAGGGCAGCGCCTGGGAGGCCGACCGCGCCTGGGACTTCGGCCTGGCCCGCACGCTCGACGGCCTGGCGGCGCTGATCGGCGTCCACTGAGTCAGGACTTCAACAGCTAGGCGACCGCTCGACCGCACGACATCCGGTCGGTCGGCGCGGCCGACCCATCGGTGCGCTCGAGGTGGGACTCGCCCCAGAGCCGGACGCTCTCCACCACCGGCAGCACCGTCGAGCCGTACGGCGTCAGGCGGTAGATGACCGGTGCCGGCACCGGCCCGGTCTCCACCCGCTCGACCAGCCCGTCGGCCTCCAGCTCGCGCAGCTGCTCGGCGAGCACCTTGGGTGTGATCGGCGCGGCGCGGCGGCGGAGTCCGGCGAAGTGCGACTCGCCATGGGCCAGCCAGTAGATCAAGGTCAGCTTCCACTTCCCGCCGACCGCCGCGAACGCCGCGGCCATCGGGCAACCGGGCAGCGGGTTGGGGCGCGATGCCGAGGGGTTACCTGAAGGTGCCTTCTTGTCCATGGGTCGCTCCGTTCGGATGCTCGCTCTATGAACCTCTCTCCGGCAAGAACCCTGACACACAACCGAGTCGCCGTCGCTTGTCTCGTGGCGGTGCTGGTGACCGCGACGGCCAGCAGCGGCGGGGCGGTCGCGCCAACCCCTGCCGGCTCGGCCCCCACACTCTCGGCCGCCGCCGTCTCTGCCCCCTCTGTCTCGTCTGACGGGCAGCAGGACTTCGACTGGGAGCTCGGCTCGTGGCGGTCCGACGTCCGTGTGCTGGCCGACCCGCTCTCCGGATCGGAGGAGTGGCTGCGGTTCAGCGGCACGAGCGACGTGCGGCCGCTGATGGACGGCCGCGCGAACGTCGTCGAGCTCGACATCTCCGGCGAGGCGGGTCGGATCGAGGGGCTCAACGTCCGCCTGTACGAGCCTCAGGCCGATCGATGGAGCTCGACGTTCGTCAACATGCGTGACGGCCTGCTCACGTCCTCGGTCTACGGGGGGTTCGACGACGGGGTCGGCGAGTTCTACGGCAAGGACCAGCTCGACGGACGACCGATCGAGGTGCGCTTCCTGATCTTCCGCCTCGGACCGGACAAGGCCAGGTTCGAGCAGGCGTTCTCGGACGACGGCGGCGCGACGTGGGAGACGAACTGGATCTCCGTGGACCGGCGGATCCACCGCTAGCGACAGGGCCTGTGGGGAGCGCACTCTGCGCTGTTGGTGGCGGTCGAGTTGGAACGTGCTGCGCCCTGTCGTGCAGACTTGTCAGCCTGGCAGCGAGGAGGTGACGACGATGAAGGCAGAGCGTCGAGACGTCCCCACGGGCCGGCTCATGCGCCTGGGGGCCGCGTTGGCCATCGTCATCGGCCTCTTCGGCATGCACGTCCTCTCCCACCACGGCATGCCCCACGAGCAGACGACCGCTGCACCGATCAGCACGAGCGCAGCACATGCAGACGGTGGGCACTCCACCACTCGAGCCGAGGACCCGGCTCGCACGGCACCCGTCCATGGTGCCGGCGATGCCGGCGCGACGGGTCACAGCCTCGGCGACCTGCTGATGCTCTGCGTGGCCATGCTGGCGGCCGTGTCCACCCTGCTCGGCCTGTACGCCCTCGGCGGGCGCACCCACCGCCCGTGGGCGATCCTGCGCCCCGCCGCCACCCACGTCCGCCCCGCTCTGCGGTTGGCCCCTACCGGCACCGGGCCACCACCGGTGTGGCAGTTCTCCGTCATCAGGTGCTGACAGGCATCCATCCAGCCGCTCCGGCGAGCCCGCCGAGCGGTCGTTGATGCCGACCCCTCACACACCTGCACCGCACCAGGAGAACAGCATGCGTACCCGCACCATCACCCGCGCCCTCGGCGCCACTGCCCTCACCCTCGGCCTCGGGATGGTCGCCGTCGCCTGCGGCGACGACGACACGTCCGGCGCTGCCACAGAGAGCTCGACGACCGAGCACAACGACGCCGACGTGGCCTTCGCCTCCGAGATGCTCCAGCACCACGCCCAGGCCCTGTCCATGGTCGATCTGACGGTGGAGCGTCCCCTCGACCCGGAGGTCACCGCGTTGGCTGAACAGATCCGGGCCGCGCAGGGACCCGAGATCGAGACCTTCACGGACTGGCTCACCGAATGGGACGAAGAGGTCCCCGAGACCATGCGCGACCACGCCAACGCCGGTCACGACATGGGCGACATGGGCGAGTCCATGGAAGGGATGGACACCAGCATGCCCGGCATGATGACGGCCGAGGACATGACTGCGCTCCAGGACGCACCCGACAGCGAGTTCCAGGCCACGTGGCTGGAGATGATGATCGAGCACCACACAGGTGCCGTCGAATTGGCCAAGGCCCAGACCGAGAACGGGCAGTACAAGCCTGCCATCGATCTCGCCGAAGACATCGTTGCCGCCCAGACCGCCGAGATCGACACCATGCAAGGACTGCTCTCGACCTCCTGACGTAGGGTCCGGCAGCACAGCTCTTTCCCCCGTACGTGTCGATTCCTCCATGTGTCCGCGGAACCAGGAAGGCCCATGCAGATCTACTTCGCCGGCCCCCTGTTCACCCCCTACGAGCGCGACTTCATCGCGCAAGCGGCAGCCAGGATCAGGGGCGAGGGCATCGAGGTCTTCGTCCCTCACGAGCAGCCGCTGCCGGAAGAGGTCACACCGAAGGCGGTCTTCGACAAGGACGCGAAGGGGCTCTTCCCCGCGAACGCGCTGGTCGCGCTGCTCGACGGGCCCATGATCGACGACGGCACGGCCTGCGAGATCGGCTTGTTCCACGGCATGAAGATGCAGGGCGACGACACCAAGAAGGGGATCATCGGACTGGTCACCGACACCCGCAGCATCGGGTCCGAGGGACGCCCGCTCGAAGGCAAGGGGCTCAACCTCTACGTCCGAGGCTGCATCGAGGAGATCGGTGAGGTGGTGTCCGACCTGGACGACGTCGTCGCCATCCTCAAGCGCTGGCAGGCGGAGCTCGCGTGACCCGTCCTCACATCGTCGTCGTCGGCAGCACGATGATCGACATGATCACCTACGCCGAACGCGTGCCCGATGCTGGTGAGACCCTCATCGGCGAGCGGTTCGTGCAGGGATTCGGCGGCAAGGGCGCCAACCAGGCCGTCCTGGCGGCGAGGCTTGGCGCAGCCGTGACCATGGCGACCTGTGTGGGGATCGACGCACTGGGCGACGCGACGGTCGAGAACCTCCGTCGCGAGGGCATCGACGTCGACCACGTCACGCGCACCGACCAGGCGAGCAGCGGAGTCGCCCCGATCTGGGTGGAGAGGGACGGCACCAACCGCATCATCTGCGTACCCGGCGCGAACCACGAGATGACGCAGCAGCAGGCCCGCACCGCCGTGCTGGCCACACCTCAGGTGGACGGCGTCGTCGGCCAGCTCGAGGTGCCGCAGGCCGTGACCTCGGCGGGCTTCCGGGCAGCGAAGGAGCGCGGCGCGTTCACGGTGCTCAACCCCGCTCCGGCCGGCGCACTCGACCCAGGCCTCGTCGAGGTCACGGACTGGCTCGTCCCCAACGAGGCGGAGCTCGTCGAGCTGGCCCGCAGCCTCGGTGTGTCCGCGGACGGGACGCCCGAGCACCTCGCCGTGGCGATCGCCCGGACCACTGGGACGCGGGTGGTCGTCACGCTCGGCAGCCGCGGTGCTGCGGTCTGCGAGGACGGAGAGGCGTCGGTCCACATCGCTGCGCCCACGGTCGAGGCGGTGGACACCACGGGAGCGGGAGACGCCTTCGTGGGCGCGTTCGCCTACGGCCTCGCAGAGGGCAGGTCGGCGACCGAGGCCTCACGGCTGGGTTGTGCGTGCGCCTCGGCCAGCGTGACTCGGCACGGCACGCAGACGTCGTACCCGACACCGGAGGAGGTCGCGTCCCTCATCCAGCAGCTGGCTTAGCGGGTTCGTACAACGTCGTGCGCGCGGCGCAATCCACGTGCATCGTTCCGCGCGCTTGTGGTTGCCTCTGGAACGTGAGTGAGGACCCGCGAATGGAGCTGCTGGCGCTCGATCACGCTGGAGCACTGGAGCGGTTCGAACTGGCCAACCGGATGTTCTTCGCCGAGCGCGTCGGCGACCGCGGAGACGACTTCTTCGAGCACTTCGAGGACCGGCTTGCCGAGCGCGTACGCGAGAACGACGAGCGTACGTCGCTCTTCTTCGTCGTTCTCGACGGAGAAGGTGAGGTTCTGGGACGGGTGAACATCACCGACATCGACCGACCGGAGGCGACCGAGCTCGGGTTCCGGATCGCCGAGGACGCGCAAGGTCGAGGCATCGCCCGTCAGGGCGTCGCCGCCGCCCTGGAGGTCGCGGCCTCACGAGGCGTGAGGACGGTGAAGGCGCGCGTGTCCGCTGAGAATCTCGCCTCACATCGCGTGCTGCAGCACTGCGGCTTCGAGGAGACAGGACCGACCGAGCCCCCGATCAGCTCCCCGACGACGTTCATCGGCTACCGCAAGGACCTCCACGGGAGTTGTTGACCTGATCGATAGCGGCCTGCACGGCGTTCACGATGCTCGACAGGCTCGCCGCATGGGCCAACCTCACGTCCGCGAGCTCGCGCGGCTGGAACCAGCGAAGGTCGTCGTGCTCGTCGGGGGCGGCGTTGACGGGTTCCCCTTCCCACCGCGTGACAAGGAACGCGTACACGTCGAGAGTGGGGTCACTGACCGTCATCGGGAAGGGCTGGGGATCGTGGATGTCGACTCCCAGTTCTTCGCGGCATTCCCGATGGACGGCCTGGTCAGGCGACTCGCCCGATTGGATGTGCCCGCCGACGAGATCCCAGCAGTCCGGATACGCGAGCCGCATCGGGTGTCGATGCGCCATCAGCACGAGGCCGTCACGCACAAGGGCCCCGACCGCGATCCGCGTCTGGGCCACCATGGCCGCAGGCTACCGATCGGCGGACGTGGTGGTCAGTTCCGGAGGATCTGGTGGCTGCTGGATCCGTGGCTCGGCGCAGGGTTGTCGTCGTTCTCGAGCTCGGCGGCGATGGAGACGGTGAGTCCGCCGAGGAGGAAGCCGATCACGGCGGCGGCCAGGGTGTTCGTGTTCATGGACGTGCTCCAGATCAGTGGTGGTGGTGGGTGTGGTGCGAACCGGTCGCGTGGCCCTCGTGCTCGGGGCCGTGGTGGTACTGGTGGGTGAGGGCGTGGCCCTTGCCCTTGTCGATGAGGTACCGGTTGACCGGGAAGGCCGCAAGGAAGGCCACGGCGAGGGCGATCATCATGCCGATCCAGAAGATCGGGTTGACCAGGCCGGCGTCCATGGCTCCGGGGATGAGGGCCATGACGAGGTTGTCGACGAGCTCCATGACGGCGATCGACAGAGTGTCGGCCGCGAAGACGACGCTGAGTGCGGCGCCGAAGCCGAGACCGGCCTTGATCAGGGGCACCGTGGACAGGGCGTAGCCGAACAAGAACGCGAGCCCGACGGCGAGCGCGATCGTGACGCCCGTGCTCAGGCCCATGGCGGTTCCGATCATCAGGCCGAGGATCTCGCCGATCGCGCAGCCGGTGAGGCAGTGCAGGGTGGCGCTGGCGGCCATGGCGTTGCGGGAGTTCATTGCGGTGTACCTTTCTCTGCGGATACCCCCCCACCGTATATAGCCGGGGAAGGCGAGCGCAAGGACGTGATCTCGCTTCCCTGCGTCTCGATGCTTGTGTGAAATACCCTAGGGGGGTAATGTATTTCACATGGCAGAGACACACGACGCGCACCAGCACAGCTACATCGCCAACAACAACAAGGACGCCTACCTCAAGCGGCTGCGTCGCATCGAGGGCCAGGCGCGGGGCCTGCAGCGGATGGTCGAGGAGGAGAAGTACTGCATCGACATCCTCACCCAGATCTCCGCGATGACGAAGGCGCTCGAGGCCGTCGCCCTCGGTCTCCTCGACGAGCACATGGCGCACTGCGTCGCAGGCGCTGTCGCCGCCGGCGGCGAGGAGGCCCAGCTCAAGCTCAAGGAAGCCTCCGACGCCATCGCCCGCCTCGTCCGCTCCTGACACCACCACAACCACCACCACCGAGAGGAATGCTCATGAGCCAGACCAGCACCTACACCGTCACCGGCATGACCTGCGGCCACTGCGTTGCCTCGGTCACCGAGGAGGTCCAGGAGATCGCCGGCGTCGAGGACGTCGCCGTCGACCTGCCCACCGGTGCCGTGACCATCACCAGCGCCGAGCCCCTCGACGACGACGCTGTCCGCGCCGCCGTCGAGGAAGCCGGCTACCAGCTCGCATGAGCACCCCGGTCAAGCTCGCCGGGTTCCTGGCAGCCGTCGCCGCGATCTTCGGACTTGCCGTCGTCGTCGGCCGGGCCGTCGGCCCGGTCGTCGAGATCACCGCCGCGCACGACACCACCCACGGAGACGAGACGGCCCAAGCGAGCCGCTCCGAGGGTGGCCGCGGCGACGTGGATCAGGAACCCTCGACAGCACAAGAGATCCCAGGAGGACTCATGGTCTCCCAGAACGGCTACACCCTCGCCCTCGCCGAGACCCGCGCCCAGGCCGGGCAGGACCGGCGGCTGAGCTTCACCATCACCGGCCCCGACGGCGCTCCGGTGATCGAGTACGACGTCGAGCACGAGAAGGACCTGCACCTGATCGCCGTACGACGCGACTTCTCCGGCTTCCAGCACGTCCACCCCGTCCTCGACGAGGACACGGGAGTCTGGGCGACGGACCTCGACCTCACCCCGGGTACGTGGCGACTCTTCGCCGACTTCAAGCCCACCGGCGCCGACGCGCTGACCCTCGGCGCCGACCTGGCCGTGGACGGTGACTACCAGCCGGCTGCTCCGGCTGCCGAGAGCCGCACCGCGACCGTCGGCGACTACGAAGTCACCCTCGACGGCGACCTGACCGCGGGCGCCGACGCGAAGCTCACCCTGAACGTGACGAAGGACGGGAAGCCGGTCACCGACCTGCAGCCCTACCTCGGCGCCTACGGCCACCTCGTCGCCCTGCGCGGCGGCGACCTCGCCTACCTCCACGTCCACCCCGACGGCACCCCCGGCGACGGCACCACGAAGCCCGGGCCCGACGTGACCTTCTACGCCGCGGTCCCGAGCGCCGGGACCTACCACCTCTACCTCGACTTCCAGCACGACGGGGTCGTCCGCACCGCGGCGTTCACCGTCACTGCGGACAACGCCGACACCACCACGCCAGCCGAGCCCGGCGGCCACTCCGGTCACTGACCGGTCCGACGATCAGGAGAACACGATGACCACGCAGAGTCAGCCAAGCACCCCTGCCGCCGGCTCGATCGAGCTCGCGATCACCGGCATGACCTGCGCGTCCTGCGCCAACCGGATCGAGCGCAAGCTCAACAAGCTCGACGGTGTCACGGCCACGGTCAACTACGCCACCGAGAAGGCGAAGGTCACGTTCGACCCGGACGTGGCGCCCGAGACCCTGGTCTCGGCAGTGGAGCAGGCCGGGTACGGCGCGTCACTGCCACAACCCGAACGGATCACCGGCGAGAACGACGGCGACGCCGGCGCGGAAACTGATCCGGTCCGGGCCCTCCGCCAGCGACTGCTGGTCTCGGCGGTGCTCACTGTCCCGGTCATCGCGATGGCGATGGTCCCCGCTCTTCAGTTCACCAACTGGCAGTGGCTCTCCCTCACCCTCGCCGCACCGGTCGTGGTCTGGGGCGCCTGGCCCTTCCACCGGGCCGCGTGGACCAACCTGCGCCACGGCACCTCCACCATGGACACGCTCATCTCCCTGGGCACCCTGGCCGCGCTGGGTTGGTCGCTCTACGCCCTGTTCTGGGGCACGGCCGGCATCCCGGGCATGACCCATCCGTTCGAGCTCACGATCGAGCGCAGCGACGGCGCCGGCAACATCTACCTCGAAGCGGCCTCAGGCGTCACCACGTTCATCCTCGCCGGCCGCTACTTCGAGCAGCGGTCCAAGCGACGCGCGGGCGCAGCTCTGCGGGCGTTGCTCGAGCTGGGTGCCAAGGAGGTCGCGGTCCTCAAACCTGACGGGGTCACCGAGGCCAAGGTGCCTGTCGACGAGCTCGCGGTCGGCGACCTGTTCGTCGTACGCCCCGGCGAGAAGATCGCCACCGACGGCGTCATCGAGCGCGGTACGTCCGCGGTGGACGCCTCGATGCTCACCGGCGAATCCGTCCCGGTCGAGGTCCGCCCCGGCGACACCGTCGTCGGAGCCACGGTCAACGCCGGCGGGCGCCTGGTCGTCCGGGCGACCCGGGTGGGCGGTGACACCCAGCTCGCCCAGATGGCGCGACTCGTCGAAGACGCCCAGAACGGCAAGGCCCAGGTCCAGCGCCTCGCGGACCGGATCTCCGGGATCTTCGTCCCGATCGTCATCCTGCTCGCTGCCGGCACTCTCGGCTTCTGGCTCGGCACCGGCAACGGCCTCGCCGCCGCCTTCACCGCCGCCGTCGCGGTCCTGATCATCGCCTGCCCCTGCGCCCTCGGACTGGCGACACCAACCGCCCTCATGGTCGGGACCGGCCGCGGCGCGCAGCTCGGGATCCTGATCAAGGGCCCCGAAGTCCTGGAGTCCACTCGCCGGGTCGACACCGTCGTGCTCGACAAGACCGGCACCGTCACCACCGGGAGGATGACCCTGCGCGACGTGGTCGCGGCCGACGGCGAGGACCCGGCTGAGGTCCTGCGCTACGCCGGCGCCCTCGAGGACGCATCCGAGCACCCCATCGCCCGTGCCGTCGCCGACGCCGCCAAGGACAAGCACGGCACCATCCCCGAGGTCGAGGACTTCGTCAACGTCGAGGGCCTCGGCGTCCAGGGAGTTCTGGTGGAAGGGGGTGCGAGCCACGCCGTGCTCGTGGGCCGTCCGCAGTTGCTGGGCGAGTGGTCACAGCACCTGACCGACGACCTGAAGGCCACGCTCGAGCACGCCCAGACCACCGGCGGCACCGCCGTCGCGGTCGGCTGGGACGGCAAGGCACGCGGCATCGTGGTGGTCGCGGACGCGATCAAGCCGACCTCCGCAACCGCCATCCGCGAGCTGCGCGCCCTCGGTCTGCGCCCGGTGCTGCTGACCGGTGACAACGCCGCGGTCGCCCGGACCGTCGCCGCCGAGGTGGGCATCGACGAAGCCGACGTCATCGCAGACGTCCTGCCCGCGGACAAGGTCGACGTGGTGAAGCGACTCCAGGGCGAGGGCAAGGTCGTCGCGATGGTCGGCGACGGCGTCAACGACGCCGCGGCTCTGGCCCAGGCCGACCTGGGTCTGGCCATGGGCACAGGCACCGACGTAGCCATCGAGGCAAGCGACCTCACCTTGGTGCGCGGAGACCTCCGCGTGGCGGTCGACGCGATCCGGCTGTCCCGGCGCACCCTGACGACGATCAAGGGCAACCTGTTCTGGGCCTTCGCCTACAACGTCGCCGCGCTGCCGTTGGCTGCGGCCGGCCTGCTGAACCCGATGCTGGCCGGCGCCGCGATGGCGTTCTCGAGCGTGTTCGTGGTCTCCAACAGCCTGCGCCTGCGCGGATTCAAGGCCCACTCGGCCGCCGCGCCCGAGGCGCCGGGGGCCGCGGCATGAGCGGCTCCGGGGCGCGGTTGGCGGCGCTGACCCCCGCAGACCGCGGTCGGTGCCTCGCGCGACCTGCTCGGTGACCCTGGTGGAGCGGCACGGTCAGGTCGGCGCGATGGTGCGGACCATGGCTCACTCGCCCGCGGTCCTGGGGGGCTACCTCCAGCTGAGCCGAGGCATGAAGCGCGCCAAGCTCGACCGGCGCACCAGCGAGCTGGTCTCGATCGCCCTACAGGTCCACCAAGGCTGAGAGTTGTGCCTGGAGGCCCACGAGAACGCCGCCCGCTCGCTCGGTGTCACGGAGGAGCAGATCGACGACGCCAAGCACGGCACGTCCGCGGACTCGCGGGTCGCGGCGATGATCGCGATCGCGCTCAAGGTCTACCAGGAACCCGCCGACGTCGTTGCCCTGAGGCCGGGTGTATCCGTCGGTGGGACGGTCACCTGCTGAATCAGTCCAGGTTCCCCGGAACGCTGGTGATCGCTGAGCGGACGAGCCCAGCCACGCTGGCGTCGTCGAGGGGGTGGCTGGTGTCCACGGTGAGGACTGGATCGCTCAATCCGAGCGGACCGCGATACGTCTCGCGCATCCGTCGGATGCCTTCCTCGTGCTCTTCTGGCGACCGGAACTGATCCAGGTGGCCCGGATGACGTCGGCGAGCAGCGAACCTTTCCGCCGCGATCTCGACCGGGCAGTCGCAGTGCACCTCCAGGAGCGACGAGGAGATCGCGCGCAGCCTCGTTGGCGCGGAGTCGTGGTTCCACCAGTTCACCAGGACTGCCGCCGGCGAGGACTCGGCGAGTGTGTAGAGCACCTCGTCGCTGGCACGACTGAGCCGATAGCGCTGGTAGCGATCGTCGCAACCCAAGCTGTCGAACAACGCCTCGAGGATCGCGTCCTTGTCGATCAGCGGAAGCGACAACCGCTCGCTGAGAATACGGCCGACGTTGGTCTTGCCACTTGCAGGCAACCCCGAGACGACGACGAGGTGACGCGCGCTCACGGCGTCATGTTGTCAGAGCGGAGTCCGCAGGGAGGATCGCCGGCGCCGACTGGTCAGGTCAGGCTCTCCGGGGACGGCAGGCTCGCCTCGCTGCCGAGCAGCTCGCGCGATGCGGGGTCCGTCACCGCCTTGCCGATGACGTACGACGCCAGCACAGGGCCGCCGGCCAGGTGACGCGTGTCGACGGCGAGCACGCCGCCCCGTCGCACCGGGCGCCAAGCGCGTCCCGTCGGGCCCGTGCGAGTCACGTCGGGCGTGTGGTCGGGGCGCAGCAGCACAGGCATCGGCTGCTGGGGCACTACACCGGTCACGCTCCCCCAAGGGAGGTCGACGACCACGCCGCGGTCGTCGTGGCGCATCCCAGCGGGCGTGAACCACAGCCCGCCGGCCAGGGAGCTGCCGCGGTGGATCGCGCTGCTCCAGCCCAGCCAGCCCGCGGTGACGCCGAGCAGCAGGCACCACACCCAGCGCCCCTCGAGGCCGGTGAAGACCGCCCCCAGCGCGATGACGGCACCGAGCGCCGCCAGGGACCACGAGGAGACGAGCGTCGGCCCTGCCGTGCGCGGCAGGTGGAGAGCGGGCCGCCCGTCGAGCATCTCGAGGCGCGGCCGCGGCGGGTCTCGCCGTGCGCGGCTCTCGACCAGCTCGCGGGCCATCCCGCCGATCGCGCCGACCAGCAGGGCGAGCCCGCCGCACAGCATCCCCCGACCCAGCGCCGTCCCGAGGCCGAGGAGCCCCATCGCCGTCAGCGGGAGGCCGATCGCGAGCAGCAGGATGATGCCCAGCCACGCCAGCGCCCGGAGGCCGGCGGGGCGGGTGTCTTGAGTCGTCCTCACTCCAGCACCCTCTCACCCGTCACCGTCAGTCGAAGAGGCCACCGATGCCATCGACGATGGCACCCCCGACATCGGCCAGCGCCTCGCCGGTGTCAACGACCGAGTCGACACCGGCCATGAACGCGTCGCTGACGTCTCCGTCGTGCTCCCAGAGCCCGTCGATCATGCCGGAGGTGAAGACACCCACCCCGGCGCCGACCACGCACCCGACGACGGTCCCGACGGGCCCGCCGATCATCGTGCCGACGACGGCACCCGTCGCGACGGAGGCAGCGAAGCCACCTGCGTTGGACGCGATGGCCTGCTCCGCGCTCTCACCCTTGACGTGGTAGTCGTAGAACCCGCCACCCACTGCGAGGACGCCGCCCAGGGCAATGGGGGCGAAGCGGCCGACGTTGGCCAGGCGAGCCGCGCGGGACAGCTCGTCGGCCGACTCACCTGCGATGCGGTTCCAGTGGTCGAGGTCGTCGTAGTAGTGCAGGGCACTCGGCACGCGACCGGTCGGTGCAGACTGGTGCATCCGCTGGAGGTAGTCGGCGGAGAGGTCAGCGAAGTACTGCGCGTTGCCGCGCAGCGCACTGGCGTGGACGTCCATCAAGGCGCCGCCGAGGCCACCGGCGACGTCACTGAGCTGGAAGGCCCAGCCAGGACCGTCCATGGCCCTGTTCTGCGCCGACACCCGCTCCCAGGCTCGCTCCATGTCGGCCCACACTTCGTCGGCCCGGGTGACGAGCGCGTTGTAGGCCGTCACCTTGTCCTGGTGGGCGTTGTAGGCATCGACGACGCGGTTGTAGGAGTCGATCTGGCCCTGGGAGGCGTCCATCGGGGGGTCGCCGGGCCGCGCGGGACCGGCGCCGGGGGACTCGACGACGTAGCCCGAGACCGTCAGCCCCGCCGACCTGGCGTCGGCCCGGATCTGCTTCATCCGGTTCTGGCAGGACTCGAGCGAGCCGGCGTAGTCGAGGAAGGTCGTCCGCACGTCGGCAGCGGACCGCTCGAGGGGTCGGGTCTCAGTGATCGCCCGGCCCATCGCACCCTCGAATGCCGACCCCGCCTCACCGCGCCAGTCGCCCGCCGCCTCGGTTCGGGCGTCGCCGAAGGCGCTCAGCCCGTCGTCGATCGCCGGACGGAGCGTCGAGCCGACCCAGTCGCCGGCGCGGCGTACCGACGACGGCGAACCCTTGATCTCGGTCTCAATCGACAACGGGATGCCCCCCGCCGAACGTGGAACCCACAGAGGAGTCGGTCGTCCAGAAGTCGGCTTCGCTATCGCTCACCTGGCTGCTGATCGCCGCCATGCCCTCGGACATGGTGGCCGCGCCGTCAGTGATCTTGGCAAGCATCGCGGTGAGGAGCGGAGTCATGTCGCCGCCGTCTACGGCGCCCGGCGACGACCCGGCACTGTCCTCGAGCGTCGTGCGTGCCCCGTCGAGCACGTCCCGGATGGCGGCCAGGGTCGCCGGCGGCACCCGCACCTCACTCATCGCCCCGCCTCCTGCGGGTGGAGCACACGGTCGAGGAGGAGGAGGTCGTAGGGCGCCTGCTCGAACGCCCGCTGGAGGTCGTCCACGCCCAACAGCACCCAGCCGGCGTCGTCGCCGTACTGCGCCTGGAGCCGGTCGATCGCGGAGTAGACGAACAGGGCGGTCCGGCCGTCGCGCATCTCGTGCATGCGGATCCGGGTCGCGCCCTCGATCGCGATGGTCGGGGCATAAACCACGGGCGGCAGGGTGGGTCGTTGCATGGTGACACGCTGCCCCATCCGGGGGAGCCGAAACCCGCGGGGGGTCAGTCCAGTCCCATCAGCTCGCGGACGGCCAGGAGTCCATCTGCACCCGCTTGGTGCTCGGCCGGCCAGTTGGGCTGTGGGAGAAGGTCGTCGACGACGGAGAAGCCGCCCGGCGTCACCAGGGCGAGCGCCTGGTCCAGGGCATCGAATCCCACCTCTGCCGCCCGCGCAGCGATTTCTCTCGAGCTCTCTCGGTCCATGCCCGAGGTGGAAGCACGGGCTCGCTGTGGGCGCGAACGACTCCCGGCTCGTGCCGTGTACGACGAGGCGGTCATGTCCCGCCACGGGGGATGCTTGAGCGATGCACCTACTCAACGCCGCCGGAAGTCAGTTCACCGTCGAGCGCGCGACCGAGTCTGACGTACCGAGCTTGGTGGCGCTGCTAGCAGATGACGTCATCGGGGCGGATCGAGAAGCGCGGGCACTGGACACGTATCTCGCAGCGTTCCAGGAGATCGACAGTGACCCGCATCAGTACCTCGCATCGGTGCGTGACAAGGACGGCGTCCTTGTCGGCACGATGCAGCTGACCCTGATAGCTGGGCTTTCCCGCGGGGGAACCAAGAGACTCCAGATCGAGGCGGTGCGCCTCGCCTCCGACACGCGCGGAACCGGACTCGGGACTGCGCTGTTCGAGTGGGCACACGCTTTCGGCAGGCAACACGGCGCGACCATCGCTCAGCTGACCACGGACAAGAGGCGGGTCGACGCCCACCGCTTCTACGAAAGGCTTGGCTACGAGGCCAGTCACGAGGGGCTGAAGCGGCACATCTGACTCCGGACCGCGACGGTGCACCTAGGCCGGGCGCCGCAGTTCGTCCCGCAGCTGGGCAGCAAGGTCGACTGATGCCTCGATCTCAGCGCGCCGGATGGAGACGCTCTCGACGTTGAGCCCGAAAGGCACGCCGAGGCGGCGACAGTAGGTGATCAGCTCGCGCGCAGCGGCCAGGGCGAACTCGAAGGACGCCTCGAGGGTGTCGTCCGCGTGCAGAAGCTCGTTCTCGATCCAGCGTGGCACGTCCACGCCCAGCCATCTGAGGAACTCGAGCGTCTTCGTGGAGCCGCACACGGAGAAGGTGAACACGATCGGTGCCGGGGTCACCCCTTGCGCGAGACACTCGTAGCGATAGTCCGACACGAGGTTCTTCGCGGCATTCACGTCGTAGACCACTTGCGTGATGAAGAACGAACAGCCCGCCGCCTGCTTCCGCAGTAGTCGTAGGTGCTCATCGCCATTCCGCGCATGGCGTTCAGGGATCGCGACACCGCCGAGCAGCAGGTCGGGCCGCGTCCGGGCTCGCAGGGCTTGCGCACGTCCCAAGGAGGTGGCGACAGGTGTGTCACGTGAAGCCGCCCCGACGAACACTGACAGCCGACGATCGGTTTCCTGGGCCCGCAACCATGCTTCGAGGTCAGGCTCGGCGTACTTCCCCACAGCCCTGTAGACCACGACGGGGGTGTCCCAGGAGTCGAGATATCGCGACAGGTAGTCCGCCGGATCCATTGTCGGCAGGAACGGGAACGGGCGCTCCTCCGGGTTGCGGTCACTCTCGTCGTCGATGTCGTAGAGGATCAGGCCGTCCACGCCCAGAGGCTGAAGGCGCGTGGCCGTGATGTCGGCGATCTCCTGGGCCTTCTCCGGTGAAGCCGTCCGTCGCGGCGGCGTCAGCGCGAAGAGCAAGAACTCGCCCCGACCCTCGATGATGCGTCGCTGCAGATCCACATCCGGACCGTAACCCCCCATACGGACACCAGTCCGACTACTCACGTGTCGCGAACGCACGGAGGTTCGGCCTACGTGGGTTGCCGTGGCTCGCGAGCGAACGACTTCACGCGTCTACGCGTGCCGACTGAAGTCAATCCGCTGGTGGCCGCTGGGCAGGCCGGATGTCACTCATCGGGCATTGCAAGCGCGTCGATCTCGACCCGAGCCCCCTGGAAGCTCTCCTCACCGAGCCCAGGTCAGCGAGGTCGGTCAGAAAGCATGTCAACCGGATGACATCGCTTGGCTTCGCGCCAGCTGCGCCCAGCGCGCGGGTCAGGTTGGCGAAGACCTGGCGGGCCTGGATGAGGGCGTCATCGGCGTCGACGATCGCGCCTGCGTCGTCCACCGGCAGCTGACCGGAAACTGCAACCAACCGGCCCGTGCCCGCCACTGCGTGGCTGCAGCCGTTGACCGGCCCCAGACCGTCCGGTCGCTCGAAGTGCTCGATCCCGTCGTGCCGACGATCGGCGAGTCGGCGCCCGCGCCACGCTCACCCGCTGCCGAATCTTCAGCACGAAACTTCAGTACCCAAAGCACTGTCTCGCGCGTGAGACAACGAGCGCGCATGTCCAACCTCGGCTTCACGGTAGAACGCGCCCGCGTGGCTCTCCGGCTCATCGCCGGCGCCCGTGTCGTCCAGCAGGTCGAGCACGCTGTTCAGGGCATCCGAGCCAGCTCCTCGGGAGTCGACGGCAGCGACAAGCCAGTGCTCATCGGCAATCAGTCTCAGGGCTTCGATGAGCTGCGTCCTGAGCCATGGGGTCGCGAGACGGTTGTCAGAGCCCATTCCACGACCCCCAGGTGTTCCACTCTCGACGGTTCGCTGCGCGGCAGAGACATGTCGTGTTGTCGAGATGCAACGAAGATTGCCGAACCTCCAACGGCGAACCTTGCACAAACGGTCCTGATTGCGACGCGTTGTCAATGTGGGTGAGGCTGAGAAGAAGCCCTGGCCTCGACTGGCCGTGTGCTGGCCGTCGGCGAGCGTCACGGTGTGGTCCAAGCCCGCTTCTCCGGGATTGTGACGAACAAGCAGCTGTATGGAGCCCTCGTCACAAGTTGATGCCAGGCACTCAGCCCAGGAAGCGCAATCGCGCGGCCCCGTAAGCAGCCCGTGGATCAGGCGCACCAGTGAGGGAGCGGCCGAGAACGACGTGGCTGGCCCCGGCATTCCGGGCGTCCTCCGGGGTTCCCACACGGACCTGGTCGCCTCCTCCTCGTATCTCGTGCCCCACTCCGAGGCCGATGCCCGGCGTGACCACGAGCGCCTCGGGTCCCCACTTCGAACGCATCACGCCGGCCTCGTGAACCGAGCACACGACGCCGTCACACCCGGCATCCCGAGCCAGCTGTCCAAGACGCTCGACCTGAGCGCAGACTGAACCCCCAATTCCGATCGACGCCAGGTCGCCGTCATCGAGGCTGGTGATCACCGTGAGGGCCAGGACCTGCAGCTCCGGGAATGGGGATGCGGCTCTCACAGCAGCCACCAGGACATCTGCTCCACCTGAGGCGTGAACCGTCACCATCGACGCGCCCAGATGGCCAGCCGCCGTCACGGCACAGGCCACCGAGTTCGGCACCTCGTGCAGCTTCAAGTCCAGGAACACCCTCTTCCCGCCCGCCACAAGATCCCTGGCAAGCTCAGGCCCTGCCGTGACCAGGGTCTGGATCCCGATCTTGTACGACGTCGCAGCATCCCCCAAGGCACTGGTGAGGTCGTCGGCCGCTGCCCGGCTGGGGCAGTCGAGGGAAACGATGACGTCGTCGGCAAACGCACGTCCAGAGAGGTCGGGCACGCGGGCATCCTTCCAGCCCTGTGCCGGGTTTCGCTCGGCCAGCCGTCAGGCTTGGAACTCGGTGCCGAACACCAGCGTATCGCCGTCGTTCATGATCACGTGGCGCTCGACCGGATCCCGATCTTCTCTGCGACGCTGTAGTCGGCGTTCAGCGTTCAGGCGTCAGTTCAAGTCCTTTGCGTCTTCAATGCGACAACGATTTCGCCGGGGAGGTCACGATGAACCCTCAGCCCGAACGGCGGCTGCGCACGGGCCTGCGCCGCTCTGCGATCACCGCCGCGGCAGTGACGGCGATCGTGGGAACGGCCGGATGCTCGCCGGCACCCGAGGATCCGGACGATGGCGAGCTCACCGGGGTCGTCGTCAACGGTCGCAGTGACACCTTCGTCTTCGGAGGCGGAGGGGAGTCCGACACCTACGACCGCATCCTCGTGATGACTCCGACCGAGGTGCTCGATGCCTACCACCGAACCTGGCCAGGCCAGGAAGATCCCGAGGAGCACGAGTATCGCGGCATCCGGCTCAAGGTCGCCGTGTCCGAGCTCCAGCAGTTGGAGGAAGGCGGTGCGGCGCCGTCAGCTCCGGCAGTAGCGCCGGTTGACGGCGGGTACTTCCGGATCCCGTGGTCGGCCGGAGATCGGTACCTGTGCCTGGGCATGGAGGTCGTCATAGAGGCCGTCGACACTGTCGACACCGCAGGTTGTGTGTTGGTCGACCAGACTCCGCCCGCCTCGGTCACCATCGAGCTCAACTTCGGCGGGCCTGCGATCAAAGAGTGAGCGCATCCCGCGATGACGCAGTCCGAACGCGCTTGGGTCGTACCGGCTCGCAACCAGGAGGGCCGTCAGCACAATCGCCCCCGGCCTGGACCAGTCCCACCAACTCACAGCTGGTGATCTGGCCGAGCTCGCAGCAGCTCATCGCATGAGCATCGGACGCATGGCCAGCGGCCTGTACGCCGGCAGCGTCGCGGTGGGGACTGGCAGCCGGAGCTTCACCCCCATCGTGGTCAATCCCGATGCACTTCGCGCACCTCGTCCCGCAGCACGTGGTCAGGCTACTGAGCAGGTCGGAGCGCGGCCTGCAGTTTTCCGGGTCGCGACACGTCCGGACGCTCGGGGCGGAGGTCAGGGACTCGACGAAGCCGCGGCCGGTCACGCGGCTCGGTTGCCCTCAACGTCAACCGAGTCGGTGCGCAGGGAGTGCCGGCCATTCAACGTTTCCGAGGTCAGGCATGGAGACGGCCTGGGAGCAGGGAAGGCTGCGCGGCCGCCCGCGGCGATCTTGCGCAACCAGCCTGGACAGCGCATGCCGTGAAGACTCGCTGAGGGCCAAGTTCACCTGCGGACGCCGAGAAGGACGCCGCTGGCGTCATCGACGTACGCCGTCACCCAACCTGGACGGGCACGCAGCGTGGCCAGCAGGTCATCAACCGCCGCTTGGTGCTCGTCCGGCCAGTTCGGATGCGGGAGCAGGTCGTCAATCACGTAGAAGCCGCCCGGTGTCACCAGGGCGAGTGCCTGGTCCAAGTGGGTGAACTTGCCGGGCCACGTGTCCGCGAACACAAGGTCGAACGCCTCGGTGGTGGCGGCCAGCCAATCGCACCCGTCGGCTACGACCCACTCGACACGGTCGTCGCGGAGCTCGGTCTGGGCAATGGCCGAGAGCTGAGCGTCGAGCTCAACGGTGACCAGACGCGCGTCCGCGTCCATGCCACGCAGAAGACACGCGGTTCCCCGACCCGCCCCCGTACCCAGCTCGAGCAGTCGCCCGCCGGGCTTGCTCGCCGCGAGTGCGGTGAGCAACTCCCCAACCGCTGACGCAGAGGCCGCATCGAAACCCACCTCAGCCGCTCGCGCAGCGATTCTCTCGAGAGTGTCTGGGTCCATGCCCGAGATGGAAGCACAGGCTCGCGAGTGCGCGCGAATGACTACCGAACGAGTGGTGCCGGGGCTTACCAGATGCAAGCGGGCCGACGCGCAGCCCGCTATCTGGCGATGTTGAGGCTCAGCGTCGCGAGGTCGGCGTTGATCGTGAAACCGCACTGGCGGTACAGAGCGAGTGCCGCGACATTGTCCGGTTCGGTTTGCAGAGACAGCCGCAGCGCACCGGCATCGCTGGCGGCTTGCTGGATGGTTTCGACCAGCCGGCGGGCGATGCCTTGGCGACGCATGGCGGGGTCGGTGAACAGGTCGCGTAGCTGCCGTGCGCCGACATGGAAGACGCACCGGTCAGTGGCGGCCGGGAAGGTCGACCGAGACGACGTGGTCTGGCCCTCGTGTGTGCCGTCGCAGACGGATTGATTGAGGGCCATTTCTCAGCCGCAATGCCGATGAATCCTTAGGCTTGTCGTCGTGGCCCGGTCTCGAGAGTTGCCTGCTGACGACTTGGCCGGGCTGCTGCGCCAATGGAGCGACGCGCAGTTGGCGGCCCTCGACGCCCTGGATCGCCCGGTCGAGGCGGTCGCACGTACTGGCAGCCTTCTGCTTCCACCGGCCACCGAAGCTCAGGTGGCTGACGCAGAGAAGCGACTGGGCGTGCGTCTTCCCGGGTCCTACCGGGACTTCCTGCTGTTATCCAACGGCGCCTACGGCGACACCATCGGCGCAGTGATGGCGGTTGACCCTCGCGCTGGTGGCTCGGACGCGGGTTTGGGCTTCCTCCCGGTCACGGAGATCAGCTGGTTCATCGAAGTCGAGCCTGAGACGGTCGAGATCTGGCTGGCTTCTCAGGACGAGATCGAGGAGACGAGGGGCGTTCCCGACCCGGCGCCGACGTTCGAGCGCGACGAGGTGCGTGACTACCGCCCCCTTCGGGACGCACTGCTCATCGCGCGGGGCTTCGACGCCAACTGCTCACTGCTGGTGCCGGTGGGCGGACCGGGCGAGGAATGGGAAGTCTGGGACCACTACAAGGAGGGCACCACCCGCTGGTCGTCGTTCCGCGCCTACGTGCGCGACACCGTCGAGGACCACCTGGGCGTCGACGTCGACGAGGCCGAGGCCCTGCTGCTCCTGGCCAGCGCCGAGGAGGGCGACCTGCAGGCAGTTCAACGAGTGGGCCGGGTCCGTTCACCCGTGGCGACGGAACTTCTGCTCGACGCGGCCCGCCGCGGCGTAGTGCCGCACCCGGTGATGCGTGCTCTCACGCGCATCGGCGGACCTGATGTGGTCGCCGCCCTGACCGACCTGCGGCTGAACGAGTGGCAGCAGAGCTACGCGCATCGGGCGCTGGCGCTGATCGGCACGCCGGACGCGCTCGACCACCTCGCCAGCGTCGGAGCCTATCTCCAACTGTCCCAGGTGGGCGATCGCCGTGCGGCCGAGATCGCGGCTGCCCGACTACGGGACGGCGACTACACGACGCAACTGGCTGCGGCCCACGTGCTCGCCCGGATGCCCGACCCGAGGTGGGTGCCTGACCTGCTTGGTGCGTACGACCGCGCAACCAGCGATGGGCTGCGGGTCTCCACCCTTGGCGCCCTGGAGGCCTGCGGCGCCTTCGAGGAGGCGCGCCGGCGGGCGCCGGACCTTCTTGACGGACCGTACGGATACGCAGCGCAGGCCATATTGATTCGCCTGAGCGGCCGGACAGGCGGCATAGAGCCACACACGCCGTGATCGGCTCGACCGGAGCTCAAAGCCTGCGAGCCCCGAATCATTCGGCCGGGAGCCCTACGCTGATGCTGTCACGTGGAAGTACGCCTTCTGAGCGAATCGGTTGTCTTCGGAGTGCGCCATCTCGGCTGTCCGGATGGCCGCAAGCCGAACCTCAACCGGCTATGGTGCAGGTCGCCCGGCGCTCTGATGCCCACGCGTCCCCGTATGCCCTGTCCGGAGTGGTTCCCGGTGACGGGGATGTCAACCGGCACGCCTCCTCCGCAAGTTCGCACGCTCATCGACGCCTTCGCACAGTCGAACACGGCCTACCGGCACCCGTCCGCAAGTCAGCTCTCCAGCCGCCACGCCAGTCGCCATCAATGTCGACTAGAACAAGGTTCTTTGGCCAAGATTCGCGCTGGCCAAGATTGGCTGCATCTCAACAACGGCGCTGGCTCAGCCCTGCGCCATGTCCACGAACCGCGAGTAGTGACCCTGGAACGCCACCGTGAGGTCACGGGTCGGGCCGTTGCGGTGCTTGGCGACGATGAGGTCGGCCTCTCCCGGGCGGGTCGACTCCTTCTCGTACACGTCGTCGCGGTGGAGCAGGATCACCATGTCGGCGTCCTGCTCGAGCGAGCCGGACTCACGCAGGTCGCTCATCATCGGGCGCTTGTCGCCTCGCTGCTCGGGACCACGGTTGAGCTGGGAGAGCGCGATGATCGGCAGCTCGAGCTCCTTGGCGAGGAGCTTGATGTTGCGGGAGAACTCCGAGACCTCGAGCTGGCGGGACTCGACCTTCTTGCCCGAGCTCATCAGCTGCATGTAGTCGATGACGATGAGCTTGAGGTCGTGGCGCTGCTTGAGCCGACGCGCCTTCGCCCGGATCTCCATCATCGTCATGTTGGGGCTGTCGTCGATGAACATCGGCGCACCGGAGACCTGCCCCATCTTGCGGGCGAGCTTCTCCCAGTCGTCGTCGCGCATCGTGCCGTTGCGGATGTGGTTGAGCGGGACCTTCGCCTCGGCCGAGAGCAGACGCATCATGATCTCCGAGCGCGTCATCTCGAGGCTGAAGAAGCAGCTCGTGAGGTTGTTGTGGATCGAGGCCGCGCGGCAGAAGTCCAGGGCGAGCGTCGACTTCCCCATGGCAGGCCTCGCCGCCACGATGATCATCTGGCCGGAGTGCAGACCGTTGGTGAGGTCGTCAAGGTCGGCAAAGCCGGTCGGCACGCCGTAGAGGCCGGCCTCGCGGTTGCCGATCATCTCGATCTCGTCGAGGACGCCGCTCATGATGTCGCTGAGCGGGGCGTAGTCCTCGCTCGCGCGTCGGTCGGTGACCCGGTAGACCTCGGCCTGGGCGCTGTCGACGACGTCGTCGATCTGACCCTCGCCGGCGTAGCCCAGCGCGGCGATCCGCGTGCCGGCCTCCACCAGGCGGCGCAGCACCGCCTTGTCGCGCACGATCTCGGCGTAGTAGCCCGCGTTGGCGGCGATCGGCACGTTGGCCGAGAGCGTGTGGAGATAAGGGGCGCCGCCGATGCGCTGGAGCTCGCCGCGCTTCTGCAGCTCGGCCGCGACCGTGATCGGGTCGGCCGGCTCGCCGCGGCCGTAGAGGTCGATGATCGCGTCGTGGATGACCTCGTGCGCCGGGCGGTAGTAGTCGACGCCCTTCAGCGTCTCGACGACGTCGGCGATCGCGTCCTTGGACAGCAGCATCGAGCCGAGGACGCTCTGCTCGGCGGCGTTGTCCTGGGGAGGAGTGCGGTCGCCCGCCGAGCGTGGAGAGCTGCCGGGCTCGTAGGCCGCGGGACCGTCGCCCCAGGCCTCGTCGGTGTCCCCCTCGAAGGTGACGCTCACCGGTGCTCCCCTCAGCTGTCCACTGCCCACGACGTTAGGGACGACCACCGACATCGACCACTGACGTCACCGCCAGGGCCGTACGCACGCGAGTCCCGGATCTCGATCCACTTCCGCGCGAGACCGTACGTGCTCCTGCCCACCATGGGAAGCCGACGACGACGAGTTATCCACAGGGTCTGTGGACAACCTGCGCACTCAGGTGGACGACACGCAGGTCGTGGTGCACACGGCGTGGAGCGACCTGTGGACAGAGGCCCTCATTGCGGGCTTCCCTAGCGTCTGACCTGCGCAAACGTCGTGCACACCCTGTGGACAGAAATCCCCACGCCTGTATGTCCGTTCATCTGTCCGCCATCTGGATGTTGCCTGTTGCTTTGTCGACACCGCGCTGCGGCCGCGGACACCGACCCCTCATCCACACGGCCATTCACAGGTAGTACCAAAGGGCCATGGACACCACTGCGCCCTCTTCGGTATGTGAGCGCGACAGTCGCTTGCCGAGTGGTTGTTCCTAGGGTGAACCTCGTGAACGCCATCGACCGGGAGATCTTGCGCCTGGCCGTCCCCGCGTTCCTCGCCCTCGTCGCCGAGCCGCTCTTCCTGCTCTCCGACGCCGCGATCGTCGGCCACCTCGGCACCCCGGAGCTCGCAGGCCTCGGCGTCGCCGCGGTGATCCTCCAGACCGTGGTCGGGCTCTGCGTCTTCCTCGCCTACGGCACCACGGCCAGCGTCGCGCGCCACCTCGGCGCCGGCGACCTGCGCGCCGCGCTCGCCCAGGGGGTCGACGGCGTCTGGCTGGCGATCATCATCGGCACCCTCGCCACGGTCGGCGGGATCCTGGCCACGCCCGCTCTGGTGGCCGCCTTCGACACCGGCTCGGAGGTCACGGGGCACGCCGAGACCTACCTCGCCATCGCGTTCCTCGGCACCACTCCCCTCCTGGTCATGCTCGCCACGACCGGCGTCCTCCGCGGCCTGCAGGACACCCGCACCCCGCTGCGCGTGGCCGTGGTCGGCAACGGCGTCAACATCGCGCTCAACCTCCTCCTCGTCTACGGCCTCGACCTGGGCATCGCCGGCTCCGCGATCGGCTCGGTAATCGCGCAGGTGCTCTCCGCCGGCTGGCTGGCGGCGGTCGTGATCCGCGCCGCCCGCGAGCACGACGCCCCGCTCTCCCCCGACCGCGCCGGCATCCTGGCCGCGGCCCATGCGGCGGTCGCGCTGGTCATCCGCACCCTGGCGCTGCGCGCGTGCCTGCTCGTCGGGACGTACGCCGTCACCCGCGTCGGCACCCAGAGCACCGACGTCAACGTCGCGACGCACCAGATCGCCATCACGCTCTGGACCTTCCTCGCCTTCGCCCTCGACGCGATCGCGATCGCCGCCCAGGCCCTCACCGGACGTGCCCTGGGCGCCGGCGACGTCGACGGCACCCGGGTGCTCACCCGACGGATGATCCGGTGGGGCTGGGGCAGCGGCATCGTCGCGGGACTGGCACTCGCCGCGATCGCCCCCTTCATCGGCGCGCTGTTCACCAGCGACCCCGAGGTCCGGGCGCTGCTCGTGCCGGTGCTGCTCGTGGTGGCCCTGGGGCAGCCGGTGGCCGGCGTGGTCTTCGTGCTCGACGGCGTGCTCATCGGGGCCGGCGACGGCGCCTACCTTGCCTGGGCCGGCCTCGTGGTGCTGGCGGCGTACGCCCCGGCCGCCCTCGTCGCCGCCACCCTCCCGCACGGACTCGTCGCCGTCTGGGTCGCGATGACGGTCGTCTTCATGGGTGCGCGCGGGGTGCTGCTCGGGATCCGCGCGCGCGGGGACAAGTGGGTCGTGACCGGAGCGAGCCTGACTCGTTGATCACGCGAACCGCCAGTGAGAGGCTTCCCGTTCTCACCGTGCGGCCACACCCTGGGGAGGGACCTTGAAGACCAACCATCGCCTCGCGGCGCGGCTCGGCCTCGCAGCGCTCGTCGCGGGAGCACTCGTGCCGCTGACCTCGAGTGCTGCCGGCGCCAGCCCGGGATGCACCGACGAGACCCACACGACCATCCCCAACCCGCTGCCAGGCCTGCCACCCATCGTGACGGGCGACGGTTGTGACGACGACACCCCGCCCGAGACGACGCTGTCGGCGTCCAGCACGCCCAACGCCGCCGGCCTCGTCAACGTCTCAACCATGACCTTCACCATCGGCTCGCAGGTCTCCGACGGCGACCCCGGCCCGTTCGGCCTCGAGTGCAAGCTGACCGGGCCCGCCCAGGCCCACGACTGGCGGCAGTGCGCCAGCCCCGTGACCTACTCCGGACTGCCGGACGGGTCGTACGTCTTCTCAGCCCGGTCCATCGACCTCGGCGACGCCGGTCGCAACCCCGACAACCCGCTGGTCCCGCCCACGACACCCGACGCCCCCGACCTCGACCCGACCCCGGCCTCGCTCTCGTGGGGGCAGGACACCAAGGCCCCGTTCGTCTTCGTCACCGGCACCACCTACGACCAGGACACCCCCACCCAGCCGGTCGTCACCACGCCGACGGTCCCGATACGGCTCAACAGCAGCGAGGCGGGCTCCTCGTTCGAGTGCACCGACAACGGCGCGCCGGTCGCCTGCTCGGCCGGGCGCTGGGAGCTCACCGACCCCGCGGCCGGACGGCACACCTTCTCGGCACGGACCATCGACCGGGCCGGCAACGCCAGCGCCTGGTCACCGCCGATCGAGTTCTTCGTGCCGAAGAACCTCACGCGCAAGCGCGGCTGGAAGAAGGAGCTCAACAAGCACTACTTCCGCGGCGACGCGCTGCTGGCCAAGAAGCGCGGCACGCGCCTGGTCCTGCCGCGCACCAAGGTCGGCGAGCTCCGGCTCATCGCCCCCAGCGGTCCCGGCCTCGGCAAGGTCCGGATCCGCGTGGGGCGGCGGGCGTGGCACGTCGTCAACCTCGCGGGGCCGAAGACCACGCTGCGCCAGTACGTCGTCATCGACCGCTACTCGGGGATCCGGGCAGGCAGGATCGTGATCGAGACCCTGAGCAACAAGCCCGTGGTCATCGACGCGGTCGTGGCCCGGCCGAACACCTTCCCGGCTGCGCAGTAGCCGTGTTCCGGGCTGTAGGCACGATCGTCGTACGCCACGGGCTGGCGGCAGCAGTGTGCGTCCTGGCCGTCGGTGGTTGTGCCGACACCCCTTCCCCTCCCGCCCCTGAGGAGTCCGCTGTGGACGAGAGCAACCCGTCCCCCCGCTCACCGGTCCCGGGCGCGGGATCTGGCGTGGTCCAGGAGGCCGTCGCCGACCTCACCGCCCGACTGGGCGTCGACCCGGCCGACGTCGAGGTCGTCGCGGTGGAGGAGGTCACCTGGCGCGACGGCAGCCGCGGCTGTGCCCAGAAGGGCGTCATGTACACGCAGGCGCTGATCGACGGCTCACGCATCACGCTCCGCGTCGGCGACACGACGTACGAGTTCCACTCGGGCGGATCGCAGCCGCCGGTGCTGTGCGAGCGGCCCACCGAGTAGTCCGCTGCAAACGGCTGGTCCGGAGGCTCCCCTCACCAGCCTTTTGCTACGGACTACCAACGGACGTGGCACGCACGACGGCCCGCCGCCTCCGAGGAGGCAGCGGGCCGTCGAGTGGTGCGTGGAGTCGCGGTCAGGCCGGGACGACGTTGAGGGCCACCGTGGCGGACACCTCGTCGTGCAGCTTGACCGTCACCTCGTGTGCGCCGAGGGTCTTGATCGGGTTGGTGACCACGATGGTGCGGCGGTCGACCTTCTCGCCCGAGACCTCACCGATCGCGTCGGCGATCTCGGAGGTGGTGACGGCGCCGAACAGGCGACCGCCCTCGCCGGCTCGGACCTTGACGTTGACCGGGTTGGCCTGGAGCTTGGTCGCGATCTCCTTGGCGTGGTCCTCGTCGCGCGCCGCGCGGGAGGCACGGGCGGTCTTGATCGACTCGATGGTCTTCTCGCCGCCGCGGGTCCAACGGATGCCGAGGCCACGGGGAACGAGGTAGTTGCGGCCGTAGCCGTCCTTGACCTCGACCACGTCACCGGGGGCGCCGAGTCCGTCGACTTCCTGGGTCAGGATGAGCTTCATCTTCTCCGCTCCTCTCAGCGACCGGTGGACGTGTAGGGCAGCAGGGCGAGCTCGCGCGCGTTCTTGACGGCGATGGCCACGTCGCGCTGGTGCTGGACGCAGTTGCCGGTCACGCGACGGGCGCGGATCTTGCCGCGGTCGGAGATGAACTTGCGGAGCAGGGTGGTGTCCTTGTAGTCGACACCGGTCGCCTTCTCCTTGCAGAACTGGCAGACCTTCTTCTTGGGCTTGCGCAGAATTGCCTTGGCCATTGTGGTGCTCCCTTTCAGTGAGCCCGGCCCTGAGGCAAATCAGGGACGGAATGGTGGGGTATTGATGAATGTGCTCAGGCCCCGCTCAGCGTCGGCGACTTCGTCGCCTCGCGCTGCGCGCGGCCAAGCGGATCAGAACGGGGGCTCGTCGTTGCCGCCGGAGACCCCGGGCGTGGCCCACGGGTCGTTGGGCGGGGTGGACTGGCCACCACCCTGGGGCTGACCCTGGGGCTGGGACTGGCCGCCCCAGGTGCTGCCACCCTGCGCGGGAGCCGGGCTGGCCCACGGGTCGTCGGCCGTCGCGGTCTGACCGCCACCGCCGCCCGAGTAGCCGGCGCCGCCACCGGAGTAGCCGCCACCGCCGCCGGAGCGGGTCGTCTTGGTCACCTTGGCCGATGCGGAGCGCAGCGACGGGCCGACCTCCTCGACGTCGATCTCGAAGACGGTGCGCTTCTCACCCTCGCGGGTCTCGTACTGACGCGACTTGAGGCGACCCTGGACGATCACGCGCATGCCCCTCGTGAGGGACTCGGCAACGTTCTCCGCGGCCTGCCGCCACACAGCGCAGGAGAGGAACAGCGTGTCGCCGTCCTTCCACTCGTTGCTCTGGCGGTCGAAGGTGCGCGGCGTCGACGCGATCCGGAAGTTGGCCACGGGCGCCCCCGAGGGGGTGAACCGCAGCTCCGGGTCGTCGACGAGGTTGCCGACAACGGTGATGGTGGTCTCGCCTGCCATGTCAGGTCTCCTAAAAGATGTCCTGCTGCTGTGCCGATGATCCGGGGGGTGCTCCCGGCGTGCTGCCCATCAAACAGGCAGCGACCGACAGCGTGAAGGGTGTTTCCACAGGACGCCACGATGGGCGACTCAGTGGGCGTCGGGACGCATGACCTTCGTGCGCAGGATCGACTCGTTCAGCGTGAGCTGGCGGTCGAACTCCTTGACCGTCGCGGGCTCGGCCGTCAGCTGGATGACGGCGTAGATGCCCTCGGCGTTCTTCTTGATCTCGTACGCCATCCGGCGCCGACCCCACACGTCGAGCGACTCGATCGAGCCACCGTCCTTGCGGATCACGTTGAGGTACTTGTCGAGCGACGGCTCGATGGTGCGCTCGTCGAGACTCGGGTCGAGGATGACCATCACTTCATAGGCACGCATAGCGGTCTCCACCTCCTCTGGGCTAGAGCGGCCACGGGCTTTCCGTGGCAGGAGGACTCTGCGTCCGCGGCGCGCGTCTGGTCGCACGCCACGTTGTTGCTGGTCGCCCGAAGGCAACCGGGGAAGACTACCAGCGGCCCGACCGGCTGCTGGAATCGGAGAGGACGGCTCCTCAGTCGGCCGAGCGGCGCACCGCCGCGAGCGCGACCCCGGCGATCGAGGCGAGCAGCGCGAGCCAGTAGCCGAACCCGTGGCCCTGGTCGATCATGTCGCAGACCTCGCCCCCGAAGCCGCTGTCGTCACAGCCGCCGCCCGGCGTCACGAAGAGCGCCAGGAGCGTGCAGACGGCAGCGAGCCCGAAGAGCGCGAGCACGGTCGTACGCACCGGGACGGGGAGCGTGACGCCGAGGATCTTGGCGACGAGGACACCCGCGCCGGCCAGGGCGCACAGGGCGCCGAACCATCCGAAGAAGCCGTGCCAGGCGTTGGCCGAGTCGCCGCCGAAGCCCTCCACGGACACCGTGTAGTAGGGCATCAGCGAGGCGAGGAAGACCAGCACGCCCGCACCGATGGTGGCGAGGTCGAGCCGGTCGGCACCCTTGAGGGTCGCCGCGGCGTCGCTGGCCGAGGTCGAGGAGGACGACGAAGACGAGCCGCTGGGCGGCGTGGACGCGGTGGGCGTGGGCTCGGCCGCGGGCTCAGGCGTGGGCTCGGTTCCGGGCGTGGACTCGGACATGGGTGTACTCCCCCGTTGGGGCCCCGCAGTCGGGGCCAGTCAGGCGTGAGGATCCCGCACGAAGCGGGGCGACGGCAATACGGCTGGCACGAGTGTCCAGACCGGGGCCTGTGGATGACCCGCCCGCGGGGCTCCTGGGCGGGCTAGCGTCGAGCGGTGCACCGCGTCGCCCCGACCCGAGCCGCGGCCCGAGCCTCCGCCCGATCCTCCGCGATGGTGGCCGGTCGCTACCTGCTGATCGACCAGATCGGCACGGGCGGCATGGGCTCGGTCTGGCGCGCGCACGACGTACGCACCCGCCACCACGTGGCCGTGAAGGTCCTGGGCCGGCACAGCTCCGCGGTCCTGGCGCGCTTCGTGCGCGAGCAGGCGATCCGGGTCCGCCACCCCCACGTGGTCGCGCCGCACGGATGGGCGGCCGAGGACGACCTCGTCGTGCTCGCCATGGAGCTCGTGTCCGGCGGCTCGGTCGCCGACCTGCTCCGCGAGCACGGTCCGCTCGACCCCGGCACCGTCGGCCTCCTGCTCGAGCAGCTGCTCATGGGCCTCGCGGCGGTGCACGCGAGCGGACTGGTGCACCGCGACGTCAAGCCCGCCAACCTGCTCCTGGAGGCCACCGGCGACGCGACGCCCCACCTGCGCCTGGGCGACTTCGGCGTGGCCGCCCCGATCGCGGACCGTCGGTTCACGACGGTGCCGGGAGCCATCGGCACCGACGGCTACATGGCGCCCGAGCAGGCCCGCGGCGCGTTGCCGGAGCCGACCCAGGACCTGTACGCCGTGGGACGGGTGGCGCTCGAGCTGATCACGGGCCTGCCGCCCTCCCGCCAGGGCGAGATCCCGTCGCACCCGCTGCGGCCGCTCGTCGAGCGCCTCCTCGTCGCCGACCCCGAGCAGCGGCTGGCCACGGCTGACGCAGGGCTGCGGCTGCTCCGCCGACTTCCGGTGCCGGCGCCGACCGGTCCGCCGGTGCCCGACCGCCTCGGCCCGCCCCCGCGCACCCGTCGTACGACCCGGGTCGGCGGCGATGTCGACTGGCCGGCGTGGGCGGCGGTCGCCGGCCTGGTCGGCGTGGTCGCCGGCTGTCTGTACGTCCTCCTAGGCTGGTGGCCATGACTGCTCCCGCCCTGTCCGTCGGCGCCCATGTCGAGCAGACCGACCCGATCGCCGAGGCGCTCGCGCGCGAGACGACCCTCGTGCAGTTCTTCCTCGGGGACCCTCAGGGCTACAAGGGTCCCGAGGTCCGTTTCGCCGGCGGTGCCGAGGCCCTGCGCGCGGCGGCAGAGGCGGCGGGCGTCGACCTCTACGTCCACGCCCCCTACATCGTCAACGTCGCCACGACCAACAACCGGATCAGGATCCCGAGCCGCAAGCTGCTCCAGCAGCACATGGACGCGGCCGCGCAGATCGGGGCCAAGGGTCTGATCGTCCACGGCGGCCACGTCAACAAGACCGACGACCCTTCGGTCGGCTTCGACAACTGGCGCAAGGCCGTGGCGGCGACGGACATCAAGGTCCCGCTCCTCATCGAGAACACCGCCGGCGGTGACAACGCGATGGCGCGCCACCTCGACCGGATCGCCGGCGTCTGGGACGCCATCTCCTCGGCGGAGGGCTCGGACCGGGTCGGGTTCTGCCTCGACACGTGTCACGCCTGGGCCGGCGGCATCGACCTCGGCGACGCGGTGGAGAAGGTCCGGGCCATCACCGGCCGGATCGACCTCGTCCACGCCAACGACTCCCGCGACGACTTCGGCTCCGGGGCCGACCGGCACGCCAACTTCGGCCAGGGACGCCTGCCGGCCGACGAGTTCGCCGCGGTGGTGCGTGCGGCGGGCGCGCCCGTCATCTGCGAGACCCCGGGCGGTGCAGCCGAGCACACGGCCGACTTCGCCTGGCTGCGCGAGCACCTCGAGGCGTGAGGATCGCGGCGGTCAGGCGACCGGCCGTGCGGTCACGACGACGTTGCTGAGGTAGGCCGTGCCGTCCCAGTCCTCGCAGGTGATGAGGACGAGGCGCGGCGGACCCGACTGCTCGAAGATGTCCGCACTCCTGCGGGCGAGCTCACCGCGGCCCAGCACGCTCACCGAGACCACGTCGTAGGCCAGCGCACCACGGTCGGTCCGCACCACCACCTCGTCGCCGGCAACCAGCTCATCGAGGTCGTCGAAGGCCCCGCCACCGGTGTGCACGGTGTGTCCGGTGAGGACGGCCGAGCCGGTCGAGGCACCCGGGCGCGCGCCCTGCGACCACCAGCCCACCTCCTGGGGGTCCGCGGGCGGGGTCAGCGCAACGCCCTCCAGCTGGATCGCGGAGACCACAGCATCCACTCCCAGCGCCGGTACGACGACGGACTTCGGTCGTGCGCTGCGCGCGGGCCAGGCCTTGGGCGACGACGGCGACCCCGCCTGGCTCATCTCGACCAGCGCGGCCGGACGCGGCCGGGACTGCTCGGGTGCGTCGGTGGCCACGTCGCTGCCGCCGCGCACCACGAGCAGCCCCGCCGCGACCAGCAGGGTGGGCGCTGCCACGAGCAGCACCGTCCCCAGCCGACTGCGTCGCGTGGGGGTGTCCTCAGCCACGGACGCGGACCCACCCCAGTCGGGCGGCCGTCCCGCCCACGAGCATGAGGAGCAGACCGAGAAGGGACTGCGTCAGCGAGATCCCGGTCGGGCTCGCCTCGCCGGTGGCTCCGGCGTTGACGGCCGTGGGCAGCTGCTGCTTGCTGGTCCCGAAGGCTTGGACGCCGAGCACCTCAGGGGCAGCGGTCTCCGGCAGGACCTCCGCGTTGGCCGTCTCCGGCAGGACCTCCGCGTTGGCCGTCTCCGGCAGGACCTCCGCGTTGGCCGTCTCCGGCAGGACCTCCGCGTTGGTCGACTGCGGCGGGGCCTGGGGGTTCGCCGGCTCGAGGAGGACCTCAGGTGCCTGCGGCGTGCTCGTGGTGCCGGGGATGCTGGGCGTCTCCGTCTCGGGCGTCTCGGGCGTCTCGGTCTCCGGGGTCACCGGCGTGGTCGGCGCGCAGCCCTCGACCCAGAAGACCTTGCTCTTGGTGTCGTTGCCGATCGAGCCGGGCGTCGCGATCGTGAGCTTGACGTGGTAGCCCTGCTGCGGGTGCGGCGCCCCAGTGAAGGACAGCGTGTACTCCTGGCGGCCGTCGAGCCCGGTCGGAGTGCCGGCGCCCGTGGCGGGGTCGCCGCCGACGAAGACCTGCGACGGTCCGCTGACCGTCATGCCGACTCCCGTGGTGGGGGCGTGCTCGGCGAACGACACCGTCGAGACGATGTCGGCGCCCTCGTCGAAGCCGTACCACTCCACGAGGAACGTGCATCCGACGTGAGGGGTGTTGTCGGGGATGCCGTCGAAGTCGCCGAGAGGGGCGATCTTGACGGTGCCGTTGTTGCCGGCCGGGTCGTGCGACGTCGACGGCTGCTGGTCCGGGTTGCCCTGGTCCGGGTTGCCCTGGTCCGGGTTGCCCTGGCCCGGGTTGCCCTGGCCCGGGTCGCCCTGGTCCGGGTTGCCCTGGCCCGGGTTGCCCTGGCCCGGGTCGCCCTGGTCCGGGTTGCCCTGGCCCGGGTCCTGCCGCTGTCCCTGCCCGGCGCCGTTGCCCGGCTCGGCGTGCGCGAGTGGCGCCGGAGCCATGGCGAAGGTGCCGAGGCAGAGCAGGGCGGCGACCCCGAGGCGGGGCGCGCGGTAGGTGCGGTGGCTGGTGGACATGTGGGTTTCCTCCCCTGCTGTCGACGCGACGCGGTGGCGCGGTCGAGCGATGGATCGATGGCGCGGTGGCGCCGTCGGCGAGTGCTGCCGCGAGATGACTTCCGGCTCCCGAGCGCCGGTACCCGTCCCGCACCGCCCCAACGACCCCGGGTCGGCTGGGCTATGCCGCCCCCCGTCCGTTGGGGTGAGCGGTTGACGAGATCTTGAGAGTCGGCAGTCACCCGCGTGGGAAAAAGTCGGGCTCGGGGTGCAACCGAACGGCGACGACCCACGTCTCTAGTCACAAGGGACCAGACACGGACGGGGGTCGTGTCTGGTCCCTTGTAGCCTTCCCAAGGTGACGACCCCTCTGACGCTGCGCCCGATCTCCGTGACCGAGCACCGCGACTTCATCGCCTCCCGGTCGTCCGCGAGCTTCCTCCAGACCCCGGCCTGGGCGGCCGTGAAGCCCGAGTGGCGGGCCGAGTCCGTGGGCTGGTTTCGCGACGCCTCGTCCCTCGGCTCCTCAACCCAAGGGTTTCGAGACGGCGAGCTCGTCGGGGTCGGGCTCGTCCTCCACCGCCAGCTGCCCAAGCTCAAGCGCTACCTCGCCTACCTGCCCGAGGGGCCGGTGATCGACTGGTCCGGCGACGACCTCGAAGCCTGGCTGGCGCCGCTCGTCGCGCACCTCAAAACGCAGGGAGCGTTCGCGGTCCGGATGGGGCCTCCGGTCGTCACCCGTCGCTGGTCGGCCGACCAGGTCAAGGCCGGGATCGCCGACGAGTCCGTACGACGCCTGGGCGACGTACCCCCGCTCGAGCGCTCGCAGGAGGGCGCGTGCGTCATCGCGCAGCTGCACGAGCTGGGCTGGCAGCAGCAGTCGGCCGAGGGCGGCTTCTCCGCGGGACAGCCGCAGTTCAACTTCCAGATCCCGCTCGTCGACGAGGAGGGCCAGCCGCGCTCCGAGGCCGACGTGCTCTCCGGGATGAACCAGCTCTGGCGCCGCAACATCAAGAAGGCCGACAAGTCCGGCGTCGAGGTCAACCTCGGTGCGCGCACCGAGCTCAAGGCCTTCCACGACCTCTACGCCCACACCGCCGAGCGCGACCACTTCACGCCGCGACCGCTGTCCTACTTCCAGACGATGTACGACGCCCTCAGCGCCGAGGACCCGGACCGGATCCAGCTCTGGATGGCGCGGCACGAGGGCGACCTGGTCGCCGCCACCATCGCGATCCGGGTCGGCACCCACTCCTGGTACTCCTACGGCGCCTCGTCCACCGAGAAGCGGGAGGTCCGTGGCTCCAACGCCGTCCAGTGGGCGATGATCCGCCACGCCCTCGAGGCCGGCGCACACGTCTACGACCTCCGGGGCATCACCGAGACCCTCGATGCCGACGACCCGCACGTGGGTCTGATCCAGTTCAAGGTCGGCACCGGCGGTCAGGCCGTCGAGTACGCCGGCGAGTGGGACCTGCCGATCAACCGAGCCATCTACAAGGCCTTCCAGCTCTATCTCGCGAGGCGCGGATGAGTCTGACGCTGTCCATCGACGGCGAGCGGTGGCGCCAGCACCTCCTCACGACGGTCGCCCAGCACCCCGGCATCATCCCCGTGGCGAAGGGCAATGGCTACGGCTTCACGGTGGCCCGGCTCGCGCGCCGGGCCCAGTGGCTGGACGAGCACGCGGCCGAGACGGGGGCGCGGCTCGACGTGCTCGCGATCGGCACCTACGACGAGGTCGAGCAGGCCGCCAGCCGCTACGACGGGGACCTGCTCGTGCTGACCCCGTGGCGCCCGTTCGGCCCAGCTCTCCGACTCGACGGGCGCACCGCCACGCGGGTGGTGCACACCGTGAGTCGCGCGGCCGACCTCGCACAGCTGCGTGAGCGCGACCCGGGTGCCCGGTTCGTGCTGGAGCAGCTCACCTCCATGCGCCGCCACGGCATGAGCCGACGCGAGCTCGCGACCGCGGCGGAGGCGCTGGAGGCAGACAGTGGCCGGAGCGGACTGCGCGGCGTAGCCATGCACCTGCCGCTCAACACCACGTCGCACCTCGGCGAGGTGAGCCGGCTCATCAACGACGTCGTCGCCTCTGGCCTGCCGACCCGCACCGTCTTCGTCTCGCACCTCACCCACGCCGAGCTCGCCCAGCTGGCGACGAGCTACCCGGACTTCACGGTGCGCCCGCGCATCGGCACCGCCCTGTGGCTCGGCGATCGCGGCGCCCTCACGGTCACGGCCACGGTGCTCGACGTGCACGACGTGGAGCGCGGTGAGACCTTCGGCTACCGCGGACGCACGGCGCCCAAGGGCGGGCACATCGTCGTGGTCAGTGGCGGGACGGCGCACGGCATCGGGCTCGAGGCACCCACCGGGGACCAGTCGCTCAAGGCCCGGGCGGCGACCCTGGCCCGCGGCGGCATGGACGCGGTCGGCTTCGTCCGCTCGCCGTTCTCCATCGACGGCAAGCAGCGACTCTTCGCCGAGCCGCCGCACATGCAGGCCTCGTTGCTCTTCGTGCCCTCAGGCGCGCGCGTGCCGCGCATCGGCGAGGAGATCGACGTCAGGGTCCGCTTCACCGCGACCTGTTTCGACCGCGTCGTCATCGACTGACGCGTCACGCACGACCGCCACGACCAGCCACACAAGGCCGACCACCCGCAGCAGGATGGCGAGCCAGTAGGCACGCGCGTCGTCGGCGACCGTCGGCACCAGCGCCTCGCCGACGTACCACCCGGTGATCACCCAGCTGACCAGGGTGAGCCCCTGCCAGAGGAGCAGGTCGCTCCAGCGGCGTACGGCGATCGCGGCCAGCGGCAGTGCCAGCAGGGCGTACTCCGGCGGGGCCGACGGGGCCACCACCAGCGCGGCGGCGAGCATGACGAGGCCCGCCCGGGCGCTCGCCAGCGCGGTCGGCCGACCGTCCCGCCGGACCAGCCACCACACGACCGCGGCCGCAGCGGCGAGGACGAGCAGCTGGACGACCCTCCGGGACGTCTGCGACCCACCCGCGCCGACCTGCTGGAGGAAGAGCCAGACGGAGCCGACATCGGGGTCCTCGACGCGAGCCCGGCCGGGGAGGGTGACCACGACGTACGCCGCGGCCGCAGCGAGCAGCGCGTCCACGCGGTCACGCAGTCGTCCGCCGAACGCGACGACGCCGACGAAGGCGACGGCCACCGGCAACGCGAACGCCGCCCCGATCCCTGCGCCGACACCGGCCAGCCAGCTGCGTCCGGTCGTCCAGCCCCACAGCAGCACCGCGACCCCGACCGCCGCGACGAGCTCCCACGAGAGCCAGTGCACGAGGAGCACGGGAGCCATCGCCCAGCCGGCACCCGCCCACGGTCGACCCGCGTCCACCCGGACGAGCAGGGCGGTGGCCAGCAGGGCGAGGGCGGCGAGGAGCACCGCGAGGGCGCCGGTCGTGGCGACGGTGCCCGAGCCCGGGAGGAGCTCGGCCAGCCGCACGAGCCAGGTGGTGACGTGGGGCGGGGTGCCGGCATCGGCCGAGGTGCCGGCGAGGTCGGTCCAGCAGAGCTCGGCGAAGGGCTGCCGCTCGTTGCCCCAGCCGGACGGAACGCAGGCGCTCTTGCCGAGCATGCCCGCACCGAGCACGACGGCGGTCACGCCCAGGAGCGCACGGGAGGCGTGCCACCAGCGGTGGCCGCCGGCATGGTCACCCAGCGGCCCCCCGATCACCTCCGACATCGCGGCGGCGAGCCGGTCGGTGCGGGTGGGTGCCTCGTGCTCCATCGGCCCGCTCAGGGTCGGGTGTCCAGGGCGCGCCACCGTGTCTCGGTCCGTCCAGAGGGGCCCGTGGGACCCGCCGCCGGGGTGGTCGGGCCCTCCGTCGGCGAGCTCGGGGCCGGCGTCGGCGGCACGGGGGTCGTCGGCACGGGTGTCGTCGGCGTCTCGGTCGGCGTCACGGTGGGCGTCTCCGTGGGCGTCACGGTCGGCGTCTCCGTGGGTGTCTCGGTGGGCGTCTCCGTCGGCGACTCGGTCGGCGTCTCAGGCTCCACGCCGCCGGTCTCGGTCGGCCGCTTGGTGGGCCGCTTCGTCGGCTGCGGCTCCGGCGGCGGGGTGTACTCGTGGCCCTCCTCGGGCGCATCGCCGTCGACGTAGACCGGCTCCGGGAACTCCTCCACCTCCATGCCCTCCATCACTCTCTGCATGATCGAGGTCCACGTCTTGGCCGGGTAGTTGCCGCCGAAGTAGCCGGAGCGGCCGTCGGAGCTCGTCGGCAGCCACAGATCTGCCCCATCGGGGCGGACCACGTCGAGGCCCTCCCGACCCCGGCCGCGGACGTACATCACCGACGTGGAGACCTGGGGCGTGAAGCCGACGAACCACGACGAGGACACGTCGCCGTCGTCGTTGGTGGCGGTGCCGGTCTTCCCGGCGACCGGACGCCCGAGCGCGAGGGCCTCGGTGCCGGAGCCCTCCTCGACGACCTGCTGGAGTGCGTAGGTCACGTCGGCGGTGATGTCGGGATCCACGGTCGCCTTGCTGCGCTGCTTGGCCTCGTAGAGCACCTTGCCGTCCTTGTCGACGACCTTCCGCACGACGTGCACCTCGTTGCGGGTGCCCTCGTTGGCGAGGGTGGCGTAGGCGTTGGCCATGTTGATCGGGCTGACCTGTGCGGTGCCGAGCGTGACGCCGACGTTCTCCTGGAAGTCGATGGAGCGGCGCGGGATGCCCCACCGCTCGCCCTCGTTGCCCGGGATGCCCAGATCCTCGGCGGCCTGGATGACCTTCTGGGGGCCGTCCTCCATCGAGTCGACCATGTCGACGAACGCGGTGTTGATGGAGTTCTCGGTCGCGGTGATCATCGAGACGGCGGAGCCGTAGTCCTCGTCGCCCTGGTTCTCGAACTCGGTGCCGGCGATGTCGATCGGGCTGTTGCCCTCGAAGGTGTCGTTGAGCGAGAAGCCGTCGCGGATCGCGGCGACGTCGGTCGCCGCCTTCATCGTGGATCCGGCCATGCCGCCGGCCTCGGCCCAGTTGATCTGGGACTCGAGGTAGTCCTGGCCGCCGTAGAACCCGAGCAGCGCGCCGGTCTTGGTGTCGACCGTGGCAGCGCCGATGTGCAGGTCCTCGTTGCCGGCGGCCCCCGGCAACCCGGCGTCGGGGCGCTGCTCGTCGACGGCCGCCTCGAGGTCGGTCATCACCTGGGGGTCGAAGGTCGTGGTGATCCGCAGGCCCCCACCGTCGATCTCCCCCTCGGAGGCGATCCCGCGGGCGAGGATCTCCTTCTTGACGAGGGCCAGCATGTGGCCGCGCTGCCCGCCGTACTGGCTCTGCGCGGCGACCTTCGGGAACTTCGGCAGCCGCTTGACCGCCTTGTCGCGCTGCTCGGTGGTGATGGTGCCCATCTCCGCCATGCTGTCCAGGACGTACTCGTAGCGAGCCTTGAGGTCTTCCTTGGCCTCCTTGCCGTTGGCCGGGTCGTACTGCGTCGGGTTGTTGAGCACCGTGGCCAGGACGGCCGACTCGCGCAGGCTGAGGTCGGCGGCCGGGTGGTCGAAGTAGGCCTTGGCCGCCGCTTGGATGCCGTAGGCGCCGCGGCCGAAGTAGATGGTGTTGAGGTAGCCCTCGAGCACCTGCTCCTTGTCGAGCTGCTGCTGGATCTTGAGCGAGACGATCGCTTCCTTGATCTTGCGCTTGTAGCTCTGCTCGCTCGTCAGGTAGAGGATCTTCACGTACTGCTGGGTGATCGTGGACGCACCCTGGCGGGCGTTGCCGCGGGCGTTGGAGAAGAGCGCGCGCAGGATGCCCTTGGGGTCGATGCCCTTGTCGGTCCAGAACGTCTGGTTCTCCGCGGCGACCACCGCGTCCTCGATCGACTGCGGCATCTCGCCGAGCGGGATCGACTCGCGGTTCTGGTCCTCGTAGTAGGTGCCGAGCTGCTGCTTGCCGTCCTGGTAGTAGACGAAGGTCGTCTGCGCCTGGAAGGCGTCGTTGGGCTTGGGGATGCTGATCGCCTGGTAGAGCACCACGATCGTGCCGGCCAGGACCAGCGCGCCGACGACGCCCAGGATGGCGACGACCTTGGCGATCTTGGCCGCTCGCTGCCGCGGCGTACGTCGTGGCTTGGGCCGGCGGGTCTGGGCCTTGCCGTCGGCCCGGCGCTTCTTCGCACTCACCGGGCAAAGGGTACGGGGAGGCACCCGCCAACCCGGATTCCTCGTTTGCAGATATATCGGTACGATAGGTCGCATGGCACGCCGTGGTGACACCATCGAGCTCGCAGTCCTCGGACTGCTGCACGAGGGACCCATGCACGGCTACGAGCTGCGCAAGCGGCTCAACCTGATGCTCGGCTGGGGTCGGGTGCTGTCCTACGGCTCGCTCTACCCCGCCCTCAAGAAGATGCTGCGCGCCAACCTCATCACCGAGGTCGTCGCCACCACGACGCCGACCACTCGGCGCCCCCGCATCGTCTACGAGGTCACCGAGGCCGGCAACGCAGAGTTCAACCGGCTCATGTCCGAGGTCGGCCCCACGGCGTGGGAGGACGGCAACTTCGACATCAGGTTCGCGTTCTTCTCCTCCACCGACATGGAGATCCGTCTCCGTGTCCTCGAGGGTCGCCGCTCGCGGCTCCAGGAACGCCTCGCGCGCGTCCAGGCCGAGCTGGAGCGGACCCAGGCCGAGGTCAACCGCTACGCCGCCGAGCTCCAGCGTCACGGGGTCGAGTCGGTGGAGCGCGAGGTCAGGTGGCTCTCGGACCTCATCCAGGCAGAGCGCGGCGGCGACGTCGCACCAGAAGCAACACCGTCAGCAGCAACACCGTCAGCAGCATCACCCACGGCACGGACCCCCGGCACCACCGGCGCCCCGGCCGCGAACGACTGACCACCAACCAGCCAGCACGACCGCAGAGAGAAGGAGAGCCCCATGGGTTCCGTACGAGTAGGAATCGTGGGAGTCGGCAACTGCGCCACCTCCCTGATCCAGGGCGTTGAGTACTACAAGGACGCGGACCCGACCGGCAGCGTCCCGGGGCTCATGCACGTCGTCTTCGGTGACTACCACGTCAAGGACGTGGAGTTCGCCGTCGCCTTCGACGTCGACGACAAGAAGGTGGGCAAGGACCTCTCCGAGGCCATCAACGCCTCCGAGAACAACACCATCAAGATCTGCGACGTCCCGACCCTGGGTGTCGAGGTCAAGCGCGGCCCGACGATGGACGGCCTCGGCAAGTACTACCGCGAGACCATCGAGGAGTCCGGCGCCGAGCCGGTCGACGTCGTGCAGGCGCTCAAGGACGCCGAGGTCGACGTGCTCGTCTCCTACCTCCCGGTGGGCTCCGAGGAGGCCGACAAGTTCTACGCCCAGTGCGCGATCGACGCCGGCGTGGCCTTCGTCAACGCCCTCCCCGTTTTCATCGCCTCCGACCCCGTGTGGGCCAAGAAGTTCGAGGACGCGGGCGTCCCGATCGTCGGCGACGACATCAAGAGCCAGGTCGGGGCCACCATCACCCACCGCGTGATGGCGAAGCTGTTCGAGGACCGCGGTGTCGTGCTCGACCGCACCTACCAGCTCAACGTCGGCGGCAACATGGACTTCAAGAACATGCTCGAGCGCGAGCGCTTGGAGTCCAAGAAGGTCTCCAAGACCCAGGCCGTCACGTCGAACCTGGTCGGCACGCTGGCCGGCGCCGGTGCCAACGACCGCAACGTGCACATCGGCCCGTCCGACTACGTCGCGTGGCTCGACGACCGCAAGTGGGCCTACGTCCGCCTCGAGGGCCGCGCTTTCGGTGACGCCCCGCTCAACCTGGAGTACAAGCTCGAGGTCTGGGACTCCCCCAACTCGGCCGGCATCATCATCGACGCGGTCCGGGCCGCCAAGATCGCCAAGGACCGCGGCATCGGCGGTCCGATCCTGGGTGCCTCGGCCTACCTGATGAAGTCCCCGCCCGTGCAGATGGCCGACGACCTCGGTCGCGCGGAGCTGGAGAAGTTCATCCGCGGGGAGTGACGGTCGCGGGCGTGTGACGCCCGCGTCCCACGGCCCTCCCAGCGGCCCCGCAGGTCCACGTCCCGGACATGCGGGGCCGCTGCCGTTGCGGCTGCTGCGTAACCCCGCTCACCGAGGACTCGTTCTCAGGTCACCGACGCGCGCCCGAACGCGTCCCCGTCACCGAGGAACCCGATGTCCCGATCCCGTCGGCTCGCGGCCACCATCCCCGCGTTCACAGCCGCCACCACCCTCCTCACCGGTTTGCTGACCGTCACCACGGTCGCCACCACCGGCACCGCCCAGGCAGCAGGCGCCACCAGTGCCGCTACCGCGTCCCCGACCGTCGTCTCCCAAGGAGCGATCGGCGGGCTCGAGGTGGAGAACTCGTTCGTCTCCGCTGTCGGCTGGGTCAAGCCTGGCGAGACCTACCCGTCGCGGATCATCGTCCGCAACACCTCGGCCCTGCCAGTGGCGGACGCCACCGTGGCCATCACCGCTCCCGAGGGAAGCACCATCCTCAAGGCGGGGACGACCACCGTCGGCGCGTCGAGCCACACCTGGTCCGTGGGCCTCCTCGCCCCCGGCGCGAGCCGTACGCTCGTGCTCGAGAGCCGCGCCGCCGATCTCGCCGAGCTCCCGAGCGTCGTGTGGCGTGACCTGTCCAGCACCGCCGACGTGAGCGTCGGCGGCGCCACGACCACCCTGACCAGCCACGGCCCCAAGGTCATCCCGCCGGGCTCGGAGTTCGACACCGCCCGCTACGGCGACCGTCCCTTCCCGGTGGTCCCGGTGGCCTACACCGACCGCGACTACATCGCGCACGACAGCACCCTCGACCAGGTCATCAACGACCCGGGCTACGAGGGCTCCACGTTCAACCTGTTCCAGGAGATGAGCCTGGGCCAGCTCTACCCCGAGGGCACGGTGCCCTCCACCGGCAAGGCGACAGCGGACTTCACCTACGGGCCCGGGTTCCCCTTCAGCAAGGCGCAGGTGGGCGGCACGTGCACCGGCGGCGCCACCGTCGCCGACAGCCCGGTCCCGGTTCAGGGGACCCCGCTCTACCCCGAGCGCATCCAGCAGGGCGTCTACCAGCTGCCCGGCAACACCGCCTACTACGGTGCGGACGCCAACGGCTCGGCCCTGACCGGCGCCGTCGCCGGCGTCGGCGCGCTGCAGGCGATCGACTCCGGCTGCGGCCCCGCGGGCAAGCTCGTCCACGACGCCGCGGCGATCGCCGACCCGGAGATCGACTACTCCGACTACGACACCGACAAGGACGGCGTCGTCGACTTCTTCATGGCCGTGTTCGCCGGCTGCGGCGGCAACGGCTCCTCGCAGCTCTCCGTCGCGGGATGCCCGCAGGAGTACGGCGTCGCGCCCTACGACAACGTGTGGCCGCACTCCTCGAGCCTGGAGTTCTACTACTCCGACCCCGCCACCGGTCTGCCCGGCTTCACGACCGACGACCAGCTCAAGGACCTCGAAGGCCGTCCCCTCTGGTACACCGACACCAGCTATTCCACGATGACGACGACCGACAAGGGCGACGCGCTCAAGGTCCTCGTCCGGGTCGGCCCCTACAACGTCAACCCCGAGACGGCGATCGACGCGGCCAGCGTCATCTCCCACGAGTACGGCCACTCCCTCGGCCTGCCGGACTTCTACTCCACCGGCAGCCGGGAGACCTACGGCGACTGGAACCTGATGGCGACCGACAAGTCGCACCACATCGACGCCTTCGGCCGCCAGGAGCTGGGCTGGGTGGTGCCCGAGGTGCTCGACTCCTCGCGCACCGAGACCGACATCCCCGACTCCAAGCAGGACACCGACACCATCACGTGGCAGACACCGGGCGGTGAGCCGTACACCCTCACCGAGGGCCAGGACGGTGTGGGCCGGGTGCAGAACTCCCAGATGTACGTCGCCAAGCTGCCGGGCCGCGTGCTCCTCGACCCCGCCAAGTTCGACACCGGCGACACGGCAACCGCGTCGCACACGTGGTGGTCGCGCTCGGGCAACGACTACGGCTGCGCCAAGGATCCGGGCAAGGGCCACAACATCGACGTCGCCGTGCCCGAGGTCGCGTCGCTCCCTGCGGGCACGACCCTCACCGCGGACTTCAAGTCGATGTGGGACATCGAGTGGGACTACGACTACGGCTTCGTGCTCACCTCCACCGATGGCGGCAAGAGCTACACGTCCAACCCGTCGGAGAACGGCTTCACCACGTCCAACACCGACGTCCTGGCCGGCAACCCCAACCAGAACGCGTGCCAGCAGCACTTCGACAACGGCATCACGGGGACGTCCGGCTCCTACGAGGCCGGCTCGGAGGCCGTCGACCGCAAGGCCGGCAACACCCCGGACATGGTCTTCCTCGCCGACAGCTACGACGTCTCGGAGCTCGTGGGTGCCGCCAGCCCCGTGCTGCGGTTCAGCTATGCGACGGACCCGGGCCTGGCCCGACCCGGCTGGTTCATCGACGACCTCACGATCACGGCAACGCTGCCCGACGGCAGCAAGCGGGTCATCTACGGGACGGACTTCGAGACGAGCGGCGCTCCGGAGGACCCACGCATCTTCAACGGTGGCTGCCGGGCCGACGGCCCCGGCGGGCAGTGCACGCAGGGCTGGCAGTACGTCGCGGCCGGCGCGGAGGGACCCTCCGACCACGCCTACTACCTGGAGATGCGCGACCGCTCCGGCTTCGACCTCGACGGCAACGGTCAGATCGACCGGGAGCCGATCGCCTTCGCCTCGGGCTTCTACACCGCCTACACCGACGAGGCCCATGGCTACGGCAACGCCGGGACCGACGACCCCCCGGCGCAGTCGCCGCTCGACAGCCAGCCCGAGCCCGGGAGCAACACCCCAGACCTCTCCGACGCGGCCTGGACCGACGTCGAGGGTGACTCCTCCTTCTCCGACGGCGGTGACGGCTGGACCGACAACTACGCGGACCCCAGCAGCGCGTCGGGCAACTGGGAGTTCCGCTGGGACTGCCTGGCCTTCGACGTGCTGGACATGAGCGGCAACGGCGACGGGACCGTCGCGGGCGAGGGCCCGCAGGAGGCCGACGGCGACCTGACCGGGGACGTCGCCTTCACCATCGGTGAGGGCTGCGGCACCTACGACTACGGCTACGACGACGAACCGGTGCCGCCCGCCAACACCGCGCCCGAGGCGACGGCCACGGCCACCCCGACGACCGGGGCACCGGGAACCACGGTGCGCCTGGACGCCTCGGGCAGCACCGACGCCGAGTCGCCGGGCAGCCTCACCTGGTCGTGGGACTTCGACAACGGCGGTCCCACCAAGGACGCCGAAGGTGCGGAGGTCGACCATGTCTTCGGCCAGCCCGGGACGTACGACGCCACGGTGACCGTCTCCGACGCCGGCGGCCTCACCGACACCGCGACGGTGCGCATCACCATCACGGAGGCCGGCACCACGACGCCGCCCACCCCGGGCAACCCCGGCACTCCTGGGAACACGGGAACTCCCGGCCAGGGCGGTGAGCCCACCGTGACCACGACCTCGGTGCCACCGGCCGACCTCCCCCGGAGCCACCCCTGCCAAGGGCGCTCGGTGGGCCACCTCGGCAGCTGGCGCGTCGTGAAGGGCCGCGCGCCCGGCGGCTCGTACTGCGACAACCGCGGCACGCGACCCGGCCGCGACGTCCTCCGCCTGGGCTTCCGGGGCGACTCGGTCGGAATCGTGTTCGGTCGCGCGAGGCGAGGGGGCAAGGCCGTCCTGTTCATCGACGGTGAACGGGTCGGCGCGATCTCCTTCGCGGGCAGGAGGTCCCGTCCGCGCCTCGACCGCTACGCCGTCATCAGCGGCCTCGGTGAGGGTCGGCCCCACCGGCTGCGGGTCGTGGTGAGGCGGGGCACCGCGTTCGTCGAGGGCTTCCGCACCGTCGACTGACCCGCCCCCGCTGCGGTAACGCCGGGTCCGTGCTCGTACCCACCCATGAGCGTCAGGGTGGCTCACAGAGGTTTGGACTGCTCCGATCTGTGGCACCTTCCTCACGTGCCCATGTGCGGGCACTGCGAAGGAGAAGGAGACAGCCGTGGGGGTGGGCACCGGCCCGGAGGCCGTGTACGCCGAGATGACGTCGGGGCGCTCGGCAACGATCCGGTCCGTCGGCGCCGACGTCGGCGATGCGATGTCCCAGGTGCGCGAGAGCATCGAGCTGATCCGCTACGCGCAGGACCGTCCGGAGTGGGACAGCGACGAGGCGCGCCGCTCCTACAACATGCGTGCGTGGGCCACCCGGGCCTCGGCCGAGGTGTGCCTCAACCGGCTCAACCGGGCCAGGCTCGCCGTCGAGATGGCCGCCGACGGCTACGAGGTGATGGAGCGGCAGGCGGACGACGAGATCGGTGCGTACCGCCGGGCCAAGCCCTACGCCACGGACGCCCTCACGATGTTCCTCCTGGTCTACCGCGCGACCAACAACCTGCTCGTCGTGCGCAGCACGTACTCCGACACCCTCGACGCCGCCCGCGACTTCCTGCACACCGACCCGTTCACCACCGGGGAGCAGGACTGGCTCGAGCTCGGGCTGGTCAGGTCGATGCTCCGCGACCTCGACGACGGCACGATGCCGGGACCGGTCATCCCGGAGACGCTGGCCGGCGGTCAGGACGACCGCGCGTGGACCCCGCAGGGCCTCGGCTACGACCCCGCGACCGGCCACCTCCTCCAGACCAGCTACGAGGAGGTCGTCGACCCGGTCACCGGCGAGACGACCTACCTCTCCCAGCTCAGCATCATCGACGCCGACACCGGCGAGCTGGTCAACACAGTCGAGCTCGGCGGCGGCCGCGGCGCTCCACCCGACCACGCCGGCGGCGTGTTCGTCCACGACGGCACCGTGTGGGTCGCCTCCAGCTCCGACCCCACGCAGGTCGTGCCGTACTCCCTCTCCGACCTCACCCACGCGTCCCCGACCAGCATCGTGCACCCGAGCGACAGCCCCACGACGGTCGGGGCGAGCGCCGCGACCACGGTGAGCGGCGACACGATGTACGTCGCCTCGCACGACGAGTCCGGGGAGGGCGTGATGTACACCTACACGTGGGACCCGGCGACGAAGCAGTGGACCGGCGAGCAGGGCCCGTTCCCGACGCCCCCGCAGGTGCAGGGCATCGCGGTCCGTGGCAACGAGATCGTCTTCAGCACCTCGCGCGGCCGCGAGCACGGCAGCACCCTGCAGAGCTACGACCTCGGTGACGTGACGGGCGGGGGCAGCCTGCCCAACCCGCTGCGGACCGTCGCCCTGCCCAACATGTCGGAGGGCGTCGTGCTGGGGCCGGACGGCATCCTGACCACCTACGAGTCGGGCTCGTCCGCCTACGTCGACCCCAACGGCAACCACCCCTCGGAGCTGTGGTCGTCGATGTTCATGACGATCACCCCCTACGACGACCTCGGCCTCTCGGGACAGGTGCAGGTCGTCCCGGCGTCCCTCCAAGCGGCGAGTGGCTGGTTCGTCGAGGCGGAGCGGGGCCTCGACAAGGCCGAGAGACGCGTCGCGCGGCTCAACCTGCCGCCCTCCAGCCTGGGCACGGTGCCGTCCGCCTCGGCACTCGTGTCCACCGCCGACACGCACCTCGAGACCACGGCCACGTGGATCGGCGAGTCCCGGATCTCCTCCGAGGTGACCGCCACGGGCCTGATCGCGGCGGCCAACGACTACGAGGAGGCCGATTCGCGCAGCGACGGTCTCTTCGGCTGGCTGCAACGATTCGTGTCATGAGCCGACGACGTGGCGCTGCCCTTACCGGACTGGCGTGCCTGGTCCTGCTCGCCGGCTGCACCGACGACGACCCGGGTGCCGGGGGTGTGGACTCCTGGCCGACCACCGAGACGCCGGTCGACGCAGACGGCCTCGTCTGGGCCTCCGGCAGCGAGGTCCACCTGCCCGACGGCACCACCATCGACACCGGCGACCTGGCCGGCGCCTACGTCGTGGCCGGGCCGGGTGTCTGGTTCGCCTCGGCAGAGCCGGGCGATCTCGAGCAGAACGGTCTGCCCGAGCTCAGGCTGGCCACACCCGACGGCGTCGAGGGGACCGGTGCCCACCCGGGGATCGGCAGCCTGACGACCACGCCCGACGGCCGCTGGCTCGCCTTCGTCGACCGGGTCGACGGCGGCGCCGGGGCCGCCGAGGCCGTGGTCGTCGACCTGTCGAGCGGCGAGGAGGTCGTCCGCAGCGACGAGGGCCTGGTCCCCGACGACACCGGCGACATCGACTGGACCGACCTCTACGAGGACGCCCCGGTCACGATGCTCGGCATCGTCGGGGACACGGCGTACGTCCGGGGCCTGGGCGAGGTGCTCGCCCACGACCTGTCGACCGGCGAGGTGGAGTCGTTCGACCTGTCGGGCACCGACCTCGTCGAGCAGGAGTGGTTCCGCACGCTCCACCCCCCGGCGCCCCTGTGGAACGCCGCCCGGTCGTGGAGCATCCTCGCCCAGGACTTCTCCGAGCCCGTGACGGTGCTGGAGTCGGCCGGGGGCGAGCGTGTCACCACCTCCGTGCCGGTTAGCACGGCCACGCCCGACGGCCCCCGACTCGAGGAGTGGGTCGTCGGCGGTTGGCTGGACGACGACACGGCCGTCGCGATCACCCCCTCGCAGGACGGCCGCGACGAGTCCTGGACCGTGCCCGCGCTGCTGACCTGCGGGGTGCCGTCCGGCGAGTGCACCGTGCTCCCCGGCACCGAGGCCGGGGTGAACCTGCCGGTCGACCGGCCCTTCGGCGTCCCGCGCGAGCGCTCCCTCGAGCCGAGCTGAGCCTGAACGGCTCAGGAGCGCTCGGCCCACCACGCCCGCAGCGCGGCCTCGGCCTCGTCGGGCGTCTGTGGCCCCTCGTCCATCCGCAGCTCGAGCAGGAACTTGTACGCCGCCCCCACGTCGCGGCCGGGTCCGACGCCGAGGATCTCCATGATCTGGTTGCCGTCGAGGTCGGGCCGGATCGAGGCAAGCTCCTCCTGCTCGGAGAGGCGCGCGATCCGCTCCTCGAGCGAGTCGTACGTGCGGCGCAGCCGGTCGGCCTTGCGCTGGTTGCGGGTGGTGCAGTCGGCGCGGGTGAGGATGTGCAGCCGCTCGAGCTGGTCGCCCGCGTCGCGGACGTAGCGGCGTACGGCGCTGTCGGTCCACTCGCCCGAGCCGTAGCCGTGGAAGCGCAGGTGCAGCTCGACCAGCGTGGCCACCGCGTCGATCTCGGCCTTGGAGAAGCGCAGCGCCTGCATCCGCTTGCGGGTCAGCTTGGCGCCCACCACGTCGTGGTGGTGGAACGTCACGATCCCGCCCTCCTCGAAGCGCCGCGTCTTGGGCTTGCCGACGTCGTGCATCAGCGCGGCGAAGCGGGAGACGAAGTCCGGTCCTCCCCCGAGCCGGTGCTCGAGGTCGATCGACTGCTCGAGCACCGTGAGGGTGTGCTCGTAGACGTCCTTGTGGCGGTGGTGCTCGTCGCGCTCGAGCGCGAGGGCAGGCAGCTCGGGGAGGACGTGGTCCGCCAGGCCGGTCTCGACCAGCAGCGTCAGGCCGAGCCGGGGATGGGGCGCGCAGACCAGCTTGACCAGCTCGTCGCGGATCCGTTCGGCCGAGATGATCTCGATCCGCCCGGCCATCTCGGTCATCGCCTCGACCACGTCGGGAGCCACCGAGAAGCCGAGCTGAGCGGCGAACCTGGCCGCGCGCATCATCCGCAGCGGGTCGTCCGAGAAGGAGTCCTCGGGCTTGCCGGGTGTGCGCAGGACCCGCTCGGCCAGGTCGACGATGCCGCCGAAGAGGTCGACGAACTCCCGGCCCGGCACCCCGACCGCCATGGCGTTGATCGTGAAGTCGCGTCGTCCAAGGTCGCCGGCGAGGCTGTCGCCGAAGTCCACGTCGGGCTTGCGTGACGTGGGGTCGTAGGTCTCCGAGCGGTAGGTGGTGATCTCCACCTGCCACGGGCCCTTGCGGCAACCGATGGTGCCGAAGTCCCGACCCATGTCCCAGACCGCGTCGGCCCAGCCGGAGACCAGGCGCTCGGTCGCCTCGGGCCGGGCGGAGGTGGCGAAGTCGAGGTCGTTCTGCAGCCGACCGATCATCGCGTCGCGGACCGGGCCGCCCACCAGGGCCAGCTCCTCGCCGGCCTGGGCGAAGAGCGCGCCGAGCTCGTCGATGACCGAGCCGATGCGGTCCAGCTCCGCCCCGACGCGGCGCTGGATCTCGACGATCGTGAGCGGGGGCAGGGCGGCGTCGGACACGACAGGCCATTCTACGTGCGGGCCCGTGCCCCACCGGCATCTGGGACTGCGTCATCTAGAGTCGGGCCGTGCCCCGCCCGTCCGTGCTCCGCGCTGCCCTGGCGGGGCTCCTGACGATCGGGTTCGTCTGTGGCGCCGCACTGGCGCCCGCAGTTGCCGCTCCCGCGGAGGAGCCCGACCCGCTGCTGGTGCACATCGACGCGATCAGCCCCGTCCTGCCAGGGCGCGGCGAGGTCGAGATCAGCGGCACGGTCACCAACACCAGCGACGAGACGTTCACCCGGGTCAACCTGCACGCCTTCTCCTCACAGACCCCGATCCTCGACTCGATCCTGCTCTCGCAGTCAGCCACGATCGACCCGAACGCCGACGTCGGTCCGCGGGTGACCGTGCCCGGGACGTTCGACACCGTCGACGTGCTCGTGCCCGGCGAGACCGCGCCGTTCTCCGACTCCGTCCCGGTCGAGCTGCTGGGCATCCCGGACCAGGACGGCGTCTACTGGATCGGGATCCACGCGCTCGGAGACAGCTCAGTCCCGCGTGACATCGTCGCCGACGGACGCGCCCGCACCTTCATCCCCGCCCGCCCGAGCACCAACCGCGCGCAGGAGGCCGCCGTCATCCTGCCGGTGCGCAACCGGGTGTGGTTCGACGCCGACGGACGGGTCGGCGGCACCGAGCGGTGGGCGCGACGACTCGCCGATGGCGGCAGTCTCGACGGAGCGCTCGACATGGCGGACTCGGCTGGCTCCACGCCCTACAGCTGGCTGGTCGACCCTGCCGTCCTGCTGGCGCTCGCCCGTCTGGCGGCGGGCAACGTGCCGCGCAGCCTCGCTCCTGAGTCCACCGTGGCCGGCGAGGAGCCGACTCCGACCGAGACACCGACCGACGGCGAGACCGCGAGCGACCCGGCGGAGACGCTGACCCCGACGGCACCGCAGACCACGGACCCGCCGAACGAGGAGGACGCAGCCCTCGCTGCGGCGGCGTCCGCCTGGCTCGCCAGGTTCAAGCTGCTCGTGGGCACCAACCCGGTCCTGACCCTTCCCTACGGTGACCTCGACCTGTCGGCCGCTGTCCGCAACGACCGCACGCGTGTCGACCAGGCGCTGGCGCGGGCCGCTGAGGTGATGGCCGGGCTCGGCCTCCCGTCGCGGCCCACCGTCGCGCCAAGCAACGACGTGCTGAGCCCCGAGGCGATCGCCGCCATCCCCGGTGGCACGACGATCCTGCTCGGGGACAACGCGTTCGCGATCCCGCCGAGCAGTCCCACCTCGGTCGTCAAGCTCCTCGGTCACGAGGTCGTGGTCACGAGCACCGGCGCCGAGGCCGGCGGCCCGGGACCCACGGCGGCCAACGACCCGCTCGCCCTGCGGCAGCGGCTCCTCAGCGAGGCAGCCCTTCGCCTGGCCAACCGGGACAAGGCCCCCCTCGTCGTCACCCTGCCGACGGTGTGGCGCGGCGAGGACGCGGCATCGTTCTTCACCGAGCTCGAGCGGTCCTGGCTCGACATCGTCCCGGTCGCGGACGTCGCGGACCGCTGGGCGAGCGGCGTCCCCGCCTCGCTCCTCGCCTACACCGACTCCGACCTGGCCGAGGAGCTCGATGCTCGCAACTTCGCCGCCGCCACCCGTGCCACCGACACGGCGGCCCTGGTCGAGGAGGTCCTCACCCTCCAGACCACGATCATGGGCCAGGTCCGCGACGAGGTGCTGGTCACCCTGTCCGAGCAGCACCGACCGCGGCCGCGCCTCGCGGAGCGCGCGTCGGCGCGCGTCGAGGATGCGCTGCGCGACGAGCTGGGAAAGATCGAGATCGAGGCACCCACCTCGGTGACGCTGTCCAGTGACTCCGGCAAGCTGGGCGCGACGCTGGTCAACGGCCTCGACCAACCGGTCACCGTGCGCGTCCAGGCGACCACCGACGGTGACCTGACGCTGACGGGCGGCGGAGTCCGCGAGCTCGGTCCCCTCGCCCGCAGCGTGCTGCGCTACGACGCCTCCACGACCCAGCCGCGTGTCCACCACGTCCGCCTGACCGTGACCAGCGTCGACGGTGTCCCCCTCGGCTCAGCCGACGAGCTCCCCATCCGCGCGGCCCGCGTCAGCGCCCTGATCTGGATCGCGATGGCCCTCGGCGCTCTGGTCCTCTTCGGGATGATCGGCTACCGGCTGCCGGGCCAGATCCGCAGTCGGCGCGCGGAGCTCGCCGCCGCCCAGCGGACGGAGGCGGAGCCGCCGCCGGACGAGCACGTCGCCGCGGAGCGGTCATGAGCGCACGGGCATGAGCGAGCAGCGCATCCTGGCCTCCTCGGCCGTGATGGCCGCCGGCACTGTCGTCTCCCGGGCGTCCGGCTTCGTCCGGAGCGCGCTGCTGGTCGCGGCTCTCGGGGGCGTGCTGCGTGCAGACCTGTTCACGATCGCCAACACGCTGCCCAACATGGTCTACATCCTGCTCGCGGGCGGGATCTTCAACGCCGTGCTCGTCCCCCAGCTCGTCCGCCGGATCAAGGACGACCCCGACGGTGGGGACGCCTATGCCAGCCGTGTCATCACGCTCTCGGCGCTCTTCCTCGGGGCAGTGACCGCGCTGCTGGTCGTCCTGGCGCCGCTCCTGCTGCGCGCCTACCTCGATGGCCGCTTCCTCGACCCTGACCGCGTCGCCCACCTCGAGTCGATCGTGGACCTGACGCGCTGGTGCCTGCCCCAGGTGTTCTTCTACGGGATGTACGTCCTGGTCGGCCAGGTGCTCAACGCGCGCGGCCGGTTCGGCCCGATGATGTGGGCCCCGATCGCCAACAACATCCTCTCCATGGCGATGCTGGCGGCCTATCTCCTGGTGTGGGGGCCGGTCGGCGACGGCCCCGCCCGTCTCGACGCGCTCGACACGACCCAGGAGACGTTGCTCGGCCTCGGCTCGACCCTGGGCATCGTCGCGCAGTGCCTCGTGCTGCTGCCCTACCTCCGCGCCTCCGGCTTCACCTACCGGCCGCGCTTCGACTTCCGTGACCCCGAGCTCAGGCACACCCTGTCGCTGGGCGTCTGGACGTTGCTCTTCGTGGTCGTCACGCAGGCGGCGTACCTCGTCGTGGTCCGGCTCGCGTCCGGCGGCACGGCCGGGGGCGACCCCGACGGCACGGGTCTGACCGTCTACTCCAGCAGCCTGCTCATCATGATGGTGCCCCACTCGATCGTCACGGTCTCGCTGGCGACGGCGATCCTGCCGCGCCTCTCCGCGATGGCCCACGAGGACCGGCTCGAGGAGCTGGGCCGGACCGTCGGCTCGACCCTGCGTACGTCGCTCGCGCTGGTGCTGCCATTCGCCGTGATCCTCCCGGTCGTCGCGGGCGACGCCGCCGGGTTCGCGTTCGGCTGGGGCGGCGGGGAGGACACGGCCGCCGCGTTCGCACCGACGCTGGCGCTCTTCGGTCCCGCCCTGGCCGTGTTCACTGTCCACTACTTCATGCTTCGCGGCTTCTACGCCATGGAGATGACCCGGCTGGTCTTCCTCATCCAGCTCGCCGTCTCGTTGACCAACGTCCTCGTGGCCACGGCGCTCGTCCCCTCCCGCCCGGCCGAGGAGACGGCTCCGATGCTCGCCGTGGCCTACCTGTCGTCGTACGCCGTGGGTGCCGTCGTGAGCTTCGTGGTCCTGCAGCGCACGGTCGGCGGGCTCGAGGTGCCCCAGCTGGTCAGGTTCCTGGTCCGGATGGCGCTCGTGCTCCTGGCCGCCGGCACGGCAGCGTGGCTCGTCGAGCTGTCCATGTCCGGGCTCGGGGAGCGCCCGGGACCCCTGCTCGCGCTCCTCCGCGGCGGGCTCGCCGGGCTGGCCGGCGGCCTCGTCGCACTGGCGGGCGCGCGCCTGCTCCACGTGCGCGAGGTCACGACCCTGGTCGACACCGTCGCGGCGAGGCTGCGACGCGGCTGAGCCCTGAAGTCCCGGATCGGGGCCGTCTTCCGGGACGGCGGGGCGCACCCGGCGAAGGACCGGCGATTCGGGGGTCGGACTCCCTACGATGACGGTGAGCGACGAAAGTGGGCCAGGACAGGTGGAGAGCGAGGTGAGGATGCCGAGATCCATGCAGGCCGGTGACGTGCTCGCCGGCCGCTACCGGCTCGACGACCTGCTGGCCGAGAACGGTGCAGGCCGGTTCTGGCGCGCCCACGACCTCGTCCTGCGCCGGCCGGTGTCGCTGCACGTGCTCGCCGCCGACGACGAGCGTGCCGAGCCGCTGCTCGAGGCCGCGCGCGGCGCCGGGCCGGTCATCAACCGGCGGATGCTCCGCGTCCTCGACGCGGAGGTCGCCGACGGGCGCTGCTACGTCGTCAACGAGTGGGGCCAGGGCGAGTCGCTCGACAACCTTCTCGCCCGCGAGGGTCCGCTGTCCCCGCGGCGCGCGGCCTGGCTCGTCGCGGAGGTGGCCGACGGCCTCGCCGAGGCGCACGCCGCCGGGCTCGCTCACGGTCGGCTGGTGCCCGAGAACGTGCTGATCGACCAGCACGGCCAGGTCCGCATCATCGGCTTCGGGGTCGATGCCGCCCTCCACGGGTTGGCGCCGGGCCGGATCGCGGTCGACGAGATCGACCTCGCCGGCCTCCTCTACTGCGCGCTCACCGGCAAGTGGGCGGGCATCTCCGACTCCGCGCTCCCAGCGGCACCGGAGGTCCACGGTGAGGTGCTGCGCCCACGACGGGTCCGCGCGGGCATCCCCCGCATGCTCGACGCCCTCTGCGACCAGGTCCTCAACCCGGAGCAGGCGCCCGGCGAGGGCAGCACCGACTTCACCGCCCGTCGCATCTGCGACCTGCTCCAGGACTACCTCGGGGACCACACCGGCACCCAGGTCCCGGTGCAGGGACCACGGCTCCCAGCACCTCCCTCAGCCCCCGCCTCCCCCACGACCGTTGCCGCCATGCCGCCGACCGGGCCCACTGACGAAGCGACCGACGAGTCGTCGGGTGAGCCCTCGGGTGAGCCTCCGGCCGCACCGGCTGACGAGCCGGCCGGCCCGCCGGAGGCTGAGCCCGGGAGCACCGAGGTGCACCCCGCGGTCGCGGCGCACGAGCCGACGCCCGTCACCGACCTCCCCACCCAGGCCGGCATGCCGGTCTTCCACGACGACGACGAGGTCGACTGGCTGCGCGCACGCGCAGAGCGTCCGGCGCCCCCGCCGCCGCTGGACGAGCCGGAGCCCAAGCCGCTCTTCGCGCCCGACCCGCCTGCCGGTGAGCCCGTACGACGTCCGCGTCCCGGCGCCCGCGCGGCCTCGGCCGACCCGGACTACTGGCCCTGGGACGTCTCCCAGGGCTCCGGCCGTGACTCCGGCCAGGACTCCGGGGTCCGCCCGATCGGCCGCGACACCGGCTCGTGGGGATCCGGCGCCTGGACCGGGGACCGCTGGGGCACGGGCGACGGCCTCGACGACACCGGCGAGCAGGTGCCGGGACGCAGCTGGATCCGCCTCGCGATGATCGTCGGGGTGTGCGTGCTGGTGATGGTGGCCGCGGTGGCGGCCTACCAGCTCGGCCTCAGGCCGCCCACGTCCGACCCGGGCGACGACGCGACCGCCTCGGCGACCCCCAGCGTGACTGAACCCACCCCGTTCACTGACCTCTCCGCCGACGACTTCGACCCGCAGGGCTCCGAGCCGCGCGAGGAGAACCCCGACGATGTCCCCAACGTCCTGGACGGCGACCCCGCCACGTCGTGGAGCACCTCCAACTACTTCCAGAACTTCGGTCCCGCCGGGCTCAAGACCGGCGTCGGCCTGGTCGTGGACCTCGGTGCCACCAAGGGCGTGCGCGAGGTCGTGGTGACCACCGAGGGCGAGACCGCGCTGGCGGCGTACGTCACCTCCGAGCCGCCCACCGGCATCGCCGGGCTGACTCCCGTCGGCACGACGTCCGGCACGGGAGAGCTGACGATCAGCCTCGACGAGGCCGTCTCCGGTCGCTACGTCACGGTCTGGTTGACCCTGCTGCCGCAGGTGGGCGACGAGTTCCGCGGCACCATCTCCGAGGTGCAGGTGCTCGGATGACCACTGTCCGATGACCACCCCCATGAGTGAGCAACGCTCCGACCAGGAGCTGCTCCAGGCACACGTCGACGGCGACACGGAGGCGTTCGGCGAGCTCTTCGCCCGTCACCGCGACCGGCTGTGGGCGGTCGCCCTGCGCACCATGGGCAACCCGGAGGACGCGGCCGACGGCCTCCAGGACGGCATGATCGCCGCGTTCCGCCGGGCCGGCTCCTACCGCGGCGAGGCCGCCGTGACCACGTGGCTGCACCGCGTCGTCGTCAACGCCTGCCTCGACCGCATCCGCGCCGCGAAGATCCGGCGCCTCGAGGCGCTGCCCGACGACGTCGAGGACCGCGGCACCCTGGTCGCCGCCGCGGCGCACGCCGACCAGCCCGACGTCGCGGCTGAGGACGCCGAGCGTCGACGTCGGGTCCTGGAGGCGCTCGCCACGCTCCCTGCCGACCAGCGTGCCGCGCTCGTCCTCGTCGACATGGAGGGCTACCCGGTCGCGGAGGTCGCCGAGATGCTGGGCTGCGCGGAGGGCACCGTGAAGTCGCGGTGCTCGCGGGGCCGGACCAAGCTCGCGACCCTCCTGATCGACCTCCACCGACCGGTCGGTGACCCGCCTCACGGGAACCCGCCCCCTGACGGTCCCGTCCAACCCACCGTGCGGCCTCGAGGCCCACCCGGCCCCTGACCCCCCGCCACTGCGCTTCGCCCCGCACCCCGATCCGCACCCCGACCCGATTCCGAGGAGGTGACCCGATGACCGATCCCTCTGGCCTGACGCCCGAGCAGGACGCCGTACGACGCCTGCTCGCCGACGCCCGCCACGACGGATCCACTCCCCCGGAAGTCGTCGCGCGCCTCGACGAGGCCCTCGCCTCCCTCGTCTCCGAACGCGTCTCCGAGCGCGTCTCCGAGCCCGTCTCCGAGCGCGAGAGGGCCCCCCGCGCGACCTCCGCCCCGGTCGTCGACCTCGGCACCCGGCGCAGGCGCACGGTGGGGATCGGGCTGCTCGCCGCGGCGGCCGTCGTGGTCGCCGGGGTGGCCATCGGGCAGGGCCTCCCCCGCATGGAGGGCAGCGACGGCGGCTCCGCCGACTCCGCATCCGCGGGCGACAGCTCCCTGGCCGAGTCCGACGACTCCGGCGGCGCGGGCAGCCAGTACGACAACGGCGGCGCCGAGGAGGGTCCCCAGTCCTTGAAGAGCACGACAACCGCTCCCCAGGCCGCCGGCCTCCCGACCTTGTCCTCCACCGACGCCGACCTCGACGACGACCTCCTGGACCTGCGGTCGAGCGCCGCGGACGGGTCCGAGCGCTCCGAGGTCGCCGGTGCGCTGAGCGGCTGCCACCTCCGCGGGATCGGCCGCGGCCGCCAGGTGGTCGCGCAGGTCGACGGCCAGGTCGGGATCGTGGTCTTCCGGCGCCCGGACGGTGCCGCCCAGCCGGTCGACCTCTACGTCTGCGGCAGCCCCGAGCCCGTGCGTACGCTGACGCTGCCCGCACCCTGACCGGCCGCGCCCCGCGGAAAGAACGCTGGCCTACGATCGGTTGAGCACGTCGTACGAGACATCTGATCCAGCCCCGTCCCCGCAGGAGTGACTGACCCACATGAGCGACACCACCGCCCCCGACTCGGCGACGCGCAACGTCATCATCATCGGCTCGGGGCCCTCGGGCTACACCGCTGCGGTCTATGCGGCGCGTGCCGCCCTCGAGCCCCTCGTCTTCGAGGGCTCGGTCACCGCGGGCGGTGCGCTGATGAACACGACCGAGGTGGAGAACTTCCCCGGGTTCCGTGACGGCATCATGGGCCCGGCGCTGATGGACGAGATGCGTGCCCAGGCCGAGCGCTTCGGTGCCGAGCTGGTCTCCGACGACGTCGTCGAGGTCGACCTCACCGGTGACGTCAAGGTCGTCAGGACCGCCACCGACACCTACACCGCGCGGTCGGTGATCCTCGCGACCGGCTCGGGCTACCGCAAGCTCGGCCTGCCCCGCGAGGAGGAGCTCTCCGGCCGCGGCGTCTCGTGGTGTGCCACCTGCGACGGGTTCTTCTTCCGCGAGCAGGCCATCGCCGTCGTCGGCGGCGGCGACTCCGCCATCGAGGAGGCCACGTTCCTCACTCGCTTCGGCTCCAAGGTCTACCTGATCCACCGCCGCGACGAGCTGCGCGCGTCCAAGATCATGCAGGAGCGCGCCTTCGCCGACCCCAAGCTCGAGATGGTGTGGAACTCCGAGGTGGCCGCCATCAACGGCGCCGACCGGCTGGAGTCGATCACCCTGCGTGACACCGTGACCGGCGCGGAGCGCCAGCTCGACGTCACCGGGCTCTTCATCGCGATCGGCCACGACCCGCGCTCGGAGCTGCTCACCGGCCAGGTCGACCTCGACGACGACGGCTACGTGCTCGTGCACCACCCCTCGACCGCCACCAACCTCCCGGGAGTCTTCGCGGCCGGGGACCTGGTCGACCACCACTACCGCCAGGCCATCACCGCCGCCGGCACCGGTTGCGCCGCCGCCCTCGACGCCGAGCGCTTCATCGCGGTCCTCGACCACCATGCCTCGACTGCCGGCGACGCCGCCGCGACCCTGGCTGCGGTCACTGAAGAGGTGCAGACAGCCGGCGCCTGACCAGCTCGGCCACCTCGCGCGGCTCGTCGACCCACAGGCCCACCCGGGTCACGGTCGTCGGGCCGTGCGGCGTCTCCAGCCGGGTCGGACCCGTCAGCACCACCTCGAGGTTGGTGCGGCTGCCGACGCCGACGAGCAGCAGCGCCTCTGGCTCCTCCCCCTCGACGTGGACGGACCTGAGGATGCCCGGCAGCTCGTGCTCGACCCGCCTGGTGCCGGCGATGCGTTCCAGGGGTACGTCGACCCGGGCGTGGATGCCGTCGCGCACCTGCAGCGCGTGCTCGCCGAGCAGGTGGGGTCGCACCCGGTAGGCGGCCATCATCCCCAGCATCCACATCAGGCCCCACACGCCGAGGACGAGGAGCGGCACGCGCAGCGGTGCCCACCAGCGGCTCAGCACGACGTCGAGCACGATCACCTCGACCGCGGAGCCGAAGATCCACAACCAGAGCACGGGTGCGACGAGCCGGGAGTAGCCGATCGGCACGGTCCCCCGCGGCACCTCGGGATGTCGGGCGATCCAGCGGACCAGCGCCCGGTAGAGCGTGAGCTCCAGCCGCAGCGCGGCCCAGGCAAGCCTCAGCGCGCGGCGTACGCCGTCCCTCATGTGCCCTCCTCCATCAGGCGGGCGAACCGCTGGGTGGTCTCCTCCAGCACCTCGGCGAAGGCGGCGAGGCGGTCGTCGGGGACGTCACCGAACAGCTGCTGCGCCAGGTCGGCGTGCGAGCTCACGAGGTCGTCGATGGTGCGCGTGCCGAGCTCGGTCGGGGTCACCAGGGTGGCGCGACGGTCGCCCGGATGGGGTTGTCGGGTGACGTGACCGCTGGCGACGAGACCGTCGACCAGCCCGGTCACGTTGCGGGGCGTGACGTCGAGCGCCGCCGCGAGCGACTGTTGGGTCGACGGGCCGGACGCGCCGAGCACCCACAGCAGGTGCACGCGCGAGGTGGTGAGGCCGTGCTCCCGCTCGAAGCGGCCGAGATCGGCCTGCACGAGAGTGGCGAGGTGCAGCACCCGGTCGAGGACGGCTGTGCGGTCGGTCATGTCGTGAATCTACTTCACGATGTAGGTCATGCACTAGTTCGGGCGTCCCGTCGCGTCGGGAACATCTGTCCGAGGGGTGGTGTTGACTGGACATCCCCCCGAACGACCAACGACTGACACCCATGAAAGGGGCAAGTTCCGTGGCCAACATCGCCGCCGTGACCGACGCCGAGTTCGAGGCGCAGGTCCTCAAGTCCGACAAGCCCGTCCTGGTGGACTTCTGGGCTGAGTGGTGCGGTCCGTGCCGCCAGGTCGCCCCGATCCTCGACGAGCTCAACACCGAGCACGGTGACAAGATCACCTTCCTCAAGATGAACGTCGACGAGAACCCGGTGACGCCCTCGTCCTACCGCGTGACCGGCATCCCGACGATCAACGTCTACCAGGGCGGCGAGGTCGTGAAGTCCATCGTGGGCGCCAAGCCCAAGGCCGCTCTGCTCCGCGAGCTCGAGGGCCTCATCTGAGTTTCGAGGCTCGCTGCGCTCGCACCTCAACCACCGAACGCAGACGCTAGTCGCCCGAGGCGGCCCGCACCGATCCGATCGGGCGGGTCGCCTTGTGCGCGGGGCGTACGGCTCCCCACATCCGCTCCAGCGCGAGCTCGACCTCGTCCTTCCAGCTCAGCGCCGTGCGCAGCTCCATCCGCATCCGCGGCGTCGTCGGGTGGGCCCGCTGGGTCTTGAAGCCGACGCTGCCGAAGAACTCCGCGGGCAGCACGCAGCCGCGCGTGCGGCCACGGGTGTCGCCGTACGCCTCGATCGCGGTCTGTCCGCGCTGGACCAGGTCGGCAGCCATCGCCTGCACCAGCAGCCGTCCCAGCCCGCCCCCTCGATGGCTGGGCTCGATCCAGGCGGTGGCGGCCACGATGGCATCGGGTGATGTCGGCGCGGTCGGCAGCGTCGCCGCCCCGGGAAGGCGTGCTGCCGGCGCGTAGACGATGAAGCCCACGGTCTGCCCGTCGACGCGTACGACACGCCCGCACGAGCCCCAGTCACGCAGGACGCTCGAGAGCCAGTTCTCCTTCTCGGCGATGCGTTCCTGCTCGTCCAGCCGCGCACGGTCGACCGGGCTGAGCTCCCAGAAGAGGCACGAGCGCACCTGGTCGGGCAGCTCCGCGAGGTGGTCGACCGTCAGGCGGGCGGTCTTGCGGGACACAACCCTCATGCTAGCGGCGTACCGCGCCTGAGAGGATGAGCCGTGCGCCCGATCCGACAGAGCAAGAAGCTGCAAGGTGTCCGCTACGACGTGCGCGGACCGATCCTCGTCGAGGCGCAGCGGCTCGAGGCAGAGGGACACCGCATCCTCAAGCTCAACATCGGCAACACCGCGCCCTTCGGCTTCGAGGCTCCGGAGCAGATCCTGGCCGACATGATGCACCACCTGCCGCAGTCGACCGGGTACGCCGACTCGCAGGGCATCTGGTCGGCCCGGACCGCGGTCATGCACTACTACCAGTCCCACGGCCTGCGCGACGTCGGCGTGGAGGACGTCTTCATCGGCAACGGCGTCTCCGAGCTCATCTCGATGGTGCTGCAGGCCTTCGTCGACGACGGCAACGAGATCCTGGTGCCAGCCCCCGACTACCCGCTCTGGACCGGCGCCGTGACGCTGGCCGGTGGCCTCCCGGTGCACTACCGGTGCGACGAGGACAACGGCTGGAACCCCGACCTCGCCGACATCGAGGCCAAGATCACCGAGAACACCCACGCCCTGGTGATCATCAACCCCAACAACCCCACCGGCGCCGTCTACAGCCCGGAGACGGTCAAGGGCCTCGTCGACATCGCGCGCCGCCACCAGCTCGTGGTGATGGCCGACGAGATCTACGAGAAGATCCTGTTCGAGGACGCCCAGCACCACCACGCGGCCACCTTCGGCGGCAACGACGTGCTCACCCTGACCTTCTCGGGCCTGTCCAAGGCCTACCGCGTCTGCGGCTACCGCGCCGGCTGGGTGATGATCTCCGGCCCGAAGGAGATCGCCACCGACTTCCTCGAGGGCCTCACCCTGATCGCCAACATGCGCATGTGCGCCAACGTGCCCGCCCAGCACGCGATCCAGACCGCGCTGGGCGGCTACCAGTCGGTCGAGGAGCTCATCGGGCCGGGCGGCCGCTTCTACGAGCAGTCGATGCTGGCCCACCGCCTCCTCAACGAGATCCCCGGTGTCTCCAACGTCAAGCCGCGCGGCGCGCTCTACTGCTTCCCCCGGCTCGACCCGGACGTCTATGCGATCGAGGACGACCAGGAGTTCGTCCTCGAGCTGCTGCGGGCCAAGAAGATCCTCGTCACCCACGGCACCGGCTTCAACTGGCCCACCCCCGACCACTTCCGCCTGGTGACGCTGCCCGAGGCGAGCGTGCTGGAGGAGGCCATCGGCCGGATCGCGGACTTCCTGTCCACCCGGCGGTGACCCGAGCGCCCCAGCGGCGCTGTCCGCGCTGTGAGTCCCCGGTCACCATGGCTCGCGGCCGGGTGCGGGGCGCCCTAGGCTTCGGCCCATGCGCGATGTGACCTACCCGCCGATCATCGTGACTGCGAAGACGGCCTTCAGGGCCCTGGGCCAACGCTTCCAGATGACCGGGACCGAGCACGTTCCCCGTGAAGGCGGTGTCCTGCTGGCCTTCAACCACATCAGCTACGTCGACTTCGTCTACGGCGGCTTCGCCGCCCACCCCTCGCGTCGGCTGGTCCGGTTCATGGCGAAGCGGGAGATCTTCGACCACCGTTGGGCAGGCCCGCTGATGCGCTCGCTCCACCACATCGAGGTGGATCGCGGCGAGGGTGTGGCCAGCTTCCACACGGCCGTCGAGCACCTCCGCGCCGGTGAGGCGGTCGGCATCTTCCCGGAGGCGACGATCTCGCGAGCCATGGAGCTCAAGGAGTTCAAGACCGGCGCCGTACGCATCGCGGCGGAGGCCGGCGTACCCCTCGTTCCGGTGATCCTGTGGGGCACCCAGCGGATGATGACCAAGGACCACCCGCGCGACTTCTCGCGCGGCAAGACCATCTCGATCAGGGTCGGTGAGCCCCTGCACCCGACCGGCGAGAGCTCCGTGGCGCAGACGGCGGAGCTGAAGGCGCGGATGTCGCAGATGCTGGCGGAGTCGATCGCCGAGTACCCCGCCGAGGAGCAGCCTCCCGGGTCCTGGTGGGTCCCCGCCTCGATGGGCGGCTCCGCCCCCACTCTCGAGGAGGCCGCCGCGCTGGACGCCGCCGAGAAGCGCGAGCGCGCGCGCAAGCGGGCCGAGAAGCGGGCGAAGAAGCGGACAGGGAGACAAGCAGACAAGTAGACCTGTCGACAGGTCAACTTGTCGCTTTGTCGACATATCGTCGCGAGTTCACGCTCAGGTCGCGGTTCAGTCGGCGACTCCCAAGGATTTTCGACGCGCTCGTACGACCTCGCAGGCTCGGTCGTGTCGCTTGCTCAACCTGGCCGGCCTACGCGCGCTGCTGGTTCCTCGCAGGTCGCTGGCCGTCTCAGATCGGTCGGTCGTCGCGGTTGCGCGGATCCATGATGTCGACGATGCGGCGCAGGTCGTCGAGGCTGGCGAACTCGACGGTGATCTTGCCCTTGGACTTGCCCAGGTCGACCTTGACCCGGGTCTCGAGTCGGTCGGAGAGCCGGTCGGCGAGCTCGGACAGCCCGGGAGCGACCGGCTTGCGGCGGACCACGCGGGGAGCGTCCTCTGCCTCGACGCCGAGGGAGACGATCTCCTCCAGGCCGCGCACGGAGATGCCCTCGGCGGTGACCCGCGCGGCGAGCTTGTCCTGCAGGCCGGCATCGTCGACGCTGAGCAGGGCCCGGGCGTGCCCGGCGGACAGTACGCCGGCAGCCACCCGGCGCTGGACGGCCGGGGAGAGCTTCAGGAGCCGCAGCGTGTTGGAGATCTGCGGGCGCGAGCGCCCGATGCGCTGGGCGAGCTCCTCGTGCGTGCAGCCGAAGTCCTCGAGCAGCTGCCCGTAGGCAGCCGCCTCCTCCAGCGGGTTGAGCTGCGAACGGTGCAGGTTCTCCAGCAGCGCGTCGCGCAGCATGTCGTTGTCGTCGGTCTCGCGAACGATCGCGGGGATCGTGTCGCGACCCGCCTCCTGGGAGGCGCGCCACCGGCGCTCACCCATGATGAGCTCGTAGGAGTCGTCGCCCGTCTTGCGCACGACGACCGGCTGCAGCAGGCCCACCTCGCGGATGGAGTGCACGAGCTCCGCCAGCGCCTCCTCCTCGAAGACCTGACGCGGCTGGCGGGCGTTGGGCCTGACCTGGGTGATCGGCAGCTCAGCGAAGTAGGCCCCCGCCACCACGCCGCCGGCCACGGGCGCAGCGGCGCCACTCGGGTCCGCCCCGTGCCCCGGCCCGGCCCCGTTGGTAGGGCTGGCTGCCGAGTCGTTCGAGGTCTCGGTGTCCGAGGTCGGCGCGGGCTGGCTCGGGGTGGTCGGGATCAGCGAGCCCAGGCCTCGCCCGAGGCCCCGGCGGGGCGGGTTGGCATTCATGCAGGAGCTCCCTTGCTGGCGATCTCACGGGCGGCCTCCAGGTAGGAGAGTGCTCCCGCCGAAGCCGGATCGTAGGTCATCACGGTCTGCCCGTAGGACGGCGCCTCGGACACCCGGACCGAGCGCGGCACCGCCGTCTTGAGGACCTGGTCACCGAAGTGGCTCCGGACCTCGTCCGAGACGCCCGCTGCGAGGCGGGTGCGCGCGTCGTACATGGTGAGCAGGATCGTGGAGACGATGAGCTGGGGGTTGAGGTGCTGGCGCACCATCTCCACGGTCTCCAGGAGCTGGCCCAGTCCCTCGAGTGCGTAGTACTCCGCCTGGATCGGGATGAACATCTCCCGGCCGGCGACGAGGGCGTTGAGGGTCAGCAGACCCAGGGAGGGTGGGCAGTCGACGAAGACGTAGTCGAAACGCTCGTCGCCGATGGCCTCAGCGGTGCCCACCAAGGGATGGGCGCTGATCGCCCGGGCCAGGCGCTGCTCACGCGCCACGACGCTGACCAGCTCGATCTCGGCGCCGGCCAGGTCGATGGTGGCCGGCACCACGAAGAGCCCCGGGAGGTCGGCACACTCGGTGATGACGTCGGCCAGCGGCTGGCCGTCGACCAGCATGTCGTACGTCGACGGCACCCCTCGATGGTGGTCCACCCCGAGCGCGGTGGAGGCATTGCCCTGGGGGTCGAGGTCGATGACGAGCACCTTCTGACCGAGCTGCGCCAGGCCGGCCGCCACGTTGACGGTGGACGTCGTCTTGCCGACGCCGCCCTTCTGGTTCGCCACGACGAGCACCCGGGTGGCGTGGGGCCGTGGTACGCCCTGGCGTCGGAGGCCCCCGGTCCGGGCCAGCACCGAGTGCTGCGCGGCTTGGGCCAGCGGAGTGCCGTGGTCATGGAAGGTGTCGTCCTGCTCCGCGATGTCGGCAGCGGTTCGCACCTGCCAGACGGGCCGTGTTTCACGTGAAACGGCGCCATCCTCTGTTTCACGTGAAACATTCTCGACCTGTGGATGAACTGGCCCGCCCTGTGGATAGTCCCGCTCAGCGGGCGGCTCGGCCGCGGTGGAAAACTCGTCCGAGGCGTTGTTCGCCGCGCGCCAACCCAGGTCCTCGGGGGGATCTCCGGTCACGTCAGAACACCTCTCATCACTTCACTGCACGCTGGTCACGCCGCTGGCGGCGCCGCTTGGATTCCAGGGCGAGGGGCCAACCTATCTGCGAAGGGTCGGCCCACGGCACCCGCACTACGGTCGTGGGCGGGTCCACGACACCTGTACCCACCTCCAACACGTCGGGAACACCGCAGCGCCACCTGGTCAGGAACGCCTCGGCGGACGCGATCTCGTCGCGGACGGACTGGCCCTTCATGGCCACCATGGCCCCGGTCGGCGCCACGAGCGGCATCGACCACCCGAGGAGTCGCTCGAGGGGAGCCACGGCTCGAGAGGTGACGACGTCGAACGTCCGCTGCCCGTGCAGGTCCTCCGCGCGGCCGCGTACGACGGTGACGTGGTCCAGGCCCAGCTCGGCGACGACCTCGTCGAGGAACGTCGTACGCCGCAGCAAGGGCTCGACCAGGGTCATCGTCAGGTCCGGACGGGCGATCGCCACCACCAGGCCAGGGAGACCTGCCCCCGTACCGATGTCGCAGACCGACACCCCGTCGGGGATCGCCTCCGCCAGGACGGCCGAGTTGAGGACGTGCCGGTCCCACAGGCGGGGCGCCTCGCGGGGACCGATCAGGCCGCGTACGACGCCCTCCGTGGCAAGGAGCTCGGTGTAGCGGACGGCCAGCTCAAGCCGCTCGAACGCGAAAACCCTCCGCGCCGACTCGGGCACGGAGGGTGGTTTCGAGACGGGCCCCGAGGGGGCCCTCCTCAACCCATCGGTTTCACGTGAAACGTCGTCGCTCACGCGGGCAGGATCACCACGTGACGCTTCGGCTCGGCGCCCTCCGACTCGGAGGTGAGGCCGGCGGCCGCGACGGCGTCGTGCACGACCTTGCGCTCGAAGGCGCTCATCGGCTCCAGGGACATGGGCTCGCCCGACTCCTTGACCTCGGCGATGGACTTCTCCGCCAGGGCGACCAGGCGAGTGCGCTGCGCGGCGCGGTGCCCACCGACGTCCAGCATCAGTCGCGACCGCTCACCGGTCTCGCGGTAGACCGCCAGGCGGGTCAGCTCCTGCAAGGCCTCGAGGACCTCGCCGTCGCGACCGACGAGCAGGCTCAGGTCCGCGCCACCGATCTGGACGCTGGCGCGGTCGCCCTCCACGTCCATGTCGAGGTCGCCGTCGAGGTCCGCGATGTCGAGGAGCTCCTCGAGGTAGTCGGCCGCGATGTCGCCCTCCTGCTCGAGGCGCTGCACCTTGGAGGGTCGGCTGGTCTTGCCGGCGTCCTCGACGTCATCCGTACCGCCGGCCTCGGACTCGATCTCGGTCTCAATCTCGACGGATTCGTCGTCGGTCATCTGTTCACTCACGTGCGTCTCCTGCTTCATTCGGGGTGCGATACCGCGGGCGGCACGCAGAGAATCGTGGGGTCAGCGCTTCTTCTTCTTGGTCCGCTGGGCCTTGGTCTGCCGCTGCGGCTGCTGGCGCGGAGCCTTCACCTCGGTGACCACGGGCGCCTCGGTCACCTCGGGCTCGAGCGTGATGCCCTTGCGGGCCGCCTTCGCCTTGACGCGCTCCTCCTTGGCCGCGAAGGCCGGAGTGCCGGGAGCCGGGTTGTTGCGGATGACGTAGAACTGCTGGCCCATCGTCCACAGGTTGGAGGTGGTCCAGTAGAAGAGGACGCCGACCGGGAAGGCGATGCCGCCGACCGCGAAGACGACAGGGAGGACGTAGAGCAGCATCTTCTGCTGCTGGGCGTAGGGACCCGACAGCGCGTCGGCCGGCATGTTCTTGCTCATCAGCTGGCGCTGCGTGAGGAAGGTCGTCGCGGTCATCGCGAGGACGAGCACGGCAGCCAGCACCCGGACGCCCATGTCGTCGGTGTTGAGGAACGTGTCGGAGATCTTCGCACCGAGGAAGATGGCGTCGCCGAACTGCGTGTTGAGCTGCTCGGTCATCAGGCCGCGCTCGTGTGACGGGTCCTTGGCCGCCTGGTCGATCAGGCGGAACAGAGCCAGGAAGATCGGCATCTGCAGCAGGATCGGAAGGCACGAGGAGAACGGGTTGGTGCCCGAGTCCTTGTAGAGCTTCATCGTCTCCTGGGCGAGCCGCTCCCGGTCGTGCCCGTACTTCTTCTGCAGCTCACGCACCTTGGGCTGGATCAGCTGCATGTTGCGGCTGGACTTGATCTGCTTGACGAACAGCGGGATCAGCGCGATCCGGATCACCAGCGTCAGGCCGATGATCGACAGCACCCAGGCAACGCCGGAGGACTCGCCGAAGACGTTGCCGAACAGCTTGTGGAAACCCACCAGCACCGCGGAGATGACGTAGTAGAGCGGCGCCATGATCGCGCCGCCGATGTCACCGAAGAAGTCGAGCACTCATGCTCCTCGAGTTGCAGGGGACTCCGCCACCGGTGCGGTGCGGGAGGGAACGGGGTCGTAGCCGCCGGCTGCCCACGGATGGCAGCGGCCGAGACGGCGTACGGAGAGCCAGGTGCCGCGCACGGCTCCGTGCTCGGTGACGGCTTCGAGCGCGTACGCCGAGCAGCTGGGGTGGTAGCGGCAGACCTGGCCGTAGAGCGGGCTGATCGCGTAGCGCCAGGCCCGGATGAAGCCGATCAGCAGGTGCTTCACGAGGTGCTCACCCGGTCGAGCGTACGGCCCAGATCCGCACCGAGCGTGGCGTACGACGCGCTGGCGGAGGGCGGGAGCGCCCTCACCACGAGCGCAGCACGACCCGGAAGCCCGTCCAGTGCCTGGAGGTGCTCCCGGGTCAGGTGGCGAAGTCGTCTCTTCACACGATTGCGTGTGGCGGCGTTGCCCACGGCCTTGCTCACCGTGAACCCCACCTGGACCGGACCCGGCTCCGCGTCGGTGTCCACCCAGAGGTGGACGACCATCGTGGAGCAGCCGGCGCGTCGCCCGCTGCGAACAGCTCGACGGAAACCGTCACTGTCGGTGAGGCGATGAACAGCGGAGAGCACGGCGGTTGCCGTGAGCTCTGGCCGTCAGACGGCCAGGCTCTTGCGGCCCTTGCGACGACGGCTGGACAGGATCGAGCGACCGGCGCGGGTCCGCATGCGCAGACGGAAGCCGTGCACCTTGTGGCGGCGACGGTTGTTCGGCTGGTAGGTACGCTTGCTCACGGCTATTTCTCCGAAGGTTTCGAGGGATGTCCACTCCACTGCGAGTCAGTGCTGGGCCAGGTTCAGGCAACTTCGGCCGGCACCGCCCACCCACGCGGCCGCCCGGTGGCGGATCGTGGACGTGCGGCACCCGTCGACATGGAGCGACCGGCCAACGGTACGCGGTGGGGAAACAGGGGGTCAAACCCGCGCAGCCCCACCCTGGCGGGGCCTGTGGATGAAGTCTTGCCCACAACCTCGCGAGGTTGTTACGTTCAATGCCTCCGCGAACTGCTTGAACCGCGGTCCTGCCGGCGTTCACGACACACTGTGACCCGGGTCACACGGCCTCTGAAAGGGCTCCTGACCTGCACAGATGCTGGGAGGATCGGCGGCTGAAGCAGCTCGTGAGGCTCGATCGAACCGGTCGGGAAGTGCAGTTCACAGCTTGTGGAGAACTCTGTGGACCAAGGTTCACCAGATGCCTGGTGCGACCTCCGACGATCAGTGAAGAGCAAAGGCGGTCCGAGTGGACGACCAACAGGTAGATCTCGGGACGGCCTGGCAGCAGATCGTCGAGGACCTCCAGCCCAACCAGCGCGCCTGGCTTCGCCCCAGCGTCCCGGTGACGCTGCACGAGAACACCGCGATCATCGCCGTCCCCAACGACTTCACGCGCAACCAGCTCGAGGGACGGCTGCGCAGCCACATCGAGGACGCCCTCACCGAGGGCTTCGGCCGCGAGATCCGGATGCTCGTCACGGTCAACCCCGCCCTCGACGACACCACCCCACAAAGCGATGAGTCGACAGATGGATCTATCGCTTTGTCGACAAATGAGCAGGGGCCCTTCGAGCCGACTCCGGCTCCCCTGGTCGAGCACCACGAGCCGGCCCCGAGCCAGAGCGAGCGGCGGCCCTCGGCGCTGGAGACCCGGCTCAACCCCAAGTACACGTTCGAGACCTTCGTCATCGGCTCGTCCAACCGGTTCCCCCACGCGGCCGCGGTGGCGGTCGCCGAGGCGCCGGGCAAGGCCTACAACCCACTGCTGGTCTACGGCGAGTCCGGTCTGGGCAAGACCCACCTGCTGCACGCGATCGGGCACTACGTCCGCAGCCTCTACAGCAACGCCAAGGTGCGCTACGTCTCCAGCGAGGAGTTCACCAACGAGTTCATCAACGCGATCCGCGACGACCGGCAGGACCGGTTCAAGCGCCGCTACCGCGACGTCGACGTGCTCCTGATCGACGACATCCAGTTCCTCGAGGGCAAGACCCAGACGCAGGAGGAGTTCTTCCACACGTTCAACACCCTCCACAACGCCAACAAGCAGATCGTGCTGACGTCCGACCGCGCGCCCAAGCGCCTCGAGGCGCTGGAGGACCGGCTGCGCAACCGGTTCGAGTGGGGCCTGATCACCGACGTCCAGCCGCCGGACCTCGAGACCCGCATCGCGATCCTGCGCAAGAAGGCGGCCATGGACCGGCTCACCGCACCGCCGGACGTGCTCGAGTTCATCGCCTCCAAGATCCAGACCAACATCCGCGAGCTCGAGGGCGCGCTGATCCGGGTCACTGCGTTCGCCAACCTCAACCGCCAGGAGGTCGACATGACCCTGGCCGAGATCGTGCTCAAGGACCTGATCCCCGAGGGTGGCGAGCCGGAGATCACGCACGCGCTGATCATCGCCCAGACCGCGGCCTACTTCGGCGTCTCGCTCGAGGACCTCACCGGGCCCTCCCGCGGCCGGCACCTCGTCATGGCCCGGCAGATCGGGATGTACCTCTGCCGCGAGCTCACCTCGATGTCGCTGCCGCAGATCGGCCGCGAGTTCGGCGGGCGCGACCACACCACCGTGATGTACGCCGACCGCAAGATCCGCCAGCTCCTCGCCGAGCGCCGGGCGGTCTTCAACCAGGTCAGCGAGCTCACCAACCGGATCAAGATGCAGGCACGTCAGTCCTGAGCCGAGCCCGCGCCGGGTTTCGTCTCCCGCGATGTGGGGTATTTCGGCTGACAACTAGCCACAGCGGCCGGCGGATCCAGGGGGACGTGAGCGACGCATGCCGTACGAGGACTGGGAACAGGACGAGATCAGGGCCGACCTGACCAACATGTACCGCGCCGGCAAGGAGGTGCTCCCGCAGCGCGCCACCCACGTGGCCGGGGTCGCCGACCGGATGACCACCGCCATCGCCTCGGCCAACACCCGGTCCGCGCAGATGGGCGACCACCAGGTCCTCACCGACGTGCTGTGGATGGCAGCGGACTGCCAGGCGGGGATGGCAGCGACGGTGACCACCATCAACAACCTCGCCCTCGCCGTCGTCGCCCAGGCCGACGACTTCCGCGACCGCGACGATTTCGCCCGATCGGTCTTCAACGGACTCGAGCCCGACCTCCAGGGGCCGCCCGACCCCCTGCCGACCGCGCCGTCCACGGTCGACCAGGCCGAGACCACGGAGGACGGCTCACCTGACGCGGAGGCCAACCCCGACGTGCAGTCCCCCGAGGAGGAGCTCGAGGACCGCGACCTCGAGCTCGACGCGTACCAGAACTTCGGCGGGGAGGACTGAGCAATGTCAGTCAAGGAAGAGTTCGAGGCCGTCACCGCCGACATCGAGAAGTACCTGGGCATCCTCAAGGGCAACGAGACGGCCTGGGAGTGGCGCGAGGGATACAAGAACGACTACTTCAGCCACTACAGCGCGCCCTACAGCCCCATCCCGCCGACGTTCCAGACCAGCCCCCCAGGCGGTGAGTACACCGTGTTCTTCCAGGACCTGCTGCTGCCCGACGAGGCCTTCGTCGACGCCCAGCACAAGGTCGACTTCGGTCGTCAGATCAACGAGCGCTGCGCGACGTCGTTCACCAACGGGGTCAACTGGGCCAGCGGGATCGCGGACTACCTCAACAGCCTGTGCGCCGACATCATCCGCCCCGACGCCGCCGCCCTGCACGAGTCCGTCCAGCTCTTCCACGACTCGATGATCGAGACCCAGGCAGCCCTGCCCGTGGGGTGGACCGCCGTCAACTTCGAGAGCTGGGTCGGCGGCTCGAGCGACGCCTGCCAGATCGTGGTGGAGCAGCTGCACGCCATGGTCCTCGACCAGTACAGCCTCTACTACGCCCACTGCTTCGCCCTCTACGGCGGGGCGTGCGCCTTGGTCGTGGCGGCCCAGGAGGGGCTCGTCAAGGCGATGGAGGACATCCGTGACGGGATCAAGGCCAACCTCCAGGCGTGGCAGAACCTCGGCGGTCCGCCGTTCGACGCCACGCCGATGGACCCACAGGTCGTCGCCATCGAGGCAGTCGCTCGCACGATCCTGGGCAAGGTGCCCGGCATCGGCACCGCCTTCGAGGTCGGCGAGCTGGGCGGGAGCATTCTCGGTCTCTTCGGCCTCGACGTCGGAGATCTCGTCACCCACTCCTTCGACGCCCGCGACGCCGAGACCACCTACAACGAGATGACCGCGATGCTCCAGGACGCCTATCTCACTCCTCTGCAGGACGGCATGCACAACCTGCAGTCCGAGAAGTCGAGCGCCATCAGGTCAGCCCAGGACGGCATCTATCCCTGGCTGCCGGAACCCCTGGCCGGCGCCGCCAACGAGCAGTGGAGACATGATCAAGAAGATGCCTGACCGAGCCGAGCACCGCGCGACCACCTACGCGAGGATCCTGACCGCAAGCCTCGTCCTGGGTGCCCTCGGCGCCTGCACCGACCCTGCCGACGACAGCACACAGCCCACGGGTTCGCCCGCCAGCACCGCCACCTCCGAGGCCACCACCGCACCCAGCCCGGACCCGGGCACCGAGGAGTCCGTCGACGACGTCCGCGCGACGCTCGGCGCCCTCGCACCCTGCGGCTTGCTGTCGCCTGGCACCGACTCGGCCTCGCCCCAAGGACCGCACACCTGCGAGGCACAGCTCGCCGACACCCGGGTGCGCGTCGCGGTCGGCGTCCCCTTCGACGACGACGCCCGCGCCGCAGCCGAGGTCGGGGACGTCGCCGGCCTGAGCGCCTACACCGTCCCCGACCTCTGCCGGACGGTGTTCCCCGCGGGCCCCGCGCACGGCATCGCCGTCGAGGTCAGTGGAGGGTGCGAACCCGCACTCGACGAGGCAGCGGCCATCGTGGGCGCCTCGTTGGGCGCCAACGTCGACTCGCACCTGCGTGAGCCCGGACCCGACTCTCTGACCGCGTGCGGCCTGCTCTCTGCCTCGGAGCCCCGCAGCTCGCTGCTCGTGGACGGCGTCGGCGGACCCTCCGAGGGCCTGGACCACTGCGAGATCGCCAGCGGGGCGATCCTCGCGCGCACGACCCTCGGCCTCGACTACGCCGCGACCCCCTTCGACGAGGTCGTACGCCGCCTCGGCGGTGAGCGCGTGAGGCTGGCTGGCCAGGACGCGGTCGTCGTCTCGGGTGGTCAGACCTGCTTCGTGCACACCTATCTCTGGGAGTCCGACGCCGAGGGTCGTGGCCCGCTGCACACCGACGCCGTGGTGCACGCCGAGACCTGCAAGGAGGCGAAGCGGGTGGCCCGCAGCATCATCGAGGCGGCCGGGCGCGAACCTGTCGCTGCCGGGAGCGTGTCCGAGCTGTTGGCCAGGGCCGAGTAGCACGCTCAGGCAGCAGCATCGGAGTGTGGAGAAGTTGTGGTTCGGGCCGGCGCTTCGTCCCCAGCCCCTGTGGATGCCTCGGAACGAACGACCACCGGCGTCGCGTCGTACACACCCGCCGACCGGTTGACGCGACGGCGTCCACAACCCTTGTGCACAGGGTTTCATCGCTCTGACCTGCACTAACAGGAGTTGTCCACAGTTTCCACGGACCCTACGACGACTATGAACCTCAACACTGGTCTCATCACCCACCACCACTGAACCCGCCCAACTCTGGGGAGAACCCTGCCGAACGCTCACGTACGCGTGGCAGGATGCACATCCCACGCGCTTGCGCGTGGCCACCAGCCTGCACGCCCCAGCTCGCCCGATCCTGCGATTCCCTCGCCGAGGAGACCCTTGTGAAGTTCCGCGTCGAACGCGACGTCTTCGCCGATGCCGTTGCCTGGGCTGCCCGCAGCCTCCCGATCCGCCCGAGCTCCCCGGTCCTGGCGGGCCTGCTGATCGAGGCGAGCGACGCGGGCCTCATGCTCTCCACCTTCGACTACGAGACCTCGGCGCGCGCCACGCTCACCGCAGAGGTCAACGACGAGGGCCGGGCCCTCGTCAGCGGTCGCCTCCTAGCCGACATCTGCCGCAGCCTGCCCGCCAAGCCGGTCGAGCTGACGCTCGAGGGCCCGCGCGTCTCGCTCACCTGCGGCTCGGCGCGCTTCAGCCTGCAGACGATGCCGGTCAACGACTACCCGACGCTGCCCGAGATGCCCTCGGCCACCGGCACGGTGTCGAGTGCCGACTTCGCCCACGCCGTCGCCCAGGCGGTCACCGCCGCCGGTCGCGACGACATGCTGCCGGTGCTGACCGGCGTACGGATCGAGATCGACGGCTCCACGATGGCGCTGCTCGCGACCGACCGCTTCCGCCTCTCGCACCGCGAGCTCACGTGGAACCCGCAGTCCCCCGACGAGTCGGTCGCCGCGCTGGTGCCGGCCAAGGTGCTGGGCGACACCGCGAAGTCGCTGACGTCAGGCGCCGAGGTCACCATCGCGCTGAGCGCGAGCGGGGCCGGCGAGGGCCTGATCGGGTTCGAGGGCACCGGACTCGGTGGCGTACGCCGCACCACCACGCGCCTGCTCGACGGCGAGTTCCCCAAGGTGCGCTCCCTCTTCCCGGCCGAGCACCTCACGGTCGCGAAGGTCAACAAGGCCGAGCTGATCGAGACGGTCAAGCGCGTCGCGCTCGTCGCCGAGCGCAACACCGCGGTGCAGATGAAGTTCGGCGACAACCAGATCGTGCTCGACGCCGGCTCCGGCGACGAGGCGATGGCGACCGAGGCCGTCGACGCCGAGATCACGGGCGACGCACTCACGACCGGCTTCAACCCGCAGTTCCTGCTCGACGGCCTGACCGCCATCGACGGGGAGTTCGTGGACCTCGCCTTCACCCAGGCCACCAAGCCGGTGGTCATCTCCGGCACGGATGCCGACGACGACACCGGCTCGTTCCGCTACCTGCTGATGCCGCGTCGACTGCTCTCCTGACCGACGTCTGACACGCAGCCGCGCCATCGCTCGGCCTGACCCCCGGGGCTAGGCTCGCCGCATGGACATCGGACTCGTCGGACTCGGCAAGATGGGTGGCAACATGCGCGAGCGCATGCGCCGCGCAGGACTCACGGTCGTGGGCTTCGACCGCAACCCTGACGTCAGCGACGTCGACTCACTCGCTGCACTCGTCGACGCGCTGCCCAGCCCCAAGGTCGTGTGGGTGATGGTGCCGGCTGGTGAACCGACCCGGGCGACGGTCAAGGAGCTCTACGGCCTGCTCGACGAGGGGGATGTCGTCGTCGACGGCGGCAACTCGCGCTGGACCGACGACATCGCCAACGCCGAGCTCCTCGCCGAGAAGAAGATCGGCTACGTCGACTGCGGTGTCAGCGGTGGCGTCTGGGGCCTGGAGAACGGCTACGCCCTCATGTACGGCGGCGACGCCGACGACATCGCGAAGGTCCAGGAGGCCTTCGACGCGCTCAAGCCGGAGGGCGACTTCGGCTCGGTCCACGCCGGCTCGGTCGGCGCCGGCCACTTCTCCAAGATGGTCCACAACGGCATCGAGTACGCGATCATGCAGGCGTACGCCGAGGGCTACGAGCTGCTCGAGAAGGCCGCGCTCACCGACAACGTCACCGAGGTCTTCCGCTCCTGGCGCGAAGGCACCGTGATCCGGTCGTGGCTGCTGGACCTGATGGTCAACGCCCTCGACGACGACCCTGGCCTGAGCAAGATCGCCGGCTACGCCGAGGACTCGGGCGAGGGTCGGTGGACCGTCGAGGCCGGCATTGAGAACGCCGTCGCCACGCCGGCGATCACCGCCGCGCTCTACGCCCGCTTCGTCTCGCGCCAGGACGACTCGCCGACGATGAAGGCAGTGGCGGCGATGCGCAACCAGTTCGGCGGGCACGCCGTCAGGTCGACAGCTCCCAAGGGCGGCGACGCCGAGGGCTCGACCGGCGCCGAGCAGACCGAGACCGCCAAGCAGGCCGGCGCCGGCAGCGCCGAGGAGCCGGGCGAGAGCTAACACGTGCACGTCGCCCACCTCTCCCTGCACAACTTCCGCTCCTACGCCGACATCGACGTCGCACTGGAGCCGGGGGCGACGGCCTTCATCGGGCGCAACGGCCAGGGCAAGACCAACCTCGTCGAGGCCATCGACTACCTCTCACGGCTCTCCTCGCACCGCGTCGCCACCGACGCACCCCTCGTCAAGGCCGGCGCCGACCAGGCGATCGTCCGGGCGTCGGTCGTCAAGGAGGGGCGTACGGCACTGCTCGAGGTCGAGCTCAACCCCGGTCGCGCCAACCGCGCGCGGATCAACCGCTCTCCCCTGCCGCGACCGCGCGAGATCATCGGCCTGGTCCGCACCGTCGTCTTCGCGCCCGACGACCTGACCCTGGTCAAGGGCGACCCGTCCGACCGCCGCAAGTTCCTCGACGACCTGCTGGTGCTGCGCACACCGCGCCTCGTCGGCGTCCGGTCCGACTACGACCGGATCCTCAAGCAGCGAAACAGCCTGCTCAAGACGGCCGGTGTCGCGCGCGGATCCTCGCGCGACGCGGCGATGTCGACGCTGGAGATCTGGGACGACAACCTCGCGCGCGTCGGCGCCGAGCTGCTCGGCGCCCGCCTCCAGCTGGTCGAGGAGCTGTTGCCCTACGTCGGCAAGGCCTATGAGGCGGTCGCCCGCGGCGCGAGCCGCGACGACGCCGACCTGGAGTACAAGGCGAGCATCGACCTCGGTGCCGATCTCCAGGCCGCGCTGCTCGCCGCCATCGCCGACAGGCGCAAGGACGAGCTGGACCGCGGCATCTCGCTCGTCGGCCCGCACCGCGACGAGCTGCTCCTCACGCTCGGCGACGGTGACCTCCGGCTGCCGGTCAAGGGCTATGCCTCGCACGGCGAGTCGTGGTCATTCGCGCTCGCGCTGCGCCTCGCGTCGTACGACCTGCTGCGCTCCGACGGCGACGACCCGATCCTCGTGCTCGACGACGTCTTCGCCGAGCTCGACACCGAGCGTCGCGCCCAGCTGGCCCAGCTCGTCGCCGGTGCCGAGCAGGTCCTGGTCACGGCGGCGGTCGCCGCCGACGTACCGGAATCCCTGCAGGGCGTGAGGTTCGTGGTGGCCGACGGGCAGGTGACCCGTGACGACTGACGACCAGCCCGACGAGCCGACGGTCGAGGAGGGGCCGACGCCCGAGGCCGTCACCGTGCACCAGCCCGACGGGCTCGACCTCGCCCGCTCCGCGGCGCGGGCCGCGGCCGCGAGTGCGGGCACCCCTCCCGCCCGCAAGCGGTCGGCGCCGCGGCGTCGTACGTTCACGAAGTCGTCGGGCGCGCGCCCCGACGACCGCGACCCCCAGCTGCTCGACGAGGCGATGGGTCGCCTGATCGCCAGCCACGGCTGGGAGCTCGACCTCAAGGTCCAGGGCGTCTTCGGGCGCTGGGCCGAGCTGGTCGGCTCGGAGATCGGCGACCACTGCACACCCGAGTCGTTCGAGGGCGGCCGGCTCGTCGTACGCACCGACTCCACCGCCTGGGCCACCCAGCTCAAGCTGCTCACGCCCACCGTCGTACGACGTCTCAACACCGAGCTCGGGGACGGGACCGTGACCGTGATCGAGGTGGTCGGCCCCCACCTCCCCAGCTGGAAGAAGGGCCGCCTGTCGAGCCGCGACGGCCGCGGGCCGCGCGACACCTACGGCTGAGCGCCCCGGGTGTTCGGGCCGCGAGCGCCGTGAGCCTCGAAATCCCGATCTGAGGGCCGCGCGCCGGTAGGGGGACCCATCGGCCCCCCTGTTCGGCCCTGTGAAGCGGCCTCCTGAGGCCCCTGAGGGCCTCTTTTTCCACCGATCACCCCCATCTCGGGGGCGGGTGCTTCGGTTGGAGGCCCCTGACCGGTAGTATGAGAAGTCGAGTCGCACGCTTGGTTGCCTCCGCAACAGCCGCGACTCGACTCATGTCGAGCGCCCCTCGGGGGCGATGAGAAGAAGGCCGTGCCTTGAGCGAAGAGAACGTCGAGAACACCACCGCTCCGACCAACGATTCGCCCCCCGACCCCGACGCCACTCCCGACGCTCCTCCCGACGCAGTCGCCGCGCCCAAGCGCAACACCAACGCGGTGGACGAGGACTTCGAGTACGACGCCTCGGCCATCACCGTCCTTGAGGGCCTCGAGGCGGTGCGCAAGCGTCCCGGCATGTACATCGGCTCCACGGGCGAGCGAGGGCTGCACCACCTGATCTGGGAGATCGTGGACAACGGCGTCGACGAGGCGCTGGCGGGGATCTGCGACCGGATCGTGCTGACCCTCCAGGCCGACGGCGGCGTCCGCGTCGAGGACAACGGTCGTGGCATCCCGACCGACACCGCTCCCGGCCAGGAGATGCCCGCGCTGACGATGGCGCTGACGATGCTCCACGCCGGCGGCAAGTTCGGCGGCGGCGGCTACAAGGTCTCCGGCGGCCTGCACGGCGTCGGCGTCTCGGTCGTCAACGCCCTCTCCACCCGCCTCATCGCCGAGGTGAAGAACCGCGGCCACCTGTGGCGCCAGTCCTTCCAGCTCGGCGTGCCCGACGCCGACCTCGAGCAGATCCGCCCGATGGAGCCCGGCGAGCGCACCGGCACCACGGTCACCTGGTATGCCTCCGAGGACATCTTCGAGTCCACCCACTACAACCTCGAGACCATCACCTCGCGCCTGCGAGAGATGGCGTTCCTCAACAAGGGCGTCGAGTTCGTCGTACGCGACGAGCGTGAGGACGCCGCGTCCCGGGTCGACGCGGTGCAGGACGACACGGTCGACAACGCCGTCGACAACGCCGGCCACGACGCGATCAAGCGCGCCGAGACGGGCGGCCTCGAGCAGGTCTTCAAGTACGACCGCGGCCTCGTCGACTACGTCGAGCACCTCAACCGCCGCAAGGACAAGGCCAACGCGACGGTCATCTCCTTCGAGGCCGACACCCCCGACAGCGTCGAGAACCACATGAGCCTCGAGGTGGCGATGCAGTGGAACACCTCCTACACGGAGTCGGTCCACACCTTCGCCAACAACATCAACACCCACGAGGGCGGCACCCACGAGGAGGGCTTCCGCTCCTCGCTCACCTCCCTGGTCAACCACTGGGGTGAGGAGTGGGGACTGATCAAGAAGAAGGAGGACCGGGTGTCGGGCGACGACATCCGCGAGGGCCTGACCGCGATCATCTCCATCAAGCTCGCCGAGCCGCAGTTCGAGGGTCAGACCAAGACCAAGCTCGGCAACACCGAGGCCAAGGGCTTCACCCAGCGGATCATGAACGACCAGCTCGGCGCGTGGTTCGAGCAGAACCCCGCCGAGGGTCGCGACATCGTCCGCAAGTCCCAGGCCGCCGCGAGTGCCCGCATCGCCGCCCGGAAGGCGCGCGAGCTGGCCCGCGGCCGCAAGGGCCTGCTCGGCGGCGGTGGCCTCCCGGGCAAGCTGAGCGACTGCCAGTCGACCAACCCGGAGGAGTGCGAGGTCTTCATCGTCGAGGGTGACTCCGCCGGCGGCTCGGCCCGTCAGGGCCGCGACCCCCGCATCCAGGCGATCCTCCCGATCCGCGGCAAGATCCTCAACGTCGAGAAGGCCCGCATCGACAAGGTGCTGGCCAACACCGAGGTCCAGGCGATCATCTCCGCCCTCGGCACCGGCATCCACGAGGAGTTCAGCCTCGAGAAGCTGCGTTACCACAAGGTCGTGATGATGGCCGACGCCGACGTCGACGGCCACCACATCAACACCCTCCTGCTGACGCTGCTCTTCCGCTTCATGAAGCCGCTCATCGAGCACGGCTACGTCTACATGGCCCAGCCGCCCCTCTACCGGCTGCGCTGGAACAAGCCGGCCGAGCACGAGTTCGTCTACTCCGACGCCGAGCGCGACGCGCTGCTCGCCGACGGCCTGGCCCAGGGCAAGAAGCTGCCCAAGGAGAACCCGGTCCAGCGCTACAAGGGTCTCGGCGAGATGAACGCCGACGAGCTGTGGGAGACCACGATGGACCCCGACGCGCGCCTGATGAAGCAGGTCGGCCTCGAGGACGCAGCCCAGGCCGACGAGATCTTCTCGATCCTCATGGGCGAGGACGTCGAGCAGCGCCGCTCCTTCATCCAGAGAAATGCCAAGGACGTGAGGTTCCTCGATATCTAGCTAGCACCCGCTGGTCGAGGAGGGGCGCCCAGCGCCCGTCACGAGACCCACGATGCCGCTGTATCCCGGAATCTAGACGCAGTCTTAGACACGACAAGAGGGCACGAGAATGACCGAGATCCCCACCGACACCGGCGCCGGCGGCTTCGGCTTCGGCGACGAGCGCATCCAGCCGATCGAGCTGCAGACGCTCATGCAGCAGTCCTACATCGACTATGCGATGACCGTCATCGTCGGGCGCGCGCTGCCCGACGTACGCGACGGGCTGAAGCCGGTGCACCGCCGGATCCTCTACGCGATGTACGACGGTGGTTACCGGCCCGACCGCGGCTTCTCCAAGTGCTCGCGCGTCGTCGGTGACGTGATGGGTCAGTACCACCCCCACGGCGACACGGCGATCTACGACACCATGGTCCGACTCGCGCAGCCGTGGGTGCTGCGCGCGCCGCTGATCAACGGCCAGGGCAACTTCGGCTCGCCGGGCAACGACTCGGCCGCGGCGATGCGATACACCGAGTGCCGGATGGCGCCGCTGGCCATGGAGATGGTGCGCGACATCGACGAGGACACCGTCGACTTCCGCCCCAACTACGACGGTCGCTCGCAGGAGCCGACCATCCTGCCCTCGCGCTTCCCCAACCTGCTGGTCAACGGCTCGGCCGGCATCGCGGTCGGCATGGCGACCAACATCCCCCCGCACAACCTCCGCGAGGTCGCCGAGGGTGCGACGTGGGCGCTCGAGCACCCCGAGGCCACCAAGCAGGAGCTCCAGGACGCGCTGATCGAGCGGATCAAGGGCCCCGACTTCCCCAACGGCGCCCTCATCGTGGGGCGCCAGGGCATCGAGCAGGCCTACCGCACCGGTCGCGGGTCGATCTCGCAGCGCGCGGTCGTGGAGATAGACGAGGACGCCAAGGGTCGGGTGATGCTCGTGATCAGCGAGCTCCCCTACATGGTCAACCCGGACAACCTGGCGCTCAAGATCGCCGAGCTCGCCGACTCCGGCCGGATCCAGGGCATCAGCGACGTCCGCGACGACACCAGCTCCCGCACCGGCCAGCGCCTGGTCATCGTGCTCAAGCGCGACGCGGTCGCCCGGGTCGTGCTCAACAACCTCTTCAAGCACACCGAGCTGCAGACCAACTTCTCGGCCAACATGCTGGCCCTGGTCGACGGGGTGCCGCGCACCCTCCCGATCGACCAGTTCATCAGCAACTGGGTCGCCCACCAGATCGAGGTCATCCAGCGGCGGACCCGCTACCGCCTCTCCGAGGCCGAGAAGCGCGCCCACATCTACCGCGGTCTCGCGAAGGCGCTCGACGCCCTCGACGAGGTCATCGCGTTGATCCGCCGCTCGCCCGACGTCGACGAGGCCCGCACCGGCCTCATCCAGCTGCTCGACATCGACGAGCTCCAGGCCAACGCCATCCTCGAGATGCAGCTGCGCCGGCTGGCCGCCCTCGAGCGCCAGAAGATCGTCGACGAGCTCACCAAGATCGAGCGCGAGATCGCCGACCTCGAGGACATCCTGGCCAACGAGCCCCGCCAGCGGCAGATCGTCTCCGACGAGCTCAAGGAGATCACCGACAAGTACGGCAACGAGCGGCGTACGCAGATCATCGCCGCCGACGGCGACCTGTCGATGGAGGACCTGATCCCCGACGAGGAGCTCGTTGTCTCGATCACCCGGGGTGGCTACGCCAAGCGCACCCGCGCGGACCAGTACCGGCTCCAGAAGCGTGGCGGCAAGGGCGTCCGCGGCGCGACGCTGCGCGGCGACGACGTGGTCCAGCACTTCATCTCGACCACCAACCACCACTGGCTGCTGTTCTTCACCACGGCCGGCCGGGTCTACCGCACCAAGGCCTACAACCTCCCCGAGGCCGCCCGTGACGCGAAGGGCGGCCACGTCGCCGGCCTGCTGTCGTTCCAGCCCGACGAGGACATCGCGCAGGTGCTGGCGATCCGCGACTACGACCAGGCCCCCTACCTCGTGCTCGCCACCCGCACCGGGCTGGTCAAGAAGACCAAGCTGGGCGACTACAACAGCCCGCGCCAGGCCGGCGTCATCGCGATCAACTTCCGCGAGGAGGACGACGAGCTGATCGGCGCCGAGCTGGTCAACGGCGACGACGACATCCTGCTCGTCAGCCGCAAGGGCCAGTCGATCCGCTTCAAGGCCGACGACGAGCAGCTGCGTCCGATGGGTCGCGCCACCGGTGGTGTGCGTGGCATGAAGTTCCGCGACGGCGACTCGCTGCTGTCGATGTCGGTGATCCGCGCCGCGCAGGTGGCGGCCGAGGAGGCCGTCGAGGGCGACGCCGCCGAGTCCGACGAGGTCAAGGAGCAGTACGTCTTCACGATCACCGACGGCGGCTTCGCCAAGCGGACCCGCATCAGCGACTACCGCCTCCAGTCCCGTGGCGGCATCGGCATCAAGGCGATGTCGCTGTCCAACGAGGACCGCGGCGGTCTCGTCGGCGCGTTCATCGTCGAGGAGGAGGACGAGGTCCTCTCCATCACCAGTGGCGGCCAGGTCGTGCGCAGCCCCATCGACGCCAACTTCCGCCCGACCGGTCGATCGACCATGGGAGTGAAGTTCGTGACCCCCAAGTCGGGCGACTCGGTGGCCGTGGTGGCCCGCTCCGTGGAGGCCAAGGTGATCGAGGAAGCCACCGGCGAGCCGGCCGACGGCGAGACCGAGGCTCCGGATGAGGAATCGCAGGAAGTGGTCGACGGTGCAACAATCGACGAAGAGGTCGCCGATGAGGCGACCGCCCCGGAGCTTGATGAGCTCGGACCCGACGAAGACACCGAGGAGTGATCCATGTCGGACCGCACCGCGACCCCCCGTCGTACGTCGGACGGTGAGACCACGCGGAAGTCGCTGACCTCGCGGCTGCAGGACACGATGTCCAACGCCGCCGAGGAGCACCGCGCCAACGCCGCGCCGGGCTCCTCGCGCGGGCGCCGCGTCTCCCGTACGCCGGGTCGTCAGCCGCGCCGCGCCCGTCTGCGGCTCACCCGGGTCGACCCGTGGTCGGTCATGAAGACCGCGTTCCTGCTCTCGGTCGCCTTCGGTGTCGTCACCTTCGTCGCCATCTTCATGGTGTGGTCGGTGCTGGGCGCGGCCGGCGTGTGGGACTCGATCAACTCCGCCGTGGCGAGCATCGTCGAGGGTGACAGCGGCAACTCGACCTTCGACGTGACCGACTACGTCGGCATGTCGCGGGTGCTCGGCTTCACCCTCCTCGTCGCGGTGGTCGACGTGGTCCTGCTGACCGCGATCGCCACCCTCACCGCCTTCCTCTACAACCTCGCTGCCGCCCTCCTCGGCGGCATCGAGGTCACCCTGGCCGAGGACGAGAAGTGACGCTGGTCTGATCGCCGGTCGGATCGCCGGTCGAGGAGGGCGCCCTGGCGCCCGTCACGAGACCACCTCGATTGGCACCGCCTGACCACGGTCAGGTAATCTTCGGCGTCGCCGCTGATGCGGCGAGTGCGGGCCTATAGCTCAGACGGTTAGAGCGCTTCCCTGATAAGGAAGAGGTCGGAGGTTCAAGTCCTCCTAGGCCCACTCCATCTGCCTCACCTCTGCCTCAACTCGTGGGCACCGCCCGAAGGAGAGTCCCGTGAAGAAGCTCCTGCTGATCCTGCTGGCCGCCGCCGGCGCAGCTCTCGCGAAGAAGAAGATGGAACAGGGCAAGAACGAGCAGGCTCTCTGGGCCGAGGCCACCGACAACGTCGAGAAGGCCTGAGCTAGCTGCTCACCGGCGCCACGGCGCCCACCCGCTTCACCCGGGGCCTTGGCGCAATTGGTAGCGCACCTGCTTTGCAAGCAGGGGGTTGCGAGTTCGAGTCTCGTAGGCTCCACCAGCAAAACCCCAGGTCAGCCTGGGGTTTTGTGCTTTTCTGAAGTGTTCCGGTCGACTTCGAGATTGGCCTCTAGGGGGACTGGTGGGGGAAAGGATCCAGCACTAGCACAGGACAATGCGTGCCGCTGGAGGAGGAGCGAGCGGCCTGCGGGGACGTCCACGCACTTGAACAATCGTCGGGGGTGCGCGTGCCGTGTAGGCGAGGGACGGCCATGAAATAGCCTCCCCCTCATCACGCGGCACCATCTACCTGAGTCGGGTTCGCGAGCTCGTCCCCCGCTGCACTACCGGCCAACGAGATCAGCGCCTGGTCCAGGAGACGGCGGATGCTGGTCGTGATCGCCGTGCACTCGCTCTCGATCTTGGTGGCGCCCTTCTGGATCGAGCCCGCGGTCTTCTTGATGACGTCGATCCTGTCGAGCTGCGCGACCGCCTCGCCGATCTTCTCCTCTGCCGTGTCGATCTCAGCCTCTCCCATGCGGATGGACGCGGCGATCGCAACGGTACGGAGAAGCAGGATGACGGTGCGGAACACCTCGGCGTCGTCCTGGCTGGGATCGAATGCCAAAACGATCCGCCGCTGCCCGAGCACCCGGAGCGAGTGGCCGCCGTTCTGATCAGCGGAGCGCACGACCCCGAGAGAGGCGCTGGCGCCGCGGTTGCGCTCGGCCTCGTTGAAGTATTCACCCCAGTTGGCGCGAGCCGAGTCCGTCATCTCCACGACCACCCGGGCGGTCTGACCATTCACCGAGAGCAGCCCGTCACCCTTCTTGCTGCGAGGCACGAGACCGGTCTTGGTCGTGGTGTCCTCGTACTCGTCGCCGAGTCCGGCGGCGATGTCGCTCATCAGGGCGTGGATCTGGTTCTCGAAGGAGCTGCCCTTGATGGGAGTCACCTTGGCGATGGACGACTTCGCACCCTGGACCTTCAGGGCCGTGCTCAGGTCCTCGACCTTGGCACTCAGCTCAGCCTGGCCCTTCTCGATCTGCTTCGAGAACCGCTCCTGCTGCTCGGCGAGCGTCGCGGCGTGCTTCGCCATCGGCGAGGTCGGGTCGCTGGGGTCCAGCTGCCTCGTGGCCTTCTCGAGCAACTCGGTGGTGCTCGTCTGTACCTGCTTCTCCAGCGCTGCGGAGAACTTGTCGAGGACCGGCTGGAGCCGCTCCAGGAGTTCCGGGTTGTCGCCGCCGAAGAGCCGCCGCGTCTCTTCGAGCAGGTCCTTCTTGGTCGACGTGACGGCATCGGCGAGGTGCTTGCGGGTGACCTCGTCGGCGTCGGTGATGGCCTTCTTGGCGTCCGCGGCTGCCTTCACCACGGTCTCCGTGGCGGACCTGGTAGCCATGGAGGTGGCCTCGCCGGCCTTCCGCGTGGCCTCCGCTGTCTTCTCGCCGACGTCCTTCAGCATCCGCTCTAGCGCCCTCGTTTCCGTCGTCTGCGCGGTGAGGGCGAGTGCCTTCGCCCCGAACACAAGTGCCTCAGTGGCAAACCTCGTCAGGTCGGCGTCGGCGAGTTCGGTCAGATCGTCGCAGCGCTGGCCGCGCTCGCCCCCGACCCAGTGGCGTGCCTCACCGACCACGTCGGTGTGGTCGATCTCCAGCTCGCTGATGATCACGGCTGAGCCAGTCCCGTTGAAGTGCGCCTTGCTCTTGTCGTTCATGACTTACCTCCGGTTTGGGGCGTCGCGGTCGAGGCCCGGTTCGGTCGATGGTCGACGCCCTCACGGCGCAATACGACACTTGACGGTGTTTAGTGGGCTAAACACCTCTCTAGGCGTGACCGGGCCCGACTAGCACTACCGTCTGTCTCGTTGCGCCAAGCCAGGAAGGAGGTAGAACATGAAGTCGCTAGTGACGATGACCGAGATCGCTCGGATCGCCGGAGTCACGCGTCAGGCTGTAACCAACTGGCGCCGCCGCACAGGTTCTGCCCCCTTCCCGCCCGTGGTCGACTCTGTGGGTGGCGCGGAGCGGTTCGATCTCCGCGAAGTCCTCGACTGGCTCGACGCGACAGGTCGCGGTCGTAATGTCGACGCTCGATTGGACGCGCCGTCAATTGCCATTCCCGGTGACCTCGATCTCGAGAGCGCCGTTGTGCTGCTTGGTCTCCGCGGTGGCGTCTCCGAGGACTTGGCTCCCCTGAGCCCGGAGGAGCGGATCGCTCTCGCTGAGGAGTTGGATCCTGATGACCGATATCTGCTGGCCGAGGTGCGCGAGCTGGCAGCTGATGACGACCTTGCGGCCTACGTCGATGAGTTGCTGGCCGCAGCGTTCGGCCCGTCAGATGCGTTGGACCGTCTATACGCGAGTCGTGCCGCGCAGGGGAATCGTGGGTTTGCCCCAGCCCTGATCGACCTCCTGCAAGAACTGGCTGAGGTCTGCCGCACTCATCTCGGACCCGATGACGTGGCGATCGAATTGCGGCTTGACCCGAGAGACCGTCGAGTCGGTGCCGGATTCGCGGCCGCGGACTCAGGAGCTGACCGCTCGATGCTGCGGCATCAGGCACTCGACGGAGTTTCCCCGACCGGCCCGACCCCGACCGTTGTCCGGGTCTTCTCGCTCGTGGGGCTCGATGACTCGGACGTGCTTGATCGCGCGGACGAGATTGCGCTGGAGCTGGATGCCGGCCAGATCGCAATCGTGCTGGGGTCGTCGTCGGCGCTGTGCGACGCCCTGCGACCAACAGGGACGCTTCACGAAAGCAGGAAAGCAACACTCGAAGGCCTCGGGGCTGAGCCGTTGACCCCGGCGCTCAGCGCGGTCTTCAAGCTCCCTCGGGGTCTGTGGCGCGAGGCCTACCGGAAGAACCTGGGGATCTGGGTGCTGCAGGGCGCGACGGCTTCCAAGGGTGTTGTAGTCGCGGACCTCTCTGCTCGCGAGATCGTCCGAGCTGAGCTTGCTGCTGACGTCTTGGGCGCCCTCCAGCAAAGTCGCGCGCGGGCCCACCGTTACGGCGTTGTCGTGGAGCCGACCTTTGTGTGGACGAACACCTCAAACGCGGTCGTCATCCCTGGTGCCGGTGCACCCGAGCGACAGTCGCTGGAGGTAGGTACGCCCCGGGCAAGGCTGATGGCGTCGACCTTGGTCACGCGCGAGCAAGTCGCGGGATTTGATGTGCCGCTCGTCGATGGATCTGGCACGCAGAGCGTGGCCAGCCGACGGCTCGGCTCTCTCTTGGAGGGACGGAATCCGGCGATGCGCGTGCAGAGCGGCTGCCGGATCAAGGTCGAGCACCTCGATGCTGATGCCTCGCTTCGCGTGCTGTCGGCGGACCCGAACCTTGGAGACGCCTTCATCGACCCGTTCGTTGCTGCCGAGCACTACGGCCATGCCGTGCACACCGAGCCGGGAGACGTCGTGTTCATTGCAACCCCCGCGCCGCAGGCCCTCGTCGACCACGTGGGCGGGTGTCTCGTGAGGTATCCGAGCCGCATCCTGCGATCGGAGCCGGCCCGCGCCCACATCGGGCCGCGCGCGCTTGCGGCGGCCATCAACGAGATGGCGAGCAGCACCGAATGGCGGACATGGCCGGTCCCCAGCGTCCCGACTTCGCAGGTCGAGCGACTCGAGGAGGCGCTCGCGGGCGTTGCCGACCATCTTGCAGACCTGCGCCGCCATGAGGCGGCAGCAACCAACCTCATCACCAATCTGATACTGGGTGTCGCCGATGGCTCGGTCGCGCTCGGTTCATCCACCACCGAGAGAAAGGCAGGTTGAAATGCCTCCGCGCAAGAAGACCGACACGTCCGCCCCTTCAACCATCAAGGAACTCAAGGACACGCTCTGGAAGGCAGCCGACAAGCTGCGCGGGTCGCTGTCGGCGAACCAGTACAAGGATGTGATCCTCGGTCTCGTCTTCCTCAAGTACGTTTCGGACGCATACGAGGAGCGCCGCGCGGCGATCCGCGCCGACTTGCTCGCCGAGGGCTACGACGACGAGCAAATCAATGATCTGATCGACGACCCGGAGGAGTATCAGGGTTACGGCGTTTTCGTAGTGCCGGAGGAGTCTCGCTGGGCCTACCTGTCAGAGAACGCGAAGGGAAAGCCCGCCGCCGGTGACGAGCCGGCCAAGACCATCGGCGCTCTGATCGATGCAGCCATGGATTCGGTCATGAAGGCCAACTCGACCCTCGCAGGCACCCTCCCGAGGATCTACAACCGCGACAACATCGACCAGCGCCGCCTGGGCGAGCTCGTCGACCTGTTCAACAACGCGCGGTTCAGCCGTCAAGGCGAGCACCGCGCTCGCGACCTCATGGGAGAGGTCTACGAGTACTTCCTCGGGGCCTTCGCTCGCGCGGAGGGCAAGCGGGGTGGCGAGTTCTTCACGCCGCCGTCGGTGGTGAAGGTCATCGTCGAGTTGATTGAGCCGAACCATGGCCGGGTCTACGACCCGTGCTGCGGGTCGGGCGGCATGTTCGTCCAGACGGAGAAGTTCATCCACGAGCACGACGGCGATCCGAAGGATATCTCCGTCTTCGGTCAGGAGGGCAATGAGGAGACCTGGCGCCTCGCCAAGATGAACCTCGCCATCCACGGTATCGAGAACAAGGGCTTGGGTGCCCGCTGGGGCGACACGTTCGCCCGCGACCAGCACGCGGATGTCCAGATGGACTTCGTGATGGCGAACCCGCCGTTCAACATCAAGGACTGGGCGCGCAACGTCGAGGACCCGCGTTGGAAGTACGGCGTCCCGCCGGCCAACAACGCCAACTACGCGTGGATCCAGCACATTCTCTCGAAGCTCGCACCGGGCGGTAAGGCCGGCGTGGTGATGGCCAACGGCTCGATGTCGTCGAACTCGAACGGCGAGGGCGACATCCGTGCGCAGATCATCGAGGCCGACCTGGTTTCGTGCATGGTCGCGCTCCCGACCCAGCTTTTCCGCAGCACGGGCATACCGGTTTGTCTCTGGTTCTTCGCCAAAGACAAGACCAAGGGTCCGCAGGGCTCGGTCGATCGGTCCGGTCAGGTGCTCTTCATCGACGCGCGCGAACTTGGTTACATGGTCGACCGCGCCGAGCGTGACCTAACGGTCGGGGACATCAAGCGCATCAGCGACACGTTCCATGCTTGGCGGGGGACGGAGTCGGCAACGACCGAGTACGCCGATGTCGCTGGCTACTGCAGGTCAGCAACGTTGGCCGAGATCAAGGCCGTCAACTACTCGCTTTCGCCCGGGCGCTATGTCGGAGCGGAAGAAGCGGAGGTGGACGCTGAGGAGATTGAGGTCAAGATCGAGCGCATTACCAAGGAACTGCTCGCAGCGTTCGATTCGACCGAGCGGCTTGCGTCTGTTGTTCGCACGCAGTTGGAGCGAGTCCATGGGTGAATGGCGCCGACTTCCGCTGGGCGACCTGCTTACGCGGATCACGTACGGATTCACCAACCCCATGCCGACCACGGCCGCAGGGCCGATCATGGTCACGGCTAAGGACATCCGAAATGGACGCATCGACTACGGGTCAGCTCGGTTCACTTCACGCGAGGCATACGACTCGCTCCTGACCGACAAGAGCCGGCCCCGCGTTGGCGATGTGCTGCTTACCAAGGACGGGAGCATCGGGCGGGTTGCAGTCTGCGATCGTCCGGACATTTGTATCAACCAGTCAGTCGCGTTGCTTCAGTTGAACGAACTCGCCGACGCGCAGTTTCTCGCGTACATGCTTCAGGCGCCGGACTACCAGCAACGGATGGCCGCAGACGCAGACGGGTCGACGATCAAGCACATCTACATCACACGCGTTGACAAGATGGAGGTCGAGCTCCCACCCCGGGGGGAGCAGGAGGCGATCGCCGAGGTGCTCCGCTCGCTCGACGACAAGGTCACTGCCAATCAGCGAGCAATCCAACTCGCCGAGGAGTTGAGCCGCGCGCACTTCCAGGCTGCTGCCACAGGTGGTGTCGAGGTCCCGCTGTCCTCCCTGGCCAGGTTCGTCAATGGTCGGGCGTACACAAAGGACGCCACTGGGACGGGCCGGGTGGTGGTGCGCATCGCTGAGCTGAACTCCGGCATCGGCGCCTCGACGGTGTGGAACGACATCGAGGTGCCCGACGTCAACACGGTCAGGCCCGGCGACCTGCTGTTCGCGTGGAGCGGCTCGTTGACAGCTGCCCGGTGGTACCGCCCCGAGGCCATCGTCAACCAGCACATCTTCAAGGTGATTCCGAACGACAGAAGGCCAATGTGGCTCGTGAATCAGGCGGTGCACGCGACACTCGATGAATTCAAGGCAATCGCTGCCGACAAGGCAACGACCATGGGCCACATCCAGCGTCGTCACCTCGACGAGCCGGTGCGCGTTCCCAACGAAGGGGACATCAAGCGACTGGATGAGTTGATGAATGACCTGTGGGAGACCGCGCTGGCTTTGGAGATCGAGAGCCTGAAGCTCTCGGCGACCCGGGACGAGCTGCTTCCGCTGTTGATGTCGGGGAAGGTCCGAGTGAAGGACGCCGAGAAGACTGTCGAAGGGGTGCTGTGATGGTGAGCGAGGCCGAGTGGGAAGAGCAGATGCTCGAAGCCCTGTCGTTCCACGGTTGGACCTCGACGTCGGCGAAGACGGTAGCTCCCGGCGCGGAGGGTGGCCGCGAGGCGTGGGACGACATTGTCCTGCCCGGCCGAACACTGGCGGCGCTGCGCAAGTTCAACCCGACCGTTCCGGGCGATTACCTCGTACAGGCGCTGGCCGAGGTCCGTGCGCCGAAATCGCAGGATCCGATCTCGGAGAACTTCAGGCTCCACCAGATCCTCGTCGGTGGTTACCGCGGCATCAGCTACGTCGACTCCGATGGCGTCGAGCAGAGCCCGACGATCCGTTTCGTCAGCCACAACGTCGACGACAACGAGTTCCTCGCGGTCAACCAGGTGACGATCCGCTCGGCTGACGTTGAGCGTCGGTTCGATATCGTCCTGTACGTCAACGGCCTACCGGTGGTCATCGCTGAGCTGAAGCGAGCTGGAGCTGAGGCAGCCGATACCGCCTCGGCTCACGCCCAGCTGGCGACGTACCTCCGCGAGTTCCCGATGGCCTTCCGGTTCGTCGTGCTCTCGATCATCTCTGACGGCATCAGCGCCCGATACGGCACGCCGTTCACGCCGCTCAACCACTACTCGCCGTGGAACGTCGATGACGAGGGCCGGCCCTTCCGGTCCAGAACTGATGAGTGGCAGCCTGTGCGACTCGAGGTCGAGGACCTGATCAACGGCGTCTGCAACCAGGAGCGCTTCCTCCAGATCCAGCGTGACTTCGTGGCGTTCGATGAGGGAGCCGAGGGCTACGCCAAGCGCATCGCCAAGCCGCATCAGTACTTTGCCGTCACGAAAGCGGTGGGTTCGACCGTTTCCGCAGTCGAGTCAAACGGCAAGGCCGGCGTCGTCTGGCATACCCAGGGCTCTGGCAAGTCGATGGAGATGGAGCTCTACGCTCACGCCGTCGCCCGTCAGCCGAAGCTGAAGAATCCCACGCTCGTCGTAGTCACCGACCGCACTGAGCTGGACAGCCAACTCTTCGAGGCCTTCAACCGCTCGCAGCTGCTGGGTGAAACCCCGATCAACGTCACCAAGCGCAGGCAGTTGCGCGAGGAACTCTCTAACCGACTGACCGGCGGCATCTACTTCACGACGCTGCAGAAGTTCGGCCTCACCGACAAGGAGCGCGAGGCCGGGCTCGACCATCCGCTCCTCACCGATCGACGCAACATCATCGTCATCGTCGACGAGGCGCACCGCAGCCATTACGACGACCTCGATGGCTTTGCGCGACACATTCGTGACGCGCTCCCGAATGCAGCCTTCATTGCCTTCACGGGCACGCCGATCTCGACCGCGGAGCGCGACACTCAAGAGGTGTTCGGCGCCGTCATCGACACCTACGACCTGACGCGCGCTGTCGCTGACGGAGCGACGGTGCCGGTGTACTTCGAGCCGCGCCTCATCGCCATCAAGTTCGCTGGCGACGTCACTGAGGAGGACCTTGACGCTGCCGCGGACGAGGCCGCCACGGGACTCGACGAGGTCGAGCGTGAGCGCATCGAAAGGTCCGTCGCCGTCATCAACGCGATGTATGGCGCTCCCGTGGTCCTTGAAGCCCTGGCGAAAGACATCCTCGAGCACTGGGAGAAGAGATCGGCCGCGCTGGTTCCGTTCATCGAGTCGCCAGGCAAGGCTTTCATCGTGGGAGCGACCCGAGAGATCTGCGCCAACCTCTACGAGGAGATCATCAAGCTGCGACCCGAGTGGCACGACGAAGCCGTCGACAAGGGCGTAATCAAGGTCGTGTACTCGGGCTCCGCCTCCGACGTCGACCCAGTTGCCAAGCACGTCCGCCGTGAGGCGCTCAACAAGGTCATTCAGAAGCGCCTCAAGGACGCTGAGGACCCGTTGCAGATCGTCATTGTCAAGGACATGATGCTCACGGGCTTCGACGCCCCGCCACTACACACTCTGTACCTCGATCGTCCCCTCAAGGGCGCGCTGCTCATGCAGACGCTCGCGCGCGTCAACCGCACGTTCCGTGGCAAGCCGGACGGTCTGCTGGTGTCGTACGCGCCGCTCGTCGAGAACCTGAGCAGGGCTCTCGCCGAGTACACAGAGACAGATCAGGCCAAGAAGCCCGTCGGCCGCAACGTCGACGAGGCCGCAGTTCTGGCGCGCCAGTTGATCGCCTCGCTCGACGAGATCTGCGCCGGCTACGCGTGGCGTTCGCAGCTTGTGGGCGACACGACGAGCTGGATCAAGGCGGCAGTCAGGCTCACCAACTACCTGCGCTCGCCCGCCACCCCGGGCAACCAGCCGGCCGAGGGTGAAACCGCGATCGTCGACAAGTTCCGCAAGTTCGCAAACCAGCTCGCGCGGGCGTGGGCGCTGGCAGCGGGCTCCCAAACCCTCGACGACCTTCGTCCCGCAGCGAAGTTCTACGAAGAAGTACGGGTGTGGATGGGCAAGTTCGACGCTCAGGAGCGCCAAGCGCAGGGACGTCCGATTCCTGAGGAGATCCAGCGACTCCTCGCGGGCCTGGTCGCAACGTCGACCGAGACGGGTGAAGTCGTCGACATCTACGAGGCGGCGGGGATGCCGAAGCCGTCGCTGTCCGACCTCGGCCCTGACTTCGCCGCCAAGACTCTGCAGTCCGAGAACCCTCACCTCGCGATCGAGGCGCTGCGCGATCTTCTGACTGAGGAGACCGCGAAGTCGACGCGTCACAACCTCGTTCGCCACCGTGCCTTCTCCGAGAAGCTCCGTGAGCTGATGAACAAGTACACGAACCAGCAGCTGACCTCGGCTGAGGTCATTGCCGAGCTGATCGAGTTCGCGAAGGAGGTCGCGGCCGAGGGCAACCGGGGTGCGCGCTTCGAGCCGCCGCTGGACTGGAACGAGCTCGCCTTCTACGACGCGGTCGCCTCCAACGAGTCGGCGGTCGAGGTCCAAGGTGACGACGTACTCGCCCAGATTGCTCGCGAGCTGGTTAGTGTGATGCGACGAGACATCAAGCTCGACTGGATGGTCCGTGACGACGTCAAGGCCAAGTTGCGCTCGTCGATTAAGCGACTCCTCGTGAAGTACAAGTACCCCCCGGACAAGCAGCCGGATGCCATCCGTCTCGTCATCGAGCAGATGGAGAGCATGGCGCCAGGGATGCTGCCGTGAACGCCGGGAGTGATGAGTAATGGACGCCGAGCACGTCTTGTTCGACCTTGAGGGCGCGGAAGGCGGCCAGACTTTTGGTGAGGCAGTCGTGGAGCCTGCGAAGAAGACGAACGAAGCGAAGCGGTCCATCAGCTACGTGATGGGCGCGGTGCTTGAGTTCGGCAAGGTGTCAGGGTTCGCAGACCTGCTTGATCGCGTTGCGCGGCTCCACATTGCGACCGGGTACTCACCGTTCAATGCGCTGCTGATGCTCCTGCAACTACCCGCAGCCACACACGTTCTGCCTGCTCACCAGTGGAAGGAGAGGTACGGGTTCGTCATTCGACCTGGCGAGCAGCCAATGGTCCTGCTGCAACCGGGAGGACCTGTCATGTTCCTTCTCGACGTGACTCAGGTAGAGCCGGGAGCGGGCGCCCTTCCGCTGCCGGCACACCTGTCCAATCCGTACGCTATGGCGGACGTCCCTGACGTTGACCATGCCTTCTACTGGATCGTCGAGAACGCCAAGTTCGACGGCGTCCGTGTCACGCCAGCTCGGCTCGGCGCAGGGTTTGCAGGATGCGTGAGCCCGTCCCGAGCAGCCGGGACGCAACGCCTCACGGTACGTAAGCGGCCACAGCCGGAGGAACGGGACGTGCCGGTGCGCTTCGACGTCGAACTGAACCGCTCGTACTTATCCACAGAGAAGCTGGCGACGATCGCCCACGAGCTTGGACACGTCTACTGCGGGCATCTCGGCGCTGATCCTGACAAGCGCTGGAAGGATCGAAGCGCCCTCGACCGAGATGTTCGCGAATTGGAGGCGGAGTCCGTGGCCCGCGTGGTCTTCGCGAGCCTTGCACCGGGAGCCCGACTGCCCGACCATCTCAGCCAGTATTTCGAAGAGGAGCCGAACTTGGCGGGGGCGAGCCTGGAGGCGGTGCTGAAAGCGGCTGGCCGCATTCTGGACATTGCGAACGGTTGGGGCCCCGCTGGAAGTCGGGCGAGCCGCAACCCGCCAGGACTGCATAGTTGAGGAGTAGTGCCGTGGAACATGAAACCGGCTAACCACGGTCGGCCACACGCTTGCCGCATCAAGCAGACATGCGACCTCGAGCCTGCTACCGGCGGCTTCGGAGAAATCTCGATGGCAAGGAATGACGGTCCCAACCGAGTCCGCATTCAGCTCCCGAGGAGGCGCCTTCCCGTCTCCCAAATCTCGCGGCACGCATGCTACGAAGGTCCGTAGATCGGTCCGTCCCTCGGGGCGGGCCGAGCGTCATTTCAAGGCTAGGTGACGAGTGCTGACGGGCGGTGACGAGGGCGATGCACGGTGGAGTGAAGTTCTACCGGGGGTCTGCGGCCGCCGCGCGCTCCTACGTCGAGGCCGACCACTCGCGCGCTGACGACTACTACCTGGCCGAAGGAACCGGTCTGGCCGAGCACTACATCGCCGGCCCCAGCGCGGTGCGGCGGGCCGGTGACCTCGACGGCCCAAGCTACGAGCGCTGGGTCGCCGGTCACGACGCGCTGACGGGCGCGGCCAAGGGCCGGCTGCGTGACGACGCACGCGCGCTGCGGTTCGTCGAGCTCGTGGTGAACGGACCGAAGTCCTGGTCGCTCGCCGCCGCACTCCACGCCGAGATCGCGACGGCGTACGACGCGGCGATGGATCGGGCCGCTGGTGAGGTGATCGGGTGGGTGGCCGAGCACGCCACCACCCGGGTCGGGCCACGTGGTCGGCAGGTGCAGGTCCCGGTGGAGATGGTCGAGGCGGCCGTGGTGCGGCACTACACCTCGCGGGCCGGTGACCCGCACCGTCACCTCCACGTGCAGATCAACGCACGCGTCTTCGCGGCGGGGGCGTGGCGTGGACTGCACTCGGTCGGGGTCGTGGACAGCATCGAGGCGCTCAACGGGATCGGGCACGCGGCCGTGATGTGCGACCCGGAGTTCCGGGCGGCCCTTGCCGCGCGTGGCTACACCCTCGACGATGACGGCGAGGTCCGGCAGCTTGCGCCGTACACCGCCGGGTTCAGCCAGCGCGCCGCACAGATCAACCGCAACGTCGACCGGTACGAAGCCGACTGGCGAGCAGAGCACCCCGACCAGGAGTCCGGACCCGGACTGCGCCAAACCTGGGACCGACGCGCGTAGGCCGACGCGCGACCGGACAAGGTCGTGCCCCGGAGCGGCGCCGACCTCGTCGCCGCCTGGAACCGTGAGCTGCGCGATCTGGGCTTCACCCCGCCCACCTCGCCGGCCCACCCGGCGACCCACCCAGCGTCAGAGCCGGGCCCTCAGATCGGTCGGATCAACCGGGACGTCGCCGCCGACCTCCTGCTGACCCGGCTCGGCGCCAAGCGCTCGGCATGGAACGCAGCCGACATCCGCGGCGAGGCCGAACGACTGATCGCCTCCGTCGGCGTGATCGCCGACCGAGCGATCCGGCACGAGCTGGTCGAAGACATCACCGACCGTGCCCGGACACGGTGCGTGCCGCTGCTGGACCGACGTGATGTCCCCGAGCACGTCCGCAACCTCACGTCCCAACGGGTCCTCGCCGTCGAAGCCGACCTCATCGACACCCTCGCCGCCCGCGCCGCACGGCCGGTGACCACTGCGGTCCGGCTCCACGGCATCGACCACCTCGACCCCGCGCAACGACGCGTCGTTGCCGCCCTGGCCGGCGACGCCAGCCTGCTCGTGATCGAGGGCGCCGCCGGCACCGGAAAGACCACGACCCTCGCGGCCGCACGCGACGTACTCGACGCCGCCGACCGTCGGCTCGTGGTGGTCACCCCAACCCTCAAGGCTGCCCAAGCAACGCAGCAGCAGGTCGGCGCCGACGCGTTCTCCGCCGCCTGGCTGATCCACCAACACGGCTACCGCTGGGACGAAGACGGGAGCTGGTCGCAGACCGACGCCGTCCCCGAGGCTCGCACACGGCTGCTGCCCGGCGACGTCCTCCTCGTCGACGAGGCCGGCATGCTCGACCAGGACACCGCCCGCGCACTGCTTGCCATCGGCGACCAAGCCCACGCAGTCGTTGCGCTCCTCGGCGACCGCCACCAGCTGCCGGCCGTCGGCCGCGGCGGCGTCCTCGACCTCGCCGCACGCTGGGTGTCACCCGCGGGACACCACGAGCTCGAGTCGGTCCACCGGTTCAGCGACCCCTCATACGCCGACCTCAGCCTGCTCATGCGCTCTGGTGAGCGGCCTGGGGAGGTCTTCGACGCCCTCGTTGAGCGCGGCCAGATCGTCCTCCATGCCAGCGAGGTCGAACGCACCGCAGCCCTGGCCGTCATCGGCGCCGCCCCTGCCGATGCTGGCGACCAGCTCGTCATCGCCGACACCCGCGACCAGGTCGCTGCGCTCAACGCAGCCATCCGCGACCGCCGCCACCGCGCTGGCGTGCCCGTTAGTCGGCGGGTTGGTGAGCGGCCTGGTGAGCCCATCACGCGCCGTGGTGAGCGAATCGGTCTCGGCGACCGGGTCGCCACCCGACGCAACGACCGCGACCTCGCCGTCGCCAACCGTGACACCTGGACCGTGGCCGGCATCGGCGAGGACGGCAACCTGCTCGTCACCGGCCGCGCCGGCCCACGCGCGCTCCCCGCTGAGTACGTCCGCGAGCACGTCGAGCTCGCCTTCACCACCACCGCCTACGGAGCCCAAGGCGAGACCGTCGGCACCGCACACTTCGCGCTCGGCGAGACCACCGGCGCCGCCTCCGCGTACGTCGCCATGACCCGGGGCCGTCACCACAACACCGCCCACCTCGTCGCCGACACGATCGACGACGCCCGCAGCCAATGGGTCGAGGTCTTCAGCCGCGATCGCGCCGACCTCGGACCAAGCCACGCCGCACAGAGGGCCGCCGACGACATCGACCGGCACGGGCCGAGTGCGCCGCCACCCCCCACCGCCATGCAGGCAGCGGCGCTGCGGGACGGTGCTCGGCGCCCGCCCCACCCCCAGTCGATCCCGACCTCCCCGCCGACCACCTCCCACGGGATCGGTCGCTGACCAAGTTCCTTGCGTCGGGTGATCGCCCGGAGCGGCCCGGACGACATAGGAGACCAGGAGAAGCTCGGTCTCGACAACAGCGGTCACAGATGTCCGATCCGCCCAGCGCGACGTTGCTTCTCCACGTGAAGGCCACCGAATCGATCGGCGGCCACGACGAAAGGCAACGTGATGGTCACACCCATCGGCATCCCGGACGACTGGGACGACAACAACCTGATCCTGTTCGAGGAGTTCTGCGACCTCATCCGCACACCACAACGCACCGTCCGCGACTGGCGCCAACGCGGCGTCGGCCCACGATGGACCCGCTTCCAAGGCATCGGCCGGCTCTACATCACCGTCGCCGAAGCCCGACGCTTCCTCGCCGCCGCCACCGACCCACGCCCGGAGAGGCGATCCGATGACTGAGCGACGCGCCATCCCGGTCTACCTCAGCCTCGACGAGGCCGCCGAGGCCATGTCGGTCTCGGTCAAGACCATCCGCCGCTGGATCGCAGCCGGCACCCTACCGGCGTACCGCTGCGGCAAGCGCGCCATCCGGATCAAGCTCGAGGACCTGGAGGCTGCTCCTCGGCAGATCCCCTCAGCGCGGTGGTGACGCGGCTGGCTGTGGAAGCTCGCGATCGCTCCGCTGGCGCCAGATAGGGCTGGAATGCTGGCCCGTGACGCGTCACCCCTTCGGCTGGTCCAGGAGATCGTCGGCTTCTTGTTCTGCGCTGTGCGACGTGGGACGCAGCAGGGATGTCGTCGCCTCCTGGGAGTCTGCGTAGGAACGAAGGTTGTCGAGTCCAGCGCGGATATGTCCGTTCGACCGCACTGAGGAGATGTGGCTTTGAAGCAGTCGATACGAGTACTCGTTGGCGGTCACGCGCTCCAAGTGAGACGCAACGTCAAGGACGTCGAATTCTTCATCGGTGACACGGAGCAGGAGGGTCCGAGTCCGCCGCTCGCTTGGGGCAAGCCGACGAGGCATTGGCTGACCTCCCGCGTGTCGTCGAGGAACATAGCGTATCTTGATACGCTACTACCATGACGACGACCGTGCGACACTGGAGACAGTGGATCCTTCGGAAGGCGAGGAGGCGAGTTGCGATGAACGTGACTGGTGCGCCTAAGCCGAGGCCGCTGTCAACGGTGCTCAGCGAGGTTCCTGGATGTTGGGTCGCCGTCGACCGCGTGACTGGAGAGCCGATCGAAGTCGCGGAGTCGCCCTACGAACTCGCGCGGCGGCTGCGCAGCCGTCAGATCAAGAACGTCGCCATCGTTAGAGCGCCGGACCCGAGCGAGCCTGAGCTTGTCGGGCTCGGGTGATCTGCCTGAGCTTCCTTGGCTATACCCATACGTTGAGGACGGACCGCGACTAGATCAAGTTGTGCAACGCCCGATCGTCCCTACAGCGCTCGTTGGGCCCTCGGGAGACGTCAGCGATGGCCTGTACGCACTTGTGGACTCCGGCTGCAGCCACGTGCTCGCGGCTCCCTGGGTCGCATTCGCCGCCGGCGTCGACCCGAGAAGTTCAAGTCGCACTCTAAGACTCGGCATCGGTGGCGACAGCGTCACGGTGCGCTTCATGGACCTCCGCGTTCGCCTCTTGGCGCCAACGGGCTCCGATGATCAGTACATCGAGTGGGAAACGGAGGTTGGCTTCGTTGATCAGTGGAGGCCAACGTTCCTGATGCTGTTGGGCCAGCGGGGGTTCCTCGACCAGTTCACTGTCAGCATGAGCCAGTTCGCGCAGTTGACGGCCGTTGAAGAGCGTGAGGAGTTCGACAAGCGTTTCGGTGTTCCGCCGGTCGGCTCCTGAACTGCTCTTCTCGGCGGCGGCTCCTTGAGACCAGCTCGACTCAGCCGTTGATGACCCAACGCTGTTGAGTAGCCCAGTTTGCTCCCGGCAAGTACGACATCTCGCGCCACTCGACCCGAAGGAACTCTGCGTCAGCTTCCCGCCGTGATCGCAAGACTTCCACCAGTGCGAAGTGGTTCGATTCGCTGTGCTCCAATTCACGGGAGTTAACGCCCACGCTTCCCGCGCCCGATACCACGAGTTTCCGCTCGGTGGAGCCTTGGGTGTCCATCCGGTGGCGGACCAAAGTCTCCCGAAGTTGGGGCTTGTGCTTGTGTCCATGCAGGACCACGTCAATACCCAACTGCTCTAGACGTTGTTCCACAATCCCGGCGTCACGCACGGTACTCAGGTCGAGCCAGACGTCACTGCCTTCCCTTGCCTCCAGGACCTCCGGGAACGGGTGTAGATGGTGATGCATGACAGCGATCTTGATGGCTTCGCGCGGCGCCTGTTCCAGGAGGCCCGAGGCCAAGTCAAGTTGTCTAAGTCCCACAAACCCGTAGTGGTCTTGGTCGGTCTCAAAGACGCAAGAGTTTAATCCGACGAAGGCCAACGGACCGTGCACCGAAAAAAGCACGATGTTATTCGCTGGGGGCCGATCTGTCGCGATGTCGAAATCCCAAGCAATCAGGGGGAAGAGTTTCTCAAACAACTCCTTTCCGTAGAACCTCCTAACGAACGTGAGATAATTGTCAAAACGATGCGTGACATCTATGGCGGCGAGGCGCCAGTCAACGTCATGGTTTCCCGGGACGAGGATGATCTGCTGACGCTGAAGGGACAACTCTTGGCAGAGTTCCTGAAGAAACGCTTCCACCAATTTGAACTCGGCCACGGTCGCCTGGTAAGTCAGATCGCCGCTCACGACGATCGAAATATCCTCTGGTTTGTAGTTTCCAGCGTTCGCCGCACGACGTATCTCGACGACTAGTTCCGCGCTCAGACGGACAGAATTCTCTCCATCAAAGAAGCGATGCATCTCGATCGCCCGGCCATCGCGCATGATTGAACCAAAGTGAGGGTCCGATAGGTGAACGACGAGTCTGCGCGCCTCGGACAAGCCGTAAGCCTTCTCCAAAGCCGGTTTCGCTTGAGTCCCGCTGCGCTGGTCCTCAGCGATGCCGCGCGCCACGCCCTCTAGCCGCGCAGCCATTTCGGACTGGTAGCCTGCGCTTCCAAGAAGGGCAAGTTGGTCAGCGACTGAGCGAACGTCCTGTGGGCGAGCTCCCTGCCGCTGAGCTTCTGCCAGTTCCTTCCGGAAGCCACTCTCGTCCCCAATCGCGAACATTGCTTCAGCGCGGACCAAGGATGCCCATGAATCTTCAGTGAGTCGTGGGTCGAGACTGACGAACTCCAAGAGCGCCTCATAAAGGCCAACGCCGCCTTGGGGGTTGCCAGGACTCTCCAGGATCGCCAGAGCCGCCTCATTGACGAGCATGTACAAGTTTCTGGGCGAGAGTGCCACGCCGCGGCGGTAGCAATTCAACGCTTGGCTGTAATTCCCGGTCCTCTTGTACACGCCGCCGAGCATCCCAAGTGTCTCTGGGTCGTTTGGATTCAACTCGAGTGCCCGCTGGAATTCCTCCGCCGCGCTTTCCAAGTCATCGAGGTGGCGCAAGTAGAAGCCGCGCATGCGAAGGATCTCGTAGTCGGGGTTCGACGTCGACGCCAGCGTCATCACTTCGAGGGCTTGCGTATAGTCGTTCGCGTCAGCGAATCCTTCAGCTAATGCTAGAAGCCCTGACGTAGGCAGGGGCGAGAATTTCTGAGCCCAGTGCCACACAGCAATCAACTGTTCGTGGTTCTGTGCCCGCCCAATCTTGAGATTGAGTTCGCGCTCAAAGTTCGCGGGGTCCACTTGTGGCCCCTGAGCGACAAGAGCGAGCTGTTCGAGCGCGCTCCTAACCGGACTGGACTGCGTCGCACCGCCGTCCCATTCGCGCAGCGCATCCGCGAAGGCGTGGGCGAATGCCGTGTCATTTTCGAAGTCCTTCTGATAGAAGAGAACTCTTTGGTTGGCGATGTCGAAGGGCAGTACAGTTCCTGAAACGGCTACTAGAACGGTGCCGGTTGGCGCAATCGCCTGGCGCACTCCAAGCTCGTAGTACACGTTTCCGTTAGGGGAACTGACATCGGCCACTACGAGGTCAGCCGTGAGTATCTCTTGAAGGGCTTGAGTGGTTACCAACCCTGGAGTTACAACCTCGTCGATACGTAGGGGTTCCCAGCCCTCTCGGATAGCGAGGGGACGAAGAAGCCTGTGATAGAAGTCGTCGAAATCATGCTCGCCGGGTGGCTCGCCAGCCTGCCTGACCCCGAAGGGCATGATGAAGAACAGACGGCTTCGACTCATGGTTACAACCTATCGATAGTCAGCAGTGGTGACACGAGGGCGGATGCCGCTCTGCTTCCCGTAACCACCAGCGGCCGTCGCGCGGAAGCCACTCCCCTCCGTCCACGACGGGGAGAAGCAGCACGCTGAAGGTACGCCCGGGCTACCCCTGGCGCTCAGCAAGGGACCGCGAGTCGATTCCTAGCCGTGGGCACGAGCAGGGTTAGGCGAACCTGCCTGGGATGCCGGCTTGGCGGAGAAGGTCTCCCACATGGGAAGTGATGCCTACAGGGCCTGTCACCCGGACACCTCGATCGCCACCCCGGAGCTCCTCCACGAGGGAGCGAAGTACCTCTAGCCCTTTTGCAGGGTCGAAGTCAATCCAAGCCGCGGCTTCGCCAGGGCTCAAGACACCACCTGGAAGGGCATCGCGCAGTTTGTGCATCTGCAACACCCACACGGCGTCGCCGTCGAAAGCCCATTCAAGCCGAACGTCGCCAATCGATGCCGTGATGTCTTCAAGGCATTCTCGAACCGCTGTGATCACGTGCGCTGGCAATTCTTCAGGTGGCGTTGCACCCAGCATGAAGGCGTCACCTACTCCCGCGACGCCTTCAATGACAAAGGACCCATCAGTCATCATCGAGGTCGCCCCAGAAAACTCAGCGGCGACGGCCTCCTGCGCGAGAACACTGGCGACGATGCCGTCGCGGTCCTCGCTCTGCAGCAGTTCAAAGGGATCGAGCCAAACTGGGGCGCTCGTGAACCGACCAGGAGTCTGCTGAGCGGGCGCGGTCCGCAGCCACCATTCACCCGTCCCGGTCGCTGTACCGAAGTCGAATGGAGCAACCCTTCGATTCACGACTCTTGTCCGAGGCACGTACGCTCCAACACACTGTGCCAGCAGCAGCCCGAAAGTCTTGTCGCCGATCATGCGGCTGAAATGATTCGGCCATGACGTGTTCGCCAGGAGCTCTACTGGAACGACCGCTTCCGTTTCCCAAGTGACGACGTGCCCTCTGCGGTGCCCAACTCGCCGCGGGTGGACAGAGAACTCATAACGGTGGTCCGGGTTTGAAGGTATTTCGAGCGTAACGCCATATACCTTCGAGAGAAGCCGGCGACCAACTGCCACGGGAAGGGAGGTCGTGCCCTCCCGTTCTACCAGGCGTGGGGTGTCGTCAGGACCAAACTCCATGACTCCACCGAGGGTCACGCCGGAGACACCGCCATCACGAACATCGATCGTCTCGTTTACGATCGTGTAATAGCCGTCCTCCGCGAGTTTACGCAACACATCCATAACCCGGTCTACTGACTGCAGCCCGTAGAAGAAAGGCGAGCTCTTACTCTCGCCGGGTAGAAAACTTCGTACGTTGACCGACGAAGAGCGGGAGCCGGCCAAGACGTGCTCGATTGCTCGCTCTGTTGACCAGCCAACACGTTCATCAGGGTGGATTCCAAGGGCGAACCTGACGTCGAGGTCTCGAGGTGCGAAGCTCGCGAAGAGCGCCACGTTCTGTTCCTCCGCGAGCGCGGCCAACTTCTCGTCCTTCAAGAGCAGTCTCGTGAGACTGGCCGCATTCGACGACGCGAGGCTAGTTGCTACCTCCCTTTGTGTCTGTCCGGACAAATGGGCGAGCTCCAACTGGTCGGCTGCAAGTGTCAACAAGTCCACTGCTCGAGCGGCTTCGACGGGCCTCAATTCGGCGTCAAGAACGGGCAGATGTCGAGCCCTCGCGAACGCGTACTCGAGCGTGCAGCCGGTGCTGTAGAACCAGCCATCGGCGACAACCAATCTCTCGACAAAGCGACTGAGCACCTCAAGCCAGAAGCGGTGGTAGTCCGCCTGCGCCCAACCCTCCACCTCGAGGACCGTCGGGTCGATGATCCAACGCTCTGGATAGTTCTCGCTGAGGCGTGCATGCAGGGGGCGCACACGTCGCACGTTCTCGTCAATCACCTGTCGCTTGAGTTCCGCCGCGTACTCGGAATCTGACGCCGACAGCTCTGCGCCGTGTCCGCGGCGCCACAGGAGGAACTTCTCTCCTGTGGTGATCGGCGTGCTTAGGTAGATCGCTCGCCCGTGCTCGCGGAGCTTCAACTCAAAGCGATCGAGCTCTGCCGACGCTTCTGGTGGCAGCGGGCGCGACCAGACCTGACCCAAGATAGAGGCCCCGGTTGAGCGACGCTCCCCAGACTTGTGGCCCATGATGCTCCTTCAACTCGTCTCGTAAGGGTAAGTCTGTCAGGGGGTCCCGACAGTCTCGGGCGCGGCGTCGGGGCGCTCGACCCGCTGGGAGTAGACCAAGCAGGCCGCGCTGTGTGCGCCGGGTGCTGCGCCGACGAGTCGGTACTGGCTGATGCGATGGCGCCTTGAACTTTCTCGCAAGGTACTCATGAATAGAAACGTTGGATACACGAGCAAAAGAGCGAGCTGAAACGGACCGCCAAGAGCAAATCCGACTACGATCGCGGAGATTCCCATCAGCGCCAGTCCCAGAGTCCTTCTTCGGCACGACGGGCACTTGGTGGTCCAACGCGATTGAGTGAGAGAAAAGGCCCAGCCCAGGGCAAAGATGAAAAAGACTGCAGCCAGGGTCCGGATTCCTCGGTCGTCCTCGATGGCAGCCACGAGAACGAGGGCTATGGGGAGGAGAGCTGACATCCACGCGAGGGAGCCAGTAGCTTCCTTGCGCGAGATCGCCTTCTGATCCACGCGATTAATCCCGTCAACGAAGTCCTGCATACTCTGCTTTTCGTGCACAACTTGGCTGTGAAGCACCGCCCACGAGTAGAACGCGCTTACCAATCCGACGATGAGAGTGACGCCTCGCCCCACCGGAACTACATCTGACGGTTGCAGTGAAGCGTACACGGTAAGGGATACAGCGAGCGCCAGAAAAACCAAACTGAAAACGAATAGCGCGGCGGCCTCGTTGGTGTGTTGGTACTTCGACCTTGCGCGCTCGGCCAGGTTATGCGCCTCGGTGAAGTACTGGCTTGTCATTTCCGCCTGAATCGCTTCGGCGGGCGCGTCCCAACGGGCCCTCCATTCGCTAATTGGCTCGGCCCCAATATAACTAAAGAAGAGACGAGACCCACTTAGTGAACTCCCCTTTTTGGAAGCGTCACGTCGTTGGCCAGGGACCCTTAAGGGGGTACTCAAGCAAAGAAGCAGCAGGGCGACAGAGAGCAAAACGCAGGCGAAGAACCCGAGCGCCGCTATGGCAATTAGGGGCGGCTTTGGTTCAAACGGATAGTTACCCGAAAATTCAAATTGACGAGACAGGATCCCGCCGCGAAACAGGAGCGCGATCGCGCCGGTGGTCAAGAAGGCAAGTGCAGCGAGATATCTGCCAACCTTGTCGTCCTGATGCTTAGTTGCGTCAAGCACTTCGGTGTAGGTCTGTTTCGCTAGCTCCAACTTGCGCTGCCGGGCGTCCCAGTCTTCTTTCCCGCCTTGCTCCCGATCAGTATCTTCAGATTCGCTCGTCATCGTCCCTACCCCGTTCTGGCTGTCCGGGACAGGATGCCAGAGCCTCCGATGTCGTTTGCGGCATCCACCGATGCGACGAATGAGCAGATGCCGCGCGACTGAGCTGGATGGACGACGGCGAGGCGGTGCCCGTCCAATCGCTGCTCCCCCGGTCGTGTTGAAGCCGCGTCCCACTGACAGGACGGGCGCCCATTCTGGGCACGACGACTCATCGAGGGTCAGCCACCAGAGGGCCCCCCTTGGGCTTCGGTTGGTTCTCGCGCCACGCGACGTACGTTGCCCCGATCTTTTCTGCGAGCGACCTATCGCGGTCGAGAGTGGCGTGTTGGTAGATCGCCATGGCTGCTTGGGAGGCGTGGCCGGCACGTGCCTGGAGCTCGGCCGCGGTGGCGCCGTGCTGGCCGGCGAGCGTCAGGGCAGTGTGTCGCAGGTGGTGGATGGTCAGGTCTGGGCGGCCGGCCGCCTCGCGGGCTGGGCGGTAGCGGTCCATCAGGTAGCGGACGCTCATGTGGTCGGTTCGGTCGCCTGGGAACAGTAGGCCGGTCGGGCCACGCTCGGCGTACTCGATCAGGTGCTCCTGAAGCATCGGGAGGAACGGCGGCGGAACGTGCACCGTGCGTACGCTGCTGGCTGTCTTGGGCGCGCTGATGGCCCGGCCACAGTTCGGGCAGGCGCCTCTCGCTCCCGCAATGACGTCCTTGTCGATCTTGCGGGCGACATGGATCCACCCAGACCTGTGGTCGACATCGGAGCGCCGAAGTTCCAGCAGCTCGCCCTGACGTAGGCCGACGAAGGCAGCGAGGACGATCAGGAGTTTCAACCGGTCGGGCATCTCGTCGATGATCGTCGCGATCTCGTCCAAGGTGGCCGGGACGGCGACCCGCCTCACCGGAGCAGACCCGGCGCCGCGGATCTTCGGAGGCGCCCGGTCGATCAGCTCCTCCTCCTCCGCGGCCTGGAGCATCGCTCTCAGCAGGCGGTAGGCCGCGGCGTTGGCGGCTTCGGCGTCCGGGTCGAGCGAGGCTCGCCACTGCTTGATCTCCGCGAGGCTGACGTCCATGAGTGGCATCTCCTCGAAGTAGGGGAGGATGCGCGTGTTCAGGAGCTGCCGGTAGGTCCTGATCGTGTTGGGCCTCAGCCCCCCATCGACCAAGTACCGCTCGGCGAACCCGGCGACGGTGTTGTAGGCGGCCTCGCGCCGGCGTTGCTCCTGAGCGACCTGCCTTGCCTTCGGGGGGATCCACTCCTCACGATCGACCAGCGTCCGCTCGGCGGCGAGCCACGCCTCGGCGTCCATCTTCGTCGTGAAGGTGCGGGAGTGTCGCGATCCGTCGGGCATCGCGTATCGCGCCCGGTAGGTCACGACGCCGGCGGCGCTGCGCCGCCGCTCCACTTCGCCGAACCCTCTTCGCCGCGCCATCTTGATACCCTAACCCCATAACGCTTTAGTGCGGGACCATTCTGTGGGGGACTGGTGGGGGAAAGAACGTCCCCTAGAGGGGCAATTTGTCCCCCACAGTCTCACGTTTTCGCAGGTCACTCGGTCTAACCCCCTGCTTTTTCGTAATTTGCAAGCAGGGGGTTAGGGGTTCAAGCCCCCTAGGCCCACCAACTAGAACCCCAAGCCACGACACGGGCCGCATCATGCTGAAGACGCCGTTTCACGGTCCTGGAAGCCCACATGCGCAGGACCGGTCTGAGGACCTCGCCGTCGGTCTAGGCCGAGGCCGCGGGAGGACCCTCAGGCCACGCCCGCGTTCGGAATGGTGCGCTCCGGTCTGGACCACTTTGCCCGTAATCACACGCTCGTCGCGGCTCACTCCCTAGGCTCCGGCCCATTCGGCGTGAATCTAACGGGGGTTGGAATGAAACGACTTGGCAGACACGGGCGCGCTCAGAGCCTCACGCGGGCAATGCTCGCCACATCACTCGTGGCGGCGCTGGCGGCGCTTACGGTCCCGGCCGTAGCGGCCGAGTCCTCGTCCAGCGTGGCTGCGCTGTCCGGTGGAACGGTCGCCGTTCCCGCAGGGATGACGGGCCGTCCGGAGCGTCGGTGCCCGAACGCGGGTAGGCCCGCTGAGGCGGCGCTCGAGCAAATCGCACCCGGCGTGCCTGATGGTCAGCTCGCGGCCGGTGTGGCCGATGGAAAGGCGAACGGACTGTGCCGTTGGGACCACACGGCTGTGATGTCGGTCGACATCCCCGTCACCGCTGAGGGTGCGACGCTGACCGGCGCCGCGCTGAAGGTCCACGTGGACGCGCTCGACGCCGCCACGGAGCTCTCGCTCTTCGCCACTGACACGCCGGTTCCGGCGGGCGTGGTGCGGACTACCGAGCCACCGCACGTGCAGTCTCCGGCCACCACGACGACCGCCCATCCCGGGACCGTCACCATCGACGCGCTGCCCGCGGTCGAAGCCATGCTGCGCGGCGAGGCCACTGCCCTTGCGGTGGCCGGCATGCCCGCGCGTGCGTTCTTGGCCGCGCCAGGCACTGCCAACGCCCCCCATCTCGAGCTGACCTACGCCACCAGCGACCCGGACGACACCACGGCGCCCACGGTCTCCATCTCTTCTCCGTCCTTCGGCGAGACGGTCTTTGGTCAGGTCGCAGTTACGGCCGACGCCGCCGACGACTCCGGCGTCGTCGGGGTGACCGTGACCCTCGGCGGTCGCCTGGTCGGAACCGATGACACTGCGCCGTACGACGTGCAGATCGACACGACGGTGGTCCCGGACGGGGAGCACCCGCTCGCCGTCGAGGCCGTCGACGCGTCCGGCAACGCTGCTCGCGCCCTCATTCCGCTCGTGGTCGACAACGGCGGCGGTCCGCTGCATCGCCTCGACCTGGATTTCGCGGCAGATCGCATCGACGTGGACACCTACGTCCTGCAGGGGCTCGCGGCCGTGCTCCGGCTCCCGGAACTCCAGCCGCGCTACGCAGGCTCGCTACCGGAGGAGGTGACCGTCTGGACCTGGCGGACTCTGCAGTATCTCCCCGACATGACGCCGGAGAACCGGGCGAAGGCCGAGAAGCTGATCACGCCGGTGGACCTCGAGACCGCTGCGAACGAGCCGGTTGAGCCCACCCAGTCCGGCATCCAGAGCTTCACGGCGGCCGCAGCCACCGACGTGGACTGCAACAGGGTCCGAGGGTTCGTGTTCGCGGGCTACGACTGCCTGATCCACGTCGGAGAGGTGACTCTCTACTGGAACAGTGACCACTACGACGTACCTCGCGGTGACATCCCGTCACAGGTCGACGCCGCCGCGACCGGACTCGAGAATGCGCAGGACCACCTCGAGGACGTCCTCGGCTTCCAGCCGATCGAGGGAGTCGAGGCGTTCATGGACATCGGCCTCATCGAAGGGCGGGCGATCTCCCTCCCCAACGAGGTCATCCTGCTCAACCGCGACGACGACTCGTTGGCCGCGACCGCAGGACACGAGCTGGTGCACCAGTACCAGTACGAGTACATCGACATCCTGGACAACCGCAGCCTCGGGCGCATGAGCGACATCGGATGGTGGATGGAGGCCTCGGCCGAGTGGGCCAGTCACCAGATGGTCGCGGCCTACCCCGGCGACTACGCCGAGGACGACGAGGAGGAGTACCTGCGCAACATCGAGCTCTTCCTCGAGCAGCCGACCAAGGACCTGATGGCGTGGGAGTCCTCGACCAACCGCCAGTACGGCGCGTTCGTCTTTGCCGAGTGGCTGCACCATGACCGAGGCGTTGATGCTGTACGCAGCGTCTGGGAGGAGTTCGACCGGTCGGGCAGCATCCGCGATGGACTGGTCGCGGTGGCGCCGAACGCCGCCAGCTGGTTGCCGACCATGTGGCGTGACATGTACACCCTCGACCTCGCCATTCCGGGGCGCGTCGACCAGGGCGTGACGGACCGCTGGCGCGAGGAGCTCGAGCCCAACCCCGCCACCGCACCCTACGAGTCCCTCACCGCCAACCGGCCGGTCGAATCCGTGCACCACCTCGCCGAGGGCGACAGCGCAGTGGAACCCGTGGAGCTTGGTCCTGGCGGAGGTACGTTCGTAGAGCTCGACCTCGACGTCGACCGGACCGTGCTGGTCACCCTGCGACCCGATGCCACGGACGGCGGCCTGGACCTGGAGACGCTGCCCCTTGCCGCCTACGATCTCGACCCGGCCACTGCTCCCCAGTCATGTGATGTGCCTGCGATGAGTGGAACAGCCACCGTCGTGGAGTACGACCCGAGCGTGTGCGACGGCCTGTCGGTGATCGTGGCCAACACCAGCCTGAACGACTCGGCCACCGGTTTGCTGACGATCGAGGTGGGCAACCGCGTCGACACCACGATCTCCAACGGTGTCGTGCGGTTGGGCATCCACGCGGAGGGGCACCTCAACGTCCCTGGCTACGAGGCCTCGTCCGGCACCGGCACGTCGACCGTCGGCCTGCGGTACATGCCGACCAACGCCGACTCGCTCTCGCCCGGCTGCGAGTGTGAGGGCTGGGGTGTTGCCGATGTCGGGCGGGACGTCGGTGGCTCCGCCAACGAGTCGTGGGGTGGTGTGCGGGGCCTGAGCCTCGTCAACGCAGGATTCGACGACGACTCGGGGACGTCCATCGTGCGGGCCGGCCCGTTGGGAGAGCTGACGGTCCGGCACGACTTCGTCCCGGCACCCGAGACCCCCAACCTGTACCGCGTCGACGTGACCGTCACCAACAGCACGTCGTCGCTGGGCGGGCTGCTGGGCGGCTACTACGGACCGTTGACCCCCACCTACCGTCGGGTCATGGACTGGGACGTCGAACCGACCGCGTTCAGCGAGTTCGTCACTATCGATGCCGAGGGTGGTGCGCTGCCTCGCGAGGTCGTCGCCGCGACCAACGACGGTTTCGCCGATCCGGATCCCCGGTCCCCCGCCACCGACCTCGGAGGCGTCGGACTCTTCACCGACCTGGGTCCCGATGATCACGGGGCACTGTTCGACGTTCAGCTACCCGAGCTCGATCCGGGGGAGTCGACCTTCTTCACGATGTGGTACGGCGCGGCCGAGACCAGCGCCGTTGCTCTCGCCGCCCTCGGCGCGGTCGGTGCCGATGCCTGGAGCTTGGCGGAGCCCGACGTCCCAGATGGGGCGACCGTCGGGAGTCCGAACACGTTCGCGTTCGGGCTGGCGGTTCACCACCCCGTCATCCGCGCACTGGCCGCCGCCGAGCCGTCCGACGGACCCACGTCCACTCCGAGGAACGACGGTGTCGTACGCCAGTGACCGCCGTTGGCCGGCCGGCCGGGGCCACCCGCGAGGGTGGCTCCTGGCCGGAGCGGTCGCCGCGGCGGTCGTGACGTTGATGGCGGGCTGCACCGAGGCGAGCCCGGAGGGCACTGCAGTGCTGCGCAACGCTACCGGCGAGGACTCTTTCGAGGTGGTCATCCGCGACCTCGAGGGCCGCCGCACAGCGGGCGGGACTCTCGAGGACGTGTACATCTTCGACACGCAGTTCACCGACAGGGAGCGTCAGTGCCTGGAGGCTGGTGACGGCGGCTTCGAGGTCGTTGACGGAGCCGATGTCGTGTTCGCCTCGCACGACTTCGCCGACCGTCCGGTGTGCGAGCTCGACGAGATAGTGCTGAAGGACGACGGGTCCCTTACGTGGCGGTGACGACGTGACGAGTCGCGGCAGTGGAAATTCATCCCGCGAGGGTGTCGTATCGACACCACCGCCTTCGTAGGAGGGGTGAGCGGCCGCCCGGACGGGGTGGCCCACAACCGCTGGAGATGACCTGACATGCACTACCTCCTCACCGTCATCGGAGACACCACCAACGAGGTCGACGACTCCGAGCCCGGGGCCGTCGACGCCTTCAACGAGCAGCTCAAGACCGACGGGCGCTGGGTGTTCGGCGGCGGCCTGACGTCGCCCGACCACGCGACCGTCACCGACAACCGCAGCGGCGCCCCGGTGTTCAGCGACGGCCCGTTCGTGGAGTCGAAGGAGTACCTCGCCGGCTTCTGGGTCGTCGAGGCCGACGACCTCGACGCGGCGCTGCAGCTGTCGGCCGGCGCGTCCAAGGCATGCAACCGCAAGATCGAGGTCCGGCCGTTCGACGGGCTCGCCTGATCCGATGCCTGGTTTCGAGGCTCGCTGCGCTCGCACACAACCGGCGATGACGAGCCATGACTGACCTGGACGAGATCATCACCCGGGTCCACCGCGACGAGTGGGCCCGGGTGGTGGCCACCATCGCGAGGCGCTTCGGCGACCTCGACATCGCCGAGGACGCCGCCGCCGAGGCGTTCGCCATCGCTGTCGAGCGGTGGCCGGCCGACGGCGTACCTCCCAACCCCGGTGCCTGGCTGACCACCACGGCCGGTCACAAGGCGCTGGACCGGGTACGCCGCGAGAGCAAGCGCGGCGACAAGCAGAAGCAGGCCCACATGTTCACCGAGCAGACCTCCGGGCCCCCTGACCCGCTGGGCGCCGTCGACGACGAGCGCCTCCGACTCGTCTTCACCTGCGCCCACCCGGCGCTGGCGATGGAGGCGCGGGTCGCCCTCACCCTGCGCATGGTCGGCGGCCTGACCGTGGCGGAGATCGCGCGCGCCTTCCTCGTGCAGGAGACGACGATGGGGCAGCGCATCACCAGGGCCAAGGCGAAGATCAAGGCCGCCGGCATCCCCTACCGCGTGCCCGAGGTCGAGGACCTGCCGGCGCGCGTCGACGGCGTCCTGGCCGTGCTCTACCTCGTCTTCAACGAGGGCTACCTCGCCAGCAGTGCCGAGACGGACCCGATCCGCGCCGACCTGACCGGCGAGGCCGTACGCCTCACCCGGCTCGTGCGCGAGCTGCTGCCCGAGGACGGCGAGGTCGCCGGACTCCTGGCGTTGATGCTGCTGATCGAGGCGCGGCGCAGCGCCCGGGTCTCGACGCACGGTGAGCTGGTCACCCTCGACCAGCAGGACCGCGGCGCCTGGGACCGTACGCTCATCGACGAGGGGCACGCGCTGGTACGCGAGCGCCTGAGGTCCGGCGAGCCGCCCGGCCGCTACCAGGTCCTCGCCGCCATCAACGCCGTCCACACCGACGCCCGCGACGCGCGCGACACCGAGTGGTCCCAGGTCGTCGCGCTCTACGACCAGCTCGTCCGTCTCGACCCGTCACCGGTCGTCACCCTCAACCGCGCGATCGCCGTGGCCGAGCTCGACGGGCCGCACGTCGCCCTCGCCCAGGTCGACGCCCTGGCCGAGCCCCTGGACGGCTACCACGCGTTCCACGCCACCCGCGCCGACCTGCTGCGCCGCCTGGGCCGCAGCGCCGATGCGCGGGCGGCGTACGACCGGGCGATCGACCTGGCCGGCAACACCGCGGAGTCGGCCTACCTCACGCGGAGGCGCGACGAGCTCGGCGCAGGTCAGTAGCCCCGGATGCGCTCGCTCAGCGCGTCCGTGCCGTCGCGCCCCAGCGGCACCCGGATGACGGATCCGGCAGACGGATCCGGCCGGGAGATGCCCATCCGCCGCCGCAGCTCGGTCACGACCCAGCCATCGAGCAGGGTGCACTTGTGCTTAGTTGTGCCCGGATGACCGGAGCAGTCGAGCGCGCGCGCGCCACACCGACACCTGCCGGACGTACGGCGCGATCTCGGCCGGGTCGACACCCACCGTCCTCGCCACGAGCCCCGGGTCGCCGCGTCAGGAGTCGTCGTACTCGCCGGGACCGAAGTAGCCCGGGAGGTTGACGTAGCGGTCGAGCTCCTCGCCCTGCTCGACCCGATGCCCGACGCCGCGCATGATCGACTAGAAGACGTCGAATCGACCTCGACGCCCACCGCTCACGCCGTGCGGGAGATTTGGTCCTCCACGCGGAACTCCAGCCCGTCTGCCTTCGCGACGAAGACGTCCTGGTCCACCAGGTTTCCCCTCAGCCGCATGAGCCCCCGCGGGCTCTCGTAGAAGAATCCGTCCGGCAGCCGGGCGGCCGCGTCGATGGACAGGGACCCGCACTGCCTCGCGAGGTGGGCGAGGAAGTGCAGAGCCTCGAAGCAGGACTCACCGACCGCGTTGGCGGTGGGGGCGTGCGGCCCCCACCGGTCCGCGTACTGACGAGCGAGCAGGTCCGTCCCGGTACTCGTCATCGTGTCGAAGTAGGCGGCCGCTGCGAAGAGGTGCTCATTCGCGCCCGACCCGGCAGCGAGCAGGGTGTTCTCCTCGACCGCCGGGGAGAGTCGGGGCAGGGTGTCGCTGAGCCCGGCGCGGGCGAACTGCCGGTTGAAGTGGACCGCGTCCTGACCCATCAGCAGCATGATCACGCCGTCGAGCCGCGAGTCGCGCAGCTGCGCGAGCACGGGTGCGAAGTCGGAGGTGCCCAGGGGGACGAACGTCTCCTGAGTGACCTCCGAGCCCGACTCGAGCAGCGCCCGGCGAGCAGTCGCGACCGTGACCCGGGGGAAGACGTAGTCGTTCCCGACCACAGCCCAGCGCGAGACGCCGTGATGTGCCCGCATCCAGCGGGCGGCCGGGAGCAGCTGGTTGGCGGGACGCTCACCGATCATGAAGACGCCGGGGGTGTCGTCGCCGCCCTCGTGCATGGCGGCGTAGGCGTAGACAACCCGGCCGCCGACGCGACGGGTGATCGCCTGGCGGACGGCGGAGATGTGCCAGCCGGCGATCCCGTCGACGCGGCCGGACCTGACCAGCGCGGCCACGTCAGCGGCGACCTCGTGGGGAGGACGACCGGCGTCGACGAGGACCAGCTCGACCTGGCGGCCGGCGATGCCTCCGCCGGCGTTGAGCTGCTCGACTGCCAGATCGCCGAAGGCCAGGCAGGACGGCCCGTAGATGCCGGTCGGGCCCTGCAGCGGCACCACGAAGGCGAGGGCGGTGACGTCGCGAGGGCGTGGCGGGTGGTGTGCGGTCATGAGTCCACCTCCAACCGGGAGCGATGCGCGAGCCGACGGGGCCTCCGGTCGCGCGGCTAGGATAGGTTTCCGGTCGCTCGACAGGGCCGGTCATCGACCCGAACTGAGACGCCGAGGTGGGCTCGTGGACGTGATACGTGACGGGAATCACCCCTCCGTGACTGCCGAGGCCCTGTCGCCGGTGACCTCGCCGGGGCTGGGTCTGCTGCTGCGACAGGCCGAGCAGATCGTCCGGCGGGCGATGGCCGAGCCGCTGGCCGAGCTCGATCTCACGGCCGAGCAGTGGCGTGTCATGGCAGCCCTGCTCGAGGAGCCGGGACAGACGATGAGTGCCCTGTCGGACGCCGCCGTGCTCCCCGGCGGCACTCTCACCCGCCACGTCGACCACCTCGTCGAGCGCGGTCTCGTGCTGCGGCGGGTGCACGTCGAGGATCGCCGCCGCGTGGCCGCGGTCCTGTCGCCCCGGGGCAGGGCGGTCGCCCAACGCCTGCGCGCACGGGAGGTCGGCGTCGAGGACGAGCTCCGCGAGCGCGTGGGCGAGGGCCTCTTCGACGCCGGCGTCGGATCGCTCAGAGCCCTGCTGGGCTGAGCCCGACCACTGAGTCCGACCCGGGCTGCACCGCCCGATTTCCTTCCACATGGAAGTAGACAGACGTGACGGCGACGTCACGCGGTCGAAACAACGAGTCTCTAGGTTCCTTCCATTCGGACGCATCTCCACGGCAACGGCGCCGCTCTCGGGGACTGCAGGTCCGCAGGAATCCGCTGTCACCAGTGGTCCGAGAAGGGAACTTTGTGTCGTGAACCTGAACACTCGCCGCCTCGCAGCGGTTGCATCCGTCGTCGTCGTGGGTCTGTCGGCCAGCGCCTGTGGGGGTGCCAAGGCCGGCGACAGCGCCAGTGCCAGCGCCGAGTCGTGTGTCGACACCAGTGGCGACACCGTCAAGATCGGGTTCCTCAACTCGCTCTCCGGCGCGATGTCGATCAGTGAGAAGACGGTCTCGGACTCGCTGGGTCTCGCCGCCGAGCAGATCAACGCCGAGGGCGGTGTCCTGGGCAAGCAGCTCGAGATCGTCCAGGAGGACGGCGCCTCCGAGCCCACGATCTTCGCCGAGAAGGCGGAGAAGCTCATCCAGAGCGACTGCGTCGCCGCGATCTTCGGCGGCTGGACGTCGTCGTCGCGCGTCGCGATGCGCCCGGTCGTCAAGAGCCTCAACTCGCTGCTCTTCTACCCGGTGCAGTACGAAGGCCTCGAGGCCGACCGCAACATCTTCTACACCGGCGCGACCACCAACCAGCAGATCATCCCCGCGCTCGACTTCCTCAAGAACGAGAAGAAGATCGACTCGATCTTCCTCGCGGGCTCCGACTACGTCTTCCCGCGGACGGCCAACAAGATCATCAAGCAGTACGCCGCCGCGCACGACATCGAGGTCCTCGGCGAGGAGTACCAGACCCTCGACAAGGGTGAGTGGGGCACCGCGGTCGACAAGATCGTCGAGACTCAACCCGATGTCGTCTTCAACACCATCAACGGTGACTCCAACGTCGCGTTCCTCGAGGAGTACGACGCCAAGGGGCTGAGCGCCAAGACGATCCCGATCGTCTCGGTCTCGATCGCCGAGGAGGAGGCGGCAGCGATCGACGTCGACCTCACCGGCCAGATGACGTCCTGGAACTACTACCAGACCGTCGAGAGCCCCGACAACGCCGCGTTCGTGAAGGCGTTCAAGGCCAAGTACGGCGACGAGCGCGTCACCTCCGACCCGATGGAGGCGGCGTACACCAGCCTGTGGCTGTGGAAGGGCATGGTCGAGAAGGCTGACTCCTTCGACGTCGACGACGTGATCGAGGCCGCCGATGGCGTGACCTTCGACTCGCCCGAGGGCACGGTCGTCGTCAACGGCGACAACCACCACATCGCCAAGACCACGCTGATCGGCGAGGTCCAGCCCAACAAGCTGATCAAGACGATCTGGTCGTCCGACGGCCCGATCGAGCCGGACCCGTTCCTCGAGGGCTACGACTGGTGGGACCCGAACGGCGCCTGAGGCCGTACGTCCGAGCACAACCCCGGAGGCCTCGCGTGACGCGAGGCCTCCGGGCTCCCGTCCCCCATCTCAGGAAGCTCCTCCATGGATGTCATCGTCTCGCAGCTCTTCACCGGCGCCTCGACCGGTGCGGTCCTGCTCCTCGTCGCCCTCGGCCTCGCCCTCACCTTCGGTCAGATGGGCGTCATCAACATGGCGCACGGGGAGTTCCTGATGGCGGGCGCCTACACGGCGTACCTCACCCAGCAGGCCGTCAGCAACAGCGACGTGTCGCTCCTGATCGCGTTACCGCTCGGTTTCCTGGTCGCAGGGATGCTCGGGCTGCTGCTGGAGATGACGGTCATCAGCCGGATGTATCACCGGCCGCTCGACACCCTGCTGGTCACCTTCGGCGTCGGCCTGATCCTCCAGCAGGTCGCGCGCGACGTCTTCGGCGCGCAGCCCAAGGCGGTGGCAAGCCCCACCTGGCTGCACGGCCAGCTCGACCTGCTCGGCTACGGCTATCCGGTCACCCGCCTGTTCATCGTAACGATCGCCGTCGGCTGCCTCGCCGGGACCGCGGCGGTGCTGAAGTACACCGCGCTCGGTCGCCGGATCCGCGCCACGGTGCAGAACCGCGACCTGGCCGAGACGGTCGGTGTCTCCACTCGCGGGACCGACCGCGTCACGTTCTTCCTCGGCTCCGGCCTGGCCGGCGTCGCCGGAGTCGCGCTGACCCTCGTCACGGCGACGGTCTCCAACCTCGGGACCTCCTACATCGTGCCGGCCTTCCTGGTGGTGGTCGCGGGCGGCATCGGGCAGATCAAGGGCTCGGTGATCGCCGCCTTCGCGCTCGGCATCGTCGGTGCCTTCCTCACTTACTACACGAGCGGGAGCCTCGCGACGGTGCTGACCTTCGTGCTCGTGGTGGCCTTCCTGCAGATCCGACCCCAGGGCCTGTTCACGGTCCGCACCAGGAGCCTCGCGTGAAGCGCTTCAGCACCCTGCCAGCCCTCAACCTGATCGGCATCGCCGCGCTTGCGGTCGCGCTGCTCGTCCTCGCCCCGGCAGTGCTGGACGACTTCCGCCTCGGCAACCTCGCCAAGTACTGCTGCTACGCGATGGTCGCGGTCGGCATCGGCTTGGCCTGGGGGCGCGGCGGCATGCTCGTCCTCGGCCAGGGCATGTTCTTCGGCCTCGGCGCCTACGTGATGGCCTTCCACCTCAAGCTCGAGGCGGCCGGACCGGATGCCATCCCGGACTTCATGATGTTGTACGGCAACGGCACCATGCCCGCTTGGTGGGAGCCCTTCCGCAGCGGGGCCTTCACGCTGTTCATGGTCGTCGCACTGCCGGCGACCGTGTCGACGCTGCTCGGCCTGGCGGTCTTCAAGCGCCGGATCAAGGGCGCCTACTTCGCGATCCTGTCCCAGGCGCTGGCGGTGGCGTTCGCGACGTTGATCATCTCCCAGATCGAGGTCACCGGCGGCTTCAACGGACTCAGCGCGTTCACGTCGTTCTTCGGCTACTCGCTCTACGACCCGATCAACCAGCGGATGATCTTCTTCATCACCGCCGGGCTGCTGGTGGCCATGCTGCTCGTCGCCTTCCAGCTCTACCGGAGCCGCTTCGGCGAGCTGCTGATCGCCACCCGCGACGCCGAGGAGCGCGTGCGCTTCCTGGGCCACGACCCGGCCAACATCAAGCTGGTGGCTTTCGTCATCGCCGCCGTGATGGCCGGCATCGGGGGTGCGATGTTCGTGCCGATCGTCGGCATCGTCTCCCCGCTCGACATCGACGAGGTCGCCTCGATCGGCCTGATCGCCGGGGTTGCCCTCGGCGGCCGTGCCACGCTGCTGGGTCCGGCGATCGGCGCCCTCGCGGTGGGCTATGCCAAGACGTCGCTCTCGGAGACCTTTCCGGGGTCGTGGACCTACTTCCAGGGCGCGCTGTTCGTGCTGGTGATCCTGTTCCTGCCGGGCGGTCTCGCGCAGCTGCCCTCCTACCTCGGTCGGCTGCGGCCGGCCAGGAAGCAGAAGCAGGTCCCTGCGCTGCAGGCGGAGGGGGCCGCATGAACGCCCAGCTGGACTACGTCGAGATCCGTGACCTGACGGTGGAGTTCGACGGCTTCGTCGCCGTCGACTCGGTCGACCTCACCCTGCTGCAGGGCCGGGTGCACTTCCTGATCGGCCCCAACGGCGCCGGCAAGACCACCCTGGTCGACGCGGTGACCGGCCTCGCGAACGCGAGCGGGTTGGTGCGCTACGGCAGCACCGACCTCCTCGGCCTCAAGCCGCACCAGGTCGTCCGGGCAGGTGTGGGCCGCACCTTCCAGACGGCCACCGTCTTCGAGCAGCTCACCGTCCTCCAGAACCTCGACATCGCTGGGGGAGTGCACCGCAAGGCGCGCTCGATGATGCGGGCACGCCGCGGGATTCCGTCGTACGTCGAGGAGGCGCTGGACGCGGTCGGCCTCGTCGACCTCCGCGATCGCCCGGCCGGGGTGCTCGCGCACGGACAGAAGCAGTGGCTCGAGATCGGCATGCTGCTGGTCCAGGACGCCAAGGTGATGCTCCTCGACGAGCCGGTCGCCGGGATGAGCGCCGAGGAGCGAGAAGAGACCGGTGAGCTGCTCCGCAGGATCGGCACCGAGCGGACCATCGCCGTCATCGAGCACGACATGGACTTCGTCCGGACGTTCGCCGACGTGGTGACGGTGATGCACGCAGGCAAGGTGCTGACCGAAGGTACGGTTGCCGAGATCCAGGCCAACCAGAAGGTCCAGGAGGTCTACCTGGGCCGCACCGTCGAAGGGGCGACCCATGCTTGAGCTGAGGGGCGTGACTGCGGGCTACGGCCGCACCATCGTGCTCGACGACGTGAGCGTCGTGGTGCCGACCGGTGATGCCGTGGCGGTCATGGGCCACAACGGCGCCGGCAAGACCACCCTGCTGCGCGTCGCGGTGGGCCTGCTGCCGGTCCGTGCCGGCACGGTGCTGCTGGACGGTGAGGACGTCACGCGGCTGCGACCGAACGCGCGCGTACGCCGCGGGCTGGGCTACGTCCCGCAGGGCCAGCAGTGCTTCCCGCAGATGACGACGATGGAGAACCTGCAGCTGATCACCACCAGCAAGGCCGAGATCAGAGGCGTGCTCGACACCTTCCCGGCCCTGACCGAGCTGCTCAGCCGCCGCGCCGGGCTGCTCTCCGGTGGCCAACGGCAGCAGCTCGCGATCGCCCGCACGCTGCTCACGCAACCCCGGATGCTGATCCTCGACGAGCCCACCGAGGGGATCCAGCCCAACGTGGTGCAGGAGATCGAGCAGGTGATCCTGGGGCTCACGCAGCGCGGCGACCTGTCGGTGCTGCTGGTGGAGCAGCACGTCGGCTTCGCGCTGCGCTCCACCGGGTCCTACTACGTCCTCGAGTCCGGGCGGATCACGGCACAGGGTGAGGGCGGAGCCGGTGCTCTCGACTCCGTACGTGCGGCGATGGCGGTGTGACGTGCACCTGACCCCCTCCGACACCGAGAAGCTGCTGCTCGCCGTGGCCGGCATGGTCGCGCGCGACCGGCTGGCGCGCGGCGTACGACTCAACTACCCCGAGTCGGTGGCCCTGTTGAGCACCTGGGTGATCGAACGTGCTCGGGAGGGCGCCGATGTCGCCGAGCTGATGACGAGCGGCCGTGACGTGCTCACCGCCGACCAGGTGATGCCCGACGTCGTCCCCATGCTGACCGAGGTGCAGGTCGAGGCCACCTTCCCCGACGGCCGCAAGCTCGTCACGCTCCACGACCCGATCGGCTGAGAGGCAGACCATGGCGACCCACACCGACGGCCCGGGCGCGATCCGCTGTGCGCCCGGCACGCACATCCTCAATGCCGACCGCGTCCCTGACGAGCGGCGCACCATCGTGATCACCAACACCGGCGACCGGCCGGTGCAGATCGGCTCGCACATCCACCTCCCGCTGGTCAACGCCGTCCTCGACTTCGACCGGGAGGCGGCCGACGGCTTCCGGCTCGACGTTCCGTCGGGCACCTCGCAGCGCTTCGAGCCGGGTGCCTCGCGGTCGGTGGCGATCGTGGCCCTGCGCGGGCGGCGCGTCGTGCCGGGGATCCAGGTGCGCATCCGTGGTTGAGATCGGTCGGGATGCGTACGCCGCGATCTACGGTCCGACCAAGGGCGACCAGGTGCGTCTCGGCGACACCGACCTGTGGATCGAGATCGAGGACGACCTGACCTTCGGCGGCGAGGAGGCGATCTTCGGCGGCGGCAAGTCGATCCGCGAGTCGATGGCCCAGTCGACCATGTCCCGTGCGGAGGGGGCGCTCGACACCGTCATCACCAATGCGATCGTCCTCGACCACTGGGGCATCGTGCGCGCCGACGTCGGGCTCCGCGACGGGCGCATCGTGGCGCTCGGCCGCGCGGGCAACCCGGACATCGCCGACGGCGTCCACCCGTCGCTGGTGATCGGACCGGGGACCGACGTGATCTCGGGTGAGGGCAAGATTCTGACGGCCGGCGCGATCGACGTCCACGTGCACCTGCTCTCCCGCTCCCAGGTCGTCGAGGGACTCGCGACCGGGATCACCACCATCGGTGGCGGCGGCACCGGGCCGTCGGAGGGGTCGAAGGCGACCACGGTCACGCCCGGCTCCTGGCACCTCCGGGCCGTGCACCGGGCCCTCGACGAGCTCCCAGTCAACGTGCTGCTGATGGGCAAGGGCAACACCGTGTCCGCCGAGGGCCTGGCCGAGCAGGCGCTCGCCGGCGCGGCGGCGTACAAGGTGCACGAGGACTGGGGGTCGACGCCGGCGGCGATCGACGCCGCGCTGCGTGCCGCGGACGAGCTCGGCCTCCAGGTCGCGCTGCACTCCGACAGCCTCAACGAGGCCGGCTACCTGGAGTCGACGTTGGCTGCGATCGCGGGCCGCTCCATCCACGCCTTCCACGCCGAAGGTGCCGGGGGCGGGCACGCACCCGACATCATCAAGGTCGCCTCCCACGCCAACGTGATCCCGGGCTCGACCAACCCGACGTTGCCGCACACCGTCAACACCGTCGCCGAGCACCTCGACATGCTGATGGTCTGCCACCACCTCAACCCGCGCGTCCCCGAGGACCTCGCCTTCGCCGAGTCGCGCATCCGCGCCACCACCATCGCCGCCGAGGACCTGCTCCACGACCTCGGCGCGCTCTCGATCACCTCCTCAGACGCGCAGGCCATGGGGCGAATCGGCGAGGTCATCTGCCGCACCTGGCAGGTGGCGCACGTGATGAAGGCGCGGTTCGGCTCGCTCGGCGGGCCGGCCGACAACGTGCGGGCGCGGCGCTACGTCGCGAAGTACACGATCAACCCGGCCATCGCGCACGGCATCGCGCACGAGGTCGGGTCCGTGGAGCCGGGCAAGCTGGCCGACCTGGTGCTGTGGGATCCACGCTTCTTCGGCATCCGGCCGCAGGTCGTGATCAAGGGGGGTGCGCTCGTGTGGGGAGCCCTGGGCGATCCCAACGCGTCGATCCCGACCCCGCAGCCCGTGCTGATGCGACCGACCCTGGTGGGTGCCGACGGGGCGGACCACGCCGTGTCCTTCGTGTCGCCGGCTGCGCTCGACGCGGGTCTCGCCTCGACGCTCGGGCTCCGGCGCCAGCTGATGGCGATCACGCCGACACGCGACATCGGCAAGGCCGACATGGTCAACAACGACGCCCTGCCCGACATCGACATCGATCCCGAGACCTTCGCGATCACCGTCGAGGGCGAGCTCGTGACGCCCTCTCCCGCCACGGCGCTGCCGCTGGCCCAGCTCTACTCGATGTTCTGATGACGGCTGTCGCCCTGCTGCTCGCCGACGCGCGGCTGCCTGTCGCCGGCCACACCCAGTCCGGGGGCCTCGAGCCCGCGCTGGCCGCCGGGCTCGACGACGTACCGGCGTACCTCGCCCTGCGCCTGGCGACGGTGACGCGCACCGAATCGGCCACCGCGGTGGTGACGCTGGCGCACCTGCGCCGGGGTGAGGGCCTCGATGCCGTGTACGACGCGTGGGCGGCGCGCACGGTCAGCGCCGCGATGCGCGACACCTCCCGGGAGCTGGGCCGCGGTCTGCTGCGCCTGGCCACCACGCTGTGGGACCTGCCTCCGCTGCTGACCGGGCTGCCCCGGCCGATGGTGCTCGGCGCGGTCGCCCACGCGACCGGGGTGCCGTCCGCCGACCTGGCCGAGGTGATCGGTTACGACGACCTGCAGACCGTCGCGTCCGCGGCCCTCAAGCTGCGCCCCCTCGACCCGGCCGTGGCCACGTCGTGGGTGGTGGCGGCGCTGCCGCAGCTGGCCACGCTGGTGGCCGAGGTCGCCCACCTGGACGCACCCACCGACATCCCCGCCACCAGCTCACCGTGGATCGAGCAGCTCGCCGAGGACCACGCCGTCACCACCAGGAGGTTGTTCCGTGCCTGAGACCACCCGCGAACTGCGACTAGGGATCTGCGGCCCCGTCGGGACCGGCAAGTCCTCGTTGATCATGCTGCTCTGCGCCCGGCTCGGCGATGAGCTGGAGATCGGCGTCGTCACCAACGACATCTACACCGACGAGGACGCCCGGATGATCCGGGCCGCGGGCGTGCTCGATCCCTCGCGCATCGTCGCCGTCGAGACGGGCGCCTGCCCCCACACCGCCATCCGGGACGACATCACGGCCAACCTGCTGGCTGTCGAGGACCTGGTCGCGGCCCGCGGACCCTTGGACGTCGTGCTCGTCGAGTCCGGCGGCGACAACCTCACCGCGACCTTCTCGCCGGCCCTGGTCGACGCGCAGATCTTCGTGATCGACGTCGCCGGTGGCGGCGACGTGGCACGCAAGGGCGGCCCGGGGATCGAACGCGCCGACCTGCTGGTCGTCAACAAGACCGACCTCGCGCCCTACGTCGGAGTCGACGTCGACGAGATGCGCGCCGACGCCGTCGCGGCTCGGGACGGTCGGCCCGTGGTCGCGCTGTCGCGTCACGACCCGCACTCCGTTGCTGTCCTTCTCGAGTGGGTGCGGTCCCAGGTGGCTCGACACCGGAGCGGCCGGCTGGTGCCGGTGGACCCCGGTCCGATGGCGCCGCACTTCCACGCAGTGGAGAACGGGCACTTCCACGCAGGGGAGAACGGGCACTTCCACGCAGGGGAGAACGGGCACAGCCATGACGACCACGCCCACGCGCACTGACGCCTGCTTGGTCTCCCTCGCGCGCACCGTCGGCGGACGGGTGCGGGTGACGGCCGGCGGCGGGCCGTTCCGGGTCGTCACCCTGGGGGTGGATGAGCGTGGGGCGCGGGTGGCCCTGGTGCCCACCCGCGCACAGCTGCTGGCCGGCGACGTGGTCGAGGTGAGGTGCCACGTGGCGGACGGGCTCACCCTCCATCTGCGGGAGACCAGCGGCACCGTGGCCTACGACATGCGGGGCGGGTCGGCATCCTGGGCGTTCGCTGGCCAGGTCGGCGACGGGGCTCGGCTCGTGCTCGACTCGCTGCCCTGGGTCTCGGCGGGTGGGTCGAGGGTGATCCGTTCGACGTCGGTCAGTCTCGGCGACAAGGCCACGCTGCTCGCCCGGGAGACCCTCGTGCTGGGCCGGTCGGGGGAGGCTCCGGGCGACCTGGTGTCTCGCACGACGATCACCCGCGACGGGCGGCCGGTGGTCGTCGAGGAGCTGCGGTCGCTTCACCTCACCCCGGGTCGGATCCTCGACAGCGTCCTGGCTCTTGGGGATGCCCGCCAGCTGCCCGAGGGCGGTCCGTCGCCGCTCCGCCTCGAGACCGGTGACCGGCTGTGGCGGCGGTTGGGACGCGAGGCGCACGAGACCGCGGACGTGCTCGATCCGGTGTGGGCGGCCCTGGATGAGGCATCCGAGACCACCTCGGCGGGCGGCACGCCCGCCTCACGCTCCGCGGCCCCCGGCGGGTGATGACCGGGCGGCTGGGAGAATCGACGCCGTGACCGCCCCCCGCCGACCCGGCCTGCTGACCGACCTCGGCGCAGCGGCCCTCACCCTGGTGCTGGTCGGCATCGCGGGGTGGCTCGGCCTCTGGCAGTACGACGCCTGGCAGGCGCACCGCACGGCCGAGGCACGCGACCTCTCCGAGCTGACGCCAGCGCCGCTCACCGACGTGATGGGCCCCGACGACCCGTTCCCGGCCCCCGACCTGGGCCGGCCGGTGGAGCTCACCGGCGAGTGGATGGACGGCGGCTTCTGGGTCGCCGACCGCGAGCTCGACGGGGAAGCGGGCTACTGGGCCGTCGCCCCGCTGCAGGTCGACGACGCGGCCGTGCTCGTCGTACGCGGGTGGGCGCAGGAGCCCGACCCCGCCCTGCTCGCCGCGACCGGCGAGGCCGACGTGACGGGGTGGATCCAGGCGCCCGAGGGCAGCCTCGTGACCGACGACGACCCCGGTGACGACGTGTTCCCCGAGATCCGGGTCGCCGACGCCGTGCAGCGCGTCGACGTCGACCTCTACTCCGCATTCGTCGTCAGCCAGGAGCCGGCGACCGGCCTGCAGGCGGCCGAGCTCGAGGCGCTCCCGAGCCCGAGCAGGTTCACCGGGGTCCGCAATCTGCTCTACGCGGTGGAGTGGTGGGTCTTCGGTGCCTTCGCGGCCTTCATCTGGTGGCGCTGGCGCCAGGACGCGACCGCGCCCGAGGTCGCCTCGCCCACCACCGGATAGGCAGCGACCGATACGTTGACGCCGTGTCCCGCAACCTGACCGCCTACCGCGTCATGGCCACCATCGTCGGTGTCCTGCTCGTGGTGCTGTGCCTCATCGGCGTCCCGCTGGCCAACTTCGACGGCACCCCGATGTGGGAGATCTTCGACAGCACGCCCGCCTGGGTCACCACGGGCTCCGACGCCCACAACCTCGGCGAGATGATCACCACCTACCTCGGCGTCGCGCACGGCTGGCTCTACATGATCTTCCTGTTCAGCGCGTTCCTGTTGTCGCGGCGAGCGGGCTGGGATCTGCCCTTCACGCTGGTGACCCTGATCTGCGGCACGATTCCGATCCTCTCGTTCTGGGCCGAGCACCGGGCCACCCGCCGGGTGCGCGCCGAGCATCCCGAGCCGGTGTAGCCGTGCGTCCGGGTCTCGTGCCGGGACTTCGTCCCTCCTCGACCAACGGGGGAGAGACGTGACAACAGCGTTCGTGCTCGGCGGGGGCGGCGTCCTCGGCGCGGTCGAGGTGGGCATGCTGCGAGCGCTGCTCGAGCGTGACATCGTGCCTGACCTCGTGCTGGGCACGAGCGTCGGCGCCCTCAACGGCGCCATGGTCGCCCGCCAGCCCGAGGTGGGCGTGGTCGAGCGCCTCACCGAGCTGTGGAGCGCGACCGCGCAGAGCCGCGAGATGTACGGCGACCGGCCCCTGCGCACGGTCCGGCGAGCCGTCTCCACCGGCACCCACATCTACTCCTCCAAGCCGCTGCGCAACCGGCTCCACGAGGAGTTCGGCGACACCCGCTTCGAGGACCTGCCGGTGCGGTTCGGCGTGTGCGCGGCCAGCATCGAGCGCGCGGCCGAACACTGGTTCACCAGCGGCCCGATCGTGCCCGCGATCCTGGCCAGCGCCGCCGTACCCGGTCTGCTCCCACCCGCCGAGATCGACGGCGAGCACTTCCTCGACGGCGGCCTGGTCAACTCGATCCCGGTGGGCAAGGCCGTCGAGCTCGGCGCGACGCGCGTCTTCGTGCTCCAGGTCGGTCGCATCGACCGCCCGCTGGTGGCACCCACGCGCCCGTGGGAGGTCGCGCGGGTGAGCTTCGAGGTGGCCCGGCGCCACCGCTTCATGCGCGAGATGGCGACCATCCCCGACGGCGTCGAGACGTACGTCCTGCCGGCCCGTGGCACCTCGACGCGCGACGACTCGATGCGCGCGCACCGCGACTTCTCCAGCGTCCAGGCCCGCATCGACGCGACGTACGACGCGTCGCGCGCCTACCTCGACGAAGCCCTGGCAGACCCACCCGGCCGGCGGCCGTGAACCACCCACTGGTCTGGGCCCTGCGGCGACTGGTCGTCGCGCCCCTGGTGATCGCCCTGACCGTGGTGCTGTGGGTGACGCTGCCGCTCTGGGTGTTCGGCGCCGCCGCGCTCTCGCCGATCCTCCCGGGTCGGTGGCGGGCGCTGCGCCTGCTCTGGGTGGTCATCGTCTACCTGAGCTTCGAGACCCTGCTGCTCGCGGTGCTGCTGGGTCTCTGGCTGGCGAGCGGCTTCGGCTGGAAGATCCGCTCGCCCTACTTCGCCGGCATCCACTACGACCTGGTGCAGGGCACGCTGATCGTGTTCTTCCGCGAGGCCAGGCGCGTGCTGGCACTGCGGATCCGCACCGACGGGCCACACCCGCCGCGGATGCCCGCGGGTCCGGTGCTGGTGATGTGCCGGCACGCGGGACCGGGCGACTCGTTCATCCTGATGTACGCCCTCCTGCACTGGTACCACCGCGAGCCACGCGTGGTGCTCAAGAACACCCTCGCCTGGGACCCGGCGATCGACGTGATCCTGCGCCGCATCCCGGCGAGCTTCATCTCCCCCAACCCCGCGGCGGGCGAGGACCTCGAGTCACAGATCGCCGCACTCGCGTCCGGCCTCGACCGCAACGACGCGTTCGTGATCTTCCCCGAGGGCGGCAACTTCACGCCGAGCCGGCGGGACAAGGCCATCGCCCGGCTCCGCAAGCTCGGCCTCGAGCGGATGGCGAGGCGCGCCGAGAAGATGACCCACGTGCTGGCGCCGCGGCCCGGCGGCGTACTGGCGGCGCTGGACGCGGCGCCCGAGGCCGACGTGCTGATGGTCGCCCACACCGGGCTCGACCACCTCGTCACGGTCAGCGACCTGTGGCGCGAGCTGCCGATGGACAAGCAGATCACCATGCGCTGGTGGCAGGTCTCCCGCGCGGAGATCCCCGAGGGCCGCGAGGCGCGGATCGACTGGCTCTTCGGTTGGTGGGAACGCGTCGACGACTGGATCGAGGAGAACCGGGCCGACGCCCCGAGCTGACCTCCCGAAGTGACCTCGGGCGGTGCGTGAGGGGGACTCTGCGGCCGTGGAATCCCCTTGGGGCACCGCTCGAGGGCGGACCACCTCCGAAACGCGGACGGGCGGTGCGTGAAGGGGATTCCGGAGCACAGGAACCCTCCTCACGCACCGCCCGAGGGCGATGGATCAGGTGACTACGTGTTCTTGGGGACGTCCTCGATGTCGATGATGTCCGCGGGCTGGTCCGGGTCGGTCGGCTCGTGCGCCTCCTCGACGGAGTCGCTGATCGCCTCGCCGGGAGCGCCGCCGCCGACGTCGTCGGTGGCGGGCGGCTCGGCGGTCACGACGTCGTCCGCCGTGACCTCCTCCAGCGGGTCGGTGAGCGGGTCGCCCTGGCTGGTGGTCGCCGGGGTGACCGGAGCCGCAGCGGCGGTCGCATCGGCCGGGGCGGGCGGCGTGGGCGGGGCCGGCGGGGTGTAGGTCGACTGCCAGTGCGCGCTGTCGTCCTGCTTCTGGCGGAGCTTGCCGAGGATCACCCCACCGATGGCCAGCAGGCCGCCGAGCAGCAGCACCTTCTTGAGCTTGCTGCCCTGGGGCTCGGGCTCCACACCGCGCATCTCCGCCACCTTGGCCGCTGCCAGGTCGCGGCTGGCAGCCGCCTTCTCGGCGGCGAGCGCGGCACCCACCGACGCCTTCTCGGCTGCCGTGGCCCGGGCCTCGGCCAGGAGCGGCGCGGCCTTGGTGCGAGCCTCGGCCGCCTTCTCGGCGGCCAGTGCCGCACCCACGGACGCCTTCTCGCTGGCGAGCGCGCGGCCTTCCGCGATCAGCGGCGTGGCCTTGTCGCGGGCATCACTGAGGGCGGGTCCGGCCTTGTCCACCGCCTGCTCCCAGGCGGACTCGAGCTGGGGGAGCACGGTCTCCGAGAGCTGCTCGACATAGTCGTGAGCCCGGTCGATGAGGGTCTTCTTGCGCCCGAAATGCATGCGTGACCTCCTAGAGTCAGTGTGCCTCCATCTCACCACGCCGCACCTGAGGCGACCAGCCCCGTCCGGGTGGGTGGCCCGCGAGCGGGATCCGTACGCCGGCGGCGGGCGCCCTGCGTGATCCGCGCGTGGGCGGTGCGTGGCAGGATCGAGGCGCACACGACACACATCTGAGAGGCACATCCCATGGCCGACCTGAAGGCGACCCTGAAGACCAACCGGGGCGACATCGTCATCAACCTGTTCCCGAACCATGCCCCCGAGACAGTCGAGAACTTCGTCGGCCTCGCGGAAGGCACCAAGGACTACCGCGACGACGCGGGCCGCAGCGGCGAGAAGTACTACGACGGCCTCGGCTTCCACCGCGTGATCGACGGCTTCATGATCCAGGGTGGCTGCCCGCTCGGCACCGGCACCGGCGGTCCGGGCTACACGTTCAAGGACGAGATCCACCCCGAGCTCGTCTTCGACAAGCCCTACCTCCTCGCGATGGCCAACGCCGGCCCGGGCACCAACGGCTCGCAGTTCTTCATCACCACCGGCGCCACCCCGTGGCTCAACCGCAAGCACACGATCTTCGGCGAGGTGGCCGACCAGGCCAGCCGCGACGTCGTCGACGCGATCGGCACCACCCCGACCGGCGCCATGGACCGTCCGGTCGACGCCGTGGTGATCGAGTCCGTCACCATCGAGCGCTGACCGGCTCTGCGACCCACTGATCGACGCTGATCGACGACCCATGACCCAGCCGTCCGACGGCCCGGCCGCGACCGGGGTGCCGACCTGCTTCCGGCACCCCGATCGCGAGACCTGGATCCGCTGCCAGCGGTGTGACAAGTCGATCTGTCCCGACTGCATGACCGACGCGGCGGTCGGCTTCCAGTGCCCCGACTGCGTCAAGCAGGCCAACAAGGGATCACGCCAGAACCGCGCGCTCTACGGCGGCGAGCGCAGCGCCGACCCGCGACTCACGACGTACGTCCTGATGGGGATCAGCGCTGTCGTGTGGCTCGCCATCACGGCCACGGGCGGCGGGTCGTCACGACTGGCGGCCCTGCTCTCCCTGACGCCCGATGGTCGGTGCGAGCTTCTCGACGGGTCTGGTCGCTACTACCCCGCCGTCGTGGACCCGGGCACGTGCGCGACGCTTCCTGGCACGAGCTGGCACGAGGGGGTGTCGGACGGCGCGTGGTGGCAGATGGTCACCAACATGTTCACGCACGTCGACGTCTGGCACGTGGCACTCAACCTGATGGCCCTCTTCATCCTCGGCCCGGCGCTGGAGCGGATCATGGGCCGCGTCCGCTTCCTGGCGATCTACTTCGTCGGCGGCCTCGCCGCCAGCGTGATGGTCCTCTGGCTGTCCGACCCGGGCTCGGGGACCCTGGGCGCCTCGGGTGCGTTGTACGCCGTCCTCGGTGCCCTCATCGTGACCTTCAGGAAGGCGCGCCTGGACACGCAGTGGTTGATGCAGAACCTGCTCCTCGGCGTGCTCATCACCGTCGTCGGGTGGCGCTACATCTCCTGGCAGGGACACCTCGGTGGTCTGCTCGGCGGCATGGCGGCGGCCGCGATCATCGCCTACGCGCCGAAGGCCAACCGGTCCGCCGTCCAGTGGGCCGGACTCGCGCTGCTCACGGTCGTGCTGCTGGGACTCGCGTACGTCCGCGCGAGCGCCCTGGCCTGACCCGTTCAGGCGGACGTAGCCGCACCGGAGTCGACCGGCGGCTCTCCGAGCCGTGCCACCGGGCGCTTGTCCGGGAGCCGCTTGGTCTGCACGAGCCGCTCGGCGACGTCACGTAGCTTGACGTTGAAGTCCTGGGAGTAGCGCTTCAGCACCGCGAAGGCCTGCTCCTCCGTCAGTCCGTGGCGCTCCATCAAGATGCCCTGCGCCTGCCCGATCCGCTTGCGCCCGTCGAGGGCCAGGGTGAGTCCCTCCAGGGTGTAGGACGCGACGAGAGCGATGGCGGCGTGCCGCGAGATCAGGTGGGCTAGGGCGATCTCGTCCGGGGTGAAGCTCCGCGGTTGGGTCCAGAAGAGGTTGACCGACCCCAGTCGGCGGTCCTCGGCCCGGTTGAGCAGCTCGACGCCGAGGGCGCTGCGCAGGCCGAGCTCCACGGCCATGGGCGCCCACGCGGGCCAGCGTGGCTCGGCGGCCAGGTCCTGGGAGACGAGGGTCGCGCACTGCCACGCGTTGTCGTGGCACGGCCCCTCGCCCAGCTCCTCCTGGAGCAGGTCGGCCCGCTCCACGATGGGATGGGTGGGCGCGACCGTCTGCAGGCGGCCCCGGCGGCGGACCAAGGTGATGCCGGCGTAGTTGGCGTCCAGCTGCTGGCGGGCGTAGTCGACCACCTCGGCGGCGGTCTGCTCAGGGCCCGGCGACAGGGCCATGCGCTCGGCGAGCCGTGCCAGTTCCCGTGCCAGCTCCCGTGCCCCGATGTCGTCGTTCATGGTGACCCTCGTTGTCGCGCGCGAGTCGTGATGTCCTCGCTCCATCTTAGGGCGCACCGCGTGCCGCACGGTTGCCCACAGGTGTGCACACAGCTGTGGATAACTACACGCGTGTAATTCTCCACAGCGGTTGTCCACAGTGTGGAGGACGCGCCTTCCGCTGGCGCTACCCCTGAAATCGACTCGAGCGGTGAGAGAGACGCCTTCCCTTCCCCAGGAAGGCGCCTCACTCACCGCTCGAGGCGGAAAGCCATGGACTGTCAGTGGAACAGGGGAGAACCTACTCCCACTTGGTCGCGAAGCTGAAGCCGACCGCCATGAAGGCGATTCCGACGACCAGGTTCCACTGGCCGAGGTCGTTGAAGACCCACAGGCTGGAGAGGTCGTCGGAGAAGACGTAGAAGGTGCAGATCCAGAGCAGGCCGATGAGGAAGCAGGCCAGCATGCCGACCACCACACCGCGTCCGCGACCCAGCGGGGTGGACGGGTGCGCGGAGACGATCAGGCCGAGCATGAGCACGCCGAAGCCGATGGCGTAGTTCCAGCGGCCCAGGTCGGCGACGGCCTTGGGCGAGCCCTCCACCGGCGGGAAGGCGAGCGGGTTGCCGCGCGCCTGGGCGTAGTAGAAGACGAGCCAGGCGATGCCGCCCACGATCAGCAGCAGACTGATCAGGAACCTGACGGAGAAGAGGGTGCTCTTCTCCTCGGCGATGACCGTCTTGGACTTCGACACTGCTGCTCCTGTGGCTTGCGGGATGTGGCTGGCGGACGGCTCGGCGCCCGACGGGGGGTTAGCGTAGTCGCCATGCGGTCCCAGTCCCACGTTCGCCCCGGACGCCGTCGCGTCTGGCGCGTGGCGACGCCGGTGGTCGTGCTGCTCAGCGGGGTGCTTTTCGCGGTGAGCGCCAAGCAGAGCGACGGCCTCGACCTGCGGGCCGGCCGGCTCACCGACCTGGCCTCCGTGGTGCGCGCCGAGCGCGACGAGGCGGGCGACCTGACCGCCCAGGCGGCAGCGCTCAACGCCGAGGTGGAGAAGCTCAGCGCCGAGCTGGGCGACCGCTCGGTCGCCCGCGTGCAGGACGAGATCGCCACGCTCGAGGACCCAGCCGGGCTGGTCGAGAAGGTCGGCCCGGGCGTCCAGGTCACCCTCGACGACGCCGAGGTCGAGGCGCGCCTCGCCTACCAGGGCGATCCCAACGACCTCGTCGTCCACCAGCAGGACATCCAGGCGGTGGCCAACGCGATGTGGAGCGCCGGGGCCGCCGCGGTCACCATCCAGGGCCAGCGGCTGATCTCGACGACCGGCATCAAGTGCGAGGGCAACCAGGTGACCCTGCACGGGATCCCCTACTCGCCGCCCTACGTCATCGTTGGCATCGGCGACCAGGACCGGATCGAGGCCGAGCTGACCATCGACCCGATCCTCGCCACCTACCGCGACTACACGACCATCCCCGGCGGGGGCGTCTCCTGGGAGATGGTCGGGGTCGACCAGGCCGTGGCGCCTGCCTACACCGGCCTCCTCGACCTCACCTACGCGACGCCCCTGGCGGACTGAGTCAGCCGAGCCTGATCCGGCCGGTCGGCGGCGGGGCGGTCGGCGGCGGGGCGGTCGGCGGCGGGGTCGTCGGGCTCTCGGTGGGCACCGTCGGGGTCTCGGTGGGGGTCTCGGTCGGGACCGGGGTCTCGGTCGGGACCACCGGCTCCTCGTAGGCGGAGACGAAGATCGTCACGCTGCTGTTCTGGTCGGCGGTGCCGCCGAGCGGGATCTGGTCGACGACCGTGCCCTTCGGCTCCGTCGACGCCGGGTCGGTGCGTACGTCGGGGACGAAGCCTGCCTCCCGGAGGGTCCGCTCCGCCTGGCCCTGCCTGAGACCGCGGACGTCGGGGATCTTCTCCGGCCCGTCGGAGTAGACGACGACGATCGTCGTGCCCTCGGCCACCGACGTGCCGGCGGGCGGGTCGGTGCTGAGGACCTGGTTGGGGTCCTCGTCGGAGTCCTCCTCCTGGAAGGTCACCTTGAGCCCCATCCCGACCAGCTGCGCGCGCGCGTCCTTGCGGAGGCTGCCGACGACGGAGGGCACCTCGACCTCGGGCCTGCCGACGGAGAGCACGAAGTCGATGGACGTGCCCGGCTCCCTGTAGACGTCCCGGCTGGGGTCCTGCTCGATGACGAGGTCGGGCGCCACGGTCTCCGAGGTCTCCCGGTCGACGCGACCCACCGTGAAACCGGCGTCGACGATCGCGAGGCGCGCCTCCTCGTCCGTCATGCCGACCAGGTTGGGCACCGGTTCGCGCTGGGGCGCCTCGTCGAAGAGCAGGTCGTTGAGGAGGTAGGCGCCGAGCAGCAGCAGCCCGACGACGAGGAAGCCGCCGAGGAACCACCAGCCGGCGCGGCTCCGCGACGGCCGGTCCTGGTCGGGGGGAGGGGTCGACGCCACGCCTGCGGCCATGGTCCGCGTCGCGTCGGCCGGCGGCACGGAGGGGACGTACTGCGTGTCTGCGGGGATGGGTGCCACGGCTGGCGCCTGGATCGGGTGACCGGCGAGGTAGCGCTCGATGTCGGCCCTCATCGCCGCGGCACTCTGGTAGCGGTCCTCGACGCGCTTGGCGAGCGCCTTCATCACGATGGCGTCGATCTCGTCGTCGAGCTGGTCGTCGTGGTCGGACGGGGGAGAGGCCGGCTCGCGGACGTGCTGGTAGGCCACGGCCACGGGGCTGTCGCCGACGAACGGGGGCCGGCCGGTCAGCAGCTCGTAGAGCAGGCAGCCGGTGGAGTAGACGTCGGAGCGGGAGTCGACCGTCTCGCCGCGCGCCTGCTCGGGGGAGAGGTATTGGGCGGTGCCAACCACGGCCGCGGTCTGGGTCATCGTGTTGGACGCGTCGGAGATCGCCCGTGCGATGCCGAAGTCCATCACCTTGACGTCGCCGGTCGGGGTCAGCATCACGTTGCCGGGCTTGATGTCGCGGTGGATGATCCCCGCCCGGTGGCTGTAGTCGAGGGCCGCGAGCACGCCGCTGGTGATCTCCAGGGCCCGCTCGGGAAGGATCTTGCGGCCCTCACGGAGGATGTCGCGCAGCGTGCGGCCCTCGACGCACTCCATGACGATGTAGGGCTGGGCGACACCGGAACCGTCGGTCGCCATCTCCTCGCCGGTGTCGTAGGTCGACACGATCGCCGGGTGGTTGAGGGAGGCCGAGGACTGGGCCTCGCGGCGGAAGCGGGCCTGGAAGGTGGCGTCGCTCGCGAGGTCGGTGCGGAGCCGCTTGACGGCGACGCTGCGGCCCAGCCGCAGGTCCTTGCCCTTGCGGACCTCGGCCATGCCGCCGCGCCCCAGGAGCTCACCGAGCTCGTAGCGGCCGCCGATCAGAGTCGGCTCCGGCTGCGTCATCCCTCGTCCCCATCCTTGTCGTTTCCGTTTCCGTTGCCCTCGCCGTTGTCGTTGCCCTCGCCGCCGGGCACCTTGCCGACGTAGGTGACGACCACCGTCTGGTCCACGGGGACGCTTCCGCTGGGGTCGACCGAGGTGACGAGCCCCTCGCCCACATCCCCGGGGTTCTCGACCTCTTCCTCCTCCACGGTGAGGCCCAGCTCCCGCAGCTCCTTGGCGACGTCCTTGTGGTCGCGCCCGACGTAGGCCGCCGGGTCGACCTCGACGGTGGCCGGCTCGGTCTCGGTCTCGGTGGGAGTCTCCGTCGGGGTCTCCGTGGGAGTGTCAGTCGGAGTCTCGGGCGCTGTCTCGTCGGGGGTCTGGCTCGGCGCCTGGGAGCGGGTGCCCGTGTCGCCCCCGGTCGGCTCCGGGTCGCGGTTGCCGAGCCAGACGGCCAGCAGCACGGCGACGAGCACCGCGGCGAGACCGATGAGCAGCAGCCACGGCGGCGTCGTACGACGTCGCTCCGGCGGTGTGCCAGCAACCCTTTCGCGCGGGAGCTCGGTTGCTGGGCCACCGCCCATCGGGGAGGCGGCCGGCAAGACCTGGGTGGTGGCAGGGGTGTCACCCGGAGCCACCGCGGGCGTCAGGACCGTCGCGACGTCCGCGCCGGAGGGCTCGCGGAGGGCGCGCGCGAAGACGGTGCCGTCGGAGTAGCGCTCCTCGGGTGCCTTGGCCAGCGCACGGCGTACGACGCCGGCGAGGTCGGCCGGGACGCTGTCGGGCAGGTCGGGGACCGGGTTGCGCAGGTGGGCGATCGCCGTGGCGACCGGGGTGTCGGCGAGGAAGGGCTTGCGGCCGGCCAGGCACTCGAAGGCGACCACGCCCAGGGCGTAGACGTCGGAGGCGGCGGTGGCGGACTTCCCCTCGGCCTGCTCGGGCGAGATGTAGGCGGGCGTCCCGAGCACCTGACCGGTCTCGGTCAGCGACATGCCCTCGGCGGCGCGGGCGATGCCGAAGTCGGTGACCTTGACGCGGCGGTCAGGGGTGACGAGGAGGTTGGCGGGCTTCACGTCGCGGTGCACGATCCCGGCGGCGTGCGCGATGCCGAGGGCGTCGGCGGCCTGGGCGAGCAGCTCCTGCGCGGCCTCGGGGTCGAGCGGCGCACCCGGGCGCAGGAGCGCGGAGAGCGGCTGGCCCTCCACGAGCTCCATGACGAGGTAGGGGCGGGGAGTCGCCGACCCGTCGTCGAGCGAGCTCGCGCCGTAGTCCCAGACAGCCGCGATGCCGGGGTGGTGCAGCGCGGCGGCGTTGCGCGCCTCCGTCTCGAAGCGGGCGCGGAACAGGGCGTCGTCGGCGTACTCGGTCTTGAGCACCTTGACCGCGACCGGCCGGTCGAGCACCGTGTCGCGAGCGGCCCAGACCTCGCCCATCCCCCCAGTCGCGATGCGCGACTCGAGGACGTAGCGACGCGCCTCGTCGACGTGACCTCCGGGAGCGAGGGCGGTCACGGCCCGATCACCGCCTCCATGACAGCCTTGGCGATCGGGCCGCCCAGCAGGCCGCCCGCGATCTCGGCTCGCGCGGTCTCGCTGGACTGCACGAGCACCGCGACGGCGACCTTGGGGTCGTCCGCGGGGGCGAAGGAGACGAACCAGGCGTAGGGCGGCCGGTCGTCGGTGGACTGCGCGGTGCCGGTCTTGCCGGCGACCTCGAGCCCGGGGATCTGCGCGGGCGTCGCGGTGCCGGACTCGACGGTGGCGACGAGCATCTTGGTCAGCTCGTCGGCGGTGGTGCTCGACATCGCCTTGCTGATGCTCTGCGGGTCGGTGCGGTCGAGGACGGAGAGGTTAGGAGCCCGCACCTCGTCGACGACGTAGGGGCGCATCACGTCGCCGTCGTTGGCGATCGCCGCGGCCACCATGGCCATCTGCAGCGGCGTCGCGGTCACGCTGGACTGACCGATGCCCGACATCGCGGTCTGCGGGGCGTCCATGTCGCGCGGGTAGAGCGACCTGGCCTGTCCGCCGAGGTCCTCGAGGGAGGTGGAGTTGAAGCCGAACTTCTCGGCCTGGTCGGCCATCGCCTCGGTGCCCAGCTCGTTGGCGAGGCTGAGGAACGTCACGTTGCAGGAGACCTGCATTGCCTGGGTGAGGGTGATCCGGCGTCCGCCGCAGTCGCCCCCGTCGTGGTTGCGGATGGTGGTCGTGGACTCCGGCAGCTGGAACCTGGAGCCGCCCGGGACCATCGAGTCGGCGTCGTAGTTGCCCGACTCGATCGCGGCCGCGGCGGTGACCAGCTTGAACGTCGACCCCGGCGGCAGGGTCGTGCCGATGGCGCGGTTGATGAGTGGCTCGCGCGGGTCGTTGTTGAGGGTCTGGTCGAGATCGCGCACGGCCGTGAAGTCGTGGGACGCGAAGTCGTTGGGGTCGAAGGTCGGCGTCGACGCCATGGCAAGCACGCGGCCCGTGCTGGGCTCGAGGGCGACGACGGCGCCCTGCGCGTCGCCGGGGAGGTTCTCCAGTCCGGCCCAGGCCGCGTCCTGGGCGGCCGCGTTGACGGTCAGCAGGACATTGCCACCCTTGGGGTCGGTGTTGCTGAGCAGGTCGACGAGGCGGGTGACGAAGAGCCGGGAGTCGTCGCCGGAGAGGACCTCGTTCTGCGAGCGCTCCACGCCCGTCTGGCTGAAGAACGCGAAGTAGCCGGTGAGGGGGGCGTACTTGAAGGGCTCGGAGTAGGTGCGCTGGAACTTGTACTTGTCGTCGGACGGCACGCTGCGCGCGATCGCCTCCTTGCCGACCAGGATCGCGCCGCGCTCGCGGGAGTAGGCAGCGGTGATGATGCGACGGTTGCGCGGATCCTCCGAGAGGGAGTCGGCGCGGACGTACATCAGGTAGGTCGCGTTGACCAGGAGGGCCAGGAAGAGCACGAGGCAGAAGACCGAGACGACGCGGATGGGCTTGTTCATTTGAGCTTCACCACCTGGGTCGTCTCGCTGTCGGCGCCTGCGTCGTCGACCGGGTCGAGCCGCGGGGTGGGCCGCCGGGCCTGGTCGGAGATGCGCAGCAGCAGCGCGATCACCACCCAGTTGGCGACGAGCGAGGAGCCGCCGTAGGACAGGAACGGGGTCGTCAGGCCGGTCAGCGGGATCAGCCCGGTGACGCCGCCGATGACGACGAAGACCTGGAGGGCGACGATCGATCCGAGGCCGACCGCCATCAGCTTGCCGAAGCCGTCGCGCGAGATCAGCGCGATGCGCAGCGCTCGCTCGACGATCAGGCCGTAGCAGAGCACGATCGCCATGACCGCGGTGAGGCCGAGCTCCTCGCCGATGGTGGAGACGATGAAGTCGGAGTAGGCGAAGGGCACCCGCTCGGGGAACCCGTTGCCCAGGCCGCGCCCGATCAGGCCGCCCCAGCCCATGCCGAACATCGCCTCGACGAGCTGGCCGCTGCCGGGCGTCTCCTCGTAGTAGTCCATCGGGTGGAGCCAGAAGTTGAAGCGGTTCTGCACGTTGGGGACGAACGTGTACGCCGCCAGCGCGCCGGCCGCGAACAACAGTCCTCCGACGACCAGCCAGCCGGGGCGCTCGGTGGCGACGTAGAGCATCGCGAGGAAGAGGCCGAAGAACAGCAGCGAGGAGCCCAGGTCGTTCTGCGCGACCAGGATCATCATCGAGACGCCGAACATCGCCAGGATCGGGCCGAGGTCCCGTCCGCGGGGGAGGTCGATGAAGACCACCCGTCTGCCCGCCAGGGCGAGGGCGTCGCGGTGGAGGACCAGGTAGCCGGAGAAGGCCACCACCAGCAGCACCTTGGCGACCTCACCCGGCTGGAAGCTGAAGCCGGCGACGCGGATCCAGATGTTGGCGCCGTTGATGGGCACGCCGATCACCGGGACGAACGGCAGGAGCAGGAGCACGATGGCGGTCAGGCCAGAGGTGTAGGTCAGGCGTTGCAGCGAGCGGTGGTCACGCAGCAGGAACAGCGTGGCGATGAAGAGCACCACGCCCAGCGTCATCCAGGTCAGCTGCTGGCGGGCGAACGTGTGGTCGTCGTTTCCGATCGCCTCGTAGGTGAGGTCGAGGCGGCGGAGGATGGCGAGCCCGAGCCCGTTGAGCGCCGCGACGAGCGGCAGCAGGACCGGGTCGGCGTACGGGGCAACGATGCGGACGGTCACGTGGGCCGCGACGATCAGCGCGGTCAGCCAGCCGCCGTAGCCGACGAGGTCGGCCGGGACAGTCCCCTCGACGCCGAGGCCGACGGCGGCGTAGGCACCGATCCCGACCGCGAGGGCGAGGACGAGCAGGAACAGCTCCGCACCCCGGCGTCGCCGGTGCACGAAGCCCATGAGGGATCCGGTCTGACTCATCGCAGCGGGCCCGTCACTCGACTTCCTGGATCGCGGCGTAGTTGTCCACGGTCGAGCGCGCGTCGTCGAGGTCGTCGGCGTCGATGCCCTCGCGCACGGTCTCGGCGTCGATGTCACTGAGCCGGTCGAGCGACACGTCGGAGACCTCGTAGGCGTGGGAGAGGGAGAGACCGGGCAGGTCGGCGTCGATGCCGCGGAAGATCACGACGTTGCCGTCCTGCTCACCGACGTAGAACTGCTGCTGGCTCCACGACCAGCCGGCCGCGAGCACGACCCAGGCCAGGCCGAGCAGGACGGCTCCCGCCATCAGCCTGCGCAGCACGGTGTAGCGACCGGGATCGCGGGGCGCGTAGCGCACGGCCTCGGGGTCGATGGGGTCGGCGACGTAGGCGCCCTCGGGGATGTCGTCGTCCACGGGAGGGATCTCGCCCGTGTCGCCCGAGCGATGGCCGCGAAACAGCCCGCCGACCGCGCCGGCCACGCCACCACCGATGGGCATCCGTCGCGGGAGGTCGGCCGCGGCACCCACGAGGAGGGGGGCCAGGTCCTCCGGAGGTGGCTCCTCCGAGACGTCGGCCACGATGCAGGTGACGTTGTCGGTGCTGCCGGCCTCCAGGCTGGCACGCACCAGCTCGACCGCGGCGAAGTCGGGGGTGCCGGTGCCGAGGATGTCGGCGATCCGCTCGTGGCTCAGCGTCCCGCAGGCGCCGTCGCTGCAGACGAAGATGCGGTCGCCCACCTCAGCGGGGAACTCGAAGAGGTCCGGCTCCTCGTGACGGACGCCGTCGAGCGCCTTGAGGATCAGGTTGCGGTGCGGGTGGGTCCGCGACTGCTCCTCGGTGATGCGGCCCTCGTCGATGAGCGACTGGACGAAGGTGTGGTCGTGGGTGAGCTGGCGCAGCTCGCCGCGGCGGTAGAGGTAGGCCCGGCTGTCGCCGATGTGGCCGATGCCGAAGCGGGTGCCGTCGAAGAGCGCCACCGTCGCGGTGGTGGAGGTGCCGTTGAGTCCGGGGTCCTCCTCGACGAGCTCGGCGATCCGGTCGTCCGCGCGGTGCACGGCACCGGCGAGCTGGCCGAGGATGTCGTCGTCAGGCTGCTGGTCGAGCTTGCGCAGCGCCTGTACCGCCGTGCTGGACGCCAGGTCGCCGCGTACGGCACCCCCGACGCCGTCGCAGACGGTCAGCAGCCAGGGGCCGGCGTAGCCGCTGTCCTGGTTCTCACGGCGGACCCGGCCCACGTCGGAGATCGCGGAGTAGTGGAGGTAGAGGGTCACTTCCGGAGCTCCAGGATGGTCTTGCCGACGCGGACCTGGACGCCCACGCCGATGGTGGTGGGCTGCGTGATGCGGACGGGGCCGACGTAGGTGCCGTTGGTCGAGCCGAGGTCCTCGACGAACCACTCGTCGCCGCTGGCGGCGATGCGGGCGTGGCGGGTGGACACGTAGTCGTCGTCGAGCTTGATCGCCGCGTCGCTGCCGCGCCCGATGAGGAGTGGGGCGTCGGCGAGCTCGGCGCGGGTGCCCGGGTTCTCGCCCTCGACCACCACCAGGTGAGTGGGCGCGCCGCGTCGCGGCTTCTTGCTGGCCTTGCCGGGCTTCGCGGACTTGCGGGCCGCGGGGGCCGGGGCCGCTCCGCGAGCGGTCTCGGGGACGCGGGCGCCGAACATGTCGGAGCGGATCACCGAGATCGCGGAGAGCACGAAGATCCAGAGGATGGCCAGGAAGGCCACGCGGATCAGGAAGAGGGTCAGCTCAGACATTCCAGCCCCCGGCCTCGTCACGGCCGCCGTCGATGCGGACCGTCATCTCGGTGTGCCCGATCTTGATCGTCGACCCGTCGCGCAGCCGGGTGCGGGAGACCTTGGTGCCGTCGACCAGGATGCCGTTGGTCGAGCCCAGGTCGACCGCCTCGACGCCGTCCATGCTCACCTCGAGCTCGAGGTGGCGGCGGCTCACGCCGGGGTCGTTGATCCGCAGGTCGGCCTCGGTGCCGCGCCCGATGACCAGGCCCGGCGGGCGCAGCGGGTGGCGCGTGCCGTTGACCTCGAGCGTGGCGTGGGAGGAGCGCGTACGGGTGCGCTGGTCGTTGTCGGTCACGCTCGCCTGGGCCTTGCTGCGGATCCGGAAGCGGCCGGTCGTCAGGTCGTCGGCGGACTCGAAGGCCACCGAGATCGGGCCGGTGAAGACGTAGCCCTGGGCGTCGGCGTGGTCCTGCAGCTGGTCGACGAGGTCCTGCTCCAGCGCGCGACCGAGGCCGACGATGCGGTCGAGGTCGGTGGGGGAGAGCTCGACGCGGAAGTCGTTGGGCACGAGGCGGCGCTGGCGGCTCAACACCTGCGCGTTGTTGTCGCACTCGCGCTGGAGAGCGGCGGCGATCTCGACCGGCTGCACCGCGCTGCGGAAGGCCCGGGCGAAGACACCGGAGATGAGCTGCTCGAGGCGGTGCTCGAAGCGTTGCAGGGCGTTCATCGTCGGGCCTCCTCTCCTCGCGCTCGGGTCACGTCGATGTGGCGGCAGGGTCCATCGAGCCGCCCGATCGGTTGCGGCCGAGCGTACCGGCCGCGTGGGATGGCGCGACGGTGCCGCCCCTATGGCGGCGGCAGATCGCTCGAGGACTCCCATGAGAGGGGAGATGTGGCGCCACCTCGCGGCGGACCCCAGGACGCCTCAGCCGATTGGGAGCGCGCGACGAGCGTGGGGTAGCCTTGCCGCTGCTTCTCGCGCGAGTGGCGGAATAGGCAGACGCGCACGGTTCAGGTCCGTGTGTCCGAAAGGACGTGGGGGTTCAACTCCCCCCTCGCGCACAGCGACAGGCCCCGGATCCATCGATCCGGGGCCTGCCTCTTGTTGCGGGCCGTGCCCGGCAGCGGCCTGTGCGTGGCGCTGCTCCCGGAGGCCTTCACCCCGGCGCTCGACGGCTTGTCGCCGGCCGCGTCCGCCTTCCTCGCGCTCCTCGGCGTCGAGGCCTGAGCGGCCGGCCAGGGCGGGTCAGCTCACTCGCCCCGCGTCTACCGTCCGGCGCAGATCGTGGACTAGTGCGATCGGTCAGGAGACAGCGACGGGATCCTCGCTCCTGATGTCCACGTCGTCCGGGCTGCCCAGCCTGACCTGGTGGTGCGTGACGGCACGGGCCAGCGCCGTGTCGTGGGTGACGAGCAACAGGGCGCACCCGTTGTCCTCGACCTCGGTCATCAAGATGTCCATCGTGGTCGCCTGGGTGGCCAGGTCGAGTCGCGACGTCGCCTCGTCGGCGAAGATCAGCGCCGGTCGGGGAAGCATCGCGCGCACGATCGCGATGCGCTGCAGCTCGCCGCCCGAGACCTGTCCGGGTCGACGCCGGAGGATCTCGTGGGGCAGGCCGACCTTCTCGAGCAGCGACCCCACCCGACCGGCCTCGACTCCGTGGCGGCGTACGACGTCGCCCATCGCCGTCTCCAGCCGGACGCGCCGGGGGAAGGAGTGACCCGGGTCCTGGTAGAGCTTCTGCAGCCGGCCACCGGCGGTCGCCCGGCTGTGGGCCACCGACCCGCTGTCGACCGAGGTCAGCCGCAGCAGTGCGTTGCCCAGCGTGGTCTTCCCGGCGCCGCTGGGTCCGGTCAGCGCCCAGCGCTCGCCGGGGCGGACCTGGAGGGAGACGTCCTCGAAGAGCGGCGCGGCACCGTAGGACTTGGTGATCGACTCGGCGGCGACGAGCGGCTCCGCCGCTGCGTCCGTCGCAGCGACGCCGCGCATCCACGGGAAGTCCCACCGCGAGGGCTCCGCTGCCAGCAGGGCCCTGGTGTAGGCGTGCTGAGGCGCCGTCAGCACCCTCTCTGCCGAGCCGGACTCGAGGACTGCCGCCTCGCGCATGACCATCACGTCGCCGCCGAGCCGGCGGGCCAGCTCCAGGTCGTGGGTGATGGTCAGCAGGAGGCCTCCCTCGCGCACGTGCGCCGAGAGCAGGTCCGCCAGCCGGTCCAGCGAGTGCCGGTCGAGGCCCTTCGACGGCTCGTCGACGACCAGGATCCGGGCGCCGCCGATGGTCGCGGCGGCGTACGCCACGCGCTGGGCCATGCCGCCGGAGAGGGTGTGGGGATAGGAGCCGCCGACCTCGGTCAGGCCCAGCCGGGCGAGGCGCTCGTCTGCCATCCGCGACGCATCCGGGTGTCGCGGCCGCCACCCGGCGACGCCTTCGGCGACCTGGGCGCGTACGCGCAGGGTGGGGTCGAGGGCCAGAGCGGGCTCCTGGGGGAGCAGTGCCAGCGAACGTCCCCACAGGTGTCGTCGACCGGTCGGGTCGGCGAGGTCGAAGGGGACCGCGCCGATGGTCATCGAGCCGCGGGCCACCAGCTCGGGCGGCAGCGTGCCCATGACGGCGTGGGCGAGCACGGACTTCCCCGACCCGCTCTCCCCGATGATGGTCAACGGGCGGCCGGGCTCGAGGCGGATGTCGCTGACGTCGGCGAGCGTGGTGGTGCCGTGCTGGACGACGGCGTGGTGGATGACGAGGTCGTCACCTGGGCGGGGGTCGGTCACGAGCGCTCCTTCGAGTCACGCAGGGCCAGGAAGCAGACGGTGAGCAGGAAGAGCACCGCGATGGGAGCCAGTGACATCCAGGGCGCCACGTCGTAGAACGGGAAGGACTCGGTGATCATCAGGCCCAGCTCCGCCCGCGGCGGCTGCAGCCCGACCTTCACGAACCCGAGCGTCGACATCGCGAGGATCGAGGTGACCATCCCGAGCGCGGCGAGCGTGCCGAGCAGCGGCCGCAGGTCGGGCCAGAGGTGACGTCGTACGACGTGCGCGGGCCCGAGCTCGAGCAGTCCGGCGGCCTCGACGGCAGGAGACCCGAGCACCAGGCCGCTGCGCGCTCGCACCACCCGGAAGTACTCCACCCACTGGGCGAGGGCCAGGCCCAGGTAGAGCGCCCACAGGCTGCCGCCCGACGCGAGGGCGGAGACCAGCAGCACGACCAGGAGAGCGGGCACCGCGACGAAGGCCTCCGAGACGGCCCGGAGAACGGCGTCGATCCAGCCGCCGAACCAGGCGGAGAGGATGCCCGCGACGGTGCCGAGCAGCAGCGCGGTGGCGACGCAGAGCGCGGAGAGCGCCAGCGACAGCCTGGTGGCGTGCGCGAGCCGTGCCAGCACGCTGCGCCCGTAGTCGTCGCGCCCCAGGGGCTCCGACGCGCTGGGCGCTTCGAGGAAGCGGCTCAGGTCCTGTGCCGACGGGTCCGCCAGCAGCAGGGGCCCGACGATCGCGAAGGCGGCCAGCAGGGAGAGCCCGAGCAGGGCGGCACGGCGAGCGAGGGGTCGTCGCCTCCCCGTGGGGATGGTCGCAGTCGCTTCGAGCAGCGGCGTGGTCATCGGGTGGCCTCCAACCGGCGCGGGCGGGGGTCGAGCCAGAGCACGAGGACGTCGACGGCGGTGTTGACGACCACGATCAGCAGGGCGAGCACGAGGGCGGTGGCCTGGAGGACCGGCACGTCGCGCCAGAACACGGCGTGCACGAGCGCGTGACCCAGTCCCTGCCAGGCGAACAGGCTCTCCACCACGACGACGCCCTCGATCAGGATGACGGCCTGGACCCCGAGGTAGGGGACCAGGACCACCGCGGCGTTGCGCACGACGTGGCGCAGCACGACCCACCGCTCGGCGAGCCCTTTGGTGTGGGCGAACTGCACGTACTCCGACGCGCGGACCTCCACGACCGCGTCGCGGGTGATCCGGGCGACGAGCCCGGACAGGCCGGGGCCGAGGGTCAGCGCGGGAAGGACGAGGCTCGCGGCGTCACCGTGGCCCACGGCGGGCAGCAGGCCCAGCTGGGCGGAGAACACCACGACGAGCATGAGGCCCAGGAGGAACGGCGGCACGGCGCGCACGGAAGCGACCCAGCCGGTGGCCAGCCGGTCCACCAGCCCGCCCGGCCGCCGGGCAGCCGCGACGCCCATCCCGGCCCCGAGCACGAAGGCGAGGACCAGGGCGACCGCGGCGAGCTGCAGGGTGCCCACGAGGTAGTAGCCGACCTCCTCCGCCACGGGGCGCGAGGTCACCAGGGAGCGACCGAGGTCGAGCTGGACGAGGTCGAGCACCCAGTCGCCGAGCTGCTGCCAGGCCGGCCGGTCGAGACCGAGCTCGGCGCGGACCGAGGCCGCGGCCTCCTCGTCGACGAGGTCGTAGCCGTAGCGGCCGGCCGCGATCCGGTAGGCGGCGTCGCCGGGCAGCCGGTGCACGATCAGGAAGCACAGCACCGACACCAGGCCGGCCACGCCGACGCCTTGGGCCGCGCGGCGCGCCAGGACACCGGCGTACGCCGCTCCGCGTGGCGTCACGACGCCCACTGCAGGTCGGTGAGGCGCCACGTCGTCTCGAGCGGGTCCATCACGAACCCTTCGACGCGGTCGCTGACGGCGGCGTTCATGCGATACCAGGCGACCGGGATGAGCGGCAGCTCCTCGTGCGCGGTGCGCACGATCGTCTCGCGGTTCTTCGCCGCGGCGGACTCCGATCCCCCGGCGAGGAGGGCGTCGATCGCGCGGGTGACCCGGTCGTCATGCCAGTTCATCACGCCCCAGTCGTTGCCCTCAGGTGCGAAGACGGCGGCGATGTCGACCAAGGGGTCGGAGACGAGTGCGAAGTGCTTGGCGATGAGGGCGAGCTCGAGGGTGCCGTCAGCCTGGCCGGCGGGGATCTCGCTGGAGTTGGTCACCTCGACCTCGAGCCGTACGCCGACCTGGGCGAGGGCGGCCTGGATGGCGGTCGCCAGGGCGGGGAGCTCGGGCCGGTCGGGGTAGGTGATCAGGGTCAGCGCCAGGGGCTTGCCGTCGCGCTCGAGGACGCCGCCGGAGCCCTCGGACCAGCCGGCCTCACGGAGCAGGTCGCGCGCCGTGTCCTGGTCCTGGGTGAGGGGCTCGAGGTCGGGGTGCCACGCCGTGAGGGAGGGCGGCAGCAGCTGGGTCGCGGCCAGCTCCTCCTCCCGGAGGACGGCGTCGGCCATGGACTCACGGTCCAGGGCCAGGCTGAGCGCCCGGCGGACCCGCTCGTCGCCCAGGATCGGGTGGTCGGCATTGACCTTCATGAGGATGGTCCGGGGCTGCAGGCTCGACTCCATGCGTACGCCGTCGGCACCCTCGACCTGCTCGCGTCCGGCAGGCTCGAGGCCGAAGACGACGTCAGCCTGGTCGCTGACGGCCATCAGGGCGCGGGACTCGGGCCGCCCCACCGCCTGGAAGGAGACCTTCGCCACGGCCGGCTGCTCCCCTCGCCACTCGGGGGACGCGGTGGTCGAGATCGAGGCGGGGAGCTCGAGCTCGGTGACCTCGTAGGGACCGGTCCCGATGACCTCCGTCACGTGACCGTCGGCGTCGTAGGCGGCCGGCGCCAGGACCGCGGTGCTGTAGTGGGTGAGCACGGCCGGCAGGGTCAGGTCGGGCCGGGACAGGCGGAAGGTGACGGACGACCCGTCGGCCTCGATCTGCTCGATCGGCACCTCGGCGAGGGGGCTGGCCTCCACCGCCGCGGCCCTCTCGACGGCCTCGACGACGGCGTCGGGTGTCAGCGCGGAGCCGTCGTGGAACGTCGCGTCCTCGACCAGCTCGAAGCTCCACTCGGTGCCGTCGGCAGAGGACGACCACTCCGTGGCCAGGCCCGGTGCCAGCTCACCTTCGATGTCGCTGGTGACCAGCGTCTCGCTCACCTGGAGGCGGGTGAAGACCTCGCCGTCCGCGGCCGGCTCGAGGCTGTGCACCTCGAAGGGTCCGGCGATCCGGAGGGTGTCCTCGGCGGCCGCGCCGTCGCGTGAGCCGGACCCGCAGGCGCTCAGGGTGAGGAGGGCTGCGACGACGGCCACGGCCGTGGGCAGAGGGAGGGGGCTTCGCATGAGGTGGCGCCTTTCGGAGGACGGAGAGCGCCGCAAGGTTATTGAGAACGATTCTTAGTGTCAAAAGGCGGGCGCGTGTGGGGACCGCCGACGCGGCGGACATACTCGGCGGCGTGACCCCACAAGCTCCCCAGCCCAGCGCCGAAGGCCTCGCCGAGCCGATGCGGTCGCGCTGGAGCGCGAGCGTGTACGACGACTCCCACCGGCTGACCGACAGCGAGATCCAGACCCTGCTGCACGCGGCCCAGTGGGCACCGAGCGCCGGCAACAGCCAGCCCTGGGTGTTCTTCGTCTGCGTCCCCGGCACGGCCAACCACGACCGGCTGGTCGCGACGCTGAGCCGCGGCAACTCCGGCTGGGTGCCTCGCGCCTCGGTCGTCTTCGTCACCGCCGCCCACGTGCGCACGGGCGAGGAGGCCGACGCACCGGCGTACAGCGACTACGCCCTGCACGACGTGGGGCAGGCCGCGGCCCACCTCACCCTCCAGGCGCGGGCGATGGGCCTGCACGCCCACCAGTTCGCCGGCTTCGACCACGAGGCTCTCGCCGAGGCGCTCGGCGTACCTCCCACGCACCAGCTGCTCACCGGGATCGCGGTCGGCGTGCCCGGCGACCCGGCGGACGTGGACGAGCGGACCGCTGCCCGCGACCACCGTGACCGGGTCCGCAGACCGCTGTCGCACTGGGCGTTCGGTGGACGCTTCGATGAGGACGGTGTTCGTGACGACTGGCAGACTCCGCGTCCATGACTTCTCTCTCCGACTTCTCGGCGACCGCGATCGACGGCACCGACGCCGACCTCTCCGACTACGACGGCAAGGTCGTGCTGGTGGTCAACACCGCCTCGCAGTGCGGGTTCACCGGCCAGTACAAGGGCCTGCAGTACCTCCACGACACGTACGCCGACCAGGGGCTGGTCGTGCTCGGCTTCCCCTGCGACCAGTTCGGCAACCAGGAGCCCGGTGACGAGGCGGAGATCTCCGACTTCTGCGAGCGCAACTTCGGGGTGACCTTCCCGCTCTTCTCCAAGGTCGACGTCAACGGCGACGACGCACACCCGCTCTTCGAGTGGCTGAAGGACTCCAAGGGCGGCCTGCTGGGTGACAAGATCAAGTGGAACTTCACCAAGTTCCTCATCGGTCGCGACGGCCAGGTCATCAACCGCTACGCGCCCACCACCGAGCCGGAGAAGCTCTCCGGCGACATCGAGAAGGCTCTCGAGAAGGCGCTGTGAGCAGGGCCGGCGTCCTCGCCGCGACGCTCGTCGCCGCGGTGGTGGCGTCGGCGGCGCCTGCGATGGCATCGGGTTTCGTCACGGGCGCTGCGCACCCTCCTCAACCAGCGATGAAGAGCGCCCGGGCCGACACGGTGGTCGGCACGGGCACTCCCGGCTCCTGCACCTCACGTGCGGTGGTCCGCGCGGTGGCCCGCGGAGGGGTCATCGCCTTCGACTGCGGGCCGGAGCCGGTCACCATCGAGATGCGGCGCACCGCCAAGGTGGTCAACACCTCGGCGCGGGTCGTGCTCGACGGCGGCGGGCTCGTCACCCTGAGCGGCCAGGGGCAGCGTCGCATCCTCTACGTCAACACCTGCGACCGGGCGCAGGTCTGGACGACGTCGCACTGCGACGACCAGGCCGAGCCCGAGCTCGTGGTCAGGCGGATGCGCTTCGTCGACGGCAACGCGACCGGGGAGACGACCGACGGCGGCGGTGGAGGCGCGATCTTCGTCCGCGGCGGGCGGCTGCGCATCGTCGACTCCGAGTTCGTCGGCAACCGCTGCGACCGCACCGGTCCCGACCTGGGCGGGGGCGCCGTCCGCGTGCTCGACCAGCACCGCGACCGCCCCGTCGTCGTACGCCGCTCCAGCTTCGTGGGCGGGCGGTGCAGCAACGGCTCCGCGCTGAGCAGCATCGGCGTCTCGTGGCGGATCGTGTCGTCGACGTTCACCGACAACCGCGCGCTCGGGCGGGGGGCCAACCCGTCGCGCCCCGGCACGCCCGGGGGCGGGTCCGGTGGCGCGATCTACATGGACGGCAACGCCATCCGTCTCGAGCTCGAGGACTCCACGCTCACCGGCAACCATGCACGCGAGGGTGGCGGCGCGATCTTCTTCGTCTCCAACGACCGCAGCGGCACCCTCACCATCCGCGGCTCGCGGCTCACCGACAACCCCAGCGACGGCTTCGAGACACTGCCCGGGATCTTCTTCCTCGGCGCGAGCCGCACGATCACCGACTCGGTGGTGCGCTAGAGGTCAGGTGGGCAGGGTGGGGGCGTCGGGTCCGACCCGCTCGGCCAGCCACTGCGCGACCTGCGCCTCCGACGGAGCGAGCCCGTCGCTGATCACGTGGGGCGCGACGCGCGAGAAGTAGTCGGTGACCATGTTGTCGGACTCGCGCACGAGCATCCCGGCCGCCTCGCCGTCGACGATCCACGACCCGAGGACGACGCGGTTGCCCTCGAAGCTCGGCAGGTCGGTGTAGGCCTGGTAGACCCAGCCCTCGTCGCCGTAGCCACCGGGCATCACGACGTCCTCGAGCATGTCGTCGAGGTGGATGCGGATGTTGTCGCCCTCGCGTCCGTGCAGGGGTTTGGCGACCCACCGCTCGAGGTCGCGCGGCTCGTCGAAGTACGCCGGCAGCAGCAGGCGGTGGTGGGGGTAGAGCTCCCACAGCACGGGCAGCAGCGCCTTGGTGGAGAGCAGCACCTTCCAGGCCGGCTCGATCCACCGCGTCGGCCGCGCCTCGCTCCGGTCGACGACGAACCGGCCGAACGGCTCGGCGAGCATCTCCTCCCAGGCGTAGAGCTTGAAGGCGTTGCGGATGGGCTCGTCGTGGACGTCGCGGTATTCCCGTGCGTCGGGGTTCCAGCCCACCTCGGCCATCGGGTGCGCGAGGGCGAGCCACCCCGCCTGGATGGCGGCGTCCATCAGGTAGTGGACGGTCATCTCCATCTCACCGCCGTCGTAGGAGTCCTCCTCGCCGAGGTCGTAGAGGAAGTGCATCCGGTCGCCGTCGAAGTGCCCGGAGCGGCGCAGCTTGCGCCAGCCGGCGATCAGCCGGTCGTGGACCGAGTTCCACTGGTCCATCTCCGGCATCACGTCCTCCATCCAGTTCCACTGGACGATCCCGGTCTCCACCAGGCCGGTGGGGGTGTCGCCGTTGATCTCGAGCATCTTGATCGAGCCGTCGGCGCCGTAGGCGAGATCGAAGCGGGCGTAGAGGGCCGGGTCGCCCGCCTCCACCGAACGGCGTACGACCTCGAGCGAGCCGGGCGGCAGGCCCAGGCGCTCGTCGGTCATCGTCGTGGCCATGTGGGAGACGGCCGCCAGGCACATGGCCCACAGCTCCTCGGTGGCGGCCTCGAGGGTCTCCACCTCCTCCATGGTCACCTCGTACCAGGCGTCCTCGTTCCAGTAGGGGAGCTCGGAGCCGTCGGGCATCTTGGTGACCGGGAAGACCAGGCCCTGCTCCACGACCTTGTCGCGCCAACCCTCACGGGCGCGGGAGCGGTGACGCCACATCAGGCGATGCTGGCGCAGACGATGGCGCCCACCGAGAGCGCGACCGACGCCGCGACGTAGGCCAGCGGCCGCACCGGGCCGGGGTCGGTGACGATCTTGCGCAGGTTGCCCGGGGTGATCGCCTCGACCGCGAAGAACATCAGCGTGTTGAGCGCGATGCCGAGGGCGCCGAAGGACACCGTCCAGCCGAGCGCCCAGCCGAGCGACGTCTCGCCGTTGGTCCAGATCGCGGTGAACAGCACGGCCGCGTTGGAGACCAGCCACGCCGACGTGACCACTCCTGCCGAGCGCGAATGAGCGTGCACCGACTCCAGGCCGTTCTCGTCGACCCCCCGCAGGTGGGTGCCGAGGTGGCCGGGCGTGGCCAGGTCGAGGACGTAGTAGGCCACGACGAGCATGACGCCCCCGACGAGGGCGTAGGCGACGGCGTGGAGCAGGGCGTTGAGCAGGTCGGTCACGAGTTCTCCTGGCTGCAGGCGGAAGGACGGCGTACGGAGGTGGGCGTGCGAGAGGTCCGAGGGGTCAGCCGAAGCCGCGCGAGCTGCCGCCGAACCCGCCCTTGGTGGTGCTGGACTTCACGGTCGAGCCTCCGGTGGTCGGCAGGCCGCCGCGCTGCACGGTGCCGTTGAGGGTGCTGCCGGACCACGTGCCGCCGGAGGTCGTCTGGCCGATCGCGGGGACCCGGGAGCTGGCGCCGAGGTAGTACCAGAAGAAGCCGGAGCCGGTCCCGTGGTAGTCGGAGTCGTCGTCGCACTGGTCGTCGTCGACGCGCTCCTTGGTCTCGGGGTCGACGCACACGGCGGCGTAGTCGGCGCTGGACGCGCACCCGGTCAGGTTGGAGGCCATCACCGCGGTGATCCCGAGCGCAATGCTCGAGGACCGCATGCGGCGGCGGACGGGCGTGGTCATCGAGGTCCTCCAGTGTCCGAGCGGCTGTGCTCCGTGGGGTCGAACTTCGGGTCGAACTTCGGCTTGAACATGGCGAGCATCTGCTCCGCGACGTCGGTGCGGGCGGCGTCGGCCTCGTCGTACTCGGTGAGCCGCTGCTCGAGCCACTCCCGGCCGTGCTGCGCCTCGAGGGAGGCGAGGGTCAGGTGCTCGAGGCGGTCGATGCGCTCGTGGACGTCCTCCAGCACGGTCGCCACGGCGAGCGACTCCTTGTCGAAGACGAGGTTGGCAATGACGTGGCCGATGGCGATCGGGACGAAGACCAGCATCGAGACGATGAGGATCGCGCCGACCGCTCGGCCGGCGATGGAGGCGGGGTAGAAGTCGCCGTAGCCGACCGTCGACCCCGTGACGATGCCCCACCAGAGGCCCTCGATCGGGCCCTTGTCCTCGAGCACCGCGTAGGTGAGGGAGCAGCCGACCCAGATGCCCAGCACCAGCAGCACGAGCAGGTGCGGCGCGTTGACCAGCGTCCGCAGCGGTCGGGTGATGAACCCCAGTCGCTGCGCGACGACGGCATCCGCCTCGTCGACGTCCGTCTCTGCCATGAGCCCCCCCGTTCCCCCGCTGTCGCGGGACTATAAGACGTCCTCGGGTGCCGGCGCGCGTCCGGCGCGCAGATTTCGCTGCGCGGCTATGCCACGAGGTCGGCGTACTCCGGGTGCTTGCGGATGTACGACGCGACGTAGGGGCACGTCGGCACGACCGCCAGCCCGCGTCTGCGGGCCTCGTCGAGCGCCGCCCTGGCCAGGGTCGCGGCGTACCCCTTGCCGCTGTGGGCCGGGTCGACCTCGGTGTGCACCAGGGTGATCGAGTCGTCGGCGAGGCGGTAGACGATGAAGCCGAGCACCTCGTCGCCGGATCGCAGCTCGAAGCGATGGCGTCGGGGGTTGTCGGCGAACTCTGTGTTCACAACGTGAGCCTATGCGGACATGACTTGCCCGTAACCCCGTGGTGGGGGAAGGGTGCAGGCCATGGCAGCAACCGCGTCGTCGTACTCGATCACCATGCGGTTGTACACCGCCCCCGACCACGGCGTCGTCGGCGCCGTCGCGACGGCGATCTCGGCGAACGGGGGCGTGGTGACCGCGATCGACGTGACCGAGTCCCGGCACGACCGGCTCGTGGTCGACGTGACGTGCTCGGCCTCGGACGCGTCCCACTCGCAGGACCTGGTCGCTGCCGTCGACGCCGTGGGCGGCGTCACCGTGCACAAGGTCAGCGACCGGACGTTCCTGCTCCACCTCGGCGGCAAGATCGAGGTCACCTCCAAGGTGCCGCTGCGCACCCGTGACGACCTGTCGATGGCCTACACGCCCGGCGTGGGCCGGGTCTCGATGGCCATCTACGAGAATCCCGAGGACGTCCGCAAGCTCACCATCAAGGGCAACTCGGTCGCGGTCGTCACCGACGGCTCCGCCGTGCTGGGCCTGGGCAACATCGGCCCGGGCGCCGCGATGCCGGTGATGGAGGGCAAGGCGGCGCTCTTCAAGCGCTTCGCCGACATCGACGCGTGGCCGATCTGCCTGGCCACCCAGGACACCGACGAGATCGTGAAGGCCGTCGAGATGATCGCGCCCGGCTTCGGCGGCATCAACCTCGAGGACATCGCCGCGCCGCGCTGCTTCGAGATCGAGCGCCGGCTGCGCGAGTCGCTCGACATCCCGGTCTTCCACGACGACCAGCACGGCACCGCGATCGTCGTCCTGGCGGCCCTGACCAACGCCCTGCGGTGCGTGCGCAAGGAGCTCACCGACGTCCGGATCGTCGTGTCGGGAGCCGGTGCCGCCGGCACTGCCATCGTGACGCTGCTGCTGGCCGCCGGTGCGCGCGACGTCGTGGTCGTCGACCGCGAAGGTGCACTGGCGGAGGGTGACGCCTCCCTGTCCGAGGCCCACACCGAGCTCGCCGCGGCGACGAACCCGCGCCGCGCGACCGGGTCGCTCCAGGAGGTGCTCGTGGATGCCGACGTCTTCGTCGGCGTCTCCGCCCCCGGCATCCTCGACCCCGAGTGGATCCCGTCCATGGCGACCGAGCCCATCGTCTTCGCCCTCGCCAACCCCGACCCTGAGGTCGACCCCGCGGAGGCCGACAAGTACGCCGCCGTGGTGGCGTCGGGCCGCTCGGACTACCCCAACCAGATCAACAACGTGCTCGCCTTCCCCGGCGTCTTCCGCGGCCTCCTCGACGCCGGCGCCGACGAGGTCACCATCGACATGCTGCTGCGCGCCGCGAAGGCGATCGCCGACACCGTCAGCTCCGAGGAGCTGCACCCGGCCTTCATCATCCCGAGCGTCTTCCACCCCGACGTGACGAAGCGCGTCGCCGCCGCAATCAGCGGCCGGGAGAGCTGAGTCCTCGGCGCTCGCTCCGCTCGCGCGTGCTCGCCGCCCCTGAAGGCGTCGTCATCCCTCCTCGCTCGACGGCGCCACCTCGCAGCGCTCGTCACGCTTGCTCGCTCGTCAGTCAGACGACGCCGGGCGGCGAGCTGAGCGTGGGCCAGCCGAGGTCACTCGCCCGCGCGACGTCGTACGTCCTCGGTGGGTGTCATAACGCCGACCTCGTGGGCGAGTCGCGCATGTCATGGGGGTTGCAACACCCCGGAGATGCAGGAATCCCCGCGTACGCGGGGATTCCGGCAGGGGTAGGCACAGTGGTCGGCTGAGGAGCCGACCTCCGTGGGCCCGGCTCAGTCCTCCGTGCCTGCCTTGCGGTGGGCGACGAGCGCGGCGCCGACGATGCCGGCCCGGTTCTGCAGGGTGGCGGGCACCAGCTCGGTCTCGACCTCGATCAGGTGGCCGAACTTCTCCCACGACTTGCTGACCCCGCCGCCGACCACGAACAGGTCGGGGGTGAAGAGGCGCTCGAGGTGACGGAAGTAGGTGGTGAGGCGCTCGGACCAGGCCTCCCAGGAGAGGCCTTCGCGCTCGCGTGCGCTCGTCGCGGCGCGTACCTCCGCGACCTCGCCGTCGATCTCGAGGTGGCCCATCTCGGAGTTGGGCACCAGCTGGCCGTTGAAGATCATCGCCGAGCCGATGCCGGTGCCGAGGGTGATGACCATGACAAGGCCCTGTCGCCCGCGCGCGGCGCCGTACTCCGCCTCCGCGAGCCCGGCGGCGTCGGCGTCGTTGACGACGTGGACCTCGCGGCCCAGCGCCTGCGTGAAGATGGCGTCCGCGTCCTCGCCGATCCACGACTTGTCGATGTTGGCGGCCGACATCACGACGCCTCGGCGGACGATGCCGGGCACCGTCACGCCGACCGGTGTGGTCGAGGCCGGGAAGTTGTCGACGATCTGCTGGAACACCGCGGCCACGGCCTGCGGGGTGGCCGGCTTGGGGGTGTCGATGCGGACACGGTCGTGGGCGAAGTCGCCCTGCCCGAGATCCACCGGCGCGCCCTTGATGCCGGTGCCGCCGAAGTCGATGCCGAAGGGATGCTGCATGCGCCAGACCTTATCGGCCCGCCGCCGCCGCGCGCCCCCGGTCGGTGGCGTCCCTGAGACACCGGCCAGCCGGGGATTCCGCCGAGGTTGACAGATCCCTCCCTCTTGTCAATGCGGTTTACAGATCGTATGGTCTTGTAAACCCCACGTCAGGAGGTCAGGCAGATGGCCGGCTACCCCACCCGACTCGCCCCCAGCGGCACCGTCCCCGAAGGCACGACCGAGCTCTGGAAGGACAGCAAGCGCTACCTGTGGCTGATCGGCCTGGTCGTGCCGAGCCTGGCGTTCGTCGCCTTCGGCGGCTACGTCGCCACCGGCTGGAGCGTCTGGTTCTGGGTCGGGCCGATCGTCATCCTCGGGATCGTGCCGGCCATCGACCTGCTCGCCGGGCTCGACCGCTCCAACCCTCCCGACGACGTGATCGAGGCGCTGGAGGGCGACAAGTACTACCGGTGGATCACCTACCTCTTCCTGCCCATCCAGTACGTCGGCTTCGTCTCCGCGATGGCGGTCGTCGGTGGCTGGGACGCCTTCGGCGTGCTGGACGACCAGCCGCTCACCACGCTGGACAAGATCGGCCTCGCGATCTCGATCGGCTGCATCGGCGGCATCGGAATCAACACCGCCCACGAGCTCGGCCACAAGAAGGAGGCCAACGAGCGCTGGCTCTCCAAGATCGCGCTGGCGCAGGTCTTCTACGGCCACTTCTACATCGAGCACAACCGCGGCCACCACGTCCGGGTCGCGACCCCCGAGGACCCTGCCAGCGCCCGGCTGGGCGAGAACTTCTACCAGTTCTGGCCGCGCACGGTCGGCGGCTCCCTGAAGTCGGCCTGGCGGCTGGAGAAGCGTCGCCTGGCCCGACGCAAGCAGAGCCCTTGGCGCCTGGACAACGACGTGCTCAACGCGTGGCTGATGTCGATCCTCCTGTGGGCCGCGGTGATCGCCGCGTTCGGCCTCGAGGTGGCGCCGTACCTCCTCATCCAGGCCGTCGTCGGCTTCTCGCTCCTCGAGGTCGTCAACTTCATGGAGCACTACGGCATGCTCCGCCAGAAGGTCGGCGTCGGCGACCGCCAGCGCTACGAGCGGGTGCTGCCCGGCCACAGCTGGAACTCCAACAACATCGCGACCAACGTGCTGCTCTACCACCTGCAGCGCCACAGCGACCACCACGCCAACCCGACGCGGCGCTACCAGACACTGCGCGACTTCGAGGAGAGCCCGGTCCTGCCGACCGGCTACGCCGGCATGATCGTGCTGGCCATCGTGCCCGCGGTCTGGCGGCGCGTGATGGACCAGCGCGTCGTCGACCACTTCGGCGGCGACGTGACGCTGGCCAACATCAGCCCGCGCAAGCGGGCGGCCTACCTGGAGAGGTACGACGCCGCCGGCCACGCCGCCGCGGTGGAGGCGGCGCGCCTCGCCCGGGAGGAGCTGCCGGGAGCGGAGGCCGAGGTGATGGCCGCGCGGTGTCCGAGCTGCGAGTACGTCTACGAGGTCGCCGCCGGTGACGAGCACGAGGGCTTCGCCGCCGGCACCGCGTGGAAGGACATACCGGACGACTGGTGCTGTCCCGACTGCGGCGTCCGGGAGAAGGTCGACTTCGTGCCGTACGAGCCCGAGAGGTCGCTCGCCTGACGGCGTCGTACGCCGCCGCCCCCGCGTCGTGGCCCCTCCCTAGACTCATCACCATGGCGGGGATGCTGGAGGGGACCACGCGCGACCGGATCGTCGCCGCGGCCGTCGAGCTGACCACCTCCTCCGGGTGGGCGGCGGTCACCATGGCCCGGCTGGCCGAGGCGGCCGGGGTCAGTCGCCAGACCGTCTACAACGAGGTCGGCTCCAAGCCGGCCCTTGCCGAGACGATGATCCTCGAGGAGCTCGCCCGCTTCCTGCAGGTCGTGGAGCAGGCCTTCGACGCGGAGCCGGACGACCTGACGCGCGCCATCGAGCGGGCGGTGTCCGACGTGCTGACCTACGCCCGCGCCAACAAGCTCCTGCACGCCGTCGTGAGCGCGACGCACGGCGCCGACACCGAGCTCCTGCCCCTGCTCACGACCAACGCCAGCTCCCTGCTCGAGGCGGCCAAGGAGGTCGTCCGCGGCCGCGTGGCGCCGTACGCCCCGGACATCGAGCCGGACTACCTCGAGCCGGCCACCGACATGGTCGTCCGGGTGGTGCTCAGCCACGTGATGCAGCCGTCGGCCTCACCGGAGAAGACCGGCGCCGACATCGCGTGGCTCGCGCGGCGGGTGCTCGACGGCTGAGATCTACTGTTGCCCGGTGAGTCCAGTCGCATGGGGTACGCCGCGGGCCCGCGGCATCATCGCGGCAGCCACCCTCGGATCCGGGCTGACGCTGCTGGACGGGACCGTCGTCAACGTCGCCCTGCGCACGATGGGCGAGGACCTCGACGCGTCGCTCTCGCAGCTGCAGTGGATCACCAACGGCTACTTCCTCTCCATGGCCTCGCTGATCCTGCTCGGCGGATCGCTGGGTGACCGGCTCGGTCGGCGCCGGGTCTTCGTCATCGGCACGGTCTGGTTCGCGGGCGCCTCGCTCCTGTGCGGACTGGCGCCCAACGCCGAGATCCTGATCGCGGCGCGCGTGCTGCAGGGCATCGGCGGCGCGCTGCTGACGCCGGGCAGCCTGGCGATGATCCAGGGCTCGTTCCGCGCGGTGGACCGGGGCCGGGCCATCGGTGCCTGGTCCGGTCTGGGGGGCATCGCCGCGGCGCTGGGCCCGCTGGTGGGCGGGCTGCTGGTCGACCACGCCTCGTGGCGCTGGATCTTCCTCATCAACCTGCCGCTCGCCGCCCTGACCGTCTGGCTGGCCCAGCGGTGCGTGCCGGAGACGCGGGACCCGCGCACCCACGGCCGCTTCGACCTCGGTGGCGCGGCGCTGGCCGCGATCGCGCTGGGCGGCATCACCTGGGCCCTCACCGACGCCGGCGGCCCCATGACGGCCTGGGCCGCCGGGCTCGGCCTGCTGGCGGCGGTGGTCTTCGTCGTCGTCGAGCGACGCCTGCCCGAGCCGATGGTCCCTCTCGGTCTGTTCGCCGACCGCACCTTCAGCGCCGCCAACGCGATGACGCTGCTGGTCTACGCCGCGCTCGGCGCGATCCTGTTCTTCCTCGTCCTCCAGCTCCAGACGGTCGGCGGCTACAACGCCCTCCAGGCGGGCCTTGCCACGCTCCCGATCACGGCGTGCATGCTCCTGCTCGCGGCCCGAGGTGGCGCGCTGGGTCAGCGCATCGGTCCGCGGATCCCGATGACCTTCGGTCCGATCGTGATGGCCGCCGGCACCCTCTGGCTGCTGGTCGTCGGGGACGACGTGACGTGGTGGCGCGACGTCGCACCGGGCCTCACCGTCTTCGGCCTGGGCCTCGCGCTCATGGTCGCACCGCTGACGGCGACGGTGCTGGCCGCGGCGCCCGACGAGGTCACCGGCATAGCGAGCGGCATCAACAATGCCGTCGCCCGCGCCGGTTCCCTGCTCGCGGTCGCTGCCCTGCCGATGGCCGTGGGTCTGGCCGGGGACGACTACCGCGACCCGGCGCGCTTCGACACGGCGTACGCCTCGGCGATGCTCGCCTGCTCGGCGCTCCTCGTGGTGGGCGGGCTGGTGTCGTGGTTCGCCGTTCCCGCTCGGGTCCGGACACCCACTCCTTAAGGTCTCCCCATGCGCGTACGACGACGACATCGGCTGGCGGTCGGCGCTGCTCTCGTCCTGCTGCTCGGAGCGTGCAGCGACGGGAGCTCGGCCCAGCCGGATCCCACCCCGGCGTCCGAGACCTCCGGGTCGGACCCGAGCACCGATCCCGGCGAGCCCTCGGGCACGCCGCCGGTCGCGGACCCCGACCACGCCGTCGACCCTCCGGGCAAGCGCGACGGACGGCTGTGGAGCGCCGACATCCTGGTCCAGTGGGACCAGCCGCTCGACGATGCGCTGGTCAAGGAGATCGAGCGGCTGAAGGGCGTCGCGCACACCGAGCGGATCGGGCTGGGACAGGTCAGCCTGGAGAACCGCGTGCTGACCGTCGCGTCGGTCGACCCCAGGGGCTACCGCAACTTCACGCAAGCCGACGTGGCGGACTTCCAGGAGGCCTGGGACCGGGTGGCGGGCGGGGAGATGGCGATCGACCAGAAGGTCGCCAAGCGGCTCACCGACGACGACGGGATGATCCGGCTCGGCAGCGAGGACGGCGCCCCGACCCTGCACGTGGGGGCGTACACGCCGCAGATCCCGACGATCGACATGGTGGTGAACACGGCCTGGGCCGACGACATCGAGATGTCCACCGACAACGGGCTGCTGATCTCCACCGACCGCACCACGCCGGCGACCCTGCGCAAGCCGCTGGAGAAGCTGGTGGGCAAGGACGCGTCCGTCCAGATGCTCGACGTGGCGTCTCGCATCGGTCTCGACCCCGGGGCCAGGCTCACCGCGATCCCGACCGGCGACACGCTGGGCAGCGTGGTGGGCACCTACCGCTACCGCGTCCTCGGCGGTGGCCGGATCGCGCCGGACCCCGCGTGGGTCGCGGCCAACATCCGCACCGAGGTCGTGCCGATCCTCGGCAGCGTCACCTGTCACAAGGCCCTGTTCCCCCAGCTGCGGCAAGCGCTGCTCGAGATCCAGCAGGACGGCCTGGCAGCCGAGATCCACCCCGAGGAGTACGCCGGGTGCTACTACCCGCGCTTCATCGCCAACACCACCACGCTCTCCAACCACTCCTTCGGCCTGGCCCTCGACCTCAACGTCCCGGGCAACGGCCGCGGCACGGTGGGGGAGATGAACCGCGCCGTGGTGGCGACCTTCAAGAAGTGGGGCTTCGCCTGGGGCGGGGACTGGCGCTGGACCGACCCGATGCACTTCGAGCTCAGCGAGGTCAAGGCCGTCGGCTAGGTTCGCCGCGTGTTTGTCTCCCTCGGCGGGGGGAAGGAAGCCTCCGACAGGCTCCAGACCGCTTGACCCAGGGGATGACCACCATGGCCGACGAAGTCGTTCGCCCACACGACGTGCTTGCCGATGGGCTTCGCGACGACCTGATCGACGCGATCAAGGACGCCTAGGCAACGACCCCCATCACCCGTCGAGCATCAGTTGAGCGAGCACACGACAATGACGTCCATGTCCCACCGTGCATGGACCCGCATCACGCTGGCCGCAGTCATGTCGTTGGCGGCACTCACCGGCTGTGAGTCCGATGATGAAGGGCTGACCCCTCCAGGCACCGAGCTCAGCTTCGGGGAATCGGCACGGGTCACGCGCAGCGAGGATGCCGGCACCATGTCCCTAAAGGTCGTCGACGTCGTCCAGGGGACCACAGCCGACCTGGCGACCATCGACGCCGACGACGGCCGGACGCCGTACTACCTCAAGGTGGAGGTCACCCCGGAGTCCGGCGCTCGCCCGATCGAGCTCGACGAGTACCTCGGACTGTGGGCCGACGGCGTGTCCTTGACCCACCTGTCGGTCGTGGCGGACTTCGCACCCTGCCAGGAGGGACCGATATCCGTCGACGAGCTGGACGCCCCGCAGGACGCGTGCCTGGTCTACCTGGCTGATGAGGGCGCACCGACGCCCGACACGGTGTACTTCGACAACCACGACGACTACAGCGCCTTCGACGGCAACGCCGTGTCCTGGAAGAGACCGGCCTGACCTCCCCTGCTCGCTACCCTCCTCGGCATGCGCGCAGTCCAGGTCGTCACCCTCACCGGTCCCGCTGACGTCGAGGTGCGCGAGGTGCCCGAGCCCACTCCGAGCGCCCACGACGTGCTGGTCGAGGTGCACAGCGTCGGGGTCGCGTTCCCCGACCTCCTGCTGAGCCGCGGGGAGTACCAGTTCAAGCCCGAGCCGCCGTTCACCCTCGGCGTCGACTTCGCCGGTGTGGTCCTCGACCCCGGCGCTCCCGAGTCGAGCGGCTTCACCGTGGGGCAGCGGGTCGCGGGGGTCAACCTCCACGGCGGGGCGGCCGAGCAGGTCGCCAACCCGGCGATCTTCACCTTCCCCCTCCCCGACGAGGTGTCCTTCGACGAGGGCGCGGCCCTGCCGATGAACTACCTCACCGCACTCTTCGCCCTCGAGGAGCGCGGCAGCCTGCGCGACCGGGAGACCGTGCTGGTGCACGGTGCGGCCGGCGGTGTCGGCACGGCCACCCTCCAGGTGGCGAAGGGTCTGGGCGCCCGCACCATCGCCGTGGTCAGCACCGAGGAGAAGGCCGCCTTCGCGCGCGCGGCCGGGGCGGACGAGGCGATCGTCGGGCCGGACTTCCGCGACCAGGTCAAGGACCTCACCGGTGGCAAGGGCGTCGACGTGGTCCTCGACGTCGTCGGCGGAGACGCCTTCACCGACTCCCTGCGCTGCTTGGCCGAGCAGGGCCGGGTGCTGGTCGTGGGCTTCGCCGCCGGGCAGGGCATCCCCGAGGTCAAGGTCAACCGGCTGCTCCTCGGCAACGTCGACGTACGCGGGGTGGGCTGGGGGGCGTACGCCATGACCCGGCCCGGCTACATGCAGCGGCAGTGGCACCGCCTCGCGCCGATGATCGAGTCCAGGGTGGTCAAGCCGCCGATCGGAGCGACCTACGACCTCGCCGACTTCGGGCGGGCGCTCGTCGACATGGACGAGCGCCGCACCCTCGGCAAGTCGGTCGTACGCGTGCGCTGAGCCTCAGCGGCGTACGCGCAGGGTCTTCCTGGCCGGGTAGTAGCTCGCCTTGGTCGCCTTGGCGTTGATCGGCCCGGGCCGGGACCGGGGCGCGAACCGGATCGTGCAGCGGCCGGACGCATTGGTGGTGCACCGTTGACCGCCGGCCCTCACCTTCGCGCGAGCCACGCCGCCGTCGACGTCGGTGACCTTGAAGACGACCGTCTGCGCGCGGTTGACGCGCCACCGGCTCGGTGACGCGCGGAGGCTCAGCTGCGCGAGCGCCGACATCGCGTGGATGCGGCTGGGGTCGCCGGCCTCGTTGGCGGTCAGCAGCAGCTCGGCACGGAGGGCGTCCGTGCTGGTGATCTCGAGCCCGAACGTGCTGTACATGTCATCGAGCAGCGTCGGCCTGCGGTCGATGTTCCAGCCGCGGGCGGCCACCCGGGAGACCCGCGGGGTGTAGCCGATCGGGCCCTGCGCCGCGACCCACATGTGCCCGTCCGGGAGGACGGTGAGCGAGCCGTTGTTGGGACCGTCCATGCCGCGGACGAGGTGGATCCGGTTGGCGGCGATGTCCCACAGCACGACCTTGGAGTCGATCGTGTACGCCGCGACCGGTCCGACGCCGGGCCGGTTGACGACGGCCATCGGCTGGCCCGGGTTCGTGTAGTCGCCAGGGGCCCTGGCCGCCGCACCGAGGGTCGGCCAGACCTGCCGTGCGTAGACGCCGCCACCGCGGATGCTCTGGTAGACCACGAGCACCGAGGCGCCGGTCGCGACCAGCGTGGCGGCGGTGGCGTCGTGGTCGGTGAACTCCTGCACGGTCGCGGTCGGCACCGCGGCCTCGGGGACGGTCCCGACGTTCCAGTGGAAGCCGCCCGTGTCGCCGTAGCCGGTGATCGGGGTGCCGTCCGGGGTGTAGGCCATCGTGACGCCGCCGTCACCGATGCTCTTGGCCAGCACCTCGCGGGGCACCACCCATGACGCCCCGCCGTCGCTGGAGACGGCCGTGTAGACGCCCTTGTAGGTGAAGAAGTTGGAGGTGTCGCCGTCGATCGTGCCCCGGAACGCCAGCCGGAGGCTGCCGTCAGCGTTCACCCCCAGGTCGACCGGAGTGCTGAGCTGCGCCCAGTTGGAGGTGAGGACGCGGGTCACCGGTCCCTGAGCTCCCGTCCGGGAGATCGTGGTGTGCTCGTAGTTGTGGGTGCGGTCCGGGTTGTCCACCACCCACACGACGTGCTGGAGCCCGTCGGCCGTGCGGGTCACTGCTGCCTGGGCGAAGTTGGGCGACGAGCTCGCGGTGAGGGCCGTCCAGGACCTCGTCCCGACCCGCTCGGCGGTCTTTGCCGTCCCGGGCGGGGCGGCCAGACCTGCGGTGACGATGGCGGCGAGACCAGCCGCGAGGATCCTTGCTCGAGCACGCATGTGGAGTCCTTACCTCTTGACCTTGACGATGTCCTTGCCTGCTCCGTAGCCACCCTCGGTGGCCACGAATGCAAGCTTTCCGCTCCTCTTGGGGGTGACGGTCAGGGTGCACGTCCCGTCCCCCTTGGTCGTGCACGAGTCGCCGCCGCCCTTGACCTTCACGCCCTTGAGGGCGTCGCCGGCGTCGGTCACCTTGACCTTCACCGTGCCCTGCCTCTGGGCCCGCAGCGAGCCCGAGGCGTTGAGGGAGAGACCGGGCTTGACCATGCGCAGGGAGACCCTCTGGGCCACCGTGTCGTTGACGAGCACGGTGCCCTGGTCGAGCGAGGCGTCCACCGCGATCCGCCACAGGTCGGCGGAGGAGGTCGGCTTGCCGAGCTTCTGGACCGCCCCGAAGGCGAGCCCGCTCGGGGCGGACCGGGCGGCGTGCACCTGGTCGGACCCGTCCACCCAGGCCAGCCACAGTCGGCCGGAGGCGCCGGTGTCCATGGCGACCTGGTAGACGTTCCTGGCCTTGATCTTCTTGACGCTGCCGCCGACCTGCCAGACCGAGATCGCGTTGGCGGTGGGGTAGCCGGTCTTGTAGGCCACCACGATGCCGCCGCCCGGTCGTGCGACCGCCGCGATCGTCTGGTCGGGATTGAGGGAGTCGCCCCCGGTCGTCGAGCCCGGGGCCTTCATCACCGCGCCCACCGTGGGGTGGATCTGCTGGGCGAAGATCCCCTCGGACGCCTCGCTGCTGCCGTCGACGTAGCTGAGCATCCACACCGCGTCACCGCTGTTCACCAGCTGGGTGTGCCAGTAGTAGTTGCCCAGGCCGGCGCTCGCGACGCCGTCGGGCGGCGAGCTGGTGACGACGTTCTGGTCCGTGGTGTCGATGGTGCCGACGCGGTAGTAGGTGTCGCTGTTGAGCGAGGCCGCGGTGACCGGGGTCCCGTTGGACAGCGTGGTCGCGCCGACGCCGTACCCGGAGTAGGCGTAACCGAACTTGGTGAGCGCCCGTGGCTGGAGCGCCCAGGCCGCGCCCGCGGCGTCGCTGGTCGTGTCGTAGGCGTAGCCGTGGGAGTAGAAGTTGGCCGAGTTGTTGTCCTGCAGCCCGCTGAAGACCAGGCGGAGGCCCCCCGTCGTCGAGCGCAGCAGCTTGGGGTTGTGGATCAAGGTGCCCCAGGTGCCGACCGGCTTGCTGCGGGAGAGCACCGAGCCGGCCGTGGAGACCGCCGTGTGCTCGTACTCGTCGGCCGTGCCGACGTCCTGCGCGTAGACGGCGTGCAGCACCCCGTCCGACGTACGGGCAAGGGTGATCTCCGAGAGCACGTCGACCGTGCCCGACGACACGGCCTTCCAGCCACCGGCCAGACGGGTGTTCCCGGCAGCGGACCGGTCGGCGCCGGCGTCCTCAGGGGCGCTGGCACCGGCGGTGGGCGCCAGGGCTGCGGCGACGAGGCCGCCGGCGGCGAGCAGGGTGAGCACACGCGTGCGATGCGACATGGGTCCTCCCGATAGGCAGTCCAGGTCGCCCCACCCTCGCGCATCCAAAGCCCTTTGCCACTCGTGCCAGCACGTGGTCTGGACCAGTGCGCCGCCACCCGTCCACACGACCTGTCTGGGCACCCGGGGTTAGGGTCGAGCGCGTGACGATCCTCGACGCCGCCCGCGACGGCATGAACCCCGACATCCGCCCGCAGGACGACCTCTTCGGCCACGTCAACGGACGGTGGCTGGACGAGACCGAGATCCCCTCCGACAAGTCCAGCTGGGGCGCGTTCATCGCGCTGGCCGACACCGCCGAGCAGCAGGTGCGCGACATCATCACCGAGCTCGCGGACCGCCCGCGAGACGAGCTCGACGACGACGAGCGCAAGGTGGGCGACCTCTACGCGTCCTTCATGGACACCGACACGATCGAGGCCAAGGGCCTGGAGCCGGTCCGCGGACTCCTCGACCGCGCTCACACGGTCGCTGACCTCACCGAGCTCGCTGCCTTCCTCGGCGTGTTCGAGCGGATCGGCGGCCCCGGCCTGTTCGGCTCCTACATCACCCCGGACCGCGTCGACGCCTCGCGCAACGTCGTCTACCTCGCCCAGGGCGGCCTCGGGCTCCCCGACGAGTCCTACTACCGCGACGACAAGTTCGCCGAGATCCGCGAGAAGTACCTCGCCTACCTCACCACCCTGCTCACCCTGAGCGGTCACGACGACCCGTCCGCCGCGGCCGCAGCCGTGCTGGCGTACGAGACCCGGCTGGCCCAGGGCCACTGGGAGGCCGCCGAGACGCGGGACGTGCAGAAGACCACCAACCACAAGAGCCTCGAGGAGCTGGTCGAGCTCTGCCCCGCCTTCGACTGGGTGACCTACGTGACCGGGCTCGGCGGCACCGAGGAGACGCTGCGCACCACGATCGTGATGCAGCCCGACTTCTTCTCCCACCTGTCGGCGGTGCTGGAGGAGACCCCGATCGAGACGTGGCGCGACATCCTGCACGTGCGCATCGTGCGGAGCTCCGCGCCCTACCTGCCCGACGAGTTCGTCCAGGCCAACTTCGACTTCTACGGCCGCACCCTCAACGGCACCCCCGAGCTCCGCGCCCGCTGGAAGCGCGGCGTCGACTTCGTCGAGGGCGCGATCGGCGAGGCGGTCGGCAAGGTCTACGTCTCGCGACACTTCCCGCCGTCGTCGAAGCAGATGATGGACGAGCTGGTCGCCAACCTCGTCACCGCCTACCGCCGCTCCATCGAGACGCTGGACTGGATGGGCGAGGACACCAAGCAGAAGGCCTACGACAAGCTCGACCGCTTCTACCCCAAGATCGGCTACCCGACGGAGTTCCGCGACTACTCCGCGCTGACGATCTCCGCCGACGACCTGATGGCCAACGTGGCCGCCGCGTCGGCGTTCGAGACCGACCGCCAGCTGGCGAAGGTCGGACAGCCGGTCGACCGCGACGAGTGGCTGATGCTGCCGCAGACGGTCAACGCCTACTACCACCCCGGCACCAACGAGATCTGCTTCCCGGCCGCCATCCTGCAGCCGCCCTTCTTCAGCCCCGAGGCCGAGGACGCCGAGAACTACGGCGGCATCGGCGCGGTCATCGGCCACGAGCTGGGCCACGGCTTCGACGACCAGGGAGCCCAGTACGACGGCGACGGCAACCTGCACGACTGGTGGACCGCCGACGACAAGGCCGCCTTCGAGGCCAAGTCGCAGGCTCTCGTCGCCCAGTACGACGAGTTCGAGCCGCGCAACCTCCCCGGCGAGCACGTCAACGGCAGCCTCACTGTCGGCGAGAACATCGGCGACCTCGGCGGCCTGACCATCGCGCACAAGGCGTACGTCATCAGCCGGGGCGGCGAGGCCGCGCCCGACGACCGGCGCACCCTGTTCCTCAACTGGGCGCACGTGTGGCGCACCAAGCGCCGCAAGGAGCAGGAGCTGCAGTACCTCACCATCGACCCGCACAGCCCGGCGGAGTTCCGCGCCAACATCGTGCGCAACCTCGACGAGTTCCACGAGGTGTTCGAGACCGCGCCGGGCGATGGGCTCTGGCTGGAGCCGGAGGGCCGCGTCCGGATCTGGTGACGCTGGGGTCAAGACTTCTCCCCGCCCAGCAGGCCGTAACCGCTATAGGCTCGTCGCATGGTCCGGATCGACGCTGACATCACTGGCGGGATCGTCGTGGGACACGACGGTTCGCGCGCCGCAGGCACGGTCGTGCGCGTGGCCGGCGACCTCGCCCACCGACTCGGCGTGACGCTGCACGTCGTACGGGTGTGGCACATCACGACAGCACCGCGTCCCGGCTCGATGGTCGGTGGCTTCATCCCGCCCTACGCCGAGTTCGAGCAGGCGGTGATCGCGGACCTGAAGGCCGACTGCGCCGCGGCCGAGATCCGCGACGACGTCGACCTCGAGCTCTACGCCCTGCGCGGGCAGTCGGCCGAGATCCTGGTCGCCGCCGCGCAGAAGGCGGAGATGCTGGTGATCGGCGTGCGGGGCGCCGGCGGGTTCGCCGGGCTCCGGTTCGGCTCCACCGCCACCCAGGTGGTGCGGCACTCGCCGGTCCCGGTGCTCCTCGTGCCCAACATCGCGGACTGACGCATTCGGCGCCGGTCCGGCTCAGTCGGGGATGGTGGCGCAGACGACGTCGAGCGTGAGGAGGTGGGCCACGGGCAGGGCGTTGAGCCCGCGCGCGGTGAACGCTGTCTCGCTCGTGCGGGTCACCTGGCTGAGCAGGCCGGCCAGGGGTGCGGCGTAGCCGGCGGTCGCGGAGATGGCCTTCTTGCCGGCTGGGCACGTGCCCGTCACCGAGTCGCTGGCGCCGAACCCGGCGATGCTGACCGTCGCCGGGACGATCTCGAAGCCGCTCAGGCCGGGCAGTCCGGGGACGCCCGGGAGGCCGTCGAGACCGGGGAGACCCTGAAGACCCTGAAGGCCGGTGGCTCCGGCCGGCCCGGTCGCACCCGTCGCACCCCGGGGACCGGCGGGTCCGGCGGGCCCAGCGGGCCCGCGCAGCTTGCTCTTCGCCTTCGCCGAGAAGTCCTTGGCCTTGAGGGAGCGGTTCTTCACGTCCTTGGTGGTGACGGAGCCGTCCTTGATCTGCTTGCCGGTGATCATGAGCGACGCCGTGGCTCCGGCTCCTGCGGAGATGATCAGCGCGAGTGCGGCAATGACGACAGCCAGTGCCGTCCGGGACTTTCCGTGCATGGTGGTGACCCCCTGTGGACGTGATGTTGCTCAGCAGTTGCCGCGACGTTAGGCGGCGTGCCGATGCCCGGCAGCCGATTGCGCAACCGCACGCCACCGGTCTGGACCGGTCCCGGCGAGCCGGGGCTTCGCCGGTCGGCACCGTCTCGCGATTGAATGACCACGTGACACTGCCCGGGCACGACCAGTCGAGATTCCCGCTCCGCATGGAGTGGGGACCGACGGGCGCCCAGGCAGTCACGGCGGACTACGCGGTGGTCGTCGACGTCCTCTCCTTCACCACCACCCTCAGCGTCGCGATCGAGCGTGGCATCGAGGTCTTCCCGTTCCGCTGGCGCGACGCACGGGCGGCCGAGCACGCCGTGCGCCACGGAGCGACGCTGGCGGTGGGCCGTTTCGAGGCGCTGACCCGCGGCAACGCCCGGCACGTCTCGCTGTCGCCCGCGAGCCTGTCGGAGGTGGAGGGCATCGAGCGCCTGGTCCTGCCCTCGCCCAACGGCTCGACCATCGCCTTCGCGCTCGCCGACTCGGGGGCGCAGGTGCTGGGGGCGTGCCTGCGCAACGCCGGCGCGGTCGCCCGGTGGCTGGCACCCAAGGTGGCCGACGGCGCCAGCGTGGTCGTCGTACCCGCGGGGGAGCGGTGGCACGACGGGACCCTCCGCCCGGCGGTCGAGGACCTGTGGGGAGCCGGCGCCGTGCTCGCCGGACTGGTCGGGGAGGACGAGGCCGGGACCGGGGCGAGCCCGGAGGCGTGGATGGCCGTCGCTGCCTGGCAGGGGACCCGGATGCCGGCCGACCTGCTGCGATGCGCCAGTGGGCTCGAGCTCACCGAGGTCGGCTTCGTGGCCGACGTCGAGATCGCCGCCCAGCACGACGTCAGCGAGGTCGTGCCGCTGCTGGTGGGTGAGTCCTTCCGCGACGGCGCGGACCACCAGCCGCCCACTCCGCGGCTGCGGCGCGTCGGCTCCTGAGCCCGCCGGTCCTGCCGAGGAAAAACTGACCGTTCGGTCTGGTGGCCGGCCCGGCACGTCCCTAGTGTGATGACGGTCACACTCGGGTGGCCACCTGTCTCGGAGGACTCACATGTTCGGCTCTCGTCGTCTGGCGGTGCTGGGCTCGGCCCTCGCCGGCCTGCTCACGCCCCTTCTCGTCCAACCCGCCCACGCGGCCGCCCCGGTCTACGTGGCCCTCGGCGACTCCTACGCCTCGGGCACCGGCACCCGGTCCTACATCAGCGACGGCACCAGCTGCCAGCGCTCCACCAAGGCCTACCCCAGCCTGATCGCGGCTGCCCGGGGCTACGCCCTCAACTTCCGGGCCTGCTCGGGCGCGCGGGTCGCCGATGTCACCAACACCCAGCTGAGCGCACTGACCACCGCCACCACCTACGTCACGATCTCCGTCGGCGGCAACGACGCAGGGTTCGCCGACGTGCTGACCACGTGCGCGCAGCCGGGGTGGATGAGCAACTGCAACGGCGCGATCAACACCGCCCAGGCCTACATCAACAACACCCTGCCGACTCAGCTGTCGAACCTCTACGCCGCCATCCGCGCGCGGGCGCCGTACGCCAAGGTCGTCGTGGTCGGCTATCCCCGGATCTTCATGGGCGAGGACTGCAACGCGTTCACCTGGTTCTCCCCCGACGAGGAGGCGCGGCTCAACCAGACCGCCGACCTGCTCAACTCCAGGACCGCATCGGTCGCCGCGTCGCGGGGCTTCACCTTCGCCAACCCGACCGACGCCTTCCTCGGCCACGCGGTGTGCGACGACGTCGAGTACATCAACGGTCTGTCCAGCCCGATCTCCGAGAGCTACCACCCCAACGTGCCCGGCCACTCCCACGGCTACACGCCCGTCGTGAGCTCCGCGGTCGGCACCACGCTCGCCGTGACCGCCGAGGTCCAGGCCGCGTCGGACGCCTCGGCCGCGGACCAGGCCGCGCTGCAGAGCCAGTACGCCGATGCCGACCGCGGCATCGAGCCGGAGGTCTTCGTGGTCCCGGACCTGACCTCGCCCGATGCGCGCCGCGCCGCCCGCAGGGCCGGCATCGACCTCGACCGCCTCATCGAGCGCAGCCGGCAGCATCGACGCACAGCACGGTGACCCGCCGTCCACCGGACGACGGGTCACCTCTGGCGGGCTACTTCACCTCGGAGCGGAGCACGGCCCGCAACCCGAGCAGGGCCGGCAGTACCAGCCACAACCCGGCCGTGGCGGCGACCTGCCCCCACTGCTCACCCTGCGGCGGTCCGTCGAAGAGGAACGACCGGGCGAGCTCGGCGTCGACCCAGGGACGGATGTCGACGAAGTCCGGCTGGCTGGCCGCCAGGATCCCGAAGACCGTCGGGAGGACCAGCGTCAGCACGAAGTAGGTGACAAGCGCCCCGGCCGAGTTCCGGATGACCATGCCCAGCATGGTGCCGGTCAGCAGGCACAGCAGGCTGCCGATGACGATGGTGCCGAACTGAGCGACGGAGAGGTCCCACACCCGGTCGGTCCCGGTGATGGCGGTGCCGACGACGTTGCCGGCCACGCCGACGACCAGCGCGACCAGCATCGCGCCGATCCCCACGACGACCGACGAGACGATCTTGGCCAGCAGCACCTGTCGGCGGTCGGGCACGAGCGTGAACGTGGTGAGCCCGGTGCGCTGGCTCCACTCGCCGGTGATCGCGAGGATGGCGATGATCGGGAGCACGACCGTCATCGGGAAGCCGATCGCCGCAGCGAACGTGTTGTGGGTCAGCTCGTCGTCGGGTGCGAACAGGATCGTCCCGATCGTGGCGACGACGCCCAGGATCACCAGGCTGGCCATGAGCCAGAACCCGGAACGGGTGTCGAACATCTTGCGCAGCTCGACACGGACGATGCGTCCCAGTGGGATCGTGGGAGCGTCGACGTGGTGCTCGTGCAGGGAGTCGTACGTCGTGGGTGAGGTGGTGGTCATGCCGCTGCCCTTTCTCGGTGAAGCTTCTTGGGGGAGGTGTCTTCTCGCTGGGTGTCGGCGGTGAGCTCGAGGAACATGTCCTCGAGGCCGCCGTCGGCCGTCCGCAGCTCGGTGAGCGCGATGCCCGCCGTGAACGCAACGCGGCCGACGTGGGCGGGCTCCGCGGTCGTGGTCACGCCACCCTCGTCGGAGACGGTCGTGTCGATGCCGGCCGCGTGCAGCGCCCTGCGCAGCGTGGCCGTGTCGTCGGCCCGGGCAACCGTGCCCACAGATCGGACGAGGTCCGCCTTGGAGCCCTCGCACACGACCCGCCCGTGGCCGATCATGACGATGTCGTCGGCGATGACCTCGACCTCGCGCAGCAGGTGCGAGGACAGCAGCACCGTCCCGCCTCGGTCCGCGAAGTCGCGGAGCAGGTCACGCATCCACCGGATGCCCGCGGGGTCGAGGCCGTTGGCCGGCTCGTCGAGCATCAGGACGCCCGGGTTGCCGATCAGGGCGGTCGCGATCCCTAGGCGCTGCCGCATGCCGAGGGAGTAGTTGCCGACGCGACGGTCGGCCTCGGCGCGGGTCAGGCTGACCAGGTCGAGCATCTCGTCGACCCGACGACCGGGAAGGCCCAGCATCTGCTGGACGATCGTGAGGATCTCGCGACCGGAGCGCCCGGCGTGCTGGGCCGAGGCGTCCAGCATCACGCCGATGTCCCGGCCCGGGTTGGGCAGGTCGTGGAACGGGCGGCCGGCGACGGTCGAGGAACCCGACGTGGGCTTCGTCAGGCCGACGACCATGCGCATCGTAGTGGACTTGCCGGCGCCGTTGGGACCGAGGAATCCGGTCACTCGGCCGGGCCGCGCCACGAGGCTGACGCCGTCCACGACGGTGGTGCGGCCGTACTTCTTGGTGAGCGAATCGATGGTGATCATGGGATTCCTTCCGCGATCTGCCGGTGGTGTTCTGGGGTCACTTCGACGCTAGGTGCGCAGGGGCGCATGCGCGTCGTCGCCAGGGCCCGATGGTCGTACGACGCGTGGCGGAGCCGGTGTCCTCCAGAAGGAGGACCGTGGCGGCTCAGGCCTCGTCGAAGAGTCCGGTCTGGTAGGCGAGGACGATCGCCTGCGCGCGGTCCCGCAGGTCGAGCTTCTGGAGCAGCCGGGTCACGTGGGTCTTGACGGTGGTGTCGCTGATGAAGAGCTCTCGGCCGATCTCGGCGTTGGAGAGCCCCCGTGTGATAAGCCGGAGGACCTCCATCTCCCGAGGTGTCAGGTCCGCGACGGCCGCGGGTGGCGCCTGGCGTCGTACGGTCGCGAAGCGTCGGATCACGCGGCGGGTCACGGTCGGTGAGAGCAGCGCCTCGCCGGCAGCGATGGTCCGGACGGCGGCGAGGAGCTGCTCGGGCGGGTCGTCCTTGAGCACGAAGCCACTGGCCCCGGCGCGCAGCGCCTCGAAGACGTAGTCGTCGAGGTCGAACGTGGTGAGGATCAGCACCCGGGCCGTCGTGTCAGAGCCCAGGATCCGTCGGGTGGCCTCGAGCCCGTCCATCTCGGGCATCCGGATGTCCATGAGGATGACGTCGGGCCGGAGGCGCGCCGCCTGCGTCACGGCGTCACGGCCGGTGCTGGCCTCCGCCACGACGTCGATGTCCGCCTCGTCGGCCAGCAGCAGGCGAAAGCCGGCACGCACCATCGTCTGGTCGTCGACGACGAGGACGCGGATGGTCACGACCCACCTCCCAGGGGCAGCCGGGCCCGCACCAGGAAGCCGCCGCCGGGGGCGGGGCCGGCATCCAGGTCGCCGTCGAAGAGCTTCACCCGCTCCCGGATGCCGGCGAGGCCATGGCCGCCCCCGCTCCCGCTCCCGCTCCCGCCGACCCTCGCGCGAGCGCCGTCGCGGCCGTGGTCGAGCACCTGCAGGCCCAGCTCGTCCGGCCCGTACGCCACCACCACCTGCGCGACGCCCGCCCCGGAGTGCTTGAGGCTGTTGGTCAGCGCCTCCTGCACGATCCGATACGCCGAGAGGTCCAGGCCGCGGGGGAGGGCGACGGGATTGCCGCGGACCTCGACCCGCACGTCGAGCCCCGCGGCCCGGACGTCGCGGACGAGCCGGTCGAGGTCGTCGAGGCCCGGGGTCGGCGCCAGCTCGGGCGCGTCATCGTCGTCGCGCATGGCGGCCAGCAACCGCCGCATCTCAGTGAGCGCGGTGCGTCCTGCCTCCTCCACGTTGCGCAGGGCCTCCCGGTCTGCGGCTGCCGACTCGGGCATCCGATGCCGCACGGCACCGACCTGCAGCACGATCACGCTGACCGCGTGGGCGACCACGTCGTGCAGCTCACGCGCGATCCGGCCCCGCTCCTCCGCCACCGCGACGCGGGCGGCCGCCTCCCGCTGGAGCTCGGCGAGACGCGCGCGCTCCTCGGCGGCCTCAGTCCGCTGCGTGCGCTCGCGCAGGGACCACCCCACCAGCCACCCCAGGGCGAACATCACCGGGACGGAGATCATGTCGTCGGCCGTGGAGTCGGGCCCGTTGCGAACGACCGCCAACGAGCCCCCCAGCGCGATGATCAGACCGATGCGGGAGAGCGACGCGTTGCGGACCGTGCCCAGCAGCACGGCTGCCCCCATCCCGGCGACGAGGATGCCGGCTCCGTTGACGATCAGCTGCGCGTCCACGAAGGAGAGCGCAGTGCACACCAGCCAGGTCGTGGCCGGTGCCGCGAAGGGGAAGCGCCGGCGGGCCAGCAGGGCCAGGACCGAGGACGTGATCCCGACGAGCCCGAGCACGAACAAGGGTCCGCTGGGGTGCTCGAGGTCGTCGCGCAGGAGGGTCCCCACTGCTGTGACCACCGCGGTGGCGACGACCAGGAGGTCCAGACCATGCCTGGTGAGGAAGGCCCGCGCTCGGCTCACCTCATCAACGTACGACGCCCCGAGAGCTGCTGCGTCCACAAATAGGAGGACTCCCGACCGCCACACGGACGCCCTGCCCATGCCGTGGGAGCGGCTCCGCCGGGGGATGGAAGCGGGCCGCCCAGCGGATGTCGGGAGCGGTTGGTAGACAGGGGGGATGACCTCGCTCACCGACCACCCCATCACCGACGACGTACGCCGTGACGCGCGCGCGGGCGCCGAGCGCCACCTGCGCGCCCTCGTCGGGCGCGACGACGCCGTGCTGCGCGAGGACCAGTGGGCCGCCATCGAGGCGCTCGCCGTGGACCGGCGCCGCGCGCTGGTGGTGCAGCGCACGGGCTGGGGCAAGTCGGCCGTCTACTTCGTGGCGACCAAGCTGCTGCGCGAGGGCGGCGCCGGGCCCACCGTCATCGTCAGCCCCCTGCTCGCGCTGATGCGCAACCAGATCGCTGCGGCGGAGCGTGCGGGCATCCGGGCGGTGACGATCAACTCGACCAACATCGACCAGTGGCAGCCGATCCACGACCAGATCCACGCCGGTGAGGTCGACGTCCTGCTCGTCAGTCCCGAGCGCCTCAACAACCCCGGCTTCCGCGACGAGGTGCTGCCCCGCCTCGCTGCGACCTGCGGCCTGCTGGTGGTGGACGAGGCCCACTGCATCTCCGACTGGGGCCATGACTTCCGTCCCGACTACCGCCGGCTCCGCACCCTCCTCGCCGAGCTGCCGGCGGGGATCCCGGTGCTTGCCACCACGGCGACGGCCAACGCCCGCGTCACCGACGACGTCGCCGAGCAGCTCGGGGTGCACGCCGGTGCCCCGTTGGTCGAGGAGGGCCCCCCGGGCCCGTCGCGAGACCAGGTGCTGGTGCAGCGCGGCACCCTCGACCGCGAGTCGCTGCGGCTGGGGGTCGTGCAGCTCAAGACGCCCGAGCAGAGGCTGGCCTGGCTCGCCGACCACCTGTCCGAGCAACCCGGCTCCGGCATCGTCCACTGCCTCACCGTCGCCGCGACCCAGGAGGTCGCGGGCTACCTCCGCGACCGGGGCCTGCACGTCGCGGCCTACTCCGGCCAGACCGAGCCCGACGAGCGGCACGCCCTCGAGCAGGCCCTGGTCGACGGGAAGGTGAAGGCGCTGGTCGCCACCAGCGCCCTCGGCATGGGCTTCGACGCGAGCCTCGGCTTCGTGATCAACCTCGGGGCGCCGCAGTCGCCGGTCGCCTACTACCAACAGGTCGGCCGGGCCGGCCGTGGCACCTCTCTACCTTCTTCTGGCGCGACCGTCGTCCTCCTGCCGCAGATCGAGGATCGCGACATCTGGGCCTACTTCGCCTCCCTCGGGTTCCCCCGCGAGGAGCAGGTCCGCGAGACGCTGGCGGCGCTCGCCGAGTCCGAGCGCCCCTTGTCCACCGCGACCCTGGAGACGCGGGTCGAGCTCGGCCGCAACCGGCTCGAGTCGATGCTCAAGGTCCTCGACGTCGACGGCGCGGTCCAGCGCGTGCAGGGCGGCTGGGTCGCCACCGGCCGGCCGTGGCACTACGACGCCGAGCGCTACGCCCGGGTCGCCGAGGCGCGTGAGCGTGAGCAGCAGGCGATGCTCGGCTACCTCACGACCGACCAGTGCCGGATGCGCTACCTGCGCGACCAGCTCGACGACCCCGACTCCGCCGACTGCGGGCGCTGCGACAACTGCGGCGGCCTGACCCTCTCGACCTCGGTCAGCGACGCGGCGGTGACCGAGGCGGAGCACCGCCTCTCGCGTCCCGGCGTCACCCTCGAGCCGCGACGGATGTGGCCGACCGCGCTCGCCAACCTCGGCCTCGACCTCAAGGGCAAGATCGCCGACGGTGCCGAGCCCGGGCGTGCCGTCGCGCGGCTCACCGACCTCGGTCACGGCCAGGCGCTGCGCGCCCTGTTCCGTGAGGACACCCCCGACGGTCCGGTTCCGCCGGGTCTGGCGCAGGCGGTCATGGAGGTGATGAAGGACTGGTCGCCCGAGTGGACCGCCCGGCCCGACGCGATCGTCGTCGTCGAGTCCGCCACCCGGCCCACGCTGACCCGCGACCTGGCCGACGGTCTCTCCCGCGTCATGCAGGTCCCGGTCGTCGGCACGTGGGCGATCCGCGACGCCTCGGTCCCGCCACGGGCCGGGCAGGCCAACTCCGCCCAGCGCGTCGCAGCCGTACGCCGTCGGGGTGGGCTCGACGGCGAGATCCCGGCCGGCGCGACGGTGCTGCTCGTCGACGACCAGGTGGCGTCCGGCTGGACGCTCACGGTCGCCGCGACGGCGATCCGTGCCGCGGGTGCGGCCGGGGTGCTCCCGCTGGTGCTGGCCACGCAGAGCTGAGCGCTGTCAGGCCGATGACGGGGCCGGTCAGTGACCGATCATCGCGGCCGGGTCGACCGGGGCGACCTTCTTGCGAGGCAGGAAGGCAGCCGGGATGAGGCAGCAGCCGACGAGGACCGTCGCCACGATGAACACCGTCGCGAAGGCCGAGGCCATGTCCTCCGTCGCCCGGGCGAAGATCGCCTCGAGCGAGCCGGGATCGATGCCGAGCGACTGGGCCGCCTGGGCGAGGACCGAGGGGTCGTCGCTGCCCTTGGCAGCGCCGCTGATCGCGCCGGCCTGGCCGACGGCCGCACTCTGCTTGAGCTCGTTGGTCAAGATCACCGAGAAGAGCGCGGTGCCGATGGAGGCCGCGACCTGCTGGGTGATGTTCAGCAGGGTCGAGCCCCGGGCCACGTTGTCGTGGGTGAGCGTGGCGAGCGCCGCGGTCATGATCGGCATCATCGTGCCTCCCATCCCGAGACCCATGATGAACAGCGCCGTGAGCATGTAGGCGTACGACGTGTCCGCCCCGATCTGGGTGAACATCGCCATGCCGGCGGTGATGACCGCGATGCCGACGAGCACGATCTTGCCGGGCCCGATCTTGTCGGCGAGCACGCCGGCGATCGGCATGGTGATCATCGCGCCGACACCCTGCGGGGCCAGCAGCAGGCCGGCGCCCAGGGCGTCCTCGCTGCGGACCTGGATGAAGTAGAGCGGGAACAGCAGCGATGCCCCGAAGAACGCGATCGCGAAGAGCATCATCGCCAGCACGGCGACGGTCATGTCCTTGTTGGTGAACAGGCGCAGCTCCACGAGCGGGTGGATGTTGCGACGCGCCAGCGCCCACGGCACGAAGGCGACGATCAGGGCCAGCCCGATCACTGCGGGGAGCCACACCTCGGTGGCGGTGGCCGTGCCGTGCTCGGGGATCGAGCTGACGCCGTAGAGGAACGCGGCCAGGCCGGGCGAGAGGAGCGCCATGCCGAGCCAGTCGAACGTCTCCGAGGGCTCGACCTCGTCCTTGGGCAGCACGATCCACGCGTAGACGATGGCCCCGATGCCGATCGGCAGGTTGATCAGGAAGATCCAGTGCCAGGAGACGGAGTCGATCAGCGCGCCACCGATGATCGGGCCGAAGATCGGGCCGAGCAGCATCGGGATGCCGAGCACGGCCATCACGCGACCGACGCGCTCCGGGCCGGCGGCGCGGGTCAGGATGGTCATGCCCAGTGGCATCAGCATGCCGCCGCCGAGGCCCTGGAGGACGCGGTAGAGGACGAGCAGCTCGAGCGAGGTTGCCGTCGCGCACAGCACGGAGCCGGCTGTGAAGAGCAGGACGGCCAGCAGGTAGAGGCGCTTGGTGCCGAAGCGGTCGGCCGCCCAGCCGGTCAGCGGGATGACGCTGGCCAGGGCGAGCGTGTAGCCGGTCATCGTCCACGCGACCTCGGCGGCGGTGGCGTCGAACTCGCGCTGGAAGGTCTCGAGGGCCACCGAGACGACGGTGATGTCGAGGATGGACATGATGGCGCCGAGGACGACCACGCCCGCGACGACCAGGACGCCCTTGTCGAGCTTGTCGGAGCTGTGGCCCGGGTCGGTCTCGCCGGACTGGATCTGGGTGTCGGTCACCCCGAAAGGGTATTGATCGCGCGCGACAACCACCCAATCGTTTTTGCCGTGGTTCGTGCGGTGGTCCGCGTCACCCGGCAGGTACGTCGTCGAGCTCCTCGATGCGGGCCAGGCTCGGCCCGCGACGGGACCGGAGGTCGCGTGCGACGGACTCCACGTCCCGCATCACCCGCAGGATGTTGCGGCAGGTGAGCCTGCCCAGGTCGTCGCTCGACCAGCCGCGTTCGGCGAGGGCGCCGACCAGCGCGGGGTAGGTGGACACGTCCTCGAGCCCGGTGGGCAGCACCGCCACGCCGTCGTAGTCGCCGCCGAGACCGATGTGGTCGATCCCAGCCACCTCGCGCACGTGCTCGCAGTGCGCCACCACGTCGGCCAGCGTCGCCGGCGGCTGGGGATGACCACGGGTCCACGCGGCCTCGAAGGCTGCGAACCGTACGCCGTCGGACTCGGGGATCCCCTCCGCCGCTGCTGCGGCGACCATCTCCCGGTGCCAGTCGGCGCACGCCGCGTTCACGAACTTCGGCACGAAGGTCACCATGCACACGCCGGTGCCCGCGGCCATCACCTCGAGCACGTCGTCGGGTGCGTTGCGCGGGCTGTCGGTGACCGCCCGGGCGGAGCTGTGGCTGAAGATCACGGGCGCCTCGCTGACCTCGAGCGCGTCGCGCATGGTGTCGGCCGAGACGTGCGAGAGGTCGACCATCATCCCGACGCGGTTCATCTCCCGGACCACCTCGCGGCCGAAGGGGCTCAGGCCCCCGAGCGCAGGCTGGTCGGTCGCGGAGTCGGCCCACGGGGTGTTCGCGTTGTGGGTGAGGGTCAGATAGCGCACGCCCAGCTCGTGCAGCTGGCGGAGCGTTCCGAGCGAGCAGTTGATGGAGTGCCCGCCCTCCGCCCCGACGAGGGACGCCATCCTGCCGCTCGCCCAGGCCCGCTCGATGCCGTCGGCAGTGGTCGCCCACGCGAGCTGGTCGGCGTACGTGCTGGTGAGGTGACGTGCGGCATCGATCTGCTCGAGGGTCGCACTGACGGCGTCGTCGCCGGTGAGGTGGCACGGGACGTAGACCGACCAGAACTGCGCCCCCATCCCGCCGGCGCGCATGCGGGGCAGGTCGGTGTGGGTGGGCGTGCCGCCGGCGCCGACGTCGAGGCGCGCGAAGTCGTACGCCGTGGCGACCCGCGCTTCCCACAGCAGGTCGTTGTGCCCGTCGATCACCGGGTGCGAGGCGAGGACACGGGCGACGAGGCTGGGGACGTCCATGGGCCTCGACGCTAGCCGGTCCCCGGCCTCGGGGAACCTTGTGTCGGTGCCAGGCGTTAGCGTCCTGTCGACCACAGCGGTCCGACGGTCTGGAGGTCGCATGAGCTTTGTCCCGGTCACCGGTCCCGCCAGGCTGCTGGTGGGGGAGCCGCCCCGGGAGGGCTCCGTCGAGTTCACCGACGAGCGCCGCACGATCGTGATGCCGATCCGGGGCGCGCTGCCGGTCCTGGGGAAGGTCCGCGACCAGGACGACATCCATCCCTCCGTCGCCCTGCTCGCGGGTGCCGCGCTGATGGGTCTGCAGCTGGTGGCCTCGGGACGCTTCGCACCCGACCCCGACGGGCGGCACTGGCAGGTCGCCGGGCTGGACGCCGCCGACCAGCGGCGCATCACCGACCTGGCCCGCTCGCGTGCCCACGACGGGTTCGACGAGGCCACCGCGGAGGGCATGGTGCGTGGGCTGCTCGACGCGGTCGTCGACACCATGCCGCGAACGACCCCGGGCCGCTCGCGCCGCGGGACGCTGTCCCCGGTCGGCCGACCGGCGGCGCGGCCGACGAGCCCCGACGACTTCAGCGACCAGCTCCAGCAGCGCATCGCGCGGATCAGGTCGCGCGGCAAGGACGACCGTTCCCACCTGGTCTCCATCTCGTTCCGGATCGAGGCCGACGAGGAGGAGCTCGTCGCGGGCGCGGTGCGCCTGGTCGTGCAGGTGCACGCCGTCGACAACGCCGCCCACCTCGCCGACGCCTCCGAGCTGTGGGCGGAGGCCGGACCCGACGCCGCCCACGGGTTCGGCGACCGAGCGCGCACGCACGCGGCGATCGCCCTCCGCTCGGCGGCCGACGCATGGCCGGTGCTGGAGCGCCTCCTCGACCTGCGGATCCCCGACGAGATCACCCTCGACTCCGACGAGATCCTGTCCCTCCTCGACGGTGGCGCTGCCGCGCTGACCGAGGCCGGGCACCCGGTCATGTGGCCCAAGTACCTCGATCGCGACGTCACCCAGCGCGTCGAGCTCGGCCAGCAGACGAGCTCGCGGGGCCGGCGCGAGGAGCCCTTGCAGGACGGTCTCTTCGGTCCGCAGGCCCTCTTCGGCTTCGAGTGGCAGCTCTCCCTCCACGGCGAGCAGCTCACCGACGACGAGATGGACGAGCTGGCCCGCACCACCAGCCCGATCATCAAGCTGCGCGACAACTGGGTCGCCGTCGACTCCGCGGTGATCAAGCGGGCCCGCAAGCGGCTGATCCGCACCATCACGCCCGTGCAGGCCCTGGCGGCCACGCTGACCGGGGTCGTCGACATCGAGGAGGTCCCCTACGAAGCCGTCGTGGGCGCCAGCCTCCTGGTGGTCCGCGACCGCTTGCGCGACGCCGCGACCGGCGAGCCCGTCGACGTACCCCCCGCGCTGCGGGCCGAGCTCCGCGACTACCAGCGACGGGGCCTGACCTGGCTGGCCGAGCTCACCTCCCTCGGCCTGGGCGCCTGCCTGGCCGACGACATGGGCCTGGGCAAGACCATCACCCTCATCGCCCTCCACCTGCACCGTGCCGGAGAGGGAGGCGGGGGCCCGACCCTCGTGGTCTGCCCCGCGTCGCTGCTCGGCAACTGGGAGGCCGAGATCCGCCGCTTCGCCCCCGGGGTCGCCGTACGCCGCCACCACGGCAGCGCGCGCGACCTGGCCGAGGTGAGCGACGGGTTCGTGCTCACGACCTACGGCACGATGCGCAACGACGCGGCGCTGCTCGCCGAGGTGCCGTGGGACCTGGTCGTCGCCGACGAGGCCCAGCACATCAAGAACTCCCGCTCCGCCGCCGCCCGCGCCCTGCGCGCGATCCCCAGCACCGCGCGGGTGGCCCTCACCGGCACGCCCGTCGAGAACGACCTCACCGAGCTCTGGTCGATCCTCGACTGGGCCATCCCCGGGCTGCTCGGCAGCCGCAACGCCTTCCGCAAGGTCTGGGCCGGACCGATCGAGTCGGGGTTGGAGCCGACCAAGGCCCGGCAGTTCGCCGACCTGATCGGGCCGTTCCTGCTGCGCCGCCGCAAGTCCGACCCCGGCATCGCGCCCGAGCTGCCGGCCAAGACCGAGACCGACCACGTCCTCGGCCTGACCCGCGAGCAGGTCGTCCTCTACGAGACCCTGGTCCGCGAGTCCATGCGCCGCATCGAGGAGGCCGACGAGGAGACACGGCGCGGCCTGGTGCTCAAGCTGCTGACCGGCCTCAAGCAGATCTGCAACCACCCCGCCCACTTCCTGCGCCAGCCCAACCCCAAGCTGCGCGGCCGCTCGGAGAAGCTGGAGCTCCTCGACGAGCTGGTCGGCACGGTGGTCGCCGAGGACGGTGCCGTCCTCGTCTTCACCCAGTACGTCGCCATGGCGCGGCTGCTCGAGCGCCACCTGGCCGCCACGGGCGTGCCGCACCAGTTCCTGCACGGCGGCACCCCGGTCCGCGAGCGCGACGCGATGGTCGCGCGGTTCCAGGCGGGCGAGCTCCCGGTGTTCCTACTCTCCCTCAAGGCGGGCGGCACCGGCCTCAACCTCACCCGCGCCGACCACGTCATCCACTTCGACCGCTGGTGGAACCCCGCCGTCGAGGACCAGGCCACCGACCGGGCCTACCGGATCGGCCAGACCCGCCCGGTGCAGGTCCACCGCTGCATCACCCAGGGCACCATCGAGGAGCGCATCGCCGAGCTGCTCGCCCGCAAGCGCTCGCTCGCCGACTCGGTCCTGGCCCGCGGCGAGACCGCTCTGACCGAGCTGTCCAACGCCGAGCTGCGCGACCTCGTGGAGCTCAGACGTTGAGCACCCCGACCAGCTCCCAGGGCACCACGCACCCGCGCCTGCCCGCCCGCCGCGGCGGCGGACCGGCGACCTGGTGGAGCAAGGCGGTGCTCCGCGCCGTCGAGGAGGCCGCCTTCAGCGCCCAGGACCTGCGAGCCGGCCGCTCGCTGGCGCGAGCCGGCGCGGTCGGCTCCATCACCGTCGGAGAGGGCAACGCGGTGGCCGCGGTGACCGCAGGTCACGACGCCTTCACCGTCGAGGTGACCGTCCCGGTGCTCGACGACTCCGACGCGGCGGCTTTCATCGAGCTCGTCGCGGCGGAGTCGGGACGGATCGCGGCACTGCTCGCCGGCCAGCTGCCGCACGCGCTGGTCGAGGCGGTGGAGGAGGCAGGCGTCGAGCTCCTGCCCTACGGCGGGGAGCTGGGCTCGGCCTGCACGTGCGATGCGTGGCTGGATCCCTGCCCGCACGCACTGGCGGTCCTGACCCAGCTGGCCTGGTTGATCCAGGCCGACCCGTTCGTGCTCACCCACCTGCGCGGGCTGTCGCGTGACCGGGTGCTGCGCGAGCTCCACCGGATCACGCGGCCACGCGCACCGGAGCCGGGGGACCGTGAGTCTCCGAGCGACTCAGGGTCGAGGGACGGACCGGCGGGTCCTGACGAGGTCGACGACCTCGTCGTCGCCGAGGACGCGGCGGCGCGGGCCGCGCGGCTGCTGAAGCAGGACCGCCCGTTCGACTCGTGGTGAGTGACTCGCCCAAGAGGCGGGTCAGCGGACCTCGGTGGTGGAGGCCGGACGCGCGCCGAGCTCCTCGTCGAGGCGCAGCAGGCCGGGCCCGTCGTCGTTGATCATCTTGACCCGGCCGACGATCTCCTTGACCGTCGCCTCCTCCTCGACCTGCTCCTCGAGGAACCAGTTGAGCAGCGGTCGGGCGTCGAGGTCGCCCTCGCTCTCAGCGAGGCGGTAGAGGTCGCGGATCGACGCCGAGACCCGCTCCTCGTGGGCCAGTGCGGACTCGAAGGCGTCGAGCACCGAGCCCACCGCCGGGGTGGGCGCCTGGGTGGCACCGATCCGCGGGTGGTTGTCACGGTCGGCGAGGTGGTCGATGAACTTGTTGGCGTGGACGATCTCCTCGTCGGCCTGGTGGCGCAGCCACGCAGCCATGCCGGGCAGGTCCATCAGCTCGAGCTCGATGGCGAGCTGGCGGTAGACCAAGGAGGCCTGGAACTCCAGCGTGATCTGGGCGTTGAAGGCGTTCTCGAGGTCGTCACTCAGCTTCATGCGCGCCAGCCTATCGGTGCCGAACGCGCCCGTCGTACGGCCGGGACTCAGGCGAGACCGAGGGCGCCGTGCGCCATGTCGCGGAGCACGTCGTGCATCTGCGGGTCGGGCAGCCGACCGCTGTGCGGCGTGGAGTTGAGCAGGCCGAACAGCACGTGGGCCCGGGTCCGCGAGGCCTCGGGGCTCAGCGTCGTGTCGTGGAGGCGGATCTGCGCCGCCCACACGTCGACGTAGGCGCGTTGCAGTGCGCGCACCCGCTCGCGTGCCTCGTCGGGGAGGCTGCTCCAGTCGCGGTCCTGGACCACGATCAACGCCCGGTGGTCGATGGCGAACTGGATGTGCCACTCGACGAGCGCCTCGAGCGCCGCACGGGACCCGTCGGCGCTGGCGACGCGGCTGCGGCCCTCGGCGAGCAGCGTCTCGCTGATGGAGACGAGCATCTCCGCGAGCATCGCGTCCTTGGACTCGAAGTGCTTGTAGAGCGCAGGTCCCGAGATCCCGCAGGCCGAGCCGAGCTCGGCCACCGACACGCCGTGGAACCCGCGAGCGGCGAAGAGCTCGGCCGCGATGTCGAGGATCTGCTGGCGGCGGGGGGTCACGAGCTCGAGGTTAGTGCCTGCTAACTCGTCCCACGGAGTGCGAGGTGCCGGAAGCACCACCTGGCGCTCGGGCGCCTCCCAGACAGCAAGCGGAATCACGCGTACCTCCCCATTTCGATGCTCCAGTGGGCCGCACCCCCGCGGCGGCCCACTGATCCCCACGATCAGAGCACCTTCTCCCGGGAGAAGTGTGCCCGCGGTGACCAGCGAGTTCAGTCGTGCCAGCACCACCTTTCGTTTACCCCACGAGGATCGCAGGTCACCACCCCCTCACGGGGGAAGCGAGGCGCTCACGGTGTGGTGCCTGCTCTACCGACGTGGGGCGTCCGCGTGACTACAGTTCGCGGCATGTCGCAGATCCGAGTCGTCCTCGCCGAGGACGGCGACCTGCTCCGCGCCGGTGTGCTGGCCCTTCTCGAGGGTTTCGACGACATCGACGTGGTCGCTACCGCGACGAGCCTCCCGGAGCTTCTGGCTGCGGTGGACCAGCACCGTCCCGACGTGCTCCTGACCGACATCCGGATGCCGCCGGACTTCACCGACGAGGGCATCCGTGCGGCGGGGGAGCTGCGGCGTACGCATCCCGACATCGGCGTCGTCGCGCTGACGCAGTACTCCGACGTCGAGTACGCCCTCGACCTGGTCCGCGACGGGAGCGACGGTCGTGGCTACCTGCTCAAGGAGCGCGTGGCCGACGTCGACGAGCTGGTCGCCGCGCTGCGCACGGTGGCGGCCGGCGGCTCGGTGATCGACCAGATCGTGGTCGACGCGCTGATGGCGACCAGCACCCGACGGCACGACTCCGTGATCGACCGGCTGACCCCTCGCGAGCTGGAGGTGCTGGCGATGGTCGCCCGCGGCATGACCAACGCGGCGATCGCCGACGAGCTCGTGGTCACCGACCGGGCGGTGGAGAAGCACATCAACTCGATCCTCAGCAAGCTCGACCTGCCCTCCGACGCACCGGTGCACCGCCGGGTCGCAGCCACCCTGGTCTTCCTCAGTGAGGTCGGGGTGGGCGGCGGGGTGGCGCCGCGTCGATGAGGCGGCTCCTGTCCGGCTGGGACTCGCTCGACCCGGGACTGGCGCACCTGGTGCGCCTCAACCTCCTGGCACTCGTGGTCTCCATCGTCGCGCTGGCCGGCGCCTACGTGCTCGGCTTCCGCCACAGGTCGGTGGAGATCGACCTCGCAGTGATGGTCTTGTCCTTGCTGTTCATGCTCGGGACGCTGCCCCTCACGCCGCGCCACGGCGCGCCAGTGGTGCTGATCGGGCTGACCCTGTCGGCTGCCGCGTTCGGCGTCGGGGGCACCTGGGCGACGCCCAACCTCTCGCCGCTCACTGCCCTGCTGATGATGATCCCGATGCTCGTCGCGATCCCCTACGTCTCGCGGCCCTGGCTCAACGCACTCGGGGTGTTCGCGGTCGTGGGCAGTGCCGGGGTGGCGGCGCTGGGGGAGTGGCGGCGTCAGGACGCGCTCAACGAGCTCTGGTGGGTCAACGCCGTGGTCATCGCCTCCTCGCTGCCCGCGGTGGTGCTCGTCGTGACCTTCCTCGTCCGCGACGCCTACCAACGGTTGTCGGAGAAGGGCGACCAGCTCGTCGAGTCCCGCACCCTGATCGTCGAGGTCGCGGATGCCGCCCGGCGCAGCATCGAGCGCGACCTCCACGACGGAGCGCAGCAGCGGCTCCTGGCGATGAGCGTCACCGTCGAGCGGGCGCGCAAGGAGCTCCTGGCCGGTCGCCACGAGGGGGCCTCGCGCCTGATGGACCAGCTGGCCACCGACAACCGGGAGGTGCTGCTCGAGCTGCGTGAGCTTGCCCGCGGGATCTACCCGCCGCTGCTGACCGAGCGCGGCCTCGTCGCCGCCCTGCAGTCGACGGCGCGACGCTCGGTGGTGCCGGTGACGCTCGACATCGCCGACTTCACCCGCCCCAGCCGGCAGGTGGAGGCGGCGGCGTACTTCTGCATCCTCGAGGCGCTCACCAACGTGGCCAAGCACTCCGGCGCCACCGAGGTGTTGGTCACGGTTCGCGGGCTGCCGCACCTCAGCTTCTGCGTCTCCGACGACGGCCGCGGGTTCGACCGCCACGTCGTGACCCCGGGCGGCCTCCTCGGCATGGAGGCCCGGGTCGCCGCGGCGGGGGGCACCCTCCACCTGGAGACCGAGCCCGGGAGGGGCACCACCGTCAGGGGAGAGTTCCCGCCACTGGACGCCACAGGTTAACGATCGCTAACCTGAGTCGGTGTCCGATCCCCAGAGTGCTCCGTCCGGTGCCCCGACCATGCGCGACCTCGTCGACGACCTGCGCACCCGGCTGGCCCGGGTCCGCCTGGGCGGGTCGGACAACGCGCGCCGCAAGCACACCGACCGGGGCAAGCTGCTGGCCCGCGACCGCGTCGACCGGTTGCTCGACCCCGGTAGCCCGTTCCTCGAGCTGAGTCCGCTCGCCGCCTTCGGGATGTACGCCGGTGGCCCGGGGGGTGATGACTACGCGGTGCCGTCCGCCGGCGTTGTCGCCGGCATCGGCCGGGTGTCCGGCCGCGAGTGCGTCATCGTCGCCAACGACGCCACCGTCAAGGGCGGCACCTACTACCCGATGACGGTGAAGAAGCACCTCCGGGCGCAGACGGTCGCCGCCGAGAACCACCTGCCCTGCATCTACCTCGTCGACTCCGGCGGTGCCTTCCTGCCGATGCAGGACGAGGTCTTCCCCGACCGCGAGCACTTCGGCCGGATCTTCTTCAACCAGGCCAACCTCTCGGCCGCCGGGATCCCGCAGATCGCGAGTGTCATGGGCTCCTGCACGGCCGGCGGCGCCTACGTCCCGGCGATGTCCGACGAGACCGTGATCGTGCGCAACCAGGGCACGATCTTCCTCGGCGGACCGCCGCTGGTGAAGGCCGCGACGGGGGAGGTCGTCACGGCCGAGGACCTCGGTGGCGGCGACGTGCACGCCCGCACCTCCGGCGTGGTCGACCACCTCGCCGAGGACGACGCCCACGCGCTCGCCATCGTCCGCTCGATCGTCGACACGCTGCCCGCTGCCCGGCCGGCCCGCGAGGCGAGCGCGGAGGTCGAGGAGCCGCACCATCCGCCGGAGTCGATCTACGACGTCGTGCCCACCGACACCCGCACGCCGTACGACGTGCGCGAGGTGATCCGCCGCGTCGTCGACGGCAGCCGGTTCCACGAGTTCAAGAAGCTCTACGCCGAGACCCTGGTCTGCGGCTTCGCCCGGATCTTCGGCCACGAGGTCGGCATCGTCGCCAACAACGGCATCCTGTTCAGCGAGTCGGCGCTCAAGGGCGCGCACTTCATCGAGCTGTGCAACCAGCGCAAGATCCCCCTGGTGTTCCTGCAGAACATCACCGGCTTCATGGTGGGTCGCGAGTACGAGAACAAGGGCATCGCCCGCGACGGCGCCAAGCTGGTCACGGCGGTCGCCTGCAGCGTCGTGCCGAAGTTCACCGTCGTCATCGGCGGCTCGTTCGGCGCCGGCAACTACGGCATGTGCGGTCGCGCGTACGACCCGCGCTTCCTCTGGATGTGGCCCAACGCGCGCATCTCGGTGATGGGCGGCGAGCAGGCCGCGTCGGTGCTCGCGACCGTCGCCGGCCGCGAGGAGGACGAGGAGTTCAAGGCGCCGATCCGCGACCAGTACGAGACCCAGGGCTCGCCCTACTACGCCACTGCGCGGCTGTGGGACGACGGGATCATCGACCCCGCCGACACCCGCCGCGTGCTGGGCATGGCGCTCGCCGCGACGTCGTACACGCCCATCCCGGAGCCCCGCTACGGCATCTTCAGGATGTGATTTCACCCCACGACGTTCTTCGCTCCCCCGCTCCGCTCCTCCGCGAACAACGCCGCGGGGACCCCGAAGGAGAAGATTGATGCAGACGCTATTGGTTGCCAACCGCGGCGAGATCGCCCTGCGGGTGATGCGCACGGCGGGGCGCCTCGGCTGGCGCATGGTCGCCATCCACACCGACCTCGACGCGGACGCCCCCCACGTGCGGGCGGCCGACCGCGCCGTCCGGGTCGAGTCCTACCTCGACATCGACGCAGTGGTGGCGGCCGCGCGCGAGAGCGGCGCCGGCTACGTCCACCCCGGCTACGGCTTCCTCTCCGAGCGCGCGCCCTTCGCCCGGGCGCTGGCCGACGCGGGCATCACACTCGTCGGCCCGTCGGCCGACGTGATGGACGCGATGGGTCGCAAGGACGCGGCGCGCGAGGTGGCCGTCGCTGCCGGCGTGCCGGTCGTGCCGTCGTACTCCCTCGAGGGTCCGGCCGCAGTCGACCCGGCGACGTTCGCCTATCCCGTGCTGGTCAAGGCGGCCGCGGGCGGCGGCGGCAAGGGCATGCGGGTGGTGCGGTCGCGCGACGCCTACGAGGAGTCGTACGCCGCCGCGCAGCGCGAGGCACGCTCGGCGTTCGGCGACGACACGATCCTCGTCGAGAAGTACGTCGAGTCCGGCCGCCACATCGAGGTGCAGGTGCTGGGCGACGCGCACGGTCACGTGCTGCACTTCTTCGAGCGCGACTGCTCCACCCAGCGCCGGCACCAGAAGGTGCTCGAGGAGGCGCCGGCGCCGACGATCGCCGACGAGCAGCGCTCGGCCATCACGACGTCCGCCGTCGCGCTGGCGCAGCAGTGCGGCTACACCGGCGCCGGAACGGTGGAGTTCCTGCTCGACAACGCCTCCGGCGAGTTCTACTTCCTCGAGATGAACACCCGGCTCCAGGTCGAGCACCCGGTGACCGAGGAGGTCGTCCGCGTCGACGGCTGGGCCGACGGTCGGGTCGACCTCGTCGAGCTGCAGCTCCTGGTCGCGACCGGCGCGCGGCTGCCCTTCGATCAGGAGGCCGTCACCCTCGAAGGGCACGCCATCGAGGCACGGGTCTACGCGGAGGATTCCTTCAACGGCTTCCTGCCCCAAGCGGGTCGTACGTCGATCGTGAGGTGGGCTGACGGCGAGGGTGTCCGCGTCGACCACGCCCTCGAGCCCGGCCAGGAGGTCAGCACCTCCTACGACCCCATGCTCGGCAAGGTGATCGCCTGGGGGAGCGACCGCGAGGCGGCGCGGGCCACGCTCGTCGCCGCGCTCGACCGGACCGCGGTCCTCGGCATCACCACCAACACGGGCTTCCTGCGGGCGCTCGCCGCCTCCGACGAGTTCCGCGACACCACGATCGACACGGCGTGGCTCGACGACCATGAGGTCCCTGCGCCAGACGCCGACCTGGCGCGGGTCTTCGGCGCGTGGACCGAGGTGCTCCTCGACACGACCTCCGACCCCACAGGCACCTCGGGTCCGTGGCACGCCGACGGCTGGCGGATGGGAGGCGACCCCGCGCCCGACACGGTCGTGCTCGGCGACGACCTGGTGGTCGTGGACCGGCATCGCGGCCGGGTCACGCACGGCGCGGTGAGCCACGACGTACGCATGGTGTCGGCCGCGAACCACACCGTCCACCTCCTCGTCGACGGTCACGCCGAGCACGCCGTGCTCAACGTGCAGCGCGACTTCGTCGAGGTCGTGCACCGGGGGCAGCGCTGGTCGTGGGAGCGGCCCGATCCGTTCGCCGACCACGCCGCGGCTGCCGGTGACGGGACGCTGCTCGCGCCGATGCCCGGCACGGTCCTCGCGGTCAACGTCGCGGAGGGCCAGGCCGTGGCGGAGGGTGAGACGCTGGGAGTGATGGAGGCGATGAAGATGGAGCTCGCGCTCAAGGCACCCTTCGCGGGCACGGTCACCTCGGTCGGTGCCACGGCGGGCGAGCAGGTCAAGCTCGGGGCGTCGCTCTTCGTGGTGACGGCTGCGCTGGTCGAGGAGGGCGCTCCGCGCCCGTCACGAGACCCGGAGCCCGGCGCATGAGCGCGCTTCCCATGACCGTCCGCCCCGACGGCCTCCCGGACCGGGTCACGATCTACGAGGTCGGCCCGCGTGACGGCCTGCAGAACGAGAAGGGGATCGTGCCGGTCGAGGTCAAGGCCGAGTTCGTACGCCGCCTCGTGGCCGCGGGACTGCCGATCGTCGAGGCCACCTCGTTCGTGCACCCCAGGTGGGTGCCGCAGCTCGCCGACGCGCACCTGTTGATGGCCGAGCTGGGCGAGGCCGGCCGCCACCTCCCGGTGCTGGTGCCCAACGAGCGTGGCCTCGACCGGGCACTCGAGCTGGGCCTCGAGCACATCGCCATCTTCGGCAGCGCCACCGAGACGTTCGCGAACAAGAACCTCAACCGCACCTTCGACGAGCAGTTCGCGATGTTCGAGCCCACCGTGGCGCGCGCCCGCCACGCCGGGATGGACGTGCGGGCCTACGTCTCGATGTGCTTCGGCGACCCGTGGGAGGGAGCCGTCCCCATCGAGCAGGTCGTCACGGCCGGCACCCGGCTGCTCGACCTGGGTGCGAGCCAGCTCAGCCTCGGTGACACCATCGGCGTCGCCACCGCCGGGCACGTGAGGGCGCTGGTCGCGGCCTTCGCCGAGGCAGGCGTGGCGACCGACCGGTTGGCGATGCACTTCCACGACACCTACGGCCAGGCGCTCGCCAACACCCACTCCGCGCTGCAGGTGGGGATCACCACGTTCGACGCCAGCGCGGGTGGACTCGGCGGTTGCCCCTACGCCAGGTCCGCCACCGGCAACCTGGCCACCGAGGACCTCGTCTGGATGCTGACCGGCCTCGGGATCGACCACGGTGTCGACCTCGAGGCCGTGGTGGCGACCAGCGTGTGGATGGCCGGGCACCTCGGCCGACCGAGCCCGAGTGCTGTGGTCAGGGCGCTGGGTGGGCGCTGACCGGATCCCCACCCGGACTGGCACAATCAGCGCCATGAGCCGCGTCGTCCACCTCCACATCGGCGCACCCAAGACCGGGACCACCTATCTCCAGGACCGGTTGGTGCTCAACTCCGCATCCCTGGCCCGGCACGGCGTGACGATCCCGGGCCCGCGAATGGGGCGGGCGGACACGTTCCACTTCCGCGCGGCCCTCGACCTGCTCGAGCAGGACTGGGGAGGCGCGCCCGGCCACGCCAACGGTGCCTGGGACTCCATGGTCAAGAAGGTGCGTCGAGCCGACGGCAACGTGGTGATCAGCCACGAGATCCTCGCCGGCGCCAAGCCCGACAAGATCGCCAAGGCGATGAACGACCTCGCCGGCAGCGAGGTCCACGTCATCTACTCCGCGCGCGACCTCGGGCGCCAGCTGCCCGCCGCGTGGCAGGAGTCGATCAAGCAGGGCCGCAAGTGGCCGTTCCGCCGCTTCCTCACCAAGGTCGAGCGTGGCCAGACCTGGTTCTTCAACGCGATGGACCTGCCGCGGGTGCTGTCCCAGTGGGGCGCGAAGCTGCCGCCCGAGCGCGTCCACGTCGTCACCGTCCCCCACGACCGGGGCCCCAACGGCGACGAGCTGTGGCTGCGGTTCTGCCGCGCCTTCGGGATCGACCCGACATGGGCGCCGCTCGACTCCGAGCGCGACAACCGCTCCCTCGGCATCGCGGAGACGTCGCTGCTGCGCAAGCTCAACCGTCGCCTCGAGCTCGGCGTGTGGCGCGAGCCGGCGTACGACGGCCTCATCCGCGAGATGCTCGCGCAGGAGGTGCTGGTCTCCCGCAAGGCCGTGCCGGTGCGGCTCCCCCCTGACCGCTACGACTTCGCCGAGGAGCGGGCCGAGCTCTGGATCGAGTGGATCAAGGGCAGCGGAGTCGACGTCATCGGCGACATCGACGACCTGCGCCCCCGGCGACCCGCCGACGACGAGGAGTGGCGCAACCCCGACCGGGTCCGCGCCAAGCTCGAGCTCGGCGCGGCGCTCGACGCCCTCACGGTCATGACCCAGGAAGCCGCCAGCCGCTCCTCGGCCGACTCCATCGGCGACCGCGTGCGCGACACGGCGCGTCGGCTGCGCGAGCGTTGACCAGCGCCGGTCCCACCGCGGCCGAGTCGTCGGCCCGTGCGCACAGCTGGGTCGCGCACCTGCGCGAGGGAGGTACGACGCCGTGGCTGGCGTGGGCCGGCCGACCCGCGACCGAGACGGGCCGCACAGGTCCGCTCCCGGGCGCCCAGCAGCTCGAGCTGCTCCGGCGGATCAACGTGGCTGCGCAGTTGAGTGCTCAGTCCCGCGGCGGCAACGACGGGTCCAGCACTCGACTCGCCGATCGCGTGCTCGCCGCCCCGGCCGCGGGACGGGGCAAGGCCGACCTGCCGTTGGTGGGCGCCACCGCACCCGGCTTCGGGCCGCGCCCGGTGGACCCCGAGTCGGTCAGCGCGCACGAGCTGCTCCGCGTGGCGAGCGTGGTGCTCGCCGACGACTTGGTCGCGCTGGGCGCCGACCCGGTCCGCACGTCGTGGCCCCGGCCGTGGCGGCGCAGGTTCCGGCTGGTGGGCGACCCCGTGCTGGTCGGCGCCCTCCGCGAGGACCTGCTCGCTCGCGGGCGTCCCGAGGGCGGACCTCGTCCCTTCCTCGTCGCGGTCGGCGCACCGCTCGACGACCTGCTGGCCCGCACCTGGACCCAGCGCTGCTTCGAGAGCGGCACCAAGCCGTGGGCCGAGTGGCTGCGGTTCTGGCGCGAGCGCGATCAGCTGCCGGCGCGTGCGGACCTCGTCGCGTCCGTACGCCGGTGGAACGCGCGCCGTCCGTTGGTGCGCATCGTCACCGACCTCGACCAGCTGCCCCGGCAGGTCGGCGTACGCCACCTCCCGGACGTCCGGGTCCCGGGCGCCGACCAGGCCGAGCTGGCCCGACGGGTCGCGGCCGTGGTGGGCCTCAAGGTCCCTGCCCCCGAGCGACCCGCCCTGATGCGGACCCTGCAGCGACGGATCCCCGACCACGGCGTCGCGCCGGTCGGCGTACCGACGCGGGAGCGGGAGTGGGTCGCCTCCTCGGCGGAGCGCATGACCCGCAGCATCACCCGCGCTGGCTACTCTGTCGTCGGCGACCTGGCGGACCTCGCGCCGCGCACCGCGCCGTCCGCGACGACCGGTACGGGTGCCGACGACCAGCAGGTGCTGGACCTGGCGATCCGGATGGTCGTCGACCCGAGCTGGCGCGGCGCCGGACAGACTGAAGGGCAGGTGGAGCGGTGAGCAAGCGGGTGCTGCTGCACGTGGGCTGTCCCAAGACCGGCACGTCCTACCTCCAGGACGTGCTGTTCCGCAACCAGTCCCTGCTCCGCGAGCACGACATCCTCTATGCGGCCGACCGGTTCGACGCGCACTTCCTCGCGGCGCTCGACCTGATGACGCTGCCGTGGGGAGGCCTCGAGACAGAGGCTGTCGGCGAGTGGGACCGGCTCGCTGATCAGGTACGCGGGTGGCACGGCACCGCGATCATCAGCCACGAGATCTTCGCGCGGGCCACACCCGCCCAGGTGGCGCGCGCACTCGCCTCGCTCGGTGACGCCGAGGTCCACCTCGTGCTCTCGGTGCGCGACCTGGTCCGTCAGATCCCGGCGGAGTGGCAGGAGAACGTCAAGCACCGCAGTCACATCACCTACGCCCGCTTCCTGCAGACCATCCGGGACCCCGCGCGCGACTCCAAGATCGGGTCGTGGTTCTGGGCGGTGCAGGAGGTCCCCGACATCCTGGACCGCTGGGGTACATCCCTGCCGGCCGACCGCGTCCACCTGGTCACCGTGCCGCCGCCGGGCTCCGACCGCGGTGAGCTGTGGCGCCGCTTCTCGCGCACGTTCGGCCTCGACGACCTGCCGCTCGACCTCACGGCCGAGCGGGAGAACCCGTCCCTCGGCGTGCCGGAGACCTCACTGCTGCGCACCATCAACCAGCGGGTGACGTCGATCCTCGCGCCGCCGGACTACCGCCCGCTCGTGCGCGAGCTGCTCGCCCACCAGACGCTGTCGCGGGGCGTGGCCTCGGCCCGGCTCGGGCTCGCGCCCGAGGACCACGCGTGGGCGCAGGAGATGTCGCGAAGCTGGGTGGAGGTCCTGGCCGAGCGCGGGTACGACGTCGCCGGCTCGCTCGACGACCTCATCGGCACGGACCTCGGCACGTTCGCCGATCCCGACACGGCGACCGCCGACGAGCTGCTGCCCCCTGCGCTCGACGCGATCAGCGCGCTGCTGGTCGAGGCCGCCCGCCTCCGGGCGGTGGAGGAGCGGCTGCACGAGGAGCTCCGCGAGGCGCATGAGGAGCGCGACCGCGCGCGGCTGACGACGTCGTACCGCATCCGGCGCAAGGTGGTCGCCAGCCTGGAGGACAGCGCTGCCGGTCGCGGGACGCTGGATGCCTATCGGCGGGTGCGCAGGCGCGGCGCGGGCTGAAATGCACGAGAGTCCCTGGCCGATCCGCATCGACGGCCTGCTGTTCCGTGAGGCGGCCGAGCCCGACATCGAGGCGCTGCTCGCCTTCCGCAACGACCCAGGGGTCAACCACTTCATGGTGCGCACCTACGTGGATCCGGACGAGCTGCGCCGTGACTGGCTGGCCGTTCCGAGCAGTCCGACTGACTACTCCTGCGTGGTCGAGCGGGACGGAGAAGTGGTCGCGATGGGATTCCTCGACATCGTTGACGGAGTCGGCCAACCTGGCCACCCCACGGGCACCGACGGTCTGATCGGCTACATCGTCGACCCGCGGTTCGGCGGTGAGGGCATCGGTGCGGCCACCGCTCGCGCGCTGCTGCACGCCGCCTTCGACGGGCTCGGCCTGCGCAGGGTCACCGCTGCCGCGAACGCCGACAACCTGGCCTCAGTCCGGGTTCTCGAACGCGCGGGCATGCGCCGCGAGCGTCACGCGCGCCGGGCGCTGTGGCACCACGAGCTCGGCTGGCTCGACGAGGTGGGCTACGCACTCCTCGACGAGGAGTGGACAGCGCTCAGGGGCACTTCGAAGCCCGAGATGTGCCTGTGATCGTGCATGCGCGCATCGCGGTCCTCGGACGCGCGCGAAAGTTTTCGTACGGCATTGAGGCCACCTCGAGGCCGTGCATGCGAGCTTTCAGCTGCGGGTTTCACGGCCTGCGCGCCGTCGGGCGGTGCATCGTGCTCCCCGGCGGCCGGTAGACCCCCGACGGCCCGCTGCTCTTCTAACGCCGCCCAGGTCCCTGTCCAGGATGGGTGTTCGCGAGTTCAATGTCGTCATGAGCGATCGCGACGACTTCCTCGACTGGTTCAACACTGTCTGGCGATCCGCCGAGGTGGCCCTGCACAACGGTGATGCGGCACCTCGATTCGAGACCTGGTCCGAGCGAGAACCGGTGACGCTGTTCGGTGCGTGGCTCAGCGCCGTCGGCCCCGAGGCAGCCCGAGACATCTTCAAGAAGCTGGAGCAGACGTTCTCCGGTGCGACGTCCAGCGACATCGAGCTGGTGGCTGCAGATGTCAGCGGCGACCTGGCCTACACGGTCCACCGTGAGCTGACCTCCACCACCGTCGACGGGGAGCCCCGCGACTACGTGCTGCGGGTCACGCAGGTGTATCGGCGCGAGGACGGCGAGTGGAAGGTCGTGCATCGGCACGCCGACGCAGAACAGGAATCGGCCGAACGGCCCTGATGTGCTCGAGTCGTAGACCTCACACCTGAACCCGTGCTGGGCCGTCAGTCGCCGAGGAAGTAGACCAGCGCGATGGTGCCAAGCATGAGGAGCAGGAGCGGCATCAGCGTCCAGAAGTAGGTCGTATCGATGTACTTCCGCTTCTCGTCGGGGTCCCAGGGGCCTTGGGGGCGGTGGCTGCCGGGGTTGATGATCATGTGCCCACCCTCGCACGTCACGGGGCCACGGCAGCTGACAGGAGCGCTCCCGCTCGCGGGTCGACCCCCTCTGCGTCAGGGTCGGCCCGATGCCACAGCAGGCGCAGCAGAACTTCTGCCCTGCCCCGGGCCATCACCGACTCGCCCTCGCCGATCGTGACGTCGCCGGCCACGTCCGTGGCGACCAGGCGCAGTGCAGGGGACAGCGGTTCGACGCGACCGAGGTGCACCTGCCGCGGGTACATGACGTCCGTGACCTCCAAGACGCCGTCCCACGCGAGCCAGGGGTCGATCGGGCGGGGTACGCCGAGTGCCTCCTCGGCGTCCCACGTGTGCATCACGGTCTCGTGGACCTGGCGGCGCCTCCAGAAGCCGGCGGTCGGATCCTGGTCGTGCAGGGTCCAGGCCGGTGCGTCCGCGGGTGTCAGGGTCAGCACGTCGACGAGGCTCGAGGCGTGATGGCGGTACCACGCAGCCAGCGCCGAGCGCCCTCCTTCACCGGGTTCGGGGGGTTCGAAGTGCGGGTTCCCCTCGACCACGGCGTGAGCCGCCCACTGGTGGACACCCCCGAGGTGGATGACCAGGTCGCGCAGCGACCAGCCCGGGCAGAACGTCACCGCAGCACCGAGATCGGCGTCGCCGATGACGTCGGCGAACCGGTCCGTGTGGGCGCGCAGCAGACCCAGCCAGTCAGGCGCCTCGTGGGTCGGTCCTGGTCCGTCCGCCACCTCAGCGCCTGCGCGGCAGGAGCTCGCGGTCGGCGTAGCGCCCGATCTTCCACGTGGCGTAGCCGTCGGCGCCGGCGCCGACGACGCCACCGACGACCGGCACGCGGCGACCGACCGTCGTCGCCAGCCGCTTGCCGGCCACGCGCGTGATGATGTCGGTGGCGACGATCGCGGCGATGGTGCCGTCGAGGGTCGGGTCGTGGGCCGGTGCGGTGGCCAGTGCCATCGGAGTCGCGGGGAGCTTCTTCTTCTTGACCAGGTCGCCGACCTGCTCCTCCCCGAGCAGCAGCGCGAGGATCGCGTTGCGGACCCGGGGATCGGTCAGGTCGTGGCCACGCAGGTGCGCGATCCCGGCGACCATGCGGCACTGGATCACGGCCAGGCCGGTGACATTGGCCGGCAGCGCGATCGCCATCGTCACCAGACCCCCGACGTTGGTCGCGAACCCCTGCGCGCCGGCGATGCGGACGTTGTTCTCGATCACCTCGTGGATCGCGCGGTCGACGTTGCCGCGCTGCTCGGCCAGCTGCTTGTCAGCCGCCACCGCGGCAGGCGACAGCGGCCCGACGCCGTCGATGGCACGGTTGAGCGCCTCGCGCACGAAACCGGTGGTGAGTCCCGGCGCGAGCTCCTGGATCCTCGGTGCGAGCTGGCGTCCGACGGTGTGCTTCAAGCCCATGCCCCGATCGTACGTTCACTCGCTAGCGTGAGGGCGTGCCGATCGCCCCCGCCCCGACGCCGTGGGCCTTCCCGCCGCACTCGACGTGGGACCCCGACGACGACCTCGTCGCGCTCGGCGCGGACCTGGAGCCCGGCACGCTCGTCACCGCCTACGCCTCCGGCCTCTTCCCGATGCCGGTCACGCTGGACGCCGAGGAGCAGCTCGGCTGGTTCTCCCCGGTCGAGCGCGGCGTGCTGCCGCTCGACGGCATGCACGTCTCGAGGTCGCTTCGCCGCTCGGCGCGCGACTTCGAGATCCGCATCGACACCGCCTTCGACGAGGTGGTCGCCGAGTGCGGCAGCCCCCAGCGGTCCGACGGGTGGATCACTCCCGACTTCGCGCGGGCCTATGGCCGGCTGCATCGCCTCGGGTGGGCGCACTCGGTCGAGGCGTGGCGCGACGGACGCCTCGCCGGCGGGCTCTACGGCGTCAGCATCGGGGGGCTCTTCGCCGGCGAGTCGATGTTTCACCGGGAGCGCGACGCCTCGAAGGTCGCGCTGCTCGCCCTGGTCGACCTGCTCCGCGATCAGTACGCCCACCAGCGCGTGCTGGACGTCCAGTGGCAGACCCCGCACCTGGCCTCGCTCGGTGTCGTACGTCGTCCACGGGCGGAGTACCTCGAGCTGCTGGAACGCTGCAGACGCACCCCACTGCCTGCGGTGTTCGCAGCGGACTTCTAGCGTGTCCTCGATGACCACGTCCGACGATGAGCCGACGACGCGGCTGCGTCCCAGCGAAGGGGAACCCATGAACTTCAGAACCCGCCTCACCTTGACCAGCGCGGTGCTGCTCGTCGGCGCAGTGACCACGGCCTGCGGGGGAGACGACGGTGCGCCCACCGATGCCAGTGAGAAGGAGTTCTGTGACACGCAGTCCAGCCTCATCGCGGACCTGATGCCCGACGACATGACCAACCCCGAGGTCCCCAGCAACGAGGACATGGCCGAGGCGGTCAAGAGCTGGGGCGCCGACCTCGAGAAGGTCGGCACTCCCGAGAACATCCCCGAGGACGCCCGGGCCGGCTTCGAGGCGGTCGTCGAGCAGGCCCGCGAGATCGACGCCTCCGACTTCAGCATCGAGAAGCTCGAGGAGCTGGAGCAGGGCGGCGAGGACGCCTCGGCAGAGGTCAAGAAGCAGGCCCAGGCCTTCTCCGACTACCTCACCGAGACGTGCGGCAACCCGATGGAGGACTTCGAGCTTCCGGAGATGCCCGAGGTGCCGGGTAGCACCGAGTGACCCCACGGCCCGGCTGAACCACCGCGGACCTGGGGGTCCTCCGGTCGCCGGGAGCGTCCTGTCCGAGCCCGTCTAGCCCGGTCCGGCGTACGCCAGTCCGCTCGCTGTGTCGGCGAGTAGCATCGACATCGGAGAGGGCGGGACGATGGCGATCACGCGTGCGGGAAAGATCTGCTCGTTCTGCGGCACGCCCGGCGGCCCCGGCACCGATCTGCCACTGATCGGCGGTCTCGGCGGCGGCCAGGTCTGCGTGAACTGCGTCGATGAGTTCCATGCGGTCGCCCACGACGAGGAGCAGATGGCCGTCGCCCGGCGCGCCGTGCCGTGGGAGACGATGTCCGACGAGGAGGCGCTCGCCACCTTGCCGGTGATCCTGGCTGTGGCCGAGCAGAACATGGTGTTCGCCCAGGAGTGGGTCGACCTGTTGCGCGAGCGGCGCGTCTCGTGGGCGGAGATCGGGCGCACCCTGGGGGTCTCGCGCCAGGCCGCCTGGGAGAGGTTCGCGAGGAAATCAGGAGACGCCGGCTCCGCCGTGTGAGAGGATTTGGCTCCGTCAAGGTAAACTTGACGAGACCGGCGGGTCGGTCGGGCTTCACGGGGGTGAGCTCGACCGGCCCGCCGTCCTGTTGGAAGCGCCGTCCCTCACTTCAGCAGCTTGGACAGCCGTCGGTCCGCGAGCGGCTTGCCGCCGGTCTGGCACGTCGCGCAGTACTGGAGGCTCGAGTCGGCGAACGACACCTCGCGCACCACGTCACCGCACACGGGGCACTTCTGTCCGGTGCGTCCGTGGACCGCGAGGTTGCTCTTCTTCTCGCCCTTGAGCTCGCTCGCGGCCAGCCCGGTCGAGCGCTGCACCGCATCGCCCAGCGTCCCCCGGATGGCGTCGTACAACGTCTGCAGCTCGGTCTCGTCGAGGCTGTTGGCCGGCTTGAAGGGCGACATCTTCGCGGCGTGCAGGATCTCGTCGGAGTAGGCGTTGCCGATCCCGGCGATGATCGACTGCATCCGCATCACGCCCTTGATCTGCTTGCGGCCCTCGGCCTCCAGGATCGTCCGCAGAGCGTCGAGGGTGAACTCGTCGGCGAGGGGGTCCGGGCCGAGCCGGGCGATGCCGGGCACGTCCGCGGGATCGCGTACGACGTAGATCGCGAGGCTCTTCTTGGTGCCGGCCTCGGTGATGTCGAGGCCCGGTTGCGTCTCGAGCTCGGGGTCGTCGATGACGACCCGAGCGGCCAGAGGGTTCTTGCTGTTGGGCCGGGCGGGCACGGCGGGCACCTCGTCGCGCCAGCGGATCCAGCCCGCCCGCGCGAGGTGGACGACGAAGTGGACGCCGCTCGCGTCGACGTCGAGGAACTTGCCGTGCCTCGTCACGTCGTCGACCAGCGTGCCGTGCAGTGCGTGCAGGGGCGGGTCGAACGTCTTGAGGGCGCTGAAGGCGGCGAGGTCGATGCGGCTGATGGCCCGCCCGACCAGGCGCCCGCGCAGGTCCTGGACGAGGGCTTCGACCTCCGGCAGCTCGGGCACGGATCCGAGTCTAGGCACGCACGCCTCTAGGCACAGCCTGGTGGGCCGGGTCACAATGGCGCATGGCTCAGCAGCGGCTGCCGCACACCCGGGAGGTCTTCCTCGACCCCCGCGGTGACGACCGCTCGCTGCGCGTGACCTGGCACCAGGAGTCGCAGCTGGTGGTCCTGTCGCTGTGGCGAGACAACGTCTGCGCCGGCACCTTCCGCCTCGCCGCCGACGAGGTCCCCGACCTCATCTCCTTCCTGCGCAAGGGGCTCGACGTCGCCTACGACGCCGCCCGCGAGCGCGTCGAGCGCGTCGAGAGGCCCAGCGAGGCGGGCTGAGCGTCGCTGTCCGGATCGCGACTCGCCAACTATCCGACCTTCTAAGAAGTTGGCTAGATTCCCCGATACCGTCTGATAGTGGACCCGATCCGTAACCCCTACGCGCCCGGCGCGGGCCAGCGTCCACCCGAGCTCGCCGGCCGCGACGAGCAGCTCGCCGCCTTCGAGGTCGTCCTGGAGCGCGTCGCCAAGGGACGTCCCGAGCGGAGCCTGGTGCTCACCGGCCTGCGGGGGGTCGGCAAGACCGTGCTGCTCAACGCGCTGCGCGGCGCCGCCGTACGCAAGGGCTGGGGCACCGGCAAGCTCGAGGCCAGGCCCGGTCAGGGGCTGCGCCGCCCGCTGAGCAGCGCGCTGCACCAGGCCGTGCGCGAGCTCGGCCACCGCGACGAGGAGTCGGTCGACCACGTGCTCGGCGTGATCAAGTCATTCGCCCACCGCGACGCAGGAGCCGGCGCGAGGCTCAAGGACCAGTGGAGCCCGGGCATCGACGTGCCCGCGGTGCGCGGCCGGGCCGACTCCGGCGACATCGAGATCGACCTGGTCGAGCTGTTCACCGACCTCGGCGGGCTGGCCGCCGACGTCGGCAAGGGCATCGGGATCTTCATCGACGAGATGCAGGACCTCGGCGCCGACGACGTCTCCGCGTTGTGCGCCGCCTGCCACGAGCTCAGCCAGTCCGGGCTGCCAGTGATCGTCGTCGGCGCCGGGCTGCCGCACCTGCCGGCGGTGCTGAGCGCGAGCAAGTCCTACAGTGAGCGGCTCTTCCGCTACCAGCGCATCGACCGGCTCGCCCGCGAGGCGGCCGACCGGGCACTGGAGGCGCCGGCGGCCGACGAGGAAGCCGCCTTCGACCCCGACGCGCTCGCCGCGATGTACGACGCCACGGGCGGCTACCCCTATTTCATCCAGGCCTACGGCAAGGCCGTGTGGGACCTGGCGCCCCGATCGCCGATCACCGTCGCCGACGTGGCGGTCGCCGCCCCCGAGGCCGAGTCCGAGCTGGCGGTCGGGTTCTTCGGATCCCGCTACGAGCGGGCCACGCCGGGGGAGCGCGACTACCTGATGGCGATGGCCGATGTCGCCGTGGACCAGGACGAGACCGAGGGCGACGCCGTGTCCAGCGCCGACGTGGCGGCCCGGCTCGGCAAGAAGCCGCAGTCGTTGTCGCCGGCGCGCGACTCACTGCTCAAGAAGGGCCTGGTCTACTCCGGCGAGCGGGGCCGGATCGCGTTCACCGTGCCCCACTTCGGGCGTTACCTCCGCGAGCGCGGCTGAACTGTCTGGCTCGCTGCGCTCGCGTGTCCGCGGCGCCGTAACCCGCTCGTTCGTCGTCGTTGCTGCGTCCTCCCCCGCTTCGCTCCTCCGCACGCAGCCCTCCTCCTGCACTCCCGGGAGCGCCCCGGACGACTCTGGACATGTGCGCGGGCCGCCTCAGGCCGGGGGCGTCCGCAGCTCGCGGGGCAGGTCCTCCAGCAGCCGCAGCCACAGCTCGCTCGCCGTCGGGTACGACGCGACCGCGTGCCGCAGCACGTGCACCGGCACGTCACCCACGATCGCCACCGTCGCCGCGTGGACCAGCTCGGCGACCTCCGGCCCGACGAACGTCGCGCCGAGGAGCAGCCGGGTCCGGGCGTCGACGACCAGCTGCGACTGTCCCTCGACGTGGTCGCGCAGCAGTCCCGTGCCGGACGCCGACGAGCTGGGCACGCGGGAGACGACGACGTCGTGCCCGTCGTCGCGGGCCTCGGCCTCGGTGAGCCCGACGCTGGCCACCTCGGGGTCGCTGAAGACGACCTGGGGGACCGGTGCCTCGCGGTCGGGCTCCCACGCCACGTCGCCGGCGGCACTGGCCGCGATCCGCGCGCCGACCACCCGCGCCTGGTGCTTGCCCCAGTGGGTCAACGGCGGCCCGCCGCTCGCGTCCCCGACGGCGTACAGCCAGTCCGGCATCCGCCCGGACGTGACGTCGTCGGCGGTGAGCCCGACCGAGCCCAGCCCGACGTCCTCGAGCCGTGGTGAGCGACCGATCGCGAGCAGCACCTCGTCCGCCTCGACCTCTCCCGCGCTGGTGGACAACGTGACTGCGCCACCGTGGACCCGGCCGAGGCCGGTCGCGGCGGGCTCGGACCGGCGTACGTCATCGACCTCGGTGCGGAGGTGGACCGTGACCCCGCGGCGACGCAGCCCGTCCAGGACTGCCTCGCTCGCGAACGGCTCACTGCGCGAGAGCAGGCGATCGCCGCGGGCGAGCACGGTGACCGCCGACCCGAGCGCCGTCATCCAGACCGCGGCCTCGCACGCGACGACACCACCCCCGACGATCACCAGCCGGTCGGGCACCTCGACGACGCCGGTGGCGTCGCGGGAGCTCCAGGGCAGGACGTCGGCGTACATCGCGGGGACGCGCGGCGCGCTGCCCGTCGCGAGCACCACCGCCTGGCGGGCGCGGACGGTCCGGTCGCCGTCCGCCGAGGTGACCCGGATCGTCCGCTCACCCGTCAGCCGACCCTCACCGCGCAGCACGGCGATGCCGGCACCCTCCGCCCACGACTGCTGACCTGAGTCGTCGTAGTGCGAGACCCAGTAGTCGCGCCGCTTGAGGAGCGCCTTCGGTTTCACGCGCGCGGTCGAGACGCCTCTCAGGTCGGCACTCACGTCGGCGACGGTGACCGGTCGCAGCAGCGCCTTGCTCGGAATGCAGGCGTAGTAGCTGCACTCGCCGCCGAGCAGCTCGCGCTCGATGATCGCCGAGGTCATGCCGGTGCCCTCGACGGCGTACTGCGCGGCGTTCTCCCCGACGGGTCCGCCGCCGATCACCACGACGTCGTACTCCTGGGTCCCTGCGTCGATCGCCACGGGCCCGAGACTACGGCGCCGGCCGAACGCCGGGTCCCTGCCGGTTCATCCATACAGGCGCGGACTTCCGGGCTAGACCGGTCGCCGCCTGGACGGCTGGCTCCACTGCCTCGCAACGTGCACGTCGCATGCACGCTTCGTCCATACACCCGCTCATGGGCTTGATGATCCCTACGTTCGATACCAGAAGAAGGCTCGAAGACTCGGGAGACATGCCCAGGAATCACTGTTCTTCTAGGGGGATCCACCATGCTTCATCGCCTGATCGCCGACCGACACGACGCGCTGTCCCAGAGTGGGGGTGTGCCCAGACGGCTGGAGGCCCTTTCGGGGGTGGACCTTCCCGACGGCGCCGTCATCCCTGACTCAGAAGTGCCCCTGTTCTCCCTCGTGCGCTCGATCGTGGGCCTGCCGATCGACGATCCGCGATGGTGGCCCGAGCGGCCCGTGCGGCGCCCGCGCGGGTTCGCGTCCTGGGGTGCCGCGGCGTCCGCCGGGGAACCGCCTCTCGTGACTTCCCACGCCGTCCTCGCCCTGCTCGGCGGGGCAGCCGGTCACACCGCGGACTTCGCCCCACCGACGTTGGCGCTGCTCGAGCGCGCCGTCGAGGGACTTCGCGCCTGGGACACCACTCCGAGAGCCAACCGGTCGGGGCCCGCCGGGCGCCACGCGCTTGCGGTCTAGGAAGTCAGCCGGCACGCGCTGAGCGGCCAGGACACTCGTTCGACGCCTCACTCGACCGTCAGCATGGTTGCGCCGAGGCCGATCATCATCGTGCCGCCGCCGGCGCTGAGGGCGTCGAGGCGGGTGGGCCGGCGCGCGAACCACGTGCGGGCCGCACCCGCGGCCAGCGCCCAGATGCTGTCGGACGCCACGGCGAGGACGCCGAAGACGAGTCCCAGGAGCAGCGTCTGGGGCGCGACGGGACCGGTGGGGTCGGTGAACTGCGGAAGGAAGGCCACGAAGAACACGATCGTCTTGGGGTTGGTCACTCCGACGGTGAAGCCGATCCGCACCGGGTGACCGCGCCGCACCGGGGTGGCGGTCGCCATCGCCTTGCGGGCGTCGCTGCGGTGCCTGATCGCCTGCACGCCCAGCCAGATGACGTACGCCGCACCAGCGATCTTGATCGCGGTGTACGCCGTCGCGCTGGCGGCCACGACCGCGCCGAGGCCGAGCGCGACGAAGCCGACCTGGGCCAGCAGGCCGAGAGCGTTGCCGACCACGGACAGCAGCGCCTCGCGACGTCCCACCGTGAGGGCGCGACCGATGGTGAAGAGCAGGCTCGGACCCGGGACCTGGATGAAGAGGATCGACGCGACGAGGAACGCGACCCACTGGCTCGACGACGGCATGGCCCCAGTGTGCGGCCACGCCGCCGCCGCCGTCATCGGGATATCAGGGCGTGATCAGCAGCCGCAGGTGTCAACCCCGTGCAAATGTCTTTGCCCCTGCGCCTGAGCCTCTGGGAGCAGTACTCCGAGCCCGAGGTGAACGAGATCCTCCTCGGCGTGCACGAGGACTTCGCCTACCTGCGCCGCGAGCTGGTCAACTACCGCTTCCTCGAGCGGGAGGGCGGTCGCTACCGGACCGCCGCGCAGGCGCCGGAGCGACCCGCGATCGAGCGGCAGGAGATCCCGGCGTGGGAGGCGCACTGGCTTCCGGCCTTCCTGAGTGGGCACTTCCGTGCCGGCGAACGACGCGGCAAGGTGGGCACATGACCAGTGGCATTCCCGGAGGCATCGAAGGTGGAGGCATCGATCCCGAGGTGGCACCGTCCGGTCCCGGCTGCGTGGAGTGCGAGGAGGACGGTGGCTGGTGGGTGCACCTGCGCCGCTGCGCGCAGTGCGGCCACGTCGGCTGCTGCGACACCAGCCCGGCCCAGCACGCCACCGCGCACCACCAGGCGACCGGTCACCCGGTCATCCAGAGCTACGAGCCGGGTGAGGACTGGTTCTGGGACTTCACCCGGTCCGCCGGCGTGGCGGGTCCGCGGCTCGCGGACCCGCAGAGCCGTCCCGACGACCAGCCCGTGCCGGGCCCTGCCGGCCGCGTGCCGGAGGACTGGCGCCACCACATCCACTGAGGACGGTTCGTCCCCCGCCCGGACGTGCCATGCTCAGGCCATGCGTCGTACGCCGCGCATCCGCCGCGACAGTGAGCCCCGGATCCGACCTCAGGTCGTCGCCCATCGCGGCAGCAGCCACGAGACCCCCGAGCACACCCTCACGGCCTACGAGAGGGCGCTCGACGAGGGGGCGGAGGCCTTGGAGTGCGACGTCCGGCTCACCGCCGACGGACACCTCGTGTGCGTGCACGACCGCGACCTGCGACGTACGGCGGCGACTCCCGGCCTCGTCTCGACCATGAACCTCGCCGAGCTGGACGAGCTCGACTTCGCCTCGTGGAAGAGCCCATGGGCCGAGCTCGACGACGAGGCCCCGGACCGGGACCCCGAGACCGGCAAGGTGCTGACGCTGCGCAAGCTGCTGGAGATGGTCGCCGACTACGACCGTCACGTGGAGCTGGCCATCGAGACCAAGCACCCGACGCGCTACGGCGGGCTGGTCGAGCGCCGCCTCGTCGACACGCTCGACGACTTCGGCTGGGACGGGACCGGGTCGCCCGCCCGCATCATGAGCTTCTCGCTCAACGCCATGAACCGCATGCGCAAGCTGGCGCCCGAGCTCGACGTGGTGATGCTCGTCGAGAAGGCGCACCACTGGCCGGTGCTGCGGCCGCTCGTGGGCGACGACTGGATCATCGGGCCGGGCATCAAGGAGCTGCGCGAGCACCCTGGCCTCGGCAGGCACCTCGTGAAGGCCGGCAGAGAGATCCACGTGTGGACCGTCAACACCGCCGATGACCTGGAGGTCTGCCTCGACCTCGGCGTCACCGCTGTGATCAGCGACCGTCCGGCCTACATCCTGGAGCTGCTGGGCGGATAGGTTCTGCGCCATGGCCAAGAAGTCCCGCAACCGCACCCTGACCACCGCCCCCGCTCCCGGTGAGGTCGGCCCCCGACAGCCCTGCCCCTGCGGGTCCGGCAAGCGCTACAAGGCCTGCCACGGTGCGGCCGGCGGCGCCGCTCCGACGTTCGTGGCTCGGCCGTTCGAGGGGATGCCCGACGAGTGCGACGTGATCGCGCTGCGCGAGCTGGTCCCGGCCGCGACCGCCCCGCTGACGCTGAAGAGTGGTGATCGCGCGGTCCGTCTGGCCACCCTGCTTCCCGGCGCCGCGCCGGCCATGGTCCGCGAGTCCGGCGACGTCTGGCTGGGCCTGCAGGTGCAGCACTCCTACGGCAACCCGGCTCGCGACCTCGGCGCCGTGCTCGAGGCGGCGCTGGCCACCGAGGAGCCGGGCATCATCGGCCTGCCGAGCGCCCCCGGCGAGGGCCCGAGCCTGCAGGACCTGATCAGCGACACGAGCCTCGACATCACTGTCCACGACGGCTTCGACTACTGGATCGACGACGTCCCCGACCGCGACGCGAGCATGGAGGCAGCGCTGGAGCAGGCCAACGGCGGCGTCATGCCCACCAGCCGGCTGACCTCGGTCGAGGCGGCGTACTGGACCAACGTCGGCACGAAGGAGCACTTGCGCTGGGTCATGCCGCACCCCGAGGACCAGCTCCTCGACGCCCTGGCCCGCCTGCACGCCGCCGGTCAGGACTCGGTGGCCGAGGGGTCGCGGTTCGTCGGCATGTTCCGCGCCCACGGCCTGCTCGCCCCCGTGTGGGACCTCCCGCTGGAGACCGGTCCCGAGGTGCTCGAGGAACCCGCCGCGCGCTTCGCGGCCGACCTCGAGGAAGCGCTGCAGGGCGGCGAGCTGACGGCCGCCGAGCGCTCCGCGCGGGCGGGGCTCGCCAACCGTCAGGTCACGATCCGGTAAGCAGCGGTCCACGGCGCGGCAACGGGCGGAACACAACCGGGAGAGAGGTTGTGCGCGCGCTCGCGGGCGGAGTAGATTCGGGTTTGCCCGGTCGTTGTTGTTTCCCCCGTCAACAACGACCGGGCTTTCACGTTTTCCGGCGTGGTTCAGGCCGTGGCGCGGCAGATCGTCGGGCTGTGGTGCTCGGCCGGCGTCCTTGGTCCGATGACCCACCTTCCTGCGATGACCGCGCCCGATCGCAGGAGGTTGGCGCTCAGGACCGAGTGCCCCCGCCGGGTCCGACAGCGGGCTCGCGATGACCCAGAAGCGGACACTGCTGGACATCTCATCTAGTCGTCGGAGCGCTGCGGCCTGACCCGCCAGGCCTCGAGGTGGTCGAACCCCTTGGCGGAGACCCGGCGCAGCCGGCGCCAGCGCCACATCGACTCCTCGTCGTCGGACTCGCCCTCGGAACTGGCTCGCGCGAGGGCCTCGTGCACGCCGGCGTCGACGAGCACGGTCCCCGGTCGGGCGGCGGAGGTCAGGCGGGAGGCGGCGTTGACGGTCGAGCCGAACACGTCGCCCAGTCGACGTACGACGGCTCCGTGCGCGATGCCCGCCCGCACTGCAGGAAAGGGGTCGGCCGGGTCGGCGCCGCGCTCGGTGAGCGTGAGCGCGATCGACACGGCCGCGGCAGGGTCGGCGACGGTGAAGAGCACCTCGTCGCCGATGGTCTTGATGACCTGGCCCGCGTGGTCGACGACGAGCGTCGTCGTGTCCTGCTCGAAGCGGTCCACCCACTCCACCAGCGCTGCGCCGTCGAGGCTGCGGCTCTGGGTCGTGTAGCCGACGATGTCGACGAAGCACACCGACAGCCGGCTCTCGGCCTGGGTGAGCGTGCTGGTGTCCTGGAGCAGGTGTTGCGTGGCGCTGGCGAGGTGGCGGCGCCACACGTAGGTCTGCAACGCCTCGACGCGCGGCAGGACCTCCGTGGCGAGCTCGGTGAGGGAGGTGGCGGGGTCCCCGCCCTCCACGGCGAGGCCGGCCAGGAGCGTGGTCTGCCACTCGGCCAGCCGGGCGTAGCTGCGGCCCCACGTGCGTACGAGCGCGGCCTGCGACTCCGCCGGCAGGATGCCGATCTCGACCAGGTCAGCGCTCATCCGCAGCGCCTCGACGTCGCTCTCGGTGAAGGCGATGTCGTCGTCGCCACGGTGCGGGAAGCCGAGCTGGTGCCACAGCGTCACCGCGAGCTCGAGCGGTACGCCGGCGCGCTCCGCGACCTGGACGCGGGTGAGGGTGGGCTCCTCCCCGAGCAGGTAGGCCTCCATTGCTTGGACGACGTCAGCCGGGACGTCCACCGGCCCGGCCCGCGTCCCTTCGGCCTCTGTCTCGTCGGCCAAGGGAGGGTCAGTCCCCCGCGACGCGGCCTGCGGCAGCGGCGCGCAGGGCGGCGCCGAAGGCAGGGATCTCGTCGGCGAGCTCCTCGATGCGCTCGCTGGTGAAGTGCACGACCTTGAGCGGGGTGAGGGCCACGACGGTGGCCGAGCGCAGCGTGCGGTTGACGATGGCGGTCTCGCCCACGACCGCGCCCGGGCCGAGGGTGGCGATCTCGACACCGCCCTTGCGGACCGAGACCTCGCCCTCGGTGATGAGGTAGGCCTTGTCGGCGGGCGTGCCTGCCGCGATGGGCGACCAGCCCTGGGGCAGCGTCAGCGCCCTGCCACCGGCCAGCACGCGCTCGGCGTCGGCGGGCCCGAGGGCATCGAGGATGGATTCAGTCATGCCACGTCAACGATCCACCGCGGCGAACGTGATGCCTTTCCAGGCAACAGTTGTGCACTCAGTCGACCCGCAGCGGCTCGCGGACGATCGGGCAGCTCATGCAGCGCGGGCCGCCGCGGCCAGAGCCGAGCTCGGAGCCGGCGATCCGGACGACCTCGATGCCGGCGTCCTCGAGCCGGTCGTTGGTCTCGTCGTTGCGCTCGTACGCCACCGCGACCCGTGGCGCCAGGGCGAGGGTGTTGTTGCCGTCGTCCCACTGCTCGCGCTCCGCGGTGACCGGGTCGAGGCCGGTGTCGATCTGGTGCAGCGTGTCGATCTGCATCGCCTTCGCGGCCGCGACCAGGAAGGGCTCGGAGTCGCTGACGCTGAGTGTGAGGTCGGACTCGTCGGAGCCGGGGTCGGCCAGGGTCACCGTCACCGCGCGGAGGGTGTCGGCGACGTTGGGGTACATCACGACCTTGTCGACGTCGACCATCGTGCACACGGTGTCGAGGTGCATGGTCGCCCGCTCCTGCGCGATCGGCACGGCCAGCACGGTGTGGGCCAGGTCGGCGTGGAAGACCTGGCGGGCCAGGCGCTCCACGCCGGCGGGGGTCGTACGCTCCCCGACGCCGACCGCGATCACGCCGGGTGCGAGCAGCAGGACGTCGCCGCCCTCGACGTGCTCGTTGTGCCAGCCGTGGATCTTGCGGGTGCCGGCGAAGCGTGGGTGCTCGGTGTAGATCAGCTCGGTCAGCTGGGTCTCACGCTTGCGGGCGGGCATCGCGAGGCTGGTGACGGCGACCCGGTCCCGGACCCAGACGCTGGAGTCGCGAGTGAAGAGCAGGTTGGGGAGCGGGTCGATGAGGAAGTCGTGCGGGTCGAGCAGGCTCGTGACGAGGCCGTGACCGCCGCGGACCTCGTCGTTGCGGATGCCGGCGGTGAGCACGTCGGTGAGCTCGGTGGGGGACAGCTCCCGCAGCGCCTGCGCGAGGTAGCGGCGCATGGTGTCGCCGAGGTGCAGCCCGGACAGCGCGCTGGTGATCGCGTGGTTGCGGGCGAGCTCGCTCTCGAGGGTCTCGGTGAGCAGCTCGGTGAGGTAGAGGACCTCGACCCCGCGCTCGCGCAGGGTCTCCGCGAACGCGTCGTGCTCGTCCTGCGCCCGGCTCACCCACGGGATGCCGTCGAAGAGGAGGCGGTCGTTGTTGCGCGGGGTGAGTCGCTTGAGCTCGTTGCCGGGGCGGTGCAGCATCACGGTGGCCAGACGGCCGACCTCGCTGTCAGCTCCGTGAGGGCCGGAGGGGGTGGAGACCATGAACGGACTCTAGCGCTCGCGGACGGGGGGTCCAGACCGCTCGAACAGGCAGAGGCACGCGTACGACGGCTCAGGCCCGGGCGGCGGCCCACTCCTCACGCAGGAGGGCGTACTCGTAGGAGTCGGTCCACCGCCCCTTGGACCAGAAGTCGCCGCGCTTGTGGCACTCGCGCCGCATGCCGAGGCGCTCGCACAGCGCCGCGGAACGGTCGTTGCGGGCGTCGAGGTTGGCCACGATCCGACGCAGCCCGAAGTGCTCGAAGCCCAGCCGCAGCATGGCCTCGGCCGCCTCGGTGGCGTAGCCGCGACCAGTGTGCCGAGGCAGGATCGACCAACCGATCTCCCCCTCGCTGAGGCCGGTGCCCTGAAGCTGCAGCATCAGGTCGCCGACGACCTCGCCGTCGTGAGCGGCCGCGACGCCGAGGAACTGCCCGTCGCCGGGTTCGGTGCGGCGGCGGACCATGTCCGCCACCTCGGCCGGGTTGCGCGGACGGCTGAGCAGCAGGCTCGTCCACTCCTCCGAGGCCCAGGCCTCGACGAACGCGTCGGCGTCGCTGAGCTCGAACGGGCGCAGCACCAGCCGCTCGGTGCGCAGCGGCCAGGTGGGTGCGACGGGGGCGAGGAACTCCGCGCGCGGGCTGTCGACCCACATCTCGCGGACCGTCGGGCCGCCATAGCGCAGCCGGTCGTACGCCGTCATCGGCCGCAGCAGCGAGTCGAGGCCCGGCACACCGAGCACGCCGTCGACCGCCTCGCCGAGCATCCCTCGGGCGATCGGGTCGTGCGCGTCCTGGCGCAGCAGGTCGACCGCCGCAGCCGCCTCGGCGACCCGCTCGGTCATCTGCTTGATCCGCACCGGCGCCTCCTCGCTGAGGCAGGCGTACTGCCCGGACAGGTAGCGCACCCACTCCTGCTCCGCGGTGGCCGGGTCGTCGGGCCAGAAGGCGACGAACCAGTCGTGCAGCCGCTCGATCCCGCCCGCGATCTCCGCAGACCTTCCGTGCGCCTCGGGCACCATTGGCGTCCCGTCGCTGAGCACGTACGCCGGCAGCGGCAGGCGGCCCTCGAGCATGAGCGCCATCGCCTCCGGGGTGGCGGCGACGAAGTGCTGGCGGGCGTAGGCGTCGTCCTCGGCGGTCATCGGGTGGTCGCCGTTGACGGCGACGAAGCGGTCGTGGACAGCCATCGCGACCCGGTTGCTCAGCGCGTCATCTCCCACACCGTCAACCCTGCCATCAACACGCAGACCGTCGCACCCACATAGTGCAGGAGCGACAGCCTGACCCGCTGCAGCAGCAGGCGACCGACGATGACGGCGAGACCGGAGACCGCCAACAGCGCCCCCCATGCGCCGAGGAATACGGAGACGGGGTCGTCGTACTTCGCGACCAGCGAGATCGTGAGCAGCTGGGACAGATCGCCCCACTCGGCGGCGAAGAGCACCAGGAAGGACGTCACGACGACCCGGAACCCGTGGGCTCCTGCGTCTGCCCTGGCGGCGTACTCGTCCTCCGTGGCGGCCTCCTCCTCGTCGGCAGAGCGCGCCTCGCGGAACAGGATGACCGCGCCGATCACGAACATCACGGCGGCGGCGACGTGGATCAGCTGCTCGGGCAGGAACGAGGCGGCCTTGCCGAGGCCGACCGCGACGCCGGTCTGGACGAGGAAGGCCAGCGCGACGCCGATCCAGACGAAGAGCGGACGCATCTTCGTCGACATCACCAGCGTGGCGATGAACGTCTTGTCGGGCAGCTCGACGACGAAGATGGCCCCGAAGGCCAGGGCCACGACCAGCAGATCGATCACCGGGCGAGTGTGTCAGCCGTCCGGAGGGCCGGGACTACTCGCCCCGGAACGCGTCCGCGGGGTAGACGCCCAGGACCTTGACCTCGGTCGTGAAGAACGCCAGCTCCTCCAGCGCGTTGTGCACCGCCGGGTCGTCGGGGTGCCCGTCGACCTCGGCGAGGAACTGGGTCGCGGTGAAGTGCCCCTCGACCATGTAGCTCTCGAGCTTGGTCATGTTGACGCCGTTGGTGGCGAAGCCGCCGAGCGCCTTGTAGAGCGCCGCCGGGAGGTTGCGGACGTTGAAGATGAAGGTGGTGACGACCGGCCCCTGCCCGCGGGGGGCCTTCTCGAAGTCGCGGGAAAGCACCACGAAGCGCGTGGTGTTGTGGTCCTCGTCCTCGATCTCCTCGCGCAACACCCGCAGGCCGTAGATCTCCGCGGCCAGGGGTGGCGCGATCGCGGCCTGGGTGGGGTCGCCGGACTCGGAGACCTCGCGCGCGGCACCGGCGGTGTCACCGGCCACGACCGGGGTCAGCCCGAGCTCGCGGATCACACCGCGGCACTGACCGAGCGCGTGGACGTGGCTGTGCACGGTGCGCAACGACTCGATGCTCGCCTGCGGCAGCGCCATGAGCGAGAACTGGATGCGCAGGAACCGCTCGCCCACGATGTGCAGGTCGGAGGTCGGCAGGAAGTGGTGGATGTCCGCGACCCGGCCGGCGATCGAGTTGTCGATCGGGATCATCGCGAGGTCGGCCTCGCCGCACTCCACCGCCGCGAAGGCGTCCTCGAACGACGCGCACGCCATCGGCTCCCAGTCCGGGTAGGCCTGCTGGCACACCAGGTGGGAGTTGGCCCCCGGCTCGCCCTGGTAGGCGATCCGGCGGGTCGGCGGCTCAGCAGCTGACTCCGTCACGACCGGGAGTCTGGCACGACCGGCCGTGTCCGACCGGCGCTGACCGCCCCGCGAACATACCCTCAGGGAGTGCTCGTCCTCTCCGTGGTCGCCGTCGTCCTCGCCGCCCTGGCCTCCGTCCTGGCGGGCCTCGCGCTGCGCCGTACGCCCTCGCGCCCCAGCGGCGAGGGTGTCGATGCGCTGCCCGAGGACGTGCACGGCCTCCGGCAGGAGGTCGCGGCGCTCAAGGCCGAGAACGCCGACGCGCTGCGCCACCTCTCCGTGGTGCGCTACGACGCCTTCGGCGACGTCGGCGGGCACCTGAGCTGGAGCCTGGCCCTGCTCGACGACGCCGGGCACGGCGTCGTGCTCACGTCGATCCACGGCCGCAGCGAGGCGCGCACCTACGCCAAGTCGGTCGCAGGGTGGTCCTGCGAGCAGCAGCTCTCGCCGGAGGAGGAAGAGGCGATCGAGCACGCACGCCCCTGACCGCCGGCGCAGCAGCGACTGAGGTCAGCGCGGCACGCGCACCAGCAGTCGCCCGTGGATGCACTCCGCCCACAGCTCGCGGCCGAGGCCGATCGAGTCGCCGTCGAGCTGGCGGGGGGTGTCGACGGACGCCTTGATCCGGACGCGGGCCCCGGTGCGCCGGTCGATGAGCTCGTCGACGACCGCGCTCTTGCGCAGCACCCGCACCGCCAGGGGGATCCACGACAGGAACTGCTTGGGGTGCAGGATCACCACGTCGAGCACGCCGTCGTCGATGGTCGCGTCGGGCAGGAGCGGCATGCCCGCCTGCAGGAAGCCGACGTTGCCGACCACGACCGTGCGGGCCCGGTGCACGGTGGGCTCGTCGTCGTCGATCTGGATCTCCACCTTCATGGCGGGGAACATGAGCGACCTCAGGCCGGAGACGACGTAGGCGACCCAGCCGATCCTCTTCTTGATCTGCTCGTTGACGCCTTCCATGATCGCCGCGTCGAACCCCATGCCGGCCATCACCATGAAGTGGGTGTCCTCGATGCCGTCGCCGCCGACCTTCACGAGGTCGATGGCCCGGTCCTGGCCGTTGAGGGCGACGTCGATGGCCGAGCGGAGGTAGAGCGGCACGTCGAGGTTGCGGGCCAGCAGGTTGCCGGTGCCGGCCGGGATGATCCCGACCGGGATGCCGGTGCCTGCGAGCTCGGCGCACACCTCGCGCACAGTGCCGTCGCCGCCGCAGACCATCACCAGGTCGGCGCCGGAGACCGCGGCCCTCTCGGCCATCCCCCTGCCGGGATCCTCGATCGTCGTGTACTGCCAGGTGGGCTCCGACCACCCTGACTCCTCGGCCATCGCGCCGACGATCGCGCGGAACTGGCCGACGTCCTCGACCTTGATCGGGTTGAGGATCACGGCGAGGCGCCGCTGGGAGGCGTAGACCTCGGGGAGCGGCTCCGCCCTGGCGGCGATCGATCGCGGGCGTGGGTCGATGAAGGCCAGGGCCAGGAAGAAGATCCCGACACCCATCAGCGACCCGGCGATCACGTCGGTGGGGAAGTGGCGACCCAGCAGCAACCGGTCGAGGCACACCAGCAGCCACCAGCCGACGGTGAGACCGATCCCGAGCCGCCGCAGGCTGGTGCGGCGTACGAAGAGCACGAGCAGCATGACCAGGATCGCGGCGAACGCGCCGGTCGACGAGGCGTGCCCCGACGGGAAGCTGAAGTTCTCGTGCAGGCCGAGGGTGTCCTGCCAGTCCGGCCGGTCGCGCCCCAGCCACCTCTTGATGCCGGTGGTGGCCAGCGAGGTCGCGAGCATCACGACGGCGGCCAGGACGGCAGCCCAGCGCTGACGGCGTACGACGAGCGCGAGGACGAGCAGGGCGGTCAGGATCGCCATCCCGACGGTGCCGAAGGCCACCTCGATGATCCGCAGCACGTCGACCACGAAGGAGGAGTCGTCCGCCCAGTCCTCCAGGCGCCGCCCCTCGACGTCGAACCGGTCGAGCGGTGCCCGGTCGCGCGTGACCAGGATCGCGAGGATGCCGAACAGGAGAGCCGCGAGGGCCGCCGAGCCGAGGCTGCGGTTGCGAGATGCGGGAGTCACCTGCGAAGTATGCCCAAACCGAGTCGAATCCCCGATCTCGTGGCGGATAGCCTCTTCCTTGTGATCGATCCCCGAGTCCTCCGTGACGACCCCGACCGCGTGCGTGCTGCCCAGGCCAAGCGCGGCCTGTCCGCCGACGTGGTCGACCGGGCGCTGGAGGCCGACTCCGCTCGCCGGCTGGCGATCGCCGACTTCGAGGCCAAGCGGGCCGAGCAGAAGGCCAGCGGGGCGCTCGTCGCCCGGGCGCAGGGGGAGGAGAAGCAGGAGCTGCTCGCCAAGGTCAAGGAGCTCGCGGCCGGTGTGAAGGCAGCCGAGGCCGCCCGCAACGCGGCCGAGGCGGCCTGGGACGAGGCGATCAAGGCGATCCCCAACCCGGCCGCCGACGAGGCGCCGGCCGGCGGCGAGGACGACTTCGTCGTGCTCGAGCACGTCGGCAGCCCCCGTGAGTTCGACTTCGAGCCTCGCGACCACATCGAGCTCGGCAAGCTGCTGGGCGCGATCGACCTCGAGCGCGGTGCCAAGGTCAGCGGGTCGCGCTTCTACTTCCTCACCGGCATCGGCGCCCAGCTCGAGCTGGCGCTGGTCAACATGGCCATGGACCAGGCCCGCAACGCGGGATTCACCCAGGTGATCGCCCCATCGCTGGTCAAGCCGCGCGCCATGGAGGGCACCGGCTTCCTCGGTCAGGCCGCCGACGACGTCTACCGCATCGAGGGCGAGGACCTCTACCTCGTCGGCACCTCGGAGGTCGCCATGGCGGCCTACCACTCCGACGAGATCCTCGACGGTGCCTCGCTGCCCCTGCGCTACGCCGCGTTCAGCCCGTGCTTCCGCAAGGAGGCCGGCTCGCACGGCAAGGACACCAAGGGCATCATCCGGGTGCACTGGTTCGACAAGGTCGAGATGTTCGTCTACACGACCGTCGAGGAGTCGTACGCCGAGCACCAGCGGCTGCTGGGCTGGGAGAAGGAGTTCCTCGACCGGCTCGAGGTCGCCTACCGGGTCATCGACGTGGCTGCGGGCGACCTGGGCCTGAGCGCGCAGCGGAAGTTCGACTGCGAGGTCTGGATCCCGACGCAGGGCAAGTACCGCGAGCTCACCTCGACGTCCAACTGCACCGACTTCCAGTCGCGCCGCCTCGACATCCGGACCCGCGAGGAGGGCCAGACCGTCCCGGTCGCCACCCTCAACGGCACGCTGACCGCGATCACCCGGACGATCGTCGCGATCCTGGAGACCCACCAGAACGAGGACGGCTCGGTCACGGTCCCGCAGGCACTGCGCCCCTACCTGGGCGGCCTGGAAGTGCTGAAGCCGGTGGGTCCCCCCGTTGGTTGAGGTGCGGGCGCAGCGAGCCTCGAAACCCCCCGGCTGGCGTCCACGCGTGGTCGCCCTCGACATCGACGGCACCCTGCTCAAGTGGATCGACGGCCAGGACGAGGCCTACGAGACCATCACCGCGCCGGTGCACGACGCGGTCCACCGTGCCCTCGACGCCGGGGCGCACATCGTGCTGGCCAGTGGCCGGTCGCCGCACGGCATGACGAGGATCGCCGACCTCCTGCACCTCCCGCGTGGGGAAGCCGAGCGCCTGTGGGTGGTGGCCTCCAACGGAGCCGTGGTGTTCCGCTACCCGCCGATGGAGGTCGTCCACGAGGAGACCTTCGATGCCGCGCCCGCAGTGGCCGCGGTCCTCGAGCACCACCCGGGGGCCCTCGTCGCGGTCGAGGAGCGCGGCATCGGCGGCTACCGCGTCAACCGGGTCTTCCCCGACGGCGAGCTCTCCGGGGAGCAGCTGATCACCGAGGTGAGCGACATCGTCGGCGAGCCGGTCAGCCGCGTGATCATCCGCGACCCCCAGGCGACCGCCGACGACTTCATCGACCTCGCGGCGAGGCTCGGCCTGCACGGCACCGACTACGTCGTCGGCTGGACGGCCTGGATGGACCTGTCACCGGTCGGCGTCTCGAAGGCCTCCGGGCTGCAGCACGTCTGCGACAAGCTCGGCCTCGCCGCCGACGACGTACTGGCCATCGGCGACGGGCGCAACGACATCGAGATGCTCCGGTGGGCCGGGCGCGGGGTCGCGATGGGGCAGTCCGTCGAAGAGGTGCGGGCGGCCGCCGACGACGTCACCGCCACGGTCAACGACGAGGGCGCCGCGGTCGAGATGTCGCGATGGTTCCCGCCACGGCAGGCCTGACGCGATGACGGACCGGTTCACCTTCACCGCGCCGCTGTGGCGGTGGACCGCGCGGGAGTCGTCAGAGTCGACCGACAGTGGGGCCTGGTGCTTCGTCACGTTGCCGCCGGACGTGGTCGACGAGGTGCGCCAGCGCACCGGTGAGCCGCGCGGCTTCGGATCGGTGCGGGTGAGCGTCGAGGCGGCCGGCACCTCGTGGGACACCAGCGTCTTCCCCGACTCCGCCACGGACGGCTTCGTGCTGCCGGTGAAGAAGGCCGTACGACTCGCCGCAGGCGTCGAGGAGGGCGACGACCTCACGGTGACGCTCTCCGTCAGGGACGGACTGTGACGGCTCCCCGCCTGGTCGCCACCGACCTCGACGGCACCCTGCTGCACTCCGACGGCACGGTCACCGCGCGCACCCGCGCCGTGCTGGCCGAGCTCGACGCGCGCGGCGTACCAGTCGTGTTCACCACCGGGCGCCCCGTCAGGTGGATGGAGGACCTCTGGGAGGCCGTCGGCGGCCATGGCCTGGCGATCTGCAGCAACGGCGGCATCGTGTACGACGTCGCGCAACGGCGGGTGCGCGACTTCCGGCCGGTGCCGCGGGAGGTGGGCATCGCGATCGCCGAGCTCCTGCGCGAGGCCATCCCAGGCACGACCCTGGCCATCGAGCACACCGGGGGATGGGCCAGCGAGGCCGACTTCCCCCGTCATCCAGACGACCGGGTCGAGAGGTTCCAGGGCGACTACGCCGAGATCTACCGCGAGGACGTCGTCAAGATCCTCGCCGTGCACCGCGACCTCGATCCCGAGGAGTTCTGGCGCCAGGTCGAGGCGGTGGTCGGCGACCAGGTCGTCACCACCTGGTCGTCCTCCTACGCGCTCGTGGAGATCAGCGCCGCCGGCGTCACCAAGGCCACCACGCTCGCCACGATCGCCGCCGAGATGGGCCTCGGGCCGGAGGCGGTCGTGGCCTTCGGTGACATGCCCAACGACCTGCCGATGCTGGAGTGGGCCGGTACGTCCTACGCGATGGCCAACGCGCACCAGTCGGTGCGGGACCTGGCCGACCACCTCGCGCCGAGCAACGACGACGACGGCGTCGCAGAGGTCCTCACCGACCTCTTCGCCCTGCCGAGTCGAGTGCGCAACCCGTCGTAGTCGCCGCGGGACCGCGCACTCGACTCGGGTCGGCTGCGTGTCCATCGCTAGGCTGACCGCCATGTTCCGTGCCGTCCGCCTCGCCTCCGCGATGCTGCTCGTGTGCCTCGGCCTGGTCTTCACCGCCAGCGCCCCGGTCTCCGCCGCGTGCACCTGCAAGCAGGGCGAGCTCGAGCAGCAGGTCAAGCGCGCCGACGTGGTCTTCATCGGCACGATCGACGCCGTCCAGACCGACGGCAGCGACCACACCTACGACATCACCGCCTCCCGCGCCTACCAGGGCACCCCCGAGCGGTCGACGCAGGTCGCGTCCGCCGGAGGTCGCAACGCGTGCGGACTCGGTGAGCTCGAGGTCGGCACGACCTATGTCTTCCTCGCCACCGGCGCCGAGGCGCCGTACGCCGCCGACAGCTGCGGAGGCACCAGCCTCGCCAACCCGACCAAGGTCGACAAGATCGAGAAGCTGCTCGGCGAGGGCACCTCGGTCGAGCCGCCCCCGCCGCCGGAGGCGGTGCTGACGAAGGTCGAGGACTCGGCGCCGGCCGGCTTCGCCCGGACCGCCGCCCCCGGCGCTGCCGCCGTGCTCATCGGCCTGCTCGGCCTCGTCGTCGTACGGCGTCTCGCGCGGCGATGACCGCTCGCCCGGTCGCTACGCGTCAGAGGTACATGCCGCCTGAAGGCCCGCCCTCGTCCCTGGCCTCGCCGGGCATGGTCGGCATCCCGACCGGATCCTGCTGGGGCTGGCCGCCCTGGCCGGCAGGGAGGGCGCGGCGCATCTGCTCGAGCTGGGCGCGCGAGGCCATCTGCTGGGCGTAGATCGCGGTCTGGATGCCGTGGAAGAGCCCCTCGAGCCAGCCCACGAGCTGGGCCTGGGCGATGCGCAGCTCGCCCTCGGACGGGGTGCCGTCGTCGGTGAACGGCAGCGAGAGGCGCTCGAGCTCCTCGACGAGCTCAGGGGCGAGGCCGGACTCGAGCTCCTTGATGGAGGCGGCGTGGATCTCCTTGAGCCGCTGGCGGCTGGCCTCGTCAAGGGGCGCGGCCTTCACCTCCTCGAGGAGCTGGCGGATCATGCTGCCGATCCGCATCACCTTGGCCGGCTGCTCGACGAGCTCGGTGATGTGGCGTTCGCCGTCACCGTCGTCGTCCGTGCGCGTCCGGGTCATCTCCGGGATCGCGCTCGCCGGGATGGTGCCGATCGGCTGGCCGTCCGGACCGATGACCACGACCTGGTCCTCGCCGCTGCCGTTGCCGTCGGGGGACGCAGGGGCGGTGGCGTCGTCGGTCGGCTCGGGCTGCTGCTCCTCGGTCATGCGGCCAACCCTAGTTGGCTGCCCGAATCGCGGGCCTGGCCCGGTCAGCGGTGCCGGAGCCCCGTCCCGCCGGCGAGATGTGGCCTGTGCGGCTCCCAGAGAGGAGCTCTCAGAGGGTCAGCACGATCTTCCCGGCGCGCCCGCCGTCCTCCATCAGCTGGTGGGCGCGCGCGACGTCGTCCAGCGGCATGGCCGTCTCGACGACGGCACGGACGGAGCCGGAGGCGACCAGGGGCCAGACGTTCTCCACGACCCCGCAGCAGATCGCCGCCTTCTCCGCCAGGGGCCGTGAGCGCAGCGCGGTCGCGGCGACGGAGGCCCGCTTGCGCAGCAGCGCACTGATGTCGAGCTCGCCCTTGGTGCCGCCCTGCATCCCGATGACCACGAGGCGGCCTCCGGTGGCGAGGGCAGAGACGTTGCGGCCGAGGTACTTCGCGCCCATGTTGTCGAGGATGACGTCGGCGCCGCCGGCCTCCTGGAGGACCTCGACGAAGTCCTCCTCGCGGTAGTCGATGGCCCGGCTCGCGCCCAGCGAGCGGCACAGCTCGAGCTTGTCCGGCGAGCCGGCGGTGGCGAAGACCTCGGCCCCGCGTGCGGCGGCGAGCTGGATCGCCATCGTGCCGATGCCTCCCGCGCCGCCGTGGACGAGGAAGCGCTCGCCCTTCTGGAGGTGGGCCGTCATGAAGACGTTGGACCACACGGTCGCGGCGACCTCGGGCAGGCTGGCGGCCTCGACCAGGGAGACGCCGGCCGGCACCTGCATGACCTGGCCGACCGGCACCGCGACGCGAGCGGCGTACCCGCCACCGGCGAGCAGTGCGCAGACCTCGTCGCCGACCGACCAACCCTCGACACCCTCGCCGAGCTCGGCGATCCGGCCGCTGCACTCGAGGCCGAGGGTCTCCGGGGCACCGTGCGGCGGCGGGTAGAAGCCCTGTCGCTGCAATGTGTCGGCTCGATTGACGGCCGTCGCGACGACGTCGATCAGCACCTCGCCCGCAGCGGGGCGCGGGTCGGCGAGCTCACCGACGGACAGGACGTCAGGGCCACCGGCACCGGTGGTCACGACTGCGCGCAAGGGATCAGTCCTCGAAGAGGTCGTCGGAGTGGTCGACCGACGAGTCGTCGGGCACCTCGTCGTCCACGTCGTCCGGATCGGGTGCGTCGGCAGGGCGGTCCCAGTTCTCCGCGAGCAGCTGCGCCTTGGCCGCCAGCCGTTCGATCGCCTCCGGGTCGGCGTCGCCGGCGCCGGCGGCGAAACCGACGAGGTACGACGTGATGGGGGCGGCCGTCTTCTGCACGTTCTGCGCGGCGTTGCGGGCGAGGTCGAGGATGAGGCCCTCGTCGACCTCGGTCTCGACGTCGAGCACATCGCTGAGCTCGTCGATCCAGTCGTGAAGATTCACCTCCCCAATGTCTCGCACCCGACCGGGACCCGGCAAGGGAACCGGGCCGACTCGCCGCGGGTCATCCACCCAGGTCGCGCAAGTCCGCCCACGTGTCGATGTCGAGGCCCTCGTCGCCATCGGCTGGGACCTCCGCCAGGCGCAGGGGGGCGAGCAGGCGGTGGAGGGCCATGCCGTGCTGCCCCTCGAGATCGGGGCGTACGCCGTCCAACGCGGCCGCGTCGAGCACGCCCGCGAGCTGCCGTCGACCGCCGGCGTCGACGAGGAACGCGCCGTCGTGGCCCTCCGTCGCCTCCCGCAGACGCCGCATGGTCGCTGGCGTCACGCGCGGCATGTCCACCGCCAGCACGCCGATCAGTCGAGGGTGCCTGAGCAGGGCGTCGACGCCGGTCAGGAGCCCCGCGACGGGGCCACCGCGCGGCGGGTCCTCGCACACGAACGTGACCGGGCGACTCGTCGGGACGCTGTCGGGGGCCACCACGACGACCTCGTCGGCGTCGAGGAAGGCGTCGATCGCGAGCTCCAGGAGCGTCCGTCCGTGGAGCTCGACGCTCGCCTTGTCGACCCCGTCCATCCGAGCGGCCGTCCCGCCCGCCAGGACCACGCCGCAGAAGCCGCTCGCAGAGAGGTCGATGTCCATGCGGTCATCCTCCCAGTTCTCCTCTGGCACTCTGGAGCCATGAGCGACCAGGCGGACCCCGCGTGACCGACCAGCTGCGGGTGCGGGTGCACCAGTGGGCGAGCGGGCTCGACCCGGCCGCGAACCGGGTTCGCCTGTCTCGGGGCGTGACCCCCGGCGCCGACCTGGTGGTGTTCCCCGAGGCCTTCGCGCGCGACTTCGGCGAGGCGGGATCGGACGTGAGCGGTGCCGCCGAGACCCTCGACGGACCCTTCGCCCACGAGCTGGCGCGCGTCGCGGCCGCGGCCGCATGCACCGTGGTGGCCGGCATGTTCGAGGTCGCCGACGACCCGGCACGGCCCTACAACACGCTGCTCGTCGGCGGCGACAGCCGAGCGGCGTACCGCAAGATCCACCTCTACGACTCCTTCGGCTACCGCGAGTCCGACCGCCTGACCGGCGGTGCCGTCGAGCCGGTCGTGGTCGACGTCGCGGGGTGGCAGGTCGGGCTGATGACGTGCTACGACCTGCGGTTCCCGGAGCTGGCGCGTCGGCTGGTCGACGCAGGGGCCGAGGTGCTCGTCGTCCCGGCCGCCTGGCTGCCGGGGGACCGCAAGGTCGAGCACTGGCGCACCCTGCTGGCCGCTCGCGCCATCGAGAACACCTGCTTCGTCGTCGGCGCCGGACAGCCGGAGCCGCGCTACACCGGGCACTCCGCGGTCTTCGGGCCGCTCGGCGAGACGCTGGCCGGTGCCGGTGGCGGCGAGGAGACCCTCGAGGTCACCCTCGAGCGTGACGACCTGCTGGCAGCCCGCCGCACCAACCCGTCCCTCGCCAACCGCCGGCTGTAGCCTCGTCCGACGTGTCTTCCCCCACCTCCGAGAGCCCCCGCGGGTCGTCCCGCGGCAAGCGGGCCGCCGAGCGGCCGCCGTCGCGGCTGCGCCGGAAGCGGCAGGTGGAGCCCAAGCTGAAGGCCGAGCCCGCTCCTGAGGCCACCCCGGCCCCGCCACCGTCCGCCGGCGAGGTCACCGGCCCGACGCTCCCTCCCGAGGGTCCGCGCCGCTCCCTGCTGGTCGCCTGGCTCGGCGTGCTGCTGCTCGGCACCGCGGCGCTGGTCTGGTCGGCGCTCAGCGGGATCTTCAGCGGCACCTCGACCCTCACCGAGCTCGCGCCGGCACCGGAGTGGCTCGACGGGGCCGGCGCGGTGGCCGTGGCGACCGCCCTGTCCTGGCTGCTCGCCACCCGTACGGGGGGCCGGGCCCTCGTCTCCGCCGGGCTGGCGCTGGTCCTCGGCGTCGCCAGCCTGCTCATCGGCGGGCGGGTCCTGCCCACTGGCGCCGCGGTGATGACGTGCGTGGTCGGCAGTGTGTACGCCGTCATGGTGACCGTGCCCGCGATCACGTGGTGGAAGGCGGTGCGCGAGGCACTCGTGGCGACTCTGGTCTCCGCGATCACGGCGTTCGCGGCCGTGGGCTTCGAGCCGACGGTGGCCCCCGAGCGCTTCGACATCGCCGCGCTGCTCGTGGCCCTGGCCCTGGTGATCACCATCGTCTACCGGCTCGGTGCCGGCCTCCACGGCCTGGGCCGTCGCGGGCTCATCGCGGTCGCGATCGGGCTCGCCGTGCTCGTCGGCACGTTGGCGTACGCCGAGCTCCTGCGCCGCTACGGCGCCCAGTCCTTCGTCTCCTCCGTCCTCGACTTCGCCGACGAGACGTCCGAGCGGATCGGTGCCTTCCCCCGTCCTCTCGTCGTGTTCCTCGGCATCCCCGCGCTGGTGTGGGGCACCCACGTCCGCGCCCGCCGCCGGCAGGGCTGGTGGGTCTGCGCCTTCGGTGTCGCGGCGACGGTCCCCCTGGCCTCGGGCCTGGTCGCCCCGGACAGCTCCTACCTCGAGGCCGCCCTGCGCGTGGCGTACTCCCTCGTCCTCGGGCTGCTGGTCGGCTACCTCGTCATCCGGGCGGACCTGGCGTTGACCGGCCCCAAGGGCCGTGGCGCTCGCCGGGCCGAAGAGGCGGGTCCGCACCGTCCCGAGCCGAGCCGGTTCGCCGAGCTCTGAGCCCGGGTCCGGGCCGCGCAGCCGGGCGGGACTGGTGATCGGCGGCTACGCCTGGGTAACCGTTAGCGTCGGAGGCATGGCCCGCTCCACGTCCCTCGAGATCGTCTCCGAGCTGGTCGCCAACGTGCTGAGCATCGAGGTGGCCGAGGGCGATCGCGTCGAGGCCGGCGACACCGTCGTGCTGCTGGAGTCGATGAAGATGGAGATCCCGATGCTGGCCGAGCGCGCCGGCACGGTGACCGCGATCAAGGTGACGGTCGGCGACGTCGTGCAGGACGGCGACGTGCTCGTCGTGCTCGACTGAACGCCTCGCGCCTCCGACGGGCCTGTCACCGACGCCCCACTAGGGTCGTGACATGGAGTTTCGATACCTCGGCAACAGCGGACTGAAGATCTCTGAGATCACCTACGGCAACTGGCTCACCCACGGCTCCCAGGTGGAGAACGACGTCGCCACGCAGTGCGTGCGCGCGGCGCTGGACGAGGGCATCTCGACCTTCGACACCGCCGACGTCTACGCCAACACCGCCGCGGAGACGGTGCTCGGCGAGGCGCTGAAGGGCGAGCGTCGCGAGTCGCTGGAGATCTTCACGAAGGTCTACTGGCCCACCGGCCCGAAGGGCAAGAACGACACCGGCCTGTCCCGCAAGCACATCATGGAGTCGATCAACGGCTCGCTGCAGCGGCTCCAGACCGACTACGTCGACCTCTACCAGGCGCACCGCTACGACGTGGAGACACCGCTGGAGGAGACGATGCAGGCCTTCGCCGACGTCGTACGCCAAGGCAAGGCGCTCTACATCGGCGTCAGCGAGTGGACCGCCGACCAGATCCGCGCCGGCGTCGAGCTGTCCAAGGAGCTCGGGTTCCAGCTGATCTCCAGCCAGCCGCAGTACTCGATGCTGTGGCGGGTGATCGAGGAGGAGGTGGTGCCGACCTCCGAGGAGCTCGGCGTCTCCCAGATCGTCTGGAGCCCGATCGCGCAAGGTGTGCTCACCGGCAAGTACCTCCCCGGCCAGGCGCCGCCCGCGGGCTCCCGCGCCACGGACGACAAGGGTGGCGCCGACATGATCTCGCGCTGGATGAGGGACGACGTCCTCACCGCGGTGCAGGACCTCAAGCCGATCGCCGACGACTGCGGCCTCACCATGGCCCAGCTCGCGGTGGCGTGGGTGCTGCAGAACGACAACGTCGCCGCCGCCCTCGTCGGCGCCTCTCGCCCCGAGCAGGTCGCCGACAACGTCAAGGCCGCCGGAGTCAAGCTCGACGTGGACGTCATGAAGCGCATCGACGAGGCCCTCGACCCGGTCGTCGTCCGCGACCCCGGCAAGACGGCCGAAGGGACGCCGAAGGGCCGCGTGGTCTGACGTACGCCGTACGCACTCCGCGCGCCGCCTGTTCATCAAGGTATGTCGTCGAACCCGCACCTCCCCGGGTCAATTGATCGAGGGAAGTGCGGGTTGACCGACATACCGTGATGAAGCGTCGGGGATCAGACGCCGGCTCAGGTGGTGATGCCGGCGTGGTCCACGGCCCACGCTGCACCACGCTCGACGGTGCCGGCGAGGTCCACCACCGAGACGTCGAGGCTCGCCCACGTGTGGGGTTCGGGGACGTACGTCACGCCTCGCAGGGTGCGATCGAACTGCACGTGTGTCTCTGGTGAGGGGACGTCGGAGACGCCGCGCCGTTCAGCGATCCGTCGCCGCACCGTCTGATCATCGCTCACGAGCGCGAGGAAGTGCACGACCTCGTCGGTGACCGCGGCGAGGACCTGATCGGGCAGGCAGATGCACGGCACCACGGGCACCAGTCCGTTCGACCTCACCTCCCCGCACACGGCCAGCACGAAGCGCCAGAACCCGACGTAGTCCCGACGTCCGTACGCCGTCGCGGCCGCGCCGCGGCCGAGCACGTCGCCGTCGACGACCAGCAGCCCCGGCCGGCCGCGGAGGTGGTCGCCGATGGTCGACTTGCCGGTCGCTGCCGCGCCGGTGATCACGAGCACCACCGGCTCAGCCTCCCACCCGGCGTACGCCCGACGGCCACGTGTCCGAGTAGCTGCCCCTCGTCCGGCTGCATCATGGGCCAGATCTCGGACACGTGTCCGGTGTCGGGCTCACAACCGGCGCGTGACGCGGTAGCGCACGAACGCCGGCACGGCGAGTGCGGCGACGACCGTGAACACCACGACCAGCACCCCGCCACCCGCCGCGGCGACGGCGGCACCGGTCGCTGCGGCGGTGGCGCCGTGGGCCACGTCGGCGATGCGCGGGCCGCCGACGACCACGACGAGGAAGATCCCTTGGAGCCGGCCGCGGACCTCGTCGGCCGCGGCGTGCTGCAGCATGGACATGCGGAAGGCGGCGGACGCCATGTCGGCCGCGCCGCCGATCGCGAGCATGAGGACCGCCACGCCGAGCATCACGCCGGGTGCGTACGACGCGAGCATCGCCGCGACGCCGAAGCCGGCCATGGCGAGTCCCCACACGAGGATGGCGACGACCACGGCGAGGCCCTGGCGCTCGACGTGCGAGACCCAGCCCGACAGCACGCCGCCGATCACGGCTCCTGCTGGGATGGCCGCGAAGAGCAGCGCGAACGCGAGGCCGCCTCCGCTCGGGCCGCCGAAGTCGAGGTCGGCCATCTCGGGGAAGAGCGCCCGCGGCATGCCGAAGACCATCGCGATGATGTCGACGACGAACGACATCATCAGCACCGGCTGGGTGCGGAGGTAGCGGAAGCCGTCGACGACCGCCGAGATGCCGGGCGTCACGGTCGCGCCGATGACCGGCAGCGGCGGGAGCCGTACGACGGCGCTCAGCGTCGCGAAGAGCGTGATGGTGTCCAGCAGGTAGAGCCACGAGAACCCGATCAGCGGGATCAGGGCGCCACCGACGAGCGGCCCGGCGATGCCACCGGCCTGCATCACCGTCATGTTGAGCGAGTTGGCAGCAGGCAGCAGGTCGTCGTCGAGCAGGCGTGGCAGCAGCGCGGACCTCGTCGGCTGGTTGACCGCGAAGAACGCCTGCTGCACCGCGAAGAGGGACAGCAGGAGCCACACGTCCTCGGCGCCCAGCGCCGCCTGCAGCCAGAAGCCGGCCGAGGTGAGGATCAGCCCGGTCGTGGTGATCATCAGCAGCGTGCGCCGGTCGAAGACGTCGGCCAGGGCGCCACCCCACAGCCCGAACACCACCAGCGGCACCAGGCCGAAGACACCCGTCAGGCCGACGTAGGCGGACGAGCCGGTCATGACGTAGATCTGGGCCGGTACCGCCACCACGGTGAGCTGCGCACCGATGACCGTGACGATGTTGGCCTGCCAGAGCCGCCTGAAGTGCGGGTTGGCGAGCGGGCGGGTGTCCGCCAGCAGTCGCCTCTCCACCACCGCAGGCTAGGGCAGCCGGATCTCATGCCCGCGAGACGGTCCCTCTCGGGACAGCGAGGTCGTGGCCTATCATCGCCGTATGGCGATGAAAGCAGCAGAAGGGTCGGTCGAGCTGGCCGACGACACCGTCAGCCTCACCGCCGCAGCCTGTCTCTTCCACGGGTTCTCCGACCCCTCGCGCCTCTCCATCGTGCGGCACCTGGCCCTGGGCGAGCACCGGGTGGTCGACCTGACCGCCCACCTCGGGCTGGCGCAGAGCACGGTCTCCAAGCACCTCGCCTGCCTCAGGGACTGTGGCCTGGTGTCGTCGCGTCCCCAGGGCCGGGCCTCCATGTGGTCGCTCGAGCACCCCCAGGCGGTGATGGATCTGCTGGCCTCCGCCGAGAGGCTGCTGTCCCTGACCGGTGACGCCGTGACGTTGTGCGCGACCTACGGCTCCGAGTCACTGCCCGGGGAGACGGCATGACCGCACCCGCCACGCAGCCCCTCGCCCTAGCGGACCGAGCACGGTGGGGCCGTCGCGCCCAGCTCCTCGCCGCGGCGTCGGTGTCCTACAACGTGGTCGAGGCCGTCATCGCGATCGCCGCCGGTCTCGTCGCGGGCTCCGTGGCCCTCGTCGGTTTCGGCCTGGACTCGATCGTCGAGGTCGCGAGCGGGCTCATCGTGCTGTGGCAGTTCCGCCACCCACTGCCCGAGTCGCGCGAGCGTACGGCGCTCCGGCTGATGGCGATCTCGTTCTTCGCGCTGGCGGCGTACGTCGCGGGCGAGTCCGTGCGCGCGCTCGTGGTCGGGCACGCCCCGGACCCGTCCCAGGTCGGCATCGGGCTGGCCGTCGCGTCGTTGGCCGTCATGCCTTTCCTCTCGTGGGCGCAGCGGCGCACCGGCAAGGCGCTCGGCTCCAACGCTGTCGTCGCCGACTCCACGCAGACGTTGCTGTGCACCTACCTCTCCGCCGTCCTGCTGCTCGGCCTCGTGCTCAACGCGACGCTGGGGTGGCACTGGGCCGACTCGGTCGCGGGCCTGGTCATCGCCGTCGTGGCTGTCAAGGAGGGCCGCGACGCGTGGCGCGGTGAGGGCTGCTGCGGGCCTATCGGCCACGCCCACACCGGCGAGTGCGAGGACTGCGCAGGTGCAGCCTGCTCGTGCGGATCCGCGGGCCCCCAGCTGGTGACCATCACGTCCCCGCGCGGAGACGTCAACGGACGCGGCGGATCGTGATGGGTGCGGGACACGGGCACGGCCACGCCGGCGGCCGGCACCGGTGGCGCCTCGGCGTTGCCTTCGGTCTCGTCGCGGCGTTCTTCGGGGTCGAGCTCACCGCCGGGCTCCTGAGCGGGTCGCTGGCGTTGGTCTCCGACGCGGGCCACATGGCAGCCGACGTGGTCGCCCTCGGTGCCGCGCTCGTCGCGACGAAGATCGCCACCCGCCCCGACGGCACCGGTCGGCGTACGTATGGCTCCTACCGCGCCGAGGTGTTCGCCTCCGGCTTCACCGTCCTGATCATGCTCGGCGTCTCGGTGTACGTCGTCGTGGAGGCGGTCGGCCGGATCGGCCAAACGGTCGACGTGTCCTCGGGCCCGATGATCGTGGTCGGAGCCGTCGGGCTCCTGGTCAACCTCGTCTGCCTCGCGCTGCTGCGCGGCGGAGCGCACGAGTCGATCAACGTCAAGGGCGCCTACCTCGAGGTGATGGCCGACGCCGCCGGCAGCGTCGGGGTGCTCGTCGCCGGCCTCCTGGTGGTGGTCACCGGAGCCGGGCAGTGGGACACCGTGGTCGCCGTCGCGATCGGCGCCTTCGTCGCGGTCCGTGCGGTCCTGCTGGGCAGGGAGGTCCTCGCCGTCCTGGGCCAGCACGCGCCGCACGACGTCGACCTCGACGCCGTCGTGCGCGACCTCGAGGGCGTGCCGGGAGTGGCTGAGGTGCACGACCTCCATGCCTGGACCCTCACCTCTGGGATGAACGTGGCCACCGCGCACCTCGTCCTCCGGGTCGGTGCCGACTCGCAGGCAGTCCTCGCCGGCGCCCAGACCGCACTGCGCGAGTGGCACGCCATCGAGCACGCCACGCTGCAGGTCGAGGTCACGCCGGCGACGGAGTGCCACGAGGCGACCTGGTGAGAGTGACCCTCCCGACTGGCGTTAGTCGAGCGTCTCACTTGACTTATCTCCCGGGGAAGGGTTCGGTGCAGCCATGTCCTCGTCCACGCAGACCCGCGACGTGATCCCGCTCCGGGAAGCCACGAAGGCCTGGTTCGCGATCTCTCTGCAGACCTTCGGCGGACCGGCCGGCCAGATCGCGGTGATGCAGCGGACCCTCGTGGACGAGAAGCGCTGGATCGGCCAGCAGCGGTTCCTCTTCGCGCTGTCCTACTGCACGTTGCTCCCGGGCCCCGAGGCGCAGCAGCTGGCGACGTACGTCGGGTGGTTGCTCAACGGCGTCAAGGGCGCGCTGGTCGCCGGCATCCTCTTCGTGCTGCCGGGTGTGGTCGCGCTGCTCGTGCTCTCCGGGGTCTACGTCGCCTACGGCGAGACGACGCTCGTCGAGTCGCTGTTCCTGGGCCTCGCGCCGGCGGTCATCGCGATCGTGGTGCAGGCGGTCATCCGGGTCGGCCGCAAGGGGCTCGGGCACCCTGCGCTCGTCGCGATGGCGGTGGTCTCGTTCGCGGCGCTCACGTTCTTCGGGGTGCCGTTCCCGGTCGTCGTGCTCGCTGCCGCCGGGATCGGCTGGGTGCTGGGTCGCCGCATGCCGACGCTCACCAAGCCCGTGAAGGCCGCGGTCGACGACGGCCCGGAGCCGCTGATCAGCGACGACGCGCTGCACACCGAGCGCCCCTCGGGTCGTCGGGCGGCCCTGACCCTGGTCGTCGGCCTGCTGGTGTGGTTCGTGCCCGTCGCCGCGGTGGCTGTCCTGTTCGGCCGCTCGAGCATCTTCGTCGACCAAGGTGTGTTCTTCTCCGGAGCGGCACTGGTGACCTTCGGCGGGGCGTACGCCGTCCTCGCCTACGTCGCCCAGCAGGCGGTCGAGGTCTACGGCTGGCTCGCGCCGGGCGAGATGGTCCGCGGACTGGCGCTGGCCGAGACCACGCCGGGGCCACTGATCATGGTCGTGCAGTTCGTCGCGTTCGTCGGCGCCTACCGCTCACCCGGCGATCTGGACCCGTGGGTCGCGGCGGTCATCGCGGCGCTGCTGACCACGTGGGTGACGTTCGTGCCGTGCTTCCTGTTCATCCTGCTGGGTGCCCCGTACGTCGAGCGCCTCCGCGGCAACCGCGACCTGGCCGCCGCCCTGGCGGGCATCACCGCGGCCGTCGTCGGCGTGATCGCCAGCCTCGCGGTCTTCTTCGCCCTGCACACGCTCTTCGGCGAGACCGGTCGCGTCACCGCCGGCCCGCTCGACCTGGAGTACCCGCACCTGGCATCGGTCGAGTGGGCGGCCCTCGCCATCACTGGGCTGGGCTGTGCGCTCGTCTTCTGGCGCAAGTGGTCCGTGCTCCGCACGCTGGGCGCGTGCGCGCTGGCGGGCATCGTGCTGGGACTGGCGCTGGCGGCCTGAGCCGGGGCCGCCGGCGAGCGGCTCGCTCAGGCGTCCTCGGGCAGGAGCATCTTCCCGACGTAGGGCACCACGTCGGCGATGGAGTCCACGACCATCGTCGGCCGGTAGGGGAAGTTCTGCACCTGGTGGCGCTCTGTCGCGCCCGTGGCCACCAGGATCGTGCGCAGGCCGGCCTCCAGGCCGCTGATGATGTCGGTGTCCATGCGGTCGCCGATCATGACGGTGGTCTCGGAGTGGGCCTCGAGCCGGTTGAGCGCGCTCCGCATCATCAGCGGGTTGGGCTTGCCGATGAAGTAGGGCGCGCGTCCGGTGGCGGTGCTGATGAGGGCCGCCACCGACCCCGTGGCCGGCAGCATCCCCTGCGAGCTCGGCCCGCTCGGGTCGGGGTTGGTCGCGATGAAGCGCGCGCCGTCGTTGATCAGGCGGATGGCGCGGGTGATCGCCTCGAAGGAGTAGGTCCGGGTCTCGCCGAGCACGACGTAGTCAGGCGACTGGTCGGTCATGACGTAGCCGATGTCGTGGACGGCCGCGGTGAGCCCCGTCTCGCCCACGACGTACGCCGACCCGCCCGGACGCTGGTCGTCGAGGAACTGCGCGGTCGCCAGCGCGGAGGTCCAGATCGAGTCCTCGGGCACGTCGATGCCGCTGCTGCGCAGCAGTCGCACCCGGAGGTCGCGCGGGGTGAAGATCGAGTTGTTCGTGAGGACGAGGAACGGGATGTCCTGCTCACGGAGCGCCGCGATGAACTCCTTGGCCCCCGGGATCGGGTCCTCCTCACGCACGAGGACTCCGTCCATGTCGGTGAGCCAGGTGCGGACGGGGCGGGGGGATTCGGTCACGGGCCCCATTGTCGAGCATGCCTGAAGCGCTCGCAGCCGGTGGGACGCACATCACGGCGCCGAGGGATTGGATCGTTCCAATGATCTCGGCACACTGGAAGGACAGCACCGACCCCCGAGGAGGGATCATGCGTCTGATCGACGAGCTCAACGAGCTCCACGCCCACCACGCCCGCAACGTCGAGGCCGCCGTGGCCAACGACGACTTCGCAGCAGCGGAGGCCTTCGCCCAGGCCTACGAGGACGAGGCCGTCCAACTGATGGCGGAGCGCGAGAACCTGACCCACCTGCTCCCGCTCCAGCCCTTCGGCACGCGGGAGAGCGCGCTGCGCCGCGCCGTACGACGCCTCGGCATCAGCCGGGCGGCCTGACCCGTCGCTCTAGCGGGTCGGGTCGATCATCGTCATGCCGGCGACCGAGGTGCGGTCGAAGGCAGGCAGCAACCGGGCGGCCTCCTCCAGGCCGATGGTCCGCTCGATCAGCCTCTGCGGCTGCAGCTCCCCGGTCTCGATGAGCGCCAGCATCTCCGGGTAGTCCGTAGCAGCCATGCCGTGGCTGCCGAGGAGATCGAGCTCCCATGCGATGACCCGTGCCATCGGCACTCGCGGATGCCCCTCGAGTGGTGGCAGCAGCCCGACCTGGGCGAGGCGGCCCCTGCGGCGGAGGCTCAGGATGGCGTTGGCGCACGTCTGCTCGCTGCCGACGGCGTCGACCGCGACGTGGCTGCCACCGGGGACGAGTTCGTCGACGGCCGACGCGATGTCGCTGCCGTCGGCCAGCAGGGTGTGGTCCGCCCCGAGCTCGGTGGCGACGGCGAGGGCCCCCGGGTTGCGGTCCACGGCGATGACGTGGGCGCCCAGGGCGCGGGCGATCATCACCGCGCTGAGCCCGACCCCTCCGGCGCCGACGACGGTGACCCACTCGCTCGCGGCCAGGCGGGCTCGCCCGACGAGCGCGCGGTAGGCAGTGGCGAAGCGGCATCCGAGACCGGCCGCAGTGGCGAAGTCGACCTGTTCGGGGATCGCGACCAGGTTGGTGTCGGCGGCGTGCAGCGCGACGTGCTCGGCGAACGAGCCCCAGTGGGTGAAGCCGGGCTGCTCCTGGTCGGGACAGACCTGGGCATTCCCCGACCGGCACCACTCGCAGCGACCGCAGCCGCAGACGAAGGGGACGGTGACCCGGTCGCCGATCTTCCACCTGGCGACGCCCTGACCGATCTCGACCAGCTCGCCGGCGAGCTCGTGGCCGGGCACGTGCGGGAAGGTGACGTCGTCGTCGTGTCCGGCCCAGGCGTGCCAGTCGCTGCGGCACATCCCGGTCGCCACGACGCGTACGACGACACCGCCCTCGGGTGCCGTCGGGCGGGGCACCTCGCGGACCTCGGGTTGCGACGTGGCTTGGTCGACGACGACTGCGCGCATGGCGCCATCCTCGCTCACGCGGGCGGGGCGACCATGGCGTCGGCCTGCCCGGACGCAAGCAGTGCCTCGGACACGAACCCGCTTGCCTTGAGGTCCTCCACGACTGCGCGCAGGAACGCCACGGTGTCCGGGTGACGCCCTTTCGTGGTGCCCACTGCCTGCTGGATCTGCATGAAGCGATCCTCGATCAGGCGCATGTCCGGGTGCGCCTGGACGAAGGTGGTCATGGGTTGGCGGATTCCCGCCGCCACGTCCAGCCCCTCGGCGAGGAATACGTCGACGCCCTCCTCGCCTCGGACCACGGTGGCGTGCTGGAGGGTGCGGGCGAGATAGAGGTCGTAGGCCGAGCCGCGCTTGACCCCGATACGCACACCGGCCTGGTCGACGTCAGCAGGCGTCTGAGCGGCGGCGCCTGCGGGGACCGCGAAGACACCTTCGATCACGACGTACGGTGCGGTGAACGCGACCTCGGCCTCACGTGCGGGCTCGATCGCCAGGAAGCAGATGTCAGCCTCGCCTGCCGTCATCGCCTCGAAGGACTTGCGCGCCGCGTCGAAGCAGACCAGCTCGACCGGAAGGTCCAGCCGCGCCCCGAGCTCACGTGCGATGGCGACCGTGACGCCGCTGGGCTGCGCTGCGGTTCCTTGCGCCAGCACGGGGTTGCCCAGGTTGATCGAGGCGCGGAGCGCACCGGTCGGCGCAAGGTCGGTGGCGATGTCCGTGCTGGGCGTCATGCGCCCGAGACTAGGTCTCCCGGGACGACGATCGGGCCGGCCCGCGAGGGACCGGCCCGATCGGCTGGCGGTGACGGAGGGATTTGAACCCTCGGTGGACTTGCGCCCACAAACGCTTTCGAGGCGTTCTCCTTAGGCCGCTCGGACACGTCACCGCGCCGAACGTTACTAGAGGGTGAGCTCCACCCGAAAAACGAGGGCGGTCCAGCCCGTGGCCGGTTGCCGTGGTCAGCGAGCGCGTACGACGGTAGTTTGCGGCCCACGCAGGCGCCTGCGCACAGCGCAGGGGAAAGGAGCGGTCCGACCGTGACTGCCGTCCGACGTGTCCGTGATCTCGCGAGGTCCGCCCTGCCCCGGTCGGTGGGGGAGCGGCTGCCCGCCGCGCCGCCGCAGGAGGTGACCGAGCTCCTCCACGACAAGCGCTTCCAGCGCGCGGTCGCGGAGGCGGCCGAGGAGCAGGGGCGCCCGGAGGAGGAGGTCTGGTCGGAGGTCAAGGGCTACCTCCACGAGATGTCGGCGGCCCACGACGACCGCGCCTCGCAGGGCTGGGCCCGCATGGGGGAGTGGTTCCTCAGGGCGTACGACGTCCTGGTCGACGAGGAGGAGATGCACAAGCTGCGGCAGGTGGACCGCTCCCACAGCCTCGCGCTCGCCTTCAGCCACCGCTCCTACCTCGACGGCATGGTCATCCCCAACGTGCTGATGGCGCGGCGCTTCTCGCCGACCTACACCTTCGGCGGGGCCAACCTCAACCTGCCGCTGATCGGCTCCATCGCCAGCCGCACCGGCGTCATCTTCATCCGGCGGGCGACGCAGGAGATCCCGGTCTACCGCCTGGCCCTGCGCTCCTACATCCGCCAGATGGTGGTCAACAAGCGCAACCTGGCGTGGTCGATCGAGGGCGGGCGCACCCGCACCGGCAAGCTGCGCCCACCGGTGCACGGCATCCTCAAGTACCTCACCGACACGGTGCAGGGCGACGGGGAGGGCGACGAGGCGCCGGACGTCCAGGTGGTGCCCGTCTCGGTCGTCTACGACCAGCTGCACGAGGTGTCCTTGATGACCGCGGAGGCTCGCGGCGCCAGCAAGACACCGGAGGACTGGCGCTGGCTGGTGCGCTTCGCCCGGCTGCAGCGCAACCGCCTCGGCCGGGCCTACCTCACCGTCGGCGAGCCCTTCTCGCTGCGCGACAGGCTCGACGAGCTGGCGGCGGAGGGCATCACCGGGCACCAGGCCGTCGAGCGGGTCGCGCTCGACATCTCCCACCGGCTCAACCGCGCCACCCCGGTGACGGTCACCGCGATCGTCTCGCTCGCCCTGCTCGGCGCCGACCGTGCCCTGACCGTCGACGAGGTGCTCGACACCGTCGAGCCGCTGGCCACCTACATCGAGGCGCGGCGCTGGCCGGTCGCCGGTGCCGCCGACCTCCGCGACCGCTCGACGATCCGCCGGGCGCTGGCCGAGCTGGCCCGCAGCGGCGTGCTGGCGACGTACGACGGCGGCAGCGAGCCGGTCTGGAAGATCGATGACGACCAGCACCTGGTCGCCGCGTTCTACCGCAACACGGTCATCCACATCCTCGTCGAGCGCGCGATCGGAGAGCTCGCACTGCTGACCGTCAGCGAGCTCGAGCCCGACGCCGAGCTGCCCGAGGGTGGCCCGCTGCAGGTGGGCTGGGAGGAGGCCAAGCGGATGCGCGACCTCCTGAAGTTCGAGTTCTTCTTCCCCGGCCGCGCCGGCTTCGAGGCCGACCTGCGCACCGAGCTCGAGCTGCTCGTCGGCGAGGACGTCACCGACATGGCGCCCGAGCGGGCCCGCGAGCTGCTGGTGAGCGCACGCCCGCACCTGGCCCACCTGGTGCTGCGCCCGTTCCTCGACGCCTACCTCGTGCTCGCCGACCGCCTCGCCGACCGCGGCGACAGCCCCGTCGAGGAGGACGACCTGATGGCCGACGCCCTCGCCGTGGGCCATCAGTGGGCGCTGCAGCGCCGCGTCGCGAGCGCGGAGTCGATCTCGCTCGAGCTCTTCCGCACCGCCGTGGCGCTCGCCCGCCACAAGGGGCTGCTCGAGGGTGGCGAGGGGATCGGCACGGCCCGGGAGGCCTTCGCGGCCGAGCTGCGCGACTCCGTGCGCCGGGTCAACATCATCGGCGAGATCGCGGCCGGCGTGGCGACGTCCGCCCCCTCCCAGCCGCGCCACCGGCAGGAGAGCCGGTGAGCGGGCTCTCCGCCGACGCACAGGTTGCGATCGAGGCGATCGAGGCCGGCCCGCAGGGGCCGTCCGTCGGCGCCTTCTTCGACCTCGACGGCACGCTGGTCGCGGGCTACACGGCGGCCACGTTCTACGGCGACCGGCTCAAGGGCCGCGAGGTGTCGCCGGCCGAGTTCCTGCGGACCGTGGTGACCGCGGTCGACGGGGAGCTGGGCGGCGACCCCACCCGGATCGCGCACGTCGCGTTCTCGGCGATGCGCGGGGAGTCCGAGGAGGCGTTCGCCGACCTCGGGGAGCGGCTCTTCCGCTCCAAGATCGCCGGCACCATCCGCCGCGAGTCGCGCGCGCTCGTCCTGGCCCACCAGCGGGCGAGGCATACCGTGGCGGTCGCCTCGGCGGCGACGAAGTACCAGATCGCCCCGGTCGCCCGCGACCTCGGTGTCGAGCACCTCATCTGCACCCGGCTCGTGGTCGAGGACGGGCAGTTCACCGGCGCCACCCACGGCCCGATGCTCTGGGGCCGGCACAAGGCCAGCGGCGTACGAGCCTTCGCTCGGGAGCACGGCGTCGACCTCGCCGAGTCCTACGCCTACGGCAACGGCTACGAGGACGTCGCCTTCCTCTCCTCCGTCGGGCACCCCACCGCCCTCAACCCGCACCGCGACCTCCGGGCGGCGGCTGCCCGGCTGGGCTGGCCGGTGCTCGACCTCAGCGACCCCGTCGGCGGCTCCCTCGTCGCGGCCGGGCGCACCGCGGCCGCACTCGCCGCGATGAACTCCGGCGTCGTCTCCGGCCTGGCCTACGGCCTGCTCCGCCGCGACGCCCGCGAGGGCCGCAACCTCGCCGTCAAGCTCGCCACCTCGCTCCCGATGGCGCTGGCCGGGGTGACGATGGACGTCCAGAACCGCGAGCGGCTCTGGACCCACCGGCCGGCCATCTTCGTGGCCAACCACCAGAGCTCGCTCGACATCCCGGTCCTGGGAGCCCTGCTGGAGCGCGACTTCACGATCGTGGCCAAGAAGGAGGCGCGGTGGGACCCGCGCGCCATCGTCGGCTCGGTGGTCATCGACCCCGCCTACATCGACCGCTCCGACTCCGCGTCGGCCCGCGCCACCCTGGCCGGGGTCGTCGAGCGCATCCGCGCCGGCACGTCGCTGATGATCTTCCCGGAGGGCACCCGCTCGGCCACGCCCGTGCTCGGCCCGTTCCGCAAGGGCGCCTTCCACCTTGCCGCGCAGGCTGGCGTGCCGGTCGTGCCCGTGGTGCTGCGCAACACCGGTGAGCTGATGCGGCGCAGCTCCCTGGTGCTCAACCCCGGCGTCGTCGACGTGTGCGTGCTCGAGCCGGAGACCGACTGGAACGAGGACGACATGAGCGAGCGGATCGCCGCCCTGCACACCAAGTTCGAGGAGACCCTCGCGAAGTGGCCGGTTCAATGAACGCGCGGGAGGACTTCGAGCGCTGGGGCAGCGCCGCGGCCCTGGCGGCCGCCCCTGAGCTGACGCCCATGGAGACGCTGCTGTGGCGTGCCGAGCGGCACCCCGTCCAGTCGTCCACCACGACCGTGATCATCGACCTCGACCGGGCGCCGGACTGGAAGCGCCTGGTCGCCGCGGCCGAGTGGGGGACCGGGCTCGTACGCCGACTCCGCCAGCGCGTCGTCGAGCCGGTCGTGCCGACCGCCGCGCCGACGTGGGCCGACGACCCCACCTTCGACCTGGGCTACCACCTGCGTCGCGAGCGGGTCTCCAGTCGCGAGGAGATGCTGGCCCAGGCCGCGCAGATCGCGCTGCGCCCCTTCGACCGGTCGCGCCCGCTGTGGGAGGGCGTGCTCTTCGAGGGTGTGGGAGAGGGTGCGGCGTACGTCCTCAAGATCCACCACGCACTGGCCGACCCGCTCGGCACGGTCCAGCTCCTGTCGATGCTGCAGTCCGGCAAGCGCAGCCACACCGCCCGCAAGCCCGTGGCCGACGACGACGTCGCCGCCCCGGCGGACGCCGATCCCGTCGACCTCGCCGTCTCGGGCCTGCGCACCGGCCTCGCGACCCTGCCCGAGGTGGCCCTGGCGACGGCACGCACCCTCGGCCACGCAGCCACCCGACCGCAGGCCGTGGTCGCCTCCACGCTGCACTACGCAGCCTCCGTCCGCCGCCTCCTCACCCAGGCCGCGCCCCCCTCACCGGAGCTGACGCCGCGCACGGGCCGGATGTGGTCCTTCCTGACCCTCGATGCCCCGCTCGAGCCGTTGCGCACCGTGGCCCGGCAGGGAGGCGGCACGCTCGACGACGCGGCGGTCGCGCTGGTGCTCGGAGGCCTCCGCCGCTACCACGCGCGGCGTGGCAGCACGCTGCCCGAGATCCCGGTCGGCGTGCGGGTCTCGCTCGACCGCGCCGACGACCTCGGCAACCGCTTCAAGGGCGCGCTGATCTCCGGACCGCTCGCGATCGAGGACCCCGTCGACCGGGTCGCGGCCGTGCGGGGCGAGGTGTTGTCGCTGCACACCGAACGGGCGCTGGAGGTGCTCGACGCAGCCGCCCCGGCCCTCAACCGGCTGCCGTCGTTCGTCGGCGCCTCGGCGCTGCGCACCGCCGCGGTCCCCGACGCCTTCGTGCTGACGCTGCCCGGCCCGCCGCGACGGCGCTACATGGCCGGCGCGGAGGTGCAGGGGATGTACGTCCTCGGGCCGCTCCCCGGCGCCGCGCTGACCGTGTGCCTGGTGACCGTCGGTGACACCGCCTGCATCGGCGTCAACGTCGACGCCAGCGCGGTCGCTGACATGGCCGACCTGGCCGCGTGCCTGGCGGAAGGTGTCGACGAGATGGTCTCCGCCGCACCATCGAGCAGTGATCAGTCGCCGGTCGGGCCGATGTAGAGGAGCATCCGGTAGTCGACGCCGTCCTCGATGTTGCGGAAGCCGTGCCGCTCGTAGAACCGGCGGGTGTCGACGTCCACCTCGTCGACGCCGATGTGCATCTCCGGTGAGCCCACCTCGAGCACGAGCCGACGGGAGAGGTCGAGGAGCTGGGTGCCGATGCCCTGTGACCGCAGCTCGGGCACGACGTAGAGCTCCTCGAGCTGCGAGACGGGGCCGTCGTACCAGATGGCCGGGCGCAGGCTCAGGAAGGCGAAGCCCACAGGCGTGCCGTCGCCGTCCTCCGCCAGCACGGCCACGACCTCGTCGAGCGCCAGCAGCCGGGCGAACCGCGCCGCCAGCACGTCGGCGTCGTCGGTCTCCGTCTCGAACTCCGTGTTGAAGTCCCACAGCAGAGCGCCCAGCACGTCGGCGTCGTCCGGGGTGGCCCGGCGGACCTTGCTCATCTGACCTCCCGCGAGCGGTGCCGGGCGAAGAACCCGTCGAGCAGGGCGGTGGACTCCGCCGCGAGGACGCCTGCGACGACCTCGGGGCGGTGGTTGAGCCGACGGTCGCGGACCACGTCCCACAGCGAACCGGCCGCGCCCAGCTTGTCGTCGTACGCACCGAAGACGAGGCGGTCCACCCGGGCGAGGACGAGCGCCCCGGCGCACATCGTGCAGGGCTCAAGGGTGACGACCAACGTGCAGCCGGTGAGCCGCCACTCGCCACGTGCGGCCGCTGCTGCGCGCAGCGCGACGATCTCGGCGTGGCCGGTGGGGTCGCCCTCGGCCTCGCGAGTGTTGCGGCCGGTGCCGATGACGGTCCCGGTCGCGTCGACGACCACGGCTCCCACGGGTACGTCGTCGCCCGCGAGCGCGGCCTGCGCCTGGGCCAGGGCCAGGCGCATGGGGTCGTCCCACGTCATGCAGCGGTCCACATCGCGACGGGCCAGGTCATGCGGGGTCCCTGCGGCGTTGTTCGGGGGAGCGCAGCGGAGGAGAAGAACGTCGTGGGGTGCTCATGCTGACGTCAGGCCGACGGCGTCGTCGAAGAGCTCGCCGAACCCCAGCTGGCGCGCGATCTCGGAGAGCATCTCGTCGGGGTAGAGCTCGACGTCGTCCAGCAGGGCACCCATGTCGATGGCGTGGAGCCCCAGGTCGTCGAGCAGGCCCAGGTCGCCCGCGGGCACCTCGACGTCGTCGTCCTCCGGCGGGGGCAGCCCCAGGAAGGCGACGGCCGACTGGGCCAGCTCCCACTGGTCGGCGGCCGTGACGTCGGAGAGCAGCACCCGGGTCGTCGACCCGGCGACCCGCACGAGGACGAAGAAGTCCTCGTCGACGGCGACCATCGCGACGCCGCCCGCGTCGCCGGCCACCTGGCGCAGGGCATGACCCAGGGCCTCGATCGAGTCGTAGGCGGGGGAGGCGATCTCCTGCACCTGCCAGGCGCCGTCCCGGAGGAACGCGGCCAGCGCGAAGTCGACCTCACCGACGTGCTCGGACACGAAGCGACCTCCCCACAGGCTGCGGACTCCTCCAATGTCCCACGAAGCCGCGGGTCCGCCAACCTCTTTCCCGCCACTGTCTGCCGGGACGGGCCACCACTAGGGTTGCCCCCATGCGCCTGCACGTGGTGAACCACCCCCTCGTCTCCCACAAGCTCACCGTCCTGCGCAACCAGGACACCGACTCGCCGACCTTCCGTCGCCTGACCGACGAGCTGGTCACCCTGCTGGCCTACGAGGCCACCCGCGAGGTGCGGGTGGAGCCGATGGACATCACCACCCCGGTCGGCCCGACGACGGGCGTCCACCTGGCCCAGCCCAAGCCGATGGTCGTGCCGATCCTGCGCGCCGGTCTGGGCATGCTCGACGGCATGATGCGGCTGCTGCCGACCGCCGAGGTCGGCTTCCTGGGCATGGTCCGCAACGAGCAGACGCTGGCGGCATCGACGTACGCCGAGCGCCTGCCCGAGGACCTGTCGGGTCGCCAGTGCTACGTCCTGGACCCGATGCTCGCGACCGGCGGCACCCTCGCGGCGGCCATCCAGTTCCTCACCATGCGCGGCGCCGACGACATCACCGCCATCTGCCTCCTCGCCGCCCCCGAGGGCGTCGACAACCTCGAGGCCGCGCTCGGCGACCACGCCGTCCCGGTCACCGTGGTGACCGCGGCGATGGACGAGAAGCTCAACGACAAGGGCTACATCGTGCCGGGCCTCGGCGACGCGGGCGACCGGTTGTACGGCGTCGCCCACTGACCCTTCCCCGTGAGTCGAGTGCTCAACCCGTCGTAGTGCGAGCGAGCGCGAGCACTCAACTGCGGGGTACGCCGAGTGCAACGAGGTCCTCGATGAGCCGCTCGGGGTCGTGGCGGACCTCCCACGCGGTGCACTGGACGAGGATGCGTCCCTCGCCCGAGAGCCGACGGTTCCGGGCGCGGTCATCGGTGGCCTGAAGGACGTCGTCGTGGAAGGCGCCGTCGATCTCGAGCATCACCACGATGCCGTTCGGCAGCCGCCACTCGTTGTCGGTGTAGCGCTTGCGTCCGCGGCTGTCGAGACGGACGCGTTGGCTGGTCGGCAGCTGCAGGCCGTATGTGCGGCAGGCGCGGCGGAAGTCGACCTCGGCGAGCGACTGTGCCCCGTCGGTGACGTCACCGAGGAGGTCGCGAAAGTGCCGAGCCCGGCGCAAGGGCGCCAGGAGAGTGATCCACTCGAGGAGCTCGTCCGGGGTCGTGAGCCGCTGCTGGACCGTGGCTGTGACGGCGCCCAGCGCGGTGCGCAGGTGGGGTTCGGTCGAGGCGAACAGGAGCACAGCCGGAGCCACCTTGCAGACCGGTAGCTCGCCGCGCCCGACCAGGAGCTTGAAGGAACGACGGGTGCGGAAGAAGCGGTAGCCCGGCAGGGTCTCGTAGCTGAGTGGGTTGCTCACCAGGATGGTGATCTCGTCTCGGGGCCATCGCTTGAGCCCACCCCACTCTGCTGCGTTCAGGCCACCCACCATGGCCGTCGGTCCGGCATGCAGCACCCCCAGCCACAACCGCTGTTCATGCGACAGCGGTCCGGTCGTCGTACTGACCACGCCGCTGCTCCGATGAGCCCATCGCTCCATCGCCACGTGGTGGCGCAGCTCGGACTCGCTGACCCCGAGCGCACGGAGCTGCCTACGCGACAGCAGCCGGCTTGCGCGTCGGCCAACCCACGCCAGAATCGATCCCCCATCGCCCGAGTGTCGGGGGACGGGGGTCTTCGCCGCTGGCGTCGTCCACAGGCGCGGGTCGAGTGCTGGCCCCCGCGGCGGCTACGACGGGTCCAGCACTCAACTCGTCAAGAGACGAGGACGACGTGGAGGGTGCGGGGGCCGTGGACCCCTTCGACGCGGTCGAGCTCGATGTCGCTGGTGGCGGACGGTCCGCTGATCCAGGTGAGGGGTCGCGCGGGGTCGAGCAGGGCGATCGCATCGGGGACGTCGGCGACGACCTGGCCCGCGTCGACGATGCAGACGTGGAGGTCGGGGACCAGGCTGATGGCCCTCCGCCCCTGGTCGGGGGCGTGGTCGAGCACGATGGTGCCGGTCTCGGCGATGCCGACCCGCGCTCGGGTCACGACGGCGTCGAAGCGGTCGAGCTCGTAGGCGGTGAAGCCGTCGTCGGTGACCGCGCCGGGCAGGTCGAGGTCCAGCCCGGGAGGTACGACCGCCCGCGCGCCGTCGAGCACCTGGGCCACGACCCCGGCCAGGTCGGGCGCGGCACAACGGGTCACCACGGCGCGGTAGTCCTCCACCCGCTCCACGAAGAGGGCGGCGAGGTCGCCGCGGTCAGGTACGCGCGGGGCGGGCGGGACGGCGTACGCCGGCTCGACCCCGTCGAGGGCGGAGCGGACCTTGGCCAGGATCTCGTCGCGGGCGCTCACGACCCGCCTCCGTCCTGGCCGCCGTCGGTGCCCCCGTTGGTACGCAGCCACCAGGCCCGGAAGGACTCAGCCGGCGGGGCGGGGAGGTCGCGGGCGGAGGTCCACCCGGCCGCGGGGCCGGGAAGGCGGCCCGCAGCCGCCTGCCCACCGGGCAGGGTCGTACGGGAGAACCGGCCGAGAACCCGCCCGGCCAGGCCGGACGCCTGCTCGGCGCGGGCGAGACGTCGGGCCGAGGAGAAGGTCCAGGCGGCGCCCTTCATCGCGACTGCCTCCGGCTTGGGGATCCGGTCGTCGCGGTGGGAGTCGACGACGGCGGCGCGCTGGTCGACGAGGACCGAAGGGATGTCGATGCGCACGGGGCAGACCTCGAAGCAGGCGCCGCACAGGGTGGAGGCGTAGGGCAGGGACGCGGTCTGGGGGTCGGTGACGCCGTTGAGGAGCGGGTTGAGGATGGCGCCGATGGGGCCGGGGTAGACCGAGCCGTAGGCGTGTCCGCCGACGCGTTCGTAGACCGGGCAGACGTTGAGGCAGGCAGAGCAGCGGATGCAGCGCAGGGCCTGGCGTCCGACGTCGTCGGCCAGCGCACGGGTGCGGCCGTTGTCGAGGAGCACGACGTGCACCTCCTGGGGACCGTCGCCGGGCGTCACGCCGGACCACGTGGAGGTGTAGGGGTTCATCCGCTCACCGGTGGAGGAGCGGGGCAGCAGCCGCAGCATCGGGTCGAGGTCGGCCCAGGTGGCGACGACCTTCTCGATGCCGACGACGCTGATGAGCACCTCGGGCAGGGTCAGGCACATCCGGCCGTTGCCCTCGGACTCGACCACCACGAGGGTGCCGGTGTCGGCGACGGCGAAGTTGGCGCCGGAGACCGCGACCTTGGCCCGCAGGAACTTCTCGCGCAGGTGCTCGCGCGCGGCTCCGGCGAGGGCGGCCGGCTCGTCGCTGAGGCCGTCGGGAGCGGGCCGGCCCACGGCGCCCATGCGGCGGCGGAAGATCTCGCGGATCTCGGCGCGGTTGCGGTGGATCGCCGGGACCAGGATGTGTGAGGGCAGGTCCTCGCCGAGCTGCACGATGAGCTCGGCCAGGTCGGTCTCCCAGGCGGCGATGCCATCGGCCTCCAAGGCCTCGTTGAGTCCGATCTCCTGCGTGGCCATCGACTTGACCTTCACGACCTCGTCCGCGCCCTGGGCCTTGGTCACGGACGCGACGATCGCGCACGCCTCCTCGGCGTCCCGGGCCCAGTGCACCGTCGCGCCGGCCCGGGTCAGGGAGTCCTCGAGGGTCTCGAGGTGCGTGGCGAGGTCGCGCAGCGCGGCCTCCTTGACGCCTGCGCCGGCGAGCCGCAGCTCCTCCCACTCCTCGACCTCGGCGACCACCTTGGCGCGCTTGTCGCGGATGGTGCGGGTGGCGTGGGCGAGGTTGCGCCGCAGCTGCGTGTCGCCCAGCGCCTCGCGGGCGGCGGTCGGGAAGGCGGGCATCCCGACGAAGGTGCCGCTCATGCCGTTGCCGCCAGGATCTCGGCCAGGTGCATGACTCGTACGCCGGCGCGCTGGCGCGAGAGCATCCCGCCGATGTGCATCAGGCAGGAGTTGTCGCCGGCCACCAGGACCTCCGCACCGGTGTCGCGGACGTGACGGGCCTTGTCGGCGCCCATCGCGACCGACGTGTCGGCGTTCTTCAGCGCGAACGTGCCGCCGAACCCACAGCACTCCGTCGCGTGGGGCAGGTCGACGAGCTCGATCCCGCGGACGTTCTCGAGCAGCTGCTGAGGCCGGTCACCGACACCCAGCATCCGCAGGCTGTGGCACGTCGGGTGGTAGGTCACCCGGTGCGGGAAGTAGGCCCCCACGTCGACCACGCCGAGCACGTCGACGAGGAACTCCGACAGCTCGTAGGCCCGCGGCGAGGTGTCCGCGACCGCGGCCACCAGCCCCGGATCACCCGAACGCCGTGCCACGAGCGCGTGCTGGTGCCGGACGGACCCGGCACACGACCCCGACGGCGTCACCACCGCGTCATAGCCGGAGAACGCGTCCACGTACGCCCGCACCACCGGCACCGCCTCGTCGAGGTAGCCGGTGTTGACCATCGGCTGGCTGCAGCAGGTCTGGGCGGCCGGGAAGTCGACCTCGACCCCGAGGCGGCGCAGCAGCCGGACGACCGCCTTCCCCGTATCGGGGAACATGGCGTCGTTGACGCAGGTGATCTGGAGGGCGACCCTCACGCCTCGACATCCTTCCACGCACGCGCGTGCGGCTCGTATCGGCGGAGGTGCTGGGTGCGCGCGATCAGCGCCCGCAGGTCGCCGAGCCCGCCGCGTACGGCCCCAGCGGCGCGGGCCTGCACCAGCACGTTGCCGAGGGCGGTCGCCTCGACCGGTCCGGCGACCACCGGCAGGCCGGTGCCGTCGGCGATCGCCTGGCACAGCAAGGTGTTCTGGCTGCCGCCGCCGACGACGTGCACCACCTCGACCCGCTTGCGCGCGAGGCGCGACGCCGTCGTCAGCGCCTCGGCGTACGCCGCCGCGAGCGACTCGACGATGCAGCGCACGATGCCGGCCGCGTCGCTCGGCGCGGCGACGTCGTGCTCGGCGCACCACGCCGCGATCCTGGCTGGCATGTCGCCGGGCGGCACGAAGCGCGGGTCCTGGACGTCCACGACCGGCACGGGACCAGTGACGTCCCCGGCTGCCGCAAGCAGGGCGGGCAGGTCGTCGCGGCCCCACGCCCGCAGCGACTCGCTGAGCAGCCAGGTGCCCATCACGTTGGTGAGGAACCGGGTCGTCCCGTCCACCCCGCCCTCGTGGGTGAAGTTGGCCAGCCGGCTCTCCTCGGTGAGCACCGGCTCGTGGAGCTCGAGCCCGACGAGGCCCCAGGTGCCGAGGGAGACGTACGCCGCCTCCGCCCGCTCGAAGGGCACCCCGACCACCGCGGACGCGGTGTCGTGGGAGCCCACGGCGACCACCGGCAGGCCCGGGGCGCCGACGGCCTCGCCGACCTCCGGGAGGAGGGTGCCGACGGTCGTGCCGGGGTCGACCAGGTCGGCCAGGAGCGAGCGGGCGATGCCGAGCCGGGCGATGACCTCGTCGTCCCACTCGCGGGTGCGGACGTCGAGCAGACCGGTCGTCGAGGCGTTGGTGCGCTCGGCAGCCTCGACGCCGGTCAGCCAGTAGGCCATCAGGTCGGGCACGAGCAGCAGCCGGTCCGCGTCGGCGTGCAACGGATCGGCGGCGAGCTGGAACAGCGTGTTGAACGGCAGGAACTGCAGCCCATTGCGCGCGTACAGCTCCTCGGGCGGGAGCACGTCGTGCACGAGCAGCGGCCCTCGGTCGCTCCGCACCTCGTCGCGGTAGTGGAAGGGATGCCCGAGCAGGCGTCCGTCGCGGAGCAGGCCGTAGTCGACCGCCCAGCTGTCGATGCCGACGCTGGCCAGCCGTCCGGCCGCGGTGTCCGCGGCCAGCCGGCGCGCAGCCGCCAGTCCGGCCAACGTCTGCCGGTGCAGCTCGTGCACGTCCCAGTGCAGGCCGTCCGTGGTGCGGATCGGCTCGTTGCCGAAGCGTGCGGCCGCGTGCAGGCGGAGCACGTCGGGTCCGACCTCGCCCACCATCACCCGGCCGCTCGAGGCCCCGAGGTCGACGGCGGCGACGGCGACGGGTGGTTTCGAGGCTCGCTGCGCTCGCACCTCAACCACCGAAGCGCTCGGTCACCGGAGGAACGCCGCCGCGACCCCGGCGTCCACCGGGACGTGGAGGCCGGTGGTGTGGCTGAGCTCGTCGGAGCAGAGCACGAAGACGGCGTTGGCGATGTTCTCCGGCAGCACCTCGCGCTTGAGCAGGGTGCGCTGGGCGTAGAACTTGCCGAGGTCCTTCTCGTCGACTCCGTAGACGGCCGCCCGCGACGCGCCCCAGCCTCCGGCGAAGATCCCGGAGCCCTGGACGACGCCGTCGGGGTTCACGCCGTTGACCTTGATGCCGTGCTCGCCGAGCTCGGCGGCCAGGAGGCGCACCTGGTGGGCCTGGTCGGCCTTGGCGGCGCCGTACGCGACGTTGTTGGGGCCGGCGAAGACCGAGTTCTTCGACGAGATGTAGACGATGTCGCCGCCGATGCCCTGGTCGATCATCACCTTCGCCGCGGCCCGGGCCACGAGGAACGAGCCCTTCGCCATCACGTCGTGCTGGAGGTCCCAGTCCTTCTCGGTCGTCTCCAGCAGGGAGCGCGACAGGGAGAGCCCGGCGTTGTTGACGACGAGGTCGAGGCCGCCGAAGGCCAGCACGGCAGCGTCGACGGCGGCCTGCACCGCAGCGGCGTCGGAGACGTCGACCTGGACGCCGACGGCGACGTCGGGGCCCCCGATCGCCGCGGCCGCCTCCCGGGCCAACTCCTGCGACAGGTCGGCGATCACGACGCAGGCGCCCTCGGCGGCCAGCTTGACCGCGGTGGCCCGGCCGATGCCGGACGCGGCGCCGGTGACGAGCGCGACGCGCGTCGCGAGCGGCTTGGGCTTCGGCATCCGCTGGAGCTTGGCCTCCTCCAGCGCCCAGTACTCGATACGGAACTTCTCCGACTCGTCGATGGGGGCGTACGTCGACAGGCCCTCGGCGCCGCGCATCACGTTGATGGCGTTGACGTAGAACTCACCCGCCACGCGAGCGGTCTGCTTGTCCTTGCCGTAGCTGAACATGCCCACGCCCGGCACCAGGATGATCAGCGGGTCGGCGCCGCGCATCGCGGGCCACTCGCCCCCGAGCGCCTTGGCGTTGTGGTCGTAGTAGGCCGCGTAGTCGGCGCGGTAGGCCTCGTGCAGCTCGGCGACCCGGGTCCGCACCTTGTCCATCGGGGCGTCCGGGCCGAGGTCGAGCAGCATCGGCTTGACCTTGGTGCGCAGGAAGTGGTCGGGGCACGACGTGCCGAGCTCGGCCAGGCGCGGGGCGTTGCGGCTGGCGAGAAAGTCGAGGACGACCTTGTCGTCGATGAAGTGGCCGACCATCGGGCGGTCCTGCGACGCGACGCCGCGCAGCAGCGGCGCGACCTCGGCGGCGCGGGCACGACGCCTTGCCGGGCTGAGCGGCTCGTACTTCTTCACGCGGGCACCGAACGGGTTCTTCTTCGAGTGCTGCTTGATGTAGCGCTCCGCGGTGCGGATGATCCAGAGCGAGTTCTTGCGCGACTGCTCGCTGGTGTCGCCCCAGGCGGTGATGCCGTGGCCGCCGAGGACGCAGCCGATCGCCCGCGGGTTGGCCTCCTTGATGGCGGCGATGTCGAGCCCGAGCTGGAAGCCTGGCCGGCGCCACGGCACCCACACCACCTTGTCGCCGAAGACCTCCTTGGTCAGGTGCTCACCATCCGCGGCAGTGGCGATGGCGATGCCCGAGTCGGGGTGCAGGTGGTCGACGTGGGCGGCGTCGACCAGGCCGTGCATCGCGGTGTCGATCGACGGCGCGGCCCCGCCCTTGCCGTGGAGGCAGTAGTCGAAGGCCGCCACCATCTCGTCCTCGCGGTCCACCCCGGGGTAGACGTCGACGAGCGCGCGCATCCGGTCCAGCCGGAGCACCGCGAGGCCCGAGGGCGTCAGCGTGCCGAGGTCCCCCCCGGACCCCTTCACCCACAGCAGCTCGACGTCCTCGCCGGTGACGGGGTCCGTCGCAGTGCCCTTGGCCGAGGTGTTGCCACCGGCGTAGTTGGTGTTCTTGGGGTCCGAGCCCAGCCGGTTCGAGCGCTCGACGAGCTCGGCCACAACAGGGCTGGCGGTGGGGTTGAGGTCATTCACGATTGCAGGATTCCTGTTCGGTTTCGCTGGTCGAGGAGGTCGCTCTGGCGACCGTCACGAGACCGGGTTGATGTGTCAGTTCCAGCCGGCCTGCGAGCCGCCGACGCGGTCCGCCTCGATCTGCTGCTGGTAGCCGGAGTCGAGGTAGGCACGCATGGGGTCGGCCGGCAGGCCGCGCTGCTCGCGCCAGGCGGCCAGGTCGCGTCGTACGTCGGTGTAGAAGGCGTCCATGTAGATCTCGTTGGCGAGCAGCACGTCGCCGGACGTACGCGCCTTGTCGAGCGCGTCGGTGTCGAGCAGCAGTGCCCGGGCCGTCATCTCCTGGACGTTGAGCACGGAGCGGATCTGCCCGGGCACCTTGGCCTCGATGTTGTGGCACTGGTCGAGCATCAGCGCGACGTCGTTGGGCCTGCCGTCGGCGCTGTTGCCGTAGCCGCCTCCGCGCACGACCTCGACCATGATCCGGAAGAGCTGGTAGGGGTCGGCGGCACCGACGATCAGGTCGTCGTCGGCGTAGAAGCGGCTGTTGAAGTCGAACGAGCCGAGCCGGCCGAGCCGCAGGAGCTGGGCGACGATGAACTCGATGTTGGTGCCGGGCGCGTGGTGGCCGGTGTCGAGGCACACCATCGCGCGGTCGCCCAGGGCGGTGCAGTGGGCGTACGACGTGCCCCAGTCCGGCACGTCGGTGTGGTAGAACGCCGGCTCGAAGAACTTGTACTCCAGCACCAGCCGCTGGTCGTCGGAGAGCTGGTCGTAGATCGTGCGCAGGCCCTCGGCCAGCCAGTCCTGGCGCGCGCGGATGTCGCCCTGGCCGGGGTAGTTCGTGCCGTCGGCGAGCCAGATCTTCAGGTCGCGCGAGCCCGTCTGGTGCATCACCTCGATGCAGTCGAGGTTGTGCTGCACCGCCTTCGCGCGGACGGCCGGGTCGGCGTGGGTGAGGCTGCCGAGCTTGTAGTCGTCGTCCTGGAAGGTGTTGGAGTTGATGGTGCCGAGGCGCACGCCCTGGTCCTCGGCGTACGACGCGAGCGCGGCGTAGTCGTCGACGAGGTCCCACGGGATGTGCAGCGCCACGGTCGGCGCCAGGCCGGTGAAGCGGTGCACCGTGGCGGCGTCGGCGATCTTCTCCTGGACGCTGCGCGGAGTCCCGGGGGAGCCGAAGACCTTGAAGCGGGTGCCGGAGTTGCCGTAGGCCCAGGACGGCACCTCGATCGCGAGGTCGCCGAGCCGGGCGCTGATGGCGGAGAAGGTGGTCATCACTGGTCCTGAGCTGTCTGGGTGGGTGCGTCTGGGCGTGTGTCTGGCTGTGCGTCTGGCTGTGTGTCGGCGGTGAGGTCGGCGAGCTGGTCCTCGAGGTGGAACACCTCGGTCAGCTGCCAGAACCCCTGGTCGGCGGGAAGGTCGAGGTCCTCGAAGAACGGGGCCATCTCGGCCTGCCAGCGGACGTTGACCTCGGTGTCGGCCATGCCATGTCGGGCGGCTGCGAGGTCCGGGGTCTCGAGGTAGCCGACGAGCAGGCCGTCCTCGCGCAGGAAGAGGGAGTAGTTGTGCCAGCCGGTGTCACGGAGGGCGCGGAGCATCTCGGGCCACACCGCGGCGTGGCGCTCGGCGTACTCCGCCATCCGGTCACGGCGGACCTGGAGGGTGAAGCAGACGCGGTGCATCGCGTTCTCCTTGCTCGTGGGGGCACGGTGGTGGGAGGTCCCGGGGCCGGCGGATGTGGCGCCGGCCCCGGGACGTCAGGTGGTGGGGGGCCGATCAGAAGTCGAAGTCGCCGATGTTGTCCGCGTTGAAGGTGAACGGCTCGCCGAGGAGCACGACGCCGTCGGCGCCGACCTCGAACTCGCCGAGGTCGCCGGCCTCGAAGGTGTCGCCCTCCTCGCCGGAGATGTCACCGTTGACCAGCGCGGCCGCGGCGTACGTCGCCAGGAAGCCGAGGTCCTCGGGGTTCCACAGGGCGAAGGACTCGACCGTGCCGTTCTCGACGTACTCACGCATCTGGTTGGGGGTGCCCAGACCGGTCAGAGCGACCTTGCCCTTCGCGTCGGAGTCCGACAGGTAGCGGGCTGCGGCGGCGATGCCGACCGTGGTGGGCGAGATGATGCCCTTGAGGTCGGGGTGGTTCTGCAGCAGCGCCTCGGTCTGGTCGAAGGACTTCTGGTCCTCGTCGTCGCCGTAGACGGTGTCGACCAGCTCGATGTTGGCGTAGTCGGGGTTCTCGGCGAGCTCGGTCTCCATCATCTCGATCCACGCGTTCTGGTTGGTCGCGTTGGCGCTGGCGGACAGGATGGCGATCTCGCCCTCGCCGCCGATCTGCTCGGAGATGAGCTCGAGCTGCTTGGCCGCGATGCCCTCGGCGGTGGCCTGGTTGACGAACAGGTCGCGGCACTCGGGGTTGGTGTCGGCGTCGAAGGTGACGACCTTGACGTCGGCGCTGCGGGCCTCGTCGATCGCGTCACAGAGGGCCTCGGGGTCGTTGGCGGAGAGGATCAGCGCGTCCTGGCCCTGCTGTGCGACGGTGTTGATGTAGGACACCTGCGCGTCAGGGCTGGCGGCCTCGGGGCCGACCTCCTCGATCTCCGCGCCGAGCTCCTCGGCCGCCTTCTCCGCGCCCTTGGTGCTGGTGTCGAAGTAGGGGTTGCCCAGGTTCTTGGGGAGCATGGTCATGCTGAGCGCGCCGCCACCATCGCCGCCGCTGCCGGAGTCGCCGCCGTCGCCCCCGTCGTCGCCGCAGGCGGTCAGGGCAACGGACGCGGTGAGCAGGATCGCAGCCAGTGCCGTCGGCCGCCTCGTGTGGAACTTCATGCGTGTCTACCTTTCGTGTTCCTAGACGCCGGCGGATGCCGCGTTCTGGGTGGGGCGCGACTCCGGGGGAGTCGCTGCCTTGCGCGGCAACCTCGATGAGGTCGACGCAAGGACGCTGGGGAGGATCACCGAGGCCACCAGCAGGCAGCCGACGATGATGTTGGTGACGTTGACCGTGACGCTCTCCAGACGGAGCGCGCTGGAGATGACACCGATCAGGACGACGCCGGCGAGCACGCCGTGCAGCCGGCCGCGACCACCGAAGATCGAGACGCCGCCGAGGAGCACGGCTGCGATGACCTGCAGCTCGTAGCCGGTGGCGTTGTCGCCCCGGGCGCTGCCGAAGCGGAGCGTGAAGTAGATGCCGGCGAAGGCGGACACCACGCCCGACAGGACGAACAGGATGAACTTCGTGCGTGCCACGTCGACGCCGGTGAAGTGCGCCGCCTCGTCGTTGAGACCGATGTCGTAGACACCGCGCCCGAAGGTCGAGAAGTGCAGCAGGACGACGAAGGCGACGGCGAGCACCGCGAACGGGATGATGACCAACGGGATGCGGCTGTCGCCGATCGTGCCGGTTGCCACGTCGCTCCACTTCTCCGTGAAGTCCGTGACCGCCTTCGTGCCGAGGAGGCCGACCGCGATGCCCCGGAAGAGCGCCAGGGTGCCGATGGTGACGGCGAGCGAGGGCAGTCCCACGTAGGCGATCAGGAACCCGTTGAGGGCGCCACACGCGAGGCCGGCGAGCAGCGCCAGGAGCGCCGCGGCGGGGACGGACATGCCGTTCTCGTGGAGCACGCCGAGCAGCACGCTGCTCAGGCCCATGATGCTCGCGACGGAGAGGTCGATCTCGCCGGTGATGATCACCAGCGTCATCGGCAGCGCGATCAGCAGGATCGGTGCGATGTCCTGGAGGAGGAACTTCAGGGTCAGCGGCCCGTCGAAGTTGGGCACGTTGACGATCGAGTAGAGGATCACCGCCGCAGTCAGGGCGATGACGGCCGTCTCCCGGGTGAGCAGGACACGTCGCCACAGCGGCGCCGAGTACGCGGCGTACGTGCGGGCGGGTGCCGTCGGCTTGTGGGTGCTCATGCGTGGTCCCTCGATTCGGCGAGCCGGCGGGCCTGTCTGGCGGCGAGGACGCGGTCGAGCACGATCGCGCCGAGGATCAGGGCGCCCACGACGGCGCGCTGCCAGAAGTCCTCGATGCCCAGGCTGGGCAGGGCTCGGTTGATGGTCACGAGCAGGAAGGCGCCGATGGCTGCGCCCCACACGGTGCCGCTGCCGCCGAAGATCGCGATGCCGCCGATCACGGCCGCGGCGACGGCCTGGAGCTCGATGCCGTTGCCGACGCTCGAGCTCACCGTGCCGTAGCGGGCGGTGTAGAGGGCGCCGGCCAGCCCGGCCAAGGCGCCGCTGAGGACGAAGGCGGCCAGCACGCGACGGCGTACGGCCAGGCCGTAGAGCACGGCCGCGTCGGGGTCGGAGCCGATGGCGTAGAGCTCCCGGCCGCCACGGGCGGTGTGGAGGTAGTAGCCGACCGCGGCGAGCACCACGAGCGCGATGATCGTCAGGATGGGTACGCCGAGGACGGCGCGGGTGCCGAGCCGCAAGAACTCGCGGGGGAGGTCGCCGGCGTTGATCCGGTCGCTGCCCGCCCAGGTGAGCATGATCCCGCGGTAGATGTAGAGGGTGCCGAGCGTGATGACGAGGGCCGGCACGTTGCCGTACGCAACCAGCGCGCCGTTGACGAGGCCGAGGACCGCGCCGAGCAGCAGACACGCGGCGAGGACCACGACCACCGGCAGGCCGGGCTGCTCGATGAAGAGCCGGCCGGTGAGGTAGGCAGTGAGCGCCATCACCGAGCCGACGGACAGGTCGACGTTGCGGGTGATGATCACGACGCCCTGGCCGACTGCGAGCAGCACCAGGATCGACGGGTTGAGCAGGAAGTTGCGCCAGCCGTCGGAGCTGAAGAGGAAGCTCTCGTTCTTGGCGGTCGCCAGCACGACGACCGCGACCAGCACGAGGAAGATGGACAGCTCGCGCGAGCGCAGCACGGTGGTGAGGACCCGGCGGGTGGGCGAGAGCCGACTCGGCTCGACGAGCAGGGCCTCGCTCGCGGACACCTCGCTGGACTCCGCGTCCGGGCGCTCGATGTCGGTGTGGCTCATCGCGCGGCCTCCAGGTGGTGGGTGGCCGCGTGCATCACGGCCTCGGGGGTGGCGTCGGCGCGATCGAGCTCGGCGGTGATCCGTCCCTCGCAGAGGACCAGGACGCGGTCGGCCATGCCGAGGACCTCGGGGAGCTCTGAGGAGATCATCAGGATCGCGAGGCCCTGGCCGGCCAGCTCGGAGAGCAGCCGGTGGACCTCCGCCTTGGTGCCGACGTCGATGCCGCGGGTGGGCTCGTCGATGATCAGCAGCTTCGGCCCGGTCGCCAGCCACTTGGCGATGACCACCTTCTGTTGGTTGCCTCCGCTCATCGTGGCCGCGGTCATGTCGAGCGCGCTGGTCTTCACCTCGAGGGTCGCGGCCCAGGGGCCGGCGGCACGGTGCTCCATCGCCGAGGTCAGCAGGCCCGCCTTCGCGATGCCGCGACGGATCACGCCCGCGACGTTGCGGGTCACCGAGGAGTCGATGACGAGGCCCTGCTTGCGTCGGTCCTCGGGGATGAACGCCATCCCGGCGCGGATGGCCGAGCGCGGGTCGTGGCCCTTGACGGGCTTCCCGGCCACCGACACCGAGCCCGAGTCGTAGCGGTCGACGCCGAAGACGGCGCGGGCGATCTCGCTGCGGCCGGCGCCGACCAGTCCGGCGAGGCCGACGATCTCCCCGGCCCGCACCTCCAGGTCGATGTCGTGGAAGACCCCGGCACGGTTGAGGCCGCGCACCTGGAGGACGGGCGCGCCGATCTCCGCGGGGACCTTGGGGAAGAGGTCGTCGACGTCGCGGCCCACCATCAATGAGACCAGCTCGGACGGCGACGTCTCGTCGATGCGGCGCGTGTCGATGTAGGCGCCGTCACGCATGACGGTGACCGTGTCGGCGAGCGCGAAGACCTCGTCGAAGCGGTGCGAGATGAACACGAGGGCGCGACCCTCGTCGCGCAGGCTGCGAGCGACGGCGAACAGCCGCTCGACCTCGACGCCACTCAGCGCGGCGGTCGGCTCGTCCATCACCAGGAGGCGCGCGTCGAGCGAGATCGCCTTGGCGATCTCGATGATCTGCTGGTCGGCGATCGAGAGGCCCTCGGCGGGGCGGCGCGGGTCGATGCGGACGCCCAGTCGGGTGAAGAGGCCCTCGGCCTCGGCGTACATCGCCTGCCGGTCGATCCGGCGGCCCCGGCTGAGCAGCTGGCGGCCCATGAAGATGTTCTCGGTCACCGACAGGTCGGGGAAGAGGGTCGGCTCCTGGTAGATCACCGCGATGCCGGCCTGCTTGGACTCTGCGGTGGAGGAGAAATCGACCGGCTCGCCACCGAGCTCGAAGGTGCCGGTGTCGCGGCGGTGCACGCCGGCAACGACCTTGACCAAGGTCGACTTCCCCGCGCCGTTCTCGCCGACGAGGGCGTGGATCGAGCCGGCGTCGACGCGCAGGCTGCCGGACCGCAGGGCGACGACGGGGCCGAACGACTTCGAGACGTCACGCAGCTCGAGCACCGGCGCGGCGGTGTTGCTGGCGATCATGGAGCTCCTCGGATTGAAAGGTTTCAACGAAAGGTAAGTGAGCGCCGTCACAGGTGTCAAGAGGTGTCTTCGCGGAGATTCGCCGCTGATCCCTGAGCCGGTGCCGCAGGGAGGGGGAATGGCGTACGCTTCCCGCCACATCGTTTCAACCGCCGACAGCGGGGAGGTGCACAGGTGGCACGGGCACATTCCGTCAAAGACGTCGCCGCGCGCGCCGGCGTCTCCTTGGGCACCGTCAGCAACGTCCTCAACCGGCCTGACCGCGTCTCGCCCAAGACGCGGGCGAGGGTCGAGCAGGCCATGCAGGACCTGGGCTTCGTCCGCAACGAGTCCGCGCGCCAGCTGCGCGCCGGGCACAGCCGGACCCTCGCCTACGTCCTGCTCGACGCCCGCAACCCGTTCTTCACCGACGTCGCCGAGGGTGCCGAGCGCGCCGCCGAGGCCGCCGGACTGCGGCTCTTCCTGTGCCACTCGGACAACCGGGCCTCGCGGGAGGGCGACTACCTCGCCCACCTCGTCGAGCAGCGCGTGCAGGGGATCCTGGTGACGCCCGTCGATCCCCAGGCGTCCGTCCTGGACGACGTACGCCGCAACGGCACGCCGCTGGTCATCGTCGACCGCACCCGTGAGGACGACCAGTTCTGCTCGGTCGCCGTCGACGACGAGCTCGGCGGGCGCCTGGCCGTCGAGCACCTCGTCGAGCAGGGACACACGCGCGTGGCCTTCATCGGCGGGCCCGACACGATCGGCCAGGTCCGTGACCGGCTCGAGGGCGCCCGTCGCGCCTGGAAGGAGGCGGGCCTTCCCGACGACCAGCTGACCGTCGTCCCGACCGACGGCCTCACCGTGGTCGAGGGTCGCTCGGCGGGCGAACGGTTGATGGGCCTCGCCAAACGCCGCCGCCCGTCCGCCGCGTTCTGCGCCAACGACCTGCTCGCCCTCGGCCTGCTCCAGCAGCTGAGCACGTCGGGCCTCGCCGTTCCGGGCGACCTCGCGATCGTGGGCTACGACGACATCGAGTACGCCAGCGCCGCGGCCGTCCCGCTGACCTCGGTGCGGCAGCCACGGCAGGAGCTCGGGCGGCGCGCCGCCGAGCTGGTCCTCGACGAGGCCGACAACCCCGCGCACGTGCACGAGCAGCTGGTCTTCCTCCCCGAGCTCGTGGCCCGGCGCTCCACTCTCGGCTGAGAGTCCTTGCGCTCCCATCCTGGCTTCAGGATCGTCGGCGAGCCCAAATCCTAGGCGTGAGCGGTCGTGTGGTCAGGGTGCGTGGGCCACCGGGCGTCAACGGTCGCCGGGTCGGACCAGACACCGGCGGCGGCACGCGCCTGCTCGACGGTGTCGGGGAAGGTGATCGGCCGGCCCAGGTCGAAGTGGTACGTCGACGCGTCCCGCACCTCGACCAGGGCCAACCCGGCGGGCTCGACGCCGAACCCGATAACCACGACATCGACCTCCGGCAGCGCGGTCGTGAAGGCCGCCCAGGCCCCCGCCCAGTCCAGCACCGACGCCGAGACGGTCTGGTGGTCGACCATCCAGGACGCCTGCCGCCACCCCGTGTGACCGGCGGCTCGGGACAAGGCGACGTCCAGCAGCCGTTGGCCGTAGTCGTCGGGCCGGTTCGCCAGGTCAGGCATGGTCGCGTCCACCACTGCCACCGCGGCTATCCCAGCAGCCCGTTCGTCGGCGTCGACCCCGGCACCCGGGAACCGGTCGCCGGAGAAGGTGCCCACCTGCGTCCACGGGCGCCGGGAATCTCGCCGCGTGCTCCCGTGCCCCAGCCAGACCCCGGTCGCGGGAGACCCCAGGCGGCCCTCCACACCGTCGAGCCACCGCGGGCCGTCCGGGCCGTCGGAGAGCCCGTAGACGGGAAAGTCCAGAACCGGGTGAGTCATCTCCATGCGCCCAGCATGGCGCTAGCGGTCATTGTCGGCGCCGGTGGGCGCCCGGTCGGGTAGCGGGGCGCGAGCAGAAGTTCGCTGATGACCTCGGCCTCTGAGGCACGGGCACTGCAAGAGCAGCGCAAGCGTCCGTCAAGCGCGGCGGCCGACTCTGGTCAGGTCACACCCACTCGACCAACGGGACTACTGCGCCAAGTACTGACCCAAGGGCGCCGACGTGCGCCAGCTCACCACCACCGAATGCGACCACGTCGCACTGAGCCTGAACACCAGGCCCGCAAGACCCTCGAATGGCAGACCTCCCGGCCAGGCCCTCAACAAGAGGCTCGTTGCAACAGCCGTTTGATCTCGCTGTCGGCGATTGTCAGTGGCGATCTCTAGAATCGAACACATGATCGGGACGCTTGCACGGAGACGCGAGGCAGAGGTCGGAGACCTCGACGCCTCCGGTCTGCTCGCCACGATCAAGGCCTCGCGAGAGGTCGAGAACGCCGAAGCTGCCCGTCAGCTCGACCTCGCCGCCCGCTGGGCGGACCTCCATCCGCCGGAGTCGATCCACATGGCGGCGACCTTCACCGTGCCGGGATGTGAGCACGAGGAACCCATCGCCGGTGAGGGCTGCCCGGCGGTGGCGGAGTTCTGCGTCGCCGAGCTCGGCACCGTCCTCGGGATCTCGACGGTGTCGGCGAAGCGGCTGATCGGGCACGCCCTGGAGCTGCGGCACCGGCTCCCGCGGTTGTGGGCGCAGGTGCAGTCGGGTCGGGTCGCGCCGTGGCGGGCCCGGATGGTGGCCGAAGCCACGATCCACGCCACCCCGTCGCTGACTCCTGAGGCGGCCGGGTGGGTCGATGCCCAGGTCGCGGCCGTCGCCGGACGCATCGGCCCCGCCCAGCTCGACCGGCTGGTCCCAGAGAGCATCAAGCGCTTCGAGCTCGCCCCAGCGGATCCGGCGGCGGACCCCGATGACGGCTACCTGTCCGTGGACCCGCGGCACGTCACGGTTCACGGCGAGGACGTCCACTTCGCCGGCACCGTACGGATCGAGGCGGAGGTCGACCTGGCCGACGCCCTCGACGTCGACCGCGTCCTGACCCACGGCGCCGAGCGGCGCAAGGCCCTCGGCTCCACCGAGTCCCTCGACGCCCGAAGGGCTGCCGCCCTCGGCGACCTCGCCCGGACCCAGACCGCCCTCGACCTCCATTCCCAGACCAAGGCCAGGCAGGTGCATCCGGCCAGAACGGCCTCCCGGCCGCGCGGGCGGTGGTGCTGCACGCCCACTTCGACGCCCGCTCCGTCGAGGACGGCCACACGGTGTTCACCCCGACCGGGCGGCTCGAGGAAGGCCAACGCCTCCTGCTGCTGGAGCAGGTCCGGGCCTGGTGCGGCGACTCCCGCACGAAGGTCACCGTCAAGCCCGTCATCGACCTCAACGCTCACCTCGAGGCGCCCGGATACGAGATCCCGGACCGAATCCGCGAGCAGGTCATTCTGCGAGACCGGACGTGTGTCTTTCCCTGGTGCAGCCGGCCGTCCAGACGCTGCGACGTGGACCATTTGTCATCGAGTACGACCACGACGCCGAGGCCGAAGGCAGACCCCAGCCCGGACCCACCGAGACCGACAACCTCGGTGCGCTGTGTCGGTTCCACCACCGCCTCAAGACCCACACTGCATGGCACTACGACGTCATCGGGCCCGGCGAGTTCGTGTGGACCAGCCCCCACGGCCACCGCTACCGCCGCGACGCCACCGGCACCATCCCACTCGACCCGCCCGGGATCGCGCAACAGCGTCGACGATGACCCCGCCCCACACCCCGCTGCGCACCAGGCAGCGGGGCCATCGGCACGCCCGGGGGCTCAGCTCGCCTGCTCGATCGGGCTCGCAAGAGGCAGATCGCGCACATCGGTACGAGTGGGCGTACGGGTCGCGGTGGATCAGTGCGTTGCGTCAGACAACCAGCAGGCGGTCTCCTAGGCTGATCTGGTAGCTCTTGTAGTGCGCCTCAGGTGTCTCCCGAGAAGCCGAGCTGCACCTGGTGCTGGCCGAAACCGACAAAGGTCAGTGCGCAACCGCTCAGGGGACTCAGGTCGGTGTCACGGCTCAGTCCGTACATGCCGACACGCTGTCAGCCTCGACGTTGGTCCGCCCATCGGCTGTGTGAGCGCATCGGGGCCCATCCGGCTGCTCGTCAGGGGAGGTGGCGCGCTTCGCGGTGACGCAAGGAACCGGCACGGAGGTCTCGCAAGAAGTGCTGCACATCATCAGTTCGTCGCTGCGTCAACTGCGCCTGCGTTCGGCCGACCAGCTACTCGCGTCGGTTGTCGGCAATGAGTGCAGCGTTGCCGACTCGCCGCGCGGTCTTGCGGAGAAGGCCGCGCACCTCGTACCGCTGCGCCAGGACCACCTCGGCTCCAGTGCGATCAACGGCTCGCGCCAGCACCGCGTCGGTGCGCCTGCCTTCGACGGTGAGGTAGCCGTCCCAAGCGCCGCAGGCGCCGTCTACGTCAGCATCCACTTCAGCGGTCCGGTCTCCGCGGTCCCCGGCAATGACGGCCGCCAGGTGCTGCTCGACCTCCGCCAGGCCGTCCTCGAGGCGTTCGGTGAGGAAGCGCTGCAGACTCAGCCGGTCGCCCGTGCGTGCGAGAACGAACGGGATGAGTGGACCCCCACTGGCCTCGACGCTGTCGATGGCGTGGTCCAAGCCGGTGAAAGCCAGGTGGAGCAGGGGGTCGGCGTCGGGGTTGGCGTTGGTGGAGTCCGGTGAGTCCATGCACGTGATTGTCCCAGACCGGCCTGCCGGTAGGGCTCCGAGAGCCAGGCGGGTGTCGTCTCTCACGTAGCGTGGACCGAACCATGAGAGGGGCTTGTGTGAGAGCCGATTGGCGCGACTTCTACCTGGTGAAGGACGAGCTGAGGCTCTGGACGGACGCCGACGTCGACGCCGCTGGGGAATCCCTCGACAGTCGGCTACCGCCCGGATACCGCGAGCTCATGACCACGCTCGGCGACGGGACGTTCTACGACGACCTCCGCCTGTTTGCGCCGACGGACCTCGCGAGCAAGCAAGCCTTCTTCCGAACCGTGGTCGAGGAGTCGTGGTTCTTCGACGGTCCAGACGAGGAGCTCACCCCGGCGTACGCACTCGCCTCAATGTCTGTCGCCGAGTCCTTGCAAGGTGACCAGATCATCTTCCACGCAGGGACGGGCCGCATTCATGTGCTGCCGCGGGACGGGGACCGGACTTACATCGCCGGAAGCGACCTGCCTGAAGTCGTTGCGTGGTGGCTGGACTCCGGAGTCATGTTGCGCCCACGCGGATTCCGATTCTTCGAGTCCCCTCTCGGTCCAACCGGCGCTGTCAACGGCAAGGGCGACAGAACGAGCCTCGTTCGCGTCAGCGAGGCAATCAGATCGCTGCAGGCCCACGATGTCGAGGTCGCCGAAGAGGACGGGGCCGGCCGTACGTTCTTCGTGCGGGCGGTCGGGGGCTTCGTCTCGGTCCAAGGGACCGGTCCCACGGACGTGTCCGTTCACTTCCGCTCTCAGGCGGACCGTGCGCCAGAGATACGCGCACAGCTGCAGGAAGCAGCAGTGGGCGGCGGAGTGACGTTCGCAGAGCCCTGGTCGATGACGCCCTGACTGCGAGGCTTGCACGCCATCAGCTCGGGACGTACCGGTCGCGTCGGCAGACTGGCCCAGCGCGCTAGCCGGACTGAGCGACAGTCCACTGCGGCAAAGCCTCGAACCGCTCACGGCAGTCCGACGGAACGGGCCGCGAGGCGCTGGAGCCTCCGCCGCCGAGGGCGATGCTGTCGCCTGTGCCATACGTCGAAACGGCATACCGAAGCCCCTCGTCGCTCCACTCGACCTCGTCCGCCGGGAAGTAGACGAGGAAGCGCTCGCTGGTGCTGGCTTCGACGAAGAAGCAGCCGTCGTCTAGTTGGACAGTTCCCTCAAGCAGCGCGCCATCACCACCCTCGCCAGTGGCCTCGTAGGTGCCGACATGACGCGAAACCTCATCGGACGTCCCCGCGCTGCAACCAGCGCCAGCGACACACAAGAGTGCCAAGGTCACGGTGACGGGGACATGCCGCATGCCAGTACGACGCTTACCCGTCGTGGATCGTTGCTCCGACCGCGAAGCGATGAGCTCGGGTGCTCCGCCTGGATCGGGGCTAGGGTCCCAGCGTATGGACATGCTGAGGGGTGACAAGATCGCCGAGGCCGATCTGACCGACTGGCGCAAGCTCGCTCAGGGACTGCACGCCCGGTACGTGGTCGACGACTTCGCTGCCGGCGCACGGTTCGTCGCCGCGGTGGGCGAGGCGGGCGACGCGCTCGGCCACCACCCGCGCGTGTCGATCGGCAAGGGGTACGTCGACTTCAAGCTGGTCAGTGACGACGCGATCTACCGCGACGACGAGGGCACTGAACACGTCGTCGAATGGGTGACCCAGCAGGACGTCGACCTTGCGCGACGGATCACCGAGGTCGCCGCCGACCACCAGCTCACGTCTGACCCGGGCTCGGTCAGCCACATCGAGCTCGGCCTCGACACGGCGGACTCTGCGGCCATCGCCCCGGTGTGGGCCGCGCTGCTGACCGGAAGCGCTGAGGCCCAAGGCCGGGGAACCCCCAGCGACGAGATCCGGGACGCAACGGCACGCGTGCCGAATCTGTGGTTCGGGGACGCCGACGAGCACGAGACCGCGGGGCGGCGGTTCCACATCGAGGTCTACGTGGCGCCCGAAGTGGCCGAGCAACGGGTCGCCGCCGCCGTCGCCGCCGGCGGGACCGTCGTCGACGACAGCAACGCGCCCTCGCACACCGTGATCGCCGACCAGGACGGCAACAAGGGAATCGTCTGCGTCGACGTGTCCGCTGCGAAGAAGAGCTGAGACACCGACTCGTTCAGCGTGGCCCTCAAGGTCCTGCCGGGAAGGCCTTCCAGTGTCCCTCGGAGATGACCTCGACCCTGCCCTCGGTCACCTTGATGGCGGTCTGGTCGTCGATCGCGTACGCCGGACCTGCGATGTCGGCCGCCCATCTCTCCGCCTCGGCCAACGTGTTCCCCGGCATCTGCTCGTGGTCCAGGTGGGGGTAGATCGAGAAGTCGACGACCCCGAGCGCGCGGTCGTCCGGGGCGGACGGCCACGAGACGAAGTCGTCACCGATCCGCGGTGTCATCACCATGCTGCCGGCACTCATCCCGACCCAGACCGTCTCGGGCAGCGACGCCATGACCCGCGACAGCCCTGACTCCCGCATCCAGTGGCACAGGTACGTCGTGTCGCCGCCGTCCACCAGCAGCACGTCGGCCTCTCGGACCCACGCCACCCACCGCTCCTCGCCGATGCTGGGCAGCGCGGTGAGCTCGAGGACGCCCAAGGACGCCCAGCCCAGGCTGGCCATCCTGTCGAACGGAGGCTCGCCGGCGACGGAGCGTCGTACCGTGGCGGGCCCGAGCATCGGGTGGCCCCACTGCGCCGTGGGGATGCAGAGCGCGTGGGACGCGGAGATCGGCTTGCCCAGCAGATCGACCAGAGCGTCGCGGATGCTCTCGTTCGTGATGCCTCCGGACGTGAGAAGGAGCTTCACCACGCCTCCTGAGACGAGTGCGACGGATTCGGACGACGTCGGTCGGACACGTCGACCACCAAAGCCCGGTGGTCCGACAGCGGCATCTCGACCGCGCGACCGGTAGCCGTCGGCAGGTCGCCGTCGAGCAGGACGTGGTCGAGCTGCATGCGCGGCGTGTGCGCCGGGAAGGTCGGCTGGGACACCAGCGGTCGCATCCCCGTGATGCGCGCCGCCCGTGCCGGCCCCATGTTGAGGTCGCCCATCAGCACGAGCGGGCGGTTCGCGGTCGCCAGCGAGTCGCGCACCAGCGCCAGCTGACGGCCGTTCCACCACTCGACGAAGGTGAGGTGCACGTCGGCGACCGTCACCATGCCGTGGGGTGTCTCGACGGCGGCCGCGACCGCCACGCGCGGCTCGTCGCGGATCAGCTCGGGGCGGCGCGAGCCCTTGAACCACATCGGAAACTTGAGCGGGACCGGGGCCAGGCGGACGGTGTGCCAGGCGTGCACCGGGTAGCGGGAGAGCAGCGCGATGCCGTACGCCGCGCTGTCAGGCTGCTCGTTGCCGTCCGCGGCCATCCAGGTCGCGCCAGGCACGCCGGACAGCGCCGCGACGAACCGGTGCTCCGGGGCGCCCATGGCGTCAGCGGCGACCGCGGTGAGATCGGCGTCCGAGGAGCGGGACTGGTAGCGGTCGACCTCCTGGAGCGCGAGCACGTCGGCGTCCAGGGACGCGATGGCCGCGGCGAAGCGGTCGATGTCCACGCGATCGTCCTGCTGCGAGCGCGCGTGCAGGATGTTGAAGCTGGCGAGTCGCATCTCCCCCTCGTGCCCCATCGGGCGTGAAGTCATGCATGACGGGTACCTGCCCGGCATGGACGGTTCCCAGGAGGCCCTGCGCGAGGCGCTGAAGCGCGTCGCCGTGGCGTTGAAGCAGTCCGGTGTCCCCTTCGCGCTGACGGGCGGCTACGCGGTCTGGGCACGCGGTGGCCCAGAGCCCGACCACGACGTGGACTTCCTCATCGCGGCCGAGGACGTGGACCAGGTCGAGGAGTGCCTCGAGGCGAACGGGCTCGAGGTCGTCCATCCGCCGGAGGACTGGCTCTTCAAGGTCTATAGCGACGGCGCCATGGTGGACCTGATCCACCGGCACTCCAGCGGCCCCGCCGAGCGCGCGGTCGTGGAGGACGCCGACGTCCTGGAGGTCCTGTCCGTGGAGATGCCGGTGCTGTCCGCGACCGAGGTCGTCGTGCAGAAGATGCTCGCCCTCGACGAGCACTACTGCGACTTCGGGGCGATGATCCCGGTGGTCCGCGCGTTGCGCGAGCAGGTCGACTTCGCGCGGGTGCGGGAGGAGACCGCGACGAACCCCTTCGCCGCGGCGCTGCTCTTCCTGCTCGAGCGGCTCGAGGTCGTGGAGCCCGTACGCGAGACGTGAGCGCGGGGCTCGACGCGGCCGACACGTGACCCACCTCACCTGAGACGTCGGCGGTGCCGGACGGGACTTCGGTACGTTGAGCCGGGCCCGCACGCCTTGAGGTCCCGTCCAGATTCCCCGGCCCCCACCAGGAGGCAGCAGTGCGCATCGGCATCCCACGTGAGTCCCGACCCGGCGAGACGCTCGTCGCCGCCACGGCGAAGACCGCGTCGCAGCTGGCCGCGCTCGGGTACGACGTCGTCGTGGAGCAGGGCGCCGGAGTGGCGGCCGACCAGCCGGACACCGCCTACACCGATGCCGGGGTGAGGGTCGGTCCCGCCGACGACGTCTGGTCGAGCGACGTGGTGGTGAAGGTCAACGCTCCCACCGACGACGAGATCGCGCGGCTGCGCCCCGGCGCCACGGTCATCGCCCTCCTGGCTCCGGCCCGCAGCCCTGAGCTGGTCGAGCGGCTCAGCGCCGCGGGAGTCACCGCGCTGGCGATGGACGCCGTCCCCCGCATCTCGCGCGCGCAGTCGATGGACGTGCTGTCCTCGATGGCCAACGTCGCCGGCTACCGCGCCGTGATCGAGGCCGCCCACGAGTTCGGGCGCCTCTTCACCGGCCAGGTCACTGCCGCCGGCAAGGTGCCGCCGGCCCGGGTCTTCGTCGTCGGCGCCGGTGTCGCCGGCCTGGCGGCGATCGGTGCGGCCGGCTCCCTGGGCGCGATCGTGCGCGCCTTCGACGTACGCCCCGAGGTGGCCGAGCAGGTCGAGTCCATGGGTGCGGAGTTCGTGACCGTGGAGATGGAGCAGGAGGTCTCCTCCGACGGCTACGCCAAGGAGATGACCGCCGAGCAGGAGGCCGCGACCGCGGCGATGTACGACGAGGAGGCGCGCGCCGCCGACATCGTCATCACCACCGCCCTCATCCCCGGCCGCCCCGCTCCGCAGCTGGTGCGGGCCGAGACCGTCGCGGCGATGCGACCCGGCTCGGTCATCGTCGACATGGCCGCCGCCAACGGCGGCAACGTCGCGGCCACGGTCAAGGACGAGCGGATCGTGACCGACAACGGCGTCACCGTCCTCGGCTACACCGACCTCGCCGGCCGCCTGGCCGCCCAGACCAGCCAGCTCTACGGCACCAACATCGTCAACCTGCTCAAGCTGCTCACGCCCGAGAAGGACGGGCAGCTCACGCTCGACATGGACGACGTGGTCCAGCGCGGGATCACCGTCTCCCGCGACGGCAGCACGATGTGGCCGCCCCCGCCCGTGCAGGTCAGTGCTGCCCCGGCCGCCGCCGCTCCGGCCGCCCGGCCCGAACCGGTGGAGAAGAAGCCGGTCGACCCACGGCGCAAGCTCTTCGCAGCAGCGCTCGCGGCCGTCCTCTTCGCGCTCGCCGCGGCGTACTCACCGCCGAGCTTCCTGGGGCACTTCACCGTCTTCGCGCTGGCGATCTTCGTGGGCTACTACGTCATCTCCAACGTCGCGCACGCCTTGCACACACCGCTCATGAGCGAGACCAACGCCATCTCCGGGATCATCCTGGTCGGCGGGATCCTGCAGGTCGGCAGCGACAACCTCGCCGTCACGATCCTGGCCCTGGTCGCCGTGCTCGTCGCGAGCATCAACATCTTCGGTGGCTTCCTGGTGACCGCACGCATGCTCCAGATGTTCCGGAAGGACTGAGCCCCGCCCATGAGCGACTTCCTGACCTCCGAGCGACTGCCCGGCCTGATCCAGGCTGCCTACATCGTCGCCGCGATCCTCTTCATCGCCGCCCTGGCGGGACTGTCCAAGCACGAGACCGCGCGCCGCGGCAACACCTTCGGCATGGCCGGCATGGCGCTCGCACTCGGTGCCACCCTCGTCCTGGCGGCGCGCAACAGCCAGTACGGCGACCAGCGCCCGCTCGCCGTGACCCTGGTGCTGATCGTGGTGGCCATGGCGATCGGCGCCGTCATCGGCGCCCGGCGGGCCCGTACGGTCGAGATGACCGGCATGCCCGAGCTGGTGGCGATGCTGCACAGCTTCGTCGGCATCGCAGCGGTGCTGGTCGGCTTCAACTCCTACCTCGAGGCGAACCACGGTGACGGCCACCTCGAGGGCTCGCTCGGCACCATTCACGACGTCGAGGTGTTCCTCGGGGTCTTCATCGGCGCGGTGACCTTCACCGGCTCGATCGTGGCCTACCTCAAGCTCAGCGCGAAGATGACCTCGAAGCCGCTGACGCTCCCCGGCCGGCACCTGCTCAACCTCGGGATCCTCGTCACCTCGGCGTTGCTGCTGGCGTGGTTCGTCCCGGTCGAGGGTGACCTCGGCCTGGTGCCGCTGATCGCCATGACCGCGCTCGCGCTGCTGCTCGGCTTCCACCTCGTGGCGGCCATCGGCGGCGGCGACATGCCGGTCGTGGTCTCGATGCTCAACTCCTACTCCGGCTGGGCCGCGGCGGCCGCCGGCTTCATGCTGAGCAACGACCTGCTCATCATCGTCGGGTCCCTGGTCGGCTCCTCCGGTGCGATCCTGAGCTACATCATGTGCAAGGCCATGAACCGGTCCTTCGTCAGCGTCATCGCCGGTGGGTTCGGCTCCGACGGTGCGGTGAGCGGGGAGGACCGCGACTACGGCGAGCACCGCGAGATCCAGGCCGACGAGGTCGCCGAGCTCCTCGCCCACGCGTCGTCGGTCGTGATCACGCCTGGCTACGGCATGGCCGTCGCGCAGGCGCAGTACCCGGTCGCGGAGATGACCAAGAAGCTGCGCGACAAGGGCGTCGAGGTTCGATTCGGCATCCACCCCGTCGCCGGCCGGCTGCCCGGCCACATGAACGTGCTGCTCGCCGAGGCCAAGGTGCCGTACGACATCGTGCTCGAGATGGACGAGGTCAACGACGACTTCCCCGACACCGACGTCGTACTCGTGATCGGCGCCAACGACACGGTCAACCCCGCCGCGCTGGAGGAGCCGGGCTCGCCCATCGCGGGGATGCCGGTGCTGGAGGTCTGGAACGCCAAGGACGTCGTCGTGTTCAAGCGCTCCATGGCGACCGGCTACGCAGGCGTGCAGAACCCGCTGTTCTTCAAGGACAACACCCAGATGCTCTTCGGTGACGCCAAGGACAAGGTCAACGAGATCGTGGCGGCCCTCGGCTGAGGCTGCCGCTTCATCATGGGATGTCGACCGACCCGCACTTCCCCTGGTCAATTGACGCAGGGAAGTGCGGGCTCACCGACATCCCATGGTGAACAGACCGGGGAGCGAGCGCGGCGCGCTCAGCCGAGGTGCGTACCGGCGAGCATGCCGATGACGTAGGTCACGCCCATCGCGAGCAGGCCGCCGGAGACGTTGCGCACCATGGCCGGCAGCCGCGGGCTGTAGCCCAGCTTGGCGCTGACCGCGCCGGCCCCGGCCAGCGCGAGCGCCACCGTGACGACCGTGGTGGCGACGCGGGCGCCGTCGGGCACGAAGGCGACCACCAGGAGCGGGAGCAGCGCACCGAGGGTGAAGGCGACCATCGACGCGAACGCGGCCTGCCACGGGTTGGTGAGCGCGTCGGGGTCGATGCCGAACTCGATGTCCGCGTGCGCGCGGAGCGCGTCCTTGCGTGTGAGCTCGGCCGCGACCTTCTCGGCGGTCTCCTTCGACAGCCCCTTGTCCCGATACATCCGGGCCAGCTCGGACTGCTCCGTCTCCGGCATCTGCTCGAGCTCGACCTGCTCCATCGCGAGGATCGAGCGCTCCGAGTCGCGCTGGGTGCTGACCGAGACGTACTCGCCGGCGCCCATGCTCAGTGCTCCCGCCGTCAGTGCGGCGATGCCGGCGATGAGGATGGCGCCGCTGTCGTCGGTCGCTCCGGCGACACCCATGACGACCCCGGCCGTCGACACGATGCCGTCGTTGGCGCCGAGCACTCCGGCCCGCAGCCAGTTGAGGCGGCCGCTGACGTCGTCCCCGACGTCGTCGTGCCAGTGCTGGGGTGCGTCGTCCGTCCCAATTTCCATGCTCACACCTCGATCCTCGCCGCGCGTCGTACGCCGTGCAACGAAGGTGAGGCTGCGCTCAACCCAGCGGGTACGACGCCACGACCTCGTGCCGCGGACGTCGGCGCGGCCCCTCCCCGAGGTGCGAGGCGACCAGGCTCACCTCGTCGACGCGCCAGGCAGGACCCTCGTAGGCGTCGAGCAACCGGACCCACGACGTGACGTTGTCGGGGTGACCGAGGCGAGCGAGCGTGAGATGGGGACGGAAGCGTTGGCCGTCGACGCGCGCGCCCGCGCGCGACATCGCACGGCGGCACCCGGCCGCGAGGTGCTCGAGCTCGGTCGCCGCCTCGTCGTCGGCCCCGAGCCGGGCGACGAGGACGCGAGCCCGGTCGGCGTGGGGGAACGCGCCACCGCCGGCCACTCGCAGCTCGAACGGTCGTCGCCGGCCCCCGGCCCGGGCGAGCCGCTCGCCGAGGTCCTCCACGCTGCGGTCGGGCACCGCGGCGGAGAACGCCAGCGTCACGTGCCACTGCTCGGGGACCGACCAGCGGAAGCCCGCCGCCTCACGGCGTACGGACAGGAAGTCGTCGAGGTGATCCACCACCTCCGGTGGCGGGACGACCGCGACGAACATCCGCGTCATCACAGGCCCAGGTCGCGCCCGATCAGCATCTTCATGATCTCGTTGGAGCCCGCCCAGATCTTGGTGACCCGGGCGTCGCGCCAGGCGCGGGCGACGCGGTACTCGTTCATGTAGCCGTAGCCGCCGTGGACCTGTACGCAGTGGTCGAGCACGTCGTTCTGGACCTGCGAGGTCCACCACTTCGCCTTCGCCGCGTCGACCGGCGTCAGCTCCTTCTTGGTGTGGGCGATCACGCACTGGTCGACGAAGGCCTCGGTCACGTCGATGCGGGTCACCAGGTCGGCGAGGAGGAACTGGGTGTTCTGGAAGGAGCCGATCGGCTGACCGAAGGCCTGCCGGTCCTTGGCGTACTGGACCGTCTCCACGAGGATCTGCTTGGCGTGCGCGAGGTTGGTGATGGCGGAGCCGAGTCGCTCCTGCGGCAGGAACTGCATCATCGAGATGAAGCCGGTGTCGAGCGGGCCGACGAGGTCGTCGTCGGAGACCCGGACGTTCTCGAAGGCCAGCTCGGCGGTGTCGGACTCGTCCTGGCCCACCTTGTCGAGCACCCGCCCGACGCTGAAGCCCTCGAGCGTGGTGTCGACGGCGAAGAGCGAGATGCCCTTGGCCTTCTTCTCCGGGCTGGTGCGGGCCGCGACGAGCACGAGGTCGGCCGACCCGCCGTTGGTGATGAAGGTCTTGGAGCCGTTGATGACCCAGCCGTCGCCGTCACGGACCGCCGTGGTCTTCAGGTTGGCGAGGTCGGACCCGCCGCCCGGCTCGGTCATGCCGATGGCGGTGACGATCTCGCCGGTCGCGGCGCCCGGCAGCCAGCGCGCCTTCTGCTCGTCGTTGGTGAGGTGCACCAGGTAGGGCACGGTGATGTCGGCGTGGATGCCGACGCAGCTGGGCAGGGTCATGTTGACCTTGGCCAGCTCCTCGGTCAGCACGGCGTTGAAGCGGTAGTCGCCGGCCTCGGAGCCGCCGTACTCCTCGGGGATCTCCAGTCCGAGGAAGCCCTGCTTGCCGGCCGCGAGCCAGAAGTCGCGGTCGAGGCCGTGGTTGGCGGCGTACGTCTCGAGCTGCGGGGTGACCTCGCGGTCCAGGAACTGCCTGACCGAGGCGCGGAAGGCCTCGTGGTCCTCGTCGTAGATCTCTCGCTTCATGCGGCCATGTTACCCGCGAGTCACCTGGCGCGGGGAGTGATCCTGACCTCGGACGCCTGGACGGTGGCGGGTCACGCCCACGTACGGTGAGGTGGTGTCGGTCAACGGGTTGCTCGCCGCCCTGGTCCAGGTGGTCCTCACGGTCGCCGCGGTGCCGGTGCCGGTCGTCGCCGAGCGCGTCCGGGTCGAGGCTCCGCCCAGCGTGGACGGCACGCAGGACGAGGCGGCCACGGGGTTCGGCAGCGTCCCGCCGCCCTGGCTCGGCACGCGCGTGCTGCCCGAGGACCCGGCCACCGGCTACGGCGTGGTGCGACCGACCCCGCCGGTGATGCGCCACCGTCGCTGGACCCTGCCCGACGACGTACGCATGCTGCCGGGACGCGGCTACGCGAGCACGGTGGTCTCACCCGCCCCGCGGCACGTCATCCGGCGCTCCAGCTGGAAGCCGGGGTGTCCCGTCGCCGCCACGGACCTGGCTTGGGTGCGGTTGGCCTTCTGGGGCTTCGACGGCGAACGCCACACAGGTGAGCTGCTGGTGCACCGCACGGTGGCCGACGACATCGTGGAGGTCTTCGGGGTGCTCTACCGCACGCGCTTCCCGCAGGAGCAGGTCGGCATCGTCCGCGCCTACGACCCCGACGCACCGAGCACCGGGGACGGCAACGGGACGGGCTCGTTCGTGTGTCGCCCGTCCACCGGGGCGACGTACTTCTCCCAGCACGCCTACGGGCTGGCCATCGACCTCAACTCGTTCCAGAACCCGTACGCGAAGGGGCCGGTCGTGCTGCCCGAGCTGGCGTCGGCCTACCTCGACCGCCCCCGCGTCCGTGCGGGCATGGTCACCGCCGACGGTCCCGTCGTCCGCGCCTTCGCCCGGATCGGCTGGGAATGGGGCGGTGCCTGGCGTCACTCCAGGGACTACATGCACTTCAGCCAGAACGGGTTGTAGTCAACAGTTCCTCCACAGCAACGACCAAGTCCTGTGGAAGATCTCCCGGAAGTCCATCCCCACGCTTACGATCCACATGGCGGGGAGGACGAAAGCCCATGGACCAGGTGCGGGCAGGGGAGCGCCGGACGCGCGACCTGAGCTGGGGTGATGCACGTGCTCGGGCGCTGATGCACGCCCTGGCGCGCGACGCCGCCACCCGTGCCGGCTTCCGGGTGTGCGCGATCGAGGTGGTCCGGCCCAAGGGCCTGCTGGAGTTCGTGGCCATCTACGGCGACATGACCAGCGCTGACGAGCGCCTCGGCACTGCCTCCCGCCTGGCCGACATGCAGATGGTGTTTGCGGATGGCGAGCGCATCGGGCACTTCATCTGGATCCCGGACGAGAGCTACTCCGACTCGACCCGCGAGCTCATCGACGGCGTCGTGGCGGTGCCGGACATCCCCAGCACCGGCAATCCCGAGGACTGGCACCCGATGGACATGCTGGTCGCGCAGATCGCCGACGAGCGCGGTGACCTCCGGGCGCTGCTCTACCTCGACGTGCCTGCGGACCTGAAGCGACCCGACAAGGACCGCGTGCTGGAGATCTCCGACGCCCTGTCGCTGACCCTTCGCTCGGTGGTCACCCTGGTCGAGCGTGAGGAGTTCGCCGACCACATGCGGATCATCCGGGCCACGCGGCGCCTGGCGAGGTCCAACCCGGCCCGGCACGACGTCAACCACCTCCTGCGGGAGGCCCGTACGACGCTGCTCGGGGCGCTGTCGGTCGATGAGCTCGAGATCCACGTCTTCCTCGACCAGGACGCCGAGAGCCCCGACACCCTCGGCCTCGGCATGGCGCCGGACGTGAGGCAGGCGCTCGACGAGGCCGCGGCGCGCGCGTGGGCCAACCAGCGGGTGCTGATCATCGAGACCTCACGCATCTGGGGCGACCCGGAGCTCGACGCCACCCATGCCGACTGGTTCAGCCAGGCCCTCGAGGCCGCCGGGTTCGAGGCGGTCGTGGTGGCCCCTGTCGGTGTGGACGACGAGGTCCTCGGCATGCTCATGGCAGCCCGGCGGACCGGCTCGCGACGGTGGACCGACGGCGAGGGCGTCGCGGCGCTCGAGCTCGGCCACGACCTCGGCCGGGCCATCGCCAACGCGCACGCCACCCAGCGCGAGCGTGCCCTGCTCGAGGAGCTGCGCGAGCTCGAGGAGGCCCGGCACCGGTTCCTGCGCGAGCTCACCCACGAGATCAACAACCCGATGACGGTGATCGCGGCCAATGCCGAGTTCCTGGCGGCCAGCGAGTTCGCCGGCGACCGCGACCAGCGGCGGGCCCAGGCCATCCTGCGCGGCACCGAGCGGCTGAGCGACCTGCTGGAGGGGCTCGCGATGCTGTCGCGCGTCAGCGACCCGCAACACCCTCCGATGATGGAGCGCATCGATCTCGTCCCCATCGTCGACGAGACCCTGGCATCCATGACGGCCGTCGCCGAGAAGGCCAGCATCACCCTGCACCTCGTCGGCGAGACCCACCCGGCGATGGTCTACGCCGACGCCCGCGAGATCGCGAGCGCGATCATCAACCTGGTCGACAACGCCGTGAAGTACTCCAACCCCGGCGACGAGATCTGGCTGGGGGTCGAGCGCGGGCTCGACGGCAGCATCACCTTCGGCTGCAAGGACGAGGGGATCGGCATCTCCCAGGCGGACCAGGACCGTCTCTTCCTGCCGCTGTTCCGGTCGACCAACGAGGAGGCGCTGCGTCGCCCCGGCACGGGCCTGGGGCTGGGGATCGTGCGCGAGATCATGCAGCGCCACGGCGGCAGCGTGGAGGTCGAGTCACGCCTCGGGCGCGGCACGTGCATCCGGCTGCACTTCCCGCCGATGCCTCAGGGCGAGGTCCGCGACCCGTCCCGCAGGAGCTCGTCCACCCAGCCCGGCACGAGCCGCGTCGCCGGTCCCTGACGGGACTCGGCGAAGTCAGTGGCACCCGCGCTGGGCTCGAGGTTGAGCTCGAGTGTCGCGCCGCGGGCCCAGTGCACGAATGCGGCTGCCGGGTAGACGACACCCGACGTGCCGACGGACACGAACAGGTCGCAGTGCCACAGGGCTTGCTCCACGAGGGCCATGCCGTAGGGGACCTCGCCGAACCAGACGATGTCGGGCCGCAGCGTCGACACACCGCAGCCGGGGCACGGTGGGCCATCGGCCAGCGGAGCGTCCCATTCGTGCCGGACGTCGCAGGTCGTGCACCAGGCCGACCGCAACCTCCCGTGGATGTGGTGGACCCGCCGCGAGCCCGCGCGCTCGTGGAGGTCGTCGACGTTCTGGGTGACGACCAGCAGGTCGTCGCCGAGCGCCTCTTCGAGCCGCGCGAGCGCGTGGTGGGCCGCGTTGGGCTCGACCCGCGACAGGGCGGCGCGCCGGTCGTCGTAGAAGCGCTGCACGAGGCCGGGGTCGTCGGCGTACGCCTCGGGGGTCGCCACCTGCATCGGGTCGTGGCCCTCCCACAGGCCGTCGGAGTCGCGGAAGGTGGACAGCCCGCTCTCGGCGGAGATCCCGGCGCCGGTGAGGACCACGACTCGCATGCCCCAGTAGTACCAGCCCGCACCCGCAGGAGCGCACGCTGAAGGGTTCAGCGGAGCAGAGGCGGGTGCAGCTGCGCGACGGTCCCGACCCGGTAGAGCCGGGCGGGGCGTCCGCCCTCCCGAGTCGTCGTGTCACCCGTCGGCTCCAGGAACCCCTCGGTCCGGGTGACCTTGCGGTGGAAGTTGCGGGGATCGAGCACCGTCCCCCACACGACCTCGTAGACGTGCCGGAGCTCGCTGACGGTGAACTCCGACGGACAGAACGCGGCGGCCAACGGCGTGTACTCGAGCTTCGAGCGGGCGCGCTCCACCCCGTCCGCCAGGATCGCTGCGTGGTCGAAGGCCAGCTCCCGGTCGCCCTCGAGCAGCTCGCTCACCGGTTGCCACCGAGCGTCCGCAGCATCGGTGCCCGCAGTCGGCACCGGGAGGTCGGCCGCGAGGGCGATGTAGGCCACCGTCACGGTGCGCATTCGCGGGTCCCGATCCGGAGCACCGTAGGAGGCGAGCTGTTCGAGGTGGAAGCGGTCCGACGAGAGCCCGGTCTCCTCGTGGAGCTCGCGAGCCGCCGCGTCCGGCAGGTCCTCGTCGGGCTGCAGGAATCCGCCGGGGAGTGCCCAACGCCCGGCGTACGGCGCCTCCCCGCGCTGAACCGTGAGCGCCTGCAGCTGCTCCGAACGCACCGTCAGGACGACGAGGTCGACCGTGACGGCGACCGAGGGATGCGCATCTCCAGGAGCCACGAGAAGACTCTACCCGCCTTAGCGTCAGTTTGACACTTAGCCGCGAGGCGACTTATCGTCATACTGACATTAACAACGAGGAGGAGCCTCTCATGGCCGACATCGCCCGCTATCCCTTCGCCCACCACCTGCGCGGGTCCAGCACCACGCACGTCGGGCACATCCGCAACGGCAGGACCATCCGCGCCGGCGTCGGTGCGTCGTTCTGGTTCCGGCCGCTCAGTGCGGTCCTGCACGAGGTCCCGGTCGACGACCGTGAGCTGCCGCTGTTGTTCCACGCTCGCACGAGCGACTTCCAGGACGTCACGGTCCAGGCGACCATCACCTACCGCGTGACGGACCCTGCCACGGCGGCCGGCCGCATCGACTTCTCGATCGACCCGGAGACCGGTGCCTGGCGCAGCACCCCGCTCGACCAGGTCGCCGGCCTGCTGACCGAGTCCGCGCAGCAGTACGCCATCGACATGCTGGCCATGGTCGACCTCACTGCGGCCATGGCCGGGGGTGTCGGCCCGGTGCGGACGGTGATCACCGACGGCCTGCGAGGGGACGAGCGTCTGGCCGAGACCGGCATCACCGTCGTCGGCGTACGCGTGGTCGCGGTGCGCCCCGAGCCCGAGGTGGAGAAGGCGCTGCGCACCCCGACACGAGAGCGGGTGCAGCAGGAGTCGGACAAGGCGACGTTCGAGAGGCGGGCGGTCGCGGTGGAGCGCGAGCGGGCGATCGGCGAGAACGAGCTGCAGACGCAGATCGAGCTGGCCCGACGTGAGGAGCAGCTGGTGAGCCAGCGAGGTGCCAACACCCGTCGGGAGGCGGAGGAAGCCGCCGCGGCGGGCGCCATCGCCGCCGAGGGGGAGGCGCGGCGCACGGTGACGCTCGCGGAGGCCCGCGCGGAAGGAGCCCGGCTGGCGGGCGTCGCGGAGGGTGACGCGGAAGCGGCTCGGGTCGGTGCCTACCGCGACGTGCCGGAGGCAGTCCTGCTGGCGTTGGCCCTGAAGGAGCTCGCCGCCAACCTGCCCGCCATCGAGACGCTGGTCCTGAGCCCCGACCTCGTCAGCACCGCCCTGGCCCAGCTGGCAGCGGGCAGGTCGACGACATGAGCCTCACGCCTCGCGTCGTGATCGTCCACCGTCGCACGGAGTACGACGAGCTGATCGGCACGCACGGCACCCGCGGGCAGGCCGCGTTCTTCCTCAGCACCCGCGGCCGTGACATCGCCGAGCTCGAGGAGCGCCACCGGCTCGCACAGCAGGCACTCGAGACCGCGGCCGCCGCGATCCCCGTCGAGTGGCGTCGGGGAACCGTCGAGCGGGCCGACGTGTCCCGCTTCATCTTCTCGCCCGACGACGTCGTCGTCGTCGTCGGGCAGGACGGGCTGGTGGCCAACGTCGCGAAGTACCTCGACGGGCAGCCGGTGATCGGCATCGACCCGGAGCCGGGTCGCAACGCGGGCGTGCTGGTCACCCACGCCCCCGCCGACCTCGGGCAGCTGCTGCGGGCCACCGACCACGCCACCTCTCACACCATGGTCAGGGCCAGTCTCGACGACGGGCAGCAGCTGCTCGCCCTCAACGAGATCTACCTCGGGCACCCGACCCACCAGACCGCGCGTTACGAGCTGGAGGCGCCAGGGGCGACCGGTGAGTCACAGGCGTCGTCGGGCGTCATCGTCTCGACCGGCACCGGGTCGACCGGTTGGTGCCGCTCCGTCGCACTCGAACGGGGCAGCCGGCTACGACTGCCCGGCCCCGAAGAGCCCCGACTCGTCTGGTTCGTGCGCGAGGCCTGGCCGTCCCCGGCCACGGGCACCACGCTCACCGAGGGCGAGCTGGTCGGGACCGACCTGAGCCTGACGGTGAAGTCCGATCGCCTGGTCGCGTTCGGTGACGGCATCGAGGGCGATGCCCTCACCCTGACGTGGGGGCAGACGGTGCGTATCGGCCTGGCCGACACCGTGCTCCGGTTGGTGCTGTAGGCGCCGTACGTCGTGCCGCCGGTGGGGTTGGGAATGCAGCTCAGAGCCGCGGGTCGACGGGTTCGGACTCCAGCGCGAGGACGGCGAACACGGCCTGGTGCACCTTCCACAGTGGCTCGTGGTCGACGAAGGCGGAGAGCGCATCCAGGCCCAGTCCGTGCTCACGCTGCGCGAGCTGGCGCTTCTTGCCGAGGTGCCGTTGGCGCAGGACGTCGAGGGAGTCGGTGTAGTCCGGGCCGTAGATGATCCGAAGGTACTCGCGACCACGCACCTTGATGCCCGGCTGGACACGGCCCTCGGTGAGGTGAGCCGGCTTGACGACCATCCCCTCACCGCCGGACGCGGTGAGGTCCAGCCACCACTGGGTTGCGGCGTCGCGCTCCTCGGGTGAGGACAGGTCGACGAAGCGGTGCCGCGTCGGCGTGATGAGATCGCCCTCCAGCTTGGCCAGCTCGGCGAGGTGCCAGTCGTGGGGCTCCGTGAGGGCGAGGGCGCGGCCTTCGCACGCGAGGATCTGGAACGGCGCGAGCGTGACACCGTCCAGGCCGTCGGTCGGACGGACGTACGCGGCGTACGCATCGCGGAAGGCCTCGGAATTGTCGCGCCGCCGCACGGTCTTCGCGATGAGCGCCTCGACGTCGAGCCCTCGGCGCTTCGCGCTCTCCAGGACGTCCAGCGCCTCGGGCAGCACCCGACGGGCCGCGGCACCGACGGAGGCGTACTGGACCTTGATGAGGGGGAGCGCCTTGGCCGACCACGGCAGCAGCTCGCAGTCCAGCGCGAGCCAGTCGGTGTCCAGCGACTCGAACAACGGAGCAGCAGTCGTGCGCAACCGGTCGACGAGCTCGGAGGTGTCCGCGAAGAAGGGGCGACCGGTGCGGGTGTAGACCACGCCCGCGGTGCCGTCGCCGACCCCGAACCGCCGCTCGGCGGCATCGGCGTCCTTGGCGATGACAGCGATGGCGCGCGAGCCCATGTGCTTCTCCTCGCACACCACCCGGGTGACACCCCAGCCGGCGTACTCCTCGAAGGCCTGCTCAGGGTGCTCGAGGAACCCCTCGCGCGTCGAGGTCGCGACCGGCGACATCGTGGGCGGGAGGTAGACCAGCCACCGTGGGTCCACCGCGAACCGGCTCATGATCTCGAGCGCGGCCGCGGCGTTCTCCTCCGGGACCTTGACCTTGCCGGCATGCGTGGTCTCCAGCCAGCGCGTGCCGGCGACGTCGCTGATCCTCAGCACCGCCGGCTCTCGATCGCCGACAGCGGGGACGAGCGGGCGAACCGGCTCGTACCACTCCTTCTCGGCCGGGACCGACACGATCGCCCGCTCGGGGTAGCGCAGGGCCGTCAGGGCGCCGCCGAACACGACGCCGGTGTCGAGGCAGATCGTGTTGTTGACCCACTCGGCCTTCGGGACCGGAGTGTGGCCGTAGACGACCATCGCCTGTCCCCGGTAGTCCTGGGCCCACGGATAGCGGACCGGCAGGCCGTACTCGTCGGTCTCGCCCGTCGTGTCGCCGTAGAGGGCGAAGGAGCGGACGCGCCCGGAGGATCTGCCGTGGTAGGACTCCTTGAGCCCGGCGTGGGCCACCACGAGCCTGCCGTCGTCGAGGACGTAGTGGCTGATGAGCCGGTCCATGAAGCCCAGTGCCTGCGCGCGGAACTCCTCCGGCTCGGCCTCCAGCTGGGCGAGGGACTCCGCCAGCCCGTGGGAGACGGTCACCTTGGAGCCCTTGAGGGCACGCACGAGCTTGGCCTCGTGGTTGCCGGACACGCAGATCGCGTTGCCGGAGGCGACCATCCCCATGACGAGGCGGAGCACGCCGGGCGTGTCGGGCCCGCGGTCGACGAGGTCGCCGACGAAGACGGCCTGACGTCCGTCGGGGTGGGTGGCGTCGACCGCGGCAGTGCCGTCGTAGTCGATCTTCCAGCCCAGCTCGCTCAGGAGCGTGCGGAGCTCGGAGGCGCAGCCGTGGACGTCCCCGATGAGGTCGAAGGGGCCGTGGAGATCCCTGCGGTCGTTCCACGGACGCTCGCGGACGATCTCGACGGCATCGACCTCGTCGGTCCCCCGGAGGACGTGGACCCGACGGAAGCCCTCCTTGGTGAGGCGCGCCATGGATCGCTTGAGGTCGCGGTGCTGCCGGGTGATGACGTGGCTGCCGAAGTTGCGGTCCGCGCGCCGCTCGTTGCGCTCGATCGCGACGGAGTCCGGGACGTCGATGACGACAGCGTCGACCAGTACGTCGTGGCTCTTGGCGAGCTTGATCAAGGACGCTCGGTCGGGCTTCTGGACGTTGGTGGCGTCGACCACGGTGAGGAGGCCGCGGCGCAGCCGTGTGCCGACGATGTAGTGCAGGACGTCGAAGGCGTCGGGCGTGGCCGACTGGTCGTTCTCGTCGTCGGCGACCAGGCCCCGGCAGAAGTCGCTGGAGACGACCTCGGTGGGCTTGAAGTGGGTGCGTGCGAAGGTCGACTTGCCGCTCCCGGACACGCCCACGAGGACGACCAGTCCCATGGCGGGCAGCGTGACCTGGCGCTTGGGTGCCTCAGTCATCGCTGTCCTCCTTCCTGGTGAAGATCGCCATCTGCGTGGGGTTGCCGAGTGTCTCGTCGAGATCGCCGATGCCTCGCCGTTCGACCTGGTAGCCGTAGGTCGAGGCGACGCGGTCCGACCAGTCGCCAAGCTCGGCGCGGGTCCACTCGAACCGGTGGTCGGGGTGCCGCATCCCGACGAGCCCTTCGTAGAGCGCGTTGTACTCGGCGTTGGGTGTGGTCACGACGACCGCACCCGGCCGGGCGGCTCCGAACACGACGCGCTCGAGCGCCTCCAGCCGCGGAGGATCGACGTGCTCGACGACCTCCATGAGCACCGCGGCGTCGAAGCCGGCGAAACGCTCGTCCTCGTAGGTGAGGGCGCTCTGGAACAGCTGTACGCGCTCGGCCTGCCGCTCGCTCATCCGTTCCACGCGCAAGCGGCGGGCGGCGTGTTGGAGCGACCGGGTGGAGACGTCACTTCCGGCGATGCGGGTGAAGGCAGGGGTCTTCACGAGCCGGTCGAGGAACTGGCCCGGGCCGCAACCGAGGTCGATCACGGACCGCGCGCCCAGGTCGAGCAGTGCCTGGTGGACCGCTTCGTGGCGCTGGGTGTTGAGCGGGACGCGCTTCTCCTCCGGCTGCAGGACCTCCTCGTCCTCCGACGGTTCGACAGCGTCCTCGACCTCGTCGCCCAGCTCCGCCAGGCGCGCCAGCGCCACGCGAGTGAGTCCACCGCGGCGACCGAGGTAGCGGCGGGTGATGAGGTCCGCCTCGGGGTGGGACGCGAGCCAGCCCTCCCCGGACCGCATCAGCTTGTCGACCTCGTCCGGGCCCTGCCAGTAGTGCTCCGACTCGTCCAGCACCGGAAGCAGGACGTGGAGCTGGTTCAGCGCGTCGGCGAGTCGTACGAGACCGGTGAGCCGCAGCCGGACGTAGCGCGAGTCGCCCCACTCGGCGAACGCGTCGTCGAGCGGGATCGGCTCCGCCTCCACCGTCCAGCCGAGCGGCTCGAACAGCCGGTGCGCGACCTCAGGGCCACCCCGGCACGGGAGCACCGGGATCACGATCTCCAACGGGATGGCCGAGTCCGCGAGCTCCTGGCGCGAGTCGCAGCGGCCACTTCGCGCGGTGCTGAACACGTCGGCCATCGCCACGGCGAGGAGCGACGACGCGGCGTACGACCGGTCGTTGACGTACTGGGCGAGGCTGAAGTCCGGAGCGTTCTTGGTGCGGGACCTGGCCAGCCGCAGCGGGTCGACGTCGAGCGCCAGCGCGACGGTGCACCGCTCCCGGGTCGCCTCGGGGTAGAAGACCGTCACCGTGCCGAACGACTGCTTGAACTCCTGCACCCGGTCGGGATGCTTGTGCAGCAGGTAGCCCAGGTCTGTCGCCGGGGTGTGGGTCGTGGTGACGGTCAGCAGCACTGGCTCAGTCTGCCCGGGGTCCGGGCATTTCCTTCCTGTCGTTGCTCGAGGGGCGTTCTGCGCTTCCGCGTTGTCGCTTGATCACCAGGGCGATCAGCTCGCGACTGCAGCCGATCGCCTCCGCCAGCGCTGTGTAGCTCCATCGCCCCGGGTCCTCCGCGCGGAGCTGGAGCAGGAGCCGATCGCGTTCGGCGCGGCTGCGTGCGGCCAGCTGGTCGGCTTCGGCTGCCTTGCGGTGCAGCTCGCGGGCACGGGCGGCACGCGCGTCCGCGGTGGACGATCCGGACCTGGAACCAGTACGGCGCCGGAGGCCGACCCCCCTGAGGGGATCGGCTCCGGCGCCGCCTGTGCCTCCTGGACGCTCAGATCCCACGAGCGAACTCGGTGATCAACGAGGGCGCCGCGGCATCGAAGCCAACGACGTCGAGCATGCCGGCATCCGTGGGGTCCGCGATCGAGAACTCGGTCGCCGTCATGCCGACGACCACGAGCTTCGCCGCGATCCCCGACGCCTGCCGGTAGGCCTCGAGCGCCTGGTGCGGGTGGATGTCGCCCGCCCAGGTCTCGTTGTCCGTGTAGACCACGAACGTGTCGACCTCGAGCCGCTTCCTCGTCGCGTGGACCATCGGCAGCGCACAGTCCGTCCCCGACATCGGCATCGCGTCCACGACGCGCAGGGCGTCGTCGAGCCGCTGCCGCGGCGAGATCCTCAGCGGCTTCAGCACCGAGTGGTGCCAGTCGCCGCCGGAACCCGTCGTGAACCCGACCGCCGACGCGTACGGCTCGGTGGCCAGCTGCACCAGGGTCAGCGCCGCCGACGCCTCCCGCGCCGTGATCGGCAGGCCCGAGATGGGCACTCCCATCGAGCCGGACACGTCGACCGCGAGCAGGGTGCGCTTGCCTGAAGGCTCCACCGCCCCGAACGCGGCGTAGAACGCAGCGTCCAGCGCGTCGGCGACCGTCTGCGTCGGCGACCACGTGCCGGCACCGCGGGCGGACTGCCCCGAGGCGTAGGTCCGCTGCGCGACCAGCACGTTCACCGGGTGCACCCGCGCCTTGCGCAGGCGCGCCGCGTCGGCCAGCTGCTCGGACACCTCGTCGGTCCGGCCACCGATGTCCGGCAGCAAGCCCAGGCGCGTCAGCCGCGGCAGCTGGCGCATCAGCGCCGTCTGGGGCACACCCACGTCCAGCAGCGCGTTCCAGACCGCGGTCTCGCCGAGCGCCGCGTCCGGGAGCATCTCCCAGGACAGCCGGTGCGCGTGCACCAGCCGCACCCACTCCGCCACCTCGGTGGTGGACTGCGCCTGGACGAAGCCCTCGATCAGAGCCGGGACCTGGTCGCCCACCGAGCCGTTGACGATCCACGCATAAGTGTCCTTGAGCTCGGGCACGGTCGAGACCGGGTGTGCCAGCCGCAGCAGGTCGCGGTGGCTCCAGCCCTCGCGCTGGCGGTACTTCACCGCCTGGTACGCCAGGGCGTCTGGCTCCTTGTCGGTGTACCAGGAGGCGACCGCCCGCCGCAGGCCTCGTCCCCAGCCGCGGAACTGCTCGACGTACGTCGCGAACAGGAACAGGTGCGTTCCCGTGCGGGCGACCTGGGGCAGCGCCGCCAGGGCCAGTGCCGAGGACTCGGGCACCGAGGCGGCGTACGCCAGCGCGAACAGCACCGGGTTCGGCTTCGGCGCGGCGCCGCGGGTGGAGACGTCGACGATGGTGGAGACCAGGGCCTCCGGCTCGGACTCGGCCATGCGGACCAGGACCTCGACGTTCTCGGCCACGAGCTGCCGAGGAGCGGCGTAGTAGGTCCCGCCGTCCACGCCGAGCATGAGGAACCGGCGCAGCCGCGCCGAGTCGTCCAGCGTGAAGGTGTAGCCGCCGGCGGAGTTATTCCGCTGGCGCCGGTCAGCACGGGAGGTCTGCTCGGTGCGGCGCAGGTTGAAGGCGCGCAGCACGTCCATCGTCGTTCCTTTCGTCGTCATGAGCCGTGGCCCTGGGTCAGGTGCGTGCCGTCCGGGAGTGGCGGGCGAGCTGTGCGGACCGACCGGACCCCGGATTCCCGGGGTGCCCTCCTCCGAGGGCTTCCGTGAGAGGGAGATAACCGATCCGCTCCGGCCCGCCACTCTCGTGACGGTGTGGACGGGCAAGCCGTCCGGAGGGTCCGCGTGGGCATGTTGTGATCGCCGAATCCTGCTCTACCCATTGAGCTACGCGACCCGAAGGTCGTGACGGGACTCGAACCCGCAACCCGGCCATCCGTAGTGGTAACCGACGATCTCCGGCCCACGCGGGCCGCTCTGTTGTGTTGTCCTGAGGAGTGTAGGGGTCTACACACCTAGGCGCGCAACGGTTTTATTCCGGGGTAGGGGTGCGAGCCCAGTAGTCCACGTGACTCGCGTGCAGCCACTGATCGACCCAGTCCCGATCAGGTTGGTCGGGCACGGATGCTGACTCGCTGAGCCGCACCAGTCGCGCCTCGGCCCGGTCGATCGCCGCGATGACATCGTCGAGCTCGACCTCCCCGCGGCGGATCGCCCGCAGGTAGGACAGGTCGGGTTCGGGGATCGGAAGGGTGATGCGCCCGGTGGTGAGGAGCTCGACGCCCTGGACGCCGAGGCGTAGCGCGTGCATGGCGAACTTCGTGTCGTACCCGTGGATCGCGACGAGCTCGGGGCGGTTGGTGTGCGCGCCGATCTCGCCGGTCATCGCCGCCTTCTGCGAGCGGAGGTAGCCGAGGAACCGGTCGGCCGCCAGCTTCGAGACGAACCGGTGTGCGTTGTCGACGAGCCGGGCGCCGACCTCGTTGCGGTGGACGACCTCGTGGTCGGGCACGAAGAGGACCAGCAGCACCGTGGGATTGCCGGCCAGTGCGAGGCTGGCCCACTTCCGCGCGGAGTACACGATGACGTCGAGGTCTCCCGGGCCCGAGCGGTTCGCCAGTCCGCCCGGTCGGTCCCAGCCAGTGTGCCGCTCGAACTGCTCGAACCGGATCGGCGCCGCGCCACCGCGGGTGCCACTGGGGACTCGGGCGAGCCCGGTGACGTACGCAGCGGGCTCGAGGCAGATACCCATCTCGTCTCGGTCGTCCTGCCCGTCGATCGAGGTGCCGTGGACGCCGGACCCGACCTGGACGCGGAGGATCATCCCGTCCTCCGCGATCCGGCGGGCTTGCTCGGACGCGTGCGGGTGGTCGAAGCCGGTCGGGAGAGCGGTCGAGCCCTCGATGGCAGGGGCTCGGTGACCCTCGTCGACGTCGCTCTCTTCGGTCACGCGGCAGACGTTAGTCGCGACACGGCCGTGACGTCGTCGAGGTTTCCGCCTGCCCTGGCCACTGACAGGCAGCGCGGCACGAGTCGCCGTCAGGGTGCCACCTGGTCGGCATCGACGAACTCGGCCGTTTCGGCCATGGCGACCATCTCCGCGACCAAGCGGGGACTGGGGCCGTTGGGACCGGGGAAGTAGCCGACGACGAGCATCAGGCGTTGACCATCGACCTCCACGATCCACAGCAGCTGGGCCTTGCCGGCACCGATCCCTTGAAAGCCCCCGAGGTGGTCGCGCCAGCTGGACAGCTCGGTACGACAGGCGCCGCGGAGGCGGGCAGGCACGTTGAGCTCCATGAAGACGCCTTCGTGCCCCCCGATGGTCACCGGCACCGGAGGCGTGGTCTCCCACACCGACAAGGACCGGAGCGCGTCGGCAAGATCGGCCACGCTGGGTCCGGGGTCCTTCCACTCGGTGTCTCCGCACGCCCGGGTCGCCACCACGTCGACGGTCCAGGTGTCGAGGTGGCGGAAGCCGCTGCTCTCGTCGGCGCCCGTGATCTCGTACCCGTCTCCGCGGCCGTGATAGCCCGCTGGGACCTCGATCAGCACCATCGGCGGGTCGGGCTCGGGGCTGACGAACCCCATGGCGTAGCGCCCGGGCGCGAGCGTGGCCTCGTCGGCCGCATCCGTGAGTCGGGTCGCCGAGACGAAGTCACGTGAAGGCTCTGACGGGGGGTCGCCGCCGCCCGAGTCGCCACCTCCGGAGTCACTGCACGACGTGAGGAGGACCGCGGTTGCCGTGAGTGCTGCGATGCGGATCGGTGTGGAGAGGTGTGGCATGACGCAGGTCTCCCTTGCTCCCCGCGCCGGGAACTTCCCGTCACTCCTATGACGCGACGAGCAAGGCGGAAGGTTCAGTGACACGCGATCAGATCGGACCGATGGCGGATTGGGCTCCCTCCGCCCATTTCCTCCACCTCGGGGCGCCCTCCTGCGACTCGCTCTGCGCCTCAAGGCTGAGGCGCTCGTCATGCCCGTAGAAGGCGTCCCACTGACGGACTCCGTCAGCGATGAACGTCTCGATGGGGATCTCATGCTCTGCGGCATCAAGCACGACAAGATCGTCGAAGGTGACCGTCCCCTCGATGCAGAAGGACTCGGTGTCACCGTCCCCCTCGACGCCGCACTCGTTGAACCAGAAGAACGAGTGCGCACCGCCGCCGGAGCGGATCGAGATGCGGAGACTCGGATCCGCTGACCAGTCACGAGTCAGTCCCGGATCGTCGAAGAATCGCCAGCCGTAGACGGAACCACCCCAGGCGAGCGATTCGAAGAAGTCCTCGACGGCAGCCTCGTCAGCCAGAGGGATGGCGGGCTGGGCCGCCGCCTGCTCACCGACCGGATCTCGCCGCAGCAGGAACCGAAGGTCTGCAGGCCGCATGAGCCTCATGATCCGGCGACCGTCCTTCGTGAGCGGGCCGGACTCTGGCAGTGCAAGCACGTGGAGCAGGACGTCGACGTGGGCACCGGCGGGGTCGAGCCGAACTCCGACCACGTCGGACTCGTTGAGCGCTGTCTCGAGCCTCTCGCGAGTCGCGTCATCCCAATCCATGCGCCCATAGTCACGCAGTCCCGGGGCCGCGGCGAGCGAAAATGCGCCGACCAGACTGCGAGCAGGGTTCAGTAGTACCAGGGGTAGGGCGACCAGTCGGGCTCGCGCTTCTCGAGGAACTGGTCGCGGCCCTCCTGTGCCTCGTCGGTCATGTAGGCCAATCGAGTGGTCTCGCCGGCGAAGAGCTGCTGGCCGACCAGGCCGTCGTCGAGGAGGTTGAAGGAGTACTTCAGCATCCGCTGGGCAGTGGGCGACTTGCCGTTGATCTTCCGGCCCCACTCCAGCGCCTCGCGCTCCAGATCGGCGTGGTCGACGACCCGGTTGACCGCACCCATCCGGTGCATCGTCTCGGCGTCGTACTCGTCGCCCAGGAAGAAGATCTCGCGGGCGAACTTCTGGCCGACCTGGCGGGCGAGGTACGCCGATCCGTAGCCGCCGTCGAAGGAGCCGACGTCGGCGTCGGTCTGCTTGAAGCGGGCGTGCTCGCGGCTGGCGAGGGTCAGGTCCGCCACCGCGTGCAGGCTGTGCCCACCGCCCGCGGCCCAGCCCGGGACGACGCACAGGACGATCTTCGGCATGAAGCGGATCAGCCGCTGGCACTCGAGGATGTGGAGCCGCGCCAGCCTGGCCTTGTCGATCGGGTTCGGTTCCGCGCCCGCGTCGGTGTGGCCTTCGGTCTCGTACTGGTAGCCCGCGCGCCCACGGATCCGCTGGTCCCCGCCGGTGCAGAAGGCCCACTTCCCGTTCTTGGCGCTGGGCCCGTTGCCGGTGAGGATCACGCACCCGACGTCGGCGGACGTACGGGCGTGCTCCAGCGCGCGCAGCAGCTCGTCCACCGTGTGCGGCCGGAACGCGTTGAGGACGTCGGGACGGTCGAAGGCGATCCGCACCGTGCCGTGCTCGCGGGCGCGGTGGTAGGTGAGGTCGGTGAGGTCCTCGAAGCCGGGAACGGCGTCCCACGCCTCGGGGTCGAAGATCTCGCTGACGCCTTCGATCGCACTCATGCCCCGCACCGTATCGAGTCGGCCCGACCGGCTCCGCCCGGGTATCTGAGGACGTGGTGAACGGGAACCGGAGCCCGACACGTTCACCACGTCCTCAGGTATCGGTGGAAGATCGCCGCTGATCGTGGCGTTGGGACTGACATGGCACTCACTGGCACCTATGCCCCGAGCGCGACCGGATGGGTCCGCAAGAACGTCGAGGAGTACGAGGCCACCAACGGGGAGAAGGGCGGCACGCTGCCCGGCACGAGCTACCCGGTCGTGGTCGTCACGTCGGTGGGCTCGTCCTCGGGCAACCTCCGCAAGAACCCCGTCATGCGGGTCGAGCGCGACGGGGCCTACCTCGCGGTCGCCTCGAACGGTGGTCGCGCGAAGGACCCCGCCTGGGTGGACAACTACCGCAAGCACCCCGAGGTGGAGCTCCAGGACAAGGCGGAGAAGCACACCTACCGCGTGCGCGAGCTCAGCGGTGAGGAGCGCGAGGACTGGTGGCAGCACGCGGTCGCGACCTGGCCGACGTACGCGTCGTACCAGGAGAAGACCGACCGGCTGATCCCGCTCTTCCTGCTCGAGCGAGCCTGACGCCTCAGCTGGGCTGGCGCGGGGCAGGGGCCGCTTCGTCCGCGGTCGCCTCGTCGTCGAGGTCCTCGTCGTGGGCGACCGTCTCCGGGTCGGGGTCCAGGTGCGCGGGGGCCTCGGGCTCGAACGGGTCGGCCGGCTGGGTCACGCCGGTGTCGTCGGGGGACTCGGGGTTCGGTGCGTCGATGGTCAACGGACGTCCTCTCGTCGCAGGCGCACCCACGTTACCGCGCGGAGGGGAGAGGCATGCGTACCTGTGACGGCGGCCCGGGCAAGGGTGGGCCAGACCTGCTGTCGCACGAACCCGCTTGCCCTCACAATGTCGCCGTGACCACTCAGGCAGCAGCGCGCTCGGCCTTCGACGAGCCCGTCGACGCACCACCGGCTCGCTGGGTCGGCGCCCTCGTGCTGCTCAACCTCGGCGTGATGGCCGGCTGGTTCGGCCCGATCCAGGTCCTGCTCGCCCAGCAGGCGGACCGGATCGCCGCTGCGGACGCCGGCGGCATGAGCAAGGAGGCGCTCCTCGCGGTGGTGCTGTTCGCAGGCGCCGCGGTCTCGATGTTCGCCAACCCGGTGTGGGGCGCGTTCTCCGACCGTACGCGGTCACGGCTCGGACGGCGGGTGCCGTGGGTGCTCGGCGGCGTCGTGCTCGGCGCGGCCTCGCTGCTCCTGCTGTCGGTCGCGGAGAGCGCGCTTCTGATGGTCGTCGCGTGGAGCCTGGTCCAGCTCGCCCTCAACGCCGCGTGGGCCGGCGGCGTCGCCGCGGTGCCCGACCAGGTCCCCGCCGAGCGACGCGGACTGATCGGCGGACTGGTCGCGATCGCCGGCACCGTCGGTGTGCTGATGGGCATCAAGATCGCCGAGCTCACCGGCTCGATCGCCCAGGGCTACCTCGTGATCGCCGTCGTGATGCTGGTGCTGTCGGTGCCCTACCTCGTCGGCTCGCGCGACGTGGCGCTGCCGGCCGACCACGTCATCGAGCCGATGGACTGGAAGCGACTGGTGCGCTCCTTCTGGGTCTCCCCGCGCGAGCACCCTGACTTCGCCTGGGCCTTCCTGACCCGGCTCCTGGTCAACCTCGGCAACTGGATCGCGCTCAACTACCTCTACTACTTCCTCACCGACGGCCTCGGCTACGGCGACGACGACGCGACCTCGCGCCTGGGCCTGCTCGTGCTGATCTACGGTGCCGCCATCGTGGCGACCACCGTGGTGGTCGGGCACTGGAGCGACCGCGTCGGCAGGCGCAAGGTCTTCGTGATCTGGTCCGGCGTCCTGATCGGCGCCAGCTCGCTGGTGCTCGCCCTGTGGCAGGACTGGCCGGGCGCGCTGGTCGCGGCGGTCGTGCTCGGCGCCGGGTTCGGCGTCTACCAGGCCGTCGACTTCGCGCTGATCACCCAGGTGCTGCCCGGGGCCGGCGACCGGGCCAAGGACCTCGGCGTCATCAACATCGCGTCCGCGCTGCCGCAGGTCCTCGCCCCGGCGATCGCCGGACTCATCCTCGTGCTGGTGCGGGAGCTCGGTGGATCGGTCGCGACGCAGGGCGAGAGCTGGTCGCTCGGCTACGGCTTGGTGTACGTCGTCGGCTTCGTGCTCTGCGTCCTCGGGTCGGTCTTCGTCACCAGGATCAAGTCGGTCGCCTGAGTGGTCCGATCGGAGAGCGTCAGCGGCCGCTGATCGTGGTCGCCAGGCCGAGGAGGTGCTGCAGCCGCGCGAGCTCGGAGTCGAGGAACTCCGGACCGCCCCGGCGACCCATCAGGACCACCTCGTCGCCGAAGGGGGCGGCCAGCTCGACGTACGTCTCGTCGCCGGGCAGTCGTGTGGGCGAGGTGATGGGACCGATCTCGAACTCGGTGGGTGCCGCGTCGGTCGCGTGCACGACCGACGCACCGTTCATGCCGGGCCGGACGCGGGCGGCCCAGTCGACGCGGAACGCGATCGGCAGCAGGTCGATGAGCCGGTCCCGCGCCGTGTCGGGGTCCTCGGTCAAGGCCTCGACGACCTCGAGGTCGAGGAACAGGTTGCCGCCCGCGGCGTAGCGGTTGATCCACAGCACGCTCACGCCGTCGAGCACGGAGCACGCGGAGACCACCGAGTCGGGCATCGTGCCGGGAGCCATCTCGAGGAGCACGTCGTCGACCGCGTAGCCGTCGCGCTTCTCGACGATCTCGATCGCGTCGATGTCGCCGCCCGCCTCACCGATCGCGCCTGCGACACGACCCAGCGATCCCGGGACATCGGGAAGCTCGACGCGCATCAGGTAAGGCATGCGAAGGAGGCTATCCCGTGGGTGTGTCGCCCACGTTTCAGGCATCCGCCAGCCGGGCACGCAGGCCGCTGGCGCGCAACGCCTGCCTCGCGATGGCGGCCCGGACTGCCGACTCCGAGCCGATCACGCGCACCTTGCGCTGGGCGCGGGTGACCGCGGTGTAGAAGAGCTCACGGGTCAGCAGGCGGGAGTCCTCGTCGGGGAGCAGGACGGTGATCTCGTCGGCCTGGCTGCCCTGCGACTTGTGGATCGTCATCGCGTGCATGGTCTCCACGTCACCGAGGCGCGACGGCGCGATCTCCAGGAACCCGACCCCGGTCGCGATCGCGGCGCGCGCGCCGACCGCACTGGCGACGATCACCCCGGTGTCGCCGTTGTAGACGCCGAGCGAGTAGTCGTTGGACGAGGCCAGGATCGGTCGCCCGAGGTAGGCGGCGTCGTGCACCGACACCCCGGTCTCGGCGGTGAACCACTGCTCGATGCGCCGGTTCCAGTGGCGTACGCCGAAGGGCCCGTCGCGGTGCGCGCAGAGCAGCCGGTGGCGGTCCAGGGCCGCCAGCGCCCGCGTGGGGTCACCCGCGACAGCGCCGTCGTGCACGGCGAGTGCGTGGGGCAGGACGGCGGAGCGGATCGTGCCGGCCGGATCGCCGGCGGCCACCCACTCCACGGCATCGCCGCCGGCCCGCAGGGCGGCGACGGCCCGATCCGCGTCGCCCAGCCGGAGCGCCTCGGCGAGCTCACCGATCTCCGCGCCGTAGCGGTGGGCGGTGGTGAGGGCGGCGACCGGAGTGTCGCCCCGGTGCTCGTAGCCGCGGACCAGGTCGGTCAGCACCGCGCCCGCGTCGACGGAGCTGAGCTGGTCGGGGTCGCCGACGAGCACGAGGCGTGCCTCGGGGCGTACGGCCTCGAGCAGGCGAGCCATCATCGTCAGCGACACCATCGACGCCTCGTCGACGACGACGAGGTCGTGGGGCAGCCGGTTGCCGCGGTGGTGGCGGAAGCGGGTGCTGTTGCCGGGGTGCCGGCGCAGGAGGCGGTGCATCGTCATCGCGGTGACGTCCGCAAGCCGACCCTGGTCCTGGCCCCCGAACCGCGACGCGGAGTCGCGCACGGACTGCTCCAGCCGGGCTGCGGCCTTGCCGGTCGGGGCGGCCAGCGCGATCCGCAGCGCCTCGCCGCGCGCCTCGGCCTGCTCGACCAGCGCGACCAGGAGCCCGGCGACGGCCGTCGTCTTGCCGGTGCCGGGCCCACCCGTGATCACGGTCGTCGCCTGGGTGGCGGCACGGCGGCAGGCCGCTCGCTGCTCGGCGGAGGCGACGTCGGGGAAGACGCGCGCCAGGGACTGGTCGAGCAGCGCCTCGTCGACCGTGTGGACGGAGCGACCACGGTCGCGCAGGTCGTGGAGGACCTGGGTCTCCTGCTCGTGGTAGCGGTCGAGGTAGACCAGGCCGTGCTCGAGGTGCACCACGCCCGCGGCCACCAGGGGGCTGGCGGAGATGGCGGCGGGCCACGTGCCCGGCTCTGGCCACGGCAGGTCGAGGTCTGCGAGCGACTGCGGCACGGCTGCCAGGTCCAGGCACACCGACCCGTGGCGCACGGCACGCACCGCCAGGGCAACGGCGAGGAGCACCGCGTCGTCGCCCTCGCCCACCAGCCGCCCGAGGTTGGCGGCGACGTGCACGTCGGCGGAGGTCAGCACCCCGGCGACGTTGAAGTGCGCGAGGAGTCCACCGGCGCCGAGGGCGAGGTCGCGGTCGTGGGCGTCGACGGGCTCGAAGATGATGCTCATGCGGGGTCCCTGCGGCGTTGTTCGTCACGCACTCCGTCGAGCAGGTCGGAGAGCTCCTCGACCAACGCGACCGGGGGCCGCCACGAGAAGACCCCGCACGGCATCCCGTCGACCACGGGCGTCTCGGGTCCGCACATCCCACGGAGGTAGAGGTAGAGGACGCCGCCGAGATGGATCGCCGGGTCGTAGGCCGGCAGCCGCCAGCGCAGGAAGCGGTGCAGGACCACGGTGTACAGCAGTGCCTGCAGCGGGTAGTCGGAGTGGGCCATCGCCTCGTCGAGCATCTCGGGGCGGTAGTCGTGGGCCGTCAGCGGCTGGTCGACGGGGCCCAGCCAGTTGGTCTTGTAGTCCACGGTCAGGAACCGCTGCTGCCCGTCGACGTCGAGCCGGAGCACGACGTCGATCGACCCCGTGAGGTAGCCGCGCAGCGACTGGGCGGCGAGGTCGGGGTCAGCGTCGAGCGCGTCGGCGTAGACCCGGACCGCATCGCCCTCGGGCAGGTGCCGTCGCAGCAGCGGGGCGAGGTCGCCCAGGCGTACGTCGGCGGGCGCGGCCACGGTGTCGCCGCCGGCGAGGGGGACCTCGAAGTCGAGCTCGCGCAACCGGTCGGGGAGGCCGAGCGACAGGAGCGTCCGGTCGCCGGCCAGCGGTCCCAGCGGGCTCCGGCACACCGCGACCAGCGCATCGGCGAGCTCGCCGGGGTCGAGGTCGACCGGCCACCACACCAGCTGCTCGTGGATCAGTCGGAGCAGCTCGGAGCGGAAGTCGTCGGCCGCAGGGTCGGCGTGCTCCAGGACCGCGTGGACCAGCGAGCCGAAGGTGGCACCGACCGGCAGCGTCGCCATCGGCGACGGCACCGAGGCAGCGCCCACGGCGGCGCCGTCGACGACCATGCCCCCGAGGTCGACGGTCACCTCGTCGACCGTCACGTCGGGGTCCTCGTCGGGCACCAGCTCCGGCTCGGACAGCCCGGCGGCCGCGTGCACCGCACTCGCGGCTGACAGCGAGGAGTACGACGTCCGCCGCCACGTCGTGTCGACCGCCCGGGTGAACGTCCGCAGCCCCAGCGCGTCGGTGGAGCGCTCGAGCGGGGTCGGGTCGGGCGGCCTCAGCGCAGCGAGCTCGACGCTCGGCCCGCCGGCCTCCTCCCAGGCGGCGAGGATGGCCAGCAGACGGTCCTCGTCGACCAGCGCCTGGGCGTCCGGGACGGGCGCCATGCCCGGCCGGCGGCCGAAGAGCATCCGGTGGAGCGGTGAGTCGGGCGTGTTGCGGTCGGCAGCGGCGTACCACGCGACGACCTGGGACTGCGCCCGCGTCATCGCGACGTAGAGCAGTCGGAGGGACTCGCCGGCGTCCTCGCGCCAGTGGCGCCGCACGGCCTCGCGGTGGAAGGCGCTCGCGCCGCCGACGTCGCGGCACCGTCGCCCCTCGTCGTCGTGGAAGAGGGGGACCGCCGGGTCGCGGCCGGTGAAGCGGTTCCACAGCGTGGGGAGGTAGACGACGGGGTATTGCAGGCCCTTGCTGCCGTGGATGGTGACGAGCTGGACGGCCTCGGCGTCGGAGTCGAGGCGCCGGGTGCGCTCGGAGGCGACCTCGAGCTTCTCGTCGGCGACCTGCTCGCGCAGCCACGCCAGCAGGCCGACGAGGCCGAGCTTGTCCTCGGTGGACACCCGGAGCAGCGACTCGCCGATGTGGCGGAGGTCGGTGAGCGTGCGCTCGCCGCCGACGCGGGCAAGGACCCGCGCCGTCAGCCCTTCGACCGCGGCCACCTCGACCACGGCCGCGACCCCGCGCTGGGTGAAGACGTCGGCGAGCAGGCGGACCCGGCCGGCGAGGTCGTCGGTCAGCTCGTCGCCGCCCGCGTCGAGGGACTGGGCCGTGTGGCCGAAGAAGGACGTGAGGGCTGCTGCCCGCACCCGGTCGGCGCGGTGGGGCTGCTCCAACGCCTCGAGCAGCGTGAGCCACTCGCCGGCCGCCGGGGTGTGGAACACCGAGCCGCCCGCGTTGACGACCGACGGCACCCCGACCGCGGCCAGCGCGTGCTGCACGGCTTCGAGCTCGTTGCGCCTGGCCGCCAGCACGGCGATGTCGCCGGGTTTGAGGTCGCGTCCGTCGAAGGTGGGCCGGGCCTCGATCAGTCGCTTGATGTCGTGGGCGGTGTCGGTGATGACGTGGTCGCGCCACACGGCGACCGGCGGCTTGGACCGCGGACCCTTGCCGAGCTCGCTCCGTCGCACGACCCGCAGCCGGAAGGGAGCGCCGGCGCCCTGGAGTCGCGACTCCTGCAGGTGCGCCTCGACCGGGTGTACGACGATGCGCTCCTCGCCGAGCTGTGCCCCTTGGAGCACGGCCTGGATCGACCGCAGCAGGGGGCGGTCGGAGCGCCAGTTGACGCCGAGGGTCTGTGTCGTGGTCGCGGTCTCGGCAGCCTGGAGGTAGGTGACGATGTCGCCGCCTCGGAAGGCGTAGATCGCCTGCTTGGGGTCGCCGATGAGGACCATCGTCGTGGTCTCGCTGAAGGCTCGCTGGAAGACCTGCCACTGCACCGGGTCGGTGTCCTGGAACTCGTCGATCAGGACGAACTTCCATCGGTGCTGCATGCGCCGGCGCGCGGCCGCGCTGGTGTCCTCGAGGGCGTCGGCCAGCTGGCTCAGCAGGTCGTCGTAGCTGAGGACGCCGAGGCGCCGCTTGCGGCGCTCCACCTCCTCCAGCACGTCGCCCGCGAACCGCACCCTCATCGCGGCAGTCGAGTCGGGGGACTCGGTGAGCACGGCGGCCGGCTCGACCACCGCCCGTGGGTCGCCGACGACGGACCGGGCGAGCTCGAGCGCGGCGGCGCGGGTCCAGGGTGGCTTCTCCACGGTGCCGAACTGGGCGAGGTAGAGGTCGTCGACCGTCTCGGTCGTCAGCTGCTCCAGGTCCTCGACCAGCGTGGCCGACGCATCGGTGTCACCCGCGACGCCGAGGCTGCGCAGCACGAGCTGGCAGAACTGGTGGATCGTGGCGATGGTCGCGGCGTCGAACGAGACGAGGGCCGTCGTGAGCCGGGCCAGGCGCTCCTCGAGCTGGGCTCCGGACGCGTCGAGCAGCCAGTCGTGCAGCCGGTTGGCGGGGTCGCGGTGCCCCGGGTCGGCCAGCAGCTGGACCGCCTCGTCGAGCTGGCGGCGTACGCGCTCGCGCAGCTCCTGACTCGCGGCACGCGTGAAGGTGACGACCAGCATCTCGTCGAGGCCCACCTCGCCAAGGGCGATGTGCTTGGTGACGAGGGCGGCGATGGTCCAGGTCTTGCCGGTGCCGGCGCTGGCCTCGAGGAGGGTGGTGCCGGGCCTGAGGTCGGCGGCGATGTCGAAGGTGTCCATGGTCATCGCGTCGGTCATCGCGTCGGTCATCGCGTCACAGCCCCCTGACCTGTTCGTGGCCGGAGTCGATCAGCGGACTCCACAGGCGCCAGGAGTAGTGACCCAGTCGGTGCGGGCCGTCCTCGACGCCGCGGGTGGGCGCAGCGAGCAGCGTGTAGTCGGCGTGCTCGCCGAAGGCGCGTACGTGCCAGGCGTCGGCGTCCTCCTTGGGAAAGCCGGAGTCGTTGAAGCGCGGCGTCTCCCACTCGGCCCGGCCCTTCATGTCAGCGTCGCCGTCGCTGCCGGCACGCACCCGACGGTGCTCCTCGGCCCAGGCCAGGGTCGTCTTCACCGGCAGCGGGAGGGGCTCGCACTGGCCGCCGTCGTAGAGAGCGACGAGGTCGCGCAGCCACGTCTGGGCGTCGTGCTGGGCCAGCGGACCGATCAGCTGGACCTGACCGCCGGCGCGGTGCTTGCCGATGGTGTGCACGGTCCAGTTCTCGTCGGGGAGGCCGGCGGCCAGCGCGAGCGCGTTGATCCAGGCGGCGAGGCGGTGCTTGGCGCCGAGGTTGGAGAAGGAGACCGACACCGCGTTGTTGCCCCAGACGTCGCCGACGGTGCCGGAGAGCCGCCGGCCGCCGCCCAGGTCGATGTCGACGTCGAGGGTGCGGAGCGGGCCACGGCGCAGCTCGAGGGCGCGGATGACGAGGGGGCGGACGACCTCGATGATCTCGTCGAGCACGCCCTTGCCCAGTGGACCGGGTGGCAGCTGACCGGAGGCCTTCAGGGCCTCGCCGACGGCGAGGGCGTCGGCACCGCCCAGCACCTCGGACGCGAGGTGGTCGCCGACGGCCCACTTCTCCAGCGCGTCGAGGGTGATCGGGATCTCGTCCTTCACCTCGTCGGCGTCGTAGGGGCGCGCGACCCGGAGCCGGCGGAAGAACCCGCGCACGGGGTGGGCGAAGAAGTCCTGCAGGTCCGCGAGGGAGACGTCCTGGGGCGAAGGGTCGGCGACTGGCAGCGGGTGGGGCACGAGCACCCCCACCGGCTCCCGGTCGAGGCGGGCGGCACTCGCGCCGGCGAGGGCGAACCGGTCGAAGGTGAAGGCGGCGTCCCCGCGCAGCCGGCCGGCGACGAAGTTGGCCTCGTCGAAGGGCTGGAGGGGGTGGTGGGTCAGCACCTGCTCGCGCACCGGCTCGGCCGCCGTGCGGTCCAGCGCGTCGAGCAGCTCTCCCAGCGGGACGGCCGGCGGACGCTCGGCGCCGGTGTGCTCGCCGCGGCCGGTGTAGGTGATGACGAGCTTGTCGGTCGCGGCCACGATCGCGTCGAGGAACAGCTGGCGGTCCTCCGCGCGCAGGTCGCGCTCGCCGGTGCGCGGCCGCCGGGCCAGGACGTCGTCGCCGTCCACGGTCGACACCCGCGGGAACACCCCGTCGTCGAGCCCGACCAGGCACACGACGCGGTGCGGCACCGAGCGCATCGGCACCATCGTGCAGACGGTGAGCGTGCCGGTGCGGAAGTTGGCCCGGGTGGGCCGGCCGCGGAGCCGCTGCTGCAGCAGCGCTCGTACGTCGGCCTGCCGCAGCGTCGTGCTGCTCTCGCCGGCCCCGGCGGCGATGCGCGCCACCTCGCGGTCGAACTGCGCCACCTGCCACACCTCCGTCACCGGCGTGGAGGTGAGGCGGTGCACCGCCTCGGACAGGGCCGTCGTCCAGTCGGTCACCGTCGTGGCGCGCTCGGCACTCGCGACGAAGGCGTGCACCCGCTCGACGAGCTCGGCGAACCGGCCGACTAGGTCCAGGTCTCCGTCGCTCACGTCGTCGACCGGCACCGTGCCCGACACCAGACGGTGGTCGAGCCCGGACATGGCAGCCCCCAGCAGGACGCGGCGCAGCCCGGTGGTCCAGGTGTTGGCGTCGAGCCCACCGAGCCCGAAGGTGTCACGGTGCTGGGCGTCGTAGCCCCAGCGCACGCCGCCCACGTCGACCCAGTGCGCGACGCGCTCGAGCTCCTCGTCGCCGAAGCCGAAGCGGGCACGCACCGGATCGGCACCCGCCACGTCGAGCACCTGGCTCGCCGTCATCCGGCCGCGGACGAGCTCGACGAGCTGCGCGGCCAAGGCCAGCAGCGGGTTGGTGGCGGCGAGCGACCGGTCGGCCAGCCGCACGCGCAGCTGGTGGCCGGGGTGGCCGGCACCGTCACCCGCGACGTCGGCCATGCCGAAGGCCGCCGAGATCAACGGGGCGTAGGTCTCGATGTCGGGGACCATCACCAGGATGTCGCGCGGCTCGAGCGTCGGATCGTCCTGGAGCAGACCGACCAGCACCTCCCGCAGCACGTCGACCTGCCGGGCGGCGCCGTGGCAGGCGTGCACCTGCACCGAGTCGTCCCCCCGAGGGGACCACGTGCGTGCGGACCGCTCCTCTGCGCTCGGCGCGCGGTTGGCGCGGAGGTCGTTCTGGAGCCAGCCCAGCAGCGTGTCGGGCGGCGGAGGAGTCGCCGCCGCGGGGCGGCTGGGCAGGTCGCCGAGCGTACGCCGCAGCTCTCGTGCGTCACGGCCGAGCGAGCCGAGGAGCGGGTGGCCGACGACGGCGGCCGAGGTGTCGATCGAGCGGGGCACCTGCCCCTCTCGGGCGGCCGGTGCCAGCGCGCTCCACAGCGCGGTCGAGGCCTGCGGCAGCCACAGGTGCACGTCACGCAGCTCGGCGAGCGCGGTCAGGAGGGACACCTCGGTCTCGGGCAGCCGCGTGTGCCCGAAGAGCGAGAGCCGCGGCGGGAGGTCGAGGTCGTCCCCACCCGCCCGCAGCCGGGCCACTGTCTCCGCGTGTCGCACGTCGGGCGGCGGCTCGTCGACCACCGCGAGGACGCGGCGCCAGAGGGCGGCCTGCCAGACCAGATCGCCGTCGAGCGCGCCGCCCGCCCCGTCGGTGTCCTGGCCCTCGCGCCACTGGGTGAGCAGGTGCGGGCGCTGCACGGCGTAGGAGGAGAACAGCCCCGCGAGGCGGCGGGCCACGGCGTAGCGCCGCGCCGACCGGTCGTCGGCGGGGTCACCGCCGCCGAGGTGGGTGGTGAGGTCCTCGAAGCCGGGCGCGCCCATCACGTCGTCGATCACGGTGAGCAACGGCCAGGCCAGCCGGTCCGGGCTCCACGGGTCCTCGGCGTCGCGGTCGAGCAGCATCGAGACCAGCGAGTGCGGGGTCACGAAGTCGACGCCGGCGCAGACGCCGTCGCCGCCGCGGCCGCCTACCCCGAGCCGGTGGGAGAGCCGCTGGGTGAGCCAGCGCTCGACGCCGCGCGCCGGCACGACCACGACCTCACGGGCGAACGGATCGGGGAGCGGGGTGACCAGCAGGTCCGCCAGGCCGTCGGCCAGCGCGTCGGTGCGCTCGGCCGTGTGCAGGTGCAGGGTCACGGGAGCACCCTACGAGCGGGTGCCGACAGTGCTGGTCAGGTCGACAGGACGTAGACGACGATCAGCAGCGCGAGGACGACCATCAACGCCACTATCGCGCCCGTGATCAGCAGGGGTCGCCCGGACTGATCGGTCGGGTCCACCCGGTCAGGGTCCTGCGGAGGGGCCATGCCGGGACCGTACCCACTGTCCTGCCGCTCATGCACTGGTGCGCTCAGGCGCCTGCGCCCCATCTGGCTCTGACTCCACCCCGGACTCGCTGTCGAGGCCCAGCGCACGCGCCAGCTCGAGCAGGGCGATGGTCGTCGAGGAGGCCACCACGGCCTCCGGGTCGCCGTCGAACGACACCTCGCGCGACCGGGTGCCGTCCTCGTCCGTCACGGCGAGGTGCACCGTGCCGGGGGGCTTCCCCTCCTGGCTGTCGGGTCCGCCGACACCAGTGATCCCGAGGGCCACGTCGGACCCGAGCAGCCGGCGTACTCCCTCAGCCATCTGCCTGGCGCACAGGTCGGTGACCACGGGCCCGCGGGCGACGCCGAGGACGTCGTACTTCACCTCTGAGGCGTAGGCGACCACCGCGCCGCGGTACCACGTCGAAGCGTCGGCCCCCTGCCCCAGCAGTGCCGAGAGCTGGCCCGCCGTCAGTGACTCGGCCACCGCGACGGTCGTGCCGGTCTCGCACGCGCGTTCGGCGATGCGCTGCACCCACTGCTGGTCGGTCGCCTCGTGCTTCTTCTCGGTCACGCGGCGTCGAGTACCCACCAGCGAGCCGGTCATGCACGAGGATCGGGCCGTGGACAGCACGCGCCGCCGAAAGGGCCGGCTCCCTCTCGCCCTCCTCGCGGCCTGCCTGGCCAGCGGGTGCGACGCCCCGGATCCGGACCGCGATCCGGAGTCGATGACGATCACCTGGGCCGAACGGACGCTCCCCGCTCCCGCCGGCGCACCCGGTCGCACGGTGGTTCGCGACGCGGTCCAGTGCGGAGAGGGCTGGTGGGTGGTCGGCGCGGTGTTCCTGGACCGCCCCACCGAGACCCGGGACACCCGTCCGGCCGCGTGGTTCTCCCCCGACCGCGAGACCTGGACGTCTGTCGCGGTGGACGCCCGGACCTACTGGGGCCGCCGGGCGATCCTCAACTCGATCGCCTGCTCACGCGACCAGATCGCGGCGGTCGGCGCCCGGTCCGGCGGCGCCCACGGCAACCCGCGCGTGACGACGTTCCGCCTGGACGGCGAGGCGCTGGTGGACGTGTCGGCCGTCTTCACCCAGTACGGCGGCATCTCGGCGACCAACGTCGGACCGATCGCCGGCGGCCCGACCGGGTGGCTGATCACGGGCAACCGCACGTCGGGGCCTGGTGTGTGGTTCACCGACGACCCGCGCGAGTTCACCAGGGTGGAGGCCGAGCCCGGACTCACCGACGACGGCGACCTCGAGTCGCTGGCCCAGGGCGCTGGCTGGGCCGGTGAGGAGTGGGTGGTCGTGGGAGCCGGTGCCCGCACTGGTCGGCACCTCGACCCGGACCCTTTGGCGTGGACCTCCCCCGACGGCCTCAGCTGGACGCCCGAGGAGATGCCGGCGGGGAAGGATGTTGAGGACGTGCACCGGGTCACCCGCCTCCCCGGCGACCGGCTGCTCGCCGTGGGCCGGAGCGGGGACCAGTACGCCGCCTGGACGCGCGACGCGGACGGATGGCAGGAGCCGGTGACGTTCGGCGCGATCGCCGAGGAGTGGCACGGTGCCCCGTACGTCGCGTCGCTGGCGACGACGCCGGTCGGCGTGCTCGCCACGCTGAGCACCGGCGACCACTACGAGCTCTGGCACACCGGCGACGGCCGGGACTGGCAGCGCGTCGACGTACCCCTCCAACCGCAGACCGCCGGCGACCACACGTTGATGGTGGCCGCCGGCGAGGACCTGCTCGTCGTCGCCGATGCCGGCGACGGAGGGCATGTCTGGGTAGGTGAGGGAGTCAGCTCTTGAAGGCGTCCTTGACCTTCTCGCCGGCCTGCTTGAGGTTGGCGCCCGTCTGGTCGCCCTTGCCCTCGGCCTCGAGCCTCTCGTCGTCGGTCGCCTTGCCGGTGGCTTCCTTCGCCTTGCCCTTCAGCTCGTCACCCTTGTTGCCGATCTTGTCGTCGAGACCCATCGCGATACCTCCTGTGGCGTTGGTGCAGACCTGAGTGGTCCTCTCGAACCTGCCACGCAGGCAGGCCTGGAACGACACCCGTCCGGGTGGGAACGCCGCCCGGATCAGTGGTTGCCGGATCAGTGGTTGCGCAGCGCGTCGATCAGCTCGTCCTTCGACATCGACGAGCGACCCTCGATGTCGAGCTCGGCCGCACGCTTGCGCAGCTCGTCGACGGTGCGGTCCTGGTAGTCGCCCGCCTCGCCGCCGCGCTCGCCGACCGTCGACCGGCCCTCGGCGGCGGACGCGTTGGCGATGCGAGCTGCCTTCTCCTTGCTCGCACCCTCGTCGCGCAGGGCCTCGTAGACGTCGTCGTCCTTGACCGATGGCCCGTGGTCCTTGCTCTTCTTCTCGGCCATGCATTCCACGGTGCCACCGGCGATCAACCCCTGCCTCACCCGTCGAGGGGGTACGACCGCTCCGCCGCGTGAGTAGCGTCCGGGGGATGACCGACGATGACCGCGAGGAGACGCCCAAGGAGCGCGCCGACCGCAACTGGAACGAGCTGCTGCAGGAGCTCCGCGTGAGCCAGACCGGTGTCCAGCTCCTCGCCGGGTTCCTCGCGACCCTGCCCTTCCAGAGCAGGTTCGAGGAGCTCGACAGCTTCCAGCGCGGCTGGTACGTCGGCCTCCTGGGCCTCGCGTTCGCGACGGTCGCCGTGATGCTGGCACCGGTCGCCATCCATCGCCACGTCTTCCAGCAGAACTCCAAGCCCGAGCTCGTCCAGGCGGGCCACCGGCTCATGATGGTGGCCCTCGCCATGATCGGCATGCTGCTCGGCGGCATCCTCTTCCTGGTCGTGGACATGGTCTACGACCGCACGGCCGCCGCCTGGGGCGCGGTCGCGTCGGTGCTGGTCCTCGCGGTGCTGCTCGTGGCGCTGCCGCGGGTCGTCCAGCGCGACTAGGCGCTCAGCGGACCCGGGTCGTCCAGCCGGTCGAGGCACGTGCGCAACTGGTCGACGGTCCTCGAGGCGAGGGTCGGCAGGTACGCAGCCACGACCGGCGTCGCGAGTCGGGCGAGTCCTGCGAACGACATCTCCGCGGTGTAGCTGACCTGCGAACCCCGCCCCGATGCGGCGATCTCGAAGATGTCGTGCCCCTCGAACTGGTCGTTGGTGCCGCGGAGGTGGACTCGGCGGGGAGGCGCCAGCTCGGCGGTGGCGTACATGACCTCCACCTCACGGCCGAGGAACCTCGACACGTTTCGGTACGTCGTGCCCACCCCGCCGTCCCCCGCGACGCGCTCGCAGGTCTGCGTCCCCGGGTCCCACTCCTCGGTGTTGCGGAAGTCGGCGAGATAGGCGTACGCCGCCTCCGGGGAGGCCATGGTGGTGAAGGAGCGCGACACGGAAGGCATGTCGCGACGCTAGCCAGACCTGCCCACTCAGGGACACCCCAACCGGTGCGCGGTTCGCAGGACTCGGCGCCTGGTAGGCCCGGCATGCCGGGCGTTGAGCGGCCACGGGTCCGCTCGAGTCGGGGCCCTAGAGTCGGGCCATGGCTCGCTACGGCGCTCAGTTCGGTCCCGACATCACCTTCCTCGGCGTGCCCGCCTGCGACCTGGACGACGAGGCGACGTACGCCGGCGCCGACGTCGTCGTGATCGGTGCGCCGTTCGACGGTGGCACCTCCCACCGTCCCGGCACCCGCTTCGGGCCGCAGGCGATCCGGATGACCGACTACCTCGCCCACGACGGCTCGCGGCCCTCGCTGGCGCTGCGCACCGACGGTCTGCGGGACCTCCGCGTGGTCGACGCCGGCGACGTCGAGATGCCGCCCGGCGACATCGAGGTCGCCCTGCCGCGGCTCGAGGCGGCGGTCGAGAAGGTGGCGCGTGCGGGTGCGATCCCGGTCGTGCTCGGCGGCGACCACTCCATCGCCTTCCCCGACGCCAAGGGGGTCGCCAACGTGCTCGGCCACGGCCGGGTCTCGATGATCCACTTCGACGCCCACGCCGACACCGGCGACATCGAGTTCGGCTCGCTGTGGGGGCACGGGCAGCCGATGCGCAGGCTGATCGAGTCGGGCGCCCTGCGCGGCGACCGCTTCCTCCAGGTCGGGCTCCGGGGCTACTGGCCGGGTCCGGAGACGCTCGACTGGATGGCCGCCGAGAAGATGCGGTCCTACGAGATGACCGAGATCGTCCACCGCGGGCTCGCCGCATGCCTCACCGAGGCGTTCGACATCGCCACCGACGAGTGCGAGGGCGTCTTCCTCTCGGTCGACATCGACGTCTGCGACCCGGGCCACGCCCCGGGCACGGGTACGCCGGAGCCCGGAGGCCTGACCGCCCGCGAGCTGCTCGACTCGGTCCGCCGGATCTGCCTCGAGCTGCCGGTCGTGGGGGTGGACGTGGTCGAGGTGAGTCCTCCCTACGACCACGCCGACATCACCGCCGCCCTCGCCAACCGCGTGGTCCTCGAAGCCCTCTCGGCCATCGCGCGCAAGCGGCAGGACGAGCGCGACGGCACCACGTGGGATCCCGCGCGGCCGCTGCTGGACCGCTAGCACTCCCCCTAGGATGCGTCCCATGGGGGAGCAGGCAAGGAACGGTCCAAGCGGCGGTCAAGGTGGCAGTCAAGGTGGCGCAGCATCGCGGTCGCCGAGCATGGCGCAGGTCGCCGAGCGTGCCGGCGTGTCGCACCAGACGGTGTCCCGTGTCCTCAACGACGCCTCCCTGGTCAAGGAGGAGACGCGGCTGCGGGTCCTGGCCGCCATCGAGGAGCTCGGCTACCGCCGCAACTTCGCGGCCCGCCTGCTGGCCACGAACCGCTCCCGGAGGATCGGGATGGTCACGGCGCACCTGGCCCTGCACGGGCCGAGCATGATCGCGCTCGCGGTGCAGGAGGCCGGCTATCGAGAGGGCTACGACGTCGCCCTCGTCGGACTCCCGGAGTTCTCCCCCCAGGCGCTGCAGAACGCGGTGGACCGGCTGTCCGACCAAGCGGTAGAGGCGATCGTCGTGGCGGTCGCGCATCGCGAGGCGGCCGAGATGACGCGCTCCCTCCAGCTGTCCATCCCCGTCGTGATGGTGGAGGGCGTCACCGGGGCTGCGCCGCTCGCGGCAGGCATCGACCAGGAGGCAGGCGCGCTCCTGGCGGTGGACCACCTCCTCGACCTGGGCCACCGGCACGTCGCCCACGTCAGCGGCCCGAAGGACTGGGTCGAGGCGAGCCAGCGCAGCGCCGGGTGGCGGCGCGCGCACGAGCAGCGTGGCTGGTTGCCTGGTCCCGAGCTCGACGGCGACTGGTCGCCCGCCAGCGGCTACCGGGCCGGACAGCTCATCGCCGCGGACCCGGACGTCACGGCGGTGTTCGCCGGGAACGACTCGATGGCCCTGGGGCTGTTGAAGGCCTTGCACGAACGGGGCAGGCGGGTGCCGGAGGACGTCAGCGTCGTGGGCTTCGACGACCTTCCCGACGCCGCCTTCTACTGGCCCGCACTCACCACGGTGGCGCAGGACTTCTCCGAGCTCGGGCGGCGCGCGCTCAGCCTCGCCCTGCAGGCCCTGCGCAACGAGCCGGAGCCGAAGGTCGACCTCATCGAGCCCACGTTGGTGGTCAGGGGTTCCACGTCCGAGCGTGGTCGCCCGCCGGCGGCCTCGACCTCACCCGGGGAGGGCGGTCAGCCCGCCTCCGGGTAGGCCGCGAGGAGCGACCCGGGTGGTAGGCCGTACAACCGCTCGAGCCGCTCGCGCGATCGTGCGCGGGGGACGGTGCGCCCGCTCTCCCACGCCCGCACGGAGGAGGGGTGGGATCCACAGCGCGCCGCGACAGCCCGCTGGGTGAGGCCGCTCCAGGACCGCAGGGTTCGCAGGACCTCGGCGAGGTCACCGCGGGACCACTGCCGTACGTTGAGCGCCGGGCTGGCCACCACCCCGGTCGCTCGTGCCACGCGCGAGACCGGCACGCCGTAGACCGCGGCCAGCCGTCGCACGGCCCAGAGGGGCGGCTGCTGCTCGCCGCGTTCCCAGGCGCCGATGCGGTGGCGGGTGGTGCCGACCCGCTGTGCCACCGCCTCCTGCGACAGGCCCGTACGCCGGCGCAGGCGACGCATCGGCGGCACAGGAGGTCGGGGCCGGGTCGCGGGCGCGGCGATGAGCTGCGTCGTCAGCGCGGGCACCTCCGTGTCGAGCACCGACGCCAGCGCCGGGACGTGGCTCGGCGGGATGCGCACCCGACCGGCCTCCCAGTTGTAGACGGTGGCGGTGGTGATGCCGAGCCGTCGCGCGATCCGCCGCACCGGCACTCCGGCACCCTGCCGCAGGGCCCTCAGGCCGTGTCCTCTGAAGCCCCGAGGAGGCTCGACCGGTGCTCGGGCGCCGTCGAAGAACCGCGCGACCGCGGAGGTGTCCAGCTCGAGCGTGTGGGCGAGTGCCTTCACGTGCTCGGGACCGGGCAGCCGCTCCCCGCGCTCCCAGCGCAGCACCGAGTTGGGGTGCACGGCCAGGTCCCGCGCCACGTCGCGGACCGACAGCGTGCGTCGAACTCGCTGGTCCCTCAGAAAGGTGCTCACTCTGTCTCCCTTGTGAGTGCCGGACCCTTGGGTGAGCGTTCACATTTGTTATGAAACAATCTGCCCAGAAGGCTTGACGACGGGAATGTTAGCGCTCACACTCAACGACACGTGACACCGGTCACACGGGCGAGACGGCCCCTTTGATGTGGAGGAAAGACAGTGGTGAAGAAGACCCTGGTCGCTGCGGCAGCGATCACTTTGAGCACCTTCGCTCTCTCGAGCTGCGGTAACGGCTCGGAGGCGGACAGCGGCTCCGACAGCAGCGGCAACGACGACGGCACCATCACCATGGGCTTCGCGCAGGTTGGCGCGGAGAGTGGATGGCGCACCGCCAACACCAAGTCCATCCAGGAGACCGCCGAGGCGGAGGGCATCGAGCTCAAGTTCAACGACGCCCAGGGCAAGCAGGAGAACCAGATCCAGGCGATCCGCTCCTACATCCAGCAGAAGGTCGACGTCATCGCCTTCAGCCCGGTCGTGGAGACCGGCTTCGACGCGGTCCTGCAGGAGGCCAAGGCGGCCGGCATCCCGGTCATCCTCACCGACCGCGCGGTCGACGTGGAGGACCCCTCCCTCTACGAGACCTTCCTCGGCTCCGACTTCGTCCTCGAGGGCGAGCGGGCCGGCGACTGGCTGGTGGAGAACGCCAAGGACTCCGACGTCAACGGCGACGGCACGATCAACGTCGTGCAGCTCGAGGGCACCACCGGTGCGGCTCCCGCCATCGACCGTGCCGAGGGCTTCGCCTCGAAGATCAGCGCCGACGACTCGATCGAGGTGACCGCGTCGCAGACCGGTGAATTCACCCGCGACGGTGGCAAGCAGGTCATGGAGTCCTTCCTGCAGTCCGACGACAGCATCGACGTCGTCTTCGCCCACAACGACGACATGGGCCTGGGCGCCATCGAGGCCATCGAGGCCGCCGGTCTCGAGCCGGGCAAGGACATCAAGATCATCACGATCGACGCGGTCAAGGACGGCATGACGGCCCTCGCCGACGGCAAGATCAACTTCATCGTCGAGTGCAACCCCCTGCTCGGCCCGCAGCTGATGGACCTGGCCAAGAAGGTCCTCGACGGCGAGGAGGTCCCCGAGCGGGTCGTCACCGACGAGGGCACCTTCACGCAGGAGCAGGCCATCGAGGCCCTGCCCCAGCGCCAGTACTGAGCAGTCGTGCGGCCCGCGCCCCGGCGCGGGCCGCACACCAGTCACTCGGGTGACGACGTCCGCCACGCGTCGGGCCCGCCCGGACCGACCGGTCGGGCCCGTCCGCGCATGCGCAGCCATCCAGGCGGAGACATGCGGAGACATCGGGCGGAGACATGAAGAACCAGAGAGGAAAGAGATGACCCAGATGACGGAGCCGGATGTCGTCACCGCACCGGGGACGGATCCGCAGCCGGTGATCGAGATGCGCGACATCTCCATCACCTTCGGCGCCGTCCGCGCCCTGGACGAGGTCTCTCTGCGACTGTTCCCCGGCGAGGTGCACGCCCTCATGGGCGAGAACGGCGCCGGCAAGTCCACGCTCATCAAGGCGCTCACCGGCGTCTACACCATCGACGAGGGCACGGTCCTCGTCGAAGGCGAGAGCCACGAGTTCCACTCCCCGGCAGCCTCCCAGGCAGCCGGCATCAGCACGGTCTACCAGGAGGTCAACCTGGTCCCGAACCTGACCGTGGCCGAGAACATGCTGCTGGGCCGCGAGCCCCGCCGGTTCGGTGCGATCAGTGTCCGCGAGATGAACCGGCGCGCCCGGCGCACCCTCCTGCACCTCGGCGTCGACATCGACCCGCGGTCCGTCCTGGACGAGCACCCCATCGCGGTGCAGCAGCTCGTGGCCATCGCCCGAGCCGTCGACGTCGAGGCGAAGGTGCTCATCCTCGACGAGCCCACGTCCAGCCTGGACGCCGACGAGGTCGAGAAGCTCTTCACCGTCATGCGCAGGCTGCGCGACGAGGGCGTCGCCATCGTCTTCGTCTCCCACTTCCTCGACCAGATCTACGAGATCGCCGACCGGATGACCATCCTGCGCAACGGCCGGCTGGTCGAGGAGCGGATGGTGGCCGAGACCACCCAGCTCGAGCTGGTCAGGCTGATGATCGGCCGCGAGCTCGAGACCCTCGAGCGGCTGGACCGCGAGGCGCCCAACACCGAGGCCGAGTCCGGCACGCCCGTCCTCAAGGCGGTCGGGCTGGGTCGCAAGAACACGCTCGAGGCGACCGACCTGGAGCTCTTCGAGGGCGAGGTCGTCGGCATCGCGGGCCTCCTCGGCTCGGGGCGCACCGAGCTGGCGCGGCTGCTCTTCGGAGCTGACCACGCCGACACCGGAGAGCTCACCGTCAGGTCCGAGAAGCGCCGGCTCAGGAGCCCGCGCCACGCCATCGACCGCAGGATCGCCTTCTCGAGCGAGGACCGCAAGGCGGAGGGCGTGGTCCAGGACCTCACCGTCGCCGACAACATGCTCCTCGCGCTGCAGGCGTCCCGCGGCTGGCTGCGGCCGATCCCGCAGGCCACCCGCACCAAGCTCGTCACCGAGTACATCAAGGCGCTGGACATCCGTCCCGCCGACCCGACCGCGCTGATGCGCAACCTCTCCGGCGGCAACCAGCAGAAGGTGCTGCTCGCGCGCTGGCTGATCACCCAGCCCGACATCCTGATCCTCGACGAGCCCACCCGCGGCATCGACATCGGTGCCAAGGCCCAGATCCAGGCCAAGGTGGCCGAGCTCGCCGCCCAGGGCATGTCGGTCGTCTTCATCTCCGCCGAGCTGGAGGAGGTCCTGCGCCTGAGCGACCGCCTCGTGGTCATGCGTGACCGTCGCAAGATCGACGAGCGCCGCAACGACGACGTGAGCGTCCGCGACGTCCTCGAGATCATCGCCGGCGAGGCCCACCCCGAGGGAGATCCCCATGCCTGAGTCCCCGACCCTCGTCGTACGCGTGCTGCGGCACCCATTGATGTGGCCCGTGCTGGCCCTGGGGGTCCTGCTCGTCATCAACGTCGGCGTCAAGCCGTCCTTCCTCGACGTACGCATGCAGGACGGCCACCTCTACGGCAACGTCGTCGACATCATGCGCAACAGCGCGCCGGTGATGCTGGTCGCGCTGGGCATGACGCTGGTGATCGCCACCCGCGGCATCGACCTCTCCGTCGGAGCGATCGCCGCCATCGCGGCCGCGGTCGCCTGCACGCGGATCATCGGTGCGGGCGACGAGGCGGCACTGAGCACGGCCGTGATGGCCATGACGTACGCCGTCGTCGTCTGCATCGCCCTCGGCGCGTGGAACGGCCTGCTGGTCTCCGTCCTGGGGATCCAACCCATCATCGCCACGCTGATCCTCATGGTCGCGGGGCGCGGCATCTCGATGGCGATCACCGACGGACAGATCACGACGGTCAACAACCCCTGGTTCAGCGACCTGGCGTCCGGCTTCGTGCTCACCCTGCCGCTCGCCTTCCTGGTCGCGATCGGGGTGCTGGCGTTCACCGCCGTGCTCACCCGGCGCACCGCGCTGGGGATGCTGATCGAGTCGGTGGGCATCAACCCCGAGGCGAGCCGCCTCGCAGGTGTGCGCTCGCGGACGATCATCTGGACGGTCTACGCCTTCTCGGGCTTCTGCGCCGGCCTGGCCGGGCTCGTGATCGCCGCCAACACCAACTCCGTCAACGCCAACAGCCTGGGGCTGTGGATCGAGCTCGACGCGATCCTGGCGGTCGTCATCGGCGGCACCTCGCTCGCGGGAGGACGGTTCTCCCTGATGGGCACCTTCATCGGTGCGCTGTTCATCGCGACCCTGACGCGGACCATCCCCAACATCGGGATCCCCTCCGACCTCAACTACCTCTTCAAGGCGGTCGTGGTCATCGCCGTGTGCCTGCTGCAGTCGCCGAAGGCCCGAGCCGTCCTGCGGGCCGGCCGCCCGAGCAGCCCCCGTCCCGTCCCCGCGAAGGCAGGTTCCCCAGCATGAGCACAGTCACCGCTCGTCCCGACTCCGCCTGGGACCGGGTCAAGGACTTCACCCCGCCGCCGCGCTACATCCCCATCATCGCCACCTTCGCCCTGTTCGTCGGGCTGTTCGGCGTCGGGGGCATGCGCTACGACGGGCTCACCGACCCGCAGGTCCTGATCAGCCTGCTCATCGACAACGCCTTCCTGATCGTGCTGGGCGTCGGCATGACGTTCGTGATCCTCACGGGCGGCATCGACCTCTCCGTCGGCTCGGTGGTCGCCCTGTCGACGATGATCGCCGCCAAGACGCTGCAGATGGGCTGGTCGCCCTACCTCTCGATCGCGGCCGTGCTCCTGACGGGCACCGTGCTCGGACTGCTCATGGGCCTGCTCATCCACTACTTCGACATCCAGCCCTTCATCGCGACTCTCGCCGGGCTGTTCTTGGCGCGTGGCCTCACCTACCTGATCAGCGTCGAGTCGATCTCGATCAACAACAGCACCTTCTCCGAGCTGGCCTTCGGCACCGTCTACCTCGGGGACTACTACATCCGCTGGACGGCGCTCCTGGCGCTCGCGGTGGTCGCCATCGCGGCGTACGTCCTGGCCCGCACCCGCTTCGGACGCACGGTCTACGCGATCGGCGGCAGCGAGAGCTCGGCGATGCTGATGGGCCTGCGGGTCGCCTTCACCAAGGTGGGCGTCTACGTGATCAGCGGCTTCTGCGCCGCCCTCGCCGGCCTGTTGTTCTCCCTCTACATCCTGTCCGGCAACAGCCTGCACGCGATCGGCATGGAGCTCGACGCCATCGCTGCGGTGGTGATCGGCGGCACGCTGCTCACCGGTGGGCGCGGCTACGTCGTCGGCACGCTGCTCGGCGTGCTCGTGCTCGGCGCCATCAAGACGCTCATCTCCTTCGACGGGACCCTCAGCTCCTACTGGATCCGCATCATCACCGGCGTCCTCCTGCTCACCTTCGTCGTCGTGCAGCGCTTCGCCACGCGGCGGCAGCAGTGACCTTCACCGAGCCTCGGCCAGCCGGGCGCAGCCCGGTCATGGCCGACGTGGCCCGGCTCGCGGGGGTGTCGCACCAGACCGTGTCGCGGGTGATCAACGGCCAGGACAACCTGCGACCCGCCACGCGCGAGAAGGTGGAGCAGGCCATCCGACAGCTGGGCTACCGGCCCAACTCGGCGGCCCGGGCGCTCGTCACCCGACGCTCGGCCACCATCGGTGTGATCGGCTCCAAGAGCGGCTACTGGGGTCCGTCCACCGTGCACCGCACGATCCAGGCCGCGGGCCGTGAGGCCGGCTACTTCGTGAGCTCGGTCAACCTGCAGAGCCTCACCCGCCAGGAGCTCGTCGACGCCATCGACCACCTGCGCGGACAGGCGGTCGAGGGCATCGTCCTCATCTCCGCGACGGACGAGGCCCTCGAGGTCGCCCGCGCCCAGGAGAACCTCGGGGTGCCGGTGGTGGTGGTCGAGGGCGACCCGTCCAAGACCCGCTGGACCGTCGGTGTCGACCAGGTCGCCGGCGCCGAGCTCGGCACCCGGCACCTCATCGAGCTCGGCCACACCGACATCGTCCACATGGCCGGCCCGCTGGAGTGGACCGAGGCGCGTGCCCGGCTGCTCGGCTGGCGCAACGCGATGTACGCCGCGGGCCTGAGGCCCGACCAGCACGTCACCGGCGACTGGTCCGCCGCCAGCGGCTTCGAGGTCGGCGTCGAGATCGCTTCCCGCGAGGAGGTGACGGCCGTGTTCTGCGCCAACGACCAGATGGCCCTCGGCCTGATGCGTGCCCTCTCCGAGGCGGGCCGCGACGTGCCCACCGGCCCTCGAGGGGTCAGCGTGGTCGGCTTCGACGACATCCCCGAGGCGGCCTACCTCATCCCGCCCCTCACCACCGTGCGCCAGGACTTCCAGGCCGTCGGCCACCGTGCGATCGAGATCCTCCGCGCGGCGCTGGGCCAGGGACCCGAACCCCAGGGACTCATCAGTCCCGAGCTCGTGGTGCGCGCCAGCAGCGCCGCACCTGTCGAAAGGAACCCGTGACCATGCCTGACCAGCCGCACGACCAGTACGTCGTGGGCGTCGACTACGGCACCCTGTCCGGCCGGGCAGTGGTCGTCCGGGTCTCCGACGGTGCCGAGCTCGGCACCGCGGTGCATGCCTATCCCCACGCAGTGCTGGAGCGCTCGATCCCGCCCCACCTGGCCGGCAGCGAGCTGCCCCTGCCGCCCGAGTGGGCACTGCAGGTCCCCGAGGACTACCGCGAGGTGCTGCGCGTCGCCGTCCCCGCCGCCGTCGCCGCGGCGGGCATCGACCCCGCGCACGTCATCGGCATCGCCACCGACTTCACCGCCTGCACGATGGTGCCGACGCTCGCCGACGGCACCCCGCTCAACGAGGTGCCGGGGCTGCAGGACCGTCCCCACGCCTACGTCAAGCTCTGGAAGCACCACGCCGCGCAGGGACAGGCCGACCGCATCAACGAGCTGGCCCGGACGCGCGCCGAGGCCTGGCTGCCCCGCTACGGCGGCCTCATCTCCTCCGAGTGGGAGTTCGCCAAGGGCCTGCAGCTCTTCGAGGAGGACCGCGAGCTCTATGACCGGATGGAGCACTGGGCCGAGGCCGCCGACTGGATCGTCTGGCAGCTTTGCGGCACCTACGTCCGCAACGCGTGCACGGCCGGCTACAAGGGGCAGTACCAGACCTTCGACGGCCAGGACGGGGAGTACCCGTCGCCCGGCTTCCTCGGGGACCTGGCCACCGGCTTCGACGGATTCGTGGCGGACAAGCTCGAGCACGTCATCGGCCAGCTCGGTGAGCGCGCCGGGACGCTGAGCGCCGAGGCTGCCGGTTGGACGGGGTTGCCCGAGGGCATCGCCGTGGCCGTCGGCAACGTCGACGCCCACGTCACCGCCCCCGCCGCCCAGGCGGTCGGAGCCGGCCAGATGGTCGCGATCATGGGCACCTCGACGTGCCACGTGATGAGCGCCGACGTGCTGCGCGAGGTCCCGGGCATGTGCGGCGTCGTCGACGGCGGCATCGTCTCCGGCCTCTGGGGCTACGAGGCCGGCCAGAGCGGGGTGGGCGACATCTTCGGGTGGTTCACCCACCACGGCGTCCCCGCCGCCTACACCGAGGCGGCCGCGGCAGCAGGGGAGTCGGTGCACGAGCACCTCACCCGGCTGGCGGCGGACCAGGAGATCGGGGAGCACGGCCTCGTCGCACTCGACTGGCACTCGGGCAACCGGTCCGTGCTCGTCGACCACGAGCTGTCCGGCCTCGTGGTGGGCCAGACCCTCGCGACGCGCGCCGAGGACGTCTACCGCGCACTGCTCGAGGCGACCGCCTTCGGCACCCGGGTGATCGTCGAGACGTTCCGCGACAGCGGTGTGCCGGTCGAGGAGTTCATCGTGGCCGGCGGGCTGGCGAAGAACGCGCTGCTCATGCAGATCTACGCCGACGTGACCCGGCTGCCGCTGTCGATCATCGACTCCGAGCAGGGCCCCGCGCTCGGTTCGGCCATCCACGCCGCGGTCGCTGCCGGTGCTTACCCCGACGTGCCGACCGCCGCCAAGCAGATGGGCAAGGTGCGACGCCACGTCTACCTGCCCGACGAGGCCCGCGCGGCGGCGTACGACGCGCTCTTCGAGCAGTACCTCGCCCTGCACGACCACTTCGGGCGGGCGACGACGACCATGCGGCGGCTCAAGGCCATCCGTCGTGACGCCGTGGCGCGTCGGACGTACCGCAAGACGCAGGAGGAACGCTGACATGACAGTCCTTGCCGACGTAGGCGACACGATCCGCGCGCTGCGCAAGGAGGTGTGCGCGCTGCACGAGCAGCTCACCCGCTACCAGCTCGTGGTCTGGACGGCAGGCAACGTGTCGGCCCGTGTCCCGGGTCACGACCTGCTCGTCATCAAGCCCAGCGGGGTGGCCTACGACGACCTGACCCCGGAGAACATGGTCGTGTGCGACCTGCAGGGCCGGGTGGTCGAGGGCGAGCACGCTCCCTCGTCGGACACCGACGCCCAGGCCTACGTCTACCGCGAGATGCCGCACGTCGGGGGCGTGGTCCACACGCACTCGACCTACGCGGGCGCCTGGGCGATCCGCGGCGAGCCGGTGCCGTGCGTGCTCACGATGTGCGCCGACGAGTTCGGGGGCGAGATCCCGATCGGACCCTTCGCGATCATCGGGGACGACTCGATCGGCCGCGGCATCGTCGACACGCTGAGCACCAGCCGCTCACCGGCGGTGATCATGCGCAACCACGGCGTCTTCGCCATCGGCCCCACCCCGCGCAAGGCCGTGGCGGCCGCCGTGATGTGCGAGGACGTGGCGCGCACGGTCCACATCTCGCGCCAGCTCGGCGAGCCCGTGCCCATCGAGCAGAAGCACGTCGACGCGCTCTTCGACCGCTACCAGAACGTGTACGGCCAGCGCTGACCCGACCGGTCCGCGCACCAACCAGGACAGTCCGCCACCACACGGACTGCGAAACCGGAGGAAACACCCCATGAGCATGACGTCCGTCCCTGTCCACGAGGTCTGGTTCCTGACCGGGAGCCAGGGCCTCTACGGCCCGGAGACCCTGGACCAGGTGGCCTCGCAGTCACAGGCCATCGCCGCGCGGCTGGCCGCGGTGGCGGACCTTCCCGTCGAGGTCGTCTGGAAGCCCGTCCTGCTCGACGCGGGATCGATCCACCGGCAGATGCTCGACGCCAACTCCGACCCGGCGTGCGTCGGTGTCATCGCGTGGATGCACACCTTCTCCCCGGCCAAGATGTGGATCGCCGGGCTGGACGCGCTGCGCAAGCCCCTGCTCCACCTGCACACCCAGGCCGGCATGGAGCTGCCGTGGTCGAGCATCGACATGGACTTCATGAACCTCAACCAGGCCGCCCACGGCGACCGGGAGTTCGGCTACATCCAGACGCGCCTCGGCGTCCCGCGCAAGACCGTCGCCGGACACGTCGAGTCCCCTGTCGTCGCCGAGCGGATCGCGCGCTGGGCCCGGGCGGCCCTGGGCCGCAACGAGCTCAGCCACCTCAAGCTCGCCCGCTTCGGCGACAACATGCGCGACGTGGCCGTGACCGAGGGCGACAAGGTGGAGGCGCAGCTGCGCTTCGGGGTGTCGGTCAACACCTACGGCGTCAACGACCTGGTCGCGGTCGTGGACCAGGTGGCCGACGCCGACATCGACAAGCTCGTCGCCGAGTATGCCGACACCTACGCCGTGGCCCCCGAGCTGCTCCCCGGCGCCGACCGCCACGACTCGCTGCGCTACGGCGCTCGCGTCGAGCTCGGCATCCGGCAGTTCCTCACCTCCGGCGGGTTCGGCGCGTTCACGACCAACTTCGAGGACCTCGGCGGTCTCCGGCAGCTCCCGGGGCTGGCCGTGCAGCGCCTGATGGCCGACGGCTACGGCTTCGGGGGCGAGGGCGACTGGAAGACGTCCGTGCTGCTGCGTGCCATGAAGACCATGGCCGGCGGGCTTCCCGGGGGGACGTCCTTCATGGAGGACTACACCTACCACCTGGTGCCGGGCGAGGAGAAGATCCTCGGCGCGCACATGCTGGAGGTCTGCCCGACCATCACGACCCAGCAGCCCTCGCTGGAGGTCCACCCGCTCGGGATCGGTGGGCGCGAGGACCCGGTGCGGCTGCGCTTCACCGCTGACCCCGGCCCCGGGGTCGTGGCGGGGCTGTCCGACCTCGGCGACCGCTTCCGCCTGACCGTGAACGAGATCGACGTCGTCGAGCCCGACGAGGCCCTGCCGCTGCTCCCCGTGGCGTGCGCCGTCTGGGAGCCGCGACCGTCGCTCTCGACGTCGGCGGAGTCGTGGCTGATGGCCGGTGCGCCGCACCACACCGTGCTGTCCAAGGCCGTGGGCGTCGAGGTGCTCGAGGACTTCGCCGAGATGACCGGCACGGAGATGGTCACCATCGACGCCGACACCACGCCGCGCAGCTTCCAGCGCGAGCTGCGCTGGAACGCCGCCTACCACCGACTGGCCACGGGTCTGTGACACTGTCGGGCATGGAGCAGCGCACCCTCGGACGCACCGGTCGGTCCGTCTCCGTCGTCGGCCTCGGCACGTGGCAGCTGGGGGCGGACTGGGGAGACGTCAGCGAGGGCGACGCCCTGGCGGTGCTCGAGGCGTCGGCAGAGGCGGGAGTCACCTTCTTCGACACCGCCGACGTCTACGGCGACGGCCGCAGCGAGCAGCTCGTGGGACGCTTCGTCGCCGACCATCCCGATGCCGGGTTCACGGTCGCGACCAAGATGGGTCGCCGTGAAGAGCAGGTCCCCGCTAACTATGTCGAGGCCAACTTCCGCCAGTGGATCGACCGGTCCCGCCGCAACCTCGGCACCGATCGGCTCGACCTGGTGCAGCTGCACTGCCCGCCCAGCGCCGTCATCGACAGCGACGCGACGTACGACGTGCTCGACGTGCTCGTCGACGAGCAGGTGATCGCCGCCTACGGCGTGAGCGTCGAGACGGCCGACCAGGCCCTGAGCGCGATCGCGCGGCCCCACGTCGCGAGCATCCAGATCATCCTCAACGCCTTCCGCATGAAGCCCCTCGACGAGGTGCTGCCGGCGGCGCAGGCGGCCGGTGTCGGCATCATCGCCCGCGTGCCGCTGGCCTCGGGACTGCTCTCGGGCAAGTACGGCCTCGACACGACGTTCGCCCCGGACGACCACCGCTCCTACAACCGCGACGGAAGCTCCTTCGACGTGGGGGAGACCTTCTCCGGCGTCGACTACGCCACCGGGGTCGAGGCGGCGCAGGAGTTCGCACGACTCGTCGCCGACAGCGGGTTGGGTGACGTGACGCCCGCCCAGGTCGCCCTCGCCTGGGTCTGCCAGCAACCGGGGGTCACCACGGTGATCCCGGGCGCGCGCAACGTCGCGCAGGCGCAGGCCAACGCGAGCGCGGGCCGGATCGGTCCGCTGCCTGTCTCGCTCCTCGACGCGGTGCGCGACCTCTACGACCGACGGATCCGCGAGCAGGTCCACGGCCGCTGGTAGTCGGTCGGCAGATCCGGACGTCATTCGGGCGGCGCCAGCGATGGCCCCGTCCGTATGACGTCCGGCATCTTGCGGGGCTCGCGCGCTGCTCGCGCATCCACGCGTCCACGTCGGGTACAGCGGTGGGGAGGCAAGGAGACGACTCATGAGCAGCCAACCGAACGATCCCGACGTCGGAAGACCCGGGGACGAGACCGAGGACCAGGACGCCGCCGGCGTGGAGATCGGCAGCACCGAGGGCGAGGGCAGCACCTTCGAACCTGAGGAGGACCCGGAGGGCCACGCCGGCTGACGGGCACGCTCGCCAGGCGGCCACCGACCGCCCGGCGGGTGGCGGAGCGAGTCTCAGGGCCACGTGGCCCTTCCTGTGACACCGTGGGCGCCATGGGCTACACAGTGGAGACGACTGGTCGGGTGCGGCTGCCCCGCGACCGTGAGGACGCTGCCTTCCAGGCGTTGCGCGTGACGATGGCAGACCGTGATGGGTGGTTCGACCCCGATGACGCGCAGGGACCGGTCACCACATTTGCCGACCTCGCGTCGTTCGCCTCGACGTCCGTCACCCGCGACGGCGATTGGCTCGTCCTCGCCACCGACGACGAGGGCGACCCGAAGTGGTCGGAGCAGGCCACCGCGTTCTATGCAGAGCTGGCCAACTGGGTCAGCGAAGGCACGGTCGTGTTCTCCGGCGAGGACGGTGGGGAGTGGGGCTACACCTACGCCGCGGACGGCCTGACCCAGTCGGGGATCAACGGCTGGGACGGGTCGAGTGAGCCGTTCGGGGACCCGGTCGAGGAAGAGCCGCCCGCAGAGCGACCGGCAGAGCGGCCCAAGCGACAGGGATGGTTCCGGCGACGCTGACACCTGGAGCCGGGCGCCGACGGGTCTGACCCTCTTCAAGTTTGCGCAATCGATGGTTGCGCATGCGGAATGTCCGCGCTAGGCTCACGCGCAACCAAACGTTGCGGGAGGCTGTCATGGAGCTGGGAACCATCGAGCGCGAGCTGTACGTCGAGGCGACGCCCGAGATCGTCTTCGAGGTGGTGAGCGATCCGGCCCACGTGAAGCAGTGGTGGTCCGACGACGCGCGCTACGAGACCGTGGTCGGGTCGGAGGGCGAGATCCTGTTCGCCGACGCCGACGGGGGGAAGGTCGAGGCGATCACCGTCGTCGACGTGGACCCGCCCGCGCGCTTCTCGTTCCGCTGGACGCACCCGGCGGGGGAGCAGGCAGTGGAGGGCAACTCGCTGCTCGTCACCTTCGAGCTCGTCCCCCAGGGCGACGGCACGCTGGTGCGCTTCCGAGAGACCGGCTTCCGTGAGCGGGGCTGGACGGCCGCGGTGCTCGAGGCGACCTACCAGGACCACGTCCAGGGGTGGGACTACTTCCTGCCACGCCTCGTCGCCCACGCCGCGACGCTGGACGCCCGGCCATGACCGACCGCGTCGACGACGAGCTGTGGTCGGCGATCGGAGACCCGACCCGGCGCCAGATGCTCGACCTGCTGCTCGCGGCTGGATCAGGTACGTCCACCTCGCTCAGCGAGCGCCTGCCGGTGAGCCGGCAGGCGGTCGCGAAGCACCTGGCCGTGCTCGACAGGGCCGGGCTCGTGCACGGGCGGACGGCCGGCCGTGAGCGGCACTACCGGATCGACGAGGAGCAGTTCGCGCGCGCGCTCGCGCAGCTCAACGCCGTGAGCACCGCCTGGGACGGCCGGCTCCGTCGCATCAAACGCCTCGCCGAGGCACTGCAGAACATCGACGAAGAGCGCGGGACTCCCCCGCCTGATCACGAAGGGACCGACGCATGAGCGACCTGACCCACACCTTCACCGTGGACGCGACGCCGCAGGAGGCCTACGAGGCCATCATCGACGTCCGCTCCTGGTGGGGTGCGACCAACATCGTGGGCCCGACCGACCAGCTCGGCGCCGACTGGTTCTATCTCGTGCCGGACATCCACTACTCCAAGCAGCGCACCGCCGAGCTCGTCCCCGGCGAACGCGTGGTGTGGGAGTTCACCGACGGCTATCTCGACTTCATCGCGGAGAAGGGCGAGTGGATCGGGACGAGAGGGCGCTTCGACATCGCCCCCGACGGCGGCCGGTCGCAGGTGACCTTCACTCACGAGGGCCTCGCGTCGTCCGACGAGTGCTTCGACGTCTGCCATGACGCCTGGCGTCACTACATCACCGAGAGCCTGCGCCAGCGGATCGTGACCGGACACGGCACGATGCGCACCCGCGAGGAGGACCAGGCGGCGGTGAGGCAGCACGCCGAGACTCGGAAGTAGGCGCCGAGTCGGCTACAGGTCGAGGTGCTGAGCGGAGCGGGGCGCCCGGACTGAGCCGGGCACGTGGGCGGCCACTCCCGCCAGGAACATGCCGTGCGACCAGAGCAGCGGGTGGGCCGGAGGTCCCCAGCGCTCGAGCCACTCCGCGAGGACCTCGCCGGCCAGCAGGGGCGCGACCTGCTCGGGCAGCAGCAGGCCGGGGTCGGCGGTGGAGACGACCCAGTCGAGCAGCTCCGTGGCTCGCTCCGGACTGCCGGCGCGCGCGTGGTGTCGAGCGAGCAGGGCGGCGAGGACCGGCCACTGGCCGCCGCCGTAGAAGGTGTCCGCCGTGTAGCGGTGCACACCGCCCTCCACGAGGACCGCTTCGATCGCGGCCACCGTGGCGGTGACCACCGGGTCGTCGAGTGGGAGTACGTCGTACAGCGCGGCCACGGCCAGCAGCGACGCGTCGACGTCGGTGCCGCCCAGCCACTTGACGAGGTGGCCGTCGTGCACGCCCTCCGCGCGGATCAACGACACACACCGCTCGGCCACTGTCAGTGCCTGCGGGACCAGCCCGTCGGGCAGCGTGCCCATGCGCACGGCCGCCCGCATCCCCCCGGCCACGCCGGCGAGCGTGGCCACATGGGTCTGGTCCCGGCTCTCCTCCCACCAGTCCCGGCAGGTGCCGGTCCCGGTGGCGACCAGGTAGCGGACGGCGGTCTCGATGCCCGCGGCGTACGCCGTGGCCTCGCCGGCCGAGGCCCGAGCGAGGTGCCGTTCGAGTGCCCACAGCCAGGTGCCGTAGCCGTCGACCTGAAAGTTCCACCAGTCGTCCTCGTGTCGGGTGCCGTCGAGGTTGTAGCGCGCCGGCAGGTAGTCGGAGTCGGCCGGCTCGCGCCCGTCGGCGAGCATCGCGAGCACCCGCTCGACGGCCGGACGCTCGCGCTCCAGGATCCGGGAGCACCATGCGTGGAAGCGGCCCGCCTCGTCGTGCAGACCGGCTGCGGAGGCACCGTCCGCGATGAAGGAACCGTCGCGGAACCAGGAGTACTGGTAGGGACCGAAGACAGGGGACGCGGGCCACGCGCCACCCGGATCCTGGTGGCTGCGAAGGAGCTCTGCCGAACGGTCGGCGAGCGGTCGCCAGCGGCCGGGAATGCCGTCGAGGGGGTTGACAGGACCGTCCATGTCCGGCACGTTATCGGATGTAACCGGTTTCTGTAACCGGTTACATCACGGTCAGGAGACTTGGGATGTTGCCCACGATCCGCGATGTGGCCAAGGAGGCCGGCGTCTCGATCGCGACCGTCTCTCGCGTGATGCGAGAGTCCGAGGGGGTCCGTGACGCCACCCGTCTGCGGGTGCTGGCCGCCGCCGCCGAGCTGGAGTACACCCCCAGCCACTTGGGCCGGCAGCTCGCCGAACGGCGCCACGCTGCCAACGGCATCGTTTTCCCCGACCTCTCCGGCCCGTACTACGCGGAGGTGGTCCTGGGCTACGAGGGCGTGGCCGCCGAGCTGCGCCGTTCCGTGCTGATCCTGTCCACGCACGGTCGCAGCGATGCCGAGGACGCCGTACGCGAGATGGCCGGACGCTGCGACGGGCTGGTCATCCTCGGCCGCACGGTCAGCGACGCCGCCGTCCAGAGCCTCGCCGCTCGCGGCACCAAGCTGGTCCTCGTCGCCCGACCGCCCATCGGGACCGTCGACTCCGTGAATGCCGAGAACCACGCCAGCGCGCGCTCTCTCACCGAGCACCTGTTGTCCGAAGGGGTCCGCAGCCTCCGTTTCGTCGGTGACCCGGTCAGCTCTCCCGACGTGGCCGAGCGGTGGGCAGGCGTGCGGGATGCCTTCCTCCGCTCCGAGTCGGACCGCGCTCCCGAGCTGGTGACCGTCGACGAGCTCGACGAGGAGTCCGGCGCGGCCGTGGCCGACGCTGCCCTCGCGGCCGACGACCTGCCCGACGCCTTCGTGTGCGGCAACGACGAGCTCGCACTCGGGCTGCTCGGCCGACTCGCGGCCGCGGGGGTCGACGTCCCAGGCACCGTCATGGTGACCGGCTGGGACGACGTGATGGCTGCTCGCTACGCCGGCCTGACCACAGTCCGCCAGCCGATGCGTGAGCTCGGCGCGACCGCCGCCCGACTTCTCGAGGAGCTCATCGTCGACGAGCGCACCGAACCACGCCACGAGCTGCTCCCCACCGAGCTCGTGATCAGAAGCAGCAGCTCCACCTCCCACTAAGGAACCCACATGAACCGCACCGCCAGCGCACTAGCCGCACTCGCCGTCACGAGTCTCGTCCTCACGTCCTGTGGACGCGACGACGCCGGAGGCGGCGGAGAAGCCCAGAGCACGGAGGTCGCCGAGGGCGCCGCCACCGGGACCATCGAGGTCTGGGCGATGGGCACCGAGGGTGACGAGCTCCAGGAGTTCTCGGCCGACTTCGTGAAGGACAACCCGGACGCCGAGGTCAAGGTGACCGCCATCCCGTGGGACGCCGCGCACAACAAGATCGCCAACGCGATCGCCAGTGGCGAGACCCCCGACGTCAGCCTGATCGGCACCACCTGGATGGGCGAGTTCGCCGAGGCCGGCGGCCTGATGCCGACCCCCGAGGGCCTGGTCGACGAGGCCGACTTCTTCCCAGGCGCGTGGGGCTCGACCGAGGTCGGCGGGACGTCCTACGGCGTCCCCTGGTACGTCGAGACGCGTGTCCTCTACTACCGCAAGGACATGGCGGAGAAAGCCGGCTGGAGCAAGGCTCCCGAGACGTGGGAGGAGCTGCACCAGTTCGCCACCGACATGAAGGAGAAGGGTGGCGCGGACTACGGCCTGAGCCTCCAGCCCGGCCAGACCGGCTCCTGGCAGTCCGTGCTGCCGTTCGCCTGGTCCAACGGCGCCTCGATCACCAACGAGGAGGGGACGGAGTACACCATCGACTCCCCGGAGATGGCCGAGGCGCTCGACTACTACACGTCCTACTTCGACGAGGGCCTCTCGCCGAGCCGGTTGCTCGACCCGGGCGAGCTCGAGAGCGGCTTCGCGGACGGCACCTACGCTGCGTTCATCTCCGGTCCGTGGCACACCGGTCTCGTCGAGGAGGCCGGGCTGAGCACCGACGAGTACGCAGTGGCGCCGCTGCCCGGCAAGGACTCCGGACCCGGTACGTCGTTCGTCGGCGGTGGAGACCTCGCGGTCTTCTCGGACTCCGACAACACCGATGCCGCCTGGAAGTACGTCCAGTGGCTCAGCGAGGCCGAGACCCAGCAGCGTTTCTACGACGTGGTCGGTGACCTGCCGGCCGTCAAGGCTGCCTGGGAGACCGGCGAGCTCGCGGAGGACCCGCAGCTCCAGGTCTTCGGCACGCAGCTCGAGACCACGGAGGCGCCGCCGGCCGTCCCCACCTGGGAGCAGGTCGCAGCGACGATCGACACCCTCGTCGAGCAGGCCTCGAAGGGCGACGCCGAGCCCGAGGACGTCGTCAAGGAGATGCAGACCAAGGCATCGTCGATCGGCACCGGTCTCTGACATGAGCGTCACGGCAACGGAGTCCCGACGGGAGCGGCCGGCGCAGGACAGCCGGCCGCCGAAGTCGCGACACGTGGACCCGACGCGGCGCAGCCAGGCTGTCGCCGCGTGGGTCCTGGCCCTGCCGTTCTGCCTGCTGTTCTTGGTCTTCACCGCGGGACCCGTCCTGGCCAGCCTCGGCATGAGCTTCACCGACATGCGCAGCACCGACGTGCGCAGCCCCCTCGGGGTCGAGTTCGTCGGGCTCGAGAACTATGCGGACCTCCTCTCGGACCCGGTGTTTCGCAAGGTCACGTTCAACACGCTCATCTACCTCCTGCTGGGCGTCCCACTGACGATGGCGAGCGCGCTCGCGGTCGCGGTCGCCTTGAACCGGGTCACCCGGCTGCGCGGCTTCTTCCGGGTCGGCTACTACCTTCCGGTCGTCACCAGCATCGTGGCGGTGTCGGTGGTGTGGAAGTTCCTGCTGCGCGACGAGGGCGGGCTGCTCAACGCGATGATCGGCTGGTTCGGCATCGACGGCCCCGGGTGGCTGGACTCCACCACGCTGGCCCTGCCCTCGCTGGTGGCCATGTCGGTCTGGCGCAACTTCGGCACCATGATGGTGATCTTCCTCGCGGGGCTGCAGACGATCCCACGTGAGATCGTCGAGGCGGCGGAGGCCGACGGGGCGAATGCATGGGGTCGCTTCCGCCACATCACGCTGCCGATGCTGCGCCCGACCCTGCTCTTCGGCGCGGTGATCACCAGCATCGGCTACCTCCAGTTCTTCGAGGAGGCCTTCGTGATGACGAAGGGCGGTCCGCTCGACTCCACCAAGTCCGTCACGTTCTTCACCTACGAGCAGTTCGGCTTCGGCAACTACGCCTACGCGTCGGCTGCCGCCTACCTGCTGTTCTTGGCGATCGTGCTGATGACCTTGGCGCAGTTCCGCCTGTTGCGCGAGAAGGACTGACATGACCCAGACTCTCCAGACCCCGGCCCCGCTCGGCGACGAGCCCGCCACTGTCGGGCCCCGGCGCCGCTCCGATCGCGGTCCGTCCACCCCGCCCTGGCTGTACGCAGTGATGGCCGTAGGCCTGTTCCTGGTGGTGATCCCGTTCCTGTGGATGGTGATCAGCTCCTTCAAGCCCGAGGCCGAGGTGCGCGCCGTACCCCCGACGTGGTGGCCGGAGACGGTGACCACGGAGAACTACCGTCAGCTCTTCACCAAGCTCGACTTCCCGCGCTACTTCCTCAACTCGGCGATCGTCGCGGTCGCTGTCGCGGTCGGCAACATGGTGTTCTGCTCGATGCTCGGCTACGCCCTGGCCAAGCTGGACTTCCCCGGCAAGAGGCTGGTCTTCGCCGTCGTCCTCGGCACCCTGATGGTGCCCGGCGTCGTCACCTTCGTGCCGCTGTTCGTCCTGACCACCAACATCGGCCTGACCAACACCCTGCCGGGCATGATCCTGCCGTTCCTGGCCGGGCCGTTCGGTGTCTTCCTGATGCGGCAGTTCGTGATGAGCCTGCCCGACGAGCTGATCCAGGCCGCGCGGGTCGACGGCGCCGGTGAGCTGCGGATCTTCTTCTCGATCATCCTGCCCCTCTGTGGACCCGCCGTCGCGACCCTCGGGGTGCTCACGTTCCTCACGTCGTGGAACAACTTCCTCTGGCCGCTCGTCGTGGCCACGTCGGAGGACAAGTACACGCTGCCGGTGGCGCTCGCGCTCTACGCCGTCGGCCAGAACGCCACGAAGTACGGCCTGCTGCTCGCCGGCTCGGTCGTCGTCGTACTGCCCGTGCTCGCCGTCTTCCTGATGCTGCAACGACACATCATGCAAGGCATCGCCAGCACCGGGATCAAGTAGTCCCCACACCCATCGCGCCCATCTCGGAGGAGTCCTCATGCGCGTACGCCGACCATCTGTCCTCGCGGCCATCACTGCCGCCACTGCCCTGGTCGCCACCACGGCTGCCGCACCGTCGGCACCCGCGGCGATCGAGCGCCAGCACAGCACCGACGCTCGCGTGCTCGAGAGGTACGCCGCCGACACCTGGCGGTCCTTCGAGGCGATGACGGTGCCCACCACCGGGCTGCCTGCCGACAACATCGCCGGCAACCTCGACCCCGCGACTCGCAGCGGCTTCACGTCGCCCACCAACATCGGCGCCTATCTGTGGAGCACCGCCGCCGCCCGGGACATCGGCCTGATCGGCCGGCGTGAGGCGCGGGCGCGGATGGCACAGACCATCGGCTCGATCGGCGACCTCGAGCGGCACGAGGACAGCGGCATGTTCTACAACTGGTACGACCCGGTCACCGGTGAGAAGCTGCGTACCTTCCCCGAGTCCGGCGACCCGATCAAGCCGTTCTTGTCCTCGGTCGACAACGGATGGCTGGCCACCGGTCTACTGCTCGCCGCGCGCGCCGAGCCCTCCCTCGCCAGGAAGGCCGACCGGATCCGCGAGGACATGAACTTCGGCTGCTTCTACAACCCCCTGGAGAACGCGCCCGCCGGGCAGATCCGCGGCGGCTTCTGGGACGAGGACCCGCTGGAGGCGGCCGCGGTCAAGGGCACCTACTGCGGAGGCGCCGACGTCTGGTTCACCGGCCACCACTACGGCGCCTTCAACACCGAGCCCCGCATCGCGTCCTACCTCGGCATCACCGCCGGGCAGATCCCCGCCCGCCACTACTTCGGCACCTACCGGACCTTCCCCAACGACAACTGTGACTGGTCCTGGACCGAGACCAGGGCCGTCGGCTCCTGGGCCGAGCACCAGGGCGTGCGCGTCTTCGAGGGCGCGCTCCCCTACCGCGGCATGCAGATCGTGCCGACCTGGGGCGGCAGCATGTTCGAGGCGCTGATGGTGCCGCTGTTCGTGCCCGAGGAGACGTGGGGCCCGCGCTCGTGGGGCGTCAACCACCCGCTCTACGTCCGCGGCCAGATCGAGCACGGGATGCAGGAGGCCGACTACGGCTACTGGGGATTCTCCCCGTCCAACAACCCTGCCGGCGGCTACCGCGAGTACGGCGTCGACCAGCTCGGCATGGACGGGCCGGGCTACACCTCCGACCAGCAGCGCACGTCCGTCGACCAGCCCTACGAGGGCTGCCCGGGTCGTGAGGGCTCGCCCGCGCCGACGTCGTACGGCGACGGCGTCGTCACCCCGCACGCCTCGTTCCTGGCGTTGCGCTACGCCCGCGACGCCGCTCTCGAGAACCTCGTGAACATCCGGGACGACTTCGACGCCTACGGCCCCGGCGGCTTCTACGATGCCGTCGACGTGGGCACCGGCACGGTCTCGAAGCGCTACCTCTCGCTCGACCAGGGGATGGTGATGGCTGCCCTGGGCAACGCGCTGGCCGGCGACGACATGCGCACCTACGTGTCCCGGGGCGCGATGGAGACGACGCTGCGCCCGCTGATGAGCGAAGAGATCTTCGCGAGCAAGGGGGACTGAGTGAGCGCCGATGCACGCGCCGACTGGGAGAGCCGGATCGGCCTGAGCAGCGGGCACGCCTTCGGCGGCTCCGCCCCCCGGCTCCCGCCGCCGGGTGGCCTGCGAGCCGTCGCCGGTGGCGCGCAGGTGACACTGACCTGGTCACCAGTGAAGGGGGCGATCGGCTACCAGGTGCACGTCGCCGACTCCGCCGACGGACCCTGGGAGCCTCTCGACCACCAGGGCCGCGACGTCACCTCGGTGCCGCACCCGCCGTACGTCGACACGACCGGCTCACCAGGGGTCGAGCGGTGGTATGCCGTCTCCTCGCTGTCCGACGTGCACGTCGAAGGAACACCGTCCTCGATGGTGTCGGCGACGCCGCTCGCAGAGGCGACGGGGCCCGTCACTGTCGAGGTCGACGCGTCGAACGTCGTCGGCGAGCTGGACCGTCCGTGGCGACCGATGATCGGCAGCGAGCACCTGTCGCACACCCTCTCCACCGACACCAGCGGCGGCCGGGTGGTCGGCGAAGAGCTCACCGCGGCGCTGTCCGCGGCGCACGCCGAGCTGGGCGTGACCCACGTGCGGGCCCACGGGATCCTGTGCGACGACCTGGCGGTCTACCGCGAGGTGGACGGCCGGCCCGTGCACGACTTCACCGGGATCGACCGGGTCTACGACCACGTCCGATCGCTCGGGCTCTACCCCGTCGTGGAGATCTCGTTCATGCCCCACGACCTGGCCACCGACCCGAGCAAGACTGTCTTCGGCTACGACGCGATCATCTCGCCGCCCAAGGACTGGCAACGCTGGTTCGACCTGGTCCGCGAGCTCACCGCCCACCTCGTCGAGCGCTACGGCCAGGAGGTCGTCGAGCAGTGGTCCTTCGAGGTCTGGAACGAGGCCAACCTGGAGGTCTTCTGGTCCGGAGAGCCCGAGGACTACCTCAAGCTGTACGACGTCACCGCGGCCGCCGTACGCGACGTCGACTCGCGCCTCGTCGTCGGTGGGCCCTCGTCCGCAGCAGCCGGGTGGGTGGAGGAGCTGCTGGCCCACGCGGAGAAGTCAGGTGCTCCGGTCGACTTCATCTCGACGCACACCTACGGTGCTCCGCCACTGGACTTCCGGCCGATGCTCGCTCGCTACGGTCGGTCTGGCACGCCGATCTGGTGGACGGAGTGGGGCGTGACGCCGACCCACTTCAACGAGGTCAGCGATGCCGTGTTCTCGGGCGCCTTCCTGCTCCGCGGCATGAAGTCGGCCATGGGCCGGATCGACTCGCTGGCCTACTGGGTGGTCTCCGACCACTTCGAGGAGCTCGGGCGACCGCCGGAGCTGCTGCACGGCGGCTTCGGCCTGCGCACCGTCGGCGAGCTGCGCAAGCCCCGCTGGTGGGCGCTGGCCATGATGGAGCGGCTCGGACCGCACCGGCTCGCGGTGTCGGCCACTGGAGACGGCGGCGACTCGCTCGTCGAGGCCGTCGCGGCGTCGACCGAGACGGGTGAGGTCTCGGTCGTGCTGTGGAACCTCACCCTCGACCAGAGCAAGGCGGCCGGGTCGGCGGCTCTCGGTCGCGATGTCGAGGTCGAGGTGCACGGCCTCGTGCCCGGGTCGTCGTACACGCTGCGCCACGACCGGGTGGACGAGGATCACGCGAACGTCGCCTCGGCGTGGGCTCGACTGCGCGAGCCCGGCCAGGCCTGGCCGACCGACGAACAGTGGGAGACCTTGCGGGCGGCCGACCAGCTTGCGCAGCTCGAGCCGGAGCGGGTCGTCACCGCCGACGGCTCCGGCGCGGTCAAGATCGACGTCGAGCTCCCGATGCCGTCGATCAGCCAGCTGACGCTGGACCCTGTCGAGTAGGCCCGGCGCGGTGGCCCCTCTCCTGGTCGTCACCCGCGGGTGACGGGAGTCCTGGTCAGGCTGTGCAGGTGGGCGGCGCCACCCTCGGCGAAGACAGCGATCCGGTCGCTGGTGGGGGAGGGGAACACCAGGTCGGTGATCACGACGCGCCCGCCGTCGGCGTAGACCTCGACCGAGGTCGTGTCGATGTGGATCTCCAGCGCCAGGCGGTCTCCCTCGTCGAGGTCGAGAGGAGCGCTGTGGACGGCGCGGAAGTCGGGGTGGAAGCCGGTGTCGCCGGAGAGGGTCCGATCGACGTACAGCGTGCGCTCGGCGGTGTCGTAGCCGACCACGGTGCGTTCGCCGTCGCCCACGCGCACGTGGAGCCCGCATCGCGAGGCCGTGCCGGGGTCCAGCTCGACCGTGAGCACGGCGCTGCTGCCGCGCCAGCTGTCCGGCAACGCATGCACTCCGTCGACCACTTCCGTCGACGTATTCCGCTGGGCCTGCGCCGCAAGGCCCTCGACCACCGGCGCCTGCGCCAGGACGAGCTGGTCGCGACGGGTGCGCAGCTCGTACGAGCGCGCCGCCGACATCGCGCCGCGGTAGGGGCGCGTGGGCACCTCCCGGCCGTAGTCCCAGTTGCTCATCCAGGCGAGCACGAGCCGCCGGCCGTGGGGCTCGTCGTTGAAGGAGACCGCCGCGTAGTAGTCGGCGCCGAAGTCGACCCACGACGCCCCGCCCGGATCGGCGCCGGGGACCGGATCGGCGGTGAAGGTGGTGCCGTCGAAGTCGCCGACGAAGTACTGCGTGCCCGATCCCCCGGCCGGCCCGCCGACCTGGACGCTCACGACCAGCATCCAGCGCGTGTGGGTGGGGTCGCCGTCGACCGCGAGCGGGAAGAGGTCCGGGCACTCCCAGATGCCCTCGACGGACCCGGCCGGCCCGAAGTCGCTCAGGTGCGTCCAGGCGACCAGGTCGTCGGAGCGGTAGAGGCGTACGACGCGCTCGGTCGAGAGCGCGACTGCCATCACCCAGTAGCCACCCTCGGCGTACCACGACACCTTCGGGTCCCTGAAGTCGGTGGAGCCGATCTCGAGCACCGGGTTCTTCGGGTGGCGGGTCCAGGTCCGGCCCTTGTCGGTGCTCCACGCGACCGACTGCCCCTGGTGTCCGGTGATCAGGTCGTGGCTGGTGTAGACGGCCACCATCGCCGGAGTGCCGTCGCTGCCGAGGCCGGACGTGTTGGCCCGGTCGACCACCACGCTGCCTGAGAAGACGGCCTCGGTGGGCGTGTGCTCGAGTGCGACCGGGAGCTCCTCCCACGTGGTGAGGTCGCGGCTGACGGCGTGCCCCCAGGACATGTTGCCCCAGGCGCTGCCCAGCGGGTTGTACTGGAAGAACAGGTGGTACTCGCCGTCGTACCAGACGAGCCCGTTGGGGTCGTTCATCCAGTTGCGGGCGGGCGTGAAGTGGAAGGTGGGCCGCATGGGCTCGCCGGACAAGAAGATCTCCTGGCGGGTCTGGTCGGGACGGGACGTGAAGGACGGTGGCGCGGGGTTCAGCCCTTGACCCCGGCAGACGCGATGCTGCCGATGAAGGCGCGCTGGAAGGCGAGGAACAGGGCGAGGACGGGGACCGTGATCATCGAGGCGTAGGCCATCACCTGGCCCCACGCCACGTTGAGCTGGAAGAAGTACTGGATGCCCACCATGACCGGCCGGTACTCCTCGCTCTGCACCACCATGAGGGGCCAGAGGTAGGAGTTCCACGCCGGCAGGAAAGTCAGGATCGCCACCGTGGCGACGGCCGGACCGGACAGCGGCATCACGATCCGCCGGTAGATCCCGAACCAGCTCGCGCCGTCGACACGGGCCGCCTCGTCGAGCTCCCTCGGGATGCTCGAGAAGTACTGGTAGAAGAGGAAGATCGAGAAGGCATTGGCGACGAAGGGCAGCACCTGCACCTGGTAGGTGTCGAGCCAGCCCTCGGTCAGCACCAGCCGGAACCCCTGCATCTCCAACCACGGCAGCTTGTTGATCCACCACACCAGCGGCAGCGCGAAGGTCTCGAACGGCACGATCAGGGTGGCGATGATGCCGGTCAGGATCACCCGTTGTCCGCGCCACCGCATCCGGGAGAGCGCGAAGGCCGCGAGGGAGTTCACGAAGATGCCGAGGACCACCGTGATCGTCGAGACGCCGATCGAGTTCATCAGCATCCGGCCGGCCGGGACCCGGTCGAAGACGCCACGGTAGTTGTCGAGGGAGATGTCGCCCACCGGAACGAAGGCGCGCCAGGAGGTGAGGTCGGCGAAGATCTGGGCGTCCGGCTTGAAGGACGACACGAACATGAACACGATCGGGAAGGCGAAGACCAGCAGCAGCAGGACGCGCACGGCCTGCAGGGACAGCGTCCGCCCGAGGGGCAGGGTGGTCGGGGTCATGACGGCCATGGGTCAGGCCCTCTCTCGGGTGAGGAAGCGCTGCACCAGGGAGATGGTCAGCACGATGACGAAGAAGACGAGCGAGACCGCTGCGGCATACCCGGTGGCGTGCTGCTCGTAGCCGGTGCGCACCGCCATGAAGACCACCGTGGTGGTGCTGTCGAGGGGTCCGCCCTGGGTCATCACGCTGATCTGCGTGAAGAGACTGAACGCCGCGATGGTGATGGTGATCAGGACGAAGGTCCGCGTCTGCAGGAGGCTCGGCCAGGTCACGTTGCGGAAGAGCCTCCAGCCCGAGGCGCCGTCCAGCGCGGCGGCCTCGTAGAGGTCGCCCGGGATGGTCTGGAGGCCGGCGAGCCAGATCACCATGTGGAAGCCGACCGCCTGCCAGATCGACATGATCATGATGGCCGGCATCGCGGTGCTGGGGTTGTTGAGCCAGTCGGTGCCTTCCCAGGCCCCGAAGGACACCGTGCTGATCAGCTGGTTGAGCAACCCGTCCGGCTCGTAGATGAAGCGCCAGAGCAGCGACACCACGACCATCGAGGTGACGACCGGGATGAAGTAGACCGTCCGGAAGAAGTTGCGGCCCCGGACCTTCGCGTTGACCAGCATGGCGAGCACCAGGGCCAGGCCCGCCTGGACCGGGACGACGACGACGGCGAAGTAGGCCGTGTTGCGCAACGAGGCCCAGAACAGCGAGTCGCCGAAGAGCATGGTGAAGTTCTCGGTGCCGGTGAACTCCGCCGGTCGCGGCGAGATCAGCCGCGCGTTGGTGAAGGCGAGGCCGAACATCAGCGCCACCGGGACGACGAAGAAGACGAGCAGGAGCACGACGGCAGGGGTGGTCATCGCCAGGGCCAGCAGGGCCTCGCCCGTGTGGCCACGATGACGCCGCTGACGTGGTGCTTTCGCGACGCCGGGGCGCGCGTTCGCGTGGTCGGCGCCTCGTGGTGCAGAGGTGACGCCCGGCGCTCGGCCGGTCTCGGTCATGGTGTCGGGCTTGATGTCAGGCATGGGTCGCTCCCTTGCCCGGGTGCCGGCCGAGGTGGCCGGCACACGGAAGGTGGTCAGAACTCGTAGTCGCCGTTCTGCTGGATGTTGGCGTCGATGTCGCTGACCGCCTTGTCAAGGACCTCCTGCGGGTCGCCGCCGGACAGGATGTCGGCGTAGGCTTTCTGGAAGGTCGAGGAGATGAACGGGTAGGCCGGCGTCACGGGTCGGAGGACGGCGTACTCGGTGGCGTAGTCGTAGAAGTCACGGAACGTGCCGCCGGGTGCGAAGTCGGGGACCTGCGCGGCGGCTTCCTCCGTGGCGGGGATGAGGCTGAGCTCCGTGGCGTAGTCGACGTAGTACTCCGTCTTGGCGGAGAACTCGAGGTACTCGCGCGCGGCCTCGACCGCCGGGCAGTCCGAGCTCAGGCCCCACTGCCACGACCCGCCGCCGATCTTCGGGCCGTTGCCGAAGTCCACCGGGGGGAGGAAGAGGGCGTCGTCGCCGTACTTCTCCTTGACGGGCACGGCGGCCCAGCTGCCCGACCACACGATCGCGGTCTTCCCGTTGACGAAGTCGAGCGTGGAGTCGGCGCCGGACTTCCTGGCGACGTACCCCTTCTCGACGAGGTCGGTGTTCCAGTTGGCCCACTCCAGGGCCTCCGGACCGTTGAGGACGCCCTCGGCCGTGGTGTAGGAGTCGCGGTCGATGAGGTCGCCGCCGAAGCTCTGCAGGATGGGGGAGTAGGCGTAGGGGATCCACTCGCCACCCCCGGCGGTGCCGAGGTCGAAGGGATAGGTGAACTCGCCGCCCGCCTTGATCTTGGCCAGCGCCTCGTCGAACTCCTGGGCCGTCCAGGGCTGGTCCATGTCGGGCACCCGGATGTCGTACTTCTCGAGGGTCGAGCGCCGGGTGACCAGGTTGAGGGCCACGTCGTAGTGGCCGAAGGAGTAGATCTCGTCGTCGACGACGCCGAGGGTGCTCTCCAGCTGACCGTCGAAGAGGTCGTCGGAGAGGCCGAGGGGCTCGAGGTAGCCCGCCCACGCCCAGTTGGGCACGTTGGGCGCGTCGATGTCGAGGACGCAGGGCAGCTTGTCGGCCGCGGCGGCCGCGGTGACGGCGTCGTTGTAGGCGTCCTGGGGGAACGACTCGATCTCGACCTTGATGTCGTCGTGGCTGGCGTTGAACTCCTCGACCACGCGCTCGTTGATGGCGAGCTCCGCCTCGTTGCCGCCGTTGTGGGTCCAGAGGCTGAGGGTCGTGACACCGTCCTTCGTGGTGGCGCCACTGCCGTCGCTCTCGGCGGAGCAGGCCGTGAGGGCGAGCCCGGCGGCCAGCGCCGTGGTCATGGCGACGCGGCGGGACCGGGACGTGGGTCGGTGGGACATGGGTGTTCCTCTCAGGATGATTCGGGCGGTTGCGGGCGCAACGGCCCGGCCCGGGGGCTACCGGGCTGGAAGTGCTGGCTGTGGAGCTGTCGAGCGGAGTACGCCGTTCAAGCGCCGGGGCTCGCTGCGGGCGGGCTGACCGAGCCCCGTTCGACGACGGGACATCGGAGCAGGACCTGCTCCGACGGGGTGTCGGGATCCTCGAGGCGGCGGATGAGGGTCTCCACCGCCCAAGCTCCCATCTCGTAGTGCGGCAGGGCCACGGTCGTGAGCCCTGGGCGCAGTCCGTCGGCGATCAGCTCCTGGTTGTCGAAGCCGACGACGGACAGGTCCTCCGGGATCCGGAGGCCACGCTCGGCGGCGGCCTGGTAGAGGCCCATCGCCATGCGGTCGTTGAAGCAGAAGATCGCCGTGGGGCGGGGATCGCGGTCGAGCAGGGCGAGTCCGGCGGCGTACCCGCCCGACGCCTCGCTGCGCCCGCGCTCGACGAGGTCGTCGTCGGGCTCGATGCCTGCCTCGCGGAGCGCACTGAGGTAGCCGGTGAGGCGGCCCTCGGTCGCCGGGATGTCGTCGGCGTTGTTGATCAGTCCGATGCGCCGGTGGCCCTGGTCGAGGAGCAGCTGGGTGGCGACCTGCCCACCCTGGACCTCGTCGGGTGCGACGGAGGGGATGCGGCGGTCGTCGCACCGGGCGTCGAGCAGCGTGACGGCGGAGTCGCCGAGCTCGGCCGGGACGTCGACGACCTGGTGGTACATCGTGGCGTAGAGGAACCCGTCGACCTGCCGCTGCTGGAGCGCCAGGATCTCCGCGCGCTCGGTCTCGCGGTCGCCCCCGCTGTTGACGAGCATCAGCAGCCAGCCGCGCTTGGACGCGGCCTCCTGCGCCCCGAGGATGATCTGTCCGGCGTGGGGAGTGGTGGCGATCTGGTCGCTGACCATCGCCAGGATGTGGGAGCGCTGGAGCCGCAGGCTGCGCGCCATGCTGTTGGGCCGATAGCTCAGCTCATCGGCGGCCTGGCGGACGCGGGACCGGGTGTCGTCGCTGATGCGCTTGCCCGGGACGTCGTTGAGGACGTGCGACACCGTGGTCACGGAGACGCCGGCGCGGGACGCCACGTCCTTGATCGAACTCCGCTTCGCCATTGTGTGCCCAATCGTTTTGGCAATCTAACGGGATCGAGTGTGTGTGACTGGGGTCACTTCTGTCAAGACATTCGCCCAATCGTTTTTTCATCGCCCCGTCCGGCCTCCAGCGCGCCGAACATTTTGGCAAGCGTTTGGCGGTTGACGCGTGACGTGCGTCACCTCTAGGAAGTGCTTGACAACGTTGTCGAGCCTCGCTGCGGCAGGTCGACTCCCACCCCCACCCCGGCGTCCCCCGCGCCCTGGAGGAATCATGAAACGTCATCTCCCCGTCACGCTGGCAGCCGGCGCGTTGGCAGCCGGCACCGCCCTGTCGGCGTACGCCATCCCGGCATCCGCCGGCTCCTCCGGCTCTCCTGGGTCCGCCTCGAGTGCCGGAGCGCCGACCTTCGCGGAGCCCTATCGCCCGCAGTTCCACTTCACCCCGGCCAGGCACTGGATGAACGACCCCAATGGTCTCGTCCACCACAAGGGCGAGTACCACCTCTTCTTCCAGCACAACCCCAACGGCAGCTCCTGGGGCGACATGTCCTGGGGGCACGCCGTGAGCACGGACCTGGTGCACTGGAACGAGCTGCCCCTGGCCATCTCCCACGACGACGACGAGATGATCTTCTCGGGCTCGGTGGTCGTGGACCACCAGAACACGACCGGGTTCGGCACCTTGGCCAACCCGCCGATGGTGGCGGTCTACACGAGCCACCCGAAGGCCGGGCCGGCAGACCAGAACCAGTCGCTGGCCTACAGCCTCGACCGCGGGCGGACCTGGACGAAGTACGACGGCAACCCGGTCCTCGACATCGACAACAGCGAGTTCCGTGACCCGAAGGTGCAGTGGCATGCGCCGACGCAGCGCTGGCTGATGACGGTCGTGAAGGCCACCGAGCGCAGGGTCGCGTTCTACTCCTCCCGGGACCTCAAGTCCTGGGAGCACCTGAGCGACTTCGGACCCCAGGGCGCCGTCGCGGGCGTGTGGGAGTGCCCCGACCTGTTTCAGCTGCCCGTCGACGGGAGCGGGAAGCGGAAGTGGGTGCTCCTCGTCAGCCTCAATCCCGGTCACCTCTACGGCGGCTCCGGCACGCAGTACTTCGTCGGGCAGTTCGACGGCACGACGTTCACGCCGGACGACGACGGCTCCTACGAGCCTCCTGCTGAGCTGTCGGTCCTCGAGGACTTCGAGAGCGAGTCCTTCGGCGACTGGACGGCGACGGGTACGGCCTTCGGGCCCGGGCCTGCCCCCGGCGCGGCCGTGGGCACCGACCAGGGCGGCGTGAGCAACTACCAGGGAGACCGGCTGGCCAACAGCTTCCACGGCTTCGACGGCAGCACCGGCACCCTGACCTCCCCGGAGTTCACCGTGCAGGCCGACTTCCTCAACTTCCTCGTCGGTGGAGGCAATCACTCGCGCAACCCGGGCGAGGTCCTCGACCCGCCGGCCCCGGTCGCAGCCACGATGCTCGCTGACTTCGAGGGCGGGAGCTACGGGGAGGGCTGGACGACCACGGGCGACGCCTTCGGCACGGCGCCCTCGACGGGCACCATCGGCGACCAGCAGCCGGTCACCGGGTTCGAGGGGAACGGGCTCGTCAACACCTTCCTCGACCACGACCGGTCGGTCGGCACCTTGACCTCACCCGAGTTCGAGATCACTGCCGACTACGTCAACTTCCTCATCGGCGGCGGTCGCCACCCCATGTCGGAGGCCGACCCCACCGCGGTGAACCTGCTCGTGGACGGAGAGGTGGTCCGCACCGCGACCGGCAAGGACGCGGAGCGGCTGACCTGGTCGGCCTGGGACGTCTCCGAGCTGCGCGGGCGCACCGCGCGGCTCGAGGTCGTCGACCAGAACACCGGCGGCTGGGGACACCTCAACCTCGACTCGGTCATGCTCTCGGACGCACCGGCGCAACCCGCGTCGGTCGAGACGACGGTGAACCTCGTGGTGGACGGCGAGATCGTGCAGAGCGAGACGGGTCCCGCCAGCGAGCGACTGGACTGGGCCTCCTTCGACCTCCGCCGCTACCAGGGCCAGCAGGCACAGGTGAGGCTCATCGACGCCAACAGCGGCGGCTGGGGGCATCTCCTGGCCGACCAGTTCAGCTTCTCCGACGAGCCGGCGCTGTCGGTGGCCGAGCGCGCCGACTGGGTCGACTTCGGCAAGGACAACTACGCCGGGATCACCTGGGACAACGTGCCCACGGGCGAGCGGTTCACCATCGGCTGGATGAACAACTGGCAGTACACCGGGAGCACGCCGACCTCCCCGTGGCGCGGAGCGATGACGGCCCCGCGCGAGCTGGCACTGAAGACCATCGACGGCGAGGTGCGGCTCACCCAGGAGCCGGTCACCTCGCTCCGGTCCCTCCGTCAGGGGGACGCCCTCACGGTCAACAAGCGCACGATCCCCGAGGGCTCCGCGGTGCTCGCCGGAGGGCGGGGCAACGGGAAGGCACTGGAGATCGATGCCACCTTCTCCATCGCTGCGGCGGAGCGGTTCGGCCTCAAGGTCGCCACCGGGCCCGGCCAGGAGACCGTGATCGGCTACGACGCCCTGACCGAGGAACTCTACGTCGATCGGACCCGGTCGGGAGTCGACGACTTCAGCGGCGGCTTCGCCGGAATCCACCGGGCGCCGCTGAAGGCTCGTGACGGGAAGGTCCGGATCAAGATCCTGCTCGACTGGTCCTCGGTCGAGGTGTTCGGAGGTGCCGGCGAGGCCGTCATCACGGACTTGATCTTCCCGGACCCGGACAGCGACGGAGTCGAGCTCTTCGCCGAGGGCGGCTCCGCCCGGCTCGACAAGCTGACGCTGCGGCACCTCGGGTCGTACCGCGACTGACATGCCGGCGCGCGAACGCCCCGGGCGGCCGAAGGATGGGGGCCGCCGCCCGGGGCGTTCGCAGCTCAGCGGCCGACAGCGGACTCCAGCAGAGATGCGCGCTCGGACGACGAACCGTTCCGCAGCTCTCGCACGCCTGCTTCGTCGGTGAACCAGTCGATCCCACGCGCCTCGCGGTAGACCGGAAGGCCGTGCACAGGGCAGACGCCGTGCGTGGAGCTGATCCCGATGTGGACACCGCATCGGTTGTGGATGTTGCCGCCCAGATCGTGGCGGATGTCAGTCACGTGGTGTGTCATGGGCAATCACTCTCTGGTCGACGCGTTCGCCCCGGGCGGCCGAAGGAGGGGGGCCGGCCGTCCGGGGCGTTCGCAGCTCAGCGGTGGGCGCGCACCTGACGCTCGGCGTCGGTCGCGGTGACCGTCGCCGAGCCGAGGTACAACGCCTTGACCTTGTGCGCGCCTCTCGCGAACGCCAGGGCCAGGGTGGCCTTGCCGTCGGTCAGCCTCAACCTGCGGACCACCTTGCCGTCCACCAGGACCTTGACCCGTCCGCCTACCTCGACGGTCGAGGGGGTGGCGCTCACGCGGATCGTGATGCGGGTCTTCGAGCCCGCCTCCGGGGTGCGGTCGGCGATCCCCAGACGGACACGTCCGGCCGCCTTGGCCACCGGGGAGGTGGCCGCGGACCGCGCCGTGCCCGGTGCCACGCCGGCCCGGCTCGCCGTGACCTGGACCGACATGCGGTGACCCGCGTCTGCCGCGCCCAGCAGGAGCTGTGCCTGCGTCGCGCCGGCGACGGGGACCCCGTCACGCAGCCACTGGTAGGTGAAGGTGAGCCCGGCCTGGTCCCAGCTGCCGGTGGTGGCGCTGAGGGTCCCGCCGACGACGGCCTTGCCGCTGACCTGCGGTGCGGCGGTGGCCACCGGCGACGGGCCCGGGGCGGCGGGAACTGCATCCACGTGCAGGGAGCCGGGGAGGGACTGGTTGCCTGCGACGTCGGTGGCCCGGAACGCGATGTCGTGCTGCGCGCCGTCGACCTGGAAGGGGGCGGTGTAGGCGAGCCAGCCGCCGCCGTCGATGCGGTACTCGAGCACGGCGACACCGGAGCCGGTGTCGCTCGCCGTCAGGGTCACCGTGCGCTGGGCCTCTGCGCCCGACACTGTCGGCACGGTGGTGTCCACCTTGACGGGGAGGACACGGTCCTCGCTCCACTGCAGGTTGGTGCCCCTGGCGCGGTAGGTGATGTCGTACGACCCGGCCGGCAGCGCGACCGGCGCGGTGTACGCCGTCCACTCCCCGGCCCCGAGCCGGTACTGCACGGTCTCTACCGTGTCGTCCGCGGTCAAGGTCAGGGTGGCGTCGGCGCCGTACCAGTCGGCGGATCCGGCGTCGGACACCGCGGCCGTCGGGACCGAGCCCTCGAAGCCGAGCGGCTCGATCGACTCCAGGGTCGGGACGACCTTCTGCATGAGGCCGTCGGCCCCGAAGGTCAACCGGTCGATGGTGGTCTCCCGGTGCGTCCCGTCACCACCGGGCATGCCGAAGCGGTGGTAGGCGATGTACCACTCGTCGGTTCCGGGGACCTGGATGATCGAGCTGTGCCCGGTGCCGAGGATCCCCTGTGAGGTGTCCTTCTCCAGGATGACGCCGCGGTAGGTCCACGGCCCGGTCGGGCTGGTGGAGGTGGCGTAGCCGACCCGGTAGTTGGGAGAACCGGTGTCGTCGATGGCGTACGTCAGGTGGTAGAGCCCGCTGCGGTAGTTGAGGAACGTGCCCTCGCGGAAGTCGGTCAGGCCGGTGATCGCCTTGATCGTGTCCGCCTTGATGGAGAGCATGTCGTTGCTCAGCTCGGCGTACAGCGGCTTGCCGTTGCCCCAGTAGAGGTAGTGCTTGCCGGTCTGCGGGTCCTTGAACGCCGCCGGGTCGATCGCCTGGCCCGAGGTCACGGTCTCGTTGTTGAGGATCATCGCCGCCGGCTGGGCCGTGAACGGCCCTTCGGGGCTGTCGGCCACGGCGACACCGATCGTCTTGCGGTTGAGCGCGGCGTTGTGACCGGAGAAGTAGAAGTAGTACTTCCCGTCCCGCTCGATGATCGTCGGCGCCCACGCGTTGCCCGTAGCCCACGGCACGTTGCCGTTCATCCCGTCGAGGGTCAGGAACGGCTCGGCCGAGCGCTCCCAGTCGACGAGGTCGGTGGACTTCCAGACGTAGAACTCCTTGCCGCCCCATCCGGGGAACCCGTCTGTCGTGGCGTAGATGTAGTAGGTGCCGTCGAACTCCGCGATGTTGGGGTCGGCGTAGAACCCGGGCAGGAGCGGCGACTTCATCTCGACCGCCCGCACCGTCCAGGCGCGGTCGGCGCCGGCTTCCGTGGTCACCGTCACTGTGCGCGGCGAGGTGTAGTCGGCGGGCCCGTCGGCGTCGACGCTGGAGCTCGACACCACGTCGTACGCCGGGTCGAGCGTCGTGAGGTCGGTGCCGGGCTCCACGGGGAGGGTGACCGTCGACGTGGCGGCGTCGATGATGGCCGGCACCTTCAGGCTGTCGAGCTCCACGCCGAGGACGGCGCTCGAGTCCGCACCCATCTCGCGGACCTCGGCGGCCGAGAGTGCCCGGTTGTAGATCCTGAAGTCGCGCACCTTGCCCTTGAGGTACTTGTCGCCCGTGTAGACCGAGCGGCCGATGTAGTTGGCCGTGGTGCGGCCGTCGCCGATGTCGCCGGGATCGATGGTCACGCCGGTCTTCTCGCCGACCTTCACGCCGTCGAGGTAGAGGGTGGCGACGTTGTCGGGCGACAGGGTGTAGGTCAGCGTCTTCCAGGCGTCGCGGGCCAGGTTGGCCCCTGAGGTGGCGGTCTGCTCCGTGGTCCAGTTGCCGGTGGCGATGGAGGACCGGTAGGCGTTGCCGGTGGTGAAGAGGTAGCCGTTGCCGGTGCCGCCGCCGTCGGTGTTGCCCATGCCCCAGATGAAGTACGGCGTCGGCTGGCTCGCGTCGACCCACACCTCGGTCGAGACGGTGATCGCCTCGAGGCCGGTCATCATGTTGTCGGGCAGCTTCACGTGGCCGTTGGTGCCGCCGAGCGTGAGCCCGCCGTCGGCCCAGGACGTGTCCCCGCTGACGGTCCCGTCATAGCCGTGGCCCGTGCTGTCGACGGCGGTGGTGCCGGACGTCGCGTCGAGCTCGTAGTGGGCGACCAGGCCGTTCTCGTCGGCCACGACCGGCGTGGGCGGCTCGGGGATGACGATCCCCTCGCGGAGCTCGTCGAGCTCTGCCTGGGTCACGGGGATGACCGTGCCGTGTCGCGGGCTGGCGGGCAGGTTGTAGGCCGCGGGCACCTGCCAGTTGGGGTTGTCGAGGTCGTTGGTCGTCAGCGGGATGTAGCCGCGCCCGCCGTACTCGTCGACGAAGAGGTAGTACTGGCCGCCCGAGGTGTCGCCCGGGTTGCGCTTGAAGACCGTCGGTCCCTCGACGGCGGACGTGCCGGCGTCACGGCCGATGCAGGCGTCCATGAAGGTCCAGGACGGGTTGCCCGGGAGGTCGACCGCGGTCAGCGAGGAGGACTTCTCCTGGATGATGTCGGAGCAGCCGGTGCCGCCGCCGCCCTCGTCCTTGGTGAAGCGGTAGTAGGTGCCGTTCTCCTTGATCACGGTGGAGTCGATGCGCGACTCGCCGCGGTCCTGCCAGATCTTCGCCTCGCTGAAGGTCACGAAGTCGCGGGTCGTGGCGTAGAGCATCCGGTTGTAGCTGTTGCCGATGTGGGTGGTGTCGTTCTCGGCGTACAGCTTGGAGGCCCAGAACACGACGTACTGCTGGAGCGACTCGTCCCAGTAGGCCTCCGGCGCCCACGTGTTGCCCGCGGTGTCGGGGGAGACCTTCACGTGCCGCTGCGCGGACCAGGTCTTCAGGTCGGTGGACTCCCAGACCTCGAGGTACTTGCTTCCGGTGCGCTGCGAGCGGTCCCAGTCGCCGTTGCGGCCGATGGAGAGGTCGGTGGCGATCAGGTAGAACCGATCACCCTCGGGGGAGCGGATGAGGAACGGGTCGCGCAGGCCCATCTCGCCCATCGTCGACTCGAGCAACGGCTTGCCGTCGTTGAGCTCGTCCCACTCCAGCGCGTTGTTGCCGCGGCTGGCGGCGAAGTAGATCTTCTCGCCGGCGATGGAGTTGCCGGTGAAGTAGCTGAAGGCGTAGCCCGTGTAGGGGGCCGCTTCCGGCAGCTCGCGGACGACGAGCTCGAAGTCGCGGGTGGCCGTCCCGGAGCCGACCTTCACGGTCGCCGTGAGCGTCACGATGGCGTCCCCGGTGCCGTGGGCCGGCCGGTTCACGATGCCGTCGTCGGCGACGATCCCGGAGGCGGAGGAGGCCCACGTGACCGTCGCGCCATGCCTGCCGGAGTCGGGCAGCGTCAGGTGCCCGCGTACGTCGTCGGGGTGGACCAGGGAGAGGGCAGCCGCAGCGTCGGCGGCCTTGGCCTGGTCGTCCTCCTCGGGCAGGACGGTGGCCTCGAAGGTCTTGGTCGCGGTGCCGGAGCCGCGCGTCAGAGTCGCGGTGAGAGTGACATTCGCGGGCTCCTCGAGGGCTCCCGGGCGGGTGACCACGCCGCTGGTGCTGATCACCGCGGAGTCGCTGGAGGCCCACGAGATGGTCGAGCCGAACGAGCCGGTGGTCGGCAGGGTGAGGTTGCTGGTGACGGCCGACAGGTCGCCGAGGCTGAGCGCGGCGGTGTCGGAGGAGAGCCGGTTCTCGTCGGTCAGCGAGATCGCGGAGACCTCGATGGGCGTCAGGGCCCGGTTGTAGATGCGGAAGTTCCTGACCTTGCCCTTGAGGGTGTTGTCGACGGCGTAGTTCGACTCGCCGAGAACGTTGTTGGTCGTGGTGCCGCCGCCGATCGCGTTGGGCAGCACGGTGACGGCGGTGTTCTGGCCGACCTGCACGCCGTCCTCGTACAGCGTGCCGGTGGTGCCGGTCTGCGTGTAGGTGACGGTCTTCCACACGCCGCGCGCCAGTGCGCGCCCCGGCGACGGCGCCGTGTTGCGTTCGTTGTTGTACCACTGGTTGGTGATACTCGCCCGGAAGGTGTTGCCCGTCGCCATGAGGTAGCCGGAGCCCGTCCCGGACGGCGTTGCCGGGTTGCCAAGGCCGAAGATGAAGTAGTTGCCGCTCTGGGAGGCGTCGATGTAGACGTCGACCGACACCGTGATCGACGACAACCCGGCCAGGATGTTGTTGGGCAGCTTCACGTGGTCGTCGACCCCGTCGAGAGCCAGCCCGGTGGCTCCCGTCCAGGTGCCGCCACCGGTCAGGGTGCCGTCCTTGCCGTTCCCGGACGTGTCCGTCACGACCGTTCCGGAGGCCTGGGTCAGGTCGTAGCGCAGGACCAGGCCGTCGGTGACGTCCTCGGCGGCCGCGGCCGCCTGGGGCAGTGCCAGCAGCAGTCCGGCGACGAGGGCGACGGTGGTGCTCCAGGCGGCGGCGCGCCGTCGCGGGAAGGGGAGGGAGAGGGGCAGACGCATCAGGGGGTCCCATCTATGTGAGCGCTAACAGAGGGAGTGTGACCCCCGCCACACCCGTTCGTCAACGTTCAGACAAGAACTCGGCCATTCGACCGGTTGAGCGTTCACATAGGAATGAGACGGTTCTTGACGTTCGTGGTGTTAACGCTAACAATCCGTCCTGTGGTGCCCGTCACACCGCGTGCCCCCGACTCCCTGAGGACAGACATGTTGATGCCCCGCCGCACGTCCGCCGCCCTCTGCGCGGTCGCCGTGCTTGCCGCCGGACTGGCCGCGACGACGGGCCTGACCAGCCCGGCGTCCGCCGCCGTCGACGACGTCAGCTGGACCGACACGTTCGACGGTTCTTCGCTCGACGAGCGGTGGCAGGTCGTGAATCCGGACCCGGGGAACCTGTCGGTCTCCGACGGCGAGCTGCGGATCGCCGGGCAGCCGGGGGACACCTGGCAGACCGTCAACACGGCGAAGAACGTCGTCGTGCTCGACGTCCCCTCGGGCGACTTCACCGCGACCGCCGAGGTGTCCGCCGCGGTGGCCAAGACCTTCCAGGGTGCCGGCCTGATCGCGTGGCAGGACATGGACAACTACGTCCGGTCGGGCCTGACCTTCGTCGGCACCAACCTCTCGCCATCGGGCATCGCGGTCGAGACGGACGTGGAGACCAACGCGACCTTCGCGGCCGAGGGCTTCGCGGACCGCCCGGCGTCCACCGGAGAGCGCCTCCGCCTCCAGAGGATGGGCGACACCATCACGACCAGCTACTGGACCGGCAGCGACTGGGCGACCGCCGCCACCACCGAGGTCGCCTTCGACACGACCCAGGTGGGCCTCTACTCCCTGGCCGCACAGGACGGCACCGTGCTCCCGGCGGCGTTCGACTCGTTCACCATCGAGCACGCAGCCGGCGCCGACGTCACGCCGGATGGCCCCTTCATCCTGCAGGCGAAGGGAGACACCCCCTACCTCGTGGTGGCGGACGGTGCCCTGCGCCTGACCTCGGAGCAGCCGACCGCCAGCCTGCGCCTGCGTGCCACCGACCTCGGTGAAGGCCGGCTCGCGCTCTCGACCGACGACGCCCCGCTCGTGCTCCGCGACGGCGCATTGGTCCTGGGTGGGGCCGGCGACGACCCCACGACCTTCAGGCTGACCGACGCCGGCGGCGGCACAGTGGTGCTGCGCGACGAGACGTCGTACGTCGCGCTCGGCGACGACGGTGCGCTCGTGAGTGGCTCCGAGGAGGACGGCGTGCGGTTCCTCCTCTCGGAGGTGGACGATGGGATGTCCACGCTGAGCATCGACGGCGACGCGACGGGCGCGTCCATCAGCGACACGATGTTCGGCATCTTCTACGAGGACATCAACTACGCCGCCGACGGCGGTCTGTACGCCGAGCTGGTGCGCAACCGCTCGTTCGAGTTCAACAGCTCCGACAACGGCTCGTTCAACGGCATGACCGCCTGGCAGCGGCTCGACCGCAGCGCGTTGGGCACCACCACGGCCGTGGTCAACGACGACAACCGGCTCAACGCCATGAACCGCAACCACCTGCGCCTCGAGGCCGGCGCTGCGGGCGACGGCATCCGCAACATCGGCTACAACAACGGGTTCGCGGTGAAGGCTGGGGCTGCCTACGAGGGCTACGTCTGGGCCCGCAGCACCACCGCCCAGCAGCTCACCGTCCGGCTCGAGAACGCGGCCGGTGACGCCACCCTCGCGTCGGCGACCGTCGCCCTCGACGGCTCCGACACATGGAAGAAGTACCCCTTCACCCTGAACCCGTCGGTCACCTCCGACGCCGGCCGCCTCGCCGTCCTGGCCGGGGCTCCGTCCGTCATCCGGCTGGACATGATCTCTCTGATGCCCGCAGACCGCTGGGTGGGCCCGGTCAACGGCAAGTCCGTCCTGCGCAAGGACCTCGCCGAGAAGATCGCCGCGATGGACCCGACGTTCCTCCGGTTCCCGGGCGGCTGCGTCACCAACGTCGGCACCTTCCGCACCTATGAGGAGAGCGGCTTCACCGACCGTCGCCGCACCTACCAGTGGAAGGAGACCATCGGCCCGGTCGAGGAGCGCCCGACAAACTGGAACTTCTGGGGCTACAACCAGTCCTACGGCATCGGCTACCTCGAGTACTTCGAGCTCGCAGAGGACCTCGACGCCGAGCCCCTTCCGGTCGTCTCCGTCGGCGCCAACGGGTGTGGTGGCGCCGGCATCCCCGAGATGCACGACCCGGCGATGATCGACCGCTGGGTCGACGACACGGTCGACCTGATCGAGTTCGCCAACGGCGGCACGGACACGGAGTGGGGCGCCAAGCGGGCTGCCCTGGGCCACCCCGAGCCGTTCGGCCTGGAGATGATCGGCCTCGGCAACGAGGAGAACACCACGACCTTCGAGCAGAACTTCCCGGAGTTCCGCGACGCGATCGCGGCGAAGTACCCCGACATCCAGATCATCTCCAACTCAGGCCCCGACTCCTCGGGCGCCCGCTTCGACACCCTCTGGGACTTCAACCGCGCCCAGGACGTCGACCTGGTCGACGAGCACTACTACCGCGACCCGCAGTGGTTCCTCGAGAACCACCACCGCTACGACTCCTACGACCGTGACGACCCCAAGGTGTTCCTGGGCGAGTACGCCTCGCGCGGCAACACGATGTACAACGCGCTGGCTGAGGCGTCGTACATGACGGGCCTGCAGCGCAACGCGGACGTGGTCCGCCTCGCGTCCTACGCTCCGCTGCTGTCCAACGAGTCCCACGTGCAGTGGAACCCCGACGCGATCTGGTTCGACAACGACGAGTCGTGGGAGACGCCCAACTGGGAGGTCCAGAAGCTCTTCGGCAACAACGTCGGTGACGAGGTCGTCCCCAGCACCTTCGACGGAGCCGTCAGCTCGGCCGAGGACATCACCGGCGGCGTCTTCCTCTCGACCTGGTCCACGTCCGCGGCGTACGACAACGTCACGGTGACGTCCAACGACACCAACCAGGTGCTGTTCTCCGACGGGTTCGCCGACGCCTCGCAGTGGTCGCCGCAGAGCGGCTCGTGGGCGGCGACGGGCGGCAGCTACGTCCAGTCGTCGACCTCCGTCAACGACGCCCGCAGCATCGTGACCGGCGCCTACGCCAAGGACTGGAGCAACTACACGCTCGAGCTCGACGCCACCAAGCTCGCGGGTGCCGAAGGATTCCTCGTCGGCTTCGGCGCCACCGGGTCCAACAACTTCTACTGGTGGAACCTCGGCGGCTGGGGCAACAGCCGGTCGGTGCTCCAGCGCGCCACCGGCGGCAACGCCGGCGAGGTCAAGGCCCTGGAGGGCCACAGCCTGACGACCGGGCAGAAGTACCGGATCAAGGTGGTCGTCGACGGCACCCACATCGAGCTCTACCTCGACGGCGTGCTGCAGATGGAGTACGACCAGCCGGCGCCGCCGGCCAAGGTGTTCCAGGTCGTGACCCGTGACGAGGCGAGCGGCGACATCGTGGCGAAGGTCGTCAACACCTCCACGAGCCCGGCCCGCACCCGGATCGAGGTCGCCGACGCCGGCATCGAGCCGACGGCGACCGTGACCACCCTGAGCGCCCCCTCGCCGACCAGCACCAACACCAAGACGAACCCGGACCTCATCAAGCCGCGGACCCGCGAGGTCGAGGGCATCTCCGAGTCGTTCGTCTACGAGTTCCCCGCGTCGTCGGTCACCTTCATCCGGATGCGGACCGCCGACGCCGTGGCACCCGTGGTCGGTGACCTCGAGGTGCTCGGGCAGGACGTCAACGGCTGGTACGCCGAGCCGGCCACCGTCCGGGTGACCGCGTCCGACGACCGCGCCGTCAAGCGCATCGAGGTGTCGGTCGACGACGGCCCCTGGGCCAGCATCGCCGGCGACAACGGTGAGGTGACCGTCGCCGGTGACGGCGTCCACACGGTCCGCGTCCGCGCCGTCGACGCGGCGGGCAACGTCGGGGAGGTCAGGCCGCTCACGGTCGCCGTCGACGCCTCGGCGCCGGTCAGCCAGGCCGCGTTCGACGCCGCCACCCGCACGGTCACGCTGACCGCCGCGGACGCGGGTGCCGGTGTGGAGCGGGTCGAGTACCGCCTCGCAGGCGGTGCGTGGACGACGTACGCCGACCCCGTGCGGCTGGGTGCGGCAGCGACCACCGTGGACCACCGGGCGGTCGATCGCCTCGGCCGAGTCGAGCAGCCCGGAACGCTGAACGTCCCGGCGGCCGGCACTCAGCTGGCGCCGACGGTGACCGCGGCCGTGCCGGCGCAGGACCCGGTCCGGCTGGGCAGCCCGGTCCGGTTCAACGTGAGCGTCAGCGGGCAGGGCTCGCAGCCGACGGGAACGGTCACTCTCGTGGACGGGGCAGACGCCCTGGCCACCGCGACACTGGTCGACGGCCGGGCTGTGCTCGCGGTGCCCGCAGCCAAGCTCGGCGTGGGAACCCACACCCTGTCCGTCAGCTACGCCGGTGACGCCGCGAACGCGGCCTCCCAGGACACCGTGACGGTGGTCGTCGACAAGGCGCGCTCGACCACCAAGGCGAGCGTCCGTCCGCGCAAGGCGACCTCACGGCGGGCAACCGTTACCGCCAAGGTGTCCGCGGCCGTCGCCGCCGAGGGCAAGGTCTGGGTCAAGGTCCGCCGGGACGGACGCGTCGTCCTGACGCGCACCCTCACGCTGACGGACGGCCGGGCGAGGTTGGCCCTCCGCTCGCTCGCCCCGGGCAGCTACCGCATCAGCGTGACGTACGCCGGATCGGCGACCGTCGCACGCTCGTCGGGCACCACCGCCCTGCGAGTGACCGGAGCCGGCCGATGAGCCGCGCGAGCCACGAGGAGACCGGCATGACCAGCAGCACCCGGCACGCATGGCGCGGCGTGGTCCGCGCCTGGACCGTCGGCGCGCTCGCGCTGGCTGCCTCGATGGGCGGGGTCGTCGCGGGTGTCGGGCCCGCCTCCGCGGTCGAGGGAGACCTCACCTCCGACCTGGTGGGCTGGTGGAAGCTCGACGAGTCCTCCGGGACCGTCGCGACCGACTCCTCGGGCAACGGCCGCCACGGCGCCGTCGCCGGCACAGCCTCGTGGAACGGCGGCGACGGCTTCATCTTCAGCGGCGGCAGCAACAGCTCGGGCAACGCGATCACCCTCCCGAACAACCTGCTGGCCGGCCTCCAGGACGTCACCGTCGACTTCGACGTGTGGGTCGACCCGAGCCTCCCCACCGATGACAACTGGTTCATGTACAACCTCGGCAACTCCGCGACGTACCCGAACGGCACCGGCTACCTGTTCACCACCAACGACAGGGATGGACGATTCCGCGCCACCATCGCCGAGAACGGCTTCGCCACCGAGCAGAGCACAGCGCGGGCAAGCCTGGTGCCCACCGGCCAGTGGCGGCACGTCACCTTCAGCATCGACGGCGGCACCCCCGGCAGCCCGGGCGTGGCGCGGCTCTACGAGGACGGGGTGCTGGCCGCGACCAACAGCAACCTGACGACCAACCCGTCGCTGATGGGCACCCCGGACGGGACCACGACCAAGAACGTGCTGGGCCGGTCGGCCTACGGCGGCGACCTGTCGTTCAAGGGTCGCCTGCGCGACTTCCGCATCTACTCACGGGCGCTGACCGGCGCCGAGGCCGCGGCGTCGGCGGAGGAGACCAGCACCGCAGCGGCCGAGGCCGACACGGCCGCGCTGACCCTCGGCGACACCGGCGCGGTGGTCGCCGACCTGTCCCTTCCGGCGAGCGGAACCAACGGCTCGACGATCACGTGGGCGACCAGCGACGCGTCGGTCGTCACCGCGGCGGGAGACGTCACGCGACCGCCGTACGGCGACCCCTCGGGGACCGCGACGCTGACCGCCACCGTCACCCGCGGCGCTGTCTCGCGGACCAAGCAGTTCGCCGTCACCGTGCTCCCCGAGGAGCAGTCGGACGAGGGGAAGGCGCAGCAGGCGGTCGTGGCCGTCCAGCTGGTGCACCCCGACGACGTCCGGGGCAACCTGACCCTGCCGAGCGAGGGCCTGCACGCCACGACCCTGGCCTGGGACTCCAGCAACGACGACGTCGTGAGTGACACGGGCGAGGTCACGCGCCCGGCCCACGGCGCGCAGCCGGTCGACGTGACCTTGACGGTCACCGCCACCCGTGGTGCCGCCTCCGCCTCCCGATCGATCGTCGTCCGCGTGCAGCCCCTGCCTGCGCCGGCCGACTACGAGGCGTACGCCTTCGCCTACTTCGCTGGCGAGAGCACCGACAACGCCGAGAAGATCTACCTCGGCGCCAGCCGGGGCAACGACCCCCTCGACTACGACGTGCTCAACGACGGTCAGCCCATCCTGGCCTCGGACGAGGGGACGATGGGTCTTCGCGACCCCTTCATCATCCGCTCGGCCGAGGGCGACCGGTTCTACCTCCTGGCGACCGACCTCAAGGCCTACCCCGCCGTCGACTTCGGCGAGGCCCAGGAGACCGGCAGCAAGTACATCGAGGTCTGGGAGTCCACCGACCTCGTGAACTGGTCCGACCAGCGGCACATCAAGGTCTCCTCCGACTTCGCCGGCAACACGTGGGCGCCCGAGGCGTTCTACGACGAGCAGGCGGGGGAGTACGTCGTCTACTGGGCGTCGGCGCTCTACCCGACCATGAGCACCGCCGGCCGCGACATCAACACGTCCTACCAGCGGATGATGTATGCCACCACCCGCGACTTCGTGACGTTCAGCGAGCCGCAGCCGTGGGTCGACGTCAAGCGCGGCACGGGTCGCGGCATGATCGACGCGACGGTGGTCAAGGACGGCGACACCTACTACCGCGTCATCAAGGACGAGGCGTCCATGATGCCGCGCCAGGAGCGCTCGACCGACCTGCGCGCGACGGTCACCGGGTCACTTCCGACCACGACCTCGTCGCCCGGCTGGCAGCTCGTCAAGGAGAAGGTCGGTGTCGGGCAGCCCAACCCCTGGGGCGGCACGTTCAGCCAGGGCGAGGGCCCGACCGTCTTCCCCGACAACGAGGTGGCGGACCGCTGGTACATGTTCATCGACCAGCCGAGCTACCACGGCGGCAAGGGCTACCTCGCGTTCCGCACCGACGACATCGCCAGCGGGAGCTGGGTGTCCGTGCCGACGGCCGACCTGCCCAGCAGCCCGCGCCACGGCACCGTCATCCCGGTGACCCAGGCCGAGCTCGACACCATGCGCGCGGCCTACCAGGAGGACCTCCTCGTCGAGTCGGTCACCGACCCCTCGGTGTCGACGCGGGCGGGCACGGCTCCCGGGCTCCCGCCGACCGTGACGGCCGAGATGGGCGACGGATCCACCGAGCAGGTGGCGGTCCGCTGGGACGACGTGGACCCCGCGTCGTACGCCGCGCCCGGGACGTTCACGGTGTCCGGCACCGTGGTCACCGGCTCGGCCGACAGCCCCGTCGCCACGGTCACGGTGACCGACGCGGACGACCCTGTGGTGACGCTGACCACCGGCGCCAGTGACGGTGCGGGCGGCTGGTGGACCACCGCCCCGGTGCCCGTGACGGCGACGGCCACGGACAGCTCGGGCCTGGAGCTCGTCGAGACCTCGGTCGACGGCGGACCGTGGTCGGCCACCTCGGGCGCCAGCCGCACGCTGGCCGTGTCGGGTGACGGCACGCACAGCGTGGAGGCGCGAGCCTTCGACATCACCGGCAACTGGTCGGCGACGGCCTCCACGGAGGTCCGCATCGACACGACCGACCCGGTCAGCCGCGCGACGTACGACGCCTCCGGCCGGCAGGTCACCGTCCGAGCCGCTGACGCCACGTCGGGCGTGAGCCGGATCGAGACCCGCATCGGCACCGGCGCCTGGACCACCTACGCGGGCCCCCTCCCGATCGGTCCCGCCGCGACGACCGTCGCCTACCGGGCGGTGGACGCCGCCGGCAACGTGGAGCCCGTGAACACGGTCGTCGTCCCGGCGGCGGGCCGGGCGCTGGCGCCCAGTGCCCTGGCGGCCTCGAGCGTCGACGTGGCACGCGTCGGCGCCACGGTCCCGGTCCTGGTCCGGGTCGCAGGCGACGGGTCCGTCCCGACGGGCAACGTCCGGGTGGTCGCGGGCGACCGGCTGGTCGCCTCGGGACAGCTCGTGGACGGGCGGCTCCGGCTCCTGGTCGACACCGCCGACCTCGGCGTCGGCGACCACACGCTCCGGGTGCTCTACGACGGCAGCGACCGCCACGCGGCCTCGGCCTCGACGGTGGCGCTCCGGGTGGTGAGGGCCGCGTCGCACACCCGCCTCCGCGTCGTCCGCACCACGGACGGCGAGGCTGCGACCGCTCGCGTGCGGGTCACCAGTGATCCCGGAGGCCTGGTACCCGACCGCGTGCGCGCCGCCCTCGTTCGCCGAGGCGAGGTCGTGCGGTCCCGCTGGCTCGACCTCTCCGCGACCGGTCGGGCACGTTGGCGGGTCACCGCCGAGCGCCCGGGCTCGTACGTCGTGCGGATCGTGACGCCACGCTCGGACGTCCTCACCCGCTCGACCGACTCCGCGCAGGTCCGGCTGCGCTGACAAGCCTGGTCTGCCGGGAGGACGTGCGGCCTCCCGGCAGGCCAGTTCCACTCCCCGCACGGCAACCACCGAGGATGACACCTGTGACCACCGAGAGCGTGTACGGCGAGATGCCCGACGGGCGCGACGTACGCCTCCTGACCGTCGGCACGGCGCCGGGGCCCGTCGTCGAGGTGCTCACCCTCGGCGCCACCGTCCACCGTCTGGAGGTGACCGGGTCCGAGGGCGTCCGGCGCAACGTCGTCCTCGGCCACCCGGACGTCGCCGAGCGACTGAGCAGCGGCCACTACGTCGGCGGCACCATCGGGCGCTACGCCAACCGCATCGCAGCGGGCCGCTTCGAGCTCGACGGGGAGGTCGTCGACGTTGCCACGCACGACCGCGGCAACAGCCTGCACGGCGGACCCGAGGGCTTCGACGTGCACGTGTGGGACGTGGTCGAGCACACCGCGGACACGGTGGTGCTGGCCATGGTCAGCCCCGACGGCGACCAGGGCTTCCCGGGAGCGGTGACCGCCCAGGTCAGCTACCGGGTGGACGGCGACACGGTGTCGGTGACGATGCGGGCGACGACCGACGCGGCCACCGTCGTCAACATGACCAACCACGCCTATTTCCACCTCGACGGGGAGGGCGCGGGAACGATCGACGACCACCTCCTGCTGGTCGACGCGGACGCCTACACGCCGGTGGACGCCACGGGGATCCCGACCGGCGGCCACGAGCCGGTGGCCGGCACGCCCTTCGACTTCCGCGACACCCGCCTCGTCGGGCCGGCGCTGCGCTCGGAGCACGTGCAGGTGGTGGACGCGCGAGGCATCGACCACAACTACGTGGTGCGGGGCAGCGGTCTGCGGCGCGCCGCCGTGCTGGAGTCCTACGTCAGCGGGACGCGTCTGGAGCTCTGGAGCGACCAGCCCGGGCTGCAGGTCTACACCGGCAACTTCCTCGACGGCAGCACGCGATCAACCACCGGGGGAAGGTACCGGCAGGGCGACGGGATCGCGCTGGAGCCCCAGCTGTTCCCCGACTCGCCCAACCGACCCGAGTGGCCCTCGTCCGTCCTGCGGCCGGGCGAGACCTACACGTCCGAGATGGAGTGGCGCTTCACACGCCTTCCGTGAGGGGGCGCGCCGCGTCAGGAGGCGGCCGGGACCGCCAGCATCGCGTCGATCGAGGTCGGAGCGAGGGCGGCGTCCAACGCCATGACCGCGCACCCGACCAGGCCGGCCCGGTCCCCGAAGGTGGACGGGAGGACCTGCAGCTCGCGGGTCGCGAGCGCGGTGGCGCGTGCGTACAGGCTCTCGCGCACGCCGGCGGCGTAGACGTCGAAGGCGGCAGCCATGTCGCCACCGAGCACGACCGCCTGCGGGTTGAGCAGGGTGACGGCGGCCGCGACCACCTCGCCGACGAGGCGGCCGCTCTCGCGCAGCAGGGCCTTGGCCTCGGCGTCCCCCGCCAGCGCCAGGGAGGTGAGCTCGCGCACGTGCTCGACCTTGCGGCCGGAGTCGGCGCACCGTGCGACCAGCGCCCATCCACCGGCCAGCGTCTCGAGGCACCCCTCGGCGCCGCACCGGCACGTACGCCCGGCGGCAGCGTCGATGCGTACGTGCCCGATCTCGCCGGCTCCCCCGAGGTGACCGGTGACGATCGTGCCTGCCGCGACGATCCCGAGGCCGAGCCCGGTGGAGGCCTTGAGCACCAGCAGGTCGTCGTAGCGCGCGGCGTGGCCGCGCTGCTCGGACAGCGCGAGCACGTCGGCATCGTTGGCGACGTGCAGAGGTGCGGTGCTGACGCCGGCGAAGTAGGGGGCGAGGTCCACGCCGTCCCAGCCCGCCATCACGGGTGAGTCGAGGCTCACGGCGCGCTCGGGGTGGACCGTGCCCGGGATGCTCAGCCCGATGCCGAGGATCGGCCGGTCGAGGTCGCGCACCAGGTCGGCGAGCCCGCCCGCCACCGGGCGGAGCACCTCGTCGGGGTCCGCGCCCACCCGGTGCTCGATCGCGCTCGCGGCCAGCTCGTCCCCCGCCAGGTCGAACACCGCGAGCTGGGAGCGCGACCTGCCGACCGCGACGGCGAGGACGACGCCCGCGTCGACGTTGAACGACAGGCCGCCCGGTCGACGGCCGCCGGTGCTGTCGAGCTCCTCGCCCAGCACCAGGAGTCCGGCGTCCACCAGCGCCGACACGCGCGCCACGACCGCGGTCCGTGACATCCCGGTCAGTCGGCGGAGGTCGGATCGCGTGTGGGCCCGTCCGGTGCGGACGAGGTCGAGGAGGGTGCCTGCGGTCTGAGTCATCGTGCGAAGAGTACAAAACTCGATGAACTTCTGTCTTCAAAAGACCCAAGGCATGTACTAATGCGGCCTATCTGACGTACGGTGCTCCGGTGACCTTGCCCACGACAGAGCTGACGACCGAGCTGCCGACGTGCGACTTCGTCGTCTTCGGAGGCACGGGCGACCTCGCCCTCCGCAAGCTGCTGCCGGCGCTCTACCACCGCGAGCGTGCCCACCAGCTGCCCATCGACTTCCGGATCATCGGGGCGTCGCGCAGCGACCTCGACGACGAGGGCTACAAGCGCCTCGCCCGCGAGGCGCTCGGAAAGCACCTCCCCCCGGAGGACCTCGACCCCGAGGCCGTCACCCGCCTGCTCGACAGGATCCACCACCTGACGATCGACGCGGCCGATCCCGAGGGCTGGCACCTGCTCCACGGGCTGCTGAAGGAGCGCGACCGGGGTCAGGTGCGGGCCTTCTACCTCGCCGTCGCGCCCGCCCTCTTCGGCCCGATCTGCGACCGCCTCGACGAGATCGGCGTCGTCGACGCCACCTCGCGCGTCGTGATGGAGAAGCCGATCGGTGTCGACCTCGCGTCCGCGCGCCTCGTCAACGACGCCGTCGGCAGGGTGTTCGAGGAGCACCAGGTGTTCCGGATCGACCACTACCTCGGCAAGGAGAGCGTCCAGAACCTGCTGGTCACCCGGTTCGCCAACACCTTCCTCGAGCCGCTGTGGAACTCCCGCTGGGTCGACCACGTGCAGATCACCGTCGCCGAGACGCTCGGGGTCGGCGACCGCGGCAGCTACTACGACACCTCGGGCGCACTGCGGGACATGGTGCAGAACCACCTGCTCCAGCTCCTGTGCCTCGTCGCCATGGAGCCCCCGACCTATGTCGGTCGCGAGACGGTCCGCGACGAGAAGCTGAAGGTGCTGCAGGCGCTGCGACCCATGTCGCCCAGCGACGTCGACCGTGACACGGTCCGCGGCAGCTACGGCCAGGGCGTCGTCGACGGCGCGGTCGTCCCGTCGTACGCCGAGGACCTCGGCCGCCCGGGCAGCCGGACGGAGACCTTCGTGGCACTGCGCGCCGAGGTGCAGAACTGGCGGTGGGCGGGCGTCCCGTTCTACCTGCGCACCGGCAAGCGGATGGGCACGCGGCTGTCGGAGATCGTGGTGGTCTTCAAGGAGCCGCCGCACGCGATGTTCCCCCACTCCGAGGGCGTGGCGCTGGGCAACCGGCTGCACATCCAGCTCCAGCCCGAGGAGGGCATGCAGCTGCACATGACGGCCAAGGAGCCCGGTCCCGGCGGGATCCGGCTGCACCCCGTCTCCCTCGACCTCAGCTATGCGACCGCTTTCACCGAGCGCTCGCCGGACGCCTACGAGCGCCTGCTCATGGATGTCATCAAGGGCAACCCCACCCTCTTCATGCGCCGCGACGAGGTCGAGGCCGCCTGGGCGTGGGTCGAGCCGATCCTTCGCCGCTGGCGCGACACCGCCGTCTCGCCCAAGCCCTACCCCGCCGGTACGACCGGCCCGACCGCCGCGGCCCTGCTCCTCGAGCGGGACGGCCGCACCTGGCAGGAGATCGAATGACCACCCACCCCCTCCACCCCGTCGTCGCCGACGTGACCGACCGGCTCATCGAGCGCAGCCGCGCCAGCCGCGCGGCGTACCTGGCCCGGGTCCGCGCCGCTGCCGGCACCGGCCCCGCCGCCCGGACGGACCTCGGCTGCGCCAATCTCGCCCACGGCTTCGCGGCGAGCGAGGCGCAGGACAAGGTCGCGCTGCGTGGACGGGTCAAGCCCAACCTCGCGATCGTCACGAGCTACAACGACATGCTGTCCGCGCACCAGCCGTTCGTCGACTACCCGCCGCTGCTCAAGAAGGCGGCGGTCCGTGCCGGTGGGCTCGCCCAGGTCGCGGGCGGTGTGCCGGCCATGTGCGACGGCATCACCCAGGGCCGCGCCGGGATGCAGCTGTCGCTCTACAGCCGTGACGTGATCGCCATGTCGACGGCGATCGCCCTGAGCCACGACATGTTTGACGGCGCCCTCCTGCTCGGGGTCTGCGACAAGATCGTCCCCGGCCTGCTGATCGGAGCACTCTCCTTCGGCCACCTGCCGACGATCTTCGTCCCCGCCGGGCCCATGCCGTCCGGCCTCCCCAACGGCGAGAAGGCGCGGGTCCGCCAGCTGCACGCCGAGGGCAAGGCCACCCGCGACGAGCTCCTCGCCGCCGAGGCGGCGTCCTACCACTCGGCCGGCACCTGCACGTTCTACGGCACCGCCAACTCCAACCAGCTGCTGATGGAGGTCATGGGCCTCCACCTGCCCGGATCGTCCTTCGTCAACCCCGGTACGCCGCTGCGCGAGGCGCTGACGGCTGCCGCCGCGTCCCGCGCGGTCGCCATCACCCGGCAGGGCGGCGAACCGACCCCGGTCGGGGAGCTCGTCGACGAGAGGACGATCGTCAACGCGTGTGTGGCGCTGCTCGCCAGCGGCGGGTCGACCAACCACACCCTCCACCTCGTCGCGATCGCCCGGGCCGCAGGGATCGCCCTGACGTGGGACGACCTGTCGGACCTCTCGGCTGTCGTGCCCCTGCTGTGCCGGATCTACCCCAACGGCCAGGCGGACGTGAACCACTTCCACGCCGCGGGTGGCATCGCGTTCCTCGTGCACACCCTGCTGCGCCACGGCTTCCTCCACGAGGACGTCCAGACGATCGCCGGACGCGGGCTCTCCCTCTACACCCGCGAGCCGGTGCTCCGCGGCGCCCCGTCCGACGGTCAGAGCCTGACCTGGGAGGAGGGCCCCAAGGCCAGCCTCGACCACGACGTGCTCCGCCCCGCCGACGACCCGTTCGCCGCGGACGGCGGCCTGAAGGTGCTCACCGGCCCGCTCGGCACGGCGGTCATCAAGACCTCGGCCGTCGCCCCCGAGCACCGCGTGGTGACAGCGCCCGCGCTCGTCTTCGACGACCAGGCCGACTTCCTCACCGCCTTCGCCGAGGGCCGTCTCGACGGGCGCGACCTGATCGCGGTCATCCGCTACCAGGGCCCGGCGGCCAACGGCATGCCCGAGCTGCACAAGCTGACGCCCGCCCTCGGCGTCCTGCAGGACCGCGGCCAGAAGGTCGCGATCGTCACCGACGGTCGCATGTCCGGTGCCTCGGGCAAGGTCCCGGCCGCCATCCACGTGACGCCGGAGGCCGCGCTCGGCGGTCTGCTGTCCCGCATCGCCGACGGCGACGTCGTCACCGTGGACGCCACCACCGGTCGCCTGTCCGTGGAGGACGAGGCCGCCCTGCGCTCGCGCCCGGCGACCGGGCGCGCCCCCGAAGGCGAGGAGTTCGCCGGCACCGGCCGCGAGCTGTTCGCCGCCTTCCGTGCCACCGTCGGGCCGGCCGACGCCGGCGCCAGCGTCTTCCCCGCGTTCGACATGCCGTCCCCGGAGGTGCCCGTTGCCCAGCACGCCTGAGTCCCCGTCCCTGCTCGACCTCGTCCCGGTCATGCCGGTCGTCGTGGTCGACGACGTCGCCCACGCGGTCCCTCTCGCCCGAGCGCTCGTCGCCGGAGGCCTGCCGGCCATCGAGCTCACGCTGCGCACGCCGGTCGCGCTCGACGCCATCGCTGCCATCGCGGCCGAGGTGGCGGAGATCCTCGTGGGCGCCGGCACCGTGCTCAGTGCCCACCAGGCCGAGCAGGCCCGCGCGGCCGGTGCCGGATTCCTCGTCTCGCCAGGCGCCACGCCGTCGTTGCTCGAGGGCATGGCCGCCACCGGGCTGCCGTTCCTGCCCGGCACCTCCACGGTGTCGGAGGTGCTCGCGGTGCTGGAGGCGGGCTTCACGGACATGAAGTTCTTCCCGGCCGAGGCGTCGGGTGGCACGGCGTGGCTCAAGTCCGTCGCGGGTCCGGTCCCGGACGCGCGCTTCTGCCCCACGGGCGGGATCACCGCCGCCAGCGCACCGGCGTACCTCGCCCTGCCCAACGTCGGTTGCGTCGGCGGCTCGTGGCTCACGCCCGCTGCTGCGCTGCGCGGCAAGGACTGGCCGCTCGTCGAGCAGCTGGCCCGCGACGCGGCAGCCCTGGGCGCCGCGCGCTGACGGCGCCGAGGTCCTCCTAGGGAGACGTGGCCGAGGTCAGGGCGCGGACGACCTCCCGGACGGCGGGGGAGTCGCGCATGGACGTCCGGTGCACCACTGCTATCTCACGAGTGGGTGAGGGTCGATGAGCCGTGACGGCGACGACGTCGTCGGGCAGCGGTCGCCGACCGAGCCGCGGGACGAGCGCGATCCCCAGGCCGGCGCCCACCAACGCGAGGTGTGAGTCGAACTCCAGCGCCACGTGGGCGATGCGGGGGGTGCGGCCGGTGCCGTCGTGCATGCGCATCAGCCACTGCCTGCAGATCGTGCCCTCCGGGGTCGCCACCCACGACTCGTCGAGCAGGTCGGGTGGTGAGACGCGCGTACGTCCGGCAAGGCGGTGGCCTCGCGGCACGATCACGTCCGCGACGTCGTGGGCGATCGTGACGGCGACCAGGTGCTCGGGCACGTGCAGAGGGACGTCGCCCCACCTGTGCACGATGCCCAGGTCCTGCTGACCGGACGCCACGAGGTCGATCGTGTCCCACGGTTCGCGCTCGGCCAGGGTGAGCGCGAGGTCGGGGTGGCGGCCGAGCAGGTCACGGACCACCGGGGCCACCAGCCCGCGCATGGCCGTCGAGAACGCCGCGACGCGGAGCCGGCCGACCACCCGTCCCGCGTCGCGGTGCACGCCGGACTCGAGCTCCTCGAGATCCGAGAGCAGGCGTGATCCCTCGTCGACGAGCCGGAGCCCCTGTCCGGTCAGCATCACGCCGCGTCCCACGCGCTCCAGCAGCGCGACGCCCACCTGCTTCTCGAGACGTTTGACCTGCTGGGAGATCGCGCTGGGGGTGAAGCCCAGGGCGTCGGCGGCGCCGACGACACTTCCGTGGGTGGCGACGGCTTGCAGGCTGGTGAGGGCGGCCAGGTCGATCATGAAGGGATGCTACACAAAACAGTGCAGGAGAGTTCGCTGGTCCTTCATGGTCGCCAGCACCCACACTGAGGCGCGTGAACCTCCGTGACTCCCTCCTCGCCGCCCTCGTCGCGACCATCTGGGGGTTCAACTTCGTGGTCATCGACTGGGGCATGGCCGACGTCCCCCCGCTGCTCTTCGTCGCCCTCCGGTTCGCCGCGGTCGTGGTGCCGGCGGTCTTCCTCGTCCCTCGTCCCGATGCGCCGTGGCGCAGCATCCTCGCGGTGGGGCTGTTCATGTCCCTGGGACAGTTCGCCTTGCTCTACCTCGCCATGTCGGCAGGCATGCCCCCCGGCCTCGCCGCGCTGGTCCTGCAGGCACAAGTCGTCTTCACGGTGGTGATCGCCGCCGGCGTGCTTCGTGAGATCCCGACGGTCGCCCAAGCAGCGGGCGTGACCCTCGGGGTCGTCGGCCTCGTGGTCGTCGGGCTCGGGCGCGGGGGCCACGTCCCGCTCGGCGCGCTGCTGCTCTGCCTGCTGGCGGCGCTCTCGTGGGGTATCGGCAACGTCGTGGCGCGTGCTGCCCGGGTGCCCGGCGGGCTGTCCCTGACCGTGTGGTCGGCGCTCGTCGTGCCAGTCCCCCTTTTCGCGCTCTCACTGGTCCTCGACGGCTCGTCGGCCGTCAGCGCGGCTTTGACCGGCTTCTCGTGGCAGGCCGCGCTGTCCACCCTCTACACCGCCGGACTGGCTTCGCTGGTGGGCTACGGCATCTTCAACGGCCTGCTCGCTCGCTGGCCCTCGAGCGCGGTCGTGCCGTGGGTGCTGCTCGCTCCGGTGGTCGCGATGGCTTCCGCGTGGGCCATTCTGGGGCAGCGTCCCAACGCCGCCGAGGCGGGCGGGGGCGCGCTGCTGCTGGTGGGGGTCCTGGTGGCGCTGCGACCGCCACGACTCGACGCGGGAAGCGGAAAATCGGTGGCTGGAGCTCGTGGACCTTCGCCACACTTGGCGCAGTCGAGCCCTCGCCGATGAGTTCGGTCGTCCGGACCTGTCGAAATAGATGACGCCCGTTCGACGTTCGATCAGAAGCGGGCGGAGCCGAGCTCGCTCACCGTCCTCAGAGGAGCCCTCATGCCTGCGTCCATCGACACCACCACGCCTGAGCTGGCGAGCGCCACGCCTCGCCGTACCCCCGCCGTCGTGCGGCTCCTCGTCATCGCCACCTTCGTGGTGATCCTCAACGAGACGATCATGATCAACGCGATCCCTCGGCTGATGGAGAGCTTCCGCGTCAGCGAGCAGGCGGCGCAGTGGGTCTCCACCGCGTTCATGCTCACCATGGCGGCGGTCATCCCGGTGACCGGCTGGTTCCTCCAGCGGGTGAGCACCCGCACGGCGTACGCCACCGCGATGGGCGTCTTCCTCACCGGCACGGCGCTCGCAGCGGTGGCCCCGCTCTTCGAGGTGCTGCTGCTCGGCCGCGTCGTTCAGGCCGCCGGCACCGCGGTGATGATGCCGCTGCTGATGACCACGCTGATGACCGTGGTGCCCGTGAGCGACCGCGGCCGGGTCATGGGCAACGTCACGATGGCGATCTCTGTCGCGCCGGCCCTCGGCCCTGCCGTGTCGGGCGTGGTGCTGCAGCTCGGGTCGTGGCGGCTGCTGTTCCTGCTCGTGCTTCCCATCGCGGCCGCGGTGACGTGGTCCGGACTGCGGCAGCTGGAAGACATCGGTGAGCCCCAGGTCAGCGACATCGACTGGGTCAGCGTCGTCATCGCCGCGCTCGGGTTCGGCACCCTGGTCTACGGACTGACCCGGTTCGCCGAGGGGGAGGCCGGCATGGCGCTCGCCATCGTCGCCGCGGGTGTCGCCCTGGTCGGCGCCTTCGTCGCTCGCCAGCTCCGCCTGCAGCGCACCGGTGCTCCGCTGCTCGACCTGCGTGCGCTGACCCGCAGCACGTTCACCAAGGCGCTGGTGCTGATGTCGGTGGCGTTCATGTCGATGCTCGGCGCCATGATCCTCCTGCCGCTCTACCTGCAGAACGTGCGTGGACTCTCGCCGCTCGAGACGGGCCTGCTGGTCATGCCGGGCGGACTGGCGATGGGGCTCCTCGGCCCCACGGTCGGCAAGATCTTCGACCAGCTCGGCGGCCGGGTCCTGGTGATCCCAGGCTCCCTCGGCATCGTCGCCAGCTTGGTCGGCTTCACCCAGATCTCGATGACGATGCCCTACTGGCAGCTGCTCGGCCTCCACATGCTGATGATGATCAGCCTCGCGGCCACGTTCACGCCGGTCTTCACGCTGGGTCTCGGCGCCCTCCCGATGCACCTCTACTCCCACGGCAGCTCGATCCTCGGCACGCTGCAGCAGGTCGCCGCGGCGTTCGGCACCGCGCTCTCGGTCACGGTGATGACGTTGCAGGCCGAGCGGGTCGTGGGGAGCGCCGGCCCGGTCGAGGCCCAGCTCGAGGGCATGCAGGCCGCGTTCGCCGTCAGCGCCGCGATCTCGCTCGTCGTGGTCGTGATGGCGTGGCTGCTGCCGGGGCGGCCCGACGAGGTCTCGCCCGACGCGGTCTCGCCCGACGCGGGGGAGCCGGCGGCGTCGACCTCGACCGACGAGCTCGAGGACTGCGAGCACGACCTCGAGTCGGCCGCCTGCACCTGCTGAGGACAGTCGGCTGACTTGACTGTTGGGAGGCATCGGAGGGACTGTCGGCGCTGACGTGACGTCAGTTGACGACGCAGAGCGGGCCACCAGCTTGATGCTGGTGACCCGCTCTTCTCCAGTCCCCCCACCGCGCACCTACCCCCTCGTGCGCTCTGGGTCTGTGACGTCCCGCCGCCTACTTCTTCGGCTGGAACAGCGCCCTCAGGATGATCGGCCCGGTCGAGCTGCCGAGCCGGACTCGCAGTGTGTAGTCCTGACCGGCCTTCATGCTCCTCGTGCTCAGGTTGTAGATGTACATCCCGCCCGAGATCCGCATCTGTGTTCCGGTGTCGGCGTTGCTGACACTCTCGACGACCACGTTCGGGGTGCCGTCAGGGACATCATCGCTGACATTCCCTTCCGCAACGGTGAGGTACAGCAGCCCGGGCGTCGTGATGGCCGCACCGGAGCACGAGCTGGTGAGCTGGACCTTGACCGGGACAACGTTGCCGTACTTGGCGATGTTGCGCTCGTTGTCCCGGATGGGGTCCCTGAACCCGGCCTGGTAGATGTCTGTGCTGCCGTAGGGCGCGGACTTGCTGCCGCTCCCACCGTCGTCGTCCCGCACCGTCGCGGTGACGGTGTAGGTGTAGCAGCCGCGCGGCAGCTGCACCTGGGCGGTCATCGTCCGACCTGAGACCTGGACATTGGTCACTGTCGCTGCCCCGCCGCTGTAGGTGACGGTGAATCCGCTCCCCGGGAAGGTGTCAGCGCCCGGGTCGGTGAAGGTCGCCTCGAGCGTGGCCGTGCCGGTCACCGGGTTGATGTTCGACATGGTGACCGTGTTCACCACCGGATCCACGTTCTTCACCGTGACGTTCACGCTCACGGACCCCGACTTGGGGTCAGCAACCCCGCCGGTCGTGCCGTTGTCCTTAACCGTCACGGTCGCGATGTACGGTGCGTTGCCGGCCTGGTTGTCCGCGTACGTGTGGCTCGCAGTGACGGCGCCGCCGGTCGCAGTCCCTTCCGATTGGGACCCGTCGCCCCAGACCACGGTGTACGTGTGGGTCTGGCCCTCGTCGACATCGCTGAAGCTGGCACTGATGGTGACCGAGCTGCCCTCGTCAGTGGACTGTGCCGGACCCGCTGTCACCACCGGGGTGTCGTTGACCGCGGTCACGCTGATCACCAGGGTGGCCTGGTTGGAGACCAGGTCGCCGTCGGTGGCCTTGTAGGTGACGGTGAACCCGGCGGGGCCGACGTTGCCGTTGTTCTTGTTGGTGTCCGGGGTGAACCGGATGGTGCGGCCGTCAGCGGCCAGGGTGGCGGTGCCGTTGGTCGCCGAGATCGAGGCCTCGACCACCGACAGCTGGGTGTTGGTGTTGTCGACGTCGGTGTCGTTGGTGATCACGTCGGTGGCCACCAGGGTGTCCTCGTCGGTGCTGGCGGTGTCGTCGTTCGCGACCGGGGTGTCGTTGACCGCGGTCACGCTGATCACCAGGGTGGCCTGGTTGGAGACCAGGTCGCCGTCGGTGGCCTTGTAGGTGACGGTG
>NZ_JAFMZM010000003.1:0-81528 GCF_024436375.1 Nocardioides astragali | reverse complement strand
GTTGGTGATCACGTCGGTGGCCACCAGGGTGTCCTCGTCGGTGCTGGCGGTGTCGTCGTTCGCGACCGGGGTGTCGTTGACCGCGGTCACCGAGATCGTGACTGTCGCGGTGTCGGACTTGGGGTCGGCCTCATCGTCGGTGGTGCCGTTGTCGGTGACGGTGTAGGTGAAGGTGTCGGTCCCGTTGTAGTTGCCGTTCGGGGTGTACGACACGTTGGCACCGGAGTTGGTGATCGTCACCGTGCCGTTCGCCGGCTGGGTCACGGTGGTGACCTTCAACGACTGGGCCGGGACGTCGTGATCCTCGTCGTTGGCGAGCACGTCGATTGTGCTCGCGCCCGAGTCCTCCCCAACCGTCTCCGAGTCAGCGTTTGCCACGGGAGCGACGTTGACCTCGGTGACGGTGACGGTGATCTCCTCGGTGTCGGACAGGGTGCCGGTGCCGTTGTCGGTGACCTTGACAGTGAAGATGTAGCTGCCCGGGCCCTGGTTCTCGTTCGGGGTCCAGGTGAAGTCGCCGGTGTCCGCGTCGATCGCGGCACCCGCCGGTGCGTCGACCAAGGAGAACTTCAGTGTGTTGGCCGGCCGGTCGGAGTCGGTCGCGGTGGCGGTGAAGGACAGCTCGGTCTCCTCAGCGACCTGCTTGTTGCCGATCTCCGCGAGCACCGGGGCGACGTTGACCTCGGTGACGGTGACGGTGATCTCCTCGGTGTCGGACAGGGTGCCGGTGCCGTTGTCGGTGACCTTGACGGTGAAGGTGTAGCTGCCCGGGCCCTGGTTCTCGTTCGGGGTCCAGGTGAAGTCGCCGGAGTCCGCGTCGATCGCGGCACCCGCCGGTGCGTCGACCAGAGAGAACTTCAGTGTGTTGGCGGGACGGTCGGCGTCGGTCGCGGTGGCGGTGAAGGCCAGCACGGTCTCCTCATCGATGGCCTGGTCGTCGATGTGCGCGAGCACAGGGGCGACGTTGACCTCGGCAACGGTGACGGTGAAGGTTCGCGTCGCGTGGAGCGTCCCGTCGGAAACCTTCACGGTGAGCTCGTACGCCGCGCCGCCCTGGGTCTCGCTCGGGGTCCAGGTGAACTCTCCAGTCTGTGGGTCGATCGATGCGCCAGCGGGGGCGCCGACCAGCGAGTAGGTCAGCGTGTCACCTGGGCTGTCCTGGTCGGACCCCTCTGCAGTGAACGACAGGACAGCCTGCTCGTCCACGATCTGATTGCTGATCGGGGCCAGCTCCGGGGCGGTGTTGGCGACGGTGAGCTGGTCGGCGCGGGTCGGTGAGGTGCCGCCGTTGCCGTCGGTGGCGTAGACCTCGACCTTGATCACGTCGCCGCGACCGCCGTTGCCGTCCGAGCCCAGGTCCAGCGTGGAGCCGGTTTCGCCGTCCAGGGCGGTGTCGTTCTTGAACCACTGGTAGTGGTAGCTGGCGGCGTCGCCGTCAGCGTCGGCGTACCCGTTCGGGGTCGCGGTCAGGATGGTGTTCGTCCCGGCCGTGATCGGGGTGATGGCCACCGACCCCAGGTCCGGGGCGGTGTTGGCGACGGTGAGCTGGTCGGCGCGGGTCGGGGAGGTGCCGCCGTTGCCGTCGGTGGCGTAGACCTCGACCTTGATCACGTCGCCGCGACCGCCGTTGCCGTCCGAGCCCAGGTCCAGCGTGGAGCCGGTTTCGCCGTCCAGGGCGGTGTCGTTCTTGAACCACTGGTAGTGGTAGCTGGCGGCGTCGCCGTCAGCGTCGGCGTACCCGTTCGGGGTCGCGGTCAGGATGGTGTTCGTCCCGGCCGTGGTCGGGGTGATGGCCACCGACCCCAGGTCCGGGGCTGTGTTGGCGACGGTGAGCTGGTCGGCGCGGGTCGGTGAGGTGCCGCCGTTGCCGTCGGTGGCGTAGACCTCGACCTTGATCACGTCGCCGCGACCGCCGTTGCCGTCCGAGCCCAGGTCCAGCGTGGAGCCGGTTTCGCCGTCCAGGGCGGTGTCGTTCTTGAACCACTGGTAGTGGTAGCTGGCGGCGTCGCCGTCAGCGTCGGCGTACCCGTTCGGGGTCGCGGTCAGGATGGTGTTCGTCCCGGCCGTGGTCGGGGTGATGGCCACCGACCCCAGCTCCGGGGCGCTGTTGGCGACGGTGACCGAGTCGTTGACCGCCGCACCGTTGACTGTCCCGTCGTTCGGCGTCACCTCCACGCTGACCACGTCACCGGCGCTGCCGTTGCCGGAAGCCGACGTGTCGAAGGTGTCTGTCAGCGAGGAGGAACCAGATGTGGTCTGGCGAACTGTCCCGTTGACCTTCCAGACGTACGTCAACGTGACGGGGTCCGCGTCAGGGTCGGACTTCGTTGCGGTCGCCGTGAGGGTTGCATCTGTCGTCGGCGACGTCGGGGACAACGAGACCGTCGCCACCGGTGCGTCGTTCACCGCGTTCACCGTGACGTTGACCGTCGCGATGTTTGAGTCCGCGGTCCCGTCGGTCGCGCGGTAGGTGAAGCTGTCCGGGCCGTTGTAGTTCGCATCCGGGGTGTAGAGCACCTTGCCAGCGTCCGGGCCACTGGTGACCAGCGCAGCAGTGCCGTGTGCCGGGTTCGAGACCGACCCCGCCTTGACACTCAGCTCGGCGTTGGTGTTGTCCGCATCCGTGTCGTTGGCGATCACGTTCTTGGCCACCGCGGTGTCCTCATTGGTGGTCGCCGTGTCATCGACCGCCACCGGCGCGATGTTCACCCTGGTGCTTGCGGTGGCCGTGTTGTTGGCGGGCGTGTTGTCGTTGGGCGAGGAGACCGTAGCGCTGTTGGTGATGGATCCCCCTGCGATTGGGGCCGTGACGGTGATCGTGATGGCCGGAGCCGCGCCGGGCGCGAGGTTTCCTCCAGTGCGGTTGCACGTGACCGTGCCCGATGCGTTGGCGCAGTTCCAGTTCGTCCCCGTGGCGCTCACGAACGACGTGCCCGCCGGGAGGGTGTCGACCACCTTGACCGCCGAGGCGTCGTTCGGTCCGGCGTTCGACACACCCAGGGTGTAGGTCAGCGTGCCGTTCGTGTTGACCGGGTCGGGCGTGTCGGTCTTGGTGATCGACAGATCGGCCAGCCCGGCGGCAACGGTCAGAGAACCACCGGTGGTCGAGACCGACTGGTTCGTGCCGGAGGGCGGGTTGGACGCGTTCGTGCTCGGGTCCGACGAGATCAGGTACGTGCCGGACGTGCAGTTCGGAGTCGTGGTGAACTCGACCGTCAGGAAGCCGTTGTTCGGGATCTGACCTCCGGCCATGCGGATGAACCCGTCCGTGACGGTGGTCGCGTAGCCGCCGGTGCCGCCGGCGCTGGAGGTCGTCGTGACTGCCGTCGGGCTGCTGAAGCACGTGGGGACGGCGATGTCGGTGTACTTGATCGTGGTCGCGGTTGAGGCGGACGTCACGCGAACGCGCACGATCGCAGACTCGTCATTCTCGAGGACCGGATTCGAGATGGGGGCGCCGGTCCCGTCGACAAAGGTGATGGTGGCCGATGGGTTGGTGGTGGTGCCGATGAGAACGGGTGGGTTGTCACTCTGTGCGCCCGCCGTGCCAGCGGTGTTCGTGAAGGTCTGCATCAGCCAATCGGCGGCGTTGCCGCTCTGGTTGGCCTGCGGTGTCGTCGCCGTGACGTCGATCCGCGCCCAGTCGACATCGTTGACGGCCAGCCCCGTGCCGGAAACGAGCTGGACGTCGACCGTCCTACTCACCTGGTTGATCACAGGCGTGCTCCAGGTGCCTGAGGAGTACGCCGTCGCGGCGACGCTGATGTTCGTGTAGCCCGCTGGCAGGGTGATCCGGACGTGCTGCACCGCGTTGCCTGTCGTCTTGCGGTAGAGCGTGCTGAAGGTGGTCGGCGTGTTCGTGGGCGCCCAACCGGGCGCGATGTGCGCGTCGTTGTTCGCCGCTGCGACGTACGGCCCGACGACCGGCCCTCCTGCACCAGCGACGCCCTGCGGCACGACGGGGTCCGTCGCCGTGTCGGCCAGGGCGCGGGCCAGGTTGACCCGGCCGTTGCCGGTCTCGGCAGTCGTGCCCGCGGGGTCGGCGTTGCGCGCGAGGCGGCCGACGACGACGCCGTTCGAGGCGGAGGGGTCGTTGGCCTTCACCAGCGCAGCCGTGCCGGCGACGATCGCGGCCGAGGCCGACGTACCCGTGAGAGAGCTCGAACCGGTCGCGACGTCGACGCCGGGCGCGGCAAGGAAGGTGTCGGCCCCCGAGTTGGAGCCGCTCCACAACGTGTCCTCCCGGGTGGTGGCGGAGACGCCGACCACCTTGGCGAGGCCGGCGGGGAAGGTGTCGGTGGTCGAGCCGTCGTTGCCGGTCGCGGCCACCAGCACCGCACCCTTCGACCAGGCGTAGTCGGCGGCAGCCTGCAGTGCCCCGCTGCGGCCCGGGTTGGAGAAGGACATGAGGATCACGTCGGCGCCGTGGTCGGCGGCGTAGACGACGCCCTCGACGATGTCGGAGTCCTGGCCGAGCCCGTCAGCGCCCAGGACCTTGACCGGCATCACCGAGACGCCTGCGTAGCCCACGCCCGCGATGCCCGTGCCGTTGTTGGTGCCGGCGGCGATGATGCTGGCCATGCCGGTGCCGTGCCCGTTGGGGTCCGCGGTGCCGTCGTCCCCGTCGATCATGGAGGCGCCGGGGACCAGGTTGCCGCCCAGGTCGTCGGTGGGGTTGACGCCCGTGTCGAGGACCGCGACCGTCGCCGAACCCGCCGGCTGCACGGCGCCGTACGCCGCGTCCCACCCGATCTGGGGAAGACCCCACTGCGCGACGTAGCCGGGGTCGTCCGGGGCGCCCTGGACCTCGCGGACCTTGTCGGCCTCCACCTGGCGGACCTGGGGGTCGGCACGAAGTGCGTCCAGCCCTGCCGCGTCCAGTGAGGCTGAGTAGATGTTTAGCTTGGGCACCGCGGAGACGTCAGTCGCTCCCGCGGCCGACAGCGCCGCCTCTCGGTCCGCGACGGTGCTGCCGTCGCCGAACGAGACGATGTAGCCCTGAGGTGCCGCGGTCTGCTCGTCCGCGGTGGCGGCGGCGGGGCTCACCAGCGCCGAGAGCCCCGACGCGACCAGCGCGAGGACGAGCAGGACGCCGATGCGGTGCAGGTACGACCGCTCGGTGGCTCGGGACGACGGAACCGGACGCTGACGCTGGTGAGATGACACGGGTAGCCCCCACGGCTAGGTCTTCTAGGCGCGAGGTCCGAGCCCCTGATGTGCTGCGCCACCCCCTTGCGGTCAGGGGCGCTTTGACAGTGCGCCCGTCGTCCAGCAGATGTCGTGGATCGTCGTTTCCTGACCTCTTTCTGGCCAGTGCCTTGACCGAAAGTTCGGCTTCGGATCCCGATCCCACCCTTGGGGGTCGGCGCTGGCCAGGGTAGAGGGGTGGGAGGAGACTGCGGATCATGGAGACCCCGGCGAGCTTCGCCGAACAGCTGGCAGATGCCGCTCGCTCGATGCAGGGGTGGTCGAGCACCCAGCTGACGCTCGAGAAGGTCGTGCTGGTCGCCACCGAGATCATCCAGGGGTGCGACCTCGTCGGAATCTCCATCGTGCACGCGGGCGGGATCGACACCCCGGTGGGGACCACGCAGGCGCTGAACCGGATCGACGAGCTCCAGTTCGTGCTGAAGGAAGGCCCGTGCTTCGACGCGCTCCACATGCACGAGGTCGTCCACAGCCGTGATCTGGCCACCGACGACCGCTGGCCCACCTGGGGGCCCATGATCGCGGAGGAGGTGGGGGTCGCCTCGATCGTGAGCTACCGCCTCTACACGACCCACGACACGCTCGGCGCCCTGAACCTGTACGCCACCAACCCCGATGCGTTCGACGCCGACGACATCGACAACGGACATGCGCTGGCCGCTCACGTGGGCGTGGCGCTGGCGGCTTCGCAGAACGCCGAGAACCTGGAGATGGCGATCTCCCATCGCACCGCGATCGGTCGGGCTGAAGGCATCCTGATGGAACGGTTCGGCTTGACACCCGATCAGGCGTTCTCCGTCCTCCGCCGCGTGTCTCAGCACCAGAACGTGAAGCTGAACCGCGTGGCCGAGGAGCTGGTCCGCACCGGTGTGACACCGCGATAGCGCGGGTGGGGTGTGCAGGGACGCACGTCTGCGTGAGTCGCGCGCCCCTGCACTCCCCCGATCAGGGCCGCCTGCGTTGGCGGAGTCTCATGTGCCGGTTCGCCATGGGAGCGGGGGCGTTCGGACCTGCGGGGGGTCCGGAGCGCCGTCGCGCAGTTGCGCCTCGAGCCACTGCACCAGGGCCCGCTGTCGGACCTCGGTGTGCGGATTGCCTTCGCAGATCCCGCGCAGCAGGGTGTGGGCAACGACGACGACGGGGGTGCGGGAGGCCCGCGCCCATCCGAGCAGGATTGCGAAGGCTTGGTGGGAGTCGACTCCGAAGTGCAGCATCAACGCACCCTTGGCCTGCTCGATCAGCGCGGGGTTGGCGGCGAGATCACGCAGCCCCAGACCGAACGGGTCGGGATCAGCGGCACGGCGAGCTCGCTCGCGCTGCAGCTCATCAACCGGGGGGTTCGCATTGTTGGTCACGTCGGGTGCGAGCTGCCGGTGGGCGGGAAACATGAGCAGACCTCTCGAGGAGAGTCGTCGCGGCGAGACACATGCCGCGGGCTGCGCTCCCAACCCTGGGCTCGAACATAGGTGCCAAACCGCACTCTGTCTACGCCTGAGGGGGACGCGAGGGCTGTGAGCGCTCCCAGCCAGGGATGGCGGCATAGAGGTACCTGGTCCCGGGTACCCCCGAGCATGGGTGAGGCTGTGCTCTTCGGTCTGGTGGCCTCGAGCGCGTTGGTGCTCGGAGCGGTGGCGGGCGGTCGGTTCCGGCTGCCGAAGCGTGTGCTGGCGGCGATGCTGGCCTTTGCGGCTGGTGCCCTGATCACAGCCTTGGCCTTCGAGCTGTTCGAGGACTCCTACGAGCAGGGTGGGCTGTGGCGCTCGGTGTTGGGCCTGCTCGCGGGTGCAGTGGTGTTCACGCTGGTCAGCCAATGGCTGGATCGGAGAGCCGAGGGCCATCGAGAAGAGGACCACGGCAGCGAGAAGCTCGACCTCGATGCTCCCGCCTCCGACGCCGCGGCGTCGCCGGCCTCCGTCAGCGGCGCTGCAGGGCTGGCGCTCCTGGCCGCGGTCACCCTGGACGGTGTTCCGGAGAACGTGGCCCTGGGCGTGTCCCTGGGTGAAGGGACTGGAGGTCTCGCTCTGCTCGCGGCCATCTTCGTCTCGAACTTCCCCGAGGCGCTCGTCGGCAGTGCGTCGATGCAGGCTCATGGCCGCTCTCAGCTGTTCATCGTCGGCACCTGGTCGGCGTGTGCGGCGTTGCTGGTCATTGCTGTCGTGGTCGGTGCCGGACCACTGTCGACTGCGGAGCCTGAGACGCTGTCGCTTCCGCTGGCGTTCGCGGCCGGCGCGGTGCTCGCTTCACTCGCGGACACGCTGATGCCTGAGGCCTACGAGCAGGGCGGCCCGGCGGTGGCCTTGAGCACCGCCGCGGGCTTCGTGCTGTCGTTCTACCTGGCCACTCTGTGAGAGCACCCCGTCTCCCACCACCTTGTCTGCGCAGGTCATGGGGTGTACCAGCGCGAGACACCCACCGGGATGAAGCGTCCCGGTGGGTGTCTCGCGCTGAACCGATCTGCGCGCCTGTAGGGATTCGAACCCCAAACCTTCTGATCCGTAGTCAGATGCTCTATCCGTTGAGCTACAGGCGCTCGTCGTCCGCTGCGCTTGCACGCCGCGAGGACTCGACGAGGATAGCCGACCCCCTCGGGGCGGGCGAAATCAGCATCACCCCATGAGCCGGTTCGGATCGTCGAAAGGTGCCCTATGGTGCCTAGCACCCGCACACGCGGCGGCCCGCACCCGCCGCAGGATGAGAGGCAGCGCGATGGCAGATCTCGAGGCAGTCCTGGATGATGCCGGGCTGACGAACCCCCAGGTCCGTGAGTTCGTGAAGGAGTACGCCGAGCTCACCGGCGCCGAGCACGTCGAGGTGGTCAACGCCTCCGACGACGCCCGACTCCTCGAGGAGGCCGTCGCGGCGGGAGAGCTGCAGCGAGCCGGCCAGGACCGCTACTACTCCCGCAGCTATCACAAGGACACTGCCCGCTCGGAGGAGCGCACGATCGTCGCGACGAACGACGAGAAGGACAAGGGCGTCTACAACAACTGGCGCCCGGCCTCGGAGATGAAGCCGCTGCTGCACGACCGGATGCGCGGCGCGTCCGCGGGCAAGACGATGTACGTCATCCCCTACCTGATGGCTCCCGCCGGCAACGCCCTGGAGCCGTGGGCCGCGGGCGTCGAGCTGACCGACACCCGCACGGTCGTGCTCCACATGATCCGCATGGCCAGGGTGGGCGTGCAGTTCGTCAACGAGCTCGAGGACCCGGGCTCCTTCGTGCGCGCCGTCCACGTGACCGGCGACCTGGAGAACCTCGGCCAGGGCACGCCCGACGACCAGCGCTACTTCGTGACCGTCGCCGACGAGCGCACGATCCTGCACTTCGGCTCGTCCTACGGCGGCAACGCCCTGCTCGGAAAGATCGCGCACGGCCTGCGGCAGGGGGCGTACGACGGATGGGCGAGCAGGAAGTTCCTCGCCGAGCAGTACATGCTCATCGGCATCCATGACAAGGAGACGGGGAAGACCTACCACGTCTGCGGCGGCTTCCCGAGCGCCTCCGGCAAGACCAACCTCGCGATGATGGCGGCACCCGACGCGCTCGGCGACCGCTACCACGTCTCGTTCTACGGCGACGACATCGCGTGGCTGTGGGTGGACGAGGAGTCGGGTCGCCTGATGGGCATGAACCCGGAGTACGGCGTCTTCGGCGTCGCCAAGGACACCAACGAGACCACCAACCCCAACGCCCTGCACTCGATCGGCGAGGGATCGAGGGCGATCTTCACCAACGTCGCCTACAACCCCACCACCGGGGAGGTCTGGTGGGAGGGCAAGACCCCCAAGCCGCCGAGCAACGTGCGCGGCTGGCTCGACTGGACGGGCGCGCCCCTCGCCGACCGCAAGAGCAACGACACCGCGGCATGGGCCCACCCCAACAGCCGCTTCACCACGACCCTGGCCAACGTCCCCAACATCGCGCCGGACTACGACGAGCCCGTGGGTGTGCCGATCGACGCGATCATCTTCGGTGGTCGCACGAGCGACCGCGAGCCGCTGATCCGCGCGATCACCGACCTCGCCGAGGGTGTCTACGACGGCCTGACGCTCGGCGCCGAGGCCACCTTCGCCGCCGAGGGGGTCGACGGTCAGCTGCGCTACGACCCGATGTCCAACCGGCCGTTCATGGCCTACGGCGAGGGTGACTATGCCCGCCACTACCTCGACATCGTCGGCGCCGCGAAGGAGCAGCCGATCTTCGCGCACGTCAACTGGTTCCAGAAGGACCCGGAGGACGGCCACTTCCTGTGGCCCGGATACCGCGACAACCTGCGTCCGCTGCTGTGGCTGCTCCAGCTCAAGAACGGCGAGGTCAAGGGCCGGCGTACGGCGGTCGGGATCATCCCGACCGAGGAGGAGCTCGACCTCGAGGGCATGGACATCCCGCCCCAGGACCTCGAGCGGATCCTCACGATCGACAAGGCCCGCTGGCAGCAGGAGATGGGCTTCCGCGAGGAGCACCTCTCCCAGTTCGACCGGATGCCCGAGGAGATCTGGGAGGCCCACCGCCGGGTCGCTGCCGACCTCGATGACGAATAGCCGGACACGCCGCGCGTGCCGCATTAGTGTGTGAGGGTGCGACCACGCGTCTCGGGGACCGCCGCGCGTGAGTCCTCCTCAGCCGATCCGCGTAGAGACACGCCCGCACTCGCTCTCCCGTTCGCGGCTGTGGCCGGGATCGGCCTGCTGACTGTCGTCCTGCCCCCCTACGACCGGCCGTGGTGGGTCGCCGGGCTCGCAGCCCTGAGCCTGGTCCCCGTCGTGATCGTCTTCTTCGTGAGCCAGCGTCGCGACGAAGCCTCTTGGCTGCACCCGTTGGCGGCCTACCTCCTGTTCCCCTACGCCGCCCTGCTCCATGACGCGGCGGGTGCCAGCGCCGGAGGCTCGGCGTCGGGGATGTCGGTCTTCCTCCTCCTGCCGATCCTCTGGCTGGCGATAACCGGGACACTGCGCCAGCTGTGGGTCGCGAGCGCCCTGGCCGTCCTCACCTTCGCCATCCCGATCCTGGTCATCGGAGCACCGAGCTACCCGTCCGGCGACTGGCGCCGGGCGGTGGTGTGGGCAGCCGTCGCGCTCGTGATCGCGCCGGTACTCCAACGCATCGTCCGCGACCTCGAGCGGCAGGGCCGCCGGGCCCGTGTCGCCAGCGAACGGGTCGAGCGGCTGTTCGACGACGCTCCTCACGGCGTCGCCCTCCTCGACCCCGCGGGCCGGATCATCCGGGTCAACACCTCGATGGCGGTCCTCGTCGGGCTCGACCCCCCGGAGATGGTCGGCCACGAGCTCGGCGCCTTCGAGTCGCCGGGGGAGGACCGGATCCAGGACCACGTCGTCCGCCTCGTGTCCGGTCGCGACCAGGCGCTGGAGTCCGAGTGCACGCTGCGCGACTCAGGCGGCAACGACGTGAGTGTCTCCCTCAGCAGCACCGTGGTCGGCGACCGCGGGATGGGCGAGGTGATCATGGTCAACGTCGTCGACATCTCCGACCGGCGACGCTATCTCGACCGGCTCTCGCACCTCGCGGACCACGACGTGCTCACCGGACTTGCCAACCGCCGACGCTTCGAGAGCGAGCTGCAGCGTCACCTCGACCGGTGCCGGCGTCACGGCCCCACGGGTGCCCTGTTGCTGCTCGACCTCGACAACTTCAAGCAGGTCAACGACTCCCTCGGGCACAACGCCGGCGACCAGCTCCTGGTCACCATCGGCGGCCTGCTGCGCCGTGCCGTGCGCGACACCGACGTGGTCGCGCGCCTCGGCGGGGACGAGTTCGGCGTGATCCTCACCGACGGCGACCAGGACGGGGCGACCCGCGTCGGTCACTCCATCGTCGACCTGGTCCGCGCCCACGCGGCCACCCTCGACGGCGTACGACGACGGGTGACCGCCAGCGTCGGGGCGGTGACCTTCAAGGCAGCCAGCGAGCATGCCACCGACATCCTGGCCCTGGCCGACATGACGATGTACGACGCCAAGGACGCGGGTCGCAACCAGATCGCCGTGCTGCCGGAGGGCGAGCTCAGGCCGCCGCGGTCTGCTGCGCGGCTGCTGTGGCAGAGCCGGATCGAGGCGGCACTCGAGCACGACCGCTTCGAGCTCCACCTCCAGCCCATCATGAACCTCGCCGACGACCGGATCACCTCGGCCGAGGTGCTGCTGCGGCTCCGCGAGGAGGACGAGCTGGTGCCGCCGTCCCGGTTCGTCTACATCGCCGAACGCGTGGGCCTGATGCCCCTGGTCGACGCGTGGGTGGTCGAGCACAGCGTCGAGATGCTCGCCAAGCTGCGCCGGATCGACCCGACCTTCGCGCTCGAGGTCAACCTGTCCGGGCACTCCATCGGCAGGCCCGACGTCGAGCAGGCGATCTGTGACTCCCTGACCGTGCACGACGTCGACCCGTCCGCCCTGATCCTGGAGATCACCGAGACCGCAGCGGTGGGCGACGTGGCCCTGGCGCGCGCTTTCGCCGAGCGGATCACCGACCTGGGCTGTGCGTTCGCCCTGGACGACTTCGGCGCGGGCTTCGGGTCGTTCTACTACCTCAAGCACCTGTTGTTCGACTACGTGAAGATCGACGGTGAGTTCGTCGCCCACGTCCACGAGTCGCAGGTCGACCGCACGATCCTGCGCTCGATCGTGGGCATCGCCCGCGACCTCGGCAAGCGGACCGTGGCGGAGTTCGTCTCCTCGCCCGACATCCTCGCGGTGTGCCGGGCCGAGGGCGTGGACCTCGCGCAGGGCTTCCTCATCGGCAAGCCGGTGCCGTACGACGAGTTCGTGTCCACCTTCCTCACCGCCCAGGTGGCGCTGCCGACGGCGTGACGCCGATGTGAACGCTCACTGTTCTCAGGGCGTTCTGGTGGCTCGAGATCCCTACGTCGGAGTAGCGAGATCCACGTCACATCTCTGTGATCGATCCAATATGTGCGTGCTTTCACAAGCGTTAGCGTCCCGACCAAGTCGCCGTCAACGAGGCCGCGCGAATCGCGACGAACGCTGAAGGAACCCGGGATGACAGCTACGACCGACATCGAGACGACCGCCGAGCAGACCGCACCGACGACCCACGCAGGCATCCTCGCCTGGGTGAACGAGATCGCCGAGCTGACCCAGCCCGAGCGCATCCACTGGTGCACCGGCTCCGACGAGGAGTGGGAGGAGCTGACCCGCTCCCTCGAGGCGACGGGAACCTTCACGCGCCTCAACCCCGACGTGATGCCCAACTCGTTCCACGCGGCCTCCGACCCCACCGACGTGGCGCGCGTCGAGGACCGCACCTACATCTGCTCGGTCGACGAACGCGACGCCGGTCCGACGAACAACTGGATGGACCCGGAGAAGATGAAGGACCTCATGCGCGGGTTGTACGCCGGCTGCATGCGGGGCCGCACGATGTACGTCATCCCGTTCGTCATGGGTCACGTCGAGGCCGAGCGGCCGATGTTCGGCATCGAGATCACCGACTCCGCCTACGTCACGGTCTCCATGCGCGTGATGGCCCGCATGGGCACCGATGTCCTCACCCGGATCGAGGAGCTCGAGGACGCCGGCGAGTCGCCGCAGTGGGTCCCCGCGCTCCACTCGGTCGGGATGCCGCTCGAGCCGGGCCAGGCCGACGTGGCGTGGCCGTGCAACGACACCAAGTACATCGTGCAGTTCCCCGAGGAGCGGATGATCTGGAGCTTCGGCTCGGGCTACGGCGGCAACGCCCTGCTCGGCAAGAAGTGCTACGCCCTGCGCATCGCGTCGGTCATGGCGCGCGACGAGGGCTGGCTCGCCGAGCACATGCTCATCCTCAAGCTCACCTCGCCGCAGGGCGTCACCAAGTACATCGCCGCGGCGTTCCCGAGCGCGTGCGGCAAGACCAACCTCGCGATGCTCAAGCCCACCATCCCCGGGTGGAAGGTCGAGGCCATCGGCGACGACATCGCCTGGATGCGCATCGGCGAGGACGGCCGGCTGTGGGCGGTCAACCCGGAGTTCGGCTTCTTCGGTGTGGCTCCCGGCACCAACGAGCACACCAACCCCCACGCGATGGAGACCATCCGCAAGGGCAACTCGGTCTTCACCAACGTCGCGCTGACCCCGGACGGCAACGTGTGGTGGGAAGGCCTGGAGAACACCCCGGCAGAGGCCACCAGCTGGAAGGGCGAGCCCTGGACCCCGGAGTCCGGCGAGCTCTCCAGCCACGCCAACAGCCGCTACTGCACCCCGATCAAGCAATGCTCGATCCTCGCCGCCGAGTACGACGACCCGCGGGGCGTGCCGATCGACGCGATCCTCTTCGGTGGCCGCCGCAAGACCACCATCCCGCTGGTCACCGAGGCCCGCGACTGGAACCACGGCACCTTCATGGGCGCCACGCTCTCCTCCGAGACCACGGCGGCCGCGGTGGGCGCGGTCGGTGTGGTCCGCCGCGACCCGATGGCGATGCTGCCCTTCATCGGCTACAACGCGGGCGACTACTTCGGGCACTGGGTCGGCATCGGCAAGGACAACGACGCCGCCAAGCTGCCCAAGATGTTCTACGTCAACTGGTTCCGCCGCTCTGCGGACGGTGACTTCCTGTGGCCGGGCTTCGGCGAGAACAGCCGGGTCCTCAAGTGGGTCATCGAGCGCATCGACGGCCAGGCCGCCGCGGTCGAGACCCCGATCGGCCACGTGCCGGCCCCGGGCTCGCTCGACATCGAGGGCCTCGACCTCACCGAGGAAGAGCTGGCCCAGGCCCTCGCCGTCGACGCCGAGGAGTGGAAGGCCGAGCTGCCGCAGATCCAGGAGTGGTTCGAGAAGTTCGGCGACGACCTCCCGGCCGTGCTGTGGAGCGAGCTCGACACCTTGAAGGCCCGCCTGAACGCCTGATTCCCTGCGGTCCGACGTCGCCGACCCGCCACTCCGCTCGTCCGGAGGGCGGGTCGGTGCCATTTCCGTGGGGCCTGTGGGCCGTTGTGGCACCATCCTCACACGCGGGTGCGCGGGAGACCGGCGGGAGACAGGGAGGTGAGCCATGCCCTTGGGGCAGCACGAACGTGACCTGTTCGAGGAGCGGGCCACCCCGCTCTACGAGGAGATCGTGTCCTCCGGCGGCATCAGCGCCACGGACAAGCGCATCGCCAAGCGGGGCGAGCTCCAGGAGGCCTTCGCCCTGCTCGTCGACGTCGGACTGGTCGTCAAGAGCGAGGACGGAGCACAGTGGCGGGCCGTCGACCCGGCAGCGGTGCAGGCCCAGGTCGTCGCCCCCCTCGGTCAGCGAGGCGCCGAGCTGATCGCCGAGTCCGCCCACTGGGCGCAGGCCTTCAGCACCCTCTCGCACGTCTGGCGCCGCTCACCCAGCGCCGTCGGCGGCCCGTTCGCCGAGATCCGTGGCCTGGCCACGATCGGCAACTTCCTCGCCTCGCTGGTCGGCGACGCCGAGGACGAGCTGCTCACCGCACAGCCGCAGGACAAGCGGGGCGTCAAGCAGCTCGGCGAGGTGGGCGCGCGCGAGATCGCCGCGCTCAAGCGGGGCGTCAAGATGCGTACGCTCTACCAGCACGCCGCCCGCCGCGGTGCCGACACCCGCAAGTACGTCGCCGCGGTGACCGCTGCCGGCGCCGAGGTCCGCACCCTCGACGAGTTCTTCAACCGCCTCATCGTGGTCGACCGCCGGATCGCGATCATCCCCAGCCACGAGGGCCTCAGCGCGGCGATGGTGATCAGCGAGCCGTCGATGGTCGGCTACCTCGTCGACATGTTCGAACGGCACTGGGAGCGGGCGCGTCCCTTCACCAGCAGCGAGACCTCGCTGGTGCGCGACATCGCCGCCGAGCAGCGTGCGATGACCATCCGGATGCTGCTGGAGGGGCGGGCCGACCCCGCCGGCGCCAAGCGCCTCGGCGTCAGCCCTCGGACGTACGCCGGCTACGTCGCGGACCTCAAGACCGAGTTCGAGGTCGAGACCCGCTTCCAGCTCGGCTACGAGATGGGCAAACGGGGCATCTCCGGACGGGAGACCGACGAACCCACCGGGGGCAAGGCCGCCCGATGAGAGCGAGGGCAGCAACTCGATGAGTTGCTGCCCTCGTTGCTGAGACGAGCCTGTGGGGGAGGCCGTGGGACCAGGACTCGTGGGGGGTTGAGGGGTCCGTGTCTCAGCTCTTCACTGCGTGCACATCATGGCACGTTCGGGGGGTCACTTGACCCTGATCTTGCCGCCCCAGCTGGTGTCGAGACTGTTGGCCGGGGACGCGCCCACGCCGACGAAACCGAATCCGAGCGCGGCCACGAGGGCAGCGGCGGCGATGCGGCGTACTGGGGTCATTGCTTCACCTCTAGATGTCACGACGTCACAGGGGATGACCCGTTCATTCTCTCCCACCGCCCGGCGCCGCGTCTGCGTCCAGTCCCTGCAGGTCTGTGCATTGCAGGTTCTTGCAAAATGCATTCGGCCCCCTCCCGGAGGAAGGGGGCCGATCACACTGGCGGAGGCGGAGGGATTTGAACCCTCGATGGGGTTTTAGCCCCAAACCCGCTTAGCAGGCGGGCGCCATAGACCGGACTAGGCGACGCCTCCATGCCCGACGGAGCCGGGCGCAGAGAAGGTTACAAGGCGCGGAGCGCTCGCGCCGAATCAGGTCACAACTTCCGGAGGCCGTGTCCCTGCTGCAGGTGCTCCTGGACGTCGCGGACGAACGTCTCGCGGTCCACCGCCAGCATCTCTACCGGGATGGTGGTCGTACGCCCGTCGCGCAGCCGCAGCACCACCACGGGGGACTCGGCCACCGTCGTCGCGACGGCGTCCTCGACGTCCTTCCACCGGCCGGAGGCGGTGCCGACGCCACGGACCCACTGGACCCGGTAGCCCTCCGGCGTCAGGCGGGCGATCCAGCCCTTCTGCCGCCACGCCCACCACGTGGCCGCGAGAAGAATGATCGTGAGGGCCACGGGCACCAGCAGGAAGACGGTGTGCAGGTCGAAGACCGCGATCGCGACCGTGCTCAACAGGATCAGGGCGGCGACGGCGACCAGCACCGCGCCCAGCAGACGGGCCGCGACGGCGGGGGCCAGGCGGTAGACGGTGGCTGTCTCGGTCGTCACGCCGCAGATTTCACCATGTCGCCGTCCGGGTGCGCCCGCGTGGGTCTGCCTCCGCGGAGCGTTGGGTAGAGTCCCGGGGTGTGCGGCGCCCCGGCGCGGCACGAGGAGGGGTGCCGGAGCGGCCGATCGGAACCGCCTTGAAAGCGGTCGTAGGGAGACCTACCGCGGGTTCGAATCCCGCCCCCTCTGCCAGCGAAACGCAGTGAGCACGGCTGAGGTGGCGTCGGCCGGGCGTGGCGGCTGCACAGATAGGCTCAGCCGGTGACGACCTGGTTCGAGTCCCCCGCCGACGCCGCCGTACGCCTGCGCGAAGCGGGCTACCTCACCGACGACGCCACCGCGCTCACGGCGTACCTCTCCGGTGCGCTCGAGAAGCCGCTGCTCATCGAGGGCCCGGCGGGGGTCGGCAAGACCGAGCTGGCGAAGGCGGTGGCGCGGGCCACCGGCGCCGGGCTGGTGCGGCTGCAGTGCTACGAGGGCCTCGACGAGGCCCGTGCGCTCTACGAGTGGAACTACAAGAAGCAGCTGCTGCGCATCCAGGCCAGTGGCGGTGAGGACTCGTGGAGCGAGACCCACGACGACATCTTCACCGAGGAGTTCCTGCTCACCCGGCCGCTGCTGAGCGCGATCCGTCGCGACGAGCCGACGGTGCTCCTCATCGACGAGGTCGACAAGACCGACGTCGAGGTGGAGGGGCTCCTGCTGGAGGTGCTGAGCGACTTCCAGGTGACGATCCCCGAGCTCGGCACGGTCAGCGCGACGCGCCGCCCGTTCGTCGTGCTGACCTCCAACGCCACGCGCGAGCTGTCGGAGGCCGTCAAGCGGCGTTGCCTGTTCCTCCACCTCGACTATCCCGACGCGGAGCGGGAGCGGGCGATCGTCACCAGCCAGGTCCCGGGCCTGGAGGAGAAGGTGGCCAGGCAGCTGGTCGACGTCGTCGTACGCCTGCGCGAGCTCGAGCTCAAGAAGGCGCCCTCGATCGCGGAGTCCGTCGACTGGGCGCGCACCCTGATCGCGCTCGAGATCGGCGAGCTCGACGAGGAGACCGTCGTACGCACGCTGGGCGTGGTGCTCAAGCACGCCTCCGACCAGCGGCGCGCGGTCAAGGAGCTCAAGCTGGCGAGCAGGTGATCTCGTGAGCCTTCACCCCATCCGAATGCTCGCTGCGCCCCGCTTCGGACAGGGACCCCGATGAGCCTGCTCGACACCCACATCGGCTTCGTGGAGGCACTGCGCTCCGCAGGCCTGTCCGTGTCGTTGGCCGAGGGGCTCGACGCGATCAGCGCGCTCGAGCAGGTGAGCTGGCACGACCGGGAGACCGTGCGTGCCACGTACGCCGCGACTCTCGTCAAGCGCCAGCCGCAGCGGGTGACCTTCGACGCGGTCTTCGACATCTACTACCCGCGCCTGATCGGCGGCGGTGTCGCCGGAGAGGACGTGGACCCGGTCGACGGACCGCGCGACACCGGGCCCGAGCTGGAACGGTTCCGCGAGGCGCTCGCCGACGCGCTGGCGTCCGGGGACCTCCAGGCGCTGCAGGACCTCGCCGTCGAGGCGGTGGCGCGGTTCGGGGCGATGCCGGGACGGGGGCCGGGGCTGTCGAGCTGGTCGGCGTACACCTCGCTCCAGCGGGTCTCGCCCGCCGAGCTGATGGACCGCCTCGTGAAGGGGCTCCTCGGGGAGGGTCTCGACGCCGAGCAGGCGCAGCGCGCGGCGGGTCGGCGGATCGGCGACTTCACCCGGCTCGTGGAGGGTGACGCCCGTCGCCGCATCGCGGAGGAGAAGGGCCCCGAGCACGTCGCCGACGTCACGGTGCGGCCCACCATCGATCGGCTCGACTTCACCGCGGCCCGCCGCAGCGACCTCGAGGAGATGCGGCGCGAGATCTATCCCCTCGCGCGTCGACTCGCGGCCCGGCTCACCAAGGAGCAGCACGCGCAGCGGCGCGGCCCGCTCGACGTACGCCGCACGGTCCGCGCGTCGATCGCGACCGGCGGAGTGCCGCTGACCACCCACCATCGGCCGAAGCGGCCGCACCGCAGCGACCTCGTGGTGCTGTGCGACGTGAGCGGCTCGGTGGCCAACTTCGCGCAGTTCACCCTGCTCCTGGTCTACGCGCTGCGCGAGGCGTTCAGCGGGGTGCGCGCCTTCACGTTCGTCGACGACGTGGTCGAGGTCAGTGACCGCTTCCGGCCGGGCGCCGACGTGGTCGAGGTGATGGAGTCACTGGCGCAGAGCATCTCGCACGCGACGCTGTGGGGCCGCACCAACTACGGCCGCGCGCTGACCCGCTTCGCCGAGCAGCACGCCGACGCGATCGGCCCGAAGTCGTCCCTACTGATCCTCGGCGACGGCCGGTCCAACTACAGCGACCTCGCGCTCCCGGTGCTCGGCGACCTCGTGGGGCGAGCCCGCCACGCGTGGTGGCTCAACCCCGAGCACCCGCGGCACTGGGGGACCGGCGACAGCGCGGCTGACCGCTACGGCGAGATCGTGCGCATGGTCGAGTGCCGCAACCTCGCGCAGCTCGGCGAGTTCGTGCACGAGATCGTCTGAGTTGATGGCGCTCGCTCCGCTCGCGTGCTCGGCGCCCCTGAAGACGTCGTCTTCCCTCCTCGCTCGACGGCGCTGCCTCGCTGCGCTCGTCACGCTTGCTCGCTCGTCAGTCCAGACGACGTCGGGCGCCGAGCGCTCGGGGGCGCGTACAGCCAAGAGGCCTTCTCAGCCGGCGAGGTAGCCGAGGTCCTGCATCCGGGTGATCTCCGCCCGGAGCTCGGGGTGGTCGGCGCTGTCGGCCGCCCTCGCGCCCGCGACATAGATGTGGGAGCCGTCGGGGGCTGCGCCGTTGAACACCACAGTGAGCCGGTTGGCGATGTTGGCGTTGATCAGCGAGCCGAGCAGGGCCACCGGGTCGGAGCGGTCCTCCAAGGACAGCACACGCGTGGACTCGGGGATCCGCGGGACCTGCGCCGCCGGCGCGCCTGCGGTGACGACCTGGTCGACCACGAAGCGGGTCGAGCTGGCGGTCGCGGCGATCTCGGCCGCGAGAGTGCCACCGGCTGCCGAGCCGACGAGCATCACGCGGGCGTCGTCCTCGGTGACGGCCTTCTCGATCGCGCGGATCACCTGGCCGGCGGAGGTCGTGGGGTCGGCCCCGACGAGGCGGAGCCGTCCCGACTCCGATCCGACCGCTCCGGGGAGATAGGCGATGTAGCGGCCGGCGCCGACGCGCTGGACGCTGATCCTGCGGTCCTCGGCGACGAGCGTGGCCATCAGCTCCTCCAGCGAGCGCGGCGCGCGGCCCGAGCCTGTCGCCGCCTCGCCGTCGGGCTCCTCGACCTCCACGAACGAGCCGGCGGAGTCGCGGAAGGCGGACACTGCGTCGGTCGGGAACGGGTCGACCCCGATGGCCCGCAGGCCGCCGCGCGCCGCATGGGCGCCCAGGTCGGAGGCGAGCACGCCCGCGGTGAGCAGCGAGCGCATGTGGAGGCCGTCGAGCAGGCCGTCGCCCCCGGAGATGTGGTCCATCAGCTCGGGGTTGTTCTCGGCGAGCTCGTTGAGGTAGGCGGTGACGCCGTCGCGGTCGAGCGCGTCGGTCTCGATCAGGCCGGCGCTGACGATCGCTCCACCGAGCGCGACCTCGGGGGCGAGGTAGCCGATGGCGCGGCCGGCGATGGAGCCCAGCGTCTTGTAGGCCGCCTCCTGGAGCTCGTCGATCCAGCGGTAGGTGAGCACCGTGGCGCGTACGACGAGCGCGTCGGCGTCGAGCTCGACGGAGCGGGTCAACAGACCGTGCTTGCCGGTCGTGGCCGCACGGATGTCCTCCTCGGCCTGGCCCCAGGTCGCCTTCGACAGCTCGGCGGTGTCGACGACCTCGTCGTCGCGGAGGATCTCGGCGCCGAGGCGGGCGCGCGTGCGCATCTCGTTGCCGGAGGCGTCGAACAGGTCGGCCAGCGCCAGCATCTGGTCGTACTTGTCGGCGGCCACCGAGGCGGACGTCTCGGCGGGGGTGTCGGCACTGTGCGTGCGGGGGATGTCGAGGTCACTCATTCGGCGACACTTCCTCTCCGAGGGTGACTTGCGCCAGGACGGGGGCGAGCTCGGTCGCGAGGTCGTCGGGGTCGACCCGGGCGATCGCGACGCGGGCTCCGTCGTCGTGGCGCGGGGTGAGCGAGTGCCACCCGTCCCGGAGCAGCACCCAGGAGATCACTCCCACCGACGTCGTGGCGCGGTCGGACACCTCGGCGGCAAGGATGCGCAGGCGCCCCCTGGCCTCGGAGTGGACAGCGGAGAGTGCCGCGGCGGCCTCGGCATGGCCGAGGGCGTCGCCGTCGGACAGGACCTCCCCGTCGGTCTGGCCGATGAGGACCGGGACGAGGTCGGAGCGGCCCGAGCGGAGCGCCTCCCCGATCGAGTCGGCGAGGGCGTAGGGGACGTCGAGCACGGGGGGCACGTGCGAGGCGCTGAGCGCCAGGTCCTCGGGGACCGCGGTCACGCGAGCCAGCTCGGTGGTCCACTGGTCGACCGGGAACCACGCCAGCTCGAAGACGATGCCGTCGCAGGTGGACAGGCTCGCGACCGCGCCACCGTCCTGCCGGTGCCAGGCCTTCACCTGGGTGGCGCCCGCGGCGACGTCGATGTCGAGCGCGAGCCGTGGCGTCGCGAGCAGGCCGACGGCGCCGACGATGCCGGGCTCGGCACCGTCGTCGGTCAGCAGTCCGCGGCGGCGCAGCGAGTCGTCCGGGTCGTGCAGGGTGGCGATCGCGTCGGCGTAGGCGGAGTCCTCGACCGAACCGCGGCTCTGGCCCAGGCGACCGGAGAGCGAGCCGGAGTCCACGCGGGTGCTGTCGGCGGGCTGGAGGTCGAAGGGGAGCGGTGCCCCGCCGGCGAGGTCGGCGACCAGTCGCAGCTCGGGGAGGGTCAGAGCGACGCGCCGCGCCATCCCGTCGAGGAAGCTGGCGGGGGGCGTGGGCGGAGTCGTCAGGTCGATCGTCACCATGTCAGAGCCCCGGGAGGTTCACGGTCAGCCAGTCCTTGTGACCGGCCGGGGGAGGGTCGAACGACAGCAGCGTGGAGTCGGTCTCGTCGGCCTCGCGCGGCGTCCCGTCCGGAGCGGTGCCCGCCTCGCTGGCGCGGGTGCGGGCGTCCTCGACGAGCGAGGTCGCCTTGTGGGAGCGGGTGTCGATGGCCTCCTTGAGGCTGTCGACCTCGACGATGTGCCGGGCGAGCGACTCGGCCGCGCTCTCGTGGTGTGCGGCGGCGACGCGCAGGTGGTTGGCGCGCTCCTTGATGCGCTCGCGCATGGCGTCGGCAGCCTTGCCGTGCCACGGGGCGGCCTCGGCTTGGGACACCAGTCGGGAGGCGAGGGCCCGGATGTCGCCGCCCTGCTCACGGAGCTGGGCGACGCGCTTGCGGCCCGCCGCGGTGTCGCCGTACATCGATCACGCCCTTTCGTCGGGGGACGCCTACCCGGCAGCCCCTGGGTCCAAACGTCTCCGCGCCCTGGATTCTGCACCAGCGCGGCCGACGGCACACCCCCGGCAGGCGCCGACGCGACCGTCATCCGCGAGCCACGATCACCGATAGGATCGGGACCTCCGCCCGCCCGCCCCAGCCCAAGAGCACGAGGTGTGCATGACGTTCGACGTCCACCAGCTCGACGTCTTCGTGCTGGTCGGTGCGGTCGTGACCCTGGCGGCGATCCTCGCGGTGCGGATCTCGGCAGGCGCCGGTCTGCCATCCCTGCTGATCTACCTGCTCATCGGCGTCCTGCTCGGCGAGGGCGGACCGTTCGCGATCCCCTTCGAGGACGCCCAGCTCGCCCATGCGCTCGGGTTCGGGGCACTGGCGATCATCCTGGCCGAAGGTGGTCTGACCACCGACTGGCGCGAGATGCGACCCAGCATCCGGCTAGGGGTGTCGCTCGCGACGATCGGCGTCGCCGTCTCGGTGGCGCTGGTCGCCGTCGGCACCCACTACCTCCTCGGCCTGCCCTGGGAGCTGGCGATCCTGCTGGGCGCCATCTGCTCACCCACCGACGCAGCGGCGGTGTTCTCGGTGCTGCGGGTCGTCCCCCTGCCCAAGCGCCTGACCGGCGTGCTCGAGGCCGAGTCGGGGCTCAACGACGCCCCCACGGTCGTGCTCGTCGGCATCATCTCGACAGGCGTCGCGGCCGAGGCCGGGGTGCTGGAGGTGGCCGGCACCATCGTGTTCGAGCTGCTCGTGGGTGGCCTGATCGGCGTCGGGTGCGGCCTCGCCGGGGCCTGGATCATGAGCCGGGCCGCCCTGCCGTCCTCGGGCCTCTACCCGATCGCGGTGCTGTGCCTGGCGTTCATGGCGTACGGCCTCGCGTCCGCCGCGCACGCGTCAGGGTTCGCCGCGATCTACGTCGCGGCCCTCATCCTCGGCAACAGCGAGCTGCCCCACCGGGTGGCGACCAGGTCGTTCGCCGAGGGGGTCGCCTGGCTGGCGCAGATCGGGCTGTTCGTCATGCTCGGCCTCCTGCTGTCGCCGGGCAGGATCGACCTCACCACCGTCGTCCAGGCACTCGTGACCGGGCTCGTGCTCACCGTCGTCGCCCGGCCCTTGTCGGTGCTGGCCAGCAGCATCGTCCAACCGATGGTCCTGCGGGACCTCGGGTTCATCTCCTGGGCCGGCCTGCGCGGTGCGGTGCCGATCGTGCTCGCCACGATCCCGCTGGCCGAGGGCGTCGACGGGGCCGACGACCTGTTCGACATCGTCTTCGTGATGGTGGTGGTCTACACCCTGCTCACGGGCCCGACCCTGCCCTGGGTCGCGCGGCTGCTCGGGGTCGCAAGCCGATCCGAGCCGCGCGGGCTCGACGTCGAGGCGGCGCCGCTCGACCGGGTCGCGGCGGACCTGCTCCAGGTCACGATCGCGCCGACGTCGAAGATGCACGGCGTCGAGGTCGGTGAGCTGCGCCTGCCCCAGGGCGCCTCGGTCTCGCTGGTGATCCGGGGCGGCTCGTCGCTGGTGCCGGAGCGACGTACGGTCCTGCGCGCCGGCGACGACCTGCTGGTCGTCACTCCACGCAAGCAGCGCGAGGCGACCGAGGCCCGCCTGCGCCAGGTGTCGCAGAACGGTCGGCTGGCGCAGTGGCTGGGCAACCCGTCCAAGCACGACCGCGAGTAGCCCCGGCCATCCGGGCCTCCGTCACTCGGAGCCGGTGGCCTTGCAGTAGGTCGCGTCTGCCTCGGCGATCACCGACTCGACCTGCTTTCGGCGCAGCGTCTTGAACTTCTCGCCGACCACCACCACGACGCCGACCCCGATGGGGTCGCCGGACACGATCCTGGCCTTCTTGAACTGCTGCTGGACCAGCAGCACGGCGGGGTTGGTCGGGTCGGAGCTCCAGATCTGTGTCGTCGCGGCCGGGACGGGCGCGTCCCCGACGTCCCCGGCGACGAAGCCGCGCTCCCCGAGCTCGGCGCTGGTCGAGCTCGCCAGCCCGCTGCGCTTGCTGCCGTTGAACACGCTCACCACGACCTGGTCGCGACGCACCTCGGACCCGGCGCTGACCTCGGTGTCCTCGCAGATGGCGACGGGCTCGTCCTGGGGGAAGGGTTCGGTGAACGCCGCCCAGCCCCAGACCGCGGCGACGACCAGGAGCAGCGCGAGAACGGCCAGGGTGAGCGCGGAGCGCAGCCCGGCGCTCATGCGGGGTCCCCGAGTCGTTGTCCGGGGGAGCGGAGCGGGGTGTTCACTGGTCACCGGCCTGGTGGACGCGGGCGTGCAGGACGCTGCGCTGCTGCAGGGCGGCGCGGAGGGCCCGGTGGAGGCCGTCCTCGAGGTAGAGGTCGCCGCGCCACGACACGACGTGGGCGAACAGGTCTCCGTAGAACGTGGAGTCCTCGTCGAGCAGCGTGTCCAGCCGCAGCGTGTCCTTGGTGGTCACCAGCTCGTCGAGCCGGATCTGCCGCGGGGGCAGGTCGGCCCAGTCGCGCGAGGTCAGCCCGTGGTCGGGGTAGGGCCGGCCGACGCCCACCCGCTTGAAGATCACGCCGGTGATCATAACGACGCCCTCGTCGGGGCTCCTCCGGCTGACTAGGCTCGCGCCATGACCGAGACTCCTGAGGCAGAGCCGACCGGGCCCGAGGCACAGGCCTCGGTGGCGGACGACCCGATCTCTGCGGCAGTCGCGGCGGGCTACCGGTTCGAGGGCCCCGCCCTCGAGCTGGGCGGCCTCATGCTCGACGCCGACAACCTCAACGACGTGCACATCAAGATCCCCCTCGCCATGCTCAACCGGCACGGCCTGGTGGCGGGCGCGACGGGCACCGGCAAGACCAAGACCCTGCAGCTGCTGGCCGAGCAGCTCAGCGCCCACGGCGTACCCGTGTTCGCCGCCGACATCAAGGGCGACCTGTCCGGGCTCAGCGCACCCGGCGAGCCCAGCGACAAGCTCACCGCCCGCACCGCGAGCGTCGGCCAGCAGTGGACGGCGACGGGGTTCCCGACGGAGTTCTACGCGATCGGCGGACAGGGCACCGGCGTACCGGTGCGGGTCACGATGACGGCGTTCGGACCGACGCTGCTGGCGAAGGTGCTCGGCCTCAACGAGACCCAGGAGTCCTCGCTGGGCCTCGTCTTCTACTACTGCGACAAGCAGGGGTTGCCGCTCCTCGACCTCGCCGACCTCCGTGCGGTGCTGCAGTACCTCACCGGCGACCCGGCCGGGAAGGCGGAGCTCAAGACGATCGGCGGGCTGTCCCCGCAGACCGCTGGCGTCATCCTGCGCGAGCTGGTGGGGTTCGAGGCGCAGGGCGCCGATGTCTTCTTCGGCGAGCCCGAGTTCGAGACCAAGGACTTCCTCCGCACCACCGAGGACGGCCGCGGCATCATCAGCCTGCTCGAGCTGCCCAACCTGCAGGACCGCCCGGCGCTGTTCTCCACGTTCCTCATGTGGCTGCTGGCCGACCTCTTCCACGACCTGCCCGAGGAGGGCGACCTCGACAAGCCCAAGCTGGTCTTCTTCTTCGACGAGGCGCACCTGCTGTTCAACGACGCCTCCGAGGCCTTCCTCGACCAGATCGCCCAGACCGTCCGCCTGATCCGGTCCAAGGGGGTCGGCGTCTTCTTCGTGACCCAGTCGCCGACCGACGTGCCCGACGACGTGCTCGCCCAGCTCGGCTCGCGCGTGCAGCACCAGCTGCGCGCGCACACCCCCAACGACGCCAAGGCGCTCAAGGCGACCGTCAACACCTATCCCACGAGCGCGTACGACGACCTCGGCGAGGTCATCACCAGCCTCGGCATCGGCGAGGCCGTGGTGACGGTGATGAACGAGCGCGGTGCCCCGACCCCGGTCGCGTGGACCCGCCTGCGTGCGCCCGAGTCGCTGATGGACCCGGCTCCGACCGACGCCATGCAGGCGGCCGTCGCGGCCTCCCCGCTGACGACGAAGTACGCCGAGGCGATCGACCGCGAGTCCGCCCGGGAGCTGCTCGCCAAGAAGCTGGAGGAGGGCGCGCGCAAGGCGGCGGAGGACGCCAGGGTCAAGGAGATGGCGCGGGAGCAGAAGAACGAGCGGGTCACGAAGAAGTCTGCGGAGAAGGCGGCCAAGGACGACGACGGACTGGTCATGGACGTCGTGAAGTCGCCCGCCTTCAAGGACTTCATGCGCACCGCGGCCCGCGAGATCGCGCGAGGGATGTTCAAGAGCGGGCGGCGCTGAGCTGTTGGCGCTCGCTCCGCTCGCGCGTGCCCAGCGCCCCTGAAGACGCTGTCTTCCCTCCTCGCTCAACGGCGCTGTCTCGCTGCGCTCGTCACGCTTGCTCGCTCGTCAGTCCAGACAGCGTCGGGCCCTGGGCTGAGCTGTTGGCGCTCGCTCCGCTCGCGCGTGCCCAGCGCCCCTGAAGACGCTGTCTTCCCTCCTCGCTCGACGGCGCTGTCTCGCTGCGCTCGTCACGCTTGCTCGCTCGTCAGTCCAGACAGCGTCGGGCGCTGGGCCTCACATGGTCGGGTCGAGCCACGCCAGCTGCGCCGTCTCGGTCCCGCGGTCGCGGGTGACGACGCGTGCGCGGCCCTCGGGGGCCGGCTGGGGCCGCAGGTTGCCGATCAGCACACCCTCGTCGCGCGGGCCCGAGAGCATCACGCCGGGCATGGCGAGGTCGCGCAGCGACTGGATCACCGGCTCGTAGAGCGCCCTGGACGCACCACCCGTGCGGCGCGCGACCACGACGTGCAGGCCGACGTCGCGCGCCTGCGCCATCAGCGGCTGCAGCGCCGAGACCGGTGAGGACTGCGCGGTCGCGACGAGGTCGTAGTCGTCGACCACGACGTAGACCTCGGCGCCGGTCCACCACGACCGGTTGCGCAGCTGGTCGGGCGTCACGTCCGGCCCGGGGATGCGGCCCTCGAGGTAGGTCGCGATGTCCTTCAACGTGGGCGTCGCCTGGGTGGCGGACGTGAGGTAGTTGAGGAGGTACTCGTCGGGGACCTCGCCGAGCAGCGAGCGCCGGTAGTCGACCAGCACCAGCTGGGCCTCCTTCGGCGTCCGCGTGCGCATGATCTCGTGGCAGTACGCGCGCAGCAGGGCGCTCTTGCCCGACTGGCCGTCGCCGAAGATCAGCATGTGCGGCTCGGAGTCGACGTCGAGGCCGACCGGGGCCAGCTCCTTCTCGTTGATGCCGAGCAGGATGTGACGCTCCGGGATCTGGCGACGCACCGCGTCCTCGCGGACCGCCTCGAGGGTGACCTTCCCGGGCAGGAGGCGCAGCTTGGGCCCCTGGGGGCCCTTCCAGGCCGCGGCCATCTTGTCGATCAGGTCGTCGACGCCGTCACCGAGCGTGTCCGCGTTGCCGTCGCTGTCGATGCGCGGCAGCGCGCCGAGGAAGTGCAGCTTGGACGGGACCAGGCCGCGGCCGGGCCGGCCGACCGGCACCAGCGCCGCGACCTTGCGGTCGATCTCGGAGTCGAGAGGGTCGCCGAGGCGCAGCTCGAGCTTGGATCCGAACACGTCGCGCATCGCGGCGCGGTAGTCGGCCCAGCGCGTCGAGGCGGTGACGATGTGGAGACCGAAGGTCAGGCCGCGCGCGGCGAGCTGCTGGATCTCCATCTCGAGGTCGTCGAACTCGGCGCGCAGGGTGCTCCAGCCGTCGATGACGAGGAACACGTCGCCCCACCCGTCGTCGGCCCGGCCCTGGGCACGGCGGGAGCGATAGGTCTCGATCGAGTCGATGCCGTTCTCGCGGAAGTAGGCCTCGCGCCGGTCGACGATGCCCTCGACCTCGGCCATGACCCGGCGTACGACGTCGGGCTCGGAGCGGGTCGCGACACCGGAGACGTGCGGGAGCCGGGTCAGCGGGGCGAACGTGCCGCCCCCGAAGTCGAGCACGAAGAACTGCGACTCCGTCGGGGTCGTCACCAACGCCATGCTGGTGACGATGCTGCGCAGCATCGTGCTCTTGCCCGAGCGCGGACCGCCGACGACCGCGACGTGACCGGCCGCACCGGTGAGGTTGAGCGTCATCGTGTCGCGCCGCTGCTCGCGCGGACGGTCCACGGTGCCGAGGGGGATGACCAGTCCCGGGACGCTGCGCCACTGCATCGAGGTCAGGCCCAGCTCGGGGTGCTCGGCCAGGTCGGGCATGAGCTCGTCGAGCGTGTCGGGGACGTCGAGCGGCGGGAGCCAGACCTGGTGGGCCTCCGGGCCCTTCCCGATCATCCGCTGGACCGCGACGTCGAGCAGCGACGGCTGCTCGCCCTGCTGCTGGGGCTGCGGCGTGACCACGGCCTGGTTGTCGTCCGGCGTCGGCTCCAGCGCCTGCACCTCGGAGATGGTGAACGGCAGGATGCCGCGGATCGCGCCGCCCTCGTCGCGCGCGACCCGGACCCGGCTCGACGGGGGACCGGAGACGTACGCGGCCTTGAAGCGCAGCAGCGTGGACTGGTCGGGCTTCAGGTAGCCCAGGCCGGGCACGGCGGGGAGCTCGTAGGCGTCCGGGACGCCCAGGACCGCGCGCGACTCGCCGGCCGAGAAGGTGCGCAGGCCCACGCGGTAGGACAGGTGGGACTCAAGGCCGCGCAGGCGGCCCTCCTCGAGCCGCTGAGAGGCGAGCAGGAGGTGGAGGCCGAGGGACCGGCCGAGCCGGCCGATGGCGACGAAGAGGTCGATGAACTCGGGCTTGGCCGAGAGCATCTCGGAGAACTCGTCGACGACGATGAACAGCGACGGCATGGGCTCGAGCGGCTCGCCGTTGGCACGGGCCTTCTCGTAGTCGCGGACCGATGCGTAGTTGCCGGCGTCGCGCAGGAGCTCCTGGCGGCGGGTCATCTCACCCGACAGGGCGTCCTGCATGCGGTCGACGAGGGTGAGCTCGTTGGCGAGGTTGGTGATGACGGCCGAGACGTGCGGCATGTCGGCCATGCCGGCGAAGGTCGCGCCGCCCTTGAAGTCGACCAGCACGAGGTTGAGCTGCTCGGAGGAGTGCGTCATCACCAGCCCGAGCACGAGCGTGCGGAGGAACTCCGACTTCCCCGAGCCGGTCGCGCCGATCACCAGGCCGTGCGGACCCATGCCCTGCTGGGCGGACTCCTTGATGTCGAGGTGGATCAGGCCGCCGGAGTCGCCGATGCCGATCGGCACGCGCAGCCGGTCGCGGGCCGGTCGCGGCCGCCAGGCCGTGGACGGGTCGTAGGCGAAGATGTCGCCGAGGCCGAGCAGGTCCATGTGGTCCGGCGTCGTCGAGGTGATGTCGACCGCGCCCCCGGCCGAGGACGACTCGGCACTGGCGGTCTTGAGCGGGGCGATCCGGCGCGCGAACGCCTCCGCGGTGGCGATGTCGCACTGGTCGGCCAGCGCCTTGATCGGCTCTCCGCGCAGCCGCAGCGCCAGCACCGGTCGCTTGCCGAGCTCGTCAGGGCCGTCGGCGAACTGGAGGCGCAACCTCGTTGCGTCCTCGAGCTCGTCCCACCTGCTCGGCAGGTCGAGGAGGGTGACGCCGTGCAGGCCGTCCGGCGGCACGATGTGGTTGCCGGGAGGCAGGTGGCCGCCATCGATGACGAGCAGGATGTGGGGCGTCGCCGCGCGCTCGTCGGCACCGAAACGCGGGCGGTCGCTGAGGTCGGGCGGGAGCAGGTTGCCGAGGTCGTCGAGCGACGTGGAGACCATCCGCATCGGGCCGACCGCATCGGCTTCGCGGGTGCTCTGGGCGTGCGGCAGCCACTTGACCCAGTCCCAGTGCGTGAGGTTCTGCTCGGAGCTCAGCACCGCGACGATCAGCTGGTCGGGGTTCTGGAAGGCGGTCGCGGAGCAGATCATCGCCCGTGCGGTGGAGCGGACCTCCTCGGCGTCGCCGCACAGCTCGATGCGGTCGAAGGCGCGCAGGTCGATGGACGCCGGGAGGTTGGGCTGGAGTCGGTGCACGACGAGCAGGCGGTGCAGCGCCGACGCGGCCGCCGGGTCCACCTGGTCGACGGGCGCGCTCTCCGGTGGCACGAGCTCGAGGGACAGCGGCTGCGAGCACAGGCCGTAGCGCACGTGCAGGAAGTTGTCGTCGGACCCCGTGTGCTCCCACAGCCGGGTGCGGTCCTCCGCGAGCGAGGGGAGGGCGGCCGGCTCGGGGTGGTGCCAGTTCAGCGCCCGGCGCTGCTGGTCGGCGGCTTCCCGTGCGACCTTGCGGATGTTGCTGAGGTAGCGGAGGTACTCAGTGCGCGAGCCGGTGACCTGCTGGGCCCGCTGCTTCCGCTGCCGGTCGATCTGGACGACGATGAAGCCGAGGGTGGCGAACAGGAACATGCCGGCCGCGAGGAAGCTGCGGCCGCGGTTGGCGCCGCCGCCCATGGTGGCCACCAGCACGATCGAGCCGAGGCTGCCGAGCATGGGGATGGCGTTCATGAGCACGCCGCTCGCGCCCTCGCCCTCCTGCAGCTCCGGGGGCGGCTGGAGGACGATCTGGCCGCCCGGCATCTCCGGTTCGTCCAGACGCTGTCCGCCGCGCAGTGTCGTGCTCACGCATCCCCCCGTGCCTCACCCGATGAAGTCGCGTTGATGATAGGTGTGCTCCATGACGGGCGCGACTACGCTCCAGCCGAGAAGCGCCCGCCCGATGCACGCGAAGGGGGAGAACGTGTCGGACGTCGCGATGCCCAGCTCTGCTGACGCGACCATCGCCGTGAGCGTCCACGGCCCTGCAGGCGTGCTCGACCTCGTGGTCCCCGCAGCGGCCACGTCGCTCGACGTCGCCCGCGAGTACGCCAAGCAGGCGGAGGTCCCGGGGATCCCCCTGCTGCAGTCCGCGCTCGGCCAGCGGCTCAACGCCGCCCTCCCGCTCGCCGACGCCGGCGTGCAGGCCGGAGACGTGCTGGTCGCCACCAGCGGCGTGCACCGACCGCGCAAGATCACCATGCGCGAAGCGGCGAAGAACGCACCGGAGAGCCCGGCGCTCGCGTCGATGATCGCCACGGTCGCCACGCTGTTCGCGGTCCTCGCGGCCTGGTACGCCGGTCGCGCGCAGGACGAGACCGTCCGCACCGCAGTGGTCGGGATCCTGCTCGCCTGTGCCCTCGCCGGCGCACTGCCGGTCGGTCGGCACGTCCGCCAACGGGCGGCCGCCGCCCCCGCGTTCGCCGCCGCGGCCGCCTTCGCGGCGTTCTACGAGCCCGGCGTGCACCTGCTCCCCGCGATCCTCGGCGCTGCCGGGATCTCGGCCGCTGTGGTCGCCAGCATCGGGCGCGCCCTGTCGGTGCACGGCGACGAGATCAGCACCGTGTGGATCGTCAGCGGGCTGACGGTCTTCGCCTGCTGTGCCCTTCCCACCCTGCGCGGCTGGGACGACCGGGTCGCCTGGACGCTGCTGGTCTTCCTCGCGATGATGGCGGCCAGGTTCGCCCCGTCGCTCGCCATCGACGTACCGGACGAGGCGCTGCTCGACCTCGACCGGTTGGCGGTCACCGCCTGGTCGGCGCGCGACTCCCAACGGGGCGGACGCCGTGGCCGGATCGTGGTGGCTGCCGACGCGATGGAGCGCCTGGTCCACCGGGCCTCGCGCATCGTGACCGGCGCGTCCGTCGCGATCCTCGTGACAGTCGTGGTCGCCAGCCCGCTGTTGCTGCACAGCGCCACCATCGACCTCGATCGCATCGGCGCCCGGTGCCTGGTGTTCTTCGCCGGGTGCTCGCTGCTCCTCGCCGCGCGCTCCTACCGGCACGCCGCGGCCCGCGGACTGCTGCGGCTCGCCGGCCTGGGTGCCCTCACCGCCCTGGCCGCGCACCTCGTCGTCGGCCCGGGCGGCCGGCTCCTGGACACCTTCTTCTACGTCGTCGTCGGCCTCGGTGTCATCGCGCTGGCCGCGGCCGTGGCGACCGGCCGGGGCTGGCGGTCGGTGTGGTGGTCGCGTCGTGCCGAGGTTGCCGAGTCGTTGTGCGGCAGCTTCGCGTTCGCCGCAGCCGTGGTGGCGGCCGGGATCTTCCGGCGCCTGTGGGAAATGACGTCGTGATGTTTAGCCCCGATTTCGTCGGGTAGAGACACGTCAGCGCGGGGGGCCGGGACGTCTCCCCGAGCAAGCTCGGATCACCAACACACAAGACACTCGGTCGGTTCGGCCGCCGAGGGAGAAGGATCTTTCATGAGCGAGATGTACGGCCAGACAGAGAAGGCCCTCTCCAAGGGCGCCGACTTCGTCGACCAGGCCCGCAGCGACGTCAAGAACAAGTGTGGCGTCCTCTCCGGCAACATCCAGACGATGATGGGTGGATGGGGCGGCCAGGGTGCCTCCGCGTTCAACAACCTCATGATCGCCTGGGACCAGAAGCAGGAGACCATCCTCAAGGCCCTCGACCAGCTCTCTGCGTCGATGAAGGAGACCGAGCGCGACAACGTCTCCACCGACGAGAGCCAGTCCGCCACCCACACCAACCTCCAGGGCCGTCTCGGCTGACCGCCGACACCCTTCCAATCTCAAGGAGATCGATGATGAGTTTCGACGGAATCAAGGTTCAGCACGGCCACCTCGACGCCGGTGCCGCCGACGTCATGAAGGCTGCCAAGGACATCGAGGCCCGCCTCGACCAGCTCGAGAACGAGCTCAACCCCCTCAAGTCGGACTGGAACGGTAACGCCAAGATGGCGTACGACCAGGCCAAGGCCAAGTGGGACCAGGCCATGACCGAGATGACGCTCCTGCTCCAGCAGGCCAGCCAGGGTGTCGACTCGTCCAACGCCGAGTACAAGGCTGCCGACGCCCGGGGCGCCAACCGCTTCTGAGCGCAGCACCGCCCGTTCCGAGGCCGGTCCTCCCTCCGGGGAGGTCCGGCCTCGGGCCAGTTCTGGCTTTCTCGGCCCGGGTTGCGTACTTTTGGCCTGCGTACGCCTCCGCGCAAGGACAATGGAGGCAGCCGGGGGACGGCATGGAGCGTGACGTGGGGGAACGCGTGAGCAACATCAGGGTCGATGCTGACCTCATCAGGGGAATCTCGGCGTCGCTGCGCCACGCGGCCAGCCACATGGACCCGTCCTACGACCGCTTCGGCATCGAGGACATCGTCCAGGTGCGCAGCCACCGAGACGTCGACACGCTCGAGGGATCCGAGACCCGCCCGGGCAACTTCGGCGCCTTCCACGCCGGCCAGAGCCTGCGCGTGGTGTACGACGTCGCGCACCAGCGCACCGTCGAGGACCGCCAGGCCCAGGCGCGCAAGGTGCGGCGCTTCGCCCGTGCCCTCGACGACTGCCTCGGCGAGCTCGAGGGCACCGACGAGCTGCACCGCGACCACTTCCTCCGGCTCGCGCAGCTGGCCCTGGACGAGGACTGACGTGACCGGCTTCTACGAGACCCAGGTCCGTCGCGCGATGATGACCGTCGGCGACGCCGACGTCCTCAACGAGATGGCGACCGGGTGGCGCGCCTCGATCCGGGACCTGAACACGGTCGACGACCGGCTCGCGAGCGGCATCAGGGGCCTGCGGGACCACGACCAGCTCGGTGACCAGACCCGCGACGCCGCCATCGGCGCCTTCCGTGACATGCGCGACTACGTCGCCGAGCAGCGCCTCATGCTCGGCAGGACGGCCCAAGCCCTCGACGCGGCCGGCGGCGCCCTCACCCAGGTGAAGTCGCTCATCCGGTCGTGGGACCGGGCAGGCGTCCCGGTCGCGCCCGGCCCGGCTCCGGTCCCGGACCCCGCGGCGACTGACCAGACGGCCTACTGGGACGCCGCCAACGCGCACCAGCGGGCGACCGCGGGCTACGCGCAGCAGGTGCAGCAGCGCGAGGACGAGGCGCGCGCCGCGTGGGACTCGCTCAACCGCGTGTTCACGATCGCCGAGGACAAGATCCGGAGCGCGCACGGGATCCCCCGCGAGGAGCGCCCCACGACGGAGACGCAGCCTGAGTATCCCCCGGTGTGCTGGCCGGGCCCGCCCCCCGAGCAACCCCCGCCGCCGGGGTGGCCGCCGTTGCCTCCGTGGCCGCCCGTGAGGGAGAAGCCCGGTCCCGAACGCGGGCCGGCAACCGGCCTGCCGCCCGGACCCGGAGCGGGACCCGGACTGCCCCCAGGCCCGCACCCGGGCCCCGGTCCGGGGATGTCCTCGACGCATCCGGACGGCACCGCGCACCCCGTACACGACCTGCACGCCCCCACCACGACGGTCTCCGGCTCGTCGCAGAGCGGCGTGGCCTACGCGCCTGGGTCCCCCGGCGCGATCTCCGCTGGACCCGTCGCTTCACCTGGCTCAGGAGTGACGGCCCCGATGGGCCTGACGGGGATGGCCGGTGCGGCTGGTGCTGCCGGGGCCTCGGCCGGGATGGCGATGCGAGGCGGTGCTGGCTCCGCGGGTGCCGGTGCTGCAGGCGCAGCCACGCGGGCCGGTGCGGCCGGTCGCTCCGCAGGCGGCGGTGCGTCCGCTCGGTCCGGGCAGACCGGTCAGACGGGTCAGAGTGGACGGAGCAGTCGCGGCGGGCGCAACGTCGCGGGCGGCAAGGGGAGCCAGCAGGCATCGGGCCAGTCCAAGTCCGGCCGCGGCTCCGCGGGTGCCGCAGGATCTCGCGGCGGTCGCCGCAAGGACAAGGCCGCCCCCGCGCGCGACGACCTGCTCGCCACCGACGACCGCTGGCTCGACGGCGAGGGAACCGCACCAGACGTCCTGCGGTGACGGCATGGGGTGATGCCGCCTCGGTGAGGTCGCCGGATTTCGCCTAGGCTGCACCCCGTTCAGTGCCCCGGCCTCTCGGGCGGGTGCAGGTGAAGCACGATCAGGGGGAAACACCAATGAGTCAGGGGTCCTCGGTCGCCTCGGGCCTGGTCCGGGTGACCATCGCCTCGGGGTCTCGGCGAGTCGATCTGGTGCTGCCGGGCTCGATCCCGGTCGCCGAGCTCGTCCCCGAGCTGGCCCGCTCCGTCGGCCTGCTCGACGCCTCCACGGTCTACGGCGGCTACCGCCTGGTCACGCAGGAGGGCAGGATCCTGGCCAACGATGCCGGACTCACGATGCAGGGGATCGAGGACGGCGGCCTGCTGACCGTCACCGCCGGTGTCGACGACAAGGCGCCCCGCGTCTACGACGACGTGGTCGAGGCGATGGCTGACGTCGTCGAGAACGAGCTCAAGCCGTGGGAGCCGGCGGCAGGACGTCGTACGGCACTGGGTGCGGGCAGCATCCTGCTCGGTCTCGGCGCCTTGGCGCTGTTGCTGCAGGGCGAGAGCCTGCTCGGCGGTGTGGCTGCCGCGGTGATCGCCGGCCTGCTGGTGGTGGGCGGTGTGGTGCTCGCGCGGGCCCAGGAGGAGCCCGAAGCCGGGGTGGCCGTCTCCCTGCTCTCCGCGCTCTACGCCGGCGTCGCCGGCCTGCTGCTCGCGCCGGGCGACCTGCCCGAGTGGGGCTGGCCCCTGGCCGACGCCTTCTTCACCGACCCGCTGCTCTTCGCCGGTCTCGGCATCCTCGCCGCCGGCGTCGTGTCCGTCGTCGGCCTCAAGGACGGTCGCCCGCTGGTCATCCCGGCCATCGTCGTCGGCGCGGTCCTGGTCGCGAGCTCGGTGCTCATCCGGGTCGCCTCGCTCGAGCCCAGCCCCGTCTTCACGGTGCTGATGACCCTCGTCGTGCTCGCCGGCAGCGTGTTCCCGTGGCTGGCGCTCGGCGTCACCGGCACGAGCGTCGACCAGCTCTACTCGCTGCACGACATCACCGCCGACCCCGACGAGATCGACCCCGACGAGGTGGCCGACGACGCCCGCGTGGGACACGAGATCCTGCTCGCGGTGTCGGCGACAGTCGGCACGCTGCTCGTCCTGTTCGCGCCGTTCGCCGTGGGGCGCGGCGTCTACGGCACCGTGCTCGCCGGCGTGTGCTGCCTGGCCGTCATGTTCCGCACCCGCCAGTACCGCACGGGCGCCGAGGTGCTCGCCGGACTGACCTCCGGCATCCTCGGGCTGGTGTCGGTGGCGGTGTCGATGCTGCTGATCCACGACGGATGGCGGGCAGGCGCGGCGATCGCGCTGGCCGGCGTCGGAGCGCTGCTGCTGTCGCTGACCCTCGTGCCGGCCTCGGCATCAGTGCGCCGCGGCCGGATGGGCGACATCGTCGAGACGATGACGCTTCTCGCCCTCCTGCCCCTGATGGTGCTGGCGGCCGGCTTCGTCGCCGCGGTGGCGGGCTGATCGATGGCCACCAAGAAGGACCTCGTCGAGGCCCACGCGTTCAGCCGACGCCGCCTGGTGACCGCCTTCGTCTCCGGCGCACCGGGCGGCCGCGAGGTCGAGCCCGTGCGGCCGGGGCGGGTGCTGATCGGCGGCATCGCCCTGTCCGTCCTGCTCCTCGCGGGCGCCGCGATCGCGGGCTTCCTGCTCGGCCGTCCGCCGGCGCAGTGGCTGGATGCCAACAGCTTCGTCATCTCCAAGGACACCGGTGAGCAGTACGTCGTGCTCCGCGGCGGCGACAACCCGCAGCTGCAACGGGTGCCCAACTACGTCTCGGCCCAGCTGCTCCTCGGGAGCTCTGAGCTCACCCCCTACACCGTGCGCGACAAGTACATCCGGACCGTGCAGCTCGGTCCGGACCTCGGCATCGAGGGTGCACCGGCGGGCCTCCCCTCGGTCGACGAGCTGGTCGACGAGGGCTGGACGGCGTGCACTGCCGACGGGGCTGGCATCAAGGTCGCCATCCAGCAGACGCCGGCCGTCGACGACCTCGTGGACTCGGCTTTCCTCGTCTCCAACGAGGGTGAGGAGTGGCTGATCGCCACCGCGCCGGCGGTCGGCAGCCAGCAGGGTCGTGCCTACCGCTTCCCGATGCCCGCCGACGCGACGAGCGCCTCGACCATCGGCAACCGGCTCGGCTTCGACGCCTCCGCCATCGAGGTCGACGAGGACTGGCTCAACCTGTTCCCGCCCGGTGCGGCCCTGGAGAAGTCCGCGTTCGGAGTCACTGCCGAGGGACAGCGCGTGCCCTACGCCGACGCCGACAACGGCCTTTCGCGATACCGCATCGGCGACCTGCTGCTGTCCGAGTCCGGGAAGTACTACCTGCTGGGCGACGAGGGTCCCGAGACACTCAAGGCCTTCGCCGGCATGGTGTACGACGTGGTCGGCTCCGGTGCCAAGCCGGTGCCCATCGACCTGGCCGCGGAGTTCGAGGACATCCGGCACCCCGAGGAGTGGCCCGTCGAGCTGCCGGCCGCGGTGGACAACGGCGGCCTTTGCGGCGTCCTCCACCCGGAGGCCGGTGCCGATCCAGCCGTCAGCCTGGCCACCAACCCGACCGGTGCCGCCGACCCGGTCGAGCCGGACCCGATCAGGCGCGGCCGCCACGCCGTCGAGGTCGAGCCCAGCGCCGGGGCGTATGTCCTGTCGGGGTCCAACGCGGCAGCCGATGGCGGCACGCCCTACGTGATCGACACCAAGGGCGCGAAGTACCACCTGATCGGCCCGGAGGTGCCCGAGTACATCGGCTACGCCGACGTCGACCCGCCGCTGGTGCCCAGCACGTGGCTCGAGTTCTTCTCCCCGGGTGTGCCCCTGTCGACCAACAGCGCGCGCCGGCTGCCGGTGGACGCACCGCCGGCAGACGCGGAAGCGGACAGCGGCTCGTGAGTCCGAGGCGCGTCTCTCGGCTGCGTACGGCGCTCGCGGCCGGCGTGGTCGCGGCGTCCGTCGTGCCGGTGTGGGCGGGACCAGCGGCAGCCGACCACGACGCCCCGTGCTCGGTCGGCGAGATCCCGGGCTCGGAGCCCCTGGCCGACACGCACGAGAAGGACAACGCCGCGTTCGACCGCATGCACGTCGAGCAGGCCCAGGAGGTCGCCACCGGCCGCGGCGTGAAGGTCGCGGTCATCGACAGTGGCGTGGTGGGCGTGCCGGGCCTCGATGTCCTCGGCAGCGTCGTGGCCGGCGGCGCCCCCAACACCTTGCTCTCGGGCCACGGCACCATCGTCGCCGGGCTCATCGCCGGTCCGAACGGAGTGGCACCGGACGCGCAGGTGTTCAGCGTGAAGGTCTTCGACGCCGAGGGCGCCGACACCGCGCAGGGCGAGAAGCCGGTGACCTCGGCAGGCATCGTCGCCGGCATCGAGGCGGTGATGAAGGCCTTTCCGCAAGAGCGCTTCGACGTCGTCAACATCTCGCTGGCGGTTCCCGCGTCCGACCCGAAGCTCAAGGCAGCGATCGCACGGCTCGTGGAACTCCCCCTGGTGGTGGTCGCCGCCGCGGGCAACCGCGAGGAGGACGACGACTCCGACGACTCCACCTTCAAGGGCACGCCGGGCAACGACGCCGACGTCTACCCCGCGGACTACCCGGGCGTCGTGGCGGTGAGCGCGACCCCACCGGACGACGGGGACCCCAGCACGTTCGTCGTACCCAACATGGACACTGATGTCGCGGCTCCCACCGTGGGGGCGATCTCGGCCAACGCCACGGGACAGGTCTGCGTCGTCGGCGAGGTCGCGACCTCGTGGGCCGCGGCCGAGGTGAGCGGGATCCTGGCGCTGCTGAGCGAGCGCTTCCCGCGTGAGAACCCGAAGCAGCTCGTCGCCCGGTTGCAGGCCACGACCGAGGGCGCCGGTGCCCCCCAGGGCCCGGACGGTGAGGTCGAGAGCCCGTGGACGGGCGCGGGAGTCGTGCAGGCGCACGACGCACTGACGCGCCAGATCAAGTCGGGTCGCCAGGGCCGGATCGAGTCGACCGTGGCGGAGACCCGCTCGGACGCGCAGGCACCTCCCGCCCCTCAACGGGTCGACCTCTTCAGCACCCCGCGGGCGATCCTGCTGTGGTCCGGACTGGTCGCCGGGTCCTTGCTGGCGCTCGCCTTCATGCTGCGCCCGTTGCTGCGCCGCTGACCAACGTCCGCTCCGTGTGCGCTGTTCGGGGGGCATGTCTCATCCATTGCCGCGGCGGCGCGTCGCGACGTGATGGAATCAGCGCATGACCGACACCTCCGACGAGCCCGTTGCCGTCATCCTGGCCGGCGGTCAGGGATCTCGGCTCTGGCCGATCAGCCGGGACCGCCGCCCCAAGCAGTTCCAGCCGGTCGTGCGTGACCGCCCGCTGCTGACCGGCACGATCGAGCGGCTCAGCGAGATGGTCGATCCCTCGCGCATCCACGTCTCGACCCGCGCGCGCTTCGCCGAGGCGGCCCTGGCCACGCTCGGTCCCGTGCCGCCCGAGAACCTGATCCTCGAGGAGGACCCGGCCGGCCCGGCGACCGCCTTCGGCCTGAGCATCGCCAGGCTGGCCCACCTCTACGGTGACGTGCCTGCGCTGATCGCCCCCTCCGATCACCTCATCAACGAGGAGGAGGCCTTCAATGCGGCCTCGCGCGACATGCTCGCCCAGCTCGCCGAGACGCCCGAGTCGATGGTGGTGCTCGGCGCCGAGCCCACCCGCTACGACGCGAGCCTCGGCTACATCCACACCAAGGGCGGCGACGGTGCCGTCGAGGTGATCGACTCCTTCCACGAGAAGCCCGACCAGGAGACGGTCGACGAGCTCGCGGAGTCAGGATCGCTCTACTGGAACACCGCCTGCTACGGCGTACGGGTCGGGCAGGCGTGCGAGGCCTACCGGACCGCGCTGCCCCTGATCTTCGACTCGATCGAGCGCTTCGCGCGCGGCACTCCGTCCGAGCAGGGCTACCGTGGCGCCGCGATCGGCGGTCACGAGATCTATCCGCTGTTGTGGGCCGGGATGCAGTGCCTGGTCGTGCCGCGCCAGCTGGGCTGGACCGACGTCGGCACGTGGACGCGGCTCGAACGCGTGCTCGCCGACCAGCGCGTCACCTCGATCGGCCCGGCGCTGCAGCTCGAGGCGGAGGACGTCCTGGTCGCGAGCATGGACGGTCGCCCCGTCGTGACGCTCGGCGCGAAGGGGCTGATCATCGTCACCCACGAGGACGCGGTCTACGTCCTGGACAAGCAGAAGGTGCTCCACACTCCGACGCTGGAGCGCCTCCGTTCGCTTCTGGCGGCCAGCACCCGCGAAGATCTTCTCTGACGCACGCGTCGAGACAGCACCTGACTCGAAGGAACACATGTCCTCCCAGAACAGCCAGCACATCGTCGTCGTAGGCACGAAGCCCGACATCATCAAGCAGGCCCCGATCTACCACGAGCTCAAGAACCGCGGGCACGACGTGGTGCTGTGCCACACCGGCCAGCACTACGACCACAACCTGTCGCAGTCGATGCTGGACGAGTTCGGCGTGCGCGAGGACGTCAACCTCGAGGTGCGCGGCGGGGTCAACGACCTCGTCTCCGGCATCACGGCCAAGCTCGCGCTCTACCTGCGCGGCTTCGCGGAGCGGGGCGGCTTCCCGATCACCTACGTGCACGGCGACACCACCACCGCCATGGCCGGCTCGCTGGCCACCTTCGGTGAGCGGCAGGCGCTCGTCCACGTGGAGGCCGGGCTGCGTACGCTCTCGCCCAAGCCGGAGGTCCTGCGCGGCTGGATCGAGCAGGGGGCCGACCTCGACTGGGCGTCGTTCCGCGAGCAGTCGATCGACCGCGACAGCTGGTCCAAGGGCAGCAAGGAACCGTCCCCGGAGCAGTTCAACACCCGGGTCGCCGATGCCGGCTCCGACCTGCACGCCGCGCCGGTCGAGCTCAACCGGGAGTTCCTCATCGACGAGGGCTTCGCTCCCGCGGCGATCGACGTGGTCGGCAACTCGGTCGTCGACGCCCTCGAGCAGGCGATCGCCGGCAGCGACAAGAACCAGGTGCTGGAGAAGTTCCCGCAGATGGGCGACGGCTCGTTCCTCCGGTTCTGCGTGCACCGGCGCGAGAACACCACCAACCGCGACCGGTTCAACCTGCTGATGGAAGCGATGGAGTCGCTGCTCGAGCAGGGCCACCACGTGCTGTTCATCCGCCTGCTCGGCACCGAGGCGGCCATCGACAACTTCGGTCGCCGCCAGTGGCTCGAGGACCTCGAGGCGAGGTACGGCGACGCGTTGATCTCGACGCCCGTGTGGGACAGCTACCTCGACGTTGTCGCCGCGATGTCGATGTGCGCGGTGATCGTCACCGACTCCGGCAGCATCGTGGAGGAGTCCAACGTCCTCGAGGTGCCGTGCGTGACCCTGCGCTTCGGCTCCGACCGGTCCGAGACCTTCCTGGCCGGGAGCAACTTCCTCGCGCCGCCGATCCACAAGGACCTCATGGTCAGCGTCATCCACCACGTGTTCGAGCACCGCGCAGAGCTGTCGTGGGACCGCGTCTACCCGGAGAAGGCGTCCGCGATGCTGGTCGACGCGGTCGAGCGGCGGCTGGACAACAACAGCCTGCTGATCTCCGAGGAGTGGCGCTACGGGCTGCAGGCCCCGCTGCGCTGACCCGATGGCGTCATCGTCGGGCAACGTTCCCCACCAGCTACCACCGCACAGGCTCGAGCCCCGGATCAGACCGTGGCTCGGCGGTCTCCTGTGGCTCGCGACCAACGCGATCGTCGTCATCTTCGGACAGTTCCTGTTCCCGCGCGCCCTGATGGCCGACCCGGCACAGGACCGGACGACCTCCAACGTCCTGATCGGATGCGTGGCGTTCGTCCTGCTCGCGGTGCTCCACGCGTGGTACTGGCGGCGGGTCGTCCGCCACCTCCGGGCCGAGTCGCAGGTCCGCCGGCAGCCGGGGCTCGCACCGCAGTTCGTCGTGTCACGACCGACGTACAACCCGATCCCCGTCGGAGTCGGGATCACCGTGCTCATCATGGCGCTGCTCATCGTGCTCTACGCGGTCCCGGCGCTCGGGTCCGCACAGAGCGTCGACGCGCCGCTCCTCAGCCTGGTCTACGCCGCCGTGGCGATGGCCCCGTTCGGCATTGCCCTCACTGCCGTCGGAGTCGTCCGGCGACCGTAGGGACCTCCTGGGCGGCTCATGCCCGTGCACGACGAAGGCCCCGCGACCGGTGATCGGTGCGGGGCCTTCGGTGAACGGCGGAGGTAGGGGGATTCGAACCCCCGAGGGCTATTAACCCAACCCGCTTTCCAAGCGAGCGCCATAGGCCACTAGGCGATACCTCCGCCGAGGAGAGTACCGGTCGGCTCGGTGGCCGGTGAAATCGCCCGGCTGCTCGTCTGCGGGCCCTGGGTTTGGGGAGCCGAGAACGCTCCGCCTAGACTCCGGGACAACCCCCCACGCGGCGTCACCTCGCCCAATCCCCCAGGGCCGGAAGGCAGCAAGGGTCAGTGAGCTCTGACGGGTGCGTGGGGGGCCTCTTCATGTCCGGGCCCGTGCCAGGGCACTGCTGGCGGTCGGTGGCGGCGTACGCGCGGTGGTCCCGGCCGGTGTGCACTGTGGGTGCGCCCGGTTAGGGTTCACGACGTGGAGTCACCGCTCGCGCTCTATCGCCGCTACCGGCCCGAGACCTTCCAGCAGGTCATCGGGCAGGACCACGTGACGGAGCCGTTGCGCGCGGCGCTCGCAGCCAACCGCGTCAACCACGCCTATCTCTTCTCCGGACCCCGCGGCTGCGGCAAGACGACCTCGGCCCGGATCCTGGCCCGCGCGCTCAACTGCGTGCAGGCGCCGGTCTCCGACCCGTGCGGCGAGTGCGACAGCTGTCGCGACCTGGCGCGCGGTGGACCCGGGTCGATCGACGTCATCGAGATCGACGCCGCCTCGCACGGGGGTGTCGACGACGCGCGCGACCTGCGGGAGAAGGCGTTCTTCGCCCCGGTGCGCGACCGCTACAAGGTCTACATCATCGACGAGGCCCACATGGTCACCACGCAGGGCTTCAACGCCCTGCTCAAGCTGGTCGAGGAGCCTCCGCCGCACCTGCGGTTCATCTTCGCCACGACCGAGCCCGACAAGGTGCTGCCGACGATCCGCTCGCGCACCCACCACTATCCCTTCCGGCTGATCCCGCCCCGGCTGCTGAGCGACTACCTCTCCCAGCTCGCCGACGAGGAGGGCGTGACCATCGAGCCGGCCGCGCTGCCGCTCGTCGTGCGCGCAGGTGCTGGCTCGGCCCGCGACACCCTGTCGGTGCTCGACCAGCTGCTGGGCGGTGCCGGCCCCGCCGGGGTCACCCACAAGCTCGCGACCGACCTGCTCGGGTTCACCCCGGACTCCCTCCTCGACGAGGTGATCGAGGCGTTCGCCTCACGCGACGGTGCCGCGGTCTTCTCGGTCGTCGACAAGGTGGTGGAGACCGGTCAGGACCCGCGGCGTTTCACCGAGGACCTGCTGCGCCGGCTGCGCGACCTCGTCATCGTCACCGCCGTCCCGGACGCCCCGGCGACCGGGTTGATCGACGTCCCGCAGGACGCGGGGGAGCGGCTGGTGGCGCAGGCCGCCCGCTTCGGCGCGATCGAGCTGAGCCGGGCCGCCGACATCGTGGCAGCTGGCCTGACCGAGATGCGCGGGGCCACGGCGCCGCGGCTCCTGCTCGAGCTGCTGTGCGCGCGGGTGCTCCTCCCGGGCGCCGACCACACCTCGGAGGGCGTGATGGCCCGCCTCGAGCGGCTCGAGCGGCGCCTCGACGTCACCGGGGCCCCGACCCCGGCCACGTCGGCGACCCCCACCCCGCGGCCCACCCCCACCCCCACCCCGACACCGTCGCCGACCCCCACGCCGGACGGCGAGCCGCAGCCCCAGCCCCCGCCACCCCTGCCCACGTCGGGCCGGGACGGCCCCCCGCCACCCCCGCCCATGCCCACCGGTGCCCCGGACGCGCCTCCCACGGTGGCCGAGCCGGCGCTGGCGCCGGCGGCCTCGGCGGCGGCCGACGACTCGGTGGCCGAGCAGCCCGCGGGTCCGCGTGGCGGCCTCAGCCTCGTCGACGTACGCCGCCTGTGGCCCGACATCCTCGAGCAGACCAAGAACCGGCGCCGGCTGGCCTGGATGGTGCTCTCGCAGCACGCCCACGTCGTCGACGTGGACGGCACCCGCCTGACCGTGGGTTTCGCCAACTCCGGCGCCCGTGACTCCTTCGTCAACGGCGGGTGTGACGAGATCCTTCGCCAGGCCGCGATCGACGTCGTCGGCATGGACTGGCGGGTGGAGTCGATCGTGGACCCGAGCGGTGCGGCCGCCCAGGCGCCGGTCGTGCGCCAGCCGGCCACGGGGCCGGCGTCCACTGACGCGCCAGCCCCGGCGCAGGAGGCGCCCGACGGCCCGCCCGCCTGGGTGACCGGTGACACCGCTCCCGCCCCGGAGCGGTCCGCACCCGACGCCGAGCCCCGGTCCGAGCCGACGGTCTCCGCCGCACCCGCTCGTGAGGCGCTCCAGGCGGCGCGCGCCGGTGGCGCCCCCGAGGCGGGCGAGCCGGTCCGGTCGGCCGACGACGACGTCGACCCCGACGACCCCGACGCCGAGTCGGCCGCGCTCGACACCGAGTCCCTGCTCAGCCAGACGCTCGGCGCCCGGCTGATCGAGGAGATCAAGAACGACTGACACCTCGTTCCAGTCCCACCCCCACCTGTCCGACCCAACCTGTCCCCATCCGCACCATCCACGAACGTGGGAGACCCGATGACCCAGAACCCCTTCGACGCCCTCGGCGGTGGCGGCTTCGACATGAACGCCCTCCTCCAGCAGGCGCAGCAGATGCAGCAGCAGCTCGAGGAGGCCCAGGCCAACCTCGCCAAGCAGACCGTCGACGGCACCGTCGCCGGGGGTGCCGTCACCGTCACCGCCAACGGCGTGGGCGAGCTCGTCGGCGTCACCATCCGGACCGGTGAGTTCGACGGCAGCGACCCCGACGACCTGTCCGACCTCTCCGACCTCATCGTCGCGGCCTACCGCGACGCGCGCGCCAAGTCCGAGGCCCTGGCGAGCGAGTCCATGGGCCCGCTCACCGAGGGTCTGGGCGGTGGCCTGCCCGGCGGCCTGCCCGGCCTGGGCTGAGGGACCTCTTGTACGAAGGTGTCGTCCAGGACCTGATCGACGAGCTGGGGCGGTTGCCCGGCGTCGGTCCCAAGAGCGCGCAACGGATCGCCTTCCACCTGCTGCAGGCCGAGCCAGCCGACGTACGCCGCCTCGCCGACGTGCTGATCGAGGTGAAGGCCAAGGTGAAGTTCTGCTCGGTGTGCTTCAACGTCAGCGAGGACGAGCAGTGCCGGATCTGCCGCGACCCCCGGCGCGACCAGAGCGTGCTGTGCGTGGTGGAGGAGTACAAGGACGTCGTCGCGATCGAGCGCACCCGCGAGTTCCGCGGGCGCTACCACGTCCTCGGCGGAGCGATATCCCCCATCGACGGCATCGGCCCCGACCAGCTCCACGTCAAGGAGCTGATGCCGCGCCTGGCCGACGGGACGGTCACCGAAGTCATCCTCGCCACCGACCCCAACCTCGAGGGCGAGGCCACCGCGACCTATCTCACGCGTCTGCTGTCCCCGATGGGGTTGCGCGTGACCCGCTTGGCGAGTGGACTGCCGGTGGGAGGTGACCTCGAGTACGCCGACGAGGTCACGCTCGGCCGCGCATTCGCCGGAAGGAGATCAGCCGAATGACCGACGACCAGATCAGGTTCGAGGAGCAGATCGCCGACTCGGTGACGAGCTTCCTGCTCGCCCTGCGCGAGATCGCCCGGGAGGGGAACGGGTCGCAGGCCATCTCGCTGCTGCTGCTGGAGATCAGCCAGGTGCTGCTCGCCGGCGCGCGCCTGGGAGCGCAGACCGACTTCACCCCGCGCGAGGAGTTCCAGCCCGACGTGGGGCCCGAGGCCGACATCGACGAGCTGCGACTGCGCCTGGCCGAGATGCTCGAGGGTGTCGACGCCTACACGTTCGTGTTCGACCCCTACATCCCCGAGGTGGTCGAGAGCCGGCTCTCCGATGACCTCGCCTCGATCGCGATCGACCTCGAGAACGGCCTGCGTCACTTCCGCGCCGGCAACGTCGACGAGGCGTTGTGGTGGTGGCAGTTCTCCTACGTCAACAACTGGGGCAACCTCGCCGGAGCCGCCCTCAACGCCCTCCTGACGGTCGTCGCGCACGACCGGTTCGACACCGACTTCGAGGCCAGCGCCGAGGCCGTTGCCGTCGCCGATGAGATGCTGGAGGTCGCGCCGGACGTGCAGCCGTAGAATCGGGCGTGGCCTGCCGGCAACGGCGCCTGCAGGCCCCATCCACCGATCGCGGTCCGTGCGGCCGCACCCCGATCCTCGAGGACCACACCGTGGGCATTGTCGTGCAGAAGTACGGCGGCTCCTCGCTCGCCGACGCCGACTCCATCAAGCGCGTCGCCCGACGCATCGTCGACATCAAGAAGGCCGGCCACGACGTGGTCGTCGCCGTCTCGGCGATGGGCGACACCACCGACGACCTCTACGACCTGGCCAACGGCGTCTCGCCGCTGCCGCCGGCCCGTGAGATGGACATGCTGCTGACGGCCGGCGAGCGCATCTCGATGGCGCTGGTCGCCATGGCGATCAGCGACCTCGGCTTCACCGCGCGGTCGTTCACCGGCTCCCAGGCCGGGGTGATCACCGACTCGGTGCACGGCAAGGCCAAGATCATCGACATCACGCCCGGCCGGATCACCCAGGCCATCGGCGAGGGCCACATCGTGATCGTGGCCGGCTTCCAGGGCGTCTCGGCCGACACCAAGGAGATCACCACCTTGGGACGCGGCGGCACCGACACCACGGCGGTGGCGCTGGCCGCGGCCCTCGAGGCCGACGTCTGCGAGATCTACACCGACGTCGACGGCGTCTTCACCGCCGACCCGAGGATCGTGCCCAGCGCCCGCAAGCTCGACCGGGTCTCCTACGAGGAGATGCTCGAGCTCGCCGCCTGTGGGGCGAAGATCCTGCACCTGCGGTGCGTGGAGTACGGCCGTCGCTACGGCATCCCGATCCACGTCCGCTCGTCGTTCAGCCAGCTCGAGGGCACCTGGGTCGTCAGCGACCCGCAGCTCGGACCCAGCCAGGGAGACACCATGGAACAGCCCATCATCGCCGGCGTCGCCCACGACCGGAGCGAGGCCAAGATCACCGTCGTCGGGGTGCCAGACAAGGTCGGCGAGGCCGCGCGCATCTTCGAGGCGCTGGCCGACGCCCAGATCAACCTCGACATGATCGTGCAGAACATCTCCGCCGCGGCGACCAGCCGCACCGACATCTCCTTCACCCTGCCGCGCAGCGACGGCCAGGCTGCGATGTCGGCCCTGGCGCGCATCCAGGGCGAGGTCGGCTACGACAAGCTCCTCTACGACGACAAGATCGGCAAGGTCTCCCTGATCGGTGCCGGGATGCGTTCGCACCCGGGCATCACGTCGAAGTTCTTCGGCGCGCTGGCCTCCGCCGGCGTCAACATCGGCATGATCTCCACCTCCGAGATCCGGATCTCGGTCATCGTGGACGAGAGCGTGGTCGACGACGCGGTGCGGGCGACCCACACGGCGTTCGACCTCGACGCCGACGAGGTCGAGGCGGTCGTCTACGGGGGTACCGGACGATGAGCGTCAACATCGGCATCGTCGGCGCCACCGGGCAGGTCGGCGTCGCCATGCGCCAGATCCTGCTCGAGCGCGAGTTCCCGGCCCACCAGGTGCGGTTCTTCGCCTCCTCGCGCTCCGCCGGCACGGTGCTGCCGTTCGGCGACCGCGACATCACGGTCGAGGACGCCGAGAAGGCCGACCCGACCGGTCTCGACATCGCGCTCTTCTCCGCCGGTGCCACGACATCGCGGGCGCTGGTGCCCCGCTTCGTCGAGGCCGGCGTCATCGTCGTGGACAACTCCTCGGCGTTCCGCAAGGACCCCGAGATCCCGCTGGTGGTCTCGGAGGTCAACCCCGACGCGATGGCGGCGGTGATCGAGGCCGGGCGCGGCATCATCGCCAACCCCAACTGCACGACCATGGCAGCGATGCCGGTCCTCAAGCCGCTCCACGACGAGGCCGGCCTGACCCGCCTCATCGTCTCGACCTACCAGGCGGTCTCCGGCTCGGGCGTCGCCGGCGTCGATGAGTTGGCCCGCGGGGTGGCCGAGGCGGGCGACAAGGCCCGCGAGCTGGCGTACGACGGCTCCGCGATCGCGTTCCCCGAGCCCGTGAAGTACGTCGAGCCGATCGCCTACAACGTGCTGCCGATGGCGGGATCGATCGTCGACGACGGGCTCAACGAGACCGACGAGGAGCAGAAGCTCCGCAACGAGTCGCGCAAGATCCTCGGCCTCCCCGACCTGCTCGTGTCGGGCATCTGCGTGCGCGTCCCGGTCTTCACCGGTCACTCGCTCGCGGTCAACGCCGAGTTCGAGCGTCCGCTGACCCCGGCTCGTGCCCGGGAGATCCTGGCCACGGCAGCCGGCGTCGAGGTCGACGAGGTGCCGACACCGCTGAAGGCAGCCGGCAAGGACCCGTCGTACGTCGGTCGGCTCCGGCAGGACCCGGGTGTGCCGGGCGACCGAGGGCTGGCGCTGTTCATCAGCAACGACAACCTCCGCAAGGGCGCCGCGCTCAACACGGTGCAGATCGCCGAGCTGATCGCCGCTGCCCGCTGATCAGCGCACGTCGTGCGGCTCCGGGGCGTCAGCCCCGGCGTCGCCGTCCCTCACGGACGTGGTGACCCACCACGACGCGACGTAGGCGAGCACGGTCACGACCGGGAGGGCGATGACCATCCACCACTCGTCGGTCGAGCCCAGCAGGAACACCATCACCAGGACCGCCATGATCCCGACCGCGAGGATGCTGGTGGATCCCGGCTCGGGCACCGCGAAGAGGCGCAGCAGCCAGCCCCCGGCGTAGGCGAGCACGACCAGGACCGCGACGAGGATCAGCAGGCCGGGGCCACGGCCGCACGACGAGGTGCCGCGCACGGCCTCGCAGCTGGTGGTGGCCAGCCAGGCGAGGAGCACGGCGAGGCCGCCGACGACCACGCCGGTGACGGCCGCGGCCGGGAGTCCGGAGACAGGCAGTTCACCGCGCCTGCGGGGCTCGCGTTCGTCCGCCTCCGTGGGCTCGGCGACGGGTCGTTGCGGCGGTTGCGGGGGGAGGACCGCGGTGGGCTCCGGGGCGGGCTCAGGCTCCGCCTCGGGGACCTCGTCCAACTCGGCCGCCCGCTTGCGGCGCCGCAGCGAGAACGAGGGCATCTCCAGTGAAGGCGCGTCCTCGGTGGGGTCGTCGGGCCTGCCCGTGTCTGCCATGGGGGCAGTGTGCCAAATGACAGGAGCTCCCGGACCCGTGGTCGTGGGTCCGGGAGCTCCGGATGTCGGGCTGACAGGATTTGAACCTGTCGCCACCCCGGATCGACAAACCGTCTATGAAGTACGAAAATGGCGCCTGACCTGCATAGATGTGCTCGTCGCACTCGGTCACTACATGACACGAAGGGACGCGACGTGCCATGATTCATGGCACGTTCAAGGCATGAAGCAGCGACAGGGAGAAGCACTGTGGCCACCACAACCCGCCGGTTTGGCTCCATCCGTCGGCTGCCGTCTGGCCGCTACCAGGTCCGCTACGCAGGCCCCGATCGGCAGACTCACAAGGCTCCGGTCACATACTCCTCTAAGGGCGATGCGGAGACGTTCTTGGCCACCGTCCGTGCCGACATCGCCAGGTCGACCTGGCAGCCGCCTACGCGCCAACCCGACCGCGTGCCCACCCTTGACGAGTACGCGGACGAGTGGTTGTCCTCGCGCTCCCGCGAGCTGAAGCCCCGGACGACAGCCCTCTACCGTGGGCTGCTCGACGGCCACTTGCACCCGACGCTCGGGAGCAAGCGGCTGGACGAGATCAACCCGGCCACGGTCCGCGCCTGGCACTCCCGGCTGGACACGGGGCCCACCCGCCGGGCGCACGCCTACAGCCTGCTGCGGACGATCCTCAACACCGCCGTGGCCGACGACGTGATCCCCGCCAACCCATGTCGACTGCGTGGCGCTGGCCAGTCGCGTCGGGTCAAGGAGATCCGCCCGGCCACCTTGAGCGAGCTGGACGAGTTGGCTGAGGCGATGCCCGAACGGCTCCGGTTGATCGTGCTGTTGGCCGCGTGGTGCGGCTTGCGATTCGGGGAGCTGGTGGAGCTGCGCCGCAAGGACGTCGACACCAAGGAGGGCGTGCTGCGGGTCCGTCGCGCCGTCACCTGGGTCGACGGCAAGCCAGTAATTGGGATCCCCAAGTCCGACGCCGGTGTCCGGGTCGTCGCGATACCACCCCACCTGTTTCCTACAGTCGCCGAGCACCTACTTCAGCACGCAGGAAAGGGCCGCGACGGGTTGCTGTTCCCCGCCGTTGACGGCGTCTCGCTTCTGACCCACGACATGCTCAAGCGACCGTTCAATCGTGCGCGGCAGGCCGCCGGTCGGCCCGACCTACGGTTCCACGACCTGCGGCACACCGGCGCCGTGTTCGCCGCGCAGACCGGCGCTACTCTCGCGGAGCTGATGGCCCGCCTCGGACACTCAACGCCCGGTGCGGCGCTGCGGTACCAGCACGCCGCTGCAGGCCGGGACGCACAGATCGCCGCTGCACTCTCCCGGATCGCCAACGGCGCCGGAACGTCCTAGCGCGGCCGCGTTCTCCCCTGTGAGGGCTCAGGGATCTCCCAAGCGCTGTTCCGGTCCCGTCGAGTCGCGGCGCGTGGAGTGGTTGATCCGGGTCGTGAAGAGCACCCCGCGGCATCTCGTGCACGAACCGCAGCGAGAACTTGACGCCGACCGGAGCCGCGCGATCGCCGCAAGTGGATCGCCCAACGGGAACAGATCGGTCAGCTCGGTTGACGGGCATTGGCGGCGGAAGGACGCAGTCCAGACAGGACGGATTGCGCCCGATCCGGACCCTCCAATGCCCGGCTACGAACCGTCAGCCGCCGAGCACCGGCGTCGACGGTGAGATTGCAGCCGGGCTCGGCGGTCGGAGCCGATCCAGCCACCGCTCATGGGCAGTCATCGTTCGTCTGACAGGCAAGGAGTCCTTGACGGAAGATGACCGGCATGACCCGCATCGTTGTCGCCCTCGTGTTGTCCCTCGGTGTCCTCGTCGGCTGGGCCGCACCTAGTTCTGCGCGCGCGGACGAGGAACTGACCACTCGCCAGGCGCGGGCGCTATACCAGGACGTCACGTGTGACGTCGGCGCAGCGCGCACGCGGTATAACAACCGCGTCTTCGGCCCCGACAACTGGATCACGATCGCCGAGGTACGCAGGCGACTGTCCGAGCTGCGGGACCTGGCGTGGACGATGTCGTTGGCCGAGGCGAGGGCGGCTCGTCGTCTGTATCACGCACCCGCGGCTTGGCCGGCGGAGGTCGTGGACGAGATCGACACGGTCGTGGACTACCGGATTCGTGCGTCGAACGTGTTGAACCAGATGTCCGGTGCCAACTCTGCGGTCCGCTTCATCGAGTTGGGCAAGAAGGCCAACAAGATGGGACCTGGCCGCGCTCCCGACAGGATCCGCGTGTACCTCAGTGTTCCCGTGTACCCGCGCGGCTGAGACCCCAGTACCTGGTCACGTGGCGGTGCCTGGGCCGCGCCGTGGATCCCGAACATGAGGAACGCACGGCCCGTCAGCCTCCCTGGCACTCCACGGGTCGCCGGCCACCGAGTGGTTGGTCCGCGCAATTGCAACTAGCCGGTCCCATGGCCACCAGGGGCGTAGGCACGGCGACGTCCGGCAATCTGCAGACCCCGGATGTCTGACTAGGGCCGACAGGCGGAATGACTCACCTGCAGTTGCGCTCGAACTCGCGGCATCGTCAGCGAGTGCATCGACCGCTGACGGAATCGGTCGCCAGTCGCTTCACTCGAGCACTGAAGAGCCGGACCAGCGTCGACCAAGCCCTGCGACACTTCCTTCCGGGCTACTGAGAATCCCGGGTTTCACCAAGTCGCGGCCGGCGACCGGCCGCTGGGTGGATACTCTGTCCTCGATAGCCTGCCGAATCGGGTCAGGGCGGTGATCGCGTGCCGAGGGGAGGTCAAGTCGTGGCGACTAATGATCAGCTCAAGGCGCTCGTCAAAAGTCACGGTGACGGGGACGACCCCCAGTTCTACGCGGTGGCCATCCAGGTCGCGGCTAAGGCCGCTCGATCAGGTCAGTCAAAGTTCGCTCAGGAGCTACGTGACCTGGTCGATGACCTGCGCAAGCGACAGCCCGTCCCGAGCCGAGTCGCCTCGGTCGTTCCGGTCACCCAGCCTCGCGGTGAGCTCGGCTCGTTACTGACGGTCACCTATCCGGACGCCCGTGTCGCTGACCTTACTTTGTCGGCGGAACTGCACGAACGACTAGAGCACATCCTGCTCGAACAGCGGCAGCGCGATACCTTGGCGAGGCACGGCCTCCACCCGGCGCGCCGGGTGCTGCTGACCGGACCTCCCGGCACCGGTAAGACCTCTACGGCGAGAGTGATTGCTGGCGAACTGGGGTTGCCACTCTTTGCGATTCGCCTGGATTCGGTCATCACCAAGTACATGGGTGAAACGGCAGCGAAGCTGAGGCTCATCTTCGATGCTCTTACCGAGTCGCGCGGTGTGTACCTGTTCGACGAAGTCGACGCCCTTGCCGGTGACCGCGCGGCACCGAACGATGTCGGCGAGATACGGCGAGTCTTGAACTCCTTTCTGCAGTTCCTCGAAGAAGACACCTCGCAGAGCGTCGTTGTCGCGGCTACCAACCACCCTCAACTGCTCGACAACGCCCTGTTCCGCAGATTCGACACCGTCATGGACTTCACGCTGCCGGACGATGTGAGCATCCGCGCGGTGCTTGAGAATCGGTTGGCGTCCTTCCGGACCGGCAGCCTGGGCTGGAAGCGCGTCGTTGCCGCCGGCGAGGGACTAAGTCACGCAGAGGTGGCGACGGCGGCCGAGAATGCCGCCAAGCGCACGGTGCTTGCTGGACGGACGCGGATCCTGACCGACGATCTGGCGGCTGCGCTCTCCGAACGCTCTCGGACCCACGGCCGTCGCGGCCAGATCGCGTAGTCAACGTGGCGCAGCGCGACCGCCCGCACCTCGTTGTGCCCACTCGGCCCAACCCAGAGCCGTTCACGCTCGCCTCCACCGGCGGTGGGAACGACGACGGCGAACCGCGGTTCACGGGCGACCGCCGAGCTCACGGCGCCAGGCTCACCGAGGAGTACGAGACTGCCACGGCCGCGCCATCCCACGAATCGGAACGAGAGGGCACCTACGTCTCGTTCCTGTCGTTCGCGGGCCTGGAACTCGCCTTCGAAAGCCTTGACATCAACCGCCCCGGGGACCAGCCCGAACTTGTCGCAGTTCAGGCATTGGAGACCGTTGACGGGATGGTGCAGGTTGCCACGGTCTACATCCCTGACGGCAAGAAGCAGTACTTCCTCGACAAGCTCAATCGCTACGTGGAGACCGCGGACGAGGACCGGGCCCGAAACGCCACCCTCGTCGAAGGGATCGCCGCCATTCGCCGGGCAACCATCGAGGAGCTTTGGACAGATCCTCCTGAGGAGTTCCCGGCCGATCCGGATGAGATGCGGTGGTGGGAGGTATGGCTACGTCGTCGAGACGGTCACGAGCGCACTCGCTTCAGCGACTACGCGGCCACCCACGACCTACACACCAGCGCGCACTACCTCGGGTTCGGTGACCGGACTATCGTGCTGCTGCGAGCCAGCGCCCGCCAGCTTGCCGACACGTTCAACTCCCTCGACGACCTTGCCGAACTTCGCCGGCCGCACGAGGTCGGAGCCCTGGTGTCGGGGTTGCCGGCAAGGGAACAGGCCGAATGGGTCGAGGAGCTCCGCAACCGGCTGCACCCGGCCGCCGCCGACGCGCCGGTCGTATGCATCCTCGACACCGGCGTCCAGGACGGTCACCCGCTCCTGACTGACTCCTTAGACGCCGGCGACATTCACACCGCCGATCCCGAGTGGGCCCCTGGACCAACGCATTCCCATGGCACTGAGATGGCCGGGCTGGCACTATTCGGCGACCTCCACGCGGCCATCGTCGACGGGCAGCCGGTTCGGCTGCGGCACCGGCTCGAGTCGGTCAAGCTGCTTCCAGACGGGGTTGACAACGAGCGCGATCTTCATGGCGCGATCACAGCCCGCTCTGTCGACCGCCCCGAAATCCAGGCGTTCGACCGCGCTCGGGTCTTCATGCTTGCGGTTACGGCGCCCAACACGACGTTCAGCCATACGGAGGCGACTCCGGGACCGTCGCCCGAGGCCGGCCGTCCAACTTCATGGTCCGCAACCGTCGACGCGCTCGCGTTCGGGCGTGCCATCGACGACACCGACCCCAAGTTCACCTACCTCGACCGCGACGAACCGCGCCGTCCTCGCCTGTTCGTGGTGTCGGCGGGCAACATCAGGGTCCATGACCTCAATCCGGCTGAAGACCACCTCGACCGCAGCGATCTCGAGCCGGTCGAAGACCCTGGCCAGTCATGGAACGCCCTGACCGTGGGCGCCTACGCCGCCCGCGATGACATGGCGGACGCTTCTGCGGACTTCGCCGGTTACGTTCCCGTCGCGTCGCGGGGCGAGTTGTCGCCGGTCAGCCGGACCTCGGTCACCTACGAGCCTACGAAGTGGCCGTTCAAGCCTGACATCGTCGCCGACGGAGGCAATGTGGCCGCGTCGCCGGACCGGACATCCGTTGACACTCCGGAGAATCTGGCGCTTCTCACCACCCGACAGCAACATCCAGGCGGCGGCTACTTCACAACGACGCGAGACACCTCGGCGGCCACCGCTCAGGTATCGGCGATCGCCGCCGACATATACGCCGCCTACCCCGACCTGCGGCCGGAGACGGTGCGAGCCCTTATCGTCCACTCGGCGGAATGGACCGAGCCGATGCTCGGGAAGTTCGAGGCCGACACGAACAAGGCAACCCGGGCCAAGCTCCTGCGTCGTTATGGGATGGGGGTTCCCGACCTGACCCGCGCCGTACGCAGCGCCACCGATGCGTTGACCTTGATTTCTGAGGCACGCATCAGTCCGTACGAACGCGAAGGGAACAGCAGTGCGGGCAAGACGCGCGAAATGAACGTCCACGAACTGCCGTGGCCGATCCGGGAGCTTGAGGCTCTCGGCGAGACGCAGGTTCGGATGCGGGTCACGCTGTCGTACTTCGTCGAGCCGAACCCTTCGAGCAGAGGGTGGTCGGGAAGGTACATCTACCCGTCACATGGCCTTCGCTTCGCCACTCGCCGGCCCGAGGAGAGCGTCGAGTCGTTCCGCGAACGGATCAACACCCGGGCCCGGGAGGATGGTCGCCGCCCACCGTCGCTGGATACGGAGCGCGGGTGGTTCTTCGGCGCCAACCAGCAGCAGAAGCCGGGCTCGCTGCACACCGACATTTGGGAGGGCACTGGCGCCGCCCTGGCGAGCAAGCGAGCGATTGCGGTCTACCCCGTTGCTGGATGGTGGAAGACGCGACCACACAGCGATCAGAGCGACTTGGGCGTCGACTACTCCCTCATTGTCAGCATCGAGTCGCGCGAGGTCGAAGTGGACCTCTGGACGCCAGTCGCTCAACTCTTGCCAACCGCCGTCACGATCACCACGTAGCCTTCAGCGTCATTCTGGGCCGATGAGACACACGCTCCGCGCGAGACACCGTCCATCACCGAGGCATCAGCCCGTCGCCTCTTATCGGGTCCTCGGGGCTCCGCGGTCCCACCAGTCGATCGGTGGTACCTCGCGCACCTGGGGTGCGGTGAGCTCGACATCGCCGGTGTTGCAGAACTTCCAGAGTTCCTTTGCGGCGCGCGAGTACTGGAACAGAACGTGGTCGACATCGAATGCGTTGAGCTCGCTATTGCGGAATCGGTCTGACGCCTCGGCGACGCGAGCGACGAGGTCGGCGAGCTGCGCCGCGTGGTACTCCGCCACCACCTCGCGTGCCTGCGACGCTCTGATTTCCGAGCCACGAACTCAGGGTTGGTGCTCACAACCGAGGTAACGACGAGGCGTGCCAATCGCGGCATGTGCGGGTGACAGTACGGCTTGGATGGTCGTCCCGCGTTCCCTCACGCTAGTGCAAAGTACCGTACATAGACGTAGACCCAGGCGGCGAGGAGGGTCGCGGCGGTGACCACGACCCCGTACTTGGTGAAGCCCCAGAAGCTGATCGGCTCCCCGGCCTTGGCTGCGATGCCGAGGACGACCACGTTGGCACCGGCGGCCACGGCGGTGGTGTTGCCGCCGAGGTCGGCGCCGAACACGAAGGCCCACCACAGCGCACTGTCGGCCCGCGAGCTGCCGGTGGTCGCGACCATGTCCTGAACCACCGGCACTGTGGCCGTGGTGTAGGGGATGTTGTCGACGAAGGCCCCGATGATCGCCGACCCGAAGAGCAGCGCGGTTGCACCTAATAGCTCACGGTCGCCCATGGTCCCGGCGGCCCACTCGCCGATCGCGCCGATGACCCCCACCTGCACCAGCGACCCGACGAGCACGAAGAGCGCCATGAAGAAGGCGAGGGTGGCCCACTCGACCTCCTCGAGGAACTCCTCGGGCTCGGTGCGGGAGACCAACACCATCGCCCCGGCACCCATCATCGCGACCACCGACGGGTCGAGGTGCATGACGGAGTGGAGGCTGAATGCGACCATCACGAGGACCAGCACGACGAGCGAGCGGCGCAGCATGCGTACGTTGGTGATCGCGTCGACTGGGCGGAGGTCGTCGAGGCCGTGGACGTTTCCCACGACGCGCATGTCCTTGCGGAACAACCAGCGTGCCATCGCCACGAACATCGCCAGAAGGATGATCGTCAGCGGCAGCGAGTGGACGAGGAAGTCGGTGAAGGTCAGCCCGGCGCGGCTCGCGATGATGATGTTGGGCGGGTCGCCGATGAGCGTCGACATGCCGCCGATGTTGGAGGCGAGGATGAGCGAGATCAGGTACGGCGCGGAGGGCAACTCCAGACGGCGGCAGACCGACAGGGTCACCGGGGCGACGAGGAGCACGCAGGTCACGTTGTCGAGGATCGGCGCGACAGCCGCACCGACCAGCACCAGCAGCACGAGCAGCTTGTAGGGGTGCCCGCCCGACCTCTTGGCAGCCCACAGCGCCAGGAACTCGAACAGCCCGGTCTGCTTGAGCACGCCGACGATGATCATCATCCCGAACAGCAGGAAGATGACGTTCCAGTCGACGCCCGTGTGCTCGTCGAAGAACGCCGTCTCGGCGGAGACCAGTCCGATGACGGCCATGCCGGCGACACCGCCGAGCGCGGCGGCGACCCGGTGGACGCGCTCGGTGGCGATGAGGGCGTACGCGACGATGAAGACCGCCAGCGCGGCGGAGGTGACGATCATGCCGCCCAGCTCGCGAGGCGGCCGTGCCGGCTGACGGACCGCAGCCGTTCCTCCACCTGCGTCACCTGTCCGAGGGCGGCGACGACGAGGACCTGGTCGCCGGTCCGCAGAACGGTGCGGGAGTCGGGGACGAGCACCTCCGTGCCACGCGCGAGGATGGCGACGGACGCTCCGCTCGGCAGGCGCAGCTCGCCGACCTCCACACCGGAGAGGCGCGAGGTGGGCTCGACCTCGAAGCGCAGCAGCACCGCGTCGAGCCGGTCGAGGGTCGCGAAGCCGATCGACACCTTGTGGACGAAGCTGCCCTTCTCCTGCCAGCGTGGCTGGCGACCCCGGCCGACGGCGAGCCCGATCGCGAAACCGATCGCGGAGGCGATCAGCGCGACCGAGACCGCGACCTCGAGCAGGTACGGGGCACTCATGCCGCGCCTCCCGTGAGTCGCGCCTCGACCTCGGTCACCGACAGCGCGGTCGCGCGCGTACCTGGCGGCAGGCGGCGGGTCAGCTGCTCGGGCCAGGCCGGCTCGAGGGCGGCGAGGTCGGCGACGAGCGAGCCCACCTCGAGGTGCGCGACGGCGCCCGCCACGGTGTCCTCGGCCAGTCGCACGACCTCGGCGGTGGAGACGTACGCCGCGCCGGCCGGGACGTCGTGCGCCTCGATCGTCAGGTCGGCCAGCGCGGTCACGTCGACACCGTCGCTGGTGCGCGAGCGGACGACGAGTGGCAGCACTCGGGGCCCGGTGGGGACGACGTCGAAGTGCTCGATGCCGGGCCAGCGCCACACGAGCCCGTTGGGCAGGGCTCGGACGACCCGGTCCTGCCGGACGACCATCACGAGCTCTCCCGGCGCCACCCGGCGTACGCACATCAGCGTCACGAACAGAAGTGCCGGCACGACGATGACCAGCCACACGACCCACGCAGCCCCGGTCGGGTCGACGGCGGTGTTCTCCTCCGGCGGCGGCATGCCTCAAGCCTCCCGAGCGGGGGCCGCGCGGAACATGGGGGCCGGACCCCATCTGTTGTGGCCACGGCGGACTGCCGTGGGGTGGGAAGGTGTGGGCATGCGCCCGCCTCTGCGCCTGCCCAGCCACCTCCCCCTGTTCTGGACGATCTGCCTGATCAACGGTGTGGTGCTCGTGGTCGCGGCCCTGCTGCTGCTCTTCTCCCCTGCACGTGTCTCCTCCGACGCCGTGCCGTCCGAGATCCTCGTCATCGGCCTCGGCCTCGTGGTGATGCTGCTGACCAACGCGTTGTTGATCCGGTGGGCGCTCGCGCCTCTGCACCGGTTGATCGAGCGTTTGGAGGACATCGCGCGCCTTGAGCCCACCGAGCTCCCCGAGGAGGGCGCAGGCCCGGTGCTCGGTATCGCCCGGAGCGTCAACGGCCTGCTGTCCCGCCTCGCCGAGGAGCGGCGCACCGGAGACGCCCGCGCGCTCGCCGCGCAGGAGGCCGAGCGGCACCGGATCGCGCAGGAGCTGCACGACGAGGTCGGGCAGAGCCTGACGGTGGTGCTGCTGGGCCTCAAGCAGCTCGAGTCCCAGGCTCCGGCCGCGCTGGTCCCCGAGCTTGCGGCGGTGCGCGAGAGCGCGCGCACCGGCCTCGACGACGTCCGCCGGGTGGCGCGTCGGCTGCGTCCGGGCGTGCTGGAGGACCTCGGCCTCGCCAGCGCCCTGGCCGCGCTGGCCACGGACTTCGCCGACCACAGCGCGGCGTCCGTACGCCGCTCCTTCGCGCCCGGCCTACCCACCCTGAGCCCCGAGGCTGAGGTGGTGGTCTACCGGGTGGCGCAGGAGGCGCTCACCAACGCAGCCCGGCACGCCGACGCGAGCGAGGTCGAGCTCTCGCTGCAGAAGGTCGGTCCGCACGTCGTGCTCGAGGTCCGTGACGATGGCCGCGGCTTCGCCGGCCTCGCAGAAGGCTCCGGCCTGATGGGCATGCGCGAGCGCGCCGCCCTCGTGCGCGCCGACCTCTCGGTGATCAGCCAGCCCCGGCACGGCACGACGGTCCGGCTGCGCGTACCCGTCACCACGACCGAGGGGATCGCATGATCCGCATCCTGCTCGCCGACGACCACACGCTCGTGCGCCGCGGCGTACGCCTCATCCTTGAGCAGGAGCCGGACCTGTCGGTCGTCGCCGAAGCAGCCGACGGCGCCGAGGCGGTCGAACGCGTCCGCGACACCGAGGTCGACCTCGTCGTGCTCGACATCGCCATGCCGCGGATGACCGGGTTGCAGGCGGCCGCGGAGATCGCGCGACGCCGCACCCCGCCGAAGATCCTCATGCTCTCGATGCACGACAACGAGCAGTACTTCTTCGGCGCGCTCAAGGCCGGCGCGAGCGGGTACGTCCTCAAATCCGTCGCCGACGAGGACCTCGTCGGCGCCTGCCGCGCGGCGATGCGCGGAGAGACGTTTCTCTACCCCGGCGCCGAGAGCACGCTCGTACGCGACTACCTCGACCGACTGCGCCGCGGCGAGCGGGTACCGACCTCGGTGCTGACCGCGCGCGAGGACCAGGTCATCAAGCTCATCGCCGAGGGCCGCTCGTCGCGCGAGATCGCCAAGGAGCTGCACATCGCGCCCAAGACCGTCGAGGGCCACCGCGCCAACATCCTCGGCAAGCTCGGGATGCGCGACCGGGTCGAGCTCACCCGCTACGCCATCCGCGCCGGCCTCATCGAACCGTGACTCGCCGACGCCCGATCAGTTACTGGAGGGCCTGATCGTTGATGGAGCGGTACAGCACCTACACGTCGCGGCCGCGAGGGCGAGCGTCGTGGGCGAGTAGGCCATGGGCGTGCATGTCGTGCCATCCGTCGAGATGTAAGGCCTGCGAGCGCTTCGTTCCCTCTGGAACGAAGCCAGCTTTGGTGGTGACGCGACAAGACGCCGCGTTACTGGTCGAGTGGTCCAGTTCCAGACGGTGGAAGCCGACCTCATCAAAGGCCCAGTCCGCAATGGCGCCAAGGGCAAGCGTGGCGACGCCCCGACCGCGGGACTCCGGGAGAACCCAGTACGAAACCTCGGCCCGAGCCTCGTCCAGGGCGAGGCTGCCGATCGCGATCCGGCCCAGCAACGATCCAGCCCGGGCGATCACCCAGCCGCCCCCGCGCTCCTGCTCCCAGCGGTCCAGCTCGTACGCAACCCAAGACTGGGCCTCGGTCAAAGACATGGACCGGGAGTGCCAACGGTGGATGTCCGGGTCCTCGTAGGCCCGAACTAGCGAGAGCGCGTCTGCGTGCTCCCAAGGGCGCAGCGTCAGCCCTGCCACGGACAAGCGCGGCTGCTCCCGCTGAGACAGGTGGCCGGGCGGCAGCACCGGTTCCGACGTAGTTCCGGGCTGCGTCACGGAAGCACGGTAGCGCCGACATCAGGTATCAGGGCCATGCCCCAGTAGCCGAACGGCATGCAATAACGGCGCCGGTAGGCGGGCTTGGCCGGGAGCCCTCGTTCCGTTTCAGCCGTCCGGTGAGTAATCCCGGAACGGCGGCGTGATCTGGCACAGCGACGTCACCCCGGCGACGACGCTCGACGCCGCCACGCCCTCCGACTCGAAGACATCCACGAGCTCGTCCCACGCATCACTGTTCGCTAACCGCTCGGACCCTCAGTGACGACCAGTGACGAGTCTCGAAGCCGCCCGTCTACTCGTCCGTCGACGCCTTCAAACCGAGCGGCACGCATGCTACGAAGGTCCGTAGATCGGTCCGCCCCTGGGGGCGGGCCGAGCGTCATTTCCAGGCTAGGTGACGAGTACTGACGGGCGGTGACGAGGCCGATGCACGGTGGAGTGAAGTTCTACCGCGGCTCCGCGGCCGCCGCGCGCTCCTACGTCGAGGCCGACCACTCGCGCGCCGACGACTACTACCTGGCGGAAGGGACCGGGGTGGCCGAGCGATACGTCGCCACGACTCTCCCGGCGGTGGGGGGACGCGGTGTTTCCGCAGTTCAGGACGGGGGGACGTTGGATGGCGCCGCCTACGAGCGGTGGGTCGCCGGCTACGACGTGCTGACCGGCGTGGCCAAGGGGCGCCTGCGTGACGACGCCCGCGCGTTGCGGTTCGTCGAGATCGTGGTGAACGGGCCGAAGTCCTGGTCGCTGGCCGCGGCGCTTCATCCTGATATCGCGGCGGCGTACGACGCGGCGATGGATCGGGCGGCGGGTGAGGTGATCGGGTGGGTGGCCGAGCACGCCACCACCCGGGTCGGGCCACGTGGTCGGCAGGTGCAGGTCCCGGTCGAGATCCTCGAGGCGGCCGTCGTGCGTCACTACACCTCGCGGGCCGGGGACCCGCACCGCCACCTCCACGTGCAGATCAACGCACGCGTGTTCGCGGCCGGTGCGTGGCGGGGGCTGCACTCGATCGGTGTCGTGGACAGCATCGAGGCGCTCAACGGGATCGGGCACGCGGCCGTGATGTGCGACCCGCAGTTCAGAACGGCCCTCGCCGGGCGTGGCTACACGCTCGGCGACGACGGCGAGATCCGTCAGCTCGCGCCGTACGTCGGTGGGTTCAGCCAGCGAGCCGCCCAGATCAACGGCAACGTCGACCGCTACGAAGCCGCCTGGCGAGCCGAGCACCCAGGCCAGGAGCCCGGGCCGCGGCTGCGCCGGACCTGGGATCGACGCGCCTGGGCTGACGCGCGGCCCGACAAGGTCGTGCCCCACGACGGCGCCGACCTCGTCGCCGCCTGGAACCGTGAGCTGCGCGACCTCGGCTTCACCCCGCCGACCCCACCGACCAGCCCGGCGGCAGAGCCGGGTGTGCAGATCGGTCGGCTCAACCGCGATGTCGCCGCCGACCTCGTGCTCAGCCGGCTCGGTGCCAAGCGGTCGGCGTGGAACGCAGCCGACATCCGCGGAGAGGCTGAACGGCTGATCGCCGCCGTCGGGGTCGTCGCCGAACGAGCGGTCCGGCACGAGCTGGTCGAGGACGTCGTCGAGCGTGCCCGGACACGGTGCGTGCCGTTGTTGGACCGAGGGGACGTCCCCGAGCACGTCCGCAGCCTGACCTCCGAACGTGTCGTCGCCGTCGAAGCCGACCTGATCGACACCATCGCCGCACGCTCCGCCCGTCCGGTGACCGACGCCGTCCTGGTCCGCGGCATCGACCACCTCGACCCGGCACAGCGACGCGTCGTGGCGGCGCTGGCCGGGGAGGCTGGACTAGTGCTGATCGAGGGCGCCGCCGGCACCGGCAAGACCACGACCCTCGCCGCCGCACGCGACGTACTCGAGGCCGCCGACAGTCGACTCGTGGTCGTCACCCCCACCCTCAAGGCCGCCCAAGCAGCGCAGCAGCAGGTCGGCGCCGACGCGTTCTCCGCCGCCTGGCTCATCCACCAACACGGCTACCGCTGGGACGACGACGGACACTGGACACACACCGACGCGGGAGCCGAGGCTCGACCCGATTCACGTGCTCGTCTGCTTCCCGGCGACGTCCTTCTCGTCGACGAGGCCGGCATGCTTGACCAGGACACCGCCCGCGCGCTGTTCGCCATCGCCGACCGAGCGCACGCGACCGTCGCGCTCCTCGGCGACCGCCACCAACTCCCAGCCGTCGGTCGCGGCGGGGTCCTCGACCTCGCCGCACGCTGGGTGCGACCCGCAGCGCACCACGAGCTCGAGTCGGTCCACCGGTTCAGCGATCCCGCGTACGCCGACCTCAGCCTGCTCATGCGCACCGGTGAGCGCCCTGGTGAGGTCTTCGAGAAGCTCTACGAGCGCGGCCAGATCGTCCTGCATGCCAGCGAGGTCGAACGCACCGCAGCCCTGGCCGCCATCGGCGCCGCCCCTGATGATCATGACGGTGACCAGCTCGTCATCGCCGACACCCGCGACCAGGTCGCTGCGCTCAACGCAGCCATCCGCGACCGCCGTCACGGCGCTGGCGCACCACACGGTGGGCAGTCTGGTGAGCCATCTGGTGAGCGCGCTGGTGAGTCCGTTACGCGTCGTGGTGAGCGGATCGGTCTCGGCGACCGGGTCGCCACTCGGCGCAACGACCGCGACCTGGCCTGTGCCAATCGGGACAGCTGGACGGTGATCGGGATCGGTGAGGATGGCAGCTTGCTCGTCACCGGCCGCGCCGGCCAGCGCGCTCTGCCGGCCGAGTACGTCCGCGAGCACGTCGAGCTCGCCTTCACCACCACCGCCTACGGAGCCCAGGGCGAGACCGTCGACTCCGCCCACTTCGCGCTCGGCGAGACGACCGGCGCCGCCTCGGCGTACGTCGGGATGACCCGCGGCCGTCACCACAACATCGCCCACGTCGTCGCCGAATCCGTCGACGACGCCCGCAGCCAATGGGTCGAGGTCTTCAACCGTGACCGCGCCGACCTCGGACCCAGGCACGCCGCCCAGCGGGCCGCCGACGACATCGACCGGTACGGACCGAGCGCGCCGCCAGCGCCCATCGGACTGCAGGCTGCGGCGCTTCGCGATCGCCAAGAGCGGCGGCCGGAGCCGATCCCGACCTCATTGCCGACTGCCCGCGGAATCGGTCGCTGACCAACCTCCTGGCATCGAGTGATCGCCCGGAGCGGCCCGGATGACATAGGTGACCAGGAGAGGCTCCGGTCTCGACAGCAGCGGTCACAGATGTCCGATCCGCCGAGCGCCTTGTTGCTTCTCCGGGCGAAGGCCACCGAATCCGTCGGCGGCCACGACGAAAGGCAACGTGATGGTGACACCCATCGGCATCCCGGACGACTGGGACGACAACAACCTGATCCTGTTCGAGGAGTTCTGCGACCTCATCCGCACACCCCAGCGCACCGTCCGCGACTGGCGCCAGCGCGGCGTCGGCCCGCGATGGACCCGCTTCCAAGGCATCGGTCGGCTCTACATCACCGTCGCCGAGGCCCGACGCTTCCTCGCCTCCGCCACAGTCGCGCGGGTGGAGGTGCGTTCCGATGGCTGAGCGGCGCGCCGTTCCGGTCTATCTCAGCCTCGAGGAGGCCGCCGAGTGCATGTCGGTCTCGGTCAAGACAATCCGGCGCTGGATCGCCGCCGGCACCCTCCCGGCCTACCGCTGCGGCAAGCGGGCCATCCGGATCAAGCTCGAGGACCTGGAGGCCGCGCCTCGACAGATTCCCTCAGCCCGGTGGTGATGCAGCAGCGCGTCGCGTCCACGGCGAGTGACGGTCCGTCGTGACCGAACCCACCGACGTCCAGCACCTCGTGAAGCAACTGATCGCCGGCGCTGGCCCCAAGGAGAACGAGGTGCTCCACGCCGCGTTGATGAGCGGGCAGGTGTCCCATCTTCGAGAAGCTCAAGCGCACGAGGAGCCGACGCTGAGTTCGGTGGCACGTTCGTGGCACGCGATCCCCCAGATCAGGCCCGAAGTGGCACCTGACCTGGGGAAACATGTGTCGGGCTGACAGGATTTGAACCTGCGGCCTCCTCGTCCCGAACGAGGCGCGCTACCAAGCTGCGCCACAGCCCGCTGCCCTGGCCAGAAGACCGGCCGGGCAACGCGGGCGAGCATACCGGAGCGGGGAGAGGCTCCCGAAATCGCCCCGGACCGATGTGACCTGGCGGGAGTCCGCCGCTCATGCGGGGACTTCGGCGGTGCCCGCCTTCCGGGTGAACGTCAGGTGAGTGACCCCGCTGGGGGAGGACACCGCCTCGATGTCGTAGGTGTCCTCGAGGGCCTCGAGCCCGTCCCAGATCCGGGTGCCCCGACCGAGCACGATCGGAGCCTGCACGAGGTGCAGGTGATCGACGAGATCGGCCGCGACGAACTCGCGGACCGTGGTCGCACCACCACCGATGCGGACGTCCAGGTCGCCGGCGGCCTCCTGGGCGATGGCCAACGCTTCCTCCGGGGAGGTGCTCAGGAAGTGGAAGGTGGTGCCGCCCTCCATCTCGAGCGGCGACCGTGGCCGGTGGGTGAGGACGTACGTCGGCGTGTGGAAGGGCGGGTTCGGACCCCACCAGCCCTTCCAGTCGGGGTCGTCCTGCCAGCCGGGCGGGCCGAACTTGTTGGCGCCCATGATCTCCGCGCCGATGCCGACGCTGTGGCGGAGGGCGAACGAGTCGTCCATCCCCGCACTGCCGCCCTCGGCCCAGAAGCGCGTGCCGAACATCCACTCGTGGAGGCGCTCGCCGGCGTGCCCGAACGGCGCCTCGGCCGACTGCGGCTCACCGGCTCCGAAGCCGTCGAGCGAGATCGAGAAGTTGTGGACCCGGACCAGTGGCATCGTCGTACTCCCTCAGATGAGCGTCAGCAGGGTCGCCTCGGGGCGGCACGCCACCCGGATGCGGACATAGGGGTTGGTGCCCAGGCCGGCGGACACGTGCAGCCACGACGAACCTGGCTCGCCCGGGGCGGAGTCGGCAGGGTGGCGGTGCAGGCCACGGGCCCGCGCCGGGTCGAGGTCGCAGTTGGTGGTCAGCGCCCGGCCCCTCCCGTCGAACGTGGGCAGGCAGATCTGGCCGCCGTGGGTGTGGCCGGCGATGATCGCGTCGTAGCCGTCGCCGGCGAACTGGTCGAGCACCCGGAGGTACGGCGCGTGCGTGACGCCGAGCCGCAGGTCCGCCGCGCGGTCCGCCGGCCCGGCGACCCGGTCGAGGTCGTCGTACCCCAGGTGCGGGTCGTCCACGCCGGCGAAGGCGATCGAGGTGCCGCCCACGGTCAGCGAGCCGAAGCCGTTGGTCAGGTCCACCCAGCCGGCTGCGCTGAACCGCTCCTTGAGGTCGGGCCAGGGCAGCTGGGGGACTCTCGTGTTGCGCTTGCCGGTGTCGGGCAGCAGGTAGAGGAGCGGGTTGCGCATGCCTGGGGAGTAGTAGTCGTTGGAGCCGAGGACGTAGACGCCGGGCACGTCGAGCAGCCCGCCCAGCGCGTCGGTGACCGCCGGCACCGACCGGGCGTGGGCCAGGTTGTCGCCGGTGTTGATCACCAGGTCCGGCTCGAGATCGGCGAGGCCGCGCAGCCACTCCTGCTTGGTTCGCTGGTCCGGCGCCATGTGGATGTCACTGAGGTGGAGCACCTTCAGCGGCGCGTGTCCCGGTGGCAGCAGCGGCACGGTGACGCGGCGCAGGGTGTACTGCCGGGCCTCCCACGCGGCGTACGACGTCAGCCCCGCGCCGGCGATCGCGCCGAGCGCCAGCGTGCGCCGGGCAAACGGGATGAGGGGCATTCGGCAAGGCTGCCACAATGGCCCCATGAGTGCTCTGAAGGACCGTCTCCGCGCTGACCTCACCACCGCCATCAAGGCGCGTGACGAGCTGCGCTCCTCGACGCTGCGGATGGTGCTGACCTCCATCACCAACGCCGAGGTCGCCGGCAAGGTGTCGCGCGAGCTCTCCGACGACGACATCCTCGGCGTCCTGTCCACGGAGGCCAAGCGGCGTCGCGAGGCCGCCACCGCCTTCCAGGAGGGCGGCCGCGCGGAGATGGCGGCCAAGGAGGCGGCCGAGGGCGAGGTCATCGCCGAATACCTCCCGACGCCGCTGACCGAGGCCGAGATCGCGGAGCTGGTCGCCGCGGCGATCGCCCAGACAGGTGCCGCCGCCGAGGGCATGCGCGCCATGGGCAAGGTCATGGGCGTGGTGACGCCGCAGGTCAAGGGCCGTGCCGACGGCGGGGCCGTCGCGGCCGAGGTGCGCAAGCAGCTGGGCTGACCGGTCAGCCGCGGCCGTTGCCGTTGCCTCCGCCGTTCCCGTTGCCGTTGCCGTTGCCGTTGCCGTTGCCGTTGTTCCCGCCGCCACCGCCGCCGCCGCCACCGCCGCCGCCACCGGAGGGCGGCGGGGGGACGTAGCCGGTCGAGGTGTAGAGCGTGACGGTGTCGCCGCTGCTCAGCGACGTACCCCCCGACGGTGACGTGTAGGCGACGAGCCCGGCGCCTACCTCGGAGTTGACCTGGCCACCGTCGGCGACGGTGAAGCCAGCCGCCTGGAGCGCCTGGGTGGCAGCCTCGACGGACTGGCCGGCGACATCCGGAACCGGCGTCAGGACCCCGGCGATCTCGTCACCTGGCGGGGCCTGGAAGTCCTCGTCGGGGAGCTTGGCGGAGATGGCGGCCATCGCGTCTCCCCAGATCGGGCCGGCCACCGTGGAGCCGAACGCCTCGCCGATGTAGCTGCCGCCCACAGTCTGGCCGTTCAGGCTGACCCATTCGCCGAACTCGTTCGCGCCCGCCACCATGGCGACGGTGGCGATCGACGGCGTGTAGCCGGCGAACCACACCGACATGTTGCTCTGGTTGGTGCCGGTCTTGCCGGCGGACGGCTTGTCGATGGCGATGTTCTGCCCGAAGCCCCCTGGCTCCATGACGCCGCGCAGGATGTCGTTGACGGCGTCGGCCGTAGCGCCGGGCATCACCTGCTCGCACTGCGTGGAGAAGTCCTTGAGGACCTGTTCGTCTGCGTCGAGCACCTGGGTGACCGGTCGCGGGTCGCAGTGCAGGCCGCGCGCGGCGAAGGTGGCGTAGGCCTGGGCCAGCTCGAGGGGGTTGCTGTCGGAGACCCCGAGGATCCACGACGGCACCTTCTGTGCGAGCGGGACCTTCACGCCCATGTCCTCGGCCAGCTGGAGCGGCTCGCACATGCCGGTCTGGGTCTCGAGCTGGGCGAAGAAGGTGTTCACCGACTGCTGGGTGCCCGAGTAGAAGTCGTAGTTCTGGTTGCCACCAGTGGAGTTCGACACGTCCCAGCCCTCGCCGTCGCCGGCGTAGGGGCCGTCGCAGTTCTCGAACTCCTCGTCATCGATGTGCATCTCCAGCGGGGAGTAGATCGACGTGCTGAGCGGGATGCCCTGGTTGATGGCCGAGGCCAGGACGAAGACCTTGAAGGTCGACCCGGCCTGGAAGCCGTTGGCGTCGCCGTACTCCTTCGGCACGACGTAGTTGAGGTGGGTCTGGCCCGCGGCCTTGTCAGTGCCCATCGGCCGCGACTGCGCCAACGCGCGTACGTCACCGGTGCCGGGCTCGACCATCGCCAGGCCACCGATGGCCTGGTCGGTGGGGTAGACGTGGGCGGCGACGGCGGTGTCGGCGGACCTCTGCATGTCGAGGTCGATCGTGGTCCTGATCGTCAGACCGCCGTTCTTGAGCGTCGTGCGACGCTCCTTGGGCGTGTCGCCGAGCACCGGGTCCTTGAGCAGCCAGTTGACGACGTAGTCGCAGAAGAACGGTGCCTGCGACTGCTGGCAGCCGTTGGCGGAGTTCTTGATCTTGAGCGTCTCCTCGATCGGCGTGTCCTTGAGCCGCTCGGCCTTCTTCTCGCTCAGCACGCCGAGCTGGGCGAGGCGGTCGAGCACGACGTTGCGCCGGCTCTCGGCCCGCTCCGGGTTGTCGACCGGGTCGTAGCCGACCGGGTTCTTGACCAGGCCGGCGAGCGTCGCCGACTCGAGGAGATTGAGCTTGCCGGCGTTCTTGGAGAAGAAGTGGCGCGCGGCGGACTGCACGCCGAAGGCGCCGTCGCCGAAGTAGGCGATGTTGAGGTAGCGCTCGAGGATCCAGTCCTTGGTGTGGTTCTTCTCGAACGCGATGGCGTAGCGCAGCTCGCGGATCTTGCGGGCGTACGTCTCCTCGGTCGCCGCAGCCTTCTCCTCGTCGGTCTCCGCCTGGTAGAGCAGGGTCTGCTTCACCATCTGCTGGGTGATCGAGGATCCGCCCTGGACCGAGCCGCCGTTGGCCTGGTTGGTGATGAAGGCGCGGAGCGTGCCCTTGAGGTCGAGGGCGCCGTGGTCGTAGAAGCGGTAGTCCTCGATCGCGACGATCGCCTTGACCATGGGCCGGGAGATCGACTGCAGCGGGACGTTGATCCGGTTCTGGTCGTAGAGCGAGGCGATCAGGTTGCCGTTGACGTCGTAGATCCGCGTCTTCTGCGAGAGGTCCTTGGCCTCGAGGGACTCGGGGAGGTTGACCATCCCCTTGCTGACGTCCTTGGCCGCCACGCCGAGCAGGCCCGCGAACGGGATGGCCAGGCAGGCGGTGAGGACGCCCATGACCACCGCGACGGCGCCCATCACCGCGAGGTGGGAGGCGACCCGGCCGGCGTCTGGGCGTCCCTGGGGGCGCGCGGAGCGTGAAGGCATGGTCCCCAGAGTACGGGGAGTCCGCATAGCACCTTCAATTCCAACCGCGCAGGAAGATAGTCACATTGGACTACGCGATTTGGACCACCTAGACCTGCCTAGACCGGGGCGAAGTCGTTTACTTTTCACATCGAGACCGGGATGGCCGCTATGGGGGCGGCTGACCAGCTCGACTGAGAATCGTGGGGATCGACATGTGGGTTGAGGACTGGGCATCGCGGGCCGCTTGCAAGGCGGACACGCCGGACGCACTCTTCGTGCGCGGAGCCGAGCAGAACAAGGCCAAGCAGGTGTGCGCGGGTTGCCCCGTTCGCACCGAGTGCCTCGCCGAGGCGCTGGACAACCAGATCGAGTGGGGTGTCTGGGGCGGGATGACTGAGCGTGAGCGCCGTGCGCTGCTCCGCCGCCGCCCCGGCTCGTCGTGGCGCACCATCCTCGAGACCGCGCGCACCAAGGTCGAGACTCCCTCCGTCTCTGTCTGAGGCCCTCAGGGCCTCTCCGCGAGGCTCGCGCCGATCGCCCGCAGTCCGTCCAGGTCGTGGATGTCGGCGGCCATCGCCGCTGCCACGGCCGTCGGGACCTGCGGGTGGGACGCGGCGAAGCGCTCGCGCCAGTGCCGCTCGCGCTCGATGATCCGCACCCGGTCGGCGTGCAGCTGGAGCAGTCCGGCGGCCAGTGACGACGAGTCACTGTCCCGCAGCCGGTCGGCCGCAGCGATCGCCTCCTCGGCCGAGAGGTCGGTGAGGGCAGAGGGGCTCACCCGGTTGACCACCAGGCCGGCCAGCGGCATCTCGTCGTCGGTGAGCCGGTCCACGAAGTACGCCGCCTCGCGCAGCGCGTCGGGCTCGGGTGCGGCGACCACGACGAACGCCGTCCCGTCGGCCTGCAGCAGCGCGAAGGTCTGCTCGGCCCGCTGGCGGAAGCCGCCGAAGAGGGTGTCGAAGGCGGCGACGAAGGTCTGCATGTCGCGCAGCACCTGCGCCCCCAGCACCTTGGTCAGCGCATGGGTGACGACCGAGAGCCCGGCCGTCATCAGCTTGGCGGGTCCGCGGGCCGGCGCCAGGAGCAGCCGGATGAAGCGCCCGTCAAGGAAGCTGGAGAGCCGTTCAGGAGCGTCGAGGAAGTCGAGCGCGGAGCGCGACGGAGGCGTGTCCACCACGATCAGGTCGTGGCTGCCGTCCTCGAGCGCCTGCCGGTGCAGCTGGCCGAGCTTCTCCATCGCCATGTACTCCTGGGTCCCGGCGAACGAGCTCGACAGCGCGATGTAGAACGGGTTCTCCAGGATCTGCCGCGCCTTCTCCGCGCTGGCCTGGCTCTCGACCACCTCGTCGAAGGTGCGCTTCATGTCGAGCATCATCGCGTCGAGCGACCCCCCGGCCGACGAGTCCACGTCCGACACCGGTCGCGGGGTGTTGTCGAGCCGCTCGATCCCCATCGACTGGGCCAGCCGGCGGGCCGGGTCGATCGTCAGCACCACGACCTTGCGCCCCCGCTCGGCCGCGCGCAGCGCGAGTGCGGCGGACGTCGTGGTCTTGCCGACGCCACCCGACCCGCAGCACACGATGATCTCGGTGGTGCGGTCGTCGAGCAGGGCGTCGATGTCGAGTCGCGGGGTCTTCATGGGGGTGAGTTTCATGCCATCCCCTGGGTGCGCAGCAGCTGCGCCAGCTCGATCAGCGCGCCGTGGTCGATGCCGCCGGCCAGCCGCGGCAGCTCGTAGGTCGGCAGGTCCTCCGCCTCCACCAGCGTGCGCTGCTCGTCCTCCAGCTGGCGGCGTACGGCGTGGTCCCTGGCCTCGTCGAGGAGGGAGCGCACCAGCTCGGCGTCGACGTCGACCTTGGCGCGGCTCAGCTCCGAGGTGATGGCGGTGGGGTCGACCTCGTCGTCACGCACCTGGTCGAGCGCACTCGCACCGAGCGCCCGGGGCCGGACCAGGTTCACCACGACGCCTCCGACGGGGAGGCCCGCGCGGTGCAGCTCGGCGATCCCGTCGGCGGTCTCCTGGACCGGCATCTCCTCGAGGATCGTGACGAGGTGGACGGCGGTGCGCGGTGAGCGGAGCAGCTCCATGACCTTGTCGGCCTGGCTCTTGATCGGCCCCACCTTGGCGAGCCCGGCCAGCTCGGAGTTGACCCCGAGGAACTGGCAGATCCGGCCGGTCGGCGGCGCGTCGAGGACCACGGCGTCGTACGTGATCACGTCCCGGTGGCGGCCCTTGTCGGCCCTCTTGTCCGAGCGCCGGGGCCGCTGCACCGCTTCGTAGACCTTGCCGGTGAGCAGCACGTCGCGCACGCCCGGCGCGATCGTCGTGGCGAAGTCGATCACGCCGAAGCGGTCGAGCGCCTTCCCGGCGCGGCCGAGCTTGTAGTACATCGCGAGGTACTCCAGCAGCGCGGACTCCGGGTCGATGTGGAGGGCGTACACCTGTCCGGCGCGGCCCTCCTCGTCCGGCGCGCCCTTGGTGATGCGCCGCTCGTCGTAGGGGAGCGGGTCCACGTCGAACATCCGGGCGATGCCCTGCCGCCCCTCGACCTCGCACAGCAGCACGTTGCGTCCCGACGACGCCAGCGCGAGGGCGAGCGCGGCTGCCACCGTCGACTTCCCGGTGCCGCCCTTGCCGGTCACCACGTGCAGGCGCACCCCGGGCCAGTCGGTCCGATCGGGGTGGGCGGTCACGAGGCGAGGATAGCCAGCCCTGGATGCGGCGTCTCCGGGGCATTTATCAGTTGAAACCTCACCTTGTTAGCCATCGGGAACATCTTTTGCTTGACCAGCACACAAAAGTCTGCGAGCGTCACGCCCACGCCCGCCCGCCCGTGATCCATGTCACAGCCCCCGCGACACGGGTGGTGAGCCCCCATCGACCTGGAGGACCGTGATGTCCACGACCACCGCCCGACGTTCGACCGTCGGCACCGCATTGTTCGCCGTGCTCGGCCTCTTCGCCGGGCTGCTGCTCGGCGTCGTCGCCGCCGCTCCGGCGAGTGCCCACGAGGGCCACGGCCACATCCTGCTCTACACCGAGGCGCCGGCCGGCCCCTGGCACGACGCCGCGATCGCCCAGGGCACCCCCAAGGTCAAGGCGGCGCTGGAGGCGGCGGGGATGACCGTCACGGTGGACGCCGACTCCTCCGAGTTCACCGACGAAGGGCTGGCCCAGTACGACGCGATCGTCGCCTTCCAGATCAACGGGGACCCGTGGACCGCCGACGAGAAGGGCGCGATGGAGCGCTGGATGGCGGCCGGGGGCGGCATCGCGGCGGTGCACAACGCCCTCGACATGCGCGGCAACTACACCTGGTGGGACAACATGGTCGGGTCGTTGATGCCTGGTCACGCACCCACCGGCACCGACCCCGGGCCGCAGGGCGTGGTCCGTCTCGAGGACTACGCGCACCCGTCGACCAAGCACTTCACCGAGGACCGGTGGACCCGCAACGACGAGTGGTACAACTTCTCCAACAACGTCCGCGGCACCGCCCACGTCCTGGCGACGATGGACGAGACCACCTACTCCGGTGGCAACCAGGGCTACGACCACCCGATCTCGTGGTGCAAGCCCTACGAGGGCGGCAAGTTCTGGGCCACTGCGATGGGCCACTTCCCCTCCCACTACGACGAGCCCAAGTTCATGGCCCACCTCGTCGGGGGCGTGAAGTACGTCGCGGACATCGAGCAGGGTGACTGCGGCGGCACCGTGTGGAGCAACTACGAGCGCGTGCCACTGGACGAGAACACCTCCGCGCCGTACGCCATCGACGTCGCCGACGACGGCCGCGTCTTCTACACCGAGCTGGTCCGCGGTCAGATCCGGATGTACGACCCCGAGACCCAGGACGTCAGCACCGTGCTGACCAAGCCGGTCTACTCCGGCGGCGAGGACGGGATGCTCGGCATCGCCCTCCACCCCGACTTCGCGACCAACGGCCACGTGTTCGTCTACAACTCCCCGGCGAGCGCCAACGACAGCGACCCGGCCAACTTCTTCAGCTACGTCACCCGTTACACCTGGACGGGTGGGGCCAACGGTTCCTTCGACCCCGCGTCGGAGAAGCAGATCATCAAGATCCCGGCCCGGCGTCTGGACGACAACGACGAGCCCGGTCACACCGGCGGCGGCCTCGACTTCGACGCCCAGGGCAACCTCTACATCGGCGTCGGCGACGACGTGAACCCGCACTCCGAGCCCTCCGGCGGCTACGCGCCCCTCTCCGAGCGCGACGGCACGTTCCACGACGCCCGCGCGACCTCCGCCAACACCAACGACCTGCGCGGCAAGCTGCTGCGCATCACGCCCAAGGCCGACCCCGGGGCGCTCGGCAAGGGCACGAGCTACGACATCCCGAGCGGCAACCTCTTCGGCCCCGGCGGCCCCTACGCGGACGCCGACGACACCTTGACGCTCGACGAGATCTACGCGATGGGCTTCCGCAACCCGTTCCGCTTCTCCATCGACCAGGAGACCGGAGCCATCGGCCTGGCCGACTACTCACCCGACAACAACACCGACGCGCCGGCCACGCGCGGCCCCGCCGGCATCGCCGAGTGGAACCTGATCAAGAGCCCCGGCAACTACGGCTGGCCGTTGTGCATGGGCGGCAACCACAACGGGACCAACCCCAACGGTGAGCCGTTCCGCGACGTCGACTACCGCACCAACCCGGTGACGGTCGGCGGCTACTTCGACTGCGCCAACCCGGTCAACGACTCGATCCGCAACACCGGCCTGACCAACCTGCCGCCCGCTCGCGCGGCCGACATGTACTACGGCTATCAGCGCTCGTCGGTGCCCAGCGTGATCGCGCAGGGTGGCGGACTGGCCCCGATGGGCGGCCCGTTCTACGACTACGACGCCGACCTCGAGTCCGACACCAAGTTCCCGGAGTCCTTCGACGGCAAGCCCTTCTTCTACGACTGGGCGCGCAACAAGATGTTCTCGATCCAGACCAAGAACCCCGCGACGGGGAACCCCGGCACCGAGGTCGAGAAGGTCAACCCCTTCCTGCCGCAGGAGAAGTTCCTGGCCCCGATCGACTCCAAGTTCGGTCCCGACGGCTCGCTGTACGTCCTGGACTGGGGCGGCGGCTTCGGGCGGGACAACCCGACCTCGGGTCTCTTCCGTGTCGACTACATCTCCGGCTCGCGCTCGCCGGTCGCTCGGATCAGCACCGACAAGGACTCCGGACAGGCCCCGCTGACCGTCGCCTTCGACGGCACCGGGTCCACTGACCCGGAGGGCGCCACGCTCACCTACGCCTGGGACTTCGACGGCGACGGCACGGCGGACGCGACGTCGGCGACTCCGACGCACACCTTCACGACGGTCGGGGTCTACGCCGCGCGCCTCACCGTCACCGACCCCCTCGGCAAGACCGGCACCACCACCGTGCCGATCACGGTCGGCAACACCGAGCCGACCGTCGACGTCCAGCTGCCACCGAACGGATCGTTCTTCGACTTCGGCGACACGATCAGCTGGGAGGTCGAGGTCACCGATCCCGAGGACCCAGCCGTCGACCCGCAGGACGTGATCGTGCAGCCCGCCCTCGGCCATGACGAGCACGCCCACCCGCTCGCGGAGACCCGCGGCCTCACCGGGTCGACCGAGACCAGCCTCGGTGGTCACGCACCGGACGAGAACATCTTCTACGCGATCGACGCGCGCTACACGGACAAGGGCGCCAACGGGCAACCCGCGCTCACCGGCTCCGACAACTCGGTGGTCTTCCCCAAGCTGCGGCAGGCGGAGTGGTTCGACGCCAAGTCGGCCACCGCCACGCTGGCCGCCGGGCAGGACCGCGCCGGCGGCGGCCAGGTGGTGGTCGGCAAGGGCGGTGCGTGGGTCAACTTCGAGCCCGTCAACTTCTACCGGATCAACAAGTTCGCGCTGCGGGTCCAGGCTGCCGCCGCGGGCGGCACCATCGAGCTGCGCGACGGCAGCCCGACCGGGCCGGTCGTCAAGACGGCGCAGGTCCCGGCCACGGGCAACCTCTACCGCGACGTCGTGGTCGACGTGAGCGACCTGGGCAACCAGACGATGGACCTCTACCTGGTCTTCACCGGGACAGGAGACATCAAGCTCAACTTCTTCGAGGCCATCGGGCAGGGCTCCTCGCCCAAGGCCGCGCCCCAGGTCGCCATCACGGCCCCCGCCGACGGCCAGAAGCTGACGCCCGGCACCGACGTGGTGGTCAGCGCCGACGCCAGCGACGCCGACGGCACGGTGGCCGAGGTCGAGTTCTTCGCGGGTCAGGACAAGATCGGCGAGGACGTCACGGCGCCGTACGACGTGACCTGGCGGACCCCGACCGCGGAGGGTCTCTACAACCTCACCGCCGTGGCCACCGACGACGAGGGCAAGTCCAAGACCTCCCGCGTCGTCACGGCGCAGGTCGGTGAGCTCTTCGGGACGCTGCAGCCGTTCAGCAACGTGGAAGGCTCCTTCGACCGGACCGCGACCGGGTTCCGGATCACCGGTGCGGGCACCAACTCCTGGCAGGGCGTGGACCAGTACTCCACGCTCTACCAGCCTGCCGGCGGCGACGTCCGGTGGGACGCGGTGGTGCGGGTCGACTCGCACACCCTGGTCCACGGCTCGGGCAAGACGGGGCTCATCGTTCGCAACGACATGACCCAGCCCGGCGTCTCGCCCGGTTACGCCATGCTCGCCGTCCGCCCGACTGGAGGGATGGAGTACCTCACCGACCCCGACGGCAACGGCCAGCTCAACGCGTCCGTGGCCGGCGGCACGAGCGGCACGCCCAAGTGGCTCAAGCTGAGCCGCCGCGGCACCGACTACTCGGCGTACTGGTCGAACAACGGGACGACGTGGACCCAGGTCGGCACTGCTGTGACGCTGGCCAACGCCGCTCCCACCCAGGACGTCGGCATGTTCATCATGGCCCACGAGACGACGGCCCGGACGGCGGACTTCTCCCAGTTCGCCATCAACACCGAGCCGACCGACCCGGTCGCACCGACCCCGAGTGACCCGCTGTCCTGCGTCACCGGTCCAGTGAGCGACGAGTTCGACTCGCCCTCGCTGCTGCCGAAGTGGTCGGTGCGCCAGGACGCCGCCAAGCCGATCACCCAGTCGGCAGGCTCGCTGAACCTGCCGGTCACCACCGGGGACATCAACGAGGCCAACACCGGACCGGTGAGCTTCGCGGGTCAGCCGTTGCCCGCGGGCAGCTGGCAGGCCACCACCAAGATCACCCTGACGCACAGCAACGAGTGGCAGTGGGCCGGTCTGGTCGTGCACAAGTCGGACAACGAGTACAACAAGCTCGCGTTCGTCCGCAACAGCGCCGGTGGCCGGTTCATCGAGTTCCAGTCCGAGACCGCCGGCAGCCGCACCACACCGGGCAACCCGGCCGTCCCGGCGGACTTCCCGACCACCATCCACCTCAGGCTGACCAACACCAACGGCACCCTCACGGCGGCCTACTCCGCCGACGGGACCGCGTGGACCAACGTCAGCGGGTCCACCGCGCTCAAGACCGGCGCGGGCACCCAGATCGGCCTCATGGCCGCTGGTGACCTGGGCGCGACCCCGCAGGTGGCCAAGGCCGACTGGCTCCGGGTGACCCCCGACGCCACCGCGGTCTTCGAGGCTGACGACGAGTTCGCCGGCTCGGCGCTCGACGGCTGCCGCTGGGCGGAGTCGGTGCGCTACAACTCGCACACCGAGTCCGTGGCGGACGGTCACCTCAAGATCACCACCGAGCCCGGCGACATCAACGGCAACAACCCGGTCTCGCCGCGCAACTTCATCCTCCAGAAGGCTCCGGCGGGCGACTGGGTGGCGACGACGAAGCTGAAGGCACCGCTCAAGCACCAGTGGCAGCTGGCCGGCCTGATGATGTACGGCGACGACAACAACTACGTCAAGGCCGACGTGGTCGCCTACAACGCACCGGGTGCGGCCCTCGACCTGCGGGCCGAGCTCGCAGCGGAGAAGGGTGGCACCGGCGTCAGCGGTGGCGACAACCTCAACATCGCCGACAGCTCCGAGAGCGGCTACTGGTACGTGCGGGTCACCAAGGCCGGTACGAAGTACACGGCCGAGGTCAGCGACGGCGGGATCAGCTGGGCCCCGATCGGCGACGGCATCACCTACGACGGTCCGTTGCGCGCGCTCGGTGTGATGGCGATCGGACCGCAGCAGGAGGAGCCGGTCACGGTGGAGTTCGACTACTTCCACCTCGACACCGAGGAGCCCCCGGCCGACACCACGGCCCCGACGACGACGGCGACCACGACCGACGTGGCGACCGGCGTCCAGGTGAGCCTCACCGCCACCGACGGCGAGGGCGGCTCGGGCGTCGCGTCGACCCAGTACCGCATCGACGCGGGTGAGTGGACGGCGTACACCGCTCCGTTCGTGGTCGACGAGCCCGGCACCCACACGGTGGAGTTCCGCTCCACCGACGTGGCGGGCAACGTCGAGGCGACCAAGAGCACCCAGGTGGTCGTCGAGGCTCCCGACGAGGCGGCACCGACGACGACCATCACCTGGTCGCCGGCGGCACCGGACGGAGAGGCCGGCTGGTACGTCACCGAGCCGAGCTTCACCCTCGCCGCTGAGGACACGGGTGGCTCCGGCGTCGCGTCGACCGAGTACCGCCTCGACGGTGGCACCTGGACGGCGTACGCCGGGCCGGTGGAGGTGGGCGACGGCGAGCACACCGTGGACTACCGCTCCACGGACGTGGCCGGCAACCAGGAGACCGCCGGCTCGTCCGGGGTCGAGGTCGATACCGTCACCCCGGCCACCGGTGCCACCCAGGGACCCGTCGCCAACGGCGTCCGGGTCGAGCTCGAGGCGACCGACGCCACCTCCGGCGTTGCGGCAACCGAGTACCGCGTCGACGGCGGTGCGTGGACGGCGTACACCGAGCCGGTCGTCGTGACCGGAGCCGGCGAGCACACGGTCGGGTTCCGCTCGACGGACGTCGCCGGCAACGTGGAGGCGCAGCAGACGATCACCGTCACGGTCGACGGTCCGCCCGTCGACACCGCCGCACCGGTGACGACGGTGACCACGGTCCCGGCGCAGCCGGACGGCAGCGCCGGCTGGTTCACGACGGCTCCGAAGGTGACGCTGTCCGCGACGGACGCGGGGTCGGGCGTAGCCCGCACGGAGTACCGCATCGGCAGCGGCGCGTGGACGACGTACGCCGGTCCCTTCACGGTCACCGCGCAGGGACTCCAGGTGCTCGAGGCGCGGTCGGTCGACAAGGCCGGCAACGTCGAGACCGTGCGGTCGCTGGAGCTCCCGGTCGACACCGCAGACCCGGAGGTCACCATCTCCGGCCTGCGGGAGCGGGCCTACCCGACCCACAAGTCGGTCACGGTGACCTGGGCGGCGTCCGACGCCACCTCGGGTGTCCGCGGGGTCCAGGCGATGCTGGACGGCGAGCCCGTCGAGGCCGGGGAGTGGCAGATGTGGACCCTGTCCACGGGCCGCCACGTCCTCACCGTCACGGCCACGGACGTCGCCGGCAACACCAGCTCGCGGTCGGTGGTCTTCTCGGTCCAGGCGACCGAGCGGTCGCTCAAGAAGGTGGTCACCGCGCTGGCGGCGGACGGCGACATCGCGCCCAAGCTGGCCAACAAGGTGCTCCAGCTCGACCAGGACGCCAGGAAGGCCGAGGGCCGGGGTGATCGCGCGGAGGCCCGGAAGGACCTCAAGGCGATCCACTCGCTGGTACGCCGCAAGCTCGAGGGAGAGCTGCGTCAGGTCCTGCTCGAGCTGGTGCGGGAGCGCATGGCGGGGCTGTGACGCCGTAGAGCTGGCCGGGCCCGGGGAGCGCCTCCTCCCCGGGCCCGGCTGCTGTCCACATCCGGAGGAGCGAAGTGTGGTCCCCGCCCACACAGTGGCCGTGGTCACACGGCCGATAAGGTGCCGGGCATGGACAAAGTGGTCACGTCGGCCGCCGAGGCGGTCGCCGACATCCCGGACGGCGCGAGGCTCGCGGTGGGCGGATTCGGGCTCTGCGGGATCCCGTCGGTCCTCATCGACGCGCTGCTGCAGGCCGGAACGACCGACCTCGAGGCGGTCTCCAACAACTGCGGCGTCGACGACTGGGGCTTGGGCCGGCTGCTGATGGCGAAGCGGTTGCGGCGGATGATCTCCTCCTACGTCGGGGAGAACAAGGAGTTCGCCCGCCAGTACCTCTCCGGCGAGCTGGAGGTCGAGCTCACTCCGCAGGGCACGCTGGCCGAGCGGATGCGGGCCGGCGGCTCGGGCATCCCGGGCTTCTACACCGCGACCGGGGTCGGCACGCAGGTGGCCGAGGGCGGCCTGCCGTGGAAGTACGACACCGAGGGCAACGTCATCGTCAGCTCGCCGCCGAAGGAGACCAAGGTCTTCTCGACCGCGGAGGGTGAGAAGGAGTACGTCCTGGAGGAGGCCATCGTCGCCGACTTCGGGCTGGTGCGGGCCTGGAAGGGCGACCGCCACGGCAACCTGATCTACCGCGACTCCGCGCGCAACTTCAACCCGCTCGCCGCGATGTGCGGCCGGGTCACGATCGCGGAGGTCGAGGAGCTCGTCGAGCCCGGCGAGCTGGATCCCAACGACGTCCACACCCCGGGTGTCTACGTCCAACGTGTGATCGCGCTGACGCCGGAGCAGGCCGCCGACAAGCGGATCGAGAAGGTCACCACGCGACCGCGCCCCGAGTCCGGTGCCTCGTCCGGAGAGTCCTCGGGGCCGTCCGGGGAGCAACCGCTGGTGGACGACGCGGCGACACACGGACTGGGAGGCTGACATGAGCTGGACGCGTGAGGAGATGGCCGCGCGGGCGGCCTCCGAGCTGAAGGACGGCTCGTACGTCAACCTGGGGATCGGGCTGCCGACGATGGTGCCCAACTACGTCGCCGACGACGTAGAGCTGGTGCTGCAGTCGGAGAACGGGATCCTGGGCGTGGGGGCGTACCCGTTCGAGGGCGAGGAGGATCCCGACCTGATCAATGCGGGCAAGGAGACGGTGACGCTGCGCAAGGGCGCGTCGTTCTTCGACTCCGCGCAGTCGTTCGGGATGATCCGCGGCGGCAAGATCGACGCAGCGATCCTGGGCGCGATGCAGGTCTCGGCGGTCGGTGACATCGCCAACTGGATGATCCCCGGCAAGATGGTCAAGGGCATGGGCGGAGCGATGGACCTCGTCCACGGCGCCAAGCGGGTGATCGTGCTGATGGAGCACACCGCCAAGGACGGCTCGCTCAAGATCCTCGACGAGTGCGACCTCCCCTACACCGGCAAGCGCGTCGTGCAGCGGATCATCACCGACCTCGCGGTCATCGACGTGATCGACCCGGCCACCGGCGAGGTGGCCCCCTCGGGCACCCTCGGCGACCGGGCGCTGCGACTCGTCGAGCTCGCCCCCGGGGTGTCCGAGGACGAGGTCCGCGACAAGACCGAGCCCGAGCTGGTCTGAATCGCTCGGAGAGTCTCCTCGTCGAGCGCGGTCTCCGGGCCGCACCCGCGCCGTGGGCCTTACCCTCCATCTCCAGATCCGAGCCGATGAGTGGGCGCCCCGAGCTCGAGCCTGCGCCGCAGCGACGAGATCTCGGGCCCTGGCATTACGGAATCCTTCGGTCGTTTCGCGACGCGCGTCATCGTCGAGGGGACATCTCTCGGTCGTTGAGGTCGGCTGCTGGACCAGCTCTCCTGCGGCGATCCGATCCGGTCAGCACCATTGACCGCCGTGTAGGGCGGGTCTACGGTAACTGAGGTTAATTCAGTTCAGGTGCGACACCAGGAGAAGCGATGCAGACACAGAATCAGGGCTCAGCCCTCGGCGGGACCCGGCTGACCATGGTGCCGGTCGAGGAGTTCGATCCAGAGCTCCGCGAACTGGTGAAGGCTGACGAGAGGACTCCCTTGGAGCTCGGCCTGCTGCGCGTGCATGCCCACCGGCCGTCGCATGCCAAGGCGATCGTCGGGCTCCATGCAGCACTGTGGACAGACCGCCTTCTCCCGGACCGTCTCCTCGAGCTGGTCCGCCTCCGAATCGCCTTCTTCAACCAGTGCCGCACCTGCATGGCTGTCCGTTATCCAGGCGCGATAGAAGATGGCCTCACCGAGGACCTTGTCTGCTCGCTCGAGAAGCCGCACGAGGCTACGAACCTGAGTGCCGCCGAACGCGCCGCCATCCGGTACGGCGAGCTGCTCGCGACCGATCACCTGGCCATCAACGATGACGTCTACGACGACCTACGCCTGCACTTCACCGAGGAGCAGATCGTCGAGCTCGGCGCGTACTCCGCGTTCTGCGTGGGGTTCGGTCGACTCGGAGCAACGTGGAACATGATCGAAGAGCTCCCCGAGCGCTTTCACGAGGGGGACGTCGCAACGCCCTGGGGCGGGGAAGCGATTGCGCTGACCTGACCGAAGGTGTCCACGCCCGCCGCGAACACCGCGTGCGTCACATCGCCGCGGGTCGCACATCCGGATCTGGCACCCCTCTGTGTCAAGACGCAGCAGGAAGCAGAGTTCTAGGGTGTTGTCTGGCGGGTCCGGGAAGTGACTTGTCCGAAG
>NZ_JAFMZM010000002.1 GCF_024436375.1 Nocardioides astragali | reverse complement strand
CATACCGAACCCGGAAGTTAAGCCTTTCAGCGCCGATGGTACTGCAACCGAGAGGTTGTGGGAGAGTAGGACGCCGCCGGACATACATTGTGGAAGTGGGGTCACCTTCGGGTGGCCCCACTTTTGCGTTCCCGGGACCCGTCGTCCGCCGCGGGCATCACTCTTGGTGTCCGCGAACTGTCCACAGCGGACGCCTCGGACGGCTTGTCCACGGCCCGTCCGGCAGCCACCTCGAACTGTCGGTGCTCACCATGAAGGTGGGTTCGCAGGAGGTGGACTGTGACCAAGACACAGATGAATGATCAGGCCGACGCCGAGAGCGTAGCCAACGAGGTACGACTGGTGGGCCGGCTGACCGGTGAGCCCGCCATGGTCGAGCTGCCGAGCGGGGACGTGTTGGTGACGTTCCGGATCTCGGTGCCGCGCAGTGTCCGACCTGGGAGCGCGAAACCGGGGAAGGGAACGAGTCAGGGCGTGGACTCCGTGCCGTGCACGGCATGGAGCCCGCGGCTGCGACGCAGCATCCTCACCTGGCGTGCCGGCGACCTGGTGGAGCTCACAGGCGCGGTGAGGTGCCGCTTCTTCCAAGCGGGTGGGGCGACCCGTTCCCGGGTGGAGGTGGAGGCATCGGCCGCCAGGATCATGCGTCGGTCATCGGCCGCATGAGCACGCCGAGGCTGGGCTTCGGCTGGAACGACGTGGCCTTCTCAGGCAGCAGCCCACCCGACTCGACCAGGGCACGCACCTGCTCGAAGTCAGGACTCGGCAACAGCACCGCGGGTGACGTCGGGCTCGAGGCCGTGAGGGCCTCCTCGACGTTGTGGTGGTGCTCGATGCGGTCCACGGGTCGAGGCAGCCGGGGGAGGACGTGATCGTGCAACCACGAGACAGCTGCCTCCCGGTCCAGCCGACCCGGGCTCACGGTGTGCCATTCGGCCCCGTCGGTCAGCACGAGGTGCGTGCTGTCCAGGGCGCTGAGCGCTCGCTGCCGAGGATGCACCGTGACGTCGGCCCCGGCCGCACGCGCTGCCTCCGCCAAGTCGTGGAGCGTCGTCCCCGGAAGAGTCCGGTGGATGGCCCCGAGGAACAGCGGAGTGTCGTCCTGGTCGACGAGCATCGCCAGGCCGGCGTCCCAGGGAGTGCCGGAGTGCTCCTCCTGGAGCCGGAGATAGGCCGCGTAGCGGTGATGGCCGTCGGCCAGCAGCAAGCGGGCGTCGGCGAGCAGCCCGCCGATCCTGGCGAGCACGTCCTCGTCCCGGATCGCCCAGATGCGCTGGCGCTGCCCGGTGCGGTCGAGGTAGCGCCAGTCCGGCTCCGTGCGGCTCACGTCGGAGATCAGCGCGCGCAGCTCGGGGTCGCCGTGGTGGACGAGGAGGATCGGCGCGGGGTTGAGGTCCATCTGGAACATCCGGTCCGCAAGCTCTCCGGCCCGTTCGACGTGGATGGCCTCATGGGGCCACACCGCTCGGTCGGCCATGGTCTCGGCCCGCTGCGACATTTCCAGCGCGCCCACCAGTCCGCGGACCGTCAACCCGCCCGCCGTGTACTCGTGCAGGTAGACCGCCGGCGCTGTGTCCGCGGTGGCTCGCCCTTGGGCGATCCACTGCCTCAGCCGTGCCGCGACGTCGCGGTAGGGTCGCGCCAGGGCTCGCGCGGACGCAGGATCCCCCACACGCCCGGGAGCCAGCATCACGGCCCGGAACGGGCGGAGCTCGAGGGGCTTCGCGACGTACGGCGGCACGACGTCGGCGAGGTCCATCGGAGCATCGTAGGGGGACGAGAGTCCGGATCCGGAAAGGGGTGGAGCATGCTCGAGGAGTCGACGACTCCGATCGTGGAGGCGCACGACCTGGTCATGTTCGACCTGGACGGCGTGGTCTATGTCGGCGGCGACGTCATCGAGGGAGTGGCAGCGCGCATCGAGCGGATCCGGGGGACGGGCAGGCACGTCGCCTTCGTCACCAACAACGCGTCGCGCACACCGGACCAGGTGGCCGAGAAGCTCGTCGGGGTCGGCGTGGCCGCAGCCGGGACTGACGTGGTCACCTCGGCGCAGGCGGCCGCACGCGTGCTGGCCGAACGGCACGGGCAGGGGGCGAGGATCCTGCTGCTCGGCGGTGAGGGTCTGCGGGTGGCGCTGCTCGAGGCGGGCCTCGAGCCGGTCGACGACCCGGACGGCGCTGTCGCCGTGGTGAGCGGCTACGGCCCCGACGTCCGCTGGCGCGAGATCATGCGCGTCTCGACCCTCGTGCGCGACGGTCTCCCCTACGTCGCCAGCAACGCCGACATGACGATCCCGACGGCCTACGGCCTCGCACCCGGGCACGGTGTGCTGGTGCAGACCATCGCCGGCTTCGCCGGGGTGAGGCCCACCGTGGCGGGGAAGCCGGAGAGGCCGCTGATGGAGGAGACCGTGCGGCGAGTGGGCGGGGACCGACCGATCATGGTCGGCGACCGGCTCGACACCGACATCGAGGGGGCGCACGCCATCGACGTACCGTCGCTGCTGGTCCTGACAGGCGTGACCTGGCTGGCCGAGCTCGCTGCGGCCACCCCGGTGCTGCGCCCGACCTACATCTCGCCGACGCTGGCGGGGCTGTTCGAGCCCCATCCCGTCCCCACCGTGACCGCGGATGGTGTCGAGCTGGGTGGCTGGAGTGCAGTGGTCGAAGAGGGACGACTGGCGGTCACGGGACAGGGCAGCGACGCCGACTGGTGGCGGGTGGCCGTGACGGTGTGCTGGCGGCACCTCGACCACGCCGGGAGCGCGCTGGACGTCTCCGACACGACCCCGCCCGGACCGGTCCGGCCGCTCGGTGCCGAGTAGGCTCGCCGCCATGGACCAGGTTAACGACCGCACGGCGCCCGCTGCTGGAGAGCAGGTCGACGAGCAGGCCCACGAGCCCGTCCCCACCTCGCTCTCCGCCCCGGAGATCGAGTCCACCGGGGACGACGCGGTGGACCGGGTCATGGCCGACGTGGCCGCCGTCGCGAACGCCCCGGTGGCCGACCACGTCCAGGTCTTCGAGCGTGCCCACGAACAGCTGCGCCGTGCGCTCGACGCCCAGCCCGAGCCAGCGACCGACGGCGAGCAGGGCGCCTGACCAACCGTGCCCCCACGACGGCTTCGACTCGACCAGGAACTCGTCCGGCGCGGCCTGGCGCGCTCGCGCGAGCACGCCAGTGAGCTCGTCGCCGCGGGGCGGGTCACGGTGTCCGGTGCTCCGGCCACGAAGCCGGCGACGGGCGTGACGACCGACGCGGCGATCGTCGTACGCGACGACCCCGAGTCGGTGGACTACGTGTCGCGTGGCGGGCACAAGCTCGCGGGGGCGCTCGAGGCGTTCGCAGCCCACGGTCTCACCGTCGAGGGCAGACGGTGCCTCGACGCGGGTGCCTCCACCGGGGGATTCACCGACGTGCTGCTGCGCGCAGGCGCCCGTGAGGTGGTCGCGGTGGATGTCGGGTACGGCCAGCTGGCCTGGTCGCTGCAGAGCGACGACCGCGTGCAGGTCCACGACCGCACCAACATCCGCGACCTGACCCTCGATCTCGTCGGGGAGCCGGTGGACCTGGTGGTGGGTGACCTCTCCTTCATCTCCCTGGCGCTCGTGCTCGACCCGCTCCTGTCCGTGACCCGTGACGACGGCGAGCTGGCGCTGATGGTCAAGCCGCAGTTCGAGGTCGGCAAGGACCGGGTCGGCAAGGGAGGCGTGGTGCGTGACCTCGGGCTGCGCGCAGAAGCGGTCACCGCGATCGCCGACCTGGCGGCGGAGCGCGGATGGGGTGCCGTGGCGGTCACGGTGAGCCCGCTGCCCGGGCCGTCGGGCAACGTGGAGTTCTTCCTGCTGCTGCGCCGTGGTCCGGCGGCGATCAGCGCGGACGACATCCGCGACGAGGTGGAGAGGGCGGCCCCATTGGGGGTGGCGGGTGAGAGGGTGGACCCGTGACCGACCAGAGCCCCGTACGCCGCGTGCTGGTGCTGGCGCACACCGGCAGGGTCATGGTGCGCGAGGTGGCACGTGCGTGCGTCCAGTCGCTCCTCGAGCGCGGCATCGTCGTACGCCTGCTGGCGGACGAGGCCGCCGACCTCGGCCTCGACCCGAGCGCGGCCACCGAGGGAATGGTCGAGACGACCAAGCCCGACGACCTGCCCGGCGAGGGTTGTGAGCTGGTGCTGGTCATCGGCGGCGACGGGTCGATCCTCCGCGCGGCGGAGCTGACCCGGGAGACGAGCACCCCGTTGCTGGGCGTCAACCTCGGGCACGTCGGCTTCCTGGCCGAGGCCGAGCAGGAGGACGTCGAGTCCACCATCGCGGCCATCGTCGACCGCGCCTACACAGCCGAGGACCGACTCACGCTCGACGTACGTGTCCTCCAGGGCAAGGAGGTCGTTGCCTCCACGTTCGCGCTCAACGAGGCCAGCGTGGAGAAGGCCTCACGTGAGCGGATGCTCGAGGTGGTCGTCGAGGTCGACGGGCGCCCGTTGTCGCGCTGGGGGTGCGACGGTGTCGTGTGTGCGACGCCCACCGGCTCCACGGCCTACAACTTCAGCGCCGGTGGTCCTGTCGTGTGGCCCGAGGTCGAGGCGCTCCTCATGGTGCCCATCAGCGCGCATGCGCTGTTCGCCCGCCCGATGGTGGTGGCGCCGACGTCGGTGCTGGCCGTCGAGGTGCTGGCCAACACGGAGGGCTCGGGGGTGTTGTGGTGCGACGGCCGCCGCACGGTCGACCTCGCGCCGGGAGCGCGCATCGAGGTACGCCGCGGTGCCCGCCCGGTCCGGCTGGTCCGGCTGCACCAGGCGCCGTTCACCGACCGCCTCGTCGCGAAGTTCGACCTGCCCGTCGAGGGCTGGCGCGGCGCCGCCGAGCGCCGGCGCCGGGACAACGGGGACAACGGGGACAACGGGGACGCCGATGCTTGAGGAGCTGCGGATCAGCTCGCTCGGCGTCATCGACTCCTCGACGCTCGAGCTCGGCCCCGGGCTGACGGTCATCACCGGCGAGACCGGCGCCGGCAAGACCATGGTCGTCACCGCCCTCGGCCTGCTGCTCGGTGGCAGGGCCGACTCGGGCGCCGTCCGCACGGGCGCCAAGCAGGCCCGCGTCGAGGGAGTGGTCTCGACCGGTTCGCTGGCGGACTTCCGCACTGCCGTCGAGCAGTCCGGGGGAGAGGTGGAGGACGACCTGGTCGTGCTGGCACGCAACGTGGCCGCCCAGGGCCGCTCCCGAGCCTGGGTCGGTGGCGCATCGGTTCCCGTGACCACCCTGGCCGAGATCGCCGAGCCGCTGGTGGCGGTGCACGGCCAGTCCGACCAGCATCGCCTGCTCCGGCCGGGGGAGCAGCGCTCGTCCCTCGACCGGTTCGGCGGTGCGGAGCTGGCCGCCACCGCGGAGGCGTACGCCGGCCTGTGGGCCGAGCTTGCCGCGACCGAGCGCACCCTGGCCGAGGTCCTCGGGTCGGCCCGCGAGCGGGCGCGGGAGGCCGACCTGCTGAGGTTCGGCCTCGGTGAGGTGGAGGCCGTGGACCCGAGACCGGGGGAGGACGCGGAGCTCGCGGCCGAGGAGTCACGGCTCGGGTTCGCCGACACCCTCCGCACCGCGGCCGAGCAGGCCCGCGAGGCGCTCTCCAGCGACGAGGGCGCCGCCGACGCGCTCAGCACGACGAGCGCGGCACGGCACGCCCTCGAGGGGGTGCGCGAGCACGACGCGACCGCAGGCGAGCTGGCCGACCGGATCGCCGAGCTCGGACACCTGCTGGTCGACGTAGCCGGCGACGTGGCCTCCTACGCCACGAGCCTGGAGACCGACCCCTCCCGCCTGGCAGCCGTCTCGGAGCGTCGCGCCGCGCTGACCGCGCTCACGCGCAAGTACGGCGAGACCATCGACGAGGTGCTGGCCTGGGCGGAGGACGGCGCCAAGCGGCTGCTCGACCTCGAGGACACCGACGGCCGGATCGCCGAGCTGCAGGCGCGTCGCGACCGGATCCGAGGCGAGCTCGGCAACCTCGCGTCCACGCTCAGCGCCCAACGCGAGGAGGCGGCGACTCGCCTCGGCGCGGCCGTCAGCGAGGAGCTGACGTCACTCGCGATGCCGCACGCCACGGTGACCATCGCGGTCACCCAGCACGAGGCGCCGGCCCCCGAGACCCCGGCCGGGCCGATCCTGCACGTCGGCGGACGCTGGCTACGCGCGGGCTCGCACGGGGTCGACGACGTCGAGTTCCTGCTCGCCGCCAACACCGGGGCCGAGGCCCGGCCGCTGCACAAGGGCGCCTCCGGTGGCGAGCTGTCCCGCGTGATGCTGGCGCTCGAGGTGTCGCTGGCCGAGACCGGCTCGGTGCCGACCTTCGTCTTCGACGAGGTCGACGCAGGCGTCGGCGGCAAGGCGGCCATCGAGGTCGGCCGCCGGCTCGCCGCGCTGGCCAGGACCTCCCAGGTGCTGGTGGTCACACACCTGCCGCAGGTGGCGGCCTACGCCGACCGCCACGTGGTGGTGCACAAGTCGAGCGACGGCTCGGTCACCACCGCCGGCCTGGTCACCCTCGACGAGGCCAGTCGCGAGCAGGAGCTGTCCCGGATGCTGGCCGGCGTCGAGGACTCCGACAGCGCCCGCGCCCACGCACGCGAGCTGCTCGACGCCGCCGCGCCCGAGCGGGCGTGCCTCCCCGAAGGGTCGGGTCGCGGCTGAGACCATGGCGCGGTCATGAAGTTCGCAGTCCGCTCCCGCCCAGCCCCCAGCCTGCCCGGTGTGCACGGCCCCGCCCGGATCCACCGGCGTACGGCCAGCGTGCTCGGACGCCTGCGCGTCGGTGACATCGCGGTCCTCGACCACGTCGACATGGACCGCGACACCGCCCAGGCCTTGATCGACGCCGGCGTCGTCGCGGTCGTCAACGCCAGCCCCCTGATCTCCGGCCGCTACCCCAACCTGGGGCCGGAACGGTTGGTGGACGCGGGCGTCCTGGTCGTCGACAACGCCGGTGCCGCGGTCTTCGAGCGGCTCAAGGACGGCACGGACATCCGCATCGACGGGGGAGCGATCCACGCCGGGGAGACCCTGGTGGCGACGGCTCGCGAGCTCACTCCCGACGTCGTACGCACCGAGATGGACGAGGCCCGCAGCGGCCTGGCCGCCCAGCTCGAGAGCTTCACCCACAACAGCACCGAGTTCCTGCGCCGCGAGCAGGACCTGCTCCTGCACGGCCACGGCGTGCCGAGGACGTCCACCGAGATCGCCGGGCGTCCGGTCGTCGTCGCGGTCCGTTCGCATGGCTGGGAGGACGAGCTGCGCGGGATCAAGCCGTTCCTGCGTGAGCAGCGCCCGGTCCTGATCGGCGTCGATCGCGGGGCCGACGCGCTCGCCAGCGCGGGGCACCGACCTGACGTCGTCGTCGTGACCGGCGGGAGTGACGACCTCCCCAGCGCCGCAGTCCTGCGCAAGGCCCGCGACGTGGTCGTGCTGGTCGAGCGCGGGGCACCGCGCAGCGCCACCGAGCACTTCGAGCGACTGGGCATCCGACCCCTCCGGTTCGAGACCACCGCCACGACCGAGGACGCCGCCCTCTTGCTGGCCTCGGCGCGCCAGGCCGCCCTGATCGTCGGTGTCGGCATGCACGCGACGCTCGACGAGTTCCTGGACCGGCGCCGGGCGGGGCTCGCCAGCACCTTCCTGACCCGGCTCAAGCTCGGCCCCGACCTCGTCGACGCGGCGGCCCTGCCGCGGCTGTACGACGGCGCCGTGCGCCCGCGCCACCTCCTGGGCGCCCTGGTCGCGGGCGTCCTGGCCGTCGCCGCGGCCGTCAGCGTCACCCCGGTCGGCCAGCAGTGGGTCGACGACGTCGCGCCCTCCGTCTCCAGCACCACGTCCGACCTGTTCGACAACGTCCGAGGAATCCTCCCGTGATCACCCTGCGTCACCACGTCCTGACCATCGTCGCCGTGTTCCTGGGCCTGGCGGCGGGCATCGTCCTGGGCGGTGGTCCGCTGTCGGACGTCGGTCCCACGGTCACGACCGCGTCCCAGGACGAGGACGGCGCGCCCGCCGAGGGGCAGGGGCAGGCCGACTACAGCGAGGCGTTCGTCTCCACGCTCGGCCCGCAGCTGGTCTCCGGTCGACTGGCCGAACGCTCCGTCGCGCTGGTGACGGTCCCAGGAGCCGACGAGCAGGTGGTCACCGCCCTGGGGGAGCAGGTCGCCGCGGCCGGAGGGAGCATCAGCGCCCGCTACGACCTGAGCGAGGACCTTGTCGACCCCGGCCAGAAGTCCCTCGTCGACACGCTCGGCAGCCAGCTTCTGACGCAGCAGGCGGGGGACGACGTCGCCCCGGACGCGTCGACGTACGTCCGGATCGGTCAGCTGATCGGGCTCGCGGTCGCCAGCAAGGCGGCCGAGGGCGAGGACGTCACGGGCAAGTCCCGAGCGATCGTCGACGCGGTGCGCGGCGCGGGCCTGATGGAGGGTCCCGACAAGGTCGACCGGCGCGCGCCGCTGGTGCTGCTGGTGATGGGCACGGACGCCGAGGACGAGGGTGCGGACGCCGTCCTGGCCGGGCTCGTCGAGGGGCTGGCCGCCCAGGCCACCGGAGTCGTCGTGGCCGGCACCCTGCACGACGGCGCGACCGGGCAGCTCCAGCGGCTGCGGGCCGACCCGGCGGCGGCCGCAGTGGCCAGCGTCGACGGAATCGACACCGCGGCCGGTCGCGTGGCCACGATCATCACCCTGCAGCGCTCCCTGACCACGCCGGGCGGGTCGTTCGGTGCGTCGGGTGCCGACGGCGCCGTACCTCTCGGGTAGGATAAAAGCCCGTGAAGAGCCGCACGCCGACCAAGCACGTTTTCGTCACTGGAGGCGTCGCCTCCTCCCTCGGCAAGGGGCTCACCGCCTCCAGCCTGGGCCAGCTGCTGAAGTCGCGCGGCCTCCGCGTGACGATGCAGAAGCTGGACCCCTATCTCAACGTGGATCCGGGCACGATGAACCCGTTCCAGCACGGCGAGGTCTTCGTGACCAACGACGGCGCGGAGACCGATCTCGACATCGGCCACTACGAGCGGTTCCTCGACACGGACCTCAACCAGATCGCCAACGTGACGACCGGCCAGGTCTACTCCACGGTCATCGCCAAGGAGCGCCGCGGCGACTACCTCGGCGACACCGTCCAGGTGATCCCGCACATCACCAACGAGATCAAGGACCGCATCCTCGCGATGGGCGGCCCCGAGATCGACGTGGTCATCACCGAGATCGGCGGCACGGTCGGCGACATCGAGTCCTTGCCGTTCCTCGAGGCCGCCCGGCAGACGCGGCACGAGATCGGTCGCGACAACTGCTTCTTCATCCACGTCTCCCTGGTGCCCTACATCGGCCCGTCGGGCGAGCTCAAGACCAAGCCCACCCAGCACTCGGTGGCGGCCCTGCGCTCGATCGGCATCCAGCCGGACGCGATCGTGTGCCGCGCCGACCGGGAGCTCCCCGACAGCATCAAGCGCAAGATCGCGCTCATGTGCGACGTGGACGACGAGGCCGTCGTGACCGCAGCTGACGCCCCGTCGATCTACGACATCCCGAAGGTGCTGCACCGCGAGGGCCTCGACGCCTATGTCGTACGCCGCCTGGACCTGCCGTTCCGTGACGTGGACTGGACGGCGTGGGACGACCTGCTCCGGCGCGTGCACCATCCGGACGAGGAGGTCACCATCGCCCTCGTCGGCAAGTACGTCGACCTGCCCGACGCCTACCTCTCGCCCGCCGAGGCGCTGCGCGCCGGTGGCTTCGCCCACTCCGCGAAGGTCAACATCCGCTGGGTGGCCTCCGACCTGTGCGAGACCGAGGCCGGGGCGGCCAAGCAGCTCTCCGACGTCGACGCCGTCCTGGTCCCCGGCGGCTTCGGCGTCCGTGGCATCGAGGGCAAGCTCGGCGCGCTGACCTACACCCGCACCCACGGCATCCCGACCCTCGGCCTGTGCCTGGGCCTGCAGTGCATGGTGATCGAGTACGCCCGCAACGTCGCCGGCCTCGGCAAGGCCGGCTCGACGGAGTTCGACCCCGACACGGTCGAGCCGGTGATCTCGACCATCGAGGAGCAGAAGAAGTTCGTCGACGGGGCCGGTGACCTCGGTGGCACGATGCGCCTCGGGCTGCAGCAGGCCGAGCTCATGGAGGGCAGCGTGGTGCGCGCGGCGTACGGCTCCGGAATCGTGGAGGAGCGCCACCGCCACCGCTACGAGTTCAACGACGCCTACCGCGACACCCTCGCCAAGGCCGGCCTGGTGTTCTCCGGCATCAACCCCGAGCTGGGCCTGGTCGAGTTCGTCGAGCTGCCCGCTGACGTGCACCCCTACTACGTCTCCACGCAGGCGCACCCCGAGCTGCGCTCGAGGCCGACACGGCCACACCCGCTCTTCGCGGGCCTCGTGGGCGCCGCGATCGAGCGCCAGCGCTCCGAGCGGTTCCCGATCGACGAGTCGGGCCTGCGCCGCAAGGACGAGGACGACGAGGCCTGAGGGGCGCCCAGCTCGTCGGGCGCGCCGATAGCCTCCGGCCATGGGTGTGTGGAACTTCCTGGTCGAGGGGGTCTCGAGCACCGGCAAGACGTCGGTGTGCGCCGAGCTGCGCCTGCGCGGTCACCACGCCGTCAACGGGGACACCGACCTCGCCTTCCAGGGCCATCCGGGCACGGGAGAGCCGACGTCGGGGGAGCGGTCGCACTGGCACCATCTCTGGCGCGTCGACGACGTGAGGGTCCTCGCCGCTGACCGGAGCCACCGCTTCACCTTCTTCTGTGGCGGCTCGCGGAACGTCCACCAGTTCCTCGACGTGTTCGACGGCGTCTTCGTGCTCACGATCGACGCCGACACTCTCGCCGAACGACTCGACGGACGTTCGGGGGACGAGTTCGGCGCGCTGCCCGAGGAGCGAGAGCTCGTCCTGCGGCTGCACCTGACCGGGGAGGACACCCCCGCGGGCGGCATCCCCGTCGACGCCACCGCATCGCTGGAGCACGTCGTGGACGAGATCCTCGAACGGGCCAGGGCGATCGCTGACCGCGAGGAAGCGCCCGGTCGGGACGACTGAGCGCGAGGAAGCGCCCGGTCAGAGCTGGCGGGCCTGCAGGATCCGGCGCAGCACGAACGAGTTCGACCGGAGCTGGTTGCGGGCGTACGCCATCAGGCTGGAGTCCTCCGCCGCCGCCTCGGCGGCGGCGAGGAACGACGCGTCGCCCGCCCCGAGGGGGTACATCGCGCGGATCGTGAGTCCCTGGTTGAGCAGTCCGCCCTTGAGGGTGTGCAGCTCCTCGAGGTAGCGGTGGGCGAACGGTGCCAGGAGCTCGGCCTGCGCGGGGCGCCAGAACGTCGAGCCCAGGACGAGCGTCTCCCGGCTCGCGGGGACGGCGTAGTCCACGAAGAACGCCTTCCAGACCTCCTCCTTGGCCTCCCGGTCCGGGCGAGCGGCGAGCACCGCCAGGCGCCGCATCCCGGCGTCCGGGTCGGGGTCGGCCTCCAGCAGGGCCTTCACCTTGTCCTCGTCGTAGTCGCCCAGCTCGGCGCGGCGTACGGTCATCCGCCAGGCGAGGTCGAGGTCGGTCGCCTGCTCCGCCGCCGACTCGAGCACGGACCAGTGCTCGTCGGTGGACGCGGAGGCGGCGAGAGTACGGAGCGCGGCCTGCCGGGCGTCCGGCACGTCCACGAGGCCGACGACGGCGTCGGCGAGCCCGCGCAGCAGGTCGGGCGACTCGTCCGCCGGAGCCCACCGGTCGGCGACCTGGAGGGCCTGGCTGAGGAAGGGCTCGATCAGAGCTGGGGAGGTCTCGGTGGACAGCGCCCGGGTGAGCGCTGCGGACACGTCGCGCGGGGCGACGTCACCGAGCAGCAGCAGCTGTCCGGCAGTGGCGGCGACGAGCGCCCGGTCGAGCGGGTCGGTCAGCTGCTGGATGCGCTCCAGCATCTGCCGGAGCGAGGTCGGGTCCGGCTTGACCGCCGCGAACGTGTAGTCGCCGGCGTTGACCAGCCGCAGGTCGCCTGCGGGGAGCTCGACGGACGTACGCGGACCGCTGACCTCGTGGGAGGACCGTCCCACGGCAACCAGGTCGTCACCGGCGGTGTCGAAGACCGCGATGTCGAGGTGGTGCGGGCGCGGCTCCTGGCCGTCGTTGGTCTCGACCAGGAGCTCGTCGCCGACCAGCGAGATGACGTCGGTGCCGGCCTCGTCGAGCCATGACCTGGTCCACTCCGACAGGTCGCGGCCCGAGGCTCGTGAGTAGCAGTCCATGAGGTCGTCGAGACGGGTGTTGGAGAAGGCGTAGCGGCTGAAGTAGTCGCGCAGGCCCTCGACGAACGCGTCCTCGCCGATGTAGGCCACGAGCTGGTGGAGCACGCTCTGGCCCTTGACGTAGGTGATCGCGTCGAAGTTGGACATCGCGGCCGACACGTCGGGGACGTCGCCGCGGATCGGGTGCCGCGCCGGGCTCATGTCCATCTCGTAGGCGGTGCGCTTGGAGGCGGCGAGGAACGTCGCCCACTGGTCGGTGAACTCGCTGGCTCCGGCCATGCCCCAGTTGGCCGCCCACGAGGCGAACGCCTCGTTGAGCCACAGGTCGTCCCACCACTGCATGGTCACCAGGTCGCCGAACCACATGTGCGCCATCTCGTGGAAGATGAACTCGGCGCGGACGCTGCGCTGGGCGTGGGTCGGGGGAGTGCGGAACAGCTGGCCGTCGCCGTAGGTGACGCAGCCCCAGTTCTCCATCGCCCCACCGAGGTTGGGCACGAAGACCTGGTCGTATCGCTCCTGCGGGAACGGGCAGGCGAAGCGCTCGCCGAAGAAGGCCAGGCCCTGGCGGGTCAGGGTGACCAGCTCGTCGAGGTCGCGCTCGAGGACCTTTACCAAGGACTGCCGGCAGTAGAACCCGAGGTCGTAGCCGTCGTGCTGGCGCCGCACCTCGTGGAACGGGCCGGCGTTGACCACCACGACGTACGTCGACAGGCGGGGCGTGTCGGGGAAGGTCCACACCTTGGCGTCCGTGTCCGGCGCGTCCTCGATGGACTCGGGTGCTCCGTTGGAGGTGACCAGCCACGACGAGGGCGCGGTCACCGTGAAGCGGTGCGGGGCCTTGAGGTCGGGCTGGTCGAAGCAGGCCCAGACCCTGCGGGCCTCGTCTGGCTCGAGGCTGGTCCAGACGTAGACGAGCTTGTCCGTCGGGTCGACGGTGCGCAGGATGCCCTCGCCGGTGCCGGTGTTGGTGGTGCTGGCCTCGACGACGAGCACGTTGTCGGCTGCGAGTGCAGGCAGCGGCAGCCGTCCCTCCGCGACTGTCGAGACGTCGAGCTCCGCTCCGTTGAGCGTCGCTCGGCCGACCTCGGCGGCGATGTCGACGAACGTGGTGGCACCGGGCTCGGAGCACGTGAAGGTGATCGTGCTGACGGACGCGAACACGTCGCCCTCGAGCAGACCGGTCATGTCCACCGCGATGTCGTAGCGCTGGACCTCGAGGATGGCTGAGCGGGTGGCTGCTTCGTGCTTGGTCAGGGTGGCCAACGTCATGGGAGCGACCGTACTCACTGTGTCCATCCGCGCTAGCGTGCGGGGCATGTCCGCCCCAACCCCAGATGCCCCGGGAGAACCTGTCGTGGAACCACTGGCCGACCGGCCGATGTCCTGGCCGGTGTTGTCCAGCAAGGACCTGCACCGGGACGAGTGGGTGATGGCCCTGCGGGAGGACGTCATCACGCGTCCGGGCCACCCCGAGCAGTTCAGCCGGCTCAGCCTCGAGCACCCGGGCGCCGTCATCGTGCTGGCGGTCGACGACCAGGAGCGGGTGATGTGCCTGCGGCAGTACCGCCACACCAGCGGCCACGCGTTCGTCGAGCTCCCGGCGGGACTGCGCGACGCCGGTGACGAGCCGGCGGTCGAGACCGCGAAGCGCGAGCTCCGGGAGGAGGTGGAGCTGGAGGCGTCGGAGTGGCGCCAGCTGCTGAGCACCTTCCCGAGCGCCGGCATCACCAACGAGGTGCACGAGATCTTCCTCGCCCGCGGACTCGTGCACGCGGCCCGCGGCGACTTCGAGATGCGCCACGAGGAGGCCGAGATGGAGCACTTCTGGGTGCCCATGGCCGAGCTCCTCGACGCGGTCCTGGAGGGGCGCGTGCGCCAGGGCCCTCTGGCCCAGGCGGTGCTGGCCTACGAAGTGCTCCGGCAGCGCGGGGCCCTCGACGCCTCCTGACGCCTTCTGCGGAGTAGTGTCGCTCCCGCTGTGAGGGGTGCCACACCGTCGTGCTCCCCGGGAACCTCGAGGAGCGAGCCATGAAGGTCGGCGTACCCAAGGAAGTCAAGAACCGCGAGTATCGGGTGGCGTTGACGCCGATCGGGGTGCATGAGCTGGTGCAGCACGGTCACGAGGTGCTGGTGGAGAGGTCTGCGGGTGTGGGGTCGCAGATCGGGGACGAGGAGTACGTCGCCGCGGGTGCCACGATGCTGGAGTCGGCCGACGACGTGTGGGGCGCGGCGGAGATGGTGTTGAAGGTCAAGGAGCCGGTCGCGGAGGAGTACGGGCGGATGCGGGAGGGGCAGACGCTGTTCACCTACCTGCACCTGGCTGCCGACAAGCCTCTGACCGAGGAGCTGTTGGCGCGCAAGGTGACGGCGATCGCCTACGAGACGGTGCAGCTGCCCTCGGGTGGGTTGCCGTTGCTGTATCCGATGTCGGAGGTCGCCGGTTGTCTGGCACCGCAGGTGGGGGCGTATGCGTTGATGAAGGCCAATGGTGGTCGGGGTGTGCTGATGGGTGGCGTCGGTGGGGTGGCGAACGCGAAGGTGGTGATCATCGGGGCCGGGGTGTCGGGGCAGAACGCCGCGAACATCGCGTTGGGCATGGGGGCGGACGTGACGTTGTTGGACACCGACCTGGACAAGCTGCGGATGTCGTTTTGGCGCTACAACAACCGGGTGCACGGGTTGGCGTCGTCGAAGCTGGCGATCGAGCAGCAGGTGATGGAGGCCGACATGGTGATCGGTGCGGTCCTCATCCCGGGCGCGGCCGCGCCGAAGCTCGTCAGCAACGAGCTGGTGTCGCGGATGAAGCCGGGGTCGGTGCTGGTCGACATCGCGATCGACCAGGGTGGTTGTTTCGAGGACTCCCACGCCACCACCCACGACGACCCGACGTATGAGGTGCACGACTCGGTGTTCTACTGCGTGGCCAACATGCCCGGCGCGGTGCCCAACACCTCGACGTACGCGTTGACCAACGCCACTCTTCCCTACGCGGTCGCGTTGGCCGACAGGGGCTGGGAGCAGGCGCTGCGTGAGGACCCGAGCCTCGCCCTGGGTCTCAACACCCATGCCGGGGAGCTCACCAACGCCCCGGTCGGTGCAGCAGTCGGCATCGAGTCAGTGGGACTCGACAGCGTCCTGGGGTGACGACCTGTTGACTGGTGGGGTGACGCTCAGCCGCGCCGTACGCACCTATCTCGACCACCTCGCGGTCGAGCGCGGCCTGGCGGCGAACACGCTCAGCTCCTACCGGCGTGACCTCGGCCGCTACGACGAGTTCCTCGCCTCCCAGGACATCGACGACCTGGACGCGGTCACCGAGTCGACGGTGGCCTCGTTCCTGGTGAGCCTGCGGGAGGGGAGCGAGGGCCATCCACCGCTGAGCGCGACGTCCGCAGCACGGACCGTCGTCGCCGTGCGCGGCTTCCACAAGTTCGCCGTCTCGGACGGGCTCGCGGTCGCGGACCCGGCCGCCGCGGTCAAGCCGCCCACACCCGCCAAGCGGCTCCCCAAGGCGCTGCCGCTGTCCGACGTGGAGGCCATCCTGGAGGCCGCAGGCGCGCCCGACACCGTGCTGGCGTTGCGCGACCGCGCGCTGCTCGAGCTGCTCTACGGCACTGGCGCCCGCATCTCCGAGGCGGTCGGGCTCGACGTCGACGACCTCGACCAGGTCGACGGCACGGTGCTGCTGCGCGGCAAGGGCGGCAAGGAGCGGCTTGTGCCTGTGGGTGGCTACGCCCGTGAGGCGGTGGCCGCCTACCTCACGCGGGCACGACCTGAGCTGGTCGGGACGGGGCGCGGCGGACCGGCGATGTTCATGAACTCGCGCGGCGGGAGGCTGTCGCGGCAGAGTGCCTGGGCGGTGCTGGTGAAGGCTGCCGAGCGGGCCGGGGTGACGGCCTCCGTCTCGCCGCACACGCTGCGCCACTCGTTCGCCACCCACCTCCTCGACGGGGGCGCGGACGTGCGTGTGGTGCAGGAGCTGCTCGGCCACGCGTCCGTGACGACGACCCAGGTCTACACGCTCGTCACGGTCGACAACCTGCGCGAGGTCTTCGCCACCGCTCACCCACGGGCACGCGAATGATCACCCCATGCGAAGGGAGAGCTTCGCTGTGCTTCGCACAGGGGCCCGAATGAGCACCCGGCTGAGGCTGCTGGACGGGGTGTCCTGGGACGGCGTGGCGCTGCCGGGGGAACGGGTGGGGGCGCTGCTCGCCGCGCTGACGGGGGAGCCCGCTGGCGTGAGCGACGGCCGGCTCGTGGAGGAGATCTGGCCCGATGCCGAGCCGGTCCACCCCGCCAAGGCGCTCCAGGTGCTCGTCTCGCGCACCCGCTCGGCAACATCGGCCGCGACGATCCAGCGGCTCGAGGGTGGCTACCGGCTCGGCCTCGCCGACGACGACGTCGACGCCCGGTCGCAGCACGCGTCGCTCTCGGCTGCGCGGGCAGCACTCGCCGCCGGTGACGCCGGTGAGGCCTTCCGACTCGCCTCGGCCGCGGCCGAGGTCCAGGTGGGGCCGTCCGGTGCCACGGGGCCGCTGGCCGACCTGCGTCACGCGGCTGCGGGACGTCGTACGACGGCTCAGGACGTGGCAGCGCTCGCAGCGTCGCGCCTGGGACGGCACGCCGACGCCTACGACGGACTCGTGGCGGCCCACCGGCGCCGGCCCGACGACACCGAGACACTGGTGGCGCTGCTGCGGGCCGAAGCAGTCACGGCCGGGCCGGCGACGGCGCTCGCCCGCTACGAGGACTACCGCGCCGACCTGTCCGACCGGCTGGGTGTCGACCCCGACCCGGTGCTCCAGCGGGTGCACACCGAGCTGCTCGCCGCCGACGACCCGGTGCGCACGGGGTTGCGCTTCGACGGCGCCGGGCTGCTCGGCCGCAACCAGGACCTCGATCGGCTGCGGGGTGCGCTCGCGTCCGCCCGGCTCGTGACCGTCCTCGGACCCGGAGGCATCGGCAAGACCAGCATCGCCCAGGTGCTGGCCCGGGAGTCGCGGCTGCCCCACGTGCACGTGGTGGAGCTGGTGGGTGTGGGTGCCGGCGACGACGTCGTCGCGACCGTCGGTGCGGCGCTCGGCGTACGAGGCTCGGTCACCACGCGGCTCCCCCTGACGGCGGGGCAGCAGGCCGACGTCCGGGGACGCCTCGCCCAGGAGCTCGACGCCGGCCCGACACTGCTCGTGCTCGACAACTGCGAGCACGTGCTGGAGCCCGTCGCGGCCCTGGTCGCCTTCCTCCTGGCCACGACCCGCGACCTCCAGGTGCTGGCCACGAGCCGGGCGCCGCTGAGGCTGGCCGCCGAGCACGCGGTCCAGCTGAGCCAGCTCTCGGTGATCGACGCCGAGGCGCTCTTCGTCAGGCGGGCCTCCGCCACCCGTCCGGAGGCGGCACTGGATCCCGTCGCGGTGCGACAGGTCGTCGACCGCCTCGACGGGCTGCCGCTGGCCGTCGAGCTCGCCGCGGCGCGCGTCCGCACGATGACCGTGGCGGAGGTCGCCGCGGCCCTCGACGACCGCTTCGCCACCCTTCGCAGCCGTGACCGCGGCACCCCCGACCGGCACCGCACCCTGGAGGCGGTGATCGCGTGGTCGTGGGACCTCCTCGCGGGCGACGAGCAGGGCGCCCTGGCCTGGCTCTCGGTGTTCCAGGACGGCGTCGACCGTGCCACTGCGGTGACGGTGCTCGGGCCGGAGGGGTCCGACCTGCTCGACGGACTGGTGGAGCAGTCGCTGCTGGTGCTCACCGAGGACGGTGCCACGGCGCGCTTCCGGGCGCTGGAGACGATCCGCGAGTTCGCCGCGGCACAGCTGGTCCGGTCCGGCGAGCACGACGCAGCCGTGGACGCCCAGCAGCGCTGGGCGGGTGACCTGGCCGATCGGTCCGCGAACCTCGTCGTCGCCGACGACCAGGTCGACCTCGTGGGCATCCTGGTCCGCGAGCAGAACAACCTCACCGACGTGCTCCGCCACGCGCTCGCCGTCGGCGACCGCGAGCTCGTGGCGCGCCTCGTGGCCCTGCTGGGCAGTCTGTGGACGATCACAGGCGACCAGCCGAGGATCTTCGCGGTGTGCGACGCCGCGACGGAGCTGCTGACGGGGTGGGACGTCCCGGACGGCCTGCACCGGCACGCCCAGGATGCGGCGGGCGTGCTGATGATCCACCTCAGCTGGATGCCCGGCGTGGAGCTGGGCGGGCTGCGGCGCCTGCTCCTGCAGGGCGGGACGCCCACCGGCACCTGGGGCCTCATCGCGTACACGGCCTACGTCGCCGACGACCCGGTCGACGCACCGACCCGGCTCGTGCGCGCGGCTGCGGAGGCCCCTCCAGCGCTGGCCGGCGCGCTGCTGATGTGGGCCGCGATCGTCGCCGAGAACGCCGGCGACGTGGACGCTGCCCGCCGGCACGCCGAGGCCGCGCTGGACCGCGGAGCCCTGCCTCCCTACCTCCTCGCGTCGCTGCACGCGGAGCTCAGCCAGCTGGCGATGGCAGTGGGGGACCACCACGACGCCGCGCACCACGCGGAGATCGCCTGGCCGCTGCTCGCGCAGGTGCACTCCCACACCGACTCCTACAGCCTCCAGGTGGCCACAGCGATGGCCCCGCTCCTCGACGGTGAGGTGGACCGTGCCGAGGAGCTGCTCGCATCGTTCGGGCCGCCCGACGGGGAGAGCTCGCAGATGGGGGCGCGCATGGTCTGGCAGACCGCGCACGCCGAGGTCGCGCTGGCCCGGGGCGACGTCGAGGAAGCCCTGCGCCGCTACGACGCCAACGTCGACACAGTGCTCGAGCTCGAGGCTCCGGCAGGGATCAATCCCTGGTTGGTGCTGGCCGCCTCGGCCGCCCTCGTGGCGCGGGCACGGCACGGGTCCGGTGCGCCCGACGCGCGGGCCGACGAGCTGCGCGACCTCGTGCTGGACAGCGGCGGAGAGACCCCGGACGGTGCCCTGTGGTTCACCGACCTCCCGCTCAACGGCGTACTGCTGGTCGCGCTGGCGGCCTGGACCCTGCGCCTCGGACCCCCGGAGCAGCACGACGACGCCCTCTGGCTCCTGGCGATCGCCCACCGGTGGGCCTACAACCGCAGCATCCCGGTGCTGGCTTGGGAGCCCCTGGTCGAGCTCGCGGACGCGCGGGCGCCGGGACGCGTCGGCCAGCTCGTCGTCGAGCTGGCCGAGCGGCCCGGCCACGACCTGCTGGCGAGCGCCGCCGAGATCGTGCAGCGACTGCGGTGCGCGTGGGTCACATCTTCTTGAAGCGCCGCACCGACAGCGGGGCGAAGACCGCCACCACCACGGCACAGCCCAGGAGGGCCCAGCCGACCGACCCGGTGACCTGACCGTCGTTGGCGAGGTCGCGAAGGGCCGTGATGACCAGCGACACCGGGTTGACCTCCGCGAACGCCTCGAGCGGGCGAGGCATCGTGTCGGTCGGCACGAAGGCGTTGGACAGGAACGTCAGCGGGAACATCACGAGCAACGAGATGCCCTGGACGCCCTGCGCGTTGCGCCCGACCAGGCCGAAGAACGTGAAGATCCAGGCCAGCGACCAGCCGGCCAGCACCGCCAGCAGGACGGCGCCCGCGACTCCGGTGAACCCGCCACCGGGCCGGTAGCCGATCACGATCCCCACACCGAAGGTGAGAACTGCCGCGATGAAGTAGCGCAGCATGTCGGCGACCATCGGGCCGGCGAGGGGTGCGATCCGAGCGATGGGGAGCACCTTGAAGCGGTCGAAGACGCCCGAGTCGAGGTCCTGCCGCAGCTGTACGCCGGTGGCGACGCACGCGGTCAGCACGGTCTGCCCGATGAGGCCGGGGATGATGTGCGGGAGGTAGCTTCCCACGTCGCCGGAGATCGCCCCGCCGAAGATGTAGGCGAACATCGCCGTGAAGATGAGCGGCTGGATGGTGACGTCGAACATCACCTCCAGGCTGCGCCGCATCTTCACCGTCGCACGCCACGCCAGCGTCATGGTCTGGGACACGGTGTCGGCGAGGCTGACGCGGGCGGGGAGCTCCATCAGCTCGGGGGCGACGGGTGTCGTCTGGGTGGTGGTCATCGGACTGCCTCGATCCGGTCGGCGCCGCGGTCGGCTCCGGCGGTGGTGTCGGGTGACTGCTCGGGGCCGGCGTCGTGCCCGGTCAGGGCGAGGAACACCTCGTCGAGGGAGGGCTTCTGCACCGTCACGGACTCGATCGCGACCCCCCGGTCCCGCAGGGCCACGAGGACGTCGACGGACTGGTCGGTCCGCTGGAGCGGGATGTTGACCCGCCGCGACTCGGGGGTGAGCACGGGCGCCTCGCCGAGCATCCGCTCGGCCAGGTCCGCGGTCGCCGCCAGGTCGGCCACGTCGACCAGCTCGAGCTGGAGGGTGGCGCGGCCGACCGAGGACTTGAGCTCGTCGGCGGTGCCCTCGGCGACCTTGGTGCCGTGGTCGATGACCGCGATCCGGTCGGCCAGCTGGTCGGCCTCCTCGAGGTACTGGGTGGTGAGGAGCACGGTGCTTCCCTCGCTGACCAGCTCGCGGATGGTGTCCCACATCTGGCCCCGGGTGCGGGGGTCCAGGCCGGTGGTCGGCTCGTCGAGGAAGATCAACGGTGGGCGCGTGATGAGGCTGGCGGCGAGGTCGAGCCGGCGGCGCATGCCGCCCGAGAAGGCGGAGATGGGCTTCGCCGCTGCAGCGGTGAGGTCGAACTGCTCAAGGAGGTGCCGGCCCCGCTGCCGTGCCTCGATCCGGCCCAGGCCCTGGAGCCGGGCGAAGAGCCACAGGTTCTCGGTGGCGGTGAGGTTCTCGTCGACGGAGGCGTACTGGCCGGTGACGCCGAGCAGCTGACGGACCAGGTGGGGCTCGGTGTGGACGTCGTGTCCGAACACCTCGGCCTGGCCACCGTCGAGGGGGAGGAGGGTGGCAAGCATCTTGAGCATGGTCGTCTTGCCGGCGCCGTTGGGTCCGAGGACGCCGAAGACCTCGCCTCGGTGGACCTCGAGGTCGACGCCGTCGACGGCTCGCTGGTCCCCGAAGGTCTTGACGAGGCCCTCGGCCCGCACGGCCGGCGCCGGGGTGGGTGTGGAGGTGGGTGATGAGTTCATGCCGGGCAGCGTGGGGCAGGCTGCTTTCACCGCGGTTTCACGGCGCCGTCGCGCCGCAGTCACGCCGCCTGCGCCGGTCTCAGGGCCAGGTGGTTGGATCGGGGCATGCGCCTCGACACCCGGGTCCCCACCGGGGCCGACGCGGACGAGGTCTACGACGCCTTCGCCTCGTGGGTCCTCGACCAGGGCCTGGCGCTCTACCCGCACCAGGACGAGGCGGTCATCGAGATCCTGGGCGGCAACCACGTCATCCTCGCGACCCCGACCGGCTCGGGGAAGTCGCTGGTCGCCGTCGGCGCGCACGTCGCCGCCCTCGCGCAGGACAAGGTGAGCTTCTACACCGCGCCCATCAAGGCACTCGTGAGCGAGAAGTTCTTCGCCCTCATCGAGGTCTTTGGCGCCGACAACGTCGGCATGCTGACCGGCGACGCGGCCGTCAACCCCGATGCCCCGATCATCTGCTGCACCGCCGAGGTGCTGGCCAACATCGCTTTGCGCGAGGGAAGCGCCGCCGACGTCGGCCTGGTGGTGATGGACGAGTTCCACTTCTACTCCGAGCACGACCGGGGCTGGGCCTGGCAGGTCCCGCTGCTGGAGCTGGTGGACGCGCAGTTCCTGCTGATGTCGGCGACGCTGGGCGACGTCTCCTTCTTCGTCGAGGACCTCGCGCGCCGCACCGGCCGCGCGACAGCCGTCGTCGACGACGCCGAGCGGCCGGTGCCGCTGAGCTTCCGCTGGTCGATGGAGCCGCTGGACGACACCTTGGAGGAGCTGGTCACGACGGGGCAGGACCCGGTCTACGTCGTCCACTTCACCCAGGCCGCCGCCGTCGAGCACGCGACCAACCTGCTGAAGTCGCGTCTGGGCGCGGCCAGCGGGGGGCTGAAGGTCGACAAGGAGGCGATCGCCGAGCGGATCGGGGCATTCCGGTTCGGTGCGGGCTTCGGCAAGACCCTGTCGCGGCTGGTCCGCAGCGGGATCGGGGTCCACCACGCCGGGATGCTGCCCAAGTACCGCCGCCTCGTGGAGACCCTCGCCCAAGCTGGGCTCCTGCGGGTCATCTGCGGCACCGACACCCTCGGCGTCGGGATCAACGTGCCGATCCGCACGGTGCTGTTCACCGGTCTGGCGAAGTTCGACGGCAACCGGATGCGGGTGCTCCGGACGCGGGAGTTCCAGCAGATCGCCGGCCGGGCCGGTCGCGCCGGCTACGACACGGCCGGCTACGTCGTCGTACAGGCTCCCGACTTCGTGATCGAGAACGAGCAGGCGAAGGCCAAGATCGCCGCGCGCCAGGCGGCCGGGAAGAAGAAGTCGAAGGCCCAGCTCAAGAAGGCGCCCGAGGGCACGGTCGTGTGGACCGAGCAGACCTTCGACAAGCTGGTGGCCGGAGTGCCGGAGCGGCTCACGAGCCGGATGAAGGTCGACAACGCGATGCTCGTGAACGTCGTGGCGCGCGAGGAGGACGCCTTCGCGGTCATGCACCGCCTGGTCATGGACAACCACGAGGAGCGCCGCGGTCGACTGCGGCTCGCCCGCCGGGCCCTGCGGCTGTCACGCTCCCTGCTCCGCACCGGCATCGTCACCCGGCTGGACGAGGTCGACCGCTTCGGTCGCCGGTTCGTGCTGACGGTGGACCTGCCGGTCGACTTCGCGCTCAACCAGCCGCTGTCGCACTTCGCCCTGGCCGCCTTCGACGTGCTCGACCCGGAGTCGGAGACCTACGGCGTCGACGTGGTCTCCGTGGTCGAGGCGGTCCTCGAGGCGCCGCGCCAGATCCTGATGGCCCAGCAGCACGCCGCGCGCGGTGAGGCCATCGGTGAGATGAAGGCCGACGGCATCGAGTACGACGAACGGATGGCGCTGCTGGAGCAGATCACGTGGCCCCAGCCGCTGCGCGAGCTCCTCGAGGCGCTCTACGAGACCTATCGGCAGACCCATCCGTGGCTGCACGACGACGCCCTCTCCCCGAAGTCGATCGTGCGGGAGATGTGGGAGAACGGCATGGGGTTCACCGACTTCGTCGGCCGCTACCAGCTCGCCCGCTCCGAGGGCCTGGTCCTGCGCTACCTCACCGACGCCTACCGGACGTTGCGCCAGACGGTGCCCGAGGCGCACCGGGCCCCTGAGGTCGAGGACGTGATCGAGTGGCTGGGGGAGACGGTGCGACAGACCGACTCCTCGCTGCTCGACGAGTGGGAGGCCCTCTCCGACCCCGACCACGCCTCCAGCGCGGTCGCGCACCACGAGCCACCACCGCCGCCACGGCCGCTGTCGCGGCAGGAGCGCCCGTTCCGGGTGATGCTGCGCAACGCCATGTGGGCCCGCGTCGACGCGGTCTCGCGTGACGACCTGGACACCTTGGTCCGGCTCGAGCGAGCCGCCGCCGACCGCACGGACCCGCCCCGCCAGGTCGTCGTGGGACGGTCGGTCTGGGACGCGGCACTCGAGGACTACTACGCCGACCACGACTCGGTGCTCATCGACGGCGACGCCCGTGGACCCGAGCTGCTGGTGGTGGGGGAGGAGCGCACCGGCCACCCCGTCGGGGCGGAGGAGGACACGACCTCGCGGGTGCGTGACGTACGCCAGACGATCCACGACCCCGCGGGCGACCACGACTGGGTCATCGAGGCGGTCGTGGACTGCGACGCCACCGACGAGGCCGGAGAGCTCGTCCTGGCGACTGTGGCGATGCGTCGCCTCTGAGCGCGACACGCCAGAGGCACACGAACCTCTCGGTCCCCCGTGCCACGCCATCAGCTTCCCCAATTCTGGGGGCGACGACCTCCACCCCTCGGCATAGCGTGCAGAGGATCGGACTTTTCGCGTGGGGGTGAGGCAGATGCAGGACGAACGGCCAGACCGCGACCAAGCGCCCGACGCCGGAGAGGACGCCAGCCCGCCAGCCGCCGACGCGCAGGACCCTCAGCCCGACGAGGTCGACGAGATCGATGAGTGGCGGGAGCCGGAGAATGCCGACTGGCTGACGGAGCCATCGCCGCAACGCCTGGGGTGGTCCGCGCTGGCCGGCACCTTCATCCTCGGTGTCGTGACGAGTCTCATCGTGGTGCTGACCTGGCAGATGGTCACCGGCGACGACGCTGAAGGGGGCTCGACCGACGGGACCAGGCTCGCCGGGAGGAGTGAGCCCCTCGACGGAACCTCAGACACGGGGACTCCCGACACCGGTACCTCCGACACCGGCGTCACAGCCTCGCCCGATCGTCCGTTCGCTACTCGGCTCTCGCGCTGCGCGAGCGCTTCGCGGACCATCGCGGGCGTGCTCCAGGCAGCCCAGCCCTCGCTCGACCAGTGGGCCGTGCACGTCGGCGCGATGAACAAGCTGGTCGTCGGCGAGATCACGCTGCCGCAGGCGACGGCCTTCTGGAACCGGACCAGGGTGGGGGCCCAGCGCCGGGTCGCGGACTTCCGCGAGGCCATGCGGACCTTGCGGCTACGTGGCGTGGACTGTCCGAGCCCCGCCCTGCTGGCTCCCGGCGCGCAAGCACTCCCCGCGTGCGCCCAGCAGGTGGAGGCGGAGATCGGCGTCGTCCGCGCTGCATCGAGATCCATCGACACGTGGGACCAGCACGTCCAGCACATGGACATGATGCTCCTGGGTGAGCTCTCCCCGGAGGACGCCACCCGGATGTGGTTGTCCATGTGGCAACAGGGCGTGCGCGACCTCGACGCCTACAAGGCAGCAGCTCGCGAGGCGAGTCAGCTGGACGGATGCGCCCGGATCGGTTCAGCCCGGTGACGGCGCGGCACTGACCGACCCGATTCGCCCGCCCCAGGTAGGACCATCGCGACTCGTCGCCGGCACGGCTGAGGAGTGCACAGGGTTGTGCACAGGCGGGCTCCGCCTGTGCACGGGACCGGGGCGTCGTACACAGATTTCGGCAGGTGCCTGTGGGACTGGCCCGCGATGTTGTGGGGGCGGTGCAGCGGTCCTACAGTCGCGCGAAGCCGTTCGGAGAACTGTCGACGTGTCGACAAAGCTCGGGCCCTTCGGCGTGATCCAATCGAAGGCAAGTCGATGCGTGAAGGAGCTGACATGAGCGGTGCGGCATTTTCCGGTTCCAACGTCGGGAGCAGTGCGTCCGAGATGCCGCCGATGGTCCGACCACCGCAGCCGACCCCGTCCGCCCAGCCCGGTCCTTCCCCCCGAGACGAGCACCCCGTGACCCAGCCGATCCCCTTCGAGCGCCCGACAGCAGAGCGGGCGACCGCGACCACCCTCGACATCCAGGACCCGGCGCCCCTCGGTGCCACCGGTCGTCCGATGCCGGTGTTCCCCGAGCCGATCCCGCTGACCCGGCACGGTGGGGCGCGCGTCGTCTCGATGTGCAACCAGAAGGGCGGTGTCGGCAAGACCACCACCACGATCAACCTCGGCGCCTCGCTGGCCGAGTTCGGTCGCAAGGTGCTTCTGGTCGACTTCGACCCGCAGGGCTCCCTCTCGGTGGGCCTGGGGCTCAATCCGCACGAGATGGACCTGACGATCTACAACCTCCTGATGGATCGCGAGGTCGAGATCGACGACGTCGTGGTGCCCTCGGGCATCGAGGGCATGGACCTGCTGCCCTCCAACATCGACCTGTCCGCGGCCGAGGTGCAGCTGGTGCACGAGGTCGCTCGCGAGCAGACCCTGCAGCGGGTGCTGGCCCCCGCACTCGAGAAGTACGACGTCATCCTGATCGACTGCCAGCCCTCGCTCGGGCTGCTGACGGTCAACGCGCTGACGGCGTCCGACGGCGTCATCGTGCCGCTGGAGTGCGAGTACTTCGCCCTGCGCGGCGTGGCGCTGCTGAAGACCACGATCGACAAGGTCCGCGAGCGGCTCAACCCCAAGCTGGAGATCGACGGCGTGCTCGGCACGATGTTCGACGGTCGCACCCTGCACAGCCGCGAGGTGATGGAGAGGCTGGTCTCGGCGTGGGGCGACACGGTGTTCCACACCGTCATCCGCCGGACCGTGAAGTTCTCCGACGCCACCGTCGCCGGCGAGCCGATCACGTCGTACGCCTCGTCCTCGACCGGCGCCGACCACTACCGCCAGCTGGCGAAGGAGGTGCTCACCCGGTGGCCCGCCGAGTGAGCATGCCGGCCGCGGACGACCTGTTCCGGCCGACATCCGACGCCGAGTCGCCCGCACCCGACCAGCGCCCCCGTCGCGTCCGGGCGGTTGCTGACGACACAGCGGCCGACGTGGTGGGCACCGACCCCGGGCCCAAGCGCCCGAGTGGGCGCGTACGCCACGACGAGAAGATGACGGTCTACGTCACCGCTGACGAGCTGCTCGACATCGAGCACGCCCGGCTGACCCTGCGCCGCCACGGACTGGCGGTCGACCGGGGACGCCTGGTGCGCGAGGCCCTGGCGCTCGTGCTCGCCGACCTCGAGACGCAGGGCGCCGACAGCCCCCTGGTCCAGCGACTGCTGGACGAGTGAGCGCCACGACCGACCTCGCTCCCGGCGCGGCCGCGCTCGAGCCGGGGAGCGAGGCCCCGGCGTTCGCGGTGCGACTGGACAACTTCGAGGGCCCCTTCGACCTCCTGCTCGGGCTGATCGCCAAGCACAAGCTCGACATCACCGAGGTGGCGCTCTCCCAGGTCACCGACGAGTTCATCGCCCACGTCAAGACGCTCGACGACGCATGGGACCTCGAGCAGACGACCTCGTTCCTGGTCGTCGCCGCCACCCTGCTCGACCTCAAGGCGGCGCGCCTGCTGCCGCAGGGTGACGTGGAGGACGAGGAGGACCTCGCCCTGCTGGAGGCTCGCGACCTGTTGTTCGCGCGGCTCATGCAGTACCGCGCGTTCAAGCTGGTGGCCTCGGTGTTCGAGGACCGGCTCGCGTCCGAGTCGCGCCGCCACCCGCGGGCGGTCGGGCTGGAGGAGAGGTTCGCGAGCCTGCTGCCCGAGGTGCTCATCGGGATCGGGCTCGAGCAGTTCGCGCAGCTCGCCGCCCGGGCGATGGAGCCCAAGCCGGTCCTGGAGGTCTCGCTCCACCACATCCATGCCGCCAAGGTGAGCGTGCGAGAGCAGGCGCAGCTCGTGGTCGACCGCCTGCGACGCGGCGGCACGATGACGTTCCGCGCCCTGTGCGGTGACTCTCCCGACCGCCTCACCACAGTGGCGCGCTTCCTCTCCCTCCTCGAGCTCTTCCGCGAGGGTGCCGTGTCCTTCGACCAGGTGACCCCGCTCGGTGAGCTGACCGTCCGCTGGACCGGTGCGGAGGACGGGGACGTGGAGATCCACGACGAATTCGACGGGGCTCCGCCGTCCGACGATGATGCAGACATGCCGTCCGCCGATGACCTGGCGGACGAGCCCGCGGGGGACAAGTGAGGGAGGACCAGTGAGCGAGCAGCCCGACACCACCTCGTACGACGTGGCGCCGGAGGCGACCGTGTCCGACGACGTGGACACCCTCGCCGTCGCGGTCGCCGAGCTGCGTCCGGCCCTCGAGGCGATCTTGATGGTCTCCGACGAGCCGCTCGACAAGGTGCGGCTCGCCTCGGTCGTCGGTCACCCGGTCACCGAGGTCGAGGCCGCCCTCCAGGCGCTCGCCGAGGAGTACGCCGAGCAGGGCCGCGGCTTCGACCTGCGACCGGTCGCGGGTGGGTGGCGCTTCTACTCCCGTCCGGAGTACGCAGGTGTCGTCGAGTCGTTCGTCCTCGAAGGACAGCAGGCCCGACTGACGCAGGCGGCACTGGAGACCCTGTCCGTCGTGGCCTACAAGCAGCCCGTGTCGCGCGCGCGGGTCTCGGCCATCCGCGGCGTCAACGTCGACGGGGTGATGCGCACCCTTCTGTCGCGGGGGCTGGTGGAGGAGGCCGGCCAGGACGACCAGAGCGGTGCCAACCTCTACCGCACCACGTCCTACTTCCTGGAGCGGATCGGGATCACCTCGCTCGAGGAGCTGCCCGAGCTCGCCCCCTACCTTCCCGACATGGACGACCTCGAGGACGAGCTCGCCAGCGTCGCGGGCCTCGACGCCGCCGAGTCGCAACCTCCCTCGGAGCCGCAGCCGCCCGCCGAGCCGCAGCCGCCCGCCGAGCCGCAGCCGCCCGCCGAGCCGCAGCCGCCCGCCGAGGTGGAGACACCCGACGCACCCGAGGCGCCCGCGCCGACTCATGCCTCACCGCACAGCGGCGACGGCACGGAGCCCGACGGCGGGACCGAGGTCACCTGAGCATGCAGCCCCACGACGCCGATCCCTCCCAGCCCGCCTCCCACCGCCCGACCCCCGACGCCGACGGCACGATCCGGCTCCAGAAGCTGCTGGCCCAGTCGGGCGTGGCCAGCCGGCGCAAGTGCGAGGAGCTCATGCTGGAGGGATCGGTGGAGGTCGACGGCGAGGTCGTCACCCGCCTCGGCACCAAGGTCGACCCGCACACCGCTGTCGTACGGGTGCGGGGCAAGCGGCTGCCACCGATCTCGCCCCACGTCTACCTCGTGCTCAACAAGCCACGCGGAGTCGTCTCCACGATGAGCGACCCGGAAGGCCGTCCGCACCTCGGCGAGCTCGTCGCCGGGCGGCCCGAGCGGCTCTTCCACGTCGGCCGGCTCGACACCGACACCTCTGGCCTGCTGATCCTCACCAACGACGGTGACTTCGCCCAGCGCCTGGCGCATCCGTCGTACGAGGTGGACAAGACCTACGTCGCCGAGGTCGAGGGCCAGGTCCGCCCGAGCACGCTCAAGGAGCTGCTCGCCGGGGTGACGCTGGACGACGGGCCGGTGACGGTGTCGCAGGTGCGCATCGTCAGCGGCAGCCACGGGCGCACCACCCACGACCGCACGATCGTCGAGCTGGTCATCCACGAGGGCCGCAACCGGATCGTGCGCCGCCTGCTCGCCCACGTCGGTCACCCGGTGACCCAGCTGACCCGCACCCAGATCGGGCCGGTGTCGCTCGGCAAGCTGCCGGTGGGGGAGATGCGGGAGCTCAGCCTCGACGAGCTGGGCGAGCTGATGGACAGCGCGCAGCTCTGACGACGCCCGCCGTTAAGGTTCTCCCGTGGCAGTGAGGGCAGTGCGGGGTGCGACCCAGCTCGATGAGGACACCCGTGAGCACATGCTGGACCGGGTGGCCGAGATGGTCACGGACGTCATGTCGGCCAACGGGCTGGACGTCGACGACTTCATCTCGATCATCTTCACCGCGACCAGCGACCTGACCAGTGAGTTCCCGGCCTATGCCGCGCGCCAGCTGGGCTTCTCCGACGTCCCGCTCGTGTGCGCCCGCGAGCTGGAGATCGAGGGATCGATGCCGCGCGTGGTCCGCCTGATGGCGCACGTGGAGACCGACCTGCCGCGCGCCGAGATCACCCACGTCTACCTCCACGGTGCGGCCAACCTGCGCCGCGACCTGAGCCGGACGACCAGTCATGACTGACGACCCGCTGCCGGCACTGACCGGACCTGTCGAGGTCGTCGGAGCGGGCCTCGTCGGCACCTCGATCGCCCTCGTGTGCCGCCGCCTCGGCCTCGACGTCGTGCTGCGCGACACCTCGGAGGAGAACGTGCGCACGGCGACCGGCCTCGGCGCCGGACGCGTCGCAGCGCGCGGCGACCGTCCCCAGCTCGTGGTCGTCGCCGTGCCGCCCGCGGCGATCGCTGCGACGGTGGCCGACGCGCTGCGACGTACGGACGCGGTGGTGACCGACGTCGGCAGCGTGAAGGCGGCCCCTCTGGAAGCCGTCGCCGCGCAGGTGCGTCCTGTCGAGCTGCGCAGGTACGTCGGCTCGCACCCGATGGCGGGCAGCGAGCGCTCGGGTCCGCTCGCCGCGAGTGCCGCGCTCTTCGATGGCCGGCCGTGGGCCGTCACGCCGCACGCCACCGCCGATCCCGACGCCGTGGGCCTGGTGGAGGCCCTCGTGCTGGAGTGCGGGGCGGCCCCGGTCCTGATGGATCCCGCCGACCACGACCGCGCCGTCGCGCGGACCTCGCACCTGCCCCACCTGGCCGCGGTGCTGGTCGCAGGCCGGCTCGCCCACGCCCCCGCGGAGCACCTCGCCCTCTCCGGCCAGGGAGTGCGCGACGTGACCCGGGTCGCGGCCAGCGACCCTGACCTGTGGCAGCAGATCCTCGGGGCCAACGCGGAGGCGGTGCTCGACCTCCTCGCCGAGGTGCGGGCCGACCTCGACACGCTCATGTCGGCGGTCGCGACGGGCTCCGGCGACGACCTGGCCGAGATCCTCACTCGCGGCAACGCCGGCACGGCGGCGATCCCCGGCAAGCACGGCGGCCCGGCCCGCCCGACGCGCTCGGTCTTCGTCTCGGTGCCAGACCACCCCGGCGAGCTGGCCCGCCTGTTCGGGGACGCCGGGGAGATCGGCGTCAACATCGAGGACGTCCACATCGACCACGACCCCGGCCGGCCGGTCGGCCTCACCGAGCTGGTCGTCGAGAAGGGCAGTGCCGAGCACCTGCTCGCCGCTCTCGAATCCCGCGGGTGGACCACTCACCGGTAACCTTCACGCCCGTGAGCAGCGCCGGCACCACCCCCCACGACAGCAGCCTCGTCATCGCCGTCGACGGCACCTCCGGGTCGGGCAAGTCGAGCACCTCTCGTGGCGTGGCCGAGCGTCTCGGCCTCCGCTACCTCGACACCGGGGCGATGTTCCGGGCGATGACGTGGTGGCTGCTGCGTGAGGGCATCGACGTACGCGACGCGGCAGTGGTCGCGGCCGCCGCCCACCGTCCGCGCATCGAGTCCGGCACCGACCCGCTCGCGCCCACCATCACCGTCGACGGCGTCGACGTCTCCGTCGAGATCCGCAGTCATGAGGTGACGGCGGCCGTCAGCCCGGTCAGTGCGGTGCCCGAGGTGCGGGCCCGGCTGCTCCAGCTCCAGCGTGAGGTCATCGGGGAGGGCGGCATCGTGGTCGAGGGCCGTGACATCGGCTCGGTCGTGTGGCCGCAGGCGGAGGTCAAGGTCTACCTGAGCGCCGAGCCCGACGCCCGCGCCGAGCGCCGCTCGGCGGAGCAGGGCGGCACCGACGTGGCCAGCACCCAGCAGTCCCTCCTCGAGCGCGACCGGATCGACTCGGGTCGGGCCACCGCGCCGCTGACCATGGCGGAGGGTGCCGTGCACGTCGACAGCACGCACCTCACGCTGGTGGAGGTCATCGACCGCATCGTCGGGCTAACCGGTCACGTCGCCCCGGAGGCCTGGGAGGGCTCGTGAGCGGGGCCGACCTCCCCGCCAGCAGCACCGAGCACCCTCCGACGCGCCTGCTGGGCGTGGTGCGCCCGGTCTCCTCATGGCTCGTCCAGCGCCGCTGGGACGTGGTCGTGCACCACTCGGATCGGGTCCCGGCGAGCGGCGGGGTCATCCTCGCCGCCAATCACATCGGCATCATCGACGGTCCGCTGCTGGCGGTCCTCGCCCCGCGACCGGTGCACGCGCTCACCAAGCGCGAGATGTTCGAGGGCGGACTCGGCGGCTTCCTGCGCCGCGCCGGCCAGATCCCGCTCGACCGCTTCGCCCCCGACCCGGGGGCGATCCGGTCCAGCCTGCGGGTCCTGCGGGACGGGGGAGTGGTCGGCATCTTCCCGGAGGGCACCCGCGGCGACGGCGAGCTGCGCCGGTTCCACCACGGCGCGGCCTACCTGGCGTTGGTGACCGGGGTCCCCGTCGTGCCCGTCACGATGATCGGCACCCGGCCTCCCGGCGGCGGGTCAAACGCCTTGCCGGAGCGCGGGGCGACCATCGAGATCGTCTTCGGTCGGGCGTGGCAGACGACACACCAAGCCTGGCCCCGCACGCGGGAACACGTGACCGCCACGTCGGTGTTGCTACGAGGGCACATGCTGTCCGAGCTGGACAGCGCCCTCTCGCAGACGCGCCGATCCTTGCCCGGGCCCCTTCCTGCGGGACAATCCGAGGACGACCCCGACACCGGGCTCGTCGAGCATTGAAGAGAGCTGTGAGCACGCATGAGTGAGTACGACGCCGTCGCCGTCGAGACCGACTCCGGTCCGACGCCCGTCCTGGCCGTGGTGGGCCGCCCCAACGTGGGCAAGTCCACCCTGGTCAACCGCATTATCGGACGCCGCGAGGCGGTCGTGGAGGACCGGCCGGGAGTCACCCGGGACCGCGTCTCCTACGACGCCAACTGGAACGGGCGCGCCTTCACGGTCGTCGACACCGGCGGCTGGGACCCGGACGCGCGCGGAATGGCGGAGCGCATCCGCGCGCAGGCCGAGATGGCGGTCACGCTGGCTGACGCCGTGCTCTTCGTCGTCGACGCGACCGTCGGCATCACCGACGCCGACGAGGCTGTCGTACGCATCCTGCGTGCGTCGGGCAAGCCAGTCGTCCTGGCCGCCAACAAGGTCGACGACCAGCGCACCGAGGCCGAGGCCTACGGGCTCTGGAACCTCGGCCTGGGCGAGCCGTGGCCGGTCTCCGCGCTCCACGGCCGGGGTTCGGGCGACATGCTCGACGCGATCCTGGCGGCCCTGCCCGAGACGCCCCAGGAGTCCTTCGAGGAGGTCGGCGGCCCGCGCCGGATCGCCATCGTCGGCAAGCCCAACGTCGGCAAGTCCTCCCTGCTCAACATGCTGGCCAAGGAGGACCGGGTGGTGGTCGACGACGCCGCCGGCACCACCGTCGACCCCGTCGACGAGCTGATCACCCTGGGCGATCGCACCTGGCGCTTCATCGACACCGCCGGCATCCGCAAGCGGGTCAACCAGGCCTCCGGCCACGAGTACTACGCCTCGCTGCGCACCTCCACGGCGATCGACCGTGCCGAGGTGGCCGTGCTGGTGCTCGACGCCAGCCAGACGGTCTCCGAGCAGGACATGCGGATCATCCAGACCATCCGCGACGCGGGCCGGGCGATGATCATCGCGTTCAACAAGTGGGACCTCGTCGACGAGGAGCGCCGCTACTACCTCGAGCGGGAGATCGAGCGGGACCTGGTGCAGGTGCGTTGGGCGCCGCGGGTCAACTTCACCGCCCGCACCGGCTGGCACGTGGACCGGCTCGTCCCGGCGATCGACAAGGCCCTCGAGGGGTGGGAGACCCGGATCGGCACGGGGGCGCTCAACACGTTCCTCGGTCGCCTGGTCGCCGAGCACCCGCACCCGGTGCGCAGCGGCAAGCAGGCCCGGATCCTGTTCGCCACGCAGCCCTCGACGGCGCCCCCGACGTTCGTGCTGTTCACGACCGGCAAGCTGGACGCGTCCTACGAGCGCTTCATCGAGCGCCGCCTTCGCGAAGAGTTCGGCTTCGCCGGCACGCCGATCGTCATCCAGCAGAAGCCCCGCGAGAAGCGCAAGCGCTGACACGGGAGGGTCCGGGCTCAGGGCGTGAGGCCTTCGGCGATCAGCCAGTCCATCGGGTCGACGGGGGCGCCGCCGGCGGGGCGTACCTCGAGGTGCAGGTGGGGGCCGGTCGAGTTGCCGGTCGACCCCACCGTGCCGACCGGATCAGCGACGTCCACGTACTGGCCGGCGTAGACGGACGCGTCGGTCTGGTGGCAGTACCAGATCTCCGTGCCGTCGGGCAGGGTCACGATGGTGCGCAGGCCGTAGGGACCGGAGAAGGCGACATCGGTCACCTCGCCGGCGGCCACTGCGACGATCTGCTCGCCCGCCGAGGCCCCGAAGTCCTGGCCGCCGTGCTCGGCCTCCCAGAGGGGGCCGGTGAGGCCGAAGCCCGCCGACACGCGGTACGACGCCAACGGCAGCACCGCCCGCACCTCGTCCGGGTCGCCGGTGTAGCCGTACGTCGCGAGCACGGCCTTGCGGCCCACGAGCGCCCGCTCGCGAGCGTCGGCCCGTCGGTTGAGCGCCATGAGGCTCTGCTCACGCTCGCGCAGCTGGCGCGCCAGCTCGCGCGCGCGGGTCCGGTGCCCGCCCTCGCGCGCGCCGCTCTGCTGCCCGCCGTCGCGGACGGTGGGCTCGGGCACAACGGCAGTGGCTCGCGGAGCAGGCAGGCTCAGAGCGATGGCCGCCGCGACGACGGCCACCACGAGGCCGGCACGGCGCGGCAGTGATGACACGGATGGCTCCCACAGGTTGATGGTTCATCCTGTGCGGAGCGCCGCGGTGCGTCTGTCGTTGCCGGGCAAATGGCCCACAAGGACTAGGGACTCGTAGGCATTCGTCACTCACGCCGGGGGGCGTGGACTAGAACGGGCGGGTCGATTGAGGAGGTGTGCGACGGCTGCGGTAACGTTCACCTCGCTTCGCGGGCCTTCGTGCCGGAGGCATTCGGGCTGTAGCGCAGCTTGGTAGCGCACCTGACTGGGGGTCAGGGGGTCGCAGGTTCAAATCCTGTCAGCCCGACCGAAAAGTAGCCCCTGACCTGCGGAAACGCAGGTCAGGGGCTACTTGGTTACTTGTAACGTCCGGCTTGTGTCGCGCTTGGTGACCCAGAAACGTTTGCGGCGGCCTGCCTGGTCCGTCAGGTCTGGCGCTGCGGAGCCTTGCCGAAGGGCTGCGTCACCGGATCGACGTTCGGTGGCGAAGGTAATGGGAGGGTCACGTCATCACCGACCGCGAGCACCACTGGTGTCCCGTGGTGGGACGTGTCGAGGGGATCGCCGCCGAGGAGACGGTACGTCGCCGCCGCGTCGGCGACGTCGCCGTCTGTCCGATCGCGGTGGACGTCCACGAGGAGCGTTCTTCCCTGGAATGTCATGCGGAAGCACAGGCGGTGGAGCTTCGGCGGCAGCCGGGGAGCGAACGTGATGCGTCCGCCGTGATCCCGCATCCCCCCGAACCCGGCGACCGCCACGGACCACGTGCCCGCGGCCGCGGCGATGTGGACACCATCGTCCACGTTGCCGTGGACGTTGAGGATGTCGGTGAAGGCGACCTCGGCCCAGTAGTCATAGGCCAGGTCGAGGTGTCCCACCTCGGCCGCGATGATGGCCTGTGGTGCGGCGGACAGTGACGAGTCACGGACTGTGCGGGCCTCGTAGTAGGCGAAGTTCCGAGCCTTCTGCTGCGCGGTGAAGGCGTCCCCGCGCAGGTGCATGGCCAGAACCAGGTCGGCCTGCTTGACGACCTGCTTGCGGTAGAGCTGGAAGTACGGATAGTGCAGCAGCAGCGGGTAGTGCTCGGGCGGGGTCGCCCTGAAGTCCCACTCGCCGTGCTGGGTGAAGTCCTCCGACTGGGCGTGGACACCGAGCCGCTCGTCGTACGGCAGCCGTACGACGTCGGCAGCAGCGCGCCACCTCTCGATCTCATCTTGGCTGACACCGAGTCTTGCCGCGGCGTCCGGCCAAAGCCCGCAGGCGTCGGCCGCCGTCCGCAGGTTCTGCTGGGCCATCAGGTTCGTGTAGACGTTGTCGTCGACGACGGCGGTGTACTCGTCGGGGCCGGTGACGCCATCGATCCGGAAGCACGCCTCGTTGGAGAAGTGGCCCAAGGATGCCCACAGCCGAGCCGTCTGCACGAGTAGCTCGATGCCGAGCGTGCCCGCGAACTCCTCATTGCCAGTCGCCGCGACGTACCGAGCCGTCGCGTCGGCGATGTCGGCGTTCACGTGGAACCCGGCCGTGCCTGCCGGCCAGTACCCGGAGCACTCCTCGCCGTGGATGGTCCGCCAGGGGAACGCGGCGCCGTCGAGGCCGAGCTCTGCCGCGCGCGCCACCGCTGTCGGGAGGGTGTGGTGGCGCCACGTGAGCGCACCTCTGGCGGCTTCCGGCGCCGTGTAGGTCAGCATCGGGAGCACAAAGGTCTCGGTGTCCCAGAAGGCATGACCGTCGTAGCCCGGTCCGGTCAGACCCTTGGCCGGGATGGCTTGGGACTCGGTCCGTGCACCAGCCTGGAGGACGTGGAACATCGACACCCGCACGGCCTGTTGCAGTGCCGGGTCGCCGTCGATCTCGATGTCTCCCCGATCCCAGAAGTCGTCGAGGTACTCCCGCTGCTGCGCTGCCAGCGCGTCCCAGCCGGCCAACCTGGCCATCCCGAGCGCGGCATCGGCCTGGTCCCGCAGGGCAGAAGCCGATCGCCTGCTCGACCAGCTGTAGGCCAGCAGCTTCACCAGGCGCAGCCGTTGCCCCGGCTTGAGCTCGGAGGTGACCGTCAGCCGGGCGAGGTCCTCGTCGGACTCCATGGTGGTGACCGCACCGTCGGGGAGGTCGAGCAGGTGGTCCATCCCGGCAGCGATCCGCAGCCCGCTGCGAGCGGTGCGGTGCACCAGGACCGCTCGGTGTTCGTGACAGCTGCTCAGCTCGCCCTGCAGCGGTCGGGTCAGGGGAGCGGGGGCGCGGGGGTCGCGGGAGGGCTGGACGTTGCTCTCGTTCGCCAACAGGTCGGACTGGAGCGCCAGGTAGAACCCGTCGCCCAGCGGTTCCACGTCGTAGCAGATCGCCGCGAGCATCCGATGGGCGAACGAGACCAGCCGTCGCGACGTGACGCGGACGCTCGATCCGTTGGGTGCGGTCCAGTCCGTACGGCGCTCCACGACGCCGGCCCGCAGGTCCAGCACCCGCTCATGGGACCGGACCCGGCCGTAGCGGAGGTCGAGGGGTGAATCCCCGACGTGCAGCCTGATGAGCTTGCCGTCGGTCACGTTGACGACCGTCTGGCCGGACTGCGGGAACCCGTACCCGGCCTCAGGATGCGGGAGCGGTCGCTCTTCGTAGAAGCCATTGACGTACGTGCCCGAGACGACGTGCGGTTCGCCCTCCTCGAGGGATCCGCGGAGTCCGATGTGCCCGTTCGACAGTGCGAACAAGGACTCCGTCGCCGCGAGGTCCGACGGGTCGAGTCGCGCGGTCCTCAAGTGCCACGGTTCGACGTGGAAGGGACCGACGGGTGCCTCGGCCGGGCGCGTCACTGGTCGCCCAGCAGGTCGCTCAGGTCGTCGACGACGATGTCCGCACCGGCCTCACGGAGGGCCTCCGCCTGGCCTCCGCGGTCCACTCCCACCACGAACCCGAAGCCGCCGGCCCGCCCGGCCGCTACCCCCGCCAACGCGTCCTCGAAGACGGCGGCCCGAGCGGGCTCGACCCCGAGCAGGCGGGCGGCCGCCTGGAACGTGTCTGGTTGCGGTTTGCCCGGCAACGCCTCCCGCTCGGCGAACAGGCCATCGACGCGCTGCTCGACGAGATGCTCGAGGCCCGCGGCGCGGATCACCTCCGCGCCGTTCGACGAGGAGGTGACGACTGCGGTCCGGATGCCCGCGTCGTGCACGGCGCGCAGGTAGGTGGCCGAGCCGGCGATGACCTCCACGCCGTCCCGGGCGAGGGCCTGCAGGAGCAGCTCGTTCTTGCGGTTGCCGACCCCGGAGACAGTGTCGGCCTCGGGAGGGTCGGCGGGCGAACCCTCGGGCAGCGTGATGCCACGACCGGTCAAGAAGTCGCGCACCCCGTCGCGGCGGGGTTTGCCGTCGACGAAACGCAGGTAGTCCTCGTCCGTGAAAGGCGGCTGGTCGTGGGCGGCCAGCAATGGGTCGAACACGTCACGCCAGGCAGACCTGTGCACTCCAGAGGTCTGGGTCAGCACCCCGTCCAGATCGAACAAGCACGCCAAGGTGCGTTCGGGAAGTCCGAAGCGGTTCACGTTCCTCAACGTACCGGGCAGGGCGCTCACGTTTGGAGGGATACGGAGGTCGGCAGTCATGGGCGCGGCCAGATTGCCTCAGGCCGCGGCGCGCTCGTGGTCGTGGACCCGAGGGTCCGGTGAGGCCGGGAACGGAACAGTCGAGGGGTGGCGCGGGGGATCGATTCGTCGCTGTTCGAGTGCGTACAGCCACATCATCCCTCCGTAGTTGATCGTGCTGAGAACGATCGCGGCCACGATGAACACTGCGAGTGTTGATGTCATGAAGGCTCCTTCAGGGGGCATGCGCAAACCCTTTGCGCTACGCACAGCGTAGCGTAAGCGGGCAAGGAACTATTCCTCTGCGGTAGGCGAGCACGAAGTGCAGCGCCGTCGTGCTTGGAGGCGGTGAAGTCTCAGGCGGGGTCGCTGGTCACGACGGCGACTGCGGACGAAGCTCCGTGGATCACGGCATGGCTGACCGACCCAAGCAGCAGCCCCTCGAACGCACCACGACCACGCGTTCCCACGACCACCATCCCTGCGTCGCTAGAGGCCGCGACCAGGGTCTGCTCGGCGGGGCAGTCCTCGACTCGTACCGCGACGGCCAAGCGAGGATGCGATGCACGCGCCTGCGCCGCAGCCGCGACGGCCATCCGGTGCGCCGAGGCTCGAAGTTCCTCTTCGTCCACATCCTTGACCTGGTGACCGCCTGTGCACGTGACCACCTCCAATGATGCTGAGCCACCAGCGGCACGCTCGGCAGCGAACTGGACGGCAGCAGAACCCTCGTCGGATCCGTCGGTGCCGACGACGACCGGGTGCCGTGGGCCGGGCTGACGGTCACGCGCCTCGTCGTTGACGACCACCACCGGGCAGGTCGCCCGGGCGGCGACGGCGAAGGCGACCGAGCCGAGCAATGCACCGGCGACGCGACCGTAACCGCGGCTGCCTAGCACGAGGAGCTCGGCGAGCTCGCTTGCTTCGGTGAGCGCCTGCGCCGGGCTCGTCACCTCGGTGGCACCCGAGATCCAGAGGCCGGGGTGCACCTCGAGAGCTTCTGCCACTCCACGGGCGGTGACCTCCTCGGCCGCTTCGAGCGCCAACGGATCTCGATGGAACAGCCCAGGGCCTGGTTCGACGGTCATCCCGGGGTAGTTGGCGGCGTACAGCACGAGCAGCGGTGCATCGCAGCGAGCTGCTTCCTCAGCACCCCACACCAACGCGGTGCGGGCGTGCTCCTTGCCGTTGTAGCCGACCACCACGGCGCCTCGAGGATGAGATCGTCCCGACCAGGCGCCCACTTCGTCGTAGCTCACGTGGCCTCCGAACGTTGCTCACCTGTGTCTGACGCTACCGCAGCCGAGGCTGCCGCCCCGAGGCTCATGGTGCTCCGCGCGGCTCTCCGGGACCCGGGATCACGCCGTCGAGCTCGTTGACGACCAGGAGCTCCTCACGCACCTGACCTGCACGGATCGATGCCCGCCCGACCATGTGGTTCGCCACGGGGGTGGTGAGCAGCTGGAAGAATCCGACGAGCACCAGGATCCCGACCGTCTCGGGCTCCCGGAGGCGGAAGCCGAGACCGATGAGGACGAGCCAGAGGCCGAGCACCTGAGGCTTGGTGGCTGCGTGCATCCGACTGAGCAGGTCGGGGAGCCGAAGAATGCCGATCGCGGCGATCAGTGCCAGCAGCGCGCCCACCAGGAAGCAGGTCGCTGCGACCGCGTCCGCGGCCTGTGCCCAGCTCACGATCGCTCCGCGTCGATGTCGTCGCTGCCCCGGGTGAAGCGCGCGACGCTGACCGATCCGACGAACCCGAGGAGGGTGAGCACCAACAGGATCGGGAGGGTGTGGGTGTGCCGGTTCAGTGCGGCCTCGAGCCCCAGGGCGCAGATGCCGATGGCCACGAACATGTCGAGCGCGACAGCGCGGTCCAGCAACGTGGGACCCATGGTCATCCGAGCGACGGTGCAGACGGCGGCGGCGAGCAGGATCGCCGCGCACACGAGGAGTACGACGGTCATGGCTGATCTCCTGAGGTCGAGGGCGAGGTCTCGTCGAGGTGGTCCACGTGGTGGCCGAATGCCTTCACCACTCGGGCCTCCTGGTCGAGCACGCTCTGGCGGAAGTGCTCCACGCCTGCTGCGTCCCCGACGTCGAGCACGTGCAGGAAGAGAGTGTGGGTGGAACGCCTGGCCTCCACGACGAGGCTGCCAGGAATGAGGCAGGTCATCTCAGCGACCACGGTCAGCACGAAGTCGGACGGGGTGCGCAGGCTCACCTCCACCACGGCGTTGCGCGGCGGACGCCCCCGCCGGAGCACCACCCGCGAGACCTGGACGCTGGACACGACGACGTCAGCGACGAACCGCGCGACCAGCCAGACAAGGGGCAGCGGGCGGACGCGGACGTCGAGCCGCAGCGGGGGGAGCGGGAACACGAGACAGGCGATGCAGGCGACCGCCAACCCGCCGGCGACCGTCATGGGGGAGACGTCTCCCCACAGCACCACCCATATCACGGTGAGCCAGACCAGCATGGGGAGCTGGAGCGCTCGGTAGCGCGCCGGACGGTTCCGGCCGTCGCGACGGGTCTTCAGCTGCGGGCTCATCGACTGCCTCCGCCGAGAACTGCGTCGACGTAGGGCGATCGCTGCAAGAGGTCCTTGGCGGTGCGGTCGGTGTAGCCGAACAGCGGTCCGGCGACCAGGGTGAACGCGAGGCTGAACGCGACCAGAGCGGCCGTGGGCAGCACCATCGAGGGGGGCAGCCGGTCAGGAAGCTGGTCGTCACGCAGCAGCTGGTAGAGGTCTCGGTCGGGTTCGTCGTCGTCACGCACGCGCCGGGCGGCTTCGAGGTCGAAGGGGGCGTACGCCGTCCCGCCGACGTGCACGTGCCCACGGTGGCGCACCATCGTGACCGAAGGGTGCTGGGTGTCGGCCTCCTCGCCGGGGTTGGGCAGTGCCTGAGCGGTCTCGTGGGCCTGCTCCGGAGTGCGCCAGAAGGCGATCGTCCATGTCTTCGCCACGGCGTAGAGGGTGAGCAGGCTGGTCACCACCCCGCCGGCGACCAGCGCGACGGCCAGGGGGGTGCCGGCCTCGAGGCCCGCCTGCAGCAGGCCCACCTTGCCCAAGAACCCGGACATGGGCGGAATCCCTGCGAGGTTCATCGCCGGCACGAAGAACAAGATGCCGAGAACGGGCGCGAGCCGCGCCAGCCCGCCGAGCCGGAGCAGTGCCGTGCTCCCGGCGCGGCGCTCGATGAGGCCCACGACCAGGAACAGTGCCGTCTGGATGGTGATGTGGTGGGCAACGTAGAAGACGGCACCAGAGATCCCGGCCTCGGTGGCGAGGCCGATGCCGAAGATCATGTAGCCGATGTGACTGACGAGGGTGAACGACAGCATCCGCTTGATGTCGGACTGTGCAACCGCACCAAGGATCCCGATCACCATCGTCACCAAGGCCGCCCACAGCAGCAGGTCGGTCAGCGGGCTGTCGGGGAACAACAGTGTCTGCATCCGCAAGATGGCGTAGACCCCGACCTTCGTCAGCAAGCCCGCGAACACCGCCGTCACTGGTGCCGGTGCCGTCGGATAGCTGTCCGGGAGCCACAGCGAGAGCGGGAACACAGCGGCCTTGACCGAGAACGTCACGAGCAGGAGGAGCTGCAGGGTCAGGCTCACGGCGTCCGGGAGCTCCTCGATGCGCTGGGCGAGCTGCGCGAGGTTGAGGCTCCCCGTGGCGGCGTAGACCGCCGCGATGGAGATCAGGAACAGCGATGACGACAGCATGTTCACGACGACGTAGATCGTGCCGGCGCGGATCCGGGTCGCGGTGCCACCCAGGGTGAGGAGGACGTAACTGGCGAACAGCAGCATCTCGAAGCTGACGAAGAGGTTGAACAGGTCGCCGGCGAGGAACGCGTTGGAGACGCCCGCAACCAGCACGAGGAACGTGGGGTGGTAGATCGAGACCGGGGCCTCGCGTGCGTCGCCCGTCATGCCCTGGCCGACCGAGTAGGCGAACACGAGAAGCGTGACCACGGCCGACACCAGCAGCATCAGGGCGGAGAGCCGATCCGCCACCAGGCTGATGCCCAGCGGCGGGGTCCAGGCGCCCAGCCAGGCGACTTGGGGGCCGTGCTGGTCGGCGCGGACCAGCAGCACTGCGGCGATCGCGACGACGGCCGTGAGCACGGACAAGCTGACCGTCCGCTGTGCCCGCGGTCGCCCGGAGAGCATGAGGGCTGCGCCGGCTCCCAGGAGGGGCAGGATCACCGGCAACGGGACGAGGAGCGTCATCGCGTTGCTCACGCTCCTTCCTCGGTGCGGACGTCGTCGTCCTGGCCGCCGGTGGCGAGGTCGTGGCTGTCGGAGGCCTCGTCGGCCGCCGCCAGGCGGCGGATCGATGCGTCCTCCACGTCGTCCTGCACGTCGTCGTTGGAGTTGAGCTGCCAGCTGCGGTGGGCCATGGCCAGCAGGAACGCCGTGGTGCCGAGGGCGATGACGATGGCGGTGAGGACGAGCGCCTGCGGAAGGGGGTCGGACATGGCGGACGGGGCGGTGCTGCCTTTGAGCGGCGCGTCGCCGGCACGGCCGCCGGCGATGAGGAACAGGAGGTTGATGCCGTTGCCCATGACCAGCAGACCCACCAGGACTCGGGTCAGGCTGCGCTCGAGGACGAGGTACACCCCGCAGCCGATGAGCGCCGAGGCAGTGACGATGAGGGTGAGGTTCGTGCTCACGGCGCGGCCGCCTGCTCTGCATCCCGCTGCTCGCGGAGGATCTGCCGATCGATCCGGGAGCCGAGGGTGCGCAGCATGTCCAGGACCAGGCCGACCACTACGAGGTAGACGCCGATGTCGAAGAGGGTCGAGGTGACCAGGTGCAGTTTGCCCACCAGGGGGAGCACCAGGTCGACCTGTGCGCTCTGGAGCACGGCCCCACCGAAGACAAGGGGAGCCAGGGCAGACACGGCCGCGACGAACAGTCCGGTGCCCATGAGGACTCCGGCGTCGATGGGCGCGGCCTCGTCGAGCTCGTAGCGGCCACCGGCGAGGTAGCGGACCATGAGCGCCAGTCCGGTGACCATCCCGGCCGCGAACCCGCCGCCGGGGTTGTTGTGCCCGGCGAGGAGCAGGTAGAAGGCGAATACGATGAGGGCGGGGAACAGCAGCCTGGCCACCACCTCGAAGATGATCGATCGACGGTCCGGTGGCAGCGTTCTCGGGCCGGGCAGCCACACGCGTCGTCCCGCTTGCGTCGAGACCTTCGAGACCGACGCCGGGAAGGGGATGTCGTACACACGCCTGATCCCGGCGATACGAGTGTCCAGGAACAGCAGGCTCGCCACCCCGGTCGCCGCTGCGACGAGCACCGAGATCTCGCCGAAGGTGTCCCAGGCCCTGATGTCGACCAGGATCACGTTGACGATGTTGTGGCCGCCCCCGAACTCCACGGCCTCCTCCGGATAGGTCGCCGAGACAGGGTCCGCGGTGCGAGCCCCCGTCGTGACGAGCATGACCAGGCCGATCACGGACCCGACGGCCAAGCCCAGCGCCATCCGCAAGTAGCGCCGGGGCGACAGCGGCCGGTCGGTGAAGTACGCCGGGAGGCGGCGCAGCACGAGCACGAAGACGACGAGGCTGGTCGTCTCCACCAGGACCTGGGTCAGGGCCAGGTCTGGTGCGCCGTGGAGGGCGAACATCATCGCCGTCCCGTAGCCGGTCACGCCGGCGAGCATGACGGCGCGCAGCCGACGGCGGGAGCGGGCCGTGAAGAGTGCGGCCACGATCATGACGGCTCCCACCGCGGCTTGGGCCGGGGTGTCCCAGAGCACGGTGTCGACGGGGCCGTCGAGCGCGGTGAGCACGGACGCGCCGGGCAGGAGCAGCACGACAACGAGGATGACGACGAGGTAGGCCGCCACGGATCCACGCTGCGTGAGGCCGGTCGTCTCCACGGCCAGTCGGTCGACGGTCCGCATGAGGAGCCGGTAGCCGCCCTCGGCCGTCCACGACCAGGAGACCGCGCCCTGGAAGGCTCCGACGTCCCTGCGGCGCACGAACAGTCCAAGGCCCAGGAGCAGGGCAAGGGCCGAGAACGCGAGTGGCAGCTCGAGGCCGTGCCACAGCGCGAGCTCCACGTCGTGAGCCCCCGAAGGGAACTGACCGGCATGAGGCGCGAGGACGACGCTCAACGCATGGCCCGCGAACCCCAGCCCGACGGTGAGCACCGTCAGGACGACCGGTGCGAGCAGGAAGGCAGCTGGTTCGGGTGTGTACGGCGTGGGCTCGAGGCCCGGCTTCGTGGCGAGGGTCCCCCACAGGAGACGTGCGGTGTAGGCAACGGTCAGCACCGAGCCGAGGACCACCCCGACCAGCACCAGCCAGCCGGCGATGGGGGAGAGGCCCGGCCGGTCGCTCTCGCGCGCGACGTCGAGCAGGGATCCGAAGACGCTCTCCTTGGCGACGAAGCCGAGCAGCGGCGGGAGGCCAGCCATCGACGCCCCGGCGACGACGGCGGTGACGAGCACCACCGGCGACTCTCTGCCGACCCCCGAGAGGGCCCGGATGTCACGGGTGCCGGATTGGTGCTCGACGATGCCGACGACGAGGAAGAGAGTCGCCTTGAACAGCGCGTGCCCGAGCAGCAGCGCCAGACCGGCGATAGCCGTCGCCCGGGTGCCGATGCTGAAGACGATGAGGAGGAATCCGAGCTGGCTCACGGTCCCGTAGGCGAGCAGCAGCTTCGCGTCGTACTGGCGCAGCGCACGCCAGCCACCGAGCAGCATGGTTCCGACGCCGAGCGTCAACACGATCTCGTGCCATCCCGCTGTGCCGGCGAACCCCGGCGCGAGGAGGGCGACGAGGTAGACGCCGGCCTTCACCATGGAAGCGGCGTGCAGGTAGGCACTCACGGGGGTTGGCGCCGCCATCGCACCTGGGAGCCAGAAGTGGAACGGGATGAGGGCTGACTTGGAGAGCGCACCGACGAGGACGAGGGCGATCGCGACCGTGGTGGTTGGTCCGGTCGGCGCGTCGGCGAGCAGTGCGCTGATCCGGTGCGTGCCAGCCTCCTGGCCGAGCACCAGCATCCCGACCAGCATGGCCAGCCCGCCCAGTGTGGTGACGATGAGCGCTTGCATGGCTGCCTGGCGACTGGCCCTCTGGGCCGGGTCGCTGCCGATCAAGAGGTAGGAGAAGACGGTCGTCAGCTCCCAGAAGACGTAGAGGACGAGCAGGTCGTCGCACACGACCAGGCCGAGCATCGATCCCGCGAACGCGACGAAGTTGCCGGAGAAGGACGACAGACCGGGGTCGTCGTCAGCGAAGTACCAGGCGCAGTACGCCAGCACGAGCGCGCCGATGCCCGTCACGATCAACGCCATCAGCCACTGAAGTGCCCCCAGTCGGAAGGCCAGCTCGATGTCCAGGCTGGGCACCCAGTCGATGACTTCGACCACGCCCCGCCCGGCGTGCACGCCACGGGTCTGTCCCAGCATCCACAGAAATCCGACCAGCGGCACGAGCGCCAGCACCAGGAAGGCTCGCCGCCCCAGCCTCGCGACCAACGCCGGAGCCAACATGGCAGCGACGAAGTGCGCAGCGACGAGGATGATCAAGAAACCCTCCTCCTGGTTCGTCCGGACAGCCACACTGTAGAGAAGTCAGCGATGGCGAGCCGCACCCGATTCGGACGGATCCAGGCCGCCCGTTGACTAGCGTCGACCGCGTGTCGGACGCTCCGTCATGGCGGCCCACATCAGGTCCACGCACCTGTCGATGAAGTCGTCGGCGACGACGCCGCGTCGCACGAGCTCGCCCAGGTAGGCACCGATCAGCAGGCTCACGACAGTGTCCGGCTCCAGCCCGCCACGAAGCGTCCCAGCGGCGATGTCCGCGCGGATCAGCTCCACGAGCGCGTCGGCGTAGGGATTCAGGACGCCACGGAACAGCTCGCTGAACCGCGGGTCGTCGTCACTGAGGATCGAAGCCAGGCCCCCTGGTCCGAGCACGTCGGACATCTGGTGCCACGCCTGGCCCAGCGCCCACCGGATCCTGTCCCGCGGTGTCTCGCCGACCGGTTCGAGGGGCGGAACGATGGCTGCGGTCAGCGCTGCACGCAGCACGGCCTCCCGATCGGAGTAGCGGCGGTAGATGGTCGTCTTGGCGACGCCGGACTCCGCCGCCACGGCCTCGACGGTGACGGCGCGCGAACCTCCCTCGCGCAGGAGGCGCAGAGCCGCCCCGTGAATGCTGGCGTCCGTCTCGGCACGACGGGGACGCCCGGGAGAAGAAGAGCTGCTCAACGTGGGACCTCTCATCGGAATAACTACGCTACGCGTAGCGTTATTCTAGCAAACCCAACGACCGAAGGAGGGCGCTGTGAACGAGTTCTTGCCATGGATGTTGCTGATCCCACTCGTCGTCACGGTGACAGCCCTCCTGATCGCCGGCGTGATCCACCTCGCGGTGGCAGCCGATCGATTCGACAACGAGACAGTGCCCATCGAGGGCACAGAAGGAGGGTGGACGACGTGATCGTCTACAACGAACTGGTCGCACTCACGGCAGGCGCGGGCCTACTGGGCTTCGCGGCCTTCCTGGCGCAGATCATCAAGGGCACCCGCATCGAGAGCGAGGGCTGGGCAGGGTTCTTCGGAGTCACCGGAGTCCTGCTCCTCGTGCTGGGCATCCACACCACCGTGACTTGGCCCTTCGGTGGGGGTGGATTCGAGTACGCCAACATCGCCTTCGGCCAGCCCGCCGCGGCATTCGGAGCACTGCTGCTCCTCGCCGCCGTCTACCTTTGGCGCCACCGTGCGCTCTATGCGGGCAAGGTTGCAGACGCCAACGCCGCGACACTGGCAGCGTTCAAGCCGGTCGGGATCTTCGTCGGCGCACTCGGTCTGGCCATGGGAGTCCTGGCCATCACCTTCGTCCGGTTCCAGCTCGGTGCGGCTCCTCCGGAGGAACCCATCAGTGGTCGGTTCGGACACCTACCCATCCTCGAGGCGCTGTTCCTCGGCGGGCTCTGGGGCGTCGTCGCGATCGGAGCGTTGCTCTTCGCGGCCGCACTGTGGACCGACCGGCCCCAGCTTCTCCGTTGGGCAGTCTGGGCCTGGGTCGTCGGAGGCGTCGTGTTCCTGCTCTTCGGGGCGATGAACTTCTACACGCACATCGGCATGTACTACAACATCGAGCACGGGACCATGCACAAGTGGTGATCTGACGGCCGGCCGCAGCGCGGCCGAGGATGCGACTGACCAGCCGAGAGCCCCTGGCCCCCAGGGGCTCTTGACGCTGGGTGCGCTGGTGCGGGGGCCCGCCCGGTGCGAGCGTGGATGGAGCCAGGTCCACCTCCCGTCGGCGCCCGCCCACGGGTCCATAGAGGAGTCGCCATGAGTGCGTACAAGGTCGCCTACTTCGTCGGAAGCCTGTCGTCGACATCGATCAACCGAAAGCTCAGCAAGGCACTGATCCGGCTGGCGCCGAGCGACCTCGAGTTCACCGAGGTGCCGATCGACAACCTGCCCCGTTACAGTCCGGACTTCGACGGTTCCTATCCGCCGGAGGCGCAGGCGCTCAAGGACGCCCTGGCGGCAGCGGATGCGGTCCTGTTCATCACTCCCGAGTACAACCGCTCGATCCCGGGAGCGTTGAAGAACGCGATCGACTGGGCGTCGCGGCCGTGGGGGCAGAACTCCTTCGACCACATGCCTGCAGCTGTGATCGGTGCCTCGATCGGCCAGATCGGGACAGCCGTGGCCCAGCAGAGCCTGCGCGGTGTGCTGAGCTTCTGCAACGCCCGTCAGATGACGGCCCCGGAGGCCTATGTCCACTTCCGGCCCGAGATGTACGCCGAGTCCGGGGAGGTCTCCGACGACGAGACGGCCGGATTCCTACGCAACTTCATGCAGGAGTTCCGGACCCATGTCGAGCGCGTCCTGACGGTGCTCCCGCGGACCTCGCCGCGGTCCGCCCGCGACGACGAGCGCCGCCGTGAACCATCATGAAGCCGGGAGAGAGGCCGGATCCCGCCCCCATGGTGGTGGTCCGGCCGGACCAGGTTCACGGCACCTCGAATTCGAGGTCGGTCCAGCTGCACGACAGGTGCGGGCGGAAGCCCTTGCAGTGACGCGCTGTGCGGAGTAGAGAGATCAGGGAAGGGCCCGCGGCCCGCCGGGCTGCCTGAGCACGGAGGAGGTCGCACCATGTCTATGCGATCGACGCAAACCCCAGAGTCCCCAGTCCCGTCGGGTGGTCCGCCTCGCATGACCGCGAGGTCGATGGCGATCTGGGGGACGGTCGCGGTCGTCGGCGCCGTCTGCTGGGCCGTCCTGGCGCTTTCTCGCGGGGAGGAGGTCTCGGCGCTGTGGATTCTCTTCGCTGCCCTGGCCTCCTATGCCATCGCCTACCGCTTCTACGCCCGTTTCATCGCCTACCGGGTGCTAGGGGTCGACGACACTCGGGCCACACCGGCGGAGAGGTACGACAACGGCCGTGATTTCGACGTCACCCATCGTCACGTGTTGTTCGGGCACCACTTCGCCGCGATCGCCGGGGCGGGTCCCCTGGTCGGTCCGGTGCTTGCGGCCCAGATGGGCTATCTGCCCGGCACGATCTGGATCATCGTCGGCGTCATCCTGGCTGGTGCCGTCCAGGACATGGTCGTGCTGTTCTTCTCGATGCGCCGCGACGGCAAGAGCCTGGGTCAGATGGTACGCGAGGAGATCGGCGTGGTGGGCGGCATCGCCGCACTCATCGCGGTCTTCGCGATCATGATCATCATCCTGGCGGTGCTCGCACTGGTGGTCGTCAACGCCTTGGCTGAGTCGCCCTGGGGCGTCTTCTCGATCGGCCTGACCATCCCCATCGCCCTGTTCATGGGCTACTACCTGCGAGTGCTGCGCCCCGGCCGAGTCTCGGAGGTCACCGCCATCGGGGTCGGGTTGTTGCTGCTCGCCATCATCGGCGGGGGTTACGTCGAGCAGATGGGTCTCGAGGACGCCCTGACTCTCTCCAAGGAGCAGCTGACCCTCGGGCTGGTCCTCTACGGCTTCATCGCCTCGATCCTGCCGGTCTGGATGCTGCTCACCCCCCGTGACTACCTGTCCACGTTCATGAAGATCGGCGTGATCGTGCTGCTCGCCGTCGGCCTCGTGCTCGCGGCCCCGGTCCTGCAGCAGGAGGCGGTCACCGACTTCGCGCGCGAGGGAACTGGGCCAGTGTTCGCCGGCAAGCTCTTCCCGTTCGTGTTCATCACCATCGCATGCGGCGCGCTCTCGGGCTTCCACGCGCTGATCTCCTCCGGCACCACCCCCAAGATGGTGGCCAAGGAGAGCCAGGTCCGGATGATCGGCTACGGCGGCATGCTGATGGAGTCGTTCGTGGCCATCAGCGCACTCATCGCGGCCTCGGTGATCGACCCGGGCCTCTACTTCGCGATGAACAGTCCCGCCGGTGCCACCGGCGGCGACCCGACCACGGCCGCGGAGTTCATCGCCGGACTGGGCTTCACCATCACGCCAGATCAGCTGACCGCGGCCGCCGCAGCAGTCGAGGAGCAGACGCTCATCTCCCGCACCGGCGGGGCTCCGACACTGGCGTTCGGCATGTCCCAGGTCTTCACCGAGGCATTCGGCGGCGGACTTGCCGCGTTCTGGTACCACTTCGCGATCATGTTCGAGGCGCTCTTCATCCTGACCGCGGTCGACGCCGGCACGCGGGTGGGCCGCTTCATGCTTCAGGACACCATCGGCAACGTCTGGCCCAAATACGCCGACCTCTCCTGGAAACCCGCCTCCTGGTCGGCGAGCGCCGTGGTGGTCGGCCTGTGGGGCTACATGCTCTACGTCGGGGTGACCGACCCCCTCGGCGGCATCAACCAGCTCTTCCCGCTCTTCGGCATCGCCAACCAACTGCTCGCCGCGATCGCCTTGACGCTGTGCGTGACCTTGCTGATCAAGCACGGCAAGGTGAAATGGGTGTGGGTGCCCGGCGTCGGCCTCGCCTGGGACCTCATCACCACCATGACCGCCAGCTACCAGAAGGTCTTCTCCGACAACCCCGCCATCGGCTACTTCACCCAGCGTGAGCGCTACTCCGACGCCCTCGACGCCGGGGAGGTGCTGGCGCCGGCGACCAGCACCGACCAGATGGAGCAGGTGGTGTTCAACTCCACCCTCAACGGCACTCTGCAGGCCTTGTTCGCGTTGCTCGTGATCGTGGTGGTGGCCAATGCGTTCCTCATCTGGGTCAAGGCCGTCCGCGCCGGTGGGCTGCCCACCACCGAGGTGCCGTGGCAGGAGTCGCACCTGGTCGCCCCGTCCGACTTCGTCGCGACACCTGCTGAGAAGGAGGCCGTCCGGGAGTGGGAGGCCGCCGGGCACGGCGCCGGATACGGAGGTCGCTGATGAACGGCATCACGAGGATCGCGCGCACGCTGCACTGGTACGTCCGACAGTTCACGGGCGAGGCCAAGTGGGACGAGTACGTCGCGGAGTGCGCGGCGTTCGGTGAACGGCCCATGACCCGGCGCGAGTTCGAGCACCGACGGGATCATCAGCGCGAGCACTCGCCGGGAGCACGCTGCTGCTGAGCCGACCCTACGGTCGGCTCCGGTCAAAGAACCGCCGATACTCCACTGGCGTAGGCGTGACTGGCGGCCACGATGCCTCGAACGGTGGCGAGCTCGTCCTCGTCACGAGGGCCATGGACCATCGTGAAGCCGGGGGAGAGGCGGGTTCCGGCCCACATGTGGGGTCGCCCCCAGCCCTTGGTGGACACGTCGGCGGCCAGGTCCGGGGGTAGCACGAGGTGCAGCGACTCGTCGTATTCCGGGTGCAGGTGGGCGAACTCCCCGACCTGGGCGACGAGGTGGGCCTGTTCGTCGTCGGAGCCGTCGCGGAGGGTGAAACCGCGTGCGCCGGGCACCGAGATGCGGGAGGGCCCCACATCGACGCCGGGAAGGGGGCGGAGCTGCTCGTCGAGGCGTTCTTGGAGCTCGCCGGGTGCGTTCTGGGTCTGTTGCTGCTGGGGGATGGTCCAGCTCACCTCGGGACGCGATCCGACACGGGCCGGAAGCTCGCCGGTGGGGAGGGTCGGCCACGTCACCTGTGGGCGAGGTCCGGCGGGGGTGGCGCCGTGGTGGTCGATGAACGCGAGTCGGTGGGCGATCCAGTCACCGAGGTGGTGGACCGTCGCGCCGGTGAGCTGGTGGCCGCCGGGCTGGCGCTGGGCGACAGTGGGGGCACCGGATTCGGACAGTAGGTAGTCCCAGGTCCGGTCGAGCAGCTCGCGGGGGATGACATGGTCCCCGTCGCCTTGGGCGACGAAGACAGGCAGGTTGGCGAGTTGCCCGGGGTCGGTGGCGAGCCCGGCGTCGAACGGCAGGGTGCCGTAGAGCACGGCGGCTCCGGCGTAGCGGGCGGGGTCATCGAGCACGAGGCCGCCGGCGAAGGCGGCACCGCCGCTGAACCCGACCAGGAGCACCGGCCGACCGGCAGGGGCGACCTGGTCGAGCCAGGTCCGGAACCAGTCCATGGTGGTGCGCAGCGAGTCGGCGAGCGGGCGCCCGATGCCGCGGTTGGCGAACCAGGCGTAGCCGCCGCCCTCGGCGATGGGGGCGCGGACGGCGGCGTATACCGGTCCGGCCGGCAGGTCCGCGGCAAGGCCGAGGATCTCGGTCTCGTTGGAGCCACGCCCGTGCAGCAGGACGGCGAGCGGAGCCGCCGGGTCGGTGCTGCCGTACGTCGCGACGACGGGCGACGAGAACGTGCCGCTGGTCATGACCCGTCCGCCGCGCCCAGCGGGACGAGCTCGCCAGCGGTGCGGACGCCGCCCCATCGGGCGACCTCGCCGGCGAGGTCGAGCCGCTCGATGGGGGCGGCGTTCTCGTACGCACCCCAGTGGGCCTTGGGCAGCATCCACATCACCTCGAACTCGTTCCCGTCCGGGTCGGCGCCGTAGAGGCTCTTGGTGGCCCCGTGGCTGGACTCCCCAGTCAGCGCGCCGAGGTTGGCCAGGGTGGCCCTCGCTTCCTCGAGCTCCTCGATGGTGTCGACCTGCCAGGCCAGGTGGTAGAGCCCCAGGCTGCCGCGCGGTCGCGGCGGCTGGGCGCCGACCCCGAAGAGGCCGAGGTCGTGGTGGTTACCCGAGCGCGGCAGCCGCAGGAATGCGGCGTTTGCACGCGGCTCGCGCGCCATGACCGTCATGCCGAACGCGGCGGAGTAGAACGCGATGCTCCGCTCCAGGTCGGCCACGTACAGCACAGCGTGGTTGAGGCGGACGGCGTTGACGGTCATCGTTGCGCTTCCTTCTTCTAGTGATGTGGTGTTGCGAGGGGAGGCCGGGTCAGGCGATGACGCCGAAGCCGCCGGTCCAGGAGACCTTCTCGTTGGCGGCGAGGGTGAGCTGCAGGAAGCCGACGGCCTCGAGCTCACGGGCCCTCTTCAGGGCGCCGGCGTCGATGGCGTCGATCCCACCGGAGGTCAGGACTCCGGCCAGGGTGGACTTGGCGTCGGTGTCGTCACCGGCGATCAGGACCGTGGTCGTCAGGGGGCCGACGGTCCCGGCGGCAAGGGTGCCGGCGAACGTGGTGTTGAACGCCTTCAGCACGCGCGAGCTCGGTAGGGCCTCGGCGATCACGGCAGCCGCGGAGCTGTCCGCGGGAACGACGAGGGAGTCGAAGGTCTCGAAGTTCAGCGGGTTGGTGATGTCGACGACGATCTTGCCGGCCAGCTGGTCGCCGCGCTGCGCGATGACGTTGCTGACGGCCGGGTAGGGGACGGCGAGGACGACGATGTCGCCGGTCACCGGGGTGTCGAGGTCGTTCTCGCCGAGCTGCTGGACGCTGTGTCCGCCCTGCGCGGCGATGGCGGCGATGGCCTGGCCCATGTTGCCGGTGCCGAGGATCGAGATGGTCGTCATGGAGTGTGCTCCTTGAGGGGTGTTGATCGAGAACCAATTTGGTTGTTGCTTCAACTAACACTGTACACGGTTTGGTTGTTCCGTCAAGTAATCGGCTAGGCTCCTGCTCATGGAGACGCGGTGGCTCGACGAGGCGGAGCGTGAGGCGTGGTTGCGACTGGTGGCCGTCGTCGAGCTGCTGCCGGGGGTGCTGGACGGGCAGCTGCGAAGCTCGGCCGGGCTCACGCACTTCGAGTACTTCGTGCTCGCGATGTTGTCGGAAGCGCCTGGGCGCACGATGCGGATGACGACGCTCGCCCAGCGCACGAACGCCACACTCCCGCGGCTTTCCCACGTCGTACGACGCCTCGAGGATCGCGGCCTGGTGAAGCGGGTGCCCTGCCCGGAGGACGGCCGCGCCACCAACGCGCTCCTCACCGAAGCCGGGTGGAACGCGGTGGTTGACGCCGCACCCGGACACGTGGACACCGTGCGCACCCACGTGCTCGACCCCCTCACGCGCAAGCAGCTCGAACAGCTCCGCGGCATCGGGGATGCGCTGCTCACCAAGCTCGACCCTGAGGGGCGGATGACCGCTCTGTACGACCCGGGCCGCGACGACTAGCTCCGTCCCGGTGCCGCAGATGCCAGCGTGGCTTGCTGTGGAGGCGTGTCAGACGTCGGGAGGCCGCGCTGCCGACTGGCTTTCCCTGCGGACGTTGCTATGGTCGTTGTCATGGAGGGAAGCACGGTGTTCGTGTCGGCGATGACGTCCGACCGTTCCTACCTGCCCTCCCATGTGGCGTCGGGTGCTGCGCTGCTCGCATTGGAGCTGAGCGAGGAAGCCCGCGGCATCAGTGGTCTTGACGTGCTGCGACGCAGCGTCGACCGCGCACCGCCGACGCAGTCCTGAACTGAGCACTCTGGGTGCCCGCGCGGCGGCGTACCCGTTCCTTCGCGCACCCTGACGACCCGGGCTGCGTGACGTTCCTCAAGGACTGATCGTGACCGCCAACCCCATGTCCGCAGCGACCCCGGGCGCCGCCCCCAGCCTGATGGCGCTTCCCCAGCCAGACCCTGGACAGCTCGCGACGCCCCAGGGCGTCGACGACCACCTGTCCCTGCTCGAAGCGGCCCGGCAGGCACAGCTCGACGCCCTGCCGCCAGTCCCGCCCGACGTCGTCGGGGCCGCACACCGCGGCACCGTGACCTGGATCCTCCAACAGATCCGCACGGCTCGACAGCGCTTGGGCGCGGGGCTTTTACGGCATCTGCGCCCGCTGCGAGACCCGCATCCACGCCAAACGGATCGAGCTGCAGCCCTGGGTGATCACCTGCACTGCTTGCGCCCCGCCCGACCGCCCTGTGAGCCGTCCCGTTCCCGCCATTGAAAGTGAGTGACATGACTCAGCGCGTCGCCGTCGTCGGAGCCGGGATGGTCGGTCTGTCCACGGCCTGGTTCCTCCAGGAGCACGGCTTCCACGTCACCGTCTACGACCGCGATCACGTCGCGGCCGGCTCCTCGTGGGGCAACGCGGGATGGCTCACCCCTGCCCTGACGGCGCCCCTGCCCGAACCTGCAGTCCTCAGCTATGGCGTACGGGCGGTGCTCAGCCCCTCCTCACCCGTCTACGTGCCGCTGCGACCGGACCCCCGGCTGCTGCGGTTCCTCACACGCTTCGCCCGCAACAGCACCGCGCGCCGGTGGGGTGTGGGGATGCGCGCGTACGTCTCCATGAACACGCGTGCGCTGGCGGCGTTCGACGAGCTCACCGACGGCGGCGTCGACGCCACCACTCACACCGCGGACCCGTTCCTCGCCTGCTTCCGCACACCTGAAGAGCGCGCGCCGCTGCTGGAGGAGCTCGAGCACACCCAGACCGCCGGTCAAGACGTGAAGTACGACGTCCTCACCGGCCACGAAGCCCGCACCGCGGAACCCGCCTTGTCCCCCGCGATCGGTTCCGCGGTGCGGCTGCACGATCAGCGCTACCTCAACCCACCGGCGTTCCTCGCCGCACTCGCAGACGCAATCGTCACCCGTGGCGGCCGCATCATCGAGGCCACCACCGTCATCGGTGTCGAGGAGATGGCTGGTGGCAGTTCCGTCACCGGCAGCGAACCCCAGGAAGGCGCCGACCGCTACGACGTCGTGGTGCTCGCCCACGGCGCGTGGCTGGGCAGCTTGGCCCGCCGCTTTGGCGTCCGGCAACCGGTCCAAGCCGGCCGCGGCTACTCCTTCAGCGTCACCGGAGACCTGCTCCCGGCCGGCCCGGTGTACTTCCCCACCCAGCGGGTCGCGTGCACCCCACTGTCCACGCCGACCGGCCCAAGGCTCAGGGTCGCGGGAATGATGGAGTTCCGCGCCCCCGACGCCGCCCTCGACCGGCGCCGCATCGACGCGATCGTCGCAGCCACCCGGCCGCTCCTGAACGGGATCGACCTCGACGAGCGCCGGGACGAGTGGGTCGGCTCCCGTCCGTGCACCGCCGACGGACTCCCACTGATCGGGGCAACCGCCGAGCCGCGAGTGTTCGTCGCCGGCGGCCACGGCATGTGGGGCATCTTCCTCGGCCCGCTCACCGGAAAGCTGCTCGCGCACCAGATCGCGACCGGCACCACCCCGCCCGAGCTCATTCCCTTCGACCCATTGCGCTAGCCGGACCTCACGCTTGGAAGGACGCACGACATGGACTCACACACCCCCTCGACCGCTACCACGCCTGCTACCTCCTCGACGCCTCCCGAGGGGTCGCCTCGCCCGGCTCGCCGCGTACGCCCGGAGCTGCGGTTCTGGGCCTACTTCGGCTCCTCAGCGGTGTGCGCGATTCTGATCCCCATCGTCGTCGTGGCCGTCGCACAGCTCACCGACGACGGGCCCGCCAGGATGCTTCTCACCTGGCTCATCGCCATGCTCATGGGGCTTGCCGTGTACTCCTCCACCGCTGCCACCCACGCTGCGCGGCGCATGCGGTAGGCACGCAGCGCTGCCCTGCCGTCAGCGATCAATCATCACTCGAAGGGGTGGTAACGGGAACGGAACGAGGAGACGATGAACTCGTCTCGAGGCGCTGGGAGGTGACATGTTGCCGGGTTGGGTGTCGGCTGTGCTGTGGGGGATCGTCGTGGTCACGCTCGGGGCCTGCGTGATGCACGTGCTTGCCGGGCGAGCCGAGCAGGTGCCGATACCGGCACTTACTGCTGTAGTCCTCTCGGCATATGCGCTCGCGCTCGGCCGGACCTCACACCACGAGTGACCACGACCCAGACGAACGAGTCCGGCAGCAGGAGGCGCGGACGCATGACCACCTTGCTGACTCTCGGGCACGGCGAGGCCTCCCAATCACGGCTCGTCGAGCTGTTGGTGTCTGCCGGGGTAGGCCTGGTCGTAGACGTGCGACGCTTTCCCGGCAGCAGGCGCCACGCCCACATGGCCCAGGACGAGCTCGAGCAGTGGATGCCTGCGTCCGGCATCGCATACCGATGGGAGCCTCGGCTGGGCGGCCGTCGCCGGGTCCCCCGCGATGCCGCAGGCTCCGACCCGTGGTGGCAGGTGGAGGCGTTCCGGGGCTATGCCGCGCACACCCGCACCGAGGAGTTCGGGGCCGCGGTCGTCGACCTCCTCGCCCACGTCTCGACGCGTCGCGACGACCGGGTCGCGATCATGTGCAGCGAGTCGCTGTGGTAGCGCTGCCACCGCAGACTCATCGCAGACGTCGTGGTGTTGCTCCACCAGCTGCCGGTGCACCACCTGAGTCACGACGGCAAGCTGACCGAGCATCCCCCGGCAAGCGGAGCCCGTGTTACTGCCGACGGGCTGCACTACGACCTACCTGCCCGACCAAGCTGACACCGCGCCGACGCTGGCTGCGAGCGATGTCGATCCCACCACTTCCCGCGGGGGCACACGACTGACTGGAGAGACGGAACCGGCAGCGTTCGCGGACTGGCTGGAACGGGTCCCGGTTGACCATCTTGCCGTCGACCGGCAAGAACGCACGACGCACGTTGTCCGTTGGACCGCCTACTCGCCAATGGCCGCAGGCGACAGAGTCGGTAGCAATCGGACAAACCCCGGCCCGCGTCGAAGTCAGGAGATTCGAGATGCTGCGTCCAAGCACTGGGACCATACTCGTGGGTTACGACGGCTCACCCGATGCCGAGGCCGCGCTCCAGTGGGCCGCTGAGACAGCCTCGCTGGAGGGCGACACCGTTCGCGCAGTGATCGTGGACCGCGAAGATGGTTCACAAGAGGTCGACCAAGATCTGGCTGCAGATGAGGCGATGCTTGCACAGGTGGACGCGGTCCTAGCCGCAGCAGCGGTCACGGGCGCGGCCGAGCTGCATCCAGGAGCCGTGACGGCCGTGCTGATGCGCGAAGCCGTCGATGCGATCATGCTGGTCGTCGGAAGCCAGGGGCACGGATGGGCGGCCGAGACAGTGCGGGGGTCTGTCAGCCAGCACCTGGCCAGACACGCGCCCTGCCCGGTGGTCGTCGTACGAGCCGCTGAGCGCCCGGAGGCAACACGCATCGTCGTCGGAGTCGACGGTTCCGAGGAGAGCCACGCGGCGCTCGAGTTCGCCTGCCGTCGAGCCAGCCTCACCAATGAGTCTGTGGTCGCGTTGTACGCCTGGAAGCCCGGACGCATCAACTTGGATGGGCGCGGGCAGTTGCCGCGCCAGCTCGCCAAACGCTCACTGGCCGCGGAGGCGGCGCTGGCCGAGTACGTGGAGGACCTGCGCGCAGAACACCCCACCGTGGCGCTCGAGATGGACACGATCGCCGTACGCCCTGCACTGGCGCTGACCGATATGTCCGCAAACGCCTCGCTCGTCGTGACCGGATCGCGCGGACGCAGCGGGTTCAGCAGCCTTCTGCTCGGATCGGTCAGTCATCACGTGCTGCACTCCGCCCGCTGTCCAGTCGCGGTGGTCCGCTGACGTCAAGGACGCGATCTTCGTTCATGGACTCGGTCGCCTCCTAGATACCGCGTCGACGAACTGACTGGCGAGCGTTCCTGCGGCCTTACGTGCGGTGAGCTGCCCGCTCGAGCTCAGGGCCCGATCATCGAAGCGACCGTGGGCACCAGGGTCACCTGCGCCCGGATCCCAGAGGTTGTCGCGTCGGCCCGGGTCGACTGGTTCGGCCAATTGCTGGCCGTCATAGCCGGTGTGAGCCAAGTAGTGGTCAATCAGTCCGGCGCTGATGCGGTTGGCGGTCAGCGCGAACACTGTGGATCTTCCGACTTTGAGCTCCTTGGGCGCATGCTTTGCCGCCCACAGCACTGCTTCGGCTGCGACCTCGGGTTGGTAGATCGGTGGCACGGGTTGGGGATGGCCTGGGAGCCGGCTGCGGACCCATGAGAACTGTGGCGTGTTGATCGCCGGGAGCTGCACCATGGTCACCCGCACCCGGGTGTGGTCATGCAGCAGTTCGCACCGCAGGGACTCGGTGAACCCTTCGATGGCGTGCTTGGCGCCGCAGTAGGGCGCTTGCAGGGGGATTGCCCGGTGAGCAAGGGCCGAGCCGACTTGCACGATGGTGCCGCGATCGCGGGGTCGCATCCGGCGCAGCGCGGACAGCGTGCCGTGCACGTAGCCGAGGTAGGAGACTTCGGTGACTCGGCGGACTTCTGCGGCTGTCAGATCCTGAACGGGTGAGAAGACCGACACCATGGCGTTGTTGATCCAGACGTCGATCGGTCCCAGTTGGGCTTCGGTCGTTGCAGCAGCAGCCTCGACGGCGTCGGCGTCGGCGACGTCCGCGCGGATGACCAGCGCCCGCCGGCCAAGGGCTTCGACCTCCCTGGCCGCAGACTCCAAGCCGTCGCGGCCGCGGGCAAGGAGCGCCACGTCGGCGCCCCGTTCGGCGAAGGCCCGGACCACCGCCCGGCCCACGCCTGCGCTGGCCCCCGTGACGACAACAGTGGGCATCTCAGCACTGCCCTTTCGCTCAGGCCTGGCTCCAGCATGCGAGCCAGGGCGATCACGCTGGTCTCTCCGGCGGGTGGCCGCCTGCCTGGCCGACGTCTATTCGGAAGGTACGAAGAATCAGGCCCCGGCCGCGGACCGACGGAATCTGCATCCGCGGTCGCCGTCTGTCAGGCGGCCGTGACCGACGCCCGGGCCTGCTGGCGGCTCGTGTTGCGACGCGGCACCGTGCTCAGACCCGGATGTCGGCGAGGGCGATGCGTGCGTTCCTGAATCTTCCTGTTGCTTCTTGGCCGACCCAGGTTCGGATGGTGTCGATGGATTCCCAGTCGTTGACGTGCATGCCGGCGACGATCTGGTTGTGCCGGATCCAGAACGCGGTGATGACGCGGCTGGCGAGGTCGCCGCGGATCACGACTTCGTCATAGCCGTCGGGTCCGACGTGGCCGACGTACTCCATGCCGAGGTCGTACTGGTCGGTGAAGAAGTAGGGCTGTCGCATGTAGGGCGCGTCGCTGCCGAGCATCGCGCGGGCTGCGTGGCGGCCCTGGTGGATGGCGGAGTCCCAGTGTTCGACGCGGATCCGACCGATGAGCGGATGGTCGTGGTTGGCGACGTCGCCCGCGGCGTAGACGTGCGGGTCAGAGCTGCGGAGGCGGGCGTCAACCAGGACGCCGTTGTCCGTGGCCAGGCCGCCCGCCGCCGCCAGCTGGTCGTCGGGTTGGGCGCCGATGCCGACGAGGATCAGGTCCGCGACCAACGTGTGACCGTCTGAGAGGCGGACCTTGGTCGCTTGTTGGGTGGGCACCATCGCCGCGACAGCTGTTGCGAGGCGCAGGTCGACGCCGTGGTCGCGGTGGAGATCGGCGAAGAGGGGCGCGACCTCCGGTCCGAGCACGCGAACGAGCGGAAGGGTTGCGTTCTCGACCACGGTGACTGTCGCTCCGGCGTGCCGGGCTGCGGCCGCGACCTCGAGACCGATCCACCCCGCGCCGACGATCAAGACGTGGCCCGCGAGCCGAGCCCTGAGGGCCAGCGCGTCGTCGAGGGTGCGGAGATGGACGACATCGGCTCCCGCATGGCCGGGCAGGGGAAGACGCCGTGGGGTGGCGCCGGTGGCCAGCAGCAGCCGGTCATAGGAGATCTGTCCGCCCGTGACCGTGACATGGCACGTGTCCAGGTCGATGCCGGTGACCGTGGTGCCGGTGAGTACGTCGACCTGCTGATCGGCATACCACTGGGCATCGTGGACGAACACCGAGGAGGGTTCAGCAGATCCGAGTAGGATTCCCTTGGACAGCGGAGGGCGCTCGTAGGGCAGGTGGGACTCGGCGCCGATGAGGGTGATGTCCTCGCTGTATCCCAGATTGCGGACTTCCTCGACCGCGCTTGCGCCGGCGAGTCCGGCTCCGATCACGACGACGTTCATGCTGTTCTCCTGGTGAGGGCGAGGAACTGAAGGGGAATGTCCTGGACCAGAACCAGCTCGTCATGGTCCTCCTCGTTGGGGAAGGTGGTGAGCTCGAAGTCGGGCCCGTTGGTCATCTCGATCAGGGCCTGCGCCATTCGCCTGGGAGTCTCCACCAGGTTCTCGTCACTGAGGTCCAGGCCGAGGGCGGTGAGAAGGTTGGCAGCCGTCATCTCGGCCGCACCCTGGTCGACATCCGGGTGCGGTTGTGCAATGCGCGGGCGCCAACCTCGGGCAATAGATCCGTCCGGGGACAAGGCGGCGCTGGTCACGCCGGGGCCTTGTCGCGGCGGTCGGCGGCGAGCGCGGCCAGGGCCACAGCGGCTACAAGGAGGCCGAAGTCGCGCAGGGCGACGTCGTAGTAGTCGCCCAGCGACACGAGGTTGACGATGATTCCCGCCAGCCACCCGGCCACCAAGAGGGCGCCGTAGCGAGGCGCGACGGCGACGGCGACCCCGGCCACAACTTCGATGACGCCGACGGCCAACATCGCTTGGTGGGCGGTGCCGGGGACGAGGTCGTTGATCCAGGGTGCGAGGTAGTGCTCCCAGTCGGTGAGCAGGCTGGCGAACTTGTCCAGGCCGAAGGCGATCGGCGCGATCGTGAACACGGTGCGCAGCAGCAGGAAGGCGCGATCGGCTCCGACCTGGGTCGGCGCAGTATGGGCAGGGGTGGTCGTCGCGGCCATCGGAGACTCCTCAAGGGTGTCAAAGCGAGCTCTGATCTAGATCTCGTCATCGCCACTGTGCGCGCCTCGAAGCCCGCGATCACCGCCACAGATCGGTCGACAACCTCGTGACTTCGTTGCCGAGGGCGGGCAGATTCGTGTGCCCACACTCGACTCTCTCGCGCGCAGCGGCTCGGCTTCCCACTGTCAACCCGGCATCCCGTGGTCATAGCTGATCCCGTCGCTTTCCCAGGGCAAGTCTGCCGAGGCCAAGCAACGAAGGGCCTCGGACTTGACCGGTCCACACCCATGCAGGACGACGTCCTGGACAGCCACGATGGAGGAACTCATTCAGTGGCCGTGCCCGGGCCACCTCTTCCAAGGAACTCCCATGACGCTGGTTTCCGACCGACCGCCGATCCCGTCGCCTGTCGTGCCTGCCGTTGGCGCGGACTGGGACATTGTCGACGAATGGGGCCTGCAGTCGTTCCCGGCCAGCGACCCTCCCGCCAATTGGTGATCACCGTGAACGCGACGGTCAGGAACGGCGTGATGGCTCCTTGTTCTCCTCCGTACTCACGCAGCCGCGGAGGTATCGACGCGGTTTCCTTCGACCAACCGGGTCGAAGGAAACCGCGTGGGCAACGACCCAAGGGACGGGGCGGAGCCAACGGTCCCGCATGCGCATTGCCTTCTGAGTTCGTCGAGGCGGCGCGCGGCGAGTTGAGGCAGCAGCGGACATTCCGGATCAACCAGTTGATCCAGCTGGATGCCACTCGTCCTGTGGCGGTGGCCGGCACCGTGCGGAAGGAAGTCCACGCAAAGCTGAATGCCGGCGCCATGACGGTGTTGTCCGACATCGACTCCGCGCTACGTCGGATCGAGCACGGCACCTACGGGTGCTGCCAAGGTTGTGGAAAGCCGGTGTCCCTCCAGCGGCTGACCGCGCTGCCCATGGCACCACTGTGCGGTTCGTGCCAGCGCGCCGCGGGTAAGAGGTCAGCGTTCGATGACACCAACCAGACATGACTCTATTGACCACACCACCATGAGCCAACTTCAGCAGCTTCACGCCGAGCAGGGCCAGAGCCCGTGGCTGGACAACCTCACCCGCGAGGACCTCAGCAACGGCCGCCTCGCTCACTTGGTCGCGGACGGGATCCGCGGGGTGACGGCAAACCCGACCATCGTGGCCAAGGCGATCGAGTCCTCGGACGAGTACGACGAGCAGTTCGCCTCCCTCGTCACAGCGGGCCGTTCGACCGTGGAGGCCTACTGGGAGCTGGTCGCCTCCGACGTCTCGGCTGCCTGTGCCGTCCTGCGGCCGGTCCACGACGACGCCGGCGGCATGGACGGCTTCGTGTCCGTCGAGGTCGCCCCAGACCTGGCCGGCGACACCGAAAGGACGATCCGAGCGGCGCGACGCCTGCACCAGCGCATCGACGAGCCCAACCTGATGGTGAAGATCCCGGCCACTGCCCAGGGTGTGCCCGCGATCGAGGCGATGACTGCGGAGGGGCGCAACATCACCGTCACGTTGATCTTCTCCCTGAGCCGCTACGCCGAGGTCATCGACGCCTACCTCGCCGGGCTGGAGTCGTTCGTCACGACCGGTGGCGACCCGGCGCAGGTCCACTCTGTCGCCTCGTTCTTCGTGAGCCGCGTCGACACCGAGGTCGACCGACGGCTCGAGGCACACCGAGGAGCGAGTGCCGCGGCACTACGTGGTCGTGCCGCCGTTGCGCAGGCCAAGCTCGCCTACCAGATGTTCCAGGATTGTCACTGCGGCAGCAGGTGGGAGCGCCTGGCCACGCTCGGCGCACATCCGCAGCTGCCGCTGTGGGCCTCCACGTCACCCAAGGACCCCGGACTCCGCGACACCGACTACGTCGACGAGCTGATCGGCCCACGGACCATCACCACCCTTGCCGAGGCCACCGTCGATCAGTTCGAGGACCACGGGGTCGTGGCTCGCACCGTCGACACCGGCGCGGAGGAGGCCCGCGACGTCGTCCGTCGGTTGGCCGACCTCCACATCGACCTCGACGATGTGGGCCTGGGGGTGGAGCAGCAGGGAGTGGAGAAGTTCCGACGCTCCTACCAAGGCGTGCTCGAGATGCTGGACGCCAAGGTTCACCAGCTCGACCGGATCTGAGATGGACTGGTCCGGTTGGGCGCTGTTCGGGCTGCTCGCCACCACTGCGCTGACCGCGGTGATGATCACCGCGCAGCTCGCGGGACTGACCCGCCTCGACCTGCCGCTGGTGCTGGGAACGCTGCTCACCGAAGATCCCGACCGAGCACGGGTCGCCGGATTCTTCATCCACCTGTTCGTGGGACAAGCCTTCGCACTGGGATATGCGGCGGCATTCGCACAGCTCGGTCGCGCCACGTGGTGGCTCGGGGCGCTGCTCGGGATGCTCCACGTCGCGATCGCGCTGCTCGCCATCCTGCCCCTCCTGCCCGGGGTCCATCCCCGGATGGCCTCCGAGCGGGCAGGGCCGGCCAGTACGGCTGTGCTGGAGCCGCCGGGACTGCTGGCCCTCAACTACGGCATCCAGACGCCCGCCGTCGCGATCATCGCCCACCTCGTCTACGGCACCGTCCTGGGCGTTCTTCTCGAGGTCTCCTGATGCGCGTCGAGCCGCGTCCGATCGAGGACTACGGGCTTCTCGGGGACACGCGCACCGCGGCCCTGGTCTCGTCCGACGGCGCGATCGACTGGCTGTGCGCGCCCCGGTTCGACAGCCCACCGGTGTTCGGTCGGCTGGTCGGCGGGCATGCCGCCGGAACCTTCCAGGCAGGACCGGCCGAACCGGCAGCGGTCCTCACTCGGCACTACCTGCCACACACAGCGACGCTCCAGACCACCTGGCAGGTGGGCGGCGGGCGACTCACCCTGACCGAGGGGATGGTGGCCGAGGTCGCTGGTCGCCTCCTGCCGGCCACGGTCCTGGTGCGGCGCCTGTCAGCCGAGGGCCGTGCCGTCGAGGCAAGGATCGACTTCGACCCGCGCCGAGGCGAGCAGCACGCGGCGCCGCGCGTGCGGCGCCGCAGCGGCGACCTGCTGTGTGAGTGGGGGTCGCTCGCGCTCTCCCTCTCCTGCGAGCCCGACCTGGACGTCGAACCAGGGCGGCCAACCCTCATTCGCATCACCCCGGGGCGGCCCGTCACGCTCGTTCTCAGCGTCGCCCAACGCGAGCCGGTCATCCACGTCCCACCGGCGACCGCGTGGCACCTCCTGGACGAGGACGGCAGGCGTTGGCAGGCATGGGTCGAGGAGATCGACGAGCGGCTGCCCTTCCGCGACGTCGCGATCCGCAGCCTGTTGACCTTGAAGCTGCTGACGTACTCGCCCTCCGGAGCGCCGGTGGCCGCGCCCACCACCTCGCTGCCGGAGCACCTCGGAGGTGGCAGGAACTGGGACTACCGCTTCGCCTGGCCCCGCGACGCCAGCATCGGTATCGCCGCGTTCCTCGGCGTGGGCAAGGTGGACGAGGCACGGCGGTTCCTCGGCTGGCTGCTGCACGCCGGTCGTCTGCAGCGCCCCCGACTCGGCGTGCTGCTCACCCTCGACGGCCGGCAAGCACCGCGCGAGCGCGAGCTCGAAGGGTGGCCCGGCTATGCGCAGAGCGCTCCGGTACGCGTCGGGAACGGCGCGGCTGAGCAGCATCAGCTGGACGGCTACGGCTGGGTCGTGGACGCAGCGTGGGTGCTGGTCCAGAACGGCCACCATCTCTACGGCGAGACTTGGCGGATGGTGTGCGGGTACGCCGACCTCGTGGCCCGCCGCTGGCAGGAACCGGACGCCGGCATCTGGGAGCTCCGCGCGGCCGCCGCGCACCACGTGCACTCCAAGGTGATGGGCTGGCTCGCCCTCGACCGTGCGCTGCGGATCGCCGAGACGCATCGAGCCTCCGTGCGCCGTCTCCGACGCTGGCGGAGCGCCAGGGATGCGATCGCCGACGACGTACGGACCCGCGGGTACGACCCGGCCACGGGCACCTACACGAGCGCCTACGGGTCCCGGGACCTCGACGCCGCGCTCCTGATCCTCCCGGTCATCGGCATCGAGGACACCGACTCGCCCCGGACAGCAGGCACCATCGCCGCCATCCGGGCAGACCTCACCGCGGGCGGCCCGCTGCTGTACCGCTATCCACCGGGCCGCGACGGCCTTGTCGGCGCCGAGGGTGCGTTCCTGCCGTGCTCGTTCTGGCTGGTCCAGGCGCTGGCTCACACGGGACGACGCCTCGAGGCCCTGGGTCTGTTCGAAGCGCTGCTCGACCGCGCGAGCCCGCTCGGACTCCTCGCTGAGGAGATGGACCCCGCGACCGGCGCCCACCTCGGCAACTACCCCCAGGCGCTCACCCACGCGACCCTCGTCTCCGCCGCACTGGCACTGAAGGACACCGCGCCGGAGACGTAACCGGGGTCGGTCCACCTTTGCTCAGGTGGACCGACCCCGGCGCCGAGCGCTCAGTTGAAGCGGTGCGGGAAGGTGCGAATGATGCCGGCGCTCAGCACGTCCGCCATGCCCAGGATGTGGTGGTGGATCTCGTCGTAGTCGGCCACGCTCTTGGCGTACTGACCGGTGAGCTCGTGGCTGGCCTCCGCGAGCGTCTGGTCGAGGTGGCCCCTCATCGCCGCGCGCATGGCGGCCTGCGGCCAGTAGCGGGGGTTGGCCGCGGCGAGGAAGCCCGCGATGTCGTCGGAGTTGGCGTACCACGCGGCGTGGGCCTGCGCGAAGGCTGCGTCGTCACCAGCCTTGGCGGCCTGGAGCAGCTCGACGGCGATCCCGATGTGGTCCTTCAGCAGGGCGGTCAGCTCGTCACCGGCGGCCTTGCCGTAGAACGGCTTGATGGCGTCCCCGATGTCGTCCTGGTTCTTCAGCAGCCGCGTGGCGGTGGCGTCGAAACCCGCGGAGCCGTCGGCGAAGGTCACGATGGCGAGGCGGGTCCAGGTGACGTGGTCCTCCCAGAGCTTGCGCATCTCGTCCTGGAACGCGGCCGCCTGGGGCTTGGCCGCGAGCGCAGGGGCGGCGTGGCTGTGGCCGGTCTCGGCGTGGGCGGCGGGCGAGGAGTGCCCGGTGCCGAACAGGGTCGTGGCCAGCGCGGTGGCCAGGGCCAGCCCGACCAGGAGGGCGGGGAACACGCCACGGCGGCCGGTCAGGATCGATGTGCTCATCAGTATCTCCTTGGATGGATGTGCCGCACCGCCACGGTCGCCGCGGCCACCTCTAGCAAGGAGACGGTCGTGCCGAGCGTGTCGAACGGCTCTGGGTGTGCGACGAGACCCGGGATGCCGCTGGTCCGAGACAGGAAGTAGGCGCCGGCGACCGCGAACAGCAACCCCGCAACCGCGGCCGAGACGGAGGGGCCGGGGTTGAGGGCGAGGGCGGACGCAGCGGCCCCCAGCGCGAGCGTGGCCAGCGAGAACGCGAGCGCCATCGGGAGCGACTCGCGCGCGTGGGGGACGACGAGCGCGCCGTGCACGCCGCCCGAGGCTGCGCACACCGCCGCGCAGAAGGCTGCGTCGTCGACCTCACTGCGCCACCAGGCGGGTGTCGATGATGATCCGGTGGAGAGGGCCATGACTGTGTTGGTGTGATCAGCCCGCGAACTTCTTACGCGGGTCGCTGGGCGGAGCCGAGAACGTGCGTCCAGCGGCACTACAGATATGACCGCTCACACGTGCAGTTGCATCTTCCGATCGACGTCCTCCCTGCTCGCCGGTGAACGTCCTCTCCAAGACGTGGCGCGATGCGCGGCGCTGTTCTCGCACAAGCCGATCCTTCCGAGAACTACGGTCCCGGAAACCCAGCCTCACGATGCCCGGTCTCTCGCAGAGAGTCCCTGTGGGGGATCGGTCGACTACGGTCCGCTTCATTGCCCGTGGTTGATCGGCAGATCGCCGGAGTCCACAAGCACGTGTTGCCGACGGCGGTTCGGGGCCACCAGGCGAAGGTGACCTGGAGCCGCTGCGGCATCTCGCGGGATTGGCCACCCAGGGCAGAGTGACGCTGCTGACCGCCGCGAAGCGGATCGAGATCAGTCAGGCAGCCGTGCTGATGCAGTTGCTGACCGCATAACCGCCAACCGACGGCTCCGCCGAGGAGACGAGTGCGGCTCCCGCGCGAGCTCGGGGTACTGCACTCAGGCAGCGGAGCATGCTCGAAGCATCCTCGGCGTTGCGTTGCGCTGCCGGTACCCGGCAACCCGGCACAGGAACAGTCGCCGATCTCGGGCATCACGGAGGAGTGCTCGCGCGCGACACAGTTCGTCGTGAGGCCGGACGAGCAAGGTCTGGGAGGACGTCGACGAAGGCGCTGGGCACTCCACACGGTGGGGCCACCGGGCCGAAGGAAAGAGGGATGAAGATGAGCTTGCTACTTCTGATCGGACTGGTAGGCGCCTTGGCGCTGGTCATCGCCGCGTCGAGCGTGCGCGTGGTCAAGCAGTACGAGAGAGGCGTCGTCTATCGGTTTGGGCGGGTGCGCCCAACGCTGAGGGGGCCAGGTCTCGCGCTGTTGATCCCGGTCGTTGACCGGCTGGAGAAGGTCAACATGCAGATCATCACGATGCCGGTCCCGGCGCAGGACGGGATCACCCGTGACAACGTCACCGTGCGGGTCGATGCCGTCGTCTACTTCAATGTGATGAACCCCGTCCGGGCGGCCGTGGATGTGCAGAACTATCTGGCCGCCATGCAGCAGGTCGCGCAGGCCTCTCTGCGCTCGATCATCGGCAAGAGCGACCTCGACGACCTGCTCTCCGATCGAGAGCAGCTCAACCGGGGCATGGAGATCATGATCAACAGTCCAGCGATCGACTGGGGCGTCCACATCGACCGGGTCGAGATCAAGGACGTCGCGTTGCCGGACACCATGAAGCGCTCGATGTCGCGGCAGGCCGAGGCCGAACGGGAGCGACGCGCCCGGATCATTACCGCGGACGGCGAACGCCAGGCATCCGAGAAGCTGGCGGAGGCCGCGGAGGTCATGGCCGAGCACCCCGCGGCACTCCAGCTGCGGCTCCTCCAGACGGTGGTGGAGGTCGCGGCGGAGAGGAACTCGACCCTGGTTCTGCCGTTCCCGGTCGAGCTGTTGCGATTCCTCGAGCGGGGGACGCCAGCCGAGCCGGCCAAGCCGAGCACGCCCGAGGGCATTACCGTGAGCGACCCGCGGACACGCCAGATCGCTCCGGAAAACGCCGCGTCACCACACTCTGACGCCCAGGCTCCAGCCGGAAAGGGCACGTACTCACAGCCGCCCGCCTGGGGATTCATGCCGGACCAGTGCGGTTGAGCGGTGAAGCCCCACCTGCCGACCAACGCGGAAGCAACCGACATGGCAGGGGCATGAGGACGTTGGTAGCGCGCTCAGAGCCGCGCGAGGGCACGCGACGACACGAACTGACCACACCAGGCAAGGTCGGAGATTGAGACCGATGAACGACCGGGCGCAACAGCCGACTCCTGAGCACGGCCAACCGCGTGCGCGGGCAGATCATTCTCGGCTCCGCGGGCGAAGTCGTTCCGGACGTTCCCGCCCGGATGAGGAGGTCGAGAAGAAGGGTGTCGAGTGCTCGGCTCGGGTTACGTCATCGGTGGTGTTCGTGTCTGAGCTCGGTCGTTCAGTTGGGTTCTACCGGGACATGTTCTCGTGCGAGGTCACGATCTTGAGTTCCGGTGCGGCCCTGCTTCTTGCCCCGGGCGGCTTCCAGATCTACTTGATCGCCAAAGGAAGCAGGGCGTCACACCCGTTGGGCGGAATTGGTGTGCAATACCTGATGTGGGCCGTGGAGACCGCTGGCGCGTTGGCTGACCTGGAACAGGCCATCAAGGACCGTGGGGGCAGGACCTCCAGGACCTACACCTACGCGGGCGGCGGGGTGAGCTTCCTGGAGAGCCGTGACCCTGACGGCATCCGGATCCTGGTCGCGTATCCCAGCCCCGAGAGGCTCCCACGCTCGCTCGTGGAAAGCCGCCTGCACTCGTGAGGTCGTCGCAGCAGGACCCAAACCAGTTGCCCCATCGGCGCATGGACCGCCGGAGTCGATCTCGACCTCCTAGGACCCCACGGTTGGAGGTGGAAGGTCGTGCTCGGGCCAGCCGAGCAGCTTCGCACCCAGGACCGCCGCATGCAGGGTGAACCGGTGCTGTGGGTCGGTGGCGTCGAAGCCGGTCAACGCCCGAACTCGAGCCAGCCGGTAGGTGACCGCCCGCACCGACAGATGCAGCTGGACGGCGGCGGCCGTGGCGACCCCGCCACAGTCGAAGTAGGCCTCGAGCGTGTCGAGCAACGGACGGGCACCGCCACGCGCGTGGCGGAGCGGGTTGAGGGTCGAGTGGACCAGGTCGACGATGGCCGGCTGGTCGCGGAACAGGACCCGGTAGATCAGCAAGTCCTTCGCCTCCACGATCGGAGTCTCCAGGCTCAACCGTGCCGCCGTGGTGAGCCCCTCGCGAGCCTCCTCATACGAGCGCGCGATTCCATAGGCCCCCGGGTGCGCGCGACCAACAGCGACGCGCCACGGCGAGCCACGCCGAAGGCGGCTGAGCTCCGCGTGGATGAGAGTGCCGAGGCCGGCTCGCGTCGCGCGCCGATCCGTCCCGGACTGCGGGTCGTCATCGGCCAACGCGATGACCACGACGAGGCCGTCCTTCGTGGCCACGAGCACGTCCCGATCCCCGAAGCGGTCCAGCACCACGCGTTCCAACGAGCTGATCGCGGCGTCGATGACGGGCAAGCGCCGCTCTGGTCGTGCCAGGGCCACCTGGTGGGCGCGAGTCAGATCCAGTCCGAACGGTTCGGCGCGCTCGACGAGCTCGCCGAGGTGGGCGTCGCCACGAAGCAGGTCGTCGATCAGCTCTCGTCGAAGCGATTCCTCGCGTCGCACCAGTTCGCGGCCTGCTTCGCCGTGTCCCTCGGCGAAGGCAGCCACCGCATCCTCGACGACCTGGAGCACCGCCTCGGCGGCTGCTCGTACAGCCGCGCTGTTGCGTATGCGGACTACCGCCGGGAGCTCGTCCCACACCCGTCGGGCAGCGGAGAGGTACAGGTTCACCCCGTGGCCGGCGGAGACGCCGGTCTCGGCGGCGCGCCGACCGAGCAGGCGCACCGCAGCGAGCTCGCTGCGGGCGGGTCGGCGCCCCGAGATGGCGGCCTCGGCGAGCATCCGCAGGTAGTCGCCGAGGAGCTCCTCAGAAACACCGCCAGCGTCGTGGCAGGCCGCCTGCGCCACTTGGCGCAGCCAATCGTCGTCTCCGACAGCGGCCTCCGTGTCCTTCGCGGCCCTCCGGTTCCCCCGCGTCGAGTCGTCCGCGATTCCCATCCTGCATCCGTTCACCCTGCCGAGACGAACCCATTTGGCCCCTTCTAGTAGACGCCTCGATGCCGGGACTCGGCAACCCGACGCGAAGTCACGACACGGCTCACGCCACTCGTACTGGCGCTGGGGGCCTTGGGTTCGTGCTGCCCAGCGCCGATGACGCCACGTTGCTTGCCGGGCTGCGGCACCCACGGGAGAAGCTTCTTGACCGGCCAGTGACCTGCACCCCGGCACCATTGCAACGCCAAGATCTCTCATGCGCGATCAACCGTCCGATACGACCTCAAGCACCGCCCCCGCCGGGACGCTGAGCAGCCAACTGCTCGACTCCGACGCATCCGAGACCATGGAATGGCTCGAGTCATTCGACGCGGTGGTCGACCGCGCGGGCCGCAACCGGGCGCACTACCTGATGCTCAGCATGTTGCAACGAGCCCGCGAACAGCACGTTGCCGTTCCTGTGCCCGGTACCACGGACTACATCAACACCATCCCGCCGGAGCTGGAGCCACCATTTCCGGGAGACGAGCTCATCGAGCGGCGCATCCGCGCCTACATCCGGTGGAACGCCGCGATCATGGTTCACCGAGCCCAACGCGCCGGAGTCGAGGTCGGCGGCCACATCTCGACCTACGCCTCGGCCGCCGCGTTGTACGAGGTGGGCTTCAACCACTTCTTCCGTGGGCGAGGCCACCCCGGCGGCGGTGACCAGGTCTACTTCCAAGGTCACGCCTCGCCCGGCATCTACGCCCGCGCGTTCCTCGAAGGCCGGTTGGACGTGCACCAGCTCGACCGGTTCAGGCAAGAGTCCTCCCCAGCCGGAGCCTGGGGCGGTCTGCCGTCCTATCCGCACCCACGGCGGATGCCGCACTTCTGGGAGTTCCCCACCGTCTCGATGGGTCTCACGCCCCTCAACGCCATCTACCAGGCGCGGTTCAACCGGTACCTGCTCAACCGGCAGATCAAGGACACCAGCGAGCAGCGTGTCTGGGCATTTCTCGGGGACGGCGAGATGGACGAACCCGAGTCGCTCGGCGCGATCGGGGTTGCAGCCCGCGAAGGGCTGGACAACCTCACCTTCGTCATCAACTGCAACCTGCAGCGACTCGACGGGCCGGTCCGAGGCAACGGAAAGATCATCCAGGAGCTCGAGGCCTTCTTCCGTGGCGCCGGCTGGAACGTCATCAAGGTCATCTGGGGTCGCGAGTGGGACCAGCTCCTCGCGATCGATGTCGACGGGGCACTGGTCGACCTGATGAACGCGACTCCCGATGGCGACTTCCAGACCTACAAGGCCGAGTCCGGGGCGTTCGTACGCGAGCACTTCTTCGACCGCGACCCGCGCACTCGAGCCATGGTCCGCGACTTGACCGACGAGCAGATCTGGGGACTCAAACGTGGCGGGCACGACGACCGCAAGCTCTACGCCGCCTACCGGTCGGCCACCGAGCATCACGGTCAGCCGACGGTCATCCTTGCCAAGACCATCAAGGGTTGGACCTTGGGCTCGCACTTCGAGGGCCGCAACTCAACCCACCAGATGAAGAAGCTGACGCTGAGCGACCTCAAGGGATTCCGCGACCGTTTGCACCTCGACATCCCCGACTCCAGTCTGGACGAGACCCTGCCGCCCTACTACCGGCCCGCGGACCGATCGGCCGAGATGGACTACCTCCACGAGCGCCGGCTCGCCCTCGGCGGCTACCTCCCGGCACGCCGCGGCGCGAGCGCGCCACTCGACCTTCCCGCCGACACGGCCTACGCCGTCTCCCGGCGCGGCACAGGATCACAGAAGGTCGCCACCACGATGGCGTTCGTGCGGCTGCTCAAGGACCTCATGAAGGACCCGGGAATGGGCCACCGCTTCGTGCCGATCATCCCGGACGAAGCGCGTACCTTCGGGCTCGACTCCCTGTTCCCCTCCAAGAAGATCTACTCCCCACAAGGACAGACCTATCTGTCTGTGGACCGGGACCTGCTCCTGAGCTACCAGGAGGACACCGAGGGCGTGCTGCTGCACGAGGGCATCACCGAAGCGGGCGCGGCGGCATCGTGGACCGCCGCCGGAACCTCGTACGCCACCCACGGCGAGCCGATGATCCCGCTCTACATCTTCTACTCGATGTTCGGGTTGCAGCGCACCGGCGACGAGTTCTGGGCTGCCGCCGACCAGATGACGCGTGGCTTCCTGCTGGGAGCCACCGCGGGACGCACCACCCTCAACGGTGAGGGCCTCCAGCACCAGGACGGACACTCGCTGCTACTCGCCTCCACGAACCCGGCGTGCCTGTCCTACGACGCCGCGTACGCCTTCGAGCTCGGCCACATCGTCGCCGAGGCGTTGCGGCGCATGTACGGCGAGCCTCGCGCCGGTGAGGACCCGAACGTCTTCTACTACCTCACCCTCTACAACGAGCCGATCGTTCAACCGGCGCAGCCAGCAGAGGTCGACATCAGCGGAATTCTGGCTGGGATGCACCGGTACTCCCCAGCCGATGCGGGGGAGGGACCGGGCGCACAGATCCTGGCATCCGGCATCGCAATGCCATGGGCGCTGGAGGCACAGGAGCTCCTGCGACGCGAGTGGTCCGTCAACGCCGACGTGTGGTCCGTGACCTCGTGGACGCAGCTACGCCGCGACGCGCTGGCCGCCGACGAGTGGAATCTCCTGCACCCGGACGGTCTTCGAAGGGAGGCGTACGTCACCAGCCGCCTCCGCGATGCGCCGGGCCCGGTGGTGGCGGTCTCGGACTGGATGCGAGCTGTCCCGGATCAGATCGCGCCGTTCGTACCTGGCACCTGGGCCTCCCTTGGCACTGATGGATTCGGCCTCTCCGACACCCGCGGAGCGTTGCGGCAGCACTTCGGGGTCGACGCGCCATCGATCGTCCTCCGCGTCCTCGAGCAGCTCGTCCACTCTGGCGCGCTCGACAGATCCGTTCTCAACAAAGCGCTCCAGGCAAGCGGGCGGCGCGCCCACCCCGAAACAGGCGCCAAGCGGCACGACTCGAACCGACCAGAGAACACCGATGACTGAGACAGCCCAGCACCCCAGCACGCCCGCGGCCTGCGTGCCGGACAGCAGACCCGGTTCCCGCGCACGCGGGGCGCCCGATTGGCCCTCGCGCGCCCTTCCTATGCGGGTCGCTGTCGACCCGCAGCACCAGAGGGAGTGCCCGGACTCTTGCCGACACCCAGCAATCCGAGCCGCACCGAGTTCGCCGATCACCCTCCTACCCCGAGGGACCTAAGGACGAGAGACTGAGATACGCATCGGAAAGGAGGGGACGTGCTCAGTGACCATGAACGCCGGACCTTGGAGCAGATCCAGTCCGAACTCGCGGAGAGCGACCCCGAGTTCGCTCGGTTTCTCGCGGTGGGTGAGACACCCGCGACGCTGCGGGCCCTCCGCCGCAACTACGTGATCTGGTTCATCGCCGCGACCGCCGCACTGCTCACCATCATGTCGGCCGCCACCGGTCTGACCAGCGGTGCGATCCTCTGCGCGACCGTCGTGCTGGGGGCGCTGGTGTGCCAACTCTGGTGGCCGCACCCCGGCATGAGACATCTGAGACGGAGGAACCGATGATCACGGCGGGCGAGTGGATCATGTTCGGCGTCGTGGTCGGGGGTGCTCGCACTCCCGGGCCTTGTTGAGCTTGAAGATCGCGGTCTTGAGCGGGGAGTGGTCATTCGAGCTGGTTGCGTGAGGTCTCCTCCGCGACTTCCCGGACTGTCCCTGGTCGTCCCGGCGTCGAGCTGGTGGAGACGTTCAGCATGTCGATCGATACCACGCCGGTGCCGGCGAAGGACGGGGGCACTTCAGGACCAGCTCGACGGTCTCGGCCGGGTGGCGCGAGGCGAGTCCTCGGCTGCCGCGAAGTGGCTCGGAGACTGCCTCGCCTTCCGTCTCGGTCTCGTGGCTAGGCCTGCGACGAGCCCACGCCGTACCGGGCGGCTTCCTCTGGGGTCGTCCCCGGTCCGGTGCCCGCGCCGCTAAAACCCACCCGCTGTCAACTGGGTTGTCCGATGACGGGGGAGTTGCGGTATCCCAACTCGTCGTGCGGTTGATAGCGGAGCGAGGGACCGGCGAAGAGGTCGCGACTGGCGAATCGGGCCAACGCAAGCAATCCGGCGAAGACAAGAATGGTGATGATGATGCTCATAGCAGTGCTCCTTCTGAGTGTGGATCGTCTGTCACTATCGAAACGCACTGCGTTGCGTTTATATTCCGGACGAGGTGTGCGGAGGCGTCGTGGCCTGCTGGGCTTCGAGGCCGGGCCGGGTGATGTGGTGACGGTAGGGACGAGGTCCGAAAGTGCGGTGGCTGCTCACACCGCGCGCCTGGGTCTGAGCTGCCCGCGTCAGCACCGGGGACTGCATCGGAGGTTCGTCCGTTCTGTGACTTGCGGGGGCTGCGAGTGAGATTCGAGCCATGGCGCGTTCATGTCGCGAAGACGTGGGCGCAAAGGGTCTCGCCAGGTCAAATGGGATCAAGGCGAACGGGCGCTGTTGGGCATCACTGCTAGAGCGTTTGCGCAGGTCAGCGCCCAACCTGTCAAGAACCAGCAAGCGGCGACAAGAGCGTTCGTAGCACTGTGTGAGCCAGGGGGTCGCAGGTTCAAATCCTGTCAGCCCGACCGAAAAGTAGCCCCTGACCTGCGGAAACGCAGGTCAGGGGCCACTTGTTTCCTGAACCACTCCGGCTTGTGTCGCGTTCTGTGACCCAGAGAACGTTCGCGCTGGAGACCCACTGTGGCGCTGGCCGGGTCGTCGGGCCGGAAGGTGTGGGGCGTCACCCCGTCGAAACCGGTCTCCGCTCGGATCGTGCGCCACCGCCGCTCGATGGTGCCGAACTCATCCTTCCCAGGCAGCGGTCAGCGCGCGGGCGGTGATGTCGTGAAGCGCTGGTTGGCGTTCTGCACGAGCTCGGCGGCGACATCGCGGAGCTTGATGTTGCTCGTCGACGAGGCGCGGATGAGGTACTGGAAGCCTCGTTCCTCGTTCATCTCGAACCGCTGCATCACGAGCCCGATGGCTTGGCCGATGATGGTGCGTGTCTCCAGTGCTTCGCTCATCTGGACCGCTTCACGCGAGCGCCCGAGCGCGATGGCCGCTTGGGCCGCGAAGAGCTCGGCTAGAAAGATGGTTTCGTCGGCGATCGTGCTGCTGCTCGTGGAGTACAGGTTCATGCCACCGAGGGGTTCGCGATCCGAGTACAGACCGACGGCGAGCTGGGCGCGCAGCCCGCGCGCTACCGCCCGCGGCATGAAGGTGGGCCAGCGCTGGTCGTGCCCGGCGTGCTCCACGACCGTGACGCCCCTGCCGCGGATCGAGTCGTAGCAAGGGCCTTCACGCAGGGAGTACTGCAGGTCGTCAAGGTCCCACACCAGCGCGTCGGTAGCGGACTTGGTCTCGATGGTGCCGTCGCGGTGAGTGATGGAGATGCCCACGTGGTCGATACCGGGAACCACGTGAAGTGCAGCGCGCGTGATGGCCTGCAAGGTTTCCTCGAGGCTGTGCGGCACGTTCGTCAGCTTCGACGCCTCCGTCACCGCCTGCTCGATGCGGAACGTCTGATCTGTCACGGTTCGTCTCCTCCAGCGAGGGGAAATGAGACCCCACCAACGCGAACGGACGGAGCCTGGTCGCTGGCCTCTCGGGGAAGCGCTCGGCGGCCACTCCGCGGCGAACACCCTGCGGGCTGGACGTCAGGCTGCTGTCGACGTCACTCGGTCCGTCAGCGCGGAGCCCTCACGACGAAGTGCACCCGACCGGTTCGTTCGGTCACGGCGTCGAGAACGCGGCCCCGGATGCGCGGAAGGGCACGTCTGTCGAGGAAGATGCGGGCACCGTCTCGCTCGATGACTTCGTCCCCAGGCTCCGGCCCTGGGGCAGTGCCGACGCCGAGAGCCTCCTTGCCGGGCCCTTGGCCAGCGATGCGCAGACCTGAGCTCTGGCCGACACGCGGATGTGCCGTCACCCGGCGGGCAACGGCCTGGGCTCTGGGAGTGATGCGGAACATGTGTCTTCTCTCCTGCCGCTCGTGGCGGTGCAAGCCTTACCGTTGGACCGCCGCCTCCATCAAGGCATCTGGACAGTGGCTCGGGCAAGGAAGTCGACGTGAGTGGACGTGGATGGACGTGCACGGGTCATGCGGTCGACATCTCACCGTCATATTGGCCTTTGGCGAGTCAGGGCGCGGGAGAGGTGCACCCGATGTCCGCCGACATGGTGGGAACAGCATGTGGCGAGACCAGGAGGCGGTCCGGTAGAAGAGTGGCGTAGTCGTCAGCGGTCACAGGTCGGCCGGCGAGGGCGCCTCCGGGCAGGGGGACGTCCACGATGTGTCCCGAGGTGAGCAGCCTGACGCCATCCACTCCGGGCGCTGAGGTCACCGACAGCACGAGCTGGCCGACCGCCAGCGGAAGTCGCTCAGGGTCCCCCAGGGTGACAGGGTCGAGCTCGATCTCCGCCACTCCATCGTCGGTGCTCATCAGCTCGAGCTGGGCGGTGGATGGGATCGCAGAGGACAGGCCGGCAGTCCACTGCTCCGGGGTCGGGGAAAGGGTGAGGGCGTCCAGCACTTGCCGCACGACGGCCTCTGCGCCGTCGACGCACGAAACCGTCTCGACTGCGGATGGGACGAGCCGCTCGTCGCCGCGGATCCAGAAGACGACGGGAACCCGCTCGGGAAGCGGGGGTGCGAGGGCGGTCCCGGACTCACCCCTATGTCCGTCCGGCTCGAGGAGCTCGTAGGGCACATCGTTTCTCGGGACAACCTGCGGGTCTCCCCCTCCGGGGAGCCCGCACGCCGCGAGGGCGAGAATCATCAGCGACGGGAGCAGCACACGCCACGGACGTTGTCGGCCGAGCTCGGGGCCCCGCCCTCGGGTCAGCACGTCACGCCTCTTCTCGTGCAGCGTGACGGGGCAGTCGGATGACGAACTCAGACGCTCCGTCCTCGGCGTGGGTGCACCACACCGTTCCTCCGTGCTGGTTGACCGTCTGCGCCACGATGCTCAGACCGAGCCCGCTCCCGGTCCCGGCCTTTGCTCCGCCCGCGCGAGCGAAGCGCTCGAAGATGCGCTGACGGTCACCGGGTGGCACACCGGGACCGCGGTCGCGGACGTGCACCTCCACATGCTGGGGATGTTCGCTGACCACCACACGCGCGAACCCTCGTCCGTGCAGGTCAGCGTTGTCATACACGTTGATCAGCGCACGCACCATCTGTGGCCGATCCACCAGGACAGCGGGATCGGGGGTGGAATCTTGCGCCTGGAGCAGCGTCCTCGGACGACCGCTTGTCACGAGCGCCTGCCGGGCGAGCTCCCTAGCGCCAGTTGGCCGGAGCTCCGCCTCGTTGATGCCGGCGTCCAACCGGCCGAGCGCCAGCAGGTCTTCGAGCGCCCGATGAAAACGGGCCAGCTCCTCGGACATGAGCTGGACCGCGTGTCTTGCCTGAGCACTGAGGCCGTCGGCACGTTGCAAGAGCGTCAGGCTGGTCCTCAGTGTCGTTACAGGCGTCCTGAGCTCGTGACTGACGTCTGCTGCGAACCGTGCGTCTCGTTCGATCCGATCGTGCAGTGCATCGACCATGTGGTTGAAGGCGCCCACCAGGACAGACAGATCGGGATCCCTGGTGTCTCGCAAGCGCGTGCGGAGGTTCCCCTCGGAGACGCTGAGGGCGGCGCTGGCAACGTCGCCGAGCGGCGCCAGTACTCGTGCGCTGGCCGCACGCCCCAGCCCTGCTCCGGCGAGCGTCGTCAGAGCCGCACCCACCATCAACGCGATGGACAAGGTACGCAACGTGGCGTCGAGCTCATCCGCGACAGCGACCTCGTAGTACTCCGCGTCCACGGCCGGGAGCGGGATGCCCACCACGAGTGCGTTCGGCTCCGTCAGTGCGGTCCAAGCCACCCCCACGGATCCGCTGCCCACTATGGGTCGCACCTCGGCGGCGAGCTCCTCGCCAGACTGGTCGAGGGACGACGAGTACCACTCGCCGTCGCGGCGCACGTACATGGACGCCCCCGCCGGCGGGGCGACGGAGTTGAGGGCCTCGCTGACCCCGGTGCCAGGGGTGCGGAGACTGTCGCGCACAAGCGCCGCGTCTGCGAACGCCTGGCGCAGCGCTGTTCGTTCGCGCTGCTCGACCAGGACGTGGCGGGCCGAGAGGTACGTGCCCAGGGACAGCGCGACCGACAACAGCATCGCGCCGACGGCGAAGGCCGCGGTCACCGAGGAGCGCAGGCCGGGACGCGTCGGGCGAGGGGTCATCGCACGTCGAGTCGGTAGCCCAGTCCGCGGACGGTCACGAGCGTCCGGGGCTCGCTGGGGTCGAGCTCCAGCTTCTTGCGAAGTCGTCTGATGTGCACGTCGACGATGCGCTCGTCGCCGAAGAACCCGCGCTCCCACACGTGCTCCAGCAACGCCGTGCGACTCAGCACGCGTCCGGCGTTCTCCACCAGCGCGGACAACAACCGGTACTCGGTGATGGTCAGGTGGATCTCTCGGTCGCCGCGGGTGAGCTGAGCGGCAGCGCGGTGGAAGACGAGGGGTCCTGACGTCGCGTCGAGGACGAACACTTCATGCTGGACGCCATCGCCCGCTCGGGACACGTTCGCGTCGTCCGAGTCGGTGGTCGCCATCGCTGGACGCCGCAGCAGCGCGCGGAGGCGGGCCTGCACCTCGACGACGTCGAAAGGCTTGGTCACGTAGTCGTCAGCGCCGGCCTCCAGCGCCGAGACGATGTCGTCGACGCCGTCACGCGCGCTGATCACCACGATGGGGTGCCTCGGTCCGTGGGCGGGCACGGCGGATGAACGTGAACCCGTCCACCCCTCCCAGCATCAGGTCGACGAGCATGATGTCCACGCCGGGGTCCGACACCGCCTCGAGTCCGGTCTCCGCGTCTGCCGCCTCGACGACCTCGTAGCCGTCGTCCTCGAGCACCAGACGCAGCGACGTACGAAGACCGTCGTCGTCCTCGAGCACCAGCACACGAGTGGCCATGCCCACCATGGTCACATCCTCGAACGGGTCTGGTGGACGTGCTACGCGATCGGGTGCCGGTTTGTCACGAAACTGCAACGCTCTTCGCTGCTCGCTCGTCACAGCCGGTCCCCATGCTCGAAGGCAATGACCGGCACTGGAGGAGACGAGATGACGAAGACGCTTGAGCTCGTTGCACTGGGTGACACCGAGCTCGACCTCGCAGATGAGCGGGACGACGTGAGAGGGATGACCGTCCTGGACCCCAGGGGACATCGCATCGGCGAGGTGGACGAGATCCTGATGGACGAGCGAGAACGGCGCGCGCGACTGCTCGTGGTGGCGTCCGGCGGGATCCTGGATCTCTGCGCGCACCGACGACTGGTGCCGGTGGAAGCCGTCGACCAGGTGGGTGCCACCGTGCGGCTGGAACGCAGCGACCTGCACGTGGAGACCGGCTTCGACTACGACCCCGACCTGGCGCGCCCGGTGGACTACCGCGCGGTGTACGCCTACTTCGGCTACTCGCCGTTCTGGGAGGGAAAGCACGCGACCCCCTACTTCCACGACCGGCGCTGGTGAATCCGAAGGTTTGGGCGTGCGACGCCCGCATGCAGTTCCGGACCCGCTCGCGAGACGACGACGGCTGAGAGCATGTGGTTCGACTCCTGGAGCGACGCGCAGAGGATCCTGCTGGTAGGCGTCTGCGCCGTGTGACGGGCCGGGTGCCACGCCTGCGACGTGCCGTGTCGGCGGGTTCCATGCCAGATTGACATGCCAGGATTGACGCCTTCCGGCCCGTGCGATCAGGCCGTATGGGTTCGCGCGGGACGCACACCCGTTACTGGAGGCCGAGGTCGATGCGGTCGCCGATCGTGGCGGTGCCGTCGGTGGCAAAGGTGATCGGGACCACGCCGGTCTGAAGACCGCTCTCGGCGTCCACGTAGTGGAGTTGAGTGCTCAGCGTCTTCAGCGGGGCAGAGAAGGGCGTGGAGAACCGGTTGATCGTGGGGTTCTCCTCCACGCCGCCGGCAGTGCCGAGCTGGGTGACCACTGTCCAGGTCAGCTCGTCGGTGTCGGTGTTCCAGATGACCCAGGGTCCCTCCGCGTCGTGCAGGTGCCCGTAGGTCACGGTGCCGGGGGGCAGGTCGGGGATGCCGTCGTCGACCGGCGTCGTGAGGGAGCCGCCCGCGCCGGCGATCTCGTCGAGACCCACTCCGAGGTAGCCCTCGACCGCATGTGGTTGGTGAAGGAGGACCTGAATCCCCGATGGATCGTCCTCGTTCTCGGACTCCGTCTCCTCGCGCAGTCCCGCACCGATCTCCGCCTGTGTGACTCCGGAGCTGTTGATGACCATGCCGCCGAACAGTGCCTTGAAGGTGGGGTCCCCTACGCCGGCGACTCGCAGGCCCTGATCCTCGATGACCTCCTTCTCAACGACGGTGACACCCGCGTCGAGGAGCTGGTCGACGGTGACGTCGGTGTCATGGTCACCCTTGACCGCGACCACCGGCACCGCGGGAGTGGCAACGCCCTCGCCCTCCACGAACGCGGCCTCGGCGACCGTGCCGTTGGAGGTGACGTCGCCGGCGATCGTGCGGAGGGCGATGGCGTCGTCTGGAAGCACCTCGGCAAGTGTGGCGTAGAGGCCGCGACGGACGCGGGTGCCGACCAGGCTGCCTTGGGGGTCGGCCTCGGCCAGGACGATCACCTCCCCGTCGCGTGGCTCCAGTGCGTCCGAGCGTTCTTGCACCGCGTCTCGCGACGAGCTCAAGGCGGCGGCCTCGTACAGCTCGGCGCGGTCCAGGATCCGAGTCGTGTTCTTCTCGATGAAGGGTTGCACCTGCTGGGCGATCTCACGGGTCTGAGGGCTGCTGAAGGACAGGTCCGCCCGTCCTGGGAGCGGGTAGGTGTCCCCGATGGGCTCGTTGCCGTCCCACGAGCGGAACTGCAGGCCTCCCACGACGATCGACACGGTGGCGCCCGCGACGACGACAAGGGTCGCCACGCTCCTCCGTCTGCGCCGTGGCCACTGGCCGGTCAGGGACCATCCGATGGCCAGGAGGGTGCCCCCGACGACCCCGCCCACGAGGGCGACCTTGACCGTGCTGGTGATGACCTGGCGTCGAAGCTCGGCGCCGTACACAGCGGCGACCCCTTCGGGATCGTCCAGGAACTCCGTGTTCGCTCGCACAAAGGTGGGGGAGACGTACGACGCCAGCGTGCCGCCGGCCAGAGGCGGTCCGGTCGATCGCATGAGAGCACCGAACCCACCCGGCGCCGTACGCTTCCAATAGACCTTGCCCAAGAGGCCGGTGTCGAGGGTCGTGTATCCGTTGTGCGCGAGACCGATCCTGATCGGAAGCGTTCCGAGCCGATCGTCGAAACGTGCACGCTCGATCGCCCTCTCGGCGGCCCATGGCAGGCACAGCAGCGCTGCAACCAGGAGACACCCCAGCCAGGGCAGCACGACTCGCCCGCGACGGCGCATGGGGTGCAACGGCCGGACCTCCTCACCACAGCGGGTGAGGACATGCTCGCACGCCGCCCCCTTCGACGACACGACTCGATACGTGAAGGGGGGCGGCATGAAAGTGATGCTCTGGGGCTACATCGTGCTCATCGGCGTGCTCCTCGCATTCTTCCTGCTCGTGGGCCTGTAACACGTGTGAGGCGCAGGTCGACCGCAACCGGGCGAGCGACCCGCCGCCCCGCTCCCAGCGGTGCGGCTCGGGATGTGTGGCGACACTTCCGTGGCGGAGGGAGATGGAGGGGTGCTGTCGCCATGGCTCTCAGAGCGGACGGGTTCGAGGTGACGGAGGCCGGCACCGGTGAGGAAGGGTTGTTCGCGCTCGCCGAACGAGAAATCGGCGTCGTCCGCCTCGACATCACGCTCCCGGATGTCGACGGATTCGAGGTGTGCCGCCAGATTCGACGCCGAAACCGACGTCGGCGAGCGCGTTCGCGTGGACACCACCCGAGAACACGTCGTGGGCAGCCCCGCCTATGACCCCGCGATCGTCAAGACGCGCTCGTTCGACGACTACTACGGCTACTACGGCGTCGCCCCGTTCTGGACGGCCGGCTACGCATATCCGCCCTACCCCTATCCGCGCTGAACACTCGAGAGTGGCCCGATCGCGGAGATCGTCTTCCCTGTGTGCGAATGAAGGGCGCGACGAAGGGCTCGCCGGTCACCCGGACGGGGGACGCGGTGGGAATCACAACGTGCGCCGGTCGCCGTTATCGGCGGGGTACAAGACCATCCGGCAGGCCGAGATCGGGACGCCCGTCCGGGACCGCGCGTAGAGGTGCTCCGGTGTCCCCCCAGCCGCACGTCGAGAGTCACAACGGCGGCGGGCAGGGCAAGAGGTTGCTGATGGCCCGCTTGGGCGACCAAGCCCAGGTTGCGCAGCGCCGCGAACGCGGCCCTCAGACCGAGCAACCCACTAGGTCCGCTTCCGCTCGCGGTGCTCGGTGTCGGGCCACGAGTCGGCCTTGACCGCGTTGCGGTGGCCCATGGCTTGTGGTTCCCCGACGGTCGAGTCGAGCGTCGTCTGATGCTCCGCTTCGGCGTTGATCTCGGCGCCCACCAGAATGATGAGGGCAGTGATCCACATCCAGAGCATGAGGACCGCGACACCGGCAAGCGCCCCGTACGTTCGGCTGTAGCGCCCGAAGTTGTCGACATACAGCGAGAACACCACCGACGCAAGGAGCCATACCGCGGTCGCCACGAGGGAGCCGACAGACACCCACGCCAGACGCGGGGGGTTGCGGTCCGGAGCCAGCTTGTAGAGCACCGCCGTACCTCCCATCACCGCGAGCACCAGTCCTACCCAGCGGCCGACCTGGAGCAGTGACCGCGTGGTCCGGTCAGAGACGAACGTGTCCAACACGACGGGGGTCACCGCGATGAGGCCGACCGCGACGATCACGAAGGTGATCGCGCCGAGGCTCAGTAGCACGGCGATGCCCTTGCGACGGAGGTAGCTTCGTGTCTCCTCCTCGTCGTAGGCGGTGTTGATGGCCGACATCATGTTGCTGACCGCCGCCGATGACGTCCATAGGGCAAGCAGGACCGACAGCAGCAGGCTGAAGCTGAGTGCGTCCTGGGGCTGGGAGCTGATCGTGTGCATCTGGTCCGCGATGAGTGAGGCGGCGTCGTGGGGTAGCGCGTCGGCGATCGCCTCGGTCTGGCGGCTGACTGTGGCCGGATCTGCCGCGAGCCCGTAGAGCGACACTGACGCGATCATCGCCGGGAACAAGGAGATGAAGCCCCAGAAGGCCACTCCTGCAGCGAGCAATGGCACCTGGTCGAGCTGGGTCTCGTCCCAGACGCGCTTCGCCACCTGCTTCCATCCCTTCCGGGGGATACCGGTGGGGTATCGGGCCTCGGCTCCTGGGAACCGTTCGACCGAACTTCTGTGTGGTTCCATGTCGAATCAGTACCCGGAGTCGTCGTTGGCCACGCGAAGCGACCGGATGAAGTGTCGGCCCGCGGTGTTCGGGCGCGGGAGGTGCGCACGTCTCCGGCTCGAGTCCGAGCACTGGATCGACGCATGGGGCGCGTGCGTAGAGGATGGTCGGGTGATGCGGCCTTCGAACGCGCGGGGACTGGTGGCGCTGAGGTGGCCAGCTGCGATGGCAACGGCGTACGCGGCGACGTTTGTCCTGGTCTACTACATCTCTGTCCACACCGTGCGCGGGCGTGTCGTGAGTGACGCCTCCCTGCGCGGTGCGCTCCTGAGTGGCGCATCGATTCGCGACAGGGTGGATGCGATCCTGGACGTCGTCTCGGTGGGATCCCTGTTGGGTGCGGTCGCCACGGTGGCGGTCATCGCCCTGATCCGGCTGGACCGAGTCCGGGGCCTGGCCGCCGTAGGGGTGCTGGTCACCGCAAACGTGGCGACCCGCGTGCTCAAGGACCATCTCCTCGTCCGTCCGGACCTGGGGTTGGACGAAGTGGGTCCCTCCACATTGAACAGCCTGCCCAGCGGCCACACGACGGCAGCGTTCTCGGCGGTGGCGGCCCTACTCATCGTCCTGCCTAGCGCCGGGCGGGTGGCGGTGGCCCTGCTCGGCGGCGGCTTCGCCGCCTGCATATCGCTGGCGACCATGTTCGCGGGATGGCATCGCACGGCCGACGCCATGGCCGGTTTCCTGGTGGTGGGAGTGTGCACGATGGTCGCGATTTCTGTCGTGGTGGCCTGTGGGAGCCCCAGACGGCATGCGCAAGCCGGACTGGGCTTGAGGTGGTGGGTCGTGGTGTCTGCCGGGGCGCTCAGCCTCGGCGTCGCCGTCGGCATCGGGCTCTCCACGGTCGCCCCCGTTCGGGACAGCCTGGTGGGCTCGCTCTTGGCGTTCCTGTCCGCGGGGTCGTTGATCGCCGGGACCGTCCTCGGCGTGCTGGCCGGCATGCTGTGGGTCCTGCAGGTCACAGAGAGCGACACCGAGCGGTACGGCGAGCCGGCGTAGCCACCAGCGGGCATCGAGATCCGGACTTCGGCCCTTCCCAGGAGCAGGTCGCCCACAACCGCCACGTGACGGGGGGTCAGTGTCCCGCTCGTCGGTGAGCCGGACCACGCTCAGGCCCGCCGTGGACTGGAGCGCATTCGTACGAACTTGGTGCCAGCCGCCTTCGAGGGATCCGGTGCCACTGTGCTCGTGGGCGGTGCGACTGCGAGCAGCGTCGATCATCACAGGGGCAGCCCTGATCCTCGGGGTCGTGTTCGCCGGGTTCGCCGCTGGCCAGCTGGTGATGTTCCAGCAGATGGGGTTCGGGTCAGCGTTGCCTGCTCGTCGATGCCACCTTGATCCGCATGGTGGTCGTCCCCGCCGCCATGACACTCCTGGCGACGCCGGCCGCGGACACCGCCGAGCCGCTTGCTCCGGTTCTGGCGTGAGCTCGGATCCAGCCACGGTGCAGGGAGCACGGTCCCCCACGACGAGCTCCAGAGCGAGCCGCGGGAGCGAGGATCACACAACGATGGCGACTTTGCCGCGGACCGTACCTTCTTCCAACTGCCGCATAGCCTCGGCTGCTTGCTCCAGCGGGTAGCAGCGGTCCAGGGAGGGAGTCAGGTGGCCGCCCTCGACGAGCCGGGCGAGTCGCTCGTAGTCGGTGGCGCGCTCGCGCGCGAGAAGCGGAACGAGCCTCTGTCGGATGAAGGGTGACAGGATCGCGCCACGGATCTGGCGGGCCATGCCGGTGATGGCGCCACCGTGCTCGCCACCGACGATGACGGCGGTTCCGTGCGGGTTCAGAGCTTTGCGCAAGCGCCGTACGGACGGGTTGCCGGCGACGTCCAGGATGAGGTCGTAGCGGCGTGTTCCGTCGGCCCAGTCGTCGCGGGTGTAGTCCAGGACGTGATGGGCGCCGAGAGCGGTCACGTGGTCGAGCTTGGCGCCGCTGCACACCCCGGTCACCTCAGCTCCCAGGCTGACCGCGAGCTGAACCGCGTAGCTGCCGACGCCTCCGGAGGCGCCGGTCACGAGGACGGACTGGCCGGCCTCCACCTTGCCCGCGTCGGTGAGGCCTTGGAGTGCGGTTCCTGCCGAGATTGGCACGACCGCAGCCTCCGCGAACGAGATGCTGGCCGGCTTGAGGGCCACCTTGTCCTCGCCGGTGACGGCGTAGTCCGCGAACGAGCCGGGCGCGACGCCGTAGACCTCATCGCCCGGTGCGAAGCGGGTCACGCCGGCACCGGTCTCCACAACGGTGCCGGCGACGTCGCGACCCGGGACGGGGTTCCTCGGTCGGCGCATGCCGAGGGCGAGCCGCACGGCATACGGCTTGCCGGTCATCAGGTGCTCGGTACCGCGGTCGAGCCCAGCGGCGTGGACACGGATCAACACCTGGCCGTCGCCGACGACGGGACGAGGCACCTGTGAGAGTCGCAGGACGTCGGAGCTGCCGTAGCGGGATTGGGTGATGGCACGCATCGTGGATGTGTCTGGGTGGGGGGTGTCAGGGTTCATGATGATCGTCCTTCTCGCTGGTGTGTGGTGACAGGGTGGGTCAGGTTCAGACCGGTGGCATCGGGTCGTACTGGATGTAGCGGCGGACCTCGCGGGCGCGCTCGACGTCGCTGAGCCGCGCCACGAGGTGCAGGGCCATGTCGATCCCGGCGCTGACTCCGGCGCTGGTGATGAGGTCGCCGTCGTCGACGAAGCGCGCCGCGACGTCGGTGATCACGGTGGGGTCGAGCTCGGACAGCAGGTTGAGCGACGCCCAGTGGGTGGTGGCGCGACGACCGGTCAGCAAGCCGGCCGCTGCGTAGACGAGGCTCCCGGTGCAGACCGAGGCCATCAGCGGGACCGAGCCCCTGAGGTCTCGGACCCACGCCAGGTGGTGGGGATCCTGGAGCATGGGCCTGGTGCCAGGACCCCCAGGATGGATCAGCACGTCGAGCGGGGGAGCGTCGTCGAACGAGTGGTGCGCGCCCAGCATGAGTGACTTCGCGCCGACGACGGGCGCACCGTCGACAGAGAGGCAGAAGGCGTCCCAGCCGTCCTCGGGATACTGCTGGGTCCAGTGGGAGAGGACCTCCCACGGGCCTACGGCGTCCAGTTCCTCGACTCCTTCGAAGACGAGGAGACCGATCCGGCGCCGCCTCTCGGGCAGAGGCTTGCGGTCCTGGCCGACGTCGGCGGGGGACGGGAGATGCATCAGGTGACTCCTGGGGTTTTGGCTCGTCTGACGGGGTGCGGGCAGTGCCCGACGTGGTCCAAGCCTGCGGCCGGACCGGTCGCGTCGCCCCGGCCAAAGCGCCGGGTCTGCCGCTGACCGGCGGGCCCGCGAGCGTGTACGTTCGGCAGGTGCTGGTCGGTCGGGACCCCGAGCGGGCGCTCCTCGCGGCGCTCGTCGCTCAGGCCCGCCACGGAACGGCCGGCAGCATCGTCGTGCGCGGCGAGCCCGGTGTGGGCAAGTCGGCACTGCTGGACGTCCTGGTCGCCGAAGCGGGGGAGTCCACGGTGCTGCGAACCCGTGGGCTCGAGGTCGAGGCGCCCTTGGCGTTCGCGGCGCTGCACCGGCTGCTGCGCCCCTTGGCGCGACTGCGCGACCAGCTCCCGACACCACAGGCCCGAGCCCTGCGCGTGGCGTTCGGGGAGGACGAGGGTCCGTCGGTGGAGCCGTTCCTCGTCGGCGTCGCCACCTTGTCACTGCTGACCACTGCCGCGGAGGAGGCCCTGGTCGTGTGCGTCGTTGACGACGCGCACTGGCTGGACTCGGCCTCGGCCGATGCCTTGCTCTTCTGTGCCCGTCGGCTGGGGGCCGACCGGGTGGCGATGGTGTTCGCCGCCAGGGACGGTGCGGGGGAGCGGTTCGAGGCCCCGGGCGTCGACGAGCACGCCCTGACCGGACTCGGCGGCGAGGCCGCTCGTACGCTCCTCGCCGATCGCTTGGGCGGCGAGCCCGCCGAGGACGTCGTCCAGAGACTGATCGAGGACACACGCGGCAACCCGCTGGCCCTGCTCGAGCTGCCTGGCGAGCTCACCCAGGCCCAGCTGGAGGGTGCGGCTGCGCTCCCTGATCAGCTGCATCTCACCGCTCACGTCGAACAGGCCTTCCTCGACCGCAGCCGGCGACTCCCGCAGCAGGTGCAGAGCATGCTGCTGCTGGCGGCGGCTGACGACACCGGCCGCCTCGATGTGCTGCGCCGGGCGTCCGAGCGACTGGATCTCGGCGAGGATGTCCTGCAGGCCGGGTTGGACTCGGGACTGCTCGTGGGCACCCCGAACGCCGTGTCGCTGCGGCACCCGCTGGTGCGTTCGGCGATCTACCAGGCCGCGTCCGATCCTGACCGGCGGCGGGCACATCGTGCCCTGGCCGAGGCGCTTACCGCGACGGGCGATGAAGACCGTGCGACCTGGCACCGTGCGTATGCGGCCGCAGGTCCGGACGAGGGGCTTGTCGACGCGTTGGAGGGAGTGGGCGCACGGTCGCAGCGCCGCGGTGGATACGTGGCCGCCCTCACGGCGTACGAACGGGCGGCGGAGCTGTCCACGGAAGGGTCGCGGCGTGCCCGCCTCGCCTTCGCCGCTGCCCACAGCGCGTGGGCCTGCGGGCAGGCGGCACGGGCGCAGAGGCTCCTCACCTCGGCCCGGGAGGGGACCCAGGACCCGATCGTGTTGAGCGGTGTTGCACGGCTGCGTGGGCACATCGAGGTCAACATCGGGTCCGCACCCGAGGCGCACCGGATCTTCGTCGAGGCGGCGCATGCCGTGCATGCCCTCGACCCGACCCGGGCCCTGGAGACCGGTGTCGCGGCGGCGGTCATGCGCACCTTCGGCGCCGACAGTGGGACGCCCCTGCGCTCGGACGACCTCCTCGCCGCAACCGCGGGTGACGACTCCGCCCGCACCCGTTGCCTGCGACAGATGCTCCTCGCCATGACCCGGGTGGCGGAGGGCCGGTGGTCGGAGGCGGTCGCCGCACTGGACCTCGCCCTCGACATCGGCGAGGACGTCGACGATCGCGACGTGCTCTGGAACCTGGGCAACGCCGCGCTCCAGCTCGGTGACGACCGGCGGCAGCAGCGGTTCTACTCCTATGCGTTGTCGCGCGCGCGGGAGGGGGGAGCCGTCACAGCTGTCATCTACTGCCTGCAGCGCCTGTGCTTCGGCCACTACACCGCGGGAGATCACCTTGCCCTGCGCGTCAGTGCCGAGGAGGCGCTGGCGCTGGCGGACAGCATCGGCCAGCCGGCGATGACCGCCCTGCCGGTCGCGTGGCTCACCCTGCTGGCGGCGCACCAGGGCAGGGAGGACTACGACGACCTCTTGCTCCGGCTGGAGGACCTGGTCGCGACCCATCCGCTCGGAATCACGACCGACCCGGTGCACGACCTCACGCGGTGGGCGATGGCGGTGCGGGCCACGGGCGAGGGGGACGCCTCTGACGCCCTCCACCATCTCGCCGCGCTGCGGATGCCGGTGATCGCACGCATGGCGGCCGCCGAGCGGATCGAGGTGGCGTCCCGGGCCGGCGACGCAGTCGCAGCACGCAGGTGGACCGAGGAGCTCGCCGTGTTCGCGGAGCCCACTGGACGCCCGTGGGCACGCTCGGTCGTGGCGTTCGGCCGGGCTGTGACCGCGGACGGCGATGCGGAGTCGTTCTTCCACGAAGCGGTCTCCAGCCCCGATGGCGTCGCACGCCCGCTCGACGTGGCGCGAGCCGAGCTGGCGTACGGCGAATGGCTGCGCCGCAACCAGCGCCGCGTCGACGCCCGGCAGCACCTGCGGCACGCCCTCGAGGCGTTCCGCGACGTCAAGGCGGTGGCCTTGGCAGCCCGCGCCGAGCAGGAGCTGCGCGCGTCCGGTGAGACCGCGCGCAAGCGCGACCCGTCCACCCTGCTGCAGCTCACACCGACGGAGCTCAAGATCGCCCAGCTCGTCAGCTCGGGCATGTCCAACAAGGACGTGGCCGCGCAGTGCTGGATCTCCCCGAGGACCGTCGCCTTCCACCTCCGCAACGTCTTCTCCAAGGCAGGCGTCACCTCCCGCGGTGAGCTGGCCCGGCTCGACCTCACCTGAGGCGACCGCCCGGCTCGTCCCGGTGATCCCGGCCATCTGGCCGGGGTGATCCCGGGCTGTTGCGCCCACTCTCGACGGCAGTGCTTCACCCATCACTGTGAGAGCGAGAGGTCCATGACCACCCACGTCCATCGCACCACCCGGCCGGCCGGCGCGCGCACGGCCACGAGCCCGGAAGGCCGACCCGTCGCAAGGGTCGTCCTCAGCTCGCTGGCGATCGGCGTCGCAGCCGCCATCGTCCTGACGATGGTGGCCCTCCCCGGCGCCGCCGAGGGCGTGACCACAGGATCGACCTTGCTGGCGTTCGGTCTCGGGTGGGGGCTGCTGCGTGTCCGGTCCGCTCGGACGACCAAGCCCCAGCGCTGGGCGACCGTCCCCGCTGCCGCGATGACGTCCATCGGCCTCGCCCTCATGGTCGTGGCGCCGTCGGACCGTGACCTGACTGCGCTCACCTGGGTGTGGCCGCCGCTGATGCTCGTCCTGGCGGGGTGGACGTACCTCCGCATGCGCCGATCCCTGACGGGCGGAGGGCGCTGGCTGGCGACGGTCGTGCTCGCCCTGCTCGCGGCCACGTCTGTGAGTGCCGGCCTGGGCAACCTCTCGTCCAGCCGGGTCGCGAGCACCTATCCCGCTCCCGGAGTGACCCGTTCCACGGGCGACCACGACCTCCACATCGACTGCCACGGCCAGGGACAGCCGACGGTGGTCCTCTTCAACGGTCTCGGTGAGTTCTCCGCATCGTGGGCGCAGGTCGTGGACGGGGTCGCCCCCGCCACGCGTGTCTGCGCCTATGACCGCGCTGGTCAGGGGTGGAGCGACGACGTCGACGACCCGCAGGACGGGGTCGCTGCCGCGGACGACCTCCACGCACTGCTCGCGGCAGCTGGGGAGCGGGGTCCCTTCGTGCTGGTGGGCCACTCGATCGGCGGCCCGTACGCGATGACGTACGCCGACCGTCACCCCGACGACGTGACCGGGCTGGTCCTGCTGGACAGCACCAGCCCTCGCCAGTTCGACGCGATCCCCAGCTACCCGCTCCAGTACGCCCTGATGCGGCGCGCCTACGGCGTCCTGCCCTCCCTCGCGCGACTCGGTCTGGGTCCACTGCTCGCCGGCTCGCACCTGCCCGCCGACGACGCCGCACCGGTCGACGCCATGGCTGCGACGCCGCGAGCCGCACGCATCGCCCGTGACGAGCTGTCGATGCTTCCCACGGTCTTCAGGCAGGCCCAGGCGCTCACCACGCTCGAGGGGCGTCCCCTCGTCGTGCTGACCAGCGCGGAGAACGCCCGCGATACAGCGGGCTGGGCGAAGGCCCAGGAGCGCATGGCAGAGCTGTCCGCCGACACGCTTCACCGAGAGGTGGCCGCCAGTCACGCGGGGATGGTCGAGGACCCCGACGGCGCCACCGCCTCGGTGCAGGCCATCGCCTCGGTCGTCCGGGCCGTCCGCACCGGGAGGCCGCTCACCACTCGCTGAGCTCGAGAACACCTTCACCCCATCACCCCACCCGAGGAGATTCCCGTGTCCGACACGTCAGCACACCCGCACTCCGCACACCACCACGGCCACCCCGCCGCCGCAGATGGCGACGAGGACGGCCCCCGCCGCCCTTGGACGTTGCTCGCCGTGGCCCTCGCAGCCCAGATCCTCGTCGTGCTCGACATCTCCGTGGTCAACACCGCGCTCCCCACCATCGGGCGCGCACTCGACATCGAGGGCGGCAGCCTCCAGTGGCTCGTCACCGCCTACGTGATGATGTCCGGCGGCGGGCTGCTCCTCGGAGGCCGGATCTCCGACCTGCTGTCTCGGCGCGGCGTCTTCCTGACCGGTCTGGCCCTGTTCACCGTCGCCTCCATCGTCAGCGGGTTCGCGGAGACCGCCAACCAGCTCATCGCCGCCCGTGCGGTGCAGGGCCTCAGCGCCGCACTGCTCACCCCGTCGGCGCTCTCGCTGATCACCACGACGTACTCCGGTGCGCAGCGCCGGGCAGCACTGGCCTTGTGGGGAGCGGTCGGCAGCCTCGGAGTGGCCGCCGGCGTCCTGCTCGGCGGGGCCGTGACCACCTGGTCGAGCTGGCAGTTCATCTTCTGGATCAACGGGCCTGTCGGCCTGGTCGCCCTCCTCGTCGGGCACCGCACCATCGCCCGGCAAAGGGTCGCGCGTCCGAGCCTCGCTGCCTTCGACCTCCCCGGCGCCGCCACGGTCCTCGCAGGGCTGGCTGCCTTGGTCTACACGTTGGGGGCTACAGAGACCCATGGCTGGTGGTCGCTCCGCACGATGACGGGACTGGTCGTCTCGCTGGTCTTCCTGGTGACGTTCCTCAGGGTCGAGCGACGCGCCCCCCAGCCGCTGTTTCCGCCCCACGTCTGGAAGCTGGACGCGCTCGTCTCGGGCACGGCCGTCATGCTCGGCATCACCGGCATCCTGGTGGGCGCGGTCTTCCTGACCTCCATCTTCCTGCAGACCGTGCTCGGCTACTCCGCCCTCCGCACCGGCGTCGCCTTCCTCCCCTTCGCGCTGGCCATCACTCTTGGCACCGTGCTCGCGAGGCACCTGCTGGCCCACCTGGCACCTCGCACTGTCGCGGCGGCCGGGCTCGTGGTCACGGGAGCCGCTGCTGCGCTCCTCTCCTTCGCGAGCGGGGACGCTGGCTACGCAGCCGACCTGCTGCCCGGTCTGATCACGATGGGGGTCGGCGTCGGGATGGTCTTCGTCCCGGTGTCGGTCACCTCGATGGCTGGCATCCCGTCCTCCCACGCGGGGGTCGCCTCCGGCTTCCTCATGACCGGGCACGAGGTCGGGGCAGCCCTCGGGGTCGCGGTGCTCTCCGCCGTGGCCAGCACCGCCGGCTCGCTCGCCACGCTCGACGGAGCCGCCGACGCCTTCTCGCGCGGATTCGTCGGCGCCGCGGTCATTGCGGGTGCGATCGCCCTGTTCGCACTGCGGCGCATGCCGGCTGGGCGCATCGCGGGCGAGATCGGTCACATGCACCACTGACTGGGCGGAACCCGGCCATTCGACCGGTTCGACCAGACCCCCTCAGCGGCACTGTGAAGACATCGACCAACCACCACGACAACGAACCAGGCGGTGAGAACCATGGACAGGATCTCGATCATCACGGACAGGGCCTCGGCGCGGACATCAGCACCTCACGCACCCGGCGTCTGCTGGTGCGGTCAGGACATGGAGCACGTCCGAGGCAGCCACTGCCCACGATGTGGCACGGCGCGCGCGACTCGGGTCGAAGCTCCACTGTCCCGACTCGCCGCCTGAGGGATGGGCCTCATGTCCACCATGACGACCGACCTCCTCGGCCGCACCGCGGTCGCCGGCACGTCCTCCCGGCTGACCGGGCGGAGGCGAGACCAGGCCACCCTTGGGCTGCTGGTGTCGGCCCAGTTCCTTGTCATGCTGGACGCCTCGATCGTGAACGTCGCGCTGCCCTCGATACAGGCCGAGCTCGGCTTCGGACCGGCCGGCGTCACCTGGGTCATCAACGCCTACGTCCTCGCGTTCGCCGGCCTGCTGCTCCTGTCCGGACGCGCGGCCGACGTCTTCGGCCGGCGCCGTCTCTTCGTCGGCGGTGCGTGCCTGTTCACCGTCGGCACCCTCCTCGCGGCGCTGGCGGTGGCCCAGGAGATGCTCATCGCTGGCCGGGCTGTGCAGGGAGTCGGTGCCGCCGCGCTGAGCCCGGCTGCCATGTCCCTGCTGCTGGCCGCCTTCCCCGCTGCCCACCGCGGCAGGGCGATGGGTGCGTGGGGAGCCGCCTCGACCCTGGGCGGGGCGACCGGCGTCGTCGCCGGGGGAGTGCTCGCCGGGACGGTGGGTTGGCGGGCGGTCTTCCTCGTCACCGTTCCGGTCTCGGCCGTCGCCGTCCTCCTGGCTCGGCGCCTGCTGGTCGAGGATGTGTCCGGTGCTCGGCGCACCTTCGACTGGGCCGGAGCAGCGGTTCTCACAGCCGCAGTGATCGCCCTGGTGCACGGAGCCGTCGACGCCGTGGACCACGTCTGGACCAATCCACGGGTGGTCGGCCTCCTGGCCTGCTCCGCCGGCCTGATGGTGGCGTTCCTCGCGATCGAGCGCCGAGCGCAGGACCCGCTGATTCCCCTCGAGCTGTTCAGGTCGCGCGCGCTGCGCACGGGCACGGCTCTCGCTCTGCTCGGGGGAGCGACCCGGGCCTCCACCTTCGTCCTGGTCGCCCTCTACTTCCAGCAGGTTCTTGCCATGTCGCCGGAGCAGGCGGGCTTCGCGATGGTCCCCACCTCCCTGACTGGCTTCGCCGTCTCGTTGTACGTCCTTCCGCGGGTGCTGGGAGCCATGGGTCCGGCCCGCAGCCTCGTCCTCGGACTCGTGATCCTGGCGGTCGGTCACCTCTGGCTGGCCTACGCGCCACCGAGCTCGGGCTACGTCGTGGCGGTCCTACCCGGGCTGCTCCTCGTCGCCACCGGAGTGGCGCTCAGCTTCACTCCCACCACGATGGTCGTGGCCTCTGCGGTGCCTTCGTCGCACACGGGACTGGCGTCAGGACTCGCAGCTGCGTCGATGCAGATCGGCGCTGCGGTCGGGACGGCCGCGTTCGTCGTGGTCGGCGCGTCGGCCAGCCGACAGGCCGACGGCGCTCTCAACGCCTCCGGATTCTCCGCGGCATTCACCGCCGCCGCGATCGTGGCGCTCGCGACCGCCGTCCTCGGATGGGGCCTCGCCCGATCTCGGGCGTGATGAGTGCGGTGACCGTCAACAACGCCACCGCGTTGCGGCGGAGTCAACGGCGAACAACGCCCTCGACCCTCCCGACATCCCGAACCACACCGCCGACAGAATCGAGCTCTCATGTCTCCCAGCAGCCACCCCAGCGCACCTGCCGACCGCTCACGCACGTCGATGACCGGGACTGCGGCCTGGGTCCAGGACACACGCGGATGGCTCACTCCCGCCGAGCGCCGCCGGATGCTCCGCCCGCTGGTTTCCGCACATCTTCACAACCTCGTCGGCAGGACTCGACTCGCGCTGCACCTGCACCCGGGGCGGCACGCCGACGTGGCGCCGGAGCGCCTCGAGCCGCCGCGCACGGTGCTCGCTCGCCGCGCCGAGGAGGCGGCGGCGCGCCGGTTGCCACCCGCGCTGCTCCACCACAGCCGGCGAACATTCCGCTTCGGCCTGGCGCTGGGCATCGTCACCGGCACCCACGTCGACGAAGAGCTCCTCTACGCCGCAGCCATGCTCCACGACACCGGCCTCCTGACGTCGTCCGGCGATGCCGATTTCACGCTGGAGAGCGCTCGAGTGGCCCGCTGTGTCGCCGAGCAGGTGGGCCTGTCCCACGAGGCCACCACGCTCGTCCTCGACGCCATCACCCTGCACCACAGCCCAGGAGTGGGTCCCGAGCACGGAGCCGTGGCTCAGCTCCTGTCTGCGGGAGCCGCAGTCGACGTCATCGGGTTGCACGCGTGGAAGCTGCCCGACACGGTGCTGGTCGATGCAGTGAAGCTGCACCCTCGGGAGGGGTTCAAGGCCGTCTTCACGGAGGCGTTCGGCGAAGAGGCCGCGCGCGTGCCCGACGGCCGCGCCCGGTTTCTGAATCGCTACGGCGCGTTCGCGATCGCGATTCGCCTGGCCCCGTTCGCTGAGTAGTCGGTCCCTCGCGAACGCTCCGGTGCAGAGCAAGCATGAGCCACACAAGCAGGCGGCAGGCGCTGTCCCTCGTGGCCGTCAGCTAGCGGCTCAGCAGTCGTACGCGCAGACGGTGCAGCTGGGGCATCAGGCCGTAGATGACGATCGGTACGGCGACGGTGGCGAGCACGAAGGTCCGGAGCACGGTGCCGAGCTCGCCGAGCCACTCCCCGAACAGCAGGTTGAGCGCGGTGAGGGTGGGGAAGACGGCGATCCAGATCATGACGGCGAGCTGGTGCTTGGTCGGCGGCCCGACCTTGGGGGCGGGGCTGATGCTGTCGGGGCGGGTGGCAGTGGTCATGTCGAGTCCTTGGGTGTGGGTGTGGGCGTGGGTGTGGGCGTGGGTGATGTGGGGCGAACGGGGAGGGCTCAGGCGGTGTAGCCGTGGTGGTAGCCGGTGAGGGCACGACGTACGTCGTCGTCGACGAGGTCGGCGTTGATGGCGATGGCGGCGGCGGATCCAGCACCTGCGGCAGTGATCACCTGGGCACGTGGGTCGATGACGTTGCCCGCCGCCCACACTCCGGCCACGCTGGTGCGGCCGGTGCTGTCCGCTGTCACCCATCCGTCGTCGTCGGTGGCGCAACCGAGGTGGGCCAGGAGCTGGCTGCGCGGGACGAAACGGGGAGGGACGAAGAGGGCGTCTCGAGGGACGACGGAGCCGTCGGCCACGGCGACGCCGCTGAGGCGGTCGTCCTCGCCCACCATGAGCCGTTCGATGGTGCCTTCGACGATGCCGATGGCGCGGGCCACGAGTCCGCTGCGCTCCGCCGCGGTGAGCAGGCCGGGAGGGGTGAAGTAGACGAGGTCGTCGGTCCACTGTCGGACGATCTGGGCGTAGCGGACGGCCCCGGGGGAGCCGCCGATGACGCCGAGCTGCTGGTCGCGGACCTCGTGTCCGTGGCAGTAGGGGCAGTGGAGGACGTCGCGCGCCCAGCGGTTCGCGAGTCCCGGGATGTCGGGGAGCTCGTCCTTGAGTCCGGTCGTGACGAGGAGTCGGCGCGCGCGGATGCGATCGCCGCCGTCCAGGAGCACCCAGAAGCCGTCCGTCCCGTCGGGCACGACGTCGGTGACGACACTGTTGACCACCTGGCCGTCGTAGTGGGAGACCTCGTCGCGTCCCAGAGCGAGGAGCTCGGAGGGCGGCATGCCGTCCCTCGAGAGGTAACCGTGCATGTGGCTCGCCGGAGCGTTGCGCGGCGTGCCGTCGTCGAGGACGACGACTCGCCGACGGGCTCGGGACAGGACCAGGGCTGCGGACAGGCCGGCGGCACCACCACCGACGATCGCTACATCGATTTCGTTCATGGGACGAGCGTGACGCCGCGGACACGCCGGTCCAATCAATGTTGCCGAACCTGGGAAACCCCCGTGCAATGGGCCACATGGTGACAACAGACGGCCAGGGGACCGGCGATGCACCGGAGGGCACCGGGGGGCTATCGGCATCAGCTGCAATGGCGGTCGACCGTGCCGTGGCGGACGTACCGACCCGCCTGAGGGCGGTGCGCAACCGGCGCGGGATGACTCTGGTCGAGGTGTCCGATTGGACAGGTGTCTCCAGGTCCACGTTGTCGCGGTTGGAGACGGGACAGCGGCGCCCCACGCTCGAGCTGCTGCTCGCGCTCTCTCTCGCCTACCGCGTGCCGCTCGACGACCTCGTCGGGGCGCCCGAGGTAGGGGACCCGCGCATCCGCCTGCGTCCGGGGCAGGTGAAGGGGAGGACGGTCATCCCGTTGAGTCGCGAGCCGGGCAGCATGCAGGCGTGGAAGATCGTGGTGCCCACCACCAAGGTCGAGCCCGAGCCGCGGGCGCACGACGGGCACGAGTGGATCTACGTCCTCTCCGGCCGGGTGCGCCTGCTGCTGGGCGAGGAGGACGTCGTGCTGGAGCCTGGTGAGGTGGCGGAGTTCGACACCCGGGTGCCGCACTGGTTCGGGAGCACGGGTGAGACGCCGGCGGAGATGCTGAGCATCTTCGGTCGCCCCGGCGAGCGCATGAGGCACCGGTCGCTTGGTGGATAGCGGGGGTGCTCGCCGCCCGGCTGGCGGACAGCTCGCCGGCCCCGGGTGGGGGAGCCCGGGGCCGGCGAGGTCGTACGAGGAACGGGTCAGCGGGACACCAGCTCCTCCGTGTGAGCGGCGACGGCACCCACGTCCGTCTGCCCGCTAACGGGCTCCTCCGCCCGCTCGATGTCCATGACGGGCAGGATCCTGTCCAGCCACCGCGGGAGCCACCAGTTGGCGTCGCCGAGCAGGGACATGGTCGCGGGCACCAGGACCATGCGGACCAGGGTGGCGTCGATGGCGATCGCCGTGGCCAGTCCTAGTCCGAGCATCTTCAGCGAGGGCACCGGGCTGGCGACGAAGCTGAGGAACACGACGATCATGATGAGCGCGGCAGAGGTGATGATCCGACCTGTCCCGGCGAGACCGCGAGCGACCGACTCGGCGCTGTCACCCGTGCTGGCGTACTCCTCCCGGATCCGCGAGAGCAGGAAGACCTCGTAGTCCATCGAGAGCCCGAACAGGATCGGGAACATGATGACGACGATGATCGAGGTGATGGGCGTGGGTCCCTCGAGGCCGAGCAGCTCGGCCCCCCAGCCCCACTGGAAGACGGCGACCAGGACTCCGTAGGCCGCGCCGATCGAGAGCAGGTTCATCACGGCCGCCTTGAGCGGGACGGCGACGGACCGGAAGACGAGCATCAGTAGTAGGAACGAGATCCCGATGACGGCGCCGACGAAGAGAGGAAGCGTCTTCCGCAGCTGACTGTTGAGGTCGTCGGTGATCGCCGTGATGCCCGAGACGTAGGTGTTGTCCGGGATGACCGAGCGAACCCGTTGGATCGTGGCCGAGGTCTCGGCGTCCGCCGGACCGGCGTCTGGGAGGGCGCTGAGCACCACCGTGCCGCCGTCAGCGGAGGTCTGGGGCTCGCCCACGGAGACGATGCCCGGGACATCTGCGATGGCCGCAGACACGGCCGCCACGTCGCTGGCCCCGGCATCCGAGGACTCGAGGTCGATGACCACCATGAGCGGGGCGTTGAACCCGATGCCGAATCCTTCGGTGAGGAGGTCGTACGCCTGGCGGTGGGTGGTGTGGGCAGGGGCGTCGCCGGCTGCCGGGAAGGCCGTCTGGATGGACAGGGCAGGCGCCGCGAGTGCGGCCAGCATCGCGACCGAACCCAGCAGGTAGGGCCAGGGACGGCGGGAGACGTGGTGGCCGAAGCGCCACCAGGCACTGTCCTCGGTGCGGACGGCGGGTCGGTGGCGCCGCACCACGCGGCCGGCGTCGATCCGATCGCCGAGCAGGGTGAGGAGCGCGGGGAGCAGGGTGACCGCTGCGGCGACGGCGACCAGCACCATGAGGGCGGTGGACAGACCGATCGAGGTCAGAATGCCGAGTCCCGTGATGCCAAGCGCCGCCGTGGCGATGATCACGGTCCCGCCCGCGAAGACGACCGCGGTGCCGGAGGTGCCCATGGCGTTGGACAGGGCGCGGCTGTTGTCCTGACCTGCGGACCGGTTCTCCCGATAGCGGGCGACCACGAACAGGGCGTAGTCGACGCCCACACCCAGGCCGACCAGTCCGGCCACGGCGATCGCGGAGACCGACACGTTCATGGTGCTCGCCATCAGCATGATGCCGCCGATGGAGGCGCCGACGGCCACGAGGGACAGCCCGATCGGCACGATCGCTGCGACGACGGTCCCGAAGACGACGAGCAGGACGACCAGGGCGATCAGTAGCCCGATGCCCACGTGGGCGGAGGTCTCTTCCGTGGCGTTGAGGAAGACGGCATCCCCGCCGAGCTCCACCTGCAGGCTGTCCGGCGCGCTCACCCCTGAGACCGCCTCGGACAGGACAGCGAAGGCGGGCTTGCCGATCTCGCGCTCGGGCGCGTCGAGGGTCAACGTGGCGAACCCGATCCGCCCGTCGTCGGAGATCGTGCCGGCCGCGAACGGGTCGGCGATCGACTCGACGTGGGCGACGGTGGACACCTCCTCGAGCACGTCGCCGACGGCGTCGCGGTGCTCGTCGAGCGTGGTGCCGTCTCGGGCGGCGAGGACCACCATGGCCGAGCCCTTGGCCGCCTCGGGGAAATTCTCGTCGAGCAGCTCCAGTGCCGTCGCGCTCTCGCTGCCCGGTGAGGAGAAGTCGTCGACGAACGTGCCACCGGCCGCGACCGCCAGGAAGAAGACCGCTCCCATGATCGCGAGCCAGCCGGTGATGGTGCGCCACGGGTGTCTCGCGCTGGCTGACGCAAGGCCGCGGGTGAGCTTCTGCATGGTCGTGCCCTTCTGGAGTCGGGTCGGGTTGGTGCGATTGCCCGGAACCTAGGGAGCAACGTGGTGAGCCCGGATCACCACACGTGGTGAACGGGGTGGTGAACCGTCAGCGCACCCCGCGGATCGGGATCACCGCCGCCGCCGCCAGGAGGGCACAGGTTCCCGCGACGGCGTAGAGCACCGGATAGCTGTCACCGCTGGCCGCCAGAATGACGGGCGCCACCGCGGGCGCGAGGGCGTATGGCAGGGCGTTGGCGATGTTGAAGAGTCCCATGTCGCGGGCCGAGTCGGCCGCGTCCGGCAGCACGTCGGCAACGAGCGCGAGGTCCACGGCCATGAAGGCGCCGAAGCCGGCGCCGCTGATGGCCATGCCGACCAGGAAGCCGCTGAAGGTGTCTGCCGCGGCGATGACGAACAAGGCTGCGCCGTACATGATCGCCGCGACTGCCACGAACACCTTCCGCCTCCCGCTCCGGTCGGAGAGCCTGCCTCCCAGGAGGGATGCGACGACCAGGACGGCGGACTGGAGGAGGGTGGCCACGAAGACCTGCCGGGGCACCTCGGCCTCCGCGCTCCCGACCCGGTCGAGCAGGAAGTACGCCTGGTAGGTCGTGAGGAACGCGTAGGCCGAGATGAACAGGAACCGCCCCACGAAGGCCCAGGCGAAGTCGGGGACGCGCCAGGGCGACAGGGGGAAGGCAGCCGCGACATCCCGCAGCGACCACGAGCGGACGACATCCTCCAGGAGGCGCCGGTCGTCAAGGGTGGCCACGAACAGCAGGACCAGCACGGCGCCGATCGCACACGGGGCGAGGAACATCGCGACCTGGCTGCCTTGGAAGAGCTGGACGAGGAACGTGCCGAGCACCGCAGCGACCGGCACGGTGATCCCCAGCACCCCAGAGACCGTGCCTCGCTGCGTCACCGGCACCTGATCGGGCAGGACCGCGACAAGCGCGGCCTGCAGGGCACTGAAGGCAACCTGGGCGAGGCACCACCCGATCAGCACGACGAGGACGACCGGGGCCGTGGCGACGACGGTGATGCCGAGCACGCCGCCGGTCAGTCCGAGGACCATCCACGGCCGACGCATGCCGAACCGCGAGCCGGTGCGGTCGCTGAGCCGGCCGAACAGCGGAGCGGCGACCAGCGTCAGCAGGCCACCGACCCCCGTCACGAGAGCCAGGCTCTCCGGTGCTTGCTCCGTCCCGACGAGCGACCGGATCTTCAGCGCCAGCGTCACCAGGAGCGGGGCGATGAGCATGAGGGCGACGCTCATGTAGGCGAGCGAGTACGACGCCACGAACCGCGCGTCGACCGGCCGGGTCGGGACGTGGATCGCCCCGTCGGCCGGTCGGGTCGCATCACGCATGTCGCTCTCCTCAGCAGCCGGCTGCAGCGCCGGACGACGGCGGTGGAGTCTCTCGACAGTAGGCGCGTCGACGCCCGCCGGGGTACGGGGAGCCCGGCCGGTCTGTACCAGAGACTTCGCATTCGTCCGGGTGCGAGCGAGGATGGGTCCGGTCGTGCCGCCACGGAGTCGCATGGCACCTCATGGCGCGTGAAGCGCTCGCACCAGGAGCCGCGGGGATGTCCCACCCACTGATCGAGACGAAGCTCTTCCTGCCGTCCCCACGGCCGGGACTCGTCCCGCGACCCCGGCTCCGGGAGCGCCTTGACCGAGGTCTCGCTGCGAAGCTGATGCTCGTCTCCGCCCCGGCAGGCTTCGGGAAGTCGACCCTGCTGGTCGACTGGCTCGCGTCGGCCGCTCTGCGACCCGGTGCCGGCGTGCTCAAGGCCGCGTGGCTCGCCCTCGACCCCGCCGACAACGACCCCTCGCGGTTCTGGCGGTACGTCGTGGCCGCGCTGCGCAACGCCGTGCCGGACATCGGTGAGGACGCGCTCGCGCTCCTGCAGGACTCGCAACCACCGCCCGTCGAGTTGGCCCTGACGACGCTCCTGAACGAGCTGGCGGCAGCCGAGGCCGACACGGTCCTGGTGCTCGACGACTACCACGTCATCGACTCACCGGCGGTCCATGAGGGGATGGCGTTCCTCCTCGCCCACCTGCCGGCTCGGCTGCACCTCGTGCTGGCGACAAGGAGCGACCCGCCATTGCCGCTGTCGCGACTCCGCGCTCGCGGCGACCTGGTGGAGGTGCGCGCCGTCGACCTCCGCTTCACCGGCGAGGAGGCGTCGTCGTACCTCAACGGCGTGATGGGACTGGGGCTGGAGCCCGACGACGTGCACGCCCTGGAGGGACGGACCGAAGGGTGGATCGCCGCCCTCCAGCTCGCGGCCCTGTCCATGACGGGCCGCGAGGACGTGTCCGGCTTCATCGCCGGGTTCACCGGTGACGACAGGTACGTCGTCGACTACTTGGTGGAGGAGGTGCTGCAGCGGCTCCCGGGCAACGTCCAGGACTTCTTGCTCCGGACCTCCGTGCTCGACCGGATGAGCGGTTCGCTGTGCAACGCCGTCACGGGTCAGGAGGGCGGCCGCGCCGTGCTCGAGGCACTGGAGCGGGACAACCTCTTCGTGATCCCGATGGACGACCGACGGGTCTGGTACCGCTACCACCACCTCTTCGCCGACGTCCTGCGCGGCAGGCTCCTCGACGAACAGCCTGGCCTCGTCCCCCAGCTCCACCAGCTGGCCGCGGGGTGGCACGAGGAGGAGGGCGACGTCGAGGAAGCCATCGGGCACTACCTCATCGGGACCGACTTCGCCCGTGCCGGCGAGCTCATGGAGAGGGTGATCCCGGCGCTGCGCCGCGACCGCCGCGAGGCGACCCTGCGCGGCTGGCTCGAGAGCCTGCCGACCGAGGCCCTGCGGGTCCGGCCCGTCCTGAGCAACGCCTTGGCCGGGGCGCGGATGTCGACCGGCGTGTTCGACGGAGTCGAAGAGCTGCTGGACGCGACGGAGAGCTCGATCGCCTCCGTCGGTGGGCGACCGTCCTCCTTGCTGTTCGTGGACGAGGAGGAGTACGGCCGGCTTCCGGCCGACATCGCGGTCCACCGGGCGGGCCTGGCGCTGGTCCGTGGTGACGTCGAGCAGACAGTCACCCACGCACGCAGGGCCCTCGATCTGGTGGGCGACGATGACCCGCTGACCCGGGGCGCCGCCCTCGCGCTCACCGGTCTCGCGGCGTTCTCGACAGGGGACCTGGACACCGCCCACGCGTCGTACACCGCGTGCATCGTCGAGTTCGAGACGATCGACCACGTGTCCGACGTGCTGGGCTGCTCCGTCACCGTCGGCGACATCGAGGTCGTCCAGGGCCGGCCGCGCGCGGCCGCTCGCACCTACCGATCAGCCCTCGACCTGGCGGACCGGCACGCCACTCCGGTGCTGAGGGGACGGGCCGACATGCACGTCGGCCTGGCTGCGCGGCACCTCGAGGCCGACGACCTCGCCGCAGCCCGTCAGCAGCTCTCCCGGAGCCGGGACCTCGGCGAGCCCGCCGGGCTTCCGCAGGACGCCTACCGGTGGCGCGTCGTGATGGCGGGAGTCCGTGAGGCCGAGGGTGACGTCGATGCCGCCGTCGACCTCCTCGACGAGGCCGAGCGGCTCTATGTCGCGGACTTCCAGCCACTCGTCCGGCCGGTGCCCGCGGTCCGCGCCAGGACGTGGGCCCGACAGGGGCACGTCGACCTCGCCCTCGACTGGGCGGACCGGGCGCGCGTGACGCTCGAGGACCCGCTGAGCTTCCTGCGGGAGTTCGAGCACGTGACCCTCGCCCGGGTGCTGCTCGCCCAGCAAGGGCGCCGGCCGGGCAGCGTGGACGTCGCCGCCGTGGTGACCTTCCTGGACCGGCTGCTCCGGGCGGCGACGCACGGACATCGCGGGGGATCGGTCATCGAGATCGAGGTGAGCCGCGCGCTCGCCTTCCAGCAGCTCGGCGACCAGGGGAAGGCTCTCGCAGCGCTCGATGCAGCGCTGGCGCTGGCAGAGCCGGAGGGTCACGCGCGCGCCTTCGTCGACGAGGGGACGCCCATGGCCGTGCTGTTGACGGCCGCCGAGCGGCGGGCGCCCTCGGCGTACGTCGCGCGCCTGCGGTCCGCGCTCGCCGGCACCGGTCGGACCGCCCCCGGCCCCGCGACGACCGGGCCACACCCCGGAGCGCTGGTCGACCCCCTGAGCAGCCGCGAGCGGGACGTGCTCCGCCTCCTGGACACCGAGCTCAACGGTCCGGAGATCGCGCGCGAGCTCGTGGTCTCGCTGAACACGGTGCGCACGCACACCAAGAACCTCTACATGAAGCTCGGCGTGACGAGCCGCCGCGCAGCCGTCCTTCGCGGCAAGGAGCTCGACCTGCTCTGACCGGTGGTGCCAGCCGGACTGCGGTTCACCACGACAATCACCACGTGTGGTGAGCCCCGCTCACCACAACCGCCCCTAGCGTCCGCGGCATGGACGAACCGCACACCGACATCGAACCCGTGTCAGATCCGGGGTGGTACCGCATCCGCATCCAGGGACGCCTCGACCAGAGGTGGAGCACCTGGTTCGACGGCATGTCCCTCAGCCAGGGCGAGGACGGCACCACGGTCATGCGCGGTCGAGTCGGCGACCAGGCAGCCCTTCACGGCTTGATCGAGAGGGTCCGCGACCTCGGTCTCACGCTCCTCGAGGTCACCCACGAGGCTCCGGACACTCCAGCGGAGCCACGGACATGAGCGCCACGCGCACCGCGAGCGCACCGGCCGGATCGGGTGTGCAGCGACGTACGCCCACCTGGCGCGTGCCACTCGCCCTCGTCGCACTGTCGCTGGTGCCGGTCATCGCTGGCTCGCTCAGGCTCGCTGACGTGTCCACCGGCTCCTCCATCATGCCGGAGGACGCGCACCACCCGTCCATGCCCGTCGCGCTGGTCGTCCACATCGCCAGCGCGATCGCGTACTCGCTCGTGGGCGCCTTCCAGTTCTCCGCAGGACTGCGCCGCCGCAGGCTGCGATGGCATCGAGCCGCAGGTCGGGTCCTCGTCCCACTGGGCCTCGCCGCGGCGGGATCCGCTCTGTGGATGACCGTCGTCTACCCCACCGAGGTCGGCACTGGCCCGTTGCTGTTCTGGTCGCGCCTGCTGTTCGGCGTCGGCATGATCCTGTGCCTCGTCCTGGGTCTGCGCGCCATCCTTGCCAGGGACGTCGCCACCCACCGTGCGTGGATGATCCGCGCCTACGCGCTCGGCCTCGGTGCCGGCACCCAGGTCCTCACCATCGGTCTCGGTCAGGCCGCCTTCGGCACCAGCACGCTCGTCACCGACGCCGTCACCGCCGTCGGCTGGGCGATCAACCTCGCCGCCGCGGAAGCCATCGTCCGGTTGCCCCGTGCTCGCTCGCGTGCCATCGCATCCCTGCCCATCCAGCCCGTTCGACCCGCCACCCAGGAGGACCCTCGATGATCACCGTTGAATCAGTCACCAAGACGTACGGCGGCTTCACTGCCGTGGACGACGTCAGCTTCACCGCCAGCGCCGGCCGCGTCACCGGATTCCTCGGTCCCAACGGAGCCGGGAAGTCCACCACGCTGCGGATCGTCACGGGACTGACCCCGCCCACCAGCGGCAGTGCACACGTGGTGGGTCGACGCTTCGCCGACCTGCCGAACCCCGGGCTCGAGGTCGGTGTGCTCCTCGATGCCTCCGCACAGCACGCCGGCCGAACAGGTCGGGAGATCCTCCGCCTGAGCCAGCAGATGATGGGACTCCCGCGGAGCCGGGTCGACGAGATGCTCGAGCTCGTCAGCCTCACTCCCGACGAGGCAGGCCGGCGGGTGCGGGACTACTCCCTCGGAATGCGGCAACGCCTCGGGATCGCCCACGCCCTGCTCGGCGACCCCGACGTCCTCATCCTGGACGAGCCCGCAAACGGTCTCGACCCCGCGGGCATCCGGTGGATGCGCGACCTCCTCCGCGGGTACGCGGACCGAGGTGCCACGGTGCTCCTGTCCTCCCACCTGCTCCACGAGATCGAGGTGGTCGCCGACGACATCATCGTGATCGGCAACGGCCGCATCGTGGCCCACGGCACCAAGGCCGAGCTGCTCGCCAGCGCCGGGACCCACCTCCGGACCCGGCATCCCGCGGACCTCCAGGCGGCCCTCGACGTCGCCGGGATGGCGTCGAACGTCACCTCGCCCGGCGTGCTGCGGGTCGACGCCGACCCGGAGCTGGTGGGACGGGTGGCCACGGATGCGCGCATCCCACTCATCGAGCTACGACCTGCCGAGACAGCCGGGCTCGAGGAGATGTTCCTCGAGCTGACCGCCGACACCCAACGAGAAGGAGCAGCAGCATGACCACCCAGACGCTCGACAGGGTCGCCGAAGGGCGGCCGGTCACACCCACCCAGGAGCCGGTTCGTACGGCTCGCATCCCCATGCGACGGATCGTCGGGGTCGAGCTGCGCAAGTCCTTCGACACCCGTGCGGGGCTCTGGTTGCTCGCCAGCGTCGGCCTCGCCTCCGTGCTCACCTCCGGAGCCGTCATCGCCTGGGCGCCCGACGACGACTTCACCTACAGCACCTTCACCACGACCATCGCGTTCCCGATGTCGGTGATCCTGCCGATCATCGCCGCCCTCTCCGTCACGGCTGAGTGGACCCAGCGCAGCGGGCTCACCACGTTCACCATCGTTCCTCACCGCGGACGCATCATGCTCGGCAAGGCCCTGGCTCTCGTGTCCGTGGCCCTGCCAGCCACCGCTGCCGCGTTCGTGGTCGGGGCTGGCGGGAACGTCGTGGGATCGTGGATCTCGGGCAACGAGACCGTGTGGGACCAGGACCTCGCTGCGGTGCCCTACCTCCTGCTCTCGCTCGCGCTCGCGCTGATGATGGGCTTGGTCTGCGGGACACTGATCCGCAACTCAGCCGGCGCGATCGTGGCGTTCTTCGTCTTCTCGTTCGTGATCTCGCCGCTCCTGGGGTTCCTCGCCATGACGCAGGACTGGTTCCGGGACGTGCAGCCCTGGGTCGACCTCGACTACCAGCTGACCGCCCTCCTGCGGGGCTCGTTCGACTCCGAGCAGTGGTCACAGCTCGCAGCCACCAGCGGACTGTGGTTGCTCCTGCCGCTCGTCGTCGGCCTGTGGACCCTGGTCCGTTCGGAGGTGAAGTGAGATGGCGCCTCGCGAGGCACTCCATGACGGAAGTCCCGCCCTCGTGGTGGCTGCCCAGACCATGCAGGCCCTCGTCCAGGACCGCTACGGCGGGCCCGACGTGCTCCGCCTGGCTGACGTACCCCGTCCCGTGCCCAGGCAAGGCGAGGTGCTGGTCCGTGTCGAGGCAGCCTCGATCAACGCCCGCGACTGGCACGTGATGCGCGGCGAGCCGAGGATTGCCCGCCTGATGGACCGTTCCCTGTTCGGCTGGCGCGGGCCTCGGCTCCGCGTACGCGGGACGGACTACGCCGGCGTCGTCGAGGCCGTCGGGCCGGGCGCGAGCGACTGGGCCGTGGGCGATCGAGTCTTCGGTGAGGCGACCCAGACGCTCGCCGAGTACGTCGTCGCGCCGACAGCTGCCATGGCCCGGGTCCCGGACGGGGTCAGCATGCAGCAAGCCGCAGCATTGCCGCTGGCCGCCACGACCGCACTCGAGTGCCTGCGGGCAGCCGACCCTCGCCCGGGCGCCACGGTGCTGGTGAACGGGGCGTCGGGTGGCGTGGGCACGTTCGTCATCCAGCTCGCCGCGTCCATGAGGCTCCACGTGACGGCCGTCTGCAGTGCCCGCAACAGTGACCAGGCGCGGTTCCTCGGCGCTCAGCGCGTGATCGACTACGCCCGCGAAGACTTCGTTGCCAGTGGATCCACGTACGACCTCGTCATCGACCTGGTCGGCAACCGGTCCTTGCGCGACCTGCGAGGGCTGGTGCAGCCGTCGGGCAGCCTCGTCCTGTCGGGTGGAGGAGTGCCGGGAGAGGGGCGGCTCGTCGGTCCGATCGGTCTCCTGGTGAGGGCGCAGCTGGGCAAGAGTCGTCGCGGGCCGACGGTGTTCACGCCCTTGGCGAGTCCTGCTGGGGAGGTCCTGGAGGATCTCGCCGTCCTCGTGGCGACGGGAACGATCTCGCCAGTCGTCGACCGGACCTTCGGTCTCGACCACGCTGCGTCCGCGCTGCACTACATGGAGTCCGACCACACGAGGGGCAAGGTCGTGGTCTCGCTCCCGAGCGCGCCTGCCCACCAGGTGAGCGAGGGGTAGAGCCCGTGTTCTGTGCGGGTCACCCCATCGCGTGCCTGGTCCATGAGCCGGAAGATCCAATGAGGAGGTGTTGTCATGACTGACGTGCGAGTGCTGCTCGTCGACGCCGAGGCGCCGTACCTGCGGGCCATGCGTGCGGTGGTCGAGGAAGCCGCTGGATTCGAGGTCATCGGGGAGGCCCCATCAGGGGAGCAATGCATGGTGGCCACGGCAGAACTGCTCCCCGACCTGGTGCTGATGGACATGAACCTCCCCGGGATGGACGGAGTAGAGGCGACCAGCCGGCTGCGGGCGCGTCCCTCCCCGCCGGTGGTGCTGTTGGTCTCGACCTTCGACGAGGATGAGGGCGCCCACTTCGTTCCTTGGTGCGGGGCCGTGGCGTACGTCACCCGGGCGGCGTTCGGACCGGACCGGCTCCGTGAGGTGTGGGAATCGGCGTCAGGATCTCTCCCGGCCACCGCGTGAGACCGCCGAGTCGCTGGGGTTGATCACCTCGGTCGTGCGGCTCACCCCCTCCTCGCCAGAGCCATGCCTCAGCAGACTGTTCCGAGGAGGTGTGCCGGAGATGACTGTCGTGAGTGTGCTGATCGTCGACGACCAAGCACCCTTCCTGCGCGCCATGAGCGCTGTGATCGAGGAAACCTTCGGGTTCGAAGCCGTGGGCAAGGCCTCCTCCGGTGAGGAGGCGATCGTGAAGGCCGGTGCCCTCCTCCCCGACCTCGTGCTCATGGACGTCAACCTCCCCGGGATCGACGGGTTGGAAGCCACGAGGCGCCTGCGCGCGCACCGATCGCCGCCCGTAGTGCTGTTGCTCTCGACGTACGACGAGGATGCAGGCGCGCGCTTCATCGCTGAGTGCGGGGCGGCGGCCTACGTCACCAAGTCGGCCTTCGGACCCGACCGCCTGCGCGAGGCGTGGGCAGCAGCGACAGACTGACGCGGGCCTGGGAGCCACACCTCCAGGGTCGTGAGACCGTCCGTGCTGTCCACCGACACGGACCCGCCCGCGGCCTCGACGCGATCACGGATGTGGCTCAGCGGCAGCTGGCCCCCGTCGCCGCCGGTGACCGCCACCCGCAGGTCGTCGTCAACAGCCGAGAGCGCAACGTGGACAGGGTCTGCGAAGACCCGCGTCGCCTCAGCGACGCAGAAGTATGCGGCGGCCTCGACCCGGTAGTCGAAGCGCCGACCATCGACGTGCTCGTCGACCACGAGACGCCGGTTGCCCTCGGACCGTGCGAAGAGGGATTGGAGCGCTGCGGGAAGACCGGAACGAGCGAGCTGGGCGGGAAAGACGCCGCGGGTGATCTCTCGCAGCGCCTCCAGCGCCGCGTTCAACGCCTCGACGAGGGAGTCGAGGAGGAGCGACTCGTTCGATTCGGTGCTTCGATCATCGATCACGGACAGCCGTCGCAAACGCTCTGGGAGGGGCCGCAGGTGTGGAAGCACCTGACCGGCTATGGCCAGCTCGAGACGGCTGCGCTCGGCGTCGCTGGCGCTGATCAGCCGACGTCGGGAGTCACTCAGGTCGCGAGTGCGCTGGCCCAGCCGTTCCACCTGCCCCGAAAGCTCGACCGTGAGCCGCGCGTTGCGAAACGCCAGTCCTGCCTGGTCGGTCAGATCGGCGAGCAGCTGGTGCTCGCGGCGACGAAGCGGATGACCGGTCCGCATCGTCAACGTGATGCTGCCGAGCCGTTCGCCGAGGTGCAGGACCGGCATCTCAAGCCTGGGAGCCTCAGGCTCGCCCAGCCGGCCGGGGGGCCAGCTCGACGCCTGGTCGCGGCCTGTGTCCACATGAAGCACGACCACAGCCTGGGTCGCGTTGACCGCACGGGCCGCGGCCTCGGCGACCGCGGGCAGCAGCGCCGAGGGGTCCGGGCTGGTGCCGAGGCGCCGACTGAAGTCGGTGAGTGCTTCGTACGGCGCGGCCGCCGTGCCGAACGCGAGCCGGTCCGCCACCCGCACGACCCAGCTCCGTAGAGGCTGGAAGGCGAGCGCCACCACGGCGGTCGCGAGCAGCGAGGGCCAGAAGCCGCTGGTCCCACCATCTACCGCGAGGCCCACCGTCACCACGACGAGCACGTAACCGGCAGCCACCAGCACGGTGGCGAGGGCAAGAACGACGGCGCGGTTGACGATCACGTCGATCTCGAGCAACCGGTGGCGAAGCACCGCAACCGCCACGCACAGCGGCACCGCGACCTGGGCCACCCGAAGCGGCAATGCCGCCAGCCACGTGCCCTCGACGCCTGTCAGCCGCGGCACCGCCAGGATCGCCGCCACCCCAACCGCCAGGAGCGCAGCCGCGCAGGCGATCCACAGCAGCTGGCGGCGTACGTCGTCTCGTGAGCGCCGCAGCCGCACCACCAACGAGACCGCCGAGGCGAGCAGGCCGACCGCGACCAGCATCCACCCCACTGTGAGGAGTGGCTCGGTGATGGCTCGGGTGCTGCTCCGCTGTCCGTAGACGAAGTCCCCGGGCGGGGTCGTCAGCGTCCCCAGCGTGTGCAGGAGGAGGCCGGTCCCGGTGACCCAGACGGCCCAGCGCCACCGCGGCGAGGGCAGGTGGCCATCCGGTGCAATGAGGAACACCAGCACCAGTGCGGCGAAGGCCGGCCAGCCGAGCAGCGGTCCTGCCCAGAGCGCCACGTGGCCCCAGGTCTCCTGCCGGGGGTGGCCCTCGTCGAGCGCCCAGATGCCGTACGCGTCTGCGGCCAGGGTGACCGACAGCAGGCTCGCCACGCACAGCAACCAGCCGATGGGGTGCCTGGGATGGCGCCGAACGATGAGCGCCCCCATCAGGGCGCAGCCCAAGTTGCCCAGCGGAGTCAGGGGCCATCCGTGCTCGGCCCAGGTCGCCTCGTTCCACAGCGAGCGGTGTGCGGCCGTGAACACGGTGTCGAGGACGGTCGCGACCATCACGATGCCGACCACCGCCCAGGCGATCCGCGCGCGCACGTCAGGCCGTCCGATGGTCGACCAGAGCCGTGACCGTGGTGCCGATGCCCGCCAGTGATGTCACGCTCACGGTTCCGCCGACGGCGTCCAGCCGGTCCCGCATGTTGGCCAGGCCCGCCCCGGTCGAATGGGCGTCGGCATGGGCGAAGCCTTCACCGTCATCGGTCACCACGAGCTGTGACGTCCCCACGTGGTCGTCGAGGCGCACCGTGACACTGCCGGCACCCGAGTGCTTCGCAGCGTTCTGCACCGCCTCCATGCAGCAGAAGTACAACGCCGCCTCGACGGCCGCGGGGAGTCGCACCATCCCGTCGGCGACGATCGTCACCGGGATCGCGCTGGTGCCTACAGCGGATCGCAGCGCCGCCACCAGGCCCTGCTCGGAGAGCAGCCTCGGGTAGATCCCACGCGAGAGGGAGGAGAGCGTCTCTATCGCGACCGTGGCCGCGTCGGCCTGCAGGCCGAGCAGTGCGACAGCACGAACCGGTGAGCTCTTCGAGAGGGTCTGCGCCAGGCGGAGGTTGACGGTCAGCGCCACCAGGTGCTGCTGGGCTCCGTCGTGGAGGTCTCGCTCCAGTCGGCGTCGCTCGGCGTCCTGGGTCTCGATGAGCCGCCGTCGCGAGGCCTTCAGCTCGTCGGCTCGTGCCAGCAGCTCGCCGCGCCTGAGCTCGAGGTCGCCCCTGACACCCACGAGCCGCAGCATCAGCCCAGCCCGGTCCGCAAGGTCGGTGAACAGCCTCTCCTCGACCGAGGACAACGGCAGGCCAGCGCGTTCCTGCAGTCGCAGGACGCCCAGCGGCTCCCCGCCGTGCGTCACGGCCCTGGCGCGCAGACCCGGGCCGGCAGCATCGTGCGCTTCCGGCAGGAGAGCCGGGGGTGTCTCGACGGCGTCGGTGTCCAGGGGCCAGGTCGCTGCCAGGTTCAGTCGCCCGGCCACGGACACCCACACCTGGGCCCACCGGGCTCCGGTCCCCTCGGCGAGCAGCCGGGCCATCCGTGCGGGCAGGTCTTCGGTCGACTCCTCCTCGGGCACGCTCTCGGAGAACTGGCGGAGGACCTCGTACGGGGCCGCAGACGTGCCGCCGAGCAGTCGCCCTGCCCATCCCTCTACAGCGGCTTGTACGCGCGCGAAGGACAACGCCACCGTCGCTGTCGCCAGCACGGACAAGGTGACGCTGGGGGAGTCCGTACGGCCGATGATCGCTCCTGCGCCGCGGACGACCACTGCGTAGACGCTGACGACGAAGACAGCCAACCCGAGCCACACCACCATCCGGTGCACGACGTGGTTGTGGAGCCGGCCGGTGTCGTGGCGGATCCTCATGCTGTGAGTGTGCGCCTGATCTCCGCACCGCGACAGGACACCGCCCGTACCCCCGGGGTGGGGCTGGCCGCACCCAACGGGCGCCGGGGGTTTCAGCCGCCCTTGGCCTCGACGTAGGCGAGGACGGCCATGACGCGCCGGTTGGTCTCGTGCTCGTCGACCAGCCCGAGCTTCTGGAACACCGAGCCGATGTGCTTCTCGACCGCGCGGTCGCTCATGAACAGCGTCTTGGCGATGGTGGCGTTGTTGCGACCGGTGGCCATCACCGCCAGGACCTCACGCTCTCGGTCCGTCAGTCCGAGCAGGGGACCTTCGCCGGCTCGCCGCGCCAGGAGCACCTCGACGACCATCGGGTCGAGTGCCGACCCGCCGCGGGCCACCGCGGTGAGCGCACGGACGAGCTCGTCAAGGTCGCTGACGCGCTCCTTGAGCAGGTAGCCCATTCCGGCAACCCCGTCGGACAGCAGGGCGAAGGCGTAGTCCTCCTCGACGTACTGGGACAGGACGACGACCCCCGTGCCGGGATGGTCCGAGCGGATCCGCTTGGCAGCCACGATGCCCTCGTCGGTGTGGGTGGGGGGCATTCGGATGTCGGTCAGCACCGCGTCGGGGGAGTGAGCGGCCACCGACGCCAGCAACAGCTCGGGGTCGGCCACCACATCGACCAGGTCGATGCCGCCGGCCTCGGTCAGCAGTGCGGCGACCCCCTCCCGGACCAGGTAGTTGTCGTCGGCGAAGACGACCCGCAGTGCCATGGCCACGACTCTAGTGGTGGTGCCGCGCGCTTGACGTGGTGCTGGCCTCCGCAGTCCTGCTGCCAGCCCCATCGTCCGACGGACGTCGCGTCCCTAGCGTCGAGGGATCTCGATCTTTCGACCTGAGGAGCCCGACATGTTGGTCAATCTCGCTGACTGGTGCTTCCGGCGCCGGCGCCTCGTTGTCGTCAGCTGGCTCGGTGCGCTGGTGGTGTCCTTCCTCCTCGCCGGTGCTCTCGGCGGGGAGTTCCGACAGGACTACCTCCAACCCGGGTCGGAGTCGCGCGCCGCGTCGCAGACACTGGAGGACACGTTCCCGCAACGCTCGGGCGACACCGTCCAGGTCGTCCTGCACGCGGAGGGCGGGGTGACGTCCTCCGAGGTGCAGGCCAGGGCGGAGGCGCTCTTCGCCGAGGTGGCGCGCAACGAGGACGTCGTGGGGATCGCCAGCCCGTTCGTGGCGGGCGGGGCTACCCAGATCTCCGCCGACGGCACGACGGCGTACGCCGACGTGGCCCTCAGCTCGACTGTCAACGAGTTCACTCCCGCTCAGGCCGCTGCTCTCGTCGATCCCATCCTCGAGGCGGGCGACGACACCCTGCAGGTCGAGGTCGGGGGCGCAGTGGCTGCTCTGTCGCAGGCACCACCCGTCGGCTCGGAGGTGATCGGACTGGTCGCGGCCGCCATCATCTTGCTGGTCACCTTCGGATCCGTCGTGGCCATGGGGCTGCCCCTGGTGACGGCCCTGTTCGGGCTCGGTGTCGCGATGGCGCTGGGGGAGGTGCTGCGGCGGGTCGTCGACGTACCCGACTGGGCTCCCGCTACAGCGGCGATGGTCGGCATCGGCGTCGGTATCGACTACGCGCTCCTCATCGTCACGCGTTACCGCACCAGCCTCGCCGCCGGTCAGGACCCCCGGCGCGCGACCGCCACCGCCATCGCCACGGCCGGTCGCTCGGTCCTGTTCGCCGGGATCACGGTCGTCATCTCGATGCTCGGCATCCTGTTGATGGGCCAGCCGGCCATGAACGGATTCGCCTTCACGGTCGTCCTCGCCGTCGTCGTCACCGTCGCCGCGTCCCTGACGCTGCTGCCCGCCATCCTCGGCTTCGCCGGGCACGGCATCGAACGCCTGCACGTGCCCTTCGTGAGCAGGCAGGTCCGTCCCTACGACGCCTCCCGATGGTTCCGGTGGAGCCGCTTCATCCAGCGCCGCCCGTGGATCGCAGCGATCGGTGGACTGGCAGTCCTCCTCGCGTTGGCGGCACCGTTCCTCGGCATCCGGTTCGGCTTCCCCGATGCCGAGAACGACGCACCGACCTCCACCACCCGACAGGCGTACGACCTCCTGGCCGACGGGTTCGGGCCAGGCTTCTCAGCCCCGATGGTGCTGACCGTCCAAGGCGCGGCGGGCGACCTGAAGGATGCTGCCGACCAGCTCGGGGCCTCGTTGGGCGACGTCGAGGGAGTGGCCTACGTCGCCCCCGCGGTCGTGAACGAGTCCGGGGACACCGCGGTGCTGAGCTTGACGCCTGCCACGTCGCCCCAGGACGCCGCCAGCGAGGACCTCGTCGACCTCCTGCGCGACGAGGAGATCCCCACAGCCACCGCAAGCACCGACCTGACGGTCCACGTCGGCGGCATGATCGCCGCCAACGTCGACTCCACCCGGGGGACCGCGGACCGGCTGCCGTTCTTCTTCGGCGGCGTGCTCCTGGTGTCCTTCCTGCTCCTGATGATGGTGTTCGGCTCGGTCCTGGTGCCTCTCAAGGCCGTCGTCATGAACGTCCTGGCGACCGGCGCGGCATTCGGAGTCCTAGCCCTGGCCACCGGCGGGGGGCCGCTGGGAGACCTGGTCGGCATCCCCGAGGCGACCCCGGTGCCCATCCAGCTGCCGATCGGGATCTTCGCGATCCTGTTCGGCCTCTCCATGGACTACGAGGTGTTCCTGCTCTCACGGATCAAGGAGGAGTACGACCGAACCGGCGACAACGCCCGCGCCGTCGCCGACGGCTTGGCCAAGTCGGCCCGCGTCATCACCGCCAGCGCCGCCATCATGGTGACCGTGTTCTTCTCCTTCGTGCTGGGGGAGTCCGTGCTGACGAAGATGTTCGGCCTGGGCCTCGGGGCTGCCGTCCTCATCGACGCAACTCTCGTCCGGATGGTGCTGGTCCCGGCAACGATGGAGCTGCTCGGCGATCGCAACTGGTGGCTGCCGAGCTGGCTCGATCGCCTGCTGCCCCACATCGACGCCGAGGGCCGCGGCATGATCGACGTCCCGGAAGGGGAACCCGAGCAGGGACTCACGCCCGTTCCGGTGCCGGCGGGAAGCGGTGCCCCCTCATGATCACCGTCGAGGGAGTCACCAAGAGCTACAAGGGGTTCACCGCGGTGGACGACGTCAGCTTCGTCGCCCGGTCAGGCCGGGTCACGGGATTCCTGGGGCCCAACGGGGCCGGCAAGTCGACCACCATGCGGATCATGGTCGGGCTCACCCGGGCAACGGCCGGCACCGTCACCATGGGTGGACGCAACTACGTCGACCTGCCCAACCCTGGCCTCGAGGTTGGCGTGCTCCTGGACGCTTCTGCTCAGCACGCCGGTCGCACAGGCCGCGAGATCCTCACCGTCGCCCAGTTGTACATGGGCCTGCCGCGCAGCCGCGTCGACGAGATGCTGGAGGTCGTCAGCCTCACCCCCACCGAGGCGTCCCGACGAGTTGGCAACTACTCCTTGGGCATGCGCCAACGCCTGGGCATCGCTGCTGCCCTGATCGGTGACCCGGAGGTGCTGATCCTGGACGAGCCGGCCAACGGGCTGGACCCCGCCGGCATCCGCTGGATGCGTGACCTGCTCCGGGGCTACGCAGACCGCGGAGGGACCGTCCTGCTGTCCTCGCACCTGCTCCACGAGATCGAGGTCATCGCGGACGACATCGTCATGATCGGGAACGGCCGGATCGTCTCCCAGGGCTCCAAGAGCGAGCTCCTGCACGGCGCGGGGACAGTGGTCCGGTCGGCAGACCTCGGCCTGCTCCAGAGCGCGCTCAGCGAGATCGGCATCGCCACGACCCGAGCCGGGGACGGCAGCCTGCACACCGACGCAGACACCAGCCTGGTCGGGAAGGTCGCGCTGGAGGCAGGCGTCGCCCTGACGGAGCTGCGTACCGAGGACGCCGGGCTCGAGGACATGTTCCTCGAGCTCACCGCCACCTCCCAGCGAGAAGGAGCAACACCATGAGTGCCAGCGTCGCGGACCACATGGGCCGAGCGGTCCCCGCGAGCCCCCACGTGCCCCTGGTGCGGGTGACGAAGGTCGAGCTCCGCAAGATGTTCAACACCCGCTCCGGCTTCTGGCTGATCGCCAGCATCGCCATCTCCGCGGTCCTGGCGGCCGGGGGCGTCATCCTGTGGGCACCTGACGGTCAGCTCACCTACTCCACCTTCGCGACCGCCATCCGCTTTCCTGTGGTGGTCATCCTGCCGCTGATCGCGATCCTGGCGGTCACCAGCGAATGGAGCCAACGCACGGGGCTCACCACGTTCACCCTCATCCCGCACCGCAGCAGGATCATCACTGCCAAGGCCATCTCCGCGGTCCTCATCGCCACCGCCGCCATGGCCCTCACCTTCGCAGTCGGGGCGCTCGGCAACCTCGCGGGCGCCGCCGTGACCGGGACACCCCTGGTGTGGGACGTGACGTTGACCCAATGCTTCTACTACGTCCTCGGCATGGTCCTCAGCCTGCTCATCGGCTTCATGCTGGGCGTCCTCATCCGGTCGTCGACGGGTGCCATCGTGGCCTACTTCGTCCTCACCTTCGTGCTTCCCACGATCTTCAGCCTGCTCGCCGAGAGCCAGCAGTGGTTCCGCGACCTGCAGCCATGGCTCGACATCCAGTTCGCGCAGAGCGGACTCTTCGTCTTCGACCGGGCACTGACCGGGGAGCAGTGGGCCAACATCGCCGTCACCGGCGTCACCTGGCTGCTCATCCCTCTGGCGATCGGACTCGGGTTCGTGATGAGGGCAGAGGTCAAGTAGTCGGCGGCACGACACCAGGAGCGACAGGATGGAACACGCACAGCGCGGGGCGATGAGCGGACGGATCGTCCTGGTCACCGGCGCCGCGGGCGGGATCGGCAGGGCCACTGCCGAAGGCCTGGCCGCGATGGGCGCACGAGTCGCGATCACTGGCCGGGACGCAGGCCGCACCGGGGCCGTCGCTCGGGAGATCCGCACGGCCTCCGGCGCACAGGTCGACGTACTCGTCGCTGACCTGTCATCGCAGTCCGAGGTACGACGCCTGGCCGCCGACGCCCTCGAGTGCCTGCCGCGGATCGACGTACTGGTGAACAACGTCGGGGGCTACTGGAACACGCGGCGAGTGACGCGTGACGGGTTGGAGCACACCTTCGCGCTCAACCACCTCGCGCCCTTCCTGCTCACCGAGCTGCTGCTGGATCGGCTGAAGCTGGGCGCTAGCTCGAGGGTGGTGACGGTCGCGTCCCACGCACACGCCCAGGGCACGATCGACTTCGACGATCTCCAGGGCGAACGGTCCTACTCCGGCGCTCGGGCCTACAACCAGTCAAAGCTCGCCAATGTCCTGTTCACCTACGAGCTGGCCCGACGGCTGCAGGGCAGTGGCGTCGTCGCCCACGCGCTGCACCCGGGCGTCGTGAGCACACGCTTCGGGAGGGAGGACCCCGGCCGCACGCAGCGGTTCGTGGTCCCCTTCATCCGACCATTGATGAAGAGTCCCGCGAAGGGAGCCGCCACGTCGATCCACGCGGCTTGCGATCCTGGGTTGGCGCACGTCACCGGCTGCTACCTCTCGGACAGCCGGGCCAAGCGGTCGTCGGACCTCAGCTACGACCGGAGCACCGCTGCGCGCCTGTGGCAGGTGAGCGCGGACCTGGTGTCGCGGTAGCAAGGTTCGCCGCCTGCGGGCCGGTCCGGCGTACGCCATGACGGCGACGAGCACTGCCGAGGAAGCGTGGGTTCAGCACGCGTGGTCCTGGCGCGGGTCGCGGCGTCCCGTGACTCGGTCGACGAAGGTGTTCGTGTCGAGGCCTGGTTCCACGGTCAGTGCGGCTTGGGTCAGGCGGTAGAGGTCCGCCAGGGCAGCACGCCCGCTCTCGCTGAGCTGTCCGACGTACCCGACTGCGACGTGGTGCGCCAAGCGGGCGCCCGGCTTGTTGGCCATCGCTGCCGCGTAGGCGCTGCTGTGCCTGGCCAGGTCGCGGATGCCCTGCTGGACGAGCCGGGCGAGGACAGCGTCCTCGAGGATCGACTCGCTCGGCTGGGGCCGGGAGCCGCTCGACGGCTGGGTCTTGCTACGCGGAGCACTCATGACCTGAGCGGTGGGCCAGGCGATGGTCTCGGGTGCGGTGGTGGTCATGTCCGTCTCCAAAGTTCGTGAGGTCCAGGCGGTTGCTGATCGTGGCCGGAACCTGTCTTGATGACTGCAAGCTAGGAGCGGATGTGGTGAGTGGTCGTCACATCGTGTGGTGAGCGACGGGGTGACCTTCGGCCGTCTTCGTGGCTGGCGGGCCGAAACGGGGCTTGCAGTGCTCCCGGAGCGATCGCTCGAGGGGCCGAGCGGGGCGGGCTGCGGCGCCGGGCCAGCAGGCCCAGTCGGTGGGCCCGGCGCAAGGTGGCATTACGGTGCCTGGTGGCCGTGATGCGTGGTGCCGCAAGAGGAAGTTCATTCGGCCTCAGGACCGAGGGGCTGGCAGCGAGTTGGTCAGTGCGCCAGCTCCCGTGGGTGGACGGTTGGGCCTAGACGGGCATGGGCACAGGTGCGGGTAAGTCGGCCGGGGATACCGAGGTTTCCGTGTCGCCCTCGACGTGGAGCTCGGGCAGCCAACCGAGCCAGCTGGGCAGGTACCAGTTCCACCTGCCGAGCAGGGCCATGGCCGCCGGGACGACGACCATCCGGATGAGCGTGGCGTCGACGAGCAGCGCGACGCCGACGCCGAAGCCCATCTGCTGGAACATCACGAGCTGGCCGGCGGCGAAGCCAGTGAAGACGACCACGATGATCAGCGCGGCACCGGTGATGAGGCGGCCGGTGGCGGCGATACCGTGCACGACTGCTTCGTTGGTGTCACCGGTCTGTGCGTAGCGTTCCCGGATCCTGCTGAGCAGGAAGACGTGGTAGTCCATCGAGAGCGCGAACAGCACGGAGAACAGGAAGACCGGGACCCAGGCCTCGACTCGTTCTACCTGCTGGAAGCCCATCAGGTCGGCCCCGACGCCGTGCTGGAACACCAGCACAAGGAGTCCGTAGGCCGCGCCAACCGAGAGCAGGTTGAGCACCACGGCTGTGGCGGCGAGGACCAGCGAGCGGAACACCAGCGTGAGCAGGATGAAGCTCAGCCCGAGCACGAAGGCGAGCACGATCGGCAGCCACTTGTTGATGACGTCGGAGTAGTCGACGTTCTCTGCGGTGGTGCCGCCGACCAGGACGCCGGTGTCGGTCCCGTCGAACGCAGCGGGGATCAGGTTGTTGCGGAGCCGCTCGAGGCCGCGGCGGGCCTGGGCGTGGTCCGGGTCGCCGATGAGGGGGACGCTGACTACTGCGACCTGGCCGTTCTCAGCGACCCGTTGCTGCGAGGGCCCGAAGTCCGGGTCGTCGGCAACCGACGCCTCAAACTCCTCGATGGCTGCGGTGACGTCGCTGGAGGTGACGTTTCCGGAGATGACGACCTGGGCGGGGTCGGTGGTTGTGGTGCCTGGGAAGCTGCGCTCGAGCGCGAGCGCGCCGGCCTTGGCATAGCTGTCGTCGGGAAGCGAGCTGACCCCAGCGGTGCCGGTGTGCAGACCGAGCACGGGGAGGGCGGCGGCGAGCAGGACCAGCAGGCCGGCGGCCAGGAAGGTGCCCGGGCGGCGGACCACGGCACTGACGGCCTTGGTCCAGAACGGGCTCTCGGCGGGGTGGTCGCGGCCGACGATCGGGAGCCGGAGTGCGTTGACCCGGTCGCCGAGCAGGGACAGCAGGGCGGGGAGCAGGGTGAGGGCGGCGGTCATGGTGACTACGCCGACGATGATCGCGCCGAGGGCCAGGCTGCGCAGGATGGTGTCCGGGACCAGGAGCAGGCCGAGCAGGGCCACGACGAACGAGCTGCCGGAGAACAAGACGGCCTTGCTGCTGGTGCCGCCGGTGGCGATGATCGCGCCGATCTTGTCGCGACCGGCTTGCCGCTCCTCGCGGTACCGGGAGAGCACGAAGAGGCTGTAGTCGATCCCGAGCGCGAGCCCCATCGCGGTGATCATGTTGACGATGAAGAAGGACAGGGAGGTGAACTGGCCGAGGACCGAGGAGATCGCGACGGTCACGATGATGGACAAGATGGCGATGCTCACGGGGAGGAATGCGGCTACCAGTGCACCGAAGACCAGGACCAGCACGATCATCGCGGCCGGGAGCCCGATCTTCAGCTCACCGTTGGTCAGGTCGGACTCCGAGAGCTCGGTGAAGTCGTGGTCGAGGGTGTTGGTGCCCGTGACGTCGACGACGAACGCCGCGTCGGCGTCCGCTGCGACCACCTCGTCGATCACTTCCACGATCCCGGTCTCGGGGTCGGGCCCGAGGACCAGGGTTACGACGGCCGCGTGCCTGTCGTCGGAGATGCCGGACCCGTGGGTGGCGTAGGGGTCTCGGACGGTGTGGGCGGCGCCGGTGGCCTCGATTGAGGACCGGACGTCGCCGACGAAGCCCCGGAACTCCGGGTCGTCGGCGGTGAGGTCGGCCGAGTAGATGATGACGGCGTCGTCGATCCGGTCGGCTTGAGAGAAGTTCTCGGCGAGGACCTGCTCGGCCTGCATCGAATCGGGGTTGCTGGTAATGCTGCCGTCGGAGGTGAATGCCGACCCGATCAGGGTCGCGATGGCGACCATGGAAGCCACCAGGACCAGCCCCCACGCGACCAGGATCCGCCACGGATGTACCGCTGCGGCCCGGGCCAGCCGCTGGGTGAGCGACGAACCGGTTGTGTGCTCGAGCTGGCTATGACGGTTCTTCGAACGTGCAGCGAACATGGTGGCGTTCCTCTCGTTGGTCTCAGATCAGGGCTGGTTGGGCTGGGGTGGGCCGGTGCGGGTGTGTTGGGCTGCTATCCAGGCGGCGAGGACGCTGTCGGGATGGTCCGAGAGGTGGTCGCGGGCCAGGGCGTCGAGCAGGTCCGCGTCGTTGTTGAGGTGGGCGGTGGCGAGCGCGACGAGCTGCCGGTCCCTGGTCGCCGTTGCGCTGTGCGCGGCCCGGGTCAGGTACGGCTGCGGCTCGGCGGCCACGAGCGCTGCCGCCACCAACAGCCGGGGGGAGTCGCTGGTCTCGGCCAGATCGAGGATCGCGGCCGGCGCAGTGTCGTCGCCGCCGATCAGCTGACGGAGCAGGACCTCGATATCGATGCGCATGCCCTCACCGTCCACGGCGGCACTGATGATCCGCTGACGGCGACATGGCACCGGCCCGGTTCGGGCAGGCATACCCTCGGAGGGTGCTTACCGTGGCGGTCCTGGGTGCCCTCGCGGTCACCCGCGCCGGGCGGCATGTGGCCGTCCCCACCGGCAAGACCTCCGAGCTGGTGGTGCGCCTCGCGCTCGAGGCGGGCGAGCTCATCCGGGCCGACCGGCTCGTCGATGACCTGTGGGCTGTCAACGGCGTCAGCGCCCGCCGCAACACGTTGCAGTCGAAGATCACGATGCTGCGCAGGGCGCTCGGCGACCCGCCCGTGGTCTCCAGCCGCGAGGGCGGGTACGCGCTCGACGTCGAACCGTCCGACGTGGACGCGCTCGTCGCCCTGAGCGCAGCGACCAGCGCGTCCAGGTTGTACGAGTCCGGGGACGACGAGGGTGCCGCCGACCTGTGCGCCTCTACGTTGCGGCTCTTCCGCGGCGATGTGCTCCAAGCCGCCGGCGACGGCGACTGGGCCACCCCGTACCGGGCACGCCTCGAGGAGGCGCGGGTGACGCTGCTGGAGATTCAGTTCGGGGCGCGCTTGCGGCTCGGGGAGGTCGGCGACGTGATCGGTGAGCTTGAAGCGGCGGTCGCCGCCCACCCGTTCCAGGAGAGCCTGTGGGAGCTACTGATCACCGCTCAGTACAGAGCCGGACGCCAGGCGGACGCGTTGGCGTCCTACCAGCAGGTCCGGGCCCAGCTCGCGACCGAACTGGGGCTGGACCCCCGACCGAAGCTCCAAGAGCTCGAGCACCGGATCCTGGTGCAGGACGCCGCGCTCGAGGTCCCCGCCCGCCCAGCCGCCCGGGTCCGCACGCCACGGCGCTCCGGAAACCTTCCGTCGATGGCATCGGAGCTGGTCGGTCGCAACGACGAGGTGGCGGCCATCTCCGACCTCCTCGGCCACGAGCGGCTGGTGGAGATCGTGGGGCCGGGCGGTGTCGGGAAGACGGCGGTGGCACTGGCGGTCGGCCGCGGTCTGACCACGTCGTTGTCGTTGGCGATCGATGGGATCTGGCTGGCCCGGCTCGAGAGCGTCAGCACGCCCGAGGAGGTCGTCGACGCGCTGGTCGGCGCCGTCGACGGCCCCGGCGGAGAGGCGGCGCTGTTCGAGTCGTTCAAGGACGCCTCCGCGGTGGTGATTCTCGACAACTGCGAACACGTCCGCGACGGCGCAGCTGCCCTAGCGATGCGACTCCTCGATGCCGCCCCCGGGCTGCGGATCCTGTGCACCAGCCAGGTCGCGCTCGACATCGACGGGGAGGTCGTCATCGACCTCGCCCCGCTGGCGCTCTCCGACGGCGTCGAGCTCTTCACCCGCCGAGCCCAGGCCCAACACCGAACCCGCGCCAACGCGCCTGACGACGCCCTGGTGCGCGCCCTGTGCCGGTCCCTGGACGGTCTGCCTCTTGCGATCGAGCTCGCTGCGGCACGCACCAAGACACTGTCCGTCGAGGAGATCACCCGGCGCCTCGAGGACCCGTTCCTGGTCCTGGCCGACCCGACCAGCCGCAAGCCGGAACGACGTCGCTCGCTGCGGTCGACCATCTCGTGGAGCTACGACCTGCTATTTCCCGACGATCAGCGCGGCCTGTGGGCGCTGGCCACGTTCGCAGGTGGGGCACCCCTGCCGGCGGTGGAGTTCGTCCTCGAAGCCCTCGACGTGCCGGCAGCCGCCGCGATCGACGTGGTCGGCCGGCTCGCGAGCCGATCGCTGGTGATCGTCGATGACACGGGTGCGGCTGCTGATGCGGGCGGTGGCCATCCGGTGCGGTACCGGCTGCTGGACAGCATCCGGGCATTCGCGCTCGACGCAATGGCCGACGCCGCGCTGAACGATCGTGCCCGGGCGGCCCACGCCGCCTGGTTCGCCGAGGCAGCCGCCTCCTCCACCCAAGGAGTGCGGAGTGCCCGCCAAGCCGAGCACCTGTCGTTCGCCCGGACCGAGCGCGCCAACATCGACGCCGCACTGGCCTGGGGTGCCGTCCACGACCCGATGCTGGCGCTGCGCATCGTGACCGGGTTCGGCTGGTCCTGGGTCGTCCTCGGCGACAGCAGAGGCGCCCAACGCATCCTGACCGCACTTGACGCGGTCGGCGACCAGACCCTGGTCCACGACCGAGCTGGCGTCCTCCTGATCGCGGCTTGGATCGAAGCGTCCACGGGTCATCTCGAGCTCGCGCGCCACCACATCGCGGTGGCTACGGACTTGGCCGAGCAGACAGGCGACGTGGACCTGCAGGCCCGCTGTTCGTACTACCTCGCCTATGTCGTCTCCCATCACGGCGAGTTCCGTCGAGCGATGGAGCTGACTGAGCGCAGCCGTGCCATCTACGACACGCTCGACCGGCCGTGGGACCAGACAGCGAACTGGCTGTTCGCCGCCAGAGCGGCGATCTCCGCAGGCGACCAGCGGCACAGCGTCGAGGCTGCCGATCAGGTACAGCACTGGCTACAAACGGTCGAGGATCCGTGGCTCCATGTTCGCGGCGACGCGATCCTCGGCGAGCTGGCCCGGCTCCAACTCCGGTTCGACGACGCCGTCCTCTACCTCGGCCGCGCCGCGGAACAGTCGCGACAGCTCGGCTTCAAACAGACCGAGGCGTACCAGGTGACGAATCTTGGCCGGGCGCAATGCCAGACCGGAGACTACGACTCAGGTGCAGCAACCCTCCAGCTGGCGATCGACAAGGCGCAGGCCACCGGTGACGTGCGGCTGGCCGCCCTCGCCCGGGTACATCTGGGTCGAGTTCTGCGTGCGGCCGGACAGATCGCGGCAGCGCGGTCGGCACTCGAAGCCGCGACTGCCTGGCACCGTAACGCTGGCGGTGGCGAGCAGGCCGCGCTCGGCGAGTGCCTGCTGGCCGCCATGGACGCCGCGGATCAACGACCGGGCGCCGAAGAACGTCTCCGAACCATTCTCGACGAAGCCCAACGGGAGGACGACGCCCCGGTCGAGGTGTTCGCCCTCGATGCGCTCGCCCGCATCACAGCCGCAGCCGGCGACACCGGCACGGCGCGTGACCTGTGTGAGAAGGCAGATGGGCGTCTGGCAGCTGCCCCCCACTACATCACCGACCGCGACCGAACCGACGCTCACTGGGTGAGGCGGACCGTTTGAGGAACCCAAGCGATCGCGGGCGTCGTACCGGGGGCTCGGGGGAGTCGGCGGGCAGCACCACCGGTCCGGATGTCTCACTCGTCGCGATGACCGCTTCGCTCGGGTCCGCAGCCCGTCGGGCCCGGCTGCCATGTTCGTTCAGCGCCAAGAAGGCCACCAAGCCGCTCATGACGATCGCGATACCCGCGATCTGCCAGGGACGCACTGTCTCGCCCAGCAACAGGAACGACCACACGACGGCAAGGGCGGGCTGGGCCACCTGAGCGATCCCGATCGTGCCGATCTGGATCGTCCGCTGTGCGAAAACCAGAAGGCCGTGGGCAGCGACGCCGATGACGAACGTGAGTAACAGCGTGTACGTCCAGCCCGTGCCGCTCATTCCAAATACGTCCCCGTTCGCGATCGCCAGCGGAACCACAGCCACAGCGGCTATGGGGCTGATAGTGGACATGAAAGTGGCGACATCCATGTCCCGGCGGAAGTGTCGCGTGGACACGACGTAGCCGACCCACAGAAACATCGCCAGAACCCCGAAGACATTCCCCCGTACCGACGCGTCCCCGCTGGATGGTGCGTTCATCAGCACGACGGCCGCACCGCCGAAAGCCAGGAGCGCAAACACCAACGCACGCGGATCGTGGTACTCCGTGAAGAGCTTGGCACCGAGCGGCACGATCAGGAACGGTGAGAGCGAACCGATCAACGCGGCGTTGGCCACGCTGTTGTTCGTCGCCCCGACGAAGAACGTCGCGAGGTTCACCCCGAAGAACACCCCAGGTATGAACGCTTGCCGTACGTGACGCAGAGTCACCCGTCTGCCCGTGAAGCGGAGATAGACGTTCCACAGGACACTGACCATCGCCAGCCTCCAGAACGCGACCAGGACGCCCGGGGACTCTGCGCTCTTCACCAGCGTGGAGCTGAGCGAAAAGGCGCAAACCAAGCCCACCACCGCCAGCGCCCCCCATGCCCTCGGGCTGAGGGCACGGAGACGATTCGACAAGGGGGGAGGGGTCATCGGGGTAACGACCTCAGACGCCCCGCGGTGGGGGCACGATGGTCTGCCCCGAGTACTCGCGCCATCTGTCGATCGCAGTTCACGTTGGCATCTCCGGCAAGCCCCAGGGATGGGCGCCGACACGCGCGCCTCTTGACACCGAGGATAACGAAGGCGGCCGGCCCGAAGCAGGACAGCGCGGGAAAGGCTGACGCGCCAGTGACGCCTAGACGGCGTCGCCGTCAGCGAATCGTCAGGGGCGGCGCCCACGGTGGGTTCAACCCGCCGACACACCCCAGACCCTAGGAGCTGACCGCCATGACCCGATCCGGAGCATCTCGACCCACCTTCACCCGCACCTGGTTGCTGTGGACCGCTGGCTTCCTGGCCTTCCCCCTCGCAGGCTTGGCTGGCGGCGGCGCCGCCGGCCGCGTCGACAACCCCACCGCGGCATTGCTCGGCGGCGCGGTCACCGGGCTTGCTCTTGGTGCCGGGCAGGCACTGGCCAGCCGTCGACGCCTCGACCCTCGCCGCTGGATCCCGGCGACCGGGGTGGGCATGGGAGTCGGGCTGCTCATCGGCGCCGTGGTCGTCGACTACGGCACCTCTCTGGCCGACCTGGCCCTGATGGGCGCCCTCACCGGTCTCGTCCTCGGCCCCGCCCAGACCCTGGCCCTCCCGCGACAGTCCCGCCAGCGATGGCTGTGGGCCGCCGCTGTGCCCGCCCTTTGGGCGCTTGGCTGGACCGTCACGACCCTCGGCCAGATCCATGTCGAGCAGCAGTTCACCATCTTCGGTGCCTACGGAGCCGTGACCTTCTCGGCACTGTCCGGGCTGCTGCTCCACTCCATGCTTCCCTACCGCGCGAGTGCCAACCAGGCACCCGAGCAGGCCCGGATCGAGGCGACGACATGACCACTTCGGAGCACGTCATCTTCGGCACCGGGGCGATCGGGCTCGCAACGTACGAGGCGCTCCGACGCCGCGGCGAGAGCGTCCGGCTCGTAAACCGTTCCGGCCACGCACCCGTGCCCGACGACGTTGAGATCGTCGCAGGTGACGCCCGCGATCCCGGCTTCACCTCCGCAGCCGCCAGGGGCGCCCGCGTCGTGTACCAGACCCTCAACCCGCCCTACGCCGAGTGGACCGCACAATTCCCCGCCCTGCAGGCCGGGGTGCTCGCCGCCGCCCACGCAACCGGCGCCCGCCTGGTCAGCATGGAGAACGTCTACATGTACGGACGACCTGCTGGACGCCCGCTCACCGAGGACCGCTCGTATGACGCCCACACCAAGAAGGGCCAGCTCCGGGGAAGGATGGCCCGCGAGCTCCTCGCCGCCCACCAAGCCGGCCGGGTCGAAGTCGCCATCGGCCGCGCCTCGGACTACTTCGGCCACCACGGCGGCGCCCAGTCGAACGTCGGTGACCGGGTGTTCCCCGCCGCCTTGGCCGGCAAGACCGCCAGCGTCCTCGGCGACCTCGACCAGCCCCACACCTACAGCTACATCCCCGACATCGGTGAAGGCCTCGCCGTCCTCGGTGAACATCCCGACGCCCCCGGCGAGGTGTGGCACCTTCCCAACGACCCCGACACGCGCACCACCCGCCAGCTCGTCGACCTCGTCTACCGGCACGCCGGCCAACCCACCACGAGAGTTCGCGCCCTGCCACCGCTGATGCTGCGTGGCCTCGGCCTCTTCAACCCGACTGTGCGGGAACTCCTCGAGATGCAGTACCAGTTCGAGGAACCGTTCATCGTCGACAGCAGCAAGATGACCACCAAGCTCGACGTTCGAGCAACTCCGATCGACCGCGCTCTCGCCGCGACGCTGGCGACCTACCGCGGCGGCCAATCGGCGCCTTGGCCTAGCGGGAACTCGTCATGACGTCTCAAGTACGTCTCGCCCGGGGTGCTGGCCTCTACTACCTGGCTGTCGCGATCCTCGGTGGCTTCGCCCACGGTTACGTACGCGCGAGGGTGTACGTCGCTGACGATGCCGCGACCACCGCGGACAACCTCGCGGCGAACACGCAACTGGTCCGGATCGGCTTCGCGGCCGATCTGGCGCAGGCGACACTCATGCTGTTCGTCGTCCTGGCGCTGTATCGGCTACTTGGTCACGTGAGCAAGCCGTTGGCCCGTGCGATGGTTGCCTTCGTCGTGGTCTCCGTGGCGATCACGTGCCTCAACATGCTTAACCAACTGGGAGCCTTGCTGGTCGCGACCGACGCTTCCTACGCGAGCGCCTTCGGTGAAGAGGGTTCGGACACGTTGGTCCTGCTCCTGCTCGACCTGCAGCACAACGGGTACCTGATCGCGCAGATCTTCTTTGGCCTTTGGCTGTTCCCGCTGGGTCTCTTGGCGTACCGGTCCGTCCTGTTTCCCCGCCTTATCGGGGCTCTCCTGATGCTCGGATCCGTTTCCTACCTCATCGACGTCGTGCTGCATTTCTTGGTCCCCGACCTCGCGGACGCGGTGTCGGCACCCATCCTCATTCCAGTGGTGATCCTTGCCGAGGTCTCAATGCTCGGGTACCTCCTGATCAAGGGCGTCAGCGCACCCTGCCCTGACGACGCGGCAGCTCATGGAGAGCCCACACTCGTGGCGACCTGAGGTGGAAACCCTCGCGAGATCTGGAGCGTGCTGACGTCCACCAGCCCCGCCCCTGAGATGCACCACAGCTGGAACCCGCGGGCCAGTCCCGCGCCCGACAGATACGGGCCCCGAGATACTGCAGGAGCAACGCCATGGAGCAGAACCGCAGAAGGCCGAGGACCGGCAAGACCGTGCTCATCACCGGTGGCAGCGCTGGCATCGGTAAGGCAACCGCACTGGGCCTGGCCGCGATGGGCGCACGCGTCGCGATCACCGGTCGCAATCCGCAGCGCGTCCACGCGGCCGCTCGGGACATCCGTGACGCCCACCGCGGCGAGGTGCTTACCTTCGTCGCGGATCTGTCCTCACAGTCCGAGGTACGGCGCCTGGCTGACGAGGTCCAACACGCACTTCCCCGAATCGACGTGCTGGTCAACAACGTCGGAGGCTACTGGAACACCCGGCGGGTCACCGTCGACGGCCTTGAGCACACGTTCGCTCTCAACCACTTGGCTCCCTTCCTGCTCACGAACCTGCTTCTCGATCGGCTGAAGGTGAGCGCCTGTGCACGAGTCGTCACGGTCGCCTCCAACGCGCAGGCAATCGGGCGCATCGACTTCGACGACCTCCAAGGCGAGCAGTCGTTCTCCGGCGCTCGGGCCTACAACCAGTCCAAGCTCGCCAACGTCTTGTTCACCTACGAGCTGGCCAGGCGCCTGAGAAACACTGACATCACGGCCAACGCCCTACACCCGGGAGTAGTGAACACATCGTTTGGCGCCGCGGATCCCGCCCTCGTCCAGCGGTGGCTTGTCCCGTTCCTGCGACCGCTCATGAAGTCGCCCGCGCGGGGGGCTGCCACGTCCATCCACCTGGCATCAGCACACGAGCTCGAGAGGGTCACGGGTCGCTTCTTCGCGAACTCCCAGCCCAAACCGTCCTCGGCTCGCAGCTACGACGAGGCCACCGCGGCACGGCTGTGGCACGTGAGCAGCCGCCTGGTCGGTCAGGGCGAAACCGTCGAGGACACGAATGGTCGCGCTGGGGTTGAGGGGCTGCTGCACGAGAAGGTGACAGATGACTTGGTCGGTGCGCCATCTCCGGAGCGGTCGAGCCGCAGCCTGGGCGGCGTTCGGACCGGACCGGCTCCGTGAGGTGTGGGAATCGGCGTCAGGATCTCTCCCGGCCACCGCGTGAGACCGCCGAGTCGCGCCCACCCCAAGCGAGCCCCGAGCGCACGTCAGGCCGTGCGACGCACGACGGCGACGAGCGCGGGGTCCTGACGGTGTGGCGCCCGCGAGCTGCTCGCTGAGCGCCGGTGAAGCGGCTGTTCAGCACCGTGGTCCTGGCGAGGGTCGCGGCGTCCCGTGACTCGGTCGACGAAGGTGTTCGTGTCGAGGCCTGGTTCCACGGTCAGCGCGGCTTGGGTCAGGCGGTAGAGGTCCGCCAGGGCAGCACGCCCGCTCTCGCTGAGCTGTCCGACGTACCCGACTGCGACGTGGTGCGCCAAGCGGGCGCCCGGCTTGTTGGCCATCGCTGCCGCGTAGGCGCTGCTGTGCCTGGCCAGGTCGCGGATGCCCTGCTGGACGAGCCGGGCGAGGACAGCGTCCTCGAGGATCGACTCGCTCGGCTGGGGCCGGGAGCCGCTCGACGGCTGGGTCTTGCTACGCGGAGCGCTCATGACCTGAGCGGTGGGCCAGGCGATGGTCTCGGGTGCGGTGGTGGTCATGTCCGTCTCCAAAGTTCGTGAGGTCCAGGCGGTTGCTGATCGTGGCCGGAACCTGTCTTGATGACTGCAAGCTAGGAGCGGATGTGGTGAGTGGTCGTCACATCGTGTGGTGAGCGACGGGGTGATCTTGTGCCGTCGGGCAACCGTCTCGGCCGGGGCGCTTGCCATTCAGTCATGCGACTGAGAGATTCAGTCGTATGACTGAACATGCGGAGCGGCCGATGATCGACGTCGCGGTGACCGAGGTCATCCGCCGTCCGGTCGGTGTCGTGGCGGACTACGCGAGCGATCCGTGGCACGCTCCGGAGTGGTACGCGAACATCTCCGAGGTGGAGTGGAAGACGCCAGGGCCACTGCAGGTCGGGACTGAGCTGGCGTTCGTCGCGCACTTCCTCGGCCGGGAGCTTCGCTACACGTATGCAGTCGTCGAGCAGACGGTCGAGCGGCTGGTGATGCGGACGGCTGAAGGGCCGTTCCCGATGGAGACCAGCTACGGCTACGTGTCGATGCCGGACGGCACCACCCGAGTGACGCTTCGCAATCGGGGCACGCCGAACGGGTTCTCGCGACTCGTCGCGCCGTTCATGCGGATCGCGATGCAGCGCGCCATGAGGAAGGACCTCGCCGCCTTGAAGCGAGTCCTCGAGCATGGCTAGCGCACGCGTCAGCGCGATCCTGGATGCGGCCGAAGCCGAGTTCGCAGGCGCCGGGTTCGACGGCGGCTCGCTCCGCAGGATCATGCGTCAAGCGGGGGTCGACACCGGCGCGGTGCACTACCACTTCGGCGGTCGTCAGGCTCTCGCGGAGGCGGTGCTCGATCGCATCCTGGTTCCCCTGAACGCGCGACGTCGCGCCCTCCTTGCTGAGGCCGTGTCGGCCGGTCGGCCGAACGTGTCCCAGCTGGTGGAGGCACTGATCCGCCCCGACATCGAGACTGCGCATGAGCTGGAAGGGCAGTCACCGGGCCGGGCCCGGCTGATCGGCGCCATCTACACGCGTCCCAGTGACTTCGTCACGGCGACGGTCGCGGCTCACTTCGCTCCGGTGGCTGACGCGTTCCGTCCGCACCTGGAGGCGGAGCTGCCCCATCTGCCGTTCGGGGACGTCGCGTGGCGGGTCCGATGGTGCATGTTCGGGACCATCGGGTCGCTTCTCTCCGACGAGTCGGCTCCCTTCGCGCGCCCCGCCGAAGACCTCGTGCACGAGCTCGTACAGACCCTGACCGCTGCGATCTCGGCATGATGAGTCGTCCGGGAGGACGTGGGCCGCGCCTGTCGGGCTGCGGTCAGGACCGCGGGCTGTCGAGCACTCGCTGGATCAGCTCCGTGGTCGAGATGCCGCCGGTGCGTGGCACGGCGACGTAGCCGCCGGCTTCCACGGCGGGGCCGTAGATCGACTCTGCCCCTTCGGGTGACAGGTCGTCACCGTGCACCACGGTGGTGATCGCGTGCTCGGCCAGGAAGTCCTGGGTCACGCGGAAGGGGGCGTCGGCGATCACCTCGTCGACGTACCTGCAGGACTCGATCACGGCGACCCGCTCGGACAGGGTCATGATCGGCCGGCGCTTGTACGACGCCGCGGTGTCGTCTGACAGCACCCCGACGACCAGCCAGTCGCCGTGGCGCCGCGCCTCCCGCAGGAGCGAGACGTGGCCGGCGTGGAACAGGTCTCCCACCATGTCGACGTAGACCCGGCGCACGGGGGCCGCAGTCACGGCTGGGGTGTCCCCGTCCCCGGGGGCGCGAGACGGTTGCCGTCGACGGCCTCGATGCGGCGCCCACGGCCGTCACGCGCTGCGTCCTCCACCTCACCCACGACCTCGCTGGCGATCACCCGGACCTTGCGGTTCTCGGTGCTGGCCTGTCGCACGAGGAAGCTGAACGCGGCCGCCTGGGTCATGCCGTAGCGCTCCATCATGATGCCCACCGCGGTTCCGATGACGGTGCGGGTGCCGATCGCTGTGCTGAGCTGCTCCTCCTTCAGCACATGGCCGAGGGCCAGGCCGGCGTGGACGGCGAAGTGCTCCGCGACACCGACCGAGCCGGCGTCGATGTCCGCGTGGGTGGTGGAGTGCAGGTTGAGGCAGATGACGCCGTGAGCGTCACTGCGCAGTCGTACGCCGATCTGCGACAGCAGCCCGAGCTTCGTGGCCTGACCGATGTAGTCCGGCCAGCGCTGCTCGTGCCGCGCGTCACGCACGACGACGAGGTCTTCATCGGTGGCCTCGATGCACGGCCCCTGCCGGGCACTGGACTGGACCGCGTCGAACGACCGCGCCAGATCGGTGCCCGCGACCAGTGTCTCGAGAGAGCCGTCGCGGCGGATCCGGGAGACGCTCACGTGCTCGAACTCCGGCAGGCAACGCTGCGCCTGGCACACGATCTCCGCGAGCGTGGCCGAACGGTCCGGCTGCGCGTGCACGGCTGCTGCGGCCCGGACGACAGACTCCGGTTCGGGCTCGGCGACCACCATGAAGCTCCCTCTCGTGACAGATCTCAGGTAGCCGTCGTCACGGGACCCCGACGTCCCCACGTGACCCGTGCATCACCCTCCGGTAGGAGGGTACCCGCAGACAGGTCCTCACGTGCTCCGGAGCACATGAGCGACCAAGGCTCGGGCGTTCAAGAAGCGGGCGCCCGAGCCGCTCATGGTTGGAAGCACCATGAACTGCCGGTCGGGCAGCGCCACTCGCGCTCGTGATGGTCCGCTGCTTGCCGGATGCTCAGGCACGCAGGAGCACGCAGCGAGCTGGAGCAGTCCAGCGGCCAGTCGTGCGACGCGGCGGTCCTCGAGGAGGACCTGGGAGCGGGGGTGCGCCGCCAACGGTCGAGGTGTTCGACACGATGGCTCAGGCCCGGTTCGAGAGCGACACCGTCTTCCTTTCGCGGTTCGACGGGGAGTGGCTGGTCGTCGCGGCAGCGTGAACGCCCGTCCCGGGGCATCCCTACGACTGCAGCATCCAGGTGTCCTGACATGCGCACCGTGTTCGTCGCCTACGTGATGACGATGCTCGTCGGCCTGGTGCTGATGTTCGTCCTCGCCGTGAGGCACGTGTGATGCGGACCTTCGTCCGCGAGAACTCCCTCAGCCTCTTCTCCGGCCTCATCTTCGTGATCAGCCTCGTCGGCCAGTCCTTGGTGGGGTGGCACCAGTTCAATGCCACCCAGACCGCCGAGCACTTCGACGCCATCCGCTGGAGCACCTGAGTCGCGTCCAGTGACTTCGTGGTCGACGTCGCCGAGAACTGGCAGAGCGAGTTCCTGGCGGTCGGCGCGATGGCCGTCCACTCCATCTACCTCCGCCAGCGCGGTTCACCGGAGAGCAAGCCCGTCGGCGCGCCGCACCAGGCGACCGGCGTCGAGGGCTAGTCGGAGCGGACCTTGGCGAGAGTGGAGGCGGGCTCGGGCAGCGGCCCGAACACCTGGTTGCAGGTCCAGCCGGCGCAGTCCACCAGCTCGGAGCGCCGCAGCTCGAGGGCGGCCTGCACCGACGCGTAGGCCGGGTCGTCGATCCGGTTGTCCATAGCGTCGGGGTCGACCAGCAGGTCGTAGAGGAAGGCGTCGGTGCCGTCGGTGCCGTAGAGGTAGCGCTCGGTGCGTACGCCGCGGTGCGACCACCCGTCGCCGAGCGTGCGACCGGTCTGGATGAGGGTGGTGTCGCGGAAGGACTGCTCGTCGCCGAACAGGGTCGGTGCCAGAGACGTGCCGTCGACCTGCCAGCGGGGCGAGACCCCGGTCAGCGCGGCGAACGTGACAGGCAGGTCGACGAGGGTGACCGGCAGGTCAGAGGTCGACGCCGCGGCGATGCCCGGACCGCGCACCAGCAGGGGCACCTGCAGAGCTTCCTCGGTCAGCACGTCCTTGCCGACGAAGCGGTGCTCGCCGAGGGAGTAGCCGTTGTCGGAGGAGAAGACGATGTAGGTGTTGTCGAGGACGCCCTCGGCCTCCAGCGTCTCGACCAGGGAACCGATCGCCCGGTCCACGGCCTGGAGGGACTGCAGGCGTGCGGTGTTCTCCTCGCGGATCCCGGCGCGGGAGACGGGCGAGACGGGGGAGAGGCGACGTAGGTAGGCCGGCTGGTCGGCGACGTCGCTCTCGTCGAACGCCGGGTCGTCGAAGGACGCCGGCCGCGCGTCCCGGAAGAGGTCACGGTCCTGCGGGGCGGCGGGCGGCAGGCCGCGACCGCCCTCGGGGGTGATCCGGTAGTGCGGAGCGAGGTGCCAGGCGTAGACCACGAACGGGTCACCGGCGGCGGCGAAGTCGCGCACGGCCCGGTTGGTGTGGTCCTCGATGACCGAGGTGACGTAGCTGTCGGTGTAGCGGCGCGGCCGGCCGTCACCGGTCATCGAGAAGTTGACGTAGTCGTAGACGCCCTGGGTCAGCGCGTCCCACCGCGACCAGCCGGACGGACGTACGTCGCGGGGGCCGTAGCCGTTGAGGAACTTGCCGACGAAGCCGGTGCGGTAGCCGCTGTCGCGGAACCAGGAGCTCGCCTCGCGCGTGGGGTCGAGCGCCGGGAAGCCGCCGTGGACCCCGCGGTTGTGCTGGACCCCGTTGTTCTGCGCGTACTGGCCGGTGGCGAGCTGGGCCCTGGCAGGGCAGCACAGCGGGTGGGGGGATATCGCGTCCGTGAACTCCATGCCCCGGTCGGCGAGGAGCCGCTGCGTGATCGGCATGTGCGCGAGGTCGTCGTCGCGCATGTCGTCGGTGAGGACGAACACCAGGTTGGGGCGAGGCGCCGCCGCGGACTGCGTGGCCCCGTTGGGGTTCTGCGTCGTCTGCACCATCCGCACCGACTCGGTGCGGCTCGAGTCACCGTTGGCGGTGACGGTGGCGAGGGTGGCGACGAGCACGACCAGCAACGCAGCCGTGATCGACTGAGCCCACGCACGCATCTAGGTCATTCCCCCGCCCGGGACCGGAGGGTCCTCGTGACTCGCCCCGCTGTGGGCACACAGTAGGTGGCCCGGGTGCCCCTCCCCAAAGCGACACGACGAGTGTGGTCGAGATGGCTGGGACCGGTAGTCTGTGGCTTCGCCGACGCCGAGACAAGGAACCCCCGCGCCGACTATGGACGACAGTCAAAGTCCCCGCACGACCGCACTGAACACCCGGCGCGTGTCGTGACCCCGTTGCTGCTCCTGCTTGTCTCGTTGGCCCTCGTGGCTGCCTGCGGACTGTTCGTCGCGGCCGAGTTCTCCTTCGTCACCGTCGACCGGCCGAGCGTCGAGAGAGCGGCGGCCGAGGGCGACGACGGTGCACGCGGCGTGCAGATCGCGCTGCGCTCGTTGTCGACGCAGCTCTCGGGCGCCCAGGTGGGGATCACCGTCACCAACCTGGCCATCGGATTCCTCGCCGAGCCTGCGATCGCGGATCTCATCGACGACCCGCTGGCAGCCGCTGGGTTGCCTGACGGCGTGGTCACCCCGCTGTCCCTCGGCCTCGGCCTGGCGATCGGCACGGTGGTCACGATGATCTTCGGCGAGATGGTGCCGAAGAACATCGCCATCGCCCGGCCGCTGCAGACGGCTCGCAACACCCAGGGATTCATGCGCGGCTTCACGGCGCTCACGCGTGGGCCGATTCGGGCCCTCAACGGGTCGGCCAACCTGATCGTGCGCCGACTGGGGATCGAGCCCCAGGAGGAGCTCCGCTCGGCCCGCAGCTCCCAGGAGCTGGCGTCGCTGGTGCAGAGGTCCGCCGACCAAGGCACGCTCGACCCCGAGACCGCGGAGCTGGTTGAGCGCTCAGTCGAGTTCGGCACCCGGACCACCAGCGAGATCATGACTCCGCGCGTGCGCACCACCACCGTCGAGGACGGCGACCGCGTGTCGTCGGTCATCGACCTGGCCCGCCAGACCGGGCACTCACGCTTCCCGGTGCTCGACGCCGAGGACAACGTCGTCGGCACGGTGCACGTCAAGCACGCCGTAGCGGTCCCGGTGCACGAGCGGGCGACCACCAGGATCAAGCACGTCATGGTCAAGCCCGTCGTCGTGCCCGACAGCCTGCGCCTCGACCCCCTGCTCGCGCTGCTGCGCCAGGACGGCTTCCAGATGGCCATCGTGCTCGACGAGTACGGCGGCCACGCCGGCATCGTCACGCTCGAGGACGTGGTGGAGGAGATCGTCGGCGACATCTCCGACGAGCACGATCGCCTCGGCGCGCGCATCAGGCAGCGTCGCGACGGCAGCTGGACCCTCTCCGGCCTGCTCCGCCCGGACGAGGTGGAGGACGCCACTGATATCGAGCTCCCGGACCACGAGGACTACGACACCGTCGCGGGGCTGGTCGTGCGCCAGCTCGGCAAGATCCCCGAGCCCGGGGACCGCATCGAGGTCGCGGTGCCCGACCGGAGCGATCCCCACGACCCGCGCGAGCGGCTGGTCACGCTCACCGTGGAGCGGATGGACGGCCTGCGCATCGATCGTCTGGACCTGCGCGTCGTGGCTCCGGAGCACGAGGAAGAGCAAGAGGATGCCGACGATGAGCGGTGACCTCTTCGGCGTGGGCCTGGCGGTGGTGCTGCTGGCCCTCAACGCCTTCTTCGTGGGAGCCGAGTTCGCCCTGCTCTCGGCCCGGCGCAGCCAGATCGAGCCACGAGCGCAGGCGGGTTCGCGTGCCGCCCGCACCACCTTGCGTGCGATGGAGAACATCTCGCTCGTCATGGCGGGTGCCCAGCTGGGCATCACCATCTGCTCGCTGGGCCTCGGTGCCGTCGGGGAGCCGGCGGTCGCCCACCTGCTCGAGCCCCTGTTCCACCAGGCGAGGATCCCCGACGACCTGTTGCACCCCGTCTCGTTCGTGGTCGCGATGTCGATCGTGGTCTACCTCCACGTGGTGCTCGGCGAGATGGTGCCCAAGAACATCGCCCTCGCCGGGCCCGACCGCGCGGCGCTGGTGCTGAGCCCGCCGATGATGGCGATCGTCACCGTGCTCCGGCCGGTGATCGCCGCCATGAACATGGCGGCCAACGGCGTACTGAGACTGCTGAGGATCGAGCCCAGGGACGAGGTCCACTCGAGCTTCACGCGCGAGGAGGTGGCCGCCCTCGTCGAGGAGTCGCGCGGCGAGGGCCTCATCGAGGCCGAGGAGTACGACCGCCTCGCCGGCGCCCTCGGGTTCACCGAGAAGTCCGTCGGGTCGATCCTGATGACCCCCGACACCCTGGCGACCGTCGCTCCCGGCTCGACCGTGGCCGATGTCGAGGCGCTGTGCGCGTCGACCGGGTTCAGCCGGTTCCCGGTTGCGGCCGAGGACGGCACCCTCCTGGGCTACCTCCACATCAAGGACGCCCTCGAGTCCGACGACGACCGCCGGTCGCGGGTGATCGAGGACAAGTGGATCCGTCCTTTCGCCTCGGTCCACCCCGACGACCTGCTCCACGACGCGCTGGAGAGCCTGCAGGTCAAGGGCGCCCACATGGCCCGCGTCGTGGATCGCGACGGCACGGTCGTCGGGCTCGTCACGCTCGAGGACGTGCTCGAGGAGCTCGTGGGGGAGATCCGCGACGCGGCGCACCACGATGTGTCCGCCGCGGACCTCTGAGCGCTGGGTAGGGTCTGATCGTGTCCGAGGAAGCGACCCGCGTCTGGACCGTGCCCAACATCATCAGTGTGGTGCGGCTCGCCGGTGTGCCCGTCTTCCTGTGGCTCGTCCTCGGCCCGGAGGCGGACGCCATCGCGCTCGTCGTGCTCATGGTCGCGGGGTTCACCGACTTCCTCGACGGCTGGCTGGCCCGGCGCCTCGACCAGTTCTCCCGCCTCGGCGAGATCCTCGACCCGGTGGCCGACCGGCTCTACATCCTCGCGGTCGTCATCGGCCTCTACCTGCGCGACATCATCCCGTGGTGGGTGGCCATCGCCCTGCCGCTGCGTGACCTGTTCCTGTGGGGGCTGGTCCCGTTCCTGCGCACCCGGGGCTTCTCCGCCCTTCCGGTCCACTTCCTCGGCAAGGCGGCCACGTTCAACCTGCTCTACGCGTTCCCGCTGCTGCTGCTCGGCGAGGGCACCGGCGTCGTGGCGACACTGGCCCGCAACTTCGGCTGGGCCTTCGCCTGGTGGGGGATCGGCCTCTACTGGTGGGCCGGCGTGCTCTACGCGTGGCAGGTGCGGGCGCTCCTGCGCGACACACCACGGCGTACGTCGCCGGCGACCGACCATGGCTGACACACGAGAGCGCGAGCTCCCCGAGCACGTGACGACGCCCCTGCTGACCCTGATCACGGCCCGGTCGATGGACGAGGACTACGCCCACGTGGCGCAGCAGCGTGTCGTGGCGGGCAAGGCGCCCACGCAGCCCTCGCAACCACACTGGGCCAGCGTGATCGCCGTCGCGGCACTCGGGGTCATGGCCGCGATCGTGGCGGTGCAGACCGACCGCGAGGCAGAGGTCAACGAGCTGAGCCGGGCGGCGCTGGTGGAGCAGATCGAGTCCCGGTCCGACCAGCTCGGCGACATCCAGCGCAGGGTGGCCGAGCTCACCCAGTCCAACCAGGCGGCAGCCAGCACCAGCACCAGGCTGCAGGCCCAGCTCGACGACATCCGGTCCAGGGTGCGTCGGGCCGAGCTCAACACCGGCTACGCCGCCGTGGAGGGCCCGGGGGTGCGCATCACCGTCGACAACCGGCCAGGCGCCGAGGTGGACAACGAGATCCGCGACGAGGACCTCGCCATCCTGGTGGACGGCCTCTGGGAGGCCGGCGCGGAGGCCATCGCCATCAACGACCAGCGGATCAACGTCCTGGGCGGCATCCGCAACACCAACCGCGCGATCCACGTCAACGGACGACCGGTCATCGCCCCCTACGTCGTGCAGGCCATCGGTGATCCCAGGACCCTGCAGGCGCGCCTGCTCCAGACCAGCCAGGGACAGGAGTGGTTCGCCCTCGTCAACGGCTTGGGATTCCTCTACACCCCTGAGAATGTGGACGACATCCGCCTGCCGGCCGCGCCGGAACGGGCGCTGCGTGATGTGATCGAGCTGAACGCCGATCCCGAAGGCGTCACCGAAGGAGAGGGAAGCGCGCCGTGATTGCCGCCTTGGGCCTGCTGCTCGGCATCATCGCCGGGCTGGTCTTCGCCCCTGACGTCCCGTTGAGCCTCCAGAACTACCTGCCCATCGCCGTGGTGGCGGCGCTCGACGCGGTCTTCGGTGGCCTGCGCGCCTACCTCGACGGCATCTTCGACGACAAGGTCTTCGTCGTCTCCTTCGTCAGCAACGTCGTGATCGCCGCGGCGATCGTCTACCTCGGCGACCAGCTCGGTGTCGGCGCCCAGCTGACCACCGGCGTGGTCGTCGTGCTCGGGATCCGCATCTTCTCCAACGTTGCGGCCATCCGCAGGCACGTGTTCCATGCCTGACCGCACACCCGTTCCGCGGGACAGATCGAAGCACGGCTCGACCGCCGGCCCTCCGGGCGAGGAAGATCCAGGGCGCGACAGGCTGCTGGCGGCCCTCCTGCGTCCCTCGCGCCGACAGGCCGTGGTCGCGGTGCTGCTGGCCGTCCTCGGCTTCGCCTCCGTCGTCCAGGTCCGCGACACCGCGGCCAACGACACCTATGCCGGCCTGCGCGAGAGCGAGCTCATCCAGGTGCTCGACGGGCTCACCGGCACCGCCGAGCGGGCCCGTCGAGAGGTCGACCGGCTGGAGGCCCGCCGCGACGAGCTGCTGGACGAGAGCCAGGCGCGGTCGGCGGCGCTGGACGAGGCCCAGCAACGCGTGCGCACCCTCAACATCATCGCCGGGCTCGTGCCGGTCTCGGGTCAGGGGCTGCGGGTGACGATCACGGAGTCGACGAGCCAGGTGAGCGTGGGCTCCCTGCTCGACACCATCCAGGAGCTGCGCACCGCGGGTGCCGAGGCCATGGAGTTCAACGACTCCATCCGGCTCGGGGCCGACAGCTCGTTCGAGGACGCCGTCGGCGGGATCGAGCTCGACGGCCAGCTGCTCGAGTCGCCGTACGTCCTGGACGTCATCGGCGACCCCCACATCCTCCGGACCGCGCTCACCTTCTCGACCGGTCCGGTCGAGACGCTGCAGTCCCTCGACGGGGCGACCGTCACGATCGAGGACCTGGAGTCAGTGGAGATCACCAGCGTCCGCGAGGCGCCACGGCCTGAGTATGCGGAGCTCGGCGCGGGCCAGTAGCCTGCCGAGCAGTCCCAGCCCCGCAGCACGAGCAGCACGAGGAGTCCCACGTGTATCCGGAGAACCTGAAGTACACCAGCGAGCACGAGTGGGTCCGCAGCCCCGGCGACGCCGAGGGCTCGGTCCGGGTGGGCATCACCGACTTCGCGCAGGGCGCGCTCGGCGACATCGTCTACGTCTCCTTGCCGCAGGTGGGCGACACCGTGACCGCGGGCGACACCTGCGGCGAGCTCGAGTCGACCAAGTCCGTCAGCGACATCTACGCCCCGGTCTCCGGCGAGGTCGTGGCGACCAACACCGCGCTCGACTCGACCCCGGAGCTGGTCAACAGCGACCCCTACGAGGCCGGGTGGCTGTTCGAGGTCAGCGTGTCCGACCCCGACCAGGTCGACGGGCTCATGGATGCCGCCGCGTACCAGGCCGGCCTCGACGGCTGAGAACCCCGTCCTGACCCAGTCCCTGACCCGAGTCCCTGACCCGAGTCCGACGCGAGCCCAATGGCCGCCGCGCCTCATCGCGAGGCTGGTAGGTTCGGAGGAACCGTCAACCTCAACCCTCGGCTGAGGGTTGGGTGTCGATCTGTCGAGGAGTTTCCATGCCGTTCTGCACCGCCTGTGGCAAGCAGAACCCTGACGATGCCCGCTTCTGTGCCCAGTGCGGCACCAAGCTGCTCGGTGGGGAAGACACCGGTGCCACGCCGGCCGAGAGCACTGCGACGATCACCTTCGGCGTGCCCGACCAGCGCGAGTCCTCCGACCGCCAGCTGAGCGCGGTCGACGCCGCCGCGGTGGACGCACTCCCCGAGGGCCACGCCCTGCTGGTGGTGCAGCGCGGACCCAGCGCCGGCAGCCGGTTCCTTCTCGACACGGACGTGGTCGGCGCGGGCCGCCACCCCGACAGCGAGATCTTCCTCGACGACGTCACGGTCTCGCGTCGGCATGCGGAGTTCCGCCGCTCCGGCTCAGGCTTCACCGTCAGCGACGTGGGCAGCCTCAACGGCACCTACGTCAACCGCGATCGCATCGACTCCGTCGAGCTCAACGACGGCGACGAGGTGCAGATCGGCAAGTACCGCCTGGTGTTCTTCTCCTCCCACCCGGTCAGCTGATCCGTGAGTGCCTCGACGTCATCGGCTGCGAGTCGTGGCGCCCGCTACAACATCGGGCAGGTCCTCGACCAGCTGCGCCCCGACTTCCCCGGTGTGACCATCCCGAAGATCCGCTTCCTCGAGGACCAGGGCCTGGTCAAGCCCGAGCGCACCGCCGCCGGCTACCGCAAGTTCTCCGGTGACGACATCGCACGGCTCCGCTACATCCTGCTGATGCAGCGCGACCACTACCTTCCCCTCAAGGTCATCGGCGACCACCTCGACGCGATCGATCGCGGCCTCGAGCCGCCGGCCATCGAGTCGGTGGTCCCGACCGTGCCGAAGGTCGCCCTCAGCTCCGACGGCCTCCCCAGCCCGGAGTCGTTCCGCCGCACCAGCGACCTGCGGCTCTCGAGGCGGGAGCTGCTCAAGGTCGCGGACATCTCCGAGGAGCTGCTCTCGCAGCTGGAGCAGTACGGCCTGATCAGTGCCCGCACCGGCACGGGACACTTCGACAGCGACGCGCTCGTCGTCGCCCAGACCGCCCGGGAGCTGGCCGACTTCGGCTTCGAGCCGCGTCACCTGCGCGCGTTCAAGACCGCGGCCGATCGGGAGGTCGGGCTGGTCCAGCAGGTCGTCGCCCCCCTGGCCCGCGGTCGTGACGCCGCCGCACGGGGCCGTGCCGAGGACGCCACGTCGGAGATCGCCGCGCTGTCCGTACGACTGCACGCGACGTTGGTGAAGGTCGGCCTCGACCGCGGCTGATCCACATCAGGGTTGCTGAGTAGGCTGGGGGCATGCGCGAAATGGACGTCGTGGGTGTCCGCGTCGAGATGCCTTCCAACCAGCCGATCGTGTTGCTGCGCGAGGTGACGGGGGAGCGCTACCTCCCGATCTGGATCGGTGCGGTCGAGGCCACCGCCATCGCGTTCGCCCAGCAGGGCGTCACGCCGCCGCGACCGCTGACCCACGACCTGCTGCGCGACGTGCTCGCCGCGACGGGCCAGCGCCTCGACGAGGTGCGGATCGTCGACATCCAGAACGGCATCTTCTTCGCCCAGCTGGTCTTCGAGAGTGGGGCCGAGGTCGGCGCCCGCCCGTCCGACTCCATTGCCCTGGCCTTGCGCACCGGCACCCGCATCGTCTGCGCGGAAGCGGTGCTCGACGAGGCCGGCCTCGCGGTCCCCGCCGAGCAGGAGGACGAGGTCGAGCGGTTCCGCGAGTTCCTCGACCACGTCTCGCCCGACGACTTCGAGTCACACTAGTCCCACGTGTAACCCTGACCCTCAACCTGAGGTTGAGGGTTGCGACACGCCGATACGACGATGGACAACCCGAACCCACGGGCTTACCTTGAACTGTCTCTGTTGTAACTCCACCGCTGTGGTTGTCAGATCCACCGACACCCGGGCGGGCCCTTCCCCAGGAGTTACTGCCAGCGGAGGAACCGACCTGGAGGGTCTGCTGTGGGTAGCAACGAGAACGAACATGGCGCCGACGTCGCGCGAGCCAAGGCTGCGGCCGAGGCGGCGGACCTCGCCGAGGAGCAGGGCCTGCTCTTCGCCGACGACGTCTCCCCGCTGCCCAGTGACACCGGCTACCGCGGCCCGACCGCCTGCAACGCCGCCGGCATCACCTACCGCCAGCTCGACTACTGGGCTCGCACCGGCCTGGTCGAGCCGAGCGTGCGCGGTGCGGCCGGGTCCGGCTCGCAGCGGCTCTACTCCTTCCGCGACATCCTGATCCTCAAGGTCGTCAAGCGGCTCCTCGACGCCGGCATCTCGCTGCAGCAGATCCGCACCGCCACGGCGCACCTGCGCGAGCGGGGCACCGACGACCTGACCCGCGTGACCCTCATGAGCGACGGCGCCTCGGTCTACGAGTGCACGAGCAACGACGAGGTCATCGACCTGCTCCAGGGCGGCCAGGGCGTCTTCGGCATCGCGATCGGCGGTGTCTGGCGCGAGATCGAGGGCACGCTCGCCGAGCTGCCCAGCGAGCGCACGGCGGACGAGTCGGCCTCGCCGATCCCCGGCGACGAGCTCGCCGCGCGACGCGCCTCCCGCCAGACCGGCTGACCACGCCACACCACTGACCCCGACGAGGCCGCCCGGAAGACCGGGCGGCCTCGTTCATCTCCGCGTACGCCGCTAGACTTCGAGAGCTGACATCCCATGCGGGAGAGTCACGGCGGCAGCTCCACGGCGGCCGCAGTGCGCCGAAGGGGCAATTCCTCCCCGGAACCTCTCAGGCACCCGGACCGCATGAGGCTGGCACTCTGGAGGCACCGGGCCGACAGAGGGGGAGGTCGATCGAAGTGACCTCAGGAGCCCCCGTGCCGGACGCCACGCCCACCAGCGGACAGATCACCACCGACTCGTCGACCAGCCCTGCAAGCGCAGCGCTGGGTGAGTTCGTCGCCCGCCACATCGGCCCCGACGACGCAGATGTGGCGCAGATGTTGCGGGCGGTGGGTCACGAGTCCCTGGAGGCACTGATGGCCGCCGCTGTCCCGGGGGGGATCCGCACCACCGCCGCACTCGACCTGCCGGACCCGCTCGACGAGGAGGCCACCGCACGGGCGTTGCGCACCCTGGCCTCGCAGAACCGGCCGGCCGAGGCGATGATCGGCCTCGGCTACCATGCGACCCTCACCCCGCCGGTGATCCGGCGCAACGTCCTCGAGGACCCCTCCTGGTACACCGCCTACACGCCCTACCAGCCGGAGATCTCGCAGGGACGCCTCGAGGCGCTGCTCAACTTCCAGACCGTCGTCGCCGACCTCACTGGGTTGCCGACGGCCAACGCATCGCTGCTCGACGAGGGCACCGCCGCGGCCGAGGCGATGACGCTCGTGCGCCGGGCACAGCGCAACGTGTCCGGCCCGTTCGTGGTCGACGCCGACGCGCTGCCGCAGACGATCGAGGTGATCCGCACCCGGGCGGAGGGCCTGGGCATCGAGGTCGTCGTCGCCGACCTGGACGACGGACTCCCGGAGGGTGAGCTGTGCGGGGTGCTGATCCAGTACCCCGGTGCGTCGGGGTCGGTGCCGGACCCACGCCCCGTGATCGAGGCGGCCCACGATCGCGGCGCGCTGGCCGTGGTGGCGGCCGACATCCTGTCCCTGGCGCTGCTCGAGGCGCCCGGCACCTTCGGCGCCGACGTGGTCGTCGGCTCCTCCCAGCGCTTCGGCGTACCCCTCTTCTACGGGGGTCCCCACGCCGGGTTCATGTCGGTCTCGTCCGGCCTGGAGCGCCACCTGCCCGGGCGCTTGGTCGGGGTCTCGGTCGACGCCGAGGGCCGCCCCGCCTACCGACTCGCGCTCCAGACCCGCGAGCAGCACATCCGCCGCGACAAGGCGACCTCCAACATCTGCACCGCCCAGGTCCTGCTCGCCGTGGTCGCGTCGATGTACGCCGTCTACCACGGGCCTGAGGGCCTGCGGCGCATCGCGCAGCGGACGCACGACCACGCCAACCGGATCGCCGCGGCGCTGACGGCCGGGGGAGCGGAGGTGGTCAACACGAGCTGGTTCGACACGCTCACGGTGTCGGTCCCGGGTCGTGCCGCCGAGGTCGTCACGGCCGCGCGCACGGTCGGGCTGCACCTGCGCCTCATCGACGACGACCACGTCGGACTCTCCACGTCCGAGCGCACCAGCCCGTCGACGGTCACGGCTGTCCTCCGCGCCTTCGGCGTCCCAGCCGCCACCGAGACAGGCCGGTCCGGGCTCCCCGAGGAGCTGCGCCGGACCACCGAGTTCCTGACCCACGAGGTCTTCAACTCCCACCACAGCGAGACCCAGATGCTGCGCTACCTGGCGCGGCTCTCGGGACGGGACTACGCGCTCGACCGCGGCATGATCCCGCTGGGGTCGTGCACCATGAAGCTCAACGCGACGACCGAGATGGAGCCGGTGAGCCTGCCCGGCTTCGCCGACCTGCACCCGTTCGCCCCCGCCCAGGACGCCACCGGCTATCGCGAGCTCGTCGACGACCTCGAGGGCTGGCTGGCCGAGGTCACCGGCTACGACAAGGTCTCCGTCCAGCCCAACGCGGGCTCGCAGGGCGAGCTCGCGGGGCTGCTCGCGATCCGCGGCTACCACCGGGCCAACGGTGACACCGGCCGCAACATCTGCCTCATCCCGTCCTCGGCGCACGGCACCAACGCCGCCTCGGCCGTCATGGCCGGCATGAAGGTGGTCGTGGTCAAGGCCTCCGACGACGGCTCCGTCGACCTCGACGACCTGCTCGCGAAGTGCGACCAGCACGCCGAGACGCTGGCGGCGATCATGGTGACCTACCCCTCGACCCACGGGGCCTACGAGGACACCATCACCGACCTCTGCAAGATCGTCCACGACCACGGTGGCCAGGTCTACGTCGACGGCGCCAACCTCAACGCGCTCCTCGGCTATGCACGGCCCGGGGAGTTCGGCGGCGACGTCTCGCACCTCAACCTGCACAAGACCTTCTGCATCCCCCACGGAGGTGGCGGTCCGGGTGTCGGGCCGGTCGCCGTACGCGCCCACCTGGCGCCGTACCTCCCCTCGCACGCCTGGCACCCCGAGGCGGAGAAGCGCCACGGGATCGGCCCGATCAGCGCGGCGCCCTACGGCTCCGCCGGCATCCTGCCGATCACGTGGGCCTACATCCGGATGATGGGCGCGGCCGGACTGACCCGGGCCACGGCGGTCGCGGTGCTGTCCGCCAACTACATCGCCCACCGGCTCGAGGAGCACTTCCCGGTCCTCTACCGCGGGCACGGCGACCTCGTGGCCCACGAGTGCATCCTCGACCTGCGCGGACTGACGAAGGCCAGCGGGGTCAGCGTCGACGACGTCGCCAAGCGGCTCGTCGACTACGGGTTCCACGCCCCGACCATGTCCTTCCCCGTGGCCGGCACGTTGATGGTCGAGCCGACCGAGTCCGAGGACCTGGCCGAGATCGACCGGTTCTGCGACGCGATGATCGCCATCCGCGGCGAGATCGCGCGCGTCGAGGCCGGCGAGTGGACGCCCGAGGACTCGCCGCTGCGCCACGCCCCCCACACCGCGCGGGCGCTGGTCGGCGACTGGGACCGGTCCTACTCGCGTGAGGTGGGCGTCTTCCCGAAGGGGATCGACCCCGACAAGTACTGGCCGCCGGTCGCCCGGATCGACCAGGCCTACGGCGACCGCAACCTCGTGTGCGCCTGTCCGCCGCCGGAGGCGTTCGCCGAGTGAGCGAGCGGAGCGAGCGAGCCATTCAGCACAGCGCGACACGTGCCTCATGCGCGCACGGAGCGAAGCGAGTACGCGCATGAGCATCCAGCGGCAACGGCTGCTCGACGTCGCCCAGGCCGAGGGCCGCCTGACGTCGGTCGTCGGTGCCGTCTTCGACCGCTACGGCGCGGTGTGGGCGGGGGGTGCGGGAACGGCCCCCGGACTCGACGGGCAGTACCGGATCGGGTCGATCACCAAGACCATGACCGCGGTCCTGGTCATGCAGGCACGCGACGCGGGGCTGCTGGACCTGTCCGACACCTTCGGCGAGCACCTGGGAGAGGTCGGCTACGCCGAGGCGACCCTCCGCGACGCGCTCGCGCACACGTCGGGGATGCAGAGCGAGCCGCGCGGTGAGTGGTGGGAGCGGACCCGCGGCGGCGACTTCGCCGCGCTCACGGAGGCCAACGACGGTGCGGGCCGCGTCGCCGGCGCGGGGGAGTGGTTCCACTACTCCAACCTGGGCTTCGCGCTGCTCGGCGAGGTGCTCGCCCGTCGGTTCGGCACGCCGTGGCGCCGCCTCGTGGCGGAGCGGCTGCTCGCCCCGCTCGACATGCGCTCCACGTCGTACCTGCCGCGCCCGGGGGCACAACCAGGCTGGAGCGTCGACCACTTCACCGGCATCCGTGTGCACGAGCCCCTCACCGACACCGGGGCGATGGCGCCTGCCGGCCAGCTCTGGTCGACCCTGGCGGACATGGTGACCTGGGGACAGGTGCTCGGCGGCGCCCGTCCCGACGCACTGGCACCGGCCACGCTGGCCGAGATGCGACAGCCGGTCACGGACGACTACGGCCTCGGCCTGATGCTCGGGGTCCACCCGGGCGGGCGGCTTGTCGGTCACAACGGCTCGATGCCGGGGTTCCTGGCGTCCCTCCACGTCGACCCGGACAGCGGGATCGGTGCGGTGGTGCTGGCCAACGCCACGACCGGCATCGACCCGCGAGACCTGGCTGTCTCATTGATCGAGGGAGACCCCGACGCAGACGAGGAGCGACCCGCCCCGTGGCGACCGACCACCGTGCTGCCCGGCGAGCTGCACGGCGTACCGGGGGTGTGGTTCTGGGGGAACACGGCGTACGACGTCCGCTGGCACAACGAGGGCCTCGAGCTGCGGGCGATGGCGCGACGCGGTGTCGTCACCGACCGCTTCGAGCTGGTCGACGGCGCCCTGGTCGGGGTCCTGGGCTACCACCGGGGCGAGCGGCTCGAGGTGGTCCGGCGTCCAGACGGCTCGATCCGCAACCTCGAGTGCGCGACGTTCGTCTACACGCGCGTGCCCTACGACCCGGATGTCCCGATCCCCGGCGGACACCCGCGTCGCTGACGTCAGACTCCCTGCGACACGCTCGACATGTTGAAGTCGGGGATCCGGAGCGCGGGCGTTGCGGTGCGGGAGAAGTAGTCGTCGCCCCACTCCCTGCTGAAGCTCGGCACCGACTCGGTGGCCCCGCTGAACCGGTTGAGCAGGTCGATGGGGCTCTCGTTCCAGCGGAAGTTGTTGGCCGCGCCGACGATCTCGCCGTCCTCGACGACGTAGACGCCGTCGCGGGTCAAGCCGGTCAGCAGCATGGTCTGCGGGTCGACCTCGCGGATGTACCACAGGCACGTCAGCAGCAGGCCGCGCTGGGTGCCGGCGATCATGTCGTCCATGCTGCCGGCGCCGTCGCCGACCTCGAGGACCAGGTTGTCGATCATCGGGGTGACGGGCTGGCCGGTCATCCCCGCCGAGTGGCGGGTCTGGAGCAGGCCGGTGAGGAGACCGTCACGGATCCAGTCGGTGCGCTCGAGCGGGAGCCCGTTGTCGAAGACGGACTCGGTGTTGTCGGACGCACCGGCGATGACGAACGGCGCGCACTCGAGGCCCGGGTGGGCAGGGTCGGAGAACAGGTTCACACCGGGTGCCGCGACCTTGTCACCGATCCGAGTGCCGCCGCCTCGCCGGCTGTAGACCGACTCGCCCTCGTGGGCGACGCGGGCGCCGGCGTTCCAGTAGGCGTCGATCATGAGGTCGGCGACCGACGAGGGCGGCAGGATCGTGTCGTAGCGTCCCGCGGGCAGGTCGATGCGTCGCTCGGCCCACCGCAGCCGCTGGGCGACGGTCGCGGCCATCGCGGCGGCGTCGACCTCGCGGAAGTCGCGGGTGGCGCCCCCGGTCCACGCGCTCCGGGTGAGCGAGGTGTCCTTGCCGGTGCAGGCGTAGTGGCCGGTGGGCTGTACGTGGCGCAGCCGGAGACCGCGGCTGGAGCCGAGGTAGGTGGTCGCGACCTCGTGGTTGACGAAGCCGTAGAGCAGCCGGTCCTCGGCGGTGGCCTGCCGGAACGCCTCACCGAGGGCGGGCGCGAAGGCGTCGTACACGCCGATGTCGGTGTGCTCCGGACCGGTGTCCCAGTCGGAGGAGGTGACGTCGCCGATGAGCTCGCCCACGTCCTCGGCGGGGGATCCGGCGCGTGCGGCAGAGTCCGCGGCCGTCACGAGCGCGGCGACCTGGTCGGTGGTCGCGGCGCTGCCCGACACGGACCCGGTGGCGATGCCTCCGTCGACGGCGGCGAAGCTGACGACGGTCACCGAGACCTCGGTCATCACGCCGTTGGTGGTGAGGGTGTTGTTGGCCCAGCGCAGGTTGGCGCTGGTGACGTCGCGGACGATCGCGATGCAGTCGTCCGCCGTCGAGGTCGCGAGAGCGTGCTCGACCAGCTGCTGGGCTGTGCTGCGCACGGTGGTCGTCATCAGTGGCCTGCCTCGTCGATGGTGTTGAGGATGTTGACGCCGCGGAACAGCGACGTCGGGCAGCCGTGGCTGACGGCGGCCACCTGGCCCGGCTGGGCCTTGCCGCAGTTGAACGCGCCGCCGAGCACCCACGTGTCGGGCCCGCCGACGGCCTCGAGCGAGTTCCAGAAGTCGGTGGTGGTCGCCTGGTAGGCGACGTCGCGCAGCATCCCGTCGAGCCTGCCGTCGGTGATCTTGTAGAACCTCTGGCCCGTGAACTGGAAGTTGAAGCGCTGCATGTCGATGCTCCACGACTTGTCGCCCACGACGTAGATGCCCCGCTCGACACGCGAGAGCAGGTCGTCGGTGGACAGGTCGTCCGTGCCGGGCATGAGCGAGACGTTGGCCATGCGCTGGATCGGGATGTGCCCGGGGGAGTCGGCGTAGGCGCAGCCGTTGGAGCGGCCGTCGTTGAGCTCGGGCTTGAGGTGCCCCATCGAGCGGTCGAGCTGGTAGCCGACGAGCACCCCGTCGCGCACGATGTCCCAGCTCTGGGTCTCGACGCCCTCGTCGTCGTAGCCGACGGTGGCGAGGCCGTGCTCCTGCGTCCGGTCGCCCCGGACGTTCATCACGTTCGAGCCGTACTGCAGGGTGCCGAGCTTGTCGTAGGTGGCGAACGACGTGCCGGCGTAGTTGGCCTCGTAGCCCAGCGCCCGGTCCAGCTCCGTCGCGTGGCCGATCGACTCGTGGATCGTGAGCCAGAGGTTGGACGGGTGGACGACCAGGTCGTACGTCCCCGCCTCCACGCTGGGGGCCTTGAGCTTCTCGGCGAGGAGCTCGGGGACCTCGGCCAGCTCGGCGTCCCAGTCCCAGTGCGAGTCGGTCAGGTACTCCCAGCCGCGTCCCACCGGCGGGGCGATGGAGGCCATCGAGTCGAAGATGCCGGTCTGCTCGTCCTCGCCGGTCGCCTCGAAGCCGGGCTGGAGGCGGACGCGCTGCTGGGTCGTGCGGGTGCCGGACAGGTCGGCGTAGTACTTGTTCTCCTGCACCTGCTGCAGGAACGCGGTGGCGTGGGCCACGGCCGTGCCGGTGCGCAGCCGCTCGGTCCAGTCGACGAGGAGCGCCGCCTTCTCCGGGGTCGGGACGTCCAGCGGGTTCACCTCGTAGCCGGAGATCCACGTGACGTCGTCGTGCACCGGCTCCGGTGCCAGCTCGACGGGGGTCGTGGTCATCGCGGCCGCGACCTTGGCGACCGCGACCGCGGTCTCCGCCACGCGGCGGGCCTCGTCGTCGGTCAGGACCACTCCGGAGGCGAAGCCCCACGCACCGCCGTGCACGACGCGGACCGCGAACCCGAGGTCCTCGGCGTCGCTCGCGGTCTGGAGGATCCCGTCGCGGGCACCGAGGTGCTGGTAGCGGTTGCGCTCGAGGCGGAAGTCCGCGTGGCTGGCGCCCAGCTCCTGGGCGCGAGCCAGGGCCACGTCGCCGAGGTGGCGGTGCGGCAGGTCGCTGAAGGTCGGGTCGAGCCCGGGCGCACTCATGGGCAGGAACCTATCGGAGGCACAGAAGCGGGCACGACCGGCCGGGCAGGCCTAGGCGAGGTGGAGGCTCGTGCGGCTGCCGTGACGCCCGCGGTGCACCCGGAGCTGGGTGGGGATCCTCGTCTGGAGCTCGGGCACGTGGCTCACCACGCCGACCACGCGGCCGCCGTCGCGCAACGTGTCGAGGGTGTCCATCACGTCCTCCAGCGTCTCGGCGTCGAGGGAACCGAACCCTTCGTCGACGAAGAGCGTGTCGAGATCGGTGCCGCCGGCCTCGTCGGTGATGACGTCGGCCAGGCCCAGCGCCAGCGCCAGTGACACGACGAACGTCTCGCCGCCGGACAGGGTCGCCGGGTCGCGGCTGTCGCCGGTCCAGTCGTCGCGCACCAGCAGGCTCAGTCCGCCCCGGGTCTCGCCGGCTCCGCGCCGGCCGGTGTGGACGAGGGAGTAGCGCTGGTCGCTCATCGTGGACAGGCGCAGGTTGGCCGCGTCGACGACCTGGCCGAGCCGGTGTGCGAGGACGTAGGCGGAGAGCCGCATCTGGAGCCGGTTGTCGGGGTGCTTGCCCTCCACGAGCGCCGCCAGGTCGACCGACAGGGCGAGGTCGGCGCGGACCGGCGCCCAAACGGAGAGCGCCGCCGCCACCTCGACGGCCAGGCCGCGCAGGCGTCGGCCGCGGTCGCGCAGGCTCATGTCGGTCTGCCGGGCGAGCGCGGCGGCTTCCTTGGCACGGTGGTGGTCCTGCGCCAGCGCCTCGAGGTCCGGCGCCTCGGCCTTCGCCGAGCGGATGAGGTCCTCGTCGGCCAGCAGGTCGCGGACCCGGGCGGCCTCGCGCTCGTGGCGGTCGATCTGCTGCTGGAGAGCGGCGAGCTCGGTGTCGGGGAGCCAGGACGCGGCGGCCTCTGCCGAGCACTTGAAGCCGGCCCGGGCGGCGAGTGCGTCCGCCGCTTCCTGGGTGCTCGTCGCGGTGGCGCGCGCACGCGCGAGCTCGGCCGTGACGTCGAGACACTGGCGGCCGAGCTCCTCGACCTTCTGGTGGAAGGCCGTCAGGGCGTCCAGGTCGGTGTCGTCTGGTACGACCTCCCGGACCTGGCTGCGCAGGCTCTCGATCCGCGTCGCCACGACAGCGGTGTCGGTGTCGAGCTGGGTGGCGGTGGCGGTGAGCCGTTGGAGCGACTCCGTCAGCGCTCGCTGCTCGGCCTGGAGGGTCTCGACGCGGGCCGCCAGGGAGTCGACGTGTGCCGCCGTGCGCCGGGCCCGCTCCAGGCGGGCCAGGGCGTCGTCCTCCTCGACGAGGAGGTGCTCGACCGAGCCGCCGGCCTCGGCGAGGGCGGTCGCCAGTCGGCTCCCGAGGCCGCGCACCTGCTGGGCATGGGCCTCCACCACGACCTCCAGGTCGTCCACCTCCCGGCGGGCCTCGCGCTCGGCCACCTCGTCGGGGGCGCCGGGCGCCGGCGAGGCGGGGGAGGGGTGCTCCGCCGATCCGCACACCGGGCAGCATCCCCCAACGGCCAGCTTGCCGGCGATCTCCGCGGCCATGCCGTCCAGGCGTCGCTCGCGGATCTCGACGAGGGTCTCCCTCGCCAGCAGTCGAGCCTGCGTGGCCGCGCTCATCGCCTGCTCCGCCGCCGCCAGCTCGGTGGTCAGGGCCTCGGCGGACCTCGCGGCCCGGGTGCGCGCGCGGACCAGATCCACCTCGGCGCTCAGGGTCTCGACAAGGGCGACGGCCTCGCGCGCTGCGACCAGTCCGGACTCGATCCCGGACAGGACCTCGGGGATCTCGTGCGCCCGGGCCTCGACCCGGCACAGCTCCGTGTCGGTCTCCGCCTTGGATCGGGTGAGCCGGCCCAGCTGCCGCTCCAGGTCGACGATCTGCCGTTGCAGGGGGCGCACGCGGCCGATGTCGGTGAGCGTGCGGGTGGCGGCGCGCTGGTGCTCGGCGATCTCCTGGTCGTCGAGGGAGGGGAGCTCCAGCATCGCGACGAGGGCCGCGCGCGTGGTGCGGCTCTGCTCGTCGAGGAGGCGCACCTCCTTGCCCGCGTCGAGGGCCAGCTCGTGGAGCGGTCGTACGGGGCCGGCCTTCTGTGCCTGCGCGACCCGACGTTGGCGGTCCTCGTGGGCCGGGGTGTCGGCCTCGACACTCGCCCATGCGCAGCGCGCGCTCGCGTAGGTGGCGCGCTGGCCCGCGAGCTCGATGCCCGCGGCGGACGCCTCGGCGGCGGCCACCTCCTCCGCGGACGCGGCCTCGACCCGGATCGCCTGCTCCACCGAGGCGGTGACCGCCGCCGTGGTCAGCTCGTCGATCCAGGTGTGGAGGACCGTCGGGTCCTCCTGCCAGTCGCCGGGGGCGTCGCGATCGCCCACCTCGCTGACCCGGCTGACCAGGTCGGCGACGGCGCGCTGGTGCGCCTCGGCGGTGCGGCGCAGCTCCAGGCGCCGCTCGCGCAGCCACCGCTCGACGCTGTCGAAGCGTCCGGTCTGGAAGACCTGCTGCAGGAGCGCGTGGCGTTCGTCGGAGCGGGCGCGAAGGAAGGCCTGGAACCGGCCTTGTGGAAGCAGCGCGACCTGGCAGAACTGGGGCAGGTTCATGCCCACCAGGCGGGTGACGAGCTGACCCGTCTCGTCGAGGCGGGTGCTGAGCGGGTGCCACGCGTCGGAGCCGTCGGCGGAGGGGCGACGCTCGGAGATCACCACCCGGGCCTGCTCGGTGGTCGTGCCGGTGCCGCGCTTCTTCGGTCGCGACCAGGCAGGCGAACGGTCGATCCGGAACCGACGGCCCGACAGCGTGGCCTCCAGCACCACGCGGGGGACCACGTCGTCGGCCGAGTGGTCGGAGCGCAGGCGCTTGGCGGTGGACCGGTCACCTGGGACGTCGCCGTAGAGCGCGAAGCAGACGGCATCGAGGACGCTGGACTTGCCGGCACCGGTCGGTCCGCTGAGGAGGAACAGGCCGCTCTCGGACAGGACGTCGAAGTCGATGCGGGTGGGGTCGGCGAAGGGCCCGAAACCGGTGATCTCGAGGTGGTGGAGCCTCACCCGCCCTCCCCAACCGACACGCCGACCAGCACGTCCTGGTCGGGATCGTGGCAGCAGCCGTCGACCGCCTCCTGCAGCAGGTCGGACTCCGGTGTCGTCGCTGGGACGCCCCGCACGTGGCGGACGAAGTCGAGGGCGATGGCGTGGTCGCTCTGCCCTGCCGGGGGCTTGGGTGGCGCCTGCGGGTCGGCCGCTGCCATGGCGAACTGCAGGACGAGGGTGTGCGGGAACCGGCGCCGCAGCTGCTCCATGGCCCGGGCCGGGCGGGGGACGTCGGTAAGGGTGGCCTGCACCCAGTCGCGCTCCCGGTCGGTCAGCGACCGGTCGCTCAGCAGGTCGTCGAGCGACCCGGAGATCCGGGACAGCCGCCGGGGCACAGGAGCGTCGATCCACCGGGCCGAGGCGAAGCCCTTCGCGTTGAGCTCCACCAGCCAGGTGCCCTTGACCTGGTCGCTCTCCGAGAAGGAGTAGGCCAGCGGGGAGCCGGAGTAGCGCAGGGCCGGGGCGAGCTCGTGGGGCCCGTGGAGGTGTCCGAGCGCGGTGTAGTCGATCGCGTCGAAGGTGCTCGTCGCCACTCGCGAGACCCCACCGACGCTGATGTCGCGCTCGGACTCCGACGGCGTCGCCCCGGCCACGAAGGCGTGGGCGAGCACGACGGATCGCGTCTTTGCCGGACGGGCGGCCAGGTCGCGGCGTACGCGGGTCATCGCCTCGGACAGCGCGGCCTGGTGGCTGCGGTGGCCCAGGGCCCACGGCTCGAGGAGCGCGGACGGGTCGAGGTAGGGGATGGCGTGGAAGGCGACCTCGCCGTGCCTGTCCTTCAGGACGACCGGCGTGCCGACGGTGGCGGCGTCGGTGCGGACGAAGACGCCGGCGGCGTCCATCAGCCGCGAGCCGAACCCGAGCCGCTGGGCACTGTCGTGGTTGCCGCTGCTGACGACGACCTTGGCGCGGGAGGCCGCCAGCCGGGCGAAGGTCTCGTCCGCCAGGGCGACCGCGTCAACGTGTGGGAGGGCACGGTCGTAGACGTCACCGGAGACCACCACGACGTCGACCTTCTCAGCCTCGACCACCTCGAGGAGGTGGTCGATGAACGCACCCTGGTGGCCCAGCAGGTCTTCGCGGTGGAAGGACCTCCCCAGGTGCCAGTCAGAGGTGTGGAGGATGCGCACAAGGCGAACCTAGAGCGCCGCACCGACACCCACGGGCCACCACGCCGGACGGCGGTGCCGCTCAGCCGTAGCGGACCGTCCGGCCTGCGGAGGTGAAACCCCAGAGGTCGATGTCCGCCTCGTCGGCCAGCCGGGCCGCCAGGCTGGTCGGCGCACCCACCGCGACGATCGATCCGATGCCGCTGGCAGCCGCCTTCTGCACCAGCTCGAAGCCGACCCGACCGCTCAGGACGAGGCAGGCCTCCGCAGGGGACACACCGGTCAGCACGCGCGCACCGGTCACCTTGTCGACGGCGTTGTGGCGACCCACGTCCTCGCGCACGACCAGCAGGGTGCCGTCGGCGTCGGCCAGCCCGGCCGCGTGGACGCCACCGGTTCGCGCGAAGAGGGACTGACGCTCCCTCAGCGCCTCCGGCAGGCGGCGTACGACGTCGGCGTCGGGGCGCGCTCCCGGCCACGGCACCGCGGGGCGGGTCTGCAAGGCCTCGTCGACGCTGTCCTTGCCGCAGACGCCGCACGCGGACGAGCCGGCGGTCACGGAGGCGTGGCGGTGGGGGAGGTCGGTGGCGGTCAAGAGGGTCACGGTGACGACGTTGAGCTCCTGCTCGGGGGTCAGGTCGTTGTCGGTGCAGTAGGCGACCTGGGCGACGTCGCCTGCCGGGGCGAGACCCTCGTTGACCAACCAGCCCGCGGCGAGCTCGAAGTCGTGCCCGGGGGTGCGCATGGTGACCCAGGCGCGGCGCGGCTCGAGCGATCCCGCACGTACGCGGATCTCCAGGGGCTCCTCGGTGATCAGCCGGTCCTCCCGCGCCGACCCGCCGGCCGCGGTGTGCTCCACGACGCGGGTCCGGACCGACGGACCGGGCCGTCGTGGGAGCTCGCTCGTCACACCCCGACCCTACTGCCGGGCCACGCGAGCGGCGCCCGAGATCAGGTGCTCGCCGATGCGTGGAGAGGCACCAGGTCGACCTCTGGCAGGGTGTTCGTCATGACGGACGAGACCCTTCGCAGCATCGAGCTCACCCGGATCGGGCCGGCCCGGTTCAAGGCCACGAACGCCCGCGGGGGTGAGACCTTCTTCGGCACCGGGGGCGACGATCCGGACTTCACGCCGGTCGAGCTGCTGCTCGCCGCGATCGCCGGGTGCAGCGCCCTCGACGTCGAGGCGATCACGCACAAGCGGACCACCAGCACGAACTTCACCGTGCACACGGAGGGTCGCAAGGTGCGCGACGAGAACGGCAACCACCTGACCGACCTGCGGGTGAGCTTCGACGTCGTCTTCCCGGAGGGACCCGAGGGTCAGGCCGCCCGGGATCGCGTGCAGGGCGCCATCGAGATGTCCCGCGACCGGCTGTGCACCGTGTCGCGCACCGTGCAGCTCGGTGCCGAGATCAGCTACGAGCAGTCCACCGCTGGTTGAGGAGGGACGAAGTCCCGTCACGAGACCTGGTCTCGTGACAGGCGCCAAGGCGCCTTCCTCGACCAACGCCGGCCATCAGCCGATAGTGACCTTCTCGATCGTGACGTCCTTGTTGGGGGTGCCGCCGCCGGCCGGGTGCGCGCCGTCGTTGCCCTCGGCCGCGATCGCGGCGATGACCTCGAGGCCCGCCGCGTCGATGGTGCCGAAGACGGAGTAGCTGGGCGGGAACTGCGAGTCGCGGAAGACCAGGAAGAACTGCGAGCCGTTGGTGTCCGGGCCGCCGTTGGCCATGGCCAGCGTGCCCGCGGGATAGGTCTCGTCGCCCGTCAGCTCGTCGGCGAAGGAGTAGCCCGCGCCGCCCGAGCCCGTGCCGGTCGGGTCGCCGCACTGGAGGATGCCGAAGCCCTCCTGGTCGCCGATGCGCGGGCACGGGGTGTCGTCGTAGAAGCCCTGCTCCGCCAGCGAGACGAAGGAGTTGACCGTGCAGGGCGCGGCCGTCGCGTCGAGTGTCAGGCCGATGTCGCCGAAGTTGGTGGTCATGGTCGCCGCGACGGTGCCCTCTGCCTGGGCCTCGGTGTCGGGCGCCTCGACCTCGCGCGCCGGCTCCTGGCCGTCGGAGGGGTACTCGCACGTGGTGGTCTCGCCGGCCGGCTCCGACGACTCGCTCGTCGTGTCCGACGCGGTGTCTGCAGGTGCGTCGTCGTTCTCCTGGCCGCAACCGGTGAGGGTGAGGACGGAGAGACAGACGGTGACGGCGGCGAGTCGCTTCAGCATGGCGCCGATGCTAGACGGCCGCGGGGGCCGGATCGTAGGTGGGCGCACGGAGCACCCCGTACGACAGCCCTCGCGGCGCCCCTGGGACGCCGTCCCGCCGAGGTGGGACGGGCGACGGCCCGGACCCACCCGTTGGGGTGCGTCCCCCATGCGCTCCTCGGTGGTTCGGTGTACGAAAGAGGTGGACGCCTCACGTCCGACAGTCATGACCTACGTCCGGCTCTGGCTCGCCGGGCGCTCGGAAGGAGCATCATGAGCACCGAAGAGAACGCACCGTTGACCCCGGAGGAGCTCGCCGGCGAGGGAGCCACCGCACTTCCGGACAAGGAGGTCGTCTCCATCCTCGACCTGGCTGCCGACATCGACCTGGCGATCGACGGAGCAGCGCCGATCGACCTCGCCGTCGCGCTCAACGCCAACGTGGTGGCCCCGATCGACGCAGCCGTGAGCGCCAACATCCTCAGCGACGGATCGACCGCTCAAGCCCTGTCCGACCAGGGCGTCCAGGTGACCCAGTCGATCGATGCCGACGCCACCGCGACCGGCGTGCAAGACAGCACCATCGACCAGGGCGACACGGTCGTGGGCGGTGCATCGACTGCCGACGACGGCCAGGCGGGCGGTCAAGCCATGCTCGCGGCCACCACGGAGGGCGGCGACGCCACGCAGGAAGGCGACACGGCAGCGATGGCTGCCGAGGCGGTCGACGGCAGCCTGGTCGTGGACGCGGCGGGCAACGTCATCGGCATCCTCGACACCACCACCGGCAACGTCGTGGCTTCCGACGGCACCGTCGTCGGCACGCTCAACGAGGCCACCGGGGTCGTCGTCGACTCCGCAGGCAACCTGGTCGGCACTGTCACCAGCCTGGTCGACGGCAGCTCCGTGCTGGACTCGGCGGGCAACGCCATCGGGACGATCGACGGAGCCACAGGCAACGTCGTGGACTCAGCCGGCAACGTGATCGGCGCGCTCAATCCTCTCACCGGCCAGGTCCTGGACACGGCCGGCAACGTGGTGGGAACCGTCGAGCAGGTCCTGGACGACGTGACCGGCGGGCTGGACACCGGCGACCTGCTCTCGGGCGACCTGCTCAACGTGGACGTCAACGTCGACCTCGACGCAGACCTGGCGGCCCCGATCAACGGAGCGATCGCGGCCAACGCCAACGTGGCGGCGCCGATCGACGCCTCGGTGGCCGCCAACATCCTCTCCGAGGACTCCCAGGCCACTGCGATCGCCCAGCAGGACGCGATCATCACCCAGACCATCAGTGGATCGGCTGATGCCACGTCGCACCAGACGTCAGACATCAACCAGTCGTCGGTCGAGCCGGTCGACACCGACACTGCGTCCGCGGATGACGACGAGGCGGCCGCAACGCCGTCGGAGACCACCGACGCCGTCGGCACCACTGACGCCTCCGGCACCACCACTGAGGCGGCGGGCACGACCACTGACGCTGCCACTGATCCCGCCACTGATCCCGCCACTGAGGCCGCCACGGGCGACGGCACGAGCGGCGACACCACTCAGTGACCACGCTGGTCGACGCGCCGACCCGGGTCGACGGAGTCCAGCTGATCGGGGAGATGGAGGGGTCCGGCTACCGGACCCCGCCGGCCCTGGTGAGGCGCAGCGACGGTCAGGTGCTCCAGCTGACGAGCCTGCTGTACCTCGTCCTGCAGGCCGCCGACGGCACCCGGACCCACGCGGAGGTCGCGGAGGTGGTCGGGCGCGCGTCCGGGCGCGCCGTGACGGAGGCCGATGTCAGGACGCTGGTCGACTCGCACCTGCGTCCCCTCGGACTGCTCAGGAACGCCGACGGCTCCGACCCCGAGCTCAAGCGCAGCGACCCGTTGCTGGGTCTCAACCCCCGGTTCGCCGTCACCGACCCCAGCACCACGCGCCGTCTCACGGACCCGTTCCGGGTGCTGTTCCGTCCTCTGCTGGCGCTCGTCGTGATCGTCGGCTTCGTCGCGGTGATCGGCTGGGTGTTCTTCGAGCGAGGTCTCGGCGCGTCGGCGTACGACGCTTTCGAGCGCCCGCACCTCCTCCTGCTGGTCTTCGTGGTGTCGGTGATCGCCGGCGGCTTCCACGAGTTCGGGCACGCTGCGGCCGCCCGCTACAGCGGAGCCGAACCGGGTGCCATGGGGGCGGGCCTGTACGTCGTGTGGCCCGCGTTCTACACCGATGTCACCGACAGCTACCGGCTCGGGAGGGCGGGTCGGATCCGCACCGACCTGGGTGGGTTGTACTTCAACGCCATCGTCGTGGTGCTCACCTACGTGTGGTGGTGGTCGACGGGCTGGGAGGCGCTCCTGCTGCTGGTCGCGACGCAGGTGCTGCAGATGGCCCAGCAGCTGCTCCCGTTGCTGCGTTTCGACGGCTATCACCTGCTGGCTGACCTCGCGGGGGTCCCCGACCTCTACCAGCGCATCCGACCGACCCTGCTGGGTCTGTTGCCGCACCGGTGGAAGGCACCGGAGAACGCGGTGTTGACGCCTTGGGCGCGTGTCGTGATCACCCTGTGGGTCCTGGTGACCGTGCCCTTGATGGCATTGATGCTGGTCGCCCTCGTGGCCGCCGTGCCGCGATTGCTGGGCACCGCAGGCGCGGCGATGCGCGACGACGCCGCGGGAGTCTCGGAGGCTTGGCGTTCCGGAGGACTCGTGGACGTGGCGGGCCACGCGCTGCAGCTGTTGGGTGTGGTCCTGCCGGTCCTGGCGTGCGCCGTGATCCTGGGGCGGCTCGGGCTCCGGTGGTTCCGCGGGCTGTCCGACTGGAGCCGCGGCTCGCAGGTGAAGCGCGTGACGGCGGCCGCGCTGAGCGCCACGCTCGTCACCGGTCTGTCGTGGGCCTGGTGGCCGCACCCAGGCGCCTACGAGCCGATCGCGCCGGGCGAGACGGGCACCGTCGCGAGCCTCTTCAGGGCAGCGGCAGGCACCCCTGTGAGCGCGGCGGCGGACGACACCGCTGCGGCTCCAGCGCAACCGGCGCTCCCGATCGGCGCAGCCGCTCGCGAACGGCTCTCCAGCGGTGATCCCCTCGTGGCCGCCTTCGAGGAGGGCAGCGTCCTGCCGACGAAGGAGGACCCGGTCCTCTCGATGGTGCTGGTCCCGACCGAGGAGGACGACACCACGCAGGACGAGCCCGAGCCGTCTCCCTCCCCGTCACTCGATCCGACGGAGTCGGCCCCCGGGTCCCAGACACCGAGCCCGACTCCTGGGCCGAGCCCGGACGACGACGCGTGGGTGTTCCCGTTCGACCAGCCGCTCCCGCCGGAGCAGGGGGACAACCAGGCGTTGGCGGTCAACACCACGGACGACTCGGTCACCTATGACGTCGCCTTCGCCCTGGTGTGGGCGCAGGACGACCAGGTGCTCAACGTCAACGAGGCGCATGCCTATGCGTCATGCTCCGACTGTGTCGCCGTGGCCGTGGCGTTCCAGGTGGTGCTCATCATGGACGACGCCCAGGTGATCGTGCCGCAGAACCTCGCTGTCGCGGCCAACTACGACTGCCACTCCTGCATCACCGCGGCCGTCGCCAGCCAGCTGGTGCTGTCGATCCCGGGGGAGCCGGGGGAGGAGCAGCTCCTCGCCCTCGCGGGGGTGTGGGACCGCCTCATCCAGTTCGCGCACAACATCGGTTCCTACTCGCTCACGGAGATCACCGAGCAGCTCGACGGCTTCAAGGACGAGATCGTCGAGATCCTGGTGGGAGCGCCGCCCGTGACGACGTCCAGTCCCACACCCTCGCCGTCCTCGACCACCTCGACGTCGACTTCTACTCCCACGCCGTCCCCCACGACCAGCTCACCCACACCCACGGACCCGGGCACGACCCTCACGCCCACGCCCACGGAGTCGAGCACGTCGTCGACGACGCCGACACCAACTCCCACGCCGACTCCAACTCCCACGCCGACTCCCATTCCCACGGAGTCCCCGACGAGCACGACGCTGACACCCACGCCGTCACCGAGCTCCACCGCGTCGACGTCACCTGTCTCGCCGGAGCCATCCACGTCGCCGACGTCCGAACCGTCCCCGAGCCCCTGACTCCGAGCGGCCGGACGCCCTCACATCTCCTCGTGGGTCTCCGGGTCGCCGCCGAAGAGCCGTCCGTCGTCCTCGGCGAGCGAGGTGATAGCGGCCATCTCGTCGTCGGTGAGCTCGAAGCCGAAGACGTCGAGGTTCTCGGCCTGGCGGCGCGGGTCGGCGGACTTGGGGATCGGCAGCGAGCCGAGCTGCACGTGCCAGCGCAGGATGACCTGGCCCGGGGTGACGTCGTACACCTGGGCAGCGGCCGTCACCGCCGACTCCTCCAGCGGCGCGCGGCGCTTGCCCATGGGGCTCCACGCCTCCGTGAGTACGCCCAGGCGCTCGTGCACGTCGCGCATCCGCTGCTGCGGGAAGCGGGGGTGGAGCTCGATCTGGTTGACCGCCGGAGTCACGCCGGTGTCGTCGATGATGCGCCGGAGATGCTCCTCGGTGAAGTTGGAGACTCCGATGGAGTGGACGAGCCCGTCCTCGCGGAGCTGCACGAGGGCGCGCCACGCCTCGACGTAGAGGCCTCGCCCCGGGTTGGGCCAGTGGATGAGGTGGAGGTCGATGTGGTCGAGGCCGAGCCGCTCCAGGGACCCGTGCACCGACGCGATGGCGTCGTCGTACGCGTGGTGGCGGCCGGGGATCTTGCTGGCCACGAGGACCTCGTCGCGCGGCACGCCGGAGCGGCGGATCGCCTCGCCCACCTCCTTCTCGTTCTCGTAGTTCACGGCCGTGTCGATCAGCCGGTAGCCGCACTCGAGCGCGCTGGCGATGGCAGCGGTGCCGTCCTCGCCGCGCAGCGGGTAGGTGCCGAAGCCGATCGCCGGCAGGGCGCTGCCGTCGTTGAGGGCGTACGTCGGGATCTCAGCCATGGCTCCCAACCTAGGCGGAGAGACAAGTGCTGGCCGACCTCACGACCGCCTCGGGAACTTGCGGCTCAGGCGCTGTCGCGGGGGACGAGCGTCCCGGTCCTGTCCGACGCGGACGCCTTGCGCCAGGGCAGCGTCCCCTCCAGCTCGACCTCGAGGGAGAAGCTGAGGAAGGTCCGCACCAGCACGATGAGGCCCAGAGCCAGCGCGCTCTCCAGGGTCGGGTCGACCGTGATCGTCAGGACGATGTCGGCGATGATCAGCAGCTCGAGTCCCAGGAGGATGGCTCGCCCCACGCTCCGCCGCGCGGACTCGTACGCCGACCGCGGGCCGGCACGTCGCGCCGTCCAGGCGGCATGGACGAAGGCGCCGATGGCGCCCAGCACGAGGACGGCCACACCTGCCACCTCGAAGCCGTGCACCACAAGCTCCATGAGGTCGTCGAATCCTGCATCGTCGATCATCTGTCCACCTTCGCACCCGGCGGCGCTGATCGAGCGGCGATCAGGGCTTGACGATGAGCGCGAGCGGAGAGGCACGCCGCAGCCCGCTACTTGCCATGTTGGAAAGTAGTGCCTAGACTTTCCAACATGGAAAGTGAGACCCGCTTCGACGGCCCCGACGACGCCCGCGCCCGCCTCGCAGCAGCAGACCTCGCCCGAGGCCGGCTCACCACCGGTCTGAAGCTGCCGCGGGGCCTGCATCCGGCTCTTGCCGGCGCCGTCGCGGTCCAGATCGGCACGGCGGCAGTCGGGATCGCGGAGCAGTCGGCCCTCGGGCTGGGACTCCTGCTGGCCGGGCTGGGAGTGTTCCTCGCCGTGGCGACATGGCTCCTCCACCGGTTCCGCCGGATCAACGGAGTGCGGGTGGACGGCCTCACCGGCCGTGTCGTGCTCGGGACCGGCACGACATCTTCCGTCGCCTACGTGTGGGGCTTCGGCGGGGCGACCTGGGCCGCGTTCGACTCGCAGTGGTGGCTCGTCGGTCTTGCCGCCGTCATGGGGGGAGTGGGGTACGCGCTCGGCGCCCGCCAGTGGTGGGACGCCTACCGTGCCGACCCCGCGACGCACGCACGAGGCGTGTCGCCGCAGGTGCTGGCCATGCTGGCACTGGTCGCTGCCCTCGGGTTCGTGGTCCTGATGGTCGTGGGCTGATGCCGGACCTCGACCCGCTCATCCATGCACCGGCCCGACTGCAGCTCGTGACCACGCTGACGGCGGTGGCGGAGGCCGAGTTCTCCACCTTGCGCGAAGCGCTCCAGGTCAGTGACTCGGTGCTGTCCAAGCACGTCTCCGCCCTGGTGAGCGCCGGCTACGTGCGCAGCCGCAAGGGGACCCACGAGGGCCGGCGCACGACGTGGGTCGGGCTGACCGATGTGGGCAGGCGCGCACTCCACGAGCACGTCGCCGCGCTGCGGGAGCTCATCGACGTCGTCGACTAGCTGTGTCCGGGGAGCCCGGACCACCCTTTCGGGTTGACCCGAGTGGGGCTTTCCCAGGCCTCGCGTGGCCCCTTCGGGCTATATGCAACAGATCTCCCACAGGGTTGTTACCGCTCTGTTGCAGTTGCCCTGTGCCGGCCCATCGGGGCTCGGCCGCATCGACAGGGGACCTCATGCACAAGAACACCAAGGCGGCGTGTGCGGCCACCGCGGCCGCCGTCCTGCTCCTCGGCGGCGCCAGCACCATGGCGTCGTGGAACGACAGCAAGACCATCGCCGGCGGCGCCATCAAGTCGGGCTCGCTCAGCCTCACCCAGGAGACCGGCCAGACCTGCACTGCGTGGACGCTGGACGGGGCCGGCGGCGGGGGCGCCTTCGTCCCAGGCACCACCCTCGTGGTGCCCGGGGACGTCATCACCCGCACCTGCACCTACACGGTGAACGCCACCGGCGAGCACCTCGCCGCGACCGTCGGCCTCGCGAGTCCGTCGTTCGACGAGACCAATGACCTCGTCTCGGCCCTGACCGCGGATGCCGACTACACGATCGACGCCGACCCCTTGGAGGATCCGGCGGCGGCCACCATCGCCGACGGCGCTGCGATCACGAGCGCCAACGATGGGGACGTGCTGAGTGCCGCGGTGAGCGTGACGTTCAGCTCGGCGACGGCGGGCACCACGGCGCAGGAGATGACTGCCACGCTGGACGCCCTGACCGTGTCGCTCACCCAGACCCACGCCTGACAGCTGATTGCTGATAGCTGATGTCGGTGCTCGGCTGGGCGTGGCGCGTGACCACCTGGACAGTGCTGCTCGCCGCTCTCTCGGCGCTGGCGCTGGTGGTGGTCGTGCCACGCCTGGCCGGGGCGACGCCCTACACCGTCCTCACCGGATCGATGGAGCCTGGCCTGCCGCCGGGCACCTTGATCGTGGTGAAACCCGCTCCCGCCGATGACATCGGGGTGGGCACGGTCATCACCTACCAGCTGAAGTCCGAGCAACCGACGGTCGTCACGCACCGGGTGACCAGCCAGGCGGTCGACGACGAGGGCGTGCCGGTCTTCCAGACCAAGGGCGACGCCAACGAGGTGCCGGACCGGGCCTGGGTCCGGCCCGTGCAGATCAGGGGCGAGAAGTGGTACGCCGTGCCGTACCTGGGCTACGTGAGCAACCTGCTCACCGGGAGGGAACGCCAGATGGGGATCTACGTCGTGGCTGCGCTGCTGTTCGGCTACGCCATCGTGCTCGTCGGGTCGGGCCTTCGCGACCGACGCCGCGCCCCCCGCGCCACGAGGGCCCGGCATGTCTAGGCACCGCGCACCGAGGCACGCCGGGCCGAGGCACAGCTCAGTCCGCCGCGGCTCGGGGGACCGCGGCGTCCTGCGCTCCGCCCGCGTCCGGGCCGTGCTCTGCCTCGCCGTGGTGCTCGCCCTCGCCACCCCGGGCACCTATGCCCACTGGACGGACGAGGTGCAGGTGAGCGGCACCGCGATCACGAGTGGCACCCTCGATCTGCGCGTCGACGGTCAGGACCAGGTCACCGGCTACACGACGCTCGACATCGCACCCATGGTCCCGGGGAACTCGACCGCGGCCGTCCTGACGATCCGCAACAACGGCACCGCCCCGCTGTCGTACACCGCGGCGACCTCCGCCACCAACGCCGATGGGAAGTCGCTGGGCGCCGCGCTCGTCGCCAAGGTCACGGGCGACACCACTGTCACCGGAAGCGCGCCAGCGACCACCTGTGCCGGTGCGGCACTCTCGGGCTCTGCCGCCAGCCTCGCCGGCCCGCTGCTCTCGTCCGCCCGGCTGCTGGCGCCCGGCGCCACGGAGAAGGTCTGCGTCCAGGTCATGCTGCCGACGAACGCGGCGCCCGCGTTGCAGGGTGCGACCACCACGGTCGGCATCACGTTCACCGGCACCTCGGACGTGTCATGACCCGGCTCCTCCAGGCGCTGCTCACGGGCGGGAGACGCGCCACCTGTGTCGCCACCCTGCTCGCACTGGGCGGATCGCTCTTCGTGTCGCAAGCGTCCGCCTCCTGGGCGGCGTGGACCGACTCGGCGGCCGTCAGTGGCGCCACGCTCGGCGCCCACGAGGTACTGCCACCGACGACCGTGGACTGCGATGGGACCGGCGTGCTGGTGCCGCTGACCTTCTCGTGGCCCAGCAAGGACCCGCGCTACACCTACCGGGCACAGCTGGTCGACTCGAGCGGCGCCGTCCGGCGGACGGACCTCGTCCCCGAGTCCGGCCAGGGCAGCTACAGCGTGACGTACGCCGCCGGCGACCTGCCGGCCGGGAGCTTCACCGTCCGAGTCAGCTCGTTCCTGACGGGATCGACCACATGGACCTCGGCGACCGCCGCGTCTCATCCCGGCAGCAAGGTTTCGGTGCTGTTCGTCGGACTCGTCACGGCTTGCTCATGAGCCCGGTCGCGAAGGGGTACACGGACCGGGAACGAACCGGTGGACCCTCTGCCTGCACAGGGGAGACGGCGTGACCAGGATCGAGCCGTATCGCCACGGCAGGCTAGGAGCTGTCTGCGGACGCTGCCGTACGCCAGAGTCGCAGTGAGGAGAACCGGTGGACCGCACTCGGGGGACGGAAGAGTCGTGGCGGCTGACGCTGCAGCATTCACCGATCGGCATGGGCCTGGTGGACCTCGACGGACGGATCCTGGTGGTCAATCGCGCCCTGTGCGACATGCTGGGGTACGAGCCGGAACAACTGCGATCCAAACGCGTCCAGGACATCACCCACCCGGACGACATCGTGGCGAGCACCACCTTGCTGAAGCAGGCGGTCGCCGGCGAGATCGACTCCTTGCGGTTGCGCAAGCGATATCTGCGGGCGGACGGCACCGTGCTGTGGGCCGACATGTCCTCGGCGCCCGTCCGGCATGAGGACGGGACCATCCTCCATTTCGTCACCCAGTTCCTCGACATCACCGAGCAGCACGCATCCGAGGCCCGGCTGGCCGTTGCCAACCGAGCGCTGGAGTGCGAGCGGCGGACCTTGGAGGCGATCTTCGACACCGTCGACGTCGGTCTGCTGCTGCTCGGCCGCGACGGCAGCTACCAACGCATGAACCGCCGCCACGCCGAGACGATGAGCCTGCAGTACCCCGAGGGCCACGACGGCAGGGCGGGGCAGCCGGGCGCGGTCTATGGTCCCGACGGCCGGACTCCCTTGCCCCGCGAACAGCTACCGTCCTACCGAGCCATGCAAGGTGAGGAGTTCGACGACGTCCGGGTGTGGGTTGGGTCCGACCCCGCCAACCGCGCGGCATTCTCGGTGTCTGCCCGCAGGGTCCGCGACCACGAGGGCGAGGTGACGGGGTCGGCCCTGGCCTACAAGGAGATCACCGACCTCCTGCGCGCACTCCGGGTCAAGGAGCAGTTCTTGGCGTCGGTCTCCCACGAGCTCCGTACACCGCTCACGGTGGTGCTTGCCCACCTGGAGCTGCTCGTCGAGAACGAGGACCTTCCTCCAAGCATTCAACCGCAGCTGCACGCGATCGAGCGCAACGCGCTACGGCTCGGGAGCTTGGTGGGTGACCTGCTCCAGGTGGCCCAAGCCCTTGAAGCTGGGCTGGAGCTGCAGCGCACAGACGTCGACCTCGTGGCACTGCTCGGCGAGACAGTCGAGACGTGGCGCGCCAAGGTCGACGCGTCCGGGCTGACCCTGCGGTGCGAAACCCCACCGAGGATGTTCGCCTCAGTAGACCGTCAGCGTCTCCGACAGGTGGTCGACCATCTGGTCTCCAACGCGGTCAAGTACACCGGGAGGGGTGGGACGATCACGCTCGGGCTGCAGGGTGACGCCGATCATCTACGGCTGTGCGTCAGCGACACGGGAATGGGGATCGATGAGGCCGAGCGCGAGCATGTGTTCGCGTGGTTCGTGCGCGGCGACGAGGCGGCGCGGCGACTCATCTCGGGCACCGGGATAGGTCTCCACATCGTGCGCACCATCGTGGCCGCACACGGCGGCGAGGTCACCGTCGACAGCACGCCCGGTGAGGGCAGCACGTTCCACGTGACGCTGCCCCTGGCGCCCTTGGCGGGGATTGGCGAGTGATCATTGTGCGGCTCACTGGAGGTCACTGAGCCATGGATGGCCAGGATGAGCGGTGCACAGGGCGTCCCGGAGCCATGCCCGGGACTCGTGGTCCAGGAGGGGCGCGCAGGCGTCGAAGTCGGCCTGGTCCTTGGTCCTGAGCCCGGGCGCCTTGTGCAGCAGCTGGACCTCCGGACGTAGGTAGCGAACGCCGTCCCGTGCCCACAGCAGCTTCGACATCGGGAGGCTGGTCCCGGGGTGGCGCTTGTAGGTCCATGTCGTCGGAGTGGCGTCCATCAGGATCACGTCGTACTCCCATGGGTCCGCGCCGCTCGGTCGCAGCCAGAGGTTCTCGCAGGTCTCCGACACCGGGTCCGTCGGATCGACGATCGGGCGGAGGCTGCCGTCGTCCGCCTGCCAGACGTCGAGACGCCCGGACAGGTGCTGGTGGAGCGAGGCCACGCCGGATCGCGGGATGCTCGGATCCACGTCGTCGTGCGGGCGGCGGATGTCAGTGAATGCCTCGATGGCCCAGCCGCCTGCGATCCACCACAGACCGGCGTACCCCTCGAACAGGGCTGCGGCGTCTCGCGGTGTGCGGGGGAGCCACGGGCCGTACAGGCGGACGATCTCCTCGTGGTCGAGCACGTGATGCACCGTAGACGAGACCTGCCCGACTCGGTCGCACCGCCTACTAAGGTTAGGCTAACCTCATTGCTCGGATCGGCAGGCAGGGCCCCCACGGGGCCACGAAGCACCAGGAGTCCCATGGTCATCACACGAACGCGCGCTCTCACCGGAGCGATCTCCGTTCTCTCCGTCCTCGCGCTCACGGGATGTGGCGCCTCCGAGGTGGTCGAGACCGAGGCCCACGCGGTCGGGGGAGAAGGAGGCACGAGCTATCCGCTCGTGCTGGACAACTGCGGCCACGAGGTCACGATTGAGTCCGCACCCCAGCGCGTCGTCTCGCTCGACCAGAACTCGACCGAGATCCTGCTCTCGCTCGGCCTCGAGGACCGCCTGGTGGGCACGGCGTCGTGGACCGATCCCGTGCTCGACTCCCTCTCCAGCGCGAACGCGTCGGTCCCGCGGCTGGCGGACGACGCCCCGACGTACGAGGTCCTGCTCGGCGCCGACCCGGATTTCGTCACCGCGTCCTTCGGCCGGCACTTCAACGAGACGGGCGTCGTGACGCGCGACCGGCTCGGCGAGACGGAGATCGGGTCCTACCTGTCGCCGACCGACTGCGACAACGGCGTGAGCGTCAACGGCGGCAGCAGCCGGACCACGGCTCTCACCACCGACGCGCTCTACCAGGAGATCCGGGAGCTCGCGGAGATCTTCGACGTCCAGGGTCGCGGCGAGTCACTCATCGCCGACCTCGAGGAGCGCGCGGCCACGGCAACCGAAGGGATCGACTTCGACGGGCGCACCGTCATGTTCTGGTTCGCCGACACCAAGACGCCGTACGTCGCCGGCGGACTCGGATCCGCCTCCCTCCTGGCCAGGACGACGGGGATGGAGAACGTGTTCGGCGACGCAACGGACGACTGGCCGGCCGTGGGCTGGGAGACGGTCGTCGACGCCGATCCTGACATCCTGGTGCTCGGTGACCTGCAGCGCGACCGGTTCCCGGGTGACCGTCTCGACGACAAGATCTCGTTCCTCCGGGAGGACCCGCTCACGCGGACCCTCGACGCTGTCGAAGAGGGGCGGTTCATCGCCCTCCATGGCGCGGAGATGAATCCGTCCATCCGCTTCGTCGACGGGCTCGAGAAGATCCGGGCCTGGCGGGACACGCAGGAGGACGAGCTCTGAGCACCCTCACCGCGACGGTCGGTGTCAGGCGCTGGCGGGGGAGCGCCCACACGCTGGCCGCAGTGCTCGGCCCCGCTGCCGTCGCGGCTCTTGCACTCTCCGTCGGTGTCGCGGTGACGCTCGGACCCGCTGACGTCTCGCTCGTGAACGTTCGCGACATCCTCCTCAACCACGTGCGCCTGACCGACATCCCTGTGCGCGCCTCGGAGGACGCGATCGTGTGGGAGGAGCGGCTCCCGCGCGCGCTCGTGGCCGCGGCCTGCGGTGCAGGGCTCGGGCTGTGCGGGGCGATCCTGCAGTCGCTCCTGCGCAACCCGCTGGCGGACCCGTTCGTGCTCGGGGTGTCGTCGGGTGCCTCCACGGGTGCGGTCCTGATCGGCGTCCTGGGACTCGGGGGAGGGGCGCTCGGGATGTCAGGAGGCGCGTTCGTCGGCGCGCTCGCGGCGTTCGGCGTCGTCCTCCTGCTCGCGCGGTTCTCGGGTGGCGGCACGTCGAGCGTCGTCCTCGCGGGCGTCGCGAGCTCACAGTTCTTCGCCGCCGTCACCTCGCTCGTCGTGTTCGGCTTCGCCGACGCCGACGAGACCCGCGGAGTCATGTTCTGGCTCCTCGGGTCGCTCGAGGGCATGCGCTGGGACGACGTCGCCCTGCTCGCCGCGGTCGTCTCGGCCGGGGGTGTCATCTGCCTCGCGTCCGCGCGCTCCCTCGACGCGTTCGCCTTCGGCGAGGACGTCGCCGCGTCGCTGGGCATCCACGTGGCACGCACGCGTGTGCTCCTCCTCGTCCTCACCGCGCTCCTGACGGCGACGCTCGTGAGCGTCGCCGGCGCCATCGGCTTCGTGGGACTCGTCCTCCCACACGCAGCGCGCCTCCTGTTCGGACACCGTCACGCCCGGGTCATCCCTGCCACGGCCGTGCTCGGTGCGGTGTTCATGGTGTGGGTGGATGCCGCATCCCGCGTGGTCTTCGCCCCGACGCCGCTGCCGGTCGGAGTCGGGACGGCCCTCGTCGGTGTCCCCGTCTTCGCGATGCTCCTCGTGCGGCGGAGGGGACACGCATGACGCTCCAGGCCGACCGAGTCTCCTGGCGGCGCGGCGGCACGCTCGTCGTCGACGGCGTGTCGGTGCAGCCCGTGCCCGGGTCGACCGTTGCCCTGCTCGGCCCGAACGGATCGGGGAAGTCCTCCCTGCTGCGCCTGCTGCAGGGAGCCGCGCGACCTGACTCAGGCACCGTGACGCTGGACGGCGCCGATCTCTCGGGGATGCGGCGGCGTGAGATCGCCCGTGCCGTCGCGACGGTCACCCAGCACGCGGAGACCGACGCCGACATCATCGTGCGCGAGGTCGTACGCCTGGGTCGTACGCCGCACCGGTCTCTGCTCGGAGGCGACACCGCGCAGGACGAGCGTGCGATCGACCGGGCGCTCGAGCATGTGGGACTGACGGAGAAGGCCAGGCACCGTTGGCACACGCTCTCCGGCGGCGAGCGCCAACGTGCCCACATCGCCCGCGCGCTCGCGCAGGAGCCCCGCGAGCTGCTCCTCGACGAGCCGACCAACCACCTCGACATCCGGCACCAGCTCGAGCTGCTCGCTCTCGTGGCCGAGCTGCCGGTGACCGCGATCATCGCCCTGCACGACCTGAACCTCGCCGCGATGTTCTGTGACGTCGTGCTCGTCCTGCAGCAGGGGCGTGTCGTCGCGGGAGGGCGCCCCGAAGAAGTGCTGACGCCTTCGCTCATCGCCGACGTCTACGGCGTACGCGCCCACGTCGCGCGCGACCACGTCAGCGGACGGATCAGCGTGGCCTTCCAGCCCGGGACACCGAGCGGTGCCACGTCCCGTGGTGTCGTCTCGTCGCTTCCTGGCGTTCGGCTGCCGGGTTGAGCAGGTACTCAAGAGCAGCGCGACGTGCCTCTGGCTGCTACGAGCCAGCGCCGTACCTGATGTCGTCGACGATCTCCTGTTGGGTCACCGAACGGGTGTGTCGGTCGAACAGCCCGAAGCCATAGCGCCCGTTCACGCCGTTGTCCCAGATGAAGGTCGCCGCGCCGTACTTCTTCGCGGTGGCCGTGACGGCGTACGCGAAGTCCGCGCGGTACCTGTTGTTCGACGCGTCGAACGACGTCTTGTCGACCGAACCGTATTCGCCGACGACGACCGGGTACCCGCGCACGACGAACGTGTCGTGCATCAGCTTCAGCTGTGATTCCAGGTAGTCCTCCTGTCCCCAGGTCGACCTTCTCGACGGATCGGTCGCCGCGCTTCCCCATTGAGTGATGGTGCCGCTCTCCTCGCCGTCGAAGTCCCAGGGGGAGTAGTAGTGAACGGAGATCATGATCCGCTTCTCACTGCTCGGGATGGAGCGGGAACGGTGGGAGTCGGTCGGGATCACGAAGCCGTAGTTGCCGGCGGTGTAGTCGATGTTCGTGTTCCAGCCGGGGACGAGCAACCATCTCGAGCTGTTGTTCCCGCCAGTTCTCCGGACGGTGTCCACGAAGATCTGGTTGTAGGCGTTGATGTTCGAGTAGCACGGCTGCGTCGGACGGCCGTACTGCCCGTCGAAGTTCTCGTTCATCGACTCGAAGACCAAGCGGTGGTCGTAGCCGCGGAACCGGGTCGCGATCTGCTGCCAGGCCTTCCGATACTTGGCCTTGATGGCGCTCTGATCGGCCGCGTCACAGATGAGCCAGGCGTAGGGGATCGACTTGTAACCGTCGCCGTGCATGTTGATGATCACGTGCAGGCCCCGGCTGTGGGCGTAGTCGACCACTTGCTGAACCCTGTTCAGCCACCCAGAGTTGATCGTGTAGTTCGGGCCGGGTCCGATGTGTCGCAGGTAGGAGACTGGGATCCGGATCGATGTGAATCCTGCCGCCCTGACATCGTCGATGAGCGCTTGAGTGATGACCGGATTGCCCCATGCCGTCTCGCTGGGATATCCGTTGGCGTTGGCTTCCAGTGCGTTTCCAAGATTCCAGCCCGCGCCCATGGCGGCCACGATCTGGGCCACGCTCGAGGGCGTGCTGACCTCGGCCGAGGCCGGCTTCGTGACGCCGGGCACAGAGACGGCCGCCGCCAACACGACGGCCAGCAGAGAGCTCCTGATCCTGCCCACGTGCACACCCACCTGCGCCTCACTTCCGAGTCAGTCGAAGCGTCTAGATGAACGCTCAACCGGATCGAAGCGCATCGCCCGCGACCGGCACAAGAGCTCAGGCACAGAATCTCGGCCTGCGGTCGCCCCCGACCTGGGGGAGTGGTGTCCCGGTAGCCGTAGGGGTTGACGCGCGCTGTGGCGACGCGTCGTTCACGGTCCCGGCTGGGCGAGATAGGCCGTCTTCGCGTCGGGGGAGAAGCCGCAAGCGCGGTAGAACGCGTGAGTTGCGGGCGTCTTCGAGCCCGTGAGCAGCATGGCCTTGTAGCACCCTGCGTCCCACGCGGCGGTGAGGGTTGCCGCCATGATCTGCTTTCCGAGCCCCGTTCCACGCAGTGTCTGGTCGACGACGACGTTCTCGATCACGGCGTACGGAGCGGCGCTGCGCGTCATGTTCGGGATGACGTTGAGGTAGGTCGTGGCAACCACGACACCGTCTGTTTCGAGGACGAGCAGAGTCAGTCCGGGGGTTCTCAGGATCTCGTCGAATGCGGCCTGGTCGGCGCCGTCTTCGAGGATCGGGTCCTTCGGGTGCAGTTGACGATAGAGCCGCACAACGGCGGGGAAGTCGTCGTGCGTTGCCTCACGGATCACTGCCGAACGGTACTGGGCCGCGTTGTGCCGAACGCTGCGGGGACCAGCCCGTCACCGCGTGAATCCGCCGTCCGGTGAAGGACAGCACGGGGCACGTCAGTGGACCCTGGGGCCGCGCAGGCCCGAGCGTTGGACGACGCGCTGGATCGCCAGGTCGCGCTCGTCCGGGCGTCCGACGTAGGTGATGTCGCGCAGGCCCTGCTCCTGCGCCGCCGACTCGAAGCAGAAGTGGCCGAAGCCCAGGAGTCGTCCGTGGAGCGGCTTGCTCACCGTGATGTCGAGGATGCGCGTCAGGGGCATGGTCGCGAGCTGCTGCGACAGAACTCCGTGGACGCGGAAGACGCGCATGTTGGTGATGACGAACCGGTCCATGTGCTCGCGCATCGCCCGCCAGCCTGCGTGTGCGAGGACGCACAGGCCGACCGAGAACGGCAGCCAGGCGAGGTCGGCGCGGACGACCGCAGTCCAGAGCACGAGGGCCACGCCGAGGGCGGCTTCCAGGGCTGGGAGGACGTAGACGATCCAGTGGTGCCGGACCTCGTCGACGATCACCTCGCCCTCCTCGCGAAGGAGGTGTCGCCGGATGTCCGGCCCGGCCAGCATGAGCGTGGCCTACAGGACGCCGAAGAAGTGGACGAGGGCCCGGAACAACTGGGTCGCCAGCACCCATAGCGTGCCGGCACCAGTGGTGGCGGCTTCCGCCAGACCCCTGGGGTCGGTGAACATCCACCACCCGAGGAACACCACCACGAGGGCAAGCAACAGTTTCTTGGCGTCCATGAAAGATGACTCCCGAGTACGACGACGACATGGGCCGCGACATGCCTACCAGATCACTTCACCCAATGGGGTGAGGCACGCCTTGGGCCGCCGCCTCGCTGATAGGCCGACACCAATGTCGAGCCGGCGCTCCCGTTCCTTGTCGCTGCGGGGCTCGGTACGTGGCCGCGAACCTCTGCAGGGCTCAGCGATCGCCAGCCCTCAGCTGGCTTTCGTCGCGTTCGTCGTGCGCTTGGCAGTGCGGGTCGTCTTCTTTGCTGCCTTCTTCGTCGTCTTCTTGGCCGTCGACGCAGCTCCGCCCGACTGCGGGGGGAACCACACCGTCTTGGTTGCTTTGAGCTTCGCCATGAACGAGGCCCGTCGTGCCTGCCACGTGGCTCGGTCGGTGACTCTGCTCAGTCCGCTTCTCAGCTCCATCAGCGTCCCTCCCAGGGATAGTGCCGGCCGAGGGCCAGCCCTACTTTGGTACCGCGCTGGGACGACATCGGGCCACACCCCAGTAGAGGTGTCTCATGGTCCCGGTTGGCCTTCGTTCTGCGAGACATCCGTCCCGGATGGGTTGACGATCGACCCAACGGATCGCGCGTGCGCGGTGTCTGGAGAGGGCGAAGGCGAGACGGATCGGTCGTCCGGCATCATTCGCTCATGGATGAGGACACCTCGGGCGCAGGCCCGGCTGGCGCAGTCGGTGGCGACTCGAGCCGCCCGTGGCAGACGCTCGCGTCGGGCTTCGAACAGGCACGCGCCCGCGAGGACTCGCTGGATCGGCTCGTCGAGTGGCCGGCGCAGCGCGCTCTCCTCGGCGACGTCACCGGACTCGCCGTCCTGGACGCCGGCTGCGGCAACGGGGCCAAGATCGCGCAGCTGGCCGGCGACGGGGCCGCCGCCTCGGTCGGTGTCGACATCAGCGGGAACTTCATCGCGCCGCCGCCGCGTGTGGAGCTCCTCGAGGGCGATCTCTCCGATCTGGCGGCGGTGCCGGGGCTCGCCGGCCGGCGATTCGACCGGATCCTGTTCCTGCAGTCGTTCGGGTACGCCGCGGACCCGGTCCGGGCGCTGCAGACCGCGCGCGAGATGTTGACCGAGGACGGCTTCATCCTGCTCACTCGGACCCAGCCAGTGCGATACGCGATCGAACGATCGGAGCAGAAGGGGACCTCGCTGGGGGAGGAGTACTTCGCCACCGAATCGTTCGCCTACCGGCACCGAAACTGGGATGAACAGGTCACCCTCACCAAGCGGCCGTACACGATGTCGGACCTGCTGAACACCTTCAGTGCGGCTGGGCTGTGGATCGAGGCGGCGGTCGAGCCCCAGATGCCTGCCGAAGCCGCCGAGCGCTATCCCCACAAGCAGGCAGTCATGGACAAGTATCTCGGCATCCTCATGTTCAAGCTGCGCCCGTTGCCAGGGCTGCAGCCACGTCGCGACGCCACGGTTGTGGGCTGATGAGTCGATCGTTCTACTCCCACGCGAGGCTGTACGACCTCATGTTTCCGGGCGGCGAGTCCGCGGTCGAGTTCTACCGGGACTACGCCGATCGGCATGGCGGGCGTGTGCTGGAACTCGGGTGCGGCACCGGGCAGAAGCTGATCCCGATCGCGTCCGATGGGCACCCGTGTGTCGGTCTGGACTTCTCGTCGGACATGCTGTCTGAGGCGCGACGCAAGGCGAACGAGCGCGGTGTGGCAGTGGAATGGGTGCAGGGCGACATGCGGGCCTTCGATCTGGGCCGCACATTCGACTTCGTGTTCATCGCAGCCAATTCCCTCCTGCATCTGCACGAGGCCGAGGACCTGGTGAGCTGCTTCCGGTCGGTTCGGAGACACCTGGCCCCTGGAGCACGGTTCGTCTTCGACGTGTTCAGCCCGAGCGTTCGCCTACTTGCCGAAGCCGATGGTGTGCGGCGAGCGCGGGAGTCGTTGTCGTTCGTGGATCCCGATCGTGGCGACGTCAGCGTCGACGTCGCTGAGAACTACGACGCGCCCGCGCAGGTGACACGCGGGACCTGGTACCTCTCGACCAGCTCCGAGCCGGACTTCGTCGTCGCACCGCTCGAGATCAGGAGCATCTTTCCGCAGGAGCTGCCGCTGCTCGTCGCGCTCGGTGGGCTTCGGCTGGTCGAGCGCTTCGGCGACTGGTCGGGTCGACCGTTCGGCGTGGATTCGCCGCTCCAAATCTGTGTCTGCGAGTCCGCGTGACCGGTCTCAGCAGCACCGATGGGCTTCAGTCGGCGTACAGGCGGATGCGGGCCAGCAGGGGCGCGTGGTCCGAGTGGTACCCGCTGAGCACGCGGTGCCGCTGGAACTGGGCGACGCCGCCGGGGTTGCGGCGCGAGCGCATCGTGTGGTCGGCGAGGAAGACGTAGTCGATCCAGCGGCCGTTGCGGGTAGGCAGCAGGCCGTCCAACCCGAGAACGTCGTACGACGAGGACGCCAGGCCGCGGAACGTCCGAGTGATCCCGCCCGCCGGCTCGGCCTCCACGTCTCTGACGTGGTCGAAGTTGTAGTCGCCGGTGCCCACCACGACGTCCCCGGGGGTGGACCGCCACCCCGCGGCGAGCCGGGCGAGGTGCTGCTTCGCGCGGCGGGCGTTGAGGTTGTCGCGGAACGCCCCGGAGAGGGTCTCGATGTGCTGGTTGACATGGGTGTTGACGAGCGTGACCGCGTGCCCGGTGTGCCGGTGCCGGAATTTCGCGACCACGACCCAACGGGCAGGGAACGGCGAGTCCGTCTCGCGCGGGTAACCGCCCAGGTGCACCTTCTCGAAAGACACGTCGAGCAGCTTCAGCAGCGAGGTGCGCCAGCTGATGGCTAGCTGGATCGGACCGTCCGGGTCCGGCCAGTACCAAGTCTCCCACCCACGGGAACGGTACCGGGGGTAGAGCTTCCTGAACGGCGGCGACTTCGTCTCCTGCCAGCCGATGAGGTCGACTGCGGGGTTCGACGCGAGCCGCTCCCAGTCCTCGGCTGCGTGCGAGAGCTCCTGGTACTGAAGCGCGTTGAAGGAGACCACTCCGAGGATCCTCTCCACCCGGCCCGGCAGGGGCTGGCTGGTCTGAAGCTTGCCCGGGGTCCGAGCGGGGTCCGGCGAGCCGGCCGGACGCCCGGCGTCGGGTCGACCGAGGATCACGACCGCCACTGTGAGCACCAGCGCGATCGCGCCGGTGGCTACCCCGAGCAGGCGGGTCGAAGTGGTCATGGCCGAACGCTGCCTTCCTGCAACTCAGTGGGGGTGCGGCAATTCTCGGGGTTGCACCCACCCGTGTGGACGCGGCATCGGCTGACAGCTTCGGCGGGGACGGGTCAGCGGGCGCTGTTCGTGACGCTATGCACACCTACCACGGGCTGCGTATCGCCCTCACCGTTCGGGCTGCGTGTCTGTGCAACCGATCAGTGCGAAGGTGTCGCAGGCAAGCGGTGCCGTCCGCCAGGCAGCAGGGGAACCGGGGGCGATACAAACGGGAGCGGCCCCAGCTACTCCATGGGTGTCCAGACGAGCCGCCTCGTTTGGCTTCGTACGGGGGAGGGATCTGGAGACAATGCGCAAACGCTGACTGACATAATGTCAGTTATCGGCGAACCGGATGGAGTCCAGCCGTCAGGGGCGTAGACAGCCAGATGCAGGTGCGGCGTGCCCCGTCTCTGCCACTCCACCACCCAGTGCCACCGGCTCAACCCTGCAGCTCGGAACTCTCGGATCAATTTCTGCAGGAGGCTCATCCACTCGGTGTGGGTCGGCGGTGTGTTCCTGACGGTCAGCGTGACGCCGAAGCCAGAGCCGTCCAGCCTGGGCACATCGACGCTGTAGAGGAACTCCAGATGCCGACGGACCGCTGAGCGTGACCAGCCGTCGACACAGCCACGCTTCCCGCCTTTCGGAGCGTTGTTGCCTCGCCCCATCGTCGCCCCGTTCGCATACGCTTTGAAGGTCGCCACGTCACTTGTCCTGACTGGTGATCTGACCCCCGGAGATTGCCGTCTCGCGGGGGTCATTCTTTTTGGTTGTGAGGGGTCCCGGTTGGGGGCCCTGTCGAGATATGCAACTACTAATCAAGGGACGGCCCCCCGAGGCACGCCGACGACTCCCCCAGCAATTCAGTGCTAACTCGCTGTTAGCGGTATTCGCATTCGTCAATTGGTGTTGACGAGATGCAGGGTCGAATTCGCATGATCGGTGACAAGATCGATTGCTGTGAGCACCGAGGCAGGCACCCACAGCGCGGTGGTGGGTCAGCAGGACCCTGGCAACGCTCCACCCGATCACCCACGGCCCACAGCGACCCTTGGAGCACCTCGAGGCCCTGCGACACGCCAGAGAGACCCTCGATGCCGCAACGACTTTTATGGTCGACGCAGCACGAGCTGATGGAGCCACCTGGGCCGAGATCGGACGCGCCCTGAACGTCAGCCGTCAAGCAGTCCGGCAAGCAGCAGTCCGACGCGAGGAACTCGACGTAGCGCGGACCGAGGCCAAGACCTGGCACATGCCCCTGCCCGTCCAACGGCGACGACTGAGGTGGTTCCGCCGACGTGCCTCCTAGGGGCGGCGAGCCTGCGGGTGTGGGGCCCCGCCCCTCCCCAACGCCCTCCTTCGTCGGGCGCCGGGTCCCCGAAGGGGCTACCCGAGAGGCCCCACACCCACCCCGCAGGCTCGCCGCGCGCAAGTGACGTTCACGCACCACAGGCGCGCAGACGATGCACCCAGCATGACCGACCGAGTGACACTGATGGACGAGGGCAGAACGAGCGCCCATGACGGGCCCTTCCGACGACGAGACAGGACTCCCGCCTGCATGTCGTCGGCATTTCCTCTGGGCCGGTGGCGGGTGCTACCGGTGCCTGTCCCTCACTAGGGGAACCCTCATCACGCGCTACATAGTCAGTTGCCGCGTACAGGTGAGATTAGCCGAGCCACCAACACTGAGTCAGCGAATCGCCGTACCGAACCCTCTAGCGCACGAAGCAGCCCAGGCACCCCGGGCGTTCCTCGCGACTCCGTCGCTTGCGGTACGCCCGCAGCGCCAGGGCCGTCCCGTCCACCGGGAGGGACCGAATCTGCGGAGCCGAGCAGCCTCGCAGTCGCAGACCTCAAGCCAACTCGGGCGCGGCCGACGTGGGGTCTGTCATTAGCGCGTCCATCTCGTAGGCCAGCACGAGCAACTGTTCGGTGAAGGTTGCGACGTCGAGCGCGTCATCAGGACCGATGGGAGTTACCTCGTGGTTGGCGTCGTTGCCGACGTCCTTGATGCGATCAACCCAGGGCCGCATCTTCTTGGTGATGAGCCCTTCGTTTTCGAGGTGCTCGACCGCAGTCCAGTAGCCCGGGGCGCGGTCCTTCGCATCCTTCGGCGCTAGACCGTGCGCCACGGCGATGTGAAAGAGGAGCTTGCGACAGAGCATGACGGCTGCGGTGTGAGCGCCCACGCCTAAGCAGGTACGCACTTCGCCCCAGATGCGGTCGTCCACCGCGGGCAGACCCATCGGCACACGGAGCGGCTGCGCGGACGGGTAATAGGTGCCCTTCACTCGGACGATCCCCTGGCGGCATGACGGGCAGCGGTACCACGCCGACTCGTCGCTCAGGATGTTGTTAGAACTGTTCACCACTATCCCGATCCTTACGATCTGGGCCGCCCCGCAGTGCGGGCACGGGTGGTTGATCCAGTGCTGGCTGTCCCCCACCGAGATCGACGCAGACGTAGTGGTTGTCCGCAGCCCGTCGCTTACGCCTGCCATGTGCTCCCCCTCGTCAGTCCGTTGCCGACCAGACCGTACGCGGCCTCACCCACACCGGACCATCGATCCACCCGAATCTGCGGCGACAAGTGCGGAACCTACCCCCGTGTTACTGGTCGGGGGTCCAGCCAAGCGGGACGTGCGCTGCACCGGCTGTCTCACACAGGTAGAGCGTGGAGGGTCCGTACGCAGGGTCATCGTTAGGGATGACGATGAGCCGGTCACCACACGTTGGGCAGTTGAGGTCCATGCGGTGAACGGTAGACCTAGGAACCGGTTGGCGGGACCGGTTCGGGGTCACTTCACTTCACCGGTCCAACCCGCAGCCAGCGCCATAGACACGAGCGCAGGACCGGGCACCCACCCCGAGAAGCCGCGCACCGCCGAGAGGCTGCGATCGTTGCAGCGCAGCATCCGACGAGCCCACGTCAGACGCCGACGAGCAGCCGCATGAGCAGGAGTGCCGGGACGAGCAGCGAGTAGCGCAGCGCGTGCCTCAGCAACGACGTAGGAGCGGACCATTCGACGCATCCGACGGAACGTCAGGTCATCCATCTGACCGTGGACCGGTTCCACCCGAGGCCACCCGGCGGATGACTTCCCCCAGAGCCGGCCAGTGGACTGCCAGCCGGCCGGCTTGCCCTGACGTTGGTAGTGAGCCACACCCCGAGACGCGTGCTTGCTCAGATACTTCAGCCAGCCCTCAGGGCCAGTGATCGGAACCACCGCCTGGGCGATCTGACCAGCCCCGTACGGAGCCGCGAGACGGAGCCACGTCGAGACTGTCCAGTCCCCCACGGTGTCAGTTATCGGCGTACAAGGCTGCGCCTGGCACGAGGGTGCCCAAAAGGCATGCCCCGTCATAGCCCAGGGTCGAAGCCACTCCCGATGAGCCCGTAGCTCGCGTCCGATGTGGTAGTCCGCTGGGCCGCCAGCCTTGAGGACAAGACGACCTTGCTCGCTGCTCAACTCGAGCACGACGGTTTCGACCAGCCCCCAACTGTGATTGGCGACGACCCGGGCGTCTGGGACCCAGCGAGCCAGACGCGAGCCCGGACGAACGGCTCGTCCGGGCTCGCGTCGCGTCGCGGTTAGCGTCTGACAGTGATGCGGATCGCCTTCGCCACGCTCTCCAGCAGCGGACTGCCGCGGTAGACCACCTTCACCACTTGCCTACCGAGCTTCGTCAGCTTCGGCAGCCGCACCGTCGTCTGGCCGTTGGCGAGCCTGCGGGTGATCGCCTTGCCTCCCTGGAGCTTCAACGTCACCTGGCCGGTCACGGGCACGCCGTTCGGCGCTGAGATCGTGACCTTGACCTTCGGCCGGCCCCCGCGCCTGACCGCCGCGGGCGCCTTCACGTTCATTCGGGGTGCGGCCTTGCGAACGATCACGCTCAGCGTCGTCGAAGATCCTTGGTGAGCATCGTCGCCGACATAGCGGAGGGTGAGGTCGTGGGTCCCGGGTCGCAGGGACCTGGCCGGCAGCACGAGGTCGGCCTTGCCTCCCACCAGCGTGCCCGTGGCGAGCCTTCTCGAGCCCGTCACCACCTCCACCTCACCGGTGGCGGCCGCCGGAGTGACGGTCACCGCCACCTCGCCCTCGGTGCCGTAGCGGTGAGCGGTCACGGAGCCCGTGATCTGCGTCTTGGTCGGACCGACGTCCCGCACCGCGATCGTCACGATCACCGGGGCCGACGTGTCCGTCCCGTCGTCCACGCGGTAGGTGAACGTGTCCGTGCCGGTGTACCCGGCCTTGGGGGTGTAGGCGAACCCACCGTCCGACTCCAAGGTCACCTCGCCGTGATCCGGCTGCCCGGCGCCGACGGCTGTGAGCGGATCGCCGTCGGCGTCCGTGTCGTTGGCCAGCACGCCGGGCGCGTCGACCGTGAGGGCGGTGCCCTCGTCCGTGCTGTAGGTGTCGCCGACAGCCACGGGCGCGGTGTTGGTCGTCGACCCCTTGTTCAGCTCCATCCAGTTGACGCGGACCTTCTCGTCCGGGAAGACGAGGTGGAGCGGGAAGCTTCCCTGGGCATCGCTGAGGTCAACCACCACGTCCTGCCAGGTTGCGGCGTCGTCCGACACGACCACGGTCCCGTCGTTGCCGATACCGGAGGAGTCGACCGCGATGCTGCCACCGTCCTCGTCGAACTGGTACCAGGCGACATTGCCTCCGCCGACGTCGCCGCCGGCGCCGTCCATCATCGACGCGACCTCGGCCGGCGGCAGTGCCCGGTCGAAGACGTTGAAGTCGTCGACTGATCCGCTGAGGAGCGGATCGGGCTCCCACTGCGAGTCTCCGATCCAGTTCTGGTCGGTCGCTCCGAGGTCGGCCGGGCTCAGCGTCATGTTGGTGTTCGTCCCCACCGGCTCGCCGTCGAGGTACAGCGTCCCTGTGGTGCCTGAGAGGGTCACTGCGACGTGGTGCCAGCCGTCCGTCGGCAGGGCCGGGCCCTCGATCGTCTGCTCGCCGGACCCGGTCGTGATCGCATACCGCAGGTTCCCGGTGCCGCCGGCCGCGGGCGTGAGGAACATGTAGTTGCCGGTCCCTGAGCCGAAGTCGAAGATCCGGGCCCAGGTCTGGCTCCCGTCCCAGTCGACCCACGTCGAGACGGTGAAGTCCTCGACGTCGCGGAGGGGCCCCTCCGGCATCTCGACGTACTGCAGCGCGCTCCCGCCGTTCAGCCGCACCGCGGTGCCGAACCCGTCCGGGCCGGCGGTCCGACCGACCTCGGTCGAGCCCGTGATGTTGGCAGTGCCCAGGAGCTCGCCGTCCGGGGTGTCCCGGCGGATCTCGAGGGTGGCGTCGTCCTCCGCCTTGGCCCGGAGCGTCATCTCGTCGACACCCTTGAGGTTGTAGGGCTCGTACGACGCCCACGCGCCATCCTGACCCGTGATCGCGGCACCGCCGCCGGTCTGCGCGTCGTTCGCGGCGCCCACGGCGATGTCGTCGGACGCATCGCTGAAGTGCTCCGTCTGCTTCCGGTGCTGCTGGAGGACGTGGGACACGCCGCCGGTCAGCTCAGGTGAGCCGGACTCACCACCGAGGTCCGTGTAGTTCGCGGTGACGACGAGCGAGATGTCCGCGGAGTCTCCGTGCTCGGCGTCGGCCTGGGTCTGGAGCACACCCTCGCAGCCGGTCTGGGACAGCCCGGGATGCACGTGCGCATTGCCGCCCTCGTCGTGGTACAGCCCCTGTTGGACGCTCACCCGCTCGCAGTCGATCGCCGGGCCGGAGCCGTCTTCAGGGTCCGACACGGAGACCCGGAAGGGGATCGCGTCGCCCCAGCCGAAGACCTGGCCGTTGGCAGGCAGCTCGAGCGTCACCTCGGGTCGCGTGTTGCCGGCGACGATCGTGAGGTTCGAACTGCTGGAGCGTCCCGACGGATCCGCGACCGTCAGCTGGACCGCGTACTCGCCCGGCTCGGTGTAGGTGTGCGTCGGATTCGCCTCGTCGGAGGTCGTCCCGTCGCCCAGGTCCCAGGTGTAGGTCAGCTCGTCACCGTCGGGGTCGTGGCTGCCCTCGCTGGAGAACGCCACCTCGAGTGGAGCAGGCCCCGAGTCCCGGTCAGCAGCCGCCTTCGCGACCGGCGTCCGCGCCCCGTCGGTGTAGTTGATCTTGTACAGGCCGGAGTCGGGATTCACACCACCGCCGCCGTAGTTGAAGTCGACGCCCCACTCGAGCAGGTACATCGCACCGTCCGGCCCGAATGCCATGTCGTGGGGGCTGCGGAACTGGGTCCCCGGCATGAACCGCTCGAAGCCCGCGTAGTGGCCGTTCTCGTCCAGCCGCAGCATCCCGATCCACTTCCGCGACCACTCCATGACGAACACTGCGTCGTCGTAGTACTTCGGGAACTGTCCGTCCCCCAGGAGATCCTCGTCGTAGTGGTAGACGGCGCCCGCGTATGCGGAGCGGCCGCCACCCTGTGGAATCTCCGGGAACTCGGGCGAAGCGCCGTACGGGTACCAGACGAACGCGTCCTTCACCGGCGGCACGGTCTCCAGGCCGGTGTTGAACGGTGACTCGTTCTTCGGGCCGTTCTCGCAGTCGAAGGACTCGCCTGCGGTGCCGGTCGCGAAGTCCCACGCCCGGTACGGCTGGCTGTCCGCGATGCAGTACGGCCATCCGTAGTTGCCCGACTCACGGATCTGGTTCCACTCGTCGTAGCCCCGGGGCCCGCGGTTGGGGTTGTCGGCGCCAGCGTCCGGCCCGACCTCGCCCGCATAGACCCAGCCCGTCTCGTCGTCGACGGCGATCCGGAACGGGTTGCGATGGCCCATCGTGTAGATCTCGGAACGGGTCTTCTCCATCCCCGGCGGGAAGAGGTTGCCCTCCGGGATCGAGTACGTTCCGTCGTCCTCGGGCGTGATCCGCAGGATCTTGCCCCGCAGGTCGTTGGTGTTCCCGGACGTCCGCCGCGCGTCGTACGAGCGCTTGGCGTCTTGACTCGTGTGCTCGTCGTGGATGCGTCCGTCGATCGGCGCGAAGCCGTCCGACGCGAAGTGCGCCGTGTCGTCACCGGTCGAGATGAACAAGTTGCCGTCCGGTCCGAAGGCCATGGAGCCGGCCGAGTGGCAGCACACCTCACGCTGGTGGGGGAACTCGAGCAGCACCTTCTCGGAAGCCATGTCCAGCGAGTCGCCGTCGAGGGTGAACCGTGCGACGCGTTGCACCTCCGGAGATGGCGCGCTGTAGAACAGGTATACCCACGGGTTGGTCTCGAAGTCCGGGTCGAGCGCGATGCCCAGCAGGCCGTTCTCGTTGCCCCGGTGCACCGGGATCTGGCCCGCCTTCGTGACGGCGCCCGTCTCCGGGTCGTACAGCTTCACGGCGCCCGCCAGCTCGACGTACAGGACCCGCCCGTCGGGCGCGACGGCGAGTTCCATCGGGTTGGCGGTGCTGTCGTCGAGGGCGACCTTCTCGAACGACGCCTCGGTGGGGACCGCCTCGCGAGGCTCACCGCAGTCACCCTCGGCGACGCCGGCAGCCCACTGGATGCCGCCGAGGATGTGCTTCCGCAGGAGCGGCTCGGAGTAGTGCTCGGGGTTGTGCCCCAGCGCCGTGTACCAGCTGCGGCCGCCGTCGTAGTTGGAGCACCAGGCGATCGGGTGGTCGTCGCCCATGGCGTCGCCGCCCGGGGAGTACGTCGACTCGTCCAGCGAGGCGAGGACGTGGACACCCGCCTCTCGCGGGTTCGCGGTGAAGTTGTACCACTCATCCGAGCGGACCCATTCCGCCGGCAGCTCGGCCGTCGACGGGTGGGTCGCGTCCTCGACGCGGACGGTCGCTTCCTGGAACTGGTCCGCACCCGAAGGGTGGCTCTTGAAGAAGGCTCCGCCCATGAGGTCGGACCACCACTGCCAGTTGCTCTTGTCCATGTTGGACGACGAGTGCAGGCCGGCGACCCCGCCGCCGTCCTTGACGAACTGCTCGAACGCGGCTCGCTGGCCGACGTCGAGCGTGTTCTCGCCGTCGGTGAACAGCACGACGGCCTCGTACTCGGCAAGCCCTGCGTCGGAGAACACCGAGGCGTCCTGGCTCTCGGTCACGGAGAAGTGGTGCTCGACGCCGAGCTCCTCGACCGCGGTGATGGCGGCGGGGATCGAGTCGTGACGGAACCCGGTCGTCTTGTGGAAGAACAGGACGTCGTACTCGTCGTGGGCCTGGGCGGAGCTGAGCATGGTGCCGGGAAGGGTCGAGGCCACGAAGGCCAGGAACACCGTGAGAACGATGGACTGGTTGCGTCGTCGCATAGTCCACTCACCGTCTTTCGTCATTTCGGATGCGGATAGGGATGAGGAAGAGGGGACAAGGACCGGCGTGCGCCGGCGCCCGCGGTTCCCGGGAGGGATGTCAGCGGGCGACGGGCATCCCTCCCCTCACGAGCCCGGTGAGGAAGGACAGGCCGTCGACGGCGATGGCGTCCTGGCTCCGCGCCAGGGGACGCCAGATCGACGCTGCCGTCGCCATCGTCTCGTTGTCCTGTGTGAACGACTCGATCGTCATTGGCCCCTCGTAGCCCACCTCGTCGAGCGCCTCAACGATCCCCGGCCAGTCGATGTGGTCCGCACCCGGTGCGCCCCGGTCGTTGCCGCAGACCTGGACGTGCGCGACCCGGTCGCCGGCGCGTCTGATGGCCGCGGGGATGTCCTGCTCCTCGATGTTCATGTGGAAGGTGTCCAGGCCCAGCCCGCAGGCGTCGGTCGGCAGGCCGTCGAGGGCCTCGATCGCCTGGTCGACGGTGTTGATCACGCTCGTCTCGAACCTGTTCAGCGGCTCCACGGCGATCGTGACCCCGGCGCCGTGGGCGTGTTCGACGACGGGCGCGAGGTTCTCCCGGAGCTGGCTGTAGCACGCCCGACGCTCGCTCTCGGTCATCCGCCACGTTCGTCCCACCGATGCGTAGAGCGGCCCGGCGACCACGGGTGACGAGACCGTGTGCGCTATGTCGACCAGCCGGCACAGGTAGTCACGGGTGGCGGCAATCGTGCGGGAGTCGGCCACCACCAGCTCGCGGCCCGGTCGCATGGCGGCGACGAGCGTGGCCGTCAGCCCGAGTGACTCGAGCAGCTTCGCCGCCTGTTGGGCATCCCAGTCGCCGACCTCCTCCACCGGTAGCTCGATCGCGTCGAACCCCCAGCCCGCGACGCGCGGCGCCAGCGCGGCGAGCCGGTCGTCGGTCAGCGGCGAGGTCCATACCCACGTGTTGACCCCGATCGGCCGCGGTGACCTCACCTGTCGCCCCCGGTGGCGCCCTCAGCCAACGAGGCGTAGTCCGGGATCGGGATCCGAGCGCCCTGCTTCATCGCCGACTCGTGGGCGCAGATGCCGACCGACGTCCAGTTCGCGGCCGTCACCTCGTCGATCGCAGGAGCGCGGTCATCGACGATGCTCCGGACGAACTCGTGCGCCAGGTGCGGGTGCGAACCGCCGTGGCCCGCGCCCTGGACGAACGACAGGTGCTCGTGCTGGTCGTCGTAGACGCCCCGGGTCGTGAACCTCGCGATCTCCGACGGCAGGCGGTCGGCGAAGTCTGGGATCTCGATCTGCTTGGGGTACTCGCCGACGTGCAGCACGTGTCCCGAGCCCTGGGTCTGCTCCCACTCGAAGGTGGCGCGGTCGCCGTACACGGTGAAGCTCTCGACGTACTCGCGGGCCGTCTCGAACAGCGACCGCGCGATCTCGGCTCCTACGGGAGAGTCGCGCAGCGTGAGGAGCGCGCTCTCCACGGCGAACGGCGACCCGTAGCGACCCGTCAGCTCCGGCGAGATCCGGCCCGACCCGAGGCACACCACGCTCTCCGCCAGCGCACCGGCGAGGGTCAGCACGGGGCTCACGGCGTGGGTGGCGTAGTGCATGGGCGGCAGGCCCTCCCAGTAGCCGGGCCAGCCGGCCATCTCCTGGTGGTGGGCGCCGCGCAGGAATTGGATGCGGCCGGTCGTGCCGTCGACGACCAGGTCCCTCACGTGCAGGAACTCACGCGAGTACACGACCGTCTCCATCATCATGTACTTCTTGCCCGACTGGCGGACGGCGGCCACGATGGCGCGGCACTCGTCGAGCGTCGTGGCCATCGGGACCGTGCACGCGACGTGCTTGCCCGCCCGCAGGGCGGCGATCGTCTGCTCGGCGTGCGAGGGGATCGGGGTGTTGATGTGGACGGCGTCGATGTCGGGGTCGCGCAGCATCTCCTCGAAGCTGGTGAAGCGCTTGGCGACGCCGAACGCGTCACCGACCTTGGTCAGTGAGTCCTCGGACCGCTGACAGATTGCCGCCATCTCGGCGTCGGGATGCGCCTGGTAGATCGGGATGAACTCGGCACCGAATCCGAGCCCGGCGATCGCCACCCGTACTTGTCCACTCAACGTCGGCCTCCTTGGTAGGTGCCGAGCACGCTACGGACGGCGATCGGGGCGCAGCCATGCGCGATCGTGCATCGTCACTTAGATTTCTGGCATGCCCCCGCCGACCCGTCACGTCGCCCTGCTCGTCGAGACGTCCAACGCCTATGCGCGGGGCCTGCTCATGGGCGTGCGCTCGTACGCCGAGGCGCGGGGCGGGTGGTTCATGTACCTCGGCGAGCACAGCCGCCAGGAGACGGACTTCTCCTGGCTCGAGGGGTGGCGGGGCGACGGCGTGCTCGCGCGCATCGAGAACCCCGAGACGGCCGCCTTCATCGCGCGGCTCGGACTGCCGACCGTCGACCTGAGCGCGGCCCGGCTCCTCCCCGAGCTGCCCGGGGTCGAGACGAACGACGAAACGATCTCGCGCTGGGCGGTCGAGCACTTCGAGCAGCGGGGCCTCCGGCACTTCGCGTTCTGCGGTGACGAACGGTTCGCCTGGTCGCTGAAGCGCGCGACCCGGTTCGCCGAGCACGTGCGCGCGCGCGGTGCCACCACCCACGACTACCAGATGGTCCCGTCGGGCATGCGCTCGGTCGACCGCGAGCGCCTCGCCGCATGGCTCGCCGGCCTTCCCAAGCCGGTGGGGGTGCTCGCCTGCTACGACATCGCCGGCCAGGAGGTGCTGGAAGCCTGCACGCTCGCGGGGCTGCCGGTTCCCGACGCGGTTGCCGTCATGGGCGTCGACAACGACGAGCTCATCGGGAACCTGACGTCCCCCCCGCTGTCCAGCATCGAGCCGGACACGAAGCAGATGGGCTCCCTCGCCGCGGAGCTCCTGGACCAGATGATGGACGGCCGCTCCCTCGAGCCGGGCCTGCGGCTGATCGACCCGACACGAGTCGTGTCTCGGCAGTCGTCGGAGATCCTCGCCGTGGACGATCCGCTCGTCGCCGAGGCACTCCGATTCATCCGCGACCACTCCACGCAGAGCATCACCGTGGCGGACGTTCTCGGGCACGTCGGCCTCTCCCGGCGAGCGCTCGACCAACGCTTCTCCCTGACCGTTGGCCGGACGGTGCACCACGAGATCACCCGCGTCCGGATGGATCGCGTCGCCGTGCTCCTGTCCTCGACGGACTGGACGTTGCACCGCATCGCCGAGCGGCTCGCTTTCCGGCATTCCGAATACATGGGCGTCGCATTCAAGAGGCACACCGGCAAGACCCCGGGGGAATACCGCCGAGCCGTGGGATGAAACGCATCGGGCCTGTCGGAGCAGGACAGTGAGGGCAACGGTCGTGAGGCCCCGCGACCCACCGCCACCGCCTCACCCCAGGGACGGCTAGGTGATCCCGCTGAGCCGATCACGGGGTGACGTGGAGTCAAGGTCAAGGTATGCGGCATGTTCTCCGCAGATCGCGCGAAGTTGGCGATTCGTCTGGCTCGCCGGCCCCACACTCACGCCATGACCCGTCGAATCCGCGAGACGTTCCATGGCCAAGACCTCCCTGAGGTGAGGGTCGAGGTCGACGGTGTCGAGTACACGGGCGGGATGCGCGCCAAGGCGGTCGACCACGACCCTGCCAGCAATGAGGGCGACGACTGGTGGGTCCTGGTCCAGTGGCCCCGGGAGCACGGCGGAAGCCTCCTCGACTGGTTTCCCGGGGGGCGCGTCCAGCTGGTTGCGGACCTCATCGAGGAGGACGCCCGCGCTACGACCCCCGTGGTGCCGCTGCCCCGGCGGACTGGCTGAACAGCAAGGCGCAGGGGTGGCCGCTCCGCTCCCCCACTGGTTCAGGCGACGGACGACCCGTCGGAGCTGTCCGACACCCGACGGCCCCCGATCCCCCGGCCCTCGACGAAGTCGACCACGTGCCCGATGACCTCACGGTCGCGGAGGATCTTCCGGTGCCCGAGGCCGTCTGTCGTGACCAGCGGCGCACCGATCGAGTCCGCGAAGTCGGCAACGTCGTCGTACGGCGTCTGGCGGTCGCCACGGTCGGTGATGACCAACGTGGGCACCGGGTGGACGTGTGCGGCCTGGAACCGTGCGTCGAACTCGGCCACCGGGATCCCGACCCACTCGAGGATCGAGCGGTCGAACGCCCGCCGGGTGCGCGCGCCGAAGCCCAGTGCTGCCTGGAACTGGTCGAACAGCGACTGTGACTCGACCATCGGCGCGATGAGGATCAGCCTGTTCGTGCCGAGCCAGCCGAACCGCAGCGCCAGGTAGGTCGCGATGGTGCCGAGCGAGTGTGCGACCACGGCCTCCGCCGGCCCGAACCTGCAGAACACCGCGTCCAGTGCCTTCGCGAACTCGACGCCGTTGGTGCGCCGCGGCCCCGCCGGGCCGTGGTCGGAGTCGCCGTGTGCCGGCGCGTCGAGCATGACCACCCGGTGGCCGGACTCGAGGAGCGGCTCGACCATCGCACCGAACTGCGAGCCACGCCCGCCCCAACCGTGCACGAGATAGACCGTCTTGAGGGGCCGAGCCGAGTCGACACCGTCGCCCCACACGCGCCCGCGCACCACATGGCCTTGGGCCTCGACCTCGAAGGACTCGCCCCCGTCCGGGACCGGCAGCTCAGCCATCCGTGGCGGAGCCGTGAACCACAGGTCCCGGGCGAGCCGACCCGCCGGACCGGGCAGCAGGTGCTCGGCGTAGCGAAAGGACGCCCCGAGTGCACGGTTTCGTGCACGAACGATCGTGCTGTTTCTTCCTCGTGACATTGCTCTGTCTCCTTCTCGAGAGTGAAGGGTCGAGCCGTCGCTCGACCGGAAGCTGCCGTCAGGCGCTGGCGGACTCGATCAGCTGGTCGAGCCCGCGTCGGATGTGTTCGAGGGCCTTCGGGTCGCGCAGCAGGCGCGCGGTGTGGTGGAACGCGTACATCAAGCCCTGGAGCGAGAACGCGAACTGCTCCACGTCGAGATCCGCGCGGAAGTCGCCTTCGCTGACGGCCGTACGGGTGACTGTCTCGATGAACTCCGCCCAGTCGCGCTGGTTGCGCACCAGCGCATCTCGCATGGGGCCTGGCTGATCGTCGTACTCGATCGACCCGGTGACGAAGATGCACCCACCCTGGAGTGCCTCCGTCTCCCAGATCAGCCAGGCGTCAGCGAGCGCACGAACGCGCTCAATGCCGCGGGGCGCTGCCAACGTGGGCCGGATCACGAGGTCGGTGAAGCGCTCACGCCCCCGCTCGAGCGTCTCGAGCTGGAGCGCTTCCTTGGACTTGAAGTGCGCGAACAGCCCGCTCTTGCTCATCCCCGTCGACTCCGCCAGCTGCCCGATGGTCAGCGCGTTGAAGCCGACTTTCGATGCCAGCGCGATCGCCTCGTCGAGGATGGCGGTCTTGGTCTGCACTCCCTTGCTCACGAGTCCAGAGTGGCACGGTCGTGCTTTTTGTGTCAACCCATCTTCAGGGTCTTCCCCCTCCCAGTCCAAAGTCGAGGCACGCGCGTTGACGCGCCTGGGTGTTAGCGCTAACACTCTTAGCGTTGCGGCGCTTCGCGGGGGCCATCGCTCCGCAGCTTCCCGTATCCATCAGATCCATGGAGCCCTCGGAGGCCGCAGTGATCAAGCCCGCCCACCCCGCAGATGGAATCGCATCCCCCGATCTCCTCGGCCCGATCGACCGACTCGTCGCCAGACGTCCGGTGATCAAGGGACTTCTTGCCGCGGCGGGCGTCACCGCTCTCCCGACGGGCTTCGTCGCGAGTGCACCGATGGCACACGCTGCGGTGAGCCATCCCGCGCTCCTGCACACCGAGGCTGACTTCGCCCGGATGCGCGAGAAGGTGCGGGCCGGTGAGCAGCCGTGGAAGGCCGCGTGGGACCAGCTGGTCGCGAGCAGGAACTCGCAGACCAACTGGGGGCCGCGCGCGACCTCGGTCATCAGGCGAGGCGCCTCCCCCGACAACGTCGCGTTGCTCTTCAACGACGCGGCTGCGGCATACCAGAACGCGTTGCGGTGGAAGATCTCCGAGGATGAAGCCCACGCGAAGAACGCCGTCCGGCTCCTCAACGCCTGGGGATCCACGCTCACCGAGGTCACGGGCGATTCGTCCCGCTTCCTCGCCGCCGGGATCTACGGATACCAGCTGGCCAACGCGGCCGAGATCATGCGGACCTACCCAGGCTGGGCCGACGCGGACTTCGCGACGTTCAAGGACATGATGCTCCGGGTGTTCTACCCGATGAACAACCATTTCTTGGTGAATCACAACGGCGCCCACGTGGAGAACTACTGGGCCAACTGGGACCTGTGCAACATGGCCTCCATCCTCGCGATCGGTGTCCTGTGCGACGACCAGGCGAAGATCGACGAGGCCATCGCCTACTTCAAGGCCGGGGCCGGGAACGGGTCCATCAACCACGCCGTCCCGATCCTGCACTCCCCCACGCTCGGCCAGTGGCAGGAAAGTGGCCGCGATACGCCGCACACGCTCATGGGCGTCGGGCTGATGGCGTCGATCTGCGAGATGGCGTGGAACCAGGGCATCGACCTCTACGGCTACGCCGACAAGCGATTCCTGGCCGGCGCCGAGTACGTCGCCCGCTACAACAACATGAAGGACGTCCCGTTCGCCTACTACTCGTGGCGCAACGGCACGACCGGTGCGCCTCACACCCAGGCCGTCATCGCCGCCGACGACTCGCGCGGTGGGTCGCGGACCATCTGGGACACGATCGTGGGCCACTACGCGCATCGCCTCGGCCTGCACATCCCCGAGGTCGAGCAGAAGGCCGCCGCCAACCGCCCCGACGGCGGCCCAGCGGCCGGCATGCACCCCAGCACCTTCGACCACCTCGGCTTCACCACGCTCACCCACTACCGCGGCCCGATCCCCACGCGGGTCCCGACCGGTGTCTACGTGCTCACCGCACGCCACAGCGGCAAGGCCCTGACGGCGCGCGGCAACGGCACCGCCAACGGCACCGTCGTCGAGCAGCAGACCGTCGTCGACCCGTTCCATGACGACAGCCAGCAATGGATCGTCGAGGACCTCGGGACGGGCCAGTACCGGATCCGTCGTGCGTTCAGCGGACGTGTCGTCGACATCAACGGCGCCTCCACCGCCAACGGCGCCAAGGTCCAGGTCTGGGACGACACCGGCAGCAACCACCAACGATTCACCCTGACACACACCGACTCCGGCTACTTCCGCGTGACAGCGGTCCACAGCGGCAAGACCATTGCCATCGGCGGCTCCTCCACAGCAGATGGCGCGGCGGCCATCCAGTGGCAGAACACCGGCGGTGCTGACCAGCAATGGAAGCTGTCGGCCGCCAGCACGGTCCGCCGCCTTCGCCTCTCGGGCACCACGAACCAGTACGTCCGCCACTTCGGATTCCGTGCCCGGATCGGTGTCGATCCCTTCCCGGCGCAGGACTCCGAGTTCCGGATCGTGACCGGCCTCGCCGGACCGCTCGGCATCTCGCTCGAGTCCGTGAACTTCCCGGGCCGCTACCTCCGCGTGCGTCCCGACGGAGAGGTCTGGGTGGAGCAGACCGACGACACCCAGGGCTTCGCCGACAGTGCGACCTTCCGCCGCGTTCCCGGCCTCGCCGACGCGTCGATGCACTCCTACCGGATGTGGACCGACAGCACGCGCTATCTCCTCCACCAGTCGGGCCTGGTCACCGCCTCCCCGGCCTCCGACCCCGCCGCCCACGCCGCGGCGACGTTCGCAGAGGTGGCAGCGTCGCCGCCCCCGCCGCCGCCGATCACTCCGATCGACACGCCCACCGACACGGCCACCGACACACCGACGGACACGCCCACCGACACGCCCACGACGACGTCGGCACCGACGTCGTCGTCTCCCCCACTCGCTCCGACGGCCTCGGGGCTGCTGGTGTCGTCGACCACCGTGGCCGTGTCCTCACCGAAGCCCGGCAAGCCGGTCAAGGTGGTGGCGCGGGTGAAGATCGGACTCGCCGCCGCAGCGACGGGCAGGGTCAGGTTCAAGGTGGATCGGATCGTGATCGTCAAGACGGTCAGCATCAAGGACGGCAAGGCCGTCCTCGTGCTGTCGGAGAGGCAGCTCAAGTTGCTCGGCACAGGCAGGCACCGGGTCACGGCGACGTACCTGGGATCGGCGACGACGAAGAGCAGCCGCGGCAAGGTGCCCTTCACCCTGAGGTGACCCGCCGCAACGTGCACAGGGCCGACAGCCGGCGCTAGGTTCGCGGACATGGGGACTCGCGTGCCGTACCGCCCGCTTCCGATCGACCAGTCCGACGTCGAGTACGAGCACGGGCCCGACTCGTCTCGGCGTCCGGACGTGCCTGCAGGCCGGACGACGGTATTCGAGATCACCGGGAGCACCGCCTACCCGGGCACGAGCCGCACGGTGTGGGTCCACGTCCCCGCGACGGCGCCACCTGACGAGCCGCTGCCGTGCATGGTCTTCCAGGACGGCGGGGGCTACCTCGACCCGGACGACGACGTCCGCGGCGGGATCGTCCTGGACAACCTGATCCACTCCGGTGCGATCCCTCCGGTGGTCGGCGTCTTCGTCGACCCGGGGGTCTTCCCGGAGACCGACGACCCGCACGAGCGCACCAACAGGAACGTCGAGTACGACGCATTCGACAGCCGCTACGCCGACTTCCTGCTCGACGAGGTGCTACCACTGGTGGGTGAGCACGCCCCGATCAGCGACGATCCGCTCTACCGGGGCCTGTGCGGTCACAGCAGTGGCGGCAACGCGGCCTTCACCGCAGCCTGGCACCGGCCCGACGGGTTCGCGAAGTTGATCGGTTTCGTGTCCAGCTTCGCCCAGATGCCCGACGGCAATCCCTATCCGCGTCTCATCCCGTCCGAGCCGGCGCGGCCGCTGCGGGTCTTCCTGCAGGCGGGCCATCGGGACCTGGACTGGAACGGGCCCGACTACAACTGGTTGGCCGAGAACCTCCGCGTGGCAGCGGCCCTGGCGGAGTCCGGCTACGACTTCCGGCTGGTGCTCGGGGACGGGGGCCACAACACCAACCATGCCGGCGTCCTCCTCCCCGACGCACTTCGCTGGCTCTGGCGCACGGAGACGTCAGCGGGCCGGTGACCGCTCCCCCGCGTCCTCATGCAGGCGCGCGCACCCTGCGGAACGACGTCGAGGCCAGACCGGCCGCGACGAGGGCGAACACCACGGCCGCGGCCGCCAGCATGGCCCCGATGCCCCACGCGTCGGCCAGGACTCCCGCGATCGGCGCGACGACCACGACGACGGCTCGGTTGAGCGAGCGCAACGTGGTGTTGGTGCGCGCCTGCAGCTCGTCCGGTGTCACCAGCTGGCGATAGCTCATCTCGTGGGAGTTGCTCATCCCCATCGCGAGTCCGTAGAGGCCTTGTCCGGTCATGAGGAAGGCGACGGCCGCGGCGGTCGACACGTCCCTCCCGGCCAGCAGCATCGCGGCGACGCCGACGGTCGTCACGAGGTGGCAGACGATGATCGTGCGACCGGTCCCGAGCCGCCGCCCCACCGCGGTGGTGATGGCTGCGCCGATGACGGCGCCGACTCCCCCGACGGCTCCGACGATGCCGAACTGGAAGGCAGTGAGGTCCAGCGTCAGCAGGGCGTACGGCGCGAGCACGACCCCGACGATCGCGTTGCCGACGAACCACCCGTGGGTCGCGAGCGCCAAGGTCCTGAGCCCGGAGCCCCCGTAGGCCCACCGCACCCCCTCGACCACGTCCCTCACCAGCCCTCGAGCGGTGACGCCGGTGCGGGCCGGCGGCTCGTCGAGGTCGATCCGGCGCAGGGCGAGCGCGGAGTAGAGGTACGTCAGGGAGTCGAGGACGACGGTCAAGGGCGCCCCGACCGCGCTCACGAGGAGCCCGCCGAGCGCCGGTCCCGCCATCGAGGACACCGCGTCGGCCCCGTCGATGCGCGCGTGCGCCGGCTGCAGCTGTCCCGGGCCGACCAGGCGCGGCAGGAACGACATGGTGGCGGACATGTTGACCACGGCGGCGGAGCCGTAGGCGAAGACGATCAGCATGAGCGCGGGCAGGGACAGCATGCCGAGCCACCACAGCAGCGGGATCGTGAGCAGCAGGACGGCCTGCAGCAGGTCGGTGCCCACCATCAGCGGCAGCCGGCGCCTCCCGTCGACGATCGCGCCGATGACGAGGCCGAAGACGAGGTAGGGCAACCAGCGCGCCGCGTTGAGCCAGCCGACGTCCGTCGCCGTGCCCTCGAGGGTCAGGAGGACCAGCGCCTGCAGGGCGAACACCGTGACGTACGTGCCCATGCCCGACACGGCGCCGGCTCGCCAGTAGCGCTGGAACGGCGCGGACGCGAGATCGTCGGTCCTGGTCACGCGGGACAGCCTCGCACCCGCTCAGAGCCGCCGGGACCGGGAGGCGTCACCCCTTCTCGCTGGAAGGACTGCCTCCACTCTCAACGTATAGGCCATCAGGGGGCTTGCCGCAAGGCCCCATCGGTCCCGCACACTGCACGGCGTGATGCCGCCCCGACGACACCAGGACACCGCACCCTTCGCCCTCCCCGACACCCTCTCCGCCAAGACCGACCCCGCTCTCATCGGCCACGACCGTGCGCACTTCCGCGCGATCGCCACCAGCCTCGAGCACGCGATCGCCGAGCTCGAGGAGAGCCTCGCCACCACTCGCAAGGCTCGCGCCGGCTACGGCCAGGCCGCCCTCGACCGCGACCTGGAGGTGCACCGGATGACGGCCCGCCTCGGCGCGCTCCGTCGCTTCGACCTCGACCTCTGCCTGGGCCGCGTCGTCCACGACGACCGCCCGGAGCCGACGTACATCGGCCGCTTCGGGCTCGCGGACCCGGACGGACGGCGACTGCTGGTGGACTGGCGCTCCCCCGCCGCCGAGCCGTTCTTCGCCGCCACGCACGCCCACCCGCACGGCCTCGTGAGCCGCCGCCGCTACCGGTGGGCTGGCGGGAGGATCGTGGACTACTGGGACGAGGCCTTCACCGAGGAGGGCCTGAGGCACACCGCGGCGCTGGACGACCAGTCCGCCTTCATCGCCACCCTCGGCGGGAGCCGCACCGCCCGTATGCGTGACGTGCTGGGCACCATCCAGGCCGACCAGGACGCCATCGTGCGCGCCGGCTCGAAGGGCGCGCTCGTCGTGGACGGCGGACCCGGCACCGGCAAGACGGTCGTCGCGCTGCACCGCACGGCCTACCTCCTCTACGCCGACCCGCGGCTCGGTCACCGCCGCGGCGGCGTGCTGTTCGTCGGACCCCACGAGCCCTACCTCGCCTACGTCAGCGACGTGCTGCCCAGCCTCGGGGAGGAGGGCGTGCAGACCTGCACGGTGCGCGACCTCGTGCCCGAGGCTCCGCTCGCCCGTCCTGAGGTCGACGACCGCGTGGCCCAGCTCAAGGCGGACGCCCGGATGGTCGCCGCGATCGAGCCGGCCGTCGCGCTCTACGAGGAGCCACCCAGCGACCCGCTGCTCGTCGAGACGCCGTGGGCCGACGTCCGGCTGACGGTCGCCGAGTGGGCGGAGGCCTTCGACTCCCCCGATCCCGGCACTCCGCACAACGTGGCCCGGGACGACGTGTGGGAGGAGATCCTCACCATCCTGGTCGACAAGCTGGCCGACACGGTCGACCCCGACGAGCTGTCACCCGGCGACTTCCGCGCGGTGCTGGACCGCCACAGCGCACTGCGCGACGCCTTCGACCGGGCGTGGCCCCTCATCGAGCACACCGACCTCGTCGGAGACCTCTGGACGGTGCCGGCCTACCTGCGCCACTGTGCCCCGTGGCTCGAGCCCGACGAGGTCAGGGCCCTCCGCCGCTCGGACCCCGAGGCGTGGACGTACGCCGACCTGCCGCTGCTCGACGCCGCCCGGCTGCGGTTGGGCGACCCCGAGGCGTCGCGGCGGCGACGTCGTACGGTTGCCGCCGACGCCAGGGAGCGGGCACGGATGACCGAGGTGATCGACGACCTCCGTACGACCGCGCGCGAGAGCGGCGCCGACGAGTACGGCGACGGCCTGGTGGCGATGCTCGTCCACCACGACCTCCAGACCGCGCTGGTGGACGAGGACGCCCTCCCCACCGCGGATCCCGACCTGCTCTCGGGGCCGTTCGCCCACGTCGTCGTCGACGAGGCCCAGGAGCTCACCGACGCGGAGTGGGAGATGCTGCTGCGCCGCTGCCCCTCGCGCAGCTTCACGGTCGTCGGCGACCGCGCCCAGGCACGTCACGGATTCACCGAGTCGTGGGCCGAGCGCCTGGACCGCATCGGCCTGCCCGACGTGACGATCGCTCCCCTGACCATCAACTACCGCACCCCGGCGGAGGTGATGGCCGAGGCGGAGCCGGTGATCCGCGCTGCGCTGCCAGCGGCCAACGTCCCGACCTCGATCCGCGAGAGCGGGATCCCGGTGCTCCACTCCCCTGCAGCCGACCGCGACACGATCGTCGAGGAGTGGCTGGCAGAGCACGCCGAGGGCACCGCCGTCGTCATCGGCGACCCGACGTACGCCGGCACTCCCCGCGTCCGCTCGCTCACGCCGGAGCTCGCCAAGGGGCTCGAGTTCGACCTGGTGGTGCTGGTGGACCCCGACCGTCTCGGCGACGGCGTCACCGGCGCGGTCGACCGCTACGTCGCGATGACGCGGGCCACGCAGCGGCTGGTGGTCCTCACGAGCGGGTGAGCGCCAGCGCGTCTCGCAGGGACGCGATGTCCTCCGGACCGACGCGGCAGCATCCGCCGACCAGCCGGGCACCGGCGGCGACCCACGCGGAGACGTCGTCGCCGTGGAAGGCGGAGCGGCCCTCCCACGCGCGTGTCGTGGCGTTCCACGACTGGCCGGAGTTCGGGTAGACGACGGCTGCCCCGTGCGCACCGGCGAGCGGAACGGCGTCGCGCGCGTCCGCAGGCGTCGTGCAGTTGACCCCGACGGCGACGATCTCGGCCACGCTCGCCGCCATCGCGAACGCCTCGCCCAGGGGCTCACCGGCGCGGGTGAGCCCGTCGGCGGCCGACAGGGACAGCCAGGCCGGCACGCCCGTGCCGTCGAGCTCGGCCAGCACTGCCTCGACCTCAGCCAGGCACGGGATCGTCTCGACCGCGAGCACGTCGGCGCCCTCGCCGACGGTCGAGGACAGGACGTCGAGCCGCGGCCGGTGGAACGCGCGGAGACCGGCGACGTCAAGGTCGTAGTCGCCGCGGTACTCCGAGCCGTCGGCGAGCACCGCGCCGTAGGGCCCGACCGACGCCGCGACCCAGCCGTCGGGTGCCGCCGCGTCGCGCGCGGCGGCAGCGAGCTCCACGCTGCGCCGCAGCAGCCGTTCCACCTCGTCCCGGTCCACACCGGCCGCGCCGAAGCCCTCGAAGGAGACCTGGTAGGAGGCCGTCGTGGCGACCTCGGCACCGGCTTCGAAGAACTCGCGGTGCGCCCGCTCGATCGCAGCGGGGTCGTCGCGGAGCAGCCGCGCGGACCAGAGGTCGGACGAGAGGTCGTGGCCGTGCCGCTCCAGCAAGGTGGCGAGTCCGCCGTCGAGGACGACGGGACGGGACGCGATGGCCTCGCGGAGGTCGGTGCGGCTCATGGCGCCATCCTCGCAGGCGGTCAGGAGAGGAGCGCCAGCACGGCGGACGAGTCCTCGACGTGGACGTTGTGTCCCAGCCCCGGCAGCGTCACCGGGTCCGGCACCAGAGCGGCCAGCTGCTCGTGGGTGACCATCGCGTCGTGCTCGCCGCGGGCCAGCACGACCGGACAGGCGACGGCCGCGAGCAGTCCCGCCATGTCCGGGACCCCGGCCTCGAAGGTCCGCGGGTCCTGCGCCAGCCGCCACCCGCTCCCCTCCCCCGCCGTGCGGCGGTCGACGACGGCCTCGTCCACCATCGGGTCGCCCGGGGCGACGAGTCCGACCAGCCCCGAGACCCGGAGGAACCGGTCGACCGCCTCGTCACGGGTGTCGTACGTCGCCACCGGCCGTTCCGCCATCGCTGCTGCCTGCGCCGCGTCCTCCGGCGGCCAGGACACCTTGATGCCGAGCCCGACCACGAGCCGCACGCGGTCCGGCGCCATGGCAGCCAGGACGAGGCCGACGACGCCGCCCATCGAGTGCCCGACGACGGTCGCCGGCTCCGCGCCCAGGAGCGGCAGGACCGCCTCGGCATGCCGGGTGAACGAGTAGGGCGCGTCCCACGCAGCCGAGCCGTGCCCGGGCAGGTCGGGCGCCGCACCGTCGTGGCCACGCCACACGCCACTGGTCGCGCCCAGCCCGTGGAGAAGCAGCCTCATGCTCCGACGTACGCCTTCAGGTGCTTGGCTGTCAGCGTCGGCTTCGTGGCAGCCACCATCTCGCTCGGCGGTCCCTCGAAGACGACCAGACCGCCGTCGTGGCCGGCGCCCGGACCCAGGTCGATGATCCAGTCGGCGTGCGCCATGACGGCCTGGTGGTGCTCGATGACGATCACCGACTTGCCGGAGTCGACCAGCCGGTCGAGCAGGCCGAGGAGGTTCTCCACGTCGGCCAGGTGCAGGCCGGTGGTGGGCTCGTCGAGGATGTAGACGTCGCCCTTCTCCCCCATCTGGGTCGCCAGCTTGAGCCGCTGCCGCTCGCCCCCGGACAGCGTGGTCAGTGGCTGGCCGAGCGAGAGGTAGCCCAGTCCGACGTCGCTCAGCCGCTCGAGGATCTTCACTGCCGCCGGGATCCTGGCCTCGCCGTCGCCGAAGTGCTCGAGGGCGTCCTCGACAGACATCTCGTGGACTTCGGCGATGTCCTTGCCGCCGAGGGTGTGCTGCAGCACCTCGGCCTTGAAGCGGCGACCCTCGCACTCCTCGCACGGCGACTCGACGGTCGCCATGGGGCCCAGCTCGGTGAAGATCACGCCCGCGCCGTTGCAGGTCGAGCAGGCACCCTCGGAGTTGGAGCTGAACAGCGCCGGCTTGACGCCGTTGGCCTTGGCGAAGGCCTTGCGGATCGGCTCGAGCAGCCCGGTGTACGTCGCGGGGTTGCTGCGCCGCGACCCCTTGATGGCGCCCTGGTCGATCACGATCACCTCGTCACGGCCCGCCAGCGAGCCGTGGATCAGCGAGCTCTTGCCCGAGCCAGCCACGCCCGTGACGACCGTCAGCAGTCCGAGCGGCACGTCGACGTCGACGTCGCGGAGGTTGTGCGTCGAGGCGCCGCGGACCTCCAGCTTCCCGGTGGCCGAGCGCACCGAGCTCTTGAGCTGCGCCCGGTCGTCGAGGTGCTTGCCGGTGATGGTGCCGCTGGAGCGGAGGCCGTCCATGTCGCCCTCGAAGCAGATCGTGCCGCCGGCCGCGCCCGCTGCGGGGCCGATGTCGACGATGTGGTCGGCGATCGAGATGGTCTCCGGCTTGTGCTCGACCACCAGCACTGTGTTGCCCTTGTCGCGCAGCTGGAGGAGCAGCTGGTTCATCCGCTCGATGTCGTGCGGGTGCAGGCCGATCGTCGGCTCGTCGAAGACGTAGGTCACGTCGGTCAGCGACGAACCGAGGTGGCGGATCATCTTGGTGCGCTGCGCCTCGCCGCCGGACAGGGTGCCGGCGGGCCGATCGAGCGAGAGGTAGCCGAGCCCGATCTCGGAGAACGAGTCGAGCAGGTGCCGCAGGCCCTTGAGCAGCGGCGCGACCGAGGGCTCGTCGAGGTCGCGCACCCACTCGGCGAGGTCACTGATCTGCATCGCGCACAGGTCGGAGATCGACCTGCCGTTGATCTTCGACTTCCGCGCCTCGGGGGTGAGCCGGGTGCCCTCGCACTCGGGACACGTCTGGAACGTCACGGCACGCTCGACGAAGCGCCGGATGTGCGGCTGCATCGCCTCCGGGTCCTTGGAGAGCATCGACTTCTGGATCTGCGGGATGATCCCGTTGAAGGTGAGGTTGACGCCCTCGACCTTGATCTTCGTCGGCTCGGCCCACAGCATCGTCTCGAGCTGCTTCTTGGTGAAGGACTTGATCGGCTTGTCCATCGGCAGGCCCATGCCCTCGAAGAGCCGGCCGTACCACCCGTCCATCGAATAGCCGGGGACTGTCAGCGCGCCCTCGGAGAGCGACTTCTCCTCGTCGTAGAGCGCGGTCCGGTCGATGTCGTTGACCTTGCCCATGCCCTCGCACCGCGGGCACATGCCGCCGAGGTAGACCTCCTGCTTGGCGATCCTCCGCTCGGTGCGGCCACCCTTCTCGGTGGTCATCATGCCGCTGGCCTTGCGGGTCGGGACGTTGAACGAGTACGCCGTCGGCGGGCCGACGTACGGGTCGCCCAGGCGGCTGAACAGGATCCGCAGCATCGCGTTGGCGTCGGTCGCGGTGCCGACCGTGGACCGCGGGTTGGCGCCCATCCGCTCCTGGTCGACGATGATGGCGGTGGTCAGGCCCTCGAGGTGGTCGACGTCAGGGCGCGACAGCGAGGGCATGAAGCCCTGCACGAAGGCGCTGTAGGTCTCGTTGATCATCCGCTGCGACTCAGCGGCGATGGTGGCGAAGACCAGGGAGCTCTTGCCCGAGCCGGAGACTCCGGTGAAGACGGTGAGCCGCCGCTTCGGGAGCTCGACGGTGACGTTCTTGAGGTTGTTCTCGCGAGCACCCTCGACCCTGATCAGGTCGTGGGCGTCGGCTGGGTGTGTGGTGGTCATGCTGCGCGTCCCCTGTCTGCTGGCCGGTGCCTGCTCCCGCGTGCTGCGGGCAATCCTGCCAGTTCGACGTCCGGACGGGCACGAGTGTGACCGCCCGCCCCATCCCCGCCCCATCCCCAGGATCCGGAGCCGGCCCGGGCGGACCCGGGCCGGCCCGATCGGCTCGGCTACTTCTTGCGTGCGCCCTTGGCGGGCGGCTTCGCCGGGGTCTTCGCTGGGCTCCTGACAGCGCCCTTCGCGCGCTTCTCCGGGGCCCTGGCGGCCTGCTCCACCCGGGCGACGCCGGCCTCCGCGACCTGCGACAGTGAGCCGAGGTCGCGTTGCAGGTCCCGGATCCCGGCGGAGAGGGCGGTGGCCATCCCGCGGGTCACGATCGCTGCCTCCCTTTCGCCGAAACGTGGCGGCTTCGCCGTGGGATAGGGGTACGCCTCGCGCAATGCCACGAGAGCACCGCCGAGAGCGACGTTCAGCAGCGGCTCGGGGTCGATCCAGGGCAGCTCGGGCAAGCCGTCACGGGCCACCGGACCCCACGGGTCCACCCACGGCACGAACTCCTCCCAGACCCTGTCCAGGTAGGGGATGACGAAGTGCAGCGACCGGCACACCGTCGCCCGTCGTCCCAGGACGTCGCGGGCCTGCGACCCGATCTCGTAGAACTCGTGCAGCTTGACGTTCGCGATCGTGATCCCCGGATCCAGCAGGGTCGCCTCGACGACCCGGTCGCTCCACAGCAGGTCCCACCAGAGCCGGTCGTTCATGGCCTGGATCAGTCCCGGCGGGGCGAGCCAGACCGCCGTGTTGACGTAGTAGTGCTGGATCTTCTTCAGCACCTCCTGCCCCTGGACGCTTGCCAGGAATCCCGTGTGCTTCGTGGGGTCCTCTCCCGACCGGACGAAGTTGTCGAAGATGCCGCCCTCGAAGATGCCGATGAGGTTGACGTTGACGAAGTGGTGCCACGTGGAGTCGGTCACCACTCGGCCCACCCCCGCCCGGTGCCCGTCGTAGGCGCACAGCACCCCGAACCCGTGCGCGACGGTCGCCTGCTTGTTGCCCGGCTTCCCTGCCAGGGCCGAGGCGGTGTTGCCCGCCGCCACCCTGCCCCGGGCGATGATCATCGGTTCCTCCTGCCCCGAGCCGTCGGTGCGTTGCGGATACTCCGCGCTGCCGTCGCGACAGGTGAGACCGAGATCGGGCGGCACCCGCACCTCGCCCTCGTGCGGGTGGTCGGGAAACACGTCGATGCGCCCGGTCGGGCTGCAGAGGATCGGGTGCGGATACCGCTCTTCGCGGAAGAGCCCGGTGGGTGTCCGGAACAGCTCCAGGTCCAGGCGCTGCGGCACGTCGTCGCTCTGGTCGCTGAACTGGAACCCGGGGTCGTGACCGGCGGCGTTGGAGTCGTTGCGGTAGGGCCCGTCCATGCTGATCTCGCCGCTGCCGAAGTCTGCCCAGTGGCGCATGTTGCGGGCCCGGTCGACAGCTCTCCCCAGGCCAGCGCCGAGCGAGGCGTGGTCCCCTGTGGCGAACAGTCCGCGTCCGCCGTTCATGTGGGCGGTCAGCCGGTCCAGCTCGGCGTCGGCGAGACGGTCGGCCGGATAGCTGCTGCTCGAGCTGCGCGTCCCGTACTCCGCCCGCTTGAAGTTGGTCTCGACGCCGAACAGCCACACCTCGTCGTACATCGTCGGCGTGAAGTGGGTGGTGACGTCGAAGCGGAAGCCCTTGATCCGCTTGCTGATCCGGGACTCGCGGATCAGCATCGCCTGGTCGCTGACCCCGGACTGGAGGTGACCGAGGGTGATGTCGAACCGGGCGTAGCGACGGCCGTCGTTCAGCAGGCTGGTGATGAAGGCCGACAGGCCGAAGTCGCCGTCACCGAAGTCGAGGCCATCGGTGACGAGCAGCAGCTTGACCGGGACCGGGTTCCACCACGGCCAGAAGAGCTCGGGTCGGATGCGCGCGATCTCCCACCGCTGCCGGGCGAGGTGTTCGAGCGTGTTGACCACCGGGACATCAGGAACGTCAGGCATGAGTGACCTCCGAGAGTGAGTGTGTTACCCCTTGAGGAGGCCGGCGCCGGCGTGGTGATACCGGCGAGGTCAGCCGTGAGCGACCTGGAGCCCGAGCCAACCGGCCAGCGCCTCGATCGCCGCCTCCACCCGGCTCCGCCGCCGGGCGGACCAGTCGCCGTCCTCGTGGACGGCGTCGACGATCAGCACCCCCGCCTCCCGGTCGCCGGTGGCGTCGACCTTGCCGACGAGCTCGTCGCCGTCGAGGACCGGCATCGCCCAGTAGCCCCACTGGCGCTGCGCGGCCGGCTCGTACATCTCGAGCTGGTAGTCGAAGTCGAAGAGCTCGTCCATCCGCTTGCGGTCGAACACCAGCCGGTCGAGCGGCGAGAGGATCGCCGTGCGGCCCTCGAACCCGTCGTCCCCCACGAGGTCGAGGAGCGCGGGGTCGACCCGCCACAGCCCGCGCACGCCCTCGACGCGGGCGGGCTCGCCGACGTCGCGGACGTCGTACGGCTCGTGCCACGCCTCGAGCGCACGCGGACGCGCGACACCGAGGGCTCGCAGACGCCGCTCGGCGAGCGTGCGGTGCGCCTCCTCCGCGGGCACCGCCGGATCGCCGGGGTGGACCCGCTCGGCGAGGTCCCACTGGCGCTCGCGGCCGGCGCGGGAGGCGACGGCGACCTCGCCGCGCGACTCCATGCACTCCAGCAGCTTCATCACGTTCTTGTTGTTGGTCCAGCCCGTCGAGCGCCACGGCACCTCGCAGCTGTCCGGGAGGTCGCGCGCCGCCGTCGGGCCCTCCGACCTGAGCATCGCCAGGATCTCGCGGCGGCAGCCGTCGTTGGCGGCCACCCAGTCACGGACGTCCTCCTGCCACTCCCTCAGTGGCGGCTCGCCCGGCCAGGCCCCCATGTCGGCCCGGAAGAGCGCGACGTCCTCGCTGGGACGGAGCATCGCCTTGAGCTCCACCACCGCGCCGTCACCGACCAGCTCCTCCAGGTCGGCGGGTGCGTACGACGACCCCAGCCGGGTCCAGAGTGCGAGGTCGGCGTGCCGCGCGACGACGTCGGTCAGGTCGACCTGCAGGAACCCCAGGTGGCGGATCACGTCGAGAGCGTCGGTCGGACGGTCGGCGTCCAGCAGCTGCGCGCGTACGGCGATCCGACGGGCCTGCTGCCGCGACAGCTCGTGAGCCTTCCCCGCACCCATGCGGTGATCCTAGGTGCGTCGTTGCTGAGAAGGCGGCGGCCCAGCCCCGTGAACGGGCCACCGACCCATGGCCCGAACGGGTCATTCGTGCCCCGGATCGGGCAGTTGTGGGCGGGTTCGGGCATGTCCGGCGTCATGCGGTGCCACGCTCGACGTCTCAGCATCACAGGACGACACAGCAGATGGGATCAGGACCATGTGGGACACCGTCGAGACCAGCTCGGTGCACTTGTCGCACGACATCCCGTGCACGCGTTGCGGCCACGGGCGCCACACCTACCTGCCGTGCTCCGACACCTGCGACTGCGCCCACGGTCGAGACCGCGTGCTCAGCGCTGTCTGACGCGATCCCTGACTTTCGCACGGAAGCGTCGCGCGACGCCTCGCCGTAGCCGGTGCACCACGCGGCCCGGGCTCGGCGGCCGGCCGTGCTCGTCGAGCGCATAGCTCGCGACCTTGGCCAGCCGCGGGCGCTCGTGGTCGTCGACTACCTCACCGGTCACCCACCACATCCGCAGGCTCGGACCGTCCACCTGCAGGCACGCCAGGTTGTTGTCGAACCACGGCCCCTCGGCGTAGCGCCAGGTCAGCGGAGAGTCCGCGACACGTGTGGACCTGGAGGCGAGCCGTCCGACGGGGCCGGCGACGCCGTACGAGCTCACCGCCGTGGCGAACCGCATGTTGCGCGAGAGCGGGTTGCGGATCGGGGAGCACACCGCCTGCAGGATCGTCGACCGCACCGGCCGGCTGACGTCGGTGGGCCTCGCCTCGCTGACGTAGCTGTGGTGCACGTCGCCGGACAGGAAGGTCACCGTCGAGGGTGCGCGCCCCCGCTCCCCCGCCGCGACCGCGATCACCTGGCGGGCGACCTGCTGGAAGCTGGCCTGGAAGGCGCCCCAGTGCTCGAGGTCGACGAGCTGACGCACCTTCTCCCCGACCCGGCTGCCCCCGCGTCCCCACGCACCGTGGGCCAGTGCCTCGCTGAACGCCTCGAGGTGGTGCAACCCACGGGCCAGCAGGAACGGCAAGGACGTCCCCACGAGCAGGTGGTCGACGTCGCCGCGGAGCTGCTCGTCGAGCCACGCCGCCTCGACGGGGTCGAGCAGGGCCCGCGAGTCGGGGTCGAGCTCACGGGCCGCCCGGGAGTCGACCACCACCAGGCGGGCCTGCGTGTCGAAGTCGCGCCGGTAGCTCCAGCGATAGGTCTTCGGCTGCTGGTCGACCCGGTCGGCGAAGGCATCGATCACCTCGCTCAGGTCGAGCTCGTCGACTCCCTCGTGCGCCCGCACCAGGGCGTACAGCTCGTCCTGCGCGCGCTCGGCGGGTGACAGGTTGCCAAGGTGCTGGTAGACCCAGTAGGACGCCAGCCCGCCGACGATGCGGCCGTGCCACCACGAGGTGGCCTCCATCGTGCGCCGCCAGGCCTCGGAGGTGTTCCAGTCGTCGCGGATGTCGTGGTCGTCGAAGATCATCGCGCTCGGCACCGTCGACAGCAGCCACCGGTTGGCGGCGTCGGCCCACGCCAGGCTGTAGAGATGGGCGTACTCCTCGTAGTCCTTCAGCTCGGTCCACGGCGGCTGCTCGATGTCGCGCCGTGACCTGATGAAGGCCCGCATCTCGTCGGTGGTCTCGTCCGCGTAGACCTGGTCGCCCAGGAAGAGCAGCAGGTCGGGGAGACGCTGCGGCGACAGGTCGGGGTCGTCAGGATCGGCGGCGGCGACCAGGCCCGCGGTGCGCAACGCCCAGGCGCGGAGGGCGTCCACCCCGTGGCTCCGGTTGCCGCGCTCGTCGTGGGACACCGACGTCCGGCAGGAGCCGAAGGCGAGGTGCAGCGGTCGACCTGGCTCGAGAGTGGCGATCACCGGGGCAGGGAACGCGGATCCGGGCTCGGGCCAGACGCTCTCGCCGTCGACGGTCACGGTGTAGGCCTCGGTGGTGCCCGGCTCGAGGTCGCCGAGCTCGACGAGGGCGTAGTGGTGGCCGTGGACGGCGAAGGTGCGCGCACTCGCCGTCGCCGCTCCCCGGCTCACGGTCACGGTGCAGGCGTCGCGGGTCTCGACCCAGACGGCCGCAGAGGTGTCGTCGACGTAGCGCAGGAGGGGACCCAGTACGAGGGTGCCGTCGGAGCCGTCGGACCCGCTCACGGCTGGAGGAGGACCTTGATCGCGCGGCGCTCGTCCATCGCCCGGTAGCCCTCGGCGGACTCGGACAGGGGCAGTGTGAGGTCGAAGACTCGACCGGGATCGATGGCACCGGACAGCACCCGCTCCAGGAGGTCGGGCAGGTAGCGGCGCACCGGCGCCATGCCGCCGGCGAGGCCCACGTTCTTCTGGAACATCCGACGCACCGGCAGCTCGACGCCGTGCGGCACGCCGACGAAGCCGACCGTCGAGCCGGGACGTGCGACCGCGAACGCGGTCTTCATCGCCTCGTCGGTGCCGACGCACTCGAGCACCGCGTCGGCACCGATCCCCTTGGTCAGCTCGGCGATGCGGGCGCCGCCCTCCTTGCCTCGCTCGGCGACGATGTCGGTGGCACCGAAGGCCCGCGCGATCTCCTGGCGCGGCTCGTGGCGCGACATCGCGATGACGCGCTCCGCACCGAGCTGCGACGCGGCCAGGACACCGCAGAGGCCGACCGCCCCGTCGCCGATCACGACCGTCGTGCCGCCCGGCTGCACCCCGGCCGCGACGGCGGCGTGCCAGCCGGTCGCCATCACGTCGGAGAGGGTCAGCAGGGAGGGGATCAGTGACGCGTCGGGCATGCCGTCGGTCTTGACCAGGCTCCCGTCCGCCTGGGTGACCCGGGAGTACTCCCCCTGGCCGCTGGCGGTGAACCCGAGGTTGTCGCAGACCGACTGGACACCGGCCTCGCAGTGCGCGCAGGTGTTGTCGCAGTGGCAGAAGGGCACGATCACGAAGTCGCCCGGCCTGAAGTCCTTGACCGCCGAACCCACCTCCTCGACCACGCCGACGCACTCGTGACCGATCGTGGATCCGCTGTCGATGTCGTTGGCGCCGCGGTAGGGCCAGAGGTCCGAGCCGCAGATGCAGCCGGCGACCACCTTCACGATCGCGTCGGTAGGCTGCTCGATGACCGGGTCCGGGACCTCCTCGAAGCGGATGTCGCCGGGAGCGTGGATGGTGGTGGCTCGCATGGTCGCGATCCTGCCACGGCGGTCCGAGCGGCGCCCCGGACGTGCGTGTGGCGTTATCTCATATTTGAGATACCGTGTTCGGCATGGCTGACTACAAGGGTCGTATCGGCAACCTCATCCGCGACGCGCGCAAGCACCGCGGCCTCACCCAGCACCAGCTGGCGGAGCTGCTCGGCACGAGCCAGAGCGCGATCAACCGCATCGAGAAGGGTCACCAGAACCTCTCCCTCGAGATGCTCGCTCGCATCGGCGCCGCCCTCGACTCCGAGATCGTGGCCCTCGGCGCCGGACCGACGCATCTGCGCGTCGACGGGCCCACCACGCTCTCCGGCTCGATCGACGTGAAGACGTCCAAGAACGCCGGCGTCGCGCTGCTGTGCGCGTCCCTGCTCAACAAGGGACGTACGACGCTGCGCAAGGTCGCGCGGATCGAGGAGGTCAACCGGCTGCTGGAGGTGCTCAACTCGCTCGGTGTCGCCACCAGGTGGGTGGGCGACGACAACGACTTGGAGATCATCCCGCCCGCCGAGCTCAACCTCGCCGCCATCAACGAGACGGCAGCCCGGCGCACCCGGTCGGTGATCATGTTCCTCGGGCCGCTGCTGCACCGCTACGACGAGTTCGACCTCCCCTACGCCGGCGGCTGCAACCTCGGAGAGCGCACCGTCGAGCCGCACATGGCGGCCCTGCGTCCCTTCGGGCTCGACGTGAAGGCCAGCGAGGGCAGCTACCACGCCAGCGTCAACCGAGCCATCGAGCCCACCCGCCCGATCGTGCTGACTGAGCGCGGGGACACGGTCACCGAGAACGCCCTCATGGCGGCCGCGCTCCACCCGGGCACCACCGTGATCCGCAACGCCTCGTCCAACTACATGGTCCAGGACCTGTGCTTCTACCTCCAGCGGCTCGGTGTGGTCGTGGAAGGCATCGGCACCACCACGCTCAGGGTCACCGGCAAGGCGTCCATCGACGTCGACGTCGACTACGCCCCCTCCGAGGACCCGATCGAGGCGATGTCGCTCCTCGCAGCCGCGATCGTCACGAAGTCCTCCATCACCATCCGCCGGGTGCCGATCGAGTTCCTCGAGATCGAGCTCGCGACGCTGGAGGAGATGGGTTTCCGCTACGACCGGTCGGAGGAGTACGTCGCCAACAACGGCGAGACCCGACTGGTCGACCTCACCACGCACGCCTCGCAGCTGCGTGCGCCGCTGGACAAGATCCACCCGATGCCGTTCCCCGGCCTCAACATCGACAACCTGCCGTTCTTCGCGGTCATCGCCGCCGTGGCCGAGGGCCAGACGCTGCTGCACGACTGGGTCTACGAGAACCGGGCGATCTACCTCACCGAGCTCAACAAGCTCGGCGCCCAGGTGAAGCTGCTCGACCCCCACCGGGTGCTGGTCGACGGCCCGACGCACTTCTCCGGGGCGGAGATCGTGTGTCCCCCGGCACTGCGCCCCGCCGTCGTGATCCTGCTCGCGATGCTGGCGTCCAAGGGCCGCAGCGTGCTGCGGTCGACGTACGTCATCCACCGCGGCTACGAGGACCTCGCCGAGCGACTCAACGAGCTCGGCGCCAACATCGAGACGTTTCGAGACATTTAAGTCTGATTGGCTCGCTCCGCTCGCCGTGTCCGCGTCGCCGCAAGACGGCGCCTTCGTCGTCGTTGCGGAACCCTCCTCCGCTGCGCTCCCCCGGCTGCAGCCCTCCTCCTGCAGGCGTCGTCGCGACGCGGACGGCGATGGCTGATCTCCCGGACACGGCGAGCGGAGCGAGCCAAGTTAACTGAAGAGCGTCTCCACCCATGCACGCGACTGCTTGCCGACCGACGGCGGCGCGGTCATGTCGGCGGTGATCCGCGGCATCGGTGCGGTGTGCTGGCCGGCGTTGCGGTGCCAGTCGTTCTCCGCCTCGATCAGCAGGCCCAGGTCCGCGCGGGCGAGGAACACGCCGTGTCCCTCGGGGCACTGACTGACCGTGGCCTCGCCGACGGTCCGCTCATCCATGTCGTCGCCGCATCGCGGGCAGGTCATGCTCTCCATCCCCTGACGGTACCCCTCGCGGCCATACTTCTCGCGTGAAGTCACCGCACGCGCCACGACCTCCTGCGTCGAAGTACCTCGACTCGCCGCGACCGCTGGCCTTCGCCCACCGCGGCGGCGCCTACCACCCCGACATCGAGGGCCTGGAGAACACGCTGGCGGCGTTCACCCATGCCGTCGACCTCGGCTACACCTACCTCGAGACCGACGTCCACGTCACCAGCGACGGCGTCCTCCTGGCCTTCCACGACACGGTGCTCGACCGGGTCACCGACCGCACCGGAAGCATCGCCGAGAGCACGTACGGCGAGGTGCAGCGGGCGGTGATCGGCGGCTCGGAGCCCGTACCGACCCTGGCGGGACTCTTCGACGCCTTCCCCGATGCGAGGTTCAACATCGACCTCAAGTCGGAGGGCGCCGTGGAGGCGCTGGCCGCGTTCGTCGACGAGCGCGAGGCGTGGGACCGCGTGCTGGTCGGGTCCTTCTCCGTCCGGCGGATGGGAGCGTTCCGGCGGCGTACGCGCGGACGCGTCGCGACGTCGGCCCACCCTCTGGAGGTCGTGGCCTTCGTCCTCATCCCCAGCGGACGCCTGGCGCGGTGGCTGACCCGCGGCCGTCCCGTGGCGCTGCAGGTCCCGCACAAGCGGGGCCCGCTCACCGTGGCCTCGCGCGGGCTCGTACGTCGCGCCCACGCCGCCGGCGTCCAGGTGCACGTCTGGACCATCGACGACCCGGTCGAGATGAACACCCTCCTCGACCGTGGTGTCGACGGCATCATGACCGATCGCACGGACATACTCAGGGACGTGCTCCGCGCCCGCGGACAGTGGCACGGCCTCGAGCCGGCTCCGGAAGGTGACTGATGAGCGAGATCGACGGCGGGATCGCCAACCTCAAGCCGCTCGCGCAGGCCGAGGAACAGAAGGCTTGGTACTGGTACGACTGGGCCAACAGTGCCTACACCACCACCATCGGCACGGTCTTCTTCGGTCCCTACTTCATCAATCTCGCCGAGAACGCGGTCGGCGGCGAGGAGGGGCGGTTCGAGCTCGGCCCGCTCTCCCTCCCGCCGGACTCGCTGTTCTTCTGGCTCATCACCGTGTCGACGATCCTGTCCGCAGTGATCCTGCCGCCCTTGGGGGCGTACGCCGACCGGGTGGCCAACAAGAAGCGCCTGCTGGCGATGCTGGCCTGGACGGGCTCGTTCTTCGCCGCCCTCATCTTCTTCGCCACGGATGACAACTGGCAGCTCGCCGCGATCGGGATCGTGTTCGGCAACCTGCTCTTCGCCGCGGCCGGCGTGGTCAACGACTCCATCCTGCCGCTCATCTCCGACGAGAACGAACGCGACAGGGTCTCCTCCCGCGGCTGGGCGTTCGGCTACCTCGGTGGCGGGTTGCTGCTGGTCCTCAACCTCGTGGTCTTCCTCGGACACGACGCGCTGGCCCTGAGCGAGGGCCTGGCAGCGCGACTCTGCATGCTCTCCGCCGCGGCGTGGTGGGCAGGCTTCACGTTCATCCCGTTCCTCAGGCTGAAGGATCACCCCCCGGTCGACGTGGAGCACGTCGAGGGCAACGCCCTGAAGCGCAGCTTCGGGCAGCTGGCCGCCACGCTGCGCGACATGCGCAGCTACCCCATGGCACTGACCTTCCTGCTCGCCTACCTCTTCTTCAACGACGGCATCCAGACAGTCATCGCGTCGGCGACCGTTTTCGGGTCGGAGGAGCTGGGCCACTCGCAAACCATCCTGATCGCGACGATCCTGATGGTCCAGTTCGTGGCCTTCGGAGGTGCCTTGGTCTTCGGGCGCCTCGCCGGACGGTGGGGAGCCAAGCGCACCATCCTGGTCGGGCTGGGCATCTGGAGCACGATCGTGACGATCGCCCTCTTCCTGCCCGCGGGCAACGTGCCGTTGTTCCTCATCCTCGGAGCCGCGATCGGCATCGTGCTCGGCGGCACCCAGGCGCTCGCCCGGTCCTACTTCTCCTTGCTGATCCCCCGTGGCAAGGAAGCGGAGTACTTCAGCTTCTACCACGCCATGGACCGCGGCACGTCGTGGTTCGGAACCGCCACGTTCGGCATCGTCCTGGCGCTCACCGACTCCTACCGGCCAGCGATCTTCGCGCTCATCGCCTTCTTCGTGGTGGGCGGGCTCCTGCTGACGCGGGTCGACACCGAACGCGGCATCCGCGAGGCCGGCAACGACGTGCCCGCCGTCATCTGAGGTGCGGTGCCTCCGGCCGACGACGCGAACCTCACTCCACCCCTGGGGGTGAAGTACGTCTCGCCTGAGCGTGACGCATGCCCCAGCGAATCCCCGGAATGTGGCCCACCCCGCTACCGTTGAAGGATCACAGGGGCGAGCCGCGTCGTCACGAGCGGCGTCATGGACAACGGTCCGGCTCGTCCCACCTTTAACCCGGTACACAAACACAACGGGGTCAGCAAACCCTACTGGAGGTGGGCACGGTGGCGGAGCGCACACTGCGTGGCGCGAGGCTCGGCGGCCAGAGTTTCGAGGACGAGCGCGGGATCGAGTTCGCGGCTCGGCAGCAGGTCGGATATCGGTGCAAGCAGGGTCATGACTTCGAGGTCACCATGTCGGTCGAGGCCGACATCCCGGCGATGTGGGAGTGCCCACGCTGCGGGGCAGAGGCACTCAGCACCGCGGGCATCCTCCCCGAGGAGAAGGTCGAGAAGCCGGCCCGCACGCACTGGGACATGCTCCTGGAGCGCCGCTCGGAGAAGGAGCTCGAGGACATCCTCAAGGAGCGCCTTGAGCTGCTGCGCGGCGGCGAGATCGGCCCCGCGCACCTGCACCGGGCCAACAAGAAGAAGCGGGTCTCCTGACCGCTCGACTCAGTCGACGACGTCGCCCCGGACCACCGGCCCCTCGGCCCCCGGTCCGGGGCGTCGTCCATCTCGGAAGGCTCCGCCGGGTCCTGGTCCGGGGAAGCCACCGAGGCCCGCGCCCGGTACGACGACGAGGCGCCTCTCCACGACCGAGGTCAGCAGCCGACGGGCCACCGGCCGGGTGAAGGGCAGGATCAGGAGGAGGCCGGCGAGGTCCAGGACGAAGCCCGGGCTGAGCATCAGGGTGCCGCCGATCAGGATCAGCGCCCCGTCGGCGAGCTCGCGGGCGGGCATCCGGCCACCCTGGAGCGCCTCGCGCAGTGCCCGCCACGCCCGGCCGCCCTCGCGACGGATCAGCCAGGCTCCGAGCATGCTGTCGAGGACGAGCAGCACGATCGTCCACCAGGGGCCGATCAGCTGGCCGACCTGCAGGATCGCCCAGATCTCCGCAAGCGGCACGAGCACGAAGGCCGCCACCAGCACCGGGCGCAGCCACCTGCGCCGGCCAGCCGGGCTTCGCCGAGCCTGGGGGTGGGTCACGCCTTCCCCCTGCTCCTGCTCAGCTGGGCGCGGCGCTCGGACAGCCCCCACCGGGTGATCATCCGCAGCGACTCACGGGCCACCTGCCCGCTCATCTTGGAGTTGCCGCGCTCGCGCTCGACGAACTCGATCGGCACCTCCGTGACCCGCATCCCGCGGGCGAGGGTGCGGTAGGCGAGGTCGGTCTGGAACACGTATCCAGTAGACCTCACAGACCCAAGGTCGATCGCCTCGAGCGTGGCGCGACGGAAGAGGCGATAGCCGGCGGTCGCGTCCTTGACCTTGATGCCGAGCAGCAGACGGACGTAGAGGTTGCCGCCGCGCGAGAGCGCGAGCCGCTGGATCGGCCAGTTGACGACCGATCCGCCCGGCACGTAGCGCGAGCCGATGACCAGGTCCGCGGTGCCAAGGGCGTCGAGGAGGCGCTGCAGCTGCTCGGGTTGGTGCGAGCCGTCGGCGTCCATCTCCCCGATCACGTCGTAGCCGGCCTTCAGCGCCACGTCGAAGCCGTGGAGGTAGGCGGCGCCCAGCCCTGCCTTCTCGGTCCGGTGCACGACGCTGATCGCGTCGTCCGCGGCGGCCAGCCGATCGGCGACGGCACCGGTGCCGTCGGGACTGTTGTCGTCGACGATCATCACGTCCACACCGGGCTGGGCCGCACGCAGACGACCGACGATCCACTCGATGTTCTCCGACTCGTTGTAGGTCGGGACGACCATCACGCAGCGGCCGAGGCCTTCGACACTCACGCAGTGGTACCTCGCTCCTCTGACTGGTCGTCGGAGCGATCGGCCCGACGTCGCCGCTGACGATAGGTCACCAGGACGAAGGCGGTGTGGCCTATGAGGAAGGCGAGGGAGAAGCGCGCCGGCCAGACGCCGAGACGGACGGCAGGCGTGAGCGTGCTGCTCAGGCCGATGGTCTCCACGAGCACACCCTCACGGCGGGCCGGGATCGAGGCGACGACGTGCCCGTCTGGACGTACGACGCCGGAGATGCCGTTGATCGCGGCGACGACCACCCAGCGGCCGGTCTCCTGGGCGCGGAGCCGGCTGATCTCGAACTGCTGACCGAGCTGGCCGGTGAGGCTGAACATGGCGTTGCTGGTCTGCACGGTCACCAGCTGCGCTCCCCGCGCGACCTGTCCGCTGATGCCCTCGTCGTAGGCCACGTCGAAGCAGATCGCGTCGGCGACTCGCACCTCGCCGACGCGCAGGGGCTCGAGGCTGGTGCCGCGCACCATGTCGCGGGGCACCAGCCGCAGCTTGCCGTAGGAGGACGGGATCAGGCTGCCGCGGAACGGGATGTACTCGCCGTACGGCACCGGGTGCCGCTTGGTGTAGCGGTCCCCGCTGCCCAGGCCCGGACGGTAGACGATGCCCTGGTTGAGCACGTTGGCCTCGTCGAGCGGGTCGTTGGACATGCCGCCGACGACGATGGGCACCCCGATGGCGTCCGAGGCGGAGACGATCCCGGCGCCGACCTCGGGATCGGTGAACGGGTCCACGGCTGTGGAGTTCTCCGGCCACACCACGAAGTCGGGCGCCGGCTCCTCCCCCGCGGCCACCGCGGCGGCGAGCTGCTCGGTCATCCGGACGTGGTTGGCCGAGACCTCGCGGTGGACCGCGACCACGTCGAGCCCCGTGCCGGGGACGTTCCCCTGCACCGCGGCCACGGTCGTGGTGCCGCTCTCCTCGACGTGGAAGGGCACGAGGAGCGGCGCGACGGTCACGACGGCCAGCGCTCCCACGACGGCGTACGCGCGACGTGACGGGGACCGGACCTGCAGGACCAACCACGCGAGAGTCGTCCCGGTGAGCGCGATGAGGAAGCTCACTCCGGTGGTCCCGATCCACGGAAGGGCATCGGCCCACGGCGTGTCCGCCGAGGCGTAGACCAGCCGCCCGAACGGCATGCCGGAGAACGGGAAGCCGCTGCGCCAGGTCTCGATCCCGACCCACCACAACGCCGTCCAGACCGGCCAGGCGCGGAGCCGCAGGCTCCAGGACAGCCCGACACCCAGTGGGACGAAGAACGCCGCCTCGACGGCACACATGGCGATCCAGGCATCGGTCCCGACGGCGCGCATCCAGACCATGACGGCGTAGGAGAACGTGATGCCGAAGAGCAGGCTCGGGATCCAGGCGCGGCCCGGGCGCAGCCCGCGCACGGAGAAGATGAGCGCCGCGATCGCCGGCGGCATCAGCCAGGCGAGTCCGACGGGCTCGAACGCCGCTGCCAGCACGAGTCCGCCGACGAGGGCGAGGAGGCAGCGCAGCGGCACGCGTCAGACCGTAGCCGACGGCGGTTCACGTCGTGGGCAGCCTGCAGCGGAGCGGGAGGAACGAGGGGGCTTCGGACCAACGCGCGATCCCCTGGCTGACGATCGCGCGAAGTTGTCTACGGCCCCGAGGTTCCTCCCGCATCCAGCCCCCGCGGGACGCCCTCGACGGGTCGGCGGACGATGGGCATCGCTGGCTTCGCGTACCCCACGTCTGACTCCCCACTGCCGATGGCGCCACCCGCGAGCTGCACAGGCGGACGCGGGGAACGATGCCTCCGAGACGAAGAGGTGTCAACATGGGGGTGACCTGCGAGAACGCGCGAAACTGCAGGTCAACGCATCACGCCCGGCCGAAACTCGCTCGTGAAATTTTGCGGGCCTGCGGCGTGTCGCACATGACACGCCGAGCGTCAGTCCGCGCGCGGTGGGACGACGACGGTGCCGGTGGCCGTGGTGGCCGTGACCGGCGGGTCGAGCAGCCGCGCCGCACCCGGGGCGTCGTCGGTCGGGGCGCCCCGCCCGACGACGTGCACGGCGAACTCCATGACCCGGCTGCGGGTGCCCTCCCGGACCAGCGTCGCGGTGATCTCCAGGAGGTCACCGGCACGGACCGGTGCCCTGAACTGGACGTCGGAGTAGGACGCGAAGAGGCCCTCGTCGCCGTCGAGGAGGATGCACATCTCGGTGGCGACATCGCCGAACAGGCCGAGGCTGTAGGCGCCGTCGACCAGGTTGCCGGCGTAGTGGGCGTGCGAGTAGGGGACGTAGCGCCGGTGGGTGACGACCGTGCCGACGCGGGTGCTCTCGCTCATGCGCGTACTCGCTTCGCTCCGTGCGCGCATGAGACACCTGTCGCACTGTGTTGGACGATTCGCTCGCTGCGCTCGCTCATGAGGCCTTCTCAGTGGTGGTGGTGGCGGGGCTGCTGGGGGTGCGGGGTGAGGTCAGCCGGTGCACGATGAACGACGCGACCTCGCCCGGCGTCGTCCCCCGGGTGAAGACGCGGTCGACCCCGAGCTCGTCGGCCATCGTCTCGTCGAAGCGGGGACCGCCGACGACGAGGAGCGGGCGCTTGGCGGCCGGGTAGGCCTCGCGGAACGCCGCGGACATCTCGCGGGTGTTGAGCAGGTGGGCGTCGCGCTGGGTGACGACCTGGGAGACGAGGACGGCATCGGCCTTCTCCTCGCGGGCGGCCTCCACCAGCTGCGGCACGGAGACCTGGGCGCCGAGGTTCACGACCTTGAGCTCGCGGTAGTACTCCAGGCCCTTCTCCCCCGCGAACCCCTTGATGTTGAGGATCGCGTCGATGCCGACGGTGTGGGCGTCGGTGCCGATGCACCCGCCGACCACGACCAGCCGCCGCCGCAGCGACCGCTTGATCGCCGCGTTGGCCTCTTTGGGCGTCAGCAGCGGGTAGTCGCGCTCGACGACCTCCACGGTGCTCGGGTCGACCAGGTGGTTGACCCGGCCGTAGACGACGAAGAACGTGAAGCCATCCCCCATCGGCTTGGCGTGCACGACCAGCGCCGGGTCCATGCCCATCTTGTTGGCGAGCTGGACCGCGGCACCCTCCGCCACCTTGGAGTGCTCGATGGGAAGAGTGAACGACAGCTGCACCATGCCGTCGCCCGTGGTGTCGCCGTAGGGCCGGACCAGGCTCATCGCTTCACTCCTTCGGTCCCGGAGGTGCGAGCGGAGCGAGCCTCGAAACCCATCACTGTCCCTCCAGGATCTCGGTCGCCGGGTTGTAGTAGTCGGGTGCCTTCCGGGCGACACCGTCGAGGCCGCGGCCCTTGTCGGGGGGCCGCTTCATGAGGCCGAAGGTGCCGTCCGCGATGGCCGAGAGCAGCGGCGGCTGGCCCGGGGTGCTGCGGTCGTCCTTGATCTCCTCGAGCAGGCCGATCGCCTCGCCCAGGACCTCGCGGGCGCGGTTGGCGATGAAGCCGTCGGGCGCGGGACGGAAGTCCTCGTGCAGCTTGCCGGCGGCGTTCATGACGTAGCGGACGTTCTGCAGCGCGAGGTCGCGATCGGAGATCCACGGCGTCACGACGGCCTCGGTCATCATGCCCACGAGCAGGATGCCCTGCCCGGTGAGCGCGCCCACGAGGTTGAAGAAGCCGTCGAGGAGGTAGCCCTTGAAGATGTCACCGGTCATGTGGCGCGTCGGGGGCATCCACTTGAGGGGCGCGTCGGGGAACAGCTCGCGGGCGAGCATCGCGTGGGCGAGCTCGAGACGGAACGAGTCGGGCACCTCGGGGTCGATCTCGAACGCGTGGCCCAGGCCGAGCTGCCAGTCCTCGAGCCCCGCCTCCTTGGCGAAGTACTCGTTGAGCAGCTGGCTGGTCGTGACCGTGTGCGCGGCCTCGATCGCGTCGGCAGTGGTGAGGTAGTTGTCCTCGCCGGTGTTGATGATGATCCCGGCCCGGGCATGGATCTGCCGGCTGAAGCGCTGGTCGACGAAGGTGCGGATCGGGTTGATGTCGCGGAACAAGATGCCGTACATCGAGTCGTTGAGCATCATGTCGAGCCGCTCGAGGCCGGCCAGGGTCGCGATCTCCGGCATGCAGAGGCCCGAGGCGTAGTTGGTGAGCCGGACGTAGCGCCCGAGCTCCCTCGACGTCTCGTCGAGGGCCGCGCGCATCAGGCGGAAGTTCTCCTGGGTGGCGTAGGTGCCCGCGAAGCCCTCACGCGTCGCGCCCTCGGGCACGAAGTCCAGCAGGGACTGGCCCGTGGAGCGGATCACGGCGATCACGTCGGCGCCCTCGCGCGCGGCGGCCTGGGCCTGCGGGATGTCCTCGTGGATGTCGCCGGTGGCGACGATGAGGTAGATCCACGGCTTGCTCGGCGCGTCGCCCACCTTCGCGATCATCTTCTCGCGCGCGATGCGCTGGCGGTCGATCTGCTTGATGCCGGCCGCGACGGCCTTGCGGGAGGCAGAGGCGGCGCGCGTGGCGTCCTTGCCCTCGGGGACGCGGAACGTCACCGAGCCGGCCGCGGCCTTCTGGGCCAGTGTGAGCAGGTCGTCCGCGTCGCCCCGGAGCAGCGCGTCCCACACCGGAAGGCTGACGCCGTGCTCGAGGCCGACGTCAGCGCGTACGACGTCGGCGAGGCGGTTGACCCACGGCGTGCCGTCCGGGTCCGCCCCGCCGAGACCCGCCAGGCGCAGGGTGGCGCGCTCGACGGAGACGGTGGTGTGGCGGGTGGCGAGGTCGACGATCGGCTTGCCGACCTGACGCGCGAGCGTGCGGGCCTGGCGTACGTCGGCCCGGTCGAGTCCGAGCTGGCTGGTCGGGCGTGCCATCAGAGCCTCCGCTCGAAGAGCCCGCGGACGCCGGCGTCGGCGCGCAGCAGCTCCATGGCGTACGCCGCGTGCCCGGGCACGTAGCCGTTGCCGACGAGCATGGTGACGTCGGCGGCCAGGCCCTCCGCCCCGAGCGCCGCGGCGCTGAAGCTGGTGGCCATGGAGAAGAAGATGACGGTGCCGCCCTCGGCGGTGGCCAGGATCGCCCCTCCCTCGCAGCCTGGGACGTCGACGCACACGACGGTGACGTCGGCCGGCCCGCCTGCAGCGGTGACGGCGTCGCGCAGGGTGATCGGGTCGCGTGCGTCGGCGATCGTGACGACGTCGGCGATCCCGGCGTCGGTGAGCAGGTCGCGCTCACCCTGGTGCGGGACGACGCCGATGGTGCGCTCCGCTCCGGCGGCGCGCGCTGCTGCGAGGCTGAGGGAGCCGGACTTGCCGGCGCCACCGATCACCATCACCACCGGGGTGGTGCCCTTCTCGACGTACTCCCCCACCACGCGAGCGGTGAGAGCGGGTGCCCCGCACACGTCCATGACGCTCAGCGAGAGGGCCGGATCGAGGTCGTCGGGGATCACGGCGGCGATCGAGCGGCCGAAGAGCACGGCGTAGCCGTCGCAGGGCACCTGCTCGCTTCGGCCGTCCCACCCGGCCAGGCCGTCCTCGATGACGAGCGGGGTCAGGGTCAGGCTGACGAGGGTCGCGACCCGGTCACCCACCGCCAGGCCGAGCGGGGACTCGGGGCCCACCTCCTCGACGGTGCCGACGAGCATGCCACCGGATCCGGTCACGGGGTTCTGCATCTTGCCGCGCGTGCCGACGATCTCGAGGACCTCCGCGCGGACGGCGTCGCCGTCTGTCTCGCCGTACAACGTGTGCTTGCGCTCGAGCTGGCGGAACGACGCGGCGTCGAGGTTGAGGCGCTCGACCCGCACCCGGACCTCGTCGGGCCACAGCTCGGCGCGGGTGTCGAGGCGCTGGGCCGCCTGCGGCAGCACGACGGCGTCGTCGAGGACCCGGTGCAGACCGGTCGGATCACCGGTGCGGATGTCCGTCGGGGCGTTCATAACAGGAGGTCCTTCTCGTCAAGCGCGACATCGACAACAAATCTTACGGCGTGGCATTGGACTCACCGTATGTTCTCCGCGTACTCTTTCAGATGTGGCGGCGCCCACACAACCGGCGCGCCGTTCGGCCTGCCCCCGGAGCCATCCGGGGTCCGCTTCAAGGAGATCTCATGAGCATCGGGACCGCCAGCCCACTGGGACAGGCACTCGACACCGGTCAGCCCTACCCCTACCAGCGGGTCGAGCTCGTCGAGCCCGACTGGACGCGCTTCCCCGGGTGGGCCGACGTGACGGCCGCGGACTGGGCCTCCGTCCAGTGGCAGCGCGCCCACTGCATCAAGAACCTCAAGCAGCTGCGCGAGCTCATGGGCGACCTGCTCGACGATCGGTTCTACGCCGACCTCGAGCGCGACCAGGCCGAGCGCGCGACCATGTCGATGCTCGTGCCGCCGCAGATGATGAACACGATGGTCCCGGCCTTCGAGCCGTCCGGTGCCGGGTCGCTGACGGAGCAGTTCTACGCCGACCCGATCCGGCACTACATGATCCCGGTGTTCAGCGACCGTCGCACCGACTGGCCCTCGCACCCGCACGCCACACGCGACTCGCTGCACGAGCACGACATGTGGGCGACCGAGGGCCTCACCCACCGCTACCCCACCAAGGTGCTCGCCGAGCTGCTGCCGACCTGCCCGCAGTACTGCGGCCACTGCACCCGCATGGACCTCGTGGGCAACTCGACCCCGGTGATCGACAAGCTGAAGTTCGCGGCCAAGCCCAACGACCGGCTCGGCGACATGATGGCCTACCTGCGTCGTACGCCCTCGGTGCGCGACGTGGTGGTCTCCGGTGGCGACGTGGCCAACATGCCGTGGCCCCGCCTCGAGGCATTCCTCACCGACGTCCTCGAGATCGAGAACATCCGCGACATCCGGCTCGCCACCAAGGCCCTGATCGGCCTGCCGCAGCACTGGCTGCAGCCCGACGTGGTCGAGGGCGTCAACCGGGTCGCCCAGCTCGCCCGCTCGCGCGGCGTCTCGCTGGCGATGCACACGCACGCCAACCACGCGGCCTCGGTGACGCCGATCGTCGCCGAGGCGACGCGGGCGATGCTCGACGCCGGCCTGCGCGACGTACGCAACCAGGGTGTGCTGCTCAACGGCGTCAACGCCGACCCGCACACGCTGCTCGACCTCTGCTTCCGCCTCCTCGACGGCGCGCAGATCATGCCCTACTACTTCTACATGTGCGACATGATCCCGTTCTCGGAGCACTGGCGGGTCTCGCTCGCCGACGCGCAGCGCCTGCAGCACCACATCATGGGCTACCTGCCCGGCTTCGCGACGCCGCGCATCGTGTGCGACGTGCCGTTCGTCGGCAAGCGCTGGGTGCACCAGAACGCCGACTACGACACCGAGCACGGCATCTCCTACTGGACGAAGAACTACCGCACCTCGATCGAGGCCGACGACGCCGAGGCCCTGTCGCGCCACTACGAGTACTACGACCCGATCCACACGCTGCCCGAGTCCGGCCAGCAGTGGTGGGAGCAGCACGGCCGCCTCGACGAGGCGTCGCTCAAGGCCGCCGAGATGGCCGAGGCGTCCCGGCGCACGGCGGCCCTCCAGGCCTACTGAGGGCTTGCGCGGTCTTTGTCGGTTTCCCCGCGTACGCGGGGAAACCGACACCTCATGGGGGTTGCAACCCCCATGAGGTGACCGGACACCCCTAGGACGCGGGCTATCCACAGGCCGTCGAGCAGGAGTTTTCCGCCGTTCCTGACGCGGGCATCGTCAGGGCATGGATGCGTACCCGATCTCGCTCGACGACATCGTCCTCCGCGGCGAGCTCGTCGCAGACGGCTGGACCGACCGTGACATCGCGCGTGCCGTCGCCGGTGGGGTGCTCGCGAAGGTGCGCCACGGTGCGTATGTTGACGCAGGGCTTGTCGCACCCCTCGACCCCGTCGGCTGGATGAGGGTACGTACGCGGGCGGTGCTGCGCCGGGCACACCAAACGGCGGTAGCCAGTCACCAGAGCGCCCTCGCCGAGCACGAGGTGCCCCTGTGGGGCCTGAGCCTGGACGAGACGCACCTCCTGCGGACGGATGGACGTGCGGGGCGACGAGAGGCGGGCGTGGTCCATCACTGCAGCGAGGTCGTCGACGCCGAGTGGATCGTCCGCAACGGCATCCGTGTGACGCGCCCAGCGCGGGCCGCCATTGAGGTCGTGACCTCCGAGAGCCCTGAAGCAGGACTCATCGCGGTCTGCGGTGTCCTCCACAACGGCCTTGCGACCATCGAGGAGATCCAAGAAGCCGCGAGGCGCGCCACCCACTGGGGCAAGAGCCTCAACAACCGCCTGGTGCTCGCCCGTGCGGACCACCGACTCTCCAGCGTGCTGGAGATCCGGATGTGGCACCTCCTGCACGACCAGCGCATCCCACGGCCGGAGCCGCAGGTGGAGGTCTTCGACGAGTGGGGCAACCTGCTCGGCATCGTGGACTTCCTGTGGGAGGAGCCCGGAGTGTTCATGGAGACCGACGGCCGGATCAAGTACGAGCGGTACCGACGCCCCGGCGAGACGTTGGAGGGTTACCTGCTCCGGGAAAAGCGCCGGCAAGAGGCGATCTGCCTCGCGACGGGATGGGTGTGCCTGCGCCTCGGGTGGTCGGACCTCGAGCGGCCCCGGCAGCTCGCGCGTCGGCTGCGCACGATCTTGGCTCGGCAGGAGCGAGCGGGGTGACGCCGGCGTTCGCGACCCCCGGGAATCTTGCACCTCCTGGGGTTTGCAAACCCCTCGCGACGTGGGTTTCCCCGCGTACGCGGGGAAACCGGCACGGTCGGAGCGCTCAGAGGCGGGCAAGCACCACCTCGGCGCCCGGCCCGGTGAGCTCGGAGGGCGCGGGGACACGGCCGTGGAGCAGCAGGACCAGCGCCTCGGCCGAGCCGCGGGCATCCGGGCCCGCGCCGTGGGTCCAGTCGACGTCCGTGGCCACGAGGCGTACGCCGGCCACGCGCCGCTTGGCGCTGCCGCCGATCACCGCGTTCATGGGCCACGGCGTGCCGAGCACGAAGTCGGCCAGCGGCGCGAGCGATTCGGGCGGCACCTGGCCGAGCAGACCGAGCGGGCGGCGTACGTCCAGACCGTGCACGACGGCGTCGGACAGGGCGGCCACGGGGGGCATGCCGATGGGGCGTGCTCCGGTTCGCGCGTTGTCCCGCAGCTGGTCGAGGATCGCCTCCTGACCGCGGGACGACCAGCCGATCGCCGATCGGGCGATCAGCCGGTTCATCGAGAATCCCGACCGGATCATCGCGACAATGCCCTCCCCCGCGCCCATCACGGGCGCCCAGGCCAGGTGCGCGGCGACGTCGACGACGCGCCACTCGCGGCACAGAGAGGGAACGAGCCAGTCGTCGAGAGTCAGCCCCTCGAGGGTCTCGATGAACCCCTCGCGGTGCTGGCGGGTGAGGTCGGGCAGCGTCGTGGTCGCCCTCATGGCGTGGTCCAACCGAGGGCGTCGATGAGCGTGCGGACCCGCCCGACGGCGTCGAGATCCGGCGTGGGCAGAGCCAGCTCGTGGAAGACGAGGCCGGTGACGTAGTTCGCCATGATGCCGAGGTCGCGCTCGGGATGCTGGGATCCAGCGCGGCGGACCAGGTCGAGCGCCCACGTGTCGGCCTCGTCGGCGCCGACGGCGTAGAGCTCGCGCAGCGCAGGTCTCCGGGCGGCCTCGGCGTGGAGCGCGTAGCGGGCGAGGGCCACCGCACGGTGCTCCCCCAGGGCGCGGAGCACGAAGTGACCGAAAGCGAGTGCGAGCCCCTCCGGCGAGGCCTCGACGTCAGCTCCGGGGCCGCTCGCCATCTCGAGCTCGCGCTCGATGCAGCGCGTCGTCACGCCCTCGACCAGGGACTGTCGCGTGGGGTAGGCCCCCTCGGTCGATCCGACCGGGACACCCGCTGCGACATCCACCGCCTCGTGGGTCAACCCGCCCAGCCCGCGATCGGCGACGAGCTCAAGGCCCGCGTCGAGGAGATCGGTGGCACCATCCCGCATGTCGCGAGACTACATCTGTAGTGGTAGGTGGTCAAGCAGTCACGAGTGATCCCAGTCGAGGAGATCGATGACGTCCCGGATGCGGGTCGTCGGGTCGAGCTCGGGCGAGGGCAGCGCGAGCTCGTGCAGCACCAGCCCGGTGACGTAGTTGGCCAGGAGGCCGAGGTCGCGTGCCGGGTCGCGGGACCCCGCACGGGTGACGAGGTCGAGCGCCCAGGCGTCGACCTGGGCGGCCCCGGGCGCCATGCCCGGCCGGAGGGCAGGGTTCTGGGCGGTCTCCACCAGGATCGCGTAGCGCGCGAGCGTCACCGCGCGGTCGGGACCCACCGCGCGGTGCACGAAGCGGCCGAGCGCCTCCGCCACCCCCTGCGGCGACGGGTCGACGTCGTCGTCCGGTCCTGTCGCCATCTCGCGCTCGCGCGCGATGAAGCGCTCGACGATGCCGAGGATCAGTGCCTCCCGGGTGCGGAAGTAGTTCGATGTCGACCCGGACGGGACCGCGGCCGCCACGTCCACCGCGCGGTGGGTCAGCCCGCGCATTCCTTGCGTGCCGACGAGCTCCAGGGCTGCATCGAGCAGGACGGTGCGTCGATCGGCCATCCTCAGTCGATCGGGCGGTTCTCGTAGGGGGTCGAGAGCACGATGGTCGTGCGGGTCGACACCAGCGCCGCGCCGCGGATCCGGGCCAGCAGGTCCTCGAGGTCGCGGGGGGTGGGGACGCGGATCTTGAGGATGTAGGACTCCTCGCCGGCCACGGACCAGCAGGACTCGATCTCCTTGATCCCCTGGAGGCGCTCGGGATAGTCGTCGGGCTGCGACGGGTCGATGGGCGTGACCGAGATGAACGCCGTCAGCGGGCGCCCGAGCTGGTCGTGGTCGACGGTCGCCCCGTAGCCCTTGATCAGCCCTCGTTGCTCGAGCCGCTTCACCCGCTGGTGGACCGCGGAGGTCGAGAGGTCCGTCGCCTTGCCGAGGTCGGTGAAGGACATCCGGCCGTCGGCGGCCAGCAGCGAGAGGATCTGCCGGTCCTTGGACTCGACCTCAGGGGAGCTCACGACCTCACCCTAGTGGGAGCCGGACAGGGCCTCCACCAAACGCACGGCAGACGAACCGAGGGCCCACTGCTGGTCCAGCGCCACAACGGCGTCGTGGTCGGCCGGCGTACGCGGCCGAGTGAGGTCGCGCGAGCCGAGGTCGAGGTCGCGGCGTACGGCGACCACCTCGGGGGCGACCGCGAGGTAGTCGGCGGCGGCCCTGATCTTCCCCCGCGGCCCGGGCCCCATGTCGGAGTCGGGGTCGCCAGCGGCCTCGATGATCGCCCCGATCGTGCCGAAGCGGTTCAGCAGGGTGGCGGCGGTCTTGTCCCCCACGCCCGCCACGCCAGGCAGGCCGTCGGAGGTGTCACCGCGCAGCGTCGCGAGGTCGGCGTACTGGCGGGCGTCGACGCCGTACTTGGCCCGCACCCAGGCGTTGTCGACCCGCTCGTGCCGGCTGACCCCGCGGGCGACATAGAGCACCCGTACCTGCGCCTCGTCGTCGACGAGCTGGAACAGGTCGCGGTCGCCGGTCACGATGTCCACCGGCATCCCGGCTCCGGTCGCCAGGGTGCCGATCACGTCGTCGGCCTCCATCTGGGCGTGCCCGACGATCGGGATGCCGTAGGCCTCGAGGACCGAGACGATGACCGGGATCTGGGTCTCGAGCGGGTCGGGCACCTCCTCGACGTCGGGCGACGGTCCCGGCCGGGCCTGCTCGACGCGGTGCGCCTTGTAGGACGGGATCAGATCGACCCGCCACTGCGGACGCCAGTCGTCGTCCCAGCAGCAGGCGAGATGGGTCGGGTCGTACTCCCCCACCAGCCGGCTGATGAAGTCCATCAGCCCTCGAACGGCGTTGACGGGGGTGCCGTCGGGTGCCTTCACCGAGTCGGGCACCCCGAAGAACGCCCGGAAGTAGAGCGAGGCGGTGTCGAGGAGCAGGAGGCGGTCGCCAGTGGCCATGGCGGCAGCCTCCCACACCCCTCCGACGGCTACGGGATGTCAGTGAGCTGCAGCGTCACGCTGCCGGTCGCGTTCGGCTCGAAGTAGAAGAGCAGCTCGTGTGACTTCGCCCTGTGAATCCAGCCGTCGGCCACCAGTTCCTCCGGGCGGACCGTCAACCCCGTCTGATAGCAGTCGCGGTCGCAGAGCACGGACACGGGTGGTACGTCGGTCTCCCACGGCCCGGTTGCGGAGGCGTTGCTGGCCGTCAGCCGGACCATGTCGGCGGCGCTGACGGGGATCGTCGACACGAAGCGGGTCCCGGGATCCGCGGACGCGAAGGTCACGGCGGCGCCGCCCACGACCAGGTCGGGCACGCGCACCGTGCGTCGCACGCGCACCTGCTGCGACTGCGGGTCGGCCCCCTCGCGGTCACTGAAGACGATCGTGCGCTGCAGGGACGGGTTGTCGTCGTCTGGCCCCCCCGGGTACCGCCGCCACGTCCCCCACCGCAGGTGCGCGTCGTCCAGGTGTGCCTGCTGGGAGGGGAGGCCGACCGGAATGACGTAGGCGCGGTCCTCGGGCGTCGCCTCGTAGATCAGGATGTGCTCGCGTCCGGGCTCGGCCGGGAGCGTGAGCGCTGGGTCGTCGAGCGCCACCCGGTGCTCGTTCGCCTGCAGGGACTCGGCGTACCCCGACTCCCCCACCGCCATTCCGACCACCTGCCCGCTCGTCAGTCGGGCGTTGTAGTCGCTCGGGTAGTCAAGCACGTAGCGCTGTCCTGCCTCGACCGACATCGCGGGGACGGCGACCTGCCAGACCACTCGGTTGCCGACGAGGACCCGACCTCTGCGAATCTCCTGGACGGAGCCGTCGGGGGCGCGGAGGGTCAGCGTGTCACGGCCGTCATGCGCGACGCGGACGTAGGCGATGTCGACGTAACCGCGCCGCGGCTCGCGGACCGAGGTGCGTGCGTTCCGCTGCACCTCGCGCGTGCGGACCTTCGTCAGCTGCGCCCACGCGGCGTGCGGGGTATGGCCCTTCCCGGAGGCGCACCTCCCGCGGAAGCTCAGCACTGCGCGGCCGGTGGTCCGCACCTTGAAGACCCTCGTCCCGCTGATGGGATCGAGCGGCGCCGTACGCCGGCCGCGCCCGTCGACGAGCGCCTGCGTGCCCCAGCACGGGGACTTGTCATAGATCCGGTGCATCCGCACGTCGAGCATCACCCGGTCGCCGCGCCGGGCGCGGAACGTGACGTCCACGCCCTGTCGGGCCTCGAGCCGCACCGCACCGTCGCCGTAGGCCCGCTCGACCCTCTTCACGTCGGGGGCGGGGTCCGCGCTGGCGGACCCGCCCGTCGTGCCGGTCAGCAACAGTGGCAGCAACGCCGCCGACGTGACTCCGACGATCATCCGTCGCATGGTTCCCCCTCGTAGTCGTACGCTTCTGGAGGTGGAGACGCGCGCCGACCGGGTCTGGTTGCCGACGTCGCGCCGCTATTCCGCCAGCACGCTGTAGGCGATCACGCCCCGCTTGAGCGCCTTGGCCGTCGCGCGCGCCGTGTCGCGCAGCTGCTTGTCACCGGCCGCGTCGGCCACCTGGCCGCACAGGTCGAGCAGCTGCTTCATCCAGCGCACGAAGTCGCCGGCCGACAGGCCGGTCACCATCAGGACGTCGTCGAGGTCGTCGCCCTCGGCCCACCGCCAGGCAGCCCACGCGAAGCCGACGTCGGGCTCGCGGAGGAAGTCGAGCTTGTGGTCGCGCTCGAGCGCGTCGAGCTGGCCCCAGAGGCGTACGACCTCGGCGAGCACCGGCCGCACCTGGCCGCCGGGCATCTTCGGCGACGACGCGTCGTCGGCGCGCCGCGCCTCGAACACGAGCGCGGACAGCACCGCAGCAAGCTCCGAGGGCGCGAGCTCGTCGAAGAGCCCCGCCCGGATCGCCTCGGCCGCGACGAGGTCCATGTCGGTGTAGATCCTGCGCAGGTGGGCGCCCTGCTCGGTCACCTTGTCGCCGTCGAGGTAGCCCAGCGCGGTGAGGACGTCGCAGACGCGGTCGAAGGTGCGAGCGACCGTGTTGGTGCGGGTCTCCACGCGACGCTTCAACGTCTCGGTGTCGCGCTGCAGCTTGAACCACCGCTCGGCCCACCGGGCGTGGTCCTCGCGCTCGGGGCACTGGTGGCAGGGGTGCGACTTCAGCTCGGCCCGCAACCTGCCGATCTCGCGGTCGGTCGGGGTGTCGCTGAAGGAGTCCTGCTGCTGACTGCGCCGCGGGGCGGGGCCGTCGAGGTCGTGTGCCTTGGACCGCAGCGCCGTCGCGAGGTCGCGACGCATGGCGGGGTTGCGACCGTTGAACGACTTGGGGATCCGCAGCCGGCCGAGCGCCTGCACGGGGACCGGGAAGTCCATCGGAGCGAGCCGACGTGCCTGGCGGTCGGCCGTCACGACGTAGGGGCGTGGCTCGTCAGCGGAGTGACCGGGGTCGATCACCACGGCGAGGCCGCTGAACTTCCCCGCCGGCACATGGATCACGTCCCCGGGGCGCAGTTTGCCGAGGGAGTCCAGCGCCTCGGCGCGTCGGTCCTGCTTGCGCTCGCGGGCGGCGCCCTTCTCGAGGTCGGAGATCCGTCGGCGCAGGGCGGCGTACTCCATGAAGTCGCCGACGTGGCACGTGGCCGCCTCCCGGTAGCCGTCGAGCGCCTCCTCGGCCTTGTGCACCTGCCGGGCGAGCCCGACGACCGCCTTGTCGGCCTGGAACTGCGCGAAGGACTGCTCCAGGAGCTCGCGGGAGCGCGCGCGGCCGAACTGGTGCACGAGGTTGACCGCCATGTTGTAGGACGGCCGGAAGGACGAGCGCAACGGATAGGTGCGCGTCGAGGCCAGGCCCGCGACCTCCCGCGGGTTCATGCCGGGCTGGTAGAGCACGACGCCGTGGCCCTCGATGTCGAGGCCGCGGCGACCGGCTCGCCCGGTGAGCTGGGTGTACTCCCCCGGCGTCAGGTCGGCGTGGGTCTCGCCGTTCCACTTCGACAGCTTCTCGATGACCACGGTCCGCGCCGGCATGTTGATGCCGAGGGCGAGGGTCTCGGTGGCGAAGACGACCTTGACCAGGCCCTCCTGGAAGAGCTCCTCCACCACCTGCTTGAAGGCCGGCAGGAGCCCCGCGTGGTGGGCCGCGACGCCGCGGGTGAGGCCGTCGAGGAACTCGTGGTAGCCGAGGACGTGCAGGTCCTCCTCGGGCAGCGAGCGGGAGGCCTCCTCGACGCGCGCGAAGATCTCGTCGCGCTCGGCCGCGCTCGTGAGCCGGGTGTTGGCCGAGACCAGCTGGGTGACCGCCGCGTCGCAGCCGGCCCTGCTGAAGATGAAGACGATGGCCGGCAGCAGCCCTTCGCGGTCGAGGCGCTCGACCACCTCCACGCGACTGGGGATCCACACGCGGCGGCCGTTGCCGACCGCCCGGGGGTTCTTGGACGACCCCGGCTTGCCCTTGCGCGGCGAGCGCCGGTCCCGCATCAGGCGCGAGCTGGCCCAGTCGTCGCGTGCGATCCGGGTCAGCTCGTCGTTGACCGGGGCACCCTCCTTGACGAAGCCCGCGCTGGCGTCGACGTCGGAGGAGGCGAACAGGTCGAGCAGTCGACGGCCCACCATGACGTGCTGGAAGAGCGGCACCGGCCGCTTCTCCTCCAGGATCGTCGTCGTCTCGCCGCGAACGGTCTCCAGCCACTCGCCGAACTCCTCGGCGTTGGAGACGGTCGCCGACAGCGACACCAGCGTCACCGACTCCGGCAGGTGGATGATGACCTCCTCCCAGACCGCTCCACGCATCCGGTCGGCGAGGTAGTGCACCTCGTCCATCACGACGTAGCCGAGACCCAGCAGGGTGCGGGAGCCGGCGTACAGCATGTTGCGCAGCACCTCGGTGGTCATCACGACGACCGGCGCCTCGCCGTTGACCACGTTGTCGCCGGTCAGCAGGCCGACGTTGTCGGCGCCGTAGCGCTTCACCAGGTCGTGGTACTTCTGGTTGGACAGCGCCTTGATCGGCGTCGTGTAGAACGCCTTGCGCCCGGTCTGCAGCGCGAGGTGGATGGCGAACTCGCCGACGATCGTCTTGCCCGACCCGGTGGGGGCCGCGACCAGCACGCCGCGACCGCTCTCGATCTCCTGGCACGCCCGGACCTGGAAGTCGTCGAGCTCGAAGCCGTAGAGGCCGGCGAAGTCCTGGAGCATCGGGAAGTCCTTGCCTCGCATGAACGCGGCATAGCGCTCGGCCGGCGCCGCGTGGTCCTCGCTCATGCGATCACCTCCAGTGCACCCGGGACGCACTCGATCGTGAGCGGCAGGGCGCCGAAGCGCTCGCCGTCGGCGTACGCCACGATGCCGGGGGCGGCCACCGTCACCGACTTGACCCGCCGGTGGACGTACTCCGCCACTCCGTCGATCTTCCCCGTGAAGAGCCGCGGGTAGGAGCGCACGAGCTTGGGCTTGCTCATCCGGGTGATGACCACGACGTCGAGCAGCCCGTCGTCGAGCAGCGCGCCCTCCGTGATCCGCAGGCCACCGCCGAAGGACGGGCCGTTGCCGACGGCGACGAGCATCGCCTCGTGCTCGATGGTCTCGTCGTCGAGCTGGAGGACATAGGGGATCGGGCGGAAGATGCGCAGCTCGGCCAGCGTGGCCAGGTTGTAGCGCATCTGCCCTCGGGGCCAGGTCATGGCGTTGGCCCGCTCGTTGACGATCGCGTCGAAGCCCGCGGCCAGCACCGTGACGAAGTAGCGGTCACCGCTGCGTGCCAGGTCGATGGTGCGCCGGCGGGAGGCGATGATCCGGTCGGCCGCCGCCACCGGGTCGGTGCGGGGCAGGCCGAGGTAGCGGGCCACGTCGTTGCCGGTGCCGCTGGGGATCAGCCCGAGAGGTACGCCGCTGCCGGCGACCGCCTGCACGCCGAGATGCACCAGCCCGTCGCCTCCGCACACGACCAGCGCCTCGACCCCGTCGGCCACGCAGCCGCGGGCCAGGTCGGCCGCCTCGTCGGCATCGCGACCCTGCAGGTTGCGCACGACGAAGCCGCTCTCCCGCAGCCGGGCGAGTGCGGCGTCGCGGTGCCGGGCGCCCTTGCCCCTTCCCGAGGTGGGGTTGGTCAGGAGTGCGATCTCGCGCCCCCGCACAGAGGGGCCGGGCTCAGCGGGGTCGTGCATGAGCGCGACCCTATCCCCCGCTTCTAGCCCGTCAGCCGCAGCAGGGCCGCGTAACGTTCGGCCTTGGCGCCGACGGCGCGGGCCAGCCGACCCAGGGCGTCCAGGACGACGTCCGGGCCGAAGCCGGTCCCGGGCACCGCGAGCAGCATCCGGGAGTCGATCTCGCCGATCACCACCTGCCCGTGGCGCCACGCCTGGTGCACCCGCAGCCGGGTGGCGTCGTCGACGACGGGCGCGGGATAGGCCTCGTCGACGGCCAGGAGGTCGCACACCACGTCCGCCTCGCCGTCGGCGGTCAGCCGGCCCCGCACCAGGTGGCCGGCACCGAGACCGGTGTCGGAGCGCCACACCACGTCGTGGGTCCCGAGCCACTCGGGCAGGTCGAACGGATCGATGTCGGTGATCGCGGCCTGCATGGGTCCAGACTGTCAGACCCCCTCGGCACTGCTCAGATCTGGGAGAGCTCGTCGGGCGCCAGGCCGGCGTTGGGCGCCCGGCGGGCGCGGCGTCGGTCGTTGAACCGGGCGATCGCCTCGGAGAGGAAGAACAGCACGACCATCGGCACCGCCATCATCAGCATCGAGAAGGGGTCGGCCGAGGGAGTGGCGACCGCCGCGAAGATGAACGTGCCGATGATGATCCAGGGTCGGTAGGCCTTGAGCGACGCGCCCTTCACGACGCCGGCGAGGTTGAGCAGGACCACGAACACCGGGATGTTGAACGCGAGGCCGAACACGAACAGGGTGCGAGTGAAGAACTGGAGGTAGTCGTTGAAGTCGGTGAGGTTGGTGACGCCCTCGGGGTTGAATCCGATCAGCACCTCGAGTGCCAGAGGCAGCGTGAGGTAGCCGAGCGCGACGCCCGCGATGAACAGGGGGCCGGCGACCGCCGCGAAGATGCGGCTCATCTTCCGCTCACGGGCGTAGAGCCCGGGGACCACGAACGCCCAGATCTGGTAGAGCCAGTAGGGGGCGGTCACCACCAGGGCCGCGAAGCTGCCGAGCGTCAGCCAGAGGAGCAGGCCCGCTCCGGCGCCGCTCGTCGTGGCCACCGTCTTGCCCTCGGGCAGCTTGGCCTGCGCGGCGGAGTAGGGGCCGTAGACCGCGTCGTAGAGGGCGTGTCGGAAGACGATCGCGAGCGCGAAGGCGATGGCGAAGACGAGCAGGCAGCGCAGCAGTCGGGCCCGGAACTCCCGGAAGTGGTCGGAGAGGGCCATCCGGCCGTCCGGGCCGACGTCATGGTGCGGCCGGCCCTTGAACAGGCCGACGAGACCAGCGATCCTCACCCGAGGTCAGGCGGTGGTGTCGTCACGTTGCTCACGGACGACGTCACCCGTGGCCTGGGTGCGGGACTCGTCGGCTGCCTCGTTGCGGGCCTCGATCTCGCGCTGCTCGGGCGACTTGTCCTTGTCGTCGCCGTCGCGCAGGTCCTTGGTCTCGGTCTTGAAGATCCGCAGTGCCTGCCCCGAGCTCCGGGCCAGGTCGGGCAGCTTGGCGGCGCCGAACACGAGGACGACGATCGCCAGGATCACCAGCCACTCCAGACCCTGCGGCATGCCGATCAAGGTGTTGATCATGAGGTCACTCCGATAAGTGTGGGATTGCGAGAGAGGTGGGTCCTGCGGCCTTCAGGACAAGTCTACGCCGTCATCTTCGTAGAGGTTGAGGGTTGCCCGTGCCGCGGCTGTGAAGGCGTCCGCGAAGTGGGCGGGGGCGAGCAGCGTGGCGTGGGGCGCCAGCCGGAGGAGCAGCGACTGGACCCACTGCTCGCTCGCGACCTCGAGGTCCACGTCGATCGTCCCGTCCGGTCCGGGACGCTGCGCCGTGACCTGGTAGTACTCCACGACCCAGCGCGCGGGAGGTGCGAGGCGGAGCGTGACCGTCGTGGTCTCGGCGTCGGTGAACCAGCCGCCGGTCAGGTCCCGGGCGCGGGCGCCGGGGTCGGCGACGGGGGTGTCCAGCTCTCTGGCGGAGAGGATCCGATCCACGCGGAAGGCCCGGTCGCCCTGCGCGGTGTGGCACCACGCGTCGAGGTAGAGCAGGTCCTCGACCCGGGCCAGCCCGCGCGGGTCCACGAGACGCTGCGACTCCTGGTCGCGGGAGGGCACGTAGTAGGTGATCTCCACCTGCCTGCCGTGAGCGAGGGCCGCCTCCAGCACCGGCACCACCGCACTGGCCTCCAGGGGTGTCGGGGTCACGTGCAGCCGCAGCAGTCCCTCGCCGTCCTGGCCGGCCGCCTGCTCGAGCTTGGTCAGGGTGCGCTCGATGACGTCGCGGGCCTCCTCGGGTGCCGCCTCGACCATGGTCCGCAGCGCCACCACCAGCGACGTGGCCTCAGCGGGCGAGAACCGGACCGGCCGGGCGAGGTAGTCGGCGTTGTCGACCCGGATGATGCGATCGCCCTCCAGTGCCTCCAGGTCCACCTCGATCAGGTCACCCGGCAGGCCGGGCGAGACTCCGGTCATGAAGAGCAGGCGCAGGTCGCGCTCGATCTGGTCGGCGTCGGTGCCGAAGTGCGCCGCTGCGTCGTCGAGGCGCACCTCCCCGCGCGCGAGGAGGTAGGGCACCAGGGCGAGCAGGCGGGCGACCTGGTCGGGGGCGGTGTCACCGGGCTGCGTGCTCATCGTGGTCCCTCCGCAACCGCTCGCAGTCGGGAGACGACCTCGTCGCGCAGGGACTCCGGAGCCTCGACGACCACATCGGCGCCGTAGGTGAGCACGTCGTCGGAGACCTCGTGGACCGGGCCCTCCACCACCACGCGGTCCCACCCGGGACGCTCCTCGATCGGTGCCACCGACTCGGCGCGCCGGCGCAGGCCCAGGCCGGTCCCCTGCCGCACCCGGATCTCGGCTCGGACCGAGGGAAAGGAGGGCGAGAGGCGGCGGGCGACCGCGCGTACGTCGGTGCCGGGCGGCACGTCGTACGCCCCGGACCTGCCGCTGGCGCGGACCGGCCCGACGATGCGGGACAGCCGGAAGACCCGCTCGGCGCCGCGGTCGACGTCGAAGCCGACGACGTACCAGCGGCCCGAGGACCGGGCCAGGCCCCACGGCTGTACGCGGCGGGTGGTGGGCTCCGTCTCGCTGGCCCGCTGGTAGGGGAAGCTGACCTGCCGACGCTTGCCGACCGCGTCCCACAGCGGCTCGAAGGCGGGCTCGTCGGCGGTGATCGCCGGGGCGACGACCTCCAGGCGCGACGGGTCGATCTCCACGCCCTGGCCCTTGAGCTTGGCCAGCGCCCGACCGGTCGCCTTGGCGAGCGTGGCCTGCTGCCAGACCTGCGCAGCCAGGCCGAGCACGGCGGCCTCGTCGGACTCGAAGCGGATCTCCGGCAGCGAGGTCTGCTCGGTGGGGATGCGGTAGCCGATCTCGTCGTCGAAGAACGCGTCGGCGCTGCCGACCTCGATCACCGCCCCTATCTGCCGCAACGCGTCCTTGTCACGCTCGAAGGCACGCTCGAACGCCTCGTCGCCCGTGGCGTTGCGCGGGTGGTCGGCGTAGCAGGCCTCGCGGATGGCGTCCTTGCCGATGAAGCGCTTGGCGCCGAGCAGCAGGATGTGCAGGTTCATCAGCCGCTCTGCTCGAGGCTGCGCCATCTGCCGGTCCCCCTGCCTGCTCGTCCGGTCGTGAGATCAGCGGGCGCCGAGGATGTCGACGACGAAGAAGAGCGTGTCGGTGCCCTTGATGCCCGCCTGCTCGTTGCCCGGCTTGCCATAGCCCTCGGCCGGCGGGATCTCCAGGATCACGCGGGAGCCGACGGTGCGCCCGACCAGCCGCTTGTCCCAACCGTCGATCACCTGGCCGACACCGATCGGGAACTCGGCCGGCTCCTTGCTGTAGGACTCGTCGAAGGGCTTGTCGGCGTTGTAGACCTGGCCGAGGTAGTTGACGGTGAGGGTCTGGCCCTTCTTCACGACGGCGCCGTCGCCCTTGATGAGAGTCGTCGCGATCAGCTCGCCACTCGGCTCGTGCGCATCGGTGAAGTCGAGGCCGGTGATCACGCCGTCCTTCTCGATCAGGGTCGGTGCCCAACCGGCGGGCTTCTTCTCCTCGCCCTGGGGACCATCGAGGATCGGCACCGTGTCGGACCGGTCCATGATGTCGATGACGAACAGGACGCTGTCCTTGTTGCCGATGCCGATGTTGGGGTTGCCCTGCTCGCCGTAGGCGGCCTCGGCCGAGGTCAGGACGACGACACGCTCACCCACCTTGTGGTCGATCAGCGCGTCGCGCAGCGGCTCCATCGTGTCCGAGGTGATCTCGATCGGCTGAGGGCCCTGGTCGTAGGTGCTGGTGGCCTCTTCCTGGGTGAAGCCGTTGCCGATCCAGAGGTTGGCGGAGACGGTGTCGCCGTCGGCGACGGTCTCCCCGTCGCCCTCGATGAGGACCTCGGTCTCCTCCTGGTCGCCGTCCAGACGTCCGTCGAAGGTGACCTTGGGCTCCTCGCCGTGCTTGCCCTCGATCGTCACCGAGCTCAGGGGCGCGCCGCCCGAGTCGGAGTCGCTGGACTCGGACCCGCACGCGGCGAGTCCGAGCAGGCTGAGGGCGAGGACACCGCTGAGGGCAGCGGAACGTACACGGGACACAGGTTCAACCTCATCGATAGGCTCAGGCGTTGCCGGGTCACCCTATCCAGCGACCCCTACGAGCCGTGCCACCACACCGTCACAGCCTGATCACGACTGCGAATCGCAGGTCGGGTCACATCCCGTCGATCAGCCGCTGCACCCGCTCGTCGTACGCCTTGAACGGGTCCTTGCAGAGCACCGTGCGCTGGGCCTGGTCGTTGAGCTTGAGGTGGACCCAGTCGACGGTGAAGTCGCGCCGGCGCTCCTGGGCCTTGCGGATGAACTCACCGCGCAACCGGGCACGGGTGTTCTGCGGCGGGACGCTCTTGGCCTCGAAGATCTTCAGGTCGGTGGTGACCCGGGCGACCGCGCCGCGCTTCTCCAGCAGGTAGTAGAGGCCCCGTCCGCGGTGGATGTCGTGGTAGGCGAGGTCGAGCTGCGCGATGCGGGCGTCCCCGAGCGAGAGCCCGTGCTTGGCGCGGTAGCGCTCGATCAGCTTCAGCTTGATGATCCAGTCGATCTCACGGTCCACCAGCCCGAGGTCGTCGGACTCCACCGCCTTGAGCCCGCGCTCCCAGAGGTCGAGGGCGCGCTCGATGGTCGGCGTCGAGATCTGACGACGGTCGACGAAGTCACGGGCCTTGCCGAGGTATTCCCCCTGGATCTCCAGTGCGCTCGCCTCCCGGCCGTTGGCCAGGCGCACCTTCCGCCGGCCGGTCGGATCGTGGCTGATCTCGCGGATGGCGCGGATCGGGTTCTCCATCGTGAGGTCGCGCATCACCACGCCCTCCTCGATCATCCGCAGCACCAGGTCGCAGGAGGCGACCTTGAGCATGGTGGTCGTCTCGCTCATGTTGGAGTCGCCCACGATCACGTGCAGGCGGCGGAAGCGCTCGGCGTCGGCGTGCGGCTCGTCGCGGGTGTTGATGATCGGCCGGCTGCGGGTGGTTGCGCTGCTGACGCCCTCCCAGATGTGCTCGGCGCGCTGGCTCACGCTGTAGGAGGCGCCGCGCGGGGTCATCACGACCTTCCCCGCGCCGACGACGATCTGTCGCGTCACGAGGAACGGGATGAGGATGTCGGCGAGCCGGCTGAACTCCCCCGCCCGGCCGACGAGGTAGTTCTCGTGGCAGCCGTAGGAGTTGCCCGCGGAGTCGGTGTTGTTCTTGAACAGGTAGATGTCGCCGGAGATGCCCTCTTCGTGGAGGCGGTTCTCGGCGTCGAGGAGCAGTCCCTCGAGGATCCGCTCCCCCGCCTTGTCGTGCGTGACGAGCTCGACGATGTCGTCGCACTCGGGTGTCGCGTACTCGGGGTGGCTGCCGACGTCGAGGTAGAGCCGGGCGCCGTTGCGGAGGAAGACGTTGGACGAACGGCCCCAGCTCACGACCTTGCGGAACAGGTAGCGGGCCACCTCGTCGGGACTCAGGCGGCGCTGGCCCTTGAACGTGCACGTGACGCCGTACTCGTTCTCGATGCCGAAGATCCGCCGGTCCATGGACCCACACTAGGACCGCGTCCATGCCGGGCGGGTCACTCCGCGCCGAAATGTCGCACCACTTGGCGCCGTTGCCCAGGTTGCGGACCGCGGCGTACGTCGCTGCCCAGGTTGCGGGCCGCGGCGTACGTCGCCCGCGACTGTCGCTGGGCGTGCTGGCCGGGGTGCCTCGCTGGCTGAGTCCCGTCTTGACGGCTCGGCCCCGCCCGGGTGAGCGTTCGTCCATGAGACCTCGTCACCTGGTCGCGACCGTCCTGGTCGAGCCGAGCGCGGTCGAGGACCTCGAGCTGCGCGTGATGACCGACGACCTGTGGCTGTGGCCCGTTCGCACGGCACCCGTGGTCATCGACGGGGAGCGGATGGAGTTCCAGCTGCGCAGGCGCCTGGTCGAGCAGCGCGCCGGGGCCTGGGACGACGCGGCAGGCTGGACGCCCGCCTGGATCGGCTTCGGCGACGCGTGGCACGAGTTCGGCCCGGAGGGCAACGTGCGACCCTCGGGCCCCCTCCCGTGGGCCGCGCACCAGCGGCTGTGGAGCGCGCTGGACGAGTTCGCTCCGCAGGTGCGCTACCGGCGGCGTCTCACCGGGATCCCCACCGTGCCGACGTCGGAGTGGCCGGGACTCAACCTCCGCTGAGCTGCCGCAGACCTGCTCAGACCTGGCCGGGCTCCGTGGGCGGCGTGCCGGGCATCGGCGGCTGGCCCTGACCCGGCTCGGGAGCCGGGGGTTGCGGGGCCGGTGGACGGGGCTCGCCCGGAGCGGCCGGATCGGTGGGGGTCGACTCCCCCGGCCGTGCCGGCGGGGGAACCGGTGGCGCGATCGGTGGCGCGACCGGCGGTGCCACGGGAGGCTCCCCCGTGACCGGGTCCTCCAACGGCGGCGTGGATCCGCTGACCTGGTCGGTCGGGTCGGCGGGGTCGTCCTGGCCCGACTGGTGGGGTCCGGACCCGGCGAGGGCGTCCTCGGGCGCGGTGGGGGCCGCCTCCTCGGCGCCACGGTCGCCGAGGATCTGGCGGAGCCGCGGCTCGCGCAGCCTCAGGAACTTGCGCGGCTGGGCGCGGGTCCGGTCGAGTGCGGCGACCTCGAGGTCGCTGACCGGGATGACCCGGTCCTCGCTCTCGCTGTGGCCCAGCGCGGCGACGGCGACGTGGAGGGCGTCGGCGAGCGACGCACCGGCGACGTAGTGCTCCTTGAGGTGGCCGGCGACGACGTCGGCAGCACCACCCATGACCGCGAAGCCGTGCTCGTCGGCGACCTGGCCGTCGTAGGTGAGGCGGTAGAGCTGGTCGTCGGCGGGCTCGTCGCCGATCTCGGCGACGAAGATCTCCACCTCGTAGGGCTTCTCGCCGCCGGAGGAGAAGATCGTGCCGAGGGTCTGGGCGTAGGCGTTGGCGAGGCCACGACCGGTGACGTCGCGCCGGTCGTAGGCGTAGCCACGCATGTCGGCGAGGCGTACGCCCGCGATGCGGAGGTTCTCGAACTCGTTGTAGCGCCCGACCGCGGCGAAGGCGATCCGGTCGTAGATCTCGCTGACCTTGTGCAGCGCCTGGGAGGGGTTCTCCGAGACGAAGAGGATCCCGTCGGCGTACTGGATCGCGACGACGGAACGGCCGCGGGCGATGCCCTTGCGCGCGAAGTCGGCCCGGTCCTTCATCAGCTGCTCGGGCGAGACGTAGAACGGCATGCTCATGGAAGGGGGTTCTCCTGCTCAGACAAGGGCCGCGGCGGGGCCGTCGGGACGCTGCATCCGCGAGGCGAGGATCCGGTCGGCGATCTCGGCGACCTCCGCCTCAGCCATGCGTCGACCGCCCTCGGGCGTGATCACGTGGACGACCGGGAAGATCCGGCGGGTGATGTCGGGGCCTCCGGTGGCGGAGTCGTCGTCGGCGGCGTCGTAGAGCGCCTGGATGACCGCGGTGACGGCCTCCTCGGCGTCGAAGTCGTCGCGGTAGAGCTTCTTGAGCGAGCCCCGGGCGAACAGCGAGCCGGACCCGACCGAGTGGAACGCCGTCTCCTCGTAGCGCCCGCCGGTGACGTCGTAGCTGAAGATCCGGCCCTGGTCGGAGGCGAGGTCGTATCCCGCGAACAACGGCACCACGGCGAGACCCTGCATGGCCAGGCCCATGTTGGCCCGGATGAGGGCGGCGAGGCGGTTGGCCTTGCCGTCCATCGACAGCGTGGTGCCCTCGATCTTCTCGTAGTGCTCGAGCTCGGTCTGGAACAGCCGCACCATCTCCACGGCGAGGCCGGCGGTGCCCGCGATGCCGACGACGGAGAACTCGTCGGCGGGGAAGACCTTCTGGATGTCGCGCTGGGCGATGATGTTGCCCATCGTGGCTCGGCGGTCACCGGCCATCACGACGCCACCGTCGAACGTCGCAGCGACGATCGTCGTGCCGTGGGGTGCGAGGTCCCCGGCGTTGCCGGCAGGCACGGCGCGGTGCGACGGCAGCAGGTCGGGGGCCTGGGCGCTGAGGAAGTCGGCGAAGCTCGAGGTGCCGGGCGTCATGTAGGACGTCGGCAGCCGGGACTCGTTGCTCATGCGCGGTCCATCTCGGGCCCCCGGCCGAGCGAGGACCTCGATCGGGTGATCACTGGCCGCCCTTCTGGATGAACGACTTCACGAAGTCCTCGGCGTTGGACTCGAGCACCTCGTCGATCTCGTCGAGGATCGCGTCGACGTCCTCGTCGATCATCTCCTTGCGCTCGGCCACGTCGCTCTCGGTGACCTCCTCGGTCGCCGTCTCCTCCTGGGAGGACTTGCGCGGTTGCTTCTGCTCCTGGGCCATGTCACGACCCTATCCACTCCCACCGACGCCACAAGGACGTTCACTGTGGGCGGACCGGGCGAGTCGTCGCCGTGGGGCGTCAGCGGGTGATCGCCGCGACCAGGGCCTGGGCCGTGTCGCAGCGGTCGATGAGCTCCCCGACGTGTGCCCGCGTCCCGCGCAGCGGGTCGATCGTCGGCACCCGCTGCAGCGACTCGCGCCCGGGAAGGTCGAAGATCACCGAGTCCCACGACGCGGCAGCCACCGCGCCGGCGTACTTGTCGAGGCAGCGGCCGCGGAAGTAGGCGCGGGTGTCGACCGGCGGGTCGTGCATCGCGGCCTCGATGGTCGCGTCGTCGAGCAGCCGCTGGATGCGGCCCGAGGCGGCGAGGCGGTGGTAGAGCCCCTTGTCGGGACGTACGTCGGCGTACTGCAGGTCGATGAGGTGCAGCTTGGCGTCGTCCCACTCGAGCCCGTCGCGGTCGCGGTACTGGTTGAGCAGCTTGAGCTTGGCGACCCAGTCGAGCTCGGCGGAGCATTCCATCGGGTCGCGCTCGAGCCGGGTCAGCACCGACTCCCAGCGGGCCAGCACGTCGACGGTCTGCCCGTCGGCGTCGGCGCCGTAACGGTCCTCGACGTACTTGCGGGCGAGGTCGAGGTACTCCAGCTGGAGCTGCACGGCGGTGAGCCGGCGTCCGTCGCGCAGCGTCACGAGATGGCGCAGGGTCGGGTCGTGCGAGACGTCGCGCAGGGCCCGGACGGCACCCTCGACGCTCAGGTCGCGGTCGATGAAGCCGTCCTCGATCATGGCCAGGACGAGCGCGGTGGTGCCGGTCTTGAGGTAGATCGAGATCTCGGCGAGGTTGGCGTCGCCGAGGATCACGTGGAGGCGGCGGTAGACCGCCGGGTCGGCGTGTGGCTCGTCGCGGGTGTTGATGATCGGCCGCTTGAGCGTGGTCTCCAGGCCCACCTCGACCTCGAAGTAGTCCGAGCGCTGGCTGATCTGGAAGCCGCGCTCGGGGGTGGTGTCGCGACCGTCCTGCCCGATGCCGACGCGACCCGCGCCGGTGACGACCTGACGGGACACGAAGAACGGCGTCAGGTGCCGCACGATCTCCGCGAAGGGCGTCGAGCGCCGCATGAGGTAGTTCTCGTGCGCGCCGTAGGACGCACCCTTGTTGTCGGTGTTGTTCTTGTAGAGCAGGATCGGCGCGCTGCCCGGGATCTGCGCGGCCATCCGGGAGGCGTCGAGCATGACCTGCTCGCCCGCCTTCTCCCACCGCACGACGTCGAGCGGGGTGGTGACCTCGGGCGAGGAGTACTCAGGGTGCGCGTGGTCGACGTAGAGCCTCGCGCCGTTGGTCAGGATCACGTTGGCCAGGCCGAGGTCCTCGTCGGTGAGCTGGCTCGGGTCCGCGATCTGGCGGGCCATGTCGAAGCCACGCGCGTCGCGCAGCGGCGACTCCTCCTCGAAGTCCCACCGGGCGCGACGGGCCTTCGCCGTGGAGGAGGCGTAGGCGTTGACGATCTGCGACGAGGCAACCATCGGGTTGGCCGACGGCTGGCCCTGGACCGAGATGCCGTACTCGACCTCCGTGCCCATCACGCGTCGTACGCTCATCCGGGGCCCCCGCGGTGTTGTTCGATGGAGGAGCGCAGCGGGGGAAGCGACGAACACTGCGGGGTGGAGGTCATGAGATGAGCCTACGGGTGTGGGACGAGCACGTGGTGCCGAGAATGACCGACCTGAGCCTGCGGGGCCGCGAGATCGGCGAGATGCGCGAGGTCGCGTGTGCCGGACTGACCGGTCGCGTGCTGGAGATCGGCTTCGGCAGCGGGCTCAACGTGCGGTGGTACCCGCCCGAGGTCACGTCGGTGACCGCGATCGAGCCCTCCGACGTGGGCTGGAAGCTCTCCGAACCACGCCGCGAGCGCAGCACGGTGCTCATCGAGCGCGCCGGGCTCGACGGCCAGCGGCTCGACCTGCCCGACGACTCGCACGACAGCGCGCTCGTCACTTTCAGCCTGTGCACCATCCCCGACCCGCTGCTCGCGCTGAGCGAGGCCCGCCGCGTGGTGCGCCAGGGTGGCCGGCTGCATGCCCTCGAGCACGGTCTCGCGCCCGACGATCCCGTACGCCAGTGGCAACGGAGGCTCGATCCGGTGCAGCGAGCGCTGGCCGGTGGCTGCCACCTGACCCGGGACGTCCCCGCACTGGTCGCACGCGCGGGATGGCACGTCGAGGATTTCGAGCAGTCCTACCTGCCCGGCCCGGCCGTCGCCCGCCCGTGGACGTACGGGTGCCGACTCGTCGCGGTGCGGGAGTGAACGCGGATCAGCGTCCGCGACGCATGAACCCAACGAGGAAGAGCACGATGACGACGATGACGACGATGATCAGAATGGTTCGCATGTGGTCAACCTAGCCCTGTCAGGCCTCGCGACAACTCCTCCCGCGGGGTGTTCCTCCCGGCGTGTCGCAGCCCCGTCAGGGCCCGTCAGGGCTGGCGAGACTGCCACGCGTGGGCGACGTTGACGCCCACGATGCTCAACAGCGCGACGAGGAGCGCGGGGAACTGGTTGTTGACGCCCAGCACGATGCTGATCGGGATGAAGGCGACCAGCGAGATGATGCCGAGGGCGAGCTGACGCGCGCCGGCACCGGCCACCGATGCCGTACGCCGCTGCTGCAGCGCCACCTGGTCGGCGACCCGTCGCTCGACGGCCCGCTCGATGCGCTCGGCGAAGCCGTCGACCAGCTCGGCGTCGTAGCGGGCGCCGAGCTCGCGACGCGTCGCGAGGGCCGCCTCGATGTCGCCGTGCCCCAGCTCGTCCTCCTTGCTCACGAGCGTCTCACAGGTACTGCCCGGTGTTGGCGACGGTGTCGATGGAGCGGCCGGGCTCGGTGCCCTGCTTGCCCGTGATGAGCGTGCGGATGAAGACGATCCGCTCGCCCTTCTTGCCCGAGATCCGCGCCCAGTCGTCGGGGTTGGTCGTGTTGGGCAGGTCCTCGTTCTCCTTGAACTCGTCGACGCACGCCTGCAGCATGTGCTGGACCCGCAGGCCGCGCTGGGCCGGGTTGAGGTCGCTGTCGAGGAAGTCCTTGATCGCCATCTTCTTGGCGCGGTCGACGATGTTCTGGATCATCGCGCCGGAGTTGAAGTCCTTGAAGTAGAGGACCTCCTTGTCGCCGTTGGCGTAGGTGACCTCCAGGAAGCGGTTCTCCTCCGACTCGGTGTACATGCGCTCGACCGTCGCCCGGATCATCGCCGCGACCGTGGCCTCGCGGTCGTCGTGGAACTCGGCCAGGTCGACGCTGTGCAGCGGCAGCGAGGGGGTGAGGTACTTGGAGAAGATGTCGCGGGCCGACTCGGCGTCGGGACGCTCGATCTTGATCTTCACGTCGAGCCGGCCGGGTCGCAGGATCGCGGGGTCGATCATGTCCTCACGGTTGGAGGCACCGATCACCAGCACGTTCTCCAGCGCCTCGACGCCGTCGATCTCGCTGAGCAGCTGGGGCACGATCGTGTTCTCGACGTCGGAGGATACGCCGGATCCGCGGGTGCGGAACAGGGAGTCCATCTCGTCGAAGAACACGATGACGGGGGTGCCGAGCGAGGCCTTCTCCCGCGCGCGCTGGAAGACCAGGCGGATGTGGCGCTCGGTCTCGCCGACGTACTTGTTGAGCAGCTCGGGGCCCTTGATGTTGAGGAAGTAGGACTTCCCCGAGGCGCCCGTCTTCTCCGACACCTTCTTGGCCAGCGAGTTGGCGACCGCCTTGGCGATCAGGGTCTTGCCGCACCCGGGCGGACCGTAGAGCAGCACGCCCTTCGGCGGCTTGAGCTGGTGGTCCTTGAAGAGCTCGGGGTGCAGATAGGGCAGCTCGACCGCGTCGCGGATGGCGTCGATCTGGGTGGTGAGCCCGCCGATCTGGGTGTAGTCGATGTCGGGCACCTCCTCCAGGACGAGCTCCTCGACCTCGGACTTGGGCACGACCTCGTAGACGTAGCCGGCACGGGTGTCGAGCAGCAGCGAGTCGCCTGCGCGGATGGTCACGTCCTCGGCGCGCAGCGGCTCCGCGAGGCGTACGACCCGCTCCTCGTCGGCGTTGGCGATCACCAGCGCCCGCTCGCCGTCGGCGAGGATCTCCTTGAGCATCACGACCTCGCCGATCTGCTCGAAGTCGAGCGCGGCGACGACGTTGAGGGCCTCGTTGAGCATGACCTCCTGGCCCCGCACCAGCCCGTCGAGGTCGACCGCGGGGCTGACGCTCACGCGCAGCTTGCGACCGCCCGTGAACACGTCGACGGAGTCGTCCTCGTTGCGGGTGAGGAAGGTGCCGAACCCGGCCGGCGGCTGGGCCAGGCGGTCGACCTCCTCCTTGAGGGTGGTGATCTGGTCGCGGGCGTCGCGCAACGTCTGCGCGAGGCGCTCGTTCTGGCTGGAGACGGCGGCCAGGGACCTCTGGGCGTCGGCCAACCGTGTCTCCAGGCCACGGGCCTGGCTCGGCGCGTCCTCGATGCGGCGGCGCAGGTCGGTGACCTCGGCCTCCAGGTAACGCACCTGGGTGGCAAGTTGCTCTCGTGTCGGCTCGGACATGGGCACCTCCTCCTCCGATTGCGACACTACCCACTCACGGGAGGGACGGAAGTGGATATCCCGCCGTGTTGGTCACGATTCCGTGATCTGCCGAGACGTCGGGCCGACCGGCTCGGTCGTTCCCTCGTTGAGTCGCCGGATCGCCTCCAGCTCGTGCTCGCTGAACTCGCCGGAAGCCTCGAGGACCCGCTGGACGACGGCCGACTTGCCGGCGATGTAGGTGTCGATGTCCATGCGCGGGTCGCCCGCAAGGGTGGTCTTGACGTCCGAGTACGCGTCGCGCAGGGCGTCCCGAGCGCGCAGGACGTCGCGGACCGCGAGGTGGTTGCGGACGTTGACCGTGCCGGCAGTGCAGACGTAGACGTTGCGTCGCGGCGGACCAGGAGCGTGGAAGGCCTCTCGGCCGGTGACGCCGAGGTCCCCGCGGTGGACGTAGCCCACGGACTCCAGGGCGGAGACGGCGGCTGACACGTCACTGGACTCCACGACCACGTCGATGTCGAGGATCGGCTTGGCCGACAGGCCCGGGACCGACGTGGACCCGACGTGCTCCACAGTGGCGGAGGGCACCTCGGTCAGCGCCGCTCGGAGCACTGTGGCGACCTCCTCGAACTGCTCGGGCCAGCGTGGCGACCACGGGACGACCTCGATCGGGCTCATGCACGTACTCGCTTCGCTCCGTGCGCGCATGAGGCACCTGGCGCGCTGTGCTGATCGGATCGCTCGCGCTCGCTCACTCGACGTCGACCTCGCCCAGCTCGACCGGCGGGATGTCCGCCGGACGCGGGCCGGTGTAGTCGCGCCCGTAGGCCCCCGGGGCCGGGCGACGCGTCTTGCGCGGCGGGCTCTCGCCCGGCGCCATCCGGCGGGCGGTCACGAGGAAGGCGGTGTGGCCGATCATCTTGTGGCCCGGTCGGACGGCGAGTCCCTCCACGTGCCAGTCGCGCACGAGCGACTCCCAGGGCTGGGGCTCGGTGAAGCCCCCGTGGACCCGCAGCGTCTCGACCACACGCGACAGCTGGGTCGTGGTGGCGACGTAGGCGCAGACGATGCCGCCGGGCACGAGGGCCTCCGCGACGCTGTCCACGCAGTTCCAGGGATCGAGCATGTCGAGGATGATCCGGTCGACCTGGCCGAGCGTGGGCAGGCCCTCCTTGAGGTCGCCCAGGCGCAGGTCCCACGCGGGGTGGGTCCGGCCCTCCGGGGCTGAGAAGAACTGGTTGACGTTGCGCCGCGCCACGTCCGCGAACTCCTCGCGCAGCTCGTAGGACGTCACCTTCCCCCACGGCCCGACGGCCCGCAGCAGCGAGCACGTGAGCGCACCGGAGCCCGCGCCAGCCTCGACCACGCGTGCCCCGGGATAGATGTCGGCCAGGGCGATGATCTGCGCGGCGTCCTTGGGGTAGACCACCGCAGCGCCGCGGGGCATCGAGACCACGAACTCGTTGAGCAGCGGCCGGAACACGAGGTACTGGCCTCCGGCGGAGGACGTCACCGTGAAGCCCTCGTCGCGCCCGATCATCTCGTCGTGGTCGAGGTGTCCCTTGTTGGAGAAGAAGCGCTTGCCGGCGACCAGCTCGAAGTTGTGCTTGCGCCCCTTCTGGTCCACGAGCCGCACCCACTCGCCCTCACGCAGGGGGCCGCGATGGACGCCGGACCAGGCCTCGGCGGGGACGTCGGGAGAGGGCTCGGACATGGCGCGAAGACTAGTGGCCGGGACAGCGAAACACTCAGCCGGCGGCGCTCTCGCGGAACGCACGGTCGACGTCGGCGGTGGACAGCACGCCGTAGATCCGGCCGTCGGCCTCCACGAGGAGGTACTCCTCTGCGGGACGCCGGCTGATCGCGAGGATCAGGTCCTCTCCAGCCACGTCGGCCGGCAGCGTCAGCCCCTCCTCCATCGCCCGCGTCACGGCGGACACGGGCACCCAGGGACGGCGGTCGTCGGGCATGGCGGTGACCGCCGCCTCGCTGACGATGCCCCGCGGTGTGCCGTCGAGCGCCACCGTCACGATGCTTCCGGCCTGCTCCTCCTGGGCTCGTCGGACGGCCTCGGCCAGCGGCAGGTCCTCGGGGACGGTGAGCGTACGTCGCGCGAGCGGGCGTGCGACGAGCGCGGGCAGCCGCTGGCGCAGCCGGGCGTGCGCCATGGCGGCGGTCGCGCCGGTCCAGAGGAAGAGCCCGATGACGAAGGCGAGGACGATGTCGAGCACCGTCGGGGGCTCACCCAGCAGCGGCTCCTGCACCAGTGGCCACGCCAGGAGGGCGAGCGCGGCGAGCCGGCCGCCCCAGCCGGCCACGATCGTGGCCCGGTGCTGGTTTCCGGAGGCGCCCCACACGAGGGCCTTCAGCACCCGGCCACCGTCGAGCGGCAGCCCCGGGACGAGGTTGAGCACGCCGATGACGAGGTTGGCGCCCGCCAGGCCCTGGATCGCCAGCCGGACGAGCCCGTCGGGCACGAGGAACCAGAGTCCCACCGCGGCACCGCCGACCGCGAGGGAGGTCAGGGGCCCGACGACCGCGATCCAGAACTCGTGGCGCGGCCGGCGCGAGGCCCCGTCGATCTCCGTCATGCCGCCCAGGAAGTGCAAGGTGATGGAGGTGACCCCGTAGCCGAGGCGCTGGGCGGTGACAGCGTGGGAGGCCTCGTGCAGCAGCACCGAGAGGTAGAGGACGACCGCGAACACGAACCCGGCGACGTACTTCCAGAACCCCAGCCCTGGCTCGACCTCCTCGATGCGCGGCGCGAACGTCAGCGAGATCAGCAGGGCGACGATGAACCACGAGCTGGTGATCAGGACGTCGATGCCCGCGATGGAGCCGATCCGCAGCGTGCCCGGGGCTCGGGGTGACGGCGGAGTCCGCCGCTCGGCGGCGGCTGGATCGGTGGGACCTGGCACTACTCGACCCTACTCAACGTGGCCCACAGCGCCCGTGCCGCCCGGACGGCCCGGCCACTGTCGTACCCCTCGCCTAGGGTGACCGCGTCATGTCGATCCCTGCCTCCGATCCCCTCTCCCCCGCTCCCGAGGCCTCCCCCGCGGAGCGGATCTCCACGCCGGTGGACGGGGTCGACGTGCTGGGGGCGATCTCGCCGAGCCGCGCCGGCGACTTCATGAGCTGTCCCCTGATGTATCGCTTCCGCACGATCGACCGACTCCCGGAGGAGCCTTCCCCCGACGCGGTGCGCGGCACGGTCGTGCACAAGGTGCTCGAGGACCTCTTCGACCTCCCGGCGGCGGACCGCACGCCCGATCGGGCGGCCGACATGCTCCTTCCCACGTGGGACGTCCTGCTGGAGACCGAGCCCGCCCTGGCCGAGATGTTCGGCGGCGAGGGGGCCGACGTCGCGACCTGGCTGGCCTCCTGCCGCGCTGTCCTCGACCGCTACTTCGACCTCGAGGACCCCCGCCGGCTCGAGCCCGCGGACCGCGAGCTCTACGTCGAGGCCCTCCTCGACTCCAAGCTGCTGCTGCGCGGCTTCGTCGACCGGATCGACGTGGCGCCGGACGGGCGGATCCGCGTGGTCGACTACAAGAGCGGACGAGCTCCCGGAGTCGGCTACGAGGCCAAGGCCCTGTTCCAGATGAAGTTCTACGCCCTCGTCATCTGGCGCATGCGTGGCGTCGTGCCGTCGATGCTTCAGCTGATCTACCTCGGCAGCGGCGAGATCCTGCGCTACGAGCCCGACGAGGACGACCTGCGCGCCACCGAGCGCAAGGTCGAGGCCGTGTGGGCTGCCATCCAGCTGGCCCACGAGACGGCCGACTGGCGGCCGAGCCCCTCACGGTTGTGCGACTGGTGCTCCTACCACGAGTTCTGCCCCACCAAGGGCGGCACCATCCCCCCGTTGCCGGAGCGGCCGGCGCCCGTCCCGGACGTCTCGACCGACGAGGCCGACGACTGACCCTGCGTGCCCCGACGCGGCCGCCAGCTCGGTCAGGGGGTGATGTAGGCGTCCGGCGGCGTGACGGGGCCGGCGGGGCCGCCCCCGGTGAAGCCTTCCGCGACCAGCTCCGGGGCCACCTCGTGCCGCTCCAGCCGACCGGCGGCGATCTCCTCCGCGAAATGGCAGGCGACGCGGTGGTGCGCCGTGGCTCCTGCCACCTCGACGACCCGGAGCTCCGGTCGCTCGGTGTCGCACCGCGTCTCCTGACGCCACGGGCAGCGCGTGTGGAACCGGCAGCCCGACGGTGGGTTGGCCGGCGAGGGCAGGTCGCCGGAGAGGAGGATCTGCTCGCGCGAGTCCTCGACCTGCGGGTCGGGCACGGGAACGGCCGACATGAGTGCCCGGGTGTAGGGGTGGAGCGGCACGTCGTACAGCTCCGCCGCGTCGGACTCCTCCACCAGGCCGCCGAGGTACATCACCCCGATCCGGTCGCTGATGTGGCGCACCACGGCGAGGTCGTGGGCGACCACGAGGTAGGTCAGGCCGAGCTCGTTCTGCAGGTCCTGCAGCAGGTTGATGACCTGCGCCTGGATCGACACGTCCAGGGCGCTCACCGGCTCGTCGGCGACGATGAGGTCGGGGTTGACCGACAGCGCCCGGGCGATCCCGACCCGCTGGCGCTGACCGCCCGAGAACTCGTGCGGGTACTTGCTGAGTGCCGCGACAGGCAGGCCGACGGCCGACATCAGCTCGCGCAGCCGCGCCTGCGTCCTGGCCTTGTCGGTGTCGAGACCGTGGGCGTGCAGTCCCTCCACCAGCAGCGACTCCACGGTCTGGCGGGGGTCCAGGCTGGAGAGCGGGTCCTGGAAGACCATCTGGAAGCGCTTGCGCTCCTTGCGCAGCGCCTCCCCCTTCAGTGAGGCGATGTCGACGCCGTCGAAGACGACCGAGCCGGCCGTAGGCGGCTCGAGGTTGAGGATGGCCTTGCCGAGGGTGGACTTGCCGCAGCCTGACTCGCCGACCAGTCCGTAGGTCTCGCCGCGCCGGATGCTCAGGTCGACTCCGTCGACCGCACGGACGTGGCCGACGGTCCGGTCGAAGATCAGGCCGCTCTTGATCGGGAAGTGCACCTCGAGGCCGGTCACCTGGACCAGCACGTCGGAAGAGGCGTCCGGCGCCTGACGCGCCGTGGTGCTCACCGTCTCGCTCACCGTGGTCCTCCCATCGGGTTGAAGCAGCGGTAGCCGACGACCTGGTCGCCGTCCCACCCGGGCTGCTCCTGCGTGCACACGTCCAGGACATTGGGACAGCGCGGCGCGAAGGCACAGGCGGAGTCCCACGGCAGGTTGTCGGCCACGGAGCCCGGCACCGGCGAGAGCTTCTCGCCGCGAGGGGCGTCGAGACGTGGGATCGAGTTCAGCAGGCCCACCGTGTAGGGGTGGCGCGGCCGCTGGAACAGGCCGTGCCGCCCACCGCGCTCGACGATCTTGCCGCCGTAGAGCACGTTGACCTCGTCGCACAGTCCGGCCACGACCCCGAGGTCGTGCGTGATCATCACCAGCGCGGTGCCGGTGTCCACGACCAGCTCCTTGAGCAGGGCGAGGATCTGCGCCTGGATCGTCACGTCGAGGGCAGTGGTCGGCTCGTCGGCGATCAGCAGCCGCGGGTTGCACGCCAGCGCCATCGCGATGAGAGCCCGCTGGCGCATGCCGCCGCTCAGCTGGTGGGGGTAGTTGATGAGCCGGGCCCTCGGGTCGGGGATGCCGACGCGCTCGAGCAGCTCGGCCGCCTTCGGTGTCGCGTCCTTGCGGCTCAGCCCCTGGTGCCGCTCCATGACCTCGGTGACCTGGCGGCCGATCGTGACGACCGGGTTCAACGACGACAGCGGGTCCTGGAAGATCATCGCGATGTCCGCGCCCCGCCGGTCGCGCATGGCCGACGGCGACAGCGACAGCAGGTCCTCGCCGTCGAAGATCGCCGTGCCCTCCACCCTGTTTCCCCGTTTGGGCAGCAGGCCCATGATCGCGAGCGACGTCACCGACTTGCCGCAGCCGGACTCGCCGACCAGGCCGACGGTCTGCCCGGGCCGCACGTCGAAGCTCACGCCGTCGACGGCGCGGAACGCCTTCTCGCCGTGGCGCTGGAAGGTGACGCGCAGGTCGCGGACGGCCAGCAGGGGCTCGGCCGAACCCATCGGGTGGTGGGTCATCGGGTCACCTCCGCGACTTCGGGTCGAGGGCCTCGCGAAGCGACTCCCCCATGAGGGTGAAGCCCAGCGCCACGACGATGATGCAGCCCGCCGGGTAGAACGCGAGGTGCGGCGCCTCGGAGATGTACCTCTGCGCCAGGCCGAGCATCTGCCCCCACTCGGGTTGTCGCTGGTCGGGATTGCCCAGCCCCAGGAACGACAGCGCGGCGGCGTCGATGATCGCGACCGCCAGCGACAGGGTCGCCTGGACGATGACGGGCCCGAGCGCGTTGGGCAGCATGTGACGGAAGACGATCGCACGGGGCTTCACCCCCAGCGAGCGTGCGGCGAGGACGTGGTCGCTCGAGCGCTGGGCCAGCATCGAGCCCCGGAGCAGCCGGGCGAAGATCGGCACCTGGACCACGGCGATCGCCACGATCAGCGTCCACTGGCTCGGGCTCCGGGCGAGCGAGGCGATGGTGAAGGCGAGGAGCAGCGACGGGATTGACAGCATCACGTCGACGACGCGCATGACGAGCGAGTCGACCCAGCCACCCATCGCTCCCGCGAGGGTGCCGAGGACGAGCCCGCCCAGAAGCCCGAACAGCGTGGCGAAGACGCCCACGATGAGGGTCTGCCTGCTGCCGACGAGCAGTCGGGACAGCAGGTCCCGGCCCCGGTCGTCAGCTCCGAGCGGATGCCCCGGCTCCGGTCCGGGAACCGGGTTCGACTGCGGCCGCACCTGGTCGAGCAGCGGACGGGCGGTCGGGTCCCAGGGGGCGAGCCACGGCGAGACGAGCGCCAGCACGACGAACACGACTGTGATGGCGAGGCCGATCAGGAAGACCGGGTTGCGGCGCAGGCGGAGCCACGCGCTGCGGATCAGCGAGACGCCGGGCTGGTCGTCGACCGTGCCGGCCGTCGCCAGGGCATCGATCCGGGCCCGGCGTCGCTGGCCGTACGACGGACGGCGGGGGGACTCGTCGGTGGTGCCGGACGCGCGGTCGGTCATCTCGCCTCACCTCGTCCTGATCCGCGGGTCGATGACCGCGTAGGCGATGTCGACCAGGAGGTTCACCAGCACGTAGATCACGGCCGCGGCGAGGATGAGGACCTGCAGCACGGGATAGTCCTTCTCCCGGAAGGCGGTGGCGAGCGCGTCGCCGACCCCGCGATAGGAGAAGACGGTCTCGGTCAGCACGGCTCCGGCCAGCAGCCCGCCGACCTGGAGCCCCACGGTCGTGACCACCGGCAGCATCGCGTTGCGGAGGACGTGGCGACCCCTGATGACCTGGGCGGTCAGGCCCTTGGCCTCAGCGGTGCGGACGTAGTCCTCGTCGAGCACGTCGAGGACGGAGGCGCGGGTGATCCGGAAGATCACCGCGAAGGGGATCGTTGCCAGCGCCACCGCCGGCAGGATGAGGTGCTTGACCGCATCCCAGGCGGCATCCCACTCGCGGGTGAGGACGCCGTCGAGGACGAACATGCCCGTCACCCGAGTGGCGTCAAGGCCGGTGGTCTGGCGACCGGAGACCGGCAGCAGGTTCCACTCGACGGCGAAGAAGTACTTGAGGAGGAAGGCGGTGAAGAACACCGGCACCGCGACGCCCACCAGCGAGAAGATCACTGCAGTGGTGTCCGTGACCGACCCCTGGCGGCGCGCCGCCAGGTAGCCGAGCGGGATCCCGAGCGTGATCGCGAGGAACAACGCCAAGAGGGACAGCTCGATCGTCGCCGGCAGCCGGGACAGGAAGACGTCGAGGGCGTCCTCGCCGGGGAGCACCTTGGTCGAAACGCCGAAGTTGCCCTGGATCGCGCGCTCCATGAACTTGAGGTACTGCACCGGCAGCGGCTGGTCGAGGCCCAACGCGGCCTCCAGCGCGGCCCGACGCTGCGGGGTCTGCCGCTCCCCGAGGATCGCCGACACCGGGCCGCCGGGCAGCGAGCGCAACCACACGAACACGAGCATCGAGAGCACGACGACGACCATGCACATCTGGAGCAGCCGTCGTACGACAAAGCGAAGCATGGATCTCCTCCCACGCCTGCGCGGGCCGGGGGCCGTCGGGTGACGACGACCCCCGGACCTCACACAGATCGGTCAGTCAGCCGGTGGGAGTCACTCCCCTCCGACGGTGACCGTGTCGAACTCCTCGGCCGTCAGCGGGCTGGGGATCACGCCGTCCACACCGGGACCGACCACGAGGGCGGGCGGCGAGTGGCTGATCGGCAGACCGGGCAGGTACTCCTCCATGATCTGCGCGTTGATCTCCTCGAACGCGGCGGCGCGCTCGTCGTCGTCGACGATCGCGTCGGCCGCCTGGAGGTCGTCTGCCAGCTGCTTGCCCCACGGCATGACGTCGGTGCCGAAGTCGTTGTCCTTCAGGTTGCCGAAGAACGTGCCGATGAAGTTGTAGGCCGCGTCGTAGTCACCGGTCCATCCCAGGATGTAGGCGTCGTACTTGCCCGGCTCGCCCGACACGTTGTCGAGGTAGCCACCGTTCCAGGAGGCCGTCGCCACCTTGACCTTGATGCCGACCGCCTCGAGGTCGGTGCGCAGCGCCTCATAGATCTTCTCCGGGTCCGGCATGTAGGGGCGGCTGACCTCGGTCGGGTAGGCGAACTCGAGCGTCATGCCTTCCGCGCCGGCCTCGGCGAGAAGCCGCTTGGCCTCGTCGGGGTCGTAGGGGAAGGGCTCCAGGCTGGTGTTGTAGCCGCTGACCGTGTCGGGCATGAACTGCGTCGCCACCGCCGCACCCTCGGGCAGCTGGGTCTGGACCAGTTGGTCGCGGTTGAGGGCGTGGTAGATCGCCTGTCGGACCTTCAGGTCCTTCAGCTGCGGGTTGGCCTCCGGGTTGAGGCCGAGGTAGAGGATGTTGAACGGGTCGCGCACCTCGACGCTGTTGCCCTCGTCCTCCAAGCCGGCCCAGTCGACCGGGTTGGGCAGGTCGTAGCCGTTGATGCTGCCGGCTTCGAGCTCCTGGCGGCGGGTGCTCTCGTCGGGGATGACCCGGAAGACGAGCTCGCTGGTCTTGGCCGCCTCGCCCCAGTAGTCGTCGTTGCGCTCGAGGGTGATCTCGCCGTTGGCCTCGTCGTACGCCCCGAAGACGAACGGGCCGGTGCCGACCGGGTTGTCGGCGTACTCCGGGAAGCTGAAGCCCTCGCCCTCGGCCGCGATGCCGTTGGCGTCACCATCCTCCATCGCCTTGGGAGACTGCATGGACAGCGACTCCAGCGTCAGCATCGTGGGGAACCCCGAGGTGGGTCTGCTGATGGAGACGACGGCCTCGAACTCGTCGGTGGCCTCGCAGCTCTGGTAGAGCGAGTTCTCAGGATCGTCGGCGTAGGCACCCATCACGTAGCCCCAGTACTCCCCGGCGGTCCGGCCGGCCTCGTTCTGGTCGAACATCCGCTCGAAGTTGTAGCAGACGGCCTCGGCGTCGAACGGCTCGCCGTCGTGGAAGGTCACGTCGTCGCGGAGGGTGAACGTCCACTCGGTGCCTTCGTCGTTGGGGGTCCACTCGGTGGCGAGCTCAGGCACCACCTCGGCGCTGCCGGGCTCGATGCCGAGCAATCCTTCGAACATCTGACGGGTGATGCGGAACGTCTCCCCGTCGGTGGCGTAGTAGGGGTCGAACATTTCGGGGGCGCCGGCGGCACCGAAGATGAAGGTGCCGGCGTCCTCGCTGCCGCCGCCCTCCCCGCCGCCGTCGTCGTCGCGCTGGCTGTCGGCGCAACCCGCCAGCGCGGCGGCTGCGAGGACTGCCGTGGTCCATGTCGCAACAGTGCGTTTCGGAGACATCCGAGGTCCTTCCGTCCGGTATGCGATCAAGCTCGTCCCAGCACAGTAAGCCCGAGAGCGTGAGCCGGACCACACCGACATGGTCACGGTCGGGTCACGTGTTGCGCGCGTCCCTCACTTCTCCCGTGGCCCCGGTCACCAGCCGCGTCAGCCCTGCGGCGTCCATTCCACTGAGCGATTCGGCGAAGACGCGCCGCTCGCCCTCGAGGATCGGCACGTGGTGGGGCACGCACAGCACCGTGCACCCAGCAGCGACCGCTGAGGTGGCACCGGTGTTGGAGTCCTCGATCGCCACGCAGTCCTTCGCGGCGAGGCCGAGCTCCGCGGCAGCCGTGAGATAGGGCTCGGGGTGCGGCTTGCCCAGCTCGACCCGGTCGCCGGTCACCACCACCGAGAACGTGTCGGCGGGCAGCCGCGCCAGGATCGGCGCGACGAACCGCTGCCACGACATCGTCACCAGCGCGCAGGGCACCCCCTGCGCGTGGAGGTCGGTCAGCAGCTCCCGGGCGCCGGGTCGCCACGGCACGTCGACCTCGACCCGCGCCACCACTCCGTCGAGGAGCTCGTCGACGATCTGCTGCGGCGTGCGGTCGATGCCCATGTGGACGCGGATGTAGTCACCCGACGCCAGCAGGGCGTTGCCCACCAGGTTCATCGCGTGCTCGTGCGACCAGGTGCCCCCGTACTTCTCCGCCATGGCGTACTCGGTCTCGATCCAGTACGGCTCGGTGTCGACGAGGGTGCCGTCCATGTCCCACAGGACGGCCGCGGGCAGGGTTGTCACGCTCGCCGGAAGAGTCACTCGCCGACCCTATCGACCGGCGGGTCCGGGTCGTCCCACCGCCCACGACTCGGCACCGCCACTGGCCAAGCCGGACCTCGCACCGGTAGACAAAGGGCCAAATCTCGGCCCCGAAGGAGTTCCCATGGTCGCCCTCCACACCGCCATCGCGATCGTTCTGGTGATCGCGCTGATCATCAAGGTGCGCGTGGACCCGGTGATCTCACTGATCCTCGGGTCGCTCTACCTCGGCCTCGCCGCCGGGGTGGGCTTCGCCGGGACGGTCGAGGCGATCACGGTCGGCTTCGGCGGGATCATGGCCGAGGTCGGCCTCCTCATCGGCTTCGGTGTGCTGATCGGGTCGTTGCTGCACTCCACCGGCGCGTTCCGGCGGCTGGTGGGGCTCCTCGTCCAGAGCGTCGGTGCCGGCCGGCTGCCGTACGCCCTCACGTCGGTGCTCGCCGTCGTGATGCCCTCGATCTACGTCGACGTGCAGGTCGTGCTCGCAGCCCCGGTGGCCCGCTCGGCGTCACCGTTCATCGGCAAGATCGGCCTCCCCGTGCTGGCCTCCGCCCTGGGCTGCGGCATCTTCGCCGGCTACGTCTTCGTCATCCCGGGACTCGCCGCGATCTCGATCGCCGGCCTCCTCGACATCCGGCTCGGCGACTGGCTCCTCTACGGCGTGGTCATCGGACTGGCGACCGCACTCGTGTCGACGCTGCTGATGCGCCTGCTGTTCCACGCCGGTGGCTTCTGGGACCCCGAGACCGACGAGGAGGTCGACGAGGCGATGGCCGAGCAGGAGGCAGCCGACGCGGCCTACCTCGCCGGCGAGACCGACAGCGCGGAGGAGGCGCTCCACCGGAGCGAGAGCGACGCCAGCCGCGCCGAGGCGGAGAGCGGCGTACGACGCCTGCCGCTGATGGTCCTGATGCTGCCGATCCTCGTGCCGCTCCTGCTGATCGCGTTCGGCGCGTTCGCCGAGCTGGGCGGCTGGTCCACCAGCTTCATCGCGTTCCTGGGCGACGCCAACATGGCGCTCTTCATCGGGCTGCTCGGTGCCTACCTCCTGTCCCGGGCATCGGCCGGCAGCGAGCGCACCCATGAGGCGATGGAGGACGGCTTCCACACGTCGGGCGAGATCCTGCTCATCACGGGCGTGGGCGGCTCGCTCGGTGCCGTGATCGAGGCGACCGGCCTCGACGGCGTCCTCGGCGACCTGTTCCAGGCCGACGAGGGTGCCCCCGTGATCCTGAGCATCCTGCTGGCCTGGTTCATCGCCGCGGTGCTCCACCTGGCCATCGGGTCCGTGTCGGTCGCGGCGATCACCGCTGCGGGCATCATCGCGCCGATCCTCGACTCGCTGACGGTCTCCCCCATCGTGATCGGTCTCGCGATCGCGTCGGGCGCCATGTTCGCGCTGCAGGTCAACAGCAACTTCTTCTGGATGTTCAAGGCGCTGCTGGGGCTCTCGACCAAGGGCACGCTCAAGACCCTGACCCTCGTCACCTCGGTGGCCTCGCTGGTGTCGCTGCCGTTGGTGATGCTGGCGGCGGTGATCGCCTGACCCCAGCCGGGGGCCAGGCCTGGGATCAGTCCTCGGGGTCGTAGCCGAGGTTGGGCGAGAGCCACCGCTCGGCCTCGGCGAGGGTCCAGCCCTTGCGCTCGGCGTAGTCGGCGACCTGGTCCCGGGCCAGCCGGCCCACCACGAAGTACTGGGACTGCGGGTGGGAGTAGTAGAACCCGCTGACCGAGGCACCCGGCCACATCGCCATCGACTCGGTGAGCTCGATGCCGGTGTGCTTCTCGACGTCGAGGAGCTCCCAGAGGGTGAGCTTCTCGGTGTGCTCCGGGCAGGCGGGATAGCCGGGGGCCGGACGGATGCCGTCGTACTGCTCCTTGATCAGGCCCACGTTGTCGAGCTGCTCGTCGGGCGCGTAGCCCCACAGCTCCTTGCGGACCCGCTCGTGCAGCCGCTCCGCGAACGCCTCGGCCAGCCGGTCGCCCAGCGACTCGAGGAGGATCGCGTTGTAGTCGTCGAGGTCCTCGCGGAAGGCTCGTACGCGCTCGCTGAGGCCGTCACCGGCCGTCACCGCGAAGGCGCCGACGTAGTCGCGGAGCCCGGTGTCCTTGGGGGCCACGAAGTCGGCGAGCGTCCGATTGGGCACGCCCTCGCGGTGCTGGCCCTGCTGGCGCAGGTGGTGGAGCGTGGCGTGCACCTCGCTGCGGTCCTCGCCGAGGTAGAGCTCGACGTCGTCGCCGATCGAGTTGGCGGGGAAGAAGCCGACGATGCCATGGGCGCGGATCCACTTCTCCTCGATGACCTGGTCGAGCATCGCCTGGGCGTCGTCGTAGAGCTTGCGCGCGGCGGGGCCGGAGCTGGGGTTGTTGAGGATGTCGGGGAAGGCACCCTTCATCTCCCAGGCGTTGAAGAACGGCTGCCAGTCGATGTACTTGCGCAGGGTCGCGAGGTCGTAGTCACGCAGCACCCGGACGTGCTGGGTGACGGGGGTGCCCACGATGGTGGACACCGCGTGGTCCTGCTGGAGCAGCAGGTGCGGCTTCGGCGGGCGGTAGTCGGTCCAGTCGATCGGGGTCGCGTTGGCGCGGGCCTCCTCGAGCGAGACCATCGGGCGGTCGTGCTTGGTGGCGTGGCGGGCCCGCAGCGCGTCGAAGTCGGTCTTCACGTCGGCCAGCAGCTTCTCGCGCTGCTTCGGGTCGAGCAGCGCCGCCGCGGTGGGGACCGAGCGGGAGGCGTCCTTGACCCAGACCACCGGGCCGTCGTACTTCGGGTCGACCTTGACCGCGGTGTGGGCGCGCGAGGTCGTCGCACCCCCGATGAGCAGGGGGATCGTCAGCCCCTGGCGCTGCATCTCCGACGCGAAGCCGACCATCTCGTCCAGCGAGGGCGTGATCAGGCCGGAGAGGCCGATGATGTCGGCACCGACCTCGGTCGCGGCGTCGAGGATCTTCTGGGCAGGGACCATCACGCCGAGGTCGATGACCTCGTAGTTGTTGCACTGCAGCACCACACCGACGATGTTCTTGCCGATGTCGTGGACGTCGCCCTTGACCGTGGCCATGACGATGGTCCCGTTGGTGTCCTTGGCCGTGGCGAGCTCGGGGTTGTCGAGCTTCTCCTGCTCGATGAACGGGATCAGGTAGGCGACGGCCTTCTTCATGACCCGGGCGCTCTTCACGACCTGCGGCAGGAACATCTTCCCGGCACCGAACAGGTCGCCGACGACGTTCATGCCATCCATCAACGGGCCCTCGATGACCTCGATCGGACGGCCGCCCCGGTCGGCGATCTCCTGGCGCAGGATCTCGGTGTCGGCCTCCACGTGGGCGTCGATGCCCTTCACGAGGGCGTGGGTGATCCGCTCCCCGATGGGCAGCGCGCGCCACTCGTCCTCGGCCTGCTCCACCGCGTCGGCCGCGACGTTGTAGCGCTCGGCGATCTCGAGGAGCCGCTCGGCGGCGTCGGGACGGCGGTTGAGCACCACGTCCTCGATCCGCTCGCGGAGGTCGGCGTCGACCTCGTCGTAGACGACGAGGGCGCCGGCGTTGACGATGCCCATGTCGAGGCCCGCCCGGATCGCGTGGAAGAGGAAGACGGCGTGGATGGCCTCGCGGACCGGGTTGTTGCCGCGGAAGGAGAAGGACACGTTGGAGATGCCGCCGCTGACCTTCGCGCCGGGCAGGTTCTGCTTGATCCAGCGGGTGGCCTCGATGAAGTCCTCGCCGTAGGTGGCGTGCTCCTCGATGCCTGTGGCCACCGCGAAGACGTTGGGGTCGAAGATGATGTCCTCGGGCGGGAAGCCGACCTCGTCGACGAGGATGCGGTAGGCCCGCTCGCAGATCGCCTTGCGCCGCTCGAGGTTGTCGGCCTGGCCGTCCTCGTCGAAGGCCATGACCACGACGGCAGCGCCGTACTTGCGGCACAGGCGGGCGTGCTCGCGGAAGGCCTCCTCGCCCTCCTTCATCGAGATCGAGTTGACGATCGGCTTGCCCTGGACGCACTTGAGGCCGGCCTCGATGACCTCCCACTTGGAGGAGTCGACCATCACGGGCACCCGGCTGATGTCGGGCTCCGCGGCGATCAGCTTGAGGAAGCGGTCCATCGCGGCGACGCCGTCGATCATGCCCTCGTCCATGTTGACGTCGAGGACCTGCGCGCCGGACTCGACCTGCTGGGCCGCGACGCTCAGGGCGGTGTCGTAGTCGCCGTCCTTGATGAGCTTGCGGAACCGGGCGGAGCCGGTGATGTTGGTGCGCTCGCCGACGTTGACGAACAGGCTCTCCTCGGTGATCGTCAACGGCTCGAGGCCGGACAGGCGCATCACCGGCTGGTGCTCGCCGCGCTCCCGGCGGGTCTTGCCCTCGACGGCGGAGGCAATCGCGGCGATGTGCTCGGGCGTGGTGCCGCAACACCCGCCGACGAGGTTGAGGAAGCCGGCGTCGGCGAACTCGGCCAGGACCGCGGCCGTCTGGTCGGGGGTCTCGTCGTACTCGCCGAAGGCGTTGGGCAGGCCGGCGTTGGGGTAGACCGAGACGAACGAGTCGGCGAGCCGCGACAGCTCGGCGACGTAGGGGCGCATGTCGCGCGCACCCAGCGCGCAGTTGAGGCCCACCGCCAGCGGACGAGCGTGGCGGATGGAGTCCCAGAAGGCCTCGGTGACCTGGCCGGACAGCGTGCGTCCGGAGGCGTCGGTGATCGTGCCCGAGACGATCACCGGCCAGCGACGTCCCTGCTCCTCGAAGAGCGTCTCGACGGCGAAGATCGCGGCCTTGGCGTTGAGGGTGTCGAAGATCGTCTCGATCATCAGCAGGTCGGCGCCGCCGTCGACCAGGCCGCGGGCAGCGACGAGGTAGGCGTCGGCCAGCTGGTCGAAGGAGACGTTGCGGGCGCCGGGATCGTTGACGTCGGGAGAGATCGACGCGGTGCGGGTCGTCGGCCCGAGCGCGCCGGCCACCCACCGGGGGCGGTCGTCGGTGGCCACGGCGTCGGCGGCCGCGCGCGCCAGCCGAGCGGACTCGTAGTTGAGCTCGTAGGCCAGGTCCTCGAGGCCGTAGTCGGCCAGCGAGACCGCGTTGGCATTGAAGGTGTTGGTCTCGATGACGTCGGCGCCGGCGTTGAGGTAGTCCTCGTGGATGGCGCGGATCAGCTGCGGCTGGGTGAGCGTGAGCAGGTCGTTGTTGCCGATCAGGTCGCTCGGGTGGTCGGCGAAGCGCTCACCGCGATAGCCGGCCTCGTCGGGCCGGTCCCGCTGGATGGCTGTGCCCATGGCTCCGTCCAGCACCATGATCCGCTCGCTCATGATCGACGTCAGGGCGTCGGTGGCGTCGGGACGGTGCTGCGGCTTCACAGGGCTCGGCCATCCTCTCGGGGTTGGGCCTCTGGGTGGCGTACGGCCGTGGGCAGCCGTGGGACCAGCCTAGGAACGCCGTCCGACAGGCGGACGGACTTCCCACATCGTGGCACCGCAGGTGCCGCCGACGAAATCACTGGGCCGAATCGCGGAGGTCCGCTGGGTCGGGCGCCCTAGGCTGACGGTGTGATCGAGTTCGACGACGTGCAGGACCTGGTATCCCCCGTGGTGATCGCTGCCTTCGAGGGATGGAACGACGCGGCCGACGCGGCCTCCGGTCTCGTCGACCACCTCATGGAGCAGTGGAAGGCCGAGGTCATCGGCGCCATCGACCCCGAGGAGTTCTACGACTTCCAGGTCAACCGGCCCGTCATCAGCACCGACCACAACGGCCACCGCCGCCTCACCTGGCCCACCACCCGGATCGCGGTCGCGCGCCCCGCCGAGCTCGACCGCGACGTGATCCTCGTCCGCGGCATCGAGCCCAGCATGAAGTGGCGGCAGTTCTGTGCCGAGCTCCTCGCGGCCTGTGACGACCTGGGCGCCGAGCTCGTCGTCACGCTGGGCGCACTGCTGGCCGACACCCCGCACACGCGCCCGATCCCGGTCTCCGGCACCGCCACCGAGCCCGAGCTCGTCGACCGGCTGGACGTCGAGCAGTCGACGTACGAAGGGCCGACGGGCATCGTGGGGGTCTTCAACGACGCGTGCAGCCAGCTCGACATCCCGGCCGTGTCCTACTGGGCCGCGGTCCCCCACTACGTCGCGCAGCCCCCCTGCCCCAAGGCCACCCTCGCGCTTCTCGGCCAGCTCGAGGAGCTGCTCCAGGCGCCGATGCCGCTGGGCGACCTGCCCGACGACTCCAAGGCCTGGGAGCGCGGCGTCGACGAGCTCGCGGCCGAGGACGAGGACGTGGCCGACTACGTCCGGGCACTGGAGGAGACCCGCGACACCGCTGACCTGCCCGAGGCCAGTGGTGAGGCGATCGCCCGGGAGTTCGAGCGCTACCTCAAGCGGCGCGACACGGACTGAGCCTGCCGGGCCGCCCCGACGCGTACGTCAGAGCGACAGGCCGAGCGCCGCGTCGAGGAGCCGGTGGATCGCCGTCGCCGCCTCGTGGTCGGAGGTGTCGGCCAGGCCGGTGGTGCCCAGGGTGGCCTCGACCCACTCCTGCACCACGCGGACGGCGGTGGGCGCGTCGAGGTCGTCGGCCAGCGCTGCGAGGACCTTCTCCACGACAGGCGCCGCGTCGGCGCCGTAGCCGAGCGCCAGGGCACGTCGCCAGTCGGCGAGGGTGTCCACGGCGTCCCAGAGCTGGTCGTCGGTCCACTCCCAGTCGCTGCGGTAGTGGTGGCGCAGCAGCACGAGCCGGATCGCCATCGGGTCGACCTCGCTCCTGCGCAGCGCGGACACGAAGACGAGGTTGCCCTTGGACTTCGACATCTTCTCGCCGTCGTAGGCCACCATCCCGGCGTGGGTGTAGGCCCGCGCGAACCGCGAACCGGGGTGGGCGACCTGCGCCTCGCCGGCCGACATCTCGTGGTGGGGGAAGGCGAGGTCGCTGCCCCCGCCCTGCACGTCGAAGGTCGTACCGAGGCGGTCGAGCGCGATGGCCGCGCACTCGATGTGCCAGCCGGGCCGTCCCGGACCCCACGGGCTGTCCCAGGCCGGCTCGCCGGGTCGCTCGGCACGCCAGAGGAGGCAGTCGAGCGGGTCCTTCTTCCCCTCGCGGTCGGGGTCGCCGCCGCGGTCGGCGAACACCTCGAGCATCGCCTCGCGGTCCAGACCGGACACCTCTCCGAACGCGTCGTCAGCGGTGACGGAGAAGTAGAGGTCGTCCTCGACCCGGTAGACCGCGCCGGCCCCCTCGAGGCGCTGGATCAGCTCGACGACCTGCGGGATCGACTCGACCGCGCCGACGTAGTGAGCGGGCGGCAGGACGCGCAGCGCCTCCATGTCGTCGCGGAAGAGCTGGGTCTCCCGCTCGGCGAGCTCCCTCCAGTCGACGTCGACCTTGGTCGCGCGCTCGAGCAGCGGGTCGTCCACGTCGGTGACGTTCTGGACGTAGGTGACGTCGTGCCCGGCGCTGAGCCAGGCGCGGTGGAGCAGGTCGAAGCCGACGTAGGTCGCGGCGTGCCCGATGTGGGTGGCGTCGTAGGGCGTGATGCCGCAGACGTACATGCGGGCCGGACCCTCCGGCCTGGTCTCCACCACGTCGCCGGTCGAGGTGTCATGCACCCGCACGGGCGGGCCCGTCACGGGCAGTCGGGGAACGTCGGGGGACGGCCAGGCACGCATGCCGCGCAGCCTATCCGCCGACCGGGAAGGGATCAGAAGGGCGGCCACGGGGTGACCGGGTAGGACGACGTGGCCGGCGGCGGGAAGGCGCCCCGGGCGAGCAGCCGGGAGATCCGACGAGCCGTGGTGGCGACCTCGTCCTCGGCGAGCAGCCCGGCGAGGGTGCGACCCAGCTCGCCGTCCACGGCGGACTCGAGCCGGCGCAGCCCTGTGCCCTCCTCATGGGTGAGCGGCTCCCCCACCCAGCCCCACAGGACCGTGCGGAGCTTGTTCTCCACGTGGAAGGTCAGTCCGTGGTCGACGCCGTGGCGGTGGCCGTCGACCATCGGCAGGACGTGTCCACCCTTGCGGTCGGCGTTGTTGACCACGACGTCGAACAACGCCATCCGGCGCAGCGCCGGTGAGTCCTCGTGCACGAGCGAGACCGGCTGGTCGTGGGCGTCGAGACCGTCGAAGACGTGCCGGAACCCGTCCGGCACCTCGCCCTCACCGACGATGTCGACCGGCGCCTGCTCCTCGTCCTCGTCGCGCCACAGCTGCACCATCCCCGGACCGTGCGGCCCGTCGCCCAGGCCCGTCGGCGGCACGATGTCCCAGCCCAGCGCCTCCGAGACGGCGTACGCCGCCACCTCGCGGGCCGCCAGCGTGCCGTCGGGGAAGTCCCAGAGGGGTCGCTCGCCCGCGATCGGCTTGTAGACCACGCGGACCCCGTCGATCTCTCCGACGAAGGTCGCGTTGGAGGCCGGGAGGATCCGGCCGTGGAGCGTCAGGTCCCCGGTCGGGAAGCCGTCCGGGAGGGTGTGGTCAGGGATCACGACGCCGGAAGCCGTTGGCCCGCACGCACAGGTGCCCGTCGGCGTCGATCGGCTCACCGCAGAAGGGGCAGTCGGGCCGTCCGGCCCCCACGACCGACCGCGAGCGCTCGACGAACGAGCGAGCCGCGGCCGCCGAGATGCGCACGAGGAAGATCTCCTCGGGCTCCGGCTCGAGCAGGTCCTCCAGGTCCTCCTGCAGCTGCTCGGGCGAGACGACCGCGGCCTCGGTGAAGGGGAAGACCTCGATCACGACGCGCTCGTCGCTGCCGTCCCACGACAAGGTCATGGTGCCGGCGCGGAACTCCTCCTCGATCGGCTGCTCCAGCGGCGCGGTGTCGACCATGTCACGCGGGGCGATCGCGGGGATCAGCACCTCGTCGCCGGCCGCGCCCATCAGCTCGTCGAGCAGCTCGTCGATGCGCTCGGCGAGCGCGGAGACCTGCTGCTTCTCCAGGGAGACGGTGACCAGCCGCGCGCCCTCGCGTGCCTGGAGGAAGAAGGTGCGCTGGCCGGGTTCGCCGACGGTGCCGGAGACGAAGCGCTCGGGCGGGTCGAAGCGGTGCACGACGGGCATGTCACTCACCCTAGGACGTGCCTGTCTGCGACTCCGCGGGGGTGTCTGGGCCCGCTCCCCCGCCGATCTCGGCGTCCGTACGACGACGTCGCCGGGCCTTCCTGGGCGGGGTCAGCCAGGAGAGGTCCCCCGCGTGGGTGTTGGTGCCGAGGACGAACGGACGCGTCTCGCTGTAGCGCACGATCGACACCGACGCCGGGTCGACGTGGATGCGCTGGAAGAGGTCGAGGTGGGTGCCCAGGGCGTCGGCGAGGATCGACTTGATCAGGTCGCCGTGGCTGACCGCGAGCCACACGGCGTCGTCGCCGTGCTCGTCGGCGACCCGCGCATCGTGGCGCCGGATCGCCGCCACCGCGCGGTCCTGCATCGCCCGCAACGACTCCCCGCCGGGGAACGTGGCCGCGGAGGGCTGGGACTGCACCGTCTTCCAGAGCTTCTCCTTGGCCAGCTCCCGCAGCGGCCGGCCCTGCCACTCGCCGTAGTCGCACTCGGAGAGCTGCTTCTCCGCGCGGGCGCGCAGCGGTCCGGCCTGGGGCCGGATGATCTCGCGGCACGTCTCGCGGCAGCGCTCGAGCGGACTCGTGATCGCGGCTGCGAGTCGTACGCTCGCCAGCCGCTCGCCGACGGCGGCGGACTGCTTGACGCCAGTGTCGTCGAGGTGCACCCCGGCCATGCGCCCGGCCAGCACGCCGGACACGTTGGCGGTGGAACGGCCGTGCCGGACCAGGATCACGGTTGCCATGTCGCGACCCTAGCGGGGGGCCGCCTGGGACTAGCCTGTGCCGGTGATCGTGGACAACGCCCTCTACCACCAAGGCAAGCGGGTGCCGCTCGGACCGGGCGACGACCAGAGCCTCGGGTCGGCGCGGGTGCCGTGCGACCCCGGTGACTTCCAGTGGATCGGCATCCACGACCCCAGTCCCGACGAGCTCGAGCTCATCGCGAGCACCTTCGACCTGCACCCCCTGGCCGTCGAGGACGCCGGCGACTCGCACCAGCGCCCCAAGCTCGAGCACTACGACGACACGCTGTTCCTCGTCCTCAAGACGCTCTGGTACGTCGACGAGGAGGACGCGGTCGAGACCGGCGAGATCAACATGTTCATCGGCAAGGACTTCGTGGTGACCGTCCGCCACGGTGAGGGCATCGACCTGGCCGCCTCGCGGCGCGACCTCGAGCAACGCGCCAAGGTGCTGGAGCACGGTCCGATGGGCGTGATGTACGCCATCTGTGACCGCGTCGTCGACGAGTACGAGCGGGTCGGCGCCGCGCTGGAGGTGGACGTCGACGAGGTGGAGGAGTCGGTGTTCTCCCCGGCCCGCACCGACGACTCCAACCGGATCTACGTCCTCAAGCGGGAGATCGCGGAGGTCCGTCGCGCCGTGATGCCGCTGCGCGAGCCGATGCGGAGGTTCGCCACGCCCACCGAGGGCCTGATCACCGCCGAGACCGCGACCTACTTCCGGGACGTGGCCGACCACCTCCAGCGCGTCTCGGAGGTCATCGACAACCTCGACGTGCTGCTGTCCACCGCCTTCGACGCCCACCTGGCCCGCGTCTCGGTCCAGCAGAACGAGGACATGCGCAAGATCTCGGCAGGCGCCGCGCTGGTCGTGGTGCCGACGTTGATCGCCGGGATCTACGGCATGAACTTCGACCACATGCCCGAGCTGGGATGGACGTACGGCTATCCGTTCTCCCTCCTGCTCATGGTCGGCATCGCCGGCGGGTTGTTCACCTGGTTCAAGAAGTCCGGGTGGCTGTGAGCCCACCGGCTCCCGCATTGTCCGCCTGGCGGGTGGTCTGGTGGTTCGGCTTCGTCAGCCTGGCCGCCGACATGGTCTACGAGGGCGCCCGGTCGGTCTACGGCCCGCTGCTGGCAGCCCTGGGCGCATCGGCCGTCGTCGTGGGGCTCGTCACGGGCGCCGGCGAGGCCGTGGCCCTCGTGCTGCGCCTGGCCTTCGGCCCGCTCGCGGACCGAACGGGCCGCTACTGGTCGCTGACGATCCTCGGCTACGGCCTGACCGCCGTCTGCGTGCCGTTGCTCGCACTGGCACCCCGCTTCGGCGCCGCCGGTCTGGCCTTCGCGGCCACCATGATCCTGCTCGAGCGACTCGGCAAGGCGGTGCGGTCGCCGTCGAAGTCGGCTCTCCTCGCGCACGTGGCCACGTCGGTGGGCCGCGGACGCGGTTTCGGGGTGCACAAGGCGCTCGACCAGGTCGGCGCCTTCTCAGGTCCGCTGCTGGTGGCCGGAGTCGTCGCCGTCGGCTCGCTCTGGATGGGCATGGCCGTGCTGGCCGTGCCGGGGGCGATCGCGATGGCGCTGCTGCTGACACTGCGCCGTCGGGTCCCGGACCCGGCCGTGTACGACGGCGGGCCGGCCGCGTCGACGGCAGTCCCTCCGGCCGTCGGGCGTCGCGGCTGGTGGGCCGAGGCCGTGGGCGCCGGACTCCCGCGCGACTTCTTCCGCTACGCGGTCGCGGCCTCGTTGACCACCGGTGGGCTGGTCACGTTCGGCATCATCGGCTACCACCTCACGGTGGAGGGGATCGTGCCCGTGGCTGCGGTGCCCCTCGTCTACGCCGCGGCGATGGCCGTCGAGGCGCTCGCGGCGCTGCTCGTCGGTTCGGCCTACGACAGGACCGGGACCCGGGTGCTGCTCGTCGTACCGGTGGTGGTCGCCCTGGTCCCGGCCCTGGCCCTGGGCTCGGCGCTGGCGGCCGTCCTGGTGGGGGTGGTGGCGTGGGGCTTCGCCCAAGGAGTGCAGGACTCCACGATCAAGGCCGTGGTCGCCGACCTCGTGGAGGCGCCGCGGCGGGCGACGGCGTTCGGCGTCTTCGCGGGGATCCAGGGGATCCTGGCCGTCGTCGGTGGCGTGACGGCGGGCTGGCTCTACGAGCGGTCCCTGGTGGCCCTCGTCGTGGTGGTGGCCCTCACCCAGGCGGTCGCGCTGGCACTGCTGGTCGACACGTTCAGGCGCTCAGGACCCCGGCTCCGAGCAGGATGAGCGTGCCGGCGCCGAGCAGGATCCGGTAGACCACGAAGGGCGTGTAGGAGCGCGTGCTGACGTAGCGCAGCAGCCAGGCGATGGCGGCGTACCCGACCACGAAGGAGACCACCGTCGCGGTGATCGTCGGGCCCCACCCGAAGTCGTTGTGGCCGTGCGGGATCTCCTTGAGCTCGAAGAGCCCGGCGCCCACGACCGCGGGGATCGCGAGCAGGAAGGCGAAGCGGGTGGCCGCTTCGCGCTCGAAGCCGAGGAAGCGGCCCATCGAGATCGTGGCACCCGACCGGGAGACGCCGGGGATGAGCGCGAGCGCCTGCGCGAGGCCCATCAGCACGGCGTCCTTCATGGTCAACCGGCCCAGCGGGCGGTCCGTGCGACCGATGCGGTCGGCGACGCCGAGGACGACGCCCATCACGATCAGCGTGGTGCCGATGATCCAGAGGTTGCGGAAGTCTTCCTCGATCACGTCCTTCAGCAGCACGCCGAGCACGACGATCGGCAGGGACCCGACGATGATGTACCACCCCATCCGGGAGTCGAGGGTGCCGCGGTACTCCGGCCGGAACAGCGAGCGCACCCAGGCGCTGCCGATGCGCCAGATGTCCTTGCGGAAGTAGATGAGCACGGCGAGCTCGGTGCCGATCTGGATCACGGCGGTGAACGCGGCGCCGGGATCGCCCCAGCCGAGGAGCTCGGGGAAGATCCGCAGGTGCGCGCTGCTCGAGATCGGCAGGAACTCGGTCAGCCCCTGGATGATCCCGAGGACGACGGCTTTGAGGAGATCCATCACAGGGCGTGAGCCTACGGGCGCGTCCCCGCTCGTCCGTCCCGCACCCGTGGCTACGCTCACCTGCATGCAGCAGCGTTCGCTCGGCGCCACCGGTCTCAAGGTCTCCCGGCTGGGGCTGGGCACCATGACCTGGGGCCGCGACACCGACGAGCACGAGGCGCGCGACCAGCTGATCGCGTTCGCGGAGGCCGGCGGCACGCTCGTGGACACCGCGGCCGGCTATGGCGACGGGGCCAGCGAGGAGCTGATCGGCACCCTGATCGGCGACGTCGTGGGTCGTGACGAGATCGTGCTCGCCACCAAGGCCGGGATCTCCCGTCGTACGGGCGAGCGGGTCACCAACACCTCGCGCGGCCACCTGCTGACCACGCTGGACGCCTCGCTGAAGCGGCTCGGAGTCGACCACGTGGACCTGTGGCAGGTGCACGTGTGGACCGACGAGACGCCGGTCGAGGAGACCCTGACGGCTCTCGACCTCGCCGTCTCGTCCGGCCGGGCCTCCTATGTCGGCATCTCCAACTACACCGGTTGGCAGACCGCCCAGGCCGCGACCTGGCAGCGGGCGGTGCCGAGCCGCACTCCCCTGGCCTCGACCCAGGTGGAGTACTCCCTGCTCAACCGCCACGTCGAGCACGAGGTCGTCCCGGCAGCCGAGGCGCTCGGCCTCGGGGTCCTCCCGTGGTCGCCGCTGGGCCGGGGCGTGCTGACCGGCAAGTACCGCACAGGTACGCCGTCGGACTCGCGCGCCGCGACCGAGCACTTCGCCCGCTTCGTGGGTGCCTACCTCGACGAGCGCGGCCGCGGCATCGTGGAGGCCGTGGCCCGTGCCGCCGACGGGCTCGGCTGGACACCGATGGAGGTGTCGCTGGTCTGGGTCCGCGACCGGCCGGGCGTCACCGCACCCATCGTGGGAGCGCGCACCGCCGCCCAGCTCGACGGCGCCCTCGGCATCGACGACCTCACCCTGCCCGCCGAGATCGTCGAGGCCCTCGACGACGTGTCGGCCGACTGACTCGATCCCGAGACGCACGAGCGCGAGAATGGACGAGACGAGGGAGGAGACCAGATGACCAGGATCCATCGCCGCCCGCCGGGTCGCGGAGTCGAGTGGGAGTTCGAGACCCTCGTGCTGCCGCCGGACTTCTCCCGCAACGTGGTCACCCGCATGCTCGTCGACCGCGCCGAGCACGGCGGCTGGGAGCTCGACCGGCTGCGCATCGGCCACGACGGCAAGCGCCGCGTCGTGCTGCGACGCAAGATCATCCGGCAGCGGCTGACCCTCTTCGCCGGCTGACGGCGTCCTACGCGTCGAGCTGCCGCGCCTCCAGCCACGCCCGGCCGCGGCGGGCCGAGGGCTGCGAGAGCCAGGCCTCCTCGACGATCTCGACCAGCTCGTCGCGCTCCATCTCACTCACCCGGGAGGCGCGGAGCAGGACCGACGGATGGCCGTCGAAGTGGGGGGTCGTGAAGAACGGCAGGCGCTCGTCCTGGAGCAGCGCCTGCTTGTCGCCCTCGGAGGCGACCCAGATGACGATGACGTCGTCGTAGCGCTCCCCCGTCTCGGGGTCGACGGCGTCGGGCCGGGGGGTCCGGAAGAACACGAACGACTTGCTTCCCACCTGGTAGACGGGATTGCTCTCGGGGCGGAACACGGTGACGTGGGGCATCGCGCGCGCGGTGGCGTGGATGTCGTCGACCGTCGCCCGCGCGCTCACGGCGCCGCGGCCTCGGCCTTCGCCCGGAGCTCGCGCACCATCGCGTCGGGGTCGTCCGCGGAGTAGACCGCCGACCCGGCGACGAACACGTCGGCGCCGGCCTCGGCGCACCGCTCGATGGTCTCCAGCGACACCCCACCGTCGACCTGGAGCCACGTCTCGACGCCGTGCTTGCGCATCAGCTCGCGGGCGGTGCGGATCTTGGGCAGGCACAGGTCGAGGAACTTCTGGCCGCCGAAGCCGGGCTCGACGGTCATGATCAGCACCATGTCGAGCTCGGGCAGGAGTGCCTCGTAGGGCTCGATCGGGGTGGCCGGCTTGAGCGCCATCGAGGCACGGGCTCCCTGTGCCCGGATCTCGCGGGCCAGGCGCACCGGGGCGGTGGCGGCCTCGGCGTGGAAGGTGACCGAGCCGCAGCCCGCCTCGGCGTAGGCCGGCGCCCAGCGATCGGCGTCCTCGATCATCAGGTGCACGTCGATGGGCTGGGAGGCGTGCTTGCTCAGCGCCTCGACCACCGGCAGCCCGAGGGTGAGGTTGGGGACGAAGTGGTTGTCCATCACATCGACGTGGACCCAGTCGGCGCTGGGGATCCGGGCGACCTCGTCGGCCAGGCGCGACAGGTCGGCGTTGAGGATGCTCGGCGTTATTTGGATACCCATCGCGCAAAGTGTATGGGTGCCCCGCTCCACGCTAGGTGCTGAAAGACCGTTGCGCTACGACTTTCCGCTCTGGCCGGCCCGCTTTCGATCCTCAGCTCGGCCAATGTCGTCGCTAGTGCCGCGACGTTGAGTGCCGCTCTTGGGGCTCGCGCCGCGTCAAGGCGAGATTGTCTGTCGACGGTGGCAGCATGCGGTCCATGCCGCGAAATCGCTCAGGCAAGAAGATGTCGCCTCGTAGAGATCGGGTGCGAACCAAGGAGACACTCAGCGAAGCGCCCGTGCGAGTCGCCTTGGCGACCTCGCCCCAACCCGACTTCGATCGCGCGCTCGAACACGACCTAGCCCTCGCCAAGTCGGCAATCCTTTACGCCGACGAGGTCGAGATGGTGGGTCTTGGCGTGAGCCTCTTGGAGAAGCTCCGCATGGAGGCGCATGGTGAGGCGGGGCTGTTCGGCATTCTGCGGTCGCTCGATGATGCGGCGCTGGCGTACGTCCAAGGACCGGAGGCGGCCAAGTTTCCCGAGGGGTGGCGGGAGCAATTCGACCGTTTCATGAAGACGGATATGGAGCGTCTGCGCCGTACTCAGCCTGCGAGGGCGGCACAGTTGGGAGCCATGCGCCAACAGATGGCGAGCCTCAGCGAGGGTATGAGGCCCTACGTGGACGAGATTCTCGAGGCCTCTGGCTCTACCGAACTTGCACACGCGGTCGAGGCGAAGGTCATCCGAATTGCTGACTTGGACATGGACTTGTCCACCCTGTTCCGACGACGAGAGGAGCGCTCCGCAGAGTCGGAAGAGCAGATCCAACTTTGGGTCGACACATTGGTGGCGCGGATGGCTGACCCGCGCGTCCGCCTGCTGTTCGACCAGGACAGCGCCGGCTTGGTTCAAGCCATGTTCGACGAAGGCAAGTTGGAGAGCAATCCGTCGGGGGTCAGGCTGGCGACTCAAGCCGCGCTCGGAGCTGGACTCGTGTCGCGGCTCCCAGCGTTTCCGCAGGCTCGTATGGATGAACTCCTCGACATGCGCAAGGAACTGGCATCGCCGCTGACCCTGTATCGGGGTGCAGTGGTGCGCTACTCGAGGCAACTTCCCACAGCGCTAGGCGACACGCTGACCTTCGAGATTCAGCAACTGTGGGAGAGCGACGTACAGCCAGCAATCGAAATCTTGAAAGACGAACTGGCCGATCATGGACTCGTTCGAGAAATGGCACGCTCGGTGAGCGCTCGCGATATCAGGATGTTTGCTTGGACCTCAGCGACCTCCATGGCGGTGGGGAGCGTCACTGACATAGGCGCGCTGGTAGCTACGGCCGTGGCTGCCGCCGGTCATGGCGTACCGCTCTTAGCCGACACCGCTCTCGATGCAATCCGAACGAAGCAGCAGGCCGATCGCGATGGCCAGCGCAAAGAGTTCTACTACCTCTGCGAGGCAAATCGGCGGCTCTCCACCTCCTGAGGGCCGTGCTCGATCCGCACGGATCGCGGCATGAGCGGACGCTTTGGTGAAGCCGTCGTCCGTCTTCTATCGAGGTCGCTGCTTGCTCTGCGCGGTCAGACCGCGGACGGGCCGCCGGGCCGTCCCGGGGAGAGGTACGGCCCGGCTGCTACCTAACCCGCTGCGGGGCACACAAGACGCGCCTATCGCTGGGTCAGATGCGCTTCTCGCATCCCCGAATCGTCTCGCCCTGGCACACGTCGCGCCCTTTGTTGCCCCACACGCTGTCGTTGCCAGGGCCGCCGATGAGGCGGTCATCGCCGTACATCCCGGTGAGGTAGTCGTTGCCAGGGCCGCCGTCGATCGTGGCCTCGTAGTCGGAGCACCGAGGCATGGTCAAAGACTCTGCGCCATAGCTCTTGAGCTTGTAGTCAACGTAGAGTTCGTCCCCGCCCTTCATTCCCTTGAGCGTCGTCCGGCACGCGGCGACCCTGATGATGTCGATGCGGTCGGTGCCGATGACGACGGCGCGCTTCGCGGCCACGGTGAGGCCATAGAAGCCGCGGACGCGGACCGACTCCTCGACGCCCGCCTTGGTGGCCGTCACCCGGGAACGGCTCAGGTCGGCGCGCACCCGGTCGTGGCTATGGAGGTCGAGCAGCAGTGTGTTGCGCCCGCCGTCGCCCTTGATCCGCGTCGCCTTTCCGCCCAGGCTGTTCGACTCATAGGAGTCGTAGCCGCCACCGAGCGCAATGTCGCGGTCATACGTCCTCGGCGCGTTGACCTTGACGCGCTCAATGCGGTCGGTTCCGCGGAAAGTGAACCGTCCATACTCGGCCGACGTAGTGAAACCGAGCCGAGCGAACCGGCCCGTCCAGGTGAGCGCCGTGTCGACCCCCGTCACCGTGCCGCTGGCGTCCATGGTGACGTCGCCGTTGGCGGATCGAACGCCCAAGGTGCCTCCCCTGCCAACGGACACCGCGCCCTGGGCGGTCTGGATGCCACTCCAACTGACTTCGCCGTTCCAGCCGAGGTCGATGATGTCGGCGTTCGGCTGGCCTGCCATGCCGGAGATGACGACGTCGTAACCGATAGAGCGGATGACGTCGGCCTCGCTGTCGGTGCCGTCGACGTTGCCCGCGTAGATCGTGGATCTGCTGCGCTCGGAGGGGATGAACGTGTCGGCCCCCGCCCCGAGGATGACGACGACGAAAGTGAAGGTGCCGGTGACGGAGTCGTAGCCGCTGCGCTCGCCGGTCGCGCACACGAGGTCATCGCCGCCGAGCGCGTCGACTCGCGTCGCGTCGTTCGTGACGATGACGTCCGCGCCCTCCGTTCCGGTGATCTCACTCCCGGGCGTCCCGACGATGGTCGCCGCCTGCCCCTGACATGTCTCGCCCGCTGCGGTGGCCGTGCTCACTGGCGCGAGCAGTGCCGCGCCTAGAAGCGCGACGGCGGTCAGACTGATGGTCCTCAATGATTTCCCTTTGATCGTTGACGAACCACTATGACTAGGCATCGGCCCAAAAGGTTGTTACGACCCGCTGACGGACGCCGACGTCCGCTCATCGGCTGCTTGTTCCATTGACCCAGGACCGGTGCCTGGCGAGGCTCGGTCCAGGCGCCCGGGTCGTCGCTCTCTCATCGGCTGCCCACGCTGGTCGTGTGGCTCTCATTTGGCCTGCGTGACCCGGGCGTCGCCAGGGCAGGGAGAGGCTCAAGAGGGGTTTGTGCGACTCGAAGCAGCGTTGCCCTCCCGGCTCGACAACCAGTGGCGGGCTCGAGCATCGGAGGGAACAGCGTGAAAACAACTACAGGTCGGGTCGTCATCGGCATGGACCCGCACAAGCGCTCGGCGACGATCGAGGTGATGACCGCCGACGAGACCATCCTGGGCGGCGGGCGGTTCGCCACGGACCGTGATGGTTACGACGAGATGCGGCGCTATGCCGGTCAGTGGCCGGACCGGGTGTGGGCGATCGAGGGGTGTGCCGGGATCGGCAAGCACATCGCGGTCCGGCTGTTGGCCGATGGCGAGGAGGTCGTCGACGTCCCGCCGAAACTGTCGGCCCGCGCGCGGGTGTTCGCGACCGGGCAGGGCCGCAAGACCGACGCCACCGACGCGCACTCGGTGGCCCTGGTCGGCACCCGGATGACCGGGCTGCGGCCGGTGGTCACTGACGAGCAGCTGGAGGTGCTGCGACTCCTGGTCGACCGGCGCCGATCACTGGGGGAGGAGCACACCCGCAAGACCTCCCAGCTGCACCAGCTGCTGCTCGAGCTCATCCCGGGCGGGGCCAAGCGGGACCTGTCCGCGGCCCAGGCGAAGGCAATGTTGGCCAAGGTCCGACCCCGTGACGCCGTGGGCAAGACGCGCCGCCGGGTGGCCGCCGAGCTGGTCGCGGACCTGGAGCGGATCTATGCCCGGAAGAAGGCGGCGAACAAGGAGCTCACCGAGCTGGTCACCGCGACTGGAACCAGCTTGCTGGACCTGCACGGTATCGGACTCACCGGTGCCGCCCGGTTGCTGGTCGAGGTCGGCGACATCACCCGGTTCCCGAACAAAGCGCACTTCGCGTCCTGGAACGGCACCGCACCGCTGGATGCCTCCTCCGGTGACCAGGTCCGGCACCGGCTGTCTCGTAAAGGCAACCGACAGATCAACCGGGTCCTGCACACTATGGCCCGCGTGCAGCTCCGCAACCCCACCGAGGGCCGGGCCTACTACGACCGCAAGAAGGCCGACGGGAAGGCACCGATGGAAGCCATGCGGTGCGTGAAGCGCCGACTGTCCGACATCGTTTTCCAGACCATGCTCAACGACGCTGTCCGCACCACTGAGGCGACGACGAGGACGGGCCCGGGAGGACAACGGGGAAACGACTCTGAATCCAGCGCGGCCGGCTCGCATCCCCACACCGGCTCTTCGGACAAGTCACTTCCCGGACCCGCCAGACAACACCCTAGAACTCCGCTTCCTGCTGCGTCTTGACACAGAGGGGTGCCAGATCCGGAAACTCAGGTCGCCAAGGGGGACACACCCAGTCAGGGTGAGCGCGGCGTCACGTGCAGTAGCTCGCCTGCTGGAACGTCGAGCGCATCCGCTATCGCGAACACGTTGAGCAGACCTACGTTGCGCTCGCCGCGCTCCACGCCGCCGATGTACGTCCTGTGAAGCCCGGCCCTGTGCCCCAACTGCTCTTGAGACATGCCAGCTTCCTCGCGATGCCGCCGGACGGCAGCCCCGAAGTGGAGCAGATGCTCGGACGGGGCAGCGGTCGGTGTCACGAGAGAACCATCAGCGCATGATGCCTATGAGTCGACAGACTATGAGTATCATTGGGCCATGGCTCATCTCTGGCGCGTGGAGGTTGCGGGCGTCAGCCACCGATACGTCGAGGCTGACACTGTCGATGATGCGGTTGCGACCGTCCGTGAGGCCGTCCTCGACTCCTTTGACCTACAAGGCCGGCCGGCACCACCAGCAGTCGCTCAGATCTATGGAGAACTCACGCGTTCTCAGAAGAAGAAGGTGCTGACTGCTCTAGACGGGCTCATTAACCCAGATGGGCTGATCGACGCCAAGCGCGCTCGGAGGCGGCTGGCCGCCAGATCAAGTACGACCTGATGACGCAGGCATGGGTGAAAAGCAAGTTGGCGACAGCACCGCCAATCCCCGACCCGGAGGTACTTCGCCGACTCCTCATCCAAGTGGAGGCGCGGCACGTTCAGGACGTCCGCCAGCGCCTTCACAATCTCGGGGCGATTGAATAACGACGTACGCCACATTCGGTGTTTCCGCAGGTCAGAGGCTTGCCGCCGCCGTGGCTAGACAATGCTAACCGTGATCTGGATGCCCACGGGACGATCCTAGGGACTCCCGGTGTCGTCCATCCGGGCGGCTCGGCTGTGGGCGGGTACGACGACGTGCAACGCGTTGCGGTCGACCTCGAACGTCGCCGGCGTGGTGGCGGCGACCTCGCCGTCGAGGTTGACCTCGACGGGCTCATCAGTGACCAGCCGTAGCCGCCGTGTCGTCAGGTGGTGGACCCGGTCGTGCTCGACCAGGTGGCCGGTGCGCAGGAGGCGGGCGATCGAGACGTGGTCGCGCAGCCGGCCCTGCTCCACGGCGTACACGTCGAGGAGGTGGTCGTCGATGGAGGCGCCGGGGGACACCGTCAGCCCGCCGCCGTAGTGCCTGCCGTTGCCGACGGCGACCTGCATGAGGTCCTCCAGCTCGAGGACGGTGCCGTCGTCGAGCTCGAGGCGCGCAGCGAACGGGCGGTGACCGCGGTATGCCGCCAGCGTCGCCACGGGGTAGGCGAACCGTCCGAGACGGCGCTTGAGCCGCGGAGTCAGCTGGCGGGTGACCGCGACCGAGAGGCCCAGGGAGGCGACGTTGAGGTAGGCCCTGCCGTCGACCCGCCCGAGGTCGACGTCGACCACCTTGCCGTCCAGCAGGGTGTCCACGGCGTCGGTCAGGGCCGTGGGGATCTCCAGGGTGCGGGCGAAGTCGTTGGCGGTGCCGAGCGGCAGCACGCCGAGGGTGGTGGTCGTGTGGGCGACGAGCCCCGCGGCACAGCCGATGGTGCCGTCGCCGCCGCCGACGACCAGGAGGTCGGGCTCCCCGGCCATGGCCGACCGCAGGGCGCCCACGAGCTCGTCTCCGCCGTGGGCGGGGTGGACCAGCACCTGCTCCGAGGCGCGGCGCAGCGCCGACTCCACCAGCGGCAGCGCACGGGCGCCGGTTCGTGAGGCGGTGTTGACGACGACGGTGACCCGGTCGGTGCGAGGCTGGGTGTGCATTCCTCGAAACTACGGGGGCAGGGTGAGAGGACCGTGAGGACGACCTGTGCGCGGGCTGTGGACGACCTACTCGTCCTCGTCCGGCTCCGGCGGCGCCTCGGCGCCCTCCGACTCGTCACGCTCGGCCCACTCGAGCAGCGGGGCGATGTCGAAGGGATGCCCGTCGATGTCGGCGTGCAGGTCGCCGATGCGGGCGAAGCGTTCGGGCATCGTGTAGATCGTGAAGTCGTCGGGCGTGCAGCCGTCGATCTCCTCCCACCGGACCGGCGCGGAGACGCGCGCCTCGGGCACCCCACGCGCGGAGTACGCCGCCGCGATGGTGTGGTCGCGGGCGTTCTGGTTGTAGTCGACGAACAGCTGGGCGGGGTCTCGGTCCTTGCGCCACCAGGCAGTGGTGACCTCTCCCCCGGCCCTCCGCTCGACCTCGCGCGCGAACGCGAGCGCGCCACGGCGTACGTCCTGGAACCCGTGGTCGGGCGGGATACGGACGTAGATGTGCAGCCCCGAACCGCCGCTGGTCTTGGGGAAGCCGACGGCCCCGAGCTCGTCGAGCACCTCGTGGGCCACGTGCGCCACCCGCTGCACGGTCGCCCAGTCGCACTCGGGTCCGGGGTCGAGGTCGATGCGCCACTCGTCGGGCTTCTCGGTGTCCGCTCGCCGGCTGTTCCACGGGTGGAACTCGACGGTCGACATCTGGACCGCCCAGATCACGCTCGCCAGCTCGGTGACGCACAGCTCGTCGGCGGTGCGCTTCCAGCGGGGGAAGAACAGCTCGACAGTCTCGACCCACTCCGGCGCCCCCGCCGGCAGCCGCTTCTGGTGCACCTTGTCGCCGGCGAGGCCCTTCGGGAAGCGGTGCAGCATGCAGGGGCGCTCGAGCAGAGCGTTGACGATGCCGTCGCCCACGGCGAGGTAGTACTCGACGAGGTCCAGCTTCGTGGCACCCGGCTGGCCGACTTCCGTCGGCGGGAAGTACACCCGGTCGGGATTGGTCACCTTGACGACACGGTCGTCGACCTCGAGCTCGATGAACGGCGACGCCATGGCCCGACCCTAGCGGCGGCGCGCTACTTGTCGGCAGGCTTCTCGGCAGGCTTCTCGGCGGGAGCCGGGGCCTCAGCCGGCTGGTCGACCGTCACCGTGACCGGGTCCGACCAGCCCTCGTCGGCGTACTGGCTCTCCGGGCGGTGCCAGCGGAACTCGGTGGTCTCGGTGACGCGTACGTCGACGCGCGCCACGCCGTCGGGGCCGGCCACGACGACCTGCCCGACGCGGGTCCACGCGCCGCCTGGTGCGCGGGACTCCAGGACCAACGGGTCCCCGGTGACGCGACCCCCTGCGTCGGTGACCCTGCCGGTGATGGCCACCTGCTCGCCGGCATCGGCCCTGGCCCGGTCCACGGCGGCGGCGGTGCTGAGGGCGATCCCCTCGAAGTCGAAGGTCGAGCCCGACGCTCGGACGGCGTCGAGGTTGAAGGACTGGCCGTCGCAGCCGAAGCCGGTCACGACGAAACCCGCACCATCACCGTGTGCAGCGGCGAACGCCGAGGGGGTCGCGGTGCCGGCCTGGTCGACCGGAGACAGTGTGGCCAGGTCGACGAGCGCCCAGTCGTAGGTCAGTGCCGCGGCGGACACGTCGGTCCACGCCCCGGCCGGCGCGTGGACGGCGGCGCGCCCGCGCCAGGCCGTGCCGGGCGGGCTGGACGGGGTGATGCTCATGACGTAGGAGACGCCCTGGCTGCCGGCCGACGAGGTCACCGACACCGAGGAGTCGAATCCGGCGAGGGAGTCGAAGCGGGCGAACGGACCGGACGCGGTTCCGGGCGCGGCGGGCACCAGGCCGAGCGATCGGCGGCCGAGCGGGGCGTCATGGGGGCCGAGGTTGAGCCGCGACTGGGGTGCGCTGGCGGGCGCGAACAGGTTGTCGCACCCGACGTAGGTCAAGAAGACGTCAGCATCCCCGGTGCTGGGACCCGTCAGCGTACGAGCGCCGTCCGCCTGCGCCGGAGCCGTGCCCAGCGCGGCCAGCAGTCCCGTCGCGGCGACGGCTGTCATTGTGGTGCGTAGACCCATGCTTTCCTGCTCCCCGTCACGGCACACCCCTCCGGTGCGCCGCGTGTGGCCAATCATGCTCGGCCGCGCCAAGGTTGTGAACAGGTGGCGCCCAGGCGAAACGGGAATGTTGCCTCCGGGGCATCTGATCCCCTCCCTCCGGGTGGGCGTCGGGGGCGACGGCTACGTTTGGCGCCATGCCGCTGAGGGGTGCTGACGTCCCGCGCCACCCGGTCCGTCGGGTCGAGGCCGACCCCGGTCATCCCCTGGTCCCGGATCGATACCCAGCCTCGATCCCGGCCGTCACGCAGGTGCTGTCCACGGGGCTCGACCTCGCGCCGGGAGTGACCTTCCTCGTCGGTGAGAACGGGTCGGGCAAGTCGACACTCGTCGAGGCGATCGCGACGGCGTTCGGGTTGTCACCCGAAGGTGGCAGCACCCACAGCAGGCACTCGACCCGACCCACAGAGTCGGCGCTGGGCGGTTCGCTGCGCCTGGTGCGCGGAGCCGGGTCGAGCAAGTGGGGCTTCTTCCTGCGGGCCGAGACGATGCACGGCTGGTACTCCTACATCGAGGACAACCCGAAGCCGCCGACAGGGCCGGCCGACGTGGCCTTCCACGCGATGAGTCACGGAGAGTCGTTCCTGGCCGTTCTGGAGTCGCGGTTCACGGGCAAGGGATTCTTCTGCCTCGACGAGCCCGAGGCCGCCCTGTCGTTCTCCTCCACGCTCGGTCTCGTCGCCGCCCTGCAGCGGGTGGTCGCCCGGGGCGGGCAGGTCCTCTGCGCCACGCACTCCCCGGTGCTGGCGGCGATGCCCGGCGCCCGGATCCTGGAGGCGGGGCCGTGGGGGCTCCGCGAGTCGGCATGGCAGGACCTCGAGATCGTCGACCACTGGCGCCGCTACCTCGCCGAGCCGTGGGCCTACCTCCGCCACCTCCAGGGGGACGAGGGGGACGACTGAGCCGGGACCTGTCCGGTCCCGTTCAGCCGACGGGGCGTCGGCGCAGCGTGGCCGCGAACATCGCGTCCGTACCCTCCCGGTGCGGCCACAGCTGGAAGCGGTCGACCTCGTGGGTGTCGTCGCGCCTCGCGAGCACGGCGGCCACCACGTCCACCGTCTCGGCGACCACGGGCGAGCAGGTCGCGTAGACCACCACTCCCCCCGGCCGGACCGACTCCAGCGCCACGTCGAGCAGCACCTGCTGGAGCCCGACGAGCACGTCCACGTCCGCCGGCGTACGCCGCCAGCGGGACTCCGGTCGACGGCGCAGCGCACCCAGGCCGGAGCACGGCGCGTCGACCAGCACCCGGTCGAAGGTGCCTGGGACCCACGCGGGTCGGGTGCCGTCGCCGGCCAGGACGTGCACGGCCTCCGGCGGCACCGCGCGCATCGCGGAGGCCACCAGGGTGGCGCGGTGCGGCTGTCGCTCGTTGGCGACCAGGCGCGCACCACGCTGGGCCGCCAGGGATGCCAGCAGCGCCGCCTTGCCGCCCGGTCCGGCGCACAGGTCGAGCCAGCGCTCGTCGCGCCCCAGGAGCGGGGCGTCCGCCATGGCGAGGGCGACCAGCTGCGATCCCTCGTCCTGGACCCCGGCCCTGCCCTCCGCCACGGCCGGCACCGCGGCGGGGTCGCCGCCCGCCAGCACGACGCCGTACGGCGACAGGGTGGTGCGGGTGCCTCCGGCCACCTCCAGCTCCGCCACGTCGGCGAGGCCGGGTCGGGCCGCGAGCGTGACGCGTGGTGCGGCATTGTCGGCCACCAGCAGCGCCTCGAGCTCGTCGTCGCCGCCCAGTGCCTCGGCCAGCAGCTCGACGACCCAGCGCGGGTGGGAGTGCGCGACGGCCAGGTGCCCGTGGAGGTCTCTGGTCCGGTCGGGTGCCACCTCCGCGATCCACTCGGCCAGGGGACGGCGGCTCACCTTGCGCAGCACCGCGTTGACGAGCCCTGCGGGTCCCTGTCCCACGCTCGCCCGCACCAGGTCCACGCTCGTCGAGATCGCCGCGTGGTCCGGCACCCGCATCGAGAGCAGCTGGTGGGTGCCCAGGCGGAGCACGTCGCGCACCTCGTCCTGCAGCCGGGGCTTGGTGAGGCAGGCGTCGATGACCGGGTCGTAGAGCCCCTGCATCCGGATCGCTCCCGACGCCAGCTCGGTCGCGAGGGCGGCGTCGCGGCCCTCCAGGCGGTGCTTGCGGAGCACCTGCGGCAGGACCAGGTTGGCGTAGGCCCGCTCGGCGCGGACCGCCGTCAGCACGTCCAGGGCCGCACGCCGGGATCGGTCGACGGGGCGGCGGCGCTCACTCACCGAAGAGCTCCCGCGCCAGCTTCTTGGGCGCCCGTGTCGCCCATGCGTCGGTGATCACCTCGGCCAGCTCGTCGCGGGTGATCTCGCCCAGCCGGGACTGCTGGACCAGGACGGCGTTGAAGCCCTTGAAGTGGTCGATGGTGAAGAACGGCGTCGACTCGTCCTCGACGAGCGCGTGCTTCTCGACCTCAGTGGGGGTGATGATCACGACAAGGTCGTCGTACATCTCCCCCGTCTCGGGGTCCACCGCGCTCTTGTGCGGCGCGCGGTAGAGCACGAATCCCCTGCCCTTCTCCCCACGCGGCACCTTCCACGTCGGTCGGTCGCCCCACGAGATCCCGAGCTCGGTCTCCGGCAGCGAGGCGCAGATCTCGTCGATGTCGTCGGGGCGCGCCTTCCTGCTCATCCGCCGACCCTATGACAGGGCCTGGCCGCCGAGCCGGACCCCCGACTCCAGGCGTACGCCGCGCGCCCAGTCGGCCGCAGCCATCTGCTTCTTGCCGAAAGCCTTGACCTCGCCGAGCTGCACAGGGGTGGTGCCGGTGCCGACGAAGACGGCGTTCTTGGTGACCTCGAGGACCCCCGGCGCCAGCTGCGGCCGGTCGGTCGGCGTGACCGGACCGATCTTGATCCGCTCGTCCTCGAAGGTGCTCCACGCCCCGGGCGCTGGCGTGCAGGCACGCACCTGCCGGTCGATCGCGACGGCCGGCCGGGTCCAGTCGACCTGCGCGTCGTCGACGAGGATCTTGGGGGCGAACGAGACGCCGTCCTCGGGCTGCTCGCGCGCTTCGAGGGAGCCGTCCTCGATCCCGTCGAGGGTCTGCACCAGCAGGCCGGACCCGCCTTCGGCGAGGCGCTCGAGCAGGTCGCCCGCGGTGTCGGTGGGACGGATCCGCTCGGTCATCACGCCGAAGATCGGACCCGCGTCGAGCTCCTTCACGATCCGGAACGTGGTGGCGCCGGTGACCTCGTCACCCGCCCACAGCGAGTGCTGGACCGGCGCGGCTCCACGCCAGGACGGGAGCACCGAGAAGTGCAGGTTGATCCAGCCGTGCGGCACCAGGTCGAGGGCCGACTGCGGCAGCAGCGCGCCGTAGGCCACCACCGGGCAGGCGTCAGGGCGGAGCTGGGCCAGCTCGGCCTGGAACGCGGGGTCGCGCGGGTGCTCGGGCTTGAGGACGGGTACGCCGAGCGCCTCGGCGCGCTGCGCCACCGGGCTCGCGACCAGCTTGCGGCCGCGCCCGCTCGGGGCGTCGGGACGGGTGACGACGCCCACGAGCTCGTGGCGGCTGGCGGCGATCGCGTCCAGCGCGGGCACGGCCACCTCAGGGGTGCCGGCGAAGACGACGCGCATCAGCTCCGCCCTCTCATCGGGTCTCTCACAGGGCGAATCCGTTCGTGGGGTGCGGACTGACCCTGACCGTCGGCCGCTCGAGGCCGAACCACTCCGACTCGCGGATCTCCTTCATCGCCGCCTTGCGGGCGGCGGTGTCGAGCTTGTCGATGAAGAGGATGCCGTCGAGGTGGTCGGTCTCGTGCTGCATGGCGCGCGCGAGCAGCTCGGAGGCCTCGATCCGCTGCGGCTCGCCGTGCATGTCGAAGCCGGTCGCGATCACCGACAGGGCGCGCAGACAGTCGTAGGTGAGCTCCGGCAGCGACAAGCACCCCTCGGCACCGTCCTGGGTCTCGTCGGAGAGCTCCAGGGACGGGTTGACCAGGTGACCGACCTCACCCTCCACGTTCCAGGTGAAGACGCGCAGGCTCACGCCGATCTGCGGCGCCGCCAGACCGGCCCCGGGTGCGGCGAGCATGGTGTCGGTGAGGTCGGTGACGAGCTGCCGGACCTCCTTGTCGAAGTCGTCGACCTCGGTGGCGCGCTGGCGGAGCACGGGATCGCCGAAGAGGCGGATGGGCTGGACGGCCACGGATCTCCTTCTCGGATCTGGGTGGAGCTGGGCGGATCGGTGCGCGGGCGGCAGGCGGAGCGGTCAAGTCTAGGGACGGGTCAGCCACGGGCCGCACCGAGTCCGCCTGGAGCTGGTTGGGCTAGATGGTGAGCGGGTCCACCTGGATCCGGACCGGGTCGAGCTTCCGGGCCGACCGGAGCCGCTGCAGGTCGCCGAGCGCCAGGGACAGGGACGTACCTCTCGACCACGGCACCCGCAGCAGCACCCGGTGCTCGTCGTCGACCGGGACCGGCCCGAGGACCTCGGCGCCGTCGGGGAGGTCGAGCAGGTGCAGGGCGTCGTCGAGCGCACCGAGGTCTCCGGTGACGGTCGCCATCCGGGCGCCGGGAGGCAGGTGTGCCTGCGCCCGCTCCTCGGACTCACGGCGGGCGAAACCGGCCGGGTCCCACCGCACGAGGGCCTGCAGCGCGGGATGGGCCGGGTCCCCGACCGCCACGACGTGTCCGCCGGCACGCACGAGGGCGGCGGCGTTGATCCAGCGGCGCAGCGCCTCCTCGGCCGCCCGCATGTCGTCGCGCGCCAGGCTCAGCCACGTGTCGAGCACGACCACGGCCGCGTAGCCCCCGTCGGCGACCGGCTCGGCGCCCACCGTGGCCACGACGATGTCGGGCTGGGAGCCGACCCTCTCGACGACTCGTTCGCCGCTGCTGCTGCGCACGGTCGTCCCGGTGAACATCCGGCCCAGCTCCTCCGCGGTGCGCGCCTCGCCCCGCACCGGCGCCCGCAGTCCGCGGCCACCGCACGTGGCGCACGCCCAGGCGGCCTCGACATGGGCGCACCAGCGGCACTGCGGCGGCACGGTCGGGCCGGACACGACGAGCGGGCCGGTGCACACGGTGCAGCGCGCCGGCGCCCGGCAGGTGTCGCACGCCAGCGACGCGGCATAGCCGGCCCGTGGGGTCTGGACGAGCACGGGACCGGACTCCAGCCCGCGACGGATCGCGTCGTAGGCGGGTCGAGGGATGCGGGTGCCGACGGACCGGTCCTCGGCCGGCACGGCCTCGACCCTGGCTCGGCGCCGGAGGGCCTCGCGCGGGACCGCGAGCTCGTGGGCCCAACCGGACCCGACCAGCTGCTGTGCCTCGGGCGTCCGGGCCACGGCACCCAGGAGTGCAGCCGTGCCCTGCTGCTCGGCCCGGGCGACCAGCACCTCGCGGGTGTGGGGGTAGGGCGCGCGGGGTTCGGCGTGCAGGTCGTCGCCGTCGTCCCACAGCACCACCAACCCGAGGTCGTGGACGGGGGCGAAGGCGGCCGACCGGGTGCCGACCACGATCCGGCGCGCGCCGCGCGAGACGGCCAGGAAGTCGCGGTAGCGCGCCGCCGGGCCGCCTTCGGCGGTGAGGCACACGTGGTGTCCCTCACCGAGGAGGGCGCTCAGCGCTGCGTCCACGCGACTGACGTCGCGTCGGTCGGGGAGGCAGACCACGGCGCCCCGCCCGGCGGCGTACGTCGTCGCCACGGCCTCGGCGACCATCGCGGGCCAGTCGTCAGCAGGCGCCGCCGACCACACCGCGCGCGGTGACTCCCCGGCCGCGAGCCGGCGGAGGAACGCGTCGGCGTGCTCGACCTCGGCCCAGGCCCGCGGCGCAGGCGGGGTGACGGCCGGCGCCGGCACCGACGGCTGCTTCTCGGTGGCCGCGTGCCGCGGTGGCACGGCGAGGCGGAGGACGTCGGAGCGCGCGCCGGCGTAGCGACGGGCGAGCGTCGCGCTCAGCTCGGCGATCTCGGGAGCGAGGACGGGCTCGGGGCTCACCACCCGACGCAGCGGCTGGAGAGGACCGGTGTGGTCGGTCTCGCTCACGCGCTCGACGACGAAGCCGTCCACGTCCTGGCCCGCGAAGCGCACCTTGACCCGGGCGCCCGGGACCGCGGTGTCGGCCATGGCCACGGGCACGGCGTAGTCGAAGGGGCGGTCGAGGTGGGCCAACGCGATGTCGACCAGCACCCGTGCGACGGGGTCGGTGTCGGCAGGCTGCCACGAGGCCGCCTTGCGCCGTCGGGTGGCGGCGGCCTTGGCCTTCGCGTCGTCCACGGCAGCACGAAGCCCCGGAAGCATGTCGGCTTCCGGGGCTTCGTGTGCGGTCATGCGGGGATTCTGTCAGCGCCCCCCGACAGCCCAACCCGATGGCGGGAAACTGGCACTTCCAGGCCGTTGCAACCCCCTGGAGATGACGGATTCCCCGCGTACGCGGGGAATCCGACAAGCAGGGCGCAGCGGCTCAGATCCCCGCGGCGGCCCTCAGCTTCTCGGCCCGGTCGGTGTTCTCCCATGTGAAGTCGGGGAGCTCGCGACCGAAGTGGCCGTAGGCCGAGGTCTGAGCGTAGATCGGGCGGAGCAGGTCGAGGTCGCGGATGATCGCGGCCGGGCGGAGGTCGAAGACCTCGAGGACGGCGTCCTGGATCTCCTGGTCCGTGACGACACCGGTGCCGAAGGTCTCGATGAAGACGCCCACCGGGGCAGCCTTCCCGATCGCGTAGGCCACCTGGGCCTCGCAGCGACGGGCCAGGCCGGCGGCCACGACGTTCTTGGCGACCCAGCGCATCGCGTAGGCCGCGGAGCGGTCCACCTTGGAGGGGTCCTTGCCCGAGAAGGCACCGCCGCCGTGCCTCGCCATGCCGCCGTAGGTGTCGACGATGATCTTGCGGCCGGTCAGGCCGGCGTCGCCCATCGGGCCGCCGATGACGAAGGTGCCGGTCGGGTTGACCAGCATCCGGTAGCCGTCGGAGGGCAGGTCGAAGCCCGCGAGCACCGGGTCGATCACGTGCTGCTTGATGTCGGCCTCGAGCTGCGCGTGCTCCACCTCGGGGTTGTGCTGGGTCGAGAGGACCACGGTGTCGATGCGCACCGGGCGGTCGTCCTCGTCGTACTCGATGGTGACCTGGGTCTTGCCGTCGGGCCGCAGGTAGGCGAGGACGCCCTCCTTGCGGACCTGCGACAGGCGCTGGGCGAGCCGCTGGGCGATGGTGATCGGGAGCGGCATGAGCTCGGGCGTGTCGTCGCAGGCGTAGCCGAACATCAGGCCCTGGTCGCCCGCGCCGCGCTTGTCGAGCTCGTCCTCGGAGTCGCCGACACGGGACTCGTGGCCCGCGTCGACCCCGGCCGCGATGTCGGACGACTGCGCCCCGATCGCGACCTGCACTCCGCAGGTGTGGCCGTCGAAGCCCTTGTCGGAGGAGTCGTAGCCGATCTCGAGGATCGCCTTGCGGACGATGTCGGCGACCGGGGCGTAGGCGCCGGTGCGGACCTCACCGGCCACCACCACCAGGCCGGTGGTCAGCAGTGTCTCCACCGCCACGCGCAGGTTCTCCCGGTCGGGGTCGGTGGCCATGAGGTGGTCGAGCACCGAGTCGCTGATGCGGTCGGCGATCTTGTCCGGGTGACCCTCGGTCACGGACTCGGAAGTGAAGAGGCGTCCAGCCACGTCGTACTCAATTCTTGTGTGGAACGGTTGGAATGAACGTACCTGCTGCCCAGCACCCGGGACGCGTGTCTCACTCGGCGAATCGCCGGGCGACCTCGTCCCAGATCACGTGGGCCAGTGCGGTCTTGCTGCCGCGGGGCACCTCGACGACTGCGCCGTCGGCGCCCAGGATGACCGCCTCGTTGTCGAGACTGCCGAAGACGGCTCCCCCGCTGACGTCGTTGACGACCAGCAGGTTGCAGCCCTTGCGCGCGAGCTTGGCGCGGCCCAGCTCGAGCACCGACCCCGTCGCGTCCCCGGTCTCCGCGGCGAAGCCGACGATCACGGCTCCCTCGCGGGCCCGCTCGCGGGAGATCTCGGCGAGGATGTCGGGGTTCTGGGCGAGCTCGATCGGGGGCGCCGACCCGTCCTCGGCCTTCTTGATCTTGTCGTCGCTGACAGTGGTCGGCCGGAAGTCAGCCGGAGCCGCGGCCATGACGACCGCGTCGGCGGTCGCGGTGGCCGCCACCACCGCCTCCCGCAGCTGCGCGGTCGTCTCGACCCGTACGACGCTCGCGCCGGCGGGGTCGGGCAGCGACACGTTGGCGCTGACGAGGGTCACGTGCGCGCCGCGCGAGGCGGCCGCCCGGGCGAGGGCGTAGCCCTGCAGGCCCGAGGACCGGTTGCCGAGGAACCGCACCGGGTCGAGGTACTCGCGGGTGCCCCCGGCCGACACCACGACCTTGCGGCCGGCAAGGTCCTGGGAGGCGACGTCCTGGGAGGCGGTGCCGCGGTCGAGGACGGACAGCACCAGCTCGAAGATCTCGACGGGGTCGGGGAGGCGACCCTTGCCGGTGTCGGCGCCGGTGAGCCGGCCCTCGGCCGGCTCGATGACGACCGCGCCCCGCTGGCGCAGGGTGGCCACGTTGGCCTGGGTGGCGGGGTGCTCCCACATCTCGGTGTGCATCGCGGGGGCGAACACCACCGGGCACCGGGCGGTGAGAAGAGTGTTGGTGAGCAGGTCGTCGGCCAGCCCGTGGGCGGCCTTGGCCAGCAGGTCGCCGGTCGCGGGGGCGACCACGACCACGTCGGCGCGCTGGCCGATCTGGACGTGGGGCACCGCGTGGACGTCGGTCCACACGTCCGTGGCCACCGGCTTGCCCGACAGCGCGGCCCACGTCGGGGCGCCGACGAACTCCAGAGCAGCAGCCGTGGGCACGACGGTGACGTCGTGCCCCGACTCGCTGAACCGGCGCAGCAGCTCGCACGCCTTGTAGGCGGCGATCCCGCCCGAGACCCCCAGGACGACCCTGCGCGACTGTTGCGGCTCCTCCGTGCGAGACCGTGAGGTCACCGCGAGGCTCGCGTCACTCCGGGGCGTCGCCGGCAGCGGCCTCAGCGGCAGCAGCCTCGGCGGCGGGGTCGATGTCCTCGCAGGTCAGGAGGTCGTCGTTGATCTCGCGGAGCGCGATCGAGAGCGGCTTCTCCTGCACGTGGGTGTCGACGAGCGGGCCGACGTACTCGAGGAGGCCCTCGCCGAGCTGGGAATAGTAGGCGTTGATCTGGCGGGCGCGCTGGGCGCTGTAGAGCACCAGCTTGTACTTGCTGTCGGTCTTGCTGAGCAGGTCGTCGATCGAGGGATTGGTGACGCCCTCGGCGGCGATGGTGGGAGAAGCCACGGTGGATGTGCCTCGCTAGTCAGATCGGGTGGAAACGGGTCCAACCATCAAGGCTACCAACTGCTCGGCTGCAGCGTGAACTTCGTGGTTGACGATGGTCACGTCGAACTCGCTCTCGGCGGCCAGCTCGGCCCGCGCGGTCTCGAGCCGGCGCTCCCGCTCGGCCTCGCTCTCGGTGCCGCGCCCGACGAGCCTGCGTACGAGCTCGTCCCAGGACGGTGGTTTGAGGAAGACGAACAAAGCCTCGGGCATCGTCTCGCGCACCTGGCGCGCGCCCTGGAGGTCGATCTCGAGCATCGCCGGGTGCCCGGACGCCAGCGCGAGGTCGACGGGACCGCGCGGCGTGCCGTAGCGGGCCGCCTGGTGGACGACCGCCCACTCCAGGAGGTCGCCCCTCTCGATCATCGCGTCGAACTCCTCGTTGGAGACGAACCAGTAGTGGACGCCGTTCTCCTCACCCGGGCGCGGCGCGCGGGTGGTCGCGGAGACGGAGATCCAGACCTCGGGGTGCCGACGGCGTACGTCGGCGGCCACGGTGCCCTTTCCCACGGCCGTCGGGCCGGCGAGGACGATCAGGCGGGAGCGGCGAGGAGGACTGGCGGCAGAGTCGGAGGACCCGGACTCGATCACGGCGCGTCGGGGCCGAACTCGCGCTCGAGCGCAGCGACCTGCTTCACGCCCAGGCCGCGGACGCGGCGGCTCTCGGCGATGCCGAGCCGCTGCATGACCTGGCGCGCGCGCACGCGGCCAAGGCCCGGGACCGACTGGAGGAGCTCGACCACGCGCATCTTGCCGATGACCTCGTTGGTCCGGCCCTCCTCGAGGACGTCGAGGATCGAGCCACCGGAGTTCTTGAGGCGGTTCTTCACCTCGGCCCGCTCGCGTCGGGAGGCCGCAGCCTTGTCGAGGGCTGCCTGGCGCTGCTCGGGCGTCAGAGGGGGCAAGGCCACGAAAGCTGTCCTTAAGGGGTCGGTCCGGCGGTGGTCCGGCTCAATCTAGTCAGGTCCCGTCGGGGCAGGCAATTGCACCGGCCACTTCGGCCGCGCCCCGGCGTCTGTTCATCAAGGTATGCAGGTCAACCGGCACTTCCCGCGTTCAATTGACCCGGGGAAGTGCGGGTTGGACGACATACCGTGGTGAACAGTCAGCGACGTACGACCTAGCGCGAGAGGGGCGTCCCGCACACGTCGAGGGCGTGCTGCTCGACCGCCGCCATCGCGGTCACCGTCTGCTCGGAGCCGACGTCCCGGGCGGCGGCCTCGACGGCCTCGCGGCCCTCGTCGTCGAGGTCGGCCGGGGGCTCGTCCGCGGCGTACGACGACGGGTCGACGCCGTTGTCGGCCAGCACCTCCTCGAGCCGCCGCAGCGGGTCGATCACCGCGTCCCAGTCGTCTGCGATGTCACGCGGAGCCTCCTCGCGCAGGTCGTCGTAGGTGTCGAGCGCGTCGAAGATCGCGCCGGGGTCCTCCGACGCCGCGACGTCGCTCAGCTCCCGCTGGTGCTCCTCGACCCCGTCGCAGTAGTCGGCCTGGGGGTCCCCGGAGCACCCCACAGCAAGGGGGACCAGCAGGAGCAGGGCGGCCAGCCTCACGCGCCCAACCCGTGCACGGCCTCGTTGCCGCGCACCGCCGCGTCCCGCAGTGCCGTGCGGTCCGGCCCGGCGCGCAGCACCTCGCGCGACGAGCTGGGCAGCGCCCAGCGCGCGGCGGCACCGAAGATCCGGCGCATGTCCTCCGTGGTGCCGCCCTGGGCGCCGTAACCGGGCACGAGGAAGGGGCCGTTGATGTCGAGGTCCTCCGCGGTGGAGCCGATGGTGGCGCCGACGACGGCCCCGAACGAGCCCACCGGCGCGGCGCCGTCGTTGAGCCGGCGGAGGTGGTCGAGCACGTTGCCCGCCACGGTGCCGTCGGCGGTGCGCGCGTGCTGGACCTCCGGGCCCTCCTTGTTGGAGGTGAGCGCCAGGACGAACAGGCCGCCGCCGTGGCGCCGGCAGGCCTCGATCATCGGGTCGAGCGACCCGAAGCCGAGGAAGGGGCTGGCGGTGACCGCGTCCGAGGCGAGCGGGGAGGCCGGGTCGAGGTAGGCGTCGGCGTAGGCCTGGCTGGTGGAGCCGATGTCGCCCCGCTTCACGTCGAGCAGCACCAGCGCACCGGCGGCCCGCGACTCGGCGATGACGCGCTCGAGGACGGCGATGCCCCGGCTGCCGAACCGCTCGTAGAAGGCGCTCTGCGGCTTCACCACGCTGACCACCGGCGCCACGGCCTCCACCACGGTGAGGGCGAACCGCTCCAGCGACGCGACGTCGTCGCCGAGCCCCCACTCCTGCAGGAGGGCTGCGTGCGGGTCGATGCCGACGCAGAAGCGCCCGCGCTCCTCGATCGCGTGGGCCAGCCGGGTGCCGAACGGCGTCATGCGTCCTCCTCGGACGGTGTGGGGGTCGATGGGTGGCGAGTCGGGTCGAGCTCGGCCCGCAGCCGGGCCACGGTGGTCGGGTCGTGGAGCAGGGCGGTGCCGACCTGGACGGCCGTCGCGCCAGCGGTGAGGTAGGAGCGAGCCGATGCGAGGTCGCGTACGCCTCCGCAGCCGATCGTGGGGAGGTCGGGCAGGGCCTGGTGGACAGCCGCGACGCACCTGAGGGCGATCGGGGCGATCGCCGGACCGCTGAGTCCTCCGGCCCTCCCGTCGGGGAAGGCGGCGGGGACGGCGTTGCCGATCACGATCGCGGTGGCGCCGGCCTCGTGGCACGAGCGGGCGCCCTCGACGACTCGGGAGACGTCGGGGCGGAGCTTGGCCAGCACGGGCCGGTCGGCCGGGAACTCGCGGCGCACGGCGGCGATCACGCTGGCCGAGTGGTAGGGCTCGCGGACCTCGAAGAGCCCGAGACCCACCTCGTCCGGTGCCCCGACGTTGACCTCGAGGCCGGCCACGCCCGGCGCCCGGCTCAGGCGGCGCGCCAGGTCGGCGTACTCGCCCATCGTCGAGCCGGCGATGGAGACGATGACCCGCGCACCGGCCCGCACCAGCCACGGGAGCTCGGTGGCCAGGAAGTGCTCGAGCCCGGGGTTGGGCAGCCCCACGGCGTTGACGACCCCGCCGGGGACCTCGACCAGCCGCGGACCGGGTCCGCCCTGCCGGGCGTCGAGGGTGATCGAGCGGGTCACGAAGTCGAGGCCCTCGAGGCCTGCGGGACCGGCGTACGGCTCGAGCTCGCGCCCGGTGCCGCCGCAGCCGGCGGCGACCAGGACCGGCCCGGGCAGCCACGCGCTCATCGGGGTGGTCCTCCGTGGGTTTGTCACAGGTCGTCCCACCGGACGCGGTCACCCCGCACGACGGGACCCTCGGTGCAGGCCCGGACGACGCGGTCCACGCCGTCCTCCCCCACGACCGGGAGGGGGCAGCCGTGGCAGAGGCCCGTGCCGCACGGCATCGAGGTCTCGACCGCCACCTGGCTCCAGGCACCCACGCGCTCGGCGGCACCTGCAGCGGCGCGCAGCACGTGACTGGGGCCCGCTGCGTAGACGACATCGGCCTCGCTGCGACGTACGAGGTCGTCGACGTGGTCGCCCACGGTGCCGCGCTGGCCGACCGACCCGTCTGCGGTGAGGACGGTGACGGAGCGGGCGGACCGCCGCGCCTCCAGCGCGGAGAGCAGCCGCGCCTCGTCGGGCGCGGACACCACGAGCGAGACCGCGCAGCCGCGCTCGCGCAGTCGCTCGGCGAGGGGGAACAGCGGTGCTGCGGCGTAGCCCTCGCCCACGAGCAGGCAGGAGACCGCCTCCTTGGGCAGGGCGAACGCCCGACCCAGCGGTCCGGTGATCGCGACCTTCGCGCCGACAGGCTGGGCGGTCAGCCAGGCGGTGCCACTCCCCCGGGCCTCGACCACGACGTCGAGCGTCGGGCCGAAGGCGCTGGAGGCGCGGACCCGGTGCACCCAGAGGGTCCGGCGCGTGACGTGGCCCGCCACGCTCACCGCCACGAAGTTCCCTGCGCGGAAGCGTTCGGGCACTCCCGGCGCCGTGAGGGTCAGGTGACGGTAGCCCCCGATGCGCTTGCTGGCGACGACCTCGCCGTCGACGTGCACGGGGGCACGCGCCTCAGGCATGCACATCACTGACCACGGGCGAGTCCCCGCACGATGCGCCGCGGCCACAGCGGACCCTCGTAGACGAACGCGGTGTAGCCCTGGAGCAGGTCTGCCCCGGCCGCGAGGCGCCGGCGCGCGTCGTCGACCGTGGTGATGCCCCCGACGCCGACAATGGTCAGGTCGGGTCCGACGCGCTCGCGCAGCAGGCGGACCACGTCCTCGGACCTGTCGGTGAGCGGACGCCCGCTGAGGCCTCCGGCGCCGATCCGCTCCACCTCGGCACGCGGACTGGCGAGCCCGTCGCGGCTGATCGTCGTGTTGGTGGCGATGATCCCGTCCAGCCCACTGGCGAGCGCGAGGTCGGCCACCGCGACCACGTCGTCGTCGCTGAGGTCGGGCGCGATCTTCACCAGCAGCGGCACGCGGTGGTTGGGCCGCACCTCGTCGGCGCGTCGTCGTACGGCGGCGAGCAGGGGCTCGAGCTTCTCCACCGCCTGCAGGTCGCGCAGGCCGGGCGTGTTGGGTGAGGAGACGTTGACGACGAGGTAGTCGGCGTGGGGTGCGAGCAGGCCGGCCGACTTCTCGTAGTCGCGGACGGCCTCCTCCTCGGGCACGACCTTGGTCTTGCCGATGTTGACTCCGAGGATGGAGCCGCCGCCCGCGGCCCGCCAAGCGGCAAGCCGCCGCGCCACGACCTCGGCGCCGTCGTTGTTGAAGCCCATCCGGTTGACGATCGCGCGGTCCGCGGTGAGCCGGAACAGCCGCGGCTGGGGGTTGCCCGGCTGCGCCTCCCCCGTGACCGTGCCGACCTCCACGTGCCCGAATCCGAGGGCCGCCAGCCCGTCGATGCCGACGGCGTTCTTGTCGAACCCCGCGGCCAGGCCGAGCGGGTGCGGGAAGGCCAGGCCCATCGCGTTCACGTGGGAGGTCGCCCCGGCTCGCCGCTCGAGCGGCGTGCGGACGAGCCGGCTCGTCACGGGTGTGGCTGCCCGGATGGCACGGAACGCCGCGTGGTGGATGCGTTCGGGGTCCACCCGGGTCAGGGCCTGCTCGAAGACGACGTCGTACGGCTTCACCGGCTCAGGCGGTCCCGCCGTCGCCGGTCGTCAGCCGGGCCCAGTCCTGCAGCGACCGGACGCCGATGTCGCCGCGGCGCATCGCCTCGAGCCCCTGCACGGCGGCTCCCAGACCCTGGATGGTCGTGATGCAGGGGATGTCGGTGGCCACGGCCGCGGTGCGGATGTCGTAGCCGTCCATGCGGGGCGAGCCGCCGCTGGTGGCGCCGTGCGGTGTGTTGATGACCAGGTCCACCTCGCGTGCCCAGATGCGCCCGACGATCGTCGGCTCGCCGTCAGGGCCCTCGCCCTCGGACTGCTTGCGCACGACGGTGGCCCGGACGCCGTTGCGCCGCAGGACCTCGGCGGTGCCGGCGGTCGCGAGGATCTCGAAGCCCATGTCGGCGATCTGCTTGACCGGGAAGATCATGTGCCGCTTGTCGCGGTTGGCGACCGAGACGAAGACCCGGCCCGACAGCGGGAGGGAGCCGTAGGCCGCGGCCTGCGCCTTCGCGAACGCGGTGCCGAAGAAGGCGTCGAAGCCCATCACCTCGCCGGTCGAGCGCATCTCCGGGCCGAGCAGCGCGTCGACCGTGCGGCCGTCGGCGGTCTTGAACCGGTCGAAGGGCAGGACCGCCTCCTTGACCGCGATCGGCGAGCCGTCGGGCAGGTGGCCGCCGTCGCCGACAGCGGGCAGCACGCCCGCAGTACGCAGGTCGGCGATCGACTCGCCCAGCATCACCCGGGCGGCCGCCTTGGCCAGTGGGGTCGCCGTCGCCTTCGACACGAACGGCACCGTCCGCGAGGCACGCGGGTTGGCCTCGAGGACGTAGAGCACGTCGGAGGCCAGGGCGAACTGGATGTTGAGCAGCCCCCGGACGTCGAGCCCGCGGGCGATCGCCTCGGTGGAGCGCCGGATCCGGTCGATCTCCTCGCGCCCGAGCGTGATCGGGGGGAGGGCGCAGGACGAGTCGCCCGAGTGGATGCCGGCCTCCTCGATGTGCTCCATCACGCCGCCGAGGAAGAGCTCCTCGCCGTCGAAGATGGCGTCCACGTCGATCTCGACCGCGTCGTCGAGGAAGCGGTCCACCAGCACCGGCTGGCGCTCGTTGATCAGCCCGTTGGCGACGTACTTCTCGAGGTAGGCCTCGAGCGCGGCGTCGTCGTAGACGATCTCCATGCCGCGTCCGCCCAGGACGTACGACGGGCGCACGAGGACCGGGTAGCCGATCTCGTGGGCGATCCGCTGGGCTTGGGGGTACGACGTCGCGGTGCCGTGCTTGGGCGCCGGCAGGCCGGCGTCGGCGAGGACCCGGCCGAACGCTCCCCGCTCCTCGGCGAGGTGGATCGACTCCGGCGAGGTGCCGACGATCTCGACCCCCGCGTCGGCGAGGCCCTGCGCGAGCCCGAGCGGCGTCTGTCCGCCGAGCTGGCACACCACGCCGGCGATCGGGCCGGCCTTCTGCTCGGCGTGGACGATCTCGAGGACGTCCTCCAGCGTCAGCGGCTCGAAGTAGAGCCGGTCGGAGGTGTCGTAGTCGGTGCTCACCGTCTCCGGGTTGCAGTTGACCATGATCGTCTCGTAGCCGGCCTCGGCCAGCGCCATGGAGGCGTGCACGCAGCTGTAGTCGAACTCGATGCCCTGCCCGATGCGGTTGGGCCCGGAGCCGAGGATGATCACGGCCTCCTTGCCCTCGGCCCGCGGCTCGACCTCGGTCTCCTCGTCGTAGGAGGAGTAGTGGTAGGGCGTGCGTGCGGCGAACTCGGCGGCGCAGGTGTCGACCGTCTTGAAGACCGGGCGGATCCCGAGGGCGTGCCGGACGCCGCGGATCACGTCGGCGCTGAGGCCACGGATCCGGCCGATCTGCTCGTCGGAGAAGCCGTGCCGCTTGGCCAGGCGCAGCAGCTCGGGGGTCAGCTCGGGTGCGTCGATGAGCTGGACGGCCACCTCGTTGATGAGCGCCAGCTGGTCGAGGAACCACGGATCGATCTTCGTGGCCTCGAAGATCTCCTCCGGAGTGGCTCCGGCGCGGATCGCGTCCATCACCTTCTTGAGGCGCCCGTCGTGCGGGACGCTGATCTCCTGGAGCAGCCTGGCCTTCGTCTCCGCGGAGGCGAGCTCGTCGTCGAAGTGCTTGTGCCAGTCGAAGGGCGCGTGCTTGCTCTCCAGGGAGCGAAGGGCCTTCTGCAGGGCCTCGGTGAAGTTGCGGCCGATGGCCATCGCCTCGCCGACCGACTTCATGTGCGTGGTCAGCGTCGGGTCGGCCTCGGGGAACTTCTCGAAGGCGAACCGCGGGACCTTCACGACGACGTAGTCGAGCGTCGGCTCGAAGGAGGCCGGCGTGCTCTGTCCGTCCTCCCGGACGGTGATGTCGTTGCGGATCTCGTCGAGGGTGTAGCCGATGGCGACCTTGGCGGCGATCTTGGCGATCGGGAAGCCGGTCGCCTTCGAGGCCAGCGCCGAGGAGCGCGAGACGCGGGGGTTCATCTCGATGACGATCAGCCGCCCGTCCGCCGGGTTGACGGCGTACTGGATGTTGCAGCCACCGGTGTCGACGCCGACGGCGCGGATGATGCCGATCGCCAGGTCGCGCATGGCCTGGTACTCGCGGTCGGTGAGCGTCATCGCGGGCGCGACGGTGATCGAGTCGCCCGTGTGGACGCCCATCGGGTCGAGGTTCTCGATCGAGCACACGATCACGCTGTTGTCAGCGCTGTCGCGCATGACCTCGAGCTCGTACTCCTTCCAGCCGATGATCGACTCCTCGAGGAGCACCTCGGTGGTCGGGCTCGCGGCCAGGCCGGAGCCGCCGATGCGGCGGAGGTCGGCCTCGTTGTAGGCCATCCCCGACCCCGTGCCGCCCATGGTGAACGACGGCCGGACGACCATCGGGTAGCCGAGGTCATCAGCGGCCTCGAGGAGGTCGTCCATCGAGTGGCAGATCACGCTGCGGGCGCTCTCGCCGCCGAGCTGCTCGACGATCTTCTTGAACTGCTGGCGGTTCTCACCGCGCTCGATCGCCTCGATGGACGCGCCGATCAGCTCGACGCCGTACTTCTCCAGGACCCCGGCCTTGTCGAGGGCCATCGCGCAGTTGAGCGCCGTCTGCCCGCCGAGGGTCGCCAGCAGCGCGTCGGGGCGCTCCTTGGCGATGACCTTCTCGACGAACTCCGGCGTGATCGGCTCGACGTAGGTCGCGTCGGCGAACTCGGGGTCGGTCATGATCGTGGCGGGGTTGGAGTTGACCAGGACGACCCGCAGGCCCTCCTCGCGCAGCACCCGGCACGCCTGGGTGCCGGAGTAGTCGAACTCGCAGGCCTGGCCGATGATGATCGGCCCGGAGCCGATGACCATCACGGACTGGATGTCGGTGCGCTTGGGCATGTCAGGCCCCCTTCCGCTCGGACATGAGATCGGCGAAGCGGTCGAAGAGGTAGGCCGCGTCGTGCGGCCCGGCGGCAGCCTCGGGGTGGTACTGCACGGAGAAGCTCCTCAGCGCGCCCTGCTCGTCGCGCAGCTCGAGGCCCTCGACGACGTCGTCGTTGAGGCAGACGTGGCTGACGGTCACCTCGCCGAACTCCGTCGTCGTGCTGCCCTCGAGCGGCGCATCGACGGCGAAGCCGTGGTTGTGGGCGGTGACCTCGACCTTTCCGGTGGTGCGGTCCATCACCGGCTGGTTGATGCCGCGGTGGCCGTACTTCAGCTTGTAGGTGCCGAAGCCGAGCGCGCGACCGAACAGCTGGTTGCCGAAGCAGATCCCGAAGTAGGGCAGACCGGAGCGCAGCGCACCCTGCAGCAGCTCCACCTGGGCGGTGGTGGCCGCCGGGTCGCCGGGGCCGTTGGAGAAGAACAGCCCGTCGGCGCCGACTGCCTGGACCTCCTCCAGGGTCGAGGTCGCCGGCAGCACGTGCACCTCGATGCCGCGCTCGCTCATCATCCGGGGCGTGTTGGCCTTGATGCCGAGGTCGATCGCCGCCACGGTGAAGCGACGCTCGCCCTGTGCCTCGACGACGTACGCCTCGGGGGTCGAGACCGCCTCGCTCAGGTTGGCACCGGCCATCTGGCCGTGCTCGAGCACCCGCTGGAGCAGCCGCCCGGGGTCGGTCTCGGTGGTGGAGATGCCGACGCGCATCGCGCCGCGCTCGCGCAGGTGCCGGGTCAGGGCGCGGGTGTCGACGCCGGAGATGCCGACGACGCCCTGGTCGCGCAGCTCGTCGCCGAGACCGCGGACGCTGCGCCAGTTGGACGGCACGCGCGCAGGATCGCGGACGACGTAGCCGGCGACCCAGATGCGCGAGGACTCCGGGTCCTCGTCGTTCATCCCGGTGTTGCCGATGTGCGGAGCCGTCATCACGACGACCTGGCGGTGATAGCTGGGGTCCGTCAGCGTCTCCTGGTAGCCGGACATGCCGGTCGAGAAGACTGCTTCGCCGAAGGTCTCGCCCTCGGCACCGAAGGACTCACCGCGAAAGGTGCGACCGTCCTCGAGGACCATGATCGCAGGGGCAGGCAGAGCCACGCCGTACCTCCTTCTCCGCCTCACGGGACGGATCGTTAAAGGATGTTCGAGCCGACGCCGACCTTACCAGCGGACCGGTCTCCGGACGGCATCGCGTCCACGACACGACTCGAGCGGACGCCGGGCCGCTCGACTCCCGCCATGACGGGGTCCCAGCGTCCACGGCGAGCACCCAGTCCACGGCACGGTCGATCACCCGACCGGCGTCAGCGTGAGCTCCGGACCGGCCCACCGGCGCCGCAGCCACCGGTCGTGGGAGGCCAGGAGGACCCCGCCCGGAGCCGTCGCCAGGGCCTCTTCCAGCTCGCCGGCCAGGGCGAGCGAGACGTGGTTGGTGGGCTCGTCGAGCAGGAGCAGGTCGGGTGCGGCCGCGATCGCGACGGCCAGTCCCAGCCGTCGTCGCTGGCCGACCGACAGGCTGCCGACGGCCGTGCAGTGGTCGCGCGGGTGCAGCAGCCCGAGGTCCCGGAGCCGCGGTGGGTCGGGGAGCCCGCGGACCGCGTGGTCGTACGTCGCGGCGGCGGAGCGCGTGGGGTCCGCCACCTGCGGGTCCTGGGTCAGCTCGCGGACCCGGCGGGCGGTGACCTCCACCGTGCCGGTCGTGGGCTGGAGCCGCCCGGACAGGACGCCGAGCAGGGTCGACTTGCCGGAGCCGTTGGGGCCGGTGAGCAGCAGGTGCTCCCCCGCCGCCAGGTCCAGCCGTGCCAGCCGCGTCCGGCCGGCGACCTCCAGGTCGCGTGCCTGCACCAGTCGCCCGGTCGCGGCCGTGGTCAGGTCGCCCCGGAAGGCGAGCGGTGGTGGCGGCTTGCGCACCTGCTCGCGCTCGGCCACCTCGAGCCGCCGCTGGGCGTCGCGCTTGCGCCTGGCCAGGGTCTGGTCCACCCGAGCGCCCTTGAAGGAGCAGATGTACTTGTCGCCGTCCGTCGGCCCGCGGTCGTGCGCGATCGCGGCGGTGCCGATCCGCGTCGCCGCCCGGAGCCGGGCGATCTCCTCCTGCTGCTCGGCGTACGTCGTCTCCCACCGCCGCCGCGCGTCCGCCCGCGCAGCCTCGTAGGCGCTCCAGCCGCCGCCGAACCGGCGGCCGCCGCTCCCGTCGGTGCCGAGCTCCCCCGCGTCGAGGTCGACGAGGTCGGTGCAGACGTCGTCGAGCAGGACCCGGTCGTGGCTCGCCAGCACCACGACGCCCGGCAGGTCACGGAGGAAGGCGGTGAGCACCTCGATCGCGTCGTCGTCTAGATGGTTGGTGGGCTCGTCGAGGAGCAGGCACGTCGGCCGGGTCGTCATGATCGTGGCGAGGGCCAGACGGGTCCGCTGGCCGCCCGAGAGCGTGCCCACCGGCCGCTGGGGGTCGAGGTCGTCCAGCCCGAGCCTGGCGGCCGCGAGGGCCGCGCGCCGGTCGGCGTCCCAGGCGTCGTGCGTGAGCGCCTGCTCCAGCGCACGCGCGTACGCCTCGTCGCCCTCTGCGGTGCCCGTCGCCCCGGCCAGCCGCTCGACGTCCGCCACCGCGGTGCGCAACGGCGCCAGGGTGAGCGCGAGGACCTCGGCGACGCTGGCACTGTCGCGGAAGGGCGGCTCCTGGCCGAGCAGCACGAGGTCGGCAGGAGCCTGGATGGTCCCGGAGAGCCGTGCCCGAGCAGGCAGCCTGCCGGCGACTGCGCGCAGCAGCGTCGACTTGCCCACGCCGTTCTCCCCGACGAGCCCGATCCGGCGACCCGGCTGGGCCACGAGGTCGATGCCGGTCAGGACGGAGCGGTCGGGGTAGGTGACCGAGAGGCCGCCGATGACGAGCGGGGCGAGGATGGTGGTGGATCCGGGCATGCGGACGTCCTTCGAGATCAGGAAGGGACTCGCCGGGCTCGAGGCGCACTGGGGCGCCGCCGCGGACGCGAGTCGGTTCAGTCCTGGATCCACATGATCAGGCCATCGTAGGGACCGTCCGTCGCCGCCCCAACCGATTTTCCCGCCGTCCGGTTTCCCGGGGTCTCGGGCGGGGCAGCATCGCCGACATGCTCTCCACGACATCCGCCCTGTCCCGTGCCGCCCTCGCGGCCGCCACCTCCCTCACCCTCTCCGCCGCGCTGCTCGGCGCGAATCCCCCGGCGCACGCCGACGTGGTCCTCGACTGCGGGGGCGGGTCCATCACCGTCGACCAGAGCGTTGAGACGGTGGCCGTGACGGGCACCTGCGTCGACGTCGTCGTGTCGGGCAGCAACACCGAGGTCACGATGCCGGCGGCCGCGAGCCTGACGGTGACCGGCGCCAACACCGACGTGACCGCCACCGGCCACCTCGGCACCGTGGACCTCGGAGGCGGCAACAGCCGTGTCACGGCTCCGAGCGCCGGGGACGTGACCGTGTCCGAGGGCAACGACTCCGCCACCTTCGCGGGCACGATCGGCCGCGTGAAGCTGCTCGCCGGCAACGTCGAGCTGAAGGCGGACCACACGGGCGACGTGCTCATCAGGACGGCCAACGCCACCTTGAAGGCGACCAGCTCGACCGAGGTGGTGGTGCGCGGCGCCAACAACCGGGTGCGCCTGACCCGGCTGCCCTCGCTGAAGGTCGTCGGGCCCAACAACACGGTCGTGGTGACCAAGGGCATGACAAAGGTCGTGGTCCGTGGTGCCAACAACCACATCCGGGTGCACCGACGGGCCTGACCGCCGCGGACGCGCGTCGCCTCGGCCCTGGATCCACCTGGTCCACCGGCCCGGGTCACGAGGGCCGAATGGCCCATTCATCGTGCCGCTGGTGCTGACACTCTGGTGGCATGCGCGTCGTCGAGCTCGACCAGGCCGTCCGTTCCGCCCGCGAGCACTGCGAAGGGCTCGACGCACGGGTGACCCCCCGCATCGTGACCAGCGGCAACTTCGCCTCACCGGTGTCGCTGCTCGGTCCCCTGCTGGCCGAGCTTCCTGCGGCCCGTCTCCACGCACTCAATGCGCAGCCGGACCTGCCGCTGCACGACGGGGTCGTGCCGGAGACCACCTTCGTCGGCCCCGGCTTCCGCCGGCACCCACGGCTGTCCTACGTCCCCTGCCGGCTGTCGATGGTGCCCCGGCTCTTCCACGGCCCGCTGGTGCCGGACGTCGTGGTCGTGCACACCACGATCCCCCGCGACGGCCGGGTCTCCCTCGGCCTCGAGGTCAACGTGCTGCCGGCCGCCATCGAGGCCGCTCGAGCCCGCGGCGCACTGGTCGTCGCCCAGCTCAACCCGCTGATGCCGTGGACCTTCGGCGACTCGGAGATCCTGGTCGAGGACATCGACCTCGGTGTCGAGATCGATGCGCCCCTGGCCACCCACACCGCCCGTCCGCCCAGCGACGACGCGCGGCTGATCGGCTCGCGCGTCGCCCGAGAGATCGGTGACGGCGCCACGCTGCAGGCGGGCATCGGCGAGGTGCCCGACGCCACGATCGCCGGGGTGCTCGAGCGTCGTGGTCTCCGGATCTGGACGGAGATGTTCAGCGACGGCGTCCTCGCCCTCGAGCAGGCCGGTGCGCTGGACCGTGGCACGCCGGTGCGTACGTCGTTCGTGTTCGGCAGCCAGGAGCTCTACGACTGGGTCGACGACAACCCGCGAGTGCGGATGCTGCGCACCGAGACGACCAACTCCCCCGCCGAGATCGCCCGTCAGCCCGCGATGACGTCGATCAACACCGCGCTCCAGGTCGACCTGTTCGACCAGGCCAACGCCTCGCGGATCGGGGCACGCATCTACAGCGGCTTCGGTGGCCAGACCGACTTCACCGTGGGGGCGAGCCACTCACCCGGCGGCCGGGCCTTCATGGCACTCCGCAGCTGGCACCCGCGAGCGGACGTGTCGACGATCGTCCCGCTGGTCGACGAGCCGGTGACGTCCTTCCAGCACGGGGCGGTCGTCACCGAGCAGGGCGTCGCCTGGATGTGGGGACGCGACGAGCGCGAGCAGGCGCGCAACCTGATCGAGCAGGCCGCCCACCCCAGCGTGCGCGAGGACCTCTGGGAGGAGGCCCGGGCGCTCGGCCTGGCCTAGGCGCCCTTGGCAGGGACCGCCTCGGCTCACGCCACGAAGACGCAGAAGACGTGGCCCTCGGGACTGGCGTAGGCCCGCAGCGGCTCGTCGGGGTCGTCCGTGCGGTCGAGGCGCAGCTCGCCGCCGAGCGCGATGACCCGCTCGTGGACGGCGTCGAGCGCGGCGCGCGTCGGCACCGTGGTGTCGAGGTGGGACACCGACGGGTGGCCCGGCTCGGGCCATCGGCTGGCGGGGAGCGACTCCACCTCCTGGATCGCCAGGCAGCGCCGCCCATCGGGCCGGGTGAGCACCAGCCAGTCGGCGTCGTCCGGCCCGTCCGGCACCTCGTCACCGGGTCGGTAGACCAGCCCCAGCAGCTCGCGCCAGAACTCCGCCTCAGCCCGGACGTCGCGGGCGTCGAGAACCGTGTGCAACAGCTGTGGGACATCGGTCATCGCCCGACTGTACGAGGTGTCAGGATCGGGGCATGAGCCATTCACCGGCAGCGTGGATCCAGATCTTCCTCGACACGCCGGCCGCCGAGTTCGAGGACGCCGTGGCCTTCTGGTCGGCGGTCACCGGGTGGCTGCCCTCGGCGCGCCGCGGCGAGGACGGGCAGTTCCTCACGCTGCTGCCGCCCGCCGGACCGGCGTACGTCAGGATGCAGGCCGTCGACCGCTCGGCCGGCATCCACCTCGACCTCGACTCGGCCGACCGCCCGGCGAGCATCGACCGGGCCCGCTCCCTGGGCGCGACCACTGCGTGGACCTACCACGACGTCGAGGTCATGCGTTCGCCCGGCGGCTTCACCTTCTGCCAGACGCTGCTGGAAGGCGAGCCGACCCTCCTGCGCGACGGCTCGACGATCCTCGACCAGGTGTGCCTCGACGTCCCGTCGGGCGCATGGGACGTCGAGACAGCCTTCTGGCGCGACCTCACCGGTCGCGACCTCCAGCAGGGCTCCGTGCCGGGGTTCGCCCGGCTCGTCGAGGACGGCCGGCCTCGCATCCTCCTCCAGCGTCTGGAGGAGGCCGACGGACCGGTGCGGGCCCATCCCGACCTCGCATCGGCCGACCGTGCGGCGGACGTACGACGCCACGTCGCACTGGGTGCCACCCTGCGCGCCGAGCACGCGCTCTGGTCCGTGCTCACGGCGCCGGGCGGGCAGGTCTACTGCCTCACCGACCGGGATCCCCTGACCGGAACCGTGACGCGGCCAGTGTGAGTGGGCCGCTAGGAGTGGGCCGCTGGGAATGGGCCGCTGTGACCCGGCCCACGGCGCTTCGGTCCTCGAGTGCGTACTCTCGGTATGTACCTGTTCCCGAGCCGACGAGGACCACTTGTGAAGCGCACGTCCCGGACCACCGCCACCCTCCTGCTCCTCCTCGGCACCACCGGGACAGCCGCGGCCATGGCCGCCCCGGTCCACTCCGACGGGATCGCCCTCCCCGTCCAGTGCGAGGTCGGGCGCGAGACCGTGCTCCCGTGGGACGACGTCGCCTACGACCTGGGTGGGACTTGCGGCGTGGTGAGGGTGACCGCTGACGACGCCACCGTCACGATGCCGGCCGCGACCGAGCTGATCCTCGAGGGCACCGGCAACGCCGTGACCGCCAAGCCGCTCGCCGCCGTGCACCTCGTCGGCGCCGGCAACAGCGTGAGCACCCCGTCGATCCAGACCTTGACGGTCACCGGGGCCGGCTCGACGGTCACCGTGGCCGGCCTCGTCGAGCGCGCCGAGCTCACCAGCACCTCGTCGTCGCTCAGCGCCGGCACCCTCAACGTCCTGCGCATGCGCGGGTCGGACTCGGTCACCGCCGCCACGACCTATCGCACCCGGATCACCGGCTCCGACAACCTCCTCGCCGTGACCCGCGCCGACCGGCTCGTGCTCACCGGCGACCGCAACTCCGTGGCCGTCACCCGAGGCCGTACGACGGTCCGCGACCGCGGTCAGGACAACGTGCTGGACCTGCGCCGCCGCACCAGCTGAGCGGGTCGGGTCAGGCCTGGACCAGCGCACCGTCGCGCACGGTCACCCGACCGGCGTAGACGGTGTGCACCACGCGCGAGGTCAGGCTCCGGCCGTGCCACGGGTTGTTGCGCGACAGCGACGACGAGGCGTCGCGGTCCACGGTGACGTCGGCCTCGGGGTCGACGAGGACGACGTTGGCCGGTGACCCCGGTGCCAGCACCCGGCCCTGTCCGCCCAGCCCCGCGATGCGAGCCGGGGTGACCGACATGACCCGCGCGATGTCGGCCCACGAGAGGTCCTCCATCACCGTGCGGACCACGCCCAGGGCCGTCTCCAGGCCGAGCATGCCGAATGCCGCATCGACGAAGGCGTGCTCCTTGTCGTGCCGCGCGTGCGGCGCGTGGTCGGTCGCGACGGCGTCGATCGTGCCGTCGGCCAGCGCCTCGCGTAGGGCGTCGACGTCCTCCTGCGGCCGCAGTGGCGGGTTGACCTTGAAGGTCGGGTCGTAGCCGGTCAGCAGGTCAGTGGTGAGCAGCAGGTGGTGTGGCGTGACCTCAGCCGTGACGTCCCAGTGGCCGTCCTGCCTGGCCTGCGCCTTGGCCCAACGCAGCACCTCGACCGAGCCGGCCGTCGACACGTGGGCGACGTGGACCCGCGAGCCGGTGTGACGGGCCAGCATCACGTCGCGCGCGACGATGACCTCCTCGGCGATGCCGGGCCATCCCGGGAGGCCGAGCCGGCCGGAGAGCTCGCCCTCGTGGCAGCAGGCCGCTGGACCCGCCAGGGTGGGGTCCTGGGAGTGTTGGGAGACCACGCCGCCGAACGCCTTGACGTACTCCAGGGCGCGTCGCATCACCCGGGCGTCGTGGACGCACTTGCCGTCGTCGGAGAACACGGTCACACCCGCCCGGGAGCGGTGCATGAGCCCGAGCTCGGCGAGCTCCTCGCCCCCGAGACCGCGCGTCACGGCCCCGACCGGCTGCACGTGCACCAGGCCCGCCTCGCGGCCCAGCTCCCACACGCGGGTCGCGGCCTCGGCGGTGTCGGTCACCGGGGTGGTGTTGGCCATCGCGAGCACGGCCGTGTAGCCGCCCAGGGCCGCGGCCTGCGAGCCGGTCAGGATGGTCTCGGCGTCCTCGCGTCCCGGCTCGCGCAGGTGCGTGTGGAGGTCGACGAGACCGGGCAGGGCGACGAGGCCCTCGGCGTCGATGGTCTCGGCGCCCGACGGGGCTGTGTCGACGAACGACCCGCTGTCGTCGACGTAGAGGTCCGTCGTCTCCTCGCCGAGCAGCGAGGCTCCCTTGATCACCAGCGACATCAGGCAGTCCCTCCTTGGGGCTCTCCGGCGAGCAGGTGGTAGAGCACGGCCATCCGGATCGCGAGCCCGCTCGAGACCTGCTCGAGCACGACCGACTGCGCCGCGTCCGCGGCGTCGGCGGCGATCTCGAGACCGCGGTTCATCGGCCCGGGGTGGCAGATCGGTACGTCCGGCTTGAGCAGCGCGAGCCGGTTGCGGGTCAGTCCGTAGCCGACGGTGTACTCCCTCGCGCTCGGGAAGTAGGCACCGGACATCCGCTCGCGCTGCACCCGCAGCATCATCACGGCGTCCGCGTCCGGCAGCACCGCGTCGACGTCGTACGACGTCTCGAAGCCGGCCGAGGCCGACCACGCGCCTATCCCGCTCGGCATCAACGTGGGAGGCGCGACGACCGTGACGCGCGCGCCGAGCCTGGTCAGGCACTGCACGTTGGACCGGAAGACCCGGCTGTGCGTCAGGTCGCCGATGATCGCGACGTGGCGGCCCTCGAGCGAGCCGAGGCGCCGTTGCAGGGTGTAGGCGTCGAGCAGGGCCTGGGTCGGGTGCTCGTGCATCCCGTCGCCGGCGTTGACCACCGAGGCGTCGACCCATTCGCTGACCTGCACGGCCGCGCCGCTGGCGGGGTGCCGGATGACGAGCCCGTCGACTCCCATCGCGCAGACAGTCAGCACGGTGTCGCGGAGGCTCTCGCCCTTGGAGGTGCTCGAGCCCTTGGCGCTGACGTTGATGACATCGGCCGAGAGCCACTTGCCCGCGATCTCGAACGACGACCGGGTGCGCGTGGAGTCCTCGAAGAACATGTTGACGACCGTGCGTCCGCGCAGCGCGGGCAGCTTCTTGACCTCCCGGCTCTGCACGTCGTGCATGTCGGCGGCCGTGGCGAAGAGCGCGTGGATCTCGTCGGTGGAGAGGTCGTCGATGGAGAGCAGGTGCTTCACGAGATGCTCACCTCGTCGGTGCCGTCGATCTCGGTGAGCCGGACGCTGACCCGCTCCGCGAGCGCGCTGGGCAGGTTCTTGCCGACGTGGTCGGCGCGGATCGGCAGCTGGCGGTGCCCGCGGTCGACCAGCACGGCGAGGCGCACGGCAGAGGGACGGCCGAGGTCGGCGAGGGCGTCGAGGGCGGCGCGGATGGTGCGGCCGGAGAAGAGGACGTCGTCGACCAGGACGACCACCTTGCGGTCGATGCCCCCGGCCGGCAGCGCAGTCTTGTGGGCACGCCGCGTGGGCTGGGACCGCAGGTCGTCGCGGTAGAGCGTGACGTCGAGCTCGCCCACCGCGACGGGTGCGCCCTCCACCGCTGCGATCCGCTCGGCGATCCGGCGGGCCAGCGGCACGCCGCGGGTGTGCAGCCCGAGGAGCACCAGGTCGTCGGCGCCCTTGTTGCGCTCGAGCAGCTCGTGGGAGATCCGGGTCAGCGCCCGGGAGATGTCACGGGCGTCGAGGACGGTGCGATCCGCCCTCTCCGGGCCAGTGTCGGGTCTTGTCCCAGGGGCAGGCATCTGCACGCCGGACCTCCTTCTCCGCCTCACCGGACGGCTCGTTAAAGGATGTCGATCGGCCCCGACCCTACCGGAGCCGACCGGCGCTCGGCGAAGGTGGCTGCGGGGAGGAGTACCGTGACAAGGGAGCGGTACTTTCCGTCTCACGCAGGTCAGGAACTCAATATGGGCATCGGCTACGCCACCGCATACCGCGCCGGGATCATCCCGTGGGAGAAGGCGGGCCGAGAGGACCAGCCCACCCTCGAGCACCTCCTCGACCGCGAGGAGGACGACCGGCCGGACGGTCTCAAGCGCGCCATCGACCTCGGCTGCGGCCGCGGCGCGAACACCAAGCTCCTCGTCGACCGCGGCTGGGACGCGATCGGCGTCGACAACGTCCGTCAGGCCGTCGATGTCGCCGTACGCCGCAACGGTCTCGAGGACGCCAGGTTCGTCATCGGGGACGTCCGGCACCTCGTCCACTCCGGGGTCGGCTCCGGCTTCGACCTCTTCCTCGACGTCGGCTGCTTCCAGAGCCTGGACGACGCCGGCCGCACGCTGATGGCGGGAAGTGTCACCGAGCTCGCCGAGCCGGACGCCACCGTCCTGATCCGCACGGGTGGTCGCCGAGCCTGGCCCATGCGGCGGCCACGAGAGGTCGTCAGCCGCGACATCGAGCGGGCCTACCGCGGCTGGTCCGTGACCGCCGTGACGGGCATCGCCTCGACCGACAAGGCGGCACCCACCCGGGCTCCCGGCGGCGGCCGGGGCGAGTGGTTCAGGCTCACCCGCACCTGATCGTCGCGGACGGGTGAGCGCTCGGCTCACCTCTCCAGGATGGCGACGACTCCCTGGCCGCCCGCGGCACAGATGGAGATGAGGGCACGACCCGAGCCCTTCTGCGCCAGCAGCTTGGCCGCGACCGGGACGATCCGTCCACCGGTGGCGGCGAACGGGTGCGCTGCGGCGAGCGACGAGCCGTTGACGTTGAGCTTCGCGCGGTCGATCGACCCCAGCGGGACGTCCAGTCCGAGACGCTCCTTGCAGAACACGGGGTCCTCCCACGCGGCAAGTGTCGAGAGCACCTGCGAGGCGAAGGCCTCGTGGATCTCGTAGTAGTCGAAGTCCTGGAGGGTCAGGCCGTTGCGCTCGAGCATCCGCGGCACCGCGTACGCCGGGGCCATCAGCAGGCCCTCGTGCCCGTTGACGTAGTCGACGGCGGACGTCTCGGCGTCGACCAGGTGCGCCAGCACGGGCAGCCCACGCTCCTCGGCCCACTCGTCGGTCGCGAGCAGCACTGCCGACGCGCCGTCGGACAGCGGCGTGCTGTTGCCGGCCGTCATCGTGGCCGACGCGCCCTTGCCGAAGACCGGCTTGAGGGTGGCGAGCTTCTCGACCGAGGAGTCGGGACGCATGTTGTTGTCGCGCTCGACGCCGCGGAACGCCGTGATCAGGTCGTCGTGGAAGCCCTCGTCGTAGGAGCGCGCCAGGTTGTGGTGCGAACGGGCCGCGAGCTCGTCCTGGGCCTCGCGGGCGATGCGCCACTCGAGCGCGGTCAGTGCGGCGTGCTCACCCATCGACAGGCGGGTGCGCGGCTCGCCGTTCTGGGGGATGTCGAGGCCGATGTCGCCGGGGCGGATCGCGCCGAGCGCCTTGAGACGACTGGCGGCGTCCTTGGCGGAGTTGACCTTCATCAGCTTCCTGCGCAGCTTGTCGCTGATCGCCACCGGCGCGTCGGAGGTCGTGTCGGTGCCGCCGGCGACGCCGGCGTCGATGACGCCCAGGGCGATCTTGTTGGCCACCTGGATCGCTGCCTGCAGGCCGGTGCCGCAGGCCTGCTGGATGTCGGTCGCAGGGGTCTCGGGCGCGAGCTTGGAGCCGAGCACGCACTCGCGGGTGAGGTTGAAGTCGCGCGAGTGCTTGAGCACGGCGCCGGCGACCACCTCGCCGACGCGCTCGCCCTGCAGGTCGAACCGGTCCACGAGGCCGTCGATGGCGGCGGTGAGCATCTCCTGGTTGGAGACCCCGGCGTAGACCGTGTTGGAGCGGGCGAACGGGATGCGGTTGCCGCCGACGACGGCGACGGGGCGGGTGGTGGGCTGCATGCGGGCTCTCCTGGATCACAAGACTGGTGACGAGACTGGCGGGGCGCGCCTGCTCCTATCCTTGCCGGTGTCCCACCCGTCGCCAACGATGTGAGGGGCACGTCACGAAATCTGGACGTTGAGTTGCACAACGAGTTACATGGCCTCGTCCCAGTGTCTACACCTCCCCATCCGACCCAGAGGGATCCCGTCACCATGAGCGACCGCTATCAGGGCTTCGCGTCCACCACGATCGGCCGGATGGTCGTCAAGAACCTCGGCCTGCCCAACCCCACCCCGCTCGAGCGCTGGTCCGACGGCGGCCCGCTCGTCGACGGCATGGTCGTGCTGGGCGGCTCCGGTCGCCTCGGCGAGGTGCTGCCCACGACGCTCGACGGCCTCGGGATCGCCTCGGCCACCGAGCTCGAGGAAGGCGCGAGCGCCAAGGCCCTCGTCTTCGACGCGACCGGCATCGAGGACACCGCCGGGCTCGTCGCCCTGCAGGGGTTCTTCACGCCGTTGATGCGACGGCTCGCGTCCTGCCCCCGCGTCGTGGTGATCGGTACGCCGCCGGAGCTGCGGTCGGGCTCGGAGCGGATCGCCCAGCGCTCGCTCGAGGGCTTCACCCGCTCGCTCGGCAAGGAGATCGGTCGCGGCGGGACCGCGCAGCTGGTCTACGTCGCTCCGGCAGCGGACGGTGCGCTGGCCTCCACCCTGGCCTTCCTCCTCTCCCCCAAGTCGGCCTACGTCTCGGGACAGGTGGTCCGGGTCGGCGCCCACGGCGCCACCTCGACCGACGAGGTCGCCGACTGGACCCGCCCGCTGGCCGGCAGCGTCGCCCTGGTGACGGGGGCCAGCCGTGGCATCGGCGAGGAGATCGCCCGCGTGCTCCACCGTGACGGCGCGACCGTCGTGGGTGTCGACGTGCCCCAGGCGGCCAGCGAGCTCCAGACGTTGATGGCCGAGCTCGAGGGCGACCACCTCTTCCTCGACATCACCGCCAAGGACGCCCCGCAACGGATCGCCCACCACGTCAAGGAGCACCACGGCGGCGTCGACGTGGTCGTCCACAACGCCGGCATCACCCGCGACAAGCGGATCGCCAACATGGCCGAGGACCGCTGGAACAGCGTCATCGCGGTCAACCTCACCGCCCCGGAGCTGATCACGCGCGAGCTCCTCGACTCCGGCGTCGTCAACGCCGGCGGCCGGATCGTCGGCGTGGCCTCGATCGCGGGCATCGCCGGCAACGTCGGCCAGACCAACTACGCGACCTCCAAGGCCGGCGTCATCGGCCTCGTGGAGAGCCTGCGCGACGACCTGGACGACGGCATCACCGTCAACGCCGTGGCCCCGGGCTTCATCATCACGCAGATGACCGCGGCCGTGCCGTTCGCGACCCGTGAGGTCGGCCAGCGGCTCAACGCGATGGCGCAGGGCGGTCTGCCCGTCGATGTCGCCGAGACCATCGCCTGGTTCGCCAGCCCGGGCTCGGGTGCGGTCAACGGCAACGTCGTCCGCGTCTGCGGCCAGATGATGTTGGGCGCCTGATGGCCACCGCTCCGGCCCAGACGAAGACGCTCTCGGGCGAGCCGGGCGGGCTCAGCACGCTCGTGCGTGCCGCCCTGCCGGTCGTGCCGGGTGTCAACCGGCTCCCGGGGGTCCGGAAGGGCCCGGCGAGGGACTTCACCGGTCTGGCCTACTCCCGCGAGCGGGTCGTCGCCGAGCGACCGCGCGTCGATGCGTACGCCGCCGTGTGCGGTTTCCCGCTCAAGGACGTCCTGCCCCTCACCTTTCCGCACATGCTGGCGTTCCCGCTGCACATGGCGATCATGAGCGACCCGGCCTTCCCCTTCCCCGCGATCGGCATGGTGCACGTCGAGAACACCATCACCGCCCACCGCGCCCTCGGGGTCGGCGAGGCACTCGACCTGACGACCGAGGTCGGTGCCCCCCGGCCGCACACCAAGGGCGTGCTGCTCGACTTCGTCACGACCGTCTCGGCCGACGGCGAGACGGCGTGGGAGTCGACCTCGACCTACCTGCGCCGCGGGCGCCTGGTCGAGGGCGAGCCCGCGCCCGGCCTGGCGATCGTGGACCCGCCCACCGGGGGGGTCGAGTGGCGGCTGCCGGCCAACCTCGGTCGCACCTATGCCGGGATCTCGGGCGACGCGAACCCGATCCATCTCTACCCGCTGACCGCGAAGGCGCTGGGCTTCCCGCGCCAGATCGCGCACGGGATGTGGACCAAGGCCCGCTCCATCGCGGCGATCGAGAATCGCCTGCCTGCGGCGCTCACCGTCGAGGTCGCCTTCAAGAAGCCGGTCTTCCTCCCGGGCACGGTCGCCTTCGCGGTCCGTCAGGACGACGCCGGCTGGACGTTCGCGCTGACCAGCCCGAAGGACGGTTCGCCCCACCTGCTGGGGCGTACCCGCTCGGCCTGAGCGCGCATCCGAGGATCGCCGCCCGCCATGACGTTTCATCACGGTATGTAGGCGAAGCGGCACTTCCCTAGGTCAGCTGGCCATGGGAAGTGCTGATCGAGCGACATCCCATGGTGAAGCGTCAGGGGCGTGGGTTGCGTCGAATTGCAACGGTGCAGCGCTACACGCCCCGGTCGCGTACGCGGATCAGGCCCTCCTGGGCCACCGTCGCCACGAGCTCGCCCGACCGGGAGAACACACGCGCGAGCGTCAGTCCGCGGCCCCCGCCGGCGAACGGGGAGAACTGGTCGTACAGCCACCACTCGTCGGTCCGGAACGGGCGGTGGAACCAGATCGCGTGGTCCAGCGAGGCCGGCTGGAGGCGTGGCGAGGCGATGTGGATGCCGTGCGGAACGAGCGCCGCGCCGAGCAGCGTCAGGTCGCTGGCGTAGGTGAAGGCGGCGGTCTGGACGGTCGGGTCCTCCGACAGGGTGCCGTCGACCCTGATCCAGAGACGTGCCTGCGCGGGGCGGGCGGGGTCGTCGGGGAGCCCGCGGCCGGTGACGCCGACATGGCGGATGTCGAGCGCCGCCCACTCCCGCTCCCAGTGCTCCGCTGCCTCGGGACCACGTTCGCGCGCCAGGTCGACCAGCGGCAGGCCCTGCTCCGGCGGCACGACCTCGGGCATCCGGTCCTGGTGCTCGAGCCCCGGTTCCGGGATCTGGAAGTTGGCAGTCATGTAGAAGATCGGGCGGCCGTGCTGGCGGGCCGCGACCCGGCGGGTGACGAAGGAGCGGCCGTCGCGGATCCGCTCCACGTCGTAGACGATCGGGACCGCGGTGTCACCGGGGCGCAGGAAGTAGGAGTGGAGCGAGTGGAGCTCGAAGTGACCCTCCACGCTCCGCGTCGCAGCGACCACCGCCTGGGCGGCCACCTGCCCGCCGAAGACGCGCTGGCGCTCGGTGTCGGCCTGGGCCCCCCGGAAGAGGTCGATCTCCAGCTGCTCGAGCTCCAGGAGCTTGACCAGCTCCGCGGCGCTCCCCGCCATCAGCGGTCCTCCCAGCCGGGGCCGGTGTCGTCGCCGTTCTCCTTGGACTGGTCGTCGAGGTCGGCCAGGAACGCCTCGAAGGCGTTGCCGATCTCCTCGCCGGTCGGCAGCGGCCCGTCGCCGGCCAGCAGCGACGTGCCGGCGGACTCGGCCTCGCGGAAGGAGTCATACTGCTGCTCCAGGCCGCGTACGACCTCGCCGACCTCGTCGTGCGAGGAGAGGTAGCGGTCCACCTCCGTCTCCGTGATCTGGGCCGACTCGCGCAGCTCGCCGAGGTCGATGGTGAGGCGACCCCCGATCTCGAGGTGCTCCAGGAGCGCCAGCGCGGCCTGCGGGTACTCCATCTGGGCGAGGTAGTGGGGGATGTGGGCGACGTAGCCCAGGGCGTCGAGTCCCCACTCCCCCAGCCGGAGCTCCACCAGCGCCTGCGCGCTCGCGGGGATCCGCAGCTCGCCCTGCCAGGGGCTCTCGCCGGGCACGAGCTCGGGACGGTTGGCGTGGGGCGTGATCGCGATCGGCCGGGTGTGCGGGACGGCCATCGGCACGGCGCCGAGGCTCACGACCCGCGCGACGCCGAAGTGCTCGACCACCTCGCGCACGGAGCGCGCGAACGCCTCCCACCGGATGTCCGGCTCGGGGCCGCTCAGCAGCAGGAAGGGCGTGCCGCCAGTGTCGCGCAGGGCACGGACGACCAGGCGCGGCGCCTCGTAGTCGGCGTAGTGGTCGCGGACGAAGGACATCGGTGGCCGCCGGGCGCGGTAGTCGTGGAGAGAGTCAACGTCGAAGGTGGCCACCACCTTGCCCTCGGACAGCTGGGCGAGGTGGTCCGCCGCGAGCTCGGCCGACTTGCCCGCGTCGAGGAATCCGGTGAGCACGCAGACCAACGTCAGGTCACCGGCGTCGGCCAGCACCTCCGCGTCGTCCACGATGTGCACGAGTCGTTCGGCCATGGGGCAACCCTAGGGCGTCCTCCCCGTGACCCGACACACACCCGCCCCTGTGGGCAGGCCTTGTTACCGAAGGGTAACCTGTCCCCTGCCATCACGTCCCCCTGTCTCACGAGTTTGGGAGCTGCCAGTGCCCCGTCCACAGCGAGAGGTCGTCTTCGTCGACGGCGTGCGCACCCCGTTCGGCAAGGCCAAGGGCCAGTACGCCGAGACCCGTGCCGACGACCTCGTCATCAAGTGCATCCGTGAGCTGATGCGCCGCAATCCGTCCCTGCCGCCCGAGCGCGTCGACGAGGTCGCCCTCGCCGCCACGACCCAGATCGGCGACCAGGGCCTCACGCTCGGCCGCACCGCCGCCCTGCTGTCCGGGCTGCCGCAGAGCGTCCCGGGCTACTCCATCGACCGCATGTGTGCCGGCGCGATGACCGCGGTCACCAGCACCGCGTCCGGCATCGCCTTCGGCGCCTACGACGTCGCCATCGCCGGCGGCGTGGAGCACATGGGCCGCCACCCCATGGGCGAGGGCGTCGACCCCAACCCGCGCATCCTGTCGGAGCGGATCGTCGACCCGGACGCGCTGGTGATGGGCAAGACGGCCGAGAACCTGCACGACCGCTACCCCACGATCACCAAGCAGCGCGTCGACGAGTACGCCGTCCGCAGCCAGCAGAAGACCAAGGCCGCCTACGACGCGGGCAGGATCCAGCCCGACCTCGTGCCCGTGGCGACCCGGTCCGCGGACGTCGGCTGGGGCCTCGCCACGCTGGACGAGCCGATGCGCCCCGAGACGACCATGGAGTCGCTCGCCGCCCTGAAGACCCCGTTCCGCTCGCACGGCAACGTGACAGCGGGCAACGCCGCCGGTATCAACGACGGCGCCACCGCCGCGCTCCTCGCCGACGAGGAGACCGCGCGCGAGCTCGGCCTCCCGGTCAAGATGCGCCTGGTGACCTACGCCTTCGTCGGCGTCGAGCCCGAGGTGATGGGCGCAGGCCCGATCCCGGCCACCGAGAAGGCGCTGCGGCTCGCCGGCCTCACCATCGACGACATCGGGGCCTTCGAGGTCAACGAGGCGTTCGCCGTGCAGGTGCTGGCCTTCCTCGAGCACTACGGGATCGCCGACGACGACGCCCGCGTCAACCCCTACGGCGGCGCGATCGCCATGGGGCACCCGCTCGCGTCGTCCGGCGTACGCCTGATGACCCAGCTGGCACGCGCGTTCGAGGAGCGCCCCGAGGTCCGCTACGGCCTCACCACCATGTGCATCGGCATCGGCATGGGCGGCACGGTGATCTGGGAGAACCCGCACTGGACCGGCGCCGACTCGACCGACTCGAACGACTCGAACGGAGAGACCAAGTGAGCACCCCCGACATCTCCGCCCTCCTCGCCCGGGCCGAGGCGATCCGCTCCGACGAGGAGCGCGTCACCCGTGCCCACTTGCGCAAGGTCGCGCTGCCCGGTGCGACCTTCGGGCTGATCACCCTCGACAACGGCGAGGACCACACCAAGCCCAACACGTTCGGACCCCGCTCGCTGCTCGCACTCAACGAGGCGATCGACGTGGCGCTGGCCGACGACTCGATCGACGCGCTGGCGGTGACGGGCAAGCCGTTCATCCTGGCCGCCGGTGCCGACCTCACCTCCATCCAGGGCGGTGGCCCCGACGCCGTACGAGTCGTGGCCGAGCTCGGGCACGCGGTCTTCCGCAAGCTGGGCGAGGGCGGCAAGCCGTCGTTCGGCCTCATCAACGGCCTCGCCCTCGGCGGCGGCCTCGAGGTCGCCCTGCACTGCACCTACCGCACCGTCATGGACTCCGCCCCTGCCCTCGGCCTGCCCGAGGTCATGCTCGGCCTGGTCCCGGGCTGGGGCGGCGCCTGGCTCGTGCCCAACCTGCTCGGGGCCGACAAGGCCGTCACGCTGATCCTCGAGAACCCGCTCAACCAGGGCAAGACCCTCGGCGGTCAGGCGGCGTACGAGATCGGGCTGGCCGACGCGGTCTTCAACGGCGCCGACTTCCTCGAGCAGTCGCTGCTCTGGGCGGCCTCCGTGCTGCGGGGCGAGGTCGTCGTCGAGCGTCCCGAGGTGGACCGCGGCGACGCTTGGGACGCAGCGATCGCCCGCGCCGAGGGCGTCGTGGCCAGCAAGACCGGTGGCGGCTCACCTGCGGCCGCCAAGGCCGTCGAGATCATCGCCGCTGCCCGCGACACCGACCGCGACACGGGCTTCGCGGCCGAGGACGACGCCCTCGAGGCCCTGTCGAGGACGGCCGAGCTGCTGGCCTCGCTCTACGCGTTCGACCTGGTGCAGAAGCGTGCCAAGCGTCCCGCGGGCGCGCCCGACAGGTCGCTGGCGCGGCCCGTCACCAAGGTGGGCATCGTGGGCGCCGGCCTCATGGCCAGCCAGCTCGCGCTGCTCTTCGTACGCCGTCTCGAGGTGCCGGTCGTGCTGACCGACCTCGACCAGGAGCGGGCCGACAAGGGCGTGGCCTACGTCCACGCCGAGATCGACAAGCTGCAGGCGAAGGGGCGGATCAGCCAGGACAAGGCCAACCGGCACAAGGCGCTGGTGTCCGGGGAGACCGACAAGCAGGTCGCCTTCGGCGACGCCGACTTCGTGATCGAGGCCGTCTTCGAGGAGATGGCGATCAAGAAGTCCGTCTTCGCCGACGTCGAGAAGGTCGTCTCGCCGGAGTGCGTGCTGGCGACCAACACGTCGTCGCTCTCCATCACCGAGATGGCCGCGGACCTGCAGCACCCGGAGCGGGTCGTGGGCTTCCACTTCTTCAACCCGGTCGCGATCATGCCGCTGCTGGAGATCGTGAAGGGCGACGCCACGGACGACGCGACGCTGGCCACCGCGTTCGCCACCGGCAGGTCGTTGAAGAAGACGACGATCCTGGTCAAGGACAGCCCGTCCTTCATCGTCAACCGGCTCCTGGGCCGCTTCATGAGCGAGGTCGGGCGCATCGTCGACGAGGGCACGCCGGTCGAGGTGGCCGACAACGCGTTCGCGGGCATCGCTCCGATGCCCCCGTTCGTGCTGCTCTCGCTGGTCGGGCCGGCCATCGCGCTGCACAACAACGAGACGCTCAAGGGCGCGTTCCCCGACCGCTTCTACGTCTCCCCCGCCCTGGAGCGGATCGTGGCGGCGAAGAAGGGCTCGTACTACGGCCCGGACGGCCGGATCGACCCCGAGGTCGAGGCGCTGCTGGAGAAGCCGGCCGACCCCGTCGTCCTCACGACGGAGGAGGTCCGGGAGAAGACCCTCTCCGGCCTGGCCGAGGAAGCCCGCCTGATGCTCGACGAGGGCGTCGTCGCCGCGCCGCAGGACATCGACCTGGCCATGATCACCGGTGCCGGGTTCTCCTTCTGGAACGGCGGGCTGACCTTCATGCTCGACGTGCAGGGCATCTCGGAGAAGGCGACCGGCAAGCGGTTCCACTGATCCACAGCGACTCCAGAGAGAGTTCGGCCGTCGTCCGGCCGAACCTCTCTGGATCCTGAGAAGGTCTGCACAAACGTTCTCGCCACGACTCCCCCTGGAAGCCCTGATGACCCCGCCCGATCCGGATGCCGTCGGAGGCGGCGCCCGGAGTCTGGGCTGGGAGCTGTGGTCGTGCGAGGCAAGCACGTTCACCTGCACCACGGTGCTACCTCGTTTCGAGGACTAGCCGGCGTTCGCCTGATGCCCCTCGCCCCGGCTCCGACGTCACCGCGGTTGGCTCACCTCTGCCTGCCTCGGCGGTGACTGAGCAACCTTTTTCCGCCCCCTTCCGGTTGCTGATGCACCGCTCGACGGTCCGGTCCCATCGAGCGGTGGCTGGGCACCCGATTGGGTGGCCGGTTCGGTTGCTGACACACCGCCCGAGGGTTCAGGGCGGTGAGCCGTAGCTCGAGCCAGGTCAAGGACAGACCGGGAGCGCCGAGGAGTGCGGTCCGCCTCTCTGGCATCCTGAGGCCACAGTCGTCGTCACTCGGAGGCATCCATGACCGCAGCCGTCGAACACACCGAGGAGCACCGAGGAGCGTTCAGCTCCCGCAAGGTCTTCATCCTCGCCGCCATCGGTTCGGCCGTCGGACTCGGCAACATCTGGCGCTTCCCGTACGTGGCCTACGAGAACGGCGGCGGGGCGTTCATGATCCCCTACCTCGTCGCCCTGCTCACCGCAGGACTGCCGTTCCTCCTCCTCGACTACGGCCTCGGGCACCGCTACCGCGGTTCCGCCCCGCTCGCCTTCCGGCGCGCCGCCCCGGCGTCCGAGGGCCTCGGCTGGTGGCAGGTGGGGATCTGCTTCGTCATCGCCGTCTACTACGCCGCCGTCATCGCCTGGGCGGCGCGCTACGCCTTCTTCTCGCTCGACAAGGCCTGGGGCGACGACCCTGAGGCCTTCCTGTTCGGCTCCTACCTGCAGGCCGGCGACCCCGGCATAGGCCTCGACTTCGTGAGTGGTGTCACCGTGCCGCTGGTCCTGGTCTGGGTGGCCGTCCTCGCCATCATGGCGCTGGGCGTCCAGAAGGGCATCGGCGCCTCGTCGGTCGTCTTCATCCCGGTCCTCTTCGTCGCCTTCATCGCGCTCGTCGGGGTGTCCCTGACGCTTGACGGGGCCGCAGTGGGCCTCGACGCGCTCTTCACGCCCGACTGGGGGGCCCTGACCGAGACCAGCGTGTGGATCGCAGCCTTCGGGCAGATCTTCTTCTCGCTCTCGGTCGGCTTCGGCATCATGATCACCTACGCGTCGTACGTCGGGCGGCGCAGCGACATGACCGGCTCGGGCCTGGTGGTCGGGTTCGCCAACTCGGGCTTCGAGCTGCTCGCCGGCATCGGCGTCTTCGCCGCGCTGGGGTTCATGGCCACCGCTGCAGGCACCGGGGTGGACGAAGTTGCGACGGACGGCCTGGGGTTGGCTTTCATCGCCTTCCCCGCGATCATCAACGAAGCGCCTTTCGGCGCACTCATCGGAGTGCTGTTCTTCGGCTCCCTCGTCATCGCCGGCGTCACGTCGCTGGTGAGCGTCATCGAGGTCGTGATCTCCGCTGTCCGCGACAAGTTCGAGATGACCCGCGTCGGCGCATCCATGGCTGTGGGCATCCCGGCTGCAGTCATCAGCATCACGCTGCTCGGCACCACCACCGGCGTCTTCGTCCTCGACATCGTCGATCACTTCATCAACCGGTTCGGCATCCTCGTGGTGGCCGTCGCGAGCATGCTTGCGATGTCGTGGGTCTTCAAGAAGACCGGTCTCCTGCGCGAGCACCTCAACCGCGACGGATCGATCCACCTCGGCCGCTGGTGGCAGTGGCTGGTCGGCATCGTCGCGCCGGCCGCGCTGACGTTCATCCTCGTCAACGAGTTCATCGACAACATCAGGGAGCCCTACGAGGACTATCCGACCTGGATGCTCAACACCCTGGGGTGGGGACTCGCAGTCGCCGTTCTGGTCCTCGGCTTCGTCGCGGCGCGTCTTCCTTGGCGCGACAACACCTTCCTGGGAGATCCCGAGATCAAGTCCCGGCAGGACGAGAGGAGCAACTGATGTCCACCTCGGCCATCATCATGATGCTGATCGCGATGCTGATCCTCTGGGGAGGACTGGCCATCGCCATCTGGAACATCAGCCGCTACCAGGGCGAGGAGCCCCAGGAGGTCCACCGCGACCTCTGAGCCACCGGTCGACGCGTGCCCGAAACGACGCAGCCAGGCGGACCAGAGGCGTTGGTCGGTGCCGACCCAACCATTCGGGCTCATCGGAGCGTCATGGCAAGTGACACACCCCACGACTCTCGGGAGATCCGATGCCACGACGCGATCCGGCGGCCTTCGCCGAGTTCGTCGCCGCCCGGTCCGGCGCGCTGCACCGCTCGGCCTACCTCATGGTCGGCGAACGGCACCTCGCGCAGGACCTTCTCCAGGAGGCGCTGACCAAGACGTACGTCGCGTGGCCGCGGCTACGCGACCCGGCGAAGGCAGAGGCCTACACGCGCAAGGTGATCACCACGACCGCCATCTCGTGGTATCGCCGCAGGTCGTGGCAGGAGCGGCCCAGCGACACGATCCCCGAGGCCAGCCACGAGGGGCACGGAGACGACCTCGTACGGCGGGAGTGGGTCTGGGCCGCGCTGCAGGCGCTGCCGCCCCGCCAACGGGCCGCCGTCGTCCTGCGCTACTACGAGGACCTCACCGAGGCCCAGACCGCCGCTGCACTCGGGTGTGCCGTCGGCACCGTGAAGAGCCAGGTGCACGCCGCCCTGGCCTCCCTCCGCAAGACCCTCGACTCCCACGGCGGTGAGCAGATCGACCTGCTCCCCGGCGACCTGAAGGTGGTGACCCGATGACCGGCCTGCTCAAGGACGTCATGGACGACCGCGCCGACTCCATCGAGGCGCCCGACCTCGACGTCGCCGCCATGGTGCGCGACGGGGAGCGACACCTCGTTCGCCGGCGCCGGACACTCGCAGGTGGGCTCGTCGCCGCATCGCTCGTGGTGGCGGCACTGGCGCTGCCAGGGCTGCGACCTGGCGGCGACCGGGACCAGGACACCGCTGCCCCGGTGCATTCCTACGACATCGCCTATGCCGTGGGCAGCACCATCCACGACGGTCCTCGCACCGTTGAGACCGACGTACGGATCAGTGCGCTGGTGCAGGGTGTCAGCGGCTATGTGGTGGCCGATCGGCAAGGCCGCGTCCACACCATGGTGGACGGCGAGACCACGCTCGTCGGTCGCCTCGCGGAGACCGATCGTGGCCGGATCATGTCCGACGACGACGTCGTGGCCTGGGTGGACGTCGCCGACGGGGGCACGCTGAGCGTGCTCGACCTCGCCACGGGTGAACGCGCCGACATGTCAGTGGACGCGTGGCCCGGTGAGCCCGTCCCCATGAATCCTGGACGGCTCGGCGGTGGCGCCGGCGCCCACATCGCGGCCGTCGACGGGCGGATCGTCTACGTGGCCGATGCTCGTGGCGTGATGGCGTGGGACGCGCTCGACGGTGACGAGCCCGTGCTTCTTGCTGCTCCGGACGGCGCGGCGGAGGTGGAGGTGATACAGGTCCAGGACGGGCAGATCCTGCACGTGGTGACCTCGTTCGAGCCGCAGGAGAGCGACGGATCGACGACCATGGTCGAGGTCGAGGACCTCCGCATCGGACCTGACCTGCAGGACGGGCGAAGCCTGCCGGGCACGCGGGGCAGCCTGTCTCCCGACGGGCGCCTCGTGGCGCTCACCGACCGCCAGTCACGGCCCGGTTCCCCCAGCTACGACACGACCTCGGTCGGGGACGTCGCGGGCGACACCTGGACGCCGGTCACGCCACCGCGTTACGACAGCGTCATCGGCTACCGCTGGCTTGACGCGGACACGTTCGCCGCGTGGGCGGGGACCTACACCGCCGAGTACGCGCGGGAGGACCTGTTGTCGTGCGAGGCCAGCACCGGCAGCTGCACCGTCGCGGTGTCCCCACTGCCGGACGGTGCCGTGCCCGCCACGGGATGGATGCGGTAGCGGACCGCAGCGGGGCCGGGTTGAGCGCGTCGGGCGGTGCGCCGCGACTCAGGCGGAGTGGTCGACCTCGACGAGCGTGAGGCCGCGGTCGAGTGCGGTCACGTCCTCGACGATGCCGCGGGCGATGGTCTGCGCGTCGAGGCCGATCCTGGCCAGGATCGCGTCGCGCTTGGCGTGGTCGAGGAACTCCTGGGGGATGCCGTGCAGGCGGAACGGCGTACGCACTCCCGCGTCGTTGAGCGTCTGCAGGAGCGTCGCCCCGCAGCCGCCGACGCGGCCGTTGTCCTCGACACTGACCACGAGCCGGTGGTCACGGGCGAGCTCGACGATGGCCGGGTCGACCGGCTTGACCCAGCGCGGATCGACGACGGTGACCCCGATGCCCTGCGCGGTCAGGCGCGAGGCCACCTCGACGGCCGTGGTGCACATCGAGCCGACGGCCACCACCAGCACGTCCTGCGCGCCCTCGCGGACCAGCACGTCGGCGCCGCCCACGCGGTCGATGGCGGGCACGTCCTCGGGCGGGGGGCCCTTCGGGAAGCGCACCGCGGTGGGCGCGTCGTCGACCTCGACGGCCTCGTCGAGCAGCTCGCGCAGCCGGCTGACGTCGCGTGGGGCCGCCAGCCGCAGCCCGGGCACCACCTGGAGGATCGACATGTCCCACATGCCGTTGTGGCTGGCGCCGTCGTCACCGGTGACGCCGGAGCGGTCGAGGACGAAGGTGACGCCGCACTTGTGGAGAGCGACGTCCATCAGGACCTGGTCGAAGGCACGGTTGAGGAAGGTGGCGTAGACGGCGAAGACCGGGTGCAGGCCGCCCATCGCCAGCCCGGCGGCCGAGGTGACGGCGTGCTGCTCGGCGATGCCGACGTCGAACGTGCGCTCGGGGAACTTCGCGGCGAAGGCGTCGAGCCCCACCGGGTGCATCATCGCGGCGGTGATCGCGACGACGTCCTCGCGGCGCCCGCCGAGGTCCACGATCGCCTCGGAGAAGTGGTCGGTCCAGATCTTGCCCTTGGGCTTCTCCGCGCCGGTCTGCACGTCGAAGGGGCCAGGCGCGTGGAACTGGTCGGCCTCGTGCCGCAGTGCCGGGTCGTAGCCCTGCCCCTTGCGGGTGATCGCGTGCACGATCACCGGTCCGCCGAACCGCTTGGCGTTGGCGAGCGCCTGCTCCATCGCGCCCCGGTCGTGGCCGTCGACGGGTCCGACGTACTTCAGGCCGAGGTCCTCGAAGAGGCCCTGTGGCGCCAGGGCGTCCTTCATGCCCTTCTTGACCGCGTGCAGCGCGTCATATGCCGCGTGCCCGACACCCGGGACGGCGTTGAGCCGCTTCTTGACCAGGTCGAGCACCTGCTCGTAGCGCGGGTTCGTGCGCAGCGAGGTGAGCGCGGTGGCGAGACCGCCGATGGTGGGCGTGTAGGAGCGCTCGTTGTCGTTGACCACGATGACCAGCCGGCTCGACCTGGCGATCGCGATGTTGTTGAGCGCCTCCCAGGCCATGCCACCGGTCAGCGCGCCGTCGCCGATGACGGCCACGACGTGGCGGTCCTCGCCGCGGATGGCGTACGCCTTGGCGAGCCCGTCGGCGTAGGACAGCGAGGTGGAGGCGTGGGAGTTCTCGACGATGTCGTGCTCGGACTCGGCCTGGCTGGGGTAGCCGCTGACGCCGCCCTCCCTGCGCAGGGTGTCGAAGTCGGCGTGGCGCCCGGTGACGAGCTTGTGGACGTAGGACTGGTGGCCGGTGTCGAAGACGATCCGGTCGCGCGGGGAGTCGAAGACCCGGTGGATGGCCAGCGTCAGCTCGACGACACCCAGGTTGGGACCCAGATGACCGGAGTTCGTCGCGACGGTGCGGATCATGACGTCGCGGATCTCGGCGGCCAGCTCGTCCAGCTGCTCCGACGACAACCGACGGAGGTCACGCGGGGTCGCGATCGAGTCGAGGAGTGCCATGTCGGCCGAGTCTATTTCATGCCGGGTCACGGGCGGCCACCGCCGGCCGTGGGACCTCCCCCGGGCGGACGATGGCTGAGCCGGGCGTAGGTCGGTGAGTCGAGGAACGCCGGGACGATGTCGGTCGCGCCCGCCGTCAGGTCGAGCCCCCGCGCGACGAGGGGATCGACGAAGACGATCCGGCGCCCCTCGCGGCAGTCGATGTCGGCGTCGGTCAGGCCTGTGGCGGCGATGAAGACCTGGTTGCGGTCCCACGTCCCGTGCGCGGCCCGGTGGTCGACGACGAACTCACCGAAGAGCTCGAGCGTGCCGGGCGCCAGTCGCACCCCGGTCTCCTCCTCGAGCTCGCGATAGGCGGCCGTCTCGAAGTCCTCCCCCTGCTCGACGTGCCCACCGGGCAGGCCCCACTTCTCCGGGTCGATGGACGGGTGCTCGTCGCGCTCCTGCAGGAGGATCCGGCCCACCGCATCGACCAGGAGGACGTTGGCGAAGGTGCGGCTGTCCGAGGCCGGCACGAACGGGTGGTCCTCGATCCACTCCACCAGCGCCGGGGCCACCAGTCCGGTCGACGGCACCAGGTCGAGTCCCGGCAGCACATCCGGCTCGACGAAGACCATCTGACGGCCCTCGTGGCACTCGACATCGCGGTCGGTGAGCGTCGTGCGCGCGACGAAGGCGTGGAAGTGGAAGGTCCCGCGGTCGGGGGTGACCAGCTCGAAGCGACCGAGGTCGGTGACCTCCTCCGGGTCGAGCACCACGCCTGTCTCCTCCGCCAGCTCGCGTACGGCGCCCGTGGCGGGCTCCTCGTCGCCCTCGAGGCCGCCTCCGGGAAAGCACCACATCTCAGGCCACACCGGAGCGTGCTCGTCCCGCTCCTGCATCAGCACCCGGCCTCTGGGGTCCACGAGAGTCACCTGGACGAAGTCAGTGCGGATGGCGGCCGCGCCCCACTCCAGCACACGGTCGAGCGTGAGTGCTGTGGCCTGGTGGAGCTCGCGCCCATCCAGCGCGACCGGGTCGACGAACACCATCTGCCGCCCCTCGCCGCAGACCACGTCGTCGTCGGTGACCGGCAGGCGAACCGCGAACAGCTCGAACTCGTCGTCCTCGCCGCACGTCTCGCTCCGGAAGCGCCGCACCCCCAGGGACTCGAGCCGACCGGGCGCGACCGTCAGGCCCGTCTCCTCGGCCAGCTCGCGCACCGCGGCGGCGACGAAGTCCTCGCCGTCCTCGAGGTCGCCGCCGGGGTAGCCCCACCGCCCCGGGTCGTGGAGGGCGTCGTCCCCGCGCTCCTGCATCAGCAGGCGGCCGCGGGGGTCGAGGACGGCGACCGCCGCGAACCTGTGCATCCCCCGACCCTAGGGGACCCGGCACCTCACATCCGTACGCGGTAGCGGCGACCGCGCAACGCCTCCTCGACCAGGCCCACTTCGCGCCGTACGGCCTGCAGCCGGGCGTCCTCGAGCTGGAAGGTCTGGACCGCGGCCTCGACGACCGCGCCGCTGGCGACGTCCTTGAGATCTCCGCGGATCTCGCTCAGGCCGCGGCGCGTGGCCAGCTGCTGGGCCTCGACGTGGAGCACCGCGAAGCGAGCGAGGACCACCACGTGCCGGCGCAGTCCGGAGAAGCGGCGGTAGTCGGGCGGGCACAGGTCGAGCAGCCAGCTGGCCGCGGTCGCCTCCCAGTCGGGCGTGTCCGGCGGGCGGACCTGGCGCGGCCAGCCCGGCGGGGCAACGCCACGGTGCCCGGGCGGTGGCGTCGACCGCGGGTGGGGTTGGGGTACCGGGAACACCAGCCCAGTCTATCGAACACGTGTTCGATCCAGTGACTCAGGCGATCCCGAGCGCCTTCTCCACCGCGGCCAGGTCGGGGTCGCGCAGCCCGGTGGCGTCGTGGCGCCACCAGACCTCGGGGTAGACCACGCGCCCGGTCAGCCAGTCGGGCTGCTGGTCCAGCATCACCACCTGGAACGCCGGCGGAGGGATGCGTCGGCTCGGCGCCTCGAAGCCGTAGGCCGAGGCGGGTTCGAAGCCGCGGCTGCCGTAGAACGCCGGGCTGCCCTCGAGGAACAGCGCGGGCCTGCCCAGGGCGCGGGCCGCCTCGACGGCCGCGCCCACCAGCGCCGTACCGATCCCGGAGCCCTGCCGCTCGAGCGCCGTGCTCAACGGGGAGAGCACGCACGCCGGGACCAGCTCGCGCCGGGCGTCGATCCAGCAGTGGCTCACGCCCACGTGCCCCACGACCTCGCCGCGGATCACGGCCACCTGCTCCGCGAGCAGGTGTTCACCGGCCCTGACCTCGGCCCACAGGTCGGCGACGTGCGCCCCGTCGGCGGGGTTGTCAGCCCCGAACGCCTCCCGGATGACGCCCAGGACGGCGTCGCCATCCGCGGGCTCGACAGGTCGGATCTCCACCGGCTCGCCCGGCGTTGCCTCCAGAGGTCAGCCCTCCAGGAAGGACCAGCGCACCTCGCGACGGTCGTTGTCGACGTTGAGGTCCACCAGGCAGATGCTCTGCCAGGTCCCGAGCGCGAGCCGGCCGTCGAGCACGGGGACGGTGCAGTGCGGCGGCACGATCGCCGGCATCACGTGCGAGCGGCCGTGCCCGGGAGAGCCGTGGCTGTGCCGCCAGCGGTCGTCGGCCGGGAGCAGGTCTCCCAGACTCGCCAACAGGTCGTCGTCCGAGCCCGCACCCGTCTCGATGATCGCCAGTCCCGCCGTCGCGTGGGGGACGAACACGTGCAGCAGGCCGTCTCCCCTGTCGGCCACGAAGTCGGCTGCGTCCCTGGTCAGGTCGAGCACGACCTCCTCGCCGCCGGTGCGGTACGTCCGGGTCTCACTGTGCATCGATCGTCCCCTCCCGCACGCCTGTGCCCAAGGCCTCCTCGATGCGCTCGACCTTCGCGGTGAGCTGGCCGTCGTAGCCCGGGCGGATGTCGGCCTTGAGGACCAGCCCCACTCGCGGCGACACCTCGGCGACGACGTCGACCGCCTGCTTCACCACGGCCATCACCTCGTCCCACTCCCCCTCGATGTTGGTGAACATCGCGTTGGTCTCGCACGGCAGTCCCGACTCGCGTACGACGCGGACGGCGGCCGCGACCGCCTCGGTGACCGACCCGGTGGGGTCCTGGGCGACGGGTGAGATCGAGAAGGCGACGAGCATGGGGGCCACGCTAGCGATGCCGCTCAGGCGTTGACGTCCTGCCCCGGCAGCGCGCCGCCGGGGTCCGAGGTGCCGCCCTGGCAGGTCACGCCGAACTCCGGCGCCGTGTGCCCGTCGGCGTACTCCTCGAGGAAGAGACCCAGCCGCGCGTCGTCGGCGCCGTCGAGCTGGAGCTGGGCGCCCCAGACGGTGACCACCACGGGTGAGGGCAGGTCCTCGCGCGGCGACATGATGCCGTTGTCGGGGAGCTGGCCGGCCAGCGCGTCGACGTCGTCGGCGGACAGGTCCGGGTCGTGGGTGATCCAGACGGTGCCGTGCTCGAGGTCGTGCACGGCGTTCTCGTCCCGCACCGGCTCGTCGTAGACGCCGCAGTCCAGCCAGACCGGGTCGTGGGCGCCGCCGGCGGGCGGGTCCTGGGCATAGGTGACGTCGTCTGTGGTGTGGTCGCGGTCGGTGATGTCCCAGGTCTGCACCAGGCTCAGGTCGAGCGCTCGCTGCACCTGCTCCTCGCCACGGAGAGCCTGGTCCACGAGCGGCGCTGCGAGCGCTGCCCCGAGCACGAGCACGGCACCGACCGTCGCGAGCACGAGCGGGAGCCGCCTGGACCGGGGAGTCTCCGGCTCCGGTGAAGCCTGGGGGGTCTCCGGCCCGGAGTCCGCGGGGGCGGTCGGCTGGTCGGGGTCGCTCACCGCGTCAGGCTACCGACGGCTCCCGTGCCACCCGGTGCGGTCCCCGGGAACCCGCACATCCACTGCCTGCTCGCCGACGTCGCCGAGAGGGAGCAAGGCCCGCAGGCGGGCAAGCCCGTCGCGCGCCTGCGACTTGACCGTCCCTGGCGAGATGGACAGCTGAGCGGCGATCTCGGCCTCGGAAAGACCCTCGTAGTAGCGCAGCACGAGCACAGCCCGCTGGCGCGGCGCGAGGGTGGCGAGGGCGTCCCGGACGGCCATCAGCTCGACCACATCGGGCTCGGCGGCCAGGGTCTCGGGCACCTCGTCCGTGCTGTGCTCGCGCCAGCGTCGGCGGCGCCAGCGCGACACGTTCTCGTTGACCAGCACACGCCGCACGTAGGGCTCGGGGTTGTCGCGGATCCGTCGCCACTGCGGGACGACCTTGACCAGGGTGGTCTGCACGAGGTCCTCGGCGTCCTGCGCGTGCCCGGTCAGGAGGTACGCCGTGCGCAGCAGCGCCGCCTGACGCGCGATGACGAACTCCGCGAAGCCCTCAGGGGTGGCCACGTCGTCGCCTCAGGTCGCGCCACAGGGAGACGCAGAAGACGATGACGACCATCCCGCCCAGCCCGACCAGGCGGGGATCGGGTGCGAACGGTGCGTCAGGTGCGTCGACGACCTCGGCTGCCCAGGCCTCCGCGGCCACGCTGTCCTGGAGGCTGCTGCCGACCACGTCGAGGAGCTCCGTGCGCCGGCCCGTCACGACGTCGACGAACCATACCTGGTGGCCGGTGCCAACCCCGTCGTCGGCGACGGCCGGCGTGGAGACGACCACCTCGCGCGGTGAGCGCCAGCCCAGGACGGCCTGCGCCCGGACCCCGTCGACCGCCCTCAGGGTCACGGTCCCGTCAGCCACCTTCCCGACGAGGAGGTCCTTGGTCGCAGCATCGTCGTACTCCGCGGCCTCCGGCACCATGAGGGCCGCGACCCGGTGGCCGTCAGGCGCCATCTCGGGATCGATGAGTCCGGCAGAGGAAGGCGCGTCCGGTGGGAGGTCCATCCGCAGGTCCACCGGGTCCTTGGCCTCCGTCACGTGCTCGAGCCGGAAGGTTCGCGGGAGGGTGACGAACCCGCGCGGGGCATGGCCGGGCTGCGACAGATGGACCGCGGCGCGACCGTCCTTCCCGCCCAGCTCCGACCTCTCGTCCGTCTCGACGTCCCACGTGCGCGTCCGGACCTCGGCGCTGGTGGCACCGGTTCCCAGAGGCACCACCGGCCCTCCCTGCCACCACAGGACGTCACCCGCCCAGACGAGGCCATGGACCGACAGGCCGTGCTCGGAGTCGATGTTCCAGCGGGCCACGTCACCCGTCTCGAGCTCCATCACGGCGACGCCCACCACGGGCACCGCGTCCTCCGTCCCACCGGTCGCCAGCGGCTCTCCGGACGTCGGCCCGGTCAGCCAGTACGCAAGGCGACGGCCGTCGGCCGACAGCTGCGGGGGCGCCTGCGCGGTGGGCACGGAGCCGGGGAGCTCCAGCCACCGGGACTCTCCCGTCGCGGCGGAGATGCCCCAGAGCGACGGCGACGAGGAGAGGAGGCCGGAGCGCCGCCCTACCCCGACCGCGGACAAGCGGCGGGGCGTCACGGAGAAGGACGGCTCCCACGGGCCCGGGGCCCGCAGCACGTCGGGCAACATCATCTGGTGCGACGGTGCAGCGATCGGCGGGTCGACGCGGGCCAGGAACGCCGGTGTCACGGAGGCGGCGAGGAGACCTGTCGCGGCGATCCCCGTCAGCACGGACACGGCACGACGGCGCTGCCGGCCCCGCCCACGCGCCCAGAGCGCGTCGGGGTCAACCGCGCCGCTCGGGGCGTGGTCGGCCAGGCGGTTGAGGCGGTCGGCGACCTCGCCGGGTGGTGCTGACATGTGCGGGACTCCTCCGTGAGCGGACAGCCTCACACGTCCACACGCCACTCGACGATCAGCCGGAGGGGTGCCGCACCCGGATTTCTGTGACCGGTCAGCCCAGCGCCGACTTCACGAGCAGCACGGCCGCTGCCCCGGCGCACAGCAGCAGCACGGCCCGCCGGAAGGTCTCCCGAGGGATGCGCGTGTGCGCCCGGTGCCCGGCCCAGAAGGCCAGGGCGACGAGTGGCAGGTACGCCAGGGCGAGGGCAACGGACGCACCAGGCAGCTCCCCTTCCGCCCAGAACAGCAGGACGCTCATCACCGAGCCGACGACGAAGAACATCGACAGCGTCCCGCGGACCTCACGTGGTGGTCGGTGCGCCAGCACGATCGCCATGGGCGGCCCGCCGATCGCCGCCGCAGTGCCGGTGGTTCCTGCGGCGAGGCCCGCGGCGATCAGCGTCACACGGGTCTGGGCCACCTCCACGGTGTGGAAGGTCAACCAGACGGCTCCGAGCACCATCAGCCCCACGACGATCCCGAGGCCCCGGTCGGAAAATGCCGTGGTCAACCAGACGCCGATGACGGTCCCGGGGATGCGGGCGGGCAGCGCCCACGCGATCACCCGCCAGCTGACGTGGTGACGCTCGACCCACAGCACGCCGCTCGACACCGGGATCGACAGCACGAGCAGGAGCGTCGGCACCAGGGCGGGCTCGATCAGGGCGATCAGGGGTGCACCCAGCAAGCCCAGGCCGAGGCCGATGGTGGCCTGGACGAACGACCCCACGGCGACGATGAGAGCAATGACCACCACGGCCCAGAGCGGGACCTCCGCGATCAACGGACAGCGAGGGCGGCCCGCACCAGGCCCGCCCGCCGGTCGTACTCAGCCTGTGGGATGTCGGGCAGCATGTCGGCCCAGATCGGCAGGTTGGAGCCGCGGAGCTCCAGCACGCCGAGCGGGCGGGCGAGGACGTTGACCGAGAGGTGGCCGCCGCCGTTCTCCCACTTGGAGACCTGGACGTTGCCGACTCCGGGCAGCGCGCGCAGCGCGCGGTAGGTGCGGGCGACGAGCCGGCCGAGCTCCTCGTCGGCCGCCTCGTCCAGGTCGTCGAGCCGTTCGTGGTCACGGGCGACGATGTTGGCCACGAACATGAGGCTGGTGCCGCCCGGCCTGATCACCGCCAGGCGGGCGCCCGTGTGCAGCACCAGCTCGTCACGGGCCAGTGCCTTGCAGGTCCCGCACTCCTCCGGCGTCCGCGCGCGATCGGGCTCGGGGACCACCCGCTCCCCCATCGCCTTCGGCGTGAGGCCGTCGCGCTCGAACGGGAAGACGTCCCAGTCGGCCATCGCGCCGACCGGCGGGCGGCCGGCCGCGTCCAGGTGGTCCTGGACGCGGCCGCGCCACACGGCAGCCGGATCTGCGGCCGGGTCGGTCATCCCCGCAGCAGGTTGCGCAGGACGTACTGCATGATCCCGCCGTTGCGGTAGTAGTTGGCCTCGCCGGGGGTGTCGATGCGGACGACGGCGTCGAACTCGACGTCGCCGGCGGTCACCTTCACGGTCCGCGGCGTGCGGCCCTCGTTGAGCTCGGTGACACCGCTGATCGCGAACGTCTCCTCGCCCGTGAGGCCGAGCGACTCCGCGGTCTGGCCCTCGGGGAACTGCAGCGGGATGACACCCATGCCGATCAGGTTGGAGCGGTGGATGCGCTCGTAGGACTCGGCGATGACGGCCTTGACCCCCAGCAGCGCGGTGCCCTTGGCGGCCCAGTCGCGCGAGGACCCGGAGCCGTACTCCTTGCCCGCGAGCACGACCAGCGGGGTGCCGGCGGCCTGGTAGTTCTGGCTCGCCTCGAAGACGCTGGTGACCTCGCCGTCGGCGGTGAAGTCGCGCGTCACGCCGCCCTCGGTGCCGGGAGCCAGCTGGTTGCGCAGCCGGATGTTGGCGAAGGTGCCGCGGATCATCACCTCGTGGTTGCCGCGGCGCGAGCCGTAGGAGTTGAAGTCGCGCTGGTCGACACCGTGCTCCGCGAGGTAGCGACCCGCCGGGGAGTCCTTCTTGATGGCACCCGCCGGGCTGATGTGGTCGGTCGTGACCGAGTCACCCAGCTTGAGCAGGACCCGCGCACCGTCGATGTCGGCGACCGGCTCCGGCTCCTGCGGCATGCCGTCGAAGTATGGGGGCTTCCGGACGTAGGTGGACTCGGGATCCCACTCGAAGGTCTTGCCCTCGGGCGTCGGGAGCGAGCGCCACTGCTCGTCGCCGGCGAAGACGTCCTCGTAGCTGGAGTCGAACATGTCGGAGTTGATCGCCTGCGCGATCACGTCCTCGATCTCCTTGGCCGTCGGCCAGATGTCGCGCATGAAGACGTCGTTGCCGTCGGTGTCCTGGCCCAGGGGGTCGTTGAACAGGTCGATGTCCATCGAGCCGGCGAGCGCGTAGGCCACCACCAGCGGCGGTGACGCGAGGTAGTTCATCTTGATGTCGGGGTTGATCCGGCCCTCGAAGTTGCGGTTGCCCGACAGCACCGAGACGACCGCGAGGTCGTTGTCGTTGACGGCCTGGCTGACCTCGGGGATGAGCGGGCCGGAGTTGCCGATGCAGGTGGTGCAGCCGTAGCCGACGAGGTTGAAGCCCAGCTTGTCGAGGTAGGGGGTGAGGCCGGACTTCTCGTAGTAGTCGGAGACCACCTTGGAGCCCGGCGCCAGCGTCGTCTTGACCCAGGGCTTGCGCTGCAGGCCCTTCTCGACCGCCTTCTTGGCCACCAGCGCAGCCCCGATCATCACCGAAGGGTTGGACGTGTTGGTGCAGGAGGTGATCGCCGCGATCGCCACGGCGCCGTGGTCGATCTCGAACTCGGTGCCGTCGGCCAGGGTGACCGACGCCTTGTTGCTCGGGCGCGCGTCGGACGCGGCGGCCGCGTGGTCGTGCCAGTCGTCCGGGGCACCTCCACCGTTGCCGCCCGAGGCACCGCCGCCACCGTTGGATGCCGGCGCGTCGCTGGAGGGGAACGACTCCGCCGAGGCCTCGTCGACCATGGACTGCACGCCGAACGGCTTGTCGTTCTGCGGCACACCCGGCTTGCGCTCGTCGCCGCCGGTCTCGTCGGCGGTGACGTAGTCGGCGAGCGCGGAGCGGAACGCCTCCTTGGCCTCCGACAGCGAGACCCGGTCCTGCGGGCGCTTGGGGCCGGCGAGGGAGGGCACGACCGTCGCGAGGTCGAGCTCGAGCTTCTCGGAGTAGCGCGGCTCGGCGTCGGGGTCGTGCCAGAGGCCCTGCTCCTTTGCGTAGGTCTCGACCAGCGCGAGCTGGTCCTCGGAGCGGCCGGTGAGGCGCAGGTAGTCGATCGTCTGCTCGTCGATCGGGAACACCGCGATGGTGGAGCCGAACTCGGGGCTCATGTTGCCGATCGTGGCCCGGTTGGCCAGCGGCAGCACCGAGACCCCGGGGCCGTAGAACTCGACGAACTTGCCCACCACTCCGTGCTTGCGCAGCATCTCGGTGATGGTGAGGACGAGGTCGGTGGCGGTGGCACCCTCCGGCAGGTCGCCGTTGAGCTTGAAGCCCACCACGCGCGGGATCAACATGGAGACCGGCTGCCCGAGCATCGCGGCCTCGGCCTCGATGCCGCCGACGCCCCAGCCGACCACACCGATGCCGTTGACCATCGTGGTGTGGGAGTCGGTGCCGACGCAGGTGTCGGGGTAGGCGACGCCGTCGCGGACCATGACCACGCGGGCCAGGTGCTCGATGTTGACCTGGTGCACGATGCCGGTGCCGGGCGGGACGACCTTGAAGTCGTCGAAGGCACCCTGGCCCCAGCGCAGGAACTGGTAGCGCTCGCGGTTGCGCTCGTACTCGATCTCCACGTTGCGCCCGAACGCCTCGGGCGTGCCGAAGACGTCGGCGATGACGGAGTGGTCGATGACCATCTCGGCCGGCGCCAGCGGGTTGATCTTGGTGGCGTCGCCGCCGAGCTCGGCCATCGCCTCACGCATGGTGGCCAGGTCGACCACGCACGGAACGCCGGTGAAGTCCTGCATGATCACGCGCGCCGGCGTGAACTGGATCTCCTGGTCGGGGGCCGCGCTCGCGTCCCAGCCGGCGATCGCCTTGATGTGCTCGTCGGTGATGTCCGCGCCGTCCTCGGTGCGGAGCAGGTTCTCGAGGAGCACCTTGAGCGAGAAGGGCAGGCTCTCGACGTCGAGGCCGTCGCCCTTCACCTTGTCGAGGCGGTAGATCTCGTAGGACTGTCCGTCCACGTCCAGGGTGCCCTTGGCACCGAAGCTGTCCTGACTGGCCATCAGCCACATCTCCTCGGGAGTTCGCGGGTTCGCGTCCATCTTGCCGTCGCACCCAGAGGCACGGGAAGGAAGGCGACCCTAATCTTCTGACGTCTAGTTATCTCGATATCAAGATACATGACGTCGAGGTGCGGCGCCAGCGGGACCCGCCGTATGGCGTGGGTCAGCCGCTGACCTGGTCCAGGTGCTGCAACAGGTCGTGCGCGGCTAGCTCGACCTCCTTGTGCCGCCACTCGGATGCGCGGTAGACGCAGGCGATCAGGCCGGTGCGGTGGACGCGCCGCAGGTCGCCGTAGACGAAGGCGTGGCGCGCCTTGGTGCCCTCGTTGGCTCCCTCTGTCAGCCCGAGGTGCCAGTTGGCGTAGTCCTCCCAGGAGTGGCGCTCGAGGTAGGCGTTCTGGGCCTCGGCGTCCGGCTGCACCTCGCTCCAGTCGCTGTCCAGGACGTACTGCCGGGCGTCGATCAGCCGCCTGGCGTGGGCGACGGCGTCCGGGTTGACGGCATAGGTGGCCACCCCGCCACCCTCCCCCGGTCCCCAGCGGGAGACAACCCTCCGACGCTTCAGCGACGGGCGGGCTCGAGCAGCGCGACGCACTCCACGTGGTGGGTCATCGGGAAGAGGTCGAAGGACCGGATCGCCGTCAACGCGTAGCCGTGCTCGGCGAAGATCGCGACGTCGCGCCCCAGGGCGGCCGGGTCGCAGGCGACGTACGCCACCGCGCGGGGGCGGCGGTCCACCACCTGCTCCACGACGACCCGCTTGGCGCCCTCACGCGGCGGGTCGAGCACGACGAGGTCGAACGGCTCGTCGAACCCTGCGCGCAGCACGCGGTCGGTGGGGCCGCACTCGACGACCGCCCCCTTGAGCGCGGCGAGGTTGGCGCGGGCGTGCTGGCAGGCCGTGCGGTCCGCCTCGACCGCGACGACGCGGGCGCCCGTCGCCTCGCCCACGAAGCGCGCGAAGAGGCCGACGCCTGCGTAGAGGTCCAGCGCACGCTCGGCGGGACCCGGCTCGAGCAGGTCGAGGACGGCCTCGACCAGGACGCGGGGCGCTTCGGGGTGGACCTGCCAGAAGCCGTCGACCGCGACGCTGAAGGGGTGGGTGACGCTGCCGACCGTCACGTCATGTTCCGACGTCGAGGCGTCAGGCTCTCCGGGCGACCACTCGCCGTGAGGTCCCGGCTCCACGCCCGGCCGGGGCCGGGCGGCCTCCACGGCGATCAGGCAGTCGTCCACCGGCACGAGGTGGTGGGAGCGGTGTGCCCGCATGGCCGGGCGGCCGTCCGGCAGCACGGCGTACCGCTGGCGCGTGCGCCACCGCAGGCCGTCGTCGGGGCGGCCCGGGACCGGGACGGGCTCGACCCTCAGGCCGCTGACCAGCTCCGAGTCGGGGTCGAGCCTGCCCAGGCGCACGAGCTGCTCCCGCACGACAGCTGCCTTGAGGTCGCGCTGGGCTGGAAGCGCAACGTGCTGGAAGTCGCAGCCTCCGCACAGACCGGGGCCGGCGAAGGGACAGGGTGCCGCCACCCGGTCGGCCGAGGAGGCCAGCACCGACACCGCGTCGCCGCGCCAGAAGCGGTCACCGTCGGTGCCCTCGGTGATCTCGACGACCACCCGCTCGCCGGGCAGGGCGTGGCGCACGAACACCACCCGGGAGTCGGGCTCGGGCAGGCGCGCGACGCAGTGGCCACCGTGCGCGACGGGGCCGACAGCCACTTCGAAGCGCTCCCCCACCCGCGACCGACCGCGCGCCCGACGGGGTCGGGCCGAGCGGCTCACGCGGGGTCCTCGCGGCGTTGTTCGGGGGAGCGCAGCGGAGGAGAAGAACGCCGTGGGGTGTTCATCTGTCCTTCCGACGGGACTCGCGCGAGGAGACGCGACCCCTGCGCAGGTCTCCGGCGTGCACGCGTTCGTCCTCGCGCATCTCGCGCTCCTGGGCGACCTGCGAGGACCGCAGCTGGTAGGGCACCGAGATGACCATGACACCCGGGCTGAAGAGCAGCCGCCCCTTGAGTCGCAACGCGGTCTGGTTGTGCAGCAGCTGCTCCCACCAGCGGCCGACGACGTACTCAGGGATGTAGACGGCCACGACGCCGCGCGGGCTGGCCCGTCGGATCTCCTGGGCGTACTCCACGATCGGCCGGACCACCTCGCGGTAGGGCGAGTGGAGCACCTTGAGCGGGATGTCGAGACGGCGCTCGTCCCATTCCTCGAGGAGCCGGTTGGTGGCCTTGGTGTCGATGCTGACGTAGATCGCCTCGAGCACGTTGGGCCGCGTGGCCTGGGCGAACGCGAGCGCGCGCAGCGTGGGCTTGTGCAGCTTGGAGGCCAGCACGATCGCGTGGACGCGCGTCGGCATGATCTTGTCCTGCTCGTCGGCGGCGAGCTCGAGCTCGACGTGGGCGTAGTGGCGACTGATCGCCTGCATCACGAGGAAGAAGAAGCCCATCGCCAGGATCGTGATCCAGGCGCCCGAGAGGAACTTGGTGACCAGCACGATCACCAGCACGACCGCGGTCATGCCGAGCCCGAAGGTGTTGATCGCGCGCGAACGCATCATCCGCCCGCGTGCGGCCGGATCGGTCTCGGTCTTCAGGTGGCGCGTCCAGTGCCGGATCATGCCGAGCTGGCTGAGGTTGAAGGAGACGAAGACGCCCACGATGTAGAGCTGGATCAGCTTGGTGGTCTCGGCGTCGAAGGCCCAGATGAGCAGGATCGACAGGGCGGCCAGGAAGACGATGCCGTTGCTGTAGGCGAGGCGGTCGCCCCGCGAGCCCAGGGACCGCGGCGCCAGGCCGTCCTGGGCGAGGATCGAGCCCAGCACTGGGAAGCCGTTGAAGGCGGTGTTGGCCGCGAGCACGAGGATGATGCCGGTGACCGAGACCACGAAGTAGAAGCCCGGCGAGAAGTGGTCGAAGACGCCGGCCGCGATCTGGGAGATGACCGGGTGCTGCTCGTAGCCGTCCGGCAGTGCTCCACCGGCCGAGTTCCTGAGCCGGTCGAGGTGATGGGGGTCGACGAAGCGGATGCTCATCTGCTTGGCCAGGACGATGACGCTCATCATCATCGTGATCGCGATCAGTCCGAGCATGAGCAGCGTGGTGGCGGCGTTGCGGCTCTTGGGCTTGCGGAACGCGGGGACGCCATTGCTGATCGCCTCGACGCCGGTCAGCGCCGCACAGCCCGACGAGAACGCCCGGGCGAGCAGGAACATGAGGGCCACCTGCGTGAGCGGCCCGTCCCACCCCGGCTCGGGCTCGATGACAAGCTGGGCGCTCTCCGCGTCCGGCAGGTCGCCGGCGAGGAGCCGGAGCAGGCCGTACGCGCACATGCCGAGGATGGCGAACATGAAGAGATAGGTCGGCACGGCGAAGAAGGCCCCGGACTCCCGGACCCCTCGCAGGTTCATCGCGGTGAGCAGGACCACCGCCACCACCGCGGCCGTGGCCTCGTGCCCGATGAGTGCGGGGATCGCCCCCGCGGCGTACTGCGACGCCGACGAGATCGACACCGCGACCGTGAGGACGTAGTCGCAGAGCAACGCGCTGGCCACCGTGACGCCGGCGTTGCGGCCGAGGTTGACGGTCGCGACCTCGTAGTCACCACCGCCGGACGGGTAGGCGTGGACGGTCTGGCGGTAGGACGCGATCACGGTGAGCATGACGACAGCGACGGCGAGCCCGATCTTCCAGGACCAGACGTAGGTCGAGGCGCCGGCCACGGCCAGCATGATGAACACCTCGTCCGGCGCATAGGCCACCGACGAGAGCGCGTCGCTGGCGAAGACCGGCAGGGCGATGCGCTTGGGCAGCAGGGTCTCCCCCAGCTGGCTGCTCCGCAGCTTGCGACCCAGCAGGATCCGCTTGGACACGTCGCCGACACTCACGGGCGGCAAGCCTAGACCCGCGCACGGCGGACTCCCGGCTGGGATACGGTTCTGGTGTGCATGTCGTGATCATGGGTTGTGGCCGCGTCGGTTCGACGCTCGCCCGCAGCCTCGAGGACCGCAACCACACCGTGTCCATCATCGACAGCGAACCCGACTCGTTCCGGCGCCTCGGCCCGGAGTTCAACGGGGACAAGATCACCGGCTACGGCTTCGACCAGCAGGTGCTGGAGAAGGCCGGGATCCGGCGCGCCGACGCGTTCGCCGCGGTGTCGAGCGGCGACAACTCCAACATCATCGCCGCGCGCGTCGCCCGCGAGACCTTCGGCCTCCAGCAGGTCGTCGCCCGCATCTACGACCCGGGCCGTGCCGAGGTCTACCAGCGTCTCGGCATCACGACCGTCGCGACCGTCAAGTGGACCGCCGACCAGATCCTGCGCCGGATCCTCCCCGCAGGTGCCGAGCCCGACTTCCGCGACCCCTCGGGCACGATCCGCGTCGACCACGTGCCGATCCCGGAGCCCTGGATCGGCAACCGGACGGTCGAGTTCCAGATGCAGTCGCGCAGCCGGATCGCGTGGATCGACCGACTCGGCGAGGGCATGCTGCCCACCCGCGAGACGGTGCTCCAGGAGGGCGACATGATCCACCTGGTGATCCGCGAGGAGCACGCAGCCCACGCCTACGCGGTGCTCGAAGCCGGCCCCGAAGACGACTGACCGACCCCACGATCGACACTGGAACCCAGGAGCACTGCAGACATGCGCGTCGCCATCGCCGGAGCAGGGGCCGTGGGTCGCTCGATCGCCCGCGAGCTGATCGAGAACGGTCACCAGGTCCTCCTCATCGACAAGAACCCCTCCTCGATCCGCCCCGAGCGCGTCCCCAACGCCGAGTGGCTGCTGGCCGACTCCTGCGAGCTCTCCTCGCTGTCGGAGGCACAGCTCGGGAAGTGCGACGTGGTCATCGCGGCCACCGGGGACGACAAGGCCAACCTCGTCACCTCGCTGCTCGCCAAGACCGAGTTCGGCGTGCCCCGCACGGTGGGCCGGGTCAACCACCCCAACAACGAGTGGTTGTTCACCGAGGCCTGGGGTGTCGACGTCAACGTGTCGACGCCCCGCATCATGTCCGCCCTCGTCGAGGAGGCCGTCTCGATCGGCGACCTCGTCCGCCTCTTCACCTTCCGGCAGGGCAACGCCAACCTGGTCGAGCTGACCCTGTCAGCGGACTCCCCCTTCGTCGGGACCCCCAGCGGGCTCGTCCCGTTCCCGGACAACTGCGCACTGGTGACGATCCTGCGCGACGGGCAGGTCTACACCCCGGACGCCCAGCAGCCGCTGGAGTCGGGTGACGAGCTGTTGTTCGTGGTGCCCGCCGAGGTCGAGACCGAGCTCGAGCAGCTGCTCTCCCCCACCAGCCACCCCCGCTGAGCGTCGTACGCCGTCAGGCGGCGGCAGGGCCCGGCGACACCGGCGTCCGGTTGCGCGACAGCAGCCAGACCATCGAGCCGAGGGCCGCGAGCTGGAGCGGCCACCCGAGGACGATCTTGAGGACCCCCAGTGCGGCGATCGCCGCATCGGGATCCATCGAGCCCGCCGAGCCGGCGAGCCAGATCGGTGCCTGGATCGCGACCCTCAGCAGGCAGGGCGCGACGAGGAGCCAGGTCAGCCGGCTGCAGAGCTTCACGATCTGGCGGTCGGAGTGCCACGCCGTGGGGTCACCGGTGATGCTGCCCACCATGAAGCCGACCAGCGGCCAGCCGACCACGCAGGTGAACGCCAGCACGAGGGCGTAGCCCCCGTTGTAGAGGATGCCGGGCAGGAAGTAGGCGAGCGCCTGGTCCTGCTCGGAGCCCCCGGCCGCGGCCGACCGGTAGACGAAGAACCAGCCGATCCCGATGCCGAAGAGGGCATTGACGACGAACTGCACCGTGGAGCGCTGCACGAGCCGGACCGCCAGCAGCATCAGCGCCGCCCCGATGCTGACGCCCAGCGCGGTCTGGAGGTCGCGCATCGTCAGCCAGGTGACGGTGAAGAGGATCGTCGGCACGGCCGCCTCGGCCATGCCGCGCCGCCCGCCCAGGGCCTTGGACAGCTGATGACGCACCACAGCCTCGACCGTCTCGGCCTCCACCTTGTCCGGGTGGGGGGCCGGCGTCGAACCGCTCACGGGCGCAGCTCGTAGCGCGGGTTGAACATGATCGGGACGCCGCCTTGGCGGCCGATGCAGCCGGCCACGGTCACCGACCGGCCGGGGTCGACGCCGCTGATCCTGCGCCGGCCGAGCCACACCACGGTGATCACGCCCGAGCCGTCATCGAGCTCGGCCTCCAGCGCGGGCACACCACCGCGCGGGCGGAGCGTGACCGTGCGCAGCACGCCGCTGACGATGACCTGCTCGCGCTCGGGGGCGTCGGCGATCGCCACCGCCTCGGGCGTCGCGTGGGACTGGCGCAGGTCACGCTGGTGCTGGTCAGCGCTGTCGGCCCACCTCGACAGGGCCTGGCGCAGTCGGCTCTTCTCCGGCACGACTCACCTCACTCGGCGCGCGTCTTCGGGCAGCCGCACCGGCAGCGGCTCGCCGACCGGCATGGCCTGGTCGCCGCGGCGTACGACGACCTGCGCGAGGGCGTCCTCCCACTCCGACGTGTTGTCGGGGTCGAGCGCCGGGCGGCCGAGGAAGGAGGCGCGCAGCATCCAGCGCTCGCCGTTGATGCCGACGATCCGCGACGGCTGGGTCGCCTCGGTGCCGTCGGGACGCTTGACCGGCATCTGGCACACGAGCTCGGTGCCCCAGCGCCCCTCGCGCTCGGTGGCCTGACCGCCGCGCCGCGCCATGTCCGCAGCGATCTGGGGACGCACCGTCGACCACAGGTCGCCGTTGCGGGGCGCGGCGAAGGCCTGGAACTCGCACGCCCCGTCGGAGCCGGCGAGCATGACTGCCCGGACCTGGCCGCTCTGCTCGTCGACCTGGAGCCTCAGCTCGCGCTCGGCGATCGGCGGCAGGAGCACGGAGCCCAGGTCGACGCGGTCGATGCCGTCGCCCTCGACCTGGGAGACGTCGAACGGTCCCGCGCCGGGCGTGCCGGAGCCCTCCCCGGAGACCGCCGCGGCCCGGCCGGTCTCGTCGGCGGTCTCGGGCGCAGTCTCGGGGGCAGTCTCGAGGGCCTGGTCTGCCTTCCGGCGGAACCTCACGTCAGAACTCCTTGCAGATGGACGGTCGATGGACTGTCGATGGACCTCGTCGCGGACCGGGTCATGGACGCGAACCGGTACCTGTAGAACCGTAGCCCCCGGCGCCCCGGGACGACTCGGGGAGCACCCCCACCTCGACGAAACGAGCCCGCTCGAAGCGCTGGACCACCAGCTGCGCGATCCGGTCGCCGCGCGTCAGGGTCACCGTCTCCCGGGGGTCATGGTTGATGAGCAGCACGGAGATCTCGCCACGGTAGCCCGCATCCACGGTGCCGGGAGCGTTGACGATCGACAGCCCGTGACGGGCCGCCAGTCCCGAGCGGGGGTGCACGAGCCCGACGTAGCCGTCGGGCAGCGCGATCGCGAGACCGGTCGGGACCAGCGCCCGCTCACCGGGTGCGAGGGTCACGTCGACGGTGGTGTGGAGGTCGGCCCCGGCATCGCCGGGGTGGGCGTACGACGGGAGCGGCAGGTCGGCGTCCAGGCGGACGACGGCGATGTCGACGTCGTGGTGCTCTGGGTCGGGGTGGTCGAGGTCGTGGTGGTCGAGGTCGTGGTGGTCGAGGTCGTGGTCGGGCACGAGGACTGAATCTATAGGCTCTGCGCCGTGGACTACGCCGAACGCCTCACCGTCCCCCTGCGCTGGTGGGCGCAGGGCACGATGCTGGTGGCGTCGTTCTGGCTGGCCGTCCTGGTCGCCACCCCCGACGACGAATACGTCGCCTGGTCGATCACCGCCGTGGCGGGGGCCCTCATGGTGTCCCTGCTCGTGGGCTACGGCCGGGCCCGGGTCGCGGTCGAGGGTGGCACGCTCCGGGCCGGACGCGCCCACATCGCGCTGGAGCACGTCGGCGAGGTGACCGCGCTGGACGCCGATGGCGTACGACGCCTGGCAGGTGTCGACGCCGACGCCCGGGCCTACCTCCTGCTCCGCCCCTACCTCAAGCGCGGGGTCCGGGTCGAGGTCACCGACCCGGCCGACCCGACGCCCTACTGGCTGGTGAGCTGCCGTCGCCCGGAGCAGATCGTCACGGCCGTCAGGGTGGGCCGGACCGGATCCCGGTCTGGGTAGGGTGGCCGGCATGGCCTCCAAGAACACCTCGAACAGCAAGTTCTACTCGGCCTTCTCGCTCGTGGCGGCGCTCGGTGCCGCTGCCCTGGCCAAGAAGGGCCTCAACACGACGTGGCGCGCGGCCACCGGCAAGAACCCGCCCGCAAACCCCGCCGACCCCGACGTGGGCCTGGCCGAGGCGGTCATGTGGGCAGCGCTGAGCGGCACCCTGATCGGCGTCGCACGGATGCTCGCGGCGCGGCGCGCGGCCACCTACTACGCCAAGTCCACCGGGCACCTGCCGCCGCAGCTGCAGAAGGACGACCAGGACGCCTCGAAGGCTCCCGCCCCCACAGCCTGACGCGCCCGCCTGCCCGACCGGCCCCGGACGCGACACAGCGCCCGTTCCTCACCGAGGAACGGGCGCTGTTCTCGAGGGGTCAGATGCAGTCGCGGCAGATGAGCTTCTTCTCATCGGCCAGCTGCGAGCGGTGGTGCACCAGGAAGCAGCTCATGCAGGTGAACTCGTCGTCCTGGCGAGGCATGACCTCGACCGCCAGCTCCTCGTGCGAGAGATCGGCACCGGGAAGCTCGAAGGACTCGGCCGCCTCGGTCTCGTCCTCGTCGACCTTGCCGGAGTTCTTGTCGTGGCGTCGGGCCTTGAGCTCCTCGATGCTCTCCTCGCTCTGGTCCTCCTCGGACTTTCGCGGTGCGTCGTAGTCAGTGGCCATCGAATCCCTCTCCCCATGCTGTCGTCCAAGCCGGCCGGATCGCGGCGCGGGCCTGAGACCGAGCTGTGCTCGTCGTCGGCGCCAGATTGTGCACCATGGACCGCTTCCGTGGTGAACCGGTCCGCAACGTGTCGCAAAACAGTGGAGCACGTCTCCCTATTCCCCGATTTCCCACCCGATTCGATCACCCGTACGGGTGGGCCGTCGGGCGTGGTGTCCCGCGAGGAAGTCAGGCCAGGAAGTCAGGCCAGGAACCCAGCGGCATCCAGCGCCTCCACGAACGTGTCCCAGCCGTCGGCCGGGGCACCCACCACCACGTGGCGCACGCGCTCGGCGTCGCGCGTCATGCTGTCCTCCAGCAGGCCGAACCGGCCCCCGGCCTCGCGCAGCACCAGACCGGCTGCCGACCAGTCCCATGGCTGCGGCCCGGCCTCGACGTAGCAGTCCGCGGTGCCGTCGGCGACGTGGCACAGGTCCAGGGCGGACGACCCCATCCGCCGGATGTCGCGGACCTCAGGAAGGAGCCGGGCGATGCAGGCGGCCTGGTGCCGGCGCACCTCGCGCTCGTATCCGAAGCCGGTCAGCACGAGTCGCTCGGCCAGCGGAGGCGAGGGACGTACGCCGATCCGCTGGCCGTCGCGCGTTGCGCCGAGCCCGAGCGCAGCGGCGTACTCCAGTCCGGTCGGGATGCTGACCACGGCACCGGCGATCACCTCGCCGTCGACCTCGGCCGCGATCGAGACCGCGCACTCGGGCAGGCCGTAGAGGTAGTTGACCGTGCCGTCGATCGGGTCCACCACCCACCGCACGCCAGTGGTGCCCGGCAGGTCGTCGCCCTCCTCGCCGAGGATGGCGTCATCGGGCCTGACGGCCGAGAGGCGGGCCCGGATGAGCGTCTCGACCGCTCGGTCGGCCTCCGTGACCACGTCGGTGGCGCTGGACTTGGTGTCGGCGACGTCGATGCCACCCAGCTGCATCTCCCGGGCCAGGTTGGCGCCCTCATGGGCCACCGTCCGGGCCAGGTCGCGCAGCTCTGCCGCGTCAGCGCTCACGAGTCGGCCCCGCACAGCGCGGGCCGCGGGCCGCGGGGGTTGGGGCAGCAGCCCGCCCCGCAGAGGTCGGGGCCTGCACCGAGGGACCCCACGGCCGGTCGGGTCGGCTGCTCACCCCTCTCGGCGGCCGCGCGCTCGAGCACCAGGTCGCGGACCATCGCGACGAAGCGCGGGTCGACGCCGGCCGTGGCGGCGCGGACCGCCGTGATGCCGAGGCGCTCGGCCGTGGCCATCGCCTCGGTGTCGAGGTCGTAGATGACCTCCATGTGGTCGGAGACGAACCCGATCGGCACCAGCACGACCATGCTCACTCCGTCTGAGGCCAGCTCGGTGAGGTGGTCGTTGACGTCGGGCTCGAGCCACGGCGTCGACGGGTCGCCCGAGCGCGAGCAGTAGACCAGGTCGTGGCGGTGCGCCCGCCCGGTCGCCTGCCTCACCCGGGCGGCCACCTCGTCGGCCGCGCTGCGGTGCTGGCGGACGTACGCCCCGCGGGGCTGTGCGCGTGCCTCCTCGGGCGCGCCGCTGGTCTCGGCCATCGCGGTCGGGATCGAGTGGGTGACGAACACCAGTCGCGCCGTGTCGCCGTTCTCGGGGAGCTCGCCCAGCGCCGCCAGGCACCCGTCGACGACGGGCCCGATGAAGCCGGGGTGGTTGTAGTACTGCCGGAGGCGGTCGAGTCGCGGTGCTCCGGGTGTCTGGGCCACGGCGTCGAAGAGGTTCTCGCGGTACTGCCGGCACGACGACCAGGACGAGTAGGCCGACGTGGTGAAGACCGCCGCCCGGCCGACCCCGTCGGCCGCCATGGCGGAGAGCGTGTCGGCGAGGTAGGGCTCCCAGTTGCGGTTGCCGAAGTAGACCGGGAGGTCGATGCCCTGGTCGGCGAAGTCCTTCTCGAGGGCCGCGACCAGCGCGCGGTTCTGGTCGTTGATCGGGCTCCGGCCGCCGAAGAGGAAGTAGTGCTGCCCCACCTCCTCGAGCCGCTCGCGGGGGATCCCTCGGCCGCGCGTGACGTTCTCCAGGAACGGCACCACGTCCTCGGGCTTCTCCGGCCCCCCGAAGGAGAGCAGGAGGAGGGCGTCGTAGGGCGTCGCGTCGGGGTGACCCGCGGGATTCATGTCGCCAGACTAGGCGGACCTACCATCTCCTCGATGCTCGACACCTACCGCCGGGTGCTGACCCACCCGGGCGCCCTCGCCTTCAGCAGCGCCGCCCTGGTCGCACGGCTGCCGATCTCGATGGTGGGCCTCGGGATCGTGCTGCTGGTCGAGCAGCGGACCGGCTCCTACGGGCTCGCCGGCACCGTGTCCGCCGTGTTCGTGCTGGCCCAGGCCGCCGTCGCCGTCCTGCACGGCAGATGGGTCGACCACTACGGGCAGTCGCGGGTGCTGCCGCTGGCCATCTCGGTCTTCGGCGCCGGCCTCGCGCTGATGATGCTGGCGGTCGAGCAGGACTGGCCGCGGGCACTCACCTACGTCTTCGCCGCGGTCTCCGGGGCGGCCCTCCCCCAGGTCGGCGCGAGCGTGCGCACACGCTGGTCGCACCTGCTCCACGACCCCCGGGAGGTGCAGACCGCGTTCGCCCTCGAGGCCGTCCTCGACGAGGTCGTCTTCGTGGTCGGCCCGGTCCTCGTGACCTTGCTGGCCACCAGCTGGCACCCCGTCGCAGGACTCACCTGCGCGGTGGTCAGCGGGATGGTGGGCACCTTCGCCTTCGCCGCCCAGCGGCGCACCGAGCCGCCGGCCGGCCGGAGCGGGCCCACCGGGCCGCGTCCGCCCATGCCGTGGCGCCTGGTCCTGCCGCTGGCCCTCGTGTGCCTCACCCTGGGCGCCCTCTTCGGCGCGGCCGAGGTCACCACCGTCGCCTTCGCCGAGGAGCAGGGCAAGCGCTGGGCGGCGGGCTGGCTGCTCGCTGCCTGGTCCTTCGGCAGCCTGGTGGCCGGGCTGGTCACGGGCGCCGTGGCCTGGCGCAGCGGCCCGGACGCGCGCCTGCGCTGGGGGTCTGCGGCGATGGCGCTCGCGATGGCCCCGCTGATGTTCATCGAGTCCGTCCCGCTGATGGCGGTCGTCCTGCTCGTGGGCGGGCTGGCGATCGCCCCGACGATGATCGGCGCGATGACGATGGTCGAGCAGGGCGTGCCGTCGAGCCGCCTCACCGAGGGCATGGCGATCCTGCACACCGGGATCGTCGCCGGCGTCGCGCCGGGGGCGAGCATCGCGGGGTTCGTCGTGGACCACAGCGGTGCGTCCACGGCGTACGCCGTCGCACTGGCCGGTGGCGTGCTCGGGGCACTCGTCGCCCAGACTGCCCGCCGATCCCCCGCCACATCCCCTAGCCTGCGGGCATGACGACGCCCGTCCAGCAGATTCCCACTGGCACCCGCTGGAGCAACTGGTCCGGTCTCGAGGAGGCCACCGCGCAGGCAGTGGAGTCCCCGGCGTCGGTCGACGCGGTCGTCGACGCCGTACGCCGCGCTCGCGAGGCTGGCACCACCGTCAAGATGGCCGGCACCGGGCACAGCTTCACCGGCATCGCGGCACCGGAGCACACGATGCTGCGACCGGAGGGCCTCAGCGGGATCCTCGAGGTCGACCGGGAGGCGATGACCGTGACGGCGCGGGCCGGCACCCCGCTCAAGGAGCTCAACCTCGCCCTCGAGGGCCTCGGCCTGTCCCTGCACAACATGGGCGACATCGCCGAGCAGACCCTCGCCGGCGCCACGTCGACCGGCACCCACGGCACCGGGGGCACCGCTGCGGGCCTGGCCGCCCAGCTGGCGGGGCTCGAGCTGGTCACCGGGACCGGTGAGGTGGTGCGTGCCTCGGCCCAGGAGAACCCGGAGGTCTTCGAGGTGGCGCGGGTCGGCCTCGGCGCGCTCGGCGTCCTCACCAGCCTCACGTTCCACGTCGAGCCGCTCTTCGTCATCGATGCCCTCGAGCAGCCGATGAGCTGGGACCACGCGCTCGGCTCCTACGACGAGATGACCGCGGCGGTGCACCACGTGGACATGTACTGGTTCCCGCACACCGACCGGATGATCGTGAAGCAGAACGTCCGCACCGACCTCGACCCCGGCGAGCAGGAGCCGCCGTCCGGGCTCGCCGCCTGGTGGGAGGACGAGCTCGTCTCCAACGTCGTCTTCGGCGCCCTGTGCCGCGTCGGGGAGCGTGCCCCGGACCTGGTCCCGCGGATCAACCGGATGGCCACCCGCGTGCTCACCGAGCGCCGCTACAGCGACCTGGCCCACCGGGTCTTCGTCACCCCACGCCGGGTCCGCTTCCGCGAGATGGAGTACGCCGTCCCGCGCGAGGCCGGCCTCGACGTGCTGCGCGAGTGCCGCCGCGTCATCGACGCGAGCGACTGGCGGATCGCCTTCCCCGTCGAGATCCGGACCGCACCGGCGGACGACATCCCGCTGTCCACTTCCCACGGGCGCGACAGCTTCTACCTCGCCTTCCACGTGCCGCACCGCACGGACCACCGGGCCTACTTCTCCGGTCTCGAGCCGATCCTCCGCGACGCCGGCGGCCGCCCGCACTGGGGCAAGGTGCACACACGCACGGCCGCCGACCTGGCACCGGCCTACAGCCGCTTCGACGACTTCCTCGCTCTGCGCGAGCGGCTCGACCCCGACCGGGTCTTCGCCAACGACTACCTACGCCGGGTGCTCGGCGACTGACCTGAGAGACCCGGACCGGCCTCGACAGGCTCAGACGTTCGCCGGCCCCTTGGGCAGCGGTGCCCGCCAGCCGCGGACGAGGGCGAGCAGGCGCCAGCCGAGGCAGGTGCTGAAGCCGGCGGCTGCGACGAGGACCAGCGGGAGGTCGGTCCGGTCGAGCAGGACCGCGACGGCAGCGCCGGCCAGGGCGGGTGTCGCGTAGAGGGCGCCCTCGAAGATGACCGGGACGCGCGCGGTGAGGAGGTCGCGCAGGATGCCGCCACCGATGCCGGTGACCATGCCCAGCAGGGCGGCGGGCAACGGGCCGAGCCCGTGGTCGACCGCCTTCAGCGCGCCCGTGACGCAGAAGAGCGCCAGCCCGAAGGCGTCGAACAGGGTGAACACCCGTTCCAACCGGCCGATGGTGGGGTGGAAGGCGAACGTGAGCAGACCCGCCCCCACGGGGACGAGCAGGTAGCGCCAGTCGGCCAGGGCCGCGGGCGGGGTCGCGCCGATCAGCACGTCGCGGATGAACCCGCCGCCCAGGCCCGTGACACCTCCGAGCACGAGGGCACCGAAGATGTCGAGCTGCTTGCGCACCGCCACCAGCGCACCGGTCACCGCGAAGACGAAGATGCCGGCCAGGTCGAGCACGACCAGGGTCGCGGCGAGCTCGTTCGGTGGCACATGCGAAGGCTAGGGCCAGCGACCGGCCTCGCGTCCACCCGACCCACCTGCGAGGAGCCGCGCCGACCTGCCCGACCTGCTCCCAGCCCGCTCGGCGCGCCGTACGCATAGCGGTCCCGGGGCGACACGCTGGCGTAGGCTCGGCGCACCGGATGCCACCGGCGCATCGACGACCACACCAGGCAGGAGCCCCCAGGCCATGGCCCAGCTGACGTTCACCGGACGCAGCGGGGACGGCAAGCGCCTGCTGCTGGTGGACGCGTCGGGCCAGGAGCACTTCCTGGTGATCGACGCCCGGCTCCGCCGCGCCCTGTCAGGCGTGCCCGAAAGCAACGGCCAGTTGGAGATCCCGATGGAATCAACGCTCCGTCCCCGCGACATCCAGGCGCGCATCCGCGCGGGTGAGACTCCCGAGGCGGTCGCCCACGCCGCCGGCACGTCCGTCGAGAAGATCATGCCCTTCGCCGCGCCGGTCGTGGCCGAGCGCGCCCACGTGACCCAGCGCGCCCAGCTCGCATCCGTACGTCGGCGCGCCAACGAGTCCGGTGCCCGCACTCTCGGCGAGGCCGTCAGTGCACACCTGAGGTCGCACAATGTCGATCCCAGCGTCGTGGAGTGGGACGCCTGGCGCCGCGAGGACGGGCGCTGGACAGTGACCGGCCACTACGACGTCGCCGGTCGCACCGGCACGGCGACCTTCTCCCACGACCCGCGCGGCAACTTCGTGACCGTCGACGACGAGGACGCGCGCTGGCTGGTCGGCGACTCCGCTCCGGCGTCGAGCGAGGGGTCGGCTGCCGACGACCTCGCGGCCGCGCGCCAGCGCCGGCTCAGCGCCGTGTCCGACGAGGAGCTCGCCCTCGGCGACGACGCCATCGAGATGGTGGCCGACGAGGAGTCGGCCAGCGAGACCACGATGGAGCTGGCCGAGACGTCACTGGGCACCGAGCAGCCGGTCGAGGCCTACATCGACGACGCCGTCGATGCCCCCGATGCCACGAGGTCCGCGAGCGACGACGCGTCGGACAAGGCGGCGGACGAGGTGGACTCGCACGACGATGCGCCCGCCGAGCCACGCTCGAGGCCGGCGAAGAAGCGCGGTCGCGCGTCGGTGCCGAGCTGGGACGAGATCATGTTCGGCGGCGGCAAGAACGACTGAGCGTCCGTGCGCCTGCTTCAGGTCAACGTCCACCCCCTCAAGTCCGGAGCCGTCCGCACCCTCGACGCGGCCATGGTGCACCCGCGCGGCCTCGAGGACGACCGCTCGTGGATGCTCGTCGGGCCGGACGGACGCCTGGTCTCCGCGCGTGAGGCGCACGGGCTGTTCAGCATCGTCGCGGACACGCCCGCGACCGACCGGGCCGTTCCTGGCGCCTTGCGACTGAGGGCGCCCGGCCATCCCGACCTGGTCGTCGGACAGCCCGTCGGCGCACCGGTGCCGGTCCGGCTCTTCTCCCTCGACCTGCAGGCGACACCGGCCGGACCCGAGGCGGACGGGTGGCTGCGGTCCGTGCTCGGCACGGACGTACGCCTCGTCTGGTGTCACGACCCGGCCCGCCGCCGGCTCCAGCCCGGCTACTCCTCGCCCGAGGACCACACGGCCTTCGCCGACGCCTTCCCGGTCACGGTGGCCTCCCTCGCCTCGCTGCGCCGGCTCAACGACTGGATCGTCGAGCGGGCGCTGGAGACCGGGGAGGAGCCGCCCGCGCCGCTGCCGATCGAGCGGTTCCGCGCCAACCTGGTGGTCGACGGTGACGAGCCGTTCGCCGAGGATCACTGGCAGGAGCTGACAGTGGGAGACGTGGGCTTCCGGGTCGCCAAGCCCGTCAGCAGGTGCGTGATGACCACGATCGACACGGAGACGCTGACGACCGCCAAGGAGCCGATCCGCACCCTGGCTCGGCACCGGCTGGTCGGCGGCAAGACGATGTTCGCCCTGCACCTCCTCCCCCTGTCGACCGGGTGGCTCAGGGTCGGCGACGAGGTCTCGGTCCGCTGACCTCAGCCCGTCTCGACCGGGCGTCGGGGGTCGGTGATCCAGCCGCTCCAGCTGCCGGGGTAGAGCGCCGCGTGGATGCCGGCCACCTCCATGGCGAGCACGTCGTGGGCGGCCGTGACCCCTGATCCGCAGTAGGCAGCGACCGATCCGGACGTGTCGGCGCCCACCGCCGCGTACGCCTCCCGCAGCCGGTCCGGCGACCGGAACCGTCCGCGTTCGTCGAGGTTCTCGGTCGTGGGCACGTTGACGGCACCGGGGATGTGTCCGGCCACCGGATCCACCGGCTCCGTCTCGCCGCGGAACCGTTCGGGCGCGCGGGCGTCGACCAGGACGTCGACCCCGAGCACGCCGTCGGCCTCGACGACCGGCATGTGCTGGGTGCCCGAGAGCGTGAAGTCGCCCGGCTCGACGTCCGGCTCCCCCGACTCGCTCGCGTGCCCGTCCTCCAGCCAGGCGGACCACCCGCCGTCGAGGACGCGTACGTCCGGGTGGCCGTGGTGGCGCAGCAGCCACCACGCCCGCGCCGCCGCTCGGCCCTGCCAGTCGTCATAGACCACGACCGGGCGGTCGGAGCGCACACCGGCCCGGCGCATGGCTGCCTCGAACCGCTCCTCGTCGGGCAGCGGGTGCCGGCCGCCCTCGCCCGGCGGGTCAGCCAGGTCGCGGTCGAGGTCGACGTACGCCGCGCCGGGGATGTGACCCGCCCGGTGCTGCCCGAGGCCGGGCGGACCACCCATGACGTAACGGATGTCGAGCACGGTGACGCGATCGAGGTCGGCGGCCAGCTCGTCCGGGCTGATGAGCGGATCGGGGCTCGTGCGGGCAAAGTCCTCGTCCATGCCCGGCACGGTAGCCGCCGGACCGGGCGAGCGCTGTGACAAGATCGCCCGGTCATGGCTGAACTCCACTTCTTCACGGGCACGATGGACTCCGGCAAGTCGACGCTGGCGCTCCAGACCAACCACAACCACGCCGCCCGCGGACGTGTCGGCCGGATCTTCACCAACCACGACCGCTCCGGGGCGCCCGTGGTGTCCAGCCGGCTCGGCCTCACCCACGAGGCGCTCGAGGTCGACACGGCCTTCGACTTCTGGAGCTACGTCGTCAACACGTTGACCCGTGGCGGTCGCATCGACTACCTCATCTGCGACGAGGCCCAGTTCTACTCCGCCGACCAGATCGACCAGCTCGCCAAGGTCGTCGACGAGCTGCAGATCGACGTCTTCGCCTTCGGCATCCTCACCGACTTCCGGTCACACCTCTTCCCCGCCAGTGCCCGGTTGGTCGAGCTCGCCGACCGGATGAACGTGCTCCAGGTCGAGGCGCTGTGCTGGTGCGGCAAGCGCGCCACCCACAACGCCCGCACCGAGAACGGCGTCATGGTCGTGGAGGGTGAGGTCATCGTCGTCGGGGACGTCGAGCAGGCCGACGAGCCGCCCGCGGACGTGGCGTACGAGGTGCTGTGCCGCCAGCACCACCGCCGCCGGCTCACCGCCGCGCGGGCCAAGGCCGTCAGCCTGGCCCCGGAGCCGCTGCCCTTCGGCTGACCGGGCCGCTCGGCCGCGCTCAGCCCACCAGGATGGGGATCAGCATCTCGGTCGAGGTGAGCGACCCGTGCATCCCGATGAGGGTGTCCTCGTAGGCGAAGTCGCGCGTCGAGACGACCGCTGCGTCACCGTGGCAGGCCACCATGACGTCGCCGAGGCGCGGCCGCACCCCCGGCTGGACCGCGCCGAACCAGCCGCGCCCGATCGCGTCCTCGCGCGTCACCACGGTCGCCTGCCCCGCCAGCACCTCGCGCCAGGTGTCCACCACGTCCGGTACTGCTCCGGCCGAGCAGTAGAGGTGCCGGAAGCGCGCCTCGCCGCCCAGCAGCGCCACGCCGTCGCGCATCCCGTCGACCTCGTCCACGTCGACGCGCGCCTCCCGCGGGCTGTCGACCATGCCGTGGTCGGCGACCACCAGCAGGCGGGTGGAGGCCGGCAGTGCCTCGCGCAGGTGCTCGGCCTGGGCGTCCACCATCGCGAGCTGCTGGAGCCACTGGCTCGACGCGACCCCGAACTTGTGGCCGGTCCAGTCGAGGTCCGAGTCGTAGACGTAGGTCAGGGACGGCTGGTGCGCCGTCGCGCCGACCGCCGCCGCGATGCGCTCGCCCACGCGGTCGGCGCCGACGTAGGTCGCTCCACGCTGCGAGGCGACGGTCAGTCCCGATCCGGCGAACTCGCGCTTGTTGACCGACGTGACGTGGACCCCCGCGTGTGCCAGTCGCCCGAACGCGGTCGGGTGCGGCTGCCACGCCAGCGGATCGATGTCCTTGTCCCACCACAGGTGGTTGAGCAGCCGGTCGGTGCCGGGGATCCGGGCGGTGAAGCCCACCAGGCCGTGGGCGCCCGGCACCAGCCCGGTCCCGAGCGAGGTCAGCGAGGTGGCCGTGGTGGACGGGACGCCCGCAGTGCCGGTCGCGCCGCCTGCGGCCAGCGACGACAGGTAGGGCGCCACGTGTCCGTAGCGGCTGAGCAGCTCGGCGCCCATGCCGTCCACGAGGAAGACGACGTACGACGGCGCGGGCGGGAGCTCCAGCCCGGCGGCGTGCCCGTCCAGCGCGACCCCGAGCGCGCGGGCGACCGACGGGATGACGTCGGCCAGCGAGCGGTCGCCGTAGGCCGGCGGCGTGAAGACGGCCGGGGAGGTCCCGTCGATCTCCGGGGTGGTCACCGCGAGGTGTTCAGCCGGGGTCCCCGCGGCGTTGTTCGTCGGGGGGAGCGCAGCGGAGGACACGAAGAACGTCGTGGGGTGGTCATCCGCGTGTCCGCGCGGACAGCGCGTCGGCGAAGGCCAGCAGTCCACCCACAGCGTCCGCGCCCTCGGCGGCGGCGGAGACGCGCAGGGTGTAGTCGTCACCGGCGAGCGTGCCGGTGTAGCCGTGGTCGGCGTCGCAGTTCGGGTCCGAGCAGGTGGCGGGCTCGAGGTCGAGGCGCCCGACACCGCCCCAGCCGATCGTCAGCACGGCCTCGGCGGGCGGCGCGACACCCTTCGTCGGGTTGGCCACCATCCGGGTCACGACCACCGTGCGGATCGAGGTGAGCGTGACCGCCTCCGTGGTGGTCGAGGTGTAGGGCTCCGGCAGCATGTCGTCGCCTGGGTGCTCGTCGGTGTGGGCGATCACCAGGCGCGTGGGCGTGAGCAGGAGCGCCGTGAGGTGCCGGCGTACCTCCTCGTGGTCGAACGTCGTCTCGTGGTGCACGAAGTAGGAGACGACCTCCTCACCACCCGCGGCCGAGAAGACGCCGTCGGCGACCACCTCGGGGTAGTAGCCGGTGCGGTGGATCGCCTGGCGGAGGTCGTGGGAGACGTCCGCGTCACGGGTGGAGCGGGGCATGCGGCCCAGTCTGTCACGCGACGCGCGTCAGTCGGGGAGAGTGTCCCCCGGCATCGAGCTGAGGCGGCGCACGAACCAGTCGGACCGAGGGTCCTTGACCGGCTCCACCCGCACGCTCGCGCCCAGCACGCTCGTGCCGTCGGCCCCGGCCAGCACCAGCGGAAGCTGCAACGCGCGCACCTGCGGCAGGTCGTGCTGGAGCTGCGCGACCTGCCGCACGAGCCGCTCGATCTCGCCGACGTCGACGATCTCGCTGCCGCGGTAGCCGAAGAGCAGCGGCGACGCCTTGATCTCACGCACCATGTCCTGCGCGTCGTGGTCGGCCAGCGGCGGGATGCGGTAGGACCGGTCGCCCAGCAGCTCGGTGAGCGGACCGCCGATGCCGAACGACAGGACTGGACCGAACAACGGGTCCTCCATCGTCGCGATCGTGACCGGGATGCCGGGCGGCGCGTTGCGCTGCACCACGAAGCCCGCCCGCTCCGGGTCGGTGATGAGGTCGTTGAGCGAGCTCCAGGCGTGGGCCATCTCCTCGGGGGTGTCGATGTTGCGCCACACGTGTGCCAGGTCGGGTCGGTCGCGGAGATGGTCGGCCGTCGCCTTGAGGACCACGTCCCAGCCCAGCGCCTCCCCCGCCGCCGTCGCCTCGTCGAGGGTCTCCACCGCGTAGGTGTCCCACAGGTCGATGCCGTAGGCGCGCAGGAGCCGGTGCTGCTCGCCGAAGTCGAGGTCGCGGCCCTCGGGGTGGTTCATCAGCAGCTCGTTGACCAGGTGGCGGGCCGCGTCGCGGTCGGTGGAGTCCAGGTCGGCGACCGTCGACTGGGGCACGCGCAGCCACACGGCGTACTCGACGACGTGCGCGAGGGCGCGGACCGCGGCCTCGACCGCGGGGTAGGACGGGACCGAACCGCGGCCGGCACTGGATCCGGCGACGTCGGGCACGCGGAGCAGCTCGGGCACGCCCTCGGTGCCGAGGAACGTCGAGACGATCGGCTTGTCGGACTGCTCACCGACCGCTGCGAGCACGTTGGCCACGTCCTCGCGGGCGCCGGCGACGTTGAGGGGTGGGATGAAGATGGCCACGACCGCGTCGACCTCGGGGTCGTCGATGGCGCCGTCCAGCGCGTCCTCGAAGTCCTCGGCGGTGGCGTCGGCGCCGAGCGCCACGGTCTTGTTGACCACCAGGCCGACCGAGTTGGCCGCATCGGCGGCCAGCAGGCCGAGTGCGTCGGAGTTGCCGACGATGGCGACGCGTCGCCCGCGCGGCAGCGGCTGGTGGGCGAGCAGCTGCGCGACGTCGAACATCTCCTCCAGCGACTCGACCTGGATGATCCCGGCCTGCCGGAACATCGCGTCGACCGCCTCCGGGGGCGCGCCGATCTTGCGCACGGCGTGGCCCATCGGCACGCCCTGGGAGCTGCGTCCGGAGCGAACCGCGACGATCGGCTTGCGACGGCTGACCCTGCGGGCGACCCGGGAGAACTTGCGCGGGTTGCCGATGGACTCGAGGTAGAGCAGCACGACCTCGGTGGCGTCGTCCTCCTCCCAGTACTGCAGGAGGTCGTTGCCGGAGACGTCGGCGCGGTTGCCGGCGCTCACGAAGGTGGTCAGGCCCAGGCCACGGTTCTGCACCTTCTCCAGGATCGCCGAGCCGAGCGCACCGGACTGGCAGAAGAACCCGGCGCGACCGCGGGGCGGCATCACCGAGGAGAGGGAGGCGTTGAGGGAGACTTCAGGGTCGGTGTTGATGATGCCGAGCGCGTTGGGGCCGATCAGCCGCAGGCCGTAGGAGCGGGACAGGCCGACCAGGCGGCGTTGCCGCATCCGGCCCTCCTCCCCCGTCTCGGCGAATCCGGAGGAGATCACGACGAGGCCGTGCACGCCCTTGGCGGCACAGTCGAGCACCACGTCCTGGACGGCCTCGGCCGGCACCGCGACGATCGCCACGTCGACCTCGCCCGGGATGTCCCCCACCGTCTTCCATGCCGGCATGCCGGCGACCGAGTCGGCGTTGGGGTTGACCACGTGGATGCGCCCGCCGAAGTTGCCGAGGACCAGGTGGCGCACCAGGGCCCGGCCGATGGTGTCCTGGCGCCGGCTGGCGCCGATGATGGCGACCGAGCGCGGCGAGAAGAACCGCTCGATCGAGGCGTACTCGGCCCGGTGCTCGCGCTGCTCCATCACACCGATCGCGGTGTCGGTCGGGTCGATGCGGAAGACCATCTCCATCACGCCGTCCTCGAAGGCGCTCTTCACCTGGTAGCCGGCGTCCTTGAACGTGTGGATCATCGCCTGGTTGTCCGGCAGCACCTCGGCGACGAACTCCTCGACACCGCGCTCGCGGCCGGCCTGGGCCAGGTGCTCGAGCAGCAGCTGGCCGATGCCGCGGCCCTGGTGCTTGTCCTCCACCAGGAACGCCACCTCGGCGTAGCCGGGGCGGATCGTGTCGTAGCGACCGACGGCGATCATGTGGCCGGCGACCAGCAGGATGAGGGCCACCCGGTCCCGGTGGTCGACCCGGGTGAAGCGGTCGAGGTCGCGCTCGGAGAGCTCGGGCATCGGTGAGAAGAAGCGGTAGTACTTGGACTCGTCGGAGACCCGGCTGTAGAAGTCGACGAGGAGCTCACGGTCCGCGGGCTGCATCGGCCGGATGTGCGCGGTGCGGCCGTCGCGCAGCAGGACGTCGGCCTCCCAGTGGCGAGGCGGCGGCGGAGTCGTCGCGCCCAGCTCGTCTGCTTCGGCGTCCGCTTCGGTCACGGCCTCAATCTATCGGGCATCGGGGGATTCGGGCGTCGCGGCCCGGCACCGGTCCAACCGCCAGGCCTCCCTTCGGCGTGCCCCCGACCGGACACGCGGCACCAACGGGGAGAATGGCCCGCATGGCACGACGTACGGCGAAGCAGCCCCTTCCGGACGACTTCGAGGAGCACATCCTCGACACCGACATCCGCGACGAGATGCAGTCCTCGTTCCTGGAGTACGCCTACTCGGTCATCTACTCCCGGGCGCTCCCGGACGCGCGCGACGGCCTCAAGCCGGTGCAGCGCCGCATCCTCTACACGATGGACGAGATGTCGCTGCGTCCCGACCGGGGGCACGTCAAGAGCGCCCGCGTCGTCGGCGAGGTCATGGGTCGGCTGCACCCCCACGGCGACGGGGCGATCTACGACGCGATGGTGCGGATGGCGCAGCCGTGGTCGATGCGGCTGCCGACCATTGACGGGCACGGCAACTTCGGCTCGCCAGACGACCCGCCGGCGGCGATGCGCTACACCGAGTGCCGGATGGCGCCCGCTGCGGTCGCGATGACGGCCTCGATCCACGAGGACACGGTCGACTTCAAGCCCAACTACGACTCCCGCGAGACAGAGCCGGTCGTGCTGCCGGCCGCCATCCCCCACCTGCTGGTCAACGGCGCGGCGGGCATCGCGGTCGGCATGGCCACCAACATCGCCCCGCACAACCTGGTCGAGGTCGTCCAGGCCCTCAAGCACCTGATCACCCACCCCGCGGCGTCGCTCGACGACCTGATGCGCTTCATCCCCGGGCCGGACCTCCCCACGGGCGGCAAGATCGTCGGTCTCGACGGCATCCGTGACGCCTACGAGTCGGGCCGCGGCACCTTCCGGATGCGCGCGACCACCCGCGTCGAGTCGGTGACGCCTCGACGCAAGGGGATCGTGGTCACCGAGCTGCCCTACGGCGTCGGCGAGGAGCGCGTCGTGGAGCACATCAAGAAGCTCGTGCTGGCCAAGAAGCTGCAGGGCATCGCGGACATCAAGCAGCTGGGCGACCGCCACCAGGGCCTGCGCCTGGTCATCGAGATCAAGAACGGCTTCGTACCCGAGGCGATCCTCGAGCAGCTCTACCGCCAGACGGCGCTTGAGGACTCCTTCGGCATCAACGCGGTCGCCCTGGTCGACGGCCAGCCGCGCACGCTCGGCCTCAAGGCGATGCTCGACGTCTTCCTCGGTCACCGCTTCGACGTCGTACGCCGTCGCTCCAGCTTCCGGCGCGCCAAGGCCGCCGACCGGCTGCACCTCGTCGACGGCCTGCTGATCGCCATCCTCGACATCGACGAGGTCATCCAGGTGATCCGGACCTCCGACAACGCGGCGGCGGCCAAGGAGCGGCTGATCTCGGTATTCGACCTCTCCGACGCGCAGGCCGACTACATCCTCGACATGCCGCTGCGCCGCCTCACCCGCTTCTCCAAGCTGGAGCTCGAGAAGGAGAAGAGCGAGCTCGAGCGCACCATCGAGCACCTCGACGCGATCCTCGCCGACGAGAGGCTGCTCCGGAAGGTGGTCTCCGACGAGCTCACGGAGGTGGCCAAGGAGCACGGCACCCCGCGACGTACGGTCCTGCTCGCCTCGGCCGGCACGACGGTCACGGCGGCCTCGGCCACGCCGCTCGAGGTGGCCGACGACCCGTGCTTGGCGCTCCTGTCGTCCAGCGGTCTGCTGGCCCGTACGACGTCGGGCTCGGCCCCCGGACACGGCGAGGGACGCGCCAACCACGACGTCGTCACGAGCGTCGTGCGCACCACGGCCCGCGGCGAGGTCGGAGTGATCACCAGCCGGGGCCGGCTGCTCAAGGTGGGCGTGCTGGACATGCCCGAGCTGCCCGACGGAGCCTTCGACCCCAACCTGCAGGGCGGTCTGCCGCTCAGCGAGATCCTCTCGCTCGAGCCCGGCGAGCGTGCGCTGGCGCTGTCGTCCCTGCCGACCGAGGGCCCGGGTCTCGCGCTCGGCACCCGCGACGGCATCGTCAAGCGCGTCAACCCGGACGTCCTCGGACGCGACGAGTGGGAGGTCATCGGGCTCAAGGATGGCGACGAGGTCGTCGGCGCCGTCGAGCTCGTCACGGGCGAGGAGGAGCTGTGCTTCATCTCCTCCGACGCCCAGCTCCTGCACTTCTCCGCCGCAGGCGTGCGTCCCCAGGGCCGGTCCGGCGGCGGCATGGCCGGCATCAAGCTCGCCGCAGGGCAGCACGTCGCCTTCTTCGGCGCCTTCGACCCCACCGACGCGGTCGTGGTCACCGCGTCAGGCTCCTCGACCGCCCTGCCCGGCACCGAGGCCGGCGCGGTGAAGGTCACGCCCTTCAGCGAGTACCCCGGCAAGGGCCGCGCCACCGGCGGGGTGCGCAGCCACCGCTTCCTCAAGGGCGAGGACACCCTCGTGGCGGCCTGGGCGGGACCGGGCCCCGCCCGTGCCGCGGCCGCCAGCGGCGCCCCCATCGACCTTCCGGAGGCCAACGGCCGACGAGACGGCTCGGGCACGCCCGCCGCCCAGCCGATCGCGGCCGTGGCCTCCCCCGTCGCGGCACAGGTCGCGGCGTCGGGCGCCACGTCCACCGCCCCTGCGCCCCCTGTGGAAGGCTGACGCCCATGTCTGCTCGTGCCCGGACCTCCGGTCGTCTCGCCGCCACCGTGACGGCCGCCCTGCTCTCCGTCCCCACCCTCGCCGGCTGCTCCGGCGACGAGCCCGACGCCGGCTCCGGATCCGGGAAGTCGCCCGAGGAGGTGCTGGCCGAGGCCTCGACCAAGCTGGCTGACACCACCGGAGTCGACCTCACCCTGTCCGCGGGCGCGCTGCCCGAGGGTGTCTCCGGCATCGCCGAGGCGGCCGGGACGGTCACCGACGCGCCCGCCTTCGACGGCTCGATCACGGTCGTCTTCGCCGGACAGACGGCTGAGGTCCCGGTGATCGCCGTCGACGGCAAGGTCTTCGCCCAGCTCCCGTTCACCGACGGCGCCTGGCAGAAGGTCAACCCCAAGGAGTACGGCGCCCCGGACCCCGCGAGCCTCGTCGGCGACGAGGGCTTCCCCGGCCTCCTCACGCTCACCGAGTCACCCGAGGCCGGCTCGAGCGTGCGCGGCGGCGCCGACAACTCCGAGGTCCTCACGACCTACTCCGGCACGCTCCCCGGCGACGCGATGGACGCGGTGATCCCGTCGTCGTCCGGTGACTCGTTCGACGTGGAGTGGCAGGTCACCGATGACGGCGAGCTGCGCACGGCGACGATGACCGGCGTGTTCTACCCCCACACCGATCCGATGACCTACACCGTCGAGTTCGCCGACTACGACATCGAGAAGGAGATCACCGCGCCGTGACCGAGACCGAGCAGGTCTCGCGAACCTCGCGGCTGCTCCTGTCGATGGCGGCGCTCGCCGTCGCCTTCGCCGCCGCCGACACGTACGTCGTCGTGCTGGCACTGCCCGACATGATGACCGGCGTCGGGGTGCCGATCGACCAGCTGCAGCGCGCCGCCCCGATCGTCAGCGGGTTCCTGCTCGGCTACGTCGCGATGCTTCCGCTCATCGGCCGGATCGCCGACCTGCGCGGGCGCGTGCCGGTCCTGGTCCTGGCGCTGGTGCTCTTCGCGCTCGGCTCCCTCATCACCACGCTGGCCTACGACATGCCGAGCATCGTGGCGGGCCGGTTCCTGCAGGGCGTCGGCGGCGGCGGCCTGGTGCCCGCCACGCTCGCCCTGGTCGCCGACCTCTACCCCGTCGAGCGTCGCGGGGTGCCGCTCGGTGTGGTGTCGGCCGTGCAGGAGATCGGCTCGGTGCTCGGTCCGTTGTTCGGCGCTGCTGTGCTCGCCGTGTCCGACTGGCGGGCGATCTTCGCGATCAACCTCGCTGTCGGACTGGTGCTGGCCGCCGCCATCCGGACCCTGGCGCCGGGCGAGCGCTCCGGGTCACGCCGACGACGCCCCGACGTCGTCGGCGTCGTGCTGCTCCTCGCCACCCTCGCCGGCGGGGCCGTCGTCTTCCTCCGGCCCTCGGCCTTGATGCGCGATCTCACGTGGGGCCGGCTCTTCATCCCCTTCACCGGCGACGGCCGCTGGCTCACACCGGTCGGCGCCCTCACCGTCGCCGCGCTGGTGCTCCTGCTGGCCTGGTGCTGGTTCGCACCGCGCCCCCTCCTCGACCTCCGCGGCTGGGGGCGGGTGCTCGTCGAGGCCGACCTCGTCGGTGCCCTGCTGCTAGCCGCCGCGCTCGGCGGCGTGATCCTCGCCTTCGCCACCGCCGATCCCAAGATCGAGGTGTTCTCGCCCCGCGGGCGCTGGTACCTCCTCGGTGCGGTCCTCGCCTCGGCGGCCTTCGCGTGGCACGTCCGCCGCGCAGCCAACCCCCTCGTTCCGCGCGGCGCTCTCCGTCGTACGCCGGCGTGGGGGGCGCTGCTGGTCAGCTTCTTCGTCGGCGCCGCCCTGATCGCCGCGCTGATCGACATCCCGCTGTTCGCGCGCACGACGGTCTACCCCGACGACCAGCTCCCGGCAGCACTGGTGCTGGTGCGCTTCCTCCTCGCGCTTCCGGTGGGCGCGGTGGCCGGGGGCTACCTGATCCGCTTCATCTCCCCCGGTCTCGTCACGGCCGCCGGGATGCTGATGGCCGCCGCCGGCTTCGTGCTGATGACCCGCTGGGGGCTCACCACGATCGAGGAGCCGATCGCCAACCTCGCGCTGATCACCGGCGGTCTCGGATTCGGGCTCGCACTGGCCCCCGTCAACGCCGCGCTGCTGGCCCACACCGACGACGATGTCCACGGCGTCGCGAGTGCGTTCGTGGTGGTCTCCCGGATGGTCGGCATGCTCGTCGGCATCTCCGCCCTCACCACGATCGGCCTGCGGCGCTACTACGCCGAGCAGCTCGCCGTACCTCCCGTGCAGGAGGTGTGCGACGGCAAGAGCAGGTGCAAGGCGTTCTCCGACCTGCTGCGGGTCGCGGGCATCGCCCAGGAGCACGCCGTCTTCTGGGGCGCGGCCGGGTGCGCGTTGGTTGCGGGTCTCCTCGCGCTCGTGCTGTTCCGTCAGGTCGGCCCCACCAGGCTCGCGGCGCGAGACGTGTTCTCGTAGGGCGCATGAGGAGCGCTAGCCTGCGGGTCGTGCACGAATTCGACGACCTCATGGAGGCGAACCGGGCGTTCGCCGAGTCCTTCGACCTTGGCGGCTTCGACGGCAAGGCCCACGCCGGCATCGCGATCGTGACGTGCATGGACTCGCGCATCGACCCGCTCCGGATGCTCGGCCTCGAGCACGGCGACGCCAAGATCTTCCGCAACCCAGGCGGCCGGGTGACGCCCCAGGCCCTCGAGGCCCTGGTGCTCGGGGTGCACCTGCTCGGCGTGGAGCGCATCCTCGTGGTGCCGCACACACGCTGCGCCATGGCGTCCGCCTCCGAGGCGGAGCTGCGCGTCAAGGTCGGCGCGTCAGCCGGCGTGGACGCGAGCTGGCAGTCCTTCGGGGTTGTCACCGACCAGCTCGAACAGCTCCGTGAGGACGTGGTGAAGGTCCGCACGCACCCCCTGATCGGCGACCGCGCCACTGTCGGCGGCTTCCTCTACGACGTCGACACCGGACTGCTCAGCCAGCACGCGTGAAGCCCCCGATGGATCTCCACTCCTACGAGTGGAACTTCATCTGCGGCTGAGCGTGAATCGGCGTCGTGGGTCTGAACTTCCACTCGCGCGAGTGGACGTTCATCCTGGGCGGCGTCACTCAGGGCCGGGGCTGCCCTACGTCGCCTGCTCGCGCCGGATCGTCTCGGCGACCTCGGCCACCGCTCGGTCGGTTCGCGACTGCCTCTGGGCGTCCTGCATGCCGTGGCGGACCGCCAGCCGGATGACCCAGTAGAGGATCACCAGGACGGGGCCCACACGACGGACGAGAGCACCAGCTGCGCGACGACGTCCATGACCGAACACCCTCGGGCCAGGCCCTGAAACAGGTCCAGACCGGTCTGCCCGACGGCCCAAGTCGGGAGGAGACTCACAAGAAGTCCTGAGTGGAAGGAGGTGGCGAGATGCCCTTGTTCATGGACGTCCACCACATGGAGGGCGGCGTCGCGGCCGGCGACGTGGCACAGGCGCACATGGCTGACATGCAGGAGCAGGCCAAGTACGGCGTCAACTACCTGAAGTACTGGGTCAGCGAGTCCGAGGGAAAGATCTTCTGCCTCGTCGACGCACCGGATGCCGAGTCCGCCAACACCGTGCACCGCGAGGCACACGGCCTGGTGGCCGACGAGATCTACGAGGTCAGCGAAGGCGCCTGACGCAGCCTCGTACGGTGGCTCACTCGGTCTCGGAGCCGCCGTACGTCGGCCAGGCGCGCCCCATGACGACCTGGTCCTCGGTGAGCCCCGGACCGATGACCGCCCATCCGGCGGAGCGGTAGAGCCGGCGGGCCGGGTCCTCGGGGTCCGACGAGGTCATGAGCACCCACCTCGGCTGCTGGAGCCCCTCGGTCAGCTCCGTGATGACCTGCCGCCCGATGCCGGCTCCGCGAGCCTGGCCGGCGACGCCGATGCTCACGAGCTCGAAGTGACCGCCGAGCCAGTCTGCAGCAACTGCAGGGTGCAGCACCCGGGCGGCGTTGTCGGTCCACCACTGACCGCGCTCCCCCGTGTAGCCGTAGCCGAACCCGACGAGTCGCCCGTCCAGGCGGGCGAGGGCGAGCCGGAATCCCGCCCGTGCCGTGTGCCGGTCCCAAACCTGTTGACGCCATGTCTCCAAGTCGTCGAAGTCACCGAAGACGCTGCGGTAGAGCGGCCAGAGCTCGTCAGTGAGGAGGCCGTCGACGGCCCCCTCGACGAGCACGACCTCGGACATCACGCGTCGAGCGCCTCGACGTCGACCTCGTAGGCGCCCTGGACGATGAAGTCCTTGCGGGGCGCGACGTCGGAGCCCATCAGCAGCTCGAAGACCCGGCTCGCCTCGTCGACGTCGTCGATGGTCAGCTTGCGCAGCGTGCGGTAGCGCGGGTCCATGGTGGTCTCGGCCAGCTGGTCGGCGTCCATCTCGCCGAGGCCCTTGTAGCGCTGCACCGGCTCCTTCCAGCGCACGTTCTTGCGCTTGAGCTCGGCGAGCTTGCGCTGCAGCTCGTCGTCGGAATAGGTGTAGACGTACTTGTCCATGCCCTTCTTGGGGTTGGACAGCTCGATGCGGTGCAGCGGGGGCACGGCCGAGTAGAGGCGCCCGTCGCGCACCAGCTCGGGCATGTACTTGAAGAACAGCGTCGCGAGCAGGCACCGGATGTGAGCGCCGTCGGAGTCGGCGTCGGCCATCAGGATGATCCGGCCGTAGCGCGCCGCCTCGAGGTCGAACGTACGCCCCGACCCGGCGCCGACGACCTGGATGATCGAGGCGCACTCGGTGTTCTTGAGCATGTCGCCGACCGTGGCCTTCTGGACGTTGAGGATCTTGCCCCGGATCGGCAGCAGGGCCTGGAACTCGCTGCTGCGCGCGGCCTTGGCGGTGCCCATCGCCGAGTCGCCCTCGACGATGAAGAGCTCGGTGCGCTCGGTGTCGGTGCTGCGGCAGTCGAAGAGCTTCGCCGGCAGGGCGGAGGACTCCAGCGCGTTCTTGCGACGCTGGTTCTCCTTGTGCTGACGAGCCGCCAAGCGGGTCTTCGAGGCCCCGGCGACCTTCTCCATCACCAGCTTGGCCTGGGCCTTCTCGACGCGCTTGGTCGAGGTCAGGAACGACTTCAGCTCCGAGGCCACCACCTTGCGCACGACACCACGCGCGGCCGGGGTGCCGAGGATCTCCTTGGTCTGGCCCTCGAACTGCGGCTCGGCCAGGCGCACCGTCACGACCGCGGTGAGGCCCTCGAGCACGTCGTCCTTGATGACGTCGGCGTCGGCGCTCTTGAGCACCTTGGCGTTGCGCATGGCGTCGTTGAAGGTCTTGGTCAGCGCGCTCTCGAAGCCGCTGACGTGGGTTCCGCCCTTGGGCGTCGCGATCACGTTGACGAAGGACCGCACCTCCGTGTCGTAGGCGGTGTCCCACCGCACTGCGACGTCGACGGTGAGCTCGCGCTCGACCTCCTGGGGCGTCATGTGGCCCTTGTCGTCGAGCAGGGGCACGGTCTCGGTGAACGTGTCCGTGCCCTGGAGGCGCAGGATGTCGGTGACCGGGTCGCCGTGGGAGAGGAACTCCACGAACTCCGCGATGCCGCCGTCGTGGCGGAACTTCTCCTCGACCATCTCGGAGGTGCGCTGGTCACGGATGACCAGCTCCAGGCCCGGCACGATGTACGACGTCTGCCGGGCGCGGCCGAGCAGGCCGTCCATCTCGACGCGCGCGTCCTTGGTGAAGACCTGCTTGTCCGGCCAGAACCTGATCCGGGTGCCGGTCCTGCCCTTCGCCACCCGCTTGCCCTTGCGGGTCAGCCCCGACTTCGGCGTGAAGGCCGCGGTCGGTCCCTCCCCGTCGAAGACTCCCGGCACCCCGCGCTGGAAGGACAGGCCCTGCTGGGTGGGCGCGCGGTCGACGTCGATGTCCATCCGCGACGAGAGCGCGTTGACCACCGACAGGCCGACACCGTGGAGGCCACCGGTCGCGACGTAGGAGCCGCCGCCGAACTTGCCCCCCGCGTGCAGCTTGGTCGCCACGACCTCGACGCCGGACAGCCCCGTCTTGGGCTCCTTGTCGGTCGGGATGCCGCGCCCGTCGTCGTAGACCTCGACGGAGCCGTCGTCGTGCAGCGTCACCTCGACCCGGTGGGCGACACCAGCCAGCGCCTCGTCGACGCCGTTGTCGATGATCTCCCACAGGCAGTGCATCAGCCCGCGTGTGTCGGTCGAGCCGATGTACATGCCGGGGCGCTTGCGCACGGCGTCAAGGCCCTCGAGGACCAGGAGGTGCGCTGCGTTGTAGGTGTTGTCTGCCGGTGCTGCCACGGACGTCCTGTCGTGCTCGAACGAGTGCTTCTACGTCAACTTCTTCTGGGGCACGACACTACCCGCGACACGCCGGAGGACGACGGAGGCACGCCTGCCGGAGCCATCCGCCCGAGCGGTCTAGCGTGGGCCTCCTCACAAGGTCCCGCTTCTGCAACGGCCTGTCCACGAATGAGGACAACGCCAGCGGGGAACTGTGAGGCGTGATTCACTGAACGTGTTCTCGACCCACCGGCGCCAGCGGGAATCTTTGTCCCACTGACTACGTTGGGCCAGACACCGATGAACAAGAAACGAGGCTGACGTGACCACTGCCACCGCACCCACCCAAGCCGTCCTGACGGCGGGTGACCGCTGCGACCGCTGCGGCGCCCAGGCCTACCTCCGCGTGGAGCTCCAGACCGGCGGCGAGCTGCTGTTCTGCGCGCACCACGCTCGTGAGCACGGCGAGAAGCTGCGCGAGATCGCTGCCGCGGTCCACGACGAGACGCACAAGCTCGAGACCCCGGCCGGCTCGGCCGCGGACAACGAGGCCTGAGCACCTGCCGACACCTACTTCCAGCAGCGGCCCCGGACACGCTCTCCGGGGCCGTTCTGCGTCCCGGCGGCCATCTCTGGGAGGGTGAGGTCGTGAGCGCCACCGAGGTCCTGATCGCCGTCCTGGTCGCCGTCGGCATCGCGGGCATCATCGTCCCGGTCCTCCCCGGCACCCTGCTCGTCCTGGGAGCGATCCTGGTGTGGGCGCTCGAGATCGGCACCTCCACCGGGTGGGTGGTCTTCGGCATGTGCGCCGCGTTGCTCGTCGGCGGCACGGTGGTGAAGTACCTCGTACCGGGCCGGAGCCTCAAGGCGGCCGGTGTCCCCAACCGCACCCTGCTCGTCGGAGCCGCCCTGGCGTTCGTGGGCTTCTTCGTCATTCCCCTCGTGGGCATGTTCATCGGCTTCGTGCTGGGGGTCTACCTCGCGGAGCGCGGGCGCGTGGGAGCCACCCAGGCGGGGCCGTCCACCCGCAGAGCCCTGAAGGCGGTCGGCGTCTCGATCCTGATCGAGCTGGTGGCCGCCTTCCTCGCCGCGGTGACCTGGGTGGTCGGCGTGGCGGTCACCTGATGGCCATCCTGCTGTCCCTCGCGGCGGCGCTCGCCTACGGGCTCTCGGACTTCGTCGGCGGCCTCGCGTCGCGTCGTACGTCGGCGTGGCCGGTCGCATTCGTCGCTACCGCAGCCGCCTTCGTCGGCTCCCTCGGCCTGGCTCTGGTCACCGACGGCTCGCCGACGCGGACCGACCTGCTCTGGGGAGCCCTCGCGGGCGTCGGCACCGGCGCCGGAGGCGCGTTCCTCTACCGAGGCCTCGCCGCCGGGCGGATGGGCGTGGTGGCCCCGATCTCCGCGGTGGGGGCCGCACTGGTTCCCGTCTGCGTGGGCGTGGTGACCGGCGAGCGCCCCGCGCTCCTGGTGTGGCTCGGGATCGCGGCCGCGGTGCCGGGCATCTGGCTCGTCAGTCAGGAGCAGGGCAGCGGGGGTGACCTGGCCGCAGGCATCCTCGACGGCGTGCTCGCCGGGCTCGGGTTCGGGCTGCTGTTCGCCGCGATGGGACAGATCCCCGAGGAGGCGGGCTTCGCGCCCCTCGCCGTGGCCCAGGCCGCGGGGCTGGTCTGCGTGGCGGTGACCGCGACCGTGCTGGGTGGCCGCTGGGTGCCGTCGGACCGCTCCCAGGCATGGGGCATCCTCGCCGGCGTGCTGGGCACGGCGGCGGTGGTCGCGTTCCTGCTCGCGACCCAGACCGGCCTGCTGACCGTCGCCTCGGTGGTGACGTCGCTCTATCCCGCGATCACGGTGGGTCTGGCCGCGTTCGTCCTGCGCGAGCGCATCCACCTCTCCCAGGGGGTCGGGCTGGTGCTGTGCGGGGTGGCCGTCGGACTCGTCGCTGCAGCCTGAGGGCCGTGCCCGGGCCGGAAGGGCTCAGACGCCGAGGCCGGACGTGACAGGCAGGCTCCAGCGGTGGCGCTTGGGCGCCCAGTCCGTCACCGGGTGCGAGCCGTCGGCCTGGTCGACCATCTTCACCGACACCCGGACCGGCGTCGCCCGGTCGAAGCAGTCACGACTGATCACCGCGCGGAAGACGTCGGCGTGCCACTTGGGCCGCGCCTCGTAGTCGCAGTCGACGCGCTCGTCGCTCCCGCGCCACGCGACCGCCTCGGTGAGGACGTAGTCGGTGCCGTCGCCGAGGCCGCTGCTGAGGACGTACTCGGGCCCCTTCACGTCGCGGTCGGCGTCGATGAAGACCGAGACGCCGGCGGCGCTCGACCGCATCAGCTCGTTGAACCTCACCTTGACCAGGAGGTTCTCGCGCCCGTGGTTGGCCTCGAGGCCGTAGATGTCGGTCAGCGACGCGCTGGCGTCGGCCGGGTCGTCGATGCTGAAGAACTCCGCGGACTTCGCGTGCGCGGGAGCAGCGATCAGTCCGGCGAGCACGAGGGCGGACGTGGCGGCGAGTGAGCTCCGAGTTCTCATGACGCGAGTGTGGCACTACTCACCCCCCGCGCGTCCACCTACTTGTGGGGGTGGCGGACAGACGGACGCCTGATTCGTCGACGGCGCCCGTGCCACACTCCTCGGCATGCCGTCATGGGTCCGCTGGTGCCCGGTCGTGCTGGCGCTCGCCCTCACCGGCTGCATTCAGACCGAGGACCGGCGCTCGTCGCACACCCCTTCCCCGACGCCGTCGGCCACCAGCACCTCGCCGTCCCCCGAGCCGAAGCAGCCGCCCCGGCGGGAGCCCGTACGCCTCGCCTTCGCCGGCGACATCCACTTCGAGGGGGTCCTGGCCGACCGCCTGCGCGACCCGTCGACCGCGCTCGCACCAGCCACTGCAGCCCTCGCCGCCGCCGATCTCGCGATCGTCAACCTGGAGACGTCCGTCGGCACCGGCGGCAGCCCCGAGCCCGGCAAGCGCTTCACGTTCTCCGCCGGTCGGGAGGCCTTCGACGCGCTGACCCACGCAGGTGTCGACGTGGCCAGCATGGCCAACAACCACGCGCTCGACTTCGGCCGCGCCCGGCTGCCAAGCACGATGCGCGCCGTCCGCGCCGCTGGCGAGGCGGATCCTCCGCTCTCCGTCATCGGGATCGGCAGCGACCAGCAGCAGGCGTTCCTGCCCGCGCTCACCGAGGTCGGCGACACCGTCGTCGCAACGCTGGCCGCCTCGCTCGCCGACCAAGACCCCACCGCCGACCCCACCGGCCACTGGGCGGCCACCCGCACCCGGTCGGGCATCGCCGACGCGACGGCCCCGTCCCGGCTCCTCTCCGCGGTGCGCCATGCCGACGAGACGGCCGACGTCGTCGTGGTCTACCTCCACTGGGGCATCCAGGGCGAGAGCTGTCCCTCGCCCGACCAGCGCCGCATCGCCGGTCGACTCGTCGGAGCCGGTGCGGACGTCGTCGTGGGGAGCCACGCCCACCAGCTGCAGGGCGACGGGCGGCTCCAGGAGGGCTACGTCGCCTACGGACTGGGCAACTTCGCGTGGTACTCCCCCGGCACCGGCGCCACCTCGCGCACCGGAGTGCTCACCCTGACCGTGCGACCACCGGCCGCGCGATCCGGCCGGGCTCGGGTCGTCCGCTCCTCGTGGTGGCCGGCGGCCATCGGCACGGACGGCCTGCCCGCAGCGCTCGCCGGTGACGCGGCCGCAGAGTTCCGGGCGGAGCGGCAGGACCTGCGGGAGTGCTCCGGCCTCACCCGGTGAGGATCGGTGCCGGAGGTCAGCGCGGCGCCAGCCACTCCAGGAGGACCCGGCCGACCCGCTCGAGCTGGGCGGGCTGCACGACGGCCGCGATGTCGCCCGCTGAGTGGTAGGCCGCGTAGGACGTCGAGCCGAGGCGGACGCCGGGCAGGCCAGCACGCACGAACGACCAGTGGTCGCTGCTGCGCTGGCCCGGATCGGCGACAGCCGGGATCCCCAGCCGACGGGCGGTCGCGAGCAGGCTGGCCTGCACCGGGTCGGAGTCCCCGGCGGACCCGACCGGCACCGCTCCCCCGACGCCGACGCGATCCAGGGAGACCATGCCACGGAGGGCTCCCCGCTGCTGCGACGTGAGCCCCGCGACGTACTGCCGCGAGCCGTAGTGGTGGTCGTCGTCGAACATGCCTCGTGGCTCCTCGGCCCCGAAGGCGACGAAGACCACCGGCAGTCGCGTCCTGCCCGCGGACACGGCGTCGGCCACCGCCAGGACGACCCCGATCCCCGAGGCGTTGTCCTCGGCCCCAGGTGCCTGCGGCACGGTGTCGAGGTGCGCGCCCACGATGAGGTGGGGCTCGGCGGGGTCGAACCCGGGGCTCGTGGCCACCACGTTCTCGGACGGACCGGCAGGGACCGGCACCCCCCACGACACCCCGGCAGGTACGTCGACGGGCTGGCGCGTGACCTCGAAGCCCATCCGGGTGAAGGAGCGAGCGACCCAGTCGGCGGCGCGGGCGTACGACTCCCCGGTGGCCTCGCGCGGCCCGATCGTCCCGGCCAGGTGCCGCACCGCCTCGACCGCGACGTCGAGGTCGAGGTCGTCGGCATCGACCGGCTCCGGGTCGCGGGACGGGTCGGTTCCGGACGTCGGATCAGGGTCCGGCGCAGGGGTCGGCTCCGGGTCCTGCGTCGTCACCTCGGGTGGCGCCGGCACCGGCCGGCCCTCGGGACGCGAGCCACCCGAGCAGGCCGACAGGACGAGCACGGCAGACAGGGCGATGGCGATGGCGATGCGACGCGTCCGGCCCATGCCTCACCGTAGCGGGGTGTGGAGACAGCCAGGCGCGGGAGCATGAGCGCCCGCGCGTCGAGCGGGCTCGTAGCCCTTCGGGCGGTGCCGAGGGATGGAATCCACGTGTCGGGGTACCGACCGACACGACCGAAGTGGGGGCACGCGGTCGAGGCCCCGCCGGTCCCCCCGTGATTGGCGGGGCCGTCCGCGTCGTGGCGAGTCACCGACGCAGGGCGAGCGGCCAGGACTGCGCGAGCAGGCGCAGAGCGGGCACGTCAGGTACCACGTGTGCCTCGACCACGCAGGTGGAGGATCGATCCCAGCCCGATAAGGCCGCCGCCTATCAGGTAGGGCCAACTGCTCTCGCGAGGTAGCAGCTCGAACTCGCCAGCGGCGATCATGGCTACCCCGGCAAGGAAAACCAGCACCCCCGCGACCTTGAGGCCGGGCGATGGCTCGATGGGTGGTTCGTTCTTCACGACACGCAGTCTCGCCTGAAGTCAGGACCAGAAGGGCGGTGCGGGGGCAGCGTGTCGCCAGGAGCACCCCGACAAGGCTCCTGACCTGCACCGGAGCGACTACCGGGACCAGAACCTCAGTCCAGGTAGTCGCGCAGGACCTGCGAGCGGCTGGGGTGCCGCAGCTTGGACATCGTCTTCGACTCGATCTGGCGGATCCGCTCCCGGGTCACGCCGTAGACCTTGCCGATCTCGTCCAGGGTCTTGGGCTGGCCGTCGGTGAGGCCGAAGCGCATCGACACCACGCCGGCCTCGCGCTCGGACAGGGTGTCCAGGACCGCGTGCAGCTGCTCCTGGAGCAGGGTGAACGAGACCGCGTCCGCCGGGACGATCGCCTCGGAGTCCTCGATGAGGTCACCGAACTCCGAGTCGCCGTCCTCGCCGAGCGGCGTGTGCAGCGAGATGGGCTCGCGACCGTACTTCTGGACCTCGATGACCTTCTCGGGGGTCATGTCGAGCTCCTTGGCGAGCTCCTCCGGGGTGGGCTCGCGGCCCAGGTCCTGGAGCATCTGGCGCTGGACGCGGGCGAGCTTGTTGATGACCTCGACCATGTGGACCGGGATGCGGATGGTGCGCGCCTGGTCGGCCATGGCCCGCGTGATCGCCTGGCGGATCCACCACGTGGCGTACGTCGAGAACTTGTAGCCCTTGGTGTAGTCGAACTTCTCGACCGCACGGATCAGGCCGAGGTTGCCCTCCTGGATGAGGTCGAGGAACAGCATGCCGCGACCCGTGTAGCGCTTGGCCAGCGAGACGACCAGGCGGAGGTTGGCCTCGAGCAGGTGGTTCTTGGCCCGCCTGCCGTCCTCGGCGATCCACTCGTACTCCTCGAGCATCTTGGCGCTGATCCGCCCGCCCTTGGCGAGCTTCTCCTCCGAGAACAGGCCGGCCTCGATGCGCTTGGCCAGCTCGACCTCCATCTCGGCGTTGAGCAGCGGGACCTTGCCGATCTGCTTGAGGTAGTCCTTGACCGGGTCGGCGGTGGCGCCGGCCACCATGACCTGCTGCTCGGGCTCGTCGGTCTCGTCGGCCGCGGAGACGGTGAAGGCCTGCTTCTCGTCCTCCTTGATCGTCGGATCCTTGGCGATGTCCTTCTCGAACTCGGCGTCGGGGATGTCCGGCAGGATCTTCTTGCCGTCCGGCCCGATCGACGCCGCGACCGCACCGAGGTCGACGACCTCGGTGTCAGCACTCTTCGCCGCGGCCTTCTTGGCGGTGGTCTTCTTCGCCGCAGCCTTCTTCGCAGGAGCCTCGGCGTCCTTCGTGGCGGCAGCCTTCTTCGCCGGCGCCTTCTTGGCCGCGGTGGAGGTCGCGGCCCGCTTGCTGGTGGCGGCCACCGCACGCAGGCTGGGGGCGGCGTCCAGCTGGACGGAGATGCCGAGGCCGCTCAGGTGCACGAGGAGAGCCTTCAGGTGACGGGGCTCGACACCTGCCTCGTCACTCGCGCGGCGTACGTCCTCGGGGGACACGGTGCCGGTGGGGGTGCCGCTGGCGACCAGAGCGGTGATGGAGGGGTGCGTCAGCACCTCTGCGGGGAGCAACTTGCGTGCGTGTGAAGACACGAACACCTCTCGTCGAGCAACTTCGGGGCGCGGCGAGGCCCGGTGACGTCAAGAGCCGCGTCGTCATTCTGCCACGGTCCTCCACGCATGCCGACACGTGGTCAGCCCGAAGTGCGTGCGGCGGCCTTCTTGGACTTCTTGAAGTCGCGCACCTTCTGCAGGGAGTCGGCGTCCACGACGTCTGCCACCGAGCGGTGGCCCTCGAGGGCGTAGTCGCCCACGACGGCCTCCCAGCCCTCCGGTCGTACGCCGAGCTGCTTGGCGAGCAGGGCCACGAAGATCTGCGACTTCTGCTTGCCGAAGCCGGGCAGCGCCATGACCCGCTTGAGCAGGTCCTTGCCGTCGGCGGCCTCGGTCCACAGCCGGGAGGCGTCCCCGCCGTAGGTCTCCTCCACGATGCGAGCGAGCTCCTGGAGCCGGGCCGCCATGGACCCCGGGAACCGGTGGATCGCCGGCGGGGTCGCCGCCATCGCTGCGAACTCCTCAGGGTCGGCTGCAGCGATCGCGTCCGGGGCGAACGTGCCGAACCGGTCGAGCACCTTCGCCGGACCGCGGAAGGCGTGCTCCATCGGGTACTGCTGGTCGAGCATCATGCCGGCAAGCAGGGCGAAGGCCGAGTCGTCGAGAACCTTGTCGGCGGTGGCGTCGCCGGTGATCTGGATACCCATGCACCCATCATCGCGCACGATCCATGAGGCGAGGTGCCGTCTACTGCGCCTTGACCGCCAGGACCGGGCAGGGGGCGTCGAGGAGGACGCGCTGGGCGTTGCTGCCCAGGATGAGCTTGCCCACCGGAGAGCGGCGGCGCAGCCCGATGACCAACAGCTCGGCGTTGTTGGCCTCGGCGATGCTGATCAGGTCCTCGGCCGGCTCGAACCCGCGCACCAGCTGGCGGATGTCGTGCTCGACGCCGGATTCCTCCAGGGTCGCCTTGATGCCGGCGAGGTCGTCCTCCGCAGCCCGCGCCTTGGGACCGTCGAACTCCTGACCCCCGCGGTGTGAGTTCACCACGACGAGCTTGCTGCCGCGCAGCTTCGCCTCGTTGATACCGGCGCTCAGGGCGGCTTCGCCCTCCGGCTTGGGGACGTATCCGACGACAACGGTGCCCATGGTGTCTCCTCTCGTGGCCACAGCTTCCTCCGCCGTTGGCCTGCTGGCACCGTAACGGAAACCGGCTGCCTTGGGCAGCCTGTGGAGAGGCGGGTTGCCGCGGCGCACCTGCGGCAGGGTGAGGGCGTGGCACTCCAGGCACCCATCGACCGACACACCCACCGCGTGCTGCGGGCTGCCACGCTCCAGCTGGTCGAGGGCGAGCGCCGGCGACGCTTCCCGACGGCCCTCCACGCCGGGGAGCCCGGATGCAGCGTCCGTCACGTCGAGGATCCGGTCCTCGCCGATGCCGGCCTGCGCGCAGACGTGGCGCTGTCCCTGCTGCGACAGGCCGCGAGGTTCACGCCACGACCTTGTCTGTGGCTGACCCGACCCGGTGAGCTCACCCCGCACGACGACGACCTGCGGTGGCTCGGCCCCACGACGTGGGCCTGCGCCGCCCTCGGCAGTCCGCTCGGGCTCGTCGTCGTCACCCGCCGAGGGTGGTTCGACCCCGTCAGCGACGTACGCCGTGAGTGGCGGCGGCTGCGGCGCACCACCGGGTAGGGACCGAGGCGTGCGTCAGTCCCAGAGGTGCACCGGCTCGTTGCTGTGCATCCGGTCCCGGTAGTCGAGCAACGTCGCGCGGAGCGCGTCGTAGCGGTCCTCTCCCCCGCGCTCGCGGACGCGCTCGACGAACCACGCGGCTCCGCTGGTCTCCTGGAGGCACCGCTGTTCGATGATGCCGAGGTAGCGGTCGCTCTCCTCCGCGGGCACTCCCCAGGCGTCGAGACCGGCCTGGGCCATCGGCAGCAGCCGGCGGAGCACCAGCTCGGTGGCGCGGACCTGTCCGACCCCGGGCCAGTAGACCTGGGCATCCACTCCCATCTGCGCGCCCACGTGGAAGTTCTCCTCGGCGGCGGAGAAGGACATCTGCGACCACAGCGGTCGCTCGCTCTCGGCGAGGAACCGGATCAGGCCGAACCAGAGGGCGGCGTTGGCGATCGTGTCGGCCACGGTCGGACCCGCCGCGAGCAACCGGTTCTCCACGCGCAGGTGGGGCACACCGTCGGCGATGTCGTAGACCGGGCGGTTCCAGCGGTAGATGGTGCCGTTGTGGAGCCGCAGCTCGTGGAGGGTGGGCGTGCCACCGCCCTCGAGCACCGCGAGCGGGTCCTCCTCGTCGGTCACCGGGAGGAGAGCCGGGAAGTAGCGCACGTTCTCCTCGAAGAGGTCGAACACCGAGGTGATCCACCGCTCGCCGAACCACACCCGCGGCCGGACGCCTTGGGCCTTGAGCTCCTCGCTGCGGGTGTCGGTCGCCTGCTCGAAGAGCGGGATGCGCGTCTCGCGCCACAGCTCCTTGCCGAGGAGGAACGGCGAGTTGGCGGACACCGCCACCTGGATCCCGGCGATGGCCTGGGCGGCGTTCCAGTAGGCGGCGAACTGGTCGGGCGAGGTCTGGACGTGGAACTGGGTGCTGGTGCAGGCAGCCTCGGGGACGATCGAGTCCGCGGTGGTGGTGAGCCGTTCGCGCCCGGAGATGCTGATCGTGATGTCCTCACCGCGCGCGGCGAGGATCTGCTCGGAGAGCAGCTTGTAGCGCGGGTTGGCGCTGAGGGAGGAGGGGTTCATGTGTCCCTCGGCCAGCGTCGGCAGGATTCCGATCATCACCTGGTGCGCGCCGACCTGGGCCGCCTTCTCCTCCGCGTCGTTGAGCGAGCGACGCAGGCTCTCCTCGAAGCGGGCGAGGCCGCCCTCGCGCAGCTTGGCCGGGGCGAGGTTGATCTCGATGTTGAACTGGCCGAGCTCGGTCTGGAAGTCGGGATCGGCGATCGCCTCGAGGACCTCGGCGTTCTTGAGGGCCGGATCCCCCACCTCGTCGATGAGGTTGAGCTCCATCTCCAGGCCGGTCATCGGGTCGTCGGTGTCGAAGCGTGCCTCGCGGAGCATCCGGGCGAAGACGTCGAGGTTGCGTCGCACCTTCTCGCGATGCCGTGTCCGGTCGGCCCGGCTGAACTCCTGTTGCGCGACCTCTTCACCCATGAGCGCACCCTAGTCACGGCGGGACTCGGCGGGAACCGCCTCGAAGGGGGGTCTCAGGCTGCGGGATCCGCCGTCCCGGGGACCTGCGGGCGCAGCACCTCCCAGGTGTCGGGTGGGGTGGCGGCCTCCAGCAGCTGCGCCACGAGGCCGGCCAGCGAGTGGGCGGGCTCGGCGTCGCGGCAGCGGTCGACGGCACACCACGCGAGGGCACCGTCGCCGACCAGCCATGCCGCGAAGGCCAGGATCGCGGCCGGAGCGGCCACGTGGGCGCAGGGCAGCCGTCGCACGGCGTCCGACCAGAGGTCGACCGCGCGGCGTGCCTCGCTGCGGGAGAGCCACACCCACGCCTCGTCGCGTCCGTCCCCGGCCGTCACCGTCACGGCGACGGAGGCGAGCTCGGGGCGCGAGAAGGTGGTGCCCTGCTGCAGGTGGCGGCGGACCAGGGCTGCGAGCGCGCCGGCGGGGAGCGGGTGCGCCCCCGCGAGGTCGGGCTCCAGGAGCCGCGCGGACGCCGCATCGGGCGCGATCGTGGCCCGCAGCGCCTCGCGGCTCGCGTGGGTGACGCGACCGTCGAAGACGCTCTGTGCGGTGAACCGGTGGTCCGCGAGGGCGAAGCGGACACCTCGGTAGGCGGCGACCGGGGCGCCCGGGAGCACGGCGTACCAGTGGTCGTCGTGGACCCGCAGCACGTCGCGGACCCCGATGCCGGCGGCCGTGAACTCCTCGTGGATCGACCACGCGGCCTCGTCCGCAACCGTGGTGTCGTCGTCGTAGACGACCACGATGACCTCCCGCACGCCGTTGAGGCGAGCGGGGCGCAACAACGCCTCGACCACGTCGTCGACGTCGTCGGGGTCGTGCGGGAGGTCGACCCGGGCGTGCATTCCGCCCCGAGACCCGGTGCTGACCATCACCACCGATCTCTCGGGGACGAAGCCGAGGGCCAGAGGCACGAAGGCGGCGATGTCGTCAGGCGTGCGGGCTGTCAGGACCAGTGAGTCGGGTGTCGGGTTCATGGCCGAGACGCTCCCCGCGACCTCCGACCATGCATGCCGCGACGTCGGCGGGCCTGTGGACAGCTCCCGTCCGGCCCGACCTGTGGACGATTCGTGGCCCCGCAGGGCGTGGCCGTCCTGCGACAATGCGGCACGTGAATGGGCGACGGGCGGGGCACGCCGACGGGTGCCGGCGCTGATGCGCGCCTCCGCGTCGCTCCTGCACCTGGACCTCGACGCCTTCTTTGCCGCGGTCGAGCAGCGCGACAAGCCCTCGCTGCGCGGCAAGCCGGTCATCGTCGGTGGGACCGGCGGGCGTGGCGTGGTGGCCACGGCGTCGTACGAGGCGCGTCGCTACGGCGTCGGCTCCGCGATGTCCACGCGGGAGGCCCGCGCCCGGTGTCCGCACGCGGCGTTCCTGAGCGGGCGGTTCCACGCCTACCGCGAGACCAGCACCCGGGTCATGGCGGTGCTGCGCGACCTGTCGCCCCTGGTCGAGCCGCTGTCCCTCGACGAGGCCTTCGTCGACCTCGCGGCCGCCGACCTGCCGGACCTGGAGGTCGCCACCGTCACCGAGGCCGGACAACGCCTCCGGGATCGGGTGCGGGACGTCACCGGCGGCCTGACGGCGACCGTCGGGATCGCGTCGTCGAAGTTCGTCGCCAAGGTGGCCAGCGAGCTCGACAAGCCCGACGGGATGACCGTCGTGCCGCCCGGCACCGAGCTCGACCTGCTCCGGCCGATGAAGGTCACCGTCATCCCCGGGGTCGGGCCCGCCACAGCCGAGCGGCTGCGCCGTGCCGGCATCCACACCATCGCCGAGCTGGAGCTCGTCAGCGAGGACGAGCTCGTCCGCCTGCTCGGCCAGGCGCACGGGCACGGGCTGTGGCAGCTGGCCCGGGCACAGGACTCGCGACCGGTGCTGGCGGAGCGGGAGACCAAGTCCATCAGCGTCGAGGGCACCTACGACACCGACCTCACCGACCGGCGCCTGATGGAGGGACTGCTCACCCGACAGGCCAAGGAGGTGGGCACCCGGATGCGCAAGAACGGCTTCTCGGGACGGACGGTGACCATCAAGGTCAGGCTGCACGACTTCACCACACTGAGCCGCTCCAGCACCCTCTCCAGCCCCACGGACGACGGCGCGACCATCGGCCGGATCGCGCGGTCGCTCCTGGGCGACCTCGACACGACGGGCGGGGTCCGGTTGCTGGGCGTGGGGGTCTCCGGACTGGCCGACTGGGTGCAGGAGGACCTGTTCGGCGAGACGGCGCAGGACGACGAGGTCGAGGTGGTGCTGCCCGAGCCCCCGCGACGCAGCTGGCCGCCCGGGGCCGACGTCGTGCACGACGAGCTGGGGCCGGGCTGGGTGTGGGGATCGGGCTCGGGCGTCGTGACGGTGCGCTTCGAGACGGCGGACACGCCGCCCGGTCCGGTGCGCAGCTTCAAGGCCGACGACCCGGCGCTGCACCGGGTCGAGCCACCTGCCGAGGCCTGAGCTCGCTCCGTACGCCAGACGAGGCGATCGGCTCAGCACACGAGCGTGTCGCCCGCGTTCGCTCAGGGTTCACCTGTGCCGAGTTGCGCGCCTTCGGCACGATCAGGCAGCCTCGTGGGCACCTCGGGAGGAACTTCGGGGCAACTCGGGGCAAATGGGTGAGGGGCTCCAGATGGTATGAGCATCAGGAGCCCCTCAGTTTGCCCGGGAAGGTGACGTCCGAGCCACCGCATCGGCTTCCCAGCTCCCGCCGACCCCGTCACCGGGCCTGCGCAGCGAGCAAGCTCGCCGGGTGGAACTGTTCGTCCGATCCGATCCCCGACTCCGCCGGAGCGGTGTCGGTAGTGAGAGTTCTATGCCTCCCGCGACCCGTCCCGCAAGGGGAAACGACGACAAACTTTCGGTCCCACAGGCTTCCCCACAGAACTTCCTCCGTGCTCCACAGGCAGCGCCCCCTCCCTCCACAGGGGACGGGTCAGGCTGTGGAGACGGGCCGGGCCGCGGTCCGCATGTTCTCCGTCCCGGATGGGAACCCCTGAGAAGTCCCTGAGAGTTCGCAGATCGTGCAACTCCCGGGGCGGTTGGCTCGTCAAGGCAGGTGAAGGCACCGAGCTCCGGCCGGGAATCTGGCACCGGGCACAGGCGTTGGAACAGATGTGCGACACAGGGGTGGTCGCACGAGGAGCAGGAGGACGAGATGAGCACCGCACAGGCAAAGCGCACCACCACGACTCGCGAGATCGAGGGCCGCGACAGCGTCGGCCTCTACCTCGACGAGATCGCCCGCACCCCGCTCCTCGACGCCGAGACCGAGGTCGAGCTCTCCAAGGCCATCGAGGCCGGCCTGCTGGCCCAGCACCTCCTCGACACCGGCCGCGTCGGTCGCCGCAAGGGCGGTGCGCCGCTGAGCGCCAACGAGCAGGAGCTCGAGTGGCTGGCCGAGCAGGGTCGGCTCGCCGTCGACCGGTTCATCGAGGCCAACCTGCGACTGGTCGTCTCCATCGCCCGCAAGTACGGCCGCTCGCAGATGCCCATGCTCGACCTGATCCAGGAGGGCAACACCGGCCTGATCCGCGCGGTCGAGAAGTTCGACTACACCAAGGGCTACAAGTTCTCGACCTACGCCACCTGGTGGGTCCGCCAGGCGATCACGCGCGGCATCGCGCAGCAGGCCCGGGTCGTACGCCTCCCCGTCCACGTGGTCGAGGAGCTCAACCAGGTGGGCAGCGCGCGCCGCACGCTGGAGCGCCAGCTCGGCCGCGACCCCGAGCCGCAGGAGATCGCCACCGAGCTCGGCATGGACGTCGACCGGGTGCTCGACCTGATGAGCTGGGGCCGCGAGCACGTCTCGCTGGACACCCCGGTCGACGAGGACGGTGACACGTCGCTGGGCGACCTGATGGCCCAGGAGACCGCCCCCGGTCCCGACCTCAACGTCCTCGACGCCGAGGCCCGGCAGCGTCTCGACGAGCTGGTCGGCATCCTCGACGAGCGCTCGGCCGACATCGTCCGGGCGCGCTACGGCCTGGCCGACGGGCGCCAGCACAAGCTCGCCGACATCGGCGCCCGGCACGGCATCTCCGCCGAGCGGGTGCGCCAGCTCGAGCGCGAGGCACTGCAGAAGCTCCGCCGCGCCGGCGACCCCGACCTCGCGGCCTGAGGGCACCCACCCTGGCTGCTTGACTGATCAGTACGCCGCGGACAGCAGGTCCCCGCTGGCGGCCTGTGCTCGTGCGACCACGTCGCCGGGCACAGGCCGTTCTGCTGCGATGCGGGCCTGCCACATCTGGAGGGCCACGACCCGGGCTGCGGCTTCCTCGACGCGCTCACGTGAGATGTCGCCGGAGCCCATCGCATCGACCACGATCCGGTGCGTGGCAGCGGTGTCCACCGGCATCAGCAGCAGGTCCGCCCCGGCGCGGAGAGCCTGCAGCGCCGGCGTGGGCCGACCGCCGACGGCGCCCATGCCGAGCGAGTCGGTGATCGTCACGCCCTCGAAGCCGAGGTCGTCGCGCAGCAGTGCGTAGACCTCGGGGGCCATGCTGGCCGGGACGTCCGGCGCGATCGCGGTGAGGTCGAGGTGGCTCAACATCACCGCCGGAGCCTGGTGGGCGATGGCGGACTCGAACGGCGGCAGGTCGTGCGCCTCGATCTCGGCCAGCGTCGAGTCCACGACGGGCAGCGTGTCGTGGCTGTCGCTCGTGGCGGTCCCGTGCCCGGGGAAGTGCTTGACGGTCGAGACGATGCCCGCGTCGTCGTACCCCTTGATCGCGGCCCCGATCGCCTGCGCCGCGACGCCCGGGTCGTCGGAGGGAGACCGGGCGCCGATGGTCGGGTCGGCGGCGCCGATCGTGACGTCGGCGACGGGGGCGAAGACCCAGGTGAAGCCCAGTCCGCGCAGCTCGAGGCCGGTCGTCAGGGCCGCGGCCCGGGTGACCCGGCGACCGAGCCTCGGGTCGGCGGCGATGGCCAGGCCCGCCGACTGGAAGTGCGGGAACTCGGTGGCGACGCCTCGCAGGTGGGAGACGTAGCCGCCCTCCTGGTCCACGCCGATCACCGGCGGGAAGTCGCGTCCGTCGCGCGCGGCGGCCTCGGAGATCGCGGCGGTCATGGCGCGCACCTGCCCGGCATCCACGATGTTGTCCGTGGTGACCGACACGCCTGCGAGGTGCAGCTCGCGCACCATCCGGGCCGGTTCCTCGGGGTCGGTGCCGTGGAAGCGTCCGACGATGACCTGCCCGGCGAGCTGCTCGGGCGTCCAGCCCTCCACCAGCTCTGCGGCCTCCTCGATCTCCCCGAGCGTGGGACCCCAGGAGGACGGCGTCTCCGGGTCCTCCTCGGGCTCACTGGGGGTCTCGGTGGCCGCGGGGCCGGATGTCTCCGACGGGCTCGAGGACGCGTTCGACGAGGTGCCTGGAGCCGTGTCGTCGGGATCGGATCCCAGCGACGCACAGCCGCTGACGAGCAGGACCCCTGCTGCGATCACGGCCAGGCGGGGTCGGATCGGGAGCACGCCGGGAGGGTACCCGGCTCGGCGGAGCAAACGAGAACCGTCAGGCGCGCGCGGCCAGCTCCAGGTAGATCCGCTCGACCTGCTGGCGCAGGTCGTCCAGCGACCCGGTGTTGTCCACCACGTGGGTGGCGATCGCCAGCCGGTCCTCTCGCGTCGCCTGCGCCGCGATCCGGGACTCGGCGTCCTCGCGTGCCCAGCCCCGGTCCTCGACCATCCGAGTGACCTGGAGCTCCGGAGGAGCGTCCACCACGATCACCGCATCGAAGGAACCGGCACGACCGACCTCGGCCAGCAGCGGGATGTCGTGCACCACGACCGCGTGCGTCGATGCAGCCGCCTCGAGCTCCGCGCTCCGCGCGTGGACGAGCGGGTGGATGATGCGCTCGAGGCGCTTGCGGGCGTCGACGTCGCCGAACACCAGGGCACCCGTCGCCGGTCGGTCGAGGTCACCCTCGGGCGTGAGCAGCCCGGGCCCGAACTCGGCGACCACCGCGTCGAGCCCCGGCGTCCCCCGCGCGACGACCTCGCGGGCCAGCGCGTCGGCGTCGATGACCACGGCACCCAGCTCGGCGAGGATCGCCGCGACGGTGCTCTTGCCAGAGGCGATCCCACCGGTGAGTCCGACCCGGACCGTCACGTGGACGCCTGGCCCGCGGCCTTCTCGAGGGCAGCGAGCAGCACGCAGGTGGCGACGGCCTCCATCGCCTCCGTGACCTCCGTGAGCGGCGGCATGGTCGGCGCCAGCCGGATGTTGGTGTCGTCCGGGTCGTGCTTGTAGGGGTACGACGACCCGGCGGGGGTCAGTGCGACCCCGGCCTCCTTGGCGAGCGCCACCACGCGGCTAGCGGTCCCGGGCACCACGTCGAGGTTGACGAAGTAGCCCCCAGTCGGCCTGTTCCAGGTGGCGACGTCTCGTCCCCCGAGCCGGTCGGTGAGCACCCGGTCCACCTCGGCGAACTTCGGCGCGATGATCTCCCGGTGCTTGGCCATGTGCTCGCGCACGCCCTGGGCGGAGCCGAAGAACTCGGCGTGCCGCAGGTGGTTGACCTTGTCCGGACCGATCGCGCCGTTGGCGAGGTGACCGAGGTACCAGGCGACGTTGGCGGTCGACGCCGCCAGGAAGGCGACGCCGGCGCCGGCGTAGGTGATCTTCGACGTGGACGCGAACATGATCGGCCGGTGCGGATGCCCGGCCGCAGACGCGAGGGTGAGGATGTCGGCGCTCTTCGCCTCGTCCTCGGTGAGGTGGTGCAGCGCGTAGGCGTTGTCCCACAAGATCTTGAAGTCTGCGGCCGCGGTCGGCATCGCGGCGAGGCGGGCGGCGACGTCCTGGCTCACGACCGCGCCGGTCGGGTTGGCGTACGTCGGCACGATCCAGATGCCCTTGATGCTCGCGTCGTCGGCGACGAGCGCGGCCACGGCGTCCACGTCGGGGCCGTCGTCGTGCATCGCGACGGTGACCATCTCGATGCCGAGGCTCTCCAGCAGGGTGAAGTGGCGGTCGTAGCCCGGCACCGGGCACACGAAGCGCACCTTCTCCTCGCGGCCCCACGGGCGCTCGGAGTCGACCGCGCCGAAGAGCATCAGGTAGAACAGGCAGTCGCGCATCATCGTCAGGCTGGAGTTGCCGCCGGCGACGACCTGATCGGGCTCGACCCAGAGCAGGTCGGCGAACATCTCTCGCAGCTCGCGCACCCCCTCGAGGCCGCCGTAGTTGCGTACGTCGACCCCGGCGGCGTCCTTGGTGCTCGACGGCAGCCGCAGCAGGTCGTCGGCGAGATCGAGCTGCTGCGCCGACGGCTTGCCACGCGTCAGGTCCAGCTTGAGCCCCCGGGCCTTGAGCTCGGCGTAGGCGGCACGCTGCTCCTCGAGCAGGGTGGCGAGGTGGTCGGCGGACAGGTCGGCCAGCGCAGTCGCGTTCACACGCGCAAGGCTACCGAGGGTCGTGGTCGAGCTAGGCAGGCGTCCGGAACGTACGCCGGTACTCCTGAGGGCTGACTCCGCGGGATCGACCGAAGTGGTGGCGCAGAGTGGCGGCGTTGCCGAAGCCGACCTCGGCGGCGACCCAGTCGATCGAGTGGTCGGTCTGCTCGAGCAGCTCCTGCGCGGCGCGTACGCGCTCGCCGAGGATCCAGCTGTAGGGCGTCGTGCCGGTCTCCTCCTTGAAGCGACGCGCGAAGGTGCGAGCCGACATGTGCATGTGGCGGGCCAGCGTCTCGACGTCGAGGTCCTCGGCGAGGTTGGCCGCGATCCAGGCGAGCAGGGGTGCCAGCGCCTCGGACTCGCAGACCGGGACGGGTCGGGCGATGTACTGGGCCTGGCCGCCGTCGCGGTGCGGCGGCACGACCATGCGGCGTGCGGCGTTCGCGGCGACCTTGGCCCCGAAGTGCTGGCGCATGACGTGGAGGGCCGCGTCGAGCCCGGCCGCCGAACCTGCTCCGGTGACGATCGACCCGTCCTGCACGTAGAGCACGTTGCCGTCGATCGTGGCCTCGGGGAAGCGCGCCGACAGCTCGTCGACGTGGCGCCAGTGGGTGGTGGCCCGCCGCCCGTCGAGCAGCCCGGCCTCGCCCAGCATGAACGCCGCCGTGCAGTGCGCGAAGACCAGAGCACCCCGGTCGTGCGCGTCGCGGACGAGCTCCACCACTTCAGGAGAGGGGTCGAGGTAGCCGCGCTTGGGGATCAGGCAGACCAGGTCGGCGTCGGCCGCGTCGTCCAGCGAGTGGTCGACGTGGAGGTCGTAGCCGGTGGCCCCGGCCACCCGTCCCGGGCGCGGGGTGGCGACGATGAAGTCGAAGACCGGGTTGTCGTCGTCGGGGTGGTAGGGCTCGCCCCACACCTCGCACATCGACCCGAGCCCGAACGGCTCGGCTCCGTCCTGCACCACGGCTACGACCTTCTTCATGGACTCAGCGTGCACCATCGGTGGCAGGAAATCAACTAAGACTGTCATTCCTGCCACTGGTGGCAGGAACTGAATGGGCGGAGGATTACTGCCATGAACACCATCCTCTTCATCCTGGTCCTGACCGCCGCCGTCATGTTGCTGGTCAGCTACGCACGCCACGACCGGTTCGCCGGCCCCTCCAGCACCGCTCACCCCTTCGACGAGCTCGGCCCCGTCGAGGAGCGCCGGCACCTCGTACCCCGCGCCTGACCCAGCATCTGAGGGTGGCCCGCGGACAGACAATGCCGTTCGTGGGCCACGTCGAGCTTCGTCAGGGATCGCGCGTCGCGCTGCTCGTGCCCGGCTCCGCCTCGTACGTCGACCTGGTGCTGTCGCTGCTGGCCGCGGGGATGTTCCGGTCCCGCTCGACCCGGCCCTGACCGACGCGGAGCGCTCCCGCATCCTCGGTCCGATCGCCCCCGACCTTCTCGTGACCACGCAGGCCGATCTCGACGCGATGATCGCGAACACGCCCGAGCAGTTCGTCCGCGGGCTCCCCGTTGGGCGGCCGATCCACTGCACCAGCGGGACGACGGGCACCCCGAAGGGCGTGTGGTCCGGCCTGCTGTCGGAGGCCGACGCGACAGCGCTATCCGCGTGACAGACGCCATCGCGACGGAACGTCCCACCACGGTGTTCTGCGTGCCGACCCACCTGCAACGCCTGTTCGCCTACTGGGACGAGGTCGGAACCCCGTACCTGTCCTCGTTCCGCCTCGTGGCGCATGCCGGCGCGCCATGCCCGCCGGCGGTGAAGCACCGTCTCATCGAGCTCTTCCCGCCCGGCTCGACGTGGGAGTTCTACGTGGGAGTTCTACGGCTCGACCGAGGGCCAGTTCACCGCGTGCCGCTCCGAGGAGTGGCTCACCCGGCCCGGCACCGTCGGACGCGCTCGACCGGGGCGCACGCTGACCACCGACGAGGACGGCCGGATCTGGTGCGCGTCCCGGAGCATGCTCGGTTCACCTATCTCGGCGCCCCCGAGGAGACGGCAGCCGCGTGGCGCGACACGCCGGCCGGGCCCGCCTTCACCGTCGGCGACGTCGGCCGGCTCGACGCCGACGGCTACCTCTACCTCGACGGGCGTCGGACGGACCTGTCATCTCCGGCGGTCAACGTCTATCCGCTCGAGGTCGAGAACGCGCGCGAGGTGCCTGGGATCGAGGACGTGGTGGTCTTCGGCGTGCCGGACCCGCAGTGGGGTCAACGGGTGTGCGCTGCGGTCGTCGGCACGGCGCCGGTGGACGCGCTGGCTGCCCACGCCCGGCAGGTGCTCGCCCCCGCCAAGCGCCCCAAGGACTACACGAGAGTCCCTGAGCTCCCGATGACCGCAACCGGCAAGGTCCGGCGTGAGGCGCTCCCCGACCTGCTCCTCCGGGACGGGTGAGATCGCGCGGCGCGCGCGGGGCATGACCGTACGCGCGCAACGGCCCGCCGGGAGTCCCCCGGCGGGCCGTCGTAGGTGGTGTCAGGTCGAGCGGATCAGCTGGCGCCGCCGGTCAGCTTCTCGCGGAGCGCCTGCAGCGCCTCGTCGGAAGCCAGCGAGCCGCCGGTGTCACCCGCGGTCTCGTCGGCCGCGACCTCGCCGCCGGAGGAGTACGAGGTGGCCTCGCCGGCCTCGGCCTCGGCCACCTTCGCGTCAGCCTGCTGCTTGACGTGCTGCTCCCAACGGGCGTGCGCCTTGGCGTACTGGTCCTCCCAGATCGCGCGCTGGTCGTCGAAGCCCTCGAGCCACTCGCCCGTCTCGGGGTCGAAGCCCTCGGGGTAGACGTAGTTGCCCTGCTCGTCGTAGGTCGCGGTCATGCCGTAGAGCGTGGGGTCGAACTCCTCCACGTCTGCGGCGGCAGCGGTCTCGTTGGCCTGCTTGAGCGACAGCGAGATGCGGCGACGCTCGAGGTCGATGTCGATGATCTTGACCATGACGTCGTCGTTGACCTGGACGACCTGCTCGGGGATCTCGACGTGACGCTCGGCGAGCTCGGAGATGTGCACCAGGCCCTCGATGCCCTCCTCGACGCGGACGAACGAACCGAAGGGCACCAGCTTGGTGACCTTGCCCGGGACGATCTGACCGATCTGGTGGGTGCGGGCGAAGTGCTGCCAGGGGTCCTCCTGCGTCGCCTTCAGCGACAGGGAGACACGCTCGCGGTCCATGTCGACGTCGAGAACCTCGACGGTGACCTCATCACCGACGGCGACGACCTCGGACGGGTGGTCGATGTGCTTCCAGGACAGCTCGGAGACGTGGACGAGGCCGTCGACGCCGCCCAGGTCCACGAACGCACCGAAGTTGACGATCGAGGAGACGACACCCTTGCGGATCTGACCCTTCTGGAGCTGGGTCAAGAAGCCGTGGCGGACCTCGGACTGCGTCTGCTCGAGCCAGGCACGGCGCGACAGGACCACGTTGTTGCGGTTCTTGTCGAGCTCGATGATCTTCGCCTCGAGCGTCTGGCCGACGTAGGGCTGCAGGTCGCGGACGCGACGCATCTCCACGAGGGAGGCCGGCAGGAAGCCGCGCAGGCCGATGTCGAGGATGAGGCCGCCCTTGACGACCTCGATGACGGTGCCCTCGACGACGCCGTCCTCCTCCTTGACCTGCTCGATGGTGCCCCAGGCCCGCTCGTACTGAGCGCGCTTCTTGGACAGGATGAGTCGGCCTTCCTTGTCCTCCTTCTGGAGGACCAGGGCCTCGACCTCGTCGCCCACGGAAACGACCTCGTTGGGGTCGACGTCGTGCTTGATCGACAGCTCGCGCGAGGGGATGACGCCCTCGGTCTTGTAGCCGATGTCGAGCAGGACCTCGTCGCGGTCCACCTTGACGATGGTGCCGGCAACGATGTCACCGTCGTTGAAGTACTTGATCGTCTCGTCGATAGCGGCGAGGAAGTCCTCTTCGGACCCGATGTCGTTGACAGCCACCTGAGGGGCGTCGTAGTCCGGAAGAGTGGAGAGCGTGCTCGTCATATGGAAGAAGATTCCTTGGATGGATGGAGTCGTGCGGACGCACGCAGCCGTCCGTTTCACTGGTCCCCGTCGCAGACGGTGACACGGCGAGCCTGGGTTCGCTCGGTATGGAAGCCGGGCAGACGACTGGCGCAGCCTCAAAGACTACGCGGGTGCGACAGTTGGCGTCCAACCGGGGCGCACGCTCAGCCCACGCTCGTGGCCCGACTCGCGCACGCTCACCACTGACCGGGCCAGGCGTGCAGGTCCCCGTCGGCGGCGATGGCGCGCAGCAGTGCCTCGGCCCGGTCGGCGACCGGGTTCTCGCCGGCCCGCGACGCCAGGTCCACCAGAGCCCACAGATCGGCGGCGCGCGCCCCGTCGAGGAGGGTCTCGGCGCGGCCGCCACGCAATCCGGTCCACGCGGCCAGCACCGCCTCGACGTACGCGGGGTGGCGCTCGAAGCGGACGAGGTTGCCGACGTCGGTCCAGGGATGCCCGGCGTGGGCGAACTCCCAGTCGAGGACCGCGGTGAGCTCGAGCGTGTGCGGGTCGACCAGCACGTTCTTGGGGTTGAGGTCGCTGTGCACGAGGCAGGCTCGTCCGACCCCGTCCAGCAGGTCCTGGGCGGACGCGGCCACCTCGCCGAGCCCAGCCCGATCGGCCGCGGACCAGTCGGTGAGCCGCGTCTCGACCCGCTCGGGCAGTCCCGCGTCGGGGAACTCCCCCACGGCGAGCCCTGCGTCGAGGAACGGTCCGGGCCGCAGCATCGGCATCCCGGCCAGCGTCCCGGCCGCGCGCCCCATGGCAGTGCCGAGGCTCGCCAGCCCGGCATCGTCGTTCTCGTCACAGAGCCGAGCGGCGACCAGGTCGCCGCGCTCCCCCGGCATCCACGAGGTGACCAGCAGCCCCGGTTGACCGGACCCGGCAACCTCCCGGCGTACCTCCACCACCTCTGGCACCGGCACGAGTCCACGCACGAGGTGCAGGATCGCCGCGTCGACGTCCGGCGCCTCGGCGCCGCGCGGATCGCCAGGCGGGTACACCCGCACCACGGTCCGGTCCCCCGCCACCTCGGCCACGAACGTGCGGCCCGAGAAACCGCCGGTCAGCGGGGTCAGGGAGGGGGCCGCATCGCTCACCGGGCGATCGTGTCACAGCGCCGCAAGGTAAAAGGTTCGACAGAGATTTCACCCCAGCGGGTGGAAATGGGGTTACTTCCAAGTGGTCCGCTCGTTGTTCGGCTGAGATCACCCGTAGTTCTCATGTGGATCGCCCGGGGATCCGAGCCAGCAGCACCACTCACGAGGGGGTACGACAGATGTCTGCACACCACCACCACCGGCCGTCCCGCCGGTTCACCAGAGGGGCCGCGGTCACGCTGGCCGTCGTCCTGCCGGGCTCGCTCCTGGCACTGACGCAGTCGCCGGCCTCTGCCGCACCGCTGCCCGCGACCTACTCCGCCGACGCCCATGCCGACATCGTCGACCTCACTGCCGACGTCCTGGCGCCGCTGGCGCCCGGGTCGGTGGCGCAGGCCAAGATCGCGCACAGCAGGAGCTCGGCATCCAGCACCTCCGGCGGCGGCACCACGACAGCCAGCTCCGCCAACCTCGATGGCCACCTGGTCTTCGGCAACGTGCCGGTCCCTGTGGACACCGAGACGGTGACCGCTCCGCCCAGCGCCGACCCGCCAGCCCGCGAGCTGGCGGGGGTCCCGTTGTCACCGGTCGCCGACATCGGCGTGATCACCGGCGACGTCCGGGCCGCCTGGGCGGGCAGCAACGCCTGCGTCCCTGCCCAGTCGGGCACCCGCACGCTCTCCGAGTCGCGTACGACGCTGGACGGTGCCACGCTCCTCGACACGCCGACGCCCGTCGGGACCCTCGTCGAGATGACCGAGTCCGAGACGGTGACCGGCACCTACCTCGTCGACGACAACGCTGGCGGCTCGGACGTCGTCTCGCGTGCCACGACGATGGTGGGCGACATCGACCTGCTCGGCGGGGAGGTGACCGTCGACGTGACCAACGAGGTCGTGCTCGAGGCACGCTCCGACGGCACGAACGGCACTGCCGGCTACGCCAGCCCCCCGACGATCGTTGCCTCGGGCGGCGAGAACGAGATCCCGATCCCGCTGGACGACCAGCCCCAGCCCATCCCGCTCCCCGCCGAGCTCGACGCCGTCGTCAACCTGACGATCACAGGCTTCAAGGTGGACGACCAGTCCTCGGGCGCCACCGGCAAAGCCTCTCTCGACGCGCTCTACCGCATCGACCTCGAAGTGCTCGCCCTGCCGGCGCCGGCTCCGGCAGTCAAGGTCGCCGACGTCTCCCTGGCCGTCGCCCCGATGGCCGTGGAGGCCACCGCGCCCAGCGGCGGCGTCGACTGCGGCGCCGGACCGTCCTCGGGTTCGATCGGCGCCCCCGACATCACCTCGCCTGCCCCCGGCGCCACGGTGACTGACAGCACGCCGCCGATCTCCGGCACGGGTCAGCCCGGCGCCACGGTCACTGTCAGGGAAGGCGGCACCGTGCTGTGCACGGCGGTCGTGCGCAGCGACGGCACTTGGTCCTGCTCGCCGACGACGCCCCTCTCCGCGGGTCCGCACACGGTGACCGCGACCCAGACCGACGGGCAGGGCAACACCAGTGCCGCCGACTCGACCACGTTCATCGTCGTGCCGGACCCCAACGATCCCGACGGTGACGGCCTGACCAACGCCCAAGAGACGGCCCACGGCACCGACCCGACGAACCCCGACACCGACGGTGACGGCCTCACCGACGGCGACGAGGTCAACATCCACCACACCGACCCGCTCAACCCCGACACCGACGGTGACGGCCTCACCGACGGCCAGGAGGTCAACGGCGTCAAGATCCGCGAGTCGTTCAAGATCTGCGGCAAGAAGGCGCGCAAGTCCATCACGGTGCGGACCAACCCTCTCCGCAAGGACACCGACAAGGACGGCATCCGCGACGGTCGCGAGGTCAAGGGATACAAGATCAAGCAGCGCGTGATCACGCGAGCGGGCACCTTCGTGATCGGCAAGACCCGCTCCAACCCCACGAAGAAGGACACCGACCGCGACGGCCTCAAGGACAAGGTCGAGAAGTCCGGCAAGGCCAACAAGCGGTTCGGCAAGGCCAAGTCCGATCCCAGCAAGTGCGACACCGACAAGGGCGGGATCTCCGACGGCGCCGAGGTCAAGGCGCGGTCCAACCCCGCCGACGTGAAGTCCGGCCCGCGCAACCCGCTTGGCCGTGTCGACTCGAGCGGCCGACTCCCCCACGGCGGCTGAGACGTCGCGCCCCTGAGGTGCCGGCGCACCGGGCAGTCAACTGTCCGGTGTGCCGGCACCATTACGCTCCGAGGGTGGAGGATCACCTGCCGCAGTCCGTACGAGTCGAGCGGCGCCCCGTCTCCGAGGGTGAGTCCCGTCGCGCCAACGGGCCTGACTGGGACCGGTACGCCGACGAGTACCAAGCCACGCACGGCGCGTTCCTCGGCGACGCGGGCTTCGTGTGGGGTCCCGAGGGCCACACCGAGGACGAGCTGGGGATCCTGGGCGAGGTCGACGGGCTCGACGTCCTGGAGGTGGGCAGTGGCGCCGGCCAGTGCTCGAGGTGGGTCCGCACCCACGGGGGGCGTGGTTTCGGGCTCGACCTGTCCCACCGGCAGCTGCAGCACTCCCTCCGGCTGGACGAGGAGACCGGCGTCGCCGTCCCATCGGTGCGCGGGACGGCCACCGAGCTGCCGTTCGCCTCGGCCGCGTTCGACATCGTCTTCTGCTCGTTCGGGGCGCTCCAGTTCATCAGCGACATCGACGACGCCGTGGCCGAGGTCGCCCGGGTGCTGCGGCCGGGAGGCCGCTTCGCGTTCTCCGTCACCCACCCCACCCGGTGGATGTTCCCCGACGACCCGGGCGACGCCGGGCTCACCGCCACCCAGTCCTACTGGGACCGCACCCCCTACGTCGAGGTCGACGACGCCTCGGGTGTGGTGTCCTACGTGGAGCACCACCGCACGCTTGGTGACTGGGTCCGCCTGCTCGCGGGCCACGGCTTCACGCTCCACGACCTCGTGGAGCCTGAGTGGCCCGAGCACCACGACCGCGTCTGGGGCGGGTGGTCACGCGCCCGGGGGTTGCTCACCCCGGGGACGGCGATCTTCGTGGCGCACATCCGAAGCAGCTGATCCGTCGCCACAGCGCCGCTGTCGACGGGAAACGACGTGGACGGCGTCGCCCACAGGGCGACGCCGTCCACGGTCGGCTGTGATCAGGCGAAACGTCGTCGAAGGCCCAGCGCCGCGAGACCGGCACCCAACAGGACGAGGGCCGTCAGACCACGGGTCGCGTTGCGTCCGCTCTCGCCGTCGTCACCGACGAGCTCGAAGGAGTAGGCCGTCAGCCCTTGCGCGCCCTCCGGAGCGCCGTACGCCATCTTCTGGACATCGGCCCGAGCGGCGCCCGCCTTCATCACGGCGTAGAGCTTGCCGTACTCCTGGGCGGTGTCCTCCCCGGCGCTGATGAGCATGGACATCCCCTCGTCGGAGAGTCGACCAGCACCGTCGACGATCTGCGGCGCGCCGGCAGCGGCCTTGTCGAGGCCCTCGGCCAGGAGCCCGGAGCCGTCGGCAGCAGCACCGAGTCCGTCGGCGAGCTCGCCGGCACCGTCGGCGATCTTCGCTGAACCCTGACTGGCAGTCCCGGCGCCGTCCGCCAGCTCGACCGTGCCGGCAGACAGCTTCTTCGCCCCTGCTCCGAGCTTGCCGGTTCCGTCCTGGAGCGCACCGGCACCGTCCGCCAGTTGCCCGGTGCCCTTGGCGAGCGTGTCGGCACCTTCGGCGAGTTGCCCCGTGCCCGCGTTCAGCTCGCCGGCGCCGGCAGAGAGCGCGTCGGCGCCGCCATCGATCTTGGCCAGCCCGTCGGCGAGGGCGCTCGACCCCGTGTAGGCCGACCCGGCGCCCGAGGACAACTGGGTGATTCCGGTGACAGCGGACGTCAGACCGACCTGGAGGGATGCGAGACCCCCCTGCACCTGCACCAAGCCTGCCCTGAGGGCCACGCCACCGTTCTTCAGCGTGGTGGCCCCGTTCTTCGCGTCGGTGATGCCCGTGCTGAGCTGCTGCATGCCGGGGATGAGCTGGGTGTTGAGCCCCGTGATGGCATTGCCCAAACCGGCGGAAACCTGGAGCAGACCTCCGTTGGCTGCGGTCAGCTTGACCTTGCTGTCCTGGACACCCGGCAGGATCTGCGTGTCGATGACCGCGTCGCACACCTCAAGGCAATCGGTGGTCTTGAGGAAATTGAGTCCAGCGATCAGCTGGTCGAGGCTGCCGCCAAGCTTGACTGCGTCGTTGAGACCTGTCTGGACCTGGTCGACGCCGCCCTTGGCCCCTACCAGACCCGGGGTGGCTGGAGAGCCGTCGCCGCGCAACTGCTGCAGGCCAGCCAGGAGCTGAGCCGAACCGCCCTGCGCCGCGGCGAGGCCCGTCTCGAGGGACTGCAGGCCGCCGAGCAGTGTTGTCGGCTGGTCGGTGGTGCCGACCTTGACCAGGATCTCGTCGACACCCGCCTTGAGTGACTTGGCGCCCTGAAGCGCCTTGGGCAGCCCTTCGACGTCCGCGAGCTGGCCGAGCCCACCGCTGATGAGCTTGAGGCCCTCCTCGAGCGTCTCGCTGCCGGTGAGCGCGTCGCCCGTGCCCTTCGCGAGAGTCTTCGCGCCTTCGGACAGCTTGGTAGCGCCGTCGTCCAGCTTGCCGGCACCGGTCGCGACCTTGTCCGCGCCGCCGTCGACCTTCCGCGCCCCGGCTGACAGCTTGTTCGCGCCCGCATTCAGCTCACCCGCTCCGGCAGCCAGGTCGCCGGCGCCGTCCCGCAGCTGTCCAGCGCCGTCCTCGAGGCGGTGCAGACCCGCTCGCAGCTCGCCCGTGCCGTCGGCCAGTCGCCGAGCTCCGGGTGCGGCCTCTCCTGCCAGACCCGCGTTGAGCTCGTCCGCGCCGTCGCTCAGCTTGATGAGACCGGCGAGCAGGTCCGCGGAGCCGTCACGCAGCTTGAGAAGGTTCTCGTCGATCGTGTTGGCTCCCATCGCGAGCTGCAGGCCCGTAGCCGATCCCGACTCGTAGCTCTTGCCCGCCGACCGGAACGACACACTCTCGAGAGGGTTGACCGGGAGCGCCGAGATCGACGAGCCCGGTACGACCCCGTCGGTGATGGTGGCCGTGTAGCCGAACTCCATGCTGGGAGAGCCGATGGGCGGGAACAGGGTCATGGTGAAGCTCAGCTTGGTGCCGCCCTTACCATCGCCCGCCAGGTTCGCCTGCTGGGACTGAACGTTGCTGAAGTTCGGGGGAGCCACAGTGGTGAGCGAGCCGACGATGGGAATCGGTACTTCGACGGTCTCGGACGTGAGTCCGCCCTTGCCGTCCGGGAACGACACCGTCTGCTCCACACCGGTCACGTTCACCACGGTGTAGCGCACCTCGAGCTCACCGCTCTCACCGACGACGTCACCCGGTTCGACGGCCTTCCCGTCCAGGAGGTATTCGACCTTCACGTCCAACGGCAGCTCGCCGCCGAAGTCGCTGACCGATCGAAGGCGCTCGACACCGTCCACATTCGTGGACACCGTCTGCGCGCCGTTGGCGACATCGAATCCGGTGAACCCGTCGAGATTGCGCAACCCGGTCTCCTCGATCGGATTGACGACCTCCACCGAGCCTTCTCCGATGAGGGTGAGCTGTTCGTACACCCGGCGGGAGTCCACCTTGCCCTCCGCGTCCATGTACACCTGGACCGTCTCGGTGTTGACGACTTCGACGTCGTTCTCGGCGGCGGCGTACGCCGGCGATCCGAGGGAGAGCGCAACAAGACCGAGTCCGGAAAGGGCGACGCCGGCGACTCGTGCGGGCCGGACGAAGATCGCACCGCTCTTGAGGTTGTTCACTTACTGGTCTCCATCATCTCGTTGAGCGGGGTATCAGTGTCCGAAGCGCTCGGCGGTGCGGGGTCGGCAGCGGCCGGGTCGCGGGGCGACGGACCAGTCGCGGCAGCAACGACGAAACCCACCGCGATGCACAGGAGCAGGGCACTTGCGGTGGACACCGAGGTGTCGAGCACTCGAGTGGCCGCTTGCGTGTAGGTGAATTCGTAGGCACCCGCCAGGCTCGCACCTCCAAGCAATGCAGCCCACAAGGGCAGCCTTCCGACGCTGATCGCGAACACGCCGACGCACAGGAGCACGATGAAGGCAGCGGCCACGGCACGACCGGCCGAGGTGTCCGGAGTCACAGCGGCCCGGACGAGGTAGCCCACGTATGCGGCGACGAATCCGAGGGCAAACGCCGCGAGGCGCCGGCTCACCGTCTGATCGGGCACCAGAGCGACGATTGCGCCGGTGGCCACGCCCAGCAGTGCCACGGACTCCACCTCAAGATCCAAGGCCTCACCGACGAAGATGGTGAGCCCCGTGAACAGGACCAGCAACAGTCCCGCAAGAAGGGTTCTACGCATGCAAGCATTCCTCCCATAGACGTGATCCCCGGTGGGACCACGGACCGCCCGAGCGAGCGTTCGCCGGATACTACCGTCCGGTAGTCGGATTGTCGGCCTTTCGACCGACATCGTCCGCCTGGAGCCGTCGACAGGCGATCTGGGGGCCCGCACCTAGGATCAGCCGCGTGGGCGACGAGACCGGCTTGGCAACGAGGCGCTCCTTCGACGGCAGCGCCGTCGCCGTGGCCACGAGCATCATGAACGTCGCCACCTACGGGTTCACCATGATCGCGGCGCGGATCATCGGCCCGAGCGAGTACGGCGCGTTCGCCGCCTGCCTCGGCCTGCTCATCGTGGTCCAGGTCGGGGCGCTGGGGCTCCAGGCGACCGCGGCCCGGCGCATCGCGGTCGACCGGGGCAACGTCGCCGCCATCGAGTCGGCAATTCTGTCCCTCACCACCAAGGTGGCTGGCGGCGCCGGGGTCCTGATGCTCATGCTGGCTCCCGCAATCGATGTGCTGCTCAACCTGGACAGCCTCGCCACCGCGGTCGTGGTCGCCATCGCCGTCGTTCCGTTGACCATCGCAGGAGGCCAGGCCGGGATCCTGCAGGGCGAGCGCAGGTGGGGCGCGCTTGCCGTCTTCTACCTCGCCGGGGGCATCCCTCGCCTGCTCGTCGGCACCGCCATCATCCTGTGGCGACCGGACGCCACAGCCGCGATCACGGGCGTCGCGATCGGCTTCGTGTTCCCGGTCCTCGTCGGCTGGTGGGTGCTGCGCCATCGCCGGACGTCTGCCGAGGCCGCGCCGGAGCACTCCGCACGCGCGATGCTGCGCGAGAGCGCGCACAACTCGCAGGTCCTGTTCGTCTACTTCTCGTTGTCGAGCGTCGACATTTTCCTCGCGCGCCACGTGCTCGACGAGCACGACGCCGGTCTCTACGCCGCCGGCCTGATCATGACCAAGGTGATGCTGTTCCTTCCGCAGTTCATCGTCGTGATCGCCTTCCCCGACATGGCCACCCCGGCAAACCGGCAGCGTGCGCTGGTGCGCAGCCTGCTGGCGGTCTCCGGGCTCGGTCTGGTGGTGGTCGCCGGGGCGTGGGTGCTCTCGGGCGTGGCGATGATCTTCGTCGGCGGCTCCAACTTCGGCGAGGTCGAGGACCTGCTGTGGGTCTTCGCGGTGCTGGGCACGGTGCTGGCGATGCTGCAGCTGCAGGTGTACGCCGTGCTCGCCCGTCAAGGTCGACGTGCCGTGATGCTCGTGTGGGGAGCCTTGGCGGCTGTGGTCGCCCTGGGACTCCAGGTCGACACCGTGGCTGGGCTCGTGGGGGTCGTGGTCGGCGTCGACTCCGTCCTGCTGGTGGTGCTGACGGTGATCAGCCTGCGGATCGCCACGCGTCCGACGCCTCCTCCCACCCCCCTTCCCGCATGAGCGGCGGATCCCTGCGCCGCTTCCTCGGCGGCAGCGGCGGGATCATCGTCGGGACGGCGGTGATGAACGTCTGCACCTTCGGCTTCACGATCGTCGCTGCCGGCATCCTCGACACCAGCTCCTACGGCGCCTTCTTCGCCCTGCTCAACCTGCTCATGGTCATCTCCGTGGTCCACATGGGTCTGCAGGCCACCGCGGCACGGCGCATCGTGGCCGACCCCGGCTCGGTCGCCCGGATCGAGGGCACGATCCTGCGGGTCGGCTATGCCACGGCACTGGCGGTCGGCGGGGCGCTCCTCGTCCTGTCCCCCGCGGTGACCTGGCTGCTGCAGCTGGACTCCGTCGTGCCCGCGCTCGTGCTCGCCGCGCTGGCCGTGCCCACCACGGTCATGGGAGCCCACGTGGGCATCCTGCAGGGCGAGAAGCGGTGGGTGGCGCTCTCCTGGGTCTACGTGCTGGCGGGCGTACCCCGGATCGCCGGACTGGCCGTGCTGTGGTGGCGCCCCACCGAGAGCATCGCCCTGTTCGGCAGCGGCCTGGGCTACATCGCCCCGGTCGTCCTCGGCTGGTGGGTGCTGCGCCGAGCCCGCTCGGCACCCGTGGCAGAGCCCGCCGCACCGGCGCGGCCCGAGTCCACCGCGCCGTGGCCCCTCCTGCGTGAGGCACTGCACAGCAGCCAGGCGTTGCTGGCCTTCTTCGCCGTCGCCAACGTCGACATCGTGGTCGCCCGACACGTGCTCAGCGACCACGCCTCCGGCTTGTACGCCGTCGGGCTGCTGGTCGCGAAGATCATGCTCTACCTGCCCCAGTTCGTCGTGATCGTGATGTTCCCCTCTCTCGCGACCGCCCACCAGCGCCGGCGCGCGGTGGTCGTGGGCACCACCGCCATCCTGGGGCTCGGCGCCGTCTGCACGCTCGGCGTGCTGCTCGTGGCCGGCACCGCGGCCGACGCGCTCCACAGCGAGAAGATGCAGGCGGTCGAGGGTCACCTCTGGCTCTTCGCCGTGCTCGGCACCCTGTTGTCGGTGACCCAGCTGCTGGTGTACGCCACCTTGGCCCGGCAGGGACGACGGTCGATCCACCTCGTGTGGGCGGCGCTGGTCGTGTCCGTCGTCGCCGGGTCGGTGACGACGGCACCGACCCAGCTGCTCGGCGTGATGATCGGCGTCACTGCCGTGCTGACGTCAGCCCTGGTAGCGCTCAGCCTCCGCAGTGACGCGACGGACCACTCAGTGGGCGGCGTCGTGCCAGCTGCGACCCGTGCCGATTGAGACGTCGAGCGGCACGGCGAGGTCGGCCGCGCCCCCCATCTCGGCGCGCACCAGCGCACCGAGTGCCTCGCCCTCGCCCGGAGCCACCTCGAACACGAGCTCGTCGTGCACCTGCAGCAGCATCCGCGAGCGGAGTCCTTGCTCGGTCAGCGCGCGCTCGACCCCGAGCATGGCGACCTTGATCAGGTCGGCCGCCGAGCCCTGGACGGGCGCGTTGAGCGCCATCCGCTCGGCCGTCTCGCGCCGCTGGCGGTTGTCGCTGGTCAGGTCGGGAAGGTAGCGGCGGCGACCCAGGATCGTCTCGGTGAAGCCGGAGCGCCGTGCCTCGTCGACGATCCCGCCGAGGTAGTCGCGCACGCCCCCGAAGGTCTCGAAGTACTCGGTCATCAGCGCGGCGGCCTCGCTGGTGCTGACGCGCAGCTGCTGGGACAGCCCGAAGGCGGACAGGCCGTAGGCCAGGCCGTAGTTCATCGCCTTGATCTTGGCCCGCTGCTCGGTGCTGACGTCGGTCGCGTCGACGCCGAACACGCGCGCGGCCGTGATCGAGTGGAAGTCCTGCCCGGAGCGGAAAGCCTCGATCAACAAGGCGTCCTCCGACAGGTGCGCCATGATCCGCATCTCGACCTGGCTGTAGTCGGCGGTCAGGAGCGACTCGCTGCCCTCGCCCACCACGAAGCCCTGCCGGATCCGGCGACCGGCCTCGGTGCGGATCGGGATGTTCTGCAGGTTGGGGTCGGTGCTCGAGAGCCGCCCGGTCGCGGCGATGATCTGGTTGTAGGTCGTGTGGATGCGCCCGTCGGAGGCGACGGTCTTGAGCAGTCCCTCGACGGTCTGCCGCAGGCGGATCACGTCGCGGTGACGCAGGAGGTGCTGCAGGAACGGATGCTCGGTCTTCTCGAAGAGCTGCTGCAGCGCGTCGGCATCGGTGGTCCAGCCGGTCTTCGTGCGCTTGGTCTTGGGCATGTCGAGCTCGTCGAAGAGCACCACCTGCAGCTGCTTGGGCGAGCCGAGGTTGATCTCCTTGCCGATCACGTCGTAGGCGTCGGTCGCTGCCGCGCGGACCTGGTCGCCGAACTCCGACTCGAGACCCTCGAGGTAGTCGGTGTCGACCGCGATGCCGACCTGCTCCATCCGGACCAGGGTGCCGATCAACGGGAGCTCCACCTCGCTCAGCAGGCGGGTCCCGCCGCGCTCCTCGACGGCCCCGTCCAGCGCGTCGGCGAGGTCGAGGACCGCTCGGGCCGTCAGCATCGCCGTGTCGCTCGCCGAGGTGTCGCCGATCGCGTCGAAGCTGAGCTGGTCGGCATCTCCGGAGTCCTGGCGCAGCTCGCGCCTGAGGTAGCGCAGGGTCAGGTCGGCCAGGTCGTAGGAGCGCTGGTCAGGCTGGACGAGGTAGGCGGCGAGAGCCGTGTCGACCTCGAGCCCGGCGAGCACCCAGCCACGCGCGGCGAGAGCGAGGCTCGGGCCGTTGGCGTCGTGGACGGCCTTCGGACGACTCGCGTCCGCCAGCCACGCGGCGACGGCGGCTTCGTCCTGGGGTCCGATGTCCGTGGCGTCGATCCAGGCCGCCTGACCGGTCCCCGTGGCCACGGCGACCGACTGGACGTCACCCGTGCCCGCGCGCCAGGTGCCGGAGACCGCGACGCCGACCCGCTCACCCGCGGGCGCGTGCTGCTCCAGCCAGGCCGCGACCTCCCCCGCAGCCAGCCGCCGCCCGTCGAGCTCGAACCCCGACTCGGCCGGGGCGGAGTCGGCCGGAGCGGGATCGATGGTCTCGAGCAGCCGCGAGCGGAGCTCGCCGCGGAACTCGAGCTCGTCGAGCAGCTCGAGGCCCTCGGTGCGGTCCCATGACTGGCGCTCCAGCTCGCCGGGTCGTACGGGAAGGGTCAGGTCACGCACCAGCGCGTTGAGCCTGCGGTTGCGGATCACGTCGCCCAGGTGGGCGCGCAGTGCCTCGCCCTTCTTGCCGGTGATCTCGTCGGCGCGGGCGATGACGTTGTCGAGGCCGTCGAATTGGTTGATCCACTTCGCGGCGTAGCCCTGCCCCACACCGGGCACGCCGGGCAGGTTGTCGGAGGTCTCCCCCACGATCGCAGCGAGCTCGGGATAGCGGTGCGGCGGCACGCCGTACTTCTCCAGCACCGCGGCCGGGGTGAGGCGGGCCAGCTCGCTCACACCGCGCATCGTGTAGAGAACGGTCGAGTCGTCGGTGACCAGCTGGATGGAGTCACGGTCGCCGGTCATGATGAGGACCTGCATGCCCTCGTCCAGCGCCTGGGTCGCGAGCGTGGCGATGATGTCGTCGGCCTCGTAGCCGTCCATCGAGAGGTGCTGGATGCGCAGCGCGTCGAGCACCCGACGGATCAGGGGCAGCTGGCTGCCGAACTCGTCGGGGGTCTTGTTGCGCTTGGCCTTGTAGTCGCTGTACTCCTCGAGCCGGAAGGTCTGGCGCGACTTGTCGAAGGCGACGGCGACGTGGGTGGGGGTCTCGTCGCGCAGCACGTTGACCAGCATCGAGGTGAAGCCGTAGACCGCGTTGGTGTGCTGCCCCGTCGCGGTCGCGAAGTTCTCCACCGGCAGGGCGAAGAAGGCACGGTAGGCCAAGGAATGACCGTCGAGGAGGAGGAGACGGGGGCGGGGCTGCTCGCTCGTGGGCGCACTCGATCCAGGCACCCGCCGACTCTAGCCGCCGCCGCCGACAGCCCCGACGGGGGCAAGCCGAGGCGCTCGGAGACAATGGCGTCCATGAGCACGACTCCTGACTCCGCCCGCGCCTCCGCCCCCGCCTCGCTGGACGGCCTCAGCATCGAGGACTTCGTCGCCTCCTTGCCGGAGGGCATGGGCCGCCTCAACGAGAAGATGGGGGTCGAGCTCCTCGAGATCTCAGCCGAGCGGGTCGTGGCGACGATGCCGGTGGAGGGCAACACGCAGCCCATGGGCCTGCTGCACGGCGGCGCGTCGGTCGTGCTGGCCGAGACGCTCGGCTCCGTCGGCTCGGCGTTCCACGCCTACCCCGACAAGGTCGCGGTCGGCGTCGACATCAACGCCACCCACCACCGATCTGCGACCAGCGGAACCGTGACCGGGGTGGCGACCGCCATCCACCTGGGTCGGTCCTCCACGTCGTACGAGGTCGTCATCACCGACGAGCGCGGCAAGCGGTTGTGCACCTCACGCATCACCTGCGCGCTGGTCCAGGCGGCGAAGGGCTGAGCACCCGGCCGGTCTCCCGGTCGGGTCAGCCGGGGACGCGCTCGCGCCGGATGCGGCGTGCGGCCAGCACCCGGTCGATGCGCTGCTTGCTGGTGGCGGCGTGGCTGACCTGGCGCGACTGAGGGAGATGGGCACGGACCGCGCTCGTCGTGGCCGCCCGCAGCATCGCCTGGGGCGCGAACGACAGACGCGCCATGAAGCGGTTTGCGTCACGTGACTCCGCCGCAGCGGCCGTCTGGACGTGGGCGATGCCGTGCTGCTCGGCGAAGCGGCAGGCCGCCTCCATCAGCGCGCTTCCCACGCCCTTGCGGCGGAACTGGGGGAACACGTGGGGCGAGACGGCCAGGACCGCCGGCTCGAGGTTGAGCGGGGTGAACGTGGTGGCCTCGAGGTAGACGGCTCCGGCGAGCTCTCCGTCGATCTCGGCGACCGCGACGCACTGGCCGTCACGTTCGCGTGAGGTCGCGACCACCTTCGCCACGTCCGCCAGCTGCTCGTCGAGCCCGCCCTTGCGCAGGATGTCGCTCCACAGCTCACGCAGCGAGGCGACGTCCGAGGGCTCTGCCGCGCGTACGGTGACTGGCGTGCGACTCATCGACCCACCACTTCCTCGAGCTCCCACTGTGGCCCCCTGCCGGCCTTCCCCGGCACCACACCCGGGCGACCCTACCGCCCGGCACATCGGTCAGGCTACGCCGAGGTAGGCCTCGCGCACTGTGGGATCGTCGAGAAGCTCAGCACCGGTTCCGCCCTTGACGATCCGCCCGGTCTCCAGGACGTAGGCGCGGTCGGCACGGGAGAGCGCCTGCTTCGCGTTCTGCTCCACCACCAGGATCGTGGTGCCCTGTGCGCAGATCTCGGTGATGATGTCGAAGATCTGCTGGATCAGCATCGGGGCGAGACCCATCGACGGCTCGTCGAGCATGAGCAGCTTGGGACGCGACATCAGCGACCGGCCGATGGCCAGCATCTGCTGCTCACCGCCCGACAACGTGCCCGCGACCTGCTTCTTGCGCTCGAGCAACCGCGGGAACAGGCCGAAGACGCGCTCGTAGTCCTCGTCCATCGCCTCCTTGTCCTTGCGGGTGTAGGCGCCCATGTTGAGGTTCTCGGTGACTGTCATGCCCGGGAAGATCCCGCGCCCCTCGGGGCACAGCACCAGTCCCTTGCGCAGACGCTGGTCGGCCCGAAGCTTCGTGACGTCCTCGCCGTCGAACAGCACGGAGCCGGACGAGAGGCCGCGCACCCCGGAGAGTGCACGCATCGTCGACGTCTTGCCGGCGCCGTTGGCGCCGATGAGGGCGACGACCTCTCCCTCCCCGACCTCGAGGCTGATGCCGTGGAGGGCCTGGATCTTGCCGTAGTTGAGGACGGCGTCGTTCATCTCAAGCAGCATCGTCGGGCTCTCCCAGGTAGGCAGCGATGACCTTCGGGTTGCGGGCGACCGCTTCGGGGGTGCCCTCGGCGATCTTCTGGCCGAACTCGAGCACCACGATCCGGTCGGTGACGCCCAGGACCAGCTTCATGTCGTGCTCGATGACCAGGACCGTGTGTCCCAGGTCGCGGATCCGGCGGATGAGGTCCATGAGGTCCTCCTTCTCCGCCGGGTTGAAGCCGGCTGCCGGCTCGTCGAGACAGAGCAGCTCCGGCTGGGTGGCAAGGGCCCGGGCGATCTCGAGGCGCCGCTGGTAGCCGTAGGGCAGGTTGCGCGACAGCTCGTGCGCCCGGTCGGCGATGCCGACGAACTTCAGCAGCTCCATGCTGCGCACACGGCCGCTGCGCTCTTCCAGGGTGTGCCGACTGATGCCGAACACCTTGGCGAGGCTGCGCTTGAGCGGGTTGTCCGGCAGGTCGTCCTCGCTCGGCCGCACGCGGTAGGCCCGGAACAACGCGCCCAGGACGCTGGTCTTGTGGCGTGCGTCGCAGCCGACCATGACGTTCTCGAGGGCAGACATCTCGGGGAACAGCCTGATGTTCTGGAAGGTCCGGGCGATGCCGAGCTGGTTGATCTTGTGGGGCTTGGTGCCGCTGATCACCTGGCCGTTGAACCTCACCTCACCCGCGGTGGGTGTGTAGACGCCGGTCATGACGTTGAAGCACGTCGTCTTGCCGGCACCGTTGGGACCGATCAGGCCGAGGATCTCGCCGCGCTTGATCGAGAAATGGACGTCGTTGAGCGCGACCACGCCCCCGAAGCGCAGCGTGACGTGGTCGATCTCGAGCAGCGTCTCGCCCTCCGGCCCCACTTCGATGCTGAGAGCCTCGTGGTCCGAGGTGTCGGGTGCGACCGTGAGCGGTGCGTCGGACCCGGTCTCGGGGTCGTTCTGGATCGTCTGGTCAGACATCGACTGCAGCCTCCTGGGCTTCGGTCTTGCGGTCCTCGAATTCTCGTGCTCTCCGTCTGCTCGGCACCAGTCCCTGCGGGCGCAGGATCATCACCAGGACCAGGGCCACGCCGAAGGCGAAGGGCCGCCACTCCTGGAACTCACGGAACCGCTCGGGCAGGTAGGTCAGCAGGAACGCGCCCAGCAGGGCGCCGTAGATGTTGCCCGATCCCCCGATGACGACCATGGCCACGAAGAGGAACGAAAGCTGCACCATGAACGCGTTGGGCTCGACGTACTGCTGCTTGCTGCCGAACAACAGACCGGCCAGGCCGCCGACCGAGGCGCCGATGGCGAAGGCCCACAACTTGAACTTGAAAGCCGCGACTCCCATGATCGCCGCAGCGTCCTCGTCCTCGCGGATCGCGAGCCAGGCCCGACCGACCCGGCTGTGCTCGAGGCGGAAGGCCAGGAAGATGATCAGGATCAGGATGGTCAGGGCGAACCAGTACCACCGTTCGGCGTCGATGGTGTTGAAGAAGGGACGACCGCCGATCTCCGGCCCCGGGGGCACGGGCACGCCGCTGATGCCAGTCGCGCCGTTGGTCACGTTGTCGAGGTTGCGGGCGGTGATCCGGATGATCTCGCCGAATCCAAGGGTCACGATGGCGAGGTAGTCACCGCGCAGCCGCAGGGTCGGTGCGCCGAGGATCACGCCGGCAACCAGGGACATGGCGATCGCGATCGGGATGCACATCGCGAATGGGACGGCCCACTCCTCGCCGAGGCCCAACCTGCTCTGGAGGGCCTCCACGACCGGCGAGGACGGGGAGCCGAACAGGGCCACCGAGTAGGCGCCGAGGGCGTAGAACCCGACATAGCCGAGGTCGAGGAGGCCGGCGAAGCCGATCACGACGTTGAGGCCCACAGCGGCGATCATGTAGACGACGATCAGGAACAGCACGCTCGCCCAGTCGGAGCCTCGCGCGCTGAGGTCGGTGCGGATGTAGGCGAACGGCAGGATGTTGAGGAACGGCAGGTAGAACGCGAACGCGATCACCAGCAGCATGCCGATCTTGCGCACCCAGTTGGGGGCCTCGGCGAGGCGGTCGCGCAGCTTCAGGCCGCGGTAGGTGTCGAGGATCTGGCTCATGCGCGTGCCTTTCCGAGGGACTCGCCCAACAGGCCGGTCGGGCGGAACATCAAGACGACGACAAGGACGACGAACGCCGTGACGTTGGCCCACTCCGAGCTCCAGATGGTGGAGGCGTAGACCTCGGCGATGCCGAGCAGCAAGCCACCCACCAGGGCGCCTCGCAGGTTGCCGATGCCTCCCAGGACGGCGGCAGTGAAGGCCTTGAGCCCGATGATGAAGCCGATGTCGAACTTCGTGATGTCGTACTGGATGGTGTAGAGCAGAGCGGCGACACCGGCCATGGCGCCACCGAGGACGAAGACCAGCATGATGACGCGGTTCTGGTTGACACCCATGAGCGACGCGGTGTCGGGGTCCTGCGCGACGGCGCGGACGCCGCGACCCAGACGGCTCTTGTTCACGAAGGTGTCCAGCGCCAGCATCATCACGATCGCACCCACGATGATGATGACGCGGGTGTTGGTGATCGTCAGGTCGACGCCGGGAATGGTGAACAGATCCCTGGTCTGGAGCACCGACGGGATGTTGACCGTGACGCGGCCGAACGGAGGCCCGAAGAAGAACCTCAAGACCTGACCGAAAGTCTCCACCAGGACCATCGAGCAGCCGATGCCGGTGATGAGGAAGATGAGGGGCGGCGCGCCCTTCTTGCGAAGCGGCCGGTAGGCGATGCGTTCCACCGCCAGCGCCGTTCCTGCCGAGGCGAGCATCGCGGCGATCAGCGCCAGCAACGTCGCTCCGATGACGGCGGCCAGTCCGGCGCCGGCAGAGACCCCGAGGACGGTGTAGACGCCCAGCACCGTCCAGGTGCCGACCATGAAGACCTCGGAGTGCGCGAAGTTGATGAGCTTCATCACGCCGTACACCATCGTGTAGCCGAGCGCGACCAGAGCGTAGATCGATCCGCGCGTGATGCCGTCGAGCGTGTGGCGGTCGAGCCCACTGAACAAGGCGTCGAAGTCCACTCAGGACCCCTCCCAGACAGGGCCCCGTTGACGGGGCCAAGGATCGGGGGCGACCGGTGCTACCGGCCGCCCCCGCATTGCTTGGTACTACTGGTGATTCAGGTGTGCAGGTGTCTCAGGCGAAGTCAGGGCTTGACCTCGACCTCCGGCACCAGGGTGCCACCTTCGTTCTTGTAGGCCCAGTAGGACACGTTCTCCTTGGGAACGTCGCCGTTCTCGTCGAACGCGATCTCCTTGCTGAGGCCCTCGCCGGTGTAGCCGTCGACGAACTCCTCCATCTCCTCGCGGGTGCGAGCACCGTCGTCGAGCGCGGCGAGGAAGACGCTCATCGCGTCGTAGCCCTCGGCAGCGTAGGCGCCAGGCGCAGCGCCGAACTCCTCTTCGAAGTCGGCAGCGAAGGTGCTGTCCTCCGCGATCGGAGCACACGGGCACATCACGACCGCGCCCTCACCGGCCGGGCCGACCGCGTTGCCGAAGTCGGCACCGTAGAGGCCGTCACCACCGACGAACGGGGCGTCGATGCCGGCGTCGCGCATCTGCTTGAGCAGCGGCGCGGCCTCGGCGATGTAGCCACCGTAGAAGACGGCGTCGGGCTGGGCCGACTCCATCTTGGAGATCGTGGGCGCGAAGTCGGTCTGGCCGACCTCGGTCTTGTCGCGCTGGGTCATCGCGTTGCCGAGGGTCTCCTCGACGCGGTCGGCCAGCGGCTCGCCGTAGGCCTCGGAGTTGTCGACCACGAACACCTTGGAGGCGCCGAGCTCGTCGGTGAGGTAGTTGGCGATCGCCGCACCCTGGTAGTCGTCGTAGGGCACCAGACGGTGGAAGACGTCGACCTGGTCCTCCTGGGTGAGGTCGGTCGCGGTGGCCGACTGGCTGACCATCGTCACGCCGGCGTCGGCGTAGATGCTCTTCGTGGCCCGGGTCTCACCCGAGAACGCACCGCCCATGACGCCGATGAAGGTCTCGTCACCAGCGATCTGGGTCGCCACCGGGGTGGCCTTGGCGGGGTCGCCCTCGGTGTCGAACTTCTCCATCGTCACCTCGCACTCGTCGTTCTCCCACTGCTTGAGAGCGAGCTCGGCCCCGTCGACCGACGGAAGAACGATGCTGGCGTTGGCGCCCGACAGGGCTCCCATCACGCCGATCTTGAAGTTGCAGTCCTCGCCGGACGCGTCGCCGCCACCATCGGTGTCGGTCGTTCCGCATGCGCTGAGCACCAGACCGGCAGCGGCCGCCATGGCGGCGACCTGCCACGTCTTGGATGAGCGGATCATGGATCCCTCCGTAGTTCTATGGGCTGTTGGGCTGTCCACCTCGGCAGCCTCGTGGCGGGAACCTAACACCCTCACTGTGGCCCGGGACACGATTGCGCCCTCCCAGTGGCCTGCCGTTGCCGTTTCGTGACCTAACGGTCTGTACCGGACACGCGTCCGTAACCTGACCTGTCCTCAGGATGTAGCGTCAGGCCCCTCTTCGCGCCTGTCGCCGGTGCCGAGTCCGGCCACCCCGTGCTCGACCACGCCGTCGGCCACCTGCCTCATCGACAGGCGCAGGTCCATGGCCGTCTTCTGGATCCACCGGAACGAGTCGGGCTCGCTCAGGCCCAGCTTCTCCTGGAGCACCCCCTTGGCCCGGTCGACCGACTTGCGGGTGGACAGCGACTCCTGGAGGCTGGAGACCTCCTGCTCGAGGACCGTGATCTCGGCGTACCTGCTCACCGCCATCTCGATGGCGGGCACCAGGTCGCCGCGCTGGAACGGCTTGACGAGGTAGGCCATCGCTCCGGCGTCCCGCGCACGGGCCACGAGGTCGCGCTGGGAGAACGCGGTCAGAATGACGACCGGGGCGATGCGCTCGCTCGCGATCACCTCGGCCGCAGCGATGCCGTCCAGGACAGGCATCTTGACGTCGAGGATCACCAGGTCGGGCCTCAGGTCGCGGGCGAGCTCGATGGCCTTCTGGCCGTCGCCGGCCTGACCGACCACCTCGTAGCCCTCCTCGACGAGCATCTCCGCGAGGTCCATCCGGATGAGGGCTTCGTCCTCGGCGATCACGACGCGGCGGACGTCTTCGCCGGCGTGGGGGGCGGGGCTCGGGTCAGCGGGCTGCGTCACGTGGGCAAGGCTAGTCGGGTACGGTTTCCCCGCTGCAGGCCCCGGTAGCCCAACGGCAGAGGCGATGCTCTCAAACAGCATTCAGTGTGAGTTCGAATCTCACCCGGGGCACCCTTTCCTCTCGACCCCGTCCCCGACGACGTGCTCGCCGTACGAGCGGTGCCCCAGCGGCATTCCTGGCTGCTGAAATGCCGCTCACGCACCGGTGGCGGGAGCGTCGCGGGCAACCCGCCGTACGAGCGGTGCCCCAGCGGCATTCCTGGCTGCCGAGATGCCGCTCACGCACCGGTGGCGGGAGCGTCGCGGGCAACCCGCCGTACGAGCGGTGCCCCAGCGGCATTCCTGGCTGCTGAAATGCCGCTCACGCACCGCTGCGCGAAGGATCGAGACCGTAGGGCTGACCGGTCCGAAGGCCTGAGTCAGCTCAGGCGTCGGTAGGCCGGCGCGGCCTCGTTGATCGCGTCCCCCATCCGGTGGATCCGCAGCGCGTTGGTCGAGCCGGGGATGCCGGGCGGGCTGCCCGCGATGATGACCACGAGGTCGCCCTCCGTGACCCGCCCGATCGCCAGGAGCGCCTCGTCGACCTGGCGCACCATCTCGTCGGTGTGCTCGACCTCGGCGCCCTGGAAGGTCTCGACACCCCAGGTCAGGGCGAGCTGCGATCGCGTCCGGGACTGGGGGGTGAAGGCGAGGATCGGGACCGGCCCGCGGTAGCGCGAGAGGCGCTTGGCCGAGTCGCCGCTGGTCGTGAACGCCACGACGTACTCGGCGTGGACGCGCTCGGCGACCTCGGCCGCGGCCTTGGCGATGATGCCGCCGCGCGTGTGCGGCTGCCAAGTCACTGCGGCCATGTGGCCGAGACCGTGGTTCTCGGTGGACTCCACGATGCGAGCCATCGTCTCCACGGCGACGACGGGGTACTCCCCCACGCTCGTCTCCCCAGAGAGCATGACGGCGTCGGCGCCGTCGAGGACGGCGTTGGCGACGTCACTGGCCTCCGCGCGCGTGGGCGCGGGCGCCGTGATCATCGACTCGAGCATCTGGGTGGCGACGATGACAGGCTTGGCGTTGCGCCGGGCCTTGTCGATGATCAGCTTCTGGTGGATCGGCACGTCCTCGAGCGGGCACTCGACGCCGAGGTCACCTCGGGCGACCATGATGCCGTCGAAGGCGTCGACGATCTCGTCGATGTTGTCGAGGGCCTGCGGCTTCTCGATCTTGGCGATCACCGGCAGGTGGATGCCTTCCTCGCGCATGATCACGCGCACGTCCTCCGCGTCGGCGGCACTGCGCACGAAGCTGAGGGCGACGAAGTCCACGCCGAGCCTCAGCGCCCAGCGAAGGTCGTCGGTGTCCTTCTCGGACAGCGCCGGGACCGACACCGCGACTCCGGGCAGGTTGATGCCCTTGTTGTTGGAGACCTTGCCGGGCACGACGACCTCGGTGACCACGTCCTGCCCGTCGACCGCCGTCACGCGTAGGCGTACCTTGCCGTCGTCGATGAGCAGCGGGTCGCCGGGCTTCACGTCACCGGGCAGTCCCTTGTAGGTCGTGCCGCACTGCTTCGAGTCGCCGACGACGTCACGCGTCGTGATCGTGAACGTGTCGCCCTTCTTCAGCTTCACCGGTCCGTCGCCGAAGGTCTCGAGGCGGATCTTGGGACCCTGCAGGTCGGCGAAGACGCCGATCGCGTGTCCGGTGTCGTCGGAGGCCTGGCGGACCAGGCGGTAGGCGGCCTCGTGGTCGGCGTACGCCCCGTGGCTCATGTTGAGCCGGGCGACGTCCATTCCTGCGTCGACAAGGGCTCGGATCCCCTCCGGGGTGTTCACCGCGGGGCCGAGGGTGCAGACGATCTTTGCTCTACGCACGTGCCTCAGCCTAGCGGACATTGGATCGTTCCAAGGCCCGCGTCCCACGACCCGGCCACCGAGCCTCAGACGGTCAGCGGGCGCTCGTGCGGCTTGATCGGCGCGGGCAGCGTGGTCGAGCCGGTGAGGTAGGCGTCGACCGCAGCCGCCGCACTGCGCCCCTCGGCGATCGCCCACACGATCAGCGACTGTCCGCGACCCACGTCGCCGGCCACGTAGACACCCGGCACCGACGCGGCGTACGACTCGTCGCGCCGTACGTTGCCGCGCTCGTCCAGCTCCACACCGAGCTGCTCGATCAGGCCCGGGCCCTCTGGACGGCTCTTCTCCGGTCCGACGAAGCCCATGGCGAGCAGCACCAGCTGGGCCGGGATCTCGCGCTCGGTGCCTGCGACGGGCTGGAACTTCGCGTCCACCTCGACCAGACGCAGACCCGCGACGTGGCCCTCGGCGTCGCCCACGAACTCCTGGGTCGAGACCGCGTAGACCCGGTCGCCGCCCTCCTCGTGGGCCGAGGAGACGCGGAACGTCATCGGGTACGTCGGCCACGGCTGGCCCGCGGGACGGTCAGCCCCGGGCTGCGGCATGATCTCGAGCTGGGTGATCGACCGGGCGCCCTGGCGGATCGACGTACCGAGGCAGTCGGCGCCCGTGTCGCCGCCGCCGATGATCACGACGTCCTTGTCGGTCGCCAAGATCTGGTCCGAGCCGTCGGTCGTCGGCGACTCGCCCAGCGACGCCCGGTTGGCCTGGGGCAGGAACTCCATGGCCTGGTGGATGCCGCCGAGCCCCCGGCCGGGGACCGGGAGGTCGCGGGCGTCAGTGGCGCCCATCGCGAGCACGACGGCGTCGTAGCGGGCCAGCAGCTGCGGACCGGTGAGGTCACCGCCGACGTCGACGCCGGCGCGGAAGACCGTGCCCTCGCGACGCATCTGGTCGAGGCGCCGGTCGAGGTGCTTCTTCTCCATCTTGAACTCGGGGATGCCGTAGCGCAGCAGGCCGCCGATCTTGTCCGCCCGCTCGTAGACCGCGACGGTGTGACCGGCGCGGGTGAGCTGCTGGGCGGCGGCCAGGCCGGCGGGACCGGAGCCGATCACGGCGACCGTCCTGCCCGAGAGCCACTCCGGCGGCTCCGGCCGGACGTAGCCGGAGCCCCAGGCCCGGTCGATGATCGAGACCTCGACGTTCTTGATGGTCACCGGGTCCTGGTTGATGCCGAGGACGCACGCGGTTTCGCACGGCGCCGGGCAGAGCCGGCCGGTGAACTCGGGGAAGTTGTTGGTCGCGTGGAGCCGGTCCATCGCGCCGTCCCAGTCGTCACGCCAGACCAGGTCGTTCCACTCCGGGATGATGTTGCCCAGCGGGCACCCCTGGTGGCAGAACGGGATGCCGCAGTCCATGCAGCGACCGGCCTGGGTTGTGATGATCGGCAGCAGCGCGCGGCCGACGCCGTCGGGGTAGACCTCGTCCCAGTCCTGGACGCGCTCGGCGACCTCGCGACGCGAGGCGACCTCGCGACCGTGCTTCAAGAAACCCTTGGGGTCAGCCATCCTGCGTCACCTTCTTCATGGGCGAGCAACGAGGCTCGCGGTAGGACAACTCGTGCTGAGGATGCTCACCCATGGAGGACCTCCATGATCCGCGCTGCGGCCTCGTCCTCGTCGAGGCCCTCCTCGAGGGCCTCCTCCCGAGCCTCGAGCACGCGTTTGAAGTCGCTCGGCATCACCTCGGTGAAGCGGGCGAGCGATCCGTCCCAGTCGGCCAGCAGCGCTGCCGCGATGGTGGACCCGGTCTCCTCGGCGTGCTGCTCGACGAGCGACCTGAGCTCGTCGGCCGCCTTGCCGGCGACAGGCGCCAGCTCGACCAGCTCGGGGTTGACGCGGGTCTCGTCGAGGTCGAGCACGAAGGCGTAGCCCCCGGACATGCCGGCCGCGAAGTTGCGTCCCGTCTGCCCGAGCACGACGACGACGCCGCCGGTCATGTACTCGCAGGCGTGGTCGCCGACGCCCTCGACCACGGCGCTCGCGCCGGAGTTGCGGACGCAGAACCGCTCGCCGGCCCGCCCGCTCAGGAAGATCTGCCCCGAGGTGGCGCCGTAGCCGATCGTGTTGCCGGCGATGATCTGCTCGCCCGCCTCGAACGTCGCGGCACGGTCGGGTCGCACGATGATGCGACCGCCGGAGAGGCCCTTCCCGACGTAGTCGTTGGCGTCGCCCTCCAGGCGCAGGGTGATCCCGCGGGGCACGAACGCCCCGAACGACTGACCGGCCGATCCCGTGAGGGTGATGTCGATCGTGCCCTCGGGCAGACCCTCGCCGCGATAGCGCTTGGTCACCTCGTGGCCGAGCATCGTGCCCACCGTGCGGTTGACGTTGCGGATCGCGACCTGGGCGCGCACCGGCTCGCCCGTCTCGAGCGCCGGAGCCGCGATGGCGATCAGCTCGTTGTCGAGCGCCTTGTCGAGTCCGTGGTCCTGCACCTTGGTGTTCCGGAGATCCTGGTCCTCGAACTGGCCGAACTCCCCGTGCCGGGAGGCCTGGTGGAGGATCGGCGCCAGGTCGAGCCCGGCGGCCTTCCAGTGGCCCACGGCCTCGGCGACGTCGAGCGTGCCGACCTGGCCGATGGCCTCGTCGAGGCTGCGGAAGCCCAGCTCGGCCATCAGCTCGCGGACCTCCTGGGCGATGAACTCGAAGAAGTTCACGACGTGGTCGGCCTGCCCGTTGAAGCGCTCGCGCAGCACCGGGTTCTGCGTCGCGACCCCTACGGGGCAGGTGTCGAGGTGGCAGACCCGCATCATGATGCAGCCGCTGACGACCAGCGGGGCGGTCGCGAAGCCGTACTCCTCGGCGCCGAGCAGGGCCGCGATGATCACGTCACGGCCGGTCTTGAGCTGGCCGTCGGCCTGCACCACGATCCGGTCGCGCAGCCCGTTGAGGAGCAGCGTCTGCTGCGTCTCGGCGAGACCGAGCTCCCACGGACCACCCGCGTGCTTGAGGGAAGTCAGCGGCGACGCGCCGGTGCCGCCGTCGTGCCCGGAGACCAGGACGACGTCGGCGTGGGCCTTGGACACGCCCGCCGCGACCGTGCCGATGCCGACCTCGGAGACGAGCTTGACGTGGATGCGCGCGGCCGGGTTGGCGTTCTTGAGGTCGTGGATCAGCTGCGCCAGGTCCTCGATCGAGTAGATGTCGTGGTGCGGCGGCGGGCTGATCAGGCCGACGCCCGGAGTGGAGTGCCGCGTCTTGGCGACCCAGGGGTAGACCTTGTGGCCGGGCAGCTGGCCGCCCTCGCCGGGCTTGGCGCCCTGCGCCATCTTGATCTGGATGTCGTCGGCGTTGGTGAGGTACTCGGACGTGACGCCGAACCGGCCGGACGCGACCTGCTTGATCGAGGAGCGTCGCTCCGGGTCGTACAGCCGGTCGGGGTCCTCGCCTCCCTCACCGGTGTTGGACTTGGCGCCCAGCCGGTTCATGGCGATCGCGAGGGTCTCGTGCGCCTCCTGGCTGATCGAGCCGTAGGACATCGCGCCGGTGGAGAAGCGCTTCACGATCTCGGAGACCGGCTCGACCTCGTCGATGTCGACCGGCTCGCGGACGCCGTCCTTGAAGGTGAACAGCCCGCGCAGGGTCATCAGCCGCTCGGACTGCTCGTTCACCCGGGCGGTGTACTGCTTGAAGATGTCGTAGCTGCCGGTGCGCGTGGAGTGCTGGAGCCGGAAAACCGTCTCCGGGTCGAACAGGTGCGGCTCGCCCTCGCGGCGCCACTGGTACTCCCCGCCGATGGCGAGCTCGCGGTGCGCCGGCGAGATGCCCCCACGGGGGTACGCCGTCGCGTGCCGGCGGGCCACCTCCTCGGCGATCGTCGCGAGCTCGATGCCGCCGAGCTTGGACGTCGTACCGGTGAAGTAGCGGTCGATGACGGTCTGGGAGAGGCCGACCGACTCGAAGATCTTGGCGCCGGTGTAGGAGGCGACCGTCGAGACGCCCATCTTGGACATCACCTTGAGCACGCCCTTGCCGAGCGCCTTGATCAGGTTGGCGACGGCCTTCTCGGGCTCGACCTTGACGAAGTAGCCCTCGCGCGCGAGGTCCTCGACGGACTCCATGGCGAGGTACGGGTTGACAGCGGCCGCGCCGTAGCCGACCAGCAGGGCCACGTGGTGGACCTCGCGGACGTCGCCGGCCTCGACCAGCAGCCCCACCTGGGTGCGGGTCTTCTCGCGGATCAGGTGGTGGTGGACGGCGCCGGTCAGCAGCAGCGACGGGATCGGCGCCAGGTCGGCGGTGCTGTGGCGGTCGGAGAGCACGATGATCCGGGCACCCTCGGCGATCGCGTCGGAGACCTCGGCGCACAGCTCGTCGAGGCGCGCGGCGAGGGCCTCACCTCCCCCGGCCACGTCGTAGAGGCCGCGGACGACGTGGACCTGGAAGCCCGGCATGTCGCCGTTGCGGTTGATGTGCCGGATCTTCGAGAGGTCGTCGTTGGAGAAGACGGGGAACGGCAGGACGATCTGGCGGCACGACGCCGGCGTCGGAGCCAGGAGGTTGGCCTCCGGGCCGATCGACCCGCTGAGCGAGGTGACCAGCTCCTCGCGGATCGCGTCGAGCGGCGGGTTCGTCACCTGGGCGAACAGCTGGGAGAAGTAGTCGAACAGCAGCCGCGGCTTGTCGCTGAGCGCGGCGATCGGCGTGTCGGTGCCCATCGAGCCGAGCGCCTCGCCGCCCGTGTTGGCCATCGGGCTCAGCAGGACCCGCAGCTCCTCCTCGCTGTAGCCGAAGACCTGCTGGCGCCGGGTGACCGAGGCGTGCGTGTGCACGATGTGCTCGAGGTCGTCGACGTCGTCGAGGTGGATCAGGCCGGCGTGCAGCCACTCGTCGTAGGGGTGCTCCGAGGCGAGCTGGCTCTTGATCTCCTCGTCCTCGATGATCCGGTGCTCCTCGGTGTCGACGAGGAACATGCGGCCGGGCTGGAGCCGGCCCTTGCGGACCACGGTGGCCGGGTCGAGGTCGAGCACGCCGACCTCGGACGCGAGCACCACCAGCCCGTCGTCGGTGACCCAGTAGCGCGAGGGGCGCAGGCCGTTGCGGTCCAGGACCGCGCCGATCTGCGTGCCGTCCGTGAACACGACGCAGGCAGGCCCGTCCCACGGCTCCATCAACGTGGAGTGGAACTCGTAGAACGCCCGGCGCTGGGCGTCCATGTCGCGGTGGTTCTCCCAGGCCTCCGGGATCATCATCAGCACCGCGTGCGGCAACGAGCGTCCGGCGAGGTGCAGCAGCTCGAGGACCTCGTCGAAGGACGCCGAGTCCGAGGCCCCCGGGGTGCAGATCGGGAAGAGCCGCTCGAGGTCGCCGGGGATCAGGTCGCTCTCGAGCAGTGCCTCGCGAGCCCGCATCCAGTTGCGGTTGCCCATCACGGTGTTGATCTCGCCGTTGTGCGCGATGAACCGGAACGGGTGGGCCAGCGGCCAGCTCGGGAAGGTGTTGGTGGAGAAGCGCGAGTGCACGACCGCCATCGCCGAGGCGACGCGCTCGTCGGTCAGGTCGGGGAAGACCCGGTCGAGCTGGTCGGTGGTGAGCATGCCCTTGTAGGCCAGGGTGCGCGAGGAGAGCGACGGGAAGTAGACGTCGGTCTCGGACTCGGCGCGCTTGCGCAGGCAGAACGCCAGGCGCTCCAGGCCCATGCCGCTGACCCGGGCGCCCTTGCCGGCCACGAACAGCTGGGCGAACGTCGGCATGACGCTGCGAGCGGTCGCACCGAGGGTGGAGTCGTCGATGGGGACCTCGCGCCACCCGAGGACGACGAGGCCCTCCTCGTCGGCGATCTCCTCGATCCGCTGACGGGTCTTGGCGACCGTGTCCGCGTCACCGGGCAGGAACGCCGTGCCGACGGCGTACGACCGGGCCGGCGGCAGCTCGAAGCCCGCCTCCTGCGCGACCTCGCGCAGGAACGTGTCCGGGACCTGGAGCAGGATGCCGGCACCGTCGCCGGAGTTGACCTCGGCGCCCGCAGCGCCGCGGTGGTCGAGGTTGCGCAGGGCGGTGAGCGCCTTCGCCACGATGTCGTGGCTGGCCTCACCCGTCAGGGTCGCCACCATGGCGACGCCGCAGGCGTCCTTCTCCTGGCGAGGGTCGTAGAGACCCTGAGCAGCAGGGAAGTTCGGCGGGAATGCGTGCATGGAGGCATTCTCCCGTCGTCGTCTCGACACGCCAGGGAACGAGTTCCCGGGCAGGCCTGGGTTGGGCGATACCGCTGGGGACGACGTTGGCCCGAGCGAGACGGAACATATCACCGGCGGGTGGCCGCCGGTGCGGGGTGTTTCAGGCCGTGGGACCGGCCGCGGGCTGGTCACGGGAGTCCTCGGAGGCACCCGAGCCCGCGGAGGCGTCCGGGTCCGGTGAGTCGGTGGAGTCTTCGGCGGAGTCGTCCGCGGAGTCGGCGGCGCCGTCGGGCTCCGGCTCGCGGGTGCGCACCTGCTCCTCGCGCCCGGGGTGGCGCCGCGCCGACCACACGAAGTAGAGCGCGGCCAGCACGAACAGCACGATCGAGGTCCACACGTTGAGGCGGAGGCCGAACACGTCGTTGAGCTGCACGTCGTCGATGCGCAGGTTCTCGATCCAGCCGCGCCCGGCGGTGTAGAGCATCACGTAGAGCGCCGCCACCCGGCCGTGGCCGAGGCGGAAGCGTCGGTCGAGCCAGATGAGCAGCGCGAAGGCCGCGAGGTTCCAGAGGCACTCGTAGAGGAAGGCCGGGTGGAACGTCGTCACGTCGAGGTACTGCGACGGCCGGTGGGCGACGTCGATCTCCAGGCCCCAGGGCAGGTCCGTGGGACGGCCGTAGAGCTCCTGGTTGAACCAGTTGCCCCAGCGGCCCATCGCCTGTGCGACCAGCACGCCCGGGGCAATGGCGTCGAGGAGCGGCACGATCTTGATGCCGCGCACACGCGCGCCGATCCAGATGCCGAGCGCTCCGAGGGCGATGGCGCCCCAGATGCCGAGACCGCCGCGCCAGACGTACAACGCGGTGACCGGGTTCTCGCCCTCGCCGAAGTAGAGCTCCCAGTCGGTGGCGACGTGGTAGAGCCGCCCACCGACCAGGCCGAACGGCACCCCCCAGATGGCCAGGTCGCTGACCTCACCGGCCCGGCCGCCGCGAGCGACCCAGCGGCGCTCCCCGATCCAGATCGCCAGGACGATGCCGAGGATGATGCTCAGCGCGTAGCCGCGGATCGGCACGGGACCGAGGTTCCACACGCCGTCGGCGGGGCTGGGGATGGACATGAGGGTCACCAGCGCGGTGTCCAGCGTGAGATCCGGGGAGGGCATGGGAAGCATCATCCTTGGTCGAGCAACATGGTGACGTCGTGGGCGAGCTGGGCCTGGGACACGTCGGAGCTCCAGAACGTCTCGACGTCGTCGTCGGCGCTGATCCCGAAGACCTGGGTGCCGTGGTCGACGTCGTAGCCGGCGTCGGGCAGGGTGGCCGGGTCGAGCTCCTTGCCGGAGGCGTCGAAGTAGCCGATGGCGACCTTCATGCTCGACGCGACGTCCCTGATGGCGGCGAGGTCGCCCGTGAGGCCGACGATGCTCGGGTCGAAGGCGCTGACGTAGTCGGCGACGACCGCCTCGTCGTCACGCGCCGGGTCCGTGGTCACGAAGACGACGTCCAGCCGCTCCTTCTGCCCATCGTCGAGGCGGGTCAGGGTGCCGGCCAGCGTCGCCATCACCTGCCCGCAGATGTCGGGGCAGTTGGTGTAGCCGAAGAAGACCAGCGTGAGGTCCTCGTCGGTGTCCTCGGTGAGGCTGTAGGCCTCGCCGTCGGTGTCGACGAGGGGTGTGGACGACACCTCGAAGGGCGGGTCGAGGGAGGTTCCGGTGAGCTCCGCCGGCTCTCCCCCGCCACCGCAGGCCGTGACGAGCCCGAGCAGCGACACGGCCAGGAGGGTCCTACCTCTTGCCACGTCGTACGCCCTCGGCCAGGTCGGCGGTCAGTGCCCGCAGCGCCTCGATGCCCGCAGCCTCGTCGCCGGGGTGGTCGAGCAGGGTCCGGACGAAGGCCGAGCCGACGATCACCCCGTCTGCGTACGCGGCCACCTCGGCGGCCTGGTCGCCGTTGCTGACGCCGATGCCGACAGCGACGGGGATGTCGCCCGTGGCGCGCACCCGGCCCACCAGCGGACCGGCGAGGTCTGAGGTGGCGTCGCGGGCACCCGTGACGCCCATGACGGCGGCGGCGTAGACGAAGCCGCGGCTCGCGCGGGCGGTCATCGCGACCCGCTCGTCGGTGGAGCTGGGCGCGACCAGGAACACCTTGTCGAGGTCGTGCGCGTCGGCCGCCTCGATCCACTCGGTGCCGTAGTCGGGGGTGATGTCGGGCGTGATGAGCCCGGCTCCCCCGGCCTCGGCCAGGTCGGCGGCCCACCGCTCCACGCCGTAGCGCTCGATGGGGTTCCAGTAGGTCATCACGAGGGTCGGCACCCCGGTCTCGGCGACGGCCGCGACCACCTCGAGGACGTCCTTGGTGCGCACGCCGGCGTCGAGCGCCTGCTGGGCCGCGGCCTGGATGGTCGGGCCGTCCATCACCGGGTCGCTGTAGGGCAGGCCGATCTCGATCGCGTCGCAGCCGGCCTCGACCATCGCGCGCAGCGCGGTGACCGATCCCTCGACCGTGGGGAACCCGGCGGGGAGGTAGCCGATCAGCGCCGACCGGTCCTCGGCGCGCGCCTTCGCGAAGGCGGTCGAGGTGGAGGTGGTGGTCGCCGTCACTGCTCGGCCTCCTTCTCGACCTGCTCGAGGTCGGCGTCGGGCCCTTCCTCAGCGTCACCGAGGCCGAACCACTCGATGGCCGTCCCCATGTCCTTGTCGCCGCGCCCGCTCAGGTTGATGATGATCGTCGCGTCTGGCCCCTTCTCCTGCCCCAGCCGCTTGGCCACCTCGAGCGCACCCGCCACGGCGTGCGCGGACTCGATCGCGGGGATGATGCCCTCGGTGCGGCTCAGCAACGCCATCGCCTGCATGGCCTCGGCGTCCGTCACGGGCGTGTACGACGCCCGCCCGGAGGCCGCGAGCCACGAGTGCTGCGGACCGACGCCGGGGTAGTCGAGCCCGGCGGAGATGGAGTGGGACTCGATGGTCTGGCCGTCCTCGTCCTGCAGGACGTAGGTGCGGGCGCCGTGGAGCACTCCCGCCTCACCTGCGTGGATCGTGGCCGCGTGACGGCCGGTCTCCACGCCGTCACCCCCGGGCTCGAACCCGTGGATCTCGACCCCCTCGTCCTCGAGGAAGGCGGTGAACAGGCCGATCGCGTTGGAGCCGCCGCCCACGCACGCCGCGACCGCGTCCGGCAGCACGCCGTACTGCTCGAGGCACTGGGCGCGGGCCTCGTCGCCGATGCCGCGGCAGAAGTCGCGGACCATGCTCGGGAACGGGTGCGGACCGGCGGCGGTGCCGAAGAGGTAGGCGGTGTGGTCGACGCTGGCGACCCAGTCGCGCAGGGCCTCGTTGATCGCGTCCTTGAGGGTGGCGCTGCCGGACTCGACCGGGATCACCGTGGCGCCGAGCAGCTGCATGCGCGCGACGTTGAGCGCCTGGCGGCGGGTGTCGACGGCGCCCATGTAGACGGTGCAGTCGAGGTCGAACCACGCAGCCGCGGTGGCGCTGGCGACACCGTGCTGGCCGGCCCCCGTCTCCGCGATCACCCGCGTCTTGCCCATCCGCTTGGTCAGGAGCGCCTGCCCCATCACGTTGCGGACCTTGTGGGCACCCGTGTGGTTGAGGTCCTCGCGCTTGAGCAGCACGCGGGCGCCGGCGATCTCGGACAGCCGCTCGGCGTGGTAGAGCATGCTCGGCGTGCCGGCGTACTCGCGCAGCACCCGCTCGAACTCGGAGACGAAGGACTCGTCGGCCATGGCCTCCTGCCAGGCGTCAGTGAGCTCGTCGAGCGCCGCGACGAGGGCCTCCGGCATGAACCGCCCGCCCCACGTCTCGCCGAAGTAGCCGCGGTCGTCGGCCTCGTACCTGGTCCGCTGGCGGGCCGGCTGACCCATCACTTGACTCACGGGGCAGTCACTCCTGTCATCGCTCGTACGGCGGCCTCGGGGTCCCCGTCCTTGACCAGCGCCTCGCCGACGAGCACCACGCCGGCACCTTCGGTGACGAAGCGCCTGACGTCGTCGACGCCGGCGATGCCGCTCTCGGCCACCTTGACGACGTCGGCGTGGATCTGAGGGGCGAGGCGCCCGAACACGTCGGAGTCGACCTCGAGGGTCTTGAGGTTGCGGCTGTTGACGCCGATCAGCTCGGCGTCGAGGGCCAGCGCTCGCTCGGTCTCGGCCTCGTCGTGGACCTCGACCAGGACGGTGAGGCCCAGCTCGCCGGCCTCGTCGTTGAGGCGGCGCAGCGTGTCGTCGTCGAGCGCCGCCACGATCAGCAGCGCGAGGTCGGCACCGGTGGCGCGGGCCTCGACAAGCTGGTAGGTCTCGACGATGAAGTCCTTGCGCAGGATCGGCGTGTCCACCGCAGCCCGGACGGTGCGCAGGTCGTCGAGGCTGCCGCCGAAGCGGCGCTCCTCGGTGAGGACCGAGATCGCCGCCGCCCCGCCCCGGGCGTACGCCGTCGCGAGCGCTGCCGGGTCGGGGATGTCGGCCAGGTCACCCTTGCTGGGGCTGCGCCGCTTGACCTCGGCGATGACGCTCGACCCCCGCGCGCGGAAGTGCGGCATCGGGTCCCGCGGCGCCGGGGCGTCGGCGAGGTGCGCGAGGAGGTCCGACAGCGGCAGCGCGGCCTCGCGGCGGGCGAGGTCCTCGCGCACTCCGGCGATGATGTCGTCGAGCACGGAACCGGTCGCAGGCATGCGCTCAGCCTCTCACCCGGACCCACCCCGCGCGGGGGCGGTGTCTCAGTGGTCGGAGGAGTTGAGCCCGAGCTTGGACAGCACGAGGAACAACGGGAACGCGACCACGGCGATCACGATGCCGATCCACAGCATGAGCTCGCTGATCGGCGAGAGGAGCAGGGCGACGCTGCCCACGACGAAGCCGAGCATCGCGACCGCCACCGCGGTCCAAGCAGCGGGGGTGTTGCCGTGGCTGGCCATGAGGCGTGCTCCTTCGTCGGATCGTCCGTGTGCGCGCCGAGTCTAGGCGGTCGGGTCCCGACCTTCGTCGAGGGCCTTCCAGATGTCGATGTTGCTCTCCGGGGCGTCGGTCGGCCGGGCCTCGCCGGTCGCGCGGGCACCGGCCGGAGCGTCGTACTTGCTGCCCATCTCGGGCCACGACGGCACCAGGACGACCGCGGCCACGGCAGCCGTCACGCACAGCACGCCGGCCAGCAGCGCGGCCGGCCACCAGTCGTTGTTCATCCAGACGGACACCGCGGAACAGTCCCGCCAGGGCGCCGCGCCGGCCTCGACGGCTTCGCGGCGCGCCGAGTCCTTCAGCGAGGAGTACGCCTCGATGGCAGTGACCAGGTAGCCGGCCGACGCCACGACTGCGAGAGCAGCCACCGCGCGCCGGAACCGGCCGCGGCTCACCAGGACCACGCCCCACGCCGCGAGCACGACGAGGGACAGCGCGCCCGCGAGCGGCGAGCCCAGCTCCAACGCCGCGTAGTCGACTCCGGGGACGGTTGGGCACTCCCCGCCCGGTGGCTCCACCTCGAGCCACGGCTTGGTGCCGGCCACCGCAGCGAGCGCCGCCGAGGCGAGGCCGAGCAGCACGACCGGCCCGAAGGTGCGGCGTGACCTCTGCGGATCAGCCATCGACGCGGTGCACCAGGTCGCTGTCGAAGCAGGTGTGGTCGCCGGTGTGGCACGCCGCGCCCACCTGGTCGACCACGAAGAGCAGGGTGTCGCCGTCACAGTCGAGGCGGATCTCCCTGACCCACTGCACGTGGCCCGAGGTGTCGCCCTTCACCCAGTACTCGCGCCGCGAGCGGGACCAGTACGTCGCCCGGCCGGTGTCGATCGTTCGGCCCAGCGCCTCGTCGTCCACCCAGGCCAGCATCAGCACCTCGCCCGAGCCGTGCTGCTGCACGACGACGGGCACGAGCCCCTCCGCGGTGTGCCGGAGCCGTGCGGAGATCGCCGGGTCGAGGGTGGTGGGGTGGGGAGTGGTCACGGATCTATGGTCTCAGCCTCGCGGGCGGCCCACGTCTCCGCACACCGCTGCGTCACCGGACCGGGAGCGGGGAGGTCACGGCCGTCCCAGCGGGCGATGGCCTGCACGTCGCGGGTCGTGGACACGAGGAAGGCCTCGCTCGCGCGGTCCAGGACGTCGGGGAGGGGTGCGTCGACCTCGCGCGCGCCGCACCACTCGATGACCAGCTCGCGGGTGATGCCGGCGAGGCAGCCCGAGTCGAGGCTCGGGGTGCGCAGCTCGTCGTCGAGGACGTAGAAGACGTTGGACCCGGTGCCCTCGCACAGGTTGCCCGCGGTGTTGGCGAAGATCGCCTCGGTGCCGCCGCGCTCGGCAGCGTGCGCCAGCGCGATCACGTTCTCGGCGTACGACGTCGTCTTGAGGCCGGCCGTGGCGCCGTGCTCGTTGCGGGTCCACGGCACGGTGACGACCGAGGTCGAGTCGGGCGCCGGCGCGATGGGGCTGTAGGCGACGACGAGCGTCGGCGGACCGTCGCCCCGTCCCGAGCCCATCGGCGCCCGCCCGGCCGTGTAGGTGATCCGCAGGCGCCCGATCGGGTCGTCCTCGATGACCGCCTCGACGCCACGTCGTACGTCGTCGAGGTCCGGAGCGGGCAGTCCCAGACCGGCGGCTGAGCGCTCCAGCCGCGCCAGGTGGCGGGTCAGCGCGAACGGTCGGCCACCCAAGGTCTTGACGGCCTCGAACACCGCGTCCCCCACGGTGAACCCGTGGTCGGTGACTGCGACCGCCCCCTGGGTCGGGTCCGTCAGCAGGTCGCCGTTGAGCCATGCGCGCATGGCGTCACTCTAGGGGCCGGGCCCCCACCCTCGCCCGCCAGCCGGACACGCCATTCCAGGGGTCGATTTTGGCGCCGCGAAGGCCATGGGCTACTGTTCCACTCGCACTTCAGCCGGGAAAACCGGAGGGAGTTGCAGGCGGACATAGCTCAGTTGGTAGAGCGCAACCTTGCCAAGGTTGAGGTCGCGAGTTCGAGTCTCGTTGTCCGCTCGGAAGGTCTCCCCCGTTCATTCGGAACCTCCACGGTGGGTTGGCCGAGAGGCGAGGCAACGGACTGCAAATCCGTCTACACGGGTTCAAATCCCGTACCCACCTCGCATCGTTTCACAATTCAACACGGGCGATTGGCGCAGCGGTAGCGCGCTTCCTTGACACGGAAGAGGTCACTGGTTCAAACCCAGTATCGCCCACTAGAGAAACCGCAGGTCAGAGGCCCTTTCGAGGGCCTCTTTCCATGTCCCGTGCAACATACGTGCAACAAGCCGACCGCCTGGCCCTGGCCATCAGCTGCACCCGAGTGCTAGCCGTTCGCTGGTTCGGCCAGCCACTCCCCCAGGCACGATTACGACGGCCTGACAACTCTTAGCAGCGCGCTGCCGGGATCTGCCGCGGCGTGGCCTCCAGGTCCTCGAGCTTGATCCGGATGGCCCGCTTGCCGCAGCGGTACGCCGGGAGGGTGCCGGAGGCGATCCAGCGCCGGATGGTCTTGACCGAGACCGACATGGCCTCGGCGGCCTCGTCGAGGCTGAGGTAGACCGGGATGGTGCGTCGCTCAGTCATCGGAACGCACCTCTACCCGCGGGGCTGTGGCGGCGGCGAGGAAGCGTCGGGCCTCGGCAACGGTGATGTAGAGCCGGCCGACGCCTTGGAAGCGGGTCCACCTGGGGCCGACGCCACGTTGGCGCCAGTCGCGGACGGTGCGCTGCGGTGTGCGGATCAGTTCGCAGAACTCCTCGAACAGAAGCAGGGCGTTGTCGTCCCAGTCGTCCGGGATGCCGATGGGTGTCACCATCACGTTGCCTTTCGTCGTGGCCGCCGACCGATTCGGTGGCCTTCACCCGGAGAAGCAACAACGTGCTCGGCGGATCGGACATCTGTGACCGCTGCTGTCGAGACCGGAGCCTCTCCTGGTCTCCTATGTCGTCCGGGCCCTTCCGGGCGATCACCTGGAGACCAGGAGGTTGGTCAGCGGCCGATCCCATGGGAGGTCGGCGGGGAGGTCGGAATCGGCTGGGGCTCGGGCCGGCGCCGAGCACCCTCCCGCAACATCGCAGCCTGCAGTCCGATGGGCGCTGGCGGCGCGCTCGGTCCGTACCGGTCGATGTCGTCCGCGGCCCGCTGGGCGGCGTGGCTCGGGCCGAGGTCGGCGCGGTCACGGCTGAAGACCTCGACCCACTGGTTGCGGGCGTCGTCGACCGTGTCGGCGACGAGGTGGGCGACGTTTTGGTGACGGCCCCGGGTCATCCCGACGTACGCCGACGCGGCGCCCGTCGTCTCGCCGAGCGCGAAGTGGGCGGAGTCGACGGTTTCACCTTGGGCTCCGTAGGCGGTGGTGGTGAAGGCGAGCTCGACGTGCTCGCGGACGTAGTCGGCGGGGAGCGCGCGTTGGCCGGCGCGGCCGGTGACGAGCAGGCCGCCGTCGATGCCGATTCCGGCCACGGTCCAGGTGTCACGGTTGGCGACTGCCAGGTCGCGGTCGTTGCGTCGGGTGGCGACCCGGTCGCCGAGACCGATCCGCTCACCACGACGCGTGATCGGCTCACCAGCCCGTTCACCAGATTGCTCACTAGCCTGTTCACGAGGTTGCTCACCGGGTGGTGCGCCGGCGTCCTGGCGGCGGTCGCGGATGGCTGCGTTGAGCGCGGCGACTTGGTCGCGGGTGTCGGCGATGACGAGATGGTCCCCGTCATCAGACTGGGCGGCGCCGATGGCGGCCAGGGCTGCGGTGCGTTCGACCTCGCTAGCATGCAGCACGATCTGCCCGCGCTCGAGCAGGGCGCCGAAGACCTCACCAGGCCGCTCACCAGTGCGCATGAGCAGGCTGAGGTCGGCGTAAGCGGGGTCGCCGAACCGGTGGACCGACTCGAGCTCGTGGTGTCCTGCGGGTGACACCCAGCGGGCGGCGAGGTCGAGGACGCCGCCGCGGCCGACGGCTGGGAGTTGGTGGCGGTCGCCGAGGAGCGCCACGGTTGCGTGCGCTCGGTCGGCGATGGCGAACAGGGCGCGGGCGGTGTCCTGGTCGAGCATGCCGGCCTCGTCGACGAGGAGGACGTCGCCCGGGAGCAGGCGGGCACGTGAGTCGGGTCGGGCATCGGATGCAGCCTCCGGTGCAGTCTCGGTGTGGGACCAGTGGCCCTCGTCGTCCCAGCGGTAGCCGTGTTGGTGGATTAGCCAGGCGGCGGAGAACGCGTCGGCGCCGACCTGCCGTTGTGCCGCGTGGGCGGCCTTGAGGGTGGGGGTGACGACCACGAGCCGGCGGTCGGCGGCGTCGAGGACGTCGCGTGCGGCGGCCAGCGTCGTGGTCTTGCCGGTGCCGGCGGCGCCTTCGATCACGAGCAGACCGGCGTCGCCGGCCAGCGCCGCGACGACGCGTCGTTGCGCGGGGTCGAGGTGGGCGATGCCGCGGAGCCGGACCGCAGTGGTCACCGGCCGCGAAGCGCGCGCAAAGATGCTGTCGACCAGGTCGGCTTCGACGGCGAGGACCCGTTCGGACGTGACGCTGCGGACGTGCTCGGGGACGTCGTCACGGTCCAGCAACGGCACGCACCGTGTCCGGGCACGATCGGCGACGTCCTCGACCAGCTCATGCCGGACCGCTCTTTCGGCGACCACGCCGACGGAGGCGATCAGTCGTTCGGCCTCGCCACGAATGTCGGCTCCGTTCCACGCCGACCGCTTCGCGCCGAGCCGGGTGAGCACCAGGTCCGCGGCGACGTCCCGGTTGAGCCGCCCGATCTGCAGACCCGGCACTGCCGCCAAGTTGGTCGCCGGGTTGGCCGCCCGGGTGGTCGGCGGGGTGAAGCCGAGGTCGCGCAGCTCTCGGTTCCAGGCGGCGACGAGGTCGGCGCCACTGCGGGGTACGACCTTGTCCGGCCGCGCGTCGGCCCAGGCGCGTCGGTCCCAGGTTTGGCGCAGTCGTGGTCCGGGCTCCTGGCCGGGGTGCTCGGCGCGCCAGGCGGCCTCGTACCGGTCGACGTTGCGGGTGATCTGTGCCGCGCGCTGGCTGAACCCACCGGTGTACGGCGCGAGCTGACGGATCTCGCCGTCGTCGTCGAGCGTGTAGCCACGCGCCGCGAGGGCCGCCCGGAACTCGGGGTCGCACATCACGGCCGCGTGCCCGATCCCGTTGAGCGCCTCGATGCTGTCGACGACCCCGACCGAGTGCAGTCCCCGCCACGCCCCGCGCGCGAAGACGCGTGCGTTGATCTGCACGTGCAGGTGGCGGTGCGGGTCCCCGGCCCGCGAGGTGTAGTGCCGCACGACCGCCGCCTCGACCATCTCCACCGGGACCTGCACCTGCCGACCACGCGGCCCGACCCGCGTGGTGGCGTGCTCGACCACCCACCCGATCACCTCACCAGCGGCCCGATCCATCGCCGCGTCGTACGCCGTCGCGACGTCGGGGTGGAGTGCCGCGGCGAGCGACCAGGACTTCGGTCCATTGATCACGACCTCGACGAACCGCAGCGCCCGTGCGTCGTCACGCAACCGTCCCTTGGCCGCGCCGGTCAGTACGTCGTAGCCGGCGACCCAACGTTCGTAGGCCGGGCCGTCGAGGTCGTCGGCTCGCCGCACCGCGCCGGGGCCGGCGATGTAGTGCTCGGCCAGACCGGTTCCTTCGGCCAGGTAGTAGTCGTCGACTCGCGAGTGGTCGGCCTCGACATAGGAGCGCGCAGCGGCCGCAGACCCCCGGTAGAACTTCACTCCACCGTGCATCGCCCTCGTCACCGCCCGTCAGCACTCGTCACCTAGCCTTGAAATGACGCTCGGCCCGCCCCGAGGGGCGGACCGATCTACCGACCTTCGTAGCATGCGTGCCGTTGGCTATAAGGGGGTCTGGGCAGGCTGTCAGGCGACTGGCTTCCAGAGTCGTCACTGATCGGCACTCGCGCTGTCGAGCTGCAGCCAGACTGGCGTATTGGCGGCGGGGTCTGTTTGGTGGATTGGCCAGAGGAGGTTGCGTGGTTAAGCCTCGGTCACGACAGGGCAATACCTGCCGAACCGCATGACGCTCCGTCCCGAAACCAGGACACGGAAGGCTCAAACCGATCGCGCAGCTCCAGAGACACACCGACGTCGCCACAGTGGTCGTTTTGCGGGAGGGTGTGCAGGGAGGATTTGCTTCGACCTGAGCTGCGCCTCAGCGGGTGCCGAACCGACGTCAGTGCGGGTCGTCCGGAGACTCCTGCTGCACGTCGCCCGACTGAGACCCCGGCCCGGGCGTCACACCAAGGATCCGATCAATCTCGGATCTCGACAAAGGCCCCTCGGACTCACCGGCGGCCACGATCAGGGCCGTGGTCAACTGGACCTCCTCGAGCAAGGCCTCGTCAACCAACCCGAAGTCGAACTGGTTGATCATGCGGGCCTCCTCAGCTCCATTTCGTAGCCTTGGCACACACTCCTGTGTCGACGACGCCATGAGTCCCATGCCAGGAAGAAAGCCAGGTGCCCCGAGGATCAAGCAAAAGCCGTTTCGTAGAGCTGCGACAAGGCACGGACGGGTCAACGGTCGTTCAAGTCAGTGAACGTCTGGTGCTGGGACTCAAACCCCAGTGATCCCTCCCCGTTTGTCGAGCACGCCCATCACTGCGACCACGATGCGGGCGCCATCGTGCGCAATCGCGTCGCCACAAGCGTTCATGAAGTTGAACGCGTCATCCTCTGGTGCCGGCGGTGGCGGAGCACAATTCTGATGGTGCGCGCACTTGCGTGCTCAACTCCTCGAAAGGTGCGCACACGATGAACAGAGTTCTGGCCGGCCTCACCGCACTGCCATTCGTGACAGCGTGCGTCGCTCTCGGTGCGGCGCCCGCCCACGCCGACGACACGACGTGCCGCGGCACGATCGGGGCGGTCAGTCTCGATGGCAACGTGATCGTGCCGGAAGGCGCGCTCTGCAGGCTGATAGGCACCCGCGTCGACGGCAATGTCCACGTGCAGTCGGGAGCGATCCTGAAGGCGAAGGGCGTCCGCGTCGGGGGCAGTGTCCAGTCGGAGAATCACGAACGCGTCGTGGTCAAGGCGCTGAACGGCCGCCGATCGCATGTCGACGGGAGCATTCAGCTCAAGCAGGGTGGCGGCGGCAGGATTGCCAAGACCAGCGTCGGAAGCGACATTCAGCTGTTCACGAACGGCGGCCTGTTTGTCGTGGAACGCAACCATGTCGACGGCAACCTCCAGTGCAAGAGCAACAACCCGAAGCCAATCGGCGGCAACAATGTGGTCCAGGGCAACAAAGAGGACCAGTGCCGCGATCTTTGACGGGGTCGCCGAACCACACGAGATGACGACCGACTCGGCCGGGTCCTCCTTGGCGCTAGCTTTCGCGATCAGGACCACCTAAACCGGCGCCGACCGGTCGACGCCAGGTCGGGATCCGGCGAGGAGCCGACTGTCGAGGGTGGCCTGCCGCACAGCGAGACGATGGAGTAGATGCGTCTCGTCTCGCCGAAGATTGAGTCGCGTCCTCGAGCTCCTGCCCCGTCACCTAGAGCGTCAGCGCCGGGGGCGGTAATGCCGCCACGTGATGAAGGCAGCGACTGCCACGGCTCCCAGAAGCACCAGCGTGAGCACCACGTTTCCCGTCATGTACTTCCCGCGTCGCTTGACCGCTCCGCTCGATCCATCACGGCGAACGTGACGACGAGCTGGGGAGGGTTCCGGGACTCCCTTCGGCACAACCGCTTCTCGCGAACGCACGACAAGTGAAGCCGATATCGCGACCATCCACCCTCGCCCGAGCCGATCCCAGCGGTCACGCCGATCACCTCCCAGCCGGTCGAATTGAGCAGACGGGCGCCCACCGGGTCATCGCACCACTCTGGAGCTCTGCGAGGCCATGCCTAACCAGTCCCGCAGCCGTTCAAGTCCATGAACGCGGCGGGGCTCGCCTTTGAGGGCGGCCCAGCACTCGGGCTGGCCGTCGGTTCGGAAAGGGCCCATGTCGAAGTCACATGATGTCCGCCCTCCCCGCGTCACCGTCCACGACGTCGAGATCGATGGACAGACCATGGCGGTCATGATCGACGACAACGTCCCGGCCACGGGCGGTGGCCGGTCCCGGGCGACGTGGGTGAGCACCGACCGCGGGGTGGGGGCGTCCCGCGACCGATGCTCGCCACGCTCGCGCTGCGCCACCCAAGCATCGCGCGCCGCCACTCGACAGCACCAGCGGTCGCGCGTTCAAGCTCCTGAACACGTCACCGCGGAGGGTGGCGATGCTGCCGCGTGATGATGGCAACCGGGGTCACGGCTCCCAGGACCACGCGAGCGCCGCGATGCCGCCAGTCCCCATCCAGTCGTTGAACTCGGACCCCTGGGCATCTCGAGCGGTCTGGACCATTTGAGAGCCATTCCGCGCGTCGCAGCGTGCTGTGGCACGCCGGTTCAGGAAGATGTAGTGGCCGCCACCCGCGACGCGACCTACTCTCAGGGCATGCCCGTCAAGGGCTTGATCTCGGCAGGCTCGATACTTCCCGTTGCGCTGGCCGCCGTATCCGGAGTCGTGATCACGACGGCCGTCTCAGTCGCGCGCCTCTCCCCCTCGCTGGGCACCGACCGTCATTCGTTCGGCGTGCTCACCCTGGACGACCTCCATGAGGGACAGGTCGAGCTCGCTGCGGCGATGGTGCTGATCCTGGCCGCAGCCGTTCTGTGGGAGCGTGTGCGGCGCGTGCCAACACGTGGGCACCTGCTGCTCTTTGCCGCACTCTGCACGCTGGCCGTCGACAACCTCGTGTCCGCGCTCTTCACCGCCGGATTCGACTCCTTGTCCACCAGTCGCTTCGCCACGTGGGCGACCAGCTCGATCGGCCTGGTCGCGGTCGTCCTCCTCCTGCTCGCGGCCTGGCTGCCCGACGAGAGGCTGGTCCGGCCACGCCTGGCAGTGACCACGACGATGGTGGCCACGGGCGGGGTCGTGGGACTCGCGGTGACCATCGCCTGGGTGTTCCGTGGCGTGTTGCCAGCAGCCTTCGACACGAGACCAGACACGCCCGAAGACCTCACGCTCCTGAGTGAGCACCCGAGCCTGTTCGTCGGTGAGGTGTTGGCCTCGCTCTGCTGCTTGGTTGCCGGCCTCATGTTCACCAGGGCCGCGCACAGGCGCCAGGACGACCTGACCGGTTGGCTCGGCGTCGCAAGCGTGCTTCTGGCGGTCTCGTACGCCAACTACGCCCTCGTCCCGTCCCACTTCACGGAGCTCCTCTTCCTGGGCGACTACTTCTTCCTCACCGCGGTGGCGGTGCTTCTCGTCGGCGCCGCCCAGGAGGTCCGGGCCGCCGAAGCGGCACTGGTCGACTCCGCGCTGTACGGCGAGCGCCGACGCATCGCGCGAGAACTGCACGACGGCGTCGCCCAGGAGCTCGCCTTCATCGGCACGCAGACCCACACGATCACCAGCGCCCGCGACCCTCAGAAGGTGGCTCGCGCCACGCACCGGATCCAGGAGTCCGTGGACCGTGCGCTCGACCAGTCGCGCAGTGCCATCAAGCTGCTGTCCGGCCCCGTCGACGAGTCCCTCGCCGCCACCATCGAGGCCGCAGCGGATGTGGTGTCGCGACGCACCGGAGCACACGTGTCGCTGGACCTCGACCGATCGATCGTGGTGACCACCGAAGTCCGTGCCGCCCTCGCCAGGATCACCCGCGAGGCCATCAGCACCGCCGCCCGGGTGGGCGGAGCCGACAAGGTGCGTATCGACCTGTGGACCAACGGATCCGTCGGACTGCGGATCGTCGATGACGGCTCCGGCCTCGACCCGCACGCAGGGCCCGCGATCGCCTCGGCGCTGGCGAGCATCCGCGAGTCAGCTGAAGCGGTCAACGGGAGCGTGACGATCGAGACGGGTGACGGCACCGGAACCACGGTGGAGGTGCGCGTGCCATGAGCCGGACCCCTCGCGTGCTCATCGCCGACGACCACCAGGCCATCCGGGTGGGCGTCCGCGAGGCCCTGGAGAGCGGCGGCTGCGAGGTGGTGGGCGAGGCCGAGTCGGCGTACGCCGCCGTGGAGCTGGCGCACCGAGTGCGTCCTGACGTGTGCCTGCTTGACATCGGCATGCCGGGCAGTGGGCTGTGGGCGGTTCGGAAGATCACTCAGGACAACCCAAGCTGCAGGTGTGTCATGCTCACCGTCTCGGAGAGCTCGGACCATCTGGTCGATGCACTCCAGGCCGGTGCCATCGGCTACCTCCTCAAGGACATCGCGCCGTCGGACCTTGCCCCTGCCGTGCGCGCCGCGATCGAGGGGGAAGCCATCCTCAACGGCGTGCTGACTGCGCGCGTCATCGAAGCGCTCCGGGGAAAGCGTCGCACCGCGAGGGTGGTCAACAGCCAGGGGCACGAGGTGACGTTCACCGACCGCGAGTCCGAGGTGCTCCGGCTCCTCGTCAGCGGCCTCTCGACCGGGGAGATCGCCTCCCGGCTGTTCGTCCAGCCGATCACTGTCCGACGCCACATCTCGGATGCGGTACGGAAGCTCCGCGTGACCAGCCGAGCCGAGGCTGTCGCGCTGCTACGTGGCCAGTCGAGCGGGCACGACAACCGGGCAATCTGACCTGAGCGTTCAGCCACCTGAACGCGAAGATGACACCGCGACGTCATGCGATCCCTCCACTTGGGGCGTTTGCTCGGGACTCATGGCGGCGCCTCTGTCGCCTCGAGGGGTTGTGGCGCGATGTACGGATCTCGCAGTTCATCTCGGCAGGGTGTGACGTCGGCACCAAACGGGTCTCGGCACGGGCGCGGGCGGCTTCGAACGCCCCCCCAGCACCATCGCGGCCCTCGCCGCGGCCTTCGCCACGTCCTGATGTCGATGCTGGCCCTGACCATCGGGTCCGGAGCCGTTGCCGCGCTCGACCTCCCCGCCCAGGCCGCCGCGGCCGGCGCCACACTGGTCGTCGACAGCACCATGGACGCCGTCGACACCAACGTCGGCGACGGCGTGTGTCGCGCTGCCGGTACGGGCTGCACGCTGCGGGCTGCGATCCAGGAGGCCAACGCGAACCCCGGCGCCGACCTCATCCACGTCCTCCCCGGCACGTACGCGATCGGAATCGCGCCGATCAACGAGAACGCCGCCAACGTCGGCGATTTCGAGATCCTCGACCCGGTGACCATCGAGAAGGCACCGGGTCATCTCGGCGACGCCATCGTCGACGGCGGCACTCCCCTGCCCAGCTCCCCGCTCATCGCGCGCGGGCTCGACCGGCTCTTCGAGGTACACCCCGGCGCCGGTGACGTCACGTTCCGGAACCTCACGCTGCAAAACGGCTTCAGCCCCGAGGAGGGCGGCGCGATCCAGAACTGGTCGATGGGCAAGCTGACCCTGGACGGCGTGACGGTCAAGGACAACTACGCGGAGAAGGCCGGTGGCGGGCTCAACCACGCGGACCTCAACGACTACGTGTGGACGACCGAGCCGCCGAACCTCGAGCTCCTCCCCCACGGCCGCGTCGAGATCACTCGCTCGACGTTCACGGGCAACGGCTCGAGCGGCGGCACCGGCGCCGCGATCAACAACGTCTCGGGCGGCACGATCACCATCTCCCAGGGCAGCGTGGTCACGCTGAACCCGGGACCGATCAAGCCGGACCCGCTGGACCCGGAGCAGTTCGTCCTGGTCGACCCGGCGGACTACCCGCTAGCGGCGAGCGCCATCGCCAACCAGGCGCGGTGGGGGAAGGTCGGCACGCTCAAGATCGCCGACTCGACCATCTCGCTGAACGCGGCCGAGGGCAACGGCGCCGGCATCCTCAGCGAGGGCGACAGCATCGTCGAGGTCACCAACACGACGATCACCCAGAACCGCACCTCGGCCTCAGGCGCCGGGCTCTACAGCGAGGGCGGCACGGTCACCGTCTCGGGCAGCACCATCTCCAAGAACCAGGCCGCGAACGGCGCCGGCCTATACAGCGGAGGCCACGTCTCGCAGCACGGACTACGCGGCACGTTCACCCTCAAGGACTCGCAGGTGCTCGAGAACACCGCCGAGAACGGGGGTGGCCTCTTCAACGACGGCGACGCGCAGCTCTCGGTCACCGACACGACGTTCAGGAAGAACCACTCGTCCGACCACGGCGCGGCGATCTCCAGCGAGGGGCGGTCGAACATGACGCTGACCCGCGTCACGGTGGCCGAGAACGAGTCATGGGGCGAGGGCGGCGGCGTGTGGACACACAGCGAGCGCCAGCAGACGGTCGTCGACTCCACGTTCACGAACAACCACGCCGGCGTGCCGCACCTCGAGGACGGCCTGATGACCGACGACGTCGCCGGCGGCGGCGCCCTGCACACGGATGGCGGCCCCCTGACCGTCCGGGGCTCGACGTTCGACGAGAACAGCGCGACGGAGGAGGGCGGCGCCCTCAGCCTCAACAACATGGGAGACGTCGACATCGTCGACAGCACCATCAGGGACAACCGCGCCTACGACGGCGGCGGCCTGGAGAACAGCGCCACCGAGGTCACATTCCGGCGGGTGCTGGTCTCGGGCAACCGGGCCAAGGGAGCGGGCGGCGGCATCTACAACACGGCGAGCGGCCACTTCCGGCTCGTCGACTCGACGATCAGGGGGAACAGCGGCGTCATCGGCGGCGGGCTCGCGAACGCCCCGGACAACGCCATCATCGTGCGCGGGTCGCTCTTCCTGAACAACACCGCCCGCATCGGCTTCACCGAGGACGGCGAACTGGACGAGAACGCCGGCAAGGGCGGCGGCATCATGAGCTTCGCCGACGGCGACTCGCTCTACGAGAACACGACGATCTCGGGGAACAAGGCAGGGAGCGCCGGCGGCGGCCTCTTCCACGACGCCGACGGAGAGCTCCGGCTCGTGCACATGACCATCTGGCGCAACTCGGCGCCCGCGGGCGGCGCGGTCGGCGTCGTCGAGTCCGACTTCGTCCCGCCCATCCCGCCGGCGGCGAACTCGGCCGTTATCGTGAAGAACTCGATCCTTGGCGGCAGCCTCCAGGGCGGCAGCTGCGACTGGTACGTCCGCTCGGAGGGCGGCAACCTCGAGACGGGAGCGCGGAACACCTGCTTCCTCGCGGTGACGGCGGAGACCGCCGAGAGCCCGATCGAGCTCGGCGTACGTGATCGGCGCGGTGACCCGCAGCTGGAGGCGATCGCCGACAACGGCGGCCCGACGCTGACGCACGCGCTCCGGTACGGCAGCCTGGCGATCGACTCGAGCGCGCCGCCGTGCTCGGTCGTCGACCAGCGCGGGATCGAGCGGCCGCAGAACGGCCGCTGCGACGCGGGCGCCTTCGAGTACGTCGGCGACCCGCCGGCCAACGACGTCCAGCCCCCGGAGACGGAGTTCAACTACCCCGAGGACGGCCCCTTCCAGGACGGCCTCGAGACGATGGCGTTCCGGTTCCGCGGCACCGACAACCAGACCGCGCCGGGCGAGCTCAACTTCGAGTGCCGCTTCCTGGAGATCGACCTGGTCGAGGAGCCGGAGCCGGTCGCGCCCTGGGATCCGATCCCTCCCGAAGAGATGTGGAACGGCTGCGCCAGCCCCTGGTCGGTCCCGCTTCCCGAGGAAGGCCTGTTCAGGTTCGAGGTGCGCGCCATCGACCGCGCCGACAACACCGACCCGACGCCGGTGAGCCAGTTGATCAGCGGTGTGGGGATGACCCCGCCGGAGACCCTCATCGTCGAGGCTCCGGGCCTCACGCCCGGCACGACAGTCCCACCCGCCCCGGCCAGCACGCCGACCACGAACAGCCGCTCGGCGCTGTTCAGCTTCAGGGCCGTCAGCGACTTCACGCCCTCGCAGTTCGCCGAGTACGAGTGCCGGCTCGACAGCCGCGACCCGGACATGTGGCTCGAGTGTTTCAACCCGACCATGTTCAGCGACCTGGCCACCGGCCTCCATACCTTCGAGGTCCGGGCGATCGCGGGTGAGGCCGCGGGGCCTGACCCGACCCCCGCGCGGTACACCTGGCGCGTCGGGCCCGATCCCGACGACCCGGGTGCGACGCCGATCAGCTGTGACGAGGCGAACATCACTCTGACCCCGAACGCCGACGGCTGGGCGGACCAGGTCAACCCGCTCGAGAACTACTGGACGATGACGGAGCTCGAGGTCCGCTCAGACGCGACGATCCCTGCCACCGGACCGACGGAGCACCGGAACGCGCGCGCCTTCTTCCGGTTCCCCCTGCAGTCCGACGCGCCCGACTGTGAGCTGGTCTCGGCCACCCTGCGCCTCTACTCCGGCGGCCACACCGAGGGCCGGACCCTTCTGGCCGTCCCGCTCGCCGAGACGTGGAAGGAGAGCACCCTCAATTGGGTCAGCCAGCCCGATCAGGTCGCGGGCGCCGTCGGCGCCCCGACCGGATCCGGGGAGGGCTACCGCGAGTTCGACGTCGAGGCGCACGTCGAGGCGATCTTCGCCGGTGAGATGCCGAACTTCGGCTGGGCCGTCAAGGACCAGCAGGAGAGCGATCCCGAGGGTGGCGACCAGAGCTTCGTCTCCCGGGAGCAGCCGCAGGATCCGCCGGAGATCACCCTGCCCGAGCTGGAGCTGCGCTTCGAGGCGGCCGCCACGCCGCCCCCGCCGGAGCGGGAGGAGCCGGGGGCTGCGGAGGTCGTGACCTGCGGGCAGGTCATCACCGAGAGCACCAAGCTCGCGGCCGACGTCACCGGCTGCCTCGGCGAGGGCATCGCCATCGGGGCGCCGAACATCGTCCTCGACCTCAACGGGCACACGGTCGCGAGCGGGCTCCTGCTCGAACCGGGCGAGGAGGACAACCTGACCCCGGGCATCCGCAACGGCTACCCGAACGTCGAGATCCGCAACGGCACCGTCACCAATTACGGCTACGGCGTCCTGCTCGGCCCGGGCTCCGTCAACAGCGACGTGCACCACATGACCCTCACCCGCAACGCCCTCACCGGCGTGCAGCTCTTCGACGCGGACAACGGCCGGCTGGGAAGCACGGTCCGCGACAGCGTCTTCGACTCGAACGGCGAGACCGGTCTCCAGCTCATGAGCGGGACCGAGGGCAGCCTCATCGAGGACAACTACTTCATCTCCAACGGCATGTCGATCCACCTGTTCGACAGCCACCGCAACGTCATCCGCAACAACACGATCAGCGGCATCATCCTCGACCCTGCCCTCGATTCGGATGCCGGCATCGTGCTCGAGAACGGGTCGCGGCAGAACGTCGTCGAGAACAACGACATCAGCGACACCGGCGACGCCGGCGTCGTCATCCACCAGGGCTCCCACGGCAACACCGTCCGCGGCGGCGTCCTGGTCCGGAACGGCGACGCGGGCGTCATCGTGTCGGACTCCGACCGGATCGAGGTCGACGGCGTGCTGGCGCACCAGCAGTCCGACGGCGGCGTCGTGCTGTCCAACTCGAGCAACAGCGTCGTCAAGAACAGCGACCTGCGCTACAACCCGTCCGGCGTCGACGCGGGCGGCACGAACAACCTCGTGGTGGAGAACAACGACGTCTCCAACTCGCTCCAGACGGGTATCGCACTCGGCGACGGCGTCAACATGGTGATCCGCAACAACGTCGCGAACCGGACCGGTGGCGCCGGCATCTCCGTCGACGCCAGTGCCTTCGACACGCTCGGCAACGCGGTCGGCGGCGCGCTCGTCGAGGGAAACACCGCCAACGAGAACGCCGAGAGCGGCATCGCCGTCACCGTCGCCAAGCACACCATTCGCAACAACACGGCCAGCAACAACAGCAACTACGGCATCGACGCCGGCGAGGAGCCGGTCCAGGGCGAGCCTCTCGACCCCAACCGGAACATCGACGGCGGTGGCAACACCGCGGCCGGCAACCACTCCGACGGCGTCACCCCAGGCCTCCCCGACGCCGTCCAGTGCCTGGGCGTCGTCTGCGCAACGGGAGACCCGACCCCGATGGCGCCGGTCGACCTTGCCGCGCCGGAGACGACGCTCACCTCGGTGCCTCCCGCCGTGACCGGGAACGAGACCGCGGTCTTCGAGTTCACCGCCAACGACGGCACGAACGGCGACCCGCTGACCGCGATGAGGTTCGAGTGCCGCCTCGACGCGCCGCCAGACCCGCCGCTGCCGCCGGAGGAGCCCGAGCTCGAACCTCCCGACCCGACCGAACCGCCCGAGGTGCCCGAGCCCCCGGAGGGCGAGTTCTGGGCCGAGTGCTCGAGCCCGAAGACCTTCCTGAGCCTCGAGCCAGCTGTGGACCACCACTTCGAGGTGCGCGCGGTCGACCAGGCCGGCAACTTCGACCTCACCCCCGCCGAGTACACGTGGCGGATCGAGGCCGGCGTCGAAGAGGACGGCACCGAGGAGTGCGGCCCCGGCGAGACCCTCGGCGTCGACTGCACCGTCGCGGGCGTCGCTCCCGACACCCGCATCACCGCCGCGCCCGGTGAGCTGGTCACCGACGTCGCCGGCACACGCTTCGACACGACCAACCGCGCGGCCACCCTCAAGTTCAACGGCATCGACAACCGGACCGCGGGCTACAACCTCACGTTCGAGTGCCGTGTCCACTACGACGAGTTCAACGACCACCTGACCCAGGCCGACATCCCCTCGGAACAGGTGCTCCCGTTCGAGCCGTGCGTCTCACCCGAGCAGTACAGCGACCTCAGGTACGGCGGCCACATCTTCGAGGTGCGGTCCATCGACCTCGGAGGCAACCGGGACGTCACGCCGGCCTCGCACACCTGGTGGGTCTACCCGCCGCCGCCGGACACGACGCCGCCAGAGACGAAGCTCCTCTCCGGCCCCGACCCGACGACTGTGCAGACGCGCGCGACGTTCACCTTCAACGGCACGGACAACCAGACGCCCGCCGAGGAGCTCGGGTTCCAGTGCCGTCTCGACGGCGCGATGAGCGGCGGCCAGCCCGCCTGGACCACCTGCACCTCGCCGTACACCGTCAACGGGATCGCGCCTGCCCACCACGTGCTGCAGGTCCGCGCCGTCGACCTGGCCGGGAACGTCGATGACGTGAACGGGGATGTCGACGACCCGACAGCGCCGGACGCCCTCGACCCGAGCGACGGGGTCCCAGCCGCCTTCGAATGGACCGTCGGCGCGACCCCGGTGACGAAGACCGTCTTCTGCGGTCAGAAGATCACCCAGAGCATCATCGTCAACAACAACCTCGGTGACTGCCTCGGCCACGGGCTCATCGTCGGAGCCGACAAGATCACCATCGACCTCAACGGCAAGACGATCGACGGCAAGGCGCTCGGCGCCGCGATCCTCAACAACGGCTTCGACTCGGTGACGATCAAGAACGGCCGTCTCACCGACTACGACTACGGCGTGATGCTGAACAACGGCGCCAAGCTGAACATCGTCGAGGGCGTGACTGTGGACCTGACCCAGGACGCGGCCATCGCCCTCGGCCACGGGACCTTCCCCGAGGACCCCGCCCTGGCGCCGAGCGAGCCGGTGCCGGGCTTCCAGTCCGGAGTCGACGGCAACATCCTCCGCTCCAACACCCTGGTGTCCAACAAGCGCGGCGTCTGGCTGCTGAACGGCGCGAAGGACAACCTCGTCCACGGCAACCTGATCGGCAACTCGAGCGACGACTCCGTCTGGATCGAGCGTGCCAACCAGAACCTGGTCGAAGGCAACAGCATCCAGGCCTCGAGCGGTGCCGGCGTGCTCCTCGAAGGCGCCGTCGACAACACCGTCAGGGAAAACTCACTCGTGGACGTCAGCGTCGGGGTCCTGGTCGGCGCCACCACGCAGGGGCCGACGGTCGGCATCGAGTCGACGGGGAACCGGGTTGAGGGCAACACCGTGTCCGACAGCGCCGGGCCGGCCCTGGAGATCGACACCTCGAGTGGGAACCAGCTCATCGACAACACCGCGACGCTGGTGAGCTCCGCCGCGATCGACCTCTTCCACGGCAACTACAACGTCATCCGGGGCAACGAGGTCGGCGGAAACAAGGCCGGCATCTCGCTGAAGAACTCGAGCGGCAACCTGATCGAGGGAAACGACGCCAGCGACTCCGAGGGAACGGGCATCGATCTCCAGTCGCAGTCGTTCTCGAACACCCTGCTCAACAACGTCTCGAGCGACAACGTCGGCGGCGGCATCTACATCGGCGACGAGACCCCGGCGGGCCAGGGCACCCTGGTGCAGGGCAACACGACCAACGGCAACAAGGGCATGGGCATCCAGGCTTCGAAGCCGAGCCACATCTTCAAGGACAACGTCGCCTTCGACAACGGCAGCTGGGGCATCAACGTCGGCGACCCGTCCGGTGGCAAGTCCAACATCGACGGCGGCGGCAACGTCGCCCAGGGCAACGACGGCCCGCTCGGCGTCGACCTCAAGCCCCAGCAGTGCTACAACATCACCTGCACCGGCGGCCTGGGCGGCGGCGACCAGATCTCGCCGAACACGAGCATCCTCGAGACTCCGGTCAACCCGAGCTCGGAAAGTGTCGCAGTGTTCCGGTTCACCGGCGCCGACAACGCGAGCCCGGTCACCTTCGAGTGCCGGTTCGAGAGCACGCTCGAGTCGGACTGGCGGGCGTGCACCAGCCCCGCCAGGTACAACAACCTCGCCAACGACACCTACACGTTCGAGGTCAGGGCGGTCGACTTCTCGGGCAACACCGACCCGACCCCGGCGACCTACACGTGGGCGGTCGTGCTCGGCGACTTCAAGGCTTCGATCGACTCGACCCCGGACAAGGTCACCGTCGACACCAGCGCGACGTTCGAGTTCTCGGCGAACCGCGACACCGGTGTGACCTTCCGATGCCTGCGCGTCGACGCCGGCGCGGACCTCACCGGCCTGTGGGCAACCGCGCCCGCGTGCGCCTCGCCGAAGACGTACACGGGCCTGGCCACGGGTGACCACGAGTTCTGGGTGCGGGCCACCGACGCCGCCAGCAACTTCGACACCAAGATGTACGCCTGGACGGTCGGTGCGCCACCCGTCGCCGAAAGCGTCTCGTGCGGCCAGATCCTGACGCGAAGCACCCGACTGCTCAACGACCTGGTCGACTGCGGCGGCCACGGCCTGATCGTCGGCGCGCCCGGCATCACCATCGACCTCGACGGCCACGTGGTCGACGGCCTCGGCCTCGACGCCGGCATCCTCAACAACGGCCACGACGACGTCACGATCACCAATGGTCTCGTCACCCAGTTCCTCAACGGCGTCCAGCTCAACCCCGGCACCGCGCGCAACTCCGTGCACCGCCTGCGGGTCGAGGGGAACGACGAGGCCGGGGTCGCGCTGTCCGACGCCGACCAGGGCACCGACGGCAACACGATCCGCGACAACTCGATCGTCGCCAACGAGATCGGCATCGCTCTCTACACCGGCACGCGGCACGCCGTGATCCGGGACAACACGCTCGCCGCGAACCTCGGCGAGGGCGCGATCGTCCTCGAGTTCGCCAGCGAGAACCTGATCGAGGGCAACCAGATCGGTCAAAGCGGCGCCAGTGGTGTGTCCCTGCTCGGCGGCGGCAGCAACACCGTCACCGACAACGTCCTCAAGGACAACGGCGGCATCGGGATCATGGCCGGCGACGACCTGCTGGCCTCCAACGACAACCTCATCCAGCGGAACACGATCCGCGGCGGCCAGGGCGGCGTCCTCGTCGCGGGCGACGGCAACACGATCCTCAACAACGACGCGATCGGCACCACCGGTCCCGGCGTCTCCGTCGAGCTGGCCACCGACACGATCGTCAAGGGGAACGACTTCAGCGGCAGCGCGGGCGGCATCGTCGTCGGTGAGGCCACCGGAACCATCGTCGAGGCGAACAACGCCAGCGGGACGCTCGGCTCCGGCATCGAGATCGGCGAGTTCTCGCTCGACTCCGTCGTCCGGGACAACACCGCGAGCGGCAACGGCGGCGACGGGATCGAGATCACGGAGTCGTCCGTCCTCAACCGGGGCACGCTGGTCGAGAACAACACCACGGACGCCAACGGTGGCGACGGCATCTACGTCGAGGGCGCCGGGCACACGGTCAAGAGCAATGTCGCCCAGCTGAACGGCGGCTGGGGCATCTACTCCGTCGGCGCGGTCGACGGGGGCGGCAACTTCGCCGCCGGCAACATGGAGCCCGACCAGTGCTTCGGCGTCGTCTGCGAGATCGGCACCGTTCCCGGCGCGCCGGACACCTGGATCGTCTCCGGCCCGGCGGACTGGGACATCGGAACGCCCGGGATCCAGAGCGGCAGCCGGAACGCGAGCTTCACCTACATGGGCGCCGACGAGTTCAGCCCGATCACCGACCTCGTGTTCGAGTGCCGACTCGACTCGACCAACGCGCTCGCTTGGGAGGACTGCGAGTACCCGGCCGAGTACCTGAACCTGAGCCCCGGCGAGCACACGCTGGACATCCGCGCCATCGACATGCTGGGCCAGGGCCTGGCGGACCCGACACCCGCCAGCTTCACGTGGAGCTACGTGCCGCTGCCGACCGGCGTGGCGCCCCAGGTGACCCTCGACGTCGTGCCGGACGACATCGAGCCCGGCACGCCCGGTGTCCAGACCTGGCTCCTCGACGCGATCTTCACCTTCCACGCGAACGAGCCCGACGTCACCTTCCAGTGCAAGGTCGACGCCAACGGTTACGAGCCGTGTGGATTCGAGGCGGCCACCTTCATGAACCAGGGCGCCTTCGAGTGGGCGCTCGCCGAGAACGAGGTCGGCCCGCACACCTTCTCCGTGCGCGCCATCGACTTCGAGGGCAACGTCGGCGCGCCGACCACCTTCACGTGGGAGCTCATGGGCGTCAACGTGGTCATCACCGACGGACCCGGCTTCACGCCGGCGTCCGGCGGCCCGCAGGGCGACCCCGCGACCGGCGGTCCGACCGCAAGCACCTCCGCCGAGATCACCTTCGAGGCCAACGTCGGCGACGTCCAGTTCTGGTGCCGCTTCGACAGCCTCGACCCGGGCGACTACTTCCCGTGCGAGTCTCCGTTCCGCGTCGGCCCCGCATTCGCCGGCGACACGGCGTACCCGGACGCGCTGCTGCCGGGCGATCACGTGCTCGAGGTCTACGGCGAGTCCGAGCTGTTCGGCTCTGCGGCCGAGCTGGAGCCTGCGATCTATGAGTGGGAGGTCGTCGACGCCGTCGACACCGTGCCGCCCAACACGACCATCGAGCGCGCCCCGGTCGCGGCCGACCTGAGCTCGACGGTCTTCGAGTTCAGCGGCACCGACGACCTGACGCCGGAGTACCTGCTCACCTTCGAGTGCCAGGTCACCGACGGCACGGCGCTCCCCAACGACAACGAGTGGGTCGAGTGCACGACCCCGTTCAACCTGCTCGACGTCTACTCGTACGCCGATCCCCAGATGCTGCTCACCCAGCACACGTTCCACGTGCGCGCGGTGGACATGTCCGAGCCCGAGTTCCCGGACCCGACGCAGCCCAACTTCGAGGGCAACGCTGACCCGACCCCGGCCTCGTACACCTGGACCCCGGTGGCGGACACCCGCGCCCCGTTGGTCAGCATCACCGGCGGTCCCGCCGGCGGCGCCACCGTGGGCCAGGAGCCCGAGCTCTACACTTTCTCCGGCCACGACAACGCGACGCCCCAGCTGCGCCTGGAGTTCGAGTGCGCTGCCTTCCTCACCGCGGCCGGTATCGGCTCGGCGGAGTGGGCATCGTGCGAGTCGCCGGTCGGCGGCGGCTACGACATCAGCGGCCTCGAGCCCGGTGCCTACACCGTCGCCGTGCGGACGACCGACCTCGCCGGCAATATCGGCCCGGCCGCCACGCGCACCGTCACGGTCTCGGCCGCGCCCGTCGTGACGTTCCTCAGCGGACCGGACGGCCGTCTCGACCCGATCTCCGGTGAGCCGGACGGCACGAGCGGAACCGAGAACGCCGTGTTCACCTTCGAGACCGACCAGCCCGGCTCCACCTACGAGTGCTCCGTCGACGGGTCCGACTTCCTGCCCTGCGGTGGGACGACCACCCCGGCGACCGGCGCGGCCTGGGTCGTCGAGAACGGCACGCATGACTTCACGGTCCGGGCCACCAACCCCCAGGGGATCGTCAGCGAGGAGGCGGTCTACGAGTGGCTCGTCCAGCTCAGCGCCGACACCGCGGAGCCGAGCTCCCAGATCGTCAACGGGCCGGAGAACGGCACCCTGCAGACTGTCGCGACGTTCACCTTCAAGGGCACCGACAACCGGACGCCCGCCGCGAGCCTCACCTTCGAGTGCGCGCTCGACTCGACGACGTCCTGGAACTCGTGCACCTCGCCCGAGCAGTTCTCCGACCTCACGCGCGGCTCGCACACGCTGCGCCTGCGGGCCGTCGACGCCGCCGGCAACATCGAGTCGACGCCGTCCGAGTACACCTGGATCGTGGCGCCGCCGCCCGTGGTGACCATCCTCACCGGGCCCGGTGTGGAGCAGGAGGAGACGACCGACAGGTCCGTCACCTTCACCTTCTCCTCGGACGTCAGCCCCGTCACGTTCCACTGCTGGCTCGACGGCAAGTTCAACCCGCACCTGCCAGGTGACACGTCGAAGCCCGCCCCGTGCGACCCGACCGGTCAGAGCTACACCGACCTCGGGATCGGCGACCACCTGTTCGCCGTGCGCGCGGTCGACCAGTTCGGCAACATCGGAGTGTGGGAGGACTCTGAGTTCCGGATCAGCCCGTCCGAAGCCACGATCACCTCGGCCCCGGCCAACGGGACGAGCACCACGGCGTCGTTCGAGTTCACCAGCGAACCGCACGACCCGGGCGCGGTCTTCTACTGCTCGCTCGACGACCGTCCGTTCGGGCTCTGCGAGTCGCCCAAGACCTACACGAACCTGTTCCCCGGTGAGCACACGTTCCAGGTGCAGACGCTCTACACCGGCGTCGACTGGCAGGGCCTGCCGTTCGAGCACGACCCGATCCCGGCCGTGCACACCTGGACGGTCCAGGACTTCACCGCGCCCGAGACGACGATCGAGTTCGGCCCCGCTGCGACGACGATGAGCACCAGCGCATACCTCCAGGTCAACTCGGACGATCCGACGGCCACGATCGAGTGCACGCTCAACGGCGTCACCACGGACTGCGAGCCGGGTGTCGTCACCGAGCTCACCGACCTCGTTCCTGGGGACTACACCTTCAGTGCGGTGGCCGCCGACCCGTCCGGCAACATCGACCCGACCCCGGCCACGTACGAGTGGACCATCGGCACGCCCTCCGGCCCGCCGAACACGGCCGTCGGTGACAACGTCGCGGTCGACCTCGGGAGGGTGAAGGTGACCTACTTCTCGGTCCAGACCGCCGGCACGACCACGGCCGACCGGCTCGGCGGCGGCCCCTCGCTGCCCGAGGGCTACGGCGGCGGCAGCGCGCAGATGTACGACGTCTCGACGACGGCGGAGTTCACCGACCCCGTCACGGTCTGCATCGACTACGACGTCAGCGACTTCGGCGGCGGCACGCCGTCCGTGCGGCTGCTGCACTTCGACGGCACCGAGTGGCTCGACGTCACAACGCTGAACAACCCGTTCTCCTCGCCGGGCCGCGTGTGCAGCAACGAGGTCGAAGGCTTCTCGCTCTTCGCGGTGGCCCGCGCCTCTTCCGGCATGGCGCCGGAGGCGTACATCCTGTCTGGGCCCGAGGGCCCGCTCGGCCCCGAGGGTCTCCCGACCAGCACGAGCGGCTCGGCGAGGTTCGAGTTCTGGGTCGACCAGCCGGGCGCGATCGCCCAGTGCTCGCTCGACGGTGACCCGTTCTTCTACTGCGAGTCGCCGGTGACGGTCGGCCCGCTCGAGGAGGGCGGCCACGAGTTCATGGTGCAGGCGATCAACGAGTTCGGCTGGGTGGACCTGACCCCTGCCCTCTACGAGTGGGAGGTCCTCGGGCCGGACGTGACGCCGCCGACGACGCTCATCACCAGCGGCCCGCCCGAGGGCTCGTCGACGCCGAACTTCATCAGCAACTTCGAGTTCTCCGGCACGGACGACTTCACACCGGCACTCGAGCTCGACTTCGAGTGCACGCTCGACGGCGAGGCCATCGGTGGCTGCGAGACGCCCGAGGAGATCGAGGTCACCACGCCGGGCGAGCACACCCTCGTCGTTCAGGCGATCGACGCCGCAGGGAACATCGACCCGGTCGGCGCCACCCGGACCTGGACCGTCATCGACATGTCCGGGCCGGACACCGAGGTGCTCACCGGACCCGAGGAGGAGACCACCGAGACGAGCGCGACCTTCACGTTCGAGGGCTTCGAGCTGCTCAACGACGAGCCGGTCAACCAGTTCGAGTGCGCGCTCGACCAGGGCGAGTTCGGCCCCTGCCCGGGCGGCGTGCCCGGCGAGGCCACCTACCCCGGCCCGCTCGGTGGCGGCGTCCACGTGTTCCACGTGCGCGCGGTCGACCCCGACGGCAACCGCGACATCTCCCCTGCCTTCTACGAGTGGATGATCATCGGCGACGAGGACACGACGCCGCCCGACACATTCATCGTCGTCCACCCGGAGCCCGCGAACTCCGGCCCCGACGTGACCTTCGGCTTCGCCAGCGACGAGCCGGTCGAGACGTTCGAGTGCTCCTACGGGACGGGCACGCCGCCGGCCGCTCCGACCACGTGGCAGGAGTGCGAGACCGTCTGGCTGCTGGAGGGCCTCGGCTCCGGCCAGCACTGGCTGTGGGTGCGCGCGATCGACGCCGCCCTGACCCCCAACACCGACCCGACCCCCGCGGGCAAGGACCGCGGCTTCGGCCCCAACGACACCGACCCGTTCGTCTGGACGACCACCGGCGAGCCCGAGACGATCATCGACTCCGGCCCGGCCGACCCGACCGGCTCCTACACCGCGACCTTCGAGTTCCACTCCGACCAGCCCGGCGCGACCTTCCAGTGCTCGGTCAACGGCTCGCCGTACGTCGGCTGCTCGTCGGGTTACCAGGCCGGTCCGTTCCTGCCCGGGCCGGGCGGAGAGCCGGTGGAGCACGAGTTCGAGGTCCGCGCAGTGAACCAGTACCGCAACGCCGCCGGTGAGCAGGTCGTGGACATGTCGCCCGCGACGTACGCCTGGACGGTGCAGGACGTCACGCCGCCCGAGACCCACTTCCTCGGCGCGGAGGAGATCGGACCCGAGCAGTTCCTCGAGCCCGGCCTGCGGTTCACCTTCCGCGGCGTCGACGACCTCGGCTCCTCCTACGAGCTCGAGTTCGAGTGCGCCATCACCAACACCACCGCGGGCGACCCCGTGGTGTGGGAGGGCTGCGGTGAGTCCGCGGCCGACGACTCGTTCTTCCACGAGATCGCGTACGCCGACCTCGCGGGTGGCGAGTACGCCTTCCAGGTCCGCGCGCTCGACATCGCGGGCAACCACGACCAGACGCCCGCTCCGCATCCCGCGCACGAGTTCACTGTCGAGGCCGAGCCCGAGACGACGTTCCTGTCGGTCACGCCAGACATCGCCGGGCCGGACTTCGAGACGACCGCGACATCGTTCAGCTTCTCCTTCAGCGGGACTGGCGGGAGCTTCATGTGCGCGCTCGACTCCACGATCTTCGAGCCCTGCACGTCGCCTGAGGCGTACTCCGGCGTGCCCTCTGGCGAGCACCTGTTCCAGGTCTTCGCAGTCGGCGAGCACGGGACCCCCGACACCACGCCCGCCGAGTTCGAGTTCGTCAGCGGCACCGACGTGGCGCCCGACGTGACGATCAATCTGGCGACCGCGCCGCCCTCGACCGGCGGCACCGCGACCACGGGGACGATCGAGTTCGGCTCGACAGACCCGGACGCGTCCTTCCTCTGTGTCCTCGACGGCGGGCCGGAGCTCCCCTGCTCCTCGCCGCTCGAGTACGCCGACCTCCCGGCCGGCGAGCAGAACCCACACACCCTTGAGGTGACGGCGACGAGGGCGGACCTGCTGCCGAGCGTCACCCTCAACACGGCGCTGCACGAGTGGGTCATCACCGACGACGCCGCGCCCGAGACGACGCTGCTCGCGACGCCGTCGAGCCCGAGCGGCAACGAGGTGGAGTTCCGGTTCACCGGGTCCGACAACGGCACCAGCGCCGCGAACCTCACCTTCGAGTGCCGGCTTGACGGGGTCGAGCCATGGGCCGGGTGCTCGTCGCCTCACACGGTTCCCGACCTGACCGGTGGGGAGCACACCTTCGAGGTGCGCGCGACCGACCAGACCGCCATCACCGACCCCGAGCCGGCGAGCTACACCTGGGACGTCATCGCGCCGCCGCTGACCACCATCACCAACGAGGCGCCGGTCGGTACCGAGGTCCTCGAAGGTGAGGTCAGCCCCAGCGCCACGGGCGAGCTGTCGTTCTTCGACCAGCCCGGCTCGACCTACCGGTGCCGCCTCGACGCCGTCGACCCGGACGTCGACCCGTTCGAGCCGTGCACGTCTCCGTTCGCGTACGACCTCTCCAACGGCGAGCACGTGTTCGAGGTCAAGGCCACCACGCCCCCGCTGGGCGGTCAGCCGATGACCGAGAGCCCGGCCGCGTCCTACACATGGACCATTGACGCGCCCGACACGGGTGCGCCGGAGACAACCGTCGACCTCGGCCCGGCGAACCCGACGACGAACACGACGGCGACGTTCCTCTTCAGCGGCACCGACAACCGGACCGCCCCGGGCGCGCTCACCTTCGAGTGCTCGCTCGACGGCGCTCCGTTCGCCCCCTGCAGCAGCGGTGACGCCTGGACGGGTCTGGCACTCGGTGACCACACCTTCGCGGTGCGGGCGACCGACACCGCCGGGAACGTCGACGGCATGCCCGCTCAGTACACGTGGACGATCGAGGCGCCTGCCCCGGACAACACCCCCGTGGGCACGAACGTCGAGGTCTCCGCCGGTGGCGCGACCATCACGTTCGCCGAGGTCACCGCGGCGGGCACGACGTCGGTGTCCACCATCACCGCGGACGCGGCCCCGGCGCTCCCGAGCGGCTACGCAGGCGCTGGCGCGAAGTTCTACGACGTCTCCACCACGGCGACGTTCGTCGGCGACGCCACGGTCTGCCTGCCGTACGACGCGCTCGTCGACGCGCACGTCCTGCACTTCGACGGGCAGTGGCTCGACGTGACGCTGGAGCAGCAGGGAACCCTGCTCTGCGGCGTGGTCAGCAGCCTGTCGCCGTTCGCCGTCGCCGAGGCCTCGGCCGCGGTGGCTCCGCAGACGACCATCATCCAGGCGCCGACGGAGCCGGCGATCCAGTCGACCGGCGACGGCGCCGAGGTGCAGTTCCAGTTCGCCTCGAGCATCGACACGATCGAGCGTCCGGCGCAGTTCGAGTGCTCGCTCGACGGAGGCGCCTGGAGCTCCTGCGACTCGCCGTACCGCTTCAACGCGCTCTTCGGAGAGCACACGCTGCGGGTCCGGGCCGTCACCGACACTGGCGTCGTTGACGCGACGCCTGCGTCCTACACCTGGACGGTCCTCGCACGACCGGTCGCCACGATCGGGTCCGGCCCGGCCGACCAGGCGCCGGCCACCCCGGACATCGAGAACGAGGCCCGGTCGGCGACCTTCGAGTTCACCTCCGACCAGCCCGGCAGCACCTTCGAGTGCCGCCTGACAGGTGAGTCGACGGGCACCTCGTGGCAGGCCTGCGAGTCGCCGAGGACCTACGGCAGCCTCGCGCTCGGCGAGTACACGTTCGAGGTCCAGGCGATCAAGGACGGCCACGCCAGCTTCCTGCCCGCGCAGTACGAGTGGGAGGTCGCCGACCTGACCGCCCCGGTCGTCACGATCGACAGCGGCCCGTCGGGCACGGTCGACGAGCGGACCGCCAGGTTCGAGTTCTCGGCGGACGAGCCCGTGACCTTCGAGTGCTCGCTCGACGGTGCCCCGTTCGGCGCCTGCCAGTCGGGCCTCCAGTACACCGGCCTCGACCGCGGCCAGCACACCTTCGAGGTCCGGGCGACCGACACCTCGGAGGGCGAGAACCTCAGTGTCACGAAGAGCCGCACGTGGACCGTCGCCGACCTCACGGCGCCCACCATCTCCCTCACCGGGAAGCCGGCGGCAACGACCTCGGCGACCTCGGCGGAGTTCACCTTCAACGCGACCGACAACTGGTCGGCGCCGGGAGCCATCACGTTCGAGTGCCGCCTCGACGGAGCGGCGTACGCCGCCTGCGGCTCGCCGAAGTCCTACTCCGGCCTCTCGGCAGCGCAGCACACCTTCGACGTGAGGGCGACCGACGCCGCGGGCAACGCGCGGACGGAGGGCCACACCTGGACGGTGGAGGATGTCGTGGACCCGGAGGCGGAGATCACGAGCGTCACGACGGGCTCGCTGATCATCGAGTTCACCGGCACCGACGACCACACCTCGGCCGCGGACCTGGAGTTCCAGTGCCGCGTCGACGGCAACGCGTACGCCTCGTGCTCGAGCCCGAAGACGTACTCGAACGCCGACCTGGCGGCGATGACGCCCGGTGAGCACACCTTCGCGGTCCGCGCGGTCGACGAGGCCGGCAACGTCGGGCAGCCCGACACCCGCACCTTCACGGTGGCGGACACGAAGGCGCCGGAGACCTCGATCACCGGTCACCCGAACGCGACTACCACCAACACCGACGCGACGTTCACGTTCACGGGCAGCGACGACGGCACCACGCCGGCCGGCCTGACCTTCCAGTGCAAGCTGGACGCCGGCTCGTTCGAGCCCTGCGCGTCGGGGAAGTCGTACCCGGGTCTCACGGTCGGGCAGCACACCTTCCAGGTCCGGGCGACAGACGCCGCCGGCAACACTGACGGCTCGCCCGCGAGCCACACCTGGGAGATCCAGGAGCCGGCCCCGACACCCGACACGACCGCGCCCGAAACGACGATCGGCAGCAACCCGCCGGCAACCACGACCCAGACGAACGCGTCGTTCGAGTTCGCGGGCACGGATAACCGGACGCCGAGCGGGAGCCTGACCTTCGAGTGCAGGCTCGACAACGGCTCGTACGCCGCCTGCACCACGCCGAAGGCCTACACGGGCCTGGCGACCGGGTCGCACACCTTCTCGGTGCGCGCGAAGGACGCCGCCGGCAACACCGATCTGTCGCCAGCGACGTACACGTGGACGATCCAGAGCCAGACCGTCAACTGCGGCACCCAGCAGACTCTGACCGCCAACGGCGACTCCTGGGTCGACTCCGGCAGTACGGGTTCGAACAAGGGCTCGGACTCGATCCTCAAGGTGATGTCCAAGAGCGGCGGCAACCTGCGTGCGCTCGTCCGGTTCAACCTGCCGACGATGCCGGCCGGCTGCTCGGTCGAGTCCGCGACGCTGCGGATGTACGCGAAGTCGGCCGCCGGCGGACGCACCCTGCAGGTCCTCCGGCTCGGCGGGTCCTGGACCGAGGGCGGCGTCACGTGGGCGAACCAGCCCGCGACCACGGGAAGCGCGGTGACGACGACCTCGGGCACCGGCTACCGCGAGTGGAACGTGGCCGGGATGGTCCAAGGCATGTACACCGGCTCGAACAACGGCTTCCTGGTCCGAGACGCCAGTGAGAACCAGGACGCCGAGCAGCAGTTCAACAGCCGCGAGGCGAGCACCGACCGGCCGCAGCTGGTGCTGAAGTTCGGCAACGGTGCCCCGCCGAACGGCGTACCGGACACGACGATCACCGGAAGCCCGCGGGCGGCGGACCCGACGACCTCGGCGACGTTCACCTTCAACGGGACCGACGACACGACGCCGGCCAGCAGCCTGACCTTCCAGTGCCAGCTCGACGTCGCGGAGACAGCGCCGTGGACGGCTTGCGCGAGCCCCCGGACCTACACGCAGCTCGCCGCCGGCTCCCACACCTTCCGTGTCCGCGCCGTCGACAGCGGCGGAGCGGTCGACCCGCAGCCTGCGGTCTTCACCTGGACGATCGACCAGACGGACCCGGAGACGGTCATCACCAACGGCCCGCCGTCCTCGACGACCAGCACCAGCGCGCGGTTCGGCTTCCAGTCGCCGGAGACCGGGACGACGTTCGAGTGCAAGCTCGACGCCGGGGCGTGGACCGTGTGCACCTCGCCGAAGGACTACACGGGCCTGAGCGTGGCCCAACACTCCTTCCAGGTGCGTGCGACCGACGCGGCCGGCAACGTCGACAAGACGCCGGCGAGCCAGCTCTGGACAGTCCAGCCCGGCGGCGACCCCGTGAACTGCGGGCCCGCGCTGACCCGCACGTCGGTGGCCGACACGTGGATCGACCAGAGCAGCCCGTCGTCCAACAAGGGCTCCGACTCGATCCTCAAGCTGATGTCCAAGAACGGCGCCAACCTGCGTGCCCTGGTCCGGTTCGACCTCCCCGCAATCCCGACGGGTTGTGTGCTCGACACGGCCAAGCTGCGCCTGCACGCCTCGTCCGCGTCGGGGAGCCAGCGCACCCTCCAGGCCTTCGGGCTCGGCGGCGCGTGGACCGAGGGAGCGGCCACCTGGGCGAACCAGCCGGCGACGACGGGCAGCGCAGCGACGACGGTCTCGGGCACCGGCTACCGCGAGTGGGCGGTCGCGACGATCGTCCAGGGGATGTACTCGAGCGGCTCCAACCACGGCTTCCTGATCAAGGACGCCAGCGAGAACCAGGACGCCGAGCAGCAGTTCCACGCGCGCGAGAAGGGCGACAACATCCCGCAGCTCGTCCTCACCTTCAAGCCCGCGTCGTGAAGAGAGTCCTCATGACCGAGAACGGCAACCGACCAAGACCTCACGGAGGGGGAACACGGATGGTCAAGCGGACACCCATCGGCGTCTGGCTCGTGACGGGAGCACTGCTGCTCACCGGGCTCGCGGGTTGCAGCAGTGACGGCGAGGATCCACCCGAGGGCGACAAGCCCGAGAAGGTCGAGAAGGCGGTGGAGGCCGTCGAGCTCGCCGGCAGCTTCGTGGGCGAGGTGTCCGGTACGAAGGCCTTTGTGGCGGTCGTTGCCGCACCCGCACAGGAGGGGCAGGACGCCGGCGCCGTACAGGTCTATGTCTCCGACGGCAACGGTGTGAGCGAGTGGTTCTCCGCGCCGGTCTCGGACGGCGGCTTCGCCGCGCAGTCCGATGACGGGGACGCGGAGGCGGAGGGCAAGCTGAGCGGCGGCTCGGTGATCGGCACCGTCTCGCTTCCCGACGGCAGCACGGGCAGCTACGAGGCCAACCCGCCGTCCGGCGGGGCTGGGCTCTACGAGCTGACCGTCTCCCCGGGCGGCGAGCTCAGCGGTGCGTCCGCTGCCGGTCTGGCATTGAAGGGCGACCTCTCCCTGGGACGGCGCGGCACCGGGACGATCCGGATGGTCGACGGCAAACGCCTCAAGCTGGCCCTCACCCGGAAGCGCGCGGAGGGCTTGGGCCACCTGCGGGCCGGGCAGGTCCGCCTGATCGTCCTTCCCGGAGGCGAGCTGCGCGGCGTCGCCAGGGCGAAGGCCTCGAAGGGCGGCGCCGGCTACTTCATCCGGTCGGCCTAGGAGATCTGACCTCTTCCAGGGCGAGCAACATCCCGGCGGGAGCGCCCGGCGGACAACTGAACCTGTCACCAAAGGGAGATCGACAGATGTCGAGAAGCGGCGAGACCAAGGCCCTCTATCGCCACATGCGCCTCGCCTGCCAGGGCTTCGTCGCCGTCGCTGCGCTGCTCGCCGTCCTGGGTACGACGGCAGCCGGAGGCCTCGCCGCAGCCGCTGCCGCCGCGCCCGCCACCGCCGTCGAACTGTCGGAGCCGGCCTGCCAGGAGCAGACCGTCAGGTCCACCGCCGACGCCGACAGCTGGATCGACGAGAACAGCCCGTTCGCCGGGAAGGGCGGAGACTCCATCCTCAACGTCGACGGCGGGTCTGCCAACGTGGACACGGCTGTGGTCAGCGGTCGCGCCCGCGCGCTGGTCCGGTTCCCGTTGCCTGCCGCGGTGCCGCCCGGGTGCGTGGTCGCCTCCGCCAAGCTCGGGCTCTTCGCCTCCGAGGATTCCGACGGGGCGAGGGCAGAGGCCGTACGGCTCGCCTCCCACTGGTCGGAGACCGGGGTCACCTGGAGCAACCAGCCGGAGACGACCGGCGAGCCGGTCAGGATCTGGTCCCAGGCAGGCTACATGCGCTGGAACGTGGCTTCGCAGGTCGAGGCCATGCTCGGGGGGGCCAACCACGGCTTTCTCATCCGCGACGCCGCCGAGGGCACCGAGACCAGCGCCGGTCACGGCTTCTACGGCAGGGAGAAGGGCGAGTCTCCGCCGGAGCTGGTGATCCGGTTCGCCGCTCCGCCGTCCGACGAGTCCCCGGGCGAGGCGGCCCCGGCCCCGGCCACGCCCGCGGCCGTGGCTTGCGGCCAGGTGCTCATGCACAGCACCCTTGTCACCAACGACCTCACCGAGTGTCCGGGCGACGGGTTGGTGATCGGCACCGACCGGATCATCGTCGACCTCGGCGGCCACCTGATCGACGGCGTGGGCCTGGGCTCGGGGATCCTCAACGACGGCCACGACCACGTGACCGTCAGGAACGGGGCGCTCCAGCAGTTCGACTACGGCGTTCGGCTGCGTCCCGAGACCCACCACAACGCCATCGAGCGGCTGGCCCTGCGCGAGCACCAGGTGGCCGCCGTCGAGCTCTTCGACGTCGCCGACAGCGAGGTCCGCGGCAACACCCTGGACCAGAACGGCGGCGGGATCACGCTGGTGAGCGGCACGAAGGGCATCCTCGTGGCCGACAACTCCGTCAGCGGCAACGGCGGCGCTGGCCTGCTGGTCCGCGACTCCGACGGCAACCGGCTCGTGAACAACACCGTCGGCGGTGGCGGCGACCTCGGCATCGGGCTGGAGCGGGCAACGGGCAACACGCTGCTCGGCAACGCGGTCTCGAACAACAGCGACGGGGGCATCGAGCTCAGAGCGGGTTCGCACGGCAACCTCGTCGAGAGCAACACCGTCGCCGAGAGCGGCGACCACGGCATCCTGGTCTTCGAGTCCGACCGCAACCGGCTCGTGTCGAACACCTCCCACCGGATGTCCGACAGCGGCATCACGCTCGAGTCCGCCAGCGACGGCGTCGTCCAGGGCAACGACGTGCGCTTCAACACCGGCGGGCTGCAGCTCGACGGGTCGAGCCGGAACTTGGTGGAGTCGAACAACGCGAGCAGCACCACGGGGATCGGCATCGAGCTGGGCGGCGGCTCGCTCGCGAACAAAGTCGCCACGAACACCGCCAACCAGAACGGCGCCCAGGGCATCTACGTGTCCGACGATGCCGCGGACCCGCTGGGCAACCCGCTTCCCGAGCTCGGCAACCTCATCCTCGGCAATACCGTCAGCGAGAACCTGGCCGACGGCATCGTGGTGGCGAAGGGCGGACACACCCTCACCGCCAACGTGGTCAGGGACAACCGCGGGCTGGGCATCAACGCAGCCCTCGGGAGCATCGACGGGAGCGGGAACATCGCGACCGGCAACCTCAAGCCCGAGCAGTGCATGGGCGTGCTGTGCAAGGTGGATTGGAACCCGCCCGAGACCACGATCACCGACCACCCGGCCGACCCGACCAACAGCACGTCGGCGACCATCGCCTTCACAGGCACCGATGACCTCAGTCCTGGCCTGGCGCTCCGGTTCGAATGCTCGGTCGACCAGGCCGTCTTCGCGTCCTGCGCCTCCCCGCTCAGGCGCCAGGGGCTTGCCCAGGGTGTGCACCACGTCGAGGTCCGGGCCACCGACCTCGCGGGCAACACCGACGCGAGCCCGGCGTCATTCACCTGGCGCATCGACACCACGGCACCCGAGACCTCCATCACCGACCGGCCGGCCGAGCTCACCGCCAGCAGCTCGGCGGCCTTTGGCCTCGCCGCCGACGAGCCTGACTCGACCTTTGAGTGCTCTCTCGACGGCGGCGCTTTCACGAGCTGTGCCACGCCGGTCGAGTACGCAGGCCTCGGCGAGGGATCCCACACCTTCCGGGTGCGGTCCACCGACCTGGCCGGCAACACCGACGCCGGCCCGGCGACGTACACCTGGACGATCGACACCATCGCTCCGGAGACCACCATCGACACCGGCCCTGCCGACCCCACCACCTCCACCGGTGCGACGTTGGCTTTCTCAAGCGAGCCTGGTGCCGCGCTGCACTGCTCGCTTGACGGCGGCGAATTCGAGCCCTGCGCCTCCCCGGCCGAGTATCGCGGCCTCGGCGACGGATCCCACACGCTCCGCGTGCGGGCGACCGACCCTACGGGCAACACCGATCCGACGCCCGCCGCCCACACGTGGACGGTGGACACCACCGCGCCCCAGACCACCATCACCGACCGGCCCGACGACCCGACCAAAAGGACCTCGGCGACGTTCGGCTTCGCCGCCGATGAGGCGGACTCGACCTTCCAGTGCGCCTTGGACGATCGCGGCTTCGAGGGGTGCAGTTCCTCGGCCGACTTCGCCGGCCTGACCGAGGGTTCCCATACGCTTCGCGTGAAGGCGACCGACCGAGCGGGCAACACCGACGCCAGCCCGGCGACGTACACGTGGACGGTGGACACCACAGCTCCCGAAACCACCATCACCGACCGGCCGGTCGACCCGACCAAGAACGTCTCGGCGACGTTCCGCTTCGGCGCCGACGAGGAGGGCTCGTCCTTCGAGTGCGCGCTGGACGAGGGCGGGTTCGAGCCATGCAGCTCCCCAGCCGACTACCCCGACCAGACTGACGGGGCCCACACCTTCCGGGTGCGGGCCACCGACCATGCCGGCAACACCGACGCCAGCCCGGCGACGTACACGTGGACGGTGGACACCACAGCTCCCGAAACCACCATCACCGACCGGCCGGTCGACCCGACCAAGAACGTCTCGGCGACGTTCCGCTTCGGCGCCGACGAGGAGGGCTCGTCCTTCGAGTGCGCGCTGGACGAGGGCGGGTTCGAGCCATGCAGCTCCCCAGCCGACTACCCCGACCTGACCGAGGGCAGCCACACCTTCCGGGTGCGGGCCACCGACCATGCCGGCAACACCGACGCCAGCCCCGCGACGTACACGTGGACCATCGACACCACCGCCCCGCAGACCACCATCGACTCCGCGCCAGCCGACCCCAGCATCAGCTCGGGTGCGGCGTTCACGTTCTCCAGCGAAGCCGGAGCGGCATTCCAGTGCGCGCTGGACTCAGCAGGCTTCACGCCGTGCACCTCCCCAGCCGACTACCCCGACCTGACCGAGGGCAGCCACACCTTCCGGGTGCGGGCCACCGACCAAGCCGTCAACACCGACGCAACGCCCGCGACGTACACGTGGACCGTCGACACCACCGCGCCCGAAACCACCATCACCGACCGGCCCAACGACCCGACCAGGAACACCTCGGCCTCCTTCGGCTTCGCCGCCGACGAGCAGGGGGCGTCCTTCGAGTGCGCCGTGGACGAGGGCGGGTTCGAGCCATGCACCTCCCCAGCCGACTACCCCGACCAGACTGACGGGGCCCACACCTTCCGGGTGCGGGCCACCGACCATGCCGGCAACACCGACGCCAGCCCCGCGACGTACACGTGGACCATCGACACCACCGCCCCGCAGACCACCATCGACTCCGCGCCAACCGACCCCAGCATCAGCTCGGGTGCGGCGTTCACGTTCTCCAGCGAAGCCGGAGCGGCATTCGAATGCGCGCTGGACTCAGCAGACTTCACGCCGTGCACCTCCCCAGCCGACTACCCCGGCCAGGCCGATGGGGTCCACACTTTCCGGGTGCGGGCCACCGACGGGGCTGGGAACACCGACCCGAGCCCGGCCTCCTACACGTGGACCATCGACACCACCGCCCCGGAGACCACCATCGACTCGGGTCCTGCCGACCCCACGACCGCCACCACCGCGGAGCTCACCTTCTCCGGCGAGCCGGGGGTGACGTTCCTGTGCGCCTTGGACTCTGGGGACTTCGCGGTCTGCACCTCTCCGCGCCAGTACACGGGACTGTCCCTGGGCAGCCACAGCTTCCGGGTGCGGGCCACAGACGCGGCCGGCAACACTGACCAGAGCCCGACCGTGCACACCTGGACGATCGAGGCCGCCGACACCACAGCCCCGGAGACCACCATCGACTCCGAGCCGAACGACCCCACTGGCGCCACAACAGCGACGTTCACGTTCTCGGCCGACGAGCCCGGCTCCTTCGAGTGCCGACTGGACAGCCAGGCTGCGGCCGACTTCGTGGCGTGCACGAGCCCGCGGGCCTACACCGACCTGGCCGAGGGGCCGCACACGTTCGAGGTGCGAGCAACAGACCGGGCCGGCAACACCGACGAGAGCCCGGCCGTGCACAACTGGACGATCGAAGCCGACGACACCTCCGCCCCGGAGACCGCCATCGACTCCGGTCCGGCCGGACCCACGACCGCCACCAGCGCGGAGCTCACCTTCTCCAGCGAGCAGGGGGCGACGTTCGAGTGCGTGCTGGACTCCGGGGATTTCGCGGTCTGCACCTCGCCAGCACGCTACACCGGTCTGTCCGTCGGCTCGCACACTTTCCGGGTCCGCGCCAACGACCTGGCAGGCAACACCGACGCCAGCCCGGCTGTCCGCACCTGGACGATCGAGGCCGCGGACACCACCGCCCCGGAGACCACCATCGACTCCGGTCCGGCCAACCAGACCACCAGCACGTCGGCGGCGTTCACCTTCGCCGCGACCGAGGCTGGCTCTACCTTCGAATGCTCGCTGGACTCCGCCCCGTTCGCGCCCTGCACCACGCCCGCGACCTACACCGCGTTGACCGTCGGCACCCACAGCTTCCGGGTCCGCGCCACCGACCCGGCCGGCAACACCGACCAGAGCCCAGCCACGCACAGCTGGACCGTCCAGGCACCGGACAACACCCCGCCGCAGACCACAATCACCTCCGCGCCACCAGCGCAAACCACCAGCACCAGCGCCAGCTTCGCGTTCACCGCCTCCGAGACAGGATCGACGTTCCAGTGCGCGCTCGACTCCGAGCCGTTCAACGCCTGCACCTCGCCGGCCACCTACACCGGCCTGGCAGTCGGCACCCACACCTTCCGGGTCCGCGCCACCGATCCGGCCGGCAACACCGACTCCACTCCCGCCACCCACACCTGGACCATCCAGGCGCCGGACACCACCGCGCCGCAGACCACAATCACCTCCGCGCCACCAGCGCAAACCACCAGCACCAGCGCCAGCTTCGCGTTCACCGCCTCCGAGACAGTATCGACGTTCCAGTGCGCACTGAACTCCGGCGCGTTCACCGCCTGCACCTCGCCGGCCACCTCCACCGGCCTGGCAGTCGGCACCCACACCTTCCGGGTCCGCGCCACCGATCCGGCCGGCAACACCGACTCCACTCCCGCCACCCACACCTGGACCATCCAGGCGCCGGACACCACCGCGCCGCAGACCACAATCACCTCCGCGCCACCAGCGCAAACCACCAGCACCAGCGCCAGCTTCGCGTTCACCGCCTCCGAGACAGGATCGACGTTCCAGTGCGCACTGAACTCCGGCGCGTTCACCGCCTGCACCTCGCCGGCCACCCACACCGCGCTGGCCGTCGGCACCCACACCTTCCGGGTCCGCGCCACCGACCCGGCCGGGAACGCCGACGCCACTCCCGCCACCCATACCTGGACGGTCTCGGTTCCGTCAATCGGATGCCCGTCGCCGGTCACGGCCCCGGCCGCGGCAGACGCCTGGATCGACCAGAACAGTCCGACCAACAACAAGGGCACCGACTCGATCCTCAAGGTGCAGGCCAAGCAGCCCGCCGACAACTTCCGTGCCCTGGTCCGGTTCAACCTCCCGACGGTCCCGGCCGGCTGCGTTCTCGACACGGCCAGGCTGCGCCTGTACGCCGCCTCGACGTCGAGCAGCCAGCGCACGCTGCAGGCATTCCGGCTCGCCGGCTCCTGGACGGAGAGCGGCGTGACATGGACCAACGCGCCTCAGACCGCAGGCGCGGCGGCCACGACTATCTCGGGCACCGGCTACCGCGAGTGGGATGTCGCGACACTCGTCCCGGAGATGTTCTCGAGCGGCGCGAACCACGGCTTCCTGATCAGAGACGCCATCGAAGGTCAGGACGCCGAGCAGCAGTTCCACGCACGCGAGAAGGGGGAGAACCTCCCGCAGCTCGTCCTCACGTTCAAGCCCGCTTTCTGAGTGGCACCGAGTGCGACGGTCGCGGAGCGCCAGTCACTGAGGAAGCAGCACCACGACGTGCGTGCCCTCTCCGGGCGCCGAGCCGATCTCAAGCTCACCACCCAGTGACTCGGCACGCTCGCGCATCGAGCGGATCCCGAAGCTATGGGGCGATCGCGGCGCCGCCGGGTCGAACCCGGACCCGTCGTCCCGGATGTCCAGGGTCGGAGGACTGCCCCGCAGCACCAGGCGCACGTGCGTCGCACCCCCGTGCCTCACGGCGTTCCCGACGGCTTCGCGGGCGATCCTGATGAGCGCGTCGCGCCACTCCACGGGCGCGTCTGCGTCCGGATCCAGGTCGAGCTCGAGGTGTACGCCGACGCGGTCCGCCACGTCCTTGGCGGCGTTGCCGACGGCCGTGTGGAGCGGCTCGTGGGTCTCCCGGTTGAGCGCGGCGATCGCCCCTCGTGACTCGTCGAGCGCCCGCTCGACAGCGTCTCCGATGCGTTCGACCGCCGACTGGAGCTGGTCGTCCGTCACCCGCCCGCGAAGCCAGCCCGTCTGCGAGGAGATGTAGGCGAGCTCCTGCACGACTCCGTCATGGAGGTCGCGCGCCACCCTGCGCCTTTCGGCTCGCACCGCGGAGCGGACCAGGGCCGCCTCCAGGTTGGCGATCTCGCTCACAGCGCCATACCAGAAGGCGGCCACCGCACTGATCCACAGGAACTCCCCACCGTAGATCAGCTCGGTGAACCGCGACGGGATGAGTGCGTAGTAGACGAACGCGCCCGCCGCGATCGTCGACCCGATGCCCATCCAGCCGATGAAGTTGTCGGAGGTGCGGTCGGCCAGTCGCGCGAAGGCCACGGCCGCGACGGCGTAGCCCGCTGCGGTCAGCAGGTCGATGGCGATCTTGATGGGGTGACCGCTCAGCAGCTCGAGCTCGTTCACCACGTCCGGCTCCTCCGGCAGCACCGGGAACGCGCGCGGCAGCGCGTCCCCGATCACGATGGCGCAGAGCGTCATCCCCACGACGGACGCGCAGGCGAGCGCCACCACGATGGCGGCTCGGCCGGTCGAGTTGTCGATCCTGCGGTCCTCGAGGACACCGGCGGACGCGAGAACCGCCGCGCCGAGCACTCCACTCACGGCGGTGCCCCAGATCAAGGGGTCGGTCCCCTGGATCGCCTGCTCCTCGAACATGGCCAGGGCGGCGAACAGTCCGTTCTTGGCGGCCACGATCACCACGCCGCAGATCAGCAGGAGGTTGCGACGCGACCCGTCGCTGCGGAAGCGCCCGAGCAGCACCGCGGCCAGGAAGATGAGGACCATCGCGTCCGCGGTCTCCATGGCGACGTGGAAGCGCCGGTTGCCGATGCTGGGGTCGAAGTCGAAGACCTCGAGAAGGATCGGGACGATGAGGCACAGGGCAACCGCTGCAAGGGCAGCCCGACGCATGCCCACCCCCCGGACGACGTTCATCAGACGATGCGATCACGAAGGGCGCGGACCGCGATCTCTCCACGGTTCTCGACCTGCATCTTCGTCACGACGTCGGAGGCGAGACGGCGCACGGCACGCTCGGTGGTGCCCATGGAGGTCGCGATCGTCTCCGGCGACTCGCCCTCCGACAAGCGGGACAGTACGTCGATCTCCTGTTCCGTGAACCGTGACCCGCCATGGCGACGGTGTGTGCGCTGGACGTGCTCCAGCAGGCGCCGGGAGACCCGCGCCGACAAGAAGGCGCGACCCGCCGCAGCCTCCCTGATCGCCTTGACGACATCCTCCACGGGCCCGTCCTTGAGGACGAAGCCCCGCGCGCCTGCGAGCAGGCCCGCAAGCACGTCGTCCTCCTCCTGACTGACCGTGAGCATCACCACCGGCGTCGAAGGATGGTGCTCGCTCAACAGCCGCGTCGCCTCGACGCCCCCCATGCCGGGCATGCTCAGGTCCATCACGACCGCATCCGGTTGCGTCTCGGCCACCGCGCCGAGGACGGCTTCCCCGGTGGCCACGTCGGCGACGACGACCAGCCCGCTCTCCTCGAGCAGGCCGACGAGACCGTCGCGGTAGAAAGTGTGATCATCCACCACGACGACCCGCAATGCGCCAGTGCCCGGCGACTCGTCCATGTTGACCACCCACTCGCGACACTCCCGGTGCCCCGTCTGCAAGTCAGGGTACCGGCGTCGGAGGCGTCGCGGAACGTTTCGGGGCGCCTTCGCGCCTGATCACCGAAGTCGACTCTGTGACCAGGCCCCACCACGAAAGTCGATTCCGGAGATCCAGCCGCTTGCCGAGCTCGCTGGTCCTCGCCACTGTTGCCACCGGAGTCTCGAGCGTGACCGGTCCACTCGCCTTGCACGTGCGGGCGTAGCCCTAGCGATGGTCATACCGCCCCGCGGCAGTACGACGAGGCCGAAACACGCACACCAGAGCCGCAGTGGACGGCGGGGCCAGAGCTCTGCCGATACGAAGCTCGCGAAGCCCGAGCGCTGCTGGCGCTGCCATCGGCCGCGGTGAGCGAGACGCAACCGCCGTAGTCACCGACGCCATGCGACGCGCCGGGGCCGGCCGCCCACCTGGCCATCAGTAACGTGCTGCGGAAACGCGTTGGAACCAGACTGAGCCACTTTGACGTGAGGTATCTGCACCACCCCGCGTCGCCGAGCGTGGAGACTTGGCTCAGACGTGCCGCGCAACGCCGATCGCGACCACAGCATGATCGCTCTTCGCGCGTCCCGCGCGGCGATCGTCTAACGGCCCTTTGTGGATGACGCGATGAGGCGCAGTGACCAGCTCGGACCTAAGCCACAAGGCGCGTGTGATTCCGCACCGCTTGCTGGCCTGAGGCGTTAGCGAGGTGTCGGACGAGAGGTGGATGCCGGCACGTATGCGGACCGACTGCCCGAGGTCAGCTTTGGAAGGGGCCCGGCGTCCAAGCGATCGTGGATTGGCTTCCGTGGCGCCTGGTTAGAGTTCTTTCGTCGCCAGGTTCGACAGGGCTTCGGCTATGACCTTGTCGCGGTTCTTGGCCGCGTGTTGGTAGCGCAGTGCTGCGCCGGCGGTGGAGTGTCCGAGGCGGGCCATCAGTTCGGCCAGTGTGGCGCCGGTGCTGGCGGCCAGGACAGCGCCGGTGTGGCGGAGGTCGTGGAACCGGAGGTCGGGCCTTCCGGCTTGCTCGCGTGCCTTGTAGAAGACCTTGTAGAGCGCGGGCCTGTTGGCATGCCGATGCATGCCGTGCCCACTGACTTCAGAGCCGCGGCGGCACGTTGCGTTGGCAACGGGTCGGGATCGGAGTCCGAGGCGTCGCCCTCAACTACCCCCAGGACTCAGCCATCTAGCACGAACCACACCGTCAACCCCGTCGCACTGAGATCCGAGCCCCATCGACTGGCGAGCGCGTCCACCAGCCGTAGCCCTCTGCCATGCACCGCGAGGGGGTCCGCCCCGCCCCCGCCCGCCGACCCTCCCGTCGGCACTACCACCCGGGTGCCTGCGTCCCGTACTGCCACGGTGACGACGCCCGACTCCTCACTCACGCGCACCGAGCAACGACCGGAGCCATGCACCGCCGCGTTAGTCACCAGCTCTGAGAGACACAACACCGCAGTCTCGGTGCAGTCCTCCCCCACGCCCCACCCCTTGAGGGTTCGACGCACAAAGGACCGCGCCTCCCCCACAGCGGCCGGGTCAAGCGGAAGGTCGTGGCGGGCCGTCCTGGCCCCGGGCGCCGTGTCGTCGACCCAATCGTCGAGTTCACGCACACGCTGCCGCTGCGCCACGCGCAGCTCCTGCCCCAGCCTGGCGCCGTGAGCGAGCAGCCCCTCAACGAAGGCCACGGAGCTGTCCGTAGGCTCGTCGTAGAACAGCACGAACCCGCCCAGCACCTGGGCGGCGGCCCTGATCGGCACGGCGACGACGGAGAGCGTCGGGGTGCCGCCTTGGGCGTCCACAAAGTCGGCATAGGTCGACCTGAGCTGGCCCAGGGTGCCCACGACGGCCGCGCCACTTCGGACGGCGCGGTTGAGCGGCACGTCGTCGTAGGCGTCCACCAGACACCACCTCGCAACGGCCCCACGTGCCCGATCGCTCGCGGTGAACCGGAGCCGGCGCCCCCCACCCTCCACGACGGCCAAGCCGACGCGGTGCACCCCCGCCAGCTGGGCGAGCTGCCCCAGCGCGTTCAGCGCCCAAGCGTCGATGACCGGATCGATGTCCAGCTGCGGCTCGACTGCCCCGTCCACGTGCCGACACTAGGCTCAGGCAGGTGCTTGCGCCACCGACGGGCGGGCGATAGCGGCCAGTCGCAGCGCCCCAACGCGGACGATGAGTTCAGTGCGTGGGTTGCCCCGGTGCTGGGATCCGGTCATGGACACCAGCAGACGATGATGGGGCGGGGTCGCGCTGGTCCCTCGCATTTTCCTCCCGGGTACTCGGCCTCGACTCGCCAGTTGCCGGTCCCGGTGTCGACCATGAAGTCTTCGAAGCATCCGTTCTCGTCGGTCACGGCGGTCCGGTAGGTGACGTTGCCGAGGGGATCGACGTACTTCAGGATCACTTCGACGCCGGCCTGGGGAGGGTCTAGGCATCCTTGGGCTGTGATCCGGAGGCACTCCTTGCGCAGCCGGTCCGGGTCGATCTCCTCGCCCCGCTTCTTGGCCTCCTCGAAGAGTTGTTCCAGGTCCTTGCCGTCGCAGCGCTGAACGCTTGCGTCGAAAGTCATCACCGTCGGCCGCCGCAGGTCCACCTGCACGACGGCACCACCTACGCGAGTCAGGGTGTCGCCGCGCGGCGCCCAGCTGGTGACCGCGATGTGCTGGCTGGTGCAGACCTCCGCGTCCTTCGGTGGAGTGATGGTGATCTCGCCGAACATGCGCTCGCCGGGCTGGAGCCGGACCTTGCGCGGCTGGAGGTCGACGTCCCATCCGTCGGGCACGCCCTCGGGTCGGAAGTAGAACAGCTGCTCCTGCTCGTAGGGGTTGGTGAGGTTGTAGCGGTGCGCGACTGGGTGGAACGGGCTCGAGGTCACGCTGGTGACGACATCGAGGTTCTCCTGGGCCCAGTTGTCGTGCTCGTTGGTGTCGGTGCCGACGAGGTTGATCAGGTCGACCGCCACGCACGTGTGCGGGTCGTCGCCCGTGGCCGGCGTCCACTCGACGTACTCCAGCGTCTCTGAGCCCGCGGCCAAGCTCGTCACGTGCTTGATGCCGACGAAGGTGTCGAAGTCGGCCTCCCCTCCGACCGTGTGGTACGGCTCGGAGATCCTGTACCGGATGTCAAAGTCGAACGCGGTGGCGGGGCCGGCGTTGCGGACACGTGCGTAGATGCGGTTGACCTGGCCGGCGACCGGGTTCTCCCGCTGTTCGTGTGGCGGCGGGCCGCCACCGAGGTTGAAGCCGTTCTTGGGCGAGTCCACCCAGATGTCCGGGCTCAGCCAGTCGTAGAAGTTGCCGCCGATCGTGTCGCCGCGGGTGATGCTGACGTTGTAGTCCGTGACCGGCGCGGTGTAGTCCACCTGGATGTTGAACGGCGCCCCGCCGCCTGCCGCCAGCACGGTGAGCGTGATCCCGGTGCCGGGGATCGACACGACGTCGCCGGCGACGCAGAAAGCGTCCCCGAGGTGGGTGGTCAGGAGATTCTTGTCCCGCAGGATCACTGGACCTTCGCCCTGGGGGATCTGCTCGTTGACGTAGTAGACGAGTACTCCGCTGCCGGGCAGGGCGGCGTCGAAGTCGGCCTGGGTGTTGCGGCGGGCCTCGACATAGTAGAAGGCATTCTCTGCCGCCAGCGTTGCGGCTCCCTCGCTGAGCCCGATGGCGATGGCCTTGCGGTTCGCAGCCCCCGACGGGTTGCGGAACAGCGGGATCGGGTTGAGGCCGCCGTACGATGCTCCGGCCGCGGGCCGTGGGATGTACTCGATGGTGTCGCCGTGGGCGGTGAGCCACCCGGCCCGTTCCTTGGACCACACGAGCGGGTGGACGTTGGTGTAGGTCCCGCCCATGTTGTCCCAGTCGTCGACATAGGGCCGCGGGAAGACGACGCCGGGGTGCGCATAGAGGTCGACCAGCCCGAACTGGTGCAGCATGCCGTGGGTGTAGCGCGCCGCCGGGTTCGCGTAGGAGTGGATCGAGACCGAGATGGGTCGCGAGAATCCCGCGGGCAGCGAATAGGGCCACAGCCCGGTCGTGGCCCAGTCACCGGTGAAGTTGACGTCGTTGGTCACGATGAGGAGCCGCTCGACGTCGTCGAACAAGGTGGGTTCGGCTGCGACCAGGTTCGCGACGACCTCTTCGGTCAGTTCGATCAGCGGGTTGCGGTCGGGGTGGGTGTAGTAGTCACGGTTGTGGTCCAGGTCGATCGTGCCGCGGTAGCGCGGGACCACGGTGGCCTGTCCGTAGCTGACCTCCTGCACGTAGGACGCCAGCTCGACCATCAGGCTCTGCAGGTTCGCAAGCGGCGGCTCGGTCGCGATGTCTGCGAACCGCACGCGGGCCACCACCGTGTCCTGCACCCCCGTCGCCACCGGCGGTTCGGTCAGGTCCGCGGTGACCACGAGTCCGTATCCCTGGCCCGGGCTGCCGACGTTGACGGCCCGTCCGACGACGCGGATCGTCCAGTCGCCGGCAGCGGGTGAGTTGATCAGCACCGCCTCGACGTTGTTGGCGTTGTCGGCCGTCCCACCGGTGGTGGAGACGCCGCCCGCGAAGACGTTGCCGAGGAAGGTCTGGCCCCCGGGGGCGACGACCTCGAGGTCGAGGTCGTTGACCATGGCGGCGGTGGAGTTGAGGGTTCCGGGTGGATCGGTCCAGGCCAGAGTCACCTTGAGACGGACGGTGTTGCTTGCCACGTCGACATGATGGGTGTGGGTGACGCCGGTCGTCGGGCCGTCCTGGTGCCGGTAGTCCCATACCCGGAGGTTGATCGGGTCCCCAGCGAAGTGGAGCAGGTCGTCGAGGCGTAGCAGTCCCCAGCCCTCGGTGTTGTTGGGATACCCGCCGGCCGAAGTCATGTCGAGCGTGCCGTTCGCGAGCGCCGCCTTGAGCAGGGCGCCCGTGGGGACGAAGGCGTGGTGGGGAGAGGCCGCGCCAGTGGGATACCAGCCCTCCGTGAAGTACTGGCGCACGAGGGCGGCGCCTGCGGCGGTGTGGGGTGTCGCCCAGCTCGTCGCGCAAGCGCCCGCGGTGGTGCCGCAGGCGGTGCCCGCGTTGGCGGAGGTTATCCCGCAGCCAGGGGACACGACGTCGGGCTTGCGTCGGTTGTCCGCGGTCGGCCCCGGGTTGCCGTCGCCGATCTGGAGCTCGTTGGGGTCGGCCATCGACGCGGCGACGCAGATCGCGTTCTTCGCCGTCCCTGGGGACCCCTGCTCCTCGCCGGTGTTTCCGGCCGAGCCGAGCACCAGGTGGTCCTCGTTGTTCCAGGTGAACGTGTCGACGTCCACGGCCGTCTGGTTGTACGGGGCCGGGTTACCCGCCCCGTGGTCGTCGTCGTGCCAACTGTTGGTGTGGATGGTTGCGCCCGCCGCGGCCGCCGCGCTGAGCTCGGTGAGCATGCTGCCAGAGTTGACGTCGCCGGTGGTCCCGCTGACGAGCCGGGCGGCCCAGGCGCCGCCGCGTCGCGCGGCCGCACCGGGGTTGTTCACGTCGTCGCCCGCGGCGCAGCCGGCGACGAAGGACGAATGGAACCCGGCCCCCGCACCGCCGCCGTTTCGGATGTCGACCACCTTGCGGTGCGCCGGACCCGGAGTGTTGCTCGCAGCGTCCATGAAGAAGCAGTGGTTGATGTCGAGCGGGGAGCTGTCAATCATCCCGATGATCTGACCCTCGCCGTGCAGTCCCTGGTCCCACACGGTGCGGGTGCCGGGCGTGCCGGATTGGAGCGTCCCGGCCGCGTTGGCGTTGTCCATCTTTCGCTCGGGCACCTCGTCGATCGCGCGGACCTCGGGCAGCACGGCGAGCTCCTCGAGGATCTGGGTCGACTCGGCCACCAGCCGGACATGGGCCGACCCCCCGAGCGGCCGGTCGTCGACGACCTGGACGTCGCTCACGCCCTCTAGGTCACCGATCCGGCCGGCGACGGCCTCGGGGTCGGCCTGGTCGAACAGGACGACGTCGAGCCAGATCCCCTGCAGCGCCTGCCGTTCCTCGGTCCGGAACACCCGATCACCGATGCCCGGCACGATCTTGGCGGCCGTGGGGTAGTCGATGACCGCCCGCACCAGCCCGTCACGAGCGAGCCGCTCGGCCGTCTCGGGGTCGAGGGTCTCGAGGTAGGCGGTGTCCGGTATGTACGTGCTCAGGTCGAGCCGGTAGGTGCTCTTCAGCCGCTGCTGCTCCTCCGCTGACAGAGGTCGGCGGAACTGGACCACGACCGGGATCGGCGACCGGGCCCGCCCGCGCACCCGTTGCTCCCGCGGCGCGTCGTCCTCCCCCTGGGGGAATCCGACCATCCGGATCGTGTGGCCGCCGTCGCCGAGTGGGCCCATCGTGATCACTCCCCTAGGGCGGGTGCTGACCCGATGTCTCGCACGCCATCCCCATGTCCAGCCCTTTACCTTCCTCGCGTCGGGTGGGTACGACAATGGGCGAGGATGTTTGTCTAGACCGCGTGTTCCCACCACGACCGGTGTGCCGCCGTGGTCCGGGCCATTCCTTGACACGACTCCGCTTGGAGGGCGACGGTGGCAGACGGACCGGCTGGCGATCGAGGGCGCTCCTGACGGGAGGTTGGCCATGCACCGTGGTCCCCCACGCATATACGTGCAGGTCCCGGCGTACCGGGACGCTCAGCTCGTGCCGACGCTCCGCGACCTGCTCGACATGGCCGCCCGACCCGAGCGGCTCGTCGTCGCGGTGGCGTGGCAGCACGGGCAGGACGAGGCGTGGTCGGCCGGCGAGCTGCGACGGCTCTCGACACACCTGCTCGACCTTCCGGCCACCGGAAGCCAGGGGTGCAACTGGGCTAGGGAGCTGCTGCAGCAGCGGTGGGACGGCGAGGAGTACACGCTGTTCCTCGACTCTCACCACAGGTTCGTGCCGGGCTGGGACGACGCCCTCCTCGACCTGCACCGTCGCCTCCAGGAGGGTGGCGTCGAGCGGCCGCTGCTGAGCGGCTATCTGCCGCCCTTCGACCCGGCGGACGACCCGGGCGGCCGGGTGCGGGCGGTGTACCGGATGGATCTTGCTGAACGGCGCGGCGGCTTGATGTACCGCCTTACCGGCCACGTGGTACCGGGCTGGGATGGGTTGCGGCGACCGACGGCGGCGGCGTTCGTCTCGCTGCACCTGTTGTTTGTGGAGGGCCGCTTCAACGAGGTGGTGCCGATGGACCCGGGGATCTACTTCTTCGCCGACGAGGTCGCCGTGGCGCTGCGTGCCTTCACCCACGGTTACGACCTGTTCCACCCGCACGTCGTGCTCGGGTGGCACCTCTACGACCGCGGATCCCGAACAACACACTGGGCCGATCATGCGGACGGCGTGACCCGGACGGCCCAGTCGCTGGAGCGGATCCGCTCGTTGTACGCCGGTGCCGACCTCGGTTCGTACGGGCTGGGCGGTCTCCGGTCCCGTCATGACTACGAACGGCTGGTGGGCCGCCGCCTGTGCGACGAGGCCCGGCACGGCGGCCACAACTTGGAGGAGGTCTCATGAAAGAGCAACCTGGCCTGCGTGATCAGATCGTTGCGAAGTACCGCGAACAGGATCCCCGCCTGGATCCCGATCTGCTTGGCAGGATCGTCGACGACGTGGCTGCCTCGCTCGGGAAGCCAGGCGCGTCGAGCCTGCCACGGGCGGCGTTCGATGTCTCCTGGATGGACTCCTACCTCGCACACTGGGTCCTCGGGCAAGAGGTGGTCCCCGAGGTCGACAGGATGGAGGATCTGGGCCCCGCGTTGCGCGAGCTGATGGACGCCCGATTCGCCGAGCGGCTCCAGGAGCTGCGACGGTGGGTCGAGCGGCGGGCGGCGCCGCCGGACGGCGGCACGCCCGAGCCCGGTGTACCGCCCGTGGGACCGGACCCGGGCCCGGTGCCGCCGGACGGCGGCCCCCCGGAGCCGGGCGTCCCCCCGGTCGGCCCGGCCGTCTTCGAGCCGCCCGACGGCGGGCCTCCGGAGCCGGGCGTTCCGCCGGTCGGGCCATCCGTCTTCGAGGCTCCTGATGGGGGGCCACCCGAGCCCGGCACCCCGCCCGTCGGGCCACAGGCGTCGCTGCCGGGCGAGAATCCCTGGATCCTCTACTGGTTCGTCTCGCTCAAGGCGCCGCTGCTGCTGGACGTGATCGATGCCCATCTGGAACGCCGTCTCGAGGAGATCGGCTACCGCCGGTGAGCCTGTTCCAAGTCCACCGCGACCTGCTGGGCAGGGAGGCCAGCGCGGAGATCTACGAGAGGGCCGTCGCATTGCGGAGTGCCTTCGAGCAGTCGCGTGTGGCGCGGCGGGGCGTCGACCCCCGCACGCGGGTCTCGCGGGTGGTCTACGCCGACCGGTTGGGCGACCTCGCCGGTGGTCTCGAGGCGGCGATCCGGGACAGAATCGATGAGGCGGTGGCGGGCCTCGGCATCACCCCGTTCGAGACAGCGTGGTTCGAGGTGCAGTTGACCAGCCACAACGACGGGGACTTCTTCCGCAACCACACCGACAACGCCTCCCCCGAAACGGCCGGCCGAACCCTCACCTTCGTCTACTACTTCCACGCCGAGCCGGCCCGCTTCAGCGGCGGGGAGCTGGTGTTCACCGGAGCCGATGGCGACGAGGTCTGTGTCACCCCGAGCAACGACACCCTGATCCTCTTCGACCCCCGAACCTCGCACGAAGTACGTCGCATCTCCTGTCCCTCAGGCCGCTTCGAGGACGGCAGGTTCGCCCTCACCGGCTGGCTGCACCGGCCCGTGCCCAAGCCCCGGCAGGACGACTTCTTCAACGACAGGATCTTCACCCCGATCGGCCGCTGGGTGCCGTCCTCCGCGGCTGCCTGGCCCGCCCGCCGCGCCGTCACGTCGACGCGAAACCGGCCGCTCCAACCGTCGGCCGACGCCCTGCTCCGGTTGTACGGCGACCTCCACCGCGCCGGACCCACCCCCGACCGGGTCGACGTACGCCCCAGCTTGTCGGGGGAAGAGTTCCTGAGGGACTACTACGCCCGCAACCGGCCGGTGCTGCTCCCACGCGTGCTGGGCGACAGCCCGGCCGTCCGGGACTGGTCGCCAGATCACTTTGCCGCCCGGTTCGGTGACGTCTCGGTGCAGATCACGGCCGGCCGCGAGCGCTCCGGCGACTACGAGCAGCGGTTCCGGGAGACGGTGCGCACCGTGACGCTCGCCGACCTGGCGAGGATGCTGGCCGCCACAGACGAGAGCAACGACTACTACCTCGTCGCACGAAACAACTTCTTCGAGAACCCGAAGTTGCACATGCTGCGCGACGAGCTTCGGCCCCCGCCCGATATCGTCAACGACTCCGACCGACGACCCGGCTCGGCCAAGCTGTGGATCGGCCCAGCCGGCACGGTCACGCCGCTCCACTACGACGAGCACTCGATCCTGTTCACGCAGGTCCACGGCCGCAAGCGGTTCCGGCTGGTTCCGTCGTTCGACCGCGACTACGTCTATCCCCGCGACAAGTACTACAGCGATGTCGACCCCGAGGACGTCGACCCGGCGCGCCACCCGCTGTTCGCCCGAGCCTCGGTGATGGAAGTCGAGGTAGGCCCCGGCGACGGACTGTTCATCCCCGTCGGCTGGTGGCACTGGGCCCGGTCGCTATCGGTGTCAGTCTCGGCCACCTTCTCAAGCTTCGCCTGGCCCTTCGCCAACACCAGACTGCTCCCGGGCAGATAGTGAGATGTGCCGGGCGGGGGGCCGTCCCTCTTGGCATTCCCGATCCCGAAGCACGGATGTCCGCGTAGGTGGTGGGGGCCATCAGGTGGCCATAGGTGGTCGTCCACCGTAGCGAGGTGGACGAGGACCAAGAGTGCGGGCCGCCCGTAGCCCTGACGCACGCACAGCACAGGGCCCGGCGAGCTGACGATCGGGCGTTGCGGCCGCGAGCGTGCCAGGTCCACCATGAGGCATGACCGCCGCACCGGCCCGACGTCCCCGCAGCTTGCGCTCATGATCTGCCAGTTCGCGTTCACTCATGCCGCCTTCGAGCGGCTGATCGCCTACCGGTTGATGAGCGAGTTCCGTCCACTGACAATCCCGGTCGCCGGCCCCGGCGGTGAGCCGTCCTGGCTGGACGGCGCCACCGTCGATGGGGTCCACCTGGCCAAGATCTCGGCTGACCGGTGGGTGGCGCTCAACGAGCAGGACCCCGCCGGGCAGGTCGCGCCCAGCCCTCTGAACGAGGGCTTCAACGCCTCGGCCGTGCGGATCGGCGTGCACGTCACGGTCCACTTCGCCACCGTCTCTGCCGTCGCGGCGGCCGGGACCTCGGCACCGACCACCACATCCGTCACCGTGCCCGCCGCGGTGCTCGGCGTGATCGCGCGCGTCGACGTCAACGCCCAGGGTGTCGCTCAGCTCCGGATCGAACCCGATGTGGCGGCCGCCCCGCCCTCGGTCGTGCCGCACCATGTGCCCGCAGCCCTGACGATGACCGCGCCGATCGACGTAGGTGCGGCCCTCGCCGGTCTCCTCCCGCCGGGCACCCGCGTGCTCAACGCGGGCATCACGCTCACTGACGCCGACGAGATCCTGTTGCGGTTCGAGATGTCCGACGAGGGACGCAAGGCGCTGATCGAGAGGTATCAGGGCTGGCACCACTTCTTCGAGGGTCAACCACAGTCCCATCTGGGCGACCAGGCGTGGGCGGTCTCCATCGACGGATCCGCTCTCGCGTCCGCGGTCGGATCCCAGGTTGACGCGCTGCTGATCGACAAGCACCCGTTGTACTTCTCCCCGGGCATCGGAGCGGAGTTCCGCGGTGGCGCACCACCCCGGATCACCGTGTCCAAGTACGCACGGATAGACAACGCCTGCGCCGGCAACGACGTACGCCTGGACGTCTTCGCGCACCTGGACTTCTCCGTGCCCAGAGACAACGTGCTGCGCGGCAGCCTGCACGTCGACTACGAGAAGAACACGGGAGACGTCGCCAAGTGCTTCGGGTTGGCCATCCTCAACCCCCTGGGCATCCTCATCACGGCTTTCGACCACGGCGCAACCGGCATCGGGGTCGCGGCCACCGCGGCCGACCTGCTGGTGCCAGGATTGAAGCCGCTGGCCTTGCTCGCCGGGCTGAGCATGCTCATCGCTGGCGTCGACCAACAGCTCGCGATGGACGCCCTCAACGACGAGCTGGAGGACGAGTCCCGCCTGACCAGGACGCCCAACGGGTTCGCTCTCGACCTGCCACTGGAGTTCACCAACGACCTGACCCGCGATTGGTTCGTCCTGACCCAGGCCGCCGCAGCTGGGAACCGGTTCGTCCTGCGTGGCCGTTCCGATGTTCCGGCGCCCAGCCTGCCGCGGGTCCAAGCGCACAGCCTCGAGGGCATGTCGCCGTGGCGGCTGCGGGACAGGTGTGAGCCCGGCCGAGGCCAGGAGACCAGAGGCACGCTCGCCCTCGACCTGGCGGTGGGTTACCGCTTCGGCGGCGGAGCCGCCCCACCGGCCCGACCCACCATCTCGATGCGCTACGGCCTGCGTCCTGACGGGGGAAACCAAGTCTACGAGGTCGTGGGCGACCACCTGGGTGTCTACCAGGACCCGCACAGCGAGTACCGGGCCGTCGACATCCCGGGGGTGCCCGGCACGGTGACCGTCAAGCTCACCGAGGCGACCGTCCGCAAGAACCAGTTCGCCGACTTCGCGCCACAGCCCTACGCACTACGGCTGCGCATGTTCACCAACGGCGGGGTGCGGGAGTACACGTTCGCCGCACCACCCGTGCTGACCGCGTACTCAGAGTCGATCGCTCAAGCCGCCGAACGCATCAACAAGTGCAAGCAGCTGACGGTCGGACTGGTTGAACAGGCCATCCTCGAGCTGTTCTGGCGCGTCGACCCGCCGGACCTTCGCAGATTTGGCCGCCAGTGGGACATCCACGCCGCAGGTCTCGGCCCAGGGCAGCGGGCCTTGGTGTTCGCCCCGGACCAGGAGACCCTGCTGACACACGGCGTGGCCAACGCAGATGGTCGTGTCGACCTGCGGACCGTCACGACCGACACCATCGACTCGGTGCACATCGCCACCGACGGCCAGGAGCCGGATGCCGAACCGGCATCTCAGCAGGGCCCGATCAACGTGGCAGTGGAGCAGACGCTGCTCACCGAGGTCGACCGCCTCTACCTGCCCGCGGCAGTGGAGGAACTCGAGCTGGAGGCCCGGGATGGAGACCTGCTGCTCCGGATCCGGGCCGGCCAGCGGTTGGCCCGCCGGATCGACGTCGCGCCGACACGCCTCCAGGCGCTTCACGCCGCCGGCGGCGTGAAGCGCCTGCTGTCGAGATCGGACAGTGCACCCGTGCCTGCCGAAACCGCCGCTCCTGCCAACATCGTCACCGCGTCCGGCATGGTCGCCGTCGTCGCCAGTGACGGACGTACCATCACGACCTTCCGGAGGGAAGAGTCCCAGATCGTCACAGCGCAGTGGCAGCGCACCTGATGGGTCCTGGGCGCAGACTGACGAACCTTCTCGTTGAGACGGAGTAGTCACGCACCCGTCAATACACCCGCCATCGCCGATCTGACCGCCACCGAGACCCCCTCTTGTCGATTAGCGCACGGGGGCAATGGCCCGCCCGGGACCGAGGCTCGACAGGACTGTGATCCGGGCGGCGTCATCTCGTCCTGCGCCACTCGGCTTGAGACACATCCGGGGCCGCCACCGCCAGGTGATCAGGCCCGAAGCCAGACATTCCGGGGGTCACACCCTGCGTTGGCGATCCTCACAGTCATACCGCCTTTGGGCGTCGCGTCGCGCGTCTCTGGAGGCCGCCCTCGACTTCGTCGAGGCGGGGCGCGCGGAGTCAGGGGCCGAGCTTGTGCGCCAGGGGTTCGCACAGTTCGTGACCCACAACGACCCCCGTCGCCTGGTCAAGCCGCGCATGGTCGCGGCTAGCGCCGCACCGACGGTGGCGCGCTCTCCTCGATCAGCTGCCGCGCGAGCGCGGCGTACTCGCGGTCCGGCTGGGCCATCTCGTGGAGCGCGTCGATCTCGTGGGCGGCGAGATCCTGCAGGTCCCGGCGCAGGTTCTCGGTCAGCGCCGGGTCGCGGATCACGCTGGCCAGGCCCTCGATGGTGCGCAGCCGCTGCTCGATGAGGCGGGCGATGCCGAGCCGGTCCAGGGCCAGCTCGGTGCGGTTCAGGGCGTAGACCCGGATGGACGCCAGGCCCTTGGGGCTGTCCTGCCGGGGCATGACCGCGCCGTCGTCGCGGAAGTCGAGGTGCGCGCCAGGATCCTCGAGGCAGGGGTTCAGGAGCAGGACGTCCTCGACGACGGCCGGCGCCCCGGACGCGGGCGGCGCCATCCGCGGGCCGTTGACGGGGAACTGGTTGGCCTTGCCGAGCGTCTCCTCGACTCCGGTGACGAAGTCCTTCTGCCCGCGTTCGCGGTTGCAGTCGATGCAGGAGGGCAGGAGGTTCTCCCAGGCCGAGGCCAGCCAGTGGTAGCCCGGCAGCACGATCTTCACACCGTTCGCGTCGCGCTCGTGGACCTCGCTCTTCGGACGCCAGTGCTCGACGTCGACGGGCTGGGTGGCGGCGTACCTCGTCTCGCAGTAGGCGCACTTGCCGCCGAAGAGCTGGTTGAGCGCGAACTTCACGTCGGCGTCGCTGTAGCGCTCGTACTTGAACGTGAACGTCTCAGGCGTGCCCCCGTCGCGGAGATGATCGGCGAACTCGATCGCGACGCGCTCGGCCTCGGTCTTGCCCTTGAAGCGACCGCTGCCGTACGGGCGCTCGAGCGACGCGGGCTCGAGGACCCCGTCCCGGTCGACGCGGATCACAGCAGCCCTCCGGCCCTGCGGCGCTCGGCGACGTTGCGCCAGATGTCGGCGACGTTCTCGAGGGTGTCGTCGCGCCGGCGGCGCCGCTCCTCGACGCTCAGCTCGGGCTCGTCGGCCAAGAATCGGTCGATGGCCTCGTACACCAGCTGGTCGCGGCGGGTGTAGCCCAGCACGCCATGCTGCGACAGACGGCCGCGGAGCTCAACACGCCGGCTCTCCTGCTCGGGGGTCAGGACGTCCTGGCGCAGCAGCGCGTAGTACTCCCTGAACTCGCGGTCCACTCCCGGGTCGATGGTGGTGTCGAGGCCGAAGAAGGCCGAGGTCAGGAGGCGGTCGACCCGGAACCGGCTGGGCGAGTCGGGGACGGGGTCGAACATGGCGTGCCAAGGCGCGCCCGGCTGGGTGGTCGAGGGGCGCACCCGGATCACCTCGTTCTCGACCATGCCCATCAGGCAGAGGGGCTCGTGGGTCGTCACAATGAACTGCATCGACGGGAACACCCGGCGCAGCGTCCCGGTGATGTCCATCTTCCAGCGGGGGTGCATGTGGGCGCCGAGCTCGTCGACGAGCACGATCCCGCTGGCGTGCCGCATGTCCGACAACCCCGCCCCGGCACCCGCCATCAGGTCGCACGCAGTGGCAATGATCGTCCGGAAGCCGTCGCTGAGAGTGGCCAGCGGCTCGCCACCGATGGTGAGCTCTCCCCCCTCACGCTGCACCAGCGGCGGCGCCGACGGGTCGGCCTGGGCGAACTCGACGTCCTCGCGCCGCCCGATCAACTGGGCCATGGCGAGCGCGACCACGTTGAAGTCACCCTCGCTAGGGATGTCCAGCAGCCACTGCTCCGCGTCGATGACGGGCACGTGCGCGTCGAAGAGGTTGCCCAGCCGCACGTTCGCCTCCGGCGGCGGGGCGTCGGGGCTGAGCAGCCGGGTCGCGCCGAAGCCGCGCACGAAGGCCTCCACCCGAGGCGCGCCCCCCACGAACCACGCCCGTCTCGCGTTGAAGCGCAGGTCGATGCGCGAGCCGTCGGTGAACTCCAGCAGGACCCGCCCGCTCTTCGTGCCGCGGCGCAGCAGTCGCGACCAGTCGAGGCCGACCTCCTGCTCCAGCTCGGGCAGGTACGTTGACGCGAGCCCCAGCCCGATCGCGCGCAGCGTCGAGCTCTTGCCGGTGCCGTTCTCCCCCAGCAGCGCCGTCCAGGCGCGCCCGGTCTCCGTCGTGGTCGTGCCCGGGCGCGGCGGCAGCTCGACCTCGGCCACCGGGATGGTGAGCTCGACGCGCTCGATCGCCTGGAAGTTGACGATGGTGGCCTTCGTGATCGCTGCCGTGCGCGGGATGACGTGCGTCTCGTGCGAAGTGAGCCCGCGGCGTGGCCGGGCCTTCCGGCGTGGCGCGGCGGGCGGCGCCACGGGCGGTGATGGCTCACCCGGCGCCTCGTCCGGCGGCGCCGCCTCCGCGAGCTGCTCGCGCGGACGCCAGCTGTCGGCGAGCGCCGGGTAGATCCCGGCGACGTACGGCAGCACCTGTTGGACGAGGTCGTCGGGATACCGGTACGGGTCGCCGATCACCAGCGGCGCGATCTCGGGGAGGAGCGCGCTCAGATGCTCGGCTTCCGGGCCGCGGTCCAGCAGGAGCTGAGCGAGCACCTGGCGGACGGCGCCGACGTGCGGCATCGACTCCAGCGGTCCGACCTCGAAGCTTCCTCGCCCGACCACCTCGCCGATGACCGCCGCCCTGGACCTGACCAGGTCGTCGGCGTTCAGGCCAAGGAGGCGGATGGTCTCGACCCCTCGGCGCCGCGCGTCGTCGGTCAGCCAGACGGCCGGTCCCTCGTCGGCCCAGGGGGTGACGGTGCCGTCCCGGTGGAAGCGCAGGTGCCACTCGGGATGGTCCTCGCACGGGTCCAGCAGCAGGCCGTTGTCGAGGTACGGCTGCGCCGGCTCCCATCCGGGGCCCACCTCGTGGGGGGACGGGACGAGCGCCCGGTCGCCCAGCACCGGGAACGTGGTGCGCTTGAGGCCGACGAGCTCGTACGACGCTGCGTACCAGTTTCGGTACCAGCCGGCGGTCCACCAGTAGTGGTCGGCGGAGACGCCGAGGCGGTCGTCGAACGCGTCGCTCTCCGGGCGGTGCAGGTGCAGCACCACTTTGTCGGCCCGCTCGGTGTAAGCGCACCGGTTCTGGAAGAGCGAGCGCACGTACTCCCCCGCGAGCCGGTCGAGCATGCCGACGAAGTCCGTCGGGCCGAGCTTGGTCTGGGTGACGCGGCTCCCGCCGGACGCTCGGAACGACAGGTAGTCGCCCCACAGCCGCTGGAAGTCCGGGGACTGCACGAGCGCGGGTGCGGGTCCGCGCTCGATGCGCCTCATGGCTCCTCGCCACCCGTGGCCCGGGCCGACCGGCCGCCGCCCGGCCAGACCCGCATCACCGGTGCCGGCCTCGGGCTGCCGACGACCAAAGGGACCCGCAGGCCGGTCGCCTCGACAGCGCGGATCTCCTCGGTCAGCTTGACCAGCCCGCTGCGTGGGCCGGGACCGGAGGAGCCGTCCATCACCGCGCGGACCAGCGCGTGCTGGGTGGCGTTGGTGAACGGGTAGCTCGGCACGTCGGCGGCGGGTGCGGCGAGGTCGCCACGGTACGTCGCGTCGTAGCCGTCCACGAGCATCCCGGTCACCGAGGTCACCAGTGAGAGCGACGTGCGGAGGCGGATGCGGCGGTGGTTCTCCCAGGAGACGACCCGCTCGCCGGCCGTCCCCTCCTCGTTGCGGTAGAGCTCGTCGATTGCGAGCGGGGCTCCCGGCGGGTTGGTGTAGTAGTCGACGAGCCGCTGGCCCGCGCAGCGCCCGCGCGTCGAAAGGGCTTTGAGCACCTCGGGCGGCATGGCCAGGTTGAGCCCACCCTCGGTGTGGTCGTGGGAGATGTGCACGATCCGGTCGCGGTAGCCCGGGACGCGGGTCTGGGTGTTGTCGACCCAGTTCTGCATGGTGTCGGCGATCGCGCGCAGGAACTTGCCGACGCCCTTGATTCCGGTGGCGTCCCACCGCGACCACCACTCGCGCTGCCCGCCGCTGTTGGTGCGTGGCATCCAGACGTTGGCGCGCTCGTCGGTCGTGCTCTTCTGGTAGCGGGGGTGGAACTCCCGCAGGTTGATGCCGAACGTCGGCCGGCTCGGCAGCATCGCGTCGAAGAAGGAGATCGGGAAGTTGGAGGTGATGCCGCCGTCGGAGAACCACACCCGCTCGTGCCGGCCGGTGCCCATCGAGAAGTCGACGGCGTGCAGCGGCACCGCGGAGATCAGCAGAGGGAAGCTCAGGCTCATCCGGGTGGCGACGACCACGGGCAGGTCGCGCACGTGCGGCATCGGGATCAGGTAGCCGCCCTTGATCTCCCCGCCGCGGTGGGCCTTGAGGTGCTGCACCACCCGCTCGGGGAAGAGCAGTCGGAACTCCTTCTCGGTGAAGCAGTAGCCCGGCACGAGCTCGTCGGGAAGCCGCGTCGGCCGGCCCTGCGTGACGTTGGTCGTCAGCATCTCGAGGTTGACGTGCGGCGCGAGTGCGGTGCCGGTGCCATCAGGTCCCTTCCACAGGTCGCCGAAGGTCAGCGGCGCACCGTCGGTGGGCCGCCCGGCGAGCGTGTCGATGGTGTCGGCGAGCCAGTCCGAGAGCGAGTCCTTGCCGTCGTACGACGACGAACCGGCGACTACGCCGTAGCCGTTCTGGTCAAGCTTCTCCCCCGACGTGAGCACCAGCGACAAGACCGCTCCGACGACGAGCCCGAGCAGCGTCAGGAGCAGCGCGACGACGAGCGCCCCCCACGTCCACCACGACGCCGGGTCGGAGATCCCGAGCGCCAGGAAGCAGATCAGGCCGGGCAGCGCGCCGAGCACGGGCAGCCACGCCCGCCGCCCGGAGAAGCCAGCCGCAACAACCGAGGCGAGGATCATCGGCCAGTTCTTCTTCGGCTGCACCAGGCGCATCAGGACCTTGTGCACGCCACGGGTCGTGGCCGTCGGACGGAACAGCTCCTCGAGGTTCCGGTCGCTGCCGAGCCAGTCGGGCAGCGCGGCGAGCGCCTGGTAGCCGGCCGTCGGCGCGTCGATCGCGCGACCGTGCTCGGCGGCCGCCGCGGCGGCGGCGGCGATCGCGCCCGCCGACGTGCCGCCGACGTTGCGCAGGTGGTAGGTCGCCGCCAGCTCGCACACCGCGAGGGGGTAGAGCACCCCGCTCGTGATGCCGCCCTTCATGACGACGTCGCACTCGCGCGTCGGCTCCTGGTAGGTGCCCCATGCACCCAGGTCCGTGGCGTCCTGACCGACCGAGATCTCTGCCATCACGCTTGCCTCCCGTGCACATCACGGTAGTGACACGCGCCGACGCTGACCATCCGGTCCAGTCCGGCTTGACGGGTCCGCCTCGCCGGTCGTGTCCTCGACCGTCGGCATCCCGTCGCGGCCTGTGTCAGCGATCGAACGGTGCGGGTCTCCCCGACGAGCAGAGTCGAGTCATCGACCCGAGGCGTCACCACCGGAGAGGAGCAGACCATGACCATCGACACCACCCGGATCACCGCTCTCCTCGTCGTCATGGTCTGCGTCGCCCTCACCTCGGCACACCTCAACCGCCGCCCAGCCGCCCCGCCCGGCTGCAAGCCCTCCCCACCCCCACCTTCGTCACTCTGGCCGGCAGCCCACTGAGCCTCCTCAAGCTCTACGGCGCCGCTGGCGGGTGGGTCAGAGAACGACGTGCAGGACCGCGGTCGCGCGGTAGCGGCTCTCGTCGTCGGCGACGGCTGCGCGGTAGCGCTCCCGGTCGACGGTGAACGTGAAGGTGTAGGAATCCGGCGCCAGCGGGTTGGTGGGGATCAGCAGCAGCCGATCCTCGACGCTGTTGGAGAGCGCCATGAGCGGCACGGTCTCGTCGGTCTCGACGGGCAGCGGGAGCAGCCCGCCGATCAGATCACCCGTGGCGTCGAAGAGTCCGATGTGGTCGGCCGGGAAGCGCAGCGGCCGCGGCGGGAACGCGAGCGTGAAGGGCGGCAGCGGCCGCACGTCCACGAGCGCACCGGTCAGTAGCGTCTCCGCGCCGGACGTGCGCACCGTCACGTCGTAGAAGCGGTACACCGTCCGGCCGGTCGGGGTCGCCCGTACGGCATGGACGAGGCGCCTGGCGTCGCCGATCGCGGCCACCAGGTCGTTGGGCACCAGGCCGGACACGCTGTCCCGGGCGAACTCCAGGTCGGCCGCGAAGCGGAGCAGCTCGCGCGGCACCCCGACCGGAGGCGGACCGGGCAGCTTCTTCACCCGGTGCGTGACAGTGAGCGACACGTCCGTGCTGAAGGGCAGCGGTTCGGGTGACTGGAGGACCAGCAGGTGGGTTTCCGAGGCGTCGCTGACCGCCGACAGCGTCAGCCCTGCGACCGCGGGGGCCAGCGGCAGCGTCGTCTCGGCGACCCACCGGTCGAACAGCCGCTGCCGCGCCTGGGGGTCGGCGTCCGGCGCCATCGTGCCGGCCAGGTCCGCGCCGGTCGCGGCCAGCAGGCCAGGGACGGGGCCGGCCTGGCCGGGCGAGGCGTGCACCACGCCGTCCCAACTGGCAATGTGCTGCTCGAACCCGTCGTACCGGCTCGTGGCCAGCTGGGTGGCGTAGGCCTCCAGCGCCTCGACGTGCAGTGCCGAGCAGCGGCCGGGCCCGTCGAGCACCACGGCCAGCCGGCCGTCGCGCAGGTCGTCGCGGGGCGCTTCCACGACGGTGTCCGCGAGCTGCACCCGCAGCAGGTCGTCGAAGGCGTGGACCTCCAGCGAGTACGGCGCGGCGACGCCGGGCGGGAGCGGAGCCGAGTCGAGGGTTTGGGTCGCACCTCCACGGCGGGCGAGGATCCGGAGCTCCCCGGCGCCCTCGTCGACGAGCGCGATCAGAGCGCGCTCGACCCGGGGCGGGCCCGCGACGGCGACGGCGACCCCGGCCGCCCCGCTGGCGGGGTCGACGTCCACGACGATCCGCACGTGGTCCCAGGCCGGTTCGCCCAGCTGGGCGTAGTGGCGCAGTCCGACCGTCGGCGTGCCGACCACGCTCAGAGCGCCGTCGACCACCTGCCATGCGGTCGCCCCGAGGCGGCCCTCGTCAGCCACGGTCAGGGCTGTCTCGTCGCCGGCCTCGAACGGAGTCCGCGCCACGAAGGGCCCCTGCTTGCGGCGGACCGCCACCCTGAGGTCGGTGCGGGCCGGCCAGCGGTGGGTGGTCGCGGCGGGGTCGTCGGGGTCGACGGGCGCGTGCCGGAGCACCTGCGAGCCGTGCAGGCCCGACACCGACCCGCAGGCCGGCGACCGGGCCGCCAGCGCCTCCAGCCGCAGGGTGGGTGGCTGCAGCGACGTGGCGCTCCGGACCCCCGCCGTCACCAGCAGGTCGTCGATGACCCAGGGAAGTCCGCGTGCGGGTGGTGGCGCGGTGCCCCGGTGCTCGACCACCCAGTCGGGGCTTGTGACCGAGAGCCGCGTGCTGTCGGCCTGGTCGACGGCGAGCACCCACTCGAGCAGCTGCGTCCGCTCCGCCGGGGCGCCCGGGGCGGGCGTCCGATCCACCGGCAGCAGCGAGTTGAAGCGCTCGTCGAACGCGAGGACGACGGGCTCGGCCCGGTAGAGCAGGCGGGGCGTGGCGCCGGGGTAGATCGACTCGACGTAGGGCTCGAGCTCGTCGCCGACGGCCGCGACGGCGTTGAGCCCGGGCAGGCCGCGGGTCCGGAACCCCGCCCGCTGCTCGACGACGGCCTCCTGTGCGCTGCCCTGGTAGCCCACCGTGGTCCGCACCTTGAGGGCGAGCTCGTAGTCGTGGTTGGGCAGCCAGGCGAGCTTGCCCCCGCCGGCGCCGTCGCCGTGGCCCCCGCACCGGCCCTGGTAGGAGAGGAGGTCGCGTGTCTCCCGCACACTGCGGTACTGGATGCGCCGGAGCTCGAAGGTCTCGTCCGTGGGCATCGCGGTGCCTCCGGGACTGTCGGCGCCGCGGGCGTATCGCAGCGTGAGCGAGGTGAGCCCGCGGGAGTCCTCGAGGTGGACCCGCAGGACCGGGCTCGCCTGGTCCAAACGAAGTCGGCGGCGATCCACGACCTCCAGCCCCCGGGTTGCCTCGATGACGAGCTCGCTCTCGAGCTCGGCGATGTGCTCAGGCGTCCAGAACACCTCGAGCTCGACCTGGTAGGCGGGCTCGTCGAAGGTCACCACCGCGAGCGCCCGGTCCACCATGCTGTGCGGGAGGACCCGCGCCACGTGGACGCCGGCCTGCGGTCCCTGGGATCCGGCGACCACGGGCGGCAGGGGCAGCTGCCAGCGCAGCGTGCTCGTGCTCTCGGTGAAGCGCTGGACCACGGGGGCACGGACGCCGAGCGGCACGGCGGTGAAGTCCAGCACGTGGCGCGGGACGCTCCGCTTCCCCCCGCAGCAGGGGTACGCCGGGTCGTTGGCCAGCAGGCCCTCCTCCGTGGCGGGGTTCCCGGTGAGGAAGGAGTACGGGGTGTCGGCGTTGACGAGCAGCCGCCGCGGGTCCAGCGCGTCGTCGAGCACGACGTCGGCGTCCCAGCGGAAGCGCAGCACGGAGGAGAAGGTGACGGCGAGGTCGGGGTCCGACAGCAGGTCGCCCAGCGTGCCGACCTGGCTGTCCTCCGGGGCCAGGAGGTCGGTCCAGACGCCCGCGTCCGCGCCGTACCGCGGTCGGCGCCGCACGCCGACCTCCATCAGGGTGTACGTCGCGGTGAGCTCGTTCTGTGCCGGCGGCGCCGGCGCCTGCTGCCCGGCGCCTGCGGGCACGCTCGGCACGACCGTCGTCTCGTTGCCGAGCGAGGCGGCGAAGTCCAGGGCGATGATGGAGTCGACGCTGACCGGCACCAGCGAGTCCCAGGTGTGCTCCGGGACCGGTGCCGGCGAGGTCGACCGGAGCTCGGCGACCGTGTGCACCGCTCCGGGGTCGCCGAGGGTGGTGCTCGCCGCCGCCACCTCGGTCGTGAGCCCCGGCTCGCGGACGGTGGCCCGGCTCATGGGGGCCGACAGCACCGGCATGGCCTCGGGCTGGGGCAGGCCGCGCACGCGCTCGACGCGGAAGGTGACGTCGGGCAGCCACCACGGCGTCTCGATGCGCACCTCGAGGCCGAGCCGGCGGTAGTTCGGCTCCTGCGGCCCCAGCTGCTCCACCGCCGCCTTGACCGACGCGCCGAAGGAGAAGACCCAGAACACCTTGATCCGCAGGGCCAGCTCGGCCCACGCGATGACGCCGGAGGAGCTCGCCTCGTTGCCCCAGGTGCCCACGAGGACGCCGAGCACCGCGTAGAACTCCACCTTGCCGACACCCATCGAGCCCTTGGCCTTGACCATCGCGAGCAGGCCGCCGCCACTCGGGCCGGGACGGGCCGAGATCTGTAGGCAGAGCCCGAGCGAGATCCGGGCCGACAGGCCGAGGAAGGACTTGTCGAAGGAGAGGGTCAGCCAGCTCGACGGGTCGGTCAGCTGGCCGATCGCAGCCATCGCCGGGTCGTTGCTCGCGAAGAGCGTGCCGGTGAACCGGCCCAGGCCCTTGGCCAGGTCGCTCTCGGAGTCGAGGAGCTTGGCGAGGTCGAGGTCGACTCCGATGAGCGCGCTGTAGCGGTCCCGCTCGAGATCCGCCTCGATCGCACCGAGGCCGACCGGGGTCCTCGCCTTGAGGACGAAGACCTCGCCCGAGATGAGCAGCCCGGCCGCCGCGTCGCTGCGGTGGAAGAACATGAACACCCGCAGGGTGACCGCCCGGCTCACCGACAGACCTAGGTCGGCGCCGACCCCGGCCGCCTCGGCCCCTTGCTCGGTCCGCCAGCCGCCCCGCTGCGGCGCCCGGTCGTCGCGGACGGTCACCGCGCCGGCGGCCCGGTTCAGGCGGTACCAGTCCAGCAGCCGCATCTCCTGCGGCTTGCCGCTGGGCTCGGGCAGGGCTGGCATCATGCCACCGGCGACGAGGGCGCTAATGCCGCGCAGCTCGTAGGTCCCCACGGGGCAGTAGGCGAGCTGGAAGCCGAACAGCCAGTACGTGAACCGGTCGACCGGACCCTCGACGCGGCCGTAGAAGAGCTGGGCGCCGATGGCGAAGTCCTTCTCCATGGCGGTGAAGCGCAGCTGCAGGCCGAGCCCGAACTCCTGGTAGCGGTGGCCGTCCCGGGTGGTATCGGTGATTGTGCCGGACCCGCTGACCTCGAAGCGCCCGATCTTCAGGAAGAGGCTGATCCCGTCGATCAGCATCGGCGCGGCCGCCTCGTTGCCGCCGGTCCGCAGACGCAGGCGCCGGAATCGCAGGCCGGCCCCGTTGGGCTGGCCCTCGGCGGGTACGCCGGGAGTCCCGCGCTCGACGTGCTTCGGCTCCGGGTCACCGGCGCCGGGGAAGATCGCGATGCCGCCGCTGAGCGCGACGTACCGTCCGCCGTTGTCCTCCGAGAGGAAGACCACCTCCTCGAGGTCGAGCTGGAGGACCTTGAAGGCCGTGAACTTCAGGCCCTCGGGCAGCCACAGGTCCGGGATGAACTTCTTCTCGCCCAGGTCCCAGCCAAGGTTGCTCAGCACCACGTCCATCCCCAGGTCGGCGCCGGGCGGCTTGGCGGGGCCGGACAGGGTGATGGGACCGGGGCTCTCGTCGCCGACGGCGATCCCCAGGTCGAAGGTGGCGCGCACGTGGTCGAACCAGCCCGTGCCTTGGGCGCTCTGCACGTCGCGGAGCAGGAAGCCCAGCCGCGCCGACATCAGGTAGAAGCGGGCGCCGAGGATGGACAGGAACCGGATCGGCGCGGGCGGCACCCACGCACCCTGGAGCAGCCATCCGTCGGTCACGTCGATGAGTAGGGCGTGGTCCTCCTCGACGCTGTCGCCGAAGAGCACCGCCATCCGGGCGACGACCGTTGTCGGGCTCTCGAAGATCAGGCGGAAGATCCGCAGCCGCCAGTCGACCACCGACGCCAGGGAGACCTCGAGTGGCGCTTGGCTCAGGTCGTAGGCCTCCACCGCGTCGGACTCGATGAGCACGGCCCTGCGCAGCCCGAACCTGCCGTGGGTGGCCACGGGGGTCAGCCACGCGGAGACCGGGAGGGCCAGGTCCTCCAGGACGAACTCGAGGTCGGTTACGTCCGCGCCGGTCCCCGACGGGTGAGTGACGGAGCTGCGGGCTCGCTCGAGGAACTGCTTGAGCGGGTCGCGGGTCTGGTCGAGATCGAGGGTGCGCACCGTGATCAGGCCGGTCCCCTCCAGCCCGAGTCCGGTCGGGATCTCGTGGCGGGCCCACTCCAGGGCCATCTCGTCGCGGGTGTGGCTCCCTCGCAGCACCGGGTACGGCAGGAAGCCGAGGTCGTGCACCCCGCGGCACGGGAGGCCGCTGAATCGGCACGGGCCCACCGAGATGGGCACCGCGGGCTCGATGACGAGGTCCCGCTCCTCGGTCAGCCGGACCCGCAGGTGCACCAGGATCCGGGACTCGTGCACCTCGCTGAGGAAGATCTGCAGGGCGTCGTACGAGCTGCTGACGAAGTCGGCTCCGTGCCGCTCCTCGCTCTGCGCCGGCCCGCCGCGCTCCTCCTCCTCGGTGCGCAGCGGCCCCAGCAGGCCGGCGGGCAGCCGGACCTCCACCGGCAGTCCCTCGACTACCACCTCGAGGCCGGCGTCGGACAGGGTGACGAAGAGTCGCGCCGGACTGCCGGGGGTGTTGTCCAGCAGGACGAACTCGATGTCCGGAAGCTCTCGCAGCACCAGCGAGCGCGGGGGACCCATGGGGTTCGTCACAACGACCTCGGCGACCAGGCCGACCTGGTCCGCGCCCGCACCGGGTCGCACGGCCGCGAAGGAGAGCGTCTGGTCCAGGTAGGAGAGCAGCGTCTCGTAGTCCTCGGGGTCGTCACCGCCGGCGACGATGCCCACGTCGGGCAGGAACAATTCGCGGGGCCAGCGCTCGGCCGCGTCCGCCACCGAGGTCGCGCCGAGGAGGGTGAAGAGGCTCAGGGGTGCGCTCATCGGCTGCTCACACGGTTCCGATCCCGGGCCCGAGGCGGGGGGTGAGGTCGCTGGCGGTCGTGGGCTCGATGAGGGTGTTCCAGGCGTACGGCAGGACGTCGGTGCTGACGGTGCCGAAGAGCGTAGCGACCGTCTCGGCCCACTGGACGCTCTCGCCAAGCAGCGCGAGCTCGGTCCTCGCGCCAAGAGCTTCGAAGGTGCTCATCCGGTTGCCGAGATAGGTGGACCGACGGAGGAGCTCGAACGCCGCGACGGGATCTGCGAGCAGGGTCGGTCCCATCGCGGGCGGGATGCCGAGGTGCTCGGCCCACAGGGCCGTCCGCAACGCCAGCGCGGGGTTCTCGCGGGAGGCCTTGAGTTGCTCGGGCACGGCGAACGCCTGGATCTCGCCGTCGTGGAAGAACCCGCGACGGTTGGTGTTGCAGGACCCGATGCCGACGAAGATGTCGTCGACCATAATCGCCTTGGTGTGGACGTAGATGCCTGGGACCTGCGCCATCGTGACGGCCGCGCCGGCCGTGTGCAGCCTCGGCTGCGCGCCCCACCGGTTGGTGGGCCCGGTCGCCCGCGACAGCAGGAACCGGCGGCTCGGCACCTCCGACGTCGACAGCACGTCGTCGCGCTGCTCGACGGCCAGCATCCGCTCGCCGTCCACCCACAGCCAGAAGGGCACGAACGGTGAGAGCAGGCTCACCTCGGGAAGCCTGGACCGGGGGCCCACGAGGATCTGGTCGCCGGTCGCCGGCAGGTCCTCCTGCAGCACGAGTCGGCCCAGACTCGCCACCCGCCCGCCGTCACCGAGTCGCGGCCGGCGCACCGGCGCGGCGACGATCATCCGGTCTCCGTAGCCGTCTCCATTGCGCCCGTCGCGCAGCAGCTCGAACATCTCCGCGTGCCGGACATCGCCGAACACCTGGTCCGAGGACGACGGCATCACCACGACGAGCCGGAGCGCCGGCTCCCGGACGGCGGCGTCGAGCAGCGCAGCGACGTACTCGTCGTGGGGCGTGAAGTACTGGTCCTCGATGTAGATGTACTCGCGGGCCGACCCGATCGCGTTCACGAGGGCGTCGGAGACGGTCGTCTCGCCGAGCGGTGACCAGGGCAGCGCGCGTGCCTCGCCGCCCGGTGCGGGGCGGTAGCCGCTGCGGCCCACCTGGACCAGGTGCCGCGCGGGCTGCGGGGGCACCTCCGGATCTGTGGGGTCCGGCGCAGTGAAGGCGACGCCCGGGATCGGGGGGTCGGTCGGACCGGGAGCAGGCTGCAGGTTGGTGTCGAGGGCCCAGCGACGCTCGAAGGTCAGCGCCACATCGGCCGCCGCAGGCCCGGTGATACGCGCGTGGACGTCGTGGAAGGCGCCCGCCTCCGGCGCGGGTGACAGCGCCGCCCCGTCCGCGGGCCGCCACTTCGATCCGTGGTGTCCCCAGCCGTCCAGGCGGTTCTTGTTCATGTCGATGCCGCCGACGTAGCCGACGACCTCGTTGCCGAGAGCGTCGGGAGTGCGGCGGATCACCTGGAACTTCTGGTGCCAGCTGCTGACCCCGTGGAGGTAGGCGGAGGGAGCGACCGGCAGTGGGTTGGGAACCACCAGTGGGTTGTCGGAGAACCGGGCCGGGTGGTGGGCCCGCAGCGCGATGTTCGGCCGGATCGCGTTGAGCACCTCCGCCATCCCCTTGCTCTCGTCGGCTTCGCCCTCGAGGAACTCGAGGATGTCGCCCGCGAAGGCGGCACCGACGACGTACGCAGCCAGGGCGGCCAGGCTGACCATCGCGACGAGCCACCTTGGGTCGCGCGGCAGGCGGCCGAGGAGCCCAGCCACCACCATCGCGTCGTACCCGAGGATCAGCAGCAGCACCGCGGCCGCCTCGAGGTCGTCGCCGGCCGGGGCGTCGTCGCGGAAGTGGATGTACTGGTCGATGAGGAACCGCGCGCCGTCCGCCTCCGCGCCCGCCCCGCCACCCTTCGTCAGCGCACGCACCAGCTCGGTGAGCATGGTGGCGGCCTGGTCGTCGAGGTCGAGCGGGAAGTCGTTGAACGACCACCCCGCGAAGTGGGCCCCGCAGCCCGGGCCGGTGGCCGCCCTGAGGTCGTCGAGCATCGGGGCGAAGGTGGCGAACCCGTCGACCAGCGGTTGCAGGCGACTGCGCGGGTGCACGTTGCCGAGCCCGGCGAGCAGCCCGGGTGACCGGTCGGCGAACCACCGGCCGGCGTCCAGCACCTGCAGATGACCGTGGGCGAGCGCGGCCGGGATCGCGATCGACTCGCCGGGCGCGCTGCTCGTGGTCAGGTCGTCGGCGTCGGCGAGCGAGCGCTCGACGAGCGCGTGCACCGGTCGATCGACGGGGTCGCCGTCCTCGTCGGCGATCCAGCGCAGCTCCAGGTCGCCCGCCGGCAGCGTCAGGCTGCCGGTGGCGTCGGCGGTCTGCACAGTCGTCCCCGCGGGCGCGACCACCCGAACGCGGTACGACGCTCCGGGCCGGCCCGCGTGGTCGAGGACGCGGAGCGTCCTGCCCGCGACGTCGAGCTCGTCGGCGAGTCTCTGCCAGTCCGCCACCTCGGCATTCGTGTCGAGGACCGGCATCGCGTCCCCGATCAGCCCCATGACCGTCAGCGGCGACAGGGCCAGGCGGTCGTCGAAGAGGGCCCCGACCCAGGCGATCGCCTCGGTGCCGAGCTGCTCCCCCGCCGCCACCAGGTGGTCGTCGGGTGGCGGGCTGGCCAGGGCGGGGACGGCGACGTAGAAGACGGGCAGGCCCGGAAGGCGTCGCAGCACCGCTGCCGCGGCGAACGGCAGCGGTGAGATCTCCAGGAGGATGGACACACCGGGAAGCGCCGCGATCGGGGTGGCGGTCAGGTCGACCTGGCGACAGGGTCCGGTGACCGGCGAGTGCACGTTGACGGTGCCGCCCCCCTGCGGTACGAGCGGCACCATCATCAGTTGCGCGCCGGCCAGCCGGGCGACGCCGGGACGGACCAGGGGTTCCCCGGGCTGTCGCGGTGGGTCTGGCAGCGTGACGAGCACGTCTGGACCTCCGCGCTGGACCGCGGCGACGGCCACGAAGGGGAGGAAGGTGGCCATGCTCAGCCCCCTCCCGACACGCGCGCGAGGATGTCCGCGCCGTGGATCGTGTACGGCCCGGCCACTGGCGACGGGATGCCGTCGAATGTGAGGCTCGCCAGCCAGACCCGTGTCCGACCGTCATCCGCGACCGGCACCGTGACCTGGAGCCGGCGGGTGCCGTCGGTGTCGGTGACCACGCCCGGGCCGTCGAGCGGCACGGCGGCCGGGGTGAGGAGGAGGCCGTCGGCCGCGGCCAGCCAGCAGCCGCTCGCCGGCAGCAGGTCGGGCCGGTTGGGCACCCGGATCACCTCGTGGGTCGCGACCGGCCCGACCCCCGTCGACGCGGCGTGGAAGGTCAGGACGTGCGTCACCGTGGGGTCCGCCGGCACGGCCACGCGCACCAGGTCGGCGGCGTCGCCGTCCAGCCGAGGCGCCCGCACCGGCGTAGCGCCAGGAAGTCGTGACGGCACGCGGACCACGGCTCGGGCGGTGGCGGAACCGGCCGAGACGTGGCCGGCCCGGTCGACCGCTCGCACCCGGTAGAGCCACCGCTCGGCCGCGGGGGGCAGCTGCTCGCCGAAGGTCCCCGGGACGACGGGCTCCAGATGGGCGGGAGCGAACAGCCGGTCGCGATAGGGGTGCCGGCCGGCCAGGTAGACCACGAAGCGGTCCTCCACCAGCGCTGACCGGCCGGTCCGCAGTGCGGCGACGAGGGCGGCGCGGTCGTCGGGGTTGGGGACCGGGATCTCCTCGTCGTCGTCACCGGGCTCCAGCGGCTCGACAGGCCGGCCGAGGACCCGCCCGTCCTCGGTCGCCGCGCAGGCGGCGGCGAGCAGCCGCGCGGACACCCGCTCATGGCGCACCCTCGACGCCGAGAGCGCCGCGGCGGGGAGGTGGGGCGTCAGGTCCAAGGGGAAGCGCAGCGGCTCCGCGCCGGGCTCCGGAGTGCGGACGACGGGTACGGCGGCGAGCGGGGGTGGGATCTCCAGGCTGGGGCGGCCGTGGTGACGAGCGATGGCGAGGGTGGCCACGATCGCGCTCTCGTTGCCGGGGCGGGTCTCGGCCGGAGCCAGCTGGTCGGGCACGTAGGCCTGGTCGTCCGCAGCGCTCACCCCGACCCACAGCTGATCGACGGGGTGGTCCTGGTCGACGACGAGCCGGTCCCGGAGCACGATCTGGTACGTGGACGCGGCGGTGAGCGGGACGACCTCGGTCCGCTCGCCCCAGGCGGGCGGGCGGCTGCGGTCGGCCGTCATCGGCACCGGCACCACGACGGGCCCGGTGACCGGGACAGGCGCCGTGCCGGCCGCGGTGTGAAGGCGGGTCTCGACCGTCATCTGGATCGCGTCGCCCGCGGTGTGCGAACGGATCAGGAAGGGGTGTCCCGCGTTCAGCCGCAAGCCGGCGGCCACGTCAGCGCCGACCGAGCGGTCCAGCTGCAGGTCGACCCGGTAGGTCGAGGCGAAGCCCGTGCTCAGCGTGCTCACCCCGCTCACCTGTCCGTTGACGGCGTCGAGCGGCGGCGCGGCGTACACCCTGAACTCGCTCGCCAGCGGGTCCTGGTCTCGCTGGGCGGCGTGCCACCCCCAGCGCAGGACGACCGCGGTGGCGCTGCCGCCGAGCAGCGCCTCCTCGGCGGGCGTGAGGTCGGGCGCGTCCCGGACGAGGACGCGTACCTGTACCCCGACCGGCTCGTCGGGGCTGGCGTCACCGAGGTCGTCGGGGCCGACGGGGAGCGGCGGCGGGACGTGCTTCTCCAGACGGACCGGGTCGGCTTCGCGCCACCCCGGGCTCGGCCGGCCGATGGCGTCGACCGCGCGCACGCGGTAGCGGTGGTGGGTCCCCGGAGCCGGCGGCGGCGCGCCGCCGTCGGTGACGAAGGTGTCGACGAGGTTCAGGTCGAGCATGCCGCCCGTGGGCCTCCCAGCGATCTCGGGGTACGCCGCCAACAGCTCGCTGCCCGGCGGCAGCGCGAGTTCGCGGAGCTCGCCGTCGCGATCACCCAGGGTCCAGTTCTCGTCCTCCAGCACCGGCTGCCAGGGTCCGGCCGGCTCCAGACGACGCTCGACCTGGAAGATCGTGGCGTCCAGCGGCGGCGCCTCGTCCGCGCCCGGGGACCAGGCAGTCAGCCCGAAGGCCGGCGTCGGCCGCCACTCGACGCGGAACCCGAGGCTGTGACGGGGCGCCACCTGCGCGGGGAGCGTGGGCCCCACCGGCACCGGGACCGGCTGCTGGAGGTTCGTCGCGGTCGCGAGCAGCGGCGCGACCGAGAGCGGCGTGTCGCCGAGGGTGACCGGCGGCAGCACGACGTACTCCTCGATCTCGCCCTCCACGCCCGCTCCTGCCTCTCGCAGCGCGTGCAGGAAGCCGGTCCCCCGCAGCCGGAGCTGCTCGGCCGGTGCGGCCAGGTCGAGGCGGGGCCGCGGGCCGGGCGGCACCGGATCCGTCGTCGCGAAGAGCGCCGCGGCTGCGCCCGCCACGAACTCCAGGTCGTGGCCGGGAGCGAGCTCCAGCACCACACTCGACACCGGCGCCGGGAAGTCGACGACCAGGCTCCAATCGTCGAGGCCGGCGTTGAGCCAAAACGACTCCCGCCTCGGGTCGAGCGCGATGCCACGTCGCGTGACGCGGACCAGGCCGCTCTCCCCGGTCGCCGGGTCCAGGGCGACCGTCACGGGCTTGGGCACGCGCATCCGCACACCCCCGACGTAGAAGTCGTCCGGGAGCTGGGTGCCGGAGGGCACAGTGGCGAACCCGAGGTTGGCGTCGAGCACGTCGGACGCCGGGTAGGTAGCGCTGATGCGGTACTCGTAGGTCCCGCCCACCACCAACGAGGGGTCGTCGTCGGCGAACGCGAACCCCAGGGCCCGCCGCCACGTCGGGTGCGCGAGCAGGACCCGGACCGGGTCGAGCCCCCGCGCCTCGTCGGCCTGGTCGGTCTCGTGCTCGCGCAGCAGCAGCACGAGCTCGGAAGGCCGCGGCGGGCCGGCCGCCCGGAGCACCGGACGCAGCACCGCGGCCAGCCGGGCGAACGACTCCTCGTCGAGCACCTCCCCCGGCAGCAGCCGGCTCTGCGCCAGCGCAAGCTCGTCCGCATCGCTGTTCAGGCTGGGGACCAGCTCGCGGAACGGCAGCTGCAGGCCGGTCACCAGCGACGGCACCGCGGACCAGTCGGCCTCCTCGTTCGCCGCCGGGACGTCGACGCAGACCTGCAGGCTGTCGACGCTCACGACCAGGATCGTGACCGCGTCGATCCGGCTCGCCGTCAGCTGGTGGGTCGAGAGCCCGCTCTCCGGCCCGCTCACGGCCACCACTCGGCCTTCGCACAGTGCCGTGACGAAGCACAGCTTGGCCGTGGCGACGATCCGCACGACGCGTCGTACGCCGTCGAGGTCGACGCGGAACAACTCCCCCGGCGTCGACCCCGCACTGCCCTGGGCTGTCAGGTCGGAGAGCCACTCCGCGTCCCTCACGGTGACGACGCCGAAGCCCACCCGCAATTCGCGCACGTCCCGAAGGTGGGCGATCTCGTCGTCGTCGAACCGTGCGCAGTCCCTCGCCACCCGCCGGCCGGCCAGACGGCGCTGGATGGTCCAGCCTCCCGGCGCGTAGGTCCACGCGCGCGGCCCGCTCCACTGGAGGTGTACTCCGGTGAAGCCGCCGCTCACTTGGGGAATGGCGTGGGCGTCCATGCGGGGAGACCTTTGTCCTGCGAGCACCTACCTGTCCCGAGACGATGAACGTCACACCTCGGGAGCTACGGCATCAGCAGTCTGCTCCTAAGGTCCTGCGACACGCCAGACCGGGGATCGATTCCCCTCCGCCGTCAGGCACGCGCTCGTCATGATGGTACGCACGAACCTCGACTGCTGGATTCCGACTTCGTTCCGCGCCGGCTCGCCTTGGTCCCTGCAGCTCGGCGCTCTAGTGGGGCCGAGAATCTCGGACTTAGCCGGACCACTTCAACGCCGACGAAGACCTCCGTCAACTTTGTCGTCCATCAACGAACGTGCAGGTCGTGCCGACATGATCCGTCAGGTTCGGCCTGTCGCCATCGCGCGTCTCGTATGCGGATGATGAACTGGCTTCCGTGGCGCCAGGTCAGCGCTCTTTCGTCGCCAGGTCCGACAGGGCTTCGGCTATGACCTTGTCGCGGTTCTTGGCCGCGTGTTGGTAGCGCAGTGCTGCGCCGGCGGTGGAGTGTCCGAGGCGGACCATCAGTTCGGCCAGTGTGGCGCCGGTGCTTGCCGCTAGGACGGCGCCGGTGTGGCGGAGGTCGTGAAACCGGAGGTCGGGCCGTCCTGCTTCCTCGCGTGCCTTGTAGAAGACCTTGTAGAGCGTGGCGGGGGCCAGGTGCTTGGTCGGGTCTCCGGCTGCGGGGAAGAGGAGTCCGTCGCGGCCTCCGGTGATGTTGCTGGCCAAGTGGGTCTTGACGACGGGGAGCAGGTGCGGCGGGATCGTCACGTCTCGTGTTCCGGCGTCTGACTTCGGGGTGCCGACGACAAACGTGCCGTCGACCCGCACGACTGCGCGGCGTATCTTCACCACGCCGCGGGTGAGGTCGACGTCGTGTCGGCGTAGCTCGGTGATCTCGCCGTATCGGAGGCCACACCAGGCGGCGAGCAGCACCATCAGCCGGTAGCGCTCCGGCATTGCCTGAGCGAGCGCTTCTAGTTCCGGCAGAGTCGCGGGCTCGATCTGCTTGGCACGCTTCACGTTCCCGGCGCCGCGGATGTGGCACGGGTTGTGAGTGATGAGGCGACGCTGCACGGCGTCTCCGAGGATGGTCCGCAGCAGCCCGTAGGCGTGCGCTCGAGACGTAGGGGCCGAGTCCCCCAGCCGGTAGTACCAGTCGTCGACGAGGTCGGCGGTGATGTGCTTGAGCGCTATGTCGCCGAAGGTGGGCAGCAGCTTGGAGTCGAGCATCTTTCGGTAGTGATAACGGCTGCGCGGCTTCAGGGTGCGGTTCGTCAGCCATCGTTCGGCGTGCTCCCCGAAGGTGATCGGAGGCTTGGTCGTGGGCGGGGTCCAGTCCTCGTTGTTGATCTCGCGACGTCGGTCAGTGAGCCAGCCCTCGGCATCCTCAGCCGTCTCGAAGGTGACAGGCGCCTTGTGTCGGAGGGTGTCGGGGCCGAGGTAGGAGGCTTGCCACCGTCCAGACGGGAGCTTCCTGATGGCTCCGAAGCCGCGCCTGCGTGCCATCCCCGATTTCCCCTCGCGTGCAACAACGTGCAACAACGTGCAACAAGGATGGCAGAAACTGTCCGTTCGCGTCCACGCCGGTAGGCGATACAAAACGGCATTGCCGCAGGTCAGGGGCCTAATGGCCACTTATGTCCAGTATCGCCACTGCTCCGGCAGAAGATTTCAAACCCAGTATCGCCCACCAGCACCAAACCGCCTCTGACCTGCACATTCGCTAGGTCGGGGGCGGTTTTCTATGTCGTCCATGGGTTCTGCATGGGCGGCAGGTACCCCCTCCCTTTCGCAGATTGACGCTGGCGCGGTCCGTCTCGCTCAACGGCAGGACGGCTCTCTCGATCACCTGCCTCGCGGTAATCCAGACGGTCGTCAACGGGCGTTCAAGCGCTACTCCGGGGACACCGTCGGCCCTCTGTGCAACCCTGACGTCATGGCTGGAGAAGAGGTCAGGGTCACGCTGCGCGGCGACACCGCGCAACTTGGGTCCGTTCAGGCCCGGGACGTGGCCCGACTGCTCATCGACCTGAGGGAGCTCTTGCAGCATCCGCGTACGTCGCTCTCGGGAAGCCTCGGCGCGGTGCAACTGGTCGACACGTGGCCGCGGTCGAGGCTGCCACGCGTCTGCACTTCCGAGAGGTGCGCGCCGGGAGCGTCGTGGCGGTGCTCGGGCTACCGACTCTTGCTGAGGAGACCTCGGAGGCGTTCGAAGTAGGCGTGGACGACCTCGCTGGCGCTGCGTTCGATCAGCTCGTTCTCGCATTCCACAGCCCAGACTCCGACGTCGATCCCAGCGTTGCGCGGGCGTTGGCTGAGCTCGCAGGCGACCTAGCCATCGGCGACCGGAACACCGAGGTACTTATCGAGAGCACCCGCCGCGCTCGGTCGCATCACACATCGGTGCGCATAGACGCGTCTGGCCGTGCGCGCATGCGCCGCATCGCGCAGAGCGCCGTGATCCCGAGCCAGCAGCCCAACGTCCTCACGGGCACGCTGCGAGAGGCCGATCTGGACCGACACACCGCGCGGCTTCACACCCCGACCGGCGAAACCGTGAGCGTCACCTTTCCTCCCGAGATGGAGAGCCAAATCCACGAGGCGATGAGAGGACTCTCGAACTTCCAAGGAGTCGTTACCTACAACCCAGCGACATCGCTTGCCAAGAGCGTTGATGTCCGGGCGATCTCTTCGCCAGAGTCGCTGATTCTCGGTGGTGACGACTTCTGGGAGCCGGTCCCCTCAGTCCGGGAGCTCGCCTCGGAGCAGGGCGTCGGTGTCCCCGACCTCGACCAGGCCGCCCTGGTGACAACTCAGGACGAGCGTGACGAGCTGCTTGCGGCATTGGCCGACCTCACCGCATGACGACCCCTCAAGAGGAGTCGGTCCCGGCGCTCGTGGACACTGACGTCGCCACCTGGCTCCTGCTCGACGCCGAACAGGCTCAGGCGTGGAAGCCCATCCTGCGCGGACGACTGATCGCGATCAGCTTCGCAACCTACGGGGAGCTGCTGGCGCTTCCGGCTTCCCGCAGCTGGGGCGAGAAACGAACGCAGGAGTGGGATGGGGCGATCCGCCGCACATTCGTCCTCCCTACAGCGCCGACGTCGCCCGGACCTGGGGGCCGCTGCACGCCAAGCTGCGCGGTCATCTCCACAACGGCGGAACCAACGACATCTGGACGGCAGCTACCGCGTTGGCGTCCGACCCCAGGCTGCCCGTCGCCACAAACAACCTCTCCGACTTCGAAGCGATCGCAGGAGAGACTGCGCTCGTCGTCCTCCACCCTTCGCGCTGACCTACCGCCGGTGCCATTGCCAATGACCGCCTGAACCCGCAGGCATGAGCGTGCGCAGATCGCGGCATGATCGGGCGTCTGGATAGTCCTCACGCTGTGCCGTACCAACAGCGGCTGCGTTTCCAGGGCCAGGCTCCCCCTCTAACCCAGAATCTCGCAGGCGTCCGTGGCCTCGCCCGTCAACGAGTACGAGGTGATGGCGTCCCTCTTCGGGTCGTACACGAACGTCTGACGACCGGACACGAAGTACTCAGCACCGCCCGGACCCACAACTTGTCCGTCCGGACCCACATCCCCCTCTACGAATGCCACCCAGAACCGTCCGTCGATCTCGACGAGTTCCTTGCCGTCGGGCAGGATCGTGGTCGTGCTGTGGTACCGGGACTTCTGAAGGTACGACGTGCCCGTGTCGAGGTTCGTGATCTGGATGTCTGCCACGTTGACTGACACGAGTCGCCCGTCGCTGAACTCCCAGTCGATACCCCCAACCCGGACCTCGGCCAGCTCCGCGAATCCACAACCCACGGTCTTGCTCTCCGGGAAAATGAACGAGAATCCTTCACCGCGTTCACCGATGCCCGACCGGATCGGATCCCGTGTTGGTTGCGCAGCGACCGCACTTGTCAAAGGCAAAACTGCCGCGAGCATGAGGCAGAGCGCTGCCGCTGCGGCCATGACCGTACGTGATCTCATGATGCTCCCTATAGATTCCGGTGTCCGGGGGGCGCCCTTCAACTCGTCAACTGACGCTTCGGACGATTTCGAGTAGTTCGTCCTGCCGGTATCCGTGTTGGCGGGCCATGCGGGCGAGTTCCGTTGCCTTGGCGATGACGGCGCTCCGTTGTGGCGTCCCGGTGACGGTGATGCCGCGGCCGCGGCGGAACTCGAGGAGGCCCTCGTCACGCAGCGCCCGAAGCGCGCGCAGGACCGTGTTGGTGTTGACGCCGAGCTCGGCCGCGAGGTCGCGCGCGGGCGGAAGCCGCTCCCCGGCCTTGGCCTCGCCGTCCGCGATGGCTCGTCGGATCTCCGCGGCGACCTGGGTGTGCAGATCGGTTGGCTCGAAGGGATCGACCTTGACATTCAGCATGATACTAGTGACACTAGCATCATAACTCTGAGGGACCAAGAGGCAGCCGTGGCACTCAACACTCGCCTCCCCGCCCACCCCCATCCGGGAGAGGTTGAGGCGCCGGAAGCCTTGATCCGTGAAGCCCGCCAGCGGGCCAGGCGTCGCCACCTTCGCTACGCCATCAGCGCAGTCGTGTTTGTCGTTGCCGCGACGGGCGGGGGCTTGGCTGTGCGCGGTGGCGGCGACAGCCCGCCGATGGGCGCGTCGCAAGCCCAGCATCCTGCGCCGGGCGCCATCCCCCCGCCACGCGCCATCCCCCCGCCACGCGCGGCGAGGGGTTGGCCGGGTACGCAGGTCGGCGGGGGCGCCAGCGGCTTCGGCAGCATCGTGGCCGACCCGCGACGCCCACGGACCATGTACGCGGCCTCGCTCGATGCCGGGCTCTTCAAGAGCGCGGACGGCGGACGGACGTGGCGAATGCTGCCGTTCCCTCGTGGTGGCCAGGGAGATCGTGTGGACGCCCTGGCGATCACCGCCACGGGGCCGAGCGTGCTCTACGTCGGCGGCAGCGCCGGGGTGTTCGCGAGCGACGATGGCGGCAGGACCTGGCAAGCCACCGACCTGGTCCCGAACAGGGCGGAGAGGGCAGTAATCCAGCGACGCGGCGAGGGGTGGATCTTTTTGCTGACGGTCCATCCCCTCGACCCGGGTCTGATGTACGCGGGCGGTGCCACCGCCACCTGGCGGAGCACCGACGGCGGGGGCCACTGGACCCGCTTCCAGGAGGGGCGGATCGACTTCGCCATCGACCCGCAGGACACGCGGGTGCTCTATGCGCCGAACCAGCAATGGCAGTTTCTCGACCATGGATACGCGGCGACACCGGTGCTGCCGAGCGAGGACAGCATCGTCAAGAGCACCGACGGCGGCCGCAGCTGGAGTCCCTCGGGTCGACTTCCCGGCCTGGACGTCGACAGGCTCGTGGTCAACCCTAGTGACCCGCGCGTCGTGTTCGCGACGACGTCGAACGATCGGGGCGTCCAGGCGCTGTACCGCAGTACGGACGCCGGCGCGAGCTGGCAGCCCACAAGCCTGACGAGCAAATGGATCCACCAGGTCTCCCCCGACCCGAGAGACCCCGCGACCGTCTACGCCCAGACCCAGACCGGGCCGTCGAACGACGGTGGGGTTTCCCGGATCCTGAAGAGCACCGACGGTGGCGCCACGTGGTGGCCGCTGTTCCAGCGGGCCGACATGCAGCCGCACGAGCCGTGGCTACTCGCGCTCGATCCCGCTCAACGCTCGACCCTGTACGTGGACTCGGATGCCGGCCTCCTGAAGAGCACCGACGCCGGAGCGACCTGGCAGCGCATGCGTTCGGGTGTCTCCGGCCGGGTCAGCTCGGTCGCTGTCGACCCGAGGCACCCCGGAATCGCGTATGCGGGGCTCGACCCGGGAGGGGTCTTCAAGAGAGTACGTGGCCGCTGGCATTCCATTAACCAGGGGCTGGGCGAGCCCGGCGTCCACGACGTCGCCGTGGATCCACACCGTTCGCGTGTGCTCTACGCAGCCGCTGACACTGGCCTCTTCAGGACCAGAGACGGCGGCCAGCACTGGCGACGTGTGCTCCCCTCGGGCACCTACCGCCAGTGCCCGTCATGCGCGAGCGTCACGCGACGTGGAGGAGCGCATGCCGTCACCGTCGCGGGACCGACGACCGTGTACGCAACCGTCACCGAACGGGGCCGCTGGAGCCTTTGGAAAAGCGTCGACCGCGGCGCCAGTTGGCGAGAGGCCGCACCGGACACCCTCGGCGCGGGCGAGGGTCACCCTCTGGTGGGCGAGGGCCACCCTCTGGCGGTCGGAGCGTCGGACCCGGAGACCGTCTATGCCGCGGGGCGGTCCGGACTCGCCACGAGCACCGACGGCGGTGCAACCTGGCACGACGCGGGCCTCGCGGGGACCCGGATCACGGCCATCGCGGTCCACCCGCAGCTGGCCGACACCGTCTATGCAGGCACCACTGCCGGGTTGTTCACCAGCACGAACGCCGGCCAGACCTGGCAGCGGGTGCGCGACGAGCTCGCACGGGCCCACGTGACCGCCGTGGCTACCGATCCCGAACAAGGGGGCCGGCTCTACGCCGCCACCGAGAACGAGATCTTCTGGAGCGAGAACAACGGAGAGAGCTGGAACCGGTTCGACACCCGGCTCCCCCCGCGAACCTTCAACGACCTCGCGGCCACGCCCACTGGCATGATCTACGCCGGCTCATACAACGGCGGCGGCATCGTCCACCTACGGACATCAGCGCGGGCCCAACGGCCCTGAACACGAACTCGCGCAGGCACGCCATCGTCCCCGCCAACGGCTGCCAGCAACTCGTCAACCATGGCGTTTCGCTAGCAACCCGCAACCGCCGTCCCAGCAAGCATCCTCAACTCGACAGATGCGGATGTTTCGGAGACGTCCGCCAGTTCCGTGGAAGGCTGACCGCGTGAGTGATGGGACTGTCGTCGCGCTGAAGGGCGTGTCTACGGATGGCGAAGCCTGGACGCTTCTCTACGCGCCTGAAGGTGAGAGGGCACATCGGCACCACTTGGCCCTCATCGTGAACGGGGCCGAGCGCGAGAGCGGGTCCGGATTCGACATCCCTGAGACCACCGAAATCGGATTCGGTGGTGGGCTGACGCCTGGGGAAGGCAACTTCTATCTGTTCGGTCTCACGACCGCCCGCATACACACGGTGCGGGCAGAGAGTCACGACGACGCCCTCCGAACCGAGGAGAGGACCTCTGCTCTCCCCCAAGCGTCGACCGAGGATGGAGATTCGCTACGCGGCTTCGTCCTCGTCCGGCCAGCGGTTGAGGACGTGACTGCTCTTGTGGGTCTAGACAAAGACGGGCACGAGGTACAGCGATTACCGCTTCCGCCAGGACAACCGTAACGAAGCGCGCCGACTTTCGGCAGATGCGGATGGTCCAGAGAAGCGCTGCACGAAAACACGCGGAGCGGGGCACTTCTATTGAGGGACGTGGAGGGGCGGTCGCGTCGTGGATGGTGTCCGAACGCCACCCAGCTGCGTCGTCCTCACCGGCCGGGGCGTGGGCGTGTGCCCACGCCAGCGCGGCCTCCAGCACCTCGACCTCCGCCCGCCGCCGGACGGTCATCGCATCCCGCGCACGGTCCAGCACAGTGAGCGTGCTGGGCGCCGGGGCGGTGGTGGACATGCGTCCATCCTCCCAGAGCCCGCCGACGCTCTGACCTGCGTCAACGCATCTGTGGAGAACTATTCTCGAACAGGACGACGGACCCAGGAGAGGGGTTTCGTGACGGTCGCTGCGCGACCTTCTCAACCAACGAGACCGCGCGCGCGAGCTCAACCGCTGAGGCCGATGTCGATGACATCGTGCGGCTCGAACTCGACCAAGCTCTCCAACGCCACCGAGGTGATCACGACCGGGTGGTTGGCCAGCGTGCCGACGTACGAACGTGGCAGACGGGTACGACACCCGCCCGCTCAGAACTCGTAGCCGAACTCGCGGATCGTCCGCTCGAACCGCGACGCCACGATCTCCGCGTCCCCGGGTCCGTAGAGCTCGCGGTAGTGCGGACCGCTCCCCTGCTTGGCGTGCGGGAGCTCGAGGGAGAGACCGAGCCGGGCGGAGATGTCGGACACCGCCGCGGGCAGGTCCTCGTAGCGGTACACCTGGTCCACGACCACGCGTCCACCCATCCGGTAGAGGCGCTCGTTGAGCGCGAGGCGCTCCATCCGCTTCGGGGTCCGCACGAACTCGGCGAACGTCTTGGTGAAGGTCGGCTTGCGGGCGCTGTAGCGGTAGGACGACGCGACCACGTCGTACGGGTTCCGCTCGACCGCGAACGTGAAGTAGGAGTCCCAGGCCTCACGGCCGATCACCCTGATCACCCGACGGGCGCCCATGTGGGCGTACGAGCTGGGATCGGTGTCGTCGTTCTGGGGTCCCACTGCCCCGGCGGCCGCGCGCAGCTCCTCGTCGTCGGGGCTGATCCGGGTGACGACGTCCGTGGGTCCGCAGTGGCGCGAGAGGGCGATCTCCAGGCTGGTGCCGGCCGTCTTGCGGGTCTTGATGAAGACGAACCGGTGGGCGTGCGACGCGATCACGAGCTAGTCGTCGTCCTCGTCGGCCAGGTCCTCGCCGTGGGTCCCTGGGCGTGGCGCCCACGGCAGCTCCTTGGCCGGGCGTACGACGACCAACCGGTCGCCGCGGGCGAGGAGCGAGACCACCGGGTCGAAGTAGCGGTAGACCTTCTCGTCGCGGATGACGGCGATGACCTGGTCGGGCAGCGACTGCGGCTGCTTGCCGACCTCGGTGACCAGCAGGTCACGCTCGGCGACCTCGAGGCCCTCGCCGTAGGTCATCAGGTCCTCCATCACCGAGCCGAGCATCGGCGACATCGACGAGAGGCCCAGCAGGCGACCAACGGCGTCGGAGGACGTGATCACGGCGTTGGCGCCGGACTGGCGCATCAGGGGGACGTTCTCGTGCTCTCGGACGGCCGCGACGATCCAGGCGTCGGGGTTGAGCTGACGCACGGTCAGCGTGACGAGGACGTTGGAGTCGTCGCGGTCGGTGGTGATGATGACGTGGGTTGCCTTCTCGACGCCGGCTTGGCGCAGCACCCCGCGGCGCGTCGCGTCCCCGGCGATCACCACGAGCTGGTCGCGGTTGCCGTCGGCGACCGCCACCGCGCTCGGGTCGACCACCACGATCGCCTCGCGACGGTGACCGTTGCTGACGAGGGTGTCGATCGCGCTGCGGCCCTTGGTGCCGTAGCCCACGACGACGAAGTGCTCATCCATCTTCTTCCTCCACCGGGACACCCGGATCATCTCGCGTCCCTGCGAGGCGAGGACCTCCAGGGTGGTGCCGATCAGCAGGACCAGGAAGGCGATGCGCGCCGGCGTGATGACCAGTGCGTTGACCAGCCGGGCCTGCGGTGACTCCGGCGCGATGTCTCCGTAGCCGGTCGTGCTGAGCGTGACGGTCGTGTAGTAGAACGCGTCAAGCAGGCTGATCTCGTTCCTCGGGTCGTTGCCGTCGACGTAGCCCTCTCGGTCGAAGTAGACCAGCAGCACGGTCCCCACGAGGATGCCCAGGGCCATCAGCAGGCGGCGACCAAGCTCCCACCACGGCGACCGGGTCCGATCAGGGAGGGACACCCGGCCCACGACGGGCTGGTGGCTGAACGTCGACACGGTCAGGAGTCTCGCACGCTGATGCGCTCGCGGAGACGCTGCACGAGCTCGATCCGGGCGCGGGTCGTGCTCTTCTGCGGGAAGACCGTGTCGAACGCCGCGTTGACCGCGGCCCCGATCAGCACGGCCAGCGCCAGGAGGTAGAGCCAGAGGAGCACCGCGATGGGTGCGGCCAGCGGTCCGTAGATCGACCGCGACTCGGCCGCGGTGACCGTCAACACCCAGCGCAGGACGTAGGACCCGGCCACCCAGCAGAACAGGGAGAACGTCGCTCCCGGCAGGTTGAACCGCCACTTGGTCCGCACCGGCACCGACACGTGGTAGAGCGTGGCGAGGAAGCAGATGCACATCGCCAGGACGACCGGCCAGTAGACGCTGTTGACGAAGTCGAGCCGTGGTGGGAGCGCGCGGTCCACCAGCGACGGGCCCGCGACAACGAGGGGGATGCTGATCGCACCGGTGACCATCGCGAGGGCGTACAGCACGAACGACAGGGCGCGGGTGGCGACGATCCCGCGGTGCCCACCGAGTCCGTGCATGATCGTGATGGTGTCGACGAAGACGTTGAGCGCGCGCGAGCCCGACCACAGCGCGAGGACGAAGCCGATGGAGATGACGTCGTAGCGACCGCCCCCGAGCACCTCGCGGATGGTGGGCTCGATGATCTTGTCGACGGCCCGGTCGGTCAGGGCCTGGCGGGAGACCTCGAGCACCGCGTTGCTGATGTCCTCGATCTGGGTAGCGGTGAAGCGGTCGCTGACGAAACCGATCGCACCGGCCAGGGCGAAGACGAGGGGCGGGACCGACAGCACCGCGAAGAACGCGGCCTCGGCGGCGAGGCCCGTCACCCGGTGACGCAGGCACGACCCGACGGTCGTGACGACGACCCGCCACAGGTGGCCGCCCCACCGCCGCGCAAGGATCTCGACCCGGCGCCGGGCAGGGTTCTCCTCACGCGCCTCGACCATGCCGCCACGCTATCGACTGCATGACCTGTCACGACGAATCCCGGCCGCGGGTTTCCCCACCCACGACGTGGGTAGCGTCACTCCCATGCGCCGAGTCACCCGCACGCCCGTCCTCGCCACGGTCGCGATGCTCAGCACCAGCGTGCTGACCGCGTCGCTCCTCGCCACCCCCGCCGAGGCCGCACCACGCGGGACGCGCGTGTCGGGCGCCCTCAGCGCGACCGTGTCCCACCCCGGCGGAGTGGTCGTGATGGCGGGCACCGTGAAGGACAAGGGGAAGCAGAGGCGCACGGTCGTCCTCGAGCAGAAGATCGCCTCCGGCTGGCGCAAGGTCGACAAGGTGCGCTCCAGCCGGTCCGGCGCCTACGCGATCACGGTCCCGACGACGTGGTTCTACTCCTCCAAGCTGCGCACCCGGGTGGTCCGGACCCGCAAGCTCCGCGGCGACACGTCGCGCGCCCACCGGATGAGCGTGATCCCGGCCTACACCCCGCTCGGCTCCCCCGAGTCCTGGGCCGAGCTCAGCAGGTACGGCGACCGGTTCGACCCGTGCCGCACGATCACCTACGGCATCAACAGCTCGCGCGCCACGCCCGACGCCGCCACCGCCGCGGCGAGCATCCACAACACGATCGCCCTGGTGGCGCAGGCGACCGGAGTGCGCTTCAAGTTCGTCGGCGAGACCCCCGCAATGCCCTTCGACAAGTTGTTCGAACGCTCGGACCCCAAGCTCGTGTTCGGCTTCACCACCGATCCCGAGACCAAGCTCGACCTCGGCCCCGCCGTGGCGGCACGGGGCGGCTCGGACCGCACCAGGTGGGCACGCAACGCCCGCGGCCAGCGGATCCTGCAGACCATCCACGGCGGCGTGCTCTACGACCTGACCGACACCGCGACCATGACGGCCACCCAGTTCCAGCAGCTCACCCTGCACGAGGTCGGCCACGTCATGGGGCTGGGCCACGTCGCGGCGACCGACCAGTACATGACCGCCGGCCCCGAGCTCTACGACCTGCCGCTCTCCTACCAGGCCGGGGACCTCACCGGGCTGAGCAAGGTCGGCCTCCAGGCCGGCTGCATCCGCCCGCTGCGCGGACACCGCCGGCAGGCCCTCGAGCGGCTCCCGGTGCCGGTCGCCACCACGCTCGACTGACCTTCAAACCCCTACGGTGGGGCCCATGACGGACCTCGACCTCTCGGTTCCCGGTGCCGGGCGACGCGCTGCCCCCAACCAGGCGCCCGCCCTGGTGGGCCACAACGTGGTCACCTCCGACCACGCCCTGACCGAGGCGCTCGCGCGCCACGGGTCGCCCGAGCTCGTCGGCGAGCTGGCTCCCCTGGGCGCCGAGGCCGGCACCGCGGAGGCCCGCGAGCACGGCATGCTCGCCAACCGGCACCACCCCCGACTCACGTCGTACGACCGCTGGGGCAACCGCATCGACGAGGTGGAGTTCCATCCCTCGTGGCACTGGCTGATGGAGCGGGCGGTGGGCCACGGCCTGCAGGCCGCTCCGTGGGAGCAGCAGGACCGGGGCGACCCGCACGCACACCTGCGCCGCGCGGCCGGGTTCTTCGCGTGGGGGCAGACCGAGCCCGGCCACGGCTGCCCGATCTCGATGACGTACGCCGCTGTGCCGGCGCTGCGGGTCGACGACGCGATCGCCCGGGAGTGGACACCGCTGCTGGCGGCCAGGTCCTACGACCCGGGCGTCCGCGCGGCGTCGGAGAAGTCGGGCGCGCTGGCGGGCATGGGGATGACCGAGAAGCAGGGCGGCTCGGACGTGCGGGCCAACCAGACGCGTGCGGTGCCCACGGCCGAGGACGGCTGGTACACCCTGCACGGCCACAAGTGGTTCACCTCTGCCCCGATGAACGACCTGTTCCTGGTGCTCGCCCAGGCCCCTGGTGGCCTGACGTGCTTCCTGGTGCCACGCGTGCTGGCGGACGGCACCCGCAACCGGCTCGACGTGGTCCGCCTCAAGGACAAGCTGGGCAACCGCTCCAACGCGTCCAGCGAGATCGAGCTCGACGGCACCCTCGCCCAGCGCCTCGGTGAGGAGGGCCGCGGGGTGCGGACGATCATCGAGATGGTGGCCGCGACGCGGCTGGACTGCGTCCTCGGATCCGCCGCCCTGATGCGGCACGCGCTGGCCGAGGCGTCGTGGCACGTCGCCCACCGCTCCGCCTTCGGCGGCCTGCTCGTCGACAAACCCCTGATGCAGAACGTCGTGGCGGACCTCGCGGTCGAGTCCGAGGCCGCCACCGCCCTGGCGATGCGCCTGGCGGCGGCCGTCGACCGTCCCGGCGACCCGCACGAGGCGGCTCTGCGACGCATCGCCCTCCCGCTCGCGAAGTTCTGGGTCTGCAAGCGCACTCCGGCGATGGTGGCCGAGGCGCTCGAGTGCCTGGGCGGAAACGGCTACGTGGAGGAGTCCGGCCTTCCCCTGATGTTCCGCGAGTCCCCGCTGAACTCGATCTGGGAGGGCTCCGGCAACGTCAACGCGCTCGACGTGCTGCGCGCGCTGGGCCGTGAGCCCGAGGTGCTGCAGGCCTGGATCACCGAGGTCGGCGCCGCCCGCGGGTCCGACAGCCGTCTCGACCGGGCGGTCGACGACACGCTCGCCCTGCTCGGCGACCTCGCGGCGCTCGAGTCCGGCGCCCGTCGCCTGGCCGGACAGATGGCCGCGTGCCTGCAGGGATCGCTGCTCGTGCGGTTCGCCCCCGCGGACGTCGCCGACGCGTTCTGCGGCAGCCGGTTCGGCACGTCGTACGGCGGCACGTTCGGGATGCTGACCAGCGGATCGCTGCGCGAGGTCGTGGACCGGGCCACCCCGCACCTCTGAGCCGGGCGTCTTTACCGAACTCCCCACGCCGCGGCCGCGCGGCGCTTAGCGTGGTCGGGACCCACGGGGGAAATCATGTCCAACAAGTCCAGCACGATGTTCACCGTCGGCACCCTGCTCAGGCACGCGCAGGACGCCGGCGCACCCGTCCGCGTCCTCGTCCAGGGGACCTGGCTCGACGGTCGCGTCGTCGGGGCCGACGGCATGGGCGTGGTGCTCGACGACGGCCAGGGCCAGCAGGTGCTGGCGCGCCTCGAGGCGGTGGTCGCGGTGTGCTTCTCGCGGACGGACATCGACGACCCGGACCCTGACGAGGATGCCCGCACCCACCCCCACCGGCGCCGCGACCCCATCGAGGCCGGGCCCGTCGGGGCCTGACCGGTCCACACCGGGCGTCCCAACTGGGCACCTTCGGTCAAGGTTCGTCGTAGGGCGACCGGACGCTCGGCTCATCCGCGGACGCGGGTCGCGACCCGGCCTACGTTCGGCGTCATCAACATTCCTCGTGGGGGGTAACCGATGACGAAGATGTCCAGCACGATGTTCAGCGTGGGGACGCTGCTTCGGCGCGCCGAGGACACGGGCGCCGAGGTGCACGTGCTCGTCCAGGGAAGCTGGCTCCGCGGCCGCGTCCTCGGGTGCGACGGCCTCGGGGCCGTGATCGACGACGGCCAGGACCAGTGCCTCGTGCGGCTCGACTCCGTCGTCGCCGTGCGGTTCTCGCGCGCCGAGGTGGAGGGCGACGACCTCATGGACACCCGGCCTCGCCACCACGGCGGCGGTGTCGGGACGGGGCCGATCGAGGCGGGTCCGGTGACCGTGCCGGCGCAGAAGAGCGGCGAGCAGTACTTCCTCACCGCAAAGCCGTACTGACGACCTCCCGCGCCTCGTCCTGCACCTGGGCCAGGTGCTCGGGTCCGCGGAACGACTCGGCGTAGATCTTGTAGACGTCCTCGGTGCCGCTGGGTCGTGCCGCGAACCATGCGGACTCGGTGGTGACCTTGAGGCCGCCGATCTTCGCGCCGTTGCCCGGCGCCTCGGTCAGCTTGCCGGTGATGGCCTCCCCCGCCAGCGTCGTGGCGCTCACGTCGTCGGGCGAGAGGGCACCCAGCTTCGACTTCTCCTCGCGCGTCGCCGGGGCGTCGATGCGGGCGTACGCCGGGTCGCCGTGCTGCTCCACCAGCGCGGCGTAGTGCTCGCTCGGGGTGCGACCGGTGACGCCGAGGATCTCGCTGGCCAGCAGCGCCAGCAGGAGGCCGTCCTTGTCGGTGGTCCACGTCGAGCCGTCGCGCCGGAGGAAGGACGCACCCGCGGACTCCTCGCCACCGAAGCCGAACGAGCCGTCCATCAGGCCGGGGACGAACCACTTGAACCCGACCGGCACCTCGACCAGCGGCTTGCCGATCGACTGGGCCACCCGGTCGATCATCGAGCTGGACACCAGGGTCTTGCCGATCCGGGTCGTGTCGGGCCATCCGGGCCGCGCGCCGCCGAAGAGGTGTGCGATCGCGACGGCGAGGAAGTGGTTGGGGTTCATCAGGCCTGCGTCGGGAGTCACGATGCCGTGGCGGTCCGCGTCGGCGTCGTTGCCGGTGGCGATGGCGTACTCGTCCTTGCGGCGCACGAGCGAGGCCATGGCATGCGGGGAGGAGCAGTCCATGCGGATCTTGCCGTCCCAGTCGAGGGTCATGAACCGCCACGTGGGATCGACCAGCGGGTTGACCACGGTCAGGTCGAGCCGGTGGCGCTCGGCGATCTCGCCCCAGTAGGCCACGCTCGCGCCGCCGAGCGGGTCGGCGCCGATCCGGACGCCTGCGTCGCGGATCGCGTCGAGGTCGAGCACGGTGGGGAGGTCGTCGACGTAGGTCCCGAGGAAGTCGTAGTCCTCCACGGCAGCACGTGCCTTCGCGAAGCCCACCCGGCGCACCCCCGCGATGTTGCCGCGGATCAGCTCATTGGCCCGCGCGGCGATCACCGTCGTCGCGTCCGAGTCGGCCGGTCCGCCGTGCGGAGGGTTGTACTTGAAGCCGCCGTCCTGCGGTGGGTTGTGCGACGGCGTGACCACGATCCCGTCGGCGAGCCCGGCACCCGTCGTACGTCCCTTGTTGGCGCGCAGGATCGCGTGGCTCACGGCGGGGGTCGGGGTGAACCCGTCGCGGTCGTCGACGAGCACGGTCACGTCGTTGGCGACCAGCACCTCGAGGGCCGTCGCCCACGCCGGTTCGGAGAGCGCGTGGGTGTCGCGGCCGATGAAGAGCGGGCCGTCGTAGCCCTGCTCGCGCCGATAGTCGCAGATCGCCTGGGTCGTCGCGGCGATGTGCACCTCGTTGAACGAGGTGGTGAGGGACGTGCCGCGGTGGCCGCTCGTGCCGAACGCGACCTGCTGGGAGACGTCGTCGGGATCCGGCTCGAGGTCGAAGTAGGCCGTGACCAGGTGCGACACGTCGACGAGGTCCTCGGTGCGGGCGGGCTGTCCAGCTCTGTCGTGGGTGGCCATGCCCTCATCTTGGTGGCCCCGGTCCGGCGCCGTCGAGACGGGTTCCACGGACGCGGCACCCGGGTTGTCGAATCCGGCAGGGTTCGTCCGTCACAGTGGTGAGGTCGCAGCCTGCGGCCTGCCAGCGTTCCGCCGCATGGCCCAGTGAGATCGAGACATGAGATCGACACAGCGAAGGAGACCGAGATGACCGAGTACGTCGTGCTGCTGATGGGTGACGCCGAACGTTGGTGGGACCTCACCGAGGAGGAGCGCCGCGCGGGCTACGGCGCCCACGAGAAGTTCTCCGCACAGCTGGTCGAACGGGGTCACCGGATCACCGGCGGCGCCGAGCTGCACCGCGCGTCGGAGGCCCGCTCCCTCGCCCCGAACGCGACCACCGTCACGGAAGGCCCCTGGGCCGAGACGCGGGAGCAGGTGGGCGGGTTCTACCTCGTGGAGTCGGACGACCTCGACGACCTGGTGGACTGCTGCCTGATCCTGGCCGCCACGGGCGACGCCGTCGAGGTCCGCCGCTGTGTGCAGCCCGAGGAGCGTGCATCGTGAAGTACCTCGTGCTGCTGATCGGCGACGGCGCGGTCAAGAAGTGGTCCGCGCACACCGAGGAGGAGCAGGTCGAGGTGATGGGCCGGTTCCAGGCCTTCGACCGGGCCTGCCGCGAGCGTCAGGGCGTCGAGCTCCTCGCCGGGGAGGCCCTGAGCGACCCCCGCGACGCGACCGTGATGCGCACCCCTGACGGCAAGGTCGAGCTGACCGACGGTCCCTACGCCGAGGTCATCGAGGGCATGGGTGGCTTCTACCTCCTCGAGGCACCCGACCTGGACGTGGTCGTGGAGCTGCTCCAGGTCCTGCCGCCCTACGACATCCAGATCCACCCGACTGTGGACGTGACGCTCTGAGCGGAGCTGAGGTGGACGATCTCGAGCAGGTCGTGCAGCAGGAGTGGGGCCGCCTCGTGGCCCTGCTCGTGTCGCAGTTCCGCCGGCTCGACCTGGTCGAGGACGCGCTGGGCGACGCCGTGGAGTCCGCCAGCCGCACGTGGCCCGTCGACGGCCCACCCGAGAAGCCCGCTGCGTGGCTGCTCACCGCCGCGCGACGGCGGGTGCTCGACCGGCTGCGTACCGAGGACGTGGCGCGGCGCAGGCTGCCGGTCCTCCTCACCGACGCCGAACGCCACCAGGAAGGCGCGCGCACCATGGCCGACAGCGGCAGCCTGGTCGAGGACGACGTCCTCCGGCTGGTGCTCATGTGCGCGCACCCGGCGCTGGCGCCCGAGTCGGCCAGCGCCCTCAGCCTGCGCCTGGTCCTCGGCGTGCCCACCGCCGACATCGCCCGGCTGTTCCTGGTCCCCGAGCCCACCATGGCGGCACGGATCACTCGCGCCAAGAAGCGGATCGTCGGTGCCGGCATCCCGTTCGCGGTCCCGGACGCGTCGGTCCTCCCGGAGCGCCTCGACATGGTCGCCCAGACGGCCTACCTGGCGTTCACCGCGGGCTACTCCCCCGGCACCGGCCCCGACCTGTTGCGCGCCGACCTGTCCGGGGAGGCGATCCGCCTGGTCCGGGTGGTGCTGGGGCTGCGTCCCGACGAGCCGGCACTCGTCGCGCTCCTGGCGCTGATGCTCCTCCAGCACGCCCGGCGCGACGCCCGGGTGCGCGACGGCCGCCTCGTGCTGCTGGCCGACCAGGACCGCACCCGGTGGCACCACGACGAGATCGCCGAGGCGACCCGGTTGCTGGCGGCGCCCAGCCTGGCCGGTCCGCTGACACCGCTTGCGGCGTCGTACGCCGTGCAGGCCCGGATCGCCGCCGAGCACGCCACGGCGCCGACCACCGAGGACACCCGCTGGGACCGCATCGTCGGCTGGTACGACCTGTTGCTGCAGGTCATGCCGTCGCCCTCGGCGCGGCTGGCACGGGCCGTGGCGGTGGCGGAGGACCGCGGCGCGGCCGCCGGCCTCGCTGCGCTCGAGGGGCTCGAGATCCCCGACAGCCACCGACCCGCGGCCGTCCGCGCCGAGCTGCTGTCCCGCGCCGGGGACGTGGACGCCGCGCGGGCGGCGTTCGACCAGGCGATCGCGGCGTGCCGCAACGACGTCGAGCGCGAGTTCCTCGTGCGCCGACGTGAGAAGCTGGACGCTCCGTCCTGAGCTCCGTCCTCGACCCGAGCTCCCTAGTCCTTGGGGACCTGCTGCTGCTTGGCGAGCACGGTGAGCCCCTCGTCCACGACGAAGCCGCGGGCGCGATCCTCGTCCTGGTCGACGCCGATCCGCGCACCCGGGGGGATCCTCACGCCCTTGTCGATGATGGCGTTGCGCACGATCGCGCCCTCGCCGACGTGCACGCCGTCCATCAGCACGGAGTCGGAGACCTCGGCCCCGTCCTTGACCCAGACGGCGGGCGAGAGCACCGACTGGTTGACCGTGCCGCCGCTGACCACCACACCTGGCGACAGGATCGAGTTGAAGGTCGACACGCCGGCCCCGCTGGCTCCCTCCACGAGCTTGGCCGGCGGGTGCGGACCGTAGCTGGTGTAGATGGGCCAGGCCTGGTTGTAGAGGTTGAAGACCGGCAGCGGGGACACGAGGTCCATGTGGGCGGCGTAGTAGGAGCTCATGGTGCCGACGTCTCGCCAGTAGCCCCGGTCGCGGTCCGTCGCGCCGGGGACCTCATTGTCCTTGTAGTCGTAGACCGCGGACTCGGCCTTGTCGACGAACCACGGCACGATGTCGCCGCCCATGTCGTGCTTGGACTGCTCGATGTCGGCATCGCGGGTGACGGCGTCGCGCAGGGCGTCGGCGTCGAAGACGTAGTTGCCCATGCTCGCCAGCACCTCGTCCGGCGAGTCCGGCAGGCCGACGGGGTCGGTGGGCTTCTCGAGGAAGGCGCGGATCCGCTGGGGGTCGGCGGGGTCGACGTCGATGACGCCGAACTGGTCGGCCAGGCCGATCGGCTGGCGGATCGCGGCGACCGTGCACCCCGCGCCGGACTGCACGTGGTCGGCGACCATCTGCGAGAAGTCCATCCGGTAGACGTGGTCCGCGCCGACCACGACCACGATGTCGGGCTGCTCGTCGGTGAGCAGGTTGAGTGACTGATAGATCGCGTCGGCGCTGCCGAGGTACCACCGCTTGCCGACGCGCTGCTGGGCGGGCACCGGGGTGACGTAGTTGCCCAGGAGGTTGGACATCCGCCAGGTCGTCGTGACGTGGCGGTCGAGGCTGTGCGACTTGTACTGCGTCAGCACGACGACCTTGAGGTAGCCGGAGTTGACGACGTTGGACAGCGCAAAGTCGATGAGTCGGTAGATGCCGCCGAAGGGCACCGCGGGTTTGGCCCGGTCGGCGGTGAGCGGCATCAGGCGCTTGCCCTCACCGCCAGCCAGGACGACAGCGAGCACCTTCTTGCGCGGGGGCGTGATGGCCATGCGATGAAACTAGCCGTCCACGGTGGCGCGGTCGACCTTCCATCCCATCTGGCTGACCCCTAGGTTCGGGGCCATGCGTATCGACGTCCTCAGCAAGGAGTACCCGCCAGAGGTCTACGGAGGAGCCGGCGTCCACGTCGCCGAGCTGGTCCGCGCACTGCGTGTCCTGCCCGAGATGGATGCGCGGGTGCGCTGCTTCGGGGCCCCGCGCTCGGAGCCCGGCACGACGGCGTACGCCGAGCCGGAGGCACTGTCCGGCGCCAATGCGGCGATCCGCACGCTGGGCGTGGACCTGGCCATGGTCGACGACTGCGCGGGCGCCGACCTCGTCCACTCGCACACCTGGTACGCCAACATGGCCGGGCACCTCGCCGGCCTGATGCACGGCATCCCCCACGTCGTCAGCGCCCACTCGCTCGAGCCGATGCGCCCGTGGAAGGCCGAGCAGCTCGGCGGTGGCTACGCCCTGTCCAGCTGGGCGGAGCGGACGGCGTACGAGGGCGCGGCGGGGATCGTCGCGGTGAGCGCGGCGATGCGCGACGACGTCCTCCGCAGCTATCCGGCCGTCGATCCCGCCCGCGTGCACGTCGTGCACAACGGCATCGACACCGTTCAGTGGGCCCCTGTGGCCAACCCCGACCGGGTCCGCGAGCTCGGCCTCGACCCCGACCGGCCCAGCGTGATCTTCGTCGGCCGGATCACCCGCCAGAAGGGGCTGCCGCTCTTCCTGCGCGCCGCAGCGTCGCTGCCGCCCGACGTCCAGCTCGTGCTGTGCGCGGGCGCGCCGGACACCCCGGAGATCGAGGCCGAGGTACGCGGCCTCGTCGCGGACCTCGCCGCGACCCGATCGGGCGTCGTCTGGATCGCCGAGATGCTGCCGCGGCCCGACGTGGTCGCCCTGCTCACTGCTGCCACCGTCTTCGCCTGCCCGTCGATCTACGAGCCGCTGGGCATCGTCAACCTCGAGGCGATGGCGTGCGAGACCGCCGTCGTCGCGACCGCCACGGGCGGCATCCCGGAGGTGGTCGTGCACGGGGAGACCGGCTGGCTGGTGCCGATCGAGCAGGCCACCGACGGCACCGGCACCCCGCTCGACCCCGAGGCGTACGTCGCCGACCTCGGCGCCGCCCTCACCGACGCGGTCAGCGACCCCGACCGCGCCCGCGCCTTCGGTGTCGCCGGGCGTCGGCGCGCGGAGGAGTCCTTCAGCTGGGGGACGATCGCCGAGCGGACGCTGGAGCTCTACCGCTCGCTCACCTGAGCGGGTCCCCTCGGGACGCGCCGTCGGTCGGACCCAACGGACCACGACGAACGACTCGCAGGCGCCGCCAGGCGGCGTGGCACTCGTTCGGTCCGCCCCACGGCCTGTGGATGAGAGCCGACGTCGGACGTCGTTCTCGGCGAGGCTCGGGCGGTGGAGATCTCGCGGCTGATGCCCGTCCTCGGCGGTGTGGCCACCCGCCGCCTGCTCGTCAACGTCACCTCGCGAAGAGCCCTCGATGAGGCCGTCGCGTCCGGCCTGCTCGTCCGGGTCAACAGAGGTCGGTACGCGGTGCCGGGCGTCCACGAGGGCACCGAGCTCGCCCTCAAGGTCACGGGGCACGTGTGCTTGGTCTCTGCCGCGCTCAGCCACGGCTGGAAGGTCAAGTCAGTGCCAGATGTGCCCCAGATCGCGGTGCCCAAGGACCGAAGGATCGATGACGCGACCCGGTCACGCATGGAGGTGATCTGGGCCGACCTGGGCGACGACCAGGTCGAGGGCCTGGCTACCGATGCGTCCAAGACCCTCGAGATGTGCGGACGTCGGCTGCCGTTCGACGAAGCGTTGGCGATCGCGGACTCCGCCCTGCGTGATGGTTTCCCACGCCAGGACCTGCTCGACTTGGCGGGGGCTGCCAAGGGCCCAGGGTCAGCGCGTCTGCGACGTGTCGCCGCGCACGCGGATCCGCGCGCTGCGAACCCGTTCGAGTCGGTCCTGCGCGCGATCGCGATCGACGTTGCCGGACTCAGGGTGGAGCCGCAGGTGCGTGTTCGCGGTGCGCTCGATCTCGACGTACGCCCTGACCTGGTGGATCGCCACCTCAAGATCGTGCTCGAGGCCGACTCCTTCGAGTGGCACGGCGACCGTGCAGCACTGCGACGCGACGCCCGACGCTACGACCTGCTGGTGGTCAACGGCTGGACAGTGCTGCGCTTCGCCTGGGAGGACGTCATGCACGACCAGGATTGGGTGCGCTCGGTTCTGACATCGGCAGTCGAGCGGACGCAACGCGCACGCCGGGCGGATGCTCCCGCCTGAGTCAGTGGGCAGCCCCTCGTTGGGTCCGTTTCGTCGCGCACGTGCTGGCGTGTTGACGCCTGACGGGCTCAGGACAGGACGAGCCCGGGGTAGAGCGGGTGCTTGTCGAGCATCTCCGCCGACCGCGAGGTGACGCGGTCGGCGACTCCGTCGCCCAGCGTGTACGACGCCTTGCTGGGGCCGCCGGCCTTGGTCGTGCCGGCCTCGGTGTTGCTGAGCACGTCGACGATGAGCTCGGCCACCATGTCGAACTCGTCGTGGCCGAAGCCGCGGGTGGTGAGCGCGGGGGTGCCGAGCCGGATGCCGGAGGTGTACCAGGCGCCGTTGGGGTCGGACGGGACCGAGTTGCGGTTGGTGACCACGCCGGCGTCGAGGAGGGCCGACTCCGCCTGCCGGCCGGTCAGCCCGAAGGACGACACGTCGAGCAGCACGATGTGGTTGTCGGTGCCGCCGGTGACGAGGTCGGCGCCGCGGGCCAGGAAGCCCTCGGCCAGGGACTTGGCGTTGTCCGCGACCCGCTGGGCGTAGCCCTGGAACTCGGTGGTCCGGGCCTCGGCGAGCGCGACGGCCTTGGCCGCCATCACGTGCGACAGCGGGCCGCCCAGCACCATCGGGCAGCCGCGGTCGACGTCGGCCGCGAACTCCTCCTGCGCCAGCACCATGCCGCCCCGCGGGCCGCGCAGCGACTTGTGGGTCGTGGTCGTGGTGATGTGTGCGAAGGGCACGGGGTCCTCCTCGCCGGTGAACACCTTGCCGGCCACCAGGCCGGCGAAGTGCGCCATGTCCACCATCAGCACGGCGCCGACCTCGTCGGCGATCTCGCGCATCCTGGCGAAGTTCACGCGGCGCGGGTAGGCGGAGTAGCCGGCCACCAGCACGAGCGGCTTGAACTCGCGGGCCTTGGCGGCCACGAGGTCGTAGTCGAGCAGGCCGGTCTCCGGGTCGGTGCCGTACTGCTGCTGGTGGAACATCTTGCCGCTGATGTTGGGACGGAAGCCGTGCGTGAGGTGGCCGCCGGCGTCGAGCGACATGCCGAGCAGCCGCTGGTTGCCGAACTCGTGGCGCAGCGTCTCCCAGTCGGCCTCGGTGAGCTCGTTGACGTTCTTGGCCTGCATCTTCTGCAGGTAGGGGGTCTCCACCCGGTTGGCCAGGATCGACCAGAAGGCGACGAGGTTGGCGTCGATGCCGGAGTGCGGCTGGACGTAGGCATACGGCGCGCCGAAGAGCTCTCGGGCGTGCTCGGCGGCCAGCGCCTCCACCGTGTCGACGTTCTGGCAGCCGGCGTAGAACCGGTGACCGACGGTCCCCTCGGCGTACTTGTCACTGAACCAGGTGCCCATGGTCAGCAGGACCGCGGGCGAGGCGTAGTTCTCCGACGCGATCAGCTTGAGCGAGCCCCGCTGGTCGGTGAGCTCCTGGCGGGTGGCCTCCGCGATCCGCGGCTCCACGGAGGCGATGACCTCGAGAGCCTGTGAGTACGCACTGCTGATGAGGGAGTCCGTCATGGGCGACAGCCTAGAGGTCGCTCCGGGGCCCTCCGCGCCGGGACGGTCCCGCTGGACGCGGGCCGGCACCGATGCCGGACGGGGTGCGAGCAGCGCCGCCGACCATTGTGACGTACGCCGCACGACGTGCCCCGACCTCGCCTGCGCCGGCGCTGGTCGTCTCACATAGTGGAGTCACGTCCCAAGATACGAGATTTCGGCTTGTGAAACAGGTGTCCACTCCCTGAGACTTCTTGACATGGTCACCCCCGCCACCCATACGCACCTCGTGGTTCGACGTCACGTCGACCTCATGCGTGTGGGCAGCGCGACCTGTTGGCATCGCTGAAACGCCGCCCAGACAACCCCCCTTCCGCGCTCAACGTCGCGCGCGGCACTCCTCAGCGAACAGGATCTTCCTGATCATGCCCGACCTCCGGTTCAAGCCCCAGGCCGCCCAGAACACCGAGATCCCGCGCCCCAAGCGCGCCGAGGGTCAGTGGGCGCTCGGCTACTCCGAGCCGCTCAACAAGAACGAGCAGTCCAAGAAGGACGACGACCCGCTCAACGTGCGGGACCGCATCCTCTACACCTACTCCCGCCGCGGCTTCGACTCGATCGACCCCGCCGACCTGCGTGGACGCTTCCGCTGGATGGGCCTCTACACCCAGCGCGCCCCCGGCTTCGACGGCGGCAAGACCGCCCAGCTCGAGGAGGAGGAGCTCGACGACCGCTTCTTCATGATGCGGGTGCGCACCGACGGCCAGGTCCTCGACGGTCCTGCCCTGCGCGCGCTCGGGGAGTGCTCGACGGAGTACGCACGCAACACCGCCGACATCACCGACCGCAACAACATCCAGTTCCACTGGATCGAGATCGAGAGCGTCCCGGCCATCTGGGAGCGCCTCGAGTCGGCCGGCCTCACCACGCTCGAGGCCTGCGGCGACAGCCCCCGACCCTTCCTGGGCTCCCCCGTCGCCGGCATCGCCAAGGACGAGATCATCGACGGCTCCGAGGCCCTCGCCGAGATCAAGCGCCGGGCGCTGGGCAACCCCGAGTTCTCCAACCTCCCGCGCAAGTTCAAGACCGCGCTCACCGGGCACCCGAGCCACGACGTGGCACCCGAGGTCAACGACGTGTCCTTCGTCGGCACCGTCCACCCCGAGCACGGCCCCGGGTTCGACCTGTGGGTCGGCGGCGGCCTGTCCACCAACCCGATGCTGGCCCACAAGCTCGGCGTGTGGATCCCGCTCGACGAGGTGGCCGACGCCTGGGAGGGCGTGGCGGGCATCTTCCGCGACTACGGCTACCGCCGGCTGCGGTCCAAGGCCCGGCTCAAGTTCCTACTGGCCGACTGGGGCAAGGAGAAGTTCCGCGAGGTCCTGGAGAACGAGTACCTCCACCGGGCTCTCGTCGACAACCCGTCCCCCGAGGCACCGGTGACCCAGGGCGACCACATCGGCATCCACGAGCAGAAGGACGGCCGGTTCTACGTCGGGGCCGCACCCGTGGTGGGGCGCATCGACGGCACCACGCTGTCCGCGCTCGGTGACCTGGTGGACGCGTACGGCGCCCGCGGCGCCCGGCTCACCGCCTACCAGAAGCTGGTGGTGATCGGCGTCGCCGCCGAGGACACCGCCGCCTTCGCCGACGACCTGGAGAAGATCGGCCTCACCGCGCGGCCCAGCCCGTGGCGGCGCGCCACGATGGCCTGCACCGGCATCGAGTTCTGCAAGCTCGCCATCGTCGACACCAAGGAGCGCTCGCGTCGCCTGGTGACCGAGCTGGAGAAGCGCTTCCCCGAGCTCGACACCCAGATCTCGGTCAACGTCAACGGCTGCCCCAATGCGTGCGCGCGCACCCAGGTCGCCGACATCGGCCTCAAGGGCCAGCTGGTGATGGACGCCGACGGCCAGCAGGTCGAGGGCTTCCAGGTGCACCTGGGCGGCGCCCTCGGCCTGAACCCCGCCATGGGCCGCAAGCTGCGTGCCCACAAGGTGACCAGCGCCGGCCTCGACGACTACGTCTCGGCCGTCGTCTCGGCGTACCTCTCCGACCGCACCGACGGCGAGTCCTTCGCGGCCTGGGTGGCCCGCGCCGACGAGAGGCTCCTTCGCGGCGAGCCGGAGCCGGTCCTCGCATGACTGATCACCCCACGACATCGCTCGCTGCGCTCCCGATCCCGCGGGGACCCCGAAATGACTGAGCGCGCGGTCCCCTTCCACTGCCCCTTCTGCGGGGACGAGAACCTGTTCCCCCAAGAGGGCGCGGGTGCTTGGGAGTGCCGCTCGTGCCTGCGCGCCTTCACCGTGCAGATGACCGGCATGATCCGGCCCCCTGTCACGAGAGGAACACCGACATGAGCCTCTCCACGCGCGCCGCCCGCGACTTCAAGGGCACCCACACCGACGGACGTACGCCGGAGGAGCTGCGCGAGCTCGTCTCCCACGTCGGCGCCGAGCTCGAGCTCGCTCCCGCCGAGGTGATCATCGAGTGGGCCGTGGCTACGTTCGGCGACCGGTTCGCGATCACGTCCTCGATGGGCGACGCGGTGCTCGCACACCTGGCCTCGAAGGTCGCCCCGGGCATCGACGTCGTCTTCCTCGACACGGGCTACCACTTCATCGAGACCATCGGGACCCGCGACGCCGTCGAGGCGACCCTTCCGGTCAACCTGATCACCATCACGCCGACCCAGACGGTCGCCGAGCAGGACGCGGAGCACGGCAAGGACCTCTACAAGACCGATCCCGACCTCTGCTGCGCGCTGCGCAAGGTCAAGCCGCTCGCCGACACCCTCGCCGAGTACGACGCGTGGGCCACCGGCCTGCGCCGCGCCGAGACCCACAACCGGGTCATCGCGCCCGTCGTCGGCTGGGACGCCCGCAAGGGCAAGGTCAAGGTGTCTCCCCTGGCCCGCTGGAGCGACGAGCAGGTCGAGCGCTACATCGCCGACAACGGGATCCTCGTGAACCCGCTCGTGCACGACGGCTACCCCAGCATCGGCTGCTGGCCCTGCACCCGCCGGGTCGCGCCCGGCGACGACCCGCGCAGCGGGCGATGGGCCGGCACCACCAAGACCGAGTGCGGGATCCACGCATGAAGTCCCCCCACGACGTTCTTCTCCTCCGCTGCGCTCCCCCGAACAACGCCGCGGGGACCCCGAACATGAAGTCACCCCACGACGTTCTTTCCCCCAGCACGAGCGACAACGTCGTCGCACCCGCAGCACCCCCGAAGCACCACCGCACCACTACGCACGATCGGAGGCACCCCTGATGGCTGCTCCTGCTCTGGTTGCCCTGGCCCACGGAAGCCGGGACCCGCGCTCCGCCGCGACGATCAAGTCGCTGGTCGCCGAGGTCAAGGCCCTGCGCCCTGACCTGCGCGTCGAGACGGCGTTCCTCGACCTCTCCAAGCCGACGTTCGACACGGTCGTCGACCGACTGGTCAAGGCCGGCTTCGACGAGATCGTCGTCGTGCCGCTCCTGCTGACCGAGGCCTACCACGCGAAGGTCGACGTACCCGAGGTGATCGCGGCCGCGATGGCGCGCCACGAGGGGCTCAAGATCCAGGCCAGCCGGATCCTCGGCATGGAGACCGCCTTCCTCGAGGTGCTCGACGTCCGCCTGCGCGATGCCCTCAAGGAGGCGCGGGTGCGCGAGCTGGACGCCCTGGTGCTCGCTGCGGCCGGCTCGTCCGACCCGCTGGCCAACCAGTCGGTGGCCCGCATCGCCCGTACGTGGGGCGCCCGCCACCGCTTGCCCGTCACCGCTGCCTTCGCCTCGGCCGCACCGCCGGCCACGGGCGAGGCCGTCCGTGCGTTCCGCGCCGAGGGCAAGCGTCACGTCGCCGTCGCGTCGTTCTTCCTCGCCCCCGGCAAGCTGCCCGACCGGGCCAGCGAGCTGGCGATCGAAGCGGGAGCAGTGGCGGTCTCCGACCCGCTCGGAGCCCACCCCGCGGTCGCGCGCGCGGTCCTGGCTCGCTACGCGGTCGGCGCGGTCGAGCTGGTCCCCGTCTGAGCCGAGCTGTCGTCACTCAGGTGCTTGAGCGCCTCGCGGCGGGAGAGCCCGCTGAGCCGATCGGCGTGGGTCCGCACGAAGGTGCGGACCCACGCCGCATCCGTCCTGGCGTGCTCGCGCAGCGCCCAGCCGAGAGCCTTCCGGACGAAGAACTCCCTGCCGAACGCTGAGTCGTCCAGGTTGGCGACCAGCACCCGCCGCAACAGGTCGCTGTCGGTGCGCTCACGGTGCCGCAGCTGGGCCAGCATCGCCGTACGCCGGATCCACAGGCTGTCGGCGTCGACCGACCACGCGTCCATCAGCGGCGTGACGTCCGGCCGATGGTCCAGGAGGACCTGGCCGACCGGATGGGAGGCGATCTCGTCGACGACGTCCCACCAGGCACCGCTGCGAACGAGATGCTCCAGCAACGGCAGCAGGTCCGGGTCGAGCCAGCCCCGATAGGCCCGGTGCCGCAGGAGCGCGAGCGCGGCGTACCACTCCTCGCGGTGGGTGGCGTCGTCCCACAGCTCGAGGAGCGCGGCCTCCCACGAGCCTCGGTCGACGAACCGGTGCTCGACGAGGAGGGGCCTGAGCAGCGCCTTGAGCGCGGGCGCGCCGAGGCCGACGAACGGCAGCTCGGACTTCATGTACGCCTGCTGCTGAGCCGCCCTGTCCGGATCCCCCACCTCGGCGAGGGCCGCACGGACCGAGCCGACGTACGTCATCGCGCGGGTCAGCCGACGAGACGCTCGCGCAGGTGCTCGAGCTGGCGGGCTGGGTCCTCAGTGACTCCGCCGTGCACCGGCCCGGGCTGCAGGACGGTGCTGCGGGGTGCCTTGAGGAAGCCGAACCGCTGGCCGAGCGACTGGCGTGCGGCCTCGCCGGCGCGCTCGTCACCGCGGCACACCCGGTCGACGAACGTCAGCGCGTCGCAGACCTGGTCGATGTCGAGGTCGGTGTCCAGCACCCGCAGGCGGCTCGCGTCCACGCTCCAGACGACGTCGAGGAAGTCCGCGGCCTGGCAGTGCAGGACGACACCGACGTTGAGGAACTCCTCGCGGTCCGGTCGCGGCACGCAGCGCAGGACGACGTACTGGTAGCTCTGCCTCATCGCGTACCTCCGGGCAGCCACTGACGGGTGCCCAGGCGGGCGGTGAGGAAGCTGACGTAGGCCGATCGCAGCTCGTCCGGCGTCGCGGCGCCCGGCACCGGCTCGAGCCACACGTCGGGGACCTCGGCCAGGATCTCGGTGAACACGCTCTCGCTGAGGGCTCCCGAGATCTCGTCGTCGAGCTCGCGGGCTCGTCGGGCGCAGGCCTCGAAGACGTGGCCGCCCACGTCCCACGGCTGCGACGCGAACCTCGCCGGGTCGGTGACCCCCGATCGCCACCCGTGGTGGAAGTAGAGCGAGGCGCCGTGGTCGATCACCCAGAGGTCGCCGTGCCACAGCAGCAGGTTGGGGTTGCGCCAGGAGCGGTCGACGTTGGCGGCGAAGGCGTCCAGCCAGAGCACCTTCGCGCCCTCGTCGTCGGCCGCGGAGACCTGGCCGTCGACGCCGAAGGACCCGGGGAGGAAGTCGATCCCGAGGTTGGCGCCAGGGCTGGCGTTGAGCAGGTCCTGCACCTCCTCGTCGGCCTCGTAGCGTGCCAGCTCCGGATCGAGGTCGAGGACGACGAGCCGCGGGGTGCGTAGGCCGAGGCGGGTGGCGAGGTGGCTCACGATGACCTCGGCCACGAGGACCTTGGCCCCCTGGCCGGCGCCCCGGAACTTGCAGACGTAGGTGCCGAGGTCGTCGGCCTCGACGACCCCGGGCAGGCTGCCGCCCTCGCGCAGCGGCGTCACGTACCTCGTGACCGTGACGACGGGCAGTCCGGTGGAGATCACTGGACCGGGGCCTCCTGGGCCAGGCGCTCGGTCTCCGCCTCGACCTCGAAGTCGGCCTCGGGCCACTGGAGGTCGAGCCCGCGGAGGGTCTCCAGGAGGAGCTGGCCGACGGCCAGGTTGCGAAACCACTTCTTGTCGGACGGGATGACGTGCCACGGCGCGACGTCGGTGTTCGTACGCTCGAGCGCGACCTCGTAGGCCTGGCGGTAGGCGGACCAGCGCGCGCGCTCGTCGAGGTCACCGGGGTTGTACTTCCAGTGCTTCTCGGGATTGGCGAGGCGCTCGGCGAGCCGGGCCTTCTGCTCGTCGGCGCTGATGTGGAGCATGCACTTGATGATCGAGAAGCCTTCGTTGCTGAGGCGGGCCTCGAAGTCGTTGATCGCGGCATAGCGGCGCTCGATCTCCTCCGGTTCGGCGAAGGCACGCACCCGTGCGATGAGGACGTCCTCGTAGTGCGAGCGGTCGAAGACCCCGATGTAGCCCGCCGGCGGGAGGCCCTTCTCGATGCGCCACAGGAAGTCCTGGGCGCGCTCCTCGTCGGTGGGTGCCTTGAAGCTGGTGATCCGCACGCCCTGGGGGTCGACCAGCCCGATGGTGTGGCGCAGCACCCCGCCCTTGCCGCTGGTGTCCATGCCCTGGAGCACCAGCAGCACCCTGCGCTCCGAACCGACAGTGCGTTCGGCCCACAGCCGCTCCTGCAGGTCGGAGAGCTCGTCGGCCATGGCGGCGAGAGCCGCCTTGCCGTCGGCCTTCTTGCCGTCGAAGCCGGGCGCGGCGTCGGTGTCGACCGATGCCAGGTCGACCGGTCCCGGCGGCAGGCGAACGGCATCGTGGATGGCGGAGGTCGTCATGGCCACATCATGGCCCACCGATCATCCCAGGACGCGCCGTACGTCCAGGGTGCAGCCGACCACGGTCGCCGTCGTGCCGTCACTCTTCGGCTCGTCGAACCAGGTGCCGCGCTGGAATCCCGCCTTGTCGAGCATCCGCAGCGAGCTCTCGTTGCGGTGGTCGGGCGCCGCGAAGTAGGTCGCCGACCCGGGGAAGCGATGACGCGTGCGTGCCATCCACGCCCACAGCACGCGAGCGCCCAAGCCGCGGCCGACCCACTCGGGCTCGCCGATCGCGTAGTCCACCCCGACCGTGTCGGGGTCCGGGACCAGCAGCGGGAAGCCTGGCACGTCGCGGATGCGGTAGTCCTGGAGGAAGCCGACCGAGCGCCCGTTGACCTCGGCCACCCACATCCGGATCGGAGACCTGCCGTCGATGCGGGCGGCGTACTTCTCGGTGACCGACCGGAGGTCGGGCGGACCGTCCTCCGCGAACCAGGCCAGCACGTGGGCCTCGGCCCGCCATCGCGCGACGTCGGGCAGGTCACCGCGCGTCATCGCCCGAAGTGCCACCCGCAGGTCGTGGTTGACCTCGAAGTGCTTCGTCTCGCCCGACAGGTCGACCGCCCTCGGCTCACCCGGGATCGTCGCCGCGATGCGGGACGCGGCAGCGGCCCACGACTCGTCCCGTCGCACGCTGCCGGCAAGGGTCCGGTCGCCGTGGGTCACCGCCACGTGCACGGCGCCGGCCTCCATCGTCATCTGGGGGTCGTCATCAGTGGGCGAGGGCACCCGGGACGACCGGGGGCAGCACCGACCACGGGAAGTCGACCCACCGCTCGGTGGAACGCCATGCGTAGTCGGGCTTGATCACCGACTGGGGCTTCTCGTAGACGACCACCGTGCGCGCCTCGGCCACGTGTCCCTCGCAGAATTCGTGCACGAGCTCGAGGGTGCGGCCGGTGTCGGCGACGTCGTCGGCGATCAGCACCTTCAGGCCGGACAGGTCGATCGCGGCCGGGGTGGGCGGCAGCATGATCGGCACGTCGAGGCGCTGGTCCACTCCGGTGTAGAACTCCACGTTGATGACGGACAGGTTCTTCACGGCCAACGCGTAGCCCAACCCCATGCCCAGGGCCAGGCCGCCGCGGGCGATCGCGAGGATCATGTCGGGCACGAACCCCGAGTCCGCCACCTCCTGCGCCAGCTCCCGGGTGGCCGTGCCGAACAGGTCGTAGGTGAGGACCTCGCGCTCGTTGCTCACGGGGCCATCCCACCAGAGGCGGGCCGGGAGGGGGAAGTGGACGCGCTCAGTCGTCGCCAGGCGGATCCAGGACGTCGGCCTCGTCGAGGTCGCCCACGTCGGACAACGCCTCGCGGACGACCGAGAACGCCAGGCCGGCGGAGTAGCCCTTGCGGGCGAGGAGCCCGGCGAGGCGGCGGGTGGCGACCTGGGGGTCGAGGCCTCCCATCGAGCGCAGCTTCTTGTCGACCAAGGCACGGGCGGCGGCACGCTGGTCGTCCTCACCGATCTGCTCGAGCGCGATCTTGGTCTCCACGTCGTCGACGCCCTTGCGCCGAAGCTCCTGGGCGAGGGCCCGCGGCGCGAGGCCGCGGCTGCGGTGCCGGCTCTCCACCCACTGCCTCGCGAACGCCCCGTCGTCGATCAGGCCGACCTCTGTGAACCGGTCGAGCAGGCCGGCGGCGAGGTCGTCGGGGACCCCGCGCTTGCTGAGCTTGTCGGCGAGCTCCTTGCGGGTGCGCGCCTGTCCGGTGAGGGTGTCCAGCAGGATCTTCCGAGCCACCGCCTCCGGGTCGGCCTCGACCTCGGCGGCCGCCGCCTCCTCCCGCGCGACCTTGGCCGCTTCCCGCTCCTCCCACGTCCGGGTGGGGGATCGGCCGCCCGTGCGGCCTTGGCGGCGACCGGTCCGGGCGGAGCGCTCGCGCGGCGGATCGGCCGGCGTGGGCGGGGTCTCCCCCACCCACGCCTGCACACCCAGGCCGACGTCGCCGGCCCAGTCGGGCGCGGGTCGGGCCTCGCGGTCAGAAGTCATTGACCCCGATGGGCTCGTCGCTCAGGTCGTCGGCAGGCTTGTCGACGCTCGGAGTGACACCCAGCTTCTCCAGGATGAGCTTCTCGATCTCGTTGGCGAGGTCGGGGTTGTCCTTGAGGAAGTTGCGCGAGTTCTCCTTGCCCTGGCCGAGCTGGTCGCCCTCGTAGGTGTACCAGGCGCCGGCCTTGCGGATGATGCCCGCCTCGACACCGACGTCGATCAGGCCGCCCTCGCGGCTGATGCCCTTGCCGTACATGATGTCGAACTCGGCCTGCTTGAACGGCGGGGCCACCTTGTTCTTGACGACCTTGACGCGGGTGCGGTTGCCGACCATGTCGGTGCCGTCCTTCAGCGTCTCGATGCGTCGCACGTCGAGGCGGACCGAGGAGTAGAACTTCAGCGCGCGGCCACCGGTCGTGGTCTCCGGCGAGCCGAACATCACGCCGATCTTCTCGCGCAGCTGGTTGATGAAGATCGCGGTGGTGTTGGAGTTGTTGAGCGCACCGGTCATCTTGCGCAGCGCCTGGCTCATCAGCCGGGCCTGGAGGCCGACGTGGCTGTCACCCATCTCGCCCTCGATCTCGGCGCGCGGCACGAGCGCCGCCACCGAGTCGATGACGATCAGGGACAGCGCCCCGGACCGGATCAGCATGTCGGCGATCTCGAGCGCCTGCTCGCCGGAGTCGGGCTGGGAGACAAGGAGGGCGTCGGTGTCGACCCCGAGGTTCTTGGCGTAGTCGGGGTCGAGCGCGTGCTCGGCGTCGATGAAGGCGACGATGCCGCCCGCCGCCTGCGCGCTGGCGACCGCGTGGAGGGCCACCGTGGTCTTTCCGGAGGACTCCGGACCGTAGATCTCCACGACCCGACCGCGCGGCAGACCACCGAGGCCGAGGGCCACGTCGAGGGCGATCGACCCCGTGGGGATCACCTCGAGCGGGGCACGCGTCTCGTCGCCCAGCCGCATGACCGAGCCCTTGCCGAACTGCTTCTCCACCTGTGCGAGCGCGGCGTCAAGGGCCTTCTCGCGGTCTGCACCAGCCATGGCTGTGTCCCGTTCTCTCGTCGTGTGTGTCGGTACATCTGCGACGCTAGGGCGAGCCACCGACAGTCCCTGATCAGGACCGTCACCGGCTGTGGACCACCTCGCCCATCGTCGTACCTGTGGATGAACAGTAGCCCGAACAGGTGTTCGATGACAGGTCCGGGTGCGGCGTGTCGCCGTCCTTCCCAGGGACGCCTCAGGGCGTCGAGCGGGTCAGGCGTCCGGCCGCGACGACCGTGCCGGCCAGCAGGGCCGCGAACGCCGCGAGGGCCGGGTAGCCCAGTGCATCGACGATGACTCCGGCGAGTGCTCCACCGCCGGCGGCGGTCAGCGCCATCGCCATGTCGGACGTGCCCTGCACGTCGGTGCGCGCCTCGATCGGGGTGCGGTCGGCGATCACGGTCGAGGCCGCGACGGTCGCGCAGGACCAGCCCAGGCCCAGGAGGAACAGCCCGGTGAAGATCTGCCACGAGGAGCCCTCCGGCGAGAGGCCGCACAGCGCCAGCGACACCAGCAGGACCAGTCCCCCGCCGACCAGCACCGCGCTCCGCCCGAACCGGTCGGCGGCCCACCCGACCAGCGGCGAGAACGCGAACATGCCCAGCACGTGGATCGAGATCACGAACCCGATGACGTCCAGGTGCGCCCCGCCGTGCTCCATGTGCAACGGGGTCATGATCATCACTGTCACCATCGCCGCGTGGGCACACGCCATCGCCACGACCGCGGCCCCGACAGCGGGCACGTCACGGACCACCGCGACGAAGCGCCCCCACGAGCGGCCGCGAGGCTCCGGGCCGCTGGCCGGCGTGATCCCGGCCGTCTGCTGCGCCAGGAGGAGCGGGTCCGGGCGCAGCCTGACCCAGACCCACCCGGCGGCGAGGACCAGCACGACGGCGCCGATCGCGAACCCGCCCGTGAGCTCGGGGATGCCGAGCGAGCGCGCCAGCGACGCGCCGACGCCGGTGAGGTTGGGACCCGCCACCGCGCCGATCGTCGTCGCCCAGACCACCACCGACAGCGCCCGTGCGCGGTGCGCCTCCGTGGCGAGATCGGTCGCGGCGTAGCGCGAGCCGCTGTTCACTGCCGTCGTCGCGCCGAGCAGAACCGCACCCACGAGCAGCACGAGCATCGAGTCGACGACACCCGCAGCCACGGCGAGCACCGCTCCCGTGGCACCGATCAGGTAGCCGAGCGCGATGCCGACGCGACGTCCGCGCCTGCGCATCACCCGGGCCAGGCCGTACGCCGCCGCGGCCGTGCCGAGGACCTGGAAGGTCTGCGCCAGGCCGGCCATCGTCTCGCTGCCGGAGATGTCGCGCGCCAGCAGCGAGGCGGTCGCCACGCCGATCGTCACGCCGACGGCGCCGACGGCCTGGGACACGACGAGCGTACGGACGGTGTGGCGCTGGACGGCGTCGATGTCCGTGCGGGTGGTGGCCTCGGTCATGCGAGCTCGACGGGTGCCGAGCCGAAGGCGACGTTGAAGCGGTCACACCAGATGACGACCGACCTCATGCCCGCGATCCTCGCCGACGCCGGGACCTCGTAGTTGTGGTCGCCGTGCGTGGCCTTCAGCTCGCCGAGGGTGACCCAGCGGCCGTCGTCGTAGGACCCCCAGTCACCACCGCTCGGCTGGTCGCTGAGCCAGACGTGCAGGTCCGGTCCGTCGGACGTCGCCAGTCCCTCCACGCGGACGAAGCGGGTGCCGTCCGCGAGCTCGAGCACGCGCACCGATCCCGACGTCGCGTGCTCGGCGTCCTCGAACGAGCCGGTCGCCAGCACCTGGTCGTCCGGCGTCTGGGGCGACGTGGACCCGTCCGACCTCCCGTCCGCGGACGACTCGGCCGGCGCGCTGGGAGAGGAGCTGGGTGCGGCCTCGCTCAGCTCGCTGCTGGTGAACAGTCGCCACGGCTCGAACGCCCACGCCCCGAACGCGAGCGCGGCTGCCAGCGCGACGGCCAGCACCCACTTCATGGGCCAACCCTAGCCCCGGCGCTCACGACCGTCCGTTCACCGCTCGCTCTCGGGAAGCTCGAGCTGTCGCCGCACCGCGGCCCAGACCTGCTTGGGTGCGACGCCGGCGTCCAGCGCCTCCTGCGTCGTGCGTCCGTCCAGGTCGCGGATGACGGTGAGCTCGGCCCACGTGCGCGAGTAGCTCCGCCCCAGGGCGGCGTCCAGCCGTGCCCAGAACTCGGTGTGCCTCATGCGGCGACCGGTCCCCGCGCCGCCGTGAGCTCCAGCCAGGTCTCGCCGCGCTTGCCGGCCACCCCCGCCCGGATCGAGACGCCGGACCAGCCGGCACCGGCCACGACCGCCTCGAGAGCCGGGGCGCGCCAGTAGGTGAAGTGACGGGGGTTGCGGATCGACCCGTGGGTGGACCAGCCCTCACCGTCGCCCTCCTTGACGGAGAGCCGCAGCAGTCCTCCGGCCCGGGTCACGGCGGCGAGGCGGGACAGGACCGTCGACAGGTGGTGACGCGCGACGTGGAGCAGTGACGCGTTGGCCCACACCGCGTCGTAGGGACCCTGCGGCGAGGACACGTCGTCCACCAGCGGGTCGACGAGGTCGCAGGCGTGGCCCTGCTCGCGCAACAGCGCGACGAACGCCGGCGTGATGTCGGTGCGCCGCACGTCGAGCCCGAGCTCCTCCATCAGTCGGGCGTCTCGACCGCCGCCGGAGCCGATCTCGAGGACGCGCGCCCCGGTGCCGATCGTGGCCGCGAAGTGCTCGATGTCGGCTCGCACGGAGTCGGGGACCTGCGAACCGGCTCCGGCGTAGGCCGCGGCGTCGAGGTCGTAGGCGCGGACGGTGTCGTCGACTGCCTCGCTCACCGCGCCCCCACGTCGTGGAGGTGGTGGACGACGTCGTGCAGGTGGTAGCTGCCCAGGGACTCGACCGAGAAGACGTCACCGTTGGAGCGCATCCCCCGCCGGTCCCTCGTCGCCGGGGTGACGGTGGCGTAGACGCCGGCGACCGTCCCTGCGGCGTCGACCAGCTCCCCCGCGACCACCACGGGATCCTGGCTCGGGTAGTCGCTCTCGACCGCCGTCGCGTCCTGGTCCCAGTTGGCGAAGGTCGGCTCGTCCTCGTCGAGCATCAGCCGCAGCCGCTCGGCGAAGAGCCCGTGCACGTCACGCACGTGGCAGCCGTACTCCAGCGGCGACCAGACGTCCGGCGCGGGTCGTACGCCGACGTCGCGACGCGCCAGCACCTCCGACCACGTCGTCGCGGTGTCGCGGATCAGGCGGGGCAGGTCGTCCAGCGCCTGCTCCGCGGGGTCGAAGCCGCAGTCGGGGCAGGGACGGTCCAGGACCCAGGTCCAGTCCTTGGTGTCGGGCGTGATGCTCATCCCGTCATCCAACCAGCCCCACCCCGGAGGACAATGCGGGGAAGGGACATCCGTCGTGCACTTCCCGCCGACCTTCCGGGCCGCCCGGTGTCGAGGTGGCGCCGGCGGTGGCCTCAGCTCCCGGGCACTGCCCGGCCCTCCGTGTGGTGGCCGAAGGCGACCGTCGTGCAGGCCAGTCGCGCGCCCGCCGTCCCGTCGACCGGGTTGGTCGGGTTGGCGTGGATGACGACCGAGCCGGCCGTCCCTGCAGCGAAGGCCCAGGGAACCGTGGTCGTCGTGGTGGCGTGCCCCTGCGCGTCAGCGGTCACGTCCAGCCACACCTCCCGATCCCGGAGCGGGACGGCAGGGTCGGTGGAGTGCTGGTAGTGGCCCCCTGACGCCGCCGGGTTCGTCCCGCACGTGCCCGTGTGCACGTGGGCCCCGAAGGTGCGGCCGGGCGGCAGCCCCTCGACCATGAGGCGAACGCGGGTGGAGTCCCCGCGCGCCCAGGCGTGCACCTGGGTGGTGATGTGGCTGTACGCCGTGTCGTGGGTGACGGTCGGTCCGTGGCCGTGGTCCACCAGGACGACGGCGGCGGCCGCCCCGGCGGGGACTGCGACGACCACTGCCGCCACGACGAGCCCCTTCTTGAATCCGGACATGCGTTCCTCCTCGGTCGGGGCCCCGTGCGGGGCCTCGATGACAAGTGCCGTCGGGCGCGCCCAACGGTTCACGGGACCGGCGTGTCGGGGCCACACTGAACCGATCGAGGGGGTCGCCGGCACTAGAAGGTGTGATGGGAGAGATCCACGACGGCTGGGACGCCCGGCAGACGGCGGACCGTCGGACAGACGCGGAGCTGGTGGCTGCGGTGCGGGACTCCGACCGTGGCGCCCTGCGCGAGCTGTTCGCGCGCCACGAGCCGTGGCTGGCCACCCGGCTGTCGCGCCGCTGTGCCGACCAGACGGTCGTCGACACCGCCATCCAGGACACCTTCCTCGCGGTGTGGCGCAAACCCGGCGGGTGGCGCGGTGACGGCGAGGTGGCGGCCTGGCTGTGGGGCATCGCGGTGCGCTCCCTGCTCCACGAGCTGCGCCCGCGGGCCAACGTCGTGGAGCGACTACGGACGCTGCGCCGCTCACCTGCGGTCTCGGCGGAGGAGGAGGTGCTCGCCCGGGTCGAGCACAGCGACGTGGGGCTGGCCTTCTCACGCCTCTCCCCCGACCTGCAGGCCGTCGTCCAGGCCACCGTCCTGGACGGCCTGACCACCCGCGAGGCGGCCGCACTGCTCGGCATCCCGAGCGGCACCGTCAAGAGCCGGATGAGCCGTGCTCGCACCGAGCTGAGGGAGGCACTGCTGTGACGCAGACCTGGCACGCCGACGACGAGACCTTGCGGTCCTGGGCGGGCGGCACCGCGGCACCCGTCCTGGCCGCCTCCCTGGAGGCCCACCTGCTCCGGTGCGACGAGTGCCGGCGACGAATGGCCTCGTTGGCTCCTTCGACCACCGCGAGCGACGCCGTACGTCGCTGGGACGCGCTGGCCGACGAGATCGACCGGCCGCGCACCACCCCGTTGACCCGGCTCGGCCTCTCGACGCCCGGCCTCCGGGCCGCGTGGCTCGGCGCCGTGCTGGTGCTGCTGCTCGCCCCCGCGACCGTCGCCGCGATGGGTGGTCGGATCCCGCTGGTGCTGGCCGTCGCGCCCTTGGCGCCGCTGGCGGCCGTCGCCCTTGCCTACCGCGCCTCGGTCGAGCCCGCGGGACAGCTCGCCCTGGCCACACCGTCGGCCGGGCTGCGGGTGGTGGCCGCTCGGGCCCTGGTCGTCGCGCTGCCCGCCGTGCCCCTCGGGGTGGGCGGGGCGCTCGCCTTCGGGCTTCCCCTCGACGTCGCCCTCGGGTGGCTGCTTCCCGGGGCCGCCCTCGCTGCCCTCGTGCTCCTCGCGGGCACGACCCGGGTGGACCCCGCCGTCGTCGCCGCGACCCTCGGATCGGTCTGGGCAGTGGCGGTGAGCTGGCCGCCGGCGTCGCGCCGGATGCCGGCCGCGGCCGTTGTCGACCTCGTGGCCTCGGGACCCGTCCAGCTCACCGCCCTTGCCGTCGCGATCGGCGCCATCGCCCTCACCGTCGCCCGCCGCGACGCCGTCGCCTACCGGAGGACCGCATGACCACGACCGACACCGTCACCGGCGCCCTGCTCGCCACCACCGGACTGACGAAGCGGTACGGACCCCTGACCGCCGTCGACCACGTCGACCTGTCCCTGGGCCGGGGCATCGTCGGCCTCCTCGGTCCCAACGGAGCGGGCAAGACCACGCTGCTGCGGATCCTGGCGACGGTGCTGTCACCCGACGCCGGCGACGTACGACTGCTGGGCCTCGACCCGACGGAGCCGAAGGAGCGGCTGGAGATCCGGCGCCGGATCGGGTTCCTCCCGCAGTCCCCCCGCCTCTACGGCGGGTTCACGCCGCTCGAGATGGTCGACTACGTCGCCATCCTCAAGGAGCACACCGACAAGACCTGGCGTCGCAACGAGGCGCGTGCCGCGCTGGAGGCGCTCGGCCTCGGCGACCGGATGCACCAGCGCATCCGCACGCTGTCAGGCGGCATGCAGCAGCGGGTCGCCCTCGCCGCCGCCCTCATCGGCACGCCTCAGCTGCTCGTCCTCGACGAGCCGGCCACCGGCCTCGACCCGGAGCAGCGCATCGCACTGCGCTCGGTGCTCGCCGGCTGTGCCGACGAGGGCACCGTCCTGCTCTCTACCCACAACACGGCCGAGGTGTCGGCGTTGTGCCAGCACGTGCTGGTCATGGACCAGGGCCGGATCTGCTGGTCCGGCGCGCCCGAGGACCTCGCCGCCGCGGCCCAGGGCCAGGTGTGGGAGTCCCCGCACGACGAACCCACCGCCGTCCGCTCCTGGCTGACCGGTCCCGGGAACCGGCGACACCTCGGCACGCCGCCGGAGGGGGCGCGGGTCGTCACTTCGACCCTGGACGACGGCTACCTCCTCGTGACGAGGTTGGCCCGATGATCGCCGTGCTCGCCCGGGCTGCGCTGCCCACGTCGAGGGCGATCCGCTGGACGCCCATCGCAGGCGCGTCCGCGCTCCTGCTCGTGGCGGCGATGCTCACCGCCGCCTCGGGCCGTCCGGCCGACCTGCTGCCGGCCGTCGCCGCGGCCGCCCTCGCGTCGCTCCTGGTCGGCTCGCTCCACGACCCGGCGCACGACCTGCTGGCGCCGGTGCCCGTCTCCGCGATGCAGCGCCGGGCACTGCGGCTGGCACTCATGGGCGGCGCTGTCCTGCTGGTCTGGACGGCGCTGGGGCTGCTCGCTCAGACGTCACCCGCCGCTACCGCAGTCGGGTCACTGCTGGCCCTCGCGGCGAGCGGCGTGGCGGTCGCGGTCTGGGGACCGGCCCGCACAGGCGTGCTCCTCGGCGCGGTCGTGCCGGTCCTGTGGTTCGCCGTCGACCAGGCCGTCCCTGGCGGCGGGCTCGCCGCGGACCTGGTCGGCCTCTGGCGCACCGACCCGTGGCCAGTCGTCGCGGTGGCGCTCGTCGTCTGCCTGATGGGCAGACACCGATGAGCGCGGCCACGACGTACGCCGGCGTCCGGGAGGCCCCTGGGACCCTCCGCGTGGTCTGCGCACTCGCGGCCACGGAGGTCCGCCGGGTGCCGCGCAACCTGTTCCTGCCGCTCGGGCTCGCGTTCGCCCTCTGGCTGCTGCTGGGCGAGATCGACCCGGCGACCGAGGACTGGGCCGGGAGCAGCTACGAGGGGATGGCCGTGTCCTCCGTGTCCCTGATGTGGGGCATCTCGGTCGCCGCGGCCATCGCGTTCCAGCGCGAGCGCGTCCCGGTCGCCCTCGGCGCCGCGGTGCCGGAGGTCGTCCGGGCACTTGCCCGGCTGCTCGCGATGCTGCCCCTGCTCGGGCTCGTTGGCGGGTTCGCCGCCCTCGTGGCCTGGCGGCAACGCGACCTCGGCGGACTGACGGTCGGGGAGGAGCCCGGACGCACGCTCGAGGCCCTCCAGACCACGCCGGAGCTGCTGCAGCACGTCGCGCTGGCCGTCCTGGCGGTCGCGCTCGGCGCTGCCCTGGGCCGGCGGATGGCTCACCTGGCCGCGGTGATCCCCCTGCTGTTCCTCCTCTGGTACCTCGCCGGGGCGTTCTACTGGCTCTACGGACATCCGGCGGTGACGCCTTTCTCCGTCATCCAGGTCCAGCCGGTCCTGGTCCCGATCGGCCCCGCTGACGCCGATCCCCTGGCGTTCCCCGACCACTGGCTGCTCGCGGCACCGAACGAGTACCAGGACGGGTGGAGTCGTCGCTTCGTCTCGACCTCGCTCGCGTGGTGGCACAACGGCTGGCTCCTCGGCCTGGCCCAGCTGCTCCTCGCGGCGGCGCTGCCCAGCGGCACCCTGCGTCGTTGCCTGCTCGTCGGCGGTGTGCTGCTGGCGGTCGTGTCCGCGGTCGCCGAGGTCCGGGTGATCCCGTGAGGCGGGCGCGGGCGTGGCGGGTCCTCCCGCTCGTCCTGGCGCTCCTCGCCTGCACCCCCGCCGCCAGCGACGACGACGGGGAGGTCTTCGTCGCCGGACCCCCGAGTCCGGCGGCACCCAAGGACCCCGACGCGGTTCCGGTCGTCGTCGACACCGACCTTGCCCCTGACGACCTTGCTGCGTTGGCGCTCCTGCTGCGGCACCCCCACGTCCGCGTCGTCGGCGTGACGGTGCCGCAGACCGGCATGGTCACGTGCACCGGCCTGCTCGGCGACTTCTTCGCCGCCCTCCGGGCTCCCGCCCCGCCGGTCGCGTGCGGTGGAGCGGAGCGAGGAAGGGAGGGCATCGCCTTCCCGGCGCAGTGGACGCTGTCCTCCACCACGATGAGCGGGTTGGACATCCGCGAGGAGACCCTCGACCTTCAGCCCGTGCGTCGGTCCTCGGCGGAGCTGATCGCCCGACTCGCCCGCAGGCATGAGCACCTCCACGTGGTCGCGCTCGGCCCGCTGACCGACGTCGCGGCGGTCCTGCGCGATCACCCGGACGACTACTCCCGCCTCGCCGGCATCATCACGATGGCCGGCACCGTCGACTCACCGTCCTACGCCGACGGCATCGGCGAGTGGAACGCCGCGGCCGACCCGGTGCCGTTCGCCGAGGTGGTGGCCGGGCCGGTGCCACTGACGATCGTGCCGGACGACCCGGTGCCCCGCGGCGCTCCCGGCGGGCTGGCGGGACCCGTGGTCGGCGGGCTCGGCCGGGTTCCCGGTTTCGAGTCTCCTGCCTACTGGGACCTCGCCACCGCCGGCGTCTTCGTCGCGCCGGGAGTCGCCACCACTCAGACCGGGACCTGGGAGGTCGACGTGAAGGCTGACCGCGGTCGCCTGCGTCGTACGGGCGAGGGCGACGTCCGCGTCGTGACGGAGCTCGACGCCGCAGCCCTCGACGACGTCTATCGCAGCGTCTTCCGCTGACGCCCCGTGGCCGAGCGGCTCACTCCCGCGCCCTAGGTTCGCAGGAGCGTGTCCAGCCGCCGGCGTACGACGAGCAGGCCGAGCACACCCATCACCACCAGGTAGCCAACAGAGACCGCCGACCCCCAGGTCACGGCACCGGTGGTCAGCTCGCGGCACAGCACGACTCCTCGATAGAGAGGGGTCGCCTCGACGATCCAGCGGAGCACGTTGTCGCCGAACGCCTCGACCGGGAAGAACGTGCCCGAGAAGATGAACAGGGGCAGCTGGACGAGAGAGATCTTGTCGAAGTCCTGGAAGCTCTTCATGTAGGTCGTCCACGCCATGAAGACCGCGCTGAAGGAGAACCCGATGAGCAGCGTGGCCGGCAGCGCGAGCAGCGCCCACCAGCTGTTGATCATGCCCATCGCGAGCATCACGAGCAGGAACATTGCTGCGTAGGACGCGCCCCGGATCTGCCCCCACAGGATCTCCCCGCGCGCCACGTCGGTGGTGCTCAACGGCGTCGCCAGCATCTGGTCGTACAGCTTGGTGTAGCGCAGCTTGAAGAACACGTTGAAGGTGGAGTCGAGCATCGCTCCGTTGAACGCCGAGGCGGCGAGCATCGCCGGCGCGACGAAGTCGGCGTAGGGGATGACCTGGCCGTGGAACTCGAACGTGCCGATCAGCTGGCCGACACCGATCCCGATGGCGAACAGGTAGAACACCGGCTCGAGGAAGCCCGTCAGGAAGAGCTTCCAGTAGCGCTTGTAGGTGGTGTAGTTGCGCAGGGTGATGGCACCCACCGCCTGCATCGGCGTCAGCACGGCCATCAGGACCTCATCCGCCCCTCCATCCCGCGGATGGCCCACAGCCAGCCGAAGGCGGTGATGATGGCCAGGACCGCGAGGTGCACCAGCGCGCGCGGCAGGTCCACCGTGTCGAGGCAGAGCGTCCGGGTGAGGTCGACGCCGTGCCACAGCGGGGTGAACCAGGCGACCACCTCCAGCACCGGGCCGAGGTTGGCGATCGGGAAGAACGAGCCGGAGAACAGCATCAACGGGACGACCCCGAGCCGGAAGATCAGGCCGAAACCCTCCTCGGAGCTCATCCGCGTGCTGATGCCGAAGATGACGGTCGCGAAAGCCATGCCGAGCAGGAGCAGCACGAACCAGGCCAGGATCGGGCCCCACCATGAGGCGAACACGCCGAACGGTGCCAGCACGAGCAGGAAGACCGCGCACGCGGAGGCGATGCGGAACGCCACGAACCCCAGATGCGCGTTGACGATGTCGCGTACGCCCAGAGGTGTGGCGAGCTGTGCGTGGTAGCTCTTGTGCCACTTGATCCCGCCCATGACCGGGTACGTCGTCTCCCCAACGGCGATCTGCATGGCGTGTCCGGCCACCAGGCCGGGGACGACGAAGTCGAGGTAGGACGTGGCGCCCTCGAGCCGGGCGGGGTCGCCCGGGACGAAGCCGCCGAGCAGGACTCCCATCCCCACGACGTAGAAGAGGGGCGAGATGAAGCTGGAGATGACTCCGCCGCGCCACGTGCGCTTGAGGACCGTCCACCAGTAGTCGAGCTGACGCAGCGCGCCCTCGAGGATGCCGAGGCCAGTCGCCCGGTCGAGCCTGTCCAGCCCGTCCTGACTGGCCATCAGTCCACCAGCGTCCGGCCGGTCAGCTTGAGGAACACGTCCTCCAGGGTGGAGCGACGCACCAGCACTGCGATCGGCTCGAGGCCGCGCTCGTGCACCTTGGCGATGACCTCCTCGCCGTCAGGGCTGTAGACGAGGATCCGGTCCGGCAACACCTCCAGCCGCCCGAGGTCCTCGATCTTGCCCGCGATCTGCTCGTGGACGTTTCCCTCGTCGGCGATCCCGAAGCGCAGCTCGGCGACCTCACGGGTGGAGTGCTCGTCGATGAGCTGCCGCGGCGAGCCCTCGGCGGCGATCACCCCCTTGTCCATGACCACGAGCCGGTCGCACAGCTGCTCGGCCTCGTCCATGTAGTGGGTGGTGATGACCAGGGTGACGCCGGCCTGCTTGAGACGGAAGAGCTGGTCCCACAGGACGTGGCGGGCCTGCGGGTCGAGGCCCGTGGTGGGCTCGTCGAGCAGCAGCAGGTCGGGACTGTTGACCAGCGAGCGGGCGATGGTGAGCCGGCGCTTCATGCCTCCGGAGAGGTTCTCGACCTTGGCCTGGCGCTTGTCGGTGAGCTGCACGAACTCCAGCAGCTCCTCGGCCCGCGCACGCACGGTGGCCTTGTCGATGCCGAAGTAGCGGCCGTAGACATAGAGGTTGTCGAAGACGTTGAGCTCGTTGTCGAGCGTGTCCTCCTGCGGGCACACGCCGAGCCGGGAGCGGATCGCCGGCCCCTCGGTCGCCGGGTCCATGCCCAGGATCCTCAGCTCGCCGCCGGACACGGGGCTGACGGTCGCGATCATGCGCATCGTGCTCGACTTGCCAGCACCGTTGGGGCCGAGGAAGCCGAAGGCCTCGCCCTTGCGGACCTCGACGTCGATGCCCTTCACGGCGTCCACGTCGCCGAAGGACTTGCGGAGTCCCCGAGCCGAGATCATCGGTTCCGTCACGTGGCCGACACTAGATCAGGGCCGCGACATCGGGGTAATGATTGCCCGTAGAGAGCTGTGCACGGAGGACGGACAGCCTTCCCCCTCCTGCCCTACGGTGAACGGGTGAACGACCCGGTCGTCGAACCCGTCTCGCCACGCGCTCCGGCCATGACCGGAGCAGTGATGATGAACCAGGGCTGGCACGACCTGACGTTCCTGCACTGGGCCGTCGACCCGGCGCTGGTCGCGCACCGGATGCCTGCGGGCGCCCGTCCGGACAGCGTCGACGGTGTCACGTACGTCGGCCTGATCCCGTTCCGGGCAGTGGGCACCGGGATCGGCCGCGGTCCCGGTATCCCCTGGCTCGGATCGTTCCTCGAGACCAACGTGCGGCTCTACTCGGTCGACGAGAGGGGGCGTCGCGGCATCGTCTTCCTCAGCCTCGACACCAACCGGGGACCGGCCGTGATCGGTGCCCGGGCGGCCTTCGGGCTGCCCTACCGCTGGGCGAGCATGAGCCACCGGGTGGACGGAGACGTGCACTCCTACGACGCGCGCCTCCGCCGCCTCGGTCCACGGCCCGAGAGCCATGTCGTGGTGCGGGTCGGCGAGCGACGAGAGAGGACCCCGCTCGACGACTTCCTCAGCGCGCGGTGGCGCGTCCACGTGCACTGGTGGGGTCGGACGCTCCACATCCGCAGCCGGCACGAGCCCTGGCCCGTGCACGACGCCGAGGTGCTGGCACTGGACGACGGCCTGATGGCATCGGGGGGCCTGCCCGGCCTGGCGGCCCGGGCGCCCGACCACGTGGCCTTCAGCCCCGGGGTGTCCGCTGAGCTCGGGTGGCCCCGGGACGTACGCCGTCCAGGGGGTGCGTGACGAGCGGCCCACGGCACGACCCGACGGACCCGGCGAGGATCGCCGTCCCCCCGAAGACCCGAACCCACCAGCCATGCACTACGCTGGTGTTGTTGAAGGGGCGGTTCTCGGATCGCCCTGGCCGCGCACGTAGTCGCGGCTCGTATCTTGTACTCCTGGTTTTCGGTTCGCTGGACATCAGCTCAGTTGGATGTCTTCAATGGCACGAGGGCACGTTGCCCTCGGCACCGAACAAGGGAACAGATCATGGCTTCAGGAACTGTCAAGTGGTTCAACGCTGACAAGGGCTTCGGCTTCATCGCGCAGGATGGCGGCGGCGAGGACGTGTTCGTCCACTTCTCCGCGATCCAGTCCAGCGGCTACAAGTCGCTCGAGGACAACCAGAAGGTCGAGTTCGACCTCGCCCAGGGCCCCAAGGGTCCCCAGGCTGAGAACGTCCGCATCGTCTGAGATCCACCAACGTCTGGCCCCGACCGCTCTTGCGGTCGGGGCCATTCGTGCGTGTGGGACGTCGGCCCTGCTGGGCAGGCTCAGGCGGCGTCCCGCTGGGTCGCCTCCTTCGTACGCCGGGCCGCCTCCAGGCCCGCGAGGTGGCCGAACACCAGTCCGAGCGAGATCGTGCCTCCGGCGCCGCCGTAGAACCCCTTCGTGGGTGCGCCGCCCGCATTGCCCGCCGCGTACAGACCGGGGATGACCCGCCCCTCGGTGTCCAGCGCCCGCCCGCGGGCATCGGTCCTGGGACCCCCTACGGTGCCCAAGGCGCTGGCCTCGACCTTCAGTGCGTAGTAGGGGGAGGTGTCGAGCGGCCCGAGCACACTGGACCTGGGGCTCTCGAGCACCGGGCGGATGATCCTCGCCATGGGTCCGACGACGACCGAGCGCACTCGCTCAGGGTCGTTGCTCCTCGCTGCCCGGCCGGCGAGCCTGTTGACCACGGGACCGATCGCCTTGGCGATGCGCAGCCGGGCCTTCGCGGTGGCCGCCGGGAACCGAGCGTCGGGCGAGTAGCTGCCGAGCCTCGGGTAGTAGGCGCCGAAGTAGCGGTCGAACAACGTGTCCCCGCGGCCGAACTGCGGGTCCTGAGCGCGTCGGGCTTCCGGGTTGAAGCGGTCGACGGTGCCGAGCAGTCCTCCCTCGTCGATGTCGATCTCCCTCGCCAGCTCGGCCAGGGTGTCCGCGCGGTGGAGGTAGCCGGGCGCCTCTCCCCCGGGCTCGATCCCGAAGATGCCGAACTTGTCCCAGTAGTTCTGGTCGAAGACCAGCCATGCCTCGGCGTTGGGCATGTCCCCGGTCTCGGGATCGACCTCGCGCATGATGGCGCCGAACTGGTCGTAGGCCAGGGCCTCGTTCGCGAAGCGCTCGCCCTTGCGGTTCACCATGATGCTGTGCGGCAGCGCGCGCTCGCCCAGGAAGACCCGGCTGAGCGGGCGGCCTTCGAGCTCCTCGCCGGGCAGCTGCACGCCGGGCATCCACCAGGCGTCCTGCATGCCGGTCAGGTCGGCACCGACCTCCTCGGCCAGCTGGACGGCGATGCCGTCGTGGCCGGCGGGTGAGACCTGCGTGCCGAGGGGTCCGTCGAGGTAGGTCGAGGTGGCGTCGGCGGAGCTCTCGAAGCCGCCGCTCGCGAGAAGGACACCGCCGGTGGTGCGTACGGTGTGATCGACACCGTCAGCGCGTACGACGACGCCGCGCACGCCCGCCCCCTGCGCCACGAGGCGGACGGCTGGCGCCTCGACGCGTACGTCCACTCCGTTGCGCAGGCCTGCCTCGAGCAGCGCCCCGACGAGGGCGGGGCCGGCCAGCCAGGCCTCGTCGATGCCCATGCCGCCGAGCAACCAGAAGGGCAGCGGGTTCTTGGCCATGCCCGTGGTCAGGGCCGGGCGCACGTACTTCGCGGCCTCACCCAGTCCCTGGGGCGAGTACGGGCCGGGGAAGAGAGCCCGGCCGATGGACGCGCCGTCGATGTCCGAGCGGTAGTCTGGCCAGATCGTCGGGATCCATCCGAAGGACGTGTGCTCCTCGATGTAGCGGGCGACGCGGGGGCCGGTCTCCAGGAACTGCTCGACCAGGGCGTGGTCGAGGACCTTGTCCCGCCCCTGGCCGTAGATGTAGCGCCGAGCCTGGTCCAGGTCGTCCTTCACCTTCAGCTGCTTGGTGGAGAACCCGTGGTTGGGGATCCAGGCGGCACCGGCCGAGATGCCGGTGGCACCCCCGACGAGCTCGCGGGACTCCACGACGAGGACACGGGCGCCCTGCTTGGCGGCGGTGAGTGCCGCCATCAGGCCGGCACCTCCAGATCCGACGATGGCGACGTCCACCTCGTCCGGGATCCCCAGGTCGGAGACGGTTCCGATGGAGCCGGGGAACTGGCGGGAACTGCTGGTCATGTGGTCCTCCTGTGCATGCGATGGGTTGGGTGAGCGACCGCTACCAGTTGGCTGGCGCGTCGCTGGCCGGGAAGGAGTCGCGCCCCCAGACGTCGACGATGTCCGGCACGCCGGCGTCGACCTCGCGCTCCGCGAGCGATCGAGCCTCGCCAACCGGGCGTGGTGCGGTCTCTGTCGCGGTCATCTCTGACTCCTTCCTCGGGCGGCTGTCACTGGGTGCAACACCCGATATGGTTGGAATCATCCAACTAAATGGTGACGCTAGTCTCGTCGTATGGATCGAGCGCCTGCTCCCGGGGCTGACGCCGCTATCGCCCTCGAGCGCGCGGTGCCGATGTTGGTGCGCTGGTTCACCAGGAGCGACGTGAAGCGGGCGATGCTGGCCGACGCGGAGCCGGCCCTGTCCTGGACCGATGCCTGGCTGCTGGGCCGGATCACGGACACCGGACCCGTCCGACTCTCGGAGCTGGCCGACTGGCAGGAGGTCGACCGCTCCACGATGACCACCCAGGTCCGCCGGCTGGAGGACCTGGGAATGGTCGAGCGCGACGGCGACCCGCGGGACGGCCGGGCCGTCCTGGTGAGTGCCACCCGCGCGGGCGCCGCGCGTCATCGGCGTACGAAGCTGACGGCCCGCTCGCTCTACGAGAAGCTCCTCGACGACTGGTCGGACGACGACCTCCGAGCCGCCGCCCAGGTGGCGCGTCGCCTCACGCAGACACTTGAACCGCCCCGCGTGTCGCCTGCTCCGGCGAAGGGGCCCTGAGGATGGCGTCGACCGGCCGAGCCCAGTCCGGCTACCCCTCGCCAGCGGCGCGTGCCTCGCCGAGGGTGAGGGACGGGTTCCGCACGGCGGGGATGGCTCGCCGACCGACGAGGGCACGTAGCGAGTCCGTGGCATCCCAGTCGTTGACGTGCATCCCGGCGGCCACGCGGCCACCGGCGATCCAGAGAGCGGTGAACCTGCGGTCGGCGATGCTGCCGCGGATCACCACCTCGTCGTGGCCCTCCCGCCCGACGTGACCGACGTACTCCATGCCGAGGTCGTACTGGTCGGTGAAGAAGTAGGGCTGGCGGACGTAGGGCTGGTCGTCGCCGAGCATCACGCGCGCCGCATGGCGGCCGTGGTGGATGGCCGTGTCCCAGTGCTCGACGCGCAGGCGCCCGTGGAGCGGATGGTCGTGGTGGGCGACGTCTCCTGCGGCATACACGTGAGGGGCACTGGCACGGAGTCGGGCATCGACCAGCACCCCGTGGTCCGTGGCCAGCCCTGCCTTGGCTGCCAGCGAGTCGTCGGGCTCCGCACCTATGCCGACGAGGATCAGGTCGGGGGTGACGTCGGTGCCGTCGTCGAGACGTACGGTGGTGCGCCCCTCGACGTGCTCGATGGCGAGGATGCTCGTGTCGAGTCGGAGGTCCACGCCGTGCTCGCGGTGCAGGTCGGCGACCATGGGAGCGATCTCCGGGCCGAGCACGCGGACCAGGGGCTGCGATGCGTTCTCGACGATCGTGACCGCGCCACCCGCCTGCCGAGCTGCGGCGGCGACCTCCAGCCCTATCCAGCCGGCGCCGACGATCAGCAGGCGTTCGGTGAGCCGGGGCGCGAGCGCCAGCGCGTCGTCGATCGTGCGGAGGTAGGCCACGTCGGCCCCGGACTGGTCGGCCAGCGGCAGACGGCGCGGCCGGGCGCCGGTGGCCAGGAGCAGCCGGTCGTAGGACAGGCGTCGATCCGCGAGGGTGACGTGGCTGGTGTCGCGGTCGATGTCCGTGACGGCCGCGCCGGTGATCAGCTCGACCTGGTGGTCGGCGTACCAGGAAGTCGGGTGGGCGAAGACGGAGTCAGGATCGACGTCGCCCAGCAGCAGCCCCTTGGAGAGCGGCGGCCGCTCGTACGGGGGGTGCGGCTCGTCGCCGATCAACGTGATGTCACCCGTGTGTCCCTGTGCGCGGAGCTCCTGGGCGGCGTTGGCGCCGGCGAGGCCGGCTCCGATGATGACGATGTTCATGGGGTGCTCCTGGTCAGGGCGAGGAACTCGGCACGGGTGCGGGAGTCGTCCCGCAGGTGGCCGAAGAGGGCGGAGGTGCTGGTGCGCGCCCCGGGCGTACGCGCGCCGCGCAGTCCCATGCACGTGTGCTCCGCCTCCACGACCACGCCGACGCCTCGGGGGTCCAGCTCGGTGCGGAGGTGATCGGCGATGCGCTTGGTCAGGCGCTCCTGCGTCTGCGGTCGACGAGCGTGCAGCTCGACCATCCGGGCGAGCTTCGACAGCCCGACGATCCGCTCGCCGGGGATGTAGCCGACGTGGGCGACCCCGACGAAGGGCAGCATGTGGTGCTCGCACAACGACTGGACCCTGATGTCCCGGACCAGGACGAGCTCGTCGTAGTCGTCGTCGTTGGGGAAGGTCGTCAGCTCGAAGTCCGCGCCGCTGGTCATCTCGATCAGCGCGTGGGCCATCCGGCGTGGTGTCTCGACGAGGTTGTCGTCAGTCAGGTCCATGCCCAGGGCGGTGAGCAGGTCGGCTGCCGCCCGTTCCGCCGCCAGCGGGTCGACCCGCTGGAGGTGCGTGACCCGTGGACGCCAGCGCGAGGCGGTGTCCGCGTCGGGCGCGGCGGTGACGGCACTCATACCTGTGCCTGGTGCCGGTCGAACGCCAGTGTCGCCAGCGCAAGTGCGCCGACCAGGAGTCCGAAGTCCCGCAGGGCGACGTCGTAGTAGGCACCCATGGAGACCAGGTTGATGATGATGCCCGCGAGCCAGCCCGCCACGAGCAGTGCGCCGAACCGCGGCGCCACCGCGACGGCGACGCCGGCCACTACCTCGATCACACCCACCGCCAGCATGGCCTGGTGAGCAGTGCCCGGCACGAGGTCGTCGACCCAGGGCGCGAGGTACTGCTCCCAGTCGGTGAGGAGCCCTGCGAACTTGTCGAGGCCGAACGCGACGGGCGCGACGGTGAAGACCGTGCGCAGCAGCCGGTAGGCCCGATCGGTGCCGCGTTGCGAGCGGGTGCCCGGGAGGGACGCGGTGGTGGAGGTCATCGGTGTGCTCCTCTCTCGTTGCCCCCCACCAGAAGGGGGGCGATGATGGTCCTCGTCGAGAGGTCCGTGACCGTGTTGGTGTCAGGAGCGCCGGAATTCTTACCCCGCAGGCAGTGCGGAGGTAAGACCGGGGCGTCTCGACGACACCAACCAGGCATGACCACCCACACCACGCGAGGGACGGCCGGCTGCGGCAGCGGTCCCCCGACAGACGCCCGCACCTGGCGGCGGTGTCGCCTGCTCGAGGCAGGCTTCCAGGAAAGCCTGGCCGACGCGGTCGCTGCCGACCCGTTGTTCGACCTCCACGTGCTGCTGCAGCTCCTCGACCGGGGCTGTCCTCCCGAGCTCGCGGTCCGCATCACTGCCCCGTCGCCCGGCGAGGTGGTCCGATGACGACCGTGGAGCGAGCCGACTCCGGCGTGGACACGCCGACGGATGACGACACCGCCTGGTGGACGCACCTCGGCCAGGACGATCCCGCCGGGCATGCGGCCATGGCCAGCCTGCACGAGCTGCTGCTGCGCGCCAGTCGCTACCAGGTGTGGAGGTTGCGCGACCTCCTCCCCGGGGCCGATGCCGCCCAGGTCGACGACCTGGCCCAGCAGGCGGCCGACGACGCGCTGGTCGCCGTGCTGCGCAAGCTCCCGACCTTCGAAGGGCGCAGCCGGTTCACCACGTGGGCCTTCAAGTTCGGGATCCTGCACGCCGGCGTCGCCGTACGCAGCCAGGCCTGGCGTCACCGCGAGGTCCCGCTCCCCGACACGTTCCCGCTCGTGGATCCCGCGCCCTCACCGGCCGCAGTGAGCGAAGCCGCGCAGCTGTCCCGCGCCGTCCACGACGCGATCGCCACGCAGCTCACCCCCCACCAGCGCCGGGTGGTGCTGGCACTCCTGGTCGAGGACGTCCCCATCGACGTCCTGGCCGATCGGCTCGGCAGCAGCCGCAACGCCCTCTACAAAGCACTCCACGATGCCCGCCAGCGGCTGCGCCAGGCCCTCATCGCGAGCGGTGACCTCGACGCGCCGTCCACCCGGAGGACCCCATGAACGACCAGAACCCGACCGTGAGCGCCCTCACCGTCGCCAGCCTGCTCGTCGACACCGAGCCCTACCTCTCCTGTGACGACTGCTTCGAGCGGATGGACCAGTACGTCGAACGGCGTCTGGCCGACCGGCATCACGACGACCTCGAGATGACCACGCACCTGGCCGGCTGCGGCGTGTGTGCGGAAGAGGCCGATGCCCTGGAAGCGCTCCTGCGGGAGGACGCCCAGTGACCTCCTCAGACGCTCCTGACGCCGCTCCCTCCGAGTCCCAGCCGCCCGGCGGGCTGGTCGAGGTCCTCACGAGGTGGGAACGCTCGGGCGGTCACTGGCACGTGTTGAGCTCGAGGGACGACTGGATCGACATCGGCCTCTTCTCGTGTGACGGCCTCGAGCAGATGAGCCACGTCAGCGGGGCTCGCACCACGGTGCTCCACGACTACCTGGCCGACCGCGACAGCAGCGCTGGTTGAGGCTGCGCGTGCCAGGGTCGGTCGTGCCAGGGTCGGCCGTGCCCGACCCGTCAGAAGACCTGGGCGTGAAGAGCGCCCTCATGGCGCAAGGCCGCCTGCACCCGCGTGGCCTGGACGCCGGTGAGCTCGGTGATCGGTGTCCACCGGAACTCGCTGTGCTCGTCCGAGAGCTGGATCCCAGCCGTGCCGGACAGGCCGCAGCGGAAGATGCCGACCTGCGACTCGAACTCGCGGTGGTAGTACCACCCGGTCAGCGGGCCGATCTCGACATCGACGCCGAGCTCCTCCCGGCACTCTCTTGCGAGCGCATCCAGGATCGTCTCCCCAGGCTCCACGGCACCCCCGGGCAGCCCCCATCGTCGGTCGCCGTAGGACTGCCTCACCAACAGCACGGACTCCTCAGTGCTGTCGATCACCGCCGCGTGCACGCTGAACCGGAACCGATCCTCGAAGGCCACCGGTCAAGTATGCGGAAACGAATGTCAGACCTCTGCTTCGATGGCAAAGGTGTTGCCGTCTGGATCCTGGAACCAAGCGATACGTCCGCCCCCTGCCCGAGCCGTGATGCCGCGGGGGTCATGCTCGAACTGGTCGTAGCGGACGAGCTCCACGCCGGACGACGCGAGCTCGTCGACGATCTGGTCGATGTCATCGACGTACCACGTCGCGAGTGTCGCCGCAGTCGTACCGGCAGTGTCCGACTCGTACACGTTCAGGGCGGGCCCGCCACCCGAACCGTAGACACGGCTCCCGTCGGCGATGTCGGCGCTGGGACCCGACTCCAGGGGCTGCAGGCCCAGCTTGCCCTCGTAGAACGCGACCGCCTTCTGGATGTCGGACACGGCGATGGACGCCCGTAGTTCATGGGTGCTCAGGGGCATGCACGATCTTCACACATGTGGAAGCAGGGCGGCGTTCAGGAGCTCGCGTGCGACGCCGGGTCAGAGCCGACCGGCGATGAGAAGATTGCCCTGTGACGACGGACTCCCGCATGGTGGCGCTGGGCTTCGGCAAGTTCGCGCGCGCCGACCGCATCTTCGCCCTGGAGCGGATTGCCGGGGAGGAACGCGGCGACGGCCGTCGCACCCGGGTGTGGATCGACGGGGTCGCCGACCCGTTGATCGCGTCCAGGACCGAGGTGACGATCCTCCGGGACATGGGACAGGAGTCCGCCGCGGCGGCGCCCGTGCTGGACGAGGCGATGGACCTGGCCGCGCGCCTCGCGGCGGCGGCTGAGGAGGGTCGGGTCGACCTCAGTGACCTGGGGCGCCGAGCGCGGAGGCTTCTCGCCACCACCACCTCGTCGTCATAGACCGTGTGTTCTCCGGGGGCACGGCCCCTGTCGGTTGGCTAGCTCGAGGTGCGCGGGAAGTCGCCAGGCGGTGGTGGCTGCGGATGGCGCAACGGGTCGGCATCGGGTGGCATCGGAACGATGGGTCCCACGCCGGCGAGCCGGGTCAACATGTTCTCGAGCTCCGCAATCCGCCGACGCAGCTCGTCGAGCTCACGGCGCACGTCTTCATCCATGCTGACAACGGTAGGTCGGTCCGATCCAGGAACCACGCCTGCGGCGGAAACCGTTTCGCAGCGACCGGGCCTACGCTTCGACACGCATCGCGGGCGAGCGAGCGGTGGCGATGGAGGCTGGCGGGCTGATGCGCGCCCGGCCACGATCGCGGAGAGCCGAGCCACTCGGAAAAGCCCGGGGGCCGATGTCGAAGAGCCTCGCCCCCGTTCGACATACGCGCGAGAAGCCAGTCCACCCCAACCAGCAGGGAGTGATCGAGATGCCGCGATTCATGGGATTCGTCAGGATGGAAGAGGGCATCGGCGCGCCGCCACAGGCGATCTTCGACGCCATGGACGTCCACATCGGCGAGCGCGCCGCCAAGGGGGTGTTCCTCGACGGAGGCGGTCTCTACGGCACGGAGGACGCCGTGAACTTCGTGGTCCGCAAGGGCGAGGTCACGCGCGTCGACGGACCGTACGCCGAGGGCAAGGAGGTCGTCGGCGGCTGGGCGATCATGGAGTACGCCGACCTCGACGAGGCGGTGGCCGACCAGCGGGAGTTCGCCGAGCTGCACGCGAAGCACTGGCCGGAGGCCACCGTGATCGCGACGCTCCGCCAGATCTCCGAGGGTCCTGAGGCGCCCGGCGACTGACGGGGACTCACTACGCTGGTCCGGTGTCGGCAGAGACCCGTCAGGATGACCCGACCCAGGCCGTGCACGCCGCGTGGCGGGCCGACGGGGCCCGCCTCGTGGGCGCGCTCACCCGGATGACGCGCGACGTGGAGCTCGCTGCCGACCTGGCCCAGGACGCCCTGGTCGCCGCGCTCGAGCAGTGGCCCACGACGGGGGTCCCGGACAACCCGACCGCGTGGTTGATGACGACGGCCAAGCGCCGCGGCATCGACCACTTCCGGCGCGCTGACAACCTCCGCCGCAAGCTCGCGGAGCTGGAGGGCTCCAGCAGAGGAGAGGAGGCGCAGATGCCCGACCTCGACAGCCAGGTCGACCACATCGACGACGACGTCCTGCGGCTCATCTTCTTGTCGTGCCACCCCAGCCTGACACCGGAGTCGCGTGCCGCGCTGACCCTGCGGCTCGTCGGAGGACTGAGCACGAACGAGATCGCACGGGCCTTCCTGACCAGCGAGGCCACCATGGGCCAGCGCATCTCGCGGGCCAAGAAGACGCTGTCCTCGTCCCACGCGGAGTTCGAGCTGCCCACGGGGCCGGAACGGGCCGCGCGTCTCGACGACGTCATGGCCGTGATCTACCTGATCTTCAACGAGGGCTACACGGCCACCGCCGGCGATGGCTGGACCCGGCCCGACCTGGCCGCCGAGGCGACGAGGCTCGCGCGGATGCTCGCGATGCTCGCTCCCGACGAGCCCGAGGTGCTCGGCCTGCAGGCGCTGCTGGAGCTGCAGGGCTCGCGGATATCCGCTCGCATCGACGAGCACGGCGCACCCGTCCTCCTCGACGACCAGGACCGCACGCGCTGGGACCAGCTGATGATCCGCCGTGGCCTGGCTGCGCTGGACCGGGCCGAGTCGCTCGCCGCCAGCGGAACGCCGATCGGCACGTACTTCCTGCAGGCCTCGATCGCTGCGCAGCACGCCCTCGCACCCCGTGCCGAGGACACCGACTGGCATCGGATCGCACGCCTGTACGACGTCCTGGCCGACGCCGCGCCGGGCCCGGTCGTGGAGGTGAACCGGGCGGTCGCGCACGCGCGTGCCTTCGGTCCCGAGGCGGGCCTCGCGGTCCTCGCGGGCGTGGACGCCGCTGCCCTCGGCGACTCGCCTCTCGTGCCGAGCGTACGAGGAGACCTTCTCGAGCGATCGGGACTGCACCAGCAGGCGAGCGAGGCGTTCACCGACGCGGCCGTGCTCACCAGGAACGAGGCCGAGCGAGCGGTCCTCCGCCGTCGCGCGGCGGTGAACCTGGAGCGGACGTGAGCCGATCCAGCCGTTGGGGCGTGAGCGTTGTCGCACCTCGGTGACAGACTGCACAGCATGACCGCACTCGACCGCTTCAGTGCGCCCACCCGCGCCTGGTTCGAGGCCTCCTTCGCCGGGCCCACGCCGGCGCAGGAGGGAGCCTGGTCGACGATCGCCGACGGCAAGCACGCGCTCGTCGTGGCGCCCACCGGCAGCGGCAAGACGCTGAGTGCCTTCCTGCACGCGATCGACCGCTTGTTGAGCACGCCGCCGCCCGAGGACAAGCGCAAGCGCACCCGCGTCCTCTACATCTCCCCGCTCAAGGCGCTCGGCGTCGACGTCGAGCGCAACCTGCGCGCGCCGCTGACCGGCATCCGCCACACCGCCGAGCGGCTCCAGGCCACGGTCCCCGAGGTCACCGTCGGGCTGCGCTCGGGTGACACGAGCCCCGCCGAGCGGCGCAAGCTCGGCACCACCCCGCCCGACATCCTGATCACCACGCCCGAGTCGCTCTTCCTGATGCTCACCAGCCAGGCGCGCGAGACACTGCGCAGCGTCGACACGGTGATCGTCGACGAGGTCCACGCCGTCGCCGGCACCAAGCGCGGCGCCCACCTCGGCCTGAGCCTGGAGCGGCTCGACTCGCTGCTCGAGCGACCGGCCCAGCGCATCGGCCTGAGCGCGACCGTCCGCCCCCTCGACGAGGTGGCGCGCTTCCTCTGTGGCACGCAGCCCGTCGAGGTCGTCGCCCCTCCCAGCACGAAGGAGTGGGACCTCCGGGTCGTCGTGCCGGTCGAGGACATGACGATGCCGGAGGAGTACGACGAGGAGTCCGGCGACCCCGGCCGCTCGACCAGCATCTGGCCGCACGTCGAGGAGCACGTCGTCGACCTCGTCGAGCAGCACCGCTCGACGATCGTCTTCGCCAACTCCCGGCGCCTGGCCGAGCGGCTCACGGCCCGTCTCAACGAGATCGCGACGGAGCGGGCGGGCGGCGAGAAGGCGCCGGAGGGCGGGTCGCCCGCGCAGGTCATGGCGCAGTCCGGCCAGAGCAGGGGGGCCGGGACGATCATCGCCAAGGCCCACCACGGCTCGGTCTCCAAGGAGCAGCGCGCCGTCATCGAGGACGACCTCAAGCGGGGCCGGCTGCCGTGCGTGGTCGCCACCAGCAGCCTCGAGCTCGGCATCGACATGGGGGCGGTCGACCTGGTCGTCCAGATCGAGTCGCCGCCGAGCGTGGCGAGCGCCCTCCAGCGGGTCGGTCGGGCCGGTCACCAGGTCGGTGAGGTCAGTCGCGGCGTGCTGTTCCCCAAGCACCGCGGCGACCTCGCCCAGACCGCCGTCTCCGTGGAGCGGATGCGCAGCGGCGCCATCGAGAAGCTCTCGGTCCCCACCAACCCCCTCGACGTCCTGGCCCAGCAGGTGGTGGCCGTGCTCGCGTTGGACGAGTGGGACGTCGACGACCTCTTCGCCCTCGTCGTCCGCGCGGCGTCGTACGCCCAGCTCCCCCGCGCCGCCTTCGACGCCACCCTCGACCTGCTCAGCGGTCGCTACCCCAGCGACGAGTTCGCCGAGCTGCGCCCGCGCATCGTGTGGGACCGCGTGACCGGCACCCTCAGCGGACGACCCGGCGCCCAGCGGCTCGCCGTCACCAGCGGCGGCACCATCCCCGACCGCGGGCTGTTCGGCGTCTTCCTCGTCGGCGAGAAGGCCAGCCGCGTCGGGGAGCTCGACGAGGAGATGGTCTACGAGTCGCGGGTCGGCGACATCTTCGCCCTCGGCGCCACCAGCTGGCGGATCGAGGACATCACGCACGACCGGGTCCTGGTCACGCCCGCACCCGGCATCCCCGGCCGGCTGCCGTTCTGGAAGGGCGACGCCCTCGGCCGCCCGGCCGAGCTCGGCGCCGCCGTCGGTGCCTTCACCCGCGAGCTCGCGGCTGCCCCCACCGCCAAGGCCATCGCCTCGGTCCAGGAGCGCGGCCTCGACGTCAACGCGGCCACCAACCTCGTCGCCTACCTCGCCGAGCAGCGCGAAGCCACCCAGGTCGTCCCCCACGACACCCAGGTCGTCGTCGAGCGCTTCCGCGACGAGCTCGGCGACTGGCGCCTGGTCGTCCACTCCCCCTACGGCACCCCGGTCCACGCGCCCTGGGCGCTCGCGATCAATGCGCGGTTGCGCGAGCGCTTCGACGTCGACGGCCAGGCCGTGGCGTCCGACGACGGCATCGTCATCCGGATCCCCGACACCGACGCCGAGCCGCCGACCGGCGAGGTCATCGTCTTCGAGCCCGAGGAGATCGAGCAGCTCGTCACCCAGGAGGTGGGCGGCTCTGCGTTGTTCGCGAGCCGCTTCCGCGAGTGCGCGGCGCGGGCGCTGCTCCTGCCCCGGCGCGACCCCGGTCGGCGCAGCCCGCTGTGGCAGCAGCGCCAGCGCAGCGCGCAGCTCCTCCAGGTCGCATCGCTTTACCCGTCGTTCCCGATCGTGCTCGAGGCGGTGCGCGAGTGCCTGCAGGACGTCTACGACCTGCCCGCCCTGGTCGCGCTGCTGGGCCGGGTGCAGCGGCGGGAGGTCACCGTGGTGGACGTCGCCACCACCTCCCCCAGCCCGTTCGCGCGCAGCCTGCTCTTCGGCTACGTAGCCCAGTTCGTCTACGAGGGCGACTCCCCCATCGCCGAGCGGCGGGCCGCCGCCCTCTCCCTCGACCAGGGGCTCCTCGCCGAGCTGCTCGGCCGCGCCGAGCTGCGCGAGCTGCTCGATCCCGAGGTCCTCGCCGAGGTGGAGGCCGAGCTGCAGTGGCTGGCGCCCGAGCGGCGCGCTCGCGACGCGGAGGCGGTCGCCGACCTGCTGCGCCTGGTCGGGCCGTTGTCGGTCGACGAGATCCGCGAGCGCGCGGTCGATGGCGCCGACGTCGAGGGCTGGCTGTCCACGCTCGCCGACGTACGCCGGGTGGTGGAGGTGCGGATGGCCGGCGAGGACCGGTGGACCGCCATCGAGGACATCGGCCGGCTGCGCGACGGCCTCGGTGTGCCGGTGCCGGTCGGCACGCCTGAGGCCTTCCTCGAGCTGCCCGAGGACCCATTGGGCGACCTCGTCTCCCGCTACGCCCGCAGCCACGGTCCGTTCACCGCCGCGGAGGTCGCCGCCAGGCTGGGCCTGGGCGAAGCCGTCGCCCGACAGACCCTCCAGCGCCTCGGCGCCCGCGGCCGGGTGCTCGACGGCGAGTTCCGGCCGTCCGGCTCCGGGACCGAGTGGTGCGACGCCGAGGTGCTCCGCAAGCTGCGCCGCCGTTCGCTCGCCCGGCTGCGCCAGGAGATCGAGCCGGTCAGCCACGACGCGGTCGCCCGCTTCCTCCCTGCCTGGCAGCGCGTGGGCGGGTCGTTGCGCGGCCTGGACGGGGTCGTCGCCGCCATCGACCAGCTCGCGGGGTGCCCGGTCCCGGCCAGCGCCCTCGAGCCCCTCGTCCTCGCCGCCCGCGTGCGCGACTACGAGCCCGCCATGCTCGACGAGCTCACCGCCTCGGGCGAGGTCATCTGGGCCGGCCACTCGCCACTGCCGGGCAGTGACGGCTGGGTCAGCCTGCACCTCGCCGACCAGGCACACCTCACGCTCCCCGAGATCGAGTCCGACGAGCCGACCGGGCTGCAGCGGGCCGTGCTCGACGCCCTCGACCCCGGTGGCGCCTGGTTCTTCCGGCAGCTGGCCGAGCGGGTCGGCGCCAACAGCGACGCCGAGCTCTCCACGGCGCTGTGGGAGCTCGTGTGGCGTGGCCTGGTCACCAACGACACCCTCACACCGCTGCGGGCACTGGTGCGCAGCGGTACGCCGTCGCACCGCACCCGTCGCACTCCCCCGCGGACGGGGCGGATGGGGCGGATGCCGGTCCGCACCGGTCCTCCGGAGACGGCCGGCCGGTGGGCGCTGCTGCCCGAGCGCGACGTCGACCCCACTCGCCGGGCGAAGGCCCGGGCCGAGCACCTGCTGGAGCGGCACGGCGTCGTGACCCGCGGCGCCGTGGTCAGCGAGCGGGTGGCCGGAGGCTTCGCGGGGGTCTACAAGGTCCTCAGTGCCTTCGAGGACACCGGCCGCTGTCGACGCGGCTACTTCATCGACGGCCTGGGCGCGGCCCAGTTCGGGACGGCCGGCGCCATCGACCGGCTGCGCACGTTCGCCGAGCCCGAGGGCGCCAAGGGCGGCAAGCCCGCCGTCGTCGCCCTGGCCGCCACCGACCCGGCCAACGTCTTCGGTGCCGCACTCCCCTGGCCCGAGCCACTCGACAGCGAGCGCGCCGGCCACCGGCCGGGACGCAAGGCCGGAGCGCTCGTGGTCGTCGTCGACGGCGCTTTGACGGTCTACGTCGAGCGCGGCGGACGCACCCTCCTGACCTGGAGCGACGACCCGGACCTGCTCACCCCGGCCATGTCGGCTTTGGCCGACGCGGCTCGACGTGGTGCACTGGGCCGGCTCACTGTGGAGAAGGCCGACGGCCAGGCGTTGATCGGCAGCGGCGGCGAGACTCCCATCCGGCTGGCACTGTCGGCTGCAGGGTTCGTCGCGACACCGAAGGGACTGAGACTGCGTGCCTGAGGGAGACACCGTCCACCGTGCCGCGTCGGCGCTCGATCGCGCCCTGACCGGTCACCGCCTGACGGTCAGCGACTTCCGGGTGCCGGCGTTCGCCACCGTCGACCTCACGGGCGGCACGGTGGTGCGCACCCTGGCCCGCGGCAAGCACCTGCTGACCCGGATCGACCACGACCGCGCCTGGACCCTCCACACCCACCTCAAGATGGAGGGTTCGTGGCACATCTACGCCACCGGGGACAAGTGGCGTCGACCGTCCCCCCAGGTTCGGGTCGTGCTGGGCATCGAGGGCCGCTCCGCAGTGGGGTTCTCGCTCGGCATCGTGGAGGTGGTGCCGCGCCAGGAGGAGGCGTCCCTGACCGCACACCTCGGACCCGACCTGCTCGGCCCCGACTGGGACCTCGACAAGGCACTCGCCCGGCTGCGGTGCCAGCCCGAGCGCCCGGTCGGCCAGGCGCTCCTCGACCAGCGCAACCTCGCTGGGATCGGCAACATGTACATGGCCGAGCTGTGCTTCACCAGCGGCGTGCACCCGGCGACCGCGGTGTCGCGGGTGGCCGACCTGCCTCGCCTCGTACGCCGGGCGCGCCTGATGCTGGAGGCCAACAAGGAACGAGCCATCCAGTCGACGACGGGAGACCTGCGCCCCGGGGAGCGGCTGTGGGTCTACCGGCGCGACAAGTCACCGTGCCGACGGTGCGGCACGCCCATCCTGGTCGACATGCTCGGCGAGCCGGGCCTCGAGCGGGCTGCCTACTGGTGCCCCAGCTGCCAGCCCGTCACCTGACGGCGACTCAGGCGGCGGAGGCGACCACGTCGCCCGACGGTCGCCCGGCGGCGATCGTCGCGCTGCCCACGATCCCGATGGCGATCTCCTCGAGGGCGACCGCGTCCGCGACGTCTCGCAGCACGTCGGACAGGGGGAGGTCCATCGCCTGGCACAGCGAGGCGAGGAGCTCGGAGGACGCTTCCTTCTGCCCTCGCTCGATCTCCGAGATGTAGCCCAGGCTCACCCGCGCCTCGGCGGAGAGCTCCCGCAGGGTCATCCCACGCTGCATCCGCGCACCACGGAGGACGTCACCGAGCAGTCGTCGGAAGAGCACCATGCGCGCGGTCCTTGCTCTGGGTGGAGGGGAGTCGTCTGGCCCAACGCTACCGGAGGCCCCCTTCTTCCCGAGGCAGGACGCCGTCTTCGGGGGTGAGGACCCCGTCGAGGACCGCCAGTGCGGCGTCACACGAGGCCTGGCGGATCGCCCACCGGTCGCCCTCCAGCGCCAGCTCGCGCGTCTCGACGTGGTCGGGACCGGCGACGGCGACCCACACGGTGCCCACCGGCCGACCCTCCTGGGCATCCGGCCCCGCGACGCCCGTCGTGGCGATCCCCCATGTCGAGCCGAGGCGGGTGCGCACGCCGCGCGCCATCGCGCTCGCGCACTCCTCGGAGATCACGCCGTGCTGCTCGACCAGGTCGGCGGGGACGTCCAGCGCGGACACCTTGACGTGTGTCGCGTAGGACACGACGCCACCCACGAAGCTGCGCGAGGCACCGGGTACGTCGGTGAGCCGGGCGGAGAGCAGTCCTCCGGTGAGCGACTCGGCGGTGGCGACGGTCTCGCCGCGCCGCGCCAGCGTCTCGAGCACCCCCGCCGCCAGCGCCCGACCTGGTTCTGTGGTCACGTCCGGGAGACTAGCCGTATGGCTCTTCCCATCGAGGACTACGCGCTCATCGGCGACCGTGGCACCGCGGCCCTGGTCGGGAAGGACGGGTCGATCGACTGGCTGTGCCTGCCGCGCTTCGACTCGCCCGCCTGCTTCGCGGCGCTGCTGGGCACCGAGGAGCACGGTCGCTGGCTCCTCTCCCCCGCTGGTCCCCTCGAGAGCACGAGCCGGCGCTACGTCGACGGCACCGCACTGCTGGAGACGACGTTCACCACCGCCGACGGCGAGCTGGTGCTGCTCGACGTGATGCCGACCAGCGACGGGCGCGCGGACGTCGTACGACGCCTCACGTGCACGCGGGGCACGGTGCGGATCCGGCACGACTGGGTGGTGCGCACCGACTACGGCAAGGTCCGACCGTGGGTCAGCCGCGAGCACGCGCACGGGCAGGAGGTCGTCGTCGCGGTGGCCGGCCCCGACAAGCTGGTGCTCCGCGGACCGCGGCTCCCCCGCGGGCACCACGGCCACCACAGTGACGAGTTCGAGATGTCCGAGGGAGACGAGCTGACGTTCTCCACCACGTGGGTCCGCTCCTGGTGCCCCGTGCCGGAGCCGCTGGGGTTCGACGAGCGCATCACGGCGACCACCGACCAGCAGGTCGCGTGGTCCGAGCGCTCGCCGAGCGACGTGCCCCACGCCGACATGGTCCGCCGCAGCCTGCTGACCCTCCTCCTCATGACCCACGAGGAGACCGGCGGCATCGTGGCGGCCCCGACCACCTCGCTGCCGGAGGACTTCGGCGGGGAACGCAACTGGGACTACCGCTTCTGCTGGCTGCGCGACGCCGCGCTCACCCTCGAGTCGCTCCTCGGCGCCGGCTACGACGCCGAGGCCCTCGAGTGGCGGTCGTGGTTGCTCCGGGCGGTCGCCGGCGACCCGGCGGACCTGCAGATCATGTACACCGTCGACGGCGGCCGCCAGCTGCCCGAGCGCGAGGTGCCGCACCTGCCGGGGTACGCCGGCAGCGTGCCGGTGCGGATCGGCAACGGCGCCGTCTCGCAGAGGCAGAACGACGTGCTCGGCGAGGTCATGATCGCCCTGGAGCTGGCCCGGCAGGCGGGCCTGGACGAGAGCCACAACTCCTGGGCGTTGCAGCGGGCGCTGGTCGAGGAGCTGGCCGAGCACTGGGACGAGCCGGACAACGGGCTCTGGGAGATCCGCGGGCCGCAGCGCCACTTCACCCACTCCCGCGTCATGGTGTGGGTCGCCTTCGACCGTGCCGTCCGCGCGGTCGAGGAGCACGGCCTGCCCGGGCCGGTGGAGCGTTGGCGCGGCCTGCGCGACCGCGTGCGCGAGGAGATCCTGGACAAGGGCTTCGACGAGCAGCGCGGCACGTTCACCCAGCACTACGACACCCTCGAGGTCGACGCGTCCCTGCTCACCATCCCGCTGGTCGGCTTCCTCCCAGGGGACGACCCGCGCGTGCTGGGGACGGTCGAGGCGGTCACGGAGGACCTGCTCCGCGACGGCCTGCTGCTGCGCTACGGCACTCAGACCGGCGTGGACGGGCTGCCCGGCGACGAGCACCCGTTCCTGGCCTGCTCGTTCTGGCTGGTCTCCGCACTGGCCGCCGCCGGTCGTCGCGGCGCGGCCGAGGAGCTCCTCGACCGTCTCTGCGGGCTGGCCAACGACGTCGGCCTGCTCTCGGAGGAGTACGACGCCGGGCACGGCCGGATGGCCGGCAACTTCCCGCAGGCCTTCAGCCACCTCGCACTCGTGCAGGCGGCGCTGGCGCTGCGCGCGCGCATGTGACGGCGGCGCGCGGGGCCACTGCGAACTGCCGAGGCCCGGCCGTCGCGGACGACGACCGGGCCTCGGCGTGCGGCTCAGGTGCGGTTGATCAGTGGCGGTGCACCTTGATCTCGATGACCTCTCGGGTGCCGCGGATCTTGCGGTTGCCCTTGTAGATCACGACGATCCGCTTCTTGCCGGCCTTGGCGAAGCGATCGAGACGCAGGAACGCCTTCCCCTTCTTCAGCTTGACCGTGTAGGTCTTGCCGCCGGCCTTGACCTTCACCTTGCCCGTGACCTTGGAGATGCCGAGCGCGGAGGCCTTGATCTTCACCCGGGTCCGGGTCTCGCCCTTGACGATGCGCTCCGGCTTGGTGCGGACCTTGAGCACGCCCTTGGCCTTGCGCACGTCGATCGGCAGCGAGAACGTCGTGCCGGTGGTCGGACCGGTGAAGGTGATGACCTGCTTGCCGGTCCGGGTCTTGCCCTTCAGCTTGACCGACACCGCGCTCTTGCCGCTCTCGTCGAACTGGGTCGTGCCGACCGTGTTGTCCACGGCCGCAGGCTTGAGGGCGACGTCCCCGACCTTGATGTTGAGCAACGCGTCCTTGGCGTCGCCGACCGCGGTCATGGCCAACGAGGACAGGCTGGCGTTGAAGTCCTGACCGATCCGGTAGAAGCGCGGAGCGGTCGCCGGCTTGGCGATACCGACCTGGTGCTGGTCGCTCTTCACCGCGAGCGGGGTCTTGGCCGCGAACGTGGCCATGTAGTCGACCATGGCCTGCAGGTCCACCTTGCCCGTGTCACGCCTGGCTGTGCCCTTGGCGAACTCGCGGAAGTTGTCACCGCCCGAGGCGAGGAACGAGTTCACCGTGACCGAGTACGACGTGCCGGCCTCGATGGCCTTGCCATTGAGCCACATGCCCGTGATGCGGTTGCCCTCGGGGCGGGTGGGGTCGTAGGTCGAGAAGAAGCCCGTGGAGGTGCCCAGGCGCAGGAACGGCCGGCTCGGAACCGCACCCTTGTCGTCGCGCTGCCACTGCTGCTCGAGAACGGTCTTGATCTGTGCGCCGGTGAGCTTCATGTTGACCAGCGTGTTGGCGAACGGCTGGACGACGGCGGCCTGCTTGTAGGTGAGCGTCGCGGGGTAACCGGAGGCGTTGTTGCCCACCATGTCCTGGCGGAGGCCGCCCGGGTTCATGAAGGCGATCTGCGCGGCCCCTGCCTCGGGCGAGCCGGTCGCCCAACGCTGGACCTCAGCGACGAGGTTTCCGAGGGTGGACTCACCGCCCCTGTTCTCCGTGGTGCCGTCCGCGAGGCGGGCGCGGCCGAATGGGCCACCGAGCTTGCCGAGCTCGACGGCGCCCAGGACGTCCGACTTCGCCACTGCGGCGTCGACGATGCCCTTCACCTCGGCCTTCTTGTCGATGGCGCTCTGAGCGGTGAGTGCGACCGTGTTGGCCGAGACGATCGCCTGGGATGCGACCGTGACGGAGGGAACCGCGGTGTCGACGGTGAACTTGAGGACGTTGAAGTTGGTGCCGTACTGACCGGCAGAGACCACGGGCACACCGTTGTAGGTGCAGTCGTAGGCGAGGTGGGTGTGACCGGAGATGATCGCATTGACGTCCGACCCCACGCCCTTGACGATCCGCCCGAAGGCGCTGTCGTCGGAGACGCCGGCGCAGCTGGACGTCGTCGAGCCCTCGTGCACGAGCATCACCACGACATCGGCTCCGGCAGCCTTCAGAGCAGTGGCGCCAGTCTTCACCTCATCGACGATGGAGGTCACCTTGAGGTCGGCGATCCCTGCCGGTGTCACCAGGGAGGGGAGGTCCTCGGTCACCGCGCCGACGAAGCCGACGTCCACGCCGGCGACCGTGGTCATCCAGGTGGCGCCGTCGGAGGTGCCGGGCGAGGCCGCGACGTCCGGCAGAGCGTACGAGTTGTCGGACTTCCTGCGCACGTTGGCTGCGAGGTACTGCCACTCGGCGCCACCCACGGGGTTGTTGGTGGCGTCGAAGGGCTTCATGATCCGGTTGGCCAGATCGCTGTAGCCGGCGTCGAACTCATGGTTGCCCGCAGCAGAGACGTCGAGGCCCATCGCGTTCATGGCGTCGAGGGTCGGCTTGTCCTGCTGGATGAAGGACTCGAACGTCGAGGCGCCGACCAGGTCACCGGCGGCCGCGAAGACGGTTCCGCCGACGCTCGGGTCGGACCGGTACTGCTCGATGGCTCCGGCGAACTGCGCCGCACCGGCGACCGACGTCGCCGAGGTTCCCTCTGACACGAGGCGACCGTGGAAGTCGTTGGTCCCCAGGATCTGGATGGTGACGGGGGCGGCGTTGGCGGGAGCCGCCGTGGTGAGCACTGCAAGTGGGGCGGCGATGAGCCCCGTGAGTGTGGTCGCAAGAGCGAGCTTGCGACCGGATGAGGATGCTGACACGAAGGTGGCCTTTCGATTAGTGCTGTGAGTCGGGTCACACTAACCCGACCAATTGGGTCGTACGGAGGGCGGCGGACGGCTACCCCAACTGAGTGATGAGCCGCTGGTGACGACCCGGTCGACCTGAGAGGCGACCGGGCCGCCGCGTTCATCGCATGATCAGCGCCGCCCTACTGTGGCGTCTGAGGTTGCCTTCCCCTGACGACCGTCACGGTCACCGAACCGGTCGACGCTGTGTGCTCGACATCTCCGGAGTAGGAGAGGGTCAGTGTGTGCTTGCCGACGGGCAAGGACCTCTTGGACAGGATCACCGTGCCCGCGCCGGAGTCCAGCGTGGTGGAGCCGAGGACCTCGCCGCCGAGCGACACCGTGACGTTGCCGGTGGCGGAGGACGGGGCGACCGAGACGGTGACCGATCCCGCCTTGCCGTACTGGATGCGGGCGGCCGTGGCGGTGACGGTGGTTTCCTCCATGGCCAGCTCCATCCCCAGGATCACCGGGTCGTGGTCGGAGGACCGGAAGGGACCCTCTGCGTGGAAGTCGGTTCCGTGGTAGTTCCAGCGGCTGTACTCCAGCGCCAGCGACTCGCCCGCGTTGATGTTCCAGATGTCGGTGCCGGTCGAATGCTCGAGAGCCGCGTCGTTGACTAGGATGTGGTCGAGGGACCCGGACAGCCCCGAGAACGAGTAGGAGTACTCGCCGTTGCCGAACTCCTGCTCCACGTTGGTGAAGCCCGCCTCGTAGAGGAGCCGCAGCGGGTCCTCCATCGCGTACGAGTTGAAGTCACCGCCGAGGATGACTGACTCGACACCAGTCTCCGCCTTCAGGCCCGCGACCCAGTCACGCAGAGCAGTGGCCTGGAGTACTCGAGAGCCGTTGGACGCGCCCTGTCCGTCGCCGCTGTCCGTGTCACCGGGGTTCGGGCCGGCCGATCCCTTGGACTTGAAGTGGTTGACGACAAAGAGGAACGGCTTGCCCCCGGCGTCGGCCTTGAACACCTGGCCGAGCGGCTCGCGAGCGTTGTCGAACGCCTCGCCGGGGTCGCTCAGGGTGCCGAGCGCACGCGACTCGCCGACGCGGTCCACGCTGGCCGGCTTGTAGATGATCGCGTTGGTGATCACGTCCATCCCTCCGGCGGGAAGCTCGGTCGAGGACGGGTTGGCCGCCCACGTTCCGGCTCCTGCTTCGGCGTTCAGCGCCGCCACAAGGCTGTTCGTCGCCTCGTCGGCGGTCTCGCCCAGGCTGAGGGAGTTCTCGATCTCCATCAGGCCGACCACGTCGGCGTCGAGGGCGTTGATCGCGTTGACGATCTTCGACTGCTGGCGCTCGAAGTCCTGGGGGTCCCAGGCGCCGCGCTGGTCGCAACCGCTGTTGACGGTGTTCCCGTCACCGTCACGGTCACGGAACGGGGTGCATCCGCCGTCGCCGATGTCGTCGTTGTTCGCGTCGCCCAGGGTGGTGAAGTAGTTCAGCACGTTGAACGAGGCGACCTTGAAGTCAGCCGTGCCGGTCTCGTTGATGAGGGCCTCGTCCGGAGCGGCCGTGCGGGTGTCCGCGAAGGTGGCCGGGCTGTTGGCATTGGCCGGACCGACCACGGTCGCCAGCGGCTGGAACCGGTAGGTGGGGGCGCTCGGCGAGCCACCCTCGGTGAAGATCACGTCAGCGTTGAAGGTCGCGCCAGCCCCGACCCGCACGGGGGCGGCGGTCGAGATGTAGGGCGGCGTGAGGTTGCCGTTGGACAGGCACGGCGTGGGGCGGGCGCCACAGACGGCGCCGCTCGACGACGTGGCCAGGAAGTTGGTCGAGGCACCGTCGTCCAGGACGACCGCACGGGCGAGATTGTCCGCCTCGGTGGCGCTCGAACCGGCCGGGCCGGGGAGCTCCACCTCGGTGCGCTGGATCAGCGGCTTGGTGCCCTGCGCCAGGCCGACCTCGCCGAAGTTGTTCGTCGAGAAGGTGTTGCTGACGGTGAAGGCGCCCGTCGGGCGGTAGCGCATGCCCTCCAGGGACTCCTTCTGCGCCGCCGACCGCGGCCAGTTGGCCGTCGTCGTGGTGATGATCGGGTCGGGCGTCTCGGAGAGCACCTCGATGCCCGCAGGAACGACCTCGACCTGCGTGGCTCCGGCGAACTCCGTGACCGAACCGGTGACCTCGACGTAGTCGCCGAGGACGGCCGTGACCGACCCGGTGGTCTGCCGCACGAAGACGCCGTCCGAAGCGGTGTGGGTTGCGAGGTCGATGTCGGCTGCGCCGGAGCCCGGGGTCTGGATGTAGAACCCGAAGAAGCCGCCGACCGGGTAGGAAGCGGTGACGACGCCGCGGGTCTTGACGGTCTGACCCAGGAACGGCGAGGCCGCACCGGTGCCCTGGACCTCGGAGATCGCGATGAGCGGCGCCTCCGGGGCGATGGTGAACGTGAAGGTCACGTCGTCGGTTGCGGCGGTCGGCGTGGCCGAGTCGGTCGCCGTCGCGGTGACGTCGAACGTCCCGGACTCCGTGGGCGTACCCGAGACGGCGCCGTTGCCGGCGACGGTGATGCCGGCCGGAAGGCCGGTGGCCGTCCACGCGTACGGCGGCGTGCCGCCGGTCGCGGCGAGCGTGAAGCCCGCGATGGCCTGGCCGACCTGGCCGGACTTGTTGCCGGGCGAGGTGGCTTCGAGCGCCGCCGGCTCCCCCTCGCTCGCAGCAGTCGGTGTGGGCGTCGCCGGAGCGGCGAAGTCCGTGCGGTTGTTGTCGCCGTCGACGGCCGTCACACGCGAGGTCGACGTGGTGTTCGTGAGCGCCGTGCCGGTGTTGGCGGTCTCGGAGGACGTCGCCGTTCCGTAGCCGACGAAGTCGACCACGTTCGCGACCGTCTGCATGCTCGTCCCGGTCGCCGTGACGGCGGTCGTGCTGCCCGCCAGGATCACCTGGCCGCTGGCCGCACTCATGTTCAGGAAGGCGGTGGTCGCCTGGAAGTCGGGTGTCGGCAGCTCCGCGCCGCCGCACACATCGCCCGAGCAGCTGACCCGAGACGAGGTCTGGACGAGGTAGGTGCTGTTGGCCGGCACCGTCGCGTCCGGGAGCGCCAGGACGCTCACCGTGCCCGTGGTGAAGGTCCCGCTGCGGTACTGGAGGCTCAGGCCGTTGAGCGGCTGGGCAGACGCCGTGGGGTTGTAGAGCTCGACGAAGTCGACCTTGTACGCCGCCGTCGTCGAGGTCGAACCGCCGCCGCCGTAGACCTCGTTGATGATCAGACCCGGGCTGGCGGCGTTCGCAGGAGCTCCTGCGACGGGGGCGAGACCGGCGGCGAGGAGAGCCAGTCCGGCGCCTGCCGCGAACCGACGCGGCGAGTGAAGCGCAGGTGTGCGCATGTGTGCTCCGAAGGTTCAGATGTATGTGACCGACGCATCTTCACCCACAAACATGGTCAGTGGCGCACCCCGCGGCCCGGAATTCTTGCGAGTGTTGACGAAAGTTCACGCAGGACTTTGTGCATACTGGCCACTTCCCACCCCTACGGGGGTCAGGCGCGCTGGCGGCGCTGCCGCCGGACGTCACGGAAGAACTCGTACCCAGACCAGATGGTCATGACGACGGCGCCGGCGAGCAGCGCCTGGCTGGTGTAGAACACCACCTCGCCGAGAGGTCCGGGCCAGAAGTCGAACGCGCCGCCGTGGGCGTCGCCGTGCGGCAGCGGCCAGGTGAGCCCCGAGAGGGCGATCGCCTGGAGCACCGTCTTGATCTTGCCGCTCATGGCGGCCGGGATGACGACGGACTTGAGGACCGAGAGGCGGAGCAGCGTCACGCCCCACTCGCGCACCAGCACCACGATCGTCACCCACCACCAGACGTCGCCGACGACGGAGAGGCCGATGAAGGCCATGCCGGTGATGGCCTTGTCCGCGATCGGGTCGGCGATCTTGCCGAAGTCGGTGATCAGGTCGTGCTTGCGGGCGAGATCGCCGTCGACCTTGTCGGTGATCATCGCCACGGCGAACAAGCCGAACGCCACCCAGCGCCACAGCGGGTCGTTGCCGCCGTCGTGGAGAAGCGCCCACCCGAAGAACGGCACCATCACGATGCGCAGGGTCGTGAGGATGTTGGCGATGTTGAAGTTCGAGACCTGGCGCTGGTCGGTCGTCATCGGGGGGCTCCGTTCACTCGCGCGATCAGGTCGACGCCGTCGGTGCCGGTGACGGTGGCGGTCAGCAGGTCGCCCACCCGTGCGCCGGCGGCGTCGGTGAGCAGCGTCGTACCGTCCACCTCCGGGCCCTGGTGCGCAGCACGGCCCTCGATCGCTGCGTCGTCGACGGACTCGACCAGCACCTCCACCTCCTCGCCGATGCGCTCCTCGGCGCGCTGGGAGTTGAGCTCCTCGACCAAGGCCGTGACGTGCTCGGTGCGGGCGCGGATCTCGTCCTCGTCCAGCTTGAGGTCCTGGCCGAAGCCGGCCGCCTCGGTGCCGTCCTCGTCGGAGTAGCCGAAGACGCCGGTGACGTCCATGCGCGCGGCCTCGAGGAAGTCGCAGAGGACCTGCAGGTCATCCTCGCTCTCGCCCGGGAAGCCGACGATGACGTTGGACCGTACGCCGGCCAGCGGAGCGAGCGACCGGATCCGCTCGAGCAGCCCCAGGAAGCTCTCGGGGTCGCCGAAGCGGCGCATCCGACGCAGCACCGGGGCACTGGCGTGCTGGAAGGACAGGTCGAAGTAGGGCACGACGCCCGGCGTGGAGGCGATCGCCTCGATCAGCCCCGGACGCGTCTCGGCGGGCTGGAGGTAGGAGACCCGGACCCGCTCGACGCCGTCGATGCCGGAGAGCTCGGGCAGCAGGGTCTCGAGGAGACGGAGGTCGCCGAGGTCCTTGCCGTAGGACGTGGAGTTCTCGCTGACCAGGAACAGCTCCTTGACACCCTGGGTCGCGAGCCAGCGCGCCTCCTGGAGCACGTCGCTGGGACGGCGGCTGACGAAGGAGCCACGGAAGCTCGGGATCGCGCAGAAGGAGCAGCGGCGGTCACAGCCGCTGGCCAGCTTGAGGGGCGCCATCGGGCCGGCGTCGAGGCGACGGCGTACGGCACGGGGTCCGGTGGCGGGTGCACCCGCTCCGATGTCGCTGAGGTCGGCGACGTCACCCTGGTGGCCCGGGATCGAGATCGCCGAGGCGTCGCGGTCCACGGGGGAGATCGGCAGCAGGCGACGGCGGTCAGACGGGGTGTGCGGGTGGTGGGTCTCCCCCGCGACGATGGAGCGCAGCTTGGCGGCGATGTCGGGATAGTCGTCGAAGCCCAGCACCGCATCGGCCTCGGGCAGCGACTCGGCGAGGTCCTTGCCGTACCTCTCGGCCAGGCAGCCCACGGCGACGACCGCCTGGGCACGCCCGCCGTGGCCGGCCGAGGCCTTGAGGTCGGCGGCCTCCAGCAGGGTGTCGACCGAGTCCTTCTTGGCCGCCTCCACGAAGCCACAGGTGTTGACCACGACGGTGTCGGCGTCCTCGGGGTCCGCCACGAGCACGAAGCCGTCGGCCTCGAGCCGTCCGGCCAGCTCCTCCGAGTCGACCTCGTTGCGGGCGCAGCCCAGGGTCACCACAGCGACGTTCAGCCGGGCGGGAGGGAGCTCTGTGTCAGTCGTCATCGCACCCGGAAGTATGCCGGTTGCGGGCGTCATGACCGCCATCCGCGGCCCGTCGCGAACCGACAGCCCCGAGTCAGTCGGCGACGAAGGTGCCCTGGCCCGCGACGCCGGGCTCGCCCACCGCGCGGGCCTCGCCGCCCGCGAGGGACACCGTGACTGCCCCGTCCGTGGACTGCACCCGCACCGGCGGCGACGCCTTCAGCTCGCGGGTCTGGCCGACGGCGAGGCTGCCCTTGAAGACCTGCTCCCCTGCACCGTCGCGCACGACGACCCGCGCGCCACCCGACGGGGCGGTCACCACGACCTCGACCGGGTCGGCCAGGGGTGCGTTGCCGGCGCCCTGCGGGCCTCCGGAGCCGTTGAGCACGGGAGTGGCGCCGCGCAGCTCGGGCGGGGTGTCCATGACCAGCCGGGCGATCGACCAGCACAGCACCAGCGCCATCACCACCGCGACCAGCACGGACCAGTTCGGTCCGCCTCGGGTGCCGCGGATGGAGCCGTTGGCACCGGTCGCCAGCTCGGCCTCGAAGACCCGACGCGGGTTGATCGGTGCATGGGCGTAGCGCTCGTCGTACGCCGCGAGCAGGGGCGTGACGTCGATGCCGAGCACCCGGGCGAGGGTGCGCAGGTGGCCGCGGGCGTAGAAGTCGCCGCCGCAGGGCTCGAAGTCGTCGACCTCGACGGCCTCGATCACGTGTGGCCGGATGCGGGTGCGCTCGGCCAGCTGGTCGACGGTGAGGCCCAGGCGCGTGCGCGCCGCGGCGAGCTCGGGGCCGATGACCGGGTCCTCGGCCGGCTCGACCTCGAAGTCGTCGAGCACCAGGGGCTCGACCGGCTCCCCTGGACGGGCGATCGCGCGGACGCGGTCGCCCCACGACTGGGTCTCCTCGACGAGGCTGACCCGGCCGGGCCGGCGCAGCTCGCGGCCCTCGGGCTCGTCAGCGTCGGTCGCGGGGGCGACCTCGCGTGTCACCTCGGAGCGGCGGGCCGACGTGGACTCCCGCAGCGCGGCCGGCGTGGGGCTGGCGACGACCGCCTCGTCGGCAGGAGTGGTCTCGTGCTCCTCGACACCGGCGACGTCCTCGACGTCCTGCTCAGGGGCGTCGGGCTCCGCCGACGGCTCCAGCACGACGATCTGGCTGGCGTCGCGGGCCACCCGGCCCAGCGCCTCGGTCAGGTCGTCGCCGGCGCCGATGACGCGGGTCGAGAGGCCCAGCGGCACGGCGAACGGGGCGCCGTGCAGGAGCCGGGAGACGGTCACGTGGCGCTTGCCGGCGCCGGTGAGCTCGGCCTCGATGAGCTCGAGGTTGTGGGGCACCACGACCAGGCGCCCGTCACGGAGCAGACCGCGGCGCGGGGTGTGCTCGACGTGGTGCACGGCGGTCCAGGGCAGGCCGCGCCAGGCACGGCCCAGGCGGATCCGGATCCCCTGGGCGTCGGCGACGAGCAACGGAGTGCGGGCGTCGACCAGGCCGGCGAGCCAGTAGGCCCCGAGGAGTCCCATCGCGGCGACGAAGACCCAGTCGAGGGCGGAGCCGGTCTGCGTGGCGCGCCCGAGGTAGGCGATGGCGACCGCGGAGGCTGTGAGCCCGACGCCGGCAGCGACCCCGGCGTGCCGGCGTACTTCCACCGCGTCAGGCGCGACGCCGAGGACGTCGCCGCTCTCCGGCTCGTGGCCGCCGTGGACCTCGGTCTCGTGCACTGCTGCGCTCATCAGGCTCCCCCCTCCAACGTGGCGATCACGGAATCGAGCTCGTCCGGCTTGACCAGGACGTCGCGGGCCTTCGAGCCCTCGCTGGGTCCGACCACGCCGCGGCTCTCCAGGATGTCCATCAGTCGTCCCGCCTTCGCGAAGCCCACGCGCAGCTTGCGCTGCAGCATCGACGTCGAGCCGAACTGGGTCGAGACGATCAGCTCGATGGCCTGGACCACGAGCTCCATGTCGTCACCGATGTCGTCGTCGAGGTCACGCTTTGCCGCGGCCGGGGCGGTGACGTCCTCGACGTATGTCGGCTCGAGCTGGTCCTTGCAGTGCTTGACGACCTGGTGGATCTCGGCCTCGGTGACCCACGACCCCTGCACGCGTACGGGCTTGCTGGCGCCCATCGGCAGGAAGAGTCCGTCGCCCTGACCGACCAGCTTCTCGGCGCCCGGCTGGTCGAGGATGACCCGGCTGTCGCCGAGCGAGCTCGTGGCGAAGGCGAGCCGGGACGGCACGTTGGCCTTGATCAGTCCGGTGACGACATCCACCGAGGGACGCTGGGTGGCGAGCACCAGGTGGATGCCGGCCGCACGGGCCAGCTGGGTGATGCGCACGACCGAGTCCTCGACGTCGCGCGGCGAGACCATCATCAGGTCGGCGAGCTCGTCGACGATGACGAGGAGGTAGGGGTAGGGCACCAGCGTGCGCTCGCTGCCCGCGGGCACCTCGACCTTGCCCGCCCGCACCGCCTTGTTGAAGTCGTCGATGTGGCGGAAGCCGAAGTTGGCAAGGTCGTCGTAGCGCATGTCCATCTCGCGCACGACCCAGGCCAGCGCCTCCGCGGCCTTCTTGGGGTTGGTGATGATCGGCGTGATCAGGTGCGGCACGCCCTCGTAGGCGTTGAGCTCGACCCGCTTGGGGTCGACCATGATCATCCGCACCTCGTCGGGCGTCGAGCGCATCAGGATCGAGGTGATGAGCGAGTTGATGAACGACGACTTGCCCGAGCCGGTGGCGCCGGCCACCAGCAGGTGCGGCATCTTCGCCATGTTGGCGACCACGAAGCCGCCCTCGACGTCCTTGCCGAGCCCCGCGACCATCGGGTGGTGGTCGGCGCGTGCCGTGCTGGACCGGAGCACGTCGCCGAGGGAGACGATCTCCTTGTCGACGTTGGGGATCTCGATGCCGATCGCGGACTTGCCGGGGATCGGGCTGAGGATCCGGACGTCGGCGGAGGCGACGGCGTAGGCGATGTTCTTGGACAGCGCGGTGACCTTCTCGACCTTCACCGCCGGGCCGAGCTCGACCTCGTAGCGGGTCACCGTCGGGCCCCGGGTGTAGCCCGTGACGGTCGCGTCGATGCCGAACTCCTCCATGACCTGCATGAGGCGCTCGACGACGGCGTCGCTCGCCTTCGAGCGGGCCTTGTGCACCGACCCGGGCTTGAGCACCTCGTTGCCGGGCAGGGAGTAGGTGATGTCGCCGGACAGCGCGAGCTGCTCGACGCGCTGCGGCAGCGGAGTGTGCGGCGGCGGCTCGACGGCACCGGTGTCGGCGCCCGCGTCCGGGGCAGGAACCGCCGGGGTGACCTCGGTGGGCGCGTCGGAGAATAGGTCGATGCCGTAGTCCGGCTCCTCCGCCGATCCTGCCGCGTCCTTCTTCTTGCGCCGCTTCTTCAGCTCACGCTCCGACAGCACCGGGCTGTCGTAGGCCGGGTCGCCCATCTCCGGGTCGATGTCGTCCTCGAGCATCGAGCGGCGGCGGGTGCGCACCGGCTTGGTGGCCTCGTCCGCCTCGGGTCCGGCGTCCGGGGCGGAGCGGCCCAGTGCCTTGTCGCGCAGTGCGGCCAGCCGGACCGGGATCTGGTAGACGGGCGTTGCGGTGATGATCAGCACGCCGAAGATCGCCAGCAGCGACAGCAGGGGCACCACGACGTACGACGTCTGCATGAGGTCGAGCAGCAGGCTCGAGGTGACGTAGCCGACCGCCCCACCGGCCTCCTGGAGGTTGCTGGCGTCGCCCAGCACGGGCTGCGGGTTGCCGTTGGCGATGTGCACGATGCCCAGCAGGCCGAGGCTGAAGGCGGCCCAGCCGATGACCTGGCGTCCGGCCGGGCCGTTGCGCTCCGGGTCGCGCAGGGTGCGCCACCCGGCGTAGACGAGGAACAGCGGCACCAGCCAGCCGACCTTGCCGACGGCGCCCGCGGTGACCGAGCGCGCGAAGTCCATGACCCCGCCGGGCAGCTGCCACCAGACGGCTGCGGCGACCACGGTGGCGACGCCGAAGATGAACAGCCCGACCCCGTCACGACGGTGCTCGGGATCGAGGTCGCGCGCCGACTGGCCGATCGACCGGGCGAGCGCGCCGAGGGCGTGGGCGATGCCCAGCCACACCGCGGCGATCCCACGTCCCACGGCACCGAAGGCGCGCGAGACCGGGCCCGGCCCGTTGCGCACGGCACGAGGTGCCGGACGCGCTGCGGGTCGGCGCTTGGACGCGCCTGATCGGCTCCGGCCCTTCGCAGTGCTCGTGCGCGGGGTGGGGCGCTTGCTGGTACTCCGTGATCGGGTGCTCGAACCCTTGGTGCTGGACGTGCTCGAGCTCCGCGACCCCGGCGGGGAAGACGTACGGGTCGCCATGCTCCGAACCCTACGGCTCCGTCCCACCAGTCACATGCATCACAGGGTGCGTGTCGCCGCGGGCTGGGTGGCGCGAGCTCAGCCCGCCGCGTCCCGCGGGGTGCGCAGGGGCAGGGTGAACCGGAAGGTGCTCCCCTTGCCGAGCTCGGACGTCAGCGACAGCGCACCCCCGTGGGACTCCGCGATGCGTTGCGCGATCGGCAGTCCGAGGCCCGTGCCCGGGACCGAGAGGGCGTTGGGGTTGGTGGAGCGGTGGAACGCCGAGAACACGTGCGCCTGGTCGGTGAGGGAGATCCCGATGCCGGTGTCGGTGACCTCGACGCTGACCTCGTCGTCGGCGACCGTCATCGACACCGTCACGGAGCCGTCCTCGGGCGTGTACTTCACGGCGTTGTCGACCATGTTGTCGATGACCCGGGCCAGCTCCTCGGGGTCGCCGAAGACCACCACCGGTGCCGCCCCGGCAGGAACGAAGCCCAGCCGTACGCCGGCCTGCTTGGCGCGGATGCTGAGCAGGTCCACGCTGGCCTCGCACAGCTCGGCGAGGTCGACGGCGCGGCGTACGGTCTCGCGCCGGCCCTGGATCCGGGAGTAGTGGAGCAGGTTGGCCACGAGATTGTTGAGGCGCAGGGCGTTGCGGATGATCGCGTCGAGCGACGTCAGGTCCGGGTGTCGGTCGGCGATCAGCTCGGCATGGCCCAGGATCGCCGTCAGCGGCGTCTTCAGCTCGTGGGAGATGGTCGCGATCAGCTCGCTGCGGTAGCGCGCCAGCTCGCGGAGCTCCTGGACCAGCCTCTGCTCGGTCTCGAGGACGCGCGAGGCACGGACGATCTGGCCCAGCAGCCGTCCCACCTCGAGGACGGCGTCGGCCTCCCCCTGCGTGAGGGGGCGGGAGTTGTAGGCGAACCCGAGCACGGCGTAGCCGACGAGCTCCTCCTGGGAGAGCAGCGGGCACACGACCACCCGCTCGGCCCGCACGCCGCGCATCAGCTGCTGCAGCCGCGCGAAGCTGCGCGGGAGCTGCGGCGAGTCCGGGTCGTCGACGCCGAGCTCGATGAGGAAGGGCAGGCCGTCGAGCTTCCCCAGCTCCTCGCGGAGCTCGGGCAGGTCGTGGTCGGGGACGAACGGGCGCGGCGTGCCGACGCCGAGGTGACTGCCCTGCGCGTCGCTGGGGTACGTGCGCAGCCACGCCTGGGTGGTGCCGAGGGACTCGGACACCGCTGCGACAGCGGTGGTCAGCGCCCGGATGAGGCCGTTCTGGGTGCCGGAGCCCGCCACCGTGGTGAGCATGCGGTCGAGGCGTACGCGGTCGGTCAGGCGCTCCCGCTCGCGAGCGTTGGACAGCGCCACTCCGGCCTGCACCGCGAACATCTCCAGCAGCTCGCGGTCGGCCTCGTTGGGCACCCGGGAGTCGGGGGGCAGGTCGACGGCCATGTTGCCGAGCAGCTCACCGCCGGCGGAGTAGAGGGGGGCGTACAGAGCGTGCTGGGGGTGCCACGCGTCGGGATCCGGGTCGGGCTCGAAGTCCGGGATCCAGGCCGCACGCAGTCGCTCCTCCGACATCCGGCCCGCCGGGACGAAGCGGAGGATGCCCCACTTGTCGGCCTCGCGGAACTCGTCGAGGATCTGCTCGGCCGGGGTCCGGCGGTGCAGGATCTGTGCGACGACCTCGGGAGGCCCGGCGACGTTGGTCATCACCAGCGTGTCGCCCTCGAGGCGCGCGATGGCAGCGACGCCGTAGCCGAGGACGTCGACGACGCCGTGCGCGATCTCCTCGAGGATGTCCTCGGTGTCGGTGGAGGAGTTGACGCGGCGCATCAGCTCGGCCAGACGACTCAACGCGCCCTGGTTGCGCGGCATCTCCACCTCCCCTCAGCCTCCCGCCAGGGCAGCCCTGGTCGTTCGATCCCCACGTCGATCCCCAAGTCGACCCCAGCTCGACTCCCGAGGCTGACTGTAGGGGTGTCAGGCCTCGATCACCACAGGAATGATCATCGGGCGACGACGGTGTGCTCGGTTGACCCAACGCCCCACCACGCGTCGTACGGTCTGCTGCAGCTGGTAGGAGTCGGTGGCGCCGTCCGCGACCGCCTCGTTGATCGCGTCGATGATCGGCTGGCGGATGTCGGCGAAGGTGGTCTCGTCCTCGGCGAAGCCCCTGGCATGGATCTCCGGCCCTGAGACGACCTTGCCGGTCACCGAGTCCACGACCACGATCACCGACAGGAAGCCCTCCTCCCCGAGGATGCGCCGGTCCTTCATCGAGGCCTCACTGATGTCGCCGATGGTCGTGCCGTCGACGAAGACGTAGCCGACCTCGACCTTGCCGACGATCTTGGCAACGCCGTCGACGAGGTCGACGACGACGCCGTCCTCGGCGAGCACGACGTTCTGGACGCCCGTGGCCCGAGCGAGGTCGGCGTTGGCGCGCATGTGGCGGATCTCGCCGTGCACCGGCATCACGTTGCGGGGCTTGACGATGTTGTAGCAGTAGAGCAGCTCGCCGGCGCTGGCGTGGCCGGAGACGTGCACGAGCGAGTTGCCCTTGTGCACGACGTTGGCGCCCAGCCGCGACAGGCCGTTGATCACCCGATAGACGGCGTTCTCGTTGCCGGGGATGAGTGAGCTGGCCAGGACGACGGTGTCGCCCTCCTCGAGGTGGACGAAGTGGTGGTTGCGCTGGGACATGCGGCTGAGGGCGGCCAGTGGCTCGCCCTGCGAGCCGGTCGAGACCAGCACCTGCTTCTCCGGCGGGAGGTCGGCCAGCTCCTTGGCCTCCACCATCACGCCCGGGGGGACCGTGAGGTAGCCGAGCTCCTGGGCGATCGCCATGTTGCGCACCATCGAACGACCGACGTAGCCGACCTTGCGCCCGTGGGCGACGGCCGCGTCGAGCACCTGCTGCACGCGGTGCACGTGGGACGCGAAGCACGCCACGATGATCCGTTGCTGGCTCTTGGCGAACACCCGGTCGAGGACCGGTGAGATGTCCTTCTCCGACGTGGTGAAGCCGGGCACCTCGGCGTTGGTGGAGTCGGTGAGGAAGAGGTCGACGCCCTCGTCACCGAGCCGGGCGAACTCGTTGAGGTCGGTGATCCGCCCGTCGAGCGGCAGCTGGTCCATCTTGAAGTCGCCGGTGTGCAGCACGACTCCGGCGCCGGTGCGGATCACGACTGCGAGCGCGTCGGGGATGGAGTGGTTGACCGCGATGAACTCGAGCACGAACGGCCCGAAGGTGATGGTCTGCCCCTCGGCGACCTCGTAGTGGACGGTCTCCTTGAGCCGGTGCTCGCGCAGCTTGGACCCGAGCAGGGCCAGGGTCAGCTTGGAGCCGACGAGGGGGATGTCGCCCCGCTCGCGCAGGAGGTACGGCGTCGCGCCGATGTGGTCCTCGTGCCCGTGGGTGAGGACCAGCGCCTCGACGGCGTCGAGGCGGTCGCGGATCGGGTCGAAGTCCGGGAGGATCAGGTCGACACCAGGGTGGTGGTCCTCGGGGAAGAGCACTCCGCAGTCGACGATCAGCAACCTGCCGTCGTACTCGAAGACGGTCATGTTGCGACCGACCTCGCCCAGTCCGCCGAGCGGGATGACCCGGAGGCCTCCGGCCGGGAGGGGGGCGGGCGCGCTCAGGTCGGGATGGGGATGACTCAAGGGTTTCCTCGGTTCGTGGGACTGTCTGGATGTGGGTCTGGAGCTCTGGATCGTGGGATCTAGAGGAGGCCGGCAGCGGCCAGGCCGCTGCGCAGGGCGGCGACCTCGTCGTCGTCCAGCGCTACCAGGGGGCCGCGGACGCGGCGGTTGTCGAGCACGCCCAGCAGCTCGAGGGCTGCCTTGGCGGTGGTGGCTCCGTAGTTGGGGACGCCCATGACGGCGTCGAAGGCGGGGACCAGCGAGGTGTGGATCCGCAGTGCCTCGGCGTGGTCACCGCGCACCCACGCGGCGATCATCGCCGCGAGCTGGTCGCCGGCGGCGTGGGCGACGACCGAGACGAGCCCGACGCCGCCGTAGGCGAGGTAGCCGAGGGTGGCCACGTCGTCGCCGGAGTAGACGGCGTAGCCCATGTCGACGAGCTGCGCGGTGCGCGGGATGAGACCGGTGGCCTCCTTGACCGCGACCACGTGGTCGTAGGCGCGCATCGTCTCGTAGGTCTCGAGCTCGATCAGGGTGGCGGTGCGGCCGGGGACGTCGTACAGCATCACCGGCAGTTCGGTCGCCTCGACGACGGAGGTGAAGTGGTGGCGCACCCCGACCTGGCCTGGCTTGTTGTAGTAGGGGGTGACCAGCAGCACCGCGTCGACGCCGATCTTCTCCGCCTGACGCGCGAGCTCGACGGAGTGGGCGGTCGCGTTGGTGCCGACGCCGGCGAGGACCATCGCGCGGTCGCCCACCGCGTCCTGGACTGCGCGCAGGATCTCGCCGTCCTCCGGGACGGACGTGGTCGGGCTCTCCCCCGTCGTGCCGCTGACGACGACGCCCTCGCTGCCGTGGTCGACGAGGTGCGTGGCGATCGCCGCAGTGCCCTCGAGGTCGACGGTGCCGTCCTCGTGGAACGCGGTGGCCATCGCCGTGAGGAGACGGCCGAACGGGACGTTGGAGCTCATGGCCGCAAGGTTATCGCTCCCCCGCGGTCGGTTCGTCGGCGGCGAGCCGCATGCTGGTGTCGATAGTGTGAGCCATGGCCTACGACGAGGTGCTGGCGCAGCGCATCCACGACCTGCTCGACGGAGAGGCGGGGGTGACGTCGAAGAAGATGTTCGGCGGGCTCGGCTTCATGCTCGACGGCCACATGGCGGTAGCGGCCAGCAGCGACGGCTCCCTGATGGTGCGGGCCGACCCGGACGACGCCGCTTCCTGGGTTTCCGAGCACGTACGACCCATGGAGATGCGCGGGCGGCCGATGCACGGCTGGTTGCTCGTCGACACGGAGGCGCTCGGGACCGACGAGCAGCTCCAGCTCTGGGTCGACCGCGGCACCGGCTACGTCCGGACGCTCCCGGCCAAGCCGTGACAATCGACCTCGTCCTGCCCGACTGGCTCACCGACGCCCACCGGGCGACCCTGGTCGAGCTCGCGGAGCGCAACGCCGCTGCCCATGGTGACGACCTCCTCGGCATCGTGCTGAGCGGCTCGGTCGGACGGGACTGCGCCACTGAGCGCTCGGACCTCGACGTGCTGGTGGTGCTGCGGGACGAGGCCGCTTCGGCACGTACGACGGACCGCTCTCCCGATGTCGACGAGATCCCCGAGCGGTGGAGCGACCTGCTGAAGGTCGCGCCCTTCGGCACCGAGGACTGGTGGTACCGCTGGTCGTTCGCCTGGGCGCCGGTGTTGCTGGACCGCACCGGAGGTGAGCTCGCCGATGCCGTACAACGCCAGGCGAGGCTGGCCCCCGACGAGGCCGACGAGCTGCTCATCGACCACGACCGGCTCGAAGGGTGGGTCAACTTCGCCTATCGGGCGCTCAAGAACGACCGAGACGGGCGGGCCCTGGAGGCGCGTCTCGACGCCGCCGAGTCGGTGCCGTGGCTGCTCGACGTGGTGTTCGCCACCGCCGGGCGGGTCCGGCCCTACAACAAGTACCTGCCGTGGGAGCTGCGCACGCACCCTCTCGACGGCTGGCCGGGTGACGAGCTGCTCGACCTTGTGGTGAGGTTGCTCGACGGCGACGCCTCCGCGGTCCGGGAGGCCTTCCCGCGCGTCCGCGACGCGTGTGCGGCGTACGACGCCGGGCGGGGGCACTCGCGCACCACCGACAGCATCCGGGGTTGGGGCTCCGAGCTGGAGATCTTCGCCCAGCGGTCCTAGCGCACCACGAGCCGGAACCGGTGGCGGACCGACGGACCGTCTCCGGAGAGCACGGCCGCAAAGGCACTGATACCCGATCGGCGGACCGTCCCGTTGATGACGATGCGGTCGCCGCGGACTCGCCACGTCAGCCCCTGCGGCAGGCGCCGGTCCACGCGGGCCTCGGCCACCGGACCGTGGAACCGGATGACGGCGCGGTACCTCACCCCGGCGCGGGCCTTCGGCAGTCGCGTCGTCACGAAGGACATCACCTCCGGCGCTTCGGGTGTGGCGGTCACCGTGGGGGTGGGGGTCGGGGTGGTTGTTGGCGTCGGGGTGGTTGTCGGCGTCGGGGTGGTTGTCGGCGTCGGGGTGGGGGTCGGGGTCGGGGTCGGGGTGGGTGGCGGTGTCGTGGCCGCGGTCGTCAGGCTCAGGGCGTACGCACCGAAGGATCCGTAGTCGCTGTAGCGACCGGCCTCCGTGGGACTGCCGAAGCCGGTGCCGTCGACGACCGCGGTGTAGGTGGCGACCGTGGAGGGCAGCTCGGCGGTCCAGGTGGCGTCCATCGAGGCGTCGGTGGCGACGTCGGCGACCGCATCGACCGTCGCGACCTCGAGGCCGAGCCAGTTGTAGACCGTGAGGCGGACGTCGAGGTTGGAGTAGCCGCCGGGGCCGGCCACCGTGAGGGTGGTGGGTCCGCTCGCGGTGAAGGTGAACGCGTCGGTGTCGGCGCGCGACGTGATGGTGCCGGGCGTCGGAGTGCCTGCGCTGATCCGCGTGGCTCCGAGCGGGGAGTCGGCGTGGTCGTCGGCAACGACGGGCGCCGTCCTCGCGATGATCGCGACGTCGTCCTCGCGGTTGTTGGCGCCGAGGTACTCCCCGCGCGACCAGTGGGAGGCGCGCTTGTTGTAGGACGCCCCCATGATCGGTCCCCATCCCTTGGCACCGGAGTAGTAGCTCGCCCCGCCGGTGATGCCGTCGTGGTTCAGCCCGAAGGTGTGGCCGACCTCGTGGCTGATGACCTGTCCGACGTTGTAGCCGCCGGTGCCGGAGCCGTTGGTGAAGACCCACGCCGGCTGGTAGGCCGTGGCGCCGACGTCACCGAAGACGTCGACGTACGCCACTCCGCCGCACGAGCAGCCAGCGCCCACGGAGTTGGTCGGCGTGATGACGACAGGCATGCCGTAGGTGTGGTCGAGGATGCTGGTGCGGGTGAGTGCCGAGGGATCGGGCCTACGGGTGGTCACGTTGACGTCGAACGCGGCGAAGTCCTCGGCCACGACCTTCCAGGCCAGGAAGATCTGGGCCCGCTCGGTCTCGCTGAACGTCGAGCGGTCGGCGTCGATCGAGTAGGCCGGCGACACGATCTCGCCGTTGCTCCACTGCGTGTTGGTGTAGCTCGCTCCGTCGAAGTCGAGGTAGACGGTGCGGTTGGAGCCGGGCCGGGAGGAGAGGTCGAAGACGTCGGCCGGCACCTGCTCCGCGGGCAGCGAGCTGACCGCGTCCTGCTGGGCCGCCGGGACGGCCCGGTCGACGACGAACACCTGGCCGCAGTCGTCGAGCCAGGAGGTCCCGTCCTCGGCGAGGTGGGAGAGCTCCTCACGCGTGAGGTCGTTCTGCTCGCGCACGGTCGCGGCGCTGACGCCGGCGTCGAGCGCGGCGTCGAGGCGTACGGGCTCCGTCAGGGCGTTCCCGGCGCACTCGAGATCGGCGGACGCCGTCCCGCGTGCCTCGGCCGGGACGTACGAGACCAGCGCGGTCAGGCCGACAGCAGCGACCATCACCACGCGCGCAGGCGCGGCGGAGCGGGGCGACCGGAGGGGCACGGCGAGGGGTTCCTTAGGACAGGGATCGAGACATCCGAGGAGGACGACAGTCCTTGATACCCCGTGTCGCGCCCGCTCGTGGGCACAATCCGACTATCCGTGGGTGGCCGCGGCCAGGATCACCGGCAGGACGTGGTGCTCGAGCATCGGCGCGAGGTCGTCGGGGTGGTCGCGCAGCGGGGTCCACCGGATCTCCGCGATCTCGGCCGAGGCGACGGGCTCGGCGTCGGACTCGACCCAGAACACCGTGGAGTGGAGCGTGTGGCCGGGCTCGTTGGCCGCCTCGGACAGGAACTCGCCGAGCAGGGTGGCCGACTCGATCGCGAGACCCACCTCCTCGTACGTCTCGCGCAGCGCGGCGTCGCGGGGCGACTCCCCCGGCTCGAGCTTCCCGCCCACGAGCATGAAGCGCTCGGTGCCGCGCTTGCGGACCGTCAGGACGCACTCGTCGCGCACCAGCGCCACGGCTGCGACGACGATGTCTGCGGTGGGCATCTGCATGGGGCGAGCCTTTCACGCTGGGGGTTCGTCCGGGCTCGGCCGGGCTCGGCGCTGGCTACGGCGCTGGCTACGGTGGGGTGACCGAGGCAGGAGGTGGGCGGGCGTGCGAACTCGGGCGGCTCGGGCGGCGGATGCGGCTGTGCTCGGTCATCTCATGGTGGACTCGTGGCTGGCCGCCCACCGTGGTCAGATGCCCGACGCGGCGTGGCAGAAGCGGGCGGCGGAGTGGACCCCGGACGTCTCTGCTCGCGGCTGGTCGCGCGTGCTGGCCGCCCAGGCCACGACGCCGGCGCGTGACGACGTCCTGCTGGTGGCCGAGGACGATCGCGACGCGATCATCGGTCTCGTCTACGGCGTGGTCGCCGACGACGTTCCCGGTGGCACGACCGGGGAGGTTGCTGCCCTCTACGTCGCCCCGGACCGCCAGCGTGAGGGCGTCGGCGCCTCGTTGTTGCGCGCCGTCGCTGGAGAGCTCGGCGACCTGGGCGTCGTCACGCTCCGCCTGAGTGTCCTGACCGCGAACCTGCCTGCCCGGAGCTTCTACGAGTCGATGGGCGGTCTCGAGGTCGGGCACGGCACCACCGACGAGGAGGGTCACCTCCTGCCCACCACGGCGTACGAGTGGGCTGACGTGTCGGTGCTTCGGGCAACCTGAGGGACGTCCGATCCCGCCATGGCGTGTCGCCAGGGGCTGGCCGCGGGCGTCAAGGACCCAGGTCCGCGCGATGCTCCTCGATCCACCGGATCTCCTCCAGATCACGATCCTCTGCACCGTCCGCGACCCACGTCCGCTGGGGCTCGATCCCGCGATCGGCCATCTCGCGCCGTTGCCTGATCACGGACCGGATCCTCTCGGTGACGGCGTCCACCACGTCGAAGTCCGGAAGGTCGCCGTATGCGGCGACGAAGGCGCGCACGCGTGCCCGCCGATCGGGGACGACCGGGAAGTGGTGCCAGTGGGTGGCGTGCTGGTCGGGGCGCAGGGGTGCGAACCAGCGCAGCGCGTACGCCACGTCGTCCAGGCGCGGGCCGGGGTGAAGGTAGTCCCAGTCGATCAACCCGACGACCTCATTGTCGCGCCAGATGAAGTTCCACGGGCCTGGGTCTCCGTGGCAGTACACCGTGTCGTCGCAGGCGATCGCAGGCGCACCCCACACCGCGTCCGGCGGTGGGGTCCAGTCCGCGCCCACGTCGTGGATGACTCGCAGCAGGCGCGCGGCTGACGTCAGACCCCGGTCCGTGTGCTGGTGGAACCACCCCTCGCCACCGCCCGCTCCTGGGATGAGGCGGAGCCGCTCGATGCCGCCGCGGACACCGAGGGGCTCAGGAACACTGTCCAGGCCCTTGGCTCTCAGGTGCCGCAGGAAGCTGTGCACGGTCTCGGTGCCCGGACCTGCCGGGCGAGACACGACGTCGGGACCGACCACGACGGGCCGATGCCGCGCGTTGGCCTCGGCCGCGCGGTCGGCCGCGTCGAAGGGACCCTCCTCGGCGTCGTCCCTCGCGTCGTCGCTCGCCTCGCCCCTCGCCTGGTCCCTCGCCTCGTCCATGGACGCACCTTCGTGCGTCGTCGGCGCGCGAGCAACGGGTTTGCGGCCGGTCAGTCCGTGCCTGTGGCCCGATCACCGGGTGGTGTCGGGCTGTGGGGCGGTCAGGTTCGTCGACGCTTGGGTGGTGGTGCGGGGCGCAGGGTGTGGGGGTCGGTGGTGATCTGGGTGCCGGTGGGCAGGGTCCACTCGTACGACCCATCAGCCAGGCGTCGGTAGGCGAACCGGCCGAACGTCTTGGCCCGGTGGTGCCGCCGGCACAGCGGGGCGAGGTTGTCGGGATGCGTCTGGCCGGGCGGGCCGCCCTGGTCCATCGGGACGTATTCGTCGACGTGGTCGAGATCGCAGACCTCCGCCCGGCGCCCGCAGCGCGGGTAGACACACGTCTCGTCGCGCAGCCGGACGGCCTCGGCCATCCGCGCCGGCGGGTCGTGCTGGTCCACCGCCGGCATCGCATGGATGTCGAGGACGGGCTTGATGGTCACCGTGCCCGCGGTCAGCAGCCACGAGTGCAACCGGGCCGTCAGGACGGGGCCGAGCTTGGGTGAGCGGGCGACCCCGTCGCGACGCAGCAACCCGCTCCCGTCGGGGTCGGTGTCGGTGTCGAGGAGGTCGCGGTCGGTGACGTGGAACACGACCACCGCCTCACCACCAGCCGTGCCGCCGTCCCGCCCGCCGCCACCAGACCAGCCGCGGAACGGGGTGGGGGTGGCGTAGGCGGCGTCCTCGGCGACACAGACCGCGGGGTCGTGGTCCGGGTCGAGGGGTCGGTCGGGGTCGGCGATGTCGGCAGCGGCCAGCAGGTCGAGGGCCTGCTGCGGGTCCGCGAGCACCCCCACCGCGTGCGCACGCCGGACACCGAGGTCCCCGGGATGACCCAGCGCGCGCATGGTGGCGGCCATCGTGGACACCGTCGAGTCGAACGCGGCCGCATCCGCGGTGTCGAGGGTCATGAACACCTCCGACGAGCCGGGCGCACCTTCCTCGTGGTGCACCTCCACCCGACGCGCCGCCAACGCCTGATCGTGGTCCGCGATGGCCCGGTCCGGGTCGGCGTACAGGCGGGCCTCGTGGACCAGCACCCCCACCCGGTGCGGGTTCAGCCGCCGTGGCCGCCACGACAGCAGCCGGTCCGCATGCGCTGCTGCGTCCACGTCCAGGTCGCGGGACTGCCGGGCGGCCTCCCGCCCCAGGTGGACCGGGACCCGCAGCTCCTTGACCAAGGCCCAGGTGCGTGGCAGCCGGTGGGCCAGGTCGAGCACGTCGCCGACCAGGGACAGGGTCGCCTCGTGCGAGATGTCGAGGACCGCGGCGAGCTCCGTCACCGCGAACTCCGCCACCGCTGGCGTCCCGTCACCCGCGATCGGGGTGGCCCGCTCCCCGAACAACGCCGCCGCCGACCCAGGCGTGTGGATGATGTCCGACCTCCAGCCCGCGGCGTCGTCCTCACCAGCCGGGACGTGGGCGTGCGCCCACACCAACGCAGCCTCCAGCACCTCCACCTCCGCCCGCCGGCGGACGGTCATCGCATCCCGCGCACGGTCCAGCACCGAACGCGTGCCGGCCGGGCTGTTGAGCGCCGGGGTGGTGGTGGACATGCATCCATCCTCCCAGAGCCCACCGACACTCCGACCTGCGCCAACGCATCTGTGGAGAAGTGTTCTCGAACAAGATCACGAACCCGGGAACCGGTTTCGTGACGGTCGCTGCGCGACCTCCTCAACCAACAAACCCGGCCTGCGCGACTGTCGAGATGCAGCAGAGATTGACGAGCCGCCCGCCGCGAACTTTGCAGAGATCCCCGAATTCGGCCGACGTCGTCAAGGCGTAGCAGGGAGGGGACGTTCCAGTCGCGGATCGCCCATCGACACATGTGTGCGGACATGCGGCGTGACGAGTCTGAGCGAGACGCCGCTAGTGCGCACTTTTCACATTGCCGCCCGGCGTCGCGTCTGACGCGGCATATCCAACGACGCCCCGCGTTGGCTCCGCGCCGGAGGGTGCTCTAATGCCCCTCATGGACTCCGTCGTACTCATGGGCGACCCGGCCGTCGCTCGTGTCCCAGTCGAAGAGTGCGACGAACCACTGGTCAACGCCGGCGATCTATTCGCAATGTCAGATCTCAAGAAGCAGGACGAACCACATCGCAGTCGGTTGCGCGCGGGAGTCATGGAGCGCCTCCGAGCAGCACAGACCCACCTGCCCGACGGGTTCCGACTCTGCTTGGTCGAAGGACTTCGCACATCGGACCTGCAAGCCTCCTACTTCAACAGTTACCGGGACCAGCTGATCGCTAACGAGCCCCACCTCTCTCAGCAAGAGAGCTATCTCAAAGCCAGCCGTTACGTCTCCCCGCCCGAGATTGCGCCCCATGTCAGCGGCGCGGCCATCGACCTCACCCTCTGCGACCCGGACGGCAACGAGCTTGACCTCGGGTCGCCGATCAATGCCTCACCCGAGGACTCCGACGGCGCCTGCTACTTCGATGCTCCGGTGAATGCCGAGGCTAGGCGGCACCGATCGATCCTGCGTGACGTACTCGTCGAAGTGGGAATGGTCAACTACCCCACTGAGTGGTGGCACTGGTCCTACGGCGACCGCTACTGGGCGCTGATGACCGGACGAGCCGCGGCGCTCTACGGGCCTACCACGACGCCCTGAGACCGGCCTCAACCGGCGGCAGCTCCTGCGGAGCGGGTCGACCGGCTGGGCGATGCCATTCGTCCGATCACGCCCTCATGAGCCCCGCGCGGGGATGAGCTCGCGTCGCGGGCGGCGGTGGACGGGGGTCGCATGTCACCGCATGTGGATCGGCTTGCGGCACGTCCGCCCTGCCTGCGGGCTGCCAATCGTTTGCGACCTGGACGGCGCGGACGGTGTACGGAACGTTTGCGCCGACGCGATTTCGAAGCTCCCTACGCGAGAATCACTCCAGATAGGTGAGCGTCCGCACCCGGTGCCACCCCTGCTGCGCAGCACGGGTCAGGTCCTCGCCGGTGACCACGACGCCGGTATGTATGGCCGCCATCGCGTAGCCGACGAAGCCACTCCCTCCCTCGTCGTCATCACCGTCAGCATTGAGGTTGACCCAAGCCGAGTCGAACATCGGGCGCAACTCGGGAGGTACGGACTCCTTCTCCTGCTCCTTGACATACTTGTACTCGTCAGCGTCGAAGACGACCACGCCGTCGCGAGCGCAACCGAACCGCTCATGGGCCTGGATGTCAGAGCGCGTGACCGCGGCAGCGCCTCCGAGCGCTGAGAGTGCGGCCAGCACTCGCGGGCTGGGATCGGCGTATCCAGTGAGTTCGAACGCGACAACACCACCCTCGACCTCGGCCAATGCGTACCCGGAGTAGTCCACGTCCTCCAGGTCCGGATACGGCGCGAGGTCGGCTTCGGCTTCCGCGCCGAGAAGTCGAAGCACGTCCGCACGTGTGCCACTCCGGACAAGCAGCACGGTCAGCGACTCGCCGTCGATTCCGGCGTCCTCGAACATCGCCTCGTAGCGAGAGGGGTCGCGATCCATGCAGGGAGGCTAGCGCCGCCATGCGAGGCGGCGTGGTGCAGCCACGCCGTGAGCCGTGCCAACGCACGCACATGCCGCGAGTCGGGCAGATGGGATGGCGCCCTGAGGAGTTGACGCCCGGTACGAAGCGGATGGAGTCAGGTACCGACGAACCACCCGAGCCGGCCATGCTCGTCATCCAGTATGTGGGAGAACCTGAACTCCTCATCGACGGTTGTCACGAGCGGGTTCAGGGCCCTGAGCGAACTTGGTCACCCGAGCCACTTCCCCCGAGTGGACATCCGCATGTGCCACGATCCGCGCGCCGGGCTGACCAGTCGCGGATCGCCATGCGGTCACGAGGATCTGCGGCGCGAGATTGAGGGCGTCGGGTGCAGACGGGTGCGGGCGGTGGTGCCTCTGCGGTGAAGTTGGGCCGTGCGGGGTACAGATCAGGGAAGCGCCGGCGGCGCCGTCCGGGGCGCGCCTGAGCACGGAGGAGGTCGCGCCATGTCTATGCGATCGACGCAAACCCCAGAGTCCCCAGTCCCGTCGGGTGGTCCGCCTCGCATGACAGCGAGGTCGATGGCGATCTGGGGGACGGTCGCGGTCGTCGGCGCCGTCTGCTGGGCCGTCCTGGCGCTTTCTCGCGGGGAGGAGGTCTCGGCGCTGTGGATCCTCTTCGCTGCCCTGGCCTCCTATGCCATCGCCTACCGCTTCTACGCCCGTTTCATCGCCTACCGGGTGCTCGGTGTCGACGACACTCGGGCCACACCGGCGGAGAGGTACGACAACGGCCGTGATTTCGACGTCACCCATCGTCACGTGTTGTTCGGGCACCACTTCGCCGCGATCGCCGGGGCGGGTCCCCTGGTCGGTCCGGTGCTTGCGGCCCAGATGGGCTATCTGCCCGGCACGATCTGGATCATCGTCGGCGTCATCCTGGCTGGTGCCGTCCAGGACATGGTCGTGCTGTTCTTCTCGATGCGCCGCGACGGCAAGAGCCTGGGTCAGATGGTACGCGAGGAGATCGGCGTGGTGGGCGGCATCGCCGCACTCATCGCGGTCTTCGCGATCATGATCATCATCCTGGCGGTGCTCGCGCTGGTGGTCGTCAACGCCTTGGCTGAGTCGCCCTGGGGCGTCTTCTCGATCGGCCTGACCATCCCCATCGCCCTGTTCATGGGCTACTACCTGCGAGTGCTGCGCCCCGGCCGAGTCTCGGAGGTCACCGCCATCGGGGTTGGGTTGTTGCTGCTCGCCATCATCGGCGGGGGTTACGTCGAGCAGATGGGTCTCGAGGAGGCCCTGACTCTCTCGAAGGAGCAGCTGACCCTCGGGCTGGTCCTCTACGGCTTCATCGCCTCGATCCTGCCGGTCTGGATGCTGCTCACCCCCCGTGACTACCTGTCCACGTTCATGAAGATCGGCGTGATCGTGCTGCTCGCCGTCGGCCTTGTGCTCGCGGCCCCGGTCCTGCAGCAGGAGGCGGTGACGGACTTCGCGCGCGAGGGAACTGGGCCAGTGTTCGCCGGCAAGCTCTTCCCGTTCGTGTTCATCACCATCGCATGCGGCGCGCTGTCAGGCTTCCACGCGCTGATCTCCTCCGGCACCACCCCCAAGATGGTGGCCAAGGAGAGCCAGGTCCGGATGATCGGCTACGGCGGCATGCTGATGGAGTCGTTCGTGGCTATCAGCGCACTCATCGCGGCCTCGGTGATCGACCCGGGCCTCTACTTCGCCATGAACAGCCCCGCCGGTGCCACCGGCGGCGACCCGACCACGGCCGCGGAGTTCATCGCCGGACTGGGATTCACGATCACGCCAGATCAGCTGACCGCGGCCGCCGCAGCGGTCGAGGAGCAGACGCTCATCTCCCGCACCGGCGGGGCTCCGACACTGGCGTTCGGCATGTCCCAGGTCTTCACCGAGGCATTCGGCGGCGGACTCGCCGCGTTCTGGTACCACTTCGCGATCATGTTCGAGGCGCTCTTCATCCTGACCGCGGTCGACGCCGGCACGCGGGTGGGCCGCTTCATGCTCCAGGACACCATCGGCAACGTCTGGCCCAAATACGCCGACCTCTCCTGGAAACCCGCCTCCTGGTCGGCCAGCGCCGTGGTGGTCGGCCTGTGGGGCTACATGCTCTACGTCGGGGTGACCGACCCCCTCGGCGGCATCAACCAGCTCTTCCCGCTCTTCGGCATCGCCAACCAACTGCTCGCCGCGATCGCCTTGACGCTGTGCGTGACCTTGCTGATCAAGCACGGCAAGGTGAAATGGGTGTGGGTGCCCGGCGTCGGCCTCGCCTGGGACCTCATCACCACCATGACCGCCAGCTACCAGAAGGTCTTCTCCGACAACCCCGCCATCGGCTACTTCACCCAGCGTGAGCGCTACTCCGACGCCCTGGACGCCGGGGAGGTGCTGGCGCCGGCGACCAGCACCGACCAGATGGAGCAGGTGGTGTTCAACTCCACCCTCAACGGCACCTTGCAGGCCTTGTTCGCGTTGCTCGTGATCGTGGTGGTGGCCAATGCGTTCCTCATCTGGGTCAAGGCCGTCCGCGCCGGTGGACTGCCCACCACCGAGGTGCCGTGGCACGAGTCGCACCTGGTCGCCCCGTCCGACTTCGTCGCGACACCTGCTGAGAAGGAGGCCGTCCGGGAGTGGGAGGCCGCCGGGCACGGCCCCGGATACGGAGGTCACTGATGAACGGCATCACGAGGATCGCGCGCACGCTGCACTGGTACGTCCGACAGTTCACGGGCGAGGCCAAGTGGGACGAGTACGTCGCGGAGTGCGCGACGACCGGTGAACGGCCCATGACCCGGCGCGAGTTCGAACACCGACGGGACCATCAGCGCGAGCACTCACCGCGCGCACAATGCTGCTGAGCGGTACCGCCGCGACGGCGCCCCCGCAAGGAGTGCGGGTGTTGTGACGGCGACGCCTGCGGCGGAGAGATGTTTCATGCTCCGGCCCAGTGGTGAGAGTCCCGGCGGGGGTCTGAGGACGCGTTACTCTGCCGACATGGAGCCCGTGCCCACGATGCCCACGGTCCGGGTCGCCGCAGTGCAGGCGATGCCGGTGGTGCTCGACCTGGAAGCCAGCCTCGACAAGGCGCTCGGCCTCCTCGCGGATGCGGCCGGGCAGGGCGCCCAGCTGGTCGTGTTCCCCGAGACGTTCCTCTCGCTCTACCCCTCGTACGCTTGGGCTCACCTGACGGGCGGCGACGGCAACGCGCTGTGGGAGCGGCTCTGGGTGAGCTCGGTCGAGGTCCCTGGCCCCGTCGTCGACCGGATCGCCGCCGCGTGCCGGGAGCACGATGTCCTCTGCGCCATAGGCGTCAACGAGCGCGAGCTCGAGCGCCCCGGGACCCTTTACAACACGCTGTTGTTGGTGGGTCCGGACGGCCTGCTCAACAAGCACCGCAAGCTCATGCCGACCCACCACGAGCGGCTCTTCCACGGCCTCGGCGCGGGCGACGACCTCCGTGTCACCGAGACACATCTGGGTCGGCTCGGTGGGCTGATCTGTTGGGAGAACCGGATGCCCCTGGCCCGGTGGGCCGTCTACCAGGGCGGCCCGCAGATCTGGCTCGCTCCAACAGCGGACGACTCCGACGGATGGCAGGCCACGATCAGGCACATCGCCATCGAGTCTGGCGCCTTCGTCGTCTCAGTGCCCCAGTTCATCCAGCGCGCTGCATTCGGCGACGACTTCCCCTGGCCGCTCCCGGACACCGACGTCCTCGGCCGGGGTGGCGCAGCCATCGTCGCCCCGGCGTCCGGCGAGGTCATCGCGGGGCCGTTGTACGACGCCGAGGGCATCGTCGTCGCCGACTGCGACCTCCGCCAAACGCTCTACGCCAAGCGCTGGTTCGACGCCGCGGGCCACTACAGCCGCGCCGACGTCCTGTGGCCGAAGTCGCCGCACTGACGCCAGCCGACCATCAACCAAACGTCGTGGACTGCACGGCCCGCTTGCTAGACAGACCTCCGGCCTTGATGCCTGCAAGAGGCGCTTTGGCGGCGGAATGACGCTTCTATTGCGACAGCCGCGGACAGTCGGCAGCCACGTGCTGGGCGGTGCCGGCGTCGGTCCGCGGCAGCGAATCGGGGAGCCGAGTGCATTACGGACGAGGTGAAGCGCGAAGGACATGGAGTTGTGTGTCCCCGCTCGTCTCCCAGACGAACGCGACGTGCCCGCACTCTCCGATTGCTGCGCGGAACAGTTCCGGGGGGTCGTCGGTCCGGGTCAGCCGGACCGGCCGAGTCCAAAGCTTCTGTCCTATGGGCTTGTAGCGGGCCCATACCTGGGCGACCCGCCCTTGCGCGCCCCATCCGACGACCGCGGCCCCTCGCCGGTTTACCTCGACCGCTACTGCGAGCCCCCACTTACGGGTCCTGGAGACGTCGCTAGCGAGGACGAACGGCTCGCGCCATCGGCCGTCAGGCGTGCTCCATCGCCCCATCAGATCAGCACCGTTCCACCCCGCTATGAGTGCTCGTCCTTTCCCGTCCATGCCGACCGCCTCCTCGAAGCCGACACTGCTCCACTGCCGCACCGGTGAACGCCAGTGACCGGCAGGCGACATCCGGGAGGCGAACAGTGGCCCGGAAGCCACGCCATCGAGGTCGAGGGGGCCATGGAGTGCCACCGCGGCCCCTCCGGCGCTGACCGTCATTGTGAAGATGTCGGTGCCGGGGCCGCTCAGTTCCTGCGCCTTCCCCCACTTGCCTGCTGGGCTGCGTCGGATGGCCCGTACGCCGTGCTCGCCGCCATACCTGCCGACCACCACGACCCGGCCTGCGTCGTCGATGCCGACTTCGAAGTTGGGGGATATGTCAGCAGAGGCTGGCACGCGCTGTGGCGCGGTCCATGTAGCGCCTGCGCCGTGGCGGTAAACGGCATTCAGGTTGCTTGAGGAGTCGAGCCACATCAGTACGGCGGCGCCTGACGCGTTCACCGCCAGGTGCGCTTCGTACAGCAACTCTTGCTGGGTCACCTCCGCAGAGGAGCTTGACCACTCCCCGCCAGGGACCCGATCGGGGAGTTGCAGGTCGACGACCTCGTTCGAGGACCCGCTGTTGTCCGACAGGCGCACGAACTCTTGGACCATCGTCGTCTGCACGTCCGACGCGTCGATGCCGATGTGAACACCGCCCATCGGTGAGTGCGGGTTCTGCTTTCCGTGCGCTGGGTCCTGAGGGTCGCCGAAAGCCGGGGGGTCATCAGCAGTGCGGACGACATCGTCGGCGGACGCAAAGGCGACGGTTGCCGTCCCCGCCCGGCTGACCACGACGTCCGGAGTCATCCACGGGAGATCATTGACGCTCGCGGAAGCCGTGCTCTGCTCGTGCATCGTCCACGAGCTCATCGGCCCCGATGGACACGGCACGGGGTCCTCACGTTTGAGTTCCAGCGCCGTCTCCCCCGAAGCGGTCTCCTCCGGCGCGGCGAGGTCCCCACCTCGCTTCGCCGGCTGACGCGAAGAGCCACCCGAATCACAACTCACGAGGAACACAAGAAGCATGCAGACCACGAGCCCAATCGAAGGGGCGGGCCGCGTAACCATCCTCGTTCCCCCTATCGCGTACCGAGGGCGTCATGAGTGCCGATTGGAAGCCACTCGAACTCGCGGGTCAGAGACTCATGCTCCGCCTGAGGCGGGTCGCTGTCTAGCAAACCCCGATGTAAGCCCGCGTTGTTCTCGTCTAGAGACGTCCCGTCATCGACTGAACGTTTGACTGGGCCACAAGCGGCGGAATGACCGCACCCTCAATCGGCGCGTCGGCCCTACTTTCGGCTCGTCCGAGAGAACGTTCGGGTGGGCTCGCCTGAGACGAACTAATCCGAGCCTCAAGGCCCGGTCGCCGGAGCGCACCGCCGCAAGGCCGCGCCAATGCAGGCATCAATATCACCTGGACCCGGTTTGCGCGCTGCGCCGAGGAGTGACAGCGCGCGAGGCGGTGCCGTCGCACGGCCTGTTCCGGCGCCCGTGACAGCACTACGCTGCCAGGGGTGAGGCTCAACGGTGGACTCGCGTTCGTGGCGGTCGCCGTCGTGCTCTCCGGCTGCGCCGGGAACAACGGTGATCGGGAACACGACGCGACCTCGTCAACCACCCCGTCGACCTCGCCCGACGAGCCTGGGACGAAGACGTCCGCATGCGAGGACAAGCGGGGCGACGGCGGCCCGATGGACCTTCTCTTGACCACCCTCGCCGTGGGCGAAGACGTGGTGGTGACCGCCGAGCTGGCGGAGGCCATTCCCCGCGACGACACCGTCGACGTCGGAGTCATGTTACTGAGCCAGGACTGGAACACGAGCCAGTACCTGGTCGGCAGGTGGGTCAACGGCCGTGCCCTTGGGCCTCGCAACCGAGGCAGGCTGACCAGCGGGCGCATCCCACCCGCGAGAGTGCTCGTCGAGGGGTCCACGGTCACCCTCACGTACCCGCCGTCGGTGCTCGACGGTCTCGGCGAGAACTGGACGTGGGGCGCCTGGACCGGCGCGGACAGCATTTTCCGCGACGCCAGCGGCAACAACGTCGACGCGTGCCCCGGTCCGTTAGGCGCCATGGAACGGCAACCGTTCTGACCCTTCAGCAGTCCCGGCAGCGAACGGCGCCGCCCCCCGACCGCTGACGCCACCGCCCTGAGGTCAACCGGCGGGCTGGGTGTCCAGGTGGCGGCGGATCTGTCACGGCGCCCCTGGTCGCCACTACGGGTTCAGCATCATCATGCCGTGCCCATCTGGCCCTCACCTCCGGCTTTGGCGATGAGGAGCCGGCGCCAGCGGAGGGTTCACTGCACGTAGGTGCACGGTGGACGTCGAGTCTGGCTCTGGACGGATCGCGGCAGACTCGGATGTCCCCGCCATGCGGCGGATAGACGCGGGTGAGTTCAGGCTGACAAAACGCGAGGTCTGGTCGGAACTACTCATCTTCAATGTCGACCAGAAGGCCTGTTCAGTCAGACTCCTCGATGCGCTGGGTCGCCCACCCATCTAGGCGCGTGATCTCGAGCGACGCGAGATCGACCGTTGCTGCGGTGTCTTCGGGCACCGGCGTCCAGCCGTCGGGGTCGATGCCACTGGAGATGACGTGCACGGCGTCCGGGGTGCGCCGGAAGTCCATCGCGAAGTAGTCGTCGGTGTGTCGATAGGGGATCTCCTCTGTGGAGGAGAAGAGGTTGCGTAGCCCATCTACGGGCGCCGATGCCTTGCTGTTGATGTGGACCCCGAACATGTGCGCGGGGGTCATCAGCAGCGCGTTCAGGCTCGCCTCGGGGAACTCGCTGGTGAGTACGCCGAGCGCCTGGCTTAGGCCTTTGGTGTCGTCGCCTTGCTCGGCGATGCATTGCTTGACGAATCGGAAGTACCGCTCGCTGTCGGTGTCGCCGCGGAGCGCGGCGCGAGCCTCCTGGGTAAGCAGGCCTTCCAGCCGGTCGATAGGCGCGATGTGCCCGTTGTGCCCGAATGCGTATCCGCCATCGACGAACGGGTGGGTGTTCAGCGGTGTCACTGGTAAGCCCGGTGTCGCCCACCGCAGATGCACGATGCCAGCCCGGCCGAGCCGCTGACGGGCAAGCTGCGTGTACGCCGCGTCGGCGATGGCCGATTCGGCCGAGGTCACGCTGCGGATGGTGTGGGAATCCGCGTCCAGCCAGGCCATGCCCCAGCCGTCGCCGTGCACGGCGGTGAGTGCGGTGAACGCGTCGAAATGCTCCTGCCCGAGCAACTCGAACACCGACGTCGGTCGGCGGGCGACAAAGCCGAGCAGTCGACACACGGTGGACCGGCCCCTTCGTGATGGCCTCCGAGCCGCCTCGCGGCCCAGGTCCAGGGTCCCGCGCACGGTGTGCGCAATCAACTCCGATAATCAGCGGATGGTCCGGCGCTCAGCCGGACACGAGCGCACTCGTATCCCGCGCCGACAGGCGGCGGATAGACGCATGTCCGTTGTCTGCGACGGGCGGCCGTCGGTGCCTCACTCGGTTGTCACGAAGTTCCACGGCGTAGCGACCCGCGTCGCACCGTGGGTCAAGAGGTGCAGTTGTCCTAGTAGCCGATACGTGCTCCACGCAGCCCGATACTGCACCTCATCGTCCTGCCAGCCGATGACGTGAATCTGGCGCCTGGCCCACTCGAGCGCCGACTGGAGGTCGTTCACCTTGCCAGCCAGTGCACCACCCTCCAGTGCTATCTCGATCGCATCAATGACTCCGCGGCCCACCGGATGTGATGAGACATCAATATGGAATTGACGCCCCCGCTGGCTCCACGACATGAGAACGTGACGCGCCCCCGATCGCTCGTCTCCATGCCAACGCATGGGATCGCGCGGAGTGACGTGGCTCCGCGGCGGAAACCGAAGTCCGCCGGCCTTCTCGAAGCGCCTCGACGCTGCGTATTCGGTGCAGATGCTCAGGTGCGCAGTTCGCTCGGCCTCTAGAAGATTGATCGCCGGTGAGAGGATCCGGGGGTCGCGCCACTCGCTCTGGAGTTGATCCGTCAAGTACGACCACGTGGCGTTGAAGCCGATCGGCTGCGCGAGTTGGATGCAGGACCCGAGCGCGTGCAAGCGGTAACCATCAGGAAGCGAAGCGTCGCGAACGCGTCGTGCTTCACGATCGAACCCCATCTATTGAGCGTAGGACACTCAAGCGACCGGAGGCCGCCTTGCACGTGAGCCATGCGGCTCGCGTATGTCCCGCTCGCGGCGCTAAGACGCAGTCGTCGCCGCAGATCCAGGCGTCGACCGTGCCATGCTCGGCTCGTGGAAGCCGATCCCCGAGACTCTGCTCGAACGGCCTTGGATGCGCTACGGCGGGACGGATCACCCGTGGTTCGGGCCGACGATATCGAGGCGATCGTGACGGTGGGGTGGCGACGATGGAACTCCTTCGAGCGGCGCAACGGCAAGCGGTCCTCCGGCATCGAAGTGCGCGTTGAAGATCTGGCGAAGGGACTCCGTGACAAATTTGAGCGACAGCCCAGTCTCACTGGCCCGCTCATCGAGGACTACCGCCACCTCGCCCGAACCCTCGCGACCGCGTTCGGGAATCCGCACTGATCTCGGAGTGAGCGAACGCCGCGCCGCGCGCCGACAAGCCGCGGAATATCGCACCGCTCGCATCGGGGTGAGTCCCTGGGAGTGGTGAAACTCTGGCCGCTGCGTTCGGCCGGATCGTGTCGGCCCCGACGTAGGCGGGCCACCGCGTGAGGATTTTGAGAACCGACCAAGAACTCACGAAAGGCTTTACCACGATGGCCCTGATCCAGTCGGCCCTGCGCGAGCTCGTCGAGGCCCTCAAGGGCGGTGACGGCGGAGACACAACTGGCATGAGCCCGTCACGAGTTCCCGCCGGCATTCCGCCCGAGCGCCGGTTCAGCGCCACGAGCCGCCGTATCTCAGCACTCACCTTGTCGAGATGCAGGGAACTCGCGAACGCGTCCTGCGCCCGTCGTGACTGAGCCAGTGCAGATTCGTGCATCGAGTCCTAGGACATCAGGTCGCAGATAGAGCTCGCGTGCCCGTTCATCGCCGTGATGGCCTGCAGTTCGTCGAGAGTCAGGTTCCCGCTGGCCAGCACCAAACCGGTTCCCTCCAACAGCGTCACCCACCGACCGGTGCCCCGAATGGCGTTGCCAGCCGCATCGAAGAAGCTGGGGCCAGCGATCGCGAAAATTCGAGAGGCGCCGGTGTCGTCGCGGGTCCACATGACGAACAACTGACCCGCGGCGAATCCGCGCGTCGGGTTCCCCGCTGCGTCGACGAACGTGAGGCTGTGGGTGTTCCCGCTGAGGGTTGCGGTCAGCGGGAAGGCGCAGATATCTGGGAAGGGGATCACGACCTCGAAGGGGCCGCTGCGGGTGATGATCGGCTCAGACGCCGATGAGGGTGAGGCGAGGCCCAGGACCGCCGCCAACGTCATGGCCAGAACACCTAGAGAACGACGCATTGGACTCTCCAGACGGCCGTCTGACACTCAACCTGCTGTTGAGTGTGCGGTGCCAGGCCAATAACCTTGGCGTCGGAGTTGCGCACATGCAACCCCACTTTTGAGTAATTGCTGAACTCCACTGCTGACCGGCCCCGGGCAGCCTTTATGGCGACGCGTACAGCGAACCCGGCGCGACCGTGCCGCACTGCCAGCGCAGCCCAGCGCACGCCGCGTCACTCTGGGCGCAATGCAGCGGGGTCTGGGACGCGTCCGCCGAACCTTCACGCAACTGGAACGCCTACCGGTTGAGACTCAGGTCGCTCGGCGCCGTGATACCCAGCCGTCCCGTACGCCCCGTCCGGAAAGCTTCCCGGTGAAGGGGCGACACGGGCTGGCGGGATGGGTTTCGTGGGGGTTGCTGCGCGACCTCCTCAACCAACAAACCGCGCTGCGCGACCCTCAACCAACAGGACCAGGCCCGCGAGCTCAGCCGAGAGCCGCCACGAGCGCGGCGTACGTCCCGTCCTCGTCCCCCTCGACGGACGCGACCACGACGGCCGAGGGCCGTGAGACGACGAGGGAGGCGAGCCGCTGCTCGTAGTCGGCGAGCAGGGCGTCCCCACCGGCCTCCTCGACCAGCCGGCGCACGTCCTCGTGCCAGGGGTCGTCACCGGTGCGTCGACGGAAGCGCTCCCCCACCGACCCGGCCGGGTCGCGCAGCACCACGTGGGAGAAGGCGGCGCCGGCGTCGAGCGCCACCGAGGCGAAGGAGTCCAGCCCGGTGGGGTTGGCGATGAGCTGCGGCAGCACCACGTCGCCCGAGGCGAGGTAGCCGCCGATGAGCCCTTGGGCAGCCGGCCGCACCGCCGCGCCCGTCGCGACGAACGACTCCCGCCAGCCTCCGACCCAGGTCCGGAGCAGGTCGATGTCGCACACCAGCGTGCCGGGGTGCTCGTTCGCCCAGCGGCGGGCCAGCGTCGACTTCCCGACACCCGGCGCACCGTTGAGCAGGATCAGCCGGGTCACCGTCCCAGCGCCCGGCGTACGGCCTCGAGAGCCTCATCGTCGGCCAGGCCGAGCGCGCGCACGGAGGCGACGTACGACGACGCGGCCGTCCGCACGGAGCGCTCCACACCGCGACCGGCGACGAACGTGCCCGCCCGTCCACGCGTCTCGACGACGCCGAGCGCCTCGAGCTCCTTGTAGGCCCGGGCGACGGTGTTGGCGGCGAGGTCCAGCGAGGACGCGAGGGCCCGCACCGGAGGCAACCGGAATCCGGGCTCCAGCGAGCCGGACTCGACCTGCGCCCTGATCCCCTCCCGCACCTGCTCGAAGGGCGGGACCCCGGAGGACGGGTCGACGGACAGGTTCATGCGGCGGGGTCCATCCGCTCGAGCCACACCCACTGGCAGCCCTCCCCCACCTCGCGGCGCACCTCGACCCACTCGTCCACGGGGTACTCGGGATAGAAGGCGTCACCCTCGGGCACCATGTCGACCTCGGTGAGCACCTGGTGCGTGGCGCTAGGCAGCGCGAGGGCGTAGATCTCGCCGCCACCGGCGACCATCACGTCGCCCGGCAGCCCGGACGCGAGCGCGAAGGCCTCCTCGAGCGAGTGCGCGACCAGCACGCCCTCGAACCCGGGGTCGAACGACTCGTCGCGGGTCACCACGACCGTCGCGCGACCCGGCAGCGGGCGACCGATGGAGTCCCACGTGCGCCGTCCCATGACGAGGGTGTGCCCGAGGGTCTCCCGCTTGAAGTGCGCGAAGTCGTGGGGCAGGTGCCACGGGATCTCACCCTCGTTGCCGATCACCCGGTTGCGGGCGTGGGCGGCGACGAGCACGACCCGCTGGTCGGGGCGCAGGGCGCTCATACAGCCCCCTCAGACCGCAATGGGCGCCTTGATGCCCGGGTGCGGGTCGTAGCCCTCGACCGTGATGTCCTCGAGGTCGAAGCCGTCGATCTCGGTGATGTCGGGGTTGAGCACCAGCCGCGGCAGCGCCCGCGGCTCCCGGGAGAGCTGGAGCCGGGCCTGCTCCACGTGGTTGAGGTAGAGGTGGGCGTCACCCATGGTGTGCACGAACTCCCCCACCTCCAGGCCGGTGACCTGGGCGACCATGTGGGTGAGCAACGCGTAGGACGCGATGTTGAACGGCACGCCCAGGAACGTGTCGGCCGAGCGCTGGTAGAGCTGGCAGCTGAGCCTGCCCGGGCCGGTCTCGGACGGCGCGACGTAGAACTGGAAGAGCGTGTGGCACGGCGGGAGTGCCATGTCGTCGACGTCGGCGACGTTCCACGCCGAGACGATGTGGCGACGCGAGTCGGGGTTGGTGCGGATGCGGTCGACCAGTCGCGCGACCTGGTCGACGTGCCGCCCGTCCGGGGTCGGCCACGAGCGCCACTGGTAGCCGTAGACCGGGCCGAGGTCGCCGTTGTCGTCGGCCCACTCGTCCCAGATCGTGATCCCGCGGTCCTGCAGCCACTTCACGTTGGTGTCGCCGCGCAGGAACCACAGGAGCTCACCGAAGACGGACCGCGTGTGCACCTTCTTGGTGGTCACCAGCGGGAAGCCCTCGGAGAGGTCGAAGCGCATCTGGTGTCCGAAGACGCTCAACGTGCCGGTGCCGGTGCGGTCGGTCTTCTCCACGCCTTCGTCGAGGATCCGCTGGAGGAGGTCGAGGTAGGCGCGCACGGGACGACTCTACGACCTCGGGACGCGCGCCTCGGCCACGACGCACGCGACGTCGAAGACGAGCTCCGAGTCGGGGTCGGCGCCGTCGCGCCACGGCTCGCCCAGCGCGTCGTACGCCGCTCGCAGGCGGTCCTGCACGTCCTCGGACTGGGCACGCCACAGGACACCGAAGTTGCCGACCGAGGTGAGCCCCGACCAGAGCGCGTCGGGGGCGATGCGCCACTGCCACGCGTTCGTGCCGGCCGTCGTCACGGCGAGCCCGGTCTGGCTGAGGATGCCGGCGAGCCCCTCGGCCGACCGCTCGAAGTCCCGCTCCGGTGGCAGCCGGGGAACAGGCGCGCGCACTGCCCCGACCTCGTCCAGGAGGCCGTTCCACATCAGCGCCTGAGGTGGCGGCGTACTGCCCCAGATGGTCGCCCGCAGCACGCCACCGGGCGCGGCGACGCGGGCCAGCTCACGTGCGCCGGCGCGCGGGTCGTCGACGTGGTTGAGCACGAAGCTGGCGATGACGACGTCGAAACCGTCGTCGGCGAAGGGGAGCTCGGGCAGCCCGGCCCCGATGACCTCCTCGCCGAGCAGCGACTCGGCGAGGGCGGCCATCTCCGGATCCGGCTCGACGCCGATCGCCTCGGCCCCCGCGTCGCGTGCCGCGCGCACGAGCGCGCCGGTGCCGCACCCGACGTCCAGCAGGCGGCCGCCGTGCGGGAGCCCGTCCAGCAGGCTCGGGATCGCGCCCGCACACAGTCCCGCGAAGCTCTGCGCATAGGCCTGCGCCACACCGGTCCACAACGCTTCCGCCACGACGCGCGACCCTAGGGCATCCGGACCGACAGGGATCACCGCAGCCTGATCGTGCCGTCCGCCTCGAAGATCGTGCGCGGCTGCCCGCAGGAGAAGTCAGCGGTGCACACCACGATGGCGCGACGGCCGGACTCCGACAGGCGCACACCGTCCAGCACACTCTCGCGACGCGAGGAGTCGAGCAGGTGGACCCAGCCGCCGCCGGGCACGGGGGCGCTCTGGACGACGACGTCGTACGGCCCGAGCGCCAGGAAGGGCGGCGGGTCCGCAGGATCGTCGAGTGTGGCGGGTGCGTCGTCCACCTCGTGCACGTCACCGTCCGAGTCCACCTGCACCACCTGGCCCGAGCTGAGCCGGGCCGCAGCACCGGAGCCCCAGGCCGCGAACTCCACGACCGCCGGCAGCTCGACGACCACCTCCTCGAGGTGCAGCTCGCCCTCGGCGTACCAGATCACCGGCAGCGGGTTCGCCTCCTCCCGGACCTCGTGGGGTGCTGGCCGGGCGGCCCACCACGCCCACCCGGCGGCGAGTGCCACCGCCACGGCCAGCCAGGCGAGTCCGCGGAACGCGGAGCGGCGTCGACGCGCGGAGCGCCTCTCCTCGGCCCTCGCCAGCCACACCTCCGGCGCGTCGCGGGGATCGAAGGGACGTACGCCGTGCGGCACCGCCTCGCCAGGGCGCGTGGGCAGCCCGGCGCGCTCGCGCACCTCGGCCCACAGGCTGACGTCGACCTGTTCGTCGCGGACCCGCCGCGACCACGAGCGGCGGCTCGCCAGCAGCGTCTCCGCCACCGCCAGCCGGGCGTCGTCAGCCGGCACCCCCTCGCCCTCGAGCCCGCCGACGAGGTCGCCCCAGCGGGCGTCGAGGTATCGACCGAAGTCCGAGTCGGTCGCCCTTCCCTCTGTCCGCCCCATCTCCCACCTCGCTCGACTGGTGCTTCGGAGCGGGCCGGCGGGCGGACGGGCCTAGGCGCTGAGCGACATCGGTCCGTAGACCTGCCGCTCGTGCTCGAAGAGCGTCACCGCGGCCACGCCCTGCTCGGCCAGCTCGGCCCAGATCTCGCCCACCCACGACTCGGCGTCGCCCTGCGTGCCGAAGCGCTGGTCGGCGTACTCCGCGACCGCCACCTGCACCCCCTCCGCGTCCTCGAGGCGCCACCACCACGGGCGCTCGGACGCCGACGGCGGACGGAACGTCGGGGGCTGTCCGGGAAGCACGTCAGGACTCCTTCACCGACGGGTCGACGAAGGGCGGCTTCACGAGCTGGAAGATCTCGCGTCGGCCTCGGATGTCGACCCCGACCTGCGCGTCCTCGGCGACCATCACCGGGATCAGCGCCAGGCCGATGCCCTTCTTGAGGGTCGGCGAGAACGTGCCGGACGTGATGTCGGCCAGCGGTACGTCGTGGGTGAGGGTCACGCCCATGCCCGGGCGCGGGATGCCGCGGTCGACCGCGACCAGGCCGCGCAGGCGACGCTTCGGACCCTCCTCCTTGACCTTCATCACCGCGTCGCGGCCCCAGAAGGCGTCCTTCTTCCAGCCCACGGCCCACGACAGGCCCGCCTCGACCGGGTTGGTGTCGAGGCTGATGTCCTGGCCGTGGAGCGGATAGCCCATCTCCGTGCGCAGCGTGTCGCGGGCGCCGAGGCCACAGGCCGTGATGCCGTGCTCCTCGCCGGCGGCCATCAGCTCGTCCCAGAGCTGGCCGGCGACGTCGTTGGCGACCACGAGCTCGTAGCCGCGCTCGCCCGTGTACCCCGTGCGGCAGACGACGACCCCGGTGTCGCCCGGCCCGAAGGCGGCCTCCACGAAGGACATGTACTCGTGCCCGGCGGGCAGGCCGACCTTCTGGAGCACCTCGTCGGAGCGGGTGCCCTGGACGGCGAGGACGGCGTAGTCCTCGTGGTGGCTGACGACCTTCACGCCCTCGGGAGCAGCGGCCTGCAGGCGCTCCACGACCTCGGCGGTGTTGGCCGCGTTGGGGATCAGCAGCACGTGCTCGTCGTCGTGCCAGTAGGCGATGAGGTCGTCGACGATGCCGCCCGACTCGTCGAGGCAGAGGGTGTACTGCGCCTTGCCGGGGCGGATCTTGGCCAGGTCGTTGGAGAGCGTCGCGTTGACGAAGTCGACGGCGCCGGGACCCGACACCATCACCTTGCCGAGGTGGCTGACGTCGAAGATGCCGACGGCCTCGCGTACGGCGGTGTGCTCCTTGACGACGCCGGTCGCGTACTCCAGCGGCATCGACCAGCCGCCGAACTCGGCGAACTTGGCACCGAGGGCCTCGTGACGGTCATGGAGGGGCGACTGCTTGAGCGTTGCGGCCATGCGGCGAACCTACCTCAGCCGGGGCCCCGGAACGCCTCGCCTAGCATGCGCAGGTGACCACGTACTCCCTGCGCAGCGCCAGCCCCGCCAAGACCCGTGCCGACGCCGTGGTGGTGGGGGTCGTCGCAGGCGACAAGGGCCCGCGACTGTGCGATGCCGCCGACGACGTCAGCAAGGCCTACGGCCGCAAGCTGCGGCCGTTCCTGTCGACCATGGGCGTGACCGGCAAGGCCGGGGAGGCGGTCAGGACGCCGACGCGCGGCGAGGTCAACGCACCCCTGCTGGTCTTCGTCGGCCTCGGCGACGATCCCACCGACCCCGTCGCCGTACGACGTGCCGCCGGCGTCGCGGCCCGCAACGTCCCCAACGCGGCCTCGGTCGCCCTCGCCCTGCCGACCGAGACCCCCGCGCTCGTCGCCGCCGTCGTCGAGGGCCACCGCCTCGGCGGCTACACCTTCACGACCTACAAGTCGGCGAAGAGCGAGACCACGGAGCCCGCCGACGTCGTCGTCCTGAGCGCGATCGCCCGCCGCGCCGAGGCGCTCGAGGCGCTGGAGCGCGCGGAGGTCGTGGCCGACGCGGTCGAGCTGTGCCGCGACTGGGTGAACACACCGCCCCAGGACTGCACTCCCCCGCTGCTCGCGGAGCTGGTGACGGCCGCCCACAAGCAGGTCACCAAGGGACGCGGCGCCCCCAAGGTCAAGCTCGAGGTGTTCGACCACGAGCAGCTGGCAGACATGGGGTGCGGCGGCATCCTGAGCGTCGGCGACTCCTCGGCGTCACCGTCGCGGCTCGTGCGGCTCACCTGGGAGCCGAAGGACGCGGTCGCCCATCTCGCGCTGGTGGGCAAGGGCGTCACCTTCGACTCCGGCGGCCTCACCATCAAGCCGTCGTCGAGCATGCAGAACATGAAGGGCGACATGGCCGGCGCGGCCAGCGTCGTCGTCGCCACCTTCGCCATCGCCCGCCTCGGCCTCCCCGTCAAGGTGACCGCCATCGCCCCGATGGCCGAGAACATGGTCTCGGCCACCTCCACGCGCCCCGGCGACGTGATCACCATGCACGACGGCACCACCGTCGAGATCGCCAACACCGACGCCGAGGGCCGGATGCTCCTCGGTGACGCGCTGTCCCTGGCGGTCGACGAGAAGCCCGACGTCGTGGTCGACATCGCGACGCTGACCGGTCACATGCAGCTCGCACTCGGTGACAAGGTCGGCGCCGTGATGGGCACCGACGACCAGGTGTCCGCCGTCCTCGCGGCCGGTGTCGCGGCGGGCGAGCAGCAGTGGCCGATGCCGATCCCCGAGGAGATGTCGGAGCGGATCACCGGCTCCAAGGTCGCCGACCTGCTGCAGCACGACTGGGTGCGCTGGGGCGGCGGTCTCTACGCCGCGGCGTTCCTGCGCGAGTTCACCGGCGGCCTGCCTTGGGCCCACCTCGACATCGCCGGCAAGGAGATCAACACCGGCGGCCCCTACGGGCACGTCACCTCGGGCGCGACCGGGTTCGGGGTCGCCACGTTGATCGAGTACGCCCGGGCGCTCGCCGACGCCTGACGGCTACAGGCCCTGGGCCTTCTTGCGCGCGTTGTAGTCGCGCATCCGCTGCGGCACGCCCACCAGTGCGGCGTCGTACGACGGCACCCTGTTGCGGTTGGCGAAGTCGTGGGCCCACTTCACGCTCGGCACGCGCCGTCGTGTCCACTCCCCGTCGTGGGCGACCAGCAGGAGGGTGACGTCGCTGACCGCGGTCCGCGGCTCGACGAAGCCCTCGACGCCCTGGCGGGTCGCGACGAACTTCTCGAGGTGGCGGACGTCCTCGCCGTCGGACGCGCGGACCCTGGTGGAGCCGGTGCGCGCGGCGTCCTGCGCCGGACGGCTGGTGCGGCCCTTGCGCCGGAAACGATCGAACATACCCATGGCGGACATTGTGCCGGGGCACCCCTCACCGCGCCCATCATTCGAGCCGTCCGGTCCACCTGACCCGGTGTGGACAGCCTCACAAAGAGTGCAAAGATGGGCGAGGCCTCACGTCCGGGTGAGCGTCCGGATGAGCGAACGAGTGGGTGGAGGAAATCAGTGGCGGACGGTGAGTTCGACGTCCTCGTCCTCGGGGCTGGTTCAGGTGGTTATGCCTGTGCCCTGCGGGCGGCCCAGCTGGGCCTGAAGGTCGGGCTGGTCGAGAAAGGCAACCTGGGCGGCACCTGCCTCCACGTCGGTTGCATCCCGACCAAGGCACTCCTGCACGCCGCGGAGGTCGCCGACTCGGCGCGGGAGGCCAGTCAGTTCGGCGTCTCGGCCACCCTCGACGGCATCGACATGGCAGGCGTCAACGCCTACAAGGACAAGGTCGTCGACCGGCTCTTCAAGGGCCTCACCGGCCTGATCAAGTCGCGTGGCATCACCGTCATCCAGGGCACCGGCGTCCTCACCGGCCCCCGGACGGTCACCGTCGACGGCACCGACTACACCGGCCAGAGCGTCGTCCTCGCGTCCGGTTCCTACAGCCGTACGCTTCCCGGCCTGGAGGTCGACGGCACGAAGGTCATCACCTCCGAGCACGCCCTGCGCCTCGACCGCGTGCCGGCCTCGGCCATCGTGCTGGGCGGCGGCGTCATCGGCTGCGAGTTCGCCAGCGTCTGGAAGTCCTTCGGCGCCGACGTCACGATCATCGAGGCCCTCCCCCGACTCGTCGCGGTCGAGGACGAGGCCTCCTCCAAGGCGCTCGAGCGGGCCTTCCGCAAGCGCAAGATCAACCTCCTGACCGGGACCCCCTTCCAGAGCGTCAAGACCACCGACACCGGGGTGGCGGTCACCGTCGAGGGCGGCGACGTCATCGAGGCCGAGGTGCTGCTCGTCGCCGTCGGGCGCGGGCCGTCCACCGACGACCTGGGCTACGCCGAGCAGGGCATCGAGATGGACCGCGGGTTCGTGCTCGCCGACGAGCGCTGCCGCACCAACGTCGAGGGCGTGTACGCCGTCGGCGACATCGTGCCCGGCCTCCAGCTCGCGCACCGCGGTTTCCAGCAGGGCATCTTCGTGGCCGAGGACATCGCCGGCCTCGACCCCCGCCCGGTCGACGAGGCCGGCATCCCGCGGGTGACGTACTCCCACCCCGAGATCGCCTCGGTCGGCCTCGACGAGGCCACCGCCCGCAAGCTCCACGGTGACGCGGTCACCACGGTCACCTACGACCTCGGCGGCAACGGCAAGAGCCAGATCCTGCAGACCCAGGGGTTCGTCAAGCTCGTCGGCCTCACCGACGGTCCGGTCCTCGGCGTCCACATGGTGGGAGATCGCGTCGGCGAGCTCATCGGCGAGGCCCAGCTCATCTACAACTGGGAGGCACACGCCGACGACGTCGCGCCGCTCGTGCACGCCCACCCCACCCAGAACGAAGCGCTCGGCGAGGCCCACCTGGCCCTCGCCGGCAAGCCGCTCCACGCACACTCCTGACCAGACCGAACAACCCCGAGCTACACCCACCCCACGCGAGCGAAGGAACCACATGGCCTCCGAAGTCACCCTCCCCGCACTCGGCGAGTCCGTCACCGAGGGCACCGTCACCCGCTGGCTCAAGCAGGTCGGTGACGCGGTTGCCGTCGACGAGCCGTTGCTGGAGGTCTCCACCGACAAGGTCGACACCGAGATCCCCTCCCCTGTCGCGGGCACGCTGCTCGAGATCAAGGCCAACGAGGACGACACCGTCGAGGTCGGCGCCGTCCTGGGCGTGATCGGCGAGCAGGGCGAGTCCGGTGGTGACGCCTCCGGGTCCGCCGAGGCCGAGGCGCAGCCCCAGGCCGAGGAGGAGCCGGCCCAGCAGGAGGAGCAGGCTCCCGAGGAGACCGCCGACGCCGCTCCCGAGCCGGAGCAGGAGGAGGCCCCCGCCCAGGAGCAGCCCGCCGCGGCGCAGGCCCCGAGCGACGCCTCCACCGAGTCCGGCGGTGGTTCCGCGGGCGGGTCCGGTGGTGGGTCCAGCACGCCCGTCACCCTGCCCGCGCTCGGCGAGTCCGTCACCGAGGGCACCGTCACCCGCTGGCTCAAGAAGGTCGGCGACGAGGTCGCGGTCGACGAGCCGCTGCTCGAGGTCTCCACCGACAAGGTCGACACCGAGATCCCCTCCCCCGTCGCCGGCACACTGCTCGAGATCAAGGCCGAGGAGGACGAGACCGTCGAGGTCGGCGCCGAGCTGGCGATCATCGGGTCCGGCCAGGCCGCACCCGCCCAGTCGCAGCCCGAGCCGGAGCCCGAGGCCAAGCAGGAGCCCGAGCCGGAGGCCGAGCAGGAGGCCGAGCAGGAGCCGGCCCCCGAGCCGGAGCCCGCGGCCGCGCAGCAGCCCGAGGCCACGCCCGCACCCCAGGCAGCGCCGCAGCAGGCAGCGCCCGAGCAGGCAGCGCCCGAGCAGGCAGCGCCCGCCGCAGCCGCCGCTCCCGCTGCGAGCGAGGGCGGGCGGGACCAGACGGCGTACGTCACCCCGCTGGTGCGCAAGATGGCCGACCAGCACGGTGTCGACCTCGGCGCGGTGCAGGGCACCGGCGTCGGTGGCCGGATCCGCAAGCAGGACGTCCTCGACGCCGCCGCCCGGGCCCAGGCCCAGGCCGCACCCGCCGCCGCTCCGGCGGCGGCCGCACCTGCTGCCGCGTCCGCGCCGGCGGCTGCGTCGACCACTCCGTCGCCGCTGCGTGGCACCACCGAGCCGCTCTCGCGCCTGCGCAAGGTCATCGCCACCCGCATGGTCGAGTCGCTCACCGAGGCCGCCCAGCTGACGCAGGTGATGGAGGTCGACGTGACGTCGATCGCCCGCCTGCGTGAGGCGTCCAAGGCGGACTTCCTGGCCCGCGAGGGCGTGAAGCTGACCTACCTGCCGTTCTTCGCCAAGGCCGCCATCGACGCGCTCAAGCTGCACCCCAAGCTCAACGCCGCGATCGACGCCGAGAAGGGCGAGGTGACCTACTTCGACCGCGAGAACATCGCGTTCGCCGTGGACACCCCGAAGGGGCTGCTGACGCCGGTCGTCAAGGAGGCCGGTGACCTCTCGATCGCCGGCCTGGCGAAGAAGATCGCCGACGTCGCCGAGCGCACCCGCACCAACAAGATCACCCCCGACGAGCTGTCCGGCGGCACGTTCACGATCACCAACCTCGGCAGCTTCGGGGCGCTCTTCGACACCCCGATCATCAACAAGCCGCAGGTCGCCATCCTCGGCCCCGGTGCCGTCGTGAAGCGTCCCGTCGTGATCGACGACCCCAACCTGGGCGAGACGATCGCGGTGCGCCACATGGTCTACGTCTCGCTGACCTACGACCACCGCCTGGTCGACGGCGCCGACGCCGGCCGGTTCCTGCAGGAGGTCAAGAAGCGCCTCGAGTCGGGCCAGTTCGAGGTCTGAGCCCAGTCCCGACCCGACGTCGTACGACGCCCCGTCCGCCACGAGCGGGCGGGGCGTCGGCACGCCCGCGACCCCCCGAAAACCCGAGGCGGAGTGTCCGTGCCACCACCTAGCCTGAAGGCACCGTGACGATCACCGACACCATCCGCTCCACCGACGCGACCATCCCTCCGACGTCGGGACTGCCGGCGCACCGCCAGCCGGTCGACTGGCGCCGGGTGCGCCGTCCGCTGACCTACCTCTGCTTCTCGATGTCGCTGATGGGCGCGATCGCGGCCTCCCTCGGCTCGATGGTCGCCGGCCGGCTCGCCGAGGACCCCACCGAGGCGCTCCTGCTCCTCCTGGGCCTGTGCGTGGTCGGCGGCGCGATCATCGACACCGTCGCCAAGACCATCTGGGCCACGATCTGCGACCGCGCCGAGGGCCAGCTGCGCTCCGACCTCCTCGACGCCGCGATGGCGCAGCCGCTGTCCGAGCTCTCCGAGCAGGCCGTCGGCGAGGTGCTCGACCGCATCGACGACGACACCTGGGAGGTCGGCCAGCTGATGCGCTGGGGCGTGTGGCAGGCCGCCCGCACCTTCCTCGCCTCCGGTCCGCTGTGGGTCGTCGCCAGCCTGACCTGGTGGCCCGCGGTCTTCCTCTTCCCGCTCACCGCCCTGGCCACCTACCTCGTCGTACGCCGGCTCCTGCCGCAGGTCGCGCAGAAGAAGGTCATCGAGGAGGCTGCCTGGACCGACCACGCCGCCTCGACCGAGGAGGGCGTGGCCGCGCGCGACGACCTCCGTACGTCGCTGGGGCAGGCCCACGTCCTGCGCCGCAACGCCCACCTCGCATCCATCGTCCACCGGACGCTCGACGCCGTCCTCGCGGTCGAGGTGCGGATCACCCGTCGCAGCGGTGGACTCCTCCACGGCGCGCTGGCCGGCGTCGGCGTGCTCGGCGTCGCGCTGGTGCTCTCCGGCGACCTGACGACCGCCCGGCTCGTCACGCTCTTCCTCGTGACGACGATGTTCGTCGGTGGCGTCGACATGCTCGCCCGCCACCTCCCCGACCTGCAGGAGGGCTTCGGCGCGGTGCTGCGCCTGCGCAGCATGCTCGCCTCACCCGCCGAGCCGGTCGGCGGGCGACCGGTCCCCGAGGGTCCGCTCGACGTGGAGTTCCGCCACCTCGACTTCTCCTACGGCACCGGCACCTTCGCCCTGCGCGACGTCGACCTGTTGCTCTCCGCCGGTCACACCTGTGCCCTCGTCGGTCGCACGGGTTCGGGCAAGTCGACCCTGGCCTCGCTCCTCTCCCGCGCCGTCGAGCCGCCGAGGGGCACCGTGTTCCTCGGCGAAGTCGACGTGCTCGACCTCGACCTCCAGCAGCTGCGGTCCGCAGTCGGCGTGGTCACCCAGCGCACCGAGGTGCTGGCCGGCACGCTGGCCGACAACATCACCCTCTTCGACGACGTCCCCCGCGACACCGTCGAGGCTGCCGTCGCGGAGCTCGGTCTCACCGACTGGGTGGCCGGCCTGCCGCTGGGGCTCGACACCGTCCTCGGCCCCGGTGGCACCAGCCTCTCCGCCGGCGAGGAGCAGCTCGTCGCCTTCGCCCGGCTGCTCGTGCGCGACGTGAGCGTCGTGGTGCTCGACGAGGCCACCGCCCGGATGGACCCGGTGACCGAGGCCCGCGTGGTCCGGGCCGCCGACCGACTCATCTCCGGACGCACCGGCATCCTGGTCGCCCACCGGCTGTCCACGACCGAGCGCGCCGAGCTCGTCGCCGTCCTCGAGTCGGGACGGGTCGTCCAGCAGGGTCCGCGCCACCGCCTCGCGTCCGCGGACGGACCCTTCCGCGAACTGCTCGACGCCGCTGCGCACGAGCCGGTCGTGGAGGAGCACCACCACGACGACTCCGCGATCGGGTCCGTGCGGCGCAGCACCGCTCCCCCGCCCCCGCCCGAGCTCGCGCCCACGCCGAGCCTGGCCCGACAGGTGCTCCACACGATCAGCATCCAGCCCCAGTGGGGCCTGCTCGGCGCGTTCTTGTTCCTCATCGCCTCGCTCACCGGTGCCTTCGGCGCCGTGACCGGGTGGGTGTGGGGACACATCGTCACCGATCTCCAGCAGGGTGAGCGCCCGGAGCTGCTCGTCCTCGCCCTCGTCGCGTCGCTGGTGGCCGGTCCGTTGCTGCTCGCCCAGGCCTTCCGCACCTACCCCCACTGGTGGGTCGAGGTACGCCTGCGGGTCCGAGCCTCCGTGCTGCACGGCCAGACCTCCCAGCGACGGCTCGTCCGTACGCCCCCCGGCGAGGTCGTCGCCCGCACCATGGACGCCGACCGGCTGGCCCGCTACACCGACCGTTGGGTCGACTTCGTCAACGGCCTGATCGTCGCCGCGATGACGGCGATCATCGCCCAGACGTGGGTCGCCGGGGCGGTCCTGCTGACCGTCATGGTGGTCTCGGCGCTGGCCTCGACCCTGGGCCGCCGGGTCGCGGGACGCTCGGCTGCCGCCGCGTCCACCGCACGCGCCCGCTTCGGCCAGTCGCTCGTCTCCGCGCTCGAGTCGGTGCGCACCGTCAAGCTCGCAGCCGCGACTCCCCAGGTGCACGCCCACCTGCGCCAGGTCGACGGCGGCCGCGTCGACGCGGCCGTGCGCGAGCACCGGGTCCAGGCCCTGCTCGACGGCGTGCCCATCGTCATGGTCCAGCTCGGCGTCGTCGCCGCCTGGGCCGGCCTGCTCACGGGCCAGTGGGGACTCGCCACCGCCCTGCTGGTGGCCAACGCCGTCAGCGGGTTCGACTGGTTCGGCCGCGTCGCGGGGTCCGTGGTCACCGAGGCCCCCGGCACCCGCGCCTGGATGAACGCCACGAGCCGGCTGGCCGGCGGTGGCGACCTGATGGACCTCCCGCCCGGCGTCGACCTCGTCCACGGCACCGGTCCCGAGCCCGATGAGCCCCAGCGCGACTCGCTGCGCACGCTGAGGCTGCGCGAGCTCTCGGCGGTGCACGACGACGGCACGCTCGGCGTCCAGGAGATCGACCTCGAGGTGCACGCCGGCGAGCTGGTCCTGCTGCTGGGCCAGGTGGGCTCGGGCAAGTCGAGCCTCCTCGGGGCGCTGGCCGGGCTGGTCAGCACCACCGGCGACATCCTCTGGAACGACGAGGTCGTCGCCGACCCGCAGACCACGATGCGCCCCGCCCGCGTGGCGCACGTCGCCCAGGTACCCCGGGTGCTGTCCGGGTCCTTCACCGGCAACGTCGCCCTCGACCACCCGCACCGGTCCGTCGTGCCGGCTCTCGAGTCGGCTCGCATGGGTCGCGACGTCGCCGAGGCCGGCGGGCCCGACGCCCTCGTGGGCCACCGCGGCGTACGCCTCTCCGGAGGTCAGGTGCAACGCCTGGCCCTGGCTCGCGCCCTGGCCAGCGAGAGCGACGTCCTGCTCGCGGACGACGTCTCCTCCGCGCTCGACGCCACGACCGAGGTCGAGCTGTGGAAGGCGCTCCGCGAGCGCGGAGCCGCGGTCATCGGCGCGACCAGCAAGTCCGCGGCGCTCGCCCAGGCCGACCGGGTGGTGGTCCTCGACGCGGGCCGCGTCGTCGACCAGGGACCGTGGCACGAGCTGTCGCTGCGCTGGGGGCACCTGGCCGGCTGACCGCCCGCGGGGACGGCGGCCGTCGCTTGGCCGTCGTGCTTGGGTGGGGGCATGCGTGTCGTGATAGCCGGAGCCTCGGGCTTCCTCGGGACCCACTTGACCGCACAGCTGCGCTCGCACGGGCACGAGGTCACCCCGCTCGTACGTCGTGAGGCGCGTGAGGCGCGCGAGTCACGCTGGGATCCCTACGCGGGCGTGCTCGACCAGACCGTCGTCGACTCGGCTGACGTCGTCGTCAACGTCGCGGGCTCGCCGCTCTTCGGCAACCCACACTCCTCCCGTTACCGGCAACAGCTCTTCGAGAGCCGCATCGTGACGACGCGGGTGCTGAGCGAGGCGGTCGCGCGGGCCGGTGGACGCCCAGCCCTGCTCGCCAACAACGGCACGTCCTACTACGGCGACCACGGCTCGGACGTTCTCACCGAGGACTGCGAGAGCCGGGGCGACGCGCTGCTCACACGCCTGGCCCGGGAGTGGCAGGCGGCGACCGCGCCGGCGTCGGAGGCGGGTGCGCGCGTCTGCGTCCTGCGGACCGCGCCCGTGCTCGACCGGGCCTCCGTCACCCTCAAGCTCCTCAAGGGGCTGTTCTGGTGCGGCTTGGGGGCGCGGCTCGGTGACGGGCGTCAGTACTTCCCCCTCATCTCCCTGCGCGACTGGGTCGGGGCGGCCGTCTACCTCGCCGAGTCCCGCGACGTGTCGGGTGTGTTCAACCTCTGCTGCCCGCACACCCCCACCAACCTTGCGTTCACAGAGGCCCTCGCGGCTGCGCTCCACCGCCCGGCCTTCCTCGCCGCACCGGCGGGCGTGCTGCGCCTGGGAGCCGGTCAGATGGCGCCGGAGCTGCTCAACTCGCTCAACGTGCGCCCGGCCGCACTGGAGCGGGCCGGCTACGACTTTGAGGACGAGGACGTACGCGAGGTGCTGGCGGCTGCGCTGGCCTGATCCCTGGCCTCCGCGACCAACCAGGCCCCGGCCCGGCGCACCAGCACGATCCGTCGCGTCGAGGCACGGTCGGTCGGCAGCGCGATCGGCGACGTGCCAACGCCGACGGCCCGCCCGCCCACGACGCGGTCGGTGACCACCAGCACGAGCCTGGACCCCGACCGCTCGACCACCTCGAGCGCGAGCACCTGGGTGGCGAGGTCTGTCACCGTCAGCCCGCGCTCGCGGTAGTGACGCAGCAGTCGCAGGTCCGCCGCGCCCGTGCGGGAGCCGTCGACGTAGAGCTCTCGCAACGCCTCGGTGTCGCCCGCCGCCCACGCCGCGGCCCGCCGCTCGTCCCACGCCGCGAGGATCCCCGCCGGTCCGGGCCGGCTCTCGCCGGCGGCCGACGCGGGCGCCTCGACCCCCGCGGGGGCGGGCGAGTCCCCGGTCCGCACCAGCCCGACGGCCAGGGTTGCCAGCACGCAGGCGCCGGCCAGCGTGGTGAGGACGGGGAGCAGGCGTCGAGGGTCCACCGCGCCACCCTCGCCGATTTCAGCGGCCCGTGCCGGAGGTCATCCACAGGCACGACGGGGTGGGTCGTGGGCGTAGGGTCGGACCCATGCCGCTGGAGTATGAGGTCGCCGGTCTCGGCGACGACGCTGTCGACTACGTGGCCGCCTGGGACGTGCAGCGCAAGGTGCACGAGGCCGTCGTCGCCGGCTCCCGCCCCGACACCGTCCTGCTGCTCGAGCACCCGCCCGTCTTCACGGCCGGCAAGCGCACCGCCCCGCACGAGCGCCCGCTCGACCCCGGCGGAGCTGCCGTCATCGACGTCGACCGCGGCGGCAAGATCACCTTCCACGGCCCCGGCCAGCTCGTGGGCTACCCGATCGTGCGGCTCCCCGACCACGTCAAGGTCGTCGACTACGTACGCCGGGTGGAGGAGGCCCTGATCGCGGTCTGCGCCGACTTCGGGGTCACCACCGCCCGCGTGCCCGGACGCAGCGGCGTCTGGCTCCGCGCCGACGAGCGCGGACCGGAACGCAAGGTGGGGGCGATCGGCATCCGCGTCAGCCGGGGCGTGACCATGCACGGCTTCGCGCTCAACTGCGACGTCGACCTCGGCTGGTACGACCGGTTCGTGCCGTGCGGCATCGCCGACGCGGGCGTCACCTCGCTGACCGAGGAGCTGGGCCGCGACGTCACCATCGCCGACGTGCTGCCGAGCGTCCGCCTGCACCTGTCGGCGTACCTGTCGTGGCTGCCCTACGACCCGACGCCCGACTACGAGCCACGTCCCGAGCCGGGCCGCGGTCCACGGATCGAGCTCGTCCGACCGTGAGTTGGGAGCGTCTGCCCACGCCCGTAGAGTGAGGCGTGTGACGACGACCGCTCCCACGCCCGAAGGACGCAAGCTGCTCCGACTGGAGATCCGCAACGCGGAGACGCCGATCGAGCGCAAGCCGGAGTGGATCAAGACCCGGGCCAAGATGGGCCCGGAGTACACCTCGCTGCAGAACCTGGTGAAGTCCGAGGGCCTGCACACCGTCTGCCAGTCGGCCGGTTGCCCCAACATCTTCGAGTGCTGGGAGGACAAGGAGGCCACGTTCCTCATCGGTGGCGACCAGTGCACCCGCCGCTGCGACTTCTGCCAGATCGACACCGGCAAGCCGCAGCCGCTCGACCGTGACGAGCCGCGGCGGGTCGCGGAGTCGGTGCAGAAGATGGGGCTCAAGTACGCCACCATCACGGGCGTCGCCCGCGACGACCTGCCCGACGGTGGCGCCTGGCTGTACGCCGAGACGGTCCGCGCGATCCACGAGCTCAACCCCGGCACCGGCGTCGAGAACCTGATCCCCGACTTCAACGGCAAGCCCGACCTGCTCACCGAGGTCTTCGAGTCGCGTCCGGAGGTGCTGGCCCACAACGTCGAGACCGTGCCCCGGATCTTCAAGCGGATCCGCCCGGCCTTCCGCTACGACCGCTCGCTCGACGTCATCACGCAGGCCCGCGACTTCGGTCTCGTCACCAAGTCCAACCTGATCCTCGGCATGGGCGAGACCCGCGAGGAGGTCAGCCAGGCGCTGCGCGACCTCCACGAGGCCGGCTGCGAGCTGATCACCATCACCCAATACCTCCGCCCCTCCCCGCGCCACCACCCCGTCGAGCGGTGGGTCAAGCCGGAGGAGTTCGTCGAGCTCAAGGCCGAGGCCGACGAGATCGGCTTCGCCGGGGCGCTGTCCGGTCCGTTGGTCCGCTCGTCCTACCGTGCCGGACGGCTGTACGGTCAGGCCATGGACGCGCGCGCTGCGGCCGCCGTCTGACACTGCTCGTCCCCCTGATCTCCCGTTCCACCCGTTTCGAATTTCCGCTCGATCCCAGACAAGGTCATCGCATGTCGACCCCCGCCTCCACGCCCACCTCGCGCCGGGCACAGATCACGCAGACCTACCAGATGGCCAAGCGCAGCGACCCGCGCCTGGGCTGGATCCTCCTCGGCACGTTCCTGGTCGGCGCGGCACTCGGCTTCGGCCTGATGTGGCTGCTGCCGGGCAGCGGTGTCCTGTCGCTGGTGATCTCGATCGTCGCCGCGCTGATGATCGGCATCCTCCTGGCGCTGCTGGTCTTCGGCCGCCGCGCGCAGAAGGCGGCGTACACCCAGATGGAGGGCCAGCCCGCAGCCGCGGCCGGTGCCCTGCAGATGCTGCGTCGCGGGTGGAAGGTGGACCCGGTCGTGGGCTTCAACAAGCAGCAGGACGTCGTGCACCGCGTGGTCGGCCCGCCCGGCATCGTCCTGGTCGGCGAGGGCTCCAGCCCGACCCGGGTCAAGCAGCTGCTGGTCATCGAGCGCAAGAAGCACGAACGGGTCGCCTACGGCGTGCCGATCCACGAGGTCGTCGCCGGTCGCGGCGAGGGCGAGGTGCCGCTGCCCAAGCTGGTGCGCCACGTCCAGAAGCTGGGCCGCCAGGTGAAGCCGGCGGAGATCACCGACATCCTCCAGCGCCTCAAGGCGCTCGACGCCCAGCGCGGCAAGCTCCCGCTGCCCAAGGGCCCGGTCCCGAACTCGATGAAGGGCATGCGCTCGCAGCAGCGCGGTCGCTGAGCCACGATGCGGTGCGCGGCTAGATCGTCACGGTCCGCGTCCCCGCGGCGACGTCGTGGAGACCGCGACCGTCGAAGGTCAGCAGCGGCGGGATCAGCAGGGCGACCAGGACGGTGCGCACCAGCGCGCGCAGCAGCGACACCGGCTGCTCGGAGCCTTCGGTGCGCACCACCCGGATCCGGGTGGCGAGCTTGCCGAACGAGGCGCCGGTGACCGCGGTGAACAGCGCGGACTCGAGGACGAAGAGCGCCAGCGTGCCGAGCCCGTTGGGGTTGCCCGCGAGGACACCGACGGCGACGAGGCCCTCGACCACGGCCAGGCAGGTCACCCAGTCCACGAACAGCGCCAGGATGCGCCGACCCCAGGTCGCGGGCGTCAGCTCCGCGGGGGCGTACGTCGGGTCGGTCTGCGGCACGCGCTCAGCGTAGGTGGGGTGACATCGAGGTTTCCCGGCGGCCACCTCTCGGACGACATGTAACACGCCCGAAACAAACGGGATACGGTCAAGAAACTGCCCCCGCCTAGCGTGGCCCCACGGTGCAACGAGGCACCGCTCGTGACGCTGCAACTTCGACGTGCGCTGAGCGCCGTCAAGGAGGACCGAATGTTCAACAATTCCGATGAGCTGCTCAAGTTCATCAAGGACGAGGGCGTCGAGATGGTCGACGTCCGTTTCTGTGACCTGCCGGGCATCATGCAGCACTTCACGGTGCCGGTGTCCTCCTTCGACCAGAGCGTCTTCGACGACGGCCTCGGCTTCGACGGCTCCTCGATCCGTGGCTTCCAGGCCATCAACGAGTCCGACATGTCGCTGTTCCCGGACCCGACCACGGCGTACATCGACCCGTTCCGCAAGTCCAAGACGCTGAACGTCAACTTCTTCATCCACGACCCGATCACCGGTGAGGCCTACAGCCGCGACCCGCGCAACATCGCCCGCAAGGCGCTGGCCTACCTCGACTCGACCGGCATCGCGGACACCGCCTACTTCGCCCCCGAGGCCGAGTTCTACATCTTCGACAACGTCCGCTACAGCACCGGCGTCAACGAGGGCTATTACCACATCGACTCCGTCGAGGGCTGGTGGAACTCCGGCAAGGAGGGCGAGGAGAACAAGGGCTACAAGACCCGCCTGAAGGGCGGCTACTTCCCCGTCGAGCCCTACGACCACTACAGCGACCTGCGCGCCGACATGGTCAAGAACCTCGAGGCGAGCGGCCTGCTGGTCGAGCGCGCGCACCACGAGGTCGGCACCGCGGGACAGGCGGAGATCAACTACCGCTTCGACACGCTGCTCAAGGCAGCCGACGACGTGATGAAGTTCAAGTACCTCATCAAGAACACCGCCTGGGAGGCCGGCAAGTCGGTCACCTTCATGCCCAAGCCGATCTTCGGTGACAACGGCTCCGGCATGCACGTCCACCAGTCGCTGTGGAAGGACGGCGAGCCGCTGTTCTTCGACGAGACCGGGTACGCCGGCCTGTCCGACACCGCCCGCTGGTACATCGGCGGCATCCTCGAGCACGCCCCGTCGCTGCTGGCGTTCACCAACCCGACGGTGAACTCCTACCACCGCCTGGTCCCGGGCTTCGAGGCGCCGATCTCGCTGGTCTACTCCTCGCGAAACCGCTCCGCCTCGGTCCGCATCCCGATCACGGGCGCCAACCCCAAGGCCAAGCGCGTCGAGACGCGGTTCCCCGACCCGTCGGCGAACCCCTACCTCGCGTTCGCGGCGCTCATGCTCGCGGGCCTCGACGGTGTCCAGAACAAGACCGAGCCGGCCGCGCCGATCGACAAGGACATCTACGAGCTGCCGCCGGACGAGATGGCCGAGATCGCCCAGGTGCCGACCTCGCTCGGTGCCGTCCTCGACGCCCTCGAGGAGGACCACGACTACCTGACGGCCGGCGGTGTCTTCACCGACGACCTGATCGAGACGTGGATCCACTTCAAGCGGACCCAGGAGATCGCTCCGGTCCAGCAGCGCCCGCACCCGCACGAGTTCGAGCTCTACTACGACATCTGATCTCGGGCACTAGGGGCGGTCTCGAAAGTCGGTCAATGTCCGAAGAAAACCGCCTCTGACCTGCAGAAACGCCGCCGAACGACCTTCTGGTCGTTCGGCGGCGTTTCGCATCTGCTGCTGTTGGCTTGTTACATCCTGAGTACACGGGAGCGCGTAGTGCCGCCTCCCGACAAGCCAGCTGCGGCCAGGAACAGCCATCGCTCGGAACGGTTGCTTGCTGTTCGCAACAGCGTCTTCGTGTGCACTATGCGTGTACTCCGCCGCCGCCGTTGCCCACGACGTCGAGATGAAGCGGAACGGAAACGGTCCGTGGCGACTACTCACGTGGGCTTGGCTCAGCGTGGCGAACTCGTCGAGCCAAGCCGACGAACCGAAGCCCAAGACTTCGTCCGCTGCGCCGCTCTGGGTGTGATCACTGCTGCGTCGCTCTTCCTACGGCGTTGCGCGGCGGTGGATCGCCTCGGTGATCGCGTATGCCGTCTCTACAAAGGTCTCTGCCTGCCGGTCGGACAAACTTCGTGCGGAGGCCTCCTCCAGTGTCCGCCACAGCGCAGCGATGGGTTCGCGCATGTCGCGGCCCTTGTCGGTCAGGTGGACCACCATGACCCGTCGGTCCTGTGCGGACGGCTCGCGAACGACCAGCCCGGCGTCCTGCATGCGGCTCAGGGACTTCGAGACGGTCGAGTGGTCCAGGCCGACGCTCTCCAGCAGCTCGGACTGGGTCTGTCCGTCACGGTCGAAGAGCTGCATCAGCAACAGCTCCTGTCCGGGATGGAGGTCCATCCCGCGGAGCAGCGCGCCCGCGTAGGCGCGGTGGGCGCGCGCGAGCTGGAAGATCGCGTAGCTCATCGGTCCCGCCGCGGCCGTCGTGGGGACGTGGGGCATGGCTCTCCATTCTCAGCCGGCGTGAGTGGCGTAGTCGGTGTAGCCGGCCTCTCCCCCACCGTAGAAGGTGGCCGGGTCGGGCTCGTTGAGCGGCGCGCCCACGCGTAGCCGTTCGACCAGGTCCGGGTTGGCGAGCGCCAGGGCGCCGACGGAGACCAGGTCGGCCTTGCCGTTGGCGATGTCCTGTGCGCGGGTGGTCACGTCGGTACCGCCCCGGTTGAGGATCAGCGTGCTCGGCCACTGTGCACGCAGGGTGTCCAACAGTGCCTCGTCGCCCGCGTGCATCACGTGCAGGTAGGCGAGCCCGAGCGGGCGCAGTGCCTCCACGAGCACCGGATAGAGCTCGGCGGTGTCGGACTCGGCGATGTCGTTGTAGGGGTTGCCGGGCGAGATGCGCAGGCCGGTGCGCTCCGCGCCGATCTCGTCGGCCACGGCGGTGACGACCTCGACCGCGAAGCGGATGCGGTTCTCGAGCGAGCCTCCGTAGCGGTCGGTGCGCTGGTTGGTGTTGTCGGACAGGAACTGGTGCAGCAGGTAGCCGTTGGCGCCGTGGATCTCCACACCGTCCGCGCCGGCCGCGATCGCGGCCGCGGCCGCTTGCCGGAAGTCGTCGACGGTCGCCACGACCTCATCCCCCGACAGTGCGCGGGGCTCCGGCATCTCCTGGGGACCGGACGCGGTGAACATCATGCCCGCGGGGCGGATCGCCGACGGGGCGACCGGCTGGCGCCCGTGCGGGGTGTTGTCGGGGTGGGAGATCCGTCCGACGTGCATCAGCTGGATGACGATCCGGCCGCCTGCCGCGTGCACGGCGTCGACGACCGTGCGCCACCCGGCGATCTGCTCGTCATTGTGGATGCCGGGAGTGAGGAGGTAGCCCTGGCCGTCCGCGGAGGGCTGGGTCCCCTCGGTGATGATCAGGGCGTGCGACGCCCGTTGGGCGTAGTACTCCGCGTTCAGCTCGGTCGGGACGCCTTCCTGCGTCGAGCGGTCACGAGTCATGGGAGCCATGACCAGGCGGTGCGGCAGGGACATGTCCCCGAGGGCGTGTGGGGTCCAGAGCGATCTCAACATGTTGTGGTCCTTGGGTACGGCGATGACCGGGTGGCCACCGGAACAATGGGTAGGTGGATCTCGGTGGGCACGGTCAGTCGACGGTGAGCACGAGCTTGCCGCGCACGTGCCCGGCGTCGCTGACGTGCTGCGCTGCGGCGGCCTGGTCGAGCGGGTAGGCGGTGACGGTGGTGGCGAGCGTGCCGGTCGCCACCTCGTGGGCCACGGCGGCCAGGCGCTCCGTCGAGGCACCGCCGGATCCCCGGGCGAACGTGACGCCGAGCCGCTGGGCGTTCAAGTCGGCGATGGTGACGATGCGCTCGGCGCCCCCTCGCAGGGTGATGGAGTCCTCCAGCGCCCCCTTCCCGGCGAGGTCGAACACCGCGTCCACCCCGTCGGGGGCGAGTGCCCTCACCCGCTCGACGAGACCCTCGCCGTAGGTGGTCGCGGTGGCGCCGAGCGCGGTGAGGTAGTCCTGGTTGGTGGGGCCGGCGGTGGCGATGACTCGTGCTCCGCGGGCGGTGGCCAGCTGGACGGCGAGGGTGCCGACGGCTCCGGACGCGCCGTGCATCAGCACGGTCTCGCCTGCGACGACACCCAGCAGGTCGAGGACGCGCTCGGTGGTCTCGCTCGCCACTGGCAGCGCAGCCGCGTCCTGCCACTCCAGATCGGCGGGCTTGGTCACCACGCGGGTGGCCAGGGCGTACTCGGCGTACGCGCCCGTGTCCGACCACCCCAGCACCTCATCGCCCACCTGCAGACCGGTCACCCCTTCACCCAGGGCGTCCACCACGCCGGCGAGCTCGCCACCCGGAACGGCAGGCAACGGGGTGGGGCGTACGGCCTCCATCATCCCGGAGCGGATCTTGCCGTCCACGGCGTTCAGCCCGGCCGCCTTCACCCGGACCCGGACCTGCCCCGGGCCGGGCTGCGGAACCTCGACGTCTGCCTCCCGCAGCACCTCCGTGCCACCGAACCGGTCGAAAACTATTGCCCTCATAGTCACTCCATCCCTTGAGCTTACGTTTGTGTGGCTGGCCACCTACTAAGGTTAACACAATCGTGTGGCTAGCCAAGTATTCGGCCAGATGAGAGCCCAACGCCGCCTGGAGCACGCGCACATCGACCCGTACCCCCGGCCAGAACCGCTTCGCTCCCGCGAAGCTGGACACGACGCCCTGATCGTCAGCGCGTGTCAGAGGCCTGCGGGTTCGCCCCGTCGCAAGACTTCCGCCAAGTGCAGTCCCCGCGTCGTCGAGACGGCTTCCAGCTGTGTCCGACAGGAGAACCCGTCGGCCAGAAAAACCGTGTCTGCGCTCGCGTCACGCAGGGCCGGCAGTAGTTGTGTCTCGGCGACTGCCAGGGATATGTCGTAGTGCCCACGCTCGGCCCCGAAGTTGCCCGCCAGGCCGCAGCAGCCGCCCACGGTTCGTACGCGAGCGCCGCCTCGTTCGAGTAGGGCCCGATCGGTGTCCCACCCCATGACGGCGTGGTGGTGGCAGTGCGGTTGCGCGAGGACCTCCACCGCGGACAGGTCGGGAGGAAGGTAGTCGGAGTCTGCCGTGAGCAGCTCAGCCAACGTGACGACTGACTCCGCCACCAACAGCGCCTCCGGGCTGTCTACGAGCTCCGTGAGGTCGGATCTGAGGGTTGCCGTGCACGACGGTTCGATGCCAACCACCTTCATTCCGCCTGACACATACGGCAGAAGGCCATGCATGGTCCGCTCCAGCTGCCGTCGCGCGCCATCCAACTGACCGGTTGAGATCCATGTCAGCCCACAGCACAACGATCGTGTAGGGAGATGCACCCGGTAACCGGCGTCCGTGAGGACTTCAATGATCGCCTCGGCGATCTGAGGACTGAAGTTGTCGGTGAACGTGTCGACGAAGAGGACGACCGACTTGTCGGGCTCTGTCGAGGTGGCCCCGATCCGAGACACCGAGTCGGCCGCACCGACGACCGAGGATCGCCAATGTTTGCGGCGCGCGCGAGTGGCGATCTGCGGGATGTCCCTACGGCTGTCGATCCCGGCGGTCCACGCGAGCGGCTTTCGCAACATGTCTGCGTTACCCACCCGGTTGAACAGCCACGGGACATGATGAGCGAGCTTGAGCCACGTCGGGAGGCGACCCAAGGAGTAGTGGCTCCTCGGACGCAGACGACGCCGGTACTTCTTGTGGAGAACCTCAGACTTGTACGTGGCCATGTCGACGCCGGTCGGGCAGTCCGACTTGCATCCTTTGCAGGCCAAGCACAGATCCAGCGCCTCGTGGACCTCGGGCGACCGGAGACCGTCCGGTCCGAGATGTCCCGCCATGGCGTCCTGTAGCACCCGGGCCCGTCCACGAGTCGAGTCCTTCTCGTCGTGGGTCGCTTGGAATGACGGGCACATGACGCCATTGCCCGGGTTCGGAGCGACACATCGTCCGACACCCGTGCATCGATGGACAGCGCCGAACAGATCTTGCGCATCGTGCGGGTAGAGAAATTCGAGTGTGCGCGGCTTGGTCGATGGTGTCGTGTAGCGAACGTCCGCGGTCGCAGCGGCGGGTTCGACGATGACGCCCGGGTTGAGAAGGCTTGTGGGGTCAAAGACCCTCTTGACCTCACGAAAGAGGTCGATGGCGTCCTTCGAGTACATGTACTGGAGAAGGTCGCCTCGAGCTCGGCCGTCGCCGTGCTCGCCCGAGATGGATCCCCCGTGGGCCGCGACGAGGCGAGCCGCATCCCCGAGAAAGTCCCGAAAACGCTGCCTGCCTGAGTCGTCGTCGAGATCGAAGTCGATACGGACGTGGACACATCCGTCCCCGAAGTGTCCGTAAGGCACGCCATGGAAGCGGTAGCTCCTCAGGAGCGCCTCGAACTCGGTGAGGTAAGCGGCGAGACGGCTGGGCGGCACCGCCGCGTCCTCCCACCCGGCGTGTGCGGGCCGCCCACTCGGCGTGCGCGCCACCAGACCGGACCCGTCCTCGCGAATCTTCCACAGAGCCGCGTTCTCTGCAGGCAGGCGAACGAGTCGCCCGTCGAGTGCTCCGCTCGCGGCCCGGACGGCACCTGCGGATGCGAGAAGCTCGTCGAGGTTGTCGCCGGCGAGCTCCACGAACAACCAGCCGCCCCCGGCGGGGAGTTCGGGCACGGCTGCGGGACCACGTGTGGCGGCGACGACGTCGGTGATCCGACGATCGAGCCCTTCGCACGCAATCGGGGAGAACGGCAGGATGTGCGGGACCGCGTGCGCGGCGGCGATCATGTCGGTGAAGCCGAGGACGATCATGACTCGATGGGGCGCATCTCGAACGAGGCGTACATCGGCTTCCAGGATGACACCGAGAGTTCCCTCTGTCCCGACCAGCGCCTTGGTGACGTCGAAGCCGTTCTCGGGCAACAGGTGCTCGAGCGAGTATCCGGAGACTTGCCGGCCGAACTGTCCGAACTCGGTTCGGATCGTCGCCAAGGAACCGGCGACGGTGTCGCGCAACTCATCCAGCGTCCGGGAGTTCGAGTGTTCGGGCGAGGCGAGGGTTCCGGTGCGGATGTGCTCACCGGACGCGGTCAGAACGTGGAGCCCGCGAACGTTGTCACTGGTTCTCCCGTATCCCAGAGCTCGCGACCCACACGCGTTGTTGCCGATCATTCCCCCGATCGTGCACCGGGTGTGCGACGACGGATCGGGACCGAACCTGAGGTCGTGAACGGCCGCGTGGCGTTGAAGAGTTGCGTGGGCGACACCTGGCTGGACACGAGCCGACCGCTGTTCAGTGTCAATGCTCAACACCGAGTTCAGGTGCTTGCTGTGGTCGATGATGATGCCTGTGCCGATCGCGTTGCCGGCAATCGATGTTCCTGCACCTCGACTGGTGAGTGGGACATCGTGATCGCGACAGGCGCGCACGATTGTTTCAACTTCGTCCGCCGTTCGCGGGAAGGCCACCCCTGCCGGCACGAGTCGATAGACGGAGGCGTCTGAGGAGTAGAGGGATCCCGTGAGGGAGCTGTCGTCGACGACGACCCCATCCCGGCGCATCTGGGCGAGGGCTCCGACGGTGTCTCCGCGCTCCCCAAGTGTTTCGGCCACTACGTCCTACCTGTTGGCGTTTCCGCGTCCGAACCCTCGAAGGCTGCGATAGGCCACTCCACGGCTGTCACCTCACCATCCGAGAATCGGCGCGTGGACTGATGGAGGCGACCACCGCGCCTCAACCCGGACTGCACTCACATCATCGCCGGACAGTCGACGCGAGGGAACTGTTGACCTCCCTATCCGGGATGAGCGACTTCGGACGATCTACCAAGAGCCGGACTGAAAAGCGGCACGGTAGCCCCGAACTACAAGACGTCTTCAGCAACGGGGATGATCGGCAGCGTGACGTAAGAGCCGCTACCCAGGTGCACTGTTTGCATGGCCACCCTCATCTCACCCGTGGTGGGACCGTCCAGCGTGTTCAGGTTGCGGTCCCAGCGGGGGAACGAGCTGGACGTCACGTCAACACGGATGCGATGGCCCTTCTTGAACAGCATGCTCGTCGACCACAGGTCCACCTCGACGGAGCGGACCTCGCCGGGCACCGCCGCCACACGGGTGATTCCGTCGCAGACGTTGTAGGAGGCGCCGTCCGGATGTACGTCACACACGCGGACGACCCAGTCAGTCGTTGAAACATCTGTGGAGACCAGGATCGTCGCCGTGACCCGCCCGGTGACCTCGACAGCCTCTGACAGAGGGTCGGACGTGAACACCAGGACATCGTCACGGGACTCGATGCCCGACTGGTCGAAGGTCCCCGCGGGCGGGTGCTCGAGCAGCGTGCACCCACCCATAGTCCGCACCGGGTCGGCAGGGTCGTACGTGAAGGATTCCTCACCACTCTGACCGGAGGGGACCTCGCCGCTGAGACCGCTCTGTACCAGGTAGAACCGCGTGTCCCTGGCGCGCTCCAGCGGCCAATCAGGCTCTGCGCGCCAGCGGTTGGCACCCATCGTGAAGATCTTGACTCGATGCTGGTCCTCGCTCGGCTGGTCCTCGCTCGGCTGGTCCTCGCTCGGCTGATCCTCGCTCGGCTGGTCCACGAGCCGCGCGTGCAGCCAGTCGAACGTCAGGCTCGCCAGCGAGGGCCCCAGGTCCACCCCCGCGCCGCTGCCAGCAGTGCCGAAGTTCAGCTCGCCCTGCTGGGGCGAGGACGACATGTGGTTCCAGGGTCCGATGACCAGACGATCCTCGGGTCCGCCGTGGACGAAGTTGTCGATGGTGCCCTGCAGGAACACGTCGAACCAGCCGCCCATGTTCAGCACTGGCACCTCGACGCTCGACTGGTGATGCGACACATCGGCGGCGGCCACATCAAAGGTCGGCAATCCCAACCGAGCAACAAGTGGGTCCGTCTCAGCGGTTGTTCCTGTCGGCAGCTCGTCGTAGGTAGGCCCGGGCAGCCCATCGGCCGCCGCGATGAGCTCGCCGAGGGCGCGCTCCGACGCCTCGGCGTCATCCGTGTGCCGGCGCATGAGCGCGTCGAAGCCGGCATAGACGCTCCAAGGCCGGCAGAGGCCAAGCTCACGCGCGCCCCCTCGAGTGGTGAGCCCCTCTGCAGTGCGAAAAGTGATAGACGGGGCGATCGCGCCCAGTGCTGGCGGGCGCTGAGCTGCGGCCTGCCACTGGACGTTGCCCAAGTAGCTCGGTCCCCACATGCCGACTCGGCCTGTCGAACCCTCCATCCGGGCGGCCCACCCGACTGTGTCAGCGCCGTCCTGTGCCTCCGAGGCGAGCGGGACGAAAAGCTCTCCTTCGGACGCATAACGCCCACGCACGTCCTGGATCACTGCGATCAAGCCGTGCCTGACCGCAAGAAGCGGATCGAGCAGCATGGTCACATATGGATCAGACTTGTCGTACGGAGTCCTCGCCACGATGACCGGCCACGGGCCGTCTCCCGCAGGCTTGTAGACATCCGCCCGGAGGACAGTCCCATCACGCATCTCGACCGGAACGTCGTACTCGATGCAAGCGCCAGACATCCACTCTCACCCTTCCTGCATGGTCTCGCTGCAAGGCCCCGGTGGGGGCCGCCCCGATGGTTCTGGGTGTCGGGGTCAGCGCGCGGCGGTGCCCTCGACGTAGTCGGTGTCGTGGGACTTCACCCAGGCCATCAGCTTGCGGAGCTCACGGCCGGTCTGCTCGATGGGGTGGGTCTCCCCCTTCTTGCGGAACTCGGTGAACTCCGGGGAGCCGTTGTCCATGTCGGTGATGAAGCGCTCGGCGAAGGCACCGCTCTTGATGTCGGCGAGCACGTCCTCCATGTTCTTCTTCACGTCCGGCGTGATGACCCGGGGACCGGAGACGTAGTCGCCGAACTCGGCGGTGTCGGAGACCGACCAGCGCTGCTTGGCGATGCCGCCCTCGTACATCAGGTCGACGATCAGCTTGAGCTCGTGGAGGCACTCGAAGTAGGCCACCTCGGGCTGGTAGCCGGCCTCGGTGAGGACCTCGAAGCCGTACATCACCAGCTGCGAGGCACCGCCGCAGAGCACGGCTTGCTCGCCGAACAGGTCGGTCTCGGTCTCCTCGGTGAAGGTGGTCTTGATGCCGCCGGCACGCAGGCCGCCGATCGCCTTGGCGTAGGAGAGGGCGAGGTCCCAGGCCTTGCCGGACTCGTCCTTCTCCACCGCGACCAGGACCGGGACGCCGCGGCCGTCGACGTACTCACGACGCACGAGGTGGCCGGGACCCTTGGGGGCGACCATGAACACATCCACGCCGTCGGGCGGGGTGATGTAGCCGAAGCGGATGTTGAAGCCGTGGCCGAACACCAGGGTGTCGCCCGGGGTGAGCGCCGGCTCGATCTCCTCGGCATAGAGCTTGCGCTGGTGCTGGTCGGGGGCGAGGATCACGATCAGGTCGGACTCCTCCGCCGCCTCGCGAGGGGTGAGGACGCGCAGGCCCTCGGCCTCGGCCTTGTCACGGCTCTTCGAGCCCGGCTGCAGGCCGATCCGGACGTCGACGCCGGAGTCGCGCAGCGACAGCGCGTGGGCGTGGCCCTGGCTGCCATAGCCGATCACGGCGACGTTCTTGCCCTGGATCAGGCTCAGGTCGGCGTCGTCGTCGTAGAACATCTCAGCCACTGGGGGCTCTCCTTCTGCTGGCTCGATCGAGCGAGGCTGCATGGCTCGCGACGCCGATCGACGCCAGCCACTGTTGCGGTCAACCGTCGTTCAGAACTTGGCGCAGGACTACCGACACCGGCAGAAGACTCGACCCGAGATTTACTACTCGTGTCGAAGAAGATCGAGAGGCTCTGCAGGGCGAGCGTGGGTCATCGCGAGATCGGTGCCTGGTCGACCGGCTGATCCCGGAAGACCCACCTGAGGGTCTCGGGAAACACGGCGCCAGCGTGCCGGAGGGAGTGTCCCCCGTTCCCGAACTCGAACTTCGAGTCGTAGCGGCGGTAGGCAAGGGCTGAGGCGAGGTCCTGGTTCGCGAGCGGAATGCTGCCGAAGATGGCGTCCACGTCCCTTGAGCCTGTCTGGTGCCACACCCGTATGGGCTTGCGCGGCGTCTGGCGAATCATGGCTGGCAGCTGGTTGGCCCCACGGATGGCGATGAAGCTGCCGCAGTGAGAGATGACCACACCGAAGTCTTGGGGGCGGTGGAACGCCGCGGTGAGTGCGCAGGCGCCCCCTGAGGACATCCCGCAAATGGCTCGACCGGCGGGGTCATCCGTGAGGTTCACGCGCGTGCGGACGACCGGGAGCAACTCCTCGACCACGAATCGGGCGTAGTCACCGTTGACACTGTCGTACTCGATGCTCCTGTTGTCGTCTCCCCCGTAGAAGGGGTAGCCGGGGCCGGTCTCGCCGGGGTTGACGAAGAGTGCAGCCGTCATGGGGATCTCGCCGCGGTGAATCAGATTGTCCAGCACATGAGTGGCGTTGACCTGGAAGCCGAAGTAGGACGACCCGTCCTGAAAGACGATCAGATTGACGGTGTCGTGCTCGTCGACCCCGTGCGGGAGGTACAACCACACGTCACGTTCGACGCCCGGGTACACCAGATGACTGGTCCAGCGAAACTTCAACAGCTGTCCCGCCGGGACGCCCTCCTGAGGCAGCGAGTCCGGTGACAGCGAGTAGTCGGACGTCCGGTCCCAGGACCGCACATAGACCGCCTTGTCCTGCCCAGAGATGTCCAGCTGGAAGAAGAGGGCCCACTCCTCCTCCTCGCTCATCTGCGCATCGGTTGTGTCAACGGCACGCATCTCGACGGTGGCACCTTGGGGTCCTGTCATGGTTCACACATCTTTCGCCTCGGCACGGACATACGTACGGGCAGGATGCCTGCTCGACGATCCTGCCACCATGAACACCGGACGAAGTCGCCAGACAGCGTTTGCTACAGGTGATGAGTCCTACCTTCTCCTGACAGCGGTCGCGGGTCCGATCCCAGGCGCAGGTGAAGCCCTCAACATGTTCAGCCCAGCGACGCCAGGGGTCCAGCATTCGGGCCGTCCCGCCCCCCGCCGCCGACGGAGGTCGCCGAACCTCAGCAGCTGAGACGAGGGGTTGTGAAAAGCGCAAGCACGATCCGCCATCGTTGGTCGATTCACGCTGGTGCCAGACACGCGTGCGACCGACGATCGGGTACCCAGCGCGTCACGAGCGCCCCGAAGGGACGCCGATTCCTCCTACGGCTGTCGAACCCTGCGAGCAACCTCTGCGATGACTTCGTCCCGTGACAACCGCTGCCTCGACGGCTCGACGCCCCGCTTCATCTTCGTCAGAACCCCAAACCCGACGCCTGATCTCCCGCTCAGTGCCGCGCTTCGGGCACATCAGTGCCGTGCCGGCTGTGTGTTGCTTGGGCTTCGGCGCGACCATCGGATTTCATCCGACGCGTGTAGGAAGTCGACCACTCCAATTCCATCCCGTGATGGTAGTGACCCACCGCACACCCGCGCATGCTGTGTGGCGTCGGACATATGCCGACCAGGTCGCCGGAGCCCTCCCGGCGTGCAGCCTCGGCGCATGCACCCGGACTGAGCATTCTCGGACCGGCGGTCGAACCCGCACACCTCGAAGGAGACTCGCAATGCTGGCAGTGACACGAGACCGCGCGAGCGGTCGGCGCAGGACAACCTGGGTGGTGATTGCGATGTGCGTCGCACTGCTGACCGCATGTGGAGGCGAAGGCAACTCGTCGTCGTCCGAGTCGGCCAAGTCCGACACCTTGACGATCGCGCTCCCGGGCTGGACGCCGGAGAGCTTCGACCTTCCCCTGAACTGCTCCAGCCCCCTGTTTGAGCTTGCCTACGAGCCGCTCATCCGTATCTCGGAGTCGGGCGACTACGCACCCGGAATCGCGGAGTCCTGGGAGTACTCAGAGGGCAACACCGTCTTCACGATGACGATCAGGGAAGGTGTGAAGTTCGCCGACGGGACCGACCTGACCGCTCAGTCGGTCGTGGACACCCTGAACTACTACAAGTCCACCCCTGGCCTGAATGACGGCTACCTCAAGCCCATGACGGTGAAGGCCTTGGGCGAGGGCCAGGTGCAGGTGACCTACGAGGAGCCGTTCCGAGGCTTCGAGTCTCTCTTCTCGAGCACGCAGTGCAACAACGGCCTTGTCATCAGCGCAGCCGGACTGAAGGATCCCGAGAAGCTCAAGACGGACATGTTTGGCGCCGGGCCGTACATCTACGTTGCGGACGAGAGCGAGCCCGGGGACCACTACACCTTCACTCCCAACCCGAACTACTTCGAAAAGTCCCGCCAGAACTGGAAGAAGATCGTTCTCCGAGTCATCGGGGACCCCAACACCGCGTTCAACGCACTGGCGACCGGTGAGGTCCAGGTCGACTGGACGGGCGGGGAGGCGCTTCTCGCGCAGGCGGAGTCCAAGGGTTTCGACGTCACCGAAATGGCCCCGTGGGGTGCTGGGATCTTTGTCTGGGACCGCGACGGCGAGGTGTCCGAGCCGCTCGCCGACGTTCGCGTGCGAACCGCTATGGCGCTCGCTCTGGACCGGGAGAACCTCGCCAAGGCGGTCGGGCCGGCGACCGAGCCGCTCGACCAGTTCGGACTGCCCGGCTACGTAGGTGCCGACCCGGATCTGCCGTCGAAGTACACCTATGACGTGGAGCAAGCCAAGAAGCTGATGGCCGAGGCGGGGTACGCGGACGGCTTCTCGGTCACGATGCTGGTGAACTCCGATGACGTCGAGTCAAAGAACGCCTTGATCGCATCCGTCGACCAGTTCGCCCAGATCGGCGTGAACGTGGAGCTCAAGAATGCACCCGAGACCACCTTCTTCACCGACATCGCATCGAAGAAGTACCCCTTGGGCGCAGCGTCGTGGGCGATCCTGGGGGACGTGCCGCTCAACTCCAACCGCCTCTACAAGCTCCCGTTCTCCGCGGTTCTCAACCCCTTCCTGTCGGAGGACCCCGACCTCGAGAAGGCCTACGCCGAGCTGCAGTCCGCCGACGACGCGACATACGAGGAAGCTGCGCGACAGTTCAACGAGGTCATGACCGAGAAGGCGTGGTACATCCCGCTCACCTACTCGCCGCGCTTCCTCTACTCCAAGGGCGTCGACATCGGCGAGTCCGACGCGAACGGAAACTTCGACGTACCTTCGTGGAAGCCCGCTGATTGAGGTCCCGACACTGCCGGGGCGGGGCGGGGTCCACGCCCCGCCCCGGCGGTCTTCACGAGAAGCAGTGCCATGTTGACAAGCCAGGCCGCGAGATTGACACCTAGGAGAGTCGAATGCTCGGAGTGATAGTGCGTCGGCTCCTGCTTGCTGCTCCCCTGATGGTGATCATCTCGCTCATCGTTTTCGTGCTCGGCTCCTTGGCTCCCGGAAGCGTCGCCGAGTCGATGCTGGGGTCGAGCGCGACACCTGAGGCGGTCCGCGAGTTGAACCGCCAGCTCGGAGCTGATCAACCCGTGCTCGTCCAGTACTGGTCGTGGCTTCAGCGCGCCGTCGCCGGCGACCTCAGCAGCTCGATCGTCAGCGGTCGACCGGTCACCGAGCTTCTGGCCGCACGACTCCCGGTGACGCTGTCCCTGGCAGTGGGAGCACTCCTCCTCGTCATCGTGATCGGCGTCTGCAGCGGGATGGTCGCCGCCGTCCGTGGCGGTTTCGCCGGCCGCGTCGTCGAGGTGCTCGCCGTCCTGGTCCGAGGCCTGCCGACGTTCTGGCTGGCCATGATCGCCGGCGTGATCTTCGGGGTGAACCTGATGTGGGTCCCGGTGTCGGGCTACGTGCCGTTCGGAGACTCGCCGAGCGATTGGGCGCTTTCGCTCGCCCTCCCCGTTGGCGTGCTGGCCTTCGGCGAGGCCGCGCTGGTCGCCATCGTGACGCGGGCGGAGATGCTCGCTGCGATGCGCAGCGACTACGTGCGCAGTCTGCGGGCCAACGGCTATCCGTGGAAGCGGATCGTGTTCAAGCACATCGCCAAGAACGCCGCCGGTCCGGTGCTGACCATGATCAGTCTCGTCTTCGTCGGCTTGCTCGGGGGCACCATCCTCATGGAGCAGATCTTCGCCATGCCGGGGTTGGGCTCGCAGATGGTGACCTCGACGGCAAACCACGACCTGCCTGTCATCCAGGGGTTGGCGGTCTTCTACACAGCCATGGTCGTGGTGGTCTTTCTGCTCACGGATGTCGCTCATGGACTCCTCAACCCGAAGGTGATGGCCAGATGAGCGCGGTCATCGAGGGCGCCTCCGCCGACGCGGAACTGCGCGCCGCAGCCGAACGGGATGCCGGTTTCCTGCGCCGACTCGCGAGGCAGCCCTTGACGGTCGGGTCCGCGGCCGTCCTGTTCCTCGTGGTGCTGGCCGTGGTTTTCGCGCCGCTGCTGTCGCCCTCCGGGCCGATGGAGCAGGACCTGCTCAACATCTATGCCCTGCCCTCCGCGGACCATCTACTCGGCACGGACCAGCTGGGACGCGACATCCTCAGCCGCATGCTCCACGGCGGCCGCGTGACGCTACTCGGTGTCGTCCAGGCCACTACCGTCTGCACCCTGATCGGGATGACGCTGGGTCTATTGGCCGGGACCCTGCAGGGTGGGGTCGAGGTTCTTGTGATGCGGGTATGCGACGTGCTGCTCGCCGTCCCGGGGCTCGTTCTCCTGCTGGTCGTGCTGGCAATCTTCGGCCAGAACGAGACCGCGGCCATGATCACCCTGGGCATCATCATGTCGCCGACGCTGATCCGTGTCGTCTACTCGGCCACGGTCGCCGTGCGCGAAGAACCGTACGTCGCAGGAGCTCGGGTGGCCGGACTGAACAGCCGGCAGATCATCATGAGACACATCCTGCCTGCCGTCGCCGGTCCGGCGCTCACGCAGATCAGTCTCGTCGCTGCCCTCGCGTGCCTCGTCGAGGCCGCGATCGGTTTCCTGGGTCTGGGCGTCGTCCCGCCGAACCCGAGCTGGGGGAACATGGTCACGGACGCGCAGCAGGCGATCGTCCTTGCGCCGTGGATGCTCGTTCCGAGCGGCGGGATCATTGCCGTCGTCGCCTTGTCGCTGACCCTGATCGGCAACGGCATCCGGGACGCCTACGCCGGCCGCGCGAGTGGTTCGGTCAGTGCCTACAGCTGGCGCGCGTTGACCCCTGTGGTCGAGCGCGAGGACCGGCGCCCGGCGCCCGCCGAGGTGAAGGGCGTCGAGTTGGAGACCGACAGACCCGCGCCGGTGCTGAGCGTGAAGCGCCTGTCGCTCGACCTGCCCCGAGGGAGGTCCCACGTGCGCATCGTCGACGGCGTGAGCTTCGACGTCGGTCCGGGGGAAGCGCTGGGGATCGTCGGAGAATCCGGCTGCGGCAAGTCCATGACGATCTCCGGGGTCCTGCGGGTGGTGCCCATGGGCGCGCGTGTCGTCGCCGAGTCAATCGGTTTCCGCGGGGTCGAGCTGACGACCCTCGGGGAGAGCGAGATGAACGCCGTCCGCGGAACCGGGATCGCCTTCATCTCCCAGGAGCCGATCTCGAGCCTCAACCCTGCATTCACGGTCGGACACCAGCTGCAGGAGGCCGTACGACTGCACCGCGGGACCGGACGCGCGGAGTCCAAGGCGGTGGCGCACGACCTGATGAGCCGCGTACGTCTGCCCGAAGCCGAGGTGGTCGGCCGCAAGTACCCGCATGAATTGTCCGGCGGGATGGCGCAGCGCATCGCCATCGCGCGGGCACTCGCTGGGGAACCCGACCTGCTCGTCGCCGACGAGCCAACGACCGCGCTCGACGTGTCGGTCCAAGCGGAGATCCTCGACCTCCTCCGCGACCTGCGCGAGCAGAGCGGCATGGCGCTCATCCTGGTGACCCACGACTGGGGTGTGGTGGCGGAGGCGTGCGATCGCGCCATGGTGATGTACGCCGGGGAAGTCGTCGAGACAGCACCCGTCCGTGACCTCGTGAGCAACCCGCACCACCCCTACACGCAAGCACTGTTGAGGTCGTCCTCGGTCGGCGCGGAGCCGCGACAGCTCCTCCCGGTCATCTCAGGCAGCGTTCCGGCCCCCGGCTCCTGGCCCACCGGGTGCCGGTTCGCCGCACGGTGCGGCCTGGTGCAGGACCGCTGCCTCACCGCGCCGGTGCCACTGGTGCCTACGACCGGCGGTGTGTCCGCACGGTGTGTCCTCGTTCCGTCAACGCTGGAGGCCGTCCGGTGAACAAGCTCCTGCTCGAGGTCAATGATCTCGGCGTCGTCTACCGCGGACGGGGCCGGCGCAAGGACAAGGTTGCACTGGACGGGGTCTCTGTCGCGATCGGCGCTGGCGAGACGCTGGGCCTGGTCGGCGAGTCCGGTTCCGGCAAGTCGACACTGGGGGGTTGTGTGCTCGGGTTGGTCCGACCGGAGCACGGTTCGATCACGTTCGACGGCCGCGACATCACTCGCCTCGCGGCCCGGGACCGTCGCACGCTCAGCACGCAGATTCAAGCGGTGTTCCAGGATCCCTACAGCTCATTCAACCCGCACCGCACCATTGAGCAGACAGTCAGCGAGACGCTGACGAACCTCCCCCGCATGTCGCGCCAGGACCGACGTACCCGCGTCGTGGCGATGCTGGAACGGGTCGGCCTGGACGGTTCGGCGCTCGAGAGGTTCCCCGCGCAGTTCTCTGGCGGCCAACGGCAGCGGATCGCGATCGCCCGTGCGCTCCTGCCCGAACCACGGCTGGTCGTGTGCGACGAGTCCGTGTCAGCTCTGGATCTCTCAGTCCAGGCGCAGGTTCTGAACCTGCTCCTCGAACTGCAGGCTGACAGTGGTGTGACATACCTCTTCATCACCCACGACCTGTCCGTAGTGCGTCACATGAGCACCCGGGTCGCCGTCCTCGAGCACGGCCACCTGGTGGAGGAGGGTGGGGCCCGAGAGGTGACCGACCACCCCACGCATCCCTACACCCGCAAGCTGATTGCGGCGTCGCCGGGCTCAGACGCTGAGGTACAGGAGGCCAGGCGAGAAACGCGTCGGGCGATGGCGCGACTGGAGGCAGGTGGGACGGATGCGGACGTGCACGCGCTGCACGCGCTGGAGATCCAAGCCGTCATCGAAGCGCTTGCCGAACCGCTCAGTGGCGCGACGGGAGGCTTTGCCCGTGTCCTCAACGAGTTCACACACGAGCCTGTCGCGCTCGACAAGCTCGTTCGGTTGCGTGCCGCAATCCTGGACTTGGCTCCCCGCACATCGGCCGCGATGACGTCCGAGGTCGTGAATCGCCGCGTGGCCGACGCACGAGAGCGGCTCTGTCGATCGCTAGCGGAGAACGATCGCGCATTGCACTTCGCCGCCCAGTGCCGAGAGATCCTGGTGGCCATCGACAGCCGCCAACGCGAACGTGCGGTCTCCGTCGTGGCGTCTTTCGACGACACACGTGTTGCCGAGCACCGCGCCACGACCGGACGACCGTGAGGGAGCAGGACGCGGCTCCGGTCATGCTGGTGGCCGACACGAGGGATGCACATACGCGCGACGAAGAAGGGTACGCAGCATCCTTCGCGCTCAAGAGCTCCGGCGGGGACAAGGCGGGCCCACACTCGACCTGACGTCGCTTCGCCGCGTCCCGCGATGGTGGGTACGGGTTTGACGTCGAGTCATCAGGGATCTCTGCGAGCAGGAGCGTGCTCGGTGGGTCCACCCCGTTCACGTCCGCGAGCACTTCGGCTTGCTTCACGGCCATGAGGTTCGGCTTCATGACGGACAGTTGCCGGGCTCCTCTGAGCCCTCGGATGCCGCCTTCTCGTAGCAGGGGGACACGACAGAGCACCGACGATGACCGTCTCGGCGCTCGTCTCGCTCAGTACTCGTCGACTGGACGCGTAGCGCCTCGAGCGACCTCAGCCGGGACCGGCGGTCACTCGGCCTCGGCGACCTCCATGAGCGACTCGAGAGCATCGCCGTACTCGTTCAGCATGCGCTCGATCTCGCGGCGCACAGTGGTCGTCCCCTTCATGTCGCCGACGACCTGCCCGACGGCGTAAGTCCAGTAGTCCAGGTTGCGTCCGCGCTCGGCGCGCTTGTAGGAGTAGCCGTTCAGGATCGACTGCATGGGCCACGTGAGCGGTGCCGGAGCGTCTGGCGCATTCCAGTTCTTGACGTACTCGGTCGACAACATGCGTCCTTGCTTGCCGGTCATCACTCGCGCAATGACGGCGTCCTCCGACTCTGCCCTGTACAGACGTTCGCGCATCTCCTCGCTGAGCTCGCCTTCGACGGTTCCGAGCCAGAGCGACCCGAGCCACACGCCCTGGCATCCGAGAGAGAGCGCGGCCAGGAGGTGGGACCCTCGACTGACGCCGCCGGCAGCGAGCACCGGCACCCCTCGAGCGGCTTCGACGACCTGAGGCCACAGGACCATGGAGGCGACGGACCCCACGCTGCCGCCGGCTTCAGTCCCTTGTGCCACCAGCAGGTCGACGCCTGCATCGCGTTGCTTCGCCGCATGGCGACCGCTGCCAACCAGAGCGCCCACCTGCACACCCTTGGCGTGCGCCTCGTTCACGACGTACGACGGCGTGACGCCGAGGGCGCCGACGATCAGCTTGACCGACGAACGCCCCAGCGAGACGTCGAGCTGGTCACGACTCTTCTTGTTCGTCATGGCCATCTTCTGGGCGTTCTCGATCATGAAGTCGCGGCGGTCCTGCTCGGACAGGTCGGCCACGCCGGCTTGGTCGAGCATGCCGGACACAAAGGACATGTAGTCCTCAGGGATGGCGGCCAGGTACTCGTCCGGGCTCTTCTCGACGTCGATCGACGTTCCAGGGAAGACGAGATCGACCCCGAAGGGCTTGTCGCCGACTTCGTTCTCGATCCACTCGATGGACATCTCGAGCTCTTCGGGGGTCATCCAGGCAGCACCTAGCACTCCCACTCCCCCAGCCTTCGTGACGGCCGCGATGACGTCCCGGCAGTGGGAGAAGGCAAAGATGGGGAGATCGGCCCCGAGCGCGGCGACGGCAGCGGTCTTCATGTGGTGTCACTTTCTCGATGTTTTGGGCGCCAGCGTCACTCTGGGCTGCGCGACAGCAGGACGACCCAGAGACCTTCTTGGCACACGACGCCGTTCTGGTTGACCACCTGGACCTTCGTGGTGACGATGCCCCTGTCCGGCTTCGAAGACGATGGCCGCACCTCAACGACTTCCTCGCGGACACTGAGGGTGTCTCCGATGCGCACCGGACCCAGAAGGTTCCACTCCTTGATGCCCAGGAACGCGATCGCCGAGCCCATCTTCCAGCCCAGGCTCATCTCGAGCCCGAAGGCGATGGCAAGGGCACCTGGCCCTTGGAAGATGCGGCCTCCGAACTCGGTCCGACGCGCGTACTCCTCGTCGGTGTGCAGCGGGTGCATGTCCCCGGACCACGTGCCAAACGTGACGAGGTCGCTCTCCGTGATGGTCCTTCCGCCTGTCCGCCAAGCGTCCCCGACCGAGATCTGGTCAAGGTAGCGGACCGCGGGGTGGCGCTCGATGGTGTCAGTCACTGGCGTCCTTTTCGTAGCTGTCGGGCCGGCTTTGCTGAGACGAGCCGCCACGGCGATTTCGGCAATGAAGGTGTGCCCACCACTTTCCGGTGCGCAACCCTCAGGGGCCACTGTGAGGATCACGAAGAGAACGGCGAGGCTTGGGATCGAGGACAAGGACCGGCTGGCCGGCTGGCCGGCTACAAGCTGACGCACACTGCCAGCGAACTCGGTCCTGTTGCGCTTCCTCCGAGGTCGGCCGTGCGAGGTTGCGCCACTTCGCCCATGCAGGACACGGCGGCTGGCATCACTTCCTGCCCGATGCCCCAGAGATGACGTCGATCGAGTAGGTGCGGGTCATGTGCGAGCCCTCCAGTCGACGGGAGAGATCGAGAGCAGCAACCGCGTTCCCACGGCTCCGCCGTATCGAACGGTTGAGCCCTTGGGGAGAACGATGAGTTCCCCTGGCGCTGCGCGGAGCTCCTTCTCGTGACCGCCATCGTCGACGTAGAGAAGGGCTTGTCCCTCGATGACGAAGATGGTCTCCTCGTACTGCAGCGTCCACGGCTCAGAGTGATGGTCGGCGTTGAAGACCATGAAGTAGGTGCCCAGCTCGTGCAAGCCTGCGTGGGCGGTTCGGTGCTCGATCGTGGCCGGCCCGAACTCCTTGTCGTTCGCGGCGTCGTACGTGGGCATGGATGCGGGTGCAGGACTCACAGGTCTCTCCTGAGTGATGGTCTGGTTGGACGCCAGTGGCGTGCGGGTTCGGGAGGAGGGCCTACTGGTTCTGCGCAGCGTGCAGCGTCTCGTAGAGATCCATACGACGCAGATCCAGTCCGGGGGCCTCAGGGTTGGCCCGTGAGGCCAGGAGGAGGTCGTGGTCGAGCTCCGCCACAAGAACTTGTTCCGAGTCGTCCGGCGCGACGGCCAGGATGCCGTCGTTGATCCCGATCGTCTTGTCGACCGGAGTGCAGATGAGAGCACGACCCACTGCGTGCATCGGTGCATCCAGCGGCAGTCCGCTGTGGCCCACCAGCGGAGACATGACGACGAACAGCTGGTTCTCGATGGCTCGAGCCGCACAGCCCGTCTTCACGCGATGGATCCCCCGCCGGTTCCACGTCAGCGAGGGGCAGAAGATCAACTCGACTCCGTTGTGCACAAGGTGTCGCGACAGCTCCGGAAACTGGATGTCGGCACAGATGAGCACACCCGCCGTAAAGGGCCCGATCTTGGTCACGAGCAGCTCGTCCCCGCCGCGCGCACCGAGCGCATGCTCCTGCGGCGTCAGGTGGATCTTGTCTTGGGTCTCGACGCGACCGTCGGGGTGGATGACGTAGGCCGTGTTTCGAAGCGTCCCGTCCTCCGCTAGACGGTTGTGACTGCCCCCAACGATGACGACCTGAAAGCGGGCTGCCATGTCGATGAGCGCGTTGACGATGGCTTCGGTGTGCTGCGGGAGGCTCTCCCAATAGTCCGCGGCGATGGTCGACGTCGTGACGTCATGATCGTCGATCGCACCCAACAGCCCGGTGCTGGCCAACTCGGGGAAGAGGACGACTTCAGCTCCCGCGTCGACTGCCTGTCGCAACAGGACCTCAAAGTGTGCGGTGTACGCCTCGAGCGTGCCCTCTGCCCGTAGGGCGAACTGGACGCTTGCGACCGTGAGAGTAGCCATGGAGTTCCCCTTCGAAGTGCCGGCGGCCGCCACGCTAGTGCTCGGCCGGGAGCCGCCCCATTGGTGAGTTAACGCAGATGGCGGCACTTCGTCGTGGCTTCTACAGGGCAACGATCAGACGCGATCCCCCAGTGTGGGTCGGTCGGGACTCAGCCCTGCGGCGAACGGGTTCGACTCGCCTGCGACGACTGCAGCGATGACTTCCCCGCAGACGGGGCCGCTCGCGACTCCCCATGTGTGGCCGACGTTGACATAGGCCCCGTCGATGCTTCCGACGATGGGCAAGTCGTCGGGCGTCTCGCTGCCCAGCCCTGCCCACAGACCCGTCACGCCGAAGTTCTTGTACCGGGCATACCGATCACGGGCGAGATCGACCATCACCTGCGTGGCATCCAGGCTGATGTGTGGGTTCAGCGACCCGCGCCCATCGACGCTGTTGCCGATGTAGAGGGAGCCGCCCCGGTTCAGCACTGCAGTGTCAGCGAACTGCAGACCCTCCTCCTCGTCACCTCCATGGCGGGCGGGACCCTCGAAGAAGGTGGGGTCGAACGAGGGGAGGTCGGTCAGGGCGCCGCACCCGTAGACGCCACGGGGACCGTGCAAGGCTGGACTCTCGCCGCTCTCGACCGGTTGCATCATCAGTTGTCCGACGCGTGCAGTCTCGACGGGAACGTCGATGCCCTCGGCCCGAAGTGTCGTGGCCCAAGCGCCGGTCGCCCACACCACACCCGACGCCGAGATCTCGCCGCGTACGGTGCGCACCCCGGTGACCCGATCGCCCACGCGGCTGGTGGACAACACCGCGGTGTTTCGGAAGAACTGGACCCCGGCTCTGACGCACGCGGACTCCATGGCAGAGACAAATGCCAAGCAATCGACCTGTGCGTCGTCCTTGCAGTAGGCCGCCCCGATGGCGCTGTCGGGGAGGATGGGCGACAGGCTGGCGGCGTCCTTGAGGCTGACCATCTCGATGTCGAGGCCAGCCTGTTGACGCTCCTTGACGTAGGCGTCGATGATCGAGCCCTGCTCCTCCGACTCGAAGTAGAACAGACCACCAGCCGCGTGGTAGTCGAACACGTCTCCGAGGACGTCCAGGTAGTCGCCGAACTTGGACTTGCCGGCTCGGGCGAGGTCGAGCTCCAGACCAGTGCGCCGGGTCTGTAGCCACAGGGCGCCGGGGTTGCGGCCGGAGGCGCCGTAAGCAGCGAACCGTTGCTCGACGAGAGCGACACCGAATCCCCGCTTGCGCAGCTCCCAGGCGGTGCAGAAGCCGGCGATACCAGCTCCGACGACGACCACATCCGCTGTGGCAAGGGTGTCCGCGTGGTTCATCGGCACGCCTCTCCTCTGGTCCGGGCGTGGCTCGCACTCGCGTGCCACGTGTTCCACGGACAGCTGTTGGAGCAACCGTAACGGTTGCTTGTTGAACGCCCGGTTTCTGTGCGTCCGAGTCTCATCGGAGACCTCTGGTCTGCACGCTAGACACTGGCATGATCCGCGACGAACTGGAATATTTACCATGTCCAGGTTCGATCTTCGTCCCTCCGCTAGGAGACCGGATGACGGTTCACCTCAAAGGTGGAGGGGTTTGATGCCGGAACTCGTCTGGAAGTCCCCTGATGACAGCTGAAGTGCCCGGGACCACCGTCGGGATGCTCGTGGCTGAGCTGGGTCCGACCACGCGCCTGCTCACGGCCGGTCAGGACCTCGACCGTCTAGTTTCCGGCGCCAGCATCCTCTCCTGGGGCGAGCCCTCACCCGTGCCCGAGGTTGTCCTGATCTCCGTACAGGAAGCGGATCGCCAAGAACTCAAGGCGACGATCGAGCGACTGGGCTCCGACGTCAGCCGCGTCCTCGTTCTCACGCACCCGGCGTCGATGAGTCCTGCCGCCCTGCGAGAGATTGCTGGATCCCACGTGATCATCGAGGCCGCCGAGGTCGATCCCGCGGAGATCGTCCTGCTCTTCGCTGGGGCGCGAACACTGGGGAACGATACTGCCACGCGAAGGCTCACGGCGCTGCAGAGGTCACTGACCCAGGTGCTCGGAGAGGAGGATCCTCTCGTTGCGTTGCTCCATCGCCTCAAGAGCACGTGCAACGCAACGGCCGCGCTGGTGGACAAGCACGGCCGGACGGTGCACGCCACGGGCCCCTTGCCGCTGAGCTCCCTGTTCCAAGCGATAAGTCACACGGCCGCGGAGACCCAGCTGATTGACGTCGACGGTTGGACTGGAGTCGCGGACAGGATCCACGATGCTGGTCACCAGGGTGGCTACTTCGGATGGCTCGTCGTGACTGCGAGGCGCGATGGGTTCCCCAACGCCTATGACTCGTCTGCCGTGCACGTGGCGGCATCGTTGGTCGAAGCCAGCCAGCGGATGTCAGCAGTGACGCGTCAGCAGGAGCGAGCTGTACGAGCGGCTGTCCTGGAAGAGGCTTTGGCGCTGGTCCCCATGCCGGCCGCTCCGGAACTGTCGGGTCGCGTAGCGAGCCTTGGCCTGTCGTGGACCGAGGAGATGCGGGCCGTGGTGGTTCGCGTAGTACGCCAGGGCGCCGCCGGCAGGGCCAAACCTGCGCTGAAGGAGGCGACTGACCTGATGACCAGTTCCCTCGAGGACGCAGCAGTTCCACATCTGGTCAGCAAGCGGAAGCGCTTCACCGTGCTCCTGGTGCAGGCGTCGCCGGCAGCCTTGCGGCGGGCGATAGTCAGCACCAGCAACACGATGCCCAGCGTCCTCGTAGGCGTCGGACGCCAAGTTGCCTCCATCGAAGATGTCGCAACGTCGTTCCACGATGCGCAACTCGCGGTCCAGACTCTGCGTCGGGCCGGGCGCCGGACTGGGCTCATGAGCTATGAGGACTTCGACTTCGCCACTCGACTCTTCTCCGACGTCGGTTCGGCCCGCATGACTCGATGGGCACGGGAGTTCTTGGGCCCTCTCGAGAACCGAGAGCCGCTGCTCGAGGGGTTGCGCCAGTTCTTTCAACACGGTCAGAACATGAACGCCGCCGCCGATGCCTTGAACATCCACCACAACTCGTTGCGCTACCGGTTGGCGAAGGTCGAAGAGCTTCTGGAAGTCAACCTCCGGGATCCCGCGGCGGTCGCCTCCGTGTTCTTGGCGATGGCTGCGCTCGAGCTCGAGCAGGTCAGCGCCCCGGATCTGCCAACCAAGCGAGGACCGGGGGACCAACCTGCAGACATCGCGGCTCCCCGCTCCGTGCGCGATGCCGCTCCCCCTACGCTCGACAGCCTCGGCGTCGTGTTCGGGCCAGACCGAGGCTGACCGTCAGCTTCGCTCGTCACTCCAAGCGTCGCAGACCTCGGACAGGGTGGGGAACCAGATCCCGTCGCGAGAGCTGACGTACTCGATGAACTGCTCCAGCATCACGAGATTGTGGGCGCGACCGATCGTCTGGGGGTGCAGGGTCCACGTGATGACGCCTCCGGGACACCGTTCATATGCGAAGTCGAAGCTGTCCTTCCACCGGGCCAGGACCGTCTCGTTGCTCTGCATGAGTGGGCTGCCCTTGAAGCTCTCCAGCTCGGGAAAGTCGTCGAGAGCCCACCCGACGGGTATCTCGAGGACGCGGCTCGGGGGTCCGAACGAGTTTCCCCGCTCGACGTCGAAGTCGACCACCATGCGCGGGTAGTACGGCACGAAGTCCCGCCCCATCAAGGACGAGTCCCAGTCGAACCCGAACTCGTCCAGTAGATCGAGGGTGTGAGGAGTCACGTCGAGCGCGGGTGAACGGTAGCCACGTGGCCGTTGACCGGTAAGGCTGACGTGCTGGTCGACCTGGAGCTGCATGAGCCGTCGCTCTTCGTCGGCGTCGAGGGCCGGAATGTACTCGTGGTACACGCCGTGGGCGGCCACCTCATGGCCGGCTCCCACGATCGCCTCGAAGGCGTCCGGGAAGGTCTGCATGGTGTGGGTGGGCACGCACCAGGTGGTGGTGATCCCGAAGCGGGCGAAACAGTCGAGCAGCCGTGGCGTGCCGACCTCCGCACCGAACTCTCCGCGTGACATGAGGCTTTGTGAGTGCGAACGGAAGGTGCTCATCCACACGCTCTGGGCATCGAAGTCAGGACTCAGGCAGACCGCGAGGCGCTTGCCCGGCGGCATGCTCAGGCTCACTGCGGCTCCGAGGCAGTGCCGGACGGAGCTTCCCAGTCCACGCCTTCAGAATCCATGTGGAAGTCGCGCTCAGGCACCTCGTAGTCGACCTGGTCACGCGGAATGATTCGGATGGGTCGACGGGCCTGCAGCTCTTCGGAGATGTGGGCCACGACGCCTGGCATGGTCGAGAGGATGGCGATTCCGGTGCCTTCCTCGGGCGAGAAGCCGAGACCCACCAGCGCGGCGGCCATGACCCCCACGTCGTTGATGGGAATGTCGGCCTTGCCCGGCAGTCGTGTGAAGGCTGCGTGGAGGGCCTCGTAGACCTCCGCCTCTGCCGGCCAACACCCTTCCTTGACGGCGAGATCACGCAGCACGGCGGCACGCGGATCGACCCTCTTGAAGACGGGGTGACCCAATCCAGGGATGCGTTGTCGCGCCTCGCGCAGCCTGGCGACTTCCTGCTCCGCGAACTGTTCCAGTGGCAAGACCGAGGCCTGATATCGCTCGTGGGCCTTGATGATGAACCGGCTGGTGTCCTCGGTCGCCAACGTGTGCGGGCCGACAGACAGGCAGGCGGCGGCCAACCCCGCGGCCATGCTCGGGTTCGCCGAGACGGCGAAACGCGCGGCCGCCGTACCCGGCTTCTCCAGGCCGTAGTCGAGGACTGCGCTCAGGACTCCGTCCAGCACGCGGACCTGGGACGGGTTGGGCAGGTCCCCGCGAATCAGCAGGAATACCGCCGATGTGAAGGACAGGTTCCCGATGAGCTGCTGCAGGTCGTACCCACGGATGAGAACCTTGTCAGCGCTGGGCTGGCTCACGGACGTGCTCCAGTACCGGTTTGATGGCGTGGACTCGCTCAAGACAGGCTCCGATTCGTGGGGGCTTCGTTGGGTCAGTCGCGCGCGGCCGTCGAGGCGGCGTCGTCCAAGCGAGCCGCCAACGCCCGTCGGTCGACCTTGCCGGTGCTCGTCACCGGGAACTCGTTCACCACGACGTACTCGCTCGGACGTTTGTAGGCTGTGAGGGTCTCCTCAGCGTGGGCGCGGAGAGCGTCGACGTCGAGGCCTTCCGCAGCCACCACGGCTGCCACGACACGCTCGCCGTACATGTCGTCCTGCAGCCCGACGACAGTCACGTCCAGGACGTCCGGGTGCATGCGCAGGGCCCGTTCCACCTCTCCTGGAGAGATGTTGATGCCGCCGCGGATGATCACGTCGGAGAGGCGCCCGACCACGAAGACATAACCGTCCTCGTCCATCCGGACGAGGTCCTTCGTGCGGTACCAGCCATCGGGAGTGAGAGCCTGCTCCGTCTGGTCAGGGTCTCGCCAGTAGCCGAGCATGAGACCTGGGCCCGTGGAGAGCCCTTCGCCTACCTCACCCGCGGCAACGTCGTCGCCGTTCGCGTCGACGATCCTCAGCTGCGCCCGGGGGACGAGCTTGCCGGCGGACCCCGGTCTCGGTTCGGGGTCGACCGTGGGGTCGTAGGTCACCAGCGGGAGACACTCCGACGAGCAGTACGCATCGAGCACGGACACGCCGCTGACCGAGGTCCAGCGCTCGAACGCAGCCTCGTTGCGCGGTTCGCCCCCGGAGATGCACAGCCGGAGAGCACCGAAGGTCTCCTGCCCCAGTCCTTCGTCCTTGGCGTGCATCGCGAGCTTGGCGAAGGTGGTCGTCACGCCGGCGATGAAGGTGGCTTGGTGCCGGCGCATCGCGGCTGCCAACAAGTCGGGCCGCGCCCGTCGTACGACGATGGTGGTGGCGCCCCGCAACAGAAGAGCCAGCGACGTACTTGCCAGTCCGTACATCCACGCCATCGGCAGACAGACGATGCCGCGATCGTCCGAGCTCAGGTGCCACACCTCGCCGTAGGTCTCGGCACAGTTGTGCACGGCAGTGGCCGTCAGCATGATCGCCTTCGGCCGGCTCGTGGTTCCGGACGAGAAGCAGATGAGGCTGAGGGGTTCGCGCAGGTTCGCTGGGTTCGGCTCAGTGTCAGTGCGAACCGACGTGGGTTGAAAGAGCTCGATCGAGGCGATGGGCGTCGTGGTCAGTGCGGCAGACACGGCTTCCTGCTGCGCCTCGCCAGCCACGACCAGCACGGGCTCACTGCTCTCCAGTGCGTACTGCAGGTCGTCATGACTTGAAGACGGGTAGACGGTCACGAGAACCCCGCCGGCGCGCCACACCGCCAGAGCCGTCGACAGGAAGTCTGCGGAGCTCTCGGCCACGATCGCGACCCGACCACCCGGTTCGAGCCCGGCTGTCAGCAACGCTTCGCACCTGAACAGCACGTCCAGGTGCAGGTCACCGAAGCTCACCACCAGGTCGCCGTCGATGACGGCAGGGTGGTGCGGTCGGGACGACGCGACGCGTTCGAAGGCACCGACTGGATCGTTGAAGGGGTTCATGAGCTCCTGCTCAGCTTCCGGGGCGCGAGTCGCGTGAGAATCGCTTCAGCTTCGTGGACCGTCGCTCGAACGATGTCGCCCGCAGGCGTGATCTCGTGGACCAGCTGCAGCGTCTGCCCCACAGGCATCATCCCCTTCCGGAGGTCCCCGTCCTGGTAGCCCGTCTCAACGGTCGTGCCGGCGACGGCGTACTGCGCCGGGAAGTCAGCGGGGCCCTTGTCGCCCTGCTCCCACTGGGCCGTCCACTCGTTGGCGAACGCACGCATGCGCTTCCCGCTGTAGGAATGAGTGATCGTCGTGTCCTTGAACCCCCCGGCAAGGACGCGCTGCTTGAAAGCAGCGTGCCCGAAGGCCTCTGGACTGGCGATGAAACGTGTCCCCATCCACACGCCGGCCGCGCCGAGGGCTAGGGCGGCCGCCAGTCCGCGCCCGTCGGCGACCCCTCCGGCCGCGATGACCGGGGGCTCGACCTCGTCGATGACTGCCGGGACGAGTGTCATGGTGCTTGCGTAGCCGGTGTGACCGCCGGCCTCGGTTCCCTGCGCCACGATGAGGTCCACACCTGCCTCACTTGCCTCGCGCGCCTTGCCGACGGAGCCGACGAGAGCTGCCACCCGGATGCCCCGCTCGCGGCACTCGCGAAGGAACCACTCCGGCGTGCCGAATGTCAGCACGACGACGGCCGGCTTCGCCTCGAGCACGACGTCGACCTGTCCGGCTACCGCGCCGGGTGTCAGAAGGGCTTCGACGCCGGCCAGCTTCGTGCGATCGGCCGGGTCAAGCCCGCCCCACAGCTCGCGAACCGGTCCCCAGCGCTCCTCGTCCTGCGTCGTCAGCGAGTCAGGCAGCAGCAGGTTCACCGCGAACGGCTTGTCCGTGCGTGACTTGATCTTCGCGATCTCTGAGCGCAATGCGTCGGGCATGAAGCTGACGCCGCCGAGGCAGCCCAGCCCGCCCGCCTCACTGACGGCCGCGGCCAGGTCGGCCTGGGCCACCCGGGCCATTCCAGCTGAGCAGACCGGGTGCTCGATGCCGAGCATCTCGGTGAGGGCCGTGACGAGCATGCGCTTCTCCTTCATCTCAAGGGCAGTGCGTGAGCCGGATGCTTCCGGCTCCGCTCTCAGGTCGCGGTCCACCCGCCGTCGACGGCGATCACCTGACCGTTGACGTAGCTCGCCCCGTCGGAGGCCAGGAAGAGGACGACGCTCGCTACCTCCGAGGGCTCGGCGGAGCGCCTGGCCGGGATGAGGAAGTCCATGATCTCCGGCGAGACCCCGATGCCTCGCTGCTGCGACGACACCAGGTCGCCGAGGATCTCCTCCGATGTGGCGCGTAGGTTCGTCTTGATGACGCCGGGAGCCACGACGTTGGCGGTCACGTTGTGCGGTCCGACGTCGATGGCGAGCCGTCGGTGCATTCCTTCGATCCCGGCCTTCGACGTCACGTAGGAGAGACCGTCCGCCGCGCCACGCTGGCCGGCGACCGAGCCGATCGTCACGATGCGACCGGACTTCTGCGTGATCATGCGCTCGGCGGCAGCCTTGCAGCCGTAGAACACTCCGGTGAGGTTCACGCCGATGACCTTGTTCCAGAGCTCTGGAGTCGTCTCCCCGATGTCGGCGTAGCCGTCGAACACGCCGGCGCAGTTGACGAACACGTCGAGTCGTCCAGATCGTGAAGCAGCGTCGTCGACCAAGCCCTTGACCGACTCGAAGTCACTCACGTCGACTGTCCTGGTCCGAAGGTTCGGGGGTGACCCCAGCTCTTCAGCGGTCTCCTTGACGCGGGCATCCGAGACGTCGCTCGCCAGCACGTCGTAGCCCGCATCGACGAAGGCGCGCGCGATGGCTCGACCGATTCCGGACCCTGCACCGGTGATCGCGACGGTGCGGCTCGTTGTGTTGTTCAAGACAATCTCCTTTGTGTCAGCGGTTGGCCGTGCGGGATGCCCGGCGATGGCCGCCGTGGGTTCAGCTGGAGGCCGCGCGACGAAACATGACGAACCACTGGCCTTCATGGCACGTCTCGTCGCGCTGGTTCTTGACCAGGACGTCGAACGTGACGACGCCGCGGTCGGGCTTGGAGCGCGATGGCCGGACCTCGGCGACGGTCTGGAGGACGTGAATGGTGTCGCCGATCGCCACGGGCCGGATCAGGTTCCAGGTCATCCCCAGGAATGCGATGGCTGTCTCGTCCTTGATGCCGAGTCGCGACTCCAACCCGATCGCCACCGCGAACACCCCGGGACCGTGGAAGATGCGGCCTCCGAACTGCGTACGGCGGGCGAACTCCTCGTCCATGTGCAGAGGGTTGAAGTCCCCTGACAACCCGGCGAAGTTGACCAGATCGGCATCGGTGATGGTGCGGGCCTGCGTCACCCATGCCTGACCGACGTCGAACTCATCCAGGTAGAGTCCAGTCCTCGTCGCGGGGCCGCGGGATGTCGATACGGTCATGGGTGGCGCTCGTTCCTTAAGTGCGTGCTGAGCTTCGGGTGTAGAGAGGGTCGGCCGTCGGCGCGACCATGTCGCGGCTAGCCGTTCGGCCCGCGCGGCCTCTGCCGCACCGCGCGCCACCAGGACACCAGTCGATCACGCAGACGCTGGAGCGGAGAGGGCTTCGGAGCCACCTCTTGTCCACCGACGACAGCCACGAACTGCTCGATGGCGTCAGCCAGGATCGCCTTGATGACCGGTCCGCCCATGGCCGCCAGGCTGCCGTCGATCCGAAGGTTGGCCACGTAGTCGAGCAGCGAGGTACCTTCCTCCGCTGGCTTCACCTCCACCGTCGCGTCGCCTCCGAGCTTCATGTTGAGCTTGGGGTCCTCGCCCTCCAGCAGCACACGCAACACCCGACGACTGGAGTCGGGCTCGATGGTCGCCCGCAGGTCCCAGTTGGCGCTGATGCCCATGACCGTGTTGGTCATGCGGGCACGGAACACGTTGTCCGACTCCGCCACGAGTGTGGTCGGATCGAGACCCGGTAGGCACGAAGCCACCAGCGGCACGTCTTCGAGTCGGCTCCAAGCGCGGTCCGTGGTCACCGGGACGATGACGTGGTCGTTGAGGACGACAGTCGTACCGGCCGTCTTCTTGGCCGTCCGCTTGCTCCAGTCCACCTTGCGTGTCGTCATGCGTGCGCCTTCCCTCTGGTCTCGTGGTCAGCCGAGGCTCACCGAACGGGCCATGCCCTCGGTGATCGCGGGTCGGTCGTAGCGGAACGGCGAGGCGTCCAGGCCGGGCACACGGCCCAGGATGATGTCCGCGAGAACTCGGGCACTGCCCGGCCCAACGGTGGCACCGTAGGCGTGACCCGAACCCACGAACAGTCCGGGCACGGACGGGACGTCCGACATCACGGGCAGGCCGTCACCGGTCTGCGGGGCGATTCCGCCCCACGTGCGCTCCACCGGAATGTGCTGGAGGGCGGGCACGTGGTCACCCAGGACACCGAAGGTCTGGGCCATACCAGCGACCGTAGGGTCGGGTGATGCGTCCGGCCCGTCGACGAACTCGATGGGGCACCCCAGCCACAAGCGCCCGTCGGCCCGCTGACAGATGAGCTCAAGAAGGCCCACCTCAGGCATGATGTGCTGCAACGGGTGAAGGACGATGTCGTCGTCGTAGCCGGGCAGCTCGCGGACGAACGCGTACTCGTGGAAGAGACTGGGACCGTAGGCGGCCACGTTGAAGCGCTCCTCGATGGGGGCGGTCTCAGCCATCTGCATACGCATGTGCAGGACGTTGAAGGGCAGGCCCGCCTTCTCGAGGATGGCTGCGGTCCACGACCCGGCCGTCACCGCCACGACGTCGGCGCGGATGTCAGTCCGTGCTGTACGCACCCCTACGCATCGTCCATCCTCGACCACGAGCTCCGTGACGTCGGCATCGATGAGCTCAGCCCCCAGCTTGATGGCTGCGTTCATGAGTGCATCGACGAGCTTTCCGGGATGCAGGTAACAGTCGCTCTTCGAGTGGATACCGCCTACGACGTCCTCGGGGAGGAGTGGGCAGAGCTCGCGGGCGCGATCGCCACTCACGATCTCCATCGGAAGCCCGTCCTCCTGGCGCTTCTTGACGAAGCCCTCGATGAGGGGCAGCTGCTCCTCGTAGTAGTAGACGAGAGCGCCGTTGGGCTGGAACTCGAAGTCGTCCAGCTCCTCTGCGAGCTGGGAGTACAGGGACCGCGAGAGATTGGCGAGCTCCAGCTGCGGCCCTCCCGACCGGGTGATCATCGAGATGTAGCCGGCGTTGCGACCGGAGGCCCCCCACCCGGCATGCTGACGCTCGACAATCCGCACGGCGACGCCTTCGCGTGCCAGGAAGAGCGCAGTCGCGGCACCAAGAATGCCCGCACCAACGATGATCGCGCTGGCGGGTGCGGCTGCTTCGTTCACGGTGGATGAACTGTTGCTCATGGATAGGTCCTTCGTCCTGCGCCGAGCACGGCGGCTGGCGTGGTGGTCGCTCGTTGTGGTCACCACTCGTGAGAGTGCGCGTGATCTGCACCCGGCGCGGCTCCTTGCGGACCCGCCCCGAGTACTCCTCAAGGATGTTCCCTGTGCCTCCCGAGAACCATTGGTTCTCTCCAAGAGGATTCAAACCCTCGTTGGTGAAGTTCCAACTATGACGCCGGCGCGCCACTGCTTGCGTCCCCCCTCAGGCGTGCCGCAACCTCGTCAGGGAGTGGTCGGGCGACAGCCTGGGTGGCGTCCACGTTCACATAAGTGAGAGCGAGGTCTGCCACGAGCTCACCCTCGAGCAAGACCTCAGTGTGGAGCTCGAAGCTGGAGGTGCCGACGCGGACACAGTCGACGCGGACGTCGAGCTGGTCCTCGAAACGGGCAGGCCGCTTGAAGTCCAGGACCGCCCGGACGACGGACGGGTCCATGCCCCCAGCAACGAGGTCGAGGTAGGGCAGGCCGAGGTGCCGGAAGTACTCGGTCATGCCGACATCGGCGAGCTCAAGGAACCTGCTGTTGAACATGAACCCTTGCGCGTCCGCCTCGTGGTACCGGACCCTGTGCCGGAACACCGGTGCCATCGCGTCCCCTTCCGTGCGGTTGTGGCTTGCAGTCGACCTGCGAGGGGCTAGTTGTTGTCCGGCGCTCCGTGAAGCTCGAACAAGCGGTCGAGGTGTCGCCCTCGGTCTTCGACGTCATCTCCACGCGGGCGGCTCCGCGGACCCCATTCGGGCGGTCGGCGCCCAACACTCGACGCCTTGTGAGTGACCTCCTCGGTCGGGACATCTGGAGCTGCGTTCTCAGCCATGGGGGATCTACGGAGCATCAGAGGCGCATCCCTACTGACGTCCGATCTTGGCGTACACCTCGGGACGGCTGCGCTTCAGCACCATGGCCATCGCGACTCCGGCCAAGAAGATCGCCGCCGTCAGAACAAGGATCGTGTTGGCGAGCGACCGAGATCCGCCGATGATGAGGTCGAAGTTCAGCACCGCGAGAATGAGGCACGACAGGAGCCCGACGAACGCGATCGCAGGGCACACGACGGTGGCCCACACGGAGGAGTGATCGCCGCCGTTCTTCTTCATGTATCGCACGACGGCGACGTCGGTCAGCAACAACATGAACAGGAACCCGATGCTCAGGATGCCGAGGATCGCGGCGTAGTAGAGGATCGGGTCCACCCCGCTGATCACCACAGGAATGCTCACGACCAGTGCACCGAGGCTCGCCGCGACAGACGCGCGGTGCGGCGAACCGTGGCGTGCGTGCACCCCACTCAGGCCGACGGGAAGGATGCGGTCTGCACTCAGGTTGAAGGCGTAACGGCTCACGATGTTGTGTCCAGCAAGGATGACGGCAAGCGTGCTGGTGTTGACGAGGACGATGACGAGGTCCGCGAGGAACTTGTTGCCGAACTGCTCCATCGTCACACTGACGATGCCGGCCGGGTCTGCCGCAGCTGCTGCCACGGCATCGTCCACGCCGAGGGCGTTGACCAGGAGGAACGACGTCACGGCATAGAAGAGCATGGCGAACACGACCACTGCATACGTCGCGCGCGGGACGGTGCGGTTGGGGTCTCGAACCTCATCGCGGAACAGCGCCGTGATCTCGAAGCCACCGAACATGCCGATGGCGAACATGAGGCCGATGCCGAACGATCCGTCGAACCAGTGCTCGGGCGCGATCGGGGCGACACTCAGGCCGGACGCACCACCCTGTCCGGCGATGAGGAGGTCGAACACCAGGATCACCAGGACCTCCGCGGCGAGGAAATACATCAGGACCTTGGCAGAGAGGTCGATGCTCAGGTAGCCCAGGATGCCGACGAATGCCCAGAAGGCCAGGGCCCAGACCCACCACGGAGCTGACGGACCGTGCATGGTGTCATGCACGAGCGAGCCGAGGACCACACCGCCGAAGGCGAAGGTGCCCGTGTATGCGCAGAAGTACATGGCCAGAGCCAGCAGACCGGCCCCGAGTCCGGCTTCGCGGCCTAGGCCGGCGGTGATGTAGGCGTAGAAAGCTCCAGGGTTGGGAAGCACGCGCGCCATGCGAGTGAAGCCGACGGCAAAGGCCAAGATGATGAGGCCGGCCACCAGAAAGACGAATGGAGTGCCGACCCCATTGCCGACGAAGAACATCACCGGGATGATGCCGACGACGATGACGAGCGGAGCGTTCCACGCCATGACGCTGAAGAACAGGTGCATCACTCCGAGGTTGCCGTGCAGCCTCCGCTCAGTGTCGACAGGGGCCGACTCGGCGAGTGTCATGAGTGTTTCCTTTCGGGCAAGCTCGTCAACAAGGCTCTACGAGCTATTGCGGGAGTGAGCCAAGAATGTGGCCCGGCACACACTCCGGCAATCAGTCGAATCACCAACTCCGTCACTGCTGATCGTGAAAAGGCAAGTCCGAGCGCCAGTGCCCGAGCTGCGTCCGAAGGGCTCAGCACCTGAGCCCTTCGCTGTGCTCTACCGAGGGCGGACGGTGATCTGCTCGGTGGCGGCGGGCAGCACGGTGTGCAGGTCGCCCACGACGCCGAAGTCGACCAGCTCGAAGATGGGGGCTTCGGGGTCCTTGTTGACCGCGACGATGGTCTTGGAGGTCTGCATGCCGGCGCGGTGCTGGATCGCACCGGAGATGCCGTTGGCGACGTAGAGCTGCGGTGAGACCGTCTTGCCGGTCTGGCCGACCTGGAACGCGTGCGGCATCCAGCCGGAGTCGACCGCCGCGCGCGAGGCGCCGACGGCTGCGCCGAGCGAGTCGGCGAAGCCCTCGACCGGCTCGAAGTTGCCGCCGGTGCCACGACCGCCCGAGACCACGATGGCGGCCTCGGTCAGCTCGGGTCGACCGGTGGACTGCCGCGGCTGGGTGGCCACGATCTGCGCGGTCCTGGCGGCGTCGGAGATGGTCGCGTCGAACGTCTCGACCGTGCCGGCACCATCGGCCTCCTCGGGGGCGGCGGAGTTGGGCTTGACCGTGATGATCGGCGTGCCGTGGGTGACCTTGGCCTGGACGGTGAAGTTGCCGGCGAACACGCTCTGCGTCGTCACCGGGCCACTCTCGCCGGCCTGGACGTCGACGGCATCGGTGATCAGGCCCGAGCCAAGCTTGATCGCGAGGCGACCGGCGACCTCCTTGTTCTCGAACGTCGAGGGCAGCAGGATCGCGGCCAGCCCATCTCCCCCAGAGCTCTTCTCGGCGAGCTGCTGCAGGGCCTCGGCCTTCGGCGCGACGAGGAAGCCCTTGGTCTGGGCGTCGTCGACGACGTAGACCTTCGCGGCGCCGTACGCCTTGACCTTCTGCGCCACGGCGTCGGCCTGGTCGGGCGAGCCGAAGAACACGGCCGCCGGCTCCCCGAGGCGACGGGCGATGGTGAGCAGCTCGTAGGTGGGCTTCTTGACCTCGCCAGCGACGTGGTCGATCACAACCAGAACTTCAGACATGTCTACGCAGCTCCTCAGATGAACTTCTTGGACGCGAGGAACTCGACCAGCGCGCCAGCGCCCGAGCCGTCCTCGTCGGTGACGATCTCGCCGGCCGTGCGCGGCGGACGCTCGGTGGTGTCCTCCACCTGCGACCAGGCGACCGACAGGCCGACCTCGCCCGCGTCGACGCCCAGGTCGGCCAGTGCGAAGGTCTCCAGCGGCTTCTTCTTCGCCGCCATGATGCCCTTGAACGACGGGTAGCGGGCCTCGCCCGACTGGTCGGTCACCGAGAGCACGATGGGCAGGGTCGCACCGATGACCTCGGTGGAGCCCTCGTTGTCACGCTTGATCCGGACCTGGTCGCCCTGCGACTCGATCACCGACGCGAGCGTCACCTGCGGAAGCCCCAGGCGCTCGGCCAGCATCGCCGGGATCACCGATCCGGCCGCGTCCGTGGACGCCATGCCGCAGACCACCAGGTCGGCTCCCCCGGACTCGGCACCGATCTTCTCGATCGCCTTGGCCAGGACCAGGGACGTCGCGACGTAGTCGGAGCCCGCGATGGCGTCGTCGAGGACGTGGACGCCCTTGTCGACACCCATCTGCAGCGCCTTGCGCACCGCGTCGACCGCCTTCTCCGGGCCCACGGTCAGCGCGGTGATCTCGATCTCCTCGCCCTCGCGCTTCTCGCGGAACTGCAGGGCCTGCTCGACGGCGTACTCGTCGAGCTCGGACAACAGGCCGTCGACCCCGACTCGGTCGACCGTGAAGTCGTCCTCGAACTTGCGGTCGGCCGTGGCGTCCGGCACGTACTTCACACAGACAACAATGTTCATCGCTCTCGACCTTCGTGTTGGCTGGCAGTGACAGGTGATTCGCGCGCGGTCACGATCCAGGTCCAGGCGAGGCATCGCGTGTCGCGGCATGACAGGTGGGACAGACAGGACCCGTCGCGCTCGGGAAAGGGACATCCCACCACTTCGTCCAGCTCTGGCACGAGATGCCGCATGCTGTGCGAAGGGATCCCCACGTCTGCGCGTGGACGAGGGACGCCGGGACTCGCTCCGCATACGTACGGTGCTCGACCAAGCGGCTGAAGTTCGCGACGACGAAGTACTTGTGCGGGGGATGCGACGCCATGGGTATCACCAGCCGCGCTCGGACAGGCGGTGCGGCTGGGGGATCTCGTCGACGTTGAGGCCGACCATGGCCTCGCCCAGGCCGCGGGAGACCTTGGCGACCACGTCGGGGTCGTCGAAGAACGTGGTGGCCTTGACGATGGCCTCGGCGCGCTGGGCGGGATTGCCGGACTTGAAGATGCCGGAGCCGACGAAGACGCCCTCGGCACCGAGCTGCATCATCATCGCGGCGTCGGCGGGGGTGGCGATGCCACCGGCGGTGAAGAGCACGACCGGGAGCTTGCCGGCGGCCGCGACCTCCTTGACCAGCTCGTAGGGGGCCTGGAGCTCCTTGGCGGCGAGGTAGAGCTCGTCCTCGGCCATGCCGTGCAGCCGGTTGAGCTCGCCGCGGATGGTGCGCATGTGGGTGACGGCGTTGGAGACGTCGCCGGTGCCGGCCTCGCCCTTGGAGCGGATCATCCCGGCGCCCTCGGTGATGCGGCGAAGCGCCTCGCCGAGGTTGGTGGCACCGCAGACGAAGGGGACCGTGAAGGCCCACTTGTCGATGTGGTGGGTGTAGTCGGCCGGGGTGAGCACCTCGGACTCGTCGATGTAGTCGACGCCGAGCGACTGCAGGACCTGCGCCTCGGCGAAGTGGCCGATGCGGGCCTTGGCCATGACGGGGATCGAGACGGCCTCGATGATGCCGTCGATCATGTCGGGGTCGCTCATGCGTGAGACGCCGCCCTGCGCGCGGATGTCGGCCGGGACGCGCTCGAGGGCCATCACGGCGACCGCGCCGGCGTCCTCGGCGATCTTCGCCTGGTCTGCGGTGACGACGTCCATGATGACGCCGCCCTTGAGCATCTCGGCCATGCCGCGCTTGACGCGGCTGGTGCCGATCGAGACAACCGGGCGGGCTGCGCAGGCGTCGCCGGCAGCGTACGCACCCGTGTACAACGGGGACAGGATCTCTGGAGCATTCGGATTGATCACGTGCCATCCCCCGCCACTGGTGTGGACGAGCGGACGAGACTCAGGGACAAGGCCCCTCGTGATGGCACCCAGGTCCATCCCGCAGCCTGGGCCAAGATGATCCCGCCCGATCCCGGCCGGCCCTCTCCCCTCAGCGCCGCTCGGTACTCGACCGCGTGACAGGACCCTCGTTCGTCAACCAAGGTCGCCGTCACCCTCACGGGACCAGCACAAGGCAGGCCGATGAGCTCGGCGTTCAGCTCCAGTGCGTCGAAACCCAGCAGCACGCCGTCTTCGTCGAACTCGCGTCGGGCCAGGGCGATCCTCGCCTCGTCGAAGGCACGCAGGATCCACGCGTCCGTGAGGTCGAGGGTCGCCTGCTGGTAGGTCTGCTGAACGGACGGCAGCACTGACGGTTCAGCAGCCCCGTGGGTGGATGTCATCACTAGTCCGACCAGTCCACGCTGAAGTACTGCGTCTCCTGGTACTCGGCCAGGCCCTCGCGGGCGCCCTCTCGGCCGAGACCACTCTGCTTGAGTCCGCCGAAGGGCGCGGAAGGGTCGGAGACGAGTCCTCGGTTGATGCCGACCATTCCGGCTTCCACCTTCTCCGCCAGCTGCATCGCCCGCTTCAGGTCGGAGGAGTACAGGTAGGCAGCGAGCCCCAGCTCCGTCCCATTCACCATCCGCAGCAGGTCGTCCTCAGTGCGCCAGGTCACCACCGGCGCTACCGGCCCGAAGATCTCCTCCTGCACAACCCGCGCGTCCGGCGGCACATCGGCCAACAGCGTGGGCGCGAGGTAGTGACCGGAGAGGTGCGAGGGCAACTCAGCGACCGCCGCGCGGCGGGCACCTCGATCCAAGGCGTCATCGATGAGGTCGTGGGTTGCGGCAACCGCTCGTCCACTGATCATGGGCCCGATCTGGCTCGCAGGTTCCGAAGCAGGCCCGACAACCAGCGCGCTCACGCGATCAGCCATCCGCGCAACGAACTCAAAGGCCACGGACTCGTGCACGTAGAAGCGGTTGGCGGCGGTGCACGCCTGCCCTCCGCCCCGGAACTTGGCGGTCATGGCGCCATCCACGGCCGCGTCCAGGTCGGCGTCGCTGGTCACGATGAAAGGCGCGTTCCCCCCCAGCTCCATCGACGCGTTCAAGACGCGACGAGATGCCTGCGCCAAGAGAACGCGTCCTACCTCGGTGGATCCCGTGAACGAGAGCTTGCGCACCCGGGAGTCTTCCAGCCACGTTTGGACGACGTCGGCTGACCGCAACGTCGGGACGACGTTGACGACCCCAGCGGGGAGCCCGGCCTGCTCGAGGAGCCGAGCGATGGCCAGGGCGGTGAGCGGCGTCTCGCGTGCCGGCTTCACCACGACCGTGCAGCCGGCAGCGAGCGCCGGCGCGATCTTTCGCGTCGCCATCGCGGCCGGGAAGTTCCACGGCGTCACGAGAGCTGCTACACCCACGGGACGGTGAGTCACCACAGTGCGGACACCTCCTGCCGGAGACGATCCGTAGTCACCGCCGGCGCGGACCGCCTCTTCGGCATACCACCGGAAGAACTCCGCCGCATAGGTCACCTCCGCCCGGGCATCGGCAGCCGCCTTGCCGTTCTCCTGCGAGATGAGGGTGGCCAGCTCATCGGCGTGGTCCAACATGAGGCGGAACGTCCGCATGAGGACGTCGGAGCGTCCGCGCGGACTCACGTCCTGCCACGCAGAGGCGGCGAGAGCGGCGGCGTCCACCGCCTGGGTTGCTTGGACGAGGTCAGCGTTCGCCACGACGCCGACGATGGACTTGTCTGCGGGATTCTCGACGTCGAACGTCCCGTCGTTCCCCGCAAGCCACTGTCCGCCGATGAAGACGCCTTCGGACGGGGAAAGTCGATCGGTGAGCGTCGGTGCGTGATCCACGGGTAGAGCCCTCTCTGCTGATGCGCTTCGGGTAGCGGAAACGGCTGGCGCGCTCACGAGGCCCCCGAGGTTGCGAAGGCGTCCTCGACGACATCGAAGGCCTCACCGAGCTCGGCATCACTGATCGCGAGAGGGGGAAGGAACCTCAGCACGTTGCCGTAGGTCCCGCACGTCAGCACGATGACTCCCTCACGATGGGCGTAGGTCGCGACGGCCTTCGCCAAGGCGGGAGCCGGCGTCATAGAACCCGGCTCCACCAGCTCGACCGCGATCATGGCTCCTCGCCCACGGATGTCGCCGACGCGGTCGTCCTTCTCCTGGATGCTCCGCAGCCGTGCCTTCACGACCTCTTCGATCCGACGTGCCCGCTCGACCAGCTTCTCGTCGGCGATGGTGTCCATGACTGCGAGAGCAGCAGCACAGGCCAAGGGGTTGCCCCCGTAGGTGCCGCCGAGCCCTCCAGGGTGCACGGCATCCATGAGATCGGCGCGTCCGGTGACCGCCGACAGAGGGAGCCCGCCGGCGATGCCCTTGGCTGTGACGATGAGATCAGGGACGACGCCCTCGTGGTCGCTGGCGAACATGTCGCCCGTGCGAGCGAAGCCGGTCTGGACCTCGTCCGCGACGAAGGCGACACCGTTGGCCCGGCACCACTCGGCCAAGGCAGGAAGGAAGCCTGGAGCGGGGACGATGAACCCGCCCTCGCCCTGGATCGGCTCGATCACGACGGCAGCCAGGTTGGTGGCGCCGACCTGCTTCTCGATCTGGTCGATGGCGCGAGCGGCGGCCTCGGCGCCGGAGAGTCCGCCGTCGCGATAGGCGTAGGAGAGCGGGGCTCGATAGACCTCGGGGGCAAAAGGTCCGAAGCCGTGCTTGTAGGGAACAGACTTGGCCGTCATGGCCATGGTCAGGGTCGTACGCCCGTGATAGGCGTGGTCGAAGACGACGACGGCCTGTCGGCCCGTGGCGGACCGAGCGATCTTCACGGCGTTCTCCACCGCCTCCGCGCCCGAGTTGAACAGCGCCGTGCGCTTGTCGTGGTCGCCAGGGGTCAGTCGGTTGAGTCGCTCGGCGACCTCGAGGTAGGACTCGTACGGAGTGACCATGAAGCAGGTGTGGGTGAAGCGCCCGGCCTGATCAGTGACCGCCTCCACGACGCGCGGCGCGCTGGACCCCACGGTCGTGACGGCGATCCCGGAGCCGAGGTCGATGAACACGTTGCCATCGACGTCCTCCAGCACACCTCCGTGCGCAGCGGAGGCGTACACAGGGAGCGTCGTGCCTACTCCCCCGGCGACCGCATCGAGCTTGCGCGCGGCCAGCTCGCGTGAGCGAGGGCCCGGGATCTCTGTCACGAGTCGTCGGGCCGTGGCAATGGGTGAAGTGCGAGTGCTGGTCACGCGTCAAGGTTCACCCGCTCACATGTATGTCGTCCAATGCCAGTTGATCAACGAGCCGATGCCCCCAGGACATGACCTGGCGTTCACATCGACGTACGGCGCAACGACCCGACAGTGCTAGCTCGCAAACGGTGCGTCGCCCTGGCAGCCGTACCTGGTTGCGCAGAAGGCACGGAGTCGGCGTGCCAGGTCGTCCAGGGTGCCGGCCGCGTGGTGTTGCGGATCCCACCCCGCGTGCAAGGTGAGTGTCAGTGCTCCTTGCGGCGTGCTGATCGGCAGCCCGGTCAGTCCGAATCGCGCGTCGTCTGAGAGCACCGCGACGCCCCTGCGTGCCGCAGCCAGCGCTTGTGCAACCTGCGGGTTGCGACACTCGATGAGGTCGGCCGCGGCGACGCCGTGCTGGACCAGTGACTCGTCGAGGAGCTGACGAGCGCGGGCCGTGCCTTCCAGGACGATCAGCCGGTGGGCGGCCAGCTCGGGGACCGACACACGTCCGGACGAGGCCATGGGGTGCCCGGGGTGGACGTAGGCCCAGATGGGAAGGACCGCAACGCGCCTGCTGTGCAGGAACCTCGGAGGCGGGGCCGTGAAAACTGCGAGATCCACGCCGGAGCGCAGCCCGGTGACAGCAGTCGCGTAGGTGGCTTCCTCGACGGTGATCAGCGGATCGTCAGTCAGGAGCTCGGCCAAGAAGGGTGCCAGCACGTCGGTGAGCGTCGTTGTGGGAGCAGCCATCCGAACGCGGGCGAGACGTCCCGCCGCAAGCGAGTCAGCGACGCTCCGTGCGGCCTCGGCGCTGGCAAGCACGGTTCGAGCAGCATCGACGAACTTGAGCCCCGCGGCTGAGAGCTCGAGCCGGCCTTTGTGGCGCACGAAGAGCTCGAAGCCCAGCTGACGTTCCAGCTGCTGAATCTGGCGCGTCAGGGCTGGCTGGGTGATCATCAGCTCGGCGGCCGCCTTGCTGACCGTCCCGACGGCAACGACGGTCGTGAAGCTGTTCAGCAACCGGAGGTCCATTCCTCAGCCCCTCACGGGTCCAGACGCTGTCGCGACGCCGGACGTCAGCCGGCGGAGTCGGGCGTGGGGACGTAGATGGCGCCGCGCTCGCGGACCGGAGCGAGCAGGTCTTCGGAGTAGCGCTCCTCGGCGGTGGCCTCTGAGATGGGCCGGCGCACCTGTCCGGGGTAGCCGAGCGCTTCAAGCACCTGGGGAGCGATGTAGTAGGCGGACGTCAGCGCGAACACCGCCGATTCGACGTGCGCGCCCACGCGGACCACGAGGTCCGCGAGCGTGCAGGACTCACTCTCGGCAGCCGCGGATCCGACCGCGACCACCGCTGGCACGAGCCGAGGGTCGGCGTCCAGCACGCGATCGAGCCAGGACTCATGCGCCCCGACACTGCGACCGGAGGGCAGTCTCGTCGTGCCGGGGAGGATCACGTCCACCAGTGCGGCCAGCCCAGACCGCGTCTGGTCGTCGACCACCTGCGTCCTCTCGTCGTTGATGGTCATGCCGGCACCTTCTGGTCGCCGGCCGTCTCCAGCATGTGCTCGGTCGCCCGGGCAGCGAAAGCGACGATGGTCGGCGTGGGGTTCACGGAGGACGAGGTGACGAAGACGCTGCCGTCGAACACGTACAGGTTCGGGACGTCGTGGGATCGGCCGTAGGGATCAACCACTGACGTCGCTGGGTCATCACCGCACCGTGCGGTGCCCAGCAGGTGCCATCCGATAGCCGGCATGTACGGAATTTCCTTCGTCTCGATCGCGCCGGCAGCGCGGTGAGCCTCGTGCATCCGCTCGAGGTTCCACTGCATGTTGCGCACGCTGTCCTGCGACAGCCGGTAGTTCAGCTTCGGTGCCGGGATGCCGGAGCCGTCCACCATGTCCGGACTCAACGTGACGGTGTTGTTCTCGTCGGGCAGGTCCTCGATCTCGGCGCCCCACTCGAACGACCTTCCGAGCGCTCGCTCGACGATCGCCTGTCCGGCCGCTCCGGTTCGCTGCTCGAGTGGCAGGTCGGAGTACCGCATGAGCAGCTCCATGGGTCCCGGGATCGGGTTGGCACACCACTTGGCCCCACGGGCGAATCCGCGGTCGAGATCGGTCTCGGCGAACTGCAAGGACTGCAGGACGGAACCGAAGGGTCCGAGCCAGCTCTCCATGTCTTCCTCGTAGACGCCGACAACGCCCACGTAGGGATGCATCATCAGTCGCTTGCCCACCAGTCCGGACGAGTTCGCAAGGCCGTCAGGAAAGAGGTTCGATGTCGACAGCTGGAGCAGACGTGGCGTCCCGATGCCGTTACCGCAGACGATGACGGACGAGGCGCGAGTGTGGTGCTCCTTGCCATCGACGTCGAACCAGGTCGCGCCGTTGGCAAGGCCCGACTTGTCCACCGTGATCTCACGGACGCGGGCCTCGGTGACCAGCGTGGCCCCGGCCGCGAGAGCTGCCGGCCACATGGCCACGTCGAACGATGACTTGGCGCCCTCGGGACATCCGGACATGCACGTCGCCCAGCGCGCGCAGGCTCCCCGGTCGCCATGGCTCTTGGTGTTGATGGCGAGTGAGCTCGGCCACCAGTGCCATCCGAGCTTGTTCATGCCTTCGGCTGCCTTGCGGCCGATGCGACCGATAGGCACTGGAGGCATCGAGTGCTCGAGGCCCGGAGGGAGTGCTGGGTCGCCGGCCAGGCCGGAGGTGCCGACCATCTCGCTGAGCAGGTCGTAGTACGGCGCGATCTCCTCGTAGGTGAAGGGCCAGTCATCAGCGACGCTGTAGAGGCTCTTCACGCGGAAGTCGGACGGGACGAAGCGTGGCCACTCCGCGCCCCACAGGACGGTGCTTCCCCCGACCCCGTTGTAGTTGAGCGGGTGCATGTCGGAGTCCACGACGTCGCAGGGATAGTCCCAGCTGTTGTTCCGCACATTGGGGTCCGGGGACCACGAGCTCGCGATGAGCACGTCACGCTCGGGCTTCTGGCTGGGAATGTCCGTTCGCCTCACCCAGCCGCCTTGCTCGAGACAGATGACGCGGATTCCGCTCTCCGCCAGGATGCGTGCTGCTGTGGCGCCTGAGGGGCCGGCACCGATGATCAGCACGTCAGTCTGGGTCGCGTCGGCCGGACGCCCGATCTCTGTCATGAACTTCCTCCGAACTGCTTCGCGAGAACCACTCCTGCTGGCCGACGAGAGACCAGTCATTGATGTATGTCACGTTAGGGACGCCGTGACGAGACCTGAACTGGAATGCTTCCAACGAGTGGCTGGCCGGACCGTCGCATGTCCAAGACGTATCGGGATGCTGTCGAAAACAACCTCGACGTCGGTCGGAGCACCTCGTGTGACGCCGTCGCGGGGGCCGAGCTCATGCGGCATTCTCGTCCGCGGTGGGAACTCCGAGGCCCATCACCACAGCGGTGGCGTCGACGGTGCCGACGATGACCCCGTCGTCGTCGCGGACGATGACGGCGTTGCCAGTAGATGTCATCTGGCTCATCACGTCCCAGAGCTTGGCGTCGGGACTCACCACGGCGAACTGTCCATCACGCAGGTCCTGGAGTGAGCGACCAGTATCGACGTGCCGCAACCGTTCTCCCGAGATCACGAAGGGGGTGCTTCCATGGACGACGACCGAGGTGCTCCCCTCCGCGACGAGTTGCGCCCTGGCCTCATCGATGGTCTCCGTGGCACCCACGACCGTTGCCCGCGTCGCTGCCGTGCGGGCCGTCACCACCTTCGCTCTGGGGGCATCGAGTGCGAAGCGCCGGACGTAGTCGTCCTTCGGCCGCAGGACGATGTCCTCCGGCGTGCCTACCTGGACGAACTGACCGTCCCTCATGATGGCGATCCGGTCCCCCACCTTCAGAGCCTCTGCAAGGTCGTGGGTGATGAACACCGATGTCTGCTTGACGATCTTGGCGAGCCGAAGGAGCTGGTCCTGGAGGTCGGTGCGGATGAGGGGGTCCAGAGCACTGAAGGGTTCGTCCAGGAGCAACAGCCTGGGGTCGACAGCCAGAGCTCGTGCGAGCCCGACGCGCTGCTTCATCCCACCACTCAGCTCGTGTGGGTACTTGTTCTCGACACCACGCAACCCAACGAGCTCGATCACCTCGCGGGCCTTCGACTCACGCTCTCTCCGACCGACGCCGCCGACCTCCAGGCCATAGGCCACGTTCTGCAGGACTCGGCGGTGGGGCAGCAGGCCGAAGTGCTGGAACACCATTGCCCAGTCCTTGCGTCGTGTGTCGCTGAGCTGCCGTCGAGTCATCGCCCGGACGTCGACGCCGTCGATGTCGACGACCCCATCCGTGGGCTCGACCAACCTGGTCAGACAACGGACGAGCGTGGACTTGCCACTTCCCGACAGGCCCATCACGACGAAGGTCTCGCCGGGCTCGACGTCGAACGAGACACCTTGCACCGCGCTGGTGCACTCGAGACGATCTGTGTCCTCGCCGGCGCGCACGGCCTCCAGGTAACGGCTGGCCTGGGACCCGTAGACCTTCCACATGTCGTGGACGCTGATGCTGGCTCCGCCACTTCGTGTGTCTGCGCCAGAAGTAGTCATGGTGGTCATGCTTCCGCCTCGATCCGTTCCTCTGAAGTGTGAGTGACTGTGCTGAGCATCCGTGCCGCGCCTTGAAAGACTCTGTCGATGATCACGGCCACCAGGAGCATGGCCAGGCCACCCTCGATGCCCCGCGCAAGGTCGAAGCGCTGCAGCGAGTAGAGAATGTCCTGTCCCAGGCCGGGCGAACCGATGAAGGCGGTCACGACCGCCATCGCCATGGCCAGCAGCACCGCTTGGTTGAGGCCGACCATCAAGGTGGGCAGGCCGAGGGGGATACGCACCTGGGTCAGGACTTGCCACGGTGAGGCTCCTGCCATGACCGATGCCTCGACGACCTCGGGGTCTACGTTGCGCAGGGCGGCATTCGTGTAGCGCATCATCGGAGGAGACGCTGCGATGAACGTGGCGATCGTTCCTGCCACCTCTCCGGTCCCGAGGAAGATCACTGCAGGGATGACGAAGAGATACACCGGCAAGGTCTGCATGACGTCGAGGATGGGCTTGAAGCACGCCTCCACGCGATCGCTCATGCTCATGAGCACGCCGAGCGGGAAGGCTACGACAAGGACCAGGCCGATGGCCGTGGTGATGACGGCCAGAGTCTCTGCGGCGGACGTCCACATGCCTAGGACACCGATAAGGAGCACACCCACGCCGGCGACGACCGCCGCGAGTCTCCCCACCAGGACCGCGCACGTGAGCGCGACGCCGGCCACCACGACGTACCACGGGACGCTGGTGAAGAGGGTCCCGAGAGGGTTCAGGCCCAGCTCCTGCACAAAAGCCTGGAAAGCATCGAACTGCTCGCCCCACGTGGTGTTCAGCCACTCGATCAACGATTCGATCGGACCCCGGAGGGAGATGACCTTGTCCCAGGGCGGGTCATCGAAGTCCTGCCACGGACCGCGCAACGCGACGGTGGCAGCGACCGTTCCGACGGTGAGCGCGGCGGCTGTGGCCGCGCGCACCACCAAGCGGCGTTTGGACCTCGAGGGGCGGAAGCCGGACCGGTCGCTCCCTGCTGGGTGGACGGCGCTGATCCGGTCCAGCAGGATCGCGACGAACACCAGAGCGATTCCACCCTCCAGGGCGTCGCCGAACGCGAGACGCCCCAACCCACCCCACACTGGCACCCCGAGGCCCGAGGCACCGATCATTGCTGCCATGGTCGCCATGGCAATGGCGTACATGATGGTCTGGTTGAAGCCGGCCTGGATGCTGTGCGAGGCCATGGGAAGCTTCACGCCGAAGAGGACTCGTCGTCGACTCGCCCCCGTCGCGACTGCTGCTTCGACCGTGTCGGGCGAGACACTTCTCAGGCCGACGCTGGTCATGCGCGCGAGGGGGGGTGCAGCCCAGATGATGGTCACCACCAGGGCTGCGGTGTTGCCGATTCCCAGCAACACGATCACGGGCACCATGTAGGCGAAGGACGGGAAGGCCTGCATGACGTCCACAAGCGCCCGCACGGCCGCATCCGACTTCGAGTTGACCGACCCGAGGAGTCCCAGCATCAGTCCCGCTGCCGCGCTGAGGGCCACCGCGACGATCATGAAGGCGATGGTCTCGAGCGTCGGCTGCCACAGATCCGTCAGGAGGATCCAGGCGAAGGCGGCAAGAGCCAGCAGTCCGAGCTTGAAGCCGCGGAGCAGGATGACGGCGGAGATGACAAGAGCGACCACGACCGGCGCCGCGATGAGCGTCAGCGAGTTCAGCAACGTGTCGAACAGTGTCGTGAGCTGAGTTGCGATGGGCTCGTAGAGCCAACGCCCACTGACCACGAACTCGTTGTACTGACGCGAGAACCAGCTGCCCACCTGGATCCGAAGTGCATCGGGGAAGGCGGTTTGTCCGACTAGAACGGCTGACAACAGCGCCACGAGGACGACGAGCGGGAGGAGGTGCCACGACTTGGGCCGCCACGGACTCGTCCGTCGCGAGGTCGTCCTCATCTCGGGCCGGGAGCCGATGGCACCGCGAGCGTCCGCGGTGCCATCGGCGGTCTCAGCCGTCGGCGTTCGAGCTGGAACAGTTTCGTGGGTCATGTCATCGTCCAAGTCTCGACGTGGCGGTCCGGCACTCCGAACTGAATGGTTGGACATCTCGTACTCGCTCCAGCGCGACATGAGGTTCGTCTGAAGGTCAGACGTCTCCCCAGGCCTGCCAGACCTCGGGGTTCTCGTCCATCCACTTCTGGGCAGCGTCAGGGAAGTCCATCCCGTCATCCACCACGTAGCTCATGAGCTCCTTGAGACGCTCGTCCGGCATTTCGTAGTTCTGGAGGATCTTCCAGGCCGTGGGGTACTTCTCCTCGAAGCCGGACGACGCGAGCTGGTAGATGACGGTCTCCGGCCACTGGCAGGCGTACGTGGTGCCCCAGCACTCGTCCGAGTAGGGAGGGAACTCCACTCGGGTGAGGTCCATGATCTGCGTCATGTAGTTCGGACGCCACATGAGGCCCAGCCAGGGCTCGCCGCGCTGGTAGGCGGACTTCAGCTCCGCGAACAGGGCGGGCTCGGAGCCGGCGAAGACCATCTCGTAGTTGAGCTTCAGGTTGTCGATGCGCTCCTGGTCGCCGTAGAAGGGCGCCCACGACTCGGCACCTTCCATGTACTGCCCCTTCGGAGCCGTCTTGGCGGTGGCGAAGACGTCAGCGCAGTCGTTGAGTGCCTTCCAGTCCGGCAGGCCAGGACACGTCGGCTCGATGTCGCGCTCGGGGTCGCCCTCGATGACGTAGGTCGGCACGTACCAACCCTCTTCGCCCTTGTAGTCGGTGGTGCCGAGCTCGACGATCGTCTTGTCCTTCTCGACGAACTTGTCCCAGATGTCGGGAGCCTGCCAACGCCAGAAGTCGAAGACGGCCATGTTGTCCGCCTTGGACATCGCGGTCGCCATGACGGTGTAGTCGGTGATGGGCTGCAGTCCTGCCTCGCCGCCGAGCTCCTCGATCACCTTGGCCATGAGATTGGCCTGGAGGCCGTTCTCCAGCTGGCCATCCGAGCTCATGAAGACGACCTCCCCCTCCTTCTGAAGGGCCTCGGCCACATCGGAGCCGGCAGCCGAGGCCGATCCGCCCGTGTCCGTCTGCGCGCATGCCGCGAGCAGGGTGACTGAGACTCCAGCGACGAGCGCCGTGACGCTCCGACCCCTGGCCCCGCGCTGCGCGGCGCGGCTGACAACGAACCGACTCATGTTGCTGCTCCTTAGGTAGGTGCGACGCTCGGATGCAGGTCCTCATCCGCAGGTGGTCCGGGGCTTGTGCCTCGCAGGGGTGCTCCACCTCACATCGACCTCACCAGTGAACTGGCAACCGTGGCTGTCGACCATCGGTGCATTTACGAACGTGAGCAGTGCTTGTGGTGCCGGCGCCTAACGGTCAGCATCCCGCTGATGAGATGGGCCGACAGGGCCAGCTGCGGGGTCAGAAGGAGCGTCGCCGCCACGATCGCGGTGGCAGCGTCCACCCCGGCGACCGACGGCGTCGCGCTCCGAGCTAGGGCGTCACCACGTACTTGCCGACATGCGTGCGCTTCAGCATGGCGGCCTGGGCCTGGGCGAGCTCGGCCAACGGATAGGACGCGTCGAGCAGCGGTCGCAGCTTGCCAGCCTGCACGAGCGAGACCAGACGCGCGAAGGTCTCGGGCGTGGGGTTCGTGATCCCGTACATCTCGAGGTCCTTGTAGATGAGGTCGCGAAGATCGATCGTGGTCTCAGGACCCCCGATGGCGCCGGCGGTCGCGTATCTGCCGGCACGCGCCAAGACCTTCAGCAGCACGTCGAACATGTCACCTCCCACGACGTCAGCGGCCACGTGCGCGCCCCTGGGCCCGATCTTCTCCTCGACGGCGGCCTGCAGGTCCGGCACATCCCTGGGGACGAACTCGTGAGCGCCCAGCTTGAGCAAGCGCTCGCGCTTGGAGGGACTCGCGATCGCCACGACGCGAGCACCTCTCACGAGTGAGAGCTGGATCAGGGCAGTGCCGACCCCACCCGCTGCTCCGGTGATGACGATCGTCTCGCCCGACTCCAGGTGAGCGCGCTCCAGCATCTCCTCCGCAGTGTCGTACGAGCACGGAAACGTCGCGAGCTCGGCGTCGGACATGTGGCTGTCCACCACATGAGCATTCTCGTCTGGGACCGCGACGAACTCCGCGAAGCCACCATCTCGTTCGCTTCCGAGGTACTGCGAGATCTGCGCATGCTTCGGGAGCGAGGCATCGCGTACGGCGGGATCGACCATCACGCGCTGTCCGACCCGGGTCGGGTCGACTTCTGGGCCTGTGGCGATGATGGATCCCACGACGGCGGCGCCCTGGATGCGTGGGAAGGTCACTGACGACTGGTTCCACGAGGACGCCGGATCGTCGTCGCGTCCGTGAAGGCCGAGGTCCTCGGACAGGCTCGTCTTCACCGCTGTGTCGTACCAGCCCGTGCGCGTGTTGATGTCGGTGTTGTTCATGCCGCACGCGCCCACGCGAACGAGCACTTCGCGCTCCCCCGGTGACGGAGTCGTCACGTCGTCGCGGTAGACCAGCCTGTCGAGCCCGCCATGCCCGATGAGCACGGTCGCGCGCATCGTGGAGGGGACAGGTGTCTCTTTGAGATCAGTCATGCTGCGCCTCTCTGCGACGAGTGTGGCTAGTTGTCGAGGTCGGGCTTGACCATGACGTGCTTGAACTGCGAGTACTCGTCGATCCCGTGCCCCGACAGCTCCTTGCCGTAGCCGGAGTCCCTGAAGCCGCCGAACGGCATCTCCGAGGCGGTGAAGATCTGCTGGTTGACCCACACAGTCCCGAAGTCGAGCTCGCGTGTGAGCCGCATGGTTCGGCCCAGGTTCGTCGTCCAGATGCTGGCCGAGAGCCCGTAGTCGACGTCGTTGGCCATCTCCAGCATGTGGTCCTCGTCCTTGCCCCGCTGGATGGTGACGACGGGGCCGAACACCTCTCGCTGGATGATCTCGGAGGACTGCTCGACATCGGTGACGACGGTCGGAGCGTAGAACCAGCCCGGTCGGTCGAGGCGCTCTCCTCCGATGCGGATGGTGGCACCCGACTCTCGTGCGCGGTCGACGAAACCGCTGACGCGCTCCAGGTGGCGCTCGGAGACCAGAGGTCCCATCGTGGTGTCGGCGTCGGTCGGGTCGCCGACCTGCAGCTTGGACGCTGCGGCGACGAACGCGTCGACGAACTCGTCGTACGCCGTCTCCTCGACGATGACCCGACAGGCTGCCGTGCAGTCTTGGCCGCTGTTGGCGAACCCGAACTCGACAATGTCGCGAGCGGTCTCGTGGATCGGGTTGTCGGCGAAGACAAGCACCGGAGCCTTCCCACCCAGCTCCAGGCCCACTCGCTTCAACGTGTTGGCGGCAAGTGCTGCCACGGCCCTGCCCGTCGAGGTGTCACCGGTGATGGCAACCATCTTGACCTTCGGGTGGGCGACAATGGCCTTCCCGGCCGTGGAGTCGCCCAGGACGAGGTTGAGCACGCCTGGCGGGAGGAACCGGTTCGCGAGGTCCACGAGCTTGATCGTCGTCTGCGGCGTCAGCTCCGAGGGTTTGAGCACGACCGCGTTGCCGGCGGCGATCGCGGGTGCGATCTTCCAGGCCGCCATGAGAAGCGGGTAGTTCCACGGGGTGATCAGGCCGACCACGCCGAGCGGTTCGCGCCGAAGCCAGGAGGTGCTGCCGTTCGCGTACTCCCCCGCGGCTGGCGCGTGGGACGTGCGAGCGGCACCGGCATTGAACCTGAACACGTCCCACGCCCACGGCATCTCCTCCCGGGCGAACGTGATGGGCTTGCCGATGTTCTCGCACTCCAGCCGAGCGAACTCATCTGCCTCGGCCTCGATGGCGTCGGCGATCCTGATGAGGATGTCGGCTCTCTCCGAGGGCGGGGTCCGCCCCCAGTCCCGTGCCGCTGCAGCGGCCTTAGTCACCGCGTCGTCCACGTCTTCCTCGGTCGCCCGACGGTACGCCGCGATGACCTCCTCGGTGACCGGGTTGACCACCAGCGCGGCGTCAGGCTCGTGGGGGTCGATGACCCAAGGAGCCGCCGCGCTGTCGGGACCGAACTGAGAGGTGTTCATGGTGTCTCCGTCTTTCTCAGGACTAGAAATGCTCATGCACGACGCTAGTGCGGCCATGTCGCACGGAATACTGAACAACCGACGAGAAGTGGCTACGTCCTCCGTAACTCTCCCAACAAGGATCCCGGCGACTCGTCGTCCGGCCCCACAGCGGAACACGATTCCCCGCTGCGCGTCGTCGCTTGGTGAGGGCGTCGTCAGCGCGCACGCCATTTCGTGAATCCGCCAAGTGCTCGGCCGTCTTCGATGGGGTTTGATCGACAGATGAGCCTTGGAAGGGAGTTCAGCGCACCGTGAAGCGACGTCATGTCACGCACTTCGGGGTGTTCGAGGCCCGCTCCGACGGCACGGCGCTGTCAGACGTGACCGGGTGGTCAGGCGACTCCGACCCCCGGCACATCATCCACAACGTCGCGTCGAGCCAGCACCACCCGGCTCGCGTCGCGCGTCCTGCCATCCGGCGAGGATGGCTCGAACGGGGGCCCGGGGGTGCGGGTCGCGGCGACGAGCCGTTCGTGGAGGTCGACTGGGACTCTGCGCTCGAACTGCTCAGCGCCGAGCTACGCCGCGTCTACAGCACCTACGGATCGTCAGCCGTGTACGGCGGCTCGTACGGCTGGGCCAGCGCCGGACGCTTCCACCACAGCCAGAGCCAGATACACCGGTTCCTCAACACGCTCGGCGGGTATGTCGCCGGCGTAGCCGACTACAGCTACGGGACGTCGGGAATCCTGTTGCCCCACGTCCTGGGGTCGTCGCCAGCCGCGGTCATGGCTGACGGGACGACGTGGGCTGTGATCCGCGAGCACACCGAGCTCTTCGTGTCGTTCGGAGGACTGTCGGCGAAGAACACCGCGGTGAACTCGGGTGGCATAGCCGATCACTCCGCCCGCGAGGAGGTGCGACGCGCACGGGAGGCCGGCTGCCGCTTCGTCGACATCACTCCGATCCGAGACGACGCGTTCGCCGAGGCGGGGACCGAGTGGATCGCACCGGTTCCGGGCTCGGACACCGCCCTGATGCTGGCGCTCGCCTTCGTCCTCGACCAGGAGGGCCTGGTCGACACGGCGTTCCTCGCGAGCCACACCGTCGGGTACGACCGATTCATCGACTACGTGAATGGGCGCACCGACGGAGTGCCCAAGACGCCGGCGTGGGCAGCCGAGCTGAGCGAGGTCCCAGCCGACGTCATCACCGGTCTCGCGCGCCGGATGGCCGGAGCTCGCACCATGATCAACGTGAGCTGGTCCATGCAGCGTCAGGTGCACGGTGAGCAGCCCGTGTGGCTCGGAGTCACCCTGGCAGCGATGCTGGGACAGATCGGACTTCCTGGCGGTGGGTTCCAGCATGGCTATGGCGCGTCGGCAGAGATCGGCCTCGCAAGACGGGTGGTCAGCCCTCCCTCACTGCCACAGGGCGTCAACCCCGAACCGGCTTTCATTCCCGTCGCCCGCATCGCCGACATGCTGTTGGACCCCGGTGGGGTCATCCAGTTCAACGGTGCGGAGCTGACGTACCCTCACATTGAGCTCGTCTATTGGGCAGGTGGCAACCCGTTCCATCACCACCAGGATCTCGCTCGCTTGAGGCGTGCGTTCTCTCGGCCCTCGACCGTCGTGGTGCACGAGTCCTTCTGGACCAGCACGGCGCGTCATGCCGACATCGTCCTTCCGGCCACCATGTCGATCGAGCGCGACGACTTCGGGTCAGGACGCAACGACCCGCACTTCTTCCCGATGCCCGCTCTGACGAAGCCGGCTGGAGAGGCTCGTGACGACTACGCGATCTTCGGCGACGTCGCCAATCGGCTCGGACTGGGCGAGGCCTTCACCGAGGGGCGCTCGCCCATGCAGTGGCTGCACCACCTCTACGAGGGCTGGCGGTCTCGGCTCGGCGAGCTGGGGCACCACGTGCCCGAGTTCGCCGAGTTCTGGGCCAGCGAGCACATCATGATCCCCGTTGCAGACCCGCGGCAGGTGCTCCACCAGTCGTTCCGCGAGGATCCCGACGCGCACCCGTTGGCGACTCCGTCGGGGCTGATCGAGATCTTCTCCGAAACCATCGAGTCCTTCGGCTACCGGGACTGCCGGGGTCATCCCGTGTGGATGGCCCCCGCGGAGTGGCTCGGGAAGCGCGATCGCGCCTACCCGCTGCACCTGATCTCGAACCAGCCGCGGACGAGGTTGCACAGCCAGCTGGACGTCGGTTCCACGAGTCAGGCGAGCAAGATCCACGGACGCGAGCCGATCCGCATGAACCCGGCCGACGCCGAGTCGCGTGGGTTGCAGACAGGGGACGTCGTCCTGGTACGCAACAGCCGGGGTTCGTGTCTTGCCGGGCTGCAGGTGTCGGACGCGTTGCGTCCCGGCGTCGTCCAGCTGTCAACCGGTGCGTGGTACGACCCGGACCCCGAGGACCCGTCCTTCTGCCGACATGGCAATCCCAACGTCCTTACTGCTGACGTTCCCTCATCGACGCTCTCGCAAGGCACGACGGCGCAGCACACGCTCGTCGAGGTCGAGCGTTGGGAAGGTCCACTGCCTGAGTTGTCCGTCGGACGGCCGCCACCCTTCGCGTGAGGTATGCGTTCAGCAGGTGTCTCGGCCCGCAGACCGCCGACATACGACATTACTTGGACGTCCTAGTATCTCCTTATGACTATCTCCTCGGAACAGCAGGTCTCTAAGGTCGGTGTGGTCGGCGGTGGGCTGATGGGCTCAGGGATCGTCGAGGTGAGCGCCCGCGCGGGCCAAGACGTCGTCCTGGTGGAGTCGGGCGTCGATTCCGCGAGAGCCGCCAAGGCCAGGCTGGCGGCGTCACTCGAGCGCGCGGCAGCGAAGGGACGCATCGAGTCGGCCGAGGGCGTGCTGCAGCGTGTCCATGTTGTCAGCGATCTCGGCGCTCTTGCCGACCGGGAGATCGTCGTCGAGGCGATCGTCGAGGACGAGACTGCCAAGGTCGCGCTCTTCAAGGAGCTCGACGCCGTCGTCGAGGACCCGAGAGCGATCTTCGCGTCCAACACCTCCTCCATCCCCATCATGAAGCTCGGGGTCGCGACGTCGCGTCCCGGTCAGGTGGTCGGAGTGCACTTCTTCAATCCTGTGCCTGTCCTGAGGCTGGTGGAACTCGTCCCCTCCTTGCTGACCTCGCCCGAGACCCTCGAGCGTTCTCGCTCATGGGCGACCGGGCTCGGCAAACAGCCGATCGACTGCCAGGACCGGGCCGGATTCGTGGTCAACGCGCTCCTGATCCCGTTCATCTTGTCAGCGATCCGAATGTACGAGTCGGGCTTCGCGTCGGCTGAGGACATCGACCGTGGCCTGGTGCTCGGCGCCGCACATCCGCAGGGTCCCCTCGCCCTTGCAGATCTCATCGGCCTCGACACCACCCAGGCCGTCGCAGAGTCGCTCTACGAGGAGTTCAAGGAGCCGCTCTACGCCGCTCCCCCGCTGCTGCAGCGGATGGTCGCGGCAGGTCTGCTGGGCCGCAAGAGCGGGCGCGGGTTCTACACCTACTGAGCGGCCGCGCCCTTCCGACTCGACGAAGACCAGGTGCACGCCGGCGGCGTCAGTGCAGGCCGCCGAGATTCAGAACCACCACGCCCGCGACGATCATCGCGATGGCGATCACCCGTGCCATCCCCATCGGTTCGCCGAGGAAGACGGCTCCAATGACGGCGACGGCGGCCGTGCCAAGCCCCGCCCACACCGCGTACGCGACCGACACCGGCAACGTGCGCACGACCAGAGCCAGGAGGGCGAGCGAGACGGCGTATCCCGCAAGCACGAGCGCCGTCCATCCCGGTTCACGGAAGCCGTTCGTCCGAGGCATGAACGACGTGGCCGCCACCTCCACCGCCACGGCGACCAGCAACAGTCCCAATGAGCCCAGCATCACGTGCCCACAAGGCAGTCGGGCGGCTCGCGCAGGGGGAGGTCATCGGTCGTCCTCGTGTTCATCGCGTCGCCTGCTCGAGCAGGATGAGGACGTGGTGATAGGTGGAGCCGACAGCACGGGTCATACCGATCTCGCAGGTCCGATTGCAGGAGACATGGACGTCAGCGTCGAAGGTGCGCACCTCCGCCGCCTGGGCACTCGTGGCGGAAGCGGTCAGTTCTGGATGCAGGAGCCCTCGGTCGCCGGCGAAGCCGCAGCAGCCCCACGACGGCGGCACGAAGACCTCATCCGCCACAGCCGCTGCAAGGGCGCGGAGGGCTTCATCGGTTCCCGATCGAGTGGAGGAGCAGGTCGGATGCAGCGCCAGGCGCCCCGCGACACGTTCGGGCGACAGGCGCGGAAGCAGAACGCGAGCCGCAAATGCAACCGCGTCTTCCACGAGGTACGGACTGTCGTCGAGAGACTTGGCGAATCCCTCGCTGCAGGAGGCAGCGTCGGAGACGACGGTGATGCTTCTGCCGGCGGCGGTTCGGTCGAGGACGCTCTGGACTTTCTCGGCCATCGCAGACGCCCCCTCAGCGAGGCCCTTGGAACTCCAGGGCATCCCACAGCACAGGGACGCGATGTCCTCCGGCACCGTGATGGGCACCCCCGCGCGCTCGCACAGCTGGCGGAAGGCGTCGGACGCAGAACCGTCACCTCCGAACATCGTTCCTGTGCAGCTCGGCACGAACACCACCTCGGCTGCCGGGCTCACCAGCGCACGGCGTGCGTTGCCGCCTCGCGGCAGGTCGGGGGTCCATCGCGGCACCCGTTCGTCCCCGACCACTCGGCGCCCGAGCGTCGAGAGCGACGCGGCGACTCCAGGCATCTTGTGGGCGGCGGTCAATGCGCGGCTCGACACGGCCGTCGCGCCCGCCCAGTGTCGGGCTGCTGATCGTCCGCCCGCCTGTGCCATCCGACCTTGCTGTTGGCTGCGCAACCGGCGGACCAAGGATCCTGTGTCGATCCCCACCGGGCACATGGTCTGGCACATGCCGTCCGCGGCACAGGTCTGCAGTCCCTCGTAGTCGTAGTCGGCGGCGAGCTCATCGGCTTGCTCGTGGGCGCCAGTGGTTCGCAGCGCCTGCTCGGCTCTGCGAGCCACGATGCGCTGCCTCGGTGTCAGCGTGAGGTCCTTCGAGGGACAGACTGGTTCGCAGAAGCCGCACTCGACGCACCGGTCCACCTCCGTCTCGACCGTGTGCACCGTCTTGAGGTTCCGCAGGTGGGCTTGGGGGTCCTCGGTGAGGACGACACCGGGGTTGAGAACGGACTGTGGGTCGCACAGCCGCTTCAGATCGCGCATGACGGTCGTAAGCGCTGGACCATACTGGCGTTCCACGAACGGGGCCATGACGCGTCCGGTGCCGTGCTCGGCCTTCAGCGTCCCACCGAGATCCAGCACTGCGTCGACCATATCCTCGGTGAACCCGGCGTAGCGCGCGACGCCCTCGGCCGAGCCCAGGTCTTCGGTGATCATGAAGTGGAGGTTGCCGTCCTTGGCGTGTCCGAAGACGACAGTATCGGCGACGTCGTAGCCGTGCTTGACGAACAGGTCGTCGAGGCGGGTACACGCGTCGGTGAGGGCACCCATGGGCACGGCCACGTCTTCGAGTAGCGCCGTGGTGCCGCTGCGCCGGGCACCCGCCACGCTGGCGTAGAGGCCCTTGCGGATGTGCCACAGGTCCGCTCGTGTAACGGGGTCCGACGTAGGCCCGGCGTCGCGGAGCAGCGGGGATGCGCCGGCTACGAGCTCGTGCAACTCCTGCTCCGACTCTGCCTGGTACTCCACGAGCAAGGCCGCTTGCGTGTGGAGCTCCAGCTCTGTCAGAGCCGGTCCGGCGCGCAGGTCACGAGCGGCTACCTGGAGGGAACGTGTGTCGAGCAGCTCGATAGCGGCGGCCTCCGACGCCACCAGCTCAGGGAGCAACCCCGTGGCGGACACCAGTTCGGGAAGCACGAGAAGGGTCGTGGCGGCGTACGGCTTGGCCGCGACCGTGCGAAAGGTGGCGGAGGACACGAATCCGAGCGTCCCTTCGGAACCTACGACGAGGTGCGCAAGGATCTCGGACGGGGCGTGATGGTCGATCAGCGAGTTGACGCCGTATCCCATGGTGTTCTTGAGGGAGAACAGCCGCTCGATGTCGGATCGCATGACCGGGTTCTCGCGAACTCGATCACGGAGCTCACGCAGTCCAGTGTGCAGGGCGGGTTCGTCGTGCGCGAGCCGGGCATCCGCGTCCCCTGCTCCGGTGTCGACCACCGTGCCGCTTGGCAGGACCAGCCGGATGGATTCCAAGGTGTTGTAGGCGTTGGCGGCGATGCCGCAGCTCATCCCGCTCGAGTTGTTGGCGACGACGCCGCCGATGGTGCACGCCGCCTCGCTGGCGGGATCGGGACCGAGCTTGCGCCCGTATGGCGCCAACGCCGTGTTGACTGCCCGCACCGTGGTGCCGGGACCCACACGCACACGCCCCCCTTCGTCGAGGACCTCGATACGCCGGAACGCGCGACGCACGTCGACGAGCACGCCCGCCGTGCCGGCCTGTCCGGACAGGCTCGTGCCGCCCGACCGGAACGTCATGGTGAGACCTGCCTGGGAGCAGGCCCACATCACTCGGGAGACCGCCGCCTCGTCCTGTGCGACCACATAGGCCGAGGGCGTGAGCAAGTAGTGCGAGGCGTCTGCGGCGTTCGCGGCGAGGTCGATGGCTCGCGAGCGCACGGACGTGGGCTCGACGCCGAGGTCGGTCAATCGCGCCGAGACGCTCACGGCGGGTCCTCCGGTGTGGCCTCGGTGAGGACGAGCTCGTAGGTCATGGCCACCGGGTTCTCGCCCGGGATGACCCGTCCGCTGAACACGGTTGCGTTGCGGTCGACGAGATGTGCGTCGAGGGTGGCGGTCATCCTGCCGTCGACACGACGGACCGTTCCTTCGAGGAACATCACCTCCGTGGCAGGACCGGCCGCGCTCAACACCGTCCCGCCCGGCTGCGCCAGCTGACCGCCGATGAGGGACCCGACCTGTCCCCGCACGTGAGCGCCGGCCCACCCCTGCTGTTCAGTCAAGATCTCGATGGTCCGGACGAGATCGACATTGGGACGGACCCTGCACACGAGCGCACGCACCTTCCCCGTGCCGGCGTGCGCGACACGGCGAGGCGTGAACAGCGGCATCTGCGTCTCAGGGTCGAGCTGGACTTCGTTGAGAACATCGGGTCCACCCCACACCTGCGCTCGCACACCGTCTCCTAGGACGACCTCGTCCGGAATGAGGTGACCGGCCCGCTCGGAGCCTTCGGCGTCGACGAACAAGGAGTGGCTGTGACACCACACCCGCCCGTCCCGACGTCCGATGGTGATGCCTCCACGCACCATCCACCCCGGCGCAGAGCCGGCATATGGTCGGCTGAAGTTCGCCACCGGCCCGCCGGCGGGGCCGACATCAGGGATGTAGTAGGAGAACCGCGCGAGCTCGCCCCCGACCAGTTGACCGTTGGCGGACACGCATCCCGTCTCGTCGAGCAGCCATTCGAGGGCCTCGAGGAGCGGAGTCCCAGCAGGCAGCGCGACGTCGAACCCGTTGAGTCGTGTCTCGAGGCTCACGACTCGGGTCTCGGCGACCGGCCCTGGATGGACCAGCCGGGCAGCGGACGGTGAGAGGCCGTAGGCCTCGGTGACTGTCACCGCGCCGACGCCTCGGGCCACCGTCCGGCACTCTTGAGGAGGTCTCGCAGGACGGGTGTGGTCACCTTGCCGTAAGCCGTTGTCGGGAGCTCGTCGACCAGGTGGACCACCTTGGGCGCCTTGTATCGAGCCATGTGGTCGCGACACCACGACAGCAGCTCCGATTCGCTGAGGCCCCCGTCGGCGACTACGACTGCGTACCCGACTTCACCCCACTCGCGATCGGGCGCGCCGACCACCCCGACGGCCTGAACGTGGGGGTGAGCGATGATCTTCTCCTCGACCTCGCGCGGGTCGATGTTGGAACCGCCCGAGATGTACATGTCCGAGGCACGGCCGGTGATGTAGAGCAGTCCCCGCTCGTCGAGGACGCCGAGGTCCCCGGTTCGGAACCATCCGTCTCGGAACGCGTGGGCATTGGCGTCCTCGTTGTCCAGGTAGCCGGCGAAGACAGCAGGCCCGACGACGCAGATCTCTCCTCGTTCGCCAGTGGGCAGTCGGTTGCCGTCCGAGTCACGGATGGTGATGGTGATGCCGGTCCGCGGATGTCCTGCCGTCACGATGCCCTCGTACGTCGGGACGTCGTCGTGGGCGTGCGGCGGCAGGACTGTGATGGCGCCGGTGACCTCGGCCAACCCGTAGTACTGCTCGATGACGGGCCCGAGAACCTCGAACGCGCGGCGTTGGTCGTCGCGCGTGATGGGGGCACCTGCGTAGATGACGTAGCGCAGTGGCGTCGGGTCGGTGCCTTCGTCGACAGCGTCGACCAACCTGTTCAAGATGGTGGGAACGGTGAACATCGTGGAGACGCGGTGCAGACCGATCAGACGCCACGCCTCGGAGGCGTCGAAGGAGTCGCCGGGCATCAACACGATGCGTGCTCCGCGCGCGACGTGGGTGAGCACGTGCACGCCGGCACCGTGCGACAGCGGTGCCAGCACCAGGGCGGCGTCGTCCGGCGAGAGTCCGGGCATCAGGTCGGCGATGTGGTTTGTGACTATGAAGACCAGGTGGTCATGGGTCAGCACCGCAGCCTTGGGCCGGCCAGAGCTGCCCGAGGTGAAGAAGAACCAAGCAGGATCGCCGCTCATCACGTCGGCGTCCTCGAAGCGTGAGCCGAGGTGCTCGTCGATCATGTCGCCCACCTGGGGTCGCGTCTCCGGTCCGACAATGTCGGAGATGATCCATGCGGGTATGTCGCCCAGGGCCACGGCATGGTCCTCGGACTTCTCGTCCACGACGAGCAGGGTCGGCCTGACAACCTCGGCAAGGGACGACAGCTCGTGAGGCGTGAGCTTGCTGTTGGTCGGAGTGATGGTCGCCCCGACCCGCCAGGTAGCGAAGACGACCGTGAGGTAGTCCCGACTGTTGGCAGCATGGAGCATCACGACGTCGCCGCTTCCGATGTTCGCCTCGTCGAGGGCGATCGCAAGCGCGTCGACGCGCGCGTCGAGGTCGGCCCACGTCCAGACGACCTCTCCCCGCACGAGCGCAACCTCCCCGGCCAGCCGTGCGGCCGTCTGCCGCAGCAAGGTCGAGAGGTTGGTCGTGGCCTTGGCCACCTGCGGGGTCCGGGGGTGCGTCACCACGCCTCCAGGATGCTCGCATAGTTGGCGACGGCAGAGCCGCCCATGTTGAAGACCCCTGCCAGGTCGGCGTGGGGAAGCTGCATGTCGCCTGCGGCTCCAGTCAGCTGCATCGCTGCCATGGCATGCATCGAGACGCCGGTGGCGCCGATGGGGTGGCCCTTTGCCTTGAGTCCGCCACTGCGGTTCACCGGAAGCGCACCGTCCGGGGCCACGAGCCCCTCTTCGAGGACCCGGTGCCCTTGGCCGTTGGGCGCGAGGCCGAGGGCTTCGTACTGCAGCAGTTCGGCGATGGTGAAGCAGTCGTGGGTCTCGAGGAAGTCGAGGTCCATCGTCGAGATGCCGGCCTGAGCCGTCGCCTCTGACCATGCGCGGCGCGCTCCGGCGAATTCCAGCGGGTCGCGCTTCGACAGGGCCATGAAGTCGTTGGCTTGGGTGCGAGCCCTGAACGCGACGCGGCGCGGCGCGGATCGAGCTACGTCGGCGGACGCCACAACGACGGCGACCGCACCGTCGGAGATCAGCGAGCAGTCGGTACGTCGCAAGGGCGTCGCGACCATCGGGTTCTTCTCCGAGACCGTGTTGCAGAACTCGAAGCCGAGATCCTTGCGGATCTGGGCGTAGGGGTTGGTCACGCCGTTGCGGTGGTTCTTGGCGGCGATCTGAGCCAGAGTCCGGCTCGGGTCGCCGTAGCGGTCTGCGTACGCGCGCGCGATGCCGGCGAAGACTCCAGCGAACCCACTCTCGACAGCCGATTCCTCTGGTCCGTAGCAGCCGGACAGCAGGATCTCCCCGGCGCGTGACGAGGTCACCCCGGACATCTTCTCCGCGCCGACGACGAGCGCGACCTTGCCGCGGCCGGACTCGATGTAGTCCAGCGCCGCATACAGCGCCGCGGACCCGGTGGCGCAGGCATTCTCCAGGCGGGCGGCGGGCACCTCAGCCAGGGCAGGGACTGCCATGGAGATGAGGCCGGCCTGGAAGTCCTGTGTGGTGAAGCCGTTGTTGTAGACGCCGACGAAGATGCCGTCGACGTCTTCGGTCGTGAGCCCCGCGTGGGCGATCGCTCCTGGCACCACGCTGCCCATGAGCGACATGGTGTCGGGGTGCTCGAGCTTGCCGAAGGGCGAGTGCTCCCAGCCGATGATCGAGGTCCGGGCCGCACTCATCGGCGTGCTCCTCGGGCTCGACGCAGGACAATTGCGACCCGACCGGGCTGGGCGGCGCGCGGGTCCAGAGTGGATGTCATGACAGTCTCCTGATCGGTCACGACGGTGCAGGGCAGTCGCCGTGGGACGTTCACACCGAGGCACAATCAGACGCCTCGTACGCCTACCACACTGCTGCGGGGCGGCCAGCGACGACAACCGCCGACTGCCGAGTTCGGCAGCGGGCGATTGCGACAGTTGTATGAACGTCAGCGGCACAGAGGGTCGGGCTGCGCCTCTTACGACACCTGTCGCGAGATCTCTGTCCGGATGTTCGTCAGCAGACGGTGGCTCGTGCTGCGCCGTGGCGGTCACGCTCGTCACATGCGCGCAGTCATCAAAGCCGCCCCGGGACGCGGGTGCCAGTTCGTGCTCGACCGTGGCGAGCCGGACCTCGCGCGAGACCATGTGCGGGTCGAGGTGGCTGCGGCGTCGGTCTGCGGCTCCGATGCAGCCTTCTACGAGTCCGGGGACGCAGGCGGAGATATGGGCATGACCTATCCCCGAACCATGGGCCACGAGGTGGGCGGCGTCGTAGTGGAGGTCGGGGCAGGCGTGACCGGGCTGTCGGTCGGCATGCCTGTGGCGATCGAGACGCACCTGCATTGCGGAGAGTGCTTCAACTGCCTCAGCGGCAACGGGCACAACTGCTCGCGGTTGGAGCTGCTGGGCGTGACGGTCGACGGCGCGTTCGCCGAGCGTCTGGTCGTACCGGCCCGGAGCTGCTTCGTCGTGCCCGAGGGTATCGACCCCGCAGCCGCCGCGCTGCTGGAGTCCGCCGGCAGCGCGATGCATGGCGTTCTCCGCTCGGGGGTGAATCTGGCGGGCGCTTCGGTGCTGGTGTCGGGTGCAGGCCCTGTCGGGCTCATAGCGATTCAGGTCGCCCATGCGTTAGGTGCACGACAGGTCACCGCTGTCGAACCGAACGCCTACCGGAGATCCTTGGCCGAGTCATTCGGCGCAACCTCGGTCGGCGCCGACGAGTCACCCCTCGACGCCGCAGACAGCGCGACGCGGATACGCACGGGATTCGACCTGGTGCTCGAGTGCTCTGGGTCGCGCACCGCGCTGGAGAGCGCGGTCCGCGTCGTCCGACGCGAGGGGACGGTCGTCGCGATCGGGCTGGTCAAGGGACCGGTGAACATTGATGTGACTGAGACGCTGATCACTCGCGGGGTCACCTTGCGAGGCAGTTGGGGCAGATCGATCTGGGAGACGTGGCACCGGCTGTCCGCCCTCATCGTCGCCGGAAGGGTTGACCTGGAGGGATTGATCACTCACCGCCTGCCTCTGAGCGCTCTGCCGGAGGCGCTCGAGCTGATGAAGGGGGAAGCCGGGAAGGTGCTGCTGGACCCGGGCTTGGTCGACACTGCAGGACCAGGTGGGACGGCTGCGCTCACGCGCACCGGCTGAGCCCTCAAGCTCCCCGTGCGGCCGAGTGCGGAGTGCCGCTCACGGCCGAGGGGTGAACTCGCCGTCCCGATGACGTCCGGCCAAGTCGACATAGAGCCGGGCCGCATACAGATTAGCCTGCACCTCGTCCTCGTCGAGCGTGCGTCGCACCTTGGCAGGGATCCCGGCGACCAGGGTGCCCGGCGGCACCTTTGTCCCGCTCAGGACGACGGCGCCTGCAGCGACCGTGCTACCCGCCCCGATAACGGCACCGTTCATGATGACCGACCCCATCCCCACCAGCACACCGTTCTCGACCGTGCACCCGTGCACGACCGCAGCGTGACCGATTGACACGTCGTCCCCGATGCGCAACGGGAACCCGGGGTCCGCATGAAGGACGGCGTTGTCCTGGATGTTCGTACGCCCGCCGATGCTGACGTCTTCCTGATCGGCCCGGACAACCGCCCCGAACCAGACACTGCTCTCCGGGCCGAGCCGGACCCGGCCCATGACGCGTGCGGTCTCGGCGATCCATGTCGTTCGATCAGTCATTGTGTGTTCCCAGTCGTCGGGTTGCCGGCAGGCGGAGGTCACCCGAGCATGCGACATGCCTCCACGATGTAGCCATGGCAGCACGATGGAACCGTGGCTTCCTTCTTGCTACGTCTGTCGATGCCCCGGGGCGCTGTCGAGCAGTGCGATGCCGAGATGGAGGGTGAGCCGGGTGCGTCCGTCCGACAGGTCGACTCCGAGAAGCTCCTCGACGCGCGAGAGCCGGTAATAGAGGGTGGTGCGGTGGATCTGCAGGGCTGCCGAGGCCGCAGAAGCAGCGCCTGCGACATCGAGGAAGACCCGCAAGGTCTCCAGAAGAGCCCCGTCCCGGTCGACCTCCAGCAGCCTCCTGACCTCCGATGGGAGCGAGCCGGCACCGCGCTGATGCGGCGGTATGCGCATCAGCGGGCCGTACGGACCGAGATCTTCCCACTGGGCAGCGACGTCGACGACGCCGACTTCCGCGGCGGCGACGGCCAGCCCGGCCAGCTCGGCCGATTCATGCGCCCTGTCGATCCCCGTCACGGCCGGACCGATGCCTGCATAGGCTCTGAATCGCCCGGAAGACAGGTCGTCCACGCGAGCGATCATGCGTTGCGCATGATTCTGTGCTGCCCCGTGCGTCATGGCCCGACGGCCCCCAATGATGACGACACCTCCCGGTGCGGTGACCGCGGCCAGATGAAGCGTCGATCCTGTCGGGCCGGGGAGCGCGAGCGCGCTTCGCAAGGCGACGGTGACGTGCGCTGACGACGCTTCACCCTCGCCAGACCCGACCAGTAGGCGTATGGCCGTGACGTGCTCGGCGACCAGTGCGGATCCAGACTGGCTCAACTCCCCCAGGGCCTGGCGACGCAGAGTCGGGTCACTGCTCACGAGACCCAGCACGAGCTGCTCGCCCGGTTGGTCTGCCGGCTTGAGCTCAGTGACCAGGAGCGGGGCCACGCGATCTGCGACGTCCGAGATGCGTCGCGTCTCTGCCGTGGTGAGGCTCCCGTCCGAGTCCATCACCATGATCAGCGCGACGAGCTCTCCCTGCCAGCGGACCGGCACGCACACCCGCGAGTGCAGTCCTAGCTCGTCGCTGGGCGAGATCATTCCCGGGCGTGTCCACGACAGCACGCCGTGGGCAAGCACGTGTCCTATGACCTTGCTGTCGGTGCGCCTGTTGAGCATCGAGTCGATGCGAACGGGGTCCTCGTCGCCGAAATGCGCGCTGCTGTAGAGCAGGCCAAGCCCCGGGTCGTCGATGACCACGGAGCGCTGCAGCTGTTCGGCGAGCTCGTCGACGAGGGACTGGATCTCCGGGCTTGCCATTCTCACATCCTAGGATCGCGGCCCGCGATGACCGTCATGCCGACCGCACTGCGCCACCTGACCTGCACATGTCGGAAACGCCGGACGATGCCTTCGACAACGGAGGGACGCGCCGCCAGACGAAACGGTGCACCATCGCAGACGTGGATGAAGCAACAAGTCCGGTAAAGCTGGTACCCGTCGACAGCACGGACGCCCAAGCGTCTGAAGACGAAGAGTGGGCTGCGTTCCTGCTCGGTGGCAGACAGCCCACCGTGACCACTGCCAGTCCGAAACGTCGCGTCGCCCCACGGCGCCTGGCCAAGGTGTGATGACAATGATCGGATCGTTGAAGGACCGCGTGGCGATCGTCTTCGGGGGCGGCGGAGGCGCCGACGGGGTCACCAACGGGCAGGCGACGGCCATGACCTACGCCCGAGCTGGTGCGCACGTCGCGGTTGTTGACCTTTCTGCAGAGGCCGCCGATCGAACGGCCGCCGCTATCGAGGCTGAGGGAGGTCTGGCAACCCCCATCACTGCCGACGCGACCGATCCGGACTCTGTCGAGTCAGCCGTCGCGCAGGCGCTAGACGCCTACGGAACCGTCGACGTCCTGCACAACAACGTTGGGGTGACCGTTCTCGGAGGGCCGATCGACCTCGAATACGCCAGCTGGCAGCGAGCGTTCGCGCTCAACGTCGACTCGGTCTTCCTGACGACCAAGTACGTCTTGCCCGTGATGATCAAGCAGCAGAGGGGCGCGATCGTGAACGTGTCCTCCATCGCCAGCTTGCGCGACGTCGGCTATCCCTACCCGGCCTACATGGCAAGCAAGGCGGCGGTCAACCAGGTGACCGTGTCACTCGCCCTGACTCACGCTCGCGAAGGGATCCGGGCGAATGCCGTTGCACCGGGTTTCATGGACACCCCGATCGTGCGTCATCAGCTGCACAGCCAGGCTGACACCATCGACGAGCTGTTGGAGCGCCGCCACGCCCTGAGTCCGACCGGCCGGATGGGTACGTGCTGGGACGTCGCCAACGCGTCCCTGTTCCTGGCGAGCGATGCCGCCGCCTACGTGAACGGAGTCTGCCTGCCCGTCGACGGCGGCCTCACGATGCGTTGCGTATAGGTCCGTACTGGTGCAAGAAGGGTGAGTCTGGCAATGACCGGTGCTTCTATCGAGTACGACGTACCCGTGCCGATGCGCGATGGCACAGTGCTTCGTGCCGATGTGTACAGGCCGAGTGGGGACGGGCCGTGGCCTGTGATCGTGGTGAGGACGCCGTACGGCAAGGCCGATCCCTTCGAGAACATGTTCCTCGAGCCACTCACAGCCGTGAAGCATGGGCTAATCGCCGTCGTGCAGGACGTGCGCGCGAGGAATGCCTCGGAAGGGGACGACTGGGTGCCGCTCGCGACAGAGGCGCAGGACGGTGCCGACACCGTCGCGTGGGCGGCGCACCTGGACGGGTCGACTGGGCGCGTCGGAATGTGGGGGTCCAGCTACATGGGCAACGCCCAGTGGCAGGCCGCATCAGAGCAGCCCGAGGCACTAGGCGCCATTGCTCCTTCAATCACGTTCCGCGATGGCGAGGGCCTGACCACCAGGGGTGGTGCACGCGAGCTCGGCCTGGGCCGCGCGTGGAGCGTCGTGGCCGGCTTCGACGTGGCCGTCCGCCGTCACGCGGCCGACGAGGACGCGATGATGCGCGCCGTGCGAGAGTTGGTGGCCGCAGTGGACGCTCTGCCCGGCGCTACGTACGACGAGCTGCCGACGGGTCGCACTCCGCTGACCGACCCGGTCATCACGCGGCACCGCCTACCCTCGTTCGACGTCGACAGCGGTGACGTGTCGCGCCGGCAGGAAGCGGTTAAGGTGCCCGCCCTCAACATCGGCGGCTGGTTCGACATCTTCCTCCAGGGCACGATTGACAACTTCGTCAACGGCGGTCCGCAGGATCGCCTCGTCATCGGCCCGTGGAACCACATGTCCTTCATGCCGCAGCAAGGCGAGCTGAACTTCGGAGCCGCGGCGAGTGGCGGCGCCGTCGATCTCGGCCCCTCGCTCGCGAGCTCGACCTTCGGATGGCTGCACGGCCACCTGTCCGGCGACGCGCTCCCAGATGAGCCGCCGGTCCGGATCTACACGATGGGCGCGAACAGCTGGCGGCACGAGGACGCGTGGCCGCTCGAACGCGCCGAGCCGACCAAGCTGTTCCTGCAGCCTGACGGTCGTGCGGGAGCAGCACCAGTAGCAGGAACGTCTGGAGTGTCGTACACCTATGACCCTGCCAACCCGGTGCCGACCCTCGGTGGCAACACCCTCCTCGGCCACGCACCTGCAGGCAGCTTCGAGCAGTCTCGAACCGAGAGCCGCGACGACGTCCTGGTCTTCACCACCGAACCCCTCAAGGACGACGTCGAGGTCACGGGCCGCATCAGCGCCGAACTGACCGTCGCCACAGATGCCACGACCACCGACTGGGTCGTCCGGCTGTGCGACGTGCATCCGGACGGCGCGTCGTACAACGTCGTGGACGGGATCACTCGAGTCGTCACTCCCCCCGGGAAGGCCAGTGTGGTCATGGTCGACCTCTGGTCCACCAGCATGTTGTTCAAGAAGGGACACCGGATGCGCGTGCACGTCACCTCGAGCTCCTTTCCCCGTTGGGACCGCAACCTGAACACGGCGGACGGCGCGGAGACCGGAGAGATGCGGACCGCCAGGCAGACCGTCCACCTGGGTGCGGATTCTTTCGTCACCCTTCCCGTTATCCGATCGGGAGCCACGACCTGACGGTCAGGGCAGCTGCCTGATCGGGCGATGTATCTCGCAAGCTCACGGGCGGCGTGGCTCGAGGGGCCGAAGCCGGCGCGGCAGTGAATCCACCACCAGCAGGTAAGCGTTGGTGACAAGCTCGCTCACGAGACCTTCGGTGATGCCGGCACCGGTGCCGATCGAGATCCAGTGACGCTTGTTCATGTGGTAGCCCGAGACGATCGACGGGAACTCGGTCCTGAGGGCGAGGGCATCGTGCGGGTCGCACTTCAACGTCACGACCATCCGCCCCGGCACGTCCGTGGTCATCATGAACACCTTGCCGATCACCTTGAACACTTCGTAGCCAGGACCGAAGTACGGCCCTCGAGTCACGCCCGCCAACGGAGTGGCCGTCCTCCACGCCGCCGCCTCGAGCGCCTCATCGTCACTCACCCAGTTCTCCTGCTCCACGACTGAAGTCTCGCAGCCGTCCGAGCACGGCGTCAGTCTGACCAGTGCGTTGCGAGTGGCCGGCGCCAAATGACAATCAACGTCAAGGTCTTACGAGAGACTCCGAAACTCTTCGTTAAACGACCAATTCTTGCCGCAATGAGCATCTCCTAGTGTCACGCGGGTCGCAGGGCGGTGTCCAGCGAGCCGAGAGGTACCGCTGCGACGGACAATGAATTGGAGTATCTACGGATGACAAACTTGGGAACCGGCAATCCCGCGATCCGGCTCGAGAACGTCGAAAAGAGCTTTGGAGACCACGTCGTACTGCAGAACGTGTCGCTTTCCGTGGGAGCCGGGCAGGTATTTGCGCTCATTGGTCCGAGCGGTGCCGGCAAGAGCACTCTTCTGCGCTGTATCAATCTGCTGGAGCGGCCGACCTCAGGATCCATCACTGTTGACGGCGTCACCATTCAAACCGACCACACCATCAAACCCAAAGAACTAGCGGCTCTCCGCTCGCGGGTGGGGATGGTCTTTCAATCATTCAACTTGTTCCCACACATGACGGTGCTCCGCAACATTGCACTTCCGCAGCAGCGGGTGCTCGGCAGGAGTAGGGCGGACGCCGAGGACAGGGCTCACGCACTTCTGGGCCGCGTAGGTCTCGCGGACAAGGCGTCCCAGTATCCCGCTCGATGCTCTGGGGGTCAGCAGCAACGGATCGCCATCGCGCGAGCGTTGGCCCTAGACCCGAAGGTCATGCTTTTCGACGAGCCGACCTCCGCGCTCGACCCCGAGCTCGGGCTGGAGGTGCTCACTGTGATGCGGGAACTCGCCGACGAGGGCATGACCATGGTCGTTGTCACGCACGAGATGCAGTTCGCGCGCGACGTCAGCGACCACCTGGTCGTCATGAGCGATGGAGGCATCCTCGAGGAGGGCGACCCGCACGACATCTTCAGCGGGCCGCGGCATGCACGGACCCGCCAGTTCCTCCGTGCTGTGGTGGACCGACAGTGACCGAGACCGTGTGGGGAGCCGTAGCACAAGGGATCGTCATGACGATCCAACTGACCGTAGCGGGATTCGCGATCGGGGCGGTGCTCGGTGTTCCCATCCTTGCGCTGCGGATGTCACCCCTAGCGTCTCTGCGCTGGTCAGCACGAGCCTTCATCGAGGTGACGCGAGGCGTCCCGATGATCGTGTGGCTCTTCTTGATCTACAACGGTCCTACCCAGTTCGACCCAGCGCTGGGCAGCGTATTCACCTCTTGGGTGTCGGCTGTGGCGGCATTCGGCCTGGTGTCCGCGGCTTACATGGCGGAGATCTATCGCGGCTCCCTACGGGCGATCAAGCAAGGCCAGTACGAGGCGAGTCGGGCACTCGGCATGTCCTCGGTGGACACGGCTACTCGAGTCATCGGCCCTCAGATGATCAGAGTCGCTGTGCCGGCATCAGCCACCTACGCGATCGGATTGTTGAAGGACTCGTCCCTCGCCTCCACGATCGGAGTCTTTGAGATCACCTACTACGCGAACACGGTGGCCAGCACTTCGTCGTCGGCGACGCCGTACTTCGTAGCCGGAGCGTATTACGTCGCGCTGACTCTTCCCTCCGCTTGGGGGGCCCGACGGCTAGAGGCCCGCCTCCGTCGAGGAGTTGCCCGATGAGCACCCTGTGGAGCGACCTCGTCACGTACGCCGATCCCCTCATGGAAGGTCTGTGGGTCAGTCTGCAGCTCACCTTCATGACCCTCGGCCTGGGTCTACCCGGCGGATTGGTGCTCGCCATAGCTGCCGCGTCGCGGTCACGGGCGATCGGGATGGTCGCTACGACTCTTGTCGAACTGGGGCGAGGCACGCCGGTGTTGGTACTTCTGCTGTTGGTCTACAACGGCATCCCGCTTACCTTGCCAGCCTTCGTCGCTGCCTTCATCGCTCTCGCAATCAGCACTGCTGCGTACAGCAGCGAAATCATTCGTGGTGGTTTGCAGGCAGTTCCGGAGGACGAGGTGGAGGCAGGTCAGGCACTGGGCATGAGCAGAGCGCACGTGCTTCGTGACGTCATAGTTCCACAAGGGCTCAGGATTGCCATGCCCCCTCTGGTCGGCTTTTGCATCATCATGTTTCAAGCGACTTCACTGGCATATGTCATAGCCGTCCGCGAGTTGACAGCTCAAGCGAAGTCGATCGCGAACGAGACCTTTCATTACTTCAATCTCTTTCTCTTGGCCGGGGCGCTGTATGCCGCTCTCAGCATCTCCGCCAGCGTGCTGAACCAACGCGCGGAGAAGAGGTTGAACCGCCATGCATGACAGCCGATACAAACAATTGGAGACGCAATGAGAGACCGAATCATTCTAAGAACCAGCGCAGCGGTCTTCGGACTGGCCGCACTCACAGCATGCGGGTCATCGCCGGGCTCGAGCGCTGGTTCGGGAGGGGGATCATGCACCCCGGCCCACGAGGGACTGACGACGGTGGTAGACGGCACGCTCACCACGGCCACCTACAACTTCCCCCCCTTCGTCCAGGTGGACGGCACCAACGTGGGTGGCCTCGAGGGAGAGCTGCTCTCTCGAATCGCAGAGATGGAGTGTCTCAGCCTCACGGGGAAGCCGCTCGATACCGGTTCGGTGATCCCGGCGACGCAAACGGGCCGCGTCGACATCGCCTCGGGGAACTGGTGGTGCACCCAAGAGCGCGCCGACGTCATGTCGTTGTCGAATCCCGTCTATATGGATCAGTTCGGCGTCATCTCGACTGACGGGACCGACACCTTCGACGAGCTCCAGGGCAAGGCGCTCGGCAGCGTTGACGGCTACAACTGGAACGAGGACCTCAAGGCTATCTACGGGTCCGACCTGCGCCTCTACCCCAACCCGACAGCCATGTACAACGATCTCAAGTCTGGTCGAATCGATGCTGCCGTCGACTCCTCGGGGTCCGCGGCGTACGCAAATGAGCAGCAGGGCAGCCCGTGGGAAGTGGCCGTGCCGGCGCCTGACGAACGAGTGGTCTCGAGCCTCGAGCCACCGCAGGTGTGCTTCCCGATGTCCGCCGAGAACGAGGCGCTGGTTCAAGCCGTGAACGACAACCTCGAATCGATGCGCGAAGACGGCACCATCGCCGAGCTGCTCGAGAAACATGGGTTGGATCCGTCAGCGTCCGAGGTGGGCGATCTGCGTTTGATCGGGTGATAGGCCGGGGGCACGCTCGGCCCGGTAGGACTACCGGGTCGAGCGTGTTCCCGTCGCCCGACCGGCTCCGACATCACCGGCGCTCGCTCCCGGATGACGCATCAGCCCCTTGATTGAGCCTTGCCACGCCTTAGCGGCTCGCCGACCCCGCCCTCACAGAAAGACCCGCTATGAGCGAACAGACGCGTGACCCAATGGAACATTTCGACGATGGTCGCATGCGTCAAGAGCGACTTGAGCGCGCCCAGTCAGGCCTCCGCACGCACGGGCTCGCTGCCGCACTCCTGTTCGATCCGAACAACGTCAGGTACGCGGGGTCCATCGGTGTAGCGGTTGTCGAGAACTTGCACGTGCCCTCCCGCTGGCTGTTGCTGCCCGCAGATGGCGTCCCGATCCTCTGGGAGTACGAGGATGCCTTCCATCTCGCCGAGGACCGGTACGTGGGCGAGGTGCGCCGGGCACCGGGTTGGACGTTCTTCGGTTCTGGAACGAACTCAGCCGACAACGCCAAGGTCTTTGCGCTCGAGATCGCCGATGCGCTCCGAGAGTTCGGCCTCAAGGGCGAGCGGCTCGGCGTCGACAGGACCAGCGCCGTCGCATTCTTGGCGCTCCAAGAGTGCGGCCTCGTCGTTGCAGACGCGCAGGGCGCCATCGAGGAGGCGCGTGCGATCAAGACCGAGGACGAACTACGCCTGCTGCGACGTAATGCGGATGCGTGCGATCGCGCGGTGCTCGCCATGCGCGAGCGAATCAAACCGGGCATCACGGAGAACGAACTATGGGGCGGCTACATGGGTGACGCGCTCGCTGCGGGTGCTGAGTACGCCGAGACAAGACTTCTAGCGTCCGGGCCGCGCACCAACCCGTGGATGCAAGAGGCCTCGGACCGAGTCGTGGAGCCCGGGGACCTCGTCGCCATGGATACCGACCTCGTGGGTGCCGACGGCTACCTGACCGACTACTCGCGCACGTACTTGTGCGGAGACGTACGGCCCACTGCCGAACAGCGCCACCTCTACCAGGTGGCCTACGATTTCGTCCACGAGTCGATGGGCACGATCCGACCAGGTGCTTCGTTTCGCGAGCTCGGCGAGGAGCTCGCGGGCCGGATGCCAGCGCGGTACAGGCAGCAGCACTACCCCTTCATCGCGCACGGATCTGGTCTGGCCGACGAATGGCCAGCCATCAAGTTCGACAATCACCACGATGGCGAGGTCTGTGCCGGCATGTCACTCAGCGTGGAAGCCTACGTTGGGGCAGTGGGCGGGCAGCACGGAGTCAAGCTCGAGGAGCAGATCATTGTCACCGACGGTGGCGCGGAAGTCATCTCACGAGCGCCTCATGAGGAGCGACTGCTCGGATAGTCCGTGTTAGCTTCTCGGCACGTTCGCCACCTCCGCATTGGCCCGTGTCCAACGACTGGGAGTGGTTCGGCCTCCTGCGCCCTGGTCCGCCAGTAGGCGGTCTGCGCAAGGAACGTCGCTGGGCCATCACCAGCGAGTCGTCAAGATGGCCTCAGCGCCGATGACCAAGCTGCCCGCGGCCGGCATCGAGCACCGTCTCACCGGCGCGGTTTCGTACTTCGACGCAGCCGCCCGGCTAGGGCGTGACGATCTCGAGGTGAGTGCCTTGTTGCGTGTTGTCTCGGGCGACCGGCACCTAGCTTGATCTCTTGACGGCAACGCAGGGGTCAGACAGACAGCCCGCGATGGCGAGTTTCATGAAGCAAGCTCGCGGCTCTTCCCGGACAAGGTCGGCGTACACCGCGCGTTCACCGCCACCGATCGGACATCACACCCCCGCCCTCTCGCCTCAGTCCCGTCGCGACCACCGCGATCGCTGACCGGCGTAGCGCCCAACGCGCTCACCAAGTCCCTCGCACCCCATGCACTTCCGGTCCGGGTTTCGGCGGACGAAACCTGGTGAGGTCTCGCTGGTGGCCCTGATGACGGGCCGCCGCCCAACGTCCGAGGCGCCGGAGCTGTCCGATCGGCGCTCGCTCGAGTTGCTTATCCCCGCCTGTCGACAAGCGACGACGGCTAGCGCCGAGACACCACGGAGGAGAACCCGCCATGAAGGACGACACCGATAGTTCAGCGCAACCGACGCTCTGGGGAGAGGCGCCCGAGCCCCGGGCCACGGGCGCCCGCTCACGGGGTGCCGCCCGTCCGCATCGTGCGGCTGCTGAAGCCGGCGAGCTGTGGACGGTCGAGGAGGTCGCCGACTACCTCGGCGTCCCGAAGCAGACCGTCTACTGCTGGCGCACCAGCGGTTACGGGCCGGCCGGTTTCCGGGTCGGCAAGCATGTGCGCTGGCGGGCGTCGACGGTGATCGCGTGGACGCTCGAGCTCGAGCGTCAGGGGTGACCGAGCAACACGAGCCCGTGCGGTCGTGCCCGCGATGCGGTGATGTCATCGTCGACGTCCTGCCGAGGTTGCCGGGTCGACCGCGGCGGTGGTGCTCGGCGAAGTGCCGCCGATCAGCATCCGAAGAGCGACGAGCCGCGGCGGCCGGCGCGATCGCCACGCGCTACGTCCAGGTCGAGGTCTCTCTCGACGACCACGTGCAAGCGGTGCTGGCGTCGCCGGCCGCGTGCCGGCGCGTCCTGCGGGACCTGCGCGAGAGGTCTGACGCCGGACAGCTCGGCGATGCGCGGTGGAGTCCCGTGGCCGAGGAGCTTCAGCGCACCCGTGTGCAATCCCGTCCCACCGTTCGGTGGGGTGCGCGGTGACGGTCACCCGACACGAGCAAGCAGCCCCCGTGTGTCCGTCCCGGCAGCTAGCGTGATCAGTCTCGGAGGTTCATATGGCCAGCATCAGCTCGACACGCGCCGCTGACGGCAGTCCTCGCTACGTCGTCAACTACCGCGATCCCGAAGACCGCCAGCGGCGGAAGTCCTTCCGCAAGAAGGCGGACGCGGAGGCGTTTCGCAACACCGTTGAGGCGGACAAGCTTCGCGGCACTTACCTCGACGTCAACGCGGGCCGCGTGACCTTCCGCGACTTCTCCGGCGACTGGCTCGCGAGCAGGACCTTCGACCACACGACCTACGAGGCGACCGACCTGCGGCTTCGGGTCCACGTCCTGCCGGTCATTGGTCACCTCCAGCTGAGGCAGATCAAGCCGTCGACCATCCAGGGTCTGATTCGGACAATGGATCTCTCGGACACCTACCGCCGCGTCATCCTGGCCAACATCTCGGCGATCCTTGGCGCCGCGGTCGACGACAACTTGATCGCGAAGAACCCGTGCAACGCGGGCTCGGTCAGGCGGCCGTCCGTGGTGCGCCGCAGAGTGGTGCCTTGGCCGGCGGAGCAGATCAGTGCGATGCACGATGCCCTCCCGGAACGTTATCGGCTCGCGGTCACGCTGGGCTCCGGCTTGGGACTGCGCCAGGGCGAGATCTTCGCCCTCTCCCCCGCCGACTTCGACTTCCTCGCGGGCACGGTCGAGGTCCAGCGTCAGGTGCGGATCCTCGCCGGCAACAAGCTGGTCTTCGCTCCGCCGAAGGGTCGCAAGACGCGGACCGTCCCCCTGCCGTCGAGCGTCGCAGCCGAGGTCAACTCTCACCTGGCCCAGTTCCCGCCGGTGCGCGTGAGCCTGCCGTGGCTGACGCCGGGAAACGTGGAACGCGTAGACGTTCCGCTCCTGCTGACGACACGCGAGAGATCAGCGCTCAACCGCAACTACTTCAACAGCAGGCTGTGGCGGCCCGCGCAGAAGCGAGCCAACGTTGAGCCGAACCGTGACAACGGCTGCCACGCCCTGCGGCACTGGTACGCGTCGGTCCTGCTCGACGCGGGTGAGTCGATTCGAGCCGTCTCGGAGTACCTCGGCCACAGCGACCCCGGCTTCACGCTGCGCACCTACACGCACCTGATGCCGAGCAGCTCCGAACGCACCCGCGACGCCGTCGACGCTGCCTTCGCAACAGCACGGGACAGCATCAGCAACGTCGGCTAACGACCACAAGCGGACGCACACCGGTCGCTTGTTACACGCTCGGTACATGGAGCCTCTCAGCCGCAGAGTTTTCCCAGTTCGGAGGGGCGCGTAAGCGTCTACTACGACATCTGAGTCACGTTTGGCGCTGACCTGCGGGTTCACCCCTCATCAGGCGTCTGACCTGCGAAACGTCCCTGGACAACTCCGTTGTCCAGGGACGTTTTCAGTTGCCGTGTGACATCGAAGTGACATGAAAGGGCCTGAGCGCGGTTCCCGTGTGCAGGTGCCGGAAGGCTGACACCACGTGACTCTCGGCCCTGTCCAGAGCGTCGGCGCGGCGTCATCGTGAAGGCATGACCGTAGGACGTCCCAAGATCGGGATGGAAGAACGGACCTCGCGTCGGAGGGTCAGCTCACCCGCCTTCACTGTGGTGGCGGCGGGTCTGCTTGCCGTGCTGGCGGCGTACGCCTTCTCACTCCTGACTGGTTCGCTGAGCGAGTCAGTGGTGATGCCTGTCGGCGCAGCAACCTTCGTGTTGGGAGTGCTCCTGTGTGCGTGGGCACCCCACCGGCTTGGGCTGGGCCCCGGAAGGACCCACAAGCACGTGGTTCTTGTCGTCGTGAGCATCCTGGCAGTGGCAACAGTCGTCGGTGCCTTCCGGATGACCGGATCGACCGCGCCGTACGACGCGACCGTGGGCGAGTTCGTTCTCGTGCCGGTCGGCGAGGAGCTGCTCTTCCGCGGCTTCCTGCTCGGCGCACTGCTGGAGCTGTTCCGCCGTCGCCACGTGGGTTCTCACTCCCCCGCGTGGGCGGTCCTGATCAGCGCCGCCGCGTTCGGCATCGGTCATCTCGGAAACCTCGGATACGTCGACACCGCCTTCGTGATCCTGCAGGTCTTCGTCGCCTTCATCTTCGGCGTCGTCGCCGGGCACGTGCGCGTGCGCACAGAGAGCATCGTGGGTCCCGTACTGATGCACGCGACGATGAACGTCGTCGCGGTGATGTGAGGTTCCGGCGTGCCGTGCGGTACGTGCCCCGTCACCCGAACGCACTGAACTTGCGTCGCCGATCGGGGCGTCATGGGGACGAGATGGGCACTACGGCCACCGGGCACCTGGCGTGTTCCACGACTCTGGTCGCGATCGAGCTGTGCCTGATACGGGACAACGCGCCGTCCTCGTGCCTTCCCACGACGAGCAGGTCCATTCGGGAGCCCTCACGGACCAGGCAGTCCGCTGGATGACCCTGGGCCCAGGCGTACCTCACTCGCACGTCTGGGAACTCCTCGCTCAGGCCCGCCACCTCCTCTGCCACCAGCGGGCGCTGCCTCTCGATGTCGATGGGGCGGTCCGACGGGTAGACCCCCGATGCTTGCGGGCCCCACGACGAGTGCTGCACCGTCAGCGGCAGGCGACGAAGGGATGCCTGTCGGAAGGCGAATCGGAGCACCTCACCCAACCCGCGCGCGCCGTCAACCCCGACCAGCACGCCCTGCCTCGCCCGCATTCCATCGGCTGGTCGATAGATGACCAACGGGCATCGAGCACCACGAGCGAGCGTGACTCCGACTGACCCCAGCACCAGGCTGCCGACCGGTCCCCGTCCGTGAGAGCCGAGCACCAGCATGGCTGCGGCCCCGGACAGCCCCACGAGCAGGTGCCGCGGATCCGTGATCTCGAGCGCCGTGTGCACCTCGACGCCGCTGTCGCGCTCTTCCACCTTCGCCCGTGCGGCCCCGAGCAGCTCGTGTCCGCGAGCGCGGCGTACGTCAGCTCCGACCTGGTAGTCGAGGCCGGTCCGATCGAGCCATCCCTCCTCCTCGTGCGACACGGCGTGCGCCAGCACCAAGGGTCGGTGTTCGACAGCAGCCTGGTCGACGGCCCACTCGAGGGCGTGCGCTGCTGAAGGAGAGCCGTCTACCCCGACGACGATCGAGCTCGGACGAACGCTGGCCGTGTCCATGACTTCTACTGTCCCCCTACTGGCGTTGACCCTCGACGTACGGGGGCAACCATGGGTGAAGGAGGGGGCCAGACACGGAGATCCTCAGGTGGGATCTGCTCGGGAGCCAGACAGGTTTGGACAGCCGGAGCACGTGGTCGGGCAGGGAGTCATCTCCATGTCCGCGTCGCGCCCACCGCCTAGGAGGTTGCTCCCTGAGCCACCGTCCACGACGTCCCGGCCAAGACCGCCAGAGCCAGGGCAAGAGCCACGCCCCGACTCTTGCGTGTCGCACGGTCGTCACTCCGCCATTCCCTTGCATCCTGTGCGCCAGTCTCAACCGGCGTGGTTGCCGGCAACGGGCTTGGCCCGGGGCTGCTCGCCCTCTCGGCTGAGCTCGCGGTACTGCTCGGCGGCCAGGTAGCGCCGCATCGCAGCGGTGATCGCGGTGGCAGACGAGGTCGACGGTCGGGCGGCGACAGCGTCTCGCGCCTCGCTCGTGGCTCGTCCCTTGTCGTTCGACGGCTCTCTCATTTCGTCATCCTCCTGAGGCCGGCATTTGTCACGCCCTTGCGAGGTGACGAGGATCCGGAGCCGTTTGACACGGTACGGGAGTCTTGGCCGGTGCCGGGGCGTGCCCAGCGCGTGCTGCCATCGTTCCTGTCATGCGGACCCTCGCCGCCTCTACCTCCAGCAAACGCCCCTGGCCAGTTGATGCACAGGGCCGACCTGCCCCGGGTTCGACAGGCCTAGGTCCCGGGTCAAGTCCGGAGGATCTGTGTTCGGGACGCGTTCTGTCTGTCGGTCGAAGGTGTGCCCGTCGTCGGCGCGAGGTCACTCATGCTGGGCGCGCACCACTCGGTTCGAGGACGCTCCCCCACTGGACGTGCTGATCCACCCGGGGGTCGTGTGCTCTCGGAGCGCATCGCGTCCTGGACTTGCACCCGCGACGACAGGGCCGACGGCACACGACGCTATTGACGTCGTCCTCGAAGGCGACGCCGTGCGGCAGCTGGACGAGGGAACGGTCTGCGGCAAGGTCGCCATCACCGTGTGCCCCCGCCCCCGCGGCTCGCTCTGCGTCACGCAGCGTCAGGGTGGTTCAGACGAGATCGCGGAATGCGACGACGACCAGCGTCGTACTGATGGTGATCGCCAGGAGCCACCAACCGCTGAAGAACAGCGCGAAGAGCGCCAGGGACAGGGCGCCGCCGCCGAGCCCCACGACCGACCACCAGTCCTGGTGGCTCAGCAGCCCCGCACCGCTCGCGGCGATGAGGAGTCCAGCCACGACAGCGAGCGCCACGGACACTGCGCGCGCTTCACCGAGCAGCCAGGAGCGGCTGGTGTCCATGGGCGCGGCAGCGCTGGGACGAGGCGTCCAGATGACGATCGTGAGAAGCCCGTGTGCGACCAGGAGGACGCCGAACGCCGTTCGCCACATCGCGACCCCCTCATGCGGGGACGTGCGTCACGGACGACGCGCGGGTGGGCGCCGTGGGGGCACCCCGTTCGGCTCGGAGGAGGAGGACGAAGGCGACCAGCATCAGCGGCGCCCATATCCACAGCACCCCGCCGAATGCGAGCTGTCCGACGTGGAACCCGATGACGGCGACGAGCCCGATCTGTGTCCTACGCCCGCCGCTCAGGATCAGGGCCCCCGCGGTCGCCTCGGCCACGATCAGCAGGGTGATGAAGAACTCCGTGTTGGGAACCACGAGCGATTCCCAGGTGTCCCGGACGAACGTGAACGGAGACGTGTCCGCGAAGCCTGCGTAGTAGTCCGTCCCCAGCACGAGGTAGAGCGCGTTCACCCCTGCGCCGAAGACGACGAGGAGGATGCCGAGGGCCCATCGGCCCACGAGCATGGCACGCGGACTCCGGCCGGCACGCAGGGCGGCGACGAACGCCACGCCGCCCAGGACGAGCCACATGATCTTCTCCATGCCTTCCTCCCTCATCTCGCCTCAGGGCTCGCCACCCGCGGCATGTCGCTGCTCACCTGGGCCGCTGGTGGTCGACGCGCCCGTCGGGCACGGCAGTAGCCATCCAGGTGGCGAAGTGTGACGGATCCCGGCGCTCGACCTCGTCGAGCAGCTTGCTGCGCTCTTCCAGTAGCGCCAGCCGTCGCGACATAGGCAGGTCAGCGCGGGTCACCTCGGCCGTCGTCCACTCCCAACGACGAAGCAGATCGCACGTGGCGGGCATCTCTGGAGGACCGCTCGTGCGATGCGAGGACCGCCTCAGGAGGTACGAACGGACCGATCCTAGGACGGCAGGAGAGGTCACGAGGATGACCGAGCCGATCAGGGCGCCAGTGCGCCCCAAGGTGGCCACCAAGGCGTCTGCGGCCACGGCGCCGAACCCCGCCCACATCACGCCACGTCGTGCCCAGAGCCACCGGTCGGCGCGCCCTTCGGCGATGACAAGGGCAAAGAGGCCCCCCAACAAGGCCATCACCAACCCCATCGCCGCCATCCGCAACCATCCGTACGCGATGGCGTCGAACAGTGCGGCGGGCGAGATGATCACGGCTGCTGTCGTTGCCCACAGGTAGCGGTAGAGCCTCATGGTGCCTCCTCCGGCACGAGTCTCGGCTCCTCTTGGAGGAAGCCAGACTTCCTATCCATCCACCTCCACGATGGCTTGGTCCGCTGCCCGGTAACAGAGGCAACCGACCGAGCCGGGCAGGGCCCGACGACCCTGTTGGGAAGGACCTTCTGCCCTGTGCGAGAGATGCATCCGCGCGACACATCGTGAGGCACGCGGTCGCGGCGCGCGCGGCGAGCTCTCGTCCCTCTACCAGACGGGAAAGCGGACCGGGGCGTCCTGCTGGTCACCTCCCGTGTGCAGAGCGGCCGGCACGACACGCGGCCGCACGACGCGCTCACCGAGCCCCCGGCAACGGCATCAACGACGCCCCGGCGCTGGCGGCGGCCGACGTGGGGCTGGCGATGTGGTCGGGCACCGACGTGGCCACGGTGCCCGTCGACGTCACCCGCTGCACGTCGAGATGGCCCAGGACCAGCAGGAGAAGGGGCAGTACAAGCCTGCCGTCGACCTTGCTGGGAACGTCGTGGACACCCAGACGGCCGAGATCGAGAAGATGAAGTCGCTCCTCGGCTCCTGAGGCCACGAGCCTCTGCGCCTCGATCCAGACCACCGAGCAGGGCGGTCACCCCCGATCGGCGACCGCCCTTCGCTGCCGGCGGCGCCTTGGACCGACCGTGAACCTGCGGAGGTGATGCCGAGGACCTCAGAGGGGCGGAGGCACGACAGCGACGCAGCAGGGCGCTGTCTCGACGAGCCTCGTGGTCACATCGGGGTCGAGGACTCGGAGCACTGATCGTCTGACGTGGGTGCCCACCACGACGGTGTCCATGTGGGCCGCCGCATGCGCGAGCGCCTCGCCTGGGAGTCCCCGTTCCAGCCGGAGTGACACCTCGACGGACGGGTGGCGGCGACCGAACTGCTGCGCAACGGCGTTCAGCTGTGCCCAGAGAACCTCGTGACCGGGCTCGTCCGCGGAGATGCTTCCGACAGATGGACCGTCGGCGAACGTGCGGACGAGAGTCAGCGGCATCTCTCTGAGGGCGGCTTGGCGATAGGCCCAGTCGACGGCTGGTTCCGAGTGCCGTACGCCGTCGGTGCCGACCAGGATTCCGCGACCGCCGGCGTCGGCCTCGTGAGGACGGCGTACGACGACGGGGCACCTGGCGTGCTGCGCCAGAGCGACCCCGACAGAGCCCAGCAACAGGCTCTTGACCGGTCCGCGCCCACGAGATCCGACGACCAGGAGGTACGCGTGCTCGGAGACGTCGAGGAGCACCGTGCGTGGATCCCCCCGTACGACCCCTGACCGGATCTGAGGCAGATGGTGTCGCTCCTCGACCACAGCGCAGGCCTGCGCCACGACGTGGAACCCATCAGCAGGCACGGCGGTCGCGAGGGTCTCGGAGGCGATGCCTGTCGCGATGTTCCTGTCGGGGGCAGCATGGATGATGGTCAGTGGCCGACGGGTGAGGACCGCTTGGTCCGCGGCCCAGTGGAGCGCAGCGACGCTGGCAGCTGATCCATCGACGGCCACCACCACTGCGCCCGCTGCCTGCTCCCGGACACCCATGTCGTCCACTGTGTGCGCGGCCTCCACCGGGCACAAGGTCTGGGTCCCGCCGCACTGTCGCGGCGCCTGCGCGCAGAAGGGGCTCTCCGCCCCTTCGGGCTATCCGTCTACTCGGATGCGATGGCGCGCAGGATGTCGACCTTGCTGGCACGCCGAGCGGGTCCGATCGCGGCGAGCACGCCCACGGCGGCAGCGATCACGAGGTAGGTGAGGAGCGACAGCGTGGGCACGGCAAGCGTGGAGACTCCCTCGGCGACCAGGGACCGGCTCAAGGCGATGCCGGTGACGAGGCCGAGCGCGATGCCCGTGACGGCTCCCAGCAGCGAGATCAGGACGGACTCGCGGCGTACGACCGTCCTCACCTGCCGGCGGGTCCCACCCACCGCCCGCAGGAGGCCGAGCTCGCGCGTCCGCTCGACGACGGAGAGCACCAGCGTGTTCACGATGCCGAGGATCGCCACCACGATGGCCAGCAGCAGCATCGCTGTCACGATGCCCAGCAGCTGGTCGACCGAGTCCTGTGCCTTCTGCGTGATGTCCGACGGGTCGTTGACGGTGACGTTGGGGTAGTCGACGAGCGCTGCCTCGATCGCGGCCTTGGCCTGGGCGGGGTCTGTGCCTGACGTGCTGTTCATCAGGATCGCGCCGTCGAGCGGCGCGGTCACGTTGGCCGTGAAGTCGGGGATCGTCATCAGGTAGTTGGTGTTGATCAGACTGCCCTTGTTGAACGTGCCGCCGATGGTGAGGGCGATGTCCCCGGTCTCCGGGAACGTGACGGTGACCGTGTCGCCGACACGGACGCCGAGGTCCTCAGCGGCAGTTGTGCTGATCAAGATGCTCCCCGGCTCGAGCGCATCGAGGCTCCCGCCCTGGATGCCGAGGTCGATGACGCGATCCAGCCCGTCGGTGTCCATCGCGGTCACCAAGGCGGACCGGCCGTCGACCTGCGCAGCACTCTCGCGGAGCTCCACGACGTCAGCCACGTCCTTTCGGGCACGCAGGACGTCCGCGACGGAGGGACTGATCCCCAGCCCGGCTCCAGCCGGCTCGAGGATGAGGTCCGACCGGTTGCCGCCACTGACGGCCTCCGAGACCGACTCCTTGAGCGACGTCGCGGTCACCGTCACCGCGGCCACCACCGTCAGGCCGATGGTGAGTGCGAGCGCAGACGCCGCAGCGCGCCGCGAGTTGCGGGCGATGTTGCGGGCCGCCAACCGCCAGCCCCCGCCCCGCGGTCCGTGGTCGGCGAGGCGCGCCATCCCCCGCGTCAGCGTCGGACCGGCAACGACCAGCCCCACGAAGGTGATCAAGGTGGCGAACACGGTCGCCCACCGTTGGTTGCCGACGACCGCGCAGACGGCGAGCGCCGCGATGCCGGCGCCGATGACGCCCCATCCGGCAAGACGCCGAGCACGCGAGACCGGGCCACCGGCCGGCACGGCGTTGCGCAGGGCCTCCATGGGAGACACCCTCGTGGCCGCCCACGCCGGAGCGATCGCGGCGACCAGGGTGACCAGCAACCCGACGGCCAGCGCAGCCATCACCGTTCGAGGCTCCACGGCGGGCGACGTGGTCGGCATCTCCACGCCGATCAGCTCGAGCAGCGAGCGGATGCCTGCCGCCAGCGCGACCCCGAGCGCCAACCCGATGGCACCCGACACCAGACCGATGGCGGCCGCCTCGAGGAGGACACCCTTCAGCACCTGGCGCCGGGTCGCTCCCACTGCGCGGAGCAGCGCGACCTCCCGCCGGCGCTGGGCGACCAGCACGTTGAACGTGTTCCAGATGACGAAGGAGCCGACCACGACGGAGACGCCGGCGAACACGAGCATGATCGTGGTGAAGGCGCCCATCGAGTCGCGCACGGACGCCGTGCCGTCCTCGGCCACCTGCTCGCCCGTCAGCACCTCGACATCCTCGGGGAGGATCTCCGCGACCCGGTCGCGCAGCTCGCTCGCCGACACGCCGCCCTCGGCCATGACGTCCACCTCGTCGACGACACCGACCTTGCCGAGCACCTTCTGTGCCGTGGGGAGGTCGAAACCCGCGAGCGTGGCACCCAGCAGGCTGTCGGTCTCGCCGAAGCCGATGATCCCCACCAGCCAGAACGACCGCCGACCATCCCTGAGCACGACGTCGACCGAGTCACCGATCTCGTAGCCGGCCTGCTTGACGGTGCGGGCGTCGAGCGCCATCTCGTGGATCCCGGACGGCGTACGGCCCTTGCGGAAGGTGGCCGCTCCGGCCAGACGGGGGTCGTCGGTCAGGCTCGTTCCCAGCGTAGGAGCACCACCGGGCTGCATCGGCTCACCGTCCTCGTCCAGGACGAGCGCGAAGCCGAAGACCGATCCCTCTGCCACGGCGACCCCCGGAACCTCGCCCACCTTCGCCACCAGGCTCTCGTCGAGCGGGCGGACCTGTCCGCCAGTCGCCGCGAGGTCGGCGGCGTAGGCGGCCTCGGACCTCACCACGACGTCGGTGCCGGACGTCAGGCCGGCGTAGAGCTCGCCGAAGGCCTTCACCATCGTGTCGGAGAGCACGAACGTGCCTGACACGAAGGTGACACCGACGGTGACGGCCATGATCGTCAGGAAGAGGCGCAGCTTGCTGACCAGCAGGTTGCGGAGCGAGACCCTGAGCATCGTCAGCCACCCAGCCGACCCATGATGGCGAGGACGCGTTCCTTGCTCGGGTCGTCCAGCTCGTCGACGATGGCACCGTCAGCCAGGAACACGACGCGGTCGGCGTACGCCGCGGCCCCGGGATCGTGGGTCACCATCACGACCGTCTGCCCGAGGTCGTCGACGACGGACCGGAGGAATCGCAGCAGCTCGGTGCTGGCCCTCGAGTCGAGCGCACCCGTCGGCTCGTCGGCGAAGACCACGTCGGGCTGGGAGATCAGTGCGCGCGCCACAGCGACGCGCTGCTGCTGACCACCGGACAGCTCGGACGGCCGGTGCGCCATTCGGTCGGCGATGTTGAGCTTCGTGACGACTGTCTCCAGCCAGGCGGGATCCGGGTCGCGCCCGGCCAGGTCGGCCGGCAGCGTGATGTTCTCCTCGGCAGTGAGCGTGGATAACAGGTTGAAGGACTGGAAGACGAAGCCGAGGCGGTCGCGTCGCAGGATGGTTCGCTGCTTCTCCGTCAGAGAGGCCAGGTCGGTCCCGCCGATGAGTGCCTGACCGCTGGTCAAGGTGTCGAGGCCGGCCAGGCAGTGCATGAGCGTTGACTTGCCGGACCCTGAGGGACCCATGATGGCGGTGAACCGGCCCGGCGGGAGCTCGAGGCTGACGTCGTCGAGGGCAGTCACTGCGGTGTCGCCCGAGCCATAGATCTTGCAGGCGTGGCGGGTGCTGGCGGCCAGCTCCGTGCGACCGCTGCTCACCTCGGTGAGGGCAGCCGGGAGCGCCGATCGGACTGATTCCGTGGTCATGCCTCAACCCTGCCGCCCGAGCAGGCCGGTGCGCAGAGGCGAAGTCCCCTCTCCCGCGGGACCAACGACGCCCCTCGCCGTCAGTCGAGCAGGACGCGTTCTCCGTACGACGGGACGACCGCCAGCCACCCCAGCTCGGCGGAGATCCTCGAGGCGAGCGCATCGGCTGAAGCGGGCTCACCGTGGACGACGTAGACGGTGCTGGGCGGACGGGGGGCTCGGCTCAGCCATTGGATGGTCTCGTCGGCGTCGGAGTGCACCGAGAAGTCCGGTACGTCGACGATCTCGGCGCGCACGGGGACGTAGCGGCCGTGGATCTTCACCTGCCGTGCACCCTCCAGGAGCTGGCGCCCGCGTGTCCCGTCCGCCTGGAAGCCGGTGATGACGACCGTGTTGCGACGATCCGGCAGCTGGTGAGCGAGGTGGTGGACGACTCGTCCACCCGTGGCCATCCCGGACGCGGAGATGATGATGCTGGGGGTACGCGGCCTGTTGAGCCGTTCGGAGGCCGCTACGTCGCGCGCGGCCTGGACCCCGCGTACGCCCAGCCCGGCCATCAGGTCACGTGCCTCCCTGCGGAACTGGGAGCCGCCGCGAGCGGCGGCGCTCCGGTACACGTCGAGGGCCGCCAGCGCCATGGGGCTGTCGACGAAGACAGGGATGTCAGGGATGGATCCCTGCTCCCTGAGGCGCCTGAGCTCCAACAGGACCAGCTCGGTGCGGTCGACCGCGAACGCCGGGATCAGCACGCTGCCTCGCCGCTCCACCGTTCGACAGATGGCGTCGGCGAGCAGCTGGGGATCCGCCGGAGGGTGCCTGCGGTCTCCGTACGTCGACTCGACCACGATGGTGTCGGACGGGGGCGGATCGGCGGGCGGTCGCAGCAGAGGGTGGTGCGCACGCCCGAGATCGCCGCTGAAGAGCACCCGGTGCTCCCCCATCTGAACGCCGATCGTCGCCGAGCCGAGGATGTGGCCCGCAGGTCGGAAGGTGGCGGCGACGCCGGGGGCGAGCTCCACCGCCCTGTCGAAGTCTGCGCAGGTCATTAGACCGAGAGCCCGCTCCACGTCCTTGTTGTCGTAGAGCGGAAGAGCGGGGTCATGCCGCGAGAAGCCCGCGTCGTTGGCATACCGCGCATCCTCCTCCTGCAGGTGCGCGCTGTCCCTGAGGACGATGGCCGACAGATCGGCGGTCTCGCGAGTGCACGACACCCGCCCGGAGAAGCCGTCGCGCGCCAATCGAGGCAGGTAGCCCGTGTGGTCCAGGTGGGCGTGGGTCAGGAGCACGTGGTCGAGCGTGTGAGGATCCACCGGGAACGGGTCCCAGTTGCGTCGTCGGAGGGACTTGAGCCCCTGGTAGAGGCCGGCGTCCACGAGCACCCGGCATGCCGGACCGTCCAGGAGGAACCGGCTCCCCGTGACTGTCCCCACCGCCCCCAGGAACGTCATCACCGGGCGCTCGTGGCGTCTGGGCTGTCCCACAGCCTGGTTGACCATCACGGACCTCCTCGTCCACTTCACTCCTGAGTCTCGGCCTCGGGGAGGTATGCCGTCAGAGGCCCTTGGGCCGACGCCGACAGGCACAAGGTCCCCGCTCGGAGGGCCGATCGACTGCTGCGGTCCGCCCCAGGGGACGCGCATCATGACGAGCAGACGTCCGGTGCTGGGCACGCGGGCCACCACGACCATCGAAGACGACCATCGAAGCGAGGAGACACCATGCACACGCGAACCTGGCACGTCGCGATCAACCTGTTCGAGGAGGAGGGGCGTACCCGCGCCGAGGCTGTCCTTCGCACTGACGTCGGCCCTGAGCTGCGCCACGAGGGACTGGCCCGACGCCACCCCGGTGATCGCGACGTCCCCGAGATCGGCGACGAGCTCGCGGTGTGCCGCGCCCTGTCGGGGCTCGGTCACGACCTCCTGGATGCAGCGCTCGCCGACATCGCCGCGAACGACCCCTCCGGCAGTTGAGCGTCCTCGGACGCCACCCAGAGGTCAGGTCTGGGGAGACAGCTCGTCGGCGACGAGTCCCCAGTCCTCGGTCTCGTGGGACGTACGGACCGGAACGACCATGACGGGGCTCTTCGCCTCGCGTAGCACCGTACGTGCCACAGATCCCAGGTGCTCGAGGAGGCGGCCGTGTCCGGCGTGCCGGCCGACGACGACGAGTGACGCGACCTGGGAGTCGTCGACGAGCACCTGCGCGGGCCACTGGTGTCGCACCTCCAGCTCGACTGACACGGTCGGATGACTGTCGCGGAAGCCGCTCGTTGCTGCTTGGAGCTCCTGCCTCTGGCCGTCCCGCCACGCGGTGGCCACCCGGTCGGTGATGATGTCGTCGTAGGCGGCGTCGAGATGCCAGGCGTGCACGACCCGGACGGGCGCGCCGGTGGCCGCGGCCCAGTCGAAGGCCGCTTCGAGCAGCTGGCGGGGGGCGCCTCCCTCGTGCACGCCGACCACCACCTCGCCCCCTGCCTTGTCAGGCTCCCACCCGGTAGGCACCGAGACCACCGGGCAGTCGCTGTGCGATGCGACGCCGTTGGCGGTCGAACCGACGAACAGGCGGCCCAACCAGTGGGAGTCCCGATGCTGGAGGACGATCAAGCGGGCTTCCCGGCTGAGCTCCACCAGCACGTGCTTCGGCGCGCCGACGAGTGCTGCAGTCCGGAACGCCGGGGAGCCGCCGGTCAGCTCCTCGAACTCCTGCTCCACTTCCTTGACGACCCACTCGGCGACGTCCCGCGCCTCCGCGTAGGTGATCAGGACACTGGGCGGAGGGGGCGGCAGCTCCGCACCGAACGCGTGCACGAGGACGACCTCCACGTTCTCGCGTCGAGCGCACTCGGCAGCGAAGAGCAGGGCCGCAGTCTCTCGTCCTGGCCCGGTGACGCCGACGACGATGGCGCCTTGAGCGATGATGTCCATGGTGACCTCCTCCTGCGTGGCGGCAGTCGCTGCCGATTCCACAATCCGCTCTCGAGCGTCCTCGGCCTAGGGTCGGAGGTCCCGGGACAGGTGGGACCGGTCGGCACTCGGCACCACGGCGAACACGCCCGTTGCATGCTCCGGCGTCAGCGGCCGGTCGTCTCCGCGCACGTGGTCGGCCTGCTGAGACCCCGCGCCAGTCGCGTTCGACCGTCCGATGCCCATCAGCACCGCACCGGTGACGGCACCGAGCCAGCCCAGCGCCAAGTCCCACACCGTGTCTGCGTAGGCCGTGCCGGCCTCGCCGGACCTGGCCAGGAAGGCGTAGTACTCCCACACCTCCCACCCCAAGGACAGGGTCATCGCCGAGGCGACGGCGAGCACGACCCGACGGGCAACCGTGGCCCCGCCGGCTCCACAGACGAGCACCACTGCGATGCCCAGCACGCCCGTGTTGAAGGCGTGCATGAAGTCGTCGAACCAGGAGACCTGGTCGTACAGGTCCAGCCGGTTCCCAAGGATGTCGGAGAAGGCGGGGAGGGTGACCAGCAGGTCCGTGGTCCACGGATACCGGCCCTGCTGGCGCCACAGCTGTGCCGCCGGCACCACCAAAGCCAGCAACGGGTAGGTCATCGCCCGTGTCCCGGGTGACTTCCCCTCGAGGTTGCCCCACGCGGGGTCGAGGCCGACCTGGACGACTGCCAGGAGCAGCAGCACCTTGGCCGCCAGATCCAGGACGGCCACCCAGGGCAGGACGCGAAGGGCCTCGCGCTCGCCGCGTTGGCCGCCGCGTGCGCCTGCCTGTGCCACGGGGGCACCTCCTGTCGGGGCGCTGCAAGGGGCTCATTCCAGCCTCTGCCTCGATCCTCTCGAACGGACGCCGCGACGCGTAGGGACGAAGGTCAGTGCCGACACAAGACCTAGGACCACCGAGACGTGACGCCCGCCTGCAGCGGAACGGCGCACGCAAGAGCACTCTGGAGGCACAAGACGCCGCATGGACCCGCGGCGTGCTGCGGAGATGGAGGAGGCGGAGATGGTCACCAAGAGCTGGGACCTGCAGGTACGCCTCCAGGAGCGCGACGGCGTCGTGCGGGCCGAGGCAGTCCTTCGGACCGACAGTGGCCGCGAGCTGCGCCACGAGGGGACCGCCCGACCGCAGCCGCACAACCCTTCTTCACCAGAGCTCGCCGAGGACATTGCGGTCTTCCGCGCCTTGACGGGCCTTGCCTATGACCTTCTCGATCGCTCACCGACGGTCAGCCCGCGCGGGACGACGCACCGACGTGCCCGTCCGTCGGCACGGATACCGTCAGCACCCCCGCGGCGTAGGACGCCTGCAGGTCGTCTCCCGTGCACCCCTTCGGGGGCGGCAGGCGACGGTGGAGGAACCTACCCGGAGCTCACCCTGGTACTCGCAAGTACTCGCAAGCCGTCCCTCAGGACGGGAGACGGCGTGCGGCCAGAACGGCAGCTTGGGTGCGGCTCTGCACGCCGAGCTTGCCCAGCAGTGCTGACACGTAGTTCTTCACGGTCTTCTCCGTGAGCGACAGGCGTGTGGAGATCTGCCGGTTCGTCAGGCCCTCCGCGACGAGTCGCAGGATCTGCTCCTCCTTGGGTGTGAGCCGCTGTGCCAGTGGGTCCTTGAGCGAGCCGGTTCTCAGACGGTCCAGAACCCGGGCCGTCACTGCCGGGTCCAGCATGGACTGACCCGCGGCAACGCGGCGCACCGCCGTGACGAGATCGCCACCGCGCACCTGCTTGAGCACATAGCCAGCGGCGCCCGCCATGATCGCGGCGAACAGGGCCTCGTCATCGTCGTAGGTGGTCAGGACGAGCGCGGCGATGGCGGGATCGACCGACCGGATCTGGCGGCACACCTCGATCCCGGACCCGTCTGGCAACCGGCCATCCAGGATGGCCACCTGGGTGCGCAACGGAGGTATACGTGCCACCGCATCGGCGGCGAGTCCTGCCTCACCGACGATCTCGATGTCCTCCTCCTCCTCGAGGAGATTCCGAATGCCTCGCCGGACGAGCTCGTGGTCGTCCAGGAGGAAGACCCTGATGGGGTCTTCCCCGGTCGACGAGCGTGGAGGCATCTCCCACATGTCTGTCACGCTACGCCGGACTGCGGTCGAACGTCCGGGCACACGTCCCCGTCACCCCCGGGTCATTCGGCCCCTTTTCTGGTCGTGGCAGCACGAGGACGTGGCACCGGCGGTGCGCTCCGGTCGTGACCCGGCCGGGCGCGTGGCAGTGGGTCGCCGTGACGGCGGGCGAGCCACTCCCTCGTCCTGAGCTCCGCCTCGCGGGCCACGTGGTCTGGCGGGCACCCGTTGAGGAGAGCTGTGCATACCGATCGGGAGAAGGAGCGCAGGACGGAACCAGCCGGCAGCTCGCTCCACTCCTCCACCAAGCGCGCTGCAGCGTCGCGCAGAGCCCGATTCGTCTCCGTTCCGGGATGAGTCATGTCGCAGCCCCGGGAGCCTGCCAGCAGCCGGACATGCACTACTCCTGACCCATGGCTGGCACGGACGACCGGGCGATCGAGGCCTGTCCCGGCGACGGCGAGCTCGGTTCAGGTCTTGGCGGGACGCCTCCATCCTGCTCCGACCCGCGCATCTCTCCCGCTTTGGGCGCTGGTGCTCATCGGTCTCACTCCTGTGTGATGAGTGCGTCGTGGTTCTCCGGAGGACCCAGGTGTCCTGCCAACCCCCCCCCGGTGGAAAAGACCGGCACGGCGTACGGCCGGCAACGCCTCCCTGACAGGACACCCGGGTGGCTTCGACCCCGGTGCATGCTCCATAGCAGTCGAGCCCTATGGGCGAGCCAAGGGACGAAGGTCCCGAGACAGCAAGAACCATCGTCCCGGGTCCGGCCCAGAGCTCGTACCGCTCAGGCGAGCCAGGTGACGAGTGCAGAGATTGCGTTGATGAGGACGAACCCCGCGGCCACGATGAGTGCCACCGTCGTGGGGAGACGGCCCCTGCCGTCTCCCAGCCGCATCGCCCGCATCCCGAAGTAGGTCGCCGCCGCGGCTGGAAGGACGAACACGAGCAGGGCCGGAGTGGCGGCGATGAGAGCGGCCCACCACGGTGCCTGCTCCTCGCCGCCGACGGGGTAGCCGAGCGCGGAGATGAGCCCCTCGCCGACGAGGAACGCCAGCGCGAAGCTCGGCACGAACCCCAGGAGTGACCACCAGGCGCGGCGGGTGGACGCGCCGGCGAGTGGGACTGGGTGGTGGGTGGCAGTCATGACAACCTCCTGAGTGACGACATGGCCGGAGCCGGTCCTGGGTGACCGGCTCCGGCATCGAACTGTTCGCGACGGTGGTCAGACCGACACGAACCCCTGGACGAGGCCGATGACAGCCACGATGGACACCAGCGCGACGACGGCAACCATGGCTTTCTCGACGGTCCCGGTGAAGACGGACCTGCCGCTCTCCTTGCGGGCCCAGACGAAGAGCGAGGTGCCGATCAGGTAGAACAGGCCGGCGATGAGGACGTACTGCCAGCCGCCGGCGTAGACCAGCCACACGGCATACGCGAGGCTCAGCACACCGATGGTGAGGTCGCGCGTACGTCCGTGCCCTCCGGCGTAGCTCTCCCCCGTCACCGCCAGCTTGAGCTGGTAGGCCGCCGACCACAGGTAGGGCAGCAGGATCAGCGAGGTGGCCAGGTAGACGAGGTCCGTGTACGTGTTCTCGTTGACCAATGTCCACAGCAGCAGGGCTTGGACGCAGACGTTGGTGAGCCACAGCGCCGTGGCCGGAGCACCGTGTCGGTTCTCCTTGGCCAAGGCCGCCGGAAGCACGTGGTCCAGCGCCGGAAGGCGCAGGATCTCGACCGCCAGCAGCACCCAGGCGAGCAAGGCCCCCAACAGCGAGATGACCAGCCCGGCAGAGATGAACCCGGCACCCCATTCGCCGACCTCGTTCTCGAGGAGTCCGGCCATGGAGGGGTCGGACAACCCGGCGATGTCGGCCTGTGCCATCAGGCCGTAGGACAGCAGGTTGACGGCGAGCAGGAGGCCGAGCACGACGAGGAAGCCGAGGACGGTCGCCCGTCCGACGTCTCTGCGACTGCGGGCCCGTTGCGAGTAGACCGCCGCACCCTCGATGCCGATGAACACCCAGACGGTGACCAGCATCATGTTCTTGACCTGGTCCATCGTCCCACCGAGTCCGGCGTCGGCACCCCAGAAGTCCGTCGTGAAGAGGCCCGCGCGGAAGCCGACTGCGGCGATCGCGATGAAGGTCAGGATCGGCACGACCTTGGCCACGGTCACGACCGCGTTGGCGAAAGCGGCGTTGCGGACACCGCTGAGCGTCAGCGCGTGCACGACCCACAGGAGCACCGAGGCGCCCGCGATCGCAGCAACGGTGGTCCCGCCCTCGAAGCTGGGGAACCAGTAGCCCAGGGTGGACATCAGCAGCACGAGGTAGGCCACGTTGCCGACCCAGGCGCTGATCCAGTAGCCCCAGGCCGAGGTGAAGCCGACGTACTCGCCGAAACCTTCCTTGGCGTAGCCGTAGACACCGCCGTCGACCTCCGGCTTGCGCTGCGCCAGCGACTGGAAGACGAACGCCAGCATCAGCATGCCGACGCCGGTGATGACCCAGCCGATCAGCAAGGGACCGGCAGCAGCGCTGCCGGCCATCTGGGAGGGAAGGGCGAAGATGCCGCTTCCGATCATCGAGCCCACGACCAGTGCGGTCAGTGCGGGCAGAGCAAGTCCTACCCGAGGACCTGCGGGCGCGTCGTCAGGGGCTCGGACCGCTCGGGTGCGGTCCATCGCCAGCTTCATCTTGTGCCTCCTTGGCTCACGAGGAGACGACATCTCCTCCCTCCCGACTCTCGTCCGCCGACAACCCGCGGGTCAGGGCCGCTGGTCCGGCCGACGTGAGTCCTTCGGCCCGCGCCACCACGCCGGCACCACGGCCATCAGCCCAGTGACCCGGGACCTTCGGCACTCTTGCCCGGCACCTCGAGGCGTGAGGCTGGAGACGTCCCTCACGGAAGGAGAGGTCATGACGCTTCACGTGGACTCCGAGGTGGGCCGGATGAGGCAGGCGATCCTGCACCGACCCGACCTCGAGCTGAAGCGGCTCACCCCCACGAACCACGACGACTACTTGTTCGACGACGTGTTGTGGGTCCAGCGCGCGAAGCAGGAGCACGACGCGTTCGCCGAGGCGCTGCGCGACCAAGGGGTGCAGGTGCACCTGCTCGACCAGCTACTGACCCAGACCCTGGCGATCCCGGACGCGAAGAAGTACGTGCTCGAGGAGTCCTTCGACGAACGCGTCTACGGCCCGATGGCCCTCGACAGCCTCCACCGGGCGTTCGCCGCCATGGACGACGTCGAGCTCACGACGTACCTGATCGGGGGCATGACCAAGCGCGAGCTGCTCGAGCGGGTTCCCGAGCCGTCGTCGGTGGTGGTGCAGGCGCTGGGCCTCGACGACCTCCTGCTCCCACCACTGCCCAACCATCTCTTCACCCGCGACACCTCCGCCTGGATCTATGACGGTGTCTCGGTCAACGCGATGCGCAAGCGAGCCCGGATGCGCGAGACCATCCACTACGAGGCGATCTACCGGTGGCACCCCCACTTCGCCGAATCGGCCCATCAGGTGTGGGCGGACGGCAGGGCCAACGGCGCGGGCACCACCGAGGGCGGAGACATCCTCGTCCTCGGCCGCCGGGCCGTCCTGATCGGGATGAGTGAGCGTACGACGCCCCAAGGTGTCGAGCGACTGGCCAGACGTCTGTTCCGCGCCGGCAGCGCGCACACGATCGTCGCCCTGTCCATGCCGAAGGCCCGCGCCTTCATGCACCTCGACACCGTGATGACCATGGTCGACCGGGACACGTTCACCAAGTACGACGGCCTCGGGATGCTCCCGGCGTACACGATCGAGCCCGGCGACGACGAGCACGAGCTCAAGGTGACCGCACATCGTCCGGAGGACATGCACCAGGCCATCGCGGAAGCGATGGGGCTCCCGTCGATCAACATCCTCACCGCCACCCAGGACGTGCAGTCCGCCGAGCGTGAGCAGTGGGACGACGGCTGCAACGTCCTCGCCGTCCGGCCCGGGGTCGTCGTCGCCTACGAGCGCAACGTCACCACCAACACCTACCTCCGCAAGAACGGCGTGGAGGTCATCACCATCCAGGGCAACGAGCTCGGGCGGGGCCGCGGAGGCCCTCGCTGCATGACCTGTCCGATCGAACGAGAAGGGATCTGAGCACCATGGCGTTCAACCTGAGGAACCGCAGCTTCGTCAAGGAGCTGGACTTCACCCCCAAGGAATGGAAGTTCCTGCTGGACCTCGCGGCCGAGCTGAAGGTCGCCAAGTACGCCGGCTCAGAGCAGCCGCGGCTCACCCGCAAGAACATCGCGCTCATCTTCGAGAAGACCTCGACCCGCACGCGGTGTGCGTTCGAGGTGGCGGCGTTCGACCAGGGAGCACGAGTCACCTACCTCGATCCGGCCGGGTCCCAGATCGGACACAAGGAGTCGATGGAGGACACCGCCCGCGTCCTGGGTCGCATGTACGACGGCATCGAGTACCGGGGATCGGCACAGGCCAACGTCGAGACGCTCGCCACCTACGCCGGCGTGCCCGTGTGGAACGGCCTGACGGACGAGTGGCACCCGACGCAGATGCTCTGCGACATGCTCACGATGCGCGAGCACTCCGGCAAGCACGACGAGGACATCGCCTTCGCCTACCTCGGTGACGCCCGCAACAACGTCGGCAACTCGCTCCTCGTGGCGGGAGCGATGATGGGCATGGACGTGCGGATCGTCGCCCCGAAGTCGCTGTGGAACCACTCCGAGGTCATCGCCGACGCACACCGCATCGCTGAAGAGACTGGCGCCCGCATCCAGCACACCGAGGACGTCGAGAACGGGGTAGCCGGTGTCGACTTCCTCTACACCGACGTCTGGGTGTCCATGGGCGAGCCCAAGGAGACATGGGCCGAACGCATCAACCTGCTCAAGCCCTACCAGGTCACCATGGACGTCGTGAAGGCCACGGGCAATCCCAAGGTCAAGTTCATGCACTGCCTGCCCGGTTTCCACGACCGCCACACGAAGGTCGGCGAAGACCTGTTCCAGGAGACCGGCATGGACGCCCTCGAGGTCACCGACGAGGTGTTCGAGTCCCGCCACTCCATCGTGTTCGACCAGGCCGAGAACCGCATGCACACCATCAAGGCGGTGCTCGTCGCCACGCTAGGAGGCTGACGTGCGCATCGTGGTGGCCCTGGGAGGCAACGCCCTCCTGCAACGGGGCCAGAAACCGGACGCCGAGCTGCAGGAACGGAACGTGGACCGCGCGGTCGCGGCGCTGGCGCCCATCGCACGTGAGCACGAGCTGGTGCTCACCCACGGCAACGGACCGCAGGTCGGAGTGCTGGCGCTGCAGAGCGCCTCGGACCCGCACCTGACCACGCCCTACCCGTTCGACGTCCTCGGGGCGCAGACACAGGGGATGATCGGCTACTGGCTCCTGCAGTCGATGCAGAACCACCTTCCCGGGCGGCAGGTGGCCGCCATCATCAACCAGACCCTGGTAGAGGCAGCGGACCCGGCCTTCGACGATCCCACCAAGTTCGTCGGGGAGGTGTACACGCAGGAAGAGGCCCAGCGTCTGGCGGCCGAGCGCGGCTGGGCGGTCAAGGCCGACGGCACGGGCTGGCGTCGGGTCGTCGGGTCCCCACGCCCCCAGCGCGTGGTCGAGACCAGGCTGATCCGCCTGCTGCTGGAGAGCGGCGCGGTCGTCGTGTGCGCCGGCGGCGGAGGCGTGCCAGTCATCCGCGACGAGAGCGGCCGGCTCCGCGGGGTCGAGGCGGTCGTGGACAAGGACCTCACCAGCTCGGTCCTCGCCGAGGCCCTGGACGCCGACATGCTGCTGGTGCTCACCGACGTGCCGGCCGTGATGACGGACTACGGCACGCCCCAGCAGGCGCCGATCACCCGGGCCACACCCGCCGGGCTGCGCAGCCACGGCTTCCCCTCCGGCTCGATGGGCCCCAAGGTCGAGGCGGTCTGCCGCTTCGTGGAGCTGACCGGCGGCGCAGCTGCGATCGGGTCGCTCCAGGACGCCGCCGCGATCCTGCGGGGCGAGGCCGGAACCGTGGTCACCGCCTCGGGGAGCTACCCGGATCCGCCGGCCGAGGGGTCGTAGCGCACATCTCCGCGTACGTCCAAGGACCCACGACGAGGGCCTTTGGGCCCTGCCGGGCGCGCCCGTGCGGTGGACAGGATGGAGGTGGAGGTGAGGGTGATGTTCACCATCAGAAGTCTGGGCGGTATCGCCCTGCTCCTTGCAGGGAGCACATGGTTGTGGATGACCCCGGCGTTCGCTGGGAAGGGAGTGTCCACCTCGGGAACGTTGTGGACCACCACGAGGGTCCTGTCCCTCGTGACGGTGGCCATGTTCTGCCTCGCGACGTGGGGTCTGTTCGCCCGGTACGAGCGGTGGGAAGCCGTGGCGCTCGGATCAGCTGCTGTGGGGCTGGTCGCGGTGATCGTCTACTGGCTCGCCGCCCGGGGTGGCGGAGAACCGGTGGGGACGGCGACGTGGAATGCCTTCGTGCACGTCCTCATGGTCGTCGGCATCATGGTGCTGCTCCTCGTGCCCACGCTCGAGCGCTGGGTCGATCGTCACGTGATGGGTGCCTGAGCCACGGTCGTTGGAGCTCAACTGCTGCCCGGTGACACGAATGGGTCATGCGCCTGCGGGAGCTGACGGGCAACATGGACCTATGTTCGAGGTTCGCCTGGCTCCCGTGGGTCTGGATCGCCTTGCCCAGCTCCTGGCGTCCGAACGGGCGCGCCGGCTGGAAGCCGCCGCACTTCGGGCGCAGGAGCAGCTGCGCGGCCGCGTCGTGTGGAACGTCAATGCGACGGCGACAGGGGGCGGCGTCGCCGAGATGCTGCAGGTGCTGGTGGCCTACGGACGCGGCGCCGGCGTCGACACGCGCTGGCTGGTGCTGGACGGGGATCCGGAGTTCTTCACCATCACCAAGAGGCTCCACAACTTCCTGCACGGCTCGTCCGGCGACGAAGGGAGCCTCGATGACCGTGCACGGAGCCACTACGAGCAGGTGCTGGCTCGCAACCTCGACGAGCTCCTCCAGCGTGTCCACCCGCAGGACATCGTGATCCTCCACGACCCGCAGACTGCCGGACTCGTGCCTGGCCTCGTGGCTGCCGGCGCACACGTCGCCTGGCGTTGTCACATCGGACGCGACACCGCGAACGAGCTGCATGACCTGGGCTGGGCATTCCTGCGGCCGTACATCATGGCGGCCCACGCGTTCATCTTCTCCCGGCGCGAGTACGTGCCCGCATGGGTGCGTGATGACCTGGTGTGGGTCGTACCTCCATCACTGGACCCGTTCAGCGCTAAGAACGCGGACCTGGACCCTGAGGTCGTGAGCACCACCTTGCACGTAGCCGGCCTCGTGAGCACGTCGTCTCCCACGTCCGTCACGGAGTTCGACCGGCGGCGGGAAGGCCATGGACGCGTGCGCCACCGTGACAGCCTGATCATCGATGGTCCACCCGTCCCCGGGGATGCGCGGGTCGTCCTGCAGGTGAGCCGATGGGACCGCCTCAAGGACATGGAAGGGGTGCTCCGAGGCTTCGCCGACAACCTGTCGGGACTCCCTGACGACGCTCATCTCGTCCTCGCGGGGCCAGACGTGACAGGCGTGACGGACGACCCTGAAGGCGGCGAGGTCCTGGCTTCCTGCCTCGAGCTGAGGGTGTCGATGGACACGTCCATCCGACGCCGGATACACCTGACCGCCCTGCCCATGGACGACGTCGACGAGAACGCTCACCTCGTCAACGCGCTGCAAAGACATGCATCGGTCGTGGTGCAGAAGAGCCTGGTCGAGGGATTCGGGCTCACGGTCACGGAGCCGATGTGGAAGAGCCGCCCCGTTGTCGCGTCCGCGGTCGGCGGCATCCAGGACCAGATCGACCACGGAGTCAACGGTCTCCTCCTCGATGACCCCTACGACCTCGACGGCATGGTGAAGGGCGTCGACACCTTGCTGCGCGACCCCGAGACGGCGCAGCAACTGGGAGAGCGTGCGCACCGAACGGTGCTGGACCGCTTCCTGGGCGACCGCCACCTCCTGCAGTACGGCGAGCTGTTCGCCAGCATGATCGAGGCGTGAGAGCCCACTCCGCGCGGCGGTGCCGTTGAGCCCCTACTTGAGCAGGGTGCCGGCCGCCTCCAGCGTGAGATCGGGCGTCAGGCGCACGTGGCCGGGCGGGACGATCCGGACCGGGCAATGGCTGTGCATCAGCACGCTCCTCGCCGTCGCACCGAGGTGAACGCTGGGGGGAGCACCGTGCGCACGACGGACGAGGACGACCTCGTCGGCCTCGGCGGACGCTTCCACCAGCGAATGGGCCGGCTGGTCGTGCGCCGTGCGGAGCTCCACGTCGACGTCGGGACACTGCGTCCGCCAGGCCGACAGCATCTCCTCGATCTCGCGGCCAACGCGCGAGTCCCAGTCCTCGTAGGCCCTGGGGTTGGCGATGAGGTCCTCGTAGCCGGCCGGCATCTTCCACGCGTGCAGCACCACGAGGCGGCTTCCTCGCTGATGGGCGACCGAGAAGGCCTCGGCGAGCAGCTCGTCGGACTGTTGGCGATGCTTGACCCCGACCAGCACGACGCCCTTGGGCTCATCCGGCCGCCACGTCTCTGGCACCGAGACTGTGGGAACTGGTGCACTGGCGGCAACAAGCGTCGACACGTTCCCTGTGAGGAGACGTGCGACCACGGAGCGACGATCACTGCCCACGACCACAGCTTGTGCATGGCGCTGCGCCGTCAGGGTCGCCACGATGCCACCCTTCCGGACGAACGCCTTGACCGGTACGGCATCGAACGGCTCGAGCTGATCCATCACCGAGCGCAGGACGGACCGTCCCGCCTCCATGAGGTCCTCGGGCGGCAGCGCATACCCGGGCGTCATCGGTATGTAGGTGGGAACCACGTGGACGATCTCTACGCCCACGCCGCAGCGAGCAGCCTCGCCGCGGGCGTACCGCACGGCATTGACGCTGGCAGCTGTCCCATCCACGCCCACGACCACGGCGTGCGTCGAGCGGGTGGCGCTCCTCGTGTTCGTCATCGTCCTGACCTCCTGGCTCGAAGCCGTACCTCTCGCTTCTCCATCGTGGTCGCGGTGGCGGCGCCGGGGCAGGGCACAAGGAACCTCGCGGCCGGGACCAACGGCCCCAGAGCTCGGCCCTCTCGGACGAGGCAAGGGCTTTCACTCCCCTACTCAGGCACAAAGTCCCTGTCAGCAAGCGCGGGTCCGATCGACCATGGACACATGACGCCAGGTCAGCAAGCCCCCGCGCTCGACGTGCTCACGTCGGACGGCCGACCGGCACGCATCCGCGCGGTGGCGGACACTGACCGGGACGGGCTTCTCGTCCTTCACGAGGAGATGGACGCCGAGACGCAGCGGCTTCGGTTCTTCACGGTCAGCAAGACCGCAGGCCGTCACTACGTCGACCACGTGCTGGCGCACGATCCAACGACGATCGCGAGCCTGGTGGCCACGGTCTCCGGGGACATCGTGGGCCTGGCCACCGCCGAACGAATGTCTGACGACACGGCCGAGGTCGCTCTGCTCGTGGCCCGTTCTGAGCGGGGACATGGACTCGGCACGCTGCTCCTCGAGAACCTGGCTGCCGCGTGTCGGCAGCTGGGGATCCGGCGGTTCGTCGCGGACGTCCTGCCGGAGAACAGCAGGATGTCCCAGGTGTTGCGCGATGCCGGCTACACGATCGAGCGCAACATCGAACCCGGCGTCATGACGTACGAGCTGAGCACCGAGGCCTCGGAGACGGCCCGCCGTGCCACCGAGACGCGCAGGCGCCTCGCCGAGGCCCGTTCACTGGAACGCGTCGGGCTCACAACCGCGCTGATCGACCCTCTCAGGATGAGGAGGTGTCGACGATGACCGGACGACCCGCCGGATCGACATCGCTCGCCGTCCTCGCGTCCGTGGGGGGCATCCTGGTGGCAGCCGCGACCTGGTCAGCGCTCACCGGCGAGGCCGAGCTTGCCCTCGACCTCGGCGCAGGTGGCGCTGCGGTCGCCGTGCTGACGGTGCTCCTCGCCGCGGTACGCCGTCCTCCGGACATCGACGTGGGGGTCGTCGCCGGAGAGCTCACGGTGCGATTTCACCGCTGGGACGTGCTGTGGAGCCTGCGTCGCGAGGTGCGAATCCCACTCGAGCAGATACGCAGCGTCAGGGTCTGTCGACCGGAGAGCCTGTTGCGCGGTTGGTGGCACCGGCGTCTAGGCACCGTGGTCCCCGGGATCATCAAGGCGGGCTGGTTCGGCGGCGCTGGCGGGCGCGAGCTGTGGGACGTCCGCACAGGAGCCGAGGTGATCGACGTGTGCCTGGCGGCAACCCGGCCCATGTCGCGACTGGTCCTCCAGGTTCGGGACCCGGACGCTCTGGCACGAACACTGACCGCGGCTCTCTCGGTCGTCCGCATCCGCGAGCTGGACGTTCTCATGGGTGAAGCCCGGCTTGGCGAGCACGAGCGATGAAGGGCACGCCCATCCTGACAACGGCACCTCATCTGAAGGCCGACCAGCAAGCCAGCCATCCCAGCGGTCGGGGCCACGTCGCGCGACGGTGGGCTGGACGGCTCCTCGCCTCGGCCCTTGGTCTGCTCTTGCTCGCAGTAGGCGTGGGACTTGGCCCACGCCACTACGCCGAGCAAGGCATCAGCTCCCTGGCCGTGACGGGCTTCGTCCTCATGGTCCTGGGAGTCGCCCTCTCGGGATGGAGCGCTTGGCGCATCCTCCGGTCGGCTCGGCGCAGGTGGTGGGTGGCCGTCGTCGCGCTGTTGTCCCTCGCCACCTACCTGATCCTCTGGACCCTGGGTCAGGCGGTCGCCGCGTCGTACGCCCCACGCCCGACTTTGGGCGAGCAGACCCCGGCCGACGTCGGGGTGTCCTACCGCGACGTCACCTTCTCCAGCAGCGACGGGGTGGAGCTGGCCGGATGGTATGTCCCGACCCGGGACGGCGCTGCCGTCGCCCTCATGCACGGCGCCGGGTCCACGCGCTCGGCAGTGCTGGCACATGCGGCGGTGCTGGCCAAGCATGGCTACGGCGTCCTGCTCTTCGACGCGCGCGGGCACGGCGAGAGCGCCGGCAGAGGCATGGACTTCGGGTGGTACGGCGAGGCCGACGCCGCGGGCGCCGTCGACTTCCTCACGAGGGAGCCCGGGGTCGATCCACGACGCATCGGGCTCGTCGGCATGTCGATGGGAGGTGAGCAGGCGATCGGCGCTGCCGGTGAGGACGACCGCGTGGCCGCGGTGGTGGCCGAAGGGGCCACCAACAGGGTGGCGGACGACAAGGAGTATCTGGCTGCGTACGGTGTGCGGGGGGAGGCACAGCAGCGGATCGACGTCGTCACCTACTGGTTGACCGCTCTGTTGAGCGACGCGCCCGAACCGGCGCCACTACGCGAGTCGATCTCGATCGCAACCACCCGTCCGGACCCCACGGCCTTCCTGCTCATCACGGCTAGCCAGGAACCCGATGAAGCCTTGGCAGCCGACCACATGCAAGGACCGGCCGACGACCTCGTCACGGCCTGGTCCGTGCCCGGCGCGGGCCACACCCGAGGACTGAGGGAAGCACCGGCCGACTGGGAGGATCGAGTGGTGACGTTCCTCGATGACGCACTCGAGGGAGAACGCTGAGGAGCGCACTCGATCTCCCTGGCTTGCCGAGTCAGCTCGCTCATGGACGTGCGGCGGGTTCGTACACGGTCGACCACCAGTGCCGCCCGCGAGTCGGTGAGCGCCGCCAACCCTGTCTGACGAGCTCCGCGTCCAGCTCTGCCAGCCGATCATGCGCCACGTCCGACCAAGCGTTGGGCTCAGTCTCGTTGTCCAGGTCCTGGAACCGCATGACGGGAAACGTCGCCCCGACGCAGACGTGAGCCTGACGATCATCCGGTGCTCCGCGGGGCCGCGCGACGAAGCGGAACTGAGCGCTCCCGAACGTGCCGGTGAGCGTGTTGGCGAGCGCGGCCAGCCATGAGTGCTGGCCCAGCTCCTCGAGATGGATCTCCACTGTCGTGCGTGCGTCGATGCTGTCGACACCCGCCGAGTCGCTACGAGTCATCACATCTCCTTCCTCTGTCGAGGCAGTCCGGGCGACAGCACGACCGTGGCTCGCCTTCGTGTCTCTGTCGTCAGCCTGACGCCCCGTGGTGAGGGACGGCAGGGTCGATCGGTCTGTTCAGGAGGACTGAAGGTCCTCAAGCCCCTGCGGCCGGACTAGGGTGCGAAGCGATCGTGATGAAGGAGGCTTCATGACCGCCCGGCCGGTGCTCGTCCTGAACGCGGGGTCGTCGTCCCTCAAGTACCAGGTGGTCCGTCCGGACACAGGCCGGTCGCTGACCCGAGGGCACGTGGAGCGTCTCGGTTCGGATGAGTTCGCAGAGGCGCTGCGCACGCTCAGCGAGGAGCTCGCGAGAGAGGGCATCGACCAGACGTCGCTGGCAGCGGTCGGCCACCGTGTGGTCCACGGTGGGCAGCAGTACGTGTCCGCAACGCTGGTGGACGACGACGTGCTGGCGGGCCTGGAGGAGCTGGTGCCCCTGGCGCCGCTGCACAACCCGCCGGCCATCGCCGGCATCCGTCAGGCCATGGCGGCGTACCCCGGGCTGCCGCAGGTGGCGGTCTTCGACACGGCGTTCTTCGCGGACCTTCCCCCGGCCGCGGCGACGTACGCCATCGACGCCGAGCTCGCGCACCGACTCGGCATCCGGCGCTACGGCATGCACGGCATCAGCCACGAGTACGTCGCCCAGGCGGCCGCCGACTTCCTCGGACGGCCCCTCGGCAATCTCGACCAGGTGATCCTGCACCTGGGCAACGGCGCCTCCGCCACGGCTGTGCGCGCCGGCCGATCGGTGGAGACGTCGATGGGCCTCACGCCGCTGGAGGGCCTGGTGATGGGGACCCGCGCCGGCGACCTCGACCCCGGGGTGCTCCTCCACCTGATGCGCGTGGGCGACCTGGACCTTGATGAGCTGGACGACCTGCTGAACCACCGTTCGGGACTGCTTGGGCTCAGCGGGATCCAGGACTTCCGGGACCTCGTCACGGCCGTCGACGGCGGTGACGCGTCGGCGCGGACTGCGTACGACGTGTACTGCCACCGCCTGCGCAAGTACGTCGGCGCCTACCTCGCGGTGCTCGGCGGTGCCGACGTCATCACGTTCACCGCAGGCACCGGGGAGAACGTCGCCCGGGTGCGGCGCGACGTGCTGGCCGGTCTCGACCGCCTGGGGATCAACATCGACCCCGAGCGCAACGACGTACGCGGGGGCCCGGCCCGCATCTCGACGGACGACTCCCCTGTCACTGTGCTGGTGGTCCCCACCGACGAGGAGCTCTCGATCGCCCGCCAGGTGGCTGCCCTGCTCTCCTGAGGGCTCGCTCAGTTGTGGTCGGCCGCGGTGTCTGGTTGCGCGGTGGTCGACGGCGAGGAGGTGCGCTCCGGACTGGCCTCTGCCGACCACGCCCAGTCACGGACCTCGGGGAGGTCCTCACCGTGCTCGCGGGTCCAGGCGCGAGCCCGGCGGCGGGTGTCCACCATCTGCTGCCGCAGGCCCGCAGCCCGTTGACCCAGGCCGGGGACACGGTCGATCACGTCCATGACGAGGTGGTAGCGGTCGAGGTCGTTCATCATCACCATGTCGAACGGCGTGGTGGTCGTGCCTTCCTCCTTGTAGCCACGCACGTGGATGTTCGCGTGGTTGGTGCGTCGATAGGTCAGCCGGTGGATCAGCCACGGATAGCCGTGGTAGGCGAAGATCACCGGCTTGTCGGCAGTGAACACAGTGTCGAAGTCCCGCGCTGACAGCCCGTGCGGGTGCTCCGTCTCGTCCTGTAGCCGCATCAGGTCGACCACGTTGACGAACCGCACCCCGAGCTCGGGCAGGTGCTCGCGGAGCATCGACGCCGCTGCGAGCGCCTCGATCGTCGGCACGTCCCCCGCGCAGGCGATGACGACGTCGGGGTCCCCGTCGGTCGTCGAAGCCCAGTCCCAGATCCCCAGCCCGCGGGCACAGTGCAGATCGGCGGCCTCGGCGTCCAGCCAGTCGAACGTCGGCTGCTTGCCCGCCACCACGACGTTGACGTAGTGCGTGCTGTCGAGGCAGTGACGCATCGTCGACAGGAGCGTGTTGGTGTCCGGTGGCAGGTAGACGCGCACCACCTCCGCCCGCTTGTTGACGACGTGGTCGATGAAGCCCGGGTCCTGGTGCGAGAACCCGTTGTGGTCCTGGCGCCACACGTGCGAGGTGAGCAGGTAGTTCAACGACGGGATCGGGGGACGCCACTCGATCGTTCGCGTGGTCTTGAGCCACTTGGCGTGCTGGTTGACCATCGAGTCGACGAGGTGGATGAAAGCCTCGTAGCAGCTGAAGAGCCCGTGTCGACCGGTGAGGAGGTAGCCCTCCAGCCACCCCTGGCACGTGTGCTCCGACAGCATCTCGACCACCCGGCCCTGGCGTGCCAGGTGCTCGTCGACCTCGAGGAGCTCGCCGGCGAAGACCTTGTCGGTCACCTCGTAGACGGCGTCCAGACGGTTGGACGCCGTCTCGTCCGGGCCGAAGATGCGGAAGTTGTCCGGGTTCTCGCGCACCACGTCGACCAGGTAGTGACCCAGCACCCGGGTCGCCTCGTGCACCGAGACCCCCGGGGACTCCACCTCGACCGCATGGGTGCGGAAATCGGGCAGCCGGAGCGGACGCCGCAGCAGGCCGCCGTTGGCGTGCGGGTTGGCGCTCATCCGGCGCTCCCCGTGCGGCGCCAGCTCTCGCAGCTCCGGGACCAGCCGTCCGGCGTCGTCGAAGAGCTCGTCCGGCCGGTAGGACCTGAGCCAGGTCTCGAGCAGCTCCCGGTGCTCGTCGTTCTCCCGCGTGCCGGAGAGTGGCACCTGGTGCGCGCGCCAGGTCCCCTCGACCTGGACCCCGTCGACCACGCCCGGTCCCGTCCACCCCTTCGGGGTGACGAGCAGGACCATCGGCCATGGTCGCCGCTCGAGGTCGCCGTCCTCCCGCGCGGCGGACTGGATCTCGCGGATCCGGTCGTGCCCCTGGTCGAGCGCGGCGGCGAGCTGTCGGTGCACATCGTCGGGATCGTCACCCTCCACCGTCAGCACCTCGTGGCCGTAGCCCCTGAGCAGGTCGAGGAGCTCCTCGCGCGGGATCCGCGCCGGGATCGTGGGGTTGGCGATCTTGTAGCCGTTGAGGTGCAGGATGGGCAGCACTGCGCCGTCGTTGACCGGGTCAACGAACTTGTTGGCGTGCCACGACGTCGCCAGTGGACCGGTCTCGAACTCACCGTCGCCGACCACGGCTGCGACCACGAGGTCAGGGTTGTCCATCGCCGCGCCGTAGGCGTGGGACAGCACGTAACCCAGCTCTCCGCCCTCGTGGATCGAGCCGGGTGTCTCCGGCGCCACGTGGCTCGGCACCCCGCCAGGGAAGGAGAACTGGCGGAACAGCTCCTGCATGCCTCTCGCGTCGTCCCCCACGTGGGGGTAGACCTCGCTGTAGGTGCCCTCCAGCCACGCGTTGGCCACGGCGGCCGGCCCTCCGTGGCCGGGCCCGGCCAGGAAGATCGCGTCGACGTCACGCTCGCGGATCAGCCGGTTGAGGTGCGTCCACAGCAGGTTGAGACCTGGAGTGGTCCCCCAGTGACCGAGGAGACGCGGCTTGATGTCCTCGCGCTCCAGCGGCCGCTCCAGCAGGGGGTTGTCCATCAGGTAGATCTGGCCGACAGACAGGTAGTTCGCGGCCCTCCACCATGCGTCGAGTGCGGCGACCTGGTCGTCCGTGAGCCGTTCGTCCACCATCGGTGCTCCTCCGCTCGTCATCAGACGGCGGCGGACGCCGCCGTTCGTCACGCTACGCGCCCTGAACAGGAGCCGGTCAGATCTCCTCGGGCACCATCTCGATCGCCCCGCACGGACACTCGGCGACACAGATGCCGCAGCCCTTGCAGTAGTCGAGATCGATGGCGTAGCTGCCGGGCATGCCGAGGCTGACCACCGCGTTGTCGGGGCAGACCGCGACACAGTTGTCGCACGACAGGCACGTGCCGCACGACATGCAGCGGCGCGCCTCGTAGAGCGCGTTGTCGACATCGAGCCCCTCCACGACCTCCTCGAACGTCGACTGCCGGCGGACGAGCTCCAACCGCGGCCGATGGGCGCGCGGCGCATCCTCGTAGTACCAGGTGTTGAGCATGTCGAAGGCCGCGAGCTCCCGTGGCGGCTCGGGCGCGGGGGCCAGGCCGGCGAGCCAGACATCGATGCGCTCGGCCGCCACGCGACCGTGCCCGATGGCGACGGTCACCGAGCGGTCACCCGGCGTCACGTCGCCGGCGGCGAAGATCCCCGGCTGCCCGGTCATCATCGTGGGGCTCGTGTGCACCACGCCACGGGCGAGGTCCACCTGCTCGATCCCGGTGAGCAGTGACAAGTCCGACTCCTGACCGAGGGCGAGCACGACCGAGTCCGCCGCCAGCACCTCGGTGCGTCCGGTGGGTTGCGGGAACCCTGTCTCGTCGAGCTCCATCTGCTCAACGACGATCGAGGACTCCTCGACCTCGCCGATGGTGGACAGCCAGCGGAACCGGACGCCCTCCTCCTCGGCCTCCTGAACCTCGCTCTCGTGCGCTGGCATCCTCTCCCGCGTCCTGCGGTAGACAACGAGCGCGTCGGCGGCGCCGAGCCTCCTCGCCGTCCTCGCTGCGTCGATGGCGGTGTTCCCGCCTCCGTAGACCGCCACCCGGCGACCCAGCAGGGGTCGCTCCCCCGCCTCGATGCCATGGAGCACGGTGACGGCGTCGAGCACGTGAGCGGCAGAGCCGGCCGGGATGTAGGCCCGCCGGCCCACCTGGGCCCCGATCGCCACCAGGACGGCGTCGAAGTGCTCCGCCGCCATCGTCCCGGCGAGGTCGTCGACACGGACGCCGAGCTCCAGGCGTACGCCCAGGTCGAGGATGCGCTGCACCTCCGCGTCCAGCACCGACCGGGGCAACCGATAGCGCGGGATCCCCCAGCGCATCATCCCGCCGGGCCGGGACTCGGCCTCCCTGACAGTCACGTCGTGCCCGAGCCGGACCAGGTGGTAGGCGGCCGAGAGCCCGGCGGGGCCTGCACCGACGACCAGCACCCGGCGTCCCGTGGGAGCGGCGACAGCTGGCAACGACCAGCCCAGCTCGATAGCCCGGTCGCCCAGGAACCGTTCGACCGAGTTGATGCCCACGGACTCGTCGAGCTGCCCCCGGTTGCAGCTCGTCTCGCACGGGTGGTAGCAGACCCGGCCCATCACGGCCGGGAACGGGTTGGTCTCGACGATGCGGCGCCAGGCGCGCTCGTAGCCGGCGTCGCCCTCCTCGGCGTCGTACAGCCAGTCGCGCACCGCCTCCCCCGCGGGGCAGGCGTTGCCGCAGGGCGCCTGGCGGGTCACGTACGTCGCCCGCTCGGTGCGCCACGAGCCCGTGAGGTCCGACCTGCTGGAGCCGGGCCCGAGGGTGATCGCGAAGGGCAGCTGGGGCTCAGCCATGGGGAACCACCTCATTCTCGGCCGCAAGGCCGTACCTGACGATGTTGCGGTCGGCGCCCGCCTGGATGCGGGCGACCACGTCGGGACGTCCGGGCTCGCCGAACAGGTGCGCGAAGCGCCCCTGGAGAGTGAGGTAATCCTCCACCGGGACCCGCTGCCGGATCGGGGTGGTCGCCGTGACTACCCCGTGCTCGGCCTCGAACACCGGGAACAGGCCGCTCTGCGTGGCCAGCCGGGCCAGTCGGATCGTGTCCTTGGACGCCGACGCCCACCCGAGCGGGCAGGGCACCAGCACGTGCAGGTAGCGCGCGCCGTGCACCGACATCGCCTTCTCCACCTTGCGCTCGAGGTCGCGCAGGTCCGCCACCGTGGCGGTGGCCACGTAGGGGATCTCGTGCGCCATGGCGATCCGCGGGAGGTCCTTGCCCTGTCCGAAGACGTTGCCCGGCTCGACCCCCACTGGCTTGGTGGTGGCGGTGCGCGCGGCGGGCGGTGTCGCCCCCGAGCGCTGGACCCCGGTGTTCATGTAGCCCTGGTTGTCGTAGCAGACGAAGAGCACGTCGTCGTTGCGCTCGAACATGCCGGACAGGCACCCGAGGCCGATGTCGACCGTGCCGCCGTCCCCGGCCTGCGCCACGACCCTGATGTGCTCGCGGCCCTGGGCCTTCAGCGCTGCGGCGATGCCGCTCGCCACGGCGGCCACGTTTCCGAAGAGCGAGTGCACCCATGCCAGCTGCCACGCGGACTCGGGATAGGGGGTCGAGAACACCTCGAGGCAGCCCGTCGCGTTGGCAGTCACGATGTTCCCCTCCGCGGCCCGGATCGCCGCATCGAGCACGAACCGCGCTCCCAGCGCCTCGCCGCACCCCTGGCAGGCGCGATGGCCCGAGGTGATGGCGTTCGCACGCCCGGGATCCGCCTGGACGGAGCGTTCGTCCGGGTCGAGCAGCCGGTTGCCGGCCGCGAAGGTGCCGATCTGGTAGAGCTTGAGGTCGGTGGTCGTCATCACGACTCCTTCAGCAGCGATGGTGTGGAGTCGCGGCCCAGGAGGGCCTCGTCGAGGTCGAGGAAGTGGAGCCGGTCAGGATCGACCTTCCCCCCCAGCACCGCGGCGAGCAGGGCCTGCACGCTGGCGCGCGTCACGGCTCGTCCGCCCAGACCGGCGACGACGTCGTACACGGGCGCCTCGGAGGCCGACAACGTCAGCCGGACGTCCTGCCCCAGCATCGTGCCCGAGCCGACCGAGAAGGCCCGGTTGAGCACGATCACCCGCTCGACGTGCGCCAGGGCCGACCGGACCTCGTCCAGCGGCCAGGGCCGGAAGCACGTCACGGTCACCGCACCGATGCGGACCCCCTCGTCACGCAGCTGGTCCACGACGTCCTTGACCGAGCCGAGCACCGAGCCCATCGCGACCACGGCCGTAACGGCGTCGTCCATGCGGTAGGTGCCCACGAGCCCTCCCGAGCGACGACCGGTGGCGCGCTCGAACTCCTGCGCGACCACCGGGATCTCGTCGAGCGCACGCAGCTGCTGCTCGGCGGCGAGGTACTTCACCTCGGTGAAGGCCTCGGGTCCGACCATCGCGCCGATCGTGACCGGTGCCGCCGGGTCAAGTACCTGCCGCGGCACGAAGGGTGGGAGCAGGGCGTCGACGACGTCCTGCTCCGGCACGTCGATCTCCTCGACCGCGTGGGTGAGCACGAAGCCGTCCATGCAGACCATGACCGGGAGCGAGAGGCGCTCGGCGAGGACGAAGGCCTGGACGTGCAGGTCGACTGCCTCCTGGTTGGACTCGGCGAACATCTGGATCCACCCGGCGTCGCGCTGCGACATGGCATCGGAGTGGTCGTTCCAGATGTTGATGGGCGCGCCGATGGCCCGGTTGGCGACCGTCATCACCACGGGCAGCCCGAGCCCTGATGCGTTGGGGAGTGCCTCGGCCATGAACAGCAGTCCCTGGCTGGCGGTGGCCGTGTAGGTGCGCGACCCGGCTGCCGAGGCACCGATGCAGGCCGACAAGGCACCGAACTCCGACTCGACCATGAGGTACTCGCAGGGCGCGAGCTCACCCGTGCGCACCAGGTCGGACAGGGCCTCGACGATGTGGGTCTGGGGAGAGATGGGGTACGCCGCGACCACCTGCGGTCGGCACCGGGCGACCACGTCGGCCACTGCTCGCGAGCCCTCGACCTGCCTAAGCACGGATCCCACCCCCGATGGCGAGGCGGACGTGGGCGTGGGCGAGCCGCGCGACCTCGGCGTTGGCCTGCCCCACCTCGCCGCCGAACCGTTGTCGGATGGCGTCCTGGACGGCGGCCAGGCTGACCACCCCGGTCAGGGCGGCGAAGCCGCCGAGGAGAGCAGTGTTGGGAAGCGCCCGGCCGAGCACCCGCCGCGAGAGGTCGGTCGCCGGGACCGTCACGAGCCGGCCGGGATCCAGACCCGACACCAGGTCGTCGATCCCGAGCTCCGGGAACGGGCGGGAGCTGTTGACCAGCACGAAGCCGCCCGCCGGGATCCCGGCCAGCACCGGCACGAGGCGCATCAGCGTGGGGTCCTGGACGATGACCGCATCGGGCTCCGACACCGGGTCGTGTGCGCGGATCGGCAGGTCATCGATCCGGCAGAAGGCGACCACGGGCGCACCGGTGCGTTCCGAACCGAAGCTGGGGAACGCCTGGGCGTGCAGGCCCTGGTCGAACGCCGCGACCGACAACGTCTCGGCGGAGGTGACCGCACCCTGCCCGCCCCGTCCGTGGATCCGTACGCTGAACACCGGTCTCAGTCCTCCCCCACCGACGCGTGGTGGCGCAGCCGGTGGCGCGCGAGCGGTGCCTCGGGCATGCGCCTCGACGGATCGTCGAACCAACGGATGGTCTCCATGGTGTTCCTCTCCGATCGGTGTGGTGAGGGCCCGGCGGTGACCGGGCTCAGGGGGTGTCGGACGAGCTGCCGACGAGGCGGGTGATGTCGGCGAGGCGGCACGTGTAGCCCCACTCGTTGTCGTACCAGCCGAAGACCTTGGCGAAGCGTCCCGAAGCCTGCGTCAGGCTGGCGTCGAAGACGCACGACGCTCCGTCGCCGATGACGTCGGTTGAGACGAGCGGACCGTCCTCGTAGCTGAGCAGGCCGGCCAGCGGTCCTGCCGCGGCCGCGGCCGAGAAGGCGGCATTGATCTCCTCGGCGATCACGTCGCGGCCGAGCAGCACCCCGAGGTCGACCAGGGAACCGTCCACCACGGGTACCCGCAGCGCCACTCCGTCGAGCCGGCCGGCGAGCTCGGGGAGTACCTCCCCGACCGCCTTCGCGGCACCCGTCGTGGTCGGGATGATGTTGACGGCGGCCGATCTTGCCCGACGTGCGTCCTTGTGGGGGCCGTCGAGGATGTTCTGGTCGCCGGTGTAGGCGTGCACGGTGGTCATGAACCCCTGCTCGACACCGAAGGCGTCGTGGAGCACCTTGACCATCGGCGCCACGCAGTTGGTGGTGCACGATGCGTTGGACACCACCCGGTGCGCGGCACCGTCGTAGACCGCGTCGTTGACACCCATCACGATCGTGGCGTCCACGGACCTGCCCGGGGCCGAGATGACCACGCTGGCGGCTCCGGCGCGCAGGTGTCCGGCCGCCAGGTCCCGGGTGCGGAACTTGCCGGTGCACTCCACGGCAACCTTCACGTTCTCCTGGGCCCAGGGCAGCTGCTCGGGGTCGCGGAACGAGGAGACGGACACCTTGCGGCCGTCGACGACGATGACGTCGCCGTCCACCTCGATCTCCCCCGGGAACCGGCCGAAGGTGCTGTCGCGGCGCAGGAGCGTCGCCAGCGTGCGGACGTCCATGAGGTCATTCACGGCCACCACCTCGAGATCGTCGGTCTGTGCGGCGCGACGCAGCAACGCCCGTCCGACCCTGCCCATGCCGTTGATCCCGACCCGGATGCTCATCGTGGTGCCCTCCCTCGCCGCCGCGGTCGCGGAGGTCTATGCCTCACGTTCGTCCGGGGGCGGGGAGACCCACAGGGTCGAAGGTCATCGTCGCGCGGGCCCTTCGTCAGGCATCCGCCAGCCCCGTGCACAAGGTCCCGGGGGCACGGGACCTACGGCCGCAGCGTGGGGTCCCCGCGATTCCTACGCTCGGAGCATGAGACGACCCACCACCCTCGACCGGCTCGTTCATCCCGTCCGTTGCCCCGCCACGGTCAGCCACCATCCCGCACACCCTCGAGAAGGAGCTTCATCATGAAGGCACTCGTCTACGGCGGCCCCGGCCACCGTTCCTGGATCGATGTCCCGGACCCCGCGATCAAGGAGCCCGAGGATGCCATCGTCCGCGTCGACGCGGTCACCATCTGCGGCACCGACCTGCACATCCTCAAGGGCGACGTCCCCGAGGTGGACTCGGGACGCATCCTCGGCCACGAAGCCGTCGGCACCGTCCTGGAGATCGGGGACCAGGTGCACGGCATCGCGATCGGGCAGCGCGTGCTGGTCTCCTGCATCTCCGGGTGCGGACGCTGCCGCTTCTGCAAGGAGGGCCGCTACGGCCAGTGCCTCGGCGGAGGCGGCTGGGTCCTCGGTCACACCATCGACGGCACCCAGGCGGAGCGCGTCCGAGTGCCGTTCGCCGACCACTCGCTGCACGTCCTGCCCGACAACGTGAGCAACGAGGACGCGCTGATGCTGGCCGACATCCTGCCCACGTCGTACGAGATCGGGGTCCTCGCCAGCCACGTCGGGCCCGGCGACACCGTCGTCGTCGTCGGCGCCGGCGCCATCGGACTTGCCGCCCTCGCCACGGCTCGGCTCTTCAGCCCTTCGCAGGTGATCATGGTCGACCCCGCAGCGTCACGTCGGGAGCACGCCATGACGGCAGGCGCGGACCACGCCGTCGGCTCGGACGCCGAAGCGGAAGCACTGGTCCGAGAGCTCAGCGCGGGACTGGGAGCGGACGTCGCCATCGAGGCCGTGGGCGTGCCCGGCAGCTTCGTGCTCTGCACCGCACTCGTCCGGCCCGGCGGCCACGTCGCCAACGTCGGGGTCCACGGGAGTCCCGCGACGCTCCACCTCGAGAGCCTGTGGATCAAGGACATCACCATCACCACCGGCCTGGTCGACACCCGCACGACACCGCTGCTCCTCCGCCTGCTCAGCGAGGGCCTGGTCGACGTGTCAGCACTGCTGACCCACCCCTTCGGCCTCGACGAGATGCAGGACGCCTACGACGTCTTCGAGCGCGCCGGTGAGACCGGCGCCCTCAAGGTCGCCCTCTTCAACCCCGACGCTGTCTGAGCCTCCCGCGACTCGTGGTGGCGCATCGAGGACCGATCCGCCACCTGCGCAGGTGCCGATCGCGCGCTCGCGCGTCCCGGCACTGGGCGATGAGTAGGTGACGGGGAGCTACGAGCTCACCGCACCACGGCGACGGGGCAGTGGGCTCGGTGGAGCACCTCGTGGCTCACCGAGCCGAGGAGCATGCCGCTGAACGCGTTGAGTCCGCGCGAGCCCACCACCAGCAGTGACGCGTGACGCGAGGTCCCGACGAGGGCGTCGGCCGGGGAGAGGGCGTAACTCTGGTTCGAGGTCGATGTCGGGATTCTCTGTCGCAGCCGCGGCCACGGACCTCGACAGCTGCTGCTCCTGGTCGGCCAGGAACGCCCCCAGGGCATCGGGCAGCTGTCCCTTGCCGTCCAGGTGCACCGGACGGGTCCTGGCGGCACGCACCGCCGAGACCTTCTCGCCGGTGACCCGGGCACGTCGGCAGGCGAAGTCGAGGGCTGCCTCACTGCCTGCAGAGCCGTCGAGCCCGACCACGATGCGGTGGGCGGGGCCCTCCGTGGGACGGACGACGACGACGGGGCACGGGGCGTGCCGGGCGAGGTGCTGGCTCACCGAGCCCACGAAGAACTCCCCTGCCCGGTTGTGTCCGCGGCTCCCCAGCACGAGGAGCGACGCGTCATGAGCCAAGGCGGTCAAGGTGGGCACCAACGCCCCGCGCCTCAGGGTGATCGTGTTGTCCTCGATGCCGGCCTTCGTCAGCACCTGTTGGGCGCGCTCCGCCACCTCCGGCCAGTAGTCCTCGGGCCACCAGGCGACCCCCGGCAGGGCGCCGAGGTCTTCGACCACGGCCACCTGCACGGGCACGTGCTCGAGAAGGGCAGTCTGCGCCGCCCACTCGAGTGCAAGGTCAGCGTCAGGGGACCCGTCGTAGCCAACGAGGATGGTTCCAGTGATGTCGTCCATATTTGGATCCTGGACCGCCCGTCTCCCCAGCGGCAGGGTCCTTGGACCCGCGCTGCCGGGCCTTCCGTCGGTTGCGCCAGACCATCGCCCGAGCGCTGACGGTCGGTCGAGGTGCGAGGTGTGCTCGGCGGCGTCCACGACAGCACTGGGGCGCTGGTGACGAGGTAGGTCAGTGACGTAGCCGGTGTCCCCTCCGTCGCAATGAGGCGGTGGCACAAGCAGGGGCAGAAGTACCTACCCGCACGGGTCCTTGGCCTGTGTGCGCCGCCGCCGGCCGTACCTAGCGTGGAAGCGAGGCTCGAACGATGGAGGAACGATGAGGAAATTGGTCGTCCTGGGCGCCGGCACGGCCGGGACCATGATCGTCAACAAGCTCCGCCGTCGGCTCGGCATGCAGGAATGGAGCATCACAGTCGTCGACCAGGACGATGACCACCACTACCAGCCGGGCTACCTGTTCATTCCCTTCCGCACCTACGCCCGGGGCGACATCGTCCGACCCCGACATCACTCAATGGTCGACGGCGTCCAGCTCGTCGTCGGGGAGGTGGATGTCGTCGACACGAGCACGAAGCGGGTCATGCTGACCGACGGCCGCGAGCTCGACTACGACTACCTGGTCGTCGCAACCGGGACCACACCGCGACCCGACCAGACCCCCGGCATGGTCGGGTCCGAGTGGCGTAGGAGCATCTTCGACTTCTACACCCTCGATGGCGCGGAAGCGCTCGCCGAGGCGCTGTCAGCGTTCGATCGCGGTCGGCTCGTCGTGCACATCACGGAGATGCCGATCAAGTGCCCAGTTGCCCCGTTGGAGTTCACCTTCCTGGCGGAGGCGTGGCTGCGCGAGAAGGGCATCCGGGACCGGGTGGAGGTGGTGTTCGTGACTCCCTTGGACGGCGCCTTCACCAAGCCGATCGCGTCCGAACGGCTCGGCTCGATGCTCGAGGAGCGAAAGATCAGAATCGAGTCCGACTTCATCGTCGAGCGGATCGACGAAGAGCGGAAGACGCTGGTGTCGTACGACGAGCGGGAGGTGCCGTTCGACCTGCTGGTCACGGTTCCGCTCAACATGGGTGCGGACTTCGTCGCCCGCTCGGGGCTGGGCGACGAGCTCAACTATGTGCCGGTCGACAAGCACACGCTCCTGTCCGTCGAGCACGACACCATCTTCGCCGTCGGCGACGCCAGCAACATCCCGGCCTCCAAGGCAGGCTCTGTGGCGCACTTCGCCGTGGAGGTCTTCGTCGACAACTTCCTCCAGCACGTCGCCGGCTCGCCGATGACCGGTTCGTTCGACGGACACGCCAACTGCTTCGTCGAGTCTGGTGACCACAAGGCCCTGCTCATCGACTTCAACTACGACACCGAGCCCCTGCCCGGCCGCTACCCGTTGCCCTACGTCGGGCCGCTGAGCCTGCTCGAGGAGACCCGCACCAACCACCTCGGGAAGCTCGCCTTCCGGTACATCTACTGGAACGTGCTGCTTCCCGGTCGTCCAGTCCCGCTCCCCTCGCACATGTCGATGGCGGGGAAGCACACACCGAACAAGGAGGCATGAGCCATGCCCACCACCACCATCGACGGCCACACCATCGAGGTCGACGACGAGGGCTTCCTGCTCGATCCCCACGAGTGGACCGAGTCACTGGCCACGTGCCTCGCCGCCCAGATCGGCATTGACCTCACCGACGAGCACTGGAAGGCGATCCGGTTCCTGCGCGACGACTTCGCCGAGCAGGGCGAGACCGCGACCCTGCGCAGGGTCAGCGTGGTCGGCGGGATCCCGACCAAGTCGCTGTTCCAGCTCTTCCCGCAGAAGCCGGCCAAGAAGCTCGCCTACGTGGCGGGCCTACCCAAGCCGCACGGATGCGTCTGACGACCAAGACCAGGAGACGAGAGACATGACCACCACACAGCCCACCCCGATCGTGCCCGCCTTCGCAAACGTCGACACCGATCGAAAGCTCGCCATCATCTGCTCCAAAGGCAACCTCGACATGGCCTATCCCGGACTTGTGCTGGCCAACGCCGCCCTCGGTGAGGGCGTGGAGACGCACCTGTTCTTCACCTTCTGGGGCTTCGACATGATCAACAAGAAGACCATGGCCGACCTCAAGTTCACCATGCTCGGCAACACCGCCACCCACATGCCGCAAGCACTGGGGGGCCTCCCCGGCATGACGGCCATGGCGACCCACCAGATGAAGAAGTCGATCGAGGCGATCGGAGTGCCCGAGGTGCCGGAGTTCCTGCAGCAGATCGTCGATTCCGGCGGTCACCTCTGGGCGTGCCGGATGTCGGCCGACATGCAGCACCTGGAGGAGGACGACCTCTACGACGCGGTCGAGGCCATCATCAGCGCAGCCGACTTCATCGAGATCACAGCCGGCGCGCAGCTGCTCTTCATCTGAAGAGGGATCGGCACAAGCTCGGGAAGGAACCGCCGTGTTCTCCGTACGTGTGCACGGTCGCGGCGGCTAGGGCGCCGTCATCGCTGCTAGCTGCTGTCCATCGCCGCGTTGACGAGGGCCGCCAGGCATAGGCCTTCCCCACGTTTGGCTCGGAGCGCAATGCAGCATCGACGACACCGGCGCGATCCAGATGGTCCCGGAGGAGATTTGAGCTAGCGAGTGGGACAGATACGCAGTCCCGGGGCTTGGTCACCGGTCAGCAACCGGCGCATGAGCACGATCTCCTCGCGCTGCTCGTCGCGGATGGCGGCAGCGAGGTCCGCCACCTCGGGGTGCTCGACGTCACCACTGAGCAGGAGGTGCTGCGAGCTCATGATCGCCATCATGTGGTGGCGCACCATGTCGGTCAGGAACGCCCGGTCGAGCGCGTCGCCGTCCAGCCCGCTCAGGTCCCTCATCATCGGCTGATAGCCGGGATCGCGGGCGGGACGGTCCGGATACCAGCGGTCCAGCCACCCTTCCATCAGGCGGACCTGCGCGCGCTGCGACGCCACGATGTCCTCTCCGAGCTGTCGCACCTCCGGTCTCTCGGACCGGCGCAGCTCCTGCGCTGCAGCGATCGCCTCGAGGTGGTGCGGGACCATCTCGGCGAGGTAGGCGTACTCGCTGGTCGCCCACATGCCGTTGCCCGAGTCGCCATGCATGTCGTCGCCACGCATGTGTACGAGGCCTCTGCTGTGATCGCTCGTCCAGCCGTCGCTCCGCCAGTCGAGGACGGGCGGGGCGACGAGCATCACCACCACCACGAGGAGAGCCCCCCACAACGACGAGGTGAGCGCGACGATCTTCCAGGTCCGGTTCATGGCAGACCTCCTTTCCCGCCAACCGTGTCCCGCGTGCGCGTGGGTGGACAGGGCAGTAGGTCTCGTGTCACACCAGCCGAACGTCCCGACGCACGGCGACGTTTGCACCTGCCCCGGGATCTCGCCCAGGCGTTCGCTGGCAGTAGGAGGTCTCGACCATGTCTACCGAGGAAGTCGTCCCTGCGTCCGCCAGCGTGGACCTCTACTGGCTGCCACTCGGCGCCGGCGACAACACCCACTGTGTCCGAAGCAACGGTCGGATCTTCGAGTGGGTTGCCGCGCACTGCCAGCACCGCGACCCCCGCGACCTCTACCACGCCGCACTTGACGTTCGCACTGTCCGGGGCCGGTTCATCATCGAGATGGCTCCGGTGTGGAGCACCGACGCCCCTGATCGCGGGGTGGTGGGCGAGGGCCCTGTGGGATTGAGGTGCCTCGAACGGTCCCGGATGTTCCGCTACGAGGTCCGCTGCTGGCGCGACGGGGCCATTCCCGACGTCGCCGAGGCCGTCGGGAGTCCTCAGCGGCTCAGCGCTGATCCGTCGCAGGCCGATCAGGTGGTCTCCCTCACCCCTACCTTCCCGACCGCCACGTGGGGTCGTGATGAGCTCGGTACGGGTGACATGTGGAACTCGAACTCCCTCGTCTCCTGGCTCCTCGCGATGTCGGGCCACGACATGGATTCGCTCGGCCCGCCCGCACACGGCCGCGCGCCCGGCTGGGAGGCCGGCCTGGTGGTCGCAGGAAGGAGCAGGCGTCATGACGCTCGATGCGCATGACCAGCGGATGCCGAACCATCCCGATGTGCCGCCGCGAGGCCGCGGCGCCCTCGGTCCGACGATCGGGCTGACCTGGTTCCTTGTCGGGCTCATCGCATCCGCGGCGCTGATCGGACTCCTGGTGGACGACGTCTACACGGGCGCGGAGGCCACCGCGGAGATGCTGCGCGCCTACGATCTGGTCACCGTGCTGGTGGTGGCGCCGGCCCTCGCCGGCGCGGCGCATCGCGCGTGGCGCGGCTCGGCGGTGGCGCACCTCGTCGTCGCCAGCCTGATCGGGTACGTCGTCTACACCTACGCGTACTACCTGTTCGGCACCGGGTTCAACGACCTGTTCCTCCTGCACGCAGCCATCTTCGCGACGGGACTCGTCGCGCTCGGCCTGTCGCTGACGTCGCTCGACCTCAGTGCGCTCGCCACCCGCTTCGGCGCCCGGACCAAGGTGCGCACCGTTGCCGGGATCCTCGGACTGCTGGCCGCAGCACTGGGCGGCATGTGGGCCTATCTCGCCATCGACAACGCCATGACCGGCGACGTACCGACGGGGAGCAAGCTGGTGGAGACGGACACAGTCGTTCATCTCGGGATGGCACTGGACCTGACGCTGCTCGTACCCCTCTACGCCGCCGCAGCCCTTCTGCTGTGGCGGCGTGCGCCATGGGGCTATGCGCTCGCCGGCCTGGCCCTCCTCGCCGGCGTCCTGCACCAGCTCAGCTATGTGGTGGCGATGCCGTTCCAGGTCGCTGCCGACGTCCCCGGCGCTGTCGCCTACGACCCCGGCGAGCCCGTCATCGTGCTGCTGTACGTGACCGGGCTGGTCCTGCTGCTCCTCGGGCCACGGTCTGGGAGGGGAGGAAGTCATGACAAGGATCGAGCAGGCCATACCCAACCGGGACGGACCCCGCCCCACCGCACCTCTTCCGGGGCTGTCGGCGGCGCCTGAAGAACGCTCGACTCACAGGTGAACGAGATGATCCGAACATCCACGATGGGCAGCGCAGCCGGGCTGGCTGCGGCCTACACGACGCTCCAGGTGCTCGGCCGGCGAGCCGGATCTATGCCGCAAGAACGTGCCGCGCGCCTTCCCGGAGACGAGCTCGTCCCACAACCACAGATGGTGATGAACCACGGTCTCACCATCCACGCGCGGCCCGGGGAGATCTGGCCTTGGCTGAGCCAGATGGGATGGCACCTGGGCGGCTACTACACCCCGCACTGGGTGGACACACTGCTCTTCGCCGACAACTGGGAGAGCCTCGAACGACTCGACCCACAACTGGTCAGGAACCTCCGCATCGGTGACATCATCCCGGACGGAAGGCCGGGCACCGCGTACTTCCGCGTCGCTCTGGTCGAGCCGCCGGACCTGCTCGTGCTGAGGTCGCAGACCCACCTACCACCGGGGTGGAACGAGAGGTACGACGCGCGGATCACGTGGACGTGGACCGTCCACCTGACCGAGCTGCCGGACGCCTGGACCCGAGTGCATCTCAGAGTGCGCGGACGCATGAGTCCGTGGTGGCTCACCGCGCTCTACATCGCCACCATCATCCCGGCGGACTTCGTCATGGCGACGGGAATGCTGCGTGGGCTCAAGAGTCGTGCCGAACAACGACCGACACCGCACGAGTCAGGGCGGGAACCACTCCGTCCTGAGCTGTACCTCGCCAGTGACAAGTCCCCCGCATTCAACCCACCGAGCGTGTGACGCGGCGGCCGACCGCCTGCTGCATCGCGGTCACCGCACCGGGCACGACGGCGAGACAGGTCAACAGGGCGAGTTCGCCGGTTCCGACGGCACGCGTCCCGAGCAGGTCCTGCACGGGCGACCACGTCACTGCGGCCAGCTGGAGAGCCACCGCGGCGAGGACCGCTGCCTCCAGGCCGCGGCTGCGCCAGCCCAGCCCGCGGCGCGGGGCTCGGAGCGCCAGCGCCAGCCCGAGCTGTGCGAGACCGAGGGTGAGGAAGACCCAGGTCTGCACCGACTGCTCGCGGGAGGCCGCCAGCAGTCCGGCCGCCAGGCTCACGGCTCCGATCAGCGCCCCAGCCACCAGGATCTGGCGCACCAGCCCGCCTCCCAGGACCGACCGCTCGGGCGAGGGACTGGGCCGGTGCATCGTGCTCCGGTCGAGCGGCTCGCTGCCGAAGGCGACACCCGGCACCCCGTGGGTGAGCATGTTGATCCAGAGGATCTGGGCGGGCGCGAGAGGAAAGCCCAGGCCCACGAACGGACCCAGCAGGATGACGGCGACCTCGGCGAGCCCCCCGGCCAGTGCGTAGCGCAGGAAGCCGCGGATGTTGGCGTAGATCCGCCGCCCCTCCTCCACGGCGTGCACGACGGTGCGCAGCTGGTCGTCCGCCAGAACGAGGTCGGCTGCCTGCCGGGCGACCTCCGTACCCCTGTCCCCCATGGCAACCCCGAGGTCGGCCCGCCGTAGGGCCGGTGCGTCGTTGACGCCGTCACCGGTCATGGCCACGACGTGCCCGCGCGCCTGCCAGGCGTCGATGATGTCGACCTTCTGCTCGGGTCGCGTACGCGCGTAGACGGCGATCGACTCGACCTGCTCGACGTGCTCGCCCCGGGCCACCGCATCGCCGGAGACGACCTGGGCACCGTCAGTGGCGATGCCCACCTCGACCGCGATGGCGCGAGCTGTGGCCGGGTGGTCACCGGTGATGAGGATGGTCCGGATCCCGGCGTCGTGACAGGCGCTCACGACGCCGGCGGCTTCGGCGCGCAACGGGTCGACGATCCCGACCAACCCCACGAGCTCATGGACGACGACATCCTCTGAGGCCACACCATCCGAGACCTCGTCCCGTGCGCACTTGAGACGGTCGACCACGGCGAGCACCCGGTAGCCACCATCGGCGAGGTCGTGCGCGACGCGACGGGCCTCGTGCACGTCGGGCGAGCCCGCAACCAGGTCCAGCACCACCTCGGGGGCTCCCTTGACCACCTCCAGGAGACAACCGTCCTCGTGGCGATCGACCGTCGTCATGCGCTGGCTCTCGCTGTCGAAGGGGACCTCGTCGACCCGCGTCCACGCGTCTCGCAGCGTCGGTTGCTCGACGCCTCCCTTTGCGGCAGCGACGAGCAGAGCGGCCTCCATCGGGTCCCCGACGATCCGCCAGTCGTCAGGTCCGTCCCGGAAGATGCGCGCCTCGTTGCACAGCGCCAGGTCCCGCATGAGCCGAGCGGCTTGCCCTGCGCTCGGACCCACGATGTCACCGGCCACCTCGTAGCCCCGACCGCTGACCGTGCTCATGCCGAGCGGTGTCCAAGCCCGCTGCACCGTCATCCGCCCCTCGGTCAACGTGCCTGTCTTGTCCGACGCCAGGACCGAGACCGAACCCAGCGTCTCCACGGCCGGCAGCCACCGCACGAGAGCGGACCGCTTCGCCATGCGGTGCGCTCCCATGGCCAGCGCCACCGACACCACGGCCGGCAGTGACTCGGGCACGGCAGCGACGCCCAGGCTGACGGCCAGGATCAGCGCATCGGCGATGCTGTCGCCGCGGACGACCCCGAGCACCACCACGAGCAGCGCGAGGCCGGCGGTCACCGTCACGAGCTGCCGCGAGAGCCGGGCGAGACGCTGCTGCAGCGGCGTAGGGCGCAGTCGGGTCTGGGCGATGAGCGCCGCGATGCGTCCCAGACCGCTGTGTGCGCCGGTGCGCACCACGACGCCCGTCCCGCGCCCGTGGGTGACGACAGTGCCTGACAGCAGCTCGTCACCGGCGCGCCGGGAGACCGGCAATGACTCCCCCGTCATCGACGCCTCGTCCACCTCCAGGGACACTGCCTCGAACAGCCGCAGGTCCGCCGGCACGACGTCGCCGGCTTCGAGGCGTACGACGTCGTCCACCGCCACCAACCGGGAGCTCAGCTCCTCCCACCCTCCGTCCCGCCGAACTCGTGCCCGAGGTGCCGAGACCCGCTCGAGTGCGGAGATCGCGTTCTCGGCACGTACCTCCTGGACGACCCCGATCGCGGTGTTGAGGACCACCACGGCTGCGATGATGACGCCGTCGGCGACGTCCCCGAGGACCAGGACCACCACGAACGCACCGATGAGCAGCAGGATCATCGGATCGGCGAGCTGCGCCAGGACCCGTCGCGCCAAGGGCACCGGCGGGGCCGAGGGCACCTCGTTGGGCCCCAGCTCCGCGAGCCGGGTCGCGGCCTCCGCTGACGTGAGACCGTCCTGCGGGCGCGCACCGGTCACGGCGCGAACCTTCTCGACGCCCGGTCCGTGGCGACGGGATCCGGGACCTCGTCCCTGCTCATGGCGCTCCTCCGGGTCGGCCTTCCACGAGCCTCGACGCAGGAAAGGTCCTGGGACAGGGTCGAGCGTCGGTACGGCTCAGGACCAAGGTCCCACCATCGGCATGCCTGGGCCAACGGGGGCGCTCAGCCGCGACCGTCCGCCGGGGCCGAACGTCCCCTCCGGTCCATGACCCTCGGCCCTGCCTCGACCACCGTCGTCATCGCAGGCTGGTGACATGGACACCGATCTCACGACCCGTGCAGCAGTCATCGTCGGCTACGACGGATCCCTCGGCGCGGAGCTCGCCCTCGACTGGGCGTACGACCACGCCCAGGCGGAGCAGCGGCCACTCGAGATCTTCCACGCGACGGGTTCCTCGATCCGTGCTGGGCAGCCAGTGGCCTTCGCCCGCGCCTCGTCGGCGACGGACCCACGTACGTCGAAGCGGCATCACACCCTCCTCGAGGAAGCGGCCCACCGCGTCCACACACCAGGAGGCATCGAGGTGCGCACGGTCCTGCACCACGGTGGAGCGAGGGCAGGACTGGTCGGTGCGTCGCGCGACGCGGCCGTGGTCGTCGTCGGGGCGACGGGGCTGGGGGCCGTCGAGTCCGTCTTGCTCGGATCGGTCGCTCAAGGCGTTGCGAAGGAGGCGCGCTGCCCGGTCGTCATCGTGCGGCGCTCACATGCCACCGGGCTGCGCTCGGTCCTGGTCGGCACGGACTGCGACCCGCGCTCGGACGCCGCGCTCGCGTTTGCGTTCCGCGTCGCTGGGAAGAGATCGTGCCCCCTGACCGTGCTGCGGTGCTTCTGGGACGTCACCCGCCCCGTCGGGGACGTGGCGCCGGACGAGCAGGGCTACGACGAGGAGCGCGGCGAGCTGTCGGGGGCCATCGCATCGCACGTCGCCCGCTACCCAGAGGTGGACGTACACCTGACCCTCTCGCGCGGGTTCGCCGACCGCCGGTTGATCAAGGCGACACACGACCACGACCTGGTGGTCATCGGGCATCACAAGATGCCACTCCTCGACACGGTGGTGTGGGGCAACGTCACTCCCGTGGTCGTGCGCGAGGCGGTCGGGGACGTAGCAGTGGTCCCGGCCGACGTCGGCGATGACGACCACGCCTGATGCACCAGCTGGTTGGCCGGCGAGGGCGCCAGGACTCCGTCGCGGCGCAGGCCTGACGACCGCTGAGGTGGTCCTGCGGCAGCACCGCGACGGCCTGAACCGACTGCCGGAGCCGGTGCGTCCCGGCGCTTGGAGGATGTTGGCAGGTCAGCTCACCCACCTCCTGGCCGTGCTTCTCTGGGTCGCGTCAGGCCTCGCCCTGCTGGCCGGGATGCCCGAGCTCGCAGCCGCGATCGTCGTCATCGTGCTCTTGAATGCTGGCTTCGCGTTCTGGCAGGAGTACCGCGCTGACCAATCCACCGAGCGCCTGCGTGCCTTGCTCCCGGCCTTGACCCGGGTCCTGCGCAACGGCGCATCTGCCTCGGTCGGGGCCGACCAGCTCGTCGTCGATGATGTCGTCCTCCTCTCCGCCGGTGACCGGGTGGGGGCGGACGTCGTGGTGCTGGCAGCGAACGGGTTGTCAGTGGACGAGTCCCTGGTCACGGGAGAGAGCGGGGCCGTGCCGCACGGACCGGGCGATCGCCTGCTCGCCGGAACGTTCGTCATGGACGGAGAGGGCCGTGCCATCGTGAACGCCACAGGGCAGGACACCACCCTCGCCCGGATCTCGTCGTTGACGGGCCAGGCAGATCGTCCGCCGAGCCCTCTCACCCAACAGCTGGACCGGGTGGTCAGGATCGTCGCCGTCCTCGCAGCAGTGACCGGTGTCTCGTTGGCTGTCGCTTCCATGGTGCTGGGACTCGGGACAACCGAGGCGTTCCTCTTCGGCGTCGGCGTCTCGGTGGCACTGGTGCCGGAGGGCCTGCTGCCGACGGTGACACTCTCCCTCGCACGAGGGGCCCGCGAGATGGCGAGGGACAACGCGCTCGTGCGACGCCTGGACGCGGTCGAGACCCTCGGTGCCACGACCTTCATCTGCACGGACAAGACGGGGACGATTACCCAGAACCGAATGAGCGTCGTCGAGGTGGTCACACGCTGGGGGCCGGTGACGCTCCACGGGTGTGGCTACGACCCCGTGGCCACCATCAGCGGCAGCGAGAACGCGCGGGTGCTGGCCGTGGGCGCTGCCCGTTCGGCGCTCGCCTGTGTCACTGGACGCACGGTGCAGCGCCACGACTCCTGGGTCTCGGACGGCGACCCGATGGACGCCGCGGTGCACTGCCTGACGCTGCGACTCGGAGTGCCGCAGGCACCGGACCACGGGACCCGACGTGCCTACACCGCGGACCGGATGCTCAGCTCGCACCTGTCCGACGGGGTCGTCTCCGTGCTGGGTGCCCCGGAGGCCGTCCTGGGGAGGTGCCGCGACGTTCCGGTCGACAGCGCGGAGCGGCTGGAGGCCCTGACCGGCGCAGGGCGGCGCGTCCTGGCTGTGGCTACGGGTACGTGGTCGGGCGAGGTCTGCGACGACATGGAGCACGACCTCCACTTCCTGGCCCTTCTTGCCCTGCAGGACCCACCGCGTCCCGACGTCGCAGAGGCTCTGGCTCGGTGCCGGGCTGCTGGCATCCGCGTTGCCATGGTGACCGGCGATCACCCCAGGACTGCCCGCACCATCGCCGAGGAGGTGGGGCTGCTGGCCCCCGGAGGCGTGGTGCTCGACGGACGCGCGCTCCCCCACGACGACGCCCGTCTCGCCGAGATCCTCGACACCCCGCACGGCGCCGTCGTGGCCAGGGTCGTCCCGCAGGGCAAGCTCCGAATCGCGCGGTGCCTCCGCATGCGCGGGCACGTGGTCGCGATGACGGGCGACGGCGTGAACGACGCTCCCGCCCTCCGCGAGGCCGACGTGGGGGTGGCGATGGGCGCCAGCGGTAGCGACGTGGCCCGGGAGTCCGCCGACCTCGTCCTGCTCGACGACCACTTCGCGACCATCGTGCGTGCGATCGAGCAGGGGCGCGCGACGTTCCAGAACGTGCGCCGCTTCCTGACGTACCACCTGACCGACAACGTGGCCGAGCTCGCGCCCTTCGCCGTGTGGGCGCTGTCGGGCGGCAGCTATCCCCTGGCACTGGCGGTGTTGCAGGTGCTGGCACTCGACATCGGCACCGACATGCTGCCGGCCCTGGCGCTGGGTGCCGAGCCGCCGCGGGAAGGCATCATGCGTGGCCTGCCGCCGCGCGTGCTGCTGGACCGGGCCCTGATGCGCCGTTCGCTACTGGTCCTGGGCGTCACCGAGGCAACGCTGTCGATGGCGACCTTCACCGCCGTCCTGGTGCATGGTGGATGGCGGTGGGGGGAGCAGCCGTCCGCGCACCTGCTCGCCGTGGCATCGGGTTCAGCCTTCGCAGCCATCGCGATCGGACAGATGGCCAACGCCTTCGCCTGCCGGAGCACCACCCGCCCCGTCTGGAGGCTGCGACCGGCGGACAATCCGCTCGTGGTGGCTGCAGTCGTCGCGGAGATCGTGCTGCTGGTCGCGTTCGTGGGCGTCCCATGGCTGGCCGACCTGTTGGGCGGCTCCTGGCCGAGCGGACTCGGCTGGGCCGGCGCTCTGGCGACAGGCGCGGGAGTGGTGCTGGTCGACGGCCTGGTCAAGACGAGGCGGAACGCAACGGCCGCCAGGGACCAACGGCGCGCCGGACCGGGTCCGTCGCCTCTGACCCCCGGCGCCGGTTGCGCGCACGATTCAGGAAAGTACGCCGAGAACTGAGGAGCGCCGTGATGAACACCCTGGTCGTCTACGAGTCGATGTGGGGCAACACCAAGACCGTGGCCGAGGCCGTGGCCGCCGGAATCGGGTCCGACGCCCGAGCCGTCCCCGTGACCGAGGCACCGGTGCCGGTGCCCGGCGGCGTCGACCTCCTCGTGGTCGGCGGGCCGACTCACGCCTTCTCGCTGACTCGCCCCTCGACGCGGCGCGACGCCATCGCGAAGGGAGCGCCAGCGGGTCCCACGGAGCCAGGTGTCCGCGAATGGCTCGCCCAGCTGGAGGCATCAGACCACCTCGACGTGGCGACCTTCGACACGCGTGTCGGATCGGTCCGCCACCTGCCCGGCTCCGCGGCCAAGGCGGCCGGTAAGGAGGTGCGTCGCCACCACCTCGGACGTCTGGTCGCCACCAGCAGCTTCTACGTCGACGACATGGCCGGCCCGCTGCTGCCGGGCGAGGTCGAGCGAGCTCGACTGTGGGGCGAGGAGCTGGCTGACCGCCATCTCGCCCGCACGAGGGGCGCCTGACCGCTGCTTGCCGCCGCCACCGTGCGGGGTGACGATGGCCCTGACAAGGAGGCGAGATGGCCGAGTCCCCCGCGTGCAGTCCGAGCCGGAGATGACCGTGAACCGCTACGGCCGGACGAGCGACGAGCGCTACACCCCCAAGGGACGACTTCGGTCGTCCGTCTACGAGGCCGAGATGGAGCGGCTGCAGGAGCAGCTGGTGCTCCTCCAGTACTGGATCCAGTCCCAGGGCCTGAAGGTCCTCGTGATCTTCGAGGGCCGTGGCTCGGCGGGGAAGGGCGGGGTGATCAAGCGGATCACCGAGCGCACCAGCCCCCGCACCGTGCGCATCGTGGCGCTGCCGAAACCGACCGACCGTGAGAGCACCCAGTGGTACTTCCAGCGCTACGTCGAGCACCTGCCTGCCGCGGGCGAGATGGTCCTGTTCGACCGCAGCTGGTACAACCGCTCCAACGTCGAGTGGGTGATGGGCTTCTGCACCGAGGAGGAGCACCAGGAGTTCCTCCGCAGCTGCCCCGAGTTCGAGCGGATGCTGGTCCGCTCCGGGATCGTCGTCCTCAAGTACTGGTTCTCGGTCAGCGCGGAGGAACAGCAACGGCGCTTCGAGGCGCGCAACGCCGAGCCTGTCAAGCGGTGGAAGCTGTCCGACATGGACCTCGCGGAGCGTGAGCTCTACGTCCGTTACTCGATGGCCAAGGACACCACCTTCCAGTACACCGACATCAAGCAGGCCCCCTGGTACGTCGTTCCGTCCGACGACAAGAGAGCGGCCAGGCTCAACTGCATCAGCCACCTGCTCGCCCAGTTCGACTACGAGGACGTCGCGCCTCCACCCGTGGAGCTCCCGGAGGTGAGGGACATCCCCTACGTCCGCCCCCCGATGCACGAGCAGACGTTCGTTCCGCAGCTGTACTGACCGGCTCGCTTGCCCCCGGGGCATTGGTCCTGCTCGGAAGGGTCTTTCGCACCTGCCGGGGCCCGTAGGCACCGGGGTTGGCTGGGGAGTGAAGGAATCGTCCCCGATGAGGAGTGAGCTAGATGCGTGCAGCAGTCGTCCCGGCGCTCGGTGAGCCGCTGGAGATCCGTGAGGTCCCCGTCCCTGAGCCCGGCCCCGGACAGGTCCTGGTCAAGATCGAGGCCAGCGGCCTCTGTCACACCGACATCCACGCCGCCCGCGGCGACTGGCCGGTCAAGCCCAAGATCCCGCTCATCCCAGGACACGAAGGCGTCGGCAAGGTCGTGTCCGTCGGCGACGACGTGGAACCTGCCCTCATCGGCACCCGCGTCGCGCTGCCGTGGCTGGGCCACGCCTGCGGGAGCTGCCGCTACTGCGTGGGCGGCTGGGAGACCTACTGCACCGCTCCGGCCTACACCGGCTACACCATCGACGGGTCCTACGCCGAGTACGCGGTCGGGTACGCCAGCCACGCGGTACCGGTGCCCGACGGTGTCTCGTCCCTCGACGCCGCGCCCCTGACGTGCGCCGGCGTGACGACGTACAAGGCACTCAAGGTGGCCAAGCCGCAGCCGAACGAGACCGCGATGATCGTCGGGATCGGCGGTCTGGGCCACCTGGCCCTGCAGTACGCCCGCATCTTCGGCACCACCACGGTCGCCGTCGACGTCGAGGACGCGAAGCTCGAGCTCGCCAAGGAGCTCGGCGCCGACCACGTCGTCGACGCCCGTGGTGACCAGGCCGCCGCCCTCGCCGCCATCGGTGGCGTCGACATCGCCGTGGTGACCGTGCCGTCGCCGGCCGCGATGCGGGCAGCCCATGCGGCGCTGAACCCCAACGGCCGCCTGGTCCTTGTCGGACTGCCTGCCGACAACCGCCTCGAGCTGCCGGTCTTCGAGACGGTCCTCAAGGGCATCTCGGTCATCGGGTCGCTGGTCGGCACCCGCAACGACCTCGCCGACTGCTTCGCCCTGCACGCCCAGGGGCACACCCGGGTCATCACCGAGACGCGTCGCCTCGAGGACGTCAACGAGTGCTTCGAGGAGGTCCTCGCCGGACAGGTGCCGGCACGGTTGGTGTTCGACTTCGGCAGCTGAGGCGAGCCGATCCTCGATCTGGTGAAATGAGTCCCATGGCCGACGGCACGATCCGGGTCTACCTCCTCGACGACCACGACGTCGTACGAGAAGGGCTGAGGTTCCTGCTCGAGCAGCAGCGAGACATCGAGGTCGTCGGGGAGTCCCCGAGCGCCGTGGAGGCCATGGCGCGCATCCCGGCGTTGAAGCCCGACGTCGCCGTCCTCGATGCCCGACTTCCCGACGGGTCGGGCATCGAGGTCTGCCGGACGATCCGAGCCGTCGATCCCTCGATCAATGCCCTGATCCTGACGTCCTACGACGACGACGAGGCGCTGTTCGCCGCGATCATGGCGGGCGCCTCCGGCTACGTACTGAAGGAGATCCGCAGCTCGGACCTTGTGTCCGCGGTCCGCCTCGTCGCTCAGGGCAAGTCGCTCATCGACCCGGCGATGACCGCCAAGGTCCTCCAGCGCATCCGAAGCGGCCCCACCACGCCTCCTGAGCTCGCGTCGCTCACGGAACAGGAACGGGTGCTGTTGGGGCACATCGCCGAGGGACTCACCAACCGGCAGATCGCTGAGCAGATGTTCCTCGCCGAGAAGACGGTCAAGAACTACGTCTCCAGCATCCTGGGCAAGCTCGGCCTCGAGCGCCGCACCCAGGCCGCCGTGCTGGCCTCCAAGCTCCTGGGCGAACACCCGGGTTGAGACCACGCCCCTACGAGCCGTGACTTACGGACGCACACGCATCCAAAGGTCCCCGGCACGGGTGTCCGTTCGGCCCTGACCTCGGAGTCGTCGCGGAGGAACGCTCGAAGTGAAGGGAGTGATCATCCATGAGCACCACAACGACACCCGTCGTCTACCCCGTCCACGTCGACGCCGAGCTCGACCCCACACTGAGTCGCGGCCTCTGGCTCGTCAAGTGGATCCTCGCCATTCCGCACTACGTCGTGCTCGCGTTCCTCTGGCTCGCGTTCGCCGTCACCAGCATCGTCGCGTTCTTCAGCATCCTGTTCACCGCGCACTATCCGAGGGCGCTGTTCGACTTCAACGTCGGGGTGATGCGGTGGACCTGGCGCGTGGCCTACTACGCCTACGGCGCCCTGGGCACCGACAGGTATCCCCCGTTCACTCTCGCCGACGTTCCGGACTACCCGGCCCACCTCGAGGTCGACTACCCGGAGCGTCTCTCCCGCGGACTGGTGCTGGTGAAGTGGTGGCTGCTGGCTATCCCTCACTACCTGATCGTGGGCCTGTTCCTCGGAGGCCTTGGCTACGGAGTCCGTGGGGCGGACGAGGAGCCGCTGCTGAGCATCAGCCTCATCGGGGCGCTCGTCCTGGTCGCTGGCATGGTGCTGCTTTTCACCGGGCGCTACCCGCGACCGGTCTTCGACCTCGTCCTCGGTCTCAACCGCTGGGTGCTCCGCGTCGCCGGCTACGTCGCCCTCATGACGGACCGCTATCCGCCATTCAGCCTCGACCAGGGCGGCCACGAGCGTCCCGCCAGTGACGCCGCGCTGCGGAGTGGCGGTCCTCCTGATGCTCCTCAGGGCAGCACCGCGTCGACCGCGACCTCACCGCCGCCTGCGGGTGCCACCGCTCCCCCGCCCTCCTCCGGGACGTCGGGCAGCGGTTGGACCGGCGGCCGGATCGTCATGCTGGTCCTCGGCTCACTCCTTGCGTTCACCGCGCTGGGGATCGCAGGAGGTGGCGCAACGCTGGTCGCCGCTGACCAGATGGCCCGTGACTCGGACGGCTTCTTGACGAGCCCGACGGAACGGCTCGCCACGAGCGGATTCGCGATCACGTCCGAGGACATCCACCTGCGTGTCGACGGAACGCTCGACCTGGTCCCGGACGACGTGATCGGGGACGTGCGACTGTCCGCCGATGCAGCCGCTGGCACCGAGCTCTTCGTCGGCATCGCACCGACCGCCGAGGCGGCCGCCTACCTCGACGACGTCCGGCACGACACCCTGACCGAGGTCCGCGATGGAGACCCGCTCTACCAGTCGACCGCCGGTGCGGCCCCAGCGACGCCGCCGACCGAGCAGGAGTTCTGGGTGGCTGGGGCGACCGGGATGGAGCCGGAGCTGACCTGGCGCCTGCAGGAAGGCGACTGGACCGCAGTCATCATGAATGCCGACGGCTCCGCCGTGGTTGCCGCGGACGTGTCGGCCGGCGCGGAGGTCCCGGCCCTTCAGACCGCGATCGCAGCGCTGTTCCTCACTGCTGGTCTGCTGCTGGTCCTCGGCGCCGTCCTGATCGCCGTACCGATCCGCTCCGCCGGCAGGAGGGCATCCGTCGGAGCCCCGGACCGCTAGGACCACCGACACCCGGTTCGGCGAGCCCGGCCGACGGGACCTTGGTCCCGTCGGCCGGTGACCGGCGGCCCTGCCGGCGCGGCGGCAATCACGCGACTGTGGTGGTGACCCCGACAACCACACCACCGAAGGAGTGATGACGATGAGCGTCATCCAGCGACACCGCCACGAGACGGACACCACCGCCGCAGTTCTCGCGGCGGACACCGAGAGCCCCGACCGGAGCCCCTGGTTCGCCCGGGCCCTGGCCACCTTGCGGATCGCCTTCGGCATCACCTTCCTGTGGGCGTTCCTCGACAAGACCTTCGCCCTCGGCTTCCACACCGGCTACGACCAGGAGGGCAACCTCGACCGGTTCGGAGACGCGGCGTGGATCAACGGCGCCAGCCCCACCGAAGGCTTCCTCACCTTCGGTGTCCCGGCCGACAACCCCTTCAAGGGCTTCTTCAACGGCCTCGCCGGCAGCACCGTCGTCGACTGGCTGTTCATGCTCGGCCTCCTCGGCATCGGCCTCACCCTGCTCCTCGGGGTGGGCATGCGGATCGGCACCGCCGCAGGTGCTGCGATGTACGCCTTCATGTACGCCGCCGTCCTGCCGCTCGAGAACAACCCCGTCGTCGACGACCACCTCGTCGGCATCATCGTGATGGCGGTCCTCGCCCTCGGCGCGGCCGGCACCACCTGGGGGCTGGGTCACTGGTGGAACCGCACCGAGGTGGTCGAGAACCACCCCGTCCTGCGGTGACAACAGCGCCCCCAGTCACAGAAGGAAGGCCCGACGCCAGGGATGGCTCGGGCCTTCCCGCGTCTCCGGGCACAGCAGAGCAGGCGGGCGTCGGGACCTACGTCCTCACGGCCCATGACCGTCGCCCCTGCCGCCTCGGCTTGGGCCGCGCGACGCTGGGAGTGCACAACAGGAGGCAGCGTGAGCACCACCATCGAACGACACCAGCACGCCACGGTCACGCTTGATCGCACCAGGAGAGCACGCTGCTTCGTCGGCGGCTTCTACCTCGTGATGGGCGGCATCAATGCCGGCATCGTGGCAGCGGACCCTCAGACCTACGAGACCTTCGCCAATGGCTCGTTCTGGTCCTTCGTGACCCGGGCCTGGCACGACGTGGTGATGGCCCAGCCCTACTTCTGGTTCCTCGCGTTGGCGGCCGGAGAGATCGTCCTGGGCCTACTGCTCCTTCGCGGAGGCGGTGCGGCTCGGGCCGGTTGGATCGGGGTGATCACGTTCCACGTGCTCCTGATGAGCTTCGGATTCGGCTTCTGGCTGTGGTGCCTCCCCGCACTCGCGTTCCTCGTTCCCGCGGCGCGAGCCGACTGGCCCGCGCTCACGAGACCGGGCGGAGCTGCCGTGCGCCGACCATCCCTGCACCGGACCCGACCCGCACCCATGCCGGACACAGGGACGCGGCGCACCTCAGCGATGCTCTGGTCCACCCTCGTCCTGGCCACGGGCGTGTTGGCATCGTCGCTCTACGGCCTGCTGGCCGAGACGCCGTACCGCTCGCTGCCGGAGGCGACGGTCCTTGGCGCGCGGGCCCAGGACGCCTGCAGCATCGTCGTCGCGGTTCTGCTCGTCGTGCTCGCCGTGCGTCCCACACCCGGGACCACCGCTGGCCTGCTGCGCCTGGGCCTGCTCGGCTACCTGGCCTACAGCTACCTCATCTACGTCTCGGGCGTGCCGATGAACCGGATGTTCCTCGTCTACGTCGTCATCGTGGCCGTGGCCGGCGCCAGCTTCATCGCGGGCGTCGTCGACGTGCTCCAGCGTCCTGCCGCCAGCCGCGCTGCACCGCGACTGTGGTCCGGGACGGGTTGGTTCCTCATCGTCACCGCCGTGGTGTTCGCCGGGCTCTGGCTCTCCGTCCTGCTGCCGGTGGCACTCGGCGGTGGAGCCCCCGAGACGGAGGGTGTCGGCGGGACGCCGTACCCGGTGTTCTGGCTCGACCTCGCGATCGCCCTGCCTGCCATCGCTGCGGTGGGAACGACGCTCGTCCTGCGACGGCCCGTGGGGCCACCGCTGGCGGTGGTGGCGCTCGTCAAGATCATCACCCTCTTCACGGCCCTCTGGGCCGGTCCGGTCGTCGCGCTGGCCACTGACCAGGACGTCCACCTGGGGCCGGACGCCGGTCCCAGCCTCGTGCTCCTGGTCGTCAGCAGCTGGCTCGCGGTGCGGTGGCTGCAGTCCTTCCGCCCTGAGAAGGACCCGGCGGCCGAGGCCTAAAGACCCTGCCGTGACCTGCCTCGGAGGCCGTACCGTCGGTCCATGGACGAGCCGATCACCCGACTGAGCACCCATCAGTGCTGGGACTTCCTGCGCCGCCACGAGCTGGGGCGGTTGGCCTACCACCTGGCCGACGAGGTGCACATCGTCCCGATCAACTACGCCGTCGACCACGACCCGGTCACCGGGCGTCGGTCGTTGCTCTTCCGCAGCGCCGAGGGATCGAAGCTGCTCGGGGTCGTGATGAACGCCGATGTCGCCTTCGAGGTCGACGAGCTCGAGGGCGAGCACGCTACGAGCGTCATCCTGCGTGGGCGCGCTCGCCGGCTGGAGGAGGACGAGGCGCACCGCGCCGAGAACGTCCCCCTCCGCCCCTGGGTGGCGACACCGAAGTGGAACGTGGTGGAGATCGACGTGACCGAGATCAGCGGACGCGGGTTCGACCTGTCGCGCCCGTGGCGCCATCTGATCATCGACGAGTCCTAGCAGGGCGTGTCGGGACGCGGGACCAAGGTCCCTCTCGCGCGGTCAGTTCGGCCGTACCCACCCGGTCACCGCACGGTGAGCATGGAGGCATGAACATCCACGTGCAACCCGGCAGCATCGTCTGCGGCGTCGACGGCTCCGCCGACTCCGCCCGCGCCCTCCACTGGGCCGCAGCGCAAGCTTCACTGGAACGGCGACCGCTCGCAGTCGTGACGGCTGCAGGGCTCGACCGGGTCGGCTCACTGTCCTGGGCCGGCGCCGGCGGGACCCTCGTGGTCCCGACTGACGAGCTCGTCGGACGCGTCACGGCCGTTGCCGAGTCCGCCGCCGCCTCCGTCAGGCTGCAGCGCCCGGAGCTCGAGGTCGTCGCCCATGCGGCTCCTGGGGATGCTCGTGACGTGCTGACCCGGCTGTCCGAAAGCGCACAGCTCGTCGTCCTGGGCTCACGCGGTCGAGGCGCGCTGCGCAGCAGGCTCCTCGGGTCCGTGAGCGCCTCCGTGAGCCGGCACGCCCACTGCCCGGTCGTGGTCTGCCGCCCGGAGCTCGCAGGAAAGGTGCGCCGGGGCGTGCTCGTCGGCGTCGACGGCACCCCGGAAGGGCACCCGGTCCTGGACTTCGCCTTCCGGGCCGCATCGGAGCGCGAGCTCCGTCTCACGGTGCTGCACTCGTTCCGCGACGTCCTGGCCGCAGTCGACGGGCCACACCTCATCGGCCGCACCGAGGAGGGCCTCGACGAGGAGCGCCTCCTCGTGGGCGAGTCCCTCGCCGGGTTCACCGAGAAGTACCCGGACGTCCACGTCACGACGCAGCTCGCCCGAGGCTTCCCCTACCAGTGCCTCGCCGCCGACTCCGAACGCTGGCACCTCATCGTGGTCGGCCGCCACCCGACAGACTCGCTCTCCCGTCTGCTGACCCCCACCGTCGCCACGGCCGTCGTCGAGAAGGCGCGCACCACGGTCGCTGTCGTCCCCGTCCCGGCGCCGACTCGCTGACGTCCAGCTGCGAGCCAAGAGACCGGTCATCTCGGTGGCATTTGGCCCTGTTGGATCAGGTGCGGTTGCCGTGTCCTGAAGGTGGAGACGAACAGGCTCCAGAATCCGACTGGAAAGGAAGTGGTCACCGTGACCACTGCGATCGCGGTCTCGGGACTGGTGAAGGACTTCGGGTCCCGGACGCGGGCCCTCGACCACTTGGACCTGCGGGTCGAGGCGGGCGAGGTGCACGGCTTCCTGGGGCCGAACGGCGCCGGGAAGACAACCACCATCCGCGTCCTGCTCGGGATGCTGCGCGCCGACGGCGGTCACGTCGAACTGCTAGGCGGTGACCCGTGGCGCGACGCGGTGGCGTTGCACCGTCGACTGGCCTACGTGCCTGGTGAGGTGAACCTGTGGCCCAACCTCACGGGTGGTGAGGTGATCGACCTGCTGGGCGAGCTGCGGGGAACCCTCGACGCGTCCCGCCGGGAGGAGCTGGTCGAGCGCTTCCAGCTCGACCCGACCAAGAAGATCCGCGCCTACTCCAAGGGCAACCGGCAGAAGGTCGCCCTGGTGGCGGCGTTCTCCTCCGAGGTGGAGCTCTACCTGCTGGACGAGCCGACCTCCGGTCTCGACCCGCTGATGGAAGCGGTGTTCCAAGACGTCGTCCAAGAACTCCGCGCCGACGGCCGCAGCATCCTGCTCTCCAGCCACATCTTGTCCGAGGTCGAGGCGTTGTGCGACCGCGTCACCATCATCCGGGCGGGTCGGGCGGCCGAGAGCGGCACGTTCGACGACCTGCGCCATCTCACCCGGACGTCGGTGGTGGTCGACACCACGAGGCCGCTGGAGCCGGTGACACGCTGGCCCGGGGTGCACGACGCCCGTGTGCACGGCGGCCACGCGGAGTTCAGCGTCGACCCTGGCGAGCTGAACCGCGTGCTCGGGCACCTGGTCGACCTCGAGGTGCGGTCCATGGTCACCTCGCCGCCCACACTGGAGGAGCTGTTCCTGCGCCACTACGACGAGGACATCGCCGGGCGTGGGGCGGGTGCCGTTGCCGAGGTGGTGAGGGCGCGATGAGCGGCTTCACCGGGACGATGCGGCTGGTCCGCCTGGCCCTGCGGCGCGACCGGATCACCCTGCCCGCCTGGACCCTCGGCATGGCTGCCTTCCTGGCTGCCACCACCGCCATGTTCGAGGACAGCTACACCAAGCATCCCGAGCTTCTGGCGCCGGACACCCAGATCGTCGTCGAGAACCCGGGGATGCGGGTGCTGGGCCTCGTGACAGGCCCGACGGTCGGGGGCTACACGATGCATCGAGACGGACTCACGCTAGCGGTGCTCGCCGCCCTCATGAGTGTCTTCGCCGTCGTTCGCCACACCCGCCAGTCCGAGGAGCTCGGTCGTGAGGAGATGTTGGGCGCCGGCGTCGTCGGTCGCTACGCCTCGATAGGCGCGGCTGTCATCGTCGCGCTCGCGGCGAACCTCGTCCTGGCCGGACTGCTCGGGCTCGGCATGATCGTCGCGGGACAGCCGGTCACGGGATCGCTGGTAGCCGGCATCTCGATCGCGCTGGTGGGGGTGGCGTTCACCGGCGTCGCGGCTGTGACCTCGCAGCTGGCGTCGACCACTCGCGGGGCCACGGGTCTCGCCGCTGCAGCTCTCGGCGCCTCGTTCCTGCTCGCGGCCACGGGCAACATGCTCGGCACTGTCGACTCCGCTGCCCTTCGGGTGACCAGCGCATGGCCGGCCTGGCTCTCGCCGATCGGGTGGAGCCAGCAGATGCGGCCGTTTGCCGACAACCTGTGGTGGCCTGCGGGTCTCTCCGCGCTCGCGCTCGGACTGTTGACCTCGGGGGCGGTCCTCCTCGCCGGCAGGCGCGACGTCGGCAGGGGCATGTGGCCCGAGCGCAGAGGTGCCGCCCGTGCGCGGCCGAGCCTGCTGAGCCCTTCCGGTCTCGTCTGGCGGCTGCAGCGCGGCGCGCTGCTCGGCTGGGCAATCGGGCTGGTCGGCTTCGGCCTGGTCTTCGGTGCGCTCAGCGAACAGATCGGCGGCCTCGAGGGAGCGGCGACTGAGTGGTATGCCGCCTTCGGCGGTGATGCGGACCTGCTCGGGGCCTACTGGGCGTCGATGATGCAGGTGGCCGGTCTGGCTGTGGCCGCCTATGTCGTGACCCTCCTGCTTCGGCTGCACCATGATGAGGCTCAAGGGACGCTGGAGCCTGTGCTCGGAACCGCTGTCTCCCGTCTTCGTTGGCTCTCGGCGTACGCCGTCAACGCCCTCGTCGGCGCCGCGTTGCTGGTCCTGCTCTTCGCGGTGGCCATGGTCATCGCCGGTGGAATGGTCCTGGGAGACACTCCTTCGCTGCTCCGTGACCTCGTCGGCGCTGCGCTCGTCCAGCTCCCTGCTATCGCGGTCCTCGGCGCCGCGGTCCTCGCGCTCGTCATGCTGTTGCCGAGGTGGTCGGTGGGGCTGTCCTGGGTGCTGGTGGTGTTCGCCATCTTCGTGGGTCCGATGTTCGGCCCGTCGCTCGGCCTGCCGTCGTGGCTGATGGACCTCTCACCGTTCTCGCACGTGCCCAACGCACCCGCCGTCTCCATCAGCCCGGGTCCGGTGGTTGCCCTGGTGGCGGTCTGCGCCGCGCTCGCCGGTGTCGCAACCCTGGCCATGCGCCGCAGAGATCTCGCCCTGCCTGCCTGAAAGGTCGGGACCTTCGTCCCATGCACTGGGGACCGCGGTCCCTGCCGGGCAGCGCTATGCACCAGCGAGAGTGGAGGTAGCAAGAAACCACCACCACCCGGAGGAGGGATGACGATGACCGCCATCCAGCACAACCGCCGCGGGACCGACGCGACCGACGCGTCGGGCGCCGCGGGGATCGACCACCACGACCGCGGCCCCTGGTTCGACCGGGCCCTGGCCACCCTGCGGATCGCCTTCGGCATCACCTTCCTGTGGGCCTTCCTCGACAAGACGTTCGCGCTCGGCTTCCACACCGGCTACGACCAGGAGGGCAACCTGGACCGGTTCGGAGACGCCGCGTGGATCAACGGCGGCAGCCCCACTGAGGGCTTCCTGATGTTCGGAGTGCCAGCCGACAACCCCTTCAAGGGCTTCTTCAACGGCATGGCCGACTCCGTGCTCATCGAGTGGGTCTTCATGCTCGGCCTGCTCGGCATCGGCGTCACCCTCCTGCTCGGAGTGGGCATGCGCATCGGCGCCGCGGCCGGCGCCCTGATGTACGCCTTCATGTACGCCGCCGTGCTACCGCTCGAGAACAACCCCGTTGTCGACGACCACCTCGTCGGAGTGGTGGTGATGGCGGTCCTGGCCCTCGGTGCCGCAGGCGCCACGTGGGGGTTCGGCCGCCAGTGGAGCAAGGTGGACGTGGTCAAGAAGTACCCCGTCCTGAAGTGACTCCACGCCCCGTCCGGGAACGGTGGCCCGGACGGACAGGGGCCGCTCAGCAACCACACCGGTTGCGGGGCGGCCCCTTCGTCGTGGTCGAGGCACGTGAGGACGTGTGCCACGATGCCCGGGTGAGGGCAATCGAGCTTCGCGACATCGTCAAGACCTTCGGCGAGGTGCGGGCGCTGGACGGGCTGTACCTCACGGTCGAGCCCGGTGAGGTCCATGGCTTCCTCGGCCCCAACGGTGCCGGCAAGTCCACCGCCATCCGGGTGCTGCTGGGTCTCCTCAAGGCCGACTCCGGCAGCGCGACCATGCTTGGCGGCGACCCGTGGCGCGACGCGGCTGAGCTGCATCGACGCGTCGCTTACGTCCCCGGTGACGTCGCTCTGTGGCCGAACCTCACCGGCGGTGAGGTCATCGACGTGCTCGGCCGGATGCGCGGCGGCCTGGACGAGGGGCGACGCGCCGAGATGCTCGACCGTTTCGAGCTCGATCCGCGCAAGAAGGCGCGGACCTACTCGAAGGGCAACCGGCAGAAGGTGGCCCTCGTCGCCGCCCTGTCGGCGCGGGCCGACCTCTATCTCCTCGACGAGCCCACCTCCGGCCTCGACCCGCTCATGGAGGCGGAGTTCCAGAGGGCCGTGCTCGAGCTGAAGTCCGCGGGTGCCACCGTCCTGCTCAGCTCCCACATCCTGGCCGAGGCCGAGGCGCTGGCCGATCGCATCAGCATCATCCGGGCCGGCCGGGTGGTCCAGAGCGGCACGCTCGCCGAGCTGCGGCACCTGACGCGTACGACCGTCATCGCCGACACGGCGACGCCCGCCACTGGCATCGGTGAGGTCGACGGGGTGCACAACCCCCAGTTCCTCGACGGGCGCGTCACCTTCGACGTCGACTCCGACCACCTGGACGCGGCGGTCCGGGCGCTCGCGGCGTTCGGTGTGCGTTCGCTGGCAGCCCACCCGCCGACGCTCGAGGAGCTCTTCCTGCGTCAGTACGGCGAGGACGTGACCACATGAGCTCACCGCTCACCGGCACTCGTCACCTGCTCCGCCTCGTCCTGCGCCGTGACCGGTTTCGCCTGCCACTCTGGGTCGTCGGCCTCGGCGGGATGATCACGGCCAGCGCGCTGGCGGTCCCGCCGATCTACGACTCGCCGGAGAAGATCGCCGGCTACGCCAGTGCGGTGGGCACCAGCCCCGTCAGCTACCTGATGTCCGGTCGCCAAGCCGCGATCGACACCATCGGGGGCATCGTCGCCAACGAGATCTCGCAGGTCGCCCAGCTGGGCATCTGCCTCATGGTGATGTTCCTCGTGGTCCGGCACACCCGGGCTGAGGAGGAGTCCGGCCGGGCGGAGCTGGTCCGCTCCGCCGTGGTGGGCCGTCACGCGGCCACGCTGGCCGGCCTGCTCTACGGAGTCGGTGCCGCCGTGCTCATCGGAGCGATCACGACCACCTCGATGCTGGCAACCGGGCTGGATGGCGCCGGGAGCGTGACGTACGGGGTCGGGCTCACGCTCCTGGGCCTCTGCTATGTCGCGATCAGCCTCGTCGCGGCACAGCTGTCAGTGTCTGCACGTGGAGCGCTGGGCCTTGCCGGCGCCATGATCGCCATCGGCTACGTCGTCCGGGGCGTGGGAGCGATGCAGGACTCTGCGCTCGTGTGGGCCTCGCCCTTCGGATGGGCACAGAGGATGGATGCCTTCGGGGAGGAGCAGTGGTGGCCTGCACTGCTGCTGGTGACGGTCACCGCGGCACTGCTGGCGCTGGCCGCCTGGCTCACCGTCCACCGCGACTTCGGCGGCGGACTGCTGCAGAGCCGTCCGGGGCAGCCTCGGGCGTCGCGCTTCCTGGGCACGCCCATCGGGCTGACCCTGCGCATGCAGCGCGGACTGCTCATCGGCTGGGCGATCGGCCTGACCGCCCTCGGGCTCCTCTACGGAGCGGTGATCCCCACGATCCCCGACCTGGTCGCCTCGAACCCCGACATCGCCCGGGCCATCGGCGTCTCGGCTGACGCCGAACAAGCCCTCATCGACGCCTTCCTCCGCTACATCTTCGTGTTCATGGCCGTGATCCTGACCGCCTTCGCCGTGACGTCCGTGCTCAGGTTGCACGGCGAGGAGGAGTCCGGTCGCACGGAGGCGATCCTGGCCACGAGGGTCACACGGACCTCGTGGGTACGAGCAGCGGTCGTGGTCACTGGTCTCGGCACGCTGCTGTTGTCCTTGCTCATGGGCCTGGGCCTCGCCGCCGGCTACGGACTCGGCATGGGCGAGTGGGACCGGGTCGCCGAGCAGGTCGGTGGCCAGCTCAGCTACGTGCCTGGCGTCCTGGTGGTGGCCGCTCTCGCCGTGGCGATCGTCGGGCTGTGGCCGCGCCGGTCCGCGTTCGCGTGGATCGCCGTCGCCTTCGTGTTCTTCCAGGTCATGCTGGGCGAGACCCTACGGCTGCCTGACTTGGTGGACGGTGTCTCGCCGTTCTGGCACTTGTCAGAGGTTCCGGTCGAGCCGCTCGAGGCGCTGCCGGCGCTGACTGAGCTAGGGATCGTCACTGTCTTGGTGATGCTTGGACTCTGGGGCTACCGGCGCCGCGACCTCGGCCGGAGCTGATTGCCGCCTCGATGCCAGGATGCGACACTCGGCCTGGTGTCGCTCTACTTCTGGCTGGCGAGCAATCCTGCGTCTGTTGGCTGTGAGCAAAGGAGTGCGGGCAGCCCCGCCACGCTTGTACAAAGGGCCAGGAGTGTGCGCCCCCACCGCTGACGACCGCAATGGGTGGAGTCGTCCGGCTAACAGCAGCTCGCCGTGTGACCCGACCCGTACGCGCGCCCGTAACCGCTGCTTGGGCCATACGGACTCGTCTAGCGGGCCGATCGGCTCTGCCGCCGGAGTGAGTCAGCCGGTGAGATGGAGCTGAAGGCTGAAGTTCCCTCGGCGTGCCTGTCGGCACGAAAGTCAGGAACGGTACGGCCGGGTGACTGCCCGGCCCAAGCCTGTGTCAGGAGCGTCCGCAATGAGCACGCACACCATTCCTCCGGTGTCACCGCAACTGGAACAGTCGTCGCGGGATGCCGTTGCTGCGCGCGTGCTTGATGGAGAAGGGAGCAGAGTTCCCCCGCTCTTGCGTTGGAAGATGCCGGACAATCGCCCGGCCTGGGGCCTAGCCCTACTCGTCACGGTTGGCTACGGGTTGTTCGCCGGCTGGTGGACTCCGCGCGGTCCGCTTTCCGCGTTCGAGGGGCTCTCAGCGATGGGTCTCGGGCTCCTGGCGGGATGCGTCGCCGGTCTCCTCCTCCGGACCCGATGGGCCATGGTGGTGGCTCCACTCACTTTTGCCATAGCTTTCGAGCTGGCCCGGCTGGGCGTCTCGGGACCGACGGTGGACGGCATCCACCTGACCAGCACCTACGGCATCATGGCGTTCGCAGTCGGCCGCGGCGTCCACGCCCTGCTTGCCTTGTTGCCGATGGTGCTGGGAGCCGCCTTGGGTGCGGCCCTTTCGCGGCGTCAGCTGTCGACCGGTCGCCGTTCGCGGGGCTTCCTGAGGGCGCTGGGCCTGTGGCTGCGTCGCAGTGTCGCTGTGGGCACCGGGCTGGTGCTCGTGGCTCTGGCTGCTTTCATCGCTCGACCGGCGACCACTGACCCGATCGTCGACGCCAACGGCCATACGATCGCCGGCAGCATCGCAGAACTGACTCTGGTCGATGTCGGCGGTCGAGACCTCGCGTTGATGATCCGCGGACGCAGCACCCAGAACCCCGTGCTGCTGTTCTTGGCCGGCGGACCCGGCGGCAGCGAGCTCGGCGCGATGCGGCGCCACAGCCAAGCACTCGAGGACGACTTCGTGGTCGTCACGTTCGACCAGCGGGGCACCGGGAAGTCCTACGCCCAGCTCGACCCCACCGACACGATGACCCTGGACGGGGCCGTGGCCGACGCCGTCGCGGTCACCAACTACCTGCGCGACCGGTTCGACAAGGAGAAGATCTACATCGTCGGCCAGTCCTGGGGAACCACCCTCGGAGTTCTGGCGGTGCAGCAGCACCCTGAGCTGTACCGCGCCTACGTCGGCGTCGGCCAGATGGTGAGCCAGGCCGCCACCGACAAGATCATCTACGAGGACACGCTCGCGTGGGCACGCGAGGAGGGCGACACCGACCTCGTCGACACGCTGGAGGCGAACGGCCCTCCGCCGTACACCGACGTCCTGCACTACGAGGCGGCCCTGTCTCACCTGATGGAGGTCCACCCCTACGACCACAGCGCCAACAGCGAAGGCTCGGGAGAGATGAGCGAGAACCTCCTGGTCGAGGAGTACACGCTGCTCGAGCAGGTGCACATCTTGGGTGCGACGCTTGACGTGTTCGAGGCGCTGTACCCGCAGCTGCAGGACATCGACTTCCGCACCCAGGCCACCCGCTTGGAGGTACCGGTGTACCTGGCCCAAGGGCGCCACGAGGCGCCGGGCCGGCAGGTGCTGGCCGAGGAGTGGTTCAAGCAGCTCCGCGCGCCTTCGAAGGACCTGACCTATTTCGACACCTCCGGGCACCGCCCCTTGTGGCAACAGCCCACCGAGTTCCACGACCTGATGGCAGCTGTCCTGGCCGACACCGCACCGATCCGCTGATCTCCACACAGAAAGGGAACACACCATGCTTCCGCTTGAGATCGAACACGTGACGAAACGCTATGGCCATGAGGTGGTCGTCGACGACCTCAGCTTCCCCGTCGCCCCAGGGCGCGTCACCGGCTTCCTCGGACCCAACGGCGCCGGTAAGTCCACCACGATGAAGATCCTGCTGGACCTGGCCTCTGCCGACGCCGGTCATGCCACCATCGCGGGCACCCGCTACCGCGACCTGACGGACCCCGCACGAACCGTCGGGGTGGTGCTCGAGCCCAACGCGTTCCACCCCGGACGCAGCGGTCGCAACCACCTGCAAGTCCTCGCCGACGGCTCCGGAATTCCCCGTACCCGCATCGAGGAGCTGCTCGAGACAGTGCAACTGTCCCACGCCGCGGACCGCCACGTCGGCGGCTACTCCCTCGGGATGCGCCAACGACTTGGCATCGCGGCCGCCCTGCTCGGCGACCCGCCTGTGCTGGTTCTCGACGAACCCGGCAACGGCCTCGACCCCCAGGGCATCCGCTGGCTCCGCGACCTGCTGCGGGCACGTGCCGCCGCAGGCGGCACGGTCTTCGTGTCCAGCCACCTGCTCGCAGAGGTCGAGCACCTGGCCGACGAGGTGGTCGTGATCAGCAAAGGACGGCTCGTCGCTACCGGCGCACTCGCCACCCTGCAGAAGGCCGGCACGTCAGTGCGCACCCCCCAGGGCAGGCGGCTGACCGAGCTGCTCCAAGCGGCCGGCGCCACCGTCCACAACGGGCCCGAGGGCGAGCTCGTCGTCCGCGGCCTCAGGACCACCGACATCGGAGACCGAGCCTGCGCCGCAGGCATCGTCCTGCACGAACTGACCCCCCGGGCCGGCTCGCTCGAAGAACTGTTCCTGGACTGGACGAGCAACGACAACAGCCACCCCCCTACTGAGGTGGCCGAAACCGAAAGGCAGGCAGTACCGCTATGACGTGGCTACGACTCGTCCGGGCTGAGATCCGCAAGCTCACCACCACCAAGTTGCCACTCGGCTTCCTCGCCGTGCTGGTCCTCATCGCCGGCATCGACGCCGCGGTCGTCATGTTCGGCACCGACATGGACGGCAGCAAGGCGTTCATCGCGACCGCTGCGGACCAGCAGTCGCTGATGGCATTCGCCTTCAATGCCATGTTGGGCACCGGGCTGTTCGGCGCGATCGCCGTGGCTCGCGAGTACGGACACAACACCGTCGTCCCCACCTACCTGACGTGCCCGAGGCGGATGCGCGCGGGTCTCGCCCAGCTGACAGCTGTCTTGCTCGGCGGTGCACTTCTCGGGCTGATCGGTCAGGGGTTCATCATCGCGGGCGTCGCTCTCGCTCTGCCCAGCACCGAGTACGGCTTCCTGGTGACAGCCGGTGGCGTCACCCAGATCCTCGCCGCCACGACGTTTGCCGGAGCCATTGGCGCTGTCCTCGGCGCCGGGCTCGGAGCCGTGATCCGCAACCTCGGTGGCGCGGTGACAGCAGTCGTCCTAGCGCTCTTCATGATCCCGCCCCTCGTCGTGCAGCTGTTCAGCGACGCAGCGTCGTGGATCCCTCCCACACTCGGCGCAGTCATCTCCGGAGTCAGCACCGACGTCAACACATGGGCCGCGCTCACGGCGTTGCTCACCTGGGGCGTCCTACCCGCTGCGGCCGGTCTGCTGCTGGTCCAGCGACGCGACGTCGTGTAGCCAAGAACTGGACATTCGAGCTGTACGCGTCACCGGCCGCGAGCGCATGAAGGAGCGGACACAACGGCCACAGAGACACTGGGCACGGCTGACGTGGGCTTCACGCTGCGTACGTCACCCACCTCACGCCGAAGAGCTCAGAACGCACGCGTGCTGCCATCGACCTTCGCCTTGGAGGATCTGTAAGAGCGCAGCTCCCCCGGCCGCCTTCAGCTGACTAAGCTGGGGACGCCCCGTCGCGGCCTTTTCATGTGGACGGTATGCGGCCGGCGCCGCTGGGGCGTGGACCCCATGGAGGTCTTCACGCCAGCGAGAGGAAGAGCTTCTCCATCTTCTTGACGTCGACCGAGTCGACCCCGTCGCCATCGGCCAGGCACTGCTGCAGACCGCTCGCGACGATGGCGAACCCGGCCCTGTCCAGGGCCTTGGAGACTGCCGCGAGCTGCGTGACGACGTCCTCGCAGTCGCGGCCTTCCTCGAGGAGGCGCAGCACGCCGGCCAGCTGGCCCTGGGCCCGCTTGATGCGGTTGATGACCGGGGTCATCTGGGTGGGGTCGAGCTCCATCAGTTTGCTCCTTGGGTGGAGTCGAGTGCATTCAGGGCGGCAGTGAGCCGCGCTTTGGCGTCGGCGGCGACGGAGTGCAGCGCGTCGTTGTCGGCCAGTCCCATCATCGCGTCGGGGTCGAAGGCCTCGACGATGGCGGTCGTCTCGTCGAGGGCCCGCACGACCACGTTGCATGGCAGCACCGCGGCGATGGACGGGTCGACGCTGAGCGCCTCGTAGGCCAGGGCGGGCCGACAGGCGCCGAGGATGATCTGAGGGGCGACGTCGACGTCGAGCTTGGTCTTCAAGGTGGCCATGAGGTCGATCTCGGTGAGGATGCCGAAACCTTGGTCAGCCAGTGCGGCGCGGGTCGCGTCGACGGCGTCGTCGTACGGCAGCGTGAGTGTCGCGGTGAGAGTGAACCCGGCCATCAGGCGCTCTGCCTCTGCTCGGCAAGGGCCGCCTCGACGTCGAGATCGCGGATGGCGTTGATGACCTGCTCCAGCGCGGCGGCCGGCAGGGCGCCGGGCTGGGAGAACACCAGCGTGCCGCCCTTGAACGCCATCAGGGTGGGAATGGAGGTGATCTGCGCCGAGGCGGCGAGCGCCTGCTCGGCCTCGGTGTCGACCTTGCCGAACACGATGTCCGGGTGCTCGGTCGACGCGTTCTCGTAGACGGGGGCGAACATGCGGCACGGACCGCACCAAGACGCCCAGAAGTCGACGAAGACGATGTCGTTGCTGGTCACGGTGCGCTCGAAGTCCTCGGCGCTCAGGTTGATGGTGGCCATCGGGCCTCTCCTTCTCGTCGTGGTCCCCGACAGGGGTGTACCGGACTAACGACGATACCCCCCACCGTATTCCGCAGCGGCGCCTGCCGCGGGTTGAGCCCTGGTTGGGAATACCCCCGGGGGTGTGTACGGTGAGGGATGTCGACGATACCCCACCGGGTATTCATTCGGGCTGACGGAAGGACTCCAGAACTGATGAGCAGCCGCACCTCCGAGATCGACTTTGCGCGATGACGGACCTGCTCGTCGCTAGCGGGTACGACGCGTACTCGGTGACCGGTGGCACGGCCGCCTGGTCCCGCTCCGGGCGGTTGCTCGAGACCGTGGCCCCGACAGCCGCCGACCAGCCCAGCAGCCGTAGCCACAGAGACCTATTCCGCAAGGAGACGAACATGGGCCAATACACCGATCTGTCGATCATCCCCATCGAGACTCCCACGCTCGGCGACCGCACCTACCTCGTGCACGACGGCGAGGTCGCCTTCGTGATCGACCCGCAGCGCGACATCGACCGCGTTCTTGCCCTTCTCTACGAGCACGGCGTGCGGCTCACGCACGTCTTCGAGACCCACATTCACAACGACTACATCACCGGCGGCCTCGCGCTCTCGCAGTGCACCGGTGCCCATTACCTCGTCAATGGCGAGGACGACGTGTCCTTCATCCGTACCCCCGTCACGGATGGGCAGGCCGTCGAGGTGGGTGGACGGATGCGCCTCACCGCGCTGGCAACCCCCGGCCACACGTTCACCCACCTCTCCTACGCACTGACCGACGGGGACGACCAGGTTGCTGTCTTCTCCGGCGGCTCCCTGCTGTACGGCGCCACCGGCCGTCCCGACCTTCTGGGGCACGAGCACACCCACGACCTGGTTCGTCATCAGCACGCGTCGGCCCACCAACTGGCCGAGCTGCTGCCCGACGAGGCGAAGGTCTACCCGACGCACGGCTTCGGGTCCTTCTGCTCGGCCACCCAGTCCGACGTCACGTCGTCCACTATCGGGCAGGAGAAGCAGTCCAACCCGGTCCTTACGCAGGACGAGCAAACCTATGTCGAGGAGCTGCTGGCCGGCCTGGGCCCGTGGCCGGCGTACTACATCCACATGGCCCCGGCCAATGCCGAAGGCCCCTCCGAGCCCGATCTCTCCCTGCCGTCGATCGCAGACGCCTCCGAGCTACGCCGGCGCATCGAGGCTGGTGAGTGGGTCGTGGACCTTCGCAACCGCACCGCCTTCGCGGCAGGCCACGTCCCTGGCACGCTCAACTTCGGGCTCGACGGAGGCTTCGCAACCTACCTGGGCTGGCTCATCACCTGGGGCACGCCCGTCACGCTCCTCGGCGAAACGGCAGAGGACGTGGCCGAGGCCCAGCGCGAGCTGGTCCGCATCGGCATCGACCGCCCCGCTGCGCACGCGACCGGCGGCCCGGAGGACTGGAGCGACCGCGCGCTGAGCTCCTTCCCGACCGGCACGTTCGCCGACCTCGCCCACGTGCGCCACCACCGCGAGGTGGTCGTCGTGGACGTGCGACGGGCGGACGAGCACGACTCCTCTCGCATAGAGGGCGCGGTCAACATCCCGATCCATGAGCTGTGGCACCGACTCACTGAGGTGCCCGCGGGCGAGGTGTGGGTGCACTGCGCGAGCGGCTACCGGGCCTCGGTCGCCGCGTCCATGCTCGACGCGGCCGGCCGGACCCTGGTCGCCATCGACGACTCCTTCGAGAACGCGGAGAAGGTCGGGCTGCACCTCGTGGGACCTGAGGCGTGACTCTCGCCCTCGCCCTCGTCGCAGGCGCGCTCATCGGCCTCAGCCTGGGCGCGCTCGGCGGCGGCGGCTCCATCCTGGCCATCCCCGTGCTGCTCGGACTCGGTCAGACACCCACCCAAGCCACGACTGGGTCGCTGGTCATCGTCGGCGTCACCTCGCTCGCCGGTGCCGTCACCGCGTACCGGTCCGGGAACGTCCTGCTCGCGCGGGGCCTCACCTTCGGCGCCGTGGCAACCGGTGGCGCCGTGGCTGGCGCCCGCGCATCGGCGGCCGTTCCCGAACCGATGCTGATGGCCGCGTTCGCGGTGCTGATGCTCGTGGTCGCCGGCCTGATGGCAGCCCGACAGTGGCGCAGCCGCGGAGGCGCACCAGCGGGCGTCCATGCGGTCCGACCCCAGCTCGACGACCCGATCATCACGTTCAGCCCCGCGTTCATGTGCCAGTGCCCGCGCGCACTCAAGATTCTCGTCACTGCGACCGCCGTCGGCCTCCTCACGGGCTTCCTTGGCGTCGGCGGCGGATTCCTCGTGGTGCCCGCACTCGTTCTCGCTCTCGCGCTGCCGATGGGATACGCGGGCGGAACGTCGCTGGTCGTCATCACCGTCACGAGCACCGCGGCTCTGCTCACTCGCGCGGGCACCGGGCTGAGCGCCGACTGGTGGCTCGTCGCCGCCCTCACCCTCACCGCTGTCGCCGGATCCATCGCGGGTGCCCGGCTCGCGGTACGCACCGACACCCGGCGCCTCTCCGTCGCGTTCACCGGCGTGGTGGTGGCTGTCGCGACCTACACCGCCGCGCGCGCCATCCCAGCCCTCGTCTGACCAGCCCTCGCTGACTGCCCCCATCGACCCGTCACCCCCGCCGCGTCGCCCCTCCACCCGACACACCACACTCAGAATGGAGCACCTCATGTGCCGAGCAACCCGATGCAAGACCTGCGGCAAGACCACCTGGGCCGGCTGCGGCCAGCACGTCAGCCAGGTCAGGGCGGGTGTGCCCGCAAAGGACTGGTGCAACGGCCAGCACACGCCGGCCCAGAAGGCGGCTGCCAGCTCGGGCGGTGGCTTCCTGTCGCGGCTCTTCGGCCGCTGACAGGACCCCGGTGACCCCAAGTAGGAGGTGCCCGCCGGTGAATCCGATGAGTGTGCTCCCGTCTGTTCGTTCCGAGATCGGCATCGAGGCGATGAAGGCGTTCTGAACCGCAGCTCTGATCGTCGTCGCCAGGACAGCGAGGGAGGCGGCGAGGTCCTCGGCCGTATGACACGGCCAGGGTCTGCAGCGGCATCTCGTGCCTGTCCTGCGCAACAGCGAGGTCCTCGTCGCCTCGCCACCGATTTAACCGCACCTGCATTCCCTGATCAATCGCCAGTTCCCGGTCCCGGAGCTGGCACCGATGGAGAGGGGACATGCGCGCACTCAGACGGTGCGGATCCACGTGGCGACACCTTGGTCCAGGGCGAGGATCGCGTCGGTCACGGCCGCAGCATCGGGGTCGTGGGTGGCGAAGACGATCGCGGCCCCGCCTGCGGCCTCCTCCCTCAGCAACCCCATCATGCGCTCCCTGTTGCCCGCGTCCAGGTCACTGGTCGACTCGTCGGCGAGCAGCACGGCGGGGCGCAGGGCCAACGCCCTGGCCAGCGCCACCCGCTGCTGCTGTCCGCCCGAGAGCTGGTCCACCAGGTGACGACCGAACTCGTCCAGGCCGACGCGGGCGAGCTGCTCGTCGACGCGCTGCGAGGCTTCACGGGCGGGGACCCCGAGCGCGAGCATCGGGACGAGGATGCTCTCCTCTGCGGACAGACCGGCGGGCAGACCGTTGCCCTGCGGCACCAGCACGACGCCGGCCCGAGCAGCGCTGTCCCGGTCATCCACCGGGGAGTCGTCGACGCGCACCGTGCCCGTCACCGACGCGACCGCGGGGCGCAGCGCGCGGGCCAGCGCCCACAGAAGTGACGACTTGCCGGCACCCGTGGGGCCGGTCACCGAGACCATCCGCCCCTCCGGCACCTCCAGGTCCAGCGGGTGCACGGCCACCACCTGGTCGTAGGCGACGCCCAGCCCCACGGCTTCCAGCGTGCTCATCCCTCCTCCGCCCGCAGCTCGAAGTGGTCGCCGACCTCGTGGACGCGCACCAGCGTTCCCGGTGGCAGCCGGTCCCGGACGTGGCCGAGCAGTGGCAGGAACCCGTCCGCGGTCACCACCGCGTACTCCTCGCCGCTGCGCCCCTCACCACCGATCCGACCGTCCCGGATGGTGACCGTACGAGGCAGCACGCGCGCGACGTCCGGGTCGTGGGTGACCAGGACGACGGTGGTGCCGTAGGTGCGGTTGACGTGGGCGAGCGCCGCCAGCACCTGGTCGCGGGCAGCGTGGTCGAGCTGGCTCGTGGGCTCGTCGCACAGGAGCAGGCCCGGACGGGTGGACACCGCCACGGCGACCGCGGCCAGCTGCAGCTCGCCGGGGGTGAGCTCGGCCAGCGGCCGGTCGGCGTGCTCTGCGAGCCCCAGGTCGTCGAGGATCTGCGTCGGATCCGCGAGTGACCGGCCCGCGCGACGCGCCTTGTGCTGGGCGAAGCGTACGTTGCCGTCCGGCGTGGCATGGGGTATCAGGTTGCGGTCTGCGCCCTGCAGCATCAGGCCGACCTCGGTCGCCCGCAGGCTGTCGAGGGCGCGCGGCTGGGCGGCGGAGAGCTCGGTCTCGCCGACGAAGACCTTGCCGGCGCTGGGCCGGAGGATCCCCGCCACCAGGCTCATGAGCGTCGACTTGCCCGATCCGGACGGCCCCAGCAGGCCGACCACCTCTCCCGCAGCGACGTCCAGGTCGACGCCCGAGAGCGCCGCCACGTCGTGTCCCTCGACGTGGTAGATGTGCACCAGGCCGCGGGTCCGGATCGCGAGTCCGTGCATCAGCTGCTCTCCCTCGCACGTTCCAGGTCGGCGCGGCGGGCCACGGCGAGGCCGGCCAGCGCGGCAACGGACGGCAGGACCACCAGACACACCGCGGCGACCCAGATCACTGCGGGCCACGAGGTCGCCACGTCGATGACGGGGGTGTCCGGCGGCGAGGGCAGGAACGAGACGTCCGGCATCGCCAGCAGTGCGCCCGCCAGCCCGGCGGCGACACCTCCGACGATGCCGACCAGGACGGCCGGAGGCTGGGCCCAGACCGCCAGCCGTCGGGTCGTACGCGGTCCTGCTCCGTTGAGTCGCAAGATGGCGAGGTTCCGGGCACGCGAACGCCATCCGATGATGGCGAGCACCAGGAGGACGAGCAGCGCCAGGAGCATCACGGCCGGTGCGACCGCTGCCCCGAGCGCGAGGCTCCAGCTGGCGACAGTGTCCTCGTAGCTCTGCCGGATCGTGGCGTAGCGGCGTACGTCGGTGACGGCGAGGCCGCGCTCACCCAGTGCCGCGACCACGGCCTCGACGAGCTCGGGGTCGTCGACGAGCCACACCTCGGTGCGGGTGTCGAAGGTGATGTCCTGGCCTCGCGTCACCGCGTCGAGGTCGACCAAGGCAGCCCGACGGGGCATGGCCGGCAGGAGGACGACCCGGCCGACAGCCTCGGCCGGGCGGTCAGTGCCGTCGACGCCCGTCACCACCAGGCCGAGCGGGTCCTCTGGCTTGGTGGGCAGCAGCGCCGGAACCGTTCGGGGCACCCAGGACGGCCTCAGCTCGACGGGATAGAGGCCGCTCACCGCGAGCTGGAGGTGCAGCACCCCGCTCGTCCCGCTGTCGAGCGGAAGGATCAGGGTGCTCTCCTCCTCGGTGGGGTTCCAGTCCTCGGCCGAGGTCCCCCACTCGACCGGCTTCCCGTCCGCCCGCAGGTCGGTGAGCTCGAGGTCGCCCCCGATCACGACCCCTTGGGCGGTCGTGAGCTGCACGGCGGCCAACCGGCAGCCGCCGGCGCACTCGGCACTCGTGCCGACCAAGGTCCGACTCGCTCCGGGCGGAGGCAGCGGACCAAGGGCGATCGTGCGTCTGGCCCCGGTGCTCGGCGTGACCACCAGTGCCAGGTTCACCTCCACGTCGCTGCCGAAGACGTCCGCCGCGGTCAGCTCGTCACCCGACGTCACGTCGAGCGAGAAACGGGCACCCCGCAGCACCACGGGCTCGCGGTCAGGGGGTGCGATGGCCCGCCACTGGGCTGGCGTCGGTGCTCCGCGGGGGAAGAACGCGATCCTGCTGAACTCGGCGGGCTCGACGGCAAGGGTGTCGCGGGCGAGGAGGACCGGCGTCGCTCGGCGACCGGTCGGGTCCGCGACGCCCAGTGCTGCGCGAACCGTGTCCAGGTCGCGCCCCGCCACTCCGAGCACCACCGGTGCTCCGGCGTCGTGCTCGCTCGCGTTGACGCGGTTGCGCTCGCCGATGACGAGCGCGTCGATCGAGAACACCGCCAGCGCGCTCGCCACGGTGATCACGGCGACCACCGCGCGAGTCTCCCTCCGGCGTCCCGTCTCGAGCAGGCTCACCCCGCTGACCAGCCGACCCCTTCGCAGCAGCCGGCGTCCCGTGGCGCTCGCCACCGGAACGGTCACGTGGGCCAGCAGCAGGCCGGCCAGCAGAGCCAGGAGCGCCGGTCCGGCCAATGCGAGGGGTCCTTGCAGACTTCCGCTGACGAATGCCAGGACGCCGGTCGCCGCACAGGCCACCACGAAGGCATCGGGTGCACCGAGCGCCCACCGGCGCGACGGAACCGGCCCGCTCCTGATCACCTCGTGCACCGGCTCGCGCGCCGTGCGCACGGCTGCCGCGAGCGCCGTCAGCACGAGAGCCAACACGGCGATGAGCACGGTGGTCGCGAATCCTGGAGCCACCTCGAACGGTGTGTCTCCGGGCAGCACGGCCGCGGCGACTGCCCCTCCCGCCAGCGCGACGGCGGCACCGGGCACCACCCCCACGACGAGGGCGGGGAGCAGCTCGAGCAGCAGGAGGGCGGCCGCGCCGGCCGGCCCGCGACCTCGGAGGCGCGCGACGGCCACCTCCCCGCGCCGCTGCGCGGTCGCCGCCGAGAGCACGAGCCAGAGGACGTAGATCGCGAGCACTGCCATCGGCGCCACGAGCAAGGGCACCGTCCGGTGGGCCTGGCGGACCTGCGACCGCACGTCGTCAGCCAGCTCGTCGAGTCCCGAGTCGACCTGGAGGTCCTCGGCCATGGTCCGCAGGTCGCGCGCCATCGTGCGCTGCTCGTCCCCCAGCGCGATCACCTCCTCGACGCCGGCCGTGGCGGCGAGGAGGGGTGCACCCGCCTGCGAGGTCTCTCTCGTCAGGATCGGGGCGTCGGCGAAGGTCTCCTCGGTCGTCAGCCACGCGTCGTGGTTGGCCGAGGGTTCAAGGCCGGGGAAGACGTTCGAGATGCCGACCAACCTGGTGCCCTGCCACCACTCTTCGTCACGCGGCGCGTAGGTGCCCACCACCTCGAGTCGCACACCGGGCTCCCCCTCGATGCCAGGGTTGACCGTCCGGGTCGAGCCGATGTCGAGACCGAAGTTCTCGACATCGGCTTCGCTGACGAGGATCTCCCCCGCGCCGGCCGGACACCTGCCGCTCAGCACGCGAACGTGCTCGCAGGCGTCTTCTCGCCAGACGAGCAGACCAGCCGGCGGGACGTCGCCACGCGCCGGGGTGACAGTGGCGGTCCGCCCCAGCACAGCCGGAGCCAGGCGCACGTCGACGGCGTCGGGGAACAACGCCTCCAGCGCCCGGGGGTCCCGCGCCTCCAACGCGCTGCCGGCGAAGACCTTGCTCTCGGAGAGGACCGTCACGGTCCTCTCGGCGGGGGTCGCCTGCGCCAGCAACGTGTCGACGAGCGCCTGCTGCATGACCCGGTCGTAGACCGGCGCGAATGCCGTGCACGCGGTGACCAGTGCCGAGATCGCGACCAGCGCAAGGGCCTGTCCCCGCCGATGACCCCACGCCGCACCCCATGCGTGGCGAACAGGCGACCACCGCGCAGCGCGGGGGACCCCCTTCGCCTCATGCTGACATCCTGTCGCTCCGACGCGGGTCGCGCCATGCGCGACCCGCCAGAGGCGTGCGACCATCGGAGCCGTCCTCGCCGCAGTCGGCCGGCTTCGCTTGACTCGTTCGAACGCCTGTTCGATCATGGGGAGATGTCGTCCAGCCGCTCCGTCGCCGCGCTCCACCCGGGGCGCTCCGTCGTCGAGCAGCTGCGCGAGCGGATGGCCGCCATGGAGCACCGGCCCGCCGGCCAGCCCGTCCCGACCCTCTCCGGGATGGCCGACCTGGTGCCCCTTCGCGCCGGCGCGACGTACGCCGTCGACTCCGCCTCACTGGCGCTCGCCCTCGCCGCGGGAGCCTCCCGCGCCGGGGAGTGGGTCGGCTTCGCGGGATGCGCCGACTTCGGGGTGGAGGCCGCTGCGGAGCTGGGGATCGAGCTGTCGCGCACGGTGCTGGTGCCCGACCCCGGCGAGCACTGGCTGGAGGTGACGGCGGCGTTGGTCGACGTGCTGCGGGTGGTGGTCCTGCGCGCGCCTGCCTCCGTCGACGAGCGGACGGCGGGGATCCTCGACTCGCGACTGCGGACGCGCTCCTCCGTGCTGGTGGTCCATGGCCCCTGGCCTCGGGTCGACGCGAGGGTGAGCGTCGAGGAGTCCGCCTGGAGCGGCCTGACGTCGGGCACCGGGCAGCTGCGGGAGCGCCGGGCGCGTGTCGTCGTGCACCGAGGAGCCCGCCCGCCGCAGCGTGCTGACCTGACCTGGCCCGGAGTCCACCTGGTCGAGCCACCTGTCGACCGGCCGGTGCGCGAGATCCGGCGGGCGTCGGGGTGAGGGTCCCGTGAGAGTCATGGTGGTGTGGTGCCCCGACTGGTCAGTCGTCGCCGCGCTCGACGAGGCGGAGAGATCGCCGCGTTCCCCCGCCGCGGTCCTGGCCGCCAACGTCGTCGAGGTGTGCAACGGCCCCGCCCGGTCCGAGGGCGTGCGTCGGGGGCAGCGCCGCCGCGACGCCCAGGCCCGGTGCCCCGAGCTCGTGCTGCTTCCCGCCAACCCCGACCGCGACGCCCGTGCCTTCGATCCGGTCCTTGCCATCGTCGAGGACCTTCGCCCCGGGGTGGCAGCCCTGCGCCCCGGCCTGCTCGCCGTACGCGCGCCCGGCAGCTGGTACGGCACGGAGACCGAGGCCGCCGCGACGGCCTGCCAGGCCCTGGTCGACGGCGGCGTCTGGGACGTCCGGGTCGGCATCGCCGACGACCTCTTCACCGCCGAGCAGGCCGCTCGCACCGCCGACGTGCAGTCCTGGGTGGTCGTCCCCGCGGGCGGATCCGCGTCGTTCCTGCGCGGCCTGCCCGTGCAGGTGCTGCAGGACGACGGGCCGCGGGGTCGGGAGCTGGTCAGCCTGCTGCAGCGGCTCGGCCTCCGCACGCTGGGCGACCTGGCCGACCTGCCGGGTGAGGCCGTCGAGCACCGCCTTGGCACCTACGGCGCCGCGGTCCGGCGACGGACCCGGGGCGAGGATCGCGCGCTCTTCGCGGCACGCACGCCGCCCCCCGAGCTCGACGCGGAGGTTGCCTTCGAGCCACCCCTCGACTCCGTCGAGGCCATCACCTTCAGTGTGCGCACGACTGCCGAGCGGTTTGTCTCCCGGCTGGCCCACCACCAGCTCGTCGCCACCGCGGTGCGGGTCGAGGCCGAGTCCGACGGCGTCGTCTGCTCGTCGCGCGCCTGGCTGCACCCGCGACACTTCGGCGCCCGCGACCTGGTCGACCGGGTGCACTGGCAGCTGCAGTCGGCCGGTTCCACGAGCGGGGTCGGTGGCTCGCTGCGGGCCCGCAAGCAGTCCGGCTCTGTACGCGCCCCGATCGACCGGATCAGGTTCGTGCCCGAGACGGTCGAGCCCGCAGCCGCCCACGGCGAGGCGCTGTGGGGCGCCGCGTCCGACGACCTCGTCGAGCGGGGCGTGGCCCGGGTGCAGGGCATGGTCGGTTTCGACGCCGTGCGGCGGCCGGTGCTGCAGGGTGGTCGCAGCCCATCGGCCCGCCAGGCGTTGGTGCCGTGGGGTGAGCGAGCGGTCGACCTGCGCCCGGCCGACAGGCCGTGGCCGGGCAGCGTGCCGGGGCCGGCACCGGTCCGGGTGTTCGCGAGTCCCCCGGCCGCCGAGGTCGTGGACGACGCGGGCCGGGAGGTGCGCGTCACCGACCGTGGCGTCGTGAGCGGAGAGCCGCGGCGCTTCCGGGTCACTGGAGAGATCGCAGGGCGGGTCGGGGGCGCCGCCGACGGGCCGGGCCTCCCCTGGCAGCCGGTGACCGCGTGGGCCGGGCCGTGGCCCACCGACGAGGGCTGGTGGTCGGGTGGGGCGGGGCCGACCGCCCGCTTCCAGGTCGTCGGCGCCGACGGACGCGCCTGGCTCCTGGTGCGCGCCCCGGAGGGCTGGTCCCTGGAGGCCGGCTATGACTGAGATCGAGAGACCTCCCCACCGACCTGCAGGTGGCGCTCGGTGCTTCGAGGGCACCGGGAGACCTCGCCACCGACCTGCGGGTGTCGCTCGGTGCCCGCGATCGTCTGGACGGACGAGCACGGTCGTGGAGCGAGGAACGAGCGAAGCGTCCGCGCGCAGGGAGGAAGACGATCGCTTCGAGGGCACCGAGCACGCGCCAAAGCGAGGAACGAGCGGAGGCGCACAGTAAATGGGATGGAACAACCCCGCCATGCCGTGGAAGGAGCTCGAGCGCCGGCTGAGCGGCCTGCCGGGCGCCGACGACGCACCGGTGTCGCGGCGCAAGCGCGCCCCCACGTCGCCGCGGTCGATCGAGCGCCCCGCCGCGGTCACGCCCTACGCCGAGCTGCACTGCCACAGCCACTTCAGCTTCCTCGACGGCGCCAGCTCGCCTGCCGAGCTCGTCGAGGAGGCCGTACGCCTTGGCCTCCACGCGCTCGCGATCACCGACCACGACGGCTTCTACGGCGCTCCGATGCTGGCCGAGGTGGCGGCGGCGTACGACCTGCCCACCGTCTTCGGCGCCGAGCTGTCCCTGGGTCTCCCCGGACCGCAGAACGGTGTGCCGGACCCCGAAGGCAGCCACCTGTTGGTGCTGGCGCGAGGGGTCGGCGGCTACCACCGGCTCGCCGCGGCGATGACCGACGCCCATCTGCGCGGCGACGAGAAGGGGCGCCCGCTCTACGACCTCGACGAGCTGGGCGAGCGAGGGCGCGGCCACTGGGTGGTGCTGACGGGGTGCCGCAAGAGCGCCGTCCAGCAGGCGCTGGCGCGAGGGGGCGAGTCCGCGGCGGCCGAGGCGCTCGACCGACTGACGTCGCTGTTCGGCCTCGAGCACGTCCTCGTCGAGCTCTCGCCGCGCCCCGGTGCCGACACGACCAACGCGTCGCTCGCCCGGTTGGCCGCCGTCCACGGGGTCGACCTCGTCGCGGCGGGCAACGTCCACCACGCCACGCCGCAGCGCCACCGGCTGGCCTCAGCGATGGCGGCCGTGCGCGCGAGGCGCAGCCTGGCCGAGATGGACGGCTGGCTCGACCTGTCGGGCTCGGCCCACCTGCGCAGCGGCGCCGAGACGGCCGCCGCACTGGCCGCACACCCCGGCGCGGTCGCCCGCAGCGTCACGCTCGCCGACGAGCTGGCGTTCGACCTGCGCAAGGCGTCGCCCGCACTGCCCAAGCGGCAGATCCCCGAAGGACACACCGCCGACTCGTGGCTGCGGGTGCTCGCGGAGCGTGGCTTCGCCGAGCGCTATGCGGGCGTCCCCCACGAGCGCGATGCCCGCGAGCGCCTCGAGCACGAGCTGCGGGTCATCGCCGAGAAGGACTTCGCCGGCTACTTCGTCATCGTCCACGACATCGTCGCCTTCGCGCGCGGGCAGGGCATCCTCTGCCAGGGCCGCGGATCCGCGGCGAGCTCCGCGGTCTGTTACGCCCTGGGCATCACTGCTGTCGACGCCGTCTTCTACCGGCTGCCGTTCGAGCGGTTCATCTCCGCCCACCGCGACGAGGAGCCCGACATCGACGTCGACTTCGACTCCGACCGGCGCGAAGAGGTCATCCAGTGGGTCTACGACACCTACGGGCGCCGCAACGCCGCCCAGGTGGCCAACGTCATCACCTACCGCCCCCGGATGGCGGTGCGCGACGCCGCCAAGGCGCTCGGCTTCTCCCCCGGGCAGCAGGACGCCTGGTCCAAGCAGATCGACGGCTGGTCGTCCGTGGTGGCCGGTGATGCCGGCGACCCCGCCGCCCACGACGTACCCGCGTCGGTGGTGGCGCTCGCCGAGGAGCTGATGGGGGCGCCCCGCCACCTCGGCATCCACTCGGGCGGGATGGTCCTCACCGAGCGGCCGATCGGCGAGGTCTGCCCCATCGAGCGGGCCCGGATGGACCGGCGCACGGTCCTGCAGTGGGACAAGGACGCCTGCGAGACGATGGGCCTGGTCAAGTTCGACCTGCTGGGCCTGGGAATGCTCGGCGCGCTCGACCACATGATGCGGCTGGTCGCCGACCACCTGGGAGAGCGGTGGGACCTCGCGACGATGCCCAAGGAGGAGCCCGCGGTCTACGACATGCTGTGCCGGGCCGACTCGATCGGGGTGTTCCAGGTGGAGAGCCGGGCCCAGATCGGCACCCTGCCCCGGTTGCGACCGCGCGAGTTCTACGACCTCGCCATCGAGATCGCCCTGATCCGCCCCGGTCCCATCCAGGGCGGCGCCGTGCACCCCTACGTGCGCCGGGCCACCGGGCAGGAGCCCGTCACCTACGACCACCCCGAGCTGGTGCCCGTGCTCGAGCGCACCAAGGGCGTGCCCCTGTTCCAGGAGCAGCTGATGGCGATGGCCGTGACCCTCGGCGACTGCAGCCACGACGACGCCGACCTGCTGCGCCGAGCCATGGGGTCCAAGCGTGGGGTCGAGCGCATCGAGTCGGTCAAGCAGACCCTCTACGCCGGCATGCGGCGACGCGGCATCACCGGCGACCTGGCCGACTCGATCTACGTCAAGATCCTCTCCTTCGCCAACTTCGGCTTCGCCGAGTCGCACGCCTTGTCCTTCGCGCTGCTGGTCTACGCCTCCTCCTGGTTCAAGCTGCACTACCCGGCGGCGTTCCTGGCCGGCCTGCTGCGCAACCAGCCGATGGGGTTCTACTCACCGCAGTCGTTGGTCGGGGACGCCCGGCGCCACGGTGTCGACGTACGCCGTCCCGATGTCGCGCGGTCCGGGGCGCAGGCCGACCTCGAGCCAGTCGTCACCGGCCCGGTCGCGCCGACGGGACTCGACGCGTGCTGCCAGCCCCGATTCGCCCGCACCGAGTGGGTGCCGGGCACCCGCGACCCGGTCCCGGCCCACCGGCGCGACGGGATGCTCGCCGTCCGGCTCGGGCTCGACTCGGTGCGGGGCATCGGCCAGGAAGTGGCGCGCCGGATCGTCGCCGCCCGCGACGAGCAGCCCTTCAGCGACGTCACCGACCTGTCCCGGCGCGCCGACCTGAACGCCACGCAGCTCGAGGCGCTCGCCACCGCCGGCGCCTTCGACGCGTGGGGGATGGACCGCCGCGAGGCCCTCTGGGCGGCCGGCTTCGCCGAGGGAGCCGAGCACCTGCCCGGCACCACGCCTGCCCCCGCCGCGCCCCCCCTGCCCGGGATGAGCGAGCCGGAGATCACCCTGGCCGACCTCTGGGCCACGGGCATCTCGCCCGAGCGACACCCGATCGAGCACCTGCGCGACGAGCTGCGCCGCGCCGGCGTCCGCTCGGTCGCCGAGCTCTCCACCACCGAGCCCGGCCGCCGCGTCCACGTCGGCGGGCTCGTCACCCACCGGCAGCGGCCCGGGACCGCGATGGGCGTCACCTTCCTCAACCTCGAGGACGAGACGGGCATGCTCAACGTCGTGTGCTCCGTCGGGGTGATGCGGGCACATCGGCAGGCCGCCCGCAACCGCGTCGCCGTGGTCATCCGAGGGCGCCTCGAGCGCAATGAGGGCGTCACCAACCTCATCGCCGACCGGGTGGAGGGCATCGACGTCGTCGTGCCGGGCGCCGGCGCGGTGCTGCAGGCGCGGGCGTCGTCGCGCGACTTCCGGTGAGGTGACGCGGGGCTATGCGGTCCTGGCGGCGCTGAGCCGCTCGTCCACGGTTGTCAGCCAGGTGGCGTACGTCTCGGCGACGAGCGCTCGTGCCGGATCGCGCAGCTCGGGAAAGGCGCCCACCGGACCGACCCGCCCGGCCGCCTCCTCCGCCTCCGTCACGAGCTCGCTGGGAGGGGTGTCGAGGGAGCGATGGACGACGTCCGACGAAGCGTCCGGGCCGAGCTGGTCGTAGGCGTCGGTGATCAGTCGGTCCAGCTCATCTGCTGCCCCGACCGGGACCCGACGCTGTGCTGCTCGCACGAAGAGGTCGTACTCCGTCTTCGACCGGGTGACGGGGAACTCGTCGCGCCACCGCGGACCGACCAGCACGACCGGCCGGCCGAGGGCGAGGCAGAAGGCCACCTCGGACTTGGTGCCGTCACCTCCGTCCAGCGCGATCGCGACATCGCAGAGGCGGGCGTTGACGTAGTTGCGGCGGTCGCCGACGGCCAGACCGAGGACGATCTTGGTCTCCTCGTCCTCGACGTCGACCAGGACCCGCGTGTGCCTGCGCCCCAGCACCCCGATCCGTGCAGCCACCACGCCGTCGTCACGCCGGGCCGCCTCCGCGCCGTCGAGGCCGCTCTCGGTGACGGCCCGGCCCGTGACCCTTCGGCCGCCACCGGTGAGGAGGATGCAGTTGCGGCGGGCAATCTCGGCGCCCAGCGCCTCAGCGACGTCGGTGTGGTCGCTGCTGCCGAAGAGGGCGATGACGGGAACCGTCCTGGCACTCATCTCGGGTTCCTCCTCCCCCGCAGAATAGGACCGGCGGGGCGCGAGCCGCCACGCCGACTGGCGTCGGTCACCCGTCTGGAGGGCTGGCGTCATCGGATGCAGAGCTCGCCGCGCAACGGGAGGTCGGCGCTCGACGGGCCGACGAGAACCGTGACGACGCCCGGATCGACGAGCCTGCGATAGTGCCGGTCGGTGTAGGCCGTCCGCCGCGCCGGCAGCTGGAAGGCCACGCGTGATCCCTCGCCCGGGTCGAGGGTGACCCGGGCGTAGCCGGCGAGCTGGAGGACCGGCCGGGCGACTCGGGCCACTGGGTGGCTGACGTACAGCTGGGCGACCTCGGTGCCGGCGCAGTTCCCGGTGTTGCGCACCAGGCAGGAGATCTCGGTCTCCGAGTCCGGATCGACCTGGGTCCGGCTCAGCCGGAGGTCGGAGTAGGCGAAGGTCGTGTACGAGAGCCCGTGGCCGAACGGGTAGAGCGGCCGGCCGTCAAGTGAGCTGACGCCGAGGTCGGGTTCGCCGAGCAGCGCGTGGAGGTAGGTGTGGGGCTGCCCGCCCGCGCGCGCAGGCACCTGCACGGGCAGCTTGCCGGAAGGAACCGTGCGTCCGGTCAGGACGCCGGCGAGCGCCGGACCGCCTTCCTCTCCCGGGAAGAAGGCCTGGACGACGGCGACCGCACGGTCGGCGAAGTCTCCGAGTGCGTAGGGGCGGCCAGAGACGACGAGCAGCACGGTGGGGGTTCCGGTGTCCAGCACGGCGGTGACGAGCTCCGCCTGGACGCCCGGGAGCCGGAGGTCCTCGACGTCGCAGCCCTCCCCTGAGGTGCCCCGCCCGAACAGTCCTGCCTGATCGCCCACCACGACGATCGCGAGATCGGCGACGGCCGCGGCGGCCACCGCCCTGGGGATCGCGGACCGATCGTCCGTCGAGATCGAGCACCCCCCAACGTGGCTGATCACGGCCTCGGGAAGGTCGGAGCGCAGGGCTTCCAGCACGGACGGGACCGGCACTCCGAGGCCGAGGTCTGGATGGTCCGGCAGGACGTGGTTGGGGTAGGAGTAGCAGCCGAGGAACGCCCTCGGGTCGTCGGCGCACGGCCCGAGGAGGGCGATCCTGCGCAGGTCCGGCCGAATGGGGAGCGCGCCCTCGGGGTTGGCCAGCAGGACCACCGACGCCTCGGCGATCCTGCGGGCAAGCGCGCGATGGTCCGGAGGGTCGAGGTCGACCCGCGTGGTGGGCGGCCGGGGCGACCAGTCGGCGTCCAGGAGGCCGAGCTGCAGCTTCTGGTGCAGGACGCGCCGTACGGCCCGATCCACCAGGTCCTCGTCCACCCGGCCGTCGGCGATGAGCCCGGCCAGCTCGTCACCGAAGCAGCGGGTGTCGGGCAGCTCGACGTCGATGCCGGCCGCGAGCGCCGCTGCGGCGGCTTCGCCCGGGGTGGCGGCGACGCGGTGCATGGTCTCCAGGAAGCTCACCGACCAGTAGTCCGACACCACGGTGCCCGTGAAGCCCCAGTCGTTGCGGAGGACGTCGGTGAGCAGCCACGGGTCCGCCGCGGACGGAACCCCGTCGACGTCCGAGTAGGAGTTCATGACCGACCCGGCGCCAGCGGCGCGCACGGCCATCTCGAAAGGTGGCAGGACGACGTCGGCAAGCTCACTCAGGCCCATCGACACCGGGCCATGGTTGCGACCGCTGCGGGAGGCCGAGTAGCCAGCGAAGTGCTTGAGAGTGGCGATCACCCCCGCCGACTGCAACCCGCGTACGTACGCGCTTCCGAGCGTGCCGACGAGGTAGGGGTCCTCCCCCATGGTCTCCTCGACCCGTCCCCACCGGTGGTCACGCACCACATCGAGCACGGGGGCGAGCCCCTGGTGGACGCCGACGCTCCGCAGGCTCGTTCCGATCGCCGCCGCCATCTCCTCGACCAGCCCGGGATCGTACGTCGCCGCCCAGGCCAGCGGAGTGGGGAAGACAGTGGCGCCCAGGGTCGTGAACCCGGTCAGGCACTCTTCGTGCGCGAGGGCGGGCACGCCGAGGCGAGTGCTGTCCTTCAGGTTCTGCTGCAGCTCGGCAAGTCGCTCCATGCCTTCCTCGGGCGTGACCGGTCGAGTGCCGAACACCCGGGTGAGATGTCCGATGCCGTGCCTGGCTCCGACCTCGAACGGCTGGCTGTAGCCGAAGACGTCCTCCATGGGTGCCACGTTGCCGCCGGTACCACCTTCTCGGTCCCAGACGCCGCCGAGCTGGGCGAGCTTCTCCGCGAGGGTCATCGCCGCGACGAGGGACTCCACCCGCTGTTCGGGAGTCAGGGACGAGTCCATCCAGGGTCGGTGCTCCGGGCGCGGCGGAGAGGCGTCGGTGATCACCTGGGGGTCACGTGTGTTCGCAGGGACGACCGAGCGAGTCCTCAGCCCTTCAGTCCGGTCATGGCGATGCCGTCGAGGATCTTGCGCTGGAAGATGAGGAAGATCGCGATCACCGGCATGACGGCCACGACCGCGCCGGCCATCACCAGGTGCGGCTGCGCGACCCGGCCGGACACCAGCGCCTGCAGAGCCAAGGGCAGCGTGTACTTGTCCTGGTCGGACAGGATCACCAGGGGCCAGAGCAGGTCGTTCCAGTGGTAGATGAAGCTGGTGATCGTGACCACCGCGAGTGCTGGCTTGGCCAGCGGCAGGGCGACCGACCAGAAGATGCGCATGCGCGAGGCGCCGTCAAGCATCGCGGCCTCCTCGAGCTCCTTCGGAATGGTCAGGAAGAACTGGCGCAGCAAGAAGATGTCGAAGGCCGCGATGAGGTTGGGCACGATGATGCCGCTGAGGCTGTCGCCCATGCCGAGCTCCTGGGTGATGAACACCTTGGGGATCAGCAACGCGACGCCGGGCACCATCATCGTGGCGAGGATGACCATGAACAGGATGTCGCGGCCCGGGAACTCGATGCGTGCGAACGCGTAGGCGGCCAGGGCGTCGAGCAGCAGCTTCCCGGGCACGAGGACGAAGACCACAATGACGCTGTTGATCATGGCGGTGGTGAACCCGCCGAGCCCCAGTACCTCACGGAAGTTGTCGAGGGTTCCTGCCCAGGCGCCGGTCTGCGAGTCGAGCGGCAGCAGGCTGGGTGTGCGGGTGAAGACGTCCTGCGGCTCCTTGAACGACGTGGCGACCATCCAGATGAACGGCGTCAGGGCGGCAAGCGCTCCCAACGTGAGCACGACGTAGGCCACCACTTGCAGGGCGGCCGGCGCGCCGTTGCGGCGGTTGCGCGGAGCGTCACTGCGTGAGGCACGCCGTCTACGCGCCCCCGTCGGTGGCTTGGTGGCGGTGGGCAGCTCGTCCAGAACGATGGTGTCGGTGTTTTGCATGCTGATCAGTCCTCGAAGTCGCGGGGCATGAGACGGAACTGGACCGCCGTGATCAGCAGGATCGCGACGAAGAGGAGGAACGACATCGCGCTGGCGGCGCCCATCGACCCGTTGCGGAAGCCTGCGAGGTAGAGGTGCAGGACGTAGGTCAGTCCGGAACCCTCAGGCCCTGGGCTGCCGCTGAACAGCACGTAGACGAGGCCGAAGACCTGCAGCGCCGAGATCAACCCGGTGACCGTCAGGAAGAACGTGGTGGGCCGCAGCAGCGGCAGCGTGATCCGCCAGAGTCTCTGCGCAGCCCCGGCACCGTCCACCTCGGATGCCTCGTAGTAGACGCTCGGGATCCCCTTCAGCCCGGCCAGGAAGATCAGCATGCAGGTGCCCGACTGCCACGCGGCGATCAGTGCCAGGGCAGGCACCACCGTTGAAGGCGTGCCGAGCCAGTCCTTGCCTTCGAGTCCGATGACGCCGAGGGCCTGATTCACCAGGCCGAACTGGGGGTCGTAGAGCCACAGCCACACCGCGCCCACGGCCGCCTCGGCGGTGACCACGGGCAGGTAGAAGGCCAACCGGTAGAAGGACTCTCCTCGCCGGACGGTGTCGATCAGGTAGGCCGTCACGAAGCCGGTCAGGAGGGAAGCAGGCACCGAGAGCACGACGTACAACGCGGTGACCTGGACGGACTTCCAGAAGTCCGGATAGACGTCGCCGTTGAACAAGACCTCCTGGTAGTTCGCGAGACCCACCCAGCGCGCCGGCGAAATCATGTCCCACTCGGTGAAGCTGAAGTAGAGCGCAGCCCCGGCCGGCACCAGCATGAAGATCAGCGTGTGCAGCATCGCCGGAGCGACGAACAGGTATGCGGTCAGGGTGTCACCCTCGCGTCGGGCACCCTGGGAGGTGCCCGACGCGGGCGTCTGGGCGGTGGTGGTCATGACCAGCCCAGCAGCTTGGCTGCCCGCTCGGCCGCTTCGTCGAGGGCATCGGCCGGGGGGGTGTCACCGTCGACGGCGGCCTCGATGGCGCGGGCGATGTACTCGTCGTTGATCTGGATCCAGTCGGCCACCGCTGGCCGAGCATGCGCGGTCTCGAGCTGCTGGAGGACCACCTGGATCTGGGGGTCGTCGGCCAGGGTCGATGCCTCCGCCGCGGCGATGTTGGTGGGGAAGTTGCCGGTGATGTCGGCGAATTCCGCGTTGTGGGTCTCGTCGGAGAGGAACTGCAGCCACTTGAACGCGGCATCCTCGTTGTCAGCTCCCGAGAACACCACACCGTTGTCGCCGCCGATGGTGCTCGCCTCGGTCTCCTTCATCGGCATCAGTGCGACGTCGAACTTCAGCTGGGGGAACTGCTCGCGAATCCCGACGATGTCCCACGGGCCAGAGAACATCATGGCGGCGAGGCCCTTCTGGAAGGGCAGGTCGGAGTTGGTGATCTCTCGAGGAGAGGACTCCAGGAGGGTGTGCCACAGGTCGAGCGCCTCCTCGGCGGGCACGTCGGCGAAGGTCACCTTCTTGTTCTTCTCGTCGAGCATGGTGCCGCCGGCGGAGGCGACGAAGCCGGGGTACATCCAGGCGCCGAAGCCGTCGCCCTTCGGGACTGCGACACCAGCAACGTCGGGGTTCTCGTTGTTGACGTCTTCCGAGACGGCGACCAGCTCGTCCCAGGTCTTCGGCGGAGTGGAGACCAGGTCGGTGTTGTAGAAGAGCACCACCGTGGTCTGCTGCAGGGGGACGCCGTACAGCTTGCCATCGACCATGTTGGTCTGAAGGGCGCCTTCGTAGAAGTCTGCGTCGTCGATGGTGCCGGCCGGGACCTCGACGATCTGGTCAGCGTCTGCGAACCTGGCCATCTGCGGCTGGTCGAGGTAGCCGGCGTCGGGTCCGCGGTCACCGGCCATCGCCGAGGCCAGCTTGGTGTTGTAGTCGGCCTTGGGGATCTCGACGAGCTTGATGCTGATGCCGGAGTTGGCATCCTCGAACTCGTCGACGAGCGCCTGGACCTTCTGGGCCTGCTCCGGGGTGGGCTGGTAGTACCAGAACTCGACGGTGTTCGCGTCCGCCGCCTCGCCACCCCCGCCGCAGGCGGCCAGCGTGAGGGTCAGGGTGGCGGCCGCCAGCGCGGCGAGGCTCTTGTGCAGCAACTTCATGATGACTCCAGGTGTTGGGTGGGGGTGATGGGTGGGTGGTCAGCGGCCGTGGCGGTCGGTGTACGCACGCACGTCGGCGACGCTCCACCAGCTGTCGGGTGCGGCCTCGGTCAAGGTGATGCGGACGTAGCGGATCGGAGCGCCAGGAAGGTCCACGGTGGTGAACTGACCATGACCTGCGGCAGACGGCACGACCGTCGTCCACGTGGTCGCGTCCTGGCTGGTCGCGACGGTGTATCGGCGCGGGTGGTCGCCGAGGCCGATGCCGGTGTCGAAGACGACCTGTCGGGCCCGCAGGGGCCTGCCGAAGTCGACCTGGAGGTACTGGCCGGGGGTCTGGCCGGTGCCGGTGCTGAAGCGGGTGGTGGCGTCGTCGTCGACGGCGTTGGCCGCGACGTCTCCAGAACAGCACAGGTTCGTGGGACCGGAGGGGTCCGCGGTGGCGCTCCAGCCGGCCGGGGCGACCTGCCTGAGCGCCGGCGAACCGCCGGGGTCGCCCGCCCAGGTGAAGGTGGCCAGGGCGCCGCCGGGCAGGGTGTAGGTGAAGGACTGGTCGCCCTGCCGGACGGCGAACGTCTGCGGGTTGTCGTTCTCGTTGTGCGCGACCAGGACCGTCGAGCCGTCCGGGTTGCGGAAGGCGACGTCCATGACCTGCCCGTTCCAGCCGGTGGTGCCGAAGGACGTGCTCGCGATCCGCACGGCGCCGGGCTCGACGAACCGGGCGAGGTGGCCGAGGGTGTAGTACTCGGCGTTGTTGGTGACGCTGCCGTCGCTACCGATCGTGACCACGCCGGTGCAGGTGTCGCAGCCGCCCACGTGCGGCCCACCCGAGGGGTCGAGGGCGAGGTTCCAGTTGATGACGGTCTCGGCCCAGTTGCGGGTCGAGCCGATGATCAGGTTGCGCGAGTGCCACTTGAGGGTGTCGGAGTAGGTGTTGTCCGGGTTCGAGGACTGGCTCCCGGAGCACTCGGTGAAGTAGATGGCCTGATCGGGAAACTGCCGGTGGAGCCGGGTCATCGCGCTCGGGTCCCCGTAGTAGCAGTGGTAGGCCACTCCGTCGATCCATCGCGCGGCCGGCGATTCGAGCACGTTCTCGACGTAGCGGTCCACGTCGCCGGCCTGGTCGGGCGGAGTCGCGGCGATGTCGTCGGGGTGCATGGCCCAGTTGTGGTCGTAGGCCAGGATCTTCGTGCTCAGGCCCGCCTTGCGGAGCATCGGACCGAGCCTCTCGATCACCTTCTCCTGCTGCCAGGACGGCATGTCCGTGCCGGGGTACCCGAAAGGCTTGCGGTTCTGGGGCTCGTTCTGCACGGCCAGCGCGTCGACGGGCACCCCGTTGGCCGCGTACGACTGCACGAACCTGACGAGGTAGAGCGCGTAGGCGCGGTAGATCCGGTCCTGGTCGATCAGCTGGCCGCCCACGAGAGAGCCGCTGGTCTTCATCCACGCAGGCGGGCTCCACGGGCTCGCCATCACCTTGAGCCGGGGGTTGAGGGCCTTCGCGCGGCGCAGGAGCGGAAGGATCTGAGCCTTGTCATGGGCGATCGAGAAGCGGCGCTGCTCGAAGTCGGTCCCGCCCGCGGGAAGGTCGTTGTAGGTGTAGTGCGCGGTCGCGACGAAGTCCGAGCCGCCGATCGGCTGGCGCAGGTAGCTCAGTCCGTTGCCGGTCTCGGGATCGAAGAGCGAGCGCATCGTGGCCTCACGCGCTGCCGGTGACAGGTTGTAGAGCAGTGCGGCGGAGGAGTCGGTGATCGAGGCGCCGAACCCCTGCATCGTCTGGTAGGTCCGCGTCGGGTCCACGACGACGGTCGGCACGGTGGGCTCGTCGCTGCCGAAGGCGACCGTGCCGGCGCTGCTGAGCTGGTGGGCGCCGTCGGGCGTCGACAGCCAGACCTTGGCGGTGGTCCCCGTGGTCGGTGCCGCCTCAGCGGCGCCGATGCCGGCGGCACTGGTCGCGCTCATGGCGATCGCTGCGGTCAGTCCGCCGACGGTGACAGTGGCCAACAGGCGGGCGAGAGGGTGAGGTGTACGCATCAGGGAACTCCGTGGGGGTAGGGGGTGACGCCCTCGCCGTGGGACGCGAGTGGGGAGGCGCGTCCGAGGCGCGTCGAACAAGGCGCCCGGGCGAGGACGCCGGGACGCTGCAACCTGCGCTTGGTCAGTTCTGGTCGGGCCGGTGGGTGGAGCCGCGGATGACGAGACGGGTCGCAAGGGTGCGCGAGGTCTCGGCTTCAGGTGATTTGCGGACGTGCTCGAGGAGCAGGCTTGCTGCCGTCTCCCCCATCTCGCGCAACGGTTGATGAACCGTGGTCAGCGCCGGATCGGTGTACGCAGCGAGCTCGACGTCGTCGAAGCCGACGACGGCGACATCATGGGGAACGCGCAGACCGGCCTCTCGGAGAGCCACGAGTGCACCGGCGGCCGACTGGTCGTTGTGTGCGAAGACCGAGTCGAACTGCATCCCGGCCGCTATCACGCGGCGTACCTGCTCGCGCCCGCCGTCGAAGGTGAACCCGCCGATGACGACATCGTCCGCACCGAGGGTGACGCCGGCCTCAGCACAGACTTCTTCGAAGCCGGCGAGACGCTCCTCGACGCATCCGTAGTTGAGCGGGCCGGCAACGACGAGCGGCCGACGGCGCCCCAGCTCGAGCAGGTGCCGGGCGGCGTCGGCACCACCGGCCCGATTGGTGGTCGCCACGTGGGGGAACTGCGGTCGGTGAGCGTGGTCGTCGATCAGGACCACGGGAAGACCCGCCGCATGAAGCTCGGTCAGGTAGTCCACGCTGCCCTCGGGCGTGATCACGAGCAGGCCGTCGAACGACTTGGCCGCCACCTGCACCCCCAGCCTGCGAAGGGCCTCCTCGCCGTGGTCGAAGGTGAGAAGTCGCATCCCGAAGCCCTCGCCTTCGAGAACCTGGACCGCACCTTCGAGGACCGCGCCGATCCAGGGCCAGGTGAGCGAGGGCACGAGCATTCCGATGAGCTGGGTGCTACCCCGGGCGAGGCCGACGGCGCCAGCGCTCGGAACGTAGCCGAGGTCGGCGATCGCCTGCCGGACCTTGCGGATCGTCGCCTCGTGGAGCTCGCCCTTGTTGTTGAGGACTCGCGACACGGTCGTCTTGCTGACGCCCGCACGGGAAGCCACGTCGGCGATGGTGGTCGACATGGTCGCCTCCTTTGTCCTCGTTGCTCTCGGCTCGGAGACCTGTAAACTTTGGCTCCGGAACCGGTTCCGGAACCGGTTGCACGAGTGAAGCAGGTCACATTGTCAATCGTCAAGAGGGCACTTGGCACGCCCCGTCCCCATCAAGGGTCTTGGGCATTACGCGCAGATGGAGGGGCAGTGGAGCGAGCATCGGTGGTCTATCTGGACGCAGAGCGCCCGGTCGAGGAGCGGGTGGAGGATCTCCTGGCCCGGATGACCGTGCCCGAGAAGGTGGGGCAGATGCTGCAGCTGGACGCCCGCCAGGACCTCGGCGACGTGGTGTCGGCCAGGCTCGCGGGCTCGATCCTGCATGCCTCGCCCCCGCGCATGATCGAGGCGATCGAGCTGGCCCGTTCCACCAGGCTGGGGATCCCGCTGCTGACCGCTGACGACTGCATCCATGGCCACTCGTTCTGGCCCGGAGCGACGATCTTCCCCACCCAGCTGGGCATGGCCTGCACCTGGGATCCGGAGCTGCTCCAGCGGGGCGCCCGAGCCGCGGCGGTCGAGATCGCCGCCACCGGTGTCCACTGGACGTTGTCCCCCGTGCTCTGCATCACCCGCGACCTGCGGTGGGGCCGCGTCAACGAGACCTTCGGGGAAGACCCGTTCCTGATCGGTGAGCTCGGTGCGGCGATGATCCGTGGCTACCAGGGAGAAGGCCTGAGTGACCCGACTGCCGTGCTCGCCTGTGCGAAGCACTTCGCTGGCTACTCCGAGACCCAGGGAGGCCGGGATGCCAGTGAGGCCGACCTCAGTCGGCGCAAGCTGCGCTCGTGGTTCTTCCCACCGTTCGAACGGGCGGTCGAGGCCGGAGTTCAGACGTTCATGCTCGGCTATCAGTCGATGGACGGCGTGCCAATCACCGCAAACAGGTGGCTGCTCAACGACGTGCTCAAGGACGAGTGGGGCTTCACCGGCACGCTTGTGACCGACTGGGACAACGTCGGTCGAATGGTCTGGGAACAACAGGTTTGTGCCGATCTTGCCGAGGCAGCCGCGATGGCGATCCGCGCCGGCAACGACCTGGTGATGACGACGCCGACCTTCTTCGAGGGCGCCCAGGAGGCAGTCACCCGAGGGTTGGTGGAGGAGAAGGAGCTCGACGACGCCGTACGCCGGATCCTGCGGTTGAAGTTCCAGCTCGGGCTCTTCGAGGATCCACGCGCTCCGAGCGCCGGGCGACAGGCAGCCGTGATCGGCTGCCTGGACCACGCCGACCTCAACCTCGAGACGGCCCGGCGCTCGCTCGTGCTGCTGCGCAACGACGGTCTGCTGCCGCTCGAGGGCGGCCTGACTCGAAACGGCCAGGGGGTGGCGGAGGGACGCGGCGCCCCCCGCACCATTGCCGTGATCGGGGCGAATGCCGACGACCCGCAAGCCATGCTGGGCGACTGGGCCGGAGCATCCGGGCAGGTTGACTGGATGCCTGAGGGGCATCCGCGCGAGACGATCGAGACCGTGCTCGACGGGTTTTGCGCGGTGGCGCCCGCGGACTGGTCCGTCGTCCACGCTCGCGGCTGCGAGATCGAGGTCCTGGTGCCGGACCCGGCAGGGCCGCTGCTTCCCGACGGCCAGCCGCGCCCCCCGGTCTTCAGCCCCGCGCCCGTCGACGAGGAGCTGCTTGGCGAGGCGACAACAGCGGCGGCCGCCGCCGACTACGCGGTCGTCGTCGTCGGCGACACCGTCGCCCTGAGCGGCGAGAGCCGCTCCACCGCCACCCTCGATCTGCAGGGCGGCCAGATCGCGCTGCTCGACGCAGTCGCCGCCACTGGCACCCCGATGATCGTGGTCCTGGTCCAGTCGAAGCCGAGCACCCTGCCTGACTCCGCCCTGAACGCCGCCGCCCTGATCGAGGCGTTCAATCCCGGGATGCGCGGCGGCCGTGCGGTGGCTGAGCTCGTGCTCGGTCTCATCGAGCCGTCGGGCCGGCTGCCACTCTCCTTCGCCAGGCATGTCGGTCAGCAGCCGGTCTACTACAACCAGGTGCGCGGCCAGCACGGCGATCGCTACGCCGACCTCACACAGGAGCCACTGTTCGCCTTCGGCGAAGGCCTCAGCTACACCACAGTGACCTACTCCGACCTCACGGTGGCAGAGCCGGACGTCTCCCCCGCCGGCGTCGTCACGGCCACGGTGCGACTGACCAACACCGGCACCCGGCCTTCTCGGGAGACGGTCCAGGCCTACGTCAGCGACCTCACGACGAGCGTCACATGGGCCGAGCAGGAGCTGAAGGGGTTCACCCAGGTCGACCTGGCTGCGGGCGAGACGATCGACGTCGAGGTCGAGATCCCGGCGTCACGGTGCTCCCTCGTCACATCGGATGGCCGTCGGGTGGTCGAGCCCGGAGAGTTCGAGCTGCGCGTCGGTCCGAGCTCACGCAGCGCACACCAGCAGGTCGCCCGCTTCCGCATCCGAGCGGTGGGTCAGTAGCGCACGCCGAGATCGATCGCGACCGAGGCGGTGCCGGGGTCGTCGGCGTCGGCGACGGCCAGCACTCGCGCTTCGCCGACGCCCGCCTCGACCAGCATCAGACCCTCCACCTTCGAGACCGCGTCCCGGATCCGCGGGAGCTCGACCACGGGGCCGACGACACCGTCGCGGACCAACGCCAGCGCCGAGGCGACGACGGGCCCGTCGTCTCGAGGGTTGGGGCTGTCCTCCGCGGCCGCGCTGACGAGGACGGCGCCGTCGGGCAGGGCGATGGCGTCGGTGATCGCCAGCCCGACGTCGTCCACGGCCCCCAGGTGGTAGGTCACCGGGTTGGTGACCGGTACGTCCTCGGGCGCAGCCCTGCCCAAGGCGGCGTCCAACGCAGCGGCCAGCGGGAGGTCCACGCTCCGCGAGGGCCAGCCTGCCGAGGGCATGCCGCGGTGGTACCAGCGAAGGGCCGTTCCCAGGACGCAGGCGCCCTCCAAGTTGAGCAGGTCGAGCGGGACGTCCAGCACCCCAGCGACGACGTCGTACAGCGGCGCGAGATCCGCCACCCGGTGGTCCGTCCCCTCGTCGCGCTGGTTCACCAGCGACCACCTCATCCGCTCGGGTGACGAGCCGGACCCGAGCAGCAGCACTCCCCTGGCGCCGTCCGTGGTCACCTCACAGGCCGCCTCCAGGTCCGGCTTGAGGTGCTTGGTGCCGGAGGCCTCGTCGAAGGTCTCCCTCCCCTGTCGGGCAGGGACCAGCCGCACCGGTGTCGCACGTCCCTCGCGGAACCAGGCGGCGTGCGTGGCGTCGTCCTGCGCGACCAGGAAGCCGTCACCGAATGGCGCCACGCCCGACGCGGCGCGTACGGGTGTCCCGTCCCCGAAGCGGAGCTCCCGGACGCCATCCAGGGCGATCCTCATCGCCCCAGCCTTGCATCCCCGGTCCTGCGGACCCGCCTAGACCGGTTGCCAGATCAGTGATGACAACCCCAGTCAGGAGCCGGACCATGGAAGATCCATCCCTTCCGACCCATCTGGAGCTCCCGATGCAGGTCCACTCGATCACCCCCGACGTGACACTGCTCAGCGACTGTGCCGAAGTTCCGGGACTCGGCTTCCTGCCCGTCAACACGTTCGTCCTGCACGCCCAGCAGCCGGTCGTCGTCGACACCGGCCTCAGCAACCTGGACAAGGACTTCGTCGGTGACCTGTCCACTGTCATCGACCCCGCCGACGTCCGGTGGATCTGGTTGACCCACCCCGACCGGGACCACACGGGCGGCCTCTTCCAGCTCCTCGCGGCTGCTCCGCAGGCACGGCTGGTCACGACGTTCATCGGCGCCGGCATCATGTCCACCCAGTGGGAGGTCCCCCTCGACCGGGTGTACTTCCTCAACCCCGGCCAGTCCCTCGACATCGGTGATCGCACCCTCACCGCCCATCGGCCGCCGCTCTTCGACAATCCCGCGACGGTCGGTTTCCAGGAGAGCAAGGGCGGAGCCTTCTTCTCCTCGGACTGTTTCGGAGGGCCGATGCCGACTGCGGACCTGGCGCAGGGGGCCGACGTGCGCGACGCGCCGGACCTGGAGTCGGCGATGATGCTCTGGGCCGCCATCGACAGCCCCTGGGCACGTCTCGTCGACCCGGTGAAGTTCCACGCCACGATCGACCCGATCCGCCGCCTGGACCCCTCGGCGATCCTCAGCTCCCACCTGCCCCCGGCCCAGGGTCTGAACGACGTGCTCTTCGACCACGTCGCTGCCGCGCCGAACGGACCCGAGTTCGTCGGTCCCGACCAACAGGCGCTCCAGGCGCTGCTCGCGAGCTTCGAGCCGGCCTAGCCGAGTGACACCTGGCGGCGTCGCAGCCAGGACGCTCGGCGTACCGTCGAAGGGTGATCCCGGCACAGTCCCCCACCCTCACGCTCGGCAACCGCTTCGCCCACGAGCTCGCCGACCTCGCCGTCCCGTGGACGGCCGAGGAGGTGCCGGAGCCGCGGTTGCTGGTCATCAACGAGCCTCTGGCCCACGAGCTGGGGCTCGACGCCGTCTGGCTGCGTGGCCGCGAGGGTCTCGGCCTGCTGACCGGCACCGTCGTGCCGGAGGGGGCGACGCCGGTCGCGCAGGCGTACGCCGGCCACCAGTTCGGCGGCTACTCGCCGCAGCTCGGCGACGGGCGCGCGCTGCTCATGGGAGAGCTGCCCGACGGCTCGGGGCGGCTGCGCGACCTGCACCTCAAGGGCTCCGGTCGGACGCCGTTCGCCCGCGGTGGCGACGGCCTGGCCGCGGTGGGGCCGATGCTCCGCGAGTACGTGGTCAGCGAGGCCATGCACGCCCTCGGCATCCCCACGACCCGCTCGCTGGCCGTGGTCGCGACGGGGCGAGGTGTGCGCCGGGAGACCGTGCAGCCCGGTGCCGTGCTGGCGCGAGTGGCGAGCAGCCACCTGCGCGTCGGGACGTTCCAGTACGCGCGCTCCACCGGCGACGCCGAGCTGCTGCGCCGGCTCGCGGACCACGCGATCGCCCGGCACCACCCCGAGGCAGCGGACGCAGAGCAGCCGTACGTCGGCCTGTTCGAGGCCGTGGTGGCTGTCCAGGCGTCGCTGGTGGCGCAGTGGATGCTCGTCGGGTTCGTGCACGGAGTGATGAACACCGACAACATGACCATCTCCGGCGAGACCATCGACTACGGCCCGTGTGCGTTCCTGGAGGCGTTCGACCCGTCCACGGCCTACAGCTCCATCGACACCGGCGGACGCTACGCCTACGGCAACCAACCGGTCGTGGCGGAGTGGAACCTCGCCCGCCTCGCCGAAGCACTACTGCCCCTGCTCGCCGACGCGGAGGAGGACGCAGTGGAGGTCGCCACGCAGTCGCTGGGGGCGTTCCGGGTCGAGTACTCGGCCGCCTGGTCGGCCGGCATGCGGGCCAAGCTGGGCCTCCCCGACGGCCTCGACGACGCGGTGACGTCGCGGCTCGTCGGTGACCTCGTCACCCTGATGCAGGACAACCGCGTCGACCACACCTCCTTCTTCCGCAGCCTCGGCGCGGCGGCACGTGGGGATGCCGAGCCGGCGCGCGGGCTGTTCCTCGACCTGGCCGCGTTCGATGCCTGGGCAGAGCGCTGGCTGACGCTGGCTCCGGACGCCGGGTCGATGGACGCCACCAACCCCGCCTACATCCCGCGCAACCACCTCGTCGAGGAGTGCCTCACCGCCGCGACTGTCGGCGACCTGGGGCCGCTCGACGGCCTGTTGCACGCGCTGTCGGCGCCGTACGAGGAGCGTCCAGGCCTCGACCGCTACGCCTCGCCGGCCCCCGAGTCCTTCGGCACCTATCGGACGTTCTGCGGCACCTAGCGAGGGCGCGGCCGCGGCGGACCAGCCCCCCGCCGCGACCCATGTCTGGCATCGTGCACCGGCGTCGCCTATACTGAGAATGATTCTCGTTCTTAGGAGGCGCAGTGAAGCAAGGGATCCATCCCGCATACGGACTGGTGGCGTTCCGCGACCGATCGACCGGCCGGCTCTCCCTCACCCGGTCGACCCTGGTCGGCCACGACATCGACACGTCCGTCGAGATCGACGGCACGGAGTACCCCGTCGTCGACGTCGACATCTCGAGCGACAGCCACCCGTTCTGGACCGGCACCGCCCGCACCCTCGACAGTGAGGGACGGGTCGAGAGGTTCCAGCGCCGCTACGGGAGCTCGCGATGAGGACCCCGCTCGTCGTCGTGACCGGCGTGGACCCGGTGTCGATGGACACCACGCTCCTGAGCCTGGCCTGGGACCTGCCACGGGCAGTCTCGGTGCGCCACCGGATCGACCCGCACTCACAGGTGCTCACCCGGACGGTCAGTGACGTCACGGGCATCGTGGAGCAGGAGGAGACCCAGCTCGAGCACGCATGCGTCAGCTGCGCGCTCCGCGAGGACATCCTGCCCACTCTCGAGCGACTGGCCCGCGACGACCGGTGGAGCAGCATCGTCTCCGGGCTGCCCACCGCCACCGAGGCGGGCCAGCTCGCACACGCCCTGGCCACGAACAGCCGACTTGCGCGGCACCTCAAGCTGAGCAACGTCATCGCCACGGTGGGAGCCGCCGACGTAGCGCGAGACCTGCTGAGCGACGACCTGCTGCGCGAGCGCGGCGTGCACTCCAACCCCCACGACGACCGCGGTGTCGGCGAGGTCGCGTGCGCCCAGGTCGAGTTCGCGGACGTCGTCGTCGTCGACACCGATCCGGGCGTGGAGGCCATCGACCTCCTGCACGCCCTGGCGCGTCCCGGGGCACCGGTCGTCACCGGCGCGGACCGTCTCGACGGCGCCCAGCTCACAGCCGATCGGCACCACAACAGCCTCGCCACCGCCTGGTGCTCCCCCGAGTTCGACGGCGAGCTCCCTCCACTGGGCGCGAGCCACGCGTGGCGGCTGGACCTGCGCTCGCCGCGCCCCTTCCACCCCGAGAGGTTGCTGGACCAGATCGAGCGGCTCGGCTCGGGCGCCCATCGCGCGCGCGGCTGCTTCTGGGTGCCCACTCGTCCCGGGGACATGCTGGAGTGGTCCGGCGCCGGGGGCCAGCTGAGCATCGGCGGATACAGCCCCTGGGGGCGTCGTACGCCGGTGACCCGACTCGTCGTCACTGGCCTCGGAACACCTCCGGGCGACCTGACGGCCGCATTCGAGGAGGTCCTCCTCACGCCCCAGGAGGCGCTCCACCAACAGCCGTGGGACGTCCTCGAAGACGGTCTCGAGCCCTGGCTCGGCGACATCCGCGACGTGGCCTGACCACGTCCGAACCCTGCCTCGAACCCCTGCCCCCGGAAGGAGCACCCGTGGCCGTCCCCAAGCGCCGCACCTCACGCAGCAACACCCGCCATCGCAGGTCCCAGTGGAAGGCGACACCGGTCGACCTGGTCCCCGTCACGATCGACGGCAGGACCTATCGCGTTCCCCGACCACTGCTGCGCGGCATCGCGCGAGGCTACGTCGATCCTGCGCCGTGGAGCACTCGATGAGCGCAGCCCGAGCGAGGTGCCACCCACCCCACTACCCAGCCGCAACCCAGGAGGACCGATGAAGGTACGCAACTCCATCCGCTCGGTGAAGAACCAGCCCGGATCCCAGGTCGTCCGCCGTCGCGGCCGCATCTACGTCATCAACAAGCGGAACCCTCGGCTGAAGACCCGCCAGGGCTGAACACCGAGGGCAGGAGGAATCCCATGTCACGCATCTGCCAGGTCAGCGGCGCCAAGCCGGGCTTCGGCCACCACGTCTCCCACTCCCACCGTCGCACCAAGCGGCGCTTCGACGTCAACATCCAGTCCAAGCGCTACTGGGTGCCGTCCCTCGACCGCGCGGTGACGCTCACCGTCAGCGCCCGCGGGATCAAGACCATCGACCAGCGCGGCATCGACGCCGTCGTCGCCGGGATCCTCGCTCGAGGGGACAAGCTCTGATGGCCGCGGGCGGCAGCCACGTCCGACCCAAGGTGAAGCTGCGTTCCACCGCAGGCACCGGCTACACCTACATCACCCAGAAGAACCGCCGCAACGACCCCGATCGGCTGCTGCTGCGCAAGTACGACCCGCGCGTGCGCCGGCACGTCGAGTTCCGGGAGGAGCGCTGATGGCCAAGAAGTCGAAGATCGTCGCCAACGAGCGACGCAAGAAGGTGGTGGCTCGCTACGCCGAGCGACGGGCGGCGCTCAAGGAGGCGATCCGCACAGCCACCTCTCCCGACGAACGTGACGACGCGGTCCGGGCACTCAACCGCCTGCCTCGTGACGCCAGTCCGGTGCGGGTGCGCAACCGCGACCAGGTCGACGGCCGTCCCCGTGGGTACGTCAGGAAGGCCGGGCTGTCGCGCATCAACCTGCGCACGCTGGCGCACAAGGGCGAGCTGCCGGGCATCACCAAGTCCTCCTGGTGACTGCCCGGCCGCCGCCCCGATGCGCGCTCAGCCGTTGAGGGCCTGCTTGAGCGCGGATGCCGGCTTGAAGCCCGCACTTCTGGACGCGGAGATGTCCATCGACTCGCCGGTCTGCGGGTTGCGGCCGGTCCGAGCGGCACGCTCGCGGACCTCGAAGGTGCCGAAACCGGCCAGCGACACCTTGTCCCCGCCGGCCAGCGCCTTCGAGATCTCGCCCACGACGGCATCTACGACGGCCTCGGTCTCGGACTTGGCCAGCCCGGTGCTGTCGGCAACGGTCTCGACGAGCTCACGCTTGTTCATCTGTTCTCCCATGGTGTCCGATTGATAACGAGTCTCATTCTATACATGGCGCGAGGTGCGTCCGCCATGTCGGCGCGGTGCTGACGGTTCGAGAGATTCGACAGCCCGGCGCCCGCTCCTGAGAGTAGGACGCACTGCCCAACGCTCCGGACACAGGACGGCCCAGGGGGCGCGGCAGGCGTCGTCGGCGTTCCGGCAATGACCTCGGCTAGGCTCCGGATGATCCGCGGACGAGTGCGGACCGGCGAGCTGCAGACGGCACAGGAGGTGGACAGTGAGCGCGATGGCTGAGCGGTCGACGCCTCCCCAGAGGTCGACCCGCCAGCGCCGGGCGCTGACGGCCCTGCTCGGCGAGACGGACGACTTCCACAGCGCGCAGGAGCTCCACGAGATCCTGCGCTCTCGTGGCGAGACCATGGGTATGGCGACGGTCTACCGCCTCCTCAACGCCATGGCCGACGCGGGCGACCTCGACGTGCTCAACCACTCGGGCGAGGCGATCTACCGTCGCTGCAGCACCGAGCACCACCACCACCTCGTGTGCCGCCAGTGCGGCCGGACCGTCGAGGTGTCCGGCCCGGCGGTCGAGCGGTGGACCCAGTCGATCGCCGGCGAGCACGGCTTCTCCGACGTCAGTCACACACTCGAGCTGTTCGGGCTGTGCCCTGCGTGCCAGGGCAGCTGAGCCGGAGCGAACGGCGCGCGTGAGACGCACCGGCCAGTCGTAGCAAATCCTTAACGACACCGATTATCGTCACCCCGGTGACCTCGGAGACATGGTGGCGGGCATGACCCGGACAGCGCGCCAAGAGCCCGTCGTGGCCCCGGAGCGCGAACGCCCACCACGTGCGGCCCCCGTGCAGGTGTACGTCGTCTTCGCCGTGCTGGCCGCGCTGGTGGCCTCGCAGCAGTGGCTGGTGGACCGCCTGGACCACCCTGCGGTGGCGACCTGGAGCACGATCTTCGTGGCCATCGTCGTGCAGTCGATCCCGTTCCTGGTCGGCGGCGTCCTCCTGGCGGCGATCATCTCGACGCTGCTGTCCGAGCGAGCGCTGCGCCGCCTGGTTCCGGCCAACCCCGCGCTGGGCGTGCCGGTGGCCGGTCTTGCCGGCGTGGCCCTGCCGGGCTGCGAGTGCGCCTCCGTGCCCGTGGCGAGCAGCCTGATGCGGCGCGGCGTCGCCCCCTCGGTCGCCCTGACGTTCCTCCTCGCTGCCCCCGCGGTGAACCCCGTCGTGCTCGTGTCGACCGCGGTCGCGTTCCCCGGGCGCCCCGAGGTGGTCCTGGCCCGGTTCCTCGCCTCGCTGGTCACCGCCGTGGCGGTGGGGTGGCTGTGGCTGCGTTTCGCGGGCCGCGTTCCCCTGCTGCACCGCCAGCGTGCGCACGACCACACCGAAGGGACGGCGCACGCCTTCGTCGACAGCGTGCGCCACGACTTCATCCACGCGGCCGGCTTCCTCGTGCTCGGCGCGATGATCGCCGCCGCGATCAACACCTTCGTCCCGCGAGAGATCATCGAGAGCGTGGCCGGCAACGCCGTCCTCGCCGTGCTGACTCTGGCCGTGTTCGCCTTCGTCGTCGCCCTCTGCTCAGAGGCCGACGCCTTCGTCGCGGCCAGCCTCAGCGCCTTCTCCGACACCGCGAAGCTCGTCTTCATGGTGGTCGGTCCGGCCATGGACGTGAAGCTCGCCTCGATGGAGTCCGGTCAGTTCGGCGGGGCCTTCGCGCTCCGCTTCGTCCCACTCGTCCTGATGGTGGCGGTGCTGTCCGCCTGTGGCGTGGGATGGTGGCTCCTGTGACCCGAGCGACCCAGACCCTGCTGCTCACGGTGACCGGCGCCGTGCTGGTCCGCATGGCGATGGGCGACACCTACCTCCGCTACGTCAACTCGTGGATGCGCTGGCCGCTGCTCGCATGCGGCGCCCTCCTGGTGCTGCTGGCCGTCGTGGACATGTGGCGCGACGAGCCGAAGGCGGACGGGCAGCCCGACCACGCACCGGACGGTGAGCCGGAGTCGTCCCACGTGCCCCGGGCGGCGTGGCTGCTGTTCGTCCCCTCGCTGGTCTTCTTCCTGATCGCACCTCCGGCGCTGGGCGCGCACTTCGCCGAGCGGGCCCAGACCGCGGTCGTCCCGGCCGAGCCGAGCACCGAGGTCGTGCTCCCGGAGCTCCCCACGACCGATCCCGTGCCGTTGCTCCTCGAGGACGTGATCATCCGGGCAGCGTACGACGGGGACACGCTGGCCGACCGCAGGCTGGAGATCACCGGGTTCGTCAGCCGGGACGCCTCTGGCGACTGGTTCGTGACCCAGTTCGGCATGAACTGCTGTGCCGCGGACGCGACCGTCATGAAGGTCCTGGCCACCGGGGCCGAGGCTCCGGCCGACGACCAGTGGGTCAAGGTGGTGGGACGCTACGTCGCCGACACCGGGGTCGGCGGCGGGACTCCGCCGGAGGTGACCGTGGAGGACGTCCAGCTCATCGACGCCCCCACCAACCAGTACCGCTGACCGCGAGGTCGGGACTCACGGCGGGCAGTACTGCCCCATGTACGACGCGAACGCGGCATCGCCTCCGGCGACGGGCTCGCCGGGGGCGCCGACCTCCTCGGGGGCGAGCTCGAGGCCGATGGAGTCGTAGACACCGCTGATGAGGGTGTAGTAGCCGCTGCGAGCCGGCAGCGACATGGCGTCCGGGACACCGGTCGCGACGAGCGCGTCGGCCGACGCCCGCAGCCGGTCCACCGACGTGTCACCCCCGTTGCTGACGAACTGTCCCTGGCTCTCGGCGAGACGGCGGAACTCAGCGCAGAACTCCTCGTCCGTGGCGCTGGCCGGCGGGGGGACCGACAAGGCCGGGGAGGGGGTGGGGGTGGACGCAGGCGGTGCCGTCGTGGCATCGGTGCCGGCGGCGGTCACCGGCCCGTCGTCGACCGGTCGCAGGACGAACACCGCTGCTGCGACCGCCAGCACGGCGACGACGCCGGCGGCCCTGGAGACCAGCCGGGCGCGCGAGCGGTCCGTCGATGTCGGCAAGGGCAGTGCCTCTCGTTCCCGGGATGTCCGGCGACATGCTCGCACAGGGCGGGATGCGACGATCCATCGTCTCCGCGATCCGACCGCCGGCCCCTGGGAAGCCCGAGGTCATGCGCTGCGGGACCCCTTCTCCCCCGCCGCGACGAGTGCAGCGAGTCCGGTGGTCACCGGGACGGCGGCGACGAGGCCCAGTGTCGCCACGGCGCTGCGCACGATCTCCTGCGCGATCACCTGGTCGGTCACCACGTCCCTGAGCGTGTCGCCGGCCGTGACGACGAGGATGAGCAGCGGCAGCGACGACCCGGCGTACGCCAGGACGACAGTGTTCACGACGGAGGCGATGTGAGCGCGGCCGACCCGGCTCCCGGCCCGATAGAGCTCTCCCGCCCTTGAGAGCGGGTTGGCGCGCGCCAGCTCGGTCACCGTGACCGCCTGCGTCACGGTGACGTCGTCCAGCACGCCGAGCGAGCCGATGACGATGCCCGCGAGAAGCAGGCCCTGCGTGTTCACCTGCTGCGTCGTGCCGACGGCTGCGGACAGGTCGTCCGTGACGCCGGTCAGGTGCAGTGCGGCCACGGACGCCGCCGAGAGGAGTCCCGTCAGGGTGAGGCTGATCAGCGTGCCAAGCACCGCCACCGTCGTCGCGGCCCCGAAGCCGTGAGTGAGGTAGAGCACCGTCAGCATGATGGCCGCGGAGCCGACGATCGCCACCAGGAGCGGAGGCTCTCCGGCCACGATGGCGGGCACGACGAAGAACACCAGCACGGCGAACGTGACGCCCAGCCCGGCCAGCGCGGTGACCCCTCGCCACCGTCCGAACGTCACCAGCGCCAGGGCGAACGCGGCGGCCACCATCCAGAGTCCCGTGGCGCGCTGGTGGTCCACGATCGAGTAGGACTCGCCGTCGGGCGTGGTGCTCCGGACGAGGACGACGTCGTCGCCGGCCTCGACCTCGGGAGCACCGGTCCCGTTGGGCAGCGCCACCTGCACGGAGCTCCCCGCGTCGGGGCCGTCCGTCAGGCGTACGACAGCGGAACCGCACCCGTTCACCTCGTCGGGCAGCGCCTCGGGGCACGGCTCGCGATCGAGCTCGATGATGGCTCCGTCCACCTGTGGCAGCGGCGGCTCACCCGTCGACGGCACACCGGAGGGCCACATCCAGATCATCGCGCCGAGGGTGGCGATCCCCACGACGAGGACGACGGCGAGGCCCACGCGGAGCTCACGTCGGGAGGCCGGGCCCTCACGTCGATGACCGTGTGCGCCCATGGACTGGCCACCTCATCAGATCGGGGGCCGGGAAGGCCCCGACCGTCATCGCTCGTGCCCTGGCACCGAGAGCCGATGCTACCCACGCCGGAGACTCGTGCCGCCGGGGGCGAGACCGAGCAGCCCCGAGGTCAGGGCAGCTGCTGCACCGCGATCTCGTGGCCGAGTCGCTCGAGGAGCGGGAGCGGCTCGGCGAGGCAGGTCGCGACGTCGGGCTCGATGTCGAGCAGCGCGAACGAGCCGAGGATCCCCACGCGTGCCAGCTCCGCTGGCGTGAGCGTGCTCCGGCCTGCCACCGCCACCACCGGGACGCCTGCCGCGCACGCCCGGTCGGCGACCCCGACCGGGGCCTTGCCGTGGAGGCTCTGCGCATCGAGCGAACCCTCACCAGTGACGACGAGCTCACAGCCGGCCAAGGCCTGGTCGAACCCGACCAGGTCGAGCACGAGGTCGATGCCGGGTCGTAGCGAGGCTCCCAGGACTGCGATCGCGGCGAAACCCACACCTCCTGCCGCGCCCGCCCCTGCCACGTCGCGGTGATCGGCACCGGTGGTCACTGCCACCACGTCGGCCCACCTGCTCAGCGCGGCGTCCAGCAGGCCCACCTGCGCGGGGTCGCAACCCTTCTGTGGCCCGTAGACCTCGGCAGCGCCCACGGGCCCGGTGAGCGGGTTGTCCACGTCGCAGGCCACCACCAGGCTCGCCTCCGCGAGCGCCGGGTGCAGCCCGGACAGGTCGAGCCGCGCCACGTCCGCCAGCGCCGCACCTCCGTCGGCGAGGACATCACCGGAAGGACCGCGCAGCACGGCGCCCAGGGCCGAGAGCATGCCGGCGCCCCCGTCGGTGCTGGCAGAACCCCCGATCCCGATCACCAGGTCACGGCAACCGGCATCCAGGGCTGCGACGATCACCTCGCCGAGCCCGCGACTGGACGCAGCGAGCGGAGACGCGACACCTCCGGGCAGGCGCGAGAGCCCACAGGTGCCAGCCAGCTCCAGCACGGCCGTGCAGGCGCTACGCGCATAGGTGGCAGACACCTGCTCCCCGGTAGGACCCGAGACCGTCAGCGGCACGGGGTCGAAGCCGGCCGCGAGGGCCGCGTCGACGGTGCCGTCGCCCCCGTCGGCGACCGGAACCTGTGTGATGACCGCGTCCGGGCGCGCCCGGCGGATCCCCCGGGACACGGCGGCAGCCACGTCGGTGGCCGACGCCGAGCCCTTGAACTTGTCCGGGGCCACGAGCACGCGCCTCATGCGGGTGCGGCGGTCGAGTCGCGGACGACGAGCTCGTACGGCGCGTGCCGGCGGCGCGGCCGCGCGGACGGTTCCTTGAGCGCCATCAGCAGTGCCTGCTCCCCCATGTGGGCCATCGGCAGTCGCACCGTCGTCAGCGAAGGGGAGAGGTCGCCGGCCACGGCCACGTCGTCGAAGCCGGTCACCGAAACCTGTCCCGGAACGGCGACGCCACGGGCCCGGAGCACCGACAGGATGCCGATCGCCATGTCGTCGTTGAGCGCGAGCACGGCAGTCACCTCGGGATGGGTGTCGAGGATCTCCTCCGCGGCCGCCTTACCGCCTGCACGCGTGAACTCGGCCTCCACGAGGGGCACTCCATCCACGTCGAGGCCGGCGGCGCGGAAGGCTGCCCAGACGCCTTCCAGCCGATCGGCGACCGTGGTGAGCTGACGCGAGCCCGTGGCGACAGCGATACGGCGGTGGCCGAGGTCGAGAAGGTGCGTGGCGACAGCCGTGGCCCCCTCGGTGTTGCTGGGCAGCACGGCGTCGACACCCAGGTGGTGCCGACCGATCACCGCCACCCGGCCGCCGGCCCGCTGGTAGGCATGCAGCTCCTCACGGGCCGTGGTCTGCATCGCCGGGTCGACGAAGCCCGAGCCGGCGATGATGATCGCGCCCACCCGATTGGCGATGAGGGTCCGCAGCTGGGTCAGCTCGCGCTCGGGGTCACGACCGGTGTGGCAGATCTGGACGGTCAGGCCCTCCAAGTCACCGACACCCAGGACGCCGCTGGCGATCTCGGCGAAGTAGGGGTCTCCGATCTCGTGGACGACCAGTCCGACCGAGCGCGAGGGACCGCCGGCCAGGCTCCGGGCGTGCACGTTGGCGACGTACCCCATCTGGCGAGCCAGGTCGCGCACGCGCTCGGCGACCTCCTCGCTGACGCCCGACGTGCGCGAGAGGCTGCGCGACGCCGTCGCGATGGAGACTCCTGCTGCCTCGGCGACGTCCTGCAGACGCGGTGTGGGCCGGTCCTGTGCCATGGGTCCTCCGGATCCTCGAACGAATTGGCCTGTGACCCTTGCCACAGCCGCCGACCGATGCCTACAGTAGCCGAAAGCGCTTACGAAAGCGCTTACGTTCAGTGTAGAGGAGCGACATGAAGGTCACCATGCACCACCGCCTCGGCGTCCTGGCCCTGGCTTCCTGCCTCACCCTCACGGGGTGCATGAGCTCCGGCTCGAGCAGCAGCGGCGACGACGGGGACGGCCCGATCACCATCGGCATCTCCCTCCCCCTCACCGGCGACTTCAGCGAGCCGGGCAAGGGTGTGCAGCGCGGCTACGAGGCCTGGGCCGACTACGTCAACGAGAACGGCGGCCTGCTGGGACGCGACGTCGAGCTCAAGATCCTCGACGACCAGTCCAACGCCGACCGCGTCGCCTCCGACTACGAGAAGCTGATCAACCAGGACGGCGTCGACCTCGTCTTCGGGCCGTTCTCCACCCGCTTGGTGGTGCCTGCGGCCCAGGTCGCCAAGGACTACGGCTTCCTCTTCGTGGAGCCGGCCGGTGCGGCCGAGGAGGTCTTCACCCAGGGCTTCGACAACCTCTTCTACGCCGCCCCCGCGGTCGCCGACGACCACTACAACTACCTCGCTGACGCGATCGAGGCACTGCCGGAGGCCGACCGGCCGAAGACCGCCGCCTACGCCGCGATGGACGACCCCTTCGCCATGGGCACCGCCTACGGGCTCAAGACCCGCCTCGAGGAGATGGGGGTCGAGACCGTGGTCGACGAGGTCTACCCGCCCAACACCACCGACTTCGGCTCGATCGCGGCCAAGATCGCCGACAGCAAGGCCGACGTGGTCGTCGGGGGCACCCAGTACCAGGACGCGGTCAACATGATCGTCGCGCTGCGCCAGCTCAACTACCAGCCCAAGATGGCGGCCTTCTCGACCGCGCCGACCAACCCGGAGTTCCCGGAGGCGATCGGCAAGGAGACCGAGGGCATCTTGTCCCCGACGGGCTACACACCGGAGGCGGACTACCCCACCAACGCCGAGTTCGTGGAGTACTACACCGAGAAGAACGGCACCCCTCCCGCCGAGGACGAGGCCAACGCATGGACCACGGGCCAGGTCGTGGCGGCCGCGGTCGAGGCAGTCGGCTGTGCCGATCCCGACCCCGAGTGCCAGCAGCAGCTCATCGACTGGCTGCGGGAGAACGAGGTCGACACCGTCGTCGGCCCGCTGTCCTGGGACGCGGAGGGCCGGCCGGAGGGCGCCCACCTCATCCAGCAGTACGTCGACGGCAAGATCCGCATCGTCCTGCCGGAGGACGCGGCAGAGGCCGACCTCATCCTCGAGAAGCCGCACTGGTGACGGGTCACCTGACCCACCGAAAGGCATCCTGATGTCCCTGTTCTTCCAGAGCGTGGTGCTGGGCGTGCTGCTGGGCGGGCTCTACGCCCTCCTGGCGGCCGGCCTCACCCTCTACTTCGGCGTGATGCGGGTGGTGATGATCGCCCACTCGGCGTTCCTCATCCTGTCCGCCTACCTCGCGTGGTGGTTCACCACGGAGACAGGCCTCGACCCCCTGCTGTCGCTCGTCGTGACCGTCCCGCTGTTCTTCGTCGCCGGTGTCCTGATGCAGCGGCTGCTCATCTCGCGGCTGCGGCCGGCGACGCTGACGATGATGTCGGTGCTGCTGACCTTCTCGGTGGCACTGGTCATCGAGGGAATGCTCGGCTTCGTCTTCAGCGGGACCCAGCGCCGGATCCGGCTCCCCTACAGCGGGGACAGTCTCGAGCTGTTCGGCGCCAACATCGCCGTCGTGAAGCTGATCGCGTTCGGGCTGGCGGCCGTCTCCCTCGGGGCGCTGTTCCTGATCCTGAAGAAGACGCAGTTCGGCCAGGCGCTCCGGGCCACGATCCAGCACCCCGACGCCGCCCGCCTGATCGGCATCAACACCGACCGGATCGCCGGCTACGGCTTCGGGCTGGGGCTCGCCACCGCCGCCATCGGCGGCACCGCGCTCGCCCTGGACTCGACGATCTACCCGTCCCTGCACTGGCACTGGATCGGCCCGCTGATGGCGATCATCGTGGTGGGCGGTCTCGGCAGCATCCCGGGCGCCGCCATCGCGGCGATGCTCCTCGGCCTGGGGCAGAGCCTGCTGCAGATCCCCCTGGGGACCACCTGGGCCCAGACCATCTTCTACCTCGCGCTGTTCGCCACCCTCATGGTGCGGCCGCAGGGATTCTTCGGAGGTCGTCTTGCGCAACGCTTCTGACCCCACGTCGGACTCCACGTCTGACCCCACGTCGGACTCCACGTCTGACCCCACGTCTGACCCCACCGTCCGCACGGACGCCGGCTCGAGAGGTCGCGCGGTGCTGCTCGCCAAGGGCATCGGCCTGCTGGTGCTCGCCGCCGCCGTCCTGTCCTTCCCCAGCCTCGCGCCCGACGCGTTCATCCTCTCGGTGGGCGTGGTGATCATGAGCTACGCGGTCCTCGCCACGTCGTGGAACTTCGTCGGCGGCTTCACCGGCTACATCTCGCTCGGCCACGCGGCCTACTCCGGCCTCGGCGCCTACGCCACCGCCCTCCTGGTGATCCACACCTCGCTCAACCCGTGGGTGGCGATGCTCCTCGGCGGCCTGCTCGTGGCGGCCCTCGCCGTACCGATCGGCATCGCCAGCCTCCGCGTCCGCGGCGCGTCGTTCGTGATCGTCTCGATCGCGATGGTGCTGATCCTGCTGCTGGTCTTCCAGTCGTGGGGCGAGGTCACCGGCGGCTCCAACGGGCTACGTGTCCCCCGTCCCTTCGACGAGTCGGTGCTCCGCCCGGAGCAGCACGAACGCTTCTTCTACCTCCACGTGGCCCTGCTCGCAGTGGCACTCCTCACCTGGTGGGCGATCGACCGCTCCCGATTCGGCACCGGTCTCAAGGCCATTCGCGAGGACGAGGACAAGGCGCAGTCGCTGGGGGTGCCGACCTTCAACTACAAGCTCGTGGCGTTCATCGTCTCGGCGTTCTTCACCGCTCTCGGCGGAGGGATGTACGCCCTGTGGTTCGGCTTCCTCGACCCGATCTTCCAGTTCTCGATCCTGGTCGGCTCCTACATGGTGCTGATGAGCCTGCTCGGCGGCATCCGCAGCCTCTTCGGCCCTCTTCTCGGCGCGGTGATCGTCGGCTACGCCGTCGAGTTCTTCAAGAACCAGTACGGCGACACCCAGTTCCACCTCGTCGCCATGGGCCTGCTGCTCGGCATCGTCGTTCTCTTCATGCCGGACGGCATCATCCCGGCGCTCTCGTCGCTGATCAACCGGTTCAGCCCGCAGGCCGCCTCCATCCGTGAGGTCAGTGCCGGTGAGCTCGCCGAGCAACGCAGAGCGGCGGCGAGCGAGGGCAAGGACCTCGACGCCACCGAGGCCGAGCCGACCGACAGCCTCCCCGAAGGAGCGAAGCGATGACCGAATCCGCGGGCAGCACCGCGACCGACACCCGCATCGGCCTCGCGACCGAGGGCCTGACCAAGAGGTACGGCGGCGTCACCGCCGTCGACGGCGCCTCCGTCCAGTTCCACCACGGCAAGGTCAACGCCCTGATCGGTCCGAACGGGTCGGGCAAGACCACGTTCTTCAACTGCGTGACCGGGATGATCAAGCCCGACTCCGGTCGGGCGACCTACCTCGGCGACGACATCACGGGAAAGGCCTCGCACCGGATCGCCCGCGCGGGGATCGGCCGCAGCTTCCAGCTCTGCCGGATCTTTCCCCGGATGACGGTGATGGAGAACATGCTCGTCGCCGTCCGGTCCACGAGCCTGCGCCACGTCCTGGCCCCGTCGCGCAGCGCGGGCGAGCTCGACCGGGCCCGCGAGCTCCTCGCCCGGGTCGGCATCGACCACCTCGAGAACAGCGAGGCCCGAGACATCTCCTACGGCCAGCAGAAGCTGCTGGAGCTCGCAGGAGTGCTCATGGCCGACCCGGAGACGATCATGCTGGACGAGCCGGCGGGTGGCGTGAACCCCGCCCTCATCGACCGCATCGCCAGCCTGGTGCGCGACCTCAACGCCGAGGGCAAGACGTTCCTCATCGTCGAGCACAACATGGAGCTCGTCATGAGCCTGTCGGACCACGTCGTCGTCTTCGACCGTGGCCGCCAGATCTGCGAAGGCCCGCCGTCGGTCGTGCAGAACGACCCCCGAGTCCTGGAGGCCTACCTTGGCATCTGACACCCCACCCTCGACCGAGTTCCTGCTCGAGCTCACCGACATCCAGGCCGGCTACGGCCGAGCGGCCCTCGTGCTGCGCGGGCTGACCGTCCAGGTGCCGCCGGCCACCGTCGTCTGCCTGGTCGGCCCCAACGGCGCCGGCAAGTCCACCGTCCTCAAGGTCGCCAGCGGCATGCTGACCCCGCGCTCGGGGACGATCCGGGTCGCCGGCAAGGACGTCACCAAGAACTCGCCGCAACAGATGCTGACGGCCGGCCTCTCGCACGTCCTGCAGGGACACAGCGTCTTCAAGGAGATGACGGTCTCCGAGAACGTCCTGCTGGGCGCCTACTCCGTCAAGGACAAGTCGGTCGTCTCCGACCGGGTCGACTTCGTCAAGTCGCTCTTCCCGGTCGTCGCGGACAGGTGGAACGCCCTCGCCGGTGCCCTGTCGGGTGGCCAGCAGAAGCAGGTCGAGTTCGCCCGCTCACTGATGGTCAGCCCCCAGGTCGTGCTCCTCGACGAGCCGTCGATGGGCCTCGACCCCAAGGCCACCGGCACGGTCTTCGAGCAGGTGGTGCGGATGCGCGACGCCGGCACCGCCGTGCTGCTCGTCGAGCAGAACGCGCGCCGCGCGCTGGAGACCGCCGACCTCGGCTGCGTCCTCGACCTCGGCCGCGTGCACATCCAGGGACCGGCCGACGAGCTGCTGCGCGATCCCCAGCTGGCCGAGCTCTACCTCGGTGGCCGTCCGGCGACCACCCCGACCCACTGACTCGACGTACCTCCAGGAGACCACTGTGTCCGACACGACCTACCGCATCCTCATGAACGGCGTCACCGGCCGGATGGGCTACCGCCAGCACCTGCTGCGCTCCATCCTCGCGATCCGTGAGGACGGCGGGATCCCGCTGCCTGACGGCAGCCGTCTGCAGGTGGAGCCGGTGCTCGTGGGCCGCAACGCCGACAAGCTCGCCCGGCTGGCTGCCGAGCACGGCATCGCCGACTGGTCCACCGACCTCGACACCGCGCTGGCCGAGGACCCGGCCACGATCTACTTCGACGCGCAGGTCACGAGCGAGCGCAAGAAGGCGATCCTCAAGGCCGCCGCGGCCGGCAAGCACGTCTACACCGAGAAGCCGATCGCCGAGTCCGTCGACGAGGGCAACGAGCTCGTCGACGCCGCCAGGCGCCACGGGATCATCAACGGCGTCGTGCACGACAAGCTCTACCTGCCGGGACTGATGAAGCTCAAGCGGCTCGTGGACTGCGGCTTCTTCGGCCGGATCCTCTCGGTGCGCGGGGAGTTCGGCTACTGGGTCTTCGAGGGCGACTACCTCGCGGCCCAGCGACCGAGCTGGAACTACCGCGCCGAGGACGGCGGCGGCATGGTCCTCGACATGTTCTGCCACTGGAACTACGTGCTGGAGAACCTCTTCGGCCGCATCGAGGCCGTGACCGCCAAGGCCGTCACGCACATCCCCGAGCGCTGGGACGAGCACGGCGAGCGCTACGACGCGACGGCCGACGACGCGGCGTACGCCATCTTCGAGCTCGCCGGCGGCGTCATCGCCCAGGTCAACTCCAGCTGGGCCGTGCGCGTGGAGCGCAAGGAGCTCGTCGAGTTCCAGGTCGACGGCACCCACGGATCTGCCGTGGCCGGCCTGTTCAACTGCCGCATCCAGCCGCGCGAGTCGACGCCGATGCCGGTCTGGAACCCCGACCTCCCCACCACCGAGGACTTCCGCTCGCAGTGGAACGAGATCCCCGACAACCAGCAGTTCGGCAACGGCTTCCGCGCCCAGTGGGAGGAGTTCCTGCTGGACGTGCACCACGGACGACAGCACCCCTACGACTTCGCTGCGGGCGTGCGCGGCCTCCGGCTCGTCGACGCCGGCCTCCAGTCGTCCGCCGAGGGTCGCCGAATCGAGATGCCGTGACTGCCACCACCACCACGCGGTCCGGCCACCGCACCACCGTCGCGATCCCCACTGCCGACGGCGGGTGGCGCGACGTGCAGATCCGCGAGCCGCGCGAGTGGCAGCACCGACCGGGCGGCTCGACCAGCCGGGTCGCGTTCGCGGCCGCACACGTCGTGGCGGACCCGCGCGGCGAGAACGTCCCGGGCTCCCCCGCCGTCGTCGACTGGGACTCGACGCTGGCCTTCCGGGCCCACCTCTTCTCCTACGGCTTCGGCGTCGCCGAGGCGATGGACACCGCCCAGCGCAACATGGGCCTGGACTGGCCGGCGGTGCAGGAGCTGGTCCGGCGCAGCGCCGAGCAGGCCCGCGACCACGGCGCCCGCGTCGCGTCCGGCGCCGGCACCGATCACGCCACCGCTCTGGCCACGCTCGCCGACGTGCGGGAGGCCTACCTCGAGCAGGTCGCGTACGTCGAGTCGTGCGGCTCACAGGTCATCGTGATGGCGTCGAGGCAGCTCGCCGCCCTCGCCCGCACCCCGGACGACTACCTCGGGGTCTACGACGCGGTGCTGAGCCAGGTGCGCGAGCCGGTGATCCTCCACTGGCTCGGCGAGGCCTTCGACCCGCAGCTGCGCGGCTACTGGGGAAGCCCGGACGTCGACGCGGCCACCGCGACGTTCCTCGACCTGGTGCGCGCCCATGCCGACAAGGTCGACGGGGTGAAGGTGTCGCTGCTCTCCGCGGACCACGAGATCGGCCTGCGGGCGGCACTGCCTGCGGGCGTCCGGCTCTACACGGGCGACGACTTCAACTATCCCGAGCTCATCCGTGGTGACGGCACGCACCACTCCGACGCCCTGCTCGGAGCGTTCGCCGCCATCGCGCCGGCCGCCGCGGCGGCGCTCGCCGCCCTCGACGAGGGCGACCTGGCGACGTACGACACCGAGATGGCGCCGACCCTGCCGCTGTCGCGGCACGTCTTCGAGGCGCCGACCTGGCACTACAAGACCGGAATCGCCTTCCTGTCGTGGCTCGGCGGGCACCAGCCCGGCTTCACCATGGTCTCGGGGTTGCAGTCGGCCCGCAGCGCCGTCCACCTCGGCCGGCTCTACGAGCTCGCCAACGACGCGCAGCTCCTCCCCGACCCCGACCTGGCCGCGCACCGCCTCGGGGTCTGGCTCGAGGGAGCGGGGATCGTCCGGTGACGGCCACCGAGCAGGCACTCGACCTCGACGTCCCGAGCGGCGTCCCGGCTCGCACGGCCACGCCCCCTCCGGGCGACGCCCGCCTGGCGCGGCTCTCGCTCAACCAGAAGACCGTCGACGGCTGGTCGCTGCGCGAGGCGATCGACGGCTGCGTGGCCGCCGGGATCCCGTCGATCGGGGCCTGGCGCGAGCCGGTGGCCGAGGTGGGCGTCACCAGCGCGGCGGGGTGGTTGCGCGACGCCGGCTTGCGGGTCTCCTCGGTCTGCCGAGGCGGCTTCTTCACCACCGCTGATCCGGCCGAGCAGCGCATGAGGCACGACGACAACATGCGCGCCCTCGACGAGGCGGCCGAGCTCGGCGCCCCCTGCCTGGTGCTGGTGCCCGGTGGGCTGCCCGCCGGCGACCGCGACCTGGTGCGTGCGCGCGCCCGGGCCGCGGCCGCGATCGAGGCACTGGTCCCCCACGCCCTCGACGTCGGGGTCCGCCTGGCGATCGAGCCGATGCACCCGATCTTCGCCGCCGACCGCGGCGTCGTGTCCACGCTCGCCCAGGCTCTCGACCTGGCAGAGCCGTTGCCGGTCGAGGCGGTCGGCGTCGTGGTCGACACCTTCCACGTCTGGTGGGAGCCGGGGATCGAGGAACAGATCGCTCGCGCGGGAGACCGGATCGCGAGCTACCAGGTGTGCGAGTGGATCACTCCGCTCCCCGCCGACACCCTGCTCTCCCGCGGGATGATGGGCGACGGTCACATCGACTTCCCCCACCTCACCGCCTGTGTCGCCGCTGCCGGCTACCGCGGCGACGTCGAGGTCGAGATCTTCAACGCCGAGGTGTGGGCCGCCGACGGGCATGCCGTCCTCGCCACCTCGGCGCGCCGCTACGTCGAGCTCGTGGAGCCGCACCTCTGACCTTCGGCACCGCCGGTGGAAGCACTCGCACCCCAACTCGGAAAGGACGTGAGCAGATGTTGCACAGACGGAGGACGATCGCACTCGTGGTCGGAGCGTTGGCCGTCTGGCCCGCGGCCCCGACCGGAGCCGCCACGGACGCCGTGCTGGAGGCGGGGCCGGAGCAGGTGCACGTCGTGGCACCCGCCACCCCCGAGCACTGGGACCCGCTGACGGACAGCCTCTGGGACTACGACGGCAACCAGCTCGTCCTGACCAGGCCCGGCACCAACCCCAACGACGGCGTACGCCGCCCGTTCGAGTACGCCGTGGTGACCAAGGGCCCCGAGCTCACCGACGTCAGCGTCCAGGCGGAGGTGCGGCTCGACGAGTCCGTGCAGGTCAGCAACCGCGACGTGATCATCATCTGGAACTACCAGGGGCCGAAGCGCTTCTACTACGCGCACTTCTCCCAGGACAACACGATCTATCCCCACAACGGGATCTTCGTCGTCGACAACGCCGACCGCCGTCGCATCGACGACCAGTGGACCGGCACGGTCGGCGCCCCGCCGGCCGTGACCGACGCCGAGTGGCACGACGTACGCGTCGACTACACCGCCACCACCGGGGAGATCGAGGTGTACGTCGACGGCGCGAGCGAGCCGCTCATGACCGCGACCGACACCACGTTCACCGGCGGACGCGTCGGCTTCGGCTCCTTCGACAACTTCGGGCGGACCCGCCACGTGCATGTCGTCGGGACCCCCAGCCCTGCACCCGCCACCTCATGATCCCCGCTGGTCCCCGGTCTGCCCGGGGACCAGCGAGGGCTGCCACGACCGGCCAGGGCCGTGTCAGCAGTTGTGTCACCAACCACCCACCACAGTAGGGACGCACCATGCGAAAAGCATCCTGGTGGGTCTCCGCGGTCACGGCCTCCGTGCTCGCAGCGACCCTCACCCCGTCACTGACCTCGGCCTCTGCCGAGGACGCCGGGTCCGGGCCCGGGGCTCCGCCGATCCCGCCCGACCCCTCACCCTCCACCCTCGGCCTCGTGCTCGAGGAGTACGCCCAGCTGCCCGCCTCGACCCCCAACGGGCCGTGGACCGACGTCCGCATCGGCACCCGGCACAACCGCATCAACCACATCGGCGAGCTGCCTGACGACTCGGGCCGTCTCTACGTCCCCGACCTCAACGGCAACCTCTACCTCCTCGAGGACCGTCAGCCGTCGGTCTACCTCGACGTGAAGGCGCAGTTCCCTGAGTTCCTCGCATGGCGCGGCCTCGGCTCCGGCTTCGGGTTCGTGGCCTTCCACCCCGAGTTCGCCGAGAACGGGAAGTTCTACACCACGCACACCGAGAACCCGACGGCTCCCGGAGAGCAGACCTATCCGGGCCAGCCGCTCCGCTCGAGCGGCGTCCAGAGCGTCGTCACCGAGTGGACGGCCGACGACCCGACGGCTGACACGTTCTCCGGCAGCAGCCGCGAGCTCTTCCGCTACCGCTTCGCCGGCCAGATCCACGCCATCCAGCAGATCGACTTCAACCCGACCGCCGAGCCCGGCGACGACGACTACGGCCTGCTCTACCTCGCCGTCGGCGATGGCGGCTACGGCGTCGAGAACGACATCCCGCAGCGGCTGTCCGACCCGTCGGGCAAGATCCTGCGGATCGACCCGGCCGGCACCGACTCGCCCAACGGCGCGTACGGGATCCCGGACACCAACCCCTGGGTCGGCGAGCCCGGTGCGCTCGGCGAGATCTGGGCGATCGGCATGCGCGACCCGCACCGCTTCAGCTGGGATGCCGAAGGCAAGCACGAGATGTTCCTCGGCCACATCGGCCAGCGCGCCATCGAGGCGGTCTACGAGGTCGACGGCGGCGACGACTTCGGCTGGCCCGACGTCGAGTCGCGCCTGGACTACCAGAACGACACGCAGTGCCGCCTCGACCCGATGACCGAGGAGCAGGCCGCCAAGGGCTACGACTTCCCGGTCGCGTCGTACGCGCACGAGACACCCGCCAACTGGAGCTGCAACGCCGACTCGGGCCACGCCATCTCGGGTGGCCACGTGCACCGCGGCGACCTGCCCGGGCTCAAGGGCAAGTACGTCTTCGGCGACCTGGTCAAGGGCGAGGTCTACTACGCCACCGCCGCGCACCTGCGCGACGACTCCGACCGCGAGGCCACCGTGCAGGAGATGCAGCTCTACGACACCTCCGGCACGCGGATGCGGATGTCCGACTTCGTCGGCGACGGCCGCGTCGACCTGCGCTTCGGCACCGACTCCGATCGCAGCCTCTACCTCCTGGCCAAGGCCACCGGGACGATCTGGAAGGTGGTCGACACCAGGCGCGCGCCGGTGCCCCAGGACGTCGAGCCGACCCTGCAGGACGCCCTGGTGGCGGCGTACGACTTCGAGCACCCCTTCGCCGCCAACGACTCCTACGAGGTGGACCAGGGGCCCAGCCGCACCCTCATCCGGCTCGTCAACGGCGGTGAGCAGATGCGCGTGGACGACGGCGCCTACCCCGGCTCCCTCAACGCGCTGCAGCTGCACAGTGCCGCCGAGTCGCCCACGGGCCAGGCCTGGAAGGCGGGGATCTACGAGAGCGATGCCGACGGAATGGCCTCGCTGTCGCGCTTCGCCGGCGCCGAGGGCATCACCGTGATGGGCTGGTTCAAGATGGACGGCACCAACCCGACGCCCGGCTACAACGCGATCGGCCTGGCCGGAGTCCTCTCCGGCAACTCCGACGGGCACGGCGTGCGCGCCCTGCTGGAGCTGATCCAGGTCAACGGTGAGCTCAAGCTGGTCGCGCTCGGTCGCCGGCTCGACACGGGGTCGTCGCAGACCTTTGCGGCCTCGGCGCCGTGGCAGGAGCTGCTCCCGGACGGCGAGTGGGTGCACCTGGCCGCGACGTTCGACTACACGACAGGCACCATGGCCCTCTACCGCAACGGGGAGGCGGTGGACGGCTTCTACACCAACGCCGGTGACCCGTGGCAGGTCGACGGCACTGGTACGTCGCCGACCAACCCGCGCGGCATCAAGATCGGCGGCTCGTTCCCGCAGAACGGGACCGAGCGCAACCCGTGCAACTGCCGCATGGACGGGCTGATGTTCCTCGACGAAGCGGCCTCGGCCGCCGAGGTGGCCCGGCAGCACCGCCGGCTGCTGCGGTAGTCGGCACCGTCAGCACCGGACCTCGGCCCGGGAGGCAGGCACCACGTCCTGCCTCCCGGGCCGCACCCGTCGGTCCAGTCCGGCTGCCGGTCTCGTCCGCAGGTCTGGCGAACTCCACGCCTCTCGCCCATGATGCAGGGACTGATACCTCTGGGAGGGGACATCGATGAGGCTTCCGCTGCGGTCGTGGGCAGGGAGGGCGGCCGTTGCCGCCGCCGGAATCAGCGTCGCCGTGGCGGCCGCGGGGACCGTGCCGGCACAGGCACGCCCGGATGATGCCCGCACCACCGTGACGGTGATGACCCGCAACGTCTACCTGGGGGTCGACATCCAGCGCCCGATCAGGGCAACGGCCGGCAAGACGGGCCTGGACGCGCTGGTGGCTCTCGGGAACTCGAACGTCGAGACCCGCAGCATCGTGGACCAGACGAACTTCCCGCGGCGCAGCGAGCTGCTCGCGGCCGAGATCGCTCGGACGAGGCCCGACCTCGTCGGCCTCCAGGAGGTCGCGCTGTGGCGGAGCGGCCCCCTCGAGCTGCCGCCCCCCTTCGGCTCGACGCCGCTGGGGACGCCGAACGCGCAGGAGGTCGACTACGACTACCTCCAGCTCCTGCTGCAGGACCTGCGCCAGGAAGGCGTGCCCTACAAGGCCGTGGTGGTCCAAGACGAGATGGACCTCGAGTCTCCCGCCTTCCTCGGCAACCCGGCCCTCGGGACGGTCAGCCAGGGTCGCGACATCCGGCTCACCATGCGCGACGTGATCCTGCTGCGCGCCAGCAGCACCCTGCGGGTGCTCGACAAGGGCAGCGCCCAGTACGACACCAAGGTGCCGGTGAACGTCGGCGGCTCGACCCTGAACATCATCCGGGGATACGGCTGGGTCGACGTGGCCCAGGGCTCCGGCACGTCGTTCCGCTTCGTCAACACCCACCTCGAGGCCTTCAGCTCGCTCGCGGCACTCGGACAGACCCAGGAGCTGCTGGCCGAGACGACGGCTGCGGACCGCACCACCGTGATCGCGTGCGACTGCAACTCCGACCCGTTGAACAACACCACCAAGCCGACCGACCCCATACCCGTGCCGCACTCGGCGCCCTACCGGCTCATCACCGGGGCAGGTGGTTTCACCGACATGTGGCTGGAGTGGCTCCCCGCCAACCAGGGGTGGACGTCCGGGCTCAACGAGCGGGTCGACGAACCGGCGCCGGGCAGCTGGACCCACCGCATCGACATGGTCTTCGCCAGGCCCGGACCCGGTCAGCACCTCGACGTGGTCGCGGGAGAGGTCACCGGCGACGAGCCGGCGGCCAAGGATCCTGCCACCGGTCTGTGGCCCTCCGACCACGCCGGCGTCGTGCTGACGATCTCCGGCGCCCGCAGCTGAGGCCAGCCCGTCACCGCAGAGCGGGCCGCACGTCTCCCTCGTGCTCGAAGGCGGGATGGCGGGTGCCGACCTTGCGCGCCGCGGCCAGGTGTCCGCCGAGGTACGCGCCGACCCCGGAGACCGCCGAGCCCACCAACGCCAGGGACACGCCTGCCCGGTGCCGACCCTGTCGACGCGCCACGTAGGACGCCGCGTACGTGCCGATCGCGACCGCGTTGGTGGCAGCGTGGACGAGTCCGACACGCTGCTCACGCGGCCCAGCCGCCGACCACTCGGCCCACCCGGCCCAGGCCGTCGGTCCCACCGCGAGCAGACCGGTGGCGACGAGTCGCTGGGCTGCGGGAGCCGAACCGCGCCCTCCGAAGAGGTCCAGGACAGTCGCCGAGGTCCAGGTGCCGATGACCACGTCGGTGAGCTGCGGATGCAGTGCATGACCGAGCCAGTCACCCCGCAGGACCGAGCCGCGGATGCCCGACCCGAAGAGTGAGGCGACACGGGGCTCCAGCGTTCGGACCGCGCGGTCCAGGGCCGTGGTCTCCTCGAGGCGTCGGACCCCTCGCACGAGGACGTTGGGCTCCATGTCGTCCCTCCCTACCGTCTGACCCAGGGGCCGAACGTCCGGCGACCCGGCGCCCAGTCCACGGTGCCCGTGGTCTCGTCCTTGAACCGGACGGCGACCCTGACTGTCCCGGGGTCGCCCAGGCAGCGACGCGGGACACGGATGGACACCGGCTGGTCGGCGAAGATGTCGGCGCGGGCTCGCAGGCCCGGGCACGGCACGTTGCGCGAGGGGCGGTCGCTGAAGGAACGCACCAGTCCCAGCGCGTCGTCGAAGTCCGAGTTGGCGTAGAAGGCGACGTGATAGTTCGGGCCCGGGCCGCGCCCGGCGTCGATCCAGAAGGAGTACCGCTGTCCGGCTGCCAGGGGGACGGCCGACCGGACCCGCACCGTCACGGCATCGCGGTGCACCACGCGTACGCGGGAGATGTCCACGAAGGTCGAGTCGCCCACGGGGTCGTCGACCGCCCGCGTGTCCGCCACCGCCGGGCCGGAGACTGTGGCCACGACCATGCCCAGGGTCATGCCCAGCGTCGTCCGCACAGACACTGCACGCGTGCGCCGCGACATTGCGACCATGACCTACCCCGTTCCCGAAGCGACCTGCCGACCTCCATCGTGCTGCGCGGGGACGCTCCCGGCAAGGGTTGCCCACGAAGCGGTGGTAGGACACTCCGACCGGTAGATTCGGGCGGTGCCCGACACCCGCCCCCGCCGTACCTTCGCCGTCATCAGCCACCCCGACGCGGGCAAGTCCACCCTGACCGAGGCGCTGGCCCTGCACGCGCGCGTGATCACCGAGGCCGGCGCCGTCCACGGCAAGGGCGACCGGCGCGCCACGGTCTCGGACTGGATGGCGATGGAGAAGGCACGCGGCATCTCGATCACGTCGGCCGCCCTGCAGTTCGTCTACCGCGACCACGTGATCAACCTGGTCGACACCCCGGGCCACAGCGACTTCTCCGAGGACACCTATCGCGTCCTCTCGGCGGTCGACTCCGCGGTGATGCTGGTCGATGCGGGCAAGGGGCTCGAGCCGCAGACCCTCAAGCTGTTCAAGGTCTGCGCGCTGCGCGGCATCCCGGTGATGACGGTGATCAACAAGTGGGACCGTCCCGGGTTGTCGGCCCTCGAGCTGATGGACCTCATCCAGGAGAAGATCAAGCTCCGGCCGACTCCGCTCACCTGGCCGGTCGGTGAGGCCGGCGACTTCCGCGGCGTCCTGGACCGCCGGACGGGCGAGTTCGTGAAGTACACCCGCACCGCCGGTGGTGCCACCCGCGCCCCGGAGCGACGGATGGCGCCCGCCGAGGTCGAGGAGTCCGACGCCGACCTGTGGGCAGCCGCGGTCGAGGAGCACGAGCTGCTCACCCTCGACGAGGCCGACCACGACCAGGACCGCTTCCTCGCCGGGGAGACCACCCCGGTCATGTTCGCCTCGGCGCTGCAGAACTTCGGCGTCGCCCAGCTGCTCGACCTGCTGCTCGACATCGCCCCCGATCCCAGCCCGACCGTTGGTGTCGACGGGGCGGTGCGCCGCGTCGACGACGACTTCAGCGCCTTCGTCTTCAAGGTGCAGTCGGGGATGAACAACGCCCACCGCGACCGCCTCGCCTACGCGCGCGTCGTGTCCGGGACGTTCGAGCGGGGCATGGTCGTCACCCACGCCACCACCGGACGCCCCTTCGCGACGAAGTTCGCCCAGTCGGTCTTCGGCCGGGAGACGACGTCGGTCGAGACGGCAGCGCCCGGCGACATCATCGGCTTCGTCAACGCCCAGGCCCTGCGGGTCGGCGAGACCGTCTACGTCGGCGACCCCATCGAGTACCCGCCCGTCCCGAGCTTCGCGCCCGAGCACTTCGTGACCGCCAGCGCCGGCGACATCGGCCGCTACAAGCAGTTCCGGCGCGGCATCGAGCAGCTCGACCAGGAGGGCGTGGTGCAGGTGCTGCGCTCCGACCTCCGCGGCGACCAGAACCCGGTCCTGGCAGCCGTCGGCCCGATGCAGTTCGAGGTGGTCGAGGACCGGATGACCAACGAGTTCAACTCCCCCATCCGCTTCTCCCGGCTCGACTACCAGGTCGCCCGCCGGACCGACGCCGCGGGCGCTGCCGCGCTCGCAGGGATCCGGGGAGTCGAAGTCCTCGAACGCAGCGACGGCACCCACCTGGCGCTGTTCGTCGACCAGTGGCGCGCGATGGTCACCGCGCGGGACAACCCCGACGTCATGCTCGAGGCGCTGCCCGCCGGCGGGAGCTGACCGGGCGGTTCATCCACCCTTCCTCGTCCCGGCGTAGGGCGTTTCCTCCCGGCGACCCGGGACTCCGGGCCCATGACGCCCGCAGGTCGGCTGCCGAACGATCGGTGCATGCACACGACGATCGATCGCACCCCCAGGGTGGTGGGCACCACACCCCACGCCGCGCCTGAGCACATGCTCGACATCCAGGGCCTCCGCGCCGTCGCGGTGCTGCTCGTCATCGCCGACCACGCGGGCGTTTCCTGGCTCACCGGCGGGTTCGTCGGAGTGGACGTCTTCTTCGTGCTCTCCGGCTACCTGATCACTCTCCTGCTCCTGCGCGAGGTCGAGTCCCGGGGTGGCGTGCGGATTGGCGACTTCTACGCCCGGCGCGCCCGGCGCATCCTGCCGGCCGCCACCCTCGTCCTCGTCGCGACGATGGCGTACGCCGCTCAGGTCGCCTCGGTGTCGCAGGTCCAGCGGCTGCGGGACGACGCGACCTGGTCGGCCCTCTTCGCCGCCAACTTCCACTTCGCCGAGCTCGGCACCGACTACTTCGCCCAGGGCCGTGCCCCCTCGCCCTTCCAGCACTACTGGTCGCTGGCCGTGGAGGAGCAGTTCTACCTGGTGTGGCCGGCCCTGCTCGCGATCGTGGTCCTCGTCCTCCGGAGGAGTCGTCCGCGTGGCGCCAGGACGGTCATGAGCGGGCTCCTGCTCGTCGTGGTCGTGGCGTCGCTGGCCTGGTCGGTGTGGACCACGAGCACGGCGCCCGGCCCCGCCTACTACTCGTCCCCCGGGCGGGCGTGGGAGCTGGCGATCGGCGCCCTGCTCGCGGTGCAGCGCCCGCGCCTCGGTGCGCTGGGACCCAGGGCACGGACGTGGCTCTCCTCAGCCGGGGTCGCGGCGATCGGCGTCTCGGCGATCGCGTACGACGCGGGCTCGCTGTTCCCCGGCTGGCGCGCGCTGCTCCCCGTGCTCGGCACCGCGGCCGTCGTGGTCGCCGGAGCCGGCGGCTCGACGATCGTCAACCGGGGCCTCGGCACTTGGCCCCTGGTCCGGCTGGGTGACCTGTCCTACTCCCTCTACCTGTGGCACTGGCCGTTCCTGGTGCTCGGCCCCCTGCACCCCGCCGTGCCCGAGGGCCGCACCGGGACGGTGGTGCTGGTCCTCCTCACGCTCGTGGCGTCCTTCCTCACCTTCCACCTCGTGGAGAACCCGTTCCGCCGCGGCGGTCTGTTCCGCTCAGTCCGCCGCGCTCTGGTCCTCTGGCCCGTCGCGCTGGGCCTCGTCCTGATCACGGTCGACCAGTCCGAGCAATGGGCCACCACCCAGCTCGAGGCCCGCCTCGCCGGAAACGGGATCCCCATCCCGGAACTGGCGGCCCCCGCGGCGGCGGAGCGTCACCACGGCAAGCCGGACCAAGGACCTCCCCGCCCGACCCTGGCCGAGCGCATGACCGGTGCCCTGCGGGCGGCGAGCTCGGCCGAGCCTGTGCCGTTCCCGCTGGTCAACCTGGCCGACCCCACGAAGGGCAGCCTGCTCGGAGAGGAGTGTCGGGCAGACCCTCCCGAGGCCTCCACCGCCGTGTGTCCCCTGGGCGCCGACCGCGCCCGCAGGACGATGGTGGTCCTCGGTGACTCCCAGGCCGGGCAGTGGCTCCCTGCGCTCGACCGTCTGGCCGAGCGCAGCGGGATCCGGGTCCTGCCTCTCATCAAGCTCGGATGCCCGCCGTTCGACGTACCGGTGGTGGACGGCGGAGGAGCGGACTTCTGGCAGTGCACGCAGTTCCGGGAGTGGGCGCACGCCTACATCGAGCGCGAGCGCCCGGAGCTCGTCGTGATCGCCTCCGAGGCGATGTCGCCGCGCCTGCGTCCTGCTCCGGGACTGGCCCTGGACACGACCTGGGCACGCGGGGTCGACAGCACCCTGCGCCGACTCAAGGGGCTGGGCGCGCGCGTCGTGGTCGTGGCCGACACCCCCGACCTCGCCTTCGACCCGGTCGACTGCCTGACCGCCCCCGGCTCCCGCCTCGACGATTGCGTCGGAGCTCCTCACGCAGGGCTGGAGGCGGCGAATGCCCTCACCCGACGGGTCGCCCTCGACGGAGGGGCCGGCTTCGCCGACGTACTCGAGCTGCTCTGCGTGCGCGGCCGGTGTCCCCTCGTGGTCGACCGGACAATGACGTTCTGGGACTACTCGCACGTGTCCCCCATGTGGTCGGCCGCCCTGGCCGGCGACTTCGAGACGCTCTACCGGCAAGCCCTCCGCGAGCTGCGTCAGGCCTCGTAGACGCACTCCCCGTCGATCCAGGTCGACCGCACCCGCGCAGCGCCGATCTCCTGCGGGTCCTGGAACGGGTCGCGGTCCAGGACCACCAGGTCCGCCACGGCGCCGGGACTGATGGTGCCGGCGTCGTCGCGGTGGTTCACCCACGCCGATCCACTCGTGTAGGCGGCGAACGCGGTCTCGATCCCGAGTGCCTGGTCCGGCAGGAAGGGCTCCGTGCCGGCGGGGGCCGGCTCGCCGTAGGAGGTGCGGTGGACGGCCGTGTGGATGGCGGCGAGCGGATCGGGGGTGCTGACCGGCCAGTCGCTCCCGGCGACGAGCCGGGCACCGGCGGCGTACAGGTCGCCGAAGGGGTACTGCCGACCCCCGCGCTCGGCTCCGAGGAACGGGATCGTCAGCTCGGTCATCTGGTCGTCGTTGCAGGCCCAGAGCGCCTGGATGTTGGCGGCGACCCCCACGTCCCGAAAGCGGGCGAGGTCGTCGGGGTGCACGAGCTGGAGGTGCGCGATGTGGTGCCGGTGTGCCGGGTCGGTGCCCTCGAGCGCGTCCAGGGCCTCCCGCACGCTCCTGTCCCCCAGTCCGTGGAAGTGGACCTGGAACCCGAGGCCGTCGAGCTCACCGACGTACTGGCGCAGGCGTCCCGGCTCGACGAAGGACAGCCCGGAGTTGCCCGTCGCGTGGCCGCACCGGTCGAGGTAGGGCTCGACGAGAGCGGCGGTCCCGTTCTCCGCGATGCCGTCCTGCATGATCTTGACGGCTGTGGCCGCGAACCTGCCGTGCGTGTACGCCTCGCGCTTGGCGAGGAGCTCCGCGACCTGCTCGGTGCCCCGTTCCCGGTCCCACCACAGGGCACCGACCACCCTCCCCGTGAGGTCGCCGGCGGCGGCAGCCCTGGCGTACGTCGGGCCGGCGTCCCGCATGCCCGAGTAGGAGCCGACGATGGCGTCCTGCCAGCTGGTGACGCCCAGCGAGTGGAGGTAGCGCTGGCCCTCGAGGAGGGCGGCGTACAGCTCGGCGTCGTCCGCGGGCGGGAGCACGTCGGCGAGGAGCTGCATCGCGCCCTCGTGGAGGACACCCGACGGCTGCCCGTCGGCATCGCGCTCGACGTGACCGTCCGCCGGGTCGGGGGTGCGCGCGGAGACACCGGCCGCCAGCAGGGCAACCGAGTTGACCCACAGGCCGTGGTGGTCGCGGTTGGCGAGTGCCACGGGACGGTCGGGCACGACCTCGTCCAGCTCGCGTGCGGTCGGCAGGCCGCCGGGGAACGCCGCCATCGCCCATCCCCCGCCCTGGATCCAGTCCAGGTCGCGATGCGCGTCCGCGTAGTCGCGGATGTGCTCGAGGTAGGCACCCCGGTCGGCCTCGAGTCCGCTGAGGTCGCAGCCGAGGCGCTCGAGCCCGCCCTGGACGGGGTGGACGTGGGCATCCGTGAAGCCGGGCAGCAGGAGCCCACCGGCGACGTCGACGACGCGCGCCCCGACCGGCGTCGTGTCCGCGCCGATGCCGATGATCCGGCCGCGGTCCACGACGACGTCACCGACCTGCCCGCGGTAGGCGACGCCGTCGAAGACGGTCGCGTTCTGGAAGACGGTGACGCTCACTGCTGTCGCCCCTCGACGTCGTGGATGACGGAGTCGATTCTGCACCGCGACAGGACGCGACCAAACCCCGGACGGGGCGTTGCACCTGGCCGCGGTTCAGCAGGTCCGCCGCAGACGCTGGAGGACCCGGCGTCGGCGTTGCGCGCGGATGGCGGCGGCCTGTCCGCGAGAGAGGATCACTGCCCGGCGTGCGGCCTGCTCCAGGTCAAGGCCCGCGGTCTTCATGAGGGATCCCGCAGGATGAACTGCACACGGCCGTGCTGGTCGGACTCGGCGTCCAGCTCGTGTCCCGCCACGTGGTGGGCAGGATCGGGGTCGAGGTACAGCCGGCCTCCGTCGTGCTCCACGACGTCGTCCCCAGGGCTTGGCCGCTTCACCGCTCGGACCTGCATCGGCCCGGGCTGCCCGGGACGGAACACGCGAAGCCCCGAGGTCGGCGCGAGCAGCGGATGCGCCGTGACGCGTCGAATCACGGAGCGGGCCTGACAAGTGATCGAGAGCATGGTGGGCTCGCCTCCTTGGTCTGCGGTTGCCCCGTGTTGCTGGTTCTGTTCCACCAGACACCGGCGTCCGCGCCGGGGCAAGACCCTCACCTGCACTGGTCGCACCTCGTCCGATGCCTGTCACACAACTGCAAAGTGGCGCGTGGATCGACCGTCATCCGGTCCGTGCATGGTGACGGCATGACGGGGAACCAGGGTCACCCGAGGGCCGCGCCCGCAGGATCCGCTACACCACGTCGCGTCGGGCGGCCGAGACACGCCGCGGCCAAGAGCATCCAGGAGCAGCAGCATGAACAACAGTCCGAGCACAGTTCGGGTCCGAGCGACTCGGCAAAGAGGAGCCTGTGAAGCCACCGTTGTCCGTTCGCCCACTTCCGAGGGGAGAGTCCCAGGCGGAGCTGGTGGCTCGTCGCCTCGACCGGCCCATGGGGGTGCTCGGTCTGCTGTTCGTGCTGGTCCTGACCGGACAGCTCGTCGTCACGACCCCCGGATGGTCACAGGCGTTCAGCGTGGCCGGATGGGTGCTGTGGGGCACGTTCGTCGCCGAGTTCGCGCTACGGGCGTACGTCGCTCGTGACCAGCGCCGATTCTGGCGGCGCAACTGGTGGCAGCTCCTCTTCCTGGTCCTCCCCTTCTTGCGATTCACGCGTGCGATGCGGCTGCTGCGCACCGCACGCATCGGTGGCGTCGTGTCAGCCACGGTGCGAGGCTCCCGGTCAGCGGGCCGTCTCCTGAGCGGGAGGGTCTCGTGGCTTGCCGTGACCACCACGGTCGTCGTCGTGGGGTCGAGCCAGTTCCTCTTCGTCACGGGGACGTTCACCGACTACACGCGGGCGTTGCATGGCGCTGCACTGGCCACCGTGACCGGGGAGCCCCTCGCTGCCGAAGGTGCGGTCGCGCGGGTCTCCGAGGTGGTGTTGGGGGTGTACTCGGTGGCGGTCTTCGCCACCCTCGCCGGGGCGGTGGGTGCCTTCTTCCTGCAACGAAGCGACCGTCCCAAGGAGTCAGCTCCATGAGTCCACATCCGCCGCGCCGGTGGCGAGGATTCCTCGAGGAGACGCGGACCAGTCTCTGGCCGCTGCCGGTCGCTGCACTGGTCCTGGCGGTCTCCCTCGGCGTCGCTCTGCCCCGACTGGACGCGGCCATGGGGGGCGACCTCCCCGCGTCGGTCTCGGCCACCCTCTTCGGCGGCGGGGCCGAAGCGGCCCAGATCTTGCTCAGCGCCATCGCCACGTCGTTGATCACCGTGACGTCCCTCACCTTCTCCCTCACGGTCGTGACGCTGCAGCTGGCCAGCAGCCAGTACTCCCCCAGGTTGCTGCGGACCTTCACACGTGACCGCTTCGTCCAGCGGACGCTCGCACTGTTCCTGGGGTCGTTCGTCTACGCCCTCACCGTGCTACGCACCGTGCGGACTCCAGAGGGCAGTGGCGCCGGGTTCGTGCCCCAGCTGTCCGTGACCGTGGCCTTCGCGTTCACGTTGGCCTCCGTTCTCGGCCTCGTGCTCTTCTTGGCGCACCTGGCGCGCGAGATCCGCGTCGAGACCGTCATGCGCAACGTCCACAAGGACGCCGACCACTGCATCGAGCGGGTGCTCGGCGAGCGGGAGACCTCGGTCGCGCTCCCGCAAGGGCCAGAGGGTGACGCGATGCGGCCCCTGCTCGCGCCGTCCTCGGGATTTGTCGTCGCCGTGCGGGGGGAAGCGCTCTGGGAGGCAGCTCGCGCCGTGGACGCCGTGGTGGTGGTGGACAGGCGCGTGGGGGACGCGGTCGTCGCCCACACGCCCGTTGCCCGTGCCTGGTCGGTCTCGGGGGACGTCCTGTCGGAGGAGGACGTGGAAGGGCTGCAGGAACGACTCGGACGAGCCGTGGAGATCGGGTACGAGCGAACCGCCCAGCAGGATGTCGCCTTCGGCCTTCGCCAGCTGACGGACGTCGCGGTGAAGGCGCTCTCACCCGGCATCAACGACCCCACAACTGCCGTGCACGCGCTCAATCACTCCGCCGCGCTGCTCTGCGATCTGCTCCGGCGGGACCTGGGAGCCGCGACGGTTCGTGATGACGTCGGCCGGGTCCGGGTTGTCCTGCGCCAGTGGAGCTTCCGTGAGCTGCTGGACCTTGCCGTGACCCAACCACGCATCTACGGGGCCGACGATCCCCTGGTCATGGCGGCACTGCTCGACCTTCTCGAGGCGGTGGCCTGGGCCGGCGCCGGGCAGGGTCAGCAGATCGGTGTGGAGCACCAGCTGAACCGGTCGCACCAGGTCATCGAGCAGGGTGACCTCGATGAGTCCCATCGCGAGGAGCTACGTCGTCGAGCAACCGCCGTCACAGAGGTGCTGCGCGGAGGGAGCTGACCAAGGAGGGCTCGTCCTGGTGGCCGACTCCCGGATGTCGTCGCTGACGGACTGGCCCGTTGGCGAAGTGGGTACTGTCGCGCAGAAGAGGCCCTCCCGCGGCCCCGGCGAGGAGGTCACATGAGCTCGGACCTGTCGCACGGCCGCGCGGTCGCGGGGCCGGCACTGAGGGGGCTCGTCGGCACGGCACACATCGGCCCCGCGCTGGCCGTCACCGTCCTGTCCGGCCTGCTGGCGGCGGCCCAGGGCCTCGGCCCCGGACGCGGAGCGCTCGTCGTGGCCGCGGTCCTGGCCGGCCAGCTCTCGGTGGGGTGGAGCAACGACCTGCTGGACCTCGATCGCGACCGGCGTGCCGGGCGCACCGACAAGCCTCTCGCCAGCGGCGAGGTGTCCGCCTCCGTGGTGCGCGCCTGCTGCGCGGTCGCCGTGGCGGCCTGCCTCGTCCTGTCGCTCGCCTGCGGCGCCGTGGCGGGCGTCGTCCACCTCGGCTGCGTCGCCGCCGCCTGGGCCTACAACCTGGGGCTGAAGTCGACGCCCTGGTCGTGGCTGCCGTACGCCGCGGCGTTCGGTGGCCTGACCGCCTTCGTCACACTGGCCGACGGCCAGGCACCGCCCTGGTGGTGGCCGGTCGGGGCCGCTCTGCTCGGGGTCGGCGCCCACCTCCTCAACGTGCTGCCCGACCTCGAGGACGACGCCGCCACCGGCGTGCACGGACTCCCCCACGCGCTCGGACGCCGTCGCATCGCGCCCGTCGCCGCGGCCGTCCTCGTGTCCGCCACCGCCGTGGTCCTCCTCGGCGCTGCTCCCGGCGCGGTCGTGGCCGCCGTCGCGGGGGTCGTGGTGGTCGCGCTGGCCGTCGTCGTGGTCACCGGCGCCGGACGGCGCCCGTTCGCCGCAGCCGTGGGCATCGCCCTCGTCGACGCCGTCCTGCTGGTGGCGGCCCGGTGACCTCGATGCGTACGCCCATCGAGCACTGGGACCTCGTGGTGGTCGGCGCCGGTCCGGCCGGCGCCTCGACCGCCCTGGGTGCGCTGGCGGAGGAGCCGGGACTCCGGGTGCTGCTGCTCGACCGCAGCGACTTCCCGCGCGACAAGTCGTGCGGCGACGGCATCGCCCCCCACGTCCTCGACGCGCTGGCCGAGGTGGGGGCCGCCGACGTCGTCGACGACTGGGCGCCGCTGCGACAGCTCTCGCTGTCCCACGGCGACGTCGTGGTGTCCGGTCCGATGCGCCGGGAGGTCCACGTTGTCCCGCGCACGGTGTTCGACGCCCGCCTCGTCGAGCGCGCCGTCGCCGCGGGTGCGGTCCTGCGCCGGCACCGCGTCTCGTCCCTGAGCGCGGGCCCCTCCGCGCCGGTCGTGTCCGGCGTCCTGGCGGCCAGCGTCGTCGTCGGGGCCGACGGCGCGCACTCGCTCGTCCGCACAGCACTCCTCGGCAAGCGACGCGACCCCCGAGCGATCGCGATCCGCGGCTACGCGCCGACCACCCCCGAGCTGCGGGGGCGCCAGGTGATCCGCTACGGCGAGCGCCGCCAGCCGTCGTACGCCTGGGCCTTCGACCGCGGCGACGGCCTGGCCAACGTCGGCTACGGGGAGCTGCTCCCAGGCGAGCGCGACGGCACTCCGGCTCCGAGCCGCAGGCTGCTGCTCGACCAGCTCGAGCAGCTGATCCCCGGCGCGGCTCGGGGCGGGAGCGACTGGCGCGGCCACCACCTGCCGCTCAGCAGCTGGCGATGGGCCCAGCCCGACGGCGCCGTGCTGCTGGCGGGTGACGCCGCGGGGCTGGTCAACCCGATGACGGGCGAGGGCATCTACTACGCGGTGGCCACCGGCCTGGCGGCGGGACGCACCGCCGCCCGGTGCGTGGTCTCGGGCCGGTCGTCCGAGGCCGGCGCCGAGCACCGCCGGGCCGTGCGTAGGCTGCTCGGCCAGCACCTGCGCCACACCTGGGTGGCGTCGCGGCTGGCGCAGTCGCCCCGCATCGTGGACGCGGGCATCCGCGCCGCGGACCGGGACCGGCACGTCTTCGACACCCTCGTCGAGATCGGCCTGGGAGACGGACGCATCGACGCCCGGCTCGCAGGCGGCCTGCTCGGCGCCCTGACCCGACCTCACCGACCTTCTGCACTGACCCCGAGAAACCCGAGGTGGCTGACATGAGGATCCTCTCCGCGCGCGGGGCGCTGCCCCCGCACTCCCACCCGCAGTCCGAGATCACCGAGGCGTTCGTGGACGTGATCGCCGAGGGCAGCCTCGACCGCGCCCTGCTCCGACGCTTCCACGCCAACGCGGGGGTGGAGCGCCGGCACACCGTGCTGCCGCTGGACGAGTACGCCCGGCTGGGCGACTTCGGCCACTCCAACGACCTCTTCATCGAGCACGCCGTGGAGCTCGGCTCGCGCGCCCTGGTCGACGCCCTCAAGGCCGCCGACCTGACCCCCTCCGATCTCGACCTCGTGGTGACGGCGACCGTGACCGGGCTGGCGGTGCCGTCGCTCGACGCCCGCATCGCGGCGCAGGTCGGCCTGCGCGAGGACGTACGCCGGATGCCCCTCGTCGGGCTGGGGTGCGTGGCAGGGGCCGCGGGGATCGCCCGGGTGCACGACTACCTCCTCGGCCACCCCGGCCACACCGCCGCCCTGGTCGCGGTCGAGCTGTGCTCGCTGACGCTGCAGCGCGACGACGTGTCCGTGCCCAACCTGGTGGCGAGCGGCCTGTTCGGGGACGGCGCCTCCGCCGTCGTCGCGGTCGGCGACGCGGGGCGGCCCGGGCCGGTCGAGGTGCTGGACTCGCGCAGCCGCCTCTACCCCGACAGCGAGCGCACCATGGGTTTCGACGTCACCGCGAGCGGCCTGCGCATCGTGCTCGACGCCGAGGTGCCCCACCTGGTCGAGCGCTACCTGCGCGCCGACGTCGATCTCTTCCTCGCCGACCACGGCCTGACCCGGGCCGACATCGGCTGGTGGGTCTGTCACCCCGGCGGCCCCAAGGTGATCGAGGCCCTCGAGGCTGCCCTGGAGGTGCCGCGGGATGCCGTGCAGCTGACGTGGGACTCCCTGGCCAAGGTCGGCAACCTGTCCTCGGTCTCGGTCCTGCACGTGCTCGAGGACACCTTGCGGGAGCGCCCGCCCGCCCCCGGCAGCCACGGGGTCCTGCTCGCCATGGGTCCCGGGTTCTGCTCCGAGCTGGTCCTGATGAGGGCGGAGTCGTGACCACCCTCGTCGCCTTCACGGTCCTGGTCGGCCTCGTCGGGCTCGAGCGCATCGCGGAGCTGGTCGTGTCGGTGCGCAACGCAGCCTGGAGCAAGGAGCGCGGCGGCGTCGAGACCGGGCAGGGGCACTTCCCCTTCATGGTCGTCCTGCACACCGGGCTGCTCGTGGGCGCCCTCCTGGAGGCCTGGGTCCGGCATCCCGACGTGCCGTCGCTCCTGGCGTGGTCGATGCTCGGCCTCGTCCTCGCGTCGCAGGCGCTGAGGTGGTGGTGCATCGCGAGCCTGGGACGCCGCTGGAACACGCGCGTGATCGTGGTCCCCGGCCTGCCCCCGGTGCGATCCGGCCCCTACCGACTGCTGGGCCACCCCAACTACGTCGCGGTCGTCATCGAGGGCGTCGCCCTGCCGCTCGTCCACGCCGCCTGGATCACGGCCGTGGTCTTCACCGTGCTCAACGCCGGGCTGCTCGCCGTCCGCATCCGCGCCGAGGAGGCCGCCCTCGCCACCCTGCCGTCCGACCTTCCCTCCCATCCCGGGACGGACCCCGACGCGGAGTCTGCGCGTGCGTGACCTCGTGGTCGCCGGCGGTGGGCCGGTCGGGATCGCGGCAGCCCTGCACGCCCGGCGGCTCGGGCTGGACGTCGTGGTGCGCGAGCCGCGCACCGGGCCGATCGACAAGGCGTGCGGCGAGGGGCTGATGCCGGGTGCGGTGACCGAGCTGGCCGCGCTGGGGGTCCACCCGGCCGGTCGTCCGCTGTCCGGCATCCGCTACCTCGACGGCGCCTCGCCCGACGGCGCCACCGCCACCTTCCGCCACGGTCCGGGGCGAGGGGTGCGACGCACCGTGCTCCACGCCGCGCTGGACGAGCGGCTCCGGGCCGCGGACGTCCCGGTCGAGCACCGCCCGGTCGAGCACGTCAGGGACGGCGGCGACCACGTCGTGGTCGACGGGGAGCCGGCGCGCTACCTCGTCGCGGCGGACGGCCTGCACTCGACCGTACGTCGCCTGCTCGGCCTGGACGCCCCGGCACCCGCACGCCAGCGGTTCGGGCTGCGCTGCCACGTCCAGCAGGAGCCGTGGACGTCGCACGTCGAGGTGCACTGGTCCCCCCGGGCGGAGGCCTACGTCACGCCTGTCGCCGACCACCTCGTCGGCGTGGCCCTGCTCGTGGACAAGGGCGCGCGCTTCGAGGACGTGATCGGGGACTTCCCGCTGCTGCGCGAACGGCTCACCGGCCCCATGACCCGGGTGATGGGCGCCGGCCCCCTGCGCCAGCAGGCGCGCTCCCGGGCCGCGGGCCGGGTGCTCCTCGCCGGCGACGCGGGGGGCTACGTCGACGCCCTCACCGGCGAGGGGATCGCTCTCGGGCTTGCGCAGGCCCGCGCCGCCGTGTCCTGCATCGCCGCGGACCGGCCGGAGGCCTACGACCGCCAGGCACGCCGGCTCGCGTTCCGCCACGAGCTCCTCACCCGCGCGCTGCTGCGTGCCACGCACCACGCCCCCGTACGCCGCCTGCTGGTGCCCGCCGCGCGGCGTGCACCATGGCTCTTCAGCGCCGCCGTCGACCAGCTCGCCCGACCGATCGAGGTTCCCGCATGACGTCACCCGTCCCGCTCTCCGGCACGGCCCACACCGAGTCCGTCGTCCTGCTCGACGAGGGCGGCCACGCCATCGGCACCACCGACAAGCGCTCGGTGCACCACGCCGACACGCCGCTCCACCTGGCCTTCTCCTGCTACGTCTTCGACCCGGACGGCAACGTCCTCGTGACCCGGCGCGCGCTGCACAAGCACACCTGGCCGGGAGTGTGGACCAACGCGTGCTGCGGCCACCCGGGTCCGGGCGAGGGCCTGGAGGAGGCCGTACGCCGGCGCGTCGGACAGGAGCTGGGCGTCGAGGTCGCCGACCTGCGGCTGCTCCTGCCGGAGTTCCGCTACCGCGCCGAGATGGACGGCGTGGTGGAGAACGAGATGTGCCCGGTGTTCGTCGCCACGGTCACCGGACCACTGCGCCCCGACCCCGACGAGGTGGCCGAGGTGGCCTGGGAGCCGTGGACCTCGTTCCGTGCCGGCATCCTCGACGGGACCCGCGACGTCTCGCCGTGGTGCCGTGACCAGATCGCCCTGCTGCCCGAGGACCCGGTCTCCGCACCGGCCGCCCCGCCGGACGCCCTGCCCCCGGCCGCGCGCGGCTGACCTACTGCAGCCTCGGGTCCTCGCTCGGGTCGGCGTACGTCCCCGGGCACCCGTCCGCGACTGCGTCGGGGCGCAGCTCGTAGTGCCAGGGCTCGTTGTCGTAGACCTGGCAGAGCCCGTACGTCGCGCCGTGCTCGCCCAGCCACGCCCACGCAGCCTCGGGCCCGATGTCGACCGCACCACCGGTCTCGTGCACCGACGTCCCCGGGCGGGCCACCCACTGCGCAGCCTCGGCCTCCGAGCCGCGGTCGGCGACGGCCTGCGCGAACAGTCGCTCCTGGTGTGCCTCGGAGCGCCATCCACTGGTGAGGTGGAGCACGACCCCGTCACCCGCCGCGTCCTCCGCAGCCTCGTCGAGCGCGCTGAGCAGCGCCGGATCGAGCCGGCTGACCTCGCGCGAGCGGACGTCGAAGGATGCGGCGGCCCCCTTCGGGGGCAGGTGCTGGGGACTCTGCCTGTCCCACACCCCCACGGTGCTCGGGTCTGCCGAGCTCGACGACCCCGCACGGGCCTCGCACCCCACGACCCCGATCAGCACGGCGACACAGAGCAGCAGGACGGCGGGAGATGACTGGAGCCGGGACATGGATCCAGTGAAGGGAGAGCCGCGTTGTTGGCGCGTATGCGGTTTTCGATATGCCGGCGATACGTCCCGGCTCACTAGCATCCAGACATGCGCGTGCTGGTCGTCGAGGACGAGCCCTACCTGGCCGAGGCCGTCCGCGACGGCCTGCGCCTGGAGGCCATCGCGGCGGACATCGCCGGTGACGGCGACACCGCACTCGAGCTGCTGTCGGTCAACGCCTACGACATCGCCGTCCTGGACCGCGACATCCCCGGTCCTTCCGGCGACGAGGTCGCGCGCCGCATCGTCGCCGCCGGCTCCGGCATGCCGATCCTGATGCTCACCGCGGCCGACAGGATCGACGACAAGGCCTCGGGATTCGAGCTCGGCGCCGACGACTACCTCACCAAGCCGTTCGAGCTCCAGGAGCTCGTGCTCCGGTTGCGGGCACTCGATCGCCGTCGCGCCCACCACCGGCCGCCCGTCCACGAGATGGCCGGGTTGCGACTGGACCCGTTCCGGCGCGAGGTCCACCGCGACGGTCGCTACGTCGCCCTCACCCGCAAGCAGTTCGCCGTGCTCGAGGTCCTCATGAGCGCGAGGGGCGGCGTCGTCAGCGCCGAGGACCTGCTGGAGCGGGCATGGGACGAGAACGCCGACCCGTTCACCAACGCCGTACGCATCACGGTCTCGGCCCTGCGCAAGCGCCTCGGCGAGCCCTGGCTGATCGCCACGGTGCCCGGTGTCGGCTACCGCATCGAGCCGGGGCACGAGTCGGGGCACGAGTCGGGGCATGGGTAGGGCGCCCGGACTGAGCGTCCGGCTCAGGCTCACCCTGAGCTACGCCGGGTTCCTCATGGTCGCCGGCACCCTGCTGCTCGCCACCGTGTGGGTGTTCCTCCTGCGCTACGTGCCCGACTCGACGTACCTCGGCCCCGGCCCGTTCAGCCCCACGCGCTCCGACCTCATGGACGCCTTCGTGCCGAGGGCCGCCCAGGCGATGGCGTTCCTGCTGGTCTTCGGGCTCGTCGGAGGCTGGTTCCTCGCCGGCCGGATGCTGGCTCCCCTGACCCGCATCACCAGCGCGACACGGCGGGCGGCGTCCGGGTCGCTGTCGCACCGCATCGACCTGGAGGGTCGGCAGGACGAGTTCCGCGAGCTTGCCGACAGCTTCGACGCCATGCTCGCCCGCCTGGAGGCGCACGTCGCGGAGCAGCAGCGGTTCGCGGCCAACGCCTCCCACGAGCTGCGTACGCCGCTGGCGGTCATGCAGACCCTCCTCGACCTCGCCCGGAGGGATCCTGGCGGCGACACCAGGACGCTCCTCGACCGCCTGTACGTCGTCAACGGCCGGGCGATCGACCTGACCGAGGCGCTGCTCGTGCTCAGCCGCGCCGACCAGCGGTCCTTCACCCGGGAGCGGGTCGACCTGTCCCTGCTGGCGGAGGAGGCGACCGAGACCCTGCTGCCGCTCGCCGAGCAGCGTGGCATCGTGCTCGAGACCTCGGGTGACGTCGCCCCCGCCATCGGCTCACCGTCGCTGCTCCTGCAGCTGACGACGAACCTCGTGCACAACGCGATCGTCCACAACCTCGCCGAGGGCGGCACGGTGCGGGTCACCACGAGCGTGCGCCCCGAGACGGTGGAGCTGACCGTCGAGAACACCGGCGACGTGCTCGACCCGCGGCGGGTGCCCACGCTCGCCGAGCGGTTCCGCCGGGGCTCGGAGCGCATCCACGCCGACCACGTGGGGGCCGGTCTGGGTCTGGCGATCGTCGCGAGCATCACCGAGGCGCACGACGGCGCGCTCACGCTCGCCCCAGGACCGGCCGGTGGCCTCTGCGTCACGGTCCGGCTGCCGCTCGCTCCTGCCTGAACCGGACCTGGGGTCCCCCTCAGGGGTTGGACGAGTCCGAGACCGGGACCGGAACCCCTTACCGGACCGATCGTTGAACACATGTCTCAGCTGAACGGCTGAGCCGAGGAGGGGCACTCCGTGGGGGTGCCCCTTCGTCGTGGCACGATGTCCCGGATCGCCATGACCGTCACCCCCACCGACTCCCGCAGGCTCCTGCTCGTCGTCGACGCCCCGTCGCTGCTGCACCGCAACCACCACGCGCGGGCCCACACCGGTCTCAGCGACCGCGCGGGACGACCGATCTGGGCGCTGCACGGAATGCTGCGGCAGATCCTCGAGTCGATCGACTCCTTCGCCCCGGACGCGGTGCTCTTCGGCCTCGACGACCGGACCGCATCGGTGCGCCGCGACGCCTACCCCGACTACAAGGCCGGGCGGGCCGAGAAGGACCCCGAGCTCATCGACCAGCTCGACCGCGCCGGAGCGCTCCTCGACGCTCTCGGGCTGGCGACCTTGACGCCGCCCGGACTGGAGGCCGACGACGTCAACGCCTCCGGCGCGACCTGGGCCGAGCGCCAGGGGTGGGACTGCGTGATCATCACCTCCGACCGCGACGCGTTCGCGCACATCAGCCCGCACACCCAGGTCCTGCGGCTCATCGACGGCGGTATCCACGGCTCCCCGATGCTCAACCCGGCGCGGCTCTTCAACATGTACGGCGTCCGCCCCGCCAACTACCTCGCGTTCGCCGCGCTGCGGGGCGACGCGAGCGACAACCTCCCGGGCGTCCAGGGCATCGGCGAGAAGACGGCCGCGATCCTGCTCGAGGTCGCGGGCTCGATGGAGGCGGCCTGGGCCGACGTCGACCACCTGGGCGGGCGCTCCCTGGCGACGGCGCTCGACGACTGGGCGGCGGAGAACGGGGCCAGGCGCCTCGGCGAGACCGTCGTACGACGCCTCTCGGCGCCCGGCGCCCGCGAGCGCTACGACTTCAACGTGCAGCTGATGGCTGGCCAGGACGACCTCGACCTCGGGCTGACCCCCGACGTGCCGGGGTCCCGTGGCCTGCTGCCGCTCGACCTCGACCGGGTGACCCGGGTGGTCGGGTTCCTCGACAACGACTTCACGACCGACTTCGCGGTCCGGGTGCTGACGGGCCGGCCGGCGTCGGGCTGATGGGCGTGCCCCAGGCGCGGAGGTTCAGTACCCGGCCCGGCTCGGCCAGCCGTCGGTGGCGACGTACCACGCTGCCGACGTCAGCACCACGACCATCAGAAGCGTGAAGAGCATCCCGCCGGCCACTGGCAGGAACCACCCTGGAGCACGCCGGGACCGCACTGCGACCAGCTTGACCACGACGGCACCGAAGACCGCGCAGCCCAGGACGCCGTGCACGACCGCGCGCACCGGGACCTTCTCCCCGTTGTGGAGCGTGCCGACCTCCAGACCGAGGGCCCACAGGCAGCTGTAGCCGACGAAGACCGTGAGGAGGAGGGCGACGGCCCCGGAGATCCGGTGCGCCGTGCCCAGCCAGGACGGCACGCGGCGCCCGAGGACGCCGTACAGCCACAGGCCACCGACGAGCTGGAGCACCACCAGCACGCCGATCACGGTCGAGACCACGACCTTCATCTCGATGACCGTCCGGAAGCCGAGGTCGGTCGTCCCGCTCAGGGTCGGGTCGTGCACCCGACCGAACACGCCCAGCAGCACCGCGACGACGGCCCCGGCGGCGAACGCGCCCAGCGGCACGGCCATGCTCCTCGTCACGGGCCCCGTCGCGGCATGCTCCGTCATGGGCTCAGGATGGCGTCGAGGGCGGGTGTTTGGCCAGCGGCCCGGATCAGCCGGATCCGGCGCCTGCGGCGATGGCGGGCAGGACTGCCGCGGTCATGATCGCCGCGTTCATCGCCGCGATCGCGCGGGCCACCGCTTCGCCGGCCTTGACCTCGGTCGAGACCTGTTCGATCCGCCTCTTGAGGTCACGCCGACCGAGCGTTCCCTTCTCCTCGGCGAGCACCTTCCCGACGACGCCGAGGCCCTGCAGGATCGCCAGCAGGGTCGCGTCCTCGGGGCGAGGTGTGCCGCCGTGCAGCACGAGCCTCAGCTGCTCGCGGGTGCGGCGCTCCGGCTCCGGGTCCACCACCGGGTACTTCGCGGGCACCAGGCCCATCGCGCGCGTCTCCTCGACCTCGATCACCCGCGCAGCGGCGAGTGCCCTCGCGACGGGCTCCTCGACGGCCAGCTTGCGGTCCGTCACGAGGGAGGACAGCTTCTTCCCGTCGCGCTCGACCAGCCGCGCGAGGGCGGCGTCCAGCGCGGGGTGTCCCGAGGTTCCCGGCACGAGGACAGTCACCCGCGGGTCCTTGTCCTCACTGAGCGTGACCCGCTCGGCCAGCACCAGGTCCGTGATGACGGCCGCGGCGATGCCGAAGCCGCGCTGCGTCGAGGCCCTCTCGGGCTTGCCGTCATCGCGACGCAGCAGCAGGAACAGCTCCTCGGCGATCAGCATGACGCGAGCCTAGGGCGCAACGCCCTGCTCTGCGTCGTCGTTCTGGTGCAGGTCGACGTTGATCAACCGGGCCGCCAGGTCGACGGCCGGGCCGAGCAGGAAGATCACTGCGAGGGTGCCCACACCGACGGTGGCGCCGAGCAGCCAACCCCCGAGCGCTCCCCCGCCCTGCACCAGGCTGTAGCTCCACTTGAAGGCGGTCGGCGGGTCCCAGGCGAGCGCCGCGGCCTCGGCCGGACCGGCACCGGTGTGGCTGCCGAGGTAGAGGGCGATCCCGATCGCGAGGACCGGGAAGGCCGCGGCGAGCAGGACGCTGCGCCAGACCAGGTGGTCGGGGGTCTCGAGCAGGTCCAGCACCACGGACACCGTGACTCCGACCAGCACCACCTGGACCACCGTGCCGACGCCCGGGTAGACCTTCCGCAGCGCCGCCAGCGCCACGAGCACGACGCCGACGACCAGGTTGACGATCCAGAACCCGACCCCGGTCGCCAGGGAGAGCCCGTTCACGAACGTCGAGTAGCCGTCCGACCCGAGGTCGGCAGCGAGCAGCATCGCCACGCCCGCGCCCAGCACCACGCAGCCGACCAGGAGCATCGCCGTACGGCGTGGGCTGGGAATCACGGTGCCAGCATCTCAAAGGTCCCGGCGCGGCTGCTCGGTGGTCGGGTGCCGGCCGTCGCCTCCGCCGTTCTGAGGTGCGAGCGGAGCGAGCCTAGAAACCACGGTCGGCGCGGCGACGGTCGTGCCCGGCGAAAAGACTCACGCGGGGAAAGACGCACGCCCATCCGCATGGGTAAGCCGCTTCGGACATCCGGCTCCATCGTCCGCCGCGAGAAGCATCTGTCTGAGCAATGGTCGAGGCGCCTAGGAACACGCTGCCGCGCGCACACGGCGATCGCGGCTGTTGGACGCCTGTAGAAAGGGATTGTCAACCGGACCTGGAGCCGATGGACGGGTCACCATGACGATCTAACGCCAGCCGGTGAGCTTGCCGGGGTTGACCACCATCCACACGTCGGTGACGAGGCCGCCGACGACTCGCAGGTTGACGACTGCTCGCACTTCGCCGTCGTCGGTCATGGTGAGCCCGAGCCCGTCGGCGGTGACCCGCACCGCAACTGCCCAGGTCCGCCTCTTCCTGAGAACGCCGAGCAGGAACCGCGCGACGCGCGTGGGCCCGACGACGGGATTTCGGGCCGCGCTCACCACGCCGCCACCGTCGGAGCGGAGGGTGACCGAGGCATCCAGCAGCCTGGTGAGCGCGTCCAGGTTGCCGCCCGCGGCGGCCGCGACGAACGCCCGGACCACCGCATCGTGCTCGGCGGGCGGGGCGACGATGCCGCGGTGGTCCGCGACTCGGCGCCGAGCGGAGGTCGCGAGTTGCCGCACCGCCGTCGGTGAACGGCCGACGATCTCGGCGATCTCGGGGAAGGGCAGCGCGAACACGTCGTGCAGCACGAACGCCACGCGCTCCGCGGGCGTCATCATGTCGAGAACCACCAACAACGCCGTGCTGACGGTGTCGTCGAGGGTCACTCGATCGACCGGGTCGGGGGCCGAGCCGTCCCCGAGAAGACCCGCCGGCACCGGCTCGGGCAGCCACTCGCCGACGTACTGCTCCCGCCGGGCGCGCGCCGACTTCAACACGTCGAGGCAGATCCTGCTCCCGACCCGGGTCAGCCAGCCCTGCGGGTTGCCGATCGCCCCGCGCTCTTCCTCGGTGAGGCGGTACCAGCGCAGGTAGGTCTCCTGCACCGCGTCCTCGGCCTCCTCAAGGGTGCCGAGCATCCGGTAGGCCAGGGCAATCAGCCGTCGCCGTTCCGCCATCACCACGTCAAGGTCGTCCATCGGCCCTCCCTCGCTGCTCACCCCAGGATGACGAGGCGCACAACCGAAGTGTGAGGTCACGACCTCACACTTCGAGGCGCCGCCTCGTCATCCCATGAAACGCCCGCGAACCGCCGGGCCATCGAGGACAGGAAGTCATCATGCTGCCGCACGTCAACCTCACGAAGCTCTTCCCGGCTGCCTACGAGGCCCAACTCGCCGCAGACAAGGCCGCCGAGGAGGCCGCGGTGACCGCAGGCCTCGACCCGCTGCTCGTCGAGCTGGTCAAGGTGCGCGCCTCGCAGCTCAACGGATGCGCCTTCTGCCTGCGCATGCACACCCGCGACGCGATCGAGAAGGGCGAGATCCCCGACCGCCTGGCCCTCGTCGCGGCCTGGTGGGAGTCGCGATACTTCACCCCACAAGAGCAAGCCGCCCTCACCCTCGCCGAACGGATCACCCGGATCGGCGACGAGCACACCGCCGCCGCCCCGCAGGTCGACATCGAGGGCGTCCTGGAAGAGAAGCAAATCGCCGCCGTCACCCTGCTCATCATCGTCATCAACACGTGGAACCGGCTCGCCATCGCCGGCCACTATCCCGTCACCCCCTGACAGCGGCACAGAAGAAGCGCGGAAGGCCAGCGCATCGCGTCACAGCAGGAAACCTGGCCGGGGAATGGGGCCCCGGCGAAATTCCAGCAGTGGTGATGACGCCGCTTCCTCGGAGACTGCTTCGCTACGCTGCGTTGAGCAGACCTGTTGACCTGATTGGGAGGAACGATGGGCAAGCCCCGCATCTTCTTGGGTTCGTCGGGCAGGCAGGCGAAGTTTCTCCAGGCGCTCGGCCGCGGGCTCGCGGACGTTGCGGACGTCGAGCCATGGACGGCGACGTTCAATCCCGGTACCACCACCCTCGGGCGCCTGGTCGAACTGACCCGCGAGGTCGACTTCGCCGCATTCGTCTTCGCCCAGGACGACTGGACCAGCGGCGAACCGACCACACTGGACGCCGATGCAGCGGCCGCCGGCATGGCTTCCCCGCGTGACAACGTCGTCTTCGAGGCTGGGCTCTTCGGAGGCGTCCTTGGCATGGAGCGAACCTTCATCCTGCACGCGAACGGCGCGAAACTGCCGACCGACCTACTCGGCCTGACCTGCGTCCGTTACGGCGACGCCGCCAAGGCAGCCGAAGTCAAAGTCGTCAACCAGAAGCTGCGCAAAGCGATCGAGGACCTCGGCGGCCTCTCCCGAATCGAGGGACTCTGGTGGCAGTTCTCGATCACCGAGCGAACCACCCTGGAGCCCTCCGCGGTGAGCCTGCTGCGCATCTCACGCGATCGCGAGCGGATGCTCGAGGTGAACGGGCGCGCCTGGCAGGAGGACGGCACCCTCTCCGCCCGCTACTGGAGCGAGGCGACCAAGGAAACGAAGGGCCCCGCAGGCGTCTTCTACGCCTGGAAGGGCGAGCGCCCACGCCACCTGAACGCACCGGCGATCCACGGCACCGCCGAGATCAAGCTCGAGACGGAAGACCGCGCCTCCGGCTATTGGATCACCCGGTCCGACGCCGAACCCACGCTCAACGCCCGGACGGCAGGGGTCTACCTGCGCGCCGAGGCCGACGATCTCGCCATCTTGGACGGACGCGACAACCACGCCCGTGCCGCACTGATCGCCGAGCGGATCGAGGACTGGAAGTCGCTCGCGAACTCATGAGGGACTCAATGCCCGCGCCCGCAGAACTCCTGCAGCGATGGGCGCGCGATCCAGAGGACGAGTCTCCGTCCTCTAGCGCTGCAGCTGTGATCAGCAGCCCTGTCTAGACACTGAGCGCCTGCTGTCCATGCATGATGGCCTCTGTTCGGCAGACTCGTCGGCATGGGCGGCACAGCGCGTAAGGGGATGCGCCGATTCTGTGCGCCATGTGCAGCCCGTAGGACCCAGCAGAGGAACCGGCCGTTGCCAGGTCGGTGTGTCAGCGGTTGAGGTGCGAGCGGAGCGAGCCTCGAAACCATGCCTGAGGACCCCGCGATCTTGACGTTCTCTGGACTTCCAAGACCGGGGGGAGTGTCGGTGGCCTCCCGTAGAATCGAACACATGATCGACACGCTGGCAGGGCCCGGGACCGAGGTCGACGACGACCTCACCGCCGCCGGCCTGCTCGCCCTCGCCCGCGATCGCAAGTCCGCCGAGGACCGCGCGGCCGCCGACCTGCTCGACCTCGCCGCCCGATGGGCCGACCTCCACCCGCCCGAGTCGATCCACCACGCCGCCACGTTCACCAGCGGCGGCGGGATCGGACTCGAGGTCGAGGAACCCATCGCCGGGGACGGCTGCCCCACGGTGGCGGAGTTCTGCGTCGCCGAGCTCGGCACCGTCCTGGGCATCTCCACGGTCTCGGCGAAACGGCTCATCGGGCACGCCCTCGAGCTGCGGCACCGGCTCCCGCGGTTGTGGGCGCAGGTGCAGTCCGGCCGGGTGCCGGCCTGGCGGGCCCGTTCGGTGGCCGAGGCCACCATCCACGCCACCCCGTCCCTGACTCCTGAGGCGGCCGGGTGGGTCGACGCCCAGGTCGCGGCCGTGACCGGAAGAGTCGGGCCCGCGCAGCTGGACCGGCTGGTCGCGGAGACCATCAAACGTTTCGAGCTCGCCGCGGCGGATCCGGCGGCGGACCCGGAGGACGGTTACCTCTCGGTGGACCCGCGGCACGTCACGGTCCACGGCGAGGACGTCCACTTCGCCGGCACCGTACGGATCGAGGCGGAGGTCGACCTGGCCGACGCCCTCGACGTCGACCGCGTGCTGACCCACGGCGCCGAGCGGCGCAAGGCCCTCGGCTCCACCGAGTCCCTCGACGCCCGAAGGGCTGCCGCCCTCGGTGACCTCGCCCGCACGCAGACCGCACTCGACCTCCACCGTCAGGGCGGGGCCGGTCCTCGTGACGGCGATGATCTGCCCCCGGCGCGCGAGGTCGTGCTGCACGCCCACTTCGACGCTTCACTTGATGGGCTGAGCACCGTCTTCGGGCCGACCGGGCGGCTCGAGGAAGGCCAACGTCTCCTGCTGCTGGAGCAGGTCCGGGCCTGGTGCGGCGAGTCCCGGACGAAGGTGACCGTCAAGCCCGTCATCGACCTCAACGCTCACCTCGAAGCGCCCGGCTACGAGGTCCCCGACCGGATCCGCGAGCAGGTCATTCTCCGCGACAGATCGTGCGTGTTCCCCTTCTGCACCAGACCCGCCCGCCGGTGCGACGTTGACCACGTCATCGAGTACGGCCACGACGCCGACACAGAAGGCCGACCACAACCCGGCCCTACCGTGACGCCCAACCTCGCCGCGCTCTGCCGGTTCCACCACCGCCTCAAGACCCACACCGCCTGGCACTACGACGTCATCGGACCGGGTGAGTTCGTGTGGACCAGCCCCCACGGCCACCGCTACCGCCGCGACCCCACCGGCACCACCGCCCTCGACCCGCCCGGCATCCCTCGACCACGACGACCATGACCCCGCCCCACACCCCGCCACCGATGCGATGGCGGGGCCACAGGCATGTCGGCGCCTTACCTCACTGAACGCTCCGCGGCCATCCCCGATGACTCCCCGGCTAACACCAGGCGAGAGCTCGACCAACCAGCCCCGACACACCTTCCCGCCGAGGCCGACCCGTCGTAGGTTGGCGCGGACCCCTCTCGGAAGGTTCTCCCATGCGTTCTCGGCCCCTTCGTCCGACCCTCGTCGTCGCGGCGGCACTCGCAGCCGCTGGACTCGTGGTCCCGGCGCTCACCGCGCCGGCCAGCGCAAGTGACGCGCGAGGCGGGTCGCGAGAGGCGTACAGCGAAGCCGTCGAGCTCCGCTTCGCGACTTTCAACGCCTCGCTCAACCGCGCCGCCGCCGGGCAGCTGCTGACCGACCTCAGGTCGGGCACCAACCAGCAGGCGGCCAACGTCGCCGAGACGATCCAGCGCACCGATCCCGACGTCGTGCTGGTCAACGAGTTCGACTACGAGCCCGACGGGGAGGCCGCGGAGCTGTTCCGCGACAACTACCTCGAGAAGTCGTGGAACGGGTCGACGCCGGTCGACTACCCCTACTACTTCGTCGCACCGAGCAACACCGGGGTGCCCACGGGCTTCGACCTCAACAACAACGGCGTCGTCGGGGATCCCGGCACCCAGGCCGGCGGCGACGACTCCTACGGATTCGGGCTCTACCCGGGCCAGTTCGGCATGGTCGTCTACTCGAAGTACCCCATCGCGACCGACGACGTCCGCACCTTCCAGCACTTCCTCTGGAAGGACATGCCCGGCGCCGTGCTTCCCGACGACCCGGCCACTGCGGCCCCGGCGGACTGGTACTCCGCCGAGGAGCTCGCCGTCCTCCGCCTGTCGTCGAAGTCGCACTGGGACGTGCCGATCAGGGTGCCGGGCCGCAAGCCCGTGCACTTCCTCGTCTCGCACCCCACGCCGCCCACCTTCGACGGCACCGAGGACCGCAACGGCACGCGCAACCACGATGAGATCCGGTTCTGGGCCGACTACGTCAGCGGCGGCTCGCGCGCGGCCTACATCTACGACGACGAGGGCGGCGAGGGCGGGCTCGGCCGCGCACAGGACTTCGTCATCGCCGGTGACCAGAACGCCGACCCGTTCGACGGCGACTCGTTCAACGATGCGATCCACCAGCTGCTCGGGCACCCTCTGGTGCAGGACCCGCACCCGAGCTCCGCGGGCGCCGTCGAGGCGGCGCTGCGCGACGGTCGCGCCAACCTCACCCACCAGGGACCGCACGCCGAGGACACGGCCGACTTCGCCGACGGCGCACCCGGCAACCTCCGTGCCGACTACGTCCTGCCCAGCGCGCGCCTCGAGCCGCTCGGCGCCGGCGTGTTCTGGCCGGTGTCGACCGACCCGCTGTTCCGCCTGGTCGGCACCTTCCCCTTCCCGACGAGCGACCACCGCCTCGTCTGGGTGGACCTGCGGCTCCCGGAGGGACGCGGCCGCTGACCCTGCCGCTGACCTCGGGGGAGGTTCGCGCAGGGGCCCGGTGACGTTCACCTGCCGTGCACCTTGCGTCTCCCCGCCGGGCGACGGCGGTGGCCAGAGTCGTGGCCACATCCGCTCGTCCGACCACGTCCCGGGAGATCTCCATGCCCCCTTGCCCGAGCCCCGCCGCCGCGCCCTCCGCCGCCACCTCCGCCGACATCGCCCCCCGCACGTTGCTCCCGATGGCGGGTCGCACGCACGGCAACCGGAGCCCGGTCACCTGCCACCTGCGGTGCGGGGACGCCTGCTCGGTCCCGGCGCCCAACACCACCGAGACGTCGTACTTCCGTGACGTCGCCGCGCGGGCGCTCAGTCGCCGATCCGTTGTCGGCGCCGGCCTGACGGCGGCCGCGGTCGCGGCGCTCCCGATGACCCCGGCGGCAGCCAGGCCCGGGCTGGCTGCCGCCAGGCCGACGACCGGCGGGACGGGCCTGCCCTTCACGGCGATCGCCCCGCAGGCCGTGACGGTCGACGACGTCACGGTGCCGGCCGGCTACCGGTGGGACGCGATCCTCCGCTGGGGCGACCCGATCCTCCCCGGTGCGCCGGCCTTCGACGCCGCACACCAGACGCCCGAGGCGCAGGCCGGGCAGTTCGGCTACAACAACGACTACCTCGACATCATCGAGACCAACCGCGCCGGGACCAGCGCCCTCCTCGTGTGCAACCACGAGTACACCAACGAGGCCCTCATGTTCCCGCCCGGCACCGCGCCGGAGACCGTGATCCGCACGGCCTGGGCCGCGCACGGCATGTCCGTGGTCGAGCTGACGCGCCGCAACCGCGGCGACGCGTGGACGTACGTCCCCGGCGCGCGGCTCAACCGGCGGATCACCCTCGACACGCCCTTCGCCGTCGACGGGCCGGCGGCCGGGTCGGGCCTGCTCCAGACCGTGGCCGACCCGACCGGCCGCACGGTCCGCGGCACGATGAACAACTGCGCCGGCGGTACGACGCCGTGGGGCACGGTCCTGTCCGGCGAGGAGAACTTCAACCAGTACTTCCGCGCCACCGGCACCAACCCCCGGGAGACCCGCTACGGGCTCGGCGCCCAGGACGCCCGCAACTGGCGCTCGATCGACCCCCGCTGGGACGCCACCACCACCGACTTCGCCAACGAGCCCCACCGGTTCGGGTGGATCGTGGAGGTCGACCCGACCGACCCGACCTCGACCCCGGTGAAGCACACCGCCATGGGCCGCTTCAAGCACGAGGGCGCCCACGTCATCGTCAACCGCGACGGCCACGTGGTCGCCTACATGGGCGACGACGAGCGCTTCGACTACCTCTACCGCTTCGTCTCGCGCGACACGTTCCGCCCCGGCAACAGCGCCAAGGCCCGTCGGCACAACCTCCAGCTCCTCAGCGAGGGCGACCTGTCGGTCGCGCGCTTCACCGGTGACGGCCTCGAGGACGGCGTCAGCGACGGGACCGGCGAGTGGATCCCGCTGACCAGCGGCGGACAGTCGATGGTGCCGGGATTCAGCATCGAGGAGGTGCTGGTCTTCACCCGGCTGGCCGCCGACGCCGTGCAGCCCACCAAGATGGACCGGCCCGAGGACGTCGAGCCCAGCCTGCGCAGTGGCCGCGTCTACGTCGCCTGCACCAACAACACCGACCGCGGCAAGGTGGGCAAGGAGGGTCCGACGGAGCCCAATCCGCGGGCCGCCAACAAGGACGGTCACGTCGTCGAGCTGCTGCCGACCGGCGGTGACCACACCGCCGCGACCTTCGGCTGGAACCTGTTCCTCATCTGCGGCGACGCCGCGTCCGCGGGCACGTACTTCGGCGGGTGGACCGGTCCGGTCTCCCCCATCTCCTGCCCCGACAACGTCGCGTTCGACAGCGAGGGCAACCTCTGGGTCTCCACGGACGGCCAGCCGAACGCCATCAAGCTCAATGACGGCCTGTTCAAGGTGCCGGTCGAGGGACCCGAGCGCGGACACGTGCAGCAGTTCCTGGCCGTGCCGTCCGGCGCCGAGACCTGCGGGCCCGTCATCCACGACCGCGAAGGCTCGGTCTTCGTGGCCGTCCAGCACCCCGGTGAGGACGGGTCCTGGGCGGCTCCGCAGTCGCGCTTCCCGGACTACGTGCCTGCCGGCGGCACGCCGGCGGCCGGCCAGTTCGCCGGCCCGCGCCCGACTGTGGTGCAGGTGACGCGCGCCTGAGCGGCCCTACCATCGCGGGGTGCACCGCCCCCTCATGATCGCCAGCAGCGTCACCGTCCTCTCGGTGGCGCTGCTGGTGTTCGCGATCGGACTGGGGTGGCTCGGTCCGGACGTGGGCCGGGGAGGGAACTTCTGCGAGGCGCGCGACGGCGTCGTCCGACAGCCGGTCAACACCCTCTCCAACGCCGGATTCGTCGTCGCCGGGCTCCTCGTCGCCCGCCGGGCCGCGCGCGCCTCCTCAGCGGATCGCGTGATGTCGCGGACCGTCGCCACCGTCTACGCCTGCGTCGTGGTGCTCCTCGGTCCGGCATCGGCGGCAATGCACGCCACCCAGAGCGAGTGGGGTGGCCACCTCGACATGCTGAGCATGTACCTCGTCGCCGGGTTCGTCGCGTCGTGGGCCTGGGTCCGCTGGACCGGGCGCGGCACGACGGCCTTCGTGGCGGTGTACCTCGTCTGCGTGGCGGCGTGCGAGCTGGTCGGCCTCTGGCCTGACCCCGTCCCGGTGGTGCTCCATGCCGGCAACCTGGCGTTCGGGGCGCTGCTGCTGGCGGCGGCGGTGCTGGAGGCCATGCTGTGGCGGCGCGGCGACACCGACCTGGTCCTGCGCCACGGTGTCGTCGCCCTGGTCGCCATGCTGGTCGCGTTCACGATCTGGCTGCTGAGCAACGCCGGCTGGTGCGACCCCACCTCGATCTGGCAGGGCCACGCCGCCTGGCACCTGCTGTGCGCGGTGGGGGCGTACTGGTTGTTCCGGCTCTACGACTCCGAGGTGAGCAGGACCTGACGTGGGCCTTCCTCGTCCCGCCGGCGGGCGGCCACCGCGCCGACCAGCAGCCCGAGCAGTGCTCCCGGCACCACCCACCGCCAACCCGTGAGGGAGAACCACGAGGCGTCCGGCTCGTCCGGGCTCGCGGGCGCCGACGTCGGCTGCGCGACCTCCGCTGCCAGCGTGACCACCTGGGGAGACGCACTCCGGTCCAGGACTCGCGTGAGGAGCTCCACGAGGTTCTCCGGGGAAGCCAGGGGCTGCCACCCGGCGCCGCTGTCGGCGGAGAGCGACGTCGACACCCACGCCGTGCCGTCGCGCGCGACGTGGACGCGGTCGAACCGCCACGGCGACACGTCGTGGATCATCCAGGTCAGGCTGTAGTAGTCGCCTTCCCCACCGGGCGGCTGGGACTTGCCCCGTGTGTCCGTCGCGGGGAGGAGCCCGAGCAGGGCGTCGTACGCCGCGTCGTCGTAGTAGAGCGCAGCGGCGGCCTGCCCCTGCTGGGTGATCAGCACGCTCGTGGGGCCGCCGGCGTGGGCCGCGCCCGGAAGGCCGACTGCGGCCGAGAGGGCGATGAGCGCTGTGGCCAGGATCCTGTGCATGGCTCCTCCTCGGAGACGTTCGATGCACGGGATACACCGCCGGTGGGGACCGGGTTCCGGCTAGGAGCCCGACGCCGCGATCTCCGTCGCCTCCTCGAGGTTCAGGTCACCCTCGAGCCGCAACGTGAGGTCGCCGTCGAGCCAGACCAGCGTCGGCGCGGCGAGTCGCGACGGCAGCTGCCTGACGTCGCCCTCGGCAGACATCACCGTGACCTCGTGCGCCGTCGGCAGCCAGAGCGCGTCACCATCGGACACCGTCACCCGCACCGCCCCGGGGGCCGTCTTCCAGAACAGCGGCTCCACCGATCCGCGGAACTGGTCGAGGCGCAGCGTGCCGGAGTCCGTCGACCAGCTCAGCGACACGACCAAGGCGTCCGCCGAGACCTCCACGCCGTCCGGCGGCCCCAGCGCAGGAGGCACGACCGGCGTGAAGCCCACGACCTCTGCCGCCTGGCCGAGACCCAGGGGCCCCGCGGCCGTCGGGACGACGGGCGTCCCGGTCGCCGGGTCGCCGGACTCCACCGCGACGCCGTGGAACCCGAGCCACTCCCGGATCGTCGCGCCGACCGGGGACACGACGACCCCGCCGCCCAGGAGGCCCAGGAGGAGGCCGGCCACCCAGCGGCGCCAGCGACTGCGCGGCCGAGCCGAGCCGATCCGCGACATGACTGCGGTGTCCAGCCCGTCGGGGACGGGCACCCGCAGGTCGTCCGCCAGCTCCGCGAGGCGTCGCTCGAGCGCGTCAGGCATGGTCCACCTCCTCGATCATGGAGCCCAGGTCGTCCCGCAGCCGGCCGAGCCCCCGGCTGAGCCGCGACTTCACGGTGCCGCGTGGCACGCCGAGGACGACGGACGTCTCCGCCTCGTCGAGCTCGAGGAGGTAGCGGCAGACCACCACCCGGCGCTGCGTGGCGGGCAGCCGCTCGACCGCCGCCAGCACCTGCTCCTTCGCCTCGCGGTCCGCCACGTCGACGGACGGGTCGTCGAGCAGGGTCGGCAGTGCGCGTGCGTCCCGCTCCTCCCGCGCCGAGCGTCGTACGGCGGACCGGTGCGCGTTGCGGGCCTCGTTGGCGACGATCCGCAGCAGCCACGGCCGGAACGGCCGGTCGACGTGGAACCGGTCGAGCGATCGGAACGCCTTCACGAGAGCCTCCTGCACCGCGTCCTCGGCATCGCTGCCTGCCCCGAGCAGCACCGCGGTGCGCATCGCCATCGAGGCGTGCCGGCGCACCAGGACGGCGTACGCGTCGGTGTCTCCGGCGCGCACCCGGCCGATCAGGGTGGCATCGTCGTCGGCGCTGATCGTCACTCCGTCCAGAGGGGTCCCAGCACCGTGTCTACACCGTCGGGGCGCAGGTGGTTCCCTGCCTGCCTCGGCCCGTCGCTCAGGCGTCGGCCATCGCGACGAAGCGACCGTCGGGGGTGACGGGGTTGTCCTCGTTGATCGCCGCCACCGCCTCGGTGAGCTCGGCGTCCGCCAGAGGACGGCGGTGGTCGAGGTGGACGCCGGCGATCATGCAGCGCACGGACCCGCCGGCCAGCTCGATCGTCGGGATGTCGACGGCGACGATCTCGCACGACTCCTCGATCGCGGCTACCTGCTCGGGCCGCAGCGACCGCTTGGCCCGGGCCGACATGGCCATGATGTAGCGGCGCCTGCCGTCCGGCGTACGACCGCACAGCTCGACGGCGTTGCCGGCGAACTCGCGGACCTGCTGCTCGGTCAGCTCGATGATCGTGCGGCCCGTCACGGCCAGCCGCTCGCGCACCTGCTCCCGGCGGTGCTCGTCGGGGATCATCTCGAGCGCGATCATGGCGACCTCGGTGCCGACGCAGGCGATGACGTTGGTGTGGTAGACCGGCACGCCTGCGGAGTCGACCGCGTCGAAGGCCATCGGCTCGTAGTTGAAGTCCGTGCAGAACCGCTCGAGCACCGCGACGTCGGCGCGATAGCTGCGCGCGGTGTAGGCCACGCGGGAGACGTGGTCGAGCACCATCGCGCCCGTGCCCTCGAGGAAGATGCCGTCCGGCTCGAGGCCGGAGTAGTCGACGATCGCCTGGACGCGGTAGTCGGACTTGAGCATCTCCAGCACGTCGGTGCGGCGCTCGTGGCGGCGGTTGGAGGCGTACATCGGATAGACCGCGACGGTGCCCCCGGCGTGGGTGGAGAGCCAGTTGTTGGGGAACACGCTGTCGGGGCGGGTGTGGTCGTCGTCCTCGAAGACGTGGACCTGTACGCCGGCCTCCCGCAGCGCCGCGGAGAGCGCGTCCATCTCGGCGAGCGCCTTGGCCGAGGTCGCCTCGTCGGACTGACCGGCCGGGGGATCGGCCTGGAACGCGTTGTCGGCAGCGGTCGCCGGGTTGGGGACGAAGCTGGTCGCGCGGATGAGGATGACTGCTGAAGGGGCCTGGGCGCTCACGGGAGGAATGTAGGCCACCCGGGGGCGCGGGTCAGAACCCGCGGGAGCCCCCGCCACCGCCGCGGCGCGAACCGCCCCCGCTGGCGGCGGTCCCCGCTACGTCCCGGGGTGACTCTCCCCGACGGCCGCGGCCATCAAACCAGCCACCTCGGCCGGATCGTGGCTGATTGCCGATTCGTAGCAGGTCAGCTCGGTCACGACCCAGCCAGGCACCTCGCTCGCGCGCCACAGGCCGGACGGCACGATGCCGCGCTCCTCGGTGAAGGCGAGCACCCGTTCGTTGACCTCGTCGGCCGTGCCCCGGCCATAGGCGAGGAAGGTCGCGATGTGCGGCTCCTCGGGGAACGTGGTGAACCCGTGGTCGCCCAACGCCGCCGCGAGCTCGATGGCCCAGGCGCGGTAGTCGGCGAACTTCGTCAGCTGCTGGCGCAGGCCCATGAGCCCACCGACGGCGGCTGTTGTCATCGAGAAGATCGTGCCGCCCATCCGCGCACGCCACGTCCGCAGCTCGCCGGCCAGGTCCTCGGGGCAGACGACGACGGCGCCGCTGGACCCGCCGAGGCCCTTGTAGAGAGAGACGTACATCGAGTCCACGAGCTCCCCCACCTCGGCCAGGCTGCGGTCCCAGTGGGGCACCGACTCCCAGATCCGGGCGCCGTCGGCATGCAGCGGTACGCCGCGCTCCCGCGCCGCCGCGGACAGCTCCACGAGCTCGTCCCAGGTCGGCAGGAGGCAGCCGGCATCCCGCAACGGCAGCTCGACCAGCACCGCACCCAGCCGGCCGCCGACCTTCGCGAGCGCGTCCGCGGTGGCCGTCTGCCGACCGGTCGTCAGCCACTCCAGCTCCAGGCCCAGCACCCGGCGAGGACCGTCCTGCTCGTGGTGGACCAGGTGCGAGAGGTCGGGCAGCGCGACCCGTCGCGACCCCGACCGGTCGCACCATGCCCGCAGGGTCGCCTGCTGGGCCATCACCCCGCTGGGGAACAGCACAGCGGCGGGCTTGCCGAGCAGCTCGGCGACGTCCGCCTCGACCTGGGCGACCGCACCGCGCTCGCCGTAGCGGTCCCACTCGATCCCCTGCTCCTCGGCGAACGTCGCGAGGTCGCGGAACATCTCGGCCGGCGTCGACGGCGGGCGCCAGAAGATCGCCTCGGCGGACGCCGACGCCGCCCGAAACCGGGCCGGGAGGTCGTTCACGCCTGGCGCTTGAACCAGTACGTCGTCCGCGGACCGGGGATCACCTGAACGAGCTCCCATCCGTTGACGCCGAGGGTGGAGAGCAGGTCCTCCCACGACTCGGTGCCCTCGACCAGCGCCTCGGGATCGGCGTTGTAGCCGCCGACCTCCACGTTGTCCTGGTCGTCGACAGTGATCTCGAGGTGCGCCCAAGAAGCCATGCCGCGATCCTGCCACGACGCTGGTCGTGGCGGTCAACAGCCGTCAGCGCCAGCAGCGCGACCAGAGGCCTGTGCCCAGTCGCTCGGATCGGGCCTCGGCCCGCCGGTAGGCGTCCGTGCGGCGGAAGGGATCGCCGCGGTGGACGTACACCTGCGCATGGCCGGACGCGATCTGCGCCTTGCCCACGTCCCGGCCGCCGCGCTCGACGTACCGCAGCAGCCGGTCGTAGCGGTCACGGTCGGCCTGGGTCGGGTCCGAGACGAGCCGCACCGTCGACCCGACGGGGGCGAGCGCAGCCATCGCGGCGCTGGCGTCCGGGCCGCCGCACTCCACCTGCTCGTGGACCTCCGGGGTGTCGATGCCCAGGACGCGGACGTACTCCTCGCTCCCGTCCGCGAGCCGCACCTTGAGCGTGTCGCCGTCGGTGACGCGTACGACGCGGGCGCGGTCGCGGTCGGCCCCACCCCCTGCACCGAGCAGGTCGCGCACCTGCGGTGGCAGGGCGGTGGTGGTGGTGACCAGCTTCGGGAGCGCGACGAGCACGGCTGCCACCAGCACGAGCAGGGCCAGACGACGCATGGGAGAAGCCTCCCGGATCAGGCGCGCTGCCGCCCGCGTTTCCGGAGTTCTGTGCGGATCATCCGCCGAGCCGCCACTCGTGCATCACCCGGCAGTCACCCGACTCCCACCAGGCGAGCTGGAGCCGGTCGAGGAGCGCGTCGACGGGGAGGACGCCGGAGAGCAGGTCGCGCGTGGAGGTGATGCTGACCCCCTCCGACGCCGCGTCGACGGTGAGGTGGGGCTGCACGTCGTCGCCGAACTCACCGCCGTACGGCGGCCAGTCGGGGAACGCTGTCACGAGCCGGGCGGTGAGGTCCCGCAGCTGGTCGTCGGGGTCGGGCACCAGGTGGATGATCCCGTTGGGGAACTGCGCCAGGTCGGCCAGCCTGAGCCGGAGCGGCTGGGTCGATGCGGCCAGCGCGCCGATGGTGGTCAGTGACGCCGTCGACGGTGCGGGGTCGAAGGGTCCCAGTGCGGTGATGTGCGCGTGCCCGAAGCATGGGTCGGCCGAGACGAATCCCGCGTCGTAGTGGGCCGTCCGCGCCCGCACCCAGTCCTCCAGCGGAGGGACCGGGAGCTGCAGGACGGAGTGGCCGGTCACGGGGACAAGACTGGCAGGACCGTCCCGGCCGTCCGTGGCTAGGCTGGCGCGGCCATGGATCACGACACGCACCAGCCCCGCCGCATCGCCCCGCCCTCCCCCGCAATCGCCGCGCTGGCGCAGGAACGCCTCGCCGGGCTGGCGACGCCACCCGGCGCCCTCGGCCGGGTCGGCGAGGTCGGCGCCTGGCTGTCCGCGGTCCAGGGCGAGGTGCCACCGCACCCCCTGACGGACGTACGCCTGGTGGTGTTCGCCGGTGACCACGGTGTCGCCGCGCACGGCGTCTCGGCCTACCCCGCCGCCGTCACCGAGGCGATGGTGCGCACGATCGTCGCCGGCCGTGCAGGGGTCTCGGCCCTCGCGAAGGAGCACGGCGTCACGGTGACCGTCCTCGACGTCGCGGTCGACGCCGACCTCGCGGACCTCCCGGCCGCCATCACCGCCCACAAGGTCCGGCGCGGTTCCGGAGCCATCCACCTCACCGACGCCATGACGCGCGAGGAGGCCGACCGCTCCCTCGCACTGGGCGCCCAGGTGGCGCGGGAGCTGGTCGAGGACGGCGCCCAGCTGCTCATGACCGGCGACCTCGGCATCGGCAACACCACGCCCGCCGCCGCGCTCGTCGCGGCGGTGCTCGGGCTGCCGGCGGACGAGGTCACCGGCCGCGGCACCGGCATCGACGACGACGGCTGGACGCGCAAGCGTGACGTGATCGCGCAGGCGCTCACCCGGGCCGAGGGCCGCACCGCGGACCCGGTGGAGGTCCTCACCGCGCTCGGCAGCGCGGACCTGGCCGCCGCCACCGGCTTCCTCGTCGAGGCCGCCTCGCTCGGCGTGCCGGTCGTCCTCGACGGGCTGATGTCGCTCGCCTGCGCCGTCGTGGCCGAGGCGCTCGCTCCGGGCGCCAGTGCCTGGTGGGTCGCTGGGCACCGCTCGACCGAGCCTGCCCAGGCCCACGCGCTCAAGTCGCTCGGCCTCGAGCCGCTGCTCGACGTGGGGATGCGGCTCGGCGAGGGCTCGGGCGCCGTCGCGGCGCTTCCGGTGCTGCGCTCGGGGATCGCGGTGCTGCGCGACGTCGCGCTGCTCTCCGAGATCCTGCCTTCGTGACCGTCGTGCGCGACGCCTGGTTGCTGGCCACCGGGACCCTGACCGCCGTCCGGGTCCCGCCACCCGCTCGGGTCGACCGGTCGGTCGCCGGGCTGGCGATGGTCCTCGCGCCGTTCGCCGCCCTCCCGCTCGGCGCCGCCGCCGTCCTGGTCGTGCTGGTCGCGGACCTGGTCGGCCTGCCCCCGCTGGCGACGGCGTACGTCGTGCTGGTCACGCTGGCGCTCGGCACGCGCGCGTTCCACTGGGACGGGCTCGCCGACACCGCCGACGGGCTCACTGCTTCCTACTCCCCCGAGCGCTCGCTCGAGGTCATGCGCACCGGTCCCGTCGGCCCGGCGGGCGTCGTCGCGGTCGTCCTGGTGGCCGGCCTGCAGGCGGCCGGGCTGACCGCCGTCCTGCGCCACGAGCACGCGTGGTGGGCGGTCGGCCTCCTGGTCTGCGCCTCTCGCGCGTGCCTGGCCGTGGCCTGCGTACGCGGGGTCCCGGCAGCCCGCCCCGACGGCCTCGGCGCCCCCCACGTCGGGGCGGTGCCCGTCCTCGGAGCCGCGGCGTCGCTCGTCGTGGCCACGGTGGCTGTGGCGCTCGCCGGCCACGGGCTCGGATCGGTGTGGCCGATGCTGGCCGGGATGGTCGTGGTGCTGGCAGTCGTGGTCGCCCTCCTGCTCCGGTGCGTACGACGCCTCGGCGGCATCACGGGCGACGTCCTGGGCGCGGCCGTGGAGGTCTCCTTCGCGGTGCTGGCGCTGGCGGCGGCCACCGTCTGAGGCGCCCTCGGCCGTCGGCGGTCCCTCTGCGAAGATCCTCGCCATGCGGATCCTGGTCACCGGCGGCGTGCGGTCCGGAAAGTCCACCCACGCCGAGGCCCTGATCGGCGACGAACCCGCCACCTACGTGGCCCCGGGCCCCACCCCGGACGCCGAGGCGGACCCCGACTGGACCGCCCGGGTCGCGGCGCACCGAGCGCGTCGGCCGGCGTCGTGGACGACGCTCGAGACCCAGGACCTGGCCCACGTCATCAGCCACGCGGAGCACCCGGTGCTGGTCGACTGCCTCGGCACCTGGCTCACCGCGCTGATCGACGCCGCGGATGCCTGGGAACAGGACGCGGACACTGTCCACGACCTCGTCGTGTCCCGCGCCGACGAGGTCGCCGAGGCCGTGCGAGCGTGCGGGCACGACGTCGTGGTCGTCACCAACGAGGTGGGGCTCGGGGTGGTGCCCGAGCACCGGTCCGGTCGCCTGTTCCGCGACCTCCTGGGCACCGTCAACCAGCGTATCGCCAGCGCCTGCGACGAGGTGCACCTCGTCGTGGCGGGTCGCGTGCTGCGGCTCTGAGTCGGCGAAGAGAGGACACCGGATGAGGACCTTGTACGTCGTCACGCACCCAGAAGCCACGCACCACGTAGAAGGCCTCGTCGGTGGACAGCACGACTCCGCACTCACTGCGAGGGGGCGGCGGGACGCCGAGGCCATCGCTGCACGTCTCGGCCAGATGATCCCGCGCGACGTCGAGGTGGACCTGTTCACGTCGGACCTGAGGCGTACCTCCGAGACAGCCGAGGCCATCGCGAAACGACTGGGCCTGGCGACGATCCCGCTGCGCGACCTGCGTGAGAAGTCGTACGGCGTCGCCGGGGGGAGGCCGCAGAGCTGGCTCGACGAGCGCTTCGTCCCGCCACCCGCCGTGGGGGAACGCATGCACCACGATGAAGGCGTCGAGGGCGCGGAGACCAAGGCCGAGCTCGCCCACCGCGTCTATCGGGCTGTCGACCACGTCCTGGCTCGCGACAGCGAGCACCAGATAGTCGTCACCCACGGCATGGCCCTCACCTTCGTCATCTGCGCATGGATCCGGATGCCCATCGAGGCAGCCGGTTATGCCGCGTTCCGGTCGACCAGTGGAGGCATCACTGTTCTCCGCGACGACCGCTTCCACAACCGGGCGGTGGTTTCACTCAACGACGCGTCGCACCTGGGTGCCCAACCGGCGGATTAGGAGGTGGCGGCACACGACACCCGCTCAGGGCAATCCGTTGTCGTACGCCGCCAGGGTCACCCCCGCCACGCTCAGGACAGCAGGACGAACGAGCCCAGCGCCACCAGCCACGATACGAACGAGCCGAGGAGGAAGTACTCGGTCATCTGGTGGATGCGCTCCTGGTCGTGGCGCGAGGACAGCTCGGGGAAGCGCAGCAGGCCCTTGGCCGCCACCACGATGCTCGCCGCGGTGACCTGACCGCCCAGCGCGAGCGCGAGGATGAAGATCCGCTCCAGCGGCCCCAGCAGCCGACCGCCCTTGAGCCGCGTCGGCGGCATGTCGCCGTTGGCCAGGGGATGGATGGTGCCGGTGGACTTGAGCACCAGCCTCACCAGCACGTTGCCGGTGGACAGCTGGATCCCGAAGGCTCCGGCCATCAGCAGGAACCGGTCGGGGCTGACGCCGTCCAGGATCGGCAGCGTGACCGACCCCAGCCAGCGCTCGAGCGGACCGGACGCCTCGGGAGCGAGACCGGACAAGGCCACGACGAGCGACACCGCCAGCACGAAGACACCGAGCGGCAGCCAGGCCGGCCCCGGGTGGCCGAAGCCCCACGTCACCGTCAGCCCCCACAGCAGCACGACCGCGACGATCGCAAGCAGAGCCCCCACGTCGCGCCCAGAGGTGAGCCCGGCGAACAGTCCGGCGCTCAGCGCGACCAGGGCACCCACGCACTCGGGCAGGAGGCGTGTCTTGCGCACCGAGTGGGTCAGGTCGGTGACGGCGAAGCCGATCAGCAGGATCCCGAGCCAGCTCATCGGTCCTCTCCTCCTTCTGGGTCCACCAGGGGTCCGCTCTGCGGCCCCATCAGCTCGTGGGCGGCGACGATCGCCGCCAGTCCGTCGGCACGCACACGCTGTGACACCGCCGAGGCACTGATTCCCAGCGCATCGGCGAGGTCGCGCTGCGTCTCGTGGGACAGCAGACCACGCAGCACCGACACCGAGCGCTCCGACAGGCCGCTGACCCGCTCGTCGCGCAGCATGAGGGCGGCGTTGACCAGCCCGGGATCGGGAGCATCCGGTGCACCCTCAGCCGCGGCGTACGCCGTGCGCAGAGAGCGCGACGCCGGCGTCCGCTCCGCTTGGGCGACTGCCTCGATCGCGGCGCGCGCGGCCCACCAGCCGGGGCCGTCCTCGATGCCGGACTCGTCGTCGAGCACCGTCGTGGCGCCCCAGCCGATGCCGTGGCGCACGTCGTACGCCGGCGCCAGCCGCACCCGGACGAGGAGCGTGGCCTGCATCGCGGCGCCGACGGTGGCGAAGGTTCCCTGGTACTCGTCGCCCGCCGTGATCCACAGCGGGCGCACCGGCTCGAGCACGTGGTTGACCTCGGCGAGCGCCGCGTCGAGCCGCCGGTGCAGGTCGGCCCGATCGCCGGACGTGCGCGACCCGACGAGGTCACCGATCACGGTCGCCACGACGGTCATGCCGTCAGCATGAAGGTCATTGCTTCATCTGTCCAGAGATGAAGACATTTCCTTCATTCCCAGAACGCCCGTTCGACGACCGCGTGCGCTCGCCGGGTGGTGCGGAGATAGTCGTTGACCATCTGGTCCGAGCTTCCTTGAGGATAGCCGAGCACGCGGGCCACTGCTGCCCGCTCACGCGCGTCGCGGGGCAGCTGGTCGGACGGCTTGCCGCGCACCAGGGTCACCGCATTGCGCACCCGGCTGACCAGCCGCCAGGCCTCGGCCAGCGTGCGGGCGTCGGCCTCCGCGATCAGCCCGGCCTCGGCGGCCGCCTCCAACGCAGGCAGGGTCTGCGGCGTGCGCAGCCCCTCCACCGTGCCCGCGTGGCGCATCTGCAGGAGCTGGACGGTCCACTCGACGTCGGCCAGCCCGCCGCGCCCGAGCTTGAGGTGCGTCTGCCGGTCGGCGCCCCGCGGCAGCCGCTCGTCGTCCACCCGCGCCTTGATCCGGCGCACCTCCATCACGTCGCGCTGCGAGATCCCCTCGACCGGGAACCGGATCGGGTCGATCAGCTCGGTGAAGCGCCGTCGCAGGTCCTCGTCGCCGGCGACGGGGTCGGCGCGCAGCAGCGCCTGGAACTCCCACACGTGCGACCACTTGGCGTAGTAGGCGGCGTAGGACTCCACGGTGCGCACCATGGGGCCGTTCTTGCCCTCGGGACGCAGGTCGGGGTCCACCTCCAGAGGCGGGTCGCTCGCCGGGAGCGACAGCAGCCGCCGCACCTCCGAGACCACCGCCTTGGCGAAGGACGCGGCGACCTGCTGCTCGACGCCCTCGACCGCCTCGTGCACGAACATCACGTCGGCGTCGCTGCCGTAGGACAGCTCGAAGCCGCCGTAGCGACCCATGGCGATGACCGCGATGCGGCTCGGCGGCGCCTCCAGCCCGCGCTGGGCGCACACCGACTCGGTGGCGATGTCCAAGGTGGCCTGCAGCGTCGCGTCGGTGAGCCGGCTCAGGCCCTGCCCGACCACGGCCACGTCGGTCCCCGCGACCAGCTCTCCACACGCGATCCGCAGCAGCTCGCGACGGCGTACGGCTCGCACCGCACCGACGGCGGCCTCGGGTGACTCGGCCCGCTCGAGCAGCGCCTGCATCTCCGCGAGCGCGGCCTCCGCGCTCAGCGGCACCAGGGGCTCCCCCAGCATCTTCACGCCCTGCGGCTCGCGCTCGAGCAGGTCGGTGGCGTAGCGCGAGGTGCCGAGGACGTGCGCGAGCCGCTGGGCCACCTCGCCCTCGTCGCGCAGCATCGTGAGGTACCACGGCGTACGTCCCAGGCTCTCGCTGATCCGTCGGAAGCCGAACAGCCCGGCGTCCGGGTCTGCCGAGTCGGCGAACCACTCCAGCAGCACCGGCAGCAGCGTCCGCTGGATGTCGGAGGTGCGCGAGACGCCGCTGGTCAGCGCCTCGAGGTGGCGCAGGGCCGCCTTGGGGTCGGCGTACCCGAGGGCCGCGAGCCGGGCCTCCGCGGCCTCCAGCGACAAGCGGGCCTCGGTGCCGGGGAGCTTGGCGACGGCGCCGAGCAGGGGCCGGTAGAAGAGCTTCTCGTGCAGCCGGCGCACCTCGCGGCGGTGGTAGCGCCACTGCTTGTCGAGCTGGACGGCCGGCTCGGAGAGGTGGCCCAGCGACCGGCCGAGCCGGCGCAGCGACGCCTCGTCCTCGGGCAGGACGTGGGTGCGCCGCAGCTGGTAGAGCTGGATCCGGTGCTCGAGGGTGCGGAGGAAGGCGTAGGCCTCGTGCAGCTTCTCGCCGTCCTCGCGCCCGACGTAGCCGCCTCGCGTCAGCTGCGTCAGCGCGCTCAGGGTGGCGCCCTCCCGCAGGGAGGGATCGGCGCGACCGTGCACCAGCTGGAGGAGCTGGACGGCGAACTCGACGTCGCGCAGGCCACCCGAGCCGAGCTTGATCTGGCGCTCGGCCTGGTGGGCGGGGATGTGGTCCACCACTCGACGTCGCATCGCCTGGACGTCCGTGACGAAGCCGTCGCGCTCGGCGACGCTCCACACCATCGGCTCGATCATCTCGAGGTAGGCCCGCCCGAGCCGGCGGTCGCCGGCGACCGGACGCGCCTTGAGCAGGGCCTGGAACTCCCAGGTCTTGGCCCACTTCTCGTAGTAGCCGCGGTGGCTGGCGAGGGTGCGGACCAGGGGCCCCTGGCTGCCCTCGGGACGCAGGTTGGCGTCGACCGGCCAGATCGCGCCCTCGCGGGTGTGGTCGGCGCAGATCCGCATCAGGTGCGAGGCCAGCTGGGTGGCGACCCGCAGCGCGGTGCCCTCGTCGGCGCGCTCCCCCGACTCCAGCTGGGCGGGCTCGTAGACGAAGACCACGTCGACGTCGGAGATGTAGTTGAGCTCGTGCCCGCCGCACTTGCCCATCGCGATCACCGCGAGCCGGGCCGAGCAGGCGGTCTCCCCGACCCGCGCCCGGGCGACGGCCAGCGCCGCTTCGAGCGTCGCCGCCGCGAGGTCGGAGATCTCCGCGGCGACGTCGTCGACACCGACGTGGTGCGCGAGGTCGCGCGCGGCCAGCCGCAGCAGGATGCGGCGGTACTCCACGCGCAGCAAGTCGAGGGCCTCCGCGTCCGGGAGGCCGGACACCGGCACGTCGTCCCGCGGGTCGGCGCCGACGGCCTCGAGCATCGCCTCGCGGACGGCGTACGCCGCCGGCCGGGTGCTGCCGAGCGTCGGGTCGGTGAGCTCGCGCCAGTGCTCGGGATGCCGGACCAGGTGGTGCGTCAGCGCCACGCTGGCGCCCAGCACGCTGCACAGCCGCATCGCGGTGCCCTCGTCGTCGGCGACCTCGCGGAGCATCGCCGGGCCCGCTCCTGCCGCCTGCTCGTCGAGGGCGTCGGCGAGGCGGAGCAGCCCCGCCAGCGCCGCATCGGGATCGGCGGTCGCAGCGAGCTTGTCCGTCAGCGGCCGGCCGGCCGCGCCGAGCCGCTCGATGCCACGAGCAGCGGCGGCGCCGTCGACGAAGCCGATCCGAACGAACGTCCCGGACGAGCTCATCTTTCGTCTCAGAGGACCGGCAGCATCCGGTCGCGCTCGTAGGCGGAGACCTGCGTGCGGTACTCCTCCCACTCCGCGCGCTTGTTGCGCAGGAAGAAGTCGAAGACGTGCTCGCCGAGCGTCTCGGCCAGGAGCTCGGAGTCCTCCGCGATCCCGATCGCGTCCCACAGGCTCTTGGGCAGCGGCGAGATGCCCAGCGACTTGCGCTCGCGCTCGGTGAGCGACCACACGTCGTCCTCGGCCTCGCGCGGGAGCTCGTAGCCCTCCTCGATCCCCTTCATGCCGGCCGCCAGCACGACGGCGAAGGCGAGGTAGGGGTTGCAGGCCGGGTCGACCGTGCGCAGCTCGATGCGGGTGGACTGGCCCTTGTTGGGCTTGTACATCGGCACCCGGATCATCGCCGAGCGGTTGTTGTGGCCCCAGCAGATGGAGGAGGGAGCCTCACCGCCCCCGAGCAGGCGCTTGTAGGAGTTGACCCACTGGTTGGTGACGACGCTGATCTCGCTGGCGTGGCGCAGGATGCCGGCGATGAACTGCCGGCCCGTCTTGGACAGCTGGTACTGCGCGCCGGCCTCGAAGAACGCGTTGCGGTCGCCCTCGAAGAGCGAGACGTGGGTGTGCATGCCGGAGCCGGGGTGGGTGGTGAACGGCTTGGGCATGAACGTGGCCCAGATGTCCTGCCCCAGCGCGACCTCACGGACGACGGTGCGGAAAGTCATGATGTTGTCGGCGGTGGTGAGCGCGTCGGCGTAGCGCAGGTCGATCTCCTGCTGGCCGGGACCGCCCTCGTGGTGGCTGAACTCCACCGAGATGCCCATCGCCTCGAGCATCGTGATCGCCTCGCGGCGGAAGTCGGAGCCGCGCGACTGCGCGGTGTGGTCGAAGAACCCGCTGCGGTCCACCGGCTCGGGCTCGTCGCCCTTCCCCGGCGCGTTCTTGAAGAGGTAGAACTCGATCTCGGGGTGGGTGTAGAACGTGAAGCCCTTGTCGGCCGCCTTGCTCAGCGTGCGCTTCAGCACGTGCCGCGGGTCGGCGTACGACGGGCTGCCGTCGGGCATGACGATGTCGCAGAACATGCGGGCCGTCGCCGGTCCGCCGTCCTCGCCGGTGCGCCACGGCAGGATCTGGAACGTCGAGGCGTCGGGGTGGGCGAGCATGTCGGACTCGTAGACGCGCGCGAAGCCCTCGATGGCCGAGCCGTCGAAGCCGATGCCCTCCTCGAAGGCGTTCTCGAGCTCGGCCGGAGCCACGCTCACGCTCTTGAGGAAGCCGAGCACGTCGGTGAACCACAGCCGGACGAACCGGACGTCACGCTCCTCGAGCGCGCGGAGTACGAAGTCCTCTTGCTTGCCCATGGCTGCAGCCTAGGGGGACGCCCGGTCCCCACGGGCGGCAGGCCGAGGAGCGGTCGGTGCCAGCGCGCGGGATCAACTGCCCGACGCCTCAGCGACAGATGTTGACGTCCTGCGAGCCGAGCACGCCGTCCCACACCTGGCGCATCGGCGGGAGCCAGCTCTGCGTGGTCGGCACGAAGGCGATGCTGCCGGGCACGCGCCCGTGCACGCCGTCGACCTCGACCTCCTCGACCACCAGCGGGACTGTCACCGCGCGGCGGCGTACGCCCTCCCAGCAGGCCGACGCCCGCTTCTTCGTCACGGCCTCGTCGAGGGTGATGCTGTCGCCGACACCCTTGCCGTTGTAGCGCCACGCGACGGTGGTGGCGTAGCCGGTGTGGCCCTCCCAGGGCGCGCCGACCGTGACGGACAGGCCCCACGTGCGCTTCGTGGCGACCCGGAAGGTGACCGTACCGTCCTCGACGGTCCGGGTGCGCGACTGCCAGACGTGGACGACGTCGGCATCGAGGGTGCTGCGGGCGTTGACGAGCTGGATCTCGCAGCCCTCGCAGTCATCGACGGTGAACGTCAGCCGCGTGCGGGGCGCGCCGCGCTCGTCCCCCGCGGCGGTGCCTGTGGTGGCGACGGTCGCGGTCGGGGCAAGCACCGTGGCGAGAAGTGTCGCGAGAAGGGCCGCGCCTGCCAGTGCGGTCGTGCGGACGGTGACGGGACGTGTGGGCATGCTCGTTCTCTCTCCCCTGGGTGGTGGACTCCTACTGGACGCGGTCGGCGGCCCAAAGGTTGCCTCCGCCCGTCAGTCGTCACCCAGCGTGTTGCGCTCGATCTCGGCGAGCGTGGGCCGGCCGCGGTTGCAGAACACCTCGAGGTCCACGGAGCTGCGGCCGTCGCTGAAGACCGCGTCGACGTCGTCGTCGGGTCCCTCCTCCCAGCTGACGATCCGCCAGCCGGCGGCCTTGTCGGGCCGGGCCGCGACGCCGTACGCCCAGGTGTCGCGGCACTCGACCACGAACGCACCCCACTCGCCGGCCACCTCGTCGCGCACCGGCGGCCCCTCCGGCACCGAGGCGGGCGGCTTCACCGTGTCGTTGCGGAGCACCTCGTCGCCCACCGGTCCCCGGTCGCGGATGGTGGCGCCAACGGTCGAGACCGCGAAGACGCCGACCAGCACGGCCACGGCCGTGGTGGCGGCCCACAGGCCGACGAGCAGCATCCGACGTCTCACCGGCCCATCGTGCCCGCTGGCACGTCAGCACGAGGCCATGCGGTGGTTAAGGCGTTGCTAAGGGCGGCTCCGGCCGGTGCGGTGGACGGTACGGTCTCGGCGTGGCGGAGGTGCTGATCATCGAGGACGACGACCGGATCCGGCCGTTGCTGGTTCGGGCGCTGCGCGAGCTCGGCCACACGGTCACCTCCGCGCCGACCGGCATGGCCGGTCTCCAGCTGGCAGTCGACTCCTCGCCCGACCTCGTGGTGCTCGACCTGGGGCTTCCCGACGTCGACGGCACCCAGGTCCTCTCGATGCTCCGCGCGGTCAGCAGCGTCCCGGTGATCATCGCCAGCGCCCGCGACGACGACCCGTCCCTCGTGGGCGCCCTCGACGCCGGCGCCGACGACTACGTCGTCAAGCCCTTCACCAGCGCCCAGCTCGACGCCCGGGTGCGGGCGGTGCTCCGCCGGGTCGAGACCGGCCGCGAGCGCCCCGCCACCCTCACCGTCGGCGGCCTCTCCGTCGACCTCGCGGGCCGCCGGGTCCACCTCGACGGTCGGGAGGTCGACCTCACGCCCCGCGAGTTCGACCTGCTCGCCCACCTGGTCGAGCGACCCGGCGAGGTCGTCACCAAGCGCGACCTCCTGGTCGAGGTGTGGCGCCAGCCGTGGGGCGGCTCCGACAAGACCGTCGACGTCCACCTGTCGTGGCTGCGGCGCAAGCTGGGCGAGACCGCGGCCGCGCCTCGCTACCTGACCACCGTCCGCGGCGTCGGCGTACGACTCGCGGCCCCGCCCGAGGCAGGCTGACGTGCGGCGCAGCCTCCTGGTCACCGCAGCCGCGGCGATCTCGATGGTGCTGCTCGCGATGCTGGTGCCGATGGCGATCCTGGTGCGCAGCTATGCGCTGGAGGACCGGCTGGCGCGCGCCGCGCTGGAGGTGCAGGCCGTCGAGACCGTCGTGTCGGGGCAGGACAAGGGCGCCGTCGCGGCGTACGTCGACCGGCTCAACGACGCCGACGAGCACGCGCAGGTCACCGTGCTCTACCCCGACGGCGAAGGGGTCGGACCGCAGCCCGGGGAGGATGCGAAGGTCCTCGACGCCCGCAACACCGGCCGGGCGCGCGTCGACGACGTCGCCGGCGGCTCGCAGATCCTCGTCCCGGTCTCGCGCGGCGGCAACTCCGCGCTTCCCGAGCAGACCCCGGTGATCCGGGTCGTCGTGGACGAGCCTGGCCTCAGGTCGGTGGTGGGCGTGGCCTGGGGCTTACTGGCGCTGCTCGCCCTGGCGTTGCTCGCAGGCTCGCTGGTCGTGGTCGACCGGCTCGGTCGTTCCTTCGTGGACCCGATCCGGCAGCTGGCGCAGCACACCCAGTCGCTCGGTCGGCCGGGCTCCGCGGCGCCGCTGCCGGCGGTCGAGGGACCGCCCGAGGTGCAGGAGCTCGCCGGTGCCGTCCGCCGCCTGGTCGGCCGCATCGAGCTGCTCCTCGCCCGCGAGCGCGAGTCCGTCGCCGACCTGTCCCACCGGCTCCGCACGCCCGTGACCGCGCTGCGACTGCGCGTCGAGGCCGTTGCCGACCCCGACCTGCGCGAGCGGCTCGGGTCCGACCTCGATGCGCTGCAGGCGACCGTGGACGAGATCGTCCGCGAGGCGCGTCGCTCCGAGCGCGAGGGACTCGACCCGCGCACCGACGCGGTCGCGGTCATCGCGGACGGCGTACGCCACTGGGAGCCGCTGGCCGAGGACCAGGGCCGGTCGTTCACGCTCGACCTGGCCACGTCAGGTCCCCTGCTGCGCACCAGCCGCGCCGACCTCGAGGCGATGGTCGACGTCCTGCTGGACAACGCCTTCAGCCACACCGCCGACACCGACGCCGTACGCATCACGCTGACCGCCACCGACGAGCAGGTCGAGCTGGTCGTCGAGGACGCCGGGCCGGGACTGCCCCCTGGCCTCGACGCGACCGGACGCGGCGCCAGCGGAGCGGGGTCGACCGGGCTCGGCCTCTCGATCGCGGCCCGGACCGCAGAGGAGTCCGGCGGCTACGTGACCACCGGGTCCTCGGACATGGGAGGAGCCCGGGTCGCCATCACGTTGCGGACGGCCTGACCCGGGCTCCTCCGAACCCGCAGGCGGGCTCAGCGCAGGCTGACCGACAGCGAGCAGGCGCTGCCGCCGACGGGCTTCACCGACAGCGTGAACGTGTCCTTGCCCCCGGTGTTGCGGCGCCGGGTCTCGACGTCGAGCTCGCCCTCGTCGTCGGCGCGCAGGACCCGCGAGGTGGCGACCGTGCCGTCGTGACGGACGGTCACCTTCCACTCGCTTCCGGCGCGGGCGCCTTCGAGGTCGCCGCTGACCTCGAAGCCCCCGCGCTCGCGGTCGACGTTCAGCTCGTAGACGGCACCTGCGCAGCTGCCGCGACGCTCGACGTCGGCGTTCGCAGGAGCGGCGGTCAGCACAGCTGTGCCGGCTGCTGCGGTGGCGACCAGGGCGGTGGTGGCGATCAGGTTCTTCTTCATGGATTCTCCTCAGGAATGGGGTGGGGCGGGTGCGGTTGGTCAGGAGCCGAGGCTGGCCGTGCAGGGCTCGCCGTCGGCGGGGGTGAAGGTGGCGGAGTACGTCGCGTCGCCGGGGTTGCCGTCGCTGAACGCGTCGACGTCGATCTCGCCGTCCTCGTCGGTGGTGCGCGTGCCGGTGAGCAGCGAGGAGTCCCCCCGCACGAGCGCGACCTCCCACTCCTCGCCGGGACCCGACGACTGGAGCTCGGCACTCACCTCGGTGCCGCCGTCCTCGGCCTCGGCGCCGAGCTCCCACGTGGCGGAGCCGCACGTGCCGCGCTCAGTCGTCTGGGCCTCGACCGACTGGTCGACCGCCCACCAGGCTCCGAGACCGATCACGACCGCGGCCGCGGCGGTGCCGCCGATGACTGCCTTCTTCTGCACGATTCCTCCTTCGTCCAACGACGTCGGGCGACGTCGTGACCAGAAGGCTCGTCCGCGTGCGGCTAAACCCGCACCAGCCGCTCGTTAACGGCGGGCAAAGGCTGGTCGAGACCGGAGTCAGCCGGCCGGGACGTCCCGCTCGATCTCCGTGAGCCAGGCCGTGCCCTTGGCGTCGCTGGGCATCCGCCAGTCACCGCGCGGGCTCATCGTGCCGCTCGCGCTCACCTTGGGGCCGTTGGGCAGGGCGGAGCGCTTGAACTGGTTGGCGAAGAACCGCTTGACGAAGACCTCCAGCCAGCGGCGTACGGTCGGCAGGTCGTAGGCGACACGGGCGCCCTCGGGATAACCGGGCGGCCACTCCCCCGACTCGGCGTCCTTCCACGCGTGCCACGCCAGGAAGGCGATCTTGCGGGGCCGGAAGCCGTGGCGCACGACGAGCGCGAGGGTGAAGTCCTGGAGGTTGTAGGGGCCGACGGAGTCCTCCGTGGCCTGCGGCTTCTTGCCCTCCTCGGTGGGGATCAGCTCCGGGGTGATCTCCTGCTCCAGGATCTCGGCCAGCACCTCGTTGGCCTTCTGCTCGAACTCGCCGTGGCTGATCACCCAGCGGATCAGGTGCTGCACGAGCGTCTTCGGGACGCCGGCGTTGACGGCGTAGTGCGACATCTGGTCGCCGACGCCGTAGGTGCACCAGCCGAGCGCGAGCTCGGAGAGGTCGCCGGTGCCGACGACGATGCCGCCGCGCTGGTTGGCGAGCCGGAAGAGGTAGTCGTAGCGCAGCCCGGCCTGGACGTTCTCGAAGGTGACGTCGTAGACCTTCTCGCCGAGGGAGTAGGGGTGCTCCATGTCCTTGAGCATCTGCTCGGCCGCCGGGCGGATGTCGAGCTCCTCGAAGGTGACACCGAGCGCCTGGGACAGCCGGATGGCGTACCCCTTGGTGGTGGAGCCGGTGGCGAAGCCGGGCATCGTGAAGGCGAGCACGTCGCTGCGCGGGCGGCCGAGCCGGTCCATCGCCTTGCACGCGACGATCAGGGCGTGGGTCGAGTCGAGTCCGCCGCTGACGCCGATGACGGCCTTCGGCGTGCCGATCGCGGCCAGGCGCTGCTCGAGGCCGGAGACCTGGATGTTGTAGGCCTCGTAGCAGTCGAGCTCGAGCCGCGCCGGGTCGTCGGGGACGAACGGGAAGCGGTCGACCTTGCGCAGCAGCCCGATGTCGCCGGTCGGCGGCTCGAGCTCCCACTCGACCGTGCGGAAGCGCTGCACGCGCTCGGAGTGGGTGCGCCGGTTGTCGTCGAAGGTCCCCTGCCGCAGGCGCTCCTGCCGCACGCGGTCGAGGTCGACGTCGACGACAGTGCGGCGCGGCCCGTCGGGGAAGCGCTCGCCCTCGCCGAGCAGGTCGCCGCACTCGTAGACCATCGTCTGGCCGTCCCAGCTCAGGTCGGTCGTCGACTCCCCCTGCCCGGCCGCGGCATAGACGTACGCCGCGGAGCAACGCGAGCTCGCGCTGCGGACCAGCAGCCGACGGTCCTCGGCGCGAGCGACGGTGATCGGCGACCCGCTGAGGTTGGCGAGCACGGTCGCCCCGGCCAGCGCAGCCTCGGCACTCGGCGGCACCGGCACCCACATGTCCTCGCAGACCTCGACGTGCAGGTCGAGTCCGGGGACGTCGAGGCAGCGGAAGACGAGGTCGGGCCCGAACCGCGCCTCCTGGCCGGCGACGCTGATCCACTCCAGCTCGCGGTCGTCACCGGGCGCGAACCAGCGGCGCTCGTAGAACTCGCGGTAGTTGGGCAGGTAGGCCTTGGGGGCCACGCCCAGCACCTGGCCGCGGTGCACCACGACAGCGCAGTTGTAGACCCGGTTGCCCTGGACGATCGGCGCCCCCACGACGAGGAGGGTCATCAGGTCGCCGCTGGCCGCCACGATCTCCGCCAGCGCCTCCTCGACCGAGGCGAGCAGGGCGTCCTGGAGGAACAGGTCGTCGACCGAGTAGCCGGTCAGGCACAGCTCGGGGAACACCGCGACGGCGACGCTGTCGTCGTGACAGGCCCGCGCCTGCTCGATGACGGCCGCCGCGTTGGCGGCGGGGTCGGCGAGGTGCACCGGCAGCGTGCACGCGGCGACCCGCGCGAAGCCCTGGGCGTAGGCGGAGTAGAAGTCCACGCCCTCACTCTAGGGAACCACCGCGCGTAGACGCGCGGACACAACCCTGCCGAGCGGGCCCCGGCCACGCCTGGGCCCGTCGCCGGACGGGCACCAATGTCCGCGCGTCTACGTCCGCGCCCCGGGAAACCCGGTGGACACTCGATCTACCGTGAGGGTGTGGACATCACGCGGTGCGTCACCGACGCGGACTACGAGCAGTGGCGGCAGGTGCGCATCGCGGTCGTGCCCTTCGAGCGGACCCAGTCCCTGGCCGAGCTCCGGGCCGGCGACTCCCCCGACCGTCTCCTGCTGCTGGCCCGCGAAGGCGGCACCGTCCTCGGCCACGGTCTGGCGCAACGAGCGGAGAGCGCCAACTCCGGCGGTGTCATCCCGCGCGTCCTGCCCGAGCACCGGCGCCGCGGCGTCGGCACGGCGCTGCTGCGCCAGCTGGCCGACCACGTCGCCTCCCTTGGGCTCCCCCTGCTGCGGGCGAGCGTCGACGACGAGCCCTCCGAGCTGTTCGCGCGGCGCTTCGGGTTCGCCGAGGTCAACCGCGAGATCGAGCAGACCTACACCATCAGCACGACGCCCGATGTCATCCCGCCTCCTCCGGGCATCGAGGTGGTCGCCGCCCACGAGCGCCCGGGACTGTGGGAGGCGTCGTACGAGCGGTTCGGACGCGAGGCGCTGACAGGCTTCGCAGTCGACACGCCCTTGGACGTCAGCCTCGAGCGGTGGACGCGTGACTGGCTGGGCGACCCCATGTTCCTGGCCCTCCACGACGGTGAGGTCGCCGGGTGCGCGGGTCTCGGCCTCGACACTGACGAGCCGACGCGTGCGGAGAACTCCCTCACTGCCGTCCGCGGCGACTGGCGGGGCCGGGGACTGGCGATCCACCTCAAGCAGCGGACCCTGGCGTGGGCGGCGGAGCACGGGATCACCGAGGTCTACACCTGGACGCAGGACGGCAACGCGGCGATGCGCACGCTCAACACCCGGTTGGGCTACGCCACCACCAGGACCGGCATCCAGCTCTCCCGCGAGCTGCCGCTCGACTGATCGGCGGCGTTCACAACGACGTCGGTGACGGCTAGCGTCCTCCGCATGGTGCGTCTTCTCGCTTCGTCACTCGCCCTCGCCATCACGTTGGCGCTCGCTCCCCTCGACACCCCGGTCGCGCCCGCCGCGAGCGCGCCGTCGCCGTCCGCGTCACACCGCCCCGCCGCCCCGGCACTGAAGGTCCGCACCGTCGTGCGCGGACTCCAGAACCCGTGGGACGTCCAGCAGGGCGCCGGAGGGCGGTTGCTCGTCTCGGAGCGCGACCGCGCCCGCATCAGCGTCGTACGCAACGGCAAGAGGCGCACGCTCGCCCGGCTCGGACGGCTCGTCTGGGTCTCCGGCGAGACCGGCCTGCTCTCGCTCGCCGTGGATGCCGGCTCGCGCACGCTGTGGGCCTGCCACGGCGCGAGGACGAGCAACGGCCCCGAGGTGCGGGTGACGCGGTGGCGGGTCGACCGCCGGTGGCGCACCCTCTCCCACCGGAAGGTGCTGCTCAGCGGGTTCCCGGCCACGTCCGGGCGCCACGGCGGCTGCCGGCTGCTGCTCGAGCGCGAGGGAGACGCACTTCTCGTCGGCACCGGTGACGCGGCGGTCGGCACCAACCCGCGCGACCTCGACTCCCTCGGCGGCAAGGTGCTACGGGTGCACCGCCGCACCGGCGGTCCGATGCCCGACAACCCGTTCGCCGGCTCGACCACCGCCCGGCGCTTCGTCTGGACCTACGGTCACCGCAACGTGCAGGGCCTCGCCCAGCGCGCCGACGGGTCCGTGTGGTCGGTGGAGCACGGCAGCGACCGCGACGACGAGGTCAACCTCCTCGTCCCCGGCGGCGACTACGGCTGGAACCCGGTGCCGGGGTACGACGAGTCGGTGCCGATGACCGACCACTCGCTCCCCGGCGTCCAGCAGGAGGCGGCATGGTCCTCCGGCGCGCCGACCATCGCGACGTCAGGTGCGGCGTGGGTGCGCGGCGAGCAGTGGGGCTCGCTGGACGGGACCCTCGCCGTCGCCGCCCTCAAGGGGTCCGAGGTGATGTTCCTCCGCTTCGACGACCAGGGCGGACTCCTCTCCGTGACCCGACCGAAGGTCCTCCAGCGCTTCGGGCGGCTCCGCTCGGTGACGTCCACGCGCAACGGGGACCTGCTGGTGACCACGGACAACGGCGCCGGCGACCGGGTCCTGCGGATCTCGCCGCGCTGACTCCTCCCCAGACCCGGCCGAGGGGGTTTGAGCAGGGCTCGGGCGCGGGAGAAGGAGGACATGACGCCTCGCCCACCCGATCCGGCGGCACCCGACCCGGCCCTGGCCGACCCGATGCTGCGCGTCCTGCGCGAGCAGCACCCCGAGGTCGACATCGTGGTGCTGCCGCAGCCGGCGCCCGCGCCGCAGTCGCCCGAGCTCACCCTCGCGCAGCGAGGCACGCTCGCAGCTGACCTCGACGGAGCGCTCGACGACCTCCTCGCCCGCCTCTCCACCGACCCCGCGACCGGACCCGTCGCCCGCGACGGCGCCTGGCGCACAGACGAGTGGCACCAGACCTGGTACGAGTGCGTCGCCGTGGTCGACGCTCTCGAGGCGGGCGGCAACATCGCGCTCCTGCGCTCGACGGGCCAGGCGCTCGTCGGGCTCGGGTGGCAGGCCAGACCGGTTCCGGGCGACCGTCCTCGGCTCGTGGCCCGCCATCGCGGCGGCCTGTGGGCCACCGCGACCGTGCGTCCCCAGTCCCTCGTCCTCACCCTCCGCACAGCCAAGGTGCGGGCCGCCGACGAGGAGGCGTCATGACCCTCCAGATGTGGACGGCGACCCTCGCCCGGGCGCGGACAGCCTGGGAGGAGCAGTCCGAGGGCCTCGACGGCCCCCGCAAGAACCTCGCCCAGGCTGATCCGACCCTCTTGGGCGACGCCGTCCAGGGGGCCGCCGACGCGTTCCTGACCACGTGGGAGCAGCGGGTGCTCGTCCTGCGTGACCTGGCCTCGGGCCACGCCGACGCCCTCGCCCAGTCGATGTACGACTTCCTCCTCACCGACCAGGACAGCGTCCGCGCCACCCAGGACCTGCTCCCGTGGGAGGACCGCGACACCGCGCCGGTCTCGGCGGTGGGCCCGTGACCACCATCGCCGTGCCCGCGTGGCTCCCCCGTGAGCCCGAGCTGAAGGTCCAGGAGAGTGCGGGCGCCGTCCTCACCGACGTACGCGCTGCCGCCACGGCCGTGAGCGACGTCGCCGAGTGGGCACGCGCCAACGGCGCCCCCGACGACTTCAGCGGCGACGCCGCCGACGCCGCGTCGCACGCGGTCACGCGGTTCGCCACCGACACCGACGCCGTCGGGGCCGCTCTCGAGCGGGGTGCGCTCGCCATCGACGCGTTCCTGACCCAGATGCGACAGCGTCGATCCGAGCACGCCGACCTCATGGAGCGGCGCCAGCGCCTCAACAGCGACCGTGAGGCGCTGCTGCAGCGGATCGAGACCGCCACCGAGGACCAGGTCCCGGCCCTCCAGGCCGAAGCAGCCCAGCTGCGCGCGGCCTTCGACACCTATCACCAGGACCTCCAGGCCTGGCGCGACCGCGTGGACGCCGACGAGCAACGGTGCGTACGCGCGCTCGCCGCCGTCGACCAGCTCGCCGAGGGCCTGGCGGCCGCGGCCGACTCGTCCCGCGCCGACTCCGACGCGCTCGCCGCCGAGCTGCGCCGGCTCGGCACCGACACCGACGCGGTCAACGCCTGGTGGAACGGCCTCTCGCAGGCCGAGCGCAATGCCCTGCTCATCAGCGACCCGAGCCTCGTCGGCAACACCAACGGGGTGCCGACCGGCGACCGGGACGAGGCCAACTCCGCCGCCGTGCAGCGCGACCTCGAGTACCTCCTCGCCCGGCAGGCCGCCGGTGACACGTTGAGCGCCTCGGAGCAGCGCTGGCTCGAGAACGCCCAATCCATCCAGAAGGCCGTCGACCAGGCGTCGTCCCCCGCGTGGGACGGCCTCGACGTCGACGCCTTCATCATGGCCTACCAGCCGCACGCGTTCGGCGGCGACGGCATCGCCGCCGTCGCCTACGGCGACCCCGACACCGCCGACCACACGGCCGTCTACGTGCCGGGCATCATGCAGGACGGCACCATGATCGACGAGAACGGCAGCCAGGCGCTCAACCTCTACGAGGAGACGGTCAACCAGATGGCCGCCGAGGTGCCGCCCCGCGAGGGCTCGGTGTCCACCATCGCCTGGATCGGCTACGACTCCCCCAACTTCAACCCCGAGTCGATGTGGCCGTGGGACCTCGGCGACTCCGCCGGCGACGTGTCGCACACGATCACCGAGGCCAACGCGGCGGCGGGCGGCCTCGCGCTCTCGCAGTTCGTCGACGGCCTCAACAGCACCCACAGCAGTGGCGACCAGCCCCACCTGACGGTGATCGGCCACAGCTACGGCTCGACCACCTCGTCGTACGCCGCGGCCGGTGGCATGGACGCCGACAGCCTCGTGCTCATCGGCAGCCCCGGCGCCAGCGAGGGCGTGGACCACGTCTCCGACCTCAACATGCCGACCGGCCAGGTGTTCGTCGGGGCCGCCGACCACGACCCCGTGTCGTGGCTCGGCGGCGAGGACGGGCTGTTCCCGGGGACGTGGGACGACAGCCTCGGTCTGGGTGCCGACCCTGCCCAGCACGACTTCGGCGCGGTCAACTTCGCCGTCGACAACGGTCAGGAGTTCCACGGGACCGGGCTGGTCACCACCGGGTTCATGGAGAACCACGTCAACTACTTCGACGACGCCAGCGCCACCCACGACAACGCCGCACTGGTCAACATGGCCAACATCGTCTCGGGCAACACCGACGCCGTCGAGGACACCGGAGGTCGCACCCAGGAGGCCCACGACTACCTCTACGACTGGGTCGGCGGCGAGGTGCAGCACCACGTGGTCGACCCGGTGGTCGAGACCTACGAGGGCGTCCGCGACGGGGTCGTCGAGACCTACGAGGGCGTCCGCGACGGCGTGGTGGAGACCTACGAGGGCGTCCGCGACGGCGTCAACGACACGGTCGACGGTGCCCGGGACGCGTGGGACGACCTCTGGCCGGACCAGTGGCCGTGAGGGCTACGGTGACTGCCATGCGCGCCACGCTGACCGTCCTCACGCTGGTCGCCCTCGTCGTCGGCGTCTCGTCCTGCAGCCTGGGCTCCGACGACGTGTCCGCGCGGGATCGGGAGAAGCAGGTGGTCGACGCGGTCTCCGAGGCCGTCCCCCTCGCCGAGCAGGCGCTCGGCGCCACCGAGGTCGAGATCGGCGGCGGGTGGAGCTCCTGCCCGGGCGGGGTCGGGCACACCTACTCCGGGGGCGGGACGCTGGTCGCGCCGGAAGGTGACGGCGCCGCACAGCTCGACGCCCTTCGCACGGCGCTGACCGACGCCGGCTTCGAGGACGGCACCCAGGTCGACGGGCACGTGAGCGTGCGCCGCGGTGAGGTCGACCTGGACTTCCAGCCCTCGGCCGCCCGCGGCCAGGGGGCGTGGAAGGTCAGCTTCAGCGGGCCCTGCAAGCGCTACGCCGGCGACGACGAGGACTACGTCCAGGAGCAGGGCCTGGCTCCCGCCACCACCCTGCTGCCGTGAACCCCGCACGCCGGGGTGACCATCGCCACACCGTCGTTCGCCCTCCTCCGGACTAGCCTGACGAGTGGTCCGTGGACTCCATCAGGGAGCTGCGAGATGACGAGGAGCTACCCATGTCTTCACAGCCCGAAGAGACCGCCCCCTACGGCTCCGGCCCGGCGGCCCCGGCGGCCCCGGTCAAGCGAGTGCGCACCCATCATCTGCGGGAGATGAAGGAGCGCGGCGAGAAGATCACCATGCTCACGGCGTACGACATGTACACCGCGGCCACCTTCGACGAGGCCGGCATCGACCTCCTCCTGGTGGGTGACTCGGCCTCCAACAACGTCTTCGGCAACGAGACCTCGCTGCCCGTCACTGTCGACGAGCTGCTCCCCCTCACGCGCGCGGTGGCGCGGTCGGTCAAGCGGGCCATGGTCGTCGGCGACCTCCCCTTCGGCAGCTATCAGGCCTCGCCCGAGCAGGGCTACCTCACGGCCGTCCGGTTCATGAAGGAGGCGGGTGCCCACTGCGTCAAGCTGGAAGGCGGCGCCGAGATGGCACCCGTCATCGAGAAGTGCACCCGCGGCGGCATCCCGGTGATGGCCCATATCGGCTTCACCCCCCAGTCCGAGCACGCCCTCGGCGGCTACCGCGTCCAGGGCCGCGGCGACGCGAGCGAGCGGATCGTCGCCGACGCGCACGCCGTCGAGGAGGCCGGTGCCTTCGCCGTCGTCATGGAGATGGTGCCCGGTGACGTCGCCGAGCAGATCAGCAAGGAGCTGACCATCCCGACGATCGGCATCGGCGCCGGCGCGGGCTGCGACGGCCAGGTGCTGGTGTGGCAGGACGCCTTCGGGCTGCGCACCGGCAGGATGGCCCGCTTCGTCAAGCAGTACGCCGACGTGCACGGTGTGCTGCTCGAGGCGGCCAAGGCGTACGCGGACGACGTGCGCGGCGGCACCTTCCCCGGACCCGACCACACTTTCTGACCCCTGCCTGACCCGCCGGCCTGACCCGCTGGCCTGACCCGCCGACCGGGTCACGCCCAGTCGAGGAACCTCGCGCCACCCACGACGCTCGCGACCCACACGAGCGCCACGAGCAGCGGGAGCAGGGCGACCACCTTGGGCCGGGTGCCGAACCAGCCGATGGCGAGCAGCAGCGCCGCCACCCACACGAGCGCGAGCAGCGTGATCGCCCACCACGGCGCGCCCACCGCCACCGGAGTCGCGCCGATCAGGAAGGCCACGCACGCCAGGCCCACCAGGCCGACGAACGGCCAGGGCGACAGGGGCTCTCGGACGCGACGCTGGTGCACGCCGACACGCTAGTCGGTGACAACGCGACCGGCGCGCGGCAGGATCAGGCTTCCGACGAAGCGAGGAGTGAGCTGTGAGCGAGACCCCGGTCAAGAAGACGGCAGCGAAGAAGACCGCAGCCAAGAAGGCCCCCGCCAAGAAGACCGCAGCCAAGAAGTCAGCTGCGAAGAAGACAACGGCGAAGAAGTCGACGACCAAGAAGACCCCAGCCAAGAAGACCCCAGCCAAGAAGACCGCTGCGAAGAAGACGGCTCCTGCCAAGAAGGCCGCGCCGGCACCGCAGGCCGCCGTCCCGAAGCCGACCAAGGCTGCCAAGCGCTCGCCTGCCGAGCGAGCCGTCGAGGCCGGCAGCCATGCGATCGAGGCCGGCACGCATGCGATCTCCGAGGTCACCAAGACCTTGGACAAGGGCACCAAGCGGGCGCTGAAGAGCGTGCGCGCTGCTGCCGACCTCGCTCAGTCGGCCTCACCCCTCAAGGGCAAGAAGAAGAAGTGATCAGTGGTCCGGCGTGCCTGGGGTGATCCCGTCCCCGGGGTCGGGAGCGTCGTCGTCGTTCCAGGCGGGGTCGTTGTCCCAGGCCTCGTTGCGCTCCCGGACCTTCTCCAGGGCTCGGGAGGCCTCCTCCGACGATGGGTAGGGGCCGAGGCGGTCGGCGTTCTTGCAACCGTCGTGGCCCTCGACGGTGTGGTGAGTCAGGCAGAACCAGTATTCGTTCTCGCTCATGGCCCGAAACTACACTCGCCCACGTGTCTGCCGTAGCCCCTGCCGTCATCTCGCCGCGTCGCGTCGTGCCCGCGCACATCGCCCGTCCCGAGTACGTCGACCAGCCCGCCCCGGAGCGCTTCGCGGGCGAGGAGGTCAAGGACGCCGAGACCATCGAGAGGATGCGGATCGCCGGCCGCCTGGCCGCCCAGGCCCGCGAGCTCGTCGGCGCGCACGTCGTGCCGGGAGTGACCACCGACGAGCTCGACCGGATCGGGCACGAGTTCCTGTGCGACCACGGGGCCTACCCCTCGACACTGGGCTACCGCGGCTTCCCGAAGTCGCTGTGCTCCAGCGTCAACGAGGTGATCTGCCACGGCATCCCCGACTCCCGCGTCGTGGAGGACGGCGACATCGTCAACATCGACATCACCGCCTTCATCGGCGGCGTCCACGGCGACACCAACGCCACCTTCCTCGCCGGCGACGTCGACGAGGAGTCGCGCCTGCTCGTCGAGCGGACGAAGGAGTCCCTCGACCGGGCGATCAAGGCGGTCAAGCCGGGCCGGCGGGTCAACATCATCGGCCGGGTGATCGAGGCCTACGCGCGGCGCTTCGGCTACGGCGTCGTACGCGACTTCACCGGCCACGGCATCGGCACCGCGTTCCACTCCGGGCTGATCATCCCCCACTACGACGACGAGCGCTTCGACGACGAGATCCGCGTCGGGATGACGTTCACCATCGAGCCGATGCTCAACCTCGGCACCCCCGACTACGACATGTGGGACGACGGCTGGACCGTCGTGACCAAGGACCGCCGTCGCTCCGCGCAGTTCGAGCACACCCTGCTGGTCACCGAGGACGGCGCCGAGGTCCTCACCCACCCCTGATCCCCGCTAGGATCGTGGGTGAGTGGGTCGGCCGGGCGGCCGCGGTCCGACACGAAGGTGGCGGGTCGAGGAAGGTCCGGGCTCCACAGGGCAGGGTGGTGGCCAACAGCCACCCGGGGAAACCCGCGGGACAGTGCCACAGAGAACAGACCGCCGCTCCTCACGGAGCGGTAAGGGTGAAACGGTGGTGCAAGAGACCACCAGTGCGCCAGGCGACTGGCGCAGCTAGGCAAACCCCACCCGGAGCAAGATCAGACAGGATGCGTTCGAGGGCGGCCCGCCCGAGCATCCGGGTAGATCGCACCAGGCGGCCGGCAACGGTCGTCGCAGATGGATGGCCGCCCCCGCGCCTGAGCATGTCTCAGGTGAGGGACAGAACCCGGCCTACAGGCCGGCCCACTCCTCAGACACCCGGCAGGTGCAGCACATGGCCACCGTGCCGGGCCTTGGCGGCCAGGTAGTCGACGTTGCCCGGGCCGACGTGCAGTCCCGTGTGCACGTGCTGCTCGACCCGGATGCCGGCGTCCTCGAGCTGGGCGGCCTTGTCGGGGTTGTTGGACAGCAGGCGCAGCCGGTCGACGCCGAGGGCGCGCAGCATCTGCACGGCGACCGTGTAGTCGCGCTGGTCCTCCGCGAACCCGAGGGCGCGGTTGGCCTCGTAGGTGTCGAGTCCCTGCTCCTGCAGGGCGTAGGCGTCGATCTTGTTGTAGAGGCCGATGTCACGGCCCTCCTGGCGAAGGTAGAGCAGGTAGCCACCCTCTGCGGCGATGCGGGTGACCGCCTCCTGCAGCTGCGGTCCGCAGTCGCAGCGGGCGCTGCCCAGCACGTCACCGGTCAGGCACTCGCTGTGCAGCCGCACCAGCGGGGTCCGCGCGCGCCGGCGGGCGTCCTCCAGCGACCAGTCACCCAGGCTCACCGCGACGTGCTCGCGCCCGTCCACCAGGCCCTCGAAGGTGAACATCCGGGCCGGCACGGAGGACCCGTCGGGCGTACGCATGGGCAGCCCCACGTGACGGCGGATGGTGGCCGCGACCGGCTGGTCAGGGAGGCGTTCGACGCTCATGCGGGGTCCCCGCGGAAGTGTGGGCTGGAGGAGCGCAGCGGGGGAAGCCCGCAGTTTCGTGGGGTGTTCATGCGGTCTCCTCGAATCGGGTCGAGAGGGCGTAGCGCAGCAGCACCACGTCACCGATCTGTCGTGTCTCCGCCAGGCGGGCCCGGTGCCCGGGGTTCCACGGGAACGCGCCGTCCCCCACGAACCTGCGGGCCTGCGAGGTGCCGACGAAGAAGGGGGCGACGACGAGGTGGAGCTCGTCGGCCGCCGCGGAGGTGAGGAACTGCGTGTGCACCCGGCCTCCCCCCTCGACCATCAGCCGCCGCACGCCGCGGTCGTAGAGGTCCTCGGTCAGCCGGCCGACCTCCACCTGCTGGCCGCCGTCCACGACGGTCGCGACCCGCGCCAGCCGGCTGCGCGCCGCGGCGACCGAGGCGCTCGTGCAGTAGACGATCTTCTCGCTGTCACCGGTGGCGAAGAAGTTGCTGGCCGCGTCGAGGTGCGCGTGCCGCGTCATGGTCACCTTCGCCGGCGACTCCGGCAGCCCGCGCGCCCGCCGGCGCTCACGCAGCGCGGGGTCTCGGACGAGCAGCCGGGGGTTGTCGTCGCGGACCGTCCCGGCGCCGACGAGGATGGCGTCGCACTCGGCGCGCACCCGGTCGACGCGGTCGAGGTCCGCGTCGTTGGACAGGACCAGCCGCTCCTCGGTCGCGCCGCCGAGGTAGCCATCGAGCGAGATGCTGCAGCTCAGGATCGTGTAGGGGCGCTCAGGCACGGGCCCGTCCTCCTGCCTCGACGTGGATCACCCGGGCCCGCTCCGGCCCGCGAGCGCGGAGGAGCACGACGACGCCCGGGAGGTTGGCGACCAGCACGATCGCGCCGTAGGCCACGGCGGTCGCCACACCGGTGCCCGCACCGAGGCCGGCGGCCGCGAACACCCACGCGGCGATGCCCTCGCGCGGTCCCCACCCGGCCAGGTTCAGCGGCACTGCGGCGACGACCAGCACCACCACGGCGAGCGGCACCAGCGTCGTGACCGGTGCGGAGACGCCCACTGCCCGCGCAGCCACGACGTACGTCGTCAGGTGCCCGGCCACCGCGACGACCGAGGCCACGACGATCCCGGGCCAGGACCGGCGTACGAGGAGCGCGAGCGTGATGTCGTCGCGCACGACGCGTGCCACGCGGCTCCACCAGGTCGGACGCTCCGGGGTGTGTCGCACCAGGAGCACGACGCCGATCACCGCCATCACGACTACGGCGAGCGCCCACGGGAGCGCCGCCCGGACCGGGGACGGGAGCAGAAGCAGGACGACGAGAGCGAGGAGCGCCTGCACCACCTGCCCGGCGAACCGCTCCCAGCCGACCGCCCGCAGGGCCCGTCCGGTCTCCCCGGTCGAGCGTCCGTGCACCAGCCCGCGGTGCACGTCACCGAGCACGCCGCCGGGCAGGACCGTGTTGAGGAGCTGGGCGCGGTAGCACGCCGCAACGGCCGTGGGCAGCTCGATGGCGACCCCCAGCTCGCGTGCGACGAGCTGCCAGCGCCAGGCGCAGGCAGCGGTCGTGACCAGGGTGACGCCCAGCCCGAGCGCGACCACCCCCGCGTCGAGGGCACGCAGTCCTGCCACCACGGACTCGCTCCCCACCTGCCAGACCACGAGGGCGAGCACCAGCGCGCCGACCAGCCAGCGCCACCTCGCCACGGAACTCGCCGCGGAGCTCGCCACGGAAGAGGCGCTCATGCCGCCACGTCCCGTACGACGGATCCCACGAGCTCGGCGGTGACCGACCATCCGGCCAGCTGCGATCGTCGTTCGAGTGCCGCGGCGCGCAGGCGCGAGCGCAGCGAGGTGTCCGAGAGCCACGACCTCAGCGCCGCCGCCAGCTCGGCGCGGTCGCCCGGACGCACCACGATGCCCGGCACGGCACCGTTCGCCGTCTCGCCGATGGCCTCGCGCACCCCGCCGACGTCGTGGGCGACGACCGGCAGCCCGTGGGCCAGTGCCTCCGTGACGACCATGCCGTAGGTCTCTGCGCGGCTGGGCACCACCAGCAGGTCGGCGGCGGAGTACGCCGACTGCAGCGCGTCCCCTGCCAGCGGCCCGGGGAACCGGCAGCGGTCGTCGATCGCGAGTCCCGCGGCGGTGACCTGCACGGCTGCCGCGAAGTCCGGCTCGACCGACGTCGAGCCGACGGCGCTCCAGGTCCAGGAGAGGTCGCGCAGGTGCGCGAGGGCCGCCACGAGGTGGTCGTGCCCCTTCACGGTGCTGACCGTCCCGACCGTCAGCAGGGACGTGCCGCCCGGCGAGCCCGCGGCCACGGCTGCACGCTCGACGCCCGGGTGGGCGACGTGCACGCGCCCGGGCTCGACGTCGTACTCCCCCACCAGCCAGTCCCGGCACCAGGCGCTGGGCGTCAGGACGGAGGCGGCGGCGGCCACCACGCGGCGCTCGTCCGGTCGGGCGGCCTCGTCGTCGACGCCGGCCGGCAGGTGCATGAGCAGCACGATCCGCAGCCGTCCACCCTCGGGCACCATCACCGAGGGCAGCCGTGAGGCGAGCAGCCCGTCGACGAGCACGGTCGCGCCGTCCGGGAGCCGGCGCAGAGCCCGCGCGAGGCCACATGACCCCAGGTCGGCGGACCACGGCCAGCCGCCCTCGACCTCGATCACGTCGACCGGCCGGCCCTGTCGCGCCAGTGCGGAGCACAGCTCGCGGTCGTAGGTGTTGCCGCCGCTCGCCCGTGCCGGGTCGTCGGATCCTCCCGGCACGACCACGTGCAGCATCCCGGGCGTCACAGCGATCGCTCGTAGCTCGCCCACGCGACGTGGGACTCGTGCAGCGTGACCACGAGCCCGCTGAGTCCCGGCGCGGGCCCGAGCGCACCGGCCGCCACCTGCTCGGCCAGTCGGTCGGCCACGTGGCGCGCCAGCACCTCGGTCGTCGTGTTGGTCCCGGCGAAGATCGGCTCCTCGTCGAGGTTGCGGTAGGACAGCTCGGAGACGACGGCCCTCAGCGCGTCGGTCGCCTGGGCGATGTCGACGAGGATCCCGTCCTCGTCGAGGACGTCCCCGCGGAACGTCGCGTCCACGACGAACGTGGCGCCGTGCAGCCGCTGGGCGGGTCCGAACACCTCGCCCCGGAAGCTGTGGGCGACCATCATGTGGTCGCGGACCGTCACGCCGAACACGGGACCTCCTCCTCCTCGTCGAGCGGGCCGTAGGTCACGCCGTGGCACAAGGCGGGCAGCTCGCGCGAGACCAGCCGGGGCATCACCTCGGGCAGCGACTCGAAGGCCGACTCCCCCGTCAGCAGGCTGTCGAACGCCACGTCCCGCAGCAGCCGCAGCGCGAGCGCGAGGCGTTGCGAGGTCGTCCGGCTGTCGCGGCGCGCCGGGGACACGCGGCCCACCTGGCTCCCCCTCAGGGTCAGCCGTCCCACGTGGAAGCTGCCGCCGAGCGAGAGCGTCGTGGGCTGGTCGCCGTACCAGCTGAGCTCGAGCACCGTGCCCTCCGGCGCGAGCAGCTCCAGAGAGCGTTGGAGGCCGGCTGAGGTGGCGCTGGTGTGCACCACCAGGTCGCACCCGCCCTCCGCGTCCTGGGGCAGCGCGAAGTCCACGCCGAGCGCGGCCGCAACGGACGCGCGTGACGGGTCGATGTCGACCAGGGTCACCGTCGTGCCGGGAACTCGCGCGGCCAGCCGGGCCACGGAGCACCCGAGCACCCCCGCCCCGACGACCGCCACGCGGTCGCCCACCAGAGGCGGCGCGTCCCACAGCGCGTTGACCGCCGTCTCCACGATGCCGGCCAGCACCGCTCGTGCCACGGGCACCCCGTCCGGCACGGGGACGACTGCCGAGGACGGAACGACGTACGCCGTCTGGTGCGGGTGCAGGCAGAACACGTTGCGGCCGCGCAACGTGTCGGGGCCGTGCTCCACGAGACCGACGTTGAGGTAGCCGTACTTCACCGGTCCCGGGAACTCGCCGTCCTGGAAGGGCGCCCGCATCGCGCTGCGCTGGTCGACCGGCACGTGACCGCCGAAGACCAGGCTCTCGGTCCCCCGGCTGATGGCCGAGCGCAAAGTCCGCACGACGACGTCCTCGGGCCCCGGCGGCGGCAGCGAGACGTCTCGGATCTCGCCGACCCCCGGTTCCCTGAGCCAGAAGGCCCGGGCCTCTCCTCGCACTCGTCCACCTCTGCTCGTTCGGTGTGAACCAGGAGGGACCGTGCTCCGTTCCCTCTCCTGATGCTCCCTGTACGCCGGGATGAACGGAGTGGGTGTGCCGTCGGTTCAACGCCGGGCCTGGTCGGTCGTGCTGACCCTACTGTCGCTCACCCTCGTGGCGGTCGCGCTCACGTCGCCCAACCGGCTCGAGGAGATGACACCGACCGCCCTCCTGCGGCTGCCGCTCGAGCTGCTCGTCCTGCTCGCGGTGGTGCTCGTCCTGCCGGAGCGCTTCGTACGCCTCCGCCGGCTGCTGGTCGTCACCGCCGGCACGCTGCTGGGCGTCGTCACGATGTCCAAGCTGCTCGACGTGGGCTTCTTCCAGGCGCTGAACCGGCCGTTCGACCCGATGATCGACTGGCGCTACGCCGGCTCCCTCGTGGAGACGGTGCGGGGTGCCGCTGAGGGACCGCTCGGGGTCCTGCTCCTGGCAGGCGCAGCCGCAGCCCTCCTCGCCGCTCTCGTGCTGGTGCCGCGCGCCGTCGTACGTGTCTCTGGCGCCGCCCTGCGCCACCGGACCGCGACTGTGCGCCTGGTCTCCGTGCTCCTGCCCCTCTGGCTGGCTCTGAGCCTGCTCGGGGTGCGTCCCGGCACCCTCCCCGTGGCGTCGCGGGACACGGCGTCGTACGTCTACGGGCAGGTCGCGCGCGTGCCGTCGCAGCTGCGCGACCAGCGCGAGTTCGTCGCCGCGGCGGAATCCGACCCGATGCGCGACCAGCCCGCCGACCAGCTGCTCACCGCCCTGCGGGGCAAGGACGTCGTGTTCGTGTTCGTCGAGAGCTATGGACGCGTCGCGCTCGACGACCCGGGCCTCTCGCCCGCTGTCGACGTCGCCCTCGAGGACGGCGCGCGCGAGCTAACGCGTACGGGCTTCAGCGCCCGAAGCGGCTGGCTGACCTCGTCGACCTTCGGAGCGCTGAGCTGGCTCGCGCACGCCACGCTGCACGCGGGCCTGTGGGTCGACACCCAGCAGCGCTACGACCACCTCGTCACGACGCCTCGCGAGACCCTCTCGAGCCTGTTCGGGCGGGCCGGTTGGCGCACCGTCGCGGCCGTCCCTGCCAACACCCGCGCCTGGCCGCAGGGGGAGTTCTACAACTATGACCACGTCTACGACTCGCGCAACATCGGCTACCGGGGGCCACGCTTCGGCTACCCGACCATGCCCGACCAGTTCACCCTCGACGCGTTCCGGCGGCTCGAGCTCGAGCCACGCGACCGCGTGCCGGTCATGGCCGAGATCGACCTGATCAGCAGCCACGCCCCGTGGTCACGCACCCCACGCCTCGTCGCACAAGAGAGCGTGGGCGACGGATCGGTCTTCGACGGGATGCCCGAGACCCTGCCCTCCGAGGCCGACATCTGGCCCGACCCGTCCCGGGTGCGCGCGGCGTACGCCGGGTCGATCGCCTACTCGCTGCAGTCCGTCTTCTGGTTCCTGTCGAGCACCAGCGACGAGGACCTCGTGGTCGTCATGCTGGGCGACCACCAGCCGGCGACCATCGTGTCCGGAGAGGACTCGGGACACGACGTGCCGGTGACGGTGATCGCGGCCGACCCGGCCGTCATGGACCTGATCAGCGGGTGGGGGTGGGACGACGGCCTCCGACCCTCGGACGAGGCGCCGGTCTGGCGGATGGACGCGTTCCGCGACGAGTTCCTCGCGGCATTCGGCCCGGAGGGCAAGACTGTGAGCACCCGAGCGAGCACGCGGTGAACCGTTCGGAGTCGCCGGGCGTCTCCCCGGGCAGGAGGAGTGAGGTGCCGAAGGACGAGGTCGCGCAGATGCGACGGGTGCACGACGAGCACGCCGACGTGCTCTGGCGCTTCTGCCTGCGCCTGGTCGGCAACGACCGCTCCCACGCCGAGGACGTCACCCAGGAGACGCTGCTGCGCGCCTGGCGCCACCGCACCATCCTCGAGAGCTCACCGGCAGCCGTGCGCTCCTGGTTGTTCACCGTGGCCCGCAACATCGTGATCGACGACTGGCGCAGCCGCCGTGCCCGACCGGAGTCCCCGGTCGAGGAGGTCCCCGAGCCACGACGCTCGGCGGAGGACGACGCGAGCGACCAGCTGCTGCTCTCCTGGATGGTGGCCGAGGCGCTCACGCACCTGTCCGAGGACCACAGGATCGTGCTGCTCGAGTGCTACTACCGCGGGCGGTCGGTCGCCGACGTGGCGCGCCGCCTCGGCATCCCCCCGGGCACCGTGAAGTCCCGCACCCACTACGCCCTGCGCGCGCTCCGGCTCGCCCTGGAGGAGATGGGGGTGACCGGATGAGCTGCGACTTCGCCCACGACGACGCGGCCTACGTGCTCGGCGCCCTCAGCCCCGCCGAACGCCTCGAGTTCGAGCGGCACCTCGAGACGTGCGACGCGTGCACGCGGTCGGTCCGCTCACTGGCCGGCATGCCCGGGCTCCTGGACCGGATCGACGCGAGCGTGCTCGAGAACCCGCCGGACGACCCGCCCCTGCCCTCCACCCTCCTGCCCGCGCTCAACCGTGCCGTCGAGGACCGCCGTCGGCGGCGCACGGCCGTGTTCGCCGGCCTCGCTGCCGCGGCCGCGGTCGCAGCCCTCGCCGTGCCGGTGGTCCTGACCAGGGGCGACGACGCTCCGCCCGTCAGCGGACCGGGCACGAGCAGCTCGGCCGTGGTGGAGACCCGGGCGATGAGGCCCGTCGGCGAGGTGCCGATCCAGGCCACCCTGGGCCTGGAGGCGGTCACCTGGGGCACCCGGTTGCTGATCACCTGCACCTACGACCGCGAGTGGGTCGACGTCGAGCTGCCCGGCAAGGTCGACTACCTGCTGTTCGTCACCACGGAGGACGGGCGTACGGAGCAGGTGGGCAGCTGGCGCTCCGTCGACGGCACCACCATGGAGGTGCCCGCCGCCACCTCCGTCGGTCGCGACGACATCGCTGACGTGGAGGTCCGGACGACCGACGGCCGCGTCGTCCTACGACTCGACGCGTGAGCGGAGCGGGTTGTCCGCGACGAGCAGGATCGCCCCTGCCACCGCCGCGACGACCTCGGAGACGGCCGCGACCCACACCGCCCAGCCGGTCCAGCTCGCCGTGACTCCGAACAGGCCGACCGTCGTGGCCAGCACGAAGGCGAGCAGCGTGGAGAGGCCGAAGCCCACCGCGAGGAAGGGCGGCACCCAGTGCCGCCACACCAGGAGCAGCACGGCGATCACCGCGCCGCCGACGGCGTTGAGCATGAACGAGGGTCCGAGGAAGTCGTCGTCGCGGGCGAAGTCCAGCCAGAGGTAGAGGTGCACCGCTGCGGACACGAGCACCGAGACTGCTGCAACCACACGCATGTCTGTCACCTGCTTCGATCGAGGGCCTTGCCAGGGAGAACGGGGCGTCCGGCGGTTCGGTTCATCCGGGTCGGGCGCCGTCGCCAGAGCCACACGACGTCCCAGCCGAACGACTCGGCGAGCAGCAGTCCGGCCGCAACCAGCGCGGCGTACGTCACGGGGTCCGGCGCGGAGCCGGAGGCCGCCACGACGAGGACCGTCCCGACGAAGGCCGCGACGACCTTGCGCCAGTAGCGCGGGGGCAGCGGCTGCTGCATCCACGGCAGCACCCACGTGGCTACCGCGTAGGCGTAGCGCACGACCCCCATGGCCAGCACCCAGCTGCCGGCCGAGCTGGCGACGTGGACGCTGAGCACGAGGATCAGGAAGGCATCGGCCTCCCCGTCCAGCCGGGCGCCGTACGCCGATGCGGTGCCCGTGCGCCGAGCCACCCGGCCGTCGACGAAGTCGAGGGCGAGCGCCACCACTGCCAGCGGCACCAGGGTGCCGCCGACCTCGGTGTCGGTGACCAGCGACTCGGCCGCGAGGGCCGCGACGCCGCAGGCGAGCACGGCCCGCGTCAGGGTGACCAGGTCGGCAGGGCCCAGCGTCATCACCCGGTCGACCCCGGCCCTGCACGCGGCGGACCCGGCGAGCACGCACGCGCAGGCCAGTCCGACGATCCAGCCCACCCGGCCGACGCCGGGGGCCATGCCGAGGACGGCGAGCAGGACGACCACGCTCACCAGACCGGTCACCAGACCGAGACGGACACCGACCACAAGGACCTCCTCGCCGGGGAGTACGCACCGCCCAGGCGTGGGGTTCACCGGCGGCGGGCGGCGCTCACGCCAGGCGGAACGCCACCGCCCGCGACGCCGGGTCGGCCTGCACCAGCTCCACCGTGACCTCCTCGCCGAGCGGCAGGTCCTGCTCGCCCGTCACCGACGCCTCGATGGCGGGCTCGCGGATGGTGATGTCGCCCCTCTTCTTGTCCTTGTCGTCGAGCTCGACCACGACGGCGGCGAAGGTGTCACCGACCCGCTCGGCGAGCAGCTCCGCCTCGCAGAGGTCGACGACGGCGTTCTCGTACTGGTTGGCGCGCCGACCGGAGTCGGTCATGGTGTCGGGCAGCTGCGACATCGCGGCGATCACCCAGTCGGGCACGTCGGTGCCGGCGCACAGCGCCACGCAGATCTCGCCGGCGTAGCGGTCGGCCAGGCGGCGCAGCGGCGCAGTGACGTGGGCGTACTCGGAGGCGAGCGCCGAGTGCTGCGCCAGCTCGGGGAGCTCGCCGTTGAACGTGACGTAGCCGGCGCCGCGCAGCAGCCGGGTGCACGCGACGACCATCGCCGCGTGCGTCGGCCTGGAGGGGTCGAGCGTCCGGATGAAGTCGGGGTAGAGCTGCTCGGCCGGCCACTCGATCCCCAGCGCCCGTGCGGTGCGGTGCAGCCGCTTGACGTCGCGTGGATCTGCCGGCGGCAGGGTGCGCAGGACGCCGACGCGGGCGTAGACCATCAGCGAGGCCGCGGCCATGCCGGTCAGCAGCGAGATCTGCGCGTTCCAGGTCTCGACCGCCGTCAGCCGGCGGAACTCCAGCCGCCAGTGGCCCGCCTCGTCCTCCACGAGCTCCTGCTCGGGCAGCGGAAGCGACACCCCGCCCCGCGCGGCCTCACGTGCCAGCCGCAGCTCGCCGACCTCCTTGAGCAGTCCGATCAGCTCGCTGGCACGGTCGGCGTCGAGGTCGGCCTGGACACCCTCGTAGGACAGCTTGGCGCGCGACTTCACCAGCGCCCGCTCGACGTCGACGTCCGTGCCCTCGCCCGTCCCGTCGACCTTGATGGTCCACAGCAGGGCGGGCCGGACCTCGTCGGGGAGCAGCGACGCCGCGCCCTCGCTGAGCACGGGCGGGTGCAGCGGGACCTTGGAGTCGGCGCCGTAGAGCGTCTCTCCGCGCCGGTGGGCCTCGACGTCGACGGCGTCCCCGGCCGTCACGAACGCCGCCACGTCGGCGATCGCGTAGTGGACGACGTAGCCACCTGGGTTCTGGGGGTCGCGCTCGATGTGCATCGCCTGGTCGAGGTCGCGGGCCGACTCCGGGTCGATCGTGACGAGCTCGATGTCCGTGCGGTCCAGGTCGGGGAGCCGTGGGTTTGCGGCCGCCTCGGCCGCAGCCTGCTCGACCGCATCGGGGAAGGCCGGCGAGACCTTCAGCTCGGCCTGGATCGCCGCGATGCCGTCCCGCATCTGCTGCGCAGACACGCTGTCCCCGCTCGGTCGGACCTTCACCACACGATTGCTGGGCATGTCCCGACCCTAACCGGGAGCCGTCGAATCCCGGACCCGCGACGACAAGGGTCGGACGCGCACCTACCCTGTGCGCGTGCTGATCCTGCTGCCGCCCAGCGAGGGCAAGACCGCTCCCCGACGGGGCAAGCCCCTCGACCTCTCCTCGCTTGCCTCACCCTCGCTGACCGCGACCCGTACGACGTTGCTGGAGGCACTCACCTCCCTGTGCCGTGACGACGCCGACAAGGCGGCTGCAGTGCTCGGCCTCGGCCCAGCACAGCGCGACCTCGTGCAGCGCAACGCGTCCCTCGACTCCGCGCCGACCGCCCGTGCGGACGCGATCTACACCGGCGTCCTCTACGACGCACTGGACCTGGCGACCCTCTCCCCCGCGGCCAGGCGCCGCGCCACCACTCGCGTCGCAGTGACCAGCGCCCTGTTCGGACTGCTCCGGCCCGGCGACCGGATCCCCGCCTACCGGCTCTCCGGTGACGCCGTCCTCCCGGGCGTCGGCTCGGTCGCCGGCGCGTGGCGGGAGGTGCTGGGCGAGGCGATCACCGACGCGATGCGCCAGGGGCTGCTCGTGGACCTCCGGTCCAGCACGTACGCCGCCTTCTGGAGGCCCACACCGGACACGGCCCGCCGGGTCACGACCGTGCGCGTCCTCCACGAGTCGGGCGGCAGGCGCACCGTCGTGAGCCACTTCAACAAGGCCACCAAGGGCCGCATCGTCCGAGCCCTGCTGGAGGACGGCGCGGACCCGCGCACCCCGAAGGCGCTCGCCCAGACCCTCGTCCGCCTCGGCTGGACCGTCGAGGTCGGCGCGCCGACGCCGAAGGGCACCCAGCTCGACGTCGTCGTGAGCGAGGTCTAGCGCAGCGGGATCACGTCGGTCGCCTCGAGCGGATCCATCCCGCACAGCGCCAGCAGGTCGGCGATGATCGAGCGCACCTGCGCGAGGATCACCTCGGCGGACAGGTCGTCGCTGTGCTCCACGGCTGCAGTGGCCCGGCCCAGCGCGATCAGGTCGTCGACGACGACGGTGGCCATCCGGTCAGCCACCAGCTCCCGGGCGACCCGCTCCGACAGCACGGCGAGGTCCCGCATCAAGGACGCGTACGACGCCGGCACCGGCTCGCGGCGGTAGCACGCCACCGCCACCCTGCGGACGACGACGCGGGTGTTGCGCAGCGCCACGTCGAGGGGCTCGACGAGGTCGGCGAGCCGGCGCTGGTCCTCGCCGTGCCGTCGGCGGAACGGCGAGGAGCTCACGACCGAGAGGCCCTCCTCCGATGCGGCCCGCAGCTCGGCGATGAGCACGTCGGTGGACCGGGCGTCGCGCAGGGCGGCGAGCGCGAGGTCGATGTCACCGTCTCCGAGTCGGTCCGCGGCCGAGCGCAGCAGCTCGGCGATCTTGCGCACGACGACGGCGGCCTGGTCGCGCGGCTTTCGCAGCGGTGCCCGGGGCACCACGGTCGCGGCCACGAGCGCCACGGCACCGCCGATCAGGGCGTCGGTCCAGCGCAGGAAGGCGTCCCCCGGAGCCGGGGCCAGCGCGGCGACCACGATCCCCTGGACGGCCGCCTGGATGATCAGCAGCTGTCCCGCGTCGAGCAGCAGGGCGATGGACATGCCGGCAGCGACGATCAACGCGATCTGGAAGCCGCCCGACCCGATGAGGTGGGTGGTGACGTCGCCGAGCAGCACACCCAGCGCGACGCCCACGGTGACCTCGGCGACGCGGCGCTGCCGCTGGCCGTAGGACATGCCGAGCGACACGACAGCCGCGATCGGCGCGAAGAAGGGCAGGTGGTGCTCGAAGACGTCGGCGGCCAGCCACCAGGCGACGCCTGCCGCGATCGCGCACTGGCCGATGACCCAGCCCTTCGCGCGGAGTCGACCGACCCGGGCGCGCAGCGACGTACGACCGCGCGCCGCCATCAGCTCCGCGTCGGGCAGTCGCATGTGGTGCCGGCTCTCAGAGTCCCGACTCGTCGGTGCGCACCAGGATGCGCTGGCACTCCTCGCACCGGATGACCTCGTCCTTCGGCGCGGACCGGATGCGCGAGAGCTCGGAGGAGTCGAGGCTCATGTTGCAGCCGCCGCACTGGCGCGCGCGCAGCAGCGACGCCCCGATGCCCTTCTGCTCGCGGAGCCTCTCGTAGAGCGCCATCAGGTCGTCGGGCATCCCCTTGACGGCGCTCTCGCGGGCGTCTGAGACCTCGGCGAGCGAGGCGTCGATCGCGGCCTGCTTGTCGTCGCGGAGCGACACCAGCTCGCCCAGCCGCGCGTCGATGTCGTCGGCGCGGATGCCGAGGCCGTCGAGCACCTGCTGGGCCTCCTCGAGCGCCTCCATCACCTCGAGCTCGGCGTCCTCCAGGGTCGAGATGCGCCGCTCGAGGGAGACGAGCTCGTGCTGCATCCGCTCGAGGTCCTTGGGGTTGGTGATCAGGCCGGTGTCCATGCGGGTCCGGTCGCGCTCGCGACGGGTCCTGACCTGCTCGACCTCGCGGTCGGCCTTGGCCTGCTCGACGGTGAGGTCGTCGACGACGATGCGTGCGTCGCGGACCCGGTCGGTGAGCTCGGTGCGCTCATTCTCGAGCGCCGCGATCTCGGTCAGCTCGGGCAGGTGGGATCGCTGGTGGCGCAGCTGGGCGGCACGCGAGTCGAGCTCCGCGACGTCGAGGAGCGTGAGCTGGTGGGTGGGATCGGCCTTCAACAGCTCTCCTGGGGGACTTTCAGTGACGGAACTTCCACGGGTCGGTGCACAGCGTGCTGACCCGGGTGTCGACCCTATCGCCCATCTCCGCTCGCACCCGACCCTCCACCACCGGGAGCCAGGTCCACTCCGCCGCCCAGTGCGCCACGTCGACCAGGGCCGGGCCTCCGTGCTCGAGGAACTCCCCCGCCCGGTGGTGGCGCAGGTCGCTGGTGAGGAAGACGTCGACGTCGCTGCGGACGAGCTCGTCGAGGAGGAAGTCACCGGCTCCGCCGCACACGGCGACCCGCCGCACCGGGCGGTCCGGTTCGCCGGCCACCCGGACGCCGTGTGCCGTGGCGGGCAGCACTCCCGCGACGTGTGCCGCGAACCGCTCCAGGGTGGTCTCGTCCACGGTGCCGATCCTGCCGGTGCCGGTCTGCGCGAGACCCGGGTCGGCGAGCGGGACCACGTCGAAGGCCGGCTCCTCGTAGGGGTGGGCGGCCAGCAGTGCCCGCACCACCGCCGTACGCCGTCCGCGCGGCACGACCACCTCGACGCGCACCTCCTCGACGACCTCGAGCTCGCCCACCTGCCCGATCGCGGGCGAGGCGCCGTCGAGCGGGCGGAACCGGCCCTCACCGGTCGTCGACCAGGAGCAGGAGTCGTAGTCGCCCAGCCGTCCGGCTCCCGCATCGGCCAGCGCGACCCGCACCGCGTCGGCCGACTCCACCGGCGCGAAGACCACGATCTTCTCGAGGGCACCCGACGCGGCAGTCCGGATCGGCGAGAGGTCGCGCAGGCCGAGGGCGAGCGCCAGCGACTCCGAGACGCCCGACTCCGCCTGGTCGGCGTTGGTGTGCGCGGTCAGGAGGGCGCACCCGCCGGCCGTCAGCGTGTGCAGCGTGCGCCCCTTGGGCGTCGTCGCCGCGACGGAGCTCACAGGCGTGAGGAACAGCGGGTGGTGCACGACAAGCAGGTCGGCGCCCCACTCCACGGCCTCACGGGCGACCTCGATCGTCGGGTCGACGGCGAACATCACCCGGGACACCTCCGCCTCCGGGTCCCCCGCGACCAACCCGACCGCGTCGAAGGAGTCGGCCGTGGCCGGCGGATACCAGGAGTGCAGCAGGTCGACGACGTCCGCAAGCGTTGGCATGCTTCTGATCATCCCCGATGTCGCCCGGCCTAGTTGACCTGCCGCTCCTGGCCCTCCCAGTAGGGCTGGCGCAGCTTGAACTTCTGCAGCTTGCCGGTCGCGGTGCGCGCCAGCTCGTCGCGGAACTCGACCGACGTCGGGGCCTTGTAGCCCGCAGCGTGCTCCTTGCACCAGGCGATCAGCTCGGCCTCCATCTCAGGACTGCCGCTCTCCCCCTCGGCCAGCACGACCAAGGCCTTGATGGTCTCGCCCCACTTCTCGCTCGGCACGCCGATCACCGCGACCTCGGCGACCGCCGGGTGCGAGAACAGCACGTCCTCGACCTCGATGGAGGAGACGTTCTCGCCGCCGGTGATGATGACGTCCTTCTTGCGGTCACTGATCGTGAGGTAGCCGTCGTCGCCGATGACCCCGCCGTCACCGGTGTGGAACCAGCCGTCGACGAGCGCCTTCTCCGTCTCGTCCGGTCGCTCCCAGTAGCCGTCGAGGATGACGTTGGACCGTGCCAGCACCTCGCCCTGGTCGTCGGTGCGCAGGCGTACGCCGATGGCCGGCGCGCCGGCGCGGACCAGCTTGGCGGCCCGCTCCTCCGCCGGCAGGTCGTCCCACTCCGCCCGAGTCCGGTTGACGGTGAGCAGCGGCGAGGTCTCCGTGAGGCCGTAGATCTGCATGAACTCCCAGCCGAGGTCCTCCTGCACGCGCACCACGGTCTGGGTGGGAGGCGGCGCGCCCGCCATGATGATCCGGACGCGGTCGCGGCCGGGGATCTCGCCCTCCCACGACTGCGCCGCCTCCAGCACGGCCGCCGCGACGGCGGGCGCGGCGCACATCACCGTCACTCCGTGCTGCTCGACGCGGCGCAGGATCTCGGCGCCGTCCACCTTGCGCAGCACGACCTGCGGCACCCCCATGCCCGCCATCGTGAACGGCATGCCCCAGCCGTTGGCGTGGAACATCGGCAGGGTGTGCAGGTAGACGTCGCGGTCGCTCACCCCGGCGTGGAGGCCGAAGGTCAGCGCGTTGGTCCAGAGGTTGCGGTGGGTGAGCTGCACGCCCTTGGGCCGCGCCGTGGTGCCCGAGGTGTAGTTGATCGTCGCCGTCGCGTTCTCGTCCGGCTGCCACTCGCGCGGCTCGCTGCCGGGTGCGGCGAACATCGACTCGTCCTCGCCGAGCACGAAGGTGTGCTCGACGTCGATCTCGGCGAGCGAGCCGGCCAGCTCCGGGTCGACGTAGAGCACGCGGGCGCCCGAGTGCGCGACGATGTAGGAGATCTCGTCGGGTCGCAGCCGGAAGTTGATCGGCACCAGCACCCGGCCCGAGCCGCACACGCCGAAGAACGACGTCAGCAGGCGCGCGGAGTTGTGGCTGATGACCGCGACCCGGTCGCCGACCTCGATGCCGAGCTCGTCCAGCCGGGCCGCCTGCCGGCGCGAGAGCGCGTACGCCTCGGCGTAGGTGAGCGAGCCGAGCGACTCGGCCGGCTGGTCGGGCTCGTCGACGATGCCGACGCGCTCGCCGTAGACGACGGCGGCGCGCTCGATGAAGTCGGTGACGCTGAAGGGGACGATCACGGCAGCTCCCATCTCGACCATCTGCTGGTGCGCCCACTGTGGCACGCGTCGCCCACCGTCACGAGAGGTCGCCCGCGTGCTGCGGTGGGCGGCGGCGGGACGTCGATGAGCGGCGCATGAGAGACCTCTCATCCAGGACTCATCGACGGCACACGTGCCGCTTCCACGATGGCGCCATGTCGTTGCTGGCCAAGGCGTTTCTCGCCCTCGTGGCCCTGTCACTCGTCGCGGTCGCCGTAGGCCTTGCCGGCTGGTCCGACGAGCCCCCGCCTGACCGCAGCCGTCCGGTCATCATCGGCCGGACGGGTGACGTCGACGACGACCGGGCGCGCGGGGGCCACGACCGGCCACGACCGGAGCCCTCGCCACGCCAGGAGGACGATCCCGGATCGGGCCCGAGCGTTGTCACCCCGAAGCCGCGGGAGCTCACCTCGACCGACGGGCTCGACGAGGCGGGCGACGGAGACGAGGCCGATCCGGGAGAGGATGGCCAGGACGACGACACCGGCCAGGACACCAGCGAGGACGTGGATGACGACGAAGGCGGCGAGGGCGACGATGGGGGCGACGACTGATCCCCCGGCGCGCGCCCGGCGTCGGTGGCGCTGGGGACCGATCCCAGTCCGCACCCGCATCGCCGCCACGATCGCGGTCGTCACCGCCGTCGCCATGGCCTCTGCGGGACTCATCGTCTACGTCTTGGAGTCCCAGCGGATCGACAGCACCCTCAACCAGCAGATCGATCAGGAGATCGAGGAGTTCCGGGTCCTGGAGGGGGGCCTCGACCCCGAGACGGGCGAGCCGTTCGAGGACGTCGAGCGCCTCCTCCGGCTCTTCCTCGAGCGCAACGTCACTGACGACGACGAGATGCTGGTGATCTACGTCGACGGCCAGGCCCGCCAGTCGTCGCCGAACCAGTTCGGCCAGGCCATCCTCGACGACCCCGCCTACCAGCAGGCCATCGACCGGCTCAGCCGGCGCGGCGGCACCGAGGTCATCGACAGCGCCCGCTACCACGAGGTGTGGGTCACCCGGGTGAACGTCGAGGACGTCCGCAGCACGACGGCCGGCGGTGCACTCGTGATTATCAACTACGCCGACGACGAGCGGAGCGAGCTCGACCGGACCATGCAGACGTACGGCGTCGTCACCCTCATCTTCCTGGGCTTCATCACGTTGCTCGCCCTCTGGCGGGCCGGGCGACTGCTGGCGCCGCTGACCGCACTGCGCAGCACCGCGGCCGAGATCGGCGCCACCGACCTGTCGCGTCGCATCCCCGAGCAGGGCAACGACGACATCACAGCGCTCACCCGCACGATCAACGGGATGCTCGAGCGACTGGACTCCGGCTTCACGGCTCAGCGCCAGTTCCTCGACGACGCCGGCCACGAGCTCAAGACGCCCCTCACCGTGCTCCGCGGACACCTCGAGCTCCTCGACCACGGCGACCCCGCCGAGCTGGCCGAGACCCGCGACCTCCTGCTCGACGAGGTCGACCGGATGTCCCGCCTGGTCGGCGACCTGATCCTGCTGGCCAAGACCCGGCGCCCCGACTTCCTCGTCCCCGGCGAGGTCGACCTCGACCACCTCACCCGGTCGCTGCTCGCCAAGGCGCGAGCCCTGGGCGAGCGCGACTGGCAGCTCGACGAGACCGCGGCGGGCACCGCTGTCCTGGACGAGCAGAAGATCACACAAGCGGTGCTCCAGCTCGCCGACAACGCGGTCAAGCACACCGACCCCGGCGACACGGTCGCCATCGGCTCGGCCCGCGAGGGCGGCCGGATCCGGCTGTGGGTGCGCGACACCGGCGACGGCATCGCCCCCGCCGACCGCGAGGCCGTGCTCGAGCGGTTCGGCCGCGGCCGCGTCCGTCCCGGCGACGACGGCTTCGGCCTGGGTCTCTCGATCGTCCGGGCCATCGCGGACGCTCACGGCGGCGAGGTCGTCATCGAGGACGCCCGACCGCGAGGAGCGCATGTGGAGATCACCCTGCCCGATCGCGCGAAGGAGACGACGTGGCCCAGATCCTGATCGTTGAGGACGAGCAGCGCATCGCCTCGTTCGTGGCCAAGGGCCTGCGCGCTGAGGGCCACCAGCCGACCGTGGCCGTCGACGGGCCGAGCGGGCTCGACGAGGCACTGTCGGGTCGCTTCGACCTGATGGTGCTCGACATCGGCCTGCCGGGGATGGACGGGTTCGAGGTCCTCGACCAGCTGCGTTCCCAGGGCAGCCGGATGCCGGTGATCGTGCTGACCGCACGTGACTCGGTCACCGACACCGTCACCGCACTCGACAGCGGGGCCGACGACTACATGCCCAAGCCCTTCCGGTTCGCCGAGCTGATGGCGCGGATCCGGTTGCGGCTGCGCGCCCTGGCCCCGGCCGACGCCCCCGCCAGCGGCGACGACCTCGTGGTGGGCGGGCTGCGCCTGGACCGGCGTACCCGCCGCATCTCGGGGCCGCACGGCGACTCCGAGCTGTCGGCACGTGAGTTCGCGCTGGCCGAGATCTTCCTGCTCAACCCCGGCCAGGTCCTGACCAGGGAGCAGCTGCTCGACCTGGTGTGGGGCTACGACTTCGACCCGGGCTCCAACGTGGTCGACGTCTACGTCGGCTACCTCCGCCGCAAGCTCGGCGGAGCGGCGATCTCGACGGTCCGCGGGGTCGGCTACCGGCTCGACGCCTGAGCCGGGCTCTGCCGTGGACCTGGGTCAGCCCCTGATCCGGAAGCCGGCGAGCGAGCCCCGCGGCAGGCCGGCCAGGACCGGCTCCAGCGCGTCGGCGACCTCGTGCGGCCGCGGACGGTCGGCCGGGTCGCGTCGCAGGCACGCCGCCACCACTGACGCGACCGTCCCTGGCACGCCGTCGGGCAGCCGTGCCGGCTCCTGCGCCAGCTGCGGGAACCGCAGTCGTACGTCGTCCGCGTCGGGGTCACCGTCGGCGAACGGCCGGTGGCCGGCGACGGCGTGGAAGAGCGTGGCGCCCAGGCCCCACACGTCGGAGGCGTACGACGGCACCTGCTCCCCCGGCGCGCACTGCTCGGGAGCCATGTAGGCGTCTGTGCCGATCGGGTACCTCAGCCGCCGTGCGTCCTCCTCGGGACGGGCGACGGAGAGGTCGATCAGCCGCGCCGGGGCGCCCATGATCACGTTGCTCGGCTTGATGTCCAGGTGCGTCCAACCCAGCTGGCGCAGGTAGTGCAGCGCCGACGCGACGTCGATGGCGAGCGGCAGGTACTGCTGCTCCTGCAGACGCCCGTGGCGGCGGATCAGGCTGGAGAGACGCGGGCCGTCGATGTGCTCGAGCACCACGTGAGGCCGGGCGCCGTCCTGGCCGTCGCGCAGGCAGCGGACGACGACGGGGTGGTTGATCGTGTCGAGGGCCAGGACCTCCCGGCGCAGTCCGCGCAGGGAGGCCTCGTCCTCGACCTGGGAGGGACGAAGCACCTTGACGACGACCGCCGACCAGGTCACCTCGTCGAAGCACAGCCACGCCTCGTAGGCGGAGCCGCCGCCGAGACGCCGCAGCGTGCTCAGCCCCGGGGCGAGGAGGTCGCCCTCCGCGAAGTGCCAGACGTCGTCCCGCGTGCGCATGTCCCCTCCCCTCCCGGTTCAGCCGCGGGTGTCGTTGCGGCTGCGGTCGTTGGTCTGGTTGGCCGACCAGTCCCGGGTGCGGTCGCCGCCGTCCCGGGTCCAGTCGCGGGTCTTGTCGGCGCGGCTGACGTCGCGGTCGCGGCTGACACCGGTGAAGTTGCTGGCCGTGTTGTCGAAGGTGTTGGCACTCGCACCGGTGCGCGAGCGGGTGTCGTCGTCGTTGCTCTCGTCGTCGTTGGTGTCGTCGTCATCGTCGTCGGCGACCAGCACCAGCGACGGAGCCTCGTCGTCACGCTTGGCAGCCTCGTCGGCGGCCGAGGCGACGATCGGCGAGGACATGCCGACCAGGCCGATCACGGTCAGACCGGCGACGCCCGTCAGGGCGGTGGGAAGGAGGTTCTTCATCATGGTTCCTCTCGTCGGGGCACGTGGCCCGGTGGACGGGAGAAAGACTGGTGCGGCGGCGTGAGCCGACCGTGAGGCGACGATGAGAGGGCTCTCATGCAGGCGCAGGCTGCACGGGACCTGGGTGCGTCGGGACGGTTTCGAACCGCCGACCGCTCGGGTGTAAACCGAGTGCTCTACCGCTGAGCTACCGACGCGCGCATCGCCTGACCACCACGGGTGTCGACGAGGCTGGCACAGACTACGGGACGGGCCGGTCCGGGCCGAAAATTGCATCGCGCTGCGAAATGAGTTGAGCCGCTGGCGTCTCGGGTCACCAGCGGCTCAACAAGAAAAAGATTACACCAGCCCTCAAGGGCGTCCCATGAATCCCGCATTTGTGCCGGGGCGGTCTAGACCAGGTCCCGATTCCACGCTCAGGACACGGCTTCGTGCAGCTCGCGGAGGTGCTCGTCGAGGTCGCGCCCGTCGGGGTTCGCGTTGTGCACCGACCAGCGCAGGCGGCCCTCCCGGTCCACGACGTACGACGACCGGCGGGGGGCGCCCTTGACCGGGTCGAAGACCTCGTAGGCCATGGAGACCGCGCCGTGCGGCCAGTAGTCGGAGAGCAGCGGGAAGTTGAGTCCCTCGGCCTCGGCGAAGGAGCGCAGCGCGTATACGGAGTCGCAGGACAGGGCGAGCACCTCGGTGTCGAAGGTGAGGAACTCGTCGAGCCGGTTGCGCACGCCCGCCAGCTCACCGGTGCACACGCCGGTGAAGGCGAATGGGTAGAACATCAGCGCGACGGCCTTGCGGCCACGGAAGTCGCTGAGCCGCACGTCCTGCCCGAACTGGTCGCGCAGCACGAAGTCGGGTGCCTCGTCGCCGATGCACAGGCCCTCGCGCGTCACGACCCGCCCTCCTCGCGCTGGGCCAGCTCGCGCTTGAGGATCTTGCCGGTGGCGTTGCGCGGCAGCTCGTCGAGGAACACGATCTCGCGGGGCACCTTGAAGCGGGCCAGGTTGGCCTTCACGTGCTCGCGCAGCTCGTCCTCCGACACCTCGCCGCTGCGCACCACGAAAGCGCGCAGGCGTTGGCCGTAGTCGTCGTCGTCAACACCGATCGCGGCGACCTCCTGCACCTGCTCGTGCGTGACGAGGCAGTCCTCGACCTCCTGCGGGAACACGTTCTCGCCGCCGGAGACGATCATGTCGTCGTCGCGACCGGCCACGTGCAGGCGGCCGTCGGCGTCGAACCAGCCCACGTCGCCCGACGACATCAGGCCGTCGACGACCTCCTTGGAGTCGCCGCTGGTGTAGCCCTCGAACAGCAATCCGTTGCCGACGAAGATGCGCCCGGTCTCCCCCTGCGGCAGCTCGTCCCCGCGCTCGTCGAGGATCTTCACGACGGTCCCGTAGGGCGGCTTGCCGGCCGAGGTCGGATCCGCACGCAGGTCCTCAGGAGTGGCGATCGAGGCGTAGGCCACCTCAGTGGACCCGTAGATGTTGTAGAGGTTGTCGCCGAAGCGGTCCATCCACGCCTCCGCCAGGGTGGCCGGCAGGGCGGATCCCGACGACGCGACGACCTCGACGCGGCTGAGGTCGACCTCGTCGAGCCGCTCGGGCTCGAGCGCGAGCATCCGCTGCAGCATCACCGGGATCACGACCATCGACTGGCACCGCTCGTCCTGCGCGGTCCGCAGCGCCGTGGCCGGGTCGAACGTACGTCGCAGCACGACCGTCGAGCCCAGGAGCATGGCCAGCGCGAGGTGGGCGAAGCCCCACGTGTGGAACAGCGGCGCCGCGATGTGCGTACGCCATCCCGCCCGCAGCGGCATCCTCGACAGCAGCGAGACGGCCGCGTCGATACCGGCCTCCTTGCGGGGAGCCCCCTTGGGCGTGCCGGTGGTGCCGGAGGTGAGGATGACGATCCGGGCGTGGCGGTCGGGCGGCTGCAGGTCGCCCTCGTCGTGGGCCGAGACGAGCTGCTCGAGCGTCTCGGCGGAGTCTCCCTCGTCGTCCGTCCACGCCAGCACGCGGCGCTCGACGTGCGCACCGGCGAGCAGGCCCGTGAACTCCTCGTCGTGGATGATCATGCTCGGCGCCTCGCGCTCGAGCACGTCCACCAGCTGCGGACCCGCGAAGGCGGTGTTGAGGTAGAGGATGTCGGCGCCGAGCTTGGCGACCGCGATCGAGGCGTCGATGAAGCCCCGGTGGTTGCGGCACATCACTGCGACGGAGTCGCCCTCCCCCACGCCGCGCTCGGCGAGCGCCCGCGCCAGGGAGTTGGAGCGCCGGTGCAGCTCGCCCCACGTCAGCTCGCCCAGCTCGTCGACGACTCCGACCTGGTGCGGCGACCGCGCGGCGAGCGTCGCGAATCCGCCGGCGGGTCCGGTGCCCCAGCGCAGGACCACCCGACCGATGGAGGCGAGGGTCCTGGGCCCGTAGGGACGGATCACCCCGGCGCGTCCGAGGACGCGCACAGTGGTGCCGACGCCTGCTGCTCTCGAGGAGAGGGTGCCTGCGAGGTTGCGGCCAGTCACGCGGGCGTCTTCGGAGCGACCAGCCGGGTGGCCTGCCAGTCCTTGCTGACCGCTGCAGTCGTCGTCTGGGAGAGCCCCGCGATCGGGGCTGCCTCGGCGATGTCCGCGGCGTCCACCGTGCCGGGTCGGCCCACCTTGGGCGTCAGCAGCCAGATGGAGCCGCCGCCGACAAGGTCGGTCAACGCATCGACGAGCCCGTCGACCAGGTCGCCGTCGTCGTCACGCCACCACAGCAGCACGGCGTCCACGACATTGCCGTAGTCGCCGTCGACCATGTCGGCGTCGATGACGTCCTCGACCGCGACGCGAAGCTCGTCATCGGTGTCGTTGTCCCAGCCGAGTTCCTGGACGACCATGCCGGGCTTCAACCCCAGCCGGTCTCCCATACCGGTCGCCTGGGCAGAATCGCCCACCGTCGAGCTCACGCAGTGCCTCCAATGTTCGGGTGCCCATAGTCCACCCGAACAGCGTAGGCGCCGCAACCCCGTCCCGGTCGGCGGGCGTCGGGCTGGCGCGGAGACTGGCCCGGTGACTGGCCCGGAGACTGGCCAGGAGTCGGGTCGGAGTTGGGTCACTTCCTGGCCGTCATTCGGACTACCCACGGGTAGATTTCGTGGCGGCGGCTCGCGTGACACGATGCAGGTGTGAGTGACGTAGACAAGTCCACGCAGAGCACGACGCGGCCGTCCCCGGCCATCGCGTCGGTGATCCACGAGGGACTTCCCACCCAGCTGCCGGACATCGACCCCGAGGAGACCCAGGAGTGGCTCGCGTCCTTCGACGCGATGCTCGACGACCGGGGCCGTGACCGGGCGCGCTACGTCATGCTCCGTCTCCTCGAGCGGGCTCGGGAGAAGCAGGTCGGCGTGCCGGCCCTGCGCTCGACCGACTACATCAACACCATCCCGCCCGAGCGCGAGCCGTGGTTCCCCGGCGACGAGGAGATCGAGCGCCGGATCCGCGCGTTCATCCGCTGGAACGCCGCGGTCATGGTGTCGAGCGCCAACCGCAAGGGCCTCGAGGTCGGCGGTCACATCGCCACCTACCAGTCCTCGGCCAGCCTCTACGAGGTCGGCTTCAACCACTTCTTCCGCGGCAAGGACCACGACGGCGGCGGCGACCAGATCTACATCCAGGGCCACGGCTCGCCGGGCGTGTACGCCCGCGCCTTCCTCGAGGGCCGCCTCAGCGAGGAGCAGCTCTACCGCTTCCGCCAGGAGGTCCAGCACGGCAAGGGCGCCGGCCTCCCGTCCTACCCCCACCCGCGGTTGATGCCCGACTTCTGGGAGTTCCCCACGGTGTCGATGGGCCTCACCGCCATCAACTCGATCTACCAGGCCCGGTTCAACCGCTACCTCCACAACCGCGGCATCAAGGACACCGACCAGCAGCGCGTGTGGGCCTTCATGGGCGACGGCGAGATGGCCGAGCCCGAGTCGCTGGGCGCGATCCGCGTCGCCGCCCGCGAGGAGCTCGACAACCTCACGTGGGTCATCAACTGCAACCTCCAGCAGCTCGACGGCCCGGTCACCGGCAACGGCAAGATCATCCAGGAGCTCGAGGCCAACTTCCGCGGCGCCGGGTGGAACGTCATCAAGGTCGTCTGGGGCCGCGAGTGGGACGCCCTGCTCGCCAAGGACGTCAACGGCGTCCTGGTCAACCAGATGAACACCACCCCCGACGGCGCGTTCCAGACCTACTCCACCGAGGACGGCGCCTACGTGCGCGAGCACTTCTTCGGCGGTGACACGCGCCTGCGCAAGATGGTCGAGCACATGAGCGACACCCAGATCGAGAAGCTGCCTCGCGGTGGCCACGACTACCGCAAGGTCTATGCCGCCTTCGACGCCGCGAGCAAGCACACCGGTCAGCCGACGGTGATCCTGGCTCACACCATCAAGGGCTGGACGATCGACGCACTGGAGGGCAAGAACGCCACCCACCAGATGAAGAAGCTGACCCTCCCGGACCTCAAGAAGTTCCGCGACCGGCTCTACCTGCCGATCAGCGACCGCGACCTCGAGGAGTCCTACGAGAGGACCGGCGGGGCGCCGTTCTACCACCCCGGCGCCGACTCCCCCGAGATCGAGTACATGCTCGAGCGCCGCAAGGCCCTCGGCGGCTCGATCCCGCGCCGCGTCAACCGCGCCACCGCTCTCAAGCTGCCTGGCGACGAGCTCTACGCCGAGCTCAAGCAGGGCTCCGGCAAGAACAAGTTCGCCACGACCATGGCCGTCGTCCGCCTGCTGCGTGACTGGATGAAGGACCCGGAGATCGGCGACCGCCTGGTGCCGATCGCGCCCGACGAGTACCGCACCTTCGGCATGGACTCGATGTTCCCGAGTGCCAAGGTCTACAACCCCGGCGGCCAGCAGTACGAGTCGGTGGACCGCAAGATGCTGCTCTCCTACAAGGAGTCCGCGCAGGGGCAGATGCTGCACGAGGGCATCTCCGAGGCGGGTGCCATGGCGTCCGCGACGGCCGCCGGATCGGCGTACTCGACCCACGGCGAGCACATGATCCCGTTCTACATCTTCTACTCGATGTTCGGGTTCCAGCGCACGGGCGACTCGATCTGGGCGATGGCCGACCAGCTCGCCCGCGGCTTCCTCATCGGCGCCACTGCCGGTCGCACCACGCTGACGGGCGAGGGCCTCCAGCACGCCGACGGGCACTCGCCGCTGATCGCCGCGACCAACCCGGCGATCGTGCACTACGACCCCGCGTTCTCCTACGAGATCAGCCACATCATGCAGAACGGCCTCGCGAGGATGTACGGCGCCGACGCCGAGGACGTCATCTTCTACCTCACCGTCTACAACGAGCCCGTCTCCATGCCGGCCGAGCCGTCCGACGTGGACGTCGAGGGGATCCTCAAGGGCATCCACAGGGTCTCCGTCGCTGAGGGAGAGGGTCCGCGCGTGCAGCTGATGGCCTCCGGAGTCGGCTTCCCGTGGGTCAAGGAGGCTGCTCGACTCCTCGCCGAGGAGTGGGGCGTGCAGCCCGACCTCTGGTCGGTGACCTCCTGGAACGAGCTCGCCCGCGACGGCGCCGCCGCCGAGGAGTGGAACCTGCTCAACCCGGGCGAGGAGCCGCGCTCCGCCTACGTCCGCGACAAGCTCGCCGGCGCGCCGGGTCCGGTCGTTGCGGTGTCCGACTACATGCGGGCCGTCCCGCTGCAGATCGCCCGCTGGGTGCCGGCTGACTACCGCGTGCTCGGTGCCGACGGCTTCGGGTTCGCCGACACCCGACCGGCCGCCCGCCGCTTCTTCCACATCGATGCCCAGAGCGTCGTCGTCCAGGCCCTGCAGTCCCTGGCCGACGCCGGCGAGGTGCCCGTGGAGAAGGTCGTGGAGGCCGCGCGGCGCTACCGGATCGACGACCCGACGGCGGTCAAGGACGTGCAGCAGGAGGGCGGGGACGCCTGAGAACGATCACCTGGTGACTCACGCCTCCCGCGCATAAGCGGCGGGAGGGTGGCCCACCAGCTGCGTGAAGGCCCGGATCAGGTGGGACTGGTCGGCGTAGCCCAGCTGCGCCGCCAGCTCCGCCCAGTCCACCTCGGCGGCACCGTGCGCGGCCGCCGTGACGTCGAGGAGCCGGAACCGCTGCACCACCCACTTCGGACCGATGCCCACGTACGAGCCGAACCGGCGCTGCAGCGTCCGCAGGCTCACCCCCGCGAGCTCGGCCAGCTGCTCGGCGCGGACGAGGGAGGTGTCCTCCTCCACCTGCTCGACCAGGTCGGCCAGCGTGTCGACCAAGGGGTCGTCGACCCGGGTCAGGCCACGGAGCCACTCGGCCAGGAGGGCGGCCCCGTCCTCGGGTCGCTCGCACGCCAGGACGTCGGCTGCGACCCGGCGATCGTCCACGCCCAGCACCTCGGCCGCCGGCACCTCCCGCCCCTGCAGCACCGCGACGTCCTCGCGCAGGAAGGGCCGGAACCCGGCCGGGCGGAAGCCTGCCGCCACGGTGAGCCCGGTCCCCTCGAGCCTGCGATGGAACATCCGCGGGTGCACCCCGTGCACGAGCAGCCGCGGCTCGCCGTCGACGACCTCGGCCGTGAGGTGCACGACCGGGCGCGGGACGACCTCCTGCACGTGCGACCGGGGCGTGTCCCACCGCACCCACCAGAAGTAGTCCACGACGCCCGCGAGGTCGGGATCCGGCTCGGAGCGCCCGACCTGGATCCGGTGCTCCGCACGGCTCGGTCGCATGATCGCTGCCTGCGCGCGATCCGATCGGGAGGGCACCGACCCAGCCTAGGGCGGGGAGCCGACGTCGCCTGTCGCGTTTGTCCAAGCCGTGCAGGAGGGCACCGGTCGAGACTGGTGCCGACCCACCGGACGAGCAGGAGGAACGAGCAGTGGCGGAGCAGCAGCAGACGGCACGGATCGCGATGGTGACCCTGGACTGCGCGGAGGTCGCGCCGTCGGCCGAGTTCTGGTCGGCGATGCTGGGATGGGAGGTGGCCGCCAGCTCCGACGACTACGCGATGCTGACCGGCCCCGCGGGCGGACCGGCCCTGGGTCTGGGCCGGGTGGACGACCACCGACCGCCGTCCTGGCCCGACGAGGGCGGTCGCAAGCAGTTCCACCTCGACCTCGCGGTCGACGACCTCGACGCCGCCACGCAGCGTGCCGTCGGACTGGGCGCCCGTCTCGCCGAGCCGCAGCCCGGTGAGACGTGGCGGGTGCTGATCGACCCGGCCGGGCACCCGTTCTGCCTGACCGACGCGGCCAACTGGGGCTAGCGACCTATGCCCCCGCTGCGCGGCGTACGGCGTGGACGGGCGACCGCGGCGACTGGCCCGCCTCGGCCTGCACGGGCGCCTCGGGAGGGCCCGCGTCGATCAGGTCACGCCAGTGGTCGCGGTCGTAGCGGGACGGCTCGGTGGAGCGGATGAAGTCGCGCACGATCTTCACGAACCGCTCGGGATGGTCCTTGTGCGGGAAGTGGCCTGCGTTGGGGACGATCTCGACCTGTGCCGTCGGTGCGAGGGCGCGCGCGTTGCTGGCGTGGCCGACCGGGATGACGAGGTCGTCGGCGCCCCACACGACGCACATCGGCATCGCTTCGGTGAGGTAGGCGCGGTCGGCCATGGTGACGATCTGGCCCTTCCAGTCCACCACGGCCCGTACGACGTGGCGGATCGCGGCCCGGGCGCGCGGATCCTTGAACGAGTCGTAGATGGCGGCGACCTCGCCCAGGTCGCGCAGCTGGCTCACGCCGCTGCCGGCCAGCAGCCGCATCGCCCCCGTCGTGAGGTGGCGGATGCCCGGCGCGGACAGCACCGCCATCGCCTGGTGGAACCCGGGTGTCGTGATGGCCCGGATGGCCGGCGTGACCTCGGGACCGAGTCCGCCGGACGCGACGAGCACGAGGCGCTCAGTGCGCTCGGGGAACTGGTAGGCGAACTGCATCGCCACTCCCCCGCCGAAGCTGTGCCCCACGACCGTCACGGTGTCGATGCCCAGCAACGTGAGCAGGTCACGCATGCCGTTGGCGTAGCCGCCGAGGCTGTAGTCCGCACGCGGCTTGTCCGACTCGCCGTGACCCAGCAGGTCCGGCGCGATGACCGTGTGGGTGCGAGCCAGGGACTCGAGGACCGGTGCCCAGGTCGTGTGGTCGCACCCCAGTCCGTGGAGCAGCAGCAGGGCCGGCCCCGTGCCCATCCGGACGTAGGCGCGGCGGTGCCCGTGCACGGTGACGTACTGCACGTGCGCGGGACCGCTGCGACGGGGCACTCGACCTCCAGGATCAGGACAGGTCCCGGATTCAACCAGATCGGTCCGGCCGTCGACTCGGCGCCGCCCCGCCACGCGACGTCGTGACCTCGGCGGACGCCGGCGCGGGCACTTGACGGCTTCGTGGGAATCCCACTACGGCCGCCGCCGCACTACAGTCGTGGCATGCCCCCGTCCCGCCGCCGTGCAGCGCAGGCGCTGCGCAACTCGTCCGGGGCCCTGAGCACGGCGGCCACGGGACGGATGTCGACGGACCTGCCGTGGTTCGACGACCTGAGCGCGGAGGACCGCTCGTGGGTCGGCCTGATCGTCCAGGCCGGCATCCGCGGCTTCGTCGAGTGGTACGACGCCGAGGTCGAGGCGCAGGTGCACGCCCCCCTCGACGTGGTGGTGTTCGGCGCCGCGCCGCGCGAGCTGACCGGCGTGATCTCGCTGCAGCAGACGGTGGAGCTGGTGCGGCTGAGCATCCGGGTGGTGGAGACCAACATCGACGCCCTGCTGCACCCCGACGACGTGGGCGAGGTCCACGACGCCGTCATGCTCTACGCGCGCGAGGTCGCCTTCGCCACCGCCGCCGTCTATGCCCGGGCAGCGGAGTCCCGGGGGGCGTGGGACGCGCGCCTCGAGGCACTCGTGGTCGACGCCGTCGTGCGGGCCGAGGCAGACGAGACCGTGCTCTCCCGCGCGAGCGCACTGGGGTGGGGTGCGCACGGGGATGTCGCCGTGGTGCTGGGCGCCGTGCCTCCGCACCGGGCGGAGCTCGACGTCTTCGAGTCCGTACGCCGCTCGGCTCGCGCAGGCGACATGGATGCGCTCTGCGCCACCCAGGGCGAACGGCTCGTCGTCATCCTCGGGGGCGTCACCGACCCGCTCAAGGCGGCGACACGGCTGCTCGACCACTTCGGCGACGGTCCGGTCGTGGTGGGTCCGGTCACGGCCGACTTGGCCCATGCCAACGCCTCGGCGCGCGCCGCCCTCTCCGCCCACCGGGCCGCGAGCGGCTGGCCGGACGCCCCACGACCGGTGGCCAGTCGCGACCTGCTCCCCGAGCGCGCGCTCGCCGGCGACGGTCACGCGCGGCGCCACCTGGTCGACGAGGTCTACCTGCCGCTGGTCGCCGCGCGCGGCACGCTGCTCGAGACGCTGGGCGCCTGGTTCGAGCACGGCTCGTCCATCGAGGGCACGGCCCGTGCCCTCTTCGTGCACCCCAACACGGTGCGCTACCGCTTGCGCCAGATCTCCGAGGTCACCGGATGGTTGCCGACTCGACCCCGCGAGGCGTTCGCCCTGCAGTTGGCCCTCATCCTGGGGCGCCAGTCCGGGCGTACGGAATTGTAGGAAACCTACAAGAATCCGCGGGTGAGTTCGTCGGCGTTCGACCCGCGTCGCGCCCCGCGGACCCGGCAGAGTGGTCACGTGCTCGTCATCGTCGCTCCCGGCCAAGGGGCCCAGACCCCCGGTTTCCTCAAGCCCTGGCTGGAGGACCGCACCTTCGCCGCGCGCTTCGACTGGCTGGCCACGGTCGCTGGCATCGACCTGGCCCACTACGGCACCGAGGCTGACGCGGAGACCATCCGCGACACCAGGATCGCCCAGCCGCTGCTGGTCGCCACCGGCCTCGTCGCCGCCCTCGACGTCTTCCCCCACCCTGCCGACACCTTCTCCCGCATCGGCGCCGTGGCGGGCCACAGTGTCGGCGAGCTGACGGCCGCCGCCGGTGCCCGCGCCATCACCGCGGAGCAGGCGATGGTCCTGGTGCGCGAGCGCGGCAACGCGATGGCCGGCGCCGCCGCCACCACCGCCACCGGCATGACCGCCGTGCTGGGTGGTGACCGCGAGGAGGTCCTGGCCGCCATCGAGCGCCACGGTCTGACCCCCGCCAACGACAACGGACCCGGCCAGGTCGTCGCCGCCGGCACCATGGAGCAGCTGGCAGCGTTCGCCGACGATCCGCCGGCCAAGGCGCGCCTGATACCTCTGAGCGTGGCCGGAGCGTTCCACACCTCCCACATGGCTCCGGCCGTCGACCGGATGGGCGCCTTGGCCCGGTCGGTCTCGACCCACGACCCGCGCACCCCGTTGATCTCCAACCGCGACGGCCAGATCGTCCACGACGGTCGCGAGGTCCTGCGTCGCATCGTCGGCCAGATCGCCAACCCGGTGCGCTGGGACCTCTGCATGGAGACGATGACCGACCTGGGCGTGACCGGAATCCTGGAGATGCCGCCCGCGGGCACGCTCACCGGCATCGCCAAGCGCGCGCTCAAGGGCGTGGAGACGTTCGCGCTCAAGACGCCCGACCAGCTCGAGGCGGCCCGCGAGTTCTGCGACAAGCACGGCGAGGCGTCCATGATCGAGACGACGCCCACGTGGCGGATGATCGTCTCACCGGCCAAGGGCACCTTCCACGTCTCCGCCGAGGCGGCCGACCTCGACGTCCTGCAGCCCGGCGCCGCGATCGGTGACGTGGCCAGCCTGCGCGATCGCACCGAGATCACCGCGCCGCACGGAGGCTCGGTCGTCGAGTGGCTCGTCGAGGACGGCGACCTGGTCTCGCCCGGCCAGCCCCTCCTGCGCCTGCACCCCGAGGCGACCGTCTGATGGCCAGGATCACCGCCGCCACCGGAGCGGCCCACTCACGCATCCTCGGCCTCGGCGCCTACCGGCCCGTCCGCGTCGTCCCCAACGCCGACGTCGTCGACGCGATCGACTCCAGCGACGAATGGATCCAGCAGCGCTCCGGCATCAAGACGCGCCGATGGGCCGGGCCGGAGGAGTCGGTCCAGATGATGTCCGTGGAGGCGTCCCGGATCGCGCTCGAGCGAGCCGGCCTCGACGCCCGTCAGATCGACTGCGTGGTCGTGGCCACGGTCAGCCACCTGCTCCAGACACCCGCAGTCGCCACCGCGATCGCCCATGAGCTCGGCACCGACCAGGCCGCCGCCTTCGACATCTCCGCAGCCTGCTCGGGGTTCTGCCACGGCATCTCCCTGGCCTCCGACTTCGTGCGCGCCGGCAGCGCCCGCTACGTCCTGGTCATCGGGGTCGAGCGTCTCACCGACATCCTTGACCTCACCGACCGCGGCACCGCCTTCATCTTCGCCGACGGCGCGGGGGCGGCGGTCGTCGGCCCGAGCGACACTCCTGGCATCGGCCCGGTCGTGTGGGGCTCCGACGGCGAGCAGTTCGACCTGATCCGGCAGCGCGAGGACTGGCGCGACGTCGTCGGGAGTCCCGAGGTGCCTGGCAGCGGTGTCATGCCGCACCTGGTCATGCAGGGCAACCCCGTCTTCCGCTGGGCGTCCTTCGCCATGGCCAAGGTCGGCCAGCAGGCTCTCGACCGCGCCGGCATCACCCTCGACGAGCTCGACGTGTTCGTGCCCCACCAGGCCAACATGCGCATCATCGACGCGATGGCCCGCTCCATGAAGCTGCCCAGCACCGTACGGATCGCCCGCGACATCGCCGACCAGGGCAACACCTCGGCTGCCTCCATCCCGCTCGCGCTCGATCGGATGATGGCCGAGGGGGAGGCGAAGTCCGGCGACACCGCGCTGCTCATCGCGTTCGGCGCCGGACTCTCCTACGCCGCGCAGGTCGTCACCGTCCCCTGAGCGGCCCCCCACTCTCAACACCCCACCACCAGTCGCACCACCCAAGGCCCCGACACGGGGCCCGCCAACAAGAAAGGGAAGGCCCATGGCCACCACCGAAGAAATCCGCGCCGACCTCGCTGACATCGTCAACGAGGTGGCCGGCGTCGACGCCGACGACGTCCAGCTCGACAAGTCCTTCGTGGACGACCTCGACGTCGACTCGCTCTCCATGGTCGAGGTCGTCGTCGCCGCCGAGGAGAAGTTCGGCGTGACGATCCCCGACGACGAGGTCAAGAACCTCAAGACCGTGGGTGACGCCGTCGCCTTCATCGAGCGCTCCCAGGGCTGAGCCCTCCCCGACCCGTCGCGGGCGGCCGGCCTGACCCGGCCGCCCGCGACCAGTCCCCACCAGCTCCCGCGAGAAACGGAACCCCACTGATGTCCTCGACCCGTGTAGTCGTCACCGGCCTCGGCACCACCTCACCCGTCGGTGGTGACGTCCCCACGACGTGGCAGGCGATGCTGGCCGGCACGTCCGGCGTCCGGCACCTCGACGACGACTGGGTGGACTCTCTCCCCGTGAGGATCGGCGGCCGCGTGGCCGTGGAGCCGTCCGAGGTTCTCGACCGGGTCAAGGCGCGCCGACTCGACCGCTCCAGCCAGTTCGCGATGGTCGCGGCCGAGCAGGCGTGGGCGGACGCCGGGCTCGAGGGCTCAGGCCTGGAGCCCGAGCGCCTCGGCGTGGCCGTGGCATCGGGCATCGGTGGCGTGACCACCTTGCTCGCCAACTACGACGCCCTCCTCGAGAAGGGCGCCCGCCGCGTCTCCCCGCTGGCCGTGCCGATGCTCATGCCCAACGCGCCGGCCGCCAACGTGAGCCTCAAGTACGGCGCCCGCGCCGCGGTCCACGCGCCGACCTCGGCGTGCGCGTCCGGCAACGAGGCGATCGCCATGGCGATCGACCTGATCCGGCTGGGGCGCGCCGACGTCGTGATCGCCGGCGGCTGCGAGGCCGCGATCCACCCCCTGCCGATGGCGGCCTTCGCCAACATGATGGCGCTCTCCAAGACCGGCAGCGAGGAGGGTGGGGACCCCACGACGGTCTCCCGCCCGTGGGACACCGGACGCGACGGCTTCGTCCTCGGCGAGGGCGGCGCCGTGCTGATCCTGGAGTCCGAGGAGCACGCCCGCGCCCGCGGCGCCAAGGTCTACGCCGAGGTGCGCGGCGCCGGCATCAGCAACGACGCCCACGACATCGCCCAGCCCGACCCCGAGGGTCGCGGCGGCACCCGCGCCATCAAGATGGCGCTGCGCGAGGGTGACGTCGACCCGGCGACCGTCGTCCACGTCAACGCCCACGCCACCTCGACGCCGAAGGGCGACATCGCGGAGGGCCTGATGCTCCACGCGGTCCTCGGTGAGCACGTCGACCGATGCGTGGTCACCAGCACCAAGTCGATGACCGGGCACCTGCTCGGCGGCGCCGGGGCCCTCGAGGCGGTCGCCACCGTGATGGCGCTGCACGACCGGCTCAGCCCGCCGACCATCAACCTGGACGACAAGGACCCCGAGGTCGACCTCGACATCCCCACGTCGAAGCGTGAGCTGCCGCAGGGCGACATCGTGGCGCTCAACAACTCCTTCGGCTTCGGCGGCGCCAACGTGGCCGTGGCCTTCGGGAGCGTCTAGACACCTGACGACGTTCTCCCCGCCTCGCTCCTCCGTGGCAGCTCCGCGGGGACCCCGGAAGGACCTTGCATGACCACCACCGCCACCAAGCCGGCCAAGCTCCCCCGCCAGGACGACCCCCGCAACCCGGTCCACCGCCTCACCGCCCTGCTCGACGAGGGCACCCTCGAGCTGATCACGCCCGACGACGAGTCCGGCATGCTTGCGGCGGTCGGTCGCGTGGACGGCACCTCCGTCGTGGCCTTCTGCAGCGACGCCACGGTCATGGGCGGGGCGATGGGGGACGTCGGCTGCCGCGTGGTGGTCGACGCCTACCACCGCGCCATCACCGACGGCGTACCGATCATCGGGCTGTGGCACTCCGGCGGCGCGCGCCTGGCCGAGGGGGTCCTCTCGCTCCATGCCGTGGGCCGCATCTTCCAGGTCATGACCCAGGCCTCGGGCGTGATCCCGCAGATCTCCGTGGTGCTCGGGCCCGCCGCCGGCGGCGCCGCCTACGGACCCGCGCTCACCGACGTCGTGATCCTCGGCCCCGAGGGCCGCATCTTCGTGACCGGGCCCGACGTGGTGCGCTCGGTGACCGGCGAGGACGTCGACATGCTCCGCCTCGGAGGCCCCGAGCCGCACGGTCGCCGCTCGGGAGTCGTGCACATCCTCACCGAGTCCGAGCGTGAGGCGCTCGACCGTGCCCGCACCGTCGCCTCCCTCCTCGGCGCCCAGGGCAGCCTGGCCGCGGAGTCCGTCGAGGACCGCGACCTCGGCGCCCTGCTCCCGGAGTCGAAGAAGCGGGCCTACGACGTCCACCCGCTCGTCGACGGCCTTTTCGACGAGGGCACCATGCAGGAGCTCCACGCCCGCTGGGCCCCCAACATCGTCACGGCGCTGGGCCGTTTCGGTGGTCGTACGGTCGGCGTCGTGGCCAACAATCCACTGCGTCTCGGCGGGTGCCTCGACTCCCTCTCGGCGGAGAAGGCGTCGCGGTTCGTCCGCATGTGTGACGCCTTCGGCGTCCCGCTCGTCGTCCTGGTGGACGTGCCGGGCTACCTCCCCGGCGTCGGCCAGGAGTGGGACGGCGTCGTACGCCGTGGTGCCAAGCTGCTGCACGCCTTCGGCGAGTGCGTCGTGCCGCGGGTGACGCTGGTGACCCGCAAGACCTACGGCGGTGCCTACATCGCGATGAACGCGCGCTCCCTCGGCGCGACACGCGTCTTCGCCTGGCCGGGCGCCGAGGTGGCGGTGATGGGCGCGGTTGCCGCGATCCGGATCCTGCACCGCCGCAAGCTCGCCGAGGTCTCCCCCGAGATCCGCCCGCAGGTCGAGGCCGAGCTGGCCGTCGAGCACGAGCGCATCGCCGGTGGCGTGGACAAGGCCGTCGAGATCGGCGTCGTGGACGAGGTCGTCGAGCCCACCCGCACCCGCAGCGCCATCGCTGCGGCGATGCGGCACGAGATCGACACCGCCGGCGTACGCCGCGGACGGCACGGCAACATCCCGCTCTGACCCCGTCGGCGACGTAACGGGCGTCACACCCTCTCGTTGAACACCTCAGACCCTCGGAGGTGTTCCATGTCGAGCCTGCTCGCAGCCGTCACCCTCGCCACGGCCGGCCTCGTGCCGATCCCGCTGCTCCCTCCTGCCGAGCCAGCGGCGGACAGCCAGGCACAGGTCGAGCAGGTCGAGGTGCCCGCGACCCTGGACGCGGCGGACGGCCGGCTGCGACGAGGCTGCAAGGACTACCGGTACACCTACGCGGTCACCACGTCCTCGCAGGACTGGACCCTCGACATCGCCCTGCAGGACCGTCGCGGCAAGGGCGTACACGCCCGGTCACTGATCGGGCCCAGCGACCCCACCACCGCCGTCCTGACCTACCGGCTGTGCCAGTGGGCCACCGTGCCCGGACGGTTCACGCTCACCGGCGTCCTGGTCTCGTACGACGGTGCCCAGGAGACCTCGGCGACGGTCACCGAGACCTTCCGGCTGCGCCGACGCAATCCCTGAGACGCCCGGGGTGGAGGGTGGCGCTCAGACCACCTGGTGCAGCCAACGCACCGGAGCGCCCTCGCCGGCGTGGCGGAAGGTCTCGAGCTCGTCGTCCCAGGGCTTGCCCAGCAGGTTGTCGATCTCGAGCAGGAGCGTGGTGTCCCCCAGTGCCGCCTTGACGACTGCGGCCTTGAGCCGGTCCTCGGGAATCAGGATGTCCCCGTGCGGCCCCGTGATCGCGTGGAAGATTCCCAGGTCGGGCGTGCACGAGAAGCGCGTGCCCTCGGTGGAGGTGGTGGGCTCCTCGGTGATCTCGAAACGCAGGTGGTTCCACCCTCGCAGGGCCGACGCGACCGCAGCCGCCGTGCCGGCGACGCCGCTCCACGAGAGCTCGGCCCGGTAGGCCCCGGGCTGGGCAGGCTGAGGCGTCCAGTCCAGCGAGACGGCAACTCCGAGGACTCCGCCCACGGCCCACTCGATGTGCGGGCAGAGTGCAGAGGGAGCAGAGTGCACGTAGAGAATGCCCCGCGTCCCCGGACCGTCCGGGCGGGAAGCAATGCGTGTGGTCACCACGACCTCCTTGAGTTCCGACGCTCCAGATGCGCCTTCCCCAGCGGTCTGTCGTCGTTGCTCAACGCGAGTCGAGTGACACCTATGTGATTAGTGGCTCCATTGTGGCCCATGGGACGCCGGAACGCCAGCGTGTCGCGCCGGCACGCTCAGGACTGCTGCTTGCGCTCCAGCTGGTCGGCCCGCTCGGCGGCGTCGGTGAGCTCCTCGGAGTCGATCGCGTGGGTGCGGTGGAACCACGCTAGCGCGTCCGACTCTCGACCCGCCGCCTCCAGCGTGTCGGCGTACGCGTATCGCAGCCGGACCACCCACGCCGAGCGGTTCTTGGACGTGAGCGGCGCGAGCTCGAGAGTACGCAGTGCGGCGTCCAGCTGACCCATGTCGCGCCGCGCCCCCGCCTCGACCAGAGTCATCTCCGCCTTCGCCTCGGTGCTGAAGTTGGCGACCGACGGGCTCTTGCCGAGCTTGATGGCCTGCTCGGGATTGCCGAGCGCACGGTGGCAGTCCGCCATGATCGGCAGGTAGTCGGTGGCACCGTTCATCCGCTTCGCGGCCCGGAGCTCGGCCAGGGCCTCCGCGTAGTGACCCGCTGCGTACGCAGCCTCGCCGGTAGCCTCCCGGACCACCGCCAGGCGCGAGGCACGGGCGCGGGCGGCCAGCGTGTGCTGGTAGGCCTTCTCCGGGTCCTCGTCGATCAACAGGCCGGCTGCGGCCAGGTGACGGGCCACGCGAGCGGCCAGCTTCTCCGGCAGCCCCTTGAGCTGGGCACGGACGCCGGGGGCGAGCTCGGCACCGGTCACGTCCTCGGGCAGGTCGGGGCCGTCGTACTGCGCCTGGTCGACAGTGCGGGGCTTCTCCTCGGAACGGCCCCGGAAGCCGCGGTCCTTGCCGCGGGGCTGCTCGTCGCGTGACCCGCGACCGCGAGAATCACCGGCACCCGGTCGACCGGTCCCTCCTCGGGCACCACCCCGCGAGTCGCTACGCGAGTCGCCGCCTCGGGAGTCGCTGCCGCGCGAGCCGGACGCTCCACCTCGCGACGGGGCACCGCCCCGGCCGCTGGCAGGCTTGCCTCGTCCGGCGCCGGATCCATCTCGCGACGGACGCTGTCCTCGTCGGTCCTCGGCCACAGCCGCACTTCCCTTCTCACACCATCGGCCCCGTCCTGGGGCCACGGTACTCACACTGCAATGAAATGACGCAGAGGCCACCAGGTATCTGGTGGCCTCTGCCAAATGTATGTCCGGCGGCGTCCTACTCTCCCACAACCTCTCGGTTGCAGTACCATCGGCGCTGAAAGGCTTAACTTCCGGGTTCGGTATG
>NZ_JAFMZM010000001.1 GCF_024436375.1 Nocardioides astragali | reverse complement strand
CGGGCCGAGCTGATCGACGAGTACGAGACCACGCTGGCCAACCCCTACATCGCCGCCGAGCGGGGCTACGTCGACGCCGTCATCACCCCCCACGAGACCCGCATCGAGGTCATCCGCTCGCTGCGGCTGCTGCGCTCCAAGCGCGCCAGCCTGCCGCCCAAGAAGCACGGGAACATCCCCCTGTGACCGCCGACCACGACGACCGGACGCCGATCCTGCGGGTCGTGAACCCGGACGCCACTCCGGAGGAGGTCGCGGCCCTGGTCGCGGTCTTCTCCGCCCTCCAGACACCGGCCACTCCGAGTCAAGCGCCCTCCTCGGAGTGGCCGGTTCCCAACCGGCTGCGCCGTTCAGACCTGTTGCGGCCCTGCTCGTGGCGGGCAACCGCCCACGCGCACTGAGAACGGATTGAGCAACTCATGAGCCGACACAGGAGCACCATGTTGAAGAAGGTCCTCATCGCCAACCGGGGCGAGATCGCCGTCCGCGTGATCCGCGCCTGCAAGGACGCCGGCATCGGCTCGGTCGCGGTCTACGCCGACCCGGACCGCGACGCCCTCTTCGTCCGCCTCGCCGACGAGGCCTACTCCCTGGGCGGCGCGACGCCCGCCGAGTCCTACCTCGACATCGCCAAGATCCTGAAGGTCGCCGCCGAGTCCGGTGCCGACTCCGTGCACCCCGGCTACGGCTTCCTCGCCGAGAACGCCGAGTTCGCACAGGCGGTCATCGACGCCGGGCTGATCTGGATCGGCCCGCCGCCGGCCGCCATCGAGGCGCTGGGCGACAAGGCCAGGGCCAAGCACATCGCCGACCGCGCCAACGCCCCGCTGGCGCCGGGCACGAAGGACCCGGTCAAGGACGCTGACGAGGTCGTCGCGTTCGCCGAGGCCAACGGCCTGCCGGTCGCGATCAAGGCGGTCTTCGGCGGGGGCGGGCGCGGCCTGAAGGTCGCCCGCACCCTCGCGGAGATCCCGGATGCCTACGAGTCCGCGGTGCGCGAGGCCATCTCGGCGTTCGGTCGCGGCGAGTGCCTGGTCGAGAAGTTCCTCGACAAGCCCCGCCACGTCGAGACCCAGTGCCTGGCCGACCAGCACGGCAATGTCGTGGTCGTCTCCACCCGCGACTGCTCGCTGCAGCGCCGCAACCAGAAGCTGGTCGAGGAGGCCCCGGCGCCGTTCCTCTCCGACGAGCAGGTCAGCGAGCTCTACGAGTCCTCCAAGCGGATCCTCACCGAGGCCGGCTACTACGGCGCCGGCACGTGTGAGTTCCTCGTCGCCCAGGACGGCACCATCTCCTTCCTCGAGGTCAACACCCGCCTCCAGGTCGAGCACTGCGTCTCCGAGGAGGTCACCGGGATCGACCTGGTCCGCGAGATGTTCCGCATCGCCGCCGGCGAGGAGCTCGGCTACGGCGACCCGGAGATCCGCGGCCACTCCATCGAGTACCGCATCAACGCCGAGGACGGCGGCCGCAACTTCATGCCCGCCCCCGGCACCCTGACCCGCTGGCACGCCCCCGCCGGGCCCGGCGTACGCCTCGACGGCGGCTACGACCAGGGCGAGACCATCCCCGGCTCCTTCGACTCCCTCATCGCCAAGCTCATCGTCACCGGCCGTGACCGCACCCAGGCCCTCGAGCGCTCACGTCGTGCCCTCGACGAGTTCGTCGTCGACGGCATGCCCACCGTCATCCCGTTCCACCGCGCCGTCGTCCGTGACCCCGCCTTCATCGGAAGCTCGACCTCCACGCCGTCCGACAGCCCTGATGGGACTGGCGAGTTCACCGTCTACACCCAGTGGATCGAGACCGAGTTCGACAACCAGATCGAGCCCTACGCCGGCGACTCGGCTGAGGCGCCTGAGTCTGGATGGGGGCCGGGCGAGCGGCAGAAGGTCACCGTCGAGGTCGGCGGACGCCGCCTCGAGGTCGTCCTCCCCGCCGGGCTCGGCGGGCTGTCCCTCGGCGGTGCCGGCGGCGGCACCGCCGGCAAGGGGAAGGCCAAGCGGTCCGCCAAGAAGGCCGGCGGCGCCGCGTCCGGCGACGCGGTCACCTCGCCCATGCAGGGCACCATCGTCAAGGTCGCCGTGACCGACGGCCAGGAGGTCGCCGAGGGCGACGTCATCGTCGTCATGGAGGCCATGAAGATGGAGCAGCCCCTCAAGGCCCACAAGGCCGGCTCGGTCACCAGCCTCCAGGCCGAGGTCGGCGCCACCGTCACCAACGGCGCCGTGATCTGCGAGATCAAGGAATAGGCGCCTGCGCCGAACCCGATCTGAACCCCTAGGCGTCTACTCCGATCGTCCACACAGACATTCGGCCTCGACGCTCTATGTTGCCATTAGGCGCATAATATGCCACATTTGTACCGTGCCGATGCCTTTGATTCTCTTGTCGACTTGGAGGCGAGCACCGACTGATGCCGGGGCGACTGGTTCCGTCATCAATGGCCTGACGTGAAACTAAGACGGCGGGTTCGAGCGGGGCGAAGCTCGGCGTCTGAACGCGATGAGACGCCTTCAGGCTTCGCCGCAAAAACTGCCCTCATCCTTGTTGCCGGCTCCACAGCAATGGTTGCCAGCCTCGGCGCCCCATTGGTTCCTGCGGTCGCGCGGGAGTTCGACGTCTCCTACGCCGGTGCTCAGTGGAACCTGACGGGCCCGCTGCTGGTAGGAGCTGTGGCCATGCCCATCTTCGGTGCATTCGGAGGAGGTCGCGCCCGGAAGCCTGCCGTTCTGGCAGGCCTCTTCGTCATCACCATAGGTAGTGTGCTGACGACGTTCAGTCACGAGTTCGGACCATTTCTAGCGGGTCGTTGCCTCCAAGGCTTCGGGCTCGCGCTTACCCCGCTCGCGATTGCCGCGGCGCGAGAGCACTTTGAGGGACGGCGACAAGAATCGCTCATCTCCGTGCTCTCTGTCGCCACGGTGGCTGGAGCTGGCATCGCGCATCCCGCTGCCTCCCTGATGGCGGCCGGTTGGGGTCTCAGAAGCACTTTTCTCGTGGCGAGCGTCGTCAACGGCCTTCTGCTGCTCGTAACCATCACGTGGTTCCCTGGCTCTCGCCGTCGTCGGAACGGAGCGCTCGACCTCCTCGGGGTCACCCTGATGGGCACCGGAGTCGCTACGTGCCTCGTTGGATTCACTAGCGCGCCCAGGTGGGGATGGTCATCATGGCCAACGCTCGGCCTTCTCGGCACTGGGGTCGTCGCCATAGCCACGTGGACATGGCGGTCATGGTCCGGACGCGGCAATCTTGTGGACCTACGCCTCGCATGGCAGCGGGGCCTACTTGAGCCTCACGCCGTGGCCTTCCTTGCCGCGTTGGGCGTCTTCGCAATGGTCTCGCTGGCGACCTTGGTCACCCAGGACCCGGATTGGGGACTGGGTGAATCGATCGCGCTGGCCGGATTCCTCCAGCTCCCGTACTCCATCACGAGTGTCATCGGGAGCCGAGTCGCGTTGGCTACGGGCAGGCGCATCGGTATGCACTGGGTCCTGCCGGTGGGTTGCGGCGTCTTCGCGCTACAAGCGTTCGGACTAGCCATGTGGCACAGCGATCTGCTCGCGATTGCCGTTTGCATGGCGATTGGCGGCATCGGAGGCGGATTCACGCTTGCCTGCGTCCCGCTCCTGATTATCCCGCACGTTCCACAGGAGGGCACGGCGAACATGCTCGCCTTCAGCCAGGTCCTGCGCTGCGTCGGCTCGTCCGCGGGAAGCGCGCTGGGCATCACCTTGTTCGTCCTGCTCGGCGGCGAGGGGCACGCCCTCGTCCTTACCGCCGCCGCGCTCGGCGGCGTGTGGGTCGTCACAGGACTGCTTCTCTGCCTTGACAACAAGGGAGGCGGGCCCGGCCCCAGCCGTCAGGAAGGCACCGTCATGCCGCTTCCCTCCTCACTCGCAGCGCCGGGGCTCATCCCTTGATCAAGTGGTCCGGAACCCGAGCTCCAAGCAGTTCCGTCAGTCGCCATCGCGACGCGTGACCACCTATCAGTTGCGTCCATACAGCGTCACGACACAAGCGCCGCCGAGGCCGATGTTGTGCTGCAAGGCGAGGTCGACGTCGTCCACCTGCCGAGCGCCAGCCGTCCCGCGCAGCTGCTGAGTCAACTCGAAGCACTGAGCCAGTCCCGTGGCACCGAGCGGGTGGCCCTTGGACAACAGGCCGCCCGAGGGGTTGGTGACGACCTGGCCGCCATAGGTGTTGTCACCATCCATGACGAACTTCTCGCCTCCCCCCTCCGGACAGAACCCGAGCCCTTCGTAGGAGATCAGCTCGTTGTGGGCAAAGCAGTCGTGCAACTCGGCCACCTTGATGTCCTCCGGTCCGTAGCCGGACGCTTCGTAGAGTGCGCTGGCTGCCGCCGCGGTCATGTGGGCACCGGCGTAGCTGATCATCGAAGGCGGGTCGAAGGAGATCGCTTCGTCGGTAGTCAGAACCTGCTCGACGATGCGTACGTCGGTGCGTAGACCGTGTCGGGCGGCGTACTCCTCCGAGACCAGGATCGCCGCGGCGGCCCCGCACGTCGGCGGACACGCCATCAGACGCGTCATCACTCCAGGCCAGAGCACCTTGTCATTGAGGACATCCTCGGTCGTGACCACCTTGCGGAACACCGCGAACGGGTTGTTCGACGCGTGCCGGCTTGCTTTGGCTCGGATCGCCGCGAAGGCCTCGAGGCTAGTCCCGTACTTCTCCATGTGCTCGCGGCCCGCGCCACCGAATGTCCTGATCGCCTGGGGAAGGTCAGCGACATCCACCGTCAGGTCTTCCAACACGTGCCTGTATCTAGACCGGGTGACGGGCCGATCGTCCCAGAAAGACTTCAGTGCGCCCGCCTGCATCTGCTCGAAACCGAGGGCAAGCGCCACGTCGGCCTGACCTGTCTCGATCGCCATGCGGGCAAGATAGAGAGCCGAGGACCCCGATGAGCAGTTGTTGTTGACGTTGAAGATCGGGATTCCACTCTGCCCCACCTCGTAGATGGCGGACTGACCCGACGTCGAGTCACCGTAGACGTAGCCCGCGTATGCGATCTGGACAGCGGAGTAGTCCACACCAGCATCCGAGAGCGCCGCGCGGAGTGCCTCAGCGCCCATGTCAACGTATGTCGGACTCTGCCCGGGCTTGCTGAACGGGATCATTCCGACACCCGCGACGATGACCTTGCGGCTCATATTTCCTCCTGAAAAGATGACGGGGACAGTATAGGCGAATGAGGCGCCTATATAGGCAGATCGTGTCGGGCCGAGACCTTTCTCGGGCTAGAGCGAGACCACCCAGCGGTGCAGGCGGTCCCACAGCAACTCCCGTTGGGGAGAAAGATTGTGCATGTGAGCGCAGCGCGGCACTTTGAACATCGTGATGTCGCGGGAGGCGCTGTAGGCGGGCACCTCCTGCCCGAGGTCTTTCAGGACGTCTCGTTCACCAGCGCTGATGAAGACGGGCACGGTGATGCTCGCCGCTTCCTCCCCGACAATCCCTGGCTCTAGGCATACCGCCGCAAATGGTGGAAACCGGGGCGTGATCCACGCGGGGAGGGGATCGGCGGTCCGGACCGGAAAACCGACCCCCATCTCCTCCTCGACCAACCCCGGCGAGACGTCATCCCAGTAGTAGGCAAATCGCAGGTGCGATCGCTCATCCACGAGCGGCCCCGCCCACGCCGCATCGAGAGCAGCCGCGCTCGGGTCATGGTGAGGCGAGAGGAAGTCCTTGCCGTCGGCTGTAGGCACCACTGTCTGCACACAACTCCAGCCGAGCACCGCGACCGCGTCAAAGGTCGAGTGCCAGGCCTGCTGGGCCACCAGCTGCATGCCACCTAACGAGTGACCGACGCCCACGAGCCGATCGACCGTGACCGGCGCCGACTGCGGCCATAAGGTTCCGCCCTCGAGCATTGACTTGATCGACGTAGTCGCTTGGTGCATCGCGGCGCAGGTTTCCCGGAGCCCGCGGGACTCCTCGGGCAGGTGCGTCCCGTCCCCGTCGCCGTACGGGTCGAAGGCGACGAACACGATCCCTCGAGCAGCGTGCCACGACGCCTGACCCGGGCCGTGAACGTCGACGTGGTCGATCTCGTAGTAGCGGCGCCCGTAGCCGCCACCGGGAAAAGCGCAAACGACCGTTGCCGGTCCCGCCAGATCAGCTGGCGCATAGACGGTCGCCGCTACGTGCGTCTCGCCATCGTGCGTGCCCACGGGAAGTCTGACCTCGGACACGACCACATCGCTGCGCGATGGGACGGCTGGGCTGTTGGGCGCGGTCCGCATGGGTTGTCCTTCATGGCGTCGAGGTGTCAGCGTGCGTTCAGCCCTCAGTAGGGCGCTTCGTTCTGGGCGGCGGCGTCTGCACGAGCGCGCGGGCCGTCGTCCTGGCGGGGGTCGAGCCAGACGCGGAAAGCGCTACCGATCAGGTTGGCGGCCAGCACGGTCATGACGATCGCGAGACCGGGGAAGAACACCGTCCACCAGGCAACCTCGAGGTATGGCCTGTTTTCCGCGATCATGAGGCCCCACGACGCGTCGGGAGGCTGTACTCCGAGCCCAAGGAAGGACAGCGACGACTCGGCCAGGATGATCGCCGCGAACTCGAGCATGGCCTGGGTCAGGAGGATCGGCGCAACAGCCGGTAGCAAGTGACGTCGAACGATGCTCAGACGCGAGCAGCCAGCGAAATGTGCCGCGCGGACGTACAAGCTTGACCTGACGGACATGACAGTCGTGCGTACGACGCGCGCGAACACCATCCAGCTGACCACCGACAGCGCCGCGATGAGGACCCCCACGTTCGCGCCGAAGAAGTAGATGACCGCAACCATGAGCAGGAGGTTGGGGAATGCCAACTGGATGTCGACGACGCGCATCACGACGGTGTCCCAGAAGCCGCCGAAGTAGCCGGCGAGGACCCCCATGGCTGTTCCGAACACGCCGGCGAACAGCACCACTGACACGCCCACGAGCAAGGAGATGCGCGAACCCACGAGCGTGCGGGCAAGCACGTCGCGGCCTAGCCCGTCAGTGCCGAGCGGGTGCTCGAGGGAGGGAGCCACAAGCCTCTGCTCGATGGCGGGAGTCCGCGCGCTGTCGAGGGGCAGGAACAGCGAGGCGACAGCCGCACACACCATGAGAGCGACGTAGAGCATCGCCAGCAGCACTACCTTGTCGTGCCACACACGCTCCATGATGCGGCGCCACGAGGCCGGACGCGTAGGCGCAGGCGCGTTTGCTTGATCGGTCATCGCGACTCCATTCGCGGCTCGATAATGCGGTTGAGCACGTCCGTGACGACGTTGATCACGACGATCAGAACGGCTCCGATGAACACACAGGCTTGGATGACGGGGAAGTCTTGACGCTGTACAGACTCGATGACCAGCCGTCCGAAGCCAGGCCACGCGAACACAACCTCGACGACCACGGCGTGACCGGTGATGGCACGCGCTGTGTCCCACGAGGCGATCGTCAGGATCGGGAGGAGCGCGTTGCGAAGCACGTGCCTGCGCAGGATGTAAAACGTGGACAGCCCCTTGGCTCGCGCCATCGTGACGTATGGCGAACCAGCCTGGTCGAGGAAGGATGTCCGGGTGACCTGCGCGAGGCGCCCACCCATCGTGAACGCGAGCGTGACGGCGGGAAGGACGGCGTAGATCATCGACCCTGATCCAGAGGTCGGAAACCAGTCCAGCTCGACTGCGAACACCAGCACGAGCATCGCGCCGAGCCAGAACTGCGGGGCGGACAGCCCGGCGAGCGACAGCGCGGTCACGAGCCTGTCGGTGAGACTGCCGGGCCGCAGGCTTGCGATCACGCCGAGGGGCACGAAGACGACGATGCTGATGAGCAACGCCAAGCCGACCAGCGTGAAGGTCACCGGGAGACGGTCGACGACGACCTCGAGCGCGGGACGCCCCTCCCAGATCGACCGCCCGAAGTCCAGGTGGAACATGTCGGAGAGGAAGTGCTCGTACTGCATCCACAACGGGTCGTCGAGCCCGAGCCGTGCGTTCAGAGCGTCGATCTGCTCTTGTGACGAACCGAGTGGCAGCATCTTCCGCGCCGGGTCCGACGTCGAGCGGGTCACGAAGAAGACCGCCGACATCACGATGATCACCGCGGCGAATCCGAAGACGATCCGACCAAGGGCCCAGCGGACAGTCGACAGGTCAACCCACCCGGAGGCGCGGGCCGCCGCCGCCGAGCGGCGTGCCCCCGGAGTCGGGGCCGACTGCGTCGGCCCCGACTCCGCATTCAAGATGGTCTCGTTACGAGTTGACACGAACATCCTCGAGGTGAATCCGGTTCACGAGACCAGGCCCCGGCGTGTACTCGACCGCGGTGGCGGCACCCCACTGGTCCGGCATGTAAAGAAGGGGGAGCACAAGTGCGTCGTCGCACGACAGTTGGTTGAGCTCTTGGAAGGCTCCCTCGGCCTCGGCCTCGTCCTCTGACGTGAGCGCCGTCTTCAGCGTGGAGTCGATCTCGGGATATGCGCTGCCGATGGTGGCGAGCGGGTTGGTTCGATCGAGGACTCGGCTGGTGTAGCGCTGGGCGTAGTTGCTGTGGTGGTCGAAGTCGATGTAGGTGAGGGGGCCGGGGCCCTTCGCCGACGTCTTGGGGCCGCCGGCCAGCACGTCGTCGAGCCATGGGTCCGAAGCCAGGAAGTCGACATCGACATCGAGCCCGATCGCTTCCCAGTCGGCCGCGATCGCCTGCCCGATCTCGCGATCCTTGAGTTGGATTCCGGTCGTCGAGACCATCTTGACCGAGAAGTCGGCCGGGAGGTCCACCTCCGAGAGGAGCCTCTTCGCCTCGTCCGGGTCGTACGCGTAGGTCTCCAGCGAGTCGTCGGAGCCGAACTCGCCCGGCGGGACGACCTGGCACTGGGCAGGGACGAACTGGCCGTTCATGAGGTTCTCGTTGATCGAGTCCAGGTTGATGGCGTGCGCGAGCGCCAGCCGGAACGACGGGTCGTCATAAGGCGGCATGTCGAGGTTAATCCGGATGAGAGAGGTCTTGGCGTAACCGTCGGATTCAATGACCTGCGGTACGCGGGTGGCGTCCTCGGGGGTGATCGACGTCGCCATGTCGATCTCGCCAGCATCGAGGGCTGCGAGCCGCGCTCCGGCTTCAGGAATGAAACGGAACTCGACTTCGTCGAGCTGGGCGTCATCTCCTCCCCAGTAGTCCTCATTCTTCTTCAAGACGATGCGCTGACCCTTGTCCCACTTAACAAACTCGTATGGCCCGGTACCGATCGGCTTCTCGGCATACGCGTCGGCGTCGGCAGAGGCCTTGGGCGGGATGAACCGAAGGGTCGAGAGCCGGTAGAGCAGGTAGGGGTCGGGCTCCTTGGTGATGAGGTCGACCGAGTACTCGTCGATCACCTCGGCGGTCGCAAAGACCTCGACACCGTTGATGGTCGAGGCGAAGTCAGGATCAGCCACGAGGTCGACGTTCTCCTTAACGGAGTCTGCGTTGAAGGCCTCGCCGTTGGTGAAGGTGACGCCTTCGCGGAGCTTCACGTGCCAGCGCTTCGGGTCCGTCTCGTCCTGCACAGGCAGCTCTACGGCCAGGACCGGCTCGAAGCCGTCGGATGTCCGCTCCACAAGAGGCTGGGTGATGCTCCAGTTGATGAGCTCGTTGCCGTCATCGCCGTCACGCAGGATGTGCAGGCTGCCGGGCTCGATGGCGCTACCAATGACCAGCGTGTTGTCACCGCCGCCGCCGCTGCCGCTCCCTCCGGTCTCCTCGCCCCCGGTCGAACAGGCAGTTCCGGCCATCAAGAGGGCGACGGCGCACGAGGCAGCGAGGACCGCGTGATGCGTGCCGCGCCGGCCCGCGCCTCGGCGGCGCAGCCTCTTGTCAGGTGAGTTCATGGTCATTGGTTCCTTTCGAAATGAGTGCAGCAGGTGGGGTATCACCCGAGTCCGAGTGCCAGCACGCAGCCCAACGTCCCGGCTCCTTCTGCTCCAGAGGAGGTTGTTGCGTGCGGCAAATTTCAGTTGCCAGCGGGCAGCGATCGCTGAATGGGCACGCTTTGTCGAGGTCGCGACGAGACGTCCTGGCAGTACCGACCGAGAAAGTGAACGGAGCATCGGGCTCCGGCACTGGAATCGCGTCGAGCAGTGAGCGCGTGTACGGATGTATGGGGTGCGCGTAGAGGTCCTCGGTGCGTCCGCGTTCCATCACGCGACCGGACAGAAGCACGATCACCTCGTCGGCAACCTGGCGTACCACGGCCAGGTTGTGAGACACGAAGAGGTACGACACGCCCAGGTCGTCCTTGAGATTGCGGAGGAGGTCGAGGACTTGCGCCTGCACCGACACGTCCAGGGCGCTAGTCGGCTCGTCAGCCACCACCAGTTGAGGCTTGAGCGCCAGGGCCCGCGCGATCGCGACTCGCTGTCTCTGACCGCCGCTCAGTGCATCGGGGAAGCGTCCCAGCAGGCCGGTGGGCAGGCCACACTGCACCGCCAGCAGTTCGATGGCGTCGTCGCGCGCGTCCTTCGATTGGTGAATGCGGTGAGCGTCGAGTGGCTCACCGACGATGTCACGAATACGCATCCGCGGGCTTAGTGAGGCGTACGGGTCCTGGTTGATCATCTGGACCTGACGGCGGTACGCCTTGAGGCGATCACCCTTAAACTTGGCTATGTCGTCGCCCTGGAAGCGGATCGTCCCCTGTCTGGCGATGTAGTGGCGCATCACGGCGAGCCCAAGCGTGGTCTTGCCGGAGCCAGATTCACCAACGAGGGCGACAGTCTGTGCGTGGTGAACATCGAAGGTGGCCGAGTCGACCGCGCGGAGCATGCGGGACGAGCCAGATCGGTGGCTCGTGCGGAACTCGACGCCCAGGCCGTCGACGCTGAGTAGGACGTCCTTCGCGGGCGCGACAGACGGTGTGGCGCTGGACATCTGCTCAACCTGCATGGTGGCACGCCGCCTCGTGGTCGATGTGTCGGTAGGACTTCAATTCGGGACGCGTCTCGCACACTTCGGTGCGCTTTTCGCAACGGCTGCGGAAGCTGCACGCGGGGTCGTCGAGAAGGGCGAGCGGCGCTTGACCGGGGATACCTTTGGTGGCCTCAACTCGAAACGGGTGGGGTGTCGATGCGATGAGACCGCGGGTGTATGGGTGCGCCGGCTCGTGGAAGAGACGCTTGGTAGGACCCGTCTCGACGATGCGTCCTGCGTACATCACCGCGGTGCGGTGTGCCAGGTGAGCGACCACACCGAGGTCATGCGTGATCATGATCAGCGAGAGTCCGAGATCGGCCTGCAGCATTTGAAGCAGGGCAAGGATCTCTGACTGGACCGTGACATCGAGCGCCGTGGTCGGTTCATCGGCTACCAAGAGGTCTGGCTCTGCAGCCAGCGCCATGGCAATGACGACGCGCTGGGCCATTCCGCCCGAGAGCTGCCACGGGTGCTGGACGGCGACTCGGCGCGGCTCGTCGATCCGGACTAGCTCAAGGAGCTCGATCGCTCGAGCCCGCGCCGCCGCCCGGCCCATGCCATGGTGGATCTTCATGACCTCCGTGAGCTGACGTTGCACGGAGAGCAGAGGGTTGAGGGCCGTCATGGCGTCCTGCGGGATCATGGCGATAGAACGCCCGCGAAGCCGACGGATCTGCCGTGCGTCCACAGCGGTTCCGCGCCACATAATGGCTCCGCCGGTCACAGCCGCTCCGGCGGGCAGTAGCCCCATAACCGCTAGCGCCGACATGGTCTTGCCGCATCCCGACTCGCCCACCAGACCGAGTGTCTCTCCGGCCGCGATCGAGAACGACACGTCCTTGACTCCGCGCACCGCGGGGCGTCCCGCAGGCTGCTCGAACGAGACCTCCAGGTGGTCCACCTGAAGCAGCACCTCGGTTCTCGGGACCGACGTCGGCGCGAACTCGCCGCTCTGGGTCTCGTCCATGAGTTGCACTCCCTGCTTCACGTCGAACTACCTCGCATGTGGTTCATTAGGCGCCTTATTCGCCACATGCAAACATGTAACGCACGTCACGTCAACCACTACGAGCGATTGTTTGCCGATTTCAACCGATCGGAAATCAAAAACTTCGCCTCTGGTGAGCCCTGGGCCAGCTGGGAACGGATCTCGTCAGCGACCACATCAGGCTCGGCACTGTGGATCGAGTGGGTCTCCGTGTCGATCCATCTCACTTCGATGCCCGGGTTAACCGCGACCAGCCGTGCAGCATCGAGTGGCGTGACCACACCGGCACCGGACGCAGCCAGCAATCGCGTCCCCGCTGGGAGAGCTGTCGCGTCGCGCCAGAGCTCGCCACTGCTGGTCGCGTTACGCGCCGCGGGTGAACGATCCGATCGCCAGGTCCTCCCGCCACCTTCGACGGGCCGGGAGTTGTGCCAGAGGCCGCGACGCAGCGCGGGGGCGTCGGCGGTGCCCAGAACGTTGAAAGCCCAGGCGCACAGGTGCTCAAAGGACTCGAACGTGTCCTGGTTGCGCATTAGGGCGATCTCGCTGGATCGTTGCGGCACCTCCCGCGCCCGTTCATCACGTGGGGTGATGTCAATGAGGACGCACCGGGGCACCAGCTCAGGCCGCGTTGCGGCGAGCCGGATCAGCGTAAGTCCGCCGAGTGACATGCCGACGCACACTTCGACGTCCCGGTGTGCATCGAGGAGGTCCGCAAGCGCTACAGCGTTTCCATCAGGCGAGTAGTCGTGATCGGGGCGCCATTGGGAGTGGCCATGGCCGGGGAGGTCGACGGATATTGCGGGCTCGCCGAGCCTCAGGAGCACGGAGTCGAACGTGTGCGCGTTCTGGCCGCGTCCGTGGAACAGCGCCACTCGCGGCCGTGCGTCGCCCCAATGCAGGACGGAGAGGTTGCCGTGGGCGCGCCGCTGTACGCGAGGGGGATCGACCGCCAGCTCGCCAGCCATCTCGGCGAGCCAGGCGAACTCGCTCGACGGGGCGGTCCACGTATCAGCTCGTGGTGATCCGGCCGACGACACGACCGTCCCTCTCCTCGATCTGGAGCTTGGTTTCGAACGGGTCGGAAAGGCCTTGCAATCGCTCCAGGATCCGCCGCCCGTGTTCAGCGTCGGCGAGGGCAGGGTCTCCGCGTCGCGACCGGGGCAGTTCCCGGCCAAGAACCACGGGCACCAGCTCGACCTCGGTGCATTCACCGTCCTCGAAGACGAGCTGTGCGAGCACCGTCTCCCAGAACCGCGGTTCATCCTTGTACCCGGTGACCTTGTCGTACAGGTCCGCGCTGGTCGAGCTCAGGTCCATCGACTGCTGTTCGTAGACCTCGACGGGGAAGGAGTCGATCGTCTCTAGCGAGAAGATGAAGTTGCCCAAGGAGTAGAGGATCGGGCGTCCCTTATGGATCTCAATGCCACGTAGCATGTGCGGTCCGGTGCCTAGGATCGCGTCGGCGCCTGCCTCGATCAAAGTATGAGCGAGCGGCTGAAGGAACTCTGCCGGGATCTCGTTGTTCCATCGACCTTGGATCCCCTCGTGGCAGTGCAATGCCACTAGGACCACGTCGGCTTGGGTGCGAGCCTCTCGGACGACGGCAGCGAGCGCCTCGACGTCTCGCTCCAGTGCGGTCGTCTCCACCCTGGGCCGGTCCGAGGGCGCGAAGAAGACACCCTCGACAGCGAACCCGCCGGGAGGAGGGCCGTCGTACACGTTCATGTCCGGATAGGGAAAGAAGATGCCCGGGGCAGTGGTGCCGGCAGCTGCCACGTTTACTCCACTCTCGGAAAGAGTGGAGCGGAAGTCGTCGAACTTCTCCTCTGCGACGTAGTGCGTCTTCCTCACTCGCACCGGCGCCATCCCCGGTCGGCCGGCGTCGTTGATCCCCGGATCGGCCGCTACCGAGAGTCGAGCGTTGCTGGAACCGGCGCTGATGAGCGCCACCCGTCCCTGTGCTGTCTCGACATAGACCGGCAGTCGCGCCTCCCGCAGGGTGCGCCCCACACCGGCGTAGGGCATCTGTCGCCTCTCGAGCTCCTCCATCGAGGACAGGAGACCGTCGGTGCCGTAGTCGGTTGCGTGGTTGTTGGCCATGCCGAAGACATCGAACCCCAGCCACTGGAACTCGTTCAGCAGATCCGGGGACACACCTAGGTGGGTGCCGTGGAAGGTGGTGGACGGATGTCTCCCCCGGCCGGGGAAGACGAACTCGACGTTCGTGTATGCGACGTCGGCACTACGCACGAGGTCGACCAGGTCGGCGAATCCGTCGTGGCGGAGTCCAGAGAGGCGTCGCGTCACGATCGAGTCGCCGGTTGCTGCGATGCGGAGGCGGGGCACGGGATCTTTGCTCCTCGTTGGTACTGGTGTTCGGGGACGGTCTGGCTCGTGGCCATGTCTCGACAGGGTGGCCGGCCCGGCCGCCGGGCGGGACTCGGCGGCCGGACCGTGCCGCTCACTTCTCGGAGAAGAAGAGCGCGCTGCCGTAGGTGGGAGCAGAGACGCGGTGTTCGGTGCCCTGGTACGTCACGACGCCCTCCGCGTGACCGGCTCCATAGATGCCGGTCCACTTGGCGCGCGGGTCGGGGTCATCGAAGTAGTCGCGAAGGCCGAGACGGTTCGGATTGCGGACGACCTCGATCTCGGCGCTGCCACCATCTCCGTTTGCCGTGAGTCGGTAGCGCATCGGGTGGTCAATGTCCTCGAAGCCGGGCAGCTTCGCGGTCTCAAGGATGTCCACCTCGACGTCCTCGAAGTCGACCATGGTCTTGCCGTCGACTGTGAATGTGAGGGTCTGCAGCTGGATCGTGCCGTCGTTCTTCCAGACCTTGTAGAACAAAGGGATGCTAAACGGAGAAGCACCCGCACCCGGGATGCTCTCCCACAGGCCGCGTTCGATACCAGGCGTCCAGAACCGGCCGCGGCGGCGCTCGAGGTAGCCGGCACCCTTGACCTGCTTGGACTCGCCGCCGCGAGTCAGGGCGCCCTCGACGGCGAAGCGCGGAACGTAGTGCCAAGTGATGCCGCGCAGGTTGGGTAGGGCTTCGAACGCCGGGGTCTCCGCGGTCATCTTCACCAGCAGCGAAACATGCTCCCCGTCCTTCTCCCCCTCGACGTAGATCTCGTAATTGGGGTAGGTACCGCGGATGTACTGGTTCCCGAACTGGACGTCGACGCCGGAGCGCGACGTCTTGAACGTCCCGAGGGGCTGGTACAGCGTCGTCAGGTCGATCATCTCGTCCTTGGTGTGGAGCGAGCAGATCCAGGCCTCGTCGAGCGAGCCCAGTGCAGGCCAGAAGTAGAGCGACGTGTCATTTCCGTCGTCGTCCACGAGGTCGGCGTGAGCGCACCACCATTGCATCTTGGGGCTGTAGTACGTGCCTTCGAGGTCCTGAGTGAGGTCGGCAGCGGTGAGGATGGGCATGATTGATGAGTTTCCTCTCGGTTCGGATACGACGGGACCGTGTCGGTTCCCAGCCGGGTTTCGCAGCGGGATCGGTCGATGGCGACGGCAGTCGCCGCTCGGGCCGTCTCGCGGTACAGCGTCAGGTCAGCCCAGCGCGCCGCTGGAGTGGAGGGCGTCGATGTCAGCGGCACCGGCTCCTATCCAGTCGCGGAGGACAGATGCCGAATGCTCGCCCGGGGTGGTGGCGGGGAGTCGGTCTTCGGCGGGCTGGGGCGAATCGCCCATCATCCGCCAAGGAGCGCCGGGCGCGGTCAGGTTGTGACCCTTGACGTTCCATTGCGTGTAAAAGCCGCGTTCGTGTAGTTGCGGGTGGTTCATGACGGCGTCGACATCATTGACGTTTGCGCAGGCCAGTCCTGCCGCAGCCAGTGCCTCGACCAGCTCGTTGGCGTCCCACTGCTTGAGGACCGGGCGTAGCTGGTGGTTGAGCAGCTCGCGATTAGCCACACGCATAGGAGCGGTAGCGAACTCCGCCTGGTTTGTGAGGTCCTGCCGGCCGGTCACCTCGTTGAACGTCGCCCAGTGCGCTTCGGTCAGGATCGCGATCGCAACGGGGCGGGTAGCAGTGTCGTAGACCTCGTAAGGCGCCAGCAGCGGGTGAGCGGTGCCGATCGGAGTGGGCATAAGGCCTGAAATGCCGTAGCTGAAGACGTTGAAGCTCATCACCGATGCGGCGACGTCCAGCATCGAGACGTCGATGTAGCGACCCTGCCCCGTCTGCTCAGCGCCGCGGACGGCCGACGCTGTCGAGAATGCAGCCACCATGGCGGCCATGATGTCGACGACAGCGGTCCCAACCTTGGCGAGCGACTTCTCGTCTGTTCCCGTGACGGAGAGCAGGCCGCCCTCGGCCTGGATCAGCAAGTCGTAGGCGCGGCGGTGGCTGTACGTGCCGGTCTCGCCGAAGCCGCTCACTGAGCAGTACACGAGCTCGGGGTGGTCGACGGAAAGTCGGTCGTAGTCCAGGCCGAGCTTCTTCATCACCCCTGGCGAGAAGTTCTCGACCACGGCGTCGGCCTGGCCGATGAGTTCCTTGGCCAGGCGCAGCCCATCCTCTGTCTTGAGATCGAGGACGATCGAGCGCTTGTTGCGGTTGACGGCCAGGAAGTGCGGGCTGAGGCCGTCGAGATCGTTGCGCGTCCACGCCCGGACGTGATCGCCCAAGCCTGGCGGTTCGACCTTGACCACATCAGCGCCCATGTCGGCGAGCATCATGGTGCCGTACGGCGCTGCCCAGGCGTGTTCGAAGGCGATGACCTTCACTCCGTTGAGTGGGCCGACGATCGGATATGTGGACTCAGTCATACGTTGCTCCGGAACTTGTTGAAGTCGGGTGCCCGCTTCTCGGCGAATGCGGTGGTCGCCTCGCGCTGCTCGGCCGAACCGAAGAAGGAGGCGAGGCTCTCGACGAGCATCGGGATGACGTCGTCACCCAGGACGTTCTCGGCCCCGATTGCTGTCTTCATGTGACGAAGGATGGTGGGACTCTTGGCGAGCAGGTCGGCACACATCTGCTCGACGACCTTGTCGAGGGTGCCGTTCGGAGCGACCTTGTTGATCAGGCCCATGGCGAGTGCTTCTTCTGCGGAGTACTGCTCGCAAAGCATGACGATCTCGCGCGCCTTCTTCTCACCGACGAGCTTGGGTAGGAGCCTCGTGATGTAGATCGGCGCGCCACCCACCTTTGCGCCCACCTGCCCGAAGCGGGCGCCTTCGTCCGCGACCGTGAGGTCTGCGAAGCAGTGGAGCTCGTGCCCTCCGCCGATGCAGTAGCCGCGGACGGACGCGATGATCGGCACGCCGATGTTTCGCATCGTGGCGAAGAGGTCCCTCATCTCGCGGGCGAAGACACGCCAGCCGGTGGCGTCGAGCTGAGAGACAAGCTCCTTCTGATCGCCTCCCACGCTGAACGCACGGTCGCCGGCGCCGGTGAGGACGACCACACCGACTGCCGGGTCGTCATCGGCCCGGAGGAAGGCCTGGGTCAGTTCGAGCACGGTCGTGCGACGCAGCGCGTTGAGGGACTCGGGTCTGTTGATGGTGATCGTGGCGACCCCGTCGGTCGCCGTGTAAAGGATGTCGGAGTAGGTCACTTGCTGTCCTTTCATCGGCCTTGGAAAACCGGGGAGCGCTTGTCATGGAATGCCGCCATCCCCTCGGCGAAGTCGTCGGTCTTGAAGCAGACGGTTTGACCCCAGCTCTCGAACGCAAGCTGGTCGGCGAGCGCACGTCCGCTGGCGCACTGCAGGGCACGTTTTGTGAAGCTGAGCGCCACAGCCGGACCGGCTGCGAGCTGCTCTGCAAAGTCGGTCGCGCGCTCGAGTAGCTCGTGCGCGGGAACGACCTCGTCGGCCAAGCCAACAGCCTGCGCCTCGGCGGCGGTGAGACTCCCTCCGGTCATCAGGAGCCGGGTCGCGACTGACTGCGACACCAGCCGTGGGAGCAGGAAGGTGATGCCGCTGTCAGGCATCAGCCCACGACGGACGAACGCGGCGACGAAGCTTGCTTCCTGCGCCACGATGCGGAAATCGGCAGCGCAAGCCAACGACATGCCGCCACCGGCGGCTACTCCGTTGACGGCCGCGACGACCGGCTTGGGGATTCGCCAGACCGGGAGGATGAATGCACCTACCAATCTCTCCTTGGTTGCGGCACTGGAGCCACTGACCACCATCGGGATGCGCTCGTTCACGTCGGCGCCCGAGCAGAAGGCCCGGCCCTCCCCGGTGAGGACGACGACCTTGACGCGGTCGTCCTCGGTGACCTCGGCGCAGAGCGCGGGTAGTCGTCGCGTGGCCATCTCCGTGGTGAGGGCGTTGAGCGCTTCCGGCCGGGTCAACGTGATAACTGCAACGCCGGCCTCGCTCAGCTCGTACCTGATCTCGGGGTGGGAGTGGTCGCTCATACCGCGATCATCCGCCCTGAAGGCGAAGGTCGCCCATGTCTAGAACGACGCGGCCGTCCCCGGTGGTGCTACGGAACCGAACCCTGTCGCCCTCTCGCCACATGTCTGTTAGCAGGGCTTGCCCAGGCAGGACCGGCGCCTTGAACCGTACGGCGACCGATGAGAGGTCGTCGACCTTGACGCCGTCGTCTGCGAGCGTGCTCAGAATGCTCCAGATTGCCACCGCGAAGGTGCACAGTCCGTGGAGGATCGGTCTCTCGAAGCCGGCATCCGCTGCGACCTTCGGATCAGCATGTACGGGGTTCATGTCCCCATTGAGGCGGTAAAGGAGTGCCGCCCTAGGCGAAATGACTCGAAGGCACGAATCGGTCGGCTGCGTGGAGGGCCACTCCTCCACCGCGGGCCTGGGTCGCTGCTCGCCCCCGAACCCACCGTCGTTACGACAGAATAGGGTGCTCTCGAGCGTGGCCACGAGCTTGCCGGTGGAGACATCCCGAATGTCACGTGCCCAGCGCACCAATGCACCGCGACCCTCGCCCTTGTCCTCGACGTCGACGACGCGCGTCGTGCACCTCAGCGGAACATCGGGGACGAGAGGTCCGTGCACGGCCAAGGTCTGCTCGCCGTGGAGGACCTGGATCCAGTCGATGCCGGTGGCAGGGTCGCGGAACCACGGACCAGGGTGGCCAAGGACCACGGCCATGGAAGGCAGCACGGCGAGACGCTCCTCGTAGACGAAGGGCAGTTCGCGCTCGTCCGTGGGGTCTGTGCCGAGTCCGACTCCCAGGGCGTACAGCATCGCGTCCTTCTGGGAGAACGCGAGATCGACTACCGGGAACTCCCAGGCAAGCAGCTTCTCTGCGTTGATCGTCATGCGTGCCTCAGACCGGGTCGTAGGAGAAGAGCTGCGGCGAGGTCTCCAGCGGAACCAGGCTCGACCTGATCGCGGGGGCAAAGTGCGTCGCAACCGTGTCGGCAGTCCATCCCTCGAGCCGTGCCATGGTCCGCACCGGACGGGGCTGGCTCATCAGCATGAGCTCGTTGCCGCGTACCACAAAGACCTGGCCGGTGATGTCGCTGGCCGAGTCGCTGAGGAGGAACTCGACCAAGGGCGCGATCTGTTCGGGGGTCATCCGCTTCATGCGGGCGACCCTCGCCTTCTCGGCCTCGGTCTCCTCCGGGAGGGTGCCAATCAGGCGACTCCATGCGAAGGGTGCGATCGCGTTGGAGCGCACGTTGTAGCGCGCCATGTCCACGGCGATCGACCGCGAGAGGGCGACGATGCCAAGCTTGGCCGCAGAGTAGTTTGCCTGCGCCAAGTTGCCGATGAGGCCAGCTGTGGAGGCCATGTGGACGTACGCACCGCCACCCTGCTCGCGAAAGACCTCGGCGGCTGCGCGGCTCACACAGAAGGCACCCTTGAGGTTGACCTGCACGACGGCGTCCCATTCGGACTCAGACATCTTGTGGAAGATGGTGTCGCGCAGGATTCCGGCGCAGTTCACGACGCCGTCCAACCGACCGAAGGTCTCTGTAGCGGCCGCCACCATCTCGCGGGTCGCCTCCCAGTCGCTGACGTCGGCGGTGCTTGCCATCGCGCGACCGCCTGCGGCCTCGATCTCAGCAGCGACAGTTGCGGCTGGTCCTGAGTCGGCACCGAGGCCATCTGGGGCCGCGCCGAGGTCGTTGACCACGATGGACCAACCGGACTTCGCCAGGGAAAGGGCGATAGCGCGGCCGATGCCACGACCGGCCCCTGTTACCAGGGCGACCCGCTCCGTCATGAGGACTCCTTCTGCTCACTTGACCGTCTTGTGATGCACGTTACGTGCCATTGGGCTAATGTTGCGCCACATTCGACTAATAACGCAAGCACGGAGGCGAAGGAGAGTTGAGTTGAAAGTCATACGACGCTCAGAAGGGCCCGTCGCGGTCGTCCAACTGAACGACCCAGACCGGCGCAACGCCATCTCCCTCGAGATGGTCAGCGATCTCAAGCGGGTTCTGGCATCGGTCGCCGACGAGCCGGACGTACGTGCCCTGGTGGTGACGGGCCGAGGAGACACCTTCTGCTCAGGCGCCGACCGTGGCGTCCTACGCGAAGCCGACGAGAGAAGCCTGCGTGCCATCTACGACGCGTTTGTGCTGGTACGGGACTTTCCGCTGCCCACGATCGCGGCCGTGAACGGACCCGCAGTAGGGGCGGGTCTGAACCTCGCCCTCGCCTGCGATGTGCGCATAGCAGGAGCCTCTGCCGTGTTCGACTCGCGCTTCGTCCACATCCCTATCCACCCAGGCGGCGGGCACACCTGGATGTTGCACCGCGCCACCGACGCCCAGGTGGTAGCAGCGACCGTCATGTTTGGCACTCCGCTGGACGCTGAAGAAGCGGTGCGGGTCGGACTCGCATGGCAGTGCGTGGACGACGCGGAACTGCTTGGCACGGCCACGTCGATGGCCCGCCGTGTAGCGAACGTGCCGCGCTCGCTGCTGACCTCGATCAAGAGAACAACGCGAGACGTGCCCGAGCTGTCCACCCACAGCGAGGCGACCGAGGTCGAGCTTGCCCGCCAGTTGGCGAGCATCGACACCGACGCCTACCGTCACGGCATTGCGGCCGCACGATGAGCACCCGTGCCGAGCTCTCGCTGTTCAGCGAGACTCCCCCAGCCGAAGGAGACGACGTCCTCGCTGAGCGCCGTAGCATCCGCGCTTTCCTCGCCCGGGCCTCGGAAAGCGGATTGTTCCGGCCCGAGGTCGACACCTGGCTGTCCTGCCACAGCCCAGACTTCACTCGGGCCCTCGGCGCAGCGGGATTCATCGGAATGACGTGGCCGGTAACGTACGGCGGTCGTAACGCGTCCGTGTCACAGCGCCTTGCTGTCATCGAGGAGTTACTCGTAGCAGGTGCACCGGTCGCCGCGCACTGGTTCGCCGACCGGCAGATTGGCCCGAGCCTGCTTCGGCATGGCACCGAGGAGCAACGCCAGGCGTTTCTTCCCTCGATGGCTCGAGGAGAGCTCTACTTCTGCATCGGGATGAGCGAGCCGGACTCGGGATCAGACCTCGGGTCCGTCCGGACGAGTGCGATCCAGGTGGACGGTGGATGGCGAGTCAACGGGAGTAAGACTTGGACTAGCCACGGTGACCGGGCCCACCACATGTTGGCCCTGGTGCGAACCGGTCAACCTGGCCAGGCGCATAAGGAAGCGCTCACTCAGGTCATCATCGACATGTCCTCGCCGGGCGTCACCGTGCGGCCCATCAGGATGCTGGACGGACGTGAGCACTTCTGCGAAGTATTCTTCGACGACATCTTCGTCCCGGACACCCGAGTGCTGGGACGACCGGGCTCGGGTTGGGCACAAGTCCTCGGCGAGCTCGGGTTCGAACGCAGCGGGCCGGAGCGGTTCCTCTCGACGTTCCCCCTCGTCGCCGGGCTCTCCGCCTCCGGGGCGAGCTCGGACTACCTCCGCACCAACGCTGGCGAGCTCATCGCGCGTCTGGTCGTCTTGCGTGCAATGACGGCCCGCGTGAACACTCGCCTTGGCGATGCGGCCGCACCGGGCGTCGCGGCCGCGGTCGTGAAGGATCTCGGCACGGCATGGGAGCTCGACTCCTTGGATCTGGCAGCCGTCTGGCTCGACGAAGCCGAACACAACGAGGACCTGGGTCGCCTCTACCGCGAGGCGCAGGCTCACTCTCCAGCCTTCACGCTGCGCGGCGGCGCGACCGAAGTCATGCGCGACATCATCGCGCGGGGATGGGAGCCGACCCGATGAGCGACCTCGACGAACTGCTCGACCAGATATTGGGTCGCTCCTGTGCCCCCGGTGACGGTCTCGACAGCCGGGCTTGGAGACATCTCACCGAGTCAGGGCTGGATCGGGTTGGCATACCTGAACACCTCGGCGGAGTGGGCGGTGACCTGGTCGACGCCGGAGACATCGTCATCCGCACCGCCCAGGCCGGTCTAATCAGCCCCCTGCGCGAGACACTCTTCCCCGTCGCCAAGCTGGCTGAACTGCGCGACCACGCCATTCCCGAGGGCGTGATCGCCCTGGACGACTACCAGGTCAAAGACCTGAGTCCTGCTCACCGCCAGGCCGTGCGCTTGTGGCACGCACTTGGTGTCGCCGCGCATTCGCTGGGAGCCATTCGCGGCGCGGTCGACCAGGCCACCTCCTACGTCGCCATTCGCCACCAATTCGGTCGTCCCCTGGCCAGCCACCAAGTGGTTCGTCACCAGATCGCGTCCATCGTGTCGGAGCTTTGCGCCTGTGAGGCGGCGGTCTCGCATGCCTTGGCCCAAGCCGGGAGCAGTCGAGCGAACACCGAGTCTGTCGCGCTGGCCATTGCCAGCGCGAAGATCCAGACCGCCCGCAGCAGTACGCGAGTCGCGCGCACGGCCCATCAAGTGCACGGAGCAATCGGCATGACCGCCGAGCACCCCCTTCACTACTTCACGACTCAACTGTGGACCCTTCCGCGCGAAGCAGGTGGGCCTGAGCTGTGGAGCCAGAGGGTCTACGACCTTGTGCATTCACCCGGCCAGGCCGACCTGTGGGCAGCGCTCTGCGCGCAACACCAATTCTGATCTCAACCAAACCGCTCCGGCTCAGACCGGCCGCTCGAAAGGAACAAGATGGACATCGCAGGCAAGCGGGTCATGGTGACCGGCGCCGCATCAGGACTCGGCAAGTCAACGGCAGAGGCGTTGCACGCCCTAGGCGGCGAGATCGTCCTGGTCGACCTCCCCACCTCGGCTGGCTCCGAAGTCGCAGCGAGCCTGGGCGAACGAGCTCACTTCGCACCAGCTGACGTCACAACCGAGGACGACGTCAGCAAAGCGCTGGACGTGGCCAACGAGACTCCCCTCTACGCCGTGGTCCACTGTGCTGGCATCGCTCCGCCCGGACGTATCCTCGGGCGGTCCGGAGTTCTCGACCTGGAGAGATTCCGCGCCGTCATCGACGTCAACCTCATCGGCACGTTCAACGTGTTGCGGCTCGCAGCGCAGCGCATGGCGTCCAACGAGCCCGTCGACGGTGATCGCGGCGTCGTCATCATGACCGCATCGATCGCTGCGTTCGACGGCCAGATCGGCCAAGCCGCTTACTCCTCGTCGAAAGCCGCCGTGCACGGCCTGACCTTGACCGCCGCGCGCGACCTGGCCGAACACCACATCCGGGTATGCTCGATCGCGCCCGGGATCTTCGAGACTCCCATGCTGCTGGGGCTTCCGCAGGCAGCTCAAGACTCGCTCGGAGCTCAGATCCCACACCCGAGCCGGCTCGGGAAGCCATCGGAGTTCGCCGCGCTTGCCGCCCACATCATCTCCAACCCCATGCTGAACGGCGAGACCATTCGGCTTGACGGTGCGATCCGGATGCCGCCGCGATGAGCGGCCGGACCTCAAAGGTGCCTCGACCGACCGAGTGGTTCACGACGACGCAATTCTTCAGGCGCGGCCCGGGCGGGTTCGACGACGAGAGTCGCCTACTGTCCGTACTCCACGCCAAGACGATGGGCACCCTCTTCACCGCGTGCGGCCGGGACGCGAGCACATGGTTCAAGTCTTGGGAAACCCCGTTCCACTCCGCACGAGGGCCTCGCTGCCCAGAGTGTGTCGGCATCACCGAAGGACCTGTCGGCTCTACAGCCGACCCGTCGACGCAGGCCGGAGTCGCCGAGCGAGTCGAGTGATACATTGTGGCGCATCATTGACCTTTGTTGCCGCGCTCCGTCCCGGCCTATGAACAGCGTGTAGAGAGGTTCTCCGTGACACAGGTGCCGGATCTCACAAAGCCCAGCAGCACTGTGTCCGTCCGAAATGCCTCCCTGCCGAAGGCCGCAGCCGTGCTCGCCGAGCAGATTCGTGCGCAGATTCTTGGTCAAGGGCTGGAGCCCGGCAGCCAACTGCCCAGCGAGCCGGAGTTGATCGCGCAGAGCGGATTAGGGCGTGCGACCGTTCGTGAGGCCATCCGCATTCTCGAAGGTCAAGGCCTGATCATGATCAAGCGGGGCTCGCGGGGCGGGATGTTCGTGGCGCAGCCAGATCTCTCCAGTTTGAGCCACACCCTTGCTCCCGTGCTCACGCTGTCGAAGGCGCCGCTGCGCGATCTGACGACCTACCGCCTGATGGTCGAGCCTCCTGCGGCCGGTCTCGCAGCGTCCAACGCTTCCGAGTCCGATCGAGCGGATCTTCTCAAGTTGGCTGAGCACGGGCCGGGGCCCGGCTTCGTGAACGAGGTTCGCTTTCACGAGCGCGTGGCTGTTCTTTCCGGAAACGAACTGCTGCGCGCTCTTGTGGTGGTGCCTAACGATCTGCTCCGCGAGCACCTCAAGGGTGAGTCGATAGACGCGCATGACGTTGACGAGGCGAACGAGGCGCACCTCGCGATCGCCCGCGCCATCGTGGCAGGCGATGCAGCGCGAGCGACCAAGACAATGACCCGCCACCTCGAGGCGTTCGAGGCGCGCATGAGCCGAGAGGCTCGCCTGGATCGTCCGATCGTCTCGCAGGAGCAGTGGCTCCGAGAGGCAGCCGGTAGCTTCGGTTTCGATCGCTAAGACGCGGGATTCCTGCACGACTCCCGATCAAGACACGTAGCCGTGTGTTTGCCCCGCAGGACCGTATGCCGATAGCCGCGATGCGCGTGTGATTCAACTCTCCAGGCTTGGTTTGCATCCTGGCGTGCGTTGATGCCTAGCGCTGACAACTCATACATCCGGGGCGACGTCGTCGGATAGCGGATCGATCGGGCGGACGAGGCGCGCGGGGTTCCCAACTGCGATGACGTTTGCCGGCAGATCTTTGGTGACTATGGAGCCCGCACCTATGACCGTGTTTGCGCCGATGGTGACACCGGGGCAAACGATGACGCCGCCGCCAAGCCAGACATTGTCGCCAATCGTGATGGGTAGAGCTGCTTCCCACTTCGCGCGCCGTGGCTCGGGATCGATTGGGTGAGTGGCGGTGAGAAGCTGCACGTTCGGACCTACCTGGCAGTCGTCACCGATCCGGATCGTGGCAACGTCCAGTGCCACGAGCCCGAAGTTGAAGAACGAGTTCGCTCCAACATGGAGGTTGAATCCGTAGTCGACTTCGAGCGGCGGTCTTATCTCAGTGCCGTCTCCGATCGTGCCGAGTAGGCCCCTAAGGAGGTTGCGCCGAGCGTCAACTTCTTTCGGCGAGGACGTGTTGTAGGTCCAGGTCGCCGCCTGTGCGGCCACATTCGCGGCTGCGAGGTCCGGATCGTCAGCGAGGTAGAGGTCGCCGGCCATCATTCGCTCGCGCATGCTGCGAGTGTCGTCGGTCATGGTCGTCTCCTGCGGGCCGTTGGGCCAAGGTGCTGGCTGTGTGGATCTGGATAAGGAGTTCAAGCAGTCGTGCGATGCCGTCCTCGTCATTGGCTGTCACCGCGAGGTCGGCGGCTGCGAGGACCTGGGGGCGGGCGTTGGCGGGTGCAGCGGTGAGGCCGGCGATGGCGAACATGCCCAGGTCGTTGGGCCCATCTCCGACGCACAGCACCTCGCTCCTGGTCAGGCCCTGCGTCGTGAGGTGAGCCCGGAGGGTGGAGCCTTTGTCGACGCCAGCGGCGGTGATCTCGAGGTAGTTCGGGTTCGAGAACTGGGCCTGCAACCCGGCCGGCATGCCGGCGGCGAGGGCCTCGAGCCGGTCGATGGCGTCGAGGTCGGAGATGAACATGAGCTTGTCTGGGCCGCCGGACCGGCGGGTCTGCTCGATGAGGTCGCGCAATGCGATAACGGTGGGCTGCGTGTGGGTGATGGTCGCCTCACGTTCGATGGCGTCATTCAACTCCGGGACGAGCCAGTCATCCAGGCGATACCAGCCGATGCTGACCTGGTTGGCATAGGCCGCCGCAATCATGGCGTGCGCTGCATCGAGGGGCGCTGGGCGATGGCCAAGTACCTCGAGTTCGCCGTTGACGTAGCACCCGAGGAGCGCGCCCTGGGAGGAGATGAACGGCGGCGAGGCTCCCACGACAGCGCCGCCGACCGCAGAAGGACCGTCGTCGAGCGCCTCGACGACGGGGCGCAGCGCTCCGGGGGCCCTTGAGGAGGCAAGCATGACCTCGACTCCCAAGGCCTGGGCCGCGGCGACGGCTTCGAGAGTCCGGGCGGTGACCCGGTGGTCGCTGGTCAGGAGCGTCCCGTCGACGTCGCACACCACCAGACGGATGTCGGCGAGCTGGCCGTACAGACCGGGCGTGAGCTCGTCGAGCGGGGTTGGCACTTCAGGCGTCCGGGATGGTCTCGAAGCCGGTGTCGGCCGACGGACGGATGCCGCCGATGTGGACCTCGATCTGGTGGGCGGCTTCCAGCAGGTCGGCGAGGTACGAGGGGATAGACGCCTTGTTCATCTGCTGCACCGTCCCGGCCAAGGCCAGGGAGCCGACCACCATGCCGGTGTAGTTGCGGAGCGGCACGGCGATTGAGCACAGTCCGACCTCGCGCTCCTGCTTGCAGATGGCGTACCCCTGGGTGCGGACCGTCACGAGCTGTCGCCGGAGGATTGCGGGGTCGGTAATGGTGGCCGGGGTCAGCTTCTGGAGGGGGTTGTTCAGGATGCGCTCCACCAAGCCAGCGTCGCTAGTGAACGCGAGCAGCACCTTCCCCGATGCGGTGGCGTGCAGGGGGCCACGGCGGCCGGCATTGGCGACCATCCGCAGCCCGGCCGGCGCCTCACCGCGGTCGAGGTAGAGAACGGCGTCGTCGTCCAGGATGCCGAGCAGGACGGACTCGCCGGTCTTAGCTGCGAGACCATCGAGGAACGGGCGCGCAGCGCGGGTGAACTCAACGTCGCGGACGACGCTCGAGCCAAGCTCGTAGAGCGCCCAACCCAGTCGGTACAGAGACGTGTAGGGGTCCTGCATGACGTACCGGCGAGTCATCAGGGTCGTGAGGACGTGATGCACGGTTGCCTTGGAGTGACCGGTGCGACGAGCGACATCGCTCACCCCAAGGGGACGGCCGGCGGCGCCCAGGCAATCCAGCACGTCCAGCGCCCGGTCCACCGCCTGCACGCGTCGCGATCCGTTCTGAGCGCTCGTCGGGGATGCCTTTTCGGTCGTGTCCGGCGTTGCAGACATCCGTGATCTCCCACCGTTGTTGGCGAACGCCAGTGTTCGCCGTGGAGTCATCACACCAGATGTGACGTGCATCGCAAATAGTGTTTGCGTAGTGCAAACGCTGTTCGAAAGCGACTGAGCCGGCTCCTACCTTTCCGGTGAACACCGTCACAGCGACCGGCCCGATCGGGAGGCCACACGCTGACCCTTCTGTGAAAGGCAGACACATCATGCGCATTCGCGCGGCAGCATCCCTCACCCTGGTGGCCCTCGCGGCGAGTCTCTCCCTGACCGCGTGCGGCTCCGACTCGGACGCCAGTTCCGGCAACGGCGCCGACGATTCGTACAAGATCGGCCTCCTCCTCCCGGAGACCGCGGTTGCCCGTTACGACGGCAAGGACAAGCCCTACTTCGAGGCCAAGCTCAAGGAACTGTGCCCCGACTGCGAGTTCCTTTACGCGAACGCCAACTCCGACGCCGGCGAGCAGAACGACCAGGCCAACTCGTTTCTGAGCCAGGGCGTCGACGTCCTGGTCGTTGACCCGTTCGACGGCAAGGCCGCCGCCAGCATCGTCAACTCGGCCGAGCAGGTCGACGTGCCCGTCGTTGCCTATGACCGACTCATCGACAGCCCCGATCTCGATTACGTCATCTCCAACGACTACCTCAAGGTCGGCGAGCTGCAGGCGCAGTCGCTAGTTGACAAGCTTGAGGCCGACGGTGTGAAGCCGGGTGATGGCGGCATCCTGATGATGAACGGCGCGACCACGGACAACAACGCCGGGAACATCAAGGCGGGCGCAATGAGCGTTATCGAGGGCAGCGGCTACGAGGTCCTCGCTGACATCGACACCTGGGACCCTGCCGAGGCCCAGGAGTGGGTGTCGGGCCAGATCACCCAGTTCGGTGACGAAATCGTCGGCATCTACTCCGCCAACGACGGCAACGCCGGAGGCGCCATCGCTGCGCTCAAGGCTGACGGGGTCGCGTCGATCCCGCCGATGACCGGACTCGACGCTTCCGTGGCCGGCTTGCAGTCCATCCTCGTCGGCGACCTGTACATGACGACCTACAACTCGTTCAAGGCCGAGGCCGAGAGCGCCGCCGAGGTCGCCCTGCAACTCGCGAAGGGCGAGACTCCCGACGCCCCGGCCGACGTCGAGGGCATCCCCGCCACGCTCAATGAGCCCGTCGCCGTGACTCTCGACAACATGGCCGACACCGTCTTTGCCGATGACTTCTACACCGTCGACGAGATCTGCACGGGCAAGTACGCCGACGCCTGCTCTAAGGCCGGCATCTCCTGACGACCTCCGCCGGCCGGCCACGTGTGGGTTCGCAGGCCGGCCGGCGGAACCCGCAGGACTGAGCCGACGGAAATGAAAGGACTCCTGACGTGAATGACTTCCTCAAGAGTGAGACCCCGAGCACGAACGGCGCCACAGCCGCCCCTCTTCTGCAAATGAAGGGCATCTGCAAGGACTTCGGCGCCATCCGGGCCCTCTCCGACATCGACCTGACGGTCAACCGCGGTGAGGTCGTCGCCCTCCTCGGCGACAACGGCGCAGGCAAGTCGACACTCGTCAAGGTTCTCGCCGGCGTCCACCCTCACGACGAAGGCGTCGTGGAGTTCGACGGCCAGGCCGCCGACATCTCCACCCCGGCCGCTTCCCGCGCCCTCGGCATCGCCACCGTCTACCAAGACCTCGCCCTGTGCGACAACCTCGACGTCGTCGCCAACCTCTTCCTTGGCTGCGAGCGCGGTCGTCCCCTACTTGCCGAGGAGGAGATGGAGCAGCGCGCTTGGGACCTCCTCAAGCAGCTCGCCGCCAAGATTCCCTCGGTCCGCATCCAAGTCGCCGCACTCTCCGGCGGCCAGCGTCAGACCGTAGCCATCGCCCGGTCCCTCATCGGCGAGCCCGCACTTGTGATGCTCGATGAGCCCACCGCCGCCCTGGGTGTCGCCCAAACCGCTGAGGTACTCAATCTCATCGAGCGCCTGCGGGACCGCGGCCATGCCGTTCTGCTCATTACTCACAACCTCGCCGACGTACGAGCCGTCGCCGACCGGGTCGTCGTGCTCCGCCTGGGCCACAACAACGGCGACTTCAAGGTCAGGGAGACCACCCAGGAAGACATCGTTGCCGCGATCACCGGCGCCACCGACAGCGCCGTCACCCGCCGCGCGGCCGCGGTAGCCGAACGAGCCAAGATGGAGACCCAGTCATGACCGACACGCAGACCCCGACCTCGCTGGACCTCGCAGATGAGCGGCTGATCATGCACAGCGGTGTCCGAGGCTGGCTCAGCGTCACCTGGAACCGCATCCGCTCCGGCGATGTTGGCTCCCTGCCGGTCATCATCGGCCTGGTCATCATCTGCGTCGTCTTCCAGGCGTTGAACCCGTTCTTCCTCTCCAGCGCCAACCTCACCAACCTGCTGCTCGAGTCCGCGGCCGTAGGCACCATCGCCATCGGCATCGTGCTTGTCCTCCTCGTCGCCCAGATCGACCTCTCGGTCGGCTCCATGAGCGGGCTGGCTAGTGCCATCCTCGGCGTCGGGCTCACCCAGCACGGCTGGTCCGTGCCGGTCGCCATGGCCGTCGCCCTCATCGCCGGTATCGCCGTCGGTGCGCTCTACGGCTTTATCTTCGTGAAGTTCTCGGTTCCCAGCTTCGTCATCACCCTCGCGGGCCTTCTTGCCCTGCTCGGACTGCAGCTGCGCATCCTCGGTACGAATGGGTCAATCAACATCCCCTTCGAGTCCGGCATCGTGAAATTCACTCAGGCCACTTTTCTCCCGCCAGTCGCCTCTTATGTGCTGGCAGCGGTCGCGGTCGCCGGGTGGGTCGCATCTCGCTTCGCCCGTGCGCGCCGTCGTGCCGCCGCCCACCTCTCGACCGGCTCCATGACCGGCACCCTCATCACCGCCGCCGGGCTTCTCGTCGCCGCCGAAGCCGCACTGTGGTACCTCAACGACACCCGCGGTGTCGGTGCCTCCTTCGTGCTGTTCCTCGCCCTCGTCGTCATCTTCGATTTCCTCCTTCAGCGCACCCGCTGGGGCCGCTCGGTCTACGCCGTCGGTGGCTCCGTCGAGGCCGCCCGACGGGCCGGCCTGAAAGTCACGGCCGTCTACATGTCCGTGTTCATCGCGTGCTCCGCCCTCGCTGCCCTCGGCGGACTCCTGGCCGCCGGACGGCTCGCAACCGCCTCCATCAGCAGTGGAACTGGCGACACCAACCTCAATGCCATCGCCGCAGCCGTCATCGGCGGCACGAGCCTCTTCGGCGGACGCGGCAACGTCTGGTCGGCCCTGCTCGGCATCCTCACCATCTCGGCGATCTCCAGCGGGCTCACCCTCTTGAGCCTGTCCTCGGACATCCGGTTCATCATCACTGGTGGAGTGCTCATGCTGGCTGTGATCGTGGACTCCATCGCTCGCAGGTCCCGCGAGGCCCACGGCCGAGCCTGACCCCCGTCTTTACGGCAGACCCAACCCACACAGGAGAAGCCCTCATGACCAGCACCACTGACACCCAGACCGCCGGCAGCGACAGGGGCAAGGACGCGTCGAGCGAGTCCCGCACCTACGGGAACTTCATCAACGGCACCTGGGTGTCCCGCGACGAGCTCATCGACCGCTACAACCCTGCCACTGGCGAGCTCGTCGCCCGCTTCGCCGACGGCACCGCCGCCGACGTCCACCGGGCCGTCGCTGCCGCACGCAAGGCGTTCGACACCGGCCCCTGGTCGCAGACCTCGGGCGCCGAGCGCGGCGAGCTGCTCTACCGCATCGCAGAGCGCATCGAGGCCCAGGTCGAGCGGCTGGCACACATCGAGGTGCAGGAGACCGGCAAGACCATCAGAGTCGCGCGCGGCGACCTCGCTGGCGTGGTAAGCCACTTCAAGAACGCCGCCGGCCTGGCATGGCAGACCACCGGTGAATCCCTTGAGAACCTCGGCCCCACCCTGACCGCGGTCAACGTCCGAGAGCCGGTCGGCGTCACCGGCTTGGTGATCCCGTGGAACTTCCCGGCCCTCATCCTCGCTCAAAAGCTCCCCTACGCCCTCGCAGCCGGGTGCACCGCAGTCGTGAAGCCCGCCGAGACCACCTCTGGCACGGCGTGCGAGATCGCCCGCATCTGCGAGGAGGCCGGACTGCCGGCCGGAGTCCTCAACGTCGTCACCGGCTACGGCCCCACCGCCGGCCAGGCGCTCACCGAGCACCACGGCGTCGACTACGTCAGCTTCACCGGATCCACCGCGTCGGGTCGCAAGGTCATCGAGGCGTCCAAGAGCAACCTCAAGCGCCTCGCCCTCGAACTCGGCGGCAAGGCGGCGACCGTGGTCTTCGCCGACGCCGACCTCGACGACGCAGCCGACGCAGCCCTGTTCGCCATCACGTTCAACCAGGGCGAGTGCTGCGTGTCAGGCACCCGGCTGCTCATTGACGACACCGTCGCCGACGAGTTCCTCACCGAGCTGGTCCGACGTGCCGAGAAGCTCATCGTCGGTGACCCTATGGACGACGCCACCGACGTCGGTGCGCTCATCCACTCCCAGCACCTCGACCAGGTCCTCAGCTTTATCAAGCAGGGCGTCGACGGCGGCGCGAAGCTCCTCACCGGCGGCGAGCGGCTCACCGACGGCGTGCACGCCAACGGACAGTTCGTTGCCCCGACCGTGTTCGACCACGTCGACCCGAACGCCGCGATCTTCCAGCAGGAGATCTTCGGGCCCGTCCTCAGCGTCACCCGCTTCCACAACGAGGACGAGGCCATCGCCCTGGCCAACGACAGTATCTACGGGCTCGCGAACTCAGTGTGGACCAAGAACATCGACACCGCCCACCGCGTCAGCCGGGCCCTGCGCAGCGGCACCGTCTGGGTCAACACGACCATCGACGGCTCCGCGCAACTCCCGCTCGGGGGGTACAAGCAGAGCGGATACGGCCGCGAGGGCGGCAAGCACGGTCTGGAGGAGTTCACGAACATCAAGAGCATCCAGACGCGCATAGGCAAGCGCCGCCACGCCTACCCGCACACTCGGGGTCCGGTGGCCTGACTGCAGCCCAGCCCGCAACCTCTAGCCCCACAAGATCCTGCAAGGAAGAAGACCATGGACTACGACTACGTGATTGTCGGCGCCGGCACCGCCGGATGTGTCCTCGCCAACCGGCTCACCGAGGACCCCTCGGTCCGGGTGCTCCTCCTTGAGGCCGGCAGCCGCGACCTCAACCCGATGATCCACGTCCCGGGCGGCATCCCGTTCCTGTTCGGCCCGCGCGTGAACTGGCGTTTCCACACCGTCCCGCAGAAGAACCTGGACCACCGTCGCATCTGGTACCCCCAAGGCAAGACCTTGGGCGGGTCCAGCTCCATCAACGCCATGATCTACATCCGCGGGCAGCGGGAGGACTACGACGGCTGGGCCGACCAAGGAAACAAGGGCTGGAGCTACGAAGACGTCCTGCCGTACTTCCGCAAGTCCGAGGACAACAACCGGCTCCTCGACGAGTACCACGGCCAAGGCGGCCCCCAGGCCGTGTCGGACCAGACCAACCCGCACATTCTGAGCAAATCGTTCGTCCAAGCGGCTATCGGCTGGGGCCTGCCCTACAACCCCGACTTCAACGGCGAGACGATGTACGGCGCGGGCCTTTACCAGGTCACATTTCGAGGGGGGCTCCGCCGCTCGCAGGCAGCCTCATTCCTACACCCCATCTTCAGGCGTAGGAACCTCAAGGTCCGCACCCACAGTCGCGGCATGCGCCTCCGGGTGGAGGCCGGCAAGGTGACGGGCGTCGAGCTGCGCGGTCGCGGCTCGTCACAGATCGTCCGCGCCCGTCGCGAGGTCATCTTGTCCGCAGGCGCCATCAACACCCCGCGCGTACTGATGCTCTCGGGCATTGGCGACGCCGACGAGTTGTCTGCTGTCGGGGTGAAGCCGGTCCACAACCTGCCCGGCGTCGGGAAGAACCTGATGGACCACCTCAACACCAACGTTCACCCCGCCCTCAAGGAGCCGATCGGCTACGACGGGCTGCAGAAGTTCCCGCACATGATCAACCCCGGCTTGAAGTGGATGATCCTGCGCAGCGGCCCAGCCTCGTCGGTCATCGTCGAGGGAGGCGGCTTCTTCATGAGCCCCGGCGAGACCCGCCCCGACATGCAGGTCCACATCGCTCCTGCCTCGGTGGTGCGTGGCGGTCAGACGCAGCTCGACAGCCACGGATTCACCATCAACTCCACCTTCCTGCGCCCGCAGAGTGTCGGCTCGATTCGACTTGCATCCACCGACCCCCTCGCCGAACCGCTCATCGACCCCAACTACCTCGACCAGCAGAAGGACCGCGAAATGGCAGTCCTGCAGGTACGAACGATTCGCGAGGTCCTTGCCCGGCCAGAGATACGCGAGTTCATCTCCCACGAGCGGCTCCCTGGCGGCGACGCCCAGACCGACGAAGAGATCATGAAGTACGTCCGGCAGTACGCCTCGTGCGACTACCACCCGGTCGGCACCGCAAAGATGGGCAGCGACGACATGGCCGTCGTCGACGACCAGCTCCGCGTCCACGGCCTGGAAAACCTGCGCGTCATCGACGCCTCCATCATGCCGAGGCTCGTCTCCGGCAACACGATGGCGCCCACCATGATGATCGCCGAAAAGGGCGCCGACCTCGTCAAGGCCGGAAGCTGACCCGATGACGAAGATCCTCACAGCCTCCGAGGCCGCAGCGCTAGTCCCCAGCGGCGCGACCATCCTCATCGACGGCTCCGGCGGAGGCGTCAACGAGCCAACCGCGGTCCTCCAGGCTCTCGAAGAGTGCTTCGCGCAGACCCAGCGACCGACCGGCCTGACCGTCCTCCACGTGTCCGGCATGGGCGACGGCAAGGGAGGCGGCATCGACCTCCTCGCCCATGAGGGCATGGTCGCCCGCGTCATCGGCGGCCACTGGGGCTGGTCCTCGCGGATGCAGGAGATGGCGTTCGCCGAAAAGATCCAGGCCTACTGCCTCCCACAGGGGACCCTCTCCCACCTCCTGCGCGACATCGCAGCCGGACGCCCCGGCGTCGTCAGCCACGTCGGCCTCGGCACCTTCGTCGACCCGCGCCACGGCGGTGGCCGACTCAACGAGTCCGCCGTCGATGACCTCGTCGAGGTCGTCGAGCTCGGCGGTCGCGAATGGCTGTTCACCAAGGCGTTCCCCATCGACGTCTCCGTCATCCGGGCCACCACTGGCGACACCGACGGCAACCTTGTCATGGACGGGGAGGGCCTGCTCGCCGAGACCCTGTCCGCCGCCCAGGCGGCTCGCAACAGCGGCGGCATCGTCATCGCCCAGGTTCGCAACCTCGTCGATGCCGGCACGCTGGACCCCCGCCGCGTCCGGGTGCCCGGCATCCTCGTCGACGCCGTCGTCATCGACCCGAACCAGCGCCTGTCAGCGGCCACCGCGGACGACCCGTACCTGACTGGCGCCCTGCGTGCCCCAGCCACCAGCCACATCCCGATGCCGCTGAGCGTCCGCAAGGTCATCGCCCGACGGGCTGCCCTCGAGGTCCGCTCCCAGGACGTCATCAACCTCGGCTTCGGCATGCCCGACGGCGTTGCCTCTGTGCTCGCCGAGGAAGGGCTCGGCGACCAGGTCACCTTCACTGTCGAGCAGGGCCACATCGGTGGCGTCCCGGCCGGCGGCAGCGACTTCGGCATGGCCGTGAATCCCGCCGCGAGCATCGATGCCGGCCACCAGTTCGACTGGTACGACGGCGGTGGACTCGACGTCACCGTCCTGTCCTTCGCACAGGTCGACGCGGCCGGCAACGTGAACGTGGGCCGCTTCGGCGGCCGCGCACCCGGCGTCGGAGGATTCATCAACATCTCCCAGGGCACACAGCGCGTCGTGTTCGTCGGCACCTTCGTCGCCACTCGCGACGCCTACGAGCTCGGCGGCGAGAAGGCCATCGGCCTCCCGTCTGGAGGGTCGAACAAGTTCGTCGAAGAGGTCGAACAGATCAGCTTCTCCGCCGAACGCGCCCACGAGACCTCGCAGAGCGTCATTTATGTCACCGAGCGCGCCGTGTTCGAGCTCCGACCCGACGGCCTCACCCTCACCGAGATCGCCCCAGGCATCGACGTCGAGGCCGACGTTCTCACCCACATGGACTTCCGCCCCAAGGTTGCAGCCGACCTGCGCCAGATGGACGCCCGTTCCTACTTCACGCCCCCGATGGGCCTCACCCTCGCGCCGCAAACCCAGAAGGGAGCCGTCGATGAATGATCTGCTCACCGTGGAGGAGGACCGCGGCGTCCTCCTCGCCACCCTGAACCGGCCCAACAAGGGAAACGCCCTCAACCAGCCCCTCATCGACGCCATCGACGACTTCTGCGCCGAGGTCGAGGCACGCGCCGCCGCCGGGGAGCCGCGCACCATCGTCCTCACCGGAGCCGGAGAGAAGGCCTTCTGCGCCGGCGCCGATGTCACCGAGCTCGATGGGATCTCCGCCGACCAAGCACGAGCCCAGATGCTGCGCGGGCAGCAGGTCTTCGACCGCCTCGAGCGCCTCCCCGTCGCCGTCATCGGCGCCATCAACGGGTTCGCCCTCGGCGGCGGCCTCGAGCTCGCGATGTCCACCGACTTCCGCGTCGCCCACCCGAGCGCACGCGTCGGGCAGCCGGAGATCAGCCTCGGCAACATCCCGGGCTGGGGCGGAACCCAGCGCCTCCCCGCCCTCGTCGGCCGCGGCCTGGCGACCGAGATGATCTTGACCGGCGACCTCATCACCGCCCAGCGCGCCTACGAGATCGGCTTGGTCAACGCCGTCAACGACGACCCACTCGAATGGGCCACCGACAAGGCCCAGCGCATCGCCCAGAACAACCCCGTCGCCGTCTCCGGCGCCAAGGTCGCAATCCGCACCGGCCTCGAAGCCGGCATGGCCCAAGGACTCGTCGTCGAGGCCGACGCAGTCGCCGACTGCTGCGACACCGACGTCCAGAAGGCGGCCGTACGCGCCTTCCTCGACCGCAGGAGCCGCCGCTCTTAGCCCAGAGCCCTCACCCAGCACCTCATCCAGCTCGACGCCACGGCGTCGGGTTCCAGCTGAACGCGCGCCGACACCGACGTGCGCTCTACCTGCCATGCCCGCACGGCCCAGACGACTGACCAGACAAAGACCCGCCGAGACCCATGAACTGTCAGAGGAGCACCCGATGAACGCCGCCGACTCGACGCCACCCGCCACCACCGCACCCCCGGCCAGGCACCTGTCGATCGACGAGGCACTCGACGCGGCAGCGAAGAAGGTCCGCAACCTCATCACCACCCACCCCGGCGAGTGGCCCACCTACACCAAAAACGGCCGCTGGGTCTTCGACGCCGACCCGTGGGCCCCCACATGGAGCGGCGGATTCCTCACCGGCCAACTGTGGGTCCACGCGCAGCGCACCGGCGACCCGTGGTGGCGCGAGCAAGCGGAGAAGTACTCCCTCCTCCTCGAGCCCCGCCAACACGACCTCACCACCCACGACATCGGGTTCCTCTTCGACCATAGCTGGGGTCGCTGGTACGACCTCGAGCCGTCCAGCCACGCAGCGGCCGTACTCATCACCGCCGGCCGCAGCATGGCCAGCCGGTACCGCGAGCACGGCGGCTACCTGTGCACCTGGGTCGACCCCGGCAGCACCTTCATCGACGTCATGATGAACGTCGGCATCATCATGCGTGCCGCCGAGCTCTCCGGCGACCAGAAGCTCCGCGACATTGCCGTCACCCACACCCGCACCTCCCTGCGCTACCTCGTTCGTGGCGACGGCAGCACCGTTCACGAGGGCTGGTTCGACACCACCACAGGCGAGTTCCTCCGAGCCGCCACCCACCAAGGCTCCCGCGCCGACTCGTCCTGGGCCCGCGGCCAGTCATGGGCCATATACGGGTTCACCACCATGTACCGCCACACCGGCGATGAGGACTTCCTCGACGCCGCCCGCCGCACAGCCGACTACTTCCTCGCCCACACCCTTGAGGACGGAGTCCCGCCGAACGATTTCCGCGACGCCGACGGTGACAACAAGCGCGAAGCCTCCGCTGGTGCCATCGCCGCCGCCGGTCTGCTGCTGCTCAGCCGCACCATCGAAGGCCCCAGCGTCGACGGGCCCTACGGCCAGCAGGCCCGCCGCCTCGTGAACACGCTGTCCTCAACCGAATACATCTCCGCCGACCTCCCCGAGTACGAGGGAGTCCTGCGGCACGCGACGTACCACTACCGCAACGGACTCGGCATCGACGAGAGCGTCATGTGGGGCGACCACTTCCTCGTCGAAGCCCTCGACGGCATCCGCCGTGCCGACCAGGCCCAGAACCAGGAGGGCGGTCGATGATGCCGGCTCGAGTCCATCTCACCGCCGACCGCCTCCACCGCAGCGGCGTCACCCTCGCCAGCCGTGCCGCCGCCGTGAAGGAGCAGCTGCGCGGCTCAGGCGTGGTCGCCGTGCTCCGCGCCTCCACCGCGGAGCACTTCATTCCCGCCGCTCGCGTCCTCACCGACGCCGGAGTCCACGCCCTCGAAATCACCCTGACCGCTGATGGCGCCCTCGACGCCCTGTCGGCCATCCGGCAGGAGTTTGGCGGCCACGTTGTCGTCGGCGCCGGAACCGTCCTCACCCACGCCCAAGCGATCGACTGCATCCGCCACGGAGCGGAGTTCCTGGTGTCGCCCGTCGTCAACGAAGGCGTCATCCGGACCGGACACGCGAGCTCCATCCCCGTCTACCCCGGCGCCCTCACCCCGACCGAGTTCGAGACCGCCGACCGCCTCGGTGCCGATCTCGTCAAGCTGTTCCCCGCCAACGCCATGGGGCCCTCGTACCTAAAGGACCTCCACGGCCCCATGCCGCACCTAGACATCATGCCCACCGGCGGCATCAGCCTCGACAGCATCGCGACCTGGCTCGCGGCCGGCGCCGTCACCGTCGGTCTCGGCGGACCCCTCATGGGTGACGCCCTCAACGGCGGAGACCTCGACGCCCTCGCCTATCGAGCTCAGAAGGCTGTCGCCGCCGTGCGAGAAACCCGAGCAGGAGATCAGTGACATGACGTCGTCGACGTGCACGTCGGGAATCCCTCTGAACGAAGCGAGAGGCACCCTCATCACCTTTGGCGAGACCATGGGACTCTTCGGCGCCTCTCGGCTTGGCCGATTCGGCCTGGAACGGAACTTCGTCCTCGGCATCGGCGGCGCCGAATCAAACGTAGCCATCGGAGCGGCACGACTCGACGCGACCGCGGCGTGGTTCGGTCGCCTCGGGGACGACTCCACCGGCAGCCTCATCGAGACCATCCTCCGCAACGAGGGCGTCGAGACGCACGTCACCCGTGACAACGCGTTCACCGGACTCATGGTCAAACACGAACGCTTCGCAGGCTCCAGCCACGTCGACTACCACCGCGCCGGCAGCGCTGGCTCCCGACTTAGCCCCGATGACATCCCCGAGGACGCCGTGCGCGCAGCAAGCATCTTGCACTTCACCGGCATCACCCCCGCCCTCAGCGAGTCGGCGAGGGCAGCGACCTACGCCACCATCGACACCGCGCGGGCAGCAGGCGTGACTGTCTCCTTTGACGTGAACTTCCGCAACAAGCTCTGGACAAGCAGCACCGTCGATGCAGCCGCCGTCCTACGCGATCTGCTCAATCTCTCCGACATCGTGTTCGCCGGCCCGGACGAAGCCGGACTCGTACTGGGCACCGAGTTCCGGTCCAGTCGTGAAGCCGCCCAGGGTATGCGCGACGCCGGCGTGGTCGAGGTCGTCATCAAGGATGGCGCCCGTGGTTGCTTCGCCGACGACGGACAGGAAAGCCACGCCGTCCCTGCGGTCAACGTTCCGGTGGTAGATCCGGTCGGTGCTGGCGACGCGTTCGTCGCCGGCTACCTCGCTGATCGGCTCGCGGGCCGCTCCCTCTACGCACGCCTACGCACCGCCGTCCAGGTCGGCGGCCTCGCCGTCTCAGTGCCGGGCGACTGCGAGAACCTTCCCCGACGCCGCGACCTGAATTCGCTCGGCGGCGTCGACGTCGCACGTTGAGACGTTAGGAACGAACATGAGGAAGCGGAGGTCGCCTTGGTGGTCGAGACATCCGAATCAGATCCGATCGAGCTGCTTGCCATTGCTGACTGCGGTGAGCACTCCAGCGATAAGTGCGGCGAAGTGAAGAGGCAGCTGCACTTCCTGATCGTTGACGACACCGAGGACATGCGCGAACTGATGGTGCGATTGGTCGAGCGGTCTGGCCACATGGCTGATGAGGCCGCGGACGGCGTCGAGGCAACGGTCGCGCTGTCTGCGAACCGGTACGACGTGATGCTGCTCGATCTTTCGATGCCGCGCATGAATGGTGAGGATGTCGTGCGGTGGCTCCACTCTCATCCCGATCGCGCTGAGGGCATGCGCACTGTAGTCGTGAGTGCCTGGGCCGGCGAGAGACGCGGAACCCTGCAGGAGCTTGGGGTTACGGATATCCTGACCAAGCCATTCCGGCGGCAACACCTCACCGACCTCATCGCCGAGTTCACGCCCGATTCTGGAGATCAGCGTGAGCGCCACCTCCCGTAGCGACGAGCCTCGGAAACCGTCATGATCCTCTGGTCGTCACAACGTGCCGACGATTCTCCGTCTGATCTTGTTGAGCCAGTTGCGTGGCCAGACGAGGCCGAGGCAACGTCGGGAGACGAACCCCCGTGTAGTAAGAGAGAGACCCCCGGTGGGGACTTAGCTAACGGCCTTGCGTCCAGGCGCAGCCGCCGACGTGCGCTGCGCCCACCTGGGCAAGCCCAGGCTGGCTAGGCGGGTAAGCCCTACCAGGAATGCCGCGCTCGCCCTCAACGCTCCGGTCTCAATCATGACTACGCCTGCATAGGCAGTGGCGCCGGACTTCCGGTGGATTGAACCGCCCACGGTCTCGGGTCCGTGGGCGGTTCTGCTCGAACCGTAGTAGCGACTGCGCGTGGCCGCCCGTCAATGTGACGCAACGCACCACAGGCCCCGATGTCGCGGGGGTGGGTTGCGTCTGGGCTACCTCTTTCCTGATCACGAATGTCACGGCAGCGCACCCGACCCATCACGAGCGAGAAGCAGCCTCGGTCGACTGACTTCGGACGATTCCGATACACACCCGACCAATGCCACACGTTTGACCTCACCAAGTCCCTCGCACCCTATGCACTGTCGGATTGAATTTCGGCGGACGAAACCTGGTGAGGCCTCGCTCGTGGTCCTGATGACCGGCGCCGTCGAACGCTCGAGGCGCCGAAGCTGTCCGATCGGCACGAGCCTTCGTTGCTTCTCCCCACCGTCGACAAGCGACGACGGCTAGCGCCGAGACACACCGCAGGAGAATCCGCCATGAAGGACGACACCGACAGTTCACTGCAGCCCACGCTCTGGGGAGAGGCACCCGAGCCCCGGGTGACCAACGCCCGCTCACGGGTTGCCGCACGTCAGCACCGAGCAGCTGCTGAGGCTGGCGAGCTGTGGACGATCGACGAGGTCGCCGACTACCTCGGCGTCCCGAAGCAGACCGTCTACTGCTGGCGCACGAGCGGTTACGGGCCGGCCGGCTTCCGCGTCGGCAAGCACCTGCGGTGGCGGGCGTCGACGGTGATCGCGTGGACGCTCGAGCTCGAGCGTCAACGGTGACCGAGGCGAACGAGCAGAACGAGCCCAAGCGGTCCTGTCCGCGATGCGGGGAGCCCATCGTCGACGTCCTTCCCAGACTGCCGGGACGACCGCGGCGGTGGTGCTCGGCGAAGTGCCGCCGAGCAGCATCGGAGGAACGACGAGCCGCGGCGGCCGGGGCGATCGCCACGCAGTACGTCCAGGTCGACCTCTCCCTCGACGACCACGTGCAGGCGGTGCTGGTGTCGCCGGCCGCGTGCCGGCGCGTCCTGCGGGACCTGCGCGAGCGGTATGACGCCGGGGAGCTCGGCGACGCGCGGTGGAGCCCCGTGGCCGACGAGCTCCAACGCACCCGTCCGCAACCCCGCCCCACCGTTCGCTGGGGTGCGCGGTGACGCACACGAGCGAGCAGCGCACCGTTTGTCCGCCCCGGCAGCTAGCGAGTCAGGTCTCGGAATCCGCGCGGCCAGCATTCATCTACATTCCCCGGACTGCGGACGATCGCCTAACCGCGGAAAGCGGTCAACCCGCTACCGGAGCGTTCACGCATCCGATCCGAATCGAACGCCCCAGCCTTCCGCCACGCCCCCTCAGCGTCCCCCCAGATTTTCGCGACAGACCAAGTGCCACACACCTCTTGCATCTGCGGCAGAGTTTCGTCCGTCATAAACCCCCTGCGGGGCCGCAGCGCCGCCGGGAAGGCTCACCTCTTGCTGCCCCTCCCCCGTTCTACGCGGGGGTGGTGGCTCTCAGAATGGTTGCCTCCCGGCGGCGTCCCCCCGGTCGGCGGTGACGCCCGATAGAGGCATGAGAACCACCAGAACCACCGGTTGTTCTGCAGATGCTTGCGCGTCGCCGACCCCGCGGACCTCAGGCATCCGTTAGCGAAAGGCACCGCCTCTTGTACGCCGGCATCGACACTCACAAGGACACGCTCGCGGTCGCGGTCATCGACCACGCCGGCCGCGCGCTCGCTTCCCTCGAGCTCCCGAACACCAACACTGGATTCGCCGAGCTCACCGCTCTGCTTGCCGACCATCAGGTGCAGCGAGTCGGCATCGAGGGCTCCGGCGCCTACGGCCGCTCCGTGGCCGTTCACCTCGCATTGGAGCACCCTGACCAGGACCTTGCCGTGGTCGAGGTGCCCACGTTGATGACCTCACGCGAGCGGCGCGGCAAGCCCGGCCAGGGCAAGACCGACCCTGTCGACGCGCTCGCGATCGCCCGGATCACCGCCCGCGAACCCGGACTCCCACCCGTCCGGCTGACGGTCGGGCCGGCCGCGGACATGCGGGCGCTGCTGGACTACCGCGACGAGCTGATCGCTGAACGCACCGCCCTGGCCAACCGCGTCCACGCCGAACTCGCCGGCCTGCTCCCGGGCTACCAGCACCAGATCGGCTCGCTGACCACCAAGGTCCGGATCCGCCAGGCCATCGACCTACTGGCCCAGATCACCGGCGCCGGCGCGGTCCGTGCCGACCTCTCCCGCCGCCGGCTCGAGCGGATCCTGACCATCGACACCGAAGCTCAAGAGCTGCGCAAAACCATCGCCGGACTGGTCGAGGACACCGGCACCACGTTGACCGAGGAGTACGGCATCGGCCCGCTGATCGCCGCTCGGTTCATCGCCGAGGTCGTCGACGTACGCCGCTATCCCACCCGCGACACGTTCGCCGCAGCCAACGGCACCGCGCCCATCCCCGCATCGTCAGGGCGCACGGTGCGGCACCGCTTCAACCCCGGCGGGAACCGCCAGCTCAACCGCGCGCTCTACACGGTCGCGATCACCCAGATCCGCGCCGACACAGAAGGCCGCCGCTACTACGAAGCCAAACGAGCCCAGGGCAAGACCCGACGCGAAGCCCTGCGCTGCCTGAAGCGACGACTCTCCGACGTCGTCTACCGCCGCATGCGTGTCGACGCCCGCGCCTTCAACGTCACCGACCTACCAAAACTGACGAGCACCAACGAGCATCGTCGGGAGACGCTGGCGGTGGATGCGGGCGACGCAAAGGAGGCACGACTGACGGCCTGAACGGCCAGCGGCGTGGCAGAACTTCCAGCCCCGATCCTGCTCTTCACTGAAGCGTTCGCACCGCATCCACCTGCGCTTGAGGCTACTCCCGAACCCGCGTCCGAGGACGCTGGACATAGAGGCCCATTCTCGGTCCGATTTCGTCCGGCGAAATCGCGTCCCCTGCTCAGACAGCGGCGCGCTCCTCGCCGGTTCGACGTTGTAATCGGACAGATTGATCGCTGCGCCCCTCCACTGCGCCTTTGGTGACTGACGACGAACGTTGGACGACAGCGCAGGGAGACCGAAGAGGATGAACGGCGACAGAAACGGGCGAGAGCAACCGGGCCTCTGGGACGAGGAAACTCCATCCACGGACAACCCGGAGCCTGACCAGCCGCACCAGTCTGGGGCCAGCAAGGCGGCCAAGCGAAGTTCGGCAAGTGAGGCGCAACCGTCGACCACGACCCCGCCAGCACCGCAAGCGATGCACCCAGAGCTCGACATTCAGGACCTCTGGGACGCCGCTCGCGTCGCCGCCTACCTCGGCGTACCCAAGCAGACTCTCTACGCCTGGCGACACACCGGCAACGGTCCGAAGGCCTTCCGTGTCGGCAAGCACCTGCGCTGGCATCCCCACACCGTCGTCGAGTGGACACTCGCTCTGGAGCGCGACCAATGATCAAGGCCTGCGCCCGGTGCGGAAAGCCGTTCCAGGTCTCCGACCGCCCCAGGGCGGGCCGGCCGCGACGGTGGTGCAGTAGCGCGTGCCGCCGACTGGCATCCGAGGAGCGACGAGCTGCAGAAGCCGGCCACACCGCCGTCACGTTCATCAAGGAAGCGGCACGTCTCGACGATCAGGTCCGCGCCGTCCTGGACTCCCCCAGCGCCTGCCGCCGGATCCTGCGCGAACTGTCCGATCGCGACACCCGAGGAGCATTGGGCGACGCGAAGTGGAGCAGTGTTGCCGACGAACTGGCTCGGCTGCGTCGGTCCAGCCTCCCGACCCGGAGGCGTCGCTGACGATTACGCCGGACGAAACGCAACCGAGAATGCACCAGGTGTGTGGCACTTCGTTTTCAACGCTTGGGCGGCACGCGGTGAGTGAGCGCGCCGGTGGAGACGCCTGCAGCCGTCCGGCGTCGAGCTGACGACTCGAGGGTGGTCCGATGCTCGGACGGTGCACGGCGTATCTGACATCCGCGTCGCACCGGACTCCGGGCTACCGCAGGTGGCGTCCCGTACCTCAAGGGTTTCTCACTGTGAGGTGCATTGGCGGCGGAATGTCGCACTTCGGCCGCGTGGCGGTCACTCAAATTCGCTGGTCGGTACTTCGTCGACGGGACGTCTTGCGCGTCTCGGTGTCCCGCGTTCCCACCAGTCGATCGGCGGAGCTCCGTGCAGCTGGCCCGCGGTCACTTGGACGTTGCCGATGTTGCAGAACTTCCAGAGTTCTTTCGCGGCGCGTGAGTACTGGAACAAGACCTCGTCGACGTCGACGGCCTTGAGTTCGCCGCTGCGGAACCGGTCAATCGCCACGGCTACGTGCGCGACGAGTTCGGCGAGCTCCGCCTAGTGGTAGGTCGCCACCGCCTCGCGAGCTTGCTGACGATCTGACTTCTGGGACACGAACTGAGGCTAGTGCGGATCGCCGAACGAGAGAATGCGTGCACTCATCGCGGCATGTCCGGATGGTCCCTCGTACGCCGTCCCGCTGTCTGATGGATGCGGGCGCCACAACCTGGTCTCGGTTCGGCCACGAACGCGGTCTGCAGCGCGGTCAAACACCATGATGTGGTCATGGCTGCTCGTGGCGCGGGTCTGATCGCGGCACTGCTTGCTGTCCAGGTGGTGGCGGTCGGGTGCGGGACGACGTCCGCGGGGACCTTGGAGGCTCGGGTTGGCGACATGCCGGGTGTTGCCAAGGTGAACGCGTGGTCGGAGCCGGGTGACGGCCTTCCGTTCATCTTTCAAGTCCCCATGCACCTCAAGGTCGTCATGGATGCGCACGCGTCCAGGGACAACATCCTTGATGTGGTCGAGGCGTATGAAGGCGCCCTCGAGGACGGCGTCGTCGAGCGTCTCGAACTCTCCCTTCGGGGAGCCGCCCGAGTGACCTTAGAGACGGGCGGCGGGGTCTCGGAGGAGATGGTGGACGACCTCGTGGTGACTCGCGGCGGCACGGCTGATGGCACGGCTGTCACACGGTACCGAGTGCAGGAGACCAACCTTGGGCGCCGAGTGGACCTCACACTTGCGAGTGGTGGGCTCAACGACGCCCTTGCGGCTGCCGAGCGGTATCGGCGGATCGAAGGCGTCCATCTCGTGGCGGTCAAGCATGGCCGCTTCGTGCTGATGGTCGATGACACTGTCTGGGATGCAGAGCTCACCGCGGCGCGCATCGACTTCATCCGACAGATGAAGGAACGATTCAAGCTGCATGCCGTGAATCTCGGGTACCCGCACTTGATGACGCTTTGGGTCGATGCCGCAGACGTGACGGCAGTGCGTCGACTCCTTGAACCACACCGTGACCTGGGGTACACGGACGTTCAGGCCCATCAGCCGGCGGCCCAGTCCGCGATCCCCTCGGGACCCGTCGAGGCTCGATAGCTGTTGCCCGCTCATCGGCTACTAGGAGACTTCCCGCAGGATCGGTGTCTGGCCAGACTTCGATCCAGGTGTCCGGCGGGACGCTCTCGCATCGGCTGCCCACCTTCGTCTTGGGTGTGGCTCTCATCTGGACTGCGACTCGCCGGTCACCGTGACGAGGAGTGGCTCAAGAGGGGTCTGCCCAGCTCGTAGTAGCACTGCCCGCCTCGTCGACTCTTGCGGTTTCCTAGGCGAAGACGAGGTGAGCAGATGAGCAACACGAAGGGCGTGATCATCGGGGTCGATCCCCACAAGATGTCGGTGACGATCGAGGTCGTCCACACCCACGAGCAGCTGCTCGGCGGTGGCCGGTTCGACACCACCAACGCCGGGTATGCCGCGATGCAGCGTTATGTGAAGCGGTGGCCCGACCGGCTCGGGGCGGTCGAGGGAGCCAACGGTGCCGGGCGTCCGCTGGCCCAGCGATTGGTCGCCGCCGGTGACCGCGTGGTCGATGTGCCGGCGAAGCTCGCGGCCCGGGTGCGGCTCTTCGACACCGGTCACAACCGCAAGACCGACGCCCTGGACGCGCACTCCATCGCCGTCGTCGCGGTCCGCACAGCGGGGTTGCGGGTGGTGGCTGAGGACGGTGAACTCGAGGCTCTGCGGATGCTCACCGACCGCCGCGACGAGCTCGCCCGGCAACGGGTCCAGACCGTGAACCGACTGCAGCGTCTACTCAGCGAACTGCTCCCTGGCCAGCGCAAACGCGACCTGTCCGCCGCCCAGGCCAAGGCCATGCTGGCCACCGTGCGGCCCCGCGACATCGCCGGCAAGAACCGCCGCCGGATGGCCGCCGAGGAGATCGCCGACCTGCTCGCGGTCGACCCCAAGCTGAAGAAGATCAAGACCGAACTCAAGGCCGCGGTCCTCGAGCGCGGGTCCACGTTGATGGACATCTACGGCGTCGGACCGGCCGGGGCCGCACGGATCCTGGCCGACGTCGGCGACGTGGCCCGGTTCACCGACCGCAACCGGTTCGCGTCCTGGACAGGCACCGCACCACTCGACGCCTCATCAGGCGAGCAGACCCGCCACCGACTCTCACGCGCGGGCAACCGGAGGATGAACCACGTCGTTCACGTCGCAGCGATCGTGCAGATCCGCCACGACACCGAAGGCCGCGCCTACTACCGACGCAAGCTCGCCGCCGGCAAGACCCCGATGGAGGCGTTGCGGTGCCTCAAACGACGCCTGTCCGACGTCGTCTACCGCCAACTCGTCGCCGACGCCGAACGCACTCAACAGCCCCATGACGCGGGTCCGGGAGGGCACTGCGGGGCGACACTTCAATCCAGCGCGGTCGACTCACACCCGCTCATCGACACTTCGGATCAGCCACTTCCCGGACCCGCACAGCCGACGCTACGCCGACCACCAGCCGCCCGGAAGACCCTCGCTCCAACCGCTCCTTGACACAGAGGGGTGCCAGATCCGGTAACTCGGATACGCGCCGACAAGCGGCGAAGTGACGCACACCGAGAACATACGCACATCAGCGCGGGTGAGCTGCTTGCGGACCTCCGCCTCGATCGTCCGCCACGAGAAGCACGCGTCTGAGTTGGTCGAGGCGCCCAGGAACACTCGGGCTGCGTGAGCGAAAGCTCCCAAGCGCCTCGTAGAAGCAGGTGTAACGGACCCTCGCCCAAACCGCAGCGATGCTTGAAGTTTCGTCGAGTTCCGGGCAGTTCCACGAGGAGCGCTACGCCGAGGCGGCCTCGGACCGTCGCTGGCGATTACGCAGCAATCGCCGCGCTGTGAGCATTGAAGTAGCTCGGACCACCCGGCCGATCACCGCGTAAGGGGATTCGCTACGCGTACAGCTTCTCGCCTGTTGAGAAGCCTGCCGAGGTGTGATCCCCGAGGCGATGGTCCGCGTTACGGGCCGTGATCGGTGGGCGAGATCGAGTTCTCGTGAGCCGGTGACCCACGGGTGCCGTGGGCGTCAGTGAGCGCCGCTCATGTTGAGAGCCACGACCCCGATGACGATCATCGCCAAGGAGGTCACCGTGACCCAGTTCCAGTCTTCGCCCAACCAGACCACCCCCACGACGGCCACCAGCGCGGTACCCGCCCCCGCCCACACGGCGTACGCCGTGGACACGGGGATGTCGCGCACGACGAGCGATAGGAGCCAGATCGAGGAGGCGTAGCCCAAGACCACAAGGACGCTCCAACCCGGACTGCGGAAACCCTCAGTGCGAGGAAGGCTTGCGGTTGCAGCCACTTCGGTTCCGATGGCTAGCGCCAGCAATCCCATTGCGCCCCACATTGTCATGCCTTCCTGTCGCGTTGTAGCACTTGCTACAACGCAGTGTAGCGACTGCTACAGTCGTTGTCATGCCGTCAGCCAATGCAGCCGCGAATGCGCCGGGTTCCCCCCAGGAGTGGGCCGACGCAGCCACCGACTACGTGATTAGGCACGGCCTGATTGGCCTGAGCCTCAGGCCGCTGGCGGCCGCACTGGGCACTAGCGACCGAATGCTCATCTACCGATTCGGGAACAAGGACTCGCTCGTTGCCGAGGTTCTGCGGACGTCCAATGCCAGGGCAACGGACTATGTCTCGCGCCTTCCTGGGTCCGAGGACCCGCGGGCGGCCGTTCGTGATCTCTGGGCTGCGGTCTCGCATCCGGCAGTCGACGGATGCCATCGCTTGTACGTGGAGGCAGCAGCGCTGCGCCTGTTCGGCCAGGAGCCCTATGCGAGCGTCGTTCGTGAGATGAACAACGAGTGGCGCTCGGCCGTCGTCGACCACCTCACGAGATCGGGTCTCGATGGCCCCGCGGCGCTCAGGATCTCGATCCTGCTCGACGCCGCCTTCGTCGGGTTGCGCCTGGATCTGCCCCTCGGCGACACCGATGGCACCAAAGATGTGGGTGCCGCCGTCGCTGACCTTGCTGCGGCTGTCAGCTCGCTGGCCGAGAAGCACCTCGACGGTCAACCCGGGTGAGCTGGTTCGACTGGGTCTATGGCCGGGCAAGCCGGCGCGGAGACGCCGAGTGCGCGACATTCCGGCATGGATCGCGGAGCAGGTGAACACGAACAGGCCGTTCGCTCGAGTTGGTCGCCCGACCTTCTGTGCTGGCCAATGCGGATCGAGCGATCATCGAGCAACCGAAAGAACGCCTGGATCCGGGCGCCTGGGTCCGGAAATCCGGAGGCGCGCTGAACTCGGCATTGCGGACGTCCCACAAGCGGCGGATAGACGCACCTCGCCAAGGCGCGGAGGGCTAGACCCGTCCCGGGAGACCGGACCGCGGATGACGAGTCAGACTATGGCGGCCAGCGCCGAACTTGGTTCGCAGCTTACGTGGATCCAACCCACTCGCCGGCCGGCTGCGAGCTCGTCCTCAGGCGGACCGATGGTGAGTTCGAGGTCGCGGGCCCGGGCAACAAGTGCACATACGAGGGCGTCGCAAACGTCGTCGCTGACGAACTGGCTGTACAGGTGGTCGTCGGCGGTGAGGAACGGAAAGTTGGTTTGCAACTGAGGCCACGTCTGCTTCGCCCGCCCGAAGCCCCAAGCCGATAGAGCCGCCGACGGATAGGTTTCGCATACCGTGCCCTGGAGACCCGCGCGGTCGATCTGGACCCCGAGAGAGACCAGCTGTGCTTCGACCAACACCCACATCGCGGCCGTCGCGCCGAGCATCTGAAATGACGCAGGTAGTGGGCGGGTCTTGATCCGCGGGTCGTCGGTAAGAAACCGGTCTGTGAGTCGTTGTGCGATCTGCCGAGTCCGCCAATTCTCCCAACCCGCTGCTGCTGCGGGCACGGCCTCGGCCGGCAGAGGTCCGTCGTGGCGGTCCCTCATCAAGGCAACGAACAGGTCCGGCCACCCGAAGGGGACGTCGACGGCCCACCTGCTCTCCCTGTTGACTGAGATCAGCGGTGCAATCTCGGCTGCACGGTGGACGAAGCACGTCGACGACACGTGCCTCGCCGGGAGTCGACCAGTCGAGGGCGACAGCAGCCGTCTTGACTCGATTCGTTGAGACGTCGAGGCCCCAGGTCACGTCATGCATAGGCTTTAGCCTCTTCGTGCACAGGCATCTCAGGACTGAAAGCGCGAACGAACCGCGGCAGCTTGCTCAGGCGTCAGGTGCCAGCGGCTGTAAGGGACGCTTTGCCATCCCTGCTCCCGCATCCACTGCCGGATCGCGCGAGCGGCGACGCCGAGTTCCCTGCTCAGTTCGCTTGGGGTCACCGTGTTTGGCATACAGCTGACGCTAACCCCAATGGGCGCGACCATGCACCTGCACACCGCAAACCTCGGCTGACAGACTGTTTGCGTGGTGGAACCTTTCGACCTCGTAGACAGCAACAGTCGCCTGCTGAGCCCCGTTACTGTGTGGACGCGTGGAGAAGTCCTCACACGCCCTTCACCAGTCCCCGCGGAGCCCGGCGTCTACGCCTGGTACTTCGACGAACCGCCGCCGGGTGTTCCCTTGCAGGGGTGTCACACCACCAATGATGGGGTGCTGTTGTACGTCGGTATTTCGCCGAAGGCGCCGAGCCAGAATGGAGTCAGACCGAGTCGGCAGAGCATTCGGAACCGGATCAGGTATCACTACCGGGGAAATGCGGCCGGTTCGACCTTGCGCCTGACGTTGGGTTCACTCTTGGCCGACGAGATCGGCATCGCGCTGCGGCGTGTTGGGTCGGGCCAAAGACTGACATTCGCGGACGGAGAAGCAACGCTTTCCGAGTGGATGGGGAGACACGCACGCGTTTGCTGGGTCACGACACCCACACCGTGGCTTCTCGAGACTCGGCTCATCGAGTCGTTGATCCTTCCGCTGAACCTTGACCAGAACGCGCGCTCGCCCTTCCGGCAGGAGCTGAGTTTCCGCCGTGCAGAGCAACGAGCGCGAGCGAGAGCATTGCCGGTACTGCCCCGTTAGTGCCGAGGGGACGGGCTATAGCGGCGGTATGCCCTAACCGGTGAGGGTCGTTGGTCTGTCAGCCACCGACGGCGAACTTGATGAGACCGGCGCCAAGTCCACCCAGCAGGACGAAAATAAGTGCGCCGCCTACTAGCGGCAACTTGACCGTCACGCTCTGCACAGCTCCGAACAATGTGGCGTCGGCCTTTTCTTGTGCGGTCTTCGCGGCCTCGTCAGCCTTCTCCTTCGCGTCGGCCGCCGCCTTGCTTGCGTGGTCAGCCGTGGTCTTGGCTTCTTTGGCCTCCTCTTCGACCCTGGCGTTGTCACTAGTGTCGTTCAGGTTCCTATGGGCAGTTGCCGCATCGAGGCCCACCTTCGCCGCTTCCATATTCTTTCCCGCTGCATGCTCAACGCCTTCGGCAGCGGACTTGACCTTGGCTGCGGCGTCTTTGAGTTCGTCCACGGCTACCTTCGCGGCAGCCGCTTTCGCCTTTAGGGCCTCGATCGTGGCCACGATGACTTGAGCCAGGACCAGGAGGAACGCCAAGAGCAGGCAACCAAAGAGAAATCCACCCTCCATGGTCCACGTTATCCCGGCCAGTAGCAGCGGGTAGACAACTGTGACGAAAGATGGGGACATTGCGCACCTCGCCGGGTCTGGGGTAAACACGATTGCACGACCGAACGCGTGCTGGCTACCAATTGTGGATGCCTAGCACCTTGGGCCTGCCGACAGACGGCCCCGCAAGCCATCAACTTCCGTGCGGCACTGGTAGTCGCGCATGGGGTGGCGAGTTTGACTCCATAGCAAACGCTATGGGGCGGAGAACTGGGTCGGCCGCACTCTCGCAGGGCCGCCAGCCCTCACCCTCGCTGGTTCCCGGGTCGCCACGCTCTCGCCACCCACCGCAGTTTCAGCCTTATCAGAAGCGTGCCTTGATTCGGGTCGGCGTGCACAAGTTCTATAGAAGCCCCGCTATGGAACTTCCTGTCTGGCAACGCGCTCACGTATCGTGGCCCTACCGACTGGCGACCCAGAGTTCGTCCTCTTCGCGGCGCCGAGCAGCGCTTCCGAGGTGGTCGCGCTGGAAGTTGCCGACTAAACGCTCGAGCGCGATCCCCGGCGCCATGCCTGGCGCCGCAAGGGCCCGCGTAGGGGCGGCTGAACGTCTTTCGTCGTACGAATGCGCGAGTTCGATAAGTGACTGCTGAAAGTCGTCCAAGACGACGACAGGAGGAGTTCCGTCGATGGTATCGGCGTCGCCTTGGACAACTAGTGATCGTCTGGCAGGTGAAGGCGGATCTCGAGGTGACTCTCGGGTGAGTAGTGGCAGCAGACTTGCTGCGTGCTTGTCACGCTCGGTCAGGTGCCCAGGGATATCGAACGCGTCGAAGACGGTTCTGACGATGCAGGAATGGTCGAAGACAGTGGGGGACACGGACCCGGCCTCCACGAACGGGGAGACGACTACGGCTGGTACACGTACCCCCAAGATGTCGAACCCGAACGTCGCATCGGCTGCTTGTTGGCCTGGAATCGGGGGTGTGGTTAGCGGTGGCTTCTCTCGGTCGAAGAAGCCGCCGTGCTCGTCCCAGACGACGAGGAACAGCACCGACTCCCATACTCGGCGGTTGCTCACGAGCGCCGTGTACACCCGCGCTAGCAATTGTTCGCCGGGTCCCACGCCGTGCGGCGGGTGCTGGCTGTCGCATCCGACGAAGTGCCTGGGCTCAAGGAAACTGTAAGCGGGCAACCTGTTCTGTCGCACGTCGTCGAAGAACTCCGAGAGTCGGTTGAAGCGGTTCTTGAAGGCGTCGTTGAGGTCGGCGTACACCGCGGCTTGGGGAACGTCGCCTGCGTATACAGCCCATGGGATTCTGTGCTTACTCAGCGTGCTGAAGGTCGTGGAATGCTCGTACTGCAGTCCCTGGCGTCCCCGGAGCCTGCTTACTCGCCCGGCGGACTGGGCGCCGTGGGCGAACAGCCGATTAGGAAAGGTCTCTCCGGGAACGGATGAGAACCACCGGGTGCAGGTAGTGAACTGCTTGGCCATGCGACTCAGGACAGGAACCGTATTGGCAGTCTGATAGCCCATGATCTCGGCTACGTCGTCAATGTACAACGGCACGTTCAGGCGGTCATAGGTGCTCTTCATGCCCTTGTAGTAACTCTGTACGAAGCCGCTCATGTCGATCTGGTCATGGACCAGATCTCCGACCTTGCCAGTTAGTTGCCGCGTGACTTCCCGGTGCGAGTGCGCCGGGTCGACCGTGATGTCTGCACCGCCTTTCAGCGCATGTGACTTGAATGGCGGCAATTGGTGGCCTCTAACCACCAGCTCATTCTGATGAGACTCCGCGATGGGATCCAGGCCGTTATGAGCCAGGTGCCCCAGCATGTGGTCAAACGAACGATTCTCCAGCATCAAGACGACTATGTGTTTGACCCGCTCCATCACGCCTCCGGCTCCCGTGAGCACCCGTCGATGTTGACTGGGCTCTGCATCGTTCCACGCAAGGTCACGCGGGCAAAGCACGGTGGTTCCCGGACTTGCACAGCAAGCCAGGATCGCCAGATGAGGCGGTTCGAGACGACGCTAGGTCGCAGTCCGCCTCGCGCGACGCGCACCCCGTTTGGCGCCTTCGCTTGGGTGCCGAGACGGCTGCGGGCAACGCGGCAACGGTGCACATCGAGGTGTTGGGGGTTCGCGATGGGAGGTTGAGGTCCCCCATTTCCAGCAGGCTGATGCGACGCTACGCGGCGGAAGGACGCAGCCTCGATCGGCTACTACCGGTGACCAGAACGCGCCCTGCTAGACCTCCGGTGGCTCCTGTTCGGAGTACGGCCTCGCGAAGGGTGTGTCTGCGAAGTCGTTATAGCCGTGTACCGGGGGGCGTGATCGGTGCCCACCGTCTGGCACCGTGAAGTCGGCCATTCGGTCGACGTCATCTTCCAGACGCTTCACGCTCGTGGTTTGCGTCGGGGTCAGACTGGCTGGCAGCGATTCCTCCCACTTGATCATCGGGTTGCGCAGTTGGCTACTCCACAACCCGAAGCTAACCTCGCGGTTTGTCGGCTCTCCGGCATGCCATGAGAGTGCTGCGACCGTCGTCCCGCCGACTGCCGGTAGCCCAACCCACCCGTCATGGCTTCTCACGGTGATCAACAAGATGGCCTCGCGCCCGTAGGCAGACAGTGAAACAACGGCGTGCGTGTGGTTGTCTCCGGCGAGCATGCCGACGGAGGGAACTCCCGGGATCAATAGCTGATCTCGCAACTTCGGGGATGCCTGCAACACGAACACCGTCCAGACCGCTACGTCGGGCCATCTCGTGACCGACGTGATCTGGTCCCCGAGCTTGAGCGACTTGGTCCTAGTCGGCAACTCCCATGTCCGAACGCAATGCAAAGAAAAGATCTGGGAGTGGCGCAATCGCGGAAGCGGTGTGAGTTTAAGGCTCTTGCGCTCCAATTCCTGCCCGGCCAGCGTTGCGTAGACTAATCCCGATCGGTGGTAGTGCAATTTTGGCTTAAGCGGGGTTTCCGCACTGCTCGGCAATGCCGAAAGGTTGCCCTCCAACAGGCCGTAGCGCCACGGCCCATGCTGCATCGGCGCAATGAAGACGCCACCGTCGGGAGACAACCCGATGACAGCAGCGGACTTGTACTCGAACGTGGATCCGGTTCGACGCATTAGCCCGACATGAAACGCGCGAGGCTTCGTCGTCGCGTCCGTTGGCGTGCTCTCTTGTCCCGCCGTAGTCATGAGCCTATTCTTCCGTGGTCACGGTCCGCCGGCGCGATCTCGACTTGAGCGGACGTTAGCAGGTGACGCTGGGAGGCGGCGGAATGGGCTCCCCGCGAAAAGAGTGAGGGGCGAGACTCGGGCCAAGCGCCCGGCGGCCAACTCGGAACTCCACTACGAGAGATCAGTCGCGGTAGCGGGGTCCTTGCATGCGAGTGAGTGACGGCGACCTGGAGTGCTCAGGTGTTGGCGACCTGGCGGGTTGGTTACCAAGAGTCGCTCACCAGGAGTCACTCACCGCCCCGGAGCGGACTCGTCCACGACGCCCGCAACTCGGCGGCGTCGGCCCCCTTGAGGAATGCGTTGTACACATGCTCCGTTTCGCGGGTGCTCTCGCCCGTCGGCAACCCCATCGCTTCGAAAAGGTGCCGGGGATGCTCAATCAGGCTGTGAATCACGGCGTGGTCGACTGACTCGAGGGGGAAATACTGCGCCCGGGCAAGGGGCCAGCATTCGCGGACCCCGGGCATCGGGCACAGGAAGTCGGGCGACATCACATCGAGCGCTTCGCCCGGTAGCTCCGCAGGCACGAGCGTCATGAAGATCACGACTTCGGCCGCCGCGAGGAACCCGTAGGCCGTGTTGTCCGGTGCGGTGGTTAGGTCTGGAACGCCCTTGTGCACGAGGGTTGATTGCAAGCCCAGGGAGACCTGCGCGCTGGGCGAGTGAGAGCGCATTAGCCAGATGCGGCTGCGCGCGAGCGGCGCGGGAGCCGAGGCCATCGTGCGGTACTCCTCGTCTCTGAATGGGTTGTTGATCCGCGGCCGGGTCAGTGCGTACGCCATCCAGCACTTGGTGGCCCACGTTGCCAGCGTCGTCAGGTCCTCCACCGTCAACCGAACTGGGAGGTCGGATTCGACGAACGGGCCAAGCAGTCTCTTGACGTTGTCCTCAAGTCTGCTCATCCATCCGCTGTTGCAGTCGGAGCAGACCCACACGGTGACGTTGGGCAGCCACTTGGCGACGGGACCGAGCGTCTCAGAACTCCGCTCGTAGCGCCCGTCCGGTAGAACTGTCAGTGCGTGATAGTCGCGTGGGATGCGTTCTCCGTTAGTGCCTTCGAGCAAGGCGCGAGCGGCGTGGGTGCCATGTAGCCAGCGGGCCCACACGTGCTCGCGGGTCCTTGGTCCGCGCTTTCCGCAGAACGGACAATCGACTAGCTTCGCCATGGAGCAGATTGTGCCCGTGCACGTGCGTTTTCGACCTAGCGATGCATGACTTCGCTATAACACTTGCGCAGGGCCAGGGGTGGGGCGCTACGTCCGAGGGGCCGTGCATCGGAACGGTGCAGTCCCACGCCTGCCACTCATGGTCCGGCCAGCTACCAAGCCGCGCTGTCAGTCAGTCAGGATGACTCCGCAAAGTCCAGCGCACTGCGCCGATTGCTCGTACGTTGGAGCGGAGGACTCGGGGCGGGAGCCGGCAGAACGCCAGCTCGGGTGAATAGTCGTGTCCGATATGTCGACTGAGTCTTGGGGGAATGATGACCTGGTTGTGGGTCCTTTTGCCAGCCGTTGTGCTGGCTCTGATTGTTCGCGGGGACGCGCGATTCGTGGGTCCCTACTTCGCGCTGTCCAGCGTCATCAGCGGGACGGAGGGCATATCAGCGAGGTACTGGTACGAAGAGGGGCCGCTGCGTCGTGCATTCGTTCGGAGATTCCTGTATCCCGGGATCGCCGGGTTTGTCTTGGGGTGGACACATCTTTCGAAAGTTGACGTCATCGCTGTTGGTCCATTGGCCGCGGGCCTTCTCTTGTGGCCGATGGTCTTTGTAGGACTTCCTTGGTACGTACCGCGACACTCGTGGCACCTTCCAACGCTCTACGCGTCGTTCGTCGTTGCTTACGGTGCCTCGTGTGGCATCGGACTAGCGGTCCAGCGTCTAGTAGTCGACTTCGCCGATGGCAACGTCGCTGGCTGGCTCGCAGAGCAACTCGTTTTCACCTTGATCTTCTCCGTGGTCGCTGCCGTTTCGGTAGCGGTCTTTCGAGCGGCTTTCGCAAGCACGACGGCCGTGACCCGGAACAGGGAAGCAGCCGGTTCGGAGGTTCCGGATGAATTCGACGACCGCTAATACCATTCGGAACGCGTACTTCTGGCACCTGTCTGATCACGCCCGTTCTAGAGATGCGAGGCGTGGCCTCCGTACGCTCGATCGGGCTTGCGACTCAAGCGAACTCGTAGCGATGCACCGCGAAAAGCTTGCGATGATCCTGTTGGTGGAAACCCGCGAGCGCCCCCCGTGGATGCGGATGCTCGAGTGGACCCTCAGGGCCTTGGGGCGACGGTCGACGACCTGCGGACCGCTCCAGATGCGCGGCGCTCCTGTCAGCACAGGTAGAGGATTTGCCGTGGGTGCCGAAAAGTTGCATCGATTGGGTCCTGATCCGGGCGTCGAGACACTCGCCAAGCTCTGGAACGGGAGCTCCGCGACCCATCCGGATGCCTACATGTCTTACGCCGAGGCCCTCGACGTGGCTTCCATGGTTCTTCAGCACTTACCGCCGAAGCAACGCTTGCCTCATCGCTGAACACGCCGTCGCGGGATGCGCGGCAAGGGTGCCCACTTGCGAGCTGTGCCACCACAACAAGACTTTGGTTGCTCACGGGCACGCCGAGTTGTAGGGCGCCTCGCATGCAACCGCGCTCGACTCCCGCAGCATTCTGGGCGGCATGCCCGTGACGGGGCGGAGTCGATTGGGTCTCTACCGTTGCCCTTCCAGCCCAGATCCAAGTGATGACCGTCGTGGCCCCAGCGGAGGTCTTGCCGACGCGGAAGTCCTGGGGACTTAGCCGGTGGTAGCCCAGGCTGGCGAGCGATCTCGTTGGAGGCGGGCAGCTCTTCGTGACAGTGTTCGCGAGAACCCCGTAGGTAGCCGGCCAGAACCAGCTCGTCGGGAGGGATGCTCACGACGGGCAGGTCGAGGCGGCTCGCCAGAGCCTCAGCCATGGGACCGCTTTGGCGAGGGCGGAGCAGTAGCGACACGTTGCGGGCGATAGCGGGCTCTGAGACCGCCCGTCTGATCCTCCGGACTGCCCACAAAGTGCCCGGAAAGTCCAGCGGTACGGGCTTGCACGACGACGAGTGACAAACGCCGGAAAACGACGAAACTGCAGGTCAGAAGGCCAATCATCGCGACTGTTCGTCGTCGGTCACTGCTGCAGAGAGTTCTCAGCGGGTTCGGGGTTCGAGTCCCTGATGGCGTACTGCAAGCCCCTCTCGACTGGAGACAGCGAGAGGGGCTTCTCTGTTGCAGCCCAACCCTTGTAGGTTGGATGCCTGTCGTCCTGGACCCGGCGACCCTGTAGGGGAGATGCCGAGAGCGGGAGGCCAGATGAGCATGGTGTGCCACTCGGGGACCGCGCCATGACGTCCTTCGAAGAGGCGGTCCGTGTGCGGGAGCTGATCTCGCAGGAGACCCCGACCGAGGAGGACAAGCCCGCCGTGGCCGGATGGCTGCAGCGCGTGTGTCGGGCGGCCGGGCGTGACCTGCCCGCCATGGGAGTGGGCATCAGCCTGCTCTCGAAGGGGACAGACCCCCTGCCGGTCGCCGCCTCGAACGAGATGAGCGTGCTCGTGGAAGAGCTCCAGTTCGTGATGGGTGAGGGGCCCTGCATCGACGCCTACGCGTCGCGCAGCCCGGTCCTAGTGCCCGATCTCGAAGCCACCGCCGCCACGACGTGGCCGGGGTACGCCCCCGCTGCCCACCTCCACGGCGTACGCGCGGTCTTCGCGTTCCCCCTGCAGATCGGCGCTGCCCGACTGGGGGCGCTGGACGTCTATCGCGAGCACACGGGCAACCTGTCGCCCGACGCGCTCTCGCGCGCCCTGACCTTCGCCGAGGTGGCGATGCAGGGTCTGCTCGACGGCGGCAGGGCGACCTCGTCCGGCGGCGCCGACCTGTTCGACGACATGCAAGGCAACCGGTTCGAGGTCTACCAGGCGCAGGGGATGATCATGGCGCAGCTCGACATCAGCGCCGAAGAGGCACTCATGCGACTCCGCGCATATGCCTACGCCCGCGAACGGCGCGCGATCGACGTTGCCCGAGAGGTCATCGCGCGTAAACTCACCCTGGAGTCGGACGCGTGATGACGGACTGGGCATGTTCGCGACCAGCACCCGCAGACCGTCCGGTCTGGCTCAGCTTCCCGAATGAAGGGAACGACAAGCATGACAACCATTGCGTCTGACCGGTTGGCGGAGGTCCTCGTCGAAGTCGCGGACACCCTCGTCGACGAGTTCGACCTGATCGACTTCCTCCAACGCGTGACCACGCACGCCTCCGACCTGGTTGCTGCCAGGATCTGCGGCTTGATGCTCGCCGACCACCGGGGCCGGCTCCAGCTGATGGCCGCCTCGGAGGAGAGAGCCGAGATGCTCGAGCTGTTCCAGGTGCAGGCCGACGAAGGCCCGTGCCAGGACTGCTTCCGCGACGGCGAGCCGGTGATCGTGACCGACCTCCGGACCACGCAGGACCGGTGGCCGCAGTTCGCGCCGCACGCCGTCGCAGCCGGTTTCCGGTCGGTCCACGCGTTCCCCATGCGCCTGCGAGGACAGGTGATCGGCGCGCTGAACATGTTCGGCAGCGACGCGGGACAGATGGAAGATGCTGACGTCCGTGTCGTCCAGGCGCTGGCCGACATCGCGACCATCGGCCTGCTGCAGGAACGCGCCATCACCCGTGCGGAGCTGCTGACCGAGCAGCTGCAGGCGGCCTTGAACAGCCGCATCGTGATCGAGCAGGCCAAGGGAGTGCTCGCGCAGCTCCACGGCGAGAGCCCGGACGAGGCCTTCGCCAGGCTGCGCGCCTACTGCCGCAGCCGTGGGCTCGGGCTGGGCAAGGTGGCCTACACGGTCACCACCGACCCGCTCAGCCTGCCCGACCTGACGCGTCCCGCGCACAGCTGACCCGCTCCGCTCTTCTCCTGGTCGCGCTTCTCTGGTTCACTGGATGGTGCCGCCCCAGACCCGGTAGCGACATATCCGAAACGCGCAACCGGGGGTTTCCAGCAGTGATCATTGGCACGCACGGGGTGGCGTCGTATCCCCGCTTCGAGGTGGCGGCCAGGGACGCACGACGGTCGATGACCGTCAACGCGCGGATGTTGCTGTGCCTGCTCCCTGATTTCGACCAGGTGAGCATCACCGTCGTGGGCGACGCCGGGGAGATCTCGACCCTGGCGCAGGAGGGCGACCTCGTGGCCGACCTCGACCAGCTCCAGTACGGCTTGGGCGAGGGCCCCGGCATCGACAGCGCTCGGAACGCCTACCCCGTCGTGGCCGCCGACATCCAGCGAGACGACCGTTGGCAACGCTACGTCCCGGCGGCGTCGGAGCTCGGCTTGAGGTCCCAGGTCGCGACACCTCTGCGGTGGCACGACGACAAGCCCCTGGGCGTGCTGAACATCTATTCGACCACCCACTCCCAGGTCGCCTTCGCGGCCCCCGTGGTCGCCGAGGTGATGGCAGCCCAGGTCGTCAGCGCTCTGGCCGCCTTGCGCGAGATCGAGCACCTGCACGACGAGCTGGCCGAACGCGCCGTCCTCGGGCAGGCCATCGGCCTGGTGATGGCGTGGCTCCATGACGACGCCGACCGGGCGTCGGACTACCTGCGGAGCGTCGCGCGGCAGCAGCAGCGGACGCTCACCCAAGTCTCCGAGGAACTCGTGCACACGCGCCGGCTCCCGCCCGTGCGCCCGGAGTAGCCCCCACTCCCTGTGGCGCACAAGCCGAGAGCCGGTCCTCACGGACCGGCTCTCGGTGTGTACGCGTGCAGACGGGCCTGGACGGATCCAGGACGGCCTACTTGGTGAAGAGGCTGACCCCACCCGGGCCGACCAGCAGGCCGACGATGATGAGAACGATGCCCATCAGCACCTGGCCCCTGACCAGCGAGACGATGCCGGACACCACAAGGATGACGGCGAGGATCCACAGCAACAGAGCCATGTCATGCTCCCTTCGTTTGTCCCTTCAACCTAGCCACCGCGAGGTCCGGCAGGAAAGTCGGTCACACCCTTTCGGAGGGCGGGACTCACCCCTCCTCGCGCAGCCGCGGAGGCGTGAAGCCCTCCGGCCGGAAGCCGGTCTTGTCCGCGTAGAACTCGCGCAGCACGTCCATGTCGGCGCTCACGTCGCCCGTCGGGTGGAACGTCGGTCCCCAGCCGACGGTGCGCGAGGGCGCGTCGAGGAACGCGAGCGTGATCGGCAGGCCGGTCTGCCGGGCGATGCGGTAGAAGCCGGACTTCCAGTAGTCCCCGCGCGAGCGCGTGCCCTCGGCGGCGATCCCGATCAACCACGGATCGTCGCCCTCGGCCTCCGCCAGCAGCTGCTTGATGGTGGCCGCTGGGTTCTTGCGGTCCAGCTTCACGGCGCCGGTGCGGCGCAGCAGCCACCCGAGCGGGCCGACGAAGAGCTCCTGCTTGACCAGCAGCTTGATCGTGATGCCGTAGCGCCAGGCCAGGAGCAGCGTCAGCACCCAGTCCCAGTTGGACGTGTGCGGCGCGCCGACGAGGACGCCGCGCTGGGGGACCTCACCGACCGTCTTCCAGCGGACGGCCCGCAGCAGGCCACGCGCGACCGTACGCCGCACCCGCGCGCCGCCGCCCCCGGGCACCGGCGTCGTGGCGGTGGGCGCGACGCGGGACATGCGTGACGAGGTGGCGCGCGCGCGCCCCGCCTTGCGCTCGCGCTCCAGGTCCCAGAGGTAGTGGTCGAAGTCGACCTCCATCGTGTGCCGGGGCGAGGCGTAGAACTGCCGCTTGTCGCGCTCGTGGTCGGCGAGCATCTGGCGGCGGATGACGGCGTCGGAGGGGGGCACGTAGTGGCCGGCGAGCGTCTCGGCGATCCAGGCCGACTGTGCCTCCGCGATCGGCATCACCGCACCGATCGCCTGCACGAGGCCCAGGAAGTAGAGACCCGGCAGGTCGGGGTGGACGGCGCGCTTCCAGAGCGGGAGCTCGTTGTCCTGCGCGGAGACGAGCTCGGGCTTGAAGAACGGGAAGCTCACGTGGTAGCCGGTGGCCCACACGATGAGGTCGGCCGGGGCCGAGGTGCCGTCGACGAAGACCACCCGGTCGCCGTCGAGACGCTCGATCCCCGGTCGCGCGGTCACCGCTCCGGCGTCGAGGCGCGCTCGGATCTGGTCCGACTGCACGGGGTGGGACTGACCGGGCTTGTGCGTCGGGGCCGGCAGGCCGTACTTCGTCATGCTGCCGGCCACCGTCGCGCCGAGCCGCAGCCGCGCGGCGGTGACCCACCACGGCAGCCAGCCCGGCAGCGCCACCTGGTCGCTGGGCCTGCCGAGGAAGAACTTGCGCAGCACCCACTCGGTCCGGCGCACCGACCACGTCGTCGTACGCGCTGTGAAGGACGCCTCGACGGCGATGTCCATCGCGGAGTTGCCGGCACCGACCACGACCACGTCACGACCCTGCAACTGGTCGCCGGAGCGGTAGTCGTGGGCGTGGATCTGCTCGCCGGCGAAGTCCCCCGGGTAGGCCGGCTCGGGCCAGCGGGGGTCCCAGTGGTGGCCGTTGGCGACCAGCACCGCGTCGTACGTCCGGGTCTCGGTGCCGCCCGGGCCGGTGATCCGCACCTCCCAGCGACCGTCGGCGGTGCGCGAGACGTCCTCGACCGTGGTGTCGAAGGTGATGGTGTGCCGGAACCCGAAGTGGTCGACGTAGTGCTCGAAGTAGTCGCGGACCTGGTCGTGCCGGGCGTAGGGCGGGTAGTCCTCCGGCATCGGGAAGTCGGAGTAGGCCATCCGTGCGCAGGACGTGTTGATCTCGAGGCTGTCGTAGCAGGCCGACTGGCCGTTGGAGTTGTCGAACACCCACGTCCCCCCGATGTCGCTGCCCAACTCGTAGCAGTCGAAGGGGATGCCTGCGAGGTAGAGGTGCTTGGCAGCGGTGATGCCCGACGAGCCGGCGCCGATCACGCACGCGCGGGGCAGCGACTCGTCGACGGGGACCGGCGCGGTGACCGCGGGGGCGCGGTCGGACTGCTTGACGAGGTAGGCCATGGGCAGAGCCTAGAGATAGAGCCCCGTCGAGCCGCCGTCGAGCCGCTCGGCCGCGACCGCGTGGACGTCACGCTCGCGCATCACGACGTAGACCTCGCCGTGGACCTCGACCTCCGCCTTGTCCTCGGGATCGAAGAGCACCCGGTCGCCGACCTCGACCGCACGCGCGTGCGGGCCGACCGCGATCACCCGCGACCAGGCCAGGCGCCTCGCACCCATCGCCGCGGTGGCGGGGATGACGATGCCGCCTGTCGAGCGGCGCTCGCCCGCGTCCTTGTCGACCTCCACGAGCACGCGGTCGTGGAGCATCTTGATCGGGGCACTGCCCCCGTTGGCCACCATGCCGGTCGAGGGGGCGGTCAGCGGACGACCCGGCGCACGACGGCCAGCAGGACGACGACGCCGACGACGGTGCCGGCCACCTTGAGGATGTTGTCGGTGCGCGGAGCACCGGTGTCGAGGTCGACGAAGCGGGACTTCACCGTCGTCACCTGCCGCCCGACGATCGTCTTGGGGTGGGCGCGGTGGGCGAGCTGGTCGATGGTCGAAGCGAGTCGCTGTCGCGTCTCCTCGATCTCGCGCTCGAGCGCGCTCATGTCCTGGGTCACCCGGGCAGGCTACCAACGCGTCGGTGCCCCCGGGCAACGCGCTCGTGCAGGCGGCGGTGCTTGTTGCAAATGACATGCAATAGCATCGCCGCGTGAACAAGACCCGCCGCGCCTGGTCCCCTACCGACCGGCGACACCTGACCGCGATGGCGGCGGTCGTCGTCGCCCTCAACCTCGTGGGCTGGGGCGTGCTCCTGGCGGTCGTGGTCCCCCAGCGCTTCGAGGTCGGCAGCGCCGGCGTCTTCGGGGTCGGCCTGGGCGTGGCGGCCTTTCTGCTGGGGGCGCGGCACGCCTTCGACGCCGACCACATCGCCGCGATCGACAACACCACCCGCAAGCTCGTCGGCGAGGGGCGCCCTGCCACCACGACGGGCTTCTGGTTCGGCCTCGGGCACTCGAGCGTCGTCTTCGGGCTCAGCCTCCTGCTCGCCGTCGGCGTACGCGCGCTCGCCGACCCGGTGCGCGACGAGGGCTCCCTGCTCCAGGGCAGCCTGGGCACCGTGGGCACCGTCACGGCCGGGACCTTCCTGATCGTCATCGGGCTGATGAACCTCAGCGCCCTGCTCGGCATCGTGCACGCCTACCGACACCTGCGAGCCGGCACGTTCGACGAGGAGCACCTGGAGCACCACCTGCACAACCGCGGTTTCCTCGCCCGCATCTTCAAGCGCACCATGAAGCGGGTGACCAGGGCCCGGCACCTCTACCCCGTCGGGCTGCTGATGGGCCTGGGCTTCGACACGGCCACGCAGATCGCGCTGCTCGTGCTCGCCGGTGGCACCGCGGCGTTCGCGCTCCCTTGGTACGCCGTGCTGACGCTGCCCGTGCTGTTCGCCGCCGGCATGGTCCTGTTCGACTCGCTCGACGGGGTGCTGATGAGCCGGGCCTACGCGTGGGCGTTCCTCAAGCCGATCCGCAAGATCTACTACAACTTCACCGTCACGATCCTCTCCGTCACCGTCGCCCTGTCCATCGGGTTGCTGCTGCTGGTGCAGCTCGCGTCCGAGTGGGTGCCCGTGCTCGGCTGGGCGGGCGAGCTGGACCTGGAGCACGTCGGCTTCGGCCTCGTGGCATTGTTCATCCTCGTCTGGGGCGCGAGCGTGGCGTGGTACCACCTCGCGCGGATCGAGGAGAAGTTCGAGAAGGGGCTCACATGACCGACCGCCTGGCTGCCGGCGACACCGCACCGGACTTCACCCTCACCAGCGACGCCGAGGAGCAGGTGTCCCTCTCGAGCCTGCGCGGCAAGAAGGTCATCGTGTACTTCTACCCGGCGGCGATGACCCCCGGATGCACGAAGCAGGCGTGCGACTTCTCCGAGTCCCTCGACTCGCTGCGCGGAGCGGGCTACGAGGTGCTCGGCGTCTCCAAGGACAAGCCCGCCAAGCTGGCGAAGTTCCGTGAGCGCGACGCCCTCACCCTCACCCTCCTCTCCGACGAGGACCTCGCGGCGCACAGGTCCTACGGCGCCTACGGGAGGAAGCTGCTCTACGGCAAGGAGGTCGAGGGCGTGATCCGCTCGACGTTCGTGATCGACGAGAGCGGCACCGTCGAGCTCGCGCAGTACAACGTCAAGGCCACCGGGCACGTCGCGAAGCTGCGGCGCGACCTGGGACTCGCCTGACCCCCAGGTCGCGCCCGCTGCCGTCTAGCGGAGGACCTCGGTGACAGCGAAGTCGGTGAAGTCGAACCTCGTCGGCACGCCGTTGGTGGAGACGACCTCGACGCCGTAGTCGAGCTGCCCGATGGTGGAGCTTGCGGGGATGTGCCCGTTGGCCGCGAGATAGTTGGTGAAGGCCAGGAGCTCGAGCTCACCGGCGGGGATCGCCGCCCCGCTGGTGGGGACGAACGCGAGGTAGTGGCCGGCGTATCCCTTCCAGAAGTCCCACTGAACGCCGCTGAGGGTGACCGTGCCGACCTTCGTCCCCGCGGGGCGCTGGTTGTGGTTCTCGGTCCAGATCATCAGCTCATTGGCTTCACCGTCGCCGACTCCGTTGAGCCAGACGTCGAACGCCACGTTCCAGATGCCAGCCGTCTCGGGTGCGTCGTGGGCGAACCGCATCTTGAGCGAGGAGAACTCGCTGAGCGGCTGCATCCAGCCGGTGCCCCAGTCGACGTAGTCGATGTGGACGTTGGGGTAGGTCTTCACTGCGCCGTCGCCGCGGGAGTTGTCAGCGGTGGCGATGGCGTACCAGGAGTCGTAGTCACACGCACCCATCGTCTGCGAGACGTTGTAGCCGCCGGCGTTCCACATGTTGTTGTGGACCATGACCTGGCCGTAGAAGCCGACGCCGTTGGGCGGGTCGTAGGGGGTGACCTGCCAGCCGTGTGTCGCGCCGTCCTCCGACGAGGTCCACTCCGGGTTGGTGCAGACGCTGCCGCCCGGGTCGGGGGTCGGCGTGGGCGTCGGGGTCGGCGTGGGCGTGGGTGTGGGGGTCGGCGTTGGGGTCGGCGTTGGGGTCGGCGTGGGTGTGGGGGTCCTGCACTTGGGGTGGTTGGGCTTCGCCTCGCAGAAGTCCTGACGCGGAATGGCCGCTGACGTGGAGGCGGGCAAGCCGACGAGCACGACTCCGAACAGTGCGAACAGACCCGCGACCAGCGCGGCGATGGTGGTGCGTCTCAAAACAGACTCCTGTATCTACGGTGACCACGGTGGTCACTCGTTGTCGGACAGTGCTGTGGTGGGGGCGCGGTACCTACGCCTCGACCCGGTCGATGCCGGCGCTGCCCAGCGACACGGCAGTGCAGCCGTGGTGGGCGAGGACGACGCCGACACAGGGCGTCAGCTCACAGCGACAGCTCCCAGAGGGGGTGTCAGCCCACAGGGGTGGATCGGCGGACCTGGCGCGCAGGCTGGACGGCGCCAGGTCCACCGGGACGGGGGGGAACGTTGGCCGTGAGGACGGCCAGCCGGGCACCGACCTCGTGCCTGTTCAGGATGAGCTGCTCGACGACGCCGACATGGCGAAGGTCCGGGACGACGATGCCCCAGGCCTCCTCGCGGGTCACCTCGGCCATCAGGGCGTGGAACGCGCCGGGGTTGCGGCCCCGCTCCACGAACACGGTCCCGAGGCAGAAGTCCTCGCGCTCGGCGCACGCGTGGAGCTGGGCCTCCACTCGGTGGACCTCCGTCCGGCTCCTGAGCACGTCGGCACGGATGTAGCCGAGCAGCAGCGGGGGGTTGCTCATGACATCTCCTCTAGAAGGAACCAAGCGGCACTGTCCGGGGGCAGCTTCTCCCCGACTCCGGGGTCACTGCCGAGCAGCAGCCGCGCCCCTCGGGGCGCGCACACCGGACGCGGGGAGAAGTTGACGATGCAGGCGAAGCCGTCGCCACGGGAGAACCCGAGGACGCCGGACTCGGTCGGCAGCCACCGGAAGTCGCCCGAGGACAGAGCGGGGACGCGGTGTCGCAGGGCGATGGCCTCGCGGTAGAGCTGGAGCATGGACTCACCGGACTCGAGCTGACGATCCGCTGAGTAGTGGGCGAACCACTCGGGCTGCGGCAGCCAGGTGGGGGCGTGGCCGCCCGACGGGGAGAACCCGAACGCGTCGTGCCCCGACTCCCAGGGCAGCGGGACCCGGCAACCGTCGCGGCCACGTCGCGCGCCACCGGTGCGGTGGAACATCGGGTCCGTCAGCACGTCGTCGGGCAGGTCGGTGACCTCGGGAAGACCGAGCTCCTCGCCCTGGTAGATGTAGACCGAGCCCGGCAGCGCGAGCATCAGCAGGGCGGCCGCCCGGCCTCGGGTCAGGCCCAGGTCGACGTCCCCGGCGTCGAACCCGGGGGCGCCTCCGGCGTACCGCGTCACGGATCGGGGCATGTCGTGGTTGTTGAGGACCCACGCCACGGGTGAGTCGTGCGCGGCAACGGTGCCCAGCCCCCGGTCGATGACCTGCGACAGCGACTCGGCGCTCCAGGGCGCGCGAAGGAACTCGAAGAAGAAGCTCTGGTGCAGCTCGTCGGGGCGCTGGTACGACGCGAGCTCGCCAGCGTCCAGCACGCCCACCTCGCCGACCAGGACCCGCTCCCGACCCGTGAGGTCGGTGTACTCCTCGGCGACGGCTCGCCAGCGGCGCCAGACGTCGTGCACCTCGGGCTGGTTCCAGGCGTAGGGGTTGACCGGGTCGCCGGTCAGCTCGTCGTCGATGGCGAACTCGTGGTCAGGCAGTCCGTCGCGCTTGTGCAGGCCGTGGGCGACGTCGATGCGGAGACCGTCGACACCCCGGTCCAGCCAGAACCGAAGCACCTGCTCGAAGTGGTCGGCGACCTCCGGGTGGCGCCAGTTGAAGTCGGCCTGCTCCGGGGCGAACGTGTGGAGGTACCACTGCCCGGGCGAGCCGTCAGGCTCGCTGATCCGGCGCCAGGCAGGTCCACCGAAGATGGAGCGCCAGTTGTTGGGGGGCAGCTCGCCGTGCTCACCAGCGCCGTCGGCGAAGTGGAAGCGGAGGCGCTCGGGGCTGCCCGGTCCGGCAGCGACGGCGGCCGTGAACCACGGGTGCTCGATCGAGCAGTGGTTGGGCACGACGTCGACGATGACCTTGATGTCCAGGCGGTGGGCGTCGTGGACCAGCCGGTCGAAGGCGAGCAGGTCGCCGTACTCGTGGTGGACGGCCATGTGGTCGGAGACGTCGTAGCCGTGGTCGTGCTGGGGCGAGGCGTAGAACGGGTTGAGCCAGATCCCGTCCACCCCGAGGCTGCGCAGGTAAGGAAGGCGGGCGCGAACGCCACCCAGGTCGCCGACGCCGTCTCCGTCGGAGTCCTGGAAGCTGCGCACGTACACCTGGTAGATGACGCCGTTCCGCCACCACCCGAGGTTGTCACCGGACCGCTCCCGGCTGTACGGGGGGACAGCGGCAGCAAGGGTCATGGTGGACATCGGGGGGGTCCTCGGGTGGTGGGGAACGGCGTGTGTTAACGCTCACACCTACCCCACCTCCCCGGCATCCGAAGAGGTACGGAGATGACTACGTAGATGCGCGGGCTACGTAGTGCGACGCAAACCGCGTCACCGAGCCTGCTGCTCGGCCACCCAGCTGGCGACCTGGGCGCGGGACGTGATCGCCAGCTTGCCCAGGACGTGGTCGACGTGGGTCTCGACCGTGCGCTGCGAGATGACGAGCCGCGCCGCGATCTCCTTGTTGCTCAGGCCCTCGGCGAGCAGCTCGGCGATCTCCCGCTCACGTCGGGTCAGCAGGCCCGACACGCTCGGCACGCGGCGGCGCGCGGCTTCGTCGCCGCCCGCGGCATCGAGGCCCTCACCCAGCGCGAGTGAGACCGCCTGCTCGAAGGAGTAGGCCGCGCCCTCCGCGAACGCCTCCTCGTACCGCTCGGAACCCAGCGCCTCGCGCACCTGGTCCTCGGACCGCTTGTCGAAGGCGCCGTAGGCGTTGGTCTCGTCGACCTTCGCCCCGCTCGTCCGCCAGACCGCCTGCGAGCAACCGAGGAGCCGCGCGGCCGCCTCGTCGGGAGCGCTGAAGGCGGCACACCAGGAGAGCGCCTGGACGCCGAAGCTGATGCCGGTGAGGTCGTGCATCGGCTGGAAGAGCCGCACGCACTCCCGGAGCGATCGGATCGCCCGGCCGTAGTTGCCGGCGCGCCACTGGGCGACGCCGACGCTCCACAGTCCGTAGCCCTTCGACGACAGTGCTCCGTGCCGGTCCGCGAGCGCCAGTGCCTCGCGGCTGAAGTCCTCGACCCGGGGGTCGTCGACGAAGAACGTGGCGGCGGTGAGCAGGATCAGCGTGTCGAACTCGCCGAGCGGGTCGCCCACCACCCGGAACTCGGCGCGCGCCTCCTGCAGGAGCCCGATGGCGGTCGGCACGTCGCCCTGGTAGAGGCTCGCGTGCCCACGACACTCCTTGATGCGTGCGTCCAACCGCTTGTCGTCGAGCCCTGCCGCGATCTCGGCGCACTCGTCCAGCATCGCCTTGTTGCGGTCGAACTCCGTCGCGAACATGGCCAGGTAGCTGGCGGCCCACAACGCATAGGCACGGCTCCTGGTCGGTTCGGTGGCCAGGTCCAGCGCCTGCAACAGGTAGCGGTAGCCCTCCCTGAGGAACCCCGCGAACCAGAAGTTCCAGGTGGGGGCGGCGATCTCGAACGCCGCGGCGGCCTCCGCCGGGTCCGTGAGACAGAACTCCAGGGCGGCCCGTACGTTGCCCTGCTCGCGCCGGAGCCGGATGAACCAGTCGGCCTGGTGGGGGCCGAAGCCCTCGGCGTCGTACTGCTGCGCCAGGGACCGGTAGTGGTCGCGGTGGAGGACCTGCAACGCCCGCCGCTCGCCGTCGTCGAGCCGGGCCGCGCCGTACTGCCGCACCGTCTCGAGCATCTGGTACCAGGCGGTCGTGTGCTCGGTCGCCTGGATGCGCACCAGGATGGACTTGTTGACCAGGCTCGCCACCAGGTTCAGGACGTCGTCGCGCTGGATCTCGTCGCCGCTGCAGACATCCTCGGCCGCCTCGAGGTCGAAGCCCCCGGAGAAGACGGAGAGTCGGGCCCACAGCAGCTGCTCCGCAGGTGAGCACAGCTCGTAGCTCCACCCGATGGTCGCGTCCAGTGCCTGCTGCCGGGCGGGCGCAGCGCGCCGCCCGGTCGTGAGCAACCGGAAGCGGTCCTCGAGGCGGTCCAGGATCTGCACCGGGGAGAGGGTGCGCAGCCACACCGCGGCCAGCTCGATCGCCAGAGGGATGCCGTCGAGCCGCCGGCACAGCTCCACCACGGCGTCGCGGTTGCCGTCCGCGAGCTCGAAGTCGGGCGCCACGGCCGCGGCGCGGTCCAGGAAGAGCGAGACGGAGTCGTAGTGCGTGGCGTCGCCGGCCCTCACCTGTGCGTCCGGTGTGGACAGGGGTGGCACGACGAGTATCTGCTCGCCCTCGACCCCGAGCACGTGCCGGCTCGTGGCCAGGATGCGTAGGCCGGGGGCCGCGGCCAGCAGCTTGCTGGCCAGCATCGCGCAGGCGTCGGTGAGGTGCTCACAGTTGTCGAGCACCACCAGGAGCCTCTTCTCCTCCAGGTAGGCCGCCAGGTCTCCTGCGGGGTCCGCGGAGACCTGCCGGAGCTCGAGCGTGTTGGCCACCGTGTTCGGGAGCAGCTGGGGGTCGTGCAGGGCGGCCAGCTCGACGAACCAGACGCCGTCGGGGAACGTGCGCCGGACCTCGGCGGCCATCCGCAGCGCCAGGCGCGTCTTGCCGACTCCACCCACGCCGGTCAGGGTGAGGATCCGGCTGCCGGCCAGGAGCTTGCGGGTCTCCGCGAGCTCACGGCGACGGCCGACGAAGCTGGTCAGCTCAGCGGGCAGCGCACCGCGACCCGATGGCGACGACTTCGTGGTTGTCATGCGGACTCCGCCCCTGCTGTCCCACCCGAGACAGCCCATCGGATCACTCAGCACCCCTGCGCCCCCGCGCACCCTGATCGCTCACAGTGTACGGCCGCCCCGCCGCCGCGCCAGCGTTCCGCCGCCTCCTAGACTGGCGCCGTTGCCGAAGTGGTGGAACTGGCAGACACGCACGGTTTAGGTCCGTGTGCCCCCGGGCGTGCGGGTTCGACTCCCGCCTTCGGCACTCCTTGCGCGAGTCGACCTCAGGGAGGGCACGACGCGCCTAGAGTCCGCGCATGGATTCAGCGCTGACCACCGTCGGACTGCCCCTCGCCCTGGCGGTCATCATGTTCGGGCTCGGCCTCGACCTGACGATCGCCGACTTCAGGCGGGTGGCCCGGGCTCCCAAGGCGGTCGGGGTCGCGCTGGCGTGCCAGATCGTGCTGCTGCCGGCGATCTGCTTCGGCCTGGTCGTGCTCGTCGACCTGCCCGCCCTGCTGGGCATCGGGATGCTGCTGCTCGCGGCCTCGCCGGGCGGCACGACCGCCAACCTCTTCAGCCACCTGTTCCGTGGTGACGTCGCGCTGAACATCACGCTCACGGCCATCAACACGGTCATCGCGGTCGTCACGCTGCCGCTGATCACCGGCTTCGCCATCGCCTGGTTCGACCGGCAGGACGACGTCACGATGCCACTGGTCGAGATCGCCAAGGTGTTCGCCCTGATCCTGCTTCCCGTGGGGATCGGGATGCTCGTCAACGACCGGGCGCCGGGGTTCGCGCGACGCATGGACAAACCGGTCCGGATCGGATCGGCCGTGATCCTCGCGATCCTGGTCGTCGGCATCCTGCTCGACCAGGTCGAGAACGTCGGCGAGTACCTCACTGACGTCGGCCTCATCGCCGCGCTCTTCTGCGCCATCAGCCTGCTGGCGGGCTACTTCGTCCCGAAGGCCTTCGGCGTCACCGGTCCGCAGGCCATCGCCTCGTCGATGGAGGTCGGCGTGCACAACGCCACCCTCGCCATCTTCGTGGCGGTCGAGGTGCTCGACGAGGTCGAGATCTCCGTGCCGGCGGCGGTCTACTCGCTGATCATGTTCGTGTTCGCGGCGCTGTGGGGCATGTGGGTCTCGCGCCAGGTCGCGGCCCGGGAGAGCGCGTCAGTCGGCTGACGTGAGGTCGGCCGCCACGTACGGCGCGAGCTCGCGCAGCGCCCGGCCGCGGTGGGAGATCCGGTCCTTCTCCCCCGGCTCGAGCTCGGCCGAGGTGAGTCCCTCCGCGTCGTGCTCGCGCGCGACGAAGACCACGTCGTAGCCGAAGCCGCCGCTCCCCCGCTGCTCGCGGACGATCCGTCCGTCCATCCGGCCCTCGACGACGCGCTCGCTCCCGTCGGGCCGCACCCATGCGACCGCGCACGCGAAGTGGGCGCCGCGCCTCTCGTCCGGCACGTCGCGGAGCTGCTCCAGCAGCAGCTCGTTGTTGCGGGCGTCGGCCAGCTCCTTGTCACCGAGCCGCTGGCCTGCCCACCGCGCCGACAGCACGCCCGGCATGCCGTTGAGCGCGTCGACGCAGAGTCCGCTGTCGTCGGCTATGGACGGCAGTCCGGTCGCCGCCACCCCGGCGCGGGCCTTGAGCAGCGCGTTGCCGGCGAAGGTGGGCTGGTCCTCGACCGGCTCGTCGTAGCCGTCCACGTCGGTGATGCCCAGGACCTCGACGTCGGGGACGTGCTCGGCCAGGATCCGCTGCATCTCGAGGATCTTCTTGGTGTTGCGCGAGGCGAGGAAGACCCTCATGTGGCAAGCGCTTCGCGCTGGAGACGCGTCAGGTCGGCGCAGCCCTTCTCGGCCAGCTCGAGCAGCGCGTCGAGCTCGGCGCGGTCGAAGGCCGCGCCCTCGGCGGTCCCCTGCACCTCGACGAACTTCCCGTCCCCCGTCATCACCACGTTCATGTCGGTCTCGGCGCGGACGTCCTCGACGTAGGGCAGGTCGAGCCGCGGAGCGCCGTCGATGATGCCGACGCTGACCGCGGCGACCGAGCCGGTGAGCGGCTCACCGCTCAAGGCGCCGTTGGCCCGCAGGTGCGCGACGGCGTCGGCGAGGGCGACGTACGCGCCGGTGATCGCTGCGGTCCGGGTGCCGCCGTCGGCCTGCAGCACGTCGCAGTCGAGCACGATGGTGTTCTCGCCGAGAGCCCGGTAGTCGATGACGGCCCGCAGGGAGCGGCCGATGAGGCGCGAGATCTCGTGGGTGCGCCCACCGATCCTGCCCTTGACCGACTCGCGGTCGGAGCGGGTGTTGGTCGAGGCGGGCAGCATCGCGTACTCCGCCGTGACCCAGCCCAGTCCCGACCCCTTGCGCCACCGCGGCACGCCCTCTGAGGCCGACGCGGCGCAGAGGACCCTGGTGCCGCCGAACTCGATCAGGACGGACCCGGCAGCGTGGTCGAGCCAGTTGCGGGTGATGGTGATCGGGCGGAGCTCGTCGTCGGCGCGGCCGTCTTCTCGGGACGTGGCGCGGGGGGCGGAAGTCATGGCACGACCCTAGAGCCCCGGCGGGGCGAGGCCGGGTCCGGTCACCCCCGTGAGCCACCGGACCCGGCAGCAGGCCCCTCCCCCGTGGGGACCGGTTGCGCGGCCCCGACGCCGCGCAGCTCCCTCCGCGCGGTGGTAGGACAAGGGTGGAGGGCTCGTACGGCGGCCACATCGGCCGTGAGGCGGTCCCGACTGCGACCAAAGTAGGTATTCCGGTCGCTTACCCTGAACGCCGTGGAGACCCGTCCCACCCTCTCCGAGACCCAGCCCGAGCTGACCTGGGTCTCCCACGCATGGCGCTACGCGCTCTGCCTGGTGATCTCGGTGGGGGTCTGGGAGTCGGTCGCCGGCATCGAGCGTCGCGACTATCCCCTCCTCTTCACCGCCGAGCTCGTGCTGGGCGCCGCCGCCTACGTGCTCGTCTTCTTCCGTCGCCGGGCGCCCGTGCGGATCGCGCTGGCGGTCGCGGCGATGAGTGCGTTGTCGGGCATCGCGGCCGGCCCAGCCACCTTGGCCGCCGTGTCCGTGGCGACCCGCCGGGTCACCTGGGAGGTCCTGCTCGTCGGCGTCGCGAACCTCGTGGCCGCCCAGACCTACACGACCATCGCGCCCTTCGTGGACAACGACCCGGTGATCACCACGCTGGTCAACGTCGCGGTCAACACCGGGATGATGGGCTGGGGCCTCTACATCGGCTCGCGCCGCGAGATCATGTGGAACCTGCGCACCCGGGCCGAGCGGGCCGAGCGGGAGCAGGAGCTGCGGGTCGCGCAGGCCCGGTCCACCGAGCGGGCCAGGATCGCGCGCGAGATGCACGACGTGCTCGCCCACCGGATCACCCAGGTCTCCATGCAGGCGGGGGCCCTGGCGTTCCGCGACGACCTCGACGGCGACCGGCTGCGCGAGGGGCTGGGCCAGATCCAAGGGCAGGCCAACGACGCGCTGCACGAGCTGCGCGACGTGCTCGGCGTGCTCCGCGAGGACGACCCCGGACCGGTCACGGCACGACCGCAGCCGACGTACGACGACATCCCCGCCCTCGTCGAGGAGGCGCGGACCCTCGGCCTCGACATCGACTTCTCCGACGAGGTCGACGACACGACCCCGGTGCCGCACGCCACCGGCCGCACCGTCTACCGGATCGTCCAGGAGGGCATCACCAACGTGCGCAAGCACGCCCCCGGTTCGGTGGTCGAGATCCGCTCCGCGGGTGACCCCGAGTCGGGCATCACGGTGGTGCTGGCCAACCCGCTGGGCGACCGGACGACGGGCGCGCCGGGTGCCGGGCTCGGCCTGGTCGGACTGCGCGAGCGCACCGAGCTGCGCGGCGGGCGGCTCCACCAGCGCACCGAGAACTCGAAGTTCGTGCTGGAGGCATGGCTACCGTGGACAGCGTGATCCGGGTCCTGCTGGTCGACGACGACCCATTGGTCCGGTCTGCCCTGTCGCTCATGCTGGGCGGCCAGAGCGACATCGAGGTGGTCGGCGAGGCCGGCAACGGCGAGGCCGGCCTGGCGCTGGTCACCGAGCTCGAGCCCGACGTCGTGCTGATGGACATCCGGATGCCGGTGATGGACGGGCTCGAGACGACCCACGTGCTCCACCAGTCCGCCGCACCGCCGGCGGTCGTGGTGCTCACCACGTTCGACGCCGACGACCACGTGCTGCGGGCGATCGCCGCCGGTGCGGACGGGTTCCTGCTCAAGGACACCCCGCCGGGCGACATCGTCAACGCGATCCGGACGGTGGCGGCGGGCGACGCGATGCTGTCGCCGTCCGCGACGCGCAGCCTGGTCTCACGGCTGCGCAGCACCATGCCGACGGACCGCTCCTCCACCGCGGCCGACCGGCTGGGGGTCCTCACCGAGCGCGAGCTCGAGGTCGCCGTGTGCGTGGGCCGGGGGCTCAGCAACTCCGAGATCGCCTCGGAGCTCTACCTCTCGATCCCGACCGTGAAGTCCCACGTGTCCCGGCTGCTGACCAAGCTCGACTCCACCAACCGGGTGCAGGTGGCCATGGTCGTGCACGACGCGGGCCTGGTCTGAGCCCTGGCCTGAGCGTCAGACCTCGTACGTCGTCCCGGCGCGGGCGAGCTCGACCGGTCCCGACCACTCGGCGCGGGCCTCAGCCTCGGCGACCGCCGCGTCGTACCACGGCGGGACGTGGGTGAGCACGAGCCGCTCGACGCCCGCCTTGGAGGCCGTACGTCCGCAGTCGGCGCCGGTCAGGTGCAGGTCGGGCGGGTTGTCGGCGGCGCTCTGGAAGGACGCCTCGGCCAGCAGCAGGTGGGCGCCGGCCGCGGCCTCGTCGAGGGCCGGGCAGGGGCCGGTGTCGCCGGAGTAGACCAGCGTGCGGCCTCCGGCGGTGACCGTGAGCGCGAACGCCGCGACCGGGTGCACGACGGGGGTGGCCTGCACCCGGAACGGGCCCACGTCGATCGGGACGCCCTGCTCCCCGCCGTCGTACTCGTGGCTGTCGTACTCGTGGAAGGCGAACTCCTCGGTCATGCCGGGGTCGGCGGGCAGGTCGTAGGCGCGCGCCATCCGCTCGGCCGTCCCCACCGGGCCCCACACGGGGATCCGCGGTCGCGGCCCGGCGGGGTGGTACTTGCGCATCACGTAGTAGCCGCAGAGGTCGAGGCAGTGGTCGGCGTGCAGGTGGCTGATGAAGACCGCGTCGATGCCCAGTGGGTCGGCGTAGCGGTGCAGCTGGCCCAGCGCGCCGTTGCCGAGGTCGAGCAGGATCCGCCAGGTGCGTCCGTCGTGGTCCGCCTCGAGGAGGTAGCAGCTCGCCGGGGACTCCGGCCCGGGGTAGGAGCCCGAGCAGCCGACGATCGTCAGCCTCATCGGGTGGTTCACCGCAGCCCCCCGGCGAACTGGCTCGCTCCCAGCAGCTCGGAGCCGAGGAAGCGCCGACCGATGGTCGCGAAGTCCTCGGGGCTGCCGGTGGTCGAGAACGTGTAGTCGGGCTCGCCGCCCTCGCGCATCAGCCCGGTGCTCGCCAACATCTTGTAGACGTCCTTGGCGCACTCCTCCGCCGAGCTCACCAGGGTGACCTGGTCACCCATGACGTAGGAGATGACGCCGGTCAGCAGCGGGTAGTGGGTGCACCCGAGGATCAGCGTGTCGACGCCCGCCGCGGCCAGCGGGTCGAGGTAGTCGTGGGCGGCGGCGAGCAGCTCCTCACCACCGGTGACGCCCTGCTCGACGAAGTCGACGAAGCCCGGGCAGGCCCGGATGTGCAGCTCGAGGTGCGGTGCGGCGGCGAACGCGTCGTCGTACGCCATCGAGCTGGCGGTGGCCCGGGTGCAGATGACGCCGACCCGCTGGTTGCGCGTCGCGGCCGCGGCCCGGCGCGCGGCGGGGAGGATCACCTCGACGACGGGTACGTCGTAGCGCTCGCGGGCGTCGCGCAGCATCGCGGCGCTCGCGGAGTTGCACGCGATGACCAGCGCCTTGACGCCCTGGTCGTAGAGGTGGTCGAGGCACTCGAGCGCGTATTCGCGGACCTCGCCGATCGGCTTCTGGCCGTAGGGCTGGCGGGCCGTGTCGCCGAGGTAGACCACCGACTCGTGCGGCAGCTGGTCGATCACCGAGCGGGCGACCGTCAGGCCGCCGAACCCGGAGTCGAAGATGCCGATCGGAGCGTCGGCGGTCGTCGGTGGCAGCGGGGTCGGCACGCCCAAAGGCTAGGCGGTCGGGGCCACGGATGGCACGCGCCCGGCGGCGTCGCCCCCGTCACATGTCCGCGCGACGGTCGTCCTGCGGCCCGGCCCGTCCCCGGCCCGTCCCCGGCCCACCCCCGGGCCCGCGCCGTCGTTGCCTAGGCTCGCTGCGTGATGCGACGCCTCGATCCCCTCGGACCGGCCGTGGCGCTCGTGGCGTGCGTCGTCTTCCTCCTGCGCGGCTTCGACGCCGTGCTGAGCCGCGACCTGGCGCTCTACGCCTACGCGGGGCAGCAGGTGGCCGACGGGGTCCCGCCCTACGTCGGCGTGATGAACCGCTCGGGCCCGCTCGCCCACCTGGTGCCCGGGGCCGGCGCCTGGGTCGGGGATCTCCTCGGCCTGGACGACCTGTTCGCCATGCGGGCGCTGCTCCTGCTCGTCTCGGTGGCGGCCGTCTGGGCCACGTACGTCCTGGGCCGCGAGGTCTTCGGATCCCGCCCGGTCGGCGCGGCGACAGCGCTCTTCGTGGCCATGATGCCGCCGTTCGTCCTCTACGCCGTGGGCGGCCCGCGCGACAAGACCACCATGATGCTGTTCCTCATCCTGACGCTGGTCGCCGCGGCGCGGGGCCGGTGGGGCTGGGCGGGCGCCTGCCTCGCCCTGGCCACGTTGACCTGGCAACCGGTGTTCCTCCCTGGTGCCGCCACGGTGGCGGTCGCGGCGCTGCTGACCCCGGGACGTCGTGTCCTCGCCCTGCTCAGGGTCGCCGTGGCGGGCGCGGTGACGACCCTCGTCTTCGTCGCCGGCTTCGCGATCGCGGGCGCCCTGCCGGAGGCCCTGGACGGCTTCATCCGGATCCACCTGACCGCCACCTACCAACCGGGCTTCGACGACGACCCGGAGGCGGTGTGGGAGGCGCTGCGGGAGGCGTACGACTTCGCCACCTACCCGTTCGCCGTCGGACTGGTGGCACTCCCCATCGCCACGCTGCCGTCGGCGTGGCGCCTCGCCCGGCGGCGTACCCCCGATCCCCAGCGCGCCGGGGACGTCGCCCTGGTGGCGGCGGTGGCCGGCGAGCTCGCCGGACTGGCCTGGAGCTGGCGGACCTTCAACGGCTGGGCGGACGCGCTCGTGCTGGCGCCGTTCGCCGCGCTCGGGCTGGCGTGCGTCCTCGCCCTCGTGCTCCACGCGCTGCCCCGCCGCGCCGGGGCAGGGGTGGCGGCCGTGGCCTGCCTGGGACTCCTGGCGGGCGGGCTCGGCTACTCGCTCGACGACCACGATCCGGTCCTGCGCGCGCAGCGGGCCGAAGTCGCACAGGTCCTCGACATCCTGCCGGACGCGACCATGGTGTCGATCGAGGCACCGCAGCCCCTGGTCCTGGCCCACCTGGTCAACCCCACCCCGCACCAGATGTTCCGCCTCGGCCTCGAGACGTACGTCGACGACACCTGGCCCGGCGGCCTGGCCGGCTATGCCGACTGGGTCTCCCGGACGCGGCCCACCATCGTGGCGGTCGGCGGGGGCGCGCGCTACGACTGGCTGATGCCGACCCTGGACGCCCACTACGTCGAGATCGGCACGACCACGGGGTGGTACTGGTTCGTCGACCGCGACCTCGACCCGGCCACCGTGAGGAGGCTCGAGGACGCCGTCGCCGGCTGACCCGTACGACCCCCACCGCGGGCTGTGACACGATCCAGCCATGAGCACCGCCCCGACCGGGCCGTCCCCGGGCAACGGTCCGGCCGATCCACGCGACTTCACCTACTCCGTGGTGATCCCGGTGTTCAACAGCGAACCCATCATCGGCACCACGATCGACCGGACCCTCGCCGTGCTCCGTGACGCCGGGCTGCGCCACGAGCTGATCCTGGTGAACGACGGCAGCCAGGACGGGAGCTGGGCGGTGATCTCGGAGAGGGCCCGCACCACCCCGGGCGTCGTGGCGATCGACCTGCTCACCAACTACGGCCAGCACCACGCCAACGTCGCGGGCATGCGGGAGTCGACGGGCGACTACGTCATCACCATGGACGACGACCTGCAGAACCCTCCCGACCAGGTCCTGCTGCTGATCGAGCGCGCGATGGAGGGGCACGACGTCGTCTTCGGGCGCTTCGAGACCAAGCAGGCCGCGGGCTACCGGCGACTGGGGAGCAGGGTGATCGCGCTGATCAACCGCCGGGTCTTCGGCCAGCCCGCCAACCTCACCGTCTCCAACTTCCGCATCCTGCGCCGCGACGTGGTTGCACGGATCGTCGCCTCGCGCACGGCGCACCCCTACATCACCGGTCAGGCGCTGATGTACTCCTCGCAGCGGGCCAACGTCGACGTCCGCCACGACCCGCGGCCCGTGGGGGCCAGCAACTACAACCTGGTGCGCATCGTCCGCCTGGTGATGACCATCCTCTTCAGCTACTCGTCCTTCCCTCTCAGGCTGGGCTCGCTGCTCGGCTTCCTCCTGGCCGGACTCAGCTTCCTCTTCGGCGTGTACCTCGTGGCCTCCCGCCTGATGACCGACACCAGGGTGCCCGGGTGGACCAGCGTCATGGTGCTGCTCTCGATGTTCAGCGGGTTCACCATCGCGCTGCTCTCCATCGTGGGCGAGTACGTCGTACGCACCCTCAACGCGGTCAGCGACCCCGTCACCTCGCACGTGGCTGAGCTCGTGCGCGGGCCGGCGGAGCAGCCCGGGTGAGCGGGCACTTCCTGGTCGCCGGAGCCCAGCGGTGCGGCACGACGTACCTCCGCACGCTGCTCGCCGAGCACCCCGGTGTTGCGATGGCCGAGCCGGCACGGCCGGAGCCCAAGGTCCTGCTGGACCCGGTCCGCGTGGCGAAGGGGGTCGAGTGGTATCGGGCGACCTACTTCGCCCACGCCCGGGCAGGACAGCTGCTCGGGGAGAAGTCGACGAGCTATCTCGACGTCCCCGCCGCGGCCCACGCCGCCCGACAGCTGCTGGACGACCCCCTGGTCCTGGTGCAGCTCCGCGATCCCGTCGCCCGGGCCGTGTCGCACTGGTCGTTCAGCACCGAGGAGGGCATGGAGAGCCGGCCGCTCAACGAGGTCCTCGAGGCCAACCTGGCCGGTCCGCTCCCCTGGGACGGCACCGGGGCCTCCGTGTCCCCGTACGCCTACCTCGAGCGCGGCCGCTACGTGGAGCACCTGCGACCCTGGCTCGCGGAGCACGGCGACCGCGTGCGGATCCAGCTCCTGGAGGACCTGCTCGCGGTCCCGGCGGCGCTCGGCGAGACGTACGCGTGGCTGGGACTGGACCCGACCTACGTGCCCGCGACGCGGGGCGCTCCCGTGAACGCCAGCCGGGCGCACACGGCGAGCCCGCTGGAGCCTGCCCTGCGTGATCGCCTCCGTGACTACTACGCCGAGACGGACGCCGAGCTGGCCGACCTCCTCGGCCGGGACCTCCCCTGGGGATCCCACGCGCGACCGCCAGCCTGACGAGGGGAGCCAGAGAAGTGCCGATGGACGACCAGATGGACGACGAGGTCGAGTTCAACGTGCAGACGTTCGTGCCTGCAGAGCTGGACTACGTGCGGGACTCGCTGACGAGGGGACAGGCGTCCGCCAACGGCGCCTACTCGCGGCAGGTGCGCCAGCTGCTGCAGGCCGAGACCGGGGCCGCGGAGGTGCTCCTCACCACGTCGTGCACGGCCGCCCTCGAGCTGTCCGCGATGCTGCTGGACCTCCAGCCGGGCGACACCGTGATCGTCCCGTCCTTCTCCTTCACCACCACCGCGCTCGCGTTCGTGCGGCAGGGTGCCCGGCTGCTCTTCTGCGACATCGAGCCCCGGACCCTGGGCCTGGACCCGCGCCACGTCGCCGAGCTGCTGGCCGACCCCGTGCACGGCCCGACGGTCCGTGCCGTGGTGGTGGTGCACTACGCCGGCATCGCGTGCGACGTGGCGGGCATCCGCGAGGCGCTGGCCGAGCGTCCTGACGTCGCACTGGTCGAGGACAACGCCCACGGCCTGTTCGGTCGGTGGCGCGGCGAGCCGCTCGGCTCGCTCGGTCGCTTCTCGACCCTCAGCTTCCACGAGACCAAGAACATCAGCTGCGGCGAGGGCGGCGCCCTCGTGCTCAACGACCCCGCCGACGTGCCGCGCTCGTGGGTGCACTACGACAAGGGGACCGACCGGCAGGCGTTCCTGCAGGGACAGGTGGACAAGTACTCCTGGCGCGACACCGGGTCCTCCTTCGGCCTCGCCGACCCGCTCGCGGCGATCCTGCTGGCGCAGGTGGAGGAGCGCGACGTGATCCAGGGGCGCCGGCGCGCGGTCTTCGAGCGCTACCTGTCCGGTCTGTCCCCGCACGCGGACGCCCTCGGGCTCGCGCTGCCCGACGTGCCGGAGGACCGGGAGCCGGCCTACCACCTCTTCCACGTGCTGCTCCCGGAGGCCGAGCGACGCGGGGAGGTCATCGCGGCGATGAAGGCGAGGGGCGTGCCCACGGCCTTCCACTACGTGCCACTGCACGACTCCGACGGCGGTCGCCGGTTCGCGGCCGCTCCTGGGGAGTGTCCGACCTCGACCGACGTCAGTGCGCGGCTGCTGCGCCTGCCCTTCCACCAGGAGCTCGAGGCGTCCGACTGCGACCGGGTGATCGCCGCGCTGGTCGACGTGCTGTCGGGGATGTGAGGCGCGTGCGTCCGGTCGAGCAGCCCGGCTCGTCCTCGATCGACGATCCGACCTACTGGTGGTTCGCCGCCCGCAACGACCTGCTGCGTGCCGCGCTCGAGCGCTGGGTGGGCCGGCCCGAGCGCGTGCTCGACGTCGGCAGCGCCGACGCGCCGAGTGCTGGCTGGCTGCCGCAGTCCGGCCGGGTCGCCGTGGACCTCGACCCGCGGGGGCTGGTCGCGGGACGCGATGCCTGCGCGTCCGCGCTGGCCCTGCCCTTCCGCGACGCGTCGTTCGACCTGGTCGCCGCGTTCGACGTCATCGAGCACTGCGAGCCCGAGGCCCGGGTGGTCGAGGAGCTGGCACGCGTGCTGCGGCCGGGCGGCCGGCTGCTGGTCTCAGTGCCCGCCTACCAGTGGGCCTGGAGCGACCACGACGTCCGCGCCGGACACCACCGCCGCTACACCCGGCGCCGCCTCGTCGCAGCCATCGAGCGTCAGGGACTCCAGGTCGAGCGGGCCACCCACGCCTTCGCGCTGGTCTTCCCGATGTTCGTCGCGGAGCGGGTCGTACGACGGCTGCGTCCGCCCGACCCCGGAGCAGGGAGACTGCCGCGTCCCGCACCAGCCGTCGACCGGCTGCTGCGTGCCCTGTGCCGGACCGAGGCCAGGCTGATCACCCGACGCGACCTGCCCTGGGGGTCGTCGGTCCTGGTGGCCGCGGTCAAGCCTGGCTGAGCGCCGAGCGCGCCCGGTGGCTGCCGACGACGAGCAGCAACCACGCCGATCCGTGGGCCACGACGAACGCCGTGGCGATCGTCGTGGTCGGGCTCCCCGGCGCGGCGACGAGGACCGCCCCTGCAGGCACGAGCGCGAGCAGCCAGGCGACCAGCGTGCGCTCCGGGTGGCCGTGCGCGAGCAGCACGACGCCCTGCACCAAGGTCGCGAGCGCGAGGACCGACCCCACCGCGAGCGCGATCGACACCCCCTGCTCGACGCGTACGTCGTCCCCGAAGACGAGCCTGACCAGCCATGGCCCGGGCCAGGCGCCCACCGCGGCGCCGAGGGCCGCGCCCACCACGGTCGCGGCGAGCAGCGCGCGCTCGACCCGCGCCAGGCGGTCGAGCCGCTTCTGGTCGACCAGCCGGGCCAGCGCACCGGTGGCCTGGGCGACCTGGCCGAGCAGCACCGTGTAGGGCGCCCGGTAGAGCGCCAGGGCCGCGAACAGGACCGTGACCTCCGTCGGCGAGCCGCCCAGCACGGCGAGCAGCACCGGACCGCCGGTGAGCACCGCCTGCGCCACCACCTGGGCGCCCGCCGCGCCGCCCAGGAAGGTCCCTGTCGACCCCGGGCCGTCAGCCCGCACGGCGGGACCGGTGTCCCTCGTCCGCCACGCCGAGCCCCACGCGGCACACGCGGCGTACCCGACCAGCAGCGCGGCCCCGTAGGCCGCCGGGTCGTCCACGTCCAGCACGACCAGCACCATCGCCGCCACGCACCGCACCAGGTTCTCGGCCACCAGCACGGCCCCCACCGCGGCGTAGCGCCGCCGTGCGGCCAGCAGGCCTCGTGCGACGCCCATGCCGGCCGCGCCGACGCCCACCAGCGCGATCAGCAGCGCGAAGCGGGCGTCGCCGGCGAACAACGGCTCCCGCAGCAGCCAGGCGGCCACCCCGCTGAGCACGACCACCACCGCCACGAGCCGCGCCGGCGTCGCCCACGCGGCCCGGACGGCGTGCTCGCCGGACACCGCCGCGGTGCGGGTGATCCAGTGCTGCACCGGGAACGTCAGCCCCGCCGCGGCGAACCCCCAGTAGGACCACAGGACCGCGACGGGCGCGGCCTCCGCAGCACCGAGCCCGCGCGTGCTGGTGGCGAAGAAGACGTAGGCGAGCAGCCCCGACAGCACCGAGCCGGCGGCCAGGCCCGACGCGGCCCGCGACCTGGAGGACGATCTGGGGGTGGGCATCGCACGGATTCTCCCAGAAGCGAGCACCGACGATCCCCGCCGCACTCCGGCATCGGGTTAGGGTCGCCGGGTGCTCCGCCGATCCTCCGCCGCCGTGTCCCTCCTCTCCCTGCTCGCCTCCGCGGGCATCGTGCTGGCCGGCACCCCGGCGCCCGCGCAGCTCCCGTCCAGCGTCGACGAGCCCAGAGTGGTGCGTGCCGCCGAGGCCGACTCGGTGCTCGCGATCTCCATCGACGGGATGAGCGTCGCTGCCGTGCGCAAGCTCGGCCGCAAGCAGCTGCCGAACCTCCACCGCTTCATGCGGGCCGGCGCCTCGACGACCAACGCTCGCACCGCGCGCGAGATGACGGTGACCCTGCCCAACCACACGGGCATGGTCACCGGCCGCCGCATCGACGCCGCCTCCGGTGGTCACGGCGTCACCTGGAACGACGACCGGCCCACCCCGAGCACCGTGCAGGCGGCCGCGGGCCACGACGTCGCCTCGGTCTTCACCGCGGTCGACGCGGCCGGCGGCTCCACCGCGCTGTTCGCCGCGAAGACGAAGTTCAGCCTGTGGCAGCGGTCGTGGCCCGACGCCATCGACCGCACGACCATCGACCTCGACAACTCCGCGCTCGTCGACGAGCTCGTCGCCGACCTCGCCCAGGACCGCGACTTCCGCTTCCTCCACCTCGCGCTGCCCGACACCGCCGGCCACGCGCACGGCTGGATGTCGCGCCCCTACCTGCGCGCGGTGCGACAGTCCGACGCCCTGGTCGGCCGGGTCGTGAAGGCCGTCAACGCCGACCCCGTCCGCGGGGCCGGCACCACGATCCTGCTGACGAGCGACCACGGCGGCCGTGGCGCGGCGCACAAGAACCCCCGCGTCCTCGACAACTACCGCATCGTCTTCATGGCGCGTGGTGCGGCCGTCGATCGAGGGGTCGACCTCTACGACATCAACCCCGCCTACCGTGACCCGGGCACCAGCCGGACCACGTACGGCATGCGGCGACCGCCCGTGCGCAACGGCATGGTCGCCAACCTCGCGCTCGACCTGCTCGACCTGCCTGCCGTCGAGGGCAGCGAGCTCGACGCCGAGATGGACCTGCGGCTCACCGCTCGCTGAGCCCGGGCTCAGCGGATGGCCGTCGCCTCCCAGGGCAGCGGCCACGGGTTGAAGCGGCACCCGCCGGTGCCCTTCGACTGCTGCATCATCACCGGCGCCGGCCCACCTCCGGCCGGGCAGGACGCGTGGCCACGCCCGAGCCAGTGCCCGGTCTCGTGGTTGACCACCAGGTGCCGGTAGTCGCGCAGTGAGCGTCCGGCCGCGTTCCACGCCGGTGAGGCGTGCTTCCACCGCTCCTGGTTGATGATCACGAAGCGCCCCACCCGGCACGACCAGGTCGGCGAGCAGGTCGGCGAGAAGGTCGGTACGGCGCGCGCCGCGGCCAGCACGAGGGTGAAGTCGCCGCCCCGGCGGACCCGGCGGAACTCCACGCCGCCGTAGCGCCAGCCCCGCGGGTCCTCGAAGGTCTCCTGCGCCTGGCGCCGGAAGACCTCGACGGAGGTGGTGACGGCACCGCGGGTGATCACCGAGTAGGTGACGTGCCGGCGTACGGGGATCGTGTAGCCCTCGGCGGTCGGCTGGTCCGGGGTCGGCGTACGACGGTGGTCCCGCGCGTCGTGTGCCGCGGCAGGGTTGGTCAGCTGCGTCATGACCAGCGCGGCGAGCAGGACGAGGACGCGAACGACCCGAGGCATGCGGGGAGCCTAGACGTCCGGCTCTGACGACTCGACTGGCCCAAGCACGCACTTCACCGGAGCACGCCCGCGGCCCCGCCGGCATCAGCTCAGCGGGGTGCGGGGCGGGGTCATGGTCGGTCGGGCCGCCGGCTTGGTTCTGGTGGCGGGTCGAGTGGGGTGGTCCCGTCGGCGTCGCGGCGGTAGCGGTGGCCGTGGGGGCTGGTCCACTCGAACTCGCCGGGTCCGATGACGTCGTAGTGCCAGGCGGTGTGGGTCTTGAGGCGGTGGTGGAACCGACAGAGCGCGGCGAGGTTGGGCGTCAGGGTGGGGCCGGGCTGGGGTCTGCCTTCGGTGTCGGCGTCGTGGTCGTACTCGATGACGTGGTCAACGTCGCAGCCACGCGCCGGTCGAGTGCAGAACGGGAACACGCAGGTCGTGTCGCGGAGAATGACCTGCTCGCGGATCCGGTCCGGGATCTCGTAGCCGGGCGCCTCGAGGTGAGCGTTGAGGTCGATGACGGGCTGGACCGTCACCTTCGTGCGGGAGTCGCCGCACCAGGCCCGGACCTGCTCCAGCAGCACCAGCCGCTGACGCTCCTCGAGCCGCCCGGTCGGACCGAACACCGTGTCCCCGTCACCGACGGAGCGGGCGTCGAAGTGGGCGTGCAGCACGACTTCTCGCGCGACCGGCAGGCCGTCCGCGTCGCGCGTGCCGGTGTTGCCTTGGGTGTGGAGGTCGAGCGCGGTCTGCGTCCGCGCGAGGTCACCGAGGGCGGCAGCCCTTCGGGCGTCGAGGGACTCCGTCGAGCCGAGAGCCTTCCTCAGCTCGGCGCCGTGGGTCAGGACGCGGTCCACGTCGAAAGCGTCGGCCAGGTCGACCTCCGCCTCGATCCGTACGGTGCCAGCGAAGTGGACGTCCTCGTCGTGGACCGTGACGTGCCGCGGGTCCACCGAGAGGTAACCGTCCTCCGGGTCCGCCGCCGGATCGTCGGCGGCGAGCTCGAAGCGCTTGATGGTCTCGGCGACCAGCCGGTCGAGCTGGGCGGGCCCGACACGTCCGGCCACGGCAGCGACCTGGGCGTCGACCCACCCGGCCGCCTCAGGAGTCAGGGACGGGGTGGCGTGGATCGTGGCTTCGGCCACCATCCGGGCCCGCCACGGTGCGACCCGACCCGACTGGACCTGCGTCCACAGGCGAGGGAGCCGGTGCCGCAGCTCCAGGGCGTGCCCGATCAGCCGTTTCGCCGACACGGTGGAGATGCCCAGGACGGTGCCGAGCTCGGCGACGCAGAACTCCGCGACGGTGGGGCAGCCCTCCCCGGCGATGGGTTCCTCGACCTCGAGACTGATCCCGCGGCCACTGGTGAACGTGGCCGCGTGGTGGATCGACTCCGGCGGGTGCAGGTCGGCCCACCGGGCCGCCAGGTCGAGCTGACGGGCAGCGGCGGCGTCCTCGACGGCGCGGGCGGAGCGGATCGAGGCGAGCAGAGCAGCGGGACCCAGGTCATCGACCTCGGTCCCGGGCCCTGCTTCCAGCGTCTCGATCATGTGTTCGAGTGTAGAGAAACCCACTGACACTCGACCCCGCCCGTGAGTCCAGGAAACATCAAGCTTCCCGCGCTCCGGGCGTGGTTTCGAGGCTCGCTCCGCTCGCACCTCATCCACCGAAGACGGGGGCACGCGGGCGACCACGTCTTGGCCTCCACGCCTCGGCTCCTCGTCAGGCCCAGAGCTGACCGTCGAGGCGGTCCTCGGCCTCGTCGACGGTGCCCTCGTAGGCCCCCGTGGAGAGGTACTTCCAGCCACCGTCGGCGACGACGAACGCGATGTCGGCCCGCTCCCCGGCCTTGACGGCCTTGGCTGCCTGGCCGAGCGCGGCGTGCAGGATCGCACCGGTGGAGATGCCGGCGAAGATGCCCTCGAGCTCGAGCAGCTCGCGCACCCGGCGTACGGCGTCGCGGGGGCCGACGGAGAACCGTGAGTCGATGAGCGAGGCGTCGTAGAGCTCGGGCACGAAGCCCTCGTCGAGGTTGCGCAGCCCGTAGACGAGCTCGCCGTAACGGGGCTCGGCAGCGACGATGCGCACGTCGGGCTTGGTCTTGCGGAAGAAGCGAGAGACGCCCATCAGGGTGCCGGTCGTGCCGAGGCCGGCGACGAAGTGGGTGATCTCGGGGAGGTCGGCGAGCAGCTCGGGGCCCGTGCCCTGCTCGTGGGCGAGCGCGTTGGCGTCGTTGCCGTACTGGTAGAGCATCACCCAGTCGGGGTGCTCCCCCGCAATCTTCTTGGCGACCCGGACGGCCTCGTTCGAGCCGCCCGCGGCCGGTGAGGAGACGATCTCCGCGCCCCACATGCGCAGCAGCTGGCGCCGCTCCTCGGAGGTGTTCTCGGGCATCACGCAGACGATGCGGTAGCCCTTGAGCTTGGCCGCCATCGCCAGCGAGATGCCGGTGTTGCCGCTTGTGGGCTCGAGGATCGTGCAGCCCGGACGCAGGGTGCCGTCCTTCTCCGCCTGCTCGATCATCTTGAGCGCGGGCCGGTCCTTGATGGAGCCGGTCGGGTTGCGGTCCTCCAGCTTGGCCCAGATGCGTACGTCGGGCGCGGGCGAGAGCCGCGGGAGCCCCACGAGCGGGGTGTTGCCGACCGAGGCGAGCAGGTCGTCGTAGCGGGCCATCAGCCGGAGATCATCCTCCGGCGACGGCCGGCAGCACCACGACCTGGTCGCCGTCGGCGAGCTCGGCCTCGAGACCGCCGATGAAGCGCACGTCCTCGTCGTTGACGTAGACGTTGACGAAGCGGCGCAGGTCGCCGTTCTCGATCAGCCGACCCTTGATGCCGGGGTGGTTGCCCTCGAGGTCGTCGATGAGCGCGGTGAGCGTCGACCCGTTGGCCTCGACCGCCTTGGCTCCGTCGGTGTAGGTGCGAAGGATGGTGGGGATGCGGACCTCGATGGCCATCAGGCTCTGCTCCTCATGAGTGGGGGCTCTCTTGCTGGGGCTTGTGGGCGGGCGTGATCGCGACGTCCTCTTCGGTCACGACACCGTCGATGATTCTGTAGGACCTGAACTCCACAGGGCCGTCACTATTCCCGCCGTCCTCGTCGAAGCACTCGCGGGTGCTGACGAGCACGTAGTGGGCGTTGGGCTCGCTGGCCAGCCCGATGTCGGTGCGACTGGGGTAGGCCTCGGTGGCGGTGTGCGAGTGGTAGATCACGACGGGCTCCTCGTCGCGGGCGTCCATGTCCTTGTAGAGCGCCAGGAGCTCGGTGGAGTCGAACTCGTAGAAGGTCGGGCTGCCCGCCGCGTTGACCATCGGGATGAACCGCTCGGCCCGGTCACTGCCCTCGGGGCCCGCGACGACGCCGCACGCCTCGTCGGGGTGGTCGCGCTTGGCGTGCGCCACGATGGCGTCGTACGTCTCCTGGGCGATGGTCAGCACGTCCACAGGGTAGGCAGGAAACCGGTGCGACCCGGCGCCGTCTCAGCACGTGCACCCGTCACGCCCAGATGGCTGCCGGGATGCCGTCGGAGAAGACCTCCGGGGTCGCGGGGAACGACTCCGCGACACCCAGGTCGTGCCGCGCGGCCGACCAGGCAGCAGCACAGGCGTCGAGCAGGTCGTCCTCGGCGAACCCCGCGCCGCGGAACCACGGCGGTGCCAGGATCCCGTGGGCCGCCAGGGCCTCGCGCCGCGCCCGGACACCGGCTTCGTCCTTCTTCCGCGCCACGACCGGGGCCCCCGTCATCCGCGCGAAGCTCACCTCGGGATGCACCTCGATGACCCGGACGCCAGGCCCGGATCGCACCCATGCGTCGACCTGCAGGACCTTCTCGCGCAGGGCGTACGCCTGGGCGCTGACGCTGGTGCGACCGTCCGTGGCCGCGAGGTTGGCCGCCCTCCCCTCCTCGTAGGACGCGGCCTCGAGCGCGGCGCGGACCGGTGTCGAGAAGACCGACGACGACTTGCCGGCGAGGACCCGGCGGGCCTCGGCGTCGGCGAGGCGACCGCCGGCGTCGGGGAGGCCGATGGGGATGTCGATCGCGACGACGCTGACCTGCGTGGTCTCCCCCACGAGCTCCAGCAGCTCGGAGATCGAGCGGGCGACGTAGACCGCCGGTCGACCCTCGGGGCCGAGCAGGACGCCGACCCACCCACCGGCGCAGGCGTCGACGCCGAGCACGGGACGGTCGGGGCGGAGGGGCTCGGGGGCCCGGCGAGGCACGGGCTCGTCGTGGCCGGTCTCGGGCGTCGTGACGAACCGCGCCTCGCGCTCCCCGCTCAGCGCGGCATCGATCCGCGCCAGCATGACGTCGCTCATCGGTGGCGGGTCGTCGACCGGCCACCACCGCACGGCGGTGGACTCGTCGTCGCCCACGTGGGCCTCGCCCTCGAGCCAGGTGCAGGCGAAGGTGAGGTCGAGGTAGGCGGCGCGGTCGCCGTTGACGTGGACCGTCTCGGGGTGGGCGCGCGTCGCGGCCAGCCTGTCCACCCGGACGCGTACGCCGGTCTCCTCCCGCACCTCGCGGGCGGCGGCGACGGCGGGCTCCTCACCGGGGTCGACGATTCCGGTGACGGGCGTCCACCGGCCGTCGTCCGACCGCTCGACAAGCAGCACCTCGTCGCCGCGGCGGACGACCGCGGTCACCGCCGGCAGCCACAGCGGGTGGTCCCTGCCGATCTTCTCGCGGATCGCGAGGATGAAGTCGGGGATCGGGCTCATCCGGCCCTCACGAGGTCAGCGCCTCGACGACGCTCTCCTGCAGGTAGCCCACCCACTCGTAGATGTCGTGCGCCTGGGCGCGCGGGTCCTCGTCGGGCAGCGAGTGCCAGTAGGCCTCGTCGCCGGCCTCGACGCCGAGGCGCGTCGCCAGTGCCAGCCGGATGTCGGTGAAGGCGCGCATCCAGGCCTCGGCGTCGGCTCGGGTGAGCTCGACGTCGATGACCAGGCCGTCCTCGGTGAGCTCGGACGGCAGGCCGGCGTCCTCGAGGGTGTCGATGATCAGCCCGGCCGCCGCGGCCTTGCCGTCGCGCAGGCCGCCCTCGGTGAAGCGGCGGAAGTCGGCCGCGGCCTCGTCGTCGTCGGGGTAGGCCGTCGGGAAGAGCCGCGCCAGCACCGGGTCCTCGGGAATGGTCGAGGCCCCGGAGAACTCGGACATCAGCGCCTCGAAGGGATCCGCGGTCGGCCCGGGCGGCTCGGCCCGCTCGTTGCGCAGCAGCTCCACCATCTGGGAGGCCAAGGACCGCAGGAGATCGGCCTCGAAGCCGGTGAAGGTGGCGATGACCCGGTCGGACTTCAGGTGGTGCTCGAACCCGCTCACCTCAGGAGGCCTTCTCCATGGTCGCCCACAGCCCGTACTCGTGCATCGCCTGCACGTCGCGCTCCATCTCCTCGCGGGTGCCGGTGGAGACGACCGACTTGCCCTCGTTGTGGACCTCGAGCATCAGCTTCTCGGCCTTCGCCTTCTCGTAGCCGAAGTAGGTCTGGAAGACGTAGGAGACGTAGGACATGAGATTGACCGGATCGTCCCAGACCAGCGTCACCCAGGGCTTGGCCAGGAAGGTGATCTCATCGGGGGTGAGGGTCGGCTCGACCTCTGTGGGACTGGCGGCTGACACGGCTCCATCGTGGCACAGTGTCGGTCGTGATGAGCTCAGCGGCGCTCCTGACCGACCACTACGAACTCACCATGGTCCAGGCCGCGCGGCAGGCGGGCACGGCCGAGCGGCGCGCGGTGTTCGAGCTGTTCCCGCGCCGTCTGCCGGAGGGTCGCCGCTACGGCGTCGTGGCCGGGGTGGGGAGGGCACTCGACGCGATCGAGTCGTTCCGCTTCGATGCTGCGGCGCTCACCTCGCTGGAGGGCGTGGTGGACCCCGACATGCTCGAGTGGCTGGCCTCCTACCGCTTCTCCGGCGACGTGTGGGGCTATCCGGAGGGCGAGGCCTACTTCCCATACTCGCCGCTGCTGGTCGTGGAGGGGACCTTCGCCGAGGCGGTCCTCCTCGAGACCGTCCTGCTCTCGATCTACAACCACGACTCGGCGATCGCCTCGGCCGCGTCCCGGATGACCCTGGCCGCGGGGGGTCGCCCCTGCATCGAGATGGGCTCGCGCCGCACGCACGAGGAGGCGGCCGTCGCCGCCGCGCGGGCGGCGTACGTCGCCGGCTTCGACGCGAGCAGCAACCTGGCCGCGCGGGCGAGGTACGGCGTGCCGACGACCGGCACCGCTGCCCACTCCTTCACCCTCCTCCACGACGCCGAGGCCGACGCCTTCCGCGCCCAGGTGCAGGCGCTGGGCGTGGGCACGACCCTCCTGGTGGACACCTACGACGTCCCCGAGGCGGTGCGCCTCGCGGTGGAGGTCGCCGGCACCGGCCTCGGTGCCGTGCGCCTCGACTCCGGCGACCTCGGCGAGATCGCCCGCGAGGTGCGCGAGCAGCTCGACGGCCTCGGCGCGACCGGCACCCGGATCGTGGTGACGAGCGACCTCGACGAGCACGCGATCGCCGCACTAGCCGCGGCGCCCGTCGACGCCTACGGCGTCGGCACGCAGCTGGTGACCGGGTCGGGGCACCCGACGTGCGGCTTCGTCTACAAGCTCGTCGCCCGCGAGGGCGAGGGCGGGGAGCTGGTCTCGGTGGCCAAGAAGTCGTCGGACAAGATCTCGATCGGAGGTCGCAAGTACGCCCTTCGCCGCCGCTCGCCCGACGGCACGGCGGAGGCCGAGGTGGTCGGCATCGGCGAGCCGCCGGAGGACGACGGTGACGACCGTTCGCTGCTGGTCCCGCTGGTCGAGGCGGGCGAGGTCGTGGGCCGCGCCACGTTGGAGGAGGCACGCACCCGCCACCGCGCGTCGCTGGCCGAGCTGCCGCGCGCGGTCACGATGATGTCGGCCGGGGAGCCGGTGATCCCGACGCTCCACGTCGGCGCCTGACGCCAGGCCCTCTCCCCCGCTAGCCTCGTGGGCATGGCACGAGCCTTGATCGTGGTCGACGTCCAGAACGACTTCTGCGAGGGCGGGTCCCTCCCCGTGGCCGGTGGTGCCCGCGTGGCCGCGGACATCGGCGAGCTCCTGCACCGGTGGTCCTCCCAGGAGGCCGGCGCGCCGGCGTACGACGTGGTGGTGGCCACCAAGGACCACCACATCGATCCGGGCGACCACTGGTCGCTCAAGCCCGACTTCGCCCAGTCGTGGCCGGTGCACTGCAAGGTCGGCACCGAGGGTGCCGGCTTCCACCCCAACCTCGACCCGCAGCCCTTCGACGAGGTGTTCTACAAGGGCGAGCACCAGGCGGCCTACTCCGGCTTCGAGGGGCGTACGTCGTCGGGCGAGCCGCTCGCCGACTGGCTGCGCGCACGCGCGGTGTCACAGGTGGACGTGTGCGGCATCGCGACCGACCACTGCGTGCGCGCGACCGCGCTCGACAGTGCCCAGGAAGGATTCGAGACCCGGGTGCTCACTGCGCTCTGCGCCGGGGTCGCCGAGAACACCACGGCCGCCGCCCTCACCGAGATGACGAGCGCCGGCGTCGAGCTGGGCTGAGGCTGGTCGGACCCGTCCGCTCAGCACCACTTCCCAGTGATGGTGCGCAGCACCTTGATGGTGCGGGCCGTCCCCTTTCCGAGCGCGGTGAACTGCTTGGAGGCGAGCACCTTCGAGGTGTGGATGTTGCCGTCGAGGAGGACGTAGGCGGCTCGACCGTCGACGACCACCCTCTCGCCGTCGTGCGCGAGGGCGTGAGCCGCCTCGACCGCCGCGGCCGGTGGAGCGGCGGGATAGAGCGTCACGTAGTGCTGCCCGCCGGGCTCGTGCTCGGCGTGCAGCTCCTCTGCCCGCGCAGTGAGGGCGGCGAGGTCGGCTGCGGTGAAGACGATCGTCGGGACCTCGAAGCCGGCCGCGTCGGCGTACGCCTTCTCGAGTGCCTGCTGGACCTTGGCGACCGACCGGGCCGAGTGCGTCAACCGGACGTTGCCCGTGTTGATGTAGGTCTCCACGCCGCGGCCGCCGGCCGCCTCCGTCGCGGCCTTGATGGCGTCCTTGGCGAACTTGCGCGTCGCGCCGAGGTTGATGGCGCGCAGGAAGGCGACGTAGGTCGGCATGCTCAGATCATGCCCGCCGGACGGGCGTGCGCAGGCGTCGGCCGGTCAGGTCCGCTTGCACTGGCTCGGCGGCGTCACGGCCGGGTTGAAGACGTGCTTGGGGGGAACGATGTTGGTGTCGTTCTGCGACTCCTTCATCGTCATCGCCCACCAGCCCGCGCGCGAGGTGTCGACGGTGGCGCGCTGCTCCTTCGGGAGGTCCTTCCACATGCTCACCACGTCGATCTCGACCTCGATCAGGTGGCCGTGAGGCGCGATGAGCGCGTTGGCCTCGGTGTCGTAGGGGACGGAGGTGGGCACGTTCGGGAACAGGCCGCGCGGCAGGCCGGCCAGGACCTTCTTGTAGGCGATCGCCACGGCGACGTCCTCGCCCTCGAGCCCGAGCGCGCGGGCAGCGGTGAGGGGCCAGCTCGGGTTGGACTCGACCGGCAGGCCCCAGGTGCGGGCTGCGTCACCCGTGATGTCGACCCAGCAGTCGTCGGAGCCGGGACCCCAGTCCTCACTGTTGAAGTAGGTGCGGTTGGCCACCACCAGGTAGTCGACCTGCTGGACGTTGCCGTCGATCGTGGAGTTCATCGAGATCTCGCTGTAGCCCGTGGACGGGCTGAACCGGGCCTCGAGGTCGAGGACGCGCTCGCCGCCCTTGTCCGGGTTCTTCGTCAGCAGCTGACCGTGCCACTCGACGATGCCCATCTTCTCGACCTGGCTGACGAGGCCCTGGACCTGCTCACCGAGGAGCGTCACGTCCTCGGTCTTGTCGGCGGCTGCCGTGCCGGAGCCGCCGCAACCGGCGAGGGACATGATCAGACCGGCTGCGAGGGGCGCGGCCCACCAGGCGTTGTGTCGTGTCATAGGGGTGTCACCATCCGGTTCGGTCCGATGAGCTCCGTGCTCGATCGCTCGGCAGCCTAGATCTCGTCGAAGGGACCTGTCAGGGAAACCGAAGATCTGCTCAAGTCGCCATCCAGCGCCTGGCAGCGTCCACCACCGCGTCCGTGACGTCGGCGACGAGGGACGAGCCCAGCCGCCAGTGCTGCCAGTAGAGCGCCACCTCGGGTCGCCGGCCCGGCACGAGCTCGACGAGGTCGCCTCGCCGCAGCTCTTCGGTCACGTCCGACTCCCGGAGCAGTCCCCACCCCATGCCCACCCGCACCGCCCGGTCGAACTCGCGCACCGACGGCACGTAGGTGACCGGCGGCGCCAGGTGGCGACGCGTGACCCTCCGCACGAAGTCGTGCTGGAGCGAGTCGCTGCGGTCGAACGCGACGAGCGGTGCCTCCGCGAGGCTCGCCGAGCCGACGCCGTCGGAGAAGTGGTCGGCGTGGAACTCGCGCGTGGCGACGGCGGCGTACCGCAGCCGGCCGAGCCGCACCACCCGGCAGCCAGGCACCGGACGGGGCTCGCCGGTGATGGCGGCCATCACCTCGCCGCGCCGCAGCCGCTCCGCGGTGCGGGTGTGGTCCTCGCGGACCACCTCGAAGACCACCCGGTGACGGACCTGCACCTCGGCGAGCGCGTCGACGAACCAGCCGTAGAGGGCATCGGCGTTCACGGCGATCGGCAACGAGGTGTACGCCGTCCCGTCGCTGCCGGGCTCCTCCACCAGCTCCGCGACCGCCTCCCGCTCCAGGAGCTCGGTCTGGGTGGCCAGCCGCACCAGCACCAGACCGGCCTCCGTGGGTTCCAGGGGCTTGACCCGGTGGAGCAGCACGCGCCCGACCCGGGTCTCCAGGGCCTTGATCCGCTGGCTCACCGCGGAGGGGGTGACGTGGAGCTCGCGGGCGGTCGCCTCGAAGGTGCCGAGCCGGACGGCCACCGACAGGGTGCGCAGGGCGACGGGATCCAGCTGGGTGATGTCTTTCATACTTAGGGATCCTAATGATTCCTCAGAATGCTTCGCTGGATTGAGGACGATTACGCACCTACCGTTGCTCTCATGTTCCAGGTTGCACTCACCGGTCTGCTGACCGGACTCGCTCTCATCGTTGCCGTCGGCGCGCAGAACGCCTTCCTCCTGCGTCAGGGGATCCGCGGCGAGCACGTCCTGCCCATCGTGCTGACGTGCCTCGTCTCCGACGTGGTCGCGATCACCGCCGGCGTGGCGGGGCTCGGTGTCGTGCTGGAGCGGTGGCCGGCGGTCCTGCCCGTCGCCCAGCTCACGGGTGGGCTGTACCTGATCGCGTTCGGGGTGCACGCGGCGATGCGTGCGTGGCGCCCCGGCAAGCTCGAGGCCGGAGAAGGCGCAGCGCTGACCCCGGGTCGCGCCGTCCTGCTGACCCTGGCGCTGACCTGGCTGAACCCGCACTTCTACCTCGACGCCGTGCTCATGCTCGGCACCGTCGCCAACAGCTTCGGCACCGACCGGTGGTGGTTCCTCACCGGAACCCTGGTCGCGAGCGTCCTGTGGTTCTTCGGCCTGGGCTACGGCGCCCGGCTGCTGCGCGGCCTGTTCGCCCGCCCCACTGCCTGGCGCGTGCTCGACTCCGCGATCGCGGTCGTCATGGGCACGCTCGGCGTGGGCCTGCTGGCCCACTGACTCACTGGCGGTAGGCCAGGCCCTGCTCCGCCATCGCCTCCCGCAGGCGGGTGACGGCGATGGGACCGACGCCGTGGATGGCGCCCAGGTCAGCAGCCGAGTAGTCCGCGACCTGCTCCAGCGTCGTCACCCCGAGCTCGCGCAGGGCCCGCGTCGCGGGTGCCCCGATGGTGCGCGGGAGCGGGCTCCCCTGCTCCCGCGGCGAACGGACCCGGGGCGCCGGAAGCCCAGCGTCCACCACAGCCTCGCCCCTCGGTGAGAGCAGGTAGCCGATCGCCAGCGACTCGGTCAGCCCGAGCTCCTTCAGCTTGCGGACGTCCTTCTTGAAGTCCGCCGTCTCGCGACCCACCTGGGCTGCGAGGTCAGGGGCGCGCACGGTCGGGAAGCGGTCGATGAGGTCGAGCGTCGCACGGGTCCAGGCGCCGTACGACGACGCCGCGTCGAGGCGGTCCAGGCGGGCGTTGATCGCGGCGATCTCCTCCGCGTCGGGCACCGTCGCCCGGAGGGCCTCACGCGGGTCGGGACCGGCGTACGTCAGGCCGATCCGCCACGCGGGGTCGGACGACCGGGCCGCCAGCGCCTGCTTGAGTGCCGCCAGCGACGACACCCCGGCCCGGCGGGCGTCCTCCGCGCGCAGGCTCGTGACGCTCACCTGCTCGACGGAGGTGACCTCGATGAGGCCCACGGCGGTGCGCATCCGGGTGCCGACGACGACGCGCGGTCGCGCCCACCGCCGGAAGGCCAGGTCGACCGTGCCGGCCTTGATCGCGGCCAGCTCGGCAGGGCGGATCATCATGGGGCAAAGACTGTCAGTCCACCCGCAGGATGTCTCCCGGCTGGCAGTCCAGGACACGGCACACCTTGGTCAGCGTGGAGAACCGCACGGCCTTGGCGCGGCCGTTCTTCAGGACGCTGAGGTTGACCACGGTGACGCCGACCCGCTCGGCGAGCTCGGTCAAGGTCATCCCCCGGTCCGCCAGGACCTCGTCGAGGTGGACCGTCACGCCGTGCGGCTCGTCGTCGTCCGGCGCAGGCGCCGTGCGTCGGGCCATCAGATGGTCGCCTCGACGTCGCGGCGCATCTCGACAGCCTGGCTCATCACGCGCTCCAGCGTGAGCAGCGCGATGCCGAGCAGCACGGGCAGCCAGGGCACCTCTGCCGTGAGGACGAGGGTGCCGTCAGTCATCCGGTTGAGCAGGGCGGCGTCGATCAAGCCGGAGGCGAAGAAGTCGACAGCCGCCCATGCGAGCAGGATCCTGCCCAGCGTCCGCAGGCCACCAGGCACTCGGTCGGCAAACACCCCTTCGCGCCGGGCCCGGCGCAGCAACCGCCACAGCAGGCAGAAGAAGAGCACCGGGGCACCGAGCCACACCAACAGCCCAGCCGCAGCCAGCGCCCGGATGACGCCGTCGGGGTCGGGGTCGCAGATCTGTACCTCCTCGGCACGCCAGGTGATCCCGTCCCGGAGGTCCACCGGCCCCGTCGTGTCGCCCGCGGTCCTGCGGAATGCGGGCACGTCGCCCGAGCCGGAGGCGCACACCTCCGCATCTACCCCTGGGACCGATCCGCTACCGGCGACCGTGCCGACCAGCATCAGGCAGGCGACGAGGCCCATCACGGCGACGACGGACGCGACCAGGACCTCGAGAGTCCTGAGCGGATCAGTGTCGCGCCTGCTGTCCATGGAGACCCCCGTGCATGTCGAAGAACGATATTATCGATAGACGATAGGGCATCGTTCTTCGACATGCCAACGGATCGCCGACATGCCCGGGGAAGGTTTCGAGACGCGCGCAGGGCCCATCGCTTCGCGACAGTCCCTGCCAACGCTCCTCAACCTCTTCGCTGACCCACTGCTTCGCAAGCTCAGCAGTGGCGCTCAGAGGTTGCCGCGGGCGTCCTGCTCGCGCTCGATGGCCTCGAAGAGGGCCTTGAAGTTGCCCTTGCCGAAGCCGAGGGAGCCGTGGCGCTCGATGAGCTCGAAGAACACGGTCGGGCGGTCACCGAGCGGCTTGGTGAAGATCTGGAGCAGGTAGCCGTCCTCGTCGCGGTCGACCAGGATGCCGCGCTTCTGCAGCTCCTCGATCGGCACCCGCACCTCGCCGATGCGGGCCCGTAGCTCGGGGTCCTCGTAGTAGGAGTCGGGGGTGTTGAGGAACTCGACGCCGTTGGCGCGCAGCGCGTCGACGCTGGCGAGGATGTCTCCGGTCGCCAGCGCGAGGTGCTGGGCCCCGGGGCCGTTGTAGAACTCGAGGTACTCGTCGATCTGCGACTTCTTCTTCGCGATCGCGGGCTCGTTGAGCGGGAACTTCACGCGGTGGTTGCCGTTGGCGACGACCTTCGACATCAGGGCGGAGTAGTCGGTGGCGATGTCGTCACCGATGAACTCGGCCATGTTCACGAAGCCCATCACCTTGTTGTAGAAGGTGACCCACTCGTCCATCTTGCCGAGCTCGACGTTGCCGACGATGTGGTCGAGGGCCTGGAAAAGGCGCTTGGGCTGGTCGGCCTTCTTCGTCCAGCGCGGCTCGACGGCGACGTAGCCGGGGAGGTAGGGGCCGGCGTACGTCTCGCCGTCCCCCAGGACGTTGGTGCGCTGCACCAGCGTGTGACGGGTCTCGCCGTAGGTCGCGATCGCGGCGATCTTCACCGACCCGTGCTCGTCGCTGAGGACCTCGGGCTGGCGCAGCACCGTGGCACCGGCCCGGAGGGCCTGGGCGATGCACTGGTCGACGTCGGGGACCTCGAGCGCGATGTCGACGACGCCGTCGCCGTGCTTGGCGTGGTGCTGGATCATCGGGCTGGTCGGCGCGACGGCGCCGCTGAGCACGAACTTGATCGAGCCGGACTTGAGGACGTACGACTTGTGGTCGCGGTTGCCGTGCTCAGGACCCGAGTAGGCGATCAGGTCCATGCCCCACGCCGAGGCGTAGTAGTGGGCGGCCTGTGTGGCGTTGCCGACGACGAAGCAGATCGCGTCCCAGCCCGTGACGGGGAACGGGTCCGAGTCCGCGTCGTACTCCACGAGCCCGACGAGCTGCCGGAGCTGCTCGAGGGAGAGGTCGGCCTTCATCTCGTCCACGGTCAGGGCGCCACCGGTCGAGGCGATGTCAGTCGTCATGCCCTCACCCTGCCCAACACGAGCAAGGTGTGCAACAGTAGGCGAAAACACTGGTCAACTTGCACAGCCATGGGAGCCAGCATGGATGAGATCGACAGCAGAATGATCGAGCTCTTCGCCACCGAGCCACGGCTCGGCGTGCTGGAGGCGAGCCGTCGGCTCGGCATCGCCCGAGGCACTGTCCAGGCGCGTCTCGACAAGCTCGCGGCCGCCGGCGTGATCACCGGCTGGGGCCCGGAGCTCTCCCCGGAGGCGATCGGCTACCCCGTGATGGCGTTCCTGACGCTCGAGATCCGCCAGGGATCCGCCGACTCGGGAGGCCACGACAGGGTCGCGGCCCACCTCTCGGGGATCCCCGAGGTGCTCGAGGCCTACACGATCACCGGCGCTGGCGACATGTGGGCACGGGTGGTGGCGCGCTCCAACGCCGACCTCCAGCGCGTCATCGACCTGGTGCTCGTCGAGCCGGGCATCGACCGGTCCACCACCGTCATCGCGCTCGCGACGCAGATCCCGCACCGGGTGGTGCCGCTGGCCCGCGCCGCCGTACGTCAGGGCGTGTAGGGGTCACTGGGATCCATCAGGAACTCCAGGTCGTCGGGCTGGTCGATGCGATAGCTGCCGCCCGCGTTGCAGTTCGAGTTCAACCCGAACGACGTCACCGCGACGATGATGTTCTGCTCGGCGATCTGGGGCGTGGTGATGTCGAAGGTCGGCCCGCCGGAGTCGCCGAAGCACGTGCCTCCGGTCGTCCCTCGACCGGCATGGGAGAACATCACCGCGATGTTCGGGAGGCCGTAGGCGCCCTTGAAGCTGACCAGCCTCCGGTCGGCCTTGCGACGGGTGTCCCCACCGAGCGAGAACTTGGGGCCACTGTCCTCGAGCCCGTAGCCGACGGACTCGAACAGCGCGGTGCGCTTGGCGGACTTGGTGTAGTAGCGGTCGAGGTAGCCCTCCTGGGGCAAGGTGCCGTACGCCGGCCCGGTGCCGTCGCCCTGGAGCACGATTGGCTCACTGAGCTCGACGACCCCGAGGTCGTGCAGCAGGAACGCGGCGTCGACGTACTCCGGGTGCGTGAAGGTCGCCTCGGCCTCGTGCCACGTGGAGCTGGCGTCGAGGGCCTTCGACCAGTCCGTGTAGCGCTGGGCGTTGCGGTCCGGCACGTAGGTCGAGCTGGGCTTCAGGATGGAGTAGTCGGGTGCCGGCAGCACGGAGAACCAGACGTCGGTGCCACCGTGCAACGGGTCCGCAGGGGCCTCGCCCTCCACGCCGACGGCGTAGGTGCAGTGCCCGGCCGTGACGACGGTGTCCTCGTCGATGAGCGTGCCGGTGCATTTGAACCAGGCGCCAGGGTCCTCGAAGCGCGGGTCCACGGCGTCGGGGACGTAGAAGAGCAGCTGGCCCACATAGGGGTGCTCTCCTGCATCGGGCGCGCCGCCGACGATCGCGTGGGCGGGCAGGGCCGGCGCCAGCAGTGCCGCGGCCGCGAGAGAGGCGGCCGAGACGGTGGCCGCGAGCTGCCGGAACGAGATGGGCATGGGTGCTCCTTCGGGGGGTTTCGCTTGCCCTCCAGTGAGCGCCCACCAGCGCGCGCTGTCATCCCCCGCACGGGTGGATCAGGAGAGTGCCCTCCCGAAGGCGCTACGACCCGGCGGGAAAGATCATGCAGGTCGAGGTCGCGTGCGCGACGAGCCTGCCCTCGCCATCGGTGAGCTGCGCCTGCGCCAGGGCCGTACGCCGTCCGCGCTGGATCACGGTGCCCTCGCAGGTCAGCAGCCCGGAGTCGACGGTCACCGGACGCAGGAACTTCACCGCGAGGTCGAGCGAGGTGTAGAGCTCGCCCACCGCGAGCGTGGTGTGCACCGCACAGGCCGCGGCGGTGTCCAGCAGCGTGGAGATGACGCCGCCGTGGACTCCGCCCAGCGGGTTGTAGTGGAACTCGGCGGCCGGCATCTCGACCACCACCCGCCCGCGCTCGGGGCGCAGGTCCGTCATGCCGAGGGTGTCCATGATCGGCGGGTGCGGCAGCTCGCCCTCGCACATGGCCAGCAGCTGGCCCAGGCCGTCGAGCTCGAGGAGCCGACCGAGGTCGGCCTGGCCCGGCGTCGTCCACGTGACGGTGCGGGACTCGGTCGCGAACTGCTGGGTCTGCGTCATGGACGCAGCCTCCCATCCCCTTGCTGAGTCTGTCAACGAGACCTAGGGTGGCGCCATGACCGTCACCCCCACGCCTCCCCCGAGCGCCCTCGCGTGGTCGACCGACAACTGCACGGTGGGAAGGGCGATGGAGGTGCTCGGCGAGAGGTGGACCTTCGTCGTGCTCCGGGAGGTCTTCAACGGCATCCGCCGCTTCGACGACATGCGCCGCCACTCCGGGATCCCCCGCCAGGTCCTGACCGACAGGCTCGCGCTGCTCGTCGAGGCGGGGATCCTTCGCCGGGTCCCCTATCGCGAGCCCGGCCAGCGCGAGCGGCACGAGTACCGACCGACGGACAAGGGCTTCGACCTCTACCCCGTCCTCGTCGCGGTCCGGCACTGGGGCGACCGCTACCTCGCCGACCCGGAGGGCTCGCCGGTCGAGTTCGAGCACGTCGGGTGCGGTGCCGAGGTCGACCTCGTGCTCCGGTGCCGCGCCGGCCACGAGGTGACGGGGCGGCGCGACGTCGCCTCGCGGCCCGGGCCCGGCATCAAGCCGTTCGGCGGCTGACGCTCACCGGGGCCCCTCACCGCAACCGGTCCGCGACCTCGCGCGCGGCGGCGATCACCTGCGGGGCCACGACGCCCTCGTCGATCGCCCCGTCCAGGGTCACCACACCCACGCTGGCGCGCAGCCCGTCGACACCTCGCACCGGCGCGGCCAGACCGCGGGCACCACTCTGCAGCTCGCCGCTCGTCACGGCGTACGCCGGCTCGGTGCCGTCGAGCAGGCCGATGGCCTTGCCGGCCGCCCCCTGCGACAGCGGGTGCCGCGCGCCGACCCGGTAGGCGACGTGGAAGTCGGTCCACGTGGGCTCCACGACGGCGAGGGCCAGCGCCTCGTCACCGTCGGCCACCGTGAGGTGGGCGGTCGAGCCGACCGACTCGGCGAGCGAGCGCAGCACCGGCACGGCCAGGTCGCGCAGCAGCGGCTGGACCGCGCTGGCGAGATGGAGCACGCCGAGCCCGACGAACAGGCGTGAGCGCGCGTCGCGGCGGATGAGTCCGTGCTGCTCGAGCGTGCTGATCAGTCGGTAGACCACCGTGCGGTTGACCTGGAGGCGGCCGGAGAGCTCGGTGACGGTGAGGCCCTCCGGGCTCTCCGCCAGCACGCGCAGCACGCGCAGCCCGCGGTCGAGCGTCTGCGAGGTCTCCGAAGCCATGGGACCAAGCATGGCAGCAACTCGTGGTCGCGATCCTGCGTGACCGGTGGGTGTTCAGCCGGGTGCTCTGCCGGCGGTTCAGGACGTCTGGCGCACAGCCCACTCGCGGATCCGGTTGATCCGCTCGTGCAGCTGGTCGGCGTTGGCCACGGCCGCCGGCGGTCCCCCGCACTCCTTCCGGAGGGCCGAGTGGGTGATGCCGTGCGCCTGGCCGGTGCGGTGGTGCCAGGCGGCGACGAGGCCGTTGAGCTCGCGGCGCAGGACCCCGAGCTGCTGGTGGGTGCTGAGCTGCTCGACGGAGTCGACCATCCGGTCGCCCCCTCCCTCGGACTTCTGCTTCCGGGCGCGTTCGCTCTGCCGCGAGTGCAGCAGCTCGCGGACCTGGTCGGGCTCGAGCAGGCCAGGGATGCCGAGGAAGTCCATCTCCTCCTCGGAGCCCGACAGGACCTCGCCGGAGTGGCCGAACTGCGCGCCGTCGTAGAGGACGTGGTCGAAGGACGCCGTCGAGCCCAGCGCCTCCCACGACATCTCCAGCTCGTCGGAGGCGGACTCCCCCGCGTTGGCCTCGGCGAGCAGGTCGTTCTCCGCCGCGAAGATGTCGCCCTCGTCCTGCACCCTTCGGCCCAGCACGTGGTCGCGCTGCGCCTCCATGTCGGAGGCGAACTCCAGCAGGTGGGGCACCGACGGCAGGAAGACCGACGCGGTCTCGCCGCGGGAGCGGGCGCGTACGAAGCGGCCCACCGCCTGGGCGAAGAACAGCGGGGTCGAGGTGGTCGTCGCCCACACCCCGACGGCCAGCCGCGGGACGTCGACGCCCTCGGACACCATCCGGACGGCCACCAGCCAGCGCTTGTCCGACTCGGTGAAGGTCGCGATCTTCTTCGACGAACCCTTCTCGTCCGACAGGACCACGGTCGGCGACTCTCCGCTGATCTTCTTCAGCAGCCCGGCGTAGGCGCGGGCGCTCTCCTGGTCGCTGGCGATGACCATGCCGCCGGCGTCCGGGACGTGGCGGCGTACCTCCGACAGGCGCGTGTCGGCGGCCTCCAGCACGGCCGGCATCCACGACCCCTGGGGGTCGAGAGCCGTACGCAGCGCGTGGGCGTGCATGTCCTTGGTGAGCGGCTCGCCCAGCCGGGCGACGATCTCGTCGCCGGCGCGGGTGCGCCACTGCATCTCACCGGAGTAGGCCATGAAGAGCACCGGGCGCACGACGTGGTCGGCGAGCGCGTGGGCGTAGCCGTAGGTGAAGTCCGCGACCGACGTGGGGATGCCGTCGTCCCCGGGCGCGTACGTCACGAACGGGATCGGGTTGATGTCGGAGCGGAACGGCGTCCCGGTCAGGGAGAGCCGACGGGTGGCCGGGTCGAACGCCTCGCGCACGCCTTCACCCCACGACAACGCGTCGCCGGCGTGGTGGATCTCGTCGAGGATGACCAGGGTCTTGAAGCGCTCGGTGCGGATCCGCATCGCGAGCGGGTTGACCGCGACGCCGGCATAGGTGACCGCGATGCCGACGTAGTCGTCGGAGGTCCGGCCCTTGCCGGCGGAGTAGGCCGGGTCGATCGGGATCCCGGCGCGAGCTGCCGCCTCGGCCCACTGCGTCTTGAGGTGCTCGGTGGGCGCCACGACAGTGATCCGGTCGACCACACGCCGGCTGAGCAGGTCTGCGGCGACGGTCAGGGCGAAGGTGGTCTTGCCGGCGCCGGGAGTGGCGACCGTGAGGAAGTCGCGGGGCTGGCGGGACTGGTAGGAGTCCATCGCCGCCTGCTGCCAGGCACGGAGGGAGGGCGCGGTGCCCCAGGCGGCCCGGTCGGGCCACGCGGGAGGCAGCGGCGCGTCAGGCCGCCCCGTCACGCCTCGGGACCCGAGTCGTCCCCGCCCGAACCACTGCCTGAGCCGCCAGGCTTGTCGCCCGGCTTCATCGACTCCCAGATCTCCTTGCACTCCGGGCACACGGGGAACTTCTCCGGTGCCCGCGACGGCACCCAGACCTTGCCGCACAGGGCGATCACGGGGGTGCCCATGACCATCGCCTCGGTGAGCTTGTCCTTGGGCACGTAGTGGGAGAACCGCTCGTGGTCACCTTCGTCGGTCGGGACGGTCTGACGGTCTTCGATCGTCTGGCTGCCCGGGGAGAATCCGATGGTGCTCATGATGGGCCAGCCTAGTTGACGTGTCAGTTCATGTCGGGATCGACGGGCCGGTTGACGTGCCACGCCAGCATGCCGGGCTGCCGTCGGATGACGTCGCGCCGCAGGCCGCTCGTGTCGCCGCGGAACGCGTCGCCGGCCTGCCCGCTGACGACGTACCAGCTGCCCTCCTCGACCTCGCTCGCCAGCTGGTCGGCACCCCATCCGGCGTAGCCGGCGAACACGCGCATCGCGGTCAGCGAGCCGTTGACGAGCTCGGTGGGGGTGTCGAGGTCGACCATGCCGATGCGGCCGGCGACGGGACGCCACCCGACGGGCGTGTCCTGGGGGTCGCGGACCTCCGCCACCGCGAGCGCGCCGTCCGTGCCGACGGGGCCGCCGCGGAAGAGGACCTCCGGCTCGGCCACCACGTCGCGCCACGGCTCCAGGACGTCGGCGACCAGGACCTGGGTGGGCCGGTTGAGCACGACGCCGAGGGCGCCGTCGTGGTTGACGTCGAGCAGCAGCACGACCGTGTCGACGAAGTTGGGGTCCTGCAGTTCCGGCGTCGCCACCAGCAACATCCCCGATGCCAGCTGCATGCCGTCCATCATGGCCGATCGCCGGCCGGTTCACACCCCCCGTTCAGGCGGCCAGGACCGCCCGGAGCCGCGCCACCAGCGACGGGGACTGCGCAGTGGCCGTGCGACTGCGCCCGCCCGGGACGTACGACGCGCGTGCCGCGAGCTCGATGGAGCGCCCGACGCGGGCCGCGGCCGCTCCCGGTGCGCTGGCGCGCCCGGCCATGAGGGCGAGCATCTCGTGCTCCTTCTCCGTCGCGACGGAGAGGGCGCGTGCCATCTCGGGGCTGGTCGGGTGGGCGACGTGGTGGTCGATGACGGCCCGGGTGCCGGGCATGTCCTCGGCGGCCTTCAGCCAGGCGAGGGCGACGGCGTTCTCGAGGTCGAGGGGCTGGTCGGCCAGCTCGCGCTCGATGTGGCCGGCCAGGCGCGTGTGCCAGCGCAGGGTCAGCGCCCCCAGCAGGGTGAGGTCGTCGCCGAAGGTGTCGGCGACGCCCTCCACGTCGCGGGGCAGCTGGCCGTCGAGCCGTTCATCAGCGGCACGGATCACCTCGCGGAGGACGTCTCCGCGCCGGTGGTGGGAGGTCCAGGTCATGGCGGTCTCCTTCGGGTACATACCGACGGTACGTACTCTCAGTATGCCCCGCGCGGGTGGACGAGCCAAACGCGCCGCGCGTGAGCCGTGTCACCTAGGCTGCGCCCCATGGAGAGAGGCCAGTGAAGACCCGGCGACACCGCTACTCCGCCTCGACCAAGGGGGCGCTCGTCGACGTCGCGGAGCAGCTCTTCACCGAGAACGGCTACACCGCGACCTCGCTCGACGCGATCGTCGCGGGCGCCGACGTCACCAAGGGCGCGCTCTACCACCACTTCAGCGGCAAGCAGGCGATCTTCGAGGCCGCCTTCGAGCGGGTCGAGTCGCGCGCCACCGCCGGGATCGTCGAGGCGTCCGCCGGGCACCGCGACCCCTGGGAGAAGGCCCAGGCCGGCCTGCGCGCCTTCCTCGACGCCGTGCAGGAGCCGGCCTACCGCCAGATCGTCATCTCCGACGGACCCTCCGTGCTCGGCCACGAGCGGTTCCGCGAGCAGGAGGAGCGGTCGACGTACGCGATCGTCGGCGAGATCGTGCGCTCGGTGCTCACCACCGGCGGCTGGGACCTCGACGAGGACATGCTCGACACCTTCACCCGCATCTTTTTCGGCGCCCTGTCGGCGGCCGGAGGGTCGGTGGCGGTCGACGAGGACCCGGCAGCCGCGGCCGCGCGGGTCGAGGCGGCCATCGGCTTCATCATGGCCGGTCTCCAGCAGCTGCTGGAGGCGGGCGTCGAGGTGCCGGACCCGGCCTGAGCCCGACTCCCCGCAGCTACTTGGCGAAGGTGAGGTTGCCGTTGACGGCCGGGACGAGCTCCACCCACACGTGGCCGGCGGGCACGGTGAGCTCGCCGCCCTTGGTCGAGAGCTCGATGGCCCCGTTGAGTCCGTCCTTGGTCCAGGTGCCCTTGATGGCCCGGCCACCGTGGAAGAGCACGGCGGCGCCCTTGCCCTCGAACTTGGTCTCGGGCACGGCGTAGCCGGCCGGGTCCTTGTAGCCGGCGTCGCCGACCTTGACCCGCAGCACCAGTACCGAGTCGGCCGGGAACTGGTCGCCCTGGGCGGCGTAGGAGTTGCTGTTGACGTAGCCACCGCCCTGGAACTGCCAGGTGGTCGCGTGCGCGCCGAAGTCGGCGGTCAGGGTGCGCGCCTTCACGCCCTTGGGCAGGTCGGCCTCGGTGCCCCAGGGCAGGTAGGGCGGCGGCTCCTTCTCGGCCTTGAGGCTCTTCGCGATGTCGGCGAGGCGCGCGAAGAGGTTGTAGGGGGCCGAGCGCGTGTTCTCGCGATAGACGCCCGCAGCTCCCTCGGTGATCCAGGGGATGCCGGCACCGTTGATGCGGTTGATCGTGATCGGGGCCGCGCCGCTGGTCACCACGGTCGCACCCGCCGGCACGATGCCGATGTCGCTGGCGCGCATCGAGCGGACCGGGCCGATGGCGGCCGGGACCTTGGAGTAGTAGAACGCCGCGAGGCGGGTGTAGCCGCCCTCGACGAGCTCCTCGACGACCAGGTCCGCGGCGCCCAGACCCACCTGCGGAGCGCTGGACGAGGTGTTGTCGACCTTGGTGACGACCACCGGGTGCTCGGGGGCGTCACCCTTGCGCTCGAGGCCGGTCAGCGGCCAGTACGTCGGCTCCGGGGGCTCGCTGGTCTCCGACGAGGTCGGCTCGGACGGGGCGGCGTCAGGCGTCTCTTCGTCGTCTCCACCCCCGCAACCGGCGAGGAGCAGCGAGGCCGCGACGAACGTGGCGACGACGGCCTTGGACGTGGAGGGGTGAAGACGGTGACGCACGGGGGGCTCCGATCGAGCGGGGGTTTTCTGCCTTGCAGTGTGGGGGCGCGCACTTCCCGATCAGGGAAGGCGCGCCACAGGGTAGATCAGCAGGAACTGCCTACCAATCCGAGCCTGTCACCCATCCTCAGCCGAGCTTGCGGCCGCCGTCGACGTACAACGTCTGGCCAGTGATGAAGGACGCCTCGTCGCTGCACAGGAACGCTGCCGCGGCCGCGATGTCCTCGGGCTGGCCGACGCGACGTACGGGGGTCGCCTCGGCGTTGACCCGCTGCAGCTCCTCGGGCTCCATCTTGAGGCGCCGCGCAGTGGCGTCGGTCATCTCGGTGGCGATGAAGCCGGGAGCGATCGCGTTGGCGGTGATGCCGAAGGGGCCGAGCTCGATGCCGAGCGTGCGGGTGAGGCCCTGGACGCCCATCTTGGCCGCGGAGTAGTTCGCCTGCCCCCGGTTGCCCAGCGCCGAGACGCTGGAGAGGTTGAGGATCTTGCCGTACTTCTGCTCCACGAACCGCGACTGCGCCGCCTTGGTCATGTTGAAGGCGCCCTTGAGGTGCACGCCCATGACCAGGTCCCAGTCCTCCTCGGTCATCTTGAAGAGCAGGTTGTCCCGGGTGACGCCGGCGTTGTTGACGAGGATGTGGATCCCGCCCAGCTCGTCGACCACACGCTGCACCGCGGCCTCCGCCGCGGCCGAGTCGACGACGTCGCAGCCGACGCCGATCGCCCGTGCCCCGTCGACGGGCTGCAGCCGATCGGCGGCGTCCTGGGCGGCGGTCTCGTCGAGGTCGAGGATCGCGATCGACGCCCCCTCACTGGCAAAGCGCTGCGCGATGCCGAAGCCGATGCCTCGCGCTGCTCCGGTGATGACGGCGACACGTCGGTCGAACCGACCCATGGGGACTCCTAGAGAGATCTGAGAGAGAGATCGAAGGGGGCACCGAGGCTACCGATCCAGGGCTCCGGCGCGACACGGGGATCGACTGGTCCGGTCCACCCCGGCGCGACTGGTTACTCTAGGCCCGTGCGTCGGGGGGAGTTCCGGGCCGCTGCTGCGGTGGCGGCCGTGATGGCAGCGATGGCCACGCTGGTCGCGTGGACCTTTGAGCTGCCCCTGCGCGACCCCGACGGCGCGTCCATGCCCACCTGGTTCCGACTGCCGGTGATCGTGGCCTCGGCCGTCGCGCTGGACGTCGTCGCCCGCTGGGTCCTGCTCGTACGTCGCGGGGGTGCTGCCGCGGGCGCCGCCCTCCGCGCGGTGCTCCTCGAGCGCTGGAACCGTGACCAGATCTGGTTCACGCTCAGCGGGCTGGTCACCTGGTACGTCGCCTACGTCGCGTTCCGCAACCTCAAGAGCTATGTGCCCTTCGTCACCGACCGGATCGCGGACCCCAAGCTCGCCAGCCTCGACCGCCTGCTGTGGCTCGGGAACAATCCTGCCGTCGCCCTCCACGAGATGCTCGGCACCACCTGGGCCAACTGGGTGATGGCGGGGGTCTACCTCGTCTGGATCGGCCTGGTCCCCGCCAGCCTGGCGATCGCGCTCGTGTGGACGCGCCGATCGACCGCCGGTGCGTGGTACGTCACGGCGATCTCGATCGACTGGTGCCTGGGCGTGGTCCTCTACTACGCCGTGCCGTCCCTCGGACCCATCTACTCCACGCCCGAGTGGTTCGAGTCCCTGGCGCACACCCCCAACACCTCGGTCCACCAGATGTTGCTCGAGGACCGGATCGAGGTGCTCGCCGGCCCCTGGGACACCGGCTCGGTGCAGACGATCGCGGCCTTCGCGTCCCTGCACGTGGCGGTCATGGTCACCATCTGCCTCATGGCGGAGCAGATGCGGCTCCCCTCCCTCGTCCGGATCGCGGCGTGGACCTTCCTCGTGCTCACGATCGTGGCGACGATCTACCTGGGCTGGCACTTCTTCGTGGACGTGATCGGCGGGATCGGGGTCGGCGCGGCGGCGTTCGTGCTGGCGGCACGGGCCACCGGCAACCCCTTGCGGCGACGGCCCGAGCCGTGGACCTTCCGCGCCGTCCTCGACGTCTCGGCCTACTCCGAGGTCGAGGCGGTCCCCGGCCGCCGCGGCTGACGGCTCACCCGACCTCCTCGTCCGGCCCGAGCACGGCGCGCAGCCGTGCGGCGTACGACTCCGCCTCGCCGCCGGCGTACTTGGTGCGGGGCCAGAAGAAGCCGCGCAGGCCGTCGCCCTTGGTGCGCGGCACGACGTGGAGGTGCAGGTGCGGCACCGACTGGCTGACGGTGTTGTTGACCGCGACGAACGAGCCCTGGGCGCCGAGGCCCTCCTTGGCGGCGGTCGCGAGCCGCTGGGCGGCGGCGAGGAAGCCGTCGCGCAGCTCGGCGGGCAGGTCGGGCAACGTCTCGATGTGGGTGCGCGGGACGAGCAGGACGTGGCCCTTGAACACCGGCCGGGCGTCGAGGAACGCGACGAGGTCGTCGGTCTCGAGGACCGTGTGCCCGGGCAGGTCGCCGGAGACGATCCGGCAGAAGACGCAGTCGGCCATGGGCGTCAGTCTGCCCAATCAGGCCGCACGACGGCGGTTTGCCGAGCCCTTGATGAGCCCGTCGGAGGAACGGGTCTCCCGGAGCGTCGAAGGGAGCATGATGGCAGCTCACACACGGCGAGCCTGAGGGGGCACATGGCGTCGAGGGTTCTGAGGGTCGGGGTGGCCGTGATGCTGGCTGGGTCCGGGGCGTTGATGTACGCCGCGTCCTGGCAGCGCTGGGCCGGCGCGTGCGCGTGGGGCGAGCACGAGGGTGCGCTCTGCACCACCCGCCAGGACCACCTCTACGACTTCCTGCCGCCCATGGCCCCATGGGAGCCCGTCGGCGATGCCGCCCAGCTGGCCGGGTGGTCCCTGATCGTCCAAGCACTCGCCTTCGCGCTGTTGCCGTGGGCCCTCACCCGGCGCCGACCGGGGCCGCTCTCCGCAGTCGCTCAGGTGGGCGCTGTCGCGGCCACGCTGGCGGTGGGCATCGTCACGCTCCGCAGCGGTGTCGCGGGCAGCGTCGTCGAGGTGTCCGGCTTCGACCTGGCCCTGTACGTGTGGCTTCTCGTTCCCCCGATCCTGCTGGTGCGCTGGACGACCGCCGCCCGTGGCTGGGCGATCGCCGCGGCGGTCCTCCTGGTCCTTGCCACGCCTTTCGTCGCCGCCTTCTCCTATGCGCTCGGGTCGTTCGACGCCCGGCCGTGGTGGGAGGCCGTCTCCGGCGTGCTCACGATCGCCAGCGGGCTCTGCCTGGTGGGGGACGCCGTGTTCGCCGGCCGCCCCCGGGGGCCCGAAGCGGCGACATCGGAGGCGGAAACTCTGTCCACAGCCATCGATTGAGCGGACGCCCGTTGTCGGTGCCAAAGCCTACAATCGAACACATGCACGAGCCCCTCCTCGACCTCGATCCTGCGGCCCTGCTGGCCGCGGCGAGCGACGTGGTGCGCGCGCGTCGGCTCGCCGAGGTCCGCGATCTGGAGGTGCTCGCGCAGTGGGCCGCCCTTCACTCCAGCGACCCGACCGAGGGGCCGGACGGTCGGACCGCGAGGCGGTTGGGTGACGTGCTCGTCCACCCTGGCGGCGACGGCACGCCAGGAGTGCAGGACTTCTGCCTCGGCGAGATCGCACTGGCGCGTGGCACGGGCGTCACGGCGACCACCAACGCCATGGCCGACGTCCTCGACCTGCAGCACCGCCTCCCGCGGACCTGGGCGGTCCTGTGCGCGGGCGAGGCCGAGGTGTTCATCGCGCGGCGGGTGGCCAAGCTCTCCCGTCACCTGCCCGCCGAGCAGGTGGGCCTCGTGGACGCGGCTGTCGCCCGGATCATCGCCCACGAGGCCGGTGGGCGGGTGCTCGCTGTCGCCGAGGCGAAGATCATCGAGGCCGACCCCGCGCTCCACGACGAGCGTGCCGAGGCCGAGCGTGCTCGCCGCTACGTCGGCCTGGGCCGCACCGACGAGTTCGGTCTCCGCACCGTCATCGCCCGCATCGAGGCCGGCGACGCCGTCTGGGTGGCCGCGACGCTCGAGCGCGTCGCGGAGATCCTGGCCCCGACACACCCGCACGCGAGCGCCGACGAGCTGCGCGCGATCGCGTTCGGCTTCCTCGCGCGGCCCGCCGAGCTCTTGGAGCTCCTGCTCGCGCACGGCGAGCCGACTGACGACCAGGCGACGCTCGACCTCGATCTAGACCTCGATCTCGGGGACGGCGCCGAAGAGCCGGCTCTCTCGCGGGCTCTCGCGTTCCCGGCGGATCTCCTCGACGCCCTGCGTGCGGCAGACCTGTCCGCGCTCGCCCCCAAGGCCGTCCTCTACGTCCACCTCCACGAGGCCGCACTCGGTGGCTCCGATGCAGTCGCCCGTGCGGAGGGGCTGGGTCCCGTCCCGGTGGCAGCACTCGCCGGGCTCCTCGGCCGCACCTGCCTGACCGTCCGACCCGTGCGCGACCTGTCCTCGCGCGTGCGCTCCACCGCCTACGAGCACCCCGAGTCGCTCAAGGAGCAGACCTACCTCAGGACCGCCGGTGACTACTGGCCCTACGCCGCCTCCACCAGCAGGCGCGTCGACTACGACCACCCGACGCCCTACGACGACACCGGACCGCCCGATTCACCCTCGTGCCAGACCGGCTCCCACAACTCCGGCCCCCTCGGCCGTCGACATCACCGATGGAAGACCCACGCCGGCTACCGCTCCCGCCAGTGCGGCGACAGCCGCTACGTCTGGCTGACCCCCCACGGGCTGGCGTTCCTCGTCGACCACCTCGGCACGCACCGGATCGATCCCGAGAAGGCGCGCGCGATGTTCGAGGCACCCCCCGGTGTGGACCTCCACCTCACCTAGGCTCCACGCGTGCGCATCGTCTCGCTCATCCCGTCCGCCACGGAGATCCTCTTCGCCGTCGGTGCGGGCGACGACGTGGTCGGCGTGACGTTCGAGTGCGACCACCCGCGCGCCGCGCGCGAGCGGCGCGTCGTGTCCACGTCAGCGATGCCCGAAGGCCTGTCCCCCAGGGAGATCGACGACTTCGTCGGGGCCGCGCTCGCCGCCGGGGAGGACCTCTACAGGCTCGACGCCGGCGCACTGGCCGAGCTGGACGCCGACCTCGTCGTCACCCAGGACCTGTGTGCCGTGTGCGCCGTGGACGTGGGGACGGTCGACGAGGCCCTCTCCTACCTCGGCTGCCGCGCCGATGTCGCCACCATCGACCCCCACACCCTGGACGACGTGCTCGCCTCGATCACCGAGATCGGCCGGCTGACGGCGCGGAACGACGAGGCGGCGGCGCTCGTCGCCTCGCTGGAGGCACGCCTCGACGCCGTCGCCACGCGGGTGGACGGCCGCACGCGTCCGCGGGTCCTGGTCCTCGAGTGGACCGACCCGCCGTTCGCACCTGGCCACTGGATCCCGGAGATGGTCACCCGCGCGGGTGGCGAGCCCACGCTCGGCGTCGCCGGCACCCGGTCGAGCCGGATCACGTGGAAGGAGGCCGAGGCGTCGCGCCCCGACCTCGTCGTCTGCGCTCCCTGCGGCTTCGACCTGGACGGCAGCGCGCTGCTGGCCGCCGCGGACGTACGCCACCACTTCCCGGACGTGCCGGTCTGGGCGGTCGACGCGGACGGCCACTTCGCCCGACCGGGCCCGCGGCTGGTCGACGGGGTCGAGGTGCTGGCCGGAATCCTGCACCCTGGGACCGGAGCCGTGCCCGACCACTCCCGCCGGGTCTGACCCCCGTGATCCTGCCCCAGGTCCGCGACCCGCGACTCGTCACGATCCGTCGCGGCGGCAGCCTCACGGACGCCGACCACCACCTCCTCGCCCTCTGGGCGGCCGGGTGTGCCGAGCACGTCCTCGGGCTCTTCGAGGCCGCGCGGCGGGACGACGTCCGCCCCCGGCGCGCTATCGAGGCAGCGCGTTCGTGGGTGCGCGAGGGCACGCCGATGATGCAGACGCGGGCCGCCGGCGGCCACGCCATGGGTGCCGCACGGGACCTGCGCGGCGCCCCGCGGTTCGCTGCGTACGCCGCCGGGCAGGCCGCCGTTGTCGCCCACGTCCCCGAGCACGACCTCGGCGCCGCGGCGTACGCCATCAAGGCGGCGATGGCCGCGGCACCGTCCGGGCAGGAGGCGGTGGCGCGGCGGGCCGAGTGCCAGTGGCAGCGCGACCGCCTCCCCGACGCCGTGCGAGAGCTCGTGCTGGAGGACCAGCGCCGGCGCAACGAGATCTGCTGGAACGTCTTCGACGTCTGAGGATGGCCAAGCCACCCCTCCTGTACGTTCGGAAGCATCGTCGAGGCGGAGGAGTGACCCGTGATCGAGCTCACCGAGGGCCAAGAGCTCACCCTGATCGGCGAGGACGGGGAGTCCCTCACCAACGTGCAGATGGCCGTCGGCTGGGACCACTCCCCGACAGCGGGCTTCATCGGGAGCGGAGCCCCGCCGATCGATCTCGACGCCTCGGCGGTGCAGTTCGCCGGCGGCACCTTCTTCGACCTCGCCTTCTTCAACCACCTCGCCACCCGTGACGGCTCGGTGGTCCACCTCGGCGACAACACCACCGGCAAGGGCGAAGGCGACGACGAGGTGATCACCGTGGACCTGAGTCGGGTCTACCCCAAGGTCGACTCGATCCTGTTCATGGTCAGCAGCTACCAGGGGCACTCGCTGGAGTTCATCCGCAACGCCTACTGCCGGCTCGTCGACGACACCGGCACGGAGCTCGCCCGGTTCACCCTGACTCTCGGGGTTCGCGAGACTGGGCTCGTCATGGCGAAGCTGTTCCGCGATGGCGCGGTCTGGAAGCTTCGTCCGATCGGTGCCGGCATCGCGCTGAAGACGCCGACGGACGACATCGAGGCGCTCCTGCCCTTCGTCTAGCTACGGGACGCCACGGCCAGGGTGATCCGTTCGTGCAGGCGTGCCAGCTCGTCCTGTGGCACCCAGTCCCCGGGGTCGCTGGCGGTCGTCCAGCTGGTGACTTGCTCGGTTGCCCACGTCGCCCAGTCGAGCACGGCCAGCTCCGCGTCGACGTGCTGTCGCAACGTGACGGCCTGGAGATGGACGCGCTCAGGAAACCGGGCACCGTCCGTCAATGCCTGGTCGATCATGACGTCGAGGCGTCCGAGGCGTTCGCGGGCGTCTGCGGCGATCTCGTCCAGGGTCGCGAGCAGCGCGGTGCGGGAGCCGGCATCTGCGAAGAAGACCTTGAGCACGCCCTCGAAGTCGACGGCGCGCGGCTCGGGCGGACGTCCCAGCCAGTCGGCGAGCTCGTCGCGTCCCGCGGCGGTGATCTCGTAGACGGTGCGGCGCCGTTGGCCGGTGAAGCCCGGCGTCGAGATCGCCAGGCCGTCGGCGACGAGACGCTTCGGCTCGTCGTAGAGGCGGCGCTCGGCGCGGGGCCAGAACCAGTTCAGGCTGCGTTGCACCTGCTGGGCGAGCTCGTAGGTGGACCAGGGTTGGAGGGCGAGCAGCCCGAGGATCGCGTAGGCCGTCGTCGGGCGAGATCGAACCGGGGTCATACTGCATCTTGACATGGTGCAGGTTGCAGTATCTACACTCGTACTGCCATCACATACTGCAATCTGCAGTATCGAAAGCGGGAGAGACGAGATGCCGAGCAGCGGCCCAGCGCCCCGGTTGCAGGTCGTGGTCGCCCACCCCGACGACGAGACGTTCGGCTGCGGCGGGTTGCTCTTGCACGCCCGCGCGGTCGGGTTCGACACCTTCGTGACCTGCGCGACCCGAGGCGAGGCAGGCGAGGACCGCGACGGGCGGAGCGGGACCGAGCTCGGAGAGGTCCGGGCCACCGAGCTGGGCCTGGCCGCCGACGTGCTCGGGGTCTCGGGGGTCGAGCTGCTCGACTTCGCCGACTCCGGCATGGCCGGTCCCTCGCCCGACCGATCACTCGTCGGCGCGGACCTCGGCGAGGTCGTCGCCGCGGTCGCGGAGTCGATGCGACGGTTCCGTCCCGACGCGGTCCTCACGCTGGACGCCAGCGACGGGCACCGCGACCACGAACGGATTCGTGAGGCGACCCTGCTCGCGGCGGCCGAAGTCGGTGTCGCCACCGTGCACCTGTCCTGCCTGCCTGCGAGCCTGATGCGTCAGTGGGTGGAGCGGATGCGCGCCGAGCAGCCCGCGAAGGAGCACGTCCGCGACGCCGACGAGCCCGTCCTGGGCACGCCCGACGCCGAGATCAGCACGCTCATCGACGTCCGCGAGCACCGCGAACGGCTCGCCCTCGCGATGGCCGAGCACGCCTCCCAGGACTCGCCGTACGACAACCTCCCCGCGGACCTGCGCGACGCCTTCCTGGACACGGCTCGCGCCCGTCGGATCACCCCGAGCTGGGACGGCACCACGCTCGAGCACTCCCTTCTCCCGCCGGAGAAGGAGGTGAGGACGACGACCCTGGAAGCCGCCGAGGCCCAACGCCACGTGCACGGCCGTCAGTGCTGGTGGAACCACCTCGAAGCGCGCTGGAGCTGCACCACCACCGGGGATTGACCCTCGGAGCAAGGGGGTGCGGGTGGCGAAGCCCCGCCACGCCCCGGCGAAGCCCCTCACGGCCACACCGTCGGCGCAGGGGGGTGCGGGTGGCGAAGCCCCCGCCGCCGCGCGAAGCGCGGCATGTAATGACGAACCGACGTGGCCTGCGCGAAAGCGCAGGCACACGTCGGCCAGAGGTGAGTGGAGCTGCGGGGAATCGAACCCCGGTCCTCGAGCGTCGAACCAGGTCTTCTCCGGGTGCAGTCTGTGATGTCGCTTTTCTCGGCCCCGGCGCTCGCACAGACACGTCGCCGACAGGCTCAGTCAGGATTGAGTCCCGGTCACCCCTCCTGACAGAGAGTGACCAGCAAGTCTCCTAGATGAGGCCTGGGTCCGGGACGGAGACGGATGCCCGGTCAGACCCTTCGGTCACTGCTCAGGCAGCGAGAGCGAAGTCGTTGCGCTCAGAATTGGCAACTATAGGTTTCCAGCGATCGTTTACGAGATGACGCTGGCTTCTCGACCCGCTTCCCCTGGAACTAACGTCCCAAGTCGAAACCGATCAGCCCCTCTTGTGTTGTCAAGCAGACAGACTGCGTCCGCATCCACAGTCTAGGTGTCTCAACCGACATCCCCCTAACGCTATTCCTGCTGACCGGACTCACCGGCCCAGGATCGCGGCGCCCACCGCGGCGACCGGATAGTGGCGCGGCACGATGCTGAGCCGTTCGGCCAGGCCGAGGGAGGCGAGGAAGGGCGACCCCTCCCCCAGCGCCCGCAGCTGGCGTACGACCTCCTCGCGCAACGGTTCGCCGACCTCGCTCACGCCGCCACCGAGCACGATGCGCTCGGGGTCGATCGTCAGGCCGAGCACCCGGATCGCGCTCGCCACGCCCCAGCAGAAGCGGTCGCGCACGACGACGGCGGCGTGGTCGCCGGCGGCTGCGGCCGCGAAGAGGGCTGCGGCCGGCGGCTGGTCGGTCGTGGGCCAGGCCTTGGCCAGGGCGCCCCCCGAGGCGATCGTCTCCAGGCAGCCGGTCTGCCCGCACCCGCACTGTGAGCCGGCAGGGTCCACGGGCACGTGCCCGATCTCGCCCGCGGCGCCGTGCTCCCCGCGGCGGAGCCGGCCGTCGATCACGAGTCCGGCCGCCAGTCCCGTGCCCACGCTGACGTAGACCACGTCGTCGGCGCCCGCCAGCGCCCGGGCGGCCAGCGCCGCGACATTGACGTCGTTCTCGAGGACCACCGCGACGCCGAGGCGCTCCGCGAGCAGGTCGCGCAGCGGGAGGTCGTCGCCGTTGACGCCGAGGTTGACCGCGTGCCGGAGGACGCCGCGCTCCACGTCGACCAGACCGGGCACGCCGACCCCGACCCGACAGGTCAGCGGCGCACCGGTGGCGTCCTGCAACGCCTCGAAGACCCGCCCCGCGGTGGCGAGCACCCCGTCCGCGCCCGGGAGCGTGGACTCGCGGACCTGCGCGAGGATCTCACCGTCCTCCCCCAGCACGACACCGTGCGTCTTGGTGCCACCGATGTCGAGCCCGACCGCTCGAGTCCCTGCCAGTGCGGCGTTCACCGCGTCCACCCTGCCTCTCGCAACCGATCGACCACTGCGGCGACGCCCGGACCGGACGACCCGCGCGCGCAGATTCTCGCAAGCCCCACGTCGTACGCCCCGGGCCAGCCCCATTCGACGACCACGACGGAGCGCCCCTCCCCCGCCAGTGACGCCAGGAAGGCTCGCACCTCGGGACGCCGGTGCGCGTCGCGGACCTGCACGACCAGCGGCCCGGCCGGCAGGTCGCCCGGCAGGCCGTCCGCCAGGGACGCCGGGTCCAGGCGGTGGTCGGGGGCGATCCCCCACGCGACCGCTCCGACGGCGATGTTGGCGACCGTCTCGACGCTGACCACGAGTGCACCCGCCAGGTCGGGAAGGTCACGCTCGACCAGGAGGGTGGGGGCGACCGCGTCCCGCTGCCGGCGCTGGTCCGGAGGCCCGACCGATGCCGCAGCCGCAGGCACGCGCATGGACTGGACCCGTCGCGCTGCGTCGGCCAGGCGTACGACTGGGAGCCGACCGTTGCCGACCGCCGACGCGATGGCGGCTCGTACGTCCTCGACCATCGAGGAAGGCAGGTCCGGCCCGAGGCACAGCAGGTCGCAGCCGGCCACCAGTGCGAGGACCGCGGCCTCGGGGATACCGTGCACCGCCGAGGCGCCCGCCATGTCGAGGGCATCGCTGACGATCACGCCGTCGAAGCCGAGCCGGTCGCGCAGCAGGCCGAGGACCGCGGGGCTGAGGGTCGCGGGCCGGTCGGGGTCGAGTGCCGGGACCAGGATGTGCGAGGTCATGACGGCCGCGACGCCCGCTCCGACCACCGCCGCGAAGGGCACGAGCTCGCGCTCCGCGAGGGTCGCGAGGTCCGCCTCGATCGTCGGCAGCGCCAGGTGGCTGTCGATCGCGGTGTCGCCGTGGCCCGGGAAGTGCTTGGCGCAGGCAGCGACGCCGGCCGACTGGATCCCGCGGGTCCAGGCCGCGGCGTGGGCGGCGACGAGTGCGGGCCCGGCCCCGAAGCTGCGGGTGCCGATGACCGGGTTGTCGGGGTTGCTGTTGACGTCCGCGACGGGTCCGAGGTCCAGGGTGATCCCCACCTCGGCCAGCTCCGCCCCGATCCAGCAGCCCACCGACTCGGTCAGCTCGAGGTCGTCGACCGCACCGAGGGCTGCCGCGCCGAGCACCGAGCTCGGGGTGCTGGTGTGGAGGCGGCTCACGTCGCCACCCTCCTCGTCGACAGCGACCACCGCCCGCGGGTTGGCCCCGCGGATCGCGGCACTGAGAGCGGCCGTGGCGGCGGGGCCGTCGGCGGTGTTGCTGCCGAAGTAGCAGATCCCCCCGAGGCCCTGCTCGAGCAGCGCGCGGTAGTCGTCGGGCAGGGCGGTGCCGGTGAAGCCGGGCAGCAGCACCTGGAGCGCGAGGGACTCCACGTCCTCCGGCCGTGGGGTGTTCTTCATCCCTTCACCGCCCCGGCGGTCAGCCCGCTCGCCATCCGGCCCTGCACGAGGAGGAAGAAGACGATCACGGGTACGGCGATGAGGGTCGAGCCGGCCATGATCCCGCCCCAGTCGGTGCCGCGGTTGACGTCGGTGAACGTCGAGAGCCACAGCGGGAGCGTCCGCTGGTCCTCCCGCGTCATCACCACCAGCGCGAGGGTGAACTCGTTCCATGCCTGGATGAAGCCGAAGACGCCGGTCGCGACGAGGCCCGGCGCGAGGAGCGGGAAGGTGATCCGGAAGAAGGCCTGGGTGCGGGTGCAGCCGTCCATCATCGCGGCCTCCTCGAGCTCGTACGGCACTCCCTCGACGAAGCCGCGCAGCGTCCAGATCGTGAAGGGGAGCACGCCGGCGACGTAGACGACGGTCAGGCCGACGACGGTGTTGAGCAGCTCCATCGTCTCGAGCATCTTGTACTGGGAGATGAAGAGGCCCTCGGCGGGGATCATCTGGATCACCAGCAGCGTGACGATGAAGGACAACCGGCCCCGGAACCGGAAGCGCGACACCGCGACGGCGGCCACGAACGCGAAGGTCAGCGCCACCACGAGCGTGAGCCCGGTGACCATGAGGCTGATCTTCATCGCGTCGAGGAACTGCCCGCTCTCGAAGACCGTACGGAAGTTGTCGAGGTCTCCCCCGAACGGCACCCAGGTCGGCACCGGGTTGCGGATCTGGTTGCGGTCGAGGAAGGAGCTGTTGACCATCCAGTAGACCGGGAACGTCGCCAGCGCGAAGGCGACCAGCCCGACTGTGTTGGCCAGCCAGCGCACGGGGCGCGGAGCGGTGCGCGCCATCAGACGGTCCTCTCCTGGCGCAGCATCGACCGGACGTACGGAGCGGTCAGGACGACGGTCAGCGCGAGCATGAAGACCGCGACCGCGGCCGACGTGCCGAAGTCACCGCCGCCGATGCCGAGCCGGTAGATGTAGGTGCCGAGGAGGTTGGTCGCGCGGGCGCTGCCGCCGGCCTCCTGGAGGATGTAGACCTGGGTGAAGACGCGCAGGTCCCAGATGATCTGCAGCAGCCCGACGACGAGGAGCACCGTCCGGATGGTCGGCAGGATGACGTAGCGCAGGCGCTGCACCACCCCGGCGCCGTCGATCTCGGCGGCCTCGAGCAGCTCGCCGGGAAGCTGGGTGAGCGCGGCGTAGACGGTGAAGGCGACGAACGGGACGCTCATCCAGACCACGACCACCGTCGCGACGAAGAAGAAGGACAGGGGACGCAGCAGCCACCCGTGCCCTTGGAAGTCGCCGCCCATCGAGGTCAGCACGTAGTTCACGACGCCGTACTGGGTGTCGAAGAGCCACTGCCACACGGTCAGCGAGGCGACGACCGGCATCGCCCAGGCGAGCAGCAGGCCCGTCTGGGTGAGCAGTCGCACCGGCGTGGACATGGCGCGCATGACGAGCGCCAGCCCGACGCCCAGCACCATCGTCACCGCGGCGTTGACCAGGCAGAAGGTGACCGTACGCGCCGTGACCCGCCACAGGTAGGCGTCGGTCAGCAGCTCCCGGTAGTTCGCCAGGCCGACCCACTCCGGCGGGCGCCCGAACTGCTGGGCCAGGCCGAACTCCTGGAAGGAGAGGACGAGCTGGCGCAGGAGCGGGTAGCCGAGCGCCAGGCACAGGGCGAGCACGGCGGGACCGATCAGCAGGTAGGGCAGGGCGGTGCCGCGTGTGCGGCGGGTGCGCTCGGTCATCTCTGCCCCTCTCGGCCGTCGGGCTGCGGTCATCATTGCGCGACTGGATGGCATGGCTGGATGGCGTGACGGGATGGCGTGGCTGGATGGCGTGACTGGGTCCCGGGCAGGCAGCGGCGGGGGCAGCGGCTGGTGCCGCCCCCGCCGGTGCCGGCTCGGTGGGTGGGTCAGCCGTTCAGCTGACCGCTCATCTGCTCGTCGGCCTTCGCGGCGAGCTCGGCCACGTCACCACCCTGGGCGATGGCACTGAAGAGATCCTCCAGGACGCGCGAGCCCTCGACGTTGGCCCATCCGGGAGCGGCCGGGGTGAGCTTGGCGTTGGACGCGGCGGCCACGGTCGCGGCGGCGTACTCGTCGTCACCCAGGAGCGAGGCGAGCGACTCCTTGGCGGGCGTGAGGCCGGCCCCGGCCATGATCGTCTGGTAGTCGTCGCTCAGCATGAGCGCGACCGCCTCCTGGGCCAGGTCCTGGTGCGGGGACTTCGCCGCGATCGCGATGTCGGAGCCGCCCATCAGGACGGGAGCGGGCTCAGCGTCGGTGCCGGGGAGGGCGAAGACGCCCATCTCCTTGGCGTAGGTGTCGGGGCAGCCGGTGTCCTCGGCCTCGATCAGGCCCTTGACCCAGCCGGGCGTCGACATCATGCCGACCTCGCCCGCGCAGAAGGGCGTCCACGGGTCGGCCTCGTTGCCGTCCTTGGGAGCGCCCGAGGCCCCCATGAAGAGCTGCTGCGCCATCTCCAGGCCGGCCAGCGACTCGTCCGAGCTCAGCGCCGGGGTCCACTCGCCGCCCTCCTCGACCGCGAGCTCACCGCCGGCGGCCCAGACGAACGCGGCGCCGTTGCGCCAGTCCTGACCGGGGAACCAGAAACCGGAGAAGTTGGCCGGCTTGGGGTTGGCCTTCTTGAGCTCGATGGCCGTCTGGACGAACTCGTCCAGCGTGGTGGGCACCTCGAGGCCGGCCTTCTCGAGGAGGTCCTTGCGGTAGAAGATGTACTTCGAGCCGGCGTAGTAGGGGACGGCGTACGTCTTGCCGTCCACGGTCGCGCCGTCGACGAAGCCCGGCAGCAGGTCGTCGCCACCGAGGGCGTCGAGCTCGCCGGTGAGGTCGGCGAAGGCGCCGGCCGAGGTGAAGGTCGGGGCCTGCGTGTTGCCGATCTCGACGACGTCGGGCGTCTCGGACTCGCTGGACAGCGACGTGGTGAGCTTCTCCACCAGGCCGTCCCACTCCTGCTGCTCGATGGTCAGCGTGGAGCCGGGGTTCTGGTCCTCGAAGGTCTCTTTGAGCCAGTCGCGGGCCTCCTGCGGAGTGTCCGTCCCGTTGAGCCAGACGCGGATGTCCGCGGACTCCGCACCCCCGCCGTCGTTGGACGACGAGCCGTCGTCCTCGTTGCCGCACGCGGCGAGTGTCGTCAGCGCGAGCGCGGCGATCGCCACGCCGCTCATGGACTTCTTGATGCGCACCACGGTGTGTCCTCTCATCGATGTTTCGGAGCTGGGGGCCGGGGACGAGGCGCTCATGAGACGCCCAGCTCCCCGGAGAGCACGAGCACGGCTGCACCGACGACCACGACGTCGTCGCCGAGCTTGGACGTGCGGACCGCGAGCGCGGTCGAGCTGATCGGCATCGTCCGCTCGCGGATGGTCCGGTCGGCCGCGTCGAGCAGCGGCCCGTCGAGCAGCTCCGCGGGACCGCTGAGCACGATCTCGTGCAGGTTGAGGGCGGCCACGATGGGCGCGAGCACCTCACCCAGTCGCGTCCCGACCTCGGAGAGCACGGCAGGGGCGTCGACGCCGGGCTCCGCGACGCGTCGCCGGAGGCGCGGCGCCGCCAGGAGGGTCTCCAGGCAACCGGTGCGCGAGCAGGCGCACAGCTCGCCCTCGGGGTCGACCACGACGTGGCCGATCTCGCCGGCGGCGCCGAGGTGGCCGTGCAGGAGGGACCCGCCCAGCACGAAGCCGGCGCCGACACCCGTGCCGACCCGCAGCACCATCAGGCCGCCGTCGCCGGACTCGCCGAAGGTGTGCTCGCCCAGCACCGCGGTGTTGGCGTCGTTGGCGACGAAGACCGGGAGACCGGAGGCCTCGGCCAGCCGGGCCGCGAGGGGCGTGTCGGTCCAGGCCAGGTTGGGGGCGTCGATGACCGTGCCCGCGCTGTCGACGACACCGGGGCTGCCGACGCCGATGCCGAGCAGCGGGCGATCGGTCAGCTCTCTCAGCTCCGCGACCAGCTGCTGCACGAGTTGGACCGCCTGCTCGCCCACGGCTCCGTCGACGTGCACCTCGTGGCGGGCCAGGACCGTGCCGGCGAGGTTGACCACCGCCCCCGACATCCGGTCCGTCTCGGACAGGTCGAGGCCGATGACGTGGTGGGAGTCGGCTGCGAGGCCGACGAGCGTGGGGGGCTTGCCGACGCGGCTCTCGGCCGGGGCACCGAGCTCCGACACGAAGCCCTCGGCCAGCATCTCCCCGACCAGGTCCGACACCGTGACGCGGGTCAGGCCGCTGACGCGGGCCAGGTCGGCGCGGCTGGCGGGCCCCTCCCGGAACAGGTGCTGGAGCAACAGGGAGCGGTGGTGCCGGCGGGCGTCCTCCTGGAGGAGCTTGCCCTGCGGTCGCAGCGGGCGGCCGACTGGAGTGTGCGGGGTCACGTTTGTTAGTTCAGCGTACTTACATATCCCCCGTCAAGAGTCCAGTCCCAGAAACCTCTCCCCGGTCTGGTCCAGGAGCGCGGCCGTGTTCGCCCAGCACACGGCGCGCAGCCAGTCCTCCCCCAGCCCGAGCCGGGCGAGCGCGTCGAGCTGGTCGGCGTAGGGGTAGGGGATGTTGGGGAAGTCGCTGCCGAGGTGGACCTTGCCGGCCAGTCCCAGGTCACGCAGCCGCGGCAACAGAGCCGGCGGGTACGCCCCGCCCATCTCCTCGAAGAAGGGCGTGAAGGCCATGGTCGTGTCGAGGGCGACGCGCTCGTGGGTCTCGGCGAGACGCAGGAACTCGCCGTACTCGGGCGCGCCCGCGTGCGCGACCACCAGCCGCAGCCGTGGGTGCCGGGCGAGGAGCGCGGCGACCGGACCGGGGCCGGTGTGCTCGGTGGGCACCGGCCCGCTACCGGCGTGCAGCACCACGGGGGTGCCTGTCGCCGCGATCAGTCCCCAGGCCTCGTCGAGCAGCGGGTCGGTGACGGTGAACGCCCCGACCTGGACGTGCACCTTCCACACCTCGACGTCTGCGGATCGGGAGGCGACGTACGCCGCCACGCCGGGCTCCGGGAAGAACGTGGCGCACACCGCCGCCTCGGGCACCCGCTCCGCGAAGCCGGCGGCCCAGTCGTTGAGGAACTCGGCCATGCCGGGCCGGTGGGCGTAGGGCAGCGCGGTGAAGCGGCATACGCCGAACGAGCGCAGGGCCTCGACCAGGACGTCGTCCTCGGCGCGGTAGTGCAGCGGCCACGGGCGGCCGATCAGCGGCCCGGCGGCGTCGAACTGGGCACGCACCTTGGCCATCACGCGCGGCGGCAGGAAGTGGGTGTGGAGGTCCAACAGGCCCGGGAGGCCGAGGCCGTCGGCGAACGTACGCGCACGCGCGGCCTCGTCGGGCATCTGGCTCAATCCCGGTGGCCCTTCAGCCTGCGCTGGACCGCCTCGACCTTCTCGCGATTGGCGGTGCGCTCGGCGAGGGTGTGGCGCTTGTCGTAGGACTTCTTGCCCTTGGCGAGCGCGATCTCGACCTTGGCCCGGCCGTCCTTGAAGTAGAGCGCGAGGGGCACGATCGTGTAGCCCTTGTCGGTGATCTTGCGCTCGATCTTGTCGATCTCCGAGCGGTTGAGCAGCAGCTTGCGGCGACGGCGGGCCGCGTGGTTGGTCCAGGTGCCCTGGCTGTACTCGGGGATGTGCACGCCGAGCAGCCAGGCCTCACCGTTGTCGATCTCGGCGAAGCCGTCGACGAGGGACGCGCGGCCCAGCCGGAGCGACTTCACCTCGGTCCCCATGAGGACCAGGCCGGCCTCCCACGTGTCCTCGATGTGGTAGTCGTGGCGCGCCTTCTTGTTCTGCGCGACCATCTTCTGGCCCTGCTCCTTCGCCATGGGGCCATTCTCCCAGAGCGTGTCCAGCCGGTTCGCCGAGCGGTGGGTCAGAACCAGTTCATCGGGTCGACGGCCTTGCCGTTGGCCATCACCGTGAAGTGCAGGTGGCAGCCAGTCGACCAGCCGGTGCTGCCCTCGAAGCCGACGACCTGACCCTGCGCGACGTGGTCGCCCACGCCCACGGTGTAGCTGGTGGCGTGGTTGTAGATCGTGGCGATGCCCATGCCGCCGATGACGCCGTTGTCGATGATCAGGCGCTGGCCGTAGACGCCGCTGTAGTACGACGACACGACCCGGCCGGGGGCCGCGGCCCGGAGCGGCGTACCGCAGCCGCCGCCGAAGTCGACGCCGTCGTGGAGGCCCCAGTAGTGGTAGATCGGGTGGGTGCGGTAGCCGAAGCCGGAGGTGACGTAGCCGTCGACCGGTCGCGCCAGCAGCCCCGTCGAGGGGACACCCGCCTGCGACCGGGCCTTCGCCCGTTGCCGGCGGAGCGCGGCGAGCGCTCGCTTGCGCAGCATCTCCTCGATGCGGTCCTGCTCCCGCTTGAGCTTGCGCAGCTTGGCGGCGTCCTTGGCCCGCGCCTGCTGGGCCTCCGCCCGCGCGTCTCGCCGCTCCACGACGAGCGCGACCACGGAGTCCTTGGCCGCCTGCTGCTCGGCCGCCAGCTCCTGCATCAGCACCAGGTGCTCGGCCGCCGCCTCGCGCTGGGCGGCCACTTCGTCACGAGCCTCGGTGACCTGACGCTCCTGGACCTCGAGGAGCACCTCGGCGGCCCTGAGCTCGTCGTACGCCCGGGCCTCCTGGCCCACGATCACGTCGCGCACGCCGTCACGCCGGGTGAGCTCCTCGGTGGTCTCGGCGTCGATGAGCGAGGAGAAGGCGATCAGCTCGGGGTCACCCTCGGAGTACATGTCGGCCACGGTGGCGGCGACCTTCTGCCGCTGGGTCTCGCGGTCGACCCGGCCCTGGGCCAGCGCGGCCTCGGCCTCGGCGAGAGCGGTCTCGGCGGCGGCGAGCTCGGCCTTCATCTCGGCGTCGCGCTCCGCGGCGACCTCCACCTTGCCGCGGGCCGTGGCCAGCCGCGTCTTCGCGTCGGCGAGCTGCTCCTTGGCGGCGTCGAGGCGGGCGGTGGCGCGCTGGAGCTGCGCGCTCGAGGAGTCGAGGTCGTCGTGCGCGCCCTTGATGTCGCGCTCGACCTGGCGCTGCTTGTCCTTGAGGTCGTCGGCCTGCGCGACAGCGACGGAGGACACGCCCAGTGACACGGCCACGATCAGTGCTGCGGCCATGCGGCGATGAGCGGTACGGGGGAAGTGACGCACCGGGGGAAGCCTTTGCGTTGGGGAAGCGGGGAAGGGCGCCTCCCCCACGGCTTCGAGGGGAGACGCCTAGACGCTAACCCCCGCGACTCAGACTTTGAGGTATTTGCGCGTCAACACGAGTGTCGGGAGCAAGGTGAGCAGCGGACCGAGGACCGCGACGGACGCCACGGCGAGCCTGAACTCGCCCCATCCGATCCACGGCACGAACTTCAACCGGTTCTGTGACAGCTCGGAGATGCCGAAATACATGAAGCCCCACAGCGCCCCGCCGGCGAGGGCGACACCGATGAGCGCGGTGACCAGCGCCTCGAGCAGGAAGGGCAGCGCGATGTAGAGCGTGGAGGCGCCCACGAGACGCATGATGCCGATCTCCTTGCGGCGCGCGAAGGCTGCGAGCCTGATCGTGTTGGCGACCAGCAGCAGCGCGGCGAAGACGAGGAATCCCGCTGTCCCCAGCGCCACCCACTGGAGCATGTTGATCGACTCGAGGATCGGCGCCACCTGTTCTCGCATGTCGCGCACCTTGGACACGCCGTCGAGTCCCTGCACGGCCGAGGTGATGCCTTCGTACTGCTCGGGGTCCTTCAACGTGATCCAGATCGTCTGTGGCATGTCCTCGGCCGTGATGGCCGGGTTGTCGCCGGAGAACAGCTCGTCGCCGTAGAGCTCACGCGCCTTGCCGAGCGCCTCCTCGCTGGACTCGAAGTGGAAGTCGTCGACCTCCGGGTTGTCCTGGACGACCTGGGAGATCTCCGTCTTCTGCGCGTCGGTCACCGCGTTGGGGCACACGGCGCTGCTGTCGTTGACCCGGCACAGGTAGACCGTGATCTGGAGCTGGTTGCCCCAGTGGTCGGCGGCCTTCGATGCCTGCTGGTTGAACATCACGCCGAGGCCGACGAGCGTCAGCGAGACGAAGAGGGTGAGCACGACCGCGAGGTGCATGGACAGGTTGCGCCGCAGGCCCTGACCGAGCTCGGAGTAGACGTAGCGAAGCTGCATGGAGGGGAGGCTCTCGATCCTGGGGGAGGTCGGGGGTCAGTTCTGGGATCAGTTCTGCGGTCAGTTCTGGTGGCCGTAGACGCCCTGCGCCTGGTCGCGTACGACGTGGCCGTTCTCGAGCTCGATGACGCGCTTGCGCATCTGGTCGACGATGCCGGAGTCGTGCGTCGCCATCACCACGGTCGTGCCCGTGCGGTTGATGCGGTCCAGCAGCTTCATGATCCCGACGGACGTCGTCGGGTCGAGATTTCCGGTGGGCTCGTCGGCGATGAGGATCATCGGGCGGTTGACGAACGCCCGAGCCACGGCGACGCGCTGCTGCTCACCACCGGAGAGCTCGTCTGGCATCCGGTCGCCCTTGCCGCTGAGGCCGACCAGCTCCAGCGTCTCGGGGACGAGGTCCTGGATCTCCTTGCGCGACTTGCCGATGACCTGGAGCGCGAAGGCGACGTTCTCGGTCACGGTCTTGTTGGGCAGCAGCCGGAAGTCCTGGAAGACGGTGCCGATGTCGCGGCGCAGCCGGGGCACCTTCCAGCTCGCCAGGCGGTTGATCTCCTTGCCCGCGACGTAGACCCGGCCGGAGGTGGGGCGGTACTCGCGCAGCACGAGGCGCAGGAAGGTCGACTTCCCGGAGCCCGAGGACCCGACGAGGAAGACGAACTCCCCCTTCTCGACGTCGACGGAGATGTTGTCGAGGGCGGGGTGCGGGTGGCCGGGGTAGGCCTTGGTCACCTTCTCGAAGCGAATCACGCGTCGAGGCTACGTGAGGGGTGCACGGGCCCGCGAAACGCGCGCCGGGCTGCAACCGGCCAGGGGTGCCGGGCGTGTTGGGTGGTGAGAGGCGTCGACCTGACGCTCGGGAGACGGGACGCGCATGGGACACGGGGCCGAGAGCGACTTCGCGGACTTCTACGCCGCCACATGGCCGCGGACGCTCGCCTGCACGTACGCCCTCACCGGCGACCGCGGCGCGGCGGAGAAGATCGCCCAGGAGGCCTACGTCAAGGCGTGGTCGCACTGGCGCTCACCGATCTTCAGGGACCTCGAAGACCACGTCGGCTCGGGTCCTGCGCTCCGGATCCCACGCCAGCACACCGTCCTCGGCGGCGACCGAGTAGAGGACGTCACCGTCCGGCGACCACGCCACGGCGCCGGGTGCGGTGGAGTGCCCTGCCAGCTCGTGCACCTCCGCCGTCTGCGCGTCGGGGGGCCAGAGCGTGACGACGGTGTCGTCGAGCGACGTGAGGGCGAGGACGTCGTCGTCGGGCGCGAAGGCCGCTTCGTGAAGGCGTACGCCGCGCAGCTCGGCGGCCGGCGCCCAGGTCCTCGTGTTCCAGACGACGGGCTGCCCATCAGCCCCCGGGCCGACCAACTGGCGCCCGTCCGCGCTCCACGCCACCGTGCCGCCCCGTCCGGAGCCGAGCTCCTGGGAGTCACCGGAGCCGATTTCATGCACCTCGACAGGGCCGTTGCCGGCCGTGGCGACCTGCTGGCCGTCGGGCGAGAAGGCGAGCCGGTGCACCTCGCCGGCGGTGTCGAACACCGTCTGCTCGCGGCCGTCGACCGACCACACGCGAAGCGTGCCGGACCCACCGGAGCCGAGCGACGCGGCCGCCACCAGGGCGCCGTCGGGGCTGTAGGCCACCGCGGTGACGGGTGAACCATCGGCGACCTCGCCGTCGTCCACGCCTTCGAGCTCGCTCGTCGGGTCACCCGAGTCGAGGTCCTCCAGCACGATCGCGGCGTCGTCCCCGACGACCGCCAGGCTGGACCAGTCGGGCGACACAGCGGCCGACCCACGGTCCGGCAGCAGCTCCAGGGTGCCGTCGACCGCATCCCAGCGGCAGATGCCGTTCCAGCAGTCGGCGATGACCTGCGAGCCGTCGGGGCTGATCGCCAGCTGGTCGGTGGCCACCAGCTCGAAGGGGACGCTCCCGCTCGTGCCCCCACCCTCGACAGCACCGGTGCCGGCGCCAGTGGTGGGCACCTCGTCCTGGGAGCAGCCCGAGACGAGCACGGCCACGAGGGCGGCCACGGCCGCCCGGAAGTGATGCTCAGGCACGGACCACAGCCTGGGGCACCCCGGTGACGTCGAAGTGCACCACACGGCCGTCCTGGCACTCGATCCGATCGAGCGTGCGCAGCCCGTCGCGCAGCAGGGCCTGCCTCCGCGGCCGGTCGCCGAGGCTGTCGACGACGTCGTACTCGTCGCTGATCCGGAGCACCGACCACGGTCGCTCGCGGGAACCGTCGCCGGTCGAGAGGATGCTGTCGAGGGCCGCCCGCGACAGACGCGCGTGGCGGGCGGCCGCGTCGTCGCGACCCGTGCGACGCAAGGTGTTCGCCAGCATCGCGTGGGCGCTCGGGCTGAACAGCGACCCCGGCATGCTCTCCTCCAGCACCGTCACGGCCTCGGCGTCCTTGCCGTCGCGAAGCAACGCACCCGCGTGCGTGCGGACGCCGAGGTCGGGGTCGAAGCCGGGTGCAGCACGAACGGCTCGTCGGAGGGCACCGAGCGAGTCGGGGGTCGGCTCGGCCAGGTATCCGTCCACGAGGTCGGCGTACGTCGTCCTGGGCGTCATCCCTGTCCCTCCTCGAGCAGCCGCTCGAGCTCATCCTCGGTCATGGCCTCGAGCTCTTCCTTGCCGATCTGACGAGCGTCGGCCTCGACCGGTTGCTCGAAGTACTCCTCGTAGGTGTCACCGCCGGAGGTTGACTTGTAGTCGTCGAAGTTCTCGTCCCAGTCCTCCGCCTGCTCCTCGCTGATGCCGTCCTCCTCGTGCATGTCGAAGGGGTCGTCCTGCCAGGGGAAGTGCCAGTCGTCCTGGTCCTCGATCGCCTCGAACTGGCGCGCATGGCGCATCTCGTGGGCGACGGTGTTGAGGATCTGGGGGTCGTCGAGGATCCCCTCGTTGAGCGCGATCTCCGTGCCCCCTCCCCGGCACTCGCCCCACGGTCCCCACGTCTCGGGCTCCCAGGTGATCGAGGGGGTCGGGATACCGGCCTCGGCCGCCTGCTCCTCGATCATCTCCTCGATGACGGCTCGCCGCTCGTCGTCGGTCATCGAGGCCCACTGCTCGGCGACGGCGGGGTCGGCGACGCCGTAGTCGTCCACGAACGGCACGTGGCCGGCCGGGATGCCTTCCGCGAGGGTGGCGTCGGCCGCGGCAACCCGCCCCAGGATGGTGGACACCTGGTCGGCGATGGCCTGAGCGGCCTCGTGTCGGACGCGGGACCACTCCTCGGCCACGTAGCGGTTCTCGAAGGTCGGCGGGGTGCTGGTGTCGGTCACCGTCCCGTCATCGCTGATCGAGAACTGCTTGGCCCGTGCTTCGCCTTCGACGTCGAGGACCAGTCGCTCGACCTCGCTCACGATCGGCTCCGCGTCGTAGAGGGCGCGCTGCATGGTGCGCTTGCCGTCGATGTGCCGGTTGAGCTGCTTGACCAGCAGCGTGCGCCTGATCACCGCGAAGGTGACCGCCGTCCCTGTCCAGGAGGTGGGTACGCCCTGGCTCTCGAGCAGGTCGCGCGATCCCTCGAGTGCATCGAGGTCGCCCTTGATGCTGTCGCCGGCCTTCCCGAGCGGTGCCGCCTGCCACCTCTGGGCATCTCCGTAGGTGATGCTCACGACCCACCGCCCAGCAGCCATCCGAAGAGGCCTCCCGCGGACTCATCGACCTGTCGATAGTCCTCTCCCGCGGCTGCGAGGTCGCTGCCGAACTCGTCGGCCGCCGTGACCCAGGCGGCGACGTCGTCGTCCCAGCTCGTGCCGAGCTCACCGAGGTATCCCGCCGAGGCAGCTCCCGGGATGGCGGCGGCCGCAGCGGTGAGCTCCTCCGAGGACCCCCGGCCCTTGGCACCGGCGGCCGCGCTCTGCGCCGCGTTGGCCGCGTCCTGCATCTCACCGTGCGCCACCTGCAGCTGCGACACCTGGACCCCCCCAAGCTAGACGTCTCGATCGTTGGAGGACGTCTACCCAGGAGGACCGGGCGGAAACCCGGTGACCGACTCCCTCGTCAGGCGTCGACCTTCTCGGCACCTCGGCGCCAGCGGATGCCGGCCTCCATGAAGTCGTCGAGGTCGCCGTCGAACACGGCGCTGGGGTTGCCGGACTCGTGGCCGGTCCGGAGGTCCTTGACGACCTGGTAGGGGTTGAGGACGTAGTTGCGCATCTGGTCGCCCCAGCTGGCCTGGACGTCTCCCTTGAGGTCCTTCTTGAGCGCGGCCTCTTCCGCCTTCTTCTTGGCGAGCAGCTTGGCCTTGAGGACGACCATCGCGGACGCCTTGTTCTGCAGCTGCGACTTCTCGTTCTGGCAGGACACGACGATGCCGGTCGGGATGTGCGTCAGGCGCACGGCGGAGTCGGTGGTGTTGACCGACTGGCCGCCGGGGCCGCCCGAGCGGAAGACGTCGGTGCGGATGTCGTTCTCGTCGACCTCGACCTCGTCGGTCTGCTCCATCATGGGGACGACCTCGACCGCCGCGAAGGAGGTCTGGCGGCGGCCCTGGTTGTCGAACGGGCTGATCCGCACGAGGCGGTGGGTGCCCGCCTCGACGGAGAGGGTGCCGTAGGCGTAGGGCGCGTGGATCGCGAACTCGGCGGACTTGATGCCCGCCTCCTCGGCGTAGGAGACGTCGTAGACCTCGACGGAGTACTTGTGCTGCTCGGCCCAGCGCGTGTACATCCGCATCAGCATCTCGGCGAAGTCGGCGGCGTCGACGCCACCGGCGCCGGAGCGGATCGTCACGATCGCCTCGCGCTCGTCGTACTCACCGGCGAGCAGGGTGCGGATCTCGAGGGACTCGACGGCCTTCTTGATCCGGCCGAGCTCCTTCTCGGACTCGGCCAGCGTGTCGGCGTCGCCCTCCTCCTGGGCCATCTCGACCATCAGGCCGAGGTCCTCGATGCGGGTCTCGAGGCCGGTGAAGCGGTCGAGCTCGCCCTGCAGCGCGGACAGCCGGCCGGTGACGCGGGTGGCGTTGGCCTGGTCGTCCCAGAGGTCGGGAGCGGCGACCTGCTCGCCGAGGTCGGCGACTTCGGTCCGCATCCGGTCGAGGTCGAGGACCTGACCGATGGTCTTCATGGTCGCCTGGAGCTGCTTGATCTCTGCGTCGTACTCGATGCCTGCCACAAGACCCAACACTACGGCGCGGCCGTGAGGAGCGCGAAAGCAGCGGCGGACGCGTCCGAGGGCCTGTACCCCGGGCGCGTCCGCCGCTGCGGACTGGTGGTGCGTCTCGATCAGCGCGTGCAGAGCACCTTGGGCGTCGCGACGGCCGCGACGGCGGCGGGAGTCGCAGTCGTCGAGATGTCGAACTTGAGCCGGAAGGCGTTGGAGATGTCGATGACGTGGTCGGCCACGACGGTGCCGATGGCCAGCGCGTGGGTGACGCGGACCGCTCCGTCGGTGGAGACGGTCACCGCGCCGGACGAGCCGGACGCGGAGTCGTCCGTCAGCGCGTACGTCGCCTCGAGCGCCAGGCACTTGCGACCCAGCGTGTACTCGACCGAGGCCGGCGTGCCGGAGATGCCGCTCACCAGGCTGGAGGCGTAGTAGTCGGTGGCGATGTTGGCGCCGCGGACGACCAGGTTCGTCCGGGGTCCGGTCGCGCGGGCGCCGAGCTTCTCCCAGGCGTAGACCTGCACAGCCAGTGCCTTGCTGATGCCCTTGGCCAGGCCGTCCGACGCCGGCTTGACGACGCGGTACTCGCGCTTGCCGGGGGTCGAGGGGACGTCCTTGAGCACGTAGGTGCCGGTGCTCTTGATCTTCGCCGTGCCGGTCGCCTTCCAGGTCTTCTTCGGCAGGACCCGCTGCTGCAGGATCACCTTCTCGCCGGCGGCCTTCGGCGTGACGCGGCCACGCACCTTGAGGGTGGTCTCCTTGCCGATGGCGACGGTCTTGTTGATCTTGGCGGTGACGGAGTAGGCGTCGGCCTTCGCGGGTGCGGCCTGCGTCGGTGACGTGAGGGCGAGCGAGCCGAGGGCCAGCGCTGCCGAAGCGGTCAGGGTGATGATGCGATTCATGAAATTTCCCCGGTGTCTGTGCGATGGCCCCGTGGGGCCCTTGCCACAGGAGACTAGGGCGTCGGCGAAAAAGTTGTGATCGGGCCGAGCAAAGTTCCGGCGTGTCGCGGCACGGCCAGTGCTCCGGCCTCGATGGCGACGCCTGACGGCGTCGCGAACAGGACCTCGCGCTCGCCGACGTCCAGGCTGACGGCCTCCTCGCCGGTGTTGACCACGACGAGCAGGTCACCGCGTCGCAGGGTGAACAGCCGTCCCTCGACCGAGCAGGAGACCGAGCCGAACGCGGGGTCGGTGAGCTGCGGGAGCTCACGCCGCAGGCGCCCGAGGCGGCGATAGCAGTCGAGCACGACGGCGTGCCGCCCGGTGCTCCGCTCGTCCCAGTCCAGGCGCGAGCGGCGGAAGGTCTCGAAGTCCTGCGGGTCCGGCACCTCGGCGGGGTCCCAGCCCATCTTCTCGAACTCGGCGATCCGCCCCTCGGCGGTCGCCCTGCCGAGCTCCGGCTCGCCGTGGGAGGTGAAGAACTGGAACGGGGTCGAGGCCGCCCACTCCTCCCCCATGAACAGCATCGGCGTGAACGGGCCGGCCAGGGTCAGCAGGGCGGCGCAGGCCAGCTGGTCGTCGTCGAGGTGCTCGGCGAGCCGGTCGCCGCGGGCGCGGTTGCCGATCTGGTCGTGGTTCTGGTTGGCCACGACCAGCCGCCAGGTGGGCATGTGCTCGGTGTCGACGGGCTTGCCGTGCTCGCGCTCGCGGAACGACGACCAGGTGCCGTCGTGGAAGAAGCCGCGCTCGCAGACCTTGGCGAGCGCCTCCAGCGGCTCGAAGTCGGCGTAGTAGCCGGTCGTCTCGCCGCTCAGCGCGACGTGCACGGCGTGGTGGAAGTCGTCGCTCCACTGCGCGTCGAGGCCGTAGCCGCCGGCCTCCCGCGGCCGCACCAGGGTGGTGTCGTTGAGGTCGGACTCAGCGATCAGGGTCAACGGGCGCCGCAGGTGGGCCGACAGCGCGGCGGTCTCGATCGCCATCTCCTCGAGCAGGTGGACCTGCGAGGTGTCGCTCAGCGCGTGCACGGCGTCGAGCCGCAGGGCGTCGACGTGGCAGTCCTCGAACCACATCCGGACGTTGTCGAGGATGTAGCGGCGGACCTCCGCGGACCCCTCGCCGTCGAGGTTGACGAGGTCGCCCCAGGTGTTGCGGCCGTCCTTGAGGTAGGGGCCGAAGAGCGGCAGGTAGTTGCCCGACGGGCCGAGGTGGTTGTGCACGACGTCCTGGACGACGCCGAGCCCGGCGGCGTGACAGGCGTCGACGAAGCGCTGGTAGGCGTCCGGGCCGCCGTAGCCCTCGTGGACCGCGAACCAGCCGACCCCGTCGTAGCCCCAGTTGTGGGTGCCGTTGAACGCGTTGACCGGCATCAGCTCGACGAAGTCGACCCCGATGTCGCGGAGGTGGTCGAGCCTGCCGATGGCGGCATCGAGGTCGCCCTGGGGCGTGAAGGTGCCGACGTGAAGCTCGTAGATCACGGACCCGGCGAGCTGGCGTCCGGTCCACGAGTGGTCCGTCCAGCGGAACGTCGCCGGGTCGTAGGTCCGGGACAGCTCGTGCACTCCCCCGGGCTGGCGGCGCGAGCGCGGGTCGGGGCGTGGCGCGGGGTCGTCGTCGAGGAGGTAGCCGTAGTCGAGGTCGATCTCGTGGTCGCTCGCGGCGGGGGGCAGCGGCTCGGCGGGCGTCCACCAGCCGTCGTCGCCGCGCTGCATCTCGCGCACGCCACCGCCGTCGCCGTCCACGACCAGCCGCATCCGCTGCGGCCGCGGGGCCCAGACGTCGTACGGTCCGCGCGCCATCTCAGTCCTTCCTCACGAGGAGGGCGACCGGGTGGGTGGCGAGCAGATCGGCGAGCCGTCCGTCGGTGTCGAGCCCGGTCAGCACGTCGTGCCAGCGCCCCTCGGGCAGGTCGAGGACGGTGTCGCCCCAGCCGCCGGCGGCGGCGAGGCCGGCCGGGAGCCGGGTGACGACGGTGATCGCGCCGCCCCGGTCGTACGCGACCACGTGCCCCGCCGCGGTCCCGCTCGCGCTCACCGGCGTGTAGGTGGTGAACAGCTCGGGTCGCTCTCGGCGCAGCGTCAGCGCCGAGCAGGTGACGTGCAGCTTGGTCGCGGCATCGTCCTCGCCGGTGCCGGCGAGCACGGCGGCACGGTGCTCGAAGTCGACCGGGCGTCGGTTGTCGGGGTCGACCAGCGATGTCTCCCACAGCTCGCTGCCCTGGTAGACGTCGGGCACTCCCGGCATCGTCAGGGCGAGCAGCTTGGCGGCCAGGGAGTTGGCCTGCGCGGGCTCCTCGATCCGGGCCGCCAGCCCGACCAGCACGTCGCGCACCTCGTCGGACTCGAAGACCGCGTCGACCGCGGCGTGGACCGCGGCCTCGTACGCCTCGTCGGGCTCGGTCCACGTGGTGCGGTCGCCGGCCTCGCGCATCGCCTTCTCGGCATAGCCGTGCAGCCGCGCGGGCAGGTCGGGCAGGTGGTCGGGGGTCCAGGCGCCCAAGACGGCCTGCCACAGCAGCGACCCGAAGGCCGGGTCGGGCACGGGTGCGAGGCGCAGGAGCTCGGTGAGCGCCTCCTCCCAGGCGGCGGGCTCCTCGGCCAGGACGGTGATCCGGGCGCGAACGTCCTCGCCACGCTTGGTGTCGTGGGTGGACAGCGTGGTCATCGAGTGCGGCCAGTCGCGCTGGCGGGCGGCCATCGCCTCGTGGAAGTCGTCGACACCGATCGTGAAGATCGACGGGTCGCCGCCGACCTCGTTGAGCGAGGTCAGCCTCGACCAGCGGTAGAAGGAGCAGTCCTCCACGCCCTTGGCCATCACCATGCCGGAGGTCTGCTGGAAGCGGCGGGCCGGCGCGGTCCAGCCGTCGGCCAGGACCGGCTCGAGGACGTCGTACGTCGCGGCCAGGTCGGGTCGCGCGGCGCGGGCGGCTGCGAAGGCCTGGTCGAGGTGCTCGCGCCCCTCGGGCAGGTAGGAGCGGTAGACCGGGAAGCAGGCCAGCAGCTCGGCGACCGCGTCGGCCACCAGGTCCTCGTCGGGCGCGTCCTCGACCACCCGGCCCAGCTCGCGCGTGATCCGCAGGACCTCCGAGTGGAGGATGCCGGTGGCGACGGCGCGCTTGTTGTCGTGCACCATCTGCGCCCAGTCGACCGGCGCCCCGCGCAGCTTGTCCTCAAGCTCGGTGAGCGGCGCCTCGCCGGCGGGGTCCGTCAGCACCCGGTCGACGTACGCCAGCGCGTCGTAGCCCGTCGTACCCATGGTCGCCCAGCTCTTCGGCAGCTCCTCCCCCGGCTCGAGGATCTTCTCCACCAGGACGTAGGCACCACCGGTGAGGGCGGCGAGGTCCTCCAGGTAGCGGTGGGGGTCGCGCAGGCCGTCGGGGTGGTCCACCCGCAGCCCGTCGACCAGGCCCTCGTCGAACCAGCGCCGGATCTCCACGTGGGTCTCGGCGAAGACCTCGGGGTCCTCCACGCGTACGGCGGCGAGGGTGTTGACGGCGAAGAAGCGACGGTAGTTGAGGTCCTCGTCGGCCGCGCGCCAGTTGACGAGCTCGTAGTGCTGCTCCTCCATCGTCGTCGTGCCAGGGGCCAGCGGGAAGCGCTGGTCGTGGTAGCGCACCTCACCCTGCCCCGAGTCCGACACGGCGATCGTGATCGCATCCTCGTCGTCGTCCCCGACCACCGGGATCAGGATGCGTCCGTCACCCGCGGCCCAGTCGACGTCGAAGGCATTGGCGTGCTCGGACTCGCGGCCCAGCCGCAGGACGTCCCACCACCAGGGGTCCTCCGACGGAGTCGCGACGCCGACGTGGTTGGGGACGATGTCGACCAGCACGCCCATGCCCAGCCGGCGAGCCTCGGCGGACACCGCGTCGAGGCCCTCCGCGCCGCCGCGCTCGGGGTCGACGTGGTCGAAGGCGACGACGTCGTAGCCGTGGGTGCTGCCCGGCTCGGAGGCGAGCAGCGGCGACAGGTAGACCCAGTCGACGCCGAGGGCGTGCAGGTAGGGCAGCACGCGGGTGGCGGCGAAGAGGTCGAAGTCCGGGCTGATCTGGAGTCGGTAGGTGCTGTGCGGGACGCGGGTCGCAGGCTCGGTCACGGGGCGTCCGTACCCGACCTTGCCGCAAGGGATGCAGCCACCGAGTGGTCCGGGCTGGCCTCGGGCTCCCTGTGCTCACGGAGCACGACGAGGCTGTGGGTGGTGAGCTCGAACTTCCCGCCGGCCTGGAGGGTCGCGTCGGCGTCCGGGTCGCCGCCGGTGTCGATGACGATGTCCCACGCCGCGGCGTACTCCTCGGGCGGCAGGGTCACCTGCGCCGGGCCGTCGGCGTTGAAGTAGACGAGGAAGTGGTCGTCGGTGATGGTGCCGCCGCGGGCGTCCTTGCCGGCGATGCCGTCGCCGTTGAGGTACATCCCGATCGCCTTGGAGCCCTCCCAGTCGCCGTCCTCCATCGGCTGGCCGTCGAGGGCGAGCCAGACGATGTCGTTGAGCCGCTCGCCGTCCCCGGTGCGGACGGTGCGGCCGTCGAAGAAGCGCTTGCGGCGGAACGTCGGGTGGTCGGCGCGGAGCCGGGCGACCGCGGCGGTGAACTCGACCAGCGGCCGGTCGGCGTCGTCCCAGTGGACCCAGCTGATCTCGCTGTCCTGCGCATAGGTGTTGTTGTTGCCGTGCTGCGTGCGGCTGAGCTCGTCACCGTGCAGCAGCATCGGTACGCCCTGGCTGAGCAGCAGCGTGGCGAGGAAGTTGCGCTGCTCGCGGGCCCTGGCCTCGAGGATCTCGGGGTCGTCGGTCGGGCCCTCCACGCCGTGGTTCCACGAGCGGTTGTGGCTCTCGCCGTCGTTGTTGTCCTCGCCGTTGGCCTCATTGTGCTTCTCGTTGTAGGACACCAGGTCGCGCAGGGTGAACCCGTCGTGGGCGGTGACGAAGTTGATGCTCGCGAACGGGCGGCGACCCGAGTGCTCGTAGAGGTCGGAGGAGCCCGCGAGCCGTGACGCGAAGTCGCCGAGCGAGGGCTCGCCGCGCCAGAAGTCGCGCACGGTGTCGCGGTAGGCGCCGTTCCACTCGGTCCACTGGGGCGGGAAGCCGCCGACCTGGTAGCCGCCGGGACCGATGTCCCACGGCTCGGCGATCAGCTTGACCTGGCTGACGACCGGGTCCTGCTGCACCATCTCGAAGAAGGTGGAGAGCTTGTCGACGTCGTAGAACTCCCGCGCGAGGCTCGCGGCGAGGTCGAAGCGGAAGCCGTCGACGTGCATCTCGGTCACCCAGTAGCGCAACGAGTCCATGATCAGCTGCACCGAGTGTGGGTGGCGCACGTTGAGGGTGTTGCCGGTCCCGGTGTAGTCCATGTAGTAGCGCTGGTCGTCCTCGACGAGGCGGTAGTAGGCCGGGTTGTCGATGCCCTTGAAGCTCAACGTCGGCCCGAGGTGGTTGCCCTCGGCGGTGTGGTTGTAGACGACGTCGAGGATGACCTCGATGCCGGCGGCGTGCATCGCCTTGACCATCGCCTTGAACTCCTGGACCTGCTGGCCCTGCTGGCTCGACGCGTAGTCGGCGTGCGGCGCGAAGAAGCCGAGGGTGTTGTAGCCCCAGTAGTTGCGCAGTCCCTGGTCGAGCAGCGTGGAGTCCTGGACGAACTGGTGCACCGGCATCAGCTCGATCGCGGTCACGCCGAGCTTGGTGAGGTGGGCGGTGATCGCTGGGTGCGCGAGCCCGGCGTACGTCCCGCGCTGCTCCTCGGGCACGTCAGGGTGCAGCTGGGTGAGGCCCTTGACGTGCGCCTCGTAGATGAACGACTCGTTGTAGGGGATCGCCAGCCGGCGGTCGCCCTCCCAGTCGAAGAACGGGTTGATCACGACGCCGTGAATCATGTGCGCGGCGGAGTCGTCGTCATTGCGCGAGTCCTCGTCGCCGAAGTCATAGCCGAACAGCGACTGGTCCCAGTCGATCTCGCCGGCGGTCGCCTTGGCGTAGGGGTCGAGCAGCAGCTTGTTGGGGTTGCAGCGCAGGCCCTTGGTCGGGTCCCACGGACCGTGCACGCGGTATCCGTAGCGCTGGCCGGGCTGGACCGTCGGGATGTAGCAGTGCCACACGTAGGCGTCGACCTCGGTGACCTCGAGCCTGGTCTCGCGGAACTTCCCGCGCTTCTTGGGGTCCGGGTTGAACAGGCACAGCTCGACGCGCTCGGCGACCTCGCTGAAGAGCGCGAAGTTGGTTCCGCTCCCGTCGAAGGTCGCGCCGAGGGGGTAGGGCATGCCGGGCCAGGTCTCAGTCACCCCCGTGACGCTACCCGCGGACGCGGGCGGGCCTCTATTCGTCCACCCCGTCAGGTGGTGGGCGGTGAGTCGGTCACGCGGACCCCCCAGGACCCGCGCTACCCGTTCCGGCGCTTCTTCATCCACGCATGTGCCGCTGCGCCAGTCGTGAGTGCGGCACCACCGATCACGAGCCACCCGACTGCGACCATCGACAGCGATTGCGCAAGAATCAGGCTGATGCCTATCAGTCCCATCATCCCGATGCGTGCGGCAGTTGCGGCGGGAGAACGCGTCGACCGTCCCCGGTCCGCGCCCACTCGCTTCGATTGAAACGTTGCCACAGCTACGCCAGCGACAGTGCTGGCTACGAGTGCCGATACCAACAGCCAGGGCTGGACCTTCGCCTCGCGGACCATGAGAGGCATCGCGAGGTAGAAGCACACGAAGATGACTGCCATCGCCAGGAGTCGGCGAGGATCGAGATCCCCGGTGGTCGAACTGTCGACCGCCCCGTCGCTTCTCATGAGGTCCCCTCTGCTCGATGCCCCGTAGCTGGACACGTGGGGCTGGTCTGTGTGTTCGGCCGGGTTGCGTGACATCTCCGTACCTAACGCTCAGGACGGCAAGCCGGGTATCGCCCACCGGATCAATGATTCTTCCATGTCGTCGGGGTCCGGAAGGGTGGCTGACCCGTCCTCCTCCGTCATCCAGCCATCGTTCTGATGCAGCACCGCCCCTGTGACGGCACTGACCATGACGCCACCCACAACAACAGCGGCCGCGCATACAAGAGTGCCCACGCAAGCTGCTGAACCCGCGATCACTGCTCCGGTCCCGAGGGCCCCAGCTGCCCCGGCGGTGGAGATGATGGCCCCGTCTGCCAGGCGCTCCTCGTTCGAGATTTCTGTGTCGGTGTCGCGAGTCCACTCGCCGTAGAAGGTGAGCCCTATGCCAACGCCTGCCAAGCCTTTCCCTGCGCCTCTCAGCCACGTGTTCGAGCGGGCGTACGCTGCGGCTCTGCTGCCCTTCAGGTCTGGTCCTGCGCGGTGTGTCGGCACCCAATAGTGTTGGCTGCTCATGATGGCCGCTGCCGTGCCCAAGTTGAAAGCACCCAATGCGTTCGCCGCCTGCTGCAGTGCCCCAATTGCGGCGTCTTGGGCCATCGACTTCTTGTCCAGCGTGAACGAACTTCCGCCCTTGTCGGTGCTTCCGGTATCAAACGATCCTGAGCCACCGCCCCCACTCGTTGCCGAGCTAGGCGCGCTGACCTGGAAGTACGGCCCCGGGTTCTGCACCTCGTCGCCGTTCTCCTCGATCGGGCGGTGGCCGTCGAGCTCACTGAACGTGACCGGGTTTCCGCCCGCGAAGGCGTAGCGGTTGACCGTCCACGGGTCCAGACCCAGGGCGAGGTCATCAAGCGCGCCGTTGTAGGAGTCGCGCGTGAGGAACCTGTTGAGACCCGGGTCGTAGTTGCGGAACCCCATGTCGTACTGCCCGGTCGCACCGTCGACTCGCATGCTGTTGAAGCGGTAGGGGTTCATCAGGTCGGCGTCCTGGACCGGGTCGTTCATGACCTTGTCCAGGCCGGTGGTCCCGCTCGGGTCGAGCTGGCCGAAGGCCTCGTAGCGGTAGGTCGCCTTGGTGGCGCCGTCCTTGTCGGTGAGCGTCTCGACGTCTCCGTGAGGGTTCGTGCCGTAGTAGAAGGTCTGGGCCGAGCCGGTGCCGTTGAGCGGTGTGTCGACCATGGAGAGGTGCTCCCCACCGGGGCCGTAGCTGTACGCCTTGGTGATGGCCCATGCGCCGGAGCTGTTCTTCTGCTCCTCGTTGGCGACCAGGTCGGACAGACCGAGGTAGACGAAGCGGGTCGTCTTCGGGTCCTGCGACTGGACCTTGGTCGCCCGCGACATCGTGCGGTCGAAAGCGTCGTACGTCGTCGAGGCCGTGACCTCGGATCCGCTGCCCGGGAAGGACTTGTCGCTGATCAGACGGTCGAACCCGTCGTAGCCGTACGCCTTGGCGACCACGCTGCCGCTCTTGATGAGCTCGGCGCGTCCCCATGAGTCGTAGGTGTGCGTGAGGGCACCTGCCGGAGCGGTCGTCACGTCGCAGGTAGCGACCTCCGGCCAGCTCTTGTCGAGCCGATTGCGGACGTACTTCCGGACGGTGGTGGTCCCGCCGATGGTCTGGCACGTCGTGTTGCCGGCAGCGTCGTACTGGTAAGCCTCGTTCTTGCCGGCGTCGGTTCCGGTCTTGGTGACCGATTCCAGCTGGCGCGCCGGCGTGTAGGTGTACGTCGCGACCTGGTTGAGGTCAGCGCCGCCCGACTCGCCGTTGGAGACCGTCGAGGTGTCGGTCTTCCGGTCGCCCTCGAGGTTGTAGGTCAGCTCGTGGCGCGCGACGAGGCGCGTGCCGTCCATCTCCTCGGTCTTCTTGGTCTGACCGCTCTCGAAATAGGTGCGCGTGACGACGTTGCCGTTGCCCTTGGTGACGGTTGCCCGCTGCCCGCGTGCGTTGTAGGTGTATGTCGTGGACTTGAGGTCCGGGTCGGCGGAGCCCTTTCCGGACTCGACCAGCCGGACGAGCTCACGGGTGTCGTAGCTGTAGCGCGTGAAGCGGCTCGTCGCCTGGTTGTCGACAGTTCCCTTGCCGTCCGCGATCACCGTGCGGAGCCGTCCTGCGGTGTCGTAGCGGTAATCGGTCTTCCGTCGGGCGAGCGCCTCGACCCCGTGGAACTCCTCTACCGTGGAGATCCGGCCGAGGCCGTCGGGGGTCGAGACCCACTTCTTTTCCGTCTCCCCCTGCGCCTGGCTGGTGGTCAGGATGGCGACGCCGTCCTTGTCATAGGCGTAGGCGTAGGAGCGACCGGCGGTGGTCGAGGGCAGCGTCAGGCGCACGGCGTCCGCCACGGTCGTCACCGGGTTGGGCGCATCCGTCGGGACGATGGAGGTCGTGCCGGCCGACTTGGACCCGTCACCCGATGCGCGGGTGGTCTCACGGGTGCGAGTCGGCGGGTTGGTGGACTGGCTCGTCATGCTCAGGCCGCGCACGCTCAGCGTGTACGCGTTGCCGGTGTGCAGTTGCGCCGTCATCACGTTGGCGTAGCCACTCGCACACTGGCCCTGACCGATGGTGCTGGACCCCGAGGCGCCGCTGCCGCTGAGGCTGTAGGTAGCCGCGTCACCGGTCGACGCGTCACGCGGACAGGTGACCGCCACGTTGTAGGAGCCGCTCGTCGGCACTGAGAGAGGCCACGAGAAGGTCCCCGGTCCGGGGCCCCAGGTGCAGCTCGTCCCGATGCACTTCGGGGATGACGGCGGCGTGTAGTTCTCGACTCTGTAGTCAGTCCCGACCTTGCCCGGACGCGCGTCCGCCGAGGTGTTCCACGTCCCGGCGCCGATCGTGCCGACGGGGTTGTCGACCACGACCTGCTCGGCGGGAGCGGAGGCACCGTCGCCCCGGGACTTCAACGAGCCGTCCGGGAAGTAGGCCCACGTCATGGTGCGGTTCGCCTTGTTGTCGGTGCTCCGTGCCACGCGCTGGGTCTGCTGGCCGTTCTTGTTGTAGGCGTAGGTCGTGACGAGGTTCCACGGGTCGGTGCTTGATTGGATGTCGCCGGAGGGGTGGTAGGTGTAGGTCGTCCAGTCCTGACCGGTTGTTGCCCACGTGGGGTCGGACTGCCTCTTCACGCGACCCACGGCGTCGTACTCGACGAAGGTCCGCGTCGGCTGTCCGTAACGACCGCCCGCGCTGTCGAACGGGCTCCGGGTCTCGATCGGGCGGCTGAGCATGTCGTACACGGTCACGGAGAAGCGACCGCTTGGAGTCGTCACCCGGGTCTGGTTGTCGACGGCGTCATATGCGTACGTCGTGGTGCGCGGCTGGCCCCCGTGCGGCACGGTCACGGCCTTCGTCCGGCCGTCGAGGTCGTAGTCGTAGGTCGTCACGACTCCGGTCGGGTCGACGGTCTGGGACACGGTGCCGTCGGTGTCGTAGTCGGTCTTGCTCACGTTGCCGGCGGCGTCGATCGTCTGACGCACCCGGTGATTGAGGTCGTAGACGTACTTCGTCGTGAAGTCGCCAAGGTCCGCGGTCTGCGTCTTGGACGGGTTCTCGACCTTGGTCACGTTGCCGACCAGGTCGTAGGTGTATTCCGTGAGGAGCGTCTTCACCTGGCCGTCGAGATCGGTGTACACCCTGTGCACGCTGGTGAGCTGACCGACCTTGTCGTAGCCGTACATGGTGAGCCGGCCGGCCGGTGACGTCATCTGCTCCACCCGGTCGAGCATGTCGTAGGTGTAGGTGACGACCCGTGGGCTCGCGGGCTCGCTGTTGGCCGGCAGCGTGTCGGTGGCCGGGAGGTCCATCGGCGTGTACGTCGTGCTGGTGACCGCTCCGGTGGGGTCGGTGACAGAGGTGACGTTGTCGTTGAGGTCGTAGTCCGTCGTGGTCGTGCGGGTGCTGCCCGTCTCGTGCGGCGTGGTCTGCGTCTCGACGCGGCCGAAAACGTCGTAGGTGGCCGTGCTGTTCTCACCCGCCGCGTCCGTCAGGCTCGTGACGTTCCCGCGCGCGTCGTAGCTGAAGGCGGTTTCGTTGCCCAACGGGTCGGTGATCGACATGGGCGAGCCCGTGGTGTGGTAGCTGGTGTAGGTCGTGGTGTGACCCAACCCGCGAGCGTCGGTCTCCGTGTGCAGCGTGCCGTCCCCGTGGTAGGTGTAAGTCGTGACGTGCCCGAGCGGGTCTCGGACTGACCGGAGGTCACCTGTGTAGGAATCGTGGGTGAATGTCGTCTTTCGCCCTTGGGGCGCGTCCTGACCTGGGGGTTCGGTGATGGACGCGAGCACAGTAGGACGACCTGGCACTCCGATGAGCTGGTGATAGGACATCTGCGTGCCGGGCGTGCCGGAGGCGAACGCCTCCGGATCGCGCTGCAGCGTGGGGTATCCAGTGGCGTCGTCGAACTCCCACTCCGACACTGCACCCAAGGGGTCGGTCATCTTGATGACGTTGTGGTCGCCGTCCCAGAGCAGGCTGGTGACCTCGTTCGGGGAGCCGTGGAAGGCGTTGGCGTCCCGGATCCTCTCGGTTCGACCGAAGCCGTCCACGAGGTAGGTCGTGGCTGACGTGGCGGAGCCGTTGTCGTCGAAGACCATCACCTCGACGTCCTCACCCAGATTGCCGTCAGGGTCGCTGTAGATGAACCCTGTGGTGTGGTCGCGACGGTCCTCGATCTGCTTGACCCACCAGTGGCGCTTCGGTTCCTCGGTGGCGTCGAAATAGGCGACGTCGGTCGTGCTGCCGCGCGGGTCGGTGACCGAGAGCAGCTTGGCGTTCTTGTTCACCGGTTCGGTGGTGTAGCTGAAGCCGAACGTCTTGACCGGCCCGGAGAAGGTGCCGGCGGAGAGGTCGAAGTTGCCGCCGTCTCGGATGGAGATCACCTGACCAGTGCCGTTGTAGCCCAGCTGGATCCCCCGACCAGACAGGTCGCGCAGGCCCACCAACCGCTTCTGGACCCAGTTCAAGACCAGAGTCGTACGATTCCTGCTATCGGCGAGGGAGGACAGCTGCCCGTACTGGTCGTGCGTGAATCTCATCATGTTGCCGTGAGTGTCAACCGCGATGGTGGGCAGTCCCGTGCTCTGGCTGTAGTAGAACCGGAGACCGTCGGGGCGGGTGAAGACCCACTGCTTCTCGACGGGCTGCGACTCGTCCCGAATCAGGTCGAGGTGCACGCCGGCCGGCCGACGGTAGGTCGTGATGGAGCCTGTGCGCGTGCCGTCCTTGTACTCGTGCGTGGTGCCGTCACCATCGACGAACGTCATCGTCTTCGCGACCGCATTGCCCTTGGGCACCGACAGCACACTGCCGAGTCGCGTCGGCGTCGACGCCTGCACCGACCAGCCGTAGCCCGTGCCCGGGTCGCTGACATCCATGCTGTTGTACGTCAGCCGCACGAACGTGGACGGGCCGATGGACGGGACCTGGATCGGGGCATAAGACCACACCGCATTGCCCGAGGAGAGGTTTGAGGCAAGGGACGTGCCTGCACCCGTGTCCTCGCCGGAGTAGGAGAGGAACTTCTCGAGCCCCAGCTGGTTGGACGTCGCGTCCTCGACCAGTCGGTCAGGACACATCAGGCCGCGGCCGGCGACCAGTCCGCACAGCTGCGAGGGACGGTCGGTCGACGCGCCGTAGGAGTGAGTGGCCGACCACCAGGCACTCCCGTCCTTGAGATCCACGTAGAGGTCGTAGTCCAGGCGCTTGGCACCCTCGTCCGACTGGATCGGCGTCCTGACCCCGAGGTCCAGCTCGACGGATGCTCCAGGAGCCAGCTCGACCCCCAGCGGGACCTCAGCGGCATTGTGTCCGTTGATCGGCGTCTGGGACCCGACCTCCGCCCACCAGTACGAGAGCTTCAGGGTCGCCGGCAGCGGCTGGGCGGTCGTGTTCGTCACGGTGACCGGTGTCGACTCGATCGTGCCCGGCACGAAGCGCACCGGCAGCTCAGGCGCGACGATCAGCTCCTGACCGGGCAACAGGTTGGCCATGGAGGTCACCGACGACCCGGCGAGCCACCGCCCCTGACCCAACGCCGTCGCAAAGGGCGACAGCATGGCCCGAATGTCAGCGGCACCAAGCCCTGGAGATGCGATCGGGGCGACGGCCCGTGCGGCCGGGACCGCCTGAGCCGATGCGGGGACCAACGCCAGCGTTGCCGCGGTCAAGGCCAAGCAGATGGGACGGACAAGACGACGAAAAGACAGCGCTGCCACAGCGACTCCCCCGAGATGGTCAGCCCCGAATAGCCAACCGGTGCATGGGACCTTCCTCTCCGACGACATCGGCGCGCAAGAGGAGCACACGGGATGCCACCACTGGTCTAGACCGCTCGGGTGTTAGCGCTCACGGCTCGCAGGAGAAGGACTCGCCCATCACGCTAGGACTGCGCGGCCGCTGGGGTGTTAGCGCTCGCGGTGGGTCGAGCAGGTCGCATGGAGAAGGACACGCCCATCACGCTAGGACTGCATGGCCGCTCGTCGCCGACACGAGGTGCGGCGTAGCCCGGCGCACCAGTGATCTAGCACCGCCCGAGCACACTCGCGGCCTGGTGAAACAGCCCGATGAAGGCTGACGCGGCCTCCGCGGCCGGCGAACGATCGAGCGTGTGTCGATCGGCCGTCAGTCGATCCGCTGCCATGGCGTGGACAGCCGCACCCGGGGAGCGAACCGCACACCGACGGCGGCCGTCTCCATGGGTGGCCCTCAGTCGGCTCAGGTGACGGCCTCGTCGACCGGTTCGGGCTCCTCGGTCAGGACGCCGACGCGCCCGCGGGCGAGGACGAAGCCGGCCAGGGCCAGAGACGAGGCCGCGGCAATGAGCGCACCGAGGTGCAGGCCTGTGGTGAATGCTGCCTCGGCGGCTGTCACCAGCGACTCCCCGGCCGTCGTGGGCAGCTGGGCCCCGACCTCGAGAGCCCCGCCGAGCGTTCCCTGCGCTGCGTCGGCCTGGTCGACGGACAGCGTGCTGGGGAGGGCGTCGTCGACGCCGCGCCGGTAGGCCGCAACCCCGATGCTGCCGAGCATCGCGATGCCGAGGGCGCCACCCAGCTCGGCCGCGGTCTCGGAGACGCCGGCCGCGGCACCCGCACGCTCCGGAGGAGCGGACCCCATGATCAGGTCGTTGGTGAGGGTGAAGGCCGGTGACATGCCGAGGGAGAAGGCGATCGAGCCCAGGACGATGAGGGGGAGCCCGGAGCCGGCCTCGATCCCGAGGAGCACAGCGAACCCGAAGGTGGCCAGCACCAGTCCGCCGCCTATCAGCCAGGCCGGGTCGATCCGGCGGGCCAGGATCGGCGTGGCGTTGGAGCCCACGATGAACGACAACGCCCACGGCAGCGTCCACAGTCCGGCCTCGAGCGGGGGCATGCCGAGCACCAGTTGCAGGTATTGCGGGATGAACAGGAATCCGCCGAAGACGACGAAGATCCCGATGCCGTACGTCGCCAGCGCGGCGCTGAACCCCGGGATGCGGAACAGCGACAGGTCGATGAGCGGGTCGGCCAGCCGGTGCTGGCGTCGTACGAACACGACCCCCAGGCCCAGGCCGACGAGTGCGGCGACGAGGGCGGTCGTCGTCACCCCGTCCTGGGCGACCCGCTTGAGCCCGTAGACGAGCGCGAGCATCGCGGCCAGCGACAGGGCGGCACTGGGCAGGTCGGGACGGCCGGCATGGGGGTCGCGGTACTCGGGCAGCAGCCGCGGCCCGAGCACGAGCAGGGCGACCATGACGGGCACGTTGAGCAGGAACACGGCGCCCCACCAGAAGAACTCAAGGACCAGACCCCCGAGGACCGGCCCGATCGCCGCGCCGGCTGAGAAGCTGGTGATCCAGATCCCGATCGCGGTGCTCCGTTGCCGCGGGTCGTGGAACATGCTCCGGATCAGCGAGAGCGTCGACGGCGCCAGAGTCGCGCCGGACACGCCGAGCAGCGCCCTGGCGACGACCAGCATCTCCGCCGAGGTCGAGAAGGCGGCCAGCAGTGAGGTGACCCCGAACGCCGCGGCCCCGATCAGCAGCAGCCGGCGGCGTCCGATCCGGTCGCCGAGGCTGCCCATGGTGATCAGCGACCCGGCGACCATGAAGCCGTACACGTCGATGATCCACAGCAGCTGGGTGCTGCTCGGCTGCAGGTCGGCGCTGAGCGCCGGCACGGCGAGGTGCAGCACGGTCAGGTCCATCACGTACAGCACACAGGCCAGCGCGATCACCGCCAGGCCCAACCATTCGCGCCGCCCAGCCCGTGGGGTCGCGCTCGTCTGCTCCATCATCGATCCGTCCTTTCACAGCGTGTCTGTGAGGCTGACGACCCCGGTGGGCAGAACTCATCGGTGGCTCGATGTGTTCCGACCGATCAGTTCTCGCGCGCTCGGCCGTCGACATCAGGTGACACCCCTGCGACCGTAGGAGACACCGTGGAGACCACCGACCCCCGACCGACGAGCCCGACCGGCGCCGACGAGGCCGAGTTCATCAACGTGGCCCGCAGCGGCGACGCCGGCAGGTTCGCGTTGCTCACCGAGCGATACCGCCGCGAGCTGCTGGTGCACTGCTACCGGATGCTCGCGTCCTACGAGGACGCCCAGGACCTGACCCAAGAGACGTTCCTCCGCGCGTGGGCGAAGCGCGAGTCGTTCCAGGGGCGGGCGTCGCTGCGCACCTGGCTCTACCGGATCGCCACCAACGCCTGCCTGGACTTCCTCGAGAAGCGTCGAGACCGCACGCCGGTCCCCATCGAGCTGCAGGGCGCGGGCGGAACGGGCACCGAAGTCCTCTACCTCCAGCCGTGGCCCGACAGCCAGCCGGAGGACCCGCATGAGCGGGCGGTGGCCAAGGAGACCGTCGAGCTGGCGTTCATCATCGCCGTCCAGCACATGCCCGCGCGGCAGCGCGCCGTCCTGATCCTCCGCGACGTGCTCGGCTGGCCGGCCCAGCAGACGGCCGACACCCTCGAGCTCACCCTCGCGTCGGCGAACAGCGCCCTCCAGCGGGCCCGGGCCACCATGCGCGACCACCTGCCCGACGGCCGGCTCGACTGGAGCGCACCATCGAAGCACGGGCTCAGCCCGGAGGAGCGGAGGCTGGTGTCGGCGTACGTCCGCGCCCACGAGACACTCGACATCGACGGACTCACCGCACTGCTCCGCTCGGACCTACGGTTCGCGATGCCCCCGGACCCAGGCGTCTGGGTCGGCCGCGAGGAGACCGTCCAGGGCTGGATCGACGGCGGCTTCGGTGGGGGCGACTACACCGACTGGAAGTGCCGGACCACGACGGCCAATGGACAGCCGGCCGTGGCGATGTACCTGCGCCGGCCCGGGTCGCCGACCTACGAACCCTTCGCCATGGACGTGCTGCGCCTCGAGGACGGCCTGGTCGCGGAGATCATCACCTTCGGCAGCGCCGTCTTCGAATGGTTCGGGCTGCCCCCGCACCTGGAGCCCAGCTGATCTCCGGCAGGTCGAAGGTCACGGTCTGGGGGAGGTCGAAACGCGGATGCAGGTCGGCGTCGAGGAACCATGTCACGCCCTGGATCCGGTCGCCGACGACCGTGAGGACGATGATTCCGGAGGCATCCGCGGTGTCCTCGTCGGGCCTCGCGATGTAGTAGCCGAACGCTGGTTGGGTGTTGGCCCCGGTGCGCACGAGACGATGCCCGCGCTGCCCGCGCCAGGACAGGTACGCGCGGAGGAAGCCGGTGATCGCCGCGGCGCCGTGGTACTCGTGCGGCGCCGGGGGCATCGCCAGCCACGCACTGTCGGTCAGCAGGGCGATGACTGCGTCGATGTCGTCGTCGAGGAACGCCTCCGCGAAGCGCCGGCCGAGCTCGCGTTCGCTGGCGGACGCTGACGTCGCGGACAGTCCCCCGGGATCAGGCGGGGCGTCTCGCTTGACCGTCGCCCGTGCCCGCTGCAGTGCGCCCTTCACGGCAGTGTCGGTCGTTCCGAGCATGTCGGCGACCTCTGCCAAGGAGAAGCCGAGAACGTCACGCAGCACCACGATCGCGCACTGGCGTGGCGGCAGGCGTTGCAGGCTGGCGATGAACGCCAGCTGGACGGCCTCCCTGGCATCGTAGGCGTCCTCCGGCCCCGGCGCCGTCTCGTGGATCGCGGGCAGCATGGCGTCCGGATAGGGCTCCAGCCACGTGATCTCCGTACGACGACTCGGCTCGGTGGGGTCGAATGGTGGGGTCGGCTCGGGTGGCCGACGCCGCTTCGCTCGCAGGGCGTTGAGGCAGCGGTTGGTGGCGATGCGGTAGAGCCACGCCCTCAGCGAGTCAGCGCCGGCGGCATCGGGCAGGTGGCGCCACGCCGCGAGCAGCGTCTCCTGCAGCATGTCCTCGGCATCGGCGAGAGACCCGAGGATCCGGTAGCAGTGCAGCTGGAGCTCCTTGCGATACAGATCGCTGAGCTCGCGGAACGCCTGCTCGTCTCCAGCTCGCGCCCGATCGAGCATGGCTTCGCTCACCGCGGGATCGTCTCACGCCGGCGCAGACGCTCGCCCGCACCATTTCGCGCAGGACCGTTCCGTTCCGGGGCTGGCCGGTGTCATACCGATGACAGCCCACCACGAGAAGGGAACACGATGACCGAGCACACCGAGAGTGCGGCACTTCGAGTCGCCTTGGCCTATCACCGAGCATGGACGAGTGGCGATGTCGACGCCGCGATGGCGTACGTCGCCGACGACGGCTTCGTCTGTCGTGCTCCCGGCGGCGACCTCTCCGGGAAAGAGGCCTTCCGCGACTACCTGCACGGATTCGTCCAGGTGAACACCGGCCTGACGGACATCGCAGCCTTCGGCGACCAAGAGCACGCGCTGCTGTTCTACTGCCCGCACACGGCGACCACGACGACTGCGCCGGCCGCCGAGCACTTCACGATCCGTGGCGGACGGATCGCGGAGAGCACGTTGGTCTTCGACCGCCTCTCCTTCGCACCTCCGCAGTAGAGGGGCGGTCTGGGAGAGCCTCACCGGTCCAGCGCGGACGACTACCCACCTGTGGGCTGCACCGTCACCGCGGCGGTGCTGCTCGCGGTCACCTTCGGGTTGCTCGGGGACCCAGGGATCGTGAGGGGCAGGTGGAGTGGAGCCTCGAGCCGCACGGTCACCGAGCGGTTGACCGGGTCCACCCGCACACCGACCTCGATCCCGGGGTACTTGCCTTCGGCGCCGGCCTTCGTCAGGTACGCCCGCACGGCCGCTTCGACCGCCGCCTCCTGCTGGGTGAGCCGTGGCGCGTCCAGGCCCTGCTCGTAGACGCCGGCCGAGCCGAGGTCGGCGCCGTAGAGGGCGGCACCGTCCGCGAGGTTGTCGAGACCCTGGCGCTGGAGGTAGGCGGCGGAGGCGTCGATGAGCGTGACGATCGCCATCAGCAGGATGCTCGCGAAGCCGACGATCAGCAGGGTCACCTGTCCCTGCTCGTCGCGCAGGGGCGAGGGTCGGCGACCGATCACGGCTCCGCTCCCCCGTCGCCGGTCGCGCTCTCGACGTACTGACCGATCGGCACGGTGTGGCTGGCGCCGAGGGAGAAGCTCGCGGCACCGTTGCCGAGGATCGCCGGGAAGAAGGGCAGGTCGACGCCGGAGCGGACCCTGACGGTGATCACCGCGGTGCCGACGTGGCAGTCGCCCGCCGGAGCCGCGCAGGTGATCCTGACGCGCGCCTTCTGGCCGGGCGAGCCCTGGTCGGCCAGCACCTGGGCGACCACGGCCCGGGCGCGGGCCTCGCCTGTGACGTCGTCGGGAGCGAGTGCGTACGCCCGACCCGCCGCACGTGCGGCGGCGCTGGTCGCGAACGCACCCCGCTGCACCTCGAAGACCGAGATGACCAGCCAGATCAGCGGGACCAGCAGGATGATCGCCAGCCAGCTGAACTCGACGAGGGCCGAGCCCGTCTCGTCACGGGCCCTGCTGATCGGACGTCGACTCACGGCTGCACCGTGCTCGCCGCCTCGGCGATCGCGTGACCCTCGACGCGCACGTGCACGCCCGGACCGCCCAGGCCCAGCACCGTCACGTCGGCCTCGACCACCGCCTCGTAGCCGGCGGCCCCGCCGACGACGGCCGGACGGACGCTCACCGACCTGACGAAATCCTGGGAGAGCGCACCGTTGATGAGCTCCTGGACCTTCGCCTGGCCGGCCGGCGCGGACGAGCCGGCGACGGCAGCATGCCGAGCGCCCTCGGCCGCGGCTGAGGCGAGGGTGTTGCGCACGTGGAGCACGAGCGCCAGCTGCAGGATGCCGAGCACCAGCGGCAGCAGGACCAGCAGGACGAAGACGAAGTCGACGACTGCTGCTCCGCGCTCGCCGGTGCGAGCGCGACGTGGCACCTAGTCGCTCACCATCGAGAACGCCCGATCGAGCAGGGCTCGGAGCTCGTCGCCGACGAACGGGGTCAGCCCTGCGATCACGATGGCGGTCATCAGGGTCACCATCACCCAGCCCGGCACGTCGCCGCGATCGTCGCGCCGGCGGCCCGGCGCGGGGTGGGTGAGGTGGAACAGCAGTCCCGCGAGCGACTGGTGCATGGTCGTGTCCTTTCGGTGGTTCTGGTCAGTGGGTGCTGGGTCAGGGTGTGGTGAGCCGGAGGCCCAGCACACCGGGGTAGAAGGCGAACAGGATCGTCACCGGCAGCACGAAGAACACGACGGGCGCCATCATGGCGATCTCCTTGCGCGCCGCGGTCTCGATGAGCAGCCGGCGGCCCGCCTCGCGGACGTCGGCTGCCTGCGCGTGCAGCACGTCCGCCAGCGGGGTGCCGCGCTCCATCGCCACGGTGATCCCGGTCGCGAACCGTGCCACGATCGGCAGGCCGGTGGCTCGCGCGAGCGACTCGAACGCCGATCCCACCGGCTCCCCCGTGCGAATCCGCGCCAACACGTCGGCGAGGTCTTCGGACAGCGCGCCGTGACTACGGCGGACGACCCGGTCCAGCGCCGAGACCGGGCTCTCACCAGCCGCGACGGAAAGCGCCAGCAGCTCGGCGATCGTGGGGAACTCGGTGAGGATCTGGCGTTCGCGGGCCTTCACCTGGGTGCTGAGCCTGTTGTCGCGCAGGAACACCCCGCAGACGAACCCCAGCAGGCAGAACACGACCGCCGAGCCGACGCTGCCCACGCCACCGAGCGCCCGCAGCAGGCTGAGCGCCGCGGCCGCGCCGAAGCCCGTCAGGCCCCACACGACCTGCTCTATGCGGAAGTCCTGCACGGTCCGGTCCAACCCGGCGCGCTGCAGCCGACGTCGTACGGACGAGCTCCCGCCCAGCACCCGTTCCACCAGGTCGGCCGCCGAGCGCAGCGACGGGCCGAAGATGCCGGCCGCCGCGGACGTCGGCGAGGACGAGACGGTGCGCAGCGCCGGCCCCTGGTCACGGCGCGGCAGGTCGCGCAGGTAGGGCAGCACGCGCTCGGCGAGCTGCGGTCGACGAAGCACGCTGAGCCGCACCGCGACCAGCACCAGTCCAGCCCCGGCCACCGCGCCCAGCAGGCCCCCCAGCGCCAAGGTGCTCACGACAGGATCCGCTTCTCGACAGGAAGGCGACCGATCCGCATCATCGCGGCGTAGGCGAGCACGCAGACGAGGAAGCCGATGCCCAGCACCAGCACACCGCCCGGGGAGGCGTAGTGGCGGATGGCGCTGGTTTGGAACGACATCAGCAGCAGCACGATCCACGGCGCGGACACAGCGAGGCGGGCGCCGTTGACGGTCCACGCCTGGCGCGACTCGAGCTCGGAGCGGGTGCGGGCGTCGTCGCGCAGGAAGCCCGACAGGTTGCGCAGCAGCCGACCGAGGTTACCGCCGCCGACCTCCCGGGCCAGGCGCAGTCCCTCGATGACCCGGTCCCCCACCGGATCGGCCAAGCGGTCCTTCAACCGGTCGAGGCACTCGCCGAACCGGCCGGTGACCTGGTAGTCGAGGGCGAACTGCGCGAAGTCGGTGCGCAGTGCTTCCGGCCCGGTCGTTGCGAGTGCCGCGACGGCATCAGGCAAGGACAGTCCCGCTCGTACGGCGCTGGCCAGGTTGTCGACCGCCTCGGGCCACACCTCGGCGAAGTCACGCAGTCGTCGCGCGGCTCGCTGCCGCAGCACGGCGATCGGCACGTAGGCGGCCATCGCCGCGAACACGACGGCGACCGGCATTGTCCGCGACACGGCCTGCACGACCGCGAAGGCGACCGCGAAGAGCACGGCGCACAGGGACACCACGCTGGTCGAGGTGACGTCACTCAACCCGGCGCGAGCGAGGAGGCCTCCCAGGGCCGACGACGTGGGAGCAGACGTCTTGGGCGTGCGCGGCAGGGCGAACGCGGCCCAGATGAGAAGCAGGCCCACGCCCACCCCGAGACCCACCAACGCACCCATCAGGGACCCCCCGGTCCGGGCTCGGAGGCGAGCACCTGGTGGACGTCGATGCCCACCCGTTCGTAGCGCTCCTGCCGCGCCGGCACGCCGCCGGCTCGACGCAGGTCAGAGCCGTGGCGCACGAAGATCGGCTCGACCTCGATGACGTCGGCCTCCACCCGGCCCGGCACCGAGACGATCTCGTTGACGCGGCGTACGCCGTCCGCGCCCACGCCCAGGTGGACGACCAGGTCGACCGACGTCGCCACCGTGGGCACGACGAACCGGGCCGAGATGTTGTCGCCCGCCAGCAGCGGCAGGGTGCACATCTTGACCAGCGCCTCGCGTGCGCTGTTGGCGTGGAGCGTGCACATGCCGGGAAGGCCGGAGTTGAGCGCGAGCAGCAGGTCGAGGCACTCCGCGGCACGCACCTCGCCGACGAGGATGCGGCTCGGCCGCATCCGCAGCGCCTCCTTGACGAGGTCGCGCAGCACGATCTCGCCGGTCTGCTCCAGGCCGGCCTGGCGGGTCTGCATGGCGACCCAGTCGGGGTGGCTGAACCGCAGCTCGAAGACCTCCTCGGCACTGACCACCCGCTCGCCGCCCGGCACCGCCGCGGCCAGGCAGTTGAGCATCGTGGTCTTGCCGGCCTGCGTGCCGCCGGCGACGAGGATGTTGAGGCCGGCACGCACCGATGCCTCCAGGAACCGGGCCGCCTGCGGGGTCAAGCTGCCGAGCGCTACCAGGTCGGAGAGCCGGTGCGCACGGAGCAGGAACTTGCGGATGTTGACCGCGGTGAAGCCGCGGGTGATGCCCTCGAGCACGACGTGAAGGCGGTGACCCTCGGGCAGCATCGCGTCCACGAAGGGCGTACTGATGTCGAGGCGACGTCCGCTCGACTTGAGCATCCGCTCGACGAGCTCGTTGACCTGTGCGGCGTCGAGCCGCAGGTTGGTCAGCTCGTGGCGACCCCGGCGGGCGATGAAGACCCGGCTGGGGTCGTTGATCCAGACCTCCTCGACCTCCGGGTCGTCGAGGAACGGCTGAAGCGGACCGAAACCCGACACCCTCGCCACCAGCTCGCCGACCATCGCGCCGTCGTCGGCGATCGGTGCGACGGCGCCGGTCAGGCTGAGCTGGTCGTGGTCACGCACGACGTCCTCGGCGATGCGGCGTACGACGACCGCCTCGCGCTGCGGGTCGACGCCCTCGCGGCGAACCCGCTCGCGCACCTGGCTGTCGAGTCGCTGCACCAGGTCGAGGTGGGCGTCCGGGCGCGCCAGCACCTGCGAACGATCGAGCGTGTGTCGATCCGTTGCCAGTCTTTCCGCTGCCATGGCGGTGCCCCTGTTGTCCCGAGAACGTGCAGCGTCAAACTACCCAGCGCGAATGCGGCGAAACAGGGGGAAGGTAAAGGTTGTGGAGGAGCCCACCCGGGCAGCACGGTCCCTGATCCTTGACGGCGACCTGGCTACTGATCAGGCTGAGCCCGGGGTCGCCGACTGCTGGAGGACTCATGGCCCGAATCGCGCTCACCGACCTGCCGACATCGACGTGGACGAACTGGGTGGGAAACCAGTCCTTCTCGCCGGCCTTCGCGGCCACGCCTCGCGACGAGGAGGAGGTCGCCGCGCTTGTCAGGCAGGCCGCTGAGCGTGGCGTCGGCGTGCGAGTTGCCGGTGCCGGGCACTCGTTCACGCCGGTCGTCGAGACCGACGGGGTGCTGCTCGATCTCAGGGCGTTGAGCGGCGTCGTGGACACGGACTCGGAGACCAAGCGCGCGACCGCGCTCGCCGCTACGCGAATCCACGACTTCTACGAGCCGCTGTGGAAGGCCGGCCTCGCGTTGCGCAACCAGGGCGATATCGACACCCAGCAGATCGCGGGGGCGGTCGCCACTGGCACGCACGGCTCGGGCACCCGCTACACGAGCCTGTCGGGTGTGGTGCGCGGCGTACGGCTCGTGACCGCGACCGGTGAGCTGCGCGACATCGACGACAGCGACCCCGACCTCTTGCACGCCGCGCAGGTCGCCGTGGGGATGCTCGGCGTCATCACGCGGCTCGAGCTCGAAGTGACCGACGCCTACCGCCTGCGCGAGCAGGTCGACCTGCGATCCTGGGAGGAGGTGATGGAGAACTGGGACGAGCTCGTTTCACAGCACCGTCACTTCGGGTTCTTCTGGCTGCCGACCGAACAGTCGGCCGCGCTGTACAACCTCGACGGTCACGGCGAGCGATTGGCCGACCGGTGCTACGTGAAGGTCTACGACGAGGTCGGCCCGGATGTCGCGGACGACGACACCGAGGGCCGCCGTGTCGACCGCTGCTACCGGATCTTCCCCATGGTCTACGACCCCAACTTCCACGAGCTCGAGTACTTCGTGGCGCTGGAGCGTGCCCCGGAGGCCCTGCATGCCGTGAGGGAGCTCATGCTCGCGAGCCTCCCGGACTCCGTGTACCCGCTGGAAGTGCGGACAGTCGGCGCGGACGAAGCATTCCTCTCACCGCAGTACAAGACCGCCACGGCCGTCATCTCTGTGTCCGGCAAGCCGGGCACCGACTACTGGAGCTACCTGAGATCGGTCGACGCACTGCTGGCCGATTTCGGGGCGCGGGTCCACTGGGGCAAGTTGCACTTCCTCACGCCCGAGCGACTGCACAAGAACTATCCACGCGCGGACGACTTCATCGCTCTCCGCCGCGAGCTGGACCCCGAGGGCGTCTTCCTCAACAACCATCTGCGCCCGCTGTTCGCTTGAGGAAGGGTCAGACCCGCTGCAGCACCGCGCGAGGAAGGCGTCGAGGTTCGTGCGCAGCCGCGCGACCCGTTTCCTCGACCGACAGCGTCTCAGCCGAGAGCTGGGCTCGCATCCTCGACACGCTCGACGCGAGCCTGCGCTGCTGGGCCCGGATGACAAAACGGAGCGGAGCGCGTATCAAGGTTGTTGACTTGACAACTACCTAGCCTCGGGCGCCTCCACCACGAAAGGACCCGATCGTGCCAGAGCACGACACCATCCCCCACGACCACATCCCGTTAGCCCTCGAAGACCTGACGGCCCGGGTCCGCAAGCTCGAGCTGGAGAACCTCCAGCTACGCAAGGAGAACCTGTTCGTCCAGCTCCAGCTGATGGCACTCGAGCGCGGACGTGCGCTCGACGACAGCGACCACGACACGGCCGTCACGTGGGACCAGCTCCGCGCTCTCAGAGACCGGATCGAATCCATCGACTAGCGCGCACTCCCGACGACCCACGCTCCTGGAGCCCACGACCACTACGCAGAGCGGGCGAGCACCGGATAACGGCGAACGTCGGACACGGGTCCGGGCGGATGTGAGGATCAGAACCTGTCGACGCGCACGGGTCGACCCTCGATCGCAAGGGATCCCACCATCATTCACAACATCTCGGGCACGGCCGCCTGTCCGCCTGCATCCCCTCGCTCGGGCGCCGCCCGTCGCGCATCATCCACCGCCCGTTCGGCCAGGAAGCTGATCGTCGGCGCCCTCACGGTGACGCTGGCCGCAGGTGCCGCCGTGGCCGTGTCCGCGACGGCCGCGACCGCCGCGACGTCGCACGCCGTGATCGCCACCGTTCCGATGGGCAGCGGCATGGGCAGCGGCATGGGCATCGACACCGCCAACCAGTCGCTCTACGTCTCGAAGTCCGGAGCGGGGGTCGTGTCGGTCCTCGACCTGGCCACCAACACCGTCGAGACCACGATCCCGGTGACCAACCCGGGCCGGATCGCGGTCGACTCGAGCGCCCACCGCGCGTACGTCGTGCGCGGCGGCGGTGCGAACTCGCTCGCCGTGATCGACACCACCAGCAACACGGTCGTCGGCTCGCTCGGCGGGCTCAGCAACCCGATCGGCGTCGCGGTCGACCCCACCACGCACACGGTGTACGTCACCAACTACGACTCGCAGGTCGTGTCGGTGTTCGACACCACGGTGACTCCGGCCACCCGCACGAACACCAACATCGTCGGCAGCCGCCCGTGGGCGGTGGACGTCGACCCGACCACCCACAAGGCCTATGCGGCCACGCTCTTCGGCGGCACCTTGGCCGTCATCACCGGGACCACGCACACCAACAGCGTCGAAGGCTTCGCCGGCCCCATCCAGGTCACTGTCGACCCGATCGGCCAACGCGCCTACGTCGTCAACAACAACGCCAACGGCGTCTCGGTGGTCAACACGACGACGGAGACCAACCTCGGCACCTTCAACGCCGGGAGCGGCCCCTCGGACATGGCCGTCGACCCCGCGAAGAGCACCGGTTTCGTCACCAACCGCAATGACGACACAGTCTCGGTGATCGACCTGACCGACAACTCCGTCGACGGCACCGTCCCGGTCGGCGACAATCCCCAGTCCGTCGAGGTCGACCCGATGACCGGTCGGGCCTACGTCGCGAACGCCGACAACACGATCTCGGTGATCGCCCTGCTCACCAGCCAGGAGATCACCTTCACCTCGACGCCGCCTGCACAGCCCGTGGTCGGGACCACCTACGCGGCGACCGCCACCGGTGGCGCATCGGGCAACCCCGTCACCTTCAGCACCAGCAGCTCGGCCTGCACCGTCACGCCGGCCGGCATGGTCACCTTCAGCCACGTCGGTCAGTGTGTGGTGTCAGCGGACCAGGCCGGCAACGACGGCTACTTCCCCGCGCCGACCGTTGACCAGACCATGACGGTCGGCGCCGGCCCGCAGGCCATCACCTTCACGTCCTCACCTCCCTCCCCCGCCTCGGTGGGCGGGAGCTACACCGTCGAGACGTCCGGCGGCGGATCCGCGCAGCCGGTCACCCTCTCGGTCCACGGCACGACGACCAACGACGCCTGCTCCATCACCGGTGACCTGGTCAGCTTCGACCACGTCGGACGCTGCGTGATCGCCGCAGACCAGGCCGGCGACGCCGACCACACCGCCGCCCCGACGGCAACCCAGCAGATCGATGTCGTGCACGAGGCCACCACCACCGTGGTGACGCTGCCGACCAGCGAGGTGGTCTACGGCCAGCTGGCGAGGGCCACGGTCCTGGTGGGCAACACCACGGAAGGGTCGGTGCAGTTCACAGTCGACGGGGCTCCGGTCGGCGCCCCAGTCGCACCCGCCTCGGACGGCACCGCCAGGAGTCCCGAGCTGACCGGCTCCAAGCTCGCGGTTGGCGCCCACCCCGTGGGCGCGGTCTTCACACCCTCGGACACCAACCGGTACGCCACCTCCACCGCCACGCCCGCGACCCTGACGGTCGACAAGGCCGCCACGACCTCCGCGGTGTCCGTGACGGGCACCGCCATCACGGCAGCGGTCGCCCCCGTGGCTCCGGGCGCGGGCGACCCGACCGGCAGCGTGCGGTTCTACGTCGCCGGCACCGAAGTCGGCACCGCCACCCTCACCCGAGGTACGGCGACCCTGACCTACGAGGTCCCCGCGGGGAGCACCCGTGAGGTTTCGTCGGTGTACGCCGGCAATGCCGCCTTCACCGGCTCATCGGCCTCGACGGCTCGTCGTGATCCAGCCATCACCGCGACCGTGTCGAGCAACAAGGCCCGCCGCAACGGGTGGTACTCCACGCCCGTGACGGTCAGCTTCGCCTGCAAGGAGTCCGGTTCACCGCTGACCAACCCGTGCCCTGCTCCCGTGAGGTTGTCGCGCAACGCCGCCGGCCAGACGGTCACTCGCACGATCATCGCCGCCGACGGTGGTGCTGACACCGCGGTGGTCAAGGGCATCAACATCGACGCCGTCCGTCCGGTCGTCCGGGTGACAGGGGTCCGGGCCGGAGCGACCTACTTCGCCAACGGGCCGGTCGCCGGCTGCCGGGCGACCGACCGCCACTCGGGGGTCGCCACGTGCAAGGTCAGGCGTACGACCAAGGGAAACCGGGTCGTCTACGTCGCCGTCGCGACTGACCGCGCCGGCAACCGCAGCAGCACCCGCGTGGTCGCCCGCACCGCGGCCGTGGTCATCCGTGGGGCGTCCATGGAGCACGGACACTACGTCGTCCACCGCGGCCGCACCTACACGGTGCTGGTCGAGGCGGCGACGCGTCCGAGCTACGTCTACGCGTCCCACACACCGCGCCCACCGGCCGGAGGCGGCATCCCGTTCAAGCGCATCGACAAGTTCACGTGGGCGCTGGGCGTGACCTTCACGCACTCGATGCGCCACCACACCTGGTGGAACATCGGCACCCGCGTCGGCACCCGCACCACGGTCACGACCGTGAAGGTCGTGCGCTGACCTGGCTGCAGGGCTCAACCGCGCCTATCGCCCCGCACTGGTCTAAACCATCGACGTCGATCCGGTCCACGGCGGTGACGTCAGGTGGACACCGGGCTACGTTGCGAAGGAGGGAAGGGGAAGCTCTCATGGACGAGGTCATCTTCGAGGCGCCCGGGAAGGGACCGTGGGAGCTCGACTCGACCCACTTCTCCCGTCCGTTCGCCCGATCCAATGGAGCGGCGGTCATCGAGGCGTTCCCACGCGGCTTCGCCGAGGGGATGGCCCGCTACGGGATGCTCCTGGACTATCTCCAGCCCGCGCTCGTCAACGGGTTCCTGTACATGCAGCCGGTCGCCTACCTCGCGCCCAAGGGTGCGAGTGGTCCGCCGCCCGCGCCGATCCTCTGGCTCCTGACGCGGCTGCACCCGAAGATGCGCGCGCGGATCGCGACATCGGTTCGTGCCTTCGAGGCCAAGCAGTGGCGCGAGGACTTGAAGACCTGGGACACGCAGGACAAGCCGGCGGCGATCGAGCAGCACAAGGCGATCCAGGTCATCGACGTGACGGCGCTGTCCGACGAAGGCCTGATCACACATCTCGAGCGATGCATCGAGCACGGGTCGCGGATGGTCGAGCTGCACCACAAGTACACGGCCACTGCCATCGTGCTGACCGGCGACCTCATCGCTCAGGTCGTCTCGTGGACCGATGCGAGTCCGGGCGAGGTCTGCGGCCTACTCAGGGGCTCGTCGCCCATCTCCAAGGGATTCGCGGCCGACGAGCTGGTCAAGGCGGGCGACGCGCTCGCGGCCAACGACAACGCACTGGCCGTGCTTCGCTCCGACGCGTCTTCGGCTGAGCGGATCGAGGCGTTGTCCGTCGACCCGGACGTCGGGCCAGCCGTACGTGCGTACGTCGAGGCCGTGCGCTACCGGTCGGTCGGCTACGACGTCGGCGACCTCACGGCTGGCGAGATGCCAGAGGTGATGCTCGAAGCCCTGACGACCGCGTCCGCTGGGACGCCGACGCGCCCGACCGACGACACCGCGCTGGAGACGCTCCGCTCGCGGGTCCCGGCAGAGCACCGGGCCCAGTTCGACGAGCTGGTGGCCGAGGCCCGGCTCGTCAACCGGTTGCGCGACGAGCGCGGGGTCTACTCGGATGGCTGGGCCACGGGACTCGCGCGACGGGCGCTGCTCGAGGCGGGGCGGCGGCTGCACGCGCGTGGGCTCCTGCTCGACCCGGCACACGCGGTCGACCTTCAGGTCGACGAGCTCAGCGCGCTGCTCCGGGGGCAGCCCGGACCCAGTCCCGCCGAGGCGGCCGCGCATCACGAGTGGCGGACCACGCACACGTCCGAGGACGCGCCGCCGTTCCTCAACGCGATGCCCGCGCCCCCACCGCCGGCGGAGATCCTCCCAGCGGGTGCGCGCCGTGGAGCGCGTGCCGTGGACGCGGCGCTCGCCAACCTGTTCGGCTTCTCCGAGGCAGCCAACACCGACACCGTCCTGCACGGCCTCTCGGTCAACGCCGGCACTTATGAAGGCACCGCCCGAGTGATCGGCAGCTCGGCCGACTTCGGGCGGATCCGCCAGGGCGACGTCCTCGTCACCCGCAACACCTCGCCGTACTTCAACGTGGTGCTGCCGCTCCTCGGCGCGATCGTCACCGACCGGGGCGGCCAGCTCAGCCACGCGGCGATCGTCGCTCGCGAGTACGGCATTCCGGGGGTCGTCGGCACCCGCGAGGCGACCAGCGTGATCGGCGACGGTGACCGCGTCCGCGTGGACGGCACGACCGGCGAGGTCCACGTGCTCGTGTCCGCCGGGTCCTGAACCGCTCGCATGTCCGGAGGGCGCAGCACCGTCACCCCACTTGCCGAGGCCGTCGACGTCGACGTCTTCGGCGGCAAGGCGGCCCAGCTCGGTGCGGCAATCCGGTGTGGGCTCCCGGTGCCGGGCGGTTACGCGCTCTCGCCGGACGTCGTCGAAGCCGTCGTCGACGGCCATCCTCCCGCGATCGCCGCGCTCGCCGGCGTGAGTGACGAGCTCGGCCTGGTGGCGGTGCGCTCCAGCGCTCCGGACGAGGACTCCGCTGGCGCCAGCTTCGCCGGTGCCTACCTGAGTGTGCTCGGCGTCTCCGGCGCCGACGCGCTCGCAGGCGCAGTGCGGGACGTGCACAGGTCCGGGCAGCTGGCCGGTGCCCGCAGCTATCAGGCCACCCTGGGCCTGGAGGCCGGGTCCCGGATGGCCGTCGTCGTGCAACAGCTCGTCGACGCGGACGTGGCGGGGGTGCTGTTCACGCGGAACCCCGTGACCGGCGCGGACGAGCGCGTGATCGAGGCGAGCTGGGGACTGGGTGAGGCAGTCGTGGGCGGACTCGTGACGCCCGACATGTATCGGGTCGCCCGCGGGGGCACCACGCTGGAGCGACGCCTGGGCGACAAGGACATCGCGATCCGGCTCGGTCGCGGCGGCGGTGACCTGACCGAAGAGATCTCCGTCGACCCGGCGCGGGCCGGGACGTACTGCCTCGGCGAGGCGGAGCTCGCCGCGCTCGACGGCCTGGCGACGCAGTGCGACGACGTGTACGGGGCCCACGACCACGACATCGAGTTCGCCTTCCGTGGCGGGGGGATGTTCCTCCTGCAACGGCGCCCGATCACCCATGCGTGAGAGTCGGGACGGTAGTCGCCTGGTGGCAGCGGCTCTCGCCGCTGCGTTGATGCCGTTGAACTCCACGATGATCGCCGTCGCCCTGCCCGAGATCGGCGCCGAGTTCGACACTGATCCTGCGGTCGTGACCCAGGCGCTCGTCACCAGCTACCTGGTCGCGGCGATCGTGCTGCAGAGCCCGGCGGGAAAGGTCGCCGACCGCGTCGGCCACGCCCGCACTGTGGCAATCGGTCAGGTGCTGGTGGCTGCTGGGGCGGTGCTCGGTTACGTGGCCCCGTCTCTCGCGCTGCTGACCGTGGCCCGGATCCTGATGGCGGCAGGTGGTGCAGTCCTGGTGCCCGCCACGGTTGCCCTGCTGCGCCGCACCCTCCCGCACGAGCTCCGAGGACGGGGATTCGGCGCCTTCGGCGCGGTCATGGCCCTGGCGGCCGCGCTGGGGCCGCTGGCGGGGGGCGCGCTGGTCGACGCGTTCGGCTGGCCGAGCGTCTTCGTCGCGAACCTACCCGTGCTCGCCGTGTCGGTGGGGCTTGGCGCCCTCGCCGGCCGAGTGGCGACGAGTGAGGTCCGCGGCGCACGGCCACGTTTCGACTGGGTCGGCAGCCTCCTTCTTGCGGCCGCGTTGACCTCCCTCGTCATGGGGCTTCGTCCCGACGGCGGCCACACTGTTGCCCTGCTTGCAGCGGGCGCCGCACTTCTCGTGCCGTTCGTGTTGTGGGAACGGCGTGCCGGAGACCCGGTGGTCGCGTTCTACGTGTTCCGCTCAGTGACCTTCTCCGCGGGGACTGTCCTGGTCGCGGTCCAGAACCTCGTCATGTACGCGCTTCTCTTCGAGGTTCCGCTGATCGCCAAGGAGCTCCTCGACCTCGGCGCCCGCGCGACCGGCCAGCTGCTGGTGTCCCTCATGCTCGCCATGGTGATCGTCTCGCCGGTGGGTGGTCGCCTGGTCGACCGGGTCGGAGCACGCGCCGTCGCTCTGGCGGGGTCAGTCGTCGCCCTCGTCGGGATCGTCGCGCTCGCCCGCGTAGACCTCACTGCTGTCGGTCAGGTTGCGGTGCCGTTGGCACTCCTCGGCGCCGGCCTGGGCCTCGCGACACCGGCCGCGCAGAGCGCCTCGACGACCGCCGCACCCGCCGACGACGCCGGCATGGCCGCTGGGATCGGCTCGACGATGCGCTACCTCGGCGGCCTCACCGGGGTGGCGGTAATGAGCTTGCTGCTCGACGTCACGGGCACCCGCGCAGCAGTCGTCTCGGACCACCGGACGCTGATGACGGTCTTCGCAGGCGCTCTGGTGATCGGCCTGGTCTGCGCCACCTTGCTCCCGGGGCGGATCGCGGTAGGGAAGCCGCAGGCCGAGGACGTACAGAGCGGGATCTAGGCGATGCCTGTCCACGTTGTTGCGGAACGTCCGTACGGGACAGAGAGTTGGCGATTGAAGTCCACGCGCATCCTTCGTCGCCGACTGGGTACGGAGTGGTGCGTGTCCGTCGGGTCTCGCCTTCGGGTGGAGACACGCTCCCGCCCACGGGTGCGAGCGCGGCGGGCACGCCCTACCGCGCACCTACGTTTCTGCCTCGCCTGAGCTCCGGCTGCGTGCCCTAGGAGTCGGGCTTCTCCGCGAGAGTCACGAACAGACTCACAGACGCGAAGAAGCGTTCGGTGCGGAGGTGACGCAGCCAAGCGGTGCCGTCGGGCACTGACAAGTACCCCGCCTCGACCGCACGCGACGTCACCCTCTGGAAACCGAAGACCTGGTCAGCCTCGACCGCGTCACGATAGACGGATGTCACGGGGAGGACGCGCGTCGCACGAAGTCCTTGCCGCTCGCACAAGTCGGGCACCTGGCGGCCGATCCGGGCGTTGCGCACGGCCCGCTCAGTGATGAAACGTCGATAGGCGACGGGCACCGCAGGATCGGGGAAGTCGATGACGAGCGTGTCCCAATCGGGTTCGGCAAGAACTGCCACGCCGCCCGGACGCAGCACTCGTGCAGCCTCACGTACGACCGACGCGGGATGCTCGACGTGCTGAAGGACCCTGTCGGTATGGACACGATCGACCGACTGGTCGGCCAAGGGAAGATGGTGCACGTCGCCCACCAAGACCTCGACTCCCGCGACGTCGCCAACAAGCCCCGTTGCCACCGCGATCACATCAACGTCGCTGTCGATCCCGATCACCCGTCCCTCGCGACCGGTTGCGGCGGCGAAGGCTTCCAGGTCCGCACCCGGACCGCAGCCCAGGTCGAGCACCGTGGAACACCTTTCTATCCGCATCTCGTCAACGACGAGAGACTTGTACGCCCGCCCCACCGCCGAGGCTGCCAGGCGAGCGAGGTAGTCGGGTGGGCGCTCGGACTCCAACGTGTGCATGAGCGACAGCATGACCGTTCATCGAGCCTCAGCGCCTCAGCGTGACTCCCTCGAGTCGTCAACCACAATTGATCTCCGCGCCGTGACAACCGATCCGCTCGAGAGGCGTACTCCTCCATGACAGCATCAGCGCGACACGGGGAGACGCCATGGATCTCAAGGAAACCTTCGACCGGGCACTCGAGGGCGGGCCGGCCCACCGCCCGATCGAGGACCGCCTGATCGCCGGTCGACGCACGACCCGCAGGCGGCGTACGGCGACGGGGGCGGTCGTGCTCGCCACGGGCCTCGTCCTCGGTGGAGTGGGTTGGGCGGTGCTGCCCCTCGCTCAGCACACGGCCGGCGGGTCCGTGGCCACAGGCGGGGCCAACACCCCGGAGCCGACGAGGGTCTCCGAGGGCGCACACCCCTCCTGGGAGCCTCTGTACGGCTACGACTACTTCACCGGTGAGATCACGACGGCGCCCGGCGTCACGATCAAGCACGAGGTCGACGACCCGATCGGACGGCCACGGGTGAAGTCCTCAGCAGCGATCGTCACGTACGAGGGCAAGATCTGGTGGGTCATGGCCGCTCAACGTTGGGACGAGGACCGCGGCGCCGTGCCGTCGGAGGCCGACGGCACCACGCTCACCGGTTGGGACGAGCAGCACGAAGCAACCAGCACCCGCAGCTTCGAGCAGTGGGTGCACGAGATGGATGTCCTCAACACCGACCCGATGTTCCACACGGACGTCTCCGGCGACTGGTACGAGCCCGGCTGGGTGACGATCGGCGAGGACGGGGTGCTGACCGCGCACAAGGGAGCCGCAATCCTCGAGCAGTCCAGTCCCGCGCGGCTTGACCAGGCACCCGAAGGCGTGCCGAGTGCGACAGGGACCATCGAGGTCGACGGCGCTCGGCTGTGCGTGATCGCGCGCATCCTCGACGAGCCGGTCCCGGGCGTGGTCTACCTGGCGGAGTCGGAGTACCCCGGCTGCGGCGACGCCGTCATCGGCTACCCCTACGAGTCGGCCCCGTGAGGCGCAGCGACCGGGAGGCGGCGTACACAGCGTTCGTCCTGGCCCGACAGGACCACCTCCGGAAGGTGGCGTACGCCCTCTGCGGTGACTGGCACGACGCCGACGACCTGCTCCAGACCGCGCTGGCGAAGCTCTACGTCGCATGGCCGCGAGTGGCGAAGGACGGCAACCCCGATGCGTACGTCCGACGCATCCTGGTGCACACCAACATCGACGCCTTTCGCCTCCGGCAGCGGCGGGTCCAGACCGTCTCGCTCGAATCGGGCGCCGAGGTGCCTGGTCGGGAGGGGCTCGGTGGTGCGGAGCACGTCGACCTCATCGGGGCCGTCCAGTCACTTCCGGAGATGCAGCGCAAGGTGGTCGTGCTTCGGCACTGGCTCGGCCTGGATGTTCGCCAGACGGCGCACGAGCTGGGGATCGCCGAGGGGAGCGTGAAGAGCCACAGCTCGCGCGGGCTGGCCAGTCTGCAGAACGTGCTCGGCGAGCCCGTCAGCAACTGAGCTGTTGCTCTGCGCGGGAATGCTCGGTCGTCGCGGTATCCCAGTCGCGAGCGGGTTCTCTGCCATCGGGCTCATGAGCAGACGCCGTAGATCTGGTCGGCCGGATCGGTCGTCTCCACTGGTGCGTTCGGCGTCGTGGAGGGCGTGTTGCTGGGAGTGTTTGAGGGTGTGTCGGACGGAATGCTCGTCGGCGACTCGCTGCCACCGGCGTTCGGCGACTCCGAGGACTCGGGTGGTCCTTCGGCGCTGACGGAGGTGTCGCCGATCAGTTTGACTGGCAGTTCCTTGTCCTCGGCGATCAACCTCCAGATCTGGTCGGCCTGATCGGTCCAGTAGACCCGGCCCCAGAAGTCGGATTCGCGCGGGTAGTAAGCCGTGGGCAGCGTGACGAACTTGATCTTGTCGAGGCCGATGCCTTGGAGCTGCATGGCGACCTTGCCGAGGCGGGTGACGTTGGCGAACTCGTCGTCGGTGGTGAGCGACTTGGTGGCCGCGTCGAGGAACGGAACTACTTTGTCGAGGCGGGTCAGCGTGCCCGCGGAGAGCACCTTGCGACCGAAGGCGCCGATGAACTCCTGCTGGCGACGGATTCGGGAGATGTCGTTGCGTTGGATCAGGTCGCCGACGTAGCGAGCGCGGAAGTAGTCCAGGGCCTCGTCGCCGGTCAGCACCGACGGGTTGCCCTTCGGCACGAAGATCTGGCGCGGCTTGTCGACGATGTCGTAGGGCACGCACACCGGCACGCCGTCGACCGCGTCGACCATCGAGCCGAAACTGGCGAAGTCGACCACGATGAAGTGCTCGACGCGGATGCCGGCGTTCTCTTCGAGTTGGCGCATCGTGCAGAGCGGACCCCCGGCGCTGAACGCGGCATTCCAGATCACATCCGTCACTGCCGGGGAGTCGCACCCGTCCTCGGGACGATCGACGATCGAGTCGCGCGGGATGGAGACGGCGTACGCCCGGGAACGGTCGGCAGACAGGTGCACCAGGATCGTCGTGTCGGACCCGCCGCCCTGTTCGTTGTCGATGCGGTTCTCCCCGTCGCGGGAGTCAGAGCCCATGATCAGGATGTCGAGCGGCTCGCCGTTGCCCCTGTAGAGCTCTTCGGGCCGCGCGTCTTCATCGAGACCGCCAGTCGAGATGCCTTCGATGTTGCCGTTCAGGTGCCGGATGAAGTAGACGGTGCTGAGCCCGGTGACCAGTGCGAGGGCAACGCCCGTGATCAGGATGACTCGCCCGAGAGTGTGCTTGTGCTTTGGCCTGGCTCGCCGCTCGCGTGCGCTATCAGGCGCCTCCGGGCGGGACTCTTCGGACACAGGCCTTCTCCCCCTTGACGACATCGGACGGCGCTAGTCGCCCTGAACATAGTTCACCGAGGTCGGTCGGCGGTGCGGCGAGAGAGCTGCCGTAGGTGCACCCGTCCGACCGTGATCAAGCTGAGCAACTCTTGACCGAGGATCTGACAAGACGTCCCGGTCGCAGGACGTCTGCGTGTCCTCGGGTCTGAGCCTGCACCATGAATGAAACATCCCGATCTGGCGCCATGCGCCGGATCGGCCGATGGGCGGTGGACTGCGCAGAGGCCGAGTGCGAACCGGCGTGGGCAAATGCCGGCTCAGGTTCACGGATGCCGACGACTACGAAGCCGCCATGACGTCCTGCGGCAAGGGCTAGAGAAGCGCAGCGCCGCGCGGTCACACCCAGTGGCGGCGCATCACGGTGGTCGCGTCGAACGGGTCGGAGCCTTGTTGGGCCGCGAGCACCCCAGCCCCTTCGGCCGAGCCGGTGAAGAGCAGGTCCCCGTCGCCGACCCAGCGACGCCAGGCGTTCGCGAACGCCGCGGCACGGCCCCCGTTCACCCCGAGCACCGCGGGCACCTGGTGCCACGCCGTCGTGTCGGGGGGTGCGTGACGCAGCGCCTTCAACGCGCCTCTCCGGGTTCGAGGAGCTCGCGCCGAAGCGAGCGGCGACGTCATCGTGTACCGCGACATCACGTAGCGGGGAGTGCCCATCGGGGCGAGCGCATCGTCGAGCGCGGCCGCGAACAGCTCCGCTTCCGCCGGCGCCCCCTCCAGACGGCATCGGTGCTCGCCGCCGGGGTGCACCTCGACCACGACGGCACCTGACCCCGCCGCTGTCAGCCCCGCCGCGCACAAGGCGTCAGCGACCGCTGCGGCAACGCGGCCCACCGACGGGACCGCGGCCGCCAGGGCCACGTGCTCGGCCACCCAGCCCGCGAGGTACTCCCTGCGGGCGTTGTCCGCCGCGGCCCACACGCCGGCACCGGCCACCAGGGGGCCGACGCCGGCGAGGGCGTACCAGCCGATGAGCGGAGCCCCACTGCCGGCGAGAACTCCCACGGCACCCAGTCCCGCTGCTGCCGCGTCCCGAGCACCGAGAAGGGGGCCCGGAGCAAGGCTCGCGTCGACGACCGTCACCCCGGACCTGCTCATGGTCACCGGCGGCGGGACCAGGTCGAGGCGGATCACCGTCCCGGTCGCCGGCTCCACCTGCGCGACCTGGGTGGTGGAGTGGACACGCAAGGTCGGGGCGATCTGGTCGCGGTAGGGCTGGCCGACCTCCCAGCAGGAACGGATCTCGTCGCGTTGGGAGGCCCTGGCCCGCATCCGGGCGTTGATGTCGTCGAAAGCGGCGACCGGCGGGGGCGCGTACGGCGAGAACGCCGCGTCGATGTGTCCGACCCCGTCGACGATGTCGCCGTCGTCGTCGACGCCGTGGAACCCCTCGTGCTTGCGCACGAGGCGGTCCCAGTCGTTGCCGCCCTTGGGGTGCGTCTCGGACACGCAGACCACCGACCAGTTCACCGCGACCTTCTCGTCCCACGTCGGGTCGGTGCGCAGGGCGCGGCCGCGCGTCTGGACGACGGCGGTGAGCGTCGTCGCGGTGGTCAGGTCGATCAGGCCGGAGATGCGGCGGGCGTCCCATCCCTCCCCCAGCAGCCCGCGGGTGCCGACGAGGACCTGGCAGTGGCCTGACTCGAAGAAGGAGGTGACCGGGGCGACCCAGTGCCGACTGCTCCACGCCCCCGTCAGCGTCGCCACGGGACCCTCGCCCTCGACCTGCAGCTTCCCGGCGAGTCGGGGGTCGATCTCCTCGGCGTGTGCGGCGAGCGCGGCAAGCGTGTCTGGGTGTCCGGCGACGGTGGAGCCGGTGACCATCAGGGGGCCGAGCGTCGCGGTGGTCGGGTCGGCGACCAGCGCCTCCAGGGCGGCGTACGCGGAGCCCGACTGCTGGTCCAGCACCCCCTGCAGCCCCGTCGGCAGCGTCGAGGACGCGCGTTCGTGGTCGCACAGGACCAGCATCCGAGTTCGCGCTCCGAGCAGGGACAGCTCGTGGGCGACGATCTCGACCGCGGCGGTCGTCTTCGCGTGCGAGCGCGCCAGGACCCGGTCGACCGGGGAGCGTCCGCGGCGGATGCCGCGACGGGTCCAGACGTACCCCACCGCAGGAAGTGCGCGGCGTACCTTCTCGACCACGTCGCGGTCACGGGCGTCATCGCTGCGGGTGACGTGCTTCGTCATCCAGTCGCCGAGCAGTGCGACCCAGTCGTCGGCGTCCGGGGCTCGGCGGTGCTGCTCGTTCAGCCTGGCACCCTCGGGGGCGGCGAGGAGGCCGGCATGGCTCATGCGCAGCGCCGCGTGGGCCAGGTCCGGCTCGGCCTTCACGACCTCGGCCCAGCTCCGGGTCTGGGGCACGGGTTCCACGAAGCGGGCGTTGATCCATTCGAGGAAGCTCAACGACCCGAACGTCGGGTCGGTCAGGTAGGTGGTGAGCTCGGTGAACCTGGTCGCCTCCGCGGCCAGCCACTCGGTCTCGTGGGCGGTCGGGGTGGTCAGCCACGCCAGCTCGGCGAACGGGGCGAGGTGGCCCTCCTTCACCACGGCCGGCACTCCGGCCCGGAACGCGACCTCACCGAAGAGCTCGTCGACCAGGGCTGCCTGCTCACGGTTCATCGCGTCCGGTGGGGTGGCCGTGAGTCCGAGGACGCGGGCGTCCTCGACAGTGTGCAGGAGCTCGCCCAGCAGGCGCCCCCACACCTCGAGGAGGTGGTGGCACTCGTCGAGCACGAGGAGCAAGCCGGAGGCGCTGCGCATGTTCTCGACCAGCTCGGCGCCGTTGCGGTGGAGCCGGTCGAGCAGGGAGCCGCGCTCGGTGCGGGGCGTCTCGTCGGGGTCGTCGGCAACCTCGGCATCGGCGTCGAACACCGCGAGGGACTGGTACGTCAGGCACGTCACGGTCGCGGCGAGGTCACGGCTCGTGCCTGCAGAGAGCCGGTGCGCGGCCGCGGCGGCGACCCATTGTGCCTGGATCGCGGTGTTCGGCGCGAGGACGACGACGTGCGTCGCGGTCCCGGCACCCAGCGCGGCAGTGATCGTCTCGAGGCCCACCCGGGTCTTCCCGGCGCCCGGCGGCAGCACCACCCAGGCCCGGCGGCGGTCCGCGTCCCAGACGGTGTCGAGGGCGGCGAGGGCCCGAGCCTGGTGGGTGCGCAGCGGCGGGACACCGGCTGGAGTCAGGGCGAGCGCAATGGCCGTCTCAGCCACGCCTACCTCCTCCGTGCGCGTCCTCGGTCGGTCCACCGCGGGGTTGCGACGACGCTAGCCTCCCCGTGGCACGACCGAGGGTGCTCGTGGGGGCGTCGTACCGGGACACATCATCCGTCCGTTCGTTCGGCCCGCACCAGTGCCCGCTGCACCGACAGCCGTCAGGTCTGCGGTCATGACCGAGGGGAGACCGTGCGGGACACCAGGGCGATGATGAGCTGCGCGACGTGGTGCGCCACACCGCCGCAAACATGCACGCCAGGGAGCGGCGGCTACAGCTCGAGCGTGTTGATGCCGGGCGCATCGTCGGACCGGGTGAACTCCACGAGCTCGACGTCGTGGTCGACATGGACGTTGTGGCCGGGCCGCAGGTAGTAGGCCTGGCCGGACGAGAGAGTCTCGGACTCCCCGTCGGTGTAGCGCACCGTCGCCGAACCCGCCAGGACGTAGCCGAAGTGCGGCTCCTGGCACGCCCCGTCGGGCAGGTCGGCGAACATCTCGGCGGTGTCGAGCCCGGCGTTCCAGCGCTCGAGGGCGACGATCATCCCGCCGGCTTCCGCGCGGTGCTGCCGGCCGACCCCTTCGACGTCGACCGCGATCTCGGTGTTCTCACGGGTGAAGGTGGACATGGTGGGCTCCTCGGGTCGGGGACCGTGTGCCGGTCCGTTGCCGTGACCGTAGGCCTTGAACTCGGATGCAAGGTCAAGGGTTGACCCTGCACCCCAGTGCCGGGTCTACCGTGGGTGGATGCGAATCTCAGAGCTCGCGGACCGGGTCGGGGTGCCCACCTCGACGGTCCGCTACTACGAGCGGATCGGGCTCCTCGGTGCCCCCATCCGCACGGGGTCGGGATACCGCGACTACGGCGAGGACTCGGCGACCCAGCTCCTGTTCGTGCACCGCGCACGCAGAATGGGATTGAGCTGCGAGCAGATCGCCGACCTTCTCCCCATCTGGGGCGGAGCGAACTGCACCGCCGCGCATGCCCGGGTGATCCGGCTCATCGACGAGAAGCAGGCCGAGATCGCGCAGCGCATCAAGGAGCTGGGCGAGTTCGCGCGTCAGCTCCATGACGTACGGGCGACACTCGACGCGTCGGCGCCGACAGAGGCGTGCCGGACGGACCTCTCGTGCTGCGTGCCCTCGGGCGACATCCATGTGGTGCCGCTCGAGCTCGTGACGCGCGGCGCGAACCAAGCTCGACACTGACGCGCCGAGCCGCAGAGAGGCCGAATGGGTGCTGCCCGTCCTCCGAGTCACCCGCAGACGCCAACTGCGGGGGTGATGCACTCCCCCGCTTGAAGCACCCGGATGCGTCCTCGGCGATGCGGCGTACGACGGTCGCCTCCCCCTGCGGGCCGACCCCTCGCCGCGCACCTGCTCACCCGTCTGCTCAATTCGCCGGACGCCGGCGAGAATCCCCGCAAGACTTCCCGGGACCCCCGATCAGGAGATCCCCCATGCGCATCCGCACCGGCAGGAGTCAGGGCGAGCGCAACGGCAGTCTCAGCCACGCCTACCTCCTCCGTGCGGCAGACCCGTGTCCTAGGAGCCGGACTTCTCAGCGAGTGTGACGAACAGACTCACAGACGCAAAAGAAGCGTTCGGTGCTGAGGTGACGCAGCCAAGCGGTGCCGCCCGCCAGTGACAAGTACCCCGCCTCAACCGCACGCGCCGTCACCCTCTGGCTCCTCGCGGCTGCCGACAGTCAGATCGTGACGAGGGTGATGTCTGCCCACGTGCTCTCGCCGACGGAGTCTCGGATCCAGTCGAGCACGGCCTGCTGATCGGTCCGGAACGCGAAGTCGGTCCCCCGGCAGTATTCGTTCAGCCCGAAGGAGGTGACTGCGACGATGAGGTTGCTCTCGAAGCCCCCGTAGAAGACAGGACCACCCGAGTCCCCCGAGCAGGTGCCACCTCGACCGGCGCCGTTGCCGTTGGTCTGCAGGTTGAACCCGTCGGTGAGGTGGCTGCGCAGGTTGGTCAGCTGCGCCTGGGCCATCAGGCGCTCGCGGAAGGACGTGACCTTCACCGGGTTGACCTCGGTCAAGCCGTAGCCGCTGGCCGTGAAAGTCAGCGCCTGCTGCCCTCGACGAGTGGCCAGGCGGTCGAGCGTGCCGGCCGCTGCCAGGGCGCCGTACTCAGGCATCGCGATATCCTGGTCCAGGATGACCAGGCCGGCGTCGCCGCTGTCGGGAAGGCCCCCGGGAAATCCGTAGTTGTAGAGCTCGTCGGAGGTGGCACACAAGGTGCCGAGTGTCCCGGCAGCGCAGGTCTCCGGATACCCGGAGACGGGGTCCATGCCGGTCGCCGGGTCGTAGTGGGCGCCGGCGTCCTGCTGGAAGTAGACGCGGGCGGTCACCGCTCCGGTCGCAGCATCCGTGCAGTGCCCGGCGGTGAGGAACACGGTGGAGGTCAGCAGTGATCCGGAGCAGCGCTGGACGAACTCGCCCTCCTCGTCGTAGAACACCACCAGTCCGACGAACGAGTGCTCGACGTCCTCGACATAGTTTCCGGTGATCGCCGCCGCCGGGGGCGCGGTCACGGTCGTGGCCATGAGCAGGCCCGTCAGCAGCACCAACATCTTGCGCATCTCTGTTGCTCCTCCCGAGCCGAGCGCCCACTGCGCGTGACTCATCAGTTCCCTGAGGTGAGCCTGCCGCAAAATCAAGCGCATCGAGGGACCCACGCGGGCTGTCTTGTCTCCTGCGAAGACGGGTGCCCCCTGTCGATGGGCGGGACCTCAGTCAAAGCCTCCGTTCAACGTGCTCTGCTGAGCGCCACAGACCAGGGTTACGCGTGCCGGTCTGGCGGTCGACGTCCGGTTCCAGGCGGTCGGCTGACCGCCGACAGCTCATGGTCGTTCCAGCAGCAGCGCAGAACCCTGCCCCACACCTACGCACATCGTGGCAAGTCCGCGACGCGCGTCGAGTCGTTCGAGCCGGTTGAGCAAGGTGACTGCGAGCCGGGTGCCGGAGCACCCGAGAGGGTGTCCGAGCGCGATGGCACCCCCGTTGGCGTTGACGATCTGCTCGTCGAGCCGGAGGTCGCGGATGCAGGCGAGCGACTGGGAGGCGAAAGCCTCGTTGAGCTCCACCGCGTCGAGGTCGTCGATCGTCCAGCCGGCGCGGGTCAGGACCTTGCGGGTGGCGGGCACCGGGCCGATGCCCATGACTTCCGGCGCGACGCCGGCGTTGGCTCCGGCAACGACTCGTGCGCGGGGCTGCAGGCCGGTCCGTTGGACATACTGCTCACTCACAAGTACGACGGCCGCTGCGCCGTCGTTGAGCGAGCTGGAGTTGCCGGCGGTGACGAGGCCGCCGTGACCGTGGATCGGTCGGAGCTGCGCGAGCTTCTCCGCCGTGGTGTCGGCCCGGGGTCCCTCGTCCTGGGTCACCACGCCGACAGCGACGATCTCGGCGTCGAAGCACCCGTCCTTCTGTGCCGCGAGTGCTCGCTGGTGCGATCGCAGCGCGAACGCGTCGAGGTCCTCGCGCGTCAGGCTCCAGCGCTCGGCGACGCGCTCGGCGGTCTGCGGCATGGTGAGGGTGGTGTCGGCGTCGAATGCCGGGTTGGTGAATCGCCATCCGATCGACGTGTCCCAGCTCTGGCCGGGCTTCGTCCAGGCGCGGGCCGGCTTCTCCGTGACCCAGGGAGCGCGGGTCATCGACTCGACACCTCCGGCCACCACGACGTCGGCGTCGCCCGAGGCAATCATCTGCCGGGCCGTCGTGATGGCGGTGAGCCCGGACGCGCAGAGGCGGTTGACCGTGAACCCCGGGACCGTGTCTGGGAGTCCGGCAAGGAGGGTCGCCATCCGGGCGACGTTGCGGTTGTCCTCGCCGGCCTGGTTGGCCGCGCCGAGCACGACCTCGTCGATGTCGGCCGGGTCGATGCCGCTCCGCTCGACCACAGCCCGTACGACGAGAGCCGCGAGGTCGTCGGGCCGCACCCCAGACAGCTCTCCGCCGTACCTGCCGATCGGCGTGCGGATGCCGTCGAGGATGAACGCCTCAGACATGGATCCTCAACCGCTCCGAGGCCAGGCGTCGCGCGGCGTGCTCGGTGCTGATCCGCTCGGAGCGGGCGAGGTCGAAGACCTCTTTCAGGGTGCCCTCGATCCCCTCGACGTGCGCTGCGACCTGGTCAGCGCTCCAACCGAGGACCTCGCGGCCGACCAGATGAATGGCTCCCCCGCCGTTGGCGACGAAGTCCGGTGCGAGGACGACGCCCCTGCGGGCAAGAGCGTCGGCCGCAGTCGCGCGGGCCAGGAGGTTGTTCGCTGCTCCGGCCACGACCTGTGTCGGCAGGGTGCCGGCCACCGCGTCGTCGACGACGTTCCCGGTCGCGCAGGGAACGAAGACGTCCGAGGGCGTGGAGAGCACGTCACGTGGGGCGACGATCTCCGCGTCCAGCTCCGTCCGGGCGCGCTCGCAACGGATCGGGTCGACGTCGGTGGCGATGACGTGTGCGCCCTCGGCAGCCACCCTCGCAGCAACGTCGTAGCCCACCGCACCCAGACCCTGGACCAGCACCCGGCGGCCGCTGAGGTCATCGAAGCCGGCTTCGCGGATCGACGCGTGGATCGCCACGTGCACCCCGTGCGCCGTCTCGGGCGCGCTCGAACCGGGCCCACCAGCCTCCTCGGACCGGCCGAAGGCGTAGCCGCCGGCAGCGTGCAGGACATCCATGTCGACCGACGCGGTGCCGACGTCGGGGCCGGTCCAGTAGCTACCGTTGAGGGCCCGGAGGTTCTCGGCGTGGATCTCCAGGATGCGCTGCCACTGACCCTCGGTCAGCACGTGACGAGGAGCAGGCAGTGCGATGACGGACTTGCCGCCGCCCATCGGCAACCCGGCGATCGCCATCTTCAGCGTCATGGCACCGGCCAGCCGGGTGGCGTCGTCGACGGCGGTGTCGTGGCCGACGTACTGCATCGCGCGGGTCCCTCCCGCCGCTGGGCCGAGCCGGAGCGAGTGGAGCGCGATGGTGAAGAACGCGCCGCTGGCCTCGTCATAGCGAGAGCAGCTGAGCTGCCCGTCCCATTCGCCGATGACCTTGTCGATGCTCATGCTCTTCCTTCCGTAGATGTGGGCTCAGAGGTTCCTTATTGCCGCGGCGGGGTCCTCGATCGCATCGGCGACCACACGCATGAAGCCGGCCGCCGTACCTCCGTCGCAGACGCGGTGGTCGAAGACGAAGGACATCTGGGTGATCTTGCGCGGGACGATCGCGCCGTCGACGACCCAGGGGCGGTCGAGGATGCGGCCGAAGCCGAGGATCGCGACCTGGGGATGGTTGATGATCGCCGCGCTTCCGTCGACGCGGAAGCTGCCGTAGTTGTTGAGCGTGAAGGTGCCGGCGGAGAGCTCTTCGGCCGTTGCCCGGCCCTCCCGGGCACGCGAGGTGAGGTCGCGGATCGCGGCGTCGAGCCGGGCGGTGGTCATCGTCTCGGCGTTGAGCACCGCTGGTACGACGAGCCCACGCTCGCTCTGCACGGCGAGGCCGAGGTGGATCTGGTCGAGCTCGACGATCTCCTGTCGCTCGGTGTCGAGCCGGGCGTTGAGGACCGGGTACTGCTTCAGCCCGGCGACCACGAACCGCGCAAGGTAGGCGAGGAGTCCCGGTCCGGGGTCTGCGGGCGTGCGGGTGCTCTCGCGCATCTGCCACAACGCCGTGGCGTCGACATCGACCCAGACCGTCGCCTCCGGGATCTCTGCGCGGCTGCGGGACAGTGAGGCAGCGACCGCCTTGCGGAAGCCGTTGAGCGGAGTACGACGCTCGCCGGACCCGCTCGCAGCGCTGACCGGCGTCGTGGTCGGGGTCACGGCCGGCGGGGCGGCCGGGGCCGGGTCCTCGCGAGCCGCGAGCGCGCGCACCACGTCGCTGCGCGTGATCACGCCGGCCTCGCCCGTCGCGGTGACGTCGGCCAGGTCGACACCGCCGTCGCGGGCGAGGCGGCGTACGAGCGGCGAGATGACCAGACGTCGCTTGGTCGGGTCACCCGCGGGGGGCGTGGGTTGCGGCGCGGGGGGACCGACGGCGTCGGGAGCCGCAGCTGCCCGGGGTTTGCGCTGACGACCACGACCGGTGGTCTGGGTGGTGCCGTAGCCGATGAGCACGTTGCCCGAGCCGGCCTGCTCCGACCCGACCGTGTCGATCGTGATCAGCGGCGAGCCCACCGCGACCGCCTCACCCTCCTTGCCGTGCAGGGTCGCCACCCGCCCGGCGAAGGGCGAGGGCACCTCGACGAGCGACTTGGCGGTCTCGACCTCGACGATGGCCTGGTCCACGGCGACCTGGTCGCCGACAGCGACCAGCCACCGGACGACCTCCGCCTCGGTCAGGCCCTCGCCGAGGTCGGGCAGGCGGAAGACCCGGGCTGGAGCATTCGTCGACGTGCTCATGCGTGCTCCCACTGCAGGTCGTCGATCGCGTCGAGGACACGGTCCACGCTGGGCAGGTGGAGGTGCTCGAGCTTCGGCGGCGGATAGGGGATGTCGAAGCCGGCGACGCGTCGGACCGGCGCGGCCAAGGAGTGGAAGCACCGCTCGGTGACCCGGGCGACGATCTCGGACGAGACGCTCGCGAACCCGGCAGCCTCGGCCACGACGACCGCCCGGCCGGTGGACCGGACCGCCTCGCAGACGGTGGCGTCGTCGAAGGGCACAATCGACCGGACGTCGACGACCTGGAGGCTGCGGCCCTCCTGGGCCGCGACCTCGGCGGCCTCGAGAGCGACCGGGACCGAGGGGCCGTAAGCGATGAGCGTCGCGTCGGAGCCCTGCCGCACCACCGCGGCACGGCCGATCCCGGGGACCGGCTGCGTGAGGTCGACCTCTTCCTTCGCCCAGTAGAGCTTCTTGGGCTCGAGGAACACCACCGGGTCGTCCGAGGCGATCGCCTCGCGGAGCAGTCCGTAGGCGTCGGCTGCGTTGGCCGGAGCCAGCACGTGCAGTCCGGGGGTGTGGGCGTAGTAGGACTCGGAGGAGTCACAGTGGTGCTCGACGCCGCCAATCCCACCGGCGTACGGCACCCGGATCACGATCGGCACGCTGACCTTGCCGCGGGTGCGGTTGCGGAGCTTGGCGACGTGACTGACGACCTGCTCGAAGGCGGGATAGGCGAAGGCGTCGAACTGCATCTCGACCACCGGCCGCATCCCGTTCATCGCCAGGCCGACCGCCATGCCGACGATGCCGGACTCCGCGAGCGGGGTGTCGAAGCAACGCTCCTCGCCGAACTCGGCAGTGAGCCCGTCGGTGATCCGGAAGACGCCGCCCAGCGGGCCGACATCCTCCCCGAAGACCAGGACCGACGGATCCTCGGCCAAGGAGTCACGGAGCGCGCGGTTGAGGGCCTGCGCCATCGTCAGCTTCTCGTGCATTGCGCCTCCTCCCGTGCCAGCTCGTCGGCGAGCAGCGCTGACTGCTCCTCCAGCTGGGGTGTGCGGCAGGCGTAGACGTGGTCGAAGAGATCGTCGGGCCGGGGCGCGACATCGGTGTTGAGGCCGTCACGGGTGTGCGCTGCGAGTGCCTCGGCGGCCTCGGCGTACACCCTCGCCTGCTCGTCGGTCAGCAGCGCGTTGTCGCGCAGGTAGGCCTCCATCCTGAGGATCGGTTCGCGTCCGGCCCAGGCGGCGACCTCCTCGTCCTGGCGGTAGCGGGTGGCGTCGTCGGCGTTGGTGTGGGCTTGCATCCGGTAGGTGTGTGCCTCGACCAGCTGCGGGCCCTCGCCCGCCCGAGCGCGGGCAACGGCCGCACCGAGGACAGCCAGCACTGCCGCGACGTCGTTGCCGTCGACCCGCTCGCCGGGGACGCCGTACCCGATCCCCTTGTGGGCGATCGACGGTGCGGCCGTCTGCCGGGCGAGGGGTACGGAGATCGCGTACTCGTTGTTCTGCACGAAGAAGACGACCGGTGCCCGGAAGACAGCGGCGAAGTTGAGCGCTTCGTGGAAGTCGCCTTCGCTCGTGCCACCGTCGCCACACAGCGCCATCACGACCGTCTGCTCGCCGCGCAGTCGGGCGGCGTGTGCGACGCCGACAGCGTGCGGCAGCTGGGTGGCCAGTGGTGTCGCCTGAGGTGCCACCTTGGCCGCGACGGGGTCGTAGCCGGAGTGCCAGTCGCCCTTGAGGAGCACCAGGGTCTCGACGGGATCGACGCCGCGGGCGACGATGGCGGCAGTGTCACGATAGGTGGGGAAGAGCCAGTCGTCGTCCTCGAGCACGTGTGCCGCGGCTACCTGACAGGCCTCCTGGCCGTGCGAGGACGGGTAGACCGCCAACCGACCCTGTCGCACCAGCGCGTAGGCCTGGTCGTTGAGCCGGCGGGCGGCGATCAGTGCACCGTACGCCCGGAGCAACGCGGCCTCTCCGGGGAGTGGGTATCCCTTCTGGCCCGTCGGCCTGCCGGCAGGGTCGATCAGCTGGACCGGCGTGTCCGCGGGCAGGAGATCGAAGTCACCTGTCATGCGCTCAGCCTCCATGGATCACCATCCGAATTCCACAGTTGGCAGAAATGCGAGAAGATGTCCGCACCAAGGACGCGAACAGTTGCCGTTCGTCCAACTCCACGACGTACCCACCGCGAGGACGAGACACATGGCCAGCCCCCTCGACGACACCGACCACCAGATCCTCGATGCGCTCGTCAGCGACGGTCGGATGTCGATGCGGACGCTTGCCGAGACCCTGCACATCTCGCGGGCGAACGCCTACGCCCGGGTCGAGCGGCTCCGGACCTCCGGAGTGATCCGCGGCTTCCGCGCTGACGTCGACCCCGAGCTGAGCGGCCTCGGCACCTCGGCGTACGTCACGCTCAACGTCCGCCAGGCAGCCTGGCGCCAGATCGCCCAACGCCTGCAGGCACTTCCAGGGGTGGTTCACATCGCACTCGTCGGCGGCGAGTTCGACGTGGTGCTTCTCGTCCGAGCCCGCGACAATGCCGACCTTCGCCGACTCGTGCTCGACGAGATCCAGGGCATGGACGGCGTCACCAGTACACGCACGCTGCTGGTCTTCGAGGAACCCGACACCCGACGCGTCAGCCACCTGCCCGTCTAGAGCCATCGCCGACCGGGGTCACGGGCCCGCGATGCCTTGGACCGGCGCATCGGCCCACGAGTGCTACAACGCAAGCCGCAGCGCGAACGGCAATGCGCACGCAGTCAACGGCCAGGGCCTCTCGTCCTACGACGAGCTGCTCGGCGTGCTGTGCCCGGCCGGCGACACGATCGTGCAGACGGCCGTGAGCTCCCACAGCTTCGACACCACCGGGATCCTGGTGAACACGCACGCGCTGATGGGAGCCGGCAAGCAGGAGACCGGCGGGCACGCCATCGACTACCTGCCGCCTTGGCTCTCCCAGAGCATCGGCGCCGCCTTCGGGGCCTGCTTCCCCGGCTGACGGCTGGCCTCAGACCCGTCTAGACCTCGCCGCCGGGTCGCCGTGGCGCCCTTATGCTGCGTGCACCTGGGGGAGGAGGGCTCCATGACCGTCGCGATCGACGTGCTCGGTCCGCTGCGCCTCCGGGTCGGCGACGAGGAGCGCACCGTCGGCGGTCGGCGTGAGCGCGTGCTGCTGGCACTGCTCGCGACCGCCGTGGGACGACACGTCAGCGACGACCGGCTGGTCGACGAGCTCTGGGGCGAGGAGCCGCCTGCCGCTGCGGCCAACTCGCTGCAGGTCGCGGTCTCCCGGCTCCGCCGCGTCCTCGGCGAGCACGCCGAGGTGCGCCGTGATCCTTCGGGCTACACCCTCGTCGGCGCGGACGTCGACGCCGTCACCGTCGCCGGGCTCACCGAGCGGCTCGCCGGCCTGGAGCCGGCGGAGGTCCTCGACGCGACGGCCGGTGTGCTCGGCCTCTGGCGGGGTGAGCCGTTCGCCGGTCTCGGCAACGCGCCCACGCTCGCAGCCGAGACGGTCCGCCTCGAGGAGGCCAGGCTGACCCTGGTGGAGAGCCGGGCCGAGGCGTTCCTGGCCCTCGGCCGACCGGAGGAGGCGCACCGCCTGCTGGCGGGCGTGGTCGGCGACCACCCGTTCCGGGAGCGGTTGTGGTCGTTGCTCGCGCTCGCCCTCTACCGCAGCCAGCGCCAGGCCGACGCCCTCGAGACGCTGCGCACGTTGCGAACGGCCCTGGTCGAGGAGCTCGGTGTGGACCCGTCCGCCTCGGTGCGCACGCTCGAGGGGCAGATGCTCGCCCACGACCCCGCCCTCGACGCACGGCCGCCGATGACCCCCGACGCGGACGCCACCCGCGCCCGGGTGTCCGGGGTCGTCGGTCGCAGCGAGGCCCTGGCGGTCATCGACGCCGTGCTCACCGACCTGGTCGACCAGCACCGCGGCGGCCTGTTGCTGATCACCGGGGACGCCGGGATCGGCAAGACCATGCTCGCCAGCGAGGCGGCTCACCGGGCCGCGAACCGCGGGGCTCGGGTCGTGGTCGGCCGGTGCCACGAGGCCGACCTGGCGCCGCCGTACTGGCCGTGGCTCCCCGTGCTGCGCGACCTCGCCGACACCGAGGATGCCGTGCCCGACGAGGTGCGGGCGCTGCTCGGGGGCGGGACCCAGGGGGCGAGCGCGACCGATGCGGGCGCCGCCGCGGCCACCACGCTGCGGACGTTCGCCGCGGTCTCCCGGCTGCTCGGCAGCGGGTCCCGGCCCCTGGTCGTGCTGCTGGAGGACCTGCACTGGGCCGACCACACGTCGCTGCGGCTGCTGGCGTACGCCGCCGAGGAGCTGCGCGGACGTCCCGTGCTCTTCGTGGCCACCGTGCGCACCGTCGACCCGCGCCGCCACCCGGTGCTCGCCCACGCGCTCGCCGGGCTCTCCCGCCTCGAGGCACGCCGGGTGCCCGTGCCTCCACTGAGCGACGAGGCGGTCGCCGCGCTGCTCGAGGACGTGCTGGTCGACGCCGATCCCGCCTTGGTCGAGGTCCTCACCCGTCGGACCGACGGCAACCCCTTCTTCGTGCTCGAGATGGCTCGGCTGCTGGCCGCCAGCGGCCGGGCGACGGCGGAGGCCGCCGAGCACCTGGAGGTGCCTGACGGCATCGCCGACGTGCTGCGGATGCGAGTCCTCCAGCTGGCCGAGCCGACCCGCACCGCGCTCTCGGTGGCCTCGGTCGTCGGGCGGACGTTCGACACGCGGTTGCTGACGGCGGCGCTCGGCGAGGCGGTCCTCGACGACCTCGACGAGGCGGTCGCGGCCGGGATCGTGGAGGAGACCGGCGTGGTCGGGCAGCTCCGCTTCGTGCACGCTCTCACCCGCGAGACCGTGTACGGCGACCTCCCGCTGGGGCGGAGAGCGCGCTGGCACGCCCAGGTCGGGCGAGCCCTGGGCGAACGGCTGGCCCGGGACCCCGACCTGGTCGGCGAGGTCGCGCACCACCACACGCTCGCCGCGCCCTACCTCCCGGAGCTCGCGGAGGGTGCCGTCGACTTCGGTCGCCGGGCGGCCAAGGCGGCGGAGGCGCGGGGAGCCTTCGCCGAGGCACTGACCCTCTGGACGCGCACCGTCGAGGTCGAGCGGGAGATCCCGGACCCCGACCCGGTGCGGAGGCACGGGCTGCTGCTGTCGTTGTCGACCGCACGGCAACGCCTGGGCGACCTCCACGGCATGCTCGCGACGCTCGACGAGGCGATCCGGCTGGCGCGCGAGCGGGACGACTACACCCGGATGGCCGAGGCCGCCACCAGCTTCCGCAGCTCCGGCGTGTGGCACTGGCGCGAGATGGGCAGTGAGGACCCGCACGCCGTCGAGGTCCTCGAGCTGTGCCTCGAGCACGTCGAGGACGCCGGGCTGCGGGCGCGCGTCTGGGCCAACCTCGGCCTCGAGCACTACATCGCCTGGCGCCACGACGAGGGCGACCGGTGTGGGAGGAGCTCGATCGAGCTGGCTCGCGCCAGCGGCGATCGGCAGGTGCTTCGCGACTGCCTGGCGGCGCGGGAGGTCGCGCTGTGGGCGCCGGGCAAGGCACAGGAGCGCGAGGTCTGTGCACGGGAGTCCCTGGAGGTCGCCGACACCGACGAGTACGTCATGGCCGCGCGGTTCCAGCTGGCGACCGCGCTCCACCACCAGGGGAAGGCGCTGGAGGCCGACCGGGAGATGGCTCCGGTGCTGGAGCTGGCCGCCCGGCTCGGGCACACGGGCTCCGACGTGCCGCTGGGCTGGTGGCGATGGATGCGTGCCGTGGAGTCGGAGGACCCGGACGCGGTCCGCATCGGTCGCGAGACCCTCGCGCTGCACCGTCGCACCACAGTCGTGGGCCTGCCCGAGCTGACCGGGCTCTACACGATCGTCAGCGCTCCGCAGGGAGCGCCAGTCCCGCCGGACATCGTCGCCTCGGCGATCAGCCACCCCTACCTGGCTTTCCGGACCGCGGTGGCGAGTGCGCTCTGCGCGGCGGGCGAGGTGGATGCGGGCGTCAGGCTCCTCGGCACGCCCACGGAGGTGGGTGGGGACTACGCCGGTCTCTTCGCCGCCTGCCTCACCGTCGACGTCATGGCGGCCGCGCGGCACCCCGACCTGGCCGCAGCGGTCGACCGGCTCCGACCGTTCACCGGCGCCGTCGCGACGTACGGGAGCGTGCAGTCCCTCGGCAGCGTCGCCTGCTTCCTGGGAAGTGGGCTGGTGGCGCTCGGCCGGCTCGACGAGGGCCGCGCGGTGCTCGAGCGCGCCGTCGTGGAGAACGCCCGTGTCGGCTGCCTTCGCTGGGAGCGCATCGCCCGGCAGCGGCTCGCGGCGCTCGACGCGACTGACTGAGCCCGCGCGCGGGACGGATCGCAAGGGACGGATCGCGACGGACGGCAAGGGAATGGCAAGGCGCCGGTAAGCGGCGGCTCCGACGCTGGGGACACGTCCCGATCAACAGGATCGGTCGACCCCGACGAAGGACCCACCATGACCAGCACCCTGACCACTCTGTCCTCCGGTCCGTCCGCGACTGACTGGGACTCGCTGCGGCTCGTCGTCTCCGGCCGCCTCGTGACTCCGTCCGACGCCGACTTCCAGGACGTACGGACCCCCTGGATCGTCAACGTCGACCAGCAGCCGGCCGCCGTCCTCGAGGTCGCCCACGTCGGCGACGTCGTCGAGGCGGTCCGCTTTGCCGCGGCCCACGGCACGTCGGTCAGCGCGCAGCCGACCGGCCACGCCCCGCGCACCACGCTCGACGGCACCCTGCTGCTGCGCACCCGTGCGCTGCACGGCATCGAGGTCGACCGCGTGCGCGGCACGGTCAGCGTCGGCGCCGGCGTCAAGTGGGGCGAGCTCTGCGCCGCCCTCGACGGCACCGGCCTGATGGCGCTCGCCGGCAGCAACCCCGACCCGAGCGTCGTCGGACTGATCCTGGGTGGCGGTGTCAGCTGGTTCACCCGCGCACACGGCTTCACCGCCAACAGCGTGGTGTCCCTGGACGTGGTCGATCCGTCGGGCGAGCTCGTCCACGTCACCCGCGCCTCCGACCCCGACCTGTTCTGGGCGCTCCGCGGAGGCGGCGGCGACTTCGGCATCGTCGTACGACTGGAGCTGGCGCTCTTCGACGCGCCGGAGATGTACGGCGGCCAGCTGCTGTGGCGGGTCGAGCACGCGCCGGCAGTGCTGAAGGCCTTCCGGGACCTGGCCCTCGTGGCGCCGCGCGAGCTGACGCTGTGGGCCCACGTGCTGCACTTCCCGCCGATCCCGGACGTCCCCGAGCCGCTCCGCGGCCGGTCGTTCGTCAACGTCGCGGCGACCTACCTCGGCTCGGAGCAGATGGCCAACATCCTCCTGTGGTCGCTGCGCGACGCAGCGCCGGTCGAGATGGACCTCATGCAGGTCATCACCCCCGGCAGCCTGGATGCGGTCGCGGCCGAACCGACCGAGCCGATGCCGGCCCTCGAGCACTCGATGCTGCTCACCGGTCTCGACGACGAGGCGATCGACGACCTCTGCGCCGCCATCAGCGACCCGCGCGCCTGCCCGCTGATGTTCGTCCAGATCCGGGGCCTGGGAGGCGCGTTCGCCGACGACGGCGCCGCTGGGGGCGCAGTCCGGCCCGTGACCGAGCCCTTCCAGGTGTTCGCGCTCGGCGTGCCCGCCGTGCCGGAGCTGGCCGTGGCGATCCCGCACGCCTTCTCCATGCTCGACGCGACCCTCGGCCGACTGGCCAGCGCGCACCGCATGCCCAACTTCGTCGGCGAGGGCCAGGACGACACCACGGGCTACGACGCCGAGCGGCTGGCGCGGCTGCAGGCGATCAAGCGCGAGCGCGACCCGCACGGCGTCATCCGCAGCAACAAGCCCGTGCTCGGGACGTGACAGCGGCCCGTCAGCGATCTGTCAGGCCCGTCCCACATCGTCACCACCAACCACCAACTCTCAAGGAGTCACCATGTCCCACCGCATTCTCGCCACGACGCTCTCCGCGGCGTTGCTGTCCTCCGCCCTGTTCGTCACGGGCGGGTCGGCCTCCGCCCACGACGGCGAAGTCCACGAGCCGAGCAGTGCCGACCGGCACTCGCGTGACGGCGCCGGCCGCGCCCTGGCCGGGCTCAAGCGGAGCCTGGCGCCGTACGCCGACGTCCAGCACGCGCTCGCCGACGGGTTCATCCCGGTCTCGGAGTGCACCGAGTCGCCCGAGGGTGGCATGGGCGTGCACTTCCTCAACCCGGCCCGGGCGATGGCGCCGGTCGACGCCAGTGAGCCGGCGCTCCTGCTCTACTCCCCCACCGCGGGCGGCGGCTACGAGCTGATCGGTGCCGAGTGGTTCCAGGCCGACGCGGACCAGGACCTGAGCACGGACGGCGACCGTCCCAGCCTCTGGGGACGCCCCTTCGAGGGCCCGATGACGGGTCACGGCCCGGGGATGCCGGTGCACTACGACCTGCACGTCTGGCTCTTCGACAGCAACCCCGACGGCGTCTTCGCGCCGTGGAACCCGTCGGTCTCCTGCTGACTCACCCACAGTGCCCGTGGCCACCACCCGGTGGCCACGGGCACTGTCCTGTCGCTGGCGCGAGCGGGGCGTGAGCACCGGCATAGTGAGCCAGGTCACACAAATGTCAAGCCTTTGTTGCATGCTGAGCAGTCTGTTGCGTCTGTCACAACAAAGGTCTATCGTCGAAGGGCCCGGGCACGGACCCATCGAAGGGACACACAGCATGACCACCACCCCCGAGACGCCGCGCCGTCGGCCGCCGGTGAGGAACGGCAGGCCGACCGCGCAGGCGGTCCACGACGCTGTCGAGGACGCATTCAAGTCACCGGCGGGAGACCCCATCCCGCACCCGGCGCTCGACGTCGAGCCCGAGGCGCCCCGCACTGAGAGCGGTGGCGTCGACAAGGTCGTCTTCGGCGTCAGCGCGGTCGTCGCGCTGGCGTTCCTCGCCTGGGGAATGATCAGCACCACCTCGCTGAGCAGTGCATCGGGCAACGCTCTCGGCTGGGTGATGGGCAACGCCGGCTGGCTGTTCGTGCTCACGTCGAGCTCGTTCGTCGTCTTCGTCATCTGGCTGGCGGCAAGCCGCTACGGCAACATCCCGCTCGGTCGCGACGACGAGCGACCCGAGTTCCGGACCATCTCCTGGATCGCCATGATGTTCAGCGCCGGCATGGGGATCGGCCTGATGTTCTACGGCGTCGCCGAGCCGATCTCGCACATGGTGGCCCCTCCCCCGGGCACCGGCGAGGCCGGCAACCCCGACGCCGTCCAGAACGCGATGGCGACGACCCTCTTCCACTGGACGCTGCACCCGTGGGCGCTCTACGCCGTCGTCGGGCTCGCGATCGCGTACGGCGTCTACCGCAAGGGCCGCCTGCAGCTGATCTCCGCCGCATTCGAGCCCCTTCTCGGCAAGCACGCGCACGGCAGCGTCGGCAAGGTCATCGACATCTTCGCGATCTTCGCGACCCTGTTCGGCTCCGCGACCTCGCTGGGCCTCGGCGCCCTCCAGATCCGGACGGGCCTGGAGATCGTCGCCGGCATCGGCACGACGGGCAACGCCGTGCTCATCGGCATCATCGCCGTCCTCACCGCCGCCTTCGTGGTGTCCGCCGTGTCGGGTGTCGCCAAGGGCATCCAGTGGCTCTCCAACATCAACATGGTCCTGGCGGTCACCCTCGCCCTGTTCCTGTTCGTGGTCGGCCCGTCGATCTTCATGCTCGACCTGCTCCCGACGTCGATCGGCAGCTACATCCAGACCCTTCCCGAGATGTCGGCCCGCTCCGGCGCCGAGGGTGCCGACACCCAGGCCTGGCTCGAGGGCTGGACGGTCTTCTACTGGGCGTGGTGGCTGTCCTGGACGCCGTTCGTCGGCATGTTCATCGCCCGCATCTCCCGCGGTCGCACGATCCGCCAGTTCGTCACCGGCGTGCTCGTGGTGCCCAGCCTGGTCAGCGTCGTGTGGTTCTGCGTCATGGGCGGCGCCGCGATGAACCTGCAGCAGAACGGTGTCGACATCGCGGGTGCCGGCGGCTTGGAGTCGCAGCTGTTCACCACGCTCGAGTCCTTCCCGCTCGCGACCGTCACCTCGGTGCTGGTCATGGTGCTGGTCGCGATCTTCTTCGTCTCGGGCGCCGATGCGGCGTCGATCGTGATGGGCACGCTCTCCGAGAAGGGCACCCAGCACCCCAGCCGGTTCAACGTGATCTTCTGGGGCGTTGCGACCGGGGCGTCCGCCGCGGTGATGCTGCTGGTCGGAGGCGCTGACGCGCTCAGCGGTCTGCAGACCATCACCATCGTGGCTGCGCTGCCGTTCGTCCTCGTGATGGTCGGAATCACCGTGGCCCTCGTGAAGGACCTGCGCAAGGACCCGCTGATGGTTCGCCGCCAGTACGGCGAGGAGGCGGTCGCGCAGGCGGTGATCGCCGGCGTCACCGAGCACGGTGACGACTTCGCCTTCAGCGTGGAGTGCACCAACGGCGCCAAGAGCAGCACCGGGGACGACCCGGCGTAGCTTCCCGCCAGACAGAGCTCCGGCCGTGCGCATCGCGCACGGCCGGAGTTTTGTGTGTGGTGCCAGGTGGTGAGGCCTGGTGGTCAGACCAGGGGGCCCGGTCGGGTCAGCCGACCGGCTCGAGCCGGACCACGACCGACTTCGAGGTCGGGGTGTTGCTGCCCTCGGCGGCAGAGCCCAGCGGCACGAGGGGGTTGGTCTCGGGATAGTAGGCCGCGGCGGTGCCGACCGGGGTGTCGTACTCGACGACGCGGAAGTTGCGTACGCGGCGGTCCCGGCCGTCCTCCCAGCAGCTGACGATGTCGACCCGGTCGCCGTCGCGCAGGCCCATCGCCTTCAGGTCGCGGCGGTTGACCATCACCACGAGACGACCGCCCTCGATGCCTCGGTAGCGGTCGCTCAGGCCGTAGATGGTGGTGTTGAACTGGTCGTGGCTGCGCAGGGTCTGCAGCACCAGGTGACCTGGTGGCACCTCGATCGTCTCGATCGGCGAGGCGGTGAACTGCGCCCGGCCGGAGGGCGTGTGGAAGCTGCGGGTGTCGCGGGGAGGATGCGGCAGCACGAACCCGCTCCGCTCGACCACCCGCCGCTCGAAGTCGACGAACCCGGGCACGACGCGCTCGATCCCGGCACGGATCAGCCGGTAGTCGGACCGGAGCGCTGCCCAGTCCACGACCGACCGGTCGCCCAGGGCGGCCTCGGCGATGCGGGTGACGATCGCGACCTCGGACCGGAGGTGCTCGCTGGCCGGGTCGAGCCGGCCGCGGGAGGCGTGCACCACCGACATCGAGTCCTCGACGGTGATGAACTGCGGTCCGGTCGCCTGGTCGTCGCGCTCGGTGCGCCCGAGGGTGGGCAGGATCAGCGCGGTGCGACCGGTGATCAGGTGCGAGCGGTTCAGCTTCGTGGAGATCTGCACGGTCAGCGCCGTCTTCTCCAGGGCCGCTGCAGTCAGGGCGGTGTCGGGTGCGGCATGCAGGAAGTTGCCCCCCAGCGCCACGAACACCGCCGCCTTGGCCTCGAGCATGGCGTGGATGGACTCCACGACGTCGAAGCCGTGGTGGCGCGGTGGCTCGAAGCCGTACGCCGCCTCGAGCGCGTCCAGGAACGCCGGCGGCGGCTTCTCCCAGATGCCCATGGTGCGGTCGCCCTGGACGTTCGAGTGGCCGCGGACCGGGCACAGGCCCGCCCCTGGCTTGCCGATGTCGCCACGCGCGAGCGCGACGTTGATGACCTCCTTGATGGTGGCCACCGAATTGCGGTGCTGGGTCAGCCCCATCGCCCAGCAGTAGATCGTGGCGTCGGAGTCGGCGATCATCCTCGCCGTCTCGGTGATCTGCTCACGCGAGAGCCCGGTCGCGGCGAGCACCTGGTCCCAGTCCACGCCGAGGACGTGGTCGCGCCACTCGCCGAAGCCCTCGGTGTAGCCCGAGACGAAGTCGGCGTCGACCGCGTCCCACTCGACCAGGAGGCACCCGATGGCCTGGAAGAGCGCGAGGTCGCCGTTGAGCCGGATCTGCAGGTGGAGGTCGCTGAGGTCGGTCCCCGCGCCCACGACGCCGCGGGGGTACTGCGGGTTGCGGAAGTTCACCAGCCCGGCCTCGCGCAACGGGTTGATCGAGATGATGCGGGCACCGCGCCGCTTCGCGATCTCGAGCGCCGAGAGCATCCGCGGGTGGTTGGTCCCGGGGTTCTGTCCGGCGAGCACGATGAGGTCCGCCCGGTAGAGGTCCTCCAGGCTCACGCTGCCCTTGCCGATGCCGATCGTGTCGATCATGGCGACGCCACTCGACTCGTGGCACATGTTGGAGCAGTCGGGCAGGTTGTTGGTCCCGAGCTCGCGCACGAACAGCTGGTAGACGAAGGCAGCCTCGTTGGAGGCGCGGCCCGAGGTGTAGAAGAGCGCCTCGTCCGGCGACGCCAGCTGCCGCAGGTGGTCGCCGACGAGGGCGAACGCGTCGTCCCAGTCGATCGGCTCGTAGTGCTCGGAGTCGGGGCGCTTGACCATCGGGTGGGTCAGGCGGCCTTGCTGGCCGAGCCAGTGGTCGGTCTGCTGCAGCAGGTCACTGATGGTGTGCCGGGCGAAGAACTCCGGCGTCGCCCGGACCTTCGTCGCCTCCTCGGCCACCGCCTTCGCACCGTTCTCGCAGAACTCCGCACGGTGCCGGTGCTCGGGGTCCGGGTCGGGCCACGCGCAGCTCATGCAGTCGAAGCCGTCGGCCTGGTTGAGGCGCAGCAGCGTCCGCGCTGTGCGGCTCGGTCCCATCTGGCTCAGCGCGCGCTTCATGGCGACCGTGACGGCGGGGAGTCCCGCTGCATGGTCGTGCGGATGCTCGACAGCGAGGTCGGTCTCGTCCGCGGTGCCGAGCAGCCTGCTGTCGTCGCCCGTGTAGCCGGTCCCGTTGCCGTCCGTGTCGTCGACAGCCATCAGCACTCGATGACGTTGACGGCCAGACCGCCGCGGGCGGTCTCCTTGTACTTCGTCTTCATGTCCGCCCCGGTCTCGCGCATGGTCTTGATCGCCTTGTCGAGGCTGACCTTGTGCGTGCCGTCGCCGATGATGGCGAGACGGGCCGCGTTGATCGCCTTGATCGAGGCGATCGCGTTGCGCTCGATGCACGGGATCTGCACGAGTCCGCCGACCGGGTCGCAGGTGAGGCCGAGGTTGTGCTCGATGCCGATCTCGGCGGCGTTCTCGACCTGGGGCGGCGTACCGCCCATGACCTCGGCCAGACCGCCTGAGGCCATCGAGCAGGCCGAGCCGACCTCGCCCTGGCAGCCGACCTCAGCACCCGAGATCGAGGCGTTCATCTTGAACAGGATCCCGATCGCCGCGGCAGTGAGGAGGAAGCGCACGATCCCGTCGTCGTCGGCTCCCGGTACGAACCGCACGTAGTAGTGCAGGACCGCCGGGATGATGCCCGCCGCGCCGTTGGTCGGCGCGGTCACGACGCGGCCGCCGGACGCGTTCTCCTCGTTGACCGCCAGGGCGTAGAGATTCACCCAGTCGATGACGTGGAGCGGGTCCACCTCGCTCTTGCCCGACAGCTCGCGGAAGAGCCCGGGAGCCCGGCGCGGCACCTTGAGGCCGCCGGGGAGGACGCCTTCGCGGTGGAAGCCGCGCTCGATGCACTCGGCCATCACCGACCACAGGTGCAGCATCCCCGCGCGAATCTCCTCCTCGGATCGCCAGGCCTGCTCGTTGGCGAGCATGACGTCGCTGATCGACATCTGCTCGCGCTCGCAGATGGCCAGCAGCTCCTGGCCGGTGCTGAAGGGGAACTTCACCTCGGTGTCGTCGACGACGACGCGATCGGCTCCGGTCGCCACCTCGTCGACGACGAACCCGCCGCCGACCGAGTAGTAGGTGCGGAACTGGATCTCCGTGTCGTCCCCGTCGAACGCCGCGAAGGTCATCCCGTTGGGGTGTGCGGGCAGGCTCTTGCGCCGGTGCATGACCAGGTCGCTGTCGACGTCGAAGCGGACCGGTGTCGTGCCGTTGAGCACGAGCTCACCGGAGCGTCGGATCTCGTCGATCCGTGCCTCGGCGCGGTCGGTGTCGGTGGTCGCCGGGTCCTCGCCCTCGAGCCCGAGCACGACGGCCTTGGGCGAGCCGTGGCCGTGTCCGGTGGCGCCCAGCGAGCCGAAGAGCTCGGCGCGCACGCGGCGTACGTCGCCGAGCCGGCCCGACTTCTCGAGCCCCTCGACGAACAGCCTCGCCGCGCGCATCGGACCGACCGTGTGCGACGACGACGGCCCGATGCCGACCGAGTAGAGGTCGAAGGCGGAGAGCGCCATCAGGCTCCCTCTGCGGCAGGCGCCTGGCCGGCCGGCAGCGGGGAGGCGAACTCCAGCGCGGCGTCGAGCAGCCAGGCCGCGACGTACTGCGCGAGGGATGCCCGAGGCATGACGCGGAACGTGTGCGCGTCGATCTTCCACAGCAGGACGGGCACCCGGGCCAGCGAGGTGGTGATCGCGGTGTTGTCGGCGAAGGCCCGTGGGTGCAGGTCGGCCGGGCAGCCCTTGTCGAGGACCGCGCGGGCCGCCCGGCCGGAGACCTCGATGACCGTACGGTTCGCGGAGATGTCGACGACCTGGGCGCGTCCGTCCACTGTCGCCGACCGCAGCGAGGCCACCAGGGACTCGGGTGCCGTCTGCGAGACGACGAGCCACTCGTCGGGCCCGAGCCAGAGCACCGAGTGGGCACCCTCGCCCGTCACGTCGCCGCACCGCTCCGGGAGGCCCGTGCCGAGGACCCCCTCGATCCGCCGAGCGGTGTCGGAGCCCGGCTCGACGCGGAGGCTCACCATCGTGAGGTACGGCCATTCGAGCAGCCGCACCGCGCGCTCCCCGGGAACGGGGCCGCCGCGGAGCTCGGCAGCCATGTCGTGGAGCGGGCTGCGTCGGAGGCCTTGCAGCGTGGTCAGGTCAGCCATCGCGCCTGGTCCCTTCCGGGTCGTAGAGAACGGACGAGGTCACTTCGACCTCGACCAGGCGGTCGCCGACGGGCGCCAGCAGCACCTCACCGATGCGGTCGCGACCACCCTTGATCAGGGCGAGCGCGAACGGCCGCCCCAGCGCCACGCTGTCGTAGCTCGACGTCACGTGGCCCAGCATCGGCACCGGCTTGGGACGCTCGGACAGCGCCGGACCGGCCTCGATGACCTGGCTGCCCTCGGGCAGCCGTGTCGTGCGGTCGACGGGCAGCAGGCCGACCATCTGCTTGCGGTCGGGCCGCATGTTGTCTGCACGCGTGTAGGAGCGCTTGCCGACGAAGTCCTTCGTCTTCGACACGATCCAGTCCATGCCGGCGTCCTGCGGCGTGACGGTGCCGTCCGTGTCCTGGCCGACGATCGGGTAGCCCTTCTCGGCACGCAGCACGTGCATCGTCTCGGTGCCGTACGGCGTGATGCCGAACTCGGCGCCGGCGGCGACGACGTCCTCCCAGACCCGGCGGCCGTACCAACCCGAGACGTTGATCTCGAAGGCGAGCTCGCCGGAGAAGGAGATCCGGCAGATCCGGGCGGGGATGCCCGAGGCCAGCGTCGTCTCCTGGAAGGTCATGAAGCCGAAGGCGTCGTTGGAGACGTCGAGGCCGGGAGCCATCTTCGCGACGACCTCGCGTGACTTCGGGCCGACCACTGCCACCGTCGACCACTGCTCGGTGACCGAGGTGCAGTAGACGTCGAGCTCGGGCCACTCGGTCTGCAGCCACTCCTCCAGCCAGTCCAGCACGCCGGCAGCGCCACCAGTGGTGGTGTGCATGTAGTAGCTGTCCTCGGTCACGCGCAGCGTCACGCCGTCGTCGAACATCATGCCGTCGGGCTTGCACATCACGCCGTAGCGAGCCGAGCCGATCGCCAGCTTCTTGTAGGCGTTGGTGTAGATCCGGTTGAGGAACTCGCCTGCGTCGGCGCCCTTGATCTCGATCTTGCCGAGCGTCGAGGCGTCCATCATGCCGACGCTGGTGCGCACCGCACGGCACTCCCGCTCCACCGCGGCGTCGAGGTCCTCGCCGTCCCGGGGGAAGTACCACGGACGCAGCCATTGGCCGACGACCTCGAACTCGGCACCGTGCTCGACGTGCCAGCCGTGGATCGGGGTGATCCGCTTGGGGTCGAACAGCTCACCCCGCTCCCGGCCGGCCAGCGCCGCGAAGAGCACAGGCGTGTACGGCGCGCGGTGGTTGCTGAAGCCGACCTCGGCGACGTCGAGCCCGAGTGCCGCGGCGATCACGCCACCGGCGTTGACGCCGGACGTCTTGCCCTGGTCCTGGCCGGTGCCGATCGAGGTGTAGCGCTTGACGTGCTCGATGCTGCGCATGCCGGCACCGGTCGCGCGCCAGACGTCGGCGACGCTCTGGTCGCGGTGCAGGTCGACGAAGTGCTCGTCCCACTCCCCCGGCTCACCCTCGGCGGCGGGCACCAGCCACAGTGCGCGGACCTCGCCGACCTCGGTGGCCGTGCCCGCGGCAGCAGGCGCCGTGGTGGCCTCGACCGGGAAACCGGCCGTGGTTGCCGCGGCGGCGCCTGCCGACGTGCCCTCGGCGAGGGCGTCGCCGAGGAGGAAGGTGCCGTTGTTGGCGCCGACGACGGTCTGGTCCTTGACCTTGCTCCCTGGCACGAAGGCGACCAGCGACGCGTCGTACGTCGTGGTGCCTTGGCGTTGCGTGTGCAGGTGCACCAGCGGGCTCCAGCCACCGGAGACCGCGAGCACGTCGGCGTCGATGGTCTCGAGCGGCGTGACGGTGTCGTCGTCGGCGATCGACGCGGCGTGGACCCGCGTCAGGAGCGCAGTCCCACTGTCGGCCTCGGCCCGCTCGACGGTCGTGCCGGAGAGGACCCGGACCCCCGCCGCGGCGACCTCGGTCGCGCGGACCGACAGGCTGCCCCGGGCGTCGAGCACGGCGGCCACCTCGAGACCGGCGGCGAGGATGTCCTCGACCACGTCGTACGCGCTGTCGTTGGTGGTGGCGACCACAAAGCGGCGACCGGGCGTCACGGCGTAGCGGTTGAGGTAGGTGCGCACGGCACCGGCGAGCATGACGCCGGGGACGTCGTTGCCGGCGAAGACCAGCGGGCGCTCGTAGGCGCCGTTGGCCAGGATCACCTGGGCCGCACGGATGTGCCAGACCCGCTGGCGCGAGAAGCCGTCCGGCTGGGGGGCGGACGAGCCGCCGGCCCGGTCCTCGACGGCGAGCACGTAGTTGTCGTCGTACGAACCGAAGGCGGCCGTGCGGGTGAGCACCGTGACCTCCTCGGCCGCGGCGAGCGTCGCGGCCGCCTGGGCGACCCACTCGGTCGCCGGCGTGCCGTCGACCAGCTCGGTGCGGCTGCCCAGCAGCGAGCCACCGAGCTCGGCCTGCTCGTCGAGGAGGATGACGCGGGCGCCGGAGCGCGCGGCCGACAGGGCAGCGGCGAGGCCCGAGGGGCCGGCGCCGACGACCAGCACGTCGGTGTGCACGAACAGCTTGTCGTACGCCGCAGTGTCGGGCTCGGGGTCCAGGACTCCCAAGCCGGACAGCGTCTTCGCCTTCAGGCCGTCGGTGAGCGAGCGGACGGTCGCGGTGACCGACGGCTCGGAGTGCTCGCCGAGGATCTGGACCAACGCGTTGGGCTCCTCGCCACCGGCCGCCAGGATGCCGCGGGGGCGGCCGCGGTAGATCGAGTCACCGCCCCGGACCCGCCCGTTGGCGATCAGGGCCGAGGCGATGGTGTCGCCGGGGTGACCGGTGAGCTGCTCGCCGTCGACGGTGAAGGTCAGCACCGTGTCACGGTCGATGCAGCCGCCCGCGGGCAGGCGGTGACTGCGCCGTGGGGTCTGGGGGCTGCTCATGCCGTTGCTCCTGCGGTGTCGGCGCTGGCCAGGCTGCTGATGTCGGGCCGGGGGTCGTTGCTCGTGTAGACCGCGAGGAACTCGTACGTCCGGGTGTCGCGCACGGCGTTGAACCACTTGCGGCAGCCGCCGCTGTGCACCCAGCGCTCGGCGAAGGGACCCTTGGGGTTGTCGCGGAAGAAGAGGTACTCGGCCCACTCCTCGTCGCTCAGCGCGCTCGGGTCCTCGGGGTAGGCGACGTGCGCCTGGCCGCCGTAGTGGTACTCGGTCTCGTCCCGCAGTCCGCACCACGGGCACTCGATCTGCAACATGGCAGGTGCTCCTTCTCAGTCTCGGGCGGGATCAGTGCGCGACGCCGGCGGCGCCGTGCTCGTCGATGAGGTGGCCGGTGGTGAAGCGCTCCAGCCCGAAGGGCTTGTTGAGCTCGTGCGACTCACCGGTGGCCATGGTGTGGGCCATCGCCCAGCCGGCCGCGGGAGTGGCCTTGAAGCCACCCGTGCCCCAGCCGGCGTTGACGTAGAGGCCGTCGACCGGAGTCGCGCCGATGATCGGCGATGCGTCCGGGCAGACGTCGACGATGCCGCCCCAGGTGCGCAGCAGGTGCGCCCGGCCGAAGATCGGGAAGAGCTCCAGCGCCGCGGCCATCTGGTGCTCGATCACGTGGAACGAACCGCGCTGGCCGTAGCCGTTGTACTGGTCGATCCCGGCGCCCATGACCAGCTCGCCCTTGTGCGCCTGCGAGACGTAGACGTGGACGTAGTTGGACATCACGACGGTCGGGTGGACCGGCTCGTAGAGCTCGGAGACCAGCGCCTGCAGCGGGTGGGACTGCACCGGCAGCCGGAAGCCGGCCTTCTCGGCGAGCACGCTGGAGTGGCCCGCCGCGACCATGCCGACGGTGTCGGAGAGGATCCGGCCGCGGGTGGTCTCGACACCGGTGACCCGGTTGCCGTCCTTGACGAAGCCGGTGACCTCGCAGTTCTGGATGATGTCGACGCCCATCGCGTCGCATGCCCGGGCGAACGCCCACGCCACGTGGTCGTGCTTGGCGATGCCGGCGCGCGGTTGGAAGGTCGCACCGAGGACCGGGTAGCGCACGTCCTCGGAGATGTTGATGATCGGGCAGACCTTGGCCACCTCCTCGGCGGTGAGCCACTCCGCGTCGACACCGTTGAGGCGGTTGGCCTCGACGCGGCGCACGGAGTCGCGGACGTCGCCGAGGGAGTGCGCCAGGTTGAGCACGCCGCGCTGGCTGAAGAGGAAGTCGTAGTCGAGCTCCTCGGGGAGCTCCTCCCACAGCTTCAGCGCGTGCTCGTAGATCGCCGCGGACTCGTCCCAGAGGTAGTTCGAGCGGATGATCGTGGTGTTGCGGGCCATGTTGCCGCCGGCCAGCCACCCCTTCTCCAGGATGGCGATGTTGGTCATGCCGTGGTTCTTGGCGAGGTAGTACGCCGTGGCGAGGCCGTGGCCACCGCCGCCGATGACCACCGCGTCGTAGGACGACTTCGGGTCGGGGTCCCGCCAGAGCCACTCGGGGTGCTCGCCGGGCATACCGTGGGACATCAGCGCTCCTGGCTGTCGAACTGAGGCGGGTAGAGGGGGAACTTGTCGGCGAGGGCCTCGACGCGGCCGCGGAGCTCGGCGAGCTGCTCGGCCTCCCCCTCGCCCGTCAGCGCGGCCGCGATGATCTCCGCAACCTCGGTGAAGGCGACCGCGTCGAACCCACGGGTCGCGAGCGCCGGCGTACCGATCCGCAGTCCCGAGGAGACCATCGGCGGACGCGGGTCGAACGGCACGGCGTTGCGGTTCACGGTGATGCCCACGGCGTGCAGCCGGTCCTCGCCCTGCTGGCCGTCGAGCTCGGAGTGGCGCAGGTCGACCAGCACCAGGTGCACGTCGGTGCCGCCGGAGAGCACCGAGATGCCCGCCTCGGCGAGGTCGGGCTGCGAGAGCCGCTCGGCGATGATCCGCGCGCCCTCGAGGGTGCGCTCCTGACGGTCCTTGAACGCCGGCTCGGCGGCCATCTTGAAGGCCACCGCCTTGGCGGCGATCACGTGCTCGAGCGGACCACCCTGCTGACCGGGGAAGACGGCCGAGTTGATCTTCTTCGCCAGCGACTCCTTCGAGAGGATGACGCCGCCGCGCGGACCGCCGAGGGTCTTGTGCGTGGTGGTGGTGACGATGTCGGCGTACGGCACCGGGCTCGGGTGGAGGCCGGTGGCCACCAGGCCGGCGAAGTGGGCCATGTCCACCATCAGGTAGGCGCCGACCTTGTCGGCGATCCGCCGGAACTCCGCGAAGTCCAGCTGACGCGGGTAGGCCGACCAGCCGGCGATGATCAGCTTGGGCTTGTGCTCGACGGCGAGGCGCTCGACCTCGGCCATGTCGATGCGGAAGTCGTCCGGCGAGACCTGGTAGGCCACGACGTCGTAGAGCTTGCCGGAGAAGTTGATCCGCATGCCGTGGGTCAGGTGACCGCCGTGGGCCAGGTCCAGGCCGAGGATGGTGTCGCCCGGGTTGAGCACGGCGAACATCGCGGCAGCGTTGGCCTGGGCGCCCGAGTGGGGCTGGACGTTGGCGGCCTCGGCACCGAAGAGCGCCTTGATCCGGTCGATCGCGAGCTGCTCGACGACGTCGACGTGCTCGCAGCCGCCGTAGTAGCGGCGGCCGGGGTAGCCCTCGGCGTACTTGTTGGTCAGGACGGAGCCCTGGGCCTCCATGACCGACCTCGGAGCGAAGTTCTCCGAGGCGATCATCTCGAGCGTCGTCTGCTGGCGGACCAGCTCGCGCTCGATCTGCTCGGCGACCTCGGGGTCGAAGTCGGCGAGGGTGCGGTCGAGGACGGACATCTGTGAGGTCATGACATCACTCATCGACTCAGGCCCCGACCATGCCGTGGGGGTCGATGACGAACTTCTGGGCGGCGCCCTTGTCGAACGCGGCGTAGCCGAGAGCGGCGTCGTCGAGGCTGATCGCGGTGGCGTTCACGGCCTTCGCGATGTGCGCCTTGTCGGCCAGGATCAGGTTCATCAGCTGGCGGTTGTACTTCTTCACGGGGCACTGGCCGGTGACGAAGGTGTGGGACTTCGCCCAACCGAGGCCGAGCCGCACGCCGATCTGGCCCACCTTCGCGGCGTCGTCCACCGCGCCCGGGTCGCCGGTCACGTAGAGGCCGGGGATGCCGAGGGAGGCGCCGGCACGCGAGATGTTCATGATGTCGTTGAGCACCGTGGCGGGCGCCTCGGCGGCGTCCTTGCCGTGGCCGCGCGCCTCGAAGCCGACGGCGTCGACAGCCGCGTCGACCTCCGGCTCGCCGAGGATGTCGGCGACGATGTCCACCAGCGAGTCACCCTTCGACAGGTCCGCGACCTCGCAGCCGAAGCTGGCGGCCTGCGCGAGGCGGTCGGCGTTCATGTCGCCGACGATGACGGTCGAGGCACCCAGGAGCTGCGCCGAGTACGCCGCGGCGAGGCCCACCGGGCCGGCACCGGCGACGTACACCGTCGAGCCCGTGGTCACGCCGGCGGTGTAGGCGCCGTGGTAGCCGGTCGGGAAGATGTCGGAGAGCATCGTGAGGTCGAGGATCTTCTCCAGCGCCGCGTCGCGGTCGGGGAACTTCAGCAGGTTGAAGTCGGCGAACGGGATCATCACGTACTCCGCCTGGCCGCCGACCCACCCGCCCATGTCGACGTAGCCGTAGGCCGCGCCGGCACGCGCCGGGTTCACGTTGAGGCAGATGCCGGTCTTGCCCTCGTTGCACATCCGGCAGCGACCACACGCGATGTTGAACGGCACCGAGCAGATGTCGCCGACCTCGTGGAAGAGGACGTCGTCGCCGATCTCGACGATCTCGCCGGTGATCTCGTGGCCCAGGGACTGGCCCACGGGCGCCGTCGTCCGGCCACGGACCATGTGCTGGTCGCTGCCGCAGATGTTGGTCGTGACGAGCTTGAGGATCACCGCGTGCGGGGCGGCCTGCTTGATGCCGAGCCCCTCGGCGACCTCACGTGGGATCTCCAGCTTGGGGAACTCGATGGTCTCGATCGCGACCTCTCCAGGTCCCGCGTAGACGACGACTCGGTTGTCAGCCATGGGGTGACTCCATTCTTGGTTCGGGGGTGATGGGGTGCGCTGTGGGCGCGATCAGGCGTCGAGCGAGAGGTCGCTGAGTGGCTTGGAGCTGCACGCGAGGATCTTTCCGGCGGCGACCTCGCGCGGGCGGATGCCGCCGTTGTGGTTCATCTCCACCTCGCCGGACAGCTTGGGGAGCTTGCAGGTGCCGCACATGCCCTGGCTGCAGGACGACGCGAGGCGTACGCCGGCGGCGAGGGCCGCGTCCAGGACGAACTGGTCGGCGCGACACGTGATCGTGCGCCCGCTCTTGGTGAACTCGACGGAGTACGTCGCCACCCCGTCGTCACCGGCGGGCGGCGGAGCGACGGCGATCTCGTCGTACGCGACTCCCTCCGGCGGCGGCGTCGCGCCCGGCTGGGCCGGGTCGTCGAAGGTGAAGCTCTCCTCGTGGTAGCTGCCGAGGTCGTAGTCCAGCTCGCCGAGGATGCGGCGCACGGCTTCCATGTAGGGCACCGGACCGCAGTTGAAGGTGACCCGCTCGTGCAGGTCGGGGACGATCGTGTGGAGCATGGTGGGCGAGAGGCGCCCACGCATGCCACCCCAGCGCTCCGAGGGGTAGTCGTTCTCGCAGACGTGCACCACGCGGAGGTTGGGCATGAGCGTCTCGATGGCCGCGAGCTCGTGACGGAACACGATGTCGCTCGGCGTGCGCGCGCTGTGGAGGAAGACCACGTCGGCGTGCGACCCCAGGTCGTACATCGTGCGCAGCATGGACATGAGCGGGGTGATCCCGCTGCCGGCCGACAGGAAGAGATACTTCTCCGCCGGCTGCTTGGCGAGCGTGAAGGCACCCAGCGGCGCCATCGCGTTGACCTTGCTGCCGGGCACGATGTTGTCGTGGACCCAGTTGGACACCGCGCCACCCAGGACACGCTTGACGGTGATGGCAAGGCGGTGGGGGCGCGTCGGAGGCGAGGAGATCGTGTAGCAGCGGTTCACCGGGTAGCCGTCGATGTCGAGCATCAGGGTCAGGAACTGACCGGCCTCGAAGTCGAAGACCTGGTCGCCCTCGGGCTCGAACACGAAGTTCTTGACGTCGTGGGTGACGTCGCTGACCGCGGTGCACACCAGCACGGCCTGGTCCTCCTCCGTCCAGCAGACGGGCGACTGCAGGGACGGCACGAGGCGCTGAGGTGCCTGGATGGACGACATTTCACTTCTCCTGGAGATCAGGTGGCTACTGGGCCGCGACCGCGTTGAGATGACCGAGCCGCTCGGCGCTCTCGCGGTGCGGCTCGAGGTAGTCGTGGAGGCGGCGGACGTACCAGTTGATGAACGACTCGACGTCGTCCTCGACCAGTGCGTAGGGACCGGGCACGTAGCTCGGGTCCGTGACTCCGCGCTGGGCCTTCTCGACCAGCACGCGGTCCTGGTCGTTGGTGGCCTTCCAGACGCCGGTCAGCCCCTCGATGGTGTAGTCCTCGCCCTCCACGGCGTCCGGGTGGACCAGCCAGGTCGTGCGGACCAGGGACCTGTCCGGACCGATCGGCAGGACGGTGAAGACGATCACGTGGTCGCTGAGGAAGTGGAACCACGAGTTGGGCTGCATGTGCAGGGAGAGGTCGCCGAACTGGGGGGTGGTGACGTCGCCGATGAGCTTGCGGCACACCTGGGCTCCGTCGGGGCCGAAGGACGCCCCGTCGCCGTCCAGCGGGAGGCGCATGATCATGAAGCCGGTCGGGCGCGTGTCGAGCTCGTGGCGAAGCTCGCGCGGGACCCCGTTGATCGAGCAGACGTTGTCCAGGTTGGCCGTGGCGGCGAGATAGCGCTCGTAGGTCGGCCGCATGCGGGGGGTGACGTCCTCCTCGGAGTAGCGGAGGAAGGGGAAGTAGGAGGTGATCAGCTCCGGGTGCGACGCATCGCAGTGGTGGCACTCGCGGTTGTTCTCCATCACGAGCTTCCAATTGCCCTCCTCGACGAGGTCGGTCTGGTGGGCGACCTTCGCCTCCGAGATGCGGTAGGAGCGCAGGTAGGGCTCGATGACCGAGGCGACCTCGTCGAAGTCGGCCGGCGCCTCGTCGGCGAGGCAAATGAAAATCAGGCCGCCGACGGTGCGGACGTGGACCTGCTTCAGGTTGAACTTCGACTTGTCGAACGACGGCGACTGGCTCTCGGCGTACATGAGCTCACCGTCGGCGCGGTAGGTCCACTGGTGGTAGGGGCACACGATGTTGCCGATCGAGCCGCACGGGTCCTCCAGGAGGCGAGAGCCGCGGTGACGGCAGACGTTGCGGATCGCGCGGATCTGCTCGTCGTCGTCACGGGTGATGATCAGCGACTGGGTGTCGATCTCGATCGTGACGAAGTCACCCGGCTCGGGGATCTCGGCCTCGGAGGCGACGAAGATCCAGTGCTGGCCGAAGATCGCCTTGATGTCGAGGTCGTAGACCTCCTGGCTGGCGTAGAAGGCGGACTCGAGGCTGTAGCCCACCTCGCGGCGCTCGACCATGGCGGCGATCTCGGCCATGTTGGCCGCGGGGGCGGTCTTGAAACTCACGGGGAACCTCCGGAGAGAAGAAGGAGTGGGGAGAAGGAGAGGACGGGGGTGATCAGCCGCGGAGGCGGGTCATCTTCGGGTCGAAGAGCGGCTCGGCGGTGACGACGGCCCTGACCCGCTTGTCGAAGTAGCCGATCTCGAGCTCGGTGCCGACCTCGGCGACCTCGAGCGGCAGCCAGGCGTAGGCGATGCCCTTCTCGATCGTGTAGCCGTAGGCCGCGGAGGTGACGTAGCCGACCGGCTTGCCCTCGGCGAGGACCGGTTCCTTGCCGAGGACGACGTCCTCGGTGCTGTCGATCGTCAGGCAGGCCAGCGTCCTGGTCTGGTGCTCCTTGCGGGCGATCAGCGAGTCGCGGCCGATGAAGTCGCCCTTGTCGAGCTTCACCGCGAAGCCGAGTCCGGCCTCGTAGGGGTCGTGCTCGTTGGTCATGTCGCCACCGAACGAGCGGTAGCCCTTCTCCAGGCGCAGGCTGTTGAAGGCACCACGGCCGGCGGCGATGATGCCGTGCTCCTGGCCCGCCTCCCACAGGGTGTCCCACAGGCGCTGGCCGAGGTCGGCGGTCGTGTAGATCTCCCATCCGAGCTCACCGACGTAGGACAGGCGCCAGGCGGTGACCGGGACGTTGCCGATGGTGAGGGACTTCGCTCGGAAGTACTTGAGACCGTCGTTGGTCATGTCCGCGTCGGTGAGGCCGGCCAGCACGTCGCGGGCCTTCGGGCCCCACAGGCCGATGCAGCAGGTGCCCGGCGTGATGTCGGCGACCTGGACGGTGCCGTCCTCGGGGAGGTGGCGCTCGAACCAGTCGATGTCCAGCGCGCCGTTGGCACCCACCTGGTAGTGGTGCTTGCCCAGTCGGGCGACCGTGATGTCGCTGCGGATGCCGCCGTCGATGTCGAGGAGCAGGGTGTAGACCACCGCACCGACCGACTTGTCGACGTCGTTGGTGCACAGGCGCTGCAGGAAGTCGACGACGCCGGGGCCGGTGACGCTGATCCGCTTGAGGGCGGTCATGTCGTACATCGCGACGCCCTCGCGGGTCGCCTTCGCCTCGGCGCCGACGATCGGGTCCCAGTACTGCGCCGCCCAGTCGTTGGGGGTCGGGACGTCGTAGCGCTCGAGCAGGCCGGCGTTGGCGCCGTACCAGTGCGGGCGCTCCCAGCCGTTGGCCGGCAGGAAGAACGCGTCGAGCTCCTCCTCGCGGCGGAAGAACGGCGAGAGGCGGACGTTGCGCGGGGAGTCCATCGGCTGCAGCGGGTGCAGGATGTCGTAGACCTCGCGGAAGTTCTGGCAGTCACGCTCGAGCACGTACGCCGGGGCGACCTGGTAGTCCTCGAAGCGGTTCACGTCGCACTCGTGGATGTCGAAGGTCTCGGAGTAGCCGTCGGCGATCCACTCGGCGACGGCACGGCCGACACCGGCGGAGTGGGTGACCCACACGGCCTCGGCGACCCAGAAGCCCTGGACCTCACGCGACTCGCCGAGCAGCGGCATGCCGTCGGTGGTGAAGGAGAAGAGGCCGTTGATGCCCTCCTCGACCTTGGTGTCGTTGGTGGCGGGGAGCAGGCGCTGGGTCTCCTCCCAGGCCGGCTCGAAGTCCTCGGGGGTGAAGGCGAGGACGGACGGCATCTCCTCGGTCTCGTCGACCGCCCGGATGTCGTACGCCGAGATCGGCATCGGCTCGTGGTGGTAGTAGCCGATGGTCAGGCTGTCGAAGCTGTCGCGGTAGTAGAGGCCGTGCTCCTGGTGGCGCAGGATCGGGCGGACCGCCTCGTCGGTCTGGCCGGCGACCTCGGGGATCGGGGCGGTCACGGCGAGCTGGTGCGCGAGGGGTGTGAGCGGGAGGTCCAGGCCGACCAGGGCGGCGACCTTCGGGCCCCAGATGCCCGCGCACGAGACGACGACGTCGGCCGGGAGCTCGCCGTGGTCGGTGACGACGGCGGTGACCTGGCCGTCCTCGACGGTGATGTCGGTGACCTCGTGGCGACCGAGGAACGTCACGCCCCGGGCCTTGGCGCGCTCGATCTGCGCCTCGACGGCCCACACCGCCTTGGCCAGGCCGTCGGTGGGGCACCACAGGCCGCCGAGGACCTGGTCGCGGTCGACGAGCGAGTGCAGCTCCACGCAGCGGTCTGCGTCGACGACCTCGGCCTCGACGCCCCACGAGGTGAGCCAGCCGTGGCGGCGGTGCAGCTCGGCGAGGCGCTCCGGCGTGGTCGCGACCTCGAGGCCGCCGACCTGCAGGAAGCAGGACTGCTCCTCGTGCTGCAGCGAGAGGAACTTCTCCACCGTGTAGCGCGCCATCTCGGTGAGCACCTTGGAGCCGCTGGCCTGGAAGACCAGTCCGGGAGCGTGCGAGCTCGATCCGCCGGTCAGGGGCAGGTCGCCCTGGTCGACGACGGTGATGTCCGTCCAGCCTCGCGCCGACAGCTCGTCGGCGAGGGCGGCACCGACGACTCCAGCGCCGATGATGACGGTCCGCCGTCCAGCCATGCGACTTCCTCCTGTTGCGTAATCTGCACTCAATTGCGTTGACAGCAACAATGCCTGCTGCTGGACTGTGCCGTCAAGGGGCTTGAACGCCCGATTTGCACGAGCCGGAGGGAACGCCGTGACCCCGCCTCCACGCGTCGTGGTGATCGACCACCACGACTCCTACGTGTGGAACCTCGTGCACCTCGTCGCCGCCGTGACCGGCACCGCGCCCGACGTCGTGCAGCACGACGCGACGACCGCCGCCGCCGTGCTCGCCTACGACCACGTGGTGCTCTCCCCCGGGCCCGGGCGCCCGGACGACCCCGCGGACTTCACGGTCGGCGGCGACGTCCTGCGTGCCGGCACCGTCCCCGTTCTCGGTGTCTGCCTGGGGATGCAGGGCCTGGTGACGACGTACGGCGGGCTCGTGGAACGGATCGAGCCGGCCCACGGCGACGTCGCCGCGGTGTGCCACGACGGGACGGGGTTGTTCGCGGGGATCCCGTCGCCGTACTCGGTGGTGCGCTACCACTCGCTCGCCGCCACCCGGGTGCCGGACGAGCTCGTGGTCACGGCGGAGTGCCGCGACGGCGAGCGGGGATCGGTGGTGATGGGGGTGCGCCACCGGCACCTCCCGCTGCACGGTGTCCAGTTCCACCCCGAGTCGGTGCTCAGCGAGCACGGCGTCCGGCTCATCGAGAACTTCCTGCGCGGCGCACCCTGAGCTCGCGAGGGTGGGGTTGGGTGCCGACAAGGAACGTCGGCACCCAACCCCGAGCTGACGGGCGGCCCGGGCAAGGCGGTGCTGCTGCGCAGCAGACCCGTCAGCGGTCATGGGCAGGGCGACCCGGCGGGGCACCCTGGTGCGCCTCGGCGTCGGACGCAAGCACGTCGACGGCATCGCCGACGGTGACGACCGAGCCGCTCACGAGGATCAGCTCCCCCGGCGCATCGCCGTCGGCAGCGAGGGCACGGGCCATGGCGAGCCCAGAGGCCACGTCCGCGGCGACGCGCACCCGCGCCGCGCCGAACCTCGCCCGTGCAGTGACCGCAAGGGCGTCGGCCGGCAGGGACCGCGGACTGGAGCTGCGGGTGCAGACGACCACGTCGACGACGCGCTCCAGCTCTCGGAGCACCGCGCCGTGGTCCTTGTCGGCCATCACGCCCAGGACGGCGATCGTGCGGCCTGGTGCGAGCTCGGCGAGGTTGCGCGCGAGGGCCTGGGCTCCGTGTGGGTTGTGGGCGGCGTCGAGGACCACGGGCGGCGTCCCGGCTCGGACCTCGAACCGTCCCGGCGACGTGACCCGCCCCAGCACCCTCCGCACCAGCTCGATGTCGAGCGGTGCGTCCAGGAAGGCCTCCACGGATGCGATCGCCACAGCGGCGTTCTGCGCCTGGTGGTCGCCGTGCAGTGCCAACGGGAGGTCGACGTAGTCACTGTGCAGGCCCCGGACCGAGACGACCTGACCGTCTGCCGTGACCCGGCGGGCGGTGACGGCGAACTCGTGGCCCTCGACCACCAGACGCGCGCCGACGGCCGCGGCCTGCCCGCGGAGCACCTCGGCGACCCCCGGCGACTGCTCTGCCGAGACGCAGACCGCGCCGGGCTTGACGATCCCGGACTTCTCGGCGGCGATCGCCTCCGGCGTGTCGCCGAGGTAGTCGGCGTGGTCCATCGCGATGGGCAAGATGGCGGCCACGTCGGCGTCGATGGTGTTGGTCGCGTCCCACCGGCCGCCCATGCCGACCTCGACCACGGCGGCGTCCACCCGATGGGTGGCGAACGCCAGGTAGGAGATCGCCACGGTCATCTCGAAGAACGACAACGGGTGCTCGGACGTCTCGTCGATGCGCCGGGCCTGCTCCGCGACGGCGTCGTACGCGCGCAGGAACCGCGCGGCGTCGATCGGCTCCTGCTCGAGGCAGATGCGCTCGCGCATGCTGACGAGGTGCGGGCTGGTCAGTCGTCCGGTCGTGCGGCCACCCGCCGCGAGCAGCGCCTCGATCATGCGGGCGGTGCTGGTCTTGCCGTTGGTGCCGGTGAGGTGGATCGACCGGTAGTCGCACTGGGGCCGGCCGAGCTGCTCGAGGAGCAGGTGGATCCGGTCGAGCGTCGGATCCATCCGGGTCTCGGGCCATCGCGCGAGGAGCTCCCGCTCCACGGCCGCCAGGGCCTCGTCCGGGGCTCGGGTCGCGGTCACCGGGCGCTCCGTCCGAGCTCGGCCACATCCGCGCCGAGCCTGGCGAGCTGGTCGCGACGCCACGTCTCGGTCTCGGCCACCTGGTTGAAGGTGAAGAGGTGCAGCCCGCTGACGTTCATCTCCTCGCTGCCCAGGACGCCGGCCGCGCGGGTCAGCAGGCGCATCGGGTCGTAGCCACCCGGGACCGCGATCCGCGCGAAGACGCCACGGTTCTTGGCGAGGAACCTCGTCGACTCCCCCACCCCGATCTTGGTCGCCATCGTCAGGAGCTTGGCCCGGTCGACGGGCCCGGGGAGGCCGACGAGGATCGGGGTGGTCACGCCGCGCGCGCGGACCCGGCGGACCCACCCGCCGAGGACGTTGGGGTCGAAGGTCAGGTTGCTCACGACCTGGGTCGCGTGACGCCGCTTGTCCCACATCGTCTGGACGGTGATGTCGTCATGGATGGTCGGATGGGACTCGGGATAGCCGGTGATCCCGACCTGGGCGAAGGGGTTGTCGAGCGCAGCGAGGTCGTCGAGCAGGTCCATCGCCCCCACGTAGGCGCCGACCGGGTCCGCGTCTCCACCCGGCACGAAGACGGTCGTCACGCCGACCCGGCGCAGGCGGTCGCTGATCTCTGCCAGCTCGGTCCGGCCGGAGATCATCCGCGCAGCGAGGTGCGGGACCACGTCGTACCCACGAGCGGCGAGCCGTTCGGCCAGCGCGACGGTCGCCTCCAGTCCCTTCGAGGGGGAGGCGGTCACCGTCACGGTGCTTCCGGACGGGAGGTTCGTCGCGACGATCTCCTCGATCCTCGACGTGGGGAGCACCTCGTAGCGGACGTGGGAGAGCAGTCGCCGCAGTGCCGCGGTGCGGGCAGGGGTGAGCATCCGGGCCCCCTACCTGCCCGGACGATGGTCGAGGCTGCGTTCGGCGATCTCGACGATGTTGGTCAGCAGCATGGCGCGGGTCATCGGTCCGACGCCGCCGGTCGCCCCGCTGACCTTGCCCGCCACGGTGCCGACCTCGGGGTGGACGTCGCCGAGGATCCCCTCGATCGTGCGGGTGATGCCGACCGAGAGCACGGTCGCGCCGGGGCTCACCCAGTCGGGCTTGACGAGGTGGGCCACGCCGGCCGCCGCGACGATGACGTCGGACGCGCGGGCGTGCGCGGCGACGTCGACGGTGGCGACGTGGCAGAGCGTCACGGTCGCGTGCTCGGTGGGGCGGGTGAGCATCAGGCCCAGCGGCCGGCCGACGGTCAGGCCGCACCCGATCACGCAGAACCGCTGGCCCGTGATCGGCACGTCGTGCTGGCGCAGCAGCTCGATGATCCCGCGCGGCGTGCACGGGAGCGGTCCGTCCATCCCGAGCACGAGCTTGCCGAGGTTCGTGGGGTGCAGGCCGTCGGCGTCCTTGTCGGGGTCGATCAGCTGGAGGACCCGGTGGGTGTCGATGTGGGGCGGCAGCGGGAGCTGGACGATGAAGCCCGAGCACGCGGGGTCGTCGTTGAGCCCTTGGACGGCCGCCTCGATCTCGGCCTGGCTGGCGGTCGCCGGAAGCTCGACCTGGAGGGAGGCGATCCCGACGTCGGCGCAGTCGCGGTGCTTGCCGGCGACGTACGCACGGCTCCCCGGGTCGTCACCGACCAGGATGGTGCCGAGCCCGGGCCGGACCCGATGGGCGTGGAGCCGGTCGACGCGAGGCGCGAGCTGCTGCTTGATGTCGGCGGCGACTCGCGTGCCGTCGATCTTCGTCGCGGTGGTCATCGCGGCCCCTCAGGGGGGAGCACAGAGAACGGGCAGACTCGGATCATTTTCTCCACCTCGGTGCGGATTACACAACTACATGCATGATACGCAACAGTCTGCGAGGCAGAGACGATGCGTGTCAAGCGGTGGGTCGAGAAGCCCGCTGCCGACGTGGCCGGATGATCCGAGTCACACCACCCGCTGGGACGTCGGATTTCCCGCGCTCACCCCGTAGGGTTGCGCTATGAGCAACGGCGAGCAGAAGTCCAACGGGCGGGGCGCCGGGGAGGCGACCGGCGGAGTCCAGTCGGTCGACCGCGCCGTCAGCGTGCTCGAGATCCTCGCCCGCGAGGGCAGCGCGGGCGTGAGCGAGGTGGCGGCCGAGATCGGCGTCCACAAGTCGACCGCGTTCCGCCTCCTCGCCGCCCTGGAGGAGCGCGACCTCGTCGAGCAGAACTCGGAGCGCGGGAAGTACCAGCTCGGGTTCGGCATCCTGCGGCTCGCCAGCGCGATCCCGGGGCACCTCGACATGGTCCGTCAGGCCCGGCCGGTCGTCGACGACCTGGCCCAGCGCTTCGACGAGACCATCAACCTCGCGGTGATCCGCGAGCACTACTCGGTCCACGTCCAGCAGGCGCTGGGGTCGGCGGCCGTCGCCAGCCAGAACTGGGTCGGCCAGCTCACCCCGCTGCACGCGACGTCGAGCGGCAAGATCCTGCTTGCCCACCTGGACGAGGAGGAGCTCGAGGGCGTGCTCGCCGCTGCCGGACTGAAGGCGTACACCGAGCACACCATCACCTCCCGCACGACGTTGATGGCACAGCTGGCCGAGGCGCGTACGACGGGATTCGCGACCGCGTTCGAGGAGCTCGAGACCGGGCTCAACGCGGCGGCCGTCCCGGTCCGCGACCACACCGGAGCCGTGATCGGCGCGCTCAGCGTCGCCGGTCCGGCCTACCGCTTCGACAAGGCGCGGATAGAGGAGATCGCCGACGACCTCAAAGAGGGTGGCGCCCGGATCAGCCAGCGCATGGGCTGGCTCGGCTAGCAAGACGCCTCCGCCGACCAACGGCCAGAATCGGGACGCAGGCGGACCGGTTCCGGCCTTCGTGTTTCGTTTCCTTCCCCCTGATGAACATTGCATTACGGCTGCCGTAACCCTTGACACGGGCAACGCCTCAGCGCCACTCTCAACCCCACAAGTTGCGAGGGAAGCAAACAGTTGCGCGATGCGCTAACTCATGGGCTCCCAGAAGGTGGGGTCGGATCGTGCCGGAACTGTACGTCGACGGTCACTGGGTGACCGCCCGGGCAGGGGGACGCCGGGCGATCCACTGCCCCGCCGACGGCTCCCTGGTCGGCGAGGTCGACGAGGCAGGTCGCGAGGACACCGAGGCCGCCATCGGGGCAGCACATCGTGCGTTCCACGACGGCCCGTGGCCCCGTACCTCGAGCCGCGAGCGCGGCGACCTCCTGCTGAGGGTGGCCGACCTGCTCGTGCGCGACAAGGACGCCCTCGCCCGGCTCGAGTCGTTGGACACCGGCAAGCGCCTGGTCGAGTCCGAGTACGACATCGACGACGTCGTGGGGGTGTTCCGCCACTACGGACGGATCGCCGCCGAGGACTCGGGCCGGGTCGTGGACACCGGCAACCCTGACGTGGTCAGTCGGGTGGTGCACGAGCCGCTCGGGGTCTGCGGCCTGATCACCCCGTGGAACTATCCCCTGCTCCAGACCTCCTGGAAGGTGGCCCCCTGCCTGGCTGCCGGCAACACCTTCGTGCTCAAGCCGAGCGAGCTGACCCCCCACACGGCCATCCACCTGATGAAGCTGCTCGCCGAAGCCGGGCTGCCCGCCGGTGTCGGCAACCTCGTCCTCGGCGCCGGCCCCGCCGCCGGCGCCCCCCTCTCGGAGGACCCCCGCGTCGACCTGGTGTCGTTCACCGGCGGTCTGTCCACGGGCAAGCTGCTCATGGCCGCGGCAGCCGGCACCGTGAAGAAGGTCGCCCTGGAGCTCGGCGGCAAGAACCCCAACATCGTGTTCGCCGACGCCGACCTCGAGGTCGCCCTCGACTTCGCCCTCACCGCGGTCTTCCTCCACTCGGGTCAGGTCTGCTCGGCCGGAGCCCGGCTCGTGGTGGAGGAGTCGATCCACGACGAGTTCGTCGACGCCCTCGTGGAGCGCGCCCAGCGGATCCGGCTCGGTGGACCGTTCGACGACAAGGCCGAGACCGGACCGCTGACCAGCGCCGCCCACCGCGACAAGGTCGAGCAGTACGTCGCGGCAGGCCTGGCCGAGGGTGCCGTCCTCCGCTGCGGCGGCGCGCGCCCGGACGACCCCGCCCTGGCCGACGGCTACTACTACCTGCCGACGGTCTTCGACGGCTGCCGGAGCGACATGCGCGTCACCCAGGACGAGTCGTTCGGTCCGGTGCTGACGGTCGAGACCTTCACTGACGAGGACGACGCCGTCGCCATCGCCAACGACAGCATCTACGGGCTGGCCGGCGCGGTGTGGACCCAGGACGCGGGCAAGGCCCAGCGGGTTGCCAGCCGGCTGCGGATGGGCACCGTCTGGATCAACGACTACCACCCCTACGTGCCGCAGGCGGAGTGGGGCGGCTTCAAGCAGTCCGGCAACGGACGCGAGCTCGGGCTGGCGGGTCTCGAGGAGTACCGCGAGACCAAGCACATCTGGCACAACATCCGACCCACCGAGCAGCGCTGGTTTGCGGGATAAGGACGAACACATGGGTGCGAAGCGCTACGACGTCGTGATCGTGGGTGGCGGTTCAGCCGGCTGCGCCTTGGCCAACCGCCTCTCAGCCGATCCCAGCACCAGCGTGCTGGTGCTGGAAGCGGGTCACAGCGACTACCGCTGGGATCCGCTCATCAACATGCCGGCAGCACTGCCCTTCCCGATCGGCAACCGGCTCTACGACTGGAAGTACCAGACCGATCCCGAGCCGTACATGAACGGCCGCCGGGTCTTCCACGCCCGCGGCAAGGTGCTCGGGGGCTCGAGCAGCATCAACGGGATGATCTTCCAGCGAGGCAACCCGCTCGACTACGAGCGCTGGGGACACGAGCCCGGGATGAAGGAGTGGGACTACCTCCACTGCCTGCCCTACTTCAAGCGGATGGAGAGCTGCCTGGCCGGTGCCGACGACTGGCGCGGCGGAGAAGGTCCGCTGGTGCTCGAGCGCGGACCGGCCGAGAACCCCTTGTTCGGTGCGTTCTTCCAGGCGGCGCAGGAGGCGGGCTACCACCTCACCGACGACGTCAACGGCTACCGGCAAGAGGGCTTCGCGCGCTTCGACCGCAACCTCCACCGGGGCCGCCGACTCTCCGCCGCCCGCGCCTACCTGCACCCGGTGCGCCACCGGAAGAACCTGCACGTCGAGACCATGGCGTTCGTGACGGGCGTCCGGTTCCGCGGCCAGCGTGCGGTCGGTGTCGACTACGAACGCGCCGGACGCCGCCACCGCAGCGTCGAGGCCGGTGAGGTCATCCTCTGCGGCGGCGCCATCAACACCCCCCAGCTGCTGCAGCTCTCCGGGGTCGGCGACCAGGCGCTGCTCCGCCAGCACGGCATCGAGGTCGTGAACCACCTGCCCGGCGTCGGTGAGAACCTGCAGGACCACCTCGAGGTCTACATCCAGTACGCCTCGAAGGAACCCGTCTCGATCGCGCCCGGCCTGCGGTGGCACATGCGGCCGAAGATCGCCTACGACTGGCTGTTCCACCGGCGAGGACTGGGCGCCACCAACCACTTCGAGGGTGGCGGCTTCGCGCGCAGCAACGACGAGGTCGACTACCCCAACCTGATGTTCCACTTCCTGCCGATCGCGATCCGGTACGACGGCAGCTCCCCGACCAAGGGCCACGGCTACCAGGTGCACATCGGGCCGATGTACGCCGACACCCGCGGTCACGTGCGGATCCGTTCCACCGACCCGCGCGAGCACCCGTCGCTGTTGTTCAACTACCTGTCGACGCCGACCGACCGCAAGGAGTGGGTGGAGGCGGTCCGGGTGGCCCGCGACATCCTCACCCAGCCGGCGTTCGCGCCCTACAACGATGGCGAGCTGTCTCCTGGGCCGTCGGTCGAGACCGACGAGGAGATCCTGAAGTGGGTCGCCGAGGACGCCGAGACGGCCCTGCACCCCTCGTGCACCGCGAAGATGGGCATCGACGAGATGGCGGTGGTCGACCCGGGCACGATGAAGGTGCACGGCATCGAAGGACTCCGGGTCGTCGACGCCTCGGTGTTCCCGTTCGTCACCAACGGCAACATCTACGCGCCCGTGATGATGGTCGCGGAGAAGGCTGCCGACCTCATCGCCGGCAACACTCCCCTCCCCCCGGCTGACGTGCCGTACTACCGCTACCGCGACGACACGCCTCTCTACCCGCCCGGCGACAGCCGCAACCTCGAGGAGCAGCCATGACGATCACGTCCGAGGGCCAGGAGACATCCACCGCCGAGAGCGCCGAGCCCGCGCTGTCGGTGCGCAACCTCTGGAAGATCTTCGGACCGCGAGCCGACAAGGTCATCGGCACGCCGGACGCCGAGCTCTCGCGTGCCGACCTGAAGACCAAGACCGGCAACGTCGTCGGGGTCAAGGACGTCTCCTTCGACGTCGCCCCGGGCGAGGTCTTCGTGGTGATGGGTCTGTCGGGTTCGGGCAAGTCGACCCTCGTCAGGTTGCTGACCCGGCTCATCGAGCCCACGGCCGGCACCATCTGCCTCAACGGGATGGACGTCACCTCAGCCTCCGAGAAGCAGCTCCGCGACGTACGCCGCAAGCAGGTCTCGATGGTCTTCCAGCACTTCGGGCTGCTGCCGCACCGCCAGGTGATCGACAACGTCGCCTACGGCCTCGAGGTGCGGGGCGTGCCCAAGAAGGAGCGACGCGAGAAGGCGGCCGAGATCGTCGACCTCGTCGGGTTGACGGGCTACGAGAAGTCCTACCCCGACCAGCTCTCCGGCGGCATGCAGCAGCGCGTCGGCCTGGCGCGCGCCCTCGCCGGCGACCCGGAGATGCTGCTCTTCGACGAGCCGTTCTCGGCCCTCGACCCGCTCATCCGCCGGGACATGCAGAACGAGGTCATCCGACTCCACAGCGAGCTCGGCAAGACCATGGTGTTCATCACCCACGACCTCTCCGAGGCCCTCAAGCTGGGCGACCGGATCATGATCCTGCGCGACGGCGCCATCGTGCAGATCGGGACACCCGACGAGGTCGTCGCCCGTCCCGCCGACGACTACGTCAAGGACTTCGTCTCCGAGGTGCCCAAGTCGCACGTGCTGACCTTGAAGTGGGTGATGCGCGATCCGCGGCCGGGTGAGTCCCTGGAGGGCCCCGCACTGCCGGTGACGACGATCGTCCGCCAGGCCGCGCGGGCGGCCATCGCGTCCGACCACCCGATCCGGGTGATGGACGGCGACAAGCTGCTCGGCGTCGTCGACGAGGACGACATCATGCGGGTCGTCGTGGCCGAGGTGGAGTCGTGACCGAAGGGGTCGCCGGGCCCGGGCTTCGAGCCAGGGGCTTCGTCGAGAGCCAGAAGCTGGCGAACCCCGACTCGCCGCGTCCTGTCGAGCCCGGTGCGGCGCCTCCGCCTCCCGAGCGCAAGACGCTCAGCCGCTGGATCCCCGCCCTCGGGGTGATCGTGGCGTGGGTCGTGGTCTGGTACCTCACCGACGGCAAGGACACCCTGTCGTTGCCGGGCGTGGCACGCACGGCGCTGCACGACGACCTCACCGAGATCAACAACGATCTGCTTGCCGGTCGTGACACCAACCCGGTCATGCTGTTCACCGGTGCCCTCGCCGACGCCCTGCGCAGCCTCGTCGAGATGATGCAGGGCATCTTCTCCAAGCCCAACCTGCCGCGACCCGTGCCGGAGATCGGCTGGCTCGGGGTGACCGCCTGCTCGACGTACGTCGCGCTGGTGGTGGCCAACTGGCGCATTGCGCTGCTGGTGCTTGCGTCGTTCCTGTCCTTCGGCGTCCTCGGCTTCTGGGAGCAGTCGCTCGACCTGCTGATCATCACCGGCATCTCGGTCGTCATCGCCGTGGTCGTCGGGATGCCGCTCGCGGTGCTCGTCGGGACGAGTGCGCGAGCCAACCGGGCGATCACGGTCGTCCTCGACGTGATGCAGACGATGCCGACGTTCGTCTACCTGCTGCCCGTCGTGCTGTTCTTCGGGATCGGCATCCCGTCGGCCGTCGTGGCTACGCTGATCTACGCGCTGCCGCCGATCGTCCGGATTGCCGGGTTCGGCATCCGCGAAGTGCCGACGACCACGATCGAGGCCACCGACTCGGCCGGCCAGACCTACTGGCAGCGACTGCTCAAGGTGCAGATCCCGATGGCTCGCAAGACCATCATCGTCGGTCTGAACCAGACCATCCTCGCGGCGTTGTCGATGGCCACCTTGGCGTCCTTCGTCGATGGGCCGGGCCTCGGCAAGCCGGTGCTGGCGGGGCTGCGGATCAACGACGTCGGCACCGCCTTCGTGCCCGGCGCCCTGATCGTGGTGATGGCAGTGATGCTCGACCGCACCACGACGGCCGCCAGCGAGCGGGCCGAGAAGGTCGCCCGTGGTGGTGGCGGCGACCCCCGGACGCGCAGGATCCTGCTGATCGGCGGAGCGGTCGTGACGATCGTCGCGGTCTACGTCTCGCGCACCTACGTCGACCTGGCCCGCTTCCCCGAGAACACCCTCGGCTCGAGGATCGCCGACGTCGTCAACGACGTGATGGACTGGATCACCGGCACCTTCTCCGGAGCGACCGGCGCCTTCAAGGACGCGATCACCAACGGCCTGCTCAACCCCATGGAGTCGGTCCTGGCGGAGTCGCCCTGGTATGTCTCGGGCCTGGGGATCGCCGCGCTGGCCCTCGTCTTCGGCGGCCTTCGCGCCATGATCACCACGATCATCTGCCTGGCCGGCATCTGGTACTTCGACCTGTGGCACGACGCGATGATCACCCTCAACATGGCGCTCGTCGGCACGGTCCTGGTCATGATCCTTGCGCTGGTCTTCGGCGTCTGGATGGCCCGGGACCGACGCGTCGACCTCGGCATCCGGCCGCTGCTCGACGCCGGTCAGACCATTCCGCCGTTCGTCTACCTGATTCCGGTGCTGGCACTGTTCGGCCCCTCGCGCTTCACGGCGATCGTGGCCGGCATCGTGTACGCCGCCCCGGCGGCGATCAAGCTGGTGGCCGACGGCGTCAAGGCGGTCTCGCCGACGACCATCGAGGCCGGCCGCTCGACCGGGCAGACCACCTGGCAGGAGATCACCAAGGTCCAGCTGCCGATGGCGAAGGGGTCGCTGGTGCTCGCCACCAACCAAGGACTTCTCTACGTGCTCGCGATGGTCGTGATCGGCGGCCTGGTCGGCGCCGGCGCGCTGGGCTACGACGTCGTCTACGGCTTCTCCCGCAGCGAGGCCTGGGGCAAGGGGCTGGCCGCCGGCATCACGATCGTGCTGCTCGGCGTGATGCTCGACCGGATCACCCGGGCCGCGGCAGACAAGCGACGCGACGACCCCGGGCCCCGCCGCGCCTTCTTCGTCCGGCTGCCGATCGGGCCGCCGAAGTGACGACACCCCCTGATTTCTCGGACCACCAAGAAAATGAGGAGATCCACGAATGAGGCAACCCGCCATGAGCACTGCCCGTAGCCGAGGAGCGCGACTGGGGGTCCTTGCCGCCGTCGCCACCCTCGCACTCTCCGCCTGCGGCGGAGGGTCGATCGCGAAGGAGACCGAGGCCAACGAGAAGAAGGCTGCCGCTGCCGGCGGGGAGTGCGGCGACCTCAACATGGCCGTCAACCCCTGGGTCGGCTATGAGGCGAGCGCCTACGTCGTCGGCACCGTCGCCCAGGACCAGCTCGGCTGCACGGTCAACTACAAGGAGCTCAAGGAGGACGTCGCCTGGCAGGGCTTCGGCACCGGTGAGGTCGACGTCGTCATCGAGGACTGGGGCCACCCGGACCTCGAGAAGAAGTTCTTCGAGGGCAAGGGTGACGGCACGGCCATGGACTTCGGTCCGCAGGGCAACATCGGCATCATCGGCTGGTTCGTTCCGCCGTGGCTCGCGGAGGAGCACCCCGACATCCTCGAGTGGGAGAACCTCAACAAGTACGCCAAGGAGTTCGCGACCTCGGAGTCCGGTGGCCAGGGTCAGTTCCTCGGCGCCGACCCGTCCTACGTCCAGTTCGACGAGGCGATCGTGAGCAACCTCGACCTCGACTTCAAGGTCGTCTTCTCCGGTTCGGAGGCGGCCACCATCGAGGCCTTCCGCAAGGCGGAGGAGAACAAGGAATGGGTCATCGGCTACTGGTACGAGCCGCAGTACTTCAACGCGGAGGTGGCGATGCAGAGGGTTGCGCTGCCGCCGTACGAGACGGGCTGCCAGGACGACCCGCAGACGGTCGCCTGTGACTACCCCCAGACCGAGCTGAAGAAGATCGTCGGCACGGACTGGGCGGAGTCCGACTCCACGGCTGTGGACCTGGTGCAGAACTTCACCTGGACCAACGACGACCAGAACGTCGTGGCTGCGTACATCTCCTCCGACGGCATGTCGCCGGAGGAGGCCGCGGCGAAGTGGATCGAGGACAACCCCGACAAGGTCGAGGCCTGGCTCGCTCAGTGACTTGAGAGGACGTCCGCTCGAGGACACGACAGCACGCGCCCGGCCGGGGTTCGCCCCGGCCGGGCGCGACCGCGTTCTGCCTCAACTCGCCCGAATCCCCTCTTGACCCGTGCCCGGTTCGTACGGCAGGCTGTTGCGTATCGCTCAGCGTGTTGTGTATTACGCAAAAGGAGATTCGGATGTCCCAGCCTTCCCCCGACGTCGAGTACGTGCTCACGCTGACCTGCCCGGAGGCCCCGGGCATCGTCTTCGCCGTCAGTCGCTTCGTGATGGAGCACGGCGGCAACATCAGCGCCAGCCAGCAGTTCGACGACCGGCTCACCGACCGCTTCTTCATGCGGGTCCAGTTCCGGCTCGAGGGCGCCGGCGCCGAGCAGCTCCGCCGTGAGTTCGCTCCCGTCGCCCAGCAGTTCGCCATGGTGTGGCAGCTGCACGACGTACGCACGCCCACGCGGACACTGCTGATGGTCTCCAGGTTCGGGCACTGCTTGAACGACCTGCTGTTCCGCACGTCGACCGGCGCGCTCAACATCGAGATCCCCGCCATCGTGTCCAACCACCGCGACTTCGAGGGGGTCGCGGAGGCCAACGGCATCGCGTTCCACCACGTGCCGGTCACCGCGGACACCAAGCCTGAGGCCGAGGCCCGGCTCCTGGAGCTGGTGGACGAGCTCGACATCGATCTCGTGGTGCTCGCCCGCTACATGCAGGTGCTCTCCGACGAGCTGTGCGGCAAGCTCGAGGGTCGCGCCATCAACATCCACCACTCGTTCCTGCCGAGCTTCAAGGGCGCGAAGCCCTACCACCAGGCGCACGCGCGAGGCGTCAAGCTCGTCGGCGCGACCGCGCACTACGTCACTGCGGACCTCGACGAGGGGCCGATCATCGAGCAGGACGTCGTCCGCGTCGACCACTCCCTCGATCCCGCTGCGATGACGGCCGCGGGCCGCGACGTCGAGGCGCAGGTCCTCTCCCGGGCGATCCGGTGGCACAGTGAGCACCGCGTCCTCCTGGACCGCACCCACACCGTCGTCTTCCGCTGACAGCCTGCGGAACCCGTCCTCCACGAGGAGAGTCATGCCCAGCACCGTCAAGGGAGTCATCGCGCGCAGCAAGGGAGCGCCCGTCGAGGTCGTCGACGTCGTGGTCCCGGACCCCGGACCGGGTGAGGCGGTCGTCCAGGTGCAGGCCTGCGGCGTGTGCCACACGGACCTGCACTACCGCGAGGGCGGGATCAACGACGAGTTCCCGTTCCTGCTCGGCCACGAGGCGGCCGGTGTCGTCGAGGCCGTCGGTCCCGGCGTCACCGAGGTGGCGCCCGGGGACTTCGTCGTCCTCAACTGGCGTGCGGTCTGCGGCCAGTGCCGGGCGTGCGCGAAGGGCAAGCCCCAGTACTGCTTCGCGACCCACAACGCGACCCAGCCGATGACGCTCACGGACGGCACGCCCCTCTCCCCCGCACTGGGCATCGGCGCGTTCATCGAGAAGACGCTGGTCGCCGCCGGGCAGTGCACGAAGGTCGACCCGCAGGCACCCGCGGCTGCCGCCGGACTGCTCGGTTGTGGCGTGATGGCCGGCTTCGGCGCAGCCGTCAACACCGGTGCGGTCGGCCGCGGCGACTCCATCGCGGTGATCGGCTGCGGCGGTGTGGGCAACGCCGCCATCGCCGGCGCTGCACTGGTGGGCGCGATTACGATCATCGCTGTCGACGTCGACGACCGGAAGCTGGAGTGGGCCAAGGGCTTCGGCGCCACCCACACCGTCAACTCCCGCGAGGAGGACGCGGTCGAGGCCATCCGCCGCCTCACCGGCGGCTTCGGTGCCGACGTGGTCGTCGACGCGGTGGGCCGACCCGAGACCTACGAGCAGGCGTTCTACGCCCGCGACCTCGCCGGCACGGTGGTGCTCGTCGGCGTCCCGACCCCCGACCTGGAGATCACCCTGCCGCTCCTGGAGGTCTTCGGTCGCGGCGGTGCCCTCAAGTCCTCCTGGTACGGCGACTGCCTGCCCTCCCGCGACTTCCCCATGCTGGTCGACCTCGCCCAGCAGGGCCGGTTCCCGCTGGCGGACTTCGTGAGCGAGACCATCGGCCTCAAGGACGTCGAGGAGGCGTTCGAGAAGATGCACAAGGGCGAGGTGCTCCGCTCGGTGGTCGAGCTGTGAGCGTCCGCGTCGACCGCGTGGTCACGTCCGGCACCTTCAGCCTCGACGGCGGCACCTGGGACGTCGACAACAACGTCTGGGTGATCGGGGACGAGGAGGAGTGCGTCGTCATCGACGCGGCGCACGACGCCAAGGCGATCGTCGAGGCCGTCGCCGGCCGTCGGGTGCTGGCCGTGCTGCTCACCCATGCCCACGACGACCACATCGGGGCCGCCGGCGACCTTGGCGCCGCGACCGGCGCACCGTCCTACCTGCACCCCGACGACCGGATGCTGTGGGACCGGGTGCACGCCTTCGCACCGGACCACGAGCTGGCCGACGGCGACGTCTTCGACGTGGGCGGCGTGCGCCTGCAGACGCTGCACACCCCCGGTCACGCGCCCGGCGCGTGCTGCTTCTACTCCGAGGAGCTCGAGGCGGTGTTCACCGGCGACACCCTGTTCCAGGGTGGGCCCGGCGCCACGGGGCGCTCGTTCAGCGACTTCCCCACGATCGTCGAGTCGATCCGCGGCAAGGTGCTCACGTTGCCCGCCGCGACCGTGGTCCACACCGGCCACGGCAACGACACCACCGTCGGCGCAGAAGCCCCGGACCTCGCGGCCTGGATCGCTCGCGGACACTGAGTCCGACGTGGGCAGGAGATCCGACCGACGGCGGGTGGTGCGGCTGCGCGGCGGATCCGCGACCGCGCGACCCGACACGCTCGCGGTGGAGGAGCCGATGGAGATCCGGGTCGGTGGCCGGCAGGTCGCCGTCACGATGCGTACGCCCGGCGACGACTTCGAGCTCGCTGCCGGCTTCCTCCTGTCCGAAGGCGTCATCGCGATGCCCGGCGACGTGGTCTCCGCCCGCTACTGCGTGGACGGTCGCCCCGACAACCACTACAACGTCGTCGACGTGACGCTCGCTCCCCACGTGGACGTGCCCGACTTCGCCCGCAACTTCTACGTCTCCAGCTCGTGCGGGGTGTGCGGGAAGGACAGCCTCGACAAGGTCCGTACGGCGGCGCGGTGGCCGGTGACCGACGACCCCGTGCGCGTGAGCGCTGCGCTGCTGGCCGGACTGCCGGACCTGCTGCGCGCCGGCCAGGCTGTCTTCGAGCGGACCGGAGGCCTGCACGCTGCAGGGTTGTTCACCGCGGACGGTGAGCTGCTGTGCCTGCGGGAGGACGTCGGGCGTCACAACGCCGTCGACAAGGTGCTCGGCTGGGCGCTCGGTGCCGGGCGGCTCCCGCTGCGCGGCTGCGTCCTGCAGGTCAGCGGCCGGGCGTCGTTCGAGCTGGTGCAGAAGGCCTGGATGGCTGGGGTGCCGGTCATGTCGGCGGTCTCGGCCCCGTCGACGCTCGCGGTCGACCTCGCCACGGAGGCCGGCATCACCCTGGCCGGGTTCGTGCGGGACGGCGGCATGAACATCTATGCCGGAGCAGCGCGGGTCGACCTGCCCGCGCCCGGCGAGCGATCCGCCCAGGTGTGATCTCCAGGGAGGGTCGGACCGGACCTCAGCCGGTCTCGAGCCGGAACCCGACGCCGCGGATCGCGACCACGCGCTCGCCGGCGTCGGCGGCCTCGAGCTTGGTGCGCAGCCGGCCGATGGTCACGTCGAGCGTCTTGGTCGAGCCGTACCAGTTCTGGTCCCAGACCTGGTTCATCAGGGTCTCGCGCGGCACGACCTTGTCGTGGTGGGACGCGAGGACGGCGAGGACGTCGAACTCCTTGGCGGTCAGCGCGATCTCGCGCTCCCCGAGGTGGACCCGGCGCGAGCCCGCGTCGATCTTGAGACCGGAGGCCGTCGTGACGGTGGTGTCGTCCTGGGCGACGAGGGAGCTGCGGCGCAGCAGGGCGCGCACGCGGGCGAGGAGCTCGGCGAGGCCGAACGGCTTGGCGAGGTAGTCGTCGGCGCCGACGTCGAGGCCGACCACGCGATCGAGCTCCCCGGCGCGGGCGGTGACCATGATGATCCCGCCCTCGTAGCCGCCCGCTCGCATCTGGCGACAGACGTCGAGCCCGTCCATGTCGGGCAGGCCGAGGTCGAGGATCACCACGGCCGGTCGCTGCTCGACGACGAAGGACACCGCATCCGCACCACCCGAGACCCGAGTGACCTCGTAGCCCTCACGTTCCAAGGTGCGCATCAAGGGGACGGCGATGTCCTCCTCGTCCTCGACCACCAACACGTCGTGCGCCATGCCAAGGAGCATAGATGGAGGGTCAGCGCGTGGGGGCGTGAATCCCCATGTCGACCGCCGGGGTGACCACGGTCCGCGTGGGCGCGGCGGGGGCTTCCTCGCCGGGGCCGAGCACGACGGAGCCCGCAGCCAGGAGGACTGCGACCGGGATCAGCATGATGCGGGACATGTGGCAAGCATCCGATCCGCAGGTCCACGCCCGACCCTCACGACGGTCACTCGCGGTAACACCTGGTAACAGTTTCAACCGGATCCCGGGAGACGGGGCACGTGCGGGTGTCAGGCCTCGAAGACGTCGCCGAGCTCCGCCACCCGCTCCAGCACCTGCTCCATCGAGAACTGCTCCAGCGCAAGGTCGTCCTCGGCACCCGCCTCGACCTCGTCCCACGTGAGGGGGGTGGCGGCGGTCGGTCGCTCGCGGCCGCGCAGCGAGTAGGGCGAGATCGTGGTCTTGGAGCCGGAGTTCTGCGACCAGTCCAGGAAGACCTTCCCCGGCCGCTTGGCCTTGGTCATCGTGGCCGTCACCAGGTCCGGGTGCTCCTTCTGGAGGGCCTCGGCGACCTCCCTGGCGAGCGCGGTCGTGCCGTCGCTGTCCAGGCTCCGTCGTCCGGTGGCGGCCAGGGGGGCGTAGAGGTGGAGACCCTTGCTGCCGCTCGTGACCGGTGTGCAGCCCAGGTCGCGCTCGGCCAGCGCGTCGCGCACCATCAGTGCCACCTGTGCGCACTCGTGGAGGCCGGCCGGCTCGCCGGGGTCGAGGTCGATCACCAGCCGGTCGGGGTGGCGCGGCGTGCCGTCGGCCTCGACCGTCCACTGGTGCACGTGCAGCTCGAGGGCGGCGAGGTTGGCCAGCCAGGTGAGCGTCGCGAGGTCGTCGCAGATCGGGAAGCGGATCGTGCCGTCGCCCTTGCCGGAGCGCGAGCCGGTGGTCGGCACCTCGGCCGTACGCACCCATGACGGCGTGCCGGCCGGTGCGTTCTTCTCGAAGAAGCTCGACCCCTCCACCCCGTGCGGCCAGCGGATCCGGGTCACCGCCCGGTCGGTCAGGTGCGGCAGGAGCACCGGGGAGACCTGGGCGTAGTAGTTGAGCACCTCGCCCTTGGTCGTGCCGGTGCGCGGGTAGAGCACCTTGTCGAGGTTGCTGATGGTGAGGGTGCGGCCCTCCACGTCGACCTGCACCTCAGTCATGGCAGCACCCCATGCCACCCGTCCCCATGTCACCCGTCATGTCACAGGTCCTCCGGTCCGATGTCGGTGCGCACGCCGCGGAAGGACGGCTGGCGCAGCCGGGTCACCGGCATCTTGTTGTGCGACTCGACGTCGACCACGAGGAAGGGCTCGACCCACACCGTGCCGCGCGCGTCGACCGCTGGCACCTCGTCGGCGAACGGGCTGGCCGCGCGGTGCCGTCCGGCGAGCTTCCCGGCCAGCAGCCGGCTCGCCGCGCCGCCAATGCCGCTGCCCACCCGGCCGCGGTAGATCAGGCCGTCCGGGGTGGGCTCGCCGACCAGCAGCGCGGCCAGCCGGTCCTTCGTGCCCTCCTGCGGCCGCCAGCCGCCCACCACGAAGGAGAACCGGTGCCGGTGCGCGAACTTCAGCCACGCCTTGCTGCGCACCCCCGGCTGGTAGGTCGAGGACCGTCGCTTGGAGACGATGCCCTCCAGCCCCTGGGACAGGGTCGCGTCCCGCAGCATCAGCCCGTCGTCGTACGTCGGGGGCACCTGCCAGGTGCCGAGGTCCAGCCCGGCGAGGATCGCGCGGCGCTCGGTGAGCGGGAGGGAGGTCAGGTCGCGGCCGTCGAGCCGCATCACGTCGAAGACCATGAACGTCGCCGGCACGGTCGTTGCGAGCCGCGCGGCGGACGTGGCCGAGCGGACGTGCATCCGCTCCTGGATCACCGCGAAGTCCGGCACCCCGTTGTGGTTGATGCCGATGATCTCCCCGTCCACGAGCAGGTCGCGCCCACCCATCGGGGCGGGATGGATGTCGGGCCACGCGACGGTGGCGTCGTTGCCGTTGCGTGTGGTCAACCGAGCCCGATCCACGCTGCCACGCACGTCCGCGAGCATGCGGACGCCGTCCCACTTGACCTCGTGCGACCACTCGTCGCCGGTGGGGACGACGTCTCCCTTGGTGGCGAGCATGGGGCGCATGGGACATGCTTACCTCATGCGAGCCATCTGGAAAGGCGCGGTCTCCTTCGGCCTGGTCTCGGTCCCGGTCAAGCTGTATGCCGCCACCGAGAGCCACGACGTCTCCTTCCGCCAGGTGCACGCCAAGGACGGCGGCCGGATCAAGTACCAGCGCGTGTGCTCCCTCGACGGCGAGGAGGTGGCCTACGCCGACATCGCCAAGGGCTACGAGACCGAGGACGGCGAGATGGTGATCCTCACCGACGACGACATGGCCGAGCTGCCGGCCGCGTCGTCGCGGGAGATCGCGGTCGAGAAGTTCGTCCCTCGCGAGCAGATCGACCCGCTGCTGTTCGAGAAGTCCTACTACCTCGAGCCCGAGGGTGCCGGCGCCAAGCCGTACGCCCTGCTCCGACAGGCACTGCTCGACGCCGACCGGATGGCCGTCGTGACGGTCGCCCTGCGCCAGCGCACCAGCATCGCGGTGCTGCGGGTGAAGGACGACGTGATCGTGCTCCAGACGATGATGTGGCCCGACGAGGTCCGCACGCCCGACTTCAAGGTCGACACCGGCGACGTCAAGGACACCGAGGTCAAGATGGCGCACATGCTCGTCGAGACGCTGGCGGGCGACTTCGACGCCAGCGAGTTCGAGGACGACTACGCCGGTGCCGTCGAGGCCCTGGTGAAGTCGAAGATCGAGGGCGGCGAGATCAAGCGCACGGAGAAGTCCACCAAGACCTCGGGCGAGGTCGTCGACCTGCTGGCCGCGCTGCAGAAGTCGGTGGCCGCGGCGAAGTCCGCGCGCGGCGAGGAGACGGACGAGGAGCCCGAGAAGTCGACCGCCAAGAAGGGCGCGGCGAAGAAGGCCCCGGCCAAGAAGTCGGCGGCCAAGAAGACCGCGGCCAAGAAGACGGCCAAGAAGGCGCCGGCGAAGAAGGCTGCGGCCAAGAAGGCCAGCTGACCGCTGCCCGGGGATGGCTCACCCTCGAGTCACGGGGTGCACTCACGCGCCACCGCCTCCGATCCAGGCGCGGATCTCGTCGGCGTGCTGGTCGAGCAGCGGCGGGGCCACGTGGTCGCGACGGGTGACCTCGGTGCCGTCGGCGTCGAAGAACCGCAGGGGCGGTCCGGGCAGGGTCAGGTGCCCCAGGGTGGCGTGCTCGACGTCGACCAGCAGTCCCTGGCTGGCGACCTGGTCCCACTCGTAGACCTCGTCGAGGGCGCGGACCTTGCCGGCCGGCACGCCCACCTCGGCGAGCCGGGCCAGCAGCGGCTCGGCGTCCCAGTCGGCGAACGCCTGCTCCACGACCTCGATCACGCGCTCGCGGTGGGCGACCCGCTCGCCGTTGGTGGCGAGCCCGTCGGCGTCGGGGTCGAGCCCGAAGCCCTCGCAGAACCGCTTCCACAGGCCCTCGCTGCCGAGCGCGATCTGCACCGCGCCGTCGCGGCAGTGGAACAGTCCGTAGGGAGCGATGGAGGGGTGGTGGTTGCCCTGCGCGCGGCCGACCTCGCCCGCGACGGTCCAGCGGGTGCCCTGGAAGGCGTGCACGCCGACCACCGACGCGAGCAGGGACGTACGCACGACGGTGCCCTTGCCGGTGGCGTGACGCTCGTGCAGGGCCGCGAGCACGCCGTAGGCGCCGTACATCCCCGAGAGCAGGTCCGCGATCGGTACGCCGACGCGCTGCGGGTCGTCCGGCCCGGACCCGGTCAGGGACATCAGGCCGGCCTCGCCCTGGGCGATCTGGTCGTAGCCCGCCCGGCCTCCCTCGGGGCCGTCGTGGCCGAAGCCGGTGATCGAGAGCACCACGAGCCGCGGGTTGCGGCGCATCAGCTCCTCGATCCCGAGGCCGAGGCGCTCCAGCACGCCGGTGCGGAAGTTCTCCACCAGCACGTCGGCTCGGTCGACCAGGCCGAGCAGGACGTCCTTGTCCGTCTCCTCCTTGAGGTCGAGCGCGATGGACTCCTTGTTGCGGTTGGTGGACAGGAAGTACGTCGACTCGCGGGCGTCGGGCTCGCCCACGAACGGTGGCCCGTAGCCGCGGGTGTCGTCGCCGTGGCCGGGCGCCTCCACCTTGATCACGCGGGCGCCGAGGTCGCCCAGCATCTGCGTGGCGTGTGGTCCGGCGAGGGCACGCGTGAGGTCGACGACGAGCAGGTCTGCGAGCGGTCCAGTCATGGGCACACCCTTCCCGAAGCCCCGGCGCTCCGCCATGGCAGAGGTAGACGCCGGCGGTCCGATCGTCTTGGCGACCCTCGTGGGCAGAGCAACACCGGCACCGGCTCGGCCCTATGCTGGGCGGGCTCCACAGACCACGGGGGTTGGACCATGCAGACCGTCACTGGCCTGGCGAGGTGACCGCGACCGAGGCGCTCCTGGTCGTCGCGACCGGGCTGGGTGCCGGCGTGCTCTCCTCCACCGTCGGCGTCGCGTCGCTCCTCAGCTTCCCGGTCCTCGTCGCCCTCGGCCTGCCACCGGTCGTCGCCAACGTGTCCAACACCCTGGGCCTCATCCCCGGTGGCATCGGCGGCGTCGTCGGCTACCGGGCGGAGGTCCGCGAGGCCGGACCGATCGCGAAGCGGATCATCCTCGTGTGCGCCCTCGGCGGCGCCGGGGGTGCGGCCGTCCTGCTGGGCCTGCCGCCCGGTGTCTTCGAGGCGATCGTGCCGTGGCTGATCCTCTTCACCTGCCTGCTCGTCGGCGCCCAGCCGCGCATCTCCGCCTGGCTGCGAGCGCGCAACGGGGAGCGGCACGGCGAACGGCGGCACATGTCACCGGCAACCACCGTGTTCGCCACCCTCACCGGCGTCTACGGCGGCTACTTCGGTGCCGGCGCGGGCGTGATGATGGTCGCCGTCCTCGGTCTCGGCACCGACCTCGAGCTGCGGATCGTCAACGGCCTGAAGACGCTGTCCCTCATGGTCGGCAACATCGTCGCCGGGCTGATCTTCGTCGTCGTCGCCGACCCTCGCTGGGACGTCGTCGTGCTGCTCGCGGCCGGTTCGGTGGTCGGCGGCTACGTCGGCGCCCGCATCGGTCGCAAGCTCCCCGACGCCGTCTTCCGCTGGGCAGTCGTGGCCGCGGGCGTCGTGGCCGCCGTCCTGATGTTCTGACTGACTCCGGTGCGGGATCAGTCCCGCCCGCCGCGGGCAGCCGCCGAGTCCGGCACCGCGCGGTGGAAGCGTGACATCAGGGCGTCGCTGAGCCGCGGCGCGACGATGTTGACCACCTCGCCGACGCGACCAGCGACGGTGTCCCACGTGACCGGCCGGTCCTCCAGCGCCCGGACGACCTTGACGCCCGCCTGCTCGGCGCTCATGCTCGCGCGGTTGTCGTACACGTCGGTCGGCACGACCATCGCCGTGCGCACGAGCGAGAATCGCATGTTGGTGAAGGTGACGCCGTCGGCGTAGGTCTCGCGCCCGGCAATGCGTGACCACGTGTCCAGGGCGGTCTTCGAGGCGATGTAGGCGGCGAACTTCGGCGCCTTCATCTGCACGCCCCACGTCACGATGTTGACCACGTGGCCGAATCCCTGCGCCCGCATCGAGGGCAGCAGCCCCATCGTGAGCCGGACCGGGCCGAAGTAGTTGATCGCCATCGTGCGCTCGAAGTCGTGGAACCGGTCGTAGGACAGGTCCAGGGAGCGGCGGATCGACCGCCCGGCGTTGTTGACGAGGTAGTCGACCGTGCCGACCTCGGCCAGCACGCGCTCGACGAGGGAGTCGATCGCATCAAGGTCGCTCAGGTCGGCGACGTACGACGACGCGCGCCCGCCGCTCGCCTCGATCTCACCGCGGACCCGCTCGAGCTCCGTCTCCCGCCGGGCCACCAGCACGACGTGCGCGCCCCTCGCCGCCGCCGCGCGCGCCGTGGCCTCGCCGATGCCCGAGCTGGCGCCCGTGACCAGCACCGTCCGGCCAGCGAGTGGGCTCGCCGCCCGGCCCGACCGGGCCGCGAGCCGTCGCAGGCGGGCGCGCGGGGTCGCGAGGAGCAGCCCCATCAGGATCCCGGGCCCATCAGGATCTCGGGCCCATCAGGACAGCAGGCCGCGCACCACGCGCAGGCCGACGGACAGGCGGGCCAGCTCGGCGGTCTCCTCGCGGCAGATCTCCTCCAGCGTGACGGCCGAGCGACCCACGAGCTCCTCGTCGGAGTTCTCCCACTCCGCGACCCGGGCCGGCGCCGAGTCGTCCGCGCTGGTGGACACGAGAACCTGCGCAGTCAGCTGCTGGTGGACGCTGAAGAGGTCGTCGCGCACCGCGGCCCGCGCCATCGTCTGCCAGCGGTCGTCGCGGGGCAGGGCGAAGATCCGCTCGACCAGGGCGGGCAGGCCCAGCCGCTCGCCGAGGGCGAAGTGGACGCGCGCCACCTCGACCGGGTCGAGGCCGAGCCGGTCGGCGGTCTCCACGATGCCGAGGAGGGCGTAGGCGGGGGCCAGCCCCGCGACCCGCGAGGCCAGGTCGGCGGGGACGCCCTGGTCGGTGAGTCGCTTCTCGCGGGCACGGAAGTCGTCGAGCTCGCGGCCGCTCATGATGCTCGGCAGCACGGCCATCACGGCCTGCACACGTCCGCGGAAGAAGTCGACGGTCGCCTGCGAGTCGAGCGGTGGGCGTCGATTGGTCACCAGCCAGCGCGACGCGCGCTCCACGAGCGTACGCATCTCGATCCGCATGCGGGTCTGGCGATCAGCCGGCACCTGGTTGTCGAGCGCGGCGATCTCCTGGCGCATCGCCAGCGAGCCGAAGATCTCGCGGGCCACGAAGTTGGCGCGGGTCAGGTCGGCGGCACTCGCCCCGGTCTCCCCCTGCAGACGCGGCCAGAACGTCATGCCCGCGCCGTTGACCAGGTCGTTGACCACCTGGGTCACGATGATCTCGCGGCGCAGCGGGTGGTCCTCGATGGCCTGCTCGAGGTCGGGCTTCATCCGGCTGGGGAAGTAGGCCAGCAGGTCGTCGCGCAGGTAGGGGTCGTCGGGCAGGTCGGACTTGATCAGCTCGTCGGCGAGGACGATCTTGGTCCACGCCAGCAGGACGGCCAGCTCCGGTCCGGAGAGGGCCTCCTTGCGGTCGAGGCGGCGGCGCACCTGACGGGTGCTCGGCAGGCCCTCGAGGTCGCGGTTGAGCACGCCGCGCTTCTCCAGCGCGCGCATCCAGTCCTCGTGCACGTGCAGCAGCGAGGTGGCGTGCGCCTCCGCGTTGGCCAGGGCGAGGTTCTGCTCGTAGTTGTCGCGCAGCACCAGGCCGCCGACCTCGTCGGTCATCTCGGCGAGGAGCACGTTGCGGCCGGCCTCGTCCATCGCCCCCGAGCGCACGACCTTGTCGAGGAGGATCTTGATGTTGACCTCGTGGTCGGAGGTGTCCACCCCGGCGGAGTTGTCGATGAAGTCGGTGTTCATCCGGCCCCCGCTCCCACCAGCGCCGAACCGGGCGTACTCGACGCGGCCGAGCTGGGTGAAGCCGAGGTTGCCGCCCTCGCCGATGCACTTGGCCCGGAGGTCGATGCCGTTGACGCGGATCGCGTCGTTGGCCTTGTCGCCGGCGTCGGCGTTGCCCTCCTCGGACGCCTTCACGTAGGTGCCGATCCCGCCGTTCCACAGCAGGTCGACGGGTGCGAGCAGGATCGCCTTCATCAGCTCGGCGGGAGTCATCGCCGTGACCTCGGGCCCCAGCCCGAGCGAGGCCCGGACCTGGGCGGAGACCGGGATCGACTTGGCCGATCGCGGCCAGACGCCGCCGCCCTCGGAGATCAGCGACGAGTCGTAGTCGCGCCAGCTCGAGCGCGGCAGGTCGAAGAGCCGCTTCCGCTCGGCGTACGACGACGGCGCGTCGGGATCGGGGTCGAGGAAGATGTCGCGGTGGTCGAAGGCCGCCACCAGCCGGATGTGCTCGGAGCAGAGCATGCCGTTGCCGAACACGTCGCCGGACATGTCGCCGATGCCGACGGCGGTGAAGTCCTCGTGCTGGCAGTCGACACCCATCTCGCGGAAGTGCCGCTGGACCGAGACCCACGCGCCCCGGGCGGTGATGCCCATCGCCTTGTGGTCGTAGCCCACCGACCCGCCGGAGGCGAAGGCGTCGCCGAGCCAGAAGCCGTAGTCCTTGGCCACGCCGTTGGCGATGTCGGAGAACGTCGCCGTGCCCTTGTCGGCCGCGACCACGAGGTAGGAGTCGTCGCCGTCGTGGCGGACGACCTCGCGCGGCGGCACGTTGGTGCCGTCGACGAGGTTGTCGGTGATGTCGAGCAGCCCGGAGATGAAGGTCTTGTAGCAGGCGACCCCCTCGGCCAGCCAGGCGTCGCGGTCGGAGGGGTCGGGCAGCTGCTTGCAGAAGAACGCACCCTTCGCGCCGACGGGCACGATGACGGTGTTCTTCACCATCTGCGCCTTGACCAGGCCGAGCACCTCGGTGCGGAAGTCGTCGCGCCGGTCGGACCAGCGCAGGCCACCGCGCGCGACCGCGCCGAAGCGCAGGTGCGAGCCCTCGACACGCGGGCTGTAGACGAAGATCTCGAAGCGCGGCCGCGGCTCGGGCAGGTCGGGGATGGCCGACGGCTCGAGCTTGAACGAGATGTAGGGGTGCACCTCTCCCTGGGCGTCGCGCTGGAAGAAGTTGGTCCGCAGCGTGGCCCGGATGAGCGTCCGGTAGGAGCGCAGGATGCGGTCGTGGTCGAGGCTGACCACGTCGTCGAGCGCCTTCGCGAGCCGCTCCTCGATCGCCTCCACCTTGGCGACCCGGGCCTCGGCGTCGGCCTCGAGCGCCCGGTCCGCGCGGCCCGGGTCGAAGCGGGACTCGAACAGCTCGACGAGGAGCCGGGTGATGTCGACGTTGTTGCGCAGCGCGCCCTCGATGTAGTCGAGGGCGAAGGGCGAGTTGCCCTGCTTGAGGTACTTCGCGTAGGCCCGCAGCACCGTCGCCTGGCGCCAGGTCAGCCCGGCGGCGAGGACGAGCTGGTTGAAGCCGTCGATCTCGTTGTAGCCGTCCCACACGGCGCGCAGCGCCTCGGCGAAGAGGGTCCGCTCGTGGGACGAGAGGACGCGGCCGTGGCGTAGCCCGAACTCGTAGATGTACGACGGCCGCGACAGCCCCTCGAGCCGGTAGGGCCGCTCGTCGACGACCTCCACGCCCATCGACGTGAGCATCGGGAGCACGGTGCTCAGCGACAGGGGCTCACCGATCCGGAAGACCTTGAGCCGCGACTCCCCGCGCCGGTAGGTGCCGGCCTCTTCTTCCTGGTCGAAGAGTGCCAGGTCGATGCCCACGTCGCCCTCGATGTCCTCCATCCGCCCGAGGTCGGCGGACCCGCGCTGCGGGGTGTAGTCCTCCTTGTAGGACTCGGGGAAGGCATTCGCCCAGGCGCGGGCGAGCTGCGAGCCGCGCTCCTCGCCGTACTCGCTGACCACCGAGCTCATGAAGTCGTCGCGCCACGACCGGGAGGCCTCGGTGAGCCGGCGCTCCAGGGCGGTGACGTCGATGTCGGGGATGCTGGCGCCCTTGGGCGGGTGCACCACGAAGTGCACGTGCGCGGTCGTCGACTCGTTGACGCGCGCGGTGAACTCGATGTGCTCGCCTCCGAGGTCCTCGCGCAGGATGTCGGAGAACCGTTCGCGCACGGTCGTGCTGTAGCGGTCGCGGGGCAGGTAGACCAGCACCGAGACGTAGCGGCCGTAGGTGTCACGGCGCACGAAGGCCCGCAGCTGGCGCCGCTCGCGCGCGAACATGACGTCCTGTGCCACGGGCGCGAGCTCGGCCGGCGTGGTGTGGAAGAGCTCGTCGCGCGGATAGTTCTCCAGGGTGTCCATCAGCGCCTTGCCGGCGTGGCTGCGCGGGTCGAAGCCGGCGCGGCGCATCACCTCGGTGACCTTCTCGCGCAGGACCGGGATGCGGGTGACCGACTCGGTGTAGGCGGCGCTGGAGAAGAGGCCGAGGAAGCGGCGCTCACCGACGACCTCACCGTCGGGGCCGAACGTCTTGATGCCGACGTAGTCGAGGTAGGCCGGGCGGTGCACAGTCGCGCGGGAGTTGGCCTTGGCCAGCACCAGCAACGTCTTCTCCCGAGCCTTGGCCTTCACCAGCGGCGGCAGCTTGGCGAAGGCGCTCGACAGGTCCTGGTCGTGGCGGAGGATGCCGAGGCCGGTGCCGGGGACGGCGCGGAGGCCACACTCGTCGGGCGACCCCTCCTCGCTCTCGAGCTGGTACTCGCGGTAGCCGAGGAACGTGAAGTGGTCGTCTGCCAGCCAGGTGAGGAAGTCGCGGCCCTGGCGCAGCTCGTCCTGCGACAACGGAGGCGGGTCTGCGTCGAGCTCGGCGACCACCTGCAGCACCTGGCCGTGCATCTTGGCCCAGTCCTCCACCGACTCCCGCACGTCGCGCAGCACGCGCTGGACGCCCTCGGTGATGTCGGCGGCCTCCACCTCGTCGGTGCGGTCGATCTCGATGTGCATCCACGACTCGGCACCGACCGTGTCCGCGTGCGGCTCCTCGGCCAGGGAGGCCACCTGCTCCAGCTCACCGGTGATGTCCCGCTCGACCGAGAACTGCGGGTGGATCACGGAGTGCACGTTGTGCCCGAGCCGGTTGAGCTCCATCGTCACCGAGTCGACGAGGAAGGGCATGTCGTCGGTGACCACCTCGACCACCGAGCGGCCCGAGGCGGACCAGCCGGACTCGGCGCTGGTGGGCGTCACGACCCGGACGGCTGCCGTGCCCTGCGGCCGCGCTGAGGCGAGCTCGCGGTGCGAGGCGAGGGCGCCCACCAGGTCCTCCGGCGAGCGCTCGACGACCTCGTCAGGAGCCACGTGGCGGTAGTAGGCGTGCAGCAGGTCACCCCAGTCCGGGCGGAGCTTCGCCGCTGCGTCGAGCTGATGTTCCTTGGTCTCTTCCGGCGTCGCCACCCACCGACCATAGGACCCGCCGTGTGACGCTCACAACACAGCCCCCTACCCGCAAGTCACAACGGATCCTGCGCCATGATGGGCCGCACACCGGACAGCAGGACCCGGCTCCCACGACGACACGGAATGCGGTGGTCACCCATGAGCACGAAGCTCACCAAGCAGCTGACGTACGACGCTCCGGCGGCGGCCGTGACCGCGATGCTCGAGGACCCTGCGTTCCGCGAAGCGGTGCTCGAGCGGCAGAAGGTGGTGCGCGGCTCGGTCGACATCGACGGTGACGTCGTGACGATCGAGCAGGTCCGCTCCGCCCACGACATCCCCTCCTTCGCGCGCAAGTTCGTCGGGGACGAGATCGTCATCGTGCAGAAGGAGACCTGGACCTCCCCGACCGCGGCCGACGTGGAGCTGGCCATCCCGGGCAAGCCGGGAGAGGCGGCGGGATCACTGACCCTCACCGAGGCCGGGGGCACCACCACCGAGTCCCTCGACCTCGAGCTGTCCGTCCGGATCCCCCTGGTCGGGGGGAAGATCGAGGCGATGATCGCCGGGCTCTTCCGTGACGCGCTCGACCGCGAGCACGAGGTCGGCGTGGAGTGGCTCGCGCGCGGATGACACTGCTGCACGACGTCTACGCCGCGCTCTCCGGCACCGTCCAACAGCTCGGTGACGAGGAGCAGTGGGTGGTGACGGGCTGCACAGGGTGGACGGTGCGCGACCTCGTGTGGCACCTGCACGCCGACGCCGTACGGGGACTGGTCGCGGCGCACACTCCTGCGCGCCGACCGGCGGACTGCGACGCCGTGGCCTACTGGCGCTCCTGGGGGAGCGACCCGCGGGCCGACGACCGCACCAGGCGGCTGACCCGGGTCGAGGCCGGACTGCACGAGTTCTCGGTCCTGCGCGAGCGGTACCTGGAGGCTGCGGCCGCAGCCTCCCGCGCAGTGAGCGCGTTGCCGGACGACGAGGTCGTGGCCACCCAGGGCCATGCCATCCGCGCCGCTGACCTCGCCAGCACGTTGGCCGTGGAGGCGACCCTCCACCACGGCGATCTCGTCGCCCACCTCGAGGGCAGCCCTGCCGGTCCCACCGCCAGCGGCCTGGCCGAGGTGCGCCACGTGGTCGAGGCGCTCCTCCCGGCTGTCCTGCCGGGGTGGTCCGACGAGCGGGTCGCCCTCGTCGGCACCGGGCGAGCAGCACCCACCCCGGAGGAGCGCGAGGCCCTCGGGGATGCGCGCCTACCGGTCTTCAGCTGACAGGGGGTCGGCCGAGGTCTGCTCCGAGCTGATGCTCGCCGTCTCGTCCGCATGACGACGCAGCCACACGACGAGCCCGAGCACCACGAACGGCCCGAACGCCAAAAGGAGCGTCAGCGCCTGCTCGTAGGGGTGCAGCGAACCCATGTGCCACGGCGTCACCCGGGGCCTCAGCCCATGTGCGGGTAGCGGTGGTCCTTCGGCGGCACGAAGGTCTCCTTGATCGACCTCGGCGAGGTCCAGCGCAGCAGGTTGACGGCGGCGCCGGCCTTGTCGTTGGTGCCCGAGGCGCGTCCGCCGCCGAACGGCTGCTGGCCGACCACGGCCCCGGTCGGCTTGTCGTTGATGTAGAAGTTGCCGGCCGCGAAGCGGAGCGTCTTGCGCGCCCACGCGATGGCCGCCCGGTCCTGCGCGATGATCGCGCCTGTCAGGGCGTACGGGGCGAACGACTCCATCTGCTCGACGACCTGCTCGAAGTGGTCGTCCTCGTAGACGTGGACGGCGAGGATCGGGCCGAAGTACTCGTCGGAGAACATCTGGTCCGTCGGGTCGGTGGACTCGACGATCGTCGGACGGACGAAGTAGCCGACCGAGTCGTCGGTCTGACCGCCGGCCAGCAGGCTGAGGTGGTCGGTCCCCTGCACGCGGCCGATCGCCTTCTCGTGCTTGGCGAACGCACGCTCGTCGATCACCGCTCCCATGAAGTGGGACAGGTCGGTCACGTCGCCCATCGACAGTGCGTCGGTGTCCGCGATGAGCTGGTCCTTGATCTTCACCCAGACCGAGCGCGGGACGTAGGCACGCGAGGCGGCCGAGCACTTCTGGCCCTGGTACTCGAACGAGCCGCGGATCATGGCGACGCGCAGCGCGTCGGGGTCGGCGCTGGGGTGGGCGACGATGAAGTCCTTGCCGCCCGTCTCCCCCACGATCCGCGGGTAGGTGCGGTAGCCCTGGATGTTCTCCCCGATCGTGCGCCACAGGTGCTGGAAGGTCGGCGTCGAGCCGGTGAAGTGGATACCGGCCAGGTCGCGGTGCGGCATCACGACCTTCGACACGTCCAGGCCGTCACCGGGGAGCATGTTGATGACGCCGGGCGGCATGCCGGCCTCCTCCAACAGCTCCATCGTCAGCGACGCGGCGAGCTGCTGGGTCGGCGACGGCTTCCAGATCACCGTGTTGCCCATCAGCGCCGGGGCCGTGGGCAGGTTGCCGGCGATCGCGGTGAAGTTGAACGGCGTGATCGCGTAGACGAAGCCCTCGAGCGGGCGGTGGTCGGTGCGGTTCCAGATCCCCGGGCTGTTGGCGATCGGCTGGTCGGTGAGGATCTGCTTGGCGTAGTGGACGTTGAAGCGCCAGAAGTCGATCAGCTCGCACGCGGCGTCGATCTCGGCCTGGAACGCGGTCTTGGACTGCCCCAGCATGGTCGCGGCGTTGAGGCGCTGGCGCCACGGGCCGGCAAGCAGGTCCGCGGCCTTGAGCAGGATCGCGCACCGCTCGTCGAAGGGCATCGCCCGCCAGTCGGGCGCGGCCGCGGTGGCGGCCTTCACGGCGGCCTCAGCGTCAGCGGTGGTGGAGTTCCTCAGCGTGCCGAGCACGTGCTGGTGGTCGTGCGGCTGGACGACCTTGATCTCCGCACCGCCACCCTCACGGTGCTCGCCCCCGATGACGGCCGGGAAGCTGCGCTGCTCCTTCTCCAGCAACGCGAGCTCGACGACAAGGTCCTCGCGCTCCGGGCTGCCGGGGGCGTACGTCAGGTTCGGCTCGTTGGTGGGAGCCGGAGGAAAGGTGATCGCGTCCATCCGGCGATGGTCTCATCCAGACGCGCGGGCCTCAAAAGGAGGCGACCAGGTCACCGATCTCCTGCGTCGCCCACCAGGCGAGGTCGTCGTCAGGATCCGCGTCGTCGCTGCTGTCGACGTGCACGGCGACCACGTCTCGCCAGGTTGCCGGGCCCTCCGCCGTGGCGGTCTCGACGACCACCACGACCCGGCGACGCCGCCCGTCCGGGAGCGCGGCGAGCAGCTGTGCCGACGCGTCGGCCGCGGTCATCAGGGCGGCGTACTCCGTCTCCTCGCCCTCGTCCTCGGCCACCACGGCGTCGCGGACCTCAGGTCCTTCGCGCTCCCACTCCTCAGCGAGGCGAGGAAGGGTGCTCGGGACGTAGCGGCGGGTCACTTCTTGCCTGCCTTCTGACCTGAGGCCTTCTTCCGCCCGCGGGGGGCGCGTGGCCTGGTGTCCGAGGCCGAGTCCTTCAGCTCCTCCAGCGACTCCAGCACGCACTGCCCCAGGACGTCGGCGTCCGGCACGGCGTCACGGTCGGTGGTGATGCCGTAGAAGACACCGCCGTCGTAGGACGTCACGCCGATGGCCAGCGGGTGGTCGGGCAGGAGCGGGTGGACCGGGTAGGACTCCAGCATCCGCGCGCCGTCGGCGTACAGCGGGAACTGCGGGCCGGGAACGTTGGTGATCGAGACGTGGAACCCGCGCCGCAGCTCGGCGGCCGCCAGCCGGGAGCCGAGCGCGTGGAAGGTCGTCGGCGCGAAGCCGGCGATGCCGGAGAGTCGGCGGGCCGAGACGTTGCGGCCGTTCTCGCGGTGCGCCTTGAGGTCGTAGCTGACCTGGTGCAGGCGTACGACCGGGCTTGGCTCGCTGATCGGGAGGTTCACCAGGTGGCCGGTGATCTGGCTGCCCAGCGAGGTGGCCTCGAGCTCGTCGTCGATGACCGACATGGGCACGATCGCCTTGATCGTCTTGAGCCCACCCATCGACTCCGCCCGCGTCATCAGCCAGCCGCGCAGGCCGCCGGCGAGCGTGGCGAGGATGACGTCGTTGACGGTGCCGCCGTGCACCTCGCGGATCTTGCGGTAGTCGGCGAGCTCGGTGTGCACGGTGACGAACCGACGCTGCTGGGACAGCCGCCGGTGCACCGGGGTGGAGTGGACCGGGGCACGTCCGGCGAGGGCGTTGGCCACCTCGGCGACCCGGGCGCCGGTCGCGGAGGCCTGCCGGCCCAGCGACTCCGCGTTGGCTCGCGTGGTCAGCCACAGCGTCCGCGGGCTCTCCAGGCTGTCGGTCACCGCGTTGACCGCGGCCGCGACCGGGCCCGCCGTGCGTCGTGGGCGCCAGACGTCGTCGTGCCCGAGCGTGGAGCGGTCCGGCGAGGTGTCGAGCAGCACCTGCCCGATGTCGACCGTCTCACGGCCGTCGACGAGGATCTGGTGGCTCTTGGTGAGCAGCGCCACTCGCCCCTCGGCCAGCCCCTCCACGAAGTAGACCTCCCACAGGGGGCGGCCGCGGTCCAGCGGCCGGGACGCGATGCGGGCGACGAGCTCACGGAGCCGGTCGTGCGTCCCGGGCCGCGGCAGCGCGGAGCGGCGTACGTGGTAGCCGAGGTCGAAGTTCTCGTCGTCGACCCACGCCGGGTTGGCCAGGCGACCCGGCACGACCTGCAGGCGCTGGCGGTAGCGCGGGACGAAGGCGATCCGGTCGGCGATCAGCTCGACCAGCCGGTCGTGGTCGAACCCCGAGTCACCGGGGTCGAAGATCTCGACGGTGGCGTTGTGCATGGGCGTCGTGGGGGACTCGGCGGCCAGGATGGCCAGGTCCCGCGGCCGGAGCCGCTCACTCATCTGGTTGCCCCTTCGCTGAAGTGTCGGACCGTCGGAGCCCGGGCCAGGGCCGGTGCCCTTCGCGCTTGTCCCGCATGGGATTCTGACAGAGCCGGTGGCGGAGTGCGTGTCGTGGCCACCGCCACTCGTGCAACGCCTGAAGGAGAACGCTGTGTCCGGTCGCGGCCTCGCCCGCCTTGTCCCCCTCGCCCTCGTCGTCGCCGTGAGCCTGACCGCGTGCGGTGGTGGTGACGACGCGGACCCGCCGGCCAGCACGCAACCCGCCACGGAGGGCGACTCCGTCGCCCTGACCGTGACCCGCGAGGGTGGGGAGTTCACCCCCAACGGAGAGCGCGTCGAGCTCGGCGTCGACCAGACCCTCGTCCTCACCGTCACCGCCGACGAGGCCGGGGATCTCCACGTGCACAGCACCCCGGAGCAGGAGATCGCCTACGAGGAGGGCACCTCCGAGCACGAGATCACCATCGACCGCCCCGGTGTGGTGGAGGTCGAGAGCCACGAGCCCGACGTCGTCGTGCTCCAGCTCGAAGTACGTTGACCGTGGGTCCGCTGAGCGTGGGCGGCTCGATCTCGGCCCACGGGCTCGGGGGCGCGAAGGACCTGCCGATCCCGGCCGAGCTGGCGATCGCCGGCGCGGTCGCCGCGCTCGTCATCTCGTTCACCGTCCTGGCCCTGGCCTGGCGCGAACCCCGCTACGACGCGGCCACGAGCGGGCGTCCGGCTCCCGCGTGGCTGGACCGCCTCGTGTCCTCGCGCGTGCTGGCCGTCGTCGCCCGGGTGCTCGGCATGGCGTTCTTCCTCTACGTCGCGGCCGCGGCGGTCGCGGGCAAGGACTCGCTGATCAACCCGTTCCTCGGGACGTTCTACGTGCTGCTCTGGGTCGGCCTGGTGCCGGCATCGTTGCTGCTGGGTCCGTTCTTCAAGGCGGTGAGCCCGGTCCGCACCATCAGCATGCTGTTCGCGAAGATCTCCGGCGTGCCCGAGGGCGAGGGCCTGTACGCCTACCCCGCCCGCCTCGGCTACTGGCCGGCCGCCGCCGGCCTCTTCGCCTTCGTCTGGCTCGAGCTGGTCTACCCCCACTCCACGGACCTCGGCCCGGTGCGGCTGTGGACAGCTGCCTACCTCGGCATCATGCTCATCGGCTCGGCCGTGTGGGGCACCACGTTCCTGGCGCGCGCCGACCCGTTCGAGGTCTACTCCTCACTGGTCGCCAAGCTGTCGATCTGGGGGCGCCGCCAGGGCGTGCTGGTGCTGCGCAGCCCCCTGGCGAACCTCGACACGGTGGTGCCGCGCCCCGGCCTGGTCGCGGTCGTGGGGGTGCTGTTCGGCAGCACTGCCTTCGACTCGTTCCGGGAGTCGAGCGCCTGGCTGCGGCTGGTCCAGTCGATGTCGATGTCGCGGGTCCTCCCGGACACCCTGGCGCTGATCACGTTCTCGCTCGGGGTGGCCCTGGTCCTGACCGTCGCCACGATGGCCACAGGCGTCACCAGCGACACCTTGCGGCGTGCCCTGCCGGACCTGTTCGCCCACGCAGTGGTGCCGATCATCGTGGGCTACATCGCGGCCCACTACCTCACCTACCTCGTCGAGTACGGCCAGCAGACCCTGATCCAGCTGAGCGATCCGCTCAGCCGTGGCGACGACTACCTCGGCACCGCCGACCTGCAGGTCAACTACTGGCTGTCCATGCACCCGACGTTCGTCGCCGTCGCCAAGGTCCTGGCCGTGGCGCTGGGCCACGTGCTCGGCGTGGTGGCCGCACACGACCGCGCGGTCAAGCTCCTGCCGCCGCGGCACCAGCTGACGGGTCAGCTGCCGTTGCTCGTGGCGATGGTGGGCTTCACCGTGGGAGGTCTCTACCTGCTGTTCGCGGCGTGACCCAGCGGGTTCAGCCGCGGGGAGGGACCGGCCCGTAGGGCCAGCCCTGAGGCAGCTCCGTGATCACGGTGACGACCTCGCAGCGACCGCCGTAGGGGTCGACCTGGTCGAGCGGGTCGCGCCAGCCGACGAAGATCACCTGGTCGTTGGTGCCGTTCTGCTGGCCGTCGTCGTCGCAGCGGATCTTGTCGACCATGCCGTCGGGCAGGACGTAGATCGTGTCGTCACCCTGCTCGGTGAAGACCTTGTCGGCGCCGGGGCCGAGGAACACGACGTCGTTGCCCTCGTCGCCCTTGATCAGCCAGTCGTTGCCGTCGCCGTCGATGAGCACGTCGTCGCCGGGACCGCCCTGGATGGCTCCGTCGTCACCGGGGCCGCCGTCGATCCAGTCGTTGCCGGCGCCGCCGATGTGCTTGTCGGAGCCGTCACCGCCGAAGAGGCGGTCATCTCCGTCGTTGCCGCCGAGGATGTCGTTGCCGAGCTCGCCGTAGACGGTGTCGTGGCCGATGCTGGAGGAGATGATGTCGTCGCCCTCGCCACCGTAGAGGACGTCCTCGCCCTGCCCGCCATCGATCTTGTCGTTGCCGAGCCCGCCGGCGACGAAGTCGTCGCCGGGCTGCGCCGTGATCCAGTCGTTGCCGTCGTCACCGTGGACGATGTCGTGACCCAACCCGGCGTAGATCTTGTCGTCACCGCCGTTGCCCGTCACGCGGTCGCGACCACCGAGGGACATGATGTGGTCGCTCTTCGACCGCCCGGAGATGACGTCGTTCTTCGTCGTGCCTTCGACAACACGACCGGCGAAGGCCGGTGTGGCGGTCAGGACGAGCGCGGTGATCGCCAGGGCGCTGGTGCGTACGGAACGTGACACGTCAGGGTTCTCCTTAGAAGAAGGCCCCAATCTTAGATGAATCTTGACGATTCGTTGGATTTTGCCCGGATCCGCCGCCCAGCGAGACGCCGTCCCCGCTCCGGGGTCGTCGGCACCGAGTCGGGGAACACGGCATCGGCGAGCGCCGCAAGGCTGCGCACCAGGGAGGAGTCGCCCTGCTCCACCAGCGGCCGCCCGGAGACGAGGGCCCGGTCGAGGGCCGGTCGATCCTCCGGGAGGAAGTGCATCCCTGCCACCCGGCTGAAACCCTCGACCATGCCGGCGATCTCCTTCTCGGACCACCCGATGGAGCCGCGCATGCGGTTGACCACGACCCGCACCGGGCTGCCCGTCGCGCGCTCACGCAGCTCGACGAGGGCCCGCGCCAGCCGGGCGAGGCCGACCGGGTCGGCCGATCCGACCACGACGATCTCGTCGGCCTGGTCCAGCGCGGCCAGAGTGAGGGAGTTGCGGCCGGGACGGCCGCCGAAGTCCGATCCTGCGTCGTCCTCGAGGCAGAACCCGGTGTCGACCAGCACGTGCCCGAGGGAGCGTGAGGCCTCGAGCAGCTGGTCCACGTGGGCGGCTCGGACCTCCCGCCAGCGGTCGGCCCGCGGGAGCCCGGTGACGACGGCGAGGTGGTCGCCGACCCCCCGGCAGACCGATGCGAACCGGTCGTCGAGCTGACCGGACCCGGCGAGCCGGGACGCCGAGAGCAGCCCCGAGACCTCGTCGAGGATGCCCAGCTGCTGGGCCACCGCGCCGCCGTAGGGGTCGAGATCGACCAGCACGGCGGCGACCTCGCGCCGCGCGACCTCGCAGGCCAGGTTGGTCGCGACCGTCGTACGGCCCGGGGCGCCGATCGGCCCCCAGACAGCGACCACCCGGCCTCGGTCCGTCGCCCGCGTCGGGTCGGGACCTGCGACGGGCGCCGGCGCGTCGTCGCGTGCACGGGTGTCGGCAACGTCCTCGACCGTCGTCACCACGACCGGCAGCGAGGCCAGCTCCCCCGAGCCCACGACCGCCGAGATCCCGAGGCGCTGCGCGTGCTCGCGCACGTCGAGGTCGTCGGCGCGCGCCGCGGTCACCCCGACCGGGCGCACGGCATGGCGCCTCAGGTGGGCGATGCTCGCCGGGTCGAGTCCCGGCGCGTCGAGGGACAGCACGGCGACGTCCGCCTGCCCGCTGGTCACGGAGGCCAGCAGGTCGTCCACGTCGACGCAACGCTTCAGGACCACGACGCCGTGGTGCGCCTCGAGGTCTGCGAGAGCCGGCGACTCCCACGCCTCCCCCGCCGCCAGGAGCAGCACGCAGATCACGGCGCTCAGCTCCGGCCGACGACGCGGACGCGGTTCTCGCCACTGGCGGCGAGCACCAGCCCCAACGACTCCTCGTCGTCCTGCGGGACGGCCAGCACGAGCTGCCTCGCAGTGGCGGAGGCGAAGGAGTCCGAGACGAGGGGCGCGTCGAGGATGAGGACGTCGGCCAGGACGAGCTCGGCGGCTGCGCGTGAGCGTCGGGCCCCCGCGCTCTGGCCGTCGATGACCCACACGTCGACGTGCGAGCCGCGTACGAGATCGGTCGGCACGTGCTCGGCCGACACGGCGATGGACACGGCCACGGTGTCGTCGGCCGCCTCCTCGCCCAGGGCCCCTGCGGGGACGAGCTCTCCGGCGGCCAAGGGGTGGGTCAGCGTGAGCGTGTCCGGGAGCTCGTCGTCGACGGGGAGGTAGCGCTGCTGGTCGGCGCCCTCGGCGAACCGGACCCGGGTCGCCGTCAGGTCGTCGGCGGTGAGCGTCTGTCCGGCGACCAGGTCCGAGGAGGCGGACCAGACGGCCGTCATGTCGTCGGCACCGGACAGGATGCGGGCGCCGGCCACCACGGACCCTGTGACGAGGGCGATCCCGATCCACAGCCGGGGGTCGCGCCATCCGGGAGAGCTCGCGCGGCTCGCGACGGGGACGTCGACGGCGCGGAACCTCCTGGACCGGTTGCGAGACACGTTGTCAGACAGGTTGCGAGACACGTTCCGAGACACGGGGGTCATCATTGCCCCACCGGGCGGACTTCACACCTGCCTGTCCACAGCCCCGGCCGGGCGGCGTCGTCGCTCACCTCGTCGATGGCACGATGGGCCCATGCCCGAGGACCCCCGATTCCTGACGCTCGCCGACGTCGCCGAGGTGCTCAACACCTCCGGTGCGCAGGTCTACGCACTCGTGCGCCGTGGTGACCTGCCGGCCATCAAGATCGGCGGCCGCGGGCAGTGGCGGGTGGAGCGCGTGCAGCTCGAGGAGTTCATCCAGCGGATGTATGCCGAGACCAAGGCGTTCGTCGACGAGCACCCGTTCGTGGAGGCCGAGTCCGACTAGGACCCGTCCTCAGCCGACCTTGCCGTCGAGCTCGACCTCGACGACCTGCTCCTCGCCGTCGCGCAGCACAGACATCTCCACCGTCTCACCGGGCAGGTGCGTCCGGATGGCGACGATGAGGGCGATGCCGTCGTTCACGGGCAGGTCCCCGACGGCGGTGATCACGTCGTCCTCGCGCAGCCCGGCCTGCTCGGCGGGAGTGTCCGGCATGACCTCGGTGATGGTCGCGCCCTCGGCGTCGGGCGCACCGCCCGTGCGCACCTGGGCACCGATGACGGGGTACTCCGCCTTCCCGGTCCGCAGGATCTGGTCGACCGTCGTGATGACCTGCTCGATCGGGATCGCGAACCCGACGCCGATGTTGCCCGACTCGGTCGAGGCCCCGCCGGTGGTGGCGATCGCGGAGTTCACCCCGACCACCTCGCCGGCGAGGTTGACCAGCGGGCCACCCGAGTTGCCGGGGTTGATCGCGGCGTCGGTCTGCACCGCGTTGATGTAGGAGGAGTCGTCGTTGGACTCACCCGACGTGGTGACCGGTCGGTTGAGGGCGCTGACGATCCCCGAGGTGACGGTCTGGCTCAGGCCCAGCGGGGCACCGAAGGCGATGACCGGGTCGCCGACGCGGAGCGCCTGCGAGGCGCCCAGCGCGGCGGGCTCCAGCGACTCGGCGCCGTCGACGTCGAGCACCGCGAGGTCGTAGACCGCGCTGCGACCCACGACCGTGGCTTCGTGCCGCTCACCGGAGTGGTCGATGACCACGATCGGGCCGTCCTCCTCGGCGGCGGAGGCCACCACGTGGCTGTTGGTCACCACGTGACCTTCGCGGTCGAGCACGAAGCCCGACCCGGTCGCTCCGGCGGCGTCACCGTCGAACTCGGCGACGATCTGCACGGTGCTGGGCAGCAGGGCCTGGGCGACGGCCGGGACCGAGCCGTTGTCGGTGGTCAGCGGTGCGGCCGTGCGGGTCCGCACTCCGTCGAGGCCGTTGTCGACCGTGGCACCCTGGGACGAGGCCAGCTCGTCGTGCAGCGCGCTACCGGCGACACCGCCGACGATGCCGACGACCAGCGCGAGGCACGCGACGGACGGCCACACCCACAGCGGGAGCTTGCGGGTCCGGGTCGCTCCCGCGTGCTGACCGTAGCCGGGCTGCGGATAGGGACCGGGACCGAAGTACGCCGGCCCCGGAGCGGGGTGACCGAACGGCACGGTCGGAGCGGCCGACTCGTGCGGACGCGGCTGCTGTGCCTGGGGAGCGGTCGGCTCCTCGACGTGGGGCGGCGGGGGCGGCGGCGCGAGCATGCCGTCGTCCGGGCGGTCGTGGGACGCGTCGGTGCGACCGTACGCCTGCCCGTCGGGCTGTGGACTCCAGCCCGCGAGGGGCTGCGTCGGCTCCTCGGGCGCCTGCTCGTCGGGCTCGTGCTCGTCGCTCACGGAGCAATCTTCTCCCGGATCGCCACAAGGCGCTCAGCCAGGGGCGTCCGGGAGGGTGACACCGGGCCACGGACGGCACGGTCGTCGACACTGTTGACTGGTGTCGCGGGGCCGGCCGGACGGCTCAGGTCCGTGGCCGGCGGACGGGGCTCCATCCGCGGAGCCCCGGCGACACCGAGCGCCAGGACGCCGACGACGCACGCACTGGCCGCACCACCGCCGATGGCCACGAGGCCACGACGCGATCGCTGGGAGGACGTCGGGAACGGGGTCGCGGCCGTCAGGCCGGAGCCCGACGCGGGCGCCAGGGCGGAGCAGTGGCCGATGAGCGACGACTTGAAGTCGCGCGAGGGCTCCGAGGGCCCGAAGGAGAGCTGTGCGAGCTGGGTCTTCACCCAGCCCTCCTTCTCGACCAGGTCACGGCAGGAGTGGCAGCTGTGGACGTGGTCCCAGCAGCGCTCCTCCTCGTCCGGGGCGAGGCGGCCGTCGATGAGGGCACTGACACGGGATCCCAAGTGGCTCATCACGACACCGACCCCTGCGATCGAGGCTGGAGCTGCGGCGCGGTGGGGCCGGAGTATCGCTGGCGTCCGGCTGCGGGCTCGCGGTGGGCGAGCGCCTTGCGGAGCATGCTGCGGCCGCGGTGGATGCGCGAGCGTACGGTGCCGAGCTTGGCGTCCATGATCTCCGCGATCTCCTCGTAGCTGAGGCCTTCGACGTCGCACAGCACGACAGCGGCGCGGAAGTCGGGTGGGAGCGTGGCGAGGGCGGTCTCGATGTCGTCGTCGAAGGTCTGGTCGGCCATGGCCAGGTCGGGCGCCGGCGCCGAGCTGGTGAGCCGCGCGGCGCGCTCGTCCGAGAGCGGGTCGAAGCGGATCCGCTGCTTGCGGCGCGCGCCGTCGAGGAACAGGTTAGTGGTGATGCGGTGCAGCCAGCCCTCGAAGGTGCCGGGCGAGTAGGTGTCCAGCGAGCGGAAGACGCGGACGAAGACCTCCTGCGTCAGGTCCTCGGCGTCAGGACGGTTGCCCGTCAGGCGGTAGGCGAGGCGGAACACCCGGTCCGAGTGGTGCTCGACGATCTCGTCCCACGTGGGTACGACGTCCGGGTCCAGACTCGTGTCGACCTGCTCACCCACTGGTGCCCCCTGGCTCGTCTTCCTCGACCGCAGCTGCAACTCGGTTCGATGTCCTTCCTGACGCTAGGCAGTCCGCCTGAGAGTTCCCTGTGAACCCCATGCGCTCCGGCCAAGAACTTCCCCGGCAACCGGGCCTCCCCAGCTGGCGTACCCCCTCCAACGACCGGGGTGCCGTGTGTGTTCCCGGACACGTCGGACAGCTCGCGCGCGATAGAGTCGCGCCCGTGCCCACCCCCACTGCGCCGATCAAGCCCGCCAGCTGGTCCTATGCCGAGTCGTTCGTGGTCGAGGACGACATCCTGGCCGCCGCTCGTAGCCGTGCCGAGGAGGTCGGCGTCGCCCCCATCGGCTCCGGCGTCGGAGCCACCCTCTGTTTCCTCGCCTCCGTCCTCGAGGCTCGCGCGGTCGTCGAGATCGGCACGGGCACCGGCGTCTCGGGGCTCTGGTTGCTGCGCGGCATGCGTGCCGACGGCGTGCTGACCACGGTCGACATCGAGGCCGAGCACCAGCGCCTGGCCAAGGAGACCTTCACCGAGGCCGGCATCCCGAGCAACCGGGCGCGCACGATCGCCGGGGCCGGGCTCGACGTCCTCCCCCGCCTGACCGACGGTCACTACGACCTCGTGTTCTGCGACGGTGACAAGCGCGAGTACGCCGCCTACCTCAAGGAGGCGCTGCGCCTGCTGCGTCCCGGCGGGATCGTGGCCTTCGACAACGCACTGTGGCACGACCGCGTCGCCGACCCCGCGCAGCGCGACGAGGAGACGGTCACCATCCGCGACCTGGGTCGCACGATCCTCGAGCACGAGTCCCTCGTGCCGGTGCTCCTCCCCGTCGGCGACGGCCTGCTGGTCGCCAAGAAGGAATGGGCGCCGGAGGCGTAGTCGTTGGCGCTCGCTCCGCTCTGCTTTGGCGCTCGCTGCGCTCGCGCGTGCTCGCCGCCCCTGCTGTATGGCGCTCGCTCCGCTCGCGCGTGCTCGGCGCCCCCGTAGACGTCGTCTTCCCTCCTCGGCTTGCTCGCTGCGCTCGCGTCGCTCGTCAGTCCAGACGACGTCGGGCGCCGAGCCTCAAGTGAGTCTGACCTCGGGGCTCGCCACGCTCGCTACGCATGAAGGAACGAGCGATGTGGTCTAGGCGACCGACCACCTCAGCTCACGCGCTCGTCGCCCCGGGCTGTCTGGACTGAGGAGCGAGCAAGCGTGACGAGCGAAGCGAGGCAGCGCCGTCGAGCGACGAGGGAAGACAGGCCGTTCAAGGGCGACGAGCACGCGCGAGCGGAGCGAGCGCCAAAGACACAGCACGCGCGAGCGGAGCGAGCGCATCAGTACCGGGACGCTGCCGCAAAACCTTCCCAGCCCTCGGCGATCGCGACGATGTCGCACGCCTCGATGAGGATCGGCGACGAGCCGATGATCCGCGACCCCGGCGACTCGGCGGCGCCCTCGGTGAAGGTGCGCTGGAACTCCTCCCGCGCCTCGCTCGTGGCGAAGACGTAGCAGCCCTCGAACCACTCGCCGCGCACCATCCGCCACGTCTTGAAGCGGAGACCGGCCATGCCGGTGAAGCGCGCGTGTGAGGTCTCGGCGACATACGACGAGAGCTCCTCCACGACGCCCTCCGGCGCGTCGGCGAGCGACCAGCGGACTGTGAGACCGAGCATCAGGCAATCCCTTCCAACGGGTCGTCGGAGCCCAGCCACGTGAGCAGCAGACGCGGACCGAAGCCACTGGGGCCCGCCGTCCACTCGTGCCGCTCGGCGGGGGACTCTGCGGCGGAGGCGAAGTCGATGTGGGCCCACGGCACGTCGCCCGCGAAGTGCTGCAGGAACAGCGCCGCAGTGATGGCGCCGGCCCCACCGGCGGCGTTGTCGCCGTCGGCGATCTTGGAGGTGACCCGGTCCTCGTAGTCGGTGACCAGCGGCATCCGCCAGACGTTCTCCCCGGAGGCGGCAGCGGCCGACTCGACGTGGCCGGCCAGCACCTCGTCGTTGGCGAAGAAGCCGCCGGTCCACTGCCCCAGCGTCACCTTCATCGCCCCGGTCAAGGTGGCGATGTCGACCAGCACGGTCGGCGACAGCTCGGCGACGGCGTACGCCATCGCGTCGGCGAGCACCAGTCGGCCCTCGGCGTCGGTGTTGTTGACCTCGGAGGTGCGACCGCCGAAGTGGGTGACCACGTCGCCGGGACGCATCGCGGAGCCGCTGATGGCATTCTCGGCTGCCGGGACCAGGCCGATGACGCGGACCGGGCAGTCGACGTCGCGCAGCGCGGCCATCGCCGCGATCACCGCGCCACCGCCGCTCATGTCGCGCTTCATCGTCAGCATGCCCTCGCTGGGCTTGATGTCCAGGCCGCCGGTGTCGAAGGTGATGCCCTTGCCCACCAGCACGACGGTGGGCATGCGCTTGGTGGCTCCGCGGGGGGTGTAGTCCATGCGGATCAACCGGGGCCGGTGCGCAGAGCCGCCGCCGACGGCGAGGATGCCCCCGAAGCCCTCGGCACGGAGCCTCTCCTCGTCCCAGACCGTCACCTCGAGGCCCGCGGCCTCCCCGACCTCGACAGCCTGCTCGGCGAGCCAGGAGGGGGTCTTGAGGTTGGCCGGGACCATGGCCAGTGCCCGGGAGCGCCAGCCTGCTCCGCCGAGCGCGATGGCCCGGGCCAGCGCGTCGTCGGCGCCGTCGTCGCTGACGCCGGCGAGCACGATCCGCGCCACCGGGCGCTCCCGAGGACCGGTCGAGCGCCAGTGGAACGCGAAGGAGCCGAGCATCGCACCGACCACCAGTGCACCCAGGCCTTCGTCAGGCGCGATCGCCGCAAGGGAGGTGACGACGCTGGCTCGGTCCTTGGTCGCTCGGGCCACGGCGGCACCGGCACGGCGGAAGTCGGTGACCGTGCCCTCGCCGACACCGACGAGGAGCACGAGGCTCACCTCGTGGTTCGCGTCGGAGGAGGTCACCGGGATCGACGTGACCTCGCCGGTCCGACCGGTGGCACGCGCTGCGTCGAGGGCCGCCAGGAGGTCGATGCCGAGGGCCTCGGACGCCTCGTCCGCACCGGGGCCCAGCAGGAGTCCCTCCTGGTCGGGGAGGACCGGGAAGGCCCACACCTCCGCGCCGCCGATCTGGTGCGGCAGGGCGGGGCTGAGGGCGAACTGGGGAGGAGAGACCTGCGTGGGAAGGTGCGCAGTGATGGGCACGGTCAGCCGACGACGTCCTTGAGCGCGTCACCGAGATCCGTCGCCTCCTCGGCGTTGAGCTCGACCACCAGGCGTCCCCCGCCTTCGAGCGGGACGCGCATGACGATGCCGCGGCCTTCCTTGGTGACCTCGAGCGGTCCGTCGCCCGTGCGGGGCTTCATGGCGGCCATCGGCGCACCTCTTCCTGGTTCAGCCATCGTCGGGGATGGTCGCTCTTCACATGCGAATCGAGGCGGCTGAGTCGTGCCTGGCCGCCCCGATAGGCGTCGTACAGAATTCATTATCCCTCATGACGCACGTGATCGGCACCACAGGGCGCACGGACGGCAGATGTACGTCGGGCAGACTGCCCCCATGACGAGCTCAACCAGTGCCCCTGTCCTGCTCGACGTCGTCGACTCGGTGGCCACGATCACCCTCAATCGGCCCGAGGCGATGAACGGTCTCGACGTGGCGACCAAGGACCTCCTGCTGGAGCTGGTGCAGCAGGTGAGCGAGGACCACGCGGTGCGGTGCGTCGTGCTCACCGGCAGCGGCAAGGCGTTCTGCGTGGGCCAGGACCTCAAGGAGCACCTGGCCGGACTGACCGGCGCGGCCGACGTACCCCTGTCCGACACCGTGGAGAAGCACTACAACCCGATCGTTCTGGCGCTCTCGACCATGCCGAAGCCGGTGATCGCCGCAGTCAACGGGGTCGCCGCTGGCGCGGGCGCGAGCCTGGCCTTCGCGGCCGACTTCCGGATCCTGGTCGACTCGGCGGGCTATAACACCTCCTTCGCCGGCGTCGCCCTGTCGTGCGACACCGGCTCGAGCTGGACGCTGCCCCGCCTGGTCGGGCGGGCCAAGGCGATGGAGCTGCTCTACTTCCCGCGCACCGTCACGGCCGCGGAGGCGCTCGACCTCGGGCTGGCCACGCAGGTGGTGACGGCCGAGGAGTTCCCGCGGGCCGTCGGCGAGCTGGCGACCCGCCTGGCCTCCGGGCCCACGGTCGCCTTCGGCTCGATCCGCAGGGCCGTGGCGAACTCGGCCGCGCAGCCGCTCGAGGAGGCGCTGGCCTTCGAGGCCGACATGATGGCCCTCACCGGCGGCACCGAGGACCACCTGGCCGCGGTGAATGCCTTCGTCGCCAAGGAGAAGCCGGTCTTCCGCGGCCGCTGAACCCGATGGTCCGCCTCAATCGGGTCGCCCCAGGGCGGGACACCAACCCATCCGATGAGGACTGCACGCGGTCAGCCGAGCGAGGTGCGGTGCGCCCCGAGTACGCCGAGTACCTGGCGGGGCGCCTCGACGACCATGCGTCGACGCGAGGGGTGGCTGCCGTACTCCACGGTGAGGGCAGCGCCGCGGAAGTGGTGGTTGAACCACATCGTCATGGTGCCGTGGCACAGGCCGCCGCAGTCGAGCCTTGTCTGCGGGAGCCGGAGCGCGCGGGCCAGACGGCGGGCGAAGCCCGGGTCCTTGGTGTCGGTGTCCACCCCGTTGAGCGGCTGGTGGAAGCTGAGCACCCGGCGCGGGTCGATCTCATCGAGGAACCTCATCACCGCACGGGTCTCCGGTTCGCTGCCGGGACGCCGGCCGGACTCGTAGTTGCCGTCGAGGTCGGCCCACTTGTAGGGGAAGTTGCGGTTGAGGTCGACGCCGCGGGCGTTGCGACGGGTGCCCCTGGCGAGCCCGTCGGGGTTGTAGGTGGGGATCACCCACAGGTCCACGCCGCGGACCGCCCGGCCGTCACGCAGGCTCTGGAGGATGCCTCGCGTGTGCGGCTCGTTGCCGTGCATCGTCGAGACCAGCACGATCCGTCGCTTGCCCGGCTCGCCCAGCCGCCACGCGCGGATCGGGCGGCCCTTCACCGAGTGCCCGATGGTGCGGGCCTCGACCACGGCCGGGCGGTCACTGGGGCCGGCTGGCAACGCGGCTGCCGGTGCAGGAGCGAGAGGATCGCCTGCCGCGACCGCGGCCAGCACTGCCGCCGCGAGGACGACCCCGAGGAGGCGGCGCATCAGACGGCGGCGGTGAGGTAGGCGTAGGTGAACACGAGGACGCCGACCACCATCCCGAGGTGGGCCAGCAACGACAACCCCGGCCCGTCGCTCCAGCTGTCTCCCGTCGCCTCCGGCACGTGCCGGCCCTTGGCGGGCAGCCAGCGGGCGAGGATCAGCAGGCCGCAGATGGCGGTGATCCACCAGGCGGCGATCGCGAGGATGCCGACCAGCGGGCCGCCGACCAGCGTGTCCTCCGGTGCGACGAGCACGCCGAGCCACAGGACGAGCGCGATGGTCCCGGCCACGAAGTGGGCGGCGGGGAGCCGGCGGCTGATGGAGAACCGGCCGGCCGTCTCGTCGCCGCTGAGGCGCAGACGGGTCAGCACGACCACCACGGCAGCCAGGGCCGTGAGGATCCACACCACGATCGGGAACGACACGCGAGGAGTGTGCCCTAGCCCGGACCGGCGTCGCCAGCCGCGTCGTCCTCGTGACCAGGCTCGGCGCGGTCCTCGAGCTCCGTGGCGAGCCGTGCCAGCACCGCGTCGACGTCGGACATCCGGTAGCCGCGGACCGCCAGCGGGAACCGCACCGTGCGCAGGTCCTGCGCCTGCAGGGGGCGGTCGTCGGGAAGAGCGACGTCGGGGCGGTCGTCGTACGCCGGTGCCATCGAGCCGCCTCGTCCGGACGCGATCATGGCGACCCCGCCCATGGCGAGGACGATCAGGACGGCGAACAGCCACATCATCACTGGATCACTCCGGGCGCTCGGGGGCGGGCGTGGGCCAGCGGCCCTCGCGGGCGGCGACCATCAGCGCCACCGCCTCGTCGATGTCGTCGGTCACCACCATCATGTCGAGGTCGGAGGCGTTGATCTTGCCCTCGGCCAGGACCGTCTCGCGCAGCCAGTCGAACATGCCCTGCCAGTAGGCCGTGCCGATGAGCACGATCGGGAAGGACGTGACCTTCTGCGTCTGCACCAGGGTGAGCGCCTCGAACAGCTCGTCCAGCGTCCCGATCCCTCCGGGCAGCACCACGAAGCCCTGGGCGTACTTGACGAACATGGTCTTGCGGGCGAAGAAGTAACGGAAGTTGATGCCCTTGTCGACCCACTGGTTGAGCCCGGCCTCGAAGGGGAGCTCGATGCCAAGGCCGACGCTGATTCCTCCGGCCTCGCAGGCGCCCTTGTTTGCGGCCTCCATGGCGCCCGGGCCACCTCCGGTGATCACCGCGAAGCCGGCCTCGACGAGCTTGCGACCGGCCGCCTCGGCGACGGCGTAATGCGGGTGGTCGGCCGGCGTCCGCGCCGAGCCGAAGACCGCGATCGCCGGCCCGATCTCGGCCAGGGCCCCGAATCCTTCGACGAACTCCGACTGGATGCGCAGCACCCGCCAGGGGTCGGTGTGCACCCAGTCCGAGGGGCCGCGCGAGTCGAGCAGCCGCTGGTCGGTGGTGGAGCCGGTCTCCACCTGGCCGCGGCGGGTGACGACCGGGCCCTCCATGCGGTCGCTCATGCGTGCTCCCCCGACGCTGATCCCACCGGTGATCCCAGCGGTGCGCCCAGCCAGTCCTTGAGCGTGCGCTCGCAGCGCTCGATGTGCTCGGTGGGGACGTGCTCGTCCTGCTTGTGCGCGAACATCGGATCCCCCGGTCCGAAGTTCACCGCGGGGATGCCGAGCTTGGTGAACTGCGCGACGTCGGTCCACCCGAACTTCGGCTTGGCCTCGCCGCCGACTGCTTCGACGAACGCCTTGGCGGCGGGGCGGTCGAGGCCGGGCAGCGCGCCCGCGGCCATGTCGGTCACCGTGACGTCGTAGCCCTCGAAGAACTCGCGGACGAACGCCTCGGCGTCCGCCTCGCTGCGGTCGGGCGCGAAGCGGAAGTTGACCTCGACGACGCACTCGTCGGGGATCACGTTGCCGGCGACGCCGCCGCGGATGCCGGTGGCGTTGAGACCCTCGTGGTAGGTCAGGCCGTCGATCTCGGGCTCGCGGGCCAGGTAGTCGTTGAGGCGCGCCAGGATCGGGGCCGCCAGGTGGATGGCGTTGACGCCCTTCCAGCTGCGGGCGCTGTGGGAGCGTTCGCCGGTCGTACGCACGTCGGCGCGCATGGTGCCCTGGCAGCCGGCCTCGATCGAGGCGTTGCTCGGCTCCATCAGGATCGCGAAGTCCGCCTCGACCAGGTCGGGGTCGCTGACGGTGAGCTTGCGCAGGCCGTTGTGGACCGAGTCGACCTCCTCCGCCTCGTAGAAGATGAAGGTGAGGTCGCGGTTGGGCTCGGCCACGTCGGCGGCGAGCTTGAGCATCACCGCGTCGCCGCCCTTCATGTCGCAGCTGCCGAGCCCGTGCAGGATGCCGTCCTCGAGCCGGGCCGGCAGGTTGTCGTTGAGGGGGACCGTGTCGAGGTGGCCGGCGATCACGACCCGCTCGCCGCGGCCCAGGTCGGTGCGCGCGACCAGGGTGTGGCCGCGCCGGGTCACCGTCAGGTGCGGCAGCGTGCGCAGGACCGTCTCGACCGCGTCGGCGATCTCCTGCTCGTCGTGGCTCACCGACGAGATGTCGACCAGCTGCTGGGTGAGGGTGACGACGTCGGCTGAGAGATCGAGGTGAGGCATGGTCCCGATTCAACCAGCCGGTCGATCAGCCGCCGACGCTCAGGCCCTCGCCACCTCGACCGCGACCTCGGCCGCGTCGGCGTACGACACCGACGTCGCCAGCGTCTCCTCCGCGATCAGGCCCTCGTGGGTCCGCGCCGCGGCCAGCATCTCGGCCGGGCCCGAGATCGTGAGCGAGACGCGGTCGCTGACCTGCAGACCCGCGTCCTTGCGGGCCTGCTGGACCGCGCGGACCAGGTCGCGGGCGGTGCCCTCGGCCTCGAGCTCGGGCGTCACCGCCGTGTCGAGCACGACGAACCCGCCGCGCGGCAGCATGCCGATCGCGGTGTCGTCCTGCGAGGTGCCGGCGACGGTCTCGAGGGCGTACTCCCCCTCCACGAGCGCGAGACCACCCGCCGTGACCGTGCCGTCCTCGGCCACGCTCCAGTCGCCCGACTTGGAGCCCTTGATCGCGAGCTGCACGTCCTTGCCGAGGCGCGGGCCTGCCGCGCGGGCGTTGACGGTGAGCCGTTGCGAGACGCCGTACGACTCCGCCTCGGGCGCGTCGACGGCGAGGACCTCGACGGCCTTGAGGTTGAGCTCGTCGGCGACCAGGGACTCGAATCCGTCGAGGCGGGCGTCGGTCACCACCGTGAGCCGGGACAGGGGCAGTCGGTTGCGCAGGTTGCCCGCCTTGCGCAGCGCTGAGCCCGCCGAGCAGACGTCTCGGACCGTGTCCATCGACGCGACCAGGTCCTCGTCGATGGGGAGGTCCCCGGCGACGGGCCAGTCGGTGAGGTGGACCGAGCGTTCGCCGGTGAGGCCGCGCCAGACCTCCTCGGTCGTCAGCGGCAGCAGCGGTGCGGTGGCCCGGCAGACGACCTCGAGCACGGTGTAGAGGGTGTCGAAGGCGTCGGCGTCCTCGTCCCAGAAGCGCTCGCGCGAGCGGCGGATGTACCAGTTGGTCAGCACGTCGAGGAAGCTGCGCGTCGAGTCGCACGCCGCGGCCACCTCGTAGTTGTCGAGCTGGTCGGTCATCGCGGCGACGTAGTCGCGCAGCTTGGCCAGGATGTAGCGATCCATCGGGTGGGAGCTGTTGGCCCGCCACGTGGCGTCGTGGCCCTGCCCGCCCCCCGCGGCGTTGGCGTACAGGCTGAAGAAGGACCAGCTGTTCCACAGCGGGATCAGCACCTGCCGCACCGAGTCGCGGATGCCCTGCTCGGTGACGATGAGGTTGCCGCCGCGCAGGATCGGGCTCGACATCAGGAACCAGCGCATCGCGTCGGCGCCGTCGCGGTCGAAGACCTCGCGCACGTCGGGGTAGTTGCGCAGGGACTTCGACATCTTCTGTCCGTCGGTGCCCAGCACGATGCCGTGGCTCAGGCACGTCGAGAACGCCGGCCGGTCGAAGATCGCGCCGGCCAGGACGTGCATCGTGTAGAACCAGCCGCGGGTCTGGCCGATGTACTCGACGATGAAGTCGCCGGGGAAGTGGTGCTCGAACCAGTCCTTGTTCTCGAACGGGTAGTGGACCTGCGCGAAGCTCATCGAGCCCGAGTCGAACCACACGTCGAGGACGTCGGTGACGCGGCGCATCGTCGACTTCCCGGTCGGGTCGTCGGGGTTGGGACGGGTCAGGTCGTCGACGAAGGGCCGGTGGAGATCCGGGTTGCCGTCCTTGTCGAGCGGCAGCCTGCCGAAGTCGCGCTCGATCTCCTCGAAGGAGCCGTAGACGTCGACGCGCGGGTAGTGCTCGTCGTCGGACTTCCACACCGGCACCGGGCTGCCCCAGAACCGGTTGCGGGTGATCGACCAGTCACGGGCGTTCTCCAGCCACTTGCCGAACTGGCCGTCCTTGATGTGGTCGGGCACCCAGCGGATGTCCTGGTTGAGCTCCATGAGGCGCTGCTTGACCTTCGTGACCTCGACGAACCACGACGAGACGCCCTTGTAGATCAGCGGCTGCCGGCAGCGCCAGCAGTGCGGGTAGGAGTGGTCATAGGTCTCGCGGCGCACCAGCACGGTTCCGGGGGTGACCGATCCGGTCTCCCCTGCGCGGGACGTCGCCGCCTTGAGGTGGTCGATGATCTGCAGGTTGGCGTCGAAGACCTGCATGCCTTCGTAGTCGACGACGGGGAACGTGAACCGCCCGTCCTTGCCGACCGGCATGACCGCCTCGATGCCCTCGCGGTCGGTGACGACCTTGTCGTCCTCACCGAAGGCGCCCGCGGTGTGCACCAGGCCCGTGCCGTCCGTGGTCGTCACGAACTCGGCGGGCACGAGCCGGAAGGCTCGCTCGTGTCCCGCGTAGTACGTGAACGCGGGCGCGTACTCCAACCCCACCAGATCGGCGCCCTGGTAGCGCCCCACGATCGTGGGCTCGTCGGTGTCGGGATAGAGGTCGCGCTTGTACGACGCCAGGCGGGCGTCGGCGATCAGGTAGCGCTCCGGGCTGCCGGTCGGCGCGGCGGACTCTACGACGACGTACTCGATGTCCTCGCCGACCATCACCGCGAGGTTGGACGGCAGGGTCCAGGGCGTCGTCGTCCAGACGAGCACCTTGACGCCCCGGAGATCGCCGGCGGTCGTCACGTCGAAGCCGACGGTGACGGCGGGGTCCTGCCGCATCTGGTAGACGTCGTCGTCCATCCGCAGCTCGTGGTTGGAGAGGGGCGTCTCGTCCTGCCAGCAGTAGGGCAGCACCCGGAAGCCCTCGTAGACCAAGCCCTTCTCGTGGAGCTGCTTGAAGGCCCACATGACCGACTCCATGAACTCCGGGTTCATGGTGCGGTAGTCGTTGTCGAAGTCGACCCAGCGCGCCTGACGGGTGACGTAGTCGCGCCACTCGCCGGTGTACTTCAGCACCGACTGGCGACACGCCTCGTTGAACTTCTCGATGCCGAGCTCGACGATCTCGTCGGTGGTCTTGATGCCGTTGAGGCGCATGGCCTCCAGCTCTGCGGGGAGGCCGTGGGTGTCCCAGCCGAAGCGGCGCTCGACGCGCTGGCCGCGCATGGTGCGATAGCGCGGGATGAGGTCCTTGACGTAGCCCGTCAGCAGGTGGCCGTAGTGCGGCAGCCCGTTGGCGAAGGGCGGGCCGTCGTAGAAGACGAACTCGTTGGCGCCGTCCTCCCCCGCGTCGCGCTGCTCGACGCTCGCGCGGAAGGTGTCGTCGGACTCCCAGTAGGCGAGCACCGCTTCCTCGATCGCCGGGAAGCGGGGGCTGCTGGCGACGGTGGTCGCGTCGGTGTGCGAGACCTTCGGGTAGGTCATGGCGGGGCTCCTGCGGTGGCGTCGTACGTCTCGGTCTGCTGACACGAGGACGACGTCCCTGGGGGCTGCCGCGGTACCACCTCGCTTGGCGCACGTGTGCGCCCGCTTCGTTTTCGGCTGTGTCGGGCCGGACCCGCCGGGTTCTAGTGAGGTGACGGCCGGATCGCCGCACCCGTTCTTCCCGTGGCTCGCCGCTGATGACGGCTCAGACGCCTGCCCCCGATCGTACGGCTCCGGCTCGCACGCCCGCCAATCGGTTCTAGCCGAGGATGCGGGCGGCGGCCTCGGCGGGGCCGAGGTCGGTCGTGTCGAGGCGGAGGTGACCGAAGTCCGCGAGGAGGTCCTCGCCCGGAAGGGCCGCCTGCTCGGCGGTGTTCATCGTGAACGCGGCCTCCCGCTCGCGGATGTGCGCCGCCGACCACGCGAGGTCTCGCTTGGAGGGCTTGGCGGCCAGCCGGTCGGCGCCCGCGTTGCGGTCCAGCCGCGTCGCGAGGTCGGCGTACAGCTCCACGAAGCGCACCGGCAGTCCCCGGTCGACGTAGGGCGCCACGAGGCCGCGGATGTAGGCCGCGTCGCGGTCCCCGGCGAGGTTCCAGACGGTGGTGAAGACCAGGCGTACGTCCTGGGCGGCGGCCTCCTCGATCACCCGACGGCGGAACTCCGCGTTCAACGTGGCGAAGGCCGGGCTGTCCTGGCCGAAGATCTCGTGGAGCGGCTCGATCGTGTGGTGGTTGTGGAAGAGCCGGAAGTCGGATCGCGCGCACACGGCCCGGCCCACTGTCATCTTGCCGACAGCCGGCGGGCCGAACAGCACGAGGAGCTCGCCGGACACGGTCAGGTCAGCTCTCTCGGGTGGCCACGAAGCGCAGCGACATCTGGCACGTCGGCGTGGTGAAGACGAAGGCACCCTGGACACGGCCGGGCCTGCGGGTCAGCAGCTGGGCGCCGAACCAGCGGCTGCCGAGCTGGGTCACCTCGGCGGTCGCGCCGCTCCTGGGCAGGTGGAGCTCGACGGGATAGGTCACGCGCGTTCCCCTGGATCCCTCGCAGAGCGCGGCAGAGGTGCGCAGCCGGACCACCCGGTGGTCGTCGGTGACCCGGAACTGCACCGACCCGTCCCCCGACGACCGGTAGTTCCCCGGGAGGGGGCGCCGGGCCTGGATCTCGCGAGCGCGGATCTCCCACGGCTGGTCGAAGGAGTCGCTGCTGAGATCGTCACGTGCCGTGAGCGCCAGCTCGGAGTCGGCGACCCCCGGCGCGGAGATCTTCGCGACCACGGGCACGGTCTGGTCGGCGAGTACCCCCCCGACCGCGATGTCCCTCATCCTGACGCCCGGTCCGCTGCCGGTGACCGCGACGTTGCTCGTGCCGCGTACGTGCGAGGTGACCAGCAGCAGGACCGGCGTCGTACGTCCCACTGCGACGCGCAGAGGCGCGGCGGGCCGGGCCTGGGCGCCGGCGAGCCAGGAGATGGCCGTCATCTGCCCGGCCAGCTCGTCGCTGCTGGCGCTCTTGGCGTACAGCGTCACCCTGAGGCACGTGGGCTGCTCGGACAGGAACCCCTTCGGCAGCGGACGTGTGAAGGAGATGCCGTTCCCGGCGTCGACCACGCTCACCGTCTCGGCGAGCTGGATGAGCGGCTCGCAACCCTGCGGATGCTGGATGCCGGGGATCCAGCTGACGAGGACGCTCTCACCGGCAGGAATGGGACCGCCGAGCGTGGCCGCGCCCTTCCACGTGTCAGCGCGGGTGTCGACGGTGAGGCTGCCCCGGACGAGGATGCGCCACGGCTCGCTGGCGGCCGGCATCCCGTCGGCGTGCCGGGTGACGACCCCTTCGTAGCCCACCACCACAGGCTCGGCCTGGGCGTGTGCCGCAGGGAGCAGCATCACGGCGGCCAGCAACGACAGGCAGATCCCCCGGGTTCTCATGCGCGGACCGTAGCAGCGCGACGACACCGGGGAATGCGTTTGCCACCTCTCGGTGCTGGGCGGTTGGGTGGGGGCCATGGCGCACCCCGGATATGACGGCATGTGGCTCCCGGCCGACCAGGACCCCCGGATGCAGATGGGGCCCACGCGCGGTGAGCGGGAGTGCCTCGTCGGCTACCTCGAGCACTACCGCCAGACCCTTGCCCTCAAGTGCGACGGCCTTGACGCCGAGCAGCTCGCCACGAAGGCGGTGCCGCCGTCCAACATCTCGTTGCTCGGGCTCGTGAGGCACATGGCCCGTGTCGAGCAGAGCTGGTTCCGCCGCGTGATCGAGGCACGGATGGACATCCCGCGACTCTTCCAGGACGAGGCGGAGGACGCCGGCTTCACCTTCCCCGACGTCGACGACGACCTCGTCCGGGCCAGCCATGCGCTGTGGCAGGACGAGATCTCGTACGCCCGCGAGGTCCTCGACCGCACCGACCTCGACACGATCGCCGACGTGCACGGCGACCCCACCGAGGTGCGCGACATCGTCGTCCACATGATCGAGGAGTACGCCCGCCACTGCGGGCACGCCGACCTGGTCCGGGAGTGCATCGACGGGCGTGCCGGGCAGTAGCACCGCCCTCGGGTCGCTTCCGTAGGCTTGGGGGGTGACTGCTGCTTCCGGCTACGGCCTGCTGACCCTTTCCGGCGACACCGTCCTCGACGCGTGGTTCCCCTCCCCCGTGCTGGGCGCGACCGAGGGCGATGCTCCGGAGGAGCTGACGTACCTCGACGGCGGCGTCGACGACATGCGCGGGGTGACGCGCGAGCTGCGGCTGGTCGAGATCGCCGACCTCGACGCGCCGCCCGCCACCACGGAGGAGGTGTGGCTGCGGCTGCACCTGCTCTCCCACCGGCTGGTGCGTCCGCACGCCCTCAACATGGAGGGCGTCTTCGGCCTGCTGACCAACGTGGTGTGGACCAGCGCCGGGCCCTGCGCGGTGGAGGGTTTCGAACAGGTCCGGGCCAAGCTCCGCACCGTCGTTCCTGGTCACGTGGTCCAGGTGTTCGGCGTCGACAAGTTCCCCCGGATGACCGACTACGTCGTGCCCACCGGCGTACGGATCGCCGACGCCGACCGTGTGCGCCTCGGAGCCCACCTGGCCGAGGGCACGACCGTGATGCACGAGGGCTTCGTCAACTTCAACGCCGGGACGCTCGGCACCTCGATGGTCGAGGGCCGGGTCTCCGCCGGCGTGGTCGTCGGCGACGGCACCGACGTGGGGGGTGGCAGCTCGATCATGGGCACGCTGTCGGGCGGTGGCAAGGAGGTCGTCTCGGTCGGCGAGCGCTGCCTCATCGGCGCCAACGCCGGCATCGGCATCTCGCTCGGCGACGACTGCGTCGTCGAGGCCGGTTGCTACGTCACCGCCGGCACCAAGCTCACCGTCACCGACCTCGATGGCAAGCCGCAGGTGGTCAAGGCCGCGACCCTCTCCGGGGTCGACAACATCCTCTTCCGCCGCAACTCGGTCAGCGGCGCGATGGAGGCCGTGCCGTGGAAGGGCAACGGCATCGCCCTCAACGCGGCGCTGCACGCCAACTAGCGGAACCTCGTGCGGGCCATCGGCAAGGTCGCAGTGGGCGCTGTCGTCGCCCTCGGCGCCGTCGCGGCCTCCCTCGTGCTGGTCGACCGCGGCGTCCGTCCTGGGATCCTGGACACCAGCGGTTGCACCGCCGAGGTGGACGGGCACAGCGTCGACATCGACCTCGAGCAGGCGGAGAACGCAGCCCTCATCACGGCGATCTCGATCGAGCGGGGCATGCCCGCCCGCGCTGCCAGCATCGCCCTCGCGACCGCCTTCCAGGAGTCCAAGCTCTACAACATCGACTACGGCGACCGGGACTCGGTCGGCCTCTTCCAGCAACGTACGTCGCAGGGCTGGGGCAGCATCGAGCAGCTGATGGACCCCGTCTACGCCACCCATGCCTTCTACGACGCGTTGGCCAAGGTCGACGGCTACCGCGAAATGGAGATCACTGTCGCGGCCCAGGAGGTGCAGCGCTCGGGGTTCCCGGACGCCTACGCCGACCACGAGGACGACGCCCGCGCCCTCGCCTCCGCCCTCACCGGCAACTCGCCCGGGACGATGTGGTGCGACGTGCCTGGCGACGCGGCCGAGGCTCCGGACAAGCTGGACGAGAGCGGGCTGGTGGCGCGCGCGAGCGTCGTACGACGCGACCTGGAGGCGCGATTCGGCGCCCTCGCGCTCGGCGGGTTCGAGCCGGAGGGTGTCTCGAACGGCCACATGGAGGGCTCGGCGCACTACGAGGGGCGCGCCATCGACGTCTTCGTGCGGCCGATCAACGCGGTCAACCGGCAACGGGGGTGGGCGCTGGCGACCTACCTCGTCGCCAACGCCGACCGCCTCGACGTCAACACGATCATCTTCGACGACCGGATCTGGCACGCCGGCTCGCGCTCGGACGACGGCTGGACCGACTACCGCGTGCCGTCGTCGTCACGTGGCGACCGGGCGATCCTCGAGCACCGCGACCACGTGCACGTCGACGTGATCGACTAGTCGCTGAGGGGCGGCTCAGGCCGTCAGCCGCTGCACCGCGGCCGCGACCCGCTCGTCCGTCGCGGTGAACGCAACTCGGACGTGCTCGCGGCCCGACGGTCCGTAGAACTCGCCCGGCGCGACGAGGATGCCCTGCTCGGCCAGGTCCGCCACCGTCGTCCAGCAGTCCTCGCCGCGAGTGGCCCACAGGTAGAGCGACGCCTCGGAGTGGTCGATGCGGAAGCCGGCCGACTCCAGGGCGCCGCGCAGTGCCGCGCGGCGGGAGGCATAGCGGGCGTGCTGCTCGGCGACGTGCGCGTCGTCGTCCAGCGCCGCGACCATGGCGCGCTGCTGGGGGCCGGGCATCTGCAGGCCCAGGTTCTTGCGGACCGCGAGCAGCTCGCCGACCAGCGCCGGGTCGCCCGCCACGAAGGCGCAGCGGTAGCCGGCGAGGTTGGAGCGCTTGGAGAGCGAGTGGACGGCGAGGATGCCGTCGAGCGAGCCGCCGTTGACGTCCGGGTGGAGGATCGAGAGCGGCTGGTCGGCGGCGGGGTCCTCGGACCAGGCGCACTCGATGTAGCACTCGTCGGAGACGAGGATCGTGCCGCGCTCGCGGGACCAGTCGACGACCTTGCGCAGGTGGTCGATGGGCAGCACCCTGCCGCTGGGGTTGGCCGGGCTGTTGATCCACAGCAGCCGCGGGGTGCGCGGGCCGAACGCGGTCAGCGAGTCGGTCGCCAGGCTGTCGGCACCGGCGAGCGCCGCGCCGACCTCGTACGTCGGATAGGCCAGGGCCGGATAGCCGATGAGGTCGCCGGGGCCGATGCCCAGGTGGACCGCCATCGAGCCGATCAGCTCCTTCGAGCCGATGACCGGCAGCACGCCGTCGAGCCCGAGCCCGGTCACGCCGTGGCGGCGGGCCAGCCAGTCGATCGCGGCCTGGCGGGTCGCCTCGAGCCCGATGGTCGTGGGATAGCCCGGGGAGTCGGCGGCCGCGCGCAGCGCATCCTGCACGACCAGCGGTGTCGGGTCGACCGGCGTGCCGATCGAGAGGTCACAGACCCCGTCGGCGTGGGCGCGGGCCGTCGTCGCGTGGTGGGTGAGCTTGTCCCAGGGGAAGTCCGGGAGCCGGCGCGACACGTTCCGGTGGTCTCGGGACGGTCGCTGGGCGACCTCCTCGACCAACGGAAGGTCGGTCACTCGTCGTGCTCCTGCGGGGGCAGCGCGGCGACGAGCTCGTGGTCCTTGTCGATGACGCCCATCTTGGCGGCGCCGCCGGGCGAGCCGAGGTCGTCGAAGAAGTGGACGTTGGCGTCGTAGTAGCCCTTCCACTCCTCCGGGGTGTCGTCCTCGTAGAAGATCGCCTCCACCGGGCACACCGGCTCGCAGGCACCACAGTCGACGCACTCGTCGGGGTGGATGTAGAGCATCCGCTTGCCCTCGTAGATGCAGTCGACGGGGCACTCATCGACGCACGCGCGGTCCTTGAGGTCGACGCACGGCTGGGCGATGACGTAGGTCACCAGGTCCTCCTGAGCACGGATGGGGATCGTTCCGGCCCACTCTAGTATCCGTCACGTGGTCGAGACGCCAGAGCCCCAGCCCGCTGAGACGACGGTGGGCAGGCACACCCTCGGACCGCACGTCGTGGGCCGGCGGATCGTGGTGCGCCACCTGCTCCCGGACGGCTCGGCCACCGACGTCCTCGGCACCTGCACGTCGTGGGGCGAGGCCTCGCTCACCATCGATCGCGACGGCCGTCCCGACGACGCCGGCCCGGTCGAGATCGCCCTGTCCGACGTGGTGACCGGCAAGCCCGTGCCGCCTCGGGCCTCGGTCCGGGCGCGGGTCGCGGCGCGCGACATCGAGCTGCACTCCTTCGCCGACTGGCCCGAGGTCACGCGGGAGCCACTGGGCGAGTGGGTGATCCGCAGCTCCCCGCCGATCGGCGGCCGCCTGCTGAAGCGGGCCAACTCCGCCCTCGCGATGGGTGACCCCGGGCTGCCGCTCGAGGAGGCCTCGGCGCGGGTGCGGGCGGCGTACGAGCAGCTGGGGCGTAGGCCGCTGGCTCAGGTGGAGCGCGACGGCGAGGTCGAGCGCGGGCTGCGCGACCTCGGGTGGGAGCCCTACGGCGTCGGCGACTCGGAGACGATGCTCGCCGGTGTGGCGTCGGTCGTGCGCGCGCTGAGCGTCGCGGCCCAGGCCGATGCCGAGCTCCTCGAGGACGGCGACCGGCTCACGGTGCGCCTCCTCGACGGAGCCGCCACCGGGGAGGCCTCGCTGGACGGCGACTGGCTCTGCCTGCACTCGCTCCAGGTGGACCCGGAGCACCGCCGTCGCGGCCTGGCCAGGAGCGCCATCGCCGAGCTGCTGGACTGGGGAGCCTCCCGGGGTGCCCGGACCGCATGGCTGCACGTGGAGAGCGACAACGCACCCGCCCTGGCGCTGTACGCCGGGCTCGGGTTCCGTGCGCACCACCTCAACCGCTACCTCGTCGCACGGGACGTGTGAGGCCCCGTCGTCCCGGCGAGCCGCACCTCAAGACGATCCGCCCCGGTTTGTCGGATGGTGCCGCACCCCGACTCGAGCGGACCCGAGGCCCCGCGGCCGCTCGAGCGGCCCGATGACCACGTCGTCACACGCCCCCGCCAAATCGGTTGCCGCGTCGTGGGCGGAGGTCGCATCATCGTCACGACGACCGCGGGGCCTGACACACCTCCTGCACGCCGGCAGAGCAGCGGCCGTCCGCGCGTACGGCGTACCGACGAGAGGCCGGCCCTCCCGATGACGGAGCTCGACCGGCGAAGGTGTGGTGGCACCGCGACCTAGCCCCCGCCCACACCTCCAGGGCCTCATCCACCTGGAGGACATCATGAGAACGCTCTGCCACGACCTGACCACGACGACGCCCGGTGCCGCGGTGACGCTGGAGGGCTGGGTGCACCGCCGCCGCGAGCTCGCCCGCGTGACCTTCCTGGTGCTGCGCGACCGCAGCGGCCTGGCCCAGGTGGTGCTGCCCGCCGGAGCTGCCGTGCCACCCGAGGAGACCACCGTCCGGGTCACCGGCACGGCCACGGCCAGTGCCCAGGCACCCGGCGGCGTCGAGGTCACCGAGGCGGTCGTCGAGCTGCTGACCGAGCCGGCGAGCACCCCGCCGGCCGAGCTGTGGCGACCGGCCCTCGACGTCTCGCTGCCGACGCTGCTCGACCACGCGCCGGTGCTCTGGCGCCACCCGGCGCAGCGGGCGCGGTGGGAGCTCGCCGCGGCCTCGCTGCGAGGCTTCCGGGCCACCCTCGACGCCCTGGACTTCACAGAGGTGACGACCCCGAAGTTCGTGGAGTCGGCGACCGAGTCGGGGGCCAACGTCTTCGCGGTCGACTACTTCGGCCGCCCCGCCTACCTCGCGCAGAGCCCCCAGTTCTACAAGCAGCAGCTCGTGGGCGTCTTCGAGCGGGTCTACGAGGTCGGCCCGGTCTTCCGCGCCGAGCCGCACGACACCGTGCGGCACCTCGCCGAGTACCGCTCGCTCGACGTCGAGCTGGGCTTCATCCGCGATCACCGCGACGTGCTCGCGGTCCTGCGCGACGTCCTTGCCGGGATGCTGGCGGCGGTCGCGGACGAGGAGTCGGCGGTGGCCCGCACCGGCGCGCGGCTGCCGGTGGTGCCGGAGGAGATCCCGGTCGTGCACTTCGCCGAAGCGCTGGAGCTGGTGGGGGCTCCGGCGGACGAGCCCGACCTCGCGCCAGAGCACGAGCGCGCCCTCGGCGCCTGGGCGCTCGCCGAGCACGGCAGTGACTTCCTCGCCGTCGAGGGCTACCCGCTGCTCAAGCGGCCCTTCTACACCCACCCGTGGACCGGCGGGATCTTGTCCGCGGACACGCGCCAGAGCGAAGCGATGGCGCCGACAGAATCCTCGAACAGCTTCGACCTGCTCTTCCGCGGCGTGGAGCTGGTGACCGGCGGCCAGCGGCTGCACCGCCCCTCGGACTACGACAGGGCCATTCGCGCACGCGGCGAGGACCCGAGGACGTACGACGCCTACCTGCAGGCATTCCGCCACGGGATGCCCCCGCACGGGGGGTTCGCGATCGGGCTGGAGCGCTGGGTGGGCCGGCTCGTCGAGGCGGCCAACATCCGCGAGGTCACGCTCTTCCCGAGGGACCTGCACCGGCTCGCGCCCTAGGATCCGACGACCTCTGGGCGCCGAAGCGAAGCGGAGGCGCCATCTACTCGTCGACGGCGTCGGGATTGGTGCAGATCACCGTGTCGCTGGGGATGTAGGTCGTGTGGAAGACCTCGTCCTCGCGGGTCTCGGTGTTGCCGTTGACCGGCTTGAAGTAGCGGACGACGTCGATGTCGAACCCGCCGAAGCCCTCGTTGGGGTGGCACTTGAGGTCGTCGATGCGGCGGGTCTCGGGCTTGGTGAGGTTGTAGCGCTCCCCCGTGCTCGTCGTGATGTCCCAGTACTTCGTGGAGTACATCGTCACGGTGACCACGCCCGAGGACGACGGCGTCGACGGCGTCACGTTGGTGTCGATGAGCACGCCGTAGGGGGTGTCGTTGGCGAAGCGCAGGTCGACCGCGCCCCATGCCACCGTCGCCTCGCGCCCGATCGGGTAGCGGTCGATGTAGAACGAGTGCGGCTTGTGCTCGACGTCCTCGAGGCCCGCGAAGAACATCGCGTTGAAGAGAGTCGTGGCCATCTGCGAGACACCGCCACCGAGGTCCTGGATGAGGATGCCGTCGCTGATGACGTAGCCCTTGGTGAAGCCGTTCTCCACGGTCCGCTCCCCCACCGTGTCGTTGAGGGAGAAGGTCTCGCCGGGCTTGAGGAGCGTGCCGTCGATGATCTCCGCGGCCCGGCCGATGTTGACGTTGCGGTATTCGGCGTAGGGGAAGTACGTCGTGAAGGTCGACACCTGCTCGGTGACCTTGAGGGCGCGGGCCTCCTTGGTGGTGAACTCCGGCTGGGCGACCTTGGCGGTCAGCGTGAGCGTACGTTCGCCCTGCGGCTTGGCGACGACGTCGAGGAAGCCGGCCTCGAGCTCGGCGGGGTCGAAGGTCACGCCAGGCTTGGCGGGCACCACCTGCGGGCGGCCGCCGACCAGCGTGACCGTCGCGTCGACAGGAGCCCCGGTGGTGACCTTGGACCCGACGACCTCGGCCAGCTTGGCCGCGTCGAGGGTGGGCACGAGCTCGCCCTGGGTCGGCACCAGGGTGAGGGCCGCGGTGTAGTCGGCGGGCGAGAGCTTGATCGTGGAGCCCTCGAAGCCCAGCGTGACCGGAGCGGCCACGGCGGGCGACGCGAATCCGTCGAGCGCCTCCTGGACGTCACCCTCGTCGATGGCAGGGACGACGTCGGCCATCTCCAGGGCGACCTCGCCGGGGGCGTCCTCGAGGAAGGCGGCACGCAGCGCGGCCAGCGTGTCGGCGGGGTCGAGCGCCTTGCCGGTGCGTGGCTCCGTCCTCTCGACCCGGTTGCCGGCGAAGGCCACCGCGCCGTCGCGCGCGGGCGTGCCGTGCTGCTGATCGAGACCGGCGAGGTAGGCCCGGTAAGTGGCGTCGTCGAGGGTCACCTCCGCCTCGAAGGTGTCACCGCCGGTGAAGTAGTTCCAGAGTCGGACCGGGTCCCAGCTGGTCTCGCCACCTGCCTCGGCCACCGACGCCTCGTAGTCGACCTGGAGACCGGCCGCAGCGGGGTCGATCGCGACCGCCGTGCCCTCGATGGTGGTGGCGATGTCACGGGCGACCTTGTCGGCCAGCCCAGCCTGCAGCCGCTGCGCCGCCTCGCCCTGGGGGTGGCCGCCGATGCGGACCCCGGAGACGGTCGTGTTGCGCGGGACCTTGTCGCCGGCGATGTAGTGCGCGGCGACGTACAACCCGCCGAACAGCACCACGAGCCCGAGCAGCAGCCACACGACGACCGAGGCGCCCGCCTTGTCACGGGGCTGCTCGGCAGGGCGCTGCGGGTTCTTGGCCACGGCGCGAGTTTAGGTGGCCGGACCTCGAACTCCCCGATCCTCGGCGCGCCCCCGGCGCGACGCCAGGGTCGCCAGCGCCCCGACCAGCAGCACGAACGAGCCGGCGAGGAACGACCACCCCCGGGCGTCGGAGGAGATGAGGAAGCCACCGGCCGGACGGGCGATCACACCTCGCAGCACCACCACGCACCAGCCGAGCGCGAAGGCCAGCCGGACACCACCCGGCGGCAGCCACGCGAGCACGACGAGGCCCGTGGCGAGGGCGAGCGCCAGGCCCCACCAGTGCTGGTGCAGCAGCGTCCCCGCCACTCCGGAGACGACCCCGACCACTCCCGCCGCTGGCGACCGGAGCGCGCCGAGCACCGTCCTCACAGTCCGGCGAAGAGGTCCTCCTCGAACCCGTCGGCACCAGCGGGGCCCGGGATGCCCTTCACCAGGCGGTAGAACTCCTCGGCCCACCACGAGTGGCCGCTCTCCGCTCCGGAGAAGAACGGCCCGTCGGCCTGCACCTGCGTGGCGTGCTTGGCCAACGCGTCCATCTTGCGCTCCACGGTCGCCCTGCCGTCCACGCGCGCACTGATCAGCTCGTCGGGGGTCACGAACGGCGGCAGCTTGCCGTCGGGCTCCATGCCGGCGAACGTCTCGGTGTCGCCGGCCTCGCGCAGCTCGCGGAGGCTCGCACGCATCCGCGACTCGCTCATCGCGGTCCAGTAGATCTTGGCGATGTCGTGGGGCTCGCCGAGCTCGAGCCGGTAGGACGGGGCTGCCGCCAGCTGTGCGCCGTACATCGCCACCCGGTGCGCCTGGATGTGGTCGGGGTGGCCGTAGCCGCCGAACTGGTCGTAGGTCACCAGCACGTGCGGGCGGACCTCACGGATCACCTTCACCAGCTCGTCGGCGGGCTCGATGAGGTCGGCGTTCCAGAAGGCGTTGTCGGGGACGAACTCGCCCGCGACCGCATGGCCGTCCTCGTGCCAGGCCATGCCCGAGTCGTGGAAGCGGCCGAAGCCGCCCAAGAAGCGGTGGTCCGTCACGCCGAGGACCTTCATCGCCTCCTCGAGCTCGCCGCGCCGGTGCTCGCCGAGCCCGCCCTTCTCCTCGTAGGCCAGGTACGCCAAGTCGGGTACGAGCACTTCACCCATCTCGCCCGCGGTGCAGGTCACGAGGGTCACGCCCGCGCCGTCGTCGGCGTAGCGGGCCATCGTGGCGCCGTTGTTGATGGTCTCGTCGTCGGGATGGGCGTGCACGAGCAGGAGGCGGTGGTCGGACGTCATGGCCCCCAGCCTAGGAGCCGCCCACACTCCGCCCGAACGCCTCTTCCAAGGTGGCGATCCCCTCCCGCCTCATGTGGCGGGCCAGGGGTGGGCCGACGAACCGGAAGTGCCAGCTCTCGTGGGCGAAGCCGGTGACTCCTCGGCCGCCGGCCGGGTAGCGCACGATGAAGCCGAAGCGGTGCGCATGGCGGCGCAGCCACCTGCCCTCCCTCGTCCGCGCGAAGCACGGCGCCACGTTGCACTCCCCCGTCGCGGCGCGGCCCAGGTCGACGGCCAGGCCGGTCTGGTGCTAGGAGTGCCCGGCCGGCGCCGTGGTGAGGGCAGCCCGGTCGGGGCCCAGGCTGGCGACCGCGCCGGCGTACAGCTCGGCCTGCCGGCCGTACGAGCGGTAGGCGCTCAAGACGCGCAGGTCCAGCCCGGCACGGCGGCCGGTGGCGAGCAGGCGGGTGAGCGGACGTACGACGCGCGGGTGGACGAGGTAGCCCTCGACGATGTCGAGCTCGGGCGTGTGGGTGGCCGGGCGCAGGGGACGGCGCTTGTCGACCAGCACCCAGACGCTGTCCGGGTCCGAGCGGGAGTGGCGCGTCAGGTCGAACGGGCTGGTTCTCACCTCGCCCGTCGCGCCCTCGCCCGTCGCGCCCTCGATGTCGGGCTCCGCGTCGCTCGACGCCGTCGACGCCGTCGACGAGGTCGTCGTGGTCCGCGGGGCTTCCCCCTCGGCCGTGCACCCGCCGCAGGCAAGCAGGAGGACCACGACCCACGCCGCGCGGGGCACGGTCAGGTCCGCTTGATGCGACGCGGGGCTGCCGGCAGGTCGAGCGGCGGCAGGGTCGCCCCGGCGTCCTCGCCCTCGTCGAGCCAGCCGTCGTGGGTGTCGACCAGGACCTCGAGCATGAAGGCGGGTGCATCGCTCGCCACCGCCCACGGGTGGTCCTCGTCGTCGTCCTCACCGGCCAGCCGCTCGCGCTCCATCGTGGCCTCGAAGCCGTCGGCCCGCAGGCGTGCCACGACGGCCTGCGCGTCGTCCTCGTCGAAGAAGATCGCCCTCACAGGGGTCATTCTCCACCTCCCCTTCCGGCCCCCGGGGGTAGTCCGCATCAATATGCTTCCTGCCGCCAGACTTCGGGGAGCCGATTGATGCGGACTAACCCGGGAGGCGGTCCCTCAGAGGCAACGAGCCGCCGCCCAGGCAGGCCACCAGTCAGGGCGGTCCAGCGTCCAGAGCCGCTCGGACGGTGGGCGGAAGAGGGAGCGCTCGCGGGTGGCGTGCATGCGCTTCGCGACGAGATCTACATCGGCGAGGTCACCGCCCACGACCTCGAAGCACTCGAGTCCCACGTCACGCAGCGCTTGAAACCGCGCCACGTCCCTCCGGTGCTGGTCGACCCCCTTGTGGTGCGCGCCTTGATACTCGCCGACACACCCTGCCTCCGCGTCGAGGAGGTCGACGATCGCGATCAGCCTGCCGTGCAGGTCGAAGACCGGCACGTTGCACAGTGGGCGTCCAAGTCCAGCGTCAAGCATCCAGGTCAGGGCCATGTTGGCTTCGGGTCTCGACCAACAGCCGAGTCCCGCCAACGCCACCGCGTCACGCGCCAAGCCGATGCCGGTCCACGGGCTGCGTGAGGCGACGTAGTCAGCAAAGTCGTGGAACGACAACAGGCCAGCCGCCACGGCGACCTCGATGTCCGCCACAGCCTCACGCAGCCGGCCATGACGGCGTACCTCGTCGAACAACGCCCGGGCTGGCGTCGTCAGCCAGATGCCTCCGACCGACTGTCGTTCGTCCGCGGCCAGCTGCTCACGACTCAGAGTGACCCGCGGATCTGGTCGGAGCAGCGCTGGTCCCGTCACGATCGGCACCGGCGCCTGCTCGTCCTCGCTGTGCAGTGGACCGCCGTCGAAGTATCGAGCACCTTGGAACCGCAGGCTTGCCCACGCGGTCACAGCACCGTGGGACCGGATCCTTCTTCCCTGCTCCAGGATGCGCTGATGGACGCACATCCGCGTGGTCGACGTCGGCACGTAGAGGCCCGGCGACGTCTGCCGCCAACGACGGCCGCTCGCCTGGTTCCGCGTCGGACCATCGCGGCCGGTGGGGTCGACGCGTACAGGGAGCACGAGCTCACGTGGTCGTTGCTGCCGGGCAGCCGGTCGTTCGACGTACATGCCTCCATGGCACGCGCGGCGTCCGACACCCTCGAACCGTCCTGACTGACCGCTGTGGACGACGGTGTGCACCGGGCCCGTGTGCACGGTTCGGGGCCCGATGATGGCCCACCTGCCGGGGTAGTCCGCATCAATTGGCTTGCTGAAGTGGGACCAGCGCCAGCCGTTTGATGCGGACTACCCCGAAGGGGGCGTGTGATGGGGACTACCCGAAGGGGGGACGGTGGAGCCCGCGCGGCTGGCTAGGGTCGGGGGATGCGTCCTGCCGGGGATCCTCCGTCCGAGCACGAGCCCGAGGCGGCGACCAGGCACGCGGCGGCAACCGGGCCCGCCACCGAGCCCCTTCCGATCGAGCGGCCCACGGCCGCGGAGTCGCCGTACGTCCAGGGCGTGCACCTGCAGCGCACCGACGAGAACGTCCGGGAGATCGCGGCGCTCGCCGGCGTGCTGGGTGAGCCCGCGGGGCTCGACGGGCTGCTCGGCGACCTGAAGTACGCCGTACGGCCGGCGCGGGTGGTGCCGCGGCTGCTCGGCCGGGCGGTGCGCGAGGCCTACCGCTGGGACGCCCACGACGAGCGCGACGAGCTCTGGTATCCCCAGGGCATCTCGACAAGCGCGGACGCCTCCGACACCGGGGTCATCGGTGGACGCAGGGTCGTGGTGACGACCTGGTACTCCACCGGCAGGGACGGCATCAAGCGGGGGTCACGGGTGACGTTCGTCGACCTCGACTCGGGGACGTACCGACACGTGCTGCTCGTCGTGCCGGTCTTCGACGAGTCCGGGAAGCTGAGGCTGAAGCCGATGCGCATCCACGCCGGAGGCATCGTGTGGGCCGGCTCCTACCTGCACATAGCGGCCACCAGCCGCGGGTTCGTGACGGCCCGCGTCGACGACATCATGCGGGTGTCGGGCGACGACGCCCAGCCCGACAGGTTCGGCCTCGACGGCACGAGGCTCCACTCCTTCGGTCACCGCTACGTCCTGCCGGTGCGATTCACCTACCAGGCCTACACGGACGAGGGCCACCAGAAGCTCCGCTACTCCTTCATGTCGCTGGACCGGCGCTCCGAGCCGCCGGCCCTGATCGCCGGTGAGTACGCCTTCGACCCGCAGGCCAGCACCCGGCTCGCGCGCTATCCGCTCGACCCGCAGACGTGGCAGCTCGCCGCCGGCGACGACGGCTTCTCCCGGCCTCTGGCGGTCGACGAGGGCGGGGTGCGACGCATGCAGGGCGCGGTGATCGCGGGCGGCCGCTACCACGTCACCGTCTCGCACGGACCGTGGATGCCCGGCACGATGTGCTCGGGCCAGCCAGGCTCGATGAAGGTACGACGGTGGGCCCTCCCGATGGGACCCGAGGACCTCAGCTACTGGCCCTCCACCGACCGGATCTGGTCGGTGACCGAGCATCCGCGTCGTCGCTGGATCGTGTCGATGGACCGCCGCTGGTTCGACTGACCCCCGAGCATCACAGCAGCTCGCGAAGGTCGTCCACCGTCCAGCCGGGTGACATCCCGGCCATCCCGGCCAGGTAGGCGACCCGGGCCTCGGCATCGAGGTCGAAGCCCTCGGCGAGGCCGTCCAGCATGGTCCGCACGTAGGCCGCGGACGGAGGTCTGGCGCGGTGATCGCGCGTGGAGCTGAGGGTGACGAGCCGGTGGCCGTCGAGCTCACCGAGATCGAGCACCACGTCGTAGACCTGTGACAACCCGTGTCGGGTCGGCCCCTTCTCGGCGAGCACCAAGGTCCGGCCGACCGGGTGACGCGTCTCCTGGGAGACGAGGTCGCTGAACTGCTCCAGCCGCAACAGGTAGGCGCGCGCGTGGACAACTCCCCCGCCCGCCGGGGTGTAGAAGGCCGTGCCTCCTCCCCACACCCGGGACTCGCCCGCGAACCGCAGGCTCCCCGGGATCGTGATGGGCCGGTGCTCGCGGGGCGGCGTCGGGTCTCGGCACCCCTCGTACTCGCGCACCGCTCCTCGCGGCACCCCGCCCCGCAGGTAGCAGGCCAGCCGTTCCGTCGACAGGTTGGAGCCGAAGGCGGCGTACCAGACGCGGGGATCGGCGGTGCCGCTCACGTCGGAAGCGCCCCTGGGATCCCCGCCTGCTCGGCCTCGTGCAGCAGCACGGCGGTCGCGTCCTGGTAGAGCTGCCACGCCTCGTCGGCGCTGTCCCCGATCGCCGTCATGCCGAGCCGGCCACACTCGGTGACGCAGCTGATCATGTGGAAGACGATCCCGGTCTGGCGCGCATGGTCGAAGTGCAGCCGGTGCCGAACCACGACGTCGAACACGTCGCGCGTCGTCAAGGCCCTCAGCCGGTCGTCCTCGAAGTGGTCAGTGGCCACGAGGTACTTCGCCGCACCCGCCGCCGTGCGGTAGACCCCGGCATCGCCGTCGTACGCGCCGTCGGTCAGGAACTGGAGCGTCAGGAAGGGGTGGGTGGTGCCGCCTTTGCGGAGGTTGAGCTCGATCGCGTAGGCGTCCCAGTCGCCGGAGTCGTCCTGCACGGTGACGAAGTCGACCGCGAAGCGGCCGAGCACGCCGCGCTCGGCGAGGCGCCGGCCGATGGCCAGCGCGGGCTCGGAGATCTTGCGGGAGTAGAGCGGGTCCGCAGGGAACACGCAGCCCAGGTACTGCTGTCCGCTCACCCCGCCGAGCAGCTGGTCGTGGGTCGAGAGCAGCTCGACTGCGCGGTCCGGGAGCACCCGCATCTGCACGCTCGGACTGGCGCACGCCACGCCGGTGATCCGCTCCTCCACCACGCCGCCGAGCCGCTCGAACGCCGCCAGGAAGGCGTCCACGTCGAGGCCGTCCGCCTCGGGCCGCATGGCCAGCAGGCACGCGCGCAGCGCGCCGGCCTCGTCGGCGGCGCCGGGCGCCGGGGCGCCGCTCAGGTCCACCGACGCGTTGCCCGAGCCGGACACTCCTTCGTTGATCTTGACGATCACCTCCGCCAGGGACGGCCGGTGGGCGCGCATGCCGGCCAACGCGTCCACCAGGTCGTCCAGCGTGTGGAGGTCCTCCGCGCCCACCGGGGCCTGGACGCCCACCTCGTCGAAGAGCCCGCGGCAGCCCGACTTGCTCCCGAGCGGCGCGAGGCGCGGGTCCGAGCCATAGATCGGGATGCCGAGGCTGAGCGCGACGTCACGCTCGAGCGACGTCGTCGTGTAGGGGATCAGGTGGCTCACGCCCTGGTCGGGGATCAGCTCACGGATCTCGCGCAACAACCTGGGGCGCGCGAGCAGCTTGGCGCTGAGGGGACGGGGTGATGCGTCACCGACCGACACGAGACGGAGGCGGCGGCGCGCCTGGCTCGGGATGATGCCCGGCAGCAGCCCCAGGTAGTACTCCACGATGTCCTCCTCGACCGGCGAGGAGGTGACGTAGACGAGCGTCAGCATCGGCTGGCGCAGGAGCAGCAGCAGGAAGAGGGCCCGCTCCTCCATCGCCTGCATGAGGGTGCCGCTCCCGGCGGTGGTGCTCTCGAGGCTGATCGACGGGACCACGACAGCGGACTCGAGCGGGAGGTCGTGGCGCATCGCCTCCCACACCTCCGGCATCCGCTGCTGGAGCGCCTCGTAGGCGTCATAGCGCTGTGCCTCGTCGAGGTCGAACAAGGAGCGCGTCGCGGTCACCTGGTCACCTCCCGGTCACCCCCGTCGTGCGAGTCTGCTCCTCCGATCGACGATCGGGCAACACCGGGACGAGGGATGTCCGTGCGCGTGGTCACCGCGTCTGGAGCCAGGCCCTGACCTCCGGCACGCCGTCGACCCAGCCCAGCGTGGCGGCGTACAACGCCCGTCGGCCACCGGCGCGAGGCGTGTGGTCCCACGCACCCTTTCCGGCACAGGGCAGCGGCATCCCGCGGCAGGTCCAGCCATGGAGGAAGACCAACGTCCGCCCGCCCAGACCCTCCACCAGGTCGGCACCGCCGGGTCCGCACAGGCCCGTGGAGTCCGCATCGAGCAGCGTCCCGGTCTGTGCGGTCGTCCAGTCCAGCAGGTTCGGCGAGAGCAACCAGCTGGTGCGGTAGCCACAGCGGGTCCAGTCGCCCTCGGAGACCAGCAAGACGTAGCCCTGCGCGCGCCGGGCCAGGACGGGGTTCTCCACGACGCCGGCGGACCGTACGAGCTCGAGGCTCGTCGCCCCACGGCGCACCGCCTGCCCGTCCCGGGTGAGCGCCACGATCCGGACGGTGGAAGGGATCCGGTCGGTCTTGTAGAGCAGGTACGACGACCCGTCGGCGTCGCGGAACCAGGACGGGTCGATCACCCCGGCCCGCGGCAGCGTCGGGTCCCGGGGCAGCAGCGGGTCCTGCGCGGTCGGCGTCCGGGCGTAGGACGGGCAGACAAGCGGGGCGCGGCCCACGGGGCGGAACGGGCCGCGCGCGGACGCCGAGCGCGCGACGCCGATGCACCGGCCGTGCTCGCCCATGCCGCGCACCGGGGTGGCGTAGTAGAGCAGCCACCGACCGCGCACCCGGGCCACGTCCACGGCCCACACCCCACCCTCACGCGACCACGACGGGCGGTGCGTCAGCAGGCTTGGGCCGCGCTGCCAGGGACCGTCGGCGCGCTGCGACCAGGCGTGCGGCACCCGGTCGCCGGTGGCGTAGGCGACCAGCCCGGCGGGAGTGGCGACGACGGCGGGGTCGGGGAAGTCGAGGTTGAGCACCGGTCGCGGGACCTGTTCCTCGGCTCCGGCGGGCGCGGCGAGCCAGGCCAGCGCAGCCGCGACCAGCAGCAGCACGAGCAGGCGTGCTGCTCTCCGGTTCGGCACCGGTGGACGGTATCGGATCACGAGGCGAGGCGGCCGAGATCGACCGGTCCGCCCACTCTAGGCTTCTCGGCATGTGGCTCGCGGTCGATCTCCTGCTCGTCGGCGTCTTCGCCGTGATCGGTCGACTCAGCCACTACGGGACGCTGACGCCGGGCGGCTGGTGGACCACCGCGTGGCCGTTCCTCGCCGGCACCCTCGTCGCGTGGGTCGCGCTCGCCCTCCTGCGGCGCCCGCCGGACGCGATCGGCTCCGGTGTGGTGGTGTGGCTGGGCGCGCTGGTCGTCGGAATGGTGCTGCGACAGACCAGTGGACAGGGCACCGCGACGGCCTTCGTGGTGGTGGCCACGCTCGTCCTCGGTGCCCTGCTCGTCCTGCCCAGGGTCGGTGCCCGTGTCCGAGGCTGAAGCCCGCCCCGCCGCTCTGTCAGGATCTGCGGCGTGAAGCAGTGGGTGGTGGTCGTCGGCGGCACCAACATGGACGTGGTCGCGCGGACCTCGGCGCCGCTCGTGCCCGGGACCAGCAACCCGGGGCACACCCGGATCTCTCCCGGCGGCGTCGGCCGCAACATCGCCGCATGCCTCGGCCTGCTCGGCGCCCCGGTGCGGCTCGTCTCCGCCGTGGGCGACGACGCCTTCGGCGACGAGGCGCTGCGGGTGACCGCCGGGTGCGGTGCCGACGTCGGTGCCGTACGCCGTGTGCCTGGGGCGACCGGCACCTACACCGCCGTCCTGGACGACCGCGGTGAGCTGGTCGCGGCGGTGTCTGACATGGAGATCATCGACCAGCTCGAGCTCGACACGGTCCACCTCGAGGACGCGGCGCTGGTCGTGGTCGACGGCAACCTCGCCCACACCCAGGCGGCACGCGTGGTGCAGACCGCCGCCGCTGCGGGTGTCGCGCTCGCCTTCGAGCCGGTGTCGGTCGCCAAGGCCGCGCGGCTGGCCGACCTGGTGCACGACCTGTTCCTGGTCACCCCCAACACCGACGAGCTCGCGGCGCTCACCGGGCGCCCAGTCGCCGACTGGCGCCCGTCCGTCGGCGACCTGCACAACCGCGGCGTCGAGCACGTGTGGCTCCGCCAGGGCGCCGAGGGCTCGTGGATCTGCAGCCGCGGGCTGGACCCCGTGCACCTGCCGGCCGTGCCCGCAACTGTCGTCGACGTCACCGGGGCCGGCGACGCGATGCTCGCCGGGTGGATCACGGCGTGGTTGCGCGGCGCCGACGCCGTGGACGCCGCGCGTGAGGGCCACCGGGCAGCCGCTGCCACGATCGAGAGCCACCACACCGTCCGGCCCGACCTGGCCGCCGTCATGTCGGCCGCACCCGAGGAGAAGAACTGATGCTGACCGTCACCGACGAGGTCCGCGACGCGCTGGAGTCCGGGCAGCCCGTGGTCGCGCTGGAGAGCACGATCATCAGCCACGGCATGCCCTACCCGCAGAACGTCGAGATGGCCCGCACCGTCGAGGGCATCGTCCGCGACAACGGCGCGGTCCCGGCGACGATCGCCGTCCTGCACGGCCGTCCCACCATCGGCCTGTCGGCCGACGACCTCGAGCTGCTCGCCTCCGACGAGTCGGTCATCAAGGTCTCGATCCGCGACCTGCCGTACGTCGTCTCGCGCGGCCTCCACGGCGCGACGACGGTCGCCTCGACGATGCGGCTGGCGGCCCTCGCCGGGATCGGCGTCTTCGTGACCGGAGGACTCGGCGGCGTGCACCGCGGCGCGGAGACGTCGTACGACGTGTCGGCGGACCTCACCGAGCTGTCGACCACGTCGGTGGCCGTGGTCTGCGCCGGGGTGAAGAGCATCCTCGACATCGGCCTGACCCTGGAGAAGCTGGAGACCCTGGGCGTCCCGGTCCTGGGCTACGGCACCGATGAGTTCCCCTCGTTCTTCTCCCGCTCGTCCGGCTTCGCCGCCCCGATGCGGGCGGACTCCCCCGCCGAGGTCGCGGCACTGATGGCCGCGAAGTGGGAGCTCGGGCTGTCCGGCGGGGTGGTCGTCGCCAACCCGATCCCCGCCGAGTCGGAGATCCCGGCCGACGAGATCGGCGCGATCATCGACCAGGCACTGGGCGACATGGACCGGCTCGGCATCCGCGGCAAGGACGCGACCCCCTACCTCCTCGGACGCATCGTCGAGATCACGTCCGGCGAGTCGCTGAAGGCCAACATCGCGCTGGTCGAGCACAACGCGCGACTCGGCGCGGCGATCGCGCGGGAGTACGCGGGCCTCAGCTCTCGACGCTGAATCCGCCGATCGAGCTCTCGATCGTGATCGCCGCCGGGGCGTCCACGTCCACGAGCACGCAGCCAGCCGTCGTCACGACTCCTCGTTGATCGTTGCCGAGGCACACGTAGCGCCCCGCCTCCGACCACGACAGCCGGAACCGTCCACCGTCCACCTCCGCCATGTCCTCGGGTCGAACCTCGGCGACGTCGACCTTGATCACGATGCTGGCGATCTCGTGGTCCGCCGGATCGTCACGCCCCGGCCAGCTGGCCTCGAACGCGGCCAGGAGCTCGTCGCGGGTGAGGACGAGGGCGCGGGACCACGAGTCGACGGTGCCGCCCCCGAAGGGCAGGGGGTGGTCGTTGCGGGACACGACCACCCCGGTGAGCTCGCCCGTGGCGGCATCCTCGGGCGACGGAGCACATCCAGGCAGGACCAGGAGCGACGCGCCGAGGAGGAGGGGCGCGAGCGCCAGGCCCCGCGCCCGGCCCCGGCTCCCCCCACCCCACGTGCTCATCTGCCCGCCCCTACGAACTCGTCTCATCGCTGGACCCGATGCTCCCGGTTGCCGGTCGAGGTGTCGACCGACTCACCGTCGACCGTCGTGCTTGGATCGCCGCATGGCCTCTCGAATGACCGAGCTCTCCCTCGACTGCCACGACCCCGAGGCGCTGGCCGCCTTCTGGTGCGCCGCCCTCGACTGGGTGGTCCTGGACCGGGAGCCCGGCCTGGTGGAGATCGGCCCGGCGGGGCGCGACGACGGCGAGCTCCTCGAGGCCGTCCGCTCGGGACCGGTGGCACCCACGATGTTCCTGGCCGCGGTCGAGGAGGACAAGGTGGTCAAGAACCGGATGCACGTCGACCTCTCGCCCATCGATCGCTCCCAGGACGAGGAGGTCGAGCGGCTGCTGGCACTGGGCGCCACCCACGCCGAGGTCGGGCAGACGGGCGAGGAGTCGTGGACGGTGCTGGCGGATCCTGAGGGCAACGAGTTCTGCGTGCTGCGCAGCCTCGCGCCCGGGCACTTCTCACTCTGACCTCGCGAGCGGCTCAGCCCTCCGCCGCGGCGGCCGGCTCCGCGGCGGTCGGCTCCTCCGCGTCCGTCGACATGAAGTCGCGGAGCACGCTCGCGAAGCGGTCGGGGTCGTCGAGGTGGGGGAAGTGACCGGCACGCTCGAAGAGCTCCACCCGGCAGCCGGGGACCGCCCGTTGTGCGCTGAGCGCGTGCCAGGCCGGGATCATCCGGTCCCGGGAGCCCCACACGATCAACGTCGGCGGCGGGGTCACGTCCGCCAGGTGGTCGTGGGCGCTGATGCTCTGCCCGCCGAAGTCGATCACGGCCCGGGTGGTCGCGAGAAAGGCACGCCGGCTCTCCCGGTCGCCGAGGGAGGTGAACCCGTGCCAGATCGCGCCGATGTCCGCCCCCGAACGCCAGCCGACCTTCTGCACCCCTCGACCCAGCGCCTCCACCCGCTCGAGGACGGGCGCCGAGGCGATGACGCCGAGCACCTGCTCGGCCAGCGGGAGGGTCGCGGCGCGCAGGACCAGGTTGACCTCCCGGCCGAGGCCGCCGCTCGCGACCAGCACGAGCCGGTCCACCCGCTCGGGGAAGAGGTAGTAGAACTGCATGGCGACGCCGCCGCCGAGTGAGTGTCCGACGAGGGTGACCCGTTCGATGCCGAGGTGGTCGAGCAGGTCGCGCAGGGTCGCGGCGTGCGCGCTGAGCGAGTAGTCACCCGTCGGCTTCGCGGAGTCCCCGTGCCCGAAGAGGTCGGGGACCACCACGCGGTGTTCGTCGTCGATCTTGTCGACGAGGTGGGCCCATTGCCGCTGGGACCCCAGGATCCCGTGGATGAAGAGCACGACGGGCCCCGAGCCGCTGTCGATGTACGACAGCTCGTGACCGTGGAGCACGACCGTGTGCGGGGCCACGCTGACCATGGGTGGTCCTCCTCTGTGCTCCGGGATCTGGTTACCCCACGGTAGCCCTGGCAGCGACACGGCCGGGCGCTCTGGGTCGAAGATCACTCGCGGCTCGCGCGAGTGATCGTCGACCGTGCCGCCTCCTCCGCCGGGCGAACGTGTCTGCGGGGCATCTTGACCGGGCGGTCAATCAAGCGCATGCTGGAGCGTGAACGATCCGCCGGAAGGCGACGGATCCCGCGTAGGAAAAGTGAGGATCAGTCATGCAGAAGTGGACTCGATGGCAGGCGTGGGTGGCGCTCCTGGCTGGCGCCTACGCAGCGTTGTCACCCCTGTGGACCCGGACGAACGACGACGCGACCTGGACGATGGTGGCTCTCGGTGTCGTGACCGCGGCGATCGCGCTGTGGTCGTTGGCGATGTCGGAGGACCGGATCTCGGAGTACGTGCTCATGCTCATGGGCGTGCTGTTCATCGCCTCGCCGTGGGTGATGGGCTTCGAGCGCCTCGACGCCATGGCCATGACGGCATGGGTCGTGGGTGCGATCACCTTCGTCGCCGGCGTCCTGGGCATGCCCCAGGTCGAGAGCAAGATGCACATGGGGCACCACGGGCCGATCGCGCACTGAGACCACGCCCCAGCGACACTGGACGGGCAGGCCGTGCCCAAATGCGGCCTGCCTGTCCCTTCGTCTCGTCAATCCACCACCACTCGTCCCGGGAGCACCGATGGCCACCGTCGACCGCCGCACCGCCATCCTGGACGCGGCCGAGGAGCTCTTCGCCGTCGACGGCTTCGACGCGACCCCGACGGCCCGTGTCGCCGAAGCAGCCAAAGTGCCCAAGGGGCTGGTGTTCTACTACTTCCCCCGCAAGATCGACCTGCTGCTGACGCTGTTGAAGGAGCGGCTGCCGACGCCGACGAAGGAGACCGTCGCGGGCGTCGTACGACGCGGCGATCCGGCAGGGTCGTTGCTGGCCATGCACCGCCGGCTCGGCCTGGACGACCACGACTCGCTGGTGCTGAGCACGATCATCTTCCGTGAGAGCGGCACCCACCCAGAGGTGCGTGACCACCTGCGCCAGCTGCGCAGCTCGCTGGTCGAGCTCACCGAGTCGGCGCTGGAGCAGGCCGTCGAGTGGACCGTGGCGAAGACACTGCGCCGACAGGCCGCCGAGACGTTCGTCTCGGTGATGCTCGATCACGCCAATGCGCGTCGGGCGGGTGGGGCGCTGCCGGACGTGCAGGGGGCCGCCGCCGTCGTGGCGCTGGCGATGGGGGCGCCGGGACTGGGGTGATCAGGGCGGCGGACCCTCGCCGGCTCGGCTGTGGAAGGTCCGCCGGTAGGCGGCCGGTGAGGTGTGCATGGCGTGTCGGAAGTGGTGGCGGAAGGTCACGGCGGTGTCGAACCCGACAGCGGTGGCGATCTCCTCGATCGGGGTGTCGGTCGTCTCGAGCAGCTCGAGGCTGGCCTGCACGCGCTGCGCCACGAGCCACCTGATCGGGCTGGTGCCGGCGCGACGCGAGAAGTGACGCAGGTAGGTGCGCGGAGACATCGCCGCCTGGTCGGCGAGCTGGGCGACCGACAGCGTCTCCGAGAGGTGTTCCAGCGCCCACGTCATGCTCAGCGCGATGCGGTCCTCGGTCCGGTCCACCGCCACGGGCGACTCGATGTACTGCGCCTGACCGCCCTCGCGGTGCGGGGGCACGATGAGCCGGCGGGCGACGGCGTTCGCCACGGCGGCCCCCTTGTCCTCGCGGACGAGGTGGAGGCAGAGGTCGAGCCCCGCGGCGCATCCGGCGCTGGTGAAGACCCCACCGCCGTCGACGTAGAGCGGCGCGGAGTCGACGCGGACCTGCGGGTAGCTGGCCTGCAGCGCATCGGCGTACTTCCAGTGCGTGGTGGCTCGTCGGTCGTCGAGCAGGCCGGCCGCTGCCAGCGCGAAGGCGCCGGAGCAGATCGACACCACACGTGCGCCCCGCTGGTGCGCCTCCCTCAGCGCGGCCACCAGCCCGGCCGAGACCGGTGCCGTGACGTCCTTGACGCTCGGAACGATCACCGTGTCGGCCTCGGCGAACTCCTCCAAGCCGTACGGCGTGTGCAGCCGGGCACCACCGACCATGTCGACCGGCTCGGCGTCCTCGGTGCAGATGCGAAGGTCGTACCAGGACTGCTCGAGGTCCGGCCAGCGCAGGCCGAACACCTCGGTGACGATCCCCGTCTCGAAGGCGGTCATCCCGTCGTAGGCCAGCACGGACACCGTCGGCAGGCGCGGAACCGAACGCGCCTGGGCTGTGGTCGCCATGGCGCGATCTTAGCGGTGAGCGTCACCTGCGCCACTGTCGGCGACGCTTGGCCCGGCGAAGACTGGGGCCATGCCGACCACCAGCACCGCCCGACACCTCCTCGCCGCTCTACGCGGGCTCGTCGTCGAGATCGCGTACGGCGTCAACGCCGGCGCCGCGATCAGGCACGGCCGGACGCCTCCGCCGCCCCCGGGACCTCGCCGTCAGGCCAGTTCCTGCGTGAGCGGGCGCTGAGCGGCGCAACAGTCGGCGTCGCCAACTGAATGTCCATGTCTCGTTCATCCGAGGGCGCGCATGCCATTCACCGGTCCGCGAGAGGAAGGGACCATGACTTCTCCTCGAACCGCACTCGCGGCCTCAGCTTCGATCGCAGCGATGCTCACCCTCATCGCTCCCGGCGCGTCACCGGCCGCGACTGGGCAGGACAAGCCCTCATCCGTCAGCTTCGCCGTGATCGGAGACGTCCCCTACGGGGCTGCTCAGATCGCAGCCTTCCCGGGTTGGGTCGACCGCATCAACCAGCAACCGGGGCTCGACCTCGCGTTCCACGTCGGCGACATCAAGAACGGGTCGTCGCCGTGCACCGACGAGTACAACGCGATGATCCGCGGGCAGTTCGACCGCTTCGAGATGCCGCTGCTCTACACCCCCGGAGACAACGAGTGGACCGACTGCCACCGTCCCGCGGCAGGGTCCTACCACCCGCTCGAGCGACTCCGGGCCGTCCGTGCGGCGTTCTACGGGACTGCCGGGGTCAGCCTGGGCGCGCAGCCCATCGAGGTCGACAGCCAAGCGGACCTCGGCTTCCCGGAGAACCAAGCCCTCCGCACACGAGGCATCGAGATGGCCACCCTCCACGTGGTCGGCAGCAACAACGACCGCGCACCGTGGACGGGCATCGGCTATGCGACGCCCACTGAGGAGCAGCTCGCCGAGGAGTCCGCGCGCATGGCGGCAGCCATTGATCTCGTCCAGGACACCTTCGCCCGCGCGCGACAGACGAACGCCCGCGCGGTCGCCCTCTTCCAGCAGGCGGACATGTTCGACCCGTCGTACCAGCCGACGTGGGACATCAGCGCCTTCGAGCCCCTGGTCCATGCCTTGGTGCTCGAGGCTTCCGCCTATGACGGCGAGGTCTACCTCTTCGACGGCGACAGCCACCGCTACCACGTGGACCGACCGGTTGCCGCCGGCTCCGACTGGTTGAGCGTCTACGGGGTGGACGGCAGTGCCGACAACCTGACCAGGATCACCGTGGACGGCGAGGCCAACAACACCAACTTCCTCCAGGTCACGGTCAACCGACCCGGGGCACAGGACGTGCTGTCCTGGGAGCGGGTGCCCTACGACTCCCAACCGTGAGCAGCCTCCGCTCGGCAGCCGTCAAGGCCCCACCGGCAGGACCAGCGCCGCGAGGTCGGCGCCGAACGGCAGCCTCTCGACGAACCAGACGAGGGCCACGGCCGCGACGAGTGCCGCGGCGGCGACCAGCACCTGGTCGCCGGCAACGCTTCGTCTGAGCAGCGTCACGATCGGGTAGAGCAGGACGACCAGCGCAATCTGTGCCAGCTCGAGGCCCACGTTGAAGGCAAGCAACGACGCGAGCAGCTGCCATGACCAGCGCTCGTCGATGCCGAGCGCGCCAGCGAAACCGAGCCCGTGCAACAGACCGAACGCGAAGACGACAGGCAGTCGCCACCGCGTGGTGGCGCTGTCCGCGCGCCGGCGCAGGAGATGGATGGTCGCGACCGACACGATCGACAGGGCGATGAGCGGCTCGACGATCCCGGACGGCGCGTTCACGAGGCCGATTGCGGCCAGCAGGAACGTCACGCTGTGGGCGATCGTGAACGTCGTGGCGGTGAGGACGACGTCGCGGCGGCCTCGGGCCCCGATGAGAAGCGCCAGGAGGAAGAGGAGGTGGTCGGGGCCGAGCAGCAGGTGCTCGCCGCCCAGCACGACGAAGCCACCCAGGTTGCGCCACGTGCTGCCCTCCGCGACCGCCACCGTCGAACCCGGGTCGCCGTCGGAGACCGCGTGGGTCGGATCTGCCGCGGCGAGGACGGCGGCACCCTCGGCGCCGTCCAGCTCGTAGTGCACGATCGTCCTGGTGCTGTGCACGAAGTTCTCGTCGTCGGGGAACAGCGCGCTGAAGAGCTCGTGGGTGCCCTGGCCACCGGGACAGCGGTACTCGAGGGACACCACGGCGAAGGCGCGGTCGCCTCGCTGGGTCAGGCCCGGGACGCCAGCGAGCTCGCCGGCACACCGGCTGCCGTCGTACGCCACCTGGAACCGCTCGAGCGTGTAGGCGGCCACCGCGTCGGCATGCGCCTCGAGCCGGCGCCGCTGCTCGGCGGGATCGGTCGCCTCGTACGCCTCGGCGTAGAGCCACGCCGACTTCATCAACAGGTCGTACTCCAGGTCCAGCACCACCCGCACGTCAGGGCCTGCACCGCTCACCTCGGCGTACGCCGTGGTGGTGGCGTCGTGCGCTACGGCCGGAGCCGCCGTGCCGAGCACCACCACCACGCCCGAGAGGAGGCCGACCAGGAGGCCCAGGCGGGCGATCGGGCTCACGACCGCCCGGCGGTCGTGAACACGCTCGGCCGCGACGACGTCACGCCACCACCGGCCGACCGGGCGGTGACGATCCAGGCGTAGGTGCTGCCGGGCCTGCGACCGCTCCACGTCACCCGAGCGACCTCGCCGGAGGCCACCACGGTGTCTCCGACCACTGCGACCGGGTTGTAGAGCCCGATCGAGTCGGTGGCGAAGCGGGTCGTGCGGGTGGTCAGGTCGACCGGCAGCACCATGTTGTCCTCCTGGCCGTTGTAGCGCAGGTCGGTGTCGAACTCCGTGGCCCCGAAGTCGTCGAGGAAGGGCGAGTAGGTGTCGACGATCATCTCCCCGCGGTCGACGTCGAACTGGAGCATCCGGAAGAAGCTCGCGCCGAACCGGAGCTGGTCGCTCGGCTGGTAGCCGCCCACCTCGGTGAGTCCGAGCCGGTCGGCCGACACCGTGTAGAACTGGTAGTCGGCGAGCAGCTCCACCACGCCGTTGCCGACCTCGCCCACGTCCGGCTTCACGTTGGTGCCGACGCCGTGCTCGTGACCGGCGAGGATCAGGAACACGTTGGGGTTGTCCGCCACGATCGTGTTGTAGAGCAGCGAGCCGTCCGGTGCCGCGAAGGTCGCGCCGCGGCCGTCGGGGCTGCTGGACGGCCTGAGGTAGTCGTGCGAGAGCAGGATGCCGTTGCGGTCCGCGTACTGCTTGAACACGGAGTCCGCCCACTCGGCCTCCTCCCGGGTCACGCCGTACGACAGCCCGACCACGACGAAGTCCAGACCGCCGGCAGTGAACAGGTCGACGTGGTTCTGGTTGTCGCCCGGCTTCCAGGGACCGCCGTACGACGCGTCGCGCCACCGGCCAGCCGCGGTGGAGTAGCGGTCGGGGCCGTAGTAGCGGTTGTAGAGCGCGTCGGGACCGTTGTCGGTGCCCGACCAGTTGTCGTGGTTGCCCGCGACCACGCCGTTGGGGATGCCTGCGTCGTCGAGCGTCCGCTGCGCCTTCGAGGAGACCTCGAACTCGCCGATGACCTGCTCCTCAATCGCGGGGGTCGTCGGTCGGCGGATGTTGTTCTCGATGATGTCGCCGGTGTGGGCGACGTAGGCGATCTTGCGGTTGGCGGCGTTGCCGGCGACCCAGCGGGTGATGTCGGCGTACGCCTTCTCCCACACCGCGCGCTCCTCGGCGGTCTCCTGCTCGACGGCGCCCTCGGAGAGGTACTGCGTGTCGGTGAAGTGCACCAGCGAGAAGTCGTAGGCCGCGGGGTCGGCGAAGCCGTCCTTCGGACCGGGCTCGATGTCGTCGGTGAACGGGTCCTCGCCGGTGACCAGCACGTGCACCTGCTGGCCGTCGATGTAGCGCTCGTCGACGGTGGAGGTCAGCACAGTGCTGCCCGACACGGCGCCACGGCGACCGGTGAGGGCGTCCCAGCGCTGGGTGCGGAGGTTCCAGGCACGCAGGGTGACCGTGCGGGCGGGGTCGATGGTGCCCTCCCAGCGGAGCACCGGCGCCTCGACCCGGCCCCTCACCTGGACGTCGTAGCGCTGGTAGGCCACGTCACGACTCGCCGGGGCTTCCAGGACGCGGGCATCACCCGGGGCGAGGGCGCGGGTGCTGCCGACGTTGCGCTCACCCGGGACGCTCATCGTGGTCGGAACCGTGGCCGCCGAGCCCTGCCATCCCTGGGCCGGGGTGAGGATCTCGGCCTGGGAGAAGGTCGCCGTGACCGGCCCGCCGTCCGGGTCGCCCACCCGGGCCTCGAGACGCGCGTCGGTGGGCACGTCGGTGGCGCCGGGTGCGGGCGCCAGGTCGGTCGGCTCGTCCGGGATGCCGGCGGAGCGGAAGCGGATCTCGCGCGTGGCGGTGTTGCCGAGCGAGTCCTTGGCCGTCACGGCGAGGAGGTGCTCGCCCGCCCCGAGGCCGGGACCCACGAGCTCGCCCGGCGCGATCGGCTTGCCGTCCAGCCGCAGCTCCGGGTCACCGATCACGCCGGAAGCGTCCTCCAGCGTGACGTCGAGGGGTGCTGAGGACGTGAGGGTCGATCTCTCGGCCGGCGTGCTCGCCACGACGACGGGGGCGGTGTTGTCGGTGAAGAGCGCACGGGTCGACACCTCTCCGGTGGCAGAGGTCGCCGCGAGGACGTGCCGGCCGTCGGGCAGGGTCGCCGTGTCGACGTCGGCGCGGAGGCCCCCCGCAGGTGCGTCCACCTGGAAGCCCAGGTCGACCTCGCGCAGCGCGGTCGTCGACGAGCCGCAGTTGCCGTCACCCATCGAGTACGACGCCCGCAACCCCTGCCCTGCGGCCCCGCCGACGGCGGGGGTAAGGACGAGGTTGGAGAGCGTGAAGTCGTCGCGGTTGGACCCGCACGACGCCGCAACCGCGCCGGTCACCACACGTAACGTGTTTGCTCCGGGCACGAGGTACTCGTTGGGGAAGGTCACCTGCGCTCGCTGGCTGACGTAGTCGCCGCCGAGCGGCACGCTCATCCCGTTGACCAGGAGGCGGCTGTCGTAGCGTGCCTCGACGGAGTTGCTGCCGACGGTGAAGGCGAGCGTGGCCTCGCCCGAGCCCAGCACCGGTCGCGCCTGCGCCGGCCGGTGCGTTGTTGACGGTGACGCGGTGGGTCACCGTGGCGCCCGACTCTGTGGTGGCGCGCAGCTCGTGCTCGCCGTTCGCGAGAGTGGCGGTGTCGAGCTCGGCGTGCAGCCCGGTCGTGCCCTGCGGGTCGGAGAGGATGAAGAAGGTGAGCACAGCGCTCTTGAGCAGCGACGTGTTGGACCCGCAGCTGCCGTCGCCGAAGGAGTAGGAGTACTCGTTCTCCTCGCCGTCGGCGACCTCGCCCAGCAGCTCCAGCCCGATGTTGGAGAGGACGAAGTCGTCGTGGTTCTGCCCGCAGTCGCTGGCGACCGCGCCTGTAACCACCTCGATCGTGTTCTCCCCCGCCTGCAGGTGCTCATTGGGGACCTCGACCGTGGCACGCTCCTCGACCAGGTCGGGGAGGTGGATGCGGTGCTCGCCGTTGACCAGCACGTAGTTGCGGTATCGCGCCTCGATGGAGTTGCTGCCCACGTCGAAGCTCAGCCGAGACGCACCGACCGTCCTCTCGCCCGCGAGCTCCTGGCCGTCGACCGTCAGGCTCGAGACGCTGTCGTCGACGGTCGTGGGTTCGGCGGCGACAGCCACGGTGCGCTCGAGCCAGGCGCCGTCAGCAGGGGTCAGCAGCGGCTCGGTCCCCTGCGTGCCGCCCGGTCGTACGCCGCCGGGCTCGGCCGCGGCCGGCGCCGCGTACCAACCCGATGCCAGGAGGGCGCCGCTGGTCAGCGCGGCCGCCACGGTCGTGATCCGGTTGCCGGCTCGCCTGTGCGGCGCAGGTCGGCGGGGGTGGAGTCGCATGGGGTGCGGTCCTTTCGAGAGGCAAGGAGTGACGGCCTCCTCGCCCCGCGGACAGGCCCCGAGGCAGGCCACGGCGAACCCTCGCGGCGCCGGGTGAACGCGGAGACGGCCGCCGGTGACGGCCCGGCGAACGTCCCGGTACGGCCGGGCTCCCGCTGCGACGGCACGGGACGACGAGCCGCCGACCGGGCAGCTACGGCAGGAGGGACACCGCAGCGACGTACCCCTCGGGGGCCTCGATGTCTTCCCAGCACTCGTGTGCAAGTACGACGTCGACCATCGGTGTCGTCAGGCCGGTTCCTCGCGCCTTGAGGACCGCTTCCTTGCGCGTCCAGGCGCGCGCAAGATCAGCGGTCTCACCCGGCGCGAGCACCAGCTCTGGCAGCACGTCGATCACCTCGACCTCGACGTCGACGCCGACCGGCGTCCCGGACATGGCGGTCACGAGGTGCGCGCCGGAGCGCGCGAGGGAGACGTGGACGGACCTACTTTCGTGGCGCAGCCACGGACGCCCGTGACGGTCGCTGCCACACTCTGGGCAGAGGCGGCCCGACGCGATGACGCCTGCTCCGAGCAGGGACGTGGCATGCCTGGCCAGCGCGGTGTCCGGATGAGTCCTGGCGTCGTGCCATGCGACGTGCGTGCGGTTCATCGCTCCGGCAGGTCGGGAAGCTCGGGTGAGCGGAGCCAGGCGTCGAAGAGCCCGCCGAGCGACTCCCCACTGATCTCGGCAGCCAGCGCCTCGAAGTCGGCGGTCGTCGCGTTGCCGCCGCCGAACCGCTCGACCCATTCGCGCAGGATGTCGAAGAAGTCGTGATCGCCCACGACCGAGCGGAGCGCGTGCAGGGTCAACGCGCCGCGCTTGTAGACCCGGTCGTCGAACATCAGCGCCGGGCCCGGGTCGGCGAGCAGCAGGTCCTGGTCGAGCTCGGCCAGCTTCGCCTGGTAGTGGGCCGCCCACCACGCTGCGCTCTCCCCCCCGGACTCCTCGGACCAGAGCCACTCGGCGTAGCAGGCGAAGCCCTCGTGCAGCCAGATGTCGTGCCACTCACGCAGCGTGACGGCGTTGCCGAACCACTGGTGCGCGAGCTCGTGCGCGACGAGCCGGACGGCGTGCCAGTCGGCGGACGCGTAGTTGCGGCCGAACGTCGACAGCGACTGCGACTCCAGTGGGATCTCGAGCGGGTCGTCGGTCACCACGACCGTGTAGTCGTCGAAGGGGTAGGTCCCGAAGACCGACTCGAAGAACTCCATCATCGCCGGCTGCCGGCCGAACGACGCGTCGTAGCCCTCGCCCTTGAGGTCCGGCGGCGCGATCACGGTCACGCCCTCCGCCAGGTCGCGCACCTCGTAACGGCCGATCTGGACGGTGGCGAGATAGGGCGCCATCGGCTGCGGCATCTCCCACGTCCACTCGGTGACCGAGCCACGGCGACGGGTGTCGGTGAGACTGCCGCTCATCGCGACGTAGTAGTCGCTCGGGGCGGCCATGGTGATGGCGTACGTCGCCTTGTTGCTCGGACGGTCGTTGCACGGGAACCACGTCGGAGCACCGTGCGGCTGGGCCGCCACGATGACGCCGTCAGTGAGCTCCTCCCAGCCCGCGTCGTCGAGGTGCGGCGCCTTGAGAGTGCACGGCGAGCCGGCGTACTTCACGCGTAGCTCGAACTCCTGGCCCGCAGCGAGCCGGGCCGGGATCCGGAGCCGGCTCCCGCGGTGGGTGAACCGCGCGGGGGTCCCGTCGACGAACACCTTCGCGACGCGCAGGCCGGCGAGGTCGAGGGTGACGGCCGTGGTGTCGGCGCGCGCCACGCAGGACAGCACCGCGTCGCCGTCGAGACGGTTGCCGATGAGCTTGTAGCCGAGCCCCAACGAGTAGTGGGCGACGTCGAACGAGTCGTCGCCGTGGTCGGGGATGTACGGCTCAAGACTCACGGTGCCTCCCAAGGGCCGATCGGGTTGCCGATCCAGCAGGTCCGAGGAGGAACAACCTCCCCGCGCATCACGAGAGAAACCGGGCCCACGGTGGTGTGCCGACCAATCGTCGCAGCGGGAAGGATAACGCTGTTGGGACCCAGGGTCGCACCGGCCTCGAGGGTCACGGTGTCCATGCTCAACACCCGGTCGTGGAAGAGATGCGTCTGCACGACGCAACCCCGGTTGACGGTGGATCCGTCCTTCAGGGTGACGAGGTCGGTCTCGGGCAGCCAGTAGGTCTCACACCACACGCCGCGACCGATCCGGGCGCCCAGCAGCCGCAACCAGGCGTTGAGGGCCGCCGTGCCTCGGGCGGGCGCTGCGAACCAGGGTGCGGCCAGCACCTCCGTGAACGTGTCGGCCAGCTCGTTGCGCCACACGAACGACGACCAGAGCGGGTGGTCCAAGGCCTGGTGCCGGCCGACGAGGACCACCTTGGCGCAGACGGTCACCATCGCGGCCCCCAGACCTGCCGCGATCAGCACAGGTCCAGCGAGGACGGGGGCAGCGATGGGGTGCACGTCAACGAGCGCAAGCAGGGTCACGCCCACCCCGACGTTGAGGAGCACCAGCAGCATGAGCGGCACGACGCGAGCCGTCTCGACGGCCGCGCGCGCCACCTTCAGCCCCGTGGACGGGGTGTAGGTCCGGGTGTCGTCGGCCTCGCCGCTCGTGCGCCTCAGCCTGGTCGGGGGGCTCCCCACCCAGCTCGAGCCGGCCTTGGCGACCTGGCGAGCAGGGGCGGCGGAGAGCACGGCGACGAGGGACTCCTTGGGCACCTTCCGGCCCGGTGCCGCCATGCCGGAGTTGCCGACGAAGGCGCGTTTGCCGATCTTGACGTTGTCGACGCGGATCCAGCCGCCGCCGAGCTCATAGCACCCGACCAGGGTGTCGTCGGCCAGGAAGGCGTCCTCGCCGACGGTGGTGAACTTCGGGATCAGCAGCACCGTCGAAGCCTCCACGCCCGAACCGATGCGAGCCCCCAGCATGCGCAGCCAGGTCGGGGTCAGCGCACTGGCGTACAGGGGGAAGAGCCAGGTGCGGGCTTCGTCGAGCACCCGCAGCGTGCTCCAGATCCGCACACCGGTGCCGGACCGGACCCGGTGGACCCCTGCATGCATGCCGAGGCCGAGCAGTCGGACCAGGGCCCAGATCATCACGACCAGCGAGGCATAGCCAGTCAGCGCCGCGAGCGGCAGCCAGGGCAGACCCCGGCCCACCGCGTCACCGAGGCCGTCGGCGCCGCGCAGCACCGGGAGCAGCACCAGCGCCCCGACGAGCACCGCGATGCCGGGCAGCGCGGCGATGAGGACCGCCATCGCTCCGTAGAGGCCGAGCCAGGCGCTCCCCGTCGTGGCTGTCCGGCCGCTGGGCGGGTCGTGCCAGGGGCCGCGGGCGTCGGCTCGCCGCCGCTCGGCCGGAGAGCCGGCCCAGAACTCCCCACTGGGGACGTCGCCGTCGACCAGCGAACCCGGCGCCACCTCTGCGTCCTTGCCGACACGTGCGCCGGGGCTGAGCGTGCAGCGGGCTCCGACCCGGGCCCTGGCGCCGACGGTGATCGGCCCCACGTGGATGACGTCTCCGTCGATCCAGTAGCCGGCGAGGTCGACCTCGGGCTCGATGGCGGCACCCTTGCCGAGACTCAGCATCCCCGTGACGGGCGGCAGCGTGTGCAGGTCGGCGCCCGGACCGATCGTGTTGCCGAGCAGGCGGGCGTACAACGGGAACCATGGAGCGCCCGCAAGGGAGGTGGCGGCGAGCTCGTCCTGGATGCGCTCGGCGAGCCAGATGCGCAGGTGCGCCTTCCCCCCGCGCGGGTGCGTCCCGGGCGTGACCGGGCGGAGCACCGCGCGCGCGAGGAGGGCGGCGAGGGTCATGCGTCCCGGTGGCACGAGGAAGAACCAGGTCGTCAGGATGAGGACCCAGGCCGGCGTGCTCGGCAGTCCGCCCAGGCCGAGGGTCGAGCGAGCAATGGTGGATCCGAGCAGGAGCCAGCTGAGCCAGCGCAGGCCGGCGAGGCCGCGCAGCGGCACGAGGGCAAGCAGCTGGCCGGCCTGGCTCTTCAGCGATAGGGGCCGGACGTCGCGGTTGCTGGCCGGCTGGGTGCCTGCCAGGGCGGGCAGCGCGGCGGCGAGCGCAGCGATGCTGGAGTGTGCGTAGACGTCACCGACGACGATCTCGGGGTAGCGCTCACGGATCCGGCTCACGACCTGCGCTGCTGTCAGCGAGCCGCCGCCGAAGTCGAAGAAGTCGTCGCGAGGGGTGGTCACGTCGGCGCCGAGGACGTCGGACCAGATCGTGGCCAGCCACTGCTGGGTCGCGTCCAGCCGGACCGCCGGCGGCGCGGCTCGAGGAAGCGGCCACGGAAGGGCGTCGCGGTCGATCTTGCCGCTGGTGCGGGTCGGCAACGTGTCGACGACCGCGAGTCGTGGGACGAGGGCGGCGGGGAGTCGTCCTCGGAGCAGCTCCTGGGCGGTGCCGGCGTCGTAAGAGGGGTCGACGGTGAGGTAGCCCACCAGCAGCCGGTTGCCGCTGCGGGTCGACCTCACCGCGGCGGCGGCCTGGATGACGCCCGGCAGGCGCAGCAGCTGCTCGTCGATCTCACCGAGCTCGATGCGGCGGCCGCCGAGCTTGACCTGGTCGTCTGCGCGACCGGCGAACACGAGTCCTTGTGGGTCGTTGCGGACCACGTCGCCGGAGCGGTAAGCGCGCTCCCAGCCCAGGCTCGGCATGGGGGCGTACTTCTCGGCGTCCTTCGCGGGATCCAGATAGCGAGCGAGGCCGACGCCTCCGATGATGAGCTCGCCAGTGGCGCCCTCGGCGACCGGGTTGCCGTCGGCGTCGACGACGGCGAGGTCCCATCCGTCGAGAGGCAGTCCGATGCGGACCGGGTCGGAGCCGTCGAGCAGCGCCCCGCACGCCACGACGGTCGCCTCGGTGGGGCCGTACGTGTTCCAGACCTCGCGGCCCGCACGTTGCAGGCGTTGGGCCAGCTCGGGCGGGCACGCCTCGCCTCCCATGATCAGCAGCCGCACCTGCTCGAGCGAGGACGGCGGCCAGAGTGCGACCAGGGTGGGCACCGTGGAGACCACGGTGATGGCGTTGGCGACCAGCCACGGCCCCACATCGACACCGCTGCGCACCAGCGAGCGCGGCGCCGGGACCAGGCAGGCGCCGTACGCCCAGGCGAGCCACATCTCCTCGCAGCTGGCATCGAAGGCCACGGAGAGACCGGCCATGACGCGATCACCGGGGCCGAGCGGCTCTTCCGGGAGGAACATCCGCGACTCGGCGTCGACGAAGGCGGCGGCGTTGCGGTGCGTGACGGCGACGCCCTTTGGCCTGCCCGTCGAACCGCTGGTGAAGATGACCCAGGCGTCGTCCTCGACGCTCGGCCCTCCGTCACCTGCGGCGCTCGAGTCCCCTGCGTTCGCCACAGGACGACGGCCCTCTATCCGCAGGTCGTTGCCGATGACGGCCGCCGCCCCGGACTCCTCGAAGACCACGCGGGCGCGCTCGTCGGGGTCGTCGGCATCGACCGGGACGTAGGCGGCGCCGGCGCACAGGATGGCGAGGATGGCGACGTAGAGGTCCGTCGTGCCGGACTTGATGCGCACGCCGACCTTGTCGCCGCGGCGGACGCCCGTCTCCCGGAGCTCGGCGGCGAGCCGGTCGGCGGCCTCGGCCAGCTCGGCATAGGTGAGCACCTCGACGCCGTTGTCCACGGCGGGACTCTGTGGAGCGAAGTCCACCACCTCGCGGAAGATGTCGACCAACGTGCGTGGCGCAGGGGCACGGTCACTCGCCAGGAGAGCGGGTAGCAGCCCCGACGCTTGCGTGTCCGCCGTCACGTCAGTCGCCCGCCGCGTCTGATGCCGCGGACGACGAGCAACGGGGCGGGGTCGCGGAAGCGGTCGATGTAGTCGCGAACGTCTTGAAGCACGCTCATCCTCTGGTCGGGGCCCGGGGTGGAGCAGGCACCGTGGCAGCCGCGGGTGAACGGTGCTTGAACAGCAGCCCGTCCGTCTCACCATCGCGCTCTCGGCAGCGAGCGCCTCGACCAGGCCCTAGCCTCCGAGGCGCTTGCGCACCTGCGAGATGTCCAGGTCCGCCCACGCCTCCGCGAAGTCCTTCGTGGCGTCCTCGGCACGAGCTTCCTCGATTGCGTGCAACCGGCCCAGGGTGAACCCGTTCAGTCCGTCGGCGTGGCAGCGCGCCCCGTGCTCGCGCAGGAACGCGCGGGACATCACGGTGTCCTGGTGCTCGCCCAGGACCCGCTGCACCTCCTTGGCCGAGGAGGCCAGCTTCGTTGCCCGCTTCCCCGACACCGGGACCGCCAGCTCGGCGGCGTACCGCAGTCGTTTCGCCTTCTTGCGGGCTTCGTGCAGAGCGGCGTCGCGGGCCTCACCGGCCTCGACCTGACGTACGCGCTGGACGGCACGCTCGAGGCGCTTCGCGTCGCGGCGCAGCAGACGGGGAAGCACGTCGCGTGCCGGCCCGTCGCCCCTCTCCGTCACCGGGAGGTCGACAACGAACGCGTCGAGGTCGTCGAGCAGGCGGAGGTATCGGGTGTCCGCCATCGCCTCGAGCGCCTTCGCGCGGCCCACTTGCTCGGCAGCGCTCAGCTCGTCGTCGATCAGGACACCGACCGGACCCATGACGAGCTCAGGTGGTTGGGTCGCCACGAGGCCTCGGAGCCGCTCGCGAAGGACCTGCGCATCGCGGGCACCGCTCAAGACGCGTCCGAGCCGACGGAGCTCGTCGTCGAGGGTGTCGGTGGCGCCGTCGTGGAACAACGGCCGGCACGTCTTGAGCGCCGTACGAAGTCGTCGTGCCTCGATGCGCATCTTGTGGACGGCGCCGGGTTCGCCCGAACGGACGCGACCATCCTGCGTGTGCAGCCTGGTGATGTGCTCGGTCAGGTGCGCGCGCAGGACCTCCGCCGCTGTCCCGCGCCGTAGCGACTTCGCCGACGGCTCCGGCCGGGGCGGTCGCAGACGTCCGGCCAGCGCGCGTGCCAGCTTGGATGCGGTGGCCGCCGGCTCGGCGCCCGCCTCGCGGAGGCGCTCCTCGATCTCGTCGAGGAGCAGCTCGTCGCCGGCAACGAGCTCGACCTCCCACTCGCGCCACTCGTGCACCTCGTCCGCGCCCGGCAGCTGCTCGGCGCGCACCTGGTCGTCGCAGACCAGCGCCAGCACCGCCCCGGCCTCGTCGCGCAGGGCATGCTCGGTGCGGCGCGTGCTCAGGCGTACGACTGGGACGAGGGGGCGATCGCGGACCAGCGCACGCACCGACGCCAGGAGGTCCTTCGGCACGGTCTCGTCGGCACTGCCCAACGGCGCATGCAGCTCGGTGCGGGAGTCCCCGGATCTCGGCAGCTTGACGTGCCACCCGTCGTCGGTCCCGCCGGTGCGACGCCGCAGCGTCACCCCGCCTCGCGCGAGCGCCAGGTCCGCCGTGTCGAAGTACGTCGCCTCGAGCGCCAGCTCCACGGCCTCTCCCACCGACGCCACCCGGCCCTCGTCGGACAGCGGCGGCAGAGGCGTACGCGGATCGACGTCGTACTTGCGCTCGACCTCTCGATGTCGTTCAGGCGCCATGCACCATCATCTCGCAACCGCTGCCTCTCCGGCACCCTTCGTCGCTCCCCACAGCTGTTCGCGGCGCAAGCGGCCGAGCTTCGTCGCCGCCGAGGTCGAGTTCTACGACCAAGCGCACCTGACCAGGCACTTCAGGCGGCTGCTCGGCGTCACGCCGGCCGTCTATGCCCGCTCGACCTGATCGCGTCAGGGGTGGCGAGCTCTGGCATGCGACGTCCCCGCAGCCGTCACGACCGGTTGGCCCATGCGTCACCAGCCGTTGGCAGATGCCCCCCAGCGTGTGGGGTGAAAGGCTCCGCCGACCGGCCGAGCCCGTCATCCTCGGGAGAATCACATGCATCGCACCACGCGAGTCCTCGGCATCCTTGTTTCCACACTCGTCACTCTCACCGCCGTACACGCAACGACCGCCAGCGCTTCAGCCAAGGCGTCGCCAACTGTCGAGGTCAGCGCGCACCGAGGCTCGTCCGGAGCAGCCCCCGAGAACACCATCGCAGCTGTCCGGTTGGCCATCGCGCAGAAGTCCGACGTCGTGGAGAACGACATCCAGCGCACCGTTGACGGCGAGCTGGTCATCATGCACGACCCCACCCTTGCTCGCACCACCGACGTCGAGCAGATCTTCCCGAACCGAGCTCCCTGGAACGTCCGCGACTTCACCCTGGCCGAGATCAAACAACTGGACGCCGGTTCGTGGTTCGCACCGGAGTTCGCCGGCGAGCGGGTGCCGACACTGGCCGAGTGGGTCGACGCCGTCGGACAACAGGCCGGCATGCTGCTCGAGCCTAAGATGCCAGAGCTCTACCCGGGCATCGAAACAGACCTCGACAAGGAGCTTCGTTCGCTGCCCGCGTTCAACCGTGCACTCAAGGCGGACCGCGTCGTCGTCCAGTCCTTCAACCACCTCTGGCTGCGCAGCTACAAGGACCTGGCCCCCGACGTCCCGGTCGGGCTGCTCTACGGCAGCAAGCCCACTCCGCTCGACATCGCAGCCGCCGCGACCTGGGCGCAGCAGATCAACCCAGCACTCGGCGCGATCGACCAGGCCACCGTCGATCAGGTCCATGCACACGCCATGGAGATCCACGTCTGGACCGTCAATGCCGGCAGTGACATGCGCCGCGCGATCAACTGGCAGGTCGACGGCATCATCACCAACTATCCGCAGGTGCTGCGCGACATCCTTCGACGCGCCTGATCCGGGTCCACCCGTCATCAGCCCGTCGCCTGAGGTTCATCGGACGCTCGACGCTGGTATCCACCTCGCTGGTGTTCGAGACCTATGGTCGCGGCCCCGGGAAGGGAGATGACATGAACAGTGTGGCGTTCCTCGAGGACGGACCCCGAGTGCTCTCGATCTACGAGGGCTTCTTCTCTGGCGGCGCCCGGATCCTTCACACCTCCCTCGTGCGCGGCCTCGAAGGGACCACCGGGCAGCGACACTCGGTGCTGGGCCTCACCAACCGGTCGCGACGCGAGGCGACGCGACAGCGGGCGCGCAACGATCCCAGCTACCGGCGATTGAGGGCGGCCGGCGTTCCGGTGACCCTCCTGCGGCGGACTACCGAGCAGCCCGTCACGGAGCACCACCTGTCCTCGATGAGGCGACTCGTGTCCGCTTCCGACCTCGTGCTGACCCTCAAGGAGCAGCCTCTGGCGGCGCTCGCACGGGCCGGCTCCGCCGGTCGGCCTGTGATCACCTGCCTGCACCGCTCCGATCCCCAGCACCAGGGCCCCTCACTGGCAGACCTCGTGTCTCTGGTGGACCAGGGGATCGTGGTTCAGGCGGTGTGCTGCGCCCACTCGACTCAGTCGGCATACCACGCCGCCACCGGGATCCCGCTGGCGCAGCTGCCGGTCATACCCAACGGGGTCGACCTGCACCGATTTCGTCCCTCGGCATCAGACCGGGCCGACGTGCGGAACGAGCTCGGGATCGAGGGAGATGCACCCGTGGTGATGCTCTCGGCTCGCTTCGATCCGATGAAGGACGTCCCGCTGTTCCTCAGAGCCTCCGCGGTCCTCGCCAGGACCCGGCGCGACGCGCACGTGGTCCTGTGCGGAGCCGGGATGTCGCCAGCCAACCCGGCGCTGACCGCGCTGCTGGCCGACATCCTCGGCCCGTGGGATGCCGCACATTCTCGCGTGCACCTTCTGGGCATCCGCGAGGACATGCCTCGCCTGTACAACGGCGCTGACGTCGTCGCCCTGAGCAGTGCCTACGGAGAGGCCGCGCCCCTCTCGCTGCTGGAGGGCATGGCCTGCGGGGCCGTCCCGGTGACCACCGACGTGGGGGACGCGGCCGACATCGTGGCTGACCCGCGCCTCGTGGTGGGACGCGACCCCAAGGAGATGGCCGCGGCGTGGGTAGCCGCCTTCGAGCAGCGCGAGGAGCACGCCGAGCGCATCCGACGCCATCGGCAGCGGCTCAGCGACCAACGCTGCTTCGACGCCTACGCCGCTCTCATAGCCGCGCACGCGGAACCCGGCCGGCTCGGCGTCGCTGTCTGACCCCGTCCGCCTCCTGCCACCTGTTCAGCCACTTCCCACGTCTCGGTGGCCTGAGGTTCATCGGGGCGTCCCTCGAGGTGACTCGGATGGACGGTGACCGCTTCCGCCACCACGAAGGGCATCGAGATGACCACCGAACAGCGCAGCAGCGAAAAGATCGGCATGGCCCGACGCGCCTTCCTGGGGGGCGCGGCAGGCGGTCTGGCCGCCGCCAGCATCCCGTTCGAGGCACTTGCGGCGCGGCACGAAGCCGCTCTCCCGTCGAAGCTCCAGGCGGGTCCCGGGTACGGCGAGCTGCGTCCGGTGCGCGACCAGTCCACAGGCCTGGCGCTGCTGGCACTGCCGAAGGGCTTCGAGTACCTCTCCTACGGCTGGACGAACGACGCCATGTCGGACGGTGTGCCCACCCCGAACGCCCACGACGGGATGGCTGCGTTCCGTCACGGCGACCTGGTGCACGTGGTCCGCAACCACGAGCGCAATCCGGGACCGGCGTTCGCATCGCCGGCGTACAACCCTGCAGGCGGTGGCGGGACCACCACGATGGTGTTCGACCCCGGGGCCGGCGAGTTCCGCGAGTCCTACGGCAGCCTCGGCGGGACGCTCCGAAACTGTGCCGGAGGTCCCACGCCGTGGGGAACCTGGCTGACCTGTGAGGAGACCTTCAGCGAGACCGGCGGCATGCGGCACGGCTACGTCTTCGAGGTGCCCTCGGAGGGGCCGGGGAACCCGACGCCATACACCGCGATGGGCCGCTTCAACCACGAGGCCGCGGCGATCGACCCGGTGACCGGGTACGTCTACGAGACCGAGGACCGCGGCGATGCCTGCCTCTACCGGTTCGTGCCGAACGTGCCCGGTGACCTCGGACGCGGCGGCGAGCTGCAGGCGATGGTCATCGGCGGCAGCACGACGGACACCCGTGCCGACGGGTATGGCCGGGTCTACGGCAAGGTCTCATGGGTCACGATCGATGAGCCGGATCCCGCGCTGGACACGGTTCGGGTGGAGGCGCAGGGCAAGGGCGCTGCGATCTTCGGTCGCCTGGAGGGCGCGTGGTACGGCAACGACCGGATCTACGTCATCACCACCAACGGCGGACCGGCCGGCGAGGGCCAGGTGTTCGAGCTCGACCCGGCCACCGACACTTTCCGGGTCCTCTACGCCTCTCCCGGGGCCGATGTCCTCAACGCTCCCGACAACATGTGCGTCAGCCCTCGGGGAGGACTGGTGCTGTGCGAGGACGGCGGCGGCATCGAGTACGTCCACGGCCTGACCACCGACGGTGAGATCTTCCGCTTCGCCCAGAACCTGGCGGACCTGCGTGGTGGCACGGCCGGCAAGCTCGTCGCCGCGTCGGACTACCGCGGCTCCGAGTGGGCCGGATCGGTGTTCGAGCCCAAGAACGGCGACTGGCTCTTCGTGAACCTGCAAAGTCCCGGGATCACGCTCGCGATCACCGGCCCGTGGCGCAAGGGCGGGCTCTGACCGACCGGGATGGGTGACGTACGACCCGTCGCGACATCACCGCAACGGGTCGTACGCCGCGTCGGCGAAGCTCGTTTCGTCGCGGTGCCGCAGGACGCGCAACATTCGCGCCCAGTCTGCGGCTTGCGGTCCGGCGGGGACGAGCTCGCCCGTCTCCCACCGCACCAGCGTGAGCGCGTCGAGCCCGATCGCGGCGGCCACCTCGAACAACGACGCGTCCGCCTTCTCGCGCAACCGGCGACCCTCACCGGAGGTTGCGAAGGAGATCGCGTTGTTCAGCAAGACCTCGTCCGGGATGGTCACCCGGACAGAGTACGAGTTGAAGATGAACGTGCAACCAGATTCGCTTCTCGACGGTGGCGTCGTCGGGCTTCCTGATGTCCGGCGCTCAGCGCACCAGGCATGGGCGCTTCGGATCGAAGCTCCAGCCCGGCACGAGGTGCTGCATGGCGATCGCGTCGTCGCGCGCGCCGAGGCCGTGCTCGAGGTAGAGCTCGTGCGCCTCGGCCACCCGGTCGCGGTCGAGCGTGACGCCGAGACCCGGAGCATCGGGCACCTTGATCGCGCCGTCGCGGATCTGCAGAGGCTCGGTGGTCAGGCCCTGGCCGTCCTGCCAGATCCAGTGCGTGTCGAGGGCGGTGATCGCCCCCGGTGCCGCGGCGCCGACCTGGGTGAACATCGCCAGCGAGACGTCGAAGTGGTTGTTGGAGTGCGAGCCCCAGGTCAGGCCGAAGTCGTGGCACAGCTGGGCGACCCGGACCGAGCCCGCCATCGTCCAGAAGTGGGGATCGGCGAGCGGGATGTCGACCGCGTTGGTGCGGACCGCGTCGGCCATCTGCCGCCAGTCGGTCGCGACCATGTTGGTGGCGGTGCGCAGGCCGGTGCGGCGCTTGAACTCCGCCATCACCTCCCGCCCGGAGTAGCCGCCCTCGGCGCCGCACGGGTCCTCGGCGTAGGCCAGGACGCCGTCCTTGCCCTTCAGCAGTCGGACCGCGTCGGCGAGCAGCCAGCCGCCGTTGGGATCGAGGGTGATCCGCGCGTCGGGGAAGCGCTCGTGCAGCGCCGTCACGGCAGCGACCTCCTCCTCCCCGGGCAGCACGCCGCCCTTGAGCTTGAAGTCGCTGAAGCCGTAGCGGGCTTGCGCGGCCTCGGCCAGGCGTACGACCCCCTCGGGAGTCATCGCCTCCTCGCGCCGGACCCTCTCCCAGTCGTCCGCGCCGTCGGGCTCGCGGAGGTAGGGGAGGTCGGTGCGGTCGGGATCGCCGACGTAGAAGAGGTAGCCGAGCATCGGCACGCTGCCACGCTGCTGGCCCTCGCCGAGCAGCTCCGCGACGGGTACGCCCAGCGCTTGGCCGGAGAGGTCGAGGAGCGCCGACTCGAGCGCGGTGACGGCGTGGATGGTCGTGCGGAGGTCGAAGGTCTGGAGGCCGCGCCCACCGGCGTCGCGATCGGCGAAGCGGGCACCGACCTCGCGCAGCAGCGAGCGGTACGCGGCGACCGGGCTTCCGACCAGCACCTCGGACGCGTCCTCGATGGTCGCCTTGATCGCCTCGCCACCCGGCACCTCCCCCAGTCCGGTGCGGCCCTCGGAGTCCGTGACGATGGCGATGTTGCGGGTGAAGAACGGGCCATGGGCGCCACTCAGGTTGAGCAGCATGGAGTCGTGGCCGGCGACCGGCACGACCTCCACGGAGGCGACGGTGACGGTCATTCGGGGTCCCCGCAGAGTTGTTCGGGGGAGCGAAGCGGAGGAGAAGAACTCTGTGGGGTGCTCATGGCTCGAGGGTCCCGTCGATGCGACGGAGGAGACCCCACGGGTTGTCGTCACGGACGGCAAGGGGCAGCAGGGCGGCCGGTACGTCCTGGTAGGCGACCGGGCGCTGGAACCGCTCGATCGCGAGGCTGCCGACGCTGGTGGTGCGCGAGTCGGAGGTGGCCGGGAACGGGCCGCCGTGGACCATCGCATGACCGACCTCGACCCCGGTCGGCCAGCCGTTGACGAGGATCCGGCCGGCCTTGAGCTCCAGCACCGGGAGCAGCGCGGCTGCGTCCTGGGTGTCGGCGTCGGTGGCGTGGACGGTCGCGGTGAGCTGGCCCTCGAGGTCCTCGAGGCGCGGCAGCAGGTCGGCCACGCCGTCGAAGCGCACGACCACTCCCGAGGCGCCGAACACCTCGTCGGTGACGGTGCTGTCGTCGAGCGCGAGCAGCTCGGCGGGCGCCTCCCAGATGGCCGGCGCCGGAGCGTGCTCGCCGGCCGCGGTCCCCTGACCGACGAGCCGGATGCCCTCCGTGCCGCTCAGGCTGGCGGTGCCGCTGGCGTACGCCTCGGCGATCCCGGGGGTGAGCATCGGCTGCCCGGACGCGGCACCGATGGCCGTGCCGGCCGCGCGGAGGAACGCGTCACCCTGCTCGCCGGACGGCAGGAACAGCAGGCCGGGGTTGGTGCAGAACTGGCCCGCGCCCAGCGTGAGACTGCCGACGTACGCCGTGGCGAGCGCGTCGACGTCACCGTCGAGCGCGCCGGGCAGGACCACGACCGGGTTGATCGAGGACATCTCCGCGTAGACCGGGATCGGCACCTGACGGGCAGCCGCGGCCTCGACGAGGGCGTGCCCGCCGCCCCGGGAGCCGGTGAAGCCGACCGCGGCGATCCGCGGGTCGCGGACCAGCTCCTGGCCCGTTTCGATGCCGCCGAGCACGAACGAGAACGTGCCGGCGGGCAGACCGGACTTCTCGACCGCGCGGGTGATCGCCCGGGCCACGAGCGTGCCGGTGACCGGGTGGGCGGGGTGGCCCTTCACCACGACCGGGCAGCCCGCGGCGAGCGCCGAGGCGGTGTCGCCGCCCGCCGTGGAGAAGGCGAGCGGGAAGTTGCTGGCACCGAAGACGGCGACCGGGCCGAGCGGCACCATCCGCTGGCGGATGTCCGCGCGAGGCAGGGGCGCACGGTCCGGCATCGCAGGGTCGATGCGGACGCCGAGGTGGTCGCCCTGCCGCACGACGGCCGCGAACATGCGCAGCTGGCCCGTCGTGCGGCCGACCTCGCCGGTGATCCGCCCCTCGGGCAGCCCGCTCTCGCGGACGGCCTCGCGGATGATCGCGTCCTTGTCGGCCTCGATCTCCCCGGCGACCGCCTCCAGGAACGCAGAGCGCTCCTCGGGGCTGGTGGCGCGGTAGGCACCGAACGCCTCGGCGGCGGCCGTGGTGGCGGCGGCGACGTCGGCCCGGTCGGAGTCGGTGCCCGCCACGATCGAGCTAGCGGTGATGGACGTGGCCTGGTCGGTCATGGGGTCCTCTCGGATGTTCCTGCGGGGGCGGGTGGTCGATCAAGCCTTCGAGCCTGCCACCTTGTCCACGAGGGCGCGCAGCTCGTCGAGCTCGGCGGCGGTGAGGTCCGACAGCGGCGGACGCACCGGGCCGGCGGGCCGGCCGACAGCGGTCAGACCGGCCTTGACGATCGACACGGCGTAGCCCGACTCGCGGTCGCGGATCTTGGTGTAGGGGATGACGAAGTCGTTGAGCATCGCGTAGACAACCGCCTGGTCCTGGCGGCGTACGGCGTCGTAGAAGTCGAGGGCGAACTGGGGGACGAAGTTGAAGATCGCCGAGCTGTAGGTCGTCACCCCGAGCTGGAGCAGCGGGAGCGCGAACATCTCCGCCGTGGGGAGACCGCCGACGTAGACGAGGCGGTCCCCGAGCTGGGCGTAGGTGCGGGTCATCTGCTCGATCGAGCCGACGCCGTCCTTGAAGCCGACGAGGTTGGCGTTGCGCCGGCAGGCCTGCTCGAGGGCGTCGGTGCCCAGCACCGCGTTGGCTCGCGAGTAGTAGATGACGCCGAGGCCGGTGGCGGCGCACACGGCGCTGATGTGCTCCACGAGTCCGCGCTGGCCGGCCTCGGTGAGGTAGGGCGGCATGAGCAGGATGCCGTCGGCACCCGCGTCCTCGGCGGCCTTGACCTGCGCGATGGCGTTGACCGTCGAGCCGGTCGCGGGGGCCAGCACCGGGACCTTGCCACCGGCGCCCGAGATGGCCGCGCGGACGACGCGGTCGGTCTCCTCGGCGGTGAGCGAGAAGCCCTCACCCGTGCCGCCGGCGGCGAACAGCCCGGCGACCGGGTACCCGCTGAGCCACTCGAGGTGCGCCCGGTAGGCAGGCTCGTCGAACTGCAGGTCAGCGTCGAAGTGGGTGACGGGGAACGACAGCAGGCCGCTCCCCAGGGTCTCGACGAGCTCGGTGGGGCTGTACTTCGTCACGCTGCGTCCTTTTGGTCGAGGCGGGTCGTGGTGTGGCGGTGCTCACCAACCTAGGAAGACGTGACGATGCCTGTCCAAGCCCCATTTTGTATCCGGTGATGCTCCTGAGGAATCACGGCATGGAATGCTCGCCGGGACGTGACTAGGTGCCCTCTCGCGTCGTGACGACGTCCAGCACCCGTCGTACGACGGGGGTGACCGCCTCGCGCGACCAGATGGCGTGCAGCTCGACGGGCCGGTCGGGGTCGGCGTCGACGCGCGTGTCGCCGCCATGGTGGGACAGCTCCTTGAACACCACGCCGTCCACGTGCAGCGAGGCGGCCGAGGCGGGGGCGAGCGTCACGCCCCGCTCGGCCGACACCAGCAGCATCGCGGTGAGCACCTGGTGCACCCGCTGGTCGACGCGTGGGTGCGCGTTGGCGAAGAAGCGGACCGAGAGCTCGTGGAAGTAGCGCGACTGGTCGGGGTTGTAGCCGATCACCGCCTCGCCGTCGAAGTCCCCGGCCGCGAGCGGACGGTCCACCGCGGCAAGCGCGTGCGACGCCGGCACGACCGCCATCAGCGGCTCGCGCAGCACCACACGGGAACGAAGCAGGCTCGTGTCGAAGGGCGGACGGGCCAGGCCGATGTCGAGCTCGCCCCGCCGGATCCCGTCGACCTGCGCGCCGGTCACCCGCTCGGAGAGCACGACCTCGACGTCGGGCAGCTCGGCGGTGAGCCGGCGCAGCAGCGGGCCGAGGATCGAGATCGCCGAGACGGCGGTGAAGCCGAGGCGTACGACGCCCGCCGCCCCTGCGTCCACCCGGCGGGCCAGGTCCCCCGCACCCTCGACCAGGTTGAGCAGCCGGTAGGCCTCGTCGAGGAAGGCGGCTCCGGCGCCGGTCAGCTCGACGCGGCGGTTGTCGCGCTCGAGCAGGCGGGCACCGACCGACTTCTCGAGCTTCTGGATCTGCCGCGACAGGGGCGGCTGGGTCATCCGGAGCCGCTCGGCGGCGCGACCGAAGTGGAGCTCCTCGGCCACCGCGACGAAGGAACGGACCTGGTCGAGGGTGATCACCCGCCGACAGTACGATGCTCCAGATGGATCAGTCCATGCCCAATCGGGCTTGGACGGGCATCGTCGCCCAAACCTAGTGTCGGTGGTCACACCACCCTCGATGGCTGTTCCGAGCCAGCACCAAGGAGCACACGATGCGCAAGCAGACCCTCAGCCTCGCGGTCGTCGCGACCGGCGCGGCCCTCGTCCTGTCCGCCTGCGGCGGAGTCGAGACGAGCACCGGCAGCGACGACGGCGGCGACTACCCGTCCGGCGCGGTCGAGATGTACGTCGGCGCGGACCCCGGCGGCTCGAGCGACCTGATCTCCCGCCAGGTCGCCACCGGCCTGTCGGACGAGCTGGGCGAGACCTTCTCCGTGATCAACCGGTCCGGCTCCAACGGCGCGCTAGCCGCGGCCGAGCTCGAGCAGGCCGAGCCCGATGGCAGCATCATCGCCGTGCAGAACGCCTCCCTCTTCGCGATCACGCCGCTGGCCGTGGCCGAGGGCGAGGTCACCAGCATCGACGACTTCGACGTCGTCGGCGGTGTCTCCCGCGACGACTACGTCCTGGTGACCAACGCCGACAACGGCTGGGCGACCATCGACGACCTCAAGGGCGCCGGCAAGAAGGTCACCTATGGCACGACCGGCGTGGGCACCGGCTCGCAGCTCTCCTGCGCGCTCACCTACTCGACGGCCGACGTCGACGCCGAGGCCGTGCCCTTCGACGGGGGCGCACCGGCGCTGACCGCCCTGCTGGGCAACCAGGTCGACACCGCCTGCCTGCAGGTCGGCGAGGCCCGGGAGAACCTCGAGAGCGGCAAGCTGACCGCCCTCTCGGTCTTCGCTCCCGAGCGCATCGACGCGCTGCCGGACGTGCCGACCGCCACCGAGCAGGGTGTCGACGTCGAGGTCTACCAGTACCGCTTCATGACCACGCCGAAGGGCACCCCCCAGGACGTCAAGGACGCCATCTGGGAGGGCATGCAGGCGACCTTCGAGACCGAGGACTACCAGGCCTTCAACGAGCAGAACAGCCTGACGCCGATGGAGATCCCCGGCGACGAGGTCGTCGAGGCGCTGGAGACCGACAAGCAGCGCTACGCCGACCTCGTCGAGGAGTACGACATCAACCTGGCCGAGTGAGCGCCGACGCCACGTCCTGACCACGACCGAGGAGCCGACATGAGTGACGAGCACAGCCGCGCCGGCGGCGGCCAGGGGGACATCCTGGCCGAGCTCGAGGCCGAGGTGGCGCACGAGCTGGAGGAGCAACGCCCGCCAGCTGGCGGACCGGCGTACCAGGTCGTGGCCGGGCTCGTCACCCTTGCCGTCGGCGTCCTGGGCGCGGTCCTCGCCCACGGCTACGGGCTCGGGTCGCTGCGGCGACCCGGCCCGGGCCTGTGGCCGTTCGTCATCTCGGCGGTGATCATCGCGCTCTCGGTCGTGCTGCTTGTCGTCGGCCGCAGGCTCACCGACAGCGAGCAGTTCAGCCGCTCGAGCGTCCTGCCGCTGGTCGGGCTGGCCACGTTCGTCGGGCTCGCCTTCCTGCTGCCCGTGATCGGTTTCGAGATCCCGGCCCTGCTGCTCTGCGTCGTCTGGCTCCGTTTCCTCGGCGGCGAGTCGTGGCGCTCGACCGCCGCCGTGTCGGTGGGCACCGTCGCCGCCTTCTACGCCCTGTTCCTCTACGGCCTCGGCATCCCGCTGCCGCACCTGTTCTGAGAGGCGACCTCGATGGACGCGTTCCTCGACGGCTTCGCCGTCGTCAGCCAGCCCGAGAACCTGCTCTACTGCCTCATCGGCGTGCTCATCGGCATGCTGATCGGCGTGCTGCCCGGCCTCGGCCCGGCCGCCACCATGGCGATCCTGTTGCCGGTCGTCGTCACCGTCGACCCTGTGGCGGCGGTCATCATGCTGGCCGGCATCTACTACGGCGCCCAGTACGGCGGCACCATCACCTCGGTGCTGCTGCGCCTGCCCGGCGAGGCGTCGTCGGTGGTCACCGTCTTCGACGGCTACGCCCTGGCCAAGCAGGGCAAGGCCGGCACCGCCCTCGGTGTCGCCGCCATCGGATCCTTCGTCGGCGCCACCTTCTCGATCATCCTGCTCAGCCTCAGCGCCCCGCTGGTGGCCGGCTGGGCGCTGGACTTCGGTCCGGCCGAGTACGCCGCCCTGGCGCTCCTCGGTGTGCTGCTCATCGCCACGATCGGCAGCGGCCATCCCGTCAAGGCGCTCATCGCCGCCTCGATCGGCCTGCTCCTCGCCACCGTGGGACGCGACAGCTTCAGCAACGCCCAGCGGTTCAGCTTCGAGAGCATGCAGCTCGCCGACGGCCTCGACTTCGTCGTCGTCGCCATGGGCCTCTTCGGCGTCGGCGAGATCCTCTACAACCTCGAGGAGCGGCACGGCAAGGCGCACGTACCCGCGGCGGTCAACAACATCTGGCCCTCCCGCAAGGAGCTGCGCACGGCCGCGCCGGCGATCGGGCGCGGCTCGGTGATCGGCTTCTTCCTCGGCGTGCTCCCGGGGGGCGGCGCCGTGATGTCGTCGCTCGCGGCGTACGCCACCGAGAAGCGCATCTCGAAGACGCCCGAGCGCTTCGGCCGTGGCGCGATCGAGGGCGTCGCGGCCCCGGAGACCGCCAACAACGCGGCCGCCACCTCGTCCTTCATCCCGCTGCTCACCCTCGGCATCCCCGCCAACGCCTCGATGGCGATGCTGTTCGCGGCCCTGCTCGTCCTCGGCGTCACGCCCGGCCCCCAGCTCCTCGAGGAGCGCCCGGACCTCTTCTGGGGCGTCGTGAACTCGATGTACATCGGCAACGTGCTGCTGCTCATCCTGAGCCTGCCGCTCGTCAGGATCTTCGTACGCATCCTGCGGGTGCGGCCGGCGATCCTGGCTCCGATCACCGCGCTGATCACGATCCTGGGCGTCTACACGATCAACAACTCGACCTTCGACATCTTCGTGATGATCGCCTTCGGCATCCTGGGCTACCTGATGAAGAAGGTGGGCTTCGAGCCCGGCCCGATGGTGCTGGCGTTCGTCCTCGGAGCCCTCCTCGAGAACAACGTGCGCCGCGCCCTGCTGATCTTCGACGGCGACCCCACCGGCTTCCTCACCCGGCCCATCTCGGGCACGATCCTGGCGCTCTTCCTGGTCGCCGCCCTGTTCCCGATCGTCCAGGCCGTGCGCCACCGGCGCCGAGCTCCCGTCCCGGACGAGACCACCCAGCGAGAGGACGTCCTGCGATGACCATCGTGATCGGCTACGTGCCCACCCCCGTCGGCGATGCCGCGCTCGAGGCCGGCCTGGCCGAGGCGCTGGCACACGGCGACGACGTGCTGATCCTCAACAGCCCCCGTCGCCGCAGCACCGTCGACGGCGACCTGATCGACGAGACCGCAGCAGCGGACCTGGTCGCCCGCGCGCGGGCAGCGGGCGTGAGCGCGACCGTCGACCAGGCCGAGCACGGCGCCGAGCTCGTGGACACGTTCCGGACGGTCGTCGAGCGCACGTCCGCGCGGATGGTCGTCATCGGCGTACGCCGCCGCTCCCCCGTCGGCAAGCTGGTGATGGGCAGTGACGCCCAGCGGTTGCTGCTCGAGCTCGACGTGCCGATCCTCGCCGTGAAGCCGGCCAGGTGAGCCCGGGGTGAGTCGCAGCCGCATCTCCCGCGTCGTCGTCACACCGGTCGCGTTCGGCGACCCACCGCTGCTCAACGTGGTCGGGGTCCACCAGCCCTACGCCCTGCGCGCGATCGTCGAGGTGCACACCGACTCCGGCCTGCTCGGCCTGGGCGAGACGTACGCCGACGAGGCCCACCTCGGCCGGCTCGACGCGGTCGCCGCCGCCCTCCCCGGCCACGACCCCTACGACCTCAACGGCCTGCGCCGCCTGGTGACCGAGGTGCTCGGCCGCGAGACCGGCGGGGCCAGTGCGTCGTTCGGCGGGATGCTCGACGTGAGCTCGGCCGTCGACACCGTCCACTCCCCCTTCGAGGTCGCCTGCCTCGACCTCCAGGGCCGCGAGGCCGGCGTACCGGTCAGCGACCTGCTCGGCGGCGCCGTACGCGAGCGGGTGCCGTTCAGCGGCTACCTCTTCTACAAGTGGGCCGGGCACCCCGGGCACGCGGACGACGCCTGGGGCGAGGCACTGACCCCCGACCAGGTCGTCGACCAGGCCCGCCGGATGGTCGACGGGTGGGGCTTCGGCTCCCTCAAGCTCAAGGGCGGCGTGCTCCCTCCCGACGAGGAGTGCGCCGCGATCGAGGCGCTGCGCGACGCGTTCCCCGACCTGCCGCTGCGCCTCGACCCCAACGGCGCATGGACCGTCGACACCTCGGTCAAGGTCGCCGACCGGCTGGCCGGCGTGGTCGAGTACCTCGAGGACCCGACGCCCGGCATCGAGGGCATGGCTGCGGTGTCGGCGCGCACCGACGTGCCGCTGGCCACCAACATGTGCGTCATCGCGATGGAGCACCTGCCGCCGGCGATCGCGCAGGGCGCCGTCCAGGTCGTCCTGTCCGACCACCACCTGTGGGGCGGGCTGAGGAAGTCGGCACTGCTCGGGGGGATCACTGAGGTCTGGGGCATGGGCCTGTCGATGCACAGCAACTCCCACCTCGGTGTGTCGCTCGCCGCGATGGTGCACCTCGCCGCCGCGACGCCCAACCTCACCTACGCCTGCGACACCCACTACCCGTGGAAGACCGAGGACGTCATCGCCCCCGACGTGCTGTCGTTCGAGTCCGGCTCTGTCGCCGTGCCGACCGCCTCAGGCCTGGGCGTCGAGCTCGACCGCGACGCGCTCGGCGCCCTGCACGAGCAGTACCTCGGCTGCGGTGTACGCCGGCGCGAGGACACGGCCTACATGCGCTCGATCCGGCCGGACTTCTCCCCCCACACGTCCCGCTGGTGAGCTGACGCTGGCACTCGCGCGACGTCCGGGGTTCCAGCGCCGCGGACACGCGAGCGGAGCGAGCCATCAACTAGGTGACGCGGCGGCGAGTGTTGCCCAGGTGCAGCCGCATGGCCGCCCTGGCCGTGTCCGGGTCGCCGGCGAGGACCGCGGCGGCGACGTTGTCGTGCTCGCGCTGCACCCGCTCGACATGGGTGGCGTCGGTCATGGAGTAGGCCTCACCGAGACGGGTGCGCGGCAGCATGATCATCATCGGTCCGAGCGAGCCGAGCAGGTCGACGTAGAAGCGGTTGCCTGTCGCGCGGGCGATCGCGAGGTGGAAGGCGAAGTCGGCCTCGACCGCGCCCTCGTGCCCGGCACGGGTGAAGCCGGACAGCGCTTCCTCGATGGGGGCCACGTCCACCTCGGTGTGGTGGGTCGCCGCGAGGGCGGCGGCCTCGCTCTCCACGCCGATCCGGAAGTCGAGCATCGCCATGACGTCGGCATGGGTGCGGATGGCCGAGGCCTCGACGCTGAACGACGACGCCTCCGGGACCGTGAGGACGAAGGACCCACGCCCGTGCTGGGTCTCGACCAGCCCCTCGGCTCGCAGTCGGGTCACCGCCTCGCGCACGACGGTCCGCGAGACGGCGTACTCCTCGACGAGCTCCGACTCGGAGGGCAGCTTCGAGCCCGGCGCGAGGTCGCCGGCGAGGATCTTGTCCTTGAGGCCGGCGACCACGGCAGCGGAGAGGGTGGAGCTCATCGGCCGAAGGTAGCGGTCTCCACGGTCAGCGAGCGCATCTTCTCGGTGAGCGTGAAACCGAGGCCGGGGCGGTCCGGCACGAAGATGCGGCCGTCGCGGATGTCGATGCGCTCCTCGAACAGCGGGTTGAGCCACTCGAAGTGCTCCACCCACGGCTCGGTCGGGTACGTCGCCGCGAGGTGCAGGTGGATCTCCATCGCGTAGTGCGGCGCCAGGTCGAGGCGATGGTGCGCAGCGAGGGTGGCGAACTTCAGGAAGGGCGTGATGCCGCCGATGCGCGGCGCGTCGGGCTGCACGATCCCGCGGTAGCCGGCGTCGACGAGCCCCATGTGCTCGGCGACCGAGGTCAGCATCTCGCCGGTCGCGATCGGGGTGACGAAGGTCTGCGACAGGTCGGCGTGGCCGACGTGGTCCCACGCGTCGAGGGGCTCCTCGATCCAGACCAGGTCGAACTGCTCGAGCTCGCGGCACATCCGGCGGGCGCGGGCGCGGTCCCACTGCTGGTTGGCGTCGACCATGAACGGGCCGTCGCCCAAGTGCTCGCGCAGGGCGGTGACGCGACGGAGGTCCTCGGCCCAGTCGGGCTGGCCGACCTTGATCTTGATGCCGCCGATACCCGACTCCAGCGACGCGGTGGCCTTCTCCTTGATCTCGCCGACCGAGGCCTGGAGGAAGCCGCCCGAGGTGTTGTAGACCCGGCACGAGTCGCGGTGCGCACCGAGCATCTTGGCGAGCGGCAGTCCGGCGCGGCGGGCCTTGAGGTCGTAGAGCGCGACGTCGAGGGCCGCGACGGCCTGCGTGGCGACGCCGGAGCGTCCGACCGAGGCGCCGGCCCACATCAGCGACTCGTAGATCTTCGCGATGTCGCTGGGGTCCTGGCCGACGGCGACCTCGACGACCTCCTTGAGGTGGGCGTACTGCGCCTTGCCGCCCGCGCGCTTGGAATAGCTGAAGCCCATGCCCTCGAAACCCTGCTCCGTGGTCAGCTCGACGAAGAGGAGCACGGTCTCGGTCAGCGGCTTCTGCCGGCCGGTGAGCACCTTGGCGTCGCTCACCGGGTTGGCCAGCGGCAGGACGACGTGCGACAGCGTGACGCTCCGGATGCGGTCGGCGGTCGTGTCCGCCGCGGTCGTGGCGGGCGGGGTGGCGGTCTGCGTCATGGGCGGCTTCCTCGGGTCAGCGCGAACTTGTATGATGAGTGTGCAACTCATTTCACAAGTTAGTCAACCCCGGGAGGCGCTCAGTGTCGGACGACCGGTGTCAGCAGCCGTCCGTGCTCCAGGTAGGTGGCGACGTTGCCCAGCACCAGGTCGGTCATCGCCTGCCGGGTCTCGACGGTGGCGCTACCCACGTGCGGCAGCAGCACCACGTCGTCGCGCGCCAGCATTGCTTCGGGGACGTGCGGCTCGTCGGCGAAGACGTCCAGCCCGGCACCCGCGATCCGGCCCTCTGCGAGGGCGGCGAGCAGGGCGGCCTCGTCGACCACGGAGCCGCGCGCGACGTTGACCAGGAAGCCGCCCGGACCGAGCGCGTCGAGGACGTGCTCGTCGACGAGGTGGCGCGAGGTGGCGCCACCCGCGGCCGCCAGAACCAGCACGTCGGACCCATGAGCCAGCGAGACCACATCGGCGACGTAGGCGTACGACACGTCGGTGCGGCGAGAGCGGTTGTGATAGCTGATCGTGGTGCCGAAGCCCTCGAGGCGTTTGGCGACGGCCAGCCCGATCCGGCCGAGCCCGACGATGCCCACGCGCGCCCCGCTGACCCGGCGGGCGAGCGGCGGCACATGGCCTCCCGCCCACTCGCCGCGGCGTACGAAGCGGTCCGCGGCCGACAGGCCGCGCATCACGTCGATGACGAGGCCGACCGCCACGTCCGCCACGCAGTCGGACAGCACGTCCGGCGTGTTGGCGACGACGATGCCGCGGCGGGCGGCCTCGTCCACATCGGTGGTGTCGCAGCCGACACCGAAGCTCACGATCGCCTCCAGCGCGGGCATCCGGTCCATGTGCTCGGCACGCACGCCCCAGACACCGCTCGTCACCGCTACCCGGGCCGCGGCCGCCTCCGCCGGGCCGAGCGCGTCCAGCTCGGGCGCGTCGTAGTCCTGCTCGAGCCGGGCCACGAGCTCGGCTCGCAGCGTGCCCACCATGACAACGGTCGCGTCTCCCACCCCTCGACGCTAGGGACGGCCGTCGGGCATCGTCCATTGCCCGTTGGACATGGCAGCCGGCATGCATCGCTGAGAGGGTGGGCGGCGCCATGGACCTGCTGATCGGCTTCGCCACGATCCTGGTGGTCATCGCGGCCGGCGCGGGACTGGCGCATGCCGGCGTCCTGGATCGCCGCTCGCAGCGCACCCTCGGCGAGATCGCCTTCTTCGTCGCGTCCCCGGCGCTGATGGTCGTCACGATCAGCCAGGTGCACCTCGACGCCGCCGCCGACAACCTCGTGGCCTCGACGGTGTCGCTCGCTGCGTGCTTCGCGGCGTACGTCGTGCTGGCGCGCCTGCGCTGGCGGCTGTCCACCGGGCCGCTGCTGATCGGCGCGCTGTCGTCGTCCTACGTCAACGCCGGCAACCTCGGCATCGCCATGGCGGCCTACGTCGTCGGCGACATCACCGTCGTCGTGCCGACCCTGCTCGTGCAGATGATGCTCGTCCAGCCGATCGCGCTGATCGTGCTCGACCGGATCACCGGGCGCGGTGAGGGCGTGGCCGCCGCGCTGCGCCGGCTGGTCACCAACCCGCTGACCATCTCAGCCGTCGTCGGCGTCGTGCTCGCCTTCACCGGGTGGGACCTGCCGCGGGCCGTCGAGTCCCCGCTCCAGATGCTCGCGGGCGCCGCCATCCCGCTGATGCTGATGTCGTACGGCGCAGCGCTGAGGCTCAGCCCGCCACTCGGCAGGGCGGGTCACAACGGCGAGGTGCTGCTGGCCAGCGTCCTCAAGCTGGCCGCCATGCCGGTGGTCGCGTGGGCCGTCGGCGTCGGGCTCGGCCTGGACGGGCGTGTCCTGCTCGGCGTCGTCATCACCGCTGCCCTGCCCACCGCCCAGAACATCTTCCTGCACGCCACCCGCTACCGCGTGGGCGAGGACGTGTCCCGGGAGACCATCCTCATCACGACGCTGGCCTCACTGCCGGTGGCGCTGCTCGTGGCGGTCGTGCTCGGCTGAGCCACGTCCGCTGTCACTGTGTGCTCCCCGTGATGGAGCGGGCGAAGAGCAGGTAGACGGCTGCAGTCCAGGTGTATGCGCGGTCTCGGAGGCCGTCTCCGGTCCGGGCATCGAAGTTCTCCGCGAAGCCGGAGCGTTCACAGAGCCGCAGGAACCTCTCTCTGACGGCGTCGGCGAGGTCGTCATGGCCGGACTGACGCAGGCCGTCCTCGATGAGCGCGGTCGAAGGCGCCCAGATCGGTCCTCGCCAATAGCCGTCGTCCTCGTAGTGCTCGGATGTCACCGGCTCGGTCGCGGGTCCGTACGGCGTGAGGTGGTCGCGTAGGCGATCGACGAGCACCGCCCTCACCTCCTCGGGAAGCCGGTCACCCAGCACCAGCGGGAGGAGGGCCAGCAGGCTGGTGCTGGAGCTCCGCTGCCCGGTGAGGGCTCCCACGGCGACGAAGCCGCTCCCGTCCCACAGCTGGCCGAGCAGGGCGTCGAGGAGCTCGTCCCGCGCGGTCTTCCAGTGTGGCGCGGGCCGTCCGAGCTCGATGGCCAGGTCGTCGAGCACCTCGAGCTGGAGGATCAGGAATCCCGCAAGGTCCGGCGCCTCCACGACCCGGTCCCGGTCGAAGGTGGTCGCGTTGTCCCACCCACTGTCGTTGCCGTGCTGGTAGTACGGGAGCGGGTGTCCCGGTCGTCGGCGCCGGTCCAGCCAGAAGGTGGACCACCCCGCCAAGCGCTCGTAGATGTTCTCGAGCTCTGTTGTCGTCAGCGTCCGTCCGAGGCTGTCCCGCAGCCGAAGGAGTGCCCACCCGTGGATCGGTGGCTTGACGTAGTTGTAGAGGACCTCGGAATGGGTGATCGAGTCGGGCATCGCTCCGGCGGCGTCCTGGTGGTCGAAGGGCGCCAGGAACTGGTCGAGTGCGACGTCCGGGAGCCCGGGAGCCAGAGCGAGCGCGTTGAAACAGTGGTCCCAGCTCCAGAGCTTGTCCATCCAGTGCTTGGACATCAGGATCGACTCCCGCTTCACGAGGCCTTCCGGTGCGACCGTCGCGGACCAGAGGACGTACGCCGCTCGGGCGGCCGCCGGCGTGGCGTCGGTGCGCCACGGTGCGATCGACTCGAGGTAGCTGCGGAAGGCAGCGCCGGCGTTCGCTGACACCTGCTCGAACGTGCGCTCGCGTCGATACGGCGGCGCGGCTGATGTCGTCTCCTCGACTGCGGCCTCCCAGGAGTCACCGGCGCCACCGAGGACGACCCCTCGGTCGGCTATGCCCAGAGCCTCGCTTCCGATCACGTGGCTCGAGCCGCTGAGCATCGTGACTCGGTAACGCCGACCGGTCTCGTACGAGGTGAACACCGGCGCCCCGTCGACGGGGTCGGTGAACAGGTAGCAACCGGTGAACGGCGTGAGCCCGCCCCCGGCGTCACTCAGGCGCATGCCGAGCCCGGTGCCCCGCAGCCGCACCACGTCGAGGCCGTCGAAGGCCGCGGTGACCACACCGCCGTCGGCCGCTCGCCATTCGAAGTGGGACGGTTCGCCCACCCACTGTGTGGCGACCTCGACGCCGTCTCGCTCGGGCCGCATCGCAAGCACCGCGTGCATCCCGTTCTTGTGCGACACGAGGTGCACGTCGCTGGCGCGCGTGTGCAGCGCGACCACCGGCGAGAGGTTCAGCCACGAGCCGCGGATCGAGAACGGGATCTCACCGATGTCGAACGACGTGAGGGGTGGATGCATCAACGGTCCTTCCGAGCAGAGGGTGCAGCAGCGGCGAAGCGCGTGCGGCAGATGTCAGTCCTTGACGGCGCCGGTCGTGAGTCCGGCCGACACGAAGCGCTGAGCGAGCAGGAGGAGGATCGCCGTGGGGATCGACGCGAGCACTGCTGTCGCCATCAGCTTGCCCCATTCCTGGTTCTGGGACCCGATGTAGTCGTAGAGCCCCATCGTGATCGGGCGAAGGTCTCCGCCATCCCGGTTGAGGGTCGAGGCGAACAGGAAGTCGGACCACGCCCACAGGAAGGCGAACAGGCCGACCGTGACGGCCGAGTTGCGTGAGATCGGCAGGACGATCGAGACGAACGCCCGCCAGTATGACGCTCCGTCCATGTGCGCGGCCTCGAGGATCTCCCTCGGGATTCCGCGCATGAACGCCGAGAACAGCATGACGCCGAACGGCACCGCGATCGTCGAGTCGGCCAGGATGAGCCCCGGAACGGTGTTGAGCACGCCGAGGCCGGAGTAGACGGAGTAGAAGCCCAACGCCATCACGACGGCCGGAATCATCTGGGCGACGATCAGCAGGAAGCTGATGACCCGGCGCCCGGGAACGAACAGCTTGGAGAGCGCATAGCCGGCCGGGGCTGCGACCAGCAGAGTGAGAACCACCGTGCCGAGCCCTACGACAAGACTGGTGCGCAGGTGGGGCAGCTGATCCGCGATGACCACCCGGTAGTGGTCGAAGGTGAACGAGTGCGGATACAGCATGCCGTCGCGGATCGCGGCGCGGTCGGTGAACGAGACGTTCACCATCCAGTAGACCGGGAACAGCATCAGCGCCGTGAAGAACAGCCCCAGCAGGGTCTTCCCAGGCGCGCTTCGCAGACGCGACATCTCAGACCGCCTCCTGTCGGCGCTGGACGAAGAGGTGGACGAAGCCCATGACCAGCGCCACCAGCAGGAGGATCGAACCGATCACCGATGCCTCGGAGTACTTGATCACCGCGGAGGCGCCCTTGCCGAACGCCATCGAGTACGCCCAGGTCGCGAGCGTCTGCGACGACCCCGTACCGGTCGTCATGATCCAGATGATGTCGACGACCTTGAGGGTGTAGACGAAGCCCAGCAGCAGGGTGACCGCCGTGACCGGCTTGAGCAAGGGGAGCGTGATGTGCCAGAACTGGCGCCCCCGCCCCGCCCCGTCGATCGCGGCAGCCTCGTAGAGCTCGACTGGGACGCCCTGCAGCCCGGAGTACAGGATGACGAGGTTGAACGGGATGCCGAGCCAGATGTTGGCGATGATGACCGCCCACAGCGAGTTGTCGCTGTTCAACCACCAGACCGGGTCGCTGCCGACAACTCCGATCAGCCGGTTGATGATCCCGGAGTCGGCGTCCATCATCCACTGCCAGGTCGTGGCCGACACGATGATCGGAAGCAGCCACGGAACCAGGAACAACCCCCGCATGACCACGGACAGCGGAAAGTGCCGCTGGAAGAACACCGCCAGCCCGAGGCCGATCGAGTACTGGAAGACCAAGGACACCACGACGAAGGTCGCGGTCTGGAGGACCGTCGGCCAGAACTGCGCCGACGAGATCACCTCTCGGTAGATGTCTCCGCCGGCGTACGGCGCCTCGCCGGTCACGTACGTCGCCCTCGTGAAGCGGTGAAGACTCATCGACACGTTCTCGTACAGGGGATACGCGTAGAAGATCACCAGGTACGCCAGCAGAGGAGCGATGAATCCGATGCCAGCCAGCATCTCTGAGCGGGATCGTCGGGTGCGACGAGCGCTTCTCGCTGGCTTCCCTGCGGCCACCGCTTCTTCCGTCCACACCGGGTCGTGCTGGTCAACGGCGACCCCGGTGGTCGGCCTACGCTCCGTCAGGTTCCTCACGTGCTACCTCCCGGCTCGAACTCGTTGTGGTGCGGGGTGTGGGTGGTGGCGGCCAGTGGCGGACCGCCACCACCCAGCTCGCTACTGCGCGACTTGCTGCGCAGCCTCCTCGAACGCAGCTCTGACCGCCTTCTCGTCGCCAGCGGCGTTGAGCGCAGCCTGCTCGGCCTCGGAGATCGCGCCAGACGCGGCCGTGTAGTCGGGCCCCAGGTCGGTCGTGCGACCCTCGGCACTGGTAATGGCGTCGGCCCACGGCTCCCAGATCGGATCCGCGTCGATCTGCTGCTGACGCTCCTCGCCGTTGGCCGCGAAGTAGCCGAGCATGTCATCGGTCGTGACCTGGTTGCCCGCACCGACGAGGCAGTCGATCACCTCGTTGGCGGCCGCGTAGTGGGCCGAGGCGTTGTCCTTGTGAGTCGGCGCGACCGCGAACTCGCCGCCGGTCGGCACCGGCGCAGCACCACCGTCCTTGGCCGGGATCGGCATCATCTTCGCCCCGAACTCGAGCTCGGAGGCAGCCTGGGCGAACCACGAGCCGTTCTCGGCGAAGGCGTACTCACCTGTCAGGAACAGGTCCCAGGACGCCGACTGGTTGTCAGTGATCGCAGACTTGGGTGCGTACCCCGCACCGATCCAGTCCGACAGGAGCTGGCCGGCCTCGACAGCGGCGTCGGAGCCCGGATCGCTCAGGTCCGCGCCGGCGCCCCAGAACCACGGCAGGAACTGGAAAGTCCCCTCTTCACCGGAGATCCCGGCCAAGGTGATGCCTTGGTGGCCCGCGCCGGTCACCTTCTGCAGAGCCGCGTTGAGGCTGTCCCACGAGGTGATGCCGGCCGGGTCCACGCCCGCGTCCTCGAGGATGGTCTCGTTGTAGTAGAGGCCGAGGGTGTTGGCGCCGATCGGGACCCCGTAGGTCGTGCCGTCGATCGTGCCGGGCCCAGCGAGGTTCTCGTCCGGACCCTCGGTCTCGATGCCCGCGTCCTCCGCGGGGGCGAGCAGGCCCGAGACAGCGGCGTCGGGCACCGCCGGATTGTCGAGGAGGACGACACTCGGCGCGGTGTCCTCCTTCACGGCGGTGGTGAGCTCGTTGAGGATGTCGCCGTTCGGGATGCTCGTGCGCTCGAGGGACATGCCCTCGGGAGCGCACGCCTCGACGTAGGTGGCCCAGTCCGAGTTCTCGTCGTGCTGCGGATAGGGATCCCAGAACGTGACGGTGGTCAGGGCCTCTTCCGCCCCGTTGTCTCCGCCGCCACAGGCAGCAAGACTGGCAACCGCGACGACGGCACCGGCGGCGATCGCCCAACGGCGTCTGCTGTTCATCTTTTCCTCCTTACTGTCGAACCGGTTCGACAGTGACGTGCGTCATACCCTCGCCCCCCGGGCCGACCTTGTCAAGGAGTTCCGTCGAATCAGACGGGAGTCAGCGAACCGGGCCGCGGTGCGGTGCCGCCGTGCTGCCGCGGTCCACGATCTCGGGTGAGATGAACCGGATGACGTGCGGCTCCTGGGCCGCTGAGGGGTTCTCGATACGTCGAACCAGCTGGCGCACAGCCATCCGTCCGAGGCGGTCCGGCGCGCTCTCCACGAAGGAGAACGGGAGCGAGAACGTGCGCGCGAACTCGTCGGAGTAGCGACCCAGGACGGACAGGTTCGCTGGTGAACGAAGGCCGCGCTCGTGGAGCACGGTCGGCAGCGCGGCCACCGCAGCCTCGTTGTTGAGGAGCAGCCCGGTCGCATCAGGGTGCGCATCCAAAAGCGCTGCGACCTCCCGCCCGATCTCAGGCTGGCGCGCGGGACCGGACACCGCATGGAACGTGATGCCCCGCAGTCGGGCGTGCTCGACGGCGGCGTTGCGCAGGCGCCAGACATAGGCACCTCCACGCTCAACCACGTGCTCTGGCGGGGAGATCAGGATGATCTCCCGGTGACCGAGTCGATGGAGGTGGTCCACCATCAACCGGCCCGCTTCCTCGAAGTCGAGGTCGAACACATCCACGCCGGTGCAGTCGGCGGGCACACCGACCAGGACGGCCGGATGCGTCCCGGCGCGAAGGATGGGCAGGCGGTCGTCGTTCTCCGCGACGTTGAGAAGGACCACGCCGTCGACCATGCGGGACCTGGTGATCCGCGTGAGCGCACGCTCGTGGTCTTCGTCCGAGACGAGGAGGGTGTCGTAGCCGAGCTCACGAGCCGTGTTGGAGACACCCATGATGTATTGCAACATCGCGGGGGCGAACTCGTCAGGGAGGAACTGGGCAAGCAGACCGATCACCCTCGTCTGTGACGTCGCCAGCGCGCGAGCCCCGGCATTGGGCGTGTAGCCGAGGTCTCGAACGGCATCCTCGACCCGCTGCCGAACCTCCTCCGAGATGGCTCGCTTGCCGGACAACGCATAGGAGGCGGTGCTTCGGGACACTCCGGCTGCCCGGGCGACGTCGCCGATGTTCACCATTTCGGGTCTCCCACTTGTCGAATCGGTTCGACTATTCTCATGCTCGGAGAGTAGACGATCCCCCGGTGACGTGCGTTGCGCGCCCGCACCACAACGTACCGACCGACACGCACCTGGCGGTGAAGGAACGCTGCGACATGGCCGCGGGACTGTCAGGAGCGCCGGGTCAGTCGGCCGGGATGCCTGCCGCCATGGCGGCGGTGCGCAGCGTGCTCACGAACAACGCCTCGCGGGCCTCGTCCGACATCCAGTCGAACTGGCCGTAGGCGTCCAGGCAGGTGATGCCGTGAAGGGTGGCCCAGGCCTGGATCATCGCCTGGAAGCTCTCGGGGGGCACCAGTCCGCCGAGCTCGGGGTGCTTGTCAGCGGCACAGGCGGCCATCTCGTCGGAGACGTCGCGGACGAGCGGCTCACCGAGCACGCCCAGCTCTGCCGCGCGGACGAACAGCAGCGACATCTGGGCCATCGCGTCCTTGGCGGCGTCGGTGGTGGGCCCGTCCTCCGGGGCGACGTAGCCGGGCACCGGCATCCCGAGGATCAGGGCGAACTGCTCGGACTCGCGTCGCGCCCAGTTGCGGTAGGCCGTCCCGGCCGCGATCCAGCGACCCCCGATGTCGTCGGGGTCGCACTGCTCGCGGGCCTCGGCGACCTGGCGACCCAGCTCGCGGTAGGCCTCGGCGATCAGCTCGGTCAGCAGCGCGTCCCGGTCGGCGAAGTAGCGGTACAGCGCCGGCGGGGTCATCCCCATCTCCTTGGCGATGTCGGTGAACCGGACGTCGACGGTGCCCTGCTCGCGCATCAACCGGCGCGCCACCTCCTTGATCTCCTCGACAGTGGCGGCGCGCTGGCGCTCGCGGCGAGTGAGGGTGACGGTCACGGTGGTCTCCTCCCCCGAGAGGGTCTAGACAGGCAGGCAGGCTCGGAATTCGTTATGTATCTTCACATAGGTAACAAGGCTTGACAAGTGATCACGCATAGTGTTCGTTATGCATCATCACGCTTTCGAAGGAGCATCACCGATGACCATCTTGTCGCCCGGGCGCCCGCTCGACTCCCTTACCTCGTCCCCGCGGGTCGGCCCGCTCGGCAGGCTCGCCCGAGTCACCTTCCGCCGGCGCGGACGGACCGTGCTCGCCTGGCTGGCCGCCCTGGTGATCGCCGTGCTGCTCTCGATGACGATGGGCGGTGACTTCAAGGCCGACTACTCCGCCCCCGGCTCCGACTCCAAGGAGGCGCAGACCCTCCTCGAGGACCGGTTCCCGTCCCAGGCGGGCGACACCGTCGATGTCGTCGTACGTGCCGACGGCGGCGTCCAGGACCAGCAGCAGGCGATCGAGGACCTGCTCGCAGACCTCGGCTCAGTCGCGCACGTCGAGGCGGTCTCCGACCCCTTCCAGGACCCGGCCGGCATCAGCCAGGACGGTACGACGGCGCTGGCACACGTGCGCCTCGACGTGGAGAACCCCGTCGACATGCCGCGCGAGGACAGCGAGCAGATGCTCGAGATCGCCGACGACGCCTCGAGCGACGGCTTCCAGGTCGGCCTGGGCGGACAGACCATCGTGCAGGCCGAGCAGGGTGAGATCGGCTCCGAGGGCCTCGGGCTGGCCGCAGCGGCGATCATCCTGCTGATCATGTTCGGCTCGCTCGTCGCGGCCGGACTCCCCATCGTCATGGCAGTCGCCGGGCTCGCGGTGAGCAGCACCCTGACCACCGTCGTCATCTCCTTCGTCGACGCGCCCGACTGGTCGACCTCGCTCGCCACGATGATGGGCATCGGCATCGGCATCGACTACGCGCTGCTCATGGTCACTCGCTTCCGCGAGTGGCGGGCCGCAGGTCTCGACACCGAGGCCGCGACTGTGGCCACCCTCGACACCGCCGGCCGCTCGGTGATGGTCGCAGGCACCACGGTGGTGATCAGCATGCTCGGCCTGTTCGCGATGGGCCTGTCGTTCATGCGCGGCGCGGCCGTGGTGACGATCCTCGGCGTGCTGATCGTGATGCTCGCCAGCGTGACGCTCTTCCCCGCCCTGCTGGGCTACCTCGGCAAGCACGTCGACCGGCTCCGCCTGCCTGTCGGGCGCGGACACACCGTCGTCGTCGCCGAAGGCGGCCACGTCGAGCCCTCGGCGGCCTGGCTGGGCTGGAGCCGCGTCGTCGAGCGCCACCGCATCGTGGCCGCGGTGGTCGGGGTCGCCATCCTGCTGGCGCTCGCGCTGCCGTTCCTCGACGTCCGCTTCGGGTTCCCCGACGCCGGCAACAACCGCGAGGAGACGAGCAGCCGACAGGCCTACGACACGCTGGCCGACGGCTTCGGCGCCGGCATGAACGGCCCCCTGCTCCTGGTGGCCGAGGTGCCGGACGGTACGTCGGCCGGTGCCCTCGACCAGATCTCGGCCGCCGTCGCCGAGACCAGCGGAGTGGCCGCCGTCGCGCCGCCGACACTCAACCCCGAGGGTGACACCGCGGTGGTCACCGTCGTCCCGACGACGGGCCCCCAGGACGCCGAGACCGTCGACCTGGTCAACACGTTGCGCGACGACGTCCTCCCCCGTGCCACTGACGGCACGGGCGTGACCGTCCATGTCGGCGGCGTCACCGCCACCTCGATCGACAGCTCCGACAACATCGCCAAGCGACTCCCGTTGCTGATCGGTGGCGTGGTGCTGCTCTCGATGCTGCTCCTGGTGGCGTCGTTCCGCTCGATCGCGGTGGCAGTGAAGGCGGCCGTGATGAACCTGCTCTCCGTGGCTGCGGCGTACGGCGTCGTGGCGCTCGTCCTCCAGGGCGGCTGGGCCGGCCAGCTGATCGGGATCGACACGCCGACCCCGCTGCCGGCGTTCGTGCCGGTCCTGATGTTCGCAGTGCTCTTCGGGTTGTCGATGGACTACGAGGTCTTCCTCGTCGCCCGGATGCGGGAGGTGTGGCTGCGCACGCGCAACAACGAGCAGGCCATCCTCGGCGGCCTGGCCGGCACCGGCCGGGTGATCACCGCTGCGGCAGCGATCATGGTCGCGGTGTTCGCGGCGTTCGTGCCCTCACCCGACGTGGTGCTCAAGGTGATCGGCGTGGGCATGGCTGCGGCGATCTTCATCGACGCGACGGTCGTCCGCCTGCTGCTGGTCCCGGCTGTGATGCACCTGCTCGGACGGGCCAACTGGTGGATGCCCGCTTCGCTCGGCCGGGTCCTGCCCGAGCTGCACGTCGAGGGGCACCCGGAGGACCACCTGCCGGCGAGGGCCGTGTGAGGCCGACTCAGAAGCCCATGTCGAAGCCGCCGCCGTCGAAGCCCCCGCCGTCGCCTCCGCCGCCGTCGAAGCCCCCGCCGTCGCCTCCGCCGTCGCCGCTGTCGCCCCCACTGTCGCCGCCGCCGTCGTAGCCACCGCCGAAGTCGCTGAACATCATGCCTCCCATGAACATCCAGGTCATGGGGCCGAAGGCACCGAAGTAGCCCATCGCGTACGGCTCGTAGGCGCGGCCGCCCTGCCAGTAGGGGACCCGCTGCGCTCCCACCATCACCTTGCGCACGTCAGGCTCGGCGCCGGCGCGAACGCGCTCGACATCGAGCGCGCAGGCAGGTACGTCCCGCTCCACGCCGTCCGGTGGGACGTAGGGGACGTCGGCCACCGAGGGCCCGTGACGGGGATCGAAGAAGCACGGCGGCCGCCGAGTCGGCAACGGCTCTCCCGCGACGCGGGCGCGCACGCACGCGATGGCGTAGCGACCATCCTCGACGATCGCCGTGATGTGCCGGATGTCCTCGGGCCGGTTGATCGAGTCACCGGCGACCTTGGCCGACTCGTAGGCATCGAGCGCTCGTTGGTAGTCGGAGCTGGCACCGGCGTCGAGCTCACGGCCGCTCACCTCCGCGTCGAGCTGCTGGAGGTCCTCGCCGAAGGCGGTGACGTCCTCGAAGGCCAGCTTCCGCACCGGAGCGATGTCGGCCTCCCGCCGGGCCAGCTCGTGGTGCTTGTTGCGGCGGGACGCGGCCAGCGCGACGGCTCCCAGCACCGCCAGCACCAGCACGAGCAGGATCAGCTCCATGTCGAGAGCCTACGTCCGGCGAGGAAGCCGAGCCCGTGCCACCGACGAGCCGCCCGGGCGTGGCTAGGCTCCACCGCGTGAACGCCACCCTCGTCGCGAAGAACCTGTCCGGCGGGCACGGTCACCGGGTCCTCTTCGAGGAGCTCGACCTCACGGTCGCGCCTGGTGACGTGGTCGGCGTCGTCGGCGCCAACGGGGCAGGCAAGTCCACGCTCCTGTCACTGCTCGGCGGGGTGGTGCAGCCGGTGTCCGGCTCCGTCGAGTGCGCGCCGCGGGACGCGTTCGTCGGGTGGCTGCCGCAGGAGCACGAGCGGGTGCCCGGGGAGACGGTCGCCCACTACCTCGCGCGACGTACTGGCGCAGCCGAGGCGACCGCGGCGATGGAGGCCGCGGCCGGCGCGCTCGGCTCGGGCGAGCCCGGGGCGGACGACGCCTACGCGGTCGCGTTCGACCGGTGGCTGGCGAGCGGGGCGGCTGACCTCGAGGACCGGATCGCGCCGGGGCTGGCTGACCTGGGCATCGCCGTCGGCCCCGACGCGCAGATGACCGCGCTGTCCGGCGGCCAGGCCGCGCGGGTGGCGCTGGCCGCTCTGCTGCTCAGCCGCTTCGACGTCGTGCTGCTCGACGAACCCACCAACGACCTCGACCTCGACGGGCTGGCGCGGCTGGAGGCGTTCGTGCAGGGCCTGCGCGGCGGCGTCGTCCTGGTGTCGCACGACCGGGAGTTCCTTGCGCGCTGTGTCACCCGGATCGTCGAGCTCGACCTCGCTCAGGGCAAGGTCACCGTCTACGACGGCGGCTACGACGCGTTCCTCGAGGAGCGCGCCGTGGCGCGGCGCCACGCCCGGGAGGCATATGAGCAGTACGCCGACACCCGCGCCGACCTCGTCCAGCGCGCGCGCACCCAGCGGGAATGGAGCTCCCAGGGCGTGCGCAACGCGATGCGCAAGAGCCCCGACAACGACAAGATCCGGCGCCGGGCGGCCACCGAGTCGTCCGAGAAGCAGGCGCAGAAGGTCCGCCAGATGGAGTCGCGGATCGCGCGACTCGACGAGGTCGAGGAGCCGCGCAAGGAGTGGGTCCTGCAGTTCGACATCGCCGCCGCACCGCGCTCGAGCGAGGTCGTGGCCACCCTCAACGACGCGACCCGGAGGCTCGGCGAGTTCCGCCTCGGTCCCGTCTCCGTGCAGGTCAGTGCCGGCGACCGGATCGGCATCACCGGTCCCAACGGGGCCGGCAAGACCACGCTCCTGCGACTGCTGCTCGGGCGCACCACCCCGGACACCGGCACCGCCTCCCTGGGTGCCTCCGTCGCCATCGGCGTGATCGACCAGGCCCGCACCGGCCTGGCCGACGACCTGCCGCTCGGCGCCGCCTTCGAGGCCGTCGTGCCGGAGCTGACGCAGGCAGAGGTGCGCACCCTGCTCGCGAAGTTCGGCCTCAAGGCCGACCAGGTCACCAGCCAGGTCGGTCGCCTCTCCCCCGGCGAGCGGACCCGCGCGGCCATGGCGCTGCTCCAGGCGCGCGGCGTGAACCTGCTCGTCCTCGACGAGCCGACCAACCACCTGGATCTGCCGGCCATCGAGCAGCTCGAGCAGGCACTGGCGTCGTACGGCGGGGCGCTGCTGCTGGTCTCGCATGATCGCCGCCTGCTGGAGAACGTCCGACTGGATCAACGGTGGGAGGTCGACGCCGGCCGCGTCGTCGTACGCCACCTCTGACGTCGTTGACAGGCAGCACCCACTTTCTGGGGTATCTGGGTCGTGTGACCGCCCACACACTCCTCGGCATGAGCACTCCCACGAGCAACACCTCCATGGCGCGCGTCGCCACTGCCTCCCTGGCAGGCACCACCATCGAGTTCTATGACTTCCTGATCTACGGCCTCGCCGCAGGGCTGGTCTTCAACGCCGTCTTCTTCCCCGAGTACGGCGGGGCCGAGGGCACCTGGGCCTCGATCGCAACCTTCGGCGTCGCGTTCGTCTTCCGTCCGCTCGGCGCGATCGTCTTCGGCCACTTCGGTGACCGGATCGGGCGCAAGGTGACCCTGGTGACCACGCTGCTGATCATGGGCCTGTCGACCTTTGCGATCGGCCTGCTGCCCAGCGCCACCTCGATCGGCGTCGTCGCGGTCGCCCTGCTGGTCACCCTCCGTGCCCTCCAAGGCTTCGCGCTCGGTGGCGAGTGGGCTGGTGCCGCACTGCTCACGACGGAGCACGCCGGGGCGAAGAAGCGCGGCGCCTACGCGATGTTCCCCCAGCTCGGGCCGAGCGTCGGCCTGATCCTCGCCGCCGGCGTCATGCTGCTCTTCCTCAACACCTTCGGCCAGGACGCCTTCGTCTCGTGGGCCTGGCGGCTGCCCTTCCTGGTGAGCCTGGTCCTTGTCGCCGTCGGCATGTGGGTGCGGATCAAGATCGCCGAGACCCCGTCGTTCGCGAAGATCAAGGAGCAGAAGGCCGAGGTGCGCCTGCCCTTCGGCGACTGCATCCGCGACCAGTGGCGCCAGATCCTGCTTGGCGCTGGCATCATGTCGACGGTCTTCGCCGCCTTCTACACCGGTGTGGCGTTCCTCCCCGGCTACGGCATCCAGGTCGTGGGCCTGACCTTCAACCAGATCCTCTTCGCCCTGATCATCGCCGGCGCGGTCATGTCGGTCGCGGTCATCGGCTCCGCGATCCTCTCAGACGTGATCGGCCGCAAGGCCGTGCTGATGACCGGCATGGTGGTCGCGCTCGCAGCCGGCCCAATCGCCTTCGCAACGATGGAGCCGGGCTCTTACGGCCGCTACGTGCTCGCGATGTGCCTGCTGCTGGTCGTGCTCGGCGTCAGCTACGGCCCGATGGCGGCGTACCTTCCCGAGCAGTTCCAGGCCCGCTACCGCTACACCGGCGCCGGCCTGGCCTACAACCTCGCCGGTGTGCTCGGCGGCGCACTGCCGCTCGTCATCGGAGACGACCTCATCGCGAAGTGGGGTCCCGAGGGCATCGGCTACTTCCTCACCGTCAACGCCGTCATCAGCGCCGTGTGCCTGCTCATGATGACGGAGACCAAGGACCGCGCGCTCGACGTCACGTACGAGTCGCCCGTCCCGCTGACGACGGACCCGGCAAACGCGTGAGTCTGGTCGAAGCACCCCAGACGGAGAGAGGACTGATCATGGAGTCGTACGACGCCGGCGAGACCGCCACTCCTCTGCTCGAGGAGACCATCGGCGCCAACTTCGAGCGGACCGTCGCACGGTACGGCGACCGGGAGGCGCTCGTCGAGGTCGCCACCGGCCGGCGCTGGACGTACGCCGAGCTCGACCGTGAGTTGGACACCCTCGCGGTCGGACTCCGCAAGGTCGGCATCGGCAAGGGAGACCGCGTCGGGATCTGGGCTCCGAACCGGGCCGAGTGGACGATGGTGCAGTACGCCGCCGCGAAGATCGGGGCCATCCTGGTCAACGTCAACCCGGCCTACCGGACCCACGAGCTGACGTACGCCCTCACCCAGGCCGGAGTGCGGCTGCTGATCTCCGCCCCGGTGTTCAAGACGAGCGACTACCGCGCCATGGTCGCCGAGGTCAGCGACGACTGCCCCGTCCTGGAGCGGGTGGTCTTCCTCGACGACCCGGAGTGGGACGCACTCCTGGAGAGCGGCCGCGGTGAGCGGCTCGCCGACTACGCGGTCGACGAGCTCGATCCCGACGATCCGATCAACATCCAGTACACGAGCGGGACGACCGGCTTTCCCAAGGGCGCGACCCTCAGTCACCGCAACATCCTCAACAACGGCTACTTCACCACCGAGACGATCCACCTCACCGAGCAGGACCGGCTCTGCATCCCGGTGCCCTTCTACCACTGCTTCGGCATGGTGATGGCGAACATCGGCTGCACGACCCATGGGGCAGCGATGGTGATCCCGGGTCCGGGGTTCGAGCCCGGCGTGACGTTGCAGACGGTCCAGGACGAGATGTGCACGGCGGTCTACGGCGTGCCGACGATGTTCATCGCGATGCAGAGCCACCCTGACTTCGCGTCGTACGACCTCAGCACCCTCCGCACCGGGATCATGGCCGGATCGGTCTGCCCGGTGGAGGTGATGAAGCGCTGCATCGACGAGATGCACATGTCCGAGGTGTCGATCGCCTACGGCATGACCGAGACGTCGCCCGTCTCGTGCCAGACCCGGTCCGACGATGACCTCGAGAGACGCACCAGCACGATCGGGCGGGTGCATCCGCACGTGGAGATCAAGATCGTGGACCCCGTCAGCGGAGAGACCGTCCCCCGGGATACCCCGGGTGAGCTCTGCACCCGCGGCTACAGCGTGATGCTGGGCTACTGGGAGGACCCGGAGAAGACCGCGGAGGCGATCGACTCCGACGGGTGGATGCACACTGGCGACCTCGCGGTGATGCGCGAGGACGGCTACTGCACCATCGTCGGCCGCATCAAGGACATGGTGATCCGCGGCGGCGAGAACATCTACCCGCGGGAGGTCGAGGAGTTCCTCTACACCCATCCCGACGTCGAGGACGTCCAGGTGATCGGTGTCCCCGACGAGAAGTACGGCGAGGAGCTGTGCGCCTGGATCAGGATGCGCAGCGGCGCCGAGCCGCTCGACGCCGAAGCCGTGCGCGAGTTCGCGACCGGAAAGCTCGCGCACTACAAGGTCCCGCGCTACGTCATGGTCGTCGAGGAGTTCCCGATGACGGTGACCGGCAAGGTCCGCAAGGTCGAGATGCGCGAGCAGTCGGCCAGAGAGCTCGGCCTGTCGTGAGTCTTCCCAGTCAGCGGATGAGTCCGGCCTCACGGGCCGCGACGATCGCCTGCACCCGGTTGTTGACGCCGAGCTTGCGCATGGCCGACTTGAGATAGGACTTCACGGTGTTCGGTAGCAGGCCGAGCCGCTCAGCCGCCTCGGCGTTGCTGCACCCAGAGGCGACTTGCTCCAGCACCTCGGTCTCCCGTGCGGTCAACGAGACCGCTGGCCGCTGCTGCGCCGGCATCATCGGTGCCTGTGCGATTCGACGGTGCAGGGCGTGCAGCCGCGACCTCAGCGCTTCGTCCACGGCCTCCCCCGCGAGTGCGGCCAGCTCCGAGGCGATCTCTCGGAGCTCTGCGGCGCTCAGGCCCGGCGACTCGCCGCGACCTGGCGCATCGAGCTGGCGTAGCCGTCGGTGCACCTCGTCCTGCACGGCCAGCTCGCGCCCGAGCTCGCCGAGCAGCGGACCCAACGCATCCAGCCATCGGTCGCCGAGGTCCAGCGGGCTGCGGTTGCCCAGGTAGACGACGCATCTCACAGCGTTGCCGACCCGGACCGGCAGCGCCGCCACCGTACGCAGCCGCTCCTGCTCGACCGCGTGGTCGTAGAGGTGGGTGATCCCGCGGGCCACCAGGTAGTCGCGCACCCGGGCCGGTCGCCCCGACGCCAGGGCCTGGCCGCCCAGGCCGGCGCCGTTGGCGATGGTCAACCCGGACAACGACCTGGTCAGCCCGCCGTTGATCTGCAGGATCGTCATCGCCTTGCCGTCGGAGTCGACCTTCGCTCCGAACGCCATGTCCATGCGGGCCCTGGCTCGTAGCGAGGCCAGCGCGCGCGACATGGCGGTCTCGGTGCCGGCCGCGGCCTGCGCTGCTTGCACGATTCTTCACCTGCCTCGCAAGATTGCCGTCACGATAGCGGCATCGTCGGAGCAACGCCTCAAGCCTCGAAGCGTTGCCGCTGCTGCATGAGGGCAGGGCGTCAGGCGTCGGACCGCACCCGCATGGTGGTCAAGCACTCTCGCGCACGGCCGTGCTGCCACCCTTGTTCCATGACGGTCACCGCGCAGGACGTGGACGAGGCCTCCGCCCGCCTCGACGGAATCGTCGGCGCCTCCCCCCTGCACCGCTCTCCGCGCCTGTCCGACCTGACCGGCCTTGACATCTGGCTGAAGCGGGAGGACCTGCAGGACGTCCGGTCCTACAAGGCCCGCGGCGCCTACAACCTGGTGGCGCAGCTGTCCGCAGCCGAACGGGCGGCAGGCGTCACGTGTGCGAGCGCCGGCAACCATGCTCAAGGCGTGGCGTTCGCGTGCGCCACGACGGGCGTCCACGCACGGATCCACCTGCCCCGCACCACTCCGCGGCAGAAGCGCGAGCGGATCGCGACGCTCGGCGGAAGCTTCGTCGAGGTCGTCGTCGACGGCGACACCTACGACGACGCGGCCGCGCTGTCTCGGGCGTACGCCCTCGAGACCGGCGCCACGCCCGTGCCTGCCTTCGACGACCTCCGGACGATCGCGGGCCAGGGCACGGTCGCCGCGGAGGTGCTGACGCAGTTGCCGGAGCCGCCGGACGCGGTCGTCGTACCCGTCGGCGGCGGCGGTCTGCTCGCAGGGGTTCTCAGCTACCTCAGGGAGCGATCGCCAGACACCACGATCGTCGGCGCCGAACCGGCGGGTGCGGCCTCCATGGCAGCCGCGCTCGACCATGGCGGGCCGGTGGAGCTGCCGGAGATCGACGGCTTCATCGACGGCGCAGCCGTGCGCCGGGTCGGGACCGCGACGTACGACGCAGTGCGCCTGCACGAACCGCGCATGGTGGTCGTCCCGGAAGGTCTGGTCTGCGTCGAGATGCTCGATCTCTACCAGACCGACGGGATCATCGCGGAGCCGGCGGGCGCCCTCGCTCCGGCGGCGCTGCGACAGGACCTCGGGCTGCGCCCGGGTTCGACCGTCGTCTGCGTCCTCTCCGGTGGCAACAACGACGTGAGTCGCTATGCCGAGGTGGTCGAGCGCGCACTCGTCCACGAGGGCCTCAAGCACTACTTCCTCGTCGACTTCCCGCAGGAGCCCGGTGCTCTGAGACGCTTCCTCGACGATGTCCTCGGGCCCGACGACGACATCACGCTGTTCGAGTACGTCAAGCGGTCCAACCGCGAGACCGGCCCCGCACTGGTCGGAATCGAGCTCCAGCGCCGCGACGACTACGCGCCCCTGATGCAGCGGATGTCGCACTCGCGCCTCCACGTCGAGCTGGTCGAACCCACCAGCCCCCTTTTCCGCTTCGTCCAATAGCCGGAACTTCCCACCACGCCTCGAGGAGGACGACGATGCCACGCACGGTCGCAACGAACACCCGGACTGATCGCGAAGGGCTCATTGGCTTCGTACGCCCCCGCCACCGGTTCGTCCTCATCACCCAGCGCGCCGACGGAACCAGCCAGGCCTCGCCGGTGACCGGCGGTGTGGACGATGCGGGCCGTCTGGTGGTGTCGACCTATCCGGAGCGGGCAAAGACGCGCAACGCGCGCCGCAACCCCCGCGTCAGCATCCTGGTGCTGTCGGACGACTGGGACGGCCCCTGGGTCCAGGTCAACGGCAGCGCCGAGGTGCTCGACGTCCCGGAAGCCGTGGAGGGACTCGTCGAGTATTTCCGCAACATCTCGGGAGAGCACCCGGACTGGGACGAGTACCGGCAGGCGATGCTCGACCAGGGCAAGTCCCTGATCAGGGTCACCCCGACGGACTGGGGCCCGATCGCCACTGGGGGTTTTCCAGCACGGCTCGCCTGAGACAGGCGCGCCCGCCGCGTTGGTGGCATCGAAATGTTAGCGCTAACCGCCGACGGCAACGACCTCGGCGCCTCGCGTCGTCTGAGCCCGACGATGTGGTCGGCGCGCTTGGATGCGCGCGTTCTGGACCCGCGAGGTCAACAACGAGCGAGAAGTTCGCGCGGCAGGTGATTGACATTTCAATGTGAGCCACGTCACAGTGACGTGCCAAATGTTAGCGATAACACCACCGCTGTCAGTTCCGTCCCTTCATCAAGGAGACCCCCAGATGCGCAAACAAGAGTCAGGTGCCAGGGCTCTGCCTGCGGCGCTCACCGCCGCGGTTGCGGCCCTCGTGGCCCTGGCGGCGCTGCTCGTCGCCAACCCGGCCCAGGCCGCCACCACCAGCGACGTGCGCGGTGTTGATTCCGGCCGCTGTCTCGACGTGGCGAGCTTCAGCCAGACCGACGGCGCAAACGTGCACATCTGGGACTGCCACGGTGGCATCAACCAGCAGTGGACCTTGACGGACAGCAACCAGATCACCGTGTACGGCAACAAGTGCCTCGATGTCCGGGGCGGCGCCACCACGAACGGCTCCCCGGTGCACATCTGGACCTGCCACGGCGGCGCGAACCAGCAATGGCGGGTGAACTCCGACGGCACCATCGTCGGCGTCCAGTCCGGGCTGTGCCTGGAGGCCGCGGGCTGGGGCAAGACCAACGGCACCGGAGTGCAGATCTGGTCGTGCCACGGCGGCACCAACCAGAAGTGGACCGGCCTGGCCGGGACGAGCAACGGGTGTGCGCTGCCGTCGACCTACCGCTGGACCTCGACCGGCCCCCTGGCACAACCGAAGGCGGGGTGGGCAGCGCTCAAGGACTTCACCGCCGTCGTCCACAACGGCCAGAAGGTCGTCTACGCCACGACGCACGGCTCGCGCCCCTATCCCGACGGCAACTGGGGACTGATGTCCTTCAGCCCCTTCACGAACTGGTCCGACATGGCCGGCGCCACCCAGCACACGATGCCCTTCGGTGCCATCGCGCCGACGCTGTTCTACTTCGCCCCGAAGAACATCTGGGTGCTCGCCTACAACGGGGGCGGGCAGGGCACCTTCTCCTACCGCACCTCGAGCGACCCCACCAACCCCAACGGCTGGTCCGCGCAGCAGGAGCTGTTCACCGGAACCCTCCCCCCCACGGACGACGGGAGACCCCGGGGCGGGTACGACGTGACCCTCATCGGCGACGACACGAACATGTACATGTTCTTCGTCGACGGCGAAGGCGGTACCTACCGGGCCAGCATGCCGCTCGGGAACTTCCCGAACAGCTTCGGTTCGTCGTACACGAAGATCATGAGCGACACGGCGCTCAACCTGTTCGAGGCGGTCGAGGTCTACAAGGTCCAGGGTCAGAACCAGTACCTCATGATCGTCGAGGCCCAGAACTACACAGGGTTCGGTCGCTACTTCCGCTCGTTCACGGCCACCAGCCTCGACGGCACGTGGACACCGCAGGCTGGGGCCGACACCGTGAACAACCCCTTCGCCGGCAGTGCCAACAGCGGCGCGACCTGGACCAGGGACATCAGCCACGGCGATGTGCTTCGCACCAACCCCGACCAGACCAAGACCATTGACCCCTGCAATCTGCAGTTCCTCTACCAGGGACGCGACCCCAGCACTGACGGCGGCGAGTACGGCACGCTGCCCTATCGGCCGGGTGTGCTGACCCTGCAGCGCTGACCGGAGCTCTCCACCTCGGGGAACCCCAGCCGCGCGTCGGCTGGGGTTCTTCTCTTCGCCTCGTGACACTCCGGATCAGCAGCGAGAGCCGGCCGCGCAAAGCTTGCCTGACCATGTCAAGGAGGGCGGTGCGCGCTGTGGGCGTTAGCGCTAACAGAACCCTCCGTGCCGGCCGTTGCCGGGAGACCATGGGAAGTTCGCGCGGCAGGTGATTGACAGTTCAATGTGAGCCACGTCACAGTGACGTGCCAAATGTTAGCGATAACACCACCGCTGTCAGTTCCGTCCCTTTATCAAGGAGACCCCCAGATGCGCAAACAAGAGTCAGGTGCCAGGGCTCTGCCTGCGGCGCTCACCGCCGCGGTTGCGGCCCTCGTGGCCCTGGCGGCGCTGCTCGTCGCCAACCCGGCCCAGGCCGCCACCACCAGCGACGTGCGCGGTGTTGATTCCGGCCGCTGTCTCGACGTGGCGAGCTTCAGCCAGACCGACGGCGCAAACGTGCACATCTGGGACTGCCACGGTGGCATCAACCAGCAGTGGACCTTGACGGACAGCAACCAGATCACCGTGTACGGCAACAAGTGCCTCGATGTCCGGGGCGGCGCCACCACGAACGGCTCCCCGGTGCACATCTGGACCTGCCACGGCGGCGCGAACCAGCAATGGCGGGTGAACTCCGACGGCACCATCGTCGGCGTCCAGTCCGGGCTGTGCCTGGAGGCCGCGGGCTGGGGCAAGACCAACGGCACCGGAGTGCAGATCTGGTCGTGCCACGGCGGCACCAACCAGAAGTGGACCGGCCTGGCCGGCACGGGCGGCACCTGCGCCCTGCCGTCGACCTACCGCTGGACCTCGACCGGCCCGCTGGCGCAGCCGGCGAACGGGCAGGTCGCGCTGAAGGACTTCAGCACCACCACGTACAACGGCAAGCACCTGGTCTACGCGACCACCTCCAACGGAACGGACTGGGGCTCGACGGTGTTCAGCCCCTTCACGAACTGGTCGGACATGGGGGCAGCCACCCAGACCCCGATGAACGAGTCCGCGGTGGCGCCCGAAGTGTTCTACTTCGCGCCCAAGAACGTCTGGGTGATGGTGTCCCAGTGGAGTCAGTGGCCGCTCTACTACCGCACGTCCAGCGACCCCACCAACCCCAACGGCTGGTCCGCCAAGCAGCCGCTGTTCACCGGCACCCTCCCCCAGAACCCCGATCCGAACCGGAGGGACGCCCCGATCGACCCGACCATGATCGCCGACGACCAGAACATGTACCTGTTCTTCGCCGCTGACAACGGCAGCATCTATCGGGCGAGCATGCCGATCGGGAACTTCCCCAGCAGCTTCGGCTCCTCCTTCACGACGGTCATGAGCGATACGGAGAAGAACCTGTTCGAGGCGCCGGAGGTCTACAGGGTCAAGGGGCAGAACCAGTACCTCATGATCGTCGAGGCTCGGGGTGTGAACGAGCAGCGCTTCTTCCGCTCGTTCACGGCCTCCAGCCTGAACGGCTCGTGGACCCCGCAGGCCGCCACCGAGAGCAACCCCTTCGCGGGCAAGGCGAACAGCGGTGCCACCTGGACCAACGACATCAGCCACGGTGACCTGATCCGCGAGAACCCCGACCAGACCATGACCATCGACCCCTGCAACCTGCAGCTCCTCTACCAGGGCAGGAACCCCTCCTCGGACGGCGCTCCCTACACGTCGCTGCCGTACCGGCCGGGCCTGCTCACCCTGCAACGCTGACCGATACTCACCGCCTCGAGGAACCCCAGCCGCGCGTCGGCTGGGGTTCCTCTCTTTCGTGGGGCGCCGGCTGCACGTCCCCCCAGAAAGTCAGTCGATCAGGCAGTGCGAGCCGTGGTCACCGCGCCAAGGAGAATCGAGCCCGCGCGCGGGCAGCGTGGCCAACAGCACGAGGAGGGCGACGCGTTCGTACGCAGCCCACGTGGGGCCTCACTGGTGGGGGCGCGGTGGGTCAGGCGACCTCGACCTCCAGGACGACATCGACATTGCCACGAGTCGCGTTGGAGTAGGGGCACCAGTCGTGCGCCACCGCCACAGCCTTCTCGGCGTCCTCCTGCGAGACGCCGGACATCTCGACGCGGAGCGTGACCGCAAGGCCGAACCCGCCCAGACCATTCGGGCCGATGCCGACCTCGGCGGTGACGGCGGAGTCGTTGACGTCGACTCCGTGCTGCTGCTTGCTCGACTTGAGGGCCGAGTGGAAGCACGCCGCATAGCCGGCAGCGAACAGCTGCTCGGGGTTGGTCGCGCCGCCCGCGCCACCCAGCTCGACCGGGAACCGGACATCGGTGTCGATCAGACCGTCGGTGGAACGGACGTGCCCGTTGCGGGCGTCGCCGGTGGAGGTGGCGACGGCGGTGTAGAGGATCTGCTCGGGCATGTGACGCTCCTGAATGAGGTAGACTAACTAGTACGTCTACATAGACAACCACAGTCGTGGGACGATGCCAAACCGAAGGAGTGACGATGGCGACCACCGCGACCCCCGTGCGCGACCGCATCCTCGAAGCGGCGACGCGCCACTACTACGCCGAGGGCATCCGCGCGGTCAGCGCCGATCGACTCATCGCCGAGGCGGGCGTCTCGAAGGTCACCTTCTACCGGCACTTCCCCACCAAGGACGACCTGATCACCGCCTATCTCTCCCAGCAGGTGGCGTACGCGGAGGAGCTGCTCACCGAGAAGCGAGCCGAGCTCGCGGGCGATCCGGCCGCGGTGCTGCGCGCGTACGCCGAAGGGATCGGCGCGTTGGCCTGCGCTCCCGGCTTCCGCGGTTGCCCGTTCATCAACGCCGCGGCGGAGCTGTCCCAGCCTGACCACCCCGGCCACCGTGTCGTCGTGGACCACCGCGACTGGCTGGTCGGGCAGTTCGTCGAGCTGCTGATGGAGCTCGGCGTCGGCGATGTACGCGCCAAGGCCGAGCAGCTGATGATGCTGCGCGACGGGGCGATGGTCGCGGGCTATGTCGGACGCACCCCACAGGCCGTGGCCGAGACGCTGACCGCCGCCGGCCGTTCGGTCATCGGCTGCTGAGGGCCGCGCCAAGAGCTTCGTGCGTGCACCACGTAGCTACCTTGTTGCACGACGCACATCTCTTGGTCGCAAGTGCACGGGTCAGACGGCTCCGGCGCACCAGGGGACGGGCTTGCGCCCTCAGTGGATACGTGCGGGCGGCGTCACCACGGACGCCGAGCTCCAACGCAAGTCAGCGGCTCCCTCGAAGGAGCTCCGGTCGAGGGACCGTGCCGGCATCGGTGTTCGTAGATCAGCGCCTGAGAGACCCGGCCCAGGGTCGTGGTGGGGTCACCACGACCCTGAGGCAACGTCAGGGCACGGTCAGCACGATCTTGCCGACCGTGCGGCCGGTCTCACCCAGGGCGTGGGCCTTCGCGGCCTCGGCGAGGGGAAACGTCGCCGCGATGTGGGCGCGCAGGGCGCCGGACTCGGCGAGCTCGGCGATGGCCTGCATGCCGGCACGGTCGTCCTCGACGAACATGACCTCGAAGCGGATGCCGCGCTCAGCGATGTCGGCCAGCTCCTGCGGGTCGACGGGCACCGGAATGATCGAGACGAGCGTGCCGCCCGGGCGCATCACGGCGAGCGAGCGGGCGCGGCCGGCGGTGTCGGACGAGATCGGGTCAAGGACCACGTCGATGTCCTTGACGGCCTCGGTGAAGTCGACGGTCTGGTAGTCGATCGCCTCGTCGACCCCCAGTGAACGCAGGAAGTCGTGCTTGGCTTCGCTGGCGGTGCCGATGACGTACGCGCCGCGGGCCTTGGCGATCTGGACCGCGAGGTGGCCGACCCCGCCGGCTGCGGCGTGGATGAGGACCCGCTGCCCGGGCTGGACGTCGGCAGTGTCGACCAGCGCCTGGTAGGCGGTCAGGGCGGCCAGGGGCAGGGCGCCCGCCTGGACGTGGTCGATGCCGGCCGGCTTGTGCGCGAAGGCGCGGGCGGGCGCCGTCACGTACTCCGCGTGGGAACCGACACCATGGGGGTAGGGCAGCATGCCGAAGACCTCGTCGCCCGGCTTGAGAGTGGTGACGCCGGTGCCGACCGCCTCGACGACTCCGGAGACGTCCCAGCCAAGGACGAGTGGCAGGCGGTCGACCGTCATGGCCTGGGCGCGGTTCCACCAGTCGGTCGGATTGACGCCGGCCGCGCGGACGGCGATCAGGATCTCGTTGAGGCCCGGAGAGGGCCGGAGAATTTCGACCTCCTCGAGGACCTCGGGAGAGCCGTGGATCTCTTGGCGGATGGCGCGCATGGTCGTGGTGGTCGTTGTCATGTCATCCAGCGTCGTCGCCCGCGCCTGCGCCGACAATGGCATGATTGCCACGTTTCGACGGGATCAGGCCAGACGGCGTATGCTGGCATGAACTATCGACTTCGACGGGATCCCGCCATGGCACGTCCGCACCGCATCGTCGTCCTCGCGATCGACGGGGTCTATCCCTTCGAGCTCGGGATACCCAGCCGCGTCTTCGGGGCAGCGGACGGCCGCTACGAAGTGCTCACGTGCAGCATCGACGGCCGGCCGGTCCGTACCAACTCCGACTTCTCGATCACCGTCGAGCACGGCCCGGAGGTGCTCCCCACAGCCGATACGGTCATCATCCCTTCCTTCATGCCCGCCGCACTCACGCGGGAAGTGCCGCAGGCCTTGCTCGATGCGCTGTCCTTTGTTGTTCCCGGGACCCGCCTCGTGTCGATCTGCACCGGCGCCTTCGTCCTTGCCGCCGCCGGTCTCCTGGATGGACGGCCTGCCACCACGCACTGGGCGGTCGCGGACATCTTCCGCAGGTGGTATCCGGGTGTGGCGCTCGACCCCGATGTCCTGTTCATCGACGACGGAGACGTGCTGACCTCGGCCGGCGCCGCATCAGGACTCGACATCTGCCTGCACCTCCTCCGCAAGGACCACGGCAGCGAAGTCGCCAACCACGTGGCACGTATGTGCGTCATTCCCCCGTGGCGCGACGGAGGACAGGCGCAGTACATCGAGCACCCGGTGCCCGAGACCACCGACAGCGGAACGGCCGCCGCCCGACACTGGGCGCTGGAGAACCTCCACGAGCCGACGACCCTCGCGGACCTCGCCGGACACTCCCACATGAGCCTTCGCACGTTCGCCCGCCGCTTCACCGAGGAAGTGGGCATGAGCCCGGGACGCTGGCTGATCAAGCAGCGCGTCGAGCGGGCACGGCATCTCCTGGAAACCACCGACCTACCCGTGGACCAGATCGCCGGCCACGTCGGCTTCGCCGGTGGAACGTCGTTACGCGAACACCTGCAAGCAGCCATCGGCGTCTCCCCACTCGCCTACCGACGCACCTTCCGCGGCGCCCTGTCATCCGCCCAACCGAGCCTGCAGTGAGCGGATCCAACCCGGCGACATGCCCCGAAGCCACCAACCGTCTCGCGGGAGGAAGCTGCGGGTCTCCTCGCCGCGGGCTCGACGGCTATGCACACGTTGCAGTGCTGCTGCGGCCTCGACCAAGGTGCCCGGACCATCGCGGCTAGCGGCGGCGCGGCACCGTGACGCTCGAGCGCGCTACTGCAGGTTGCACGACGTCTGTCCCTGCGTAGCGCACGACCACCGGCTTCGTGCCCGGCCGGAGGCCGCGCACGACGACCCGTACCCTGCCGCTGACGAGCTGGACCTCGACCGTGCGTCCGCCCACGCTGACCGTCATGGCCCCGTCCGGCCTTGACGCCCCTGGCGCCTTGACGCGGATGTCGAGTGCGACGCGCTTCCGCGTGGCGTCGGTGCGCACCTTCACCTCGGGAACGGTTGTGACGGGGGCGACGGCCACGGATTCCGTGGTCGTGCGGAAGTGGCGCCGACTCAGGCTGATCTGGACCGACAGCGCGCGGCCGAGATCGGCCCGGCGGACCGTGTACGTGGGGTTCGTGGCCTTGGCGATCGGTCGGCCGTCCCTGAGCCAGGCGTACGTGACCGACGCGTCTTCGGGCTTGAAGGTCCCGGGCCGGGCGACGAGCCGGCTGCCCACCTCAGGTGTGCCCTTCACGCGGGACCGGCTGGTGATGGTGATGGGCTTGGCGAGCACGGGGGTGGTCTCCGGCGCGGTCGAGGCCGACTTCCGGTAGCCGCTCGCGCTTGCCGTGACGCGTGCGCTGATGCGGCGGTCGATGTGGTCCCGGGTCAGGACGAGGGACGCCCCTGTGGCCTCGGGAATGGCGACTCCGTCGGCGTACCACTGGGTCTTGACCTTGGCGGGTTGCGGCGCCCACGACGCGTTCGTCAGAGTCAGCGTCTGGCCGACCTCGGCGACACCCTGGATCGCCGGCACTTCCGACGGCTGGAACCTGCCAGGGGCGACGGGAGCGGTGGCGAGGACCGCTTGCCCGGCGGTGTAGCCGTCCAGCAGGGCCGTCACCTCGGCGGTCAGGGCTTTGCCCTTCACGTCGGGCGTCGGGACGTAGGCGGGCGCGGTTGCGCCTGGGATGGCGGCACCGTCGGCGAGCCACCGAACGGTGACGCTGGTGGGCGTGGGGGTCCACGCGCCGGTCACCACCTCGAGCGGCGCTCCGACGGCAGGGGTTCCGACGATGGCAGGAGCGGTCGTGGGGGCGACGACGCGGTCGTTGAAGTGGATGAACCCCGTAGGCCAGCCCCCGCCCGACTTGGTGATGCGCCGCCAGTAGAAGTCTCCGCCCCAGTAGTCCTCCGAGACGATGATCTCGGTGTCGGAGATGACCTGTTCGACGTAGGCGACGTGGCCGTTCGCACCTGCCGGAGTGACGTGCGGCTTGTACCAGGCGATGGATCCGACCGTGGGGGTCTGGTCCGTGATGCTGGCCATCGCCACACCCCAGTTCGAGGCGTTGCCGCTGCCCTCCCAGGGCCGGGTGTTCGGCATCCCGGACTGGACCAGCCGATAGGCGACGTAGTTGGTGCAGTTGTGCCCGGTGTACATGCGCCAGTACGCCGCGGACGACGCCTGCCGGTAGCCGGCGTTGCCGTACCCGGCATCCTGGCAACCGGCGTAGCCCGTGCACAGGTAGGTCGACGTGACCAGGTTGATCCTGTCGACGGTGGTCGGCGTGACGAGCAGAAGGAGCGCAAGCACGCCGGTGACCAGCTTGGCCGCACGCCCCGCACCCCGTACGACGCGTTGGAGCGCTCGCTGAAGCGAGCGGGCGCGTTGTGACGCCTGTGACGAATGGGGCTGTTGGTGCACGATGAGTGATCGTATGGGCTGTTAGTCAAGCCCGCCACGCCGTTGAGTGAAGATCAATCGTGTAATTCGTCAGGCGCTGGTGGCCGGAGCGTGCGCGGCGATCCTGCTCAAATGGTTCGACGACGGACTGATCGCGGTCATGACGTCCCGAGACAAGGACGCATTGGCCGCATCAGACGCACGCGCACTTCTCGCAGACCCGGCGGCGTGGAGCGCGGAGCACTCCCTCGTCCTGACGAACCTGGGCAAGGGGCTCCTCGATGATCTCAGTCTCGCCTGAGAGCCGCGCTGATCCCGACCGCACCGGCGCGGGTCAGGGCGCCGACAGGCGGCGGTGTGACGCAGCTGCTGGTGGCCCATCGGCTCGCCGGCCGCAGCCTTCGCGCGATCAGTCGAGCTTTGCGGCAACGGCCTCGATCTCGACCAGCCACTCGGGCTCGAGCAACTGTTGGACGACTACGGTGCGGGCGCAGACGTGGTCTTCCAGATGCGCGCTCAGGATCTCGACGTTTCTGGGATCGTCCGCGGAAGACGCGAGGAAGAACCGACGCGAGACGAGGTCTGCGTAGTTCATGCCCGCGGAGGCAAGCACTGTGCCCAGGTGACGCCAGACGAGTTTGGCCTGTCCGGTGAAGTCCGACGGCATGGTCACACCGTCGGCTTCGTACCCGTTCAGGCCGCTGACGTAGAGCGTGCGCGCCCCGGCGGGGACCTCTACGGCGTGCGCGTAGTTTCGGTAGGCCGGGAAGACAGAGATGGGATTGTGCGCGGAAACCGACATCGCGTCACCCTGTCACGTGGTCACTCACCATGACCAAGGACTTTCCGCCGCTCAAAGGCGGCTTGTGGCAGGTCCGAGCCGGGTCGTCCGGCGTCTACCGTTGGACTTACGAGCGTTGGCCGGCTCCTTGCGGCCTACACGGTAAGTAGCAGCGACGGCAGTCTCACCCAGCCGGTCAGGCCTCGTCGACGACGTAGCCCTCGGTCCGACTACTCCCAGTGGAGTAGTCGCCGTGGCTCTTCTACATCGCGGGCCGGATGCCCGGACGTTGTCGGCCACGGGAGCGTGGCCGCATGACCACGACATTCACTCGCATGATCACCGCGAGGTCCCGCACGACCCTGCTCGGGGTCCTCTTCTTCCTCGTCGTCGCCGGGTTCCTCGGCGGCGGGGTCGCCGGCTCGTTGGGCAGCGACGGCTTCGAGCTCGACGACTCGCCCTCGGCGCTGGCGGACGCGCGACTGGCCGAGGCGACCGGGCTCGCGCCAGGAGCAGGCGTCGTGCTCCTGCTGGACACCCCGCACGGTCCAGACGATCCCCGGATCGCCGAGGTCGAGGGCGAGCTCGCCGCCATCGACGGCATCGGGGTGACGGCTTCGCCGTCCTCGGCCCCCGACGGCGGGCTGGAGTCCGCCGACGGTGCGAGCGCGATCATCGCGGGCACACTCACGGCATCGGCCGACGACGAGGAGGTGACCGAGGAGGTCTTGGCGACGTTCGCGGGTGAGTCGGACCTCGCGGTAGGTGGTCCCCTCATCGCCAACGAGCAGATCGGCGCCCAGGTCGGCGAGGACCTGGCCCGGGCAGAGCTCTTGGCGCTGCCGATCCTGGTGCTGCTCTGCCTGCTCTTCTTCGGCCTCCGGGGGGCCGTGATGCCCGTCGTCGTGGGCGCCTCGACCGTCCTCGGCACCTTCCTCGTCATCGCCGGGATCAACACGGTCTACCCGATGAGCGTGTTCGCCCTCAACCTGATCATGGGCCTGGGTCTCGGCCTCGCCATCGACTACACGCTCTTTTTGCTGACCCGCTTCCGCGACGAGCTGGAGGGCGGCGCCGAACCCCGGGAGGCCGTTGAGGTCACCATGCGCACCGCTGGTCGGACGGTCCTGTTCTCGGCCGCGACCGTCGCCGCGGCCATGATCACGCTCACCGTGTTCCCTCAGGGGTTTGTGAAGTCGATGGGACTGGCCGGTGCGGTCGTCTCGGTCGTCGCCGCACTGTCGGCGATCGTCATCGCCCCGGCCCTGATGATGCTCTTCGGACGTCGGCTCGCACGCCGTCGTACGACGATGCAGTCGACGACCGGCGGCGGCTGGCACCGCCTGGCCACGGCCGTGATGCGGCGCCCCGGCGCGGTGGCCATCATCACGAGCATCGTGATGATCGCGCTGGCGGCTCCGGCGCTGCGGACGCAGTGGACGCCCATCGACGGGTCGGTCATCCCGACGTCGCAGAGCGCCCGTACCGTCTCCGACGCGCTCGTGGCCGACTTCGCCGGCAGCGGCACCACCTCGGTGACCGTCGCGATCGAGGCCACGGGCCCGGGTGCGGACGGAGCGGTCGAGGCGTTCGCCGACGAGGCCGCCGCACGGGTAGGCGCGACCGTGACGCCCGTGGCAGTCGGGCCCGACACCTGGCGACTCGATCTGCCGGTCGAGGGTGCGCCCGAGGACGACGCAGCTCAGCAGCTGGTGCACGACGTCAGGGCCATCGACAGCGATGTCGACGCGCTCGTCGGCGGCTCGGCTGCCGCCTTCATCGACCAGCAGCAGGCTCTCGCAGGCGCACTACCCTTGGCCCTGCTCCTGCTGGTGGCGTTGACGATGCTGGTGCTGTGGCTGATGACCGGGTCGGTGGTGCTGCCACTCAAGGCGGTGGCGATGAACGTGCTGACCGTGGGCAGCGCGCTCGGCGTCCTCACCCTCATCTACCAGGACGGACGCTTCACGTCACTGCTCGGATACACGCCGAACGGGGGCATCGAGCCCACCGACTTCGTCATCTCCGCGGCGGTGGTGTTCGCCCTGTCCACCGACTACGGCGTCTTCCTGCTGGGTCGGATCAAGGAGCTGCGCGACGCCGGTCTCGACGAACGGGAGGCGGTAGCCGTGGGCGTCCAGCGCACCGGGCACGTGGTCACCGCGGCGTCGATCCTGCTGGCCGTCGCGATCGGCGTCTTCAGCACCAGCTCGATCTCGTTCATCCAGCAGATCGGGGTCGCCGTCGCCTTCGGTGTTCTCGTCGATGCCTTCATCGTCCGCACCTTCCTGGTGCCCGCCCTGATGGGGCTGCTCGGTCGGTGGAACTGGTGGGCGCCGATGGCCCTCAGACGCCTGCACGACCGCATCGGGTTCACCGAGTCCGACGGCGGGACCTACTCCGAGGAGACGATGACAGCCACCGCGGAGCGACCTACGGTTCACGTGTGACCCTGCCGCGCATCACGCTCCGCGACGCCGCCGTCGTCCTGGCCCTGCTCGCAGCCATGGCGGCGGAGGCGTTGTGGTTCCCCTTTCACGACGCGCCCCTCACGTGGGCGAGCTGGGTGCTCGTAGTCGGCACTGCGCTGCCGGCTCTGGTCCGCCGCACGCACCCCGGCATCGCGCTGGCGGCCAGCGCCGCGATCCTGCTGCCGCTCACGAACCTGTGCCCCGTCATCCACACCGGGCCCTTCGCCGCGATGCTGGCGGGCTACTGGTTGGCGCGCACCCGCGGCACCAGGGTCGCGGTCACCGCCGGAGTCCTGCTGGTGCCGTGGGTGGTGTTCCTGATGAGCCGCGGCGGGGTCGACAAGCTGCTCACCCTCGACCTGCCCAAGAATCTCGCCTTCATCGCCCTGCCGATCGTGCTCGGGCTCGCGGCGCGCTATCGCAGCCAGTCCGTGCAGGCACTCGTCGAACGTGCCGAGGAGGCCGAGCGTGGCCGCGAGCAGGAAGCGCTGCGTCGCGTGGGCGAGGAACGGCTGCGGATCGCCCGCGACGTGCACGACGTGGTCTCCCACTCCATGGTCGCCATCATCGTCCAGGCCGGGGTGGGCTCACACCTGATGGACGCCGACCCGGCCACGGCGAGGCAGACGCTCCTCGACATCCGCCGGATCAGCGCCGAGACGCTCACCGACCTGCGCGGCATCCTGGGTCTCCTCCGTGAGGAGGACGGTGAGGCAGCGGTCGAGCCGACCACCACGCTCGCCGGCCTCGCCGATCTCGCCTCGACCCTGCAGGCGACCGGTCTCGAGCTCGACCTGCAGGTGGACGTGGGCGACGAGCCACTGTCCACGACCGTTGACGTCACGGCCTATCGCATCGTGCAGGAGGCCCTGACGAACGTGCTGCGGCACGCTCCGGGCAGCGCGACCCGGGTGCGGATCGTACGCATCCGCGACACCCTCTCGGTCGAGGTCGAAGACCAGGGTGGCCAGGCGTCGGGTGCCGTTCCCGACGGGACGGGGAACGGACTGCGGGGGCTACGCGAACGCGTCCGTGCCATCGGTGGGCAGCTCGACGCCGGGCCGCGGCCGGAGGGCGGCTGGTTGGTCCGCGCGCGGCTGCCGATCGCGGCCTCCGTCCACCACGCCCCCGCACTCGCACAGGAGCGGGCATGATCACCGTCCTGATCGCCGACGACCAGCCGCTGGTCCGCGCCGGCTTTCGGTCGCTGCTCGATTCCGAGGCGGACATCGAGGTCGTCGGCACGGCGGCCGACGGGCTGGAGGCCATCGAGCTGGCCACCCGCACCCGTCCGGACATCATCTTCATGGACGTCCGGATGCCTCGCCTCAATGGCCTCGACGCGACCGCACGGATCGTGGCAGATCCCGCCCTCGACGGGACGAGGGTCGTGGTGCTGACCACCTTCGAGCTCGATGACTACGTCTTCGGTGCCCTGCGCGCGGGGGCATCGGGATTCCTGCTCAAGGACATCGAGCCGCAGGGCCTGATCGACGCGGTACGCCTGGTCGCCGGCGGCCAGTCCTTGCTGGCGCCAGCGGTGACTCGAGTGCTCATCGAGGCCTTCGTCGCCGCCACCCCCGACGATCCATCCACCTTGGGGCGGGAGCCGGTCAGGGACACCACCCGGCTGGATGTGTTGACGCCGCGCGAGCGCGAGATCCTCGCCTTGGTCGGGACCGGCATGTCCAATCAGGAGATCGCCGCCCGACTCGTGCTGAGCCCCCTCACGGTGAAGACCCACGTCTCGCGGCTGCTGCTCAAGCTCGATGCCCGCGATCGGCCCCAGCTCGTGGTGCTGGCCTACGAGACGGGGCTCGTCGGGGCAGGTTGATCGGCATGGCGGTCGCGCACCGGAGCGAGATACGGGTCTGGTTACGGAACCAGTTGGGAAGTAGTCGCACGTCTGTCGGCTAGATCCGGTAGCGCGGCGGGCGCCAATTGGCGGCGGAATGACGCGGGGCCTGTCGGCCTCCGTCGGGATCGCTTCGATTGAGCACTTCAGCTTGCTCGTAGGGCGAGGCTCCCGTTCGCCTGACGCGAACTGTGGACGTCCTTACGCTCGACTCGGCGGCTCGCGAAAGGTGGGCCTCAAGGCAGGAGTGCGGCGTGGCGGTTCAAGGCAAGGTTTGGAATCTGGCTTCAGGGCCCCGGCAGCAGCTGGAGGCCGCCGATATGGACTTCGCCTGGGTTTCGGGTTCCGGGCGTCGCGCGCTAGCCGTTGGATCGGCTGGCTTGGGTCTCTTCGGGAACGACACCGCGTTGGTCGAGCCATGGTCGAGCGTGGCCTCGCTCGGGTTTCCAACCCCGAGCAAGGTGGCATTCGCTCTGCAACCGTCCGGCGAGCAGTTCGAGTTCGCATTCGCTGGGAGGTCGGATTGCGTTCAGTTCAAGAGATTGATCCCGAGCGACGAGCTCGATCGCCTGTTGCCCATTGGTGGCACCAGTAACAGCGGACCGAGTAAGCCGCGCACGGCAAAGGCAGCTTCAGGAGTCGAGGGCGGGTCCCTTAGCACTATCTGGACACTCCTTTGGTGCGGGGTGATAGCGCAGTTCATAGGTGGCATCGCCCTCGGGCTGTCGTGGCCAGCTATCAACTTTGAAGCTGTGGGCCAACCATCAGCAGAAGGCAGTGGCGTCGGCCTAGCGCTCGGGTGGCTGCTCATTGGCGGCGGATCGCTGGCCACGCTGGTGGCTGTTGTCGGCCTCGGTGTGCGGCTTGGCATCCGCGCCGCCGCGGAGGACCAGCTCGGAAACTAGATCTACCAGATCTTCTCCCCTGCTTTTCACTCAGCGGCTCCGGATGGACGACGGAGCGCGTGCCCTGTCATCGACGCCGACGGCCGTGGACACGACGCACCCATCCGGCACATCCGGACGTCCACCGACAGGCGGCGCAATGACGCAACATCTCAAAGCGTCGGACGCCCCGCGAGCGGCCTCACTCGCGGGCGCCGTCGATATGCGCGCTCCGGTCTACTCACCCCTGTCGGTGCTCAATCTAGAGTTCGACGAGTCAGTCCGCCACCGACGAGGTAGGCAATCCGCAATAGCGACAGGAGTGTCAATGACCTACTTCAACGCAGGTGACCTGAGACAAAGGGCCGGCGGGGTCACCGCTAGCGCAGCGCGATCGGAGCTCTCCCATTCGGCAAAGTCGGCAACAACCGGCTTTGACGTGTTCTTGAGCCACAGTGTTCGCGATGCGGTGTTGGTCCTTGGGCTGAAAAGGCTGCTGGAGTCCGAACGTCTCACGGTCTACGTGGACTGGATCGAAGATGCGGATCTTGATCGCAACAACGTCAGTCCGGCAACGGCCGCGCGACTGCGGGAGCGGATGCGGTCGTGCCGATCGCTGGTGTACGCGACCTCCCAGAACGCATCGACTTCGCGGTGGATGCCGTGGGAATTGGGGTACTTCGATGGCACCCATGGGCCCGAGCGTGTTGCGACATGCCCAATCGATGACGGTCTCGGTAGCCACGCGGGTGCGGAGTACGTGGGGCTCTACAAGACTTTAGAGAAGGTTCGGGACAACCTCGGGTTTCGTCCATACATAGTCCAGACGTCAGGACGGCAGGCGGAGCGCCCGGACTCGTTTGTTGCGGGACGTGGTGCTTACGTTTCACTGCAGTAGCCGATACAACCCGTCGCAGGACCCGATTGACGATTCCCTTGACTATCTGCAGTGCGCCCAAACGGCTATGGCCAGCCCGACAAGAACAAGCGGACCATATATGGGCGCAACTGCCCACGAGCGAATGTCTTCCCAGTCTGGCCAGTAGTTCACTTTGGGCCCAGCGGGACCTGCTAACGCTGGGTTGAGGGAGAAGGTGGGAATGTCTCTGCCTGATGCGACGTGGTCGTACAGCTTTCGAAACGCTCGCTCCTGCTTGAGATAATTCGCGTCGAGAATTCCGAAGACAACAACGGCAAAGACGCCCAGCATGGCGATCAAAGCCCGCTCCTTCGTGACCGCGTACCCGAAGGTCAGCGTAACGATGGGCAGAAGCCAAGTCTTAGCCGACGACGAGGCCTGGGACATTCGGGTAACGATCGCCTGGATGAAGGACAAGTGCTGCCGCCGATCGTCCGGAGATGCCTCTTCGGACGCCGCCGGGAGGGTTGATCGAACTAGCTGGAGCGTCTGATCCTGCGCATCCTCATCCTCAGCGGGTCCTTCCGGCCACGCGAGCGTCATCGGGTCGGGGCTCCACCGGGGCACAACGTGGAAATGTACGTGGGGAACAGTTTGAGTAGCCGCGCTCCCCGTGGACTGAATTATGTTCATTCCGTCGGGGGAAACGGCCGCTCGGACAGCACGGGCTGTACGCCGAACGGCAGATCCCAAGACGCGGCTCTCCGCCTCAGTGAGGTCGGTGAAGTCAGTGACGTGCCGATTGGGAATGACCAACGTATGACCGCGGGTGGCCGGGTTGAGCGGAAAGAAGGCCGTGACGTCGCAGTCCCGGTATAGCACTCGGGCTTCGCTGTCCGTGCCCCGAATGATGGCGCAGAAGTCGCATGCTACCGGTGTCACGGCCGCGTAGCACCCTTCGAGGACCACGCTTCGATGTGGCCAAGGAGGGCACGGTAGGTCGCCTGTGAGTCGATCCTGTTCTGCCAATCGACCTTGGTCGGATCGAAAATTGGTACACCTGCGAGCCCGGCGCTCGTGAATGGGTTCCCGCCGATGGAATCGACGCTCCCCATCGAGGACAAGCCGTGGATACGGACGCCAAGCAGAGGCTTCTTGTCCTGCCACGCCTTCTGAACTTCGTACTTGACCCACGGACGGGAGGCGGTCTCCCTCCCGATGAGGACGACGACCGCGCGCTTGTATTTCATCTGCTCGTCGATCCACTGCTGAATGGCTTTCGATCCGCCTCGTTCGACTTGCTCCCACGCTTGGGAACTGAGGACGGGCTGCCCCTCCAGCGCGTTGATGTTCTTTACTAGCTGCACGCGATGAACGTCGCGCTTGTAGTGGAAGCTGTAAAAGACGGTCTTGGCCACGGCGGTTCCTCAGGATTCGGCGACGGGGTATCGACCCTACGGCCAGACACCGACAGCACCCCGCGAGACATGCTTCGGCGCCACATTCGGACGGCTGTTCAAGCAGGGCCAACTGCAAGACGCGGCAACGGGAACTTCTAAGCCACCGGACGCACACGCAGGTTGATTGCGGCGGAACAACGCCGCAGTTGCTGCCGAGCGACCACTTCGATCACGTCGACCTGCAGCGACCGTTCGGGTGCAAGATCGGAAGGACTCCCGGAAAGCGAGTCAAGGCAGGAGCTATACTTCGGAACCTGACGGCACCCGCCATCTCGTCTGGGGAGACGAGCACGCTAAGAAGCTCGGGCCGCGACCGCAGCGGCCCAGCCCTGGCCAAGGTCGGCGCATCGCCTGGGAGTCAGGGCCGCGCCCTGACGCAGTCCGGTGCCAGATCCAGTCATTCAGGATGCGCCGTCAAGCGGTATGACGCGATGTCGACAGGGGTGCGAACGGGCAAGCCTCCCCGCACGGTGCGCATAAAGCCGTCAAGCCACGCCTGACTTACCACGAGTCCGGCTTGGCGCCACCGAATCTCTTCGAGACCTGCCTACTTTCCAAGGATCCCAGCAATCCCGACTTCCTGTCTCCGCACCCCGTAGCCAGAATCGGGACGACGCGGATGACTGTGGGGGACTGGGGTCGCAGAGACTCGATTTGAGATCTGACGCGACTCCCCTCAAACTTCCGGGCCGTGACTGCGTCTCAAGCACTACTGAGAAAAGACCTTGGGATATGGGGGTGGGTGCTACTCGCTGGGGCCTTACTACTCATGCTGGTGACCGCTTCTAAGGCGCTAGGCTCCACAACCGACGCCGTAGCAGCAGTAGGGATCGCCGGCGCTTCCAGTGGCCTCGGCATTCTCGTTGCCACCCTGATTCTGAGGGAGGCATGCCTCATCTCAAGCCAACGCGTTGAGAATCTCAATCGAGTGATGAATGCAACTGCTGTGGCAGCTGGTCTCGCTGGACTTATCGACCTCCCGCTGAGGTTCCCAGATGAACCTGCTGGTTTCATCGCGCCAGCTGGCGCGCTGCTAAGCGTGGTGGCGTTTGCGGTGGATGTGCGCAAAGCGGGTAATCGAGAGTTGGACTTGGCGCTGTCAACTGTGTCTCTTTCTCTGGTCGTTGCTGGAGTCGCGTTCTTGTTCCTCGCTACGACGTCGGTTGATGACATGGAGACCTGGGCCACGCGGTTTGCGTGCCTTGCCATCGGTTTTGCTGCCTTGGCTTGTCATCTCTGCTGGGCCCTACTTTGGTGGGCTGGCGAGATAGGCGAGGCGGCGGTAGCGGGCCCTGAGCTTCCGCGTGCCGGTGCCGAGTACGTCGGCGGCGAAAACCCGTCCGCGGCTTCTTAACATCCGAGCCGTCTCGTCGACCAGAATCTGCTCACACCCTCGACGGGGCGCTGACGGAGAGCGATCGAGTCTGACCGCGGACGATCTACAACCTCGGGTCCAAAGGCGCTCAGGACTTTGACGCATAGTCTCGGGTCCGCTCCCAGTGAGCGTTCATCCGGCGGATTGCGGGGTGGGAGCGCCGTTCGTTGTTCGGGGCTGGGTCCTTCCGCACTGGTCCGTCGTCTCCTTCGCTGCCGGAAGCGACCGGACGTCCACCACGCCAAGTGGGGCCAACCGAACCGGCTGGGGCCTGTCGAGACGTCTGCGGTTCGCGTACTTTCACGTCCATGGAGATCACCCAGGAGTTCGCTCGCGACGCGCTGCAGGCAGCCGCTGTTCAGATGACTGGGGCACCCACAGTGCCGCGCAGGCTTCTAGCGAAAGGGTTCGCCTCGGTGCTGGCCGCCCCCGAGTCCGTCGCCGGCACACCGGGCATTTCGTGGATCGGTCCGGACGACGACTTCAATAGCGTCCTGAAGGAGGGGTCGCGGCTCGTTCACGTGCGGGTAAGGGGCGAGCACGTAGAGGCGGCCGCTTACGGCTCGCCGGTCGACACGCTTGAGGCTGTGGATTTCGAGGAACTTGGTTGGGACGAGATGTCGTGGCTCGTTCGGACGTGGCGCGTCACGCTGGTCGACGGGACTGTGATCGCGATGCACGGCAGTGACCAAGGGCACGCTGAGAGACTGGCCGCGTTCGCCCGCGCGCACCTGCAGCCTGGAGCCACCCCCGCGTGACGGCCAGGCCGCCTACCACCGCCGCTGGACCTAGCGGGCTACTGTCCGCCCATGGGGGAGCACGAGTTCGAAGTTGGCGCCGAGGTCAGCCTGCCGTTCACAGCAAAGGCTTCCGTCCGCTACAAGCGCCGATGGGAGGCCCGGACCAAGCAATTCCTCACCGACACCTGCGCGAGCGCCGGCCTGTCTCCTGAAGCCATCGAGGCTCAGATGATCGACGACGAACGGCTCGACGATCTGGTGCTCGACGGCATCAACAAGGCTGCCCGTGTCAGCGACCCTGAGTACCGAGAGACTCTGGCTCGGGTAGTCGCTGCCGCGTTCAGCGACGAGGCCCGCATCGACGAGGTGGAGCAGCTCGCTGGCCAGCTGGTCACCTTCGATGCGTTCGCGCTGCGCGTGCTCCGCCAGGCGTACACCGGGTACTCAGGACTGGCTCCGTACCCGGGAATCGATATCTCGGTGTGGTCGATCGCGCACGCAATGGCAACCGAAGAGGCGCCAATCACGGGTGCTCTCGCGCGACTGGCGGGACTCGGCCTAGTCAACGGATCACCAAGCCCGGAGCACATCGGCAAGCTGCTCGCGCAGGCCCTCCCTCAGCGGGACTATTGGACTACCACTGCCTGGGGCGCAAGGGCCATCGAGCTCTGCTACCGGCACCTCGAGGAACCCGCTGGCGGAGCCTCTGGGGAGAACCCTGCCGCGACGTGACCGGGTGCGCGCTCCTTTCACGCCGTGGCGCAACAGCTGGGATTCTGCGGAACTGGAGATGCCTCTGCGATGCCCTTGAAGGTTAAGACACACCCAAGTCGCGCGGAGCGTGAGCAACCACTCTCCGTGGCGTGCAGCGCTGGGTTTGGGGCGGGTGAGATCGGCTGCCTGATCAGCACTTGCGGGGTAGCCCATTCTGGGCGGAATGCCGCAGGTGCCAGCAAACTTCAGCGGGGAGCCGCGACCCCCAGGCTTGTTCAGGGCTCGTCGCTCGTCAGCTGGAGCTAGCCCGGGCCGATCATCACCATCATCGCCGTGCCTCGGGATGGTGTGCCTCGCCTCCGCCGCGTCAACCGCCGGCATGCGACGGTCAACTGCGGCTCAGACGTTGAAGCGGAACTCCACCACGTCACCGTCGGCCATGACGTAGTCCTTGCCCTCCATGCGCACCTTGCCGGCCTCCTTGGCCTTGAGCATGGTGCCGGCGGCCATCAAGTCGTCGAAGGAGACGACCTCGGCCTTGATGAAGCCCTTCTGGAAGTCGGTGTGGATGACTCCCGCGGCCTCGGGCGCGGTCGCGCCCTTCCTGATCGTCCAGGCCCGCGTCTCCTTGGGGCCGGCGGTGAGGTAGGTCTGCAGGCCGAGGGTGTCGAAGCCGACGCGGGCGAGCTGGTCGAGGCCGGATTCGGTGATGCCCATCTCGGCGAGCATCTCGTGAGCCTCCTCGTCGTCGTCGAGCTCGACGAGCTCGGACTCGAACTTGGCGTCGAGGAAGATCGCCTCGGCCGGCGCGACGAGCTCGCGCATCCTGTCCTTGAGCGGCTCGTCGGAGAGCTCGTCGGCGTCGCAGTTGAAGACGTAGATCAGCGGCTTGGCCGTCAGCAGCGACAGCTCGCGCAGCAGCGAGCGGTCGATGTCTGTCGCGATGATCGGCGTGCCGGACTCGAGCGCGTCCTTGGCGGCCTTGGCCGCCTCCAGGTTGGCGACGAGGTCCTTGACCTTGCGCGACTCCTTCTCGAGGCGCGCGATCGCCCGGTCGACCGTCTCGAGGTCGGCGAAGATCAGCTCGGTCTGGATGGTCGAGATGTCGTTGGCGGGGTTGACCTCGCCGTCGACGTGTGTGACGTCCTCGTCGCGGAAGACGCGCGTCACCTGGCAGATCGCGGCGGACTCGCGGATGTGAGCCAGGAACTTGTTGCCCAGTCCCTCTCCCTGGGAGGCGCCGCGGACGATGCCCGCGATGTCGACGAACTCCACCGTCGCGGGCAGGACCTTGGCGGACTCGAAGACCGCGGCGAGCTGAGGCAGCCGCTCGTCGGGGACTCCGACCACACCCACGTTGGGCTCGATCGTCGCGAAGGGATAGTTCGCCGCGAGCACGTCGTTCTTGGTCAGGGCGTTGAAGAGGGTCGACTTGCCCGCGTTGGGGAGACCGACGATGCCGATGGTGAGAGCCACGGGCGGGGAGTCTACGGCCGCGCGACGGGCGTACGAAAAGGGCGACGGATGCCGCCGGTGACGCATGGGACCCACCTGCAAGACTCGTCCGCATGAGTGACGTCGGGGGTACGCCGGTCCTGCGCGAGCCTGCACACCAGGTCTCGCCGAGAGCCGTGCCCTTCTGGACCGTGTCCGCCCTGATCGGCGACGCCCTCCTGGTGATCGGCGTGCTGGTCGCCTGCCTCCTCGTCCCCGGAGTGCCCGGGTGGGCCTGGCTGGTGGTCGTGCTGGTCGGGGTGCTGGCGATCGCCCACGTCGTGCTGATGCCGCGCATCCGGTTCCGCGTGCACCGCTGGGAGGTCACCGACACCGCGGTGCACACCCGCGAGGGCTGGATCGGGCGGGAGAGCCGGATCGCGCCGATCAGCCGGGTGCAGACCGTCGACTCGCGGCAGGGTGCGCTGATGCGGATGTTCGGCCTGGCCTCGATCACCGTCACCACGGCGTCGGCGGCCGGCCCGATCACCGTCGACTGCCTCGACGCCGAGACCGCGCGCCAGGTGGTGGCACGGCTGACGGCGATCACCGCCGCGACCGAGGACGACGCCACGTGATCCCCTCGCCCGGCTCCCCCGGCGAGGGGTGGTCCCGGCTCAGCCCCCGGAAGCTCCTGCTCGACCCGGTCAAGGCCGTCGGCCAGGCGGTCGTCCCGGTCGTGGTCGCGCTGGTCGGCATCAGCCAGAGCGACATGAAGTACTGGCCCCTCATCTTCCCGCTGGCGGTCCTCGCCCCGCTCCTCCTCGGCGCGCTGCCCTGGCTCACCACGCACTACCGCCTCAGCGACACCCAGATCCAGGTGCGCAGCGGCGTGCTCAACAAGACCACCTCCACCGCGCCGCTCGACCGGGTCCGCAGCGTCGACCTCGAGGCCTCCCTGCTCCACCGGATCCTCGGGCTCCAGAAGGTGCAGGTCGGCACCGGCGTCGACGACGACCGGATCACGCTCGACGCGCTGGCGGCCGCCGACGCCCAGGCACTGCGTACGACGCTGCTGCGCCGCCGCGCCGCGGTGGAGCAGCCCGTGGAGGTGGCCGATGGTGCCGAGCCCGCCGCCGCGCCACCGCCGGCGTCCCCCGAGCCGGCTCCCGCGGTGCTCGCCCGGATCGACTGGTCGTGGCTGCGCTTCGCGCCCTTCAGCCTGGCCCGCCTGGTCCTGCTGGCCGGAGCCGTCGGACTGCTCTCCCAGGTGGGTGACAACCTGCCCATCTGGAACGAGGAGACCGCCACGTCGGCCTGGGAGTGGATCGCCGGGTTCGCCCTCGCCGCGGTGGTGGTCGTGCTGACCGTCGGCGGCCTCGCTGCCTGGGTCGCCCTCTCGGTCGCCGGCTACGTCGTGCAGTGGTGGAACTTCCTCCTCGTGCGCGAGCACGGCTCGCTGCACCTCACCACCGGGCTGTTCACCACGCGCTCGATCACGGTCGAGGAGGCCCGGGTCCGCGGTGTCGAGCTCACCGAGCCGGTGCTGCTGCGCATCGTCGGCGGGGCCGAGCTCTCCACGCTCGCCACGGGAGTTGAGAACGGCGTCACGCAGGTCCTCCCGCCCTGCCCGCGCGGGGTCGCGACCAGTGTCGGGGAGGTCGTGCTGGAGCAGCCCGAGGCGCTCACGCAGGACCTCGTCGCCCACGGCCCGAAGGCCCGCCGGCGGGCGTGGTTCCGCCAGCTCTTCTCGGCGGTCGACGTGATCGTCGTCGCCGCCGCGGCGGCGTGGTGGTTCGACGTCTCGTGGGTGTGGGTGGCGGCCCTGGCCGTCGTCCTGCTCGTCGTGGCCGCGGCGGTCGGCGAGGCGTCGTACCGCCACCTGGGGCACGCCCTCGCGGGCGACCACCTCGTCGCCGGCCGGGGCGCACTGGCCCGCATCCGGACCGTGCTGGAGACCGACGGCATCATCGGCTGGGTCGTCACCCAGTCGTGGTGGCAGCGCCGGATCGGCCTGGCCGACCTCACCGCCACCACTGCCGCGGGCGCCGAGAGCGTGCTGGTGCGCGACGTACGCCTCGACGTCGCCGTGGCACTGGCCGACCGCGCGACTCCCGGGCTCCTGACGGACTTCCTGAGGTCGGACGCCGAGCCGGCATAGAACGGGGCCTAGAACCAGGCCTCGCGCATCTCGAGCGTCGTGGTGTCACCCGAGGCGAGCAGGTCGAGCATCGGGGTGACCTTGGGCAGCTCCCAGCGGAAGAAGTAGCGCGCGGCAGCCCTCTTGCCGTCGTAGAAGTCGCCGGCCCGCTCCCCCACCGCGACGAGCTGCTCGAGCCACATCCAGGCGACGACGACGTGTCCGACCGCCTCGAGGTAGACGGTGGCGTTGGCCATGGTCCGCTCGGGATCGCCCAGCCCGGCCAGCCCGAGGGTGACCTCGCCGAGCCGGTCGACCATCGCCTGGAGCGCGACGGCGTACGACTCCGGCTCGCCGCCGAGGGCACGCGCGCGTGCCACGGTCTCCCCCATCCTGCCCGCGAGGGTGAGCAGCGAGGCGCCGCCCCCGCCGAGCACCTTGCGCCCGAGCAGGTCCAGCGCCTGGATGCCGTGGGTGCCCTCGTGGATGGGGTTGAGCCGCTGGTCGCGCCAGTGCGCCTCGAGGTCGTAGTCGCGGGTGTAGCCGGAGCCCCCGAGCACCTGGATCGCCAGGCTGTTGCTCTCCTGCCCCCACTGCGAGGGCCACGACTTCGCGATCGGCGTCAGCACGTCCAGGAGCTGGGCCACGGCGAGCCGCTCGGCCTCGTCCTCGGCGGTCGCCTGCTCGTCCAGCAGCCGCGCGCAGTAGAGGTTCAGCGCCATCGCCCCCTCGACGTACGACTTCTGCGCCAGCAGCATCCGGCGCACGTCGGCGTGCTGGATGATCGGCACCTGCGGCGAGGTCGGGTCGGCAGCGGCGAGCGGCCGGCCCTGCGGGCGGGTGCGGGCGTAGTCGAGCGACTTGAGGTAGGCGGTGTAGGCCGTGGTGGTCGCCGACATCCCGACGCCCAGCCGGGCGGCGTTCATCATGTGGAACATGTAGGAGAGGCCCTTGTGGGGCTCCCCGACGAGGTAGCCGACGGCCCCCGCCGCACCACCCGGGGTGTAGGCGCCGCCACCGAAGACCGGTGCGGTGTTGACCGTGCCGCGGTTGCCGAGCTTGTGGTTGATGCCGGCCAGCGCGACGTCGTTGCGCTCGCCGATCGAGCCATCGTCCCCGACGAGGAACTTCGGCACGATGAACAGCGAGATGCCGCGGGACCCTGCGGGTGCGTCGGGCAGCTTGGCCAGCACCAGGTGGACGATGTTGTCGCCCATCTCGTGGTCACCGCCGGAGATCCACATCTTGCTGCCGAAGATCCGGTGCGTGCCGTCGTCGGCCGGGACGGCCCGCGTGATCACGTCGCCGAGGCTCGAGCCGGCGTGGGGCTCGGACAGCGTCATGGTGCCGAAGAAGCGGCCCTCGAGCATGGGCTGCACGAACCGCTCGACCTGCTCGGCGGTGCCGTGGGCGAGCAGCAGCCTGGCGTTGGCCACCGTCAGGAACGCGTACGCCGCGGTGCCGATGTTGGCCGCCGTGAACCACGCCGTGCAGGCCGAGGCCACGACGTGGGGCACCTGGAGGCCGCCCAGCTCCTCGTCGAGGGTCAACGTCAGGAGGTCGGCCTCGGCGAGCTTCTCGAGCGCGGCGCCGATCTCGGGGATCAGCCGGACCTTCTCCCCGTCGAAGACCGGCTCCTCCGTGTCGCTCTTGCGGTAGTGGGTCGCGAAGTGGTCGGTGGCCAGCCGTTCGCAGAGCGCCAGGAGCGCGTCGTACGACTCCCGGTCGTGCTCGGCGAATCGCGGGCGCTCGCTCAGCCGCTCCACGTCGAGCCACTCGAAGAGCATGAACTCGAGGTCACGTGCGGAGAGGATCAGGGAGGTGGAGGTGGACACGGGCAGACGCTACCCCGCGGAGACAGGCGGCCGGAGACGACGAACGCCCCCTCCGCTCGGGACGGAGGGGGCGCACGAGACTGCTGACAGCCTACGCGATCAGGAGCCGTAGAGGGCAGCCACTCCGGCGCGGTCGCTGGCGGTCATGCTGAGGTCGTCCGACGACCCGTTGCACTGGGGGTAGTGCATGATCGAGGCCGAGTCGTAGGGCGTCAGCGGGCGCCAGTTGTTGTCCTCGAAGCAGGTGCCCGACTCCGGGCGCGTGTGCTCGTGGCGGAAGCCGAGGGTGTGACCCAGCTCGTGGCCGATGATGTTGGTCGGCGTCCAGGAGCCCGAGGTCCAGATCGAGTCGTCGATCAGGACGTTGCGTGAGCGCTTGGGCGTGCTCGGGAAGAACGCCCGGGCGATGTACTGGGTGGTCGACACGGGCTCGACCGAGAACAGGACCGTCTTGTTGCGCGTGTTGCAGCTGGCGTCCTGCGACGGCACGTGGATGAAGTCCGCCGCGGAGGCCGCCTCCCAGAGTCCGGCGCCGCTGGTCATCGCGTTGACGACGTCTGTGTAGCGGGAGCCGAACTTGGTGCTGACGCAGTAGGTCAGGTTGCGGACCTGGCTGGCCGACCACTTGTCGTCGACGCCGCCGACGGTGTTGACGACCAGGCCCTCGGGCGTGGTCCGGGGCGCGACCATCGAGTCGTAGAACTCGCGGAGGTCGGCGGTGTCGGTGACGGGCTCGTCACCGTTGACGATGTACTGGTTGTCGGTGTCCTTGAAGGTCGAGGCGTGGAACTCCTGGAAGGACGGGATCTCCGAGTCCGTGGTGGCCAGGGCCGGGGAGGCCAGGGCCGTCCCGATGAGTGCCGTTGCGCCGAGGGCGATCGCCCCGAGTCGACTGCGCTGCATGGTGGTGTTCTCCTTGATGGGGGTTGTGGACACACGCCATCTCGGAGGTCGAGCAGGTGAGCACGAGTTCCCGAGACAAGTGCGTTGCCGAGGAACCTCCCCCATCAACCCCGTATCTGTAAAGGGTTTCCTGCGTAAAGGCTCGTCCGCCCCACGACCTTGCGCGTGGCGCCCCTCCTTAGGGTGGGGTCGTGCGCATCGCCACCTGGAACGTCAACTCCCTCCGCTCCCGCATCGACCGCGTCGAGGCCTTCGTGCAGCGCCACGACATCGACGTGCTGGCCCTGCAGGAGACCAAGGCCCGCGAGGACCAGCTGCCGCTGATGGGTCTGCACGGGCTCGGCTACGAGATCGCCGTCTCCGGGCTCAACCAGTGGAACGGCGTCGCGCTGCTGTCGCGCGTCGGGCTGGAGGACGTCGAGGTCGGCTTCGCCGACATGCCGCCGTACGGCGAGCCTGCCGCCTCCGAGGCGCGCGCGATAGCGGCCACCTGTGGTGGGGTGCGCATCTGGTCGCTCTACGTTCCCAACGGTCGCAAGCCCGACGACCCGCACTACGTCTACAAGCTCGACTGGCTCGCCCGGCTCCGGGCCTCGGCCCGGGGGTGGCTCGACGTGCCCACCGCACTGGTCGGCGACTGGAACATCTGCCCCACCGACGACGACGTCTTCGACCCGCAGCAGTTCCGCAACTCCACCCACGTCACGCCCCCGGAGCGGGCCGCCTTCCAGGGCTTCCTCGACGACGGCTGGGCCGAGACGACCCGTGTGCACGCACCGGGCTACACCTACTGGGACTACTACCGCCAACGCTTCGAGCGCGACCGCGGGCTCAAGATCGACTTCGTGCTCGCGTCACCGCCGCTCGCCGCCCGCGTGACGGGGGCCTTCATCGACCGTGACGAGCGCGACCCGGCGCAGGGCACCGGGTCGCCGTCCGACCACGCGCCGGTGGTCGTCGACCTCACATGACCGCGGTCGGCTCCGGAGCCCGGGCCGACTGCGGCGTCCTGCGGATGGCGTACGACATCACGGCGGCGACGGCGCACAGCCCGGCGGCCGCGTAGAAGGCCGGGTCGTAGCCGCCCGTGACGTCACGCACGACGCCGGCGCCCGTGGCGGCCACGGCGGCGCCGACCTGGTGGCTGGCGAAGACCCAGCCGAAGACGATGGGGCCGGTCGCCGCGCCGAAGCGGTCGCGGCAGAGCGCCACCGTGGGCGGCACCGTCGCCACCCAGTCCAGGCCGTAAACGATGATGAAGACCCACATGCTGGGCTCGACGTGGGGCGACATCAGGGTCGGCAGCGTCATCAGGCCGACACCGCGCAGGGCGTAGTAGCCCACGAGCAGCAGCCGCGGGTCCCACTTGTCGGTGAGCCAGCCCGAGGCGATGGTGCCCACGACGTCGAAGATCCCGACGACCGCGAGCAGCGACGCGGCCGTGGTGGCTGGCATGCCGTGGTCGTGGGCGGCTGGAACGAAGTGCGTCGCGATGAGGCCGTTGGTCGTCATGCCGCAGATCGCAAACCCGCCGGCGAGGAGCCAGAAGGTCCGGCTGCGCGCCGCATCGCGCAGCACCCCGAGCGCCCGCCCGGCGCTCGAGCCCACGTGCTGGTGGGGCGGCGGCCCGGGGTCGGCATCGGTGGCGCCGAGGGCGCGTAGACCCATGTCCGCGGGGTGGTTGCGGAGGAGCAGCAGGACGAGCGGGATGACCGACAGTGCGGCGGCGGCGGCCAGCAGCGCCGCCGTGCGCCAGCCGTGGTGGGTCGCGAGCCACGCCACCAGGGGGAGGAAGACCAGCTGACCGGTGGCGTTGCCGGCGGTCAGGATGCCGCTGACCAGGCCTCGGCGGGCGACGAACCAGCGGCTGGTGATCGTGGCGACGAACGCCATCGACATGGAGCCGGTGCCGAGACCGACCAGCAGGCCCCAGCACAGGATGAGCTGCCACGGCTCCGTCATGAACACCGTCAGGCCGCTGCCGGTCGCGACCAAGGCCAGCGCGAAGGTCACCACAGGGCGTACGCCGAAGCGGTCCATCAGCGCGGCCGCGAACGGGGACATCAGGCCGAAGAGCATCAGGTTGAGCGAGACCGCCGATCCGATGAGGCCGTGCGACCAGCCGAACTCCTCATGAAGCGGCTCGATGAGCACCCCGGGCACGGAGCGGAACGCAGCAGCCCCGACCAGCGTCACGAAGGCAACTCCGGCGACCACCCAGGCCCAGTGCAGGCGCTCGGCGGAGGAGTCGCCGGAGGGGTCGTCGGGCTGGCGGGACGCAGGCGAGGGCGGCGTGGTCGTCGTCACCGCACCAGTCTCGGGTGGGGCGATGGCGACGACGAGTGGCCCGAACGCCAACATGTGAAAGAATCCGGCCATGCTCACGCACCGCGTCGTCGTCCTAGCCATCCCACCGGTGATCGGCTACGACCTGACCATCCCGCCGCAGGTGCTCGGCGAGGCGCGGGGGCCGCACGGCGAGCCGCTCTACGACGTGGACGTCGTGACCGTGGACGGCGGACCCGTCCTCGCCAGCCGGGGCTACGGCATCGCCCCCTCCGCCGGACCCGAGGCACTCGCGGCGGCGGACACGGTGGTCGTGCCCGGGACCATGATCGCGGGCCCGCGCCGTGACGGCAGCCTGCCCGACGACCTCCGCGCGGCGCTGGCGACCGTGCGCCCCGACGCGCGCTGGGTGTCGATCTGCACGGGCGCGTTCGTGCTGGCGGCCGCCGGCATCCTCGACGGCCACCGGGCTACGACCCACTGGAAGTACGCCGACGACTTCCGCCGCCTCTATCCGGGGGCGGCGCTCGACGAGGACGTGCTCTTCACCGACGACGGGCGGGTGCTCACCTCCGCCGGGCTGAGTGCCGGCATCGACCTGTGCCTCCACCTGGTCAGGAGCGACCACGGCGCCGCCGTCGCCAACGCCGTTGCCCGGCACATGGTCGTGCCGCCGTGGCGCGACGGAGGTCAGGCGCAGTACATCGAGCGCAGCGTGCCGCGCCGGCCGGACGAGGCGACCGCGGCGGTCCGCGCGTGGGCCGAGGCGCACCTGGACGCCCCGCTCGACCTCGCCACGCTCGCCCGCCGGGCGTCCATGAGCCTGCGCACGTTCACCCGCCGGTTCCGCGAGGAGACCGGTCTGTCTCCCGGCGCGTGGGTGAGCCAGCAGCGGGTCCGCCACGCACTCCACCTGCTCGAGGCGACCGACCTGACCGTCGACGAGGTGGCCGCGCGTGCCGGGATGGGCACGTCGGCGTCCCTGCGCCAGCACCTCCGCGCCAGCGTCGGGGTCTCCCCCTCGGCCTACCGCCGCGCCTTCCGCGGGTCGCCGGCTCCCTCCGCAGCCTCCCTGACCGACTCGACCAGCGTGCGTACGGCCTCGCCGACCGCCGCGTCGGCCAGGTTGCCGTAGCCGAGGATGAGGCACGCGTCGTACGACCGGGCGCGTACGGCGGTCGGCGCCGCCGCCGAGAGCCGCAGGCCGCGCCGGGCTCCGGCCGCGACGACCGCCACGGGGTCCGCCCCGCCCGGCAGCCGGAGGAGCAGGTGGAGCCCGGCCGCCGAGCCGGAGATCTCGGCCTCCGGCAGTGCGACCGCGAGCGCCGCCAGCAGCGCGTCCCGGCGTCTGCGGAACCGCAGACGTGCTGAGCGGAGGTGACGGTCGTACTGCCCTGACTCCACGAACGACGCGAGCGCGAGCTGGTCGATCAGGCCCGGGCCGATGGGTGAGGCCAACGCCGAGGCGATGCGGGCACGCCACTCGCCCCGGGCCACGAGCCACCCCGTCGCCAGGGCGGGCGCGAGCGTCTTGCTGACCGACCCCAGCAGGACGCCGTGCTCGGGGGCCAGCGCCTGCAGGACGCCGTACGGCCTGCGGTCGTAGCGGAACTCCGAGTCGTAGTCGTCCTCGACGACGACACCGTCCACCGACTGCGCCCACGAGACGAGCTGCGCCCGTCGGGCCGGGGGCAGGACGGTCCCGGTGGGGTACTGGTGCGCCGGCGCCGTCACGACCGCGCGCACGGACCCGTCCCGAGGGAGCAGGTCCACCCTCAGCCCGTCCGCGTCGACCGGGACCGGGAGCGGCTCCAGCCCCGCCGCGCGGATCGCGTCGCGCAGGCGTGGCCAGCCGGGGTCTTCGACGGCGATCACGCCGGCGCCCGAGGCGCGCAGCGCCGTGGCGACGAGGTGGACGCCGGCGCGGACGCCGGGCAGCACCAGCACGTCGTCCGCGGTGACGACCGCGCCGCGGACCCTGCCGAGGTGCGCTGACACCGCCCTGCGCAGCCGCGGGTCGCCGGCAGGATCCAGCTCGCGCAGGTCGTCGAAGGGCAGGGTCGCCAGCTCGACTCGTACGGCATCGAGCCAGCGCCGCCGCGGGAAGGCGCGGAGGTCCGGCAGCCCGGGGGCGAGGTCGAACCGCACCGCGACGGGAGCCTGCCGTGGGGCGGACCGGGGCTGGGACGCACCCCCGGCCCCGGCGTTCCGTACGCGTGTGGCCGACCCGGTCCGCCCCTCGATCCATCCCTCCGCGGCGAGCTGGGCGTACGCCTCCGTCACCACCCATCGCGAGCACTCGAGCTCGGCGGCGAGGGCGCGGCTGGCGGGCAGGCGGTCACCCACCGGGACCCGGCCGTCCACGATGGCCTGCCGCAGACCCCTGGCCAGCTGCGTGTGCAGCGGCTCCGGGTCGGACCGGTCGACCACGACCAGCTCGTCCCAGCCGGCGCGCGAAATGGTCTGCTCGACTGCCATGGAATTGGATGGTACGCCCAGACCACTTTGCTTCTACGGTTGAGCGCATGACGCACACCGCTCAGGCCGCGACGCTCGGCCACGACACGTCCATCCACGTCCCCCCGTTCTGCCTCGGAGTGCTGGCGTTCGGGACCACCACTGACGAGGAGACCGGCTTCGCCGTCCTCGACCGCTACCGAGAGCTCGGCGGCACCTTCGTCGACACGTCCAACAACTACGCGTTCTGGATCACCGGGAGCCAGGGCGGCGAGAGCGAGGAGGCGCTCGGTCGCTGGCTCACCAGCCGCGGCTGCCGGGACGAGATGGTCATCGCGACCAAGGTCGGCGCCCGTCCCACCGTGCCCGGAGCAGGGCTGGAGTCGGTCGAGGGTCTCTCGGCCCGCGTCATCGAGCGGGAGGTGGAGGAGAGCCTGCGGCGCCTCGGCACCGACCGCGTCGATGTCTACTACGCCCACGTCGAGGACCGCAGCGTCCCGCTCGAGGAGACCGTCGCAGCGTTCGGGGCCTGCGTCACCCGGGGCCTGGTCCGTGCCGTCGGGGCCAGCAACCACAGGACCTGGCGGGTGGAGCGGGCTCGCGCCCTCGCGGCGCAGGCCGGCGTGCCGGGGTGGTCGCTGATCCAGCAGCGCTACAGCTACCTCCAGCCGCGCCACGACGTCCCCCTGCCCAACGGCGGGCACACGCTCGTGACCGACGAGACCCTGGACTACGTGCGCACGGAGGGACTCGGGCTGGTCGCCTACACGCCGCTGCTGATGGGCTCGTACGTGCGCGAGGACGTCCCGCTCGCCGAGGCGTACGACCACCCCGGGACCCCGCGGCGGCTCGCCGCCGTGCGTGAGGTCGCGGCCGAGCTCGGCGCCACGCCGAACCAGGTGGTCCTGGCGTGGCTGCTCGGCCACGACCCGCAGGTGATCCCGCTCGTCGGTGTCAGCTCGGTGGCGCAGCTGGAGGAGAACTTCGCAGCCCTCGACCTGGAGCTCGATGACGAGCACCGCAAGCGGCTCGACGAGGCCCGCTGAGGCTGGGCACCGCCACGTCGAGGGCCACGCCTCCGCCGGAGTGTCGGTGGGCCGGTCCATGCTGGATCCATGGACACCTTCCCGCTGCTGCTGACCCTGGCGCTGGTCCTTGCCGTCGGCCTCGTGCTCGGCAGCGTGATCGGTGTGCTGTGGGCGCGCAGCCGTCCCGCCGACGACCCCGCGATCGCCGCGCTCCAGCAGCGGGTGGCCGAGCACGCAGTGGTGCAGGACGGGCTCGAGCGCCTGCAGGACCAGCTGAGCGACCTCGCGCACGACCGGGTCGCCTGGCAGGCCCAGCTCCACCAGCAGGTGGCCGACATGCGGCAGTCGACCGAGAGCCTGCGGAGGGAGACGACCACCTTGGCCACCGCGCTGCGCAAGCCGCAGGTGCGTGGCCAGTGGGGCGAGCTCCACCTGCGCCGCACGGTCGAGCTCGCAGGACTGGTCGACCACTGCGACTTCGCCGAGCAGGTCCGCGTCGAGGACGGCCGCCTGCGTCCCGACCTGGTCGTGTCGCTGGCCGGCGGGCGCACGATCGCGGTCGACGCCAAGGCCCCGCTGGCCGCGTTCCTCGACCTGACCGGTTCCGACGATCCCGCCGAGCACGACCGGGCGCTGACCCGGCTCGGCGAGCACGTCCGCAAGCACGTCACCGACCTCGGCTCGCGCCGCTACTGGGAGGCCCTGCCCGGGACGCCCGAGTTCGTCGTGCTCTTCCTGCCCGGCGAGGCGATCCTCCAGGCCGCGCTGCAGGCGGTGCCCGACCTGGTCGAGCAGGCCGCCGCCAAGAACGTCGTCCTGGCGACGCCGTCGACGCTGATCGCGCTGCTGCGCACCGTCGCCCAGGGCTGGCAGCACGAGGTCCTCAACGCACAGGCGCAGGAGGTGCAGCGGCTCGGGCAGGAGCTCCATGCGCGGCTGGCGTCCATGGCGGGCCACCTCGACCGGGTGGGTCGCTCGCTCAACGCCAGCGTCGTCGCCTACAACCAGGCGATGGGATCGCTGGAGGGCCGCGTGCTGGTGTCCGCGCGGCGTTTCGCCGAGCTCGGCGTCACGTCGGAGCCGCTGGCCGAGCCGCGCCAGGTCGAGACCGTCCCGCGCTCGCTGGCCGCTCCCGAGATGACCGCCCTCGACGGTGTCCCCAGCGCCACGGACGAGCCCACGCTCGACGAGCTGGTCGCCCACGAGCTCCACGAGCCCGACGACGTCCCGGCGCGCCGCGCCGAGGGCGCCTGAGATCGGTCCTAGGTTGAGGGCCGTGACACAGGGCGACACGTTCTGGGAGGTCGGGTCCGAGCCAGGCCGCCAGGTGGTGTCCCTCGGCGTCGCCGTCACGCTGACGGCGGTGAGCATCGACGTGCTCCTGGTCGGTCGGCTGACGTTGTTCTTCGACCTGTGCTTCGTGGTGCTGTGCATCGGACTCGCGGCGCTGGTGCGCCGGCGCGACTTCTTCCTGGTGGCGCTGCTGCCGCCCATCCTCCTGACGGTCGTCTTCGGCTTCATCGCCCTCGTCGCCCGCGACGCCATCGCCGACGCGAGCGACAGCGTGCTGCAGGCAGTCGTCTCGGGTGTCGCCACCCACGGCATCGCCCTCTTCGTCGGCTACGCGCTCTGCCTCGGCTGGCTCGCCTGGCGCCTGCACCGCGAGGGCGACGCCGACATGGCCACCGAGCTGAGCCGCGAGCTCGGCCAGGCCGGCTGACCTCCCCCGTTCCGCGCGCACATCCCAGCGCCACGAAGCGCCCGGTCAGGCCTCGAAGCGCTCGGCGTCGCCCGCCCCCCGTCGTACGACGACGGGCTCGGCGTCGGACCAGTCGATCACCGTCGTCGGCTCGGCCGTCACCTCACCCGACTCCACGACGACGTCGACGACGTGGTCGAGGTCCTCCTTGATCTCCCAGCCCATGGTCCGCGCCTCGGTCTCGCCGGGCAGGATCAGGGTGCTCGTGAGGATCGGCTCCCCCAGCTCTTCCAGGAACGCGCACACCAGCCGGTGGTCGGGGATGCGCACGCCGACGGTCCGCTTCTTGGGGTGCATCAGCCGCTTCGGCACCTCGCCGGTCGCGGGCAGGATGAACGTGTAGGGCCCCGGGGTGGCGGCCTTGATGGCGCGGAACGCCGAGTTGTCGACGTGGACGAACTGACCGAGCTGGGAGAAGTCCTTGCACATCAGCGTGAAGTGGTGGCGGTCGTCGAGCTCGCGGATCCGCAAGATCCGGTCGCGCCCCTCGCGGTTGCCGAGCTGGGCACCGAGGGCGTAGCCGGAGTCGGTGGGATAGGCGATCAGCTCGTCGTTGCGCAGCGCCTCGACGACCTGGGTCACCAGCCGTGGCTGGGGGTTGTCGGGGTGGATGTCAATGTAGCGGGCCATCGGTGCTGGTCAGGCCTGCTGCGCGGCGCGCATGTCTCGACGCAGCTCGGGCGGCAGCGCGAAGATCAGCGACTCCTCGGCGGAGTGGACGGCCCGGGCGTCGGGGAAGCCGCGCTCGGACAGGAACGCCAGGACGCCCTCGACCAGGTCCTCTGGGACGGACGCACCGGAGGTCACCGACACGGTCTCGACGCCGTCGAGCCAGGCCTCGTCGATCTCGGTGTGGTCATCGACGAGGTAGGACGCCTTCGCGCCGGCCTCGAGGGCGACCTCCACCAGACGCACCGAGTTGGAGGAGTTGCGTGAGCCGACCACGATCACGAGGTCCGCGCTGGGGGAGATCTCCTTGACCGCGAGCTGGCGGTTCTGGGTGGCGTAGCAGATGTCGTCGCTCGGCGGGTCGAGCAGCAGCGGGAACCTCTCCCGGATCGCCGCCACGGTCTCGAGCGTCTCGTCGACGCTCAGCGTGGTCTGCGAGAGCCACGCGACCTTCGCCGGGTCGCGTACGACGATGCCGGCGACGTCGGCGGGGCTCTGCACGAGCTGGATGTGGTCCGGCGCCTCGCCGGCGGTGCCCTCGACCTCCTCGTGGCCCTCGTGGCCGATGAGGAGGATGTCGTAGTCGTCGCTGGCGAACCGCTTGGCCTCGTGGTGCACCTTCGTCACCAGCGGGCACGTCGCGTCGATGGTCTTGAGGCCGCGGTCGGCGGCCTGGGCGTGGACAGCGGGTGACACGCCGTGGGCGGAGAAGACGACCGTCCGGCCCTCCGGCACCTCGTCGAGCTCCTCGACGAAGATCGCGCCGCGGGACTCGAGGTTGGCCACCACGTGCTTGTTGTGCACGATCTGCTTGCGGACGTAGACGGGGGCGCCGTAGAGGTCGAGCGCCTTCTCGACGGTGATCACGGCCCGGTCCACGCCGGCGCAGTAGCCCCGCGGGGCCGCCAGCAGGACGCTCTTGGCGCTCTCGGGGTCGAGAACGGGCGGCAGGCCGAGGTCGGTCGTCATGGGGCGAGTCTAGGAGACGTGCCGAGGAATCCGGTCGTCGCGAGCGGCGCGAGACGCGTGCGCTGGCAAGGCCGAGGAGCGAAGGCGGGGTGGATTCCCCGTCGAGGGACGAGAACGCAGCCAGCGTGCGTGTATCGCGGCGCGCAGCAGAGCGGATTCCTCGGCACGTCTCCATGGGGCGGCCGCGGGACGTCGGTCCCCTCGCCTATCCTCGCCGCGTGCCCTCCCTCCGCGACGCCACGGCCGAGTCCCCGGCTCCGGTCCGGGCCGTCGTCAACGCGGTCACGCAGTGGATCGACAAGCTCGGCAGCGTCTGGGTCGAGGGACAGATCGCGCAGGTCAACCGCCGCCCCGGGGTCAACACCGTCTTCATGACGCTGCGCGACACCGTCGCCGACATCTCGGTCACCCTCACCTGCGCGCGGTCGCTGTTCGACTCGATGAACCCGCCCCTGGTGGAGGGGGCCAGCGTCGTCGTGCACGCCCGACCCACCTTCTACGCCAACCGCGGCTCCTTCTCGCTGTCCGCGCGCGAGATCAAGATGGTCGGGCTCGGCGAGCTGCTGGCCCGCCTCGAGCGGCGCCGCCAGCTGCTCGCGGCCGAGGGCCTCTTCGCTCCCGAGCTCAAGCGTGACCTGCCGTTCCTGCCCGGCCGGGTGGGCCTGGTCACCGCCCCCAACAGCGCCGCCGAGCGCGACGTCCTGGACAACGCCCGGCGCCGCTGGCCTGCCGTGCAGTTCGAGGTCTGCTACGCCGCGATGCAGGGGCAGCGGGCGACGACGGAGGTGATCGAGGCGTTGCAGCGGCTCGAGCGCAACCCCGCCGTCGACGTGATCGTGGTGGCTCGCGGCGGCGGATCGATCGAGGACCTGCTCCCCTTCTCCGACGAGGCGCTGGTCCGTGCCGTCCACGCCCTGCGCACGCCCGTGGTGTCGGCGATCGGCCACGAGCCCGACCAACCACTGCTCGACCTCGTTGCCGACGTACGAGCGTCGACACCCACCGACGCCGCCAAGCTCGTCGTCCCCGACATCGCCGAGGAGGCCCACGGCGTGACGTGGGCGCGCGACCGGCTGCGCCAGGTGATCACCCAGCGCATCGCCCGGGAGCAGGAGTGGCTGGCGCAGGTGCGCTCCCGTCCGGCGATGGCCGATCCGCGCAACCTGCTCGCCGTCCGCTCCGACGAGCTCGACGAGCTGCTCGCAAGGGCCCGTCGCACGCTGTCCCACCGTCTCGACCGCGCAGCCGACGACATCGGCCACCAGCGAGCCCGGGCGCAGGCGCTCTCGCCGCTGGCGACCCTCCAGCGCGGGTACGCCGTCCTGCAGAACGCCGACGGCCATGTCGTTGCCTCCGTCGCGCAGGCCACGACCGGGACGGCGGTGTCCGTCCGGGTCGCCGACGGACGGATCCACGCCACCACCGACCGCATCGAGCCGGATGCCATCACGACCGACCACCCGCCGCAGGAGGACCCCGATGAGTGACGCCCCCAGCTATGAAGAGGCCCGCGAGGAGCTCATCGAGGTGGTCCGCACGCTCGAGGCCGGCGGCACCACGCTCGAGGAGTCCCTGGCCCTGTGGGAGCGCGGGGAGGCGCTCGCCAAGGTGTGCCAGGAGTGGCTCGACGGGGCGCGCAAGCGGCTCGACGAGGCGATGAGCGCGGAGGGCGCGGACTGAGGGCTGGGCTGGGCTGGGCGTCTCAGCGGGTGAGCAGCTCGAGGTAGGCCTCGAGCTCCGCCACCGGCGCCGAGCCGTAGACGAGGACCGCGTCGTCCCCGAGCTCGGTGGCGTACCCACGGTCGCCTCCCTCGTCCGACCACGTCTGCCACGTGTCGGTGACCTCGGAGGGCACCGTCGCGTCGTCCCCGGGGTCGGCCTTCTCGTCGACGTAGAGGCTGACCAGCTCCTCGGCCGAGGCGTCCTGCTGGCGGATCCCGATGAAGTCGTCGTCGTCGGTGAGCACGCCCAGTCCCCAGCGCGGGTCGTCGCCGGCGCGGAGCTCGACGCTGGTCGCGGTCCACCCAGCCGGCAGCTCGCGCGGGTGCACGACCTGCAGGTCGGCCTGCTCGGCGAGCTCGACGCTCTCCTGCCACTCGACGGGCTCAGGGGTGACCTCGCCCTCGCCGCGGAACAGCCCGCGCCACGCCACGAAGGCCAGCACGAAGAGGACGGTGACGATGAGGGCGCCGGTCATGCCACCGAACGAGCGGGTGTATCGACTCGGCTGCTGACTCACGGCGCCCATCCTCCCAGCCGCCCGATAGTCCGCATCAATCGGCTGGTCATCGCCGCTGTTTCACGAGCCTTTTGATGCGGACTATCCCAAGGGGACGAGAGGCGTGACCGCAGGTGAGGATGATTGAGGCTCAGATCATCCGCAGGTGCGGCATACTGTGACCGTGATCACCTACCGAATCGCGGAGGCGGCGGAGATCCTCTCCGTCAGCGACGACACCGTACGTCGCTGGGTGGACGCCGGCCGGCTCCCGTCCCGCCGCACCGAGGGACGTACGACCGTGACCGGGCCGGACCTGGCGGAGCTGGCCGAGCACCTCGCCGAGTCCGGGGAGGTCGCCGAGCGCGACCGCACGCGGGCAGGCACCGTCAGTGCGCGCAACCGGATGAGCGGGATCGTCACGAGGGTCAAGCGCGACCTGGTCATGGCGCAGGTCGAGATGATCTGCGGGCCCTACCGCGTCGTGTCGCTGATGAGCACCGAGGCGGCCGACGAGCTCGGCCTCGAGCCCGGCGTCCGCGCCATCGCCAGCGTGAAGTCGACCAACGTCGTCGTGGAGGTTCCGTGACCGGGCGCACCGCTGTGGCGGTCCTGCTGCTGCTCCCCCTGACGGCGTGCGGCGGCGACGAAGGCGAGCAGACCCTGACGGTGCTCGCCGCGGCCAGCCTGACCGAGACCTTCACCGAGCTGGCCGAGAGGTTCGAGGACGAGCACCCCGAGGTCGACGTGGAGCTGGTCTTCGGGTCGTCGACGACCCTGGCCGAGCAGGCCGCCGACGGTGCACCGGGCGACATCCTGGCCACCGCAGATGCACGAGCGATGCAGGTCGCGGTCGACGCCGACATCGCCTCGGAGGAGCCGGAGCCGTTCGCCCTCAACGAGCTGGTCATCGTCACTCCACCGGGCAACCCCGCCGACATCAGCGGTCTTGGCAGCCTCGCGCTGCCCGGTGTCGACTGGGCCAAGTGCGCCTCCAGCGCGCCGTGCGGGGCGCTTGCCGAGACGGCGCTCGCGCGACGTGCCAGCCAGGCCGAGCCGGTCACCGAGGAGGTGGACGTCAAGGCCGTCCTGGCTCGCGTGGTGGGCGGCGAGGTCGACGCCGGCCTGGTCTACCGCACGGACGCCCTCGCCGCGGGCGACGCCGTGGAGACGATCGAGGCGGAGGAGGAGGCCGCCCCGTCCACGGTCTACGAGATCGCCACACTGGGCGACTCCGCTGCCGCATCCGACTTCGTCGAGCTTGTCCTGAGCGATCCTGGGCAGGACGTGCTGCGGGACGCAGGCTTCGAGGCCCCCCGCTACTTCAACGAGGCCGAATGAGCACCCCCCGCCTCGGCCGCGCCCCAGCCGTCCTCCTCGTCCCCGCGGTCGTGGCGGTGGCCCTGCTGGTCGTCCCGCTGGTCACCCTGGCCCTCGACACCCCCTGGCGCACCCTGCCGCAGCACCTCGGGTCAGAAGTCGTGCGCCAAGCACTCGCCATCACGGCGCTGAGCAGCCTGCTGACCGTCGTCGCCTGCGTCGTCCTCGGCACTCCCCTCGCGTGGCTGCTGGCGCGGGTCGACTTCCGCGGCCGCCGGGTCGTACGAGCCCTCGTGCTGGTCCCCCTCGTGCTGCCGCCGGTCGTGGCCGGCGTCGCCCTGGTGACGGCGCTCGGTCGCAGAGGGCTCATCGGCGAGCACCTCCCCTTCTCCATCCCCTACACGCTGACGGGCGTGGTGCTGGCCCACACGTTCGTGTCCCTGCCGTTTTACGTGCTCGCCGTCGAGGGGGCGCTGCGCACCCACGGCGCGTCGTACGACCTGGTGGCGGCCACCCTCGGCGCGGACCGGTGGACCACCTTCCACCGCGTCACGCTGCCTCTGGCACTGCCGGGGATCCTCGCGGGATGCGCCCTGGCCTGGGCGCGCAGCCTCGGGGAGTTCGGGGCCACCATCACCTTCGCGGGCAACTACCCCGGCACCACCCAGACGATGCCGAGCCTGATCTACGTCGCCCTCAGCTCCGACCCCGCCGTCGCCCGGACGCTGAGCCTCATCCTGCTCGCGCTCTCCATCGGGGTGCTGGTGCTGCTGCGCGAGCGTTGGGCGACGCCACGATGATGCGCGTCGAGGTGGACCTGCCCGGCCGCGTCCGCGCCGACCTCACCGCCGAGGCAGGTGAGGTGGTCGTGGTGATCGGCCCCAACGGTGCGGGCAAGTCGACCCTGCTCCAGGCGATCGCGGGACTGGCGCCCGGCCGGGTGAGCGTCGAGGGCGAGGAGTGGACCGACCTCGACGTGCCGCAGCGCCGGGTCGGCTACGTCTTCCAGGACCAGAGCCTCTTCCCGCACCTCACCGCGCTCGACAACGTCACGTTCGGGCCGCGCGCCCGCGGCCGGAGCCGGGCAGCCGCCGAGGCGGTGGCGCGCGACTGGCTCGAGCGATTCGGGATCGCCGACCTGGCCGACCGTCGTCCGCGTGAGCTCTCCGGCGGGCAGGCCCAGCGGGTGGCGATCGCGCGGGCCCTGGCCACCGACCCCGCCGTGCTGCTGCTCGACGAGCCCTTCAGTGGGCTCGACGTCTCGGTCCAGATGGCGCTGCGCCTCGAGCTCGGCCGGCACCTGCGCGACTTTCCCGGCATCGCCCTGCTGGTCACCCACGACGCGATCGACGCGCTCACCCTCGCCGACCGGGTGCTCGTCCTCGACGCCGGGCAGGTGGCCCAGGTCGGCCCTCCGGCCGAGGTGGCAGCCGAGCCCCGGACCCCCCACGTGGCCAGGCTCGTCGGGCTCAACCTCGTCGAGGACGGCAGGGACCTGATGGCGTTCACGCCCGACGCCGTCGTCGTGTCCCTGGCCGAGCCGGTGGGCTCCTCCCGGCTCCGCTGGCACGGTCCGATCGGCACGGTCGCGCCGCACGGCGACGCCGTACGCCTGCTGGTGCACGCCGGCCCCGACCTGCTGGCCGACGTCACCCCGGCCGCCGCCACCGAGCTCGGCCTGGTGCCCGGACTCGAGGTGTGGCTGTCGGCGAAGGCGACGGCCGTGAGCCGGTACGGAGCACGCGACCGACCCGGACAAGGGGGCCGATAACGTGTGCGCCATGAGCCCCACCACCGGCAAGCCCGACCGCAACCTCGCCCTCGAGCTGGTGCGGGTCACCGAGGCCGCGGCCATGGCAGCCGGCCGCTGGGTGGGGCGGGGCGACAAGAACGACGCCGACGGTGTGGCCGTCGAGGCGATGCGCGCGATGATCTCCACGATCGGCATGCGCGGCACAGTCGTCATCGGCGAGGGCGAGAAGGACAACGCCCCGATGCTCTTCAACGGCGAGGAGGTCGGCGACGGCACCGGGCCCGAGTGCGACGTGGCGGTCGACCCGATCGACGGCACCACGCTGACCGCCAAGGGCATGAACAACGCGATCGCGGTGCTGGCGGTGTCGCCGCGCGGCACGATGTACGACCCCAGCGCGGTCTTCTACATGGACAAGCTGGCGACCGGGCCCGAAGCCGCTGACCGGGTCGACATCCGGCTGCCGGTGAAGGAGAACATCGCGCGCGTGGCCAAGGCCAAGGGCCTCTCCATCCACGACGTGACGGTCGTGCTCCTCGACAGGCCACGCCACGCCGGACTGGTCGAGGACATCCGGGACACCGGGGCTCGCATCAAGTACATCACCGATGGCGACGTGGCCGGCGCGATCATGGCTGCCCGCCCGGACACCGGCGTCGACCTGATGCTCGGCGTCGGCGGCACCCCCGAGGGCATCATCGCGGCCTGCGCGATGAAGTGCATCGGCGGCAAGATCCAGGGCCGGCTGTGGCCTCAGGACGACGACGAGCGGCAGCGCGCGCTGGACGCCGGCCACAATCTCGACGCCGACTTCGTGCTCGGCACCGACGACCTGGTCACCGGCGACGACGCCTTCTTCGTGGCCACCGGCATCACCGACGGCGAGCTCATGCGCGGCGTGCGCTACCGCGGCGAGGGCGTCACGACCCACTCGCTCGTGATGCGCTCGCGCAGCGGCACCGTCCGGTCGATCACCGCCGAGCACCGGCTCTCGAAGCTACGCGATCTCTCCCCGATCGACTTCGACAGCTGACGGCACCACGGCCGGTCGCAGGGCCGCCGAGACCGCCGCTATGACCACGGGGTCGAACGCCATGCCCACGTGGGACGAGCGGACCTCGACCGCGTGGGCAGCTGGGTCGACGCACGCCCGCCAGTCGACGATGCCGTCGCGGCGGGAGTAGATCGCGGTGAAGTCCACGTCGTCGCGCAGCTCGGCCCGCGCCTGGGCGAAGCTCTCCTGGGCGCAGTTGCCTGCCACGCAGTCCTCGGTCATCAGGTTGCGCAGACCAGCGCGGTTGAGGCGCACGAGCAGGTCGACGCTGCGGGCCAGTGAGGCGTGGTGGGCGCCGGGCGCCAGCATCGGGCTGCCCAGCGTGACGATCCCCGCGACCAGGTCGGGGCGACGGGCCGCGACGCCGCGGGCCAGCATCCCGCCCAGGCTGTGGCCGACGATCCGCACCCGCGAGCCGCGGCGCTGGGTGATCTCCTCCAGCCGCTCCTCGAGCTGGGCGGCGGCGGCCAGCGTGCACCCGACGTTGGCGCGGATGTCCGCGCGGTAGGTGCGGAAGCCCTGCTGCCGCAGCGTCCGGCTCATCGGGCCGAGCGAGGAGTCACCCGCGAGGAAGCCGGGAACCATGAGCACCGGCTCGCTGACGCGCACCGGTCGCGAACCGTAGGGCGTACGTCGTCGCGCCCCGCGGGCGCTGAAGGCGTGCACCGCATAGCGCCCGGCCTCGGCGACAACCGATCCTTCACGCAGCACGGCGGCCACCGAGGGCTGTGCGAAGCCCTCTGGCGTCAGGAATGCCGCCACTGTGCGCTGGGTCACAATCATCGAACGTAGCCCAGAACCCCAACGGAATGGGGGACGTCACCCCTTTATGCGTTCTTTTGGGGATCACGGTCGTGTTCACTGGAGGCATGTCTACGTCCCGTCGCGCCAGCACCGAGGCGCCCGTCGTCTCCGGCGAGCTGCTCGCGCCCGTCGGCAACGACGTCGAGCTGTGCTACCAGAGGTTCGGCGACCCCGAGGGGGAGCCGCTGCTGCTGGTGATGGGTCTCGGCGGCCCGATGACGTGGTGGGACGACGAGCTCTGCCTGATGCTCGCGTCGGAGGGCTTCTACGTCATCCGCTACGACAACCGCGACGCCGGTCGCTCCACCAGGATGCGGGCCCGGGTGACCCGCGGACAGCTCATCGGGGCGTTCGCCGGCCGCAAGGTCAAGGCGCCGTACTCGATGGCGGACCTCGCCGGCGACGCCGTCGCGCTGCTCGACCACCTCGGCCTGGAGTCGGCCCATCTCGCCGGGATCTCGATGGGCGGCATGATCGCCCAGACGGTGGCCCTCGACCATCCCCAGCGGGTGCGCTCACTGACGAGCATCATGTCGACCACGGGCAGGCGCACCGTGGGGTGGCAGGACCCGCGCCTCCTCCCTGCCCTCATCGCGCCGCGCAAGCCGGGGCGCGAGTCCTACATCGCCACCAGCGTGGCGTTCTGGGACGTGATCGGCTCCGCCGCATATCCGGCGGATCCCGAGGTGCTGGCGCGGCGCGCCGGCGAGACCTTCGACCGCGGCTACAGCACGAGCGGCGTGATGCGGCAGATGCTGGCGGTCCTCACGCAGCCCGACCGCACCCAGCGTCTGCGCAGCCTGCGCGTCCCGGCACTCGTCGTGCACGGCATGGCCGACAAGATGGTCCACGTCAGCGGCGGGCGCTCGACAGCCGCCGCGATCCCCGGCGCCGAGCTGGTGCTGGTCGACGGGATGGGCCACGACCTCCCGCCTGCCCTCTTCGAGACGTTCGTCGAGGCGATCGCCCGGACGGCCGACCGCGCCGGCTAGACGGGTCGGGCGCCGGCTTCGGCGGAGGCCGTGAAGAGGGCCGGCTCGCCGTAGCCAGCGTCCGCGAAGGCCCGGCGTACGTCGTCCCCCGACGCCTCGACGGCGTCGTCGGGCAGCAGCCCGATGACGCAGCCGCCGAACCCTCCCCCGGTCATCCGGGCGCCGATCGCGCCGGCGCCCATGAGTGCCTCGACCGCGGTGTCGACCTCGGGCACGGTGATCCGGAAGTCGTCGCGCATCGAGGCGTGCGACTCGGACAGCATCGGGCCCAGCTCGGCCAGCCGCCCCTCTCGCAGGACCCGCACCGCAGCCAGGACCCGGTCGTCCTCGGTGACGACGTGCCGGACGTAGCGCTGGAGCTCCTCGTCGTCGAGCCGGGCGACCGCGGCCTCGGCATCGGTGACGTCGCGCAGTGCTCGCACCCCGAGCCGCCGGGCCGCCTCCTCGCACCCGCTGCGGCGGGCGGCGTACTCCCCGTCCGCGTGGCGGTGCGGAGCTCGGGTGTCGACCACGAGCAGGGTCAGGCCGGCGGCCGACGGGTCGAACGGCACCGGCTGCGACGTCAGGTCGCGCATGTCGCAGAACAGCGCGTGGCCGGCCTCGCCGCGCAGGCTGATCAGCTGGTCCATCCCGCCGGTCGGGGCGCCCACGGCGTCGTTCTCGACGCGACGGCTCAGGTCGAGGAGACCGTCGTCACCCAGCCGGAGGCCCAGGTGGTCGTCGAGGGCCCGTACGACCGAGCACACGAGCGCCGCCGAGGACGAGAGGCCCGCACCCGAGGGCACGTCGGAGTCGACCTCGATGCGCAGCGCAGGCACCTCGACGCCGTCGTCGCGGAGCAGCCAGAGCGCGCCCAGCACGTACGACGCCCACTCGGGCACCTCCGCCCGGTCCTCGAGCCCGGAGGGGGCGACGGTGACCGGCTCGGGAGCCTGCGCGGAGACGACCGTCCACCCGTCGCCGGCGTCCTCGATCGTGGCGGTGCAGCCCATCGCCAGTGCCATCGGAAGAACGAAGCCGTCGTTGTAGTCAGTGTGCTCGCCGATGACGTTGATGCGTCCGGGCGCGAACCAGCGCGTCACATGGACCTCTCTCGTTACGGGTTCTGGGCAGGCTCGATGGGGTGAGGAGCGGTTGCCAACAGTAGCCGCAGCCGATAGACCAGTGACTGGAGTCACAACATAGGAGGGCGCATGGCATCACGTTCATCGACCCGACCACGCGGTCGTCCGCGGTCTCGACGCATTGCCGGCTCGGCGGTCACCCTGGCGCTCGCCAGCAGCCTCCTGGCGGCATGCGGCGGGGACGGCGGAAAACCCGAGCTGGTCTGGTACATCAACCCCGACGCCGGCGGCCAGGCAGCGATCGCCGAGGACTGCTCCACCGACGACTACACGATCACCACCCAGGTCCTGCCGCAGGACGCGAGCCAGCAGCGCATCCAGCTGGCGCGGCGCCTCGCGGCCAAGGACCCGGCCATCGACCTGATGTCGCTCGACCCGCCGTTCACGGCCGAGTTCGCCGACGCCGGATTCCTCGCCGACGTGCCGCAGGACGCCATCTCCCAGCTGGAGGAGCAGGGCACCTTCCAGGGTGCCATCGAGGCGGCCACGTGGGAGGACGAGCTCGTCGTCTTCCCGTTCTGGTCCAACACGCAGGTCCTCTGGTATCGCAAGTCCTTCGTCGAGAAGGCTGGCATCGACATGTCACAGCCCGTCACCTGGGACCAGATCATCGACGTCGCCAGCGAGAACGGCGGCAAGATCGGCGTGCAGGCCAACAAGTACGAGGGCTACGTCGTGTGGATCAACGCGCTCGTGGAGAGCGCGGGCGGCACGCTCCTCGAGAACGCCGAGCAGGGAGTCGACGCGGACCTGACGATCGCCGAGGAGCCCGGGACCGTGGCAGCGGGCATCATCGAGAAGCTCGCCTCCTCCGAGGCGGCGCCCTCCGACCTCAGCGTCTCCAACGAGGGCACGGCCGGCTCGACGTTCGGCTCCGACCAGGGATCGTTCCTGGTCAACTGGACCTACATCTGGCACAACTACGACGAGACCGCTCCCGAGGTGGCCGAGGACATCGGCTACACCCGCTACCCGCAGGCCGTCGAGGGCGAGGACTCGCGTCCGCCCTACGGTGGCATCGGCATCGGCGTCAGCGCGTACTCCGACGACAAGGACCTCGCCCTCGAGGCGGCGGCCTGTCTCGTCGAGCCCGAGCAGCAGGGCAAGAACGCGGAGATGACCGGCAACATGCCGGCCAGCACCGCGGGCTACGAGTACCCCGCCCTCGCCGAGCTCTACCCCGAGGACCTGCTGGCGCTGTTCCAGGAGAGCGTCGACGCCTCGGCACCCCGCACCGTGACCCCCTACTGGAGCGACGTCTCCAGCTCCATCCAGGGCACGTGGCACCCGCCTGCCGGCGTCGACTCCGAGACCCCCGAGTCCTCCCAGGCATTCATCGAGGAGATCCTGAAGGGAGGGAAGCTGCTGTGACCACGACCGTGGCACCCGACTCGGAGCGCGACGTCAAGCGCTCACCCAAGAAGACGGTCAGCGACCGCACCTCGGCGGAGAACAGGCTCGGCATCAAGCTGGTCGCGCCGGCCGTGGTGCTGATGCTCCTCGTCACGGCGTGGCCGATGATCCAGGCGCTCTACCTGTCACTGTTCCGCTACCGGCTGACGGCACCCGACGACCGCGAGTTCATCGGCATCGACAACTACGTGACGGTGCTGAGCGACAGCCTGTTCTGGCGCGACACGTGGAACACGCTGCTGATCATGGTCGTGACGGTGGCGGTCGAGCTGGTCATCGGGTTCGCGTTCGCCATGGTGATGCACCGCATCGTGTTCGCACGCGGTGTCATGCGGACCTCGATCCTGATCCCCTACGGCATCATCACGGTGGTCTCGGCATTCGCCTGGCAGTTCGCGTTCTCGCTCAACAACGGCTTCGTGAACTCGTGGTTCAACTGGCTGCCGTGGATCGCCGAGGACACCAACTGGTTCGGCGACCACTGGCCCGCGATGTTCGCGATCATGGTCTCGGAGATCTGGAAGACCACGCCCTTCATGGCACTGCTCCTCCTGGCGGGCCTGGCCCAGGTCAGCGAGGACATGCTCGAGGCGGCGAAGGTCGACGGCGCCACCTGGTGGCAGCGGCTATGGAAGGTGATCCTGCCCAACATGCGCGCGGCGATCATGGTCGCGGTGCTCTTCCGGGCGCTCGACGCCTACCGCATCTTCGACAACATCTTCGTGATGACGCGAGGTGCGCAGGACACCGAGTCGATCTCGTTCCTCACCTATCGACAAGTCATCGAGCAGATGCAGCTGGGACTGGGATCCGCACTGTCGGTGATCCTGTTCCTGTCCGTGCTGCTGCTGGCGTGGCTGATCGTCAAGCTGTTCAAGGTCGACCTGGCACAGGCAAGGGGTGAGGGCTGATGAGAGGCAAGACCACGATCGGCACGTGGATCGGGTTCATCATGATCATGCTGTGGTGCCTGTTCCCGGTGGCCTGGATCCTCTCGCTGTCGTTCAAGTCCGAGGGCGAGACGGCGACGGGCAGCGCCCAGTTCCTCCCCAAGGACCCCACGTTCGACAACTACAGCGCCATCCTCGACAACGGCGACTTCACCCGGGCTCTCATCAACTCGTTCGGCATCTCGCTGATCGCCACGGTGCTCTCGGTCATCCTCGCCACGCTGGCGGCGTACGCCATCGCGCGGCTGGAGTTCAAGGGCAAGCGCTTCGTGCTCTCGCTCGCCCTCGCGATCGCGATGTTCCCGGTGGTGGCGCTGGTGGGTCCGCTGTTCGACATGTGGACCACGTTCGGGCTCTTCAACACCTGGCCCGGCCTGATCATCCCCTACATGTCCTTCACGCTGCCGCTGGCGATCTGGACCCTGTCGGCCTTCTTCCGCGAGATCCCATGGGAGATGGAGCAGGCAGCACAGGTCGACGGCGCCACGACGTGGCAGGCGTTCCGCAAGGTCATCGTGCCGCTCGCCGCACCCGGTGTGTTCACCGCGGCGATCCTGACCTTCTTCTTCGCGTGGAACGAGTTCGTGCTCGCGATCTCACTGACCTCCACGACGTCCTCACGGACGGTGCCGGCGCAGATGTCGTTCTTCGTCGGCCCCGACCCGTTCAACCCGCCGTACGCGCAGCTTGCGACGGCGTCGGTCATCGTCACGTTGCCGGTGATCGTCATCGTCCTGCTTTTCCAGCGCAAGATCGTTGCCGGCCTGACCTCCGGCGCAGTGAAGGGGTGATCAGCTCATGGCTGCCATCGAGATGAAGAACATCGTCAAGCAGTACGGCGACGGCTTCCCGGCCGTCAACGACGTGAGCATCGACGTGGCGGACGGGGAGTTCCTCATCCTCGTCGGCCCGTCGGGGTGTGGGAAGTCCACGCTCCTGCGGATGATCGTCGGCCTCGAGGACATCACCGACGGCGACATGATCATCGGCGGGAAGAAGGTCAACGACCTGGCCCCGCGCGACCGCAACCTGTCGATGGTGTTCCAGAACTACGCCCTCTACCCCCACCTCACCGTCTACGAGAACATCGCGTTCCCGCTGCGGCTGGCGGGCGCCTCGGACTCCGAGGTCGACAAGAAGGTGCGCGACGCGTCGAAGACGCTGGAGCTCGACGAGCACCTCGAGCGCAAGCCCGGCAACCTGTCGGGCGGGCAGCGCCAGCGCGTCGCGATGGGTCGTGCCATCGTCCGCGATGCGGAGGCGTTCCTCTTCGACGAGCCCCTGTCCAACCTCGACGCCAAGCTCCGCGGGCAGATGCGTACGGAGATCGCCCGCCTGCAGAAGCGCCTGGGCATCACCACGGTCTACGTCACCCACGACCAGACCGAGGCGATGACGCTGGGCGACCGGGTCGCGGTGCTCAAGCGTGGCGTCCTGCAGCAGCTCGCCACGCCTCGTGAGCTCTACGAGAACCCGGCCAACCTGTTCGTCGCCGGCTTCATCGGCTCGCCGCCGATGAACTTCCTCCCAGCGACGGTGAAGGGCAACCAGGTGGAGCTGCCGTTCGGGACGGTGACGATCCCGGACGACAAGGCGGCGAAGGCACAGGACAAGGGCCTGCTGATCGCCGGCGTCCGGCCGGAGCACTTCGAGGACGCCAGCGTCGTCGACAGCGACAAGGTGACCGAGGAGGCGACGTTCAACGCCACGGTGGACGTCGTGGAGTGGCTGGGCAACGAGGCCTACGCCTACATCCCGTTCGAGGCGCCGCCGGAGGTGGAGAAGCAGCTCCAGCAGCTCGAGCGCGACCTCGACGGCGAGTCGCTGCGCACCCAGCTCGTGGTCTCGCTCGACGGCGCGAGCCGGATCAGCGAGGGCGACGACGCGAAGATCTGGGTCGACGCCCGCAAGATCCACCTGTTCGACCCGGCGAGCGGCGACAACCTCACCATGGACTCCTCCAAGGCGGGGATCGTGCCCGGTGGCAACGCGATGGCCAAGGCCGAGGAGGTCGGTGAGGCGCAGGACAGCGTGCAGCCCGGCTCAGACCAGGCCACCACCTGATCCGGGGCGACGCAGAACAGTGCCGGTGACCTGTCAGGTCACCGGCACTGTTGCGTGAGCGGTCGCGTCACCAGTCGACGGGCTGCTTGTGCTTCCCCGTGAACGCTTCGGGAGCAGGGTTGCGGTGCTCCCGACCGTCGGCAGGAAAGGTCTTCTGGCCCGGGCGGTTCTCCCGCCCGTCGGCGGGGTAGGAGCGGTGGGCCGGGACGCTGGTCTCGGCACTGGGTGCCTGGGCCGGCTTGCTGATCGTGCCGGTCGCGCTCTTCTCCACACCGCAGGCTGTCGTGGCGAAGAAGGTCCCGGCGATGGCGGCGGCAGCAGCGATGGTGCGGCCGGCGTGTGATGTGTTCATGGTGCTTTCCTCTCGGGATGTGGCCCCGGCTCGTCCGGCGCCTGACACGACACTGCGGCTCGCGGCCACCTGGTTGACACCGGTTGACGGAGCTGGCCGGACCCGGTCAGGACCACCGGGGAAATGCCATGGACACGCTCCTCGGAGGCGGCGCATCCTGCAGGAACGGGGTAGAGGACGGAGGTGGATGGTGGGCGCACTGCCCCGTCCGGACCTGCCCGGCGGCCCACATGACGACTTCGTCGAGGCACTGCACGAGCTGCACCGCCAGGCCGGCTGGCCGAGCTTGCGGAGGCTGGGAGCCGAGGTCGGCTGCTCGCACACGACGGTGTCCCACGCCTTCTCCTCCCCCCGGCTACCGGCATGGGGGACCGTGGAGCTGCTGGTCGAGGCGATGGGCGGCGACGTCCCCACGATTCGTGGCCTGTGGGTCAGGGCGAGCTCGGGGGCGAGCGACGACACCTCGACGGCATCGCGCATGCTCGCCGGTCGTCGGGCCGAGCTCGGAGTCGTGCGACGCCACGCGGAGACCGGGAGCGGGGTGCTCCTGGTCAGTGGTGAGGCAGGCATGGGCAAGACCCGACTCGTGGAGTGTGCCGCCGATCTGGCCGCAGCGAGGGCACGGGTCCTGCTGGGGTCCTGCCTGCCGCTGTCGCGAGAAGTGCCGCTGCTTCCGATCGCCGACATCCTGCGATCGGCGTACACCCTCGATGATGGACGGTGGGTGACCGAGGCGCTGCGCGCCTGCCCGCCGTACGTGGCTCCGTCGGTGGCTCGGCTGTTGCCGGAGGTGGCTCCTCTGGCCCAGCAGGAGGACCCCGAGGACGAGTGGTCGCGTCCGCGCCTCTACTCGGCTGTCGCCTCCCTCGTCGTGGCGTTGGGGGAGCAGCATCCGCTGGCGGTGGTGATCGAGGACCTGCACTGGTCCGACGACGCCACGCTGGACCTCCTGGAGAACCTCGTGGCCAGGCCGCCACGCGTTCCCGCCATCGTCACCTGGCGCTCCGAGGACCCTGATGTCCCCGCCCACAAGGTGGAATGGCTCCGTCGCGTGCAACGCAGTCCGCACGTGACGGTGCTGGCGCTCGAGCCGCTCGACCGCGCCGCGAGTGCCGAACAGCTCGAGATGATCTGCGGTGAGGTCTCGCCCGCGGCAGTGGACCGGATCCACGCCCGTAGCCAGGGGCTGCCCCTGTTCACCGAGCAGCTCGCGACCTCGGACGGAGTAGATCTGCCCCCACTGCTCGAGGACGTGCTCGTCACCCGCCTTCGCGAGCTCGACGAGAGCTGTTGGTGCGTCGCCCGGGCGCTGGGGATCGCCGGGCGCGGCCTGCCGTACGACGTCATCGCTGCGACCGCCCAGCTCGACGAGTCTCGATTGACCGCGGCCCTCCGCGAGCTGCGGGACCGTCGGTTGCTCCGCGCGGACCACCGCTCGAGCACCGTGGAGCTGCGACACCCCCTGTTGGGCGAGGCGGTGCTGCGGATGCTGGTGCCCGGTGAGGCGCCGACCGAGCACCGTCGCCTGGCACAGGCGCTGGCCGACGACGCGGACGCGCCGGCGGCTGAGGTGGCCACCCACTGGCAGGCGGCGGGTGTGCCCGCCGAGGAGCTCCCGTGGCGCATCCGGGCGGCTCGGGACGCTGAGGCGCGATTCGCGAAGGCACAGGCTGCCGACCAGTGGCTGCGCGCCCTGGCGATCTGGCCGGACGACCTGCAGGTTGCCGGCTCCCCCTCGCTGTCACGGTTCCGCGCCACCGTCGCCGCGATGTCCGCCCTGGAGGCGTCCTCCCAGACTCGTCGCGCCGCTGAGCTCGCCGATGGCGCGCGGCGCCGGCACGATCTCGACGCGGCGGAGGAGGCCGAGCTGTGCATGCTCGCCGCGGACTTCGCAGGGGTCCTGGACGACGCCGAGACGGCACTGGGGCTCGCCGAGCGCGCGGTGACCTTGTTCGCCACGCTCCCTTCCGGCGCGCACCGGGTCGACTCCCTGCGCACCAGGGCCTGGCTGCGGCAGGACCTGGGCCGCTGGGAGGAGGCGATGGCCGACATCGAGCTCGCCATCGAGGTCAACACCGACGTGGGTGACGAGCTCCAGCACCGTCGACTGCTCGCTGCCCAAGGGTGGTTCGACTTCGCCGCGGGACGCCGCAGCCTGGGACTGGAACGTATCAGTGCGGCCGCCCGACCGCCCGCGGTGCCCGATCCACTCGGCGACGCCTACATCGCCATGGTGCACAGCGACGTCCTGCTCGAGGTCGGGGCACCCGCGAGCGAGGTGGCCGCCGCGACCGAGCGCGCCCTGCGGGTGGCTGACGAGCTGCACATCGACAGCCAGCTCGTGTCGACAACGCGCTCAAACACGGCGGAGGCATGGTTGCTCGCCGGCGACGTCGAGCGGGCCGCTCGCGCCGTCGGCCGAGCGGCGGACGGCGAGTTCCGGCACGAGCGCTGGGCACTCCACCTCACCCGTGCGGAGATCGACATCGCTCGAGGCGACCTCGTCGGGGCCCAGACGCGGCTGGACGAGATCATGAGGCACCAGCTCGGGGCGCAAGCCTCGCAGGACTATCTCGGCGAGGTGCGCACGAAGCTGCTGCTGTGGAGCGGACGTCCCGTCGAGGCGTGGGACTGCGCACGATCCGTGCTGGACAGGTGGGTCTCGCAAGGGAGCCACGTCCACGCCGGCGCGATGCCGGCCCTGGCGGCACGGGCTGCGGCGGAGGCTGCTGTTGCCGCTGGCGATTCTCGAGCGGTGTCCGAGGTCACCTCGCTCATGGACGTCCTGGAGGACCTGATCCTGGTCTCCGACGACGACCACGTCGCGGCTGCCGTGGCGCAGACGTACGACGCCGAGGTCGCGAGAGGGGTCGGGCGCGACACGACGGACCTGTGGGTCGCCGCCGGCGCGCTGTTCGATCGGGTCCGGCGACCGCACCCGGCTGCGTACTGCAGGTGGCGGGGTGCGCAGGCTGCGATCCGGTCCGGGCGGCGGACCGTCGCGTCCGGTCTGATCGACGCTGCGCTGCGCGACGCCCGGCAGCACCTGCCGTTGACGACCGCGGTCCTGGCCACCGCGGCGGCGAGCGGGGGTGCTGGGGGCCGGCTCGGAGCCGAAGGCGCCCGCACGTTGCGCCGCTGAGACGAGGACCGTCAGCGGCCCCGGAGCTGGTCTCCCGAGACCAGGTCGCTGTCGTGGAGCCACGCGGCGGCGTAGGGCGCGAGCCGAACCGCACCGTCGTGCAGCTCCGGAGCTGTGCCCGTGATGGCGTCGCGCAGGCCAGGGGTGTGCAGCCCGAGCCAGTGCAGGACGTCCGCGGCCACCCATGCCTCCTCGCCGGAGACGTTGTGGGCGGCGAGCAGCGGTCCGTCGGGGTGCCTGCGGACGAGCAGGAGCACACGGGGGTCTCGCGGGTCCCAGACCTCGGTCGGCGTGGCGGAGTGGAGCTGTGGCAGGTCCCTGCGTACGTCGATCAGGTCCCGGATGCCGGCCTCGATGCCGTGGGGGTCTGCGTGCCCCTCGACGAGGTCCCACGGCATCTGCGGGCGGTGCGCCCAGCGGTTGTCCGCGGCGTGCGCCGGCTCGTCGGCCCACCCAGGGTCGTTGAGCAGCCCGACCTCGTCGCCCATCCAGAGCACGGGGATTCCGCCGAACGAGAGGATCAGGGCGTGCGCCAGCAGGATGCGCGCAGTGGCGCCCGGATCACCGGCCTCGAGCCCGGCCAGCGACGCCAGGGTGCCGGAGATGCGCCGGTCCCCCGTCGCCTCGTTCTGCTGGAACACGAGTCCGCGCGCCCAGGACCCCGGATGGGCGCCGGAGTACCAGTCGGACAGGAACCGTCGGTGCGCGACCGGGTCGAGCCCGACCGCGCGCGCGTCCTCGTCGGAGATGGCCCAGCCGATGTCGTCGTGGCACCGGGCGTAGGTGACCCAGGCGGTCGTCGACGGTGGCGGCGGCAGCTGCTGGAGGGCGTACGCGGCCAGGCGCGCGTCTCCTGACGCGAGCATCGACCAGACCTGCACCATGAGGCCGTTGTGGTAGGCCAGGTCGCTCACCCGGCCGGCGTGGTCGCCCACGCCGAGGTAGGCGGGCAGGTCCGTCGGGCCCACGATCGCCTCGGCCTTGAAGAGGACGGCCGGAGCCGCGATCCGCGCGACGGTGCGCAGCGCGCGTGTGAGCTCGTGCACCTCGGGCTGGTTCTGGCAGTCGGTCCCGAGCCGCTTCCAGAGGAAGGCGATCGCGTCGAGCCGGAACACCTCCACACCCAGGTTCGCCAGGCCCAGGATGATGTCGGCGTACTCGCACAGCACCGACGGGTTGGACCAGTTGACGTCCCACTGGTAGTCGTTGAAGGTCGTCCACACCCACCCGGCGAGCTCGTCGTCCCACGTGAAGTTGCCCGGTGCGAAGTCGGGGAACACCTCCGGCAGCGAGGCTTCGTAGGCGTCGGGCTCAGCGCGGTCGTCGTACACGTGGAAGTAGGCGCGCTTGTCGCGGTCACCCGCCCGGGCCGCGACGGCCCACTCGTGCTCGCGCGCGACGTGGTTGAGCACCAGGTCGAGGCACAGGCTGATGCCCTGCTCGCGCAGCGTCGTCGCGAGCGAGCGCAGGTCGTCGGTGGTGCCGAGGTCGGGGCGCACGGACCGGTAGTCCATCACCGCGTAGCCGCCGTCGTTGGGAGCCGGTCGGGGGGTCAGCAGCGGCATCAGGTGGAGGTAGCCCACGCCCAGGTCGCGCAGGTACGCCGTCCGCTCCCCGACCTCCGCCAGCGTCCCGCCGAACCTGTCGGCGTACGCCGCGTAGCCGATCATCGAGGGCAGCTGGAACCAGTCGGGCTCGCGCAGGCGCCGCTCGTCGAGCTCACCCAGGTCGTCGGGACGCGACTCGTGCGCGGCACGAGCCAGGTCCAGCAGCCGAGCGGTCACGTCGGGAGCCGCGTCGGGTCCGTAGACCCGCTCGAGCGTCCGGCGCAGGTCGGGGGCCCACGCCTCGATCCTGTCCTGGAAGCCAGCGTCCGAGGTCACGGGAGACAGTATGGCGAATCACGACGCAGGCCCCGGGAGCGCTGCTCCCGGGGCCTGCGTCGACGGGATCGGTCCGTCAGGCGGAGAGACGTTCCCCGGTGTCGGTGTCGAAGACGTGGACGTGCTGGGGGTCGGTCGTGACGTAGAGCATCTCGCCCTTCTGCGGGTGGTGCCGCCCGGCGATGCGGACGATCACGCTGGAGGGCACGCCCTCGACGTCGCAGGTGCCGTAGACGAAGCTGTCGGCGCCGAGCTCCTCCACGACCGTGACCCGCACCGGCAGGCCGCTCTCGGCGTCGGAGACGAGACGCCAGTTCTCGGGGCGGACCCCGACCGTGATGCGCCCGCTCATCTTGCGCTCGGCGGTCGGGTCGACGGGAACGTTGTAGCCCCCGACCTTGACCGTGCCGTCCTCGGCCGCGACGCCCTCGAGGAGGTTCATCTGCGGTGAGCCGATGAAACCGGCGACGAACAGGTTGGCCGGCTTGTCGTAGAGCTTCAGCGGGGTGTCGACCTGCTGCAGCACACCGAGCTTCATCACCGCGACCCGGTCGCCCATCGTCATCGCCTCGACCTGGTCGTGGGTGACGTAGACGGTGGTGACACCGAGATCCTGCTGGAGCCGCGCGATGTCGGTGCGGGTCTGCACCCGCATCTTGGCGTCCAGGTTGGACAGCGGCTCGTCCATGCAGAACACCTGCGGGGCACGCACGATCGCCCGCCCCATCGCGACCCGCTGCCGCTGCCCGCCCGAGAGCGCCTTGGGCTTGCGCTGCAAGAACTCCGTCAGGCCGAGGATCTCGGCCGCCTTCGCGACCCGCTTCTTGCGCTCCTCGGTCGGGACCTTGGCCATCTTGAGGGAGAACGCCATGTTCTCCTCGACCGACATGTGCGGATAGAGCGCGTAGTTCTGGAACACCATCGCGATGTCACGGTCCTTCGGCGGGACGTTGGTCACGTCGCGGTCCCCGATGAAGATCTTGCCGTCGTTGACCTCCTCCAACCCCGCGAGCATCCGCAAGGTCGTGGACTTCCCACACCCCGACGGGCCGACGAGCACCATGAACTCGCCGTCGTTGATCTCCAGGTCGATGCCCGGCACCGCCGCCTCATCGGCACCCGGATACCACCGCTGCGCCTTCTCGAACGTCACTGTTGCCATTGTCTGCTCCTTCACCGGCAGGTACGTGCCGGACGATCCGTAGTGGAAGGGAAATGAGCAACGGGACGTGAGCCCCGTCACACGTGCCGCACCCTACCCCGAACTCCAGCGGACGACCGTTACGGAACCGTGACTCGGTCAGCGGTTGACGCATCACAACGCAAACGTTTTCATCATGGGGTGATGTCTGTCACACGAGACAGCCAGCACCCGCACCGACGAGCCGAGGCATCCATCCCGCCATGGCCGCACCCATAGAGAGGGAAAACGTCGACATGAAGAACACACGGACCCGAAAGAGTCTGGCCACTGTCGCGGTCATCGCGATGTCCGGCCTCGGACTCGCTGCCTGCGCCGACGACGGCGGAGGCGATGGCAACAACGAGGTCAGCGGTGACGCGCCCGGAGCCGGCAAGCCCGAGTGCGCCCAGCTCGAGCAGTTCGGCGACCTCAGCGGCAAGGAGGTGAGCGTCTACACGTCGATCATCGCGCCCGAGGACGCGGTCCACAAGGAGTCCTACAAGGTCTTCGAGGACTGCACCGGCGCCACGGTGGCCTACGAAGGGTCCTCTGAGTTCGAGGCCCAGCTCGTCGTCCGCGTCCAGGGCGGCAACGCACCCGACATCGCCTACATCCCGCAGCCTGGTCTCCTCCAGACGCTGGTGCGCGACACCGACGCAGTGGTGGAGGCACCCGAGCCCGTCAGTGAGAACGTCGACGAGTTCTTCGGCGAGGACTGGAAGGCCTACGGGACGGTCGACGACACGTTCTACGCCGCCCCGCTCGGCGCCAACGTGAAGTCGTTCGTCTGGTACTCGCCGTCGATGTTCGAGGAGAACGGGTGGGAGGTCCCTGAGACCTGGGACGACATGATCGCCCTCTCCGACGAGATCGCTGACTCGGGCACCAAGCCGTGGTGTGCGGGCATCGAGTCCGGTGACGCCACGGGCTGGCCCACCACCGACTGGCTCGAGGACGTCGTCCTGCGCGACGCCGGTCCCGACGTCTACGACCAGTGGGTCAACCACGAGATCCCCTTCAACGACCCGGCCATCGTCGACTCGCTCGACCGGGTCGGCGAGATCCTCAAGAACCCCGACTACGTCAACGGCGGCATCGGCGACGTGAAGTCCATCGCGACCACCGCGTTCCAGGAGGGCGGCATGCCGATCCTCGACGGTGAGTGCGCGATGCACCGCCAGGCCTCCTTCTACGCCGCGCAGTGGCCCGAGGGCACGGACGTGTCCGAGACCGGCGACGCGTTCGCCTTCTACCTGCCGACGACCAACGAGGAGTTCGGCACGCCGGTCCTCGGCGGCGGCGAGTTCGTCGCGGCGTTCCGCGACGCCCCGGAGGTCCAGGCCTTCCAGACCTTCCTGTCCTCCGACGTCTGGGCCAACGAGAAGGCCAAGGCCACCCCGGGTGGCTGGGTGAGCGCCAACACCGGTCTCGACATCGCCAACCTGAAGAGCCCGATCGACCAGCTGTCGGCGGAAATCCTCCAGGACCCCGAGGCGGTCTTCCGCTTCGACGGTTCGGACCAGATGCCCGGCGCGGTCGGTGCCGGCTCGTTCTGGTCGGAGATGACCAACTGGATCACAGGTGCCGACACCCAGGCGACCCTCGACAAGATCGAGGACTCCTGGCCGAGCTGACCCGGTGAACGGAGCGCCCGGGTCAGCCCCGGGCGCTCCGTTCCCCTCCCCCGACCCTGGAGGATCGGATGACATCCACCGACAAGCTCGTCCAGATGGCGTTCGCCGTCGTGCTCTTCTTCGCCGTGATGGGAGTGATCCTGCTCCTCACGACCCGACTTCGCTCGCGGAGCGGCGAGCGGATCCAGGCGGCTGCGTTCATCGCCCCGTCCATGCTGCTGATCGCGGTGGGGTTGCTCTACCCCGCCGCCCGCACGATCTACCAGTCGTTCTTCGGCTCCGCCTACCAACCGCTGCTCGGCGGCGACGGCGCCAACTTCGCCGGCCTCGACAACTACCGCAGGATCTTCACCAACGACGACCTGCTGCAGGTGCTGCAGAACACGGCCGTCTGGGTGGTGCTGACACCGCTCCTCGCGACGGGCATAGGCCTGGTCTACGCCGTGCTCATCGACCGGTCCCGCTTCGAGAAGTTCGCCAAGGCGCTGATCTTCCTGCCCATGGCGATCTCCCTGGTCGGAGCGTCGATCATCTGGAAGTTCGTCTACGACTACAAGGACAAGGAGCAGGGGCAGCTCGGTGTCCTCAACGGTCTCCTCAAGGAGGCCGGCTTCGACACCTACCGCTTCCTGCTCACCGAGCCCTGGAACACGCTCTTCCTCATCGTGATCATCGTCTGGGTCCAGGCAGGCTTCGCGATGACGATCCTCTCGGCGGCCATCAAGGCGATCCCGGACGACATCGTCGAGGCGGCCAGGCTCGACGGCGTCAACGGGCTCAAGCTGTTCCGCTACATCACGGTGCCGAGCATCCGGCCCTCGCTGATCGTCGTGCTCACCACGATCAGCATCACCACGCTCAAGGTGTTCGACATCGTCCGCACCGCGACCGGCGGGCAGTTCGGCACCAGCGTCCTGGCGTACGAGTTCTACGTCCAGAGCTTCAGGTCGTTCGACTTCGGCCTCGGTGCGGCGCTCGCGACGCTGATCTTCGTCCTCGTGACGCCGATCGTCGTCTACAACATCCGTCAGATGCGTCGTCTGGAGGCACGATGACCACCACGACCCCCACGATTCCCGCAGCCGGGACCCCGACTCGACCGCCCAGGACGGCCAGCAGCGCCGCACGGGAGAGCCTCTCCGGACGCTGGGCCTCGGCGGCCGCGATCGTCATCGCGATCCTGTGGACACTGCCGACCTTCGGCCTCTTTGTCTCCTCGTTCCGCCCCGAGGCGGAGGTCAAGACCAACGGGTGGTGGAACGTCATCACCGACCCGCAGTTCACGCTCGACTCCTACAGGCAGGTCATCAGCGGCGCGGACGTCGACCTGGCGACCTACCTCATCAACTCGGTGGTCATCACGATCCCGTCGGTCCTGATCCCCATCAGCTTGGCGGTCATGTCGGCCTACGCGTTCGCGTGGATCCCGTTCAGGGGTCGTGACACGCTCTTCGTCGCGGTCTTCGCGCTGCAGATCGTGCCCATCCAGGTGACGATGATCCCGCTGCTGCGGCTCTACGTGGACCCGCCGTTCAACCTCATGCCGCTCGCCGGCAACGACGCTCCCGGGGGCGGCTTCTACACGGTGTGGCTCTCCCACACGATCTTCGCGCTCCCACTGGCGATCTTCCTGCTGCACAACTTCATGCGGGAGATCCCCGGGGAGCTCATCGAGTCCGCGCGCGTCGACGGAGCCGGGCACGTGCAGATCTTCTCGAGGATCATGCTGCCGCTGATGACCCCAGCCATCGCAGCCTTCGGCATCTTCCAGTTCCTCTGGGTCTGGAACGACCTGCTGGTGGCACTCGTCTTCGCCGGCGGCAACCCGTCGGTGTCACCGCTGACGGTGCGCCTGGCTGCCCTGGCGGGGCAGCGGGGCGAGGACTGGCACCTGCTCTCCGCGGGCGCCTTCGTCTCCCTGGTCGTGCCGCTGGTCGTGTTCTTGTCGCTCCAGCGCTACTTCGTTCGCGGCCTGCTGGCGGGGAGCGTCAAGGGGTGAGCAGGCCGGCGGCGCCTCGCCCCTGCGCGGGCGCCGCCACCTGCTCGGCGAACCAGTGGTACGACGCCTTGGGCGTCCGCGGCAACGAGGGAGAGGACCGGTCGACGTGGACCAGCCCGAACTTCTTGGCGTAGCCCTCGGCCCACTCGAAGTTGTCGAGCAGGGTCCACACGAAGTAGCCGCGCACGTCGGCACCGGCCTCTCGGGCCCGGTCCACCGCAGCCAGGTGGCCCCGGAGGTAGTCGATGCGATCTGCGTCCTCGACCCTCCCGTCCACGACGTCGGCGTCGGCACACGCCGCGCCGTTCTCGGTGATGACCAGGGGCAGTCCGGTCCGCTCGTAGGTCTGCACGAGGAGCTCCTCGAGGCCCCGCGGCTCGATCTCCCAGCCGATGTCCGTGCGCGGCTCGCGCACCACGAGCTCGAGACCCTCCACACCGGGGTAGGCGTCCTGCTCGGGATGCGCCTCCCCCCGCCCGGCAGCCACCTGCGGCCGGACGGGCGTGTAGTAGTTGATGCCCAGCCAGTCGGCGGATCCCTTGACCGACTCGAGGTCGCCCGGGCGCACGAGCTCGGCGTCGGCCAGCACCGGTGCGACGGCAAGGAGCTTGTCGTCGTACGCCCCGTCGACCAGGGGGTCGAGCCACACCCGGTTGCGGATCGCGTCCACGCCGTCGGCGACCCGCTCCGCCTCCGGGGATTCCGCCCAGACCGGCGCCAGGTTGAGGACGATGCCGACGTGGGCCCCGGGCAGCGCCTCGCGCGCCCAGGCGTGCCCCAGCATGAGGTGGTGCGCTGCGCGGTGACCCGCAGCCCCCTCGCGGCGACCCGGCGCGTGCACGCCGGCGGCGTAGCCGAGGTAGGCCGCACACCACGGCTCGTTGTGGGTGGCCCACGACGTCACGCGATCGCCCAGGCGCCGGTGCACCGCGCCGGCGTACTCGACGAAGGCCTCGGCCGTCTGGCGTGCCGGCCAACCTCCGGCGTCCTCGAGCGGCTGCGGCAGGTCCCAGTGGTAGAGGGTGGCGACGGGCTCGATGCCGGCGGCGAGCAGGGCGTCGACGAGCCGCTCGTAGTAGTCGAGACCGCGCGTCTCCACCCGCCCGCGACCTTCGGGCATGATCCGGGGCCACGCCAGCGAGAAGCGGTAGGCGTCGACCCCGAGGCCGCGGATCAGCGCCACGTCGTCGTCCAGGCGGTGGTAGGAGTCGCAGGCCTCCGCGCCGTCGTCACCGCCACGGATCCGACCCGGCTGGGCGGTGAACGTGTCCCAGATGGACGGGCCGCGGCCGTCCTCGGTCACCGCGCCCTCGATCTGGTAGGACGCGGTGGCGACGCCCAGGGCGAGCGGGGACGACGAGTGCGATGCGGTCACGGGCTCACCCTAGTGACGCGCGGGCGGGAGGTTCAGTGATGACCGACGACCAGACTCCGGCCACCCCCGTCAACATGGCCGACGTCGCGCGGCGTGCCGGGGTCTCGATCGCCACTGTCTCTCGCGCGCTGCGTGACCTCCCCGGGGTCAGTGCACGGACCCGGAGTCGCGTGCTGTCGATCGTGGACGAGCTCGACTACGTCGTCTCGCCGGCTGCGGCGTCGCTGCGCGGGGCGACCCGCAGCGTCGCCATCGTGCTCCCGCGCCTGGACAGCTGGTTCGCCTGCACCATGCTTGCCACCGTCGAGTCGACACTGCGCAGTGCCGACCTCGACGTGCTGATCTACCAGGTGAGCTCGGCGGAGAAACGGGCACAGTTCTTCCGCGACCTGCCCACCCGCCGCAAGGTCGACGCCGTCGTCCTCATCACCTTGCCGATCCGGCCGGAGGAGGAGGACCGGCTGGACCTGATGGGGGTGGAGGTGGTCGTCGCGGGTTTCCGGTTGCGCGACTTCCCGTCGGTGTACGTCGACGACGTCGCCATCGGCGTCGAGGCCGTCGAGCACCTGATCGGCCTGGGACACACCCGGATCGGGATGATCCGCACCAGCGACACCGACGGCGCCAAGTGGGCCAGCGACCGGCATCGTCGGACCGGATACCTCGACGCGCTGGCGCGCCACGGCCTGCCCCACGACCCGGCGCTGCTCGTCACTGCCCCCTACGGCGTGACGGCGGGGGCCGTCGGGATGGAGCGGCTGCTGGCGCTCGACGAGCCCCCCACCGCGGTCTTCTGCTACTCCGACGACATCGCCGTGGCTGCCACCACCGTGCTGCGCCGGCACGGACTCCGGGTGCCTGAGGACGTGTCCCTCATCGGGGTGGACGGCCACGAGCTCGGCGAGCTGTTCGACATCACGACCATCGATCAGCACGTGGTCGAGCAGGCGCAGGCGGCCAGCCGCATGGTCCTGGACCTGCTGGCGGGACGCCCGCCCGAGCAGACCCGTCTCACGCTGCCGACCCACCTGGTCGTGCGCGGATCCACGGGGCCGGCCAACGCTCGCCGCGGTCAGTAGGAGCCGAGGAACTTCTTCGGCGTCCCGGGCGGCGGCAGTCGCTGCACGGTCACCGACCCCATCATCGCCATGCCACGCACGCGGATGGTCGGCGAGTGCGGACCCAGCTGGGCCGGGACCTTGTCCTTGGCCTGGCCGAACTCCCCCATGATCGGGGTCCCGTCGACCACGACGTGCATGTCGGCCGGGACGATGATCTTGACCTCGCCCATGATCGAGCTGGCGTTGATCTGCGTGTGGTGGGCGGCGAGCTGGGCCTCGCGCAGGTCGATGACGACCGACCCCATCAGCGCGAAGGCGCTGTGGTGCTCAGGCACCGCCCAGACGCCCTGGCGCTTGCACTCCCCCATGATCGCCGTCGAGGAGTGGTGACCGACCGCGGGCACCGCGGACGGCGTACGACGCGCGGGTGTCGCCGCGGGAGGGGTGACCGGGCCGGTGGCCTGCAGGTCGATCGTGATGGGCACCAGCTCGCCGTAGGTCTTCGCCTGCCAGGTGAGCTCGAGCCGCTCCTCGAGCTCACCTAGGTCGATGCGGCCGTCACCGGCGGCGTCGCGCAGCACGTCGGCGACGCGCTGGCGGTCGGCGTCGGAGATGCGCATCTGCGACGGGTCGTGCGGGCGGTTCTCGATCTCCCCCATGGCGCCAGCCTACCGAGCCGGCGCCGCCCCGGGGCATGACAGGCGTCAGCAGCTCAGGCCCCGAGCAGCCGCTCGAGGACCAGGGCCACCCCGTCCTCCTCGTTGCTCGCGGTGACCTCGTCGGCTGCAGCCAACGCCGCGGGTGCGGCATTGGCCACCGCGACGCCGTGACCAGCCCAAGCCAGCAGCTCCACGTCGTTGGGGGCGTCACCGAAGGCCACGACGTCCTCGCGGTCGATGCCTAGGCGCTCACACAACCGCGCCACACCCCACGCCTTGCTCACGCTCGCCGCCATCACCTCCACGAAGGGCGCGCCGGAGTGGGTCGCCGCGACGTCGTCGTGGCCGAGGCCACGCACGGCGGCGAGGAGATCGGTCACGGTCAGGTGGGGGTGGCGCACGATGAGCTTGAGGCTCGGCTCGGCCAGCACCACGTCGAGGTCGTGGCCTCCCATGGTCGAGACATCGCGCTTGTGGTCGTCGAACGTCGCCAGCGCGGCGTAGCCCGTCTGCGCCACGAAGCTGTCTCCGCCGTCGCGGACGCTGACGTGGAACAGGCCCGGAACCCGTTCGGCGAGAGCCGCGACCAAACGCCGCTGCGCCGCGACGGCGACCTCCTCCTCGAAGAGCCTCTCCCCCGTGGTGAGGTGCACGCCCAGCGACCCGTTCGAGCAGACCGCCCACTCCGTGAAGCCTGCCGCCTCCGCGAGGTGGCGTACGCCGATCGGCTGGCGCGCGGTCACGGGCACGACGAGCACGCCCTCACCGCGCGCCATCTCGAGGGCCGCACGAGTGCGGAGGCTGAGGGTGTGGTCGTCGCGCAGAAGAGTCCCGTCGAGGTCGGTCGCCACCAGTCGCAGGCCCATGCTGCTCAGGCTAGGGCGTGGCCGGGTCCGCGACGTGCTGGTAGTCCTTGGACGAGCGCCAGTAGCCGCCCCACTGCCACCCGAGGCGGGCGAACGCGCGGACCGGGAGGTCCCGCGCCCGGATCACGCCGAGCGGCACGGGTGCCGTGCTGCCGCGGTCGATAGCGGCGTACGGCCTGCCGCTCGGCGGCACGACGGAACCCGGGCGGACGTAGGGGTTCTGCACCGGGTTGAGGTCGATGGCCGCCCCGTAGGCGTGTGCCGACCAGCTCCGCTGACCCGCGACGCGACGGCAGTTGAACCCCGAGCTGTTGTTGGCCGCCATCGACCTGTCGTCGTCGCCGTCGTAGTCGTCGACCAGGCGCATGCGCGCGATCGGCCACCCCGCCTCGTACAGCTCGCCGAAGGCGTCGGCGACCCCACGCGCCCACCTGCGGTGCACGACCATCTCGCCCGTGCGCGCCCGGCCGTCGAAGTCGCGGTGGGTCATCCGGAGGTAGCGCAGGTCGCGCAACGGCACCGGGCAGCCCGCGCGGTGGCTGGCCTGCATGCGCTGGCGGAGCCTGGCGTCGATCCTCTGGATCGTGGCGGCGTACGCAGGGTCGTCCGCCTGCGCCTCGCCGCGGGCGGCGCCCAAGCCCGTGCAGGACCGGCCGTCCTCCCAGGCCTCGATGGCCTCGGCCCGACCGGCCCCGCGGACCGGGCGCGGCTTGCCGCCCGGAGCTATGCGCGCCGGCGTCCACGCGTCGCCGACCACGCCGTCTGCGTCCACGGTGAGGGTGAGGACACCGGTGTCGGGCTGGCGGTCGTGGTCCCAGACGAAGTTGCCCAGGCCGTAGCTGACGTAGGTGTCACCTGACCAGCCCGATCCGCCGAGGACGTGGGTGTGGCTGCCCACCACGACGTCCGCCCCGGCCTCCGCCAGGTTGCGCGCGAGCAACCGCTGCCGCTGGCTGGGACAGGCCTGGTACTCCAGGCCCCAGTGCAGGTAGACGACCACCACGTCGTCGAGCTCGGCAGCGTCCTCCACGGCGGCCAGCAGCTCCTCCGGCCGCGCCTCGCGCGCGGCGGCCACGCCCGCGTTGTCCGCGCCAGCGGCCCACACGTCGCTCGCCCCCTCACGGAAGACCGCGTCCGCCGCGAGGAACGCGACGCCGACGTCGTCCACCCGGATGCGGTGCGGGGTGAACGCCTCAGCCACGTCACGGCCTGCGCCGACCATCGCGATGTCACTGGCGCGGCCGGCGGCGAGCGTGTCGGCGAGTCCGGCCTGGCCGAAGTCGCCGACGTGGTTGTTGGCCACGCTGACCACGTCGACCCCGGCATCGGCGAGGACGTCCAGCGCGCGCGGCGAGGTGCGGAAGTGGTAGCGATTGCCCGGGGCCTCGAGCTCCTTGGGGTCCCGCGTCCCCCGGTCGGTGATCGGCGACTCGAGGTTGAGCATCGCCACGTCGGCGCTACGCAGCGTGCGTGCGACGGGACCCAGGGCTCCTCGCCGCGACAGCAGCCGGCGCAGGTCGGCCTCGAAGTGCACGTCGCCGGCGAAGGCCAGGGTGATCTCGCCCGGCCCCGGTGTCACGACCGCGTCGTCGGCTCCGGCGCCCGGCGCGGTCCTGGTGTCCGCCGAGGGCGTCGAGGTGCACGCCACGAGGGCGAGCGCGGCCACCGACGCACCGCCCCACGCTCGTGGACCCATGTCGCGATTGTCCCCCGCACCACCCCAACGAGGCCCTGCGACGGCCTCCGCAGTCGAGGAGATCGGGGCCTCAGGCAGCACGGCGGTCCGGACCACGCAGCAATCACGTGGACAGGCCGGTGGAGCGGGTCGATTCTGGTGGTGTGCCCCGCACGACGGAAGGGAGGGCAGGCTCGTGAGCGCACTCCCCCGCGCAGACCTGCCGCCCGGCCCGCACCGCGACCTGGTCACCGCCCTGCACGACCTCCACCACCGCGCCGGCTGGCCGTCCCTGCGCACGCTCGCCCGCGACACCGGCGTGTCCCACACCACCGTCTCCAAGGTCTTCTCCGCACCGTCCCTGCCGAGCTGGGGAACCGTCGAGCTGCTCGTCGAGGCGATGGACGGCGACCCCGCCCGTTTCCACGACCTCTGGCTCACTGCGTCCAGCCCCATCGGCGGCAGCGCCACCACGACGCCGCGCATAGCGGGACGTACGTCCGAGCTCGACTCCGTACGACGCCACCTCGAGGGCGGCAGCGGGCTGCTGCTCGTCACCGGCGAGGCGGGCATCGGCAAGACGACCCTCGTCTCCGCCGCCGCGGAGGCCACCGACGTGTTCGTCGCCGTCGGACACTGCCTGCCGCTCTCCGCCGAGGTGCCGCTCTTGCCGCTGGTGGATGCGCTGCGCCTCACCTACGCGTGCGACGACGGCCAATGGATCAAGGAGGCGCTCGCGGACTGCCCCCCGTACGTGCGCACGTCGTTGAGCCTCTTGCTGCCTGAGCTCGGGGCCGGTGAGGGGACGCAGCTGCATGAGGACCCCTGGGGGCTGGAGCGTCTGTTCACCTCGGTCGTGGGCACCCTGCAAGCGCTTGCCTCGACCAGGCCGTTCGGGCTCCACGTGGAGGACTGCCACTGGGCGGATCGCAGCACGCTGGACCTCCTGGCCCACATGACGACTCGTCCATCCGGAGTCCCCGTCGTCGCCACCTGGCGCACGGGCGACCCCGACGTCGCGGACGGTCATTCCCAGTGGCTGTCCAGGACTCGGTGGACCTCGGGTGTGGCCACGCTCGACCTCGGGCCGCTGACCCTCGACGAGACGGCGCACCAGCTGCGGTTGCTCGCGGGCACAGACATCGACGAAGAAGCCGTGGCGAGGATCCAGGCGAGGAGCCAGGGACTTCCGCTGTACACCGCACAGCTCCTGGAGGCCCCGACGGACAAGGAGCTGCCCCGTCACCTCGCGGAGCTCCTCGACCGGCGGCTGGGTGACCTCGACGGCGCCGCATGGCACGTCGCTCGCGTCCTCGGCGTCGCCCAGAGGCCGCTGGATCGCGAGACCTTGCACGCCGCGAGCGGCCTGGACCCTGTCGACCTGGATGACGCGCTGCGGACGCTGGCACAACGGCGGATCCTGCGTCGTACCAACGGAGACGACGCGGGGCTCGCGCACCCTCTGTTCGTGGAGGCCATCGCGCGCAGGCTCGTCCCCGGCGAAGCCGCAGTCGTGCACTCCCGGCTGGCGGAGGCGCTGGCTGCTCAGCCAGACGACGAGCCCGGCGTGATCGCCGGCCACTGGCAGGCGGCGGGGCGTCCCGACCTCGAGGTCGCACCGCGGCTGGCAACGGCCCGCCAAGCGGGCGAGCGGTTCGCCTACCGGGATGAGCTGAATGCGTGGTTGCGGGTGCTGGAGCTCTGGGACGCCGGCCACGTGGGGGAAGGCATCGAGCTGTGGGACGTGCTGTCCAGGGCTCTCTACGCATCGATGGAGCTCGCTGACTTCGACACCGGCGAGCCACTGGTCCAGCGGGCGTTGGACCTCGACCTGCCCGACCGTGCCCGCGCGCGGGTGTTGCAGCGAGCCGGCGAGTTCAGGTGGCACCAGGGGATGGTCGAACCGGCCGTGGACCATCTGGGCCAGGCGGTCGCGCTGCTCGCACGGCTGCCACCGTCCGTCGACCTGGTGGAGGTCCTGGACGTACGGATCGGATTCTTCATCCAGGCCGGCCGCTTCGCGGAGGCGCAGTCGGACCTCCGACGGGCCCTGGACGCGCTCGACGCGCGGGAGGACCTGCGACAGAGACGGCGAGTCCTCAATTGGTCGGCCTGGCTCCGGATGTGGGCCGGTGACGTCGAGGCCGCGCTGGCGGAGGCCCGACGCGCCCAGGAGATCGTGCTGCCCGAACCGGATCCCATCGCGGACGTGTCCCTCGCGATCAACATCACTGACATCCTGCTCCACGCCGCCGCCCCGGCCGCTCGCGTCGAGGAAGCCGCGCGTGATGCGCTGCACGAGGTCGAGGTCTGGAACCTGGAGCAGACCTATCTCAACGTCCTGGTGCGAGCCAACGTGGCCTGTGCCCATCTGCGGGCGGGCGACGTGCGGGCGGCCCGCGAGGTCATCGAGCAGGTCGCCTCCACCGTGGCTTCCACGACCACCGCCTCCGCCCACGCCGTCCTGGCCGCGGTCGAGCTGCGCGAGGGCCACCTGGACGCGGCGCTCGACCGGTGCTCCGCCGCCGACAAGCAGGTCCGCAACCGCGACCAGAACTGGACGGAGGGCGTTCCGCTCGACGCGGAGGTCAAGCTCTGGGCCGGACGGCCCGAGCTTGCCTTGTCCCTCCTGCACGAGGCCCTGGCCATCGCTCTCACTGGGGAGGCCTCACGCCTGGCCGCGCCGCTTCTCAGCATGCTCGCGCGTGCTCACGCCGACGATCTCGACGCCAGGCAGGCAGGAGAGGCAGAGCGTCGTCGGGTCAGCGCGCGGCTCCACCGGCTGCCGGCGGACACGACGGTCGACCCGTTCGGCCCAGGGGCGCTCGGCGCAGCCGTCCCGGCCCTGTTGGCGTCGTGGAGTGCCGAGGTCTCCCGGATCGATGGAAAGACCACGGCGGAGGTCTGGAGCCGTGCCGCCGCCCAGTGGGATCGGCTCACCCGCCCCCACGACTCGGCGTACTGCCGCTGGCGCGCAGCCCAGGTCGCGGTGAGTGAGGGCCAGGCAACCATCGCCGCCCGGCTCCTGGCGCGAGCGGCGACCGATGCCCGTGAGCACGTTCCGCTGTCGGACGCCATCGCGGCGACGCGGGCTCCGACATGAGCGCACTCCCCCGCGCAGACCTGCCGCCGGGCCCGCACCGCGACCTGGTCGCCGCCCTGCACGACCTCCACCACCGTGCCGGCTGGCCCTCGCTGCGCACCCTCGCCCGCGACACGGGCGTCTCCCACACCACCGTCTCCAAAGTCTTCTCCGCCCCCGCCCTCCCGACCTGGGGCACCCTCGAGCTGCTCGTCGAGGCCATGGGCGGCGACCCCGCGGCCTTTCACCACCTCTGGCTGAGCGCGTCCGGCCCGGCCGACGGCAGCCCAGCCCCGACGCCGCCCATCGCCGGACGCACCGCCGAGCTGGCCGCCGTACGACGACACCTCGAGTCCGGCACCGGGCTCCTCCTCGTCACCGGCGAGGCCGGCATCGGCAAGACGACGCTCGTCGGTGCGGCGGCCGCGTCCGTCGACACGGTCGTCGCCGTCGGACATTGCCTCCAGCTGTCGAGCGAGGTGCCGCTCCTGCCAGTCGTCGACGTGTTGCGAGGCCTCTACCTGATCGATGACGCGCAGTGGATGAAGGAAGGACTCGCCGACTGCCCGCCGTACGTGCGCGCCTCCGTGAGTCGCCTGCTGCCTGAGCTGCAGGATGACGCGCCCGCGCCTCAACAGGACGATCCGTGGGGCCTGGAACGGCTCTTCTCCTCGATCGGCGCACTCCTGGGAGCGATGTCGGCCACACGCTCCCTGGCCCTGCACGTGGAGGACTGCCACTGGGCGGACCGGAGCACCCTCGACCTCCTGACGCACCTGGTGAATCGTCCGTCGGACGTCCCGCTCGTGGTCACTTGGCGCTCCGACGACCCGGACGTGTCCGCGGGTCACTCTGAGTGGCTCTCGCGAGCCCGGTGGACTCCGGGGGTGGCCTCGGTCGACCTCGGACCGATGAGCCCGGGCGAGACCGCCCAGCAGCTCCGGCTGCTGATGGGGTCGGAGCTCGACGGCGACGCCGTCGAGCTGATCCACGTCCGCAGCCAGGGTCTCCCGCTCTACACCGCCCAGCTGGCGACGATGGCGCCTGATGCCGGGTTGCCGAGGCAATTGGCGGAGCTCCTCGACCGCAGGATCGGGGACCTGGACGGGGCATCTTGGCGGGTGGCGCGGGTGCTCGGGGTGGCGCAGCGGCGGCTGGGACCCGCGACCCTGCTCTCCGCGAGCGGACTGGAAGCCGACCAGGCGGACGGCGCGCTCAGGACACTGGAGCGCCGCGGCCTCCTGCGGATTCACGCAGGGAACGACGCAGGTCTGGCGCATCCCTTGTTCACCGAGGCGATCGAGCGCCGGCTGCTGCCCGGCGAGGCAGCGCGCGTGCATGCCCGCCTGGCGGAGGCGCTGGCCACGGAGCCTGACATCGAGCCCGGCGAGATCGCCGGGCACTGGCAGGCGGCGGGGCGTCCAGACCTCGAGGCCACGTATCGGGTGGCTGCCGCGCGCCGGGCTGGCGACAGGTTCGCCTACCGGGACGAGCTCGACGCCTGGCTGCGCGTGTTGGAGCTGTGGGACCGCGGCAGTGTCCCGGCCGACATGGAGCTGTGGGACGTGCTGGTCCCGGCACTCGACACCGCGTTCGAGATCGGTGAGACCGAGGTGAGCGGGGCGTTGGCCCGGCGGGCCGAGGCGCTCGATCTTCCTGACCGCCAACGCGCTGCGATGCTGCACCGGGTCGGCAGGGTCCTGTGCGAGCAAGGGAGCACGGAACACGGTCTGGTCCTTCTGGACGAGGCACTCACCCTGCACGACGCGTTGCCGCCGTCCGCGGAGCTGATGGCGCTGCTCGCGAATCGGGGCACCGCCTTCGTCCTGACGGGTCGCTATGCAGAGGCACAGACAAACCTGCATCGCGTCCTCGACGCGCTCGAGGAGTTCGACGACCCGCGGTGGAGGCGACGCATCCTGGGCGGGGAGGCTTGGCTGACGATGCACACCGGCGACTTCGAAGCAGCCCTCACCCTTGCACGTCGCGCACTCACCACCGAGCTGCCGGAACCCGACCCGCTGGGCGACCTCGCGCTCGCCGCGACCACCACGGACATCCTGCTGCACGCCGCGGCGCCAGGCGCAGACGTCGAGGAGACCGCCCGCGATGCCTTGCGACAGGGTGAGGCCCGGAACCTGGTGCACACCGAGGTGGGCATGGTGCTCCGCATCAACGTGTGCGAGGCACACTTGCGTTCGGGCGACGTGGGGGCAGCCCATGAGGTGCTCCGTCCGGTGACGCGCTCGGGCCCCACCGTGGACACGGCGATCGGCCACCTCATGCTCGGTGCGGTGGAGCTCCGGCAAGGCCACGTGCGCGCCGCGCTCGAACGGTCTCGCGCCGCCGACGCCCTGGTCCGCAACCACAACCAGAACTGGGCGGAGGGGATCCCGTGGCATGCGGACGTCGAGCTCTGGGCCGGAAAGGTCGACGCGGCACTAGCGCTCCTCCAGGAGGCGCTGGACGTGACCCTGTCGACCCAGGCCGCGCGGATGGCCGCGCCTCTGGTCTGCGTCCATGCGCGGGCGCACGCCGACCGGCTCGAGATCGCGAATGCGACCGCGACCGCGACCGCGACGGAGCGTCACCGGGTGACGGATCAGCTCCGCGACATGGCGGCAGGTGCGCTCGTCGACCCGTTCGGCGAGGAGGCGTTCGACGTGGCCGTTCCCGCCTGGTCCAGGTCGTGGCGCGCCGAGCTGTCGAGGATCCGGGGCGACGGGACCGTGGAGGCCTGGGTCTCCGCAGCTTCGGAGTGGGACCGACTCACCCGCCCCCACGACGCGGCGTACTGCCGCTGGCGGGGTGCGCAGGTCGCGCTCCGCGAAGGTCGTGGCACGGTCGCGGGTCGACTGCTCGGTCGAGCGGCGACCGACGCCCGAGAGCACGTGCCGCTGTCCGAGGCGATCGTCCGGACGCGCGGCAAGACGTGAGGAGGTGGGCGACGACCGGCCGCCTGCCCGGCCAGGGACAGGGACCGGGCGACGACCCGGCCGGTCGCCGCCCTCTCCCCGTGGGTCCTCAGCGGCCGTCGTCCCCGAAGTCCATCCGGTTCCGGGTCCCGCTCCCGGCCGGCCGAGCCTTGCGCTCGGGGACCTTCGCCGTCCCGTACTCGTCGCCGAAGTCGAACCGGTTTCCCGTGGTGCGCGGCGCCGGTGCCTGACGGTCCTGCTTGTCGACCTGGTTGCGGCCGACGTCCTGGGTCGGCGGCGCGATCTCCTCACCGCAGGCGGCGAATGCCGGGACGACGATGGCGGCGATGGCGCATGCGGCGATCTGACGGCGGATGGTGGTGGTCGTGTTCATGATGGTGTCCCTTCGTGGTGCCGATCCGCTCTCGGATCGGCTGATGGGACTACCGTGCGGCCGCCGCGACGGTGGTTGACACGGGCTGACAGATGTTGACAGCGACAGTCGAGATCGGTCCCTCAGGCGGCTCGGGACTCCAGTGCCCGGGAGACCGCCAGCGCCGCCTGCCGACCGGCCCGCGACGCGCCGATCGTGCTCGCCGACGGCCCGTAGCCGACCAGCTGCACGCGGGGGTCGCGCACCGCGGTGGTGGCCCCCTGCACGTTGCCGCGCACCGGCTCCAGCTCGATCCCACCCTCCGGCGTCCGCAGGCCCAGCGGCGCGAGGTGGTCGACAGCCGGCCGGAACCCGGTCGCCCAGAGGATCGCGTCGACGCGCTCGAACCGACCGGCTGCGCGCGGCGAGTCCGACCACCGCACGCCGTCGGCCTCGATCCGGTCGAACATCGGCAGCCGCTCGTAGGCACCGAGCCGGGCAGCCTCCTGCTCCTGGGGGCGCAGCGCCAGCCCCGTCACGCTCACCACGCTCGCGGGCGGCAGCCCACGGCGTACGCGCTCCTCGACCGCGGTCACCGCCGCGAGGCCTGCGGATGCGTCGAAGTCCTCGCGCCACACGGGCGGTCGCCGCGTCACCCACAGCGTCTCCGTCACCGGAGCCAGCTCGCCGAGGAACTGCACGGCCGACGCGCCGCCGCCGACGACCAGGACCCGCTTGCCGCGGAAGTGCTCCGCGCCCGGGTAGTGCGCAGTGTGCACCTGCTCCCCCGCGAACGAGCCGATGCCGGGGTAGAACGGCACGAACGGGCGGGTCCAGGTCCCGCTCGCGTTGACCAGGGTCCGGGTCCGCCACTCCTGTTCACCCGCGCGGACGACGAGGAGGTCGCCCTCGCTCTCGACGCGGTCGACCCGGACCGGGCGCACCACCGGGAGGCCCTGCTCGCGCTCGTAGTCACCGAAGTAGTTCGGCACCACGGCGTTGGCGGCCCGGGCGGATCGCGTGGGAGCCGTCGAGCCCGGCAGGTCGGCGACTCCGTGGACGTCGTCCATGCCCAAGGAGGCCCACCGGTGCTGCCAGGCGCCGCCCGGGTACGGGTTGGCGTCCAGCACGACGTGCTCGATCCTGCGCTGGCGCAGGAAGTACGACGCGGCGAGACCCGCCTGGCCGGCGCCGATGACGATCGAGTCGTGCACGGCCTCGGGTACGTCCATGCCGGTGCAACGCGGCGCGGACGGCCTCTATGCCCGTGCCCACCGGCGTGGCAGCCTCGGGGCATGGACATCGCCACCCGCGCCACCACCCTCCTCGAGCTGCACCACACCGGCTCCACGCTGGTCCTCCCCAACGTCTGGGACGCCTGGTCCGCCCGGGTCGTCGCGGACGCCGGCTTCACGGCGCTGAGCATCGGCAGCCACCCGCTGGCCGACTCCCGCGGCCAGGGCGACAAGGAGGACATGTCGCTCGACGACGCCCTCGACGGCGTACGCCGCATCTGCTCGGCCGTGCCCGACGTCCCGGTGACCGCCGACCTCGAGTCCGGCTACGACACCGCCGCCGCCGAGCTCGTCGAGCGGATGCTCGAGGCCGGCGCGGTGGGCCTCAACATCGAGGACACCGTGCACTCCGAGGGCCGGATGCGCTCCGCGGCCGAGCACGCCGACTACATCGGCGCGATCCGCCAGGCTGCCGATTCAGCGGGGGTCGACGTGGTGATCAACGCCCGCACCGACGTGTTCCTCAAGAAGGACGAGTTCTCCGACCCGGTCGGCGAGGCGATCACCCGGCTGCTCGCCTGCGAGGAGGCGGGAGCCCGGTGCGTCTACCCCGTCGGCGTACCGGATGCCGCGTCCCTGCAGGCGGTGCTCGACGCGGTCTCCGGACCCGTCAACGTCATCGCCAACCCGCGCACCGGCTCGGCCGCCGGGTCGCTGGAGGACCTGCAGGTGATGGGCGTGCACCGGGTGACCTTCGGTCCCAAGCTGCAGCAGGAGCTGTCCTCCGACCTCACCGCCCTCGTCGCCCCTTGGCGCCAGGCGTAGCACGTGCAGCTCAGCTCCTCTTCACATTCCGGGCGGTGAGGAGGAATCTGTAGGTAGGTAGGGGCGCGTCCTCCCGCCCCGCTGCAGGAGGTGCGCCGTGACGTCCACCGCGAAAAGGTTCGAGGCCATGACCGCGCCGTGCGGCAGGGTGCAGGACGGCGACGAGCTCGTCACCGAGGACCTGCAAGGCCTGGCGACACGAGACCTGCGCTTCGCATGTGGGTGCCAGACGCACCACGAGGAGTTCCACGACGGCAGCGTCCACAACCAGGTCGTCAACCACCACGGGCGAGTGGTCCTCGACGAGGAGCTCCGGGGTGAATGACGGCGCGGTCGTCGCCGCCCACGACGTGCTCATCGTCGGCGGCGGTCTCGCCGGGCTTCGTGCCGCCATCGCAGTGGCCGAGACCGATCCCACCCTGGACGTCGCGGTGGTGTCCAAGGTCTATCCGATGCGCAGCCACAGCGTCTCCGCGGAGGGCGGCGCCGCAGGGGTGGCCGCGGCGGACGACAGTCTCGAGGAGCACATCTACGACACGATCTCGGGGAGCGACTGGCTCGGCGACCAGGACGCGATCGAGGCGTTCGTCCACGAGGCCCCGCGCGAGCTGCTGCGGCTCGAGCACTGGGGATGCCCTTGGAGCCGGCAACCGGACGGGCACATCGCGGTCCGCGCGTTCGGCGGCATGAAGAAGAAGCGCACCTGGTACGCCGCCGACAAGACCGGCTTCCACATGTTGCACGCGCTGTTCCAGACCACGCTGAAGTTCCGTGAGGTGACGCGCTACGACGAGTGGTTCGTGACGCGGCTGCTGGTCGACGACGGGCGGGTGCACGGGCTCGTGGCCGTCGACCTGCACACCGGGCGGATCCAGGCGATCACGGCCAAGTCCGTCGTGCTCGCGAACGGTGGATGCGGCAAGGTCTTCCCCTTCACCACCAACGCCAACATCAACACCGGCGACGGCATGGCGCTGGCCTTCCGGGCGGGCGCTCCGCTCAAGGACATGGAGTTCGTCCAGTACCACCCCACCGGCCTTCCCTTCTCCGGCATCCTGATCACCGAGGCCACCAGGGCCGAGGGCGGCTGGCTGCTCAACAAGGACGGCTATCGCTACCTCCAGGACTACGACCTCGGGAAGCCGACGCCGACCCCCGAGCTGCGCAGCATGGAGCTCGGCCCGCGCGACCGGATCTCCCAGGCCTTCGTGCACGAGGAGGAGATGGGCCGCACGCTGGACACGCCTTACGGCGCGGTCGTCCACCTCGACCTGCGCCACCTGGGAGCCGAGCTCATCGACGCCCGGCTGCCGTTCGTGCGCGAGCTGTGCCTGAAGTACGAGCGCATCGACCCGGTCACCGACCTGATCCCCGTGCGACCGGTGGTCCACTACATGATGGGCGGCGTCCACACCGACGTGAACGGCGCGGCCGGCCTCGAGGGGCTCTACGCCGCGGGCGAGACCGCATGCGTGAGCATCAACGGCGCCAACCGGCTCGGGTCCAACTCACTGCCGGAGTGCCTGGTCTTCGGCGCCCGGGCGGGACGCGCCGCGGCGGAGCACGCCTCCGGTGCGACCGCGGCGCCGCACGTGGTCGCGGCCCAGGCCGCCGACGAGGCGCGCCGGATCGAGCACGACCTGCTCGACCGGGTGCCATGGGAGGAGGACGTCTCCACGATCCGTACGGAGATGCAGGCCACCATGGAGGAATCGGCCGGCATCTATCGCACCGGCGAGGAGATGACCAAGGGAGCCGACCGGCTGCGCGAGCTGCAGGAGAGGGCGAAGAGGATCGGCGTCCGCGACACCAGCCGGACCTTCAACACCGAGCTCGTCGGCGCGCTCGAGCTGGCCAACCTCCTCGACGTGGCCGAGTGCATGCTCGCGTCCGGGATGCAGCGCGAGGAGTCACGGGGGGCCCATCAACGCACGGACTTCCCGAGTCGTGACGACGAGAAGTTCCTCGTCCACCAGCTGGTGACCCGCGATTCCGACGGCACGCCGCGGGTCGAGCAGCTGCCGGTGACGATCACCCGCTGGCCCCCAGGCGAGCGGATCTACGGGAGGTAGGGGGAGATGGCTGACGCCGACGAGATCGCAGACAAGATCACCGACGAGATCACCGACGAGATCACGATGCGGGTCGCGAGGTATCGGCCCGACAAGGACCGCGACCCCGGCTGGCAGGAGTACACCGTGCCCCAGCGGGAGGAGTGGACGGTCCTCGACGGGCTCAACCACGTCAAGAACGAGGTCGACACCACCCTGGCCTACCGCTGGTCCTGCCGGATGGGCATCTGTGGCAGCTGCGGGATGAACGTCGACGGGGAGCCGAAGCTGACGTGCGCGACCTTCCTGAGCGACTACGCGCCCGGGCCGGTCACGGTGGAGCCACTCGCCAACTTCCCGGTCATCCGCGACCTCGTCGTCGACATCAGCGACTTCATGGAGAAGCTGCCGAGGGTCAGCCCCTGGATCATCCGCGACGAGGAGCAGTCGGTCGACGACGGGGAATACCTCCAGACGCCCGAGGAGCTCGACGCCTACAAACAGTTCAGCATGTGCATCAACTGCATGCTCTGCTACGCCGCGTGCCCGGTCTACGGTCTCGAGCCCGAGTTCATCGGGCCGGCCGCGATCGCGTTGGCCGAGCGCTACGACCTCGACTCGCGCGACCACGGCGCGCGCCAGCGGCTCGACGTGCTGATCGAGGAGGAGGGTGTCTACGGCTGCACGTTCGTCGGTGAGTGCACCAGGGTGTGTCCCAAGCACGTCGACCCGGCCGCCGCGATCCAGCGCTACAAGCTGAAGGCGGCCCAGGAGTCGGTCAAGATGTTCCTCCTCCCCCGGGCGCTGCGACGATGACGGGCGAGGCCATGGAGCGCTCGGCGACGGACACGGACCTGCACTACCGGCGTACGCCGCCGGTGTTCTGGTGGACGCGCAAGCCCAGCTACTTCGTGTTCGTGATGCGCGAGCTGAGCAGCCTGTTCATCGCGTGGCTGGTGCTCTACCTCCTGCTGTTCGTCCGCGCCGTCGGTCGCGGGGAGACGGCGTACGCCGACTTCCTCGACTGGGCCGCCTCGCCGTGGCTGGTCGTGCTCAACGTGGTCGCCTTCGCCTTCGTCGTCCTGCACACGGTCACCTGGTTCTCGCTCACCCCGCAGGCGATGGTGCTCCAGGTCGGCGGGCGGCGGGTGCCGCCGAGAGCGATCATCGGGGCGCAGTACGCCGCGCTGGCCGTCGTGTCGGCGTTCGTGCTCTGGTTGGTGACGAGATGAGCACCCCACCCATGAAGTTCCGGGTCGAGCCCTTCCTCTGGCTGGCGTTCAGCGGCGGCGGGGTGATGGCCGCGATCTTCCTGCCCGTGCTGGCCTTCCTGTTCGCGCTGGCCTTCCCGCTCGGGTGGCTCGACCCGCCGGACCATGCGCACCTCGCCGCCGTCGTCGGGCACCCCATCACGTTCCTCGTGCTGTTCGGGGCGTTCGTCATGATGCTGGTCCACGCCGCGCACCGGTTCCGCTTCACCCTCTACGACGGGCTACAGGTCAAGCACAGGTTCCTGGTCGCGGCGGTCTGCTACGGCGGCGCCTTCCTCGGCACGTTCGTGGCGCTGCACATGCTGGGAAGCGCGACCTGACTTCGCGAACTCAGGACCGCTCGGACGCGCGGGCGTCGACGTAGACCGTGCCACCGAGCTCGACGAACTCGGCCGACTTCTCCTTCATGCCCACCTCCGGGTCCAGCCCGGCTCGGAGGTCCGAGCCGAAGCGCGCGCGCACGTCCTGGCTGATCTTCATCGAGCAGAACTTCGGCCCGCACATCGAGCAGAAGTGCGCCGTCTTGGCGTTGTCGGCCGGCAGGGTCTCGTCGTGGAACGACGCCGCGGTGTGCGGGTCGAGCGACAGCGCGAACTGGTCGCGCCAGCGGAACTCGAAGCGCGCCTTCGAGAGGGCGTCGTCCCAGTCCCGCGCTCCCGGGTGGCCCTTGGCGATGTCGGCGGCGTGGGCCGCGAGCTTGTAGGTGATCACCCCGGTCTTGACATCGTCGCGGTCGGGCAGGCCGAGGTGCTCCTTGGGCGTGACGTAGCAGAGCATCGCGGTGCCGTGCATGGCGATGGTGGCGGCGCCGATGGCACTGGTGATGTGGTCGTAGCCCGGTGCGATGTCGGTGGCGAGAGGGCCGAGCGTGTAGAACGGCGCACCGTGGCACCACTCCTGCTGCAGCACGACGTTCTCCTCGACCAGGTTGAGCGGCACGTGGCCAGGACCCTCGACCATCACCTGGACGTCGTGCTCCCAGGCCCGCGCCGTCAGCTCGGCCAGCGTCCGAAGCTCGGAGAACTGCGCCTCGTCGTTGGCGTCCGCCGTGCAGCCCGGGCGCAGCCCGTCGCCGAGACTGAAGCTGACGTCGTACTGCCGGAAGATCTCGCACAGCTCGTCGAAGTGGGTGTAGAGGAAGTTCTCCTCGTGGTGGGCCAGGCACCAGCCCGCCATGATCGAGCCACCGCGCGACACGATGCCGGTGATCCGGTCCGCGGTCATCGGGACGTAGCGCAGCAGCACACCGGCGTGGACCGTCATGTAGTCGACGCCCTGCTCGCACTGCTCGATGACGGTGTCGCGGAAGATCTCCCACGTGAGGCGGTCGGCCTCCCCGTTGACCTTCTCCAACGCCTGATAGATCGGGACCGTGCCGATGGGCACCGGCGAGTTGCGCAGGATCCACTCGCGCGTGGTGTGGATGTCGTCGCCGGTCGACAGGTCCATCACCGTGTCGGCTCCCCAGGTGACGGCCCAGGTCAGCTTGTCGACCTCCTCAGCGATGCTCGAGGTGACCGCGGAGTTGCCGATGTTGGCATTGACCTTCACCAGGAACCGCTTGCCGATGATCATCGGCTCCGCCTCCGGGTGGTTGACGTTGGCCGGGATGATCGCGCGCCCCGCCGCGAGCTCGCTGCGGACCAGCTCGACGTCGCAGCCCTCCCGCGCGGCGACGTACTCCATCTCGCGGGTGACGACGCCCCTGCGGGCGTAGTGCATCTGGGTGACGTTGGTGCCCCGCCGCGGTGGACGCGCCACTCCACGCCACTGCTCGGCGACGCTGCCGCGGCGTACGGCGGAGCGACCGTCGTCGAGCAGCTGACCCTCGCGACCGGCGTACTCCTCGGTGTCGGCGCGGGCAGCGATCCAGTCCGCGCGCAGCGGCGGCAGCCCGACCTGGGGGTCGGAGCCGGGGCCCTCGGTGCAGTAGCGGTCGAACGTCTCGCCGTTGGTCAGCGCGACGCGTGTGAACGGCACGTCGAGCTCGCCGGCGGTGATGCGGGTGTGGGCCTCGTGGACGGTCATGACTCTCCTCAGGTGTGGCGTGGCTGGGCTGGTGGTGTGTGGGCGACGGGGCCACGGCCGCGGCCGAGGCGCCAGGTGCTGCTGGTGGTGAGCTGGATGGTGACGTAGGCCGCGGCGCGGAGACACGCGGACACCAGTACGTCGGCGGTGAGGTCCGCAGGCGGGGAGCCCGCGTCCGGGTGGGGGCAATGTCCGCGCGTCTCCGCCAACGGATGCGCCAGCAGGGCTGCCAGAGCGCTGGCGAACGTGCACCCCGTGCCGTGGTCGGCGCTCGTCGCGACGGCGGGATGGGCGAGCGGCTCGGGCCGTCCGCCGGGCAGGCACACCCAGTCGGTGCAGCTCGTCGCCCTCCGGCCCGGCCGCCACTCGGGCCCGCCGGTCAGCACGACGGCGCAGCCGAGGTCGGCCAACCGAGCGGCCAGGTCAGGCGGTGGGTCGTCGCGGCCGGTGAGGACGCGGGCCTCGTCGTGGTTGGGGGTCGCCACGAGGGCGCGCGGCAACAGCTCCTGGACGTAGGCGTCCATCACGGACCCGTCGCCGAGGACCGCACCGCTGGTCGCGGCCAGCACCGGGTCGACGACCAGCGGCAGGTGGCCGAGGCGGTCCGCGACGAGCGCGACCACGGTCGGCGTGCCGAGCATCCCGGTCTTCACGACCGCCACCGGGAGGTCGTCGAGGACGGCGCCGACCTGGGCGTCGACCACGTCGATCGGCACCGCGTGCATGGCGTGCACGCCGGTCGTGTCCTGCGCGGTGACGGCCGTGACGACGCAGGCGCCGTGGCAGCCGAGGTGTCCGATCGCGGCGAGGTCCGCCGCGATCCCGGCGGCTCCCCCGGAGTCGGTGCCGGCGACGGTGAGGACCACGGGCGGCGTGCTCACCGCAGCCCGTCCCGACCCGGCACGTCCACCAGCGCGGCCAGCAGCTCGGCCACGACCCCGGCCGGATCGTCGGCACGCATCACGGCGCCCATCACCGCAACCCCGTGGGCTCCGGCCGCAACGGCACCGGCGGCGTTGTGCGGGCCGATCCCGCTCAGGGCGAGCACCGGGATCGGGTGGCCGGCGAGGTCGGCCGGGGCGAGGACGGAGCCTCGGCCCGGCTTGCTCGCGCTCTCGGCGTACGGCGACAAGGTGGCCCACGACGCTCCCTCGGCCGCCGATCGGGCGACCGCCTGGCGCGAGTGGCAGGACCTGCCCCACCGACCGTGCTGGGGAGCGCGCTGCCGGGCCGCGAGGTGCAGGCCGTCCGCCGCGGCGCCGTGGATGCGCGAGGAGATGACGAGGAGTCCGGGCAGCTCGGTCAGCTCGCGCACCAGCGCGGTGCGGGCCGCCGGTTCGAGATCGTGCTCGCGCACGACAACGGCACGCAGGCCGGCCTCGACGCACTCGGTGACCGTCCGGCTCAGTCCTCGCCCGAGGGCGAGCTGGGAGCGATCGGTCAGCAGCACCAGTCGCGGGATCACGAGACCCTGCCCACCAGCGGGCTCGCCGACCGGGCCGCGGCCCGTCGCGGGATCCGCCCGGCCTGACGCGCCGCCCGTCCGGCCTCGACCGCGAGGCGCAGCGCCCGTGCCATCGCCACCGGGTCGTCGGCTCGGGTGACGGCGCTCGCGGCCAGGACCGCCGCGCAGCCCAGCTCCATCGCCAGGGCCGCGTCGGAGGCGGTGCCGATGCCGGCGTCCAGCACGACCGGGACGTCGACCGCGGCCACCACTGCCTCGATCGCGTGCGGGTCGAGCACGCCCAGGCCGGAACCGATCGGCGACCCCAGCGGCATCACTGCCGCACAGCCGGCGTCGACCAGGCGCCGGGCCAGCACGGGGTCGGCCGGCGCGTAGGGCAGCACCGTGAACCCTTCGGCCACCAGCGTCTCGGCGGCGTCGAGCAGCTCGACCGCGTCCGGGAGCAGGCTGCGCTCGTCGCCGACCACCTCGAGCTTGACCCAGGTGGTGCCGAGCGCCTCGCGAGCCAGCCGGGCGGTGTGGACGGCCTCGCCGGCCGAGAGGCACCCGGCCGTGTTGGGCAGCACCCGTGCCCCGACGTCGCGCAGGATGCCGAGCAGTCCACCGGGGGCACTGCCGGACGTACGCCGCATGCTCACCGTCACCAGCGCGGGGCGCGCGGCTTCGAGCACCGGTCGCACCAGCTCGGGCCGCGGCAGGCCGCCGGTGCCGAGGAAGAGGCGCGAGTCCAGGGTCTCGCCCGCGATCACGAGAGGGCTCATCCGGGGGTCCCCGCGTCGTTGTTCGGGGGAGCGCAGCGGAGGAGAAGAACGTCGTGGGGTGGTCATCCGCCGGCCACCGCCTCGACGACCTCGACCTCGTCACCGTCGGTGACGGGATGGCTGACGTGCGCAGAGCGCGGCACCACCTCGCGGTTGACGGCGACCGCCCGGCCGGGCGGAACGTCGCCGAGCAGCTGTGCGACGGTCGGGGCCGTGGTCACGACGACCGACCCGTTGAGCGTGATCCTCATGAGTCCTCCTGCAGGGTGTGGGCCGCGAAGCGGCGCGGGTCGAGCGTGGGGTCGGGGGCGGCGCCCTCCACGGCGTCGGCCAGCAGTCGCGCGGTCAGCGGGGCGAGCAGCACGCCGTGGCGGAAGTGGCCGGCGGCGAGGAAGACGCCGGCATCGCCGGTGGGGCCGACGAGTGGCCGGTTGTCGGCGGTGCCTGGGCGATCACGCGCGAGCGCCTCGCACAGCTCGGCCCGGTCGAGACCGGGCACCAGCTCGGTCGCGGCGGCCAGCAAGCGGCGTACGCCACCGGCGGTCACCACTGGCGGGCCGTCGTGCTCCTCGGAGGTCGCGCCGACCACCACCTCGCCCGGGCCTCCGCTGCGGTCGCGACGCGGCACGACGTAGACCGGCTCGCCGCGCACCCACCCCCGCACCACGCGCCGCAGTCCGACGTCGCCCCTCAGGCGCAGGATCTCGCCGCGCACGCCGCGCACGAGATGGTCGTACGGCCTCGGCAGGTGCGCGCCCGTGGCGATCACCGTCGCGTCCGGCCGATCGCTCGGGGCCTGCGGCACGACGCGCGGTCCGAGCCTGGACAGCAGTGCCGCCACCACGGCGCGGGGGTCGACCGCACGGTCCTGCGCCAGCACGGCCGCGGCGGTGACGCGCGCGAGGGCAGGCTCGAGGGCACGGGCCCGGCGACCGTCGAGCACCTCGACCCGCTCGCCGTGGGTGGCGAGGAGCGCGGCCTGGCGCTCGACCTCTTGACGGTCGCCGGCGTCGACGCCGACCAGCAAGGTGCCGGAGTCGTGCATTGGCAGCGCCAGCGCTGCGGCGTACGACGGCCACAACCGGCCGGAGGCGACACCCAGCGCGTGCAGGGTCCCCTCGCCGTGCCAGGCCTCCCCCGCCGGCGAGAGCATGCCCGCGGCGGCGCGGCTCGCGCCCGACCCCGGGGCCGGGTCGACGACCGTGACGTCGTGGCCGCGCCCGACCAGCTCCGCCGAGCAGGCGAGCCCGATGATGCCGCCGCCGAGGACGTGCACGCGCATCAGCCGACCGCCGTCACGAGCTCCTTCGCGGCTGCCACGGGATCGGGATGTCGCCAGATCGAGCCGATGACGGCGACGCCGTGGGCGCCGGCCGCGCGCGACGCGCGGGCGCCCACGACGTCGATCCCGCCGATGGCGATCAGGGGCAGCACCCCCGCGGCTCCCCTGATCGCCTCGACACCCAGAGGAGCCGGCAGGCCGGCCTTGCTGGACGTGGTGAAGACCGGCCCGAACCCGGCGTACGTGGCGCCATCGGCCGCTGCCAGCCGGACGGCATCGGCGTCGCGGCAGGTGGCGCCGATGACCAGGTGCGGTGCGACGCGGCGGGCATCGGCGATCGACAGGTCGTCGGCCCCGAGGTGGACGCCATCGGCCCCGGCCGCCAGCGCGACGTCGACGCGGTCGTCGACGACGACGATCGCGCCGGCCGGCCGCACCGCGGCGACCACGAGCCGGGTCAGCGCGACCAGCTCGCGGGTGGTGGCGCCCTTGTCGCGGACCTGGAAGCCGGTGACGCCTGCTGCGGCAAGGTCCTCGAGCAGGTCGAGCTCGTCGGTGGTGGAGACCAGGCAGAAGAGCCGGGCCACACGTGAATGGGACAGCATCGGATCGCTTCCTTCGCCGGCATTACCCGGATCAGGTGTAACGGTCGGAGCGGACTTCAGCTCCCTCTCAGCCCGCTGCCGCGAGCTCCCGTGGGGACACCGCGACCGTAGCAGAGGCCTCGGGGCAGCCGCCGCCGCTGACTCCCCCAAGGACGCTGGACAAGGGCCGCCGACCGGTCGATCCTGAGACTGAGGACGGGGTGGGAGGAGACCCATGGGCGCACTGCACGTGCCGGACCTCGAGCCCGGTCCCCACCACGACCTCGTCGAGGAGCTGCACCGCCTGCACAGCGAGGCCGGTCGGCCCAGCCTGCGCCGGTTGGCCCGGGCGGCCGGTTGCTCCCACACCACCCTTTCGCATGTCTTCTCCCTGCCGCACCTTCCCGCGTGGGGGCCACTCGAGGCCCTGGTCCTCGCACTGTCGGGCGACGTCACGCAGTTCAGGGAGCTGTGGCTCGCCGCCACGGCCGGTGGCAGCCGCCGCGTCCCCTCGTCGCGCAGGATCGCCGGCCGCCGGGCCGAGCTCGTCGTCCTGCGCCGCCACCTCGAAGCCGGCAGCGGGCTCGTCCTCGTCGTCGGCGAGGGCGGCCTGGGCAAGACGACGCTGGTCGCCACGGCGTCCGAGGAGGTGTCGTGCTGGGTCGCCCACGCTCGCGGGCGGGCACTGCTGGCGGGAGAGCCCTTCGCCCTGGTCGCAGACGCCCTTCGGGAGGTTCATGCCCAGGACGACGGCGTGTGGCTCGACCGGGCGCTGGCCGAGTGCCCCGACTTCGTCGGCCCCTCCCTGCGTCGGATCCTGCCCGAGCTCGAGACCGCGTTCGTCGACGCGGAGGACCGCTTCGCGCTCGATCGCATGTTCGCCGCCGTGCAGTCGGTCCTGTCCTCCCTGGCCCGGCAGCGCCCGGTGGCCTTGATCCTGGAAGACCTGCAGTGGGCGGACGCAGGCTCGCTGGCCTGCCTGGAGCGGCTGGCCGTCGGCAGCTGTCGCGTCCCGGTGGTCGGCACCCTGCGCCGAGGTGAGTCGTCCGCTGCGGACGCGTGGCTGAAGCGAGTGCGGCGCGACGCGACGTACTGCATCGACCTCCCGCCCCTGACAGCGGAGGAGACCGAGGACCAGATCAGGCTCCTGGTCGGCGCACACCCCACCCGCACCGAGCTCGAGCGGGTCCACAGGATCAGCCGTGGCCTGCCGTTGTTCACCCGGGAGCTGGCCCGGTCGATGACCCGCGACGAGCTCCCCGACCGCCTGTCGGACGCCTTGGCGAGCCACCTCGACGGCCTCACTCCGAGCGCCCGGGCATTGGTCGCGGTGGCCGCCGCCGCCGACCGTCCACTTCCCCCGGGGGTGGTGGGCGCCGCGGCCGCGATGGACGGGGCCGAGCTCGACGAGGCGCTTCGCGAGCTGGTGATCCGGCACCTGCTGGCCGGCCCCTACGACACCTCCGACGTGGCCCTTGGCCATCCGATGCTCGCCGCGACCGTGCGGACCCAGCTGACACCGGGAGAGGCGACCTCGGCCCATCGACGCGTGGCCGGAGTGCTTGCTGCTGCTTCCAGCCCGGCTGCCGCGGAGGTCGCGGAGCACTGGCGACGCGCTACGGACCCGGGTGAGGAGCTCCGGTGGCGAGTCACCGCCGCCCGCGCCGCGTGCGCCCGGCAGGCGCGCGCCGAGGAGACCGCACACTGGGAGCGGGCGCTGGCGCTGTGGCCCGGCGACGGACCCCCGCCGGCCGCGGCCGGAGTCACGCGTGCGGAGCTGCTGCTGGAGGCAGTCCACGCGATGATCGGACAGGGTCGGACCGTCCAGGCCGCGCCACTGGTGGACGAGGCACGTGCGCTCGGAGCCGACCTGACCACTGCGGAGCACGCGCTCGCGCTCCGCCGGTCGAGCCAGGTCATGGTCGCCACCGATCCGGAGACGGCCGTGCTGTTCGCCCAGGAAGCCGTCGCGGCCCTCGCCGACCTCGACGACCAGGTCGCGAGGGTGCAGGCGATGGGCGACCACTCCAGCGCCCTGCGCGCCGCTGGACGGTACGAGGAGGCCGACGACGTGACGGCCGAGGCACTCCACCTCAGCGCCGGGCTCGGCGACCTCGCGCTGCACCGCGAGGTGCTGATCGAACGCGCCTGGCATGACGTCGTCGCGGGCCGCACCCAGGCAGGGTTGAGCGCGGCCGACGAGGCGAGCCGCATGCACGTGCCAGGCGACCACTTCGGCGAAGTGTGGCTCGGGACCTTCCACACCGACCTGCTGCTGATGTGCTGCGCCAGTGGTGACGAGATCGCGGAGGCAGCCGAAGCGGGGCTCGAGGCGACCCGCGAGGCCGACATCGGGTTGTTCATCCTCAGCACGCTGCTGGTCTGCAACGTGGTCGAGGCGCGCATCAGTGAGGGCGCGGTGCCCAAGGCGATGCGCCTGATCAGGCCCTACACCAAGGACCGACCTCGGCAGACCACCCGCTTCCTCCACGTCATGCGCTCGTGGGTCGACGTGCTGCGCGGCGACCTCGACGGCGCGAGCAAGCGCCTGGAGGCCGTGGCCGCCCTCGACTTCGACACCAGCAGCCACCGGCAGGCGCAGCTGAGCGTCGAGGCCCTGTGTGACCTCTGGCTCGACCAGCCGGGGACGGCGCTCCGCCGGATCGGCGACGGCATCGCCGAGGAGACAACGACGTCGTGGTCGCCCTACACCGGCACCCTGCTCACCCTGGCCGCCCGGGCAGCGGCGGACCTGGCGTTCGCCGATCCCCCGCGGCGCGACGAGCTGGCGACCGGGCTCTCGGACATGCTCGAGCTGTGGCGTCGGCAGTGGTCCGACGACCCCTTCGGGCCCGCAGCGCCCCACGTGGCCATGCCCGCGACGTACGCCACCTGGCGGGCCGAGCTCGCCCGGCTCGACGACACCGCGACCGTGACGCACTGGACCGAAGCCGCAGATCTGTGGGACAGGATCCACCGACCCCACGACGCCGGCTACTGCCGCTGGCGGGCAGCGGAGCTCTCTCTCGCGCACGGCCAGGGCCTGATCGCCGCGCGGCTGCTGCGGCGCGCGCACGCCAACGCGCGGGGCCACGTACCCCTGCTGCGGCGGATCGACGCACTCCGCCTCTCCGACCTCGTGGAGGTCCGATCGCCGGTCCCGGCCGCACGCCGGGGCGATCGCGCGACTACATTGATCGTTCGTGACGACGGCTGACTTCCGCTACTCCGACCTCCTGCCCACCGCCGGCTCCAACGGCGCCGCGGAGACCCCCTATCGGCTGATCACCACCGAGGGCGTGTCCACCGTGGAGGTCGACGGCCGCACCTTCCTCAAGGTCGACCCCGAGGCGATCCGGCGGCTCACGGAGGAGGCGATGCACGACATCAGCCACTACCTGAGGCCCGGACACCTCGCGCAGCTGCGCAAGATCATCGACGACCCCGAGGCGTCCGGCAACGACCGCTTCGTGGCTCTCGACCTGCTCAAGAACGTCAACATCTCCGCCGGCGGCGTGCTGCCGATGTGCCAGGACACCGGCACCGCGATCGTGATGGGCAAGAAGTCCGAGGGCGTGCTCACCGGGGCTGACGACGGCGAGGCGATCAGCAAAGGTGTGTACGACGCCTACACCCGGCTCAACCTCCGCTACTCCCAGCTCGCGCCGCTGACGACGTTCGAGGAGAAGAACACCGGCACCAACCTGCCGGCCCAGATCGAGCTCTACTCCACGCCGGCCAAGGACGTCCCGGAGTACAAGTTCCTCTTCATGGCCAAGGGCGGCGGCTCGGCCAACAAGTCGTTCCTCTTCCAGGAGACCAAGGCCGTCCTCAACCCGACGCGGCTGATGGAGTTCCTCGACGAGAAGATCCGGTCGCTGGGCACGGCGGCCTGCCCGCCCTACCACCTCGCCGTCGTGATCGGTGGCACGAGCGCCGAGTTCGCGCTCAAGACCGCCAAGTACGCCTCCGCGCACTACCTCGACGACCTGCCGACCGAGGGCTCGATGAGCGCCCACGGGATCCGCGACACCGAGCTGGAGGAGAAGGTCTTCGAGCTCACCCAGTCGTTCGGGATAGGCGCCCAGTTCGGCGGCAAGTACTTCTGCCACGACGTGCGTGTCGTCCGTCTCCCCCGCCACGGTGCCTCGTGCCCGGTCGCGATCGCCGTGTCGTGCTCGGCCGACCGCCAGGCGCTAGGCAAGATCACGCCCGACGGCGTCTTCCTCGAGCAGTTGGAGACCGACCCCGCCCACTACATGCCCACCGACGGCGTCTCCGACGACATCTCCGGCGGCGAGGTCGTGGCCGTCGACCTCAACCAGCCGATGGCCGACATCCTCGCGGAGCTGTCGAAGCACCCGGTCAAGACCCGGCTGTCGCTGACGGGGCCGCTGGTCGTGGCGCGCGACATCGCGCACGCGAAGATCAAGGAGCGCCTCGACGCCGGTGAGGAGATGCCGGCGTACATGAAGGACCACCCGGTCTACTACGCCGGCCCGGCGAAGACGCCCGAGGGCATGCCGTCCGGCTCGTTCGGTCCTACGACCGCGGGCAGGATGGACTCCTACGTCGAGCAGTTCCAGGCCGCCGGCGGCTCGATGGTCATGCTGGCCAAGGGCAACCGCTCCAAGCAGGTCACCGAGGCCTGCGCCGCCCACGGCGGCTTCTACCTCGGCTCGATCGGCGGCCCGGCTGCTCGCCTCGCGCAGGACTGCATCAAGTCCGTCGAGGTCATCGAGTACGAGGAGCTCGGCATGGAGGCCGTGTGGAAGATCCAGGTCGAGGACTTCCCCGCCTTCATCGTCGTCGACGACAAGGGCAACGACTTCTTCACCGATCCCTCCGGCGCCGTCACGGTGCCGCTGAGCTCGCTCCTGGAGTCGGGGATCCGGGTGCGCTCGGCCGAGTAGGCGTACGTCATACGGTGGGGGTCAACGCAGGCGCGCTCTGTATGACGTCCCCACCGGTCGCCGCCAGCCACCCACGACCAGCGCCTCCTCGATCTGCTCGAAGAAGGCCTCCGGCTCGAGTCGCAGACCCAGGAGCGGTAGCCGGAGGACGCGGTCGCTGGCGAGGACGAGGGAGTTCTGGCGCAACGCGTCGCCGACCACGTTCGTGGCCCAGGTGTGCTGGATGCCGTCGATCTCGACGACGAGCCCGAAGTCCTCCCAGTAGAGGTCGAGGTAGTAGCGGTTGTGCCGGTCGCACCTCAGGACCTGGCGCGTCGGTGGTGGGAGGCCCCGCCGGCGGAGAGCGCGTACGACGTCGACCTCGCCCAGCGAACGGGCACCGTCGAGAAGGTCGAGGATCGTGGTGTGAACCAGGCGGCGGCGCCGGTCGCGGCTGATGCGAAGAGCTTGAAGTCCCAGCTGGTCGGCCGAGGCGAGACCTTGCTGGACGACGAGCGTCAGGACGTAGACCGCCTGTCGGTCCGACGCTGCCCACAGGGCTGCCCGGACGCCGGCGACGTCGGGGAGCGTGCGCGGAATCCCCGAGGGAGCCAGGTCGGTCGCGGCCCATCGCCGCGTCTGGCGGATGTCGTAGAGCCGCGAACGTCGAACACGCGCCCCGCGGGGCACGGACACCCGGTGCTGAAGCACCGTGTAGCGCTCCAATCCTCCCGCGACCAGCGCAGACGCGCCGTCGAGGCAGGCCCGCGGACCACCCTGGAACACGGCCGCCCACTGGTGGCCGACGTCGGAGACCTCGCCGTTGTGCAGGCACACGGACTGGTCCCCGACCAGCTGCCACCGGTGGGCGCGGACCTGGCCGCGGATCTCGTGGCGGGTGATGCCGAGTGCATAGAGCTGCGGCCGGGACAGCACTCCGCCCTGCCTGACGGCCTCCTTCCGGGCGCGGGCGAACCTCGGATCGTTGTACGGAGTCTGCTTCGGCATGCGGGTGAGGTTGCGTCGTCCCACCGACGGCGCGCCCGTAGGTGGCGTTCGGCCTGTGGAGAACGTGCTCGAAAGGCCCTCGGTGGAGACGTCCTGGCCCGGACCGGAGCACCGGACGTCATGCGGACGGCGCGAGCGGATGCCCCGTCCGTATGACGTAACCTGTCAAGCCACTCAGCTCGCGGCGGCGAGCTGCGTTGCCAGTGCCACGGCAGCGGCACCGGCGCGGTGGCCGAGGTGCCGGGGACCCTCGACCTCGTCCTGGTGCGCGCCACCGAGCAGCACCGGGCTCAGGGGCATCAGCGCCGCCGCGGCCTCGCGGACGGCGGGGATGTCCTCGATCATCGGCACGGCGAGCACGACCGCGGCCGGTGAGATCAGGCCGACCGTGCCCACCCAGGCCTCGAGCGGCAGGTCGCCGCCGAGGTAGGTCACCGGAACGCCGTGGGAGCGCAGCACGAGGGCGAAGGCCAGGACGCCGAGCTCGTGGCGGGCCCCGCGCGCCAGCCCCACCACCGCCCGCGGGCCGCTGTTCATGGCCGCCGGCAGCGTCTGGAAGGTGAACGCCATCCGGCGGTGCACGGCGGACGTCACGAAGTGCTCCCCGGCCACGGTGACCTCACCCCGTTGCCACGCCTTGCCCAGGTGCACGAGTGACGGCATCAGCCAGTCGTCGACCACCGAGACGACGTCAGCGTCCGTGAAGGCCTCGTCGAGCACCTTCTCGAGACGGGGGACGTCGAAGTCCACCGCGCACGCGATGAGCTCCTCGATGCGAGGGTCGGTCGCGGACTCCTCCGGACGCGCGATCTCCGCCTGCGCGGTCGCCGCGTCGTCGATCACGCGCCGGGCGGCCTCCTGCGCGGACCAGCCCGCGTCGACCAGGCTGCGCATCACGCTCAACCGGCGCACCGCCTCGTCGTCGTAGAGGCGGTAGTTGCCCGAGGTCCGCTGCGGGTTGACGACGCCGTAGCGCTGCTCCCACTTGCGCAGGGTCCCGGCAGGCACGCCGGTGAGCTCTGCAGCTCGACCCACGGTGTACACCTGTTCAACGTAGCAACGTCGCCGCCGTTCGGGGCCGCCCGTGCACACCCCGGGGGGCCTTTGGGCAGGAAGGGAGAGATGGGCAGGATGGTTCCCGTGGACAGTGTGGAGATCGCGCGGGCGGAGACCGAGCGCGGCGACGTGGTGCTGCGACGTCGTACGTCCGAGACGGCGCCCGACGTGCTCGAGCTGCGCGTCAACGGCGTCTTCGTCATGGACACCCTGGAGACCACCAGCGAGATCGAGCTCGCGGCGCAGGCCCTCGACCTGGTCGAGAACCCGGCCGCCGTGCTGATCGGCGGTCTGGGGCTGGGCTTCACCCTGCAGCGGGTGCTGGCCGACCCCCGCGTGGAGCGGGCGGTGGTCGTCGAGATCGAGGAGCCGCTCATCGAGTGGATGCGCGACGGGACGGTGCCCCACGGGCCCGCGGTGCTCGCCGACGCCCGCGCGACGGTGGTCAACGCCGACATCACGATGGCGATCGCGGAGGCCCGCTCGACGTACGACCTGGTGCTGCTCGACGTCGACAACGGGCCCGGCTACCTCGTGCACGAGGCCAATGAGGCGGTCTACGAGGAGCAGTTCCTGCGCCGGTGCCACGACCTGCTGAGTCCCGGTGGCGTGCTCGTGGTGTGGTCGGCGAACGCCGCCCCGGAGCTGCTCGAGGCGATGCAGGAGGTCTTCGGCGTCGCGGAGGAGCAGGCTCACGAGGTGCTGCTGCAGGAACGTCACGAGCAGTACTACCTCTACCTCGCGCGACGCTGAGGTTCAGCGCAGGAACGCCTCGAGCACGGGTCCGGCGGTCTGCGAGCCCGACACGCCCGTCTCCACGAACACCGCGACCGCGAGGTCGCCTCGGGTGGCGATCATCCAGGCGTGGGTCGGCAGGCTCCCCGAGGCATCCGGCTCGCCGTGCTCGGCGGTTCCGGTCTTCGCGCCGACCTCACCCGGCACGTCGAGCAGGAAGCGTCCCGACCCGGACGTGACCACCGCCCGCATCAGCCCCCGCAGCGTGCCGGCCTCTGCCTCGGTCAGGGGGACCTCCGGCGGCGTCTGCTCGACCTGGTGGTCGGGGAGGAGGACCGGCAGCACCGCCCGGCCGGCCGAGACGGACGCGGCGACCGTGGCCATGGCGAAGGGGCTGGCGAGCACGGCCCCCTGCCCGATCATGTCGGCCGCCGCACCGGTCTCGGTCGTCGGCGGCGGCACCTGGCCGAAGTAGACCGGGAAGCCGAGGTCGTGGTCCGTGCCGAGCCCGAGCGCCTGCGCGGCTGCCGCGAGGTCGCCGGACGCCAGCCGGTCCGCGTTGCCGATCAGGGCGGTGTTGCACGACTGGGCGATCGCCTCGGTGAAGGTGATCTCGCCCAGGGACGAGGACGGGTAGTCGTCGTAGTTCTTGAACGAGCGTCCGTCCACCACGGTGGTCTGAGAACACGAGACCACGTCGCCGACGGTCAGGCCGGAGCGCAGCAGCGCCAGCGCACTGACGATCTTGAAGGTGGAGCCGGGGGCGTAGTGGCCGGTCGACGCCAGGTCCGCGCCCGTCCCGCCCGTGCCGTTGGCGACGGCGAGAACCGCGCCGTCCGAGGGCCGGATGGCGACGAGTGCGCTGGCCGGTGCGCCTTCGCCGAGGGTCGCCAGCGCGTCCTCGCCGCGTTGTTGCAGCACCGGGTCGAGGGTGGTGACCAGGTCGGCGCCGTCGGTGGCCGGGACCTCGAACAGGGTGCGCAGCTCGTCGTCCGCGTCGCGGGCGACGACGGCTGTGCCGGCACTGCCGCGGAGCTGCTCGTCGTAGCGCGCCTGCAGTCCGGACAGTCCCACCTCGTCGCCGGCGGCGATGCGGCCACCTGACCCCTCGACCAGCTCGGCCGTGGCCGGACCGACGCGGCCGAGCAGGGGGGCGGCGAACTCGCGGTAGGGGGCGAGCGGCATGTTGTCGCGCACCGCGAGCGCTCCCCGGATCCGCCTGAACTCGGGCAGCACCTCGAGGGCGTCGTCCTCGCGCAGCACGATCGCCTCCACGAAGGCCTCGGGTCCCATGGCCTCCGCGCGTTCGACGTACGACGCTTCGTCCACGTCGAGGACGCGGGCGATACGCCGAGCGCTGCGGGCGACCTGGGGACCCTCGACCTTGGTCTTGTCCAGCCCGTAGCGCAGCACCGGGCGCTCCGTGACCAGCACCGCACCACCGTCGCCGATGACGTCGCCGCGCTGCGGCTTCTGCGTCCGCAGGCCGAGCGTGTCGCCGTCGGCCAGCTCGGGCGCGAGCGCCTCCGGGGTCCAGTCGACCTGCCACCCGTCCTCGACGGGCACGAGCGCGACCGTGGTCTCGTACGTCCACGCGTCGGCGTCGGTGAGGTCCCACTGCCAGGCGAGGGTCGCCGTCGCCCCTGATTCGGCGGCATCCTCGGGCTCGTCGACCGAGGCCACCTCCACCGCGACCGGCACGTCCCCGAGGGGCGCGACCAGCTCGGCGAACGCGGCGCGGTCGGTCTCGTCGGTGAGTGGCACCTCCCCGAGGGAGTGCTCGGACAGCGCCGCGGCCAGCTCGTCGGCGGTGCGCGACGGCGGCTCGGTGTCGTCGCCGCCGAGGGCCGAGCAGGCAGATCCGACCCCCATGAGCACGATGGTCATGCCGAAGCCGATCCCGAGACGCAGTGACCGCATGCCCCCATGCTCTCCAGCGCTCGCGTGCGGACCAAGGGGGCACGCCGTGCGACGGCCCTGTCTCAGGCCAGCTGGGTGCGGTAGTGGTCCTTGAGCGCCGGGTAGTAGTCGTCGAAGTCGATCGCGTCGAGGTCCTCGCCGGTCTCGGCGGCCACGAGGCGGTCGAGGTAGTAGTCCCAGCCGGGACCGACGCTCTCCGCGAGCACCGGGTCGGTCACGCCCTGGGCGAAGGTCAGCGTGGTCGTGCCGTCGGCCTCGGCGAGGTCGATCTCCCAGGCCCACAGGAGGTCCTCCGCCACGGGCTGTGCCGCGCGCATGACCAGTCGTCGTGGCGGGACGCACTCGTCGATCCAGATCGTCTCGTCGGGCACGTCGTCGCCCTCCGCGGTCATCCGGAAGGTGATGGAGCCGCTCGCCGGATCTCCCGTCCAGACCCCGATCCAGCGGCCCATTCGGTCGGACTCGGTCACCGCTGCCCACACGTCCTCGATCGGCGCGCGGAAGGTGCGCTCGAACACGAGGAAGGTCTCGCCGTTCCTCGTCTCCCTGCGCCCGGTGGGCTGGGGGGTGGTGGTCATGCCGTCTCCTCGGTGGTGGTGTGGGTGGATCGGTCGGCGGCTCGGTCGGCGGAGCGCTCGCGTGTCGTCCGGCGCACCTCGAGGTCGAGACCGTCGAGGGCGGACGCGGCGAACCGGGCCGGTGGCTCGAGGCCGGCCAGCCAGTCGGTGACGGGGTCGAGCCCGGACGGCTGCAGTCGGTAGTGCCGTTCGCGCCCCCGGTCCTCCGCCACGACCAGGCCAGCCTCGGCGAGGAGCCGCAGGTGCCGGCTGACGGCCGGACGGCTGATGGCCTGGTCGGCCGCCAGGTCGACGACCCGCGCGGGCGCTCGTGACAGCCGGGCCACCAGGTCACGCCTGACCGGGTCTCCGAGTGCAGCGAACGGGTCCATGCCTCATTGGTAACCTATCGGTTACCTATTCGTCAAGGTACGGTCGGGACGCGCTCTGGCGCCGCCCCGGGTCGGCGTTCGGCGGTACCCGCGGCGCTGACTCAACCTTCCACGTCCCTGCTGCGTAGGGATGGGCGAGAAGAGGATGAGGGGGGTTCGATGGCACGGAGTGACCTGGACGTCGAGTTCGAGGAGTTCGTGGCGGCAGCATGGCCGCGACTGCGGCGCGCGGCCTGGCTGCTCTCCCACGACAGCCACGAGGCCGAGGACCTCGTGCAGTCCGCGCTGGCGAAGGCCTACGCGAGCTGGGGCCGGGTGACCCGCGAGGGTGCCTATGCCTACGTCCACCGCACCCTGGTCAACGGCTACATCGACTCCGTACGCCGACGGCGGCCGGTCCCGGTGGACCGGATCGGGGACGGGTGGGTCCACGGTGGCGAGGCCCCCGTGGACGACCGCTCCGAGCTCAGCGAGCTCCTCGCGCCTCTCTCGCCCCGCGAACGCAGCATCATCGTGTGGCGCTACTACCTCGACGCGCCCGAGAGCGAGGTCGCCCGACAGCTGGGCGTCTCCACCGGGACGGTCAAGAGCACCGCGTCCCGCGCCCTGTCCCGGCTGCGTTCGGCCCACAGCACCGCAGGAAAGGACCGACCATGACCAGTCATCACGACGAGCTCGACCGCCTCGTGGCCGCGGAGCCGGCCGCCACCGGATCCCCCGACCTCACCGCGATCCGGCACGCCGGCCGCCGCCTGCGGACCCGCCGCCGGATCGTCACCGGGCTGGCGTCGCTGGCCGTCGTCGGCGCGATCGGCGTCCCGACCGCCCTGGTCGCCTCGGGTGGTCCGGAGGCCACGGCTCCTGACCCCGCCGGCCCGGCGTCCGCGGGACAGGAGAAGACGCGTCCGCGCCCGAAGGACGTCGAGAGTCGCACCCTCGAGGACCTGCTCGAGGACACCGAGCCCTCGGTGTGCGGGGTGATGGCGTGCCGGTTCGTCCGACCCGCGGAGTACACGAAGGAGTCGGGCACCGTGGTGGGCGAGGTCCTCCCGATGGGCACCTTCGATGGAGGCACCGAGGTCCTCTACGTCGCCCGCCTGCGAGGCGTGGACCTCCGCACAAGCGAGGACGCCGAGGTCGACGTCCTGATGGCCGGCATCGACGACGGCCGGACGCTGCGACGTACGGTCTGGGCCGTGCAGCCCGGCACCGAGCCGGGCGACCCCGACCTGCGGCTCTACGGCGGCAGCAAGGCCGCCGACGCTGACGGCGAGGGCCACCACTACGGCGTGATCGGCTACGTCGCCGGCGAGCACGACGTCGTCGAGGTGACACTGCCGGACGGGTCGACCCGCCCGGTGAGCGGCTCCAGCACCGGGGTGCTGCCGGGCTGGACGGCGTTCTACGACACCGGCGCCTGGGTCGACGAGTGGGAGTCCCGCGCCGACCTGACCTACGGCGTGCCCGGCGGACCATCCTGTTCCACCCTGACGTGCGGTTCCATCGGGTGAGCGCCCGGGGGTAGCGTCGAGCGGGTGAGCGAGACACGCACCGAGCACGACTCCATGGGCGAGGTCGAAGTTCCTCGCGAGGCCCTCTGGCGGGCGCAGACCCAGCGAGCGATCGAGAACTTCCCGATCAGTGGCCTGACGCTGCAGCCACGCCACATCCAGGCGCTGGCCCACGTCAAGGCGGCCGCCGCGACCGCGAATGCCGGGTTGGGTGTCATCACCCACGACCAGGCGGAGGCCGTGGTGCGCGCCGCCGACGCGATCGTCGCAGGTGAGCACGACGGGGGGTTCCCCCTCGACGTCTTCCAGACCGGCTCGGGGACCAGTTCCAACATGAACACCAACGAGGTGATCGCCACCCTGGCCGCACGGGCGGGGGTGGACATCCACCCCAACGACCACGTCAACGCCTCGCAGAGCAGCAACGACACGTTCCCGACCAGCATCCACGTCGCGGCGACGCTGGCCGTGGTCGACGACCTCGTCCCCGCCCTCGGCCGGCTCGCGACGTCCTTCGAGGCCAAGGCCGAGGAGTACGCCGACGCGGTCAAGGCGGGTCGGACCCACCTGATGGACGCCACGCCAGTGACGCTCGGGCAGGAGCTCGGCGGCTACGCCGCGACGCTCCGTCACGGCATCGAGCGGGTGGAGTCGGTCCTGCCCCGGGTCCGTGAGCTGCCGCTGGGAGGCACGGCCGTGGGCACCGGCATCAACACGCCGGCCGCGTTCGCCGAGCGGGCCATCGCCGCGCTGTCCGAGCGGACCGGTCAGCCCTTCACCGAGGCGCGCAACCACTTCGAGGCACAGGGGACGCGCGACTCGCTCGTCGAGCTGTCGGGGGTGCTGCGCACGATCGCGGTCGGCCTCACCAAGATCTGCAACGACCTGCGCTGGATGTCGTCGGGTCCCACGACCGGGCTCGCCGAGATCCACCTGCCCGATCTCCAGCCGGGCTCGAGCATCATGCCGGGCAAGGTGAACCCGGTGCTGCCCGAGGCGACACTCATGGTGTGCGCCCGCGTCGTGGGCAACGACGCGACCATCGCGTGGGCCGGCGCGGCCGGCAACTTCGAGCTCAACGTGATGATGCCCGTCATGGCGCACGCGCTCCTCGAGTCGATCCATGTGCTGTCCACCTCGACCGTGCTGCTCGCCGAGCGGTGCGTCGACGGCATCACCGCCGATGCCGACCGGATGCGGCGCTACGCCGAGTCGTCCCCCTCCGTCGTCACGCCGCTCAACGCCTACATCGGCTACGAAGCGGCCGCGAAGATCGCCAAGCAGGCGCTCGCCGAGGGCGCCACGATCCGCGAGACCGTGATCGCCATGGGCTACGTCGAGCGCGGCGACCTGACCGAGGAGCAGCTCGATGCCGCGCTGGACGTCGACTCGATGACCCACCCATGAACGAGCGTTGATCCGGACGCACAACGTCCGTCAGCCGTCGTACGGTCGGGGCATGAGCGCGACGACCGGCACTGACGCGACGTACGAGGTCCGCCCCCTGACCCCGGAGACCTGGCCGGCCTTCGACGCCCTCGTGCAGCGGCACAACGGGATCTTCGGCGGCTGCTGGTGCATCTGGTTCCACCCCGACTCCGACGAGCGTGGACAGGGCGCGGAGGCCAACCGGGCGCTGAAGAAGCGCTTCGTCGAGGAAGGGGCCGCGCACGCGGCGCTCGTGATGGACGGCGACGAGGCGATCGCGTGGGCCGAGTACGGCACGCCCGCCGAGCTGCCCACCATCCACCACCGCAAGCAGTACGACGCGGAGAAGGTCGCCGACCCCGACTACCGGATCACCTGCGTCTTCGTCGACCGCCGCTACCGCCGCCGAGGCGTCACCGAAGTGGCCATCAGGGGTGCCCTCGACCTCATCGCCGAGGCGGGCGGTGGCGTGGTCGAGGCCTATCCGCACGACCTGACCGAGCAGACGAAGAAGATGTCCTCGTCCTTCCTCTACAACGGCACGCGGCGGCTCTACGAACGCCTCGGCTTCACCTACGTGCGCCCCAAGGGTCTGAAGAACTGCGTCATGGTGATCGAGGTGCCACCCACCTGACGGGTGGCCAGGCTCAGTACCAGTTGTTGCTCTGCTTGAACTCCCACGCGTTGCACGGCGTACCGTAGGTGTCCTGGATGTACTCGAGGCCCCACCGGATCTGCGACTCGGCCGAGGTCATGTAGTCCGCCGGCAGGTCGTGCAGCTGGGTCAGCGCCTGCGGGATGCCGTACGCCGACGAGGTCGGGTTGTCGGCGTCGACCCGCCAGTCGGACTCGCTCACGTAGAGCGAGTCGAGGCACGAGAACTGGTCGGACGAGAAGCCGTAGAGCGGGAGCAGGGCGCGGGCGATGTCACGCGGGTCGCCCTCCGAGAGCTTCTGTGACCTGGTCACTGCCGAGCCGGCCGACATCGACAGGGCGGCGGCCTTGGTGGCGTCCGTACGCCGCGACGAGCGGGAGGCGTCAGTGCTGCGGGCGCGCTCCTCCAGGTCGGGCGCGCCGGTGCTCGGCGCGCTCTCGAGCCGGATCTCGGCGGTGTTGTCGGACGACGTGGTGGTCACGTCGGCGGCAGCGGGGGTGAGCGAGGGGTCCTGGGAGAACATGCCGCCGGCGACGCTCACGCCAGTGACGGCGGCGGCCAGCCCGGTGAGCGCGAGGGTGGTGCGCAGGGCCTGGCGGGGGACGCGCGCGGCCTTGTGCTTGCCGGGGGCGCGGTGCGTGGGGACGTACTTCACAGACTGGGGCACGAAGGGGGTCTCACGGGTTGACGACAGGGGTGTGCGGCTCGAGAGGCACCACGGGTCGAGTCGCTCCACGAGGCGGTCGGGACGGTGTTCTCGGGGGTGTCCCAGGCCTGACCTGGTTGAAAGGTCACGAAACGATCACGACCACCATGCACGAGGCGTGTGGGGCGTGCAAACCGAACACCCGAATTACCTATGTCCCTTGCGTCACAGGAGGCTCGTGAGCCCCACGAGCCTCCTGTGTCCCAGCGACGTGCGCCACGTCAGAGGGTGACGTCCTCCAGCATCTCGGTCACCAGCGCCGCGATGGGCGAGCGCTCCGAGCGGGTCAGCGTGACGTGCGCGAACAGCGGGTGGCCCTTGAGCTTCTCCACCACCGCGACGATGCCGTCGTGGCGCCCGACGCGCAGGTTGTCGCGCTGCGCGACGTCGTGGGTGAGCACGACCTTGGAGTTGGCGCCGATGCGCGAGAGGACCGTCAGCAGCACGTTGCGCTCGAGTGACTGCGCCTCGTCGACGATGACGAAGGCGTCGTGCAGCGAGCGTCCGCGGATGTGGGTGAGCGGCATCACCTCGAGCATGCCGCGGTCCATCACCTCGTCGATCACGTCCTTGCCGGTGAGCGCGCCGAGGGTGTCGAACACGGCCTGGGCCCAGGGCGACATCTTCTCGTTCTCCGAGCCGGGCAGGTAGCCGAGCTCCTGGCCACCCACGGCGAACAGCGGCCGGAAGACGACCACCTTCTTGTGCTGGCGGCGCTCCATCACCGCCTCGAGCCCGGCGCAGAGCGCCATCGCCGACTTGCCCGTGCCGGCCCGGCCCCCGAGCGAGACGATGCCGACCTCGGGGTCGAGCAGCATCTCGAGCGCGATCCGCTGCTCGGCGGAGCGGCCGTGGACCCCGAAGGCGTCACGGTCGCCGCGGACCAGGTGGACCCGCTTGTCAGCGCCCACGCGACCCAGCGCCGTACCACGCTCGGACAGCAGGACAAGGCCGTTGTGGCAGGGAAGGTCGCGGGCCTCGGCGAGGTCGATGACACCGTCCTCGTAGAGCTCGTCGAGGTCGGCCGCGGGCACCTCGAGCTCGGTCATGCCGGTGTAGCCGGAGTCGCTGATCGCCTCGGCGCGGTACTCCTGCGCGTCGAGGCCGACCGCGGACGCCTTGATCCGCAGTGGGAGGTCCTTGGAGACGAGCGTGACCCGCCTGCCCTCGTTGGCGAAGTTGCGCGCCACCGCCAGGATCCGGGTGTCGTTGTCGCCCAACCGGAAGCCGGAGGGCAGCGAGTCGGGGTCGGTGTGGTTGAGCTCCACGCGGAGCGTGCCGCCCTCCGTCCCGATGGCGACAGGCTCGTCGAGACGGCCGTGCACGACGCGCAGCTCGTCGAGGGAACGCAGCGCCGAACGGGCGAAGAACCCGAGCTCGGGGTGGTGCCGTTTGCCCTCGAGCTCCGTGATCACCACGACTGGCAGCACGACCTCGTGCTCGGCGAAGCGGGTGAGCGCGCCGGGGTCGGCGAGCAGGACGCTGGTGTCGAGGACGTAGGTCCTGCGGGCACCTGAGCCGGACGGCTCTGCGGAAGAGGGACGCGATGAGGTCTTGCTGGCCACGACTAACCCCTTGCTACGGGTCGGCGCGCGCACTCCTCGCCCGGCCCGATGTCATTCAACGGACCGGAGAGCTCCCATCTGAGTGCTCAAGGACTGCCTCCCGGTTCGGCAAGCTTCCCCACCTGCCGATGCTGCGAAATTACGCCGGTTGACGCCGTGTTCAAGGCCGACACGCCCGAACGGGTGGTGGCCAGCAGGTGACTTGACGTCAACCGCCGAAGCGGCGCTCGCGAGCGGCGTACGACCGGATGGCCCGCAGGAAGTCGACGCGCCGGAAATCGGGCCAGAGCGCCTCGCAGAAGTAGAACTCCGAGTTGGCCGACTGCCACAGCAGGAAGCCGCCCAGCCGCTGCTCGCCGGACGTGCGGATCACGAGGTCGGGATCGGGCTGGCCCTTGGTGTAGAGGTGCTCGGCGATGTGCTCGACGTCGATCAGGTCGGCCAGCTCCTCGAGCGACGTGCCGCGGGAGGCGTGGTCCGCCAGCAGCGCGCGTACGGCGTCCGCGATCTCGCGTCGCCCGCCGTAGCCGACCGCCACGTTGACCAGCAGGCCGTCGATGTGGCGCGTCGCCTCCTCGGCCGCCTTGAGCCGCTCAGCAGTCTCGGGCGGCAGCAGGTCGAGAGCCCCCACCGGGTGGATCCGCCAGCGGCCGGCCTCGGCCAGGGACTCGACAGCACCTTCGATGATCGTCAGCAGGCCGGTGAGCTGCTCGGCGGGCCGGTTGGTGAGGTTGTCGCTGGAGAGCAGCCAGAGCGTGACCACCCCGACCCCGACCTCCTCGCACCAGCCGAGGAGGGGACGGATGTTGTCGGCCCCCGCCTGGTAGCCCTCCGCGGTGTTGAGGCCGACCGCCTTGGCCCAGCGCCGGTTGCCGTCGAGCATCACGCCGACGTGGTGCGGGATCTGGTCGGGCGGGAGCCGCTTCACCACGCGGGACTCATAGGCCGGGTAGAGCACCCGCCGCGCTGCGTCCTTCAGCCTGACCACCTGCCGATGGTAACGCCGTGTGAGCCAGCCCTCCTCGCCGCCGCGTGCGCGCGTCACCCCGATCCGGGTACTTTTGTCGGCATGGTGACCGGCTCATGACCCAGCGCGACCGCGTCGAGCACGCCGTGGAGCGCGCCGGCGAGCTGATGTCCGACAAGCTGGCCGAGGTCAAGCCCCACCTGCGCGGCTGGCTGCACGCCGGCACCGCGCCGGTCGCCCTCGTCGCGGGCATCGTCCTGATCGCCCTGTCCCCCACCGCCACGACGCGCGTCGGGTCCGCCGCCTTCGCGCTGTCGGCGATCCTCGTCTTCACGGTGTCGGCGATCTACCACCGCGGCACGTGGTCGCCGCGCACCTGGGCGTTCCTGCGTCGCTTCGACCACGCCAACATCTTCGTGCTGATCGCCGGCACCTACACCCCCTACGCCCTGCTCTTCCTCGACGGCACCGCGCGCACGACGCTGCTGCTCGTCGTCTGGGGCGCGGCCATCGCGGGTGTCCTCTTCCGCGTGTTCTGGATCGACGCGCCGCGCTGGCTCTACACCCCCATGTACTTCGCGCTCGGGTGGGCGGCGCTCTTCTTCATCCCGCAGTTCCTCGACGGCGCCGACCGGTTCAGCAGCGGCATCGCGATCGCGACCCTGATCCTGGTCGCGGCCGGCGGCATCCTCTACACGCTCGGCGGTGTGGTCTACGGCCTCAAGCGGCCCAACCCCTCACCACGGTGGTTCGGCTTCCACGAGGTGTTCCACTCCTTCACCGTGCTGGCCTTCGCGGCCCACTACGTCGGCATCTCGCTGGCCACGTACTCCCTGCGGTGAGCCTGCGCGGACACCTCGGCGTCAGCCGAAGCTGACCGCCGCGAACGTCACCAGCGCCGCGACCACCACCAGGCCGGCCAGGGTCCAGGCCAGGAGAGGTGAGCGGCGCGCCAGCCGCTCGAGCGCGATGTAGCTGGCGCCGATCATGGCCAGACCGACCGTGACGTGCAGCAGGACCGCGAGCATGACGCCCGCGATGGCGCCCGCCATCCGCAGCCGGCCCCACAGCAGGCTCAGCGCGAGCGGCAGGACGATCGCTCCCGACAGCCCGCCGAGGACCTCCACCCACCACGACCGCTCCCCCATCCACGGCACGTCCACCGCGGCCGGCCACGACCGGTCGAAGAGGTCGCTGGTCGCGGAGTAGCCGATGTAGAGGATCGCCACGATCGTCACCCCGGCCGCGACCCGATAGGACCAGTGCTTGGCGCGCGACCACGGCACGTCGCGCCCCACGAAGATCGTCGCGACGGTGACCGCGGTCCAGACGATCCAGCGCCGGATCACGCCCGTGCCGGTGTCGGCCATCGCGTCGCGGAAGATCCGGTCGGCCCGCACGCGGTCGACGACGTGCCCCTCCGTGGCGACGTACGACGCCGGGTCGACGCGGCCGCCCACCAGCGCGTCGTGGAGCAGCGCGGCAGGCAGGTGGGCACCGGTCTTGGGCACGAGCCACGTGAACAGTGCCGGCACCGACGTCAGGTCGGTGCGGAAGTCGTGGTCGGCGGGCACGAGCAGCTCGCCGACGTGACGGTCGAGGTAGGCCAGGCGCCGCTCGAGGGCGAACGTCTCGACGCCCTCCTCGGCGTGCCGCTCGAGCACGATGCGGGGGTCGGCACCCGGGTCCGGCGGCTCGCCCGGATGGCCGTCACGGGGCAAGGTGCCACCGTCGTAGAACCGGCGAGGCTGCTGCACCACCTGGCCGTCGATCTTCCCGTGCTCCCGAGTCCGCATGCCTCCAGTGTGGCCGGGCGGACCGACAGCGAGCCACGTCCCAGCGCGGCCGACCCTAGGCTGGGCCCACCATGCGGATCCTCTGGACGTTCGTCGGCGGGCTCGGACACCTCGCCCCCCTGCTCCCTCTGGCCAGAGCGGCGCAGGCACAGGGGCACGAGGTCGCGGTGGCCGGCTCCGGTGGCCTGGTCCCGCGGATCGAGGAGGCGGGCTTCCGTGCCTATGCGACGAGTCCGCGGCCGCACCACGACGGCGCGCCCGCCGTCCGCGACCTGACTCCCCTCGAGGCCACCGACGCCGAGGCCGCGGAGATCGAGTTCGCCCAGAACTTCGGCGACAGGGGCGCGCGCCGGATGGCAGCTGAGCTGCCTGGTGTGATCGAGGACTTCCGGCCGGATCTCGTGGTGCGTGACGAGACCGACCTCGGGACGACGATCGCTGCCGAGCTGCTCGGAGTGCCGGTCGCGACCCACCTGGTGCTCGCTTCCGGGCTGCTGATCCGCCCCGACCTGGTGGGCCCGAAGCTCGACGTCGTACGTGCCGAGCACGGGCTGGCGCCCGACCCGGGCCTGACCCGGCTGACCTCCGGACCGGTGCTGTCGGACTTCCCGCCCTCCTTCCGCAGCCCCTGCTCGCCGCTGCCCCAGCAACCGGTCCACTACCGGTCGGCCGCGGCGCCGACGAGGACTCGTGCACGTGCCGGAAGGCGGCGCGTCTACGCCACCTTGGGCACCATCTTCAACAAGCAGTCCGGCGATCTCTTCGAGCGACTCCTGGCGGGGCTGGGCGAGGTCGAGGCCGACGTGGTCGTCACCGTCGGGCGCGAGCTCGATCCCGCCCAGCTCGGGCCCCAGCCCCCGCACGTCCGGGTCGAGCGGTTCGTGCCGCAGGCCGACGTGCTGCGCGTGATCGACCTCGTCGTCTCGCACGGAGGATCGGGCAGCCTGATGGCAGCGCTCGCCCACCGCGTTCCGTCGGTGCTCCTGCCCCTCGGCGCGGACCAGCCCCACAACGCGCTGCGGGCCGAGGAGCTCGGTGTCGCCTCCACCCTCGACGCCGCCACCGCGACGCCGGACGAGATCGGAGATCGGGTGCGCGAGGTGCTGGCGGATGCCGCCATGGGCGAGCGGTGCCTGGGTGTGGCGGACGAGCTGCGGGCCCTGCCGGACGTCGGCTCGGCCGTCTCGGTCCTGGAGGCCTTCGCCGGCACGGATTGGACCGCCCACCGATAGTCCGCATCAAATGGCTGGGCGCCCCTACGCGAGCTTGCGACCGACGACGTACAGACGCCGTGTCGTCTCCCCCCTGGCAGTCAACGGCCCGCGGACGTACCACTCGACGTCGACAAGACCCGCGGACTCGACGACCCCGACCACGAACGCAGGCTCGTGCAGGACGAAGTCGAGGTCGACGTGATGGCCGAACCACTCCTCGAGCCGGCGGACTTCGCCACCGGCGTGCATGCCGATGACCAGCCATCCCCCGGGTGACAGCGGGCGAGCCAGGGCCGCGATGGCGTCGGGCAGCTCGGAGGCTGCCAGGTGGATGAGTGAGTACCACGCCAGGACGGCCGCCCACCCGGCGCTCATGGCCGGACGGCTCAGCTGCCGCAGATCGCCGACCTCGAAGGTTCGACCTGGGAAACGTCGGCGAGCCTCGGCCACCATCGCGGGCGAGAGGTCGATCCCCGTTGCGTCGGCCCCACCACTGCCCAAGTACGCCGTGACGTGTCCCGGGCCCGAGCCGACCTCCACCACAGGCTGCCCGGCCGCATGGGCGAGAACCCGGTCCAGCAGCCATGTCTCGAACGGCAGGTCTCGCAGCTCATCGACGAGGTGGTCGGCGTAGGAAGTGGCGACGGCGTCGTACGACGCCCGCACCTTCGCGTCGCGCGCGTCGGCGCCGCCGGCGATCACGACGTCACGGTCGACCGCACCCTCGACGGCTCGCCCTGACTCTTCCGGTCCCGGTCCGAGGAGGTGCTCCCAGCGGCGATCCTGCTGCCCGGGTCGCCGCTCGAGCTCGCGCACCAGTGGTTGAGGACGTCCCGCCATCCGGCGCAGACACTCCTCGACCTCGCCTCTGTCGGCGAACGCGTGCAGCCGCTCGGTGCGGCTTCGCAGCTCGCCCGGCGACTGCGGGCCCCGGAGCAACAGGACGGTGAGGAGCGCGCGCTCGTCGGGATCCAGCCCGAGTCGCTCATCGAGGATCTGGTGGTACTTCAGCGTCCGCCGTCCGGTGTCCGCCCACACGATGCGTAGCAGCCCCCGGTCCTTGAGCGACCGCGCGGTCCGCTCGACGGTCTGCTCGTCGAAATCGACGACGGGCTCCCGGCTGCTCGTCTGGTTGCAGGCGGCCCGCAGCGCGTTGCCGGTGAGCGGGTACGAAGCCGGCACCGTTGTCTGCTTCTCCAACAGGCTGCCGAGGACGCGCTGGTCTGCGCCGTCGAGAACAGGAAGCTCGGTCACCCTGACGACCCTAGAGCTCCGCGGGATCCGTGACCGGGGCGGCGCAGACGTGGTGGCGGCAGACGTACGCCGCCGACCTGCCATCCACGGCGACGCGGCCCGCGAGCAGGGGCCAGTCGTCGCGCGGGCCGTCGGCGACCACCACGACGGCGCCGGGCAGGGCGTACGCCGCCTGCGCCAGCGCGTCGCGCTCCGGTCCGGGCGGGCCGACGACCGCCACCTCCCGAGGTCCGTCGAGCATCGCCTCGGCCGCGGCCAAGGACCAGCCGGCGAAGCGCGGCGCCTGCTGCGCGAGCACTCCGGCAGTGGCGAGGGCCTCCTCGGCGGCTGCGCGGTGGCGCGGCTCGCCGGTGAGCGCGGAGAAGGCGACCAGCGCGTGCACGGTGCTCGACAGCCCGCTGGGCGCGGCGTTGTCGGACGGGTCGCGGGGGCGCGCGACCAGCGCCTCGGCGTCGGAGGCGGTGTCGAAGAAGCCGCCGTCCTCGGCTGGGAACCGGGCGAGCGCGTCGTCGAGGAGCGTCCGGGCGTGGTCGGTCCACGTGGCGTCGAGGGTCGCGGTGGCGAGGTCGACGAACGCCATGGCCACGCAGCCGAGGTCCTCCAGCACCGCGTCGGGAGCGCCCACCACGCCGTCGCGGGACACCCGGCGCAGGCGCCCCTCGACCAGGTGCACGTCGACCAGCAGCCGTCCCGCGGCCACTGCCGCGTCGAGGTGCCGCTGCTCGCCGAGGCGCTGCCAGGTGGCGACCAGGCCACTGATCGCGAGGCCGTTCCAGGCCGCGACCACCTTGTCGTCACGGGCCGGACGCACCCGGGACGCTCGCGCCTCGAACAGGCGCTGCCGCGCCGCGGCCCACCGCCCTGGGTCGTCGGGCGGGTGCCGCAGCTGCAGCGTCGAGGAGCCGTGCTCGAAGGTGCCTGCGTCTGTCACCGACAGCAGCCCGGCCGCCCACGCCCCGTCGTCCTCGCCCAGCGCCTCGACGAGCTGGGCGGGCGTCCAGGCATAGAACTTCCCCTCGACGCCCTCGCTGTCCGCGTCGAGCGCGCTGGCGAAGCCACCCTCGGCGGTGGCGAGCTCGCGCAGGAGGAAGTCCGCGGTCTCGCGCGCCACCCGGTCGCCCAGCGGGGTGCCGAGACGGGCGTACAGGGCCAGCAGCTGCCCGTTGTCGTAGAGCATCTTCTCGAAGTGCGGCACCACCCATCCACGGTCGACGGAGTAGCGGGCGAACCCGCCGCCGAGCTGGTCGTACATGCCGCCGCCCGCCATCGCGGCGACCGTGCGACCCAGCATGTGTGCGGCGCGCCTGGCGACGTCGTCGTCGCCACGGGCCACCCGCCGACGCAGGAGCTCCAGCACCATCGTCGGGGGGAACTTCGGCGCGTTGCCGAAGCCACCCGCGGTCGGGTCGAAGTCCCGGCCGAGCGCCGTGACCGCCGCGTCGATCGCGTCCGCGCCGATCGGCGCCACGGGCAGCGAGGCCGGCGCCTGCAGGTGCTCGCGCAGCTGCGCGGCCTGCTGGCGTACGCCGTCGGGCCGGTCGCGCCACGCGTCGGTGAGCGCCTGCAGCACCTGCCGGAAGGATGCGAGGCCGTGCCGCGGCTCGTCGGGGAAGTAGGTGCCGGCGAACCAGGGATTGCCGTCGTGGTCGAGGACGACCGTCATCGGCCAGCCGCCCTGACCGGTCATCGCCGTCGTGGCTTGCATGTAGATGGCGTCGACGTCCGGGCGCTCCTCACGGTCGACCTTGATGCAGACGAAGCTCTCGTTCATCTGGGCCGCGGTCCCCTCGTCCTCGAAGGACTCGTGCGCCATCACGTGGCACCAGTGGCAGGCGGCGTACCCAACTGACAACAGGATTGGTACATCACGACGCTTCGCCTCGGCGAAGGCGTCGGGTCCCCACTCCCACCAGTCGACCGGGTTGTCGGCGTGTTGAAGGAGGTAGGGGCTGGTCGCACCAGCCAGACGGTTGGCCATTCCTGTGACTCCTGACGAGTGGCACGTAGAGCCTTCGTCTCAGTGATACACGAGAGTGGCGCGCGGCGACATCGCGGCCAACGCTCTCGTGGCGAGACGAATCGGTGCGGACCGCGCTCTGCGCAGCCCGCACCGATCGTCAGCGTGGACCAGCTACCTGCGGACGACCCTGAAGGACCACCGCCGCACTGTGCGGTTTCCCGCCCGGTCGACGGCGACCACCTTCACTCGGTGCAAGCCGGGCTTCAACGCCTTCCGGACGGCGGCGACCACGCGGCCCCGCTGCTCGTCGTACGTGAAGCGCAGCCGCCTGCCGTCGACCGTCACGGTGATGCCAGATCCGGCGACGCCTGAGCCGATGTCCCGGACGGCCGCCACCACCCTCGGTGTGCGGTCCTTGACCCGGCCTCTGGGTGACACCGGTGTGACCGTCGGGCGTCCGGTGTCAGCCGACGCCGGAGCGGTAGCGGTGACGGTGACCGCGACCTTGTCAGAGGCGCTGTTGCCGTCCTCGTCCGTCGCCGTGACGGTGGCGGTGTAGCTGCCGGGCTGCGTGAACTTGTGCACCACGGTCTGCCCCGGCACCTTCTTGCCCTCCAGCTCCCAGAGGTAGGTCAGCGGTCCGCCCTCGGGATCGACACCTGCGGCCGAGAACCGCACCTCCAGTGGAGCCGCACCCGAGGCCGGCGCGGCGGATGCCTTGACGGTGGGTGCCTCGCCCGTGCCGGGGTCGGGGTCGGGGTCGGGGTCGGGGTCGGGGTCGGGGTCGGTGTCGGTGTCGAGATCCTTGATCCGGATGTTGCGGAAGTAGACATCGTCGGCGCCCCCGTGGTTCTGCAGCCCGATGTAGCCAGGGATGGTCATCCGGGTGGGGTCGGTGTTGGTGTAGTCGTTGATCTTCACGCCGTTGAGGAACACCTGGATGCGCTGACCCTCGACGATGAGCTCGTACTCGTTCCACTGCCCGGGCGGGTTCAGGGCCCCGTCGCGGGCTTCGGCGTCGGGTGCCTGGTGGTTGTAGATCGACCCGGTCGTCGAGTCCGCGTCGTCGGTGGGATCGATCTGGATCTCGTGACCCCGGGTGAAGGCGACAGTCCAGTCGTCACCCGGGTCCGGGAACCCGACGAAGACACCGGAGTTGTCGTCTCCGGCCAGCTTCCACTCGGCCTTGAGGCTGTAGCCGTCGAACTGCTCCTGGTCGTACCACAGCAGCCCGATGTCACCCACCGTCTTGAGCGAGCAGTCGGGGCGCCGGCTGAAGGAACCACCGCTGGCGTGCCGCCACGGTTCGAGGCTGTCCAGCGTCCCGTCGAACAGGCTCGTGTAACCGGCCCCGGCATTCTGGGGCGTGCAGATGTCGTTGGCAGCGCCGACCTTCAGGGCATCGAAGTTGACGAAGCCGTCATCACCTTGCTCGTACCTGACGGAGATGGTGTTCTCCCCCTCCTGCAGATCGAGCTCGCGGGTGACGAACGCCCAGTCCTGCCACTCGCCCGTGCTCGCCAGCTCCAACGGGTCGACCTCCACGCCGTTGACGTAGAGCGAGACGGTCTTCGTCGCTGCGGGTGTCGGGTGCGGCCCGTTGGCGTAGCGCAGGTGCACAGGCTGTGGTCCGGCCGCCTCGGCGTTCACGTGGAAGGTCAGCGCGGCGCCCACGGCTCCGAACCCGCCGACGAAGCCCGAGCCGGAGTACTTGCTGTGGTCGCTGGCGATCCCGGCGCTGCCGCCGAGTGCGCCGTCCTCGGCCTCGTAGAACCCCTGGTCCGCAGGGGACACGTAGCCGGGGACCGCGTTGGCGGTGTACCAGACCTCCGTGCTCCACAGCTGCTCACCATCCTCGGCCGTGAACGGCCGTGGCGAGCGGATGTGCGTCACGTGTCCGGGCTTGACCCCGGGAATGGTGAGGCTCACCGTCCGGCCGTCCTCGCTGACGGTGGCCACCTCGACGCTGAGGGCTTCCTCGCCGAGCTTCGGGCCGCCGTACGCAGCGGTGGCGCTGTAGCGCCACTGCTCGACCTGGTACTTCGACGCGAGGTTCTGTCGGGTCTCCGCCGAGAGCGGCTTGGTGTAGGTCAGGTCGTAGCCGTTCTCGGTGATCTCCGTCGTGAGGATGTCCATGGTCACGGTGTCGTTGGCGACCAGCTTCTGCAGTCCGTAGCGGAGCTTGCCGGGCTGGTTCCAGTTGCCGTCGTAGCCGATCCCACCGAGGTAGAGATCGCCGTCGGGGCCCATGATCATCTCGTTGATGCCGGCCTCGAGCCCCTGGCTCATTCGGTACAGGGCTCCCTGGAGCTGGCCGTCGACCTCCTCCAGGTAGGCGCGCTGGACCCCGCCGTAGGTGACGTCGCCGATCGCGAGCTGCCCCGCGAAGACGCCCTCCTCCATGACGACGGGCGTCGACGGCGAGTTGGCGATCTCGGCGTGCGGCATCCACAGCACCGGAGGCGTCACCGGCTGGTCATCGAACCGGCCGTCGCGCATCTCGCCCGTCGCCGGGTCCTCGAAGGTCGTGGGTTGGTTGTAGAACGCGCCTTCCTTGATCTCGACCAGCTTGCTCGTGGGCACCCATCCGCCCTGGTTGTCGGTGACCAGGAGGTTGCCGTTGGGCCCCCAGTTGATGCCGTTGGGCGTGCGCAGACCACCCGCGATGTAGTCCATCGCGCCGGTGTCCTTGTTGATCTTCACCACCGTGCCACGGTCGGGCGATGGTTGCGGGACGCTCGTGACACCGCTGCGGTCCAGCGCCGACGACAGGGCGACGTAGAAGTGGCCGTCGCGGTAGGGCAGGCCGAAGGCGAACTCGTGGAAGTTGTCGGCATAGGGGAACGCCGCGAGCCGGTCGCGTCCCTCGAAGAAGCCGTCGTCGTCCTGGTCGACGAGCCGGTCCAGGCCCGCCTTCGTCGACACATAGATCTCGCCGTCGACGATCTGCACACCCTGGGGCTCCTGCAGGCCGGAGGCGATCTCGGTGTAGTCGACCTGGCCGAGGTCGACCGCCCCTTGGACGTTGGTGACCTTGTAGAGCTTGCCGCTCGAGGAGGTCTGCGACTTCCCCCAGGTGAGGACGGCCAGACTGCCGTCGGGGTACCAGGCCATCCCGGACACGTCCGGCTGGAAGGCGTCGTCCGGACGGAGGTCGCTCAGCTCGAAGCTGGGGTGGACGTCACTGAGCGGAAGACCGTCGCCCGCGTCCTCGCCGTAGCCTTCGCACTCCTTGACGCCCGGGGAGACGACGCGTGCGCCGCCGCCCTCGGTCGTGAGCACGGAGGTCGGGACGACCTCGAAGGTCGTCTCGCCGGGACGGCGCCACAACAGCGTGAGCGCCTGGTCCCCGCCGGCCTCGAAGTAGTCGATCTCGAGGTCGTGCGAGCCGGCGGCCAGGGTGACGTCGCCGTCCTTCGGTTCGGCGGCGTGGATCCCGTCGTGGTCGATGACCTGCTCGCCGGCGATGGTGAGCCGCGATCCGTCGTCGCTCTCGAGGCGGAAGGTGTAGTCCCCGGCTTCGGCGATCTCGATGTCCGCCACCACCTGGGCGACGAAGTTCGCGTCGTAGCCTCCGAAGTCGTCCGCCGTCGACCAGTCGACGACCGGTCGCAGCACGTCCACGTTGGGAGTCTGACCCGCCTTGAGCGTGCAAAGCTCCTCCAACGCGGTGTCCACGTCGAAGATGCGCATCGTCACGCCGGCCTCGGTGATCTGGTCGGCGGAGGTGACGACCATGTGGTCGAGGTTGATGGGTCCGTTGTTCTCGGGCCCGGTGTGCAGGTCGAGCTGGTTGACGCCTGCGGCCAGGGGGACCGCCACGGTCACTGTGGACCACGTGGCCCAATTGGCAGTCTGCGGGAACAGGACCGGCACGTGGGTCGTCCCGTTGACGGTCAGCGTGAACCGGCGGCTGGCGAACCCGCTGCCGGGATCGGCATTGGCGTACCGCATCGTCACCCGATGGGTTCCCGCCTCGGGCGCATCCACCTCGAGCACGACACCCGCAGCTCCCCACATCCGGTCCACGAAGCCGGTCCCGGTGTAGCCAGCATGCTCGGTGGCGACCCCGGCTCCGTCGTGGAGCGTCCCGAGCTCCGCCTCGCACACCTGGGCCAGGGCACACGCCTCCGCAGCCCTCGCCGCCGGCGCGCCGGCCAGCGTGGACAAGACAACCGCCAGCGCGGCCACGACTCCCATCCACCACCAACGTCGCCGCCCGATCTCCGGTGGCGCGGCCTCTCCAAGCGCAATCTGCTGCATCGCTGACTCCCTGTCCTGGTTCCGAGGTACTTAGTTTGTTGTGCCACCAAACTAAGTGTGACGCACGCCACACTAGGGACGGGGACGAGAGGTGTCAACGGCCTCTGCCGCACCTGAGGCCGGTGGCCAGGCGTGCCTGGTCAGTCCTCCGAGCCGCGCGGCTCCACGCACGTGGGGTCATCGAAGACGCGTTCCAGCGAGGTGAGCGCACCACCTCGCACGGCCGCGCCGAAGCCGAGCTCGGAGAGCTCGACACGGGTCCCGCCCGCGTCCGCTGCAAGCACGCCAGCCCCAATCTGGTCCTCGATCGCCGCGATCATGTGGTGGCCGACGATCGCGAAATAGCCGCTGAGCACGATCGCCGCCGGATTGAGGACGTTCGTGAGTATCGCTGCGCCCGCCCCCACCCAGGAACCGACCTCCCCCAGTGCGGCGAGCGTGCGGGGGTCGCCGGCGTCGGCCCGCCGGTTGATCTCGGCGAGGCGCTCCTCGATGGCCACCGACGGGTCCCGCACCGGATCGCCGGCGTCCGTTGCGAGCTCGAGCAGCGCGCGGAGGCCACAGACCGCCTCCCAGCATCCGCGGCGGCCACACCCGCACACCCGCCCTCCAGGCTCGACGACCATGTGGCCGAACTCACCGGCATAGCCCTGCTGCCCGCGCAGCAGCCGGCCCCCGGCGACGATGCCGCCACCGACGCCGACCTCACCGAAGATCACCACGATGTCCTGACGGTCCGGGTCGCCGGGTGTCGCCTCCGCGAGCGCAGCAAGGTTGGCCTCGTTGTCGACGGCGACCCGTAGGTCACCGAGCCGGGCGCGGACCATCGCGCCAACCGGGACGTCGCGCCACTGAAGGTTCGGAGCGCGGGTGAGCCCGGCATCGGCACGGTCGACCAGCCCGGCGATGCCCACGGTGACGCCGACCGACGCGACACCCTGCGACTCGAGCTCCGACACCGTGTCCCGCACCAGCGTGGAGAGCCGGTCGACGACAGTTTCGGCAGGGAGCTCGTTCGCCGCGAGGGCCAGCTTGTGCTCCGCGACCACGCGGCCCGACAGGTCGAGGGCGAGCGTGGCGACGTGGTTGACGTTGACCTCTGCGCCGAGGCCGCAGACAGAGCGACCGTCGAGCTCCACCTCGAGTCCCGGCCGCCCCATCGCGCCGCGTTGGAAGTTCCCGATCCGAACCAGACCACGATCGGCCAGCTCGCTCACCAGGCTCGACACCGTCGACCGCGTGATCCCGAGCTCCGCCGCCAGGTTCGCCCGGGACCGCGGACCCCGGTCGCGCAGGCTTCGAAGGACGAGCCCCAGGTTGACCCGCCGGATGAGGCGATGATCGACCCGTTCGTCCGGGGGAACGGCGGTCGACGGGTCCAGCGGAAGTCTCTTCGGCATGAGACACATGGTGACGGGTAGTCGGCACCGCGGCGTGCGGGCGCTTCAGCGCGACGTCGTGTGATGCGCGCTCTTCCAGCGTAGGAGTGGGGTCACGACAGCCCGGCAAGCCGATAGGCGACCAAGCTGCCTGCCACCGCCACGTTGAGGCTGGCTCCCCAACCGACCATGGGGATCTCCACACACTCGTCGACGTCGGCAAGCACCTCATCGGGTACGCCCTGGTGCTCGTGGCCGAGGAGCAACACCGTGGATCCGCGTGCGGGCGTCAGCCGGGGCAGGGAAGTCGCCCCCTCGGCGAGCTCGACTGCGACGATCCGGCGCCCGGCCGACCGCTGCTCGTCGATCCACCCCTCCTTCGTCGGTGCGACCCAGTGGATGCACGGCCGCCGACCGCGGAGCGTGTCACCGACACGGAGTGCGTCCTGGTAGTGCCTTGTGCGAGGGACCGCGAGGCATGCACCGATCGCATCGCACGTGCGCAGCAAGGTGCCGAGATTCGCGTCGTAGGCGACCCACAACGGAGCGATGATGAGGTGGTCCCAGCAGCTGTGGCGCCCGCGTCGGCGCCGTGATCGCAGCTCGGCCGGCTTGGTCTGAGCGCCACTCATCGGCGCGTGGTCTGGACTCCAGAACTGATCATTCAGAGGGCGCCTTTCAGCGGCGGCGCCGGATCCATCGACGAAGTGGTTCCGTCAGCGTATCCGACGTCGCTGAGCGTGCGTCCTGCGATCCGTAGACTCCCGGCATGGTCTCGTGGAAGCGGTGCAGGAGGATGCTCGGGCTGTCGGTCTCGCGGTGAGCCGGACGCCTTCGGGCCTGGTCGATCGCGAGGTCCTGGCGGTGAGCGCGGTCAGCCCGCGGCGACCGCCGAGGCGGTCACGGCGGGGAGCAGGATCGTGTGCCGCGTGTGCTCCGCCTTGGCGTGCAGGTAGCGGAGGTTGCTCTCGCTGGCGAACACCCCGGTCGGGACGCTGCGGCGTACGGCGACCCCGTGCTCGCGCAGCTGGCCCACCTTGTCGGGGTTGTTGGTGAGGAGGTCCAGCCGTGTGATGCCCAGCGTCGCCAGCATCTGCGCCGCGGCGCTGTAGTCACGCGCGTCCTCGGCGAAGCCCAGGGCGGTGTTGGCCTCGTAGGTGTCCAGCCCGGCGTCCTGGAGGGCGTAGGCGTCGAGCTTGTTGTAGAGGCCGATCCCGCGGCCCTCCTGCCGCAGGTAGAGCAGCACTCCCCCGGCCGACGCGATCTGCTCGACCGCCTCGCGCAGCTGCGGCCCGCAGTCGCAGCGCGCGGATCCGAAGACGTCACCAGTCAGGCACTCCGAGTGCAGGCGCACCAGCGGGAGCTCGCCGTCCTCGGGGTCACCGAGCTCCAGCGCCAGGTGCTCCTGACCGTCGGCGAGCCCCCGGAAGGTCGTGACGCGAGCCAGCGCGGTGTAGCCGTCGCCGAAGCGCAGCGGCACCTGCACCTGGGTCCTGATCGCCACGCGGTCAGAGGTGGAGTCCATGTCTGCTGCTCCTTGATGTTTCGAATTTGAACGACCTCGCACAAGGTAGCAGGTGATTCGAATTCGAACAACTTTCGCGGTAGACTTCGGCCGTGACTGATCCGAGGTGGCTCGACGACGAGGAGATGCGCGCATGGCAGGCGTTCGTCGCCACGAGCGCGCTGCTCGAGCGTCGCCTCGACCAGCAGCTGCGCGAGGATGTCGGCCTGTCCCACCTCCAGTACGGGATCCTGGCCCGGCTCTCCCTCGCGGAGGGCGGCGCGATGCGGATGACCGAGCTGGCCGACAGCATGCTCAACTCGAAGAGCGGGCTCACCTACCAGGTCTCCCAGCTGGAGAAGGCCGGCCTGGTGCAGCGCGCTCCGTGCACCATCGACGTCCGCGGGGTCTACGCCGCCCTCACCGACGAGGGCAGGCAGCTCATGCAGCGCGCCGCCCCCGGTCACGTCGCGCTGGTGCGGGAGCTGTTGATCGACGCCCTGACCCGCGACCAGCTCACCGCGATCGCCGACGGACTCGGCGAGGCCAGCCGGCGCATGCTCGCCGAGCAGGAGTGTGCTCAACCGACGACGCCCTGAGGGCGGCTGACCCGGCCTCGCCAGTGGTTGCTGATGACGGCACCGCCCGGCCCGCTTATGGTTTCCGCCGTGCGAGTGCTGCTGGTGGAGGATGACGAGTCGATCGCCACGTCGTTGCGACGCGGCCTGGTCAGGTACGGCTACGAGGTCGACCTGGTCGCCACCGCGGCGGAGGCCCTGGCGGCTCCGCGGAGCGATGTCGTGCTGCTCGACCTCGGCTTGCCGGACGGCGACGGCCTCGACGTCTGCCGGGTCCTGCGATCGCGCAGCGACGTGCCGATCATCGTCGTGAGCGCGCGCAGTGACGAGGCGGACCGGGTCGTCGGACTGGAGCTGGGTGCCGACGACTACGTGTCCAAGCCGTTCGGCGTGCGTGAGGTGATCGCCCGGATCAGGGCGGTCATGCGCCGTACGCACCCGGACCAGCCGCCGTCGGACGAGGGGCGGTACGGCCGGGTCACCATCGACCGGCGGGCCGGACGGGTGTTCCTCGACGGGGTCGAGGTGCTGCTCGCGCGCAAGGAGTACGAGCTGTTGTCCTTCCTGGCCGAGCAGCCCGGCGCCCTGATCACCCGCGAGCAGATCATGGAAGCGGTCTGGGACACGAACTGGTTCGGGCCCACCAAGACCCTCGACGTCCACGTCTCCGCGCTGCGCCGCAAGCTCGCCGGCGCTGTGACCTTCGAGACCGTGCGGGGCGTCGGCTTCCGCCTCGTCGTCGAGCCGGTCGCGGCCACCTCGTGATCCGGAGGCTCTCGGTCGCGTACGTGGTGCTCGTCGCGGCGGCGCTCCTGGCCTTCAAGGTGCCTCTCGCCATCCCCGTCAGCGAGCACGTGCGCGACGACACGGAGGCGACCGTCCAGCGGGACGCGACGGCGATGGCTCTGTTGCTGGCCAACGGGGACGAGGCGTCGCGAGGCTCACTGGCCACGACGATCCGGGCCTACGAGCGGGAGACGCCGGGGCGCGTGGAGGTGCTTCCCACGTGGAGTGGCGGGACCCGGGCACAGTGGGACGACGTCGCCCTGGTCGTGACCGTTCCCGCCTCCACCCAGGGCGCGGTGCGGATCAGCTACCCGACCGGCGAGATCGACGAGGAGGTGTGGGAGATCTGGGCGGTGCGCGCGCTGCTCGCCGGCGGGATCCTGGCGGTCGCGGCAGTGCTCGGTGCCGTTGCGGTACGTCGGCTGACCCGGCCGCTGCGTGACCTTCACGCGATGGCCGGCAGGCTCAGCGACGGCGACCTGACCGCCCGAGCCCCGGTGACCGGGCCGCCCGAGATGCAGACGCTGGCCCGGGCGTTGAACTCCGGCGCCGAGCGGCTCGAGGGCCTGATCGCCGCGCAGCAGGTGTTCGTGGCCGATGCCTCCCACCAGCTCCGCACACCCCTCACGGCGCTCCGCCTCTCCCTCGACAACATCGCCGACGGCGTCGACGACCCGACCGTCCGGGAGGACGTCGAGCAGGCGGCGGGCGAGGTCGTACGGATGGGCCACCTGGTCAACGGCCTGCTCGCGCTCGCCCGAGCGGACGCCACGCCCGGCGGGACGGAGCCGGTCTGCGTGCCTGAGGTGATCGAGCAGCGCCTCGCCGTCTGGCGCCCCGCTGCGGCAGAGCGCGGGATCCGGTTGGCCGCGACCGGTTCGTCCGAGGGCGCTCCCCTGGTCGTCGCGGGCCCCGGCCACCTGGACCAGGTGCTCGACAACGTCCTGGCCAACGCCCTCGCCGTGTCGCCGGACGGAGCGACGATCCGGGTCGACCTCCAGGCATCTCAGGACGCGGTCGTCATCGAGGTCCACGACGAGGGTCCCGGGATGACGGCCGACGAGAAGGCGCGGGCCTTCGACCGGTTCTGGCGCGGGCGCGGGCTCACCGGCCGGTCCGGCTCGGGCCTCGGGTTGGCCATCGTCAAGCAGCTGGTGACCGACGACGGTGGGAGCGTCGTGCTGGACGACGCCCCCACCGGTGGCCTGTGCGTGCGGATCAGCTCTCAACCGGCATCAGCGAGGAGTGGTGGTTGATGATCAACCACTCGCCGTGCCGCTTCTCGTAGACGAACGTGTAGCGGGCATCTGCGGTGGAGGACGTCGTCCCGTCAGCGTTGTGGAACGTGAAGCGGTAGACGCCGGTGTCGATCGCCGTACGCGGGTCGAGCACCTTCACGACCGAGCGGAGCTCCTCGCCGCTCGGGTGCTTCGCGAGGAACCCCTCCATGTAGTCGACGATCCCGGCATGCGTGGTCCGGATCTCCGGTGACAGCGTCGGGAGCAGCACGGCGTCCGGTGCGTAGAGGTCCGCCACCTTCTCGGCGTCCCCGGTCACGACCGCGGCGTTCCAGCGGTCGAAGAGTGCGCGAATGCGGGCCTTGCTCGGGACGCTGGCACGGTCGGTGGAGGCGTGCTGGGTCGCGGCGTCTGCGTGTGCGGACGCCGCCGCTGTGCTCACCGTGGCCGGCCCGGCCCAGGCAACGGCCGACAGCGCGGCCCCTGCCGCGATGATCGACAGCTTCTTCATGGTGTCTCCTTGGCTCTGGTGGATCGCTCGTGGATCCTCTGGTGGATCTCGAGCCACCACTCTCGCGAAGGGCCGGTCAGCAGAAGGTCAGCGCTGGTCAAGGCGACGGCAAGGGGACGGGTAAGTCTCGGCCACCTAGCATTCGGCCATGACGACCGCGCGGACCGTCCCCGTCACGACCGAGATGGACGGTGACGAGCTGGACGCCCTGGACGCCTGGCACCTGGCGCGCCGCCACGGACTGCGCGCGATCGTGGTCGAGTCGTTCGTGCGGTTCCGCTACGGCGACGGGTTCACCAACTCCCGCGCCCTCGCCCTGCAGGCGTGCCTGGCCGTGGTGCCCTTCCTGCTGGCCCTGACCGGCCTGGCCGCCGACATCGACGAGGAGCGCCCGGCCGCGGTGGTGGCCCACGTCGTGCAGTCGCTCTCTCCCGGCGCCGGCGACAGCGACGCACTGGCCTCGGCGGTGGACACCTCGGACGAGTCCGAGCGTGCCGGCGAGGTGGCACTCGTCTTCGGTCTCGGCTTCGCCCTGCTGTCGATGACGACCGCGATGGCTCAGGTCGAGCGCGGGGCGAACCGCATCTACGGCATCCGGCGCGACCGCAAGGCGCTCCTCAAGTACGGCCGGGCCGCGGTGCTCACCGCGGTGCTCGCCGCACCGGTGGGCGTCGGGTTCGTCATGATCGTCGGAGGTGGTGCGCTCGGTGACGCGATGGTGGAGCACTACGCCTGGTCCGACCGGACGGTGGACACATGGAACCTGCTGCGCTGGCCGGTCGGGCTGGCCATGCTCGTGCTCACCGTCGCCGTGCTGCTCGACCATGCGCCGCGCCGTCGGCAGCCGGCGCTCTCCTGGCTCGCGCTGGGGGCCTGCCTCGCGGTCGCGTTGAGTGCCGTCGCGACCGCGGGCCTCGCGCTCTACGTCTCCCACAGCGGTGCCTTCGGCAGCGTGTACGGCCCACTGGCGGGCATCTTCGCCCTGCTGGTGTGGGCCCTGCTGTCGTCGATCGCGCTCTTCTACGGCACCGCCGTCTGCGCCCAGCTCGAGGCGATCCGTGCAGGCGAGTCCGACCCCGCGTACGACGACCCGGGCGGCCCGCACGCACGCACCGTCGGCGACGGTGCCGTCGACTGACGCGCCAGAGCTCAGCCCTTCGTCGACCCCAAGGTCAGGCCCGAGACGAACTGCTTCTGCAGCGCGAAGAACACCACCAGCACGGGCAGTGCCACGATGATCGACCCGGCCGCGACGAGGTTGGTGTCGGTGAAGAACTGTCCGCGCAGGTTGTTGAGGGCCGACGTCACGGGCAGCTTGTCGCCCTGCTGGATCAGCACGGTCGCCCAGAAGAACTCGTTGTAGATCCAGGTGACCTGAAGGGTGGCCAGCGCCGCCAGCGCGGGACGCACCAACGGCATCGTGAGCTGCCAGTACTGGCGCCACACGCTCGCGCCATCGAGCTCTGCCGACTCGTAGATCTCGTGCGGGAGTGTCTTCATGTAGTTGCTCAGGACGAAGGTGCAGAAACCCATCTGGAACGCCGTGTTGACCAGGATGAGCGCCCAGAAGCTGTTGAGCATCGACCCCGAGTCGCTCATGAAGAACGGGAGCGGGATCTCGCGGAACATCCGGAACACCGGGATCAGCAGCGCCTGCGGCGGCAGCAGGTTGGCGGCCAGGAAGACGCCGAGCAGGGCGAGGTTGAAGCGGTAGCTGAACCGGGCCAGCACGAACGCGACCATCGACGAGAGCCACAGCGTCAGCAGCACGGCCGGGACGGTGATGAGCAGCGAGTTGCGCATGTGGACGCCGAAGTTGCCCTGCGACCAGGCCTGCTCGTAGTTGCTCGTGGTCCAGCCGCCAAAGGAGAGGTAGCCGTTGGCCTGCGTGTACTCGTACTCGCGGAAGGAGTTGATCAGCGCCCAGGCCAGCGGGAAGAGCCAGGCGAGGGCCAGCAGCGCCATGATGACCGTCGCCACTGCGCCCCGGCGCTTGCTCAGGACGCCACCCTCCTTGCGGGTCGGGGCGACAGGCTTCGAGGTGGCCGGGGGCGCGACGGCGACCGGAGTCTCGTACGTCATCGTGTGCGCTCCTCGCGGAAGACGGTTCGCAGGTAGAGGGTGATGAAGATCGAGGAGATCAGCATCATGATCACGGCTAGCGCCGACCCGAACCCGTAGCGGGTCGCCTCGCCGATGACGTTCTGTGCGACGAGGGCACCGATGACCTCGAGGCCGTTGCGGCCCTTGTTGATCACCCAGACGAGGTCGAAGGCACGCAGCGACTCGATCACCACGATGACGATCACGACCATGTTGATCGGCCGCATGACCGGGAAGATCACGTGGAAGAAGGTCTTCACCTCGCTGGCACCGTCGACGGCGGCCGCCTCCCGGAGGCTGGCGTCGACTCCCTTGAGACCCGCCAAGTAGATGAGCATGATGTAGCCGGTGTGCCGCCACGCGGTGGCGAGCAGGACGGCCCAGAGGTTGATGTCGGGATCGCCGTACCAGTCGACCTGGCTGTTGAAGATCTGGTTGATCAGGCCCTGGTCGCGGGAGTAGAAGAGCTGCCAGATGAAGCCGATCAGGGCGAGCGACAGCACTACCGGCATGTAGAACGCCGTCTGGTAGAAGCGGCTGCCCTTCATCTCCCGGTCGAGGATGACGGCGAGCAGCATTCCCAGGATCGTCGGGAAGATGAAGAGGAAACCCAGCCAGATCAGGTTGTGCTGCACCGCCGGCCAGAACGCCGGATAGATGGTGAAGATGTCCTCGTAGTTCTGGACGCCGACCCACTCGATGGTGTCGAGGTCGCCGAACCCGTTCCACTTGCCGAAGGACAGCACCACCGAGAGCAGCGCCGGCACCCAGACGAGCAGGACGACGAGGACCAGCGGGACCACCACCATCGTGATGACGGTCGCCCGGTCCCTCGCGGGGAGCTTCTTCTCGCGGCCCTGAGCCGGCGCCACCTCTTTGGTGGGCTGAGGGGCCTCGTCGATGTGGGTCATCGCTCAGCCGAAGATCGAGGCGGCTTGCTCCTGAATGCTGGCTGTGACGCCGTCGATGTCGTCGGGGTTCTTCAAGAACTCCTGGATCGAGGGGATCATCACCGTGTTGGCGAAGTCGGCGTTGGTGTCGCGGTCCATGAACTGCGCGATGTTGGCCGCGGCGCCGACGACCTCGGCCGACTTCTTCTGCAGGTCGCTGTAGGTCTCGGTGCTGGCGCCTTCGTTGGCGGCGATGAACGGTGCGTCGGCGGCGCTGTTGCCCGCGTCGGGGGCAGCCGCACTGCCCAGCCACTTGGCCATCGCCTTGCCAGCTTCCTGGTTCTTCCCTGCCGCCGCGACGCAGAAGCCGTCGATGGGGGCGTCGAGGGCGTCGGAGCCGATCGAGGAGTCGAGCTCGGGGAAGGTGAAGAAGTCGAGGTCCTCACCGTTCTCGCCAAGGGCGTCCACGACGAAGGTGCCGAGGAGGTACATGCCGCACTCGCCCTTGCCCATCGCGGTCGCCGCCTCCTGCCAGGTGCGACCCAGCGGGTCGGCCTGGTGGTAGGGCAGCAGCTTGCGCCAGGTGTCGAACACGAGCTTGACCTCGTCACCGTCCCACGCCTCGTCGCCGGCCATCAGGCTCATGTGGAAGTCGAAGCCGTTGAGTCGCATGTTGAGGATGTCGAAGGTGCCCATGGCCGGCCACCCGTCCTTGTCGCCGAACGCGAAGGGGGTGATGCCCTTTCCCTGCATGTCGTCCATGAGGGCCATGAAGTCGTCGTTCGTGGCCGGCGCCTCCCAGCCGTTCTTCTCGAAGACCGACTTCCGGTAGAAGACCGCCCAGGGGTAGTAGCTGATCGGGACGAAGTACTGCTTGCCGTCGGGAGCGGTGGACGCCTGCTTGAAGGAGTCGTTGAGCCCCTCGATCGGCCACAGGTCGCTCAGGTCGGTGATCAGGCCGTTCTCGGCGAACTGCGCCATCCGGAAGCCGGCGAACCAGGTGAACACGTCGTCCGGGGCGCCCTGGAGGTAGGTGTTGATGCTCTCCTGGAACGTGTTGTGGTCGACCTCGTTGAGCTCGACCTTGGTGCCGGACTCCTTCTCGTACGCCTTGGCGATCGCGACAAGGCGTTGGTGAGCGGCATCGGCGGTCTCGTTGATGCCGAACTTCACCGTCGCGCCGGACCCGGTGGCAGGCCCGTCGTCGCCACCGCAGGCGGCCAGGAGACTGGCCCCGCCGACTGCGAGACCACTGAGCCCGATGCCCCGGAGCACGGAGCGGCGCGTCGCCGCCATCGTGGCCGCGGTGGACCGGGGGACGGCGCTGGAGTGAGAACGGGACACGATGGCCTCCTGGAGACAAAATCAAACAGGGATGGACAGCATGTGACCATCGACACAGCCTCGTCAACCCTCTTGAGCCCGGATTTCACGCCCGATCGAACATTTCCGAACCCAATCCACCTCGAAAGCGTTGACTTTGGTGTGTGAGGGTCGACACAGTGACGGCATGCCGATCTCGATGCCTGCCCTTGCCTTCGGCGGTGACTACAACCCCGAGCAGTGGCCGTCGGAGGCCCATGCCGAGGACCGCGCCCTGATGCGCGAGGCGGGGGTGGACCTCGTCACGCTGGGCGTCTTCTCGTGGGCCTGGCTCCAGCCGGGCCCCGACCAGTGGGACTTCGCCTGGCTCGACGAGCAGATGGACTCGCTGCACGCAGCGGGCGTCCGCGTCGACCTCGCCACCGCCACCGCCTCCCCTCCGCCGTGGCTGACACAGCGGCATCCGGAGATGCTGCCGGTCACCCACGACGGCCGCACGCTCTCGCCGGGCGGGCGACAGGGGTTCTGCCCCAGCTCACCGGTCTACCGCGAGCACGCCCTGGCCCTGTGCACCGCCCTGGCCGAGCGCTACCACGACCATCCCGCGCTCGCCCTGTGGCATGTCTCCAACGAGCTCGGGTGCCACAACGCCCGCTGCTACTGCGACGTGAGCGCGGAAGCGTTCCGCACCTGGCTGCGCCGCAGGTACGACGACGACGTGGCCCGGCTCAACGACGCCTGGGGCACCGCGTTCTGGTCGCAGCGCTACAACGACTTCGAGCAGGTGCTGCCGCCGCGGGTGGCTCCGGCGCACGCCAACCCCACGCAGCAGCTGGACTTCGCGCGCTTCTCCTCCGACCAGCTCCTCGACAACTTCATCGTCGAGCGAGACGTCCTGCACCGGATCTCCCCCGGGGTGCCGGTGACGACCAACTTCATGGTGATGCGGCAGACCTCGCAGATGGACTACCTGCGGTGGGGACCCGAGCTCGACGTGGTCTCCAACGACCACTACGTCGTCGCCGACGACCCCGCCGGTCACCGTGAGCTCGCCTTCAGCGCCGACCTCACCCGTGGCACCGCCGGAGGGCGGCCGTGGTTGCTCATGGAGCACTCGACCAGCGCGGTCAACTGGCAGCCGCGCAACCGCGCCAAGCTCCCTGGCGAGATGATCCGCAACAGCCTCGCGCATGTCGCCCACGGCGCCGACGCGGTGCTCTTCTTCCAGTGGCGGGCGTCCCGGGCCGGCGCGGAGAAGTTCCACTCCGGGCTGCTCCCCCACGCCGGGACCGACACCCGGCAGTGGCGCGAGGTGGTGGAGCTCTCCCGTGTCCTCGACTCCGTCGAGGAGGTCGCCGGCAGCACCCCCCGCAACGAGGCTGCGATCCTGTTCGACTACGAGGCGTGGTGGGGATGCGAGCTGGACTCCCACCCCAGCATCGACGTCCGCTACCGCGACCGCGCCGAGGACCTGCACCGGGCGCTGTCCGCGCAGGGCGTGGGTGTCGACGTCGTCCACCCCAGCGCGGACCTGTCGTCCTACCGGCTCGTGGTGGTGCCGACGCTCTACCTCGTCTCCGACGCCACCGTCGCCGCCGTGACGGCCGCCGCCGAGGCGGGCGCGACGGTCGTGGTGACCTACTTCAGCGGGATCGTCGACGAGCACGACCACATCCGGCTCGGCGGCTACCCCGGGGCGTTCCGCGACCTGCTGGGAGTGCGTACGACCGAGTTCCTGCCGCTGCTGGAGGGCCAGACCGTCCAGGTCGAGGGCCTGTCGACCGGCCCTGTCACCGCCGACACCTGGGCCGAGGACCTCGAGCTGGCCGGTGCCGAGGCCGTGGCCTCGCACGTGGACGGGCCCGCCGCCGGACGGGCAGCGGTCACCCGCCGCGATGTCGGCACGGGAGCAGCCTGGTACGTCGCCACCCGGCTCGACGCCACTGGCACCGACGGGCTGGTCGAGCGCCTGGTCACCGAGGCCGGGCTGGAGCGGTTGCCCGGTGCCTCTGCGCACGTCGAGGTGACCCGCCGGGTCGGCGAGGAGGCCAGCTGGCTCTTCGTCATCAACCACGGCGACGCGCCTGCCGAGGTGCCGGTCCACGGCGTCGACCTGGTCGCCGGGGAGAAGGTCGCGGGCGACCTGGCCGTGCCGGCCGGGGGTGTCGCCGTCGTCCGCGAGGCAGCGGACGGCGGAGCGGGGCAGCTGACCTGATGCTCGCGGCGCAGCGACGGGGGCGGATCCTCGCAGAGCTCAACCGGGACGGGACGGTGCGCGTCACCGATCTCGTGGAGCTGCTCGGCGTGTCCGACATGACGGTGCGGCGCGACCTCGTCGCGCTCCACCGCGATGGGCTGCTGGAGAAGGTGCACGGCGGCGCCCTCGCCGTCGCGGAGCCGTCGGCCTCGGAACCGGGCTTCGCGGTGAAGTCGGTGCAGCGACGACGGGAGAAGGAGGCGATCGCGGCGGCGGCGGCCGAGCTGGTCCACACCGGCATGGCGATCGCCGTGTCGGCCGGCACCACGACCCACGCACTGACGCAGCACATCGCCCGCATCCCCAACCTCACCGTCGTGACGAACTCGGTCTGGGTCGCCGACGTGCTGCACCGCACGGGTGACTCGACCACGTCGGTGCTGCTGACCGGCGGCCTGCGCACGCCCTCCGACGCGCTGGTGGGACCAGTCGCTGTGTCCTCGCTGCGCAGCCTGCACGTCGACGCCTTCTTCATGGGGGTGCACGGGATGGACGTCGGAGCCGGGTTCAGCACCCCCAACCTGCTCGAGTCCGAGACCAACCGCGCCATGATCGAGCGGTCCCGGCGCCTCATCGTGTGCGCCGACTCGAGCAAGTGGGGCGTGGTGGGCCTCAGCAGCATGGCGGCCCTCTCAGAGGCAGCCGTGCTCGTGACCGACTCCGGCCTCTCCGCCCACGCCAGTGGAGCCCTGGCCGACCGCGTCGGCGAGCTGGTCGTCGTGGACCCGGCTGATGACGAGGACGCAGGCACCGACGAGGCCGAGGACGCATGAACACCCCACGACGTTCTTCTCCTCCGTCGCGCGCTCCCGAGCCACCGCTCCACCTGACCCGCGGCGGGGTGAGCCTGGTCCTGGCCCGCGACAAGGGGGGCGTCCCCGAGGTCCTGCACTGGGGAGCACCCTTGGGCGACCTGGACGACGCCGCGCTGACCCACCTGGCTGCGGCTCGCAGGCCGGGCGTCGCGAACTCCTCCTACAACCTGCCGCGCCGCACCGGCCTCGTCCCCGACGGGGCGCGGGGCTTCTCCGGCACCCCTGGCCTCGAGGGCCACCGCGTCGGCGGCACCGCCCGCGCGGCCGCGCCGAGCCTGGTCGAGTGGGAGGTCCGGGCCCCGGCGGAGGACGCCGACCTCGCCGTGGTGACCTGCACGTCGACCGACGACGAGGCCGGCTGGACGGTGGAGGTCGAGCTCGCCCTCGACGACGCCGGCCTGTTGCACGCCCGCACCGCCGTCACCAACTCAGCCGACGGCGACCTCCATCTCCGCTCGGTCCTGACCGCGCTCCCCGTGGCGGCCCACGCGACCGAGCTGCTCGACCTGACCGGGCGCTGGTGCAAGGAGCGCTCGCCGCAGCGCCATCCCTGGGTGCAGGGGACGCACCGTCGCGACGCCCGCCGCGGGCGCACCGGCCACGACGCGACCCTGCTGATGGTCGCCGGCACGCCGTCGTTCACCTTCGGCACGGGCGAGGTCTGGGCCGTGCACACCGCCTGGAGCGGCAACCACACGACGTACGCCGAGCGCACCCCCGAGGGCGACTGCCTGCTCGGCGGGGGCGAGCTCCTCGCCCCGGGCGAGGTGGTGCTCCGCCCCGGCGAGACCTACCACTCGCCCCAGCTGCTCGGCTCCTGGTCGCCCGCAGGGCTCGACCCCCTGAGCCACCGGTTCCACGCCCACCTGCGCGGTGTCACTCCCCGCGCCCGGACCGAGCGTCCGGTCATCGCCAACACGTGGGAGGCGGTCTACTTCGACCAGTCCCTCGAGCGGCTCTCCGAGCTGGCCGACGTCGCCGCCTCGGTCGGCGTCGAGCGGTTCGTGCTCGACGACGGCTGGTTCCTCGGCCGCCGCAACGACACCGCCGGCCTCGGCGACTGGACGGTGGACCCGGCCGTCTGGCCGCAGGGACTCGGCCCACTGGTCGACCACGTGACCCGGCGCGGCATGGAGTTCGGCCTCTGGGTCGAGCCCGAGATGGTCAACCTCGACTCCGAGACGGCGCGCACCCACCCCGAGCGCGTGCTCGGTGGCCGCGAGGCCCCACCTCCGGAGTGGCGGCACCAGCAGGTGCTCGACCTCCAGGACGAGAGCGCCTACGCCGACGTGCGCGACGCCCTGCTGGCCCTGCTCGACGAGCTCGACATCGCCTACCTCAAGTGGGACCACAACCGGGACCTCACCGACGCCACCCACGACGGCCGGCCCGCCGTGCACGGGCAGACCCTGGCGTTCTACCGGCTCCTCGACGAGCTGCGCGAAGCGCACCCCGCTCTGGAGATCGAGTCGTGCTCCTCGGGCGGCGGTCGCGTCGACGCCGAGGTGCTCGCCCGCACCGACCGGATCTGGCCCAGCGACACCATCGACCCCCTCGAGCGCCAGCACCTCCAGCGATGGACCTCCCTGCTGGTCCCACCGGAGCTGATGGGCTCGCACGTCGGCGGCCCGACCGCGCACACCACCCGCCGCACCCACGCACTGCGCTACCGCGCGGCCACCGCGCTGCTCCACTCCTTCGGCATCGAGTGGGACCTGACCGGCCTGGACGAGGGCGACCTGGCCGAGCTGCGATCGTGGATCGACCTGCACAAGCAGGTCAGGCCGCTGATCGGCACCGGCAGGCTGGTGCATCCCGACCACCCGGACCCTGCTGTGCTCGTGACAGGCGTCGTCGCGGAGGACGCCTCGGCGGCGTGCTACGTCGTCGCGACCGTCGCCGCCACCGCGACACAACACCCGGCCGCCCTGCGCCTGACCAGCCTCGACCCGGACCGGTCCTACGCGCTCAGCGAGGAGCTCCCGCCGCCCCCGGGCGGCGCCGACTTCTCCGGCGGCTGGTCCGCCCCGGGCAACGTGCTCACCGGGCGGGTGCTGGCGGAGCTCGGCGTGGTGCTGCCGCCGCTCCTCCCGGAGGAGGTGCGGGTGCTGCGGGCGGTCGCGGTCGACACGTCCGCCTGAGTCACTCAGCGCACGAGCGGCAACAACGCCCGGAGGTCGTGGTGCACCTCCACCGCGCCGGCCTCCAGCAACAGGTCGCGCTCGTGGGTCGTGGCGACGCCGTGCACTCGGCGTACGCCGGCACCGAGAGCCGCGCGCACGCCCGCCGGGGAGTCCTCGGCCGCGAGCGCCTGCGCCGGATCCGCCCCGAGCCGCTCGCACGCCAGGGCGAAGCCCGCCGGGTCGGGCTTGCCGTCCACCACGTCGCGCGCGGTCACGATGACGTCGACGCTGTCGCGCCCCAGCAGCAGCGACTCGACGAGTGATCGCTCGACCCAGGCCGGTCCGGCGGAGGTCACGATGGCCACGGGTACGCCGGCGGCCCGGGCCACCTCGATCAGCTCGCGCGCTCCGGGCACCGCCTGCGCCGCCTCGTCCGGGACGTGGAGCAGCACCTCGGCCAGCACGTCGGCCGGGTCGAGCCCGGCCCACGGTCCGGGCTCGGTCGCGAAGACGTCCTCGGCCCGCCGCCCGGTGAACACCGAGAGGTCGGGGACGTCCCACCCCTTGTGCGCGAAGAACGCGCGGTAGCCCCGCCGGTGGATCGGCTCGGAGTCGACGAGGGTGCCGTCGAGGTCCAGCAGCAGCGCCGAGACGCCGCTCATGGAGTCGAGAAGAGCGGGTCTCCCGCGGCCACCGAGGCACCGATGGCGTCGCTCGTCACGGAGCCCTTGGGGGCGTCCATCACCACCACGGGCACGACCGGTGACACGTCCTGGCCGCCCGCGGACGCGGGCAGCGTGGACGGGTCCCACCTGATCATCGGGTCGCCGGCGGCGACGTCGCTGCCCTGCGTGGCGAGGACCTCGAAGCCCTCCCCCTCGAGCCGGACGGTGTTGATGCCGAGGTGCACCAGCACGCCGACCCCGTCGCCGAGGACGACGAAGGCGTGCGGCAGCACCTTGAGGACCTTGCCGGCGATCGGGGAGACGACCGTGGTGGGGCCAGGGTCGGGTTCGATGGCGACGCCGGGGCCGACCATCTCCTCGGCGAACACCGCATCGGGCACGTCGGCCATCGCGACGACCCGGCCCGGGCAGGGCGCGAGGACCTGCACTGAAGGAGGGGTCACATCAGGTCCTCGATGTCGTCGGCAAGGTTGTCCGCCTCGGGCCCGACGACCACCTGGACGATGGTGCCGCTCGCCATGACGCCGTGGGCGCCGGCGGCCTTGAGGGCGGCCTGGTCCACGAGGGAGCCGTCCTTGACCTCGGTGCGGAGGCGGGTGATGCAGGCCTCGATCTCGACGACGTTGTCCGCGCCGCCGAGTCCGGCGAGGATCTGCTCTGCCTTGCTGCTCATCTTCGTCAACCTTTCGTGGGTGGTGGGTGCTTGACACCTTGGGTTCGCGACGGCTGGTGCGCAACCGTCGGCGCGGGGGTCAGCGGTCGGTCTGGGTGACCTTGTTGAGCCCGCGCGGGTTGTCCGGGTCGAGGCCCAGGCGCGTGGCCATCTGCTCGATCATGAGCTGGGCCGGGACGATGGACGCGATCGGCTCGACCGTCTCGGGCAGGTCCGGGCCGGCCAGGTGCAGGTCGCACAGGTCGGCGAACGCCGACGTGCCGCCGATGCCGAGCACGCGCGCTCCGCGGTCCTGTAGGTCGCGGACCAGGTCGACCATCGGCTCCGCGAGCGGACCTCCGGCGGCCGCGACCAGCACCGCGAGCAGGCCCTCGCTCACCACGGAGATCGGGCCGTGTCGCAGGTCGGCGTAGGAGTAGCCACGCACCGGCCGCAGGCACGTCTCCTCCATCTTGAGCGCGGTCTCCAGCGCGGTGCCGAGCAGCAGTCCCCGCCCCGAGACCACCACGCGCTCGGCTGTCGCAAGCGCCTCGGCCGCGGCACTCACGTCCGTGCCGAGGAGCCCGGCCACCGCGTCCGGCACGCGTCGGAGGTCGTCCTCCAGGCCGGGCCCCGACGACAACGCGTCCGCCAGGACGGCGAGCGCCACCAGCTGCGTCGAGTAGGTCTTCGTCGCCGGCACCGCGAGCTCGGGGCCGGCCTGCGTCACCAGCGCCAGGTCCGCCGCCTCGGCCAGGGGTGAGCCCGCCACGTTGGTCACCGCGACCGTCGCCGCGCCGCACTCCCGGGCCCACTCCTGGGTCTCGACGATCTCGGCGGTGGCTCCCGACTGCGAGACCGAGACGACCACGGCGTCCGAGAGGTCGAGGCGTGAGCGGTAGTGCGTGGCGACGCTGGGGGCGGCGAGGGCGGCCGGCACGCCGGCAGCCACCTCCAGGAGGTAGCGACCGTAGATCGCGGCGTTGTCACTCGAGCCCCGGGCCACCAGGAGCACCCGGCGGCGGCCGCCGGCGAGGTCGTGCACGCGCGGCTTCTCGAGCAGCAGGTGGTCGAGCGTGCGCGCGACGGCGGACGGCTGCTCGGCGATCTCGGACGCCATCCGTGTCTGCATGTTGCCGGGGTGAGAGATGTCCATGGGGGTCCTTGACAAGCTCGGGGCGCTGGGGCCATGCTCCCAACTGGTACGTACCAGACCGTACCAATTGATCGGAGCTACGTCGAGAGGTGGAGATGGCTCGCAGGATCGACGACGGCCCCCGGCCCAAGCACGTCCAGCTCAGCGACGTACTGGCGGAGCTCGCGACCCACGAGCTCGGGCCCGACACCGCCATCCCGTCCGAGCGCGACCTGATGGCGACGTACGACGTCTCGCGCGCCACTGTGCGCAAGGCAATCGACAGCCTCGTCGCGGGCGGCCTGCTGCACCGGATCCAGGGCAAGGGCACGTTCGTCGCCCAGCCGCGCATCGAGAGCAGCCTGCACCTCGCCTCGTTCTCGGAGGACATGCGCAGCCGCGGACTGGCACCCTCGACGCGGCTGATGCGCGTGGACGAGGAGCGACCCCCCGCAGAGGTCGCGGAGGCCCTGCGACTGGGCCAGGACGGCACCGCCTGGCGCATCGACCGCGTGCGTCTCGCCGACGGGCAGCCGATGGCGATCGAGCAGGGGTGGTATCCCCGCTCGCTGTTCCCCGACCTCGACACCCAGGACCTCGTGGGCTCCCTCTACACCCTCTTCGCGTCGCGCTACGGCGTGGTCATCGACGCCGCGGAGCAGACGCTCTGGGGGGAGGCCGCCGCGGGCACGACCGCACGCCGCCTCGAGGCCGCCGTGCACACCCCGCTGCTCGTCTTCCGCCGGGTGTCGAGCGCGGCCGGCCGCCGCGTCGAGTACGTCGTCTCCCGCTACCGCGGAGACCGCTACCAGCTCCACATGACCCTCGGCGCCGAGCAGGGCGCCGCCAAGGAAAGCACCACCAACCCCCGTAGCAGGACCAGCACCAGAAGGGATCCATCGTGACAACCCAGGACGCCGCAGACAGCGGCACCACCAGGCGCAGGATCAACCTCGCGCCCGTACAGAAGTTCGGCCGGAGCCTGATGCTCCCCATCGCCGCACTCCCGGTGGCAGCACTGCTGCTGCGACTTGGGCAGCCCGACCTGCTCGGCGCCGACGGCGCCGGCTGGGACAGCGTGGCGGCCGTCATCGGCGCGGCAGGTGGGGCCCTCTTCGCCAACCTGCCACTGCTCTTCGCCGTCGGCATCGCCATCGGCATGGCCAGGAAGTCGGATGGGTCGACCGCATTGGCCGCCGTCGTCGGCTACCTGGTCTTCCAGTCCGTCGGCGACGCCATGTCGCCCTACGTCCTGGGCCTGCCCGAGGGCGACGCCGAACAGGAGTTGATCAACTACGGCGTCCTCGGCGGCATCGTGATGGGCCTGGTCTCCGCCTGGCTGTGGCAGCGCTACCACCGCATCTCGCTGCCGCCCTACCTCGCCTTCTTCGGCGGACGTCGCTTCGTCCCGATCATCACCGCCTTCGCCGCTCTCGCGATCTCGGTCGCGATGAGCTTCGTCTACCCGGCCTTCGACTGGGCGATCACCGGGCTCGGCGAGTGGGTGACCGACAACGCCATCCTCGGCGGCTTCGTCTACGGCACGCTCAACCGGCTGCTGATCCCGCTCGGCCTGCACCACATCCTCAACAACCCGCCGTGGTTCATCTTCGGGTCCTACGAGGGCTCGGCCGGGGTGGTGCACGGGGACATTCCGCGCTTCCTCGCCGGCGACCCGACCGCCGGCGCCTTCATGACCGGCTTCTTCCCGATCATGATGTTCGCCCTGCCTGCAGCGGCGCTGGCGATCTGGCACGAGGCCAAGCCTCAGAACAAGAAGCTCGTCGGCGGCATCATGCTGTCCGCCGCGCTCACCGCGTTCCTCACCGGTGTCACGGAGCCGCTCGAGTTCGCATTCATGTTCGTGGCCTTCCCGCTCTACGTCATCCACGCGCTTCTGACCGGCACCTCGCTGGCGCTGGTCAACGCGATGGGCATCAAGGACGGGTTCGGGTTCTCGGCGGGACTCTTCGACTACCTGCTCAACTTCAACATCGCCACCAAGCCGTTGCTGCTGATCCCGATCGGCCTGGCGTATGCGGCGGTCTACTACTTCCTCTTCCGGGCCGTGATCCGCAAGTGGAACCTGAAGACCCCCGGTCGCGAGGACGACGACGAGACCGCTGGCCACCCGATGCTCGAGCAGGACAACAAGGCCTGACGTGATCGTCTCTGCAGGCCATGTGGTCACCCCGGCGCGGATCCTCGCGCCGGGGTGGCTGCACCTGGACGGCGACCGCATCGTCGAGGTCGGCGAGGGCGCGCCACCGCGCACGCCCGACGTCGACCTCGGCGACGCCACCGTCGTCCCCGGGTTCGTCGACCTCCACGTGCACGGCGGGGGCGGCGCGTCCTTCGACATCGGGACGGCGGAAGCGGCCGACGTCGTGGCGGCCGCCCACCTGGCCCACGGCACCACGTCGATGGCGGCCAGCCTGGTCACCGACACGCGCGAGCGGATGATCGCGGCCGTACGAGAGCTGGCCCTTCTCGTGCAGGACGGGCGCCTCGCCGGCGTCCACCTCGAGGGGCCGTGGCTGAGCCCACAGCGCTCGGGCGCCCACCAGCCGGGCTCGCTGTCGGATCCCGACCCGGCGTCGGTGGAGGCGCTCCTCGCCGCCGGCGACGGAGCCGTACGCATGGTGACCCTCGCGCCCGAGCTGCCCGGTGGGATCGCGGCCGTGCGCCAGCTCGCCGCCGCGGGCGTCGTCGTCGGGATCGGCCACACGGTGGCGACGTACGACGTGGCGCGCGAGGCGCTCGACGCCGGCGCCCGGCTCGGCACCCATCTCTTCAACGCGATGCGCCCGCTCCACCACCGCGAGCCGGGGACCGTGGGCGCACTGCTGGAGGCCCCGGTGGACGTGGAGCTGATCGCCGACGGGGTGCACCTGCATCCCGCGGTGCTGCGGACGGTCTTCGCCGCCAAGCCCGGCCGCTGCGTGCTGGTCACCGACGCGATGGCCGCGGCCGGCTCACCCGACGGCGACTACCGGCTCGGCCCCATGGCCATCGAGGTGCGCGACGGCGTGGCTCGGCTCGCCGACGGTGAGGGCACCGGTGCCATCGCGGGCTCGACCCTGACCATGGACGCGGCGGTCCGCTTCGCCGTCCGGACGGCCGGCCTGCCGCTGGTCGACGTGGTGCACGCCGCGAGCACGGCGCCCGCCCGGGTGTGGGGACTGGACGACGTGGGCGCGATCAAGGCGGGCAGACGGGCGGACCTGGTCGTCCTCGACGACCGGCTGGACGTCGTACGGGTGATGCGCGCTGGATCCTGGCAGCAGCCCTGATGCGTCCCTAGGCTGGTGAGCATGGACGCCTCCGCGTGGGACGAGCGGTACGCCGCCAGCGAGCTGGTCTGGTCGCGCGAGCCCAACCGGTTCGTGGCCGCCGAGCTCGCCGACCTGCCGGCGGGCACGGCCGTCGACCTCGCTGCCGGGGAGGGTCGCAACGCCATCTGGCTGGCCACCCGCGGCTGGTCGGTCACGGCGGTCGACTTCTCACAGGTCGCGCTCGACAAGGGCGCCCGGCTCGCCGCCGACCTCGACGCGAGCCTCGACCTGACGTGGGTCTGCGCCGACGCGACGACCTGGGAGCCGCCCGAGCCGGTCGACCTGGTGGTGATCGCCTACCTGCAGGTCCAGGCCGAGGACCGGCGGCGGGCGGTGCGCGGGGCGTACGCGATGCTGCGGCCGGGAGGGACGCTCCTGCTGGTCGCCCACGACTCGACCAACCTCACCGAGGGCACCGGCGGACCCCAGGACCCGGCCGTGCTGATGACCGCCGAGGACGTGCTGGCCGACCTGGACGGCCTCGATGCCGACGTGGTGCGCGCCCAGCGGGTCGCGCGCGACGTCACCTCAGCCGACGAGCACGGCGGCGACGAGCGGCGTACGGCCTGGGACTGCCTGGTGCGGGTGGTCCGGCGTTGAGCGGTGCGTGAGCAACCGAGCTGCGAGCCGAGAAGGTTGCTGGCTCACCGCTCGTCGGTGGCCGGGGACTCCGAGGGGTCGGTGGGGTCGGTGCGGTCCACCGGCTCGTCGCCGTAGAGGCCCGCGTCCTTGGCCGCCTGGGCCTTGCGCAGCTGCTTGACCAGGCTGAAGCCGAGCACCACCACGGCGAGGATCATGAAGATCCACAGCGCGAAGCCGAGCGGTCCCGCCTTGACCTCGGTGGGCTCGGGAGTGGGGTCCTCCAGCAGGATGATCAGCAGGTCGAGCATGGCTCCATCATCTCAGGTCGCCGTCACGGTGGGGGCATCGGGATGCCGGCGAAGAGGTCGTCCTCCGGCAGCGTCTTCCCGACCTTGGAGTCGACCAGCTCGTAGTCCTCGGTCGGCCAGGTCTTCTGCTGGATCTCGCGCGGGATCGCGAACCAGAAGCCGTCGGGATCGATCTGCGTGGCGTGCGCCAGCAGCGCCTGGTCGCGGACGCCGAAGTACTCCCCACACGGCACCCGGGTAGTGATGCGGTCGTCCCAGTCCGGCTCGCGTTCCCAGTTCTTCAGACGCTCCTCGTAGGGCGACTCCAGGTCGTGGGCCAGCATCGCCTCGTGCAGGGCGTTGGTCTTCGCCCAGCTCCAGCCGTGGTGGTAGTAGAGCTTGAGCGGCTGCCACGGCTCCCCCGCGTCGGGGAACCGCTCGGGGTCCCCGGCCGCGTGGTAGGCGGCGACGGAGACCTCGTGGCAGCGGATGTGGTCGGGGTGCGGGTAGCCCCCGCGCTCGTCGTACGTCGTCATGACGTGCGGGCGGAAGTCACGGATGAACCGCACCAGGCGCTCGGTCGCCTCCTCGAGCGGCACGAGGGCGAAGCAGCCCTCGGGCAGCGGCGGGAGCGGATCGCCCTCGGGCCAGCCCGAGTCGACGAAGCCCAGCCAGTCCTGCCGGACGCCGAGGATGTCGCGCGCGCGGTGCATCTCCTCGCGACGGATCTCGGAGATGTTCTCCCAGACGTCGGGGCGGTCCATCTTGGGGTTGAGCACCGACCCGCGCTCGCCACCGGTGCAGGTGACGACGTGGACGTCGACGCCCTCCGTGACGTACTTCGCGGTCGACGCGGCGCCCTTGCTCGACTCGTCGTCGGGGTGGGCGTGGACGTGCATCAGTCGGAGACCCGCGCGGAACGTGTCTGCTCCGGGCCGGTCTGCGGAGAGCTGGGCCATGGGCGGGAGTCTAGGAGACGCCACTTAGGCTCTGAGCGTGACCAGCGACCTCGCCGACCGGTACGGCGCCCCCTCGCGGTGGCGACGCCCGGTGACGGTCGGGGTAGCGGTCGCCCTCGCGGTGGTCAGCCTCGCCTGGCTGGGCTGGACGGTGTGGTTCCACAGCACCCCGGCCGTGACGTCGGACCTGGTGTCCTTCGACGTCACCAACGACCACGAGACGCTGGCGCGGCTCGACGTCGAGCTCGGCGACGGCGTCGAGGCGAGCTGCCGGCTGCGCGCCTTCGCCGAGGATCACACGACCGTCGGGGAGCTCGCCTTCACGCCCGTCGCCGGCACCAACGAGGTGGTGATCCGCACCGAGCGGAGGGCCACCACCGTGGAGAAGCTGGGCTGCACCGCCCCGGGCCAGCCGCGCCCCCGCTGAGCGGTCCCTAGAGCGGCCCCTGACCGGGCCCAGGAGCCGCCGACCTGCGCTTTCTGGCCCCGCTTGCTAGCCTGTTGTCCTGCCCGTCCGGCAGCGCTGGCCCACGTCTGCTGCCGCGCTGACTCAGATCGGACGGAAGAAGCACCACCGACCAGATGCGGTCGCGCTGAGGCACACCCCCAGTACGACAGGCATCCAGCACCACGCGAAGCAGGAGTACCGACATGACCGACCAGGGCACCGTCTGGCTGACCCAGGAGGCCTACGACAAGCTGCAGGCCGAGCTCGATGACCTCAAGGGCCCCAAGCGCCAGGAGATCATCGAGAAGATCGCGGCCGCGCGCGACGAGGGCGACCTGAAGGAGAACAGCGGCTACCACGCCGCCAAGGACGACCAGGGCAAGCAGGAGGCCCGGATCCGTCAGCTCGAGGACATGCTGCGCAAGGCCGAGGTCGGCGAGACGCCGCCCAACGACGGCGTCGTCGAGCCCGGCATGGTCGTGACCGTCGACTTCGGCGGTGGCGACACCGAGAAGTTCCTGCTCGGTGCCCGCGAGAACCTGACCGAGGGCGACGACCTCGACGTCTACTCGCCGCAGTCGGCGATGGGTGCCGCAATCAACGGCAAGTCCAAGGGCGACTCGGTGAGCTACACCGCGCCCAACGGCAAGGAGCTCAGCGTGACGATCGTCGACGCGGAGCCCTATCGGGCCTGAGCCTCAGGTGTCGACCCGGTAGCCCCGCTCGCGCAGCCGCTCCATCAGGTGCTGCGCGTGCGGGTCGCCGCGCGTCTCGAGCTGGATCCGCACCTCGACCTCGTTGAGGGTCAGCGAGGGCGAGATCCGCTCGTGGGCGACCTCCAGCACGTTGGCCCCCTCGGCGCCGACCTCGCCGAGCAGCGAGGCGAGCCCGCCGGGGACGTCGGGGATGTTGACGCGGAGGTAGAGGTAGCGCCCGGCCGCCGCGAGGCCGTGCCGGATGACCTTGCTGAGCAACAGCGGGTCGATGTTGCCGCCCGAGAGCACGGCGACCGCCGGCGTCTCGAAGTTTCTCGGGTTGTCGAGCATGGCCGCCACGGCCGCGGCCCCCGCCGGCTCCACGACCTGCTTGGCCCGCTCGACCAGCGCCAGCAGCGCGCGCGACAGCGACTCCTCCGAGACCGTCACGATCTCGTCGACGTGCTCGCGCACCGCGTCGAAGGTGATGTCGCCGGGGCACCCGACAGCGATGCCGTCGGCCATCGTGGTCATCGACTCCAGCGCCACGGGCTCACCCGCGGCGAGCGAGCCGGGGAAGGCCGCGGCCCCCTCGGCCTGCACCCCCACCACGCGTACGTCGGGGCGCAGCGTCTTGATCGCGATCGCCACCCCGGCGAGCAGCCCGCCGCCGCCGGTCGGCACCAGCACCGTGCGTACGTCGGGGGCCTGCTCGAGGACCTCCAGACCCAGCGTGCCCTGCCCCGCGACGATGTCGACGTGGTCGAAGGGGTGGATCAGGATCGCCCCGGTCTCCTCGGCGAAGGCCCGGGCCGCGGCCAGGGAGTCCTCGAGGTAGCGGCCGTGGAAGACCACGTCGGCGCCGTAGCCGCGGGTCGCCTTCTCCTTCGGGATCGGCGCACCCTCGGGCATGAAGACGGTCGAGGCGATGCCCAGCGTCGCGGCCGCCAGCGCCACCCCCTGGGCGTGGTTGCCGGCCGAGGCAGCGACCACACCCTTGGCGCGCTCCTCGGCGGAGAGCCGGGCGATGCGCACGTAGGCGCCGCGCGCCTTGAAGGACCCGGTGCGCTGGAGGTTCTCGCACTTCAGCATCACGGGTCCGCCGACCAGCGCGGACAGCCAGCGCGACTCCTCCATCGGCGTCGTCACGGTGACGTCGTCGAGGAGCTCGCGCGCAGCCACGATGTCGGCGAGGGTCACCTGATCGGTCATGACTCGTCCTTTGATGCAGGCGAGGATGCTGGGTCGTGGGACGGGCCGCCGGGGCGGCCGACGTTGTCGGGGTGGTTGGCGCGCTCGGCCGACCCGGCGATCGGGCTGTCGTCCGGCGGGACGGCGTCGGGTGGGATCCCGTCGGTCGCCAGGTCCTCGAGCAGGGCGTCCTCGGCGTCGTCCCCGACGTCGGTGTAGCCGGCGAGGTGCTGGGCCACCGCGTTGCCCGCCGCGGCCAGGGGTACGGCGATGAGCGCACCCGCGATGCCCGCCACGAGCACGCCGCAACCGATCGCGACGATCACCCCCAGCGGGTGCAGCGAGACGAACCGGCCCATGAGGACCGGCTGCAGGACGTGTCCCTCGAACTGCTGGACCACGACGACGGCGGCGAGCATCATCAGCGCCGTCCACGGTCCTTGGTCCACGAGGGCGACGAGGATGGCCACCATGCCGGCGACGGTGGCACCGATCATCGGCACGAACGCGCCCAGGAAGACCAGCACGCCGATGGCGACCACGAACGGCACGCCGAGGAAGTACGCCGCTGCCATGATGCCGACCGCGTCGGCGAGGGCCACGAGCACGGTCGCCCTGACGAACTGCGTGAGCGAGACCCACGCGACCCGGCCGGAGGCGTCGACGCGCTCACGCGCGGCACGCGGGGCGATCCGCACGAGCCAGGCCCAGATGCGGTCGCCGTCGGCGAGGAAGAAGAAGGTCGAGAACAGCACGATGAAGAAGCCGGCCACGACGTGACCGACGGCGGTGCCGACCTCGGTGAGGCGGGTGACGACGCCGTCGGCGCCGGTGCTGTCGGTGACGGCCCCCTGGACCTGCTCGATGTAGCCGTCGATCTGCGAGTCGGAGACGTCCAACGGCCCCGTGCGCAACCAGTCGCGCACCTGTCCCAGACCCGTCGCGACGGAGTCGGCCAGGTCGTTGGCACCCTGGGCGACCTGCTGGCCCACGAAGGTCAGCAGCAGCGCGACGGTCCCGATGCCGAGCACCATCACGATCCCGGCCGAGGGCCCGCGCGGCAGTCCGATCCTGCGCAGCGCGTGGACGAGCGGTGCGGCGAGCGCGGCAGCCAGCAGGGCAATGGCGAGCGGGAGGGTGATCACCGCGAAGTAACGCAACGTCCACAGCAGCCCGAGCATGGCTACGGCGATCACGATCAGCCGCCACGACCAGGCGGCAGCGAGGTCGAGTCCCCACGGCACCTGGGCCCGGCTGAAGTTGGACGGGCCCGTCGAGAAGGCCGGCTCGGCGCGACGCTCGGCGCGCAGCTGCGCCCACTGCGCGAGGATCCGCTCGGGCAGGCCGTCCTCGTCGTCGCTTCGCACCAGGGGCAGGAACAGCCGGCGCCGACCCGACCCGTCGGCGCTCTCGTCGGTGCTCTCCGCGGTGACCGGGTCAGGGTCAGGCGCCTGCTGCTCGCTCACGTCGGTCACGCTACCGATCCCCTGCCGTGTGGAGACGGCTCACGAGGCGGTGCGCCGCGACGGGGTGCTCCTCGGCCAGCAGCCCGGCCGCGGCCAGCACGTAGTCGCGGTCCACGACCACCGCCGGGTCGCGCGGAAGCTGCCAGCCTCCCTCGAACGCGTCGCCGGTCGCGGGCATCAGCACACGTCGTACGGCGTCGGGGCCGCCGTGGCGCAGCACGCCGCCCGACCCCACCAGCAGGTCCACCTCGCGCAGGTCCTTGCCGCTGCGCTCGACGACCCGCCCCTCCGGGCTGACCACGACCTTGCTGCGCCCGGCGTGGCGCTCCAGAGCGATCCGGACGGCTGCCGCGGCGATGTCGAGGTCGGCCTCGCGCTCGGCCTCGGAGTCAGGAAGGAGGTCGGGGTGCGCGCGGCGCCGTGCCGCCGCGGAGGCGAGGTCCACGCGTCCCGCGGCCTCCACGGTCGAGATGGCCGACCACCGCATCCCGAGGTCCCCCTCGACCGTGCGCGTCACCGGCGTCACGCCGACGACCTCGCGGGACAGGCCCCGCCCGTCGATGGACGCCGTCTCGGGGTCGAGCTCGACCACGCTGTGCACGTCGGTCGTGGCGCCGCCGACGTCGACGACGACCACGTCACCGGCGCCGGGGTGCTGGTCGTCGAGTCCGCGCGCGAGGAGCTCGACGCCGGTCAGGACGATGTCGGGCGTGGCGCCGCGGACGAGGTCGGTGAAGGCCCGGCCCCGGGCGTCGGTGCGGTGGCTGAGGTGCTTGCCGCCGATCACGTGGCTCAGGAAGATCTCGCGGATCGCGCGGCGGGCACTGTCGGGTGCCAGGACGCCGATCTTCGGCACGACGTTGTCGGCCAGGACGTAGGGCGTCCGCGAGTGCTCGAAGGCGGCTTCGACGAAGGGCTGGGACTCGACGTTGCCGGCCACCACGACCGGGCCGGCCCACGGGACCTTGGACAGGAAGTCGGCGTCGCCCTCGAGGACCTCGGCGTTGCCGCCGTCGGTGCCCCCGACCAGCAGCACGACGTCGGGCTCGGCGTCGCGGAGGCAGGTGAGCTTGTCGGCGTCGAGCTCACCGGAGAGCACCAGCACGACCTTGCCGCCGCTGGACAGGGCGACCCGACGCCCGGCCTCGGCGGTCACCAGCTCCTCGTTGCCGACGACCGCGATCCGCAGGCCGCCGCCGGCGCTCGAGCAGGCGAGCACGTCGGCCTCCACGGCGGCGGGGTCCTGCTCGGCCAGCGCGCTCACACAGGCGTCGTACCCGTCCAGGACGTCACCATCCCCGCCGGTGCCCGGCAGCGTGGTGGCGTGAGCCGCGGTGGCGAGCAGGTCGCCGGTGTCGAGGTCGACCAGGGCGGCCTTGGTGAAGGTGGACCCGAAGTCGACGCAGACGACGGCGCTCACACCACCACCGAGATCCCGGCGGCGACGATCACGACGAGGATGGCCAGCGCCATCACGTGCACGGTGGTGCCGGCCGGCAGGTCGCGTCCCTCGCGGATGGCGCGGTCGGCCTGCCGGAAGCGCAGCCAGCCGCCGCTGGCGGCCACCACCGCAGATGCGAGGAGCAGCAGCCCCAGGAGGCGCTGGGGCCAGGAGGGGTCGAGCAGGTGGAAGACGGCCAGCGCGGCGGCGACGAGGCCGATGGCCGTGCGCTCGTAGGCGAGGAACGTCCGCTCGTTGGCGAGCGAGAAGCGGATGTCGGAGTCGGGCACGCTCACCCCAGGGCCCGGTCGAGGTCGGCCACGAGGTCCTCGACGCTCTCGATGCCGACGCTGAGCCGGACGAGGTCGTCGGGGACCTCGAGGTCGGTGCCGGCGACGCTGGCGTGGGTCATCCTGCCGGGGTGCTCGATGAGCGACTCGACGCCACCGAGCGACTCGCCGAGGGTGAAGACCTCGGCACGTGCGCAGACCGCGAGCGCCTGCTCGAGGCCACCGGCGACGCGGAAGGAGACCATCCCGCCGAAGCGCTTCATCTGGCGGGCGGCGACCTCGTGGCCGGGGTGCGTGGCGAGACCGGGATAGATCACCTCGGTGACGCGCGGGTCGCCGTCGAGGAACGCAACGATCGCCTCGGCGTTGTCGCAGTGGCGGTCCATGCGCACGCCGAGCGTCTTGAGGCCACGGTGGGTCAGGAAGGCGTCGAAAGGTCCGGCGACCGCGCCCATGGCGTTCTGGTGGAAGCCGATCTTGTCCGCCAGGTCGAGGTCGCGCACGACCACGGCCCCGCCGACGACGTCGCTGTGCCCGCCGACGTACTTGGTGGTCGAGTGCAGCACCACGTCAGCCCCGAGGGTCAGCGGCTGCTGGAGGTAGGGCGAGGCGAACGTGTTGTCGACGACGAGCAGGGCACCGGCGTCGTGGGCGACGGTGGCCAGCGCCTCGATGTCACCGATCGTCAGCATCGGGTTGGTGGGTGTCTCGACCCAGACCAGCTTCGTACGACCCGGCTCGATCGCCGCGGCCACCGCACGGGCGTCGGCGACGGGCGCAGGGCTGTGGTCGAGGCCCCAGACCTTGGCCACCTTGTCGAAGAGGCGGAACGTGCCGCCGTAGGCGTCGTCGGGGATGACGACGTGCTCCCCCGGCCGGGTCAGCGCGCGGATCACCGCGTCCTCGGCCGCCAGTCCGGAGGCGAACGCGAACCCGCGCTCGCCGTCCTCGACCGCCGCGAGCGCGCCCTCGAGAGCCGTACGCGTGGGGTTGGCGGAGCGGCTGTACTCGTAGCCGCCGCGAAGTCCGCCGACCCCGTCCTGCTTGTAGGTGCTGCTGGCGTAGATGGGCGGGATGACCGCCCCTGTCATGGCGTCGGGCTCGTAGCCGGCGTGGATCGCACGCGTCTCGAAACCGGCCTTGTTGGCACGTTCCTGGGTCACACGGCGAGCGTAGTCCCAGCCGGTCGGGGAGGTCAGAGGGGACAGCGGAACGGCCGCCACCCCCACGGGGTGACGGCCCTTCCGCGAGGCCAAACTTGCGCCGACTCAGTTGGGCGCAAAGATGGCCGTCAACCAGCTGTCAGAGACCACTACGTTTCCCTCGAACTCGTCGCACACCAGGTTCACCGTGAGCAGGTTCCCCTTGGTCACGGGGAACGCTCGCGTGCCCGCGATGGAGTCGCTCTCGGCGATCGCCGCCGCCGGCATGTTGACGTACTGGAAGGCGGCGCCGTCCACGGCGGTGCCCGTGGTGATCGAGCACCTAGCCACCACGTCAGTTGCACCGGCCGCCCAGATGTAGGCGCTGGACGAGACGATCACCGTACCGTCGGCGGGCGGCATGAGGCTCACGGAGCGGACGACCTGGTCGGCTGTGGTCAGCGACACCGCGTCGTCACCACCGGCGGAGGCGGCGACCGAGTTGACGAATGGCGCGAGCTTGGCGTCGATCTCGGCCTTGCTGTAGGTCTCGCCCTTGCTGTAGGTCTCGCCCTTGCTGTAGGTCTCCGCCTTGCTGTAGCCCGAGCCCGCGGTCTCGTAGGAGCCCTTCGGCTGGTACTTCGTGTCGCTCTGCGCCTTGGTGTAGTAGCGCTTGTCCGCGAGCGGCTTGAGGTTCTTCTTCCAGATCTTCTTCCAGTTCGTGGCCACCGCGTTGCTGACCTCGGCGCCCGCGGGAGTGACGGCCATCAGGCCTCCACCGACGAGCACCCCCAGAAGCACGGCAACCACGAGCTGCCGAACCGATCGACGTGAAGACATGAACATTTCCTTTCGATGGATGAGCGTTGCGAGGTGCTCACAGTGGGGGCGGCTCGACCACGGAGTCATCGGTAGTAGTACGACGTCTAGACCGGTTCCTTGCGGAGTTCCTTGAGCGACCGGGGAGAATGGCCGCATGTTCGGACTCGGCAAGCCCACCACCCTCCCCGCCCCCGACCAGGCCCTTCCCGGCCGCGCTGAGTCGATGTGGACCCTCGGGGAGCACCTCGTCCTCCACACCCCGGTCGTCAGCGACGAGGCCCCCGCGGGTCACGAGGTCGCGATCCTGGGGCTCGGCTGCTTCTGGGGTGCCGAGGAGATCTACTGGCAGGTCCCCGGCGTCTGGTCCACCTCGGTCGGCTACGCCGGTGGCAGCACCCCGCACCCGACGTACGAAGAGGTCTGCAGTGGACACACGGGGCACACCGAGGCGATCCGCGTCGTCTTCGACCCGACGGTCGTCTCCTACGCCGACCTGCTCAAGAAGTTCTTCGAGATCCACGACCCCACCCAGGGCATGCGCCAGGGCAACGACGTCGGCACCCAGTACCGCTCAGCGATCTACTACACGACGCCCGAGCAGGAGCGGACCGCGCGCGAGCTGACCGCGGCGTACGGCGCTGAGCTGGCGCGCCGCGGCCTCGGCGAGATCACCACCGAGATCCGGCCGTCCAGCGAGACCCCCTACTACTACGCCGAGGACGCCCACCAGCAGTACCTCGCGAAGAACCCGTTCGGCTACCGCTGCCACGCCAACACCGGTGTGAAGTTCCCCGACACGGCCTGACAGCGCTTGCGAGGGTAGGACGCGCCAGCGACTCAGCCTTCGCGCCGTGGTCGACACGATCTCGCACAGACGCAGAACTCGTTGCTTCGGGGTCAGCGAGCACATCCCATGACTCCTGGCCGGTCTGCCCGACGTCGACCTGGCGAGCGCCGAGGCCGATCAACCTCGCGATCTCCGAATCGCGATCGTCGGCTGTGGTCGTGAGATCCAGGTGCACGCGGTTCTTGACGCTCTTGCGAGCTGCCCCGGCGGGCATAAGGCACAGGCCGGGCGCGCGTCGGCCGTTTCTCCGACGACCACCTCCCGCTCACGGGCGGACAGGATCTGCCAGCCGAGTGCCTCAGCCCAGAATCGGGCCAGGGACGGCAAGTCGTGGGCGTCGATCACGATGCAGGCGAAGGGGCATGTCGCCCAGTATCGCGAGGGCGAGCTGGTGAGAGGGCGGCTGGACTCACACCTGTCGAGAATCGGTGCCCGCTACTCCAGTCCGCTCGGCCGGTCGTCGTCGCGCCGCGCGAGCACGAACCACACCGCGGTGCACGGTTCTTCGTACGGGTTGCTCAGCCGGTGCGGGGTCATCGAGTCGAAGTGGATCGAGTCGCCGGAGCCGAGCGAGTACGTCTCGAAGCCGACCTGGATGTCAAGCCAACCGCTCAGCAGGTAGCCGTACTCGCGACCCCCGTGCCGCATCAGCTGGTCGGGCGCGCAGGACGAGGATCCCGGTGCGTACTCGACGTGCAGGAAATCGACATACGGGTCGCGGTCGTGGGTCAGCTGCTCCCAGACCACGCCCGACATCTCAAGTCGCTTGCGCCCGACAGCCGGCTGGACTGGTTCGGCGACCGGCGCCCAGGTGTCCGAAGGGGCGTCGACCAGCTCCGGAGGGGAACCGACCGACTGTGCGCCGATCAGGTCGTCGAGGGTGGTGCCGAGCTCGGAGAGGATCGAATAGAGCGTCCCGACGGACGGGTTGGCCTTGCCGAGCTCGATCTGGCTGACGAAGCTCGGCGAGACGTTGACACGCCTGGCCAGCTCGCGCAACGACAACCCGCGCTTCTCACGGGCGGCCCGGATCGATCGGCCGAGCTCTACCGGCCTCGTACCCGCCGCGGTAGGGGTCATGGACGCCTCGCTTCAGTGTGCGGTGTGACTCTACACATCTCGATCTCTGCGTGGCTACGAAAAGGGAGCGCCGCCTCGAGTGTCCAGTGACACTTGACACTCTGGGGAGCCGGGTATTGACTCGGATGACCCGAGAAAGCCGGTGTTGCGATGGCGATTCGCACCTACGGACCCAACGCTGTGGACTGGGAGCAGCGCGTCGATCTCGACCGCCTGCGCACCCAACGGCTGGCCAGGATCCGGGCCGGCCTGGACGGCTCCGACCTCGGCGCCCTGCTCACCTTCGACTTCGCGAACATCCGCTACCTCACCGCCACCCACATCGGCACCTGGGCGATGGACAAGCTGATCCGGTTCGCCGTGCTCCCCCGCGGCGGCGAGCCGGTGCTCTGGGACTTCGGATCGGCCGCGAAGCACCACCAGCTCTTCAACCCGTGGCTCGACGGCACCGAGCGCGCCCGCGCCGGCATCTCCACGCTGCGCGGCGCCTTCCACCCCGACGCCGGCATCGCCCAGGAGGTGGCCCGCAAGGTGGCCACCGTGCTCCGCGAGCACGGCCTCGAGGGCGAGCCTCTCGGCGTCGACCTGCTCGAGATGCCGATCCTGTTCGCCCTCCAGGCCGAGGGCATCGACGTCGTCGACGGCCAACAGGTCTTCCTGGAGGCTCGGCGGATCAAGACCCAGGATGAGATCAGCCTCCTGACCCAGGCCTGCTCGATGGTGGACGCGGCGTACGACGAGCTCTACTCGTTCCTGCGTCCGGGCGTCCGCGAGAACGAGTGCGTCGGCGTGGTGAGCAAGGTGCTCTACGACCTCGGCAGCGAGTACGTCGAGGGCGTGAACGCGATCTCCGGCGAACGCTGCTCCCCGCACCCGCACGTCTACAGCGACCGGATCATCCGACCCGGTGACCCGGCGTTCTTCGACATCCTGCACAGCCATCTCGGTTACCGCACCTGCTACTACCGCTGCTTCTCCGTCGGTTCAGCGTCCCCGGCGATGCGCGATGCCTACACCCGCTGCCGGGAGTACATGGACGCCGCGATCGCCATCGTCAAGCCGGGCACCACCACGGGCGACGTGGTGCGTCTCTGGCCGACCGCGCAGGAGTTCGGATTCCCGGACGAGGAGGCTGCGTTCGCCCTGCAGTACGGCCACGGCGTCGGCCTGTCCATCTGGGAGAAGCCGATCTTCAGCCGGCTGGTCTCGCTCGAGCACCCCGAGGTGCTCGAGGAGGGCATGGTCTTCGCACTCGAGACCTACTGGCCGGCCGGTGACGGCTGGTCGGCCGCGCGGATCGAGGAGGAGGTCGTCGTCACCGCCGACGGATGCGAGGTGATCACCAAGTTCCCCGCCGAGGAGCTCCTGGTCGCCGGCCAGCGCTACTGGACCGTCGATGGGTCACTGCCCACAGTGCGCGACTCGCAGTCGCACCTCAACACCGCGAAGGGCAGGGCCGAATGACCGAGAACACGATCGAGCGAGTCGCCACGTCCACCCTGCTCGACTGGTACGAGCAGATGGCCGTCATCCGCGGCACTGAGAAGGCCGCGCACGACCTCTTCCTGCGCGGGCTGGTCAAGGGCACCACGCACCTGGCCGCGGGGCACGAGGCCGTCGCGGTCGGGACCAGCGCGGCCCTGCGTCCCGACGACTACGTGTTCGCCACCTATCGCGGCCACCACCACGCGATCGCCCGTGGCGCCACGCCAGAGGGCTGCCTGGCCGAGCTGATGCAGAAGGCCACGGGGGTCTGCAAGGCCAAGGGCGGCTCGATGCACCTGACTCAGGCCGACCACGGGATGCTCGGGTCCTACGCCATCGTCGGCGCCCACCTGCCGATGGCCAACGGCGCGGCGTGGTCCGCGAAGCTGCGGGGCACGACGCAGGTCGCCGTCGCGTTCTTCGGCGACGGCGCCACCAACATCGGGGCCTTCCACGAGGCCCTCAACCTGGCGGCCGTCTGGAAGCTGCCGGTGATCTTCGTGTGCGAGAACAACCGCTACATGGAGTACACCCCCATCGCGTCGGTCACCTCCGTCCCCAACCCCGCGGCCGACCGGGCGGCCGCCAACGGCATGCCCGGTGTGCTGGTCGACGGCAACGACGTGGTCGCGGTCCACGACACGATGTCGGTGGCAGTCGAACGCGCGCGCTCGGACAACGGGCCGACGGTCGTCGAGGCGCTGACCTACCGGCACTTCGGGCACAGCCGCACCGACCCGGCGACATACCGACCCCCCGAAGAGGTCGAGGAGTGGATGGCACGCGACCCCTTGACCGTGGCCAGGCAACGCCTGCTCGACTTCGGTGCCAGCCGCGAGGTGGTGGACGCCGCCGACGCGCGCGCCGCCGAGGTTGTGGCAAGCGCCTCCCGCGCGGCGCAGGACGCCCCCGCGGCGGACCCGGCCCAGGCGTTCACGGACGTCTGGGCGGACGGAGGGGCGGCATGGCGGACCTGACCTCCGTTCAGATGACCACATACCGCGACGCGGTCGCCGACGGGATCGCGCGCGAGCTGCGCCGCGACCCGACGGTGGTGTGCATCGGCGAGGACATCGGCAAGGCCGGTGGCGTCTTCAAGACCACGGTCGGGTTGTTCGAGGAGTTCGGGGCCGGTCGCGTGTGGGACACCCCGATCTCGGAGCAGGCGATCATGGGGGCCGCCATGGGGGCTGCCATGACGGGGATGCGCCCGGTCGCGGAGATCATGTTCAGCGACTTCCTCGCCTGCTGCTGGGACTACCTCGCCAACGAGATCCCCAAGGCCCGCTACATGACCGGCGGCCAGCTCACGGTGCCGCTCGTGGTGCGGACCGCCAACGGCGGCGGGCTCGGCTTCGGCGCCCAGCACTCACAGTCGGTCGAGAACTGGGCCCTCACCGTGCCCGGCCTGAAGATCGCGGCACCCTCGACTCCCTCCGACGTCGTCGGCCTGATGGCCTCGGCGATCCGCAGCGACGACCCGGTCGTCTTCTTCGAGCACAAGGGCCTGTTCGCGTCGAAGGGCGAGGCGGCGCCGCCGGGACACGTGGTGCCCCTCGGGGAGGCGCGGGTTGCCCGCGAGGGCAGCGACGTCACCGTCGTTGCCCTGGCCGCGACCGTCCCCCTCGCGCTGGCGGCGGCCGCGGAGCTCGAGGGCGACGGCATCTCGCTCGAGGTGATCGACCTGCGCTGCCTGGTCCCGCTGGACATGGCCACCGTCTTCGGATCCCTGTCGAAGTCGAGCCGGCTGATCGTGGTCGAGGAGAACCCGTACCAGGGCGGGTGGGGCGCCACCGTCGTCTCGATCGTCGCGGACGAGGGCTTCGAGATGCTCGACGCACCCATCCGCCGAGTGGCCAGCGAGAACGTGCCGCTGCCGTTCGCGGACGCCCTCGAGCAACGAGTCATTCCCACCGTCGACAAGCTCGTCGAGGCGGTGCGCCGTCTCATGTCGTACTAACCGACCGTCCGGACCGTCCGGTCGATCAGAAAGGGGTGAGCACCATGGGCAAGATCCTTCTCAAGGGCGGCACCGTCCTGTCGGTCGACCCGGACATCGGGGACCAGACCACCGGCGACGTGCTGATCGAGGACGACAAGATCACTGGCGTCGACGCGAACATCGACGCCGATGCGGAGGTGGTCGACTGCACCGGCAAGATCGTGATCCCGGGCTTCGTCGACAGCCACCGGCACACCTGGGAGGCCGCGATCCGCAACTGCGCGCCGAACGCCACCCTCGACGACTACTTCGTGGAGGTGCTCGACACGTTCGCGCCGCTCTACCGGGCCGAGGACGTCTACGCGAGCAACCTCGCCGGATCCCTGGAGTGCCTCAACGCCGGCATCACGACGCTGGTCGACTGGTCCCACATCAACAACACCCCCGACCACGCCGACGCAGCCATCCAGGGCCTGAAGGAGACCGGGATCCGGGCGCAGTACGCCTACGGCAGCGCCAACACCTCGCTGGAGAAGTACTGGTTCTTCAGCTCCGAGGTGATCCCCGGCGACGACGTACGCCGGGTACGGTCGACGCACGTCCCCGGCGACGACGGGCTGCTCACGATGGCGCTGGCCACCCGGGGGCCCGGGTTCACCCAGGACCAGGTGGTGACGGAGGAGTGGCAGCTCGCCCGCGAGCTCGGCATCCCGATCACGGTGCACGTCGGCATGGGCAGGATGGCCGGGCGGTTCGGCATGGTCGAGCAGCTCGATCGGCTCGGCCTGTTGGGCCCCGACACGACGTACATCCACTGCTGCTACTTCAGCGACCACGAGTGGCAGCGGGTCGCGGACACCGGCGGCACGATCTCCATCGCGGCCCAGGTGGAGACCCAGATGGGGCACGGCTGGCCGCCGATCAACAAGGCCCGGAAGTTCGGGCTCCGGCCCAGTCTGTCCATCGACGTGGTGACGACGGTGCCCGGCGACATGTTCACCCAGATCCGGGCGGGCTTCGGCGCCGAGCGGGCGCGGGTCAATGCCGTCTGCTGGGACCAGGACACGCCCATCCCAGAAGACATGCTGACCGCGAGGGACATGCTCCAGATGGCCACCCTGGACGGCGCGCACGTCGCGGGCCTCGAGGACCGGACAGGTTCGCTCACGCCTGGCAAGCAGGCCGACGTGGTCGTCATCGACGCCACGGCCGTCAACGTGGGGCCGGTCCACGACCCCACGGCCGCGGTCACGCTGTCTGCCGACGTCTCGAACGTCGAGCACGTCCTGGTCGCGGGCAGCTTCGTCAAGCGGGACTTCAAGCTTCTTGCCGACGTGCCCCGGGCGATGTCACTGGTTCAGGACTCCCGGGACCACCTCGTCGCAGCTGCCGAGAAGGCCGCCTCCGAGAAGCAGGAGATGGCCCGCACATGAGGACCCCATGCGAATCCTCGCTTCGCTGCGGCTGGCACATGGAGCCCGCGTGACGACTCACCACCTGGTCCGGCGGGCTGCGGACCTCTCGTGGTCGCCGGCCGCCGGGCCGCTCGGCGGATCGACCGGCCTGGAGCAGTGGTCGGTCGTCGACGCGAGCACGCCCGCGGTGCACACCGGCTTCGGGCTGGGGCGGCTCGCGCCGGGCGGCGCCGTACCCGCGCACGTCCACTCCTACGAGGAGAGCGTGTACGTCATGGACGGGCACCTCGTCATCCAGACTCCGGGCGAGGCGGCTCGGCTCGGGCCCGGCGGCTACGGGCTGATCCCGATCGGCGTACCCCACTCGCTGCGCAACGAGGGAGACGTGGAGACCCGGTTCGTCCGGGTCTCGGTGCCTGTGCCCCGACCCGAGCACGACTTCGACACCCAGCTGGTGCCGGACTTCGGGGAGACCGACGCCGTCGACGCGGACGTCCGCGACCCGCGCACCCGTCGCTACGGCCACATCACCGCGGCACACATGGACCCGAGCCGGCAGTCCCAGGAACTGCTCGAGGTCTCGGCAAGCATGCGCACGGCGCTGCTGGTCTACAGCGGGATCTCGCTGAAGATGATGGTCGACTCCGACCTCGGCGCGGTCCTGTCGTCGATGTTCATGGTGCAGTACGAGCCGCACGGCGCCGCCGGCCTGCATGACCACCCGCTCGAGGAGACCTACCTGATCCTGGACGGGTCGGTGGACGCGACCTTTGACGGTGCGGAGTATCACCTCGAGCCGGGTGACGTTGCCTGGGCCGGCGTCGGGTGCCAGCACAGCTTCCGCAACGGGGACGGGAGCGTGCGCTGGCTCGAGACCCAGGCGCCGCAGCTGCCCCCACGGCACGGCTACCGGTTCGCCCGCGACTGGGACTACCTGCGACAACGACTCGAGGGAGACACGTGATGCGAACCCTGGTGATCGGCGGGACGTCCGGGATCGGGCTCGAGGTGGCGCGCGCTCGCGCCGCGCGAGGCGACGAGGTGGTGCTCACCGGTCGCGACCCGGAGCGTTCGGCCGAGGTGGCCGAGTCGGTCGAGGGGGACGTCGCCGGCGTGGCCGTAGACCTGAACGACACCCACGGCCTGGCCGACGCGCTGGCAGGTGTCGGCACGGTCGACCGGCTGGTGATCGCCGCCATAGAGCGCGACCACAACTCCATCGCCGACTACGACGTGGACCGGGCGACCAAGCTGGCCGTGCTCAAGCTCGTCGGGTATGCCGAGGTGATCCACACCCTGCTGCCACGGATGAACGACGAGTCGTCGGTCGTGCTCTTCGGTGGCCGCGCGAAAGACCGGCCCTACCCAGGCTCGATCACCGTCTCCACCGTCAACGGTGGCGTGGTCGGCCTGGTCACGGCCCTGGCCCTGGAGATGGCGCCGATCCGGGTCAACGCGCTGCATCCTGGCATCGTCGGCGACAGCCCGTTCTGGTCGGGGAAGCCGGCGGATGTGCTGGACGGCTACGTCTCGCGCACGCCGACCCGCCGACTCGCCTCGATGGACGACGTCGTCGACGGCGTCAACTTCCTGCTGGAGAACCGCGGCGTCAACGCAACCAACCTCTACATCGACGGCGGGTGGTTGGTGACATGAGCGACCCGCTGCGCGTCTCGGTCGTCGGCACCGGCCGGATGGGTGCCGCGATGGCGGCTCGCGTCGCCGCCGCCGGCTACCCGCTCACGGTCTGGAATCGGACCCGCTCGACCGCGGAGTCGGTCGCGAGCAAGTGCGGTGGCGATGTCGCCGTCGCGGACACGGCACGCAACGCCGCCCGAGACGCGGACGTGGTGATCGTGTCGCTCGCTGACGACGCGGCGGCGCGTGCGACGTACCGCGGGGAGGACGGTCTGGTCGCCGGGCTGAGGCAAGGGACGGTCGTGGCCGACACCAGCACGGTGGCCCCCGAGACGATCCGCGCGCTCGAGGACGACGTCCGGGCGACCGGTGCGGTGCTCGTGGACACCCCTGTCTCGGGAAGCGTCTCGAGCGTCGAGGGCGGGACGATCCTGGTCATGGCCGGCGGCCAGGCCGACGACGTCGAGCGCGCTCGACCAGCCCTGGAGTCCTTCGCGCAGCGGATCATCCTGCTCGGACCACTCGGATCCGGCTCGATCATGAAGCTGGCCGTGAACGCGATGGTCTTCGGGCTCAACCAGACCCTCGCCGAGGCTCTCGTGCTCGCCGAGAAGGCTGGAGTCCCGCGCGAGCTGGCATACGAGGTGATCGCGAGCAGTGCGGTCGCCGCACCGTTCGTGGGATACAAGCGGGCGGCGTACGAACACCCCGACTCGGCGCCGGTCGCCTTCGCGCTCGACCTCGTCGCCAAGGACCTCGACCTGGCCGCAGACCTTGCCGGCGCCGTTGGCGCCCGCATTCCCCAGCTCGAGACCAACCGCCGCGTGGCCGGGGAAGCCATCGACGCCGGTCTGGGTGCGGCCGACCTGAGCGCCATCGCCCGTCACCTCAGGACCGAGCCGAGGTCACAGTCCTGATCCAGGCTCAGGACTCCACCGCGAGCGCCAACGAGCCAACGAGCCGAGCTACTTCGTCGTGCTAGCGAACAGGACGTGGACACCGGAGTGAAGTTCCCCACGACTGAGCCCTTGGTGGCCAGAGGGCTGCGTGAGTGGGGCGCTGACGCCCTACTTCCGATCGGGTGACCTCTGCCCCAGGACGCCTTCGAGGATCATGCGGGCCAACCATGTCTCGTAGCGTTGCGGGGACCATCCGTAGTCCCTCATCAGCATGTCGGCAACCTGGGGGCTGTAGAGCACGTACAAGGTCGCCGCGGCTTCCTCCGGCTCCAGGCCGAGGCCCTCGGGGCCAGCGAGAAGGGTGGCTGAGCCACGCATCTCGTGGCGCCGGGCGGCCCTGACCGTCTCCATCGTCGCGGCCAGCGCTGGGTCGGATGCCGCTGCCTCTTCCGCCACTCGCGCGATGGGGGCAACGCGTTGGACGATCGTCCGGCTCAGGGCGGCATCGAGCTGTGCGCGTCGGTGCGGGTCGGGCTCGTCGGCGACTGCTCGGGACTCGGCTCTCTCCGTCACTGGCGTGGGGTCGTCGTCGCCGGTGATCGTGGCCTCGATCAGCTGTCGCATGAGCTCGCGCTTGCTTCCGAACGCGGCATACACGGTCTGCACCGCGACCCCTGCTTCGTCGGCGATCGTCTCGATCGTGGTGGCGGCGTACCCGTTGGCGACGAAGAGGGTGAGGGCGGCGCCGAGGATCGACCGGCGGGTCTCGCGTGCCTGCGCGTCGCGGCGAGCGGATGAGTAGGACCTCTTGACAGACATATTGGTGAGAGTAACACTCTAATGAATATATCGGCACTCCAACGAAGCGCTGGCGTGTCATCAGGGAAGAAGGACCCCATGCTCGAACCGCAGCTCCACCCGCAGCCGGCCCCGCAGCTCGACCCGACCAACGTCGTGGCGGCAGGCCACTACCGCATCGACCCGGACAGGTCCCGGGTGCGATATTCGGGCAAGCACATGCTCGGCTTGGGGACCGTTCACGCCACGTTCTCCGTCCGCGAGGGCGCCCTTGACGTCGGAGACGCCGCAGGCGCGCTCACGACGAGCGTCACGGTCGACGCCGCCAGCTTCTGCTCCGACAGCACGAGGCGGGACCGGGACGTCCGATCCGGCAGCTTTCTCGACGTCGAGCACTACCCCGACATCACCTTCGCCTCCGAACGCATGCAGGAGACACCGGGGGAAGGGTGGCTCGTGCCCGGCACCGTGACCGCTCACGGCCGATCGGTACGGGTGGACGTGCAGGTGGACCGAGTCATTGCCACCGGCCAAGAGGTCCTCGTGCACGGCTGGGTCCGGAAGCTCGATCGCACCGGCTTCGGCATCACCGGATCACGGGGACTGGTGGGCCGCTACCTCGACCTGGAGCTCGACGTCGTGGCGACGCCCGACTGACCGGAGTTGCAGAGGCGCGGCGACTCCAGCGCGCCGGTTCCGGATCCCTTCCCCCTGGGCCACGGACCTCCCGCGGAACGCTGGGTGGGCCAAGTTCTGGCTGTAGCCGAAACGCGTTGACCAGGGCCGAAACCGCCTGCCTGACTCGGCTCGCCCCCGCGCCCCTCAGTCCGGTGACACGTTGAAGTTGCGCCGGAAGGTGTTGTCCGGGTCCCAGGTCCGCTTCACGGCGACCAGGCGCTCGCGGGTCTCGCCCGGCCACAGCGCGGCCAGGTCGGCCTCGGTGTCCGAGCCGAGGAACCCGGCGTACGAGCCGATGCCCTGGTCGCCGATGCTGCGCCAGACCGCCTGGGCGGACTCGACCTGCTCGGGAGTCGCGTCCATGGGCAGGAACGCCGCGGACACGACGAGCGCCTCGGCGGAGCGGTGGGCGAACGCCGTGGCGTCGGGCGCGACCCGGCCGAAAGCACCGCCGAGGCTGCGGAGGAAGACCACCCGCCCACCCGTGGCGTAAGCCGACGTGACGGCGGAGACGAGGTCGTCGTCGATCGTCTCGACGAACGTGTTGCCCACGACAGGGAGGATCCCGGCCGGCGGGTGGGCCTCCTCGAGCACGTCGGCGTACGGCTTCTCGGCGACATCGTCGGCGACCACGGTCCCGATCGCGCGGAGCGGATCGATCGCGGCGGGGTCGTCACCGCAGTAGGCGACGAAGAGGATCACTCCGGCCGGGAGGTCGCCGAATCCGGGCATCAGCAGCAGTGTGCTCGTCAGCTCGTCCGGGGCCGTGCTCATCACGGCGGCCCAGCCCTTGATGAGCTGCGGCAGGTCGTCGAGGGCGAACGCGATGCTGCCGAAGTGGATCGTGCCCACGCGCTGCGCCTGGAGCTCGAACGCCGTGACGATGCCGAAGTTGCCGGCGCCACCCCGGATCGCCCAGAACAGGTCCGGGTTCTCCGTCGCGCTGGCTCGTACGACCTCACCGGCGGCGGTGACCACCTCGGCGGCGACGACGCTGTCGATCGTCAGGCCGTGCTTGCGGACCATCCAGCCGATCCCGCCCGCCTGCGTGAGCCCTCCGACCCCGACCGACATCGTGTCACCGGAGGTGATCGCCAGTCCGTGAGGTCGCAGCTGCTCGGCAACGTGGCCCCACGTGGCACCGGCCCCGAGGCGTACGCGGTCGCCGTCGAGGACCTCGACGGTGTCGAGCAGCGAGAGATCAAGCACCGCCCCGTCGTCGATGTTGCCGAAGTTGAGCAGGTTGTGACCGCCGCTTCGAACGGCGAGCGGCAGCCCCTCCTCGCGTGCCAGGCCGATGCTCTCCACCACCTCCTCCGTCGTGCTCGGGCGGAGCACGACGGCAGGAGCAGCGGTGCCGGTGATGGTCGTTCGTGCCGCGTCGTATCCCTCGTCCCCGGGTCGGATGGCGGTCGTCTGCAAGCTCATGGGTCCCCCTCGTGTCGGTTGCGAGGACGACCCTAGAACTTCAGGTGCGGTTGAGCTCAAGCCAATTTCCGTTTGCGAGTGGCCAGACCGGGGATCAGCCGCGCGCCTCGTCGACCACGGCGAGGATCGCGTCGATCACGAGCTGGGGGTCGGCCTCCTCGACCGCGTGGCCGGTCTCGACCACGACCTGCTCCGCTCGCGGGCTCAGCACCAGCCAGCCCCGTTGGCTCTCCACGTTGGCGCGCAGCAGTGGTCGCTCGAAAGGTGGTGCGGCCGCGACCTCCGCCGGGCTGTACCTGTTGCTGATGACGGTCAGCGGGATGGCCCCGATCTCGCGCCGAGCCTCCCACGCGTCCCGCTCCACCTGGAGGTAGTCCCTGCTCTCGACGTTGCCGGGCGCGTCGCACCGGGTCTCGGCCACGAGGTCCGCGGGCGGGTCCGGGAACGGCGGCGGGACCTCGACCAGGACCATGCCGGCCACCTGCGCGGCGTGCTCGACCGCGTAGCCGGCGGCGATGTGGCCGCCACCGGACGTTCCGACGAGCACGTACGGACCGGGGACCTGCCCGGCGCTGAGCACCTGCTCGAGGTCGCCCACCAGCTCCTGGAGGCCGCGGCACCGCGGATCCGGGTCGCTCTGGCCGAGGTTCGCCCGGTCGTAGGCGCAGGTCCTGGTCACGGCAGCGAGGTCGTCGAAGGCGTAGGCGTAGGACTGGCTGGTGTCGTCGTCGCCGCCCTCCAGTATCACCGTGGGTGACCCGGTGCCCGAGCACTGCAGGAAGACCGCGCGCCCGTCGTCGAGGGTGACGGGTCCCGCGAGCTGGTCCGACTCGGCCCGGGCCGAACCCGAAGCGCTCGGCGATGCGGAGTCGCTGGACGGGGCCGAAGCCGAGTCGTCGGGACCATCGTCGGGCGAGTCCGAGCACGCGCTGAGAGCGAGCACGACTGCGACAGCACACAGGACGAGCCTGGACCCAGGGCTCACGTCGGTCCCCGTCGCGAGGTTGGAGCATGTCGGGCTTCCACGGTCGCCCGATCGCCCTCGATGCGCAAGCCCCACGAGAGGTCCCACGCGGTTCATGTCGACTGCTCCGACCCGGTACGCCGGGCGAGCTGCCCAGTGCCGGCTACCGGGTCTTCCAGTCAGTGGTATCCGACTCGAGATCGAGCGGTATCGAGCGGTATCGCGTCGGTATCTCGCGCGTTGACGGGCGGTACCGATCGGCGGAATCTGGACGGATGAGCATCAGGGTGCTCGGCCCGTTGACGGTGGACGGCGCCGACATCAAGGGCCGACGCGACCGCATCGTGCTGGCGGTCCTGGCCTGTCGACTGGGGCAGCCCGTGCCCATCGACACGGTGGCCGATGCGGTCTGGAGCGACGAGCCGCCACCCTCCGCGGCCAAGAACCTCCAGGGGTGCGTGGTTCGGCTGCGCCGGCTCCTCGGCGCCGGAGCCATCGCCACGACGTCGCTCGGCTACTCGCTCGAAGTTCCGCCCGACGACGTGGACGTCTGGCAGTTCGAGCGCCTGGTGACGCGAGCCCGGGAGCTGCTCGCGCTGAGCGAGCCCGACCGGGCGTCGTACCAGCTGGGCGAGGCGCTCGCTCTCTGGCGCGGGCGACCGTTCCTCGACCTGGAGTCGTGGCCGCCGGCTGCACCGGAGGTGCGCCGGCTCGTCGAGCTTCGGCTCGAGGCCGAGGAGCTGAGGGCCCAGGGCGAGCTTGCCGCGGGGCGCGTCGGCGAGGTGCTTGCGGGGTGCCAGACACTGGTGCGCGAGGCCCCGCTGCGCGAACAGCGATGGGCGCTCCTGGCGCGCGCGCAGTACCAGTCGGGACAACAGGCCGCGGCGTTGCGCACGATCCACCAGCTCAAGGCGATCCTCTCCGAGCAGCTGGGCATCGACCCGAGCCGGGACGTGATGGCCCTGGAGCAGGCGGTGCTGCAGCAGGATCCCAGCCTGGTGGTGCCGGAACAAATGGGCGAGGTTCTCGCCGCATGCCCGTGGCAGGGCCTGCGTGCCTACGACGTCGAGGATGCCGACTGGTTCTTCGGTCGTGAGCGGGAGGTGGCAGCCTGCCTGGAGATCCTGCGGACGCAGCGCCTGCTGGCGCTGGCCGGACCGTCCGGATCGGGTAAGTCGTCACTGCTCCGCGCGGGGGTCGGATCGGCGCTTCGGGCTCGGGGGCACCGTCTGGTCACTCTCACCCCCGGAGCTCGACCGATGGAGGCAGTGAGTGTCCTGCGCGGGGGGGACCCGCAGACCGTGCTCCTGGTCGACCAGGCCGAGGAGGTCTTCACCCTCTGCTCCGACGAGCAGGAGCGACGCACCTTCCTCGACTCCCTCGTAGACGAGGCCGAGCGGCGCACCGTCGTGGTCGCCCTCCGCGCCGACCGGCTCTCCGACGTCGCGCTGCACTCCTCGTTCAGCCGTCTGCTGGAACGCGGGCTCTACCTGGTCGGGGGACTGGACGAGGACGGGCTCCGGGCCACCATCGAGACTCCCGCACGGCAGGCGGGCCTCCTGGTCGAGCCCGGACTCGTCGACCTGCTGGTCGCCGAGGTCGTGCGTGATCCAGGTGCCCTCCCGCTGCTGTCCCACGCGCTGCTCGAGACCTGGCAGCGCCGGGAGGGTCGTACGCTCACCACCGCTGGCTACCGGGACTCCGGTGGCATCCAGGGCGCCGTCGCGAAGTCGGCGGAACAGCTGTACGCGGCCCTTGACCCCGACGATCGCCCGCACCTGCGCGACGTGATGCTGCGTCTGGTCATCCCCGACGAGGAGGGTGACCCGGTGCGGGCCAAGGTTCCGCGACGATTGCTGGACCGTGAGGAGGGCCGCGACGAGTTGGTCGAGCGCCTCGTCGAGGCCCGCCTCGTCACCAGTGACCAGGGCGTGCTGGCGATCAGCCACGAAGCCCTCGCCCGCGCCTGGCCACGACTGCGCTCCTGGCTCGACGACGACATCGATGGCCAGCGGATCCTGCACCATCTCGCGGCCACCGCGGACGGTTGGGACACGCTGGGGCGACCGGACACCGAGCTCTACCGCGGCGTGAGGCTGGCCCGTGCTTTGGGCTGGAAGGACCAGCATGGCGCCTCACTGAATCCGGTCGAGACCGATTTCCTCGAGGCCTCCCGTGAGGCTGAGGAAGTCGCCGAGCGGTCTGCCGCTGCGCACGCCAGGCGACAAACCGTCCTGATCAGGCGCTTGCGGCTGGTCCTCGGCGGCGCCGTGGTGCTCCTGGTGCTGGCCCTCGTCGCCGGCGGGTTCGCCGCGGTGCAGTCGGACCGGGCTGGTCGCAATGCGGCGGAGGCGCGACAAGCAGTCGTGTCGGCCGATGCGCGGCGGATCGGCGCTCGAGCCCAGCTCGCCGACGACATCAGCCTCTCGCTCCTGCTCGCGATAGCGGGAGTGCGGCTCGACGACTCCCCCGAGACCCGGACCAACCTGCTCGCCGCACTGGCCGAGCGCCCCCACCTGGTGCGATCCGCTCCGGCCGGTGGCGACTATCTCGAGGTGATGGCCGTCAGCCCCGACGGCCGGTGGATCGCAGCCTCCGACGACAGCAACCGCATGCATCTGTACGACGCCTCCACCAACGAGGTGGTGCGCACCTATGACGGCGCTCAGCTCCCGGAGGGCACCGCGTCCATGCTTCCGGCGTTCAGCCCCGACGGCCGGCAGCTCGCGGTCTCCACGTACGCCGAGTCGACGGAACCGGTGCGGCTGCTGGACACGAGCACGATGCAACCGGCTGCCAAGAAGCTCGCCGCCCTTCCAGGAGGCGAACCGGTTTATGGCGGCGATGTCCAGTTCAGCGCCGATGGCCGCTACCTGGCGGCCACCGTGCTGACCGACACCACGGGCCGCGGTGTGGTCTGGGACCTGCGCTCGCCCTCGAAACCGCCGGCGCTCGTGCCGGTCGGACCTGTGGACTGGGGCGTTGCGCTCAGCCCGGACGGGCAGACCATGTACACCCCCTGGCCGTTGACGGCGTACGACGTGGCGACCGGACGGCCGATCTGGCGCCGCAACGACGTGACGTCGTACCTCGTCCTCGACGTGAACGCTGCTGGGACCAGGCTCGCACTGGAGGATCGCGCGACCGACAAGGACGGGTTGCTGGTGGACGCGGCCACGGGCCGGACGGTCGCCAGGTTGCGTGGGCACCAGCAAGGGATCCGCGACCTCCGGTTCTCATGGGACGGCTCGCTCGTGGGCACTGCCTCCCACGACGGCGAGGTCATCGTCTGGAACGTCCGCAGCGGCAAGCCGATGGCACGCTGGGACACCTTCGAACAGTCCTGGAGCATCGGCTTCAGCCCGGACGGTGGGCTCGTCTACGCCGGCGGCGACGACGCGATGCTCCGCACCTGGGACCTGGCCGTCGATGACACCTACCTGCGACGGACTGCCCGCATCACAGACGCCGATGGCTTCGCCCATGCCGACGTAGCCCCCGATGGCGGCCGAGTGGCGTACCGCTGGCTCGACGACAAGGACAAGGGGTGGGTCAGGTTCGTGGACACGGCCACCGGGGCTGCCACGCCTCCGACCCCGCTTCCGGTGTACGAGGGAGAGTGGTCGCCCGGCGTCTGGCATCCCGACGGGGAGACGTACGTCAGCCATGGATGCGACGAGCCATGTGCCGAGGCGGGGACGCTGACAGTGACCGATCCCACCACTGGCAAGGCTCTCAACGAACGCCACGTGTTCGACGGCGAGATCTACTCACTGACCTACGTCGACGGGGATCGAAGCCTGCTGGCGGGTGACTCGGAGGGCAGGACCCATATCTTCGACGCGGAGACCTTGCGCCCGCGTGGCGACCCACTCGACGTCCCTTCGGACTGCTGCGCCACGTCGCTCGGCGACGGCAGCACGGCGCTCCTCTACGACGACTCCGATGACGGTGCCTCCGAGCGCTGGCGGGTCATCGACCTGGGCAATGGCGACGTCCTCTCCGACGGCGACCTGGACCTGCGTGCCTACACGTCGGTCGCTTCCCCGGACGGCTCGACCGTGGCCGTCGCCGGGCAGACCGGCGAGCTCGTCACCATCGACGTCTCGAGCGGAGAGCAGCGGCAGGGTTCCACCGGCCTGGCCTCTGAGGTGCTGTGGCTGAGGTACTCCGGGGACGGTGCCCGACTGGTCTCCGGCGCCGCGGACGGCGGCGTCAGCCTGTGGGACGCCAGGACGCTTGATCTGCTGGGCACGGTGTACCCACCCAACGAGGGAGACGCAGTCCCGGCGGGCGTGCAGTTCATCGGCGACAGCCACGCCGTGGTGATCGCGTCGTACGACGGGCGGGTCTACACCTGGGAGACCGACCCCGGACGAGCCCTCGACTTCGCGTGCCAGATGGCCGGCCGGAACCTGACCGAGGAGGAGTGGGCGGAGTTCCTGCCCGAGCAGGCATACCGAAAGGTCTGTCCCGGGCTCCGGAACTAGCGGCCTCAAGGTCAGCCGTAGGCCACTCCGCTGTCAGCGGGTCTGCTGGAAGCAGAGAGCCATGGTGTGCGGCCGACGGCCGCGTCACGCTGTGGACATGAGCATGAATGCAACCTCTGAGCGCATCGAGGACGAGCTCGTCCGGCGACTGATGCATGAACGGATCATCGTGCTGGGCGAGGAGCTGCAGGAGCACAACGGCAACCGGCTGATGCAACAGCTCCTGCTGCTCTCTGCCGAGGACCCACGGGCGGACATCAACCTGTGGATCAACTCCCCCGGCGGCTCCGTCTCCGCGATGCTGGCGATCCACGACATCATGGAGCTCATCCCCAACGACGTGAGCACGCTCGCGATGGGCATGGCCGCCAGCGCGGGACAGTTCCTGCTGTCGGCCGGCACTCCCGGGAAGCGGTACGCACTGCCGCACGCTCGGGTCCTGCTGCACCAGGGCTCGGCCGGCATCGGCGGCACGGCGGTGGACGTCGAGATCCAGGCCGAGGACCTGCGGCGCACCCGCGACACCGTGCTCGGCCTGATCTCGGCGCACACCGGACAGGACCTGGACACGGTCGAGCAGGACTCCCGCCGCGACCGCTGGTTCAGCGCCGAGCAGGCGCTCGACTACGGGTTCGTGGACCACATCATCAGCAGCGTCGACCACGTCACCCCGGGGCGACAGCACGCCATCGGTCTGGCAGGGGTGCGATGAGCACCTACACGATCCCCTACGTCATCCAGCAGACGCCGCGGGGCGAGCGCACCCTGGACCTCTACTCCCGCCTGCTGTCGGAGCGCATCATCTACCTCGGCACGGAGATCGATGACGGCGTCGCCAACGCCGTCATCGCGCAGCTGCTCCACCTGGCCTCGGAGAACCCGGACCTCCCGATCAGCCTCTACATCAACTCCCCGGGCGGGTCCATCTCGGCGATGCTGGCGGTGTACGACGCCATGCAGTTCGTGCGGCCGAAGGTTGAGACGGTCTGCGTGGGCGAGGCGGCCTGGACCGCGGCCGTGCTCCTGGCCGGCGGCGCCCCGGGCAGCAGGGCCATCCTCCCGCACGGTCGGGTGGTGCTCCACCAGCCGGCGACGCAGGGTCGCGGCACCATCCCGGACCTCATCCTGGAGGCCGACGAGGTGGCGCGGGTGCGCCTGCTGCTCGAGGAGATCCTCGCCGAGCACACCGGGCGTACGCCGGAGCAGATCCGGCAGGACACCGACCGCACCCTGGTGCTGCCCGGCTCGGCGGCCGTCGACTACGGGATCGTCGACACCGTCCTGCGCGAGCAGCCCTCGGCGTTCGGCTGAGTCACGCGGCCACTCAGGCGGCCAGTCAGGCGGCCAGGCAGAGGGTCTCGGACCGGTTCACCCGGCCAGCGAGCTCGCGGACGCCCAGGTCCAGCGCCCCGGCGATGGCCTGGAGCATCTCCGAGGAGGGGTCCTTCAGACCACGCTCGATCTCCGACAGGTACTGCATCGAGACCCCGGCGCGCTCGGCCACGTCCACCAGTCGCTCACCACGGTCCCGTCGTTCCCGATGGAGCTCGTGGCCGATCAGCTCGCGCCACAGGGGGGCCGGGGCCTCGGCGGGCTGGACGGCGTCACGGTCGGGGAACGGCAGGATCTCACCCATGCAGCGACGGTAGCGATCCGAGCCCACGGCTTCCACGGCTTCCGCTCAGAGCAGAATGCGGGTCCGGCACGGCGTACCAGATGGTGCGGTGGGACCAGTCCCCCGGGCCGCGGCGCCTGCCCGAGCAGACCAGGATGGCCACCCGCGGCGGCCCGGTCGTGGCGTAGAAGCCCGACACGGAGCCATCCGCCGGGACCTGGACCCGGCGGGCCACGCGGTAGCACAGCCGCTCGCCGCCGGCGCCCGACAGCTCGAGCTGGGCGCCCGCGCGCAACCGGGCCAGCAGCAGGTTGCCCAAGGCCGGCACGTGCGACCCGCCGCGCGGGTAGGTGTGCGCGGTGAGGCGGACGACACCTTCAGCATCGCCCGGACGGACACCCGCCGCCTTGTCCCAGGCGAGCTGCCACTTGCCCCGCTCGGTGAGCGGTGGCGGCCGGGGAACGCCGTGCTGGTCCTGGCCCTGGGCCAGGACCTTCGTCGACCCGACGACGCCGGCGACGGAAAGTGTGGTCGGGCGGAACCCGCTATCGACCTCGGCACACGGCACGCCCCGCTCGGCCGCGCCCACCTGCGCGGACGCGACCGACGGGGCCGTGCCGGACGCCGCAAGCGCGACGCCCAGCACGACCGCGGGGACCAGGGCGACACGGATGCTCCTGAAGAGCCGCCCTGCGGGTGTCATCTCAGAACAGTCCGCCACGCTCGAGGCGGAACCCGGTCGAGGGCAGCTGCGCAGGCGCCACCGTGATGGCCGCCTTGCCGCGGTTGTTGGACCGGATGGACTCCCCGGCGACCTCGACCTTGGCGACGTTCACCACGCGACCCAGTGCTGCCTTGGTCGCCATCGCGACCACGAACACCGCGGACGCCTTGCGGTCGGCGCCCAGCCCCTGCTTGCGCACGCACTTCACGGTGTCCGAGGCCTTGCGGACCTGGCACTTCCACCCCTTGCCATCGGCCGAGACGAGCTCGAGTCCGTCGGGCAGCGGGTCGGTCAGCTTGATCGGACCCCGCGCCGTGCCGAGGCCCTTGTTGGAGACCTGGAGCCGATAGCGCACGGTGCCTCCGACCTTGGCATGAGCGTCACCGACCGCACGCTTGTCCAGCACCAGGTCGAACGGCTCGTCCTCGGTGGGCGTGGGCGTGGGCGCGACAGCGGTCACCGTGATCGTCAGCGTGGAGCGGGCTGTGCTGCCGTTGCTGTCCGTCACCTGGTAGTCCACCGGCGTGGCCTGGCCGGTGAATCCCGGCTCGGGGTCGAAGGTCACGGCCCCCGTCACCGGGTCGATCGTGTAGACGCCCTGACCGGGCACCTGCAGGGTGCGTCCCCCGTTGGTGGCGTGGGGCGAGGTGAAGACCACCGTGGCGGGATTCCAGCTGCCGGGCGTCCCGTCGGCCCGCGGGCCGGGGGTGTCGTTGGGCAGCAGCGGAACCGTGATGTTGGTGTCCTGGGGCGTCGTCCCGGTGTCGGGCTGGGCCTTCGGACCGGTGCGCACGGTTACGGTCAGCACCGCCGTGTCGGTGGTGCCGTTCTCGTCGGTGATCTCGTACTCCACTGCTGGCGTGGTCCCGACATAGCCCGGCGCCGGCGTGAAGGTCACCGTGCCGTTGGGGTTGACCTGCCAGGTGCCCTCCGGGGTCACGAGCGTCTTCCCGCCGTTGGTGGCGGCGGAGCTGGTGAACACCGTCGCTGAAGGAACCAGCGGAGCCGACGGATCGCCCGCCGCGTCGTCGGTCACTGCCGGCAGCGTCACCGGAGTGTTGAACGGCGTGCTCGCGGTGTCGTCGTTGGCCAGCGGAGCCACCGGCGCCACCGTGATGGTGATCGTCGAACGTGCGTCGTTGCCGTTGGAGTCGGTGACGTCGTACGTCACCGCCGTCGCGACGCCGGTGAACAGCGGCTCGGGGTCGAAGGTGACCTCGCCGGTGACCGGGTCGATCGTGTAGACGCCCTCACCGGGCACCGTCAGCGTCTTGCCCTCGTTGGTCACCGTGCCCGGGTTCGGACCGACCGGGAACACCACCGAGGACTCGTCCCAGCTGCCGTCCGAGCCGTCGACCAGCATCCCGGGGGTGTCGTTGGTCAGCGGGTCCACCGTCACGTCGACGTCCTGCGGCGTCGCGTCGGTGTCCGGCGCGGCCGACGGACCCGGCCGGACCGTGACGACGAGGTCAGCGGTGTCGGTGCTGCCGTCTTCGTCGGTGATCTCGTACTCCACGGGCGGGGTGGTGCCGGTGTAGCCGGGCGCCGGGGTGAAGGTCACCGTGCCGCCCGGGTTGACCTGCCAGGTGCCCTCAGCGGTCACCTGGGTCTTCCCATCGTTGGTCGCGTCCGGACTGGTGAAGACGGTCGCCGTCGGGTCCAGGGGTGCGGTGGTCCCTGCGGTGTCGTCAGCCACGGCCGGCAGCGTCACCGGGGTGTCGAACGGCGTGTTTGCCTCATCGTCGTTCGCCACCGGCAGGTCGGTGTACTCGGCGGTCGCCGTCGCGGGTGGCGAGTCCACAGGCGGCAGTCCGGTGCTGGCCGGCGGCGTGCCGGTGGCCGTGGCGGTGTTGGTCTTGTCCGCACCGGCCGCGACATCGGCATCAGTGATGGTGTAGGTCGCGGTGCAGTTGGTGGACTGGCCAGCGGGCAGGGTCTCCCCCTGGGCGAAAGGTGCACAGACCGGGGTGGACAGGCCGGGCATCGGGTCGTCGATCGCCAGGTCGCTCAGCGCCGCGTTTCCTGAGTTGGACACCGCGAAGGAGTAGGTCAGGGTCTCCCCCGCAGTCGTGAACCGCATCGGGTCCACGGTCTTGGTCAGGTCGATCTCCGGCAGGACCGGGTCGTTGGTGAACGTGCACGTGATGGCCAGGCCGCCCGTGGTCGGAGCGGTGAACGTGCCGCTGGAACCAGTCCCCTGGTCGATCAGCGTGCCGCTCTGGTTGCGGCACTCCCACGAGCTCGTGTAGGCGTCGAGGTCGGTCGTCCCGCTGGCCGACTCGGAGATCTCATAGGTCCGGTCGGGGAAGATGATGGCCGGTCCGGCCACCTCGGGGGCGGTGTTCTGCAGACCCGTGTCGGTGCCCGTCGTCGTTCCCGCCGGGAAGCTGGTGGTGCCGTCAGCGGCCGGACGCATGGCGGTGACCGTGAACTGGTCGGTCGCGGCGCGACGTCCCGTGACGTTCTTCTTCACCGTCAGGCTGCTGGGCGCTTCGGCGCACGATGCGAGGTCGCTGCTGCTCACCCCGCCGCCGAGGACCAGGTCATTGCCCGTCAGGGTGCCCGTGACCGGGTTGACCTGGCGGACCAGCGTCGACTGGCCGACGTAGAGGAAGCCGTCGCTGCCGAAGGCGATGCCGTTGACGGCCGAGCCGCCGAGTCCGCCGGCGCCTGCCAGTCGGGTGGCCGTGCCGTTGGTCGGCGCCGGGCCGCCGAGCGAGTACAGCGCGAACTCGCTGGTGGAGGAGGCGACGTAGTAGAGGTTGCCGGCCGGGTCGAACGTGATGTCGCCGTTCGTGCCACCCGTGGGCTGGTTGGGGGTGGCGATCGTGGCGACCGGGACGTTCGACGCGGTGCCGGTGGCCGGGTCGAAGGAGTACAGGAGCAGGTTGCTGCCTGAGTAGCCGCCGTAGTAGTAGAGCCCGTTGGCGGGGTTGATCGCACCAGCGATGCTGCTGCCCGAAATTCCCGGCCCCGCGAAGTCGGTGCGCACCTCAGTGCCGAGGACGTACCTGACGATCTGGTCCGACGTCCGGTCCGTGTTGATGACCTGGGTCCCACCAGCGCCGATGCCCAGCTGGTTGGCATCGGTGGTGTCCCCGGTGGTCGGGTCGTAGATGGAGGTGGTGCTGAGGCTGCCGTCCAGGCCCAGCCGCAGAACCCTGCCACCGGCGGTCGAGTTGTCGGTCAGGTAGAGAGCGCCCGTGCAGTCCAGAGCGGGCGCTGCGGCCGCGGGTGATGCGACGCCGACGACAGTGACGAGGCCGGCGGACAGGGCCACCGCGGCGGTGAGCACCGCCCGACCGGCCAGAGAGGCGGTGCGCATGGGCACGCCCGGTGGACGGGTGATCGATCCGAGATTCATTGAGTTGTTCCCCCAGGTTGTGGTGTGCGCGCGGGCGTCACATGCCCACGCCGGAGCAAACGTAAGTCAAGGCTTCCCTTACGTGGCCACCTCGCCCAGAGTCGCAACCTAAGGATGAGGACCCACCCTTCGATGGAACGTGGCCCGCAGGCTCCGCACGATCTCCACGCCCTGCGGAGCGCCGTGGCTCCGCCGGGTGCGGGACGACGCGAATCGCTGACGGCCGGCTGTCGATCCGGTGGGTGCTCGTCCGTCAGAGTGGTGACGGGCCGCACCGGGCGGCCTCACCGGAGGAGTGACATGACCAAGTACGCCATCTACTTCCACCAGCAGTGGGTCGGGGACCACCCGATGGAGTGGTTCCTCAGCCGCGTCGAGCCGTCCACGGCCGTCTGCGAGGAGATGGAGGCCGCAGGGGTGCTGGTGTTCGCAGGCGGCCTGGTGGAGGACATGTCGCAGGCGTTCAGCGCCGACGGCACCAGCGGAACCATGGTGGTCTCCGACGGCCCCTACACGGAGACGACCGAGTACCTCGGCGGAATCACGATCATCGAGGTGCCCGACCTGGAGACAGCGAAGATGTGGGCCGCCAAGGTCGCCGAGGGCTGCGGGTGGCCACAGGAGGTCCGCGAGGTCAAGTAGCCCGTCAAGCCCTGCCCCGCTAGGAGCTGGCGACCCACTCGGTGAAGCTGCGCGGCTCGCCGAGCCAGTCGACGTCGGTGTCGCTCCCGTCGCGATAGGTGCCGGCGACGCGCACGGCGACGCGCACCTCGGCAGGCGAGCCGAGCGTCTCGCGGGAGATCCGCACCCGCACGTGCTCCTTCTCGTAGTTCAGCCGCATCCGGTAGGACCCCTTCACCGGCTTGCCCCACTTGCCCTGGCCGAAGCCCTCGGTGTGCAGGAGCTGGTAGTCGGTGCCGTCGAAGAAGCCGCCGACGAAGACGTACTCCGGGCCGGTGTCGGACGGGTCGGTGTCGAGGAAGAAGGCACCGGACGAGCCGCTGCGGAACGAGGGGCGGAGGTTGCGGTGCGTGGTGGTCACCACGACGTTGTCGGCCCCGTGGTCGACGACCACCGACCGCAGGTCGACGCCGTGGTCGAGGTCCCGTGGGTCGGAGACGCCGATCCCGTCGGCGCTCGCCGGGACGGTCAGGGTCAGGGCGGCCGACAGGGCGGCGGTGCCCAGGAGCATGCTGCGCATGGAAGGTTTCCCGTTCTCGTGTCGTGTCCGTTGCGGTTCGCAAGGACACCATGAGGACGCGGAAGGGTCCAGGAAGGTTGCATCGCGCCCTTCTGACATGATCCGCATGCCAGTCGACACGACCGACGGAGGAGATGCGTGGCCTTGCCACGGCAGCCCGTACTGATCGCCGCCTCGTGGTTGGTCCATGCCTACACCGCGTCGGGAGTCGTGCTGGCGTTCCTCACCGTCGTCGCCGTCATGGAGGGCGACACGGTCCGCGCGCTGTGGCTCTTCCTGGCAGCCATGGTCGTGGACGGCACCGACGGGATGCTCGCGCGCTGGGTCCAGGTGAAGCGCCACGTCCCGTGGTTCGACGGCGCGCTGCTCGACAACATCGTCGACTACATCACCTATGCCTTCATGCCGATGGTGCTGCTCTGGAGCGCGGGCTACCTCGGGGAAGGCACGTCGGCCACGGTGCTGGCCGTGGTCCCGCTGCTCGCGTCCGCCTACCAGTTCTGCCGCGTCGACGCGAAGACCGACGACCACCTCTTCCTCGGCTTCCCGAGCTACTGGAACATCGCCGCCTTCTACGTCGTGGTCCTCGACCTCGAGCCGGCCGCCGTCGCCGTGACGCTCCTGGTGTGTGCGGCCCTGGTCTTCGTGCCGGTGGGCTACGTCTACCCCTCGCGCACGACCACGTTGCGGACGACCACGCTGGTCCTGACCTGCCTGTGGCTGGCCAGCTACGCGGTGCTCCTCACGCAGGTCCCCGATCCCAGTCCCGTCTGGCTCACCATCTCGGTGGCCTACGTCGTCTACTACGTCCTCCTGAGCCTCTACCTGACTGCTCGCCGAAGCCGCACCGCGACGACACCCGCCTGACTAGCGCCCGATGCGCAGGCGTACGCCGACCACGTCGCCGAGCTCGATCCGCTCGGCCCGGCGGACCGCGTCCTTCACGGGCAGGAACCACGTGTCCTCGCGCGGGAACATCGCGGTGGTGAACTCGGTGTCGCCGATCCAGGCCCGCACCGGCACGACACCCCAGTAGACGACCTCCGCCTTCACCTCGTCGACGAGGTCCGCCTCGTCGGGTGGGAGCGGGACGAAGTGGTAGGGCGCGGGACCACGCCACTCGACCAGCGCGCCGCTGAACTCGATGTCCATGCCCTCACCGAAGCAGAAACACAGGACGGACGGGAGTCCAAAGACTCCCGTCCGTCCTTTCACCGCGCCCCTGTTGCACGGTGGGTCCCCCTTGGAGAGGTTTGGTCAGCCCAGAGGGCTGTGGCGCGTCACCCCAGGGCCGCGACGGCGGCCACGACGTCGACGAGGCCGTGGCCCTTGTCGTAGGAGGTCCCGCCGACGTAGGCGGCACCGTCGGTGAACTTGTGGGCCGAGGCCTTCAGCGCCGCCTCGATCTCGGCCGGCGTGGCCGACGGGTCGGCCTGGAACAGCTGGGCGACGATGCCCGCGATGTGCGGAGCAGCCATCGACGTGCCGCTGATCGTGTTGAAGGTGCCGATGTCGAGCGCACCGGGACCGTTGCGGAAGTCGAGGCCCGTCGAGCAGATGGCGAGGTAGAGCCGGCAGGACGACGTGATGTTCTCGCCCGGCGCCGAGATGTCCGGCCACGTCGAGGCGTCGGACGACTGGCCGCGGGAGCTGAACTCGGACACCACACCGGAGCGGGTGCCGGTGTCCTGGTCGAAGTAGGACGCCACCGAGAGGATGCCGCCGGTCGGGTCCTGTCCGGGCGGGTTGGTCAGGCTCTCCGAGCCGTCGCCGCCGTCGTTGCCGGCCGCCCAGACGGTCACGACTCCCTCGGCCGCGAGGGCGCGCTGGAGCTTCACCGTGGCCGACTCGGGGTCGAACTCGCCACCGCCGCTGGGGCCGTAGGAGTTGTTGGTGACCTTGATCGGCGGGCAGGTCGAGGCCGGCACGCCGGCGCCGCAGGGGGCCGCGTGGTTCTCGAGCACCCAGTTGAGGGCGGAGTCCGCGCCGAGGATCACGATGCCGGCGCCGGTGGAGATGGACACCAGCTTGGCGCCGGGCGCAGCACCCTGGAGCCTGCCGCCGTCGCTCAGCGTGGTCGGGCGGCCCGCGACGATGCCGCTGACATGGGTGCCGTGACCGCCGACCGAGAGGGTGTCGGTGTCGACGGTGCTGGGCAGCCTCTGGACCGAGCAGGTCTCGGTAAGCGGCTCGCACAGCGCCTTGAGGTTGGCGACGACGGCCGAGGAGCCGTCCGCCTCCTGGAAGTAGGGGTGCGTGGGGTCGACGCCGGAGTCGATGACCGCGACGCTGACGCCCTTGCCGGTGAGCGGGGAGCCGTCGGCACCGGTCAGGGTCGCGGCCGCCTCGGCGCCGCGGGTCGCGGTGTTGGAGGTCTCCTGGAAGAACTCGATCGGCTGCGCGCCGCCCTCGACGTACGTCACTCCGGCTGCGCTGCGCACCGCTTCGATCTGGCTCTTCGTCGCGCGGGCGATGACCACGCCGATCGCGCGGAACTCGCCCTTCTTCGTCATCCCCGCGGCGGTCACGGCCTGGTGGGCCGCCGTGATGGACGTGCCGTGCACCATCACGGTCGTCCGGCCAGTGAGGCCGGGCAGCTGCTCGGCGAGGAAGTCGGAGACGTTGGCCGGCTGCGGCGACTGGACTGATGCCGAGGCGGTGCCGCCGGCGGCGAAGCCGCCTGAGACGGCGAGCACGCTCGCCGCGCAGGCGAGCAGGGGCTTGAGACGCACTGGTCCTCCCGAGTGTGTGGACTGGTTGCCACCTCAACGAGCCAACGTGCGCCAGGTCACGGTCACTGACCGCCGAATTGGCCGGCAGGGGACAATGAGCCCATGACCGAGCTCCCGCGCAAGGCCGCCGCCCGTACGGCACGCCTGGCGGCGCTGCCGCTGGGCTACGCCGGACGCCAGGCCATGGGCCTGGGCAAGCGCCTCGGGGGCAAGCCCGCCGAGGCGGTGCTGTCCGACGTGCAGCAGCGGACCGCCGAGCAGCTCTTCCGCACGCTCGGCGAGCTCAAGGGCGGGGCGATGAAGTTCGGCCAGGCCCTGAGCGTCCTGGAGGCCGCGCTGCCGGAGGAGGTCTCCGCGCCCTACCGCGAGCACCTGACCGCGCTGCAGGACTCGGCTCCGCCGATGCCGACCCAGACCGTCCGCCAGCAGCTCGCCACGCATCTCGGCGACGACTGGAAGGAGCGGCTGGTGTGGCTCGACGGCGCCCCGACGGCGGCCGCGTCGATCGGGCAGGTGCACCGCGGGCGCTGGCGTGACCACGCGCCCGGCGTCGACGGCACCGAGCGCGAGGTCGCCGTCAAGGTCCAGTACCCCGGCGCGGGCGAGGCCCTGATGGGTGACCTGCGCCAGATCGCCCGGGTGGCGCGCAGCGTCGCGCCGGTCTTCCCCGGCATCGACATCAAGCCGCTCGTCGCCGAGCTGCAGGCACGCGCCGCCGACGAGCTCGACTACCAGCTCGAGGCCGAGGCGCAGGCGGCGTACGCCGAGGCCTTCGCCGACCACCCCGACATCGTGGTCCCAGCGGTGGTCGCGGTCGGCGGCGAGGTGCTGGTCACGGAGTGGATGGAGTCGCCCCACTCGCTGGCCCACGTCATCCGGGAGGGCACGCAGGAGGAGCGCGACCACTACGGCGAGCTGTTCGTGCGCTTCCTCTTCGAGGGGCCGCACCGCACCGGCATGCTCCATGCCGACCCGCACCCCGGGAACTTCCGCATCCTGCCGGCCGCTGACGGCGGTCGCGGCCGTCTCGGCGTGCTCGACTTCGGTGCCGTCGCCCGCCTGCCCGGCGGTCAGCTCCCGGCGGCCGCGGGCCGGCTGATGCGGATCGCGCTGGACTCCGACGAGGAGTCGCTGGTCGCCGGGCTGCGGCAGGAGGGCTTCATCAAGGAGCGGATCGAGGTCGACCCCGCCCTCGTCCTGCAGTACCTCGCCCCCTTCGTCGAGCCGGCCGCGCAGGAGCGGTTCACCTTCACCCGGGACTGGATGCGTGAGCAGTTCGAGCGGATCAACGACCCGCGGTCCGAGACGTTCACCATCGCCACCCGCCTCAACCTGCCGACGTCCTACCTCCTGATCCACCGCACCTGGCTCGGCGGCATCGGGCTGCTCAGCCAGCTCGGCGCCACGGCACCCTTCCGGGAGATCCTCGAGGAGTCGCTTCCCGGCTTCGCAGCCGACTGAGAGTCAGGCTGTCGGGGGCCCGGAGTGGCACGATGCGCGCATGGATGCCGCCTCCACATCTGCACGGGCCCTCGCTCGCTGGCACGCCGTGGTCGAGAGTCGCGACCCCGCCGGGTTGCCCGCTCTGATCGCCGAGGGCGCCGTCTTCCGGAGCCCGGCCGTGCACACACCACAGGTGGGGCGCGACACCGTCGTCGGCTACCTCACCGCGGCCTTCACGGTGCTCGGCCCCAGCCTCACCTACGAGCGCGAGTGGCTCGGCGACGACTCAGCCGTGCTGCAGTTCCGCACCGCAGTGGGCGGCCTCGACGTCTCGGGCGTGGACATGATCACGTGGGACGAGAACGGCCAGATCGTGGACTTCACCGTGATGGTGCGACCGGCCAAGGCCCTGCAGGCCGTCATCGAGCACATGGGCGCGGAGCTGCTGCGGATGCTGGAGCGGACCGGAAGCTAGTCAGCTCCGCGGGCGCTGCTCCACCAGGCCGACCGTGCTGCCTTCGGGGTCGGTGAAGAACGCCATCCACTCGTCTGTGCCGGCAGGCCCGAGGGTGTCGTCCTCATGGCCGAAGATCACGTGCGGCTCCGACGTGATCTCGACACCCTTCTCCCTCAGCCCGGCCACGGCCTCGTCGATGTCGTCGACGGGCAGGTAGATCAGCGCGGACGGCGCTCCGCGGTCCAGAAGCAGGCGTACGCCGTCCAGGTCGAAGAAGGCCAGACCGGGTGGATCGAAGGACGCGACGGGCTCGACGCCGAGCAGGTCGGCGTAGAAGGTAGTGGTGGCGACGAAGTCCGTGGCGCGCTGGGCGACCTGCACGAGTCGCGGCCTCGCTGTGGGCATGGCGACAGTGTCCAGCACGAGACGACCTGGCACCAGGCTCACTGCTCCGGAGCTCAGGGTGGCGGGAAACGACACGTGGCCAGGCCGATCCGATGTCGTACGCCGCCACCCTCGAGCCAGACAGCTAGACCCAGAAGCCCCGTCCGCCGTAGAAGTCGCCGAACTGCTCGCGGTACGACGCGGGGCCGCGCGAGCCGAGGTAGGACCCGACGACCGCGGCGCCGAGGTCGTCGAGCTCGGGGCTCACCATCCGGCCGTCGACGCGTCGGGCCATCGAGTCGATGAAGCGCGCCAGGCCCGGGTCCTCGCCGAGGCGGAAGAAGGTGACCTGCGCGCCCAGCCGCGCTGCCGCGTCGAGCTCCCGCACGGAGTGGGCGATCGTCAGCGGGTGCGGCGGATAGGAGAACCACACCTCGCCGTCGGGCTCGAGGTGGGCCGTCGGCTCGCCGTCGGTCACCACCAGCAGCACCGGCTGGGCGTTGGGGTGCTTGCGGAAGAACCGGTTCGCGAGCAGCAGCGCGTGGTGGAGGTTGGTGCCCTTGGCCCAGCGCGCGTCAAGGGCGGTGAGCTCCTCGATCTCCATCACCTGCGCGTGCCGGCCGAACGCGATGAGCTGGAGGTCGTCGCCGCGGAAGCGGGAGCGGACGAGCTGGTGCAGCGCCAGCGCGGTGCGCTTCATCGGCACCCACCGGCCGTCCATCGCCATCGAGAACGAGGTGTCGACCAGCAGCGCCACCGCGGCCTGCGTGCGGGCCTCGGTCTCCACCACCTCGACGTCGTCGATCTGGAGGCGCACTGGAGACCCGCCGTCGCGCAGCACCGCGTTGGTGATCGTGCGGGGGACGTCCCAGGGCTCGGTGTCGCCGAACTCCCAGCGTCGTGTCGCGCCCGACGGCTCCCCCGCCAGACCCGTCGTACGCGTCTCGCGGGCGCCGGAGCGACCGCTCATCCGGTCCGCCACGTCGCGCAGCAGCGCCTTGCCGAGCTGGCGCATCGCCTTGGGCGAGAGCCGCAGCTCGCCGTCGGAGCCCCGCTTGAGGTAGCCGCTGTCTCGCAGCGCCCGCTCCAGCTCCTGCAGGGTCCGCGCGGCGACCGCGGCGTCCGGGCCGAGCTGCTGGGCCAGCGCGTCGAGGTCGACGTCGTCGAGCCGCGCCCCGTGGTGGGACTGGGCCAGCTGGTCGGCCAGCGCGTCGAGCTGTGCGAGGTCCTGGAGGGCCCCGGTCCCGTCACCGAGCCCCATCCCCTGGTCGCCCTCGAAGCTCTCCGAGCCCGACCAGTCCTCACCCGGCCGCAGCGCCTGGAGGTTGGCGTCCATCCGCGCCAGCTGGTCCATGAGCTGCGGGGACCCGAACGCCTGCTGGGACAGCTCCATCAGCTCCTGGCGCTGCTCCTCGGTCATCGAGTTGAGCATCCGCTGCGCCGCCGCGGCGCGCTGGGCGAGCGAGTCGAGCAGCTCGTCGATGTTCTGCGGGTCCTCCGGGAAGAAGTCGCCGTGCTTGTCCATGAACTCGCGGAAGTCCTCGTCCGTGTCCGTCCCGGCCGCGTGCTTCTCCAGCAGGTCGTTGAGGTCGGACAGCATCGCCGCGACGGCCGCACGGTCCTCGTCGGTGGCCCCCTCGAGCGCCTGCTTCATGCCGGCGAAGCGCTGGTCGAGCAGCTCCCGGCCGAGCAGGTCCTTGATCTGCTCGTAGGCCTCCCGCGCCTCGGTGGACTGCCAGTCGTACGACGCCAGCTCGCTCACCGCCGAGGCGGTGGAGGAGGGGAGGTTGTCCAGCATCATCTCGCGGAACTGCCGGTCGCCGTCGTCCATCGTGATGTCGCGCGCCAGCTGCCCGCGCTCGGCCAGCACGGCCTTGTCGAGGAGCTCGCGCACCTCACGCATGGTGCCGTCGAGGTCGTTGCGCTGGAGGATGTCGCGGCGCCGCTCCGCGACCCGGCGGGCGAGCTCGTCCAGCCCGGCCTGGTCGCTGCCGCCGCGGCGCAGGAACTCGCGCATCGCGTGCTCGGGGGTGTATCCGGCCATCACGTCCTGGCCGATGGCGTCGAGCGCCTCGCCGAGGTCTACGGGCGGGGCGAGCGGGTCACCGCCCTCGTACAGCCGGTAGCGGCTCACGGCCGTGCCTGCTCACCCATAGACGGTCTCCCCTGCGTCGGTGTCCTTGCCGATCCTGCGGGCGAGGTAGAGGCCTTCCAGTGCGAGCTCGAGCGCGGCCGCGCGCTCGCCGTCGTTGGTCGCGCCGACGCGGTCGCACACCTCGTCGTAGAGGTCGGACTCCCCCAGCACCGGTAGGCCGGCAAGGAAGTCCCGCGCGCCGACGCGGGCGCCGGTGCTCACCATCGCGCCCTCCTCGATGGCGTCGACCAGCAGGCGCAGGTCGATCCCGGCGAGGTGGGCCCGCACCGTCTCGGCAACGGCCGTGCGGAGCAGGTGGGTGAGGATCTCGGTCTCGCGGCCCTCCTCTCCTGTCTCGAACTCGATCTTGCCGCCGAGCACGTCGACTGCGGTCTCGAGGTCGACGACGCGAGCAACGGCCTCGTCCTCACCCTGGGTGGTCGCGCGGTGCAGCGCGGCCGCGGCGATGGTCTCGGCCCCGGCGATCGCGAAGCGGGCGCTGACGCCGGACCGCTGGTCCACGGACTGCGACTCGCGCAGGTGCCGGGTGAAACGGGCCAGCACCTCCAGCAGGTAGGCCGGCACCTCGGCGACGAGCCCCGCCTCCTGCTCGATGACGGCGATCTCCTCCTCCACCTCGCGGGGGTAGTGGGTGCGGATCTCGGCGCCGAAGCGGTCCTTGAGCGGGGTGATGATGCGGCCGCGGTTGGTGTAGTCCTCCGGGTTTGCGCTCGCGACGACGAGGACGTCGAGCGGCAGCCGCAGGATGTAGCCGCGGATCTGGATGTCGCGCTCCTCCATCACGTTGAGCATCGCGACCTGGATGCGCTCGGCGAGGTCGGGGAGCTCGTTGATGGCCACGATCCCCCGGTGGCTGCGCGGGATGAGTCCGAAGTGGATGGTCTCCGGATCGCCCAGGTGGCGCCCCTCGGCGACCTTCATCGGGTCGACGTCGCCGATCAGGTCGGCGACCGACGTGTCCGGCGTCGCCAGCTTCTCGGCGTACCTCTCGTCGCGGTGGCGCCACGTGACCGGCAGGTCGTCCCCCAGCTCGGCGGCACGGCGGACCGATCCGGGGGTGATCGGCTCGAAGGGGTGCTCGCCGAGCTCGGACCCCTCGATGACGGGGGTCCACTCGTCGAGCAGCCCGACGAGCGCGCGCAGCAGGCGGGTCTTGCCCTGCCCCCGCTCGCCGAGGAGCACGATGTCGTGCCCGGCGAGCAGCGCCCGCTCGACCTGAGGGATGACGGAGTCGGCGAAGCCGTGCAGGCCCGGCCAGGGGTCGTCGCCGGCGCGCAGTCGGGTGAGCAGGTTGTCGCGGATCTCCTGGCGCAGCGGCTTGGGCTGGTGGCCCGCCGCGCGCAGCTGGCCGACGGTGCGGGGCTCGGGTGCAGTCACGGCATCCACGCTAGACCGGTCGGTCAACGTGGAGCGCACTCGAAGTCCGCTTGGGCTGATCACCGACTCCGGACCCTGACGTTCGGGACCTTCGACCCTCCCCGCACGGCGCGCGCGGGGCGACGCTGGGAGTCCAGCCGAAGGAGACTCCCATGCACACCATCCACGACCTGTCACGCGAGGACTGCGCGCGCCTGCTGACCGCGGGCATCGCCGGACGCGTGGGGATCAGCACGCCCACCGGGCCGCACATCGTCCCGGTCAACTACGCCGTTCACGAGGACTCGATCCTGATCCGTACGACGGCCTACAGCCTGCTGGGGACCTACGGCCGCGACGCACAGCTGTGCTTCGAGGTCGACCAGTTCGACTACGAGCTCAAGCGCGGCTGGAGCGTCTCGGTGCGCGGCCGGGCGTCCTTCGTGAACGAGCCGGAGGAGCTCGCCGAGATCGCTCGGACATGGGAGCCACGGCCGTGGGCGGCGGGCCAGCGACACCTCGTCATCCGGATCCCGTGGACCGAGGTCACCGGCCGCCAGCTCGGTGGCGGTTGGGACCCGTGGGAGCACCTGCCCGTACGCCGACTGGCCTGACGTCGCTCGGACCGCCCGCCGGGCTCTCGGACCCGCCACACTGGACTCGTGACCCACTCCCCGAACCCTGACCTCGGTTCCGAAGCCCGCTCGTTGCTGGAGGCGGTCACCGCGATCTCCAGCGACCTCGACCTGGCCAGCGTGCTGGCTCGCATCGTCGAGGCGGCGACGGCGCTGACCGGTGCCCAGTACGGCGCCCTCGGCGTGCTGGGCCGCGACGGGGACCTGGTCGAGTTCGTCACCACAGGCATTGACGAGCGGACCCGCGCGCTCATCGGTGACCTGCCTCGAGGGCGCGGGATCCTCGGCGTGATCATCGAGGACCCCTCGGGCCTACGCCTGGCCGACCTGTCGGCGCACCCGTCCTCCGTCGGCTTCCCGCCCAACCACCCGCCGATGACGTCGTTCCTCGGGATGCCGGTGAGGATCCGCGGGACCGTCTTCGGCAACCTCTACCTCACCGAGAAGGCCGGCGGAGGTCCCTTCACCGAGGCGGACGAGAACCTCGTGGAGGAGCTCGCGCGCACCGCGGGCTACGTCATCAGCAACGCTCGGTCGTTCGCCCTGAGCGAGCGCCGCCGCCAGTGGCTCGAGGCCTCCGCCGAGCTCACCGACGTGCTCCAGCCTCCCGTCGACCTGCCCACCGCGCTGCACGAGATCGTGACCACCGCACGCCGGGTCTCGGGCGCGAGCGCGGTGGCGCTGTGGTCGTCACTCGGCCCCGAACGCGACACGGTCAGCCTCGCCCCGGGCGCCGACGCCGAGTCGGTCCACCGGTCGCTCACCGAGGCGCGCCCGATGGCCGCGGTCGGCGCCGGCAGCCCACTGGTGACGACGCACGTGGACGGCGTGCCCCTCGTCGTCGTGCCGCTGCGCTCCCACCTCGCGCCGGTGACGGCCCTGGTCGCCGTCGTCCGCCCCGACTCCGGGCTCCTCGACGTGCAGGAGACTGAGCTTCTCGCGGGCTTCGCCGACCAGGTCGCCCTCTCCCTCGACCGCACCCAGGCGCTCGCCGAGCGCCAGGAGCTGGCCCTGATCTCCGACCGGGAGCGGATCGCCCGCGACCTCCACGACATCGTCATCCAGCGGCTCTTCGCGACCGGCCTGCAGCTGCAGGGCGTCGCTGCGATGGCCGGCGATGGGGCCGTCACCGACCGCCTGGATGCGGCGGTGGCCGACCTGGACGACACGATCAAGGCCATCCGCGGCACGATCTTCGAGCTCCAGGACCGGCGCGGTGACTCGTTGCGCGCGGGGATCCGCAGCCTGGTCAAGGAGTACGTCCCGGTGCTGGGCTTCACCCCCGTCGTCCGCACCTCGGGTCCGGTCGACACGGTGGTGCCGCCGGCGCTCGGGTCGCAGCTGCTGGCGGTGCTCCGCGAAGCGATCTCCAACGTCGCCCGGCACGCACTGGCTGACGGCGCCGAGGTCGACGTCGTCGTGGCGGGCGACCGCCTCGAGCTGCGGGTGGCCGACGACGGGGTGGGCCTGCCCTCCGAGGTCACCGAGAGCGGGCTGCGCAACGCGCGCCGCCGCGCCGACGACCTCGGCGGGACCCTCGAGGTCTCGCCGGTCGGCGAACGCGGCACGGTGCTGGTCTGGCGCGTCCCGCTGTCCGACTGAGCCGTTACGCGGCGGAAGGCCCGACGCCGGGGGTGGCATCGGGCCTTCCTTCTGTGACTGGGGGCGCTGTTGTCACCGCAGGACGGGGTGGTTCTCGACCACCTCGGTGCGGTTCCACCAGTGACCCAGCCCCCAGGTGGTGCCGGCCGCGCCGAGGGCGAGGACCGCCATCACGATGATGCCGACGAGGTGGTCGTCGACGACGGGGTTGTTCTCCAGTGGCAGGACGGCGGCGTACATGAAGGCGTACATCGCAGCACCTGCGGCGGTGCCGATCCGCATGCCCACCCCGAGGAGCAGGGTGACGCCGATGCCGAGGAGGCCGAGCATGAACAGCCAGTCGACGACGGTGCTGCCGGCGAGGCCGTTGAAGAAGCCCTTGAAGGGGTTGTCGGCCGGGACACCGAAGGTGAGGAAGCCTTCGGTGGGGCTGGCGCCGTTGATCCACGCCGCGTCTCCGAACCGGTCGAGGTTGCCCTCCTGGTCGTAGCCGGTGTGGAAGCCGAGGGCGAAGGTCTTGTCGAGGAACGCCCACAGGAAGGTGATGCCGAAGGCGATCCGCAAGGTGGCCAGGGCCCGGGCGAACCAGGGGCTCCGGTCGTGGCTCTCGGTGTCCGCCGCGAGAACTGCGGCGGTGGTGTCCGTCTCGTGGCGGTGTCGCTGGATGACGCTCATCGTCATCACTCCTTCGGTGGTGTGGTTTTCGGGGTCACCACCACAGTCGCGTGATCGCCGCCGCGTCGGCAGGGCCGCCGGTCACCGGCCGGCGGGACTTAAGTCCCGAGCAGCTTGGAGGCCAGCACCGCGGCCTGAGTGCGCCGCTCGAGGCCGAGCTTGGCCAGGATGCTGGAGACGTAGTTCTTGACCGTCTTCTCGGCGAGGAACATCTGCTCGGCGATCTGCCGGTTGGTCAGGCCCTCGGCGATGTAGCCGAGCAGGATCCGCTCCTGGTCGGTGAGCGAGGCGAGCTCGTCGGGAGTGTTCGGGCCCTTGCGGATCCGCTCCAGGACGGTCGCGGTCATCGCCGGGTCGATGAGCGAGTTGCCGGCCGCGACGTGGCGCACCGCGGCGACCAGGTCGGAGCTGCGGATCTCCTTGAGGACGTAGCCCGACGCGCCGGCCATGATCGCGGCGAAGAGCGCCTCGTCGTCGTCGTACGACGTCAGGATCAGGGCGTTGATCGACGGGTCGACCGCTCGCACAGCTCGGCACACCTCGATGCCCGAGCCGTCGGGCAGCCGCGCGTCGAGCACGGCGACGTCGGGCTTGAGGGCGGGGATCCGGGCGGTGGCCTCGGCGGCCGTCGCGGACTCACCCACCACCACGATGTCGTCCTGCTGCTCGAGCAGGAACCTCAGCCCCTCGCGCACGACGTCGTGGTCGTCGAGCAGGAACACGCGGATCGGGTCGGCCATGGGCCCATTGCACCAGACGCGACCGGTTCTGGTCTGGATCAGTCTGCCGCCGCGCGCCGATCGGGAGCACACTGAGGGCAACCAAGGAGGCGCTCCATGACGCTCACCCACCGCTCGGTCGCGATGATGCTCCCGGTCACCGACGTCGACCGCGCCCGCACCTACTACACCGAGTCCCTCGGACTCGACTACACCGGCACCGACGACGAGGGCAGCGCGATGTTCGCCCTGGAGGGCGGTTCGACGCTCGTCCTGCTGCCTCGCCCCGACAGCCACCCGTCCGAGAGCACGGCGATGAGCTTCGAGGTCGACGACATCACCACGGAGATCGGCGAGCTCGAGGGCCGCGGCGTCGTGTTCGAGGACTACGACATGCCCGACCTGAAGACGGTCGACCACGTCGCCGTGATGGGCTCGGAGAAGGCCGCGTGGTTCAAGGACCCCGACGGCCACGTGCTCTGCCTGCACCAGCAGACGTGACAGCGGGCCGGACGTCCAGCTGGACGTCCAGCTAGACGTCAACGGCGCCGTCGATCGACTGGCGGATCAGGTCGGCGTGGCCGGCGTGGCGGGCGTACTCCTCGACCATGTGGACCAGCACCCAGCGGAGGGTCGCGTTCTCGCCCTTCTCCGGCGGGCGCACGCGCGCCACCCTGCGGTCGAGCTCGGGATCGGCGGCGAGCGACTCGTCGAGGCAGCGCTCGGAGCGCTCGATGGCCTCGACCAGAAGCGCGTCGAGCTCGGCGTGCGACGCCCCCGCGGCGCTGTGCCAGTCCCAGTCGCGGTCCTCGCTCCACGGGGCGGTGTCCCACGGCGGCGCGGGCTCGTTGCCCATGAGGTTGTAGGAGAACCAGTAGTCCTCGACGAACGCCAGGTGCTTCAGCATGCCGCCGAGCGTGAGGTCGCTCGGCGGCAGGGTCTGGTCGAGCTGGGCGGCAGTCAGGCCAGAGGCCTGGAGCCGGATGGTCGCACGGTAGTGGTCGATGAAGCCGCGCAGCATCGTGACCTCGTCACTGCTGAACGCCGGCTCCGGCCGCTCGATCGTCATGGAGGCGAACCTAGGGCACGTCTCCTGGCGGCTCAGAGAGCCGGGCCCTCGCCCCGCAGCTTGTCGACCTCGGCCATCGCGTCGCGCAGCTGGCCCAGCCACTCGTCCGCGTGCTCGCCGACGAGCCGGACCGACCACGCCAGGGCGTCGGACCGCGACCGAGCCACGCCCGCGTCGACGAGGGTGTCCAGCACCTGGCGCTCGGGTTGGCGCAGCCGGGTCATGACCGGGGCGGCGACGTGGGTGAACAGCGCCTCGGTGTCCCCGAGCCGCACCCCCCACGACACCTTGCGCTGATAGCGGGCCTGCGCCTCGAGCGCGATCTCGATCCGCTCCGCCTTGGTCTCCGAGCGGAAGCGGCCGATGCGGCCCTCGACCTCCGCGCCAGCAGTCTCGGCCACCGTGTCGTCAGCCAGCGTGCCGAGGACGGTGATCTCCTCCCGGTCGGTGCGGACCTCGATGTCGCTGAACCAGCCCTCGGGCAGTCGTCCACGGAACCAGTCGGCCGCATCGTCGGCGGACGGGAGGTCGGCGACCTGCCATCCCCCGCGTCGTCCGCCACGGCCTTCGCCGCCGCGACGTCCGCGGCGTTCGTTGTCTTCTCGGGTCATGATGTCTTTCCTTCGTGAGTGTTGCAGTAGTTACATGATTACACGCTTGCACAAGAAGTCACGCCCGGTGTTCCCGCCCTAGGCTGTCGCCCGTGATCTCCTCGACCTCCGCGTGCCCGTGCGGCACCGGAGCGACGTACGCCGACTGCTGCGGACCGCTGCTGGCCAACCGCGCCCAGGCGAGCTCGCCGGAGCAGCTGATGCGATCTCGCTACACCGCCCACGTGACCGGTGACGCCGACCACCTGTTCCGCACGTGGCACCCCCGCACGCGTCCGGACGACGTCACTCCCGACCCGCGCACCCGCTGGACGGGGTTGGAGGTCGTGCGCGCCGAGGACGACACGGTCGAGTTCGTGGCGAGCTGGGAGGGTGGCCGGATGCACGAGGTCAGCCGCTTCGAGCACCGGGCCGGACGGTGGGTCTACGTCGACGGTGACGTCGACTGAGGCTTCCCGGAGTCGCCTGCGTCCCCTGGGCTCTCCGCCGACTCCTTCATCCGCGGCTCCCACGTCACCTGGACCCGCTCGAAGCCCTTGTGCCGCTGCATGCGGGCGTAGGAGGCGTACGCGCGGCGGTCGGCGTCGGTGAGCTCGACGTTGTCGGTGAAGGGCGCCAGCAAGGCACGCGGCCACAGTCGTCTGGTCAGCACCACGTTGATCTCCATCGCCAGCACTGCCATGACGGCCCCGATCCACAGGAAGCCGATCAGTCCGAGGACCAGGCCGAACGTCTTGGTCATCGACGACGTGTCGACCAGAACCCGGTCGACGTAGGCGGCGCCCAGGAGCTGCAGCACCTGCCACATCACCGCGAGCGAGTAGCCGCCGGGCGCGGCGCGCACGAACGAGTGCTGGCCGGTGGCCGCGAAGCGGAAGAGGAAGGTGAGGAACGTGCCCACCACGGCGATGGTCAGCACCGGCAGGAAGACCTTGATCCCGGGTCCGAGCACCTCCGTGAACAGGTCGGTGGTGCTGGCGACCGTCGCCACCACCGACACCGCGAGCAGCGAGAAGCCGGCGGTCACCAGCAGGCCCAGGGTCTTGAGCCGGGCGTAGAACGGGTTGGGCCGGCTGTTGCGCGGCACCGACCAGGCGATGTGCTGGGTGTTCTGCAGGGCCTGTCCCAGGCCCATCGCGCCGTAGAGCGCAGCCAGGCCACCGACGGCGACACCGGCGAAGGACCCCTGCAGGCCGTTGGGTCGGCCGAGCTCGTCGCCGATGATCGGGAACTGCGCCAGGGCGGAGTCGAGGATGCTCTCCTGCCACTGCGGCTCGCCGCGCAGGATCAGGCCGAGGATCGAGGTGCCGAGCAGCATGAGGGGGAAGATCGCGATGAACGCGTAGTAGGTCAGCGCCGAGGCGAGGTAGGGGCCCTGGTCGTCGAAGTACTTGTAGACGACCGCGAGCGGGAAGCCCAGCACGGGGTGGCGGCGCTGGAACCCGTCGACTGCCGAGACCGCTCCCACGAGGTGGAGGCTACCGCTCGCACCCGCACCGGGCCGGTCACCACCAGCCCAGCAGGTCGCCGCCGAGACGTACGACGAAGCCGGAGACGACCAGCAGGAAGAACACCCGGACGAACTTCGCTCCGCGCGCCATCGCCAGCCGGGCCCCGAGGTAGCCGCCGACGATGTTGGCCACTGCCATCGGCAACGCCAGCTCCCAGATGACCGCGCCCTGCGGGACGAAGACCATGAGCGCGGCGAGGTTGGTCGCCCAGTTGGCCAGCTTGGCCTTCGCCGAGGCCTCCAGGAAGTTGTAGCCCAGCAGGCCGACCAACGCGAACACGAAGAAGGAGCCGGTGCCGGGACCGATCGCGCCGTCGTAGAAGCCGATCGTCAGGCCGGTGACGGCGACCATCGACACGTGGTGCCCGCCGCTGAACCGCAGCGCGGTCAGCTGGCCCACGTCGGGGCGCAGCAGCACGTAGCCGCCGACCAGCACCAGCACGACCAGGATGATCGGGTCGAAGGCGCTGCGCGGCAGCAGCGAGGCCACCAGCGCGCCACCGGCCGACCCGACGAAGGCCGCGAGCATCAGTGGCAGGAAGGTGCGCGGGTCGGGGCGGATGCGCCGGACGTACGTCGCTGCACTGATGGAGGTGCCGCAGAAGGACGCCAGCTTGTTGGTGGCCGCGATCTGCACCACCGAGGCTCCGGGCAGCCCGACCAGGAGGGCCGGCAGCTGCACGAGCCCGCCACCGCCGACGACGGCGTCGACGAAGCCCGCCACCAGGGCGGCGAGGACCAGGAAGCCGAGGACCTCGAGGGAGACCTCACCCACGTCAGCGGCTGAACTCCTGGACCACCACGGCGTCGTAGTCCTCGGGCATGGTGGCGCTGAGACCCGGGCAGACGAACTGCTGCGACTGGTCGGTCTCCATCGTGGCGGCCGAGCAGTTGAGCGTCGCCAGCGGCTCACCGTCCGCGGAGAAGACCATCTCGAAGATCGCGGCGCGCTCCTCGTCGGACTTGTTGGTGATCGACCCCTTGACCTCCGGGGTGGTGACCTCCTCGATGCCGGCCGAGCGCTTGATGGGGGTGAGCTTCCAGCCCGAGTCGACGACGTAGCTGTTCCACTCGAAGGCCTCGCCGACCTCGACCTCGACCGCTTCGGTGCTGGTGTTGATGTCGTCGCCACACGCCCCGAGCGCGCCGAGGCAGGCGAGGGCGACCAGCACTCCGCGGACACGGCGGACACGGCGGGCGCCGCGCGGGCGCATCACCGACGTCACGAGCCGGCCACGAAGGCGAGGAGGTCCTGCCGGGTCAGCACCCCGATGGGCTTGCCGTCCTCCTGCACGAGCACCGCATCCGCCTTCCCCAGCAGCGTGACCGCATCGGCGGCCGGCTCGGTCGAGCCGATCGTCGGCAGCGCGTCGGACATGTGGTCGCCCACCTGGTCGGTGAGCCTGGCGGCGCCGGTGAACAGGGCGTCGAGCAGCGTCCGCTCCGACACCGAGCCCGCGACCTCCGCGGCGACGATCGGCGGCTCGGCCCGGACGACGGGCATCTGGCTGACGCTGTACTCCTTCAGGATGTGGATGGCTTCGGCGATGGTCTCGCCGGGGTGGGTGTGGACCAGGTCGGGGAGCCGGCCCGACTTGCCACGCAGCACCTCGCCGACCGTGCGGTGGTCGGCCTGCGCGCCGGTGGCGAAGCCGTACTGGCCGAGCCAGTCGTCGTTGAAGACCTTGGTGAGGTAGCCGCGGCCGGAGTCGGGCAGCAGGACCACGATCACCGCGTCCGTGCGCCCCTCCGCGGCGAGCTCATGCGCCAGCTGGCGCGCCGCGAAGGCCGCCATGCCGGAGGAGCCGCCGACCAGCATCGCCTCCTCGCGGGCGAGGCGGCGGGTGAAGGCGAAGGAGTCGGCGTCGGAGACCTCGATGACCCGGTCGGCGATCTCGCGGTCGTAGGTCTCAGGCCAGAAGTCCTCGCCCACGCCCTCGACGAGGTAGGGGCGACCGGTGCCGCCGGAGTAGACCGAGCCGGACGGGTCGGCGCCGACGACCAAGATGTCGGAGTTCTGTTCCTTCAGGTAGCGGCCGACGCCGGTGATCGTGCCGCCCGTGCCCATGCCGGTGACGAAGTGGGTGATCCGGCCCTCGGTCTGCGCCCAGATCTCCGGGCCGGTGGTCTCGTAGTGGGAGCGCGGGTTGTGCGGGTTGGAGTACTGGTCGGGCTTCCAGGCGCCGGGCTCGGCGGCGAGCCGGTCGCTGACGTTGTAGTAGGAGGTCGGGTGCTCGGGCGCGACGGCGGTCGGGCAGACCACCACCTCGGCACCGTAGGCCTTGAGCACGTTGCGCTTGTCCTCGCTGACCTTGTCGGGGCACACGAAGACGCACTTGTAGCCCTTCTGCTGGGCCACCATCGCCAGGCCGACGCCGGTGTTGCCGGAGGTCGGCTCGACGATCGTCCCGCCCGGCTGGAGCGCGCCCGACGCCTCGGCCGCCTCGATCATGCGGGAGGCAATCCGGTCCTTCACGGACCCACCGGGGTTGAGGTACTCCACCTTGGCGAGCACCAGCGGAGCCTCATCAGGGAGGTCGAGGGTGCGGCCCAGCCGGACCAGCGGGGTGTTGCCGATGAGGTCGAGGAGAGAGTTCGCGTACTGCACCTCGCCAATCTACCGACAGACGCCTCCGTAACGGGCAACGGCGTTTGCGTACCATCGGGGCCGTGGGGGCAACAGGAGCAGCACGCAAGCTGGCATCGGCCGCGGCCTTGGGCGGCGGTGGACTCTCCGTGCTCGGCGCAGGTCTCTACGGTCTCCTGGTCGCCGAGGCGAAGATCGCGCGACGGCTGATCGGCAACGCCACCGACGTCCCGCCCGACGCGACCGGCTGGTACGGCCGCGGTCGGCCCGGTCCGGCGATCCGGATCGCCCTGCTCGGTGACTCGAGCGCGGCCGGCTATGGCGTCGAGCGCGTCGAGGACACGACCGGTGCCCAGCTCGCCAGCGGCGTGGCCGCTCAGGCCGATCGCCGGGTGCACCTGCGCTCCTTCTCGGCGGTCGGTGCGCAGTCCAGCGCCCTGGCCGACCAGGCGGAGGCCGCGATCGGCACCCACCCCGACCTCGCGGTCGTGCTCGTCGGCGCCAACGACGTGACCCACTCCGTGCTCCCGTCGCAGTCGGTGCGCCACCTCGCGGAGGGAGTACGCCGCCTGCGCGAGGCCGGGATCGCCGTCGTGGTCGGCACCTGTCCCGACCTCGGCACGATCCGGCCGATCCCCCCGCCGCTCAAGCAGGTGGCGCGCGAGTGGTCGCGCCGGATCGCGGCGGCGCAGACGATCACCGTCGTGGAGAACGGCGGGCGGTCGGTGTCGCTGGGAGACATCCTCGGCCCCGAGTTCGACGCCGCCCCCGCGCTGCTCTTCGGCCCCGACCGGTTCCACCCCTCCGCCGACGGCTACAAGCAGCTGGCGTCGGTGCTGATCCCCTCGTGCCTCGCCGCGCTCGACCTCCTGCCGGAGGACGAGACCCTTCCCGAGCCGCGTCGCCGCGAGGGCATCCTCCCGGTCGCCGCCGCTGCGGTGCGCGCGGCCCGTACGCCCGGCACCGAGGTCGACGGCACCGAGGTCGGCGGCAACCAGCGCGGCCTGCGCGGCCGCTGGGTCGAGCTCCGGCACCGCCGCCGTCGCCCCTCCACCGACGCCGAGTCGCCGGAGCAGTACGAGGACAACCCCGAGCCGGCCGAGACGTCATGAAATGCCGTCGGCCCGCCCGAGTGGACTCGGGCGGGCCGACGGAGTGGTTCAGCCGTTCGGCAGGTGATCAGTCGCCACGGAGGATCGCGAGGATCCGCAGCAGGTTGGTGTAGATCCAGACCAGGCTGACAGTCAGGCCGAAGGCCGCACGCCACGACTCGCGGTCCGGGAGGCCCGCGGCGACGCCGTTCTCCACGAAGTCGAAGTCGAGGATCAGCATGAGGACACCGAGCACCAGGCCGGCCAGGGCGAACACGAAGCCGAGGCCATTCATGCCATAGAGGCCGGTGTTGATGCCGAAGAAGCTCAGCACCAGCGACAGCAGGCCGAGGCCCACCATGCCGAACATGGCGGCCACGACGCCGCGGCGGAACTTGTCGCCGACCTTGATGTCGAGGACCTTGTAGGCCGCCAGCGTGCCGGCGAACGCGCCGAAGGTGCCGATGACGGCGCTGGTCACCACACCGTCGAACTGGGCCTCGAACACCTTGCTCACCGCACCCAGGGCCACACCTTCAGCCGCGGCGAAGGCCAGCACCAGGGCGGGGCTGATCACGCGCTTGAAGGAGTTGACCAGCGACAGGAGGAACGCGCCGCCGGCGCCGAGCCCGGCCAGCATCAGGGCGCGGGACGCGGCCGCGTTGACCTCGGTGTCCGTGCCGGTGAAGTCGCCGATCCACCACCAGGTGACGATGGCGGTCGCGAAGACCAGGCCGATCGAGATGGCCGTCTTCTGGATGACCGAGTCGATCGTCATCCGCCCCTGGTCCACCTGCCCGGGCGTGCCGGTGCCCCACGTGGACGGGTCGGTGCCCGGGTCGCCGTAGCCGGGGTAGGTCTGGCCACCGCCCGGGTAGGTCTGGTTGCCGTAGGCGTTCGACGAGGCGCGGTTGAACTCCTCGGAACGGGCGAAAACGGGGTTGTTGCTCTTCATTGGTCTCTCCTTGGAGGCCGTCCCCCGGAGGTGTTCCAGGGGATACGGCGTCGTCGCTGTGACTGCGCCTGTCCCCCCACTGTAGCCGGGGAGACACCAGTTCAAACGCGTGGCGACGGGGTGCTGTTCCCGCGTGGCGGCTCACTCAGCGAATTCACAGCCTTGCTCCTTCTCGGCCCGGCAACGGTCCGCACCCCCGCCGCCGACGACCCGGTCGCGACCCTGGCCGCCGAGCAGCACGTCGTCGTCGTACGACCCGATCAGCGCCCGCCCACCAGCTCGTCGGGCCCGGCGTCGCCACAGCCCAGGTCGTCGCCGGCCCCGGAACGGATCACGTCAGCTCCCCCGAGCCCGGCGATCACGTCGTCGCCCGGCGTCCCGGTGAGCGCGTCCGCACCGTCGGTGCCGACGACGGCGAGCGGGCACCCCCGCACAGGTCGCGGCGACGGACTGCGCCGGCGCGCCGGAGGCGGGCACGCAGCCCACCGACGCCACGAGGGATACGACGAGGACCAACGGGGAGATGATCGCGAGCGCGCGTCGGCGTGACATGGCGCGAGCCTAGGCCGCGTGGAAGCTCAGGACGCGGGAGCGAGGACGCCGACCACGCGGACCGGTCACTGCCCCCAGAAGAGGTCCTCTGCCGGCTGGTCGGCGGAGAACAGCCACACTTCGGCGATCTTGCCGCCGGCGATGCGCAGCACGTCGACCCCGTCCATGCCCATGGTGGCGCCGTCCCGCTGACACTGGAAGTGGATGGTGGCGGCGACGAGGTCGGCGCTGGCCATCAGGCTGTGGACCTGGTCGATGCGAAGGAGCCGGCGCTGACCTGCATCATCTGGCCGAGCATGGCGAAGACGGCGTCGCGACCGGCGTGGTCGCCGGAGAAGCGGTTGGAGCCAGGCTGGTGCCAGACGACATCCTCCGCGAGGCTGCCGGCGACGGTGTCCATGTCGCGGATGGCCGTGAAGTAGGTGCGGGCGGTGTCGAGGATGCTCATGTCGTCTTCTCCTGGGTCTGGTTTGCGCACGGCTTCGTGGGTACTGCCGGCGGCGGCCCAATCCGGCCAACCGTCGCTCGTCGCTGCTGGAGCTCACCGACGACGGCGAGCGGGCACTGGCGCGGGGTGGCGCCGTCTTCGACGAAGAGCTCCGCCGGCGCATCGGTGAGGTGCTCGACGAGCCCGCGATCGAGCAGCTGACGACCTCGTTGGCCGCGCTGTGCGCCGCCCAGCGGCAGGGCGACCATCTCTGACCGCCGGAGCGGTTCACGGCTGCCTAGGACACCAGGGTGAAGTTGCTCGCGAGCTGCAGCTCGAGTGGCGAGTAGTCCGGCGCGCCTGCCGGTCCGCCGGGCATGGGCGGCGCGGTCGAGTGGTGCAGGCGGAGGTGTTCGGTGACGCCGTGGACCTGATGGGGCTGGTCGGGTGGAGTGTCGGGCACCCAGGCCGTCCAGCCCGGTGATTCCTTGAGGTAGTTGCAGCGTTCGCAGAGTCCTTGACCGTTGGTCGCCTCCGTGGCGCCGCCGTCGGCGGTGCTCGTGACGTGGTCGTGATGCCGGATCACCGCGTTGCAGCCCGGGGTGCGGCAGATGCCGCCGTCGCGCAGGTCGAGGAACTCGGCGAGGAGGCCGTCGAAGCGTCGACTGGTGGACTCCATAGCGACGAGCGCCCGATTGGCCGGGGTGACGAAGAGCCGTCGTAGGGTGGCCTTGGCGGCGTCGCTGGCGTGGCGGACGAGCCCGGTGCAGAGCGCGGCGGGGAGGAACCCCTCACCCGGCACGAGCCCGGGATCCGTGCCCTGGCCGAGAAGCGACTCGATGCCGATGACGAGGTTGACCCGCACCGGCGGCGTGTCGGTGGCGGGGTCAACTCCGGTGATCCGAGCGGCGAGCGTGTCGGCGCGGACCTGACCCGCGGTGCGTACGTCGCCCTCCGCGCGGGCTGTCGCTGCGGCAGCGTCGAGCGCCTCCCGCACGGACGCCAGGACTTCGAGGGGCAGGGTGGCGGTGACTTGTCCGGTGCCGTCGTCGAGACGCTTGGTGGTGACCCGGCGGTCAGCTCGGGCGCGCCGGTAGCGCTGGGTCTCGGCCTCGGCGGCGATGGTCAAGCACGACCGCCGGACCGTCTGGCGCAGCCTGACGTCACCGAGCCCGACCAGACGTGGCGCCACGTCCTCGTCGACGCCGCGGCGCTGCTCGGGGGCGAGGTGGGCGACCTCGCGCGCGATCGCGAAGGCACGGTCCTCGGTCAGCTCACCGCGACCCAGCGCGGCCAGGGTCAGCGGGAGGTCGTCGCGCAGCCGGCGCGACAGCAGCACCCGCTGCTCCCCCGCATAGGGGCTGGCCAGCGTGGCGAGCGCGACCTCCGCGCCGATCGAGATCGCACGCGGCGGCGTACGCCGGCCGCCGGCCGGGACGGCCTCAATGTCGGCCGCATCGGCGAAGGTGGCCACGACGGTCACCTGGGCAGCCGCGGCCGCCGCCTTGATCCGTTCGAGTGCCTCGAGCTGGTCGAGGTGATCGGTCGGGAGCTCGGCGGGGACCAGGTCGGCGAGGAGATCTGCCAGCGCGTGCAGGTCGCCTGCATGCCAGCAGATGCCGGTCGGCTTTGGCTCCACTCGCGCCTCCTCGTGTGATCGAACGTGTGTTCGATTCTTTCACGCGTAGCAGCGATGGTCAAGGGTTCGGGAACCCTGTGCACCATCCCGTCCGGGAGCGCGCCGGATGCGCGCGGATCGCGGCATGTGCGTGCGCTCGAAAGAGCATCATTGTCAGGTAGGCGATGCCCGGAACCGGGCTCGCGCCGCTTCCACTCTGATCTCGCGCTCGCCCTCCCATGCGACCAGGAATCCCACACCTGCTGCCGCCGGGTAGGCGGTCACCTGTGCAACTTCAGAAAGGCCCCAGTTGATTCTTTCCGGGTGCTCGAGCATGGTCTGCGACAAGCCTCCAGTGAGGTGCAACGTCTCGACGGCCTCCATGACTATCGTGACTTGGGCTGTCTCCGGCACCGGCTTTCCTCGACGCAGGTGCTCGAACCGCAGCTCAACGGAGTAACCGTGATGCGTGAGCATGAGCCCACTCAGAAGGGACTCTTCCAGGTGGTCCACCGTCCGGAGGGCGGCATTCAGCGACTCAGGTTCGTCATGCGGGATCACCAGTTCATCCTGTCGTGAGTTCGACACCTTCGCGCTCCCAGCGGCGAGAGAGGACGCTGTCGGGCAGACTCCCCGCATGGAGTTTCCAACTCCCGACGACCCGAAGCAGGCGCCCGTCTGGGAGAACTACGTCATTGCCCAGTCCGCTCAGGCCTCATTGCGCCTGATCCCGACCTACGCGCACGCGCTGGGCGTCGAGGTTGAGGGACGCCGGGTCACACTCGTGTTGCAGGCTCCCCCGAGCTCGCCGACGGCAGACCAGGACATGGCCGACATTGTCAGCGAGTTGGAAGCTCTCCTCGGGCCGGATGTTGCTGTGCTCACCCGACTGGACTTTCAGGAAGAATGCCGACTCAGCCCGCACGACAGGGCGTGTTGGTTCTTCGCGTCGCGAGCCTGACTGACGCGCACGCTCAGCGGCAGAAGAGGGCGGTTCAGCCGCGATGGCTGAGCACGTTCACGACATGGCCAGCGCTCGTGCGCAGGAAGAAGCGGCGGACGCCCCAGTCCTCGTCTTGCAGAGGATGGACGATCTCCACACCGCTGTCTCGCGCCCGCTGGTACGCGACGTCGACATCCGGCACCTCAACCGACATCTGGGGATTGCACGGCGCGGACTGGTCAATACCCATGACACTGAACTGGGCACCGCTGCTTGTCCCCAACGTAGCCACCCAGCCCAGGTTCATGAGTACGTCAAGGTCGAGCAGCTTGGAGTACTCCTGGACTGCGGCATCGACATCGGTCACCGTCAGGATCGGCACTGCTCGAAGTAGCTCCATAACCTCACCCTAGGCAGGGAATGAACGTCCCTGGAGGAGACCGCACATCGGCTGCTTGTTTCATTGACGCAGGACCGGTGCCTGGCGAGGCTCGGTCCAGGCGCCCGGGTCGTCGCTCTCATCGGCTGCCCACGCTGGTCGTGTGGCTCTCATTTGGCCTGCGTGACCCGGGCGTCGCCAGGGCCAGGAGAGGCTCAAGAGGGGTTTGCCCAGCTCGAAGCAGCGTTGCCCTCCCGGCTCGACAACCGAACAGGTTCGAGCATCGGAGGAGCACATGAGCAAGACGAACAACCGTGTGGTGATCGGGATGGATCCACACAAGCGATCGGTCACGATCGAGGTGATGACAGCCGACGAGAACGTCCTCGGTGGCGGCCGGTACGGCACTGACGAGGCCGGGTTCGCCGAGATGGGGCGCTATGTCAGCCGGTTCCCGGACCGGGTCTGGGCGATCGAGGGATGCTCGGGGATCGGTCATCACGTCGCGGTTCGACTGCTCGCCGCCGGCGAGGAGGTCGTCGATGTGCCACCGAAGCTGTCGGCGCGAGCCCGGGTGTTCTCGACCGGGCAGGGACGCAAGACCGACGCCACTGATGCTCACTCCGTCGCCCTCGTCGGGACCCGGATGGCCGGGCTGCGGCCGGTAGTCGCCGACGAGCAGCTCGAGGTGCTGCGACTCCTGGTCGACCGCCGTCGCTCGCTCGGTGAGGAGCACACCCGCAAGACCTCCCAGCTGCACCAGCTGCTGCTCGAGCTCATCCCGGGCGGGGCCAAGCGGGACCTGTCCCCAGCACAGGCGAAGGCAATGTTGGCCAAGGTCCGCCCCCGTGACGCCGTGGGCAAGACGCGCCGCCGGGTGGCAGCCGAGCTGGTCGCGGACCTGGAGCGGATCTATGCCCGGAAGAAGGCGGCGAACAAGGAGCTCACCGAGCTGGTCACCGCGACCGGAACCAGCTTGCTGGACCTGCACGGCATCGGACCCACCGGTGCCGCCCGGTTGCTGGTCGAGGTCGGCGACATCACCCGGTTCCCGAACAAGGCCCACTTCGCGTCCTGGAACGGCACCGCCCCGCTGGATGCCTCCTCCGGTGACCAGGTCCGGCACCGGCTGTCTCGTGAAGGCAACCGACAGATCAACCGGGTCCTGCACACCATGGCCCGCGTGCAGCTCCGCAACCCCACCGAGGGCCGGGCCTACTACGACCGCAAGAAGGCAGACGGGAAGGCACCGATGGAAGCCATGCGGTACGTGAAGCGCCGACTGTCCGACATCGTTTTCCAGACCATGCTCAACGACGCTGTCCGCACCACTGAGGCGACGACGAGGACGGGCCCGGGAGGACAACGGGGAAACGACTCTGAATCCAGCGCGGCCGGCTCGCATCCCCACACCGGCTCTTCGGACAAGTCACTTCCCGGACCCGCCAGACAACACCCTAGAACTCTGCTTCCTGCTGCGTCTTGACACAGAGGGGTGCCAGATCCGTGCACACTGCGGCAGATCCGGACGGACTACTAGTCGTCCCTCAGCACGACCTCACCGCGACCCGTGATCGTTCACGTCGGCCCAAGGCAATACTCCTCGTCCAATGTGGCGTACTCCACCTCAGCGGCCGTCACAAGCGACAGCGGGTTGTCGGTGCATTCGACCACGTGATACTTGAGATCCCCGCCGGGCTCAAGGGTGGCGTCTTGCAGGTAGAAGGTCTCCCGTCTCGTGGCAGGTCCGGATAGTGCGGCTCGCTCACCGCACCACCACTGACCACGTTCGAAGCCATACTCGACGCATGAAGATCGCCTGTGGCGCGACGAGCCGAGCGGCGGCGATTGCGGGAGCGTTGTCAGTCGCGATGTGTGGTTGCTCCAGTGGCGTCGGGCCCGACCGGGACGCATCGCAGCATCAAACAACACGCGATGCCTCTGACGGTGGGGCGACTCGGACTCCTCAGGCCCTGCTGTCGCCAGGCGACGCGCCAACCCTCGAACGGACAGATCATGCCGCCTACGAGGTGGTCGCAGGAGTGAGCCCCGATGGTTGCGTGTCCGTCACTTTGGAGGACGGTCGAGGGATGCTGCTCTTCGCCCCTTACGGCTCCCGCGTGTCTCAGGAGACTCCGCGCATTCGGTTGACCGGGGGCTACGACTCATTCGACGTGGGCGACTCGGTCGAGCTCTCGGGCTGGGTCAGGGATGTCTGGAAGGCGACTGGTCCGAGCGCGCCCGCAGAGTGGCGCCGGTGCGTAGGTGGACGCGGTGACCACGAGACGATGTTGGTCGTCGGCACCAACGACGGCTGACCCGTCGCTCGACGATGCCGTTGAGCAACGCCTGGCCGGATCTGGGCCAGAGCCCGCACTCGCCTCACGTGCCCCGGCTGGGGTTCGAACCCAGACTGTGCGGTTTTTAAGACCGCTTCCTCTACCAGTTGGGATACCGGGGCTGGAGCTGCAGGCCAGTGCCTACAGGTAGGTCTTGCGAGCGTAGACGGCGTGCGCCCCGGCCGCGCGGTCGAGGAAGAGCAGCCCGTCGCAGTGGTCGATCTCGTGCTGCAGCGCCCGCGCCTCGAACGCCTCGGCCTCGAGCTCGACCTCCTCGCCGCTGCCCGGCAGCTGGCCGCGTACGACGATGCGGCTCGGGCGCTTGACGTCGCCGGTGAAGTCGGGCACCGACATGCAGCCCTCGCGCGCCTTCTCGTTGCGGCTGCCCGAGACGACCACGGCGTTGCAGAGCACGAAGGTGCCGTGGTGCTCGCGGGTCTTGGGGTGCTCGGAGACGTCGACGCAGAAGACCTTCGCGCCGACCCCGACCTGGGGGGCGGCCAGGCCGACGCAGCCAGGTGAGACGCGCATCGTCGCGACCAGGTCGGCCGCGAGCTGCACGGTCTCGGGCGCAGTGGGGTCGACGGTGTCGCCCACCGTGGAGAGGACGGCGGCGGGAGCGCGTACGACCTCGCGCAGCGACCCGGCCACGCCGAGGTCGGACTCGGTCCACTCCAGGACCCGGGGGTTGGTGCCCATCGGCCCGCTCAGAGCTCGTCGGTCTCGGCGGCGCGCAGGGTCACGCCGACCCCGAGGTCCGCGGCAACGGCGGCCAGGTCGCGCTCGACGGCGCCGACGTCCGCCGCGGCGGGCAGGTCCACCTCGGCGACGAGGAGGTAGAGGTCACCGGCCAGCCGGGTGGTGAGGTCGGTGATGTTGCCGCCGACGCGCGCGATCACCCCGACGACGGCGGAGACGATGCCGGGTCGGTCGCCACCGTGGACGGAGAGCACCCACGAGGTGCCGGCCGCCGCCTCCACGTGCTCGGTGGGGACCTCGCGGACCGTGACCGTCAGGCTGCCGTCGGCGGTCAGCGGGGCGAGAGCCGCCTCGATCTCGGAGTCGGCGGCGGACCCCTCGCAGATCAGCATCATCGCGAAGTGGCCGCGCAGCAGCGTCATCGTCGAGTCCTCGAGGTTGAGACCCAGCCCGGCGAGCTTGTCGGTGGTCTCGGCGATGATGCCGGGACGGTCGTGGCCGAGGACGGTGATGGCGTGGAGGGTCACCCACCCATTCTGTCAGTGGTGGGGCCGGCCAGTGCCCGTGCCCGGGAGAAGACCTCGTCCGTCATCTCCTGGGTCAGCCGCCGGGTGTAGGTGTTGTGCGGGGACGGGTGGTAGCACCCGATCAGCGTGACCGGGCCCAGCGCCACCTCGGCGCCGTGGCCGAACCTCGGCCGGCGGTCCGGCGCGGGTGCGCCTGCCGCCACCAGTGAGCGCACCGCGCCGTCCCAGCCGAACGAGCCCAGCGCGACGACCACCCGGACGGTCGGGAGCAGGGCGAGCTCGGCGGCGATCCAGGGGGCGCAGGTGTCGCGCTCGACCGAGGTCGGCTTGTTGTCCGGCGGCGCACAGCGCACGGTCGCGACCATCCGCGCGCCGAGGAGTCGCTGGCCGTCGCCGGCGTGCTGGCTGGTGGCCTGGGTCGCCCATCCGGTGCGGTGCAGGCTGGCGAAGAGCCAGTCCGCACTGGGGTCGCCGGTGAAGATGCGGCCGGTCCGGTTGCCGCCGTTGGCGGCCGGCGCGAGGCCGACGATCAGCAGCGCCGGCTCGTGGTCGCCCCAGCCGGGGATCGGCCTGCCCCAGTAGGGCTGGTCGGCGAAGGAGGCACGCTTGACGCGAGCGACGTCCTCGCGCCAGGTCACCAGGCGCGGACACGCCGAGCAGACGCTGACCCGGGCCTCGAGCTCGGCCAGGGAGCCGGCCTGCGCGAGACGTCGTACGTCGTCGGCGTGGTGCGCGACCGGGGTATCGGGCGCCGCCGGGTCGTCCGGCCAGCCGGTGCCCGGCGCCACCGGGCTGGAGAACTCCCGGCGCGTGAGCGGGTGGGGCAGCCACTCCCCCGCTACCACGGTCAGCGACCGATCGCGGCAGCGATGCCGTGCAGGATGTCGGCCTCGGAGACGACGTGGTCGGGCACCGGGACCCGGGCCAGGATCCCGCTCCAGATCAGGGCGCCCGCACCGATCACGTCGGCGCGCCCCGGGTGCATGTAGGGCAGTGCGCGACGCTCCGCCACCGTCAGCGCCACCAGCGTGTCGACGAAGACGGCCGTGTCGGCGTTGGCCAGCACCGCGCCGTCGAAGGCGCCGCGGTCGTAGGACTCGAGGCCGAGCACCCCGCAGGCGATGGTCTTGATCGTGCCGGAGGTGCCGATGGCGCTGCGCGTGCGGTCCAGCGGGATCCCGGACGCGTCGAGGTGCTGGTCGATGTCGGCGACACAGGCCGCGACCTCCGCCTCCGTCGGGGGGTCGCTGTGGAGGTGTCGCTCGTGGAGCCGGACCGACCCGATGTCCATCGAGGTCGCCTGCCGCTGCTCCCCCACCCCGATGACCAGCTCGGTCGACCCCCCGCCGATGTCGACCACGAGCACCGGCTCGGCCGGCATCGGGTCCTGGGCGGCGATCGCACCGGCGAAGACGAGCGCGGCCTCCTCGTCGCCCGACAGCACCTCGGGCTCCACGCCCAGCCGGCGGCGTACGCCCTCGGCGAAGACCGCGGCGTTGCCGGAGTCGCGGGTGGCCGACGTGGCGCAGAAACGGATGCGCTCGGGCGGGACGTCGTGGCTGCGGATCACCTCGGCGAACTCGTCGACCGCCGCGAAGGTGCGCGCCAGCGCCTCCTCGGCCAGCACCCCGGTCTCGTCGACCCCTTGTCCGAGGCGGACCACCTGGGAGTCACGCAGCACCACCTCGAGGCTGCTGTCGTCGCGGACCCGGCCGACGAGGACCTTGATGGAGTTGGTCCCGCAGTCGATGGCGGCGACGAGCGGGGAGGGGGGCGTCATGCCCTCATTCTGCCGAGCGCTCGACGCAGGGCCCGGACTCCCACCACTCGCCGAGCGCGTCGAGCACCTCGTCGCCGAGGGGGTTCACCCCGCGGCCCATGGCCAGGGACTGACCGGCCAGGACGTGGAGGCACTTGACCCGGTCGGGCATGCCGCCGGCCGAGATGCCCTCGATCTCGGGCACGTCGAGACCGGCGCGCGCGCCCACCTCGGCGCGGAACTCGAGGTAGCGCTCATGAGCAGCGCGGTAGGCAGCGGCGAGCTCCTCGTCGGTGCCGAGGCGCTCCTGCATCTCCTTCATCACGTGCGACCCCTCGAGGGTGCCGATGCGCGAGGCCGCCCGGGGGCAGGTGAGGTAGAAGGTCGTGGGGAACGGTGTGCCGTCGGGCAGCCGTGGCTCGGTCGTCACGACGTCGGGGTTGCCGCACGGGCACCGGTGACCGATGGAGTCGATCCCCCGTGGGCGGCGGTTGAGCTGGGCACGGATCGCGGCCTCGTCGGCGGGGTCGATCTTCGGTGCGGGAGGGGTGGGCGTCTCCGTCACTGCTTCGTTCCGTCGATCAGGTCGGCCGGCTCCTCGGCGGGCGGCGGCGGGTTGCCGGCGAGCTCCATCGACTCCCAGGCTGCGGTCCACCAGGCCTTGGGCACGGTCTTGATCACCTCGGAGGGGTCGTTGAGGGACGCCTCGGCCTCGAGCGGCTTGCCGTCAGGGCCGATGACCTCGAAGCCGGACTCGCCCGGCATCAGGTAGCCGAAGCGCGCCCGCGCCTGCGCCTTGACGTACGCCGGGTCGTCCCAGCGCTGCTTCTCCCGCTCGAGCGCGTCGATGTTGGCCTCGCGATCGGCGATCTGCGCCTTGAGGTCGCCGATGTGCGAGCGCTGCTGGAGGTAGGCGCGCAGCGACGAGGCGTAGGACACCGTCAGCACGGCGAGCACCAGCACGAGCACGGCGGCACGGCCGGTGAACCTGGGACGGCGCGCGGCACTCCTCGCCGCCGCCGGCCGTGTGGCAGCGGGGGTCGGCTCCGCGGTCCGGGAGGACGTCGTACGCGCCCCAGCGGCGCGCGGCCGTGAGCCGCGCGGGCCGGGACGCGGCGAGCTGCTCCGCCTCGGTCCGCGGGAGCCGTCCCCACCGGGCCCACCCCGAGGAGTACGGCGCTGGGAAGGCATGTGTCCCAGTCTGCCTCGTTCAGCCGGAGAATCGCGGGAACGCGCCCGCACCGGCGTAGCGAGCTGCGTCACCGAGCTCGTCCTCGATGCGGAGGAGCTGGTTGTACTTCGCCACGCGGTCCGAGCGGGCCGGGGCACCGGTCTTGATCTGCCCGCAGTTGGTGGCGACCGCGAGGTCCGCGATGGTGGTGTCCTCGGTCTCGCCGGAGCGGTGGCTCATCATGTTGCGGAAGCCGGCCCGGTGGGCGAGCTCGACGGCGTCGAGGGTCTCGGTCAGCGAGCCGATCTGGTTGACCTTCACCAGCATCGCGTTGCCCTGGCCGCCGGTGATGCCGCGCTGGAGCCGCTCGACGTTGGTCACGAACAGGTCGTCGCCGACCAGCTGGGTCTTCGTGCCGAGCTCGTCGGTGATGGCCTTCCAGCCGTCCCAGTCCTCCTCGTCCAGCGGGTCCTCGATCGAGACGATCGGGTAGGACGCGACGAGGTCGGCGTAGTAGGCGACCATCTTGTCCGTCGTCTGCTTGGTGCCCTCGAAGGTGTACTTCTTCTTTTCGTGGAACTCGCTGGCGGCGACATCCATGGCGAGGGCGATGTCCTTGCCGAGCTTGAACCCGGCGCTCTTGACCGCCTCGGCGATGAGGTCGAGTGCGGCGCGGTTGCTGTCGAGGTTCGGCGCGAAGCCGCCCTCGTCGCCGAGCCCGGTCGAGAGGCCCTTCTTCTTCAGCACCGACTTGAGCGCGTGGTAGACCTCGGCGCCCTGCTGCAGCGCCTCGCGGAAGGTCGCGGCGCCGATCGGGGCGATCATGAACTCCTGCACGTCGACGTTGGAGTCGGCGTGGGCGCCGCCGTTGACGATGTTCATCATCGGCACCGGCAGCAGGTGGGCGTTGGGTCCGCCGACGTAGCGGAAGAGGGGCAGGCCCGCGGACTCCGCGGCGGCCTTGGCGGTGGCGAGCGAGACGCCGAGGATCGCGTTGGCGCCGAGCTTGGCCTTGTTGGCGGTGCCGTCCAGGTCGAGCATCGTCTGGTCCACGAGCCGCTGGTCGTCGGCGTCGAGGCCGACGATCGCGCCGGAGATGGAGTCGGCGACCGCGGCCACGGCCTTCTGCACGCCCTTGCCGAGGTAGCGCTTGCCGCCGTCGCGCAGCTCGACGGCCTCGAAGGCGCCGGTGGACGCGCCGCTGGGCACCGCCGCGCGACCGAACGCGCCGTCCTCGAGAAGAACCTCCACCTCGACGGTGGGGTTGCCGCGCGAGTCAAGAATTTCGCGGGCACCGACTGCAGCGATCATCGACATGAAGAGCTCCTGATGGGGACGTCGTGGGACAGCGGCCAGCCTAGCCACGTGCCGCCGCCACGTCGTCGGGTGTCCGAGGGCGTGGGACCTGCACCGGTCGGCGACGGACCGGCGCCGGGGTCAGCCAGAGGGGCGGCTGCGCTTCTCGGCCTTCTCGGCGGCCTTCGCCGCGTTCCACAGCCGCAGCACCTCGGCCGCGTCGGTGGCGACCGCGTCGCCGAAGACGTGCGGGTTGCGGCGCTCCATCTTCGCGATCACCCCGCGGGCCACGTCGTCGAGCGTGAAGTGCCCGGCCTCCTCGGCGATGACCGCGTGGATCACCACCTGGAGCAGCAGGTCGCCCAGCTCGTCGCACAGCGCGGCGGGATCCCCCGACTCGATGGCCTCGACGACCTCCTCGGCCTCCTCCCGGACGAACGGGATCAGCGATGTGTGGGTCTGCTCGCGCTTCCATGCGCACTCGCGCCGCAGGAGCCGCATCTGCTCGGCGAAGTCCTCGAGCGCCGAGCCGTCAGGCGTCATGGGGACCGGCCGTCAGCCGCAGCGGTGGGTGGGCGGCAGCGTCTCGGCGAACGCGGGGTCGGGCTCGATCGCCAGCCCGGCCTCGACTGCAGCCTTCGCCTCGTCGCTGACGGCCACCGAGACGTTGGTGTCGACCGGCGTGAGCACCCCGTCGACGTTCTTGAGGCCGAAGCGCGGGTCGATCTCGAAGGCGTTGGCGTCGAGCCAGACCTTGAAGACGTCCTCTCCGGCCTGGCTGACCTGCTCGACCGTCGGCTCCGCGACGCCGTTCTCCTCGAGCTCGAGGCGGCCCACTTGGTCCCGGACGTCCTGCTTGAGAGCGAAGGCCGTCGACAGCTCGACGTAGTCCGATCGCAGCTCCTCGGGCTTCGAGGTCGCGACCTGCTCCGCCTGAGCGACGGCTTGGCCGTAGACCGAGCCCGGCTCCACGTCGTACTCCTCCGCGATCTGCTCGCTCTGCGATCGCATGGTCAGGAGCCCGACCACCCTCTGGCGGACGAATGACATCGAGTAGACCTCGCCCGTGTCGAAGTCGTCGCGCAGCGCCGTGCACAGGTGGGCCGCCGCCTCGTCCACCCGGCCGGTGGAGAACTCGTCGTCGCCGACCTTGACCGCGACACCCGGGGTGGCGCTGCCGCAGCCCGAGAGCATCAGGCCTGCGACGCCCAGCGTCGCGGCCGTCATCAGGCGGGTCTTGCTCACGAGTCACTCCTAGTCGTCGCTGCCGGCACTTGCTGCGGGTCGATCACCTCGTCGATGACGCCTCGGGCCCATTCAAGCAGGGCCACACCGGCCACCGGACGCCCGGCGACGGCGGCGGTCTGCGGACGCGGCACGAGGATCGTACTGACGGGCGCCTTGACGACGCTGCGCGGATGCAGCCGCTGGAGCCGTACGACGCGGGAGTCGGGGAGGTCGACCGGTGCGAACCGGACGTACTTGCCGGCCACCGTCACCTCGCGCACCCCCGCTTGGCGGCACCGGGCCCGGAACCGGGCCACGAACAACAGCGAGTCGACGGCCTCGGGCGGGGAGCCGTAGCGGTCGACCAGCTCGGCGCGGACCTCGTCGACGTCGGCGTCGGTGCGCACCTCGGCGAGGCGCTTGTAGATCTCCAGGCGCAGCCGCTCGCTCGGGATGTAGTCGTGCGGCAGGTGGGCGTCGACCGGCAGCTCGATGCGCACCTCGGCCGCCTCCTCCTCGGCGTCACCCTTGAAGTCGGCGACCGCCTCCCCCACGAGGCGGACGTAGAGGTCGAACCCGACGTCGGCGATGTGACCGGACTGCTCGCCGCCGAGCAGGTTGCCGGCCCCACGGATCTCCAGGTCCTTCATCGCGATCGCCATGCCGCCGCCGAGGTCGGAGTGCTGAGCGAGGGTCGCGAGCCGCTCGTGGGCAGTCTCGGTCAGCGGCTTCTCGGCCGGGTAGAGGAAGTAGGCGTACGCCCGCTCGCGCGAGCGCCCCACGCGGCCGCGGAGCTGGTGGAGCTGGGAGAGGCCGAGGGTGTCGGAGCGCTCGATGATCATCGTGTTGGCGTTGGAGACGTCGAGGCCGCTCTCCACGATGGTCGTGCAGACCAGCACGTCGAACCGCTTCTCCCAGAAGTCGAGCATGACCTGCTCCAGCGCGTGCTCGCCCATCTGGCCGTGGGCCGTGGCGACCCGGGCCTCCGGCACCAGCTCGCGGATCCGGGCGGCGGCCTTCTCGATCGACTGCACCCGGTTGTGGATGTAGAACACCTGGCCCTCGCGCAGCAGCTCACGACGTACGGCGGCGACGACCTGCCGGTCCTCGTAGGCGCCGACGTAGGTGAGCACGGGGTGCCGCTCCTCGGGAGGGGTGGTGATCGTCGACATCTCGCGGATGCCGGTCACCGCCATCTCGAGCGTGCGCGGGATCGGCGTGGCACTCATCGAGAGCACGTCGACGGAGGTGCGCATCCGCTTCATCTGCTCCTTGTGCTCGACCCCGAAGCGCTGCTCCTCGTCGACGATGATCAAGCCCAGGTCCTTGACCTTGATGTCGGGATTGAGCAGTCGGTGGGTGCCGACGACGATGTCGACCGAGCCGTCACCGAGGCCGGCGATGACCTCCTTGGCCTCCTTGTCGGTCTGGAACCGCGAGAGCCCCTTGACCACGACCGGGAAGCCGGTCATCCGCTCGGAGAAGGTCGACAGGTGCTGGGTGACCAGCAGCGTCGTGGGCACCAGCACCGCAACCTGCTTGCCGTCCTGGACCGCCTTGAAGGCCGCCCGCACCGCGATCTCGGTCTTGCCGTAGCCGACGTCGCCGCACACCAGGCGGTCCATCGGGACCACCTTGCGCATGTCGGCCTTGACCTCGTCGACGGTCGTGAGCTGGTCGACGGTCTCGGTGAACGGAAAGGCGTCCTCGAGCTCGCGCTGCCACGGGGTGTCGGGTCCGTAGGCGTGCCCCTTGGTGGCCTGCCGGGCGGCGTAGAGCTTGATCAGCTCGGCCGCGATCTCGCGGACCGCGCGCCGGGCCCGGTTCTTGCGCTTGGTCCAGTCACCGCCGCCGAGCCGGTCGAGGCTGGGGTTCTCGCCCCCGACGTAGCGGGTGACCTGGTCGAGGGTGTCGGCCGGGACGTAGAGCCGGTCCGGCGGACCGCCGCGCTTGGAGGCGCCGTAGTCGAGGACGAGGTACTCGCGGGTCGCCCCGCCGACCTCACGCTGCTTCATCTCCACGAAGCGGCCGACCCCGTGCTGCTCGTGGACGACGTAGTCGCCGGCCTTGAGCTCGAGGGGGTCGATCTGCTTCTTGCGGCGCGCGGGCATCTTGCGCATGTCGCGGGTGGAGGTCTTCTGTCCCGACAGGTCGTCACCGGTCAGCACCGCGACGCGGGCCTGGTCGTCGACGAGGCCGTGGACGAGGTGGCCGCACGTGACCGTCACGACGTGGGACCCCGCAGTCCCTCCGTCCTCGACGAAACGGGCGGCGATGTCGTTCTCGCCGAGCAGCTCGACGAAGCGCTCCGCCGGGCCGTGCCCGGCGTGGACGACGACCACCTCGACGCCGTCGGTCACCCAGGCCCGGATGTCGGCGACCGCCTTCTCCAGGTCGCCGCGGTAGGCCTCGGCGCCGTGGGTCGGGAGCGTCTGGCTCGGCACCCCGGCCGTCTGCGCGTCCGGCACGTCGCTCGTGTCGATACCGAAGGGACTCACCGACCACCAGGCGTGGCCGAGACCGAGGGCGTGCAGGCGGACGTCGGCGATCTCGCGGTAGGACGCGGCGCCGAGGTCGATGGGCGAGGTGCCGCCACCTGCCGCGGCCGCCCACGACGCCCCGAGGAACTCCTCGCTCGTCGCGACCAGGTCGTGGGCACGGCTGCGCGCCCGCTCGGGGTCGAGCACGAGCACGGTCGTGTCGGCCGGCATCAGGTCGACCAGCAGCTCCATCGTGTCGACCAGGACCGGAGTGAGGGACTCCATGCCCTCGACGGCGATGCCGGCGGCCATCTTGTCGGTGAGCTCGAGCAGCTGCGGGTGTGCCTGGCCGAGCTCCGCGGCGCGGCGGCGTACGTCGTCGGTGAGCAGCAGCTCGCGACACGGCGGGGCCCACAGTCGCTGCACGGTCTCGAGCGTGCGCTGGTCGGCGACCGAGAAGGCCCGGATCTCCTCGACGTCGTCGCCCCAGAACTCCACCCGCAGCGGGTGCTCCTCGGTGGGCGGGAACACGTCGACGATGCCGCCTCGGACCGCGAACTCGCCGCGCCGCTCGACCATGTCGACACGGGTGTACGCCGCGTCCGCCAGGCCGCGTACGACCTCCTCCAGCGGCCGGGAGTCACCCGGCGCCAGCTCGACCGGCTCGATGTCGGCCAGGCCGGGCACCTGCGGCTGCAGCAGGCTGCGGATCGGCGCGACCACGACCTTGAGCGGGCCGTTGGCGGCATCGGTGCCGGGGTGGCGCAGCCGTCGCAGCACGGCGAGGCGTCGACCGACGGTGTCGCTGCGCGGGCTGAGCCGCTCGTGCGGGAGCGTCTCCCAGCTCGGGTAGTAGGCGACCGCGTCGGGGTCGACCAGGTCCGCGAGCTCCTCCACCAGGTCCTCGGCCTCACGGGACGTCGCGGTCACCGCGAGGACCGTGCGGCCGCGCTCGACCAGGCCGCGCACCACGAACGGCCGCACCGCGGCGGGACCGGTCAGGTCGAGGGCCGACTGCACCGCTGCATCGGCCAGCGCCCCGGACAGGGTCGGTGCGGAGACGAGGCGTTCGGCAACAGCGACGAGTGGAGTGGATGACACCGGGGACTCCTTGGAGAGCACGCAGACGAGCACGCAGAACGACCCCCATTCACAGAAGGATGGGGGGTGCCTGCGAGTCTACGGGTGCTGCCCGACAGCGGGACGTGGGGATGAGGGGCCGGCCTGCAGGACGAGCCGGGGTTTGTCCCGGCGTCGCGGGGGGTAGCAAGCACCGCAACGACCGCTGCTCACGCAACGGTCGACACGTACTTCCAGTAGATATTCCATTGAGAGGAAAAACGGGGACATGCGCATCACTCGTCTCGTCGCAGGCACCGTCACGGCAGGGCTGCTCGGCCTCACGCCGATCGCCGTCGCGGCACCCAGCCAGGCCACCGACAACCTGACCACCACCACCACCGCCACGCCCAGCGAGACCGCGCTGGCCTACGGGGACGAGATCAACGTCACCATCGAGGTCGTGGGCTCGGACGGCAGCAGCGTCATCAAGGGCACCTCCACGCTGTATGCCATGGAGGCAGGATCCACCACCTGGGTGCCGGTCGCCACGGGCACCTACGCGGGCAGCGACATCTATCCCGTCAAGCCGCAGATGAACACCGTCTACAAGGTCGTCTACAGCGGCTACACGGCCACCACGACCTACGAGGACAACTACGCGGCCAGCGAGTCGGCCACCTTCACCGTGGGCGTCGCTCGCAACGTCACGATCGGCAAGGCCAAGGCCAAGCTCACGATCAAGGGCAAGGTCAAGCCGGACTACAAGCGCCAGAAGGTCAAGATCCAGATCAAGAAGGGCAAGTCCTACAAGAAGTACAAGACGATCAAGACCAACCGGAAGAGCCAGTTCCAGGTGCGGCTCCCGGCTCCGCGTCGTGGCAACAAGCTCTACTTCAAGATCACGGTTCCGGGCAGCTCGAAGTTCCTCAGCTACAGCGAGGTCTGGTACACCTACAGCTACCGGCCCAACATGACGCCGCGAGCGGTCGCGAAGAACTGACCCGCTCCGTCCGTCACGTCGACCGGCTCCGCCAGCTCCTTGGCGGGGCCGGTCGATCCATTCAGCTCACCATCCATGTCAGCCCGTCCCAGCTGCTCCAGTGACGGAAGGCCCCCATGCTCTCCACTCGATCCTTCGCCGGCACCCTCGCCGTCGCACTGCTGGGAGTCGTGACAGTCGGCGGGGCGGTGCCCGCAACGGCCAGTGACACATGGACAACGACGACGGTGGCCTCGCCGGAGGCGACGGTCGTCGACTACGGCGACACGATCGATGTCGAGGTCGACGTCGACAGCCAGAGCGGCTACTCACCGACCGCCGGCACGTCCACGCTCTACGCCAGGGAGTCGACGTCCACCGTGTGGCAGGCCATCGCCACCACCGCCTCGCCGTCCCTCGGCTTCGTCGACGTACGTCCCCGGATCAGGACGTCCTACAAGGTCGTCTACAACGGCCACACCCCCTCGTCTTCCCAGGACGACTCCTACGAGTCCAGCGAGTCGGCCGTCTTCACCGTCGAGGTGGCCCGCACGATCAGCCACCCGGAGGACGGCTTCGAGGTCAGGGGCAAGGTGCGTCCTGACTACGGCGAGCGGAAGATCATCGTCAAGATCTCCTCCCGGAAGCACTCCGGCTACACCCGGGTCAAGACGATCAGGACCGACGAGCGCGGGCGCTACCGGATCGTCCTGCCCCGACGCGTCGGCACCTGGTACTGGTTGTTCGTCGTCAAGAGTGACGCTGACTACCTCGGGACCAAGTTGATCTGGAAGACCTGGGTCTCTGACCGGACGGCGCCCTGATCTGGGAAATCACGGGCCCGGGTGTGGACTCGGGCCCGGGCTGCCGTGTGAGGGTGGAGTCATGACCCGTACGCCGCTCGTCGCCACGCTGCTGCTCGCGATGACGGCCTGCGGTGGCACCCCCACCACCTCGAGCCCTGTGTCCGAGACGGAGCCCCGTCCCACCCAGGGCACCGTCGCGGAGGCGCCCCGGGAGCCGCGCGCCGAGCCGGACGACGTACCTCCGGAGCTGGAGCCGGCCCTCGCCGGCGAGCCCCGGCGCCCCGCCGGCGTCGCCGAGGCGGTCGCGATGGTCACCGCCGCGCAGCGGGTCATCCGGTCGGACGACTCAGGCCCGGACCTCCTCGAGGCCGCCGGGCACACCGCCCAGCTCGCGGTCCGCGAGGTCGCCGTACGCCGGACCTGGTTGCCGCGCATGCTCGACCGGCTGGGGCCGGGCAACCGTGCCTGGGTGCGTGCCAGCGTCGCGGCCCGCCGGGAGTTCCGCTCGATGCACCCCAGCGACGTCGCCGACCTCGCCGACGAGCTTCCCGCCTGGCGGATCGTGCCCCCCGCCCCCGCCCGCACGCTGCTGAGCAGCTATCGCGAGGCGGAGCGTCGCTTCGGCGTGGACTGGGAGTACCTCGCGGCGATCAACCTGGTCGAGACCGGTTTCGGCCGGATCCGGGGCACCTCGGTGGCCGGCGCCCAGGGGCCGATGCAGTTCATCCCGACGACGTGGGACATCTACGGGGCCGGGGGTGACATCAACAACGCCCACGACGCGATCCTCGCCGCGGGCCGGCTGCTGCAGGCCAACGGGTTCGCGCGCGACAAGGGCGCGGCGCTGTGGCGCTACAACAACTCGTGGGCCTACGTCCGCGGGGTCACCCACCACGCCGAGGCGATGAAGCGCGACCCGCGGCAGTTCCGCGGCTACCTCGCCTGGCAGATCTACTACCTGACCCGGCTCGGCAGCGTGTGGCTGCCGGAGGGGTACGCCCGCCGCACCCCGGTACCGGTGCGCGAGTACGTCGCCGCCCACCCCGAGCGGCTGCCCTGAGGCTCTTTACCGTTCGACTGTCGGACACATAGGTTCGGCTGGCATGAGCCACTTCTCGGGATCAAACCGGTCCGCCCTGCCCACCCAGACCAGCCGGACCAGCCGGGCCAGCCAGATCGAGCGTGCCGCCCTCAGCCGCCGCGGCCTCCTCGCCGGCGCCGCCGGAGGCGTCGCCCTCGTCGCAGCCGGGCAGCCCGCCTGGGCCGCCGACGCCACCCGGCCGGGAGCCCTCCGGGCCCCCGCGCTCGACCTGCGCGACCAGGCGGTGGTGCGCGGCATCCGGCCGGCCCGCGCGCTCGCGGACCTCCGGGTGCTCTCCGAGCGGATCGGCCCGCGCATCGGCGGCACTGCCTCGGAGAAGGCGGCCGCCGAGTTCGCCCTCACGTCCTTCCGCAGCGCCGGGTGCAGCAACGTACGGCTCGAGCCGTTCCCCGTCGCCGACAAGTTCCTCGCCGACCTCGGTGACCCCGACGGCCAGCTGCCCGACGACATCTGCTGGCAGGCGGGGGCCTCGCCCGACGCCGGGCTCGACGGGACCGTCACCGGCCGGGTGGTCGACGTCAAGGCGGCGACGGCTCCCGTGTGGCCCGTCGACGCGATCACCGGTGCCGTGGTGCTCGCCGACGACGCCCAGGACCCCGACGCACCCACGCGGGTCAACCTGCGGGCCGCCTTCGTCCTCGAAGCCCAGCGACGCGGAGCGGCCGCCGTCGTGCTGCTGCCGGCCGACCTGGAGTATCCCCGCCGCGCGTCGGCCGCCTCCCTGCGGCTGGTGCCGACGACCGGGACGACGCCGCCGCCGTGGACGCCCGTCGCGACGATCCCCGTGCTCGGCGTCGCGCAGGTGCAGAAGCGGCTGCTGCGTGAGGACCTCGCTGTCCGGAAGCTGCGCCTCACCGTCGCCACCACCTCGCACCGCGGGTTGACCAGCAACAACGTGTTCGCCGACGTGCCGGGCCGGTCGGGTGTCGCGGGCCCGGTGGTCTACATCTCGGGCCACTACGACTCGGTGATCGGTGCACCCGGCGCGAACGACGACGGGTCCGGCACGGTGCTCACCCTCGAGCTCGCACGGGTCCTGAGGAACCTCCCCAAGCCCGAGGCCACCATCAGGTTCGCGCTCTGGGGCTCCGAGGAGCAGGGACTCATCGGCTCCCGCCACCATGTCGGGCAGCTGCCTCAGCCCGACCGCGACCGCATCCGCGGCGTCTTCCAGAACGACATGGTGGGCACGAGCTGGAGTCCCGCCACCCGCTACTGGCTGCTCTCGTTCTCGGGCACCAGCAACGCCACCACCGACCAGATCGCGGCGGCGGCGACCCGGTTGGGCTACGACCCGCACATCTCAGCCGTGACCCAGCGCGGCGCCAGCGACCACCAGTCCTTCCAGGAGAAGGGCATCGCGTCGGCCAACTTCTCCTGGCGTGGCGAGGCGACCCCGGCGCTGCTCGAGCCGCCCTACCACTCGCCCGAGGACACCATCGAGAAGAACATCAGCATGGACCGGTTGACGGTCAGCATGGAGATGATCGGCTGCGCGGCGTACGCCCTGGCGTTCTGACGCCCTGCTCAACCAGCAGGCGGGGGCGGAGCGGCGTCCACCTCCGTCTGCGAGCGCAGGATGCAGAACTGGTTGCCCTCGGGGTCCTCGAAGACGACCCAGCCGGTGCCCGGGCCGTACTTGCCCCGCTGGTCGGCGACCTCGCGCGCGCCGAGCGCCCGCACCCGCTCGACCTCCTCGTCCCGGTTGCCCTCGCGGGGCCGCAGGTCGAAGTGGATCCGCTTGGGCGGCAGCTCCGCGTCGGGGACCTCGATGAACAGGATGCTGTGCCCGTTGTCGGGGTCGAGGATCATGCACTCCTCGTGGCCAGGCAGGTTGGGATCACCCTCGACGTCGACGTAGCCCAGCAGCGCCTTCCACCACTCGGAGAGCTCGTAGGCGTTGCGGGAGTCGACGGTGGTGTGCGAGACGAAGGAGGTCATGACGAGGTCACTCCGTTCCGTGGCGGCGTACGAAGTCGACGATCTGCTCGGCCAGCTCGGGGCGGCACACGATCAGGTCGGGCAAGGAGGTGTCGTCCGCGTTGTAGACCAGCGGCGAGCCGTCGACGCGGCTGCAGTGCAGGCCGGCGGCGCGGGCGACCGCGACCGGGGCGGCGTTGTCCCACTGGTACTGCCCGCCAGCATGGACGTAGGCGTCGGCGACGTCGCGCACCACGCTCATCACCTTCACGCCGGCGCTGCCCATCGGCACGAGCTCGGCGTCGAGCTCGGCCGCGAGAGCCTCGACGAAGGCGGGCGGACGGGTGCGCGAGACGGCGATGCGAGGACGCTCGGAGGTGCGGGGCGGCACCACGCTCGGGCGACCGGTGGCGAAGGTCTCGCCCAGCGCCGGCTGCGCGACGGCGCCGGCCACGAGGTCGCCGTCCTCCCAGAGCGCGACGTGGACCGCCCAGTCGTCGCGGGGCGGCTCGGAGAACTCGCGGGTGCCGTCGAGGGGGTCGATGATCCACACCCGCCGGGCGGTGAGGCGCGACTTGTCGTCGGCCACCTCCTCGGAGAGGACCGCGTCCTCGGGCCGGTGCTCGGTCAGGACCCGGTCGAGCTCGGCCTGCGCGGCGGCGTCCCCGGCGTCCTTGAGCGCCCGGCCCTCGAGGCCGCGGGCCGCGGCGCCGGCGCGTACGTCGAGCAGCACCGTTCCGGCGCGCTCGGCGGCCCAGACGGCAAAGGCGTGGTCGTCGAGCGTTGTGGGATCGATCATGGCGGCAGCCTATCGACGCCTGTTGCTCCCCTCCGTGCCAGGCAGCGACTGCCGGGGGCGCGGCACGAGGTCCGGGCCGTCGTCGAACTCGTAGACCCCGCGGAGCATGGCCACCGCCTCGAGCTGGGTCTTGGCGCCGAGCTTGGCACGCAACGCCTTGACGTGGCTGCGCACCGTGGCGACGGTCACGCCCAGCACGTCGGCGACCTCCCCCGACCGGTGCCCGGCAGCGAGGAGCTCGAGGACGCGCAGCTGCTGAGGCGTCAGGGTCCGCATCTGTGCAATGAGCTGTCGTCGGTTGTCAAGGGCCCGTAGCCAAGCCGTTCTCACCGCGATCCGTTTCTCAGGTTCCATCAAGAGGTCACCCGCTGTGAGCCGGTCCACGACCTCGACGAGCTGGGTGATCGAGGTCGTCGTGGTGACCAGGTCGACCGCGCTGCCCTCCAACAGCTTCCCCCACCACAGCGCCACCGGGCCCTGGACCACGACGGCCACCCGCACGTCGCCCACCGAGACCAGCCTGCGGACCTCCTCCACGACCGTCAGGCTGTCGAGGTCGTCGAACACGGCCACGACGTGCTGCGTCCCGGACCGGTCCTTGCTGGCCTGCGCGTCCTCCACGACCGTCTCCCACGCGCGAAGCTCGACGCGCGCGCCCGCCGAGGTGAGCGCCGCGGTCACCGCTTGGGCGACCAGCAGCTGGGGCGAGACGACCCACGTGGTCATGGGGTCCGCCCACGTCCGTGGTGGCGGCATGCGGTCCCGAGTGCTCCGCACATCCCTCCTCCTTGCGTCGGGCATCGGGCCAACTCTGCCCCGTCGCCGCTGCGGACCCCCTCAGGAAAGGCCCACGTGCACCGAATTGGGGAGACGCGCGCTGTTCCGTCAACGAGGTCCTGACGATCCGGCGCAGCTGCGGTTCCGAGCCGCCGCGGGACACCTCCTCAGGGATGGGTTCTGAACGCGTCCGTACGCGCAGTAGTGCGGCGCTGACGGATCTCTGCGGGGGGGCTTGACCAGAAAAGAAGCATCCATGAACAAGGCGGACCAGACCGCGCATACCACATTCTCGGTATGCGGCGCAGACTCGTGGATAACCACGGGGGCGTGCGCTCCAATCGAACGTCGGGCGCCTCGCTCCACGCCGAGGGGCTCGTCCTGGGCGGCAGCACGGGAGAGCTGCCGACCGGTAGGGGAACCGCGAAGGAACGACTGCACAGCAGGGGGAGGACGCAATGCTCGGAACTTTCTGGGCTAACGCATGGCACAAGCTGGGGACGGGGATCGCGGTGGTCGTGTCCTTCCTCGCTCTCGCCTGGATCGGATCTGGTGGAGCGGCGGCGCCGTCGCTGGGTGACGGGCTGGTCGTCGGAGTCTTCGTCGCCGGATCCGCTTGCGCGGCCATCGTTGGCTGGCGACGTCACGAGGGCCGGAAGACGCGATGGATCCTGACAACCGGGGCGGTGATAGCAGCCCAGTCCCTGCTGGTCACCCAGCTCGCGCTCCAAGGCGCGCTTCCACATGGCCGCGTCGGCGCGGGGTTGCTCGTCGCTGCGGCTCTCGCAGGACTTGCGATCGTCGTGGCACCTCTGCTCGGGCTGCACCGCGTCAGCCACCTGGTCGACGACAGCTTCGCGATCGGGCTGGGCATGGGCCTGGTGGCCGCCAGTCATCTCGTGCTGCAGCTCCCGGTGTCGTCGCCACCTTCGCCGCTCATGCAGGTGCTGGTCGGCGTACTGGTGGGAACTCACGTCACCGTCACCGCGCTCGTGCTCCGGGAGAGGGCGCTGTCGCGGCCGGTCGGCTTCCTGATCGTTGCTACGGTGCTGGTGGCCGCGGGGGGCCTGCTGGTCCACGTCTGGGGCGACGCAGGCACGCTCGGCGACCCTGTGGTGCTCCTCTCTCGAGCTGCGATCGGTGCCGCCTGGCTGGGATTCGTCTGGGTCAGCACGCGGCGGGCGCTGGACGAGGAGCGGGCGCGCGTCGACGCGTTGGAGCAGGCACTCGTGAGCACCCGCGCACAGCGGGAGCGCCTGCACGAGCTGCGCAGCACGTTGGCGGGTCTGGTGAGCGGGTCGGAGATGATCGACCGCCCCGACGTGCCCGCCGAGGTGCGCGTACGCCTGTGGGCATCGGTGCGGCGGGAGCTCGACCGCATGGAACGGCTGCTGTCCGGGCAGGACGACGCCGCCGCCGACCTCGACCTCGACGAGGCACTGACCCTGATCCTCGACCTGCAGCGGCTCAAGGGTCGCCACGTCGAGTGCCACAGCAACGGGGATGTCGTGAGGGCGCGGTTCGACTCGCTCGCCGAGGTGCTGAACATCCTCATGGACAACGCCGTCACCCACGGGGGAACCGAGAGCAGCCTGGTGGAGGTCGAGCGCAGTGACGAGCAGACCATCGACATCCGCGTCACGGACTTCGGCCGTGGCATCCCGAAGGAGCAGCAGGCGCAGATCTTCGACTGGGGCGAGCGCGGCAGCGACTCCCCGGGCGAGGGGATCGGCCTGAACCTGGCACAGAGGCTGGTGAACCAGGAGGGTGGCTCACTGAGGCTTGCCGAGAACCAGGGGCAGGGCTCGTCCTTCGTCATCTCCCTGCCGGCAGCGCGCCGCTCCCCCGAGAACGAGCAGACGTCGGAGGATCACCATGCCTGGCTCCGCTCGGGCTGACTACCGGGTCCTCATCGTCGACGACCACATGCTGTTCGCCGAGTCGCTCGAGCTCGCCCTGTCGCTCGAGGGGTACGACGTACGCCGCCTCGAGCTGCCCGAGGAGCGGGGTTCGATGGCAACGCTGCGGTCGCTGGCGCTGCGCGCCAACCCGCGGACGGTCATCCTCGACCTCGATCTCGGGCGGTTCGGCGACGGTGGGAACCTGATTCCCCCCTTGGCGAGGGCGGGCATCAACGTCGTGGTGCTGACTGCCTCGCAGGACGTCGGCCGATGGGGCGAGTGCATGCGACTGGGAGCCCGGAAGGTGCTGCCGAAGAGCGGCGCACTGCAGCAGGCGATCGGCACCGTCCGACGCCTCCACCAAGGGCTCCCAGTGGTGACGCGGGAGGAGCTGGAGGCCCTGCTCGATGCATGGACCCGGGAGCGCAAGGCTCAGGACGATCTCCGTCGCCGCCTCGACCTGCTCACGCCTCGCGAACGGCAGGTCCTGGCCGGGCTGATCGAGGGGCGCACGGTGCGCGCCATCTCGAAGGAAAGTGTCGTCTCCGAAGCCACGGTGCGCACCCAGGTCAAGTCGATCCTCAGCAAGCTCGAGGTGTCGTCGCAGCTTGCGGCCGTTGGGATGGCCCACCAGGCCGGCTGGAGACAAGGCGCGTGAACCCCCTGCGCGGGAGGAGCGGAGGCGGCTGATGGGCGGGATCGGTGGCATACGCGCGTTCTCCCCAAGCGCGCTCGCGACGGGCGCGTTGCACGAGATGACCGAGCTGTTGCACCACCGCGGGCCCGACGAAGCCGCTGTATGGGTGGGTCCCGACATCGGCCTGGCTCACACGAGGCTGCCGACCATCGATGTCGAGAACTCCCATCAACCGATGCACTCGGTCGACGGCCGATGGGTGCTCGCCATCGATGGCGGTGTCGTCAACTACGAGAGCCTGCGCGCCCATCTGGACTATCCGTTCCGCACGCGCGGCGACACCGAGGTCGTGGTGGCCGGATTGGCCCTGGAGGGGATCAGCTTCGTCGAGCGGCTGCAAGGCCAGTTCGCCCTCGTCGCGCACGACCTGCGCACCGGCACCACGCACCTGGTGCGCGACCGCCTCGGGATCCTGCCGCTCTACTACCGTCACATCCCCGGAGGCATCACGTTCGGCTCGGAGGTCAAGGCCCTGCTGACCATCGGCCCACCCCCGCAGGTGGACCACCGCAGCCTGGACGCCTACCTCGGCGCCGGGGCCGTCGCGGCGCCGGACACCCTGTTCGAGGGAGTGAAGAAGGTACGCCCCGCGCACCGCGTCTCGATCATGCCCGGTGGACACCTCGAGGAGGTCCGCTACTGGGCACCCCCGGAGTGCGACCCTCCCGGCACCTGGGGCGCCAGTGACGCGATCGAGGCGGTCGGCGACGGCGTACGCGAGGCGGTCCGGGCCGCGCTCGTGGCGGACGTTCCGGTGGGGGCGCACCTCTCGGGCGGGCTGAACAGCAGCCTGATCGTTGCGCAGATGCAGCAGCTGCGCGGCGACGAGCCGGTGCACACGTTCTCTGCTGGCTTCGGTGACCACCCGCATGACGAGCTCCCCTGGGCGCGGCGAGTCAGCACCCTGATCGGCACGCAGCACCACGAGGTGCTGTTGCGACCCACCGACTTCGAGGACGTGTGGGCAAGGCTCACGTGGCACCGAGACGCGCCCATCTCCGAACCCTCCGACATCGCGGTGTTCGCGCTGGCGCGTGCGGCTCGCGAGCACGTGCGCGTGGTGCTGTCGGGAGAGGGCGGCGACGAGCTCTTCGCCGGCTACCCGAAGTACCGCTTCGCGCGCGTCGCCGAGCGCTCCACCGTGCTGCCCGCCCGGCTGCACTCGGGCCTGGCGGAGCTGATCGAGCGGCGCCAGGGCGCCCCGTTCACCGCAGCCGAGCGGCAGGGACTGCTCGGCAGCCCACCCCCGCCCGAGCGACGCGCGGCGCCCCCGCTCGGCGTCGACCCGGTCGACCGGATGCTGCGCCACGACCTGCGCCACTGGCTGCCAGACAACCTGCTCGAGCGGGGCGACCGGATGTCGCTGGCGGCCTCGCTGGAGCTGCGACCTCCGCTGCTGGACCACCAGCTCGTCGAGCTGGCATTCCGGCTGCCGACGTCGGTCAAGGTGCGCCCGGGGTCGACGAAGTGGGTGCTGAGGGAGGTCGCGCGGCGCCTCCTGCCTGACGACGTGACCGACCGCAGAAAGGTCGGCTTCCGGGTTCCGCTGGACTCCTGGTTCCGGACAGGTTTGCGCGACACTGCGCGCGATCGGCTCACCGGAGCGGAATCGTGGGTCGGGCACACCCTCGATCGGTCCATGGTCCGCGAGCTCGTCGACAGGCACCAGCGCGGTGGCCACGAGGAGATCCAGCTCTGGACCCTGATGTCCCTCGAGATGTGGCACGACTGCTTCTTCGGCACCGCGCCGGCGGTGCCACGCCCCCGCCAGGGTGCGCGGGCTACGAGTCGGCCCACCACGCCCACGTAGAGGGTTCGAACCGTCTCGGGCGAGGTGGACGAGCGTACGCGGCGGCCGAGGGTGGGGGAGACCTCGACCGCCGCCACTGGTTCGCCTCGCGGTCGCGGACCGTGGGGAGACCTCGCGACCGCTCGCACACTGAACAGGACAGGTCAGGACGAGCACAGCGAATCAGTGATGGTGCACCTCTTCGAGAGTAGGTGCCACGCCGCGAGACGCCCATCCCACGGACTGGGTAACTCTTCAAGGACTCTTTGTGCACCCCCGAAAAGGTGCCCGTGTGCAGGGCTTTCGCTGATTTGCGGCATGCCCCGCCATCGCATGCTTCCTAGGCTCGCAGCACGTTCGACGACAGGCGCCTCCGGGGGGCTCCGGGAGGGGTGAGCATGACGCAGGTCACCGCCCGTACCCATGCACCCCGCGTCTCCTCGCCCACCATCCCCCGCCCGCGGGCAGCCGGGCCGTCGGCACCTGATGTCGCGGCGCAGGTCGCTCCGGCTGAGACCCCTTCGTCCGTGCGCCGGCACCAGACGAGCTGGCCGGTCGTCGCCGTCGACACCGCCCTCTCCCTCGCTCTGGCTCTGGCAGCGACCGCCTTCGACCTGCTTGCGATGGAGGTGGCTGTCGCAACAAGCACCATCTGGGTGCTGGTCTCGTCGGCCGCGGGCCACTACCGGAAGCGGGAGCTCGGCGAGAGTCGCGGCAGCCGGTTCCGTCTCGTCCTGGGCACCGGTGTCCGCATCGCGGTCCTCGTGCTGGCGACGTCACCCTGGCTCACGACCATCGACCCCGTAGCACTCTCCCAGCTCGTCGCCGCCCTCAGCGTCGCCAGCGCGGTCCACCTCCTGGTCGCCGTACGTCGGCGCCGGCCGCGCGTCGTGCTCGCGGGGCGTCCGCGCGACGTCAGGGACGCGATGCTCGAGATGGAGGCCAACGACAACCACGACCTCGTCGCGGTGTGCCTCACCCGCACGTCCAAGGTGCCGACGGGCGACCTGCCGACCTACCTCGGCTTCGATGCCTCGCCCAGCGCCGCGCGCCAGCACCAGGCGGACGCCGTGGTGGTGCTGCCCGGCAGCCGCCTCACCCCTGCCGAGGTGCGCCGTCTCGACTGGGCCCTGACGGGAGTCGGGACCCAGCTCTACGTGGGCACCTGTCTCCTCGACGTCACCCCAGTGCGGACCCGGGTGTTCGCCACCGGCGGGCTCACCCTCGTCCGTGCTGTTCCGCCGTCAATGGGGGGACCGCGGCGGTGGGTCAAGGAGGTCGTAGAGCGCGTGGCCGCGACGATCGGGCTTGCGCTCCTGCTTCCCGCCCTGCTGGTGATCGGTCTCCTCATCCGCATCGACTCCCCTGGACCGGCGATCTACCGGCAGCTTCGGGTCGGCCGCGACGGCCGGCTCTTCACCATGTACAAGTTCCGGTCGATGTCGAGCTCGGCGGACGCGGAGCGCACCGAGCTGGTGCCCTGCAACGAGGCCGACGGCGTGCTGTTCAAGATCAAGCAGGACCCCCGGGTCACCGGGCTCGGCCGCTGGCTCCGCCGCACCAGCATCGACGAGGTGCCGCAGCTCTGGAACGTGATCCGGGGCGACATGTCCCTCGTGGGTCCGCGGCCCGCTCTCCCCGACGAGGTCGCCAGGTACGACACCGACCCGCGGCGCCGTCTGGTCGTCAAGCCCGGCATGACTGGTCTCTGGCAGGTCTCCGGCCGTTCGGACCTCTCCTGGGCCGAGTCGGTGCGCCTCGACGTGCGGTACGTCGACAACTGGTCGCTCGGCCTCGACCTGGCGATCCTCGCTCGCACCGTCAAGGCCGTGTTGAACCACCGCGGGGCGTACTGAGTCTGTGGACACGCCCCGAGACCCGTCAGGACGCGCGCCGGTCAGCGCCTCCTGCTCGTCACCGAGAAGTCCGAGACGGAGAAGACCGCGGGCGAGCCACCTGTGGACACGACTTCGAAACCGAAGCAGATCTGCCCCAGGGTCACGTTGCGCTCAAGCCGACCTCGGCCCACCAACCAGGTGAGCATCCGCTTGATGCGCAGGGTTCCGCTGGTCAGCCGCTGGGCCGGCACGAACGCGATGTAGCTGTTGTCGCTGGTGGCGTAGACCCTCCACGTCCGACCGCTCAGCCGCACCTTGGCGATCCGTGATCCAGCCGGAACCTGACGATAGTTGTCGGTCCAGATCATGACCTCGTGCTCGCCAGGCACCCCGTTGAGCCAGACGTCGTAGGCCGCGTTGTAGATGCCGACACGCGGAGTGGTGGCCGCGAAGGTGCTCCGGATGTTCCGGAACGAGCTCAGCCGTGGCTCTGCACCCGTGCTCCAGTTGTGGTAGTCCTTGTGCACGTTGGGATACGTCTTGACGGCTCCGTCGCCACGGCTGTCGTCGGCGGTGACCCGGACCGACCAGTCGCGGTAGGAACAGGCCGTCAAGGTCTCGGAGACGTCGTAGCCCGACACGTTCCACATGTTGTTGTGGACGATGTAGCCGCCGTCGTTCCACATCCCGTTGGGGTCCGAGGTCACGAATGGCGGGTTGGCACAATCGGCGGCAGCGGTGGCCACAGGTGTAAGGGGGGCGAGCAGCCCGGCCAAGACTGCCACCAGCACGACTGAGATTCGTTTCTTCACGCGGCAAAGCCTCCGAGCCATGTCGGGTCGCCTGGTCTGACGAGGGCGGGCGGTGACCACGAGGGTACGCCTGCCGCGCCGATTCCGGAACGCCGTGTTCAGTCGATGACGGACGCCAGCACTCCGCCCTCCATCAGGCTCGCGGCCGCTTCGTCCAGGACCGCGAAGTCGAGGTCGGCGAGCTCAGCGATCTCAAGGAGGGGCGTGCGGCCGTCGGAGTAGGCCAGCGTCCACAGCATCGCCATCACCGTATCCGAGGCAGCCTTGCCCCCTACGGACGGGTAGAGCCCGCGGGCACCCAGTTGTGGCTCACCGTACGGGCTGAGGTTCCGGTAGTTCCGGTCACGCTCCAAGACGTCGATGATGGCGATAGCCGCGTCGAGTCCGCCGAGCAGCTGGTCGTCCTCGACGAAGGCGAGGTCGTCAGCCGAGGTGTGGTACTCGGGATACTCCCCATGCGGTGTGCGAGACAGTCGGCCCACCGGCATGTCGAACCCGAGCGCGTTGAACTGTCGCTCGTCGTAACCGTAGGGCGAGTACGGCCGTGTCTGGCCGCCGGCGCGACGGACGACGTGGGAAGCAGCCCGGTCGACCTGCTTGTCACCGTTGCGAGTCCGCTTGTAGACCAGCTCGCCGGGGCCGCCGAGACCCGTGAGCACCAAGCCATGACGAACGGCAGCCAGCCGCCCGGCGTTGCGACTCAGCCACGTGATGGAGCCGATGGTGCCTGGTGCGAACAGGAACCGATAGCCGTAGCGGCGGCGCGGTCGCGCGGCTAGGACCGCAGCCAGCTCGCACGCGACCACGATCCCCGAGAGGTTGTCGTTGGCGATGGAGGGATGGCACACGTGCGCGCTGAGCAGGACCTCATGCTCGGTCTCGCCAGGGAGGAAGACCTCTCCGTAGGTCAGCTCGCCGGGACCGAGCGCCGTGTCGATCACGACCTCGTATGGGGTGTCGTCGTCCATGGCGTCGAGCTGGCGCTGGCTCAGGCAGAAACCCCACGTCCGGTCGTAGTACGTCGTGCGGTAGGGGATCCAGTCCGGATGCTCGGGCAGCGTGTGCAGGTGCGGACGCAGCTCCGAGAGCGTCATCGTTGCCCGCACGGGCACGCTGTAGCTGACCAGGTGGAGGTTGTGCTTGCGGAAGTCCACCACCCGGCGCCCGGAGGCGTCGGCGATGTAGGCGTCCCTCACGTTCCACTCGTCGTTGATCGTCCAGTCGTGCACCGCGGTCCCGGACGGTACGGAGTGCCGATCTAGCGGGACCGCCTCGCCGATCACGTCGAGCGTGCGGCGCACACCGTCACCCGTGATGCTCCGGCAGATCGGGTAGAGGCGCTCCATCATGGAGCGCATCCGGGCGGTGCGGCAACCGTCCTCCTCGGCGGCGCCAAGAGCCTCGTGGGGTGTCGCACCGCCCATCGGCGTCAGCGGTCCAGGACGAGCAGGTCGTCCAGCACGCCTGCAGAGCGCAGCTCGTTGACACGCTCGAGGCGTACGAACCGCGGGCCCTCGAAGTCGTCCACGGACAAGCCGATCTCCTTCATGTCGTGCGCCAGCTGGTCGATGCCCTCCGCGACCGTCCAGCTGGGCCGGAACGTCGGCAGCATCGCCTTGACCTTGCCGAAGTCGACCCTGTAGTCGCGCTTGTCCGGGGCCGCACCTTCGGCGAAGGTCACGGGTGCACCCAAGCGCTCGGCGACTGCCATCGCTATGTCGCGGATCTGTAGGACATCCTCGTCGCGTCCGACGTTGAAGGCTTGGTCACGCACCACGTCCGGGTCGGCCTCCAGCACCGCAAGGAAGGCCTGGCAGATGTCGTGCACGTGCACCAGGGGACGCCACGGGGAGCCATCACTCTGAAGTCTGACCTCGCCCCGGGTGAAGGCGGTTCCGGTGAGGTTGTTGACCACGATGTCGGCCCGAAGTCGCGGCGACGAGCCGTACGCCGTCGCGTTGCGCAGGTAGGTGGGGCAGAAGTCGTCGTCCGCCAGCTCGGAGATCAGTTGTTCGGCCATGACCTTGCTCTCGCCGTACGGAGTCACCGGATGGAGACTGCTCTCCTCGGTCACGGGTGCGTCGCCAGCTGCGCCGTACAAGGAGCAGGACGAGGAGAACAGGAAGCGGGGCACCCCGGCCTCCTTGGCCATGCGCGCCATGTGGGCGGCCCCGTGTGCGTTGACGGAGTACGTTGCCTCGGGATTCAGGTGGCCGACAGGATCGTTGGATATCGCAGCGAGGTGCACAACGGCGTCGAAGCCCTCAAGGTCCTCCGGCTTCACGTCCCGGATATCACCGGTGCGCGACTCGTACCCGGAGGGCACAGACCCGAAGTCGCACCCGTCGTACCACCCGGCGTCGAGGCCCACGACGTCGTGTCCGGCGTCCCGGAGCACCGGCACCATCACCGCGCCGATGTACCCGCGGTCGCCGTCGACGAGGACTTTCATGTGAACGACCTCCCCTGTGTTCGAACCTGGCGCGGCGCCGCGTACTCCCGCAGCGCCGGAGCAACCGGACGCCCGGAGAGCAGTCCTTCAGTGCTGCCGGCCTCGATGGCACGCGCGTAGACGGTCAACGCTTGGGCCACGGCACTGACCGTGCAGTCGATGTCCGTCGCGGTGTGAGCCGCTGAGATGACGAAGGACTGGCCCAGAACTCCGTGCCGCAGCAACTCCTGCATGAAGAGTGTTCGATAGGCCTGGGACGGCTGCCTCGCCGCGTCGCACGTCACGAAGACCAGGCAGGAGGGACGTCCCAGCACCTTGACCTGGTCCTGGAGCCCGGCGGCCGCGATCTCCTCGGTGAGGTACGCCGTCAACAGGCTGCCGCTGTGCTCCATCTCCGCCACGACGTCGCGTTTGCGGTAGGCCCGGTGCACCGCCAGGTAGGCGGCGAGTCCCGACGACTCCGGACCGTGGGTCGTGGACAGCAGGAACACCCGGGGACGATCGGTGCGCAGGCCCCCTAGCTCCATCAGCTCACGCCGACCGGCCAAGGCTGCGATGGGGAACCCGTTGCCGAGGGCCTTGCCCCATGTCGACAGGTCCGGTCGTACGCCGTACACGTGCTGGGCGCCGTGCAGCGACCACCGCATCCCGGTGATCATCTCGTCGAAGATCAAGACGATGCCGTGCTCGTCCGACATCCGACGCAAACCCTCGAGGAACCCGGGTGCGGGCTCTGCCAGCGCCGTGGCGGGCTCGAGGATGAAGCAGGCGATCTCGTCCGGGAAACGCCGGACGAGGGAGCGGACCGACTCGAGATCGTTGTAGTCGAAGCCGAGCGTGAGCCGAGCCTCCTCCTCGAGGGTGCCTGCCGCCATCTGTGTGGTGCCGATGAACCAGTCCTCAGTGGAGAAGAAGGGCTGGCTATGGCAGATGGCCACCCGCTTGCGCCCCGTTGCGGCACGGGCGAGCTTGACAGCGGCGTTGGTGACGTCCGAACCGTTCTTGGCGAACTTCACCATGTCCGCCCCGGGGACCTGCTGCAGGAAGGTCTCAGCAGCCTCCAGCTCGAGCGCGCCGGGGCGGGAGAAGCTGACGCCGCGTGCGATGGCTTCGGTGACCGCAGCCGTCACCGGCCCGTAGGCATGACCCAGCGTCACCGAACGCAGACCCATGCCGTACTCCACGAAGGTGTTGCCGTCGACGTCCCACACCCTGGCTCCCTCGCCGCGGGCGATCACCGGCGCCATCCCCTCCGGGTACTGGTCCTCGCCCCGCGCGTAGGTGTGGGCTCCGCCCGGCACGAGCTCGTGCAGCCTGGCCTGGGCAGCCGTCGAGCGGGAGAACCCCCGGTCGACGGGCGCTGGTATGTCAGTCGATGCAGGACTCCGCATCCTCGGCCCCCTTCTCGGACAGGTCCAGCAGCACTTTGCTCGTATAGAAACCCTCGGCGTAGCTCGCGCGGCACTCCACGCCACGGATACGCATCAGGCCCATGAACAGCTCGTCGTCCCACCAGTCCCTGGAGACCTGCGACCCGAAACACGCGCGCAGCAGCTCCACCTTGCGACGCGCCTGCTCCTCCTCGAGCGCGACGTAGTGGGAGGGCGACCTCATGTCCCCATCCCACTTGGGGATCTCGTAGTGCAGGATCAAAGAGTCGCGCCACGCCGTGCTGGCCAACGAGCCCACCACCCGATGGTCCTGGTGCGCGTCGTCGACGCGCGGCGCGAAAACGAGGTCTGGGGCGCAGCGACCGGCGACGTCCTCCAGAACCTCCTTGGCCTGTCCCCACTGGGCAGGCAGACGGCCGTCCAGCAGGCCGGCCACCTCCACCTTCGCCGAGGGGACGAACGCCGGCAGCGACAGCATCGCCTCGTCAGCGCGACGGCCGTCACCTGTCAGGACCAAGCCGTGCAGGCTCAGCCGGGTCCGCTCAGCCAGCCGCAGGAGCGCACCCCCGCAGCCGATCTCGATGTCATCAGGGTGTGCCCCCAAGCACAGCACCTCGAGAGGTCGTCCTCCCAGTGCCAAGCGGATCATGCATCCCCCTCCGTCGGACACAACGATCATCCCCACGCGTGCGAGCACCGGGCTACATTTCCGGCACCTCTCCCCAATTTCGAGGACGTCCGTCATCTCGGCCTCGCCGGCGCCCCGGGCGGCGGACGCTCCGAAGCGATGCCCCCTCCGGCCTCGGTGGGGGTCCGGGGTCCCCTATGTGGGGGAAATCGTCAGCTGGGAGGACGGAGGCGGGGCCGTGCACCTTTACCCATGGCAGTCGCGGTGCTTAGCCTGGACGATGGTCGCGGTCGGTGTTGTCCTCCACCAGCAAGGAGCGGGGCACAGTGGCACACTGTTCGCGCTTTGAGCCGCTGGTTGCAACCGCGTGTGTGGTGGGTGCGTTCGCCGCACTCCTCGTGGTTCTCCTGATGAGACCGGGCGTCGATGCTGCCCGGGTCTCGCCCCGACCGGCGTCGGACTACACCTCCAGCGGCCCGGCGGCGGACACGTCGAGGGATGGGCCGGCGATCAGCACCTCCCCCAGCTCGCGGGCCAAGCGGCCTGCCGCCATCTGCGGCTCGAAGAGCCTCCGCGGCCCGGCGACTCCTCCCCCCGGTGCGCGGCGGATCACCCCCTCCGAGGACCTGCAGGCCGCGGTGGAGGGATCGCGACCTGGCACGACGTTCTGGCTGGCGCCGGGCCGCCACGGCCTCGGAGACGACGAGTTCGACCAGGTCGGCCCCAAGGACGGGCAGTCCTTCGTGGGCGCACCGGGAGCGGTGGTCGACGGCCGTCACGTGAACCGCTACGCCTTCGGAGGTGACGGCGCCGACGTCACCATCAAGCACCTCACGGTGGAGAACTTCGTTTCGCCCCGCAACGAGGGCGTCGTCAACCACGACTCAGGCGACGGCTGGCGCATCAAGCGCAACACCATCCAGCACAACGACGGCGCCGGCGTGTTCCTGGGCGACGGCAACGTCGTGGCTCACAACTGCCTCGCCCACAACGGGCAGTACGGGTTCAGCGCATTCGAGCCCGACGGTGTGCGTGACGTGGTGCTGAAGCGCAACGAGGTCATGGGCAACAACACCGACGACTGGGAACAGCGTGAGCCTGGATGTGGATGCACGGGCGGCGGCAAGTTCTGGGACACCCGTGGGGCCCTCGTGCTCGCCAACTGGATCCACCACAACCACGGGGTGGGACTGTGGGCAGACACGAACAACACCGAGTTCCTCGTGCGGGGCAACCATATCTCCCACAACGCCGCCGAGGGCATGATCTACGAGACGAGCTACAACGCGCGCATCGTCCACAACACCTTCGTGCGCAACGGCCTGGCAGAGGGCCCCGACTGCGATTGCTTCCCGCTCAGCGCGCTGTACGTGTCGGAGTCGGGCAGTGACCCACGTGCCGGGACGAGGTACGCGCGGGCGCTCACCGTGGCGCACAACAGGTTCGTCGACAACTGGTCAGGCATCATGGCGTGGGAGAACGCGGACCGTTTCGCCGGGTCCCCTGCCAACACGAGCACCGGATTCACGACCCTGGTCAATCCCGACGTGGCCACCGAGCAGGCATGCAGCAACCCCAACCTGATCGGCACGGCCCCCTACGTCGACGACTGCCGCTGGAAGACGCAGCACCTGCGGGTGCGTGACAATGTCTTCCGCTTCCACCCGTCAAGGCTCGGCGCCGAGTGCGTGCCGTCCGCCGGCTGCGGCTGGATGGGCCTGTTCTCCAATGTCGGCAGTTCGCCGGAGTGGTCGCCGTACCAGGGAGAGGTGGTGGAGGACAACATCACGTTCGAGCAGGACAACACGTGGGCCGACAATCGGTACGAGGGACCGTGGCGCTTCATCGTGCACGACATGGGCAACGCGGTGGACTGGCGGACCTGGCGAGGGGCGCCCTTCCGGCAGGACAAGGGAAGCACCTTGCGCTGACCGCATCGGCAGCACTCCTACCCAAAGTTCGGGCTGTTCGGACACGTCTTGAGTCCAGCTCGCCCGACGATGGCTGACTGGGTGTCGAGGTGAGCCACGGCGACCGTCGGCTCAAGACGGTGCAGGGGGCACGAGAATGACGGGATCACCCCGAGTCAGCATCGGGTTGCCGGTCTACAACGGTGAGAACTACCTGGTGAAGGCGCTCGACGCGCTGCTGAGCCAGACCTTCACCGACTTCGAGCTGATCATCTCCGACAACGCCTCGACCGATGCGACGGAGAGCATCTGTCGGATGTACGCCTCCCAGGACGACCGCATCCGGTACGTCCGCCAGGCGCGCAACACGGGCGGCACACCCAACCAGAACCTCGTCGTCGAGCTGGCTCGCGGCGAGCTGTTCAAGCTTGCCGCCCATGACGACCTCTATGGGCGCCGGCTGCTCGAGCGCTGCGTCAAGATGCTCGACGAGCATTCGGACGCGGTCCTCTGTCATGCCGACATGGCCTACATCGACGCCGAGGGAGCAATCATCGCTCGATACGACTACACCATGCCGACGAGCTCTCCATCAGCGTCCACCCGATTCAGGAGCCTGCTGTTCACGGAAGGTGGCGACGACGAGTACGGCGTCGTCCGAACGGACGTTCTCCGCCGGGTACGTCCCCTCGGCAGCTTCTACAACCCGGGGCGGCCGTACGTGGCGGAGCTCTCTCTGCACGGACGCTTCCTGCAGGTGCCCGAGCTCCTCTACTACCGGCGGGACCATCCTGACCGGGGTGACCGCAGCCCGACGGTGCAGGCCCTGTGCAGCCGGCTCGACCCGGATCGGGCCGGACAGTCGACCTTTCACCTGTTCGGCGAGTACGTGGCTGCCTACGTCCGCGCGATCCACCGTGCGCCGCTGTCTGTGGCAGATCGTGCCGCGTGCTACCGGGCCGTGCTCGAGTGGCTGGCGGCTCGGGGTGTCGCCAGCGCCTTGCGCGCTGCCAGTGCCGGTGGCAGGCGCGAATGGAAGATGCCGTCGTCGGTTGTCGCGGCGCCACCACCGGACCGCGCCGCGTGACGCGCGCGGTCCGCCGACCTGGAGACCCCGGACCTGTGCGGGTGGGGTTCTTCGGGATCCTGGGATCGGGGAACCTGGGCAACGACGGGTCGCTGGCGGTGTTGGTCTCCTTCCTGCGGCAGCGGTACCCCGACACGGAGGTGGACTTCTTCGCCATGGGACCGGGGGTCCTCCAGTCCAGGTATGGTGCGCCGGCGACGAGCCTGCAGTGGTACGAGGCGAATGCCGCGCGGTTCTCGGCCGTACCGGCTCCGGCACTCAAGGCCATCGGCCGCCTTCTCGACCCGCTCCGCACCCTCACATGGGTCCGTGGCCATGACGCGGTCCTCGTGCCCGGAATGGGAGTACTTGAGACGACTACACCGTCGAGGCCGTGGGGGCTGCCGCTGAGCCTGTGGTGCCTGGCCGTGGCGGGACGCCTCACCGGCGCGCGGGTCGGGCTGGTCGCAGTGGGGGCGGACGTGATCTCACCCGGAATGACACGATGGCTGATCACAAGCACAGCGCGTCTCGTGCACTTTCGGTCGTATCGCGACGAGCTGTCCAGGGACGCCATGCTTGCGATGGGTGTCGAGGTCGCTCGCACCGATAGCGTGTACCCCGATCTTGCCTTCGCCCTGCCGACTCCCGCGCGACGGCAACCGCACCCGCGGTCGATCGCCATCGGTGTCATGAACTTCCGGGGGGCTGAGGAGGACCGTCCCCGGGCGCAGGAGATGCATGACCGTTACGTCGCCGGCATCAGTCACCTGGTGGCCGGGCTGCTGGACGACGACTGGCAGGTGCGCCTCTTCGGCGGGGACGTCGAAGACTGGGCGATCGTCGAGCTGATCGCCGCCAGGATGCGACAGCGGCCCTCACCAAGCGTCCTCACCACTCACCGGTGCGCCTCGATGGACGACGTCATGTCGATGCTGGTCGACGTCGGCCTCGTCGTCGCCACCAGGTACCACAGCGTGCAAGCGGCACTTCGGACGTGCGTGCCCACCGTGGCCATCGGCTATGCCCGGAAGTCGGACATCCTGATGGAGAGCGTGGGGCTGGGTGACTACTGCCACCACGCTGCCGACTTCGACGTCGACGAGGTGATCGACCAGGTCCGCCGACTCGACGCGCAGCACGACGAGGTGGCGCAAATGCTCGCGGGGCACAATGAGCAGCAGGAACGAGCACTCGGCCCACAGTTCGAAGCCCTGTCATCGTTCCTGCGATCCGCAGCGCCCCCACGAGCCGTCGCAGATGGGGACGGGCCGTGACTCCTCAACCCCAGATGTCGCGATGGACGTTGAAGATGACGCGTGAGCCACTCGGCTCGATCTTGACCGGCAGCTCCTTCATGGGCGCCATCTCGTCGCGCACGGCCGAGTGGTGCTCGACCGGGCAGGTGACGAGCACGAATCCGCCCCCGCCGGCACCCGCGACCTTAGCGCCGGTCGCTCCCGCCTTCAGCGCCCGCTCGACGTAGTCGTCAAGGAGCTCGTTGGACACCCCCGAGGCCAGCTCTCGCTTGGCGATCCAGCTCTCGGCCAACGCCCGCCCCAGGGAGCCGTGGTCGCCAGTGCGCAGTCCGCCGGCGGCCTCTCCGGCGAGGTCACGCAGTCGGTGGAGCTGCTGCAGTCGGTCGCCCACGTTGGCCGTCTGCTCCTTGAGGATCGTGTCGGCACTGCGGGTGACCCCTGTGTAGAAGAGCAGGAGCTCGTCCTGCAGCCGGTGGTGCTCGCGCGGCTCCAGCCGGATGCGGTCCACCGTCACGTTGTCGCCGGGGCCGAAGCGCATGTCGCACACGCCTCCGTACGCCGCGGCGTACTGGTCCTGCTTCCCGATGGGCTTGCCGCACCGGTCCAGCTCGATCGTGCACGCCCGATCTGCCAGCTCCGCGGCGGTGACCTGATGGCCCTGGTAGGTGAACAGTGCATGCAGGAGGCCCACCGTGACGGCCGAGGACGACCCGAGTCCCGATCCGGCGGAGGGGATGTCGGCCAACGTCGTGATCTCCACGCCGCTGCGGACACCGGTCATGTGCATGGCCTCACGCACCAGGTCGTGCTGGATGTCCTCGACGCGGGTGACGATCTCCTTCTGCGAGTAGTTGATGTAGATGTCGTCGTCGAAGCGCTGCTTGACGATGACGTAGACATACTTGTCGATGGCTGTGTTGAGCACCCGACCACCGTGCTCGCGGTAGTAGGCGGGCAGATCAGTGCCTCCGCCGACCAGGCCCAGTCGCAGTGGTGTCTGGGTGATGATCATGAGCACCCCACCCCGCCCCATTCACGCTCGGCCACGGCATAGGCCTCGGGCGTGCCGATGTCGAGGAAGAAGGCGTCGCCGATGTCGAGGACCCTCGCGCGTCCCACGAGCTGGGGCAGCAGGTGGAAGCCGATGTCCTGAGGCACATCGTCCCGCACCAGCCCGACGATCTCGGGACTGAACGCGTAGAGCCCGGCGTTGGCCAGGTCGGAGCGAGGCACCGCCGGCTTCTCCTCGAACCCGACGACCAGCCCGTCACGGGCCTCGACGATGCCGCAGGCTTCGGGACGCGGCGTCCGGAACACACCCAGGGTGGCCAATCCACCGGACGCCCGTTGGGCGTCCGCCAGCAGCGCCGGATCGAAGTCGGTGAGGTTGTCGCCGTTGACCGCGAGGAACAGGTCCTCGCCAGCAAAGAAGTCGCTGTTGGCGCGCAACGTGCCAGCACTGCCCAGCAGCCGGGGCTCGTACGCCGTCACGACCGCCGGTGGTCCGACTCTCCTCCCGAGGTGCTCGAGCACCAGGTCAGGCAAGTGGTGGAGATTGACCAGGACCTCGTCCACACCTGCTGTAGCGAGCGAGTCGAGCCAGAGGTCGAGCAGTGCCCGACCCTGGACGGGGACCAGGCACTTGGGGAGGTGGTCGGTCATCGGCCTCAAGCGGCTCCCCACGCCGGCGGCCAGGACCACGGCCTTCACGACAGCACCTTGCGCACGACTCCGAGGGCCCGCATCCGGTTGTCCGCCTCGGACAGCACCCGATCGAGCTCCGGCAGGTCCTCCAGCCACGCGGCGTACTCGGCTACGGAGTTCGCCGGTGTGCGCCTCGGCGTCCAGTCGAGGCCGGTCAGCTCGTCGATCGCCGAGAAGATGTGCCGGGTGTCACCGAACCGGTACTCGCCGCTGACCCGGGGGGCTAGGTCCGAGCGGTACTGCCGGCGCACCACGTCGGCGAACTCGGCCGTCGTGTAGGGGGTCCCACCACCGACGTTGAAGACCCTCCCGATCGCCCGTACATCGGTCAGAACGCGCACGTTCGCGTCGACGACGTCGTGGATGTTGACGTAGTCCCTGATCGCCAGGCCGTCCTCGTAGAGCACCGGAGCGCTGCCGAGCAGGTAGTGGAGGCAGAAGATGCGGCACGCCCCCGAGTAGGCGTTGTAGACGGACTGTCGCGGCCCCTGGACGATGCTGTAGCGCAGGGCAACGGTGGGCACGTTGTAGCGCCGCCCCAGGTTCAGGGCCACCATCTCCTGGCCGTACTTCGACATCCCGTACGCGTTCTGCGGGTTGGAGACGCGCTCCGGCGTGCGCTGCATCTCCAGCGCCCCACCGCACTCCGGACAGCACAGCTCCCAGCTGCCCTGAGCAAGCGCTGCCTCCGAGCGCATGTCGGGTGTCTGCTCGCCGTCCCGTTCGCACACGTACAACCCCTCACCCATGGCCGACTGGGAGGACGCCACGACCACACGCTGGAGATCGATACCCTCCGCGACCGCGATCTCGTAGATGAGAGCCGTCGAGACGACGTTGACTGCGGTGAACCGCGAGAAGTCGGTGAGGTAGTCCTGGTAGGCGGCCAGATGGAACACCGCATCGGTGCGGCGGAGCAGGGGTGCCAGGGCGTCGCGGTCTCGCACGTCGCCCACCACCAGCTCGACCCCCGGGGTGAGGTAGGAGGGCCGCCCGTCGCGGTGCACCGGAGCAGTCAACGCATCCAGCACCGTGACCTCGTGCCCCAGACGCGCGAGGCGGTCGCAGGTGTGCGACCCGATGAACCCGGCGCCGCCGGTGACCAGGACTCGCATCACAAGCTCGCCCTCTGCGCGTGCACCTCGCGGTACACGGCAAGCGTGTGCTCGGCGGTCACTCCCCAGGTGAACTGTCCGGCGCGCTCGGGCCCCAGCTTCCGGGCGAGCTCCCCGTCCTCGCCACACGCGGAGACGATGGCATCAGCGATCGATCGCGGGTCGTCCGGGTCGGCCAGCAGCGCGGCCCCACCCGCTGTCTCGGGCATCGCGCTGCGGTCGGACGTCACCACGGGACACGCGCACGCCATGGCCTCGAGGATCGGGAGCCCGAAGGTCTCGTTGAAGGACGGGTAGACGAAGACGTCCGCGGCGCGATAGAAGTCCACCGTGTCCTCCAGCGGGACACCGCCCACCCACACCACGTCATCGCTGATCCCGAGCTCCTCGGCGAGCGCGCGGAGACTGGAGACGTAGTCCTGGTCGCGACCCGGCCCGACGATCACCAGCTGACGACCGGTGATGGCTCCCTGGGCGACCGCGAACGCTCGCAGCAGGCCCTCGCAGTTCTTGTAGGGCCACAGCGAGGAGACGAACAGCACGAACGGCCGCGTCACCCCGTGGCGCATCCGCAGCCGGTCGCGCGCGTGCTCAGGGTCGCCCGGACGGAACAGCTCGTGGTCGACCGCCTCCGGGATGAGCCTCAGCTTCGCCGGGTCGACGTCGAGGTGCCGCTCCACCTCCTGGCGCAGGCTCTCGGAGTTGATGATGATGGCGTCGGCCACGCGTGCGGTCCTCGGGTAGCTCAGCCGCCGGTAGAGGCGCACCTCGGGCCGGATCGACCGGGGAGCGGTGAAGGCGTGCATCGTCTTGAAATGAGCCACGAGCCCCGGTGCTGGCTTCACCAAGGGGGCGATCAAGGTGCTGAAGACGTCGATCCCGGCCGGACGGAGACTCAGTGGTGCCCAGGCATGCTCGCTCAGCGTACGCAGCCGTGGATGCTCGTTGGACCACGGGAACATCAGGTGGTGGACCGAGCTGCCGTAGCCCTGGTGCATGGACGCCGTCCGCGGGCTGACGAGCAGGTGCAGCTCCTCGCCCGGGTCGAGGCGTTGCGCCATCTCGGGGATGACGCGAGTCCAGAACCAGTGGGCGCCCGACGGGTGCTCCGGATCGTCGGTGAGCAGGTTGATGGCGACGCGCATGGCTCAGAACGTCTGCCCGGCGATGGCCCGCGACGACATCCGCGACTGGCGTACGTACTGGGCCAGGAGGTGCATGCAGGCCGAGTGCGCATCCTCCACGACCCCGTAGTTCTGTGCGTCGACGTGGATCGAGACCGTCGCCAGGTCGCGTGCGGGTAGCCCTTCGAAACCGGACATCGAGATGCTCTGCATCCCGTTCGCCCTCGCCCACTCCAGGGCACGGACCACGTTCGGCGAGCGGCCGGACGACGAGACCACGATCAGCACGTCACCCGGCCTGGCCTGGGACTGGAGCTGGTACTCGAAGACGGACTCGTAGCCGATGTCGTTGGCGATCGCGCTGAGCAGCTCCGCGTTGGCGCTGAGGCTGATGACCCGGGTGTGCAGCTCGGTGCCGTTGCGCACTCCCTTGCTGTGGTCGCACTGCAGGTGGTTGGCGATGGAGGCGGAGCCTCCGTTGCCGCAGGCGAAGACCAGGCAGTCCCGGTCGTAGGCCTCGTTGAGGAGGATGGCGGCCTTCTCGATCTGCACCAGGTCCACACTGCCGAGGCCCTTCGCCAGCTCGGAGGTGTAGTCCCGGGCGAACGCGTCCGCCGTCTCGTACCGCGCGGCCGGGAACCGCGGCTCGAGGAACCCCTTCAGATGAATAGGACTGCTCGCCGGTTCGTCGGTGCGCAGGATGCGTCGCACGGCGGACGCGAGGTCCGGGACCGACTCGACATCCGGGTCACCCGTGGCGGTACCGATGAAGAGGGCACGTGCTCCAACGGCGCGCGCCAGCCCGATGTCGGAGGGCGCGTCACCCACGACCCAAGACGCCCCGAGGTCGAGGTCGAGCGCCTCCGCTGCGGCGAGCGCCATGCCCGGTGCGGGCTTGCGGTCTGCGCTCACCCGGGCGAAACCCTCGACGACCCCCTCAGGGTGGTAGGGGCAGAAGAGCCACATGTCCACGTGCGCCCCGTGCTTCGCGAGCTCGGCGTCGATGTGGTCGTGCACCCGGCGTACGTCCTCGAGGCCGAAGTAGCCTCTGGCGACACCCGCCTGGTTGGTGACCACCGCCACCGGCATGCCGGCGGCGTTGAGGGCAGCCACCGCCTGGACAGCCCCTTCGAGGAACGTGACGCGATCCACCGAGCCGACGTAACCGCTGTCGACGATCAGGGTGCCGTCCCGGTCGAGCAGCACACCAGGGCGGCCCATCACACGTCCTTGCTCATCGTCATCGCTCCTCGCCGATACATGGATGTCGCCCTGTCACGCCAGGGAGGGTTCGTCCACGGCGTAGACCGGCCGGCCCTGCTCCACCGGCCTGACCCGCCAGAGCGCCCAGGGGCTGATGCCGTGCTTGTACAGGTCCTCGAGCGCCGTGCGTTCTTTGAGGGTGTCCATGGGCGCCCAGAACCCCGGATAGCGCACGGCCCGGACCTTTCCGTCCCTGGCTGCCTTGACGCAGCCGTCCATCACGAGGTCGTCGCCTTCGTCTAGGTAGTCGAAGATCCCTTGGCGCAGGACGAAGTAGCCGCCGTTGATGCACATCGACATGTCGGCGACCGGAACCAGGCCGGTGACCCTGCCGTCGTCGTCGATGTCCACGACGTGGAACGAGTCCTGTGGCTTCACGGCCAGGAATTGGCTCACTGCCTCCGTCTCCGCGAACGCGTCAACCAGCTCGTTCATCGGCGCGTCCGTGAGGACGTCGCCGTAGTTGGCCAGGAACATCTCGTCGCCCTCCAAGTAGGGCCGGATCCGGCGAAGGCGCTCACCGATGGCCGTGTCAATGCCGGTGTCGATGAACGTGATGGTCCAGTCGCTGATGTCGGTGTCGAGCATCTCGACGTGCTTGCCGCCCTTCGTGATGACGAAGTCGTTGGACGCGGTCTCCTGGTAGTCCAGGAAGTACTGCTTGACCGCCTCAGCGCCGTAGCCCAGGCAGAGGATGAACTCCGTGTGGCCGAAGTACGCGTAGTAGCGCATCACGTGCCAGAGCACGGGTCGGCTGCCAATGGGCATCATGGGCTTGGGCAGGGTCTGGTTGTCTGCTCGCATCCTCATGCCCAAACCGCCGCAGAACAGCACCACCTTCATGTCAGGACCTCCATGTCCTAGAAGACTTCGAGCCTGGGCAGGGCCACGACGAGCTGCCCGCCCCAGGCGCGGACGTAGTCCAGCTGTTCGGCGATCTCGCGCCGCAGGTTCCAGGGCATCACCAGGACGTAGTCCGGCTTCGCCTGCTCCAGTGCCTCGACGGGGTGGATCGGGATGTGGGTCCCGGGTAGGAACTTCCCGTGCTTGTAGGGGTTGCGGTCCACGCTGAACTCGAGGAGGTCACTGCGAATCCCGCAGTGGTTCAACAGAGTGTTCCCCTTGCCGGGTGCGCCGTAGGCCGCGACTCGCTTGCCCTCGCGCGAGCAGCTGACCAGGAACTCGACGAGGTCGTTGCGCACCTCGGCCACCGCATTTGCGAAGCCCGCGTGCCCTTCGAGGCTGTGCAACCCGGCCCGCTCCTCGGCGCCTAGCACCTCGGCCACTGAGTGGCTCGGGTCGTCGGCGTGCTCGGTCGGCACCGACCACGTCCGCAGCGACCCGCCGTGGGTCGGGAGCTCCTCAACGTCGACCACCGAGAGGCCCGCCGCCGCCAGCACGCGCTGGGTGGTGAGCAGCGAGACGTAGGAGAAGTGCTCGTGATAGATCGTGTCGTACTCACGGCCTTGGATCAGCCGGAGCAGATGGGGGATCTCGATGCTCACCTGCCCCGAGTCGGCGACAAGCGCCCGCAGTCCCTTGCTGAAGTCGACGATGTCCGGCACGTGAGCGAACACGTTGTTGGCTATCACCAGATCAGCCGGGCCGTGCTCGGCAGCGAGCTTGGCCCCCGTCTCCTCACCGAGGAAGAGCACCTCGGTGGGGACTCCCCGTTCCTCCGCCGCCTCGGCGACGTTCGCCGCCGGCTCGATGCCCAGGCACCGTATCCCCCGGGCCACCGCGTGCTGGAGGAGGTAGCCGTCGTTGCTGGCGACCTCCACGACGAACGACTCCGACCCCAGCCCGAGCCGGTCGATCGCCTGCTCTACGAACGTCTCGGCGTGCCGCACCCACGAGTCCGAGAACGAGGAGAAGTAGGCGTAGTGCCCGAAGATGTCCTCCGCCGGGATGTACGCCGGCAACTGGACAAGCAGGCACTCCGTGCAGATTCGCACGTGAAGCGGGTAGAAGATCTCGCCCTGGTCCAGCTGGGCCACATCGAGATAGCTCTCGCACGGCGGGGACATCCCCAGGTCGACGAAAGTCTGCGACAGCGGTGCACCGCAGAGCCGACACCTCCTCATGGTTCTCGCCCTCCCACCAGGCCACACGCACGCGACGCCTTGGGAAGAGCCTCGTCGGCCGTGCCTCTCGGGACGCTCGGGACACGGCGCATATACCACAATTCGGGGAGCAGCCCGGAGTACGCGGCGGACAGGCCGATCGGCGTCCCAACCTGTTGGAACAGACGGGACAAGGCAACCGAGAGGCAAGGGCAGCCATGGACTTCTCGACGACCCCTATTCCGGGCCTCCTCGAGTTCACCACGACGCCGTACCGCGACGACCGCGGGTTCTTCAGCCGCACGTTCGAGGCGGACACCGCCCGCGCTGCTGGCCTGGAGCCGGAGGCGTTCGTGGAGGACAGCCTTTCCCGCTCTCTGGGCGGAGTGGTTCGTGGCATCCACGTGCGCACTGGTCGGGGTGAGGGCAAGCTGGTCCGCTGCTCCCACGGTCGCGTGTTCGACGTCGTGGTCGACCTCAGGCCAACGTCTCCCACCTATCTCACGTGGCTGTCGTTCATCCTCGACGGGGACGTCCAGAACTCGATCTACGTGCCGCCCGGCTGTGGGCACGCCTTCCAAGCCCTGACCCCACTCGCCGACACGTCCTACCGGATCGACCGACGGCACGACCCGTCGGAGAACCTGACCATCTGCCACGACGACCCCGACTTGGCAATCCCGTGGCCACTGCCCGTCACGGTGCAGTCGGCCGGCGACCGCGACGCAAGAACCCTGGCAGAGCTCCCGCAGGACCTTGGCCGCATCCTGGCCGCGCCGTGATCCGTTCCGGGGAGAGCCGGCGAGCCGTCGCGAGCGCGTGCGCAGCAGGGGTTGGGTTCGTCGTCCTGACCATGCTGGTGGCCACAGGAGCGTCCGAGACGGTCGATGTCGCTACGCGTGAGGCCTTCCGACCTGACGACGTCTGGGGCACTGCGCAGGCCGTGACGAGGCCCGTCATCGACGGTCTCGAACCACGCCGCGCGTTCGCCCTGCTCGCTCTCATCGCCGTCGCGACCGGGTTCGCCCGCCACTCGTGGCATCCGGTGGCGACGGCCGCGCTGGCCATCGGGACGACCAGTGCGGCGACCCTGGTCACCAAGCACGCCGTCGGCCGGCCCGATCCGCATCTCGACCTCTACAGCGGAGGTAGCTATCCATCGGGCCACATTGTCGCCGACCTCGTGAGCGCGGGCTGCATCCTGCTGCTGTTCGTCACGCGGACCCGGTGGTGGATGTGGTTGCTGCTGGTGCTGCCCCTCGGAGCGACCATGGCCCTGGCGATGTTGTTCACCGCCGCCCACTGGCTGACCGACGTGATCGGCGGAGGACTCCTGTCCGTGGTGGTGCTGGCCCTGCTGAGCACGTCACCAGCTCGGCCCGGCTCGCCACCGGACGGGCGTACGGAGGCGCGTCTAGCGAACGGGTGACACCTCGCGCGGCAACGCCAGGTGGTCAGAGATCCCTGCCCGCACCTGGTGGTGCCAGAGCACCGCACCGAGGATGCTCGCGACGAGCACCCCCCAGCTCGACCCCATCGCTCCACTGTGAGCAGCGCCCAGGGCACCGCCCAGCACGTACAACGCCGCATTGCCGACCTGGGCGAGAAGACTGCGGCGCGAGGCGCCGAGTGCACGTACGACCGACGTGCACGCGTTGTGGTAGCAGCCGATCGCCACCACGCCTGTGAGAGGGATCAGGAGCGCCGCGGCAGGCTTCCACAGCTCGTCGAGCAGGGCCTCGCCCGCGCCAAGGGGTAGCACCAAATAGAGAACGCTGCCCCACAGGACGGCCGCGCCGGCGGGCAGCACGGCTAGCCAGAAACAGAACCGCCGCAGACGATCGGGCGCTCGCGCCAGCACTGCGGCCGCCTCCGGCACGGCCACCTGGCTGATACCGCTCATGAGGACGAAGAAGGGACCGAGCATGATCTCGGCCGCCCGCAACTCCCCGACGGCCGCGAGCCCGGCGATGGCGCCCACGGCGAACATGCGGATCTGCCGGGCACCGCCGACGGCGACGTTCTCCACGAGGTATCGACCGCCCAGGTCGCCGTGCTCGGCTAGCCATCCTCGCGCAGCTCTCGGAGCCGGCCACACCCCGCTCTGCCGAAGGCCGACAGCCGCCGCGACGGCGGCCGACCCTCCGAAGGCGAGCAGGCAGGTCACCACGGTGGCGGTCCCCGTCATGAGCAGGAGTCCGACGGAGGCGACCTGGAGCACCGCCCACAGGAGGTCGTTGACGAAGGCCTTGGCGCCCTGCCCCTGGGAGAAGAAGGCGAAGCGGTAGCTGTCCTGGAGGAGGATCGCAGGCAGGCCGACACCAAGGGCGATGAATCCGCCACCCAGCGATCCCGGGAGCAGGACACCGATGACGACGCAGACCGCTCCCGTGACGACGCCGGTGAGGAGGGCGGTGCCCGAGGCAGCCGCCACCGCACGGCTCCACGCCGGCCCTGCCAGACCGCTGAAGCGTACGAGCAAGGGGTCCGTCGAGGACCCGCGCGAGGCGCTGAGGACGAAGCTGAACGTGACGAAGGCGAGGGAGAACGCCCCGAAGCCCTCGACGTCCAGGGCTTTGATGACCATGATCCCCAGCAGCAGGTTGCCCATGCTCGACACGCCCTGATCGGCGATTCCCCAGCTGACTCGGCGGAACAGGTGCATCGACCTCAGGTCCATCCTGCTGCCTCCTGCCGCCATCGCGGCCCGCCCACCCCGCCGGACGCACCAGCGGCGAGGAGCGCTGCGGCCACGGTCAGGTCCAGCAGGTACGGCGTCGCGCTCACCAGCCCGGTCTCGGTGAAGGACGCGGTCAGGCAGTACACCACCAGGAACACGCCCACGGCACGGTGAGGGCCGCGCTCACGTGTGGCGGCCACCAGGAGCAGAACGACGAGGACACACGCATGGACGACGAGTCCGAACCACCCCTGGTCGAGGTAGGTCGCGACCCAGTTGCTGTCGATCGGCATGCCGTTGAAGGACTGGTTGGACACGCCGGACCCGAACATCTCCTCGACCCGCGGCCGTGGGGCTCGCAGGGCGGCGGTCCACACCTTGGTGCGTCCGGTCAGCTGGCTGGCCTCCTCCGGTGTCTGTCCCCGCATGGCCCAGTCGGCGAGCTGGGGTGAGAACACCGTGGCCACGACCACGACGACCACAGCACCCAACGCCGACGTACGTCGGACACGCACGTGGCCCAGGAACAGGCTGGCTCCGGCCACGCACGCACCCACCACGAGCGCCAGGAGAGCCGTCCGAGTGTGGGTGAGCACCAGCACTGTCCCCGCCGTCACCACCGCGATCACAACCTGTCGATTGCTGACCATGCGGCACGCCCACAGCAGGGCGTAGGCACCGAGAAGGACGGCCGCGTAGTGGGCGACCTGGGTCGGCCAGATGGGCCACAGCACTCCCGAGAGGCGCCCTTGGAAGGCGAAGGCGACTCCGGGAGCCACCGCCGCCCCGGCCAGCACGACCCCCAGGAGGACCCACAGCACCCGCAGGTGGCAACGCAGCAACAGCATGTCGCGTCGCCCGAACCACGGGGTCAGCAACCAGAGGACCAGCAGGAACAACAGGTAGCGGCAGGCACGGTAGGTGGACCCGAGCAGGAACTCGCTGTGCAGGCTGACCATCAGCGACACCACGGCGAGCATGGAGAGCAGCACCAGGAAGAGGTTGACCTGCACCAACCCGCGCGCGTTCACCACCAACGCGAGGCCGAGAGCCCCGAGCAACGCACCCTGGGTCACCATCTGCCCCCATCCCGCTGGGATCGGCAGCACGGTCGGTCCCGCGAAGGTCAGCACGTTGAGGAACAGGGCGGCCCACACGAGCGTCACCTGGCGGAGCTCGCGGCGCCGGCCCGCGAGCCGCTCCACCGCTCGGTGGTCGACAGCCACCATAGAGCGGGGGGGTGGTGTCACCGGTCCAGTCCCTTCAACCGGCTCTCGCTCTCGCCGACGTCAGGGCTGCCGAAGCTCTCGTCCGTCGCGTCGGCTCCCACCAGCAGAGCCGAGTGGATGGTGACGCCGTCAGCGCGGATCTGGGCGGCGGTCGTCCGCAGCCGCTCGGCGCTGGACCGACCCGCTGCCACCAGCACCACGGCCGTGTCCGCCCAGCTCTCCAGCTCACCGACGCCGGTCGTCACATCGGCCTCCACCAGGCTGAGGAGGACGTCAGCACTGTCCCGGAAGACCTGGAGGGGGCTTCCCTCGGGTACCTGCGTGGTCTCCGCACCCCAGCCCTCCGAGGAGTCCACCTCTGGGGTGTGCAGGACGAACCGCAGGCGGCGTGGGCCCGCCTGCACGGCCACCCGTTCGAGGTTGCCCTGCTCTGCACCCGCCACGGCACCATGCCTCGCGTGCCCTGTGACCAGACCCTTCAGCCGGCCAGAGCTGCTGAGGTCGACGACCAGCACCTTCCGGTCGCGCCTGGCGAGCTCGAGCGCCGCCGTGGTGACGATCTCGCCGGCGACCCGCCTGTCGTCGACCGACACCAGGGCGACACGGGAGCAGCCGTGTGCCGCTGATTCGACCGCCTCCAGCAGTGCCTCTGTGAGACCGGCCACCGATGTCCGAGGTGGCCACAGCCGCGTTCGCCGGAACCGCCTCCGGAACCGTGTCCGTACGCTCGCCACCACGGGGACGCCCAGTGCGGCTGCGACGTCCGCTCGCCGGCGCACCTTGTCGGACGTGAGGGCCACGAAGAGCACCAGGCCGATGCCGAGTCCGGTGCCCCCCACCAATCCGGACGCGGTGCCGAGCGCCAACCTGCGGACCGTCGATGTGGGCACTTCACTCGCCAGATCGAGGACATGGCTCGCGTCCAGCGTCGCTCTCGTCTCCAGCGACGTGGTCTCGATCATCTGCTGCATCGAGGCGATCTCGGAGATGAGCTGCGAACGCTGGGTCAGCAGGTCGGCGGCCTCGCTCTGACCCGCTGGGCCGCTGGTCACCAGCTGGTCGTACTGCTCCGTGAGCTCGGCGACCTGGTCGTCGAGAGACGCAATCCGCTCACGGTAGTTGTCGGCCAGAGCGGCGGTCTGGGACTCCAGCTGGGACCCTCTGAACGCGAGATAGGTGTCGGCGAGAGCGGCTGCCCTTGTCACGCCAGGGACCTGGTCGTCGCCCTCGACGGTCACCACCAGGATGCTCGAGCTCGTAACGTCGGCCGTAACCGTCTGGAGGAACTCGTACGGCGTCATCTCGAGGTCGAGCCGCTCGATCACGGCTCCGGCGACCGCGCGGGTCGTCAGCAGGCTCACGTCGTTCTCCATGGCGAGGGCTGAGTCGCTGTCCGGGTCGTGCGCCAGCAACAGTGAGACCGTCCCGGTGCTCGGCGTGGGCAGCAGAGCCGCGGCCGTGGCTCCCAGGACGCCACCCGCGAGCACGAAGGCGATGCACAGCCATCGGCTGCGACGAAGGGCGGCGCGCAGGAAGTGGAGGGTCACCAGCGCGGGCTGAGGAGCCGTGTAGTTCCCCTGGAAGCGGCTGCCGTCCTCCTCCTCACGCCACAGGGGGTCGATCATTGCTGCCTCCCGGCCTGGCCGAGTCGATAGCTGGGCAGCCCGGTAAGGCGGGTCGGCAGCGGCCGTTGCTCGTCCCGGTCACGCCGGCTCAGGTGACCTGTCGTCCGATCCAGGTCCTCGGGGTCGACGACGATGAGCCCGTCCAGCTGGATGCCGGCGGAGTCGGCGGCGAGCGCCAGGCGGGCCAGCTCGTCGGCCGTCGCGGCGCCGGAGGACACGGCCACGACCGTCGACGACACACGGGGCAGGTCAGTCAGAGCCGGGTGTTCCCGGTCCACGACCGCCATCACGATGGTCAGGGCGGTGGCGTCCTCCGCCAGCTTGCCGACCTGCACGGTCAGGTGCGGGGGCGGGTCTGCGTGGGCGACGAAGCTTGAGCAGGCCGCCCACAGCGGGGCTGCGGACTCGTGTCCTTCCGCAGCGAGGAGCCGGGTGTCGAGGCCAGCGGAGGCGGCGTACGCGGCGAGCTGCGGACCGTAAGAAAGGCCGCGCGGATCCCCGGAGAGGGTGATCACGGCGACCGACCGGTCTGACGCCTCACCGGTGCCGGGTCCCGCCTGGCCGAGCCGGCGCAGCGTCTGCCGCATCGCCACCGCCTCGACGGGGCCCGGCACGTAGGTCTCGATCAGGGACGCCCATCCGGCGACCGTGCGCGGCACCCGGCTGTGCGCCGATCCGACGACCAAGGTCCCGAGAGCATCGGCGATGTCGTCGCGGTAACGCACCCGCCGGTCCTTCTTGGCGAGGAGCAGCAGGACCAGGATGCAGAGGACCAGTGCCGCCACCATTGCGATCATCGCAGCCAGCGTGAACGTGATGACGGGGGATGGCCTCTCTCCCGGTGAGGCGTTCTGGAGGATCGTGGCGTCCAGCAACGGAGCCGCCCTCGCCACCTCGCCCTTGACCTGGTCGATCTGGAGGACCAGCTTCGCCTCCTCCGCCGTGAGCCGGGCCAGTGCCGCGGCATCGGCTTTGGCCGAGGCACTGCCCGGTGTCCCTGCCCGGAGGCGCTCGTGGGTGTTCAGGATCTCTCCCTCCACCGTCTCCAGGCTCCGTTCGAGCGCAGCCCTGCGCTCCGTGAGCGCCGCGACCTCGGCATCGCTGAGGGTGTTCGCTGCGTGCTGGACGTAGGCGACCTCGGCCTCGGCGACGGTGTGGGCGAGGTCCTCCGCCTCCTCAGCGGTGTCGGCCATCGCCCGGAAGCTCAGGATGTCCCCGGTCATCGCCTCGACCTCGACCCGCTTGCGGAGAGTCTTGAGCGGCACAGGGGGCGTGAGGTTGCGACCCGCCTCGCCCAGGACGGCATCACTCTCGGCGATGGTCACGTCGGTCCTGACATCCCGGCTCACAGCCTCGCCGCTCTGCCCCTGCAAGGAGGGCAGCAGGACCTGGCTTGTGCTGCCGTACATCGGCGGGTTGGCGAGGGCGAAGGCCACCCCCGCCGCGACTCCTGCCACGGCGGCCGCGGCCAGCACCCGGCGTCGTCGCCGCAGGATCGAGAGCGTCGAGCGGAGGTCCAGCGGCTGCTCAGCCATGCGACCCACCCCGCCCGGACTCCGCGAACACCAGCGTCGTGCGCAGCTCGACCGTCGTCGCGATCACGCCCCGCCCCAGAAGGGTGGTGGTCGGCACCTTGTGGCCGAACCTCGGTGAGTACCAGCCCAGGACCGGGTCGGTCCCACCTCGATGAGCTGTCCAGGCGAGCTCCGGAGGGAGCCGCAGGACCGCTTCGACGTCAGATGCTCGCCCCCGCCAGCGGAGCCGAGCAAGGGCGGCGCTGGCATCGGACGACAGCGTCGCCTCGACTTCTGGTCCGAGGTGGAACACCAGCCGGACGTCGTGACGCCCCTCGCTGCTCAGCACGTCGTTGACGGTGAGCGTGCGGGCACGGCGGTCCAGCCACACGCCGCGCACGTGCCGTACGCACGGATCGAGGTCGGCGTAGCCGTGGTGCTGGGCCGTCCAGGACTGGACGGCCAGGTCGCCCACTGACGAGTCGATCACACGGGACGGCGCGTGGCTGGTCCACATGAACGGCCCGGTCTCCACCGACTGCGAAGTGCCGTCGATCTCCACCGTGTTGTGCGCGAGTGTCGAGCGGAAGTAGCTCCGCCACTCCGGCTCCCCGTGGTAGCAGTAGGTCCCCGGGTCGACCAGGATCTCCACCCCGTCGTGACGGACCTCGATCGACAGCGCATCGGCATGGGCGTGCGCGGCGATCGACAAGAAGCCGTGTGGTCCTCCGTCGCAGCGGCACCAGATCTCCGGCCCGTCCTCGACGGGCGTGCGCAGCAGGTAGATGCCTGCGTCGGCGAACGCTCGCGGCGCTTCTGGGGGTCGCGGCCCGGCTCGGGGGCGCGCCGGAGCGATGCCGCCCAGGACGGTTCCGAGGACGCTGGGCTGGACGTCCGGCCACCACAAGGACCTTCCGACGAGCGCCTCCCCCGCGCTGAGGAGCACGCTCCAGTCATCCGCGTCGGGGGCGTCCACCACGAGAGCGCGCCCCTCGTCCCCGTCTCCCTGGCGCGGCGGGCGACCGCGTACGTCGAGCATGGCCGCGGCGGCATCGAGCGAGCGGGCCAAGAGGTTCCACGTGGCGTCATCCAGAGAGTGGCCGGCTCCGTGGGACTCCACGAGAGCGACCATCCCCAGCTCGGTGACGAACCGGTGGTAGTCACTGGCCAGCTCCCGGTTCACCCCGCTCGGGAACGTGTTGGCCGCCCAGTCGCGCTCGAGCCGGCTCGTGGCCAGGGTGCGCCAGCGCTCGCTCTGCGAGAACCACGGGAACGCGCAGGAGCCGGCGAGCAGGCCGCAGGCTTCCGCAACGGCATGGTTGTTGGCGGATGACCCTCTGCTGGGGAACGCGGCGAGGAAACGCTGGTGCCACCAGATCTGCCTGAGTGCGTCGTCATTCGTCTCGAAGAGGTCCCCCACCTTCGGCCAGTCGTCCAGGAGCCGACGGATCCAGACCCAGCTCGTGAGACGGACCCCCAGCTCGATGCCGCTGGTCCAATGCACGCCGCTGAGGAAGGGGTTCGCGCCCCACCACGAGCGCAGCTGCGCGTCGACCGCCCGGGCGTACCTCTCCTCGCCCGTCAGCCAGAAGGCGCAGGCCAGCACGGTCAGATGATGGTGGCGGGAGAGCTCCCAGACAGACTTCACGTTGCCCGTGACGTCCTCGTCGCGGTGGTCGATGCGGAACGCGAGTCGGTCGTGAGGCGACCGGCGACCCGTGACGGGATCCCAGAACCAGTCCGGGTCAGCGCTGTCGGATCGCGGCGTTCCCAGCACCATCCACTCGCCACTGAGAACGCGCTCGGCGGCGGCGACCACCGCCTCACGCGCTGACGCGGGCACTCGCGCCCGCACCTCCTCCGGGATCGTGGTGGCGAACTGCCTCAGGCCATGCGTGCCCTGCGGGACCGACGCTGCCTCACCGGCAACGACCTGCATCCGGGACCAGGCCTGTCGCAGCGCCGCGTCTCGAGCGCGTCCCGCGACCTCGGCCGGCGACATGCTCCGCAGCCGCTGGGCGTACCAGGTGATCGGGCGATTCACAGGATCACCGACCGCCCTGAGGACAGGCTCGACTGGGCGCCGATGGTCGCGCGGGTCGTGGCCACGAGCGAGTCCAACCCGATGGGCATCGGCTGCCCGTCGCGCACGGCCGCGAGGAAGGCGCGCAACATGTCCCGCTGCCCCTTGTCCTGCCCGTAGAGCGCGCGCTTCACGTGCCTTCCCGAAGGGGTCCACACCGTGACCCGCCCGAAGTTGTCGAGCCTGGCGCTGCGAGCACCGCCGGAGACGTCGAGCGTCTCCTTCGGGTAGCGCGGATGACCGCTGGTGACATAGCTGACGGTCCCCACCGAACCGTTCTCGAAGCGCAGAGTCACGTGCACGTCGTCCGGCGTCTGGATCGACTGCACCTCGACGGGTGTGCCGACCAGGGCGCTGAGCGTGTCGACGAAGTGTCCGCCCTCCCCCAGGAAACGGGACCCTTCCAAGTCCTCGTCGAGGTACCAGCTGGCGGCGTCGAGCCGGCCTGCGTTGACCAGGTAACGCGCACTGACGGGTGCTTCCGAGCGGCCCAGGCGTCCCCGGAGCTCGACGAACAGGGGGGCGAAGCGTCGGTTGAAACCCACCATCAGCCGGTCGTTGCCGGTGCGTGCCACGGTCTCCACCACCCGATCGAGCTGCTCGTTGCCGAGCGCGAGCGGCTTCTCGACGAAGACCGCCTTGCCGCTCTCCAGGACGCGGCAGACGAGCTCGGCGTGGGAGTGGTGGCGGGTCACGACGAACACAGCGTCGATGTCAGGATCCTCGAGGACGTCATCCACCGCGGTGGACGCTCCCCCGAACCCGAACTTCCTCTGAGCGTTGACCGCCGACAGCGATCGTGTGGTCGCGACGCGCGCGAGCGTCACGTCCTCCTCGCGGGCGAGGTGAGGAAGCAGCATGGAGGTCGCGTAGTTGCCCGCGCCGATGAAGCCGACGCGCACCCCGTCCCTGGGCAGCGGCCGGGAAGCGCCTGACGGACCGGACGTCGAAGCCGGCTCGCCGCGACGGGCCTCCGCAGCGCGATGGGTGGGTCGCTGAGGGACCGCACCCTGCGGATACTCAAGCAGGAAGCCGACTCCCTGCAGGTTCCCGGTGCGCAGCTGCTCGTAGACCGCGGCCGCCTCGACGATGGGATGGACCCCTGACACCAGCGAGGAGACCTCGATGGAGTCGTTGGCGATCAGGTCGAGGAAGCACTGGAGATTGCGGCGCTCGGTCCATCGGACGTAACCGGCGGGGTAGTCGATGCCCTCCAGCTCGTAGCGGTCGTCGTACCGACCGGGTCCGTACGACCTCGAGAAGCGGACGTCGAGCTCCTTCTCGTAGTAGTCGTTCCAGGGCAGGTCCAGCCGGGTCTTCCCGATGTCGACGATGCGGGCACGGTCGCGCGCCAGCCGGGCGGCCAGCTCCACCGGCTCGTTGGTCGGGCCCCCGGCAGCAAGGAAGACGTGGTCCGCCCCGAGGCCCTGATTCGCCGTCAGCACCTGCTCGACGGCGGCCACCCCGGCGGCGTCGGGCGTGGCGCACAGGAGGGCGCCAGCCTTCTCGGCCATGCGGCACCGGGCTTCCACAGTGTCGAGGCCCACCACGCGGACCCCCGCCGCCACGAGCAGCCGGACCACCAGCTGTCCGACGAGGCCGAGTCCGATGACGCACGCGGACTCCCCGAGCTGCACCTCCCCCCGGCGTACGCCCTGCAGGGCGATGGCGCCCACCGTCGCGAAGGCTGCATGCTCCGGGGAGATGCCGTCCGGCACGGGCACGCACAGGTTGACCGGCACCCAGTTGAGCTCGGCGTGGAGGGCGAACTCGTTGCCGGCGGCCGCCACGAGGTCCCCCACCGCGAAGTCCGTCACTCCGGACCCCACCTCCACCACGACTCCGCAGAGTGAGTAGCCGAGGGGGGTGTAGCTGTCGAGACGATTCATGGCCTTCTGGTACGTCGCAGCCGGGCCCTGCTGAGCCAGGGAGTCGACGACCTTGCGAACCTGGTCCGGGCGAGCGCGGGCCATGCCCAGGAGCGATTTCCGTGCCTCGCTCACCTTCATCAGCTCCGTGCCGGTCGAGATGAGCGAGAAGAGCGTCCTCACCAGGACCCCGCCCGGCTTGCAGGCCGGCGGCGGGACGTCGAGCACCGTCAGCTCCCCGGAGCGGTAGTTCTGCGCAACCTGCTTCATCGTCGTGCCCCCACTTCGTTCCCCCACTTCGTTCCCCACTCGGTTCCCACTCGGTGCCCGTTTGCCGGGCACGATCTCGGCTGCTGTCTCAGACGGTCCCCACTCCCAGCGCTCGCACGTGGGCGTACCAGTGCTCCAGGGTCAGCAGCTGCCAGATCTGCTTCGAGTGGTCGCGGCGGCCCGTGCGATGCTCCGCAACGAGGCGCTCGACCGTGCCCGCCCGGAGGAACCCGCTGGTCCCCAGCTCGCCGGTGAGCAGGACGTCATCGATCTGCTCGCGGAGGTCGTTGGTCACCCAGGCCCGCAACGGCACCCCGAAGGAGGCCTTCGGCCTGTCTACGATCTCCTCCGGGATCCATGAGCGGGCGACGTCCTTGAGGGCGGCCTTCTGCACCCGGCCTCGGATCCTGCCGGTGTCCGGCAGGGCGAAAGCGGCTGCGAAGACGTCGACGTCCACGAAGGGCACGCGTACCTCGGTCGAGGCGGCCATGCTCGCCCGGTCCGTGTAGGCGAGGTTGAGGCCAGGAAGGAACAGCCGTGTGTCCGCGAGGCACATACGAGCGGTCCGATCGGCCAGGTCGTTGTCCTCGTAGACGCGCCGATGGCCGTCGAGCACCCGAGCCACGACGGGGGCGAGCGCCGGATCGAGGAGGTCGCCGAGCTCGTCGGGCGCGTACAGCGTGTAGCTGCGCCGGTAGGCCTCCTCCTCCGCCAGCTCGGCGAAGCTGAGGAACCGCTGCGCCCAGCGGACCGACCGGATGCCGCGCCCGCCCATCGCCACCGGCAGCCGGCGCGCGGCGGGCGCGATCCCCGTACGCAGGAGGGCAGGCACCCGCTGGTAGCGCTCGGCCAGGAGGCAAGCAAGGTGCCGCCGATACCCACCGAACAGCTCGTCGGCCCCCATCCCGGAGAGCAGCACCTTGACGCCGGACTCCCTCGCGGCGTCGCACATCAACAAGGTGTTGATGGCGGCCGGGTCCCCGATCGGCTCGTCGAGGATGTCGACCATGCGGGGCAGGATGTCGGCGACCTGCGGCTGGATCTCGATCTCGTGCAGCCGGATACCCAGGTGGGCGGCCATCTTGCGGGCGTAGTGGGCGTCGTCGGGCATCGCCTCGAGTCGCTGGTCCTGGGCGCGGAAGGCGATCGTGTACGCCTCGATCGAAGGGTCACGGCGGTGGGCCAACGCCGTGATGATGCTGGAGTCGAGCCCTCCGCTCAGGAAGGTCGCCACCGGCACGTCCGAGACGAGGTGGACCTCCACCGACTCCTCGATGGTGGCGGCCAGGTCCCGTTCCGGTCCGGCAACGGCCGCCGCAGCCTCGGCGACCGGGTCCCAGTACTGCCGACTGGTCACGGTGCCGTCGCGCCGGTACTCCCTCCACGTCCCGGCCGGCAGCTTCTCGACCCCGCGCAGCGCCTCGAACTCGGGCGGCAGCCAGTAGAAGAGCGTCGAAGCCACCATGCCGGCCGGGTCGGCGCGCAGCTCCGCACCGAGAGCGGTCACGATCGCCTTCAGCTCAGAGGCGAACACGACTCCGTCCCCGCGCCGCATGGTGAACATGGGCTTGATGCCGAGTGGGTCGCGGGCGAGGGTCAGGCTGCCGGTCGCCTCGTCGTGCACCGCGAACGCGAACATCCCGCGGAACCGGCGAAGGGCATCGTGACCCCACGCACGCCACGCCTCGAGCACGACCTCGGTGTCGGACGAGGTCAGGAACGTCACGCCGCTCTGGGCGAGCTCGCGCCGGAGCTCGCGATAGTTGTAGAGCTCACCGTTGTAGGTGAGGGTCAGTCCCCTCTTGCTCAACGGCTGGTCCGCGGCAGCGGACAGGTCGATGATCGAGAGCCTCCGGTGCGCCAGGACCACCGAGGTCTCCGGGTCCACGAGCTCGAGCAGGCCGCCCGCGTCCGGGCCACGGTGACCGAGGCGCTCGATCATGGCGCTGACGACCACCTTGCCGTCGGCCTGCTGGAAGGCGCCAGCAATCCCGCACACTGCTCAGCCCTCCCCGGCGAGGGGCGGGCTCGTGCCGGCCCCGGCGGGTTCCGGGAGGAGCGCCCTGTGCGCACGCCCGAGAAGTCCGTCGTAGACGTCCAGGTACGCCTGGCGCTGGTGCGACCATGACAGGACCCGCTCCACGCGATCGCGACCGACTCGACCCATCTCGGCGCACACCTCCGGACGGTCGACGAGGTCGACGATCGCCCGGGCGTAGTCCTCGACCCGGCCCGACAGCACGTAGACCGCTGCGTCCTGTGCAGAGACCCGCGTCTCGGCAAGGTCGAAGGCGACGACCGGCAGGCCGAACGCCATGTACTCCATCGTCTTGTTCATCGTGGAGACGTCGTTGAGCGGGTTCTTGGGGTCCGGGCAGAGGCCGACAGTGGCAGCGGACAGCACGCCGGCGACAGTGGCGTCGGGCACCCGGCCCGGCAGCTCGACGAAGTCCTCCAGCCCGAGACGCTCCCGCTCGGCGACCAGGTCCGCGTGGCAGTCCCCGCCTCCCATGAACGTGAAGGCGATGTCCCTGCGGCCCATCCTGTGGACGATGGTCTCGGCGGCCGCCAGAGCGATGTCCACACCGTCCTGCGGGCCCATCACTCCCAGGTAGGCCACCAGATGCTGACGCCCGCGCCGCCACTCGGGATCGACGGGACCGCGTCGCAGTCGTTCGGCGTCCGGACCGGTCCGCACCACGGTCACCTGGTCGGGGGAAAGCCCACCTCGCTCCATCGCGACCCGTGCATAGGACTCGTTGGTCGACGTGACGCGGTCGGCCGTCCGGAAGGTGGCGCGCTCCAGGAGGAGCAGGCCGCGTCGGGCGATTCGGGAGCCGCCCGGGAAGCGCGAGTCGAAGAGCTCAGGGCAGAGGTCGTGGTGGTCGAAGACGAAGCGCGACCCGTCGCGCCGGCGCAACCAACCCGCCAGAGGCCAGAAGATGTCCGGCGGGTTGCATGCCTGCACCACGTCGAAGGCACCGCGACGCCGCGCCTTGACGGCGAGTCGGGCAGTCGCCAGGAACGAGTAGGCGTACTCGATGACGAAGCCGGCGGCACGGCCGCCCGGGGCGTAGGGAGGATAGGTGTGCACGGCCACCTGCTCGATGACCTCGTAGGGCTTGGAGTCCGGGCCACGAGGGCAGATGACCGTGACGTCGTAGCCGGCGGCGACGAGCGTCTGGCACTCCAGCCACACGCGGCGGTCGAAGGGCACGTGCAGGTTCTGGATGATGATGAGGACCCGCGGCCCGGACGCAGCCGGCCGCGGTGCCGCGCGGCTGGTCACCATCCGACTCCTTGATATCCGGAGAGGCTCTCGACGCCCGGTCCGAGGCGTCCGTCGAGGTCGATGACCAGGTGCGGCTGGACTGAGCCGAGTGCGCGCACCACCGCAGGCTCGGCCGACGAGACGAGCACGACGTCCACTCCCACCAAGGCGTCCTCGGGCGAACAGGTCAGCAGGCGGCTGAGGTGCGGGAGGCGCGCCTCGACCTCGCGTCGGTTGGCGCCGACGAGCCGGTCGGGGTTGACGATCGGGTCGTAGATCCGCACGTCGAGGCCCTTCCCGATCAGCCGTTCGGCGAGCTCGACGTTGGGGCTCTCTCGCAGGTCGTCGGTGTCTGCCTTGAAGCTCAGGCCCAGGATGGCGACGTCGCGCAGCCCCGTGGCAAGCACCCGGTCCACCACATCACGGATCACCAGGTCGTTGGCCTGCCTTGCACCCGACAGCAGCGGGACGTCGGCTCCGATCGTCCTGGCCATGTGCTGCAGGGCGCGCAGGTCCTTCGGCAGGCACGACCCGCCGAACGCGAAGCCGGGACGCAGGTAGGCAGGCGCCAGGTTGAGCTTCTCGTCACGGCAGAAGATCCGCATCACCTCACGGGAGTCGACGCCGAAGTCCCGGAAGACGCGTGCGATCTCGTTGGTGAACGAGATCTTCGTGGCGTGGAAGGCGTTGCAGGCGTACTTGAGCGCCTCTGCGGTCGGCACATCGCAGTGCAGGACGTCCCCGTCGAGGAAAGCGAACAGCTCACCCAGCGCCTCCACCGTCCGCACGTCGGAGGTCCCAGCCACGAGGAAGGGCGGGTCGTAGAAGTCGGCGACGCCGCATCCCTCCCTGAGGAACTCGGGGCACATCGCCGTGCCGACCTGCCACCCGTGGGGGGGCTCCGCGAAGACCGGCGCCACGATCTGCGCGCCGGTCCCTGGTGGCACCGTGCTCCGGATCACGACCGAGTGATGGCCGAAAGGCGGCACGGACGCCGTCTCCATGGCGTCCCTGATGTCCTCCACAGCGCGACTGACGTAGCTGAGGTCCGTCTCACCGTGCGGTCCGGACGGTGTGCCGACGCAGACGAGGGACACGTCGGCGTGCTCCATCGCGACGCGGGCGTCGTCGGTGGCGGTGAGGGCACCTGACGCCGCGCCGTCTGCGACGAGCTTCTCGAGCCCCGGCTCGACCACCGGTGAGCTTCCCGCCCGGATCGAGCTCACCTTGTGTGGATCGACATCGACCCCCACGACCGCGTGGCCCTGGGACGCGAGGCCCGCCGAGGTCACCGTTCCGACATACCCCAGCCCGAAGACCGCGACCTTCATGTCCCCTCCCCACCAGTCGGCGTCCGAAGCCGACAGACAAGGAGAGTTTTTCGCCGGGGTCCCTGGCTGGCGTGGGCGAGCGCCCGACATCATCCGTATTGGGGAGTCCCGGTGGGCGTTCGCTCCGGGGCAGTCGCCTGAACCGCGTCGCCGAGGGTGCCGGAGGTCGCTGTCGCGTGGGTCCGCACGCGCACAACCGGTGACATTGGTGTGCCGCCCGGGCCCGGGCGGCACACCTCCATGTTGGCCACGGCCAAACCGGCGATGTGGCAGCCGGCAAGACGGTTCACCACTATTGGTGACCGGCCGGCCCGGTCAGCTGTTGAAGCGCTGCTGGGTCTTCTCGAGCCCGTCGGTGATCAGCGACTCGACCGCGTCGGCGGCGTCGGAGACCTGGAACGGAAGCTCCTTGCGCTCGACCGTGGAGTAGTTCGACAGGACGAAGTCGGCGACGTCCTGGCGTCCGGGCGGGCGACCGATGCCGGCCCGGACGCGGTAGAAGTCGCCGGTGGCCAGGGAGGACCGCATCGACTTGAGGCCGTTGTGGCCGTTGTCGCCGCCGCCGAGCTTGATCCGCAGGGTGCCGAAGGGGATGTCGAGCTCGTCATGGATGGCGATCACGTGGCCCGGGTCGACCTTGTAGAAGGTGGCAAGCGCCTTGACGGGCCCGCCCGACTCGTTCATGTAGCCGCGGCCGCGGGCGAGCACGACGCGGGGCCCGCCCATCGCGAGGCGTCCCTCCACGACGTCGGCGCGCCCGGACTTGTGGGAGCGGAACGCGCTGCCCATCCGGGAGGCCAGCTCGTCGGCGACGAGGTAGCCGATGTTGTGGCGGTGCCCGGCGTAGGCCGGCCCGGGGTTGCCCAGGCCGACCACCAGCCACACCCCGTCTTGCTCCCCACTCATGGGCTCATCCTCCCAGCCGCTCCGGCTCCGGCGTCGCTTCATCACGGTATGCAGACGAATGGGCACTTGCCACGGTGAGTTCACCGTGGCAAGTGCCCATCGAGCGACATCCCATGGTGAAGCATCACCGCGGGACGTCGTGGCTCACTCGGAGTCGGTGCCCTGACCGGACTCCGCGGCGGCGTCCTCGCCGGCAGCCTCGTCCTGGGCCTCGGCGGTCTCGGCCTCGGGAGCGTCGTGCTCGATGCCGGCCTCGGCCTCGGCCTCCTCCAGCTCGGCCTCGAGGGCCTCGGCGGAGATCTGCTGCGTCACGTTGACGATGAGCAGCTCCTCGTCGGCGAGCAGCGTGGTGCCCGAGGGGAGGTCGAGGTCCTTGGCGTGGATCTGGGTGCCGATCGGGGCGCCCTCGACCGACACCTCGAAGAACTCGGGGATGTGGGTGGCCTCGGCCTCGACCGAGATGACGGTGTTCTCGGTGACGACCAGGGTCTCGGGGGCGGCGTCGCCGATGACGTGGATCGGGACGTCGACGGTGACCTTCTCGCCGCGTCGCACGGCCACGAAGTCGAGGTGCTCGATGACGCGGCGGATCGGGTCGACCTGCACGTCCTTGGTCAGGGCGAGCTGCTCGGAGCCGTCGATCTCGAGCGCGAGGAGGGCGTTGGCGCCACCGTGCTTGAGGGCCATCATCGTCTGGTGGCCGGGCAGGATCACGTGGACCGTCTCGTTGCCGTGACCGTAGATGACGGCGGGGATCTTGTTCTCGCGGCGGATGCGGCGCGCGGCACCCTTGCCGAACTCGGTGCGCGGCTCGGCGGCGATCTTCTCGGGGGCAGACATGGCGTTCTCCATCAGGTCGGGGTCTCGGGTCGGGCCTGGCAGCCCTGGTCGGTGGGCCCGGCGCTCCGGAGACGACGAACGCCGCGCTCCGGATCGTGAGCGCGGCGCAGTGAGTGCGGTCCGGCCCAGTCGATCACGGAGTCCCAGTCGTTCGTCGGGCTCCCTCGCCGAGGCAACCCGTGAACTCTAGACCCGGTCCCCGCGCCGGGTCGAATCCGCAGGCCGTGCTGGAGGCCGGTCACTAGGGTGGCCCGGTGCCCCTGTTGCTTCCCGAGGCGCGCGAGCGCGCCCTCCTGCTGACCGACGTCCACACCGAGCTCCACCTCGACCTGACCTCCACCGAGGACTTCGGCGTCGAGGCGACGATCTCCTTCCGGTGCACCCGGCCGGGGGCCTCGACGTTCCTTGAGCTCAACGGCGGCAAGGACGTCACGCTCGACGACTCCCCGGCGGCGTACGAGGACGGGCGGATCGCGCTCACCGACCTCGGCGAGACCAACAAGGTGCGGGTCGCCGCACGGATGCCCTACGTCACCGACGGCGACGGGATGACGGTGACCGTCGACCCCGCCGACGGCGAGCGCTACGTCTGCGCGCACACGTCGATGGACATCACCCAGAAGGTCATCCCCTGCTTCGACCAGCCCGACATCAAGTCGACCTTCTCGCTGTCGGTGACGGCGCCCTCGCACTGGACCATCCTCGCCAACGGCGCGCTGACGGGCCGCGAGGGCGACACGTGGTCCTTCGCGACGACCCCGCCGTTCTCGTCGTACCTCTTCACCGTGGTGGGCGGCCCCTGGGTGTCGGTGACGTGGGACGAGCCGTACGCCCCGGCGCCCGCCGGCACGCTGCCCTTCGGCTGGCACGCGCGCGCGTCCCAGGAGCGTGAGCTGCGTCGGGACGCCGACGAGCTGAAGCGGATCACCAGCGCGTGCTTCCAGCACTTCACGACCATCTTCGAGCCGGACTACCCCTTCGCCGACTACCAGCAGGTCTTTGCACCCGGCCTCAACTGGGGCGCGATGGAGTTCCCCGGTTGCGTCGTGTTCCGCGACCAGAGCCTCACGCAGGGGACCCCGACCGAGCTCGAGCGCGAGTGGCGCGCATCGACCCTCGCGCACGAGATGGCCCACATGTGGTTCGGCGACCTCGTCACCATGAAGTGGTGGGAGGACTCCTGGCTCAACGAGTCGTTCGCCGACTTCATGGGCTACGACATCGCCGGCGTCGCGGCGGGCTACACCGACGCCTGGACCTCGGCCGCCATCACCCGCAAGCCCACCGGCTACCGCGCCGACCGGCGGCGCTCCACGCACCCGATCGCCGAGGTCACCGACAAGATCGTCGACGTCGACACGGCCTTCGCCAACTTCGACATGATCACCTACGCCAAGGGCAACGCCGCACTCGCGCAGCTGGGGCACTGGCTCGGCGAGAAGGACTTCCTGGCCGGAGTCAACCGCCACCTCACCTCCCACGCCTTCGGCAACGCCGACCTCGCCGACTTCCTCGACTCGCTCGACTCCGCGACCGACCTCGACGTCCGCTCCTGGGCCGAGGCGTGGCTGCGCACGACGGGCTTCGACACCCTTCGCGTCACCCGCGACGGCTCCGGGGTCCCCGTCCTCACCCGCGAGGGCTCGCGGCCGCACCGCCTCACCGTGTCGGCGTACGACGACTCGATGCGGCTCGTGGACTCCCGCGACGTGCACCTCGGCGCCGAGCCCGTCCGGCTGGAGGAGTTCGCCGGCCTGGTGGTCGTGCCCAACTCGGGCGACGAGACCTTCGCGGTCATCCGTCCCGACGAGCAGTCGTGGGCCGCGATCGCGGCCGGGCTGTCCTTGGTGGAGTCGCACCTGACCCGCGCGATGCTGTGGTGGACCGCGCTCGACCTCTGCGAGTCGCAGGTGATCTCGCTGGCCGAGCTCGTCGCGCTGGCCGACCGTCACCTGCGCAAGGAGACGCACCCCCTCGTCTTCGAGGGAGTGACGCGCGTGCTCGCCGGTCCGTTCAAGTTCGGCGCACCCACGGCGGCCGTCATGCGCAGCCAGGGTGAACCCGGCGACATCGGCGCCCACCTCTCAGTGGTCGCCGACATCGCGCGCGGGGCCGTCGAGGCCGGCAACCCGGCGCTCGCCCCGGGCGCCACCCTGATGCTGTCGCGACTGAGCGACGACACCGACTTCCTCGTCGCGCAGCTCGCGAGCGACGAGGTCGAGCAGAGCGTCCGGTGGGCGGCGGTCCACCGCCTCGCCGAGCTCGGCGACCCCTCCTGGATCGACGCCGAGGCCGAGCGGGACAAGTCGGTGTCGGGCCACCTCGCCGAGCTGAGCGCGCGAGCCGCCGTACCCACTCCGGAGGCGAAGGCCGATGCGTGGGCGAGGCTGATGGGCGGCGAGCTGGGCAGCCACGAGTTCCACGCCGTCGGCGCCGGGTTCTGGGGCTGGGAGCAGGCCGACCTGGTCCACCCCTACCTCACCCGCTACGTCACCGACGGCCTCGACCTCGCCCGCCGCTCGGGCCAGGCGATGGGCGACGTGATCGGCGACGCCTTCCCGCGCCTGCCCCTCACCCCCGACGTACGCCGCGAGCTGCGCGCCGCGGTCGCCGCCGCGCTCGAGGGTGGGGACGCGCCGACGGTCCTGGCGCGGGCGTGGAACGACGCGCTCGACGACCTGGACCGCGCGTTGTAGGGGTCGTCGGCGGTCGTTGGTTTCCCCGCGTACGCGGGGGAACTGGCACCGCGAGGGGTTTGCAACACCCCGACAATGCATGAATCCCCGCGTACGCGGGGATTCATGCAGATGCCGCAGGGTCCCTACGCGTGGCCGTCGAACATGGAGGTGACGGACCCGTCCTCGAAGACCTCGCGGATCGCCCGCGCGATCAGCGGCGCGATCGACAGCGTGGTCAGCTTGTCGAACTGCTTGTCCGCGGGCACCGGAAGCGTGTTGGTGACCACGACCTCGATGGCCGAGGAGTTCTTGAGCCGGTCGACCGCCGGGTCGGACAGGATCGGGTGCGTGGCGGCGATGATCACCCCGGCGGCGCCGGCGGCGACGCACGCCTCGGCGGCCTTCACGATCGTGCCACCGGTGTCGATCATGTCGTCGGTCAGGATGCAGATCTTGCCGGCCACGTCACCGACCACGCGGTTGGCGACGACCTCGTTGGCCACGTCGGTGCGGCGGGTCTTGTGGATGAACGCCAGGGGTACGCCGCCGAGGCGGGCCGACCAGCGCTCCGCGACCTTGATCCGCCCGGCGTCCGGGGAGACCACGGCGAGTGGCTGGTCGCCGTACTTCTCCTTGACGTAGTCGGTGAGGATCGGCAGCGCCATCAGGTGGTCGACGGGGCCGTCGAAGAAGCCCTGGATCTGGTCGGCGTGGAGGTCGACGGTGATGAGCCGGTCCGCGCCGGCGGTCTTGAAGAGGTCGGCCATCAGCCGAGCCGAGATCGGCTCGCGACCGCGGTGCTTCTTGTCCTGGCGCGCGTAGCCGTAGAAGGGCATGACCACCGTGATCCGCTTCGCCGACGCCCGCTTGAGGGCGTCGACCATGATCAGGTGCTCCATGATCCACTCGTTGATCGGAGCAGTGTGGCTCTGGATCACGAAGGCGTCGCAGCCGCGCACCGACTCCTCGTAGCGGACGTAGAGCTCGCCGTTGGCGAAGGCTCTGGCGTCCTGGGGCACGAGCCCGCACTCGAGGAGCTCAGCGACCTCCTCGGCGAGCCCGGGGTAGGCCCGGCCGCTGAAGACCATCAGGTTCTTCTCGGTGGTCCGCTTCATACCGCTCACGCGACGCGACTCCTCGCTGTGCTCGTCAGCCTTGGGGGGTGGGCGTTCGGAGGTGCTGTCAGGATTCTCGCCCACCTGCGGCCCATCCCCCAACCCCGGGTCACCCCTCGGTCTTCTCCTGGAGTTCACGAGCCGTTCGCGCGGCATCGGCCTGCGCGGTCCCGGGGCGCTTCGACTCCGTCCACCCCTCGAGGTTGCGCTGCGGCGAGCTGCTGACGGCGAGCGCTCCCGGCGGCACGTTGCGGCGTACGACGGTGCCTCCCGCCGTGGCCGCTCCGTCGCCGACCGAGACCGGCGCGACGAACGTGTTGTGGGACCCTGTCTTGACGTACCGGCCGATGACGGTGCGGTGCTTGGCCACCCCGTCGTAGTTGGCGAAGATCGTGCCGGCCCCGATGTTGGTGCCCTCACCGATCTCGGCGTCACCGACGTAGGAGAGGTGCGGGACCTTCGCGCCGTCGCCGATCAGCGAGTTCTTGGTCTCGACGAACGTGCCGATCTTGCCGGAAGCACCGAGCTGGGTGCCCGGGCGGAGGTAGGCGAACGGACCGACCGTGGCGCGATCGCCGATGACGGCGAGCTCGCCGTGAGTGCGTACGACCCGCGCGCCGGCGCCGACCTCGCAGTCCTTGAGCGTGGTGTCCGGCCCGACCACGGCGTCCTCGCGGACGACCGTCGCGCCGAGGAGCTGCGTGCCGGGCAGGATCGTGGCGTCGGGCTCGATCACCACGTCGGCCTCGATCCACGTGGTGGCCGGGTCCATGACGGTGACCCCGTCCTTCATCCAGCGGGTCACGATGCGGCGGTTGAGCTCCTTGCCGAGCTCGGCGAGCTGGGCGCGGTCGTTGGCGCCCTCGGTCTGGGCCACGTCCTCGATGAGGTGGGCACCGACGGTGAGTCCGTCCTCGCGGGCGAGGTGGACGGCGTCGGTCAGGTAGTACTCGCCCTTGGCGTTGTCGTTGGTGATCCGCGGCAGCGCGGAGACCAGGAACTCGGCGTCGAAGGCCAGGATCCCGGAGTTGATCTCGTCGATCGCCTGCTGCTCGGGCGTCGCCTCCTTCTCCTCCACGATCGCCTCGACGTCGCCCTCGGCGTTGCGGAGGATCCGGCCGTAGCCGAAGGGGTTGGGCACCCGGCCGCTGAGGATGCTCACCGCCCGCTGGGCGGCCTCGTGCTCGGCGGCGAAGGCGCGCAGCGAGTCCCCTTCCAGCAGCGGGGTGTCACCGGCCGCCACGATCACGGTGCCGGTGGTCGTCCCGGCGGCCTCCATCGCGATGCGTACGGCGTGGCCGGTGCCTTCCTGCTTCTCCTGGACCGCCAGCACGGCATCCGGCAGCAGCTCCGTGATGTGCGGTCCGACCTGCTCGCGCTGGTGGCCGACGACGGCCACGACGCGGGTGGGCTCGACGGCCTGCACGGCGCGGAGCACGTGGCCGATCATGGAGCGTCCGGCGATCGGGTGCAGCACCTTCATGGTCTTCGACTTCATCCGGGTGCCGCCGCCGGCGGCGAGGACGATGACGGTGAGGTTGTCCATGGCCGCAGTCTGTCACTGGCCTCTGGGGAGGCGAATTTGCATCTCTGTGTCGTATCAGGGACGCCCCGATCGTCGTCCTTGTAGGAGAAGGCCCGATCGGAGGCACGACCATGTGGGACACAGTCCAGACCAGCACCCAGCACCTGTCGCACGACCTGCCCTGCCCCGGCTGTGGGCACGCGGTGCACACCTACCTCGCGTGCAGCGACACGTGCTCCTGCCGGCCGACCGTCATGCCGGGGTCGGCAAGGCTCGCCGCCTGATCGGCGCGCGACGCGAGCTCTTGGCGCTGGGAGCCGCCGACGTCGCCGCCGGGGTGGTGCACCGCTTCTCGGGAGCTGCTCGGAGCAGAGCGCATCTTCCGGACCCTCCCGACCGCGAGAACGCCTTTCAGAGCGGGTGCCGAGAGCGGGGGAGGTCGATGGGAGCACCGACGCGGATCTCGACACCCGGGGCAGCGCGACGGGCCACCGTCAGAGCCTCGTCCAGGCGTCGGATCAACCGTGCCCTGGCCTCGTGGTCGTCCTCGGCCACCGCCGTCTCGACGAGCTCGACGGCGCACCCGGACGCGTGAGCGCGTCGCGTCGCCTCGCTCACGCGGTCCTCGAGGCCGGGAACGTCCTCGACCACGACCCGGACGGGGTCTGGCGGGCGAGGCGCTGGCGCGTGGGTCATCGCGGTCTCCTCTGGTCTCTGGTCTCGAGTGTCCTCGTCCCGTGGCTGCCGCGACAGGGCCATTGGTCCCCCCGAGGAGGTGAAGGCCGGGGTCAGCGCTCGGCAGCCACGACGACGTCAGCGTGGTCGAGAACAAACGCTGTCGCGGCGATCGCTCCTCGCAGAAAGGAGGAACGCAGTCGTCAGCCCTACAGGGAGGGAGGAGGATCGGGTCATGGAGGACGAGGAGTACGCCCGCCGTCTGTTCGAGATCCTCACCCGGCCGCTCGACCCGGACGAGACGGTGGACGCGTACGGCACCGGGGCTGACCGGATCGAGCGCTACGACGGCCTCGGCACGGACGTCCGGGTAACGTCCGTCGACGTCGTCCCCGGGCCGTACGGCAGCCAGCTCGACATCGGGTTGTGCTCGACCGGGACAAGCTGCCCGACGACGTGCCCGCCGAGGGGTCGCTGCTCCTCCTCCCCCTCGCCGCGGAGTGGCGCGCGGCCCAGGGCTACGACGAGCCCTCTGCCTACGCGCCGTGGGCAGCCTTCGCAGTCATGCGCGGCGTCGGCGGACACATCCTCGCCCATCGGGGCACGGCCAGCGAGGCCTCGGACCTGCCGGACCGCGCCACCCAGCGCGCGTGGTTGCACGAGGTCCTCCGGTTCCAGGGCGAGTTCGAGGAGCTGGCTCCGGGTCGGTTCGTCGTACGCCGTTCGCCCGCCCGGCCCGACCGCACGTTCCTCGTGACCCCTGACCAGTGGGAGGAGGTCGTCCGGAAGCACGGCACCAGGCGCTCGTGGCTCCTCGATCACTTCAGCGAGCTGCTCGCCTCCGGACACCCTGACGAGCTGTTCATCGTCTTCTGGGCGGGCGACCTCGTCCGCTCGACGCGTGAGGAGCTGCCTCCGGTGAACGGAAGCCTCCGCGCCCTCATAGCGATGCAGGCGGCGGGTCCACCCCCAGCCGGGGCCGGCTGGTACGCGCACACCCCGAGTACGACGGACGATGAGCTCCCCGGGTAGGAGTCGAACCTACGTCGCTAGTCCTGATTCAAAGTCAGGCGGGCCCTGCCGGCAGACCAACCGGGGATTGCAAGGCAAGCCTAGGGCCCGCCTCGGGCGGGGCTGCCGAGACCCGGCAGACCGGTACGCGGGCCAACGCGGATCTTCACCGAATCCCCACACGCCTCAGGGACCTCCCTGATGCCACCTGTGGGCGCGTACCGCTAGCGTGAGGTTCGTGACGGGGGAACTCACCGGCCTGGCGCCAGTCATCTCGACGGCCGGCCTGACGAAGCACTACGGGGCGGTCCACGCGCTGACCGACCTCACGGTCGAGGTCGGCGCCGGTGTGACCGGACTCGTCGGAGCCAACGGCGCGGGCAAGTCGACGCTGATCAAGATCCTGCTGGGGCTGCTCGAGCCGACCGGCGGCCACGCCCGCGTCCTGGGCCACGACATCGAGGAAGCCAGCGAGGACATCCGCCGGCTCGTCGGCTACATGCCGGAGCACGACTGCCTCCCGCCCGACGTCAGCGCGAGCGACTTCGTGGTCCACATGGCGCGGATGTCGGGCCTCGGCGCCTCGGCGGCCCGCGAGCGAGCGGCCGACGTGCTGCGCCACGTCGGGCTCGACGAGGAGCGCTACCGGCCGATGGGCGGCTACTCCACCGGCATGAAGCAGCGCGCCAAGCTCGCCCAGGCGCTCGCCCACGACCCTCGTCTGGTCTTCCTCGACGAGCCCACCAACGGCCTCGACCCGGCCGCCCGCAACGACATGCTGCGGCTGGTGGAGCGCATCGGAGGCGAGTTCGGCATCGCCGTCCTGGTCACCTCCCACCTGCTGGGCGAGCTCGAGCAGGTCAGCGACCACGTCATCGTCCTCGACGGCGGCCACCTGTTGCGCTCCAGCGCGACCGGCGACTTCATCGAGCACACCGGCAGCCTGCTCGTCGAGGTCGTCGGCACCGAGACCGAGCGTGACCTGCTCGGTGAGGCGCTCGCCAAGCGCGGCCTCACCTGCCGGCCACGTGGCGCGATGGTCGCGATCGACCCGCCTCCGACGGAGCTGGCTCACGAGGGCGCGGCCTTCGACCTCATCCGTGACGTCGCCGCCGAGCTGGGCCTGGGCCTGATGCGCCTCCAGCCAGACCGTCGCCACCTGGAGGACGTCTTCCTCGACGGGGGTGCCGCCCATGTCTGACGTCCCGCAGTCCCGCCCCGGTGTCATCCACGACCTCGGCTACCGCCGCTACGACGGCCTCCGCGAGGGCACCGCCACGATCGCGCGGACCCTCTTCATCACCGGCCTGCGCCACGCCTACGGCCTGGGACGCTCGGGCAAGTCCAAGGTGATGCCGTTCCTGCTCCTGGCGATGTCGGTCCTGCCCGCCCTGATCGTCGTCGGCGTGGTGGTCCTCACCGGCATGTCCTCGCTGCCGATCTCCTACGCCGACTACACCAACCAGACCCAGCTCCTGGTCAGCCTCTTCGCCGCCGCGCAGGCCCCGGTGCTGTTCTCCCGCGACCTGCGCCACCGCTCGATCGTGCTCTACCTGGCACGGCCGCTCTCCGCGCCCCTCTTCGCCCTGATGAGGTGGCTGTCGCTGGCGGTCGCACTCTGGTTCTTCATGGCCGTGCCGACGCTCCTGCTCTTCGTCGGCGCGATGCTGTCCGGCCTCGACAAGAGCGACCAGGTCACCCAGCTGCTCAAGGCGGTCGCGCTCCAGACCCTGCTGGCCCTGCTGGTCGCCGGCATCACCGGGCTCATCTCCTCGGTGTCCCTGCGGCGCGGCTTCGCCGTGGTCGGCTCCGTGATGGCGCTGATCGTCCTCACCGGAGTCGTGACCGCGATCCAGGCCATCGCGGCGGACCAGGACGCCGACGCCGTGTCGGTCGCGGCCGGACTGTTCTCCCCCTGGTCCCTCTACACCGGGCTCGCCAATGCCTGGGACGCGGGGGTCGAGACGTTCGTGCCGGTCGACGGCGCCTGGGTCCTGGCGTACGCCCTGGTCGCGCTGCTGCTCGTCGCGGGCTGTCTCCTCGGCCTGGTCGCCCGCTTCCAGAAGGTGGGGTCGCGATGACCACCCTCGTCCTCGACTCGGCCTCGCGCTGGTTCGGCAACGTCGTCGCGGTCAACGACGTCTCGCTCTCGATCGGTCCCGGCGTCACCGGCCTCCTCGGTCCCAACGGCGCTGGCAAGACCACGCTGATGGCGATGATGGCGGGCTTCCTCGCGCCGTCGGCCGGCCACGTCACGATCGACGGCAAGCCGGTCTGGCGCAACACCGAGATCTACCGGCAGATCGGGCTGGTGCCCGAGCGCGAGCTGAGCTTCGGCTACCTGACCGGGCGCCAGTTCGTCCGTGCCAACGCCGACCTCCACCGACTGCCCGACGCGGCCGCCGCCACCGAGCGGATCCTGGAGGAGGTCGACATGGTCGAGCCGGCGGGGCGCCGTCTGGACACCTACTCCAAGGGCATGCGGCAGCGCGTGAAGATCGCCGCGGCCCTGGTCCACGACCCCGGCGTGCTGCTGCTCGACGAGCCGTTCAACGGCGTCGACCCGCGTCAGCGGATGCACCTGATGGACCTGCTGCGACGCCTCGGCGACGAGGGCCGCACGGTGCTCTTCAGCTCCCACATCCTCGAGGAGGTCGAGCGGCTCGCCCGGCACATCGAGGTCGTGGTCTCCGGACGGCACGCCGCCTCCGGCGACTTCGGTGCGATCCGCCGGCTGATGACCGATCGGCCGGTGCAGTACGCCCTCAAGTCCAGCGACAACCGCACCCTCGCCGCCGCCCTGATGGCGCAGGCCTCGGTGCGATCGGTCAGCCTGCGCGGCGACCACCTCGACGTCCAGGTCGACGACCTGGGCAGCTTCGCCGTCGGCCTGCCCGGCCTGGCCAAGCAGCACGACGTGACCCTCTACGAGCTCTCCCCCAGCGACGAGTCGCTGGAGAGCGTCTTCGCCTACCTGGTGGCCCGATGATGAACGCGACGATCGCCAAGCTGGCCCTGCAAGCACTGCTGGGTCGCCGCCGCTTCTACCTGCTGCTGGCCTTCCCGGTCCTGCTGATCGCGCTGGTGTCCCTGATCACCGCCCTCGCCGACGGCGACGCGGCCTTCGACATCCTCCCCGGCCTGGGCTACCCCCTCGTGCTGCCGCTGGTCGCGATCCTCGCGGCCTCCTCGGTGCTCGGACCGGAGGTGGACGACGGCTCGATCATCTACCTGCTCGCCAAGCCGGTCAGCCGCTACGGCGTGGCCATCAGCAAGTGGGTCGTGGCGCTCGCCGCCACGCTCACGGCCGGAGCGCTGCCGATCCTGGTCGCTGCCCTCATCACCGGCGACAGCACGCGGGCGTGGGCACTCTTCGTCGGCGCGCTCGTGGCGGGGACCACGTACTCCGCGCTGTTCCTCGCGATCTCCGCGGTCACCCGGCACGCGGTCATCGCGTCGCTGATGTTCGTGCTGATCTGGGAGAGCCTGCTCGGCAACCTGTTCACCGGGGTCGCCTGGCTCAGCATCGGTCAGTGGGGCCTGCGGGTGGGCCACGAGCTCTCCGCCCAGCTGCCAGACCCGGCCAACCTGACGTGGGCGATCCTGGCCAGCCTGGTCGTCACGGCTGTCGGCGTGTGGTTCGCCGGCGACCGGCTGCGGTCGTTCTCCCTGCGCGGCGAGGACTGAGCTCAGCGGCGAGCGGCGGCACCGCGTGGTGCACGACGCCAGAGCCTCGCGGCGGCCGAGAGGAGGTACAGCGCCGCGGCACCGAGCAGCACGCCCCACAGCCAGCTCTCCTCGACCGCGCCCACCACGGCGGCAACCGCCGCCCAGCCGCCGAGCAGCACCAGCGTGGCCAGTCCTGCGGTCCGTGCCGCCGGGGAGTCCGCCTCGAGAGGTCGCGCTGACACGACCGCGCCCAGCACGGACACCACGCCGAACACGATGAAGGCCGACGACCAGGCGCGCCCGAAGGCACTGTCGGCCTCGAGCACGAGCCCGACGCCGAGCGCGCCGGCCAGCAACCCCGCCACGACGCCGAAGGCCGCGGAGACCGTGCCGATCCTGCGCCGCGCGGTCAGCTGAACCACCCGCCGACGGTCTCGCCGACGCTCGAGACGCCGTCGACGATGGCCTCGCCGGTGTCCTCGAGCGCGTCGACGCCCTCGTCCCACGCCTTGCCGACGTCGGGGCCGTTCTCGAACAGCGAGTCGATGGCACCGTCGGCGAAGATCGCGATGCCGGCACCCACGACCGTGCCGACCACGGCTCCGACAACGGTGCCGACGCCGGGCACCACGGAGCCGGCGGCGGCACCGATCAACGCCGCCGTGCCGACGCTCGCACCGAAACCGGCAGCGGCGCCAAGCCCGGCGGAGACACCCTGCGAGACCGCGATCTGCTCGGTCGTCTCCCCCTCCTGCCAGTCGTTGTAGACCCCGAGCCCGAGACCCAACGGCCCGAGGATCTTGCCGGCGCGGCCGAGGTATCGCAGGGCACGGGAGTCCGCCACCTCGTCGGCCTGGCGCAGCAGGTCCTCGGCCTCGTCGAGCTTGCCCTGGATGGCGAGCCGGTCGGCCTCCAGCCTGGCCTCGTCGATGGTCTGGAAGAAGAACCACTTGCGCTTCATGTAGCGCTCGGGGTGTGCCTGCAGGTCGTCGATGGCCCGAGCTGCCTCGTCGACGAGGTCCGTGGCGGACTGCAGCAGGCGGGAGCGCTCGAGGGAGATCGTCGCGCCGATGATGCCGGCCGCGCCCTCGCCCACGATGTCGCCCAGGGTGATGATCCAGGCCGCGTGCGTGCCGGGGAGGTAGTCGTTCTGCAGCTCCCGGCAGGCGGTGGCGTAGTAGCGGTCGATGCGCGCAGCCTCGGTCTCGGCGTCGTAGTAGGCCTGGAGCAGGTCCTGGTGCGCGTCGTACGCCGTCACGCGCCGGTTGTGGTCCTCGACCTCCTCCGGTGTCCCCTCGAAGGAGGAAGGCGGGCGGGACGGGCCGTCGCCGGGGTGCTGCACCGTGAACCCGGTGACGGTGAGCCCCTTGCCGCGGGCGGTGGACCGCACGTCGCCCATCTGGTCCTGCGAGCGACGCAGCTTCTCCGCGAAGTCGTCGAGGTCGCCGGCCATCTTCTTCGCCGCCCCGGCGAGATCGTCGGACTTGTCACGGATGCGCCCGGCGGTGTCGGCGAACTCCTCGCCCGCCACCGAGCTCCCCCCCATCTCGGCGGCACGACGCGCGCCGTTGGCGGCGTCAGCGGCCCCGGTGAGCTTCGGCTCGAGGCTGCTGCGCAGCCACGTGGCGGCGCCCTCGATGCCGCCGGGCGAGCCCGTGATCTCGGTCTCGATGCTCACGGCTCCATCACCTGGCGGATCCGGTTCATGTCGGCAGACGCATCGGCGTCCGCCCGCTGGTAGTAGCCGCGCGCGAGTCGTACGCCATCGGCGGTGCCGGTGAGGGCGTTGGCCACGTTGCCGGCGCTCGTGACGACCTGGCTGAGCATGCTCGCCACCACCGCGGTCATCGGGCCGGCGTCCACGCCACGCGGGACGCTCCCGGCCAGGCCCTCGAGTCCCTCGGCCGCGCCCTCGAGGTCGCCGGCGATCGTGTCGAGGACCCCGAGGTCGACGTCGATGCCCCCGCTCATCTGCGCGCCTCGTGTCCGTCGTCATCCGCGCCGGCCGGCTCGTCGCGCAGCCCGGGGTCCACGTCGAGGAACAGCAGGTCGTAGGGGGTCTGGTCGTGGATGCGCTGGAGGGCAGCGACGTCACACAGCAGCCAGGGAGCGTCCGGCAGGTACCAGCTGTGGAGCCGGTCGATGGCCGAGTAGGTGTAGAGGGCGGTGCGTCCGTCGGCGACCTGGTGGAGCAGCACCCGGCGAGAGGCGACGTCCCACTCGTCCGTCGTGGGCACGTAGACGACCGGCGGCAGCTGCGGCCGCCCCTCGGTGTTCACGCCCTGTGGGGTCGCCTGGTTGCTCGTCACGGAAGTGGTCACTCCTTGTGGTGGGGGGATCGGGGCCAGCTAGGTGCCTTCCCCGGTGGGCTCGCCCTAACCCTGTCGGCGAGGTCGAGCTCGGCGCGGAGCCAGTCCGCGAGCGCGCCCGCACGGTGCCCGACGTCCGAGGCCTCGAGCACGAGGACGGTCCCGGCCGATGGCCCGCGCCGCCACGGGCGGGGGCAGGACTCCCAGGTCGCGTCCCGGTCGAGCTCGACGACGACGCGTCGTCCACGGCTGCGCACCTCACGCACCGTCTCGCGGGCGGCACGGGCGCGCCCGGCGGGAGAATCCACGACGACCTCGTCGGCGGTGAGCCACAGAGCGGGCGGGCGGCGCCTGCGGATCAGGACGAGCGCGACCCGGACGGCGAACCAGAGGCCGACCAGTCCCGGGAGGGCGCCGACGACGGTCCACGTCCCACCCGCTGCGAAGCCGGCAGCGGCGAGGGCGACGCCGGTGACCGCGAGGCCGAGGTCGAGGGCGTTCGCGTGCCACCAGGGCGCCGACCACGAACGCACCCCGACCGCCGGCCGATCGTCGACCGTGGCCTCGCCCAGCGTGGGCAGCTGTGAGGTGACGGCCACCACGACGGCGAGCGCGAGGGTCGCCGCGACGGCGTACGCGGTGTAGAGCACCAGCAGCCAGAGCCCGACGGGCTCGCGCCCCGACAGCTCGGCTGTTGCGACGAGCAGCAGCACCACGCCCAGCGCGGCGAGCCCCACGTTGCCGAGGACCTCCCCCCACTTCGTGCGGCCGGAGAACGGGACGGTCGCGGCGCGTGTCATGGCGGCAAGTCTAGGAAGGCGCCCGCCACTAGGCTCGGTGGCGTGGACCTCCCCGTGATGCCGCCCGTGCAGCCGATGCTCGCCAAGAGCGTGAGCGGCGTGCCCGACCCGGCCAAGCATGGCGGCCTGAGCTTCGAGCCGAAGTGGGACGGGTTCCGTTGCCTGGTCTTCAAGGACGGCGACGAGGTCGAGCTCGCCAGCCGCAACACCAAGCCGCTCACCCGCTACTTCCCCGAGGTCGTCGAGGCGTGCCGCCGCCAGCTTCCCGACCGCGTCGTGCTGGACGGCGAGATCTTCGTCGGCCTGCAGGGTCCGCAGGGATGGCGACTGGAGTTCGAGACCCTGCAGGAGCGGATCCACCCGGCCGCGAGCCGCGTGGACAAGCTCTCTGTCGAGACGCCGGCCGGGCTGGTGGCCTTCGACCTCCTCGCCCTGGGCGACACGTCGTACCTCGCGCGTCCCTTCGCCGAACGCCGGGCCGCGCTCGTCGAGGCGCTCGGGCACCTCGACGGCACCGGTCCCTGCTTCCTCACGCGCACCACCGAGGACCCGGTCGAGGCCGAGCGGTGGTTCGAGGAGTTCGAGGGAGCCGGGCTCGACGGAGTCGTCGCCAAGCCGCTCGGCGCCGCCTACGAGCCCAACAAGCGCACCATGCTCAAGATCAAGCACGAGCGCACCGCCGACGTCGTGCTCGCGGGCTATCGCGAGCACAAGACGTCCACCCCCGAGGAGCCGCTGATCGGCTCGCTGTTGCTGGGGCTGTACGACGACGACGGCGAGCTGCAGCACATCGGGGTCTCGGCCAGCTTCACCGCCGCGAAGCGCGCCGCGCTGTGGCAGGAGCTCCAGCCCCTCGTCTGCGACATCGAGGACCACCCGTGGGGCAGGTGGAACGAGTTCCTCACCGCCAACCCCGATCGTGTCCCCGGCACCCAGAGCCGGTGGAGCGCGGGCAAGGACCTCGGCTTCACCGCGCTGCGCCCCGAGCGCGTGCTGGAGGTGAAGTACGACCACATGGAGGGCCGGCGCTTCCGCCACACGGCGCACTTCAAGCGGTGGCGCGCGGACCGCGAACCGGAGAGCTGCGGATATTCGCAGCTGGAGGAGCCATCCGGCTACGACCTCACTAGAATTCTCAGTACCGACACCGGAGGCGAGTCATGAGTGACACCAGCGACACGATTCACGACGGCTCCATCCATGACGGGCACGGCACCTACGACGTGGTGCTGCTCGTCGAGCAGGCCCTCACCTCCGCCGATGCCGAGCAGGTGCGGTCCCTCCATGCCGAGATCGACGACCCGGTCGTCTATCACGTGCTCCTGCCGCTCGAGGACGCCGCAGCCCGCGTCGAGGCCTCGCTCGGCACCCTCGGCGCCGGCGACCTGATGGCCGCCCCGGCCCTGGCGATGAGCGACGTCGACATCGAGGCGCTGCGCCGCGAGTGCGAGGAGCACTCCTCCGCGGAGCTCCAGCAGACACTCGCCGCGATCACCGCCGCCGGCGGCAAGGCCACCGGCAAGGTCACCTCCGAGCCCCCGGTCGACGCCCTCGCCGCGCTGGTGGCGGCGGTCGACGCACGCGAGGCCATCATCCTCACCAGGCCTCACGTGGTGGCCGAGTTCTTCCACGTCGACTGGACCTCGCGAGCGCGCCGCAAGCTCGGCGTACCCGTCCTGCACCTCATCGAGCACGAGAACTTCGACGAGCAGGCGACCGGTCCCGAGGAGGGCGTCACCGGCCTCTGAGCCGAGCTGCGCCCGCCTCGGGTCAGCGGCGGGCGATGCGGCGTACGACGGCGCGGCCGAGGATGCGCGCCGCCTCGCGTCCGCCCACGCCCGGCGCCCCGGCCGCGGCGCCGTCGTGGCGCGCCTGCTCGAGGTCGCGCCGCAGCTGCTGCACGGTGGCCCGCTGGGCGTCGCGCGCCTCACGCCCGGCCAGGACGGACGCGGCGCGGGTGTGGTCGAAGGTGAGCGCGACGGCGTCGGCGTAGCGGGCCGTGTAGTCCTCGTGGACCTGGTCGAGACGCTTCTGGCTCTCCTCGTCGTCCGGGGAGGTGGTGAGCACGCCGAGCAGCTGCCAGACCTCCTCGGCCATGTCGCGCAGCCAGTCGGGGGTGCGGACGTCGTCCCACGTCAGCTGCGACTTGCGCATCGACGGCTCGATGAAGTCGTCGACGGGGTGGTGGTCGCGCTCGGAAACAGGGGTGGCGAGGTCGGTGTTGAAGGCCAGGTCGAGCTGCTCCTGGACAGGAGCGAGGGCCGAGCGCCAGTCGGCCAGCAGGTCGCCGTAGCGCACGAACGCGCGCCGGGAGCCGCGGCCGGCCCGCTCGGTGAGCAGCGCGGCGTGCACCCAGCCGGCGACGTTGGACGTCTCCTTGGTCAGCCGCAGGTCGTCCGACTGGCTGGAGAGATAGGCGATGTCGCGCGAGCCGACCACCTCGGCCGGGTGGCGCAGGGCGGTCAGCCACCGCAGGTCGACGCCGAGCTCGGCGGTCACCTGCTCCCAGACCTGCGCGAACCAGAAGGCGTGCGGATCCTTGACGACGATCTGGGCAGCGTCGAGCTGTCCGGAGAGCCATCCGTGCAGCTCGGCAGCAGGCGCGCCGGAGGCGATGTAGTGGGAGACCAGGTCGACCGCCGCGGGGCGGCTGTCGATGTTGAAGAGCGCCAGCTCCTTGAGGTGACGCTTGTGGAAGTCGATGACCCACTGCGGCTCGTAGAACCCACGAGGGTTGGTCTCCGACGCTTCCACCTCGGGCTGCGGCACGTGCAGGCCGAGCCGCTTCAGCGTGCCGGCGAGCGAGCTGGTGCCACTGCGACCGGAACCGGAGACCAGGACCAGCGGGGTGCCCGGCTGCGCGTCGGGGGCTGGGGACGTCGGCATGCCGGTCACCCTATCGGCCGCTCCCCCGGCCTCTAGGATCGTGGCGACCCGCTCGCCAGACCCCTCCACGGACAGGACCAGGCACACGTGGCACTCACCGACAAGCTCGGGGGCAAGGTGCGCGCAGCCGTGCGCCGCACGCGCCGCGACGGCCCGCTCGACATCGTCTTCGTCCTCTTCAACGCCGACGGCATGGGCGGCACCGCCCGCTCCGGCATCGAGCAGGCCAACGCACTGCTCGGGCTCGGGGAGGGCCACCGGGTCCGGATCCTCAGCGTCACGCGCAGCGGCACGGCGACCCACTACCCGCTGGCCGACGGTCTCGAGGTCACCTACCTCGTCGACGTACGAGGTGAGCGACCCACCGCGGTCTCCGGCCGCCCGTCTGCCGAGCTCGCCCACGAGCTGGCGCCACGGGAGTCCGTGATCGTGCCGCGTGCCTGGGACGCACAGTTCAACGGCCTCACCGACGTCACCCTGCGCGAGGCGCTGGGCGGGCTCGACGCAGACGTGGTCGTCACCACGACTCCCGAGCTCCTGGCCGTGGTCGCCCAGCTCGCACCCCTCGACGTGGCCCTCGTCCACCAGGAGCACCGGGCGTCCTCCGCCCGCGTCAACGACCTCGGGGCGCTGCTGGAGTTCGCCCCGCGCGCCGACATCGTCGTCTCCCTGACCGAGTCCATGTCGCGCTGGCTCGCCGGCCGGCTCGGCGGTGCGGCCCCCGAGCTGCTGGTGATCCCCAACCCGCTGCCGGCCGAGCCGCAGCTCCGCTCACCGCTCGACCAGAAGACCTTCGTCACCGCCGGCCGGCTCGCGCCCGAGAAGCAGTTCGAGCACGTCGTCGACGCGTTCTGGCGCATCCACGAGCAGGTCCCCGGCTGGACGCTGCGGATCTGGGGCGACGGTCCGCGCGCCGACAACCTCGCCGCCCAGGTCCGCAAGCTCGGCCTCGAGGACCGCGTCGAGCTCCCCGGCACCACGGCCGACATCGCCGCCGAGTGGGCCCGGACCAGCGTGGCCGTGCTGGCGTCGCGAGGTGAGGGCTACCCGCTCGTGCTGCAGGAGGCGATGTCGGCGGGCGTCCCGCCGGTGTCGTACGACTGCCCGTCCGGACCCCGCGAGATCATCACCCACGACGTCGACGGGCTGCTCGTGCCGCCGGCGTCCAAGGCCGCGCTCGCGGCCGCGATGCTGCGGATCGCCACCGACGACGAGCTGCGCACGAGGCTGGGCGCCGCTGCGCTCGCGCGGTCCGAGCGCTGGGACGGCCAGACCCTGGCGCGCCAGTGGGTCGACACCTTCCGCAACGCGATCGCCCGCCGGGCCGACCCGCTGGCCCCGCGCCGCGTGCTGCACGGCCTGCGCCCCGGCCCGCTGGGCGACCTGCCCGAGACGACCGGTGCTGCGGGCCTCACCCCCGCCCAGGCTCGTACGACGGCGCTCGAGGCGCTGATCTCCGCCGCTGTCGCGACCGGGGACGGGTGGTTCGTGATGCCGGCCCGCGGGCTGGATCCGCACCCGGTCGTCGTCGTACCCGCCTCGCGCCGCGGCGACCTCCTCGCCGCACTGGCAGCGAGCTCGGTCCCCGACTGGCTCTCGGTGCGCGACCCGGCCGAGCGCGGCTGGCACGAGCGCCGCGGCACGGTCGCGGCCATGACCGACGACCTGGCCCGCACGCGTACGGCCTCGCTGTTCCTCGAGCCGTGGCCGATGCGCGGCGGGCACGACGGCGTGCTCGGCGAGGGCGTCGAGGTGGGCGTGCAGTTCTGGGAGGAGTCCCCCGAGGGCGACCTGCTGGCGCCGAGCCTCAACCGCTTCGGCGACCGCGTCCCCGCCGGCGCCGCGCGCACCACGATCGAGGTCGACGGCGTCAGCGTCCCGACGCTGGAGGCGATGGCGCTGCCGACCGTGGACGACGTCCGCTTCGATGTCGACGTGGTCTACACGTGGGTCGACGGCGACGACGAGGCGTGGCTGACCGCGCGCGACGAGCGGATCACGGGTCTGGGCGGAACGCCGAGCGCCCGGGCGGGCGGCGCCTCGCGCTACCGCAGCCGCGACGAGCTGCGCTACTCGATGCGCAGCCTGCACCTCTTCGCGCCGTGGGTGCGCCGCATCCACCTGGTCACCGCCGGCCAGGTGCCGTCGTGGCTCGACACCGGCCACGACCGGATCCGGGTCGTCGACCACCGCGACATCCTGCCCGCGTCGGCCCTCCCGACCTTCAGCTCGCACGCCATCGAGACCCGGCTCCACGCCGTGCCCGGCCTGGCCGAGGCCTTCGTCTACGTCAACGACGACGTCTTCCTCGGCCGACCGCGACGTCCCGAGCACTTCTTCGCACCGGGTGGGCAGTACGCCGCCTTCGTCGCCGACCACCGCGCGGTGGGTCTGCCCGGCACCGACGACCGCCCCTACCTGTCCGCGGCGCAGAACAACCGCCGCGTCCTGGCCGACGCGTTCGGGGTGACGCTGACCAACACGATGATGCACAGCCCGCACCCGCAGCGGCGCTCCGTGCTCGAGGAGATTGCGGCGCGTTTCCCCGACGAGGTCGCGCGCACCACAGCGGCTCCCTTCCGCTCGGAGGATGACCTGTCGCTCCTCTCGTCCTTCGCGCAGAACTACGGCCTGATCACCGGGCAGGCCTTCCGCGCGAGCGCCCACCACGGCTACGTCGACCTCGGGCACCAGCAGCTGCCGGTGCAGCTCAGGTCGATGCTCAGGCGCGACCGCGACTTCTTCTGCATCGCCGACAACCTGCTGGCGGCGTTCGACGAGGAGCGCGCCGACGCGCTGCTGCACGACTTCCTCGAGCAGTACTTCCCGATCGCCGCGCCCTGGGAGAAGTAGCGCGGGCCGTTGGTCGTCCGCCTCGCTGCTGGTTCATCACGGTATGTCGGCGAACCCGCACTTCCCTGCCTCAATTGACCGTGGGAAGTGACGGTTCGGCGACATCCCATGGTGAACCGACGCCGGGAGGAGCGAGCGGGACGCCGATCAGTCGGCGATCCGGTTGCCCTCGGCGTCCCAGTGGGACTCGACCTTCTTCGACGGCTGTACGCGCGGCGGCTCGCCCGGCATCTTCGGGTGGTCGGGCGGGTAGTTGAGCTCCACGGGGTGCTCCCCCCACAGGTCGAGCAGCGGCTGCAGCGAGTGGTGCACCTCGTCGATCGCGGCCCACGGGTCGCCGTCTGCGGCGAGTCGGTCCGGCACGGTGAACAGGTTGAGCGCTCGCGGCGAGTCCAGCCCGGCGAGCTCGTCCCACGTCACCGGCGTCGAGACGGGAGCACCGGCGATCGGACGCAGCGAGTAGGCGGAGGCGATGGTGCGGTCGCGGGTGTTCTGGTTGAAGTCGACGAAGATCCGCTCGCCCCGCTCCTCCTTCCACCACGCCGTCGTCACGCCGTCGTCGCGCTTCTCCAGCTCGCGGCCGAACGCGATCGCGGCATGCCGGACGTCGGCGAACTCCCACCGCGGCTCGATCCGGACGTAGATGTGGACGCCCCGGTTGCCCGAGGTCTTCGCGAAGCCGGTCATGCCGAGGTCGGCGAGCAGCTCGCGCGCCACCCCGGCGACACGTACGGCGTCGGCGAACGTCGTACCGGGCTGGGGGTCGAGGTCGATCCGCAGCTCGTCCGGGTGGTCCACGTCGTCGCGACGGACCGGCCAGGGGTGGAAGGTGAGCGTGCCCATGTGGGCGCACCACACCGGCACCGCGATCTCCGTCGGGCAGATCTCGTCGGCAGTGCGGCCGGAGGGGAAGGTGATCTCGACCGACTCGAGGTAGTCGGGAGCCCCCTTGGGGACACGCTTCTGGTAGAACGCGTCGGCGTCGCGGTCCTGCGGTCCGGTCGCGAGCTTCATGCCCTCGCGCACGCCCGAGGTCCAGCGCTCGAGAGCGGTCGGCCGGTCGCGCAGCGCGCGCATCAGGCCGTCCTCGACGGAGGCGAAGTACTCCGCCACCATCAGCTTGGTGGCCTCCGGGGTCGACCCCGTCGCCTCGTAGATGACCCGCTCCGGGGACGAGATGCGGACCTCGCGCTCCCCCGCCCGGACGTACGCCTCCGACGCCTTCGCCATGGTCGAGACCCTAGCCCGGTCAGTCGACCGGCTGCAGGATCGATTCGACGACGACGACGCCCTCGCCGTGCTCGTGGTCGACCCACCGCTGGATCCGACCGTCGTCATGGAACACCGTGAGCTCGAGCCGGTTGCTCGGGCTCCCGGCGACGCTGCCGAATCGTGACCTTCCGCCGCCTCGTACTCTTGGGGCATGCCCTATGACGTGCAGAAGACCGACGAGCAGTGGCGTGAGGAGCTCTCGCCCGAGGAGTACGCCGTCCTCCGGCAGGCCGGCACCGAGCGCGCCTTCACCGGCGAGTACACCGACACCGAGACCGAGGGCACGTACTCGTGCAAGGCCTGCGGGTCGGAGCTGTTCACCAGCGACACGAAGTTCCACTCCGGCTGCGGCTGGCCGAGCTTCTACCAGCCGATGACCGACACGGTGGAGTACATCGAGGACAACAGCGCCGGCATGAAGCGCGTCGAGGTGCGCTGCGCGAAGTGCGGCTCGCACCTCGGCCACGTCTTCCCCGACGGGTTCGGAACCCCGACCGGCGACCGCTACTGCATCAACTCGATCAGCATCACGCTCAACGAGAAGAAGTGAGGTATCTAGGGACGAAGTGGTAGGCGATCAAGACCATCTGCCGACCAGAACGTCCCTAGATACCCCGCGCGTCAGTCCGTCGGGGTCAGCGCCGAGCTGACCCGCACCAGCCCCTCGCCGTACGTCGCGTCGACCCACTCCTGGATCGACCCGTCGTCGAAGACCACCTGCGCGTCGAGGGTGTCCGGTGCGAACGAGCCGCTGGTCAGCAGGGTCGGCAGGGCCGCCTGGAGCTCCTGGTTGATCGCGTTGAGGTCGGCGTCGGTCCGCTCGACGGTCGTCACGCACAGGGGGCCGCCCCACGTCGCCCGCAGGGTGCTCTCCGCACCGGCCGCGTCCTCGGTGACCGCCACGTTGATGGTGTTTCCCGTCAGCCACGCCGTGGCGTAGCCGGGCAGGGCGGACGCGGCGGCCAGGGTCGCGTCCATGTCCTCGGGCGTCGCCTTGGCGGTGTCGGTCGTGGCCGGCGTCTCGCAGGCGGCCCCGAGCGGCTCCTCCTGGGGCTCGGCCATGGTGTCGTAGAGGGCGGCCGGGATGGCGTCGGTGGCCGTGAACGTGGTGCCGTCGAAGGTGCCGGTGAGGGCGTACGACCCCCACTTCACGCCGGCGGCCTCCTCGAAGCCCACCTCGCCCCACTCGAAGCCCTCGATGGCGGGGCCACCGCACTGGGGCGGGTAGGACTCGGCCACCGCACCCAGGCACATCTGCGGTCCGGTGCCGGGGTCGAGCACGGTGACCAGGCCGTTGGTGCGGACCCGGCCCTCGGGGACGGGGGTGGGCGCATCCGGCGACGGCGTGCCGGTCAAGGGCTCACCCGCTGCGGCGGGGTCGACGGCGCGCATCTCGTCCTCGGTGGAGCAGGCGGTGAGCGGCAGGGCCAGGAGCAGGACCAAGAACGGGGCGGCGATGACAGGTCGGAGAGTCATGGTGATCTGACGCTACTGCCCCGCCCGCCGTTCCGCGCTCAGGGCAGGCGGGCGAGCAGGTCAGCCGGCTGCACGCGGGCACCGGTGTAGAACGGCACCTCCTCGCGCACGTGGCGTCGGGCGTCGGAGGCGCGCAGGTCGCGCATCAGGTCGACGATGCGGTGCAGCTCGTCGGACTCGAAGGCGAGCATCCACTCGTAGTCGCCGAGCGCGAACGACGCCACGGTGTTGGCGCGCACGTCGGCGTAGCCGCGGGCCAGCTGACCGTGCTCGGCCAGCATCCGGCGGCGCTCGCCGTCCTCGAGGAGGTACCACTCGTAGGACCGGACGAACGGGTAGACGCAGATGTGGGCGCGGGGCTCCTCGCCGGCGAGGAACGCGGGGATGTGCGACTTGTTGAACTCGGCAGGCCGGTGCAGCGCCATCTGCGACCAGACCGCCTCGAGCCGGCGCCCGAAGGCGGTGCGGCGGAAGGCGTTGTAGGCCGCCTGCAGCTGCTCGGAGTCCGCGGCGTGCCACCAGATCATCAGGTCGGCGTCGGCACGCAGCCCGCTGACGTCGTAGAGGCCGCGCACCACGACGTCCTGCTCGGCCAGCACCTCGAACAACGCCTCGACGTCGATCGCCTCCGCCTCCCGGTCGGCGTCGCCGAGGACGTCGCGGAGCTTGAACACCGACCACATCGTGTAGCGGATGGTGTCGTTGAGCTCCTTCGTGCGAGCGGCCTTGCTCTTCTCACTCATGTCGTCATTCTGCCCGGGTGACCGAGGCGACAGCGCGGCGGGCCGACCCGATGACGGCGGGGATGCCCACCCCGTCGTACGCCGCACCGCAGACCGCGAGCCCCCGCTGCTGCGCGACGGCGGCGCGGATCCTGGCCACCCGGTCGACGTGGCCCACGGCGTACTGCGGGAGGGCGCCACCCCACCGCTGCACGTGGGAGTCGACGGGACGCGCGGTGATGCCGGCCATGGTCCCGAGGTCGGCCATGGAGACCCGGACCAGCCCCTCGTCCGTGGCCTGGAGCGTCACCTCCTCGCCGTGGCGGCCCAGCGAGGTCCGCAGGACGACGACGTCCGCGTCCAGGTCGCGCACCCAGCCCCACTTGGCGAAGGAGAAGGTGGACGCCTTGATCGTGCGCTGCTCGACGGGCGGCACCAGGAAGCCCGACCGCTCGAAGAGCGCGTCGGGCACGTCCTGGGCGCGGAAGGCCAGGGTGACGACGGCGACGCTCGCGGCCTCGATCTCCGCGAGCTCCGCGGCCGCACCGCCGACCTCCTCCCCGAGCAGCCGCGCCGTCGGGCCGGCAGGCGTCGCCAGCACGACCGCGTCCGCCTCGACGGTCTCGGGGTCGGTGGTGGGCCCGGCCGTGAGCGCCCAGCCGTTCGTCGTACGCCGCAGCGCGCGCACCGTCGCCGAGGTGCGCACCTCGAAGCCCCCGCCTTCGCGCACCAGGGCGGGCAGCCGGCCCATGCCGCCGGGGAGGGAGGCGAAGACCGGTGCTGTGGAGGTGGGGACGGCCGCGACCTGCTCGAGCAGGCTCCCACGCCGAGCCATGGCCAGCAGCTGGGGCACGGCGGCGGCGGCGGAGATCCGCCGAGCACGTCCGGCGTACACCCCGCCCAGCAGGGGCTCGACGAGCCGGTCGACGATCTCGTCGCCGAGGCGTGAGGCCACGAGGTCACCGACCGAGACGTCGTCGGCCGCCAGGATCTCCGGGCTGGTGGCGGTCTCGGCAGCTGCCCGGGCCAGCCCTTCCGGGCTGAGCACCCCACTGGCCGCGAGCCGGTCGAGGTCGAACGGCACACCCATCAGCGACCGGGGCAGCTCGCGGAGGGAGCCGCGCGACCAGAGACCTGACGTGGCGGCGGTGGGATGGACGACCTCGGCACCGAGCTCGGCCGCGAGCCCGACACCCTCGGGTCGGCGCGCGAGCATCGCCTCAGCGCCGACGTCGACGGTCAGCCCCGCGACCTCCGCGCTGCGCAGCTTGCCGCCGATCCGGGGAGAACCCTCCAGCACCAGCACGTCGCGGCCGGTCGCGGCGAGGTCGCGGGCCGCGACCAGGCCGGCCACACCGCCACCCACGACCACCACGTCCCACGCCACGCCGCCAGCCTGCCAGACCCCCACGCCCCGGACCGCCCTAGGCTGCTCGGCATGGAGACCAGTGGGCAGGCCGACCGGATCGCCGTGATGATCGACGGCGACAACACCAGGCCCGCCTACGCGGACGAGGTGCTGAGCGAGGTCGCGAAGTACGGCAAGCCGACGATCAAGCGGGTCTACGGCGACTGGACCAACCCCCACCTGACGCAGTGGGCGCGCAAGCTCAACAGCCTGGGCCTGCGGGCGATGCACCAGAACGCGTTCACCAAGAGCAAGAACTCCACCGACCTGGCCTTGGTCATCGACGCCATGGACCTGCTCTACGACGACAACGTGGAGGCGTTTGCGCTGGTCACCAGCGACAGCGACTTCACCAGCCTCGCCCACCGGCTGCGCGAGTCGGGGAAGATCGTCTACGTCCTCGGCGAGAACAAGGCCCCGGACGCGCTCAAGAACGCGTGCGACAAGTTCATCGACCTCGAGGTGGTCCAGGACGACAAGCGGTCAGACGCCGACGAGCCGGCCACCGCAGAGCCCGACGATGAGACCGACGACGAGTCCGGGGCCGCACCCGCGCCGACGATCAACCTCCAGAGCGCGTTGACCCGCGCCCTCAACGCCGTGTCCGACGACGAGGGCTGGGCCAGCCTGGGGGCCCTCGGCAACCAGATCAACCGGACCCACCCGTCCTTCGACGCGCGTACGTTCGGCGGCAGCGGGGCGCGGCTCAGCACCTTGGTGGCGGCCCAGCCCTACCTCGAGACCTCCGGTTCGGGCAACGGGATGCGCGTGCGGCTGAAGGGGACGGCGCCGACGAAGACCAGCACGAAGACCAGCACGAAGACCACGGCGAAGACCACCCCGCAGACCACGGCGAAGGCCCCCGCGAAGGCCGAGACCGCGACGCGCCCAGCGAAGAAGACCGCCAAGAAGGTGGCCGCGGCCGAGAAGCCCGTCGTCCGGCCCACCCGGAAGGACTGAGGGTCACAGTTCCGTCACGGCCGGAACCGACGTCGACGGGGTCCACGTCCGACATCCATGACGACTCGCATCCGCGCCGCAGGAATCCTCACCGCGATCACCATGACGGCGCTGATGGCCGCCTGCTCCGCCAACGACGCCGACGGGGGCGGTGACAGCTCCGCGGTCGCGTCCCAGGACGACCGCGCTTCCGGGGCGGCCGAGGCACCGGAGGTCGCCTCGGGCAACGAGGTCAGTGACGACGACGGCGGTGCCTCCACGTCCGACTCCGGATCCGACACCGGCTCGGAGTCAGGAGCCGGACCGGGGTCCGACTCGGCTGCGACCCCGGATACGGAACGCTCGATCATCGCGACCGGTGCGATCTCGCTGGTCAGCAAGGACGTCGGTGCGGCCCGGCGCGAGGTCCAGCGGATAGTGGACGCGCAAGGCGGCGACGTGGCCGAGGAGAACACCGAGACCAACGACGACGGCATCACGACGTACGCACGCATGGTGATCCGGGTGCCGAGCTCGAAGTTCAGCGCCTCGATGGAGGCACTGGAGGGAGCGGCCTTGCTCCGCTCGTCCACCCGAGGCTCGGAGGACGTCACTACGCAGGTCATCGACACCAGGGCACGGGTCCGCGCCCAGGAGGCCAGCCTCGAGCGGGTGGAGCTGCTGCTCGCGGAGGCGGACAGCCTCAAGGACGTCATCTGGATCGAGTCCCAGCTGACCAGCCGTCAGGCCGAGCTCGACTCGCTGAAGTCGCAGCAGGCGTGGCTGGAGGACCAGACCTCGCTGTCGACCATCACGGTCGACATCTCCACCCACCACGGGGAGGTTGAGGAGGAGGAGACCGAGGAGAAGCCCGCCGGGTTCGTGGCGGGGCTCAAGGGCGGGACGAACGCCCTGGGTGCCATCCTCGTGACGGTCGCCACCATCCTCGGCGCCCTGCTCCCCTTCGCCGTGCTCGCCCTCGTGGTCGGCCTGCCGATCTGGCTGGTCGTACGCCGCCGCCGGACGACCGACGCACCGACCCCGGCCGCGTAGACACGCGGACATTGGTCCGTCGCCCGCCTCGGGACGAGCGTGCCACCACGCCCGGAGCTGGAGCAATGTCCGCGTGTCTACCGCGTGCGCGCCGCCGCACCCGACCTGACGCCGGTGACGCCGATCAGGGCTGGTAGCCGTGCACGAACTCGGTCAGCGCCGTGAGCTGATCGGGGTTGGTCGACGGGATGACCCCGTGGCCGAGGTTGAAGATGTGCCCGTTGGCGGCCCGGCCGGCATCGATGATCTCGGCGGCCCGGGCGGTCATCACCTCGGTGGGCGCGAACACCAGCGTCGGGTCGAGGTTGCCCTGCACGGCGCGGCCACCCACCAGCGGGATGGCGTGCTCCAGCGGCGTACGCCAGTCGACGCCCACCACGTCGGCGCCCGCCTCGCCCATCAGGCCGAGGAGGTTGGCGGTGCCGACGCCGAAGTGGATGCGCGGCACGCCGAGCTCGCCGGCGGCCGCCAGCACCCGCTGGGAGTGCGGCATGACCGAGTCGCGGTAGTCGGCCGGGGTGAGCGCCCCCGCCCAGGAGTCGAAGAGCTGCACGGCCGAGGCACCCGCCTCGACCTGGATGCGCAGGTAGGCGGCCGCGATGCCGGCGATCTTGCGCATCAGCGCGTCCCACAGCTCAGGGGCGCCGAACATCATCGCCTTGGTCTTCGCGTGCTCCTTGGAGGGCCCGCCCTCGACCAGGTAGGACGCCACGGTGAAGGGGGCACCCGCGAAGCCGATGAGCGGCGTCGCGCCGAGCTCGGCGGCGAGCTGGCGCACGGCGCGGGAGATGTAGGGCACGTGCGCGGGCGTGAGGTCGGGGATCGCCTCGACGTCGGCCAGCGTGCGCACTGGCGAGGCGACGACCGGCCCGACCCCCGGCACGATGTCGAGGTCGACGCCCACGGCCTTGAGCGGCAGCACGATGTCGGAGAAGAAGATGGCCGCGTCCACGCCGTAGCGGCGTACGGGCTGGAGCGTGATCTCGGTGACGAGGTCGGCGTCCATGCAGGACTCGAGCATGCCGATGCCCTCACGCACCGCGAGGTACTCCGGCAGCGAACGACCCGCCTGGCGCATGAACCACACCGGCGTGTGGGCCGGCTCCTCGCCGCGCGCGGCCTTCAGGAACGGGCTCTCGGCGAGTCCCGGGTGGGCCCCGGAGCGCGCGGTGCTGTCGGCGTCGGTCACGATGCGAATCTTCGCAGGTCAGGCGGCGTGGCGGCGCATCGGGAGTGCGCACGACTGGCCTACTCTGGACGAATGGTGGCCCGTCACGAGACCCACCCGGGCAGTGCTGCCGCGGCTGGGCCCGCGGAGTTCCGCGCGGCTGTGGAGTCGATGCGTCAGGCGGCTCTGCGCCCCGAGGTGTTCTGCGAGGAGATGCCGGCACCCCAGCGCATCGCACCGTGGTCGTCGGCCCTGAGTGGCGACGTCACGGTGGACGACGAGGACCTCGGCACCGGCCGCCTGATCCTGCTGCACGACCCGGCCGGCAACGACGCGTGGGACGGCACCTTCCGCTGCGTCGCCTACGCCCGCGCCGACATCGACCCCGAGCTCGGCGCCGACCCGATGCTGGCTGCGGTCGGCTGGTCCTGGCTGACCGAGGCACTGGAGGCCCACGGCGCCGGCTACCACGCGGCGTCGGGGACGGTCACCTGCGTCACCACCGAGAGCTTCGGCGGGATGGCCGACGAGGCCGGCACCGCCCAGGTCGAGATCCGGGCGTCGTGGACCCCCGCCGTCGACGAGGACGGCGCGCTCGACATGACGCCGCACGTCGAGGCCTGGGGCGAGCTCATGTGCACCGCCGTCGGCCTACCGCCCGTCCCCGAAGGTGTCACCGCCATCCCGAGCCGGCGCGGGCAGCGCGGCACCTGAGCCGATGCCCGACACTCCTCCTGACATCGAGCCCGAGTCCGCCGACGAGGTCCCTGAGGCACCCGAGGCAGCGGACGCACCAGAAGCACCAGAAGCACCAGAAGCACCCGGGGCACCTGAAGCTCCCCCGGCCCCGCTGCTGGAGCTGCGCGACGGCCTCCCCGAGATCGTCGACACCGACGAAGGGCTGGCCGAGGCTTGCGCGGCGCTGGCGGCCGCCACCGGACCGGTCGCCATCGACGCCGAGCGGGCCTCTGGCTACCGCTACTCCAACCGGGCCTACCTCATCCAGCTCCGTCGCGAGGGTGCCGGCACCTGGCTGGTCGACCCGATCCCGCTGACCACGCTCGACCCGCTGCAGGAGGCCCTTGCCGGCACCGAGTGGATCCTGCACGCAGCGACCCAGGACCTCCCGTGCCTGCGAGAGGTGGGCCTGACACCCACCAGCCTCTTCGACACCGAGCTCGCCGGCCGGCTGCTGGGCCTTCCGCGTGTCGGCCTCGCCACCCTGGTGGAGACCGTGCTCGGCCAGCGGATGCGCAAGGAGCACTCCGCCGCCGACTGGTCCACCCGCCCGCTGCCCCAGCCCTGGCTCGAGTACGCCGCACTCGACGTCGAGGTGCTCCTCGAGCTGCGCACCCACATGGTCACCGAGCTCGAGAGGACCGGGAAGGCGGAGTGGGCCCGCCAGGAGTTCGAGCACCTCCTGGACTTCGAGCCCACCGTCCGCAACGAGGCGTGGCGTCGTACGTCCGGGGTGCACCGGCTGCGCGGTCGCCGGGCGCTCGGTGCCGCCCGGGCCCTCTGGGAGGCCCGCGACGCGATCGCCGCCGAGCGCGACGTGACCCCCGGACGCATCCTGCCCGACTCCGCGATAGTGGCCGCGGCCACCGCGATGCCGACCGACCGTCGCGCGCTGCTGTCCACGCCGGGCTTCCACGGGCGCGGCGCCAGCCGCTATGCCGCGACCTGGGTCGAGGCCCTGGAGCGGGTCCGCGAGATGACCGAGGACGAGCTGCCCAGCCGCGCCCCGCGTGGCGACGGTCCCCCGCACCCCCGCACGTGGGCCGAGCGCGAGCCCGTCGCCGACCGGCGGTTCAAGGCCGCGCGCGAGTCGATGCTCAACCTGGCCGAGGTCCACCACCTGCCGGTGGAGAACCTGCTGACCCCCGACTACCTCCGCCGGCTGATGTGGGCCCCCCCGGCGACCCGCGAGCCGGCCGCCCTGGCCGAGGCCGTCCGCGCCCAGCTGGCGGCCTACGGTGCCCGCCCGTGGCAGGCCGAGCTCGTCACGGGTGCGCTCGTGGGCGCGATCCTCGCGGCCGACGCGGAGGAGTAGGGCGCGAGGCACCGGCCCCGTGCCCGCTCATTCGGAGGGGGACTCGCTCGGCGAGTCCGTCGGGGACTCGGTCTCCTCGCCCTCCTCGGGAGGCGCGAGGATCGTCTGCGAGGTCTCGTCGATCTGCTCGGTCACTGCCTCGAGGTCGAGCACACCGGGCGCGGTGACGAGGCGCTCCAGGAGCGGGGTCACCGCCTCGACCAGCTCCACGCGCTGGTCGATGAACGGCGGCACCTCCATGTAGCGGATGCTCGTGTTGAAGACCGTGGCGTTGGCCGGCTCGAGGTCGGGCGCGAGGAAGTCCGCGGATGCCGCGACCTCGGTGTTGGCGGGGACGATGTAGCCCGTCGAGGAGACCGTGGCGATCGCGGCGTCGGAGACGGCGTAGGCGATGAAGTCGGCCGCGTCGCCGGTCACCTCGGAGTCCGCGGAGAGGCAGAGCCCGCTGATGTCGCCGACCGTCGCCCGGGTGTCGATGGTCGGCATCGGCAGCACGTCGAACTCGAGGCCTACGGCGTCGCGCAGCTCTGGCACCAGGTTGCGGAAGCCCGCGATCATCGCGAGCTCGCCGCGCTTGAACAGCTGCACCGGCGTCGCCCGGGCGAGCTGGGCGTTGGTCGGCGTAACGGCCGCGTTGCGCAGGATCGCGAGCGTCTGGTCCAGCGCTTCGCGGGTGTTGTCGTCGGAGAAGGCCAGCGACGTGGGCTCGCGGTCGTCGTCGAAGACCTGGCCGTCGCCGGAGTAGATGAAGGGCGCCAGCCCTTGCAGCGTCGGGTCGATCCAGACCCCGCGCCGGTCGCCGCGTCGCGACGCGAACTGCGCGGCGGCACCGAACTCGGCCAGCGTCCACCGGTCCCGTACGCCCTCGTCGTCGGCCGTCGGGACGTCGTACTCGCGGCGCTCCATCTTGTCGAAGTCGACGAGATCGGTGTTGTAGTAGATGACCATCGGGGAGACGGAGTAGGCCATGCACTGCAGCTCGTCGTCCATGGCGAAGGCGTCGACGGCGTCGCGGGAGAACCGGTCGCCGAAGTCGACGCCGCGCTCGTCGAGCAGCAGGCTCACCGGCTGCAGGGCCTCGGCCTCCACCAGCTGGTCGAGGTCGATGCGGGAGGTCAGGAAGGCGTCCGGGGCGTTGCCGGCGAGCACGTCCTCGAGCGCGGACTCGTGGTCCGGCCAGGACTTCAGCGTCACCTGCCGGGTGGTCGAGGCGGCGTTGAAGGAGTCGACGACGTCCTGGAAGGCCGCCACCTCCTCCTCGCTGCCGTAGGCGCCGAAGACGACCTCGCGCGGCTTGTCCGTGGCACCTGACTGGCCCTTGCCCGGCGACTTCGTCGGCCGCGGCTGCGGCTCGGCGTTGCCGGTGCACGCCGCGGTCGCGAGTGCGACCGTCAGGGCGCAGCCGGCCAGGGCGGCGCGGCGGAGGGCGAGAGGGCTGAGAACCACGCAGTGACCCTAGGCCATGTCTCCCAATCCCCGGACCTCCGCGCAGCAGGCCATGGGGTGCCGAATGCCGTCAGCGGTCGAGTCCGCGCCAGGCTTCGACGACGTCGCGGAAGATCGTCTCCTCGAGGGCGGCACCCTCCCGTCGTACGCCGTCGCGCTCGAGACGGACGAGCCGGTCGAGCCGGACCTCGCTCGGACGCCCCTGGGCGTCCCAGCCGCCCGGACCGATGTCCATCCAGACGCGGCCGTAGCGGGCCTCCTCGGCGGCGTCACGGTCGTGGTCCTTGCTGCTGAGCATCAGCCCGACCCAGCCGTCGCCGTCCGTGTCGAGCAGCAGGACCGGCCGGTCCTTGCCCCGGCCCGGGTCGTCCTCGTAGGGCACCCAGGCCCAGACGACCTCGCCGGGATCCGGCTCGCCGTCCATGTCGGGTGCGTAGAACGCGGAGACGCCCTCGCGCGGCTCACGCCCGGAGGACCCTCCCCGGAGGAGGCCGGTGACGCGGCGGAGGAGACCCATAGGAAGAGCCTAGACAATGTGTGAGTGCGCCGGACCGGGAGCGCCTCACGGCGCGAGGCCGCTCGTAGCGGCTCATTGTGGGACCCGGGGCTGCCACAGCCCGACGCACTCAGGGGACAGTGTAATGGCCTCAGCCCAGCGAGTCCTTGATCTCCCCATGTCCCGCGGCCTCGAGCTGCTCGGACAGCGCGAGCATCCGGCTGATGTCCTCGTGGGAGGACTCCCCGCGGGTGGCACGGCCGGCGGCGACGATGCGGGCGAACGCCGCGGCCCGGAACAACGTGACGGCGAAGTCGCCGCGGGCGATGCCCCGCAGCACGTCGTCGAGCATGCCGCGCAGCTCGTCGGGTCCGGGCGGGTTCGCCACACCGGCGACCACACGGGCGACGTCGGCCCTCCGCTGCCCGGCCTCGAACTCGACCGCGACGCGTTCGGGGTCGGCGTACACCCACGAGCGCAGCAGGAACAGCCGCCACAGGCTGCCCGCGAGCGTGTCGGCGGGAGCGCCCGACCAGACCTCGGCGAGGATCTCGAGGCCCTCGCTCTCGGCCAGGTGCACGATGCGCTCGGCCAGCGCGGGGTCGTCGGACTCACGCGCTCCCCGTACCAGGACGGTCGCAGCGAGGTCGCCCGCCTCGCGCAGGAGAGCGGGATCCGCACCGCCGGCGATCTCGGCGAAGAAGCCGTCGCCGGGCGTCATCGGACGGTGGTGGGTGCGGCCGGTCATCTGCACAGACTAGATCGCGCTGCCCATCACCTTCCGGATCCGCTGGTCGCTGACCTTCTCGCGCGTCCCGAGCTGCTGGGCGAAGAGGGAGACGCGGTACTCCTCCAGCAGCCACCGGGACTCGCGCAGGTGCTGCGGCATCGGCTGGCCGTCGGGCAGTGCCGCCACCGCGTGCAGCCAGGCCTCCTGGAGCCCGGAGACCTGGTCCATGAGCTGCCGGTCGCGCGCGACCTGGCCGTCGAGCCGCTCGCGACGCTGCGTGACCGCCGCGAGGTAGCGCGGGTAGTCACGCAGCCGCGCCACGCCCGCCTCACCGATGAAGCCGGGCGCCATCAGGCGCGCGACCTGCGCGCGCATATCGGTCATCGCCGGAAGGGTCATCAGGTCGGCCCGGCCGGAGATGGCCTTGTCGGTGGTGCGCCACGCCTCCAACACACGCATCACCTCGTGCACGGCGGCGCTCAGGCCGTCCGCGACCGCGTCGCGTGCCGCCGCCACCACTGCGTCGTACGCCGCCTCGTCCCGCACGCCCTGCCGCGCGTCCACGACCTCGCCGACCAGCCCGGCGCGTACGTCGCCGAGCAGGTCCGCGACCGACGGGTAGAGCGACCCGACGAGAGCGAGCTTGGCCCGCTGGTCGAGGCCGGCGGCGGCCAGGACGTCGTCCACGGGCGCCGGCGGGCCGAGCGCGAGGAGCACCAGGCGGCGTACGCCGAGGCGGTGGTGCGCGGCGGCCTCGTCGACGGTGGCGAGGATCCGCAGGCCCACCGTGGCTCCCTCGTCGACGAGGGCCGGGAAGCCGCGGACCTCGTGTCCGGCACGGCGCTGGACGAAGGACTCCTCGACGGCGCCGAAGGTCCACGTCGTCTGCCCCGTCGCGGTGATGCCCGAGTCGGCGGCGACGTCCGCCATTGCCTGCTCGAACGTGGGGCGGAGCGGCTCCTTGAGGGCGTCGAGGTCCTTGCCCCGCCCGGCCTCCACGCCCTCCTCCGTCACCACGCGGTAGGTCGGTCGCAGGTGCGCCGGCACCTTGGACCAGTCCCACGCCTCACGGCCGATGACCAGGCTGCGAGTGCTGCGCGCGAAGCGCTCGAGCGCGTCGAGCAACGGCTCGGCACCGGGCGGCGTCGCCTCGAGGAACTCGCGCGCGGTGTTGGGCGCGGGCACCATCGCGACGCGCAGGTTCTTGGGCAGCGAGCGGATCAGCTCGGTCACCAGCTCCTCACGGAGTCCCGGCACGAGCCAGGAGAAGTCGTCGGCCTCGATCCGGTTGAGGGTGGCGACCGGCACCTCGATGGTCAGGCCGTCGTCGGCCGCGCCGGGCTCGAAGTGATAGCTGATCGGGAACGTGAGGCCGGCCTCGTCGCTGTCGTGCCACTCGGTGGGGAAGTCGTGCTGGCGCACCTGGTCGGCGGTGTCGTGGGTGAGCATGGCCGGGTCGAAGGTGAGCAGGTCCGGCCGCTTCTGGCGCGCGCGCTTCCACCACTGGTCGAAGTGCTGCCCGCTCACCACGTCGGCGCCGACGCGGGCGTCGTAGAACTCGAACAGCGTGTGCTCGTCGACGACGATGTCGCGGCGCCGGGCACGGTGCTCGAGCTCCTCGGCCTCCTCCAGCAGGCGCGCGTTCTCGGCGAGGAAGCGATGGCGCGACTCCCACTCCCCCTGCACGAGGGCGTGGCGGATGAAGAGCTCACGCGCGAGCGGCGGGTCGACCCTGCCGTACTGGACGAGCCGGTCGGCGACCAGCGGTACGCCGTACAGGGTCACGCGCTCGCGGGCCATCACCGCGGCCCGCTTGCGCGACCAGTGGGGTTCGGAGTAGGTCCGCTTGACCAGGTGGGCGCCGAGCTGCTCGGCCCACTCGGGCTTGATCGCAGCGTTCTGCCGCGCCCACAGGCGGGACGTCTCGACGAGCTCGGCGCTCATCAGGAAGCTCGGGTTGCGGCCCTTGAGCACGCTGCCGGGGAAGATCGCGAACCTGGCGTTGCGGGCACCGAGGTACTCCCGCATCGGCCGTCGCTCACCGGGTCGGGCCTTCTCGCGCTCCTCGAGGGCACCGATGTGGCTGAGCAGGCCCGAGAGCAGGGCCTGGTGGATGCCGTCCTCGTCGGGCGCGTCCGGGGCGTGCCCGACCTCGAAGCCCATCTCCTTGGCGACCTGGCGCAGCTGGGACTCGTAGTCCTGCCACTCGCGGATGCGCAGGTAGTTGAGGTGCTCGCGCTTGCACATCCGGCGGAAGGCGCTCGACGACAGCTCGCGCTGCTGCGCCTTGACGTGGCGCCAGAGGTTGAGCCAGGTGAGGAAGTCGCTGGACTCGTGCTTGAAACGGGCGTGCAGCTGGTCGGCCTGGGCGCGCTGCTCCTCGGGCCGCTCGCGGGGGTCCTGGATCGAGAGTGCCGCCGCGATCACAAGGACGTCGCGCACGCAGCCGATGCGCTCGGCCTCGAGGATCATCCGGCCCAGCCGCGGGTCGATCGGGAGCCGGGCCAGGCGGCGGCCGACCTCGGTGAGGCGTACGCCCCGCTGGGCAGGCGCAGTCGTGAGGGCGCCGAGCTCCTCCAGCAGGTCGGTGCCGGCCTTGATGTTGCGACGGTCGGGAGGTTCGACGAAGGGGAACCGGGCGATGTCGCCCAGCCGCAGCGAGGCCATCTGCAGGATGACGCTGGCAAGGTTGGTGCGCAGGATCTCCGGGTCGGTGAACTCCGGCCGCGCCTCGAAGTCCTCCTCGGAGTAGAGCCGGATCGCGATGCCCTCCTCCACGCGCCCGCACCGCCCGGAGCGCTGGTTGGCCGAGGCCTGGCTGATCGGCTCGATCGGCAGCCGCTGCACCTTGGTGCGCACGGAGTACCTGCTGATCCGCGCGACGCCGGTGTCGACGACGTACCGGATGCCGGGGACGGTCAGCGAGGTCTCAGCGACGTTGGTGGCGAGCACGACGCGGCGCACGGTGGAGGGGTGGCTGGAGAACACCTTGTGCTGGTCGGCCGCGCTGAGCCGGGAGTAGAGCGGGACGATCTCCAGCCGGTCGCCCCCCGACATCGAGCCCCGCAGAGCGTCGAACGCGTCGGCCGTGTCGCGGATCTCGCGCTCGCCAGGCAGGAAGACGAGCACGTCGCCCGGCCCCTCGGCGGAGAGCTCACGGACCGCGTCGAGGATCGCCTCGGTCTGGTCGCGCTGCACCGGCTCGCCCTCGTCGTCGGCTTCCGGCAGCTCGAGGAGGGGCCGATAGCGGACCTCCACCGGGAACGTACGCCCGGACACCTCGACCACGGGCGCGTCGAAGTGGGCGGCGAACCGGTCGACGTCGATCGTGGCGCTGGTGATGATCACCTTGAGGTCGGGGCGGCGGGGCAGGAGCCGCTTGAGGTAGCCCAGCAGGAAGTCGATGTTGAGGCTGCGCTCGTGGGCCTCGTCGATGATGATCGTGTCGTACTTGCGGAGGTCGCGATCGCGCTGGAGCTCGGCGAGCAGGATGCCGTCGGTCATCAGCTTGACCCGGCTGGCCCGGCTCGTGCGGTCGGTGAAGCGGACCTGGTAGCCGATGACGTCGCCGAGCTCGGTGCCGAGCTCCTCGGCGATCCTCTCGGCCACCGACCGCGCGGCGATCCGGCGCGGCTGCGTGTGGCCGATCAGCCGACCGCCGTTGGCCGGTCCGGCGCCGCGGCCCAGCTCCAGGCAGATCTTCGGGAGCTGGGTCGTCTTCCCCGAACCCGTCTCGCCGGCGACGATCACGACCTGGTGGTCGCGGACGGCCGCGGCGATGTCCTCACGGCGCGCGGAGACCGGGAGCTGGGGCGGGTAGGTGATCTTCACAACGGGCGACATTCTCGCCCACCGCGGCAACCGCCTTTCGGGCGGAGCCGGTCAGCCGTCGCTGCCCTCGTCCTCGGGCGCGATGCTCGGCGGGACCAGACCCGGTACGCCGTGCGGTCCGCGCTCCTTGGGTCCGTGCCGGCCGAAGTCCCCCTCGCCCCCCATGTCGCGGCGGTGCACCCATCCGGGCCGCTCGCCCGGGCCGTCACGGGTGACCGCGTGGAACGTCGCGGCGCCGACGCCGCCGACGATGATGCCGGCGAGGGCGGAGGCGACCAGGGCGGCGAGGCCGAACGTACGGCTCCCGTCCTCCGACCGGCGCAGGGCGCGCAGTCGCTCACGGAACCCGCGTCGGCCGCTGCCGGCCGCCTCCGGAGGGGGTGCGTCGGGGGGCGTACCTTCCGCGCGCACCGGCTGGGTCTCGTCGTCCGTCCTGTCGTCGTTCGTCCTGTCGTCGTTCCTGGTGTCGTCGCTCATGGCACCGAGCGTGGACGGGCCGGCTGTGCGTCACCTGTGAGCGCGCCCTGAGCGGGCCAAGACCTGTCCGGCCCCTGATGTCGAGAACCGGCGCACGGCTCCGTCCCCGGGGTGGACGCAGCACAATGGCTGCACCTGACACAGGAGATCGAGATGCCGAAGTACCTGATCCTCAAGCACTACCGAGGCGCCCCCGCCCCCGCGAACGACGTGCCGATGGACCGCTGGACGCCGGAGGAGGTGGACGCGCACGTGGCGTTCATGGGCGACTTCGCGAAGCGCCTGGAGGAGAACGGGGAGTTCGTCGACGGGCAGGCGCTGTCGCAGGAGGGGGCGTTCGTCCGCTACGACGGTCCCGGCAAGCCCCCGGTCACCGACGGCCCGTTCGCCGAGACCAAGGACCTCATCGCCGGCTGGTACGTCGTCGACGTGGAGGGCTGGGACCGGGCGGTCGAGCTCGCGGGCGAGCTGTCCGCGGCGCCCGGGGCCGGCGGCAGGCCGATCCACGAGTGGCTCGAGGTGCGCCCCTTCTACGGCGCCCCGTCCGCCACCGGGGAGTGAGTCTCAGCCACCATGCATGAGCCGGTGGACGCCTTCGACGAGGTCCCCCTGCGGGAGCTCATCCCGGCTGTGATCGGCGTCCTCGTCCGTCGCGGTGCCGACTTCGCGACGGCCGAGGACGCCGTCCAGGACGCCCTGGTCGAGGCGGTGCGCACCTTCGGCGAGACCGGTGTCCCGCGAGACCCGAAGGGCTGGCTGGTCACGGTCGCCTGGCGCCGGTTCCTCGACGTCGTACGGTCCGACACGGCCCGGCAGCGACGCGAGGTCGCCGTGGACAGCGAGCCCGAGCGGGGGACCATCGAGGACGTCGACGACACCCTGCGGATCTTCTTCCTCTGCGCCCACCCCGCGCTCACGCCCGCGTCGGCAGTGGCGCTGACGCTTCGTGCGGTCGCGGGCCTCACCACGCGTCAGATCGCCGAGGCCTACCTCGTCCCCGAGGCGACCATGGCCCAGCGGATCAGCCGCGCCAAGCGGACCGTCTCGGGCGAGGCCTTCGACCGGCCGGGCGACCTCGACACCGTCCGGCGGGTGCTCTACCTCGTCTTCAACGAGGGCTACACCGGTGACGTCGACCTCGCCGCGGAGGCGATCCGGCTCACCCGTCAGCTCGCGTCGCTCACGAACCGGGAGCGGGCCGACCCCGAGACCGACGGCCTGCTTGCGCTGATGCTGCTCCACCACGCGCGCCGGCCGGCGCGCACCCGCGCCGACGGCACCCTCGTGCCGCTCGCCGACCAGGACCGGTCCCTGTGGGACGCCGGGCTGGTCGAGGAGGGCGTGACGATCCTGCAGGCCGCGCTGGCGCGCGAGCGACGCGGCGAGTTCCAGCTCCAGGCGGCGATCGCCGCCCTCCACGCGGATGCCCGCAGCGCCGCCGAGACCGACTGGGTCCAGATCCTTGCCTGGTACGACGAGCTGGCTGCGATCACGGACAGCCCGGTCGTCCGGCTCAACCGGGCCGTCGCCGTCGGCGAGGCGGACGGTGCACAGGCGGGTCTCGCCGCGTTGCGCGAGGTGGACCCCGAGCTACCCCGCCACCGCGCGGTGTCGGCGTACCTCCACGAGAAGTCGGGCGACCTCGCGACGGCCGCTCGCCTATATGTCGAAGCCGCTGCGCTGGCGACCAACCTGGCCGAGCGCACCCACCTCACCCGGCAGGCGGCTCGGCTCAACCAGGTGTGATGCACCGCGTCGGGAGTCCGGCAGCTCGAGGACCTGACGGGTCAGCTGGACGGTGAAGCTCTTGACGTCGTAGCGGCTCCCAGCCGTCAGGCCCGTGCTCCACGCCACGAAGGGTCGGTCCTCGAAACGGTCGTGGACGAGTCGGTTGACCTGTCCGCCAACGACCGATGCTCCGCGCCTGATGCCCACCCCCGATCCCCGATGTACCGAACGGTTCGTGAAACGCCACGGCTTGTTGTCGGAGTAGTAGCCCAGGATCAGGTAGGAACCGGCGCGACCCCGGCTGGGTCCTCCCGTGAGGGAGATCCGCATCCGGGTGTACTTGTCGAGGACGCTCTGCGGAACGTAGATCCCATGCACGACCTGGACGAACGACTCCTTGGGCCGGCGGCACCGAGTGGCGCTGTAGTAGCCCAGCGACCCACGCCAGCCCCGCGAGGCGGGCTTGTGCAGGGTCGAACAGTCGCCGACGAACTTCTTGACGATGGTCTTGGCGGCAGGGACGGTCCGGGTCCACGTGTCCTGGCGAAGGCGTTCGGCGCGCACTTCGATCGGCGCGCCAAGGCCGGTGCTCGAGTTGTCGCCCGCATCGGTGGCGACTGCGCGCAACCGGTAGGTGCCGGGCGGCAGCGACCTCCGTCGGCTGTCACGGCCGGCGAACTCGAACGTGTACGGATCCGCTCGGGGAAAGGCGGGCAGGACCGAGTGGACGACACCCGTGGCCTCGTTGACGGCGACGACCTCGACGGTTCGGGCGCCCGTGGTGCTGACCGTGACCCCGACGGAGTCCAGGTAGCCGTCGTCGTAGGAGTAGATGACCGAGCCTGTCGTGCTGATGACGGGCGGTGGCGGCGCGACGCCGTCGATGTTGGCGAGGAGAACCTGGGTCCCCTCCAGGTGCCCCACCGCCGTTCCGTCCAACGTGATGACCATCTCCAGTGAGCCGCGCTGCTCCGGCGTACCCGCAGGAACGCTGACGACGATCTCGCCACGGGTGCTCAGCGGGGTCGTCCCGGTCTGGAGCACCGCACCGTCGGCGGCTAGCAGCCGCCACGAGGTCGTACCGAGCCCTTCGGGCACGTAGCTGAACGACAAGGCCTGAGCGGTGGGACCGATCGCTCCTCGACCGCCGACCAACGGAGTGGTGTCCGCCTCGACGTAGATGCGCAACGGGCGGCTGTAGCCGGCGCTCGCGCAGGTCCGGTCCACGACGGTGCCCGGGCATCGGTAGACGTAGACGGTCGTCGAGAAGTTGTCGGCGGACTCGGCGAACGGCAACGTGACGTCACCCTCGTGCGGAAGGACGAGCTCGCGGACCTGATCCTCGGCCGGTCGCCACTGGGCGATGAGCGTGCCCACTCCACCGGCGTCGTTGACGGTGATCGTGTACGGCGTGGCGTGCGGGTTGAGGATCGTCTCCTCGGGCCACGCGATGGGGCCGGTCGCCGCCGAGACCGACGCCGGCACCACACTCAACAGTCCTCCGACCAGGATCACGGCGACGCCGATGACCCATCGTTTCCCCCGTGTCATGGGCGGGACGATAGATCTCGCGAAGCCTCCTTGGTGCCGAAATCGCCGAACGCGGTGCAACTGACTGGCCCGGAGCTGACGGCCATGCCACACGGCTTGCACAGCAACCGCACAGGAAAGGGCGGCAGGATGGTCGCGTGCTGCAGCTCACCCGCCCCGACGGCTCGCCCGTGCGTGTGCTCGTCGTCGACGACGAGGTCAACATCGCCGAGCTCCTCGCGATGGCGCTGCGCTACGAGGGCTGGGACCTCCGGATGGCCTACAGCGGGCAGGGCGCCGTCTCGGCCGCCCGCGACTTCCGCCCCGACGCGGTCGTGCTCGACATCATGCTCCCCGACTTCGACGGCCTCGAGGTGCTGCGCCGGATGCGCGCCGACGGCAACGACGTACCCGTCCTCTTCCTCACCGCCAAGGACGCGGTCGAGGACCGGATCGCGGGGCTGACCGCCGGCGGCGACGACTACGTCACCAAGCCGTTCTCCCTCGAGGAGGTCGTGGCCCGGCTGCGCGGGCTCATCCGCCGCAGCGGCAGCGCGGCCCAGGCCGACGCCCGCAACGTGCTCGCGGTCGGCGACCTCACCCTCGACGAGGACAGCCACGAGGTGCACCGGGGCGGCGCGGAGATCAGCCTGACCGCCACGGAGTTCGAGCTGCTGCGCTTCCTCATGCGCAACCCGCGACGGGTGCTGAGCAAGGCTCAGATCCTCGACCGCGTCTGGCAGTACGACTTCGGCGGGCAGGCCAACGTGGTCGAGCTCTACATCTCCTACCTCCGCAAGAAGGTCGATGCCGGGCGGGAGCCGATGATCCACACGATGCGCGGTGCCGGCTACGTCCTGAAGCCGGCCTCGTGAGGCTCGCCGACCGGCTGCCACGCACGCTGACGGTGCGACTGGTGGCGGTGGCGGTGCTCCTTGTCGCGGTCTCGGCGCTGCTCATCGCCCTGACGACGACAGTCGCGATGCGCAGCTATCTCTACGGCCAGCTCGACGACGACGTCCGCGGCGCACTGGGCCGTAGCTATGCCGACCCGCCGATGGACTTCCACGTCGAACGCGGCCCGGAGCCCGAGGGACGGGGTCAGCGGATCGGCACCGTGACGGCGCAGTTCTACGCCGACTACGCGACCGGCGACCTGCTCGCCGACGCGGGCCGCGGCCCGGCCGACTTCGAACCACTCCCGGAGGACGCCCTCAGGATCCTCGAGCGCGTGCCCCCCGACGGCCGGATCCACACGATCACCCTCCCCGAACTGGGCAGCTACCGCGTCATGGCCGCGCGCGAGGGCAGTCCTCGCTCGGTGGCAGGACTGCCCGTCGACGAGGTCGACGACACGATCGCCTCGCTCGTCCAGTGGGAGCTGCTCGCCACGTTGCTCGGCGTGGCCGGCGCAGCGGCCGCCGGCACCCTCGTCGTACGCCGCCAGCTCGCGCCGCTGCGCGAGGTCGCGGCAACCGCCCACCGCGTCGCCGAGCTGCCGCTCGCGTCGGGCGAGATCCAGATGACCGAGCGCGTGCCCGAGCGGCTCACCGACGAGCGCACGGAAGTGGGCCAGGTCGGCTCGGCGCTCAACACCATGCTCGACCACGTCGAGGCCTCGCTCGACCAGCGCCACCGCAGCGAGCAGCAGGTCCGCCAGTTCGTCGCGGACGCGTCGCACGAGCTGCGTACGCCGCTGGCCACCATCGCCGGCTACACCGAGCTGGCCCGTCGCCGGCCCGAGACCTCCGGCACCGCGCTCGACAAGGTCGAGACCGAGTCCAGCCGGATGACCGCGCTGGTCGAGGACCTCCTCCTGCTGGCTCGGCTCGACTCCGGCCGCCCTCTGGAGCGCGAGCCCGTCGACCTCTCGCGCCTGCTGCTGGAGGCGGTCGACGACGCGCGGGTCGTCGACCCGGAGCGGTCCTGGCGGCTGGTGCTGCCCGACGCCCCGATCACGGTCCCCGGCGACGCGGACCGGCTGCACCAGGTGGTCACGAACCTGCTGACCAACGCGCGCCGCCACACCCCACCGGGCAGCACGGTCACCGTGACCGGCTCCACTGGCGGCTTCACCGTCCACGACGACGGGCCGGGCTTCTCGCCCGAGCTCGTGCCGCGCGCCTTCGAGCGCTTCACCCGCGGCGACGCGGCCCGCACCCGCGCGGGCGGTGCCGGGCTCGGCCTCTCCATGGTCCACGCCATCGTGGCCGCGCACGGCGGCACGGTCGACCTGGCCAGCGTGCCGGGCGACACGACCCTCACCGTCCACCTGCCGACCTGACGCTTGTGCACGCGGACGCAGAGCCGACCTGACGCTTGTGCACGCCGACAGGACGCCGACCTGACGCTTGTGCACGCGGCACCGACTGCAGGACGCCCGGGCGCTAGGCTCGTGACGGTGCACATCCGTCCCAAGGCAGACTCGGACGGACCTGGCTGCCTCGCGCTACTTCTCGAGGTGCACCGCACAGACGGATACCCGCGATACCTGCCTGACGATGCGCCGCGCTTCATCACGCCGCCATACGAGTCGGCGGCCTGGGTGGCCGAAGAGGACGGCGAGATAGTCGGTCACGTCGGCGTTCACGAGGCCGCCGGCGATCCCATCCTCGATGCCGCGCAGCGAGCCACGGGTCTGGGGGCCGAGCAACTCGCGGTCATTGCCCGCTTGCTCGTTGCACCCCTCACGCGTCGGACAGGACTTGGTCAGGCCCTCTTGGAAACCGCAACGTCACATGCCCGTATGAGGGGGCGTCGCGCGGTGCTTGACGTCGTGCAGGACGCTGCTGCGCCGATCGCCTTGTACGAGGCGAATGGCTGGACACGCCTGGAGCCGCTGTCGCTGGAAGTCACCGATCGGAACTCATTGGACCTTTGGGTCTATCTCGGTCCTGAGTGAGGAACGCCAGTGCTGCTGCACGGCCCCTGTCGGGAGCGCGTGCAGAAGCGTCAGCTCGACCCGTCCTGTGTGCGCACAAGCGTCAGCTCGACCGGTCCGGCATGTGCACAAGCGTCAGCTCGGCTGATAGAGATGGGGACATGGAGCCCGGCACCCCGATCCGCTGCGAGATGACCAAGTGGGGCGACCGGCCCCACTGGCAGTTCGAGGGCATCCACCTCGGCTCCGACGAGAACGGCGAGTGGATCGGCGTACCGGCGGGGAGGCGCTACCACCGCCCCGGCCACGAGTTCCACTCCGAGGTGGACACGGTCACGGTCGTCCCGGCCGGCGGCTGGTACGCCGCGACCTTCCACGCCCCCGGCACCTGGTGCCACACCTACGTCGACATCACCACGGAGGGCGTGTGGGACGGCCACGTGCTGCGGATGGTCGACCTCGACCTCGACGTCGTACGGCTGGCGGACCCCCTTCCCGACTTCGCGCTCGAGGGGGCCAGGGAGGCCGGCCGCACGCCCGGCGAGATCTACGTCGACGACGAGGACGAGTTCGCCGAGCACCAGGTGGCCTTCGGCTACCCCGCCGAGATCATCGAGGCGGCGCAGGACAGCTGCGACGCGGTCCTGGCCGCGGTGCGCGCGAGCGCGGCGCCGTACGACGGCACGCACCTCCGCTGGCTCGCCGAGCTCAGCCGGATGTCCGAGTCACTCGCCTGACGTCCGCCTGAGCGCGCGCCGCTCGGCACGGGTCAGCGCGCGGAACGGGCCGACGAGGCGGGGTCCGGCGAGCCGGTTCTCCAGCTTGCGGGCCTCGCGCTTGAGGGGCTGGGCGACGTACTCCCCGAGGATCACGCCGGACGCCAGCGCGATCGCGACGGACATCGCCGTCATCAGCGCAAAGATGCCCTGGGAGACGAAGTAGCCGCCGTCGGCCAGGAAGGTCAGCCCGCGGTAGATCTGAAGACCTGGCAGGAACGGCACGATGGCGGGCACGGCGACCACCAGCGGCGGCACCCGCACCCGGCCGGCCACGGCGTAGGCGACCAGGCCGATGAAGAAGGCCGCGACGCCTGCCGCGGCGGCGCGACCGAAGCCGTTGACCTCGACGGTCTGGGCGACGAGCGCAGCGACGGCCGTGATCAGGCCGATGGGGAGCACCGCACGACGCGGCGCGTAGCACGCCGCGCTGAACGCGGCCGCGGACACGGCGGCGCCCGCAAGCACGACGGGGAGGTCGGTGTCGCCCAACCGGCCCGGCACGAGTGGACCCAGCGGGATGCCGGCGCCGTCGGCGACCGAGATGCCCAGGGCGACGCCCGCGATGATCCCGGCGGTCGCCATCATGGCCTCGATGAGGCGTGCGCTGGCCGTCAGGTAGAAGCCGGTGAGGGCGTCCTGCACCGCACCCATCAGGCCGATGCCCGCGAGCAGCAGGATGATGTTGGCGGTCACCACCAGGGACTCGTCGACGTCGATCGGGGTGGCGGCCACCGCCGCCGCGAGGATCGTTGCGATGGCACCACCGGCCACCTGGAGGTAGAAGAAGGGCAGCCGGCGCCGCGCCATCAGGATCTGGACCCGGTCGATCAGCACGGCGGCCACCGCCGCCACGACCGAGACGACCGGGCCACCGCCCAGGAAGACGCCGACCGCGGCCGCCATGACGGCCCACGCGATCGTCACCGCCCAGCGCGGGAAGGCGTGCCCGAGCGAGACGATCGTGGCCATCCGCGAGCGGGCCAGGTAGAGGTCGGCCCGGTCGGTGAGGACGTCGCGCACGAGGTGGTCGACCGCGGTGAGGTCCTCGTAGTCGATGTCGCGCTGCATCACGTGGCGCATCATCAGCACCGGTACGTCGTCGGGCGAGCGCTGGTGGCTCATCGACAGGGCGGTGAAGGTGACGTCGATCTCGGCCTGGCGCAGCCCGAAGTGGTCGGCCACGGACCGCATCGTCGCCGTCACGTCGGCGGCACCGGCTCCCGAGGACAGGAGCATCTCCCCGACCCGCAGGCACAGGTCCATCGTCAGGTGGATCTCACGGGTCCGCTCCGCAGCCTCTTCCGCCGCCACTTCCTGGGAAGTCCCCTGCTCGCCGCTCTCGTGGGGAGGGAGCCCGTCCTGCTGGTCCACCCGGCCATGCTCGCACCCGCCGACCGGCCCACCTGTCGCAGGGGTGAACCCGTCCACGCCCGCCCTCCCTAGAGTGACGGCATGCGCATCGACTTCCACGCGTCGCCCAAGCCGACACTGGGCGTGGAGTGGGAGCTCGCGCTCGTCGACGGCGTCAGCCGCGACCTCGTCAGCATCGCCTCCGAGGTGCACGAGCTGGCCGCTGGGCGCCTCGACGAGCCGCAGCGCCTGCACAAGGAGCTGCTGCGCAACACCGTCGAGGTCGTGACCGGCGTCTGCGACACCGTGGGCGAGGCCGTGAGCGACCTCCGCGACACGCTCGGTGTCGTCGCGCCCGCCGCCCGCGAGCTCGGCGCCGACCTGCTGGGCGCCGGATCGCACCCGTTCGCCGACTGGTCCCACCAGCAGCTGACCGAGGGCCACCGCTACGCCGAGCTCATCAACCGCACCCAGTGGTGGGGCCGGCAGATGCTGATCTGGGGCGTCCACGTGCACGTCGGCATGCCCGAGCGCGGCCGGGTGATGCCGGTCCTCGCCTCGCTGCTGACGACGTACCCCCACCTGCTCGCGCTGTCGGCGAGCTCGCCGATCTGGGCCGGCCAGGACACCGGCTACGCCTCCAACCGGGCCCTGATGTTCCAGCAGCTGCCGACCGCCGGGCTCCCCTTCACCTTCGACACCTGGGAGGAGTTCGAGAAGTGCATCGCCGACCAGACGACGACCGGGATCATCGAGTCGATGGCCGACGTGCGCTGGGACCTGCGGCCGTCGCCGCAGCTCGGCACCCTGGAGCACCGCGTCTGCGACGGGATGTCCGACCTCGGTGAGCTCGCGGCCCTGACGGCGCTCGTCCACTGCCTGGTCGTCGACCTCGACACCCGTCTCGCCGCGGGCGAGAGGCTCCCGACGCTGCCGCCCTGGCAGGTGCAGGAGAACAAGTGGCGTGCCGCCCGCTACGGCCTGGACGCGATCGTGATCATCGACGACCGCAACCACGAGCGACTCGTCACCGACGACGTCGCCGACCTGCTGGAGCGGCTCACCCCGGTGGCCAGGCGGCTCGGCTGCGAGGCCGAGCTGCGGACCGTCGCCGACATCCCGGCCCGGGGGGCGTCCTACCAGCGGCAGCGGGCGGTGGCGCACGAGTCGGGCGGCGACCTCGTCGCCGTCGTCGACGCGCTGGTCGACGAGCTCGCCCACTCGCTGGAGTCCTGAGCCGAGACCTGAGACTCTGGGCGCCCTCACTTGTGGCGGTGCTCGCGGGACGAGAGGATGCCCGGACGCTCCCAGACCGGGGGCAGAGGAGGTCACGTGGTCCACCCGATCGACCCGACCGCGACCGGCTTCCTGCTGGCCGAGAACCGCAACATGCCGATGCACGTCGGCGGGCTACAGCTCTTCGAGAAGCCCGCGGGAGCCGGGCGCAGCTACGTCCGCGAGATGTACGAGCAGATGCGCGATGTCGAGGAGATCGCCCCGCTGTTCCTCAAGCACCCGCACCGCTCGGCCCGCACGGCCGGCCAGCTGGTGTGGCAGCCCGACGAGCAGTTCGACATCGAGCACCACGTGCGGCACAGCGCGCTGCCCAAGCCGGGACGGATCCGCGAGCTCCTCGAGCTCTGCTCACGGCTGCACAGCACCCGCCTCGCCTGGGAGCGTCCCCTGTGGGAGGCCCACGTCATCGAGGGCCTGCGCGACGGTCGCGTGGCGATGTACACCAAGACCCACCACGCCCTCGTCGACGGCGTCTCGGCGATGCGCCTGCTGGCCAGCGTGCTCTCCACCGACCCCGACGAGCGCAACATGCCGGCTCCGTGGGCGAAGCGTCCGCCCAGGCCGCGCGAGGACGAGGTCCCCGGCGAGGGCGCGTCGCTCTCCGACGTCTCCGCGACCACGGTGCGTACGGCGCTCGCGATCGCGTCCGAGGCCGCCGGCATGCCCGGTGCGCTGATCCGCACCCTCAACAAGAGCGTGCGCAACGAGACCTCCGCCCTGTCGCTCTACGCCCCGCGCACGATCCTCAACCAGAGCATCACCGGCTCGCGCCGCTTCGCCGCGCAGGACTGGCCGGTCGAGCGGCTGCGCGCCGTCGGCAGGTCGACCGGCACGACGATCAACGACGTGGTGCTGGCGATGGTCAGCGGTGCGATGCGCACCTACCTCGCCGAGCTCGACGCGCTGCCCGACACCACGCTGGTCTCGATGGTCCCGGTCGGGCTCGCGGCCAAGCAGTCCCACCTGGCCTCCTCCGACGGCGGCAACGCCGTGGGCGCCGTGATGGTCCAGCTCGGCACGCACCTGCCCGACCCGGCCCAGCGGCTGTCAGCCATCCATCGCTCGATGAAGGACGGCAAGGAGGGTCTCTCGGCGATGACTCCGGCCCAGATCCTCGCGATGAGCGCTCTCGGACAGGCGCCGGCGATCCTCGGCCCGGTCCTGCGGATGCAGGGCATCGTGCGACCGCCCTACAACCTCATCGTCAGCAACGTCCCGGGCCCGCGTACGACCCACTACTGGAACGGCGCGAAGCTGACCGGCACCTACCCCCTCTCCATCCCGATCAACGGCATGGCGCTCAACATCACCTGCACGTCCTACGACGGCAAGATGTGCTTCGGGCTGACCGGCTGCCGCCGCACCGTGCCCCACCTGCAGGTGCTGCTCCAGTACCTCGACGACGAGCTGAAGGCGCTCGAGAGGGCCGCCGGGGTCTGACCTGCCGCTGGTCGAGCGGTTTCGTGACGGTCGCTGCGCGACCTCCTCAACCAACGGAGGTCTCGAGCCCGCCGCCGACGCACTCGGCGACCGCGGCCAGCCGGGCGCGGGTGATGTCGGCGACGGTCGCCAGGCCCGCGAGCCGGGCGTTGGAGCCCTCCCGCGTCGGCTCGGTGGAGTTGATGCTGATGCAGCGGCGGGTGCCGCCGTCCGCGGCGTTGGCCAGCGCGACCGCGTGACCGGTGGTGCCGCTGCCGGCGAACGGGTCGAGCACCACCACGTCACGGGGCACGGTCTCGAGGATCCGCCGCACCAGCCCGGTCGGCTTCGGCGACTCGAAGACGTGGCCGACCAGGGCCTTGAGCTCGGCGACTGCGGTGTCGGTCGAGCCGATCTCCTCCGCCAGCCAGATGGTCCGCAGCTTCTTGCGACGTCCGCCCTCGCGGTGCAGCCAGTCCCGCTGGAAGATGTCGACCCGCGCGCCCGTACGCCCGCGGATCACGCGGCACTCCAGGTCGTCGGGGCGCTCGTCGACACGCGGTCGCGACCAGCGCCACACGGCCGGGCGCCCGTCGCCGAACACCGGGGTGAGGGCCTGGCTCCCGGGGAACTCGGTCGTGGCGACGCGGCCCGTGACGGGGTCGCCGTGCAGCGCGAAGTGCAGGGTCGGGGCGCTCACCGGGTTGAACTTCTTGTTGGTGTTGCGCAGCGGGAGGTAGCGGAAGCGTCGCCCGTCCGGCGTGCGCAGCGGGAAGTCGGCCTCGTCGACGGACGCGGTCGAGCTGCCGTCGACCGCGCACGACGACAGGTTCCGGGCGTACGCCAGGACGTACTCGTGGCTGGTCGCGAACCCCCGGCCGAGCTGGCGGCCCTTGGGGTTGAGGTTCACCACGATCTGCGCGAGGAAGTTGGCCTCCCCGAACACCTCGTCCATCAGCAGCCGCAGGTGCGCCGCCTCGTTGTCGTCGATGCTCATGAAGACCGCGCCGTGGGGTGCCAGCACCTCGCGCACGGCCTCCAGCCGCGGGCGCATCATCGCCGTCCACGCGGCGTGCCGGCCGGCGTACGGATCGGCGTGGGCGTCGTCGCGGAAGCGGTCGGCGTAGGCGAAGTCGTTGCCGGTGTTGTAGGGAGGGTCGGTGTAGACGAGGTCCACGGAGCCTGGCTCGAGGCGGGGCAGCACGTCGAGGTTGTCGCCGGCGTGGAAGGTGTTCCACACAGGGGGCGTCTCGGGCACGCCCGGCAGCCTAGGCGCTCGCCGGCGTCCGGGAGGGGGTGGACAGCCTGACGCGCCGCAGCGCCGGTGTTCCCAATTTTCCCACCAGTCCCACGACGTCCTTTACTCTGGAACGCGTGTCTGTCTTCCCGCGCCGCTCCCTGCCCTCCCAGCTGACCCGCAGCCGGGCCCTGACCTTCACCACCGCCGGGGTGCTCGTCGCCGGCCTCGGGGTCGGCCCGTCGGTCGCCGACGACGGCGACCCGAGCGGTGAGTCGACGACCTCCAGCCGTGCGGAGCTCACGTCAGGCGGCAAGAGCGGCTACCGCGGTCGCAACCAGACCTCGGACGGCAAACCGGGCGTCGTGGTCGGCGACCCGGTCAACGGGCGTGGCCGCGCCGCGGTGGTCGCCAACGAGACGACGTACGAGATCGCGCCCGGCGTGACGCTGCGCGAGTGGGACCAGGTGGACGGCCGCCAGCCGATCGGGCAGGTCCGGATGAACCTGGTGACGGTCAACCTCGACGCTGCCAGCATCAGCTTCGGCGCCCTGACCCCCAGCTTCGTCACCAGCCGCCGCACGGTGAGCCAGCTCGGCCGGTGGAGCGGCGCCCTCGCCGCGGTCAACGGCGACTTCTTCGACATCGGTCGCACGGACGCGCCCCTCGGCGTGACCATCGACGACGGCGGCGTGCTCACCGGGTCGCGCGAGGGGTGGATCCCCGGCGTGAACTCCACCCTGTGGTTCGACGAGTCGGGCCCGCACGTCAGCCCGCTGAGCGTGCAGTACACCATCCGGCAGCAGCGCGACTGGCTCGTCAGCGGCTTCAACCACCCGCGCGTGCCGCGCGGCCAGATCGGGGTCTTCACCCACGCCTTCAACCGGACCAAGGGATACGACGTCACCGGCGGGAAGAAGAACGCCCGCGAGGTCGTGCTCCGCAAGAACCGGGTGGTCTCCAACCGGAGCCAGCTCTCGTCCGGCCGGAAGATCCGCTCCAAGGATCGGGTGCTCATCGGCGTCGGGAAGGCAGCCAAGCAGCTCAAGAGCGTGCAGCCGCGGCAGCGGATCACCTTGTCGAAGCGGATCGAGGGTGGCCGCCCGACGGCAGCGATCAGCGGCGACCGACCGCTGCTCGTCAACGGGGTGCGCACCGTCATCAACAACACCATCGCCCACCCGCGTACGGCGGTCGGCATCGACGCCGACGGGCGCAAGCTGCACATCCTCGTCGTGGACGGGCGATCGGCGGTCAGCCGCGGCTACACGATGGTCGAGCTCGCCGACTTCATGACGGCGCTCGGGGTGGAGAACGCGATCAACCTCGACGGTGGCGGCTCGTCGGCGATGTACACCCGCAACGGCACCGGCGCCATGGCGATCGTCAACGAGCCGTCGGACGGCAGCGAGCGCAAGGTGCCCAACGGCTTCGGCCTGTTCTACGGGGCCCCGCTGCCGCCAGTGGTCCCGATCCTGCCCACGCCCACGCCCACCCCGACCCCGACCCCGACGGTGACGCCGACTCCGCCGGCCCCGACGCCGTCCTGAGGCTCAGGCGTTCGGCGCGTTGAAGAGGACCACGTAGGTGACCGGCGCCAGGCACTGGACGCCCTTCTTCGGCAGCCGGGGGATGACCTCGAAGCCCGCCTCTCCCGCCTCGACGGCGACCCCGCGGGGCGCGTCGCAGCCGATGGAGACGGTCGCGCCGTAGGTCGTGGAGTCCGGCGCCTGCTCCATGGCGTCCACCGCCGCGGCGCTCACCGTGTCGCCGAAGCGGCCCTCGAACTGCGCGCCGAAGTCGGCCCTGGCCTGGTCGGTGTCGAGCGCGAAGGCGAGCGTCGACTCGGCACCGCCCGCCTCCGTGGCGCTGAGGAGGGTGGCCTCGGTGACGCCTGCCGAGCCGATCGCCTCGATCGTCTCGAGCGAGCCGCTGCCGGTCTCGGGTGTGCTCGTCTCCGTCGGGGACTCGGCGGGGGCGTCCTCCGCGGGTGGAGGTGTGCTGGAGGAGGGGGCCGGGTCGGTCGCGGTGTCGTCGCCACCGCCGGACGCACCGTCTGAGCCGCAGCCGGTGAGACCGGCTGACAGGGCGATGCCTGCGGCGAGGACGAGGGCGGACCGGGTGCGGGCGCCCGAGCGGCGCAGTGAGGTGCTCAACGTGGATGTCATGGTGATCTGACGATAGCCACCCCGCGGCCGCTCCCCCGCCAGGCTCGTCGTCGGGGCTCGTCGGCCGGGCTCGTCGTGACCGGCCGGCCTGCCGGTCTGGCAGGGTGTGCGCCATGAGCGAGCCTGGATCCGCCGAGCGGGAGCCGGTGCGTGAGGCCGTACGCACCTACGCCTCGCGTCAGCCGCAGCTCGCCGCCGCGACGGCGGGCTACGTCACGCTGATCCGCACCCTGCTCGACGACGCCGGGATCGACTACCTCAGCGTCACCGGGCGTACCAAGAGCGTGGCCTCGTTCGCGGCCAAGGCCAACCGCACCGAGGACGGCAGCCCCCTCTACCCCGAGCCGCTCGGGCAGATCACCGACCAGATCGGCGTACGCGTCATCACCTACGTCCACAGCGACGTCGCCGCCGTGGCCGAGCTCCTCGCCGACGAGCTCACCATCCTCGACGACCGCGACCTCGGCGAGGAGACCGCCCGGTCGGGCCGCTTCGGCTATGCCAGCCGCCACCTGCTGGTGCGCACGACCGACGGGCCGGCGCAGGGCGAGCCGGGCGACGGCGACGCCCACGCGGACCTCGCCGGCCATCGAGCCAGCGTCCAGGTGCGGACGGTCCTGCAGCACGCGTGGGCCGAGTTCGAGCACGACATCCGCTACAAGGGCAACGTCCCCGAGGACGCGGCGGCCGACCTCGACCGTCGCTTCACCCTCGCCGCCGGGCTGATCGAGCTCGCCGACCGCGAGTTCGCGACCATCCGCGAGCGGATCCAGGCCGCGGCACCCGGCAACCCGACCGAGGGCGAGGCCGACCACATCGTCGGCCAGGACCTCGCCACCTTCCTGGCCGGCCACTACAGCGACGCCGGCTGGTCGCACACCGACCACTACGACTGGATCGCCGGCCTCCTGGCCGAGCTCGGCATCGACACCGTCGACGACCTCGGCGACCTGCTCACCTCGGTGGACGCCGACGCGGTGATCCGCCGGATGGGCTACCGCTACCCCGCCGGAGCCGTACGCCGCCTCGACGACGCCCTGCTGGCGATCTTCGGCGAGCAGTACGTCACGCTCGCCGGCAACAGCCACCGGGTCCCGTTGCTGCGGGCACGGCTCGAGAAGCTCACCACCCCCGAGAGCTGAGCGGGAGCAGGCTCGAGGGCTGAGTCGAGGGCTGGGCCGGGGTCCCTAGGGTGGCGGCATGCCCCGGCTCTCGTGGACGACCGTCACTCCCCTCCTGGCTGCCGTGGCGCTGGTGCTGACGTGGGGACGGCACCCGGGATCGCTCGTGCTGGCCGTGCTCGCGCTGCTGCTCGTCGGTGCCGTGCTCGCGGCGGTGCACCACGCCGAGGTCGTCGCGCACCGCGTGGGCGAGCCCTACGGCTCGCTGGTCCTCGCGGTCGCGGTCACGATCATCGAGGTGGGACTCATCGTCACCCTCATGGTGACCACCGACAAGGACACCGCGGGCCTGGCCCGCGACACGGTCTTCGCCGCGGTGATGATCACCGTCAACGGCATCGTCGGCATCTCGCTGCTCGTCGGGGCGCTCAAGCACCACCTCGCGGTCTTCAACCCGGAGGGCACCGGTGCCGCCCTGGCCACGGTGATCGCGCTGGCGGTGCTGTGCCTGGTCGTCCCGTCGGTGACGACCTCGGAGCCGGGGCCGGAGTTCACCGGAGCCCAGCTGACCTTCGCCGCCATCGCGTCGCTGGCGCTCTACGGGATGTTCGTCTTCACCCAGACCATCCGGCACCGCGACTTCTTCCTCCCGGTGACCCAGGGCGGGCACTCGCCGTTGGTCACCTCGGCCGGCGAGGCCGCCGCCCACCGCGCCGCCGGAGGCGACAGCGCCGGCTCCTTCGAGCACGACCCGGTCGACCTCGACGAGGACGGTCACGCCGACCCGCCCACCGACCGTGCGGCCTACACCAGCCTCGCCCTGCTCGTGGCGTCCCTCGTGGCCGTCGTGGGGCTGGCCAAGATCGAGTCCCCGGCCATCGAGTCGGGCGTCGCCGCGCTCGGGTTCCCCCACGCGGTGGTCGGCGTGGTCATCGCACTCCTCGTGCTCGCCCCCGAGACGATCGCGGCGGTCCGCGCCGCCACGCGCAACCGCGTCCAGGTCAGCCTCAACCTGGCGCTCGGGTCGGCGATGGCGTCCATCGGCCTCACCATCCCCGCCATCGCCGTCGCCTCCCTGTGGCTCGACGGCCCGCTCGAGCTCGGGCTCAACCAGCTGCAGAGCGTGCTGCTGCTCCTGACGGCCGCGGTGGCGATCCTGACGGTCGTACCGGGTCGGGCCAAGCCGCTGCAAGGAGGCGTGCACCTCGTCCTGCTGGCGGCGTTCCTCTTCCTCACCGTCGCCCCGTAGACCCGGGGGCGCCACAGCCATGCCGCCATCCTGGCCGGGACGCACGACGACGCCGACCCGGTCGGGGGGACCGGATCGGCGTCGATGTGGATCAGTCGAAGTACTTGTTGAAGATCTTGTTGTAGGTGCCGTCCTCACGGAGGTCGGCGATGGTGCTGTTGATCGTGCGCAGCAGCGGGATGTTGCCGTCCTTCCTCACCGCCATGCCGTACTGCTCGCCGGTGTCGAACTCGCGGGCGAGCTTGAGCCTCGGGTTGTCGGTGACGACCTGACCGGACACCGTGTTGTCGAGCATCGCCGCGTCGAGCTCCCCGGCCTCGAGCGCCTCCAGCAGGTCGGCGAAGTCCTCGTAGGGGACGACCTCGGTGCCCTCGGGTGCGTAGTCGCCCATGTAGATCTCACCGGTGGTGTCCTGGTGCACGCCGACGCGGGTGCCACTCAGCTCGGCGATCTCGTCGAGGCCCGAGCCGCGCGGCGTGACGAGGGCCTGCTTGGCGTCGAAGTACGGGCTGGAGAAGTCGAGGACACGAGCCCGTTCACCGGTGACGGTGATGGCCGAGATGGCCACGTCGCACACGTCGTTGTTGAGCGAGGTGCCCGAGATGATGTCGTCGAAGGCGACGTCGACCACGTCGAGGTCGACCTTGAGCTCATCGGCGACCTTCCGCACCAGGTCGATGTCGAAACCGGTCGGCTTTCCCTTCTCCTCGTACTCGAACGGCGCGTAGGGCATGTCCGTGCACACGGTGAGCGCGCCCTCGAAGACCGGCGAGACGTCACTGAGGGCGTCCGTGGACTCCCCGCTGGCGCTGCCACCGCAGGCGCTCAGCGTGACCATCAGGACCGCTGAGGACAGGGCTGCTGCCGCGGCGCGGGCAGGGTGGGGACGACGAGCTGCTCGGGTCATGTCACTAGTTCGCATTCGCGGTGAGCGACTCACGAAGTCGCATGAGGGAGTATTCGGTGATCTTCACGAGCGCACCCTTGGCCTGCTCGCGGTCGCGGGCGTCGAGGCTGATGATCGGCACCTCGGCCGGCAGGGCCAGCGCGGCGGCGATCTCCTCGACGGGGTAGCGCGGCACGCCGTCGAACTCGTTGACGGCGACGATGAAGGGGATGCCCTTGGACTCGAAGTAGTCCAGTGGCGAGAACGACTCGTCGAGGCGCGCCACGTCGACCAGCACGATGGCGCCGATGGCACCGCGGCACAGGTCGTCCCACATGAACCAGAAGCGGCGCTGTCCCGGCGTACCGAAGAGGTAGAGGACCAGGTCCTCGGCCAGGGTGAGGCGACCGAAGTCCATGGCCACCGTCGTGGTGGCCTTGGTGGGCACGGCGGCCAGATCGTCGACGCCCTCGGACTCGTTGGTGACGAGCGCCTCGGTGCGCAGCGGGTCGATCTCCGACACGGCGCCGACGAGCGTCGACTTGCCGACGCCGAAGCCGCCGGCGATGACGATCTTCGTCGAGGCAGCCGCTCGCTGTGCCTTAGTAGTTTCGAAGTCCACGGAGGGTCCTTTCGATGAGCTCGAGTCGCTCATCTGTCGACGTCTTGTCGTTGATGGTGGCCTGGATTCGCACGAGACCCTGCTCGATGAGGTCACCCAGCAGCACCCGGGTGACGCCGATCGGCATCTTGGTCAGTGCCGACACCTCGGCGACGGAACGCCGATCGCAGACCTCGAGAACCTGCGCGGCAGAGGGGGTGAGGACGGGCGCCTCCGCACCGGCCTGGAGGCGCAGGGTGGCCTCCATGGCCAGGTCGACATTGGTTGCCGTCCGGCCCGCGGTGAGTGTGTAGGACCGGATGAGACGAGGGCGGTATGCCTCGTCCTCCGGCTCGAGTGGCGGCGTCATGACACGAGTCCGGTCAGCCGCCCGTACCGACGCGGGCCTGAGCCTCGACGGTACGTCCCACGCGGTCCACCAGGAGGGCCATCTCGTAGCCGACCTGGCCGATGTCGGCCTCCTCGGTGGTGAGCACGGTGAGGTTCGACCCGTCACCGACGCTCATCAGCATGAGGAAGCCCATCTCCATCTCCACGATGGTCTGCATCACCGAGCCGCCCTCGAAGAGGCGCGCGGCACCGACCGCGAGGCTGGCGAGACCGGAGGAGACGGCAGCCACCTGCTCGGCGCGCTCACCAGGGATGCTGGTGCTCGAGGCCATCAGGAGACCGTCGGCGGAGACCAGGATGGCGTGCGCGGCGTCGGGAACCTCTTCGACGAAGCGCGACATCACCCAGTCGAGGTCGCGGTCGTCACCAGCGGCGCTGGCGGCGGGGGCGGAGGATTCGTGCGTCATGCGGGGCCTGCTTCCGTGTGCTGTGGGGGACTTTGGGCTGCTCGTCGACCGCGGGAGACTCCCGCGGTGTGTGCCTGGAGCCGGCGACGGATGGCTTCGGGGTCACGCGTCTTGGCCGCCACGGGCGGGGTAACGCTACCCGGAACCAGACGCTCTCCGGGGGCGCGTCGCGGAAGTCCGGTGACCGTGGACTCGGCGACGGGAACCTCGTCGACGTGCTCGGCGATCTCCCAGCCGCGGTCGACCTCGGTCTCGTGCCACTCGCCCTCACCCTCGTCGGCGAGCCAGCCTGAACGCATCGACTTGAAGATCGGCGAGTCGCCGCCGGCACGGGCCGGCTCGGCACCGTTGCGAGGCAGACCGTTGGGGGACGCACCGTTGGGGGACGCACCGTTGGGGGACGCACCGTTGTGGTGCGGACCGGTTGGGGCGGCCTCGACGAACGCGGCGGGGGCCTCGACAACAGGCTCCTCGGCGGGCGTCTCGGCGACCGGCTCCTCGAAGGTCTCCTCGACAGCTTCCTCGGCCGGCGCGGGCTCCTCGGCGACGGGCTCGGCGACCGGCTCGGGCTGGCGGGGCGTCCCCAGGCCCAGCGGGTCGTCGGCGTCGACCTCGATGTGGTGCTCGTCGACCTCCGCGGCGGGCTGGGCCTCCGGCTCGGGCTCGGGCTCGGCCGCAACGACCGGCTCGGGCTCGGGCTCCGACTCGGGCTCGTCCTCGGCGACGGGCTCGGCCGCCTCGAAGGCGTCCGCCGGCAGCGGGTCGGACAGCGGGTCGTGGGCCCGGGCGGGCTCCTCGACGGGCACGGGAGCAGTCTCCTCGGGAGCAGTCTCCTCGGCGACGGGCTCGTCGGCGACGGGCTCCTCGACGGGCTCCTCGGCGACGGGCTCCTCGACGGGCTCCTCGACGACGGGCTCCTCGACGACGGGCTCGGAGACCCGCGCCTCCTGGGCCTGGGCCCGCTGACGTGCGGCCAGTGCGGTGATCGGGACGACCCGGGCGACCTTCTCGGCCTTGGTCGGCTCCGAGGACTCGGCTGCGTCGGCACCCACGCCGTCAGTCGACGTCGCGTCGGCAGGCGTGCGCTTGCCGAACAGCGGTCCGCTGGCGCTGGAGGTCTCCGGAGGGAGGAACGCGTCCGCACCCGTGCGGGGCATGTTGGCGCCCGGCTCGCGACGCGGCAGCAGGCTCTCGAGGGACGGCCGGCCAGGCGTACCGGTTGAGTCGTCGGCATCGGGCGCGGCGGCGGCCTTCGCGGCGGCCTCCTGCTCGGCGGCCTCCTCGGCAGCCTTGGCCTCGGCGGCCCGGGAGGCTGCCTCGACCTCGTCGGCAGCGGCCTTCTCGGCGGCGGCCTTACCGGCAGCCTTCTCCGCGGCCTTGGCCTGGGCCTTCTCGGCACGCGAGCGGTTGCGGGCCTCGCGCTTGGACACCTCGTGCGTCTCGACGGTGCGGGACTCGAGGGTCTCCGCCGACTCCGCAGGGGAGGTGGCCGGTGCCGCTGTCTGCGGCAGCTCGGGCAGGATCGACGGCGGGAGCAGGACGGTGGCCGTCATGCCGCCACCGGGGTTGCGGGCCAGGTGGGCCTCGATGCCGTGGCGCTCGGCGAGGCGGGAGACCACGAACAGACCCATGCGTCGTGCGGTGTCGGGCGTCGCCTCGGCGCCGTGCGCCAGGTCGCGGTTGAGCTGCTCCAGCTCGGCGGCCGGGACGCCCAGGCCAGAGTCGGTGACCGTGATGGTCACACCGTCGGCGCCCAGCTTGGCGGCCAGGCGGACCGGCTCGGCCGGCGGCGAGTAGGTCAGCGCGTTGTCGACCAGCTCGGTGAGCAGGTGGACCACGTCGGGAGCTGCGTCCTCGCCGACGCGGGTGCCCAGGTTCGACAGGATCTGCACGCGCTGGTAGTCCTGCACCGCGGAGGTCGCGGCCTGGAGGGTCTCCCCGACGCTGAGGCTGAAGTGGCCGGCTGCACGGTTGGGCGCGTCGGCGAGGATCAGCAGCGAGTCGGCCGTACGACGCATGCGCGAGGCGAGGTGGTCGAGGCGGAACAGCGACTCGAGGCGCTTGGGGTCTTCCTCGTCGTGCTCGAGGCGCTCGATCTGGGCCAGCTGCTGGTTGACCAGCGAGTTGGACCGGCGCGACAGCGTCACGAACATCGCGTTGACCGTCTGGCGGAGCTGGGCCTCACCGGAGGCGAGGTGGATGGCCTGGCGGTGGAGGTCGTCGACCGCTCGCGCGACCTGGCCGATCTCCTCGTTGGTGGTGACGTCGATCGTCGTGATCGGCTCAGGCTCCTGGCCCGCACGGATCCGGGCGACGGCGTCGGGCAGGCGGTGGCGGGCCACCGCGAGGGCACCCTCACGCACCCGGCCGATCGGCTCCAGCAGGCTTCGGGCGATGACGAACGCGATGAGGATGGCTGCACCGAGGGCGATCAGCGTCATGACCGCTCCGACGAGCGCGGCGCGCTGTGCGTCGGAGGCCGCGTCGTCGAGCGAGGCGGTGACTCCGCTGATGAGCTTCTTGGTGATCTCGTCGTAGGGAGTGAAGGCGTCGCGTCCGCCGAGGTCGGTGACGGCGTCGTCGCGGATCTCGCCGGCGTGGCGGGTGTTGGCCGTACGCAGCGCGGCCGCCCACACCTCGCCGCCCTCGACGGCACCGGCGAGACGGTCGATGGCCGCCGCTTCCACGCCGAGCTCCGAGAAGAGGTCCTGGGAGGTGGACAGGGACAGCGTCCTGGCGGTCAGTCCCTGCTGCATGGCCAGCGAGAGACGACCGCTCATCGCCTGCGAGAGCTGCTCGAGGCGGGGCTCAGGCGTCTCCTGGGCGGCGTTCACGCTGGTGATCAGCTGCGAGACGCTGGACTCGAGCTGGCGGACCAGGGCGACCCAGGTGGCGGGGCCGAGCTCCTCGGCCCCCTCGGCGCGCAGCGCCTGGCTGAGGTCGAGCAGCGCGTTGACGTGGGCCTTCTGGAGGTCGTTGAGGTCGGCGCTGTCGCGCGTCTGCACGAGCGTCTCGGCGTCGGTGATGATGTCGTCGATCGAGTCGATCAGGTCGCCCTGGCTCGAGGCGCTGTCGGACTGCGCCGCGACCATGGCGGCCTCGGCCGCGGTCAGGTAGTCGACCGCGGGCTGGATGATCGTGACCTGCTTGGCGCCGGACGCGGCCTGCCGGGAGTCGCCGAGGTCGCCCTGCACCCGGAGACCACCGAGGGTGGCCGCGAGGAGCAGCGGGATCGCCAGGGCCAGCGCAATCTTGCGGCGCAGCGGCCAACCAGCGACCGAGAGACCCGCGCCCTTCCGGGACTGGGCTGCATCCAGAGTCATGTGTGCCTCGCGTTAGGGGGTGACTTCGCCGACGAAACGTGCCCGGCAGGACCGGAGCGAGACTCAACCTAAAGACTCTCGCGACATTCCGTGGCGTTTTCGCAGAACTGGGTATGACAAGGTGTAAGGAGGCGTAGAGGGACCTCGTTGAGCGTGCCGAGTGTCCCACCGGCACCACTGGTCACACCAGACCCGTTTCAGCAGGGGTGTCGAGTGACGGGTGAGGCACACGGGAAGCCTGTATCTTCGCCTCTCTTCCGCCCCGGGACGAGTTGCGGCAGGCTCACCGTCCATGACCCTCCTTCTCGGGAAGGGCAGGTCGTTCGCGGCCGCCCTTGTCACCTCCCTCGTCCTCTCCCTGTCGACGTCGCTGTCCGTGCTGGTGCTGCCCGCCCTCACCGGGCCCGCGCAGGCCGCCACGCCTCTCACCGTCAGCCAGGCCATCGGACAGCAGACCGGCGCCACGCAGACCGTGCGCGGCTACGTCGTGGGACAGCCGACCGCCACCAGCACCGTCGTACGCTCCGGCTTCCCCAGTGACTACGCACTCGCGATCGCCGACTCGGCCGGCCAGACGAACACGTCGTCGATGCTCTACGTCCAGATCCCCTCGGCCTTCCGGTCCCAGTGGGGACTGAGGTCCAACCCGTCCCTGATGGGCAAGCAGATCGACGTCACCGGCGCGCTGTCGGCGTACTTCTCGCACCCCGGCATGACGAGCACCTCGGCGTTCGCCCTCTCGAGCGGCGGTCCCACCGACCCACCACCGACCGGCGGCACGAGTCCGTGGGACTCGACCTACTACGCCCCGGCGGTCGGGAAGTCGGGCACGGCACTGCGCACCTCGCTGCACGACATCATCGACAACCACACGAAGCTGTCGTACGACGCGGTGTGGACCGCGCTGAAGGACACCGACCAGGACCCCGCCAACACCGCCAACGTGATCGAGCTCTACACCGGCCGCTCGATCTCGAAGGCGAACAACGGTGGCAACGCCGGCCAGTGGAACCGGGAACATGTCTTTGCTCAATCGCGGGGTGGCTTCACGACCAGCGCCGGACCCGGCACCGACCTGCACCACCTCCGTGCCGAGGACGTCACCGTCAACGGCACCCGGGGCAACAAGGACTTCGACAACGGCGGCTCCGCGGTGTCGGGTTGCAACGACTGCTGGACCGACTCCGACTCCTTCGAGCCGCGCGACGCGGTCAAGGGCGACGTGGCGCGGATGCTGCTCTACATGGCGGTGCGCTACGAAGGCGACGACGGCTTCACCAACCTCGAGATGAGCACCACCGTCGGCAGCGCCGTGCCGCGCCTGGGAGACCTCGACGTCCTGCTGCAGTGGAACGCCGCCGACCCGGTCGACGCCTTCGAGATGCGGCGCAACGACCGCATCCACGCCCAGTGGCAGGGCAACCGCAACCCGTTCATCGACCACCCGGAGTGGGCGGCCGCGATCTGGAACTGACGGGGGGCCCCCGCGGGACCTCAGGCCGGATGCCCCGGGTCGATGTCGTCCACGTCGTGGAAGGTCAGCCCGGGTTCCCCGTCCCGCGCGGTCACGGAGACCGGGTCGAGCACGAACCCGGTGTGGTCGCCCAGGTCGAGTCGCTCGCGCACGCGACCGACGAGCACGCGCGGGCAGTCGTCGAGGACGGGCACGCCGCCCGGCCCGGCCTGCCAGGTGCATCGCTCGAACTTGTCGACCTCGTCGCCCGTCTCGGCGCCGAACAGCTCGGCGAGCCCGTGCTGCTCCGGGCCGAGCAGGTGCACCGCCAGGAGGTCGGCGCCCAGCGCGACGGCGTGGGTGTGGTTGGCGACCGAGATGCAGACCAGGAAGCGCGGCGGGTCCAGGCTCACCTGGCTGCCGAACCCGACCAGGCAGCCGGACCGCTCACCGCCCTCCGCCACGGTGACGACGTACATGGGATAGTCCAGGCCGTCCACGAACGCCGAGAACTCCCTGGCCGCACGATCCCCTTCACGGACGTCCATGTCCTCACCGTAGCCAGCACGCCGCCCCGTCGACAGTGGAGCCCCCGGCCCGTAGGTACGGCCGGGGGCTCCACCGTCGCGTGGGCGAGGGCCGGGTCAGCCGCTCGAGCCGTGGCTGTGCGGCGGCACGACAGGGCCCTCGGAGGGCTGGACCACGACGAACCCCGGGCCCTGGAAGGCGTACTGGAACGCCTCGCCGGTGCCGCCGCGCAGCACCGACAGGGTCCACACCTCTGGTCACGCCGTGCCTTCCGGGTGTAGGCAGGGTCGCGAGGGCACGGCGTCCTCGCACTCACTTGAGGAGATGGATCGATGGCCGCTCTCGACACCGCCCAACTGCTGGCCGAGCTCGAGCCGACGGTCGAGGACAACCTCAACCGCCACCTCGCGCTGGCGGACGAGTGGATGCCGCACGAGTACGTGCCATGGAGCCTGGGGCGCGACTTCGCCGACCTGGGCGGCGAACCCTGGGAGCTGGCGCAGTCACAGCTCTCGCCGATCGCGCGGACCGCGCTCGAGGTCAACCTGCTGACCGAGGACAACCTGCCGAGCTATCACCGCGAGATCGACCGGGCGTTCGGCCGCGACAGCGCCTGGGGAACGTGGGTCAACCGCTGGACCGCCGAGGAGGGCCGGCACGCCTTCTGCATCCGTGACTACCTCCTCGTCACCCGCGGCGTCGATCCCGTCGAGCTGGAGCGCGCCCGCATGGAGACGATGGAGTCGGGCTACGAGGCGCTCGACAAGTCGTTGCTCAACGTCTGCGCCTACGTCTCCTTCCAGGAGCTCGCCACCCGCATCTCGCACCGCAACACCGGGCGCTACACCGAGGAGCCCATCGCCGACAAGCTGCTCAGCCGGGTCGCCAAGGACGAGAACCTGCACATGATCTTCTACCGCAACATCGTCACCGCGGCCCTCCAGCTGACACCGAGCCAGACGATGCGCGCGATCACCGAGGAGGTCGTCGACTTCCAGATGCCGGGCAGCGTGATCCCGGGCTTCTCGCGCAAGGCGGTGCAGATGGCCAAGGCCGGGATCTACGACCTGCGCATCCACCACGACGACATCGTCACTCCGCTGCTGCGGCAGTGGGGCGTCTGGGAGCTCGAGGGCCTCGACGAGGAGGGCGAGCGGGCGCGCGAGGAGCTCGCGGCCGCGGTCTCGGCCCTCGACGGGGAGGCGACCCGCTTCGTCGAGCGCCGCGCGGAGGCGGAGGCCAAGAAGGCCGCGCGCCAGTCGTCCTGACGCTGTCAGCGCTCGACGACGTGGGCGTCCGGCCCTGGGTAGGTCAGCCCCTCGTGGCCGTCGCTCCAGCGCACGACGTACGGCGGACCGCCGTCCGCACCGCGCACCTCGATGATCTCGCCCTCGCGCCGGGGCGCGTCGACCTTGTTGCTCTCGGTGATGATCCGGTCCCCCACGCTCGCGTGCATGTCGACCTCCTTCTTCCCAGACCACGATGCTCCGAGACGCGGTGCGGGACAAGGGGTCGCGGCAGTTCTCATCAAGTCGCCCGGCCCGTCCGACGCCCACTGGGGCATGCTCTACCCATGAGCGAGCGCAACGTCCTCGGTGGCGACCTGGAGCAGTGCGGGACCGACCCCGTGACGGGCTTCCACCGCGACGGCACGTGCACCGTCGGTCCCCACGACGCCGGCCTGCACGCGGTGTGCGCTGTGATGACCGAGGAGTTCCTCGCCCACCAACGATCCGTCGGCAACGACCTCTCCACGCCCCGCCCCGAGTGGAGCTTTCCCGGCCTGGTGCCCGGCGACCGCTGGTGCGTCGTCGCCGCGCGCTGGCTCCAGGCGTACGAAGCGGGCGTCGCCGCCCCCGTGGTCCTGGCCGCGACGTCGGAGCGGGCGCTGGACGTCGTTCCGCTCGAGGCACTGAAGTCGCTGTCCGTGGACGTGCCGCCGGACCTCCGCGCCTGGGAGTGACCCTCGGGATCCGCCTCAGGAGCGCACGTGCATCCGCTCCCCCTGCGGCCCGAAGATGGCCAGCGCCTCGGCGGGGGTCGGGCCGGGATTGCCGATCCAGTGCGGGGTCCGCGTGTCGAACTCGACGACCTCGCCCGGCTCGAGCATCAGGTCGCGGGTGCCGAGCAGGAGCCGGATGCGGCCGCTGAGGACGTAGAGCCACTCGTAGCCCTCGTGGGTCTTCAGCGTCGGCTGCGGGTCGCTCTCGACCGGCATCACCATCTTGAAGGACTGCAGCCCGCCCGGACGCCTGGTCAGGGAGATGAAGGTGCGGCCGTGGCGCACGACCGGCTTGGAGCGGATCCGAGGGTCGCCCGTCTCGGGCGCGTCGACGAGCTCGTCGAGGGCGACCCGGTGCGCCCGGGCGAGCGGCAGGAGGAGCTCGAGGGTCGGCTTGCGCTGCCCCGACTCCAGGCGAGAGAGCGTGCTGACCGAGATGCCGGTCTCCTCCGCGAGGTCGGTCAGGGTCGCCTCGCGCTCCAGCCTCAGCTGGCGCAGGCGCGGCCCGACCCCTCGCAGCACTCCCTCGTCGTCCATGCGGCCAGTTTGCCATTGTGGCAAGGATGTTTGTCAATAGTGCGATGCGGACGCATGCTCGTGTCATGAGCGAGAACACCAATCGTGAGACCTACGACCGCCAGAAGTTCGACGTCGTCGTGGTCGGCGGCGGCGCGGCCGGCCTGAGCGCCGCGATGGCGCTGGGCCGATCCAGGCGGTCGGTGCTGGTCATCGACGCCGGCGAGCCCCGCAACGCGCCGGCCGACCACGCCCACAACTACCTGAGCCGCGAGGGGATCTCCCCGCTGGAGCTGCTCGAGATCGGCCGCGCCGAGGTGGCGGCGTACGGCGTCGAGGTCGATGCCGACCGGGTGGTGGGCCTGTCCGGGGAGGCCGACGGGTTCCTCGTCACCACCGCCGGTGGCCGCAGGTTCCGGGCCCGGCGCGTGCTGGCGACCGGCGGTGTCGTCGACGAGCTGCCCGACGTGCCGGGACTGGCCGAGCGGTGGGGCGTCGACGTGCTGCACTGCCCCTACTGCCACGGGTGGGAGGTGCGCGACCAGGCGATCGCCGTCCTGGCCACCGGCCCGATGGCCGGCCACCAGGGGCTGCTGTTCAGCCAGCTCTCCGACGACGTGGTGATGATCGTGCACGACGGGGTCGAGATCCCGGACGAGGACGTCGAGAAGCTCGCCGCCATCGGCGTCCGCTTCGAGCGCGGCACCCCGCAGGAGGTGGTCACCGACGGGAACACCCTGGTCGGCCTGCGGCTGGCCGACGGCTCGGTGCTGGAGCGGCAGGCGATCGTGGTCGCAGCGAAGCCGCACGCGCGCGCCGACTACCTCGCTCCGCTGGGCATCGATCCGCAGCCGTTCGAGATGGGCGGGGCCGCGCTGGGCTCGGTGCTCGCGGTCGAGCCGACCGGGGCGACCTCGGTGCCCGGGGTGTACGCCGCCGGCAACGCGACCGACGTCGCGATGACCCTCATGGCCTCGGCCGCGCACGGCAACCGCGTCGGTGCCTGGATCAACGCCGAGCTCGCCGCCGCCGACGCCGCCCGCGCCGTCGAGGAGCGCCGGGCCGAGCTGTTCGAGCAGCCCGCCTGGGAGGAGCGCTACTCCGGCGAGCAGGTGTGGAGCGGTCGCGTCAACCCGCAGCTCGAGGCCGAGGCGTCGTCCCTGACCCCCGGCCGGGCGCTCGACATCGGGTGCGGCGAGGGCGGCGACACCGTGTGGCTGGCCTCCCAGGGCTGGGAGGTCACCGCGGTCGACTTCGCGGAGGCGGCCTTGGAGAAGACGGCCGCGCAGGCCGCGGAGGCCGGGGTCGACGGGCGGGTCAGCACCCGCCGGGTCGACGTACGCACCCACGAGTGGGACGGCGAGACGTGGGACCTGGTGTCCTCACAGTTCATGCACCTGCCGGACGGGCGGATGGTCGACCTCGTGGGCCGCCTCGCGTCGGCGGTGGCGCCCGGAGGGACGCTGCTGGTCGTGGGGCACCACCCCGACGACATGGCCACCGGCCTGTGCCACGGGCACCACTCCTTCCTCTTCACCGCCGAGTCGCTGCTGCCGGCGCTCGGCCCGGAGTTCGTCGTCGAGGTGTGCGAGTCGCGGCCGCGGACGGCCACGCACCCGCACTCCGGCGAGGAGATCGCGATCAGCGACGCGGTGCTGCGGGCGCGACGGATCGCCTGATCCGCCTTCAGGTCGACAGGTCCAGCCGCGCCAGCACGAGCGCGGCGATCCGGTCCACCGGCAGGCCGACGTCGACGTCCATCCCCTGCTCGTCGGCCTGCAGCGGCTCGAGGGTGTCGAGCTGCGACTCGAGCAGGCTCGGCGGCATGAAGTGCTCGCGAGCGCCCATCCGCTCCAGGATCATGTGCTTGTCCCCCGTGCAGTGGATGAAGAAGGTGCCCTCGCCACCTCGTCGCAGCACGTCGCGGTAGGCCCGCCGCAAGGCGCTGCAGGCGATGATCGTCGGCTCCCCTCGGGCATCGCGCTCGGCGGTCCAGTCGGCCAGCGACTCCAGCCACCCCCACCGGTCGGCATCGGTGAGCGGGATGCCGTCGCGCATCTTGGCGACGTTGGCGGGCGGGTGGAAGTCGTCGCCCTCGGCGAACTCCCAGCCCAGGCGACCCCGGGCGGCCTCGGCGACCGTGGACTTCCCCGACCCGGAGACGCCCATGAAGACGAGGTGGAGCGGGGCGGTGCTCAGCGGGGTGGTCATCCCACTGCCCAGACTCCGAGCGCCAGCACGAAGATCGTGACGCCCAGCGTGGTCTCCAGCACCGTCCACGTCCGGAGGGTGGTCTTCACGTCCATCCCGAAGAACCGGCTGACCAGCCAGAAGCCGGAGTCGTTGACGTGCGAGAGCACCGTCGCGCCCGCCGCGATGGCCAGGACCAGGGCGACGAGCTGGAGCGAGGACGGATCGGCATCGGCGACGGCAGCGGACAGCAGTCCGGCGGTGGTCGTCAGCGCGACGGTCGCGGATCCCTGCGCCACACGCAGGATCGTGGCGATGACGAAGGCCGACACGATCAGCGGGAGGCCGAGGTCGGCCAGCGAGTCCGAGAGGGCCTCGCCGATGCCGCTGTAGCGCAGCACGCCTCCGAACATGCCGCCCGCGCCGGTGATCAGGATGATCGCGCAGATGGGTCCGAGGGCGTCGTTGAGCAGCGTCTCGACCTCCCCGCGGGAGTGCCGCCGGATCGCGAGGGTGTACGTCGCCACGAGGAGGGCGATGAGCAGCGCGACCGGGGTCTGCCCGATGAAGACGACCGCGTCGACGAGGCCACCCTCCTCGGCGATGGTGCCGTTCGTTCGCAGGGTGGTGAGGATCGTGTTGGCCCCGATCAGCACCAGCGGGAGGAGCAGGATCCCGAGCACGTGGCCGAAGGCCGGCGGTGCCTCGGTGTCCGCCTCGCGGCCACCGGTGAGCACCGTGTCGTCGATCGGCACGTACACCTTGCCGAGCCAGGACGTGGTGACGACGTACACGCCCACGAACCAGGCGATCACGGCAACGACGACGCCGACGAGCAGGGTGAGGCCGATGCTGGCGTCGATCTCCGTGGCAGCGGTCACGGGGCCGGGGTGAGGCGGGACGATCGCGTGCATGGCGGCGAACGCGCCGGCCGCAGGAAGGGCGTACATCAGCACCGAGCCCCCGAACCGCTTCGCGACCGAGAAGATGATCGGCAGGAAGACCACGAGTCCGGCGTCGAAGAAGATCGGCAGACCGAAGAGCAGCGCCGCGACGCCGAGCGCCATCGGTGCGCGCTTCTCGCCGAAGCGGCTGACGAGGGTGTCGGCGAGGACCTGGGCGCCTCCGGTCACCTCCAGCAGTCGTCCGATCATCACGCCGAGCCCGACGAGCAGCGCGACCGACCCGAGCGTGCTGCCGAAGGCGGCGATCGAGATCGTCGGCACGTCGGCCAGCGGCACGCCCGCCGCGACGGCCGTGCCGAGGCTGACCAGCACCAGCGCGACGAAGGCGTGCATCCGCAGGGCGATGATGAGGACGAGGAGAACGGCGACGGCCAGCCCTGCGATCAGCAGCAGGGTGCCCGCACCGTAGACGGGTGTCATGGTGTCCACGAGATACCTCCGAGATGGGTTGATCCACACTAGACCGGACCCAGGAGAGCGGTGCGCGCCATTTGCCGCCCGCTTCACAGATGGCGGACATACTCGACGGCGTGCCGCGCCCCACCTCCTCGATCGCCGTCTCGGTCGTCGCCGCCCTGGGACTCGTGGCCGCGGCGGTCCTGTTCCACCCCTCCTCCCAGATGGAGGCGGTGCGTCGGCTGGTGGGCCTGGGCGCCGAACGCCGGCTGCCCGCGCCTCCGGTCGTGGACTCGGGAGGGACCTTCACCTTCGCGATGACCCAGCCCGGCTCCTCCGACCCGGTCGGGTGGGATCCCTGCCGCACCGTGGAGTACGCCGTCAACCCGGCGGGGATGCCGGACGGCGCCCGGCCGATGGTGGACCGCGCCGTCGCGCGCATCTCGGCGGCGACCGGGCTGGCCTTCGAGGATGTCGGCGACACGGACCGCCGCCCCTTCACGGGCTCCCGCGTCCCCTTCGGCGGTGATCTGCCCGTCGTCATCGGCTGGGCCGACGCGGCGGAGTATCCGGGTCTCGCCGGTGGCGTGGCCGGACTCGGCGGCGGCGCCGCGGAGGACGGCTCCCAGGGACGGCGGTACTACATCTCGGGCGGCGTGGTGCTCGACACCGAGGTCTTCACCCCGGCCAACGTCGCCCAGCAGCCGCGCGTCATGGAGGCGGTCGTGGTGCACGAGCTCGCCCACGTGGTCGGCCTGGCCCACGTGTCGGAGCCGATGGAGCTGATGTTCGGCGACAACTCAGGTCAGGTGGAGCTGGGGCCCGGGGACCGCGAGGGGCTGGCCCGCCTGGGCTCGGTGCCCTGCGGCTGAGGGGTCGGTCGTCCCGAACGCCTGCGCCGACGGATGCGCCTCCCTACACTTCGCGAGTGACTGACTCGGATCTCGGTGCGCTGCCCCATGACCACCCCACGGCAGAGGCGCCGAGCTCCTCGCCCCCCGGTCGCCCCCCGGGGCTGCCGCTGGCCTGGCGAGCGCCCCTCCTGGCGTACGCCGTCACCCTCGGGGTGGGTGTCGTCCTCGGAGTGCTCACGATCGTGGCGCTCGCCGGCGGCGATGGCCCCGCCGAGGCGCAAGAGGTCTCCGACGCCGCCGAGGGCGTGCTCGCCCTGCTGGCCATCCCCTTCCAGCTGACCGCGATGGCGCTGGGCGGCCGGATCGGGTTCGACAACGAAGCCTTCTCCGTCTCCCTGATGGCGCCTCCGCTGCTGCTCACCGCGACGTACGCCGTGGTGCTGGCTCGTTCCGCGGCGGCGGCCGAGTCCCGGTCGCCCTCTCGCACGCGGCAGGACCGGGCTCTCACCTCGGGTGCCGCCGCACTCGGCACGGCACTGGTCGTCGCGGTCGTGACCCGTGCGATGGCCCTGCGTGCGGACGGCGAGTCCTTCCACGCCCTGTCGGTGTCGTTGGTCGTCGGCACCCTCTTCCTGACGTTCGTCGCCGACCTGGTCGGCCGGGAGCTGCGCAGCGTGGGCCTCCCGGCGCTCGCTCGGACGTGGGCAGCCGCGGCGCTCGCCTGGTTCAGCCACGTCGGGCTGTGGCTCGTCGTGTCCCTCCCCCTCCTCTTCGTCCTCGCGTGGACCCAGGAGGGCTTCCGTACCGCCCTGTCCCTCCCGCTGTGGTGGCCGACCGGTGGCCTCTGGACGTACGTCATGGGACATCTCTCCGGCATCGGGACCTCCGGCTTCTACAGCTACGCCTGGAGCGGCGGAGGCGTGCTCGCGCCGCTCGCGCTGCTGTTGGGGGCTGTGGTCGCCACGACGTTCGCCTCACTCGTGTGGCACCTGCGCTCACGGCGTACCAGCGCCGAGCTGGCCGTGCCGGGCTCGTGGGTGCAGTTGCCCGCGGCCTTCGCGGTCGGCGGCGTCCTGGTCACGATGGTCTCGATGGTCAGCGTCGGAGGCGGAGCCTTCGGTGTCAGCGGCTCCCTGACGGTCATGCCGGCGGCCTGGACCTGCGTCCTCCTGGGCCTGTGGGGTCTCGCCGCCGAGGCCCTCTCGCGCACCGTGGCGCCACGCCTCGTCGAGGTGCTGCCCTCGTCCTTCGTCGCGCGTCTGCGCGGGTCCGTCGCCCCCGCCGAGCCGGACGAGGTGGCGACCCCCGACCCGATGACGCCCGAGCAGGCGCGCAAGGTCCGCCGGATCGCGCTCGTGGTCGGCGCGGGGCTGGCCGTACTGGCGGCGGTGCCACTGACGGTGAGCGCGATCAGCTCGGCGTTCTACTCACCCGAGAAGGCGGCGCAGACGTACGTCGACGCCGTCGCGGCGGGAGACATGGGTGCCGTCGCAGAGGCGCTCCCCGACAGCGGCGACTTCTCGCCCCTCCTCCTCACCGAGGAGATCTACGAGGCTGCGACGGAGCGGCCGACCGGCTACGAGGTCGGCGAGGTCACGATCCTCGGCGACAGCGCGATGGTCGAGGTCGAGGCCACCGGCGGCGTCGGCGGCGACTCCTACCTCTCGCTGGAGAAAGGCGGGAAGAAGTTCGGCCTCTTCCAGGAGTGGGAGGTCGCCGAGGGGCTCACCTCGACGCTGAACGTCTCGACCGATGGCGTCGAGGAGCTCACCGTCAACGGCGTGAGCGTCGAAGCGCCGAGCGGTGGCTACCCCACGTTCGTGGTGCTCCCGGGCACCTACTCGGTCGACCTCTACGCCGGCAACGAGTGGCTCGACGGCGCGGCCAGCGAGGTGGCTGTCCCGCTCGGCGCGTACGCGTCCGCCGACACCACGACGCCCGGTCCCTCCGACGCCTTCACCGAGCGCGTGGACGAGGAGATCGGTGCGTGGCTCGAGGAGTGCATGGCCAGCACCGAGCCCGAGCCCGACGGCTGCCCCCAGTCGGTCTATGCCTTCGGAGACGTCCGCAACCTCTCGTGGGAGCTCAGTGAGCCACCCGTCGTGGACTACGAGTACTTCGAGCCCACGTTCCCGATGACGCTGTACGCCTCCGAGGGCGTGGCGACGGCGACGTACGAGGTCGACGAGTCCTACGGCTTCGGCCCGAAGCAGTGGACCGAGGAGACCGAGGAGTCCACGCTGGACTTCACGATCGAGGTCGACGTGGCCGGCGACTCCCTGGACGTCACCCCCGAGACCTACTGACGCGGGGTTCTCCACAGATCGGCTCGGAGGGGTGTCGAGCGGCCTCTCGCCCCGGCCACGATCGAGCCATGATCACCTCGGGAACGATCACCCTCGACCCCGCGTCGCACGCCGCCACGACCGCCGCGCTCCGGCGACGACTGGAGCAGCTCGAGGATCGCCGCCGCCGCGCCGAGAGGTCCGTGGACCTCGTCCTCGCGACGTGGCGCGGCCACGCTGCTGACAGCTTCCGCGCACGGTGGGCCGAGTGGAACCGCGGAGCCCTCGCCGTCATCGACCAGCTCACGGGGGCGGTGCAGGCGCTCGACGAGGTGCGCCGCGACCTCACCGGCGTCGACCAGGTCAGCGCGGGGTCGTCCGGTCGGCTGACGGGCCGCCTGGGATGACGGCCTACGAGGTCGACCTCGACGAGCTGCGGAGCACCCTCTCCGAGCTGGCCGCCTGCCAGCGCGACCTGATCGGCGTCGCCGGCGACATCGACGCGGCCCAGGAGTCGCTGCAGTCCGGATGGTCGGGAGTGGCGAGCGCCGCGCAGGCGACGTCGTACGAGTCGTGGCGGGCCGCCTGCGCCGACATGGTCACCGCGCTCGCCGCCCTGCGCGGCATCGTCTCGACGGCTGACGCCAGCTATTCGCGAGCCGTCGCGGCCAATGTCGAGCTCTGGCGGCAGGTCGGCCCGTGAGGATCAGCGTCGAGTGCGGGGGCTTCGACGACGCAGCCGATGCGTGCCGCACCACCAACCAGACGGCGGCCCTGCTGACCGAGTCGCTCGCGGCGAAGCTCGCCGGGTTCGGCGGGATGGCCGGCAACGACGCGAGCAGCGCCGACTTCGCCTCGTCGTACGACGCCGCGGCCCGCGAGGCGGTGGGCTCCCTCGTCGACCTGACGCACGCCTTCGTCGGGGTGGGCCGGCTCCTCACCGCCACGGGGACCAACCACGCGTCCGCGGAGGCGGCCGCCGCCGATCACGTGGCCGCCTACACCGGGCTGGGACTCACGGGCGACACCTATGTACGAGTGCAGGCGGCGCCTCTCCCGTCGAGCCTCGGTGCGCAGGAGCCGTCGCTGAGCGTGGTGGACCGCTTCATCCTCGACCACATCGAGGGCTTCGTGTGGCCCGGGGCCGACGTGTCCCTGCTGCGGGAGGCGGCACATGCCTGGCGCCGGGCGTCCTCCGCCGTGGCGCCGCTCGTCGACCAGGTCGACATCGCGACGACGATGATCGAGCGCCAACGCTCTCCCGAGATCCCGACCGCGCTCGCCGCCCTGGCCGACCTGCGCTCGCTCGTGGTCGACACCGCCGCCGAGCTCGAGGCGGTCGGAGTCGCCTGCGAGGACTACGCCGCCGCCGTCGATGACACGCACGACCGGACCCGTGCCCTGCTCGCCGAGGTCGCCGGGATGCTCGTCGAGGGTGCCGCCGTCTCCGTGATCATCGGTGGCCTGACCGGAGGCCTCGGCGCCTCGGCCTCCGCAGCGGCCGCCGCCGCCAGGATCCGGGCGCAGGCACCCCGCTTCCACGCCCTGCTGGTCGGGCTCCGTGCCACCGTCGCCGCGGCCGGCAGCCGCCTGCGCACCGCGCAGGACACCCTGCGGGACCTGCGCGAACGCCTCGACCGGTACGCGAAGCTGGGGGTGCGGGACGAGCGGGGCGAGATGTTGTTGCCCGGCGGGTGGGGCTTCTCTCGGGCACCCGGGTGGCTGAGAGTCCACGAGACGCCACCGGGACATGCGTTGTCGCGGCATGTTGGCAAGACAACCGATGAGCTCGCGGAGCGGTGCCGCACGACTGGCATCAAGCGCGCCTCATCGTTCTCGACAGAGAAGGACGCCGAACGCCTGATCGCGGAAGTGTTGGACAAGCGATCTGCCGACATTCGCCAATGGTTGCGAAGTGGCGGCGACACGAAACTCGAGCTGGACCACATCTTCCCGGGCCCAACAGGCGTGACCGTCGATGCGGCGGGCAGAGCGACGCCCGCCGATGCAGTCCGCGTGGTCCTGATTCCGAGCGACAGGATTGCGGGCGGCTGGCAGATCCTGACAGCGTTCCCCCGATAGGAGTGTGGACATGGAGAATCTCCGGCAACTGATGGCCGCCTACTTCCACCAGGACTGGTGGGACGAGTACGACGGATCGTGGGAGGGCGCGGTCGATGACTTCGCCCGGCGTGAGCCTCATCGCGTCGCGCCCGCAATCGACGAGATCACCTTGCTACTCGGCGCCGGCGACTCGGACGCCACTGTCGGCGAACGGCTGGATGCCATGGGCAACTACCGTCACCCCGGCGAAGAGCCGAACGCGCACGCCACGTGGTTGAAGCAGATCCGCGAGCGGCTGGCTCGGGTCACGTGAGCTTGTCCCGGTACGCGTGATGCCTTCCTTCCGAGATCATTCCCAGTGTTGGGGCTCGTCGCGGGCGTCCAACTTCACCACGACTGGTGTGAGGACAAGGGCGCGGAAGGCGTTGAACTCATGACCCCGTCGCAAGACCTCGCGGTCAGGCTCGTGGACCGGTTTCCAGGCTTGGCGCCGGTCATGGACGAGCACCTCGATGACCAGGAAGGCGAGCTTCTCCCCTACCTGTTCATGGCCGATGTGGCTCGATGGGCTCAGGCGGCGTACGCATCGGATCCGGAGACGGTGGGACGCTTGCTGGACTGGCTGGAGGTCGAGTTCGAAGCCGCCGAACCGGCCGAGAGGGACCTCATCGGTCTCGGACTCGTAGAAGTCATCCCGTTTCCCCCCGAAGGGGCACCTCTCCTCGTCAGGCTTGGGCCTCACCTGACGCAGGTGGCTGACGAGCTCGGATTGCTTCGGCCGTCCGGGTAGGCCGATGCGGCGTGCTCTCGACGGATCCCAGGCGCGCTGCCGCGTCCGCCTCACCACGCCCAGCCTCGGCCGGGACTCGACCACGTTCGACGTCTGGCACCGCCTCCTCGGACAGCGGCCGCTCGTACCGAGCCTGGACAGCAACATGCCCGATAGTCGATCACTGGCGAGACAGGAACCCCCATGCGTCACACTGCCACTGAGAGCTGACACGATCACCCATGAAGAACCCACGGAGGCGTTGGACCGATGACCGAGGCAGCGCTGATAAACCGTCTGACGACCGAGATCCGGGAGCTCAAGCCCCTTCTCCAGCAGCACCTCGTGGACCAGGACGGCGACATGCAGCCCTACGTCCTGATGGCAGACGTAGCGCGCTGGGCGCACGAGAGCTCCACGCAGGTGCCCGACCGCGTTTCTCAGCTCATGCGACTGCTCGAGCGTGAGTACGCGACTGGCGAAGCAGGCATCCAGGACCTGATCGGAGACGGCTTCGTGGAGATGCTCCCCCAGTCGCCCGAGGGTGACGCCGTCCTGAACCTGCTCGGGCCCAGGCTGCGCGAGCTCGCCGAGGACATGCACCTCTTCGACTCCTGACCGTTCGCGGCCAGCCTGATAGAGGCTGCCTGTCGAACGATTCCGCCTCACGCCCGCCGCGGCCGGAACTCGATCACGTTCGACGGCAGCCGCCGCCCTCGCGACCTGCCGCCCGCTGCCTGCGGGCGCTGCTTCTCCGCCCCGTCGCACGGGACGAGGGTTCGCTCGGACACGACGTTGTCCGTGACCTCGACCAGCCGCGCGTGGCGGTCACCGTGGTCACGACCCATCACAGCACCCTCGAGGACGTGGTCGAAGGTGAACTCCTCGAACTCCCGTCGCCCCTGCGCCTTCGCACCGCTGCCGAGCAGGTGGTCGATCAGAAACCGCAGCGACGGCAGCATCATCCTCGACGCCTCGAGGTCCGGGTTCCACGTGAGGCAGCACCCGACCGAGCAGAGCTCCCACGCCAGTCGAGCGAAGGGCACCTCACGATCACCCCGGCCTGTCGGCGTACCCCGGAGCGTCCCGTCGGACTCCACCAGCGTGAAGAGGTGTGACCACTCCGCCTCGTTGAGCGCAGGGTGGATCCGGATGTGGCCGATGAAGCCGGTCGACGTCATGAGGAACACGTGCCCGGTGCGGGCCCGAGAAAACTCGCCGCCGCGCACCTGTGGACAACCGAGTTCGTCGGCCTATCTGCGTCGGGTGAAGGTCACGGAGTTGTCGGCATCGATGCGGCTCTCGTAGCGCGGGTCGTGGGCCAGGCGGTGGTGTCTGGGACAGAGCAACCGACCGTTGGCGAGATCGGTCAGGCCGCGGCGCGACCAAGGGTCGTCGTGGTGGGCGTGGCATCCGGACGCCGAGGTCTCGCAACCCTGGGCGGTGCACCCTCCGTCGCGAAGCCCGAGCGCGATGCGCTGCGCCTTGGTGAACAGCCGCGCCTGACGTCCCAGGTCCAGCGGCTGCGACTTCTTCCCCAGCACGGCCGGGATGATGCCGGCCTCGCATGCCAGCCGCCTGGCCTGGCCGGCGCTCATCCGGCTGCCGTCGTCGAGCAGCGCGGTGGCGCTGTCGGAGAGCAGTTGCTCGAGGGTCATCGTGACGACCACGGTGGCGTTGACGCCGCCGGTGACGGGCGTACGGTCGGCGGGGAAGCGCTCGACGTACTCAACGAACGCCTCCCCCAACCGCCGCCGCAACGGCTTCCACTGCCCCGACTCGTCCTTGAGGTCCGCCTCGTCGTGGCGCGCCGGGTTGGCGATCGCCAGCAGCTGGCGTCGGAACATCTTGCCGACGTGTGAGGGGGCCGTGAACCACCCGCGGCACCGACCCTTCCCGTCGTCCACCACCGTCAGCTCGACTGTCGCGTCCGCACGCGCCTCCTCCGCCGCCAGCACCTTGGCCTCCTGCGACTCGCCCAGCTCGGGGGCGACCACGTCGAGGATCCGCTTGCCGATCTGCCCGAGGTCCCTCGCGTCGTGCTCGGCCGCCAGCGACAGCATCGTCTGCCGCGCACGGTCCCGCGTCTCGGCCTCGACCGTGGCCGGCAGCGCATCGACCGCGTCGGCGATCGCCTTGGCCTGCTCGGTGCGCAGTGCCCCCGACATCAGCGCGTCGGCGACGAACGTGTGCGCCGAAAGGGACCGGGCCAGCGTGAGGTCGCGCCGTGCGGCCCGCTGAGTCGTACGCGTCTCAACCGCCAACCACCCCGCCGCATCTCGCAGCCCGTGCTCCTGCGCGATGTCGTCGGAGGCCGCGAGCACCCGCATCGTCAGCGCGTCCAATCGCGACCGAGCCTCGGTCAGCGCGACCAGCGCGGCTTCCTTCTCCGCCGTCGCCATGAACGTCGGCTCGACCGACGCCACACCCTTCACCGCCGCAGAGATGTCGGTGGCGCACTCGATGATCGGATGCATCGGCCCACCTCCTCGACAGCTCGCAGACCACGGCCCGGACGGGCGGTGGTGTGTGAGGCATGTCGGCTCGGCTGCCAGCTCGTCATCCGAGAGCCAGAGGCATCCCGCAGCACCAGACGGGTTCTATGGATGACTTTCCCGACCCTCGTCCCTGACCGTCTCCTCGAGGAGCCAGGGCCGCCGGATGCTGGGATCCGGTGGGATCGACGTGCTACGCACGATCGTACACCTGTTCGAATAGGCGCGCAAGCCCTGTGAATCCAAGCCGCGGACTTCAGCCCGCGGTGGCAGCCGCGCGGTGCACACACTCCAGTCGCCTGACCCTTCCGAATCGCCACGCGCGCCGCGGCGGCCGGTGATACTCGTCGCGTGCAGAGATCGTTCCGGACCTCGACCGCGCTCTCGGTCGTCCTGACCGCCGCGTTGGTCGGCGGGGTCGTCGTCCTCCATCCCTCTCCGGAGATGGCGGCCGTACGCCGGCTCGTCGGCGTCGGCGACGAGCGTGTGCTGGCGGTCCCGGAGATCGGATCCTCCTACGGGGTCTACGCCTTCTCCGCGGCGCAGCCCGGATCGACCGCCCCGGTCGGCTGGAACCCCTGCCAGCCCGTGTCGTACGCCGTCAACCCGGACGGGATGCCGGACGGCGCACGCGACCTGGTCGATCGGGCGATCTCCCGGATGTCGGAGGCGACGGGCCTGGAGTTCGTGGACGCGGGCGACACCGACCGGCGACCGTTCACGGGCGCGTTCGTCCCGTTCGGCACGGCACAGCCGGTGGTCATCGCATGGGGTGATGCCTCGGAGTTCCCCAGGTTCGCCGATGACATCGCCGGCCTCGGGGGCGCTGCCTCCGAGCAGGGAGTCACGGGGCGCCGTTACTACGTGACCGGCGGGATCGCGCTGAGCACGGACACCTTCACGGACGAGTCGGTAGCCCTGCGGACCGAGCAGATGGAGGCGATCGTCCTGCACGAGCTCGGCCACGTCGTCGGCCTCGCCCACGTCGAGGACACCGGCGAGCTCATGGCCGACGAGAACTCCGGCCGCCTGGACCTGGGACCGGGAGACCGCGAGGGACTGGCGCTCCTGGGAACGGTCCCCTGCGGCTGACGTGCTGGTGATCCGTGGTTGAGCTCAGCGACGGATCGACCGGGACCGCTCCGGGCCGTGTGCACTCGGCGTACACCCCGACCATCGGCTCCCCCGCGCTGTTGACCGGCCTGCGCTGCACCAGTGCCTTGAGCAGCCGGACGTCCTTCACTCCCGACTCCGGGTGGTGGTCGATCACCGCGCACCGCGGGACAGGACCGCCGATCCGCAGCCGCGCTTCCCCCACGGTGACCTCGCTGCCGAGCCACGTGTCCTCGACGTAGGGCTCGTCGGTCTCCACCACGAGCGTCGCCCGGAAGCGTTCAGCGGCCACGGGCTGGCCCGTCCTGTCCGCGAGGTCGCGCAGCGACGCGGTGCCGACGATCGTCACCGGTGCGTCGAAGACGACTCCGCCGCGCGGTGCGGCAGCGAGGCGTACGTCGAGGCTGAGGAAGTCGGACAGCGCCACCGCGTACGGTCCGTCGAGCAGCTCGAGGTCGACCGTGCGTCCCCAGTAGTCGCAGGCCAGCGACTCACCGCTCGGCACCGGCTGGGACGCGACGCTCTCGCCGCTCGGCGCGGTCATCGAGAGGATGCCCTCGTCGAGCTGCGCGACGATCGACATCAGCGTCGGGTGCTGGACGGTGCGCAGGACCCGCGCCCGCTCCGGGTCGACGACGCAGAACGCGCGATCACCAACCGGCCCTCGCCCGTCGAGGTCGATCCGGTCGTGGGCGAGGTGCCGCATCCCCTTGACCGGCGAGAAGCTCGCGGCGCGGACGACCAGCTCGTTGGGCATGCGCCTCAGTGTTGCAGCAGCCCCTTGACGTACGCCGCCTGCCCGAGATGCTGGAGGCAGTCGCCCTGGATGCTGACGAGCCGCATGCCGGCGGTGACCGGCGGGTCCCATCGCTGGTCCACCTCGCGCTCGAGCTCCGCCTCGTCGACGGTCTGCAGGTAGCGCGCGGTCGCCAGCGTGACCTCGTAGTGGTAGCCCGTGAGCAGCTCGGGGTCGCTGATCCGGACGGCGTCGACCTGCTCGCTCGTGTGGCCGTAGCCGATGTCGTCGGTGCCGTTGTCCAGCCCGAACCGCTCCTGCCACTGGCTCCACACCTGTGGCTGGTCCGCGAGGTGGGCGATGTGGTCGTCCTGCACCCGCGCCAGGTGCCACAGCAGCCAGCCGATCGGGTTGCCGGTGCCGTCCGGCCGATGGTGGAGCATGCGGTCGTCGAGGCCGTCCGCCACGTCGACGTACAGCTCCGTGATGCGGCCGAAGCCCTCGGTCAGCAGTCCGCGTACGTCCATCGGCTCAGCTCGCCGGCCTCGCGTCGCGCACCTGGGGTGCGGCCGACTGCTCGTCCTTCATCGCGTCGATCTCGGCGAGGATGCGGGAGCGCTCGTCGTCGTCGATCGCCACGCCGGCCCGGCGCAGCCCCTCGTCGAGCTGGTCGGCGATGGTGTCGCGCTCGGCGCTGTACTGCCAGGAGCTGACCTCCTCCACCACGCGCTGGGCTGCTTCGACGGCTGCCTGGTCTGCCTGGTCGCTCATCCCTCCACGCTAGCGAGGCTGGGGTGAGGCGCCTCCCCTCTTCGGGTGTGGCCCCTCCGGGGACTCCGCGGGACCTTGGGAGGCATGGCTGTGACGAGCTTCCAGGACCTGCCCCTCGCCGACCGTGACCGCGAGTGGGACGGCGACGCCGCGGAGAAGCGAGTGCGCGAGTGGGCGGGCGCCGAGGACGAACCCAACGAGAAGTACCGCGACGCCCACGTCTGGTACGACGCGGAGAAGAAGGACAACTTCACTGCCTACAAGCTGCTGATCGCCGACGTGGTCGACGGCCGGCTACGGGCAGTCCCGCGCGGCGTGATGGCGGCCGGCAACGTGATGGTCGGCGGCCGCGGCGGCGTCAACATGCCGTCCAAGGACGCCGAGCGCGCGAAGAACCACCTCGCGAAGTACTACGCCAAGATGGGCGACGACGCGCCGTGGGAGCGCGACTGACCCGGCTCAGAGGTGGTGGAGCTTCGCGAAGGGGGGCTTGATCCGCACGGACTGCTCACCGAAGTCGACCGTCACCGCGTGACTGTCGATCTTGGTGACCTTGCCCAGGCCGTAGAGGTCGTGGCTGACCCTGTCGTCGACCTCGAAGACGTCGATGACCTGCTCCACGGGGAGAGCGAACGGACTGCTGCTGAGGTGCTTCGGCCGTGAGCCGCTCGAGTTCGTCATTTGCTCAAGTATGCGCCCAAATGGGTGAGATGAACCCATCCATGCCCGAAATCGGTGCCTGACCTGCGGGGATGACGGTCACGGCTCTTGACGAGACCTGATCGAGACGTGCGACGTTCCTCCGTTGCTCGGTCGTCCCGTCAGGCGGGAGCTCGGTGCGAGGCGGCGGCGGACTGTCTCGGCGTCGTTCGGCGTCGTGGTCATTTCACGACAATTTGCCTCTTTCAGCGAGCGCTTGACGATGGCAATGTGACTTGGATCACTCTCTGCGTGGAGGATCGTCATGCGCCGACTTCTGTCCGGGTCCATCGTCGCCGTCGCGGTAGCCGCCCTCGCGGTCGGCCTCGCCCCTCCGTCGTCCACGAACGCACCTCCGGGCCCTGCCGCGCCGCGCGGCGGCCCGCCGCTCGACGCCTGGACGGCCACGGGCGTGACCGGGGAGCAGCTCGCGCTGCTGGCGCGACAGGGCTTCGACCTGCACGAGTCCCACCCGACCGGCGACACCAGCGAGGTGTCCCTGGTGATGACCGCGGACGAGGCGAAGAAGCTGCGCGCCCAAGGCATCGACGTACGCCTGGCGCGGGTGAAGGGCGGCAAGACCGTCCGGCAGTTCGCCGCCGCGCAGGCGGCACACGGCTACAACGTGTGGCGCTCGTACGACGAGCCCGGCGGCCACCGCGACCAGCTCGTCGCGGCTGCCCGGGCGTACCCCGGCGTCACGAAGCTCGTCAATCTCGGCACGACCCACCAGGGTCGCGACATCCTCGCGCTCAAGGTGACCCAGGGTGCCCGCGGCATCAAGGACGGCTCCCGACCGGCCGTCATCTACAGCTCCGCCCAGCACGCCCGGGAGTGGATCGCGCCGGAGATGACCCGCCGCATCATGAACACCTACCTCCAGCGGTGGGCCGCCGACCACGAGCCCACGAAGAAGCTCCTCCAGACCACCGAGCTCTGGTTCGTGCCGGTGATGAACCCCGACGGCTACGAGTACACGTTCACCGACGAGCGGCTGTGGCGGAAGAACCTGCGGGACAACAACGACAACGGCACCACCGAGGTCGGCGACGGCGTCGACCCCAACCGCAACTTCCCGTCCCACTGGGGCTACGACAACGAGGGCTCCTCGCCCATCCCGTCGAGCGACACCTACCGCGGCCCGTCCAAGGGGTCGGAGCCGGAGACGCAGGCGGCGATCAAGCTCTTCAACACGGCCAAGGCCGAGTTCATGATCAACTACCACTCCAACGGCGAGTGGCTGCTCTACAACGACGGCTGGCAGATCGGCACGCCGACCGCCGACGACCCGATCTACTACGCGCTCTCCGGCAACCTCGACGAGCCGGCGATCGAGGGCTACCACCCGGGCCTGTCGTCGGACGTCCTCTACATCACCAACGGCGAGATCGACGGCTACGCCCAGGAGGCCACGGGCACCCTGGCGTGGACCCCCGAGCTCTCGCCCGGTTGCGAGGGCTGCGGCTTCGTCTTCCCCGACGATGAGGAGCTGGTGCAGAAGGAGTTCCTGCGCAACCTGCCCTTCGCGGAGTCGGTGGCCGAGTCCGCTGCCGACCCCGACGACCCGAAGTCCAACCTGGGCATCAAGACCAAGCCCTTCTACCTCGAGAGCGAGGATGCCTACAAGGAAGGCATCCCGTCGGTGCACCTGACCTTCAAGGAGTCCTACGGCGACCCGCAACCGGTAGCGGTGCTCGCCAAGCGAAGCCTGGGCGCCGTGACCGCCCGGTGGCGGATCAACGGTGGCCCCGTGCAGTCCGCGCCCACGACGCAGTGGACCAAGGGTCAGAAGTTCGGGATGACCTCCACGCACTACCACCAGATGCGCGGCATGGTGACCGGCACGACGCCGGGTGACTCGGTCGAGGTGTGGTTCACCGGCGGGGGCGAGCAGAGTGAGTCGTTCACCTACACCGCCGTCTCCGAGCCGAGCGGCCGCGTGCTGGTCGTCGCTGCCGAGGACTACACCGGTGCCTCACCGGTGCAGTCCCCCGACGGGCCCCACTACCTGAACTACTACCTCGACGCGCTCGCCGCCAACGGCGTGGACGCCGATGTCTACGACGTGGACGCCAAGGCCCGAACGGCTCCCGACGCCCTCGGCGTGCTCAGCCACTACGACGCGGCCATCTGGTACACCGGTGACGACATCGTGACCCGCACGGCCGGCCGGATCGGCGGCAACGCGGACCGACTGGCGCTCGACGAGATGCTCGAGTTCCGCGCCTACATGAACGAGGGCGGCAAGGTGATGTACACCGGCGACTGGGCCGGCCAGCAGTACACCGCCGCGGTCGGCAACCAGCTGTACGACCCGAAGGGCAAGATCGCCTGCAATCCCCTGCCCGCCGGGATCGACGATCGGCGCTGCCTGCTGCTTCGTGGCTCCGGCGACGGCACCAACGACGTCCTGCAGTACTGGTTCGGCGGCTACCTCGCCGTCCCGGGCGACGGACACGACGAGGACGGCATCGTCTACGACGTCGCCGGCATCGACGACCCGTTCGCTGGGATCGACTGGGCGATGAACGGCCCCGACTCGGCCGACAACCAGACCACCACGTCGTCCTTCATCTCGACAAGCGGCATCCTGCCGGTGGTCGAGTTCCCGCAGTTCGAGAGCTGGCCGTCGGCGCGGTGGGACAAGCCCGGAGGCCCGTTCGACCCGCACAGCGGCGAGCAGTACGTCTACAGCCAGATCGCCGACGTGTCCTACAAGCGGCTGACCCGGACGGTCGACGTACCGGCCGGCGGCGGCACGCTGGACTTCTGGACGTCCTTCGACACCGAGATCGACTGGGACTACGTCTTCGTCGAGGCCCGTACGGCGAACGGCGACGACTGGACGACGCTGCCCGACATCAACGGCCACACCTCGCAGTCGACCGGCGAGAGCTGCCACGAGGGCTGGCGCGAGCTGCACCCGCACCTCGACCACTACCAGACCGTCAACGCGACGGACCCCGCCACCTGTACGCCCACCGGCACGACGGGCACCTGGAACGCGGCCTCCGGCAGCTCTGCCGGCTGGCAGGAGTGGAGCGTCGACCTCGGCAAGTGGGCCAACGGCCAGGTCGAGGTCTCCATCACCTACGCCAGCGACTGGGGCACCCAGAACCTCGGCACCTTCGTCGACGACGTGACCCTGCCCGACGGCACGAGCCAGTCGTTCGAGACGGGACTCGAGGGCTGGACGGTCTCGGGCGCCCCGCCAGGAAGCGCCGACAACGGCAACGACTGGATCGTCACCGATGCCGCCGGCTTCCCGGTCGGTGCGGCGATCTCCACCCCGCGCTCGCTGCTCCTCGGCTTCGGGTTCGAGGGGATCGCGACGCCTGCCGAGCGCAACGAGGTCATGGGGAGGGCCCTGCAGCACCTGCTGGAGTGACCGAACACGACACATCTCGAGATCAGCACCAAGGAGAACCTTCGTCATGACCACAGATCAGCCCGTCGAGCGGCGCACGATCCTCAAGACCGTCGCCGCCGCGTCCATGGCCGGCCCCTTCGCCGGCCTGGTGGCCGCCCCAGAGGCGTCGGCCGCCACCAACCCCCGGACCGTCCCGCTCAGTCCCGTCGCCGACGCGCGCGACGGAGTCGTACGCCTCCACGTGCCCGAGGGCTTCCGCTACCGCTCCTTCCACGACACCACGAGTCCCGTCTTCCTCACCGACGGCACGGCCCTGCCCGGCCGCCACGACGGGATGGGGTCCTTCCCGGGGCCTGACGGCACGGTGGTCCTGGTGCGCAACCACGAGATCAACAACCCCGTAGCCGCCGCCTTCGGCACCGGGACGCCGTACGACTCGCGCGCCGGAGGCGGCACGACGACCATCCAGGTCACGACCAGGGGCGAGGTGGTCCGGTCGTTCACCAGCCTCAACGGCACGATGATGAACTGCTCGGGCGGCGAGATGCCCTGGGGCTCGTGGATCACGTGCGAGGAGACGATCAACGGCCCGGACGTCGGCCCCGACTTCACCAACACGTCGAACATCCCGCTCACCAAGCCGCACGGCTTCATCTTCGAGGTGCCGGCGAGCGCGTTCCAGGGCACCGGTCAGTCGTCGAGGACGCCGATCCGCTCGGCGGGACGCTTCGCCCACGAGGCGGTCTCCTACGACCCGCACAGCGGCTACCTCTACCTCACCGAGGACGACTTCGGCTTCGCCTCGGGGTTCTACCGCTACAAGCCACCGAGCGACCCGATGGTCGTCGGCCGGCTCGAGGACGGCGGGACGCTCGAGATGCTCAAGGTCGTCGGCGCGTGGAACGCCCACCTCGAGGGCGCGCAGGCGCGGAACGCGACGTACCGCACCGAGTGGGTCCCGATCGCGGACCCGGCCCCGAGCTTCCCCTACACGACCGGCGTGACCGCCCCGACCTCCAACAACACGGCGCTCACCTACGTCGCGCGCCAGGGGTGGGCGCAGGGTGCGGCCTACTTCTCCCGGCTCGAGGGGCAGGTGGCCCGCTCCGGAGTCGTCTACTTCACCTCCACGCAGGGCGGTGGCCCGCCCGAGGCAGGCAACGAGAACCCCGCCGGCTACGGGCGCGGCTTCGGACAGGTGTGGGCCTACCACGCGGCCTCCGGCAAGCTGCGCTGCGTCTTCCAGTCCCAGGGGCGGATGCAGCTGGACCTGCCGGACAACATCACGACGTCCCCCCGCGGCACGCTCGTCGTCTGCGAGGACAACAGCGACAACAACTACGTCCGGGGCCTGTCCAAGAACGGCAAGCTGTGGGACATCGCCCTCAACCCGACGAATGACGAGTTCGCCGGGTCGACCTTCAGCCCGGACGGGAAGACGCTGTTCGTCAACATCCAGGCCTCTGCCGGCCGCACCTTCGCGATCTGGGGGCCGTGGCACAAGATCGGGGTCTGATCCCTCACACCGCGCGCGCCAGGCTCCGCCGCAACGACCAGGCGCCGAGCGAGGCCAGGAGGAGGGCCATCGCGGCGAGCACGCCGAGCTGCGGCAGCACGTCGACGAGCGTGCCGCCGCGTCGCTGGATCTCGGCGAAGGCTTCGTACGCCCACGCGTGCGGCGTCAGGTTGGCGACCGCCCGGATGGGGCCGGGGAACAGCTCGAGCGGCAGCATCGAACCGCCGAGCGCGGCAAGCACCAGGCCGAGACCCACGCCCGCCCCGTTCGCCGCTCCCTCGTTCTCGAGCATCGTGCCGAGCAGGATCGCGGCGCCGGCCGCGACGAGGCTGAAGATCACCAGGACCAGGAGCGCGAGCGGAAGGCTTCCCCAACCAACACCGAAGAGCAGGCTGGACGCGAGCATGATGTAGCCGCCCTGGAAGAGCCCGATCGCCCACCGTCCGATGATCTGGCCGGCGACGAGCTCGCCGGCCGTCATCGGCCCGGCGAGCATCCGGGCGACGACGCCGAGTCGGCGAGCCTGGATGAGGGTGGCGGCCCCGGCAAGGCAGCTCAGGAAGACGAAGAGCAGCAGCTGCCCTGACGCGCCGAGGTCGAACTGGCCGAGTCCGGCGAACTCCTGGCTCAGCCTGTCGACGCTCGTCACCTCGAGCACCGGCGCGCTGGCGTCCTGCTCGGCCGTCACCAAGGCGGCCACCACCCGGTCGGCCGGCACTCCTTGCGCCTCGAGGGCGGCGAGCCGGGCGCTTCCGGCACGCAGTGCGTCGACGGCGGTGCGGACCTGCTGCTCGACGACCCTCGAGTTGCCCGAGGTGCCGCTGACCACCTCCAGCGTCACGCCCCGGCCCGCGTCGTACGCCGTCGCTGAGGCTGCGTCGAGACGGATGGCGACGTCGAGCCGACCGCGCGCCACCAGCTCGAGGGCGTCGTCCCAGGCGGGGTCGCTCACGACGACGTCGTCGGACTCGAGCTGCTCCACCAGCGCGGACTGCAGGGAGGAGTCGGTCCCGCTCACCGCGACCCGGCCCGCGTTGGCCCCCTCACCGAACTGGAGGCCGATCATCATCACCAGCATGAGCGGGAAGACGAAGACGAAGAAGAGGTTGGCGCGGTCGCGGAGGAAGAGGCGTAGCTCCACCCCGGCGACAGCGAGCGCGTTCCTCATCGCATCTCTCATCGCAGGGCCCCCCGCTCGGGCACGAGCCGCGACGCGACGAGCATGACCGCTGCGAAGCCGAGCATGATCCCCAACGGGACCCCGATGTCGGCCAGGCCGCCACCGCCCGATGTGATGCCGAGGCCGCGGAGCAGCGCCGCCACTGGGTTGAGGTCGAGCAGACCGGCGAAGGGGCCGGCGGCGCTCACGGGGAAGAACGCACCTCCGCCGATGCCGAGCACGAGGGCGAAGATCGAGGTCATGATGCTGGCCTGCTCGCTGGTCCGGGCGATGCGAACCACCAGGAACATCAGCGACGTCCCCGCTGCTGACACGCACAGCACCAGGGCGGCAACTGCGGGCACGGACCCGAAGTCGGCGTCGAACAGGAGCGAGCCGGCCGTGAGCAGCACCCCGGTCGCCACGACCCCGAGGATGAAGCTCACCAGCGCCTTCGAGGCGACGATGAGCCCGCCCCGGATCGGCATCGACCGCAACCGTGCCAGCGTCCCGGTCTCCCGATCGAGCAGCAGCCCCGTGACACCGAAGCTGACGGTGAAGAGCAGGAACAGGCCAGCCTGCCCGGCGACCAGCGCGGCACCCGCGTCGAGCTGCTCGTCGGAGGCCTCCCCCCGGGCGAGCTCGTACGCCGGCCCGCCCTGCGTCGCCTGCTCGACGAGCGCGCCGATGTCGCGATGGCTCACGCCCTCGGCCAGCGCCGCTCGAGCTGTGACCGCGCCCGAGGCGAACTCACCCAGGAGGCCGTCCACCACCGACAGCACGACGTCGGCCTCGACACCGGCCTCGTCACCGCGTACGGCCTCGACAGTGACCCCACGCCCAGTCCGGGCGGCCTCCCCGAAGCCCTCGGGCACGAGCAGGGCGATCGCGGCATCGCCGTCCTCGACCTGCTGGCGGCCAGTGGCCTCGTCGACCTCGGTGACCGTCACGTCTAGCTCGCCGGCACCGTCGAGGTCACGCACCACGTCGGTCAGGACCCGAGCGAGCTCGTCGTTCGGGGGCGCGCTGATCGCCACGGTGACCCGCTCGAGCTCGAGGGAGTCGGCGTCGCCGAAGACCAGGTTGAAGACCGACATCAGCGCCAGTGGCACGACGAGCGCGAAGATGATGACCGACTTGTCGCGGACCCGCTGCACGAGGTCGGAGGCGGTGAGGACCAGGAGCTGGCGCATGTCAGTCCCACCTCAGTCCCTCAGGCCCTTGCCGGTGAGGTGGAGGAAGACCGACTCGAGGTCGGGGCGTGAGATCTCGACGTCGGAGAGCGTGACGCCGCGCGCCGCCGCCGTCCCCACGACCTGGGCGACGAGGGCAGGCGCGTCCTTGACCGTCAGCGTCGCCGAGCGGCGTTCGGCGTCGACCCGCTCGACCCCTGGGATCTGGCGCAGCTCCTCGGCGGCGCCGACGAGGTCACCGCTGCCGCCGAGACGGATCGTGTCGACGCCGCCGGTGAGTCGGATCAGCTCGTCGCGCGTGCCCGTGGCCTGCAGCCGGCCGGAGTCGATGATGCCGATGCGGTCGCAGAGCCGCTCGGCCTCCTCCATGTAGTGCGTCGTGTAGAGCACCGCCATCCCCTCGACCGACAGCGCCTCGACCGACTCGAGGATCGCGTTGCGCGATTGCGGATCCACTCCCACCGTCGGCTCGTCGAGGATCAGAAGGGTGGGGCGGTTGAGCAGTCCGATGCCGATGTTGAGGCGGCGCTTCATGCCGCCGGAGTACTCCTTGCTGCGGTCCTTCGCCCGGTCCGCCAGACCGATCAGCTCGAGCACGTGCCCGACCCGCTGCTTCAGCCCGGCGCCCGTCAGTCCCTGGAGCCGGCCGAAGAGCATGAGGTTCTCGCGTCCGGTGAGGTCGGGATAGATCGCCAGCTCTTGCGGCACCAGGCCGAGGTGTCTCTTGGGCTCGGTGGTCCGCGGCGTCATCGCCTCTCCCGCCACGGTCACCGACCCCGCGTCGGCCGCGATCAGCCCGGCGATCATCGAGATGGTCGTCGTCTTCCCGGCCCCGTTGGGACCGAGCAGTCCGTACGTCTCCCCCGGCGCGATCCGGAAGGACACCCCGTCCACTGCGGTCAGGTCGCCGAACCTGCGGACCAGCGAGTCCACGACCAGTACGTCTTCCGCCACCCGTCCCGCCTCCTCCTGCTCCCACGCTAGGCAGCGCGACCATCTCGGGACAGGGCCAAACGTCACGAGCGCGCCGACCCGTCCGTCCCGCGCTCCTCTTCTTGGGCCTTGCCTTCCGGGCGGGCGCTGCGGATGCGGCGGCTCTGACGTGGGCACTGGGAGGTCGTGGACGACCGCGACTTCACGGCGTACGGCGCCTCCCACCTCGGCGCCGTGCTGGTGCTCGTCCTGGGCATCGTCGTCCTCCTCGCCGTGGGCAGGCGACTGCGCGACCCGGGCGACCTGCTCGGCAAGACTCTCGCCGTCTTCCTCGCCCTCGCCGTCCTGCCGTTGCAGCTCCTCTACTTCACGCCGGGCTACTGGAACCCCGTCCGGACGCTGCCCGTCCAGCTCTGCGACGTCGCGGCCGTCGTCGCCGTGGTCGCGCTGTGGACCCACCTCCGGTGGGCTGTGGCGCTGACGTACTTCTGGGGGATCACGCTCACCACCCAGGCCGTCATCACGCCGGACCTCTCCACCGACTTCCCCGACCTGACCTTCCTGCTCTTCTGGGTCATGCACATCGGCACGGTGTGGGCCGCGGTCCACCTCACCTGGACGCGCGGGATCCACCCGGACTGGCGCCGCTACGGCGTCGCCGTCGCCGTCACCGCCGTCTGGGCGGTGGCGGTCTTCTGCCTCAACCTCGCGATCGGCTCCAACTACGGCTACCTCAACGCCAAGCCCGGCGCCGCCACCGCGCTCGACCTGCTCGGCCCCTGGCCCTGGTACGTCCTCGCGGAGGTCGCCATCATTGCGGCGGTGTGGGCGCTGATGACGTGGCCGTGGGTAGGGCGTGAGGCACCTGCGCCGCAGGACTCGCGCGATCACCCCCCGAGACCCCGCCTGGCGCCGTAGGCTCCGCTCGTGGCGTTCCGACTGACTGACGGTCCCGGTCGGGGTCCACACCCCACCGAGGTGGCCGGCTACGAGCGCGCACGGACACTGGGGCTGCTCCCGTCGGTCCCGGCCGAACCCCCATCGCCTGTGGTCTTCAGCTCGATGAAGGCCATGTGGGGATTCGTCGCCTTCACCTTCGGCATGTTCCCGTTCATGCCGTTGGCGGACGGTCCCATCATCGTCATCCCAGTCCTGCTGGGCTTCACTGGCATCGTGGCCGGCATCCTGGTGACGTCGCGACTCCAGCTCCGGGAGTTCGAAGCCGGCTACGCCCGCATCGAGCTGATGATCGGGTCCGCCGTCGGCCGGAGGATTCGCTTCCAGGGCGCCGCCGGCGTCGCGTCCGGTCCGGAGTGGGACCTCCGCGGGCTCTGGCTGCTCGACCGCCACGACCGGCCGGTCCGGCCGCCGGTCGAAGGCGTCATGCCGCCCGGCTACTACCCCTCTCCCAGCCGGCCCGGCCAGCTGGAGTACTGGACCGTTCGCGACTGGACAGAGGCCTACCAACAGCCGGCCGTGCCGTTCCTGGAGACGCCGACCTCGACGTGACTACCCTCAGCGCATGAGCTCTCCCGTCACTCCGAGCACCGGCCAGTGACGGTGTCCGCGCCGCTCTCGCTGCCCCAGCTCCTGGAGCGACTGGCGAGGCTGCTGGCCAGTCCGGGACGAGTGGTGCTCGGGATCACCGGGCCGCCGGGTGCCGGCAAGTCCACGCTCGCGGAGATGCTGCTCGCCCACCTGCGCGCCAACCTCGGATCCGACGCGGTCGGCCACCTGCCGATGGACGGCTTCCACCTCGCCGACGTGCAGCTCGACCGGCTCGGCAACCGCGATCGCAAGGGAGCGCCGGACACCTTCGACGTCGACGGCTACGTCGCGGCCCTGCAGCGCCTGCACGACCGACCCGACCGCACCCTGTTCGTGCCGAGCTTCGAGCGGGACCTCGAGCAACCCGTTGCCGCCGCGATCGCCATCGAACCCTCGATGCGGCTGGTGATCACCGAGGGCAACTACCTCCTGCTGTCCGGTGGCGGGTGGGAGCGCGTACGCCCCCTGCTGGCCGAGACGTGGTTCGTCGAGGTCGACCCGGACGTGCGACGGGACCGGCTGGTGCGTCGGCACGAGCAGTTCGGCAAGTCCCCGGCCGACGCTCGCGCGTGGGTGGAGCGCAGCGACGAGGCCAACGCGGCGGTGGTGGGTGGCACCCGCGACGCCGCGGACGTGGTCGTACGCCTCGACCGGCTCTGATGGGTCGATCCACCCATCTCCTCGCCCGCCGGAGATGGGTGTCCCGCCCGACGCGCGGAGAGGCCTCGCCGAAATAGCGTCGCTGCATGGACACCACAGACATGCACACCACAGACATCGACACCGTGATCATCGGCGCCGGCCAGGCCGGACTTGCGACCGGCTACCACCTGCAGCGCCGCGACGTCCCGTTCGTCATCCTCGACGCGGCCAGCCGCGTCGGCGACAACTGGCGCCGCCAGTGGGACAGCCTCCGCCTCTACTCCCCCGCCCAGTTCGACAGCCTCCCCGGAATGCCGTTCCCCGCTGACCGGTGGACCTTCCCGGGCAAGGACGCCGTGGGCGACTACCTCGAGACCTACGCCCGCACCTTCGCCCTCCCGATGCGCCTCGAGACGCGGGTGCAGGCCCTCGACCGCGACGCGGACGGGTACGTGGTGACGACCAACCGCGGACGGTTCACGTGCCGCAACGTCGTCGTCGCAACGGGCACGTTCGGCCGGACCCCCCTCGTCCCCGAGGTCGCCGGAGCGCTCGACCCGACCATCCTCCAGCTGCACTCCAGCGAGTACCGCCGCCCCAGCCAGCTCAACGACGGGCCCGTGCTGGTCGTCGGCGCGAGCCACTCCGGCACCGACATCGCCTACGAGCTGGCCGAGACGCACCCGGTGATCCTGGCCGGCCGTGACTGCGGCGAGATCCCGCCGCGGCTCGGGTCCCCGGCGTTCCGGATGGCCTTCCCGGTCCTGCTGTTCGCCTGGAAGCACGTCCTCACCCGGCGCAGCCCGATGCGCGACAAGCTGAAGGAGGAGCTGCGCCGCCACGGTGGCCCGATGCTCCGCGTGAAGCGACGCGACCTGCTCGAGCGCGGGGTCGAGCGCGTCACCACCCGGGTCGAGGAGTCGCGCGACGGCAGGCCCGTCGTCGACGGCACGCCCCGCGACGTGGCCACCGTCGTGTGGGCGACCGGCTTCCGCCAGGTCTTCGACTGGATCCACCTGCCGGTCCTCGGCGAGGACGGCTGGCCGCGGGAGGTGCGCGGCGTCGTCGCCGACGCTCCCGGGCTGTTCTTCTGCGGGCTGGCCTTCCAGTACTCGTTCAGCTCGATGCTCATGACCGGCGTCGGCCGGGACGCGGCCTTCGTCGCCGACCGGGTCGCGGCTCGGTCCCGCACGCGGGGGAAGCCTGTCGCGAGCCGTTCCGCGGCCGCCTGAGCGGCCGTACGCTCGGAGTGGAGGTGGGCGCGATGGACGTGGCCGGCGACGTGGACCGTGCGCGTCAGGCGTACGAGCGCGGCGACTGGCCGGAGGCGTACGACGCCTGGTCGGGGACCGACCTCGCCCGCCTCACGGCCGCCGACCTCGACGACTTCGCGACCGCGGCCGAGCTGCTCGGGCACCACGACACGACAGTGCTCGCGCTGCAGCGGGAGTTTCGGCTGCACGAGGATGCGGGGGATCCCCGAGGGGCCGTACGCGCGGCCGTCCGGCTGGCGATGAGCTGCGTCACCCACGGGGAACCCGCCCTCTTCTCCGGATGGTCGGCCCGGGCCGAGGCGCTGCTCGACGAGGTGGGCGCGGACTCCGCCGAGGCGGGCTGGATGGCCTTCGCGCGGATGTTCGGTCACCTCGGCCGCGGCGAGATCCCGCAGGCGTCACAGCAGGCCGACCTGGCCACTGACGCGGGGCGCCGGCACCGCGACCCCGACCTCGTGGCGATGGGGCTGACCGGCCAGGGGCGGCTGCGGCTCTACACCGACCGGATCCCGGAGGGCCTCGCCTGCCTCGACGAGGCGATGGTGCGGGTGATCGCCGGCGAGTGCACGCCGATCATGGCCGGACACGTCTACTGCACCGCGATCGAGGGCTGCCAGGAGATCAGCGACTTCGGCCGCGTCGCCGAGTGGGCCTCCGCCCTCGAGCGGTGGTGCTCCGCGCAGCCCGGGCTGCTGCTCTTCACCGGCCAGTGCGCCCTGCACCGCGGCCAGCTGCTCCGCGTGCGCGGGGACTGGGCCGGCGCTCTCGATGAGCTCTCGCGCGCCGCCCAGCGCTACGTCGAGGTCGGGTCGCCGGATGCCATCGGGCTCACTGCCCGCGAGTCCGGCGACGTCCTGCGCCTGCGCGGCGACCTCGACGCAGCCGACGCTGCCTACCAGCGCGCCGCCGACCACGGCTGCGACCCGCAGCCGGGACTCGCCCTGCTGTGGCTCGCGCGCGGGCAGGGTGCGGCGGCGCTGGCCGCCATCGAGCGGTTGCTGGAGGAGACCATGGGGGCCGTGGGGCGGTGCCGCATGCTGCCCGCCGCGGTCGAGGTGTTCCTCGCGTCGGGACAGGTGGACCGAGCGCGCGCGGCCGCCGACGAGCTGACCTCCCTGGCCTGCTCGGAGCCCCTGACTGCGATGGCTGCCGAGTGCTCCGGCGCGGTCGAGCTCGCCGCGGACGACCCGGCGGGTGCCCTGCCCTTCCTCCGCAAGGCCGGCCAGCTCTGGGTGCGTGGCCACGCGCCGTACGACGCCGCCCGCGTCAGCGTCCTCCGAGGCCGTGCGCTCGCCCGGCTCGGCGACGCCGACGCCTCGCGTCGCGAGCTCGAGGCCGCGCGCGACTGCTTCCGCCGGCTCGGCGCCCGACCCGCGGCCGACGAGGTCTCTGCCTTGCTCGCCCCGGCATCCGCGCCGTCCGGACTCACCGCCCGCGAGATCGAGGTGCTCCGCCTGGTCGCGACCGGCCGCACCAACCCCCAGATCGCGGCCAGCCTCGTGCTCTCGGAGAAGACGGTCGCCCGCCACCTCTCCAACATCTTCACCAAGCTCGACGTGTCCTCCCGCACCGCCGCGGCGGCGTACGCGTACGAGCACGGGTTGGTCTGAGGGCTGTCGCGCATACGTGCCACGCGCGGTGAGGGTGGCCAGGCCCACCCTCACCGCGCGCGTACGACCATCTCGACTCCTCAGCCGAGCACGCCTCCGATCGTGATCACGCCGTCGGGGTCGTAGGTCCGGATGGCCCGGCGAAGCCGGGCGAGGGTCAGCTCGTCGTAGGCGTCGACGTACTCCTCAGGCGTGAACGTGAAGTTCGGCAGCCGGTGCTCCCCCACCCACGGCGCCACCGCGTCGAGGATCGCGGCCGCGTGGTCCTCCACCCCGGGGATCTCCGAGATCCCGACGATGAGCAGCGAGTACGCCGCGGCGCGCGAGGCGAAGGCGCTCGGGTGCTCCCCCGGACGCGAGAAGGCGCCGCCCAGCTGGCGTACCTCGACCAGGATCTGCGGCGACGCCACTCCCGGACCGGTGAGGGCGAGCAGGGCGTCCGCCGCCTCCTGCGGGAAGTCCGTGAGCACGTTGCCCGCCTCGTACGCCGGGGTCGGGTCAAGCGGGTCCGTGTGGACCGAGTCGATCGCGGTGTAGGGCTTGTCGGCCACGTCGTCGAGGATCACGGGAGCGGCCGCACGCATCGCGGCGAACCAGCGCTCCCCCTCGTCGGCGGACCCCGTCCAGACGTAGCGCACCGAGAGGGTCAGCCGACCGGCGAGCATCGGCGGCACCCCCTCCATGTCGGGCAGCTGGAACAGCGCGAAGGACGTGGTGCCTTCCTCGGGCAGCTCGGCCGACCAGGCACGCCAGGTGTCGATGACGGCCGGCGCGTCCGAGCCGTCGAACCACAGCGAGCCGCCGTAGAAGGTCGGCTGGTGGACCAGGTCGAACTCGATCGCCGTGATGATGCCGAGCATCCCCTTGCCACCACGCAGGGCGAAGAAGAGCTCCGGGTGCTCCGTCGGCGTCACCCGCCGGAGCACGCCGTCGCCGGTGACGACCTCGATGGCGCGCACCTTGTCGATGGCGAGCCCGTAGGTGCGGGCCATCGGCCCGAGTCCACCGCCGGTGGTGTAGCCGACGATGCCGACGTCGGTGATCGATCCCGAGAGAGGCGCCAGGCCGTAGGGCGCGGCTGCCTCCACGACCTTGAGCCACTTGACGCCGGCTCCGGCGCGGGCCCAGCCCTCCTCCGGGTGGATGACGACCTCGTCGAGCCCCTTCGTGGTGACGAGGAGCTCCGTGGTCAGGGCGGCCATCGGGCCGTGGCCCGTGGCCTGCGGCGTCACGCGGATGCCGTGCCGGGCCGCGAACTGCACGGCGTCGACGACGTCCTGGGCGTCGTGGGCGGCAAGGACGGCTGCGGGCCGGACCGGGATCGCGAGGTTCCACGGCGAGACGAGGGCGTCGTACGCCTTGTCGCCGGGCACCGCGACGGTGCCGATCGTGAGTGCGTCCAGCTCCGCGAACGGGGCGCCGTGCTCGGTGCTGGTCTGTGCGATGGTCATGCTTCCCTCCGGGTGTGTGACGTGTCGTCGTTGACCCCACGAAGGTGCACCCGGGCGGTTGAGGCGGACTTGCGTCCGACTTGAGGATCGGTGCGGAATCAGTCGTCCGCGGCCCGTTGAGGTGCCACAAACAGTCCATTCGGGTCCACGGACCGACGGATTCGAAGGAGCCGGTCGTACGACGCGGCCGACCACCCACGACGGGCGGCGGCCTCGTAGGCCATCGACAGGTACGCCGCGCTCGATGTCCAGGGGGCGAGCGAGTCGAGGACCCGCGTCGCGTCCTCGCGCACGGCACTCCACCCGGTGCCCACGTCGAGCCCGACGCCGAGCACCAGGAAGGATCCGTCGAGGTGGTCCATCGCGCCACTGCGAGGGGCGGGCCGCGCGAGCGCGCCACCGAGGTGGCGCAGCTCGACGAAGAGCAGCTCGCTGCCGGACCCGGGGCCGGCCGACGCGACCAGGGCGTCCACTGCATCCGCGGGAAGGCCGTGGACGAGGACGCTGTTGGCGTGGACCGCGGTCGGCTCCTGCGGGTCGAGCTGGAGGTGGGCGATGTCAGTCGCGGGCACCTGCGCGAACGTGTCGATCTCTGGCCGCAGCGCGCGCAGCGGGGCGAGGGTGCGAGCACCCGTCTCTTCATCGCCCTCCATCACCGCGTCGAGCAGGACGAGCTGCCGGCCGCGCAGCTGCGCGGGCAGCGCGTCCACATCGGGCACCTGGAAGATCCGCGCCACGCTCGTCACCGCCTCCGGCGCGTCCGCGGCCCACTCGCCCCACGCGGTGAGGACGCTCCGGGCGTGCCGCCAGTCCCAGCCGAGCATCCCGGCGTGCACCGTGCGGATCGGCAGCAGGTCGAACTCCAGCGACGTGACGACCCCGAAGCCGCCACTGCCGCCGCGGGCGGCCCACAGCAGGTCGGAGTTCTCGGTCTCGGTGGCGCGCACGCACGTCCCGTCCGCCAGCACCAGCTCGGCCGCCGTGATCGCACTGCACTGCAAGCCGTGCTGGCGGGCGTACCAGCTCACGCCACCGCCCAGCGAGGACCCGACGACGCCCACACCCGGGCTCGACGTGTGCCTCGCGGCAAGCCCGACGCGGCCGGCCCGCGTGATGACGTCGCCCCACAGCACGCCGGCGCCGACCCGCGCCGTACGGCTCGCGACGTCGACCTGCAGCCCCGTCATGGCCGAGGTGCGCAGGAGGACGGCGTCGCCGAGCCGACCCGCGAGCGGCGGGGCGCCGTGACCGGTGCCCTGCGGCGCGACCCGGAGGCCCGATGCCGCCGCGGCCCGCACGATCCGGCTGACCTCCTGCGGATCGGCGGGGTAGGCGACCGCCGCCGGACGCTCGTCCACCTGGAGGTTCCAGGGCATCCGCGCCTCGTCGTAGAGGGGATCCCCCGGCAGGTGGACGGCACCGCCGGCCAGCCCGCGCAACGCCTCGGCGTCGGCGGTGGGGAGGGATGTGGACTCCGGCACGGTCACCACCTCACGGTCTGGCACCAGCATGGCCCGGGAGACTTGAGGACGACTTGAGCCGACGGCTCATGCGTTGGTGCAGCAGCGCGCGCTCGCCGGCCGGGATGTCGGCGTGGATCGCGTCGCGCACCAACGGGTTGACGAAGTCCAGCGGCTGCCGGTCGAGGAGGATCTCGCTGCGGGTCAGGACGTCGATGGCCGCCGCGACGTCCTCCTCCGGACGCTGCGCCAGGTCGGTGACACTCATCAGGTCGGCGTCCGGGCCGAGCACCGCCACCGCGTGGGCGACCGTCGCGACCGTCGCCGGCATGCGCCGCAGGCGGAGCGTCACCAGGGACGTGACCGCACGCGACCCCACCGCCCTGACCGTGTCGACGTGTGCCGTGTCGGGCGGGACCCCTTCGTCCGCCAGGGCGCGCAGCAGCTGGCGCAGGAGCAGCGGGTTGCCCGAGGTCATCCGGTGACAAGCGGCGACGAACGTGTCCGCGCCTCGACCCAGACGATCGGTCACGAGGAGTGCGGTGGCCTCCTCGGAGAGGGGCGCGGGGCGCAGCACCGAGACCGACTCGTCCCCGGCGAGCCAGGTCAGCAGGTTGTCAGCGTGGTGCGGCTCGCCGGTGCGCATGGCGAGCACCACCAGCACAGGAAGACCGTCGAGACGCTTCACCAGGTAGGCGAGGAACTGGAGAGAGGGCTCGTCGCTCCACTGGATGTCGTCGACGCACAGCACCAAGGGGGCGGTCTCGGCCAGGTTCGTCGTGACCTCGCAGAGCCCGCGGAGCACGGCGAAGCGCTCCTCCCGGCGCAGTACGTCGTCGACCTCGGCCCCGAAGAGCTGCCGGACCACCCCGAAGTCGAAGTCGTGCTCCAAGGCGCTGCTCCGGGCCGACCTGACCGGTACGTCGGCGCCGGCCGCCAGCCGGCGTACCTCCTCGAGCAGGCGGGTCTTCCCGATGCCGGCGGGACCCTCGATCAGCAGGCAACCCGACACTCCGTCGCCGAGCTCATCGATCGCGGTGCGCAGGACGGCCAGCTCGCGTTCGCGGTCCACGAGCCCGTCGGGCGTCCGTGGCCGCGGCACGAGCCGGGTCGCGTCCCGCGCCGCGGAGGAAGTGGGGGCATCGAGATGCGGCGACTGCGCGAGGACCTCCGCCTCGAGCGAGCGCAGGGCGGGACCCGGGTCGACGCCGAGCTCGTCGGCGAGCACCGTGCGTGCCCGGCGCAGTGCCTCGAGTGCCGCGGCCTGACGGTGCGCCCGGTAGAGCGCGACGGTGAGGAGGCGCCAGCGCTCCTCCCGGAGCGGGTCGTCCTTCACGAGGGCTTCGAGGTCGCCGATGACGAGCTGGGCCTCCCCCAGCTCGAGACGGGTCCGGAGGAGGCTCTCGCGGGCCACCTCCCGCAGCTCCGTGAGCCGGGCGATCTCCGCCTCCGCCCACGCCTCTCCCGCGTAGTCGGCGTAGGCAGGTCCTCGCCACATCCTGAGCGCGGTGTCCAGGGTGCACACCGCCTCCCCCGGCGCCTGGCCTGCCGCCGACTCGACCGCCGTCTCGAAGGCCCACGCGTCGACGGCGTCGGGCGGCAGCCGCAGCACGTAGCCCGGACCGGCGCGAGCGATGACCCCGTCGCGGTGCCGGGCCGTCGCGTCGGGCTGGAGCCGCCGGCGGAGGTGGCTCAGATAGGCCTGCAGCGCTCCGGAGGCGTCGGCGGGAGGTCGGTCGCCCCACACGCAGTGGACCAGCCGATCGGCCGGGACCACCTGGTCGCGCAGGAGGACCAGCCCGGCCAGCACGGCGCGCTGACGCCGCCCGCCGAGGTCCACGACCGCGCCGTCCCGCGTGGCCGTGAGCTCGCCGAGCACGTGCAGCTGAAGTCCCTGGTCTCCGTCCACCCACTTCCTCGCATCGCCTTCGTCGAGGGTAAGTCGGAGCGCTGATTTTGGGCAGGCGGACTCGGCGCTGCTCTAGCCCGCGTATGGGTCGTCCGCCCCACGCGCGGCTCTTGACGAGATGCATGGTTCAGCCGATGCCGGCCGCCGGCCGGACCCCTAGCGTCGAGACATGGACACGACCCTGCCGATGCTCGCGGGAATGGTCTCCACGACCATCTTCGCCGGCAGCGTGCTGCCGATGCTCCACAAGGCGCTCCGCACGCGGGAGCTGTCGTCCTACAGCCTCGGCAACATCGCGCTGGCCAACGTCGGCAACGCGGTGCACTGCGTCTACGTCTTCAACCTGCCGCCCGGACCGATCTGGGTCCTGCACACGTTCTACGTGATCACGTCGGCGCTGATGCTCTACTGGTATCTCCGCGGTCGGCAGGTGCAGCGTGACCCCAGCCCGGCACCCGCGGCGCTCCGATGACCGCCCGTGCGCGGGCCCGGGCGGCCGCGGACCGGATCCCGCTGCCGGCCGAGACGCTCGTCGGCGTGCTGGTCGGCGTCGTGCTGCAACGAGCACGACCGTGGGCCCTCCCGGCCGGCGCTCGGCCCATTGGTGCTGTGCTTTCGCTCGGCGGCCTGGCACTTGTGGTGGCCGCGGTGCGGGAGCGGGGACCGGGGTCCCTGGAGGAGCCTTCGACGTTGGTCACCACGGGGGTGCACGGGCTCTCCCGCAACCCGATGTACGTCGGCTGCACGGTCGTCCAGCTCGGCCTCGCCGGGGTGACCCGGAACGGCTGGATGCTGACGGCGGCTCCGGTGAGCGCGGTGCTGCTGCACCTGTGGGTGCTGCGCGAGGAACGATGGCTGCGGGAGCGGTTCGGGACTGCGTACGACACCTACCGGGCGCGGGTTCCTCGGTACCTGTGACCGCCGGCGGTTCCCGGTGCCGTCAGCCGTCCAGAAGGTCTCGAGCAGCTTGAGCGCACGACCGCCGAGCTCGACCTCACCGCGGGTCTTGCTCACTGTGGAGTCGGGTCCAACGGCCCTATGAGCCGCTCGCGCGTCGCACTAGCGTCGTTGACGAGGGAGGTCACGATGGGTGAGCGGACGAGCAGCACCGCCTCGGGCCAGGCGGGCAACGCCATCTACGGCATCGGCATGTTCGGCGCGTGGGTGTACTTCTGGATGCAGGCGGACGGCTTCTGGCAATCGTCTGGCCGGCCTTCGCCGTCTACTACGGGCTTGGCGCCCTGGGCGCCTGACGACGAAGGCCAAGCCGAGCGGTCTAGACCCACCTGACGCCCCTGTCACCGCCCCCCTCACGGGCGTACATTCAAGGACTGCCCTCCCACCCCCCGATCCCGAGAGGTGGGTGACCCCACCGAGGAGGAGCAGCGTGTTCATCCAGATCATCCAAGGCAAGTGCACGCGCCAGCAGGAGCTCCACGAGCACCTGGACACGTGGCGCAACGAGCTCAGCTCCGGAGCACCGGGCTGGCTCGGAGGGACCTACGGGTTCACCGACGACGACATGTTCGTGGGCGTCGTCCGATTCGAGTCGCGGGAGTCCGCGATGTCCAACTCCGGCAGACCCGAGCAGGACGCGTGGGCCGCCCGCATGATGGAGCTCTTCGACGGGCCTGTCGAGTTCCATGACTGCGAGGACGTCACCCTCCTGTTGGACGGCGGGTCCGACAGCGCGGGCTTCGTCCAGGTCATCCGGGGCCGGGTCGACGACGTCGACCGACTCAGGTCGATGATGTCCGCCGACACCGAGTCGCTGCACCAGATGCGACCCGAGATCATCGGCGGCACCCTCGCCATCGAGCCGGACGGCACCTTCACCGAGACCGTCGCGTTCACCAGCGAGGAAGCGGCGCGGCACGGGGAGCAGCTCGAGCCGCCGCCCGAGGTGAGGTCCGACCTCGAGTACGCCATGGCGGACGCGCAGTTCTACGACCTGCACCGCCCTTGGTTCGAGTCTCGCTGAGAAAGTCTGTCGGTCACTGGGCTCTCGGGAGCCCTGGCCGGCGCGGCGCTGCTGCACCAGTGGTGGTGCGCGAGGAACGGTGGCTGCGCGAGCGGTTCGGGACGGCGTACGAGACCCACCGGGCGTGGGTTCTAGGAACGAGCCGCTTTCGCGCGCAGGTAAATGCGTCATGCTCGCCTCGTGCGCATAGGGACGTGGAACCTCGCTGGACGTTGGTCCGAGCAGCACCGTGATCTGATACTGGAGGCCGACTGCGACCTCTGGCTCTTGACCGAGGTCAACGAGCGCACATGCCTCCCCGGCTACTCGGTGCATCTGTCGCAGTCACTGATGGCACCGCGCCGGCGTTGGGCAGGGATCGCCAGCCGGCTGTTGATGACCTCGAGCCCCGACCCGCACCCGGCGAGCGCTCAGGTGCGCGTCGGTTCGACGACGTACGTCAGCTCGATCCTGCCGTGGAAGGGGTGCCGATCCCTGCCTCCCTGGACCGGGGAGAGTCACGCCGACAAGACCCGCAACACAGTCGACGACCTGCTCGTACGCCTTCGCGCTGCCGACTCCTTGGTGTGGGGTGGCGACTGGAACCACGCCCTGACCGGCAAGGAGTACGTCGGCTCGCAAGGAGGGCGTGGCGCCGTGGTCGGGGCTCTCGACGCACTCGGCCTTCGATCGGCTACTGCTGACCTGCCGCACGCGATCGACGGCCTGCTGACCATCGACCACGTGGCCGTGCCAGCTGGTCTCCGGGCCGTGGCGTCACGGATTGACGTGACCCATGAAGGCAAGCGCCTGTCCGACCACGACGCCTACGTGGTCGAGGTCGCTCTCTAGAGGCAAGCCTTCAGCCGAGCCCGAGCCGCCTCGCCACATCCCCGCCGGCCACGCGCCGTACGGTCTCGGTCCCCGACCACCACGAGCTCGTCGGTAGCGCGGGACATCCCGACGTAGAGCCGCTCGCGTGCGCGGTCGCGTGACCCGTCCTCGTTGAGGCACAGCACGACCGCCCGGCGCTCGAGGCCCTTGCACCCCAGCACGTGGCCGTAGAAGACGTCGTCGTCCCAGTAGGTGCGCCAGTAGCCCTCCTGATCGTGGAAGTCGGTGCGCTCGACCTGAACGGGGTGGCGGTGACCGGTCGTCAGCAGCGCGACGTTGCGTGGCTCCCAGCCCTCCTCCAGAAGCGCGTCTACCGCGTCATCAGCCGCTTCGAGCGCATCCTCCGGCGGCGAGGAGACGAACCGCACGGCAGGTCCGACACCTCTACGTGAGTACATCCGGCTCGGCGCCAGCGGCCCGAACGACTCGTGGATCTGGCGGGTGTTGCGCATGTTGTGGTTCAGCACCAGCGGGACCAGTGCCACGGGCGGCCGCCCGAAGCGGGCGAAGATGCGCTGGTTCTCGTCGGAGTAGACGAACAGCCCGCCCTTCTCCTCGTCCCGCAGCGATCGCAGCACCGGGGTCCACCATGAGTCGGCGAAGTCCTGCGCCTCGTCGACGATGACAGCGTCGTACTTCTGCTTGTCCGGCAACCCACCGGCGAGCTCGGCCATCTCGGCAGGCAACCGCTCTTCCCAGAACTCACTGTCCGTGCGATCCCCTTCGGCTGGGCCCCACTGCTGGCCGAAGGCGTGGAAGGTGGCGACGAAGGCGGGACGGTGCTTAGGTCCCACGCATCAACTCTGCAACAGCTGGACCGCGGGACCTAGCTGTCGTCCTCGGACGCGACCCTCAGCTTCTCCAACGCCTCGCGTAGCGGCCGCCACGTGTCGGAGCCGCTCGGCAACAACGCGTGCAGCTCACGCGCCATCTTGGCGCGGCGCTTGCCGTTCGGTGTCAGCAGGCCCTCGAATCGGCGGTCCTGCAGCCACGCTTGGTTCGAGCTTGCATGTGCAGCGACCGCGTCGAGGAGGATCTCAAGGGCACGCGCGCGTTCGGCAACGTTTTTGCCCCTCGAGCGTGAGCCAGCGGAGCTGGCCTCCCACAACTCCTGCCGCAGTACGTCGCCGTCCAGGTCGAGCCGTGCCGGGGGCACGGTGATACGGCCGGGACAGACAAACACCTTGACGGTCGTTGTGGCCGGGGACTGCCCCGGCGTCGCCTTAGCCACGAGAAGCATCGGCGGCGGCCACCACGTGGCCGCCCGGGAAGACGGGGCGTCAGCTTGCGTCAGCAGTCTCTGTGGACGCGGGAATCGTCTGCCGAAGGCTGCCCACGTGACGCTTCACCTCACGCAGCGTGTGGTAACGGTCCGCCATGAAGGCACTTGTCAACGCGACCGGGCTCAGACCCTCGTTGAAGGTCTGAGCGGTCCAGCTCGACCCGTTTTCGAGCTGGCGGAGCCCCGAAACTGCCTCGAGCATCTTCTGGGTGATCCACTCCTGGGTCTGGGTTTCGATTACTTCGGCCTTGGTCTCGTCACCCTCGGGATTCGCCCACTCGTTGACGGCCTCGACGATTGCCGTATATCCGCGGAACTGCTTATTGAGCACGAGAAGCGGCGCGGTGGCGCCGTCTTCTCCGACCAGAGCGGCAGCACGGTCGTGCAGGCCCCGGAGGTCTCCGCCGACGAGGGCGTAGCTTGATGCCTCTTCCTCGGTGCGCCAGATCGGCTCCAGCTCCAAGGAGGAGTAGACGAGGTCGGCCGACTCGCCGGCGTCGCTGAGCTGGCTCAGCAGCGAGCCGATACCCCTAGCGCCGCTGCTCTTGCGGGTGATGGAACTGGACGACGAGGACGTCGAGGTCCCATTGGACTTGGTGCCGCTGGTGCCACCGCTGACAGTGGGGCCGGAGGCCTTGACGCTGCCGTCCGCGCGACGACGAGCACGGACGGGCCGCAGTAGGGACATGACGTCTTTGAGGCGCTCCTTGATCCGCTTGTTGCGGTCGGGGTCCTCGATTTGCATGCGCTCCTGCTCGTCAGCCATGACGTCCCTGATCTCCTGGGGCATGGTGGAGCGGAACTGCTCGGCCCAGAAGACCCAGGCCTCGTGCTCGAACACGGGCTTGCCGCCGACGAGCACGTGGGCGCGGGCGAAGTCGGAGGTGACGGTGTCGCCCAGGGGCTCGACGACGAAGCCCACGCGGTTCTTGCCGAGCAGCACCCCGAAGCGGGCGAAGTACGCGTTGGCCATGCTGCTCGTACGCCAGTCATGGACCTCGTTTTGGTACAGGATGCCGATCGAGCCACCGCTGAAGGTGCGGGTGGACACGTCTGAGCCGGGGCCGGTCGGCAGGACCCACCAGTGAACGTTGGCAGCGGGGTGCCCGACGGCGGGGTCGCCCGCCACAGTCACGGTCCCGGAGTAGTGGTCGCCGAGTTTCTTGCTGGCGTCGTCCCACACCGCGGCCGTGCCGTTGACCCGCGAGAGGTTGAACGACCGACCCTTGCCCTTCGTGCGCTCGACAGCCTCCTCGCGGCTGATCGGCCAGTCCTCGACGTCACCGGTTGGAACGCGTACGAGCATCTCGATGCCTTCGTCTTCGAAGCGGTAGAAGCGCTGGTTGAGATACTTGAAGAGCCAGCCGCGCGGGCTGCCCGCAGGCACGAAGGTGTTCTCGCCCGAGGAGTTGCCGAGGAAGGTGACCACGGTCCCCGACCCCGCCTCGATGATGAAGTCCGGGAAGAACTCCGTAGGCACGGAGACGATCTCCTCGCCGCCGTCGCCGAGCGGGATGAGGCCGTACTGCTTGGTCTGCTTGTTCCAGCCAACCTGCACCATGCTGGCTTCCCCCGCCTTGAGCGAGCGGATGAGGAGGCCCTCCTTGTGGCGAGTCGGGCCGCTGATCTTGAGGCCCATCCCCTGGTTGCCGGTAAGCGACTGGTTCTGGTTAGCGCCCCGAACGGCCAGGGTCGTCGTGTAGACGCCCAGCTCATGGCGCGTCATGCCGTCGCCATTGTCGGCACAGGAGAGGTACCAGGCCGGGGGTTCGGTCTCGCTGAGCATGGCCCAGTCGACGTCATACTCGACGCGGCCTTTGGGGCCGCCGCGGGAGGCGACGCGCCGGGCGATGGCCTCGGCGCTGTTCTTGGCTGCCTCGCGGTACTCCTGGTTGGGCAGCAGCTCGGCTGCCAATTTGTCCGCAATGAAGTCGGCGTTGTCTACATGAAACATGTTGAGTTCTCTCTCGAAGGCGGCTCGGAGTGAGCCGGTGTCGGGTTCACTGCGCGTGCCGGCGCGAGAGGAGGACCGAAATCGTGCTCCGTTGCCAGAAGTTGCAGTGCAGAGAAGATACCCGGACCCAGATAGCTCTGACTAGAGGGCTCACCAGAGAACTTCGAACAAGTTTTCGACGATTCGGACTGGAGTTACACTCATGTAGTCCGCATAATGATGCCTATGACCACACGGATGACCGGCGTAGGCCTGTTCGCTGGCATCGGCGGGGTGGAAGAGGGCCTCCGCCGCTCTGGCGCCTCCGACGCCGTGTTGCTGGTCGACAACTGGACCCCTTCTCAGCAGGTGCTCGCCGACCGTTTTCCCCACGCCGACCTGCAGGGCGACGTCGCAGTCCTGAAATCCTCCCCCAAGGTCGACGTGATGACCGCCGGCTTCCCGTGCACCGACCTCTCGCAGGCCGGCCGCACCGCTGGAATCGGTGGCAAGGCGAGCGGCTTGGTCACCCACGTCTTCCGACTGCTGGAAAGCGCACAGCCGACATGGCTAGTCTTCGAAAACGTCCGGAACATGCTCGTGCTCGACGGCGGGAAGGCCATGCGCTACCTGGTTGACTCCCTTGAGGAGCGCGGTTACCGGTGGGCATACCGCCTTGTAGACAGCCGTAGCGTCGGAGTTGCCCAGCGCCGGCAGCGGGTGATCATGGTCGCCAGCCAGACGGAGAATCCTGCCGACGTCCTCTTGGTGGACGACGCCGGTGAGCCGGGTCCGGATTTCTACAAGGGATCGTCCTACGGCTTCTACTGGACCGAGGGTCTTCGCGGTCTCGGCTGGGCGCACGATGCGGTACCCACTCTCAAGGGCGGCAGCACCGTCGGCATCCCCAGCCCGCCCGCCATCTGGGTGCCCGACGGCCCCGAGGGGCACAAGCTGGTCATGCCACGCATTGAGGAGGCCGAGGAGCTCCAGGGCTTCGCTCGTGGTTGGACTCAGGCAGCCGACCTCGGCCGGACCAACGGGCCCCGCTGGAAGCTGGTCGGCAACGCCGTGACCGTCGGGATCAGTGAGTGGCTCGGTCGCCGGCTGGTCTCCCCCAGTGACCACGACGCCATGGACGGTGTGCGTGTGCCTGGTGGCAAGTGGCCCCTCGCCGCGTGGGGTGGCAACGGTGAGGTCTTCGAGTCGCCGGTCTCCATGTGGCCCGAGCAGGCCCCATACAAGCACCTGCTCGAGACGGTCGACGTCTCCGAGGGCAAGCCGCTCAGCCACCGGGCCGCCGCAGGCTTCAAGAGCCGGATGGAACGCTCCACGCTTCGCTTCGACCCCCAGTTCCGGGCAGACGTCTCTGAGCACGTCGCAGCTACTGCCTGAAGGCTAAGTTCGAGGCATGCCGAAGGCCAGCAGCCCCGAGTATCTCCGGCGAATGCAGCGCCAGAAGCGAGTCGGGACGAAACCCGAACTGGCGCTGCGCAGACTCCTCCACGCTCGCGGCCTCCGGTATCGAGTCGACGCGGCTCTGCCGATCAAAGGCGTCCGACGTCGCGCAGACATCCTGTTCACCAAGCGGCGGGTCGCCGTGTTCGTTGACGGGTGCTACTGGCACGCGTGTCCGACTCACGGTACCGAGCCAAAATCCAATGGTGCTTGGTGGGCGGAGAAGCTTGAGGCCAACGTGCTTCGGGATCGCGACACCGACCGTCGACTGGCGGAGCTCGGTTGGGAGGTTGTGCGCATCTGGGAGCACGAGGATCCCGAACAGGCAGCCAAGCGCGTCGAGGCAGCCGTTCGTTAACCTTCGTCGCCCTGGTCGCCAAACAACCTCAAGTCGTCCTCGGTCTCGCCAGCGCTCTCAATCACATACTCCAGGGTTAGGGGCTTCTCGTTCTCAAGGCCGTCGGGAAGGCTGTCGGCAGGTGGCGCCCACCTGAGGTCGGGGGTGGCGTACTTTTCCGCAGCGCTGACTCCGGCGTTGCGCATCTCCACTGCCTGGTCGATTCTCTCCATTAGTTGATCGAAACTGATTGTGTCTTTCTCGTTGGGTGGCTGGTTTTTGGGTGGGGCGTCGCGCACATCGAAGAACCTCACGTTCCCGTCGAAATCGATCAACCCCACGTATACATTCTCGAACAAATCGAATCGGCCCTCGGGAGAGTCGCGCCCCGTGCGCTTCCGCAGAGTGAAGACAATGTGGGCGAAGCTGCTGTGCCCGTTGACGCCGTCCCAACAACCGTCCTCTGGCAAGAACATTAGAGCAGTTAGAACGGCGAACGGCTGCCGGCGATGAAGCGTGTCGGCCTCATCGCGAAGTTCCATGTCGTTGCGTTTTACGTTGCGCTGGTAGCGGCCGATCGACCGTTCTTTCGTCTTCGGGTCCTGATGTGTGTCCCGAAACGTCAGGGTCTTAATTGAGACGCCGGCAATCAGGCCAGCCATGTCATCAATCACCGCGACGTCGGTCTTCTTGCGGTCAACCTTTCCGCCGACCGTGTACTCCTGTTTGCTCCCATCCGGCTCAGGCGTAATCAATGCCTTTGGGTAGTAAACACGCAAGCCGTTCGCCACAGTTGTAGCTAAGGCATTGCTGAACTTTTGCGCCCAATTCTTTTTGAGGCTTTGATTCGTGCCGCCACCGGTCCGCGGCAGCGTAGGTGGGCGCTCCCCTGCCTGCTGTAGCGCACTTGCAAGAGGCGGGAGCTGTGAGCTGGATTCGGTCGACACGACTGGCATCCGCAAAACATACGGAACATCTGCGGAGATGGTTGACGGTTCGGACCACTGGGCAGAACAGAGTGGAGGGAGCCGACCTGGCTCCCCAGGGGGATGCGCTGGGCAAGCAGGAAGGTATGGGTAGTAGCAGCACGAAGGGCCCGCCCCCACGGGACGGGCCCTTCCGCGCCATGGTCAGCTGCAGCCGCTGGTGCTCCCACACCCCTCGCACACGTAGCACGACCCAGCCGGCCGCATCTTCGTCCCGCAGGTCATGCAGAGCGGGGAGTCGACGGCGGTGCCGGTGAGCTGCTCGAAGAGCTCGGCCGTGGTCTTGGCCTCGCCGGTGGTGACGCGGGCGGGGACCTCGCGGGCCTCGTTGCCGTGGGTGTCCTTGGCCTCGACCTCCTCGGCGTCGATGACCTCGGCGGAGGCGGGGGCGGAGTGCGCCTCGACGAGCTCGGCAGCGGAGCCGGTCTCCTCCACGATCGGCTCGTAGGAGCCGGTCTCGAGGTGGCGCTGGCGCTCCGCGGCGGAGTAGATACCGAGCATCGAGCGCTCCTCGAAGGACATGTAGTCCAGGGCGAGGCGGCGGAAGATGTAGTCCATGATCGACTGCGACATCCGCACGTCCGGGTCGTCGGTCAGGCCGGCGGGCTCGAAGCGCAGGTTGGTGAACTTCGAGACGTACGTCTCCAGCGGGACGCCGTACTGCAGGCCGATCGACACCGCGATCGAGAAGGCGTCCATCACGCCGGCCAGGGTCGAGCCCTGCTTGCCGAGCTTGAGGAAGACCTCGCCGAGCTGGCCGTCGTCGTGGGCACCGGAGGTCATGTAGCCCTCGGCACCGCCGACGGTGAACGACGTCGTACGGGAGACGCGCGACTTCGGCAGGCGCTTGCGGACCGGGGCGTAGACGACCTTCTCCACGACCTTGGTGTTCGCGGCGTCGGCTGCGTCCTTGGCGTCGGCGGCGTCCTTCTTGGCCTTGCCGCCACCGTCGGACAGCGGCTGGCCGACCTTGCAGTTGTCGCGGTAGATCGCGGTCGCCTTGAGGCCGAGCTTCCAGGACTGCATGTAGACGTCCTCGATCTCCTCGACCGTGGCCGACTCCGGCAGGTTGACCGTCTTGGAGATCGCGCCGGAGAGGAACGGCTGCGCGGCAGCCATCATCCGCACGTGGCCCATCGGCTTGAGCGAGCGGGCGCCCATCGCGGTGTCGAAGATCTCGTAGTGCTCGGTCTTGAGGCCGGGAGCGTCGACGACGTGGCCGTGCTCGGCGATGTAGGCGACGATCGCCTCGACCTGCTCGGGCTGGTAGCCCATCTTCCGCAGCGCCCGCGGGATCGTCTGGTTGACGATCTGCATCGAGCCGCCGCCGACGAGCTTCTTGAACTTCACCAGGGAGAAGTCGGGCTCGATGCCGGTGGTGTCGCAGTCCATCATGAAGCCGATGGTGCCGGTCGGCGCGAGCACCGAGGCCTGCGCGTTGCGGAAGCCGTTCTTCTCACCGGTCTTGATCACGTCGGCCCACGCCTTGGTGGCCAGCTTGTGCACGCGGCTGTCCTCGGTGTGCAGCACGCGTACGACGTCGTTGGCCGCCTGGTGCTTGCGCATCACGCGCTTGTGGGCCTCGGCGTTGCGGGCGTAGCCGGCGTAGGGGCCGACGATGCCGGCGAGCTCGGCGGAGCGCTTGTAGGACGTACCGGTCATCAGCGACGTGATGGCAGCAGCCATCGAGCGGCCACCCTCGGAGTCGTAGCCCAGGCCCATCGCCATGAGCAGCGCGCCGAGGTTGGCGTAGCCGATGCCGAGCTGGCGGTAGTCGCGGGTGGTGTCGCCGATCGGCTCGGTCGGGAAGTCGGCGAAGCAGATCGAGATGTCCATCGCGGTGATGATGAACTCGACGGCCTTCGCGAACAGGGCGGCGTCGAAGGTGTCGTCGTCCTTGAGGAACTTCAGCAGGTTGAGCGAGGCGAGGTTGCACGAGGAGTTGTCGAGCGACATGTATTCCGAGCACGGGTTGGACGCGGTGATGCGGCCGGTCTCGGGGTTGGTGTGCCAGTCGTTGATCGTGTCGTCGTACTGCAGGCCCGGGTCGGCGCAGGCCCAGGCGGCCTCGCTGATCTTGCGGAACAGGTCGCGGGCGTCGACTGTCTCGATGACCTCGCCGGTGCCGCGGGCGCGCAGGCCGAACTCGGCGCCGTCCTCGACCGCACGCATGAACTCGTCGGTGACGCGGACCGAGTTGTTGGCGTTCTGGTACTGCACGGACGTGATGTCGGCGCCACCGAGGTCCATGTCGAACCCGGCGTCGCGGAGGGCGCGGATCTTGTCCTCCTCCTTCGCCTTCGTCATCACGAACTCCTCGATGTCCGGGTGGTCGACGTCGAGGACGACCATCTTGGCCGCCCGACGCGTGGCGCCGCCCGACTTGATGGTGCCCGCGGACGCGTCGGCGCCACGCATGAAGGAGACCGGACCCGACGCCGTACCGCCGCTGGAGAGCAGCTCCTTGGACGAGCGGATGCGGGAGAGGTTGAGGCCGGCGCCGGAGCCGCCCTTGAAGATGAAGCCCTCCTCCTTGTACCAGTTGAGGATCGAGTCCATCGAGTCGTCGACCGAGAGGATGAAGCAGGCCGAGACCTGCTGCGGCGACGCGGTGCCGACGTTGAACCAGACGGGGCTGTTGAAGGAGAAGTACTGGTTGACGAGCAGCCAGGTCAGCTCGTGCTCGAAGATCTCGGCGTCGCCGTCGGTCGCGAAGTAGCCGTGGTCGATGCCGGCCTTGGTGTACGTCTTCACGACCCGGTCGATGAGCTGCTTGAGGCTCCACTCGCGTACGTCGGTGCCGACCGCGCCGCGGAAGTACTTGGTCGTGACGATGGTGGAGGCGTTGACCGACCAGAAGTCGGGGAACTCCACGCCGCGCTGCTCGAAGACGGTCTCGCCGGTCTTCCAGTTCTGCTGGACGACGTCGCGACGCTCCCAGGTGATGGCGTCGTAGGGGTGGGTGCCCTCGGTGCTGAAGACACGCTGCAGGGTCAGGCCCTTGCCCTTGGCTCCCTTGGCGCGGGTGCTCACCGTCTCGGTCATTCGATCCTCTATCCCTGGTCGTTGCTGAACGTCACGAGTCGTCTCGCGGTTGCTTGGTAAGCCCGGCAGGCAGCTTCCCCACTACCTGCCGGGCCGATTGGGGTCAGCCCGAACGAGCGGGCTGATCATGGGTGGCGCGCTCAAGCCGGAGCATCGAGATCTCGGCCTCGAAGTCGTCGGCGGACTCGAACGCGCGGTAGACGGAGGCGAAGCGCAGGTAGGCCACCTCGTCGAGCGCCCGGAGCGGGGCCAGGATGGCCAGACCGATCTCGTTGGCGTCGAACTCCGCCTGGCCACTCAGGCGCAGCGTGTCCTCGACCTCCTGGCCGAGGCAGGCGAGCTGGTTGTCGGTGACCGGTCGGCCCTTGCAGGCCTTGCGGACGCCGGCGATCGCCTTGTCGCGGTTGAACGGCTCGGTGGCGCCGGAGCGCTTGAGCACCGTCAGCTGCATCTTCTCGACCGTCGTGAACCGGCGGTCGCACTCCGAGCAGGCGCGGCGGCGGCGGATCGAGCCGCCGTCGTCGGCGACGCGCGAGTCGAGGACCCGGGTGTCGGTCTGCCGGCAGTAGGGACAGTGCATCGCGGGTCTCCTCTCGGGTCGTGTGCGGGCGCGCTTGATACACCCTCGGATTGGGTGTGCACTTGCTGTGGATAACCAGCCTGAAGGTGTGGGCGAAGCCCCGTCCTTCTGTGAGCGAGCTGGGGATAACTACATCGGTGTAATACTAGATGTAGTGGTAACCATACGTCGCGACCACAAGACTTGGCAAGAAACGCGTGGGATCTGCCGAGGAAAATCTGGCGCTCGGTAAAACCGCAGGTCAGTGCGTTGCGGCACTCCCGGCGGCGGCGTGTCGGGGTGGGCAACTGGTCCATTCCACTGTCCCCCTCAGGTCACTTCCGCCACAATGAGGCCGTGTCCACGGGTAAACGAGCAGGGTCGCGCAGGAGCACCCCGCCACCCCGGACGATCAACAAGACGGCCCTCTTCCTCGGCGCCGCGATGACCTTCTGCGTGATCGCCTGGGGCTACCTCGTCTACGCCGCCATCGACTTCGGTACGGCCGCGCGCGGGGGCTCCGGCGGCTCGGCCTGGCTCTTCATGGCGCTGGCCAGCCTGGGCGCGATCGCGTGCCTCTTCATCGGGCTGCTGTTGATCGCGCGACTGATGCGGGCGCTCGGGATCACCTCCCCTCCCCCCTCCGACGCTCCTTCCGAGCCGCGGCCGGTGGGTGGGAAGCGCGCGGCGCGCTGAGGGGTGTTCGTGCGGCTGCTGTTGCCTAGCTCGAACTCTGCTCGCGGCATGCGCGAGTGATCTTCGACCTAGGGGTTCGGCCGCTCACTCCAGGACGAGCTGCGGGAGGGCTTCGACGATCTGTAGGTCTTGCGCCGTACCGTGCACCGTGAGCGTGTCCGGGATGGCGACCCACTCGCCATCACCAATCCGATACTCACCGCTGTAGGTCGTGACCGCGACCTTGCCGGTGTGTTGGTAGGCGTGGGTGACGTCGAGGTCCGGGTGGGGTGCACCCGGGCTGGAGGTCGTCGTGCTCGTCTCGTCGCCGAAGTGGAACGTGTACGTCGTGGGCACCGCCAGGATGGTCACCCGCCGGCCAGCGATCCTGACTTCTTGGGAGATCGGCTCCTTGTCGAGGGTGTAGAAGTTCGTCTCGAAGTTGACCAGCGTCTTGCCACCCGGGGGTTGGATCACGAGTTCCGAGCCAGGCCACTCGATGCGCTTGAACTCGCGGAGGATCAACTGGGCAATGTCGACCTGGTCCACCTCGTCGTCCGGCACGCAGACGTCACCGACGTCCGTCCCGTCCATGTAGACGTCATGCACGAACCCCGTCTCGCCGTTCTCGTTGCACTCCACCTGCTCGGCACAGATGCCGCCGTTGCCGCATTGGATGGAGACGACCCAGGTGTGACCGTCGCCGGAAGAGGACGCCTGCTGAAACTCGCCCCACGTCATAGGGCAATCTGCGTCGACCTGGGCCCACCCGACGCTTACACAGCTCTGCGCCAGCGCTCGGTCAGGCATGACAAACAAGGCCGAAACGGTAAGGGCGAGAACTGTCACCAACCGGCAAACCATCTGGACATCCGTCACGACAGAATTCCGAAGTAGGTGACCAGCCACTCCGAACTGGCGCGTTTGAGGATCACGCGAATGCGGGTCTTGCCGCCAGGCAGTCGCTCGGTCTTGCCCGTGTCGCCGTGATGGATCACGGTCTCCGGCACGCTTTGCGACACGTCATACGTAGGTGGGTTGGTCGCGTAACGCTGAATGTCAGTGATCACTGTCCCTGCGAATTCAGCACTGCCGCCGGCGCGATACACGTCCTTCACACTGGTCACGAATCCCTGGCACGGCTTGCAGTTCGGAGCCATGGCGGAGTACTCGTCCGTCTCCCCGGTCACCTGCATCTCGTCCCCAGCCTCCACCCACCGCCGAACGAACTCTTCGGGATTCTCCGCCTCCGGCGTCTCCGTCTCGGTCGGCGAAGGAGTGGACGAGGATGTCGTCGGGTCAGGAATCTTCGGCGTGGGCTCGGGGTCGTCCGTGCACCCGGCCAGGAGCAGGGGAACGGAGACAGCGAGCGCGAGTGCGCGGCGTACGTGCATGAGGTGCCTTCCCGAGACCAACGTCAGCACGCCAGAAACTACCCATTTCACGACCGCTCAACCACCCGGGTGTCGAGCCTGTGGATAACCCCGGTCGCAAGTGGCGGCGAACGACATGATCCAGCCCCGCGGAGATGTCGTACGCCGCCACCCTCGGCCCCGACATGTCGTACGCCGCCACCTTCGAGCCGCACGCCCCCGGTGCGCGACACAAGATGAACACAAATGCGCCGAGGGGCGGGCCAGTGGCCCGCCCCTCGGTCTTCCCCTTTGGTTCCACCAGCCGGGGTCGAAGCGGCTGATGGAGGCCTCACACGTCAGTCGGAGACGACTGGAACGCGGAGCTTCTGGCCGGCCTGGAGGCCGGTGGTCTCGAGCGCGTTGAGGCGCTCGATCTCGGTCATCACCGAGCGGACGTCACCGTCGGCGGCGATGTCGCTGGCGATCCCCCACAGGGTGTCGCCGGGCGTCACCTGGACGATCTCGGTCGGGATCGGCTCACCGGCCGAGTCGGTGCCGACGGCGCCGCCGGCCAGCGCGAAGGCGACCGCGAGGACCAGGAGCAGCGAGGTCACGAAGACCACGAGCCGGCCGCGTCGGGTCAGCCGCACGGTGGAGCGCGGTCGGGCAGGTGCGGGGGTGAAGACGGGGGCAAGGCTGAGGGTGCTCATTTGTGGCCTCCTGGGGAAGATCAGCCGGTCGTTGCTGTCGAAGCGATGTCTAGTCGGAGCCACCGACAGTGGGCCTGGACCCGAGATCGGTGTCGATCAGACGTTCGATCGAACAGGTGTACGACGTTAGAGCACGTGTTCGAACAGCGCAAGCCTCCAGTCGAACAATTGTTCGGCGTGTCGAAAATCCCCGCGAGATCAGCGCTGGCGCTTCCTCATCGCCCGTCGACCCTGCGCCGCGAACAGCCCCGCCGCGTGCTGGAAGACGCCCGGTGCCAGCGTGGTGGTGCGCACGACTCCCCCGCGCCACGCCGGCAGGGTCTGCACCACCCGCCGCGACCCGACGAGCGAGACCGCCGCCTGTGCCACCTCCGTGACCGTCAGGATCCGGGCAGAGTGGACGAGCTGGGAGCCGAGGCCGGCGGGATCCTGGGCGGCCAGCATGGCGGTGTCGGCGCCGTCGGGGCAGAGCGCGTGCACCCGCACCCGGCCCGGCGTCTCGGCGTTGACCGAGGCACTCAGCGAGACGACCCCTGCCTTCGTGGCGGCGTACACGCTGTAGCCCGGCACCGGACCGAGCCCGGCGAGCGAGGCGATGTTGACCACGTCTCCCCCGGCCGGGCCGAAGGCGGCCAGGGCGGCCCGCGTCCCCCACAGGGTGCCGAGCAGGTTGACGTCCACCAGCCGGCGTACCTGCTCGTCCTCGAGCGAGGCCAGCGTGCCGTCGTCGCCGACCCCGGCGTTGTTGAACCACACGGTGAGCGCGCCGTGCCGCGCGGCCTCCGCGGCCACGGCGCGATGCGACTCCGGGTCGCGTACGTCCTGCTCGACGCCGACGGCGGCGCCGATCTCCGCCACCGTCGCTGCCGCGGCCGCTCCGTCGAGGTCGCTGACCACGACGCGGTGCCCGCGCGCGACCATCAGCTCCGCGATCCCCCGCCCGATCCCGCGGGCTCCACCGGTCACGACGCACGAGGTCACCATGCAGCGGACAGTAGCGACACGCGAGTTCGAACAGGTGTTTGATCCCGAGGCACCGTGAGGGCTACGGTGGTCTCACCAGCCACCTCGTCAGCCCTCGTGAGCCCGAGGGGTGGCCCATCGCGTCGAGAGGTTCCAGAGATGCCCAAGTCGGACGGCAAGAACGTCATCGAGATGCCCGACGGACCCCCGGACGCGACCGGCCTGACCCCGCGCCAGCAGCGCGTCCTCGCGACGATCAAGGACTCGATCGAGAACAAGGGCTATCCGCCCAGCATGCGCGAGATCGGCCAGGCCGTCGGTCTCACCTCCTCCTCCAGCGTCGCCCACCAGCTCCGCGTCCTCGAGGGCAAGGGCTTCCTCAAGCGCGACCCCAACCGGCCGCGTGCCCTCGAGGTCTTCCTCCCCGAGGTGATGGCCGCCCGTCGCTCGCTCGGCAGCGGTGAGGAGTCGAGCGTCGACGAGACCGGCATCGGCGACATCGCTCCGACCGCGGTCAACATCCCGGTCGTCGGCCGGATCGCCGCCGGTGGCCCGATCCTCGCCGAGGAGCAGGTCACCGACGTCTTCCCGCTGCCCAAGCAGCTCGTCGGCGACGGCACCCTCTTCCTGCTCGAGGTCTCCGGCGACTCGATGGTCGACGCGGCCATCTGCAACGGCGACTACGTCGTGATCCGCCAGGAGCAGACGGCGAGCAACGGCCAGATCGTCGCGGCGCTCATCGACGGCGAGGCGACCGTGAAGACCTTCCAGCGCAAGGACGGCCACGTCTGGCTGCTGCCGCACAACGAGGCCTACGACCCGATCCCGGGCGACAACGCCACGATCCTCGGTGTCGTGACCGCGGTGCTGCGCAGCCTCTGAGAGCGCCGTTGCGCGCTCACGTCGTGAGGGCCACGATGGCGACCTGGCCAACCGTCGGGAGCGCGCATGAGCAACGTCCGGGAGTCCTACGACTACGTCGTCGTCGGAGGTGGGGTCGCCGCGGCCAGCGCGGTCAAGGGCATCCGCTCCGAGGACGCGAGCGGCACGATCGCAGTGCTGGGCGCGGAGCCGGACAAGCCCGTCTACCGCCCCGACCTGTCCAAGGGTCTGTGGCTCAAGGACGACGCCACGCTGGAGGGCTCGTCGCTCGCCGGCGACCTCGATGACGACGACGCCGTCGACCTGGTCACCGACACGACGGTGACCGAGATCGACCCGGGCGCGCACGTCGTACGCCTCGCCGACGGCAGCAGCGTCGGCTGGGGCAAGCTCCTGCTGGCCACCGGCGCCGAGCCGCGCACCCTCGCGCTCGAGCCCAGCCCGCGGGTCGTCTACTACCGCACCGCGGCGGACTACCGGCGCCTGCGCGACCTCGTCCTTGCCGGCCGCCACGTGGCGGTCGTCGGAGGCGGCTACATCGGCTCGGAGATCGCCTCGGCGCTCGTGCAGAACGACGTCTCCGTGACGTTGGTGCTCGACCTCGAGGACGTGCAGGAGCAGATGTTCCCCCGCGCCCTGGCCGCGAGCCTCACCCTCGCCTTCCAGGAGCGCGGCGTCACCGTGGTCCACGGCTCGGTCGCCGGCGGCGAGGAGACCGCCGACGGCGTGCGGATCCGCCTCGACGACGGCAGCGACGTTACTGCCGACGCCGCGGTCATCGGCGTCGGCGTCCTGCCGCGGACCGGCCTGGCCGAGGCGGCCGGCCTCGACGTCGACAACGGCATCACCGTCGACGAGCACCTGCGCACCAGCGCACCGGACGTGTACGCCGCGGGCGACGTCGCGTCCTACCCCGACGCCCTCCTCGGTCGGCGTCGGGTCGAGCACGTCGACCACGCGCAGAAGTCCGGCGAGCTCGCCGGTCGCGTGATGGCCGGCGCCGACGCGACGTACGACTACACGCCGTTCTTCTGGTCCGACATCCTCGACGCGGGCTACGAGGCGATCGGCGAGACGAGCAGCAAGCTCGAGATGGTGGAGGACTGGAAGGACAGCCCGGGGGGCACCGGCGTCGTCTACTACCTGGGCTCCGGACACGTACGCGGCGTGGTGCTGTGGAACGTCTGGGACAGCGTCGACAAGGCGCGCGACCTGATCGCGGAGACGGGAAGGGAGCCGGTCGCCGACCCGGAGTCGCTCCGGGGCCGGATCCCGCTGGGCTGAGCTCGGCGCGGTGTAGCCTCGCCGCGATGTCACGCCCAGACGAGGACCTGTCCCCGGAGGTGTTCCGCACCCGCCCGGGCAACCGTCGTCGCCTGACGCCGGCCGCGGAGTCCACGCTGGAGGGGTTGTCCGCGGCGGGCGAGGAGTCGGGGTGGCTCAGCCCGCTGGCGTACAACCTGACGATCAGCCACAGCCACCGCTTCGTCTGGTATCGCGTGGCGAAGGTCGCGACCCGCACCATCCGGCACCACTGCGAGACCCACGGGGTCAGCCTCGACGTCGACCACGCGATGCGAGTGCGCTACCCGCTGGCGGCGTTCGCCGACTACTTCACCTTCGCCTTCGTGCGCGACCCGCTGGACCGCTTCGTCTCGGCGTGGCAGGACAAGGTCGTCAACGCCAACTACTACGACTTCGATCCGGCCACCCACGAGCGGATGCAGGAGGTCGAGGAGTTCGCCCGCTGGACCGCGGCGCAGGACCTCTCGGCCGTGCCTGGCACCGACCAGCACCTCACGCTGCAGAGCCGGATGATCGACCTCAACCGCGTCGACTTCGTGGGGCGCCTGGAGACCTTCGACCGCGACTTCGCCGAGGTGTGCGACCGCGTCGGCGCACCGGCGGTGCCGACCGCGCCGCAGAACCAGACCGCCCCCGGCGGCCGTGACCGACAGGTCTCCGACGAGCTGCGCGAGCTGGTGGGGCAGATGTATCGCCGCGACTACCAGGTCTTCGGCTACCCACGTCCGGAGCCGTGACCGTGGGCGTCGAGCGTCCCACCTTCACCCGCACCCGCGTCCGCGAGGGCTACGACTGCGCAGACGTCGACCGCGCCGTCGACCGCATCATGGAGAGCCTCTCCGCAACGCACCCGAGCATCGGCGCGGGCGAGGTGGCGGAGCTTCGCTTCAAGCCCATCAGGTTCGGAGCGGGCTACGACATCGGCGAGGTGGACGGCTGGCTGGACGAGGTCGTCGTGGCGCTGGGCGGCCGACCGGTCGAGGCGCTCCCACCGGGGCCAGTCGTGGCGCCCCCGCTGGAGCAGGTGACTGACGACACGGCCATGTCGGAGGCGGCCATGGACCGGTGGCAGGCGGCCGCCATCATCGTCGTCACCCTGGTCGTGACGGTGCTGATCTACGTGTCGCGCTTCTGACCCAGCCGCTTGAGCGCCTGGCGTACGAGGGCGGGGTCGGTCGTCGACCACATCGGCGGCAGCGACGCCTTGAGGAAGCGGCCGTAGCGGGCCGTCTCCAGCCGCGGGTCGAGCACAGCCACGATGCCGCGGTCGGTCGTCGTACGGATCAGCCGCCCGGCGCCCTGGGCGAGCAGGAGCGCGGCGTGGGTGGCGGAGACCTCCATGAAGCCGTTGCCACCGGACGCGTCAGCTGCCTTGGCCCGCGCCGACATCAGCGGGTCGTCGGGGCGCGGGAACGGGATCCGGTCGATGATCACCAGCTGGCAGGTCTCGCCCGGCACGTCGAGGCCCTGCCAGAGGGAGAGGGTGCCGAACAGGCAGGTGTGCGGGTCCTCGACGAACTGCTTGGCGAGCTCGGGGAGCTGGGCGTCGCCCTGGGCGAGGGTGGTGAGGTGCGGCAGCCTGGCGCGCACCGCCTCGGCCGCGACCTCGGCGGCGCGGCGGGAGGAGAACAGGCCGAGCGTACGTCCGTCGAGGGCGTCGACGAGGTCGCAGATCTCGTCGAGCTGGGCCTGGCCGAGTCCGTCGCGGCCGGGCTGCGGCAGGTGGCGGGCGACATAGAGGATGGACTGCTGGCCGTAGTCGAAGGGCGAGCCGACGTCGAGGCCCTTCCACGGCAGCGCCGTCTCGTCGCCCGGCGTCGCGACCGGGAAGTCGACGCGCTCGGTGGGCTTGAGGCCGAGCGAGGTCGCCACCGCGCTGAAGTCGCCGCCGAGCATCAAGGTGGCGCTGGTGAAGATCACCGTCTTGTCGGTGAGCAGCTTGTCGCGCATCGGACCCCAGACCTGCAGCGGCGCGACGTGGAGCCGGGCGGGGAAGCGGTCGCGGGCCTCGCCCAGCCACAGCACGTCGGCCTGGGAGCCGGCAGCCATCCGCTCGGCGTTGACGAAGACCTCCTGCACCATGCCCTTGGCCTGCGTGCGCCCGGCGTCGCCCTCGCCCTCGCCGCCGGACTCGCGGGGGTAGGCGGACAGGCACGACCGGGCGGCGTCGCGGACGAGGACCAGGGCGTCGGCGAGCTGGGTGGGGACCTGGTCGATGCGACCGGGCGGCATCGCCTCGAACGCCTCGGCCAGCGCGCCCGCGGCGTCCTCGAGGTCGCCGGCCGGATCGCCCTCGGCGCTCTCGGTCCACCGGCTCGACCGACGGGCAGCGCGCTCGATGTCGGTGGCGGCCAGCTCGTCGGTGGCCGCCTGCGTGACCCGTGCGGTCAGCTCGTGGGCCTCGTCGATGACGACGGTGTCGTAGTCGGGGATCATCGGCACGTCCTCGATCGCGTCGATCGCGAGGAGGGAGTGGTTGGTGACGATCAGGTGGCTGCGCTGCGCCTTCTCCCGCGCCAGCTCGGCGAAGCACTCCGCGCCGAACGGGCACTTGCTCGCGCCGAGGCACTCACGGTGGTTGACCGACACCTGCCGCCACTCACGGTCGGTGTGGCGCGGGGCGTTGTCGCGCTCGCCGCTCGCCCCCTGCTCGGACTCCTCCTCGGCCCACGCGCGCAGCTCGAGGACCTTCTCGGCCATCGACCCCAGCGGGACGTCGACCAGGGTGCCCTGGTCGTCGGGAACGCCGGCGCGGATGCGGTGGAGGCAGGCGTAGTTGGAGCGGCCCTTGAGGACGGCGTACGACGTGTCGATGCCCGGGACGTCCTTGACCGCCTCGACCAGCCGCGGCAGGTCGCGCTCGACGAGCTGGTGCTGGAGGGCGAGGGTCGCGGTCGCCACCACGACCCGCTTGTCGTGGAGCATCGCGGGGACGAGGTAGCCCAGGGACTTGCCGGTGCCGGTGCCGGCCTGCACCAGCAGGTGGCGGCCCTCCTGCATGGCCTCGGCGACCTCGTCGGCCATCCGGACCTGACCGTCGCGCTGCTGCCCGCCGAGGGCCTCGACGGCGCGTGCCAGCACCGCCGCGACGGGGGTGGTGGCAGTCGCGGTCTCGGGCACCAGAGAACCCTACGCGGCGGCGCCGACACCTCGGCGTACGCCATCCACAACGCGCCGCGACCACGGCCCACTCAGGCGGCCGTAGGTCCGCTCGACGCGCGGCATGCCGCGCGCCCAGCGACCACGGCACGCGACAAGTGTGCTCCGGTCAGTCCTTCTTGCGGCCGATCTGGCGCTGGATGCGGCTCTCGGGCTGGCCGAGCACCTTGGCCAGAATCTTGACCCGGTAGCGATAGGCCACGACACCGAGGACCACGATCAGCACGAGCCAGAACATGAACATGGAGTGAGCGTACGCGGCCCCGCAAGCCCGACCTCCAGGGGAGAACTTGCACTCCGAGGGGTTTGCAACCCCCTCGCGCTGCGGGTTTCCCCGCGTACGCGGGGAAACCAACCCGGCGACCAACCAGACCCAGCAACCCTCAGACGACGGCGCCGGAGTCCTCCGGAGTGCGGACGACCTTCTCCTTCTTGACCCGGCCCATCGGCCACTTCTCCTGGAAGTAGGTCAGCATCGGCGTGGCGGTGAAGACCGAGGAGTAGGTGCCGACGATCAGGCCGATCAGCAGCGCGATCGAGAAGTCGCGCAGCGAGTCGCCACCGAGCACGGCGAGCGCACCCAGGATGAACATCGAGCCGAGGCCGGTGTTGACTGTGCGGGGCACCGTCTCGACGGCGGCCTTGTTGGCCAGAGCGTTGAACTCCTCGTCGGGACTCGAGCCGAACCAGCGTTCGCGTACGCGGTCGAAGACGACCACGGTGTCGTTGACGGAGAGACCGACGATCGTCATCGCCGCCGCCAGGAAGATGCCGTCGATGGGCTTCTCGAGCCACGCGAAGATCCCGACCACGAGGACGACGTCGTGCGCCATGGCCAGGACGGCTGCGACGCCGAACGTCCATTTGAAGCGGATCGCGAGGTAGAGGAGCTGCGCGAGGAAGGCCACGCCGAAGGCGATCAGCGCGTTGTTGCGCAGCTGCTCGCCGAGGGACGCACTGATCCGCTGGTCGTCGATCTTGTCGACCTCGCCGCCGTCGACGGCCAGCGCGTCCTCGATGCGCTGCTCCTCCTCGTTGGAGATGTCATCCACGCGGACGGTGAAGTTGGCCGTCTCGGCCGTCTGCACGACTGCATTGGGGAAGCCGGCATCGGACACCGCGGCGCGGGCCTGGTCGATCGTCATCGTGTTGCTCACCTGGTAGTCGAGCTGGCGACCGCCGGTGAACTCCACCCCGAGGTTGAGCCCGTTGATGACGATGCCCGCGACCGCGATGACCAGCGCCACGGCCGACACCGCCAGCCAGCGGGCGCGGTTCTTCATGATGTCGGGAGCGGTCTCGTCGAGCCAGGTGCGCACCCGGCCGACGTTGCTCAGCCCGCTGATCGCGGGCCGCTCGTTGATGGGCTTGTTGGCCACGGCGAGGTCGCAGAGCACCCGGGCGATGATCAGCGCGGAGACCATCGAGGCGATGACACCGATGGAGAGCGTGACACCGAAGCCCTTGATCGGGCCAGAGCCCAGGAAGAAGAGCAGCCCGGCCGCGAGCAGGGTGGTCACGTTGGAGTCGATGATCGCGCTCCAGGCCTTGTTGAAGCCGACCGCGAGCGCCCGCCGCAGGCCGGCGGACGGATAGGCGGCGTACTCCTCCCGGGCGCGTTCGAAGACGAGCACGTTGGCGTCGATCGCCATGCCGATGGCCAGCACGAAGCCCGCCAGACCCGGCAGGGTCAGCGTGGAGCCGAGGCCGAGCAGCATGGCGTACGCCAGGAGGGCGTACGACCCCAGCGCGATGGTGGCCATCGCGCCGACCAGGCGGTAGACCACGACGATGAAGAGGCCGGTCAGGATCAGGCCGATGATGCCGGCCTCGATGGAGGCGTCGATCGCGGCGGCACCGAGCGTCGGTCCGACGAGGCGGTCGGAGATGGCGGTCAGCTCGAGGGGCAGGGACCCGCCCTCGATCAGCGCGGCGAGGTCCTTGGCGTCCTTCGAGGTGAAGTTGCCGGTGATGTCGGTGGAGCCACCGCGGATGCCGACCTCGCAGCCGATGCCGTCCTGGACCTCGGGCGAGGTGATGACCTCGCCATCGAGCACGATCGCGATGCGTCGCTTCGGGTCACCAGTGGGGTTGCAGGCGGCCGTGCCGGTGATGTCGGCCCAGGTGTCGCCACCCTTGCCGTTGAAGTCGATCGCCGTGACCCACTCGACGCTCGTCTCTCGCTGGACCGCGCTGGCGCCAGTGATCTCGTCGCCCTGGATGACAGCGGGGCCGACCTCGAGGGTGTCGCCCTGGTCGGAGGGCAGGACGAGGTTGTCCTTCTTGCTCGGCTCGGCATCCGGCTGCGTGGTGGACAGCACCTCGTGGATGGTCAGCTTGGCGGTCTGGCCGATCGTCTCCTCGGCCTCCTGCGCCTCCGCGTCGCTCGCGACGCCGGGCAGCTCGACGAGGATGCGGTTCTCGCCCTGGCGGACCAGGGTCGGCTCGGCGACGCCCAGCGCGTCAACGCGCCCGCGCAGCACCCGGAGGGTCTTGTCGACGTTCTCCGCGTTGGCCGGGACCTCCTCGGTGCCCTCCGCCTCGAAGACGAACTGGGCACCACCCTCGAGGTCGAGGCCCAGGTTGGGCTTGACGTTGAGCGCCAGCGCCGCACACCCGGCCAGCAGGCCGAGCACGAGAATGAAGCGTATCCACACACCACGTGACATGCGCGACATCCTCTACTACGAGACTTCGAACGCCCGAATCCGGGCACGGAGGGCTCAACGCGCGACCGTACGGGAGAGTTCCGCCGGGTGCGCGGGGGTCAAGCTGGCCGCGGGAACCTGAATCAGCGTCAGCGGGCGTACGCCGACAGCTCGCCGGCGAGGTCGGCGTTGGCGCGGCCTACGACGAGCGTGCCGTCGCCGGTGTGCTCCATCGAGCCGATCTCGGCCTCCTGGTGGATCCGGTTGACGAGGTCGCCGCGCTCGTAGGGGAGCAGCACGTCGAACTCCACCTGGGGGCGCGGGAGCTCCGACTCGATGGTCGCGAGTGCCTCGTCGATGCCCTCGCCGGTCTTGGCGCTGACGACCACGCTGTGCGGCTCACGCGCCCGGAGCCGGCTGATCACGAGCGGGTCGGCAGCGTCGGCCTTGTTGATCACGATGATCTCGGGGACCTTGGTGGCCCCGATCTCGGCGAGCACCACCCGCACCGCGGCGATCTGTCCCTCGGGGTCCGGGTGAGAGCCGTCGACCACATGGAGCAGGAGGTCGGAGTCGGCGACCTCCTCCAGCGTCGAGCGGAAGGCCTCCACGAGCCCGTGCGGGAGGTGACGGACGAAGCCGACTGTGTCGGACATCGTGTAGATGCGTCCGTCACTGGTCGTCGTACGCCGGGTGGTGGGGTCGAGCGTCGCGAACAACGCGTCCTCGACCAGGACCCCGGCGTCGGTCAGCCGGTTGAGCAGGGAGGACTTGCCGGCGTTGGTGTAGCCGGCGATCGCGACGCTGGGGATGTGGTTGCGACGGCGCGACTGGCGCTTCACCTCGCGGGTGCCGCGCATCTCCTTGAGCTCGCGGCGGAGCTTGGCGATCTTGGTGTTGATCCGGCGGCGGTCGGTCTCGATCTTGGTCTCACCGGGACCGCGGCCACCGATGCCCTCACCGCCGGCGGCGCGGCCACCGGCCTGGCGGGAGAGGTTGCCACCCCATCCACGCAGGCGCTGCTTCATGTACTGCAGCTGGGCCAGCTCGACCTGCGCCTGGCCCTCCTTGCTCTTGGCGTGCTGGGCGAAGATGTCGAGGATCAGCGCGGTGCGGTCGACGACCTTCACCTTGATCTTGTCCTCGAGGTTGCGCAGCTGGCTGGGCGCGAGCTCGCCGTCGCAGATGACGGTGTCGGCGCCGGTGGCCTGCACGATCTCGCGGATCGCGTCGACCTTGCCGCGTCCGATGTAGGTCGCCGGGTCGGGCTTCTGGCGACGCTGGAAGACGGCCTCGAGCACCTCGGAGCCGGCGGTCTCGGCGAGCAGCGCGAGCTCGGCCATCGAGTTCTCGGCGTCGGTGACGCTGCCCTCGGTCCACACCCCGACGAGCACCACGCGCTCCAGGCGGAGCTGGCGGTACTCGACCTCGGTGATGTCCTCGAGCTCGGTGCGCAGACCGTCGACGCGGCGCAAGGCATGGCGCTCGGCCAGCTCCTGGGCGCCGATGGTCAGCTCCTCGGGGTCGGCGTCGCCGAACTCGTCGTCGTACGACGTGTCGTCGGCGTAGCCGGACTCGAAGTCGTCGCTGTCGTCAGCCGGGTCGCTGTCGAGGGTGCCGTCGAGCTCGATGGCGTCCTCGTCGTCCCACGCGCGGGTGGCGTCGAGGGCGTCGTGCAGGTTGAAGTCGTGCGCCGGGAAGTCAGGTGCGTTCGTCATATACCGACAAGGGTAGGTCGCCGACCTGACCTGCGCGAATGACTTAGCCGGATCGGCTCAGGCGCGCTTGATCCGGACGGCGCGGGAGGTCGCCGACGCGCACAACGGCTGCTCGGGCGAGGCGACCGTGACGTAGTAGGTGCCGGCGCGGACCGGACGCCGGGTGACGAACGCCCCGGACGACCGGCTCGACCAGGCGCTGGTCGGCACCCCTCTTCTGGCGCCAGAGGGTGATCGTCGCTCCGGCCCGGCAGCCCACGGCGGGCGAGGTGATCGTGCCGCGGAGCCGGGTGCCCTTCACGCGCAGGCCGACCTGGCGCTCGTAGGCGCACGAGGTCTGGCAACCAGGGATGGCGGTCGGGGCGGGCACCGGGATGGTGGTGGGCGTCGGACTCGGACTGGTGGCAGGTTGCGTCGTCGGGGGCTGCGTCGTCGGGGGCTGCGTCGTCGGGGGCTGCGTCGTCGGCGGCTGCGTCGTCGGCGGCTGGGTGGTCGGCGGCGTCGTCGAGTCGCACGCGTCGCCGATGCCGTCCAGGTCTGAGTCCTCCTGGCCGGGGTTGAAGACGAAGGGGCAGTTGTCCTCGTAGTTCAGCCACCCGTCGCCGTCGGAGTCCCGCTCGACCGGCTCGCACGGGAGCTGTGACTGGGGCTCGGCCGCGCCCTGCGTGGCTGCGGCCGGAGGCGGCGCCGGACAGGCCGTCGGAGCAGCCGGCGCGGGCTGCGACGCCGACTCCGCCGACGCGCCGGGCTGCGTCATGCCGATGGCCGCCACGGCAGCCAGCACCACGCCCACGAAGATCCTGCTCCCGATGCGCTCTCCCATGGCGGGCCTCTTCCCACCCGGGCACGGGGCCAAACCCGTCGACGCGAAGTGGTGAGCGCCGGATCAGCGACCTGGGCGTCGGACTGCCCCGCAGGCCGGTCTCACGCGCGGTGGCGACCCTCGAGCACGCTGTCGATGAACTCGGTGTCGATGAACTCGTCGCACGCTGCGCGGACGTCGTGCGGCGTGTGTCCGGCGCCCACCGCCACGACGCGTACGCCGGCGCCGTGGAGCCGATGGACCAGGGGAAGTGCCGAGGTCAGGTCCCCCGCGATCACCACTTCGTCGACCGCGGCATCGCGAGCGATGTCCATCGCGTCGATGGTCATCGCCACGAGGGCCTGCTCACCATCGTCGGAGAACTGGTGGAACGAGTGCAATCCCTCCTGCCGCAAACGCCTCGCCCAGTCACCGAGGTCGGCGCTGCCCCAGTCGGCATAGGCGCGGCACACGTACACCGAGCCACGCTCCCCCACTCGGGCAAGGAGTCCGGTCGCCACATCGGCAGACATGCGACGCGCGTCGATGAGCAGGGCGATCCGGTTGCCCTGGCTGGTGTCCGTGTCCGTGGTGCGCCGCGGGAGCGGCGGGAGCGGCGCGCTGGCCAGCACCCGGTCGACGTCGACGGGCGCCACGTGTGTGCCGCCCATTCGGTCTGGTTGCACTCGTTCTGGCTCCGGGGCAACCCGGAGGATGCTCTCGCGCCGGACGCGGTCCTGCACCGTGGTTCCCACGGCCATCCAGCGACGGACCAACGAGGTCAGCTCGCCGTCCACGGCCGTGCCCGTCGCCCGGTCGTTCTCCTCCACCGCTCCGAGCGGCTCTCTCATGTTTGTCATCGCTGCCCCCCACAGGCCTGATGAATCGGTGTGCTCTTCTACAGGCACCATCCCCCCGGACTCGCGGTCGCGTGAGTCGAATGCCCGAAGTCCGGACGTTCGGCCTAGACCACCGCGGTGCTGGAACAGAGAGCCCGGGTCAGCGGCGGCGGATCCGCACGGTGCCCGACCGGTCGCTCGCGCAGAGCGGCTCCGCAGCCGAGCCCACCGTCGCGTAGTAGCGACCCGGGCGGCGGGGAGCCCTCGTGCGGTAGGCACCGGTGGATCGGGTGGTGACGACCACGAGCTTGCGGTCGGCGCCCGATCGCTTGAGCCAGATCGTCACCGGCACGTCGCGACGACATCCCACGGCCACGGACTCGACCTTCCCCACCAGTCGATGCCTGGCGACCCGGTGCCGGAGTCCGACCGAGCGCTCGTAGGCGCAGCCGGCCGTGCAGCCCGGGATGCTCGTGGCCGGGGGTGGCGGCGTTGTCGTCGGCGTTGTCGTCGGCGTTGTCGTCGGCGTGGCCGTCGGCGTGGGCGTGGGAGGCGCCGTGCCCGGTGTGGTGTCGCAGGCGTTGCCGACCCGGTCGCCGTCCCAGTCCGTCTGGGCGGGGTTGGCGACGAACGGGCAGTTGTCGCTGGTGTCGACGACCCCGTCGTTGTCGTCGTCGGGGTCGCACGCGTCACCGGCACGGTCCCCGTCGCGGTCGCGCTGGTCGGGGTTGTGGAGGCCGACGCAGTTGTCTTCCGTCCTGTCGCCGGAGTAGTCGCGGTCCTCGTCACAGTCGGACCAGGTCACCGTCGCGGTGAAGAAGTAGTGGGCGAAACGGTCGCCGTCCACCTCGAGGTACCAGCTCGGGTAGTTGGCCGACACGTAGTCCGGAAGCGGGTCGCGCGGCCGGACCCGTACCTCGCTCGTCCCGTACGGGATCGGGTCCCAGTAGCCGAGCTGCGCATCGTCGTCGAAGGTGACGTGGGAGTAGTTGCCGTTGTCGAGCCGGCCGCCCATGTCAGTGAGGACCCGGCGCTCGCCGGTTCCGCCTGGGTACGACGACCCGGGCTGGCCGTTGACGAGGGCGATCTCGCGCTGCATCTCCCAACTGCGCCACGGGAGCCCGATGTCGAGGTCGACGAGGCGGGCGGCCGCATAGTCGTCGAAGGTGACCGTCTCGCCCCCGTAGGACTCCACACATGAGGGTGGGAACGGCCCGGCCGCCCGGGCAGGAGAGCTCGTGACAGCAGTCACCAACCCGGTCATCAGCCCGGTCACCAGCACGATCACCAAGCAGCAGAGCGCGAACGACGTCCTCGTGTATCCCCCATGGGAGGGGTCCTACCCCCGTGGGTGAGCGACCAAACGGCTCGCTTCGGTGGCATCCGGAATGCCACGTCGACCCGGATGGTCTCGCCGTTCAGCGGCGGATCCGCACGGTGCGCGACCGGTCGCGCGCGCAGAGCGGCTCCGCAGCCGAGCCCACCGTCGCGTAGTAGCGACCCGGGCGGCGGGGAGCCAACGTGTGGAAGCCACCGGTCGACCGTGTGGTGACGACGAGGAGCTTGCGGTCGGCGCCCGATCGCTTGAGCCAGATCGTGACCGGCACGACGCGACGACATCCCACGGCCACGGACTCGACCTTCCCCACCAGTCGATGCCTGGCGGCCCGGTGGCGCAGTCCGACCGATCGCTCGTAGGCGCAGCCGGCCGTGCAGCCCGGGATGCTGGTGGGCGGGGGCACGGTGGACGTGGCGGTCGGGGGCGCCGTGCCCGGTGTGGAGTCGCACACGTTGCCGATCCCGTCGCCGTCCCAGTCGGCCTGATCGGAGTTGGCGAGGGTCGGGCAGTTGTCGGCCTTCTCCTCGACGCCGTCGCCGTCGGAGTCGCACGTGGAGATCGTCATGACGAGTCGGAGCCTCTTGATCTTGACGACCGGTCCGTAGCTGGTGATGCGCAGGACATAGTCCCCGCCGACCGGTGTTCCGTCGAAGACAGCCAGCGGTGGGTACTGGGAGCCCTGCGGCGGCTGGTAGCGACCACCGCTCGGCGAGTCCGGCGACAACGGAGCCGCGGCCTCGTCGTCGTACACGAGGTCGTAGGTCGGCTGCGGCGACGGGACCGGGGTGTAGGGGCCCATCAGCTGCATCTCTCGTCCCGCGTGGGTGAGCCACACGCCGGCGCCCCCGGAGTAGTCGTCGAACCCGAGGCCGACGTCGAGGTCCACGAGCGTGGCGCCCGCGGGGAACGCGTCCGCGATGACGACGAACCGGTGGTTGACGGTCGCGCTGGGCTGCACCTCGTGGTTGATGACGCCTTGCGTGTGCGTGCAGGGCATCGGGGCAGCAGCGGCACTCCCGCCCGAGACGACCACGGGGCTCAGCGCCACGGCTCCCACCAGCACACCGACAGCGACCCGAATCCCCCGATTCATGCGGGGATCCTAGACGCCCGTCACTTCGGAGGCATCCGGATGCCACCGTCGACCCGGATGGTCTCGCCGTTCATGTAGGAGTTGGTCAGGCACTCCACCACCATGCTGGCCAGCTCGTCGGCGCGACCGAGGCGCTTGGGGAAGAGGACGTTCTGGCCGAGGTTGGCCTTGAACTCCTCGGGGTCGGGGAACGAGTCGTAGATCGGGGTGTCGATCAGTCCGGGCGCCACCGTGTTGAGGCGGATGCCGGCGGCGGAGAGGTCGCGCGCGATCGGCAGGGTCATGCCCACGACACCGCCCTTCGAGGCGGAGTAGGACGCCTGGCCGATCTGCCCGTCGAAGGCGGCGACGGAGGCCAGGTTGACGATCGCCCCACGCTGGCCGTCGGCGTCGGGCTCGTTGCGGCTCATCACGGTCGCAGCCTGACGGGTCACGTCGAAGGTGCCGATCAGGTTGATCTCGACGACCTTGCGGAAGGCCTCGAGGTCGTGGGCGGACTCCAGCAGTCCGTCCCGGCCGATGGTGCGCTGTGCCCAGCCGATGCCGGCCGAGTTGACGCACGCGCGCAGCGGGGCGATCTCGGCGGCGGCCTCGACGGCGGCCGCGACCTGCTCCGTCCTGGTCACGTCGACCGGAGCGAAGACGCCCCCGATCTCCGTGGCCAGCGCCTCGCCCCTCTCGATGTTGAGGTCGGCGACCACGACCGTGGCGCCCGACGCGGCGAGGGCACGGGCGACCGCGGCGCCAATGCCGCTGGCGCCGCCGGTGACGATGGCGGTGGATCCGTTGATGTCCATGCCGCGGATGCTAGCGAGTCGAGTGCGCGGCCCCGCGACCGCTACGACGGCCTCAGCACTCGACTGCGCCGCGAGACCTCAGAGGTCGGTGACGCCCTCGGCCACCAGCACGGCAGGCCCGGTCATCAGGACCCGGTCGTCCTCGGTCCAGACGACGCTGAGCGTGCCGCCGGGGACGTCGACCCGGTACGCCGTGCCGCGGGGCGCGTCGTCGGCCAGCGCGGCCACCACGGCGACGGCGCAGGCGCCGGTGCCGCAGGAGCGCGTCTCGCCCGCACCCCGCTCGTGGACCCGCATCGCGACGTGGTGCTCGCCGCGACGGACCACGAACTCGACGTTGACGCCGTCGGGGAAGATCGCCTCGTCGTGCTCCGGCGCCTGGAGCAGCGGCCCGGCGTCGGCGAGGTCGTCGACGAAGGCGACCGCGTGGGGGTTGCCCATCGAGACGTGACGGGCGGCCCAGGTCGTGCCCAGCACCGTCACCTTCGTGTCCCCGAAGACCTCGGGCCTGCCCATGTCGGCGGTGAGCTCGTCGCCGGCGCGCTCGAGGGTCTTGACGCCGTCGCGGGTCTGAACCTGCATCGGGAAGTCCTCGCCCTCGCGCTCGTGGAGATAGCGCGCGAAGACCCGGATGCCGTTGCCGCACATCTCGCTGACCGAGCCGTCGGAGTTGCGGTAGTCCATGAACCAGCCGTCCCCGCGGCGTACGGCACGCAGCACGCCGTCGGCGCCCAGACCGGCGCGACGGTCGCACAGCGCGCGCACCCGTTCGGCCGGCAGGTCACCGTGGACCGAGCCGTCCGGGTCGGGCAGGACCACGAAGTCGTTCTCGGTTCCGTGGCCCTTGAGGAAGGGGTAGCTCACGCCCCCAGTGTGACAGGACGGCGGGGGCTCATTGGCGGTCGACCACCCTGGCCGCTCCGCCACCGCGACGAGTGGGCTCGGCCACCGCGGTCATCAGCCCGCCCGGACCGAACTCGATCGCGGTCGCGGCCCCGATCTCGGCGGCGCTGGTGAACGCGTCACCGGCCGGGACCAGCGTGTGACCGAGCGCGGACAGGGCCGGTCCGTAGGCGCTGATGAACGCCGGCTCGGCGGTCGTGTTGACGCCGTTGCGCTGGGTGGCACGCGGGGCCGCGATCGCCTCCTCGATGCTCATGCCGAGGTCGATCCGGTTCATCACCATCTGCAGCACGGTCGTGATGATCGTCGAGCCGCCGGGTGAGCCGAGCGCCAGGAAGGGCTTGCCGTCCTTGAGCACGATCGTCGGCGACATCGAGCTGCGCGGTCGCTTGCCCGGCTGGATCCGGTTGGGGTCGGCGGCGTCGTACACGGTGGAGAAGTCGGTCAGCTCGTTGTTGAGCAGGAAGCCGTGGCGCGGCACGACCTGGCCCGAGCCGCCGGTCTGCTCGATCGTGAGCGTGTACTCCACGACGTTGCCCCACTTGTCCGCGACGGTGAGGTTGGTGGTCGAGATGTTCTCGGTGTCGGCATCGACGGCGCCCTTCGTGGTCGCCGGGGCGCACACGCCGTCGTACGACGTCACGTCGCCGGCCGCGGTCGGCTTGGGCATCGCCTTGGCGGGGTTGATCGCGCAGGCACGCTCGGCGGCGTACGTGTCGTCGAGGAGCTGCTTGGTCGGCACGTCGACGAAGGCCGGGTCGCCGACGTACTTGCCGCGGTCGGCGAAGGCGAGCGCGCTCGCCTCGAGGTAGTGGTGCAGTGCGGACGTCGTGCCGAGGGTGCCGAGCGGGTAGCGCTCGAGGATGTTGAGGGCCTCGCCCACTGTCGTGCCGCCGGAGGACGAGGGCGCCATGCCGTAGATGTCGTGGCCGCGGTAGCTGATCTTCGTGGGCCGCTGGTCCTTGACGGAGTAGGTGCGGAGGTCCTTGCGGCTCAGGTGGCCAGGGGGCACCGGAAGCTTGGTGGTGCTGGTCGTACGTGGGTGGCGGACCACGTCGACCATGAGGGCGGCCAGCTTGCCGCGGTAGAAGTAGGGAAGGCCCTGCTGGCCGAGGCGCGTGTAGGTGCGGGCGAGCTGCGGGTTCTTGAAGACGCTTCCGACCTGGGGCGCGTCGCCGCCGGGGAGGAACAGCTTGCGGGTGGCCTTGAAGGCGCGGAAGCGGATCTCGTTGTCGAGGGTCTGCTGGCGGAAGGTCTCGTCGACCTCGAACCCGCGGGTGGCGACCTTGATCGCCGGCCGGAGGGCCTCGTCCAGGGTCAGCGTGCCCCACCGGTCGAGGGCGCGGTCCCAGGTGGCGGGGGTGCCGGGCGTCCCGACCGAGACGCCGCTGGTGACCAGCTCGGGGGTGAAGTTCCACGGCTTCCCGGTGGCCGGGTCGATGAAGGCGTCGGTGGGCATCGTCGCCGGAGCGGTCTCGCGACCGTCGATGGTGCGGACCTTGCCGGTGCGCGCGTTGTAGTAGACGAAGTAGCCGCCACCTCCGATGCCGGCGCTGTAGGGCTCGGTCACACCGAGGGTTGCCGCGGCCGCGACCGCCGCGTCGACGGCGTTGCCGCCCTGGCGCAGCACCTTGAGGCCCGCGGCGCTGGCCTCCGGGTCGACGGTGCTGATGGCGCCGCCGGTGCCGACCGCGGTGGGGATCTTCGCGGTGGGGCGGGCGCGCTCGTCGGAGGCGGACGGTGCGGCGCTCGCCGCACTCGTGACCGGTGGGACGAGGAGTGCGGCTGCGACGGCGAGACTGCTCGCCGCCGACGCGGTGGCGGCGATCCTGCTGGAGAAGTGGGGCATGGTGGTTCCTCCCGAGAGACGTCCCGCCACCCTGCCGCTCGCCCGAGGGACTTGTCCACGCCCGTCCGGGTGTTGAGCCGGCCGACCCGTTCAGCGCACCACGCTGTGGCGCAGGCAGGCGAAGTCGCGGTTGCGCGCGACCTCCTCGAGCCGCAGCTCGACGTGTCGCGGCAGCACCGGCGCGCCGCTGCCGATGGTCACGGGGGCGTACTGGATCCAGACCTCGTCGAGCAGACCCGCGTCGTGGAACTGCCCGACCAGCTCTCCCCCGCCGACCACCCAGAGGTCCTTGCCGTCGGCAGCCTCGGTCATCTCGGCGTGCACCCGGCGTACGTCGTCCCGGTCGAACCGGACGCTCGCCGGCGCCTCGGGAAACGTGCGGTGGGTCATGACCCACGTGGGCAGCGGTCCCCAGGGCTCCTCGTCGTGGTCGAGGATCCACTGCCAGGTCGTCGCCCCCATGACGCAGGCTCCGATCCGCTCACGGAACGCCGGATAGGCCATCGGGCCCTCCTGGTCGTTGTCGCGCGAGGTCAGCCAGTCGAGGGAGTGGTCGTCGGTCGCGATGAAGCCGTCGAGGGTGCATCCGGTGTAGTAGATCGTCGCCATGTCCCCACCATGCCAGCGACCGGGGACGGTCCGCCTGATCGAAATTGCCCCGGTTACTGCACCAGGGCGTCGAGCGCGGGCTCGGCCGCCTCGAGCGGCAGGTGGCCGAGGGTGACCAGCTGGGCCATGCCGTGCACGGTCGACCACAGGGCCGCCGACAGGGCCACCGGGTCGCGACCCTCGTAGCCGGGCTCGCGGACCAGCGCCTCCACCTCGCCGCCGAGCAGGTCCTCGTTGCGGGCGATGAGCGGCGACATCTCCGCGCTGGGTGAGCCGGCGGCACAGTAGTCGGGGTCGAAGACCAGGGCGAACGCCTGGGGGTGTGCGGCGGCATAGCGGACGTACGCGAGGCCGAGCGCCCGGACCCGCTCGACCGGGCCGTCTGCGGCCGCGACGGCCTCCTCCTGGGCGGCGAGGAGCGCGGCCATCCCCCGTACGCCGAGCGCGCGGAGGAGCGCGGCCCGGTCGCCGAAGTGGTGGTAGGGCGCGTTGTGGCTCACGCCGGCGCGACGGGCGACCTCGCGGAGGCTGATCTTCGCCGCGGAGGTGGTCTCGAGCAGGTCGAGCGCGGCGTCCTCGAGGGCGGCCTGGAGGTTCCCGTGGTGATAGCCGCCCGTGGATCTTGACATGAGCAACATCATAGCCCAATCTGGTCATTGTCCACATTCTTGACACTGACCAGATGGAGCATCTCATGGCACACGTCCTCGTCATCGACGGCCACCCAGACTCCGCGTCCCTCACCGCCCAGCTCGCCACGTCGTACGTCGCGGGCGCCGGGGACCACGGCGTCCCGCTAGTCCTGCGCGACCTCGACTTCGACCTCTCCCTCCACAACGGATACCGCTCGTCGCAGGACCTCGAGCCCGACCTCGTCCGGGCCCAGGAGCTCCTCGAGTGGGCCGACCACGTCGCCGTGTTCGCGCCGCTGTGGTGGGGATCGGTCCCCGCGCTGCTCAAGGGATTCTTCGACCGCACCCTCGAGCGGGGCTGGGCCTTCCGCTACAAGGAGAACGGCATGCCGGAGGGCCTGCTCGCCGGCCGCACCGGACGCCTCGTGGTGACCTCGGACTCGCCGCGGTGGTACCTCCCGCTCGTGGGCGACAGCACCGTCAAGCAGGTCAAGGGCCGGACCATGGAGTTCTGCGGGATCAAGCCGACGAAGCTCACCCGGTACGCCGACGTCCGCGGTCGCAGCGAGGCGCAGATCGCCGAGTGGATCCGCGGTGCCGCCGACCTCGGTGCGGCCGACGCGGCCCGCCCGGGCGTCGTACGACCCGTGCGCGAGCTGACTGCCACGGGCTGACGGCCGCCGACCCTGTCAGACGAGCGCCTCGACCGCGCGCTGGGCGACCTCGATGCGCGCGGGGTCGTCGTGACCCACCCACACGATGCGCGGATCCTTGCGGAACCAGGAGTCCTGGCGACGCGCGAAGCGGCGGGTGGCGGTCTTGGTCTGCTCGATCGCCTCGGCCAGGGTGCGGTCGCCGGCGAGGAATCCGACGACCTCGCGGTAGCCGATCGCCCGGTTGGCCGTCCGGCCCTCGGCCAGCCCGCGGGCGAGCAGGGCCTCCACCTCCTCGACGAAACCCGAGGCGAACATCTCGTCCACCCGACGCCCGATGCGCTCGTCGAGCGTCGGCCGGTCGATGTCGACACCGATCTGGACCGTCAGCGGGTCGGCGTACTCCAGGCGCGGGAGGCTGGCGCTGTAGGGACGGCCGGTCAGCGCGATCACCTCCAGGGCGCGTACGACGCGGCGTCCGTTGTCGGGCTGGATCTGCGCCGCCGCCTGGGCGTCGACACCAGCCAGCCGCTCGTGCAGCGCCTGGCTGCCGACCCGCTCGAGCTCGGCCTCCAGCTCGCCGCGCAGCGAGTCGTCGGTGCCGGGGAACTCGAAGCGATCGACGATCGCGCGGGTGTAGAGCGCGGACCCGCCGACGAGGACGGGGGTCGCGCCGCGGCGCCGGATGTCGGCGATCGACTCGCGTGCCCAGCCCTGGAAGAGCGCGACGGTCGCCGGCTCGGTCACCTCGAGCAGGTCGAGGAGGTGGTGCGGGATGCCGCGCCGGCCCTCCAGAGGCAGCTTGGCGGTGCCGATGTCCATCCCGCGGTAGACCTGCATCGCGTCGGTGTTGACCACCTCGCCGGCCAGCCGCTCGGCCAGGTCGAGGCTCAGGCCGGTCTTGCCGGACGCCGTGGCGCCGACGAGGGCGACCACGGGTGGAGGCATGGGTCCATTGTGGCGGAGGCCCTAGTCTCGGAGGTGCCGGAGTCACCGCCCTTCCGGACGGGCCGGCTCTCCTCGAGGAGGAACTGATGGGTTTCCTGGACAAGGCCAAGGCCAAGCTCACCCAGACCGTCGACCAGCACGGCGAGAAGATCGCCGAGGGCATCGACAAGGCGGGCCGGGCCGTCAACGAGAGGACCGGCGGCAAGCACGCGGCCAAGATCGACCAAGCCACCGGCAAGGCACGCGACGCGCTGGACAAGCTCGACGGCAAGGACGACGACATCCCGCCGGCGGACCCCGCCCGCTGACCCCCCTTGAGGTTTGCCCGCGTGACCGACCGCTTCGTCCTCGTCCCCGCCTCCTACGTCTACCTGCTGCGCGAGGGCGAGCACGGGACCGAGGTCCTCCTCCAGCTGCGCCGCGGCACGCCCTACATGGACGGCCACTGGGCAGCGGCCGCCGCCGGCCACGTCGAGCTCGGCGAGACGGCGTACGACGCCGCGCGGCGCGAAGCGGTCGAGGAGCTCGGCATCACCGGCATCGACCTCGAGTTCGCGTTCACGATGCACCGCACGCAGCACGCCGACGCGATCGACGAGCGCGTCGACTGGTTCTTCACCGCGCGGTCGTGGACCGGCGAGCCACGCGTCGTCGAGCCGGAGAAGTGCGCGGAGCTCCGGTGGTGCCCGCTCGACCGGCTGCCCGAGCCGATGGTGCCCCACGAGGCGCACGCACTGGCGCACCTCGGCAGCGGCGCCGGCTACCTGACGTACGGGTGGGAGGAAGCGTCCCGCCCACTCGGGGGTGGTCCCGCGGCGAACAGCACGACACGATCGACCGATCCACCGATGGGAGGGAACCCATGAGCAAGGAAGAACTGCCCCCGATGCCGACCCCGTTCACCCAGGAGCCCGAGCTGGTGCCCGGTGGCGTGGACGCACTCCCCGACGACCCCGCCGACAACGGCCTGGGCCGTGACCTCGACCCCGACGACAACCCAGCGGTCGACGACGTGCTCCCCGACGCGGTCTCCGAGCCCGACGACAAGCCGCAGGCTCCCGAGGGCAAGGCCGACGACGCCGAGGCCGGCGCCACCACGGAGGACCAGGACGCCGGGCAGGAGGCCGAGGACGGCTCGGTCGAGCCGCCTGCCTGAGCTCACTGGACCGTGGAGCTCCTGAGTCACGTGGTGGCTCGTGAGCTCCACGATCCTGTCGGTTTCCCCGGATATCCGGGGATTCCGACGCCCCCTCAGCCGCAGGCAGGACCCGGGGGCAGGGGGGCGGGGATGCCGACCGTCGGCATGCCGAGCCCGACGCCGGCCGGGGCGGGAGGCGCGGACGTACGCCGCTCCCACGCATCGCCCGCGCGCGTGCGGCGTACGGACCGGATCGCGCCGTCGGCGACGAGGTGGTGCGGGGCGGCGTAGGTGATCTCCACGGTGACCATGTCACCGGGGCGTACCGAGTCGGCGTCGACGGAGGAGAAGTCGGCCGCGAAGTGCACGAGCCGGTTGTCGCGGGCCCGGCCGGAGAGGCGGTGGGTGGCGGCGTCCTTGCGGCCCTCGCCCTCCGACACCATCAGCTCGACGGTGCGCCCGACCAGTGTCTTGGCCTCGGCCCAGGCGACCTCGTCGACGACCGCGGCGAGCCGCAGGTAGCGGTCCTTGACGACCTCCGGCGCGACCTGGTCGTCGAGCGTGGCGGCCGGCGTCCCGGGGCGCTTGGAGTACTGGAAGGTGTACGCCGACGAGAAGCGGGCGGCACGTACGACGTCGAGCGTGGCCTGGAAGTCCTCCTCGGTCTCGCCGGGAAAGCCCACGATGATGTCGGTCGTGATCGCCGCGTCGGGGATGGCGGCGCGTACCCGCTCGATGATCCCGAGGTACTTCGACCGGCGGTAGGAGCGGCGCATGTCGCGCAGCACCTTGTCGGACCCGGACTGCAGCGGCATGTGCAGTGACGGCATCACGTTGGGCGTCTCGGCCATCGCCTCGATGACGTCGTCGGTGAACTCCGCAGGGTGTGGGGAGGTGAAGCGGACCCGCTCCAGCCCCTCGATCTCGCCGCACGCGCGCAGCAGCTTGGAGAACGCCTGGCGGTCACCGAACTCCACACCGTAGGCGTTGACGTTCTGCCCGAGCAGGGTCACCTCGGTGACGCCCTCCGCGACCAGCGCCTCGACCTCGGCGAGGATGTCCCCCGGGCGACGGTCCTTCTCCTTGCCGCGCAGCGCCGGCACGATGCAGAACGTGCACGTGTTGTTGCACCCGACCGAGATCGACACCCACGCGGCGTAGGCGGACTCGCGCTTGGTCGGGAGCGTCGAGGGGAACACCGAGAGCGACTCCAGGATCTCGACCTGGGCCTCCTCGGCCACGCGCGCCCGCTCGAGCAGCACCGGCAGCGAGCCGATGTTGTGGGTGCCGAAGACGACGTCGACCCACGGCGCGCGCTTCGTGATGGTGTCGCGGTCCTTCTGCGCCAGGCAGCCGCCGACGGCGATCTGCATCCCCGGCTTCTGCGCCTTGACCGGCGCGAGCTGGCCGAGGTTGCCGTAGAGCTTGTTGTCGGCGTTCTCCCGCACCGCGCACGTGTTGAAGACGACGACGTCGGCCTGCTCGCCCGCGTCCGCGCGGACGTAGCCCGCGCCCTCCAGCAGCCCGCTGAGCCGCTCGGAGTCGTGGACGTTCATCTGGCACCCGTGGGTCTTGACCTCGTAGGTGCGTGCGTCGACGGCAGTGCGCGCGACGTCGTGCGCGGTTTCGGCGGGTGCGTTCATGACGGGTCAAGGGTACGGCGGCCGGCTGGGGCGCGAGCAATCACGAGGGCGAGGGGTCCACCCACGACTGCGGGGACCACTCGGCGGGGAGGGGTCTAGCCCATTCGGACCCCCTCCGAGTCGTCTTCGGGTGGTTACCGATGAGTACGCTCAATTTCCCTACGAGAAACACACAAGATCGGCCGAGTAATCCACAAACAGGTAACACCAAGAACCCGACGATCTTGACGGTTCCTGGTGAAAGCCCACAGTTTCGGGAAGAAGCCATGCTCGCCAGCTCCCTTGATCGGCCCAGGACGGCCACGACCGCCACCCTGTCGTTGTGTGTGCTCATCGTTACCGTCCTGTTGCTGAGCCTGGCTCCCGGCACCGCCCACGCAGAGGGATCGAGCGCGAAGCCGGGATCGAAGCAGCGCTCCGGCTCCGTCCGCGGCACGCTCGCCTCACTGCCGCCGATCGCGCAGCCCGGCACCTCTGCGGCCGCCCCCCAGAGCGCCGGGATCCTGGTCGCGACCTTCACCCCCGCCGACCCCGGACGCCGGGTCACCTTGGAGCGTCAGGTGCGTGGCGGGTGGAAGACCGTGGCCACCGGCGCCGAGGACGCGTGGGGGGCCGCGACGTTCTCCCCGAGCAGCGGCACCTACCGCGCGCGGACCACCACCGGTGGCCGCACCTGGGTCACCGGCACCATGACCACCTCGCGCTGGCGTCCGACGTTCGAGGACACGTTCTCGGGCACGACCCTCGACACCTCGGTCTGGAACGACCAGAAGCGCGAGCACGAGAGCGTCTACGCCCCCCGCACGTGTGCGCGGGTCGACCCGGCCGCGCGGCGCGTCGAGGGCGGCGTGCTGCACCTGGGGGTCGCGGCCGACCCCGCGCGCCTCGGCCTGCCGTGCAACTACACGAGCCCGCGCTCGTCGGGCACCAGCCCCTACATGCTCAACAGCCAGGTGGCCACCGAGTTCACCCGCTCCTTCCAGCACGGGATCATCGCTGCCCGCATCAAGCCGCAGCGCGCCAAGGGGATGCACTCGGGCATGTGGCTGCTCCCGGTCGGCACGACGTACGTCGACGGCGACCCGGCGTCCGGCACCGAGATCGACGTGATGGAGTTCTTCGGCGAGAACGGCCGCGGCAACGAGGCCGTCGGCGCCCACATCCACTACTACGAGCCGGGATGGGAGAAGGTCAGCCTCGGCGACGCCTTCCCCGCGACCCGTCTCGCCCTGGGCCAGCGCCGCGACTGGTGGGACGAGTTCCACGTCTTCTCCGTCGAGTGGACCCCCACCGAGTACGTCTTCCGCGTCGACGGTCGCGAGTACTACCGCGAGACGAAGGCGGTGTCGCAGGCACAGCAGTACCTGGTGCTCTCGAACCTCACCTCGGACTACGAGCTCGGCGAGCTGACCGCGGACGAGCACGCCGACACCGCGCAGGTCGACTGGGTGCGCGTCTTCGACGCCAGCTCCCGGCAGGCGTCGCGCGTCACTGCGGGCCGCAAGGCCTCCTGACGCAAGGCCTCGTGACGCAAGGCCTCGTGACGCAAGGCCTCGTGAGGCGGTCCTAGGCTCCCTGCATGCCCCGCATACACGCGATCGAGCTGGTGCCCGACGCGGCCGGGTGCGACGTCGTACGCCGTGAGTGGCAGGCGCTGCGCGACGCCGGGCTCCCCTCGTGGCTCGACCGCGGGGCGACCAACACCCCGCACGTCACCCTCGTCGCGGCGCCCGCACTGGGACCGCAGGACGAGGAGCGCGCGACGGAGCTGATCGGCACGCTGCTGCCGACGGAGGTGCGGGTCGCCGGCATCGCCCTGCTCGGCGGCAACCGCGTGACGCTGGTGCGGGTGGTCGACGTGCCGGACGAGCTCGCCCGAGCCGTCCTGGACCTGCGCGCCGACGTGCCGTATGTGCAGCACCCCGGCTGGCTGCCACACGTCACGCTCGCGAGGCGGATCAGTCGCTCCGACGTGCCGGCCGCACTCGAGGTGCTGGGCCACGACGACGCGAGTCTGCGGATGACGATGATCCGTCGTTGGGATCCCGAGGCCGAAATCGTGCGCGAACTGTAATGACCCGTTCGGGCCATGCCTCGTAGCCCGAACGGCCCACGTGCGGATAGGTTGCGCCTATGACCGCGCAGCAGGAAACGGCACCCGTCAGCGCCGGCCGGGGCGAGCCCCTCGTCGTGCTGAGCGACGTCCAGAAGCACTTCGGCCAGCTCCACGCCCTGAAGGACATCGAGCTCACCGTCACCCGTGGCGAGGTCGTCGTGGTCATCGGACCGTCGGGCTCGGGCAAGTCGACGCTGTGCCGCACGATCAACCGCCTTGAGACCATCGACGAGGGCACCATCACCCTCGACGGTCAGCCACTCCCCCAGGAGGGCAAGGCGCTGGCGGCGTTGCGCGCCGAGGTCGGCATGGTGTTCCAGAGCTTCAACCTCTTCGCCCACAAGACGATCCTCGAGAACGTCACCCTTGGGCCGATCAAGGTCCGCGGGATGAAGAAGGAGGCGGCCGACACCAAGGCGCGGGAGCTCCTCGAGCGGGTCGGTGTCGGCCACCAGGCCGAGAAGTACCCCGCCCAGCTCTCCGGTGGCCAGCAGCAGCGCGTCGCCATCGCCCGCGCCCTGGCCATGGAGCCCAAGGTGATGCTGTTCGACGAGCCGACCTCCGCGCTCGACCCGGAGATGATCAAAGAGGTCCTCGACGTCATGGTCGACCTCGCCGAGCAGGGCATGACGATGATCGTGGTCACCCACGAGATGGGCTTCGCCCGCACGGCCGCAGACCGGGTCGTGTTCATGGCCGATGGCGCGATCGTCGAGGAGGGCACGCCCGAGGAGTTCTTCACCAACCCGAAGTCCGATCGCGCCAAGGACTTCCTCGGCAAGATCCTCAAGCACTGACCTCACGCGACCACACATCCCCAGAAACTCACAGACGGCATCGGGCCGGTAACCGAAGGAGATCAAGGATGAGATTCATCAGGACCAAGGCGGCACTGGCCGTCACCGGTCTCGCTCTCTCGCTGGCTGCATGCGGCGACGCGGGCGAGGAGGGCGGTGAGAGCGTCGACGTCGACGTGGCGGAGAACGCCGCCGACGAGTTCGAGGACGGCTCCAAGATGAAGGAGCTGGCCGAGTCCGGCTCCATCAAGATCGGGGTCAAGTACGACCAGCCCGGCATCGGCTTCAAGGGCGCCACGGACGACATGCCCAAGGGCTTCGACCCCGAGATCGGCAAGATCCTCGCGGGTGACCTCGGCATCGCGCCCGAGGACATCGAGTGGGAGGAGACCATCTCCGACAACCGCGAGCCCTTCCTCCAGGAGGGCCAGGTCGACCTCGTCATCGCGTCCTACTCGATCACCGACGAGCGTCGCGAGGTCGTCGGCCAGGCCGGTCCCTACTACGTCACCGGTCAACAGCTCCTCGTGAAGTCCGACAGTGATATTGAGACGCTCGAGGACGTCAAGGGCACGGAGGTGTGCTCGGTGACGGGTTCGACCTCGCTGGAGAACATCAAGGCCGAGGGTGCCAAGCCGCGCGGCTTCGACACCTACTCCGAGTGCGTCGACCAGGTCCTCAGCGGCACCGTCGACGCGATGACCACCGACGGCGCGATCCTGCTGGGCTATGCCGCGGAGAACCCCGAGGAGCTCAAGGTCGTCGTGGAGCCGTTCTCCGAGGAGCGCTACGGCGTGGGCTACAGCCTGGACACCCCCGAGATGTGCGAGTGGATCGTCGAGACCCTCACTGAGGCGCAGGAGGAGGGGACCTGGGCCGAGGCCTTCGAGGCGACCTTGGGACAGTCCGGCGTCGAGACGCCGGAGCCCCCGGCTATGGACGAGTGCCCGGCCGCCTGACGCCCCCGCACCAACACCACCTGACCCGGGACGCCGGCGGGCCGACGAGGCCCGCCGGCGCCCTTGCAGAGAGGAGCCGCGGATGGAAGCGGTGTTGTCGAGCTTCGACGAGTACCTCAAGGCGTTCGCCCTGACGATCGGCCTCTTCCTCGTCTCCGGCCTGCTCTCACTGATCTGGGGGACGATCCTGGCGGTCTTCCGCGTCGGGCCGGTCGCGATCCTCAACAAGGCGGCGGCCGTCTACGTGACGCTCTTCCGCAACACCCCGCTGTTGATGATCTTCATCTTCATGGCGATCGCGATGCCGGTCCTCGGTTACAACTTCACCTTCGTCGAGGACTGGGAGATCGCCGGCTACAACGTCTCGGCCTTCTTCGTCCGCTCGACCATTGCGCTGACCCTCTACACCTCCGCCTTCGTGTGCGAGGCGGTGCGCTCAGGCGTCAACGCCGTGCCGCTGGGCCAGGCCGAGGCCGGCCGGGCGATCGGGCTGACCTTCGCTCAGTCGATGAAGCTCGTGGTCCTCCCCCAGGCGATGCGGGCCGTCATCCCGCCGATGACCAGCGTGCAGATCGCATTGGTGAAGAACACCTCGGTCGCGGCTGCATTCGGAATGGCGGAGGCAGTGGCCACCATGCGGGCTCTGACCAACAACAACGCCGACCAGCGCACCGGCATCTTCCTCGCCTTCGCGATCGGCTACATCATCATCGTCGAGGTCGTGTCGCTCTCCTCCCACGCCATCGAGCGCAAGGTCAAGGTGGCCCGATGAGCGCATCCATCCTCTTCGACGCCCCCGGCCCCAAGACGGTCGCCCGGCACCGCGTCTACTCCGTCATCAGCCTGCTGGCCCTGTCCGGCCTGGTCGCCTTCGCTGTCTGGACGCTCTACGACCGCGGCCAGCTGGAGTACGAGCTCTGGGAGCCGTTCGTCTCACCCGCCTACATCGAGTACATCCTCATCGACGGGTTGCTCGAGACGCTCAAGATGGCGTTCTTCTCGATTATCTTCGCCGTCGTGTTCGGGCTCGTGTTCGGCGTCGCCAAGCTCTCCGACCACGCCGTGGTCCGCTGGCCGGCCTGGCTGGTCGTGGAGTTCTTCCGCGCGGTCCCGGTCCTGCTCCTGATGGTGTTCGCCTTCTTCCTGCTCTCCATCGGCAGTGGCCCGCTCAGCTCGTTCTGGTGCGTGGTCATCTCACTGACGCTCTACAACGGGTCCGTGCTCGCCGAGGTCTTCCGCGCCGGCATCAACGCCGTGCCGATCGGGCAGTCCGAGGCGGCCTACGCGATCGGCATGCGCAAGTCGCAGGTGATGGCCTCTGTGCTGCTCCCGCAGGCGGTCAAGATCATGCTCCCTGCGATCATCAGCCAGATGGTCGTCGCGCTCAAGGACACCAGCCTCGGCTACTACATCCTCGCGCCCGGCCTCACCGCGGTCGGCAAGCCGATCTACCTCGAGTTCAGGAACCAGGTGCCCACCGCCATCGTGATCACGGCGCTGTACGTCGCGGTGAACCTCGTCCTCACTCTCATCGCCACGATGGTGCAGAAGCGCCTCGTCGGCGAGAAGAAGGAGCTGTTCGTCCCGATGGTCGGTGAGGTGCGGTCGGAGCGGAACGCGCCGATCGCCTAGCTCTTGGGCGTCACCCAGAGCCGGATGACTCCCTCGACCACGACGGTGCCGTCGGCGCGCACACCGCGTACGCGCACGGGCAGGTCGGGGTCGCCGGACGTCCACTGCTCCGGGTCGGTCTCGGCGATGCAGGTGATGTCGGAGTCGGCCTTGGCGGTGTAGGCGACCTCCATCCCCTTGGGGATCCAGCGCTTGTCCCGCGGGATGGTCGACTCGGCCAGCGCGCCCATCGCCGCCTCGAGCCCGTTGCACAGCGCGATCGCGTGCACCGTCTTGATGTGGTTGTGCACGCCGCGGCGCTTGCGGATGACCAGCTCGGCCCGGTTGGGCTCGACCACGGTGAAGCGCGGGCGGATGGTGGCGAAGTAGGGGGCCTTCTGGCTGAAGGCGAACGAGAAGATCCGGTCGCCCAGGGGCAGCGCGGAGGTCTTCTTCCAGAGGTCGAGGACGGCAGGCATGGCGTGATACTACCAGCCGGTAACTTTGTTGGTTTCCCCGCGTACGCGGGGAAACTGTCACCACCGGGGGTTTGCAAACCCCTCGCGCCGCCGGATTACCCGCGTACGCGGGGAAACCGTCAGCGGGCCGCAGCCAGGACCTCGACGCGGTTGCCGTGCTGGTCGAACGTGTGGAACCGCACGTGGCCGGGGAACGACTCCCGCTGGCTGTCGTCGACCTCGACGCCCAGCGCACGCAGCCGGTCCGCGACCTCCTCGAGGTCGTCCACGACGAACGCCGGGTGCGCCTTGCGCGCCGGCGCGAACGGCTCCTCGACGCCGACGTGCAGCTCGGCGGTCACGGCGCCCGAGTCGTCGTACCCCCGGAACCAGCAGCCGCCGCGGGCCTGGAGGTCCGCCGGCTTGTCGACCTCGGTCATGCCGAGGCCGTCGGCATAGAAGCGGCGCGCCGCGTCCTCGCCGCCCGGCGGGCAGGCGACCTGCACGTGGTGCAGCCTCACGACGCGGCCGTGCGGGCCACCGCGAAGATCCGGCGGAACGGCAGGACGACCCGGCCGGACGGATCCGCGGGATAGGCCTCGCGCAGCAGCCTCCTGAACTCGTCCTCGAACTCGCCCCGCAGCTCCTCGGGGAGCGCCTGGATCGTGGGCCGGGCGCCGGTGCCCGACACCCAGTCGAAGACGGGGTCCGGGCCCGTGAGCACGTGGAGGTACGTCGTCTCCCACACGTCGGCCTCGCACCCCAGGCCGAGCAGCACCCGGAGGTAGTCGACGGGCTCGTGGCTCGAGGGCACCGCGACGTCGCGGACGTGCTCGGCGTACGGCGTGCGCTCGGCGATGTCGGTGCGGATGGTGTGGCTGGGCTCGTCGAAGTTGCCCGGGACCTGGAAGGCGAACCAACCGCCCGGGGCGACCCGGTCCACGAGGCGCGGCAGCAGCTCGATGTGGTCGGGCAGCCACTGCAGGGTGGCGTTGGAGACCAGTACGTCGACGGGCGCTCGCAGCGCGAGCGGGTCGGGGCGCACCCAGTCGCGCAGGTCGGCGACCTCCCACCGAACGCCCGCGATCTCACGCGCGGCGGCGATCATCTCCGGGCTGCTGTCGATTCCGGTCACGGCCGCGTCGGGCCACCGGTCGGCCAGGAGCGCGGTGAGGTTGCCCGGGCCGCAGCCCAGGTCGACGACGGTCCTCGGCTTCTCGGCCGGCACGCGCGCCAGCAGGTCGGCGAACGGCCGCCCGCGCTGGTCGGCGTACGTCAGGTAGCGGTCAGGGTCCCAGCTGTGGCTCATCTGGCTCATGTGTTCTCCTCGTCGCGTTCGCTCCTCCATCCACTGTGCCCGGACGGTAGTCCGCTGCAAAGGCCGGTCGTGGCTACCCGGAGACCGGACGAATGCAGCGGACTATCGGAGCGAGCGACGTGGAGGAAGGGTGATATGTCTTGATGTCGAGATACTTCCCAGAGTCGCCGCAAACCATCTCGATGTCAAGATTCTCGATTGATCTGGCAGGATGGCGGCATGCGGGACGAGGTGGACGACCTGGTCGAGGCCTGGGGGCGCGAACGCGGCGACCTCGACCTCGCTCCCGTCGAGGTGTTCTCCCGCATCAGCCGCCTTGCCCGCCACCTCGACCTCGCCCGCCGCGACGCCTTCACAGCCCACGGCATCGAGTCCTGGGAGTTCGACGTGCTGGCTGCGCTGCGCCGCGCGGGCGCGCCGTACGAGCTCTCCCCCGGCCGCCTGCTGCGCGAGACCCTCGTCACCAGCGGCACCATGACCAACCGGGTCGACCGACTCACGGCGCGCGGGCTGGTCGAGCGCCTGCCTGACCCCCGCGACCGACGGGGCGTGCTCGTCCGGCTGACGCTCGAGGGCAAGGCCGCCGTCGACGGCGCCTTCGAGGCGCTGCTGGCGGCCGAGGCCGACCTGCTCGCCGACCTTCCCGACCGCGACCGCACCAAGCTGGCCGCGCTGCTGCGATCGCTCCTCGCGCCGTTCGGCTCCCCCACGCCGTAGACACGCGGACATTGGTCCCCGGAGGCCGTGAGGGCTACGCCTGCGCCGATGGGTGGCGCGGAGCATTGTCCGCGCGTCTACTCGACCGCCTCGGAAGCCTCGAGCCACTCCATCTCGAGCTCGTCCTTCTCCGCGGCCAGCACGCCCAGCTCCTCGCCCACCCGCGCCAGCAGCGCGTAGTCGGTGAGGTTGGCCTCCATCTCGACGTGCAGCTCGGCCTCGCGTACGGCGATCCGCTCGAGCTGCTTCTCCACCCGGGCGAGCACCTTGCGGGCGGCGCGGTCCTCCGCGCTGCCGGGCCGGGCCTTGGGGGACGCGGCTGGCGCGGCGACCGGGGGCACTGACTCGGACGGCACCTCGCCGGACGCGGCCTCGACCGAGTGACGTACGCCCCCACTCTCGGCGCCGAGCGGCTGGGTGCCACTGCCCGAGGAGTGCTGCGCGACTCTCCGCTCGAGGTACTCATCCACCCCGCGCGGGAGCATCGACACCTGGCCGTCGCCCAGCAGCGCCCAGATCGAGTCGGTCACCCGCTCGAGGAAGTAGCGGTCGTGGGACACCACGATGAGCGTGCCGGGCCAGCTGTCGAGGAAGTCCTCGAGCACGTTGAGGGTGTCGATGTCGAGGTCGTTGGTGGGCTCGTCGAGCAGCAGCACGTTGGGCTCGGTGAGCAGCAGCTTGAGCAGCTGGAAGCGACGTCGCTCGCCACCGGACAGGTCCCCCAGCCGCGCCGTCAACCGGTCGCCGGTGAAGCCGAAGCGCTCCAGCAGCGACGTCGCGGTGAGCTCCTGCCCGTCCAGGGTCTTGGTGACGCGACGGATCGACTCGACGGTCGGCAGCACCCGAGCCGCGGGGTCGATCTCGTCGAGGGCCTGGGTGAGGTGCTGCATCTCGACCGTTCGTCCTCGCTTGACCTTGCCCACGTCGGGAGGGAGCGCACCAGTGATCAGTGAGAGCAGGGAGGTCTTGCCGGCGCCGTTGACGCCGACGATGCCGACCCGGTCGCCCGGCCCGATCCGCCAGGTCGCGTGCGTGAGCAGCACCCGGTCACCGCGGGCGAGGTCGACGTCCTCGATGTCGATCACGTCCTTGCCGAGCCGCTGGCTGGCGAAGCGCTGGAGCTCCATCGGGTCGCGCGGCGGTGGGACGTCGTCGATCAGCGCGTTGGCCGCGTCGATGCGGAACTTCGGCTTCGACGTACGCGCCGGCGGACCGCGCCGAAGCCACGCGAGCTCCTTGCGAGCCAGGTTCTGCCGACGGGTCTCGCTCGCCGCGGCCTGGCGCTGCCGCTCGGCCTTCGCCAGGACGTACGCGGCGTAGCCGCCCTCGTAGGAGTCCACCGCGCCGTCATGGACCTCCCACGTCGTCTGGCACACCTCGTCGAGGAACCACCGGTCGTGGGTCACGACGATGAGCGCGCTGGGCAGGCTGATCAGGTGGGACGCGAGCCACGCGACCGCCTCGACGTCGAGGTGGTTGGTGGGCTCGTCGAGGACGATCAGGTCGTGGCGCGACAGCAGCAGCGCCGCCAGGGCGCAGCGGCGACGCTCGCCGCCGGACAGCCCGACGACCGCACGGTCGAGGGTGACGCCCGCGAGCAGCTCCTCGACCACCTGTCGCGTAGTCGGGTCCGCGGCCCACTCGTGGTCGGCTCGGCCGGCCAGCACCGCCTCGCGCACGGTGTGGGTGTCGACGAGCTCGTCGCCCTGGTGGAGGTAGCCGATCTCGACCCCGCGGGTGCGCGAGACCCGGCCGGAGTCGGGCTCCTCGAGGCCGGTCATCACCTCGAGCAGCGTGGTCTTGCCGTCGCCGTTGCGACCGACCACCCCGACCCGCTCCCCGACCGAGATGCCGAGGGACACGTTGTCGAGCAGAGGCCGGACGCCGTAGGACTTCGAGACCCGCTCGAGGTTGATGAGGTTCGCCATGTCGTGGCGATCCTCTCAGGTACGCCCCACTCGGGGCGCACCCAGGAGAGGTGCACCCGCGTGAGGTGCCACGAGGGGCGCACCGGGAGGCGTCAGTCGGCCGCTGGGGTCACTCCGTCGCGCGGCGTCGCGACCGGCGCTTTCGTGGGCAGGCTCGCGGCCGTCGTCCCGGCGTACTTCTGGATCAGCGTCTCGACGTCGAGGCCGGTGGTGGTCTTCAGCAGCTCCATGGTCTGGACGAAGTTCTTGGTGACCTGCTTGGGCAGCTCGCCGGCCCCGTCGGAGGAGATGACGGTCAGCTTGTCGATGTCGCCCATCGGGCGGGCGAGCTCGGCGGCGACCTTGGGCATGACCTCGATCAGCATCTGGAGCACGGCGGCCTCGTTGTAGCCGGCGAAGGCGGCGGCCTTCTTGTCCATGGCCTCGGCCTCGGCCTGGCCGGCCGCCAGGATCGCCGCTGCCTGCGCCTCGCCCTCGGCGCGCAGGGCGTCGGCCTCGGCGACACGGCGGGCCTTCTCGGCCTCGCCGCGCTTGGCACCCTCGATCGCCTCCGCCTCGGCCAGCGCGGAACGGCGGGACTTCTCACCCTCACCAGTCAGGCGCGCCTTCTCGGCCTCCGCCTCGGCGTCGGCGATCGACGCTGCCTTGCGCGCCTCGGCCTCGAGGATCGCGGAGCTGCGGCGTCCCTGGGCCTCGGTCTCGACGCGGTAGCGCTCGGCGTCGGCCGGCTTGCGGACCTCGGTGTCGAGCTGGCGCTCCTTGAGGGCTGCCTGGTGCACCGCGACCTTCTCCTGCTCGAGCAGGATGGCCTGGTCGCGGTCGGCCTGCGCCAGCGGGCCGGCGGCCGCCGCCTGGGCGTTGGCGGCGTCGGTCTCCGCCTTGATCTCCGCGTTCTTGAGGGCCAGCGCCCGCTGGGTGATCGCGATCTCCTGCTCGGCGGCGATCCGGGCCTGCTCGGCCGCCTGACGGGCGTTGGCCTCGGCGATGGACGCGAGCTGGTTGAGCTTGGCGGCCTCGGGGCGACCGAGGTCGGCGAGGTAGGAGCCGTCGTCGGTGATGTCCTGGATCTGGAAGGTGTCGAGCACCAGGCCCTGGCCCGTCAGCGAGGACTCGGACTCCTCCGCCACCCGCTGCGCGAAGGCAGCGCGGTCGCGGATGATCTGCTCCACCGACATCGAGCCGACGATCGAGCGCAGTGCACCGGCAAGGACCTCCTGGGTGAAGGTCTCGATGTCGGCCTGCTGGCTGAGGAAGCGCTGGCCGGCGGCCCGGATCGAGTCCTCGTTGCCACCGACCTTGACGAGCGCCACCCCGTCGAGGTTGAGCTTGATGCCCTGCCCGGAGACCGCGCCGCGGATCTGGACGGAGATCCGGCGCGATGACAGGTCGAGCGTGGCCAGCCGCTGCACGAACGGGATGACGAACACGCCGCCGCCCATGACGACCTTCTGGCCGGAGAGGTCGGTGGAGATCTCGCCGGTCTCCGGGTTGCGCACCTCGCCCTTGCCCTTGCGCCCGGTGATGATGAACGACTCGTTGGGGCCAGCAACCTTGTAGCGCGTGGTCACCAGGAGCACGAGCAGCACCAGGAGGACGAGGAGGCCGATCACGGAGGTGACGACCGGGGAGAGATCGAACATGTGCAGTGCTCCTTGGAGGCAGGTAGGGCGTGGGCGGAGGGGTTCAGGGCAGGAAGAGCGGCTCGACCTGGACGGCCGTGGGCGAGATGGTCGAGGTGACGCTCACCTGGGTGCCCGCAGGCACGGCGACGCTCGAGCGGGCGTTGAGCCGGGTGATGTGGCCACCCACGCTGATGGACACGACGCCGAAGCCTTCCTCGGGGATGGCGCTGACCACGATTCCGATCTTCTCGACCATGTCGGAGGTGCGGACCGTGTCGGACTCGCCGCTGCCGAGGAAGCGGGAGGCCTTGGCCGCTGCCGCACCCAGCAGCACGCCCAGTGCGAGACCGATGACCACGGCCATCGACGTGGAGCCGGTCACCTCCAGCGCGATGGCACCGCCGAAGCCGAGGGCGCCGAGGAAGCCGGCGAGCGCCTCGGTCGAGAAGAAGCCTGCGCTCAGGCCTTCGAGCGCGCCGTCGAGGACATCACCGACGAGCAGGGCGACGAGGAGCAGCACGACGCCGGCCGCGCCGACGACCAACAACACAGTCACGCCTGCCTCCCCCAGTCCCCCGATGACGCGAATGTCGCGCACAACCTATCGGCATGCTTCCCCGACTATCGCCATCTTTCCCCGATCCGCGGCCCGCACACCTGCGGGTCGGCAAGCCGGTCAGGACACCACGTGTGCGCCGGCGACAGGGCCGGTGGCGGTGAGGACGACGTCGTGTCCTGCTCCCGCGAGGCCGGCCGCGGTCGCCCGGGCGCCGTCCGCCGACTCGCAGAGGAAGACAACGGTCGGGCCGGAGCCGCTGACCAGCCCGCGCAGCGCGCCCTCGACCTCGCCCAGGGCGATGAGGACGCCGAGCTCGGGACGCAGGTCGACCGCTGGCTCCTGGAGGTCGTTGTGCAGCGCGCGGGCGAGCCGGAGCGGTTCACGGCTCGCCAGTGCGGCGAGCAGCTCAGTGGGCTCGTCGGGCTGCGGCGGCGCATCGGGGAAAAGACGGTCGAAGTGGCGGTAGACGTCCGGGGTCGACAGGCCGACGCCGGAGGGCACGACGACCCACCACCAGGCACCCTCGTCCGCGATCGGCTCCACGACCTCGCCACGGCCCCGGCCCCGCGCCGTACCGCCGACGAGGGAGAACGGTACGTCGCTCCCGAGCCGGGCCGCCTGCTCGAGGAGCACGGCGTCGGGCTGGGCGAGGCCGTGCAGCCGGTCGTGCGCCAGCAGTGCCGCCGCCGCATCGGCGGACCCGCCCGCCATGCCGCCCGCGACCGGGATGGCCTTGTCGATGCGGACGACGTGCCGCGAGGAGCAGGGCACCTCGGCCAGCGCGCGCATCGCGATGTTGGAGGTGTCGGTGGGCACGTCGCGGACGTCGATCGAGGACGAGCCCGACACCGAGACGGACTCCTCGGTGCCCTGCGACACCGTGACGTCGTCGTAGAGCGAGACGGCCTGGTAGACGGTGTCGAGCGGGTGGAAGCCGTCCTCGCGGACGCGGCCGACCCCGAGGTGGAGGTTGATCTTCGCGGCCGCCCGGACCGTGATGCTCATGCGGGGTCCGGGTCTCGTGACGGTCGCTGCACGACCTCCTCGACCGACGGCGGGACGTCCTGTGCGGCGAGACCCTCGGCGATCCGGGCGAAGTCCTCGACGGTCAGCACCTCGCCGCGGGCAGTGGGGTCGACCCCAGCGTGCTCCAAGGCGGCGGTGGCGATGTCGGCCGATCCGGCCAGACCGCGCAGCGCGGCGCGGACCTGCTTGCGCCGCTGGGCGAAGGCGGCATCAACGACGGCGAAGACCTCCTGGCGACTGGCCGTGGTCTGCGGCGGCTCGCGTCGGGTCCAGGCGACGAGGCCGGAGTCGACGTTGGGCGCCGGCCAGAAGACGTTGCGGCCGATCGAGCCGGCTCGGCGTACGTCGGCGAACCACGCGGCCTTCACGCTGGGCACGCCGTAGGTCTTCGACCCCGGCCCGGCCGCGAGTCGGTCGGCGACCTCGGCCTGCACCATGACCAGCCCGCGCTCGAGCGAGGGCAGCAGGGTCAGCAGGTGGATGAGCACCGGCACGGAGACGTTGTAGGGGAGGTTGGCCACCAGGGCGGTCGGGGCAGGGCCCGGCACCGACTCGACGCGCATGGCGTCGGCCAGCACCACGTCGAAGCGGTCGACCTGTCCCGGTGCGTACGCCGCGATGGTGGCGGGCAGCCGCTCGGCGAGGAGGGGGTCGACCTCGATCGCGATGACGCGTCCGGCGACCTCGAGGAGGGCCAGCGTCAGCGAGCCGAGGCCCGGTCCGACCTCGACCACGACGTCGTCGGCGGTGACGCCCGACTCGCGCACGATCCGGCGCACGGTGTTGGCGTCGATGACGAAGTTCTGCCCACGCTGCTTGGTCGGTCTCAGGTCGAGCTCGGCCGCCAGCGCACGCACCTCGGCCGGCCCGAGGAGCCTCGGGCCGGCCGGGGACGTGGTCATGTGATGAGCCTAGTAGGGCACTTCGTGGCCTCGTGACGGCTGTGCGTCAGGTCGGCAGGCCCAGCTTGGCGGCGCAGCCCGGCCAGGAGCCGTAGCCACCGGTGGCGTCGCGCAGCCGGGTGGCGACGGCGATCTGGGTCTCGCGGGAGGCCTGGTGCGGGTAGCCCGTGCCGCCGTAGGCGCGCCACGTGCTGAGGCTGAACTGGAGACCGCCGTAGTAGCCGTTGCCGGTGTTGATCGCCCAGTTGCCGCCGGACTCGCACTGCGCCAGGGAGTCCCAGACGGTGCTGCCGCCGGCGAAGTTGCTGGTGGTGACCTCGGGCTTCTCCTTGGTGCCGACCTTGACGATCGCCGGGACGGCCTTGGTCCGGACCGAGGACGTCACGACCTTGCGGGCCACGAGCTCGCCGTTGACGAAGCGCAGGCGGTAGGTGACGTTGCGGGCGCCGTCCTTGCCGGAGCGGACGACCTCCTCCTCACCTTCGTACATGGTGGGGTCCTCGCGCTCGATGACGCCGGCGTCGATGGCCTCGCGCTTCACCTTCTTGGTCGCGATCCGGATGTCGGTGACGACGACTTTGTCGCCGTCGGTGATCTCGGTGCTCAACGAGGGCTTGACCTGGTCGTGCTTGTCGACGTCGAAGTCCATCGACTTCAGCACGTCGGCCGCGGTCAGCGCGGTGACCCTGTGCTTCCTGAGGTCCTTGGCGCCGAGCTTGATGCGGACGACCTTGGGGGTCACGACCTCGAGCTTGAGACCGGTGCGACCGATCGAGGAGCTGCGGCTCGCGGACAGGTCGGCGCCGTCGAAGCGGCGGCCGATCTCGCCCAGGGCGCTCGCGACGTCGGTGGAGTTGACCCAGTAGGTGTGGGACTCGCCGTCGACGGAGAGCTCCAGGGGGCGCCCGAACTGGACGGCGATCGCCGTGCCGTCGGTCACGGTCTCGTCGACCGCGGGAGCGACCAGGTCCTTGTCGCTGACGTCGATGCCCTCGGCGGCGAGCACCTCACCGACCGTGTCGCCGATGGCGCTCACGTGGGTGGTGCGCCCGTCGAGGGTGAGGGTCACGTCCTTGCTGAGTGCGGCATAGCCGACCGTCGTCGCTGCGACGGCTGCCACCACCACCCCCACGAGGGTCGCCAGGACTGCCTTGGACTTGCTGAGCTGCGCGAGACGAGAGCGCACGATTCTCCGAACGTCGTACTCCCCGGGCCTCGGGTGGCAGCACCCCCCACCCAGCGTGCGCAGCAGCCACGTCCGACCAGTTCTCGATCAGCCGGTGGAGCCGTACGACGTGCGAGCGGGGGTCTCGCAGGACCAACCCGAGCCGGTCCTTCGTGCTGCCGAAATCGCTCCCGATCCCGGCCAACAATCACAAGACGATAACGACGATGGGCCATGACGCAAACTCGGCAGCATAGATCCGGGCGAGACGCTGCTCACGCAGGAGTGCCTCGCCAGCGCGTCGGCCGGGCGTGCGGAGCCGCGTCCGGAGCGCTACCAGGAGCCCCCGAAGGCGGCCTCGGTGTTGGCGTCCACGGCCCGGCAGAGCTCCTCCAGGTCGGCCTGCAGCACCTCCGCCATCGCCCTCATCGTCAGCGGCACGAGGTAGGACGCGTTGGGGCGGCCGCGGTAGGGCGTCGGGGTGAGGAAGGGCGCGTCGGTCTCGACCAGGATCCGGTCGCGGGGCGTGACGGCGAGCGCGTTGCGCAGGGGCGCGGCGTTCTTGAACGTGACCGTCCCGGCGAAGCTGAGGTGGGCGCCTCGGTCGAGGCACCGCCGGGCGAAGTCGTCGTCGCCGGAGAAGCAGTGCATCACCCAGCGCTCGGGCGCCCCTTCCTCGTCGATGACACGCAGCACGTCGTCGTGGGCGTCGCGGTCGTGGACGACCAGCGTCCGGTCCAGCCGCTTGGCCAGGTCGATGTGGCGGCGGAAGCTCTCCTCCTGCGCGGCCCAGCCCCCCTCCCCCGTCCGACTCTGTGCATGTCTGAAGCGGTCGAGGCCGGTCTCGCCGATCGCGCGGACCTTGTCGTGCGCGGTGGCGAGCCGCTCGATCTCCTCCAGCGCGGCCTCGAGGTCGCCCGAGGCAGCGAGCCGCGGCGCCTCGTTGGGGTGCAGCGCGACACCGGCGACCAGCGCGTCGTGCTCGGCCGCGGCGGCCACGGCCCAGCGGGCACCGGGCAGGTCGCAGCCGATCTGGACGATCCGCGGCACCCCGACCGCAGCGGCGGCGGACAGCGCGTCCTCGGTGGAGAGCCAGTCGCCGTCGGCGATGTCGAGGTGGCAGTGGCTGTCCACGACCGGGTGCGGGAGCGGCTCCGGCGCCGGCGGTCGTTCGCGGTCGCGGCGGGCGCCGGTCCTCTCCTCGGTCGCCGCCCGGCTGCGGGTCGGGCCCGCCGGGTCCTCAGCGGTGGACAACGTCGTACACCTCCCGCTTGGGCAGTCCAGCACGCCGGGCGACCTCCGCGATCGCCTCCTTGCGCGTGGAGCCCGATGCCTCGAGCCCGGCCACGGCCGTACGCAGCGAGCCCGGGTCGGTGTCCACGGCGGGCGCGCCGGCCGAGCCCTCGACGACGATGGTCACCTCTCCGCGTACGCCCTCGCCGGCCCACGTGACGAGCTCGGCGAGCGGGCCGCGGCGCACCTCCTCGTGGGTCTTGGTGAGCTCGCGGCACACCGCGGCCGCGCGGTCCTCCCCCAGCGCCTCCGCCATCGCCGCGAGGGCATCCGCGGTGCGGTGGGGCGCCTCGAAGAAGACCATGGTCCGCTCCTCCGCGGCGAGGGCCGCGAGGCGGCGGGCGCGCTCACCGGCCTTGCGCGGCAGGAAGCCCTCGAAGCAGAACCGGTCGACCGGCAGGCCACTGACGGCGAGGGCGGTGAGGACGGCGCTGGGTCCGGGGACCGCGGTCACGCGTACGTCGTGCTCGACCGCGGCGGCCACCAGCCGGTAGCCGGGGTCGGAGACGCTCGGCATCCCGGCGTCGGTGACCAGCACCACCCGGTCGCCGGCGAGCAGAGCCTCCAGCAGCGCGGGCGTGCGGGCCCGCTCGTTGCCCTCGAAGTAGGAGACCACCCGCCCCGACAGCGTGATGTCGAGGTCGGTGCAGAGCCGCTTGAGCCGGCGGGTGTCCTCCGCGGCGACCACGTCGGCACCGGAGAGCTCGGCGGCCAGCCGGGGCGGAGCGTCACCGGCCTGGCCGATCGGGGTGCCCGCAAGGACCAGGACGCCAGCCATGGGGTCGATCATGGCAGGCGGCGTCGCCCGGGCCACGCGCGCGTGCCCGACGCGGCTCCGGGCTCTGGTTAGAGTTCCGGTCGTGACCCCGAGTGCCGCCGAGCGGAATCGTCCGCGCTGGCAGTCGGAGGATCCCGTCCTCGGCTGGGTCGGCGCGATCTGCCTCGCGAGCCTGGCCTTCTTCCTGCGGCGGTGGCACCTCGGCACCCCCCACCAGTTCTCGTTCGACGAGACCTACTACGCCAAGGACGCCTGGTCGCTGCTCAACTTCGGCTACGTGCGTGGCTACGTCGAGGACGCCGACAAGACCATCCTCAACGGCAACGTCATGGGCCTGTGGCAGGACGGTCCCTCGATGATCGTCCACCCCGAGGTGGGCAAGTGGCTGATCGCGGGCGGCATCAAGGTCTTCGGCATGGATCCCGCCGGCTGGCGGATGGCGTCTGCCATCGTCGGCGCGCTGATGGTGCTGCTGATGTGCCGGTTCGTCCGGCGGGTGACCGGGTCGACGGTCCTGGGCCTCGTCGCCGGACTGCTGCTCTCGGTCGACGGCCTGCAGCTGGTGCTCTCGCGGCTGGCCCTGCTGGACATCTTCCTGGCCTTCTTCCTCCTCTGCGGGGTCCACTGCGTGGTCGCCGACCGCCAGTGGCTGCGCGACCGTCTCGCGTCCGGCGAAGAGCACTCGCGATGGCTCGGCTGGTGGCGTCCGTGGCTGTTGGCGGGCGGGGTGAGCTTCGGCCTCGCGTGCGGCACGAAGTGGTCGGCGCTCTACACGCTCGCCGTCTTCGGGTTGCTGGTGTGGCTGTGGAGCGCCGGCGCCCGGCGCGCGTTCGGGCAGCGCCGGCCGCTGCTGCGCTCGATCGTCCTCGACGGCATCCCCGCGTTCCTCGCCCTGGTCGGGGTCGCACTGGTCACCTACGTCGCCAGCTGGACCGGCTGGCTGATGCACGCCGACGCCTACGAGGTCGCCTTCAGCAACACCCAGTACACGACGTACGGCGGGGGCGAGGCGTGGCCGACCGCGCAATGTCCCTCACCGCCGAGCGCGGACTGCGTCCCCGGTGAGCCCGATGCCGACGGCCTCGGCGAGGTCGCCCAGTCGTTGCGGTCGCTCTGGTCCTACCACCAGGACGTCTTCACCTTCCACAGCCACTTCCTCAATGACTCCACCCACGTCTACGCCTCCAAGCCGTCGACCTGGCTGGTGATGGGCCGACCGGTGGGGGTGGACGCCCAGACCGACATCCAGCCGGGGTCGCAGGGGTGCGAGGCCCCGAGCGGGTCGACGTGCATCCGGCAGGTCCTGCTGATCGGGAACCCGGTCGTCTGGTGGGGCGGATGCCTGGCGATGGTCGCCTCGCTGCTGCTGTGGGTCGGCGCCCGCGACTGGAGGCACGGCGTCGCCGTGGTGGGCCTGGCCAGCACCTGGCTGCCGTGGTTCCTCCACGACGACCGGCCGATCTTCTTCTTCTACGCCATCACCTCCCTCCCCTTCATGGTGCTCTCCGTCGCCCTGGCCATGGGGCACCTGATCGGCGCCTCCGACGTGCCGACGCGGCGTCGCACGTTCGGGGTGGTCGTCGCCGGGAGCTACACGGTCCTTGCCCTCGTCGCCTTCGCGTGGTTCTGGCCCATCTGGACCGACGAGCTCCTGACCAAGTCGGAGTGGGACGCCCGTATCTGGTTCCAGCGCTGGATCTGACACCGGCCCAACCGGCCCAGACCGGCCCGGCCCAAGTGGACAGGTTCACCCGAGGTTCGATCAAGAAGCCCCGAAGTCGGCCGGTCGCCCATGGTGTTCGACGTAGTGGCAGACCACGATGGGACGACGGGGCCACCGGGGCCGACGCAAGGAGGGTGCGCCATGGATCCGACAATGATCCACGTATGTCTGCAGACCGAGGCCGCGCCGTCCGCGGACGAGGAGCACGAGCTCGGCGAGCGGTGGGTCTGCTCGTGCGGAGACAACTTCGTCTACCGCGAGGGCTTCAACCGCGCCGGCTACCCCGAGGTGGACTGGTGGCCGGCACCGGCCATCCCCGAGCCGCGCGAGGCCAAGGCCAAGCCACGTCGCGGGCTCCTGTTCGGACCACGCAAGGGCTGACACCTCTGCGCTGACCCCGCCCGATCCAGCCCGGGCGGGGTCACGTCGCGCGCGCAAGGTGCCACTCACATGACCCGATCGGTGTGGTCCGTCGTCGCGACGGCTCTTGTCACGCTGCTGTCCGCAGCAGCGACCCTTCCGGCGGCAGCCCAGCCCGGGGCGACGGCGGGTGACCCCCTCGCCGGGGCACCGGCGGTCGGGGAATGTCGTGACTGATCGCACCCAGCAAGTACGACTTGTCGGGGCAGGCCCAACGCGCAGCTCAACAGATTCGCCCACGAGACGTGCCGGCCCGCGTGGCGCAACGCGATCGGCACGACGCACGCGCAGAGTCACCTCGACGCCTACACCTCCTCCTGGTTCACGCCGACGAGGTCCCAGCTGGAGCTGGGCGCCCGCTGGATCCGTTGCGACGTGAACATCCTCGACGGGGAGAAGCTGGGCAACCTGCCCAGCACGACGCCGTTCGTCGACGGCAACATCGACCGCGTGGACCGCAAGTGCCGGAACGCCAAGCTGTTCGTCGTCTCCTGCGCGAGCCGCCACGCGTGGATCTCCCGGGGCCTCGTCACGGTGCCGAAGGCCCGTACTCCGTCGATCGACAGGACGCCGTGGCCCGGCGCCGCTGCCCGAGCACCCTGAAGGGATCCGACACCCGCTTAGTGTGGTGGCGGGTCAGCGAGTCCGGATGGAAGGCCGGCAAGCGCCACGTGGTCTGCTTCGGCAACGGCCGCTGAGCGCCCCGCGTCGTTCGGCGTACGTCTCTCCGCTTTCGACCTAGGATCAGGCCGGGGCCTTGAGGGAGGAGCCGGGGATGGATCGCTACGAGTTCAACCAGCAGCTGGCCGAGGCAGCGCGCGGCATCGCTGAGGAGTCTGACACCGAGCAGACGCTCGAACGCGTCGTCCAGACGGCCGTCGACCTGATCGAGGACTGCGACCTCGCCGGCCTGTCGGTGTTCCGCCCGGACGGCATGCACACCGCGGCCGCCAATCACGAGGACGTCCGGCTGATCGACGAGCTCCAGCACAAGCTCGGCGAGGGCCCCTGCGTGGATGCCCTGCGGAAGGCCGACGTGGTGACCGTCGTCGACGTGGCAACCGACCCGCGCTGGCCCCGCTGGGGCTCCCACATCGCCGAGCACCTCGCCATCCGCTCGGCCATGGGCTTCCGCCTCTTCACCGAGGGCGAGAGCTTCGCCGCGATGAACCTGTACGCCAAGAAGCCCGATGCGTTCGACCACGACGACATGGTGGACGGGCTGGTCGTCGCGGCCCAGGCAGCAGTCGCCATGGCCGCGTCCCTCGAGCTGGACCAGCTCCAGCAGGCGATGCGCAGTCGCCAGGTCATCGGTGAGGCGACCGGAATGCTGCGCGAGCGGTTCGACCTCTCCTCCGACCGGGCGTTCGACGTGCTGAAGCGCCTCTCCTCCCAGCAGAACGTCAAGCTCTTCCACGTCGCCCAGCACGTGGTCGACACCGGCAGGCTGCCCGGAGCTGCAGCCGTCCCGACCTCTGGATTCTCGGGACAAGTCGGCTGAAGCCGCCTAGGCTCTGCGCAGCAGCAACCTCGGTTCTCTGCAGGGACCCAGCCCCCGGTGCTCATCAGCCGACCGCGGGCGAGTCCTGACCGCGCGCAATCGCGCCCCGAGAATCGACGCCTGCGTATCGCGATCGGACATCCGGGTACTGGCGACAGACCATGGAACCCATCCCGGAGACGGTCGAGGCACTCGACGAGCTGGATCCTCACCTCGACGACGACACGATCCGCGACCAGCTGCAACGGAGCGCCGAGCTGGCCCGAGGGCTCGCGCCGGACCTCGTCGGCTTCAGCATCGCCGCCCACGAGCACGGCATCACGTTCACCCTGGTCGCCACCGACGACGAGATCGCGGCACTCGACGGAGTCCAGTACCTGACGAGCGGGCCCTGCGTGGACGCGATGGACGACGAGCACGGCATCGCCACGACCTCCGACGACCTGTTCAGCGAGCCCCGTTGGAGTGCCTTCGCCCGGGCCACGGCTGCCGCGGGCGTGCGCAGCACGTTGACCTTCCCGATCCTCGAGGGCGAACGGGTGACGGGCACCGTCAACCTCTACGGACGCACCGAGAACACCTTCGAGGGCAAGCACGGGCTGCTCGCCACGGTCTTCAGCGCCTGGGCCCCTGGCGCGGTGGCGAACGCCGACCTCTCCTTCTCGACCCGACAGGTCGCGGAGCAGGCACCGGCGCGGCTTCGCGAGGACGCGCTGGTCTCAGCCGCCACCGGCATCCTGGCTGCCGCGCGCCAGGTCCCTGTCGACGCTGCCCGAGCGCAGCTCGAGGAGTCGGCCGCGCGGGCCGGCGTGCCCGTCGGGAAGCTCGCCCGAGTCATCATCGAGCTCCACGACTCCGAGCGCTAGGCCGCCCGCGATTTCGGGGTACCTTGACTTCATGACCGGGAGCGAGTTCGTCGAGCTGAGCCGTCAGCTGAGGGACGCGCTGACGCCCGCGGACCTCGACGAGACCCTCGCCAACATCACGGCGGCAGCGGTGCAGGCCCTGCCGGACGTGGCGTACGCGAGCATCACGATCAAGCACGCCGACGGACGACTCGAGACGGTGGCGCCCACCGACGACCTCATCTTCGACGTCGACGCTGCCCAGTACCGCTTCCAGGAGGGCCCGTGCTACGAGGCAGCGGTGGAGAGCGTGCACGTCACGGCGCCGCACCTTGCCGAGGACCGGCGCTGGCCGCGTTACGCCCCGCTTGCCGTGGCGGCGGGGATCCAGGCGCAGGCCGGCCTCCGGCTCTTCGACGCGCAACACTCCAACGGGGCGCTGAACCTCTACGCCCTCGAGGCGGGTGCTTTCGAGGACCTGGGCGCCGTGGGTGAGCTGTTCTCCCACCAGGCCGCCATGGCTCTCGAGTACGCACGGCAGATCACCCAGCTCCAGGAGGCGGCCCAGACGCGGCAGCGGATCGGCCAGGCAGTGGGCGTGGTGATGCAGCGCTACGGCCTGGACGAGGCCCGGGCCTTCGCGTTCCTCGCGCGCCTGTCCTCGACGAGCAACACCAAGCTGCGGGTCGTGGCCGATCGGATGATCAGCGACCTCGGCGAGGGCACGACCGGCTCCGAGTGACGCCGCGTGCCGGAGGCCCTCAGAAGACCGTCCAGTCGGAGAACGTGGTGAAGGCGTCCAGCGCGGCCAGGCCGGCCGCGGAGCTGCCGGAGGGACCCAGCGCCGGACTCCACACGCAGGCGACGCCCCGGTCAGGGATGACGGCCAGGATGCCGCCGCCGACGCCGCTCTTTGCCGGCAGCCCCACTCGGTAGGCGAACTCGCCGGCCGAGTCGTACGTCCCGCAGGTGAGCATGACGGCGTTGACCCGCTTCGCCTGCCGGGCGGTGAGCAGCTGGCTCCCGTCGGCGAGGACCCCGTCGCGGGCGAGGAACAGGCCGGCGAGCGCCAGCTCGCGGCAGGTCATCGAGAGGGCGCACTGCGCGACGTACTGGTCGATGACCTGCTCCACCGACCCCTCGAGGTTGCCGTAGCTGGCGAGCAGGTGCGCGACCGCGAGCGTCCGGTGCCCCGCCTCGAGCTCCGAGCGGGCCACCTCCGGGTCGCTGTCCACGTCGGCGCGCCCGCTCTCGCGGCGCATCAGGTCGCGCAGGGCTCCGCTCGCGTCTCCCGTCAGTGCGTGCAACCGGTCGGTGACGACGAGGGCGCCGGCGTTGATGAAGGGGTTGCGCGGGCGGCCGGCCTCCTGGTCGAGCTGGAGGAACGAGTTGAACGGGTTGCCCGACGGCTCGCGCGACACCCGCTCCCAGATCTTCTCCCCCTCGGCGGCGACGACCATCGCGAGGGTGAAGACCTTGCTGATGCTCTGCACCGAGAAGCGCACGTCGGCGTCGCCGATGACGTGCACCTCGCCGTCGCAGGACGCGATCGCCATCCCGAACTGGTGGGGGTCCACCCCCGCCAGGCTGGGGATGTACTCGGCCAGCCGGCCGCGACCGACTTCGGGGGCGGCGGCCTCCTGCGCGCGCAGCAGGGCATCTGTGATCTCCACCGCGCCATCCTCGCGCAGTCGCGGCCGAGGCGCCGGTCCGGGCCGTGATTCCGGCACAGGGTCAGGGCACGTCACGTCCACCCAGCGATCGGCCACGCCAGCCCGGACCTGCGATGAGTAGGGTCCCCGGCTGGGGGAGCGATCCCGGACCTGGCTACGACCGCGTCCGTCCACGATGGGAGCCCGAAAGTTGTCCTCCGAGTCCTACCTGCTCGAAGTGTCCGCGATCGTCGACGAGACCCCCGATGCCAGGTCGATCACCTTCGCGGTGCCTGGCGAGCTCGCCGACGTGTTCGCCTTCGCTCCCGGGCAGTACCTCACCCTCGGCGTGCCCTCGGACCTCACCGGCCTGGCAGCGCGCTGCTACTCGATCTGCACGCCTCCGGGTGAGCCACTGACAGTGACGGTCAAACGCACCGTCGACGGCTACGCATCGGGCTGGATCCACGACCGCCTCGCCGTGGGCAGCACGGTGCGCGTGCTGCCACCCTCGGGCATCTTCACGCCCCACGACTGGTCGGCAGACCTTCTCCTTTTCGCGGGAGGCTCCGGGATCACGCCGATCATGTCGATCGTCCGGACCGCACTGGCCGGCCACTCCAACCGCCTCACCCTCTTCTACGCCAACCGCGACGAGCGGTCGGTGATCTTCGCCGACGCACTCGCCGCGCTGGCGGCCGAGCACCCTGACCGGCTGCAGGTCGTGCACTGGCTCGAGTCGGTGCAGGGCCTGCCCACCGAGGCGCAGCTGCATACCTTCGCCGCGCCGTACGCCGATCGGACGAGCTTCTGCTGCGGCCCGGCGCCCTACATGAAGGCGGTCGCGGGCGTGCTGCGCACGCTCGACGTCCCGCGGGAGCGGCGGCACCAGGAGCGGTTCCTGTCGCTCGGCGGCAACCCGTTCGGGGAGGTCGAGGAGGTGCGGGCCGCCGAGGCGACGCTGGCCGAGGCGGACGACCCCGACGACGCCGCCTGAACGGGCTGGGCCAGCTACACCGTGAAGGTCTCCCGGAAAGCGGACAGCGCTGCATCCGAACCTGCCATTCCGGGACGACTGGCGAACGCCTCCAACGCCACCACCCCGTCGTACCCGGTGTCGGCCAGGGCCCGGGCGACCGCGGACCAGGCGACCTCGCCGGTGCCGGGCTCACAGCGGCCAGGCACGTCGGCGACCTGCACCTCACCGACGTAGGGCGCTGCACTGCGGATCAGCTCGATCAGGTTCCCCTCGCCGATCTGCGCGTGATAGAGGTCCAGGTTCATGCGAAGGTGCGGACTCCCCACGGCCCGCACCAGGGCCAGCGTGTCCGCTGCGCGGGCGAACGGCGTGCCCGGGTGGTCCACCTCGGTGTTGAGGTTCTCCAGCACGAACGTCATCTCGTGCAGCTCACCCAGCTCGGCCACCCGTTCGAGCGTCCGCAGCGCGGCCAGCCACATCTCACCCGTCACGACGTCGACAGGCGCGACGGGGAGGCCACCCTCCCCGAGACCGGTGCCATGCAGGTTGAGCGCTGGGGCACCGATGATGCGGGCGAACTCGATCGACTCCGCCGCCGACGCGAGCAGCGCCTCGCTCCCGGCGGGCGTTGTCAGGTCCCCACTGACGTAACCGGTCATCGACGTGAAGCGTGCACCGGTGGCGGCCAGGGCTGCAGCGTCCTTGGCCGTCCAGTCCCAGATCTCGACCGCGAAGCCGGCGTCGTGGATGCGCTTGACCCGGTCGAGGTGCGGCTCGTCGAGGTAGACCATCTCCGAGCACACCGCCAACGTGAACGTCATCGCGAAGCTCCTCGATCGTCAGCCAGGACGGGGGCGGCGACCGCGGCCCGCTCACCCGTGCGGCAGGACTCGATCGCCGCCTCGGCGATGGCGAATGCCGCCCACGCCTCGTCGGCACCGACGCTCGGCGCACGGCCCTGTTGGATCGCGGCCACGAACTCGGTGAACTCGCCGAGGTAGGCGTCCCGGAGGAGATCGGTGTCACTCCGCGCGGTCGAGGCGAGGCGGCCCTCGGCGTCGTGCAGGCGCATCGAGGTGCGTGACCCGTCACCGATGGTCACCATCCCGCGTGAGCCGAAGACCTCGCCACGGACGTCATAGCCGTACGTCGCCGCGAAGTTCGCCTCGGCGGTGGCGATCGCGCCGTTGTCATAGCGGATGACGACCACGGCGGTGTCGAGCAGGCCCGCGTCCTTGAAGTCCGGCGCGACCAGGGCATCGGCCGTCGCAGAGACGTCCACGGCCCGGGCTCCTGGGTTGAGCCAGTTGAGCGTGTCGAAGTCGTGGATCAGCGTCTGGGTGAAGATCGTCCAGGGCGGGATCGCGCCGGGGTCGGCGAGCCCGTCCCCCGGGTCCCGGGTGAGAGAGCGCATCAGCCGTACGTCGCCGACCCGACCGGCCGCGATGGCGTCGTGCGCCGCGGCAAAGTCCGGAGCGAACCGGCGGTTGAAGCCCACCTGGAACGCCACGCCGGCCGTCGACGTCGCCTGTCGTCCCGCGTCGATCTCGGCCAGGTCCATCCCGGCCGGCTTCTCGCAGAAGACGTGCTTTCCGGCTTCGGCCGCCTCACGGATCAGGCCGGCGTGGGCGACCGACGACGCGGCGATCACGACCGCGTCGACATCCGTCGCCGCGAACACCGAGCCGGGAGTGGTCTCGGCCCGGGCGCCGAGCGGCTCGGCCAGGGATGACGCGACCCCGGGGCGCGGATCCGCGACAGCGACCAGGGTCGCGCCGGGGACGTGCCGGGCGATGAGCTCTGCATGGTGGGCGCCGATGCGACCGGCGCCCACGAGAGCGATGCGGACCGTCACTGTGCCTCCGCCTCGACTTCGGCCTTGAGCTCCGCGACCATCTCGTTCGACGAGCCCATCGTGCGCTCGAGCTCGTGAGCCAGGGACTCCAGCTCCGCGCCGCCGGCCATCATCGACGTCAGGTCCTGCACGGTCAGCTCGGCCTTCGGGAAGTCGCCCATGCTGCGGCCGCGCCGCAGAAGCATGAACCGGTCTCCGACGGGGTAGGCGTGGTGCGGGTTGTGCGTGATGAACACGACCCCCAGACCCCGGTCACGGGCCTTGGCGATGTACTTCAGCACCACGCCGGACTGCTTGACGCCGAGCGCAGCGGTCGGCTCGTCCAGGATCAGCACCCGGGCCCCGAAGTAGACGGCGCGTGCGATGGCGACGCACTGCCGCTCACCGCCCGAGAGGGTGCCGATCGGCTGGTCCACGTCGCGCAGGTCGATGCCCATCGCGAGCAGCTCGGTGCGGGTCGTCTCCTTCATGAACTCGACGTCCAGCCGGCGGGCCGGCCAGATGCCCTTGACCGGCTCCGAGCCGAGGAAGAAGTTGCGCCAGACCGGCATCAGGGGAACCACCGCGAGGTCCTGGTAGACGGTCGCGATCCCGAGGGCCAGCGCGTCGCGCGGGCTGGACAGGTGGCGCTCCTCGCCGTCGACGACGAACTTCCCCTCCGTGTGCTGGTGCGCACCGGCGAGGATCTTGATGAACGTCGACTTGCCCGCGCCGTTGTCGCCCAGCACGCAGGTGACCTCCCCCGCCTTCACCGACGTGGTCACCTCCGCCAGCGCAATCACCCGGCCGTAGGACTTGCCGATGTCCGTCACCTCGATGATCGGGGTTCCTCGGGGGGGAATCGCCGGACCCCTGCCGGTGGTCGTCGGCTCGTCCATCTCCTGCTCCTTCTTGTGCGCCGCTTCCCTGGCCTGTTGCGTCGCGTAGTCGCGGGCGACCCGGCCGATCCGCTTGCCGGTCGCGCTCACCTTCTCGTCCTCGCTCATCGTGTCTCCTCCGCCCGCTTGCGTACCCATTCGTTGAGCAGGACCGCTCCCAGCAGCATCGCGCCGAGGAACGCCTTCAGCCAGTTGTTGTCCCAGCCGGCGTAGACGATGCCCTGGTTGGCCATGCCGTAGATCAGCGCGCCGAACGCCGCGCCGATCGCCGAGCCGTAGCCGCCCGTCAGCAGACACCCGCCGACGACGGCGCAGATGATGTAGATGAACTCCTGGCCGACGCCGGTGTTGCTCTGCACCGTGGAGCTGCTGAACAGCAGCAGCATCCCGACCAGCCAGCCGCAGCCGGCGGTGGTCATGAACAGCCCGATCTTGGTGGAGACGACCGGCACGCCGACCTGGCGGGAGGACTGCTGTGCCCCGCCGACCGCGAAGATCCAGTTGCCGACCCGGGTACGCAGCAGCACCCACGTGGCGCCCAGGGTGACTGCGATCCACCACAGGATCGAGACGACCACGGTGCCGCCGAAGAGGTCGAAGGACGACCCGAAGAGCTTCTGCGGCTGGTCGTAGTAGGGGACGTTGCGCATGCCCTGGATGGCGACCTGACCGATCAGCGCCTTGGTCCCTGCGAGGTCGATGCCCTGCAGGACGAAGAACGTGCCGAGGGTGACGATGAAGCTCGGCAGCCCGGTCTTCATCACCATCAGGCCGTTGAGGAACCCGACTCCGAGGGCCAGGCCGAGCGAGACCAGGATCGCGGCCCAGATGTTGAGGCCGTACTCGGTCGTCAGGACGCCGACCACGAGGCCGGTGAATCCGGTCATCGCGCCGGCGGAGAGGTCGAACTCGCCTCCGATCATCAGCAGCGCGACCGCGACGGCCATGATGCCGATCGTCGAGGCCGAGTCCAGCCAGGTGCTGGCGCCCCGTGCGGTCGCGAAGGTGTCGGTCGTGATGGCGAAGAAGGCGAAGATCACGGCGGCTGCCAGGAGCGCGCCGATCTCGGGGCGCTTCATCACGCGGCCGACACGAGAGGTGCGGACGATCCGTTCGTCCGCGGTGGCAGTGGTGGTCATGTGCTGATTCCCTTTCGTGGGAGCCAGGGTGGGCCCGCACGGGCGGGCCCACCCTCGACTCAGCGGGTGCCGTTCTTGGCGAACTCGAGCACCTCGTCGGCGTTGTCGGTGGTGATGAAGGCCGGGCCGGAGTTGATGGCCTGGCCGCCGCCCACGTCGTTGCCGTTGATCGACTTCAGGTAGAGCGTGGTGACGCCGATGTAGCCCTGGACGTACGGCTGCTGGTCGACGGCGAACAGGATGGTGCCGGCCTTGATCTCGTTGATGACGTCCTCGCTCAGGTCGAAGGTCGCGATCTTGGCGCTGCTGCCGGCCTGCTCGACGGCGGCCACGGCGTCGATGCCGTACTGGCCCCCGAGGGTGAGGACGACGTCGATCGAGTCGTCTGCCTGGAGCTTGGAGGTGATCGTCGAGGTCACGGCGTTGTCGTCGGTGCCGTCGACCTGCAGGTTCTCGACCTTCCCGCCTGCGGTCTCGGCGACCGCTCCACACCGCTCCTCCAGGGCGACGTTGCCTGCTTCCTGGATGACGCAGAGGACGTTGCTGAACCCTTCGCTCTTGAGCCGCTCACCCACTTCCCGACCCGCGATCGTCTCGCTCTGGCCGATGTGGGTGATCGCGCCCAAGCCCTGCCAATGGTCGTAGCCGGAGTTGATCGTCACGACCGGGATGCCCGCCGACACGGCCGCCTCGATGCTGTCCTGCAGGCCGTCGGGGTTGGCCATCGAGACCACGATTCCGGCGACGTCGTCAGCGACGGCGGCGTCGATGAGCTCCGACTGCTTGGAGGGATCGGGGTCAGAGGAGTACTCGACCGAGGCGCCGTAGTCCTCGCCAGCCTGCTCGGCGCCGGACTTCACCCGGTCCCAGAAGGCGTCCCCGGGACCACTGTGGGTGATGACCGCATAGGTGAGATCAGCGTCCGGGGTGTCCCCGCTCTCTTCCTTGCCGGTGCCACTGCACGCGGTGAGGAGCAGTCCGGTGACGACCATGGCACCGGCAACGTGGAGTTTCTTCATCGATGTGACTCTTTTCTGTGTACGGCCCGACTATCGGGCGGTCGGGAACTGGAAGGCTGCGAGCGATGCCTCGCTCGGCTGGGGCCACCGCGAGGTGACCACCTTGGCGCGGGTGTAGAACGACACCCCTTCTGGGCCGTGCACGTGCTTGTCGCCGAAGAGGGAGTCCTTCCAGCCGCCGAAGGAGTAGTAGGCCATCGGGACGGGGACGGGGACGTTGATCCCGATCATCCCGACCTTGACGCCGCGCTGGAACCGTCGCGCGGCTTCGCCGCTCGACGTGAAGATGGCAGTGCCGTTGCCGTAGGGGTTCGCGTTGATCAGGGCGATCGCCTCGTCGATGTCGTCGCTGCGGAGCACCGACAGCACGGGTCCGAAGATCTCCTCGGTGTAGCAGTCCATCTGCGGCGTCACACCGTCGATCACGGTCGGCCCGACGAAGAAGCCGTCCTCGTGGTCGGGGACGACGAGACCGCGCCCGTCGACCGTGACCTGTCCGCCCTGCCGTTCGCCGGCGTCGATCAGGCTGATGATCCGGTCGCGGGCCACCGGGCTGACCACAGGGCCCATCTCGCTGGCGGCGTCCCGGCCGGAGCCGACCACGATCGCGCGAGCCTTGGCGTTCACGGCCTCGACCAGGGCGTCGCCCGAGCGGCCGACCGCGACCGCGGCCGAGATCGCCATGCATCGCTCGCCCGCCGACCCGAAGGCCGCGGCCACCAGGTGGTCGGAGGCGAAGTCGAGATCGGCGTCCGGGAGGATGATCGCGTGGTTCTTGGCTCCGCCGAGTGCCTGGACCCGCTTGCCGTTGTCGCTGGCGCGGTGATGGATGTAGCGGGCGATCGGCGTGGATCCGACGAACGACACCGCCGCGATGTCCGGGTGGTCGAGGATCGCGTCGACCGCCTCCTTGTCGCCGTGCACGACGGTGAACACGCCCTCGGGCAACCCGGCTTCTGCCCAGAGCTCGGCGAGGAGCAGGGACGCCGAGGGGTCCCGCTCGCTGGGCTTGAGCACGAACGTGTTCCCGCAGGCGATCGCGACCGGGAACATCCACATCGGCACCATCGCCGGGAAGTTGAAGGGCGTGATCCCGGCGACCACGCCGAGCGGCTCGCGGAAGGAGAACACGTCCACGCCGCTCGACACCTGGTCGGAGTAGTCACCCTTGAGCAGCTGCGGGATGCCGCATGCGAACTCGACGACCTCCAGGCCGCGCTGCACCTCCCCGTGAGCGTCGGAGAGCACCTTGCCGTGCTCGTCGGTGATCGCCGCTGCCAGTCGGTCCATGTTGGTCTCGACCAGGTGGTGGAACCGGAACAGGATCTTGGTCCGCGCGCTCAGCGAGGTCTGTGACCAGCCGTCGAAGGCCGTCCGAGCCAGGGCGACGGCGTCGTTCACGTCCGCCGCGGAGGCCAGCAGCACCTCGGCCTGCTGGGCACCGGTAGCGGGGTTCCAGACGGGACTCGTACGGCTCGAGCCGGGGTTGCTCGGCCTGCCGCCGATCCAGTGTTCGATCGTCCTCACAGCGGTTTCTCTTTCCTTCGTGGGCAGTGGGTGGTCAGAGGTGGGGCCGCTGGTCGCGCTTCGCGGCGTCGTACCGTGCCCGGGCCTCGGTCGTGGAGTCGATCTCGGAGACCTCTGCGACCGGGACGTCCCACCAGGCGTCGCTGCTCGGGGCGGGCACCAGCGGGTCGGTCTCGGCGTGGATCACGACGGGCCCCGTCGCGTCCGACTTCGCCTTGCGCAGCGCCTGGCGCAGCTCGTCGATGCTGCTGACGCGGTACACCTGGGCGCCGAGGCTCTCGGCATTGGCCGCGAGGTCGACCGGGAGCTTGTCGCCGTCGAGCCGCCCGGTCGCCGGGTTCCGTCGGCGGTACGCCGTTCCGTAGCGCTGCGAGCCGAGCGACTCGGAGAGCGCGCCGATCGAGGCGAACCCGTGGTTCTGCACGAGGACGACGATGATCTTGATGTCCTCCTGGACGGCGGTGACGAGCTCGGAGGCCATCATCAGGTAGGAGCCGTCGCCGACCATGACGAAGACGTCCCGGTCTGGCGCGGCCATCCGGACGCCGAGTCCCCCGGCGATCTCGTATCCCATGCACGAGAAGCCGTACTCGACGTGGTAGCCCTTCGGGTCCCGGGTGCGCCACAGCTTGTGCAGGTCGCCGGGCATCGAACCGGCGGCGCACACGACGACGTCCCTCGGGTCGGCGACGTCGTTGACGGCGCCGATGACCTCCGACTGCGCGGGCAGCGGGCCGTGTCCCAAGTGGTAGGCCCGTTCGACGGTGGCGTCCCAGTCCGCCGCCAGTGCCCGCACCCGCTCGCGGTACTCGTCGTCGGTCCGGTGCTCCGCGAGGGCCCGGCTGAGCATCACCAGGCCCTCGCGGGCGTCTCCCACCAGCGGCAGACCGGCCTGCTTGTGCCCGTCCAGGCCGGCCACGTTGAGGTTGACGAACCGGACGTCGGGGTCGGCGAAGATGGTGCGCGACGCGGTGGTGAAGTCGCTGTAGCGGGTCCCGATCCCGAGGACGATGTCCGCCTCGCGGGCGATCGCGTTGGCTGCGGTCGTGCCGGTCGCACCCACGGCGCCGAGCGCCAGGGGATGGTCGTAGGGCAGCGATCCCTTGCCCGCCTGGGTCTCGGCGACCGGGATGCCGGACGCCTCGGCGAAGGCACGAAGCTCCTCGGTCGCCCCCGAGTAGATCGTGCCGCCGCCGGAGACGATCAACGGACGGCGGGCACCGCGCAGCAGCTCCGCGGCACGGGAGACGAGCGCGTCCTCGGGCCGCGGCCGGGCGACGTGCCACACCCGCTCGTCGAACAGCTCCTCCGGCCAGTCGTACGCCTCCGCCTGCACGTCCTGCGGCAGGGCCAGCGTCACCGCGCCGGTCTCGACCGGGTCGGACAGCACCCTCATCGCACCCAGCATCGCCGCGGGCAGCTGCTCGGGGCGCGACACCCGGTCGAAGTACTTCGACACCGGACGGAAGACGTCGTTGACCGAGACGTCGCCGCTCGCAGGCAGCTCGAGCTCCTGCAGCACCGGGGACGCGGCCCGGGTGGCGAACACGTCGCCGGGCAGGAGCAGCACGGGGATCCGGTTGATCGTGGCGAGGGCGGCGCCGGTGACCATGTTGGTCGCGCCGGGGCCGACGGACGCCGTGACGGCGAGCGTCGACAGCCGGTTGCGCATCCGGGCGTAGCCCACGGCCGCGTGCACCATGCCCTGCTCGTTGCGCCCGGTCCAGTAGGGCAGTCGACCGGGCGCGCGCAGCTCCTCCTCGAGCAGAGCCTCGCCGACGCCCGCGAGGTTGCCGTGGCCGAAGATCCCGAAGCAGCCCTCGACCAAGCGGTGCTCGACGCCGTCCCTCTCCGAGTACTGCGCGCCCAGGAACCGCACCAAGGCCTGCGCGACGGTCAGTCGCACCTTGCGGCTCATCGTGTGATCCTCTCGTCGGTCGTGGTCAGTGGGAGGCGCGGGTCGACCGCCGCGCCCTCCCAGGTGTCGCGCACCCAGGCATGTTCCGGGTCGTCACAGATCAGCCAGGCGCGCTCGGCGGCCGGCCCCGCCATCACGTTCAGGTAGTAGAGGTCGTAGCCGGGCGCCGCCATCGACGGCCCATGCCAGCCGTGCGGGATGGTGACGACGTCGCCGGTCCGCACCTCTGCGAGCAGGTCCGCCGGCCGGTCGTCCGTCCCGTACACGCGCTGGTAGGCCACCCCCGGTCCGTCCGGGCCGTCGGCGACCTCGTAGTAGTAGATCTCCTCGAGCACGCTCTCGACGCCGGGCCGGTCCTCGTCGTGCTTGTGGGGCGGGTACGACGACCAGTTGCCCGCCGGCGTGAGCACCTCGACCACGATCAGGCGGTCGCACTCGAACGTGTGGGCCGCGGCGACGTTGTTGACCTGACGGCTGCAGATGCCGGCGCCGCGGAGCTCGACGGAGACGTCCTCCGCCTTCGCGTGCCGCACCGGCAGGCGGCGCTCGCACCGCGCGGACGGGAGGGCGAACCGGCCGCCGGCGGCAGAGCGGACCGTCACCTCGGCGTCCCGGGGGACGTACGCGAAGTCGCTGACCCGGCTGAACACGCTCGTGCGCCCCTCGAGCTCGATGATCTCGCCGTCGCACTCCACGACGCAGCCGCCTGACAGCGGCAGCACGAGCATCTCCTCCTCGCCGGTGGCGAGCGTGTGGTGCTCGCCCCGCGCCAAGGAGACGACGCGGAGACCGCTGTAGGTCCAGCCCGCGTCGGCGGGGCTCACGGCGGTGGCCGCAGGGAGGTGGCGCGCACTCACAGCAGCTCCACGGTCCGGTCGACCGCGGCGGCGACGTCGCCGTCGGGCGGGTAGAGCAGCGCACGGCCGACGATCATGCCGACCACCGTGGGCTGCTTGAGCGCACGCTGCCAGCGCTCGAACGTCTCCGGCTGGTCGACGCTCGCCTCACCGCCGAGCAGCATCACCGGGAGCGTGGTGGCCGCGGCAACCCTCTCCATGTCGTCCACGACCGGCAGCTTGAGCCAGGTGTGCGCTGACGTCGTGCCCAGCCCGGCGGCCACGGTGGCCGATCGGATCACGGCCTCCGGGCTGAGGTCGTTGCGCACCCGCCCCCCGACCCGGTGCGAGATGAACGGCTCGACCATCGCCATCAGGTGGTGCGACGCCAGGTCGGTGACGGCGCGAGCGCACGCCTCGAGGGTCGCCACGGTGGCGGGGTCGTCGGGGTCGATGCGGGTGAGCATCTTGCCGCCGTCGTAGCCCATCGCGGAGATGGTCGCCGCGTCGTAGGCGGTCATCCGGTCGTCGATCTCGAAGGCCGTCCCGGCGAGGCCACCGCGGTTCATCGAGCCGAGGACGACCTTGTCGTCGAGCGCTCCCATCAGCAGCAGGTCGTCGACCATGTCGGCCGTGCCGAGGAAGCCGTCGACGCCGGGGCGGCTGAGGGCGATGGCGAGCCGGCGCAGCAGCTCTCCCCGGTCAGCCATCGCGAGGGGGTCCTCGCCCACGCGCAGCGCACCCCGGGCGGGATGGTCGGCTGCGATGATCATCAGCCGCCCGCTCTCGCCGACCAGCGAGGCGCGACGCGTGCGCCCGGCCGCGGCCGCCGCGATCGCCCCGGGATCCTGGAGCCGGGTGGACGTCACCGCCCGCACCAGCTCCTCGCTGGTCGCGGTCATGTAGTCAGACATCGAGAACCTCCCCGAGAACAGCCTCGACCTCACTGGTCGTCGGCATGGCGTCCGAGCACGCCAGCTGGCCGGCCACGATCGCCCCGGCCGCGTTGGCGAACCGGATGGTCCGGCCCAGCTGCCATCCAGAGAGCAGGCCGTGGCAGAGCGCGCCGCCGAAGGCGTCGCCGGCCCCGAGGCCGTTGACCACCTCGACTGGGACGGGCGGTACGTCGACCGGTCCGTCGTCATCCACCGCATGAACGCCCTTGGGCCCCTGCTTCACGATCGCCACGTCGACCCCGCGGTCCCGCAGCGCTTGGGCGGCGGCCGCCGGCTCCGTCTCGCCCACGGCAACTGCGCACTCCTCGCGGTTGCCGACGGCGACGGTGACGTGCTCGAGGGCGCGGGCGACCTGCTCGGTGGCCTCCTCGGGACTGGCCCAGAACATCGGCCGGTAGTCGAGGTCGAGCACCGTGATGCCGCGTCGGCCGCGTGCCTCGAGCGCGGCCAGCGTCGCCTCCCTGCTCGGCTCCTGGCAGAGGCCGGTGACGGTGACCCAGAAGAGGTCGGCGTCCCGGATCGCGTCGAGGTCGAGCTCGTCGGCGCGGATCTGGAGGTCGGGCGCGGTGGGGGTCCGGTAGAAGTAGAGAGGGAAGTCGTCGGGCGGGAAGATCTCGCAGAACGTGACCGGCGTCGGCCAGGTCGGGACCGCCGTGACGTACTCGTCGCTGACGCCGAAGCCTGCGAGTGCCTTGTGCACGAAGCGGCCGAACGCGTCCTCGCCGGTGCGCGTGATGACCGCCGAACGCCGGCCGTGCCGGGCTGCGGCCACCGCGACGTTGGTGGCACTGCCACCGAGGTACTTGGCGAAGGAGACGACGTCCTCCAGCGGCAGGCCGATCTGCTCGGGGTAGATGTCCACGCCGACCCGGCCCATGGTGATGACCTCGTGGTTCACGCGGTCACTCCGGTGAGGAAGTCCAAGCCGGTGCGCACGTCGGCGACCGGACCGGCGACAGCTTGCGGCTCGGCGTCGAGGATCGTGTCCTGCTCCATGACGTACCAGCCCTGGTAGCCGGCGTCCTCGAGGGTCCGGACGATCGCGGCGACGTCGACATCACCCTGTCCGAGCGGCACGTACAGGCCCTGCCGCACTCCGTCGGTGTAGGTCAGCTCACGTTTGCGGACGCGCTCGGCGACGTCCGCGCGCACGTCCTTGAGGTGGGTGTGGCGGATGCGGTCGGTGGCTGTCCGGGTGATCGCGACGGGGTCGGCGCCACCCACGAGCAGGTGGCCGGTGTCCAGGGTGAGACCGATCGTGCTCCCGTTGAGCACTCGGTCGACCTCCTCGGCGTTCTCGACGATCGTCCCTACATGCGGGTGGAGGGTGGCCTCGATCCCTTGCTCGCCGGCGACGTCCCGGATCCGGTCGAGATTGGTCACGAGCACCTCCCACTGCGCCTCGTCGAGGACTGGCCTGGCGTCGTACCCATCGGCGCCAGAGGCTGCGGCCAGCACCAGGCTGGTCGCGTCAGCGGCCCGGAAGTGGGCCAGGGCCCGCTCGACCTCGGGCAGTGGATCGCGTGCAGCGTCGAACAGCACGGCCGGGACGAAGCCGCCGACGGCACGCATCCCGTGGGCGGCGAGGAGGTCGGCCGCCTGCTGCGGGTCGGCCGGCAGGAAGCCGTCGGGTCCGAACTCGGTGGCGGCGAGGCCGAGGTCGGCCATCTCGCGCAACACCCGGTCCGGTGCCATCTGGTGCCCCCACCCGGGCACCTCGCACACTCCCCAGGAGATCGGCGCCCCCGCGATGCGGGACTGCAGTGCCGTGGTCACTTGCGCACCTCCGCGATCTCGACGCGCCGGCCCTCGAGCCGCGACAGGGTCGCGGCCTCGGCGACGTACAACGCCTCCAGGGCCTCCTCGACCGAGCACGGGCTCGGACGCTCGCCGCGGACCACTTCGACGAATGCGTTGATCTCGGCCACGTAGGCGTCGGCGAAACGCTCCCAGAACGTGGGGTTGGGAGTGCCGGGCGGGAACTCGACGCCCGGCTCGGCCGAACGCAGCGCGGTGTGATCGTCGAGTCCGACCGCGATCGTCGCGTCGGTGCCGGCGATCTCCATCCGCACGTCGTATCCGGCGCCGTTGTAGCGCGAACCGTGCAAGGTCACAAGGGTGTCGTCATCGAGGGTCAGCATCGCGACCGTCTCGTCCACGTCACCGGCCTCGCCGAAGAACCTCGCCCCCCGATTGACGCCGCGAGCGGTCACGTCGACCACCTCACGGCCGGTCACCCAGCGGACGATGTCGAAGTCGTGGATCAGGCAGTCGCGGTAGATCCCACCGCTCGTGGGGATGTACGACGCGTGCGGGGGCGCCGGGTCGGCCGTGACAGCGTGCACCCTGCGCAGCTCGCCCAGGCGGCCGCCCTGCACCGCGTCACGCGCGGCGACATAACCCGCGTCGAACCGGCGCTGGAAGCCGATCTGAACCGGAGTGCCTGCCGCGCGCACCTCGTCCAACACCCGGAGGGTGCCCGGCACGTCGAGCGCCACCGGCTTCTCGCAGAAGACGGGGACCCCGGCGCGCGCGCCGGCGGCGATCAGCTCGGCGTGGCTGTCGGTGGCGGTCGCGACGACGATCGCGTCGACGCCGGCCGCGAGGACCGCGGCCGCGTCGGCCACGCTCTCCGCGCCCAGCTCGTCGGCGACGGCGCGCGCTCGGGCCGAGTCGGCGTCAGCGACGACCAGGGACGTCACCAGCTCGTGACGGGCGACGACGGCGGCGTGACTGGCACCGATCCGCCCCACGCCGAGGAATCCAATCCGCATGGATGGACCTTTCCAGATGTGATGGGGGTTACAAGGCTCTTTCTAGTCCTCGGCTCGCAGGGCTGTCAACACTTTGTCTTGACATTCTGTCTTTCCGACATTCGGTCGCTCGCTCGGTAGGATCAGCGCCATGGCTGAACACTTGCGGCTGACGGTCGATCGACGCAGCCCAGTCCCGCTCTACTACCAGGTCGCCAAGCAGCTCGAGGAGGCGATCGCGAGCGGTGAGGTGTCGCCCGGATTCAAGCTCGACAACGAGATCTCCCTGGCCGACCAGCTCGGGCTCAGCCGACCCACGATGCGGCGCGCGATCCAGGAGCTCGTCGACAAGGGGCTGCTGGTCCGCAAGCGAGGGGTGGGCACCCAGGTCGTCCACGGCCGCGTGCACCGAGAGCTGGAGCTCACCAGCCTGTACGACGACCTGCGGACCTCCGGCCAGCAGCCCGCCACCAAGGTGCTGCTCAACGTGCTGGAGCCGGCCGCGGCCGAGGTCGCCGACGAGCTCGGGATCGCCGAGGGCGATGAGGTGCTCCACCTGGAGCGGCTCCGACTGGCCGACGACGAGCCCCTGGCGGTGCTCCGCAACTGGCTCCCCGCGAACGTGGTGTCGCCGACCGATGAGGAGCTCGAGGGCGGCGGGCTCTACCAGCTCATCCGGGACGCCGGGACGCACGTCCAGATCGCCCGACAGCGGATCGGCGCCCGCGGCGCGACGACGCACGAGGCGCGGTTGCTCGGCCGCCGCAAGAACGACGCGGTGCTGACGATGCAGCGGACGGCGTACGCCGACTCCGGGTTGGCCATCGAGTACGGCGACCACTGCTACCGCCCGGAGTCGTACTCGTTCGAGGTGACCCTGGTCGAGCGCTGAGCGCCGCGCGAGCGTGCGGACTAGGCTGATCGCCGTGCCAGAGACCCCTCCTCGCCGATCCATCCTGTTCCGCGCGGAGGCGTCGACCATCGGGGTGGACATCGGGGGGACGAAGATCCTCGCGGGCGTCGTCGACCCCCACGGGAAGGTGCTGGCGAGGCGCCAGGTTCCCACGCCGGGCCACGACGTCCAGCTGGTCGAAGACTCGATCGTGTCCGTCGTCCAGGACCTTCGGCGTACGCACGAGATCGCAGCGGTGGGCATCGGTGCCGCTGGATTCGTGGACGCGACTCGCAGGGTGGTCATGTTCTCCCCCCACCTGAACTGGCGCCGCGAGCCCCTCCAATCTGCTATCGCGGAGCGAGTACGTCTTCCCGTCGTGGTCGACAATGATGCGAACACGGCCGGGGTCGCCGAGTGCCTCTACGGGGCTGCCAGGGGCCATCGATTCGTGGTGTGCATCACGCTCGGCACGGGCATCGGGGGCGCACTGATCATCGACAACAAAGTGTTCCGGGGCAGCAACGGGATGGCCGGAGAGTTCGGCCACATGCAGATGGTGCCCACCGGACACCGCTGCGAATGTGGCAACCGCGGGTGTTGGGAGCAGTACGCCTCCGGGACGGCCTTGTTGCGCGACGCACGCGAGCTGATCTCGAACGGCTCGCCGCTCGCTCACCGGCTTCGGGAGCTCGTCGACGGCGACCCTGCCCGACTCACCGGTCCGCAGGTCACCCAGGAGGCGCGCAACGGTGACCCGCTGTCGCTCGAGCTGCTGAGCGACATCGGGGAGTGGCTGGGCGTGGGACTGGCAGGCTTGACTGCGGCGTTCGACCCGTCATGCATCGTCATCGGCGGCGGCTTGTCCGATGCCGGCGACCTGCTGCTGGGTCCTACTCGTCTGGCCTTCTCAAAGGCACTCACTGGACGCGGCCACCGGACCGAACCGGAAATCGTCGTGGCGGCGCTGGGGCCGGAGGCCGGCTTCATCGGCGCGGCCGACATGGCCCGCTCGGCGGCACGCAGGGCGCGTCGGAGAACCCGACGCGCAGACAGGCGCGACGCGCGCGTACCCAGAACCGCCGCACCCCTTGGCAGTCGCCGACGTCTGATGTGACGGGCTCCGACCCGTCCGACCCCGGAAATGAGCAACAGCCCGGACCCTGAAGTGGGTCCGGGCTGTCCGGGATCTCATGCGAGATCACTGTGGTGGAGCTGAGGGGATCCGAACCACTGACCTTCTCTGAAGGACGGGGCTCCCGGAGTCCTCGACGAATCTCGATGGCTCTCGACCCAAGACCGCTCGATCTGCAGCCCTGCAAGGGATCTGATCGCTTCTGGCCGTCGACGCTACCTCATCGCATCGGAACATCTCGACGGTCTTCGGACTTCGTTTCTGCTGACTTAGTGGTATCCGCTGGGTTCTCGGCCATACGCGCTCACCCAGGGCACTCAGGCGAGCACGTGGCAGGCGCACCTCTGACCGGCACTCGGCGCGTCCGCGATCAGACCTCTGCGTCAGACAACGGGCTGGGTGGTGGACGCGAGGTCGAGGGCGATGTCGACGATCATGTCCTCCTGCCCGCCGACAAGCCCGCGCTCCCCCACTGCGACGAGGATGTCGCGTACGTCGACGCCGTACCGCTGCGAGGCGGTCTCTGCATGACGCAGGAAGCTGGAGTAGACGCCGGCGTAGCCGAGGGTGAGCGTTTCGCGGTCGACCCGGACCGGTCGGTCCTGCAACGGGCGGACGATGTCATCGGCGGCGTCCTGCAGGGCGAAGAGGTCGCACCCGTGCTTCCAGCCCTGGAGATCGGCCACCGCGATGAACGGCTCGATGGGACAGTTGCCCGCCCCTGCCCCGTGCCCAGCGAGGGATGCGTCGACCCGGGTCACGCCGGCCTCGACAGCCACGACCGAGTTCGCCACGGAGAGCGAAAGGTTCTCGTGGGCGTGGATGCCGATCTCGGTGGTGTCGTCGAGGACGTCGCGGTAGGCCGTGACGCGCTCTCGGACTCCATTCATGGTGAGCCGGCCGCCGGAGTCGGTGACGTAGACGCAGTGCGCGCCGTACGACTCCATGAGCTTGGCTTGCTTCGCCAGCTCGGCGGGCGGAGCCATGTGGCTCATCATCAAGAACCCCGAGACGTCCATGCCGAGCTCGCGGGCTGTGGTGATGTGTTGCGCGGAGACGTCGGCCTCTGTGGCGTGCGTGGCGACCCGGACCGAGCGCACGCCCAGCCCGCAAGCGTGCTTGAGCTCCTCGATCGTGCCGATCCCGGGCAGCAAGAGCGTGGTCAGTCGGGCACGAGAGATGTTCTGCGCCGCGGCTTCGATCCACTCCCAGTCGGTGTGGGAGCCCGGGCCGTAGTTGAGGGACCCCCCCGCGAGGCCGTCGCCGTGCGCGACCTCGATGGCGTCGACGCCGGCGGCATCGAGGGCTCGCACGATACGTGCCACGTTGTCGGGGGTGATCCGGTGCCGCACGGCGTGCATGCCGTCGCGCAGGGTCACGTCCTGGATGAACAGCTGCGTGGTCATACGAGGGCCTCTCGAGGAGTCGTGGTGGCGAGACGCTCGGCGGTCCGCAGGGCGGCCGAGGTCATGATGTCGAGGTTGCCGGCGTAGGCCGGGAGGTAGTGGGCGGCGCCCTCGACCTCGAGGAACACCGACACCTGGTGCGTGACCGGTGCGTCGCCGGCCAGCGTGTGGACGGGCTGGTCCTCGGGCACGGGCGTGATCTGCACAGACTGCTTGAGCCGGTAGCCCGGGACGTATGCCGCCACCGCGGCGACCATCTCCTCGACGGAGGCGCGGATGCGGTCGTGGGTGGCGTCGTCGGCATCGCCGATCAGGGCGAACACGGTGTCGCGCATGATCAGCGGCGGCTCGGCCGGGTTGAGGATGATGACAGCCTTGCCGCGGGTCGCTCTCCCGACGTCCTCGATCGCCTTCGAGGTGGTCTCGGTGAACTCGTCGATGTTGGCACGGGTCCCAGGCCCAGCCGACCTTGAGGCGATGGACGCCACGATCTCGGCGTACGGCACCGCGGTGACCCGGGAGATCGCCGCCACCACGGGGATGGTGGCCTGGCCGCCGCAGGTGACCATGTTGACGTTGCTCGCACCCTCGTGGTCGTCGAGGTTGACCGCCGGCACCACGAAGGGACCGATCGCGGCCGGGGTGAGGTCGACCATCACGACGCCGTACGGAGCCAGCTTGCGGGCGTTGGCCTCGTGGGCCTTGGCCGAGGTGGCGTCGAAGACGATGGCGATGTCGTCGAAGCCGTCCATCGCGATGAGTCCGTCGACTCCGTCGTGGGTGGTCGGCACGCCGAGGCGGGCGGCTCGGGCGAGTCCGTCGGACTCGGGGTCGATGCCGACCATCGCGCCCATCTCCAGGGTCTCGGAGAGGCGAAGGACCTTGATCATCAGGTCGGTGCCGATGTTGCCGGAGCCGATGACGGCCACCTTGGTCTTCATGCGGGGGTCCTTACGTCGGAGGTGGGGGCGAAGGAGACGGACACCGAGCCAAGTCCGGTGATCTCGGCCGCGAACGTGTCGCCGGCGGTGACGGCGACCATTGGGCCGAGGGCGCCGGAGAGGATGACCTGCCCGGCTCGGAGCGGCTCGCCGAGATCACGAGCGGTGCGCGCCAGCCAGGCCAGCGCGTTGAGCGGGTCGCCGAGGCAGGCGGCGCCGTTGCCGATCGAGACGACCGCGCCGTTGCGGGTCATGCTCATCTCGACGTCAACCGGCTCGACCTCGTCGAGGGTCTTCGACGCCGTACCCAGCACGTAGCGGGCGCTCGATCCGTTGTCGGCGACGGTGTCGGCAAAGGTGATGTCCCAGCCGGCGATTCGGCTGTCGACGATCTCGAGGGCGGGCACGACCTGCGACACAGCCGATCGCACCTGCGCTTCGTCGAGTTCGCCCTCGGCCAGGTCGGCGCCGAGCACGAACGCGACCTCGGCCTCGATCTTCGGCTGGAGCAGCCCGTGCGTGAGGACTGTCGCGGCGTCAGGGTGCCCCATGTCGTCCAGGAGCACGCCGAAGTCAGGCTGGTCGACGCCGATCTGGGCCTGCACGGCCGGGGAGGTCAGGCCGACCTTGCGGCCGACGATCGTGGCGCCGGCCTCGACGCGGCGCGCGATGGCGGCCCGCTGCACGGCGTACGCCGCCGTCGTGTCGTCGCCGATCAGATCACGCACGGGGGCACAGGGCGTGCCGGTCTCCTGCGCGGCACGGAGACGGGCGGCCGCCTCGGCCAAGGCCCGGGCAGGAACCGTCTTGGTGGAGGTCATGGCGACACCCTCTCCGAGCAGCGCCTTGGCAGCACAGCGGCCGGTGCCGCACGGTGGCACGATCACCCGGCTTCCCGGTGACCGGAACACATCGGTTCCCGGGCGGTCCGGCACAGCGCATCATCGAGTCATGACCAGTCCGACCGCGCTCACCGCCGCTCCCGAGATCGATCCCGCGCTCTACCGCGAGGTGCTCGGCCACTACCCCACCGGCGTCACCGTGGTGACGGCCCTGGTCGAGGACGAACCGATCGGCATGGTCGTCGGCACCTTCACCGCCGTGTCCCTCGACCCGCCCCTGGTGGCGTTCATGCCGACCACCGGGTCGGGCACCTACGCCCGCCTCGCCGGCGCGACGGCGTACTGCATCAACGTGCTGGCCCACGACCAGCAGGACCTCTGCCGGACCATGGCCACGCCGGGTGACGACAAGTTCGCAGGTGTCGCGTGGCACCGCTCCGACATCGGCGCGCCCGTTCTTGACGACGCCGTGGCGCAGGTGCACTGCACGCCCGAGCAGGAGATCGAGGCCGGGGACCACTACATCGTGCTGTGCCGCGTGCAGGGCCTGGAGGTCGCCCGGCCGGTCACTCCCCTGCTGTTCTTCCAGGGTGGCTACGGCGGGTTCTCACCGGCCGGCATGGCCGCCCGTGGCGATGCCGACCTGATCGCGGCCCTGCGGCTGACCGACACTGCCCGCCACGAGGTCGAGCGCCTGGCGCGGCGACTGAGGTGCGAGGCGGCGGTGCTCGTCGGGGTCGGCCCGGACGAGCTCACCACCGCCTTCAGCGCCTACGGCGGCACGGCGGAGATGGTCGAGGCGCTCGGACAGCGGATCCCGCTCATCCCGCCAATCGGTGAGGCGTACGTCGCCGGCGCGGCCCCCGAGGTCGTCGAGCACTGGCTCTCCAAGGTCAACCCGAAGGACCCCGAGCTGGTCGAGCAGTACCGCACGCGTCTGGCCTCGGTCGAGAGGCGTGGCGCAGGCATCTCGTTCCTCGGTGGCGACGGTCCGGTGGAGTACGAACAGCTCGGCGCCGCCCTTCGCGAGTACGGCACCGGCGAGCTCACTCCCGCTCGTGAGCGTGAGTTCCGCAGCCTGCTGGCCAACACGGCGTGCTTCTTCCAAGACCGGGACCTGGTGCCCACCGAGGACTACCGGGTCGGCGGCATCGTCGTGCCGGTGCGCAACCCCGAGGGGGACATCTCGATGGTCCTGCGCGTCACGCAGCTTCCCGAGGAGGCGACTGGGGCCCAGGTCGAGGCGTGGATCGCGACGGTCCAGCAGTCGGCTCGGGCAGTCGAGCGACAGCTTTCTGCGGGAGGCCGGGACGCTCTGCGCGACTACCGGGCCTGGTACGACGCCGACTTCCCGATGTGAGCCTGATGCGAGCTTTGCCCACACACAGAATCCGCCCCGGAGGAGATCCTCCGGGGCGGTTCTCGTCAGCCGTCAGTCGGCCAGCGGGTGCATGATGCCCGGCGGCCGGTTCTTGGCCTCGGGGTCGAGCTTGTGGCCCCAAATGGCGGTCTGGTTGTAGACCTGCGGGACCCAGGCGCCGTCCACCTCGATGCCGTCGTAGCCGACCTCGACGTTGAACAGCGACGGCGTCGCGGCATAGAAGCTGAACGTCTTGTCGTTGGTGTGGCGCCCCAGCGACAGCGTCAGCGGGACGTCGTACTCGTCCAGCATGTCATAGGCGATGCCCACGTCGTCGATGTCCTTGACCTGCAGCATCAGGTGGTTGAAGCCGGCCACGCCGGGCGGGCACTGGCCCAGCGCGAGCGTGTGGTGGCGCTTGTTGACGTGGTAGAACCGCGAGTTCAGCGCCCCCGGCACGATGATCTTGTCGGAGAGCTCGAAGCCGAGGACGCCGGAGAAGAACTCGTGGCCGGCCTCGATGTCGGGCATCAGCAGCAGGATGTGTCCCAGCCCCTGGTCGCCGGTGACGAAGCCCGAGCTGGCTCGGCCGGGGCGGAACGTCGAGGGGTAGAGGTGCTGGCCCCAGATCACCTCGTGGGGGAAGCCCCACGGGTCGGTGAACGTGATGATGCGGTCGACGTTGCGCTCGTCCGCGAGCTCCCTCGACCCGCGCTCCGCAGTGACGCCCGCGACCGAAAGCATGCTGACGACGACGTCGAGGTCCTCCTCGTGGTCCACCTGCCAGCCGAAGAAGGCGACCGAGTCCTGCTCGGCGGGACGGATCTCGAGGCGCCAGGCGGCGTCGTCAACGCGCACTCGTACGGCGCCGTTGGGGCCGTCGGGGGCGAGCTCGCCGCCGAGGAAACCGGTGCCGAAGCGGCGCCATTCCTCGGCTCGGGGGGAGTTCACTCCCACGTAGGCCAGTGACTTGATCATGGCAATCTCCTTCGGTGGTGGGGGTCAGACGTAGAGGGCAGGGGCGGCTTCGCCACCGAGGTCGTGGGCACCCCAGGCGGCGTAGATGTTCTCGGCGACGTTGCACACGTGGCTCAGGCCAACCTGGAGGTCGCGCCAGTAGCGCTCGTTGGGGAAGTCGGTGCGGATGCCGCTTGCGCCGCTGATCTTGTAGATCCGGTCGATGGCGTCCGCGGCCCGGCGTGAGGCGCGGACCTGGTCGCGCCGGAAGACGAGCCGCTGGTCGTAGGTCACTTCACCGCCCCGGGACACGTGGTCGAAAAGCTCGCTCATCGAGTTGAGGAGGTGGGACCGGCTGGCGGCGACGTCGGCGGCTGTCTCGCCATAGACGACGAGGTGAGCGGCGTCGTTCTTGGCGACGTTGCCGGCGACCGACACGCGGGTGGTCATGTAGTCGTGGTAGACCGCGAGCGCGCCCTGGGCGATGCCCTGGGTACCGGCGGCGATGGCCGCGGAGAACATGATCGGGAACTTGACGCCGTACAGCGGCTTGCCGGCCTGGCGGTCCTCGTAGACGCCCTCGACCATCTTCATGGCCTCGACGACACGGTGGTCGGGGACGAAGACGTCGGTCATGCGGACGTCCTTGGAGCCGGTGCCCTGGAGGCCCATCACGTTCCACGAGTCCTCGACGATCTCGTAGTCGGAGCGTGGGATCACGAAGTGGCGCATGTCCGGCGGACCGCCGATCTCGCCGTCCTCGTTGAGCACGAAGCCGCCGAGGATCACCCACTCGGAGTGGTCGGTGCCGGTGGAGTAGGGCCACTGGCCGGTGAAGAGGAAGCCGCCGTCGACGCGGGTGGCTCGCCCGAACGGCGCGTAGGGCGACGCGGTCCAGGTGTCCGGGTCCTCGCCCCAGATCTCCTCCTGCAGACGCGGGTCCATCATGGCGAGCTCCCAGGGGTGGACCCCGACGACCCCGGCGACCCAGCCCGCAGACGGAGCGGCGACGCCGACGTTCATCACGGCTTCGAGGAACTCGCAGGGATGCGCTTCGTAGCCACCGTGCTCGACGGGCTGGAGCAGACGCACCAAGCCCGTCTCCTTCAGGGTGGTGGCCATCGTGTCGGTCAGTCGGCCGAGCGTGTCGCTCGGCACCGCCTCGTCGGCCAGGACCTTGGCGGACTCGCTGATGTTCTCGAGAACCTCGTGCATGGGGCTCTCCTCCTTCTTCTCTGGCTTGTTGGCTGGTCGGGTGGGTGTCAGAACGCGACGCCCGGCGGGATGGGCCCGCCGAACCGGTGAGCGCCCCACGCCTGGTAGGTCAGCTCGCTGTTGTTGCAGACGTGGGTGCTGGCCACGTGGAGGTCCCGCCATGCCCGGGAGACCGGGTGGGCGTCGCCCATCGCGGTTGAGCCCGAGTGCAGGAAGAGCCGGTCGATCGCCTCGACGCAGCGGCCGGTGGCTCGCACCTGGTCACGGCGGAAGCGGTGACGCTGGTCGAGGGTGATCTCGCCACCGTCGTCGACGAAGGCGTAGAGGTCGGCGATGGACGCGCGGAAGTGCGCGACGCTCGCCTCGATGTCGGCCTCGGCGCACGCTAGCCGTTCGAGCTGGATGGCACTCGTCCGGGCGGCGTTGCCGGTGACCGAGACCTTGCCCGCCATGGCGTCGCCGAAGGCCCGGATGGCGTGCCGGGCCACCCCGAAGGTGCCGGCGGCGATCGCGGCGGGGAACATCAGGCCGAACATCATCTGGTAGAGCGGCGAGCCGGGGCGACGCTCACGGGCGTAGCTCCCGTCGTACATCTTCGGTGCTTCGCTGACGCGGTGGTCGGGGATGAAGACGTCGTCGATGACGACGTCCTTGCTGCCGGTGCCACGCAGGCCCATGACGTCCCAGGAGTCCTCGACGATGGTCCAGTCGCCCTTGGGCAGCACGAAGTGGCGTACGTCGGGCGGGCTGAGGGGGACGCCGGACTCGTCGGCGACCATGCCGCCGAGGATGATCCAGCCGGCGTGGTCGGTGCCCGTCGAGTAGGGCCAGCGTCCGGAGAACCGGAAGCCACCGTCGACACGTACGGCGCGACCGAAGGGGGCGTACGGCGAGGCGGTGAGCGCGTCGGGGTCGTTGCCGAAGATCTCCTCCTGCACGAGTGGGTGCATGATCGAGATCTCCCATGGGTGGACACCCACGACCCCGGCGATCCAGCCGGCCGATGGGTGCTCGGTGCCCACCTGGATGACCCAGTCGAAGAACTCGTTGGGGTGCTCCTCGAAGCCGCCGAGGTCCTTGGCCTGGAGCAACCGCATGCCGCCGGACTCGCGGAGGATGTCCGCGGCTCGGTCGCTGAGGCGGCTCAGGTCGTCGCTCGGGACGAGCTCGTCCCGGAGCGCCGCCGCGGACGCGGCGATGTGGGCGCGGGTCTCGTGCATCGCTTCAGCCCTTCTTCGAGCGGTCGCGGACGACCTTGGCGAGGGTGACGGCGGCGACCAGGCCGGCGCCGTAGAAGGCGTTCTGGATCCACCCCTGGTAGCCCAGGAGCTGGAGTCCGAAGATGCCGGTCGTGAGGAAGTAGATCGCGACGATCGTGCCGATCGGGTTGAACGCACCCGGCTGCACGACGGCGGTGCCGAGGAACACCGCGGCCAGGGCGGGCAGCAGGTAGCTGGCCGAGGACGCGGAGTCGAAGCCACCGACGGTGGCCACCAGGAGGAGGCCGGCGAGCCCGGCGAGGAGGCCGCCGGCGATGTAGGCACCGAAGCGGATCCGCTGGACCCGGATGCCGGCCAGTCGGGCCACCTCCCGGTTGGAGCCGACGAAGACCATGCTGCGACCGATCGGCGTCCAGGCCAGGACGTAGGCCAGGAAAAGGGCCAGCGCGATGCCGTAGTAGAAGGAGATGGGCATGCCGAGCACGTCCTGGGTCGCGAAGCTCGCGAGGGCGGGGCTGTTGACCGAGACGATGTTGGTGCCCGAGATGGCTTGGGCGATGCCTGCCAGCAGGGTGCCGGTGCCCAGGGTCACCACGAACGACGAGACGTCCATGACGACGACGAAGAAGGCGTTGACCGCGCCGGCGAGGATCGCGGCACCCACACCGATGAGGCAGGCGAGCCAGATGTTCATGCCGTGCACGCCGGCCAGCACCGGGATCGTGGTGGCGGTCAGGCCCATCACCGAGGCGACCGAGAGGTCGAACTCACCAACGGCCAAGGTGATCAGTGCCGACATCGCGAGGAAGACCAGCACCTGCTGGGACCCGAAGATGGAGGAGAAGGTGCCGTGCGTGCCGAAGGTGTCGGGCACCTGGACGTAGAAGTAGAGGGCCATCAGCGCCCAGACCGCGATGAGGGCGTAGCGGCTGGCGAGCTGGTGCAGCCAGACCGGTGCACCGTTCTTGGCCGGGGGCTGCTGGGGGGACGGCGTCGTGGGCTGGGCCGTGGCCGTTGTCGAGGTGTCAGACATGGTGTGCTCCGGTGGCGGCGGGGGTAGGGGCTGGTGCGGGCTGGGAGTAGACGGCCTCGAGGACCTCGTCGGCGTCTTCGGTGCGCATCTCGCGCGGCGGACGGCCGGGGTGCAGGACGTAGATGCGGTCGCAGGCCTCGACGAGGTCGGCGGGCTCGGTGCTGACCAGGAGCACTCCCATCCCCTCCTCGGCAGCCCGGTGGACCGTGCTGAGCAGGTCAGCACGGGCGCCGACGTCCACGGCCTGGGTCGGCTCGTGGAGCACCAGCAGGACGGGCTCGACAGACAGCCACTTGGCGAAGAGCACCTTCTGCTGGTTGCCCCCGCTGAGCTCCTTGACCAGGTCGTGGCCCGATCGGGCACGGATGGCCAGTCGGTGGATCGAGTCGGTGGTGATCCGGTGCTGCCAGCCGCGGGACACGAACCAGGGCCGGCCCTTGCGCCGCACGCTGGGCAGCGAGAGGTTGTCCCGGACGTTGAGCTCGACCGCGAGCCCGTCGCGCACGCGGCGCTCGGGCACCATCGCCACCCCGGCCTTCATTAAAGCGGCCACCGAGGACCGGCGCAGGTCGATGCGACGGCCCCCGATCACCATCGTGCCGTCGGAGGGGCGCCGGGCCCCCGAGACGAGGTAGGGCACCTCCTCGAACCCGGTGCCGGGCAGACCGGTCAGGCCGATGACCTCGCCACGACGTATCTCCAGGGTGAGCGGCTCGTGGCCGGGCAGCTCGAGCGCCTCGATCCGGGCGACGACCTGCGCGTCGGGGTCGGCGGCGACCGACCTGATCACCCGGTCCACCGAGGATCCGAGCATCAGCCGCGCCAGCGCCGCCTCGTCGAGGCTGGCCGTCTCCAACCCCTCTCCGACGACGTCTCCGTCGCGCAGGACAGTGACCCGGTCGCTGACCGAGAGCACCTCTTCGAGGTTGTGGCTGATCATCACCACCGACGTGCCGGTGGCGACGACGCGGCGGATCAGAGCGTGGAACCTGGCGAGCTCGTCGCGAGGCAGGGCTCGGGTCGCCTCGTCCAGGATCATCACGCCCTCGCCGGCGACCGTGTCGCGCAGCGCCCGGGCGATGGCGACGCCGGCCCGGTGCGAGGCAGGCAGGTCGCCGACGAGGTCGCGTGGTGACACGGGCAGCTCGAGACGCTCGAGGACCGCCCGGGCGACCTCGTCCTGCGCCTTCCAGTCGATGCGGCGGGTGACCAGGCTGTGCACGAAGCCGCCGATGCCAATGTTCTCGCTCACCGTCAGGTCGTCGAGCAGGCCCAGGTCCTGGTGGACCACCGACACGCCCGCCGCCCGGGCGGCCTGCCACTGGACCGGCAGCGAGAGCTGCTGCCCGTCCACGGCAAGGCTCATCCCGGCGTCGGGCGAGTGGTAGCCCGTCAGGATCTTGATCAGCGTGGACTTCCCACACCCGTTCTGACCCACGAGGGCGTGGATCTCGCCCGGTCGCACGACGAGGGAGGCGTCCCGCAGCACAGTGGCGGCGCGGAACGTCTTGCCCACGCCGTGAGCTTCCAGGCGAGTCGTGGTCATGACGCGTCGACTCCCCAGGCGGCGAGGAAGACCTGCTTGAACGAGTCGTCGCCGAACCAGTCGGGGGTGAAGTAGGCGTCTGTCGACAGCTCGAGCTCGCCGACGTTCTCGGCGTTGAAATCACGGGTCACCATGTCCTCGGGCTCGACGGGGGCGACCTCGTCGCCGGCCATCAGCTGCATCAGGCCGTTGGCGTACTTCCAGCCCTCGTAGATGACCGGGGTGCCCAGGTCGGAGACCTGCTGGCCGTCCTTGATGCGCTGCAGGCCGGCGAGGTCGGAGCTGGACGAGATGACCTTGACCTTGTCGCCGAAGCCGGCGCTCTGCACACCCTGGAGCGCGGGGGGCACGAAGCTGTCCACGGGGACGATGAGCAGGTCGGTGTCGGGGTGGGAAACCAGCGCGGCACTGACGGCGGAGGGCAGCTTGTCGAGGTTGGGCGTGGTGAACTCGGCCGTGGCGACCTTGCACGTCGGGCACAGCTCCTCGGCCTTGGCGATGCCCTTCTCGCTGGCGCTGCGCGTCGTGGTCGAATCCATCAGCTTGAGCCAGAGGATCTGTGCGTCGGCGCCGCCGTTGGCGACTGCCGAGACCGACATGGCCTCGTAGAGTGCGTCGACCCGACCGGTGTTGTCGTAGAAGGCGAGGGTCTCGTCCGACTCTCTTCCGCCGCTGGGCTCGACGCCACCGACGAGGACCTTGACGCCCTTGTCGGCCAGCGCGTCGAACGCGGTGCCGGCCATCGCGTAGTCGACGAAGAGCGAGACGACGGCGTCGGCACCCTGGTCGCCGGCCGACTTGAGGCAGTCCGCGACAGCGGTCGGGTTGAACTTGCCGTCACAGATCTTGCTGGTCGCGCCGACCTCGGTCAGCGCGTCCTGCAGGCCGACGGCCACCCCGTGGATGACCGGGATCTGGTCACCGAGGGCGACGATGTGGACGGTCTTCCCGGCCATGTCGACCGGGGCAGACAGCGCCGGCTCCTCGGGGTAGTCGGTGAGCGGAGCGGACCACGACTCGAGCAAGGCCTTGGCCTCCTCGATGCCCGCCTCGGTGTCGGCGGCGGTGCCGGTGGGCGCCTTGTCCTTGACGCTGTCCTGGGCGCACGCACCGAGCATCGTCATGAGGGCGACCGAGGTGGCCACCATCGCGAACCCGCGCGTCCTCGTACGGGAGTGGGTCATCTGCGTTTCCTTCGTCTCGGGGATACGGCCCTGGTTCGAGCCTGGGATGAGCTCGTTGTGACCTGAGTCATGTCGGGGCCGTGAAGGGAACGTACGAAGGACTGGGCGTGAGTGGTGAGCACTGCGTGCCTGCAGGTGGAACGTTCCGGAGAGGGGAACGGCGATGTGATGCGGGCGGACGCCCGTTGACAGGCTGTGCCGCATGACGACCTCGACCAGTGGTGCCACCGAGCTGCGGACGCTGCCGCTGCGCACCCTGGTTCTGCTGGGGGCCCTCACCGCGGCCGCGCCGCTGGTGACCGACTTCTACCTGCCCGCCCTGCCCGACATGGCGCGGTCCCTCGGCACCACCGAGGCCGCGGCGCAGCTGACGATCTCCGTCTCGATCGTCGGCCTGGCCCTGGGGCAATTGGTCGCCGGACCGCTCAGCGACCGCATCGGCCGACTCGCGCCGCTGCGGGTCGGCGTGCTGCTGTTGGCGATCACGTCGTTCCTGTGCGCCCTGGCCGACGACATCACCATGCTCCTCGGGCTCCGGCTCGCGCAGGGGCTCGCGGCTGCCGCCACCCTCGTCGTCGCCCGGGCCGTCGTCCGCGACGTGTACGACGGGGCACGCGCCGCCCGGATCTTCTCCGAGCTGATCCTGGTGATGGGCCTGGCTCCGGTCGTCGGCCCGATGATCGGCGGGCAGCTCCTGCGGGTGACGGACTGGCGGGGCATCTTTGTGACGCTCGGGATCATCGGCGCCGTGCTGCTGGTGGCGACCCTGGCGCTGCTCGAGGAGACCTGGCAACCGCGGGCAGCCGGTTCGCCGAACGGTTTCGGCGTCCTACTGCGCGACCGCGCGTTCCTGGGCTTTCTCGTCATGGCGGGATGCATGGGTGTCATCCTCTTCAGCTACATCTCGATGAGCCCCTTCGTGTTCCGCGAAGACCATGGCGTCGGGCCCGTGACGTTCTCGTGGATCTTCGGCGCCAACGCCATCGGCATGGTCGTCGGCGGCCAGGTCAACGCCCGGCTGGTCGCCCGGCGCGGGCCGGCCCTGATGCTCCGGGTCGGGCTCGTCGTGCTGGCAACGGCGGCGTGCTGCCAAGCGGTCGCGCTTGCCCTCGACGCGTCCCTCGGCGTCATCCTGGTGCCCCTGTGGTTCGTGCTCTGTGGCCTGGGGATGAGCTTCGGCAACGCGACAGCACTTGCCCTCGTTCCGCACGGCAGCATCGCCGGATCGGCCTCCGCACTCCTCGGCACCAGCCAGTTCCTCCTGGGCGCCGCTGTACCGGCCCCTCCTCTCGATCAACGGCACGACCGGCCTTGCGATGGGTCTCGCGATGGGCGTCGCAGCGCTCCTCGCCCTGGCTGTCAGCACCCGCGTCGCTGCTCCGAGCCCGGTCTAGACTCCCGCAATGCCCAAGCAGCGAACGCGCGCCAACGATCGGGGAGAGAGCTCACGCCTCGCCCTCCTCGAGGCGACCCTGCAGCTGGCCGGCGAACGGGGCTACGTCGGCACGACGATGGCCCGGATCACCAAGGCGACCGGGCTCCCCGCCAGCTCGGTCTACTGGCACTTCGGCAGCAAGGACCAGCTCATCGCCGAGGCAGTCGCCCACGGCTTCGAAGTCTGGCGGTCGCACGCGACCCCGTGGTCGACGATGGACATCTCGCTTCCCCGCGCCGCGCGACTGCATGCGGAGCTGGAGAAGGTCGTGCTCAGCGCCAACGACCGCCTCGACTACTGGCGGATGGGACTGCTCCTCGCGCTGGAGACCGGTCCCGCCGTCGGCACCGCTCCACGCGAGCGGTTCCTCGGCATCCGCAGGGTGGCGCTCGAACGGCTGGAGGAGTGGTGGGCCGCGGCGCTCGAAGCCGACGAGGGCGTCGCTGCCGGCTCCGAGGCCGGGCGGCGGCACGCGGTGCGGCTCGCCAGGCTCACCCTCGCCGCGCTCGACGGCATGTTCGTCGCCTGCCTCGCTGGGCCCACCGATGACGTCGCCGAGACGCTGACATTCCTGGCGGTGGGCCTCGACGCGGTGGCCCACCAGCTGGTGACGGGCAACGTCCCGGCACCGGCCCCACCACCTCGTCGTACGTCCACCGATCCGGCGCCGGAGAGCCGCGACAGCAGGCTCCGGCTGCTCCGCGCGGCCGGCGAGGTCGCGGCACAGAGCGGCTACGAGGGCGCCAGCATCGCGCGGATCTGCCAGCAGGCCGGACTGCCGGCGAGCTCGCTCTACTGGCACTTCACCGACAAGGACGACCTGCTCGGTGCGGTGGTCGAGCACTCCTACGCCGAGTGGTACGCCGAGCAGCCGGCGTGGGACCCGCCGGCTTCCGACGGCTCGTGGCCCGACGAGCTCCGCAGCCACCTGTCGGTCAGCCTCGGCAGCCTCGTGGACCAACCGATCTTCCTTCGGCTCGGCTACCTCCTGCTCCTGCTGCGCCGCGATGACCCGCCCGCGGCTCGGGCGCGGTTCATGGAGGTGCGCCAGCACGCCCGCCATGCGACCGACGAGTGGTTCGCCGACGCCAGCCCTGTCTTCGCCGGAGTCGCGACACCGGCTTCGATCGCCCTCATGGCGCTCTCCGACGGGCTGTTCTTCTCCAATCAGCTCGACACCGAGACGTGGGACCCGGCCGTCTTCGGCGACCTCGTGACGCGGCTCCTCGAAGCCGCCGTCGCTCCCGCGCGCCAGGCCTGAGCCCCGGCCTCTTCGAGGGCCGCGCGCGCCGTTCTCGGGTGGCAGCAGATCGCAACCGGACGACGGCCTGGACTGCGATGTTGCCGCCACGCTCCGAAACGACATGAGGAAAGGGCTTCCCTTTCCCTGTAACGATCGCTACAGTAACGATCACTACAGAACGTGGCAGCGGTCACACCGGCCGCCCACGCCAGCAGGATCGGGCCGGAAAGAGATGCACATGACCGTCATCGAGATGGAGCAGCAGTCGGCAGACCTGTCGTCCGAGCTGGAGCGCGACGTCGTGCCCTCGGTCACCAAGGCGCTCCAGCTGCTCGACACGTTCCGGACCCACGGGCCGACCCTCGGGGTCAGCGAGATCTCCCGCCTGGCCGGGGTCCCCAAGTCGACCGCCTTCCGGCTGCTCGCCTACCTTGAACAGAGCGGCTTCGTCGAGCGCGACGGCCGCGGCTACTGCTTGGGCCGCCTGCTCTTCGAGCTGGGCAACAGCGTGCCGCTGTGCCGCCCGGAGGGCCTGCGCGAGACCGCGGCGCCGCACCTGACCGACCTGTTCCTCGGCGCCGGCGGCAAGGCCGCCGTCCACCTGGCCGTGCTCGAGCAGACCGACGTCGTCTACCTCGAGAAGATGGCGGGCCCCCAGACCATGAGTGTCCCGACCCGCGTCGGCGGCCGGATGAACGCCGCCTGCTCGGCATTGGGCAAGGCGATCCTCGCGTTCAGCGAGCGCGAGGTGATCGCCTCGGTCCTCGACGAGGGCCTGCAGCGCCGCACGCGCTACTCCGTCGCCGACCCGGCCCGGTTCCTCCAGACGCTGCGTCGCGTGCATGCCGAGGGTGTGGCGCACGACCGGGAGGAGGTCGTGCTCGGCCTCGTCTGCACCGCGGCTCCGATCCTGGTCGACGGACGCGCAGTCGGTGCGATCTCCATGTCCGGCAACGCGATCGGCTTCAACCCGGCCAACGCTGCTCCCCTGGTGCAGCGCACCGCCGCCGCGATCTCGCGCGACCTCGCTGCCTGAGCCGCGTCGGGACGTGTGACGGTCCGGCCGCTCGGGCAACCGGATCGTCGTACGTCGCCAGGCACCGACGGCGGCCCCCGACCTTCCCGGTCGGGGGCCGACGTCGTGAGCGGCTCAGTTGTCGGTGATGAACGACCGCACCAGGCGGTTGAACTCGTGCGCGTGCTCGAGCTGCGCCCAGTGGCCGCAGCGGTTGAGCAGCACGAGGCGCGAGTCGGCGATCATCGAGACCAGGCGCAGCGAGTGCTCGAAGTGGACGACGCGGTCGTCACGGCCGTGGATGAGCAGCGCCTTCGTCGTGATGCTGGTGATCTCCTGCGGCGTCGCCGCGGTGGGGACCGGCCCGCGCTTGGCGAAGCTCTCCAGGAAGTTGGCCAGGTGATCAGGTCGCGCGGAGGCGTTGTCGGCGCGCTGCTTGGCGAGCTCGTCGGTGGCGTGCTCGGGGGAGAAGGTCATGATCCCCACGAGCCGCTTCATCACCGCCGGAGTGGGGTTGCGGTAGCCCTCCTGCAGGATCTTGAGTCCCTCGCTCGGGCCGTCGCCGGGCCCGAACATGGTGGGCACGGAGAAGAAGCTGCCCGGGCCCATGGTGATGAGGTGGGAGATGCGGTCGGGGTAGCGCGCGGCGAAGGTGATCGCCGTCATCCCGCCCATCGAGTTGCCGACCAGCGCGGCCTTCTCGATGCCCAGGGCGTCCATGAACTCCAGCACCGCGGCGGGGTGGTCGTAGGTGTCGGACGTCGCGGCGTCGGACTGGCCCCAGCCTGGTGCGTCGAGGGCGAGCACCCGGAAGTCCTGGGCCAGGGCAGCAATGTTGGGGGCGAAGTTGCTCCAGCCGGTCGCGCCGGCCCCACTGCCGTGCAGCAGGATCACGGGATGGCCCTCGCCGGCCTCGTTGTACTTCAGCTTCCAGCTGGGGGTCTCGACGAAGCGGGTCGTGCCCTCATCGGTGAGTGGTGCGCTCATGGGTTGCTCCTGTTCGGGGTTCTCTCGAGGTCTTCGGCCATTGAACGTGCCCAACCGTCGGGCCCGCTCCGATCGCGTGCCGCACAGCGGGACGCGATCGAAGACCAACGGCCGGTCGTGGTGGCACGGTTCGCTGCATGACGCTGGAGCACCGTGCTGTGAACGCAGCGAACATCGAGGCCCTGACGGGTGTCGGCCCGATGCCGACCGCGCATGAGCGCCGTCTCGCGCTGCGGGCGGCGATCGCGGCCCCCGAGCCGCTCGTCGTCCCGGGCATCACCGACGCGCTCGGGGCGCGACTCGTCGAGACCGCCGGGTTCGCCGCGGCGTACGCCACGGGTGCCGGCTTGGCCAATGCGCAGTACGGCGTGCCGGACCTCGGCCTGATCTCGCTCGGCGAGGTCGCTGACCACGTCGGCCGGCTGACCGAGGCGACCCGCTTGCCGGTCGTCGTCGACGCGGACACCGGGTATGGCGGTCCGCTGACCGCGATGCGCACGATCCGGTTGCTCGAGCGGGCGGGTGCGGCTGCGATCCAGCTGGAGGACCAGGAGATGCCCAAGCGGTGCGGGCACTTCGACGACCACGCCCTCATTCCGACCGGACACATGCAGACCAAGCTGGCCGCGGCTGCCGACGCCCGCACCGACGACGCCCTGGTGATCATCGCCCGCAGCGACGCGCGCAGCGTGCACGGCATTGACGAGGCGATCACCCGCGGCAAGGCGTACGTCGAGGCAGGTGCGGACCTGCTCTTCATCGAGGCGCCACGCACCGTCGAAGAGCTCGCGCTCGTGGGTCGCGAGCTAGCCGGGGTACCTCTGCTCGTCAACGTGGTGGAGGGCGGCAAGACACCCGAGCTCGCGGTGAAGGAGTATGCCGACCTCGGCTTCGGCGTCGTCCTCTACGCCAACTACCTGATGCGCTCGATGATGCTCGCCGCGCGTTCTGCGCTCGCGCACCTCGCCGAGCACGGTGAGACCGCCACGCGGGCGGACCAGATGGCGAGCTGGGCCGAGCGCCAGGCGCTCGTCAACCTGCCGGAGTTCACGGCGGCCGAGTCGGCGCTCGACCGGCCGTGGGACGGCCGGCGATGATCCCGGGACTGCCCTACGACACCGAGCTGCCCGAGCGGGTCGGCGTCCTCGTCCTGGGTTCCGGCCTGGCCGGTTGTGCGGCGCTGCTCGCCGCGGCCGAGGGCGGCCAGTTCGCGGTGATGCTGGAGAAGACCTCCGAGATCGGTGGTTCGACGGTCAAGTCGGCCGGCCTGTCCGCGTTCGCCGGCACCGCCGAGCAGCAGGCGCAGGGCATCGCGGACTCCGTCGAGCTGCTTCGCAAGGACCTGCTGGAGGTCGGGCAGCACCGCAACGACGAGCGCCTCGTCGACCTCTACTGCGAGCACCAGCTCGAGACGTACGACTGGCTCAAGGCCCACGGCGTCCGCTACGGGGAGGTGCACGCCGCCTCGGGGCAGTCGGCGCCGCGCTCCCACCCCACCGACACGACGGCGATGCTCGTCCATCTGCTCAAGGCGGCCGGGCGGCTCGGTGCGCGGGTCGTCCTTGACGCTCCGGCCGACCGGCTCGCGCACGAGGGCGGCCGGGTGGTCGGCGTCGACGTGCGCACCCCCGACGGCACCCGGCGCGTGCTGGCCGACTCCGTCGTCGTCGCGACCGGCGGCTTCTCCCAGAACCCCGACCTGCTCGCCCGGTTCGCCCCGCAGATGGAGCACGCGCTCCGGGCCGGCGGCGCCGGCTGTGAGGGCGACGGGCTGCTGATGGCGTGGCAGCTGGGCGCGGGCGTGGTGGACACTCCCTACATCAAGGCCACCTACGGCCACTTCCACGAGATGCACCCGGACGAGGACGGCACCGGCATCCTCGCGGTCTACAAGGGCGCCATCTCGGTCAACCGCGAGGGCCGCCGCTTCGTCGACGAGTCCCGCAACTACAAGGAGATCGGCGACCGGGCGCTCGCTCAGCCGGGGGTGACGACCTATCAGGTGTTCGACAGCCGCGTGCTCGCCGCGTCCAGCGACGAGGTCCCGATCTACGACTTCGCCGGCCGAGAGAGCTCGGGCCTGCTCGTCCGCGGCGAGACCGTCGAGGAGCTCGAGGAACGCCTCGGCCTTCCGTCCGGCTCCCTGGTCACGACCGTCAGCGACTACAACGCCGCGATCCGCGCCGGCACCCCCGACCCGCTCGGGCGCGAGCACCTGTCGGGATCGGTCGGGACACCCCTCCCTCTCGAGCAGGCGCCCTTCTTCGCCCACCCGTCGGGCAGCGTCGTGCTCGCCACCTACTGCGGGCTCACCGTCGACACCCACCTGCGTGTGCTGGACGTGTTCGGAGAGCCGATCGACCGGCTGTACGCCGCCGGCGAGGTGATCGGGGGGTTCCACGGCGCCGGGTACATCACCGGCACCTCGATCGGGAAGGCCGGCATCTTCGGTCGTCTCGCCGGCACCCGCGCCGCGGCCGAGGAGAGTGAGCTCGAGTGGTGAGCCCCTTCGACCTGACTGGCGACGTGGCTCTCGTGGTCGGAGCCGCGCCCGGCGGCCTCGGCGAGCGCGCCGCCCGCGCGCTGGCCGACCACGGCGCGACCGTGGTGCGCGCCGAGCTCAACAGTCACGACGACCTCCTCCCCGTCGACGTGACCGACGAGGCATCGGTCAAGGCTCTGGTCGCGACTGTGCTCCAGCGGCACGGCCGCATCGACGTGCTCGTCAACGCCGCCGGCGTGATGCTCCGCAAGGCCTACGACGAGACGACAGTTGCGGAGTTCGAGCACGTGGTCCGCGTCAACCTGACCGGCAGCTGGTTGCTCGCTCGCGAGGTCGCGCCGGCCTTGGGTAACAGGGGCCGGATCGTCAACCTCAGCACGGTCTACGCCGAGCGCGTCGGCCCGATCGCCGAGTCCGCCTACTACGCCTCCAAGGCCGGCGTCGCGAACGTGACCCGTGCCCTCGCCGCCGAGCTCGGCCCGCGCGGGATCACCGTCAACTGCCTGGCCCCGGGCGTCTTCTACCCCACCAAGATGACCGCCGCGCTCGGCGCGGATCCCGAGCGGCTCCACTGGTTCTGCGACCGCACGATGCTCGGTCGGCTCGGCGACCCGGACGCCGACTTCGCCGGCCCCCTCCTCTTCCTGGCCTCCAGCGCCTCGTCGTACGTGACCGGACAGGTCCTGTACGTCGACGGCGGCTGGTCGGCCTGGTGACCCGCACCCCACCCGCACCCTCCCCGCACCGAAAAGAGACGACCATGACGAACGCCCCGGACCGCGCGCTCCTCCTGATGGACTACCAGGTCGCGCTCTGCGAGGAGGGCCCGCACCTGCGAATGCCGCCGCTGGCCGCGCAGGTCGCCGAGCGCGGCGTGCTCGCCACGGCCGAGAAGGTGCTGTCCGCGGCCCGCACCGCCGGCTGGCTGGTGGTGCACGTGCGCCTCGCCTTCGACCCGACGTACACCCTGCGGACCAACCGCCTCCCCCGCTTCGACGCCTACCCCGACCAGCGGGCGATGCTCGCCGACTCCCCCGAGGCGCAGATCGTCGCGCAGCTGGCGCCGATCGAGGGCGAGCCGGTGGTGGACAAGGGCTGCGTCGACCCGTTCGTCGGTACGCCGCTGCGCGATGTCCTCGCCGCCGAGGGCATCACCGAGCTCGTGCTCGGTGGCGTCGCCACCAACCTGGTCGTCGAGTCGGCGGCCCGGCACGCCAGCGACGCCGGACTCCAGGTGACGATCGTCGAGGACATGTGCGCGTCGTTCCGCGCCGACTTCCACGACTTCTCCGTGCAGAACATGCTGCCGCTCTTCGGCACCGTCACCACGTCGGTCGCCCTGCTGGGTGAAATGTGATGGGCAACGACTACGACGTCGTGGTCGTCGGCGGCGGTGTCGCCGGCCTGACCGCCGCCTGCGCCGCCGCGGAGGCCGGGGCCCGCGTCGCGATCCTGGAGCGGTCGCCCGAGGCCGAGACCGGCGGCAACACTCGCTACACCGAGGCGTTCCTGCGGATGAAGTCGCTCGAGGAGACCGCCGACGGGCTCGAGGACACGCTCGTCGACGACTTCATGGGCCACCCCGACCCGTCGATCATGGCCGACGCGGCGCGCTCCCCCGAGCGGCGCTCGCCGCTCTACAAGGCGCACCACGCCGTCGACCCCGACTACGTCGCCGAGCTCGCGGCCTCCGCACCCGAGACACTGGCCTGGATGGGCACGTATGGCGTGCGCTACGACTTCCTGCCGACACCCTTCCTCACCACCTCCACCACCCGCATGGCGCCGGTCGGCGGTGGGCTCGCCATCGTCGAGAGCATGGGCAAGGCGGCCCGCGGGCTCGGGGTCGAGTTCCACTTTGAGACCACCGCCCGCTCGCTCGTCACCGGCGCCTCTGGCATCGAGGGCGTCGTCGCGGACACTCCCGCCGGCGGGGTCACCTTCGGCGGACGCGTCGTGCTGGCCTCGGGCGGCTACCAGGGCAACGCCGAGATGATGGCCCGCTACCACGGTGACCGGGCGCTCACCTCCCGTCCCGTGGCCCGTGGTGGCAACTACAACAAGGGCGAGGGCATCGAGATGGCGCTCGCCGTCGGCGCCGCCACGGCCGGAAACTTCTCGCTCTTCCACGCCGAGCCCGTCGACCCGCGATCCGGCGAGCCCGAGGCTGCGATCTTCTGCTTTCCCTACGGCGTGCTCGTCAACGCCGAAGGCGAGCGGTTCGTCGACGAGGCCCGCGGCCCGATCGACGCGTGGTACGAGCGAACCACCCGCGACATCGCCGCCCAGCCCGGCGGCATCGCGTGGGTGGTGCTCGACCAGCAGGCGCTCGCCGTGCCCAACATCCGCTCCGGGATCCGCACCGAGGTCCCGCCGCTGGTGGCGGGGACGATCGAAGAGCTGGCGGCCGCGATCGGCGCGCCGGCCGCGGCGCTCGCGCGGACGCTGACGTCGTACAACGCCGCGTGCGGCGAGGGTGACTTCTCGCCGCTCGCGCCCGACGGCCTGGCGACCAGCGGCATCGCCCCGCCCAAGTCGAACTGGGCGCGCTCGATCAACGTGGGTCCGTTCGAGGCCTATCCGATCATGGCCGCCAACGTGTTCACCTTCGGCGGTCTCAAGACCACCGCCGCGGCAGAGGTCGTCGACAACGACGGCCGCGTGGTCCGTGGCCTGTGGGCGGCCGGCGAGATGACCGGGCTCTACTACTCCAACTACACCGGCTCGACGTCCGTGCTGCGCGGAGCGACCTTCGGCCGGATCGCGGGACGCGAGGCGGCGCGCGGATGAGGATCTGGCACCAGAGCTTCACCGTCCTCGACGACGTGCCGCACTATCGCGACGCGCTCCACCGCCACTTCGCCGGCCAGGTCCGTCCGGACACCACGATGGACCTGCACGGGATGGCCGAGGGCACCTATCCGAGTGACTATCCCGGCACGCACATCGGCCACGTCTACCTCTCCGGCCTCCACCGAGAGCAGTTCGTACAAGCGGCGCTGCGCGCGCAGGACGAGGGCTACGACGCGTTCCTCATCGGAACCATCCCCGACACCGGCTTCGAAGAGGTCCGCACGCTCGTCGACATCCCGGTCGTCGCGTTCGGCCAGACCTCGGTGCTGATGGCGGCCCAGTTCGGCGACTGCGTCGGCATCGTCAACTTCATCGGCGCCTTGGTCCCGCAGCTGCGACGCAACTTCCGCAACTACCGTCTCGACCAGCTCGTCGGCCCGATCGTGCAGGTGGAGGCCGGCTTCACCGACGTGATGGCGGCGTACGACAACCCGCAGCCGCTGCTGGACGCCTTCGCCGCGGCCGCCCGCCGGGCAATCGCCGCAGGGGCGACCGTGATCGTGCCGGGCGAGGGTCCGCTCAACGTGTTCCTTGCCGACCAGGGCCTGGTCGAGGTGGACGGAGCCCCCGTCCTGGACTCGCTCGGCACCTGCGCGCGGGTCGCCGAGCTCCGCGGCGCACAGCACCGTTCGAGCGGGATCCGGCCGAGCCGGGTGGGGTTCTACGGGTCCCAGCCGTCGCGCGAGCTCGTCGATGCAGCGCGCTCGTTCTACGGCGTCCCGGAGTCCCTGGCGTGACGGACGTCGACGTCGCCGTCGCGGGGGGCGGCGCCGCGGGCCTCATGACGGCGCTGCGTGCATCCCTCGACGAGGACCTCGTGGTCGCGGTCTTTGAGAAGTCGACCCGCGAGGGCTGCAACGCCGCGATCTCGAGCGGTTCCCTCGCGGCCGGCGGCACCCGGTTCCAGCGGGACGCAGGCATCGAGGACTCGCCGCAGCAGCATGCCGACGACATCCTGGCGGCCAGCGGTGACGAGGAGTGGCGGCCGGTCGTCCAGGCCCTCTGCGAGGTCGCTCCCGACATCGTCGAGTGGATCGCCGACACCGGCTACCCAATGGAGATTGGCACCGACATGCCCCGAGCCGGCATGTCAGTGCCGCGCCTGCACACCGACACCGGACGGCTGGGTGGCGCTCGCCTGGTCCGTCACCTGCGGGGGCTGCTGGACGCCCAACCCAACGTGGCGTTCGTGGACGAGAGCCCGGTCGTCGGACTGCTCGGTTCCGCGGCTGGGATCAGCGGCCTCGTGGTGGAACAGAACGGTGCGCGAGAGCAAGTCACGGCAGCCGCGACGGTCGTCGCCACGGACGGCTTCGCTGCCGATCCCTTCCTCATGGCCCAGCATCTGCCCCATCTCGGCGCCCCTTTCCACGGCGGCACGTCGACCAACACCGGCGACGCGATCGTCTGGCTGACCGGACTCGGCGCGCAGCTCCGCAACATGGGCTCCGCACTGCGATCGGGACTCGTCGTGGTCGGTCACGGCACGCGAGTCTCCCCCGCCCTCCAGTTCAACGGCGCGGTCCTGCTCGACACCGATGGGCTGCGGTTCGTCGACGAGGAGGCACACGGCTACTCCTCGATGGCCGGCATCCTCCAGCAGCAGCCTGGGGAACGCGCCGCCATGGTGTGGGACGCGACGGCGATGGCCGCGACAGTGGCGTCGGAGATGATGCGTGACTCGCTGGCCGCCGGGGCTATCGAGCAGCTTCCGACGACGGCGGCGCTCGCCGCACGACTCGAGATCTCCGCCGAGGTGCTCGACCAGTCGCTCCTCCCCCGGGCGGGACGACGGCGACTCGCAGCGCCGTACCACCTGGCCTGGGTCACCCACGGGGTGCTCACCACCCAGGGCGGTGTCGTGGTCGACCCCGCCGGACGAGTCCTTGGCGCTGACGGCAACCCGATCCCTCGGCTCTACGCCGCCGGGGGCACGGCCTGCGGCCTGGCCGGCCCGTCGTCCGACGGCTACAGCTCCGGCAACGGACTGCTCTCGGCCTTCGGCATGGGCTGGATCGTCGGCAACGCCTTGGCCGGCGTCCCCACAAGTCACCCCACCCACCAGAGGAGCACCAGTTGAGGAACACTGCCCCACACCGGATCGTCGGACTCGTCCTGACATCGACACTCGCGCTCGTCGCCGCGGCAGCTCCCGGCGCGCAGGCCATCGGCCCCGTCGACCGGGTCACCTATCGTCTCTCCTTTGTGCCCGCACCACCATCGCCCGAGGACGTCGTGGCTGTCCCCGGCACCCGCCAAGTCGTTGTGAGCGGCCTCGCCGCGGACCCCCTGGCCGAGGGCAGCGTCGGTCACCTCTACTCGATGAGCACCAGGACGCGGAGCGTCACCGAGATCTGGCCCGACAGCCCCTGGCGCACCGCATGGGACAAGGACACCTATGCCGACTGTCCCGGCCCTCCCGACCCGGCCAAGGCCTCACCGCACGGAATCAACATCGAGACAGATCAGCGTGGTCGCTCCACCTTGTACGTCGTCAACCATGGCGGCCGCGAGGCCATCGAGGTGTTCCGGGTCGGGCACGCGAAGACGGGTCAGGTGCTGCGCCTGACCTGGATCGGGTGCGCGGAGATGCCGGAGGGAACGTTCCCCAACGGGGTGGCTCCGCTGCCTCGGTCAGCTGGCTTCGTCGTGTCGAACTTCCTTGACCCGACCTCGCCGAATCCCTTCGCCGGCATGTTCACCGGGGAGAAGACCGGCGACGTACGTGAGTGGAGCCGGCGCCGTGGCTGGCGGACGGTTCCCCGGTCCGCCCTCGGCGGCGCCAACGGCATCGAAGTCACCCCCGACGGCGCGTCGGTGGTGGTGGCCGCCTGGGGCGAGCGGAAGGTCTATCGGATCCCGCTGCGCCGTGGCTTCGCGGGCAATGCCAAAGTCTCCGTGTCAGTACCGTTGAAGCCTGACAACCTGCGCTGGACAGCCGACGGGCGCCTACTCCTGACCGGCCAGGACATCACCGAGCCGCAGTTCATTGCATGCCAGCGTGGAGACATCGCCGAATGCCCCGCCGGCATCCGCGTGCTCCGGGTCGATCCGGACACCATGCGGGTCCGCACGATCTTCCGTTCGCAGACGAAGCGGTTCCGCGTCCCCACCGTCGCGGCCCCCGTCAGTGGCCAGATCTGGATCGGAAGCGTCAAGGGGGAGCGGATCGCAGTCCTGCGAGCCCGCTGACGAGGCGTGGCCACAAGTACCTCACCGGACGAGGCGCCGTGCTTTTGACGGGTGCTGCGCGGCGACTCGTTCCTACGAGATGCGGTCAGGGTCATCCCGGGCGGTCATCCGTCCGTCGGGGTCGAGCCTGGTCGGCAACGCATCCCCGATGCCGCGGAGCTGTTCGAGCTGCTCGCGGGCGAGGGGGTCGAGCACGTGGGTGCGCACGGTGTCCACGTGTCCAGGCGCGGCGTCAACAACCGCGTTCCGCCCGGCCTCAGTGAGGAGGGCGTGGTGGCGCGGCCGTCCTCGGGGCACGGCACCCGCTTCACCAAGCCGCGATCCTCGAGCCGTCGTACGACGTGCGAGAGCCGCGGAAGAGTGGCGTTCGTGCGCTGGGCGAGGGTCGCCATTTCGCCGGCCATCGCAGCCGGAGGGGGATGTCCTGGTGGGTCCAGAACTCGATGCCGCGTTCGTGCTCGGGGCGTGGTCCGAACCAGCGACGGTCGGCTTCGTTGATGGTGGTGTCGTTGATGCTGGCTTCGCGGCGGCGCATCAGTCCGTCCTCGTCGAACTCCCACAGCTCGTTCCCGTAGCTGCGGAACCACTGGCCGGCGTGGTCGTGCCATTCGTACTGGAAGCGGACGGCGATGCGGTTGTCGTGGAATCCCCAGAGGCTCTTGAGCAGTGCGTAGTCCTGCTCGCGCTTCCACTTGCGGTGAGCAGGACCAGATGGCGTCGCGGCCAGTGACGAAGGTGTCACGGTTGCGCCATACGGAGTCGGGCGTGTAGGCGAGGCTGACGCGGTGGGGGTCGCGGGTGTTCCAGGCGTCCTCGGCGGCCTGCACTTTGGTCAGTGCGCTGTCGAGGTCGAAGGGCGGGAACGGCGAGCGGGTCCCGGGCATTGTGAGTGTCTCCTCGGTCGGTGGGCGGGGTGTGGGTTCAGGCGGTCGGGACGGCGTTGCGGGGCTGGCCGGCGGTGGGAGCGGCGCGCAGGGGTAGCGGGGCTCCGGTCCGGGTGCGCTCCACGGCGAAGGTGACGCGGCGGCCGATGTCGCCGTCGTCGCCGGTGACACCGGCGTCTGTGTGTTCCACCTGGGCGGTGCCGGAGAGGTGAAGGGTGCGTCCGGTGGTGAAGTCGCAACACAGCAGTGCGGCAGTCGGATCGACCGCGAGGTTGCCGAGGCTGTTGAACATGTTGTTGCCGGCGTAGTCCGGCCACCACAGGTGAGCGTGGTTATGGATCCGGACGAAGCCAGGCGGGCCTCCGCGGTGCGAGGCGTCGTTGCCATGCTTCGGGTGGGTGGTGCCGAGGAAGAATGTGTCCGCGGTGGTGACCTGGGCGATGTCGTCCTCGGACAGCTGTGCGTCGTCGGCGGGTGGTATGCCGGCGTGCGTTGGGCTGGTGCTCCCGCCCGTGTCAGGCGTGAGGTCGCGCGGCTGGATGTACTGGGGGCAGTTGCCGTAGGCCTGGTCTGCCTCGATGGTGAGCCCTGCCCCGCGTCCTTGTGCGGTTGCGGCGAGCCAGCCGTTGATGCGGTAGCGCCGGCGCTTGGTGAAGTCGATGACCAGCAGCCCGACCGGCTGGCCGGCATCTAGGGCGTGGAGCGGGTCACCCGGCGACGGCGCGGTGTTCACGCGCAGGGTGTTTGGGTCGGTTGCCTCGAGGAACCCGGCGGGTCCGGTCAGGGGTGAGGTCCACAGGACTCCGTCGTGGTCGCGTCCGGTGAGGATGGCGAAGGTCTGGCTGGCCAGGAAGCGGACGGCGCCCCCGCTGAGGTTGGCGGGATCAAGCATGGCGCGCAGTCGGGAGGCCGCGGCGCGGACCCCGGCTTGCTGCTGTACCGCGAGCTCGCCCTCGTGAAAGCCAGGCGGGACGGGCAGCCGGTGTGGGGTCAAGGTCTTCTCCTGTCTGCGGGGGTTGTCTCTGGACGCCGGCGACCCCGTGTGGCCCGTGCTGGTGTGCGCACGGGCCACGCGGGAGTGCTGGTGCGCCGCGGGTGGCGCTACGCGCTGGTTCAGGCGGCCAGGCGGGGGGTGACGACCGGCCAGTCGTTGGCGACCTGGCTGAGGGTGTTGAAGTAGTTGGTCAGGACGTTGAGTGCGATGTGACCGACCACCTCGCCGATCTCGGAGTCGGTGACGCCGGCGTGGCGGGCGGCGTCGAGGTCGGCGTCGTCGATGGCACCGCGGGTGCCCAGGATGGCGTTGGACAGGGTCAGCAGGGCTTCGATGTGCGGGTTGGTCGACTTGCCATCGCGGGCCCGGTCGAGCTCGTCGGCGTCGACGTGGGTGATGTTGGCGCCGATGTAGGTGTGGGCCGACAGGCAGTACTCGCAGCCGTTGGCCTCGGCGGTGGCCAGGGCCAGACGCTCCCGCACCGGCGCCGGGATCACGCCGCCGCCCAGGGCGCCCGACAGGGCGAGGTAGCCGTTGAGCAGCGCGGGGCTGTTGGCCATCACCTTGGTCATGTTCGGCGTCACGCCGAGGGTCTTCTGTACCTGGGCCAGGAGCTCGGCAGCGGCGCCGGTGGCGGTGGCGGGGTCGATCTGGGGCAGCTTCGACATTAAGGCTTCCTCTCGATGTTCTAACGGATAGTGGATCCACTAACCGTTAGCAACACTGGCATATGCTCACGATCGAGTCAAACGGTTAGGATGGGCGGTATCCGTTAGGTGCGGTAGTGTGGTGGCATGACGACCGCCGTTGAGCCGACCCAGGCGCCACTGCTCGGAGAGCCACTTCCCGTGGAGCTGATGAACACCATCTGGGCCGACCGTGGCGGCGTTCACGACGCGCTCAGCACTGATGCCGAGGCGCTCGCCTGGTTGCGGGCCGTCGGTGCGCGTCTGGAAGAACGTGCGCCCGGCGTTGCGACGTGGTTGGACTCCGACCGGCCGGTCGACCTCGACAACGCGGCCACCGAACTGCGTCGGCTGCGTGATGCGCTGCGAAGGCTGACGGCCGAGGCCACCCAGGATCCCCGGACAGCTGGTGCCTCGCCCATCTCTGACCGTGGCCAGGCGCTCGAGGTCCTCAACCAGGTCGTGGCCGCCTCGCCGTCGTGGCTGGCCGTCGACTGGCCTGTCGGCCACCAGCCTGTCAGCACCCTGCACCTCGCCCAGCCGGCCGGGTCGGCGATCGCCTCGATGCTTGCGGCCGAGTTCATCGCCATGCTCGCGAGCGGCAACCAGCCCGAGCTGCGTGCTTGCCTCGCGCCGGGCTGCGTTCTGTACTTTGCCAAGGAACACAACCGCCGCGAGTGGTGCTCCTCAGCCTGCGGCAACCGCGCTCGCGCCGCCCGTCACTACCGACGACGGAAGGCTGCAAGCGTCTGATCCGAGTCGGATTGACACCTGCACGCATTTTCCCGCGCTTGACAGTCATAGGCGGCGGAATGCCGCACGAGTCTCCTCAGCCGCCGGCAGAGGGGCTAAGACGCGGGAGGCACGTCGCCGCACATGTGCTGGCCGGAATCGCGTGCGCCCTTGTGCTGAGCGACGGATGGCGTTCGCAAGCGGACCACCCTCGAACTGGTCCTGCGGTTGACGATGCGAATCCAGTCGGCATTGTCAGAAACGGCGTCTAGCCTCAATCTGTGAGCGAGGCGAATCCCCTAGACGGCCTATCCCCGCAGGAGCGGGCTGCCGCGGTCGCGGTATGTGCGGCGCTGGGCTGCACCGCGGAAGCGTATGACGTCAGAGGTAGGCAAGGAGCTTTCGACGTGCTGCTGACCTTGGCGGACGGAAGCCAGGCAGCTTTGGAAGTGACTAGCCACTCGGCGGAGGGTGTTCAACTGCGCGATGCGATCCTGGGAGCCGAGAACAACCAATGGCCGAATCCCGGCAGCTGGTATTGGCGAGCGGACATCGGTTCGCCTCGGGATATCCCTGAGTTGCGGGAGCGCTACGACCGAATCGTCCGGTACTGCGAGGACCGGGGCATCACTCAGACCGGCGTCCTTTACCCGTGGGAACACCAAGACCCGGACATCGCTTGGCTACTCAAGTCCTCGGTCGAGTTGTGGGGTAGTCCTGACCTCACGACTTCCGCGGACGGATCGCCTTACGCCTTCGAAGTGCTTCCCCCAGGGGGTGGTGGGGCGGTGGACGTTGAGCTTGCAGGCTTGGCCTCCGTGATCGAGGCCGTGCTTAGTGAGCCGAATCAAGTGCGCCACATCGACAAACTCAATCGCGCCACCGGAATGCAGAAACATCTGTTCCTCATCCTTGGGGAGGGCGCTCTGCCGTTCGAACAATGGGCGGGATTGATGCGCACGCCGCCGGTGATTCCGACCGTGCCGCTGACTTTGTCGCCCGGCCTCGACGTGCTGTGGTTCGTCTCGTCGTTCTCCCACAACCTGTACCGGTTCGGGTCGAGCGGGTGGGAGATGTACCCGCTTCCCTAGCGCTAGACCGCCCCGACCTGTCGGCGGCTGCCCGGCGGGCTCGCGTCCGCGCTTCGCTAGCGGCGGCATGCCTCGCAGACCTAAAAGACACCGCAGGCCGGCAGATGTAGGGCAACTGGACGGTGACTGTCGGCGGCGAGACGTACGGTGAGAGGACACAGGGGAGGCATCGCGTGGTGGAACGGGTTCGGCGACAGCATGTTGTGTCGCGGTTCTATCTCAACGGCTTTGCCAGCGACACGGGGCGTGTTCGTCGCGTGTCATTGCCAGGCGAATCGGAGCATGTTCTGTCCACCGGTGACGCGGCTGTGATCAAAGACTTCTACACGATCACACTGCCCGACGGCACACAGTCCGACGTGTTCGAGAAGGTCTTCGGCGAGATTGAAGGGCCTGCCTCAGAGGCGCTTCGGAAACTGCTGAGTGGAACGTGGCCCATCACAGGCGACCACCGCGTGGCTCTCGCAACCTGGATCGCGCTCCAGCACCTGAGGGCGGAGGACGTGCGGGCCAGTCAGGGAAGTATGAACGCCCAGTTCATACGGTTGATTGTCGGCACTGCGGGCAAGGAAGCGTTGCGCGAACTGATCGAAGGTGCCGAGTCCAGGGACATACCGGACGCGGAACTGGATCATGAGTGGGAGGACATCACGAAGCCGGGCGGGCCGGACCTCGTACCTGACGTCAAGCAGCACATTGGGATCCTGATGGACTTGCTACCGAGAATGGCGGCCTACCTGCACGACTGCCATTGGACTGTGTTCCGATTCAATCGCCGATCCATCGTTACCTCGGACCACCCCGTGAACCTGGTGCCGGGGGACGACCACCCGGAGTGGAGTGGTGTGGGTATCGCCACCGCCGAGCTTTTCCTGATACCGCTCAGCCGCCGCGCCGCGTTGACCATCCAGCCGCACGATCGATTCCCGTCCTTGCCGCCCGGGCTGGAGAAGGTGCCCGACTTCCAGCATGACGGCACCACTCAGGTGGCCGATTCCATCAACCAAGAGACGGTGTTGGGTGCTCGAAAGTACGTGCATCACCATCCCGAGGACAGCCCCCTTGGACGACTCCACCTTCCTGACCCGGATAGATCGATCGAACCATCCATGTCCGATGCCTCGGACCTCATCCGTGAAAAGGGCCTGTTCAGCGATATGACTGACGAACAGCGCGAAGCGTGGGGGCGGATGAGCCCCGCTAGCGGCGAGCGACGTGGCGTAAGCATCAAAGATCTCCCGTGGCCCATCCCCGGACGCCGCCAAGTGGACAAGATGTAGACCCACGCCGCGCCGCGAGTCATCTTCGTTCCTCCAGGACGCTGACGATGCGTACAGACATTGCCTAAAACGGCGGCTGGTCGGCCTACGTCATTCTGGGCGCTGAGCAGCGCCCAAGAACCGCCACGGCTGGGTGGTCCACGGTGAGAGTCCGGAGCGTCCCTGCGGCGACTGCATCCCCAGATGCGGAAGCAACGCAGGAATTCCACAGGCGACATTGATCGCTCGGTGAGGCGACGCGTTCATAGGTGACCATCAGAGAATCGCGGGCGGCGCGTGCCGCCCCGGGTGGTCGGAGGTGACCAGATGGAAACGGTGGAGGAGATCCTCACCAGCAGTGAAGTGGCCAAGTGGATTCGGGTGTCGGAGTCGACGTTGTGCCGGTGGCGGCAGCGTGGGATGGGTCCGCGGGTGACGTGGATGACCCCGACGTGTCCGCGGTATCGGCGCCTCGACGTCGAGCAGTGGCTCGCGCGGGCGTCGTAGGCGCGCCGCGAGGAGGACGACGCACATGATCGAGAAGACTCCCAGCGGCCGGTTCCGAGCCCGACTGAAGAGCGGCCGGCAGTTCGTCGCCAGCCGGACCTTCGACACCAAGCGGGAGGCGAGCGACTGGCTCGCGCGAGAGAGGGCTGTCCTCGCCGGTGGGGTTGATCCCCGCACTGGACGCCGTCTCGTGCGGGCCTTGTTGGAGGAGTGGTTGGCCATCCGCGAGTTCACGGTGGCGGCCAAGACGTATCGCACGGACCAGGCCCTGCAGCGGCTGGTCCCCACGAGCCTGCAGGCCATGCAGGTGTCGGCCGTCTCCGAGCGCGAGGTGGCTCGCTCGTTCGAGGCGTTGATCCAGCACGGCCTCGGCGAACGATCGGTGGTCCGGTACCGCGCCAGCCTGTCCAGCTTCTTCACCTGGTGCGTGCGAGAGAAGATCATCGTGCGGAACCCGGTGACCGGGACGAAGGTCCCCCGGTCCTCGGAGGAGCCCACCGAGATGCGGCCGTGGACCGAGGCGGAACTCGAGGCCACCTATGCGCTGTGGCATGAGCACGACCCACACCTGGCGGACGTGCTGCTGGTGCTCGGCTGGACCGGGATGAGGTGGGGCGAGGCGCGGGCGGTGCTGGTCGAGGACGTGGTCGAGGTGCCGACAGCCGGTCTGCTCGTCCGCCGCTCGCACACCGAGGGCGGGGCGGTGAAGGCGACCAAGGGCCGACGCGGGCGCCGGGTGCCCGTGGCCGACCGGATCCTGCCGATCATCCGGCGGCTGGTCGTCTCCAAGAGCCGAACGATCTGCTGCTGACCACGGTGGGCGGTGCCCGCCTGCACCGCACGGCGGTGCTGCGGACGGTGAAGTGGGACCGCACCGGCGGCGGTCGCCGGATCCACGACCTGCGGCACACCGCGGCGTGCTTGTGGCTGGCACGGGGCGTGGACCCGGGCACGGTCCAGGCGTGGATGGGACACGAGTCGATCGCCACCACCAACCGGTACCTGCACTTCCTGGGCACCTCGGCCGACCAAGCCGGGTTGGAGCGCCTCAACGACCCCGGCCGAGGCCCCCGCCGCGGCCCCGCGCGGGCAGCACCGGGGCCGGGGGGACGCGGGGGGTAAGCGGACGCACTTTGCCGACGAACATCACCGGTGTCAGTCCCGCGGCGTGAGGGCAGGAAAAAACCGAGAACCCGCAGGTCAGGGCGACCTGCGGGTTCTTCGTCACGTGGTGGAGCTGAGGGGATTCGAACCCCTGACCTTCTCATTGCGAACGAGACGCGCTACCAACTGCGCCACAGCCCCATGCGCCTCACGGCGCGACGCCAAGATACACGAGCCCGAGAGGGGCCGCCGAATCGGCCCGCCCCCTCAGCCGAGGTCGATCAGGCGCCGCTGGCGCGACGCTTCTCGTCCGCCTCGCGAGCGGTCTTGGCGGACTGCTCGGCGGAGCGGGCGAGGGCGGATGCCTCGTCGTTGTGACCGCTCGACCAGACGCCGGTGGAGTCCAGGTCGATCGTCGAGACCGTACGACGCTGGGCCGTGGACTTGGTGACGTAGGTCGGCAGCGTGGTGGGCACCATGTCCCAGCCACCCACGACCGGCACGCCGTCGGCGACCGCGGGGGTCTCGGTGGCCGGGGACTCGGCGGGGACCGCGGGCACCGTCGGCGCGCGCGGCGACGGCGGAGTCATCGGCATCTCGCCGGTGAGCTCGACGTCGCCGACCTCCTCCTCCTCCTCGACGCGGGGCGGCAGGCCGATCTCGATCGCGGAACGGGCCGCACGCTGGCGGCGCTCGGCGCGGACGGAGAGACGGCAGGCCACCAGCCACGCGACGAGCACGCCCGCTGGTGCGGCGACCCAGGACCAGATGAGGACGGACGCGGCCGCCAGACCGATGACGACGGCGTTGGCGAGGACGACCAGGGCCAGGACGTTGCGGCGACGCTTCGCCGCGCGCCGCGCGGACGCGCGCTCGGCCTGCGGGGACGGCGTACGAGGAGCGGCCGCCGGCGCAACAGGCTCGGGTGCCACGTGGGCCTTGGTCTCGACGGGCGGGCGCAGGGCGGCGCGGATCGGGGCCACCACGAGCCGCGCACTGCGTCGGTCGACCGGCTCGCGGCGGGCCAGCACTCGCATGGTGTGCGAGAACTTCTCGACCGACCGGCTGCGGACGACCTCGTCGTGATGCTTGAGAGCCTTGGGGATCAGGTAGACGGCCCACGCCACGGCAAGGGCGACGAAGATGAGAGCGCTCAGGTCCACGATCGCAGCGTAGGAGCGCGGAGCACGACCGGGACGGATGTCAAGTGGTGTGTCGCAGAACTACTGGTGTGACTGGTGTGTCGTCAGCCGGGACATGATGCCCTCCGGGCACTCCTCGACGGTGACCGCGAAGATCCGGTGGTCGCGCCAGGCCCCGTCGATGTGGAGGAAACGGGGCGAGTAGCCGACCTGCTCGAGGCCGAGCTTCTCCACGACGCGCAGCGAGTTGGTGTTCTCCGGCCGGACGCAGATCTCGACGCGGTGCAGGCCCACCGGCCCGAAGCAGTGGTCGATCACCAGCGCGACCGCGCGAGGGGCGACGCCGCGACCCGCCACGTCGGCGGCGACCCAGTAGCCGATCGACCCCCACTGGGCCGAGCCGCGGGCCACGTTGCTGACCGTGACCTGCCCGACGAAGCGGCCCTCCACCTCGATGACGAACGGCAGGCACAGCCCCTGCTTGGCCTGGTGCAGCAGGGAGCGCACCACCATCTTGTACGACGTCGGGCGCGGCGCCGCCCCGGGCGGGACGGTCGCGTCCCACGGCCGCAGCCAGTCGTGGTTGCGGGCACGTACGGCCTGCCACTCGTCGGCATCGGCTCGGCGGAGCGACCGGACGACGACCTCCTGCGACTCGAGCCGCGCCGGCCAGCCGGGAGGGGCGTTCAGTGGTCGCTCCCGATGACCTGCTCGACCGCGTGCCGCACGACCGGCTCGAGGACGCCGAGCGCGTCGGTCACGCCCCCGCGCGAACCAGGGAGGTTGACGACCAGGCAGTCGCCGACGATGCCGGCGAGCCCCCGCGAGAGCATCGCGGTCGGCACGCCCTTGGCGACTCCCGCGGCGCGGATCGCCTCGGCGATGCCGGGGACCTGGCGGTGGAGGAGGGGCGCTGTGGCCTCGGGCGTCCGGTCGGTCGGCGTGAGCCCCGTGCCGCCGGTGGTGAGCACGATGCGGGCCCCGGCGTCGACGGCCGCAGCGATGGCCTCGCGCACCGGGTCGCCGTCCGGCACGACGTCCGGCTCGTCGCACTCGAAGCCCTGCTCGCGCAGCCAGTCCGCGATCAGCGGACCGGTCTCGTCGGCGTAGACGCCGGCCGAGGCGCGGTTGGACGCGACCACGACCGCGGCGCGGAGGCTCATCGCTTCCACAGCCTCATCTTTTCCATGGACCCGACCTGCCACCGGTCTTGGTCTCGACCCGGATGTCGGTGATGACCGCGGCCTTGTCGACCGCCTTGACCATGTCGACCACGGTGAGCGCGGCCACCGACACGGCTGTCAGCGCCTCCATCTCGACGCCGGTGCGGTCGGTGGTGCGCACGGTCGCGGTGATGTCCACCGACTCGTCGGTCACGGCGAGGTCGACGGTCACGCCGGAGATCGACAGCGGGTGGCACAGCGGGATCAGCGACGGGGTCTGCTTGGCGCCCATGATCCCGGCCAGCCTGGCCACGGCGAGCGCGTCGCCCTTGGGCACGCCCTCGCCACGGAGCAGGTCGGTCACGGTGCGGCTCACCAGCACGCGGCCGGTCGCGGACGCCGTACGCGCGGTGACGGGCTTGTCGCCCACGTCGACCATCCGAGCGGCGCCGGTCTCGTCGACGTGGGTCAGTCGGCTCTCGGATCCGCCCATCAGAACTCCTCGTCGAGCCGGCGGATCGCGACCATCTCCCCGGCCTGGATCGCGGTGACGTCGGCCGGCACCTCGATCAGGCAGTTGGCGGTCGCGAGGTCGCCGATCAGGTGCGAGCCATGACCGCCGACCGGGGAGACGAAGGTGCCGCCGCGGTCGGTCTCGTGGAGGCCCCGCACCAGCTGGACCTTCCCCTCAGGCGAGGCGAGCCCGTGGGTGAGCCTCGCTCGGGAGGTCGGGCGGACGTAGGGGAGCTTGCCCATCATCCGGCGGATCGCGGGCAGCACGAACATCTCGAAGGAGACGTAGGAGGAGACCGGGTTGCCGGGCAGCGTGAAGACCGGGGTGTCGTCCTCGCCGATGGTGCCGAACCCCTGCGGCTTGCCGGGCTGCATGCCGACGCCGCCGAACCACATGGTGCCGTGGTGCGACAGCGACTCCTTGACGACGTCGAAGTCGCCCTCGCTCACTCCCCCGCTCGTCACGACGAGGTCGGCGCGGACCAGCTGGTCGCTCAGTGCCTCGGTGAAGGCGTGCGACTCGTCGGGCACGATGCCGACGCGGTAGGCGATCGCGCCGGCGGCACGGGCGGCCGCGGCGAGGAGGTAGGAGTTGCCGTCGTAGATCGAGTCGTGCCCCAGCGGGGTGCCGGGGTCGCGCAGCTCGGAGCCGGTGGAGATGACGACGACGCGGGGACGGGGGCGGGTCTTGACGGTCGCCCGGCCGACGGCCGCCAGCATGCCGAGGTGGCGGGGGCCCAGGACCGTGCCCTCCTCCAGCAGCATGTCGCCCTCGGCGATGTCGTCACCGGTCGGGCGGATGTGCTGTCCGGGCTTGCCCGCGCGCTCGATGCGCACCTGTGCCACCCCGCGGTCGGTCCACTCGTAGGGCACGACGGTGGTCGCCCCCGTCGGGACCGGGGCGCCGGTCATGATCTTGACCGCGGAGCCCGGTGACAGCGCCAGGATCGACGACTGACCCGCACCTATCTCACCGACGACCGGCAGCGTGACCGGGGAGTCCTCGGTCGCACCGGCGACGTCGTCGGCGACCACGGCATAGCCGTCCATCGCGGAGTTGTCGAAGCTCGGCAGGGAGATCGGAGCCACCACGTCCTCGGCCAGCGCCAGGCCGAGGGCCTCCATCAAGGGCTGCTGGAACGCGTGCAGCGGCGAGACCGTGGCGAGGATGCGCTCGACGTAGTCGGCCACGGGCAACAGGTCAGCCATCCGCTTCCTGCTCGCTCAGGACCGCGCCGCCCTCGATCCGCTTGGCCGCCTTCGCATTGAGCGCGACGTCGCCCACGACCTTCACGCCGTGGCCGAAGGTCCAGTCGCCCTCCACGGTGAACGAGTCGGCCTCGCGCAGCGAGGGAGCGCCCTCGGGGAAGCGCTTGTCGAAGTCACCGACCAGCTTGTAGAAGTCGCCGTCGAGCGCGACGTACGGGATCTCGTCGCCCACCTGGTCGAGCACGAAGTCCTTGCCCAGGTCGTAGACGTCGGAGCGCAGGACCAGCAGGTCGTCGGTGGTCTTCACCGGGACGAACCGGTCGCGGCCGACCTCGATCGTGCGCGCACCTTCAAACACCTCGATCGCGGCGCCCATGGCGGTCTCGATCTGGATGACCTCCGGCGTGGAGGGGTCGGTGGGGTCGAGGTGCTTGACGTTGCGGATCAGCGGGAGTCCGAGGATGCCGCCGCGGGCGTCGAGCGCCTCGACCATCGCCTGGATGTCGAACCACAGGTTGTTGGTCGAGGTGAACTCGTGGCGGTCGAGGTCGGCGAGCGCCTCCTTGTCCGCGTCGAGGGTCTGCGCGGACTCGCGGAGCACGATCCGCCCGTCGGCCTTGCGGCGGGCGAAGTGGCCGCCCTTGCGGTCCGACGGAGTGCGCCGCACGGCCTCGATCGCGAACGGCGCACCGCTCTGGGCGAACCAGCCCGCGACGCGGGCGTCCGCCACGGCGCCGAGGTTGTCGGAGTTGGAGACGAAGACGTAGCGGTAGCCGGCATCGAGCAGCCGGGCCAGGAGGCCGGTGCCGCGCAACGCGGTGTAGATGTCGCCGTGGCCGGGCGGACACCACTCCAGCTCGGGGGCCTTGGGGTAGGAGGCCGGGAGCAGGTCGGCCGCGAGGAGCTTGGGCTCCTTGTTCTGGAGGAACTCCAGCGGCAGGCCCTCGACCGGGAGGTCGTCGTAGCGGGCCAGGGCCTCCATGGTGTCGGCCGAGGTCCGGAAGGAGTTCATGAACATCAGCGGCAACGTCGCGTCGTACTCCTTGCGGAGGTGGAGCACCTGCCGGGCGATGATGTCGAGGAAGCTGAGCCCGCGGCGCACGCACAGCAGCGACTTGGCGCGGTCCATGCCCATCGACGTGCCGAGGCCGCCGTTGAGCTTGATGACGGCCGTCTGGCGGATCGCCTCGGCCGCGACCTCGTCGGGGACGTCGACATCGGCCAAGGCCTCCATGTCGAGCGGCTCGATCGTGCTCTCGGCGATCATCCCGGTCTCGCCGTGCTCGAGGAGTCGGTAGTAGTGCGCGAACGTGTCGATCGCCACCTCGTCGACCCCGGCCTCCCGCATCTTCTCGCGTGCGAGGTCGAGGCCGTGGGCGCTGCCCTTGCTTGCCATGGTTCGATCGTAGGCTGCTCATGTGGACGGGCACGACTGGGGAGACAGCCAGGGAGACAGCGGGGCCGCCAAGACCTCCCTCCGGGACCAGGTCCTCGCGGCCCGGAAGCGCCGTCCGCTCGACGCTGCGGCGGCGTTCGCCGCGGACGTCGCCGGTGCTGCGCTGGCCTGGGACGCCGTACGCCGGGCCGCCACCGTGGCGGCGTACGTCTCCGTCGGCAGCGAGCCGGGCACGGGCCTGCTCCTCGACGCCCTCGTCGCCGCCGGCAAGCGGGTGGTCGTGCCGGTGCTGCGTCCCGACAACGACCTCGACTGGACTCTCTACACCGGCCCCGCGAGCCTCGCTCCCGCCTCCCGCGGCCTGCTCGAGCCCACCGGGGAGCGACTCGGCGTCGACGCGGTCCGGTCCGCCGACGTCGTGATCGTCCCGGGGCTGGCCGTCTCCGCGTCCGGCGACCGGCTCGGGCGCGGCGGCGGGTCGTACGACCGCGCGCTGGCACGGGTGCCGGACGGGACGCCCGTGGCGGTGGTGCTGTACGACGACGAGGTCGGGCTCGTCGTGCCGACCGACCCCCACGACGTACGGGTCGGGTTCGTGCTGACTGCTGGTGGGGTGGCGGACCTCAGTCGGACCCAGGCGTGAGCACCAGCCGGTCGTCCGCGGCGGCCTCGACCGCCTCGCGGGTGAAGGCCCACGGCAGGGTCTCGCCCGCGACGAAGAGCTCGGTCTGGTCGGAGTAGTGCGAGGACGCCGGGTGACCGGAGACGCCGGTGAGGTTGATCCACCGTGAGTCGTCCCAGTCGGCGAGGGAGACCACCATCCGCATGGACGGCGCGGCGGTGACCTCGTAGCCCTCGACGGCGTTCCAGGAGGTCGCGTCGACGATCGAAGAGCCGCCTCCGACCTGCCAGCCGTCGCGGTTGAAGAGCCGCTCGACCAGCGCGACGCCGGAGTCGCCGAGCGTGGAGCTGCGTAGGTTCATCCGGTGGATGTGGCCCCACGTCCACCGGCGCGGGTCCCGGGCCTGGAGGCGGGTGAGCTCGTCGCGGGCCTCGACCATCGCCTGCCGCAGGATGTCGTCGCGCGTCTCGACCTCGTCGGTCTCCGCGTCGTCCCACCACGGCCCGGCGGGCTCGCCCAGCATCTCGCTGACGACCCGGAACCACCGGTCGCCGCCGTCGGGCCAGGTGCGAATGCGGAGGTCGTCGTGGAAGGTCAGCTCGAGCAGCCTGCGCCAGATGACGTTGAAGTACGCCGCGGGCGCGCTGTCGGCGGGTTGGGTGAAGTCCCAGTCGCGGAGGAGGTCCTGGGCGTTGCGGTAGTAGGGAGAGCGCAGGTCCTCGAGGTCGAGCAGGTAGGGCACGAGCGTCTCGGCCATCGGGTTGGCCGAGTCGAGCTGCAACGACGCCATCTCCTCGAGGGACAGCTCGCCCTCGGCGGCCAGCGCGTCGAGGATGCGGGTCGAGCGGTAGCCGTAGTCCCAGTCCTTGGTCAGGAGGTAGGGGTAGAACTCGCCGGCGACCGCCTGGTTGGCCGTCACGATGAAGCCCTCCTCCGGGTCGAGCACGCTCGGCAGGCCGTCGAAGGGGACGTAGTCACCGGTCCAGTCGTTGGCGCTGATCCAGCCCTCGACCGGCATGGTGCCGTCGTTGCCGGCACGACGGATCGGGATCCGGCCGGGCGACTGGTAGCCGATGTGGCCCTCGCGGTCGGCGTAGACGAGGTTCTGCGCCGGCACCGCGAAGTCGGCCGCGGCCTCGCGGAACTCGTCCCAGTTCGACGCCCGGTTGAGGTTGAGGATGGCGTCCGCGGTCGGGGCGGGGTCGAGGGCGGTCCACGCCAGCGCGACGGCGTACCCGGTGCCGCGCTCGCCCGGCTCGTCGGTCGGCGCGTTGGCCCCCACCGTCGCGAACTCCGCGGACACGTCACTGATCAACGGTCCGTGGATGGTCTCGCGGACCCGGAGCTCGACGTCGGCCGCGCCGCGCACCTCGATCTTCTCGGTGCGGACCTCCATCGCCTGCGACTCGCCGTCGCGGACGTAGCGGTCGTCGCCCTCGGTCTGCTCGAGGAAGAGGTCGGTGACGTCGGGCCCGAGGTTGGTGAAGCCCCAGGCGATGTCGGCGTTGTGCCCGATGATCACGCCCGGGACGCCGGAGAAGGTGAAGCCGGAGGTGTCGAGGGTGCACTCGGCACTGAGCTCCCGGCAGTGCAGGCCCATCTGCATCCAGACGCCGGGCTGGCTGATGCCCAGGTGCGGGTCGTTGGCCAGGAGCGGCTTGCCGGTGGCGCTGTGCTCGCCGTCGACGACCCACGAGTTGCTGCCGATGCCGCGGCCACTGCCGACCAGCTCCGGCATCTCGGCCAACCGGTCCTGCACCCGCTCGAGGGCGGCCACGACCTCGACCGGGTAGGCCGGTCGGCGGGGGTTGCGCGTGGCGTTGCCCGTCGCGTTCTGCTCGAAGACGCCGTCGACGACCCCGCCGCCCGAGACGATCGGCGGGTGGTCGTTGTACGGGTACTCCGGCCACAGCGCGGCGATCTCGTCCTCGGTGTGGTCCAGCGACAGCAGGACGCGGTCGACCTCGGCGTCCATGTTGCCGCGCAGGTCCCACGCCATCGCCTTGAGCCAGGCCAGGGAGTCGAGGGGCTCCCACTCCTCGGGCGTGTAGTCGAGGCCGCTGAGGCCGAGGACGGCGTACTCGGTGGCGAGCTCGGAGGGCTTCCGGTCGGCGATGTAGGCGTTGACCCCCTCGGCGTACGCCGTCAGCGCGTCGCGCGTCGCGGGCTGGAGGAGCGCCCACTCCTCCTCGGCGACGCGGCGCCAGCCCATGGTGCGGATGAACTTGTCGGTCTCCAGCGCGTTGACACCGAAGATCTCCGAGAGCCGCCCCGCGGTCACGTGCCGTCGGATGTCCATCTGGAAGAACCGCTCCTGCGCGTGGACGTAGCCCTGGGCGCGCATCAGGTCGGCGTCGGTGTCGGCGTAGACCTGCGGGATGCCGGAGTCGTCGCGGATCACCTCGACCGACGCGGACAGTCCCGGCACCTCCACCTCGCCGTCGGTCTGCGGCAGCGGACGGCGTACGACGCCCACGACGGCGGCAGCGAGCACCAGCAGCACCAGCACGAGCCCGACGGCCGTCCACGCCGACCAGCGGACCGCCCGTGGCGCGATCTTGAAGGCCTGCCACCAGTGCATCTCTGGCGCGCCCGCCACGTCGGGGGCGGGGTCGGGCGCGGGGGTGGGTGCCTGGTCGCTCATCGCGTCGCCCATTGTGCCGTACCATTGGCAGTCGAAGGGCCAGAGTGCCAGCGCGTCGGCGCGGGCCCTGCCGCTCGCCGTTCCAGCTCCAGCCGAGGACTCACCACATGCCCACCTACCAGTACGCCTGCACCGAGTGCGGCCACTCCTTCGAGCAGTTCCAGAGCTTCAGCGAGGACGCGCTGACCGTCTGCCCGCAGTGCGAGGGCAAGCTGCGCAAGCTGTTCAACGCCGTCGGCGTGGTCTTCAAGGGCTCCGGCTTCTACCGCACCGACAGCCGCTCGAGCTCGTCGTCGGCCGAGCCCGCCAAGTCCGGCGCCTCCTCCTCGTCATCCTCCGACTCGTCGTCGTCGACGTCCTCCAGCACGCCTGCCGCCACCGCCTCCTCCTCCTCGTCGTCGTCCTCCTCCTCGGACTGACACACCACTCCCCTGTGGAGGAGCCGAGCGGGAGCCGGCGGGTTCGACCTAGCGTCGGGCCATGCTCCCGGGACTGCCACCGACGCGGCGCCGACTGCGCGCCGTACGCCACCAGCTGCGGCGCCGACGTCGGCTGATCGCCGCAGCCCTGGCGGCCGCCGCGACCCTGGTCGCCCTGCGGACCGTCGCGCCGCCACCCGCGGCGACCGTCGAGGTGCTCGTGGCCGCTCGCGACCTGCCCTCAGGCATCCTGCTCGACGAGGACGACCTGGTCGTCCGGGCGTTCCCGGCCGACCTCGCCCCACCCGGTGCGGCGACCGCAGCGCTCGGACGGGTCCTGGCGGCCCCGATCAGCCGCGGCGAGGTGGTGACCGACGTACGTGTCGTCGGGCCCGGCCTGGCGCTGGCGCAGCCCGGCGAGACGGTCCTGCCCGTCCGGCTGCCCGACGCGGGGATGGCGTCACTGCTTCGGGCGGGCGACGAGGTCGACCTCGTGGCCACCGACCCCGGGACCGGGGCCTCGACCGTCGTGGCCCACGACGTCACCGTCCTCGCCACGCCGACCGACGCACCCGACGGTCCGGCCGGAGGATCAGGCGGAGCGCTCGTCGTGGTGGGTGCCTCGGCCGCGGAGGCGATCGACATCAGCAGCGCGGCGCTGTCCCAGTTCCTGACGGTGTCCTGGGACCGCTAGCGTGGGGGACCTGCCCGCTCGCTCGCTCGAGGCCCTTCTCTCGGGGCCATCACCAGGAGGCACACATGAGTGGCTTCAAGAACTTCATCCTCAAGGGCAACCTGATCGAGATCGCCACCGGTCTGATCATGGCGCTCGCCTTCGCCTCGGTGGTCACGACCTTCACCGAGTGGCTCACAGGCCTGCTGCCCGACACGGGCTCCGCCTACTTCTCCACCAAGGAACAGAGCTTCGGTGCATTCCTCAACGCGGTGATCGCGTTCCTGATCATGGCCGCGGTCGTCTACTTCTTCATCGTCCTGCCTTACACGAAGGCCAAGGGACGCTTCTTCCCGGCCGACGACGAAGGCACCCCGGCCGACGTCGCCCTCCTGGAGGAGATCCGCGACCTGCTCAAGGCGCGCAACGGCGCCGTCTGAGCCCGCCCCCGGGCGGGACGGACCCGCTCAGCCGTGGTGCGGAGGGACCTGCTCGCGATACCAGTCGTCCCCCTTGCCGGCTTTGTCCTCACCGGGGTCGCGGTCGTCGCTCGTCTGCTCCGGTACGCCGTCCCCGAAGGCCGCGGCCAGGCGACGCCGGCGCTGCCACTCCGGCTCGGCACCCTCGTCGGGTTCCTTATTGGTGCTCATGCGCAGACGCCCGGGACGGGCTCCGGCTCCGTGGTTGCGGGGGCCTCGGGTGTCTCGGGGGGTGCGGTCTCGCTCTCCGAAGCGGTCTCGGAGGGGCTCTCCGACGCGGTCTCGGAGGGCGACTCGCTCGCGGTCTCGGACGGCGACTCGCTCCCAGGCGGGGTGGTCGGCGTCTGGCTCTCCTGCGAGCTGGCCGGCGGCTCGGCGCTGATCGAGCTGCTGCCGATCAGCCTGGCCGGCAGCTCCTTGTCCTCGTTGATCAGCTTCCAGATCTGCGCGGCCTCCGGCTTCCAGAAGACCTTGCCCCAGTGCTCGGAATCCCGGGAGTAGTACTCCGTCGGCAGCGTCACGAACTTGATGTTGTCGAGGCCGATGCTCTGCAGCTGCATCGCGATCTTGCCGATCCGGGTCACCGAGTCCAGTTCGGTGTCGGTCGTGAGGGACTTGGTGGCGGCGTCGAGGAAGTTGACGACCTTGTCGAACCGGGTCAGCGTCCCGGCCGACTTCACCCTGCGGACGAGCGCAGCGATGAAGGTCTGCTGCCGCCTGATCCGGGAGATGTCGTTCTGCTGCGCGAGCTCGCCGACGTAGCGGGCGCGGACGTAGTCGAGGGCCTGGTCGCCGCTGAGCACCGAGGGATCACCCTTCGGCACGAAGATCGCGTGCGCCGGGTCATCGATGTCCTCCGGGACGCAGACAGGCACTCCCCCGACGGCGTCGACCATGTCGCCGAAGCCGTTGAAGTCCACCACCACGAAGTGGTCGACTGGCAGGTCGGCATTCTCCTGCAGCTGAGCGACCGTGCAGACGGGCCCGCCCACGGTGTAGGCAGCGTTCCACATCACGTCGGTCTCTGCCGCGGCGTCGCATCCGACCTCAGGGCGATCCACGATCGAGTCGCGCGGGATCGAGACGGCGTACGCCCGGCTGCGGTCGGCGGACAGGTGCACGAGGATGGTGGTGTCGGATCCGCCACCGCCCTCCTGGTCGATGCCGCACCCGTCGCAGTCGCGTGAGTCTGAGCCCATCACCAGGATGTTGAGCGGCTGGCCGTTGCCCTTGTACAGCTTCTCCGGGCGTTCATCACCGAGCTCCGCCAGCGAGACGCCTGTGATGTTGCCGTTGAGGTGGCGGATGAAGTAGACCGTGCCCAGACCGGTGACCAGGGCGAGCACGACGGCGCTGATCAGGATGACCCGACCGACCGTGTGCTTGCGCGGCGCCTTGCCCTTGCGCTTGGGTGCGCCGACGGGCGGCTCCGGGCGCGACTCCTCTGACACGGGGCTCACCTTCGAAGGGGTGGGGCGGACTGAACGGACTGAACCTACTCGACCCGAGCAAGATTTCCTTCCTCGACTACGCCGCTGGCGCGCGCTCGCTGCAACCCGCGGGTGGGGTGGACGTACGAGGTCGTGGCAGGATGCTCTCCGCCGAGTGCGCGTGCGCGCGTCCCGGCGACGCCCCAGTAGCTCAGTGGATAGAGCAGCCGCCTCCTAAGCGAAAGGTCGCAAGTTCGACTCTTGCCTGGGGCACCAGACCAGACCGGACCAGCAGGTCGTCGTAGGCTCGGCCCATGCCGGGCCTCGAGCACACCGTCACCATCGCCGCCTCGCCGGATCGGGTCTGGTCGGTGCTCACCGACGTGGAGCGCTGGCCCGAGCGGATCCCGACCGTCGACACCGTGGAGCGGCTCGACGCCGGTCCCCTGGTCCTCGGGTCCCGGACCAGGATCGAGCAGCCGAAGCTGCCCGCCGGGGTGTGGACCGTCACCGAGCTGTCGGACGGGTCGTCGTTCACCTGGGAGTCGAACTCGCCCGGCGTCACCGTCACCGCGTCGCACCTCGTCGAGCCGCACCCGGAGGGGAGCCGGCTCACCCTCGCGGTGCACGTGGCGGGGCCGCTGGCCCCGGTCGGCTGGCTGATGACGCGCTCGCTGACGAGGCGCTACGTCGAGACGGAAGCCGCCTCGATGAAGGCGGCCGCCGAGTCCTCCACGTGAGCTCAGCGGTTCTCGAAGGTGATCCCGGCCTTCTGCAGGCGCGCGAGCAGCGCGTCCCCCATGGCCTGGGCCGGGGTGACCTGGCCGGAGGTCTCCGGGTTGTCGTCGAAGGCCAGGCACAGCGCCGCCTCGGACAGCATCTTCGCGGTCTCGGTGTAGCCGGGGTCGCCGCCGGACACCCGGGTGCGGACGGTCTGCCCGCCGGCCTCGCCGACGAAGTCGACGGTGAACCACGACTTCTCGCGCTTCGCCTCGTCGGGGCCTGACCCCTGCGGCACCTTGCTGAGCAGGAGCTCGCGCAGCGGCTTCACCTGCGCCGCGACCGTGAGCAGCCCGACGCCTGCGGCGCCACCGGCGGCGTACCGCAGGGTCTTGGTGCCGGCCCAGTGGGAGTAGCGGAACTTCGGCCCGTACGCCGGCAGCGCGGCGCCGCTGCGCGCGACGATGATCGGGTCGATGGTCGACAGCGGGAGCAGCCAGTAGCCGAGCACCGGGTCGCGGTGCGGCTTGCCGCTGACGGCCCGTGACGACCGTCCTTCGGGCCGCACCTCGGCGCGTCGGCGTGCGGCGTACGCCGTCCGCATCTCCTTGGCGCGTGCGAACTGCTGGAGCGCGGAGTGGAAGGTGCCGCCGGAGACGGCTCCGCCGGCGCGGACCACACCGCGCAGGGTGATCGGCTGGTCCGAGGGCAGCTGCTGGACGGTGAAGAAGGCACCGAGGTCGTACGGGATCGAGTCGAACCCGCACGCGTGGACGAGGCGGGCGCCGGTGCGCACGGCGGTCTGGTGGTGGGCGAGGAAGGTCCGGTCGACGAACTCCGGCTCGCCGGTGAGGTCGAGGTAGTCGGTGCCGGCCTCGGCGCAGGCCGCCACCAACGGCCCGCCGTGCTCGACGTAGGGGCCGATCGTCGTGGCGACCACGCGCGTCCGGCGCGCCACGTCGGCCAGAGCGGCGGGGTCGGTCGCGTCGGCGACCAGCACCTCGACATCACCGCCGAGCCGCTGGCGTACGGCCTCGAGCTTGTCGGCGTTGCGACCGGCGATCGCCCACCGCAGGTCGGCGGGCGCGTGGGCGGCGAGGTAGTCGGCGGTGAGGCCGCCGGTGAACCCGGTGGCGCCGAACAGCACGATGTCGAAGGGGCGGTCGAGATGATCGTCGCTCATCGCGTCATCGTGCCACGGGGAACCGCGGCCCCGACCATGCCGTCCCACGACCATGAGCCTCCGCAGGATCACCACCGGCATCGCCGCCGCCACCAGCCTGGGCCTCGCGGTCGGCGTCGGCTACGCGCTCGGCAGCGACCCGGGCCCCGACGAGCCACCCACCTCGCCACCGATCTCGCTGGCCAACGCCGACCTGAGCCTCGCGGCGAGCTGCGACGACCTGCTCGACTCCTACGTCGACCGCGCGCTCGGGCAGGTCGGCCCCTACGGCTGGGGCGGTGACGGGGTCGTCATGTTCGGGGCCCAGTCGAGTGACGCGGGCGTGACCGAGTCCGGCGCCGGGAGCGAGCGATCAATGGCCACGACGTCGCGCACGACCAGCAACGAGTCGGGGACCAACGTGCAGGAGCTCGGGGTCGACGAGTCCGACGTCGTGAAGGTCGCAGGGTCCCTGCTGCTCCGCATGCGCGACGGCGAGCTCCTGGCGTACGACGTCTCCGGCGACGAGCCCGCCCTGCTGTCCTCGACCCGGCTCGACGACGCCCGCGGGAACGACTGGATGGGAGACCCGGGCGGCGAGCTGGTCTTCGTCGACGGCCGGGCGGTGGTCCTCGGCTCGTCACCGGACGGCCGGTCCAGCACCCTCACCACGGTCGACCTCTCCGACCCGACCTCACCCACGGTCGTGGACACCACGACCATCGAGGCCCGGGCGTCCGCGGTCCGGCTCCACGGCGATGTCGTGCGCGTGGTGCTCCAGAACGGCCTGCCCGAGCTCGACTTCTCCTCGCCCGACGGCACCTTCGGGCAGATCCGGTCGAGGCTGCGCAACCGGGCCCTCGTCCGCGACACGACACTGGCCGACTGGCTGCCGACCATCGACGGCGAGCCGGTCGTCGAGTGCGAGGACGTCGCGATCCCGGACGACGAGGAGGTCGCACTCGGCACGACCACCGTCGTGGCCTTCGACCCGGCCGGGCCGACGAGCCGTACGTCCCACGCGGTCGCGACGGACTCCGACACGTCGTACTTCTCCACCGACCGGTTCTACCTCGCGGCCGGCGGGCCGGACTGGGGCTGGTTCGGCGACTGCATCGACTGCCGGATGACCATGCCGGCGCCCGACGGCACCACCCCGATCTTCGCGTTCGCGTTGGACGGGATGGACGCGACCTTCGTCGCCTCGGGCTCGGTCGAGGGCACCATTGCCGACCGCTGGTCGATGGACGCCGTCGGCGGCTCGCTGCGCGTCGCGGTCGGGCCGAGCAGCGAGACCGGCAACTACAACTCCCTGATCACCCTCCGCGAGGACGGCTCCGACCTCGTCGAGGCCGGTCGCGTCGACGACCTCGGCATCGGCGAGGAGATCAAGTCGGTCCGGTGGTTCGACGAGCTCGCGATCGTGGTCACCTTCCGCCAGACCGACCCGCTCTACGCCATCGACCTGACCGACCGGTCCGCCCCGCAGCTGCTGGGCGAGCTGAAGATCCCCGGGTTCTCGGAGTACCTCCACCCCCTCGGCGAGCAACGGCTCATCGGGGTGGGCCAGGACGCGACGCTGAGCGGGATGACCCGCGGCGCGCAGGCCGCCCTCTTCGACGTCACGGACCTCACGAACCCGCGGCAGCTCCACGTCGTGCGCTACCCGAAGAACAGCGTGGCGGGCGCCGGCACCGACCCTCGACAGTTCACCTGGCTCCCCGAGCAGCGGGTGGCGCTCACGGTGGTGTCCCAGGGCTGGACCGGGACCACCGGCTGGGTCTCGGTGCTCTCGCTCGACGACGGGTCGATGACCAACCGGATGGTCGAGGTCGAGCACGGCAGCGACGTGGCCGACGTACGGCTGGTGCCGCTCGTGTCCGGCAAGGTCGCGCTCGTGACGGGTGAGGACGTCTCGTTCTTCGCCCTCTGAACCGCGCCGGGTTCGACGTACGCTCGGACCATGTGCCGCAACATCCGACCGCTGAACAACTTCGAGCCGCCGGCCACCCGTGACGAGGTCACCGCCGCCGCCCTGCAGTACGTCCGCAAGGTGGCGGGCACGACCAAGCCCTCGCAGGCCAACGAGGAGGTGTTCTATGCCGCGGTGAAGGAGATCGCGCACATCACCGAGCACCTGCTCGAGGACCTGGTCACCACCGCTCCCCCGAAGAACCGCGACGTGGAGGCCGAGAAGGCCCGAGCCCGCGCCCAGCTCCGGTACGGCACGTGACCCTCAGCCCGGCTGGCGGCGTCACGGCCACGGCGGTCGACGCCGCGCTCGACCTGCTCGCCACCCGACCCCTGGTCGTGCTGACCGGTGCCGGGCTGTCCACGGACTCGGGGATCCCCGACTACCGCGGGCCCGGGTCTCCGGCGCGGACGCCGATGACCTACCAGGAGTTCGTCGGCAGCCCGCAGGCGCAGCGGCGCTACTGGGCTCGGTCGCACCTGGGCTGGCAGCGGATGGGCCGTGCCGTCCCCAACGACGGCCACCGCGCTCTTGCGGCGCTCGACCCCGCGCTGCTCATCACGCAGAACGTCGACGGCCTGCACGAGGCGGCAGGCTCGCGCCGGCTGGTGGCGCTGCACGGACGGGTCGCGGACGTCGTCTGCCTGTCCTGCCGCTCGACGTCGTCCCGCGAGCAGCTGGCCCGGGCGCTCGACGAGCTCAACCCCGACTGGCTCGCGCGTCACGGCTGGGTGGCGTCGCGACCCGACGGCGACGTCGACCTCGACGAGACCGACGACTTCGTGGTGCCCGCGTGCGAGTGCGGCGGCCCGCTCAAGCCCGACGTGGTCTTCTTCGGGGAGAACGTCCCTGCCGACCGGGTGGCCCGCTGCTACGCCGCCGTGGAGGCGCTGGGCACCGAGGGCGCCCTGCTGGTCGCGGGCTCGTCGCTGACCGTGATGAGCGGGCTGCGGTTCGTGAAGCGGGCGGCCGCGGGAGGTACGCCGATCGTCATCGTCAACCGCGGACCGACCCGCGGCGACGCGCTGGCGACGTACAAGCTCGAGGCGGGGTGCAGCGAGTTCCTGGGCGACTTGTCAGGCTCTCGCTGAGGTTGTCAGGCCGTGCCCGGGCCGACAACTTCAGCGATCCCTGGCTGACCGGGGATCGCTGATCCACAGCTCAGCGACGCACGAAGATGTGCGCGGCCGCTTCGAGCACCAGCTCGGCGGTCTCGCCGCCTGACCCGATGAGGATGCCCTCCTCGGTGCGCGCGATCGTGACGGTCCGGCCCGGCAGGGCGCCGACGCGGCGCAGGAGGCCCATCAGCTCCTCGTCCTTCTGCATCTCCTCGGAGATCCGCTTGACGTGGACCAGCTGGTCCTCCGAGACCGCGGCGACCGAGAGCGGCTCGACGTTGTCCATGAACTCCTCGCCGCCCACGTCGCCGAGCTCGTCGAGTCCCGGGATCGGGTTGCCGTACGGCGACTCGGTGGGGTGGTCGAGCAGCTCGAGCAGCCGCCGCTCGACGGTCTCCGACATCACGTGCTCCCAGCGGCAGGCCTCGGCGTGGACGAGCTCCCAGTCCAGCCCGATGACGTCGGTGAGCAGCCGCTCGGCGAGGCGGTGCTTGCGCATCACCCGCGTCGCGAGGCGCTGCCCCTCCTCGGTGAGCTCGAGGTGGCGGTCGCCCTCCACGGTCAGCAGCCCGTCGCGCTCCATGCGCGCGACCGTCTGAGACACGGTGGGACCGGACTGGTGCAGGCGCTCGGCGATGCGGGCGCGGAGCGGGACGATGTCCTCCTCCACGAGCTCGTAGATCGTGCGGAGGTACATCTCGGTGGTGTCGATCAGGTCGCTCACGGGGGTCATTGTGTCCCATGTCCTGTGTTCCACGTCCCACGTCCCGCTCAGGTGGTCGCACGACGACGCGACGACCCCCTCTGGCGAGCCACCTCAGCGATTGCTCCTTGCGGCAGTCCACGGCCAGATCCTCTGCAACGATCAGACGCGCACCGGACATAGGGGAGGCATGACCGTCACGGATGAATCGCGGGAGCACGTCTTCGGGACGCTCTACGACGCCCACTTCGACGCGGTTCTCGGATATGCCCTGCGCCGCACGGCCCGGCCGGAGGACGCGGCCGACATCGTCAGCGAGACGTTCCTCGTGGCCTGGCGGCGACTGCAGCACGTGCCGAGGGACGCGGCGCAGCTGCCCTGGCTGTACGGCGTGGCGCGGCGAGTGCTGGCCAACCAGCGGCGGGGTGACCAGCGGCGCCACCGTCTGGGTGCTCGCCTGAGGCGCGACCTCGCTGCCGTCGTGCCCGACATCAGCGAGCGGGTCGCCTTCGACCAGACAGTGGTGGCCGCCATGGCGCGCCTCAGCGCCCGGGACGAGGAGGTCCTGGCACTGCACCTGTGGGAAGGCCTCGAGGCGCGGGAGATCGCCGAGGTGCTGGGCCAGCCCGCAACCGTCGTACGACCTCGCCTGTCCCGCGCCAGGGCTCGCCTCCGCGAGGTGCTCGGCAACGATCGGCCCTTCGCCGGACATCCACCAGATACTCAACCGATCCCGATCCTGAAGGAGGAGCGATGACGCCGCGACCCACCGACGAGGCCGTCGCAGCGCTGCCCCTCCGGGCGGCTCGGGCCGAGCTCCTGGAGGAGATCATGTCCACACCCGTCACCGAGACCCGACCTGAGACGACACGCGAGCCCCACCACCGCCGGTGGCTGGTCCCGATCGCCGCCGCCGCTGCAGTCGCGGCCCTCGTGGGCGTCCCCTCCTGGCTGCTGGCCGGACCGGAGGAGGCCCGCGAGGCCCCCGCGTCCTCCCCGTCGGCTCCCGCCACGCCGGGCGAGTGGGTCGCGCTCGAGGCCGAGGGGTGGACCGTGACGTACGTCGCGGGCGCGCTCGGCGAGCGCGAGGTCCGCTACGAGAACGGCGACGCGGCGCTGGACGTCCACCTGCGGGCAGCGAGTTCTTACGACACCTACGTCGAGGACCGGCAGCTGATCGACGCCCCGAAGATTGACCCCGGCACGCCCGTGCAGCTCCTGGGGTCCGAAGCCCGGTTGTGGCCCTACTCCGCCACCGACCACACCACCATCGGAGCGGTCGCGGGCAAGGTCTTCCCCGAGATCCGTGGCTCGGGGATGGACCGGGCGTCCTACGTCGAGCTCCTCGGCCGACTGGCCTGGACGGACGAGGCGACCTTCGAGGCCCGCCTGCCCGAGGAGTTCGTCGCCGACGACGAGCAGGACGCGGTCGTCGCCGAGATGATGGCCGGGATGGCAACACCCAGCGGGTTCGAGGTGCCGGCGTTCGAGGAGAAGGACCGCTACCAGCTGGGCGCCAAGGTCTCCGGTGCCGTCGCGTGCGCCTGGCTCGACATCTTCGCCGAGGCCAGGTCTGACGGTGACCGGGAAGCCGCCCGCGGTGCCGCCGGCGCCCTGGCCGACAGCCGCCGGTGGCCGGTGCTCCAGGAGATGAAGGCGGAGGGCGACTATCCCGAGGTGATCTGGCAGTTCGCCGACGAGGTCGGCGCCGGTCGCGTCCCCGAGGGCTACCAGGACGGTCTCGGCTGCCCGTGACGGGCGGAGGTTGCCCCTCCATCGGACGTGACGTTCGTGGCACAGTGAGGCCGGTGAGCGAGCTGATCGTGCCGCGGCGCTTCTGCGGACCTCCCGACTCGGGGAACGGCGGCTGGACGGCGGGCGCCCTGGCGGCCCTGGACGACGCCGACTCACCCGGCAACCGGTGCGACGCGGGATTCGGCGGTGCCGCGATCGCCACGGCGACGCGGGTGGAGCGCGCGCTGGTCGAGGTCGACCCCGTCGCTCCAGACGTCGCCGCCTCCGCGGAGGCGTCGTACCCCGGACACGACTTCCATCCGTTCCCCACCTGCTTCGCCTGCGGCACCGGGCGGGAGGAGGGCGACGGGCTGCGGATCTTCCCGGGCCGCGTCGGCGCCGGACCGCACGGCGTCGTGGTCGCCGCGACCTGGACGCCGCACCCCACCCTCCGCGAGGACTGGCACACGTACGTCGACGAGCACCCGCGCGGGTCGGTCGCCACGACCTGGGCCGCGCTGGACTGCATCGGCGGATGGGCCGGCGACCTCGCCGAGCGGCTGATGGTGCTCGGCCGGATGACCGCACGGGTCGACGACCTCCCCGTGATCGGGGAACCGCACGTGGTGGTCGGGGAAGGACGCGGCCAGGACGGCCGCAAGACGTTCACGGCCTCCACGCTCTACGACTCCGACGGGCGTGTCGTCGCCACCGCTGAGCACACCTGGATCGCCGTGGACCCGGGGCTGTTCGGTGGTCGGACGTCCACGCGGCGGAGTTGACCGGCCGCGGGGCGGCTTTGAGAGGATGTCCCGCATGGCCGTTTTGAACGATCCAAGCACGCACTGGTGGCGTCACGCCGTCGTCTACCAGGTCTACGTCCGCAGCTTCGCCGACAGTGACGGCGACGGCATCGGCGACCTGCCCGGCATCACCTCGCGCCTGCCGCACATCGCCGAGCTGGGCGCGGACGCGCTCTGGATCACCCCGTTCTACACCTCGCCGCAGCACGACCACGGCTACGACGTGGCCGACTACTGCGACGTCGACCCGCTGTTCGGGTCGCTGGGCGACGCCGATGCGCTGATCGCCCGGGCCCACGAGCTCGGCCTGCGTGTCGTGGTCGACCTCGTCCCCAACCACACCTCCGACGAGCACGAGTGGTTCCAGGCGGCGCTGGCCGCCGGTCCGGGCAGCCCCGAGCGGGCGCGCTACATCTTCCGCGACAGCCCGGACGGACCGCCCAACAACTGGGGCTCGGTCTTCGGCGGCCCCGCGTGGACCCAGGTCGAGGACGGCCAGTGGTACCTCCACCTCTTCGACTCCACCCAGCCCGACCTCGACTGGCGCAACCCGGAGGTCCCGGCGATGTTCGAGGACGTGCTGCGCTTCTGGCTCGACCGCGGCGTCGACGGCTTCCGGGTCGACGTGGCCCACGGACTCTTCAAGGAGGCCGGCCTGCGCGACCAGGTGCTCGCCGAGGGCGCGGCCGCGAGCTCCGGGCAGGTGAACACCGACCACTCTATGGTCTCGCGCGAGCTCAAGGACGAGCCGATGTGGGACCAGCCGGAGGTCCACGACGTCTACCGCTCGTGGCACCGGCTCCTCGACGAGGCCGGCCCCGACCGGATGGCCGTCGCCGAGGCCTGGACCCAGACGCCGGAGTCCATGGCGGCGTTCGTGCGTCCCGACGAGCTCGACCAAGCCTTCAACTTCGCGTGGCTGCTCACCGACTGGTCGGCCGAGGCCTTCGCCGATGTCATCACCAGCACCCTCGCCGCCGTCGCGCCGGTCGGGGCCTCGCCGACATGGGTGCTCAGCAACCACGACGTCGTACGCCACGTCACCCGCTACGGCGGCGGTGCGCAGGGCCTGGCCCGCGGGCGCGCCGCGACGCTCACCATGCTGGCCCTGCCCGGCTCGAGCTACCTCTACCAGGGTGAGGAGCTCGGTCTCGAGCAGGTCGAGGTCGCGCCCGAGGACCGCCAGGACCCGTCCTACCTCCGCACCGGCGAGGCCGGCCGCGACGGGTGCCGGGTGCCCATCCCGTGGGGTGGCACCGAGCCGCCGTACGACTTCGGCCCCGGCTCGTCGCAGCCGTGGATCCCGCAGCCCGCGGACTGGGCGCCGCTCACCGTGGCCGCGCAGGCCGCCGACGCCGACTCCACGCTGGCGTTCTACCGCGACGCCCTGCGGGTCCGCCGCGAGTTCGCTTGGTCGGCCGGGGACGAGGTGGAGATGCTCGACCTCGGCGCGGGCGTGCTCGCGTTCCGGCGCGGACCGCTGACGGTCCTCCTCAACTGTGGCGCGGCCGCGGTCGAGCTGCCCGAGGGCGAGCTGCTCATGGCGAGCGGGCCGGTCGACGGGAAGCTGCTGGCCGACACGGCTGCCTGGCTTCGCTGACCGCGGCCGCGGGTCAGGTCAGTCGTCGGAGAGGGCGGAGTTGTAGGCCGCCAGCTGTTCGGCGAAGGCGGCCAGCTCGGCGTCGCTCCAGTCACCCAGCCGCTGGTCGAAGCGCTCGCTGCGGCTGCGACTCATCGCCGCCAGCCGCGCACGGCCATCGTCCGTGGCGTCGAGGAGGATGGCCCGCCGGTCCTCCGGGTCGGGGCGGCGCTCGACCAGTCCGAGGTCGACCAACGCCTGCACCTGCCGGCTGACGCCGCCTTTGTCCATGCCGAACGCGTCGGACAGGTCCGCTCCCCGCAGCGGTCCGGAGGCCGCGAGGTGGGCGAGGATGACGTACGTCATCGGGTGGAGATCGGGGTGAACCTCGCGGGCACGTTCGCCCATCACGCGCCTGACCCGGCGGATGAGCGTGCGGACCTCGGACTCGATGCGCCTGAGGTCGTCGTTCCTGGTGCTCACGATGCTGCTCATTCGTCCATGCGTGAGTCGGCCATGAGCTCATCATCGCGCTTGACCGAGGTGCGCAACGGCACCTCCTGGATGAAGAGCACCGCGATGAGCGCACCGAGCGCGAACGGGAGCGCCACCAAGAAGATGTGACCGGTGGCGTCGCCGAAGGCGCTCTCGAAGATCGCGCGGATCGGCGCCGGCATGCCCGAGACGTCCGGGATGCCACCGGTCTGATGGGCGACGTCCGAGGCGAGCTCTGGGTGCTCGGCCACCAACGCCCGCAGGCCGCTCTCGACGGCGTCGGCGACCTGGTGGGCCAGCACGGCGCCAAGCGCCGCGATGCCCACCGAGCCTCCGAGGGAACGGAAGAACGCGACGACCGACGAGCCGGCGCCCATGTCGGCGAGCGCGATGGTGTTCTGCACGGCGAGCACGAGGTTCTGCATGGTGGCGCCGAGGCCCAGGCCGAGGACGGCCATGAAGATGCCGGTGTGCCACAGCGGGGTGCCGGCGTCGATCGTGGCCAGGAGCGCGATGCCGGCGGTGACCGCGACCATGCCGCCCACGAGCCACCGCTTCCAGAGACCGGTCGCTGTGATGATCCTGCCGCTGAGGATGCTCGAGGCCAGGAGGCCGCCGACCATGCAGATCGACATCAGGCCGGCCTCGGTCGGGCTCATGTCCTTGGCCCGCTGGAAGTAGAGGCTGAGGTAGACCGTCGAGCCGAACATCGCGAGGCCGATCAGCATCGAGGCGACTGCGGCCAGGGCCAGCGTGCGGTCACGGAAGAGGCGCAGCGGGATCACCGGGTCGGTCGCGACGTTGGCCTCGACGTGGACGGCCGCCGCAGTGACGGCCACGGCGCCCACGACCAGCAGCGCGCTGGTCCAGGAGACCCAGTCGAAGCTCTGGCCGCCGAGGGACACCCAGATCAGGAGGACCGACACTCCGCCGACGAGCAGGAATGCGCCGAGGTAGTCGATCGAGACGTCGCGCCTGACGACCGGGAGCCGCAGCGTCTTCTGCAGGACCACGAAGGCGAGCGCCGCGACCGGAAGGCCGGCGAAGAAGCACCAGCGCCACCCGACCGTGTCCACCAGGACGCCACCGACCAGAGGCCCGCTGACCGTCGCGAGGGCGAAGACCGCCCCGATGTAGCCGCTGTAGCGACCGCGCTCGCGGGGGGACACCATCGTGGCGATCACCACTTGGACGAGCGCGGTGAGGCCACCGATGCCGAGGCCCTGGACGACCCGGGCGCCGATCAGGATCTCCATCGACGGCGCGAAGCCCGCGATCAACGAGCCGATGGCGTAGATCACCAGCGCCGACTGGACGAGCACCAACTTGTCGAAGAGGTCGGCGAGCTTGCCCCAGATCGGGGTGGTCGCGGTCATCGCGAGCATCGTGGCGACGACGACCCAGGTGTAGCCGGTCTGGCTGCCGCGGAGGTCGTCGACGATGGTGGGCAGCGCGTTGCTGACGATCGTGCTGGAGAGCATCGCGACGAACATCGCCAGCAGGAGGCCGCTCAGCGCTTCGAGCACCTGGCGGTGCGTCATCTCCCCGCTCTGCTCGGCGGTGATGGTGGGGGCCTGGGTCACTGCGTTCCTTCGATCGGCTGCGGCGTGGTTGCGCATCACAATAGTTGCTCTCTACAACCATATCCCGCGGTTGGCGTCACCCCTAGTCGCCGCGTACGAGAGCCGCGCCACATCCCCGCGTCCCCCTGCGGGCGCACCCTCGCGCTTGAGTCGCTCAGAGACTCAACGCGTAGGCCGGGCGTGTCGCGCCCAGAGGACCTCCCCTCGCGCTTGAGTTCCTCAGAGACTCAACGCGTAGGCCGGGCGTGTCGCGACGAGAGCGGCCCTCGGTCTGACGAGCAGACAGGCCGGGAAAAGCAGCGACCCGCAGGCCTGCTGCCCCTCGGAAAGGGGCCCCGGGGGATGACACCGGGGGCCTGCGGGTCGGGTGACTGCTGTGGTTTCGCCGGCAGCTGTCGGCGTAGCCGGGCTGCCTAGCGGGCAGCCACCTCACTCATCCGAAAAGAACTCATTCTTCGGATCACCTCCTTTCCGTGTGCGACCACCGTACGTCGGCACGCGGACGGCCTCAATGGATTAACGGGGCTCAGCCCACCGCCTCCTCGACCGGCGCCTCGAACTGCGACCGATAGAGCCGGGCGTACGCCCCTCCGGTCTCCAGCAGCTGCTCGTGCGAGCCCTGCTCGACGATCGAGCCGTCCTCCATCACCAGGATGAGGTCGGCGTCGCGGATCGTGGAGAGCCGGTGGGCGATCACGAACGACGTACGGTCCGAGCGCAGCGCCGCCATGGCGTGCTGCAGCAGCAGCTCGGTGCGGGTGTCGACCGACGACGTGGCCTCGTCGAGGATCAGCAGCGCCGGGTCGGACAGGTTCGCGCGGGCGATCGTCACCAGCTGCCGCTCGCCGGCCGACAGGTTGGAGCCGTCCTCGTCGATCACCGTGTCGTAGCCGTCGGGCAGCGAGTGCACGAAGCGGTCCACGAACGTCGCGCGGGCCGCCTCGAGGATCTGCCCCTCGGTGGCGTCGGGACGGCCGTAGGCGATGTTGTCGCGGATCGTCCCGGCGAAGAGCCAGGTGTCCTGCAGCACCATCCCGATCCGGCTGCGCAGCACGCCGCGCGGGATCGAAGCGATGTCCACGCCGTCGATCAGGATCCGCCCCGACTGGGGGTCGTAGAAGCGCATCACCAGGTTGACCATCGTGGTCTTCCCGGCGCCGGTCGGGCCGACGATGGCGACGGTGCTGCCGGGCTCCGCCACCAGCGACAGGCCAGTGATCAGCGGCCTCTCGGGGTCGTAGGAGAACGCGACGTCCTCGAAGTGGACCTCGCCGTGCGCGTCCGACGCCGCGGCGGGGCTCCCCTGCTCCTCGACCGGCTCCTCCGGGGCGTCGAGCAGCTCGAAGACCCGCTCCGCCGACGCGACGCCGGACTGCAGCAGGTTGAGCATCGACGCGACCTGGGTCAGCGGCTGGGTGAACTGGCGGGAGTACTGGATGAAGGCCTGCACGTCACCGAGCGACATCGTGCCGCTGGCGACCCGGAGTCCGCCCAGGACCGCGATGACGACGTAGTTGAGGTTCCCGACGAACATCATGATCGGCATGATCAGGCCGCTCACGAACTGGGCGCCGTACGACGCCTCGTAGAGCTCCTCGTTCTGCTCGGCGAACACCCGCTCGGACTCCGCCTGGCGGCCGAAGACCTTGACGATCGAGTGGCCCGAGAACGTCTCCTCGATGTGGGCGTTGAGCGTGCCGGTGCGTCGCCACTGCTGGATGAACAGCCCCTGCGAGCGCTTCATCACCGCGCCGGTGACCCACATCGAGATCGGGACCGAGACCAGGGCCACCATCGCCAGCAGCGGCGAGATCCAGAACATCATCGCCAGCACCGCGAAGACCGTCAGCAGCGAGTTGAGCATCTGGCTCATGGTCTGCTGCAGCGTCTGGCTGATGTTGTCGATGTCGTTGGTGACCCGGCTCAGCAGCTCGCCGCGCGGCTGCTTGTCGAAGTAGCCCAGCGGCAGTCGGTGGACCTTGTCCTCGACCTCCGAGCGCATCCGCAGCACGGTGCCCTGGACGACGTCGTTGAGCAGGTAGCCGCCGAGCCATGACAACAGCGACGCCGCGACGTAGACCGCCAGCACCACCATCAGCACGTCGGCGACCGCGGCGAAGTCGACGCCGTCGGTCAGCCTCATCGACTCGAGCATGTCGGCCTGGTTGGTCTCGCCCTGGGCGCGCAGGGCCTCGATCGCCTGCTCCTTGGTCGCGCCGCCGGCGAGCACGTCCTTGCCGATCAGCCCGGCGAAGACGAGGTCGGTCGCCCGGCCCAGGATCCACGGCCCCACAGCGGTGGCGCCGACGCTGAGCAGCGTCAGGACCAGGACGGCGTACGCCTTGTGGCGCTCGGGGTGCAGCCGGGCGAGCAGCCGCCTGAGCGAGGGCCAGAACGTGTCGGCCTTCTGGCCGATCATCCCGCCACCCATCGGCCCGCGACCGGGACCGCCGGGACCCGTCTGGACGCGCTCGGTCTCCTTGAGCGTGCCGGGCTCGGCCTGCGCCTCGACGTCGGCGGTCATGCCACCTCCTCCGCGGTGAGCTGGGACGCGACGATCTCTCGGTAGGTCGAGCAGTCCTCGAGGAGCTCGTCGTGGGTGCCGGTGCCGACGACGGCTCCGTCCTCCATCACCACGATCCGGTCGGCGTGGCGGATGGTCGCGACCCGCTGCGCCACGATCACCACCGTCGCGTCGCGGGTCACCGGTCTCAGCGCGGCGCGCAGACGTGCGTCGGTGGTCAGGTCGAGCGCCGAGAACGAGTCGTCGAAGAGATAGATGCCCGGTCGGCGGATGACGGCACGGGCGATCGCCATGCGTTGGCGCTGGCCGCCGCTGAGGCTCGACCCGCCCTGCGTGATCTCGGCCTGGAGCCCGTCGGGCATGGCCTCGACGAACTCCCTGGCCTGGGCGATCTCGAGAGCCGCCCACATCTCGTCCTCGGTGGCGTCGGGCTTGCCGTAGCGCAGGTTGTCGGCGACGGTCCCCCGGAAGAGGAATGCCTTCTGCGGCACGAGCCCGAGCCGCGACCAGAGCGTCTCGGGCTGCAGGTCGCGTACGTCGACGCCGCCGACGCGGACCGTCCCACCGGTGGCGTCGAAGAGGCGGGGCACGAGGTTGACCAGGGTCGACTTGCCGGCGCCCGTCGAGCCGACGACGGCCACCGTCTCACCGGGTCCGGCCGCCAGCGACACCCCGCGCAGCACGGGCTCGTCCGCCCCGGGGTAGGCGAAGGTGACGGCATCCAGCTCGAGGGTCAGCCGGTCGGGGAGGTCGGTGACCGGCTCGGCGGGCGGCACCACCGACGACGCGGTGTCGAGCACCTCGGTGATCCGGTCGGCGCAGACCGTGGCACGCGGGACCATCATCAGCATGAACATCGCCATCATCACCGACATGACGATCTGCATCAGGTAGGAGATGTAGGCGGTCAGCGCGCCGACCTCCATGTGGCCGCTCTCGACCCGGTGTCCGCCGAACCACAGCACCCCGACGGTCGCCACGTTGGCCACGATCATCACGGTGGGGAACATCGCAGCCTGCCAACGGCCGGCGCGGATGGCGACCTCGGTCAGCTGCTCGTTGGCGTCGCGGAACCGCTCGGTCTCGTGCTGCTCGCGGACGAACGCGCGCACCACGCGCACGCCGGTGATCTGCTCGCGCAGCAGGCGGTTGACCTCGTCGATGCGCTCCTGCATCAGCCGGAAGCTCGGCACCATCCGGCGCACCAGCAGGCCGATCGAGATGCCCAGCACCGGCACCACGGCGAGCACCAGCCAGGACAGGCCGACGTCCTCGCGGGCCGCCATGATGATGCCGCCTACCATCATGATCGGCGCCGCCACCAACAAGGTGCCGGCCATCAGCACGAGCATCTGGACCTGCTGCACGTCGTTGGTCTCGCGGGTGATGAGCGAGGGTGCGCCGAACTGCTGCACCTCGCGCGCGGAGAAGGTGCCGACCCGGTGGAAGATCGCGGCGCGCAGGTCGCGGCCGAAGCCCATCGCGTTGCGCGCGGAGAACCACACGGCCACGACGGAGCAGAGGATCTGCACGAGGGACACGACGAGCATCAGGCCGCCGTGGCGCACGATGTAGCCGGTGTCGCCGGTCACCACGCCCTTGTCGATGATGTCGGCGTTGAGGCTGGGCAGGTAGAGGGCCGCCATGGTGCCCACGAACTGCAGCGCCACCACCGCGGCGAGCGGTGCGGCGTACGGCTTGAGGTAGGTGCGTACGAGCCTCACGAGCAGCATCAGGAGTCCTTCCTCAGCACGCCGTCGAGCAGTGTCCCCACGATCTGCTCGGGCGTGAGGATGTGCCCGTCGCTGATGTGGGGGTGGGTCCCGGAGAAGGTCAGCATCCGGAGCATGTGGACGAGCTGGACCGGGGTGCAGGTGAGCTGGTCGGCGTCGCCCTCGACCACGGCGACCATGATCTTCTCGGCGCGCCGCCGGCCTGCCTCCATCTGCTGGTGAGACTTGGGCGGGCCGACCATCCCCATCGCAGTCATCAGCAGGAAGATGCCCCGGAAGCGTTCCTGGAGGTGCCTGCAGAGGTCCGTCAGCCTGGTCCGCAGGTCCTGGTCCAGGTCGATCGACTGCAGGTCGGCGAGGAACGGCTCCATGTCGAGGGCCTTCTCCACGGCAGCGGTCACGAGGTCGTCCTTGGAGTCGAAGACCCGGAAGATCGTGCCCTCCGCGACCCCGGCTGCGTCGGCGATCTGCTTGGTCGTGACGGACCGACCGTGCTCGAGCAGCAGGGGGATGGTGGCCTCGACCAGCGTCTCGCGCCGGTCCTCGGGAGTCATGGGCCGCGCGCGAGGAGTCACCCTGCGATCCTAAGTGAGTGAGCACTCACTCACAAACGGATTTCGGCGCGACGGCTACGGCGCGAGCCGCTCGACCACCCACCCGGCACCGGAGCGCCGGTAGACCAGCCGGTCGTGCATCCGACCGGGCCGGCCCTGCCAGAACTCTACGGCCTCGGGCACGACGCGGTAGCCGCCCCACTCGGGCGGCACGGGCACGTCGCCGTCGCCGAAGCGCGCCTCCATCGCGGCGTACGACTCGGCGAGCTCGGCGCGCGACGCCACCGGGCGCGACTGGGCCGAGGCCCACGCGCCGAGCTGCGCGCCGCGCGGTCGCGACCGGAAGTACGCCTCCACGCGCGCAGCGTCGAGCACCTCGGCGACCCCGTCGACGCGCACCTGGCGCTCGAGCGGGTGCCAGGGGAACAGCAGCGCGCACCGCGGGTTGGCCGCGAGCTCCTCACCCTTGCGCGACGCCTGGTTGGTGAAGAAGACGAACCCCTCCGGCCCCACGCCCTTGAGCAGGACCATCCGGCTCGACGGTCGCCCGTCCGGCGTCGCGGTGGCGAGCACCATGGCGTTGGGCTCGTGCACGCCGGCACCGACGACCTCGCTGATCCACCGCTCGAACATCTCGATCGGGTCGTCGGCCAGGTCGGGGAGGTCGAGGCCTCCCCGGGCGTACTCCTCGCGCAGTCCGGTGAGGTCCATGTCGCCGAGGGTAGCGCCGGGCGGGCCAAACCAGGGGTGCACAATGAGCCGTCCCGTGCTGCCCTCCGGGACTCCCGATCACTGAGGAGTGGCATGACCGAGATCCAGCACGGCCTCGAGGGTGTCGTCGCGTTCGAGACGCAGATCGCCGAGCCCGACAAGGAGGGCTCCGCGCTGCGCTACCGCGGCGTGGACATCGAGGACCTCGTCGGCCGGGTGCCCTTCGAGAAGGTCTGGGGACTCCTCGTCGACGGCGCCTACGACCCCGGCCTGCCGCCCGCCGAGCCTTACAACATCTCCATCCACACCGGCGACGTCCGGGCGGACGTCCAGGCCGCGGTCGCGATGCTCGCGCCGATGCTGGGCATGGGCCAGACCTACGACATCTCCGACGAGCAGGCCCGCCTCGACCTCTCCCGCGTCGCCGTCATGGTGCTCTCGTACGCCGCCCAGTCGGCGCGCGGCCTCGGCCGGCCGGTCGTCACCCAGACCGAGGTGGACACCGGCACGACCCTCGCCGAGCGGTTCCTGATCCGCTGGCGCGGCGAGGCCGACCCCCAGCACGCCCACGCCATCGATGCCTACTGGTCCTCGGCGGCCGAGCACGGCATGAACGCCTCGACCTTCACCGCCCGGGTCATCACCTCCACCGGCGCGGACGTCGCCGCCGCGTTCTCCGGCGCCATCGGCGCCATGTCAGGCCCGCTGCACGGCGGCGCGCCCTCGCGCGTGCTCGGCATGATCGAGGAGGTCGAGAAGCGCGGCGACGCGTCGGCCTACGTCAAGGAGCTCCTCGACAACGGCGAGCGGCTGATGGGGTTCGGGCACCGGGTCTACCGCGCCGAGGACCCCCGCGCACGGGTGCTGCGGCGCACGGCCAAGGAGCTCGACGCACCGCGCTACGAGGTGGCCGTCGCCCTGGAGAAAGCCGCGCTCGAGGAGCTTCGGGAGCGTCGACCCGACCGCGTGCTGGAGACCAACGTCGAGTTCTGGGCGGCCATCGTCCTCGACTTCGCCGAGGTCCCCTCGCACATGTTCACCTCGATGTTCACCTGCGCCCGCACCGGCGGCTGGTCGGCGCACATCCTGGAGCAGAAGACCACCGGGCGGCTCATCCGGCCGTCCGCGGTCTACGCAGGCCCGAGCACCCGTGCGGCCAGCGAGGTCGAGGGCTGGAACGAGGCCTGGGGCCGCTGACCCGCACCGCCGGTCGCGGAAGGACGAAGCCCTGTCACGGGACCACGGACGCCAGCGCCGGCTGAGCGAGGTACCACGACGTCTTGCCGCGCGCGCCCTTGCGCGTCAGCGAGATGTGCATGTGGTCGCGGTGGCGCAGCGTCGGTGAGCAGGTCCGGCGGGTGCGGCAGCCCGAGCTGAGGTAGCGCTTGGGCTCGAAGCCGTCGTACGCCGCGTACATGTGGTCGTCCCAGATGACGTACATGATCCCCATCCGGCGGGCCAGCGCATGCGGCTCGCCGGTGTCGTCCGGGGCGAGGATCTCGTCGAGCAGCGCGGCCGCGAGCGCCTGGTCGGCCTCGACGCGCGCGTCGAGGATCCAGTCGAAGGCGCGCGACTCCTTGTGCTCACTGGTGCTCGAGCCCTCGCACGACCGGCTGATCGTGCCATAGCCCCCGCCGCGGGCGACGAGCCAGTCGGCCAGCATCAGGACACCCGTCTTGGGCGTTCGGAGGCAGGTCGTCTGCGGCTGGTAGCCGGCGTAGGGCTCGACGGGCATGAGGTAGGGCGCCGAGGAGGTGACGGTGTCCCGCCCGTCCTTCGCGGAGGCGGCGAGCGAACCGCTCAACGTCATGGCCAGCGCCAGGCTCAGGGAGACGGAGAGCAGGATGACGGCACGCACGATCGCCCCCATGTCGACGCCCCATCTTCCCCTGAGATCACTTCCGGCTCAGTGACCGTAGGTGCCCCACCAGCCACCGTCAGTGGATTGCTCGAACATCAACGCTGTAGTTCACCGTGCCCTTTCGGACCGGAGACCCGGACCTCCACACCAGCCGGCGTCAGCGTCCGTCGAGGGAGCAGGCCGGAGTGCCGCCCGGCAGCCGTGAGCGATTGGCGGCGACCCAGCGGTAGACGCGTCGGGCGACCGGATCGACCGGCCGACTCGTCATCAGTCGGCCGACGAGCCGCCACGGCACCGGGCCGGTGGCGAGGATCGCGGCGAAGGCGCGGTGGCCGTAGTCCACGCGACCGTCCGGGTGGACGTAGGGCATCTCGACCAGGGCCCGTTCCTCGTCGACGCCCAACGCCGCGAGGTCGACCAACTGCAGCGTGGCGCTGTCGACGTCGACCCCTAGCCGTGGCACCAGCGCGGCGGTGCGCATGCAGAAGCCGCAGTCGGCGTCATTGAGCATCAGTCCGCGGTCCACGTCCCCAGACTACGGCGACGACCTCACCCGGCGGACGTGATCCGCCGACCGAAGCAGCGGCTCAGGTCCGAGCCGCAGTAGTAGCCGAAGCCCGGGATCGGCTCGTAGCCGGAGGAGAGGTAGAGCGCGATGGCCTCGGGCTGCTTCATCCCGGTCTCCAGCACCAGGGCCTCGATGCCGGCAGCCGCGGCGGTGGTCTCGAGGTGGGCGAGCATCCGGCGGGCCAGTCCCCGGCGCTGCGCGGCTGGGACGACGTACATCCGCTTGATCTCCGCGGTGACCTCGGCGCGGAGCGCCTTCACCGAGCTGCGCCGCCAGGCGCCGGTCGCGACGGGTGCACCATCGAGGTAGCCCACGAAGAACTGGCCGAGCGGGTCCTCGAAGTCGGCCGGGTCGACGGGCGACTCGTCCTGGCCGCCGTAGCGCGCGACGTACTCGGCCTGCACGGCCTCGATCAGCGACTGGGCGTCCGGGTGCGTGATCGGCACCCGCTCGATCACGAGGTGGTCCCGGGCCGTGTCGTCCAAGGCGCTGCCGTCCAGGGCGTTGCCGTCCAGGCTGGTGTTCACGAGAGCTCCCCCGACATGAGACGTGCTTGGGCGGATGCCACAATAGGCGCCTCTGACAGCGTCGTCAGGACCACCGTCCCGCTCCACGTGAGGTTTCTCCATGACCGACGCCCCGCACGATCAGACACTGCAGATCCCCGCCGAGCTCCTCCCGGCCGATGGCCGCTTCGGCGCGGGTCCGTCCAAGATCCAGACGAGCCACCTCGACGCGCTGGCCGCGACCGGCGACCAGCTGATGGGCACCTCCCACCGGCAGGCGCCGGTGAAGAAGACCGTCGGGCGGGTCCGTGAGGGACTGGCTGCGCTGTTCGACCTGCCGGAGGGCTACGAGGTCGTCCTCGGCAACGGCGGGGCGACCGCCTTCTGGGACATCGCCTGCTTCGGCCTGATCCGCGAGAAGAGCCAACACCTCGCCTTCGGCGAGTTCTCGTCCAAGTTCGCCACGTCGGCCAAGAAGGCGCCGTGGCTGGCCGACCCGACGGTCATCTCCAGCGACCCCGGCTCGCGACCGGACGCGGTCGCCGAGGACGGCGTCGACGCCTACGCCTGGGCGCACAACGAGACCTCCACCGCGGTGATGGCTCCCGTACGCCGTCCCGCGGACGTCGCCGACGACGCGCTGGTGCTCGTGGACGCGACCTCCGGCGCCGGCGGCCTGCCCGTCGACCTCAACGAGGTGGACGCCTACTACTTCGCGCCGCAGAAGTGCTTCGCGTCCGACGGCGGGCTGTGGATCGCGCTGATGTCGCCCCGCGCCCTCGCACGTGCCGAGGAGATCGCCGCGAGCGAGCGCTACGTCCCGCCGTTCTTCGACCTGCCGACCGCAATCGACAACTCGTCGAAGAACCAGACCTACAACACCCCGTCGGTGGCCACGCTCTTCCTGATGGCTGAGCAGCTCGACTGGATGAACGGCCAAGGTGGGCTCAAGGCGATGGTCGAGCGGACGACCGCCTCCTCGGACGCGCTCTACGGCTGGGCGGAGCGGACGTCGTACACGACCCCCTACGTCGCCGACCCGGCGGACCGCTCGCTCGTCATCGGCACGATCGACTTCGACGAGTCGATCGACGCCGCCCGGATCGCCGCGGTGCTGCGCGCCAACGGCGTGGTCGACACCGAGCCCTACCGCAAGCTGGGCCGCAACCAGCTGCGGATCGCGATGTACCCCGCGATCGACCCGGCCGACGTCGAGAAGCTCACCGGCGCGATCGACCACGTCGTCGAGAACCTCTGAGCCCGAGCGTCGTGCTCAGGCCGAGAGCAGCTTGAGCACGGCGCGCTCGAGCGCTGCCTGGCGTGCGTCGGCGGTGTCGTAGCGCGTCCGGACCTTGATCGTCCGGCCCCGCTCGTAGGCCTCCACCACGCGCGGGTCGACGTACGCCGTCCGCGCCAGCGTGGGGGTGTTGCCGAGGAACTCCGAGACCTCCCTCATGGCGCCGGACGCGGCGCGCTTGCGCGACGCCTTGGTCTCCCCCGGCTCGTCGGCCTCGGCGAGCGCGGCCGCCGCGATCACGGTCGCGTGCCAGGTGCGGAAGTCCTTGGCCGTGGCCTCGATCCCCATGCAGGTGCGGATGTAGGCGTTGACGTCGCCTGACCCCAGGTTGCGCCAGCGCCGACCGTCCTTCCACGCCAGGAGCTCCTCGCCCCCACGCCGGCGCCGCATCACGTCGAGCGCCCCGATCACGGCCTTGTCGTCGATGTCGATCTTGTGCTCGATGCCCGACTTGCCGAGGAACTGGAACCGCAGGGCCTTGCCGTGACGGCTGACGTGCTCCTTGCGCAGGGTGGTCAGGCCGAAGGAGCCGTTGGTGTCGGTGTAGACGTCGTTGCCGATCCGGAAGTAGCCGAGGTCGAGGAGTCGTACGGCGACGGCACAGGCACGTTCGAGCGACATCCCCTCGGCCTCGATGTCGGTCAGCACCCGCTCGCGGGCCTTGGAGAGCGCCTTGCCGAAGCGGAGGATCCGGTCGAACTTCGCGGCCTGGCGGCTGCTGCGCCACTGCGGGTGGTAGAGGTACTGCCGACGCCCGGCGTCGTCGGTCCCGACCGCCTGGAGGTGGCCGTTGGCGTGGGGCGTGATCCACACGTCCGTCCACGCGGGCGGGATCACCAGGTCCCTGCAGCGCTGGGCCTGCTCCTCGCCGAGTCGGTTGCTGTCCAGGTCGAGGTAGGTGAACCCCTTGCCGGACCGCCGTCGGGTCCAGCCCGGCTGGTCGGGGAACGTACGCCGCAGTCGAGGCACCCGGTGAACCTAGCGGGAGACCCTCGACCGCGGAGACACCCAGAGGGAGGAGACGGGCCAGCGCTCCGGATCGCGCATCAGGCTCCCACCACCGCGGCGATCTCGTCGTACGCCGCCCTGCCGAACGCGACGATGCGGGCCTCCTCGACCGCGGTCGGGGTGGTGCGCAGGGTCTCGACCGCGGCCCGCATCGCGTCCTCCCGCGGCCAGCCGTAGACGCCGGCACTCACCAGCGGGAAGGCCACCGTCCGGGCGCCGAGCTCGTCGGCGACGGCCAGCGCGCCGGAGTAGCAGGAGGTCAGCAGGCTGCGGTCCCGCTCGCCGGCGGCGTAGTTGGGGCCGACCACATGGATCACCCAGCGCGCAGGCAACCGACCGCCGGTCGTCCAGCCCGCGGCGCCGGTGGCCAGGCCGTCGGGGAAGCGCCGCTTGCAGTCCTCGAGCACCTCCGGCCCACCGGCAGCATGGATGGCCCCGTCGACCCCGAGGCCGCCGCGCATCCGACGGTTGGCGGCGTTGACGACCGCATCGACCTGCTGGGTGGTGATGTCGCCATCGACGACGGTGAGCCGCATCGCCTGCTCCTCAGTCCGCGACCGACCCGGGCTGCAGGACCCGTCGGGCGAGCTCGGCCTGGAGGTCGGTGAGCCGGTGCTCGGGCACGCAGACGGGCTCGTGGTCGTCGAGCGTGAAGGTGTAGACGTACATGTCGGGCCGGGGCGTGGGGTCCAGCGCAGGGTCGACGCCGGTGAGCCCGGCGTCGGCGACCAGGCCACGGAGCCCAGTCTGGGCGGGATCGTCGAGGTCGACCTCGGCCGACTCCGTCCGGCCGATGAATCCCCCGCTGCGCTCGACCCTCAGCCGAGCAGCGGCGACGGTGTCAGGCACGGCCTCCGGCACCGCCGCACCTCCGGTGGCGGCCGGCTCCACGCCGACCTGCGTCCACGCGTCGCGGACGACGTCGGCGTGCTGCCCGGCGGCTGCGACAGTGGCGGCGGCGAAGGCAGCGAAGTCGGCGTCCGCAGAGACGTCACCGCCGATGAGGGCGTCGTACCAGATCCGGCCTGCACCTTCGATCGCCGTGCCGCCGATGGCGACCGCGGCGAGCTGGAAGGCCTTGTTGGGGATGCCGGAGTTGAGGTGGACTCCGCCGTTGTCGGCCGTCGTCTCGACGAAGTCGTCCATGTGTCCGACCTGGGGATCGGCGCCGACCTCGGGGTCGTCGTAGGCCGTCCCGGGGGCCGCCATGTCGCGCAGCGCACGACCCCGGACCGACGCGGTGAAGATGCCCTCCCCGATCAGCCAATCGCCGTCGCCGGCCTCCTGGTCCAGCAGCCGCTGCTTGAGGCAGGACGCGAACACGTCGGCGACGGACTCGTTGAGCGCGCCCGACTGACCGCGGTAGGTCAGGTCGGCGGTGTGCTGGATGACCGCGTGGGAGAACTCGTGGGCCAGCACGTCGACCGGCTTGGTGAAGCGCTCGAAGACGCGGCCGTCACCGTCGCCGAAGACCAGCTGGTTGCCGTCCCAGAAGGCGTTGTTGTAGTCGGAGCCGTAGTGGACGGTGAGGCTGACCGGCGCGCCCGCGCCGTCGTGGGAGTCGCGCCGGAGGACCTCCGCGAACATCGCCAGGGTCGCCTCGATGCCGGCGGCCGCCTCGTCGACGGCGACGTCGCCTGTCTCGGGCTGACCTGCCGAGCGGGCCGGCGTGCCTGGCAGGGAGGTCGTCGAGCCGGCGTCGTGGACGGTCCAGGCGGGAGCGTCGAGGTCGACGGTCGCGGTGCCGGCCGAGCGAGCCCGCCCCTCCCGGCTCGCGCGCAGCGCCTCGTCGCGCGCGGCCTGCTCCGGCCCGTCGACGAGCTCGGCGAGCCAGGGCGGGATGAAGGTGCACCGGGGGGAGGTGTGGGAGGAAGGGGCCCGAGACGTCATGGGACAGGTCTACCCCTGCCGTCCGACAGTGGGTAGGGGGAGCGACGTCCGGGAAATCCGCTTCCTGCCCGTCCCGCACTAGACTTCTGACGCTGCGGCCGTGCTGGCCGCGCCCGGCCGTACGGCCGCTTGCTCGTCTCCGCCCGGAAGGCTCCTGCATGTCCACCCTGTCCCGCTCCGACCTGCGCAACGTCGCGATCGTCGCTCACGTCGACCACGGCAAGACCACGCTGGTCGACGCGATGCTCCGCCAGGCCGGCGCGTTCACCGCCCACCAGGCCGAGAGCGTCGCCGACCGCGTCATGGACTCCGGCGACCTCGAGCGCGAGAAGGGCATCACCATCCTCGCGAAGAACACCGCCGTGCACTACGCCGGTCCGGCCGGCGGCGGCCAGCCGATGGTCATCAACATCATCGACACCCCCGGCCACGCCGACTTCGGCGGCGAGGTCGAACGCGGCCTGTCCATGGTGGACGGCATCGTGCTGCTCGTCGACGCCTCCGAGGGCCCGCTCCCCCAGACCCGCTTCGTCCTTCGCAAGGCGCTCAACGCCGACATGCCTGTGATCCTCGTCGTCAACAAGACCGACCGTAGCGACGCCCGCATCACCGAGGTCGTCGACGAGTCCTACGAGCTCTTCATGGACCTGCTCGACGACTCGCACAGCCAGGACGCCCTCGACTTCCCCGTCGTCTACGCGTCCGGCAAGGCCGGCATCGCCTCGCTCCAGCAGCCGGAGAACGGCTCCATGCCCGAGGGCTCGGACCTCGAGCCGCTCTTCAAGACCATCCTCGAGACGATCCCGGCCCCGCAGTACGACGAGGGCGCTCCGCTCCAGGCCCACGTCACCAACCTCGACTCGTCGCCGTTCCTCGGCCGCCTCGCGCTGCTGCGCGTCCACCAGGGCACCCTGAAGAAGGGCCAGACGGTCGCGTGGATGAAGCGCGACGGAGTCACCAAGAACGTCCGCATCACCGAGCTGCTCGTCACCGAGGGCCTCGAGCGCGTGCCGGGCGAGTCCGCCGGTCCCGGTGACATCGTCGCCATCGCGGGCATCCCCGACATCACGATCGGTGAGACCCTCGCCGACGCCGAGAACCCGATCGCACTGCCGCTGATCCACGTCGACGAGCCGGCGATCTCGATGACCATCGGCACCAACACCTCACCCCTGGTCGGCAAGGTCAAGGGCGCGAAGGTGACCGCCCGCCTGGTCAAGGACCGCCTCGACGCGGAGCTCGTCGGCAACGTCTCCCTGCGCGTCCTGCCCACCGAGCGACCCGACGCCTGGGAGGTCCAGGGCCGCGGCGAGCTCGCGCTGGCGATCCTGGTCGAGCAGATGCGCCGCGAGGGCTTCGAGCTCACCGTCGGCAAGCCGCAGGTCGTCACCCGTGAGGTCAACGGCAAGGTGCACGAGCCCTTCGAGCGCCTCACGATCGACGCGCCCGAGGAGTACCTCGGCACCATCACCGAGCTCCTCGCCGCCCGCAAGGGGCGCATGGAGGGGATGACCAACCACGGCACCGGCTGGGTCCGGATGGACTTCGTCGTCCCTGCGCGTGGCCTCATCGGCTTCCGCACCGACTTCCTCACCGAGACCCGCGGCACGGGCATCGCCCACCACATCTCCGAGGGCTACCACCCGTGGGCCGGTGAGATCCGCTCGCGCAACTCGGGCTCCCTGGTCGCCGACCGCGCCGGCGTGGCGACGGCGTACGCCATGACGTCCCTGCAGGAGCGCGGCGTGCTGTTCGTCGAGCCGACCACCGAGGTCTACGAGGGCATGATCGTCGGCGAGAACTCCCGCGCCGACGACATGGACGTCAACATCACCAAGGAGAAGCAGCAGACCAACATCCGGTCCGCCACCTCCGACAACTTCGAGAAGCTGATCCCGCCGAAGCGGCTCTCGCTCGAGCAGTGCCTGGAGTTCTGCCGCGAGGACGAGTGCGTCGAGGTCACGCGCGAGACGGTCCGGATCCGCAAGGTCGTGCTGGACGCCAACGCCCGCGCCAAGACGGCCTCGCAGGCGCGCAAGGCCAACAAGGGCTGAGTCAGCCCCGCGCCGGCCGCAGCGTCGGCGCGAGCACGACCAGCCCAAGCAGTGGGAGCACGGCGAGCACGAGCAGCGCCACTGGCATGCCCAGCGGACCGCCGAGACCGGCCACCACGGCCGAGCCGACGCTGCCGCCGATGAGGAAGAGCAGCGTGGCCACACCGAGGGCGACGCCCCGGACCTCGGGCGACACGGCGTCGCCGACGACCGCGCTCAGCGCCGGCTGGCCCAGCCCGAAGGCGAAGGTGACCAGCACGATCGCCACCACGAGGATCGGCGCACTCGTGAGGTAGGCGCCGCCTGCCGCCACCAGCTGCGCTGCTGAGGCGACCAGCCCGGACAACGCCAGCGCTCGCCCGGGGCCGATCCTGACCAGCAGCGGCCCGGCGACCTGCGGGACGAAGAGCGCCACCACCGCGCTGGGCACCATGGCCAGGCCGACCTCCCACGCCTCCCACCCGTGGGCGAGGAGGACCGCAGGCAGGGCGATCAGCAGCGCGAACCACGCCGCGGGCACCGCCGCGGCCGCGACCGCGCTGCGTACGACGACGGCGTTGCGCACCACCTCGAGCGGGAGGAAGCCGTCGGGACGTCGGCGTACGGTCGCGCGCACCGCGGGCACCCCCAGCACCAGCAGGGTCGCTCCGATCGCGGCAATGAGGAGCCCGGCCGACGGGGACTGCACGAGCAGGACCATCCCGGCCGCGGTGAGGGCCACCAGGACCGCCCCGACGATGTCGAGACGCGCTCCGCTGCCGTCGGTGGACAGGGCACGCCACAGGAACGGCACCACGAGCGCGCCGAGGATCGGCAGTGCCATCACGGCGCGCCACCCCAGCGCCGACTCGACGAGGCCGCCGACGAGGGGCCCGAGGCAGCTCACCGCCGCGGCGGTGCCGGCGAGGCGACCGAAGGCGAGCCCGCGGATCTCGCCCGAGTACCTCGCCGACAGGACCGTGACTCCCAGCGTCGGGACCGCGGCCGCCCCGGCGCCCTGGATCACGCGGGCACCGAGCAGGACCTCGAAGGTGGGCGCCACCGCGGCGACCAGCGCGCCGACCGACATCAGCACCAGCCCGGCCAGGAGCGGTGCGCGTACGCCGACGAGGTCGGAGATCCGGCCGTAGAGCGCGGTGGTGACCGCGAGCATGAGCGCGTAGAGGCTGATCGTCCACGTGGCCAGCCCCTGACCGACTCCGAGGTCGGGCCCGAGCAGGGGCAGGGTCACCGCCGCGCTGGACGAGCCCATCCCGGCCAGCCCGAAGAGGAGGCCGAGCAGGAGCGAGACGCGACGAGAGTCGTCAGTGCTCTCGGGCTCGAGGCGGGGCGCAGCGGGAGAGGTCATCAAGAGACGACAACCGCACACCGAACCCGAGCATTCCTTGACCGGGCGCGCCTCCGACGTTGCTGCGTCCTGTCCCTCGAGGGAGGAGCGAGCGGGAGCCGAAGAGCGCGCGGGTCAGCTCGTGCAGGAGTTGAAGACCAGCCTGCCATTCCGTTCGAGCACCATCGCCGGACCACGGACCGTACGATTCGGGCCATGTCGTCGACACCGGTCGCAGCGCTCATCGTGGGGCTGACCCTCGCGGCCGTGCTGGTCACCAGCGGAGTCGCCAAGCTCCGTGACCGCCGCGCGACCCGCGACGCCTTCGACGCGCTCCGGGTGCCACACGTGGTGCCCGCCGACGCCGCGGCAACGGCCCTCCCATGGGCCGAGGTCGCGCTGGCGGTCCTGCTGCTCGCGGCGCCATCGGGATGGCTGTTGCCTGTGGCGCTGGCCGTGCTGGTGCTGATGCTCTCCTACACCTGGTTGGTCGCTCGGGCGCTCGGCTTCGATGAGCCGGTGTCCTGCTCGTGCTTCGGCAGCCTGGGGCGCCACGACATCGACCGGACGACCCTCGGGCGCAACGGCCTGCTGGTGGTGCTCTCCGGGCTGGTCGTCTGGTTCGCCCTGGACGGCGGGTCCGTTCCGGCGGCCCTCGGTGACCTGGACAGCGGGGACGCGTGGACGCTGGTCGCGGCCGTTGCGGCTGCGGCGGTGGCACTGCTGGTGGTGGGTGGCACGTCGGCCCCCGCGACCCGGTCGCAGGGCGACGCGGAGGTCCTCGACTACGAACGCCAGCCGATCCCGTACGGGGTCCTGAAGCTCCCCGACGACCGGTCCACCACCCTGGCCGAGCTGGCCACCATGCAGGCCCGGCTGTTGGTGGTCCTCAACCCCGGCTGCAGTCCCTGCGTCCGGACCGCGGCGAAGCTGGACGACTGGGCGGCGCAGCTGGCGCCCGCCGTGGGAGTGCTGGCCGTCTATCCCGACGAGCCCTCGGCGGCCGGCGCCGCTGCGCATGCTCGCGAGCTGGGCGCGGTGGAGCCGGAGCTCAACGTGCGCCGGGTGTTCTCCGTCAGCACGCCGGCCGCCGTCCTGATCGGGGTCGACGGGCTCATGGCCGGAGGTCCCGTCGTCGGTGAGGACGCCGTGGCCGAGTTCGTGGAGGACGTGCTGGTTCAGCTCACGGCCGACTAGCAGGACGCTGATGTCCATCAGCATCACGACAGCTCGGCAGTGAAGTCAGGTGGCCTGTCTCAGGACGTGGTCCATGGGGTCAGGCTCGTCCATCAACAGCGTGACGATCGAGTCATCGGTCGAGCGCTGGTGCTGCGACCAGAGCAGATCCAGACCCGCCGCGGCGAACCTGCCCTCCGGGTCGTCTCCCATGTAGGCACGACCACCTTGTCCCGCGAGGTAGGCCGTGCCGCCGACCATCCGCACCTGTTCGATGAGCCGCTCAGTCCCCGCCTCGACAGGTGGCTCGGTCACGACCAGCGGGGTCGAGATGTCGAGCATGTCGCGGACGATCTCGATCATCGAGATGTTGACCTCGTGCAGCAATCGTCCCTCGCTGGCCAGGATCCGCTCGAAGAGCTCGCTGCCGCGGGACTCGAGGAAGGGCGCGCCGGCGTACCTGCCCTTGATGACGTCGACGATGCGCTGCTGCCAGCCATCGGCAACCTCGACCGTGTTGATCGGCACCATCGACGGCTTGCCGACGAGCTGGTGGGAGCACCAGGCGCCGCGCATGGTGACCCGGCGCTGGTAGCCGTGCTTCTGGAACTGGTCGTGCACCGAGAGGACGAAGGCGTCACAGGTGGCCATCTTGAACCAGAACCCCGAGTAGGGCAGGAGGTCCGGCTGATGGATCGTGACCTTCACCGACGCACCTGGCGTACGAGGGCGTACTGCTCGGCGAACTCGACCTTGCGCATGTGGCCGACCGTGGCGGCGATCTCCTTGATGCTGTTCATCGGGTGCGCCCCGCCGGGATTCTCCGAGACGTAGGCCGCGCAGGCTTCGGCCTTGAGGTCCGCCTGCTCCTCGGTGAGCGCCTCGAAGACGTTCCAGCGGAGGTCGGAGGGGTAGAGGTTCACGTCGTAGACGGCGATGTCGTAGACCAACACCGAGTTCGGAACCCAGTGGTCGGGAGACATGGACAGTCGCGCCGAGCGCATACCCGCCTCGTAGACGCCGATGTGGTCCTGGTGGAGCGAGGGGAAGGGGAGGTAGATCTCGTCTGGGCGTACGTCCCTCATCACGTCGTCGAGCCGTGCCACGAGATCCGACATGTAGTGCTGGGTGGTCCCGTCCTCGAAGTCCAGGCACCGGGAGTCGGCGACGCCGAGCACCTCCATGGCACGTGTGTGCTCACCTCGACGGGTGTCCCCGCTCTGGGTCACGACGACGACGGTGGAGTCCGCGGCGTGCTTCGCGAGCAGCCCGCCGCAGCCCAGGGACTCGTCGTCCATGTGGGGGGCGATCACAAGGCGGCGCATCGGGCTCCTTCCGGGTGCATGAACATCAAGCGCACTCTAGTCACCGGACGCCCGGGCGGGCCGCTCCCCATCGCCCTAGCACAACGACCGGCAGCAACTAGGCTCTGGTCGTGGCCCCGAGCGACGACAACCAGCGGATCTACGAAGACACAGGTGTCATCGACATCTACCGCACGATCGCCCCACCCCAGCAGGCCGAGCGCAACATGTTCGAGCCGCTGAGCGACGAGCTTCGGACCGGCCGACTGCTCGACATCGGCATCGGAGCCGGGCGGACCACGGCCTACCTCGCTCCGAAGGTGGGCCACTACGTGGGAGTCGACTACTCCCACGGGCTCGTCCGCGCGGCCGCCCAGCTCTATCCAGACTCGGACATCCGCTGGTGCGACGCCCGCGACATGTCGCAGTTCGAGGACGCGAGCTTCGACTTCGTCAACTTCAGCTTCAACGGCCTCGACTCGCTCGACCACGACGGCCGCCGCCAGGTCCTTGCCGAGGTGCATCGAGTCCTCCGGCCCGGTGGCCACTGGATGTTCTCCAGCCACAACCGTGACTACGTGCGACGCGGCATGCTGCCGTGGCAGGGCCGCTTCAAGCCTGGCCGGGTCATGCTCAGGAAGAGCGCTGAAGCTCTGCGGCACCACAGGAACTGGCGGCACCTCCGCAAGGAGCAGGTCGAGACCCCGGAGTACGCGCTCGTCAACGACGAGGCGCACCACTACTCACTGCTCCACTACTACATCTCCCCCACGGTCCAGGTCGCCCAGCTCGAAGCTGCCGGGTTCACCGACGTGCGCGTCTACGACCAATGGGGGACGGAGACCGCCGAACCGTCACCCGCCTCGATATGGATGTACTACGACTCCCGTCGAGCCTGACTGGTCCAGACGTCGTGGGAGAGTGACCGCCGCCGACGCCAGTCCGTCACCGGTTGGACATCCCTCCCGAGCACACGCCGCAGGCCGTCTGTCGCGAGATTGATGTACGCCGCAACAGCGACGGCGACCTTGAGGCGGCCCTGCCACCCCCACTTGTCGGCGTAGCGGAGCCAGGACTCCAGCGCCCACCGCTCCCGCTTGGCTTGGTCCGACGACCCGAACCCGACGTGCTCGACGCGTACATGCCCAACGTAGACAGCGGGGACGCCGCGATCCCGCAAACGTCGCTGGAGGTCGACCTCCTCGAGGTACATGTGGAACCGCTCGTCGAACCCGCCGACCGAACGGAAGGTCTCGGCGGGGAGCAGCATTGCGGCGCCAGACACCCAGTCGACCACATGAGTGCTAGCAGGATTGGATGGTAGGTCCTCGCCGATCAGGCGCGAGGCCCATCGAGAGGCTCGTCTGACGGCCACCAGATTGGTCCCCTGCGCCAGCACGGTGCTGGGGCCGGGGAAGCGGAAGGTGGTGGCGCCGATGTGCCCGTACGTCACGACTTGGGGGGCCACTACGGCCGGGAGCCAGGGCGTCGCCGCCTCCAGCCAGCTCTCGAGAAGGTCGTTCCCGACGATCAGGTCGCTGTTGAGAATGGCGACGAGATCAGTCTCCACGACTGCCATGCCGTTGTTCACGGCTGCTCCGAACCCGCCGTTGACCTTCCTACGAATCACGGTGGCGCCCTCAACCTCACCAAGCGGTACGGGAGACGCGTCATCGACGACGACGACGCTCCCACCGAGTTGTCGGACCTGCTCACGGATGCTGGACACCAGATTCTTGGTGGGCAAGGGGTCTCCGTAGTGTGGGATCACTACCGAGACAGTCTGAGTCAGCACCAATTCATGATGACGTACGCCCGCGTCGCTGTCTGATCGACTACCGAGCACGACCGCGACGTCACCGATTTGTATGCCCTCCTCGCGCCCAGCGTGGGTAGGCTCGCCGCCATGGTCGAACTGGACGTCGCAATCGTGTCCGGATGCAACCGGCTCCGATACGCATCGGACGTGGGACACCAGCTCTACGCCCGACGCCACGGACTCGCCCAGCACCTCGAGCCGGCGCCGTTCGAGGGCGCTGACGGCTATTGGCACAAGGTCCGCCGCGGTGGCTCCACACTTGACGCCCACGACTGGGTGGTCTGGTTCGATGACGACGCTTTCATCGACCACCAGTCAGGCTGCTGACCTGACCAACGGCCTGGCAGGTCTACCTATCATGGTCTCATGGCCCTCACCCAGCTCGCGCGGGAAGCCAAGCATGCCGCCTGGCTCCGCAGAAAGCGCGTGACGGACCTGCTGACCGAGGTCCGATGGGGTACACAGGACCGGATGCTGACTGCGTGGAGCCGGATCTCGCCCCCGCAGTACTCCAATGGCGACTATCTCGACTCGTTCGTCAGCCGGACGCCGAAGTCGCTAGAGGAGGTCCCGGCCTCGGTGCTGCCCCGGCGCGTGTTCTGCCTGTGGACGGGGGACAACGGGCTCACGCCCAACCGTTCGGCAGCGCTGGCTCAACTGCGGACGGACAATCCCGCTGTCGAGGTGGTCCTGGTGACCGCCGACAACCTCGTCGACTGGGTCGTGCCGGACAGCCCTCTGCCTCCGGCATACGCAGACCTGTCCCTCGTGCATCGGTCGGACTACCTCAGGTGCTACCTCATGCACCATCATGGCGGTGGGTATGCCGACATCAAGCGCGACTACGGCGACTTGGCCTCCTGCTTCGACCGCCTCGACGCAAATCCTGACAAGTGGGTCCTGGGCTACCCGGAGGTCAGCGCGCGTGACGTCTCGGACGAGGCGGGCAGCATCTACCGCAGTCTCCAGCGCCACCACCGACGGCTGCCCGCCAACGGCGCCTTCATCGCCCGGCCAGGAACGCCACTGACTGCCGAGTGGTTCGCGGAGGTCTCGCGACGTCTTGACCGGTTCGCCCAACGTCTCGCCGCCACGCCGGGGAACGTCCTCGGGGACAACAACGGGTATCCCGTTCCTTGGGGTGCCCTGCAGGGCGCCACGTTCCAGCCGATGTGCTTCAAGTACGCGGACCGGATCCTGGTCGACGAGCGACTGCGACCTTCCCTCGAGAACTACCGATAGGCAATCACGTGTCTCGCCACGCGTATTTGGTTTTGGCCCACGACGATCCGTACGTCCTCGTCAAACTGCTGCAGCTGCTGGACGACCGGCGCAACACCGTCTTCGTGCACCTAGACAAGAGGTTCACCCAGACCGACCCGAGTCGCTTGGCACCTGTGTGCACACGTTCCGAGATGGTGTTCGTGCCGCGACGAAAAGTCTTCTGGGGGGACTTCTCCCAGGTCGACGCGGCGCTCCGACTCTTCCGAGCAGCAGCCCCTGGCCGTTACGACTACTACCACCTCGTGTCGGGCGCCGACCTGCCGCTTAAGACACAGGACGAGATCCATGACTTCTTCAGCCGTCACGCGGGCCGGGAGTTCATCGGGTACGCCGAGCGCTTCGACCCCCGCTGGGCGACCGAGCTCCACTTCTTCAACCGCTACATGCGGCCCACCAACCGCGTGGAACGCGCCATTCGCAGTCGAGGCACCGACAACGTCATCCGATTGCAGCGCCGCTTGGGCTACGACCACGCGCGCCGGTTCGGACTCGAGCTGCGCAAGGGCAGTGACTGGTTCTCGATCACTCACCTCATGGCGCTGCACCTCCTTGACAACGAGAAGCTGATCCGACGGCTCCTTCGGTTCGGCCATGCGCCGTCCGAGCTCTACGTCCAGACGCTCGCCTGGAACTCTGAGTTTCGGGCTCGACTGTTCGATCCGCACGACGAGTACGCAGGCAGCGCCCGCCTCATCGACTGGGACCGGGGCGGGCCGTATGTCTTCACCGAAAAGGACTTCGGTGAGCTCCTGGACTCCGATCGCATGTTCGCGCGGAAGTTCATGTCTTCAGTTGACCGGGCGGTGGTCGACCGCCTCGTCGAGCACCTGAGCTGAACTCGGCCCGATCACCCGGTCCTCAGTAGAGATGCTCACCCATGTGCGTCGCAACCGAGTCGTCGACACGGATCCGGGCGGTCGCGGTTGGGCCAGTGTCGAGTCAATGCTGGCGTGTTGGCACGGTGGACCGACGCTGACTTCGTCCTGCTGCAGACCAGACCCACGTCAGACCGGGCGCGCCGTGCGCTGGCGCCACTGTCTCGGCGCTCATCGTCCGGGACCTGCGTGGTCGTGGCACGTCAGCCAGCCCTTGGGCTCCTTGGTGACTTCCCGCCGTCGTCGCCGGCGGCGACCGGGACGTGCTCGATCGACCCGCGCTGCCGCGACGAGCGCCCGGTCGATCTGCTGCGGTAGGCAGGCAGCCGGATGAGTAGGCAGACGCCGAGGTCACGGCGGCCGACGTGTCGCGGATAGGTCTGACGTTCATCCGGGGCCACCAACTGCTGCCTGAAGCCGCACCACCCAGGCCTCTCTGATGACAGCCATGCGTGGTGCCAAGGCCACAGGATCGTTCACCAACCTGGTCAACCGTCTACACGCACCTACCCGGGACTACGGCAAGGGACGGTGGACGGTCGCACTTGCATCGGGCGCCACTGTCGCTGGCGTCCCGCCCGGTTGCGAGGCCGGCCGGGGACTGCTGTGGGACGAAGGCCTCGTGGTGCAGCCGGAACCGGACGACGGGAGGATCTCGAGCAGATCGCCGCACGCACGTAGTCCCCGGACCATGAGCGCTCGACCGCCCTCGACGTCGAGCTTGAGCTTTGGGAGGACACCCTCTAGGACATTAGTCCCTCTAGGCTCACTGCCATGACGCCAACGTCTCCGCCTGGTCGCGTCTCCATCGTCATCCCGTGCTTCAACGACGGCGCTTACGTGGGTGAGGCCGTCGAGAGCGCGCTGGCCCAGACCCAGCCCGCCGTCGAGATCATCGTCGTCGACGACGGATCGACCGACGCAACCACGCGCACCGTCCTCGAGGCACTGCAGAGCGACGCGGTGCAGGTCCACCGACAGGGCAACCGGGGGCTCTCCGCGGCGCGCAACGCCGGAATCGCCCTTGCCACCGGCGATTACGTGCTACCGCTGGACTCCGACGACCGCATCAGCCCGGACTACGTCCAACTGGCGACCGCGGTGCTCGACGCTCGCCCGCGGGTGGGGATCGTGGGTGGTGGGATCGAGTTCTTCGGGCTCACGACTGGCCGCGCGCGACCGACGTACGACGGCATCGCCAGCATGCTCTTCGAGAACCGGTTGTACGCCTGCTCGGTCACCCGTCGCGCCGACTGGGAGGCGGTCGGAGGCTACCCGGAGCATGTGCGGTTCGCCGAGGACTGGATCTACTGGCTACGCATCCTGGGACTTGGCCGGGACGTCCACATCCTGGACGAGACGGTTTGGTTCTATCGGCAGCGACCCGGTCAGATGACCCGAGACATGGGGTGGAGGACTGCCACGACCGCCATCGTGAACGCGATGCGGGACCAGCCCGACCTGTACGCAGCACATATGGACGTCGTGACCGAATATGTCGATCTCAAGTTGTCCACCCTCGACACCTTTCGGCACCGATTCGGCCGACTGAACGATTTCGCTTCTTGGGCGCAGACCTCGCTCCGGCGGTGGCGACGTTGAGCAGGGTGAGCATCGTCATCCCGTGCTTCAACGACGGGGCTCACTTGGGCGAGGCCGTCGCCAGCGCTTTCGCCCAGGACCACGACGACTACGAAGTCATCGTGGCGGACGACGGTTCCGTGGATACCGTCACCCTCGAGGCGCTCGACGAGGCGAAGCAGCATGGGGCCCGCGTGCTCCGTTGCCAGCATGCAGGTGTGTCGAGCGCTCGTAATGCCGCTATCGGCGCGGCCACGGGCGAGTACATTCTTCCTCTTGACGCCGACGATCGGCTGGCGACGACGTACGTTCGCCAGGCGAGCAGTGTCCTCGACACGGACCCCGATGTCGGAATCGTCGGAGCCGGCACGGAGTTCTTCGGTTCCGGCACCGGAGAGATGCACCCGGCCCCCCCTGCCCCCGCCGCGTGGCTCGTGGCGAATCAGCTCCCTGTGTCAGCCATGTTCAGACGAGACGACTGGGTTCGGTGCGGTGGCTACGACGAGGACCTTCGATGGGGCGAGGACTGGCACCTCTGGGTCAAGATCGTCGCCCTGGGACGCACTGTCAGGCTGCTGTCGACCGTCGGGTTGTACTACCGCCGCAGACCAGGTCAGGTCACGGAGAACGTCCCATGGGATGTCCAGGAGTCCACACGTGCGCGAATCCTCCAAGCCGGATTGCCGATCATCAATCGCTTTCCGAACGACGCCAGCCGGATCCTCGCCGCTCAGCTGAACCAGCTCCAGGCTGTCCGCCAGCGACCGAGCGAGCGACTGCGTACAGCGGCCCTGCGCGTGCTGGGCAGGTGATCGACTACTTGTAGTCGTGCAGCTGGGGCACGAGCCGCGGGTCCTGCCTGAGGTGCTCGTGGAAGCGAAGGCACAGTGGATGAAAGATCTCGCCCAGCAGACCGTAGAAGGGCACGGGGTAGCCGGGCGGTCCTGACGACACCTCTCCGGGAGCACGGGCGATGTCGTCGCGCCACAGATCCAATCTCCGCTCGGCCTCGCTCAGCCACGCCCTCGTCAGTGGCGTCCTGGGCCGAGCGATGTAGGCGCCGTTGCCCAGCAGGCGCGCGTAGTGGACCTGGAGCTGGCGGTGCAGGCGCTTCGGGGCCGGTGCCACTACGCGGTAGCTCACCTCCGGGTAGCCGAGCATCCACGCCTCCGGGTCCCCCTCGAGCGCTTTGAACGGCCCGGCCCACGATGCGCGGGCTGCCTTGACGTCGGAGTATCCGCCTCCGTGATGGTGCATCAAGTAGGTGCGCAGGTAGTCCGATCGGTGGATCAGTGCCAGGTCTTCGTAGGCCGGGTGCAAGGGGTGATCCGGAACAACCCAATCGGCTAGCGTCCGAGGGGTGACGAGCACGACCTCCACCTCGGGCTCGTTGAGGCGTCGGATCTCGCCCATAGCCCTGACCCGGTTGGGTGACATCGGGTTGACGCCCGTCCACAGGCAGAAGATCCGGCGTGGCGCGGGCTCGACGGGGAGGTCGTGGACCAGCTCGGACCGCGGAGGCCTGGCTACGGTGTAGAACCGTAATCCGGCGTCGATGGCCGGGGCGACACCTGGCTCGATCGCCGACCAGGCCGCTCTCCTTGCCAACCACGCGGCGTGCTTCGTCGAACGCAGGTGATTCACCACTCGGTCCGACCTCACGACATCATCCTCCTAGACTGTCGCAACTGCCCACCACTCGTGAAGGTGATCTGTTGCTTGACCTCGTGCGACGAGCTCTCCGCCTGTTCGACCAGCGGACGAGGAGACGCTTCTCGCTGGCTATAGGCGGTTCCATTCTCATCTCCGTCACCGAAGTGCTCGCCACGCTCCTGGTGATTCCCTTGATGCAGCTGATCACACAGATTCCTTCCGGCACGCTCGATCGCTTGCGCGACGTCCTCGGCAACCCGGGTGACGATGCTCTCGCGATCATCCTCGCCACAGCGGTCGGCTTGGGGTTCCTCGGCAAGAGCGTGCTTGCCCTCGCCATCCGTTGGTGGACGATCGGATTCGTCAGCAGGCGCATGGTCGACGCCTCAGCCGACCTGATGCGCTACTACCTGCATGCGCCGTACAGCCTCCATGTGCAGCGGGGGTCGGCCGATCTGCTGCGTCGCGTCAATGAATCAGTCAGCAACGTCTTCGGACTCATCCTCGTACCGGCCGTCGCCATCGTGACCGACGCGGTAACCGTGGCCGGAATGACGTTGGCCCTGCTCCTGACCGCGCCAGCGCCGACCGTGCTGGCTGTGCTCATCTTCGGGTTGGGCGGCTTCCTGACTCAGCGCTACACCAAACGGGCCACCATGCGGGCGAGCTGGGCGATCACGGACGCCAGTCTCGTCGCCATGCGATATGCCCTCCAGAGCTTCGGCGGCATCAAGGAAATCAAGCTCCGCAATGAGCAAGACGTCTTCGTCGAGGGGTACGCCGCCGCCAAGATGGACTCTGCGATGCAGAACAGGATCATCACCTTTCTCTCCGACTTCCCCAAGTACGCCGCCGAGAGCCTGTTCGTGATCGGCATCGGCGCGATGACCGCTGTGCTCTTCAGCCAGCAGTCATCGGGCGACGCTCTCGGCATCCTCGCGCTTTTCGCCGTGGCGGGTTTCCGCGTCATGCCAGGAACAGTTCGTTTGGTGGCGTCGATGAACACCGTCCGGTCTGGTGAGCCCTCGCTGGACCTCATCGAGGGCGACCTGCAGGCAATGCGCTCGGCACCGCCGCCGCGAGCCGTGCGCAGCGACCCCATGCCGCTGCGAGATGAGCTCCGCATCGAGTCAGTCAGCTTTCGCTACGACGGCGCCGCCACCGATGTGCTGTCTGACTGCAGCCTGCGCGTGCCGGCCGGGTCCTCGCTCGCCCTGGTCGGCGGTAGCGGGGCCGGCAAGTCGACGCTCGTCGACCTCCTCCTCGGTCTCCAGACGCCGACGGCCGGCCGCATCACGGCCGACGGGGAGGACACAGTGGCACGGCGGGCCGCATGGCAAGCGGGACTCGCCGTCGTCCCTCAGGACGTCTTCCTCCTCGACGGTTCACTGCGCGACAACATCTCATTCTCGCCGGAAGGCGGGGAAGTCGACGATGACCAGATGCGCCGCGTCGTGAAGCACGCGCAGCTGGACGAGTTGGTCGCCGAGTTGCCCGACGGGTTGGACACTCACGTCGGCGAGAGGGGCACCCGGCTGTCCGGGGGCCAGCGACAGCGGGTCGGGATCGCTCGTGCCCTCTTTCGGAACCCACAGATGCTCGTCCTGGACGAGGCCACCTCTGCCCTCGACAACGAGACCGAGCACCGCATCAGCGCGACCGTACGCGAGCTCCACGGCGACGTGACGCTGGTGATCGTCGCACACCGTCTCTCCACCGTGCGCCACTGCGACCAGATCGCTCTCCTGTCGGCCGGTCGTGTCGCCGCGACCGGCACGTTCGAGGAGTTGAGAAACGACAACGCGGAGTTCGCCAGACTGGTTCAGCTCGGCACGCTCTGACAACACCCCCTAGGGAGGCGACGCGCGCAGGTGTAGTCGCGACCGGTCATCCCTACCGTGCCCGAGTGGCCCGCCTGCCAGCGGCCAAGCCTGACCGCATCAGGCGCCACTGCTGAACTGCGTTGCCCCAGATGGAGACGCGTCTTCCTGTCAAGCGACGCGCGACGTCGTAGGCGACGTTGGTGCTGATCATGCCGATCCAGGCTGCGGCAAGCACATGCAGCCGGCCGCGCTTCCTGAAGTAGACGAACGTGCTGTCCACCATCCACCCGCGCCTGTCCTCCTCGGTGCTCGACGCAGCACCCAGATGCTCCACCGAGACACTCTCCAGCAGGACGCGCTTGATCCCCATCGAACGGAGCCGGAACTGCAGGTCCACGTCTTCCATGTACATGAAGAAGTCCTCGTCGAAGCCGCCGACTCGTTCGAACACGCCGCGCTGAAAGCAGAGAGCTGCACCTGAGACCCAAGCCACTTCCCGGTTGCCCATCTTCGTTCGTGGCTGTGCCTCGGCGACGCGAACCCGATCCCGCATCGCCGGAAGGGCCGATCGAGACGCCACCACCGACCACACGGTCGGAAACACCGTCGAGTTCTCCATGACCACTCCCCCCTCCGTCACCGTCGGGGAAGTCAACGCGGGGAACTCTGCTTGCGCCTCGCGCACCAGATCTTCGACGAAACCCGGTCTGGGCCGCAGATCGCTGTTGAGCACGAGAATCACGTCGCCCCTCGAGGCACGGACACCCACGTTCACCGCATGCGCGAATCCCTTGTTCTGGTCCAGCCGAAGCACTCGAGCGCCCGGCAAGGATCCCAGAGGCTCGGGCGATCCGTCGTCGACGACGATCACCTCAGGTGAGTCGGCATGCGGCGCTGCGGCTCGCAGCATCGCGACCAGCTCGGACGTCGTCTTGGGGTCTCCGTGATGAGGGATGACGACGGAGCGCATCGCCGCGTCCACCTACATGTCTCCCTCCGGGTGAGCCAACGGCTATCCATTCAGACGTCGCCGCATGAGCGCCTGCTCGTTGCCAAGACGACGATACGGAGAAAGGATGCCTCGTGAGCGAGAGTCAGCCACCGCAACAAGACGTCTACGAGCGCAATCCGCGTCAGGACGTGGCCCCACACATCCCGAAGCACGCCACGTCTGCCCTCGATGTGGGGTGTGCCCGTGGCGGATTCGACCTGTCGCTGAGGCAGGCGTTGGGCCCAAGAGCCCGCATCGTCGGCATCGAGGCCAACCGCGAGGCAGCCGAGCTGGCCGCGCGGGACTCCGAGTTCGATGAGGTACTAACGGGCTACTTCCCACACGTCTTGGAGGAACGTGATGTGACATTCGACCTCATCTGCTTCAACGACGTCCTGGAACACCTCGTTGATCCATGGACCGTGCTTCGCAGCACGCATCGTTTTCTCGCTCCGGACGGACATGTGCTGGCAAGCATCCCCAACGTCCAGTACGCCCCCGTGGTCTGGGGCCTAGCCCGAGGTAGGTTCTCCTATACCCAGACGGGGATCTTGGATCGAACCCACCTGCGGTTCTTCACTCGCCGGAGCATGATCGAGATGTTTCAGAGCACAGGATTCCGAGTGGTCTCGGCGAACGGGATCAACAACATCACGATGGAATATCCACGCCTGTTCGCGGGACACCGGCGCAAGCTCCGGCATGCGCTGGGCTCGGCTCAGTGGGTGCAGTACGTCGTGGTCGCGACGTCCCTCGACGTCGGAAGCCAGCGATGACCGTCCAGACCGTGCGCCGTACGCCTTTCTCGCGGTACCGTTCACATCGATGAGCGCCACGATCGTCGTCCCCTCGCGCGGTGGTGCCGCTCGCCTCCCAGTTCTGTTGACGTCCTTGGGCCAACAAGAGCATCAGGACGTCGAGATGATCGTCGTGCTCGACGGAGACGTTGACGACTCGGCGTCCGTTGTCCGGCGCTTTGGCGATGAGCTGCCAGTCCGATCGATCGTCTTCCCCGAGAACAGGGGGCGCGCCGCGGCACTCAACGCCGGCTTCTTCGACGCGCGCGGTGAGGTGCTGATCCGCGCTGACGACGACCTGGAGCTCGAGCCTGACTTCGTCGCCCACCACGTCCGTCTGCACGAGCAGGCGCCAAGGGGTGTGATCGGCATGTGCCGCGACGTCTTCCCCGACACGCCCTACGCGCGCACGTACGGCATCCGCGCAGACGAGTCCATCCGCGCCCAGGCATTCGCAACGCCGCCCGAGCGCACCTGGCAGTGGTGGTCGGGCAACGTCTCGACGACCCGTGACGATTTCCTTGCCGTCGGGGGCTACGACGAGGACTTCCGCGCCTATGGGTGGGAGGACGTCGAGTGGGGTTACCGCTTGCACCGTCTGGGCCGGGAGATCCTGGTAGCGCCGGACTTCACGACGCTGCACCACGGGCCGGTGACGAGCACGACCGAGCGCGTGCAGCGCGCGTTCCACTCCGGAGAGGCCTACCGCAAGTTCGTCTCCAAGCACGGCCCCGACGCACAGACCTTTAGCCGACTCGATTGCAGTGCCTGGAACGCGCTCGTCCGCCTGGGTTCAGCGCTCGCGACCGAACGCACCGTCGGCATCGCTGGCCGCATGCTCGACCGCACCATCGGCGTGCTGCCGGCGCGGCCTGCAGAGAAGCTGGTGGCGTTGGCGATCCAGTCGGCCGCCGACGCCGGACGGCGCTACCCCGGCCGCGTGCGGACGCACCTGTGACCGCACGCCGAATCCTGCTCGTCGCCCCTGCCTTCCACGGGTACGGCGACTCCATAGCCGGCGCCCTCAGGCGGGTCGGACACGAGGTGAGCGTCCATCCCTACGACCTCAACGCGACCACGGGCGACAAGCTGCGAAGCAAGGTGTTGCACGAGTTGCCCAGCCGGCTCGGCTCCACGTTGGGCGAGCAGGCTCGGATGCGTACGCTGACCGCTCGGGCCGTTGCCGCCGTGCGCGCCAGCCGACCGGATGTCATCGTCACCGTGAAGGGCGACGTCCTCGGCACCCACTACTGGGAAGCCGTCGACGCCTCCGGCGCCCACCAGCTGCTCTGGCTTTATGACGAGCTGTCCAGGATGGAGTTCGACGACGAGATCCTGATCTCTCGTCCGTCCATCGTCTCCTACTCGCCCCACGACGTGGCCGAGTTGAGTCGGCGTAGGTTGCGGGCGGCGCACGTGCTCGACGCGTTCGACCACACCGTCACGTTCACGCCGATCCGCTCGAACGAGTTGGTCTTCGTCGGCGCGCGATACGCCGACCGTGAGCGGATCCTGACCACACTTCATCGCGCGGGAGTCCCGGTGCGTGCCTACGGCCGCGACTGGTCCTCGCATCCGATCGATCGACTTCGGACCTGGCGACTCCGCAGCCCCCAGGTGCCGAGTGCTCGCGATGTCCCGCGTGGGACCGCGTACGGCATCACGGCCGGCGCCGTGGCAGCGCTCAACTCGCACACCGATCAGGACGGGTTCACCATGCGCACCTACGAGATCCCCGGCTCCGGTGGCCTCCAGCTGATCGACCGACCAGACGTCGACCAGATCTACGCTCCGGGGGAAGAAGTCCTAGTGTTCGCCTCCGATGAGGAACTGGTGGAGTTGAGCCGGCGCGCGTGCGCGGACCGTGCCTGGGCCACCCAGATCGCCGAGAGGGGTCAGAGGCGCACCCTCGCCGAGCACACGTTCGACCACCGGGTCCCAGTTCTGGAGGCCGCATGGGGCTGAGGATCGCAAGCGACCTCGACCAGTGGCACCGGTGGCAGCAACGGCGCCACCTCACTCGACGCGTGAAACTCCGGCTGGTCGGGAATCGGAACGCGGGCGAGCCACCCGCCACGGTCGTCCACGGCAGTCCTGACGCCGACATCGTGGTCCTGGTCGACGCCGCGCACGCCAGCATGGTCAACGCCGTGCTGGCGCCAGTGCAGTGGATCCCACCCGCGCGGGTCATCACCGTGCTCGGCCCTGGCGTGCGGCTGGACGTGCCAGGCACCGCGCAGGTCGTTCGAGTCGGCGACCTCGGAACGCACCTGCGATCGGCGAGAACGCTCCTCGGCTGCGGGGAGTACACCGGCATTGGGACAGTGGCGTGGAGCTGGGCGCGCAAGGCGGGGGCGGACACGTTCGTCTCCCAGCACGGGGCGTTGACCCCGCACGCGCCGCCACTGCCACGGGACTCGACCCTTCTGGCCTGGAGCGAGGCTGACGGCGAGTTCTGGCGATCTGGCCGATCAGACGTCCACCACCTGGAGGTGGGGAGCCAGCTTCTCTGGGCCGCGAGCGAGGCCGCTCTTGACGTCGCTCGACCCGGCGCTGACACCGAACCGATCACCTACCTCGGACAAGGGCATGCGGCGGAGATCTCGCGCGCACGGCTGGTCGAGGCCGCCATCCGGTTCTGCCGCGCACACGACGCCACCTACCGGCCGCATCCGTCCGAGAAGGACAAGCTCTCCCTCGTTGCCCACGCCGGGCTCCGTCGGGCGGGCATCCGCTTCGACACCTCAGGCGCTCCCCTGGCCACCTGGGACCGACCCGTCGTGAGCGTCTTCTCGACCGGCATCCTCGAGATGGCGTCTCGCGGGGTCGATGCCTGGGTCGACTTCCCCCGTCCGCCTGCCTGGCTGGGTGAGTTCTGGGAGCGTTACGGCATGAGCCGATTCGGAGGGGTGCCAACTCAGGCCCCCCCACGTCCTGGCGTCGAGCCTGCACAACAGATCGCCCGGATCCTGCTGGAGGCGGCAGCGTGACCCTCTGCGTGATCCCCGCCCGCGGCGGCAGCAAGGGCGTGCCGCGCAAGAACCTCCTCGACGTCGGCGGCAAGCCCCTCATCGTGTGGACGATCGAGCAAGCGCTCGCGGTGCCGGACCTCGATGTGCTGGTGTCGACCGACGACGAGGAGATCGCCGAGGTCGCGCTGGCCGCCGGGGCCCGTGTCCCGTGGTTGCGACCCGAGGCGCTGGCGCAGGACACGACGCCCACCGAACCCGTAGTTCGCCACGCGATCGAGCAGGTCACCGTCGAGCGAGGTCGACCCGACTCCGTGATGCTTCTCCAGGCCACCTCGCCGGTCCGACACGACGACACCCTGGCCCGAGCCCTCGCCGAGTTCGCGGAGACCGGCGTCGACTCGATGGTCGGCGTCGTCGAGCAACCCCCGTTCATCTGGCAGGCCGGCACCCCCCCGACCGCGGCGTACGACGTCAGCGCGCGGCCGCGACGGCAGGACCTGACCGAGCAGGCCCGGCGCTACCGCGAGACGGGATCGCTCTACCTCACGCGCACCGAGATCTACGAGCGGCACGACAACCGTCTCGGCGGCAGGATCGGACTCTTCGTCATGGCCGAGGACGAGGGCATCGACATCGACACCGAGCTCGACGTCGCGCTCGCGGCCCGCCTGCTGACCGCTCGTTGACAAAGGTGGCCACGCGGAGCGGGTCGGCTCGTTACGGTGGTACACGTACGCCCACCCACGAAAAGGCCCTCCGTTGATCATCGAGCGTGACCTCACGCCCTACGTCGTCTACTCGGGCGACCCGGTCCTGCGTGCGCTCGAGAAGATCACCGCCAACAAGTCGCGGGTGATCTTCCTCGTCGACTCGCACGGCCACCTCGACGGCGTGCTGTCCGACGGCGACTTCCGCCGATGGGTGAGCAGCGCCGCCAGCCTCACCGTCGACGTGCCGGCCATCGAGGCAGCCAACACGTCGCCGCGGAGCCTTCCGATCGGCAGCAGCCCGGCCGAGATCTCCCACGCCTTCGGCTCGGGCATCGACCACGTGGCGCTGGTCGACGAGCGCGGCCACCTCGTGGCGATTGCGATCAACCGCGCCGACGAGCTCCGGATCGGCCGCCACCTCGTGGGCCCGGACGCCCCGACGCTGCTGATCTCGGAGATCGGCATCAACCACCAGGGCGACGTGTCCCTCGCCAAGCAGCTGGTCGACCTGTCCGTCGTGTCCGGCGCCGACATCGTGAAGTTCCAGCTGCGTGACATGGAGTCGCTCTACCGCCAGGGGACGTCGGGCTCCGGTGGCGAGGACCTCGGCCCGCAGTACACCCTCGACCTGCTCGCCAAGTACAACCTCGAGGCCGACCAGCTCTTCGAGGTCTTCGACCACTGCCGCGACGTGGGCATCGACGTGATGTGCACCGCCTGGGACCCGGTCAGCGTGGACCGACTCGTCGACTACGGCGTGCCGTCGCTCAAGGTCGCCTCCGCCGACATGACCAACCACGCCCTGCTGCGCCACATGGCCGCCAGTGGGACGCCGATGGTCATCTCGACCGGCATGTCCACCGAGGGCGAGATCCGCGAGACGGTCGACCTGGTCCGCGGCACCGGGGTCGCCCACGCGTTCCTGCACTGCCAGTCGACCTATCCCGCGCCCTTCAAGGACGTCAACCTCGCCTACCTGACCCGCCTCGCCGAGCTCACCCAGGCGCCGGTCGGCTACTCCGGCCACGAGCGCGGCTTCCACATCGCGCTCGCCGCCGTCGCGCTGGGTGCCCGGATCATCGAGAAGCACTTCACCCTCGACCGCGACCTGGAGGGCAACGACCACAAGGTCAGCCTGCTGCCGGGCGAGTTCAGGGAGATGGTGCAGCGCGTGCGTGAGGTCGAGGAGGCCCTCGGCACGGCTGCCCCGCGAGCGGTGTCGACCGGCGAGATGATGAACCGGGTCAACCTCGCCAAGTCGCTGGTGGCCACCCGCCGCATCGAGGCCGGCGAGGTCCTCAACGCTGCCGACATCGACATCAAGAGCCCCGGCCGCGGGCTGCAGCCCAACGCCTACGACAAGCTCGTCGGGCGTACGACGACCCGCACCCTCGAGGCCGGTGACTTCTTCTACGCCACCGACCTCGGCGACACCGCGCCGCGCGGGAGGGCGTACTCGTTCCGCCGCCCGTGGGGCCTGGCGGTCCGCTACCACGACATCGAGGCGATGACCCGGGACACCACCCCGGACTTCCTGGAGTTCCACTTCTCCTACAAGGACCTCGACCTGCCCGTCGCCGAGGTCTTCGCGCCCTACCCCGACGGCCTGCCGATGGGCTTCACCACGCACTCCCCCGACCTCTTCGCCGGCGACTTCCTGCTCAACCTCGCCTCCGAGGACGACGACCACTGGGAGCGCTCAATCCGCGAGCTGCAGCGTGTCGTCGACACGACGCGCGAGATGCAGCAGCACTTCACGAGAGGCGCGGACGCGAAGGCCGATGCGGAAGGGCCCGTCATCATCGCCAGTCTCGGCGGCTTCACCACCGACGCCTTCGTGCCGCCGGCAGAGCGGGCGGCGATGTACGACCGCGTGGCCGCCGGCCTGGCCCGGATCGACGACTCCGGGGTGCGGCTGTGCGCGCAGACGCTCCCGCCCTATCCGTGGTACATGGGCGGACAGCTCTACTGCAACCTCTTCGTCGACCCTCGCGACACCGCCGAGTTCGCCGAGCGCCACGGCCGGCGCCTGTGCTTCGACGTGTCCCACTCCAAGCTCTCGGCCAACTACCTCGGCATGTCGTTCGCCGAGGCGACGGACCTCCTCGCTCCGCACGCCGAGCACCTCCACCTGGTCGACGCGACGGGGGTCGACGGTGAGGGCGTCCAGGTCGGCGACGGCGAGATCGACTGGGCCGTCCTGGCCCAGCAGCTCGACGCGATGTCGCCGGGCGTGAGCTTCATCCCCGAGATCTGGCAGGGGCACGTCAACGACGGGGAGGGATTCTGGATCGCTCTGGAGCGGTTGGAGCAATGGTTCTGATCGCACCCACCGCCCTGTGGGTGGTCCCGGTCAGCGACCTGGCAGGGGTGGCGCGGCACGTCCTCGACGTGGCACGCGCCGGGATCCCGGGCTGGCGGCTGGTCTTCCTCACCCCGCCGGGCGACCTGCCGCGCGAGCTCAAGGCGGTGGGGGCGGCCGTCCTCGAGCAGCCGTTCGGACCCGAGCACGGTCTGCGTGCGTCGATGGCAAGTCTGCGCCACACCGTTCGCAGCCTCCGCCCTCAGGTCGTGCACAGCCATCTCTCGTACGCCGACATCGTCACTGCGCTCGCCGTGGGCCGTGGTGCCCGGCTCGTCACCACGGAGCACGGCATCGCGCGCGACGACGTCATCTACCACCGGTCGATGGCCAAGGCGCGGGTCATGGCCGCGGTGCACACGGTTCGGATGCGCCGCTTCGACGCCGCGATCGCGGTGAGCCTGGCCACCGCGGATGCCATGGTCGAGAAGTGGCACCCCAGACGTGAGGTCGTGGTGATCCCCAACGGGGTCGACGCGGTGGCGACGACCCACCCGGGCGCGGGACTCCGGATCCTGTCCCTGGCGCGACTCGCTCCCGAGAAGCGGCTCCCGTCCCTCGTGAGTGGTTTCGCCGAGCTGCGCCGCGCGCACCCGGAGGCCCGGCTGACGCTCGCCGGCGCCGGGCCGGAGGCGGGCGCCCTGCGCGACCAGGTCGACCGGCTGGGCCTCGGCGAGGTGGTCACGATGCCCGGCTTCGTCGACCCCGACCAGGCGATGGCCGCCCACGACGTGCTGGCCATGCTCTCGGTGTGGGAGAACTGCTCCTACGCGCTCCTCGACGCAGCCGGTCGCGGGATGGGCGTCGTCGCGAGCGACGTCGGCGCAAATCCCGAGATCCTGCCGGCGGCCTCGCTGGTTCGCGCGGAAGATCCGCATGCCGTGGCGTCGGCCCTGGCCGCCCAAGGCCTCGATCTCACCGCGAGGCCTGGGCTGACCGGGTGGCCGACGGTGGCCGACATGTGTGCGCGGGTCGCGGAGACGTACGCCGTGGCCGGGGGGCGACCGTGAGCCGCATCGACTCTCCCTGGAACCTGGCCGACCGGACGATCGAACGGGCCGACCAGGCGGACCGTGAGATCCGGATGAGCGACTTCATGCTGATGGGCGTCCTGCCCCTGCGCTCGATCGCGGTCGCGGGAATCCCCGTGAACGAGCTGGCGATGGTCGCGCTCGTGGGCCTGTGCCTCTTCCGGCCGGCCCGCGGCGGCGCGCGGTTGCCGTGGGTGGTGGTGCTGCTCCTCGGCACGCTGCTGGCTCTGCTCGTCTACTCCGGCCAGGCCAACGACGTGGAGTGGACGCGGCGCGTCGGACACGTCGCCGTCCTAGCCGGACTGGTGTGGGCAGGTGGCACCGGGCGCCTCTCGACCCGCTCGGTGGGGGCGGGGCTCGCCACCGGTCTCATCGTCGTCATGGGGCTGGCAGTCGCCGGGCTCGGCAGCAGCAACTATCCCGGGCGCTTGACGGGTTACCTCGCAGACCCCAACGCCGGGGCGTACTTCATCGCCGTCCTGGGGACCTTGGCGATCTTCTTCTGCGACGAGCGCGCCAAGGTGCGACTGGTTGTCGCCGTCCCGGTCGCCGCCGGGCTGACGCTGAGCTACTCCCGCACCGGCCTGATGGCTGGGGTGTTCGTCATCATCTGGCTCGTCGTCGGACGACGCCTCGGCGTCGTCGGTGGAGCTGCGCTGGCCGCCGGCCTCGTCTGGGTGGTCAACAACATCCCTGAGGACCTGACGACCGTCGGTCCGTTCTCCGACCGTTCCGGAAGCGACGCCCTGAGGGCACGGATCATCCGGCAGGAACAGGTGGAGCTGGCCAGCGCTCCGTGGTACGGCCACGGCCCCGGCACCGCCACGGTCGACGTCCGTGGCCTCGAGTTCTTCTTCCACAACAGCTATCTCGCCACGAGGCAGGAGGGGGGCTGGGTCGCTCTCATCCTCGTGCTGGGACTGATGGTGTTCGCCTTCGTGCAGCTGACGCCACTGGCACGTAAGGGGGACCTCCGTGCCGCAGGAGCACAGGCCGCCATCGTCGGCGTCGCCGTCATGGCCATCACTCTCGGCGAAGCGCTGCTCGACACACCCATGGCGGTGGCCGTGGCCATGGCGCTGGGCCAGAGGCTCATGGCTGTACCAGAGGGACCTCCTGATGGTTGAGCTGTTCCACTTGGCTGCCAACAACCCCGATCTGGGGGGTGGTGAACAGATGATGCTGCGCTGCGCCCAGGCACTGCTCGACCTCGGACACCGCGTCAACGTCGTGGCGCCGCACGCTCCCAGCGAGGTCCTCGACTTCGCCACCGGGGTCGGGGCGCACGTCGTCGCGATCCGCGCCGACGGTCGCCGCGAGTACATGCAGCGGCTGCGAGCGTGGGACCTCGCCGAGCGGGACGGCCTGTTGTGGTGCCACGGCCTCGTGCCTGCTCTCGCGACCGCCGGACGTGCGAGCCGCCTCGTGCACCTCCACCAGCTCCCACGCTCCCGCTCCCAGCAAGCGGCGCTGGCGCTCGCACGGGTTCGCAGCGAGCGTCTGCTGACCCCGTCCGCGTTCGTGTCCTCCAGAGTTCCCGGCTCGACGGTGTGTGCCAACTGGACGGACGAGGTCACTCGCCTGCCGATGACCACGGGTGGCCGCCGCGTCGGGTTCCTGGGCCGGCTGGCGACCGACAAGGGCCTCGACCTCTTGGCACAGGCGATGGTGTCACCGTCGGTCGGGCCGGACGCCCGACTGCTCGTGGCCGGTGACGACCGGTGGGTACCGGTAGAGCAGCGACTGCCAGTCACCGATTCTCTGGCTGCTCTGGGTGCCCGTGTGCAGCGGTTGGACCGCGTCAGTCCAGGGGAGTTCTTCGCAGAGGTCGACCTTGCCGTCTTCCCCAGTCGTGTGCCGGAGTCCTTCGGCCTCGTCGTCGCCGAGGCCATGGCCGCCGGCGTCCCCTTCGTGATCTCCGACGCCGGCGCGCTGCCCGAGGTCGCCGGGGCTGACCACCCCTGGGTAGCCCGCAGCGGCGACGCCGAGGACCTCGCCGCCGTGATCGGTCGTGCGCTGTCCGCCTCCGACGAGCAGGTGCAACGCGTGACCGACCGTGCTCGCCTGCGTTGGGAGGAGGAGTACTCCCCGCAGTCCGGCCGGCAGCGGGTGCAGCGACTGCTCGACGACCTGGGGGTGGGATGAACAGCGAGCGACGTCAGCCCACAGTAGCGATCGCCCACGACTATCTCACCCAGCGCGGCGGCGCCGAGCGCGTCGTGCTCACGCTCATGAAGGCGTTCCCCGAGGCCGCTGTGCACACCACCCTCTACGACCCCGAAGGGACCTATCCGGAGTTTTCGGAGGCCAACGTCATCACGTCGCCTCTCAACCGCGTCGGAGCGCTCCGCCGTGACCACAGGCGTGCCCTTCCCCTCTTGGCGCCCACGGCCTCCCGTCTCCGCGTCGAAGCGGACGTGACGATCGTCTCCAGCAGCGGCTGGGCACACGGTTTCGACATTCCTGGCAGGTCGGTCGTCTACTGCTACTCGCCTGCGCGCTGGCTCTACGACAGCGAGCGCTACCTCGGCGCGCCCGCCCACACTTCGGCCACCGGCATCGGCCTGATGGCGCTGCGTCCCGCGCTCGTCCGGTGGGACAAGCGCGCGGCTGCTCGGGCGGACCGTTACCTCGCGATCTCCGAGGTGGTGCGCGATCGCATTCGGTCGACGTACGGCCTCGACGCGGACGTCGTCCCAGCGCCCCACAGCATGGACGCAGCCGCTGCGCAGGAGCCGATCTCCGAGCTCTTGGACTGGCAGGACGGCTACCTGCTGTTGGTCTCTCGGCTGCTCCCGTACAAGAACGTAGACGTGGCCATCGACGCGGCGCGACAGTACGGGCGCAGGCTCGTCGTCATCGGCCGGGGACCCGAGGAAGCGCGACTGCGTGCCGCGCTGCCGGCCAACGTCCGCATGCTCAACGGCCTGACCGACGAGCAGATGCGCTGGGCCTATGCGCACGCGGACGTCCTCGTGGCGCCCAGTCACGAGGACTTCGGGCTGACCCCGTTGGAGGCCGCAGCGTTCGCCGTACCGACCGTGGCCCTGCGCGGCGGCGGTTACTTGGACACCATCGTCGAGGGCGAGACCGGCCTCTTCTTCGACCGACCCGAGCCGAAGGACATTGCAGCGGCTCTTGCCCACTCGGACCGACTCGACTGGGACAATGACAGACTGCGAGCCCGAGCCGAGGAGTTCGGAGAGGCTCGGTTCATCGCCCGGATCCGCTCGATCGCGCTCGACGAAGGAAGGGGGTCCTGAGGTGCGGCCCGAGGGCGTCAAGCTGCTCCCCTGGCTGGTGGGAGCCGGCGACCTGCTGATGATCGCTGCCGCCACTGCGCTGGCCATCCGGTTCCGCGTCTCGCTGCCGATCTTCGACACGGCCGGCGACGTCCTGGAGAACTCGGTGCTGGCCAGCGGCTTCTTCGTCGCGACGTGGCTCGTGATGCTCGCCTTCTTCGGCGCCTACGAGCTCGACGTCTTCGGCGCCGGGACGGAGGAGTTCAAGCTCGTCGTCAACGCGTCCTTCTTCACCGGGGCGCTGGTCGCCACCATGGCGTTCCTCATGCAGTACCCGCTGTCCCGAGGCTTCTTCGTCCTGCTGTTCCCGATCGGCGTGCTCATGCTGCTCATCGGGCGACTCGTCTCGCGCCGCATCATCCAGCGCTTCCGGGTGCGCGGTCACTTCAACGAGAAGGTGCTCCTCGTCGGCACCCCCGGCTACATCGGCGAGATCCACACCGTGCTGGCCCGCGAGTCGTGGCTCGGCTACCGGGTGATCGGCTGCCTCATCCCCCATGACTACGCCGGGCTGGAGGTGACCTCCACCGGCATCCCGGTCCTCGGGTTCATCGACGAGGTCCGGGCTGTCGTCGACGAGCATCGACCCGACGTCGTGTTCTTCACCGCCGGCGCGGTGAGCTCCTCGACCCAGCTGCGACGACTCGCGTGGGAGCTCGAGGACTACGCCAACGTGCAGATCATCGTCGCTCCCAACGTCACCGACGTCTCCAGCGAGCGCGTGCGGATCCGGCCGGTCGCGGGCCTGCCCCTCATGCACCTGGGACGCTCCCGCTCCCAGCTGGCGACCAACGACGCCAAGCGCGCCTTCGACCTCGTCGGCGCACTCACGATCCTCGCTCTGGTGTGGCCCCTCCTGCTGGCGGCGATGCTGTGGATCAGGCTCGACGACCACGGACCGATCTTCTTCCGCCAGATCCGGGTGGGACGCGAGGGCAAGGAGTTCACCTGCTTCAAGCTGCGCTCGATGTCGATCGACGCCGAGCAACGGCTCCCCGAGCTCGAGGGTCGCGACCACGTGCTCTTCAAGGAGCCCAACGACCCGCGAGTGACGAGGCCGGGACGGTTCATCCGCCGCTTCTCGCTCGACGAGCTCCCCCAGCTCTGGAACGTCGTGCGCGGTGAGATGAGCCTGGTCGGCCCCCGACCGCCGCTGCCGTCCGAGGTGGAGCAGTACGAGGACGACATGCTGCGTCGCCTCAACGTGCTGCCCGGCATGACCGGCCTGTGGCAGGTCTCCGGTCGCTCCGACCTGTCGTGGGAGGACACGGTCCGGCTCGACCTCTACTACGTCGACAACTGGTCGATGGTCCAGGACCTGCTCATCCTGGCGCGCACCGTCACGGCCGTGCTGGCAAGCCGCGGGGCGTACTGAACCCCTGAGCCGACCCGTCGGCTCAGGGCTTCCCGGCCTTGTCCGACTTCTCAGCCCGGGCGGGCTTGGCCGGGTTGTCGCCCCTGTCGCCCCTGTCGGCCTTGGCCGCCTTGCGCCGGCGGCCCCTGCTGGCGGTGGAGTCCGCCTCGCGCGAGGCCTCCTCCTGGAAGCTGCTGTAGTCCCCGTAGCCGCCGTATCCCCCGCCGTAGGCGATCGCACTCGCGCCCTTCACCGGCGCCTTGTTGAGCACGACGCCGAGGAGCCGGCTGCCGACCTGATCGAGGATCCGGCGGCACTGCTGGCTCTGCTCGATCTGCGTCTTGCCGGCCGCCTGCACCAGCAGGGCCCCGTCACAGAACGCCGACAGCAGCCCGGCGTCGGTGACCGGAAGGAGCGGCGGCGCGTCGAGGATGACCAGGTAGTCCGCGGAGAGGTCGTCGACGAACTGCTTCATCCGCAGCGAGCCCAGCAGCTCGCTCGGGTTGGGCGGGATGCGTCCCGCCGGCAGCAGGCTGAGGTTGTCCATGCCGGACTCGACGATCACGTCCCGGACGTCGACGTCGCCGGCCAGGGCCTGCGTGAGCCCGACGGCACCGTCGATCTCGAAGGTCGAGGCGATCATCGGTCGGCGCAGGTCGGCGTCGATCAGCAACACGGGTGTGCCGGCGTGGGCGACCAGCCGGGCGATGTTGGCGGAGACGGTGGACTTGCCCTCACCGGCCAGCGCGGAGGTCACCACGATCCGCCTCGGCTCGTTGTCCACGTCGACGAACCGGAGGTTGGTGCGCAGCTGGCGGAAGGACTCGGCCGCCCGGCCCAGGTCGCCGCGCACCCCACGGTGGGTACGCCCGAGGGCCTCCTCCTTCGGGATGATGCCGAGCACGGACGACCCGGTGGCCTCCTCGACGTGGCCGACGTTGCGGATCCGGCGGTCGATGAGGCGGCGGGCGATGAGCACGGCGTAGGCCAGGACGAGGCCGCCGAGTGCCCCCTTGATGGCCGCGCGCGGGTAGTCGGGGGTGAACGGGGCCCCAGGGAGCTGCGCCTCCTCGAGGGGGACGATCCGCGTCAGGGCGGGTCCCCTGGAGCTCGTCTCCCCGGTCTGGATCTCCTGCGCCACGACCACGACGGCGTCGACGACCGCGTTGGCCAGGTCACGTGCCTCCTCGGGTGTGCTCCCGATCGCGGTGACCGTCAGCGCGTTGACGTCGGTGTTCACGGACGCGGAGAACCGGCCGGCGATCGCCGCGGGCGGCACGTCCATACCCAGGTCCTCGACCACCTGCTCCGCCACCGGGGTCTTGGAGACGAGGAACGCATAGAGCTCGGCCTTGTCCTCGGCCACCTGGGAGCTGCCCAGATCCTCGGCTGCCGAGGTCGCGTCGCCGACCAGGACCAGGCCGGACGACGTCGCCGAGTAGAGCACCGGGTCGCGGGTCGTCTTGGCCACCATCAGCAGGGCGCCGAGGATCGCGCAGCCGATCAGCACCCACACGTAGGCGCGGCTCAGCCGGACGAAGTCCCCGAACGTCATGGTCGCGAGTCTAGGGCGTGTCCTGCGGTGGGCGTGCAGAAAGCGCAACTCGCCCGGCACAGGCTGGCACGATGGGCCCATGAGCCAGGAGCGGGAGGGCAGGGCGGCGCCCATCGCCGCCCGCGTCCACCTCGCCCACGCAGTGGTGCAGAAGCTGGCCGACGACCGCGACGCCGACCTCCTGCACCTCAAGGGGCCGGCCGTGCTCCCCGGCCTCCGTGCCGCCGGTCGGCACTCGAGCGACGTCGACGTCCTGGTGCGTCCAGGACATCTGTCCCGGCTCGTCGCCGGGCTCGAGTCGGTCGGCTGGGAGCAGCGCACCGGCTTCGCGACCGGATCCGTCTTCGCCCATGCAGCCAACTGGTGGCACGACGACTGGGGCTGGGTCGACGTGCACGTGAGCTGGCCGGGGATCACGCTGGAGCCCGACCAGGCGTTCGAGGTGCTGGCGCGCGGCAGCGTCCTCCACCCGATCGCCCACCGACCCTGCCCGGTCCCCGGCCGCACCGCTCAGCGGCTGATTCTGGTCCTGCACGCGGCGCGCTCGGGCGGCACGGCCGACGTCGGCCTGGCATGGAGCGACGCCGAGCCCGGCGAGCAGGACCACGTACGCAAGCTCGCCGCCGAGCTGGGCGCCGAGGTCGCGCTCGCCGCCGGCATCGGGGAGCTCGAGCTGCACCGCGACGACCCGACCTATGCGCTGTGGCACTACTTCATCCATGGCGGAAGCCGGTTGGACGAGTGGCGGGCCCGGATGGCTGCTGCCCCGACGGCCCGAGCCAAGGTCGGGCTGGTGACGGCGGCCATGCGGGTCAACCGCGACCACCTGAGGATGGAGATGGGCAGGCCCCCCACGCGCCGCGAGGTCCGGGCCAGGCAGGTGATCCGGCTGCGTCGTGCAGCGGCGGAGCTGTCGCAACGGATGAGGGGCTCGTGACGCGCTACACGATCGCTGACGACGTGGCATGGGTGAGCGAGCAGGACCTCGACCCCGGGGACGAGCCCACGGCGTACGTCACCAAGGTTCCCGGTGGGCCGCCGATCCTCCTCGAGGGCTCCGGGTGCCTGGTGTGGCTGGCAGTGGCCGACGGCGGCACGCTGGAGGAGATCACGGTTGCCGCGGCCGGGATGACCGACGCGGAGCCGGAGGAGATCCGCGATGACGTGGCGACCCTCGTCGACCAGCTCGTCATCATCGGGTTCGTCCACGAAGAGTGATCGCCAGCGCACCGAGCAAGGCACCGGCCGTGTTGGCGACGACGTCCCACGACGAGTCGTCCCTGGCGAGCCACCGCCCCTGTGCCAGCTCGATGGCCACCGAGGCGAGCGCAGCCGCTGGGATGACCCACCACCACGGCCGACCGGTCACCAGGACCGCCAAGGCGCCGAACGGCACGAACAGGACGACGTTCAGCAGGGCGCCGTAGTGCTCCGGTGACACCCAGTCCGGAGCGATCGGCCAGTCGTAGCGCAGCTGCACGTAGAGGTCGACCGTCAGACGGTTGAGCTCCCAGCCCCATGGACTCGCCACGACAACCACGAGGCCGAGCAGGTAGGCGGCGCCAACTGCGGCCACGACACCGCGCCAACGCCTCCAGACCACGCGCCCACCCTAGAGTGGTCGACGTGAGCAACGAGGGGCAGCCGCCCGAGGTGGTGGTGGAGTCCCTCGGGGTCGCCGTCGGCATCCCGGTCACCGGGAGCGCCGCCGACCGGTTGCGCCGCCAGTGGAGCCGTGCCCTGACCGACCGAGAGGCCTCGACCGTCGTCGACCTCGAGCTGCTCGACCCCGCGGCCGAGGTGGCCCACGACTACGCGGTCACGAGCCGCGTCACGATGGCTGCCCTCGACGCCACGGCCGGTCGCAGGCTCAACCTGCACGCGGGTGCCGTCGCCGACGAGGACGGGCGCACCCTCGCCGTGATCGGCCCGTCCGGGTCGGGCAAGACGACCGCGATCTCCCTGCTCGCGGGCCGGCTCGGCTACCTCTCGGACGAGACCGTCTCCATCGACGAGACGCTCGAGGTTCACCCCCACCCGAAGCCGCTGTCCGTCATCACCGATCCCGATGCGCCGTACCTCAAGAGCTCCCTCTCCCCCGACGACCTCGGGCTCCGCCGCCCCCCGGACCGCGCACACCTCCACCGGATCGTGCTGCTGCACCGCGGCACGGGCGACGAAGGACTCGTTCCTGTCCCTGACCCACGGGCGATCGTCGAGATCGTCGAGCAGACGTCCTCCCTCGTCCGGCTGGAGCACCCGATCCATCGGGTCGCCTCGACCATCGATGCCTGCGGCGGTGTGTGGGCGCTGGAGTACCACGAGTTCACGGGGTGGCTCGAGGACGTGGTGGGGCTGCTCGACCGCGAGCCCCGGACGGCGCCCTGGCACGCCCACCACCCCTTCGACCCCGGCACGGCCGGCGACCCCGTCCCCGGCGCGTGGTCCCGCGCGCCGTGGACGGACGCGGAGGAGTACGACGACGAGCTGGTGCTGATGATCGGCGACGGGGTCCACGCACTCGCCGGGCTGGGCGTGCTCATCTGGCTGGCTCTCGAGCAGCCCCGCACGGCCGACGAGCTGGTCGCGCGGGCACAGACCCTGTGGGGCGACCATCCCGACGCAGCCGACAAGGTCGCGGACGCCCTGGAGCTCATGGCCGACCAGCGGATGGTGCAGCGACCTGCGTGAGTCTGGCCTGCCTCGCCGGGAGGGCGTCAGAGCGGCGTAGGTGCCTTCGCGCCGGCCCACGCCTCGCTGGCCTTGACGGCGATCCCCATCAGGGCGATGCCGAGCACGATCGCCGTGAAGCTCTGCAGCTCCTCCGGCAGGAGCTCACTGACGGGGGCAAGGGCCACGTGCAACAGAAGGAGCGCGGGGATCCAGCGAGGCACGACCGCCGACCGCAGCAGGACGACGCCCACCACGAGCTCGCCGAGGTAGAAGGCCCCGACGACGAAGAGCAGGCTCACGCTCAGCACCGGGTCGCGGCTCAGCTCCTCGACGTCCTCCGGCGAGATCTCGACGGCGCGCACCGTGGCGCGGAAGAGGATCAGGAAGGCCGCCAGTGCCGAGGTGCCGATGGTGCCGACCCCCCAGATCCACATGCCGACCATGGCCGCGACGTGCCTGCGCGCGGGCAGCAGGAACAGGACCGCGGGCAGACCCATCGTGAGCGCCACGGACGCGAGGAAGAACGACGCCGAGGCCATCAACCACGCCGCGTCCTGCCGGTCGATGGCGACGATGACGTCGCCGACCTCGGAGGTGGGTGGCATCGCGAGGGCACCCAGCACCAGGAGCACGGCACCGCTCGCCAGCGATGCCGCCGACCACGGCAGCCACGAAGTCCCCACGCGCGCAGGTTAGACCTCCTCGGGAGCTCCCGCAGCCCACTTGGGAAGAGTGGGTCCCAACGGACTACCCCTCAGCTGACTCGCGGACCTCGCCGGTAACGTGCCGTCCATGACCGCGCGCCGCCAGCTCCCCACCGACGAGGCCCGTGACCTGCTCGCCCTCACGCGCGAGATCGTCACCAAGGAGCTCGCACCCCGGTCGGCGGAGGCGGAGGCCACGGAGACCTTCCCGCGCGACGTCTTCGCCCTGCTCGGACAGGCGGGCCTCTTGTCCCTGCCCTACCCCGAGGAGTTCGGCGGCGGCGACCAGCCCTACGAGGTCTACCTGCAGGTGCTGGAGGAGATCGGGTCCGTCTGGTCGTCGGTCGGCGTCGGTGTCTCCGTGCACGCCCTGTCCTGCTTCGGCCTGGCCTCCTTCGGCACCGACGAGCAGCGGGCCGAGTGGCTCCCGGACATGCTGAGCGGCGACCTCCTGGGCGCCTACTGCCTCTCCGAGGCCCACGCCGGCTCCGACCCTGCCGCGATGCGTACGACCGCTCGCCGCGACGGCGACTCCTACGTCCTCAACGGGGCGAAGGCCTGGACCACGCACGGCGGCCATGCCGACTTCTACAAGGTGATGGCGCGTACGTCGGACGAACGCAACGGGATCTCCTGCTTCCTGGTCCCCGCCGACTCCGAGGGCCTCTCGGCCGATCCGCCGGAGCGCAAGATGGGCCTGACCGGCTCCGCGACCGCCACCATGCGCTTCGACGACGTACGCGTCGACGCCTCGCGACGACTGGGCGCGGAGGGCGAGGGCCTGCGCATCGCCCTGGCCGGGCTCGACTCGGGGCGCCTCGGCATCGCAGCAGTGGCGGTGGGCCTCGCACAGGGGGCCCTCGACTCGGCCGTGGCCTACGCCCGCGAGCGCGAGACCTTCGGGAAGAAGATCATCGACCACCAGGGCCTGGCCTTCGTGCTGGCCGACATGGAGGCCGCGGTGGTGTCCGCGCGTGCCACGGTGCTCCACGCCGCGCGCCTCAAGGACGCCGGACTGCCGTTCTCCCGGGAGGCCTCGATCGCCAAGCTCGTCGCCACCGACAACGCCATGAAGGTCACCACCGACGCCGTCCAGGTCCTCGGCGGCTACGGCTACACCCGCGACTTCCCCGTCGAGCGCTACATGCGCGAGGCGAAGGTGATGCAGATCTTCGAGGGCACCAACCAGATCCAGCGCATGGTCATCTCGCGGTCGTTGGCGAAGGACGCCGCCGGCTCGATCGGCTGACGCTCGGCGCCGCCCAACCAGTACCTCTCACACGTCGGTGACCCGCATCCCGGCGTGCGCCTTGTAGCGCCGGTTGACCGAGATGAGGTTGGCGGTGAAGGCCTCGACCTGGTGGGCGTTGCGCAACCGCCCGCCGTAGAGACCCCGCATGCCCGGCACGACGTCCGCCAGCGACTGGACCAGGTCGGTCGCCTCGCGGTCGTCGCCGAGGACCAGGACGTCAGTCTCCACCCGCTCGACGTCCGGGTCCTCGAGCAGGACGGCGCTGACGTTGTGGAAGGCGCCGACGACGCGCGAGCCGGTCAGGATGGCGGCCGCCTGCTGGGTCGCCGAGCCCTCGGGGACCGGCAGCGCGAAGGCGCCCTGCTTGTCGAACCCCAGCGGGTTCACGCAGTCGACCACGATCTTCCCGGCCAGCTCCTCGGTCAGCGACGCGAGCAGCCCGGCGTGCCCGTCCCACGGCACCACGACCAGCACGATGTCGCCGGCGGCGGCCGCCTCCGCGTTCGACGTACCACGCACCCGTCCTGCCGAGGCGAGCGCCGCGGCGGCCTCGGCAGCACGCTCGGCGCTCCGCGACCCGAGCACGACGTCCAGCCCCGCGGCTGCGAAGCGGCGGGCGAGCCCTCGACCCTGCGGCCCGGTGCCGCCGAGCACGGCGATGGTCAGCGAGGTCAGCTCGGGGTCGCTCATCTGGCCGACGCTAGCGAACGCCCACGTCCCCGTCCCGGCCGCCCGACGAGACGTGGACCACACCCCCACCTGGGGTTGTCCGACCCGAGGACCCGAGCAATGGTGGAGGCATGTCCAAACGCATCGCATTCCTGACCGCTGCCGAGGGTGTCGAGGAGGTCGAGCTGACGGAGCCGTGGCAGGCCGCCGTGGATGCCGGCCACACGGCCGACCTCGTGTCACTCGACGAGGGCGAGGTCCAGCTCTTCCGGCACCTCGACAGGTCCAGCACCCAGCGCATCGACCGGCGCGTGAGCGACGTGGCCGTCGCCGACTACGACGCACTCGTCCTGCCCGGGGGCGTGGCCAACCCCGACGCACTGCGCACCGACGAGACGGCCGTCGCCTTCGTCCGTGACTTCGTCGACTCGGGCAAACCCGTCGCGGCCATCTGCCACGCCCCGTGGACCCTCGTCGAGGCCGACCGGGTGCAGGGCAAGCGGCTCACGAGCTGGCCGAGTCTGCAGACCGACATCCGCAACGCCGACGGCGAGTGGGTCGACGAGGAGGTCGTCGTCGACGGCAACCTCATCACCAGCCGCAAGCCTGACGACCTCCCCGCCTTCACGAAGACCCTGCTGGACGCGCTCGAGAGCTAGTCGGGCCGCTCGACCAGCCACCGACCCAGCAGCGTCCCGTCCTGCTCCAGCAGCAGGACGGGACGCAGCGCGACCTCGACCTCGGCGCCCCTGGTCATGCGCAGGGCCTCGCCCCCGGTCAGTGTCGGCACGACCGTCCAGCACAGCTCGTCGACGACGCCCGCGGCCAGCAGGTCGGCGAAGAGGGCCGGTCCGCCCTCGCACAGCTGCTCGGCCCAGCCCCGCTCCGCGAGCGTCGTCCTGAGCTCGACCAGGTCGACCTCGTCCTCGCCCAGGACGAGCACGTTCTCCTCGCCGAGCTGCTCGCGCGCCGCGGCCAGCCCACCGGCCGACGCGACGGTCGCCATCAGGATGCGGCCGCGCGGGGCATCCCCCAGCGTGGGCGGCACCCCGGCGGACCGGCTCACGACGACCAGGGGCAGGCGCGGGACCTTGTACGCCTCGGCCCGGAGGGTGCCGGCTCCCACGACGAGGCAGTCCGCCCGTGCACGGAGCGCGTCGAAGACGCGTTTGTCGGGCGCGTTGTTGATGCTCTTGGTGACGCCGTCGCTGCCCTGAGCGGCTCCGTCGGCGGTGCTCACGAAGTTGACGCGGAACCACGGCTCGGCCGGCGGCGCGTACACCTCCGCCAGCTCCTCGTCGGAGAGATCGGCCAGGCGCTGCAGCTCGAGGTGTTCGCTCACGCCCCTACTGTTGCACTGTGATCACGCTCGCCGACCTGGCCGCACTCCAGAACGCCCATGGCGACTCGTGGGCGAGTCCGGTGGCGCCGGTCGTCCTCGACGGCCCGCGCGGTTCGGTCGTCATCGGCGACGGACCGGTCACCCTCATGGGCTGCGTCAACCTCTCGCGTGACTCGACCTACCGCGAGAGCGTCGCGACGAGCCCGGCCGATGCCGTGCGGATGGGCAGGATCCAGGCGGCCCAGGGCGCCGCGATCATCGACCTCGGCGCCGAGTCGAGCAACGCGAAAGCCGCTCGCGTCCCGGCCGCGGACCAGATCGCCACGCTCGTGCCGGCCGTGAAGGGACTCGCCTCGGAGGCCGTCGTCTCCGTCGAGACCTACGAGCCGGAGGTGGTCCGCGCCTGCCTCGACGCCGGCGCTCGTGTGCTCAACATGACCGGACGCCAGCACGAGGACGAGATGCTCGCGCTCGCCGCAGACTACGAGGCCGCCGTGGTGCTGTGCTTCGGCGAGACCGCCAACGTGCGCGAGATCGCCGACGTCCCCCTCGCCACCGACCCGCTCCCGGCGCTGCTCGACCACTTCGCCCCACGGATCACCCACGCCCGCTCGCTCGGTGTGCAGAAGATCGTCATCGACCCCGGCATGGGCTTCTACTACGGCAACCTCGTCGACCCGCCCGCCCGGGCACGGCACCAGTTACGCGTCCTCGCGCAGGGTTTCCGGCTCCGACCGCTCGGCGTCCCCGTCTGCAACGCCGTGCCCCACAGCTACGACATCTTCGGCGACGAGTTCCGCAAGGCCGAGGGCTTCTACGGCGTCTTCGCGGCCCTCGGCGGCACCCACCTGGTGCGGACCCACGAGGTCGCCCACCTCCGCGTGGTGCTCCGGGGCCTTGGGGAGCTCGAGGTCCGCTGACCCCTCAGCCCAGGCCTCAGCGCAGGAAGCGGCGGACTCCCGCGACCAGCCCCCTGGCATACCGGGCCCGTCCGCGCGGCGACGTCATCACGCGCGCCTCGGCTGCACTGCGCATGTTGCCGAGCTCGACCACCACCGTGGGCACGTCGGAAAGGTTGAGGGTGCCGAGGTCGGAGCGGACGTCCAGCCCGTCACCGCCGGCGACGTACTTGGCGACCACGAAGCGCCTGCCGAGGAGACCCGACCTCACGTCGGACGCGAGGCGCATCGATGCGTCGTGGATGTCGTCGGTCCACGGGGCCCGATCGGCCGGGGCGATGACGTGGAAGCCGCGCGCGCCGGCGGCGTACGACCCGTCGGCGTGGACGGAGAGCTTGAGGTCAGCGCCGATCGAGTTGCCCGCACGGCCCCGGACGTCGACGCACGGTCCCCACCGGTCCTGCCGGTTGCTGTGGCGGGTCAGGCGTACGGTCGCGCCCAGGTCGCGCAGCCGCTCGGCGACGCGTCGCGAGACCCGCCACACGAGTGTCGCCTCTGGGTAGCCGCCGTCGGTCGAGGTGCCCGTGGTGTTGCACGGCTTGGTGAATCCGCCGGCCGGCACCGGGCGGCTGATCTGCGCGGGGAAGTTGTGGTTGCCGAGCTGGTGGCCGGGGTCGATCGCCACGACCTTCCCGGCGAGCGGCAGGTCGAGGGAGGCGGACTGGGGCAGCCCCGTGGACGCCGGGACCGCACCATGCCGGTCGTCGAGCGGCCACAGGTCCGCTCGAGCGCCCGCGTGGACCGACGGCACCACGACCCCGGCAGCGACCAGCGCGACCCCCGCGACCGCGCGAGGGATCACCCGCTGAACCCCTCGGGGTTCTGCGACTGCCAGCGCCACACGTCCGCGCACATGTCGTCGATGGTCTTCCTCGTGCTCCAGCCGAGCTCGGCATTGGCCTTCGACGGGTCGGCGTAGGAGGTCGCGATGTCGCCCGCGCGGCGCGGGACGATCTCGTAGGGGATCGGCCGGCCGACGGCCTTCTCGAAGGCGCGGAGCATCTCGAGCACACTCGTGCCCTTGCCGGAGCCGAGGTTCCAGGTGTGCACGGCGGTGTCGGTGTCCTCGAGCGCCTCCAGCGCCGCGATGTGGCCCGCGGCCAGGTCCTCGACGTGGATGTAGTCGCGCACTCCGGTGCCGTCGACGGTGTCGTAGTCGTCACCGAACACCATCAGCTTCTCGCGCTTGCCGACCGCCACCTGGGCGATGAACGGCACCAGGTTGTTGGGGATGCCCGAGGGGTCCTCCCCGATCGTCCCCGACGGGTGCGCGCCCACGGGGTTGAAGTAGCGCAACAGGGCGAACCGCATCTGTGGCGCCGCGACGGCGATGTCGCGAAGGATCTGCTCCTGCATCACCTTGGTCCAGCCGTAGGGGTTGGTCGCGTAGGTCCGCCGGTCCTCGGTGGCGGCTGCTTGGTCCTCGCCGTAGACCGTGGCGCTGGAGGAGAAGACCAGCTTGTCGACGTCGTAGCGCTGCATGGCACGCACGAGCGAGAACGTCGAGCCGAGGTTGTTCTCGTAGTAGTCGAGGGGCTTCTCGACGCTCTCCCCGACCGCCTTGTGCCCCGCGAAGTGGATGACCCCGTCGAAGTGCTCCGACGCGAACAGGTGCTCGGTCTTGTCGTGGTCACACAGGTCGAAGGAGTGCAGAGGGATGCGAGTGCCGGTCAGCGACTCCATCCGCCCCAGGACCGTCGGGTGGGCATTGCTGAAGTTGTCGACGATGACCACCTCGTAGCCGGCCGCGACGAGCTGGATGACGGTGTGCGAGCCGATGTAGCCGGCTCCTCCGCTGACGAGGATCTTCATGGTGCGAGCCTACGGTCTGCCCGCCTGACAGACTGAGCCCCATGCCCACTGCACTCATCACCGGAATCACCGGCCAGGACGGCCTCTACCTCGCCGAGCTCCTGCTCGAGAAGGGGTACGACGTCCACGGACTCATCCGCGGCCAGAACAACCCCCGCCGCGAGCTGGTCGAGAACCTCGTGCCCGACGTCAAGCTGCACAACGGCGACCTCACCGACCTCTCCAGCCTGATGCGCGCCCTGCGCGACTCCAACCCCGACGAGGTCTACAACCTCGGCGCGATCTCGTTCGTGGCCTACTCGTGGGAGAACGCGTTCGTCACCTCCGACGTGACCGGGATGGGCGTCCTCAACATGCTCGAGGCCGTACGCCTCCACGCCGGCGACGACATCGGCAGCGTGCGCTTCTACCAGGCCTCGAGCTCGGAGATGTTCGGCAAGGTGCAGGAGGTGCCGCAGTCGGAGAGCACCCTGCTCTGGCCGCGCTCTCCCTACGGGGTGAGCAAGGTCTACGGCCACTACATGACCATCAACTACCGCGAGTCCTACGGCATGCACGCCTCCTCCGGCATCCTGTTCAACCACGAGTCCCCGCGCCGCGGTCCTGAGTTCGTCACCCGCAAGATCAGCCAGGCCGTGGCCCGCATCCACCTGGGGCAGCAGGACTCGATGGCGCTGGGCAACCTCGATGCGCAGCGCGACTGGGGCTATGCCGGCGACTACGTCGAGGCGATGTGGCGGATGCTGCAGCAGGACGAGGCCGACGACTACGTCATCGCCACCGGCGAGACCCACTCCATCCGCGACTTCCTCGACCTCGCGTTCGCCCACGTCGGCATCGACGACTGGAGCAAGCACGTGACCCAGGATCCGCGCTTCATGCGCCCGGCGGAGGTCGAGCTGCTGATCGGCGACGCGTCCAAGGCCAGGGACGGGCTCGGCTGGACGCCCACGGTCTCCTTCGCCGAGCTCGTGGCGATGATGGTGGACAGCGACATCGCGGCGGTCAAGGCGGGCTGGTGACCGCTCGCGCCTTCATCACGGGCATCGGCGGCCAGGACGGCACCTATCTCGCCGAGCGGCTGGTCGGCGACGGCATGGAGGTCCATGCGCTCGTGCTGAAGGCGGACGGCCAGCCGGACCACTGTCCCGACGAGGTGGTCCTCCATCCCGGCGACCTCGGCGACCTCGATGCCACCCGTCGCCTGCTGCAGGAGATCTCACCCTTGGAGGTCTACAACCTCGCGGCGATCAGCTCCGTCGCCCAGTCGTGGGACGAGCCGGACCGCACCGCCCACGTCAACGGGCAGGCCGCGGTCGCGCTGATGGAGTCGGCCCGGCTGGTCGGCGACGTGCGCTTCGTCCAGGCCTCCAGCGCCGAGATCTTCGGCGAGCCGGCCGAGTCGCCACAGACAGAGGACACGGCGATCCGGCCGGTGAACCCGTACGGCGCGGCAAAGGCCTTCGCCCACCTCTCCGCCGGCGTCTTCCGGCGGCGCGACGTGCACGTGTCGAGCCTCGTCCTCTACAACCACGAGTCGCCGCGGCGCCACGAGCGCTTCGTGACGCGCAAGATCACGTCCACCGTCGCCGCGATCGCCCGCGGCGAGGCCGACGAGCTCGTGCTCGGCAACCTCGACGCGCGCCGCGACTGGGGCTGGGCACCGGACTACGTCGACGCGATGGTCCGCGCTGCCCGCGCCGAGGAGCCGTCCGACTACGTCGTCGCGACCGGCCGGGCCCACTCCGTGCGGGACTTCGTCGCCGCGGCGTTCGCTGCCGCGGGCATCACCGACTGGGAGCCGCTGGTCCGCCAGGACCGGGCGTTCTTCCGTCCGGCCGACCCGACCGAGCTGGTCGGCGACGCGTCGAAGGCGCGTGACGTCCTGGGCTGGGAGCCCACCGTGGCCTTTGAGGAGACCGTCGCCCGGATGGTGGCGGCCGACCTCGGCTGATCAGCCGTGGCTGAGCAGCCCGATGAGGTACTCGCCGTAGCCGCTCTTGCGCAGCGGCTCGGCCCGTGCGACCAGCTCGTCGTCGGACATCCACCCCATCCGCCAGGCCACCTCCTCGGGCGCGCCGACCTTGAAGCCCTGCCGGCCCTCGATCGTGCGCACGAAGTTGGAGGCGTCGTTGAGCGAGTCGAAGGTGCCGGTGTCCAGCCAGGCCGTGCCGCGCGGCAGCACCTCGACGTGGAGGCGCCCCTCCTCGAGGTAGCGGCGGTTGAGGTCGGTGATCTCGAGCTCGCCACGTGCCGACGGCGCCAGCTCGGCGGCGTACTGGACCACGTCCTTGTCGTAGAAGTAGAGCCCCGGCACCGCGAAGTCGCTCTTGGGGTGCTCCGGCTTCTCCTCCAGCGACAGCGCGCGCCCCTGCTCGTCGAACTCCACGACGCCGTACGCCCGGGGGTCCGCCACGTGGTAGCCGAAGACCGCCGCACCATCGAGGTCCGCGAAGCGCAGCAGCTGGTGGCCCAGTCCGGAGCCGTAGAAGATGTTGTCGCCCAGCACCAGCGCCGAGCGCTCGCCGCCGATGTGGTCTGCGCCGATGATGAACGCCTGTGCCAGCCCGTCCGGACTGGGCTGGACGGCGAAGCTCAGGTTGATGCCGAACTGCGAGCCGTCGCCGAGCAGCCGGTGGAAGCCGTCCGCCTCGTGCGGCGTGGTGATGATGAGGATGTCCCGGATGCCGGCGAGCATCAACGTGGACAGCGGGTAGTAGATCATCGGCTTGTCGTAGACCGGCACCAGCTGCTTGCTGATGCCCTGGGTGATCGGGTGCAGTCGCGAGCCGGTGCCTCCGGCCAGGATGATTCCACGCATGGAGCCACCTTAGGGCCGAGCGTTCCCCCACGCCGTTCGGCGTCCTTTGACACCATGGGTGCATGCCGTCCGACCGTCGCTCGTCCTCGCGACGCTGGATCCGACCCGCCACGCTCATCGGTGTCCTGTTCCTGGTGCTGGTGGGCCTGGCGCTGCTGGCGATCCCCCTCCTCAAGGCGCCCACCCACGCCGAGGCTGCCCGGACCGACCTCGAGGCGGCGAAGACCTCGCTCGAGGCCGGCGACGTCGCCACGGCGGAGGCCAGCGTGCAGAGCGCTCGGCGCCACGCCGACCAGGTCCAGGAGGCGATGCAGGGCATCGGTGGCGACATCTGGAGCCTGGTGCCGGTCGTGGGTGAGCCGGTCGCCGACGTACGCCACCTCGGCAACGCCCTGGACCACCTGACCGCGACCGCCGAGCTGGCCGTCGAGGCGTGGCCGGCCGTCAACGGCAAGCAGGCCACCTTGTTCGGGAACCGCTCCGTCGACATCCCCACACTGATGTCCCTCGTCGACGCGGTCTCCGAGGCCAGCGCCAACCTCGACGCCGCGCAGCTCGAGCTCCGTGAGGTCGACGACTCCGCCATCGGCGTGGGCACCCGTCTGGCCGAGGCGCGTGACGAGGCGTCCGCCGTCGTGTCCCCGCTCGCCGCGAGCGCACGACGCGCGAAGCCGCTGGCCGACGTGCTGCCGGACCTGTTCGGCGCCGACGCCGAGAAGACCTACCTGCTGGCCCTCCTGAACCCGAGCGAGCAACGCTTCTCCGGTGGAGCGCCACTGACGGTGGTGCCCCTGGACGTTGCCGAGGGCCGGCTCACCGTGGGCGACGCCCGGGACACATCGGACCCCGATCTCTTCCGGGTGGGACGGTGGGACAAGGTCGAGGGCAACCCGTTCCACGACGGCAAGCTCCGTCTCTCCACGGCGACGTTCGCACCCGACTGGTCGGTCTCCGGCGAGGAGCTCCTGCGCGGCTGGGAGCGCCGGACCGGGCAGGATGTCGACGGCCTCGTCGCTGTCGACGTGGTCGCCGTGGCCGACCTGCTGCGGATCACCGGCCCCGTCGAGGCGCCGATCTACGGGCAGCTCGACTCCAGCAACTTCACGCAGAAGATGGTCGGCGACTACGACGCGTTCCCCGACAACGAGGCCCGCCACGACCTCAACCTCGCCATCGTGCCGGTGTTCGCCGATCGGCTCCTCTCGCCCGGCCAGGGCGTCGACAAGATCAACTCCCTGCGCGACTCCGCGCAGGGCCGCCACTTCGCCATCTGGATGCGCGACCTCGACCTTCGGGCCGCGGTCTCCGACGTCGGGCTGGCAGGAGACCTCTCGGACACCGACCACGACTACATCGCGGTCTTCAACCAGAACACCAACGCCAGCAAGTCCGACTACTGGCAGCGACGCTCGGTGACGAGCAAGGTCACGCTGCGCGAGGACGGCTCGGCCCGGGTCCGGCTGACGATCTCCGTCCACAACGACTCGCCGCCCTACGGCGCCAACCAGGAGTTCGGCGATCCTCGTGGCGGCAGCAGCCGCACCCGCTGGAACGGGATGACGCTCGGCGTCTTCCTCCCCGACGGCGTGGAGGTCGCCAGCACCTTCGTGGCCGACCGCCCGGTCGGCACCGACGTCTTCGACTACTACGGCCGCCCCTACAAGCTGCTCCGCCTCGTCCTGCCGCCCGGCGAGACCCGCGAGGCCGTGCTGGAGTACGACGTCCCTGCCGCCGCGGTCGCCCTCGACGACGGCACGCTCACCTACCGGCTCGACGCGACCCCGCAGGGGCTCGTCACGCCGCAGGCGCTGTCCGTGACCGTCCAGTGGCCCGACGGCTACGACGTCTCGGAGCTCCCCGAGGGGTGGAGGCGGACCGCGCCCGGCGTGGCGACGTACGAGGATCCGGGACTGGTCACGCAGCCGAGCTTCAGGCTCACCGGCTCGGCCCGGCCGCAGTCCGCACCCTAGACTCGCCCCCATGGAACGCCTTCTTGTGACCGGAGGCGCGGGGTTCATCGGGTCGAACTTCGTGCACCACCTCGTGGACCACACCGACCTGCGGGTGACGGTGCTCGACAAGCTGACCTACGCCGCCTCCCAGGAGTCGCTGGCGGGGCTGCCCGAGGACCGGGTGCAGCTGGTGGTCGGCGACATCGCCGACGCCGACGTCGTCGACCCGCTGGTCGCAGCGCACGACGCCGTCGTGCACTACGCAGCCGAGTCCCACAACGACAACTCGCTCAACGACCCGAGCCCGTTCATCCGCACCAACATCCTCGGCACCTACACGATCCTCGAGGCGGTGCGCAAGCACGACAAGCGCCTGCACCACGTCTCGACCGACGAGGTCTACGGCGACCTCGAGCTCGACGACCCCAAGCGCTTCACCGAGGACACCCCCTACAACCCGTCCTCTCCCTACTCCGCATCAAAGGCCGGCTCCGACCACCTGGTGCGCGCCTGGGTGCGCAGCTTCGGCGTGCGGGCAACGGTGTCCAACTGCTCCAACAACTACGGCCCCTGGCAGCACATCGAGAAGTTCATCCCACGCCAGATCACCAACGTCATCGACGGGATCCGGCCCAAGCTCTACGGCTCGGGTGAGAACGTCCGCGACTGGATCCACGCCGACGACCACTCCTCGGCCGTCCTGACGATCCTGGAGAAGGGCCGCATCGGCGAGACCTACCTGATCGGCGCCGACGGCGAGAAGAACAACCTCGAGGTCGTCCGCCTGATCCTCACGCTGATGGGCCAGCCCGAGGACGCCTTCGACCACGTCACCGACCGGGCCGGCCACGACCTGCGCTACGCCATCGAGTCGGGCAAGCTCCGCCAGGAACTCGGTTGGCAGCCGCAGTTCCAGGATTTCGAGTCCGGTCTGGCCAACACCATCACCTGGTACCAGGAGCACGAGGACTGGTGGCGCCCGCACAAGGACGCCACCGAGGCGAAGTACGCGGAGAAGGGGCAGTGACCCTCCCCTCCCTCGAGACCACGGCGATCCCGGGGCTCGTGGTCGTCCGGCTGGACCGCCGCGAGGACGACCGCGGGTTCTTCAAGGAGAACTGGCAGCGCGAGAAGATGCTCGCGATCGGTCTCCCCGACTTCGGCCCGGTCCAGAACAACGTCTCCTTCAACAGCGAGCGCGGCGTCACGCGGGGCATCCACACCGAGCCGTGGGACAAGTTCATCTCGCTGGCCACCGGTCGGATCTTCGGGGCGTGGGTGGACATGCGCGAGGGCGAGACGTTCGGCACGACCTTCACCCTCGAGATGGACACGTCCGTCGCCGTCTTCGTGCCCCGCGGCGTCGGCAACAGCTACCAGACGCTCGAGGACGCCACGGCCTACACCTACCTCGTCAACGAGCACTGGCGCCCCGGCATCTCCTACCCCGCCCTCGCGCTGGACGACGCGACGGTCGCGATCGACTGGCCCATCCCGCTGGACGAGGCCATCATCAGTGAGAAGGACCAGAACAACCCGGCCCTCGACCCGACGACCGCGATCGCGCCGAAGAAGACGCTGATCGTCGGTGCGCTCGGCCAGCTCGGCCGGGCCTTGCACGCAGCCCACCCCGACGCCGACCGCGTCGACATCTTCGCCAGTGACGGCGTCCCCGCCCTCGACCTGACCGACGCGCAGGCGGTCGGCGCGTGGCCGTGGCACGAGTACGCCGTCGTGCTCAACGCAGCGGCATACACCGCCGTGGACGCCGCGGAGACCACCGAGGGCCGTGTGGCCGCCTGGGCCGCCAACGCCTCCGGTCCCGCCACGCTCTCCCGACTCGCCCGCGAGCACGGGTTCACACTCGTGCACTACTCCTCGGACTACGTATTCGACGGCACTGCGCCCCTCGACCCGGGCCACACCGAGGACGAGCCGCTGTCGCCGCTCGGCGTCTATGCCCAGTCCAAGGCGGCGGGCGACCTCGCCGTCGGCCTCGCGCCGCGCCACTACCTGTTGCGCACGTCCTGGGTGATCGGCGAGGGCAAGAACTTCGTCCGCACTATGCAGGCGCTTGCGGAGAAGGGTGTGTCCCCCAGCGTGGTCGACGACCAGGTCGGGCGGCTGACCTTCACCGACGAGCTGGTGCGCGCGACCCGCCACCTGCTCGAGTCCGGCGCCGACTTCGGCACCTACAACATCTCCAACGACGGCCCGGCGATGTCCTGGCGCGAGATCGCTCAGGCCGTCTTCGGCCGGTCCGGGCGCAGCGCGGAGGACGTCTCGGGCACCAGCACGACGGCGTACGCCGAGGGCGTGCTCGCGCGGGGGGAGCCGTTCGCACCCCGGCCGCTCAACTCGGCGATGTCGCTGGAGAAGATCAAGGCCACGGGCTACAAGCCCGAGGACGCGATCGCGGCCCTCGACCGCTATTTGGGCTGACTGGCTCGCTCTCCTGATTGGCTCGCTCCGCTCGCCCTCAAGGTCCGCAGCGCGCCCGGGAGTGCAGGAGGAGCGGGAAGCGCAGGAGGAGCGAAGCGGGGGAGGCGCGCACGCGCGACGACGAACGAGCGGGTTACGAGCGCTGCGGACACGGCGAGCGGAGCGAGCCAAATGTCTAGCGCCTTGACGTCACTTCGGCCAGGGCCGGACGTACGTCGGCGATGTAGACGAGCGAGGCGATGGTGAAGACCAGGTGGATGATCCCGAGCGGTGAGGAGCCGATCAGGATCAGCTGGGCCGCGAAGCCCAGACCGGTGATCGCGCACCAGGCCTGCTTGGTCAGCTTGCCCGCGGCCTCATAGGCCTCGGCGGAGTAGGTCAGCGAGTTGATGAACGCGAATCCCTTGATCGCGAGCAGCACCACGAGCACGACCAGCATCAGGGTGCTCTGGAACGCGTAGATGTTCACCCCACCAGCCTAAGGCTTGAGGACGAACAGGACCCCCGTCCGTGGGACGGGGGTCCTGCGTGGGCTCAGAACAGCGTCAGCTGCTCCTCGGTTGGGGCGTCTCTTCAGTCGCCGACCTTCTCGGCGGCGTCGGTGACGGCCTGGACTGCGGTGGCGGCGGTCTGGGTGGCGGCGGAGGCGGTGGCCTTGGCGCTGCTCTGGGCGGTCGCCGTCTTCTTGGCCGCGGTCTTGCGGGCGGTCGTGGCGGCGGCCTTCTTGCCCGCAGCCTTCCTGGTGGCCTTCTTGGCGGTCGGCTTGGGCGACGGCGCGACCTTGGTGGCGGCGGCCTTGTCGGCGGCGGCGACCTGGGCGTCGGCGGCCTTCCTGGCCTGGGTGGCGGTTGTCTTCGCCTTCGCGACGGTCGACTTGGCCGAGGTCACGGTGGCCTTCGTCGACTCCTGGCGGCGGATGCGGTCGACGAGCGACTCGCCGCGCTTGACGAGCTCGGTGTAGGTGGCATTGGCGGCCGCGACGTTCTCGTCGACGATCGTCGTGACCTTCGCCGGGTAGGTCAGTGCCTCGGACTGCAGCTCGGCGATGCGGGCCTCGATGGCGGTGCGGACAGCCTTGGCGTCGCGCTTCTGCACGTCGGCCACTCGGGCGGTGACGTCCTTCTGCACGGCGGTGAGGCGCTTCTGCACGTCGGCGACAGCATCGCGGACGACCTCCACGGCGAGGTCGGTGACGCCGACGCTCGCGAGGACGGGCCTGAGTGCCTGGTTCTTCAGGTCGGCGGTCTTGATGTCGAACTTGGCGGTGGCCATGTCCTTCTCCTTCTGGTGGGGTGTGGTCATGCCTGTGGGTTGGTGGGGGTGTCGCGTTCGTTGAGGGCCAGGAACGAGGCGTAGACGTCGAGCAGCGACTGCTTCTGGCGCTCGGTGAGGCCGGGGTCCGCAAGGACGGCGAGCTCGACCGAGCCGGCCTGGCCCGCGTCCGGGTGGACGATGCCGGCGCGTACGTAGAGCTGCTCGGCGGAGACGCGCAGCGCCCGGGCCAGCTGCTGGAGGACCTCGGCCGACGGCTTGCGCAGGCCACGCTCGATCTGGCTCAGGTAGGGGTTGCTCACCCCCACCTGGTCGGCGAGCTGGCGCAAGGAGAGCTGAGCAGCGAGCCGCTGCTCCTTGAGGTAGTCGCCCAGCGAGCCCAGGGAGCCGACGACGGCCTTGCTCGTCTTGGTGCTCTTGTTCCCGGCCATGACCCCATTGTGCTAACAAGAGTTAGCAGAAAACAAGCCGGGGTCAGGTGACGGCGCTCACTCTTCCAGATATTTCTGGCTCTTTTGGGTGCTAGCTAGAAGGCAGCACGGATCTCGCCGACGGGGATACCGCCGCCGAGCAGCTCGAGCTTCCCGGTGGCCTCGACCGCTGCTGCGTCCACTCCCTGCTCGGTCAGCACCCCGGAGCGACGCAGGGCCTCGGCCATCAGGACCGGGCGCACCCGGGGCGCGCCGTCGTCGGTCTTGAGCGCCCAGGCGCGACCGTCCGGCAGCGCGACGGCGTAGCACGACTCGGCCCCGGCCTTGCCGATCAGTCCCGGAATCGCGCGGTGCAGCTCGAGCTCGTCGCGCGTGGTGCCACTGACGTACTCGGGGTGCTCGCGGATCGCGTCGGCGACCGCGCGCTCCGGTCCGTCCGTGGCGCGCGCGAGCGAGGAGAAGGCCCGCGCCAGCCCGGTGAGCGACGTGGCCAGCAGCGGAGCTCCGCAGCCGTCGATCGCGACCGTCGTGACCGGCTCACCGGTCACTCTGGCGAAGGTCTCGATGATCGCCACCTGGAGCGGATGCCCGGGGTCGAGATAGGTCGCCGTGTCCCAGCCCCGCAGCACGCAGGTCGCCAGCATCGCCGCGTGCTTGCCGGAGCAGTTCATCAGGATCGAGGACCGGGAGCCGCCCTCGCGGATCAGGGCCTCGCGGGCGTCGTCGTCGAGCGGGTAGTCCGGCGGGGTCTGGAGGGCGGACTCGTCCAGGCCCGCGGAGGCGAGCGTGCGGCGTACGCCCTCGACGTGGATGGGCTCCCCGGAGTGCGAGGCACACGCCAGGGCCAGCAGGTCCGGCGGGAGGTCCAACCCCAGCTCGACCATCGCCAGCGCCTGGATCGGTTTGTTGCTCGACCGGGGCAGCATGGGCGCCTCGACCTCGCCCACCGACCAGTCGACCGACCCGTCTGCCGCGAGCGCGACGATCGAGCCGTAGTGGTGACCCTCCACGAACCCCGAGCGGACGATCTCGGCGACGACGGGCAGACCGCTCGGGGACAGGGTGGCGACAGCAGGCATGCGGGCAGGCTACTCACCGCGCCGCACCCGGTTCGGACAGGGTGAGAGGATGCGCGGGTGATCCAGCACTGCCCGACGCCGACCGAGCTCGACGACCTGGAGCTTCTCCTGTCAGGGGCCTACGCACCGCTCACCCGCTTCAACGAGCCAGGCAGCGCCGTGACGCTCGACCTGCCCGACGGTGCCCTCGAGGCGGAGCTCGTCGATCCCGAGGGGTTGCCCCTGGCGCGCGTCTCCGCGGACGGCTCTCTGGAACCGCTTACCCACGCCCAGTACGGCCCCTTCCGCCGGCTGCACCTCACCCCGGCCCAGACGCGTGAGCAGCACGCCGGCGCCACGTTCGTCCCCGTCGCCGACGCGCTCACCGAGAGCGAGATAGCCGAGGTCCGCGGCCTCGGACGTGTCGTCCTCGTGGCGCTCATGGGCACCGGTACGCCTGCGCTGTCGCCCGTCGCGCTGCTCCGCGCCACCCTGGCCGCCGCCGACCTGCTCGACGACGCCCGCGTGGTTGCCGTACCCCTTCCCTCCCACGGCGACGCCGACGTCGACCACAAGCTGGGGGCGCAGGTGGTGGCGACGTACGCCGGACCGGACCTGGTCCACGCGCTGTCGGACACGGGTCTCGTGACAGGCGCCGGCGCGCCTTCCTCGACCAGCGGGGGTGCCGGCGCGCCTTCCTCGACCAGCGGGGGTGCCGGCGCGCCTTCCGCGACCAGCGAGGTCTACCCCGCCGCGATCGCCGAGATCGTCGCGGAGGACCGGCCCGAGCCGGAGCAGCAGGGACTGGTGCTCTTCTTCACCGGCCTCTCCGGGAGCGGCAAGTCGACGCTCGCCAGGGCGTTGATGGACCTGCTGCTCGAGCAGGGTGGCCGCTCGGTGACCAGCCTCGACGGGGACGTCGTCCGGCGCCACCTCTCGGCGGGGCTGACCTTCTCCAAGACGGACCGGGAGACCAACATCCGCCGCATCGGCTGGGTGGCCGCCGAGATCGCCCGCCACGGCGGGGTGGCCGTGTGCTCGCCGATCGCTCCGTTCGCCGAGACGCGCGAGCAGGTGCGGCAGATGGTCGAGGACGCAGGCGGCGCGTTCTTCCTCGTCCACGTCGCGACCCCGCTGGAGGAGTGCGAGCGCCGCGACCGCAAGGGGCTCTACGCCAAGGCCCGTGCCGGCGAGATCCCCGAGTTCACCGGCATCTCCTCCCCCTACGAGGAACCCGACGACCCCGCCGTGCGCGTGGACACCACGGGGCGCACGATCGAGGACGCCCTCGACGACGTCCTGGTCGCCCTCGACCAGGCCCGTTTCCTCCACCTCCCCCGGCATGGGTGAGCCGCTCACGGTGCTCTTCGTGTGCACCGCCAACATCTGTCGCTCGCCGGCCATGGAGCTGATCGCCCGCGACCTCGCAGGCTCCGCACAGGTGGTCTTCGCCAGCGCCGGCACCCACGCCCGCAACGGCCGGCCGATGAACCCGGACATGATCACCACGCTGCGCGCGGGTGTCTCCGACGAGTTCCGCAGCCGGCACCTCACCGCCGCGACGCTGACCGGCGCCGACCTGGTCCTCACCGCCGAGCAGGTCCACCGTCAGCACATCCTCGACGACTTCCCGCAGCTCCACCGCCGGGTCTTCACCCTGGGACAGTTCGCCGCGTCGATCGCCGAGATCCCGGACCTGACCGGTCGTGAGCTCGTCGTCGCTGCCGGCGAGAGGCGTACGCCCTCCGCCCCGGAGCACGACGTCGCCGACCCCTACCGGCGCGGTATTGCAGCCGCCACGGAGGCAACCGGCACAATCACTGCCATGCTGAGCGCGATCGTGCCGCGTCTGACAGGCTCGTCGGCCGCATCCCACGCCGCCACGACCGAGCCCACCACCACCGAGGAAGAGGGTTGATGGACCTCATCACCGAGACGTTCTTCGCCATCCTCGCGGCGGGGTTCCTCGTCGGCATCGTCGTCGGCCTCACCGGGATGGGCGGCGGCGCGCTGATGACCCCCGCCCTCATCTTCCTCGGTGTCGGGGAGACCGCCACCGTGGTGACCGCCGACCTGACGGCAGCGGCGGTCTACAAGACCGGCGGGGCCATCGTGCACAAGCGCGAGGGATCCCCCAACATGCAGCTCGCCAAGTGGCTGATGATCGGGTCGATCCCGATGGCGCTGCTCGGACCCTACCTGGTGTCGTGGGTGGTCGACCCGGAGGACATCGACGACACCCTCAAGCTCTGCATCGGCTTTGCGCTGCTGCTCGCTGCGGCGACGTACGCCCTGCGCCTCTACGTCAACCTGCTCCGCGTACGCGGCGGCGGTCCCCAGGCCGACGACGCGCCGCCCGTCAGGCCGATCCCGACACTCCTGGTGGGCGCGCTCGGCGGCCTGTTGGTGGGCATCACCAGCGTGGGCTCGGGGTCGGTGATCATGATCGCGCTGCTGATGCTCTACCCGGGGCTGTCGGCCGTGAAGCTGGTCGGCACCGACCTCGTGCAGGCCGTGCCGCTCGTGCTCGCGGCCGCGATCTCCAACATCGCCCTCTACGGCCTCGACTGGGGCATCCTCGTCCCGCTGGTCCTCGGCTCGGTCCCCGGCACGCTCATCGGCTCGGCCATCGCCCCCCGGGTGCCGCAGTCGTTCATCCGGCGCGGCATCGTCATCGTGCTGACCATGAGCGGCGTCGCGCTGCTCGACAAGGCGGGCTGGGCTCCCCTCGGCAAGGAGGAGACCCACCCGATGCTCATCGCCGGCGTCGGCCTCGCCGTGCTGCTGGTCCTGCCGGTCGTCTGGGGCTTCCTGCGCAAGTCGCAGGGGTTGCCGATGTTCGGCTCCCCCACCATCGCCCAGCTCGAGGACCCCTCCTACCGACCGGGACTGGTCGGGATGAAGAAGGTCGACGGCCCCTGAGTCGTAGGGCCACAAGACGGGCCCCATCCGGCACACCGCGGCGTTGTCGCGGACGCCGTACGGCGTGTTGGGCAGTTGACGCCCGAGATTGGCCCCTGTGGAGGACCGGTCGCGCGAGTGCGGCGGCCGGACCAGACTTCCGCGCCATGGACGCTGTCGCCGCTCTGACCCGCCTGGGCGGGATCGCCTCGGCGGCCGACGTGCTCGCCCTGACCAGCCGCAAGCGCTTGCGCCGGGCCGTCGAGGCGCGGCGGGTCGTGCATGTCTCCCGAGGTCGCTATGCGCTCCCGACGGCGGACGAGGCACGGGAGGTGGCCCTACTGGTGGGAGGGCACCTGCGGCTGCTGTCCGCGGCTGCGCACTGGGGCTGGGAGACGAAGTGGCCGGCGCGCTACCCACAGGTGTACGCGGTCCAGAAGCCCAACCGACCCGTGGACGGCGAGCTCGTGTGCGGCGTCCTGCCGCGAGCCGATCGCGACGGGTGGGCGACCTCGCGACTGCGCACGGTCCTCGACTGCGCAGGCGAGCTCCCCTTCGACGAGGCACTCGCGGTGGCCGACTCCGCACTGCGCCACGAGGACCTGATCCACGAGGACCTGCTGGCTGCCCTGCGCCCAGACACTCCGGCCCGCGTCCGGCGGGTGCTGGAGCACGCGTCGCCCCTCGCCGCCAACCCCTTCGAGTCCGTGCTCCGGGCCATCCTCGTGGAGGCCGGGATCGACGTTGTCCCGCAGTGGGCCACGACCCTCGGCGGCGTGACCTACCACCCCGACCTGGCCGAGCCCTTCCGCGCACTCGCCATCGAGGCCAACTCCTGGGCCTTCCACGCGGGCAGGCGCGAGCACGACACCGACTGCGAGCGCTACAACGCCCTCGTCGTCGGCGGCTGGACCGTGCTGCGCTTCACCTGGGAGCAGGTGATGTTCGCGCCGCACCTGGTGGTGGACACCGTGCGCGCCGCGATGGCACTTCCAGTGGCGGCCTGACAGGGGCCCATCGGAGCGGAGACCCGCCACCTGGACCGCGTGTCGCAGGTGCCGTACGGCGTGTCGGCGTCGAGCAGGACGAAAATCGGCCCTCAGCCCAGGCCAAGCAGCTCCCGGCACTGGGCAGGCGCCATCGGCGTGCGTTGCGCGATCCGACCCAGGTCGACGGCACGTGAGACCAGCTGGGCGTTGGACTCGACAGGTACGCCGCGGCTGATGGTCAGCACGTCCTCCATGCCCACCCGGAGGTGGCCACCCATCGACAGGGAAGCCAAGGCGACCGAGAGCGTCGATCGGCCGATGCCGGTGGCCGACCACGACGTGACCTCCGGCGGGAGCGCGGCAACGCCGGCGACCAGCGCCGGGGCGGTCCCCGGCATGCCACCCGGGACGCCCATCACGAAGTCGACGTGCACCTTGCCGCCGGCCGGGACGCCGTACTCCCGCAGCAGCCGGCCGAGGGCGTGGACCTGGCCGAGGTCGAAGAGCTCGAACTCGGGCGCGACGCCCCGCTCGAGGGCCAGCTGGTAGAGGTCCTTCACGAAGGGCCAGGGGTTGAGGAAGACGTCGTCGCCGAAGTTGGTGGTGCCCATCGTGAGGCTGCACGAGTCCGGCTCCGCGTCCAGCACCCTCAACCGCTCGTCGAGCGGGTCGTGCACCGAGCCCCCGGTGGAGAGCTGCACCACCAGCGACGAGGAGGAACGCACGGCGGCGACCCACTCGCGCAGGAGGGACTGGTCGAGGGTCGGGGCGTGGTCGTCGTCACGGACGTGGAGGTGGATCATCGCCGCGCCGGCCGCCTCGCACTCGGCGGCAGTGCGCGCGATCTCCTCCGGTGTGGTGGGCAGCTGCGGGCAGTCGGCCTTGGCGGTCTCGGCCCCGGTGGGGGCGACCGTGATCAGGAGTGCGTCAGCGGCGGGTGCAGGCATGGCGGCATCCTTGCACCATGCGTGCGGTCATCCAGCGGGTCCTCTCCGCCAGCGTCCTGGTCGACGGCGAGGTGGTCGGACAGATCGACCAGGCCGGGCTGCTGGTCTATCTGGGCGTCACCCACGACGACGGCCCGGCAGAGGTGGCGTGGACCGCACGCAAGGTCTGGGAGCTGCGGCTCCTGCGCGGCGAGCAGAGCGCGAGCGACGTCGCGGCGCCGGTGCTGGTGGTCAGCCAGTTCACGCTGTACGGCGACGCGCGCAAGGGCCGTCGGCCCACGTGGCAGGCCGCCGCGCCGGGGCCGGTGAGCGAGCCGGTGTACGACGCGGTCTGCGCCGAGCTGGAGCGGCTGGGCGCCGCCGTCCAGCGCGGTCGGTTCGGTGCTGACATGAGGGTGGAGAGCGTGAACGACGGCCCGATCACCCTGATCCTCGACTCGCCCGGCTGAGCCCCTACCGCTGCCAGACCCGCACCCAATCGACGTTCATCGTCTGCGGCAGCGACTCGGGCGAGGGCAGCTTGTTGGCCTCGTAGTTCGCGACGAGGAGGCTGAGGATCAGGTACTCCTCCGTCTGGGCGACACCCGCCGTCGTCCGGAGCACCTCTCGTCCGTCGATCCGGAAGACGTACTCCGTGGGCGTCCACTCGACCGAGAAGACGTGGTAGGTGCCGGCCCAGTCGGAGCCGTACGCGGCCTGGTCGGCCATCACGCCCCCGGCGACCCGGGTCTGGGTGCCGGAGCTGTAGTCCCAGACGCCGTTCACGAGTCCTTGCGAGCCGGTGCCGAACCACTCCGCGACGTCGATCTCGGCGCCGTACCCCGTGCCCGCGGGCTGCATCCAGAACGCGCCGTGCTGGCCGCGGGCGTCCTGGAACCGGATGCGAGCGGCGGCCACGCCGTACTTGTAGGCGAACCGGCCCTGCGTGCCGACGTGCCCGTTGAGCCGGTAGAACGTCGACTGCTCCACACCGCCGGCGGTGAAGGTGCAGAGGTCGTCGCGAGCGAGGTCGTCGATGACGCTGAGCGCGAGCACGCCGCCGCTGACCTTGGTCGCGGACGCGTCGGTGCGCGAGCAGCGCCGGCTCGGGACGTCGTAGCCCTGGTAGCGGTGGTCCCACGGCGAGGCCAGTGCGGAGCCCGAGAACTCGTCGGAGAAGATCGGCGCACGCCACGCGTCGGTCCGCCCCTCCGCCGAGGTCGCCTGCGCGTGCGTGCTGGTGCGGGGAGCCACGACGCGGTACGTCGCCGGCGCGCCGCCGTAGAGGTACGGCGCGTTGAACGCCACGCGGCCCGCGGCGTCCTGCGCGGACCTCGCGACGACTGCCCACTTCTTCCCGCTCTTGGCTTCGAGGACGGCGTCGCGGCCAGGAACCACGGGGGCGAACGTGGCGGTCACCGTGCTGAGGGCGGAGGCGGCCGGCTCGGGCAACACGCCGGTGGCCGCCAGCTGCGGCAGGACCCGGACCGTCACGGACTGCGCGGGTGGCGCGGCGGACGCGCGAGCGATGCCCGAGAGATGGGCCGGGCCCGCGAGGACGAGGAGCACCGTGGAGACGGCAGCAAGCAGTGCGGTGAGACAGCGACGGGGCATGGGGATCCTTGCTCGGGTGGGGAAGTGCCACCACGGTAGGTTCCGGACCAGCGCGACCCGGGCGACTTCGGACGATCTCCGATCCGACTTGATGTTGGGCCACCCCTACGGATCAGTTCGGGCCGGTCTCCCACACGCGCGACCAGTCGACCTCCATCTTCTCCGGCAGCTTGCCGTTGAAGCGGGGGAGCTCGTAGTCGGACGAGAGCAGGCTGAGGATCAGGAACTCCTCGCGGCCCGAGGTCTCGCCCTCGAGACGGTGGGTGACCTCGCCGTCGATTCGGAAGACGTACTCGTCGGGCGTCCACTCCACGGAGAACACGTGGAACTTCTCGGCCCAGTCGTCGCCGTACTGCTCCAGGTCGGGCACCCAGCCACCCTGGGTCTGCTTGCTGCCGTCCTTGTCCAGCGAGTAGGTGAAGCTGGTGAGGCCGCCTTCGGGGTGGTCGTCGCCGAAGTACTCCATGATGTCGATCTCGGCGCCGCCCTTTTCGGCGCCGCCCGCGGTCTGGCCGCCCACCGCCTGCATCCAGAAGGCCGAGTGCTGGCCGCGGGCCGACTGCGTACGGATGCGCGCGGCGGCGAAGCCGTAGGTGAAGCCGTAGACACCCTCCGTGCCGACGTGGCCGTTCAGCCGGAACGGGAACTCCTTGCGTCGCCCCGGGAGCTGGCAGTCGCCCATGTCCGGGTCGTCGAGCACGCTCAGCACGAGCCGCCCGTCGGTGACCTCGGCGGCGCTCGGATCCGCGCGGGAGCACGTGCGTACGCCGATGTGTCCCTGGTCGCGCGTGTGCCACGGGCCGTCGGGCTCGTCGACGGAGTCCTCGTCGAAGTCGTCGGTGAAGCTCGGCTCGGGAGCGTCGTCGGTGGACACCTGCGCCCCGATCGCGTCCTCGCCCTCACCGACCACGACGTGCAGGTCGCCGGTGGCCCGGGTGGCCAGGGCCACCTCGCCGTCCGCATCGGTCTCCTCCTCGGACACCGCCTCCCACGCGCCGTCGTCGGTCTTGGCGTGCAGGGTGACGGTGGTGCCTTCCTCGGCGTCCTCGAGCGTCGCCTCGACGACCCAGGCGGCGTCGTCCGCGGCCTCGAGGTCCTCACCCGTGGCGGCCAGCTGCGGCAGCACCTGCACCTCGAGGGCGTCGCTCGCGTCGTACGACGGAGGCCCGGACTCCTCGGCGGAGGAGCACCCGGCCGTGAGGAGGACCGCGGTGAGGAGCGCGGACAGTGGCGCCGACAACACACCCGATCGCGGTCGTGAGCGGACGGAGAGTCGGGGGGTGCGGCTCATTGGCCCGAGTCTGTACGACCCGACCCGTGAGCGCGAATTCTCCGTGGCGACGCCCGTCGCTACGATGATGGCTGCTGTCCCTAGAGAGGCCCCTGCTGCGCCATGACCAACACCCACGTCGACTACCAGCTGAGTCAGCTGGACCAGCTCGAGGCAGAGTCGATCCACATCTTCCGTGAGGTCGCCGCCGAGTTCGAGAAGCCGGTCCTGATGTTCTCCGGTGGCAAGGACTCCATCGTCATGCTCCGGCTCGCGGAGAAGGCGTTCTTCCCGGCCAAGCTGCCCTTCCCGTTGCTGCAGGTCGACACCGGCCTTGACTTCGACGAGGTGCTCACCACCCGCGACTCCTGGGTCGACCGACTCGGCGCGCGCATGATCGTCGCGTCCGTCGAGGACGCGATCGCTGCCGGCCACGTCGTGGACGACGGCAAGACGAGCCGCAACCGCCAGCAGATCGGCGCCCTGCTCAACGCCATCGAGGAGAACGGCTTCACCGCCGCCTTCGGCGGTGGCCGCCGCGACGAGGAGAAGGCCCGCGCCAAGGAGCGCGTCTACTCCCACCGCGACGACTTCGGTCAGTGGGACCCCAAGATGCAGCGCCCCGAGCTGTGGAGCCTCTACAACGGCCGCATCCACGCCGGCGAGCACATGCGGATCTTCCCGCTGTCCAACTGGACCGAGCTCGACATCTGGCACTACATCCACCGCGAGAAGATCGAGATCCCCTCGATCTACTTCGCGCACGAGCGCGAGGTCGTCGAGCGCGACGGCATGCTGCTCTCGATCGGCCCGGAGATCCAGCCGAAGGCCAGCGAGAAGGCCGAGACCAAGATGGTGCGGTTCCGCACGGTGGGTGACCGCACCCAGACCGGCTGCGTCGAGTCCGTCGCCACCGACACCGCGGCCATCATCGACGAGATCGCCATCGCCCGCGTCACCGAGCGCGGCGCCACTCGCGGGGACGACCGGTTCTCCGAAGCCGCCATGGAAGACCGCAAGAAGGAAGGCTACTTCTGATGGCCAGCACCGAGTCCCACAACCCCGACGAGATGGACCTGCTCCGGTTCGCGACCGCCGGGTCCGTCGACGACGGCAAGTCGACCCTCATCGGTCGCCTGCTGCTCGACTCCAAGTCCATCTTCGAGGACCAGCTCGAGGCCGTGGAGTCGACCAGCCAGTCCAAGGGCTACGACTACACCGACCTGGCGCTGCTGACCGACGGTCTGCGCTCCGAGCGCGAGCAGGGCATCACCATCGACGTGGCCTATCGCTACTTCGCGACGCCCACCCGCAAGTTCATCATCGCCGACACCCCGGGGCACATCCAGTACACCCGCAACATGGTGACCGGTGCCTCGACCGCCGACCTGGGCCTCGTCCTGGTCGATGCCCGTCAGGGTCTCACCGAGCAGTCGCGGCGGCACGCCGTCCTGCTGTCGCTGCTGCGGGTTCCCCACCTGGTGCTGGCGATCAACAAGATGGACCTCGTCGACTGGTCGCAGGAGGTCTACGAGAAGATCCACAAGGAGTTCACGACCTTCGCGACGAAGCTCAACATCCCCGACCTCGAGGTCATCCCGATCTCGGCGCTCCAGGGTGACAACGTCGTGAATCGCTCCGAGAACACGCCGTGGTACTCCGGGCCGACGCTCATGCACCACCTCGAGCACGTGCACGTGGCCTCCGACCGCGACCTGGTGGACACCCGCTTCCCGGTCCAGTACGTCATCCGTCCGAAGTCGGACCAGTACCACGACTTCCGCGGCTACGCCGGGCAGGTGGCCGGCGGTGTGCTGAAGAAGGGCGACGAGGTCGTGGTGCTCCCCAGCGGCATGACGTCGACCATCTCGAGGGTCGAGCTGTTCGACACCGAGGTCGCCGAGGCCTTCCCGCCGATGTCGGTGACGGTCCACCTCGACGACGACGTCGACGTCTCCCGCGGAGACATGATCGCTCGTCCGAAGAACGCCCCGAAGCCCAGCCAGGACATCGACGCGATGGTCTGCTGGATGACCAACGAGCCGCTGCGGCCGCGCCAGAAGCTCGCCATCAAGCACACCACCCGCACGGGTCGCGCGATGGTCAAGGACATCCAGTACCGCCTCGACGTCAACTCGCTGCACCGTGACCAGGAGGCGGGCGAGCTCGGGCTCAACGAGATCGGTCGCGTCCAGCTGCGCACCACGGTGCCGCTGCTGTGCGACCCCTACTCCAAGAACCGGACCACGGGCTCCTTCATCCTGATCGACGAGGCCACTGGCGTCACGGTCGGCGCCGGGATGATCAACACCGGCAGCTGAGGCCACTCGCGCTCGCCTCGCTCGTCGGACTGGTCCGGACGGGCGAGGCGAGCGCGATTTCTTGAGCAGACTTTGCCTCAAATCGACTCCACGGTGGCAAACGTGACCCACAATAGGCCGATGGACTCGCGTCATGCCGCGCTGCTTGCCCAGATCGACCGTGAGGCGCTGGGACGGCGCCTGAGGTCAGCACGCCAGGCTCGTGGCCTCACGCAGGGCGAGGTGGCGCACGGCATCATGTCCGTGGCCTACCTCTCCCGCATCGAGAGCGGCCACCGGCGCCCCACCGCTCCGGCTCTCCAAGCGCTCGCGCTGCGGCTCCAGGTCTCGCTGGAGGCCCTGCTGGGAGAGGCCGATCACCGCGAGGTCGACGAGGTCCGCCTCGCCCTCGACTATGCCGAGCTGTCCCTGGAGTCCGGACAGCCCGAGGACGCCGAGACGCACCTCAACCACGCTCTCGAGCGCTTGTCGGTGTCGCGTATGGACGGCCTGCACGAACGCGCGCGCCTCCTGCACGCCCGGGCACTGGAAGCCACGAACCGGGAGGACGACGCGGTCATGGAGCTCGAGTCCCTGATCGACGACCGGTCGACGGACGGGCTGACGCGGATCAAGGCCGGAATCGCCCTGAGTCGCATCTACCGCGAGACCGGGGACCTGGGCCGCGCCATCGAGTGCGGCCAGCGCGTGATGACCCAGGTCGAGGAGGCCGGGCTCGACGCGTGCGACGAGGCCGTCCAGCTCGCGGTCACCGTGGCCGCAGCACACTTCGAGCGCGGCGACACCGCGCACGCCGTACGCCTCTGCCGCAAGGCCATCGCTCGCGCCGAGTCCCTCGGATCGTCGAGGGCGCGAGCCTCGGCCTACTGGAACGCCAGCGCCATGCAAGCCAGGCGCGGCGACGTCGCGGCCGCGGTGCCGCTTGCGGAGCGGGCGCTCGCCTTGCTCGGCGAGGGCCAGGACGCCCGCAACCTCGCCCGCCTGCGCACCGAGGTCGGGCGACTGCAGCTGGAGCTGGATCCCCCTCAGCTCGAGGAGGCCCGGCACAACCTGGAGCAGGCTGCCGGCGAGATGGAGTGGAGCAGCGCGAGTCCTGTCGACCGCGCATGGACGTGCCTCGGCCTGGCTCGTGTCGCCTTCCTGGGCGGCGACTTCACCACGAGCCGCGAGCTGATCGCGCAGGTGCACGCCACCGCAGACGGGCACGCGCCACTCGCCGAGGCCGAGGCACTGACCCTCGAGGGCAGGACCTTCGCGGCGGAAGGGTCCACGGACCTGGCTGCCGCCTCCTACCAGAAGGCCGTGCACCGGCTCTCGGCCATCGGCGCCGACCAGAGCGCAGGACAGATGTGGTTCGACCTCGCCGACCTGCTCGAGAGCGTCGGGTTGTCCGAGGCCGCGCTGGACGCCTACCGGCGCGCGGCGGTCTCCACGGGGCTGCGGGCGCGCGTGACGACGTCCACGCTCGCCCGCAGCTGATCCGGGACGAGATCAGAGCCGATCAGCAGCACCACACGGTGCGCTGCTGCGGCTTCGACGTGGCCGCGTCGGCGGGCGCAGCCATGCCTGCGAGGCTGACGAGGGCGACGCACGCGACGATGATGCGGGGGGCCTTGCTGTTCATGATGTCTCCAAGGGTTGGTGCTGGGTGGGGTGTGCAGGGCGTCCCGAGCCGTACTGCCTGAGGAAATACTGTCAAAACAGGTGCCGAGTCTTCTCCCGTTTGGCAAACTTGGGCAAGACTCCTTGGCAAATCACCATCTTTCAGCCCGCGGAGCACCGTCTTGTGACCCACCCACAAGACACGCACCGGTCCCCACCCGGTACGCGCCCGGACCCCCCGCACCCCGTGCGGGGGGTCCTCGCACGAGCGCCTCAGCGGGGCAGGACGACGCGCACCGTGGTGCCCTCACCCAGGGTGCTGTCGACGGACACCTCTCCGCCGTGGGCCTCGACGATCGTCCGCACGATGTGCAGGCCCAGGCCGGTGCCGGGGACCCTGCGGCGCAGCGCGTTGGCGCCGCGGAAGAACCGGGTGAACATGTCACCCACGTCGGACTGTTCGACGCCCTCGCCGTCGTCGGCGACGGTGAGCACGATCTCGCGCCCCGACTCGGCCAGCGAGACATGGACCCGTCCGCCGCACGGGTTGTAGGCGATGGCGTTCGCGACGAGGTTGTCGACCACCTGCCGCAGCCGCAGCCCGTCAGCGATCAGCACGAGGGACGGGGGAAGGTCGGCGTCGATCCGCAGCGGGGTCCCGGCCGCGTGCAGGCGGGCGGCGTCGAGGGCCTCGGAGACCACCGTGACCAGATCGACCCGGTAGGGGTCGATCAGGGGCGAGCCGGAGTCGGCCCGGGTCGCGAACAGCAGGTCTGCCACGAGATGGGACAGGCGAAGGATGTTGCGCCTCGCAGCTCTGACCTGTTGGCGTACCTCGTCGCTGACCTCGGCGGTCTCGTCCAGCAGCTCGAGGTAGGCCAGGGCGGAGGTCAGCGGCGTACGCAGCTCATGGGACACCGAGGTCACGAACTCGTCCTTGACCCGGATCGCGCGCATCAGCTCGGTCACGTCGTGGTAGGCCAGCGCCGCCCCGGTCAGCTCCCCCGCGCGGTCACGGATCGAGCGCGCCGAGACCGACACGGCCCGACGGGCCACGGGGTCCTCACCGACCCAGATGAGCAGGTCGTCGAACTCCTCGCCCGCGCAGGCGCGCACCGACGGCATCTCCTCGCACTCCAGCTCCCGGGTCTGGTCCGCGTCGTAGACGAAGCCGCGCTGGCCCGCCGAACCGCGGTGGCCCTCGGGGAAGGCGAGGTCGAGGAACACCTGGTGGTGGCTGTTGTAGGCGACGTAGGCCCCCTCTGCGTCGAGCAGCAGCAGGCCCACCGCGACGGAGCCGTACACGGCCTCCGCCTTGCGCCGCTCGGACTCGACCGCCGCCTCCGCCGCGTCGAGCCGCTCCACGAACGCGTGGCGCTCGGTGAGGTCGACGATCTGGGAGATGAAGTGGATCGGCGTCCCGTCGGACGCGCGGAGGAGGGCGACGGACAGGTCACCGTTCAACGTGCTGCCGTCCGCGCGGATGTAGCGCTTGACGATGCGGTAGGAGGAGATCGCCCCCGACATGGCCTGCGCCAGCAGCCTCATGTCGCTGGCCCGGTCGTCGGGATGGGTGAGGTCCCGGAAGGTGGTGGTCGTCAGGGCCTCCGGCTCGTAGCCGAGCATGTCGCACAGCGCCGCGTTGGCCACCAGGATCTCACCCTCGGGAGAGACCAGCGCCATGCCGACCGGCGAATGCTCCATGGTCAGGCGCCACAGGTCATCGGTGTCCGTCGCTCCCATCCCAGACGTCACGACTTCCCTTCCGACCTTCGACGCAACCCCCGAAGCGGACATCCACCGTAAGGGCCGCGCGCAACAGGGCGTGGGCGCATCAGGGAAATGAGGCGAAAATGGAACAAACCGCCCCGTGCCGAGCACGGGGCGGTTCGTCCGCAGCTGTCAGCCGGCGACGAGCACCTGAACCTCGGCCACCGATCCGGTGGCGGCCACGACTCGCGTGTCGACCGGGTCGGCCTGGGGGGCCAGGGTCCGGAGGGTCCACTCGCCGTCGCCGGCGAAGAACCGGAAGTGGCCGGTCGCCGAGGTGGGGACCTCGGCGGTGAACTCACCGGTCCGGTCGAGCAGGCGTACGTAGGCGTTGGGCACGGGCTCGCTGCCACGCAGCACCTGGCCCTGGATCACGGCCTCCTTGGCCACGTTGACGCCGTCGAGCGACAGGCCGCCCTCAGTTGCTCCGCACATGTCAGTTGCCCCCCTCATCGGCAGAGCCGCGCTCGTCGCCGAGCGCGACGGGCACGCCGACGAGCGAGCCGTACTCGGTCCACGAGCCGTCGTAGTTCTTCACGTTGTCCTGGCCGAGGAGCTCCTTGAGCACGAACCACGTGTGCGAGGAACGCTCGCCGATGCGGCAGTAGGCGATGGTGTCCTTGGTCCAGTCGACGCCGGCCTCGGTGTAGATGTCCTTGAGCTCGTCGTCGGACTTGAAGGTGCCGTCGTCGTTGGCAGCCTTGCTCCACGGCACGCTGGCGGCCGTGGGGATGTGACCGGCGCGCTGGGCCTGCTCCTGCGGGAGGTGGGCCGGGGCGAGGAGGCGGCCGGCGTACTCGTCGGGGCTGCGCACGTCGACCAGGTTCTGGGTGCCGATCGCGGCGACGACCTCGTCGCGGAAGGCACGGATGGAGGCGTCCTGCTCGGTGGCGGTGTACGACGTCTTCGCGCGCGTGGGCAGCTCCGCGGTCAGCTCGCGGGAGTCGAGCTCCCACTTCTTGCGGCCGCCGTCGAGCAGCTTGACGTCCTGGTGGCCGTAGAGCTTGAAGTACCAGTAGGCGTAGGCGGCGAACCAGTTGTTGTTGCCGCCGTAGAGCACGACGGTGTCGTCGTTGGAGACACCGCGCTCGGAGAGCAGCGCCTCGAACTGGGCCTTGTTGACGAAGTCGCGGCGGACCTGGTCCTGGAGGTCGGTGGTCCAGTCGAGCTTGATGGCGCCCTTGATGTGGCCCTTGTCGTAGGCGGTGGTGTCCTCGTCGACCTCGATGAGGACGATCCCGTCGGTGTCGAGGTTGTCCTCGACCCACTGGGCGGTGACGAGCGAGTTCTCACGGCTCATGGTGGTGTGCTCCTTGTGGTGGTGAACAGTCGGTTCGATTCGTTGGTCGAGGAAGGCGCCCTGGCGCCTGTCACGAGACCCGGTCAGGCGGTCAGGCGTCGGACGAGCAGGTAGACCTCGCATCCCAGACAGAAGGCGAAGACGGCGTTGAGCAGGGCCGCGGCGAAGGCCGCACCGACCGCCACCTGGCCCACCGTGGGAGCGCCGGCCAGGAACGCGACCAGGCCGATCACGGCGAAGGCCAGGCCCACCGCCTGCGCGAAGCGCGGGGGCTCGGGAGCCTCCCACTCGGTGGGCGGCGACAGGAGGGGGCGGACGACGGTGCGGAACAGCCAGGCCTGCGGCGTGGCGTGCACGCCCCGTGCGGCTCCGATCGCGAACAGCACGGCCTGGGCGGCGAGCAGCACGACGCCGGCCGGTGACGGGAGCACCAGCACGGCAGCCAGGACGACCGCGCTCAGTCCTGCGGCGACCTGGGGTCCACGGGGGTCGATGGCCCCGTGCGGGCGCCCGGCCACACCGGCAGAGGCTTGCGGCGCCGCCGTGACGTGGTCGGCATGGGTGGTGGACATGTCTCTCCTGGGAGTCGGCAGGGGTCGGCCCGGCGCGCGGCCGGGCGCGCTGGGATCTCCCCAGCGCGTGGGTCCCACCGGGAGCACGGTCCGACGACGTTGCGGACTCAGCTGCTCAAGACTGCGGTGGGGCCCCTACGACATTCGACACAGCGCCGAGCGCACGCGGCAGTGATCCACTGCGCGGCGCTTGGTGAGCATGGTCGAGGACATGACGAGGACAGTAGGCGCTGCTGGACGCCGGGCGCCCACTCGTCTCACCATGTGGCCGGCCCATCCATATCCTGAGATCACGCCTGCGCCAGCGCGGTCAGTACCTGGTGGCGCGTGGGAGCCCCCGTCGCACGTGCGACCTCGAGACCCGACGCGTCGAGCACCACCGTCGTCGGGGTGCGCAGGATGCCGAAGGCGCGCGTCGCCGCGAGGTGGTGCTCGGCGTCGATCTCGACGTGGGCCACCCCGTCGACGAGGCCAGCAACCTCCCCGAGCACCCGGCGGGTGGCGCGGCACGGCGCGCAGAAGGCGCTGGAGAACTGCAGGAGCGTGGCCCGCTCCCCCAGGACCTGGCCGACGGCGGTCACCAGCTCGGCACCGGGCGGTGCCGCCGCGGGGGCGACGTCGTCCTCGTCCGACCCCGCGGAACGGCGTACGAGGTGGGTGCCGCTGAAGCGTCCGTCGGTCCCGAGGCGCCAGGCGCCGAGCGCGAGGGCGAGCACGGAGGCCGAGATCAGCACCACGACTCCAGACGTCATGTCGCCCTCAACGCTCGGCGGGCGTCCGGGTGTTCCCGGCACTGCCGGAGACTCGCCGAGACCCTCGCGGGGCGCCCGCCACGGGCGGCGGTCAGGGACGCGCGTGCAGGCGTACGAGCTGCTCGCGCAGGGTGGCGTTCTCGGCCTCGAGAGCCAGCACCTTCGCGATGCCGGCGAGGTTGAGCCCCGCCGCGAGGAGATCGCGGATCCGGTGCAGCCGCTCGACGTCCTGCTCGCTGTAGAGGCGGGTGCCGCCTGCGGTGCGGTCCGGGGTCACGAGTCCGCGCCGTTCGTAGACGCGCAGGTTCTGGATCTGCATCGAGGTCATCTCCGCAGCAACGGAGATCGCGAACACCCCGGCCTGGCGTCGTGCCATCTTCCGCCCGCCTCCTCGTCGTCAGGACTTGATTCTGGCTGATTCTTGGAATATAAGAAACCTATACCCTTCGTTATACATCTGAGGCACTTGCGCAGGGCCTCACCCGATCGACGAGAACCAGGAGGAGAGCACCATGCTGATCCGCAACGCTGACCCGTTCCGTGAGTTCGACCGGCTCACCCAGCAGCTCATGGGCACGACCAACCGTCCCGTCGTCATGCCGATGGACGCGTGGCGTGAGGGCGACCGCTTCGTCCTCGAGTTCGACCTCCCCGGCGTCAGCGCCGACTCGGTCGACCTCGACGTGGAGCGCAACGTCCTGACGATCCGCGCCGAGCGCGTCGCGCAGAACAACGGCGACTGGCAGATGCTGGCCTCGGAGCGCCCGCGCGGCGCCTTCAGCCGCCAGCTGGTGCTGGGCGACAACCTCGATCTCGAGCACATCGACGCGTCCTACCGAGACGGCGTCCTGCGGCTGGTGGTCCCGGTCGCGGAGAAGGCCAAGCCTCGCAAGATCGAGCTCAAGACCGACAGCGAGTCACGCACCGCCATCGAGGCCTGAGCCTGGTCGGGGAGGACGGGCCCCGCGGAGCAGTGCTCCGCGGGGCCCGAACATTGTGAGGGGACAGCCGGTCAGCGCTTGATCTTGACCTTCTTGAGCAGGTCGCCGGACCCGACCTTGCCCGCGCCCGCGATGCGGAACACGAGCTTGTGCTTGCCCTTCTTGAGCGCCTTCTTGAGCTTCACGGTGCCCAGGCCCTTCTTGACCTTGGCCTTGCCGAGCTTCTTGAGCTTGGTCTCGCCGTTGGCCTTGGTGCCGACGACCTCGTACACCACGACCGTGGCCTTGACCTTCTTGGCCTTGAGCGGCTTGGCCTTGAGGACGAGGGCGATCTTCTTGCCCGAGACCTTGGCCTTGAGCTTCGGCTGGTAGCCGACCTTCGCGGTCGACTTGGTGATCGCCTGGCCCTGCGTGAAGCCCGCGTCGTTGGTGACCCGCCCGGTGATCTTCTTGCCCAGGTGTGCCTTCGTCACCTTCAGCGACGCGCCGGTCGCGATGACCGTGTTGCCGACGAGCCACTCGTAGGTGAACCTCGAGCCCGCCTCGGTCGTCCAGCGGCCCTTGTCCAGGCTGATGGTCTTGCCGACCCAGGCGTCGCCCTCGAGCGCCGGGCGGTCCACGGCCTTGACGTCCTTGGCCAGGGCGGCGGAGATGCCGGTGGTCATCTGGCCGGGACGGACCGTGATCGTGGTCGCCTCGCCCGCGACGGCGTCCTTCCACCATTCCGAGACGTGGTCGTACGCGCCGAGCTGGACGGTGTACTCACCGGCCCACAGGCTGCGCTCGTCGTACGAGCCGTTCAGCTCGAAGTCGTAGACGTACGACGGGAAGTTGTCGTCGCTGTCGTGGAAGACCGCGAACGGGTTGTCGGGCACGCCGCCGGCCTCGCTGGTGACGGTTCCGGAGACGCCTCCTGCGACGGGCTGGACGAAGTCCAGGACCCGAGGTGCGGCGGTGATGGCGACCGCCGTGTCGTAGCCGAGCTTGTCGCCCGACCAGATCTCGCGGCGGGCGAAGTCGCCCTCCTCGCGCGGGCCATCACCCTCGACGACGATCTTGAACTCGGTCTCGCCGCCGATCCGGTCGAGCTGCGAGAACTGGTACTGGCCCGAGCGGTTGCTGAAGGTCGTCGCGACGACCTTCCGGTCGCGGACGTCCGCGGGCGTGTCGTAGACGTTGATCTCGTAGCCGATGCCGATGCCACCGACCTCGTCACGCACGGTGCCGCTGACGTCGACGCCGTTGGGGGCGGCGGCGGGCGCCGCAGCCAGAGCGGCGTCGATGCCGGTGACGGCCTGGCCCGGGGCAACGGCCACCGGGTTGGCGGAAGCCGGCGTCGTGAGCGGCACGTTGTTGTAGTACTCGCCGACGTACTCACCGATCGGGTCGTCGAAGTCGACCGTGTGGCTGCCCGTGCTGACACCCTCGATCGTGTAGGCCCCCGAGGTGTTGGTGAAGTCGCAGTGGTAGGGGTTGTTGTCCACGCACACCTCGGCGCGGTAGAGACCGGCGCCGGCCTCGTTGGTGACGCTGCCGGAGATGGAGCCGCCGGGCGCGAGCGTGACGGCACCGATGTTGGCACCCTCCGGGGTGGGAGTGACGGCGTCGGCCGTCTCCTTCGACCCCTTGTCGTTGAACCACTCGGTTGCGAGCGACTCGCCCGAGGCGGGGTCCGAGCCGCTGAAGACCAGCTTGACCGGTGCGGTCGCGCCGATGCGGAAGACACCGTTGGTCTCGGTCTCGTCTTGGTCGACGTAGTTCCCGCTGACCGCGTCGTACGCCCTGACGACGGCGTCGCGGACCGGACGGCCGTCGGTGGTCTGAACGACCCCGGCGACACTGGGGAGGCGGTCGATCGTCCACGGCGAGAGGACCTGGCCGGCCCCGGCCACCGTGACCAGGTCGGCGGTGGTGAGGTCCGCCTTGTCGCGGTAGTACTCCGAGGCGTACTGGTTGGAGCTCGGCCCGAACTCGAGCTTGTAGGTCCCGTCCTCGAGCGGGATGTCGAATGCGCCGCCCTGGGTCGAGACACCGGGGAGGAAGTCGTACTCGAACGGCTCGACGGTGCCGTCACCGTCCTCGTCGTAGATCTTGTAGACGGAGACGTATCCATCGACGTAGTTGCCGGCAGAGTCGATCGTGCTGCCGCTGACCATCACTGCGGCGTTCGCCGGACTCATCGTCGCCAGGCTGCCGCCGACCATGCCAAGCATGGCGGCCGCTGCCAGCGCACGACGAGATCGACGCGTATGGGTGTTTCCCATTGCGTTTCCTCTCACTGTGAACCTTCCGGAACGCAGCAAAATGGGATTCCCCCGTGTGGCAAACCCCCGTTTGCGTGCGCGCGCAGCCTAGGGGATCAGCCGGCAGCGCGCACCATTGGTCTTCAAATTGGTCAGCCGCCCGCGAACGGAGGCAGCAGCTCGACCACGGTGCCCGGCGTGATGACGACCGCGTCGGGATCCTGCGAGCGGACCGGCCGGTCACCCACCAGCACCGAGCAGACCGCGACCGTCCGGGCCATCCGCTCGTCCGGGTGCCGCTCGAGCACCCGCGTCACCAACGCGCTCAGGGACAGGTCGCCGTCGACATCGAAGGTGTCCTCTGCCGTCCCCGCCGCCGCTCGCGCGCCGGCCCAGTAGCGCACGAGGACCGTCTCACGACTCCGATCACTCCCAGCCCCGGCACTCATGCGGGATATCCTTCCTCATCCCCCCGCACACGAGGAGGCCCGGCCATGAGTGCACTGCTGCTGCTCACGAGCGCCCTGCAACCCTCCGCCGAGGTGCTCCCCGGACTGGCGCTGCTGTCCCACACCGTGAAGATCCTCCCGTCGCAGGGCAGCGCCCTGCTGGACGCGCCCGAGGCCGACCTGGTCCTGGTCGACGGGCGCCAGGACCTCGCCGCTGCGCGTGACCTCTGCCGCCTGATCCGCACGACCGGGGCCGACGCTCCGGTCCTGCTCGTGGTCACCGAGGGCGGGCTCGCGGTCGTCGCCCACGACTGGGGCATGGACGACGTCGTGCTCCACACCTGCGGCCCTGCCGAGCTCGATGCCCGGATCCGGCTCGCCATCGGCCGCACCAGCGCCGCTGCCCCGGACGACCCGGCCGCCCACGTCATCCACCGCGGCGAGGTCGTCGTCGACGACGCCACCTACACCGCCCGCATCGGCGGACGCCCGCTCGACCTGACCTACAAGGAGTTCGAGCTCCTCAAGTACCTCGCCCAGCACCCGGGCCGCGTGTTCAGCCGCGAGCAGCTGCTCCAGGAGGTGTGGGGCTACGACTACTTCGGTGGCACCCGCACCGTCGACGTGCACGTACGCCGCCTGCGCGCCAAGCTCGGCACCGAGCACGAGCACCACATCGGCACCGTCCGCAACGTCGGCTACCGCTTCGTCGTGCCGACGCGCGAGAAGGACGTCGAGGCCGCAGTCGAGACGAAGAGCCACTCCACGTCGACCTGACCCGATCGCGCCTGGGGAAGTTCTTCGTGACATCGCGCGCACGATCCTCCCCACTCATACGGCGACAGCGGCGGCTAGGGTCGGCCCCGTGGACGAGGTCGCCGAGGTCACCCGCATCGCCGGCGCCTGTGAGGTCGCCGACGGCGCCTCGCCCCTAGACGAGGCCGCCCGGATCGCCCTGGCGGACGGGGCGGCGACCGTCGTCCTCGACCGGGGCGGGTTCGCCCTGCTGCACGACGGTGACCTCAGCCTGGCGGTGCATCCCGACCACCGGCGTACGGGCATCGCGTCGGCGCTGCTGGCGCGCACGTCGTACGACGGGGGGGTGACGGCCTGGTCGCACGGCAACCACCCCGCCGCCGCCCGGCTCGCCGCGACGCACGGGTGGGAGCGGGTGCGCGACCTGTGGGTGATGCGTCGCGACAGCACCCTCCCGCTGCCGCCGCTGGAGCCCCCGCCCGGTGTGCGGATCCGGTCCTACCGTGCCGGCGACGCCGCCGCGATCGTGGCGGTCAACGCAGCCGCCTTCGCCCACCACCCCGAGCAGGGAGCGATGGACGAGGACAACCTGGCCCGCCGGATGGCCGAGCCGTGGTTCGACCCGGCGGGACTACTGGTCGCCGAGGACGAGTCGGGGATGCTCGGCTTCCACTGGACCAAGCGGCACGACGCCCAGCACGGCGAGGTCTACGTCATCGGCATCGCGCCGCAGGCGCAGGGGCGCGGCCTGGGCAAGATGCTGACGCTGGCCGGGCTGCACCACCTGACCGGTCTCGGGGTCGAGGAGGTGCTGCTCTACGTCGAGTCGGACAACGCTGCCGCCATTTCGCTCTACTCACGCCTCGGCTTCGTGCACGCCGACGCCGACACGCACGTGCAGTACCGCCGCAGAGGCTAGCGGAGGTCCTAGCGCAGGGGCCGGACGTGGAGCCCGACCTCGGGATCCACGATGACGTCCTGCGCGGCCGGCATCTCGTCCACCGTCAGCGGCGCCTCGACCGGGACGTTGCGCTTGACCAGGGCCAGGGCGATGGGCCCGAGCTCGTGGTGGCGTGCGCTCGAGCCGACGAAACCGATGTCCCGGCCGTCGTGGGACACCGAGGAGCCGACAGGCGGGAGGCGGTTCTCCGAGCCGTCGAGGTGCAGCAGGACGAGGCGGCGCGGCGGCCGGCCCAGCGTGTGGACGCGCGCGACCGTCTCCTGCCCGCGGTAGCAGCCCTTGTCGAGGTGCACCGCCGACCCGATCCAGCCGACCTCGTTGGGGATCGTGCGGTGGTCGGTGTCCAGGCCGAAGCGCGGCTCGCCCCGCTCGATGCGCAGGGCCTCGAAGGCCCAGAGCCCGGCAGCCGGGCCGGCCGCGTCGGCGTACGCCTCGAGCCGGTCGCGGGGCACCAGGTCGTAGCGGCCGGCACCCTCCCCGGGGCGCCACATGACGGCGAGGTCGTCGACGAGCGAGACCTCGACCCGGGTCATGAACTTCATCCGCTCCAGCCACTCCACGAGCGCGGCTCCGGCGCCCGGCTCGTTGTGGGCGGTGAAGGCCTCTCCGTCGTCGACGCCGGCGAAGGCGTGCTCCACATGGCCCTGCGGGCTGAGGACCAGTGCCTGCGTCCAGGTGCCGGGAGCGAGGCCCTCGAAGTACTGGGTGGTCAGGTTGTGCAGCCAGCTGAGCCGGTCGGGGCCCGCGATCCGCAGGACGTCGCGGTGCGACAGGTCGACGAAGCCCTCGCCGGAGGCGAGCGTGCGCTGCTCGGTGTTGAACGAGCCGTAGTGCGCGGCGACCGGGGCGTCGATGCCGTCACCGGCGACGGCCCCGGGCAGGGCGAGGAGGGGGGACTGCATGGGTCGAGTCTAGGTCGGGGCCCGTCGGCACCTGCCGTCGCGAGCGTCGCGAGGCGGATGTGATGGCAAGGCGGAGGAGGGAGACGTGACGGAGTCACGGCGACCGACGCAACGAAGCCAGCGCGTCCGCATCGCGGCGCGCAGCAGGCAGGGGACGACGAGGGGCCCGACCTCAGGTCGGGCCCCTCAGGTCGGCGCCACCGTCGAGCCCGGGTCGAGCGGGGTGGGCTCCGGGCCAGGGGCGGGATCAGCCACCGCCTCCACGGAGCCCGGTGAGCCCAGCACGTCACGCAGCCAGAACGCGACGTGGCCGGCGCCAGCCAGCGTGACGACGCCGATGACCAGGAAGATCAGTCGCCAGTCGACGATCGTGACGAGCAGGGCACCGAGCGCCAGGGAGGCCGCGCTGGGCACCGACATGACGACCTCCGCCGCCACGGACACCCGTGCCATCAGCCGCTGGGGCGTACGTCGTTGGAGGAGCGTCATGTAGGCGACGACGAGGATCGGCAGCGACACCCCGAAGAGCGTGATGCTGAGCAGCACCCACGCCACCGACGGCGAGAGGGCCATCGCGATCGCGCTGGTCCCGAGCAGCACCAGCCCGAGCACGCCGGCACCCACCTCGCCGAGGCGGCGTACGACTCGGGGCGAGGAGAGACCGCCGACGACCGCCCCGATCCCCTGCACCGACACGAGCACGCTGACGAAGGTCGCCTCCTTCCCGAAGTGGTCGGTGAGGGCGAAGATCGCGGACTCGCAGAAGCCGAGCACCAGCATCGTGAGGCCGAAGCCCACCAGCATGTGACCGAGGATCCGGTCGCCGACGAGGTGGCGCACGCCTCCGGTCAGCTGCACCCAGAACGAGCCGGACTCCCGCTCCGGCACCTCCTCCTCCACCGGGATCGAGGCGATGACCGCGGCCGCGACGAGGAACGACGCGACGTCGACCAGCGCCACCAGCCACCCGCCGGTCCAGGCGAAGAGCGCCGCGCCCAGCAACGGGCCGAAGAGCCGGTAGGACTCCTTGATCGTCTGGAGGCTGGAGTTGGCGTCGACCAGCAGCTCCTCGGGCATGAGCTCCTTGAGCAGCCCGTTGAGGCCGGCCGGCAGGACGACGAAGCTGACGCCGTAGAACATGGCGACGGTCCAGATGATCCAGACGTCGCCGGCGTCGCGGACCAGCAGCAGGGGCAGGACCGCGACGGCCGAGGCGATGTTGCCCCAGACCAGCAGCGGCTTGCGGCGTACGCGGTCGAGCCAGGCGCCGGCCAGCGGGGCGAAGATCGCGGGCAGGCACATGAAGAAGAACGTGAAGCCGGCCATCGCGCTCGACCCGGTCAGCGTCTTCACCCAGATGCTGAGGACGAGCAGCATGATCGAGTCGCCGAGCATCGAGGTGGACAGGCCGGCGAAGAGCCGTCTGAAACCGGGCTGGGCGAAGGCGGCCTTCATCGGGCGACCTCGACCGGCGCTCCCCAGGCGACGAGCTCGACCAGGCGCGAGCCCTCGGGACGCGCGGCCCGGTCGGTGATGCGGTCCTCGAAGCTCCGGATCAGCTCGGTGACGGCCGAGTTCACCTCGGTGAGCTCGTCCAGCGTCAACCAGCCCATCGTCTGGGTGACCGTCGCGGCCTCGCGCCAGTCCGGGTCCGTCGCGGCCAGCCTCTCGATCGAGTCGAGGAAACGGTCCACCCAGCGTTCCAGCATCACCCGACTCAAGGCGTCACCAGCCCGCCTCTCCTCCGGACCTGCGTCCTGGTCCCCCCAGCTCAGGCCGATCCGGCTGACCCGCCAGGGTCGCTGACGACCCACGCCACCCTCGGCCTCCTCGATGAAGTCGTGCTCGGCGAGCTTGCGCAGGTGCCACGAGCAGTTGGCGGGCGACTCGTCGAGGCGATCGGCCAGCTCGGTGGCGGTCAGTGGGCCCTCGAGCGTCAGCAGCTCCATGATCCCGAGACGGACGGGATGGGCGACGGCGGTCAGGGCGCGGGGGTCGCGGAGGTGGCGAGGCTCGGGCACGACGTCGAAACTACTCTTTCGAAAGGGTCCTTGCGATGGCGTTGCGTTCCGACGACGCAGCACACTCCGCGCACTCCCCGAAGATCGCGAGGTGGCCGACGTCGACGGTGAAGCCGTCCTCGCTCAGCGCCGCCACCAGTGGCCCGACGAGGGAGGGGTCGTAGGAACGTACGGCGTGGCAGCGGCGGCACACGACGTGCACGTGCTCGTGCTCCGTCGTCGAGTGGTAGGTAGGCGCGCGGTCGCTGAGGTGCGTGTGGCGCACCAGCCCGAGCTCCTCGAGCACCTCGAGGGTGCGGTAGACGGTGGACGCGTTGACCGAGCTCACCTGGCTCCGGACGTGGGCCAGCACGTCGTCGGGCGTCGCGTGGCCCAGCTCCTCGACCGCGCGCAGGATCAGCTGGCGCTGGGGCGTCAGGCGCAGCCCCTGCTCCCGCAGCCTGGCTGCGAGGTCGTCGCTCACGGGATGCTCATGGGGTGCTCATGCGCGTTGCAGGCGCGCCCAGGTGTGGGGCTGGAGCTCCTGCCCCATCGCCGCCATGTCGTAGGCGTAGAGCAGGTCGCCCTCCACGTTGCCGTACATCCGCGACCCCGCGGTGACCTCCTTGGCCGTCTCGGTGAAGGAGACGCCGGCGGTGTGCATCTCGAGCTTGCCGCCCTCGGCCGCGCCGTACCAGACCTCCGAGAAGCCGATGTTGTGCGAGAGGAGGAGCTCGACCTTGCCGGGCTCGGGGCACCGCAGGAACCCGGTCTCCATCGCAGCGTCGCGGACGAACTCGCCCTCCTCGTCCACGATCCACGCGCGTGACATGTAGTGGAAGAACGGGCGACCGTCGTGGGTGAAGATCAGTTCCTGGCCGAACTGGAAGGACTCGATCGTCGGGTAGGCACCATGGCCGTTGCCGCGCCACGTGCCGAGGAGCCAGGCGAGAGGGCCGCAGTTGGGGTGCAGGTTGTCCGGCAGCTCGAAGGGCATGGGGTCACTCTAGTGTTGGGCCATGGCTCGATCACTGGTCGTCAAGGTCACCTGCGGGGCCGAGGACGCGGAGCGCTGCAACCAGGGATTCACGGTGGCTGCGGCGGCTGCTGCTTCCGGCGCGGAGGTGTCGCTCTGGCTCACCGGCGAGGCCGCCTGGTTCGGCGTGCCGGGCCGTGCCGAGGAGTTCGACCTCGACCTCGCCACCCCGCTCGACCAGCTGATGGCGGCGGTCCTCACGACCGGCTCGGTGACGGTCTGCTCGCAGTGCGCGGCCCGCCGTGGGCTCGTCCAGGGAGACCTGCGCGACGGCGTCACCATCGCCGGCGCGGCGGTGTTCGCGGAGCAGGTCCTCGGCGAGGACGTACAGGCGCTCGTCTACTGAGCCGGCGTCCGAGATCAGTCATCCGCCGTTCATCTCGCGGTGCCACACTTGATCCATGTCGGACCCGGCCACCCTGACCAGCGCTGTGTCCCCCTCGGTCGAGGAGGGGCCGGTCACCGAGCCGTTCGGCCACCCGACCGACACGTTCGACGTCGAGCCGCCCTACGCGCCCGACGCCGCACAGATCGAGGCCGTGGAGAAGTTCGACGACCGCTTCATCGATCGTGAGATCTCCTGGGTCCGCTTCAACCAGCGTGTCCTCGAGCTCGCCGAGGACCCGCGGCTCCCGCTCCTCGAGCGGGCCCGCTTCCTGGCCATCTTCGCCAGCAACCTCGACGAGTTCTTCATGGTCCGGGTCGCCGGCCTCAAGCGCCGCATCGCGGCCGGCGTCGCCGTACGAGCCGCCAGCGGCCTGATGCCGCGCGAGCAGCTGGAGCAGCTGTGGGTCGGCTGCCGCGAGCTGATGCAGCGGCACGCACGGGCGCTGGCCGACCTGTTGCCCGCACTCGGCAGCCAGGGCATCGAGATCGTCCGCTGGGCCGAGCTGGACCGCGACGAGCAGAAGGTCTGCAAGAAGCTCTTCAAGGACCGCATCTTCCCGGTGCTCACCCCGCTGGCGGTCGACCCCGCACACCCGTTCCCCTACATCTCCGGGCTCTCGCTCAACCTCGCCGTCGTCGTGCGCCACCCCAAGACCGGCACCGAGCACTTCGCCCGGGTCAAGGTGCCGCCGACCTTCGGCCGCTTCGTCGGCCTGGGCAACCAGCGGTTCGTCCCGATCGAGGACGTCATCGGCGAGCACCTCAAGAAGCTCTTCCCCGGCATGGAGGTGCTGGGTGCCCACACCTTCCGGGTCACCCGCAACGAGGACCTCGAGGTGGAGGAGGACGACGCCGAGAACCTGCTGCAGGCGCTCGAGAAGGAGCTCCTCCGACGCCGGTTCGGCGCGCCGGTGCGCCTCGAGGTGGAGGAGTCGATCGACCCGAAGATCCTCGACCTGCTGGTCTCCGAGCTCGGCGTGGGCCGCGACGAGGTGGTCCCCCTCCCCGGCCCGCTCGACCTGACGGGGCTGCACTCCATCGCCGACCTGCCGCGCGACGACCTCAAGTACGCCGCGTTCCTGCCCTCGACGCACCCGAGCCTGGCGGAGGTCGAGTCGGCCTCCCCGGTCGACGTCTTCGACTCGGTGGCACGGCACGACGTGCTCCTGCACCACCCCTACGACTCGTTCGCCACCTCGGTCCAGCGCTTCCTCGAGCAGGCCGCCGCCGACCCGCACGTGCTCGCGATCAAGCAGACCCTCTACCGCACCTCTGGCGACAGCCCGATCATCGAGGCGCTCATCGACGCCGCCCAGGCCGGCAAGCAGGTGCTGGTGATCGTCGAGATCAAGGCGCGCTTCGACGAGCAGGCCAACATCCGCTGGGCGCGCAAGCTCGAGCACGCCGGCTGCCACGTCGTCTACGGCCTGGTCGGGCTCAAGACCCACTGCAAGCTCTCGATGGTCGTGCGCGACGAGCCCGAGGGCATCCGGCGCTACGTCCACCTCGGCACCGGCAACTACAACCCCAAGACGGCCCGCCTCTACGAGGACTTCGGCCTGCTGACCGCCGACCCCGAGGTCGGCGAGGACGTCGCCCTGCTGTTCAACAACCTGTCGGGCATCAGCCGCAACAAGACCTACGACCACCTGCTCGTCGCGCCCGACAACGTGCGCGACGGACTGGTCGCGCAGATCCACCAGGAGATCGCCCACCACGAGGCCGGCCGGGGCGCCGGCATCCGGATCAAGGCGAACTCGGTGGTCGACGAGGCCGTGATCGATGCCCTCTACCTCGCCTCGCAGGCCGGCGTCCGGGTGGAGCTGGTCATCCGCGGTATCTGCGCGCTGCGCCCCGGCGTACCCGGCCTGTCCGAGACGGTGCGGGTCCGATCCATCCTGGGCCGCTTCCTCGAGCACAGCCGAGTCTTCTGGTTCGACAACGGCGGCGAGCCCGCTGCGTGGATCGGCTCGGCCGACATGATGCACCGCAACCTGGACCGCCGCGTCGAGGTGCTCGTACGCCTGCGGGACCCGCACGTCGTCGACGAGGTGCGCCAGCTCCTGGACCTCGCCCTCGACGAGGACACGACCGGGTGGGACCTCTCCTCGGACGGTGTGTGGCACCTCCACTCCGGTACGCGCCACCTGCACGACGAGCTGATCGTGCGTCAGCGCCGTCGCCGCCGCTGACGTACGGTCCCTGCGTCGGGCGTCACACCGGCTCCTCGAAGCGGCCTCGCGGTTGCGCCCCTGAGCGGATCACCCCCTAGCATGATCCCGGTTCATCCGCCCCCCGTTCGGAGTTCACCGTGCGTTTGAAGTTCCGCCCTGTCGACAGCTCGTTCTACGACCTGTTCAGCGAAGCCGCCAACCACCTCGTCGTCGGGGCCCAGCTCCTGAGCGAGATGCTGGCCGAAGGCAATTCCAAGGCCGAGATCGCCCAGCGCATGCGCGAGGCCGAGCACGCCGCCGACGAGACCACGCACTCGATCATCCGGCGGGTGAACAGCACGTTCGTGACCCCGTTCGACCGCGAGGACATCTACTCCCTCGCGTCGGCGCTCGACGACGTGATGGACATGATGGACGAGGCCGTCGACCTCGTGCTCCTCTACGAGGTGACCTCGCTGCCCGCGGAGACGACCCAGCAGGTCGAGGTGCTCCAGCGCTGCGCCGAGCTGACGGCGGCCGCGATGCCGTCGCTGGAGTCGATGGCGTCCCTCGACGAGTACTGGATCGAGATCAACCGTCTCGAGAACACCGGCGACAAGTCCTACCGCCGCATCCTCGCCAACCTCTTCGGCGGCGACTACAAGGCGATGGAGGTGCTCAAGCTGAAGGACATCGTCGAAGCCCTGGAAGGGGCGATCGACGCCTTCGAGAAGGTCGCCAACATCGTGGAGCAGATCGCCGTCAAGGAGTCCTGACCCCGATGGAGATCGGCATCATCATTGCCGTGGTCGTCGTTGCCCTCGTCTTCGACTACACCAACGGCTTCCACGACGCGGCCAACGCGATCGCGACGTCCGTCTCGACGGGCGCCCTCAAGCCGCGCGTGGCCCTGGCCATGGCCGCTGTCATGAACTTCGTGGGCGCGTTCCTGGGCCAGAAGGTCGCCCACACCGTGTCCGACACGATCGACCCGGGAGCAGGCACTCACGGCCTGGTGATCGTGATGGCCGGCCTGCTCGGTGCGATCACCTGGAACCTCATCACCTGGTACTACGGACTGCCGTCCTCCTCCTCGCACGCCCTGATCGGCGGCCTCGTCGGGGCGGCGGTGGCTGCAGGCGCGACCGCCAACTGGGCCGTCGTGCTGGAGAAGGTCGTCATCCCGATGTTCGTCTCGCCCGTGGTGGCGTTCAGCCTCGGCTTCGGCCTGATGCTCGCCATCATGTGGCTCTTCCGAAACGCCAACCCCGGCCGCGCCAACCGCGGCTTCAAGATCGCACAGACGGTCTCCGCGGCGGCGATGGCGCTGGGCCACGGCCTCCAGGACGCCCAGAAGACGATGGGCGTGATCTTCCTGGCGCTCCTCACCGGTGGCTACGTCGCCGAGTCCGACGGCCTCCCGCTGTGGGTGATCTTCTCGGCCGCCGCCGCGATCTCGCTCGGCACCTGGTCGGGTGGGTGGCGCATCATGCGCACCCTGGGGCGGCGCATCATCCACCTCGACCCGCCCCGCGGCTTCGCGGCCGAGTCGGTGGCAGCCTCGGTCCTCTACACGACGTCGTACGTCTTCGAGGCGCCGATCTCGACCACCCACACCATCACCTCAGCGGTGATGGGCGTCGGCGCGACCAAGCGCCTCTCCGCCGTGCGCTGGGGCGTGGCGAAGTCGATCCTGACGGCCTGGGTGCTCACCTTCCCGGCCGCAGCCCTCGCCGCCGCGATCTGCTACTGGGTCGCCAGCATCTTCCTCCCCTGACCTCCTCACCCGGTCCGTCCCGCCGCTCGACAAGATCGTGCCCCTTTGAGGTATCTAGGGACTTTCCGGTCGTTGAACACGCGGATGTACCGACCGGAACGTCCCTAGATACCGACGAATGAGGCGAGCGCATCACCTCACGAGGCCGAGCGATATCAGCAACCTTGTGCGGTCGTACGCCGACAGCGCCCGCCGTTGCGTCACGGTGAACGTCGGCACCCACCAAGCCGGAGGTTCCGCGAGCCAACCCCTGGCCTCCGCCGGCCGCCTCCCGGCCCGGGCATATGCCTGCCGAAGACGTTGCAAGAACGGGCCGGTGTCGCTCAGGTCCCCCGCCATCATGGTCACGCCTTCGAGGCCCAAGGAGCGATAGGCCGCCTCCTTGACCACGTCACCACTCCTGACCTGGCCCGCAAGGTGCAACGCGCCGTCGTAGAGGCCGTAGACACCGGCGTCCACGTCGAACAGGTCTGGCGTACCGACGAACCGGCCGTGAGCGTCGTGGACGGGATGGTTGGTCAACGCTCTGGGAAATCCGCCCGACTGCCAGGCGAGCCGCATCAGCGACTCGATCGGTGACCACGCATTCTCGTCCAGGAGCGGCATCAGGTCGCGCACCCGCTGGACGCCTTGCCGGATCCAGAGCGCCTCATCGATGAAGGCGGCCAGCGCCGCTACCGACACAAGGTCGGCGTACGCCGCCATGTCGAACGCCACGACCGCATCCACGTCGTTGTGCGCCTTTCGCATTTCGAAAGCGACGCTCCACAAGGCACTGGTGACCCTGATACCCCGGCAACGACGCACCTCGCTGGGCGGCACCAGCTCTTGGCTGACGCTGACCGTCCGATTGGGTCGCTTCGAGTGCCGCGTGCCGAGGGCCAGCGTCACGGGTCGCAGCCGCTGTCCTCGGTCAGTTCCGTCGAACCACGTGGCACCCTGCCAGCGCAGAGATGCCCATCCGGTGACGCCGCCGTGAGCCGGGAGCTGTGCGGCAGCCTCGACGATGCGCTGGTCCGGCGTCGGCTCGACGTACGAGGGCACCCACAGGCCGCCGCCGGTCCGACGGTGCGCACCTGAGCGGGTCTGCCACGGCGTCGGACCGCCGTCGACACCCCTCCGGCACGGCCAGACCAGCCCCGGCTCGAGTCCCTCTCGAGGCCCCATCCCCCGCAGGGGCCAAGCTCCACACGTCCATTCGCCATCGCGCACACGGGCAGCGTGCACGGGTGCGCCACTGGAACTTCGGGGGACTCCCCAGGCAGGCCCCGCACCCAGGCGCCCGGGTGCCTGTGGACAAATCGTGGCCTGCCCCGCGCACGATGCCCTGGTCATCCACCCCGGCTCGTTGGGTATCTAGGGACGTTCTGGTCGGCGAAACCCCCGATCCACCTACCAGAACGTCCCTAGATACCCAACCAAGGAGCGGGTCACCAAGGCCCCCGATCCCGAAGCCACCCATCACCGGCCGCCGGCCGCGCGGAACCGTCAGCCGAAGCGACCGGAGATGTAGTCCTCGGTCCGCTTGTCGTGGGGGTTGGAGAAGATCGTCGAGGTGAGGTCGAACTCGACGAGCAGACCGGTGCGGTTGCCCGTGGTCTCGTCGGGGCGCGCGGTGAAGAACGCCGTACGGTCGGAGACCCGCGCCGCCTGCTGCATGTTGTGCGTCACGACGATGATCGTGTACTGGTTGCGCAGCTCGAGCATGAGGTCCTCGACGCGTGCCGTCGCGATCGGGTCGAGCGCCGAGCACGGCTCGTCCATCAAGATGACGTCGGGCTTGGTGGCGATCGTGCGGGCGATGCACAGGCGCTGCTGCTGACCGCCGGAGAGTCCGTACGCCGACTGCTTGAGCTTGTCCTTCACCTCGTCCCACAGCGCCGCGCCGCGCAGCGCCTCCTCGACCAGGTCGTCCATGTTGTCGACCTTCATGCCCGTCACCCGGGGGCCGTAGGCGATGTTGTCGTAGATCGACTTCGGGAACGGGTTCGGCTTCTGGAACACCATGCCGATGTGCGTGCGCACCGCGATCGGGTCGACGCCCTTCTGGTAGATGTCCTGGCCGTGGTAGAGCACCTCGCCCTCCACGCGAGCGCCGGTGACCAGGTCGTTCATCCGGTTGAGGCAGCGCAGCACGGTCGACTTGCCGCACCCCGACGGGCCGATCATCGCGGTGATCTCGTGGCGTCCGTAAGAGAGGTTGACGTCGTGGACGGCGTGGAAGTCGCCGTAGAAGACATTGAGGTCGCGGGCCTCCATGACGGGATTGACCGGGGACTCCGGCAGCCGGCGCTCGGCGTCGATGTGGACCTCGCTGAGCGAGCCCATCTGCGGGAACGTGTCGGAGGAAGTGGCTGAAGCCATGTCGAATGTCTCTTTCACCAGGATCGCTGGAACTTGTTGCGGATGAAGATGGCCAACGCGTTCATGCCGAGGATCATGACCAGCAGGACGATGATCGCGGCCGACGCCGCGTCCTGGAAGGCCTCCTGCGAGTTGGAGCTGAGCCCGTAGATCTGGATCGGGAGCGCCGTGATCGGGCTCATCAGGCCTTCGGGGTCGAAGCGCACCGAAGAGGCCAGGCCCAGCATGAGCAGCGGGGCGGCCTCGCCGATCGCTCGGGAGAGACCGAGGATCGTGCCGGTGGCGATGCCCGGCACCGCCGACGGCAGCACCTGACGCCACGTGGTCTGCCAGGTTGTCGCGCCCAGGGCCAACGACCCCTGGCGGATCTCCTCCGGCACGGCTCGCACGGCCTCACGCGTGGTGATGATGATGACCGGCAGGATGAGCAGGGCGAGCGCGATCGCGCCCCCGAGGACGATGCCCTTTCGTTCGATGCCGATCAGCGCCATCACCGCAACGGCGAGCAGGCCGTAGACGATGGACGGCACCGCGGCGAGGTTCTGCAGGTTGACCTCGATGATGCGGTTGTACCACCGACGGGAGTCGGCGAACTCCTCGAGGTAGACCGCTGCGGCGATGCCGAGCGGCACGGCCATCAGCGCCGTGAAAAGCATCAGCCAGAGGCTGCCCAGGATGCCGGCGCGGAAGCCGGTGCGCTCGGGGAACAGCGTGGAGTCGTAGCGCGTGACCAGGGCCGGGTCGAAGCGCCCCGCGCCGGCGATGGCGGTGTCCGCGATCAGCACCACGAGCACCATGACGCCGAAGAACAAGGAGAACCACAGGAGTCCGAGGAACACCAACGACCCCGTGCTGCGCTCACGACTCTTGCCCGTGGCGATGCGGACGGTGTCGCGGGCGGTGGTGGTGGCGACGCTCATCAGTAGGCCTGCCTGTAACGACGGACGAGTGCGATGCTGATCATGTTGATCACGAAGGTGATCGCGAACAGGGTCAGGCCCACGGCGAACAGCGTGTTGTACGAGGTCGATCCGACCGGGTTCTCCCCACCGGCTGTCGTGGCCATGAACCCGGTCATGGTCTGCATGCCCTCGAGGGGGTTGAGGCTGAGGTTGCGCTGCGACCCCGCCGCGAGCGTCACGATCATGGTCTCGCCCACGGCGCGGGACAGGCCCAGGACGATTGCCGCGGCGACCCCGGAGAGGGCGGCCGGCAGCACCACCCGCAGGGTCGTCTGCATGCGGTTGGCGCCCATCGCGAAGGAGCCCTGCCTCAACGACTGGGGAACGGCCGAGAACGCGTCCTCTGCCAGTGAGGCGATCGTCGGGATGATCATGACCCCCAGCACGAGGCCGGCGGCGAGCGCGTTCGTGAACCCGACTCCGAGGCCCAGGACGTCCTGCAGCAGCGTCGGGGTGACGAACATGACCGCGAAGAACCCGTAGACGACGGAGGGCACGCCGGCCAGCAGCTCGACGGTGGGCTTCAGGTACTTGCGGGCACGGCGCGAGGCGTACTCGGACAAGTACATCGCGGCGCCGAGCCCGAGCGGCACGGCGACCACCAGGGCGATGACGGTGGTGACCATCGTGGCGGTGATCAGGGGGAATACCGCGTAGCGCGTGCCCTCGTCGAAGGAGAAGAAGTCGCCGACGGGCACCTCGGCGAAGAAGTGGATGACGGGCTCGACCAGCGCGACGAGGATCCCGATCGTGATGGCGACGGAGAGCATCGCCGAGACGAAGAGGGCGGCCTTGATCGCGGACTCGACCGGTCGGGGCTTGCGCCCCAGGCTGATGGGAGCACCGGGCAGGCCCGCCCCGAGGGACGGGCCTGCGCCGGCATTGTTGTTGTGGCTCATGGGGGTGGCGTAGTGCTCCCGGTCAGGAGGAGAGGCCCTCGAGCGCCGACTGGGTCTCGGCGTACAGGTCCTCGCTCAGCGGGATGAACTTCGCGGCCTCGGCGATGGTCTCGAGGTTCTCGACGTAGAAGTCCACGTACTCCTGGGTGGCCGGGTTGTCGGCGTAGGAGGCGTTGCTCACGTAGATGAACAGCGGACGCGACAGGGGGGTGTACTCCCCGGCCTGGGCGGTCTCGGCGGAGGGCTCGACACAGCCGTTGCCGTCATCGATGGCCAGCGCCTTCAGGGAGTCCTGGTTCTCCTCGTAGTAGGTGTAGCCGAAGAAGCCGACCGCACCCTCCGTGCCGGAGATGCCCTGGACCAGCACGTTGTCGTCCTCGGAGGACTCCACGTCCTTGCGCAGCTCCTCGGACTCGTCCGCGACGACGTCGGCGGCCATGTAGTCGTAGGTGCCGGAGTCAGTGCCGGGGATGAAGAGGGAGATCTCCTGGTCGGGGAAGCTCGGGTCGAGCTCGCTCCAGTTCGTCACCTTCGACTGCGGGCCGAAGAGCTCGACGAGCTGCTCGGTGGTGAGGCAGTCGACGGCGAGGTCGGGGTGGACGGCCACGGTGAGCGCGTCGGTGGCGACCTGGAGCTCGGTGTACTCGACACCGCCCTCCTCGCACGCGGCGACCTCGTCCTCCTCGATCGGACGCGAGGCGTCGGAGATGTCGGTCTGGCCCTGGCAGAAGACCTCGAAGCCGCCACCGGTGCCCGCGGCACCGACCGTGACGCGCACGTCGGGGTTCTCCTCGGAGAGCAGCTCGGAGGCCGCCTTGGACATGGGCTCGACGGTGGAGGACCCGTCGACGGCCACCGTGCCGCTGGCACCGGAGCCACCATCCCCGGCGTCGGCACCGGCGTCGCCGCCCCCACAAGCGGCGAGGGTGAGGGCCAGGACGGCCGTGCAGGACGCGATCGCCCAGCGGTTCGAAGTGCGCTTCACTGCGTAACTCCTGAAAGTCTGATGTGTGCTGACATCAGGGAAGGTAGGCACGGCAGGAGAACGAGTACGGCGCCGTCGGTGAACGGGTGGTGAACTCGACCGGGCCGGTTGTCGTCGAGCACTGGGGCGTGAGACGACGATCACATGAACTCGGGCGGCGACGCTTGACGCGCCGGCCGGACCAGTCCTACAAGGGGCCGGTCACGGCTCCAGGACCTCCGCAGCGACGACCCGGCCCTTGCGGTGGTGGACCACCAGCATCCCGCCCGGCTCCAGCTTCACCTCGGGCACCTGCAACGCGTCCAGCACCGTCGGCAGCACTGGCCGGTGGGTGCACACGACCGTGCTCTCGCCGGCCTCGAGGAGCGTGTCGACGAGATCGACGACGCCCTCGACAGTGGCGTCCTCCTCGCTCAGCTCGTCGTAGAGCTTGGCCGGCCAGCCCGTCGTGTCGACGTACGGCGCCACCGTCTGCACGCAGCGAACGCTGGAGGAGGTGTGGACCGAGGTGACGTCGAAGGCCGCGAGCAGGGGCACGAGGCGCTGCGACTGCGCCTGTCCGAGCCGGATCAGCGGGCGCTCCCGGTCGTCCTTGCGCCACGCGTCACGCGATCGGGCCTTGGCGTGGCGCAGCACGACGAGGGCCCGGGTCTTGCGTCGCAGCGGCCGCGCCTCCGCCAGGGTCTCGCGGTCGTGCTCGTAGGTCAGGCGGTGGGTGGCGGCCGACCACTCCACCCACTCGACCGCATCGATCTCGTCGTTGGGCACGTAGCCGGTGACGTCGTCGCTGCCGACCACCTTCGCGGTCCAGTAGTCGACCCACTTCCAGCGGCCGGTCGACATCCGGTAGCGCTGCGGCGCCAGCGCCGGACCGAGCCGTACGTCGAGGCCGGTCTCCTCGGCCACCTCGCGGACCGCGGCGGTGACCGGGTGCTCGCCGGGGTCGAGCTTGCCCTTGGGGAAGGACCAGTCGTCGTACTTGGGACGGTGCACGAGCAGCACCTCGCCACCCTTGCGTGTCACCACGGCGCCGGCAGCGCGCACGTCGCGAGGCTCCATGGAAGTAGTCTCACACCCCTCACCGATCCGCGAGGAGCCAGTCCGTGTCGCGTCGTGCTGTCGTCGCCCTCGTGGCACTCGTCGCCGTGGTCGTCGGCGGACTGGTCGCGTGGCGCCTCGTCCCGCCTGAGACGGAGCTGTCCCGAGCCCTGTCGATGGCGCCGGCCGGGACGAGCCGGGTGTCGTGGACCGACTGGGAGGGCGTACGCCGCGAGCTCGGCGCCGACGTCGACAACGGCTCGTCGGCAGAGGACGTCGACGCCTTCATGGCCGACGCGTTCACCCGGGACCTGTCCGCGATGTCTGCCCTCGGCACCTCGGCCGAGGTGATGCACGAGGAGCTGGGCCTCTCTCCCGCCACCCTCACGTGGGAGGTGCTGGCGCAGGCGGGCGACGGTGCCGTCGAGATGCTGGGCGTCGACGAGGACCTGTCCTTCGACGACCTCGCCGACCGCCTGGTCGCACTGGGCTGGACGGAGCCCGACGAGTCGGACGGCGTCTGGGTGGGCGGGCCCGACGTGCTCTCCGGCGTCGGACCCGGGCTCACCCCTGAGCTCCAGCACTTCGTCCTCCTCGCGGATCGCCACGTCGTCCTCGCGTCCGACCAGGCGTCCTACCTCGAGCAGGTGCTGGAGGTGGTCGCCGGGGACGCCGACGCTGCCGACGCTCTCCGCGACCTCGCGGACGGGCTGGACGATCCGCTGGCCGCAGCGGTGTACGACGGCGCGTACGCCTGTGAGAGGCTCGCGATGTCCCAGTCCGACGACGACGCCCAGGCCGAGGCCGACCAGCTGGTGACAGCGGCCGGCGGGGTCCATCCGCTCACCGGGTTCGCGATGGGGCTGCGGGCCGGTGGCGACGTCCGGACAGTGATGCAGGTCGAGGACGCGGACGACGCGGATGACGACGCGGAGGCTCGCGCGCAGCTGGCAACGGGACCGGCTCCTGGCCAGGGCGGCGACTTCGGCGACCGGTTCGCGGTGGCGGGCGCGCGCTCGGACGGACGCGAGATCATCCTGGACCTTCGGCCGGAGGACGGGCAGTACGTCCTCTCGGACCTGACGAGCGGCCCGGTGCTCTTCGCGACCTGCTGAGCGCAGGCGGCAACCTCTGGATCGGCCCCCTCGATCGGACGAGCGGGTCAGGACTCCTCGCGCGGCTTGGGGACGACCCCCAGCAGCCGGTCGATCTCCTCCTGGGACAGGTGGTCCTCGGACTCGCTCGCGGCGATGATCAGGGTCGTGGTGAGCTCGACCTCACCGAGGAGGTCGCCGTCCTCGAGGGTCACGTCGAACTGGTCGTGCACGTCACCCTCCTCCCGCGTGGATCATCCGACTGTAGGTGCTTGGTCCAAGTGTCCCCGACGACCACGGCCGAGGAAATGACCCATTCGTGTCACTAGTCTGCCCCGCAACAGAATCTGGCCCCACCCCCGCGGAGGGAGTGGGGCCGGATCCTTGATCAGATCTGGACGAACAGGTCCAGCGTCAGCAGATCAGAGCGGACGGACGTTCTCCGCCTGCGGGCCCTTCGGGCCCTGGGTGACGTCGAACTCGACCTTCTGGTTCTCATCCAGCGACTTGTAGCCGTTGGACTGGATGGCCGAGTAGTGCACGAAGACGTCGTCGCCGCCGTCCTCCTGCGCAATGAAGCCGAAACCCTTCTCGGCGTTGAACCACTTCACGGTGCCTTGAGCCATGTGCTCGGTACTCCTGTTATCGGAACGAGAAGCCGTCACTTCGACGACTCCGCACCAAGTGCGGTGACACGTCGCTCCGACTCACAAGCTGGAGGGCCCGAAGAAGAAACGCCGTTGGATCACAAACTCCGCGGGCGTCGACCTGCTGGAACTTGCACCTGTTGCACCACGAACCTTACCAACAAATCGCCTGACGTCACCGTCCGCGCCCCAAGCGGGGATGAACTCTTCCCCAACGGGCCACCCGAGTCGCCTCACCGCAGTGCCTCGACGACCTCCGCGACCACGGCTGCGCTGGTCACGCTCCTGTCTCCGTGGTCGTAGCCGACCGCGCGGACAGCCCCCGAGGACGGCACGCGCCCCAACGCGCGGAGGTGCACCTCGCGCGCACCGGTCTCCGCCACGATGCGGGCCACGTTGTGAGTGCGGACGCCGCCGCCCACCGCGATGCGTACGTCCTCGCCACCTCGCCGCACCAGGTCGGCCAGCAGCGGCAGGTGGTCGACGGCCGGACCGTCGCCGCCGGAGGTCAGCACCCGGGTGACCCCGAGGTCGGCCAGCAGGCCAAGTGCGGATCGCTTGTCCGGCACGGAGTCGAAGGCCTTGTGGAAGCTGACGGGCGCGTCGCCGCACGCCGCCACGAGTCGTCGTGCGGCGTCGACGTCGACGCTGCCGTCCGCCGCGAGCGTGCCGATGACGAAGCCGACCGGCGCCGTCGGCGGCACCGTGGCCCGGACCGCCTCGATGTCGGCGGCCATCACGTCGACCTCCTGCGGGGAGTGGACGAAGTCACCACCGCGGGCCCGCACCAGCACCCGGACCTCGAGATCCGGCGCCTCCTCCACGCAATGGAGCACGAAGCCCAGGGTCGGTGTCGTCCCGCCCTCGGCGAGCCCGGCACACACCTCGAGCGCGTCGGCACCGCCCTCGGCGGCCGCTCGCGCGCCGCCGACGTCCTCGAGGCAGATCTCGACGAGCGTCCTCGCAGACGGGGTGCCGTTCATGGGGCCACGATATGCGGGATACTTCCCGCCTGGACGCGGGAGCCTCGTGCCGCGACTTCCCGTCCCGGGCCTCTAGCTCAATTGGTAGAGCAGCGGACTTTTAATCCGTTGGTTCAGGGTTCGAGCCCCTGGAGGCCTACCGAAACCTTGTACTGCTTCGCCTGAGGGGTGACAGCTGCGCCGGTTGAGTGGTGTCACTCCGCACTGGGCGGCCCACTCACCGCCGGGGCTACTGGATTCCCAGGGCGCCGTCGACCAGGTGATGAAGCTCCTCCATCGTGTCCCGCAGCGGGGCGATCGACTTCGCGGACTGGCAGAGCGCGATCGAGCCCTCGATCGCGGCGACGATGAACAGCGCGAGCCGGGGTGCGCGCTCGGGGTCGAGGCCGGCGTCCGCGAGGACCTCGGCCAGGCTCGTCTGCCACGACTCCAGGATCTCGGTCGCGACGTTGCGTAGGGCCTCGTCGTCGACGGTCGCCACCGCGAAGACCGGGCACCCGGTGACGAACTCGCTGTCCTCGAGCAGCGTGCGCCACTCGTCGCCGAAGGCGTCCAGCGCGGCGACGGGGCCCCGCTCGCGGCCGACCTCTAGCCGTCGTGTGACGGCGGCGCCGGTGGCGCGGATCGCCTCCTCGATCAGTTGCTGCCGACCTCCCGGGAAGTGGTGGTACGTCGATCCGATCGGCACCCCTGCTTCCCTGGCGAGGTCGCGCAGGCTCATCGCGCCGACGCCGCGGGTGCCGATCATCCGCGCGGCGCCGCGGATCATCCGGGTCCGGGTGTCGCCTGCCACAGGGGTCATCCTATTGCCTCGCCTATGACACTCGTCATAGGCTCCCCCGCCATGAACTATTACACTCGTCATAGTCCCCGGCAAGCCGTCATCGCGGACGATGGTCGCGAGCAACCGGTCACCACGTTCGATCCGGACGGCAAGCCGCGCGGAGTCGTGCTCGTCGTACCGGCCATGGCGACTCGCTCGTCCTTCTACACCCCCTTCGCCACGCACCTCGCGGAACGCGGCTGGCGCGCAGTGACCTTCGACTACCGCGGCATGCGGACGAGGGCTGAGATGAAGGTCGAGACCGCCGATGTGGATCGCTGGTTCGGCGACGTACGCGCGATCCTCGACGCAGTCGCCGACGACGCGGACGACCTGCCCGTGACCCTGGTGGGGCACAGCCTGGGCGGACAGCTGGTCCCGTTCATCGACCACACCCGGCTCGCGTCCGTCATCACCGTTGCGGCTGGCGACGGTCACTGGCGGCGCAACCAGCCCGGCGTGCGGTGGATCGCGCCGGTGCTCTGGTCCGTCGTCGCGCCGGTCGCGATACGCCTCGCTGGCTACTACCCGGGCGGACGCCTCAGGATCCTCGGCGACCTGCCCGGCAACGCGATGCGGCAGTGGGCGCGCTGGTGCCTGCACCCGGAGTACCTCCAGGTCGACCACCCCGAGGCGCCGTCACTCTTCGCGGAGGTGAAGGCGCCGATGATGTCGCTGTCGTTCACGGACGACGAGCTGATGAGCGCGGAGAGCACCAAGCACCTCCACGACTGGTACACCAACGCCGAAATGATCCGCCAGCGGTTCAGCCCCGAGCAGCTCGACGGCCGCCGGATGGGCCATCACGGGTTCTTCCGCGCGCAGAACGCCGACCTGTGGGACGAGCTCGTGGAGCCCTGGCTTGCGGGCTGACCGGGATCCGCGCCCCGACGTGGGCCGGCCGACGAGTGGGACCCCGTCGACGCACATCCGATGCCTCGGCTAGCCTGAACACCGTTCACCTGAACGCCGTTCAGTTCTCCCGCTCCTGAGCCCCCGCTCACCGATCCGCGAGGTTCCACCATGACCACACACCCCGAGGCCCACACCCGACGCGACATCCCCCTCGTCGCGATCTTCGCGGGGGTGGTCGCGGCACTGGGCGTCTTCCCGGCGATCAACGCGTTCGGCGGAGCAGTGCCGATCACCGCCCAGTCGTTGGGTGTCATGCTCGCCGGCGCGATCCTCGGTCCGCGGCGTGGCGCCCTGGCGTTGGTCGTGTTCCTCGCCCTGGTGGCGATCGGCCTGCCGCTCCTGGCGGGCGGTCGGGGTGGGCTGGGTGTCTTCGCGGGGCCGTCCGTCGGCTACCTGGTGGGGTTCCCCGTCGCCGCCTACGCCGTCGGCGCGTTGACGTACGCCTTCGGGGCTCCCTACCGCCTCGTCTGGGGCATCGTGGCGAGCGTGGTCGGCGGAGTGGTCGTCCTGCACGCGTTGGGCATCATCGGTCTGGTGCTCCGGGCCGACCTCAGCGTCAGGGACGCGATCGCCGCGGACCTGGTGTTCGTGCCCGGGGACGTGGTCAAGGCCGTCGTCTGCGCCCTCGTGGCCCAAGGGGTGCACGCCGCCTACCCCGGTCTGCTTCCCGAGCGTCGTGGCACGTCACCTCGTTCCGCGGCCGATGCCAGCGTCTGAGTTCATCGACGTCCTGGCGGCGCCCGACCCGCTGACGGTCCTCAACGCCGCGGCGCCGGGCGACCTGCTGGCGTTCCGCACGTCCGGGACGGGCGGACAGGCGCGGACCGTCCTGCGGACCAGCCGCTCGTGGACCGCGTCCTACCCCCACGTCTCCACCCTGCTCGAGATGACGGATGCCAGCAGGGTGTGGGTGCCAGGCCCCCTGACTGCCTCGATGAACCTCTTCGCCGCGGCCCACGCGTCCTGGACTGGGGCGGAGGTGGTGGCCGAGCCGTCGCACGCCACGCACGCGCACCTGACGCCCTGGCTGCTGCGCCGTCAGCTCTCCGACGACCCGGCAGCCCTCTCCGGACTCCATCTCGTGGTCGCCGGCGACCGTCTGTCGAGCTCGCTGCGCGACACCGCCGTGAGCACGGGTGCACGGGTGAGCCACTACTACGGCGCCGCCGAGCTCTCCTTCGTGGCCTGGGGAGAGCACGCGGGGTCGCTGCGACCGTTCCCGGGTGTCGAGGTGGCAGCCCGCGACGGCGAGCTGTGGGTCCGCTCGCCCTACGTGTGCGAGGGGTACGCCGAGCCGCGGCACGTGCTCCGTCGCGACGCGGAGGGTTGGCTGACCGTCGGGGACCGGGGGGACGTACAGCCTGACGAAGGCGGTCGCGTCACGGTCTTCGGGCGCTCCGGTGGTGTCACGACTGCGGGAGCCACGGTTCTGGAGGCCGACATCGAGCACGCCCTGCGTCAGGAGGCGTCGGGCGACGTGACGGTGGTCGGCGTCCCGCACCCGGATCTGGGACAGGTCGTCGCCGCCGTAGTCACGGACCCGGACGACGTGGCCCGTCTCCAGGAGGTCAGCCGACGCGTCCTGGCTCCCCAGCAGCGGCCGAGGCGTTGGTTCCACCTCCGTTCCTTGCCGCTGACGGGCAGCGGCAAGGTGGACAAGGCAGCCATCGTGCGGGTGGTGGCGCAGGAGGGTGTGGACCCATGAGAGCCGACGCTGCACCCGTGATCGTCGCCGCCGCGCGCACCCCGATCGGCACTGCCGGGCACGCGCTGAAGGACGTCACGGTGGACCAGCTGGCCGCGCCCGTCCTCGCCTCGCTGCTGCTCCGCGCCGGCGTGGCCGCGGCCGACGTGGACGAGGTGCTGCTCGGCAACTGCATGGGCCCAGGGGGCAACGTCGCCCGCGTGTCCGCTCTTGCTGCCGGACTCCCGCCCTCGACCCCGGCACTCACCGTCGACCGCCAGTGCGCGAGCGGGCTCGCCGCGATCGACCTCGCCGCCCAGCTCGTACGCAACCGGGCGGGGGTCGTCCTGGCCGGCGGCGCCGAGTCCGCGAGCACGGCGCCGTGGAGGTTCTGGCCCCCTGAGGCGGGCGGTGAACCGGTGAGGTACGAGCGCGCGCCCTTCGCTCCGGCCCCCGAGGACCTCGACATGGGCCTGGCCAACGACCTGCTGGCCGAGGAGGCAGGGGTGACTCGCGAGCGCCAGGACGCGTACGCCGCCCGCTCCCACTGGCTGGCCTCGTCCGCCAGGGAGGCGGGCCTGCTCGACCAGGAGATCGTCCCGGTGGGAGACGTCTCGCGGGACGAGCGACCACGTGCCGGCCTCACGCCGGCACGACTCTCGCGACTGCCCGCGGCCTTCCGGCCCGACGGGACCGTGACCGCGGGCAACGCGTGCGGCGTCAGCGACGGAGCCGCCGCCGTGGCCGTCGTCAGCGCCGAGGTGCACCGCCGGTTGGACGTCCCCGGTCTGCGCGTCCTGGCGAGTGCCACCACCGGCGTCGCCGCGTCTCGCCCGGGGCGGGGGTTGGTCCCCGCCGTACGACTCGCGCTCGAGCGAGCGGGGACGTCCCTGGAACAGCTCGACGCCATCGAGCTGAACGAAGCCTTCGCCGGGCAGGTGCTCGCGTGCTGCGACGAGCTGGGACTCGACCCCGACCGCGTGTGCACGCAGGGCGGCGCGCTGGCCCTGGGGCACCCCTGGGGAGCGTCGGGCGCCGTCCTCGTGGTGAGGCTCTTCTCCCAGCTGCTCGCGCGTGGCGAGGGCGCGGTCGGCCTGGCCGCGATCGCCGCGGGAGGCGGCCAGGGTGTGGCGATGGTGGTGGAGTCGTGCTGATCGACATCAGCGGCGTCTCCCACGTCTACGCCGGCCGGGAAGACCCGGCGCTGACCGACGTCGACGTCCGTCTCGACGAGCACCGCATCGGGGTCATCGGCGCTAACGGGTCAGGCAAGTCGACCTTCGCACGGCTGCTCAACGGCCTGGTCGTCCCCTCTCGTGGGAAGGTCCGTGTGGGCGAGTGGGACACCGCGCGCGACGGCCGCGAGGTGCGCAGGAAGGTGGGCTTCTGCTTCACCGATCCGGACTCCCAGATCGTGATGCCCACCGTGGCCGAGGACGTCGCCTTCGGCCTGCGCCGACGCGGTCTGCCCAAGGCCGAGTCCGCTGCTCGCGTCGACGAGGTGCTCCGTGCCTATGGCCTGGACGCGCATGCCGACCATGCGGCGCACCGGCTCTCGGGAGGTCAGAAGCAACTGCTGGCGCTGGCCTCCGTCCTCGCCACCGAGCCGGAGCTGCTCGTCATGGACGAGCCGACCACACTGCTCGACCTCCGAAACAGCCGGATGGTGGCCGAGACCGTGGCCGGCCTTCCCCAGCAGGTCGTCCTCGTGACCCACCACCTCGAGATGGTGGCCGACTTCGACCGCGTCCTGGTGTTCGACCGGACTCGGCTGGTGCACGACGGCTCGCCGGAGGAGTCGGTGAAGATCTACCGGGAGCTGATGGCGTGAACGGCGCACTAGGGCTCTACCGCGCCGGTACGTCGCCGCTGCACCGGCTGCCCGCGACCGCGAAGCTGACCGGGCTGGCCGTCGCCGGCGCCGGCTCGGTCCTCGTCGACACGCCGGCGCAGACTGCCGCGTTCGTCGCATCGGGTCTGGCGCTCTACCCCCTCGCCCGCGTGCCGGTGCGAGTCCTCGTCGACATGGTGCGGCCACTGGCGTGGGTGCTCGTCCCCCTTGCCGTCTTCCAGGTCGTGTTCATCGGCTGGGGCCGCACGGTCGTCCTCGTCGGAGTCATCCTCGCCCTGGTCCTCGTGGCCAACGTGGTCACCCTGACCACCCGCACGACGGACCTGATCGACGTGGTCGTCGCCCTCTGCCGACCGCTCCGTTTCATCGGCGTCGACCCGCTGCGGGTGGGCCTGGCGCTCAACCTCGCCATCCGATGCGTGCCGCTGATGGCGGACCTGGCCGGAGAGGTGCGTGACGCCCAGCGGGCCAGGGGTCTGGAGCTCAGTCCCCGCGCCTTCGTCGTACCGCTGCTGGTGCGGGCCCTGCACCGCGCCGACGACCTAGGCGATGCGCTCGCGGCCCGTGGGTTCGACGACTGAGCGGGACGGTCGCCGACGTGGGACCACCCTTCGGGGTGCGCTCCGCCGGCGACCGACAACCAGGACGACGCCGGCGGCGTCTCATTCGCGACGGCAACAGCCACCATGGTCGGAGCGCGTCGTCGCGCTCGGCACGAACGAAGGTCACACATGTCTGCTCGAAGGGTCATCGCGTGCTGCACGCTCGCGTTGCTCGTGCCCGCGTCGCTGCTCGGGCGGCCGGGACCAGGATCGGCCACCGAGCCGGGCACCCCGCCGGCGAGCGTCTCGGTGCTCGTCACCGCCGACCAGCGGGTCAAGCTGGAGGCGCTGCCCCAGATCGTCCAGCACGGCAGAGAGGTCGCCAGCCCCGACTCGGCCAGGGCCGCCATCACCGCCACGCTGCGGCCGGTGCGGGTGGGTCGCAAGGTCCAGCTCCAGGTCCAGCACGGGGAGACCTGGGCGGCCGTCGCCACGGTCAGGCAGGACGGGCGGGGCCGAGCCCAGTTCGCCGCGACCGCGGCGGTGGACGGCCGTCCCCTGACCTTCCGGGTGAGGGCGATGGCGTCGGACGGTCTCCGGGCGCTCACGAGCGGCCCCGTCAGCACCGCGCGCTGGCTCGACGCGACCTGGACCGACGAGTTCTCCGGCTCCGGGCTCGACTCCGTGTGGAGCCACCGCGGCCGGGACTACGTGGCCACGAGTCGTCGCTCGTGCTCCAAGGGCGACCCCAGCGCGGTCCGGGTCGGTGGGGGTGCGGTGCGCCTCAGCGTCGTCAAGGACCCCAACGCCACGACCAAGTGCCGGATCCGCGGTCGCGACGCGGTCTCCGGGAAGTTCGCCTACCGCCTCAACGGCCACATCGGCACGGAGGGTGCGTACTCCTTCCGGTACGGCGTCGCGGCGGCGCGTGTGAAGTTCCACCGGTTGCGCGGCCAGCACGGAGCGTTCTGGCTGCAACCGGTGGGAGGGCTGTACCCGGGCATCGGCAGCGAGATCGACGTCGTCGAGTACTTCGGCAACCACCATCCCCAAGGCGGCCTGGCGACCTTCATGCACCGCTACGACGGCAGGCGCAGGGTCACGTCGGGCGGGTGGGTCCCGAACGCCGAGTCCTTCCTCGCGAGCAGCCGCGACGGCTGGTCGAAGAACTACCACGTCTTCTCGGTCGAGTGGACGCCGCGCACGATGGTCTTCCGTATCGACGGCAAGGAGACCGCCCGGATGAGTCGCGGCATCTCCGCCGTCCGGCAGTTCCCCATCCTGAGCCTGATCGCCGCGGACTACGAGATCCCGAAGATCAAGACGCGCCGGCTCCCCCAGCACATGTACGTGGACTGGATCCGTGTGTGGGAGACCGCTCCCGAGGCGCCCGACCCCGGGCAGTCGCTCGGGTGAGGGCACAGCGACGCTGACGCGCCTCCTGCGTCAGATGTTCCGTCCGAAGCTCCGTCAGAGGATCCGTCAGAGCAGAGTCACCTCAGGGCCGAGGAGCAGCGCCTCGGCCCGGCGACTGCGCTGGTAGTCGACCACGTTGCCCCGGCGCACCCGCGTGACCAGGCCGCAGTCGTGCAGGATCTGGAGGTGGTAGGAGATCGTCGCCGCGCTCAGCCGGTGCCGCTCGCTGAGCGTCGCCGTGCACCGGGGCGCGACGAGGTCGTGGAGGAGCTCGACGCGGGTGTGGCCGATGAGCTTGCCCAGCGCGCGGCCACGGACGGTGGTGGCCGGGTCCCCCACCGTGCGTACGGGGTAGCGCAGGACGGCCACGCGGACGTCACCGCGGTGCTCCCCGGCGGATACACGCTGGTGGGCAGGGGCGAGGTGGCGGACTTCGTCGACGGCTTCTTCGCGCGGACCGACTGGACCCAGACGCTGGAGGTCCGGCACACCGCGGTCGCCGGGTGCGACACCGCCCTGGTCCTCTTCGACTCGGTCTACACCGACGGCGACGGAGCGGTGCCCCTCGCGATCATCATCACGTGGACCTACGAGCGCGGAGAGTGGAAGGTGCTCGTCGACCAGAACACCGTGGTCGGCTGACGGACGGCCTTCCGTCTCACCCGGGCGGACCATCCACCACCCGCGGCACGAACTCCATCATCTGCAGCCGGCCGTCGAAGGTGCGGTGCTCCACGGTCTCGAGAACGACGTCCGGCCACCCGGTGTAGAAGTGCTCACGCCCGGTCGCCCCGTTGATCACCGGGAACACGACGACCCGCAGCCGGTCCACCAACCGGGCGGCGACCAGCGAGCGGCACAGGGTCAGGCTGCCGATGGTGCGCAGGGAGGTGTGGCCGTCCCGCAACATCTCGCGGACCGCCTCCACGGCGTCTCCACGGACGAGGCGGGTGTTGGCCCAGGCGAGCGGTTCGTCGAGGGTGGAGGAGAACACGACCTTGTCCATCGTCGTCAGGCCGCTCATGTCCTCCTCGCCGGACTCCACGAACCCGGCGAACAGGCGATAGGTGGTGGCGCCCATCAGCACGGTGTCCTCCGCGCCGGCGTCCTGCTCGAGCCAGGCGAAGTAGTCAGGCCCGCCCATCCCCCACAGGCCGGGCCAACCCTCCGCGGACGAGAAGCCGTCCAATGACGTGATCACGTCGACCATGAGCTCTGGCACGGCTCGCCTCCTCCACGCTGGTCCTACGACCTTGCATCGGGGAGCCGCCCGGGCACAACCCCGGTCAGCGCACCTTCACCCCGCCCACCCGGTAGGCACCGGACGCGGATCGTCCGGCGTTGGCCAGGTGCATCGGCACGGAGTAGCCGGACGGGTCGACGACGCTCACGAACACGTCGTACCGCCCGGCGGGCAGGCCGGACGTCCTCACCATCACGCTCCGCGTCGACGTGGCGACGAGCCCCTTCAGCTGCTGGCCGAGGGACCTGGTGACCGACCGGCCGGTGGCGGCGTGCACGAAGGTGAGGCGGACGTCCCAGGCGTCGTACGTCGGCGCGGTGCCCTGGTTGGCCCAGGCGGTCCGCACGGCGATGCGACCTCCCCCTGCGAACGCGTCCGGCATGGTCATCGAGCGGAGGCGGATGCGGTAGCCGGCCGTGGCGAGCGCCTTGACGTAGGCCGAGCGCTGGCGGTCCGTCAGCGTGCTGTGGTCCCACGGCATGTTGCCCGAGGAGAGGGTCGAGACGTGGAATCGGCGGACCTGTTGGGCGCCGAGGACCGGGTCGGCCCGCGTGCACCACTCGGAGAAGAAGGGGCGCGTGCGCCACACCTCCTGGAGCCGTACGTCGGCGGGCACCATCGAGTACATGTCCGGGCAGCCGAGGCTGTCGGTGCGCAGGCCGAGGTTGCCATGCGCCTTGAGCGCCTTCAACGTGAACGGCACCGGCGTCATCGTGTTGATGAGGACGTGCTTGGTCGGGAATGCTGTCGCGACCGCGTGCACGACGGCGAGCCCGTTGGCGTCGGAGATCCTCGCTCCCGCGTCGACGTGCCACTCGCCGTAGCTCCCGTAGCCGCCCACGTCGACGTAGCCCAGCCGCGGGTCGTCGCCGTAACGGCGGCCGAGCTCGGCCATCAGCTCCTTCCACTGGCTCAGGAAGGCGGGCGAGTTCCAGTCCGGGAGGTAGCCACCGGACTGTCGCGGGACGAAGGACGGCGTGACGGGAGGGAAGTCGGCGCGGCTCTCCATCCAGCAGCCGGGGCAGTACGCCATGACCCGGAACCCGAACTTCCCACCCCGCGCACCGGCTTCGGCCAGGCCGGCTTCGATCAGGGAGAAGTCCCAGGCGTTGTCCGCCTTCTCGATCCGCCCCCAGTAGACCTGGTCGCGGTAGTAGACGTCGTTCGAGGTCGCCGTCGCAGGCGTGGGCTCCGCCCCGAGCCAGCGGTACTGACCGCGAAGCGGGTTCGGCAGGTCGGTGCCGCCGGCCAGCGGCGCGAGGGTGAAGGTGCGCTCGGACCCAGCGCCGTACGCGGGGGGCGAGGCCGTCGCGCCCAGCAAGGAGGCCAGGCACGCGACGGCGGCAGCCAGCGAGGTGACGCTGCGCCAGGAGAGTCGCATCGCCGCTCACCTCCCTGTCGTGGTCGAGCCCGACGACAAGTGTGCGGACCACGAGGTGCGCGCGCAGGCGTTTCCCGACTTTGGGTGGTCCCGTGTTGCCTCCTGGGCTCCCGCTTGGTCAGGCGCCGCCGACGCGATCGGCCGGCACACCGCGGGCACCCGAGTCGGTGAGCTCGGCCTCCCGGACCGCGGCCGCCTCGAGCTCCTGGCGACGGGTCTCCTCCATCATCGCCCGCGTGGCGTCGTAGATGCCGGGGTCGGAGACGAGGTCGGCCGCGCCACCGCGCAATCGGGCCAGCGCGGCCCGGGCGAAGATCTGCTGCTCGGTCGTGGTGCGCTCGGAGCGGTCGTTGCTGATGAAGGTGATCGCCCAGCGCATCAGCGCCGAGACCCGGTTCTTGAAACCCGTGAGGTAGATCAGGTGGACCCCGAGCCACATCAGCCAGGCCACGATGCCGGTGAGGCGGAGCTTGCCGACCATCGCCACGGCCCGGAACCGGCTGATGATGGCCATCGAGCCCTTGTCGAAGTACTTGAACGGCTCCTGCGGCTGCTTGCCCTCGAGCCGGTTGTTGATCTCCTTGGCGGCGTACTTCGCACCCTGGATGGCCACCTGGGCGACACCCGGCAGGTTGTCGAGGGCGATCATGTCGCCCACCACGAAGACCTCGGGGTGGCCCGGCAGCGTGAGGTCGGGGTTGACCGCGATCCGGCCGGCGCGGTCGAGCGGGGCACCGGTCTGCTCCGAGAGGGTCTTGCCGAGCGGGTTGGCCTGCACGCCTGCGGCCCAGATCTTGGCGACCGAGTTGATCCGCTCGACGGTGCCGTCCTTGAACTTCACCTCGAGGCCGCGCTCGTCGACGTCGGTGACCATCGCGCCGAGCATCACCTCTACGCCGAGCTTCTCCAGCTCCGCCTTGGTCTTGGCGCCGAGCTTGGCACCGAACGGCGGCAGCACCTGGGGAGCCGCGTCGATCAGCACGATCCGGGCGTCGCGGGTGTTGATGGCGCGGAAGTCCTTGCGCAGCGTGCGGTGGGCGAGCTCGGCGATCTGTCCGGCCATCTCCACACCCGTGGGGCCGGCGCCGACGACCACGAAGGTCAGCAGGTGGTCCACGTCGTCACCGCGGGTGGCGCCGAGCTCGGCCATCTCGAAGGCGCCGAAGATCCGCCCGCGCAGCTCGAGCGCGTCGTCGATGCTCTTCATGCCGGGGGCGAACTCGGCGAAGTGGTCGTTGCCGAAGTAGGACTGGCTGGCACCAGCCGCGACCAGCAGGGAGTCGTACGACGTGACCGTGTCCCGGCCGAGGACCTTCGAGGTGACGGTCCTGGACTCGAGGTCGATGGCGGTGACCTCGCCGAGGATGACGCGGGCGTTGTCCTGGCCGCTGAGGATCTCGCGGGTCGGCGGGGCGATCTCGCCCTCGGACAGGATGCCCGTCGCGACCTGGTAGAGCAGGGGCTGGAAGAGGTGGTGGGTCGTCTTCGCGATGACGGTGACGTCCACGTCGGACCGGCGCAGCGCCTTCGTGCCGAAGAGCCCGCCGAAGCCGGACCCGATCACGACCACCTTGTGGCGCGGTGCCTGCGTGGGGGTCATGGAAGCTCCTAGGGTCGTAGGTGCGATTGTCAGTTCCGCTACGTCTCCATTGTCCTCCGTTCGGGACCGTGAGCGCGAAACGCCGACCGCGTCTCATTGCTCACAGCCCCCATCGTGCCTCAGGAGAAACTATGGTGACGCTCAAGGTTTGAACCGTCCCTCTTCGGGCAATGATGGCCCCACTGGACTGCCCACCCCCCGCCGAAATGAGTCCCAGTTGCCGCTGAGCTCAGAACTGACGCTGGCATCGTCGCCGCGCGCCGCGGCAGACGCGCGACGGTGGGTCGGCGACGTCTGCGAGCGGCTCGAGCGGACCGACCTCGTCGAGTGCGCCGAGCTGGGCGTGTCCGAGCTGGTGGCCAACGCGATCCTCCACGCCACCGCCCCGTTCAAGGTGCGGGTGCGCGGCACAGCCAGCCATCCCCGCATCGAGGTGGTCGACGGTTCGACCAGGCCTCCCGTCCCGCCGGCCACGGTCCCCGAGGACGACCTCGACCTGCTGCTCACGTTCGGACGCGGTCTCGCGATGGTCGCCCAGTGCGCGGTCGCCTGGGGCGCGACGATCGAGTCCGACGGCAAGATCGTGTGGTTCGAGCCCGCGCAGCAGATGACCGACGAGGGCTCGGCCGAGTGGGTCATCGACCAGCAGGACCGCCCGCACCCCGAGCCCACCAGTGACGTCGCCGTCGAGATCCAGCTCCTCGGACTCGAGGTTCCGCTCTACCTCTCCCTGAGCCAGCAGTACCACGAGCTGCGCCGCGAGCTGCGGCTCCTGTCGCTCTCGCACCAGTCCGACTACCCGTTGGCCGGCGACCTCACGTCGATGTTCGCCAACTTCGAGCGCCAGTTCCCCGACACCTATCACGAGCAGATCCGACAGGCGGCCAACCGGGGACTGCCCCGCGTCGACGTGAGGTTCTCGATGATGCCGGAGGCCGCACCGATCTTCGTGACGATGACCGAGATGTTCGACGTCGCCGATGCGTTCTGCCGGGCCGAGCGGCTGCTGTCGATGGCCCGCACCACTCCCCAACGCACGTTCCACAACTGGCTGCTCGGCGAGCTGATCCACCAGCTCGGCGGTGCGACCGCGCAGCCCTGGAACGGGCAGTCTCGCCCCGACTCGTCGTCCACGAGCCAGGTCGGGTGAGCGCACGCTCGGTGCGGGTCTCCGACCTGCTCCCGGTGGCAGCCGGTGGTGCCGTCGGAGCTGTTCTCCGCTTCGGTGTGGACAGTGGTGCGCCCGACACGCTGTTCCCGTGGGCGACGATGGCGATCAACGTGGTCGGGGCCTTCGCGCTCGGCGCGCTGCCCGCTCTCGCGCTCGTACGTAGCTCGCGGCGGGTCACGCTCGTCCTCGGTCCGGGGGTCCTGGGGGGCTTCACCACCGTGTCGGCGTGGGCCGGACAGACCCGTGCCCTGGCGGACGACGGACACGCCGGGATCGCCGGGCTCTACCTGGTGTCCACGATCGCCGTCGGGTTGCTGGCCGCGGCGCTAGGACAGCGGATCGCTCGGCGTCCCGAGCCGGACGGAGCACTGGGGTGATCAGCCCATGACAGTGTTGCTCGTCGCGCTGGGTGCCGCGGTCGGCGCTCCGCTTCGCTACGCCTTGGCGCAGGCCCTCGACGGGCGCTTCCCGACCGGGATGCTGGTGGTCAACACCCTCGGTTCTGGCCTGTTCGGCGTCTTCGCCGCGCTGTCGCTCGGGGTGGGCGGGTGGGCGCTGCTCGGCACGGGCTTCTGCGGCGCCTTCACGTCGTTCTCGTCGTTCGCGGTGCAGTCCGTCGAGCGGCCGGCTCCGACCGCGGCGGCGTACGTCCTGGCGACGACCGTCCTCTCGGTCGGCGCCTGCGCTCTCGGGTGGACGATCGGCGCCCTCTAGCCCCAGCCGAGCTCGTGGAGCCGGGCGTCGTCGAGGCCGAAGTGGTGGGCCACCTCGTGGACGACAGTGATCCGGACCTCCTCCTCGAGGTCCGCCTCGCTGTCGGCCATGTCGAGCAGTGGCCCGCGGAAGAGCAGGATCCGGTCCGGCAGCATGCCGGAGTGGTTGGCCGGGCGCTCGGTGAGGGCCAGCCCGTCGTAGAGGCCCAACAGGTCGGGGTCGTCGGCCGGCGCCTCTGGCTCGACGAGCACCACGACATTGTCGACAAGGCGGGCCAGGTCGTCGGGCAGACCGTCGAGGGCCCGCTCGACCATGGCGTCGAAGGCTGCTGGGTCCAGGTCGACGGGCATGGGGACAGCCTAGGGAGCCTCCGGAAACCGGTGCGTGGCCGAAATGCAGATCAGGGTGAGCCTGGTGGCTCACCCGACCTCGACGGGACTCGAACTCCAGCGCACCTCGTAGCCGTTCGTCCTCTACGGCCCCGCGCGTGCCTTTGGCACGCTCCGCGGACGTCCGCAAACCGTGGCCCGTAGCCCAGGTTCCCGCGGTCCGTGACCACATCTGTGACCGTCAGCCCACTGAGAGGATACCGATGACCAAGCACACTGAAAGCCCGTGCTCCCGCGGCCACATCTACGGCCTCATCAGCGCCGGGAAGCTCCGCGCCGTCGAGACCAAGGCCACCGGCACCAAGGCCACGACCCGACCCCCCACGATCGGGCGCCCGAGCGCTGCGTGCGGTTCCCGTGCGACCAGGCCTACAAGCGAGGCACCCACACACCGAACGAGGACGGCGAAGTCGCGCACGCCACCTCCGTCCGCCACCGGCACTGGGAGAGCGATGACTCCGACGTCGAGCTCGAGACGAAGTGGCGTGTGTCCGTCGTGGCGCGCGGCGAAGGGCCTTGGCAGCTGGCTCTCCGCCTCAGCGACGTGGTCATGTGGGTCGACCGAATCGACGAGATCGAGGATCTCGCTGAAGGACTGAGCCGAGGCGCCCTCTGGACGCTGAAGGCACGCCTGCAGGATGCCCAGGAGGTGCCGCTGTGAGTACGACGTGGGTTGACGACCTCGACGAGCCGATCGCCTACCACCTGACCGATGCTGGGTGAGCGGCCACAGGGCCGACCACGTGGACGCTCACGGAGGCGTCGACGTCGTCTGGGCTGGCGCCGGCATACGTCGTCCAGCTGGGAGCGCCTGGGAGCTCTGGCCCAGCTACGCGGCATAGGGCGGCCGGGCGCCTCGGCAACGTCGTCATCGTCTAGTAGCCTCGCCGCGCTCGTCCGCACCCCCGTGGCGGCCGAGCCCCCTGAGCCCGCCCGTCGTCCACAGGGCGGCGGGCGGGTCCTTTTGCGTTGTCCCACCCGCGGTCGCGCTCCCTGAGGCGTGACGGTGCGGTTCACCCGACGAGGTATACCCAACCTTGCGGAACCTTTGCCAGGAACTCCCGGTGCCCCAGACGGCACTCGCCTAATGTGACCGTCACGCAGCCACCTCCTGTACCCACAAACAGGACCCTGCGAGGGACTCGCCCCGGCTACCCCCGGTCTGGGGCGCGTCCCGACAAATCGGCTCGCTGCCGCGTCGCTCAGCCGACCCCCTGACTGCCCGCGGAGCCCCCAATCAACCGCAGACAGCCCCCCCGGGGATCGCCCGTATCGATGGCCAGAACGCTACTCCTCCCGAGATCGGTCGTGCCTGCTGTCTAGTCCGGCCTGACGTCCTGGATCAGCCCTGACGGGAACGCTCATCCCTCGACGTCTTCGTCCGGCTGCGGCTGGATCACCCGGCCATGGTGCGTCTGCTTTCGATCGGGCGCTACGCCCGTCGGAGGGGTGGACGATGAGGGCCCGCGCCGACACTCCACTGGGGTGAACACGCTGTCGGCGATCGGGACAGCCATCGAGCTGGTGGGCCTCGCGCTCGCCATCCGCGGCCTCGTACACACGTGGAGGCAACAAGCCGGAGACGCGAGGTTCCTCCCCACCTTGCGATCCGAGTTCGGCGAGGTAGTGCTGGGGCGAACCCCCGATCGGAGTGGGCGCCTCGCTGGGACCCTGCAGCCGAAGTGGTTCAGTGCCAGCGCGACCGCCGTCCCTACGTGGCCGGCTGACCTCACCCTCGAAGAGAAGGTTGAGCATCTACTCGAGTTGCACGAGGAGAGCCTCACGCGGGCGAACGACGCTCAAGAACGAGCCGACCAGGCTCACAAGCGGCTCAACGTCCTGAGGGACCAGATCGACGAGCGGATCAGCAACGTCCAAACCGAGGTGGCGACGGGCCTGCGAGCAGTGAAGCTCGAAGGTCTTCCCTTGACCGTGTTCGGTCTCGCGATCGTCACCCTTGGCACGATCCTGCAACTGCTGGACCAACTACTCCCAGGCTGAGCGTGGCGGTCTCTCTCCACAGGCCAGCCGGGAGCCTTCCGTGATGTCCGCCCCTGGACGCACACTGCTCCGATGATGCGCCGCATCACACAGACGTTCCATGGCTGGGACCAACTCGACGTCGTGGTCACGCTCCCGGAGGGCCACGAGCACGCCGGCGAGCCGGAACGCCACCGCTGCTCCCCGGGGCGGGGCGTCGTCATGAGAGTGCAGACCACGTGTGACCACTCGGTGACCAGAACGGCCATCCGAGCTAGAAATGCAGAGAGCCGCAGGCTCTTGACCTGCGGCTTCTCGTACATGCCTCTGCGACCCCGACGGGACTCGAACCCGCGGCCTCCGCCGTGACAGGGCGGCGCGCTAACCAACTGCGCTACGGGGCCAGATGTGCTCCTTGCGAAGCGGGTGGAACTCTAACCCATGCTCTTCGGTGACCACCAATCGGCGCCCAACCAGGACCGGGCCGCACCCCCAACCGGATTCGAACCGGCGCTACCGCCGTGAAAGGGCGGGGTCCTGGGCCGCTAGACGATGGGGGCCAAGCTTGCGTGGGACGAGCCCGCTCAAGCGTCGCCAAGCATAGGGCCAGCGGCGCGCTGGTTCCCAACCCGGACGCCCGCCGACGCGGGGCGGGACGAGGGACCGAGGGCACCTGCGACCAAGGTCGGTCAGAAGGTTGGTCGAAAGTTGGCCGAACTTGCCTACATGTGCCAGCGGGTTTGACTAACCTTGTCGTGTGAGCCGTGCCGTGCAGTTGCGCTTCCTCGTCGTCGACGACAACGAGGACATCCGCGACGTCTTCTGCCGCCTCGTGGAACGCGCGGGACACCACGCCTCCACGGCCGGCGACGGCCAGGAGGCGGTGGACCTCCTCGGGGTCGAGTCCTTCGACGTGATGCTCCTCGACCTCACCATGCCCCGCATGAACGGCGTCGACGTCGTGCGGTGGCTGAGGGCTCATCCAGATGTCGCTCCGAGCATGAAGATCGTCGTGATCAGTGCCTGGGCCGGCGAGCACCGAGCAGTTCTGCAAGAGCTCGGAATCGACACTGTCATGCAGAAGCCGCTGCGCATTCAGCAATTGACTGATCTGATTAGCCAGACACTGCTCGACCTTGAGTCCGGAAGCCGACCCTGAACGCACTATCGGTTCCGTCCTCTGGGCGGTGTCACCCGCCCGCCTACCTGGCGCGCATCACCTCAACCCTGGAGAACACCATGATGAAGCGTTTCCGCACCCGCAAGCCGTCCACGAGTGTCGTCAACCGGATGCCCTACACGTGGCGTCCTGCCCCCCCGCGTCACTGATCGCAAGAAGAAGCCAAGAAAGGTCGTCACGTCCCGTGGCGCCCATGGACAGCGTCGAGTCGGCCGGTGGCCAGCTCGGCGCTGTCCTATCTGCACCACGATCCGGTGCGGCCGCGCTCGCGCCCGGCGGACCATGGCTGGCCACGAGCCTCGATCAGGCGCGTCAGGTCCTGACCGACGTGACAAAATTTGACTTCCCCGGCAACGTCAGCGGCACCGACGACCTGACAGGCAGCCGGGGCGAGACCCGCTCAGGTCACACGATCTTCCCCCCGGTCACGCCGGGCCAGGTGACTCGGGGGATCACCACCTTCGACCGGGAATGGGCGGCGGCACTTCGCGAGCACGACCGCACGCGCTCCGGTGAGCCGTACGACGCCATGGTGCTGCTCCGCCGCCCGGTCGCCCGTGCCACGGCCTCAGCTGCCATGCCCTCGATCGGGGAAGACGTGCGTGACGTGGTGGCCGACCGCGTTCTGGCGTGGATCGATGCCCTCGGGCCGATCATCGCCGCCCGGCGCCCACCGCGGCGCTGGAGCCGGATCCGCCGCGTGGAGCACGACACGCGGGTCGCCCTCGAGGACGTCCTGGAGGACGCGCTCGCGAGCCTGCCCGCGCCCGGCCAGACCCCGCAGCAGATGGCGACCCTGCTGGCGGCCGGCACCCAGGTCCCGATCGCTGCCGGCGCCTTCCTCCTGGCCTGGCTCGCGGATCACCCGACGGGAGCTGTCGACCCGGTCCATGCCGTCTGGGAGACGCTCCGCCTGACACCGCCCACCTGGCTCACGGCCCGGGTCACCACGGGAGACGTGGAGCTGGGCGGGACGCCGATCCCCGCAGGAGGTCTGGTCTTCGTCAGTCCACTCCTGCTCGGCCGCCTGGCCGACCTGGTGCCCGGCGATGCCTCCGGCCTGGTCCGCTTCGACCCCGATCGGTGGCGCGACGGCACTCGGCGACCCGGCGCGTGGCTGCCGTTCGGAGCCGGTCCGCACGCCTGCCCCGGACGGAATCTCGGAATGGCCGTCCTCACCCATCTTGCTGAGTGGGCGGCCTCGCACGAAATCTCACTGGCGGAACACGTCGCCATCGACCAGAGTCGTGGCATCGCCCCGGCACCGTGCCGCTTCACGGTCACTGCCAGAAGGGAACCGGTCTTGTGATCGACCACCCCGCCCTGCAGGACACGTCCGTCAGCGGACCTGTCTCGGGCGAGGCGGCCGCGCTCGCAGCGGTCACCCTCAGGGGGGACATCAGCCTCGACACGGCGATCGCGCGCGTGGCGGAGCACCTTCTCGCCGAGCAGCGCGTCGAGGTCGTCATCACCGTGCTCACCAGCCTGTCCCCCGACGACGAGACGGGCTGGACCCGGCTGGGCGGGCGAGCCTGGATCCGCGAGTGGAAACGCCCTGGCTCCGTCCGCTCCTTCGTCCCGCCGCCCGGGGCCGGTCCCGAGGCCGCCCTGACCATGCCCTGGATGTCGCAGTTCGCGCGCCGGGGCATCGTGGCTCTCCCCGACAGAGAGCTCCTGCCCCCGGAGGCGGCACAGGACGTCGCAGAGCTCAGACGGGAGGGGGTCGGCAGCCTGATCGCCTCGTCGCTCCTGTCCGAGGGGGACATGTTCGGCAGCATGTCGACCGTCAGCACCGAGTCCGGTCCATGGTCACAGGTCCTCGTGGACGACCTTCGCCTGCTCAACGCCGCTCTCGTCTCGCGCCTCATGCTCGAGCAGTCCCGGCGCGCCCTCGCGGAAGCGATCGAGGCCGGCACGGAGGCGCAGCTGGCCTACCAGCAGTTCTTCGCCGCCGTCGGGCACGAGCTGCGTACGCCCCTCGCGGCGGTCCTCGGCTACACCGAGGTCCTCCTGGACGATGCCGCGCACGCCCCGGCGGAGGTGGTGTCGGCAGGCATGCTCCGCGACGGGCCCGTGATCCTGCGCGCCTGCGACCAGGTCCTCGCGGTGGTCGACAGCCTCCTCGGAGCCGGCCGGACGCTGTCCGGCGACGACCAGCGCCAGGATGTCCCGATCGCCGACGCGGTCGCCGACGTCGTGCACTGGCACCGCACCCCGGCACGGACCGCCCACGTGGAGATGCACGTCAAGGTGGACCCCGCGGTGACCGCCTACGCACATTCCTCCGGCGTCCGCCAGGTGCTCACCAACCTCCTCGGCAACGCGATCGCCCACCACCACCCTGACGGGGGCAACGTCCACCTCACCGCCGAGGCGCTGCTCGGCGAGAGCGGGAAGGAGATGGTGCGGATCATCGTGCGCGACGACGGACCCGGCCTGACCGCTGACCAGCTGGCGCACGTGTTCGAGCCGTTCGTGCGGTTCGCACCGTCCGGGAGGAAGGGCAGCGGGCTCGGTCTGTCGATCTCGCGCACCATCGCCGAACGCGACGGCGGGGCGGTCCGGGGCGAGTCGACGCCCGGCGTGGGGTCGTCGTTCTGGCTGGAGCTGCCGGCCCACGCGCCACCGGTTCCGTGACGCGAGCCGATTCCGTCCTCCCCTCGTGGCTCATGTATTCTCGTCACCGCTTGGGCAGGTAGCTCAGTTGGTACGAGCGATCGCCTGAAAAGTGATAGGTCGGCGGTTCGACCCCGCCCCTGCCCACAAGCACAGAAGGGCCCCGATCACGTCCCGATCGGGGCCCTTCTGCGACCCGGCCGACTCGACGGCAGGATGGACCCGTGATCCCGCGCCTCGAGATCGTCCGCCGGCTGCGCCCGGTCGACCTGGTGGCGCCGGGCTCCGTCCGCGTCGACACCACGACGGGAGGGATCGTGCCGATGCCGGCGGTCGCGCCCTACGTGGCGGTGACGACGCCGGTGCGCGAGCGGCCACGGCTCGCCCTCCACCTGGGCGGGCTGCGGCTCGGCGCGGATGTGGCGGGGGGCTCCGTGTCCCTGACGATCACCCGCGACCACGCCACCCAGGAGGTGCGGAGCCGGCGGTTCCACCGGTCCGTCGACCCGACCGAGCTGGGGCTCACGCTCACCGGGTCCCACCTCACGGCGTGGACCCGCGAGGGCGTCCAGTGGGTCGCGCGGGCGAGGTACGACCTGCGCGACGACGTGGACGTCCACGGGGAGGCCGCGCTCGCCGGGCTCCGCGTCGAGCTCCCGACCTGGGGCGGTGTCGCCGGTGGCTTCGGGCAGCTGGGCCTGCGCGACGTCCGGTTCGTCACGGAGGAGGACGGCCGGCCGCTGCGCGACGGCGACGCGCTGTGGCTCACCGCCACCTCTGCGGGGCCGGGCTTCTTCGACACCGCCCACACCAGCGTCTGGCGATTGGACGCCACGCTCCTCGAGGTGGCCCACGCCGCCGACCTCTACTTCCGCCGCCCCGACCGGCCGGGGGTGTTCGGCGACCACGCCACGCACCTCGTCCGCTCGGGGGACGGCTGGCTGGTGGCCACCAGCACGTGGGGCGACTTCGAGACGCCGACCACGCGCGCCGGTCGTCGTACGCCCGCCGGGTTGCGGGTCACCTTCGCCGAGACCGACGCCGACCTGCTGCACGGTGCCCACGTCCTCGACACCCGCGAGCTACCGCTGCCGACCGACGACCTCGCTTCCATCGCCACGTGGGACCCGCACCTGGTCCGCCGCGACGGGCAGTGGCTTGTCGGCTTCGTGAGTGCCCGCCGGTTCATCGACTTCCACCCCGCCCTCGCAGGTGGCCCCTCCCTCGACGAGCTGGGGCTGCTCGGGGCCGCCACCGACCGCCGGGCCACCGAGGGCACCACGCTGGTCGAGGTGGACGGCCGAATGCTCGTGCTGGCCAGCGACGGGCGCGACTCACCCCGCGGTCAGCGCGCCCGCTTCCCGGTGTTCGACCTGGAGATGGGCGACCTCGGCCTGCTCGACGCGCCCTACCCGACGAACCTGCCGTGGCCGTCAGTGGCGCACGTCGACGGGACGTGGCTGATGGCGACCTTCAACGGCCGCGCGGTCAACGAGCCGCTGCTCGGCTACGGCACGCACGGGGACCTGGTGCTGATGCGGTCCGGGTGATCGCGCGGCGATACGCTGGGAGTGACGGCGGTCACCACCCCCCCGACCGCGCTGACCAGGTCCGCACACCCCGCGGCCGCCACCAGAAAAGGACCCACAGCATGTCTGGAGCACCCAGTTCCGGCCGAGACGTCTTCGAGCTCGGCAGCGAGCACGAGCAGGTCGTCTTCTGCAACGACCGCGCGACCGGCCTCAAGGCCATCATCGCCCTCCACTCCACGGCCCTGGGTCCCGGACTGGGCGGGACGCGGTTCTACCCCTACGCCAGCACCGACGACGCGCTCGTCGACGTGCTCAACCTCTCCCGCGGCATGTCCTACAAGAACGCGCTCGCCGGCCTCGACCTCGGCGGCGGCAAGGCCGTCATCATCGGAGACCCGGCCGAGATCAAGACCGAGGCCCTGCTGCGCGCCTACGGCCGCTTCGTCCAGTCGCTCAACGGCCGCTACTACACGGCCTGCGACGTCGGCACGTTCTCAGAGGACATGGACCACATCGCCCGCGAGTGCGACTTCGTCACCGGCCGCACCGTCGCCCACGGCGGCGCGGGTGACAGCTCGGTGCTGACGGCGTACGGCGTCTTCCAGGGCATGCGCGCCGCCGCCGAGCAGCTGTGGGGCGAGCCCACGCTCGCCGGGCGGACCGTCGGCGTCGCCGGTGTCGGCAAGGTCGGACGCCACCTCGTACGCCACCTGGTCGAGGACGGCGCGACGGTGGTCGTCACCGACGTCTACGCCCCCTCCGTCGAGGCCATCCGCTCCGCCTATCCCGAGGTGCAGGCCGTCGGCTCGACCGACGAGCTGGTCGCGGGCGCGCTCGACGTCTACGCTCCGTGCGCCCTCGGCGGAGCCATCAGTGACGAGGTGGTCGAGGTGCTGAGCGCGAAGATCGTGTGCGGCGCCGCCAACAACCAGCTCGCGCACCCCGGGATCGAGAAGCAGCTCGAGGAGCGCGGCGTGCTCTACGCACCCGACTACTGCGTCAACTCCGGCGGCGTGATCCAGGTCGCCGACGAGCTCGAGGGCTTCTCCTTCGAGCGAGCGCAGCAGCGTGCCGCCGGGATCTTCGAGACCACCCGCCGGGTGTTCGAGCTGGCCAAGGCCGACGGGGTCACCCCCGCGGACGCCGCCGACCGCCTGGCAGAGCGCCGCATGCGCGAGGTCGGCCGCCTGCGCGGCATCCACTTGCGCTGACCTGACGCTTGTGCGCACGCAGGACCCCTTGAGCTGACGCTTGTGCACGTGCACAAGCGTCAGCTCGGCCCGTCGCAGCATGCACAAGCGTCAGCCCGGCAGTGGGCGCGACGAGACCCCCGCGCACCCGGTCAGCGGATGCGGTGGTGGTGGATCAGTCAGTCTGCGCGACGACGCGGGTCGGCATAGTCCGCCCACTCGTCCTCGTCCGGCTCGACATCACTCGTCGCCGGGTGATGGTCCTCGCCGTGCAGCTCCTTCGCCAACGCGCCGAAGTCCGTCTCGTGAGTCCGGTACTTCAGGTCGCGTGCGACCTTGGTCTGCTTCGCCTTCGCTCGGCCGCGCCCCATAGGGTCGACCCCCTCGCACACTTGGCCGGGGCTGCCGGGGGCTCACCCCGACGCGCCCGGTCTGATCGGTCACATATCGTGGGGACAACGCTACCTGAGCGGTGGCTGTTCCCGCACACCAAGCCCCGGCATTTCGTCCGCTGTCAGCGAACTCGGGCTCACCAGCCCGGGTGCTGGCCCTCCAGCCGGACCCGGCCGCCGTGCTCCGGGTCCACCGTCGCCTCTCCGGCCACCCATGCCCTGATGCCGTGGCCGGCCAGGACGGAGATGGCCGTGTCGACCGACTCCGGCGCCGTGAGCGAGACCATGCCGACGCCACAGTTGAGGGTCGCCTCGAGGTCGGCCTGCGACACCTCGCCCACCCGGCGTACGACGTCGAAGACCGGTTGCGGCGTCCACGTCGAGCGGTCGATGCGCACCGACAGCTCCTCGGGGAGCACCCGCTCGAGGTTGGCGGCGAGCCCGCCGCCGGTGACGTGCGACATCGCGTGGGTCTCGGTGCGGTCGGCGAGGTCGAGGCAGGCCTTGGCGTAGATGCGGGTCGGCTCGAGGAGCTCCTCGCCGAGCGTGCGGCCGAACTCGTCGACGTGACGGTCGACGGTCCACCCGGCACCCCCACGGTCGGACGGAGCGAGCAGGACGTGGCGCACGAGCGAGTAGCCGTTGGAGTGGAGGCCGCTGGCCTCCATCGCGATCACCACGTCTCCGGGGCGGACCCGGCCGGGGCCGAGCAGCTTGCTGGCCTCCACCACACCGGTGGTCGCGCCGGCGACGTCGTAGTCGTCGGGGTCGAGCAGGCCCGGGTGCTCGGCGGTCTCGCCGCCGATCAGCGCACACCCGGCGACGACGCAGGCCTCGGCGATGCCCTTGACGATGGCGGCGATCCGCTCCGGAACGACGCGGCCGCAGGCGATGTAGTCGGTCATGAAGAGCGGCTCGGCCCCACACACGACGAGGTCGTCGACGACCATGCCCACCAGGTCGAAGCCGATGGTGTCGTGCACGTCCATCAGCTGCGCGATGGCGACCTTGGTCCCCACCCCGTCGGTCGAGGTCGCGAGCAGCGGGCGCTCGTAGCGGGTGAGCGCGGAGGCGTCGAAGAGCCCGGCGAAGCCGCCCAGGCCGCCGATCATCTCGGGACGGCGAGCCTTCTCGACCCACCCCTTCATCAGGTCGATCGCGCGGTCGGCCGCGTCGATCGAGACCCCGGCAGCGGCGTACGCCCCTCCCCCGACGTCAGCGCTGTCGGCATGGGCACTGGCGGGCTGCTCGGTCACGTGTCTCCTCGGGTGGCGCTGAAGGATGGCCGGTGGCGGTTCAGGGGTTGTTGAGGACCGGCAGGGCGCGGCCCATCGTCGGCGACTGCAGCGTCGTCTCGAGCAGGTGCTTGCCGAGCAGGCTCTCGTCGGGCAGCTCGATCGGGTACTGGCCGGTGAAGCATGCCGTGCACAGGCGCTCGGCCGTCTGGCTCGTCGCCTCGATCATTCCCTCGAGCGAGATGTAGCCGAGACTGTCGGCCCCTACGCTCGCGGCGATCTCGTCGACGTCGAGGCCGTTGGCGATCAGCTCGGCGCGGGTCGCGAAGTCGATGCCGTAGAAGCACGGCCACTTCACCGGGGGTGAGGAGATCCGGACGTGCACCTCGAGGGCGCCGGCCTCGCGGAGCATCCGCACCTGCGCGCGCTGGGTGTTGCCGCGGACGATGGAGTCGTCGACCACCACGATCCGCTTGCCGCGGATCATGTGCTCGAGCGCGTTGAGCTTGAGCCGGATGCCGAGCTGGCGCAGGGTCTGGCTGGGCTGGATGAACGTACGCCCGACGTAGGCGTTCTTGACGAAGCCCTGGCCGAAGGTGATGCCGGACTCCGCGGCGTAGCCCGACGCCGCGGGGGTGCCCGACTCGGGGACGGGCATCACGAGGTCGGCGTCGACCGGGAACTCGCGGGCGAGGCGGCGACCCATCTCGACGCGCGCCTCGTGGACGTTGCGCCCACTGATGGTGGCGTCGGGGCGGGCGAGGTAGACGTACTCGAACACGCAGCCCTTGCGGTCCGGCTCGGCGAACTTGTGGGAGCGGAGGCCGTTCTCGTCGATGACGATCATCTCTCCGGGCTCGACCTCCCGGACCACGCTGGCACCGATCGTCGCGAGGGCGGCGTCCTCGCTGGCGACCACCCAGCCCCGGTCGAGACGGCCGAGGACCAGCGGGCGGATGCCCTGCGGGTCACGAGCTGCGTAGAGGGTGCCCTCGTTCATCCACACGAAGCAGAAGGCTCCGCGCAGCTGCGGGAGGACCTCCAGCGCGCGCTGCTCCAGCGACGTGTCGGGGTGGTGCGCGAGGAGCGCGGTGACCAGCCCCGTGTCGTTGGTCGAGGTCTCGACGTCGCGGCTGTGCAGCGGCAGCTCCCCGTCGGGGTCGGGCAGGTCCTCGACCATCTGGGCGAGCTCGTGGGTGTTGATGAGGTTGCCGTTGTGGCCGAGGGCGATGGACCCGTCGACGGTGGGGCGGAAGGTCGGCTGCGCGTTCTGCCAGGTGCTGGCGCCGGTGGTGGAGTAGCGCGAGTGACCGATGGCCAGGTGTCCCTTGAGCGACTCGAGCGTCGACTCGTCGAAGACCTGGGAGACCAGGCCCATGTCCTTGTAGACCAGGATCTGACGGCCGTTGCTGACCGCGATGCCGGCGGACTCCTGGCCGCGGTGCTGCAGGGCGTACAGCCCGAAGTACGTCAGCTTGGCGACGTCCTCGCCCGGAGCCCAGACTCCGAAGACTCCGCACGCGTCCTGCGGGCCTTGGTCGTGGGGGTCGATCGCCATGGTCAGACGGCCGTCGCCGCCCTTCCGCTTGCTCATCGGCTGAGGCACGGTCTGCAGTCTACGGGCGAAATCGCCTGGGACTTCATCGACGTCCGCGAGCGACGCCTCCCGATACCTCAGATGGTCCTCAGATGTCGGAGAGGAGGGTGCGCGCGTGGTGCAGGGCGAGGCGGCCGACCGCCCGCGTGGAGGCCGGCAGCGGCAGCGCGTCCCACAGCGGGCTGCGCCGGGTCCATGCCGCATCGGACGGGCGCGGTCCCTCGGCTCCGCCGTGCTGGGGGTCGCTGGCCCGGCGTACGGCCTCCTCCACCCCCAGGAGCGGGCCGCCGGTGCGCGGCACCCACGTCGAGCCGGGACGGCACACCATGTCGTGGCGCAGCGACTCGATCAGCGCGGTGACCGTGTGGAACGGCGCCGTGGTGGCCAGGGCGGTCGCCAGCCCGACGAGGCCCGCCGGGGCGACGAGCGCGGGCACTCGCAACCGGGTGAGCCCGGCCTCGCGGGCGCAGGCCCGCATCAGGTCGGGATAGGCGACGACGTCGGGTCCACCGACGTCCACGGCACCCCGCATCCCACCCTCCAGGGCCTCCCTGACGGCGCGCAGCACGTCGGAGACCGCCACAGGCTGCACCGAGTTGTTCATCCACGTCGGCACCGGCTGCACGAGGAACAGCGTGGCGATCTGGCGGATGATCTCGAAGGAGGTCGAGCCGGCGCCGATGACGACGCCCGCCCGCAGTGCCACCGCGCCCTCGCTCGCACCGAGCAGGATGCGCTCCACCTCGAGCCGGGAGGAGATGTGGGCCGAGAGCTCGCCCTCGGGCACGGGCGGCACCAGCCCGGAGAGGTAGACGAGACGGCGTACGTCGCTGTGCGCCACCGCCTCCGCCACGACCTCGGCACCGCGCCGGTCACGCTCGGTGAAGTCGGCGCGGTCCAGCGAGTGGACGAGGTAGACGACCGCGTCCGCCCCCGCCACGGCGGCTGCCACGGCGGACGCGTCGGTCACGTCGCAGCGGATGGCGCTGACCTCGTCGCCCCACCCGAAGCGCTGCGGGTCGGGAGCCGACGAGGAGGCCGCGACCACCTCGTGGCCGTGCTCGAGCAGGTGCGGGACGAGCCGGGAGCCGACGTAGCCGGTCGCACCGAGGACGAGGACGCGCATGCCCTAGGCCTCGCCGAGGTGCTTGAGCAGGTTGCGCGAGAACACCGTGCCCATGTGCGTGACGACCGAGGACATCACCCGCTCGACCGCCGGCCGGGCCAGCCCAGGCAGGGGGAGGTTGCAGGAGACCTGCAGGTCGATGCTGACGTCGGTGCCGCCGCCCGTGTGGTCGGCCAGGAGGTAGGTGCCCTCGACGGCCGTCATCTCGTCCGGGCGGGACGGGTCGTGGTGGAAGTCGATCCGGTCCTCGGGCTCGAAGTCCATCACCTCGGTGAAGCGCGGCGCCACCGAGATGCCCAGCACCGGGAGGGTGCCCATCCGCCACGTCCACCGGTCGCCGTCGACCGTGATCGAGGTGACGTAGGGGGTGATCTTCGCGATCAGGTCGGCGTCGGTCAGCGCCGCCCACACCTCGCTGCGGGGCGAGCGGAGCACCGCCGAGGAACGGTCACGAGCACGGAACGTCGCCATCCCGCCACGCTACCGGCCGGTCCCGCGCCGGCAGCTCCGAGCCTCAGCCGCGGCCGAGCCCGCCCAGGTTGCGCAGCAGCAGCGCCTCGGCCTTGACGACCTTCTCGAACTCCGCGAGGTGCAGGCCCTCGTTGGCACCGTGCGCCCGGGTGTCGGGGTCCTCGACACCGGTGACGAGCACGCTGGCCTGGGGGAACGCCTCGAGGAACTCGGCGATGAACGGGATGGATCCGCCCACACCCATGTCGACGGGGGCCGTGCCGTCCCACGCCTCGGCGAAGGCGGCGCGCGCGGCGTCGTACGCCGGACCGCTGGCGTCGATCTGCGTCGCCTCACCGGTGTCGACGACCTTGGTGGTGAGGGTGGCGCCCCACGGGGTGTGCTTCTCGAGGTGGGCCTCGAGGCACTGGACGGCATTGGCGGTGGTGTCGCCGGGGGCGATGCGCATGCTGATGCGGCAGCGCGCGGCGGGGACCAGCGTGTTGGAGGCACCGTCGACCTTGGGCGCGTCGAAGCCGGTGATGCTGATCGAGGGCTTGGTCCACAGCCGCTCGACGATGCTGCCCTCGCCGATCCACTCGATGCCGGGGGCGGCACCGGACTCGGCGCGCAGCCGGGCCTCGGGGTACTCCACGTCGGCGGCGCGGCCGGAGACGAGTCCTTCGACGGCGACGTTGCCGGCGTCGTCGTTGAGGCTGGCGATGAGGCGGCTCAGCGTCATGATCGAGTCGGGCACGAGCCCGCCCCACATGCCGCTGTGCACGGCGTGGGTCAGCGTGCGGACCTCGACGTCCATCCGGACGAGGCCGCGCAGGCTGGTGGTCAGGGCCGGCTCGCCGATGTCCCAGTTGCCCGAGTCGGCGATGACGATGACGTCGGCCTCGAGGCGGTCCTGGTAGGTGTTGAGCAGCTCGACGAGCGTGTCCGAGCCCACCTCCTCCTCGCCCTCGATGAACATCACCAGGTTGACCGGGAGCTCGTCGCCGAAGATCCGGACCGCGCCGAGGTGGGCGGCGATGCCGGCCTTGTCGTCGGCGGCGCCGCGGGCGTAGAGCCGGTCACCACGCTCCGTCGGCTCCCACGGCGGGGAGTCCCAGTCGGCGTGGTCGTTCTCGGGCTGGACGTCGTGGTGGGCGTAGAGCAGGACCGTCGGGGCGCCCTCGGGTCCGGCCTTCCTGGCGATCACGGCGGGCGGGGCACCGTCGTACGCGCGGACGATCTCGGTCTCGAAGCCTTCGGCGGCGAACAGGTCGCGCGTGGCCTCGGCGCTGCGCTCGACCTCACCGGCGCGGGCCGGGTCCGCGGACACGGACTGGATGCGGACCAGGTCCTCCAGGTCGCGGCGGATGCCGGGCATGACCTCGGCGAGGCGAGCGGTGATGTCGACAGTCATGCGGACACCCTAGGACTCGGCCTGGGACGCGCCTCAGGACCCACCCATGGAGGCCCACTCGCCGCTGCGCTTCTCCATCATGAGCTGCCGCTCGGAGTCGGTGAACCCGAGCCGGCGGTAGACCCCGATCGCCTCGCCGTCGGTGTCGGCGACGATCACGAGGGTACGTACGCCGGCCCCCTGGAGGAGGTGGTCGAGGCCGTGCTGGCCGGCAACGTGGGTGACCGCTGCGGCCAGTCCCTGGCGGCGGTGCTCGGGGTGGGTCTCGACGCTCTGGAAGCGTGCGACACCCTCCTCCGTCACGAAGATCCCGGCGGTGGAGACGAGCCGGCCGTCGACGAAGGCGCCGAACCGAGCCCCCCGTCCGGCGTCGACGAGCCGCCGCTCCTGCGTGTTCTTCCGGCGCGCGAACGTCATGAAGGACTCCTCGGAGGTCTCCGGGTAGAGCTCCCGGCTGAGCCGGGCCCGTGCCTCCCAGTCCTCGTCGCCCTCGAGCGCGCGGACCTCCGCCCCGACCTCCTGGGGAGGCCGGAGGGAGGACGCGGTGAGCACCACGGCCACGTCCACCGTCAGCCCGGCGGCCTCGAAGGCCGATCGCGCCTCGTCGGTCAGGTCGGCGGTGTCGATGCCGATGCTCACGTGGTCGGCCAGCGGGAACTCGGTGTGGAACGCCGCGACGACCTCGCGCTCGCCGCCGGGGACCGGGGGTTGTGCGAGGAGGATGAAGTTGCCCCAGAAGTAGGACGGATTGTCGGGCGAGCGCACGACGAGGTGCGTGCCCCGGTCCTCCACGACGCTGCCGGACGCAGTCAGGAGCGCCAGGTCGGTGCGGAAGCCGAGCGAGTTCACGTGCATGCGCGAAACCTAGCCGTTGACGACGTTGATCAAGGGTTTGCCCGAGACCATCCGGCGCAGCTGGTCGCGGACGAGCCCGCCGATGCGGGGCAGCATGGCGGTCGTCCCGCCGGCGACGTGCGGCGTGATCAGGACGTCCGGGGCGTCCCACAGCGGGTGCCCGTCGGGCAGCGGCTCGGGGTCGGTGACGTCGAGGGCGAAGCGCAGCCGACCGGCGTGCCTCAGCACCGCGTCGGTGTCGACCACGGGACCCCGTGCGACGTTCACGACGAGCGCACCGTCGGGCAGCAGGGAGAGGGCCTCGTCGCCGAGCAGGCCGCGCGTCGCGTCGCTGAGCGGGACGAGCGCGACGACCACGTCCTGCTGTGGGAGCAGGGCAGGCAGGTCGCCGACGCTGCGCACCCGGCCGACCAGGTCGTCGTCCCGCTCCCGCGTGGCGACGGCGGTGACCAGGGCCTTCATCGGGAGGAGCCGCTCGGCGAGCGCACGGCCGATCGAGCCGAAGCCCAGGACCAGCACCCGGGAGTCGGCGAGCGAGCGGCGGCCCGGCATCGGCCTCCAGTGCCCGTGCTGGCGCACTGACTCCGGGACGCCGCGCAGGCTGGCGAGCACCAGGCCGACCGCGTGCTCGGCGGTGGCGTCATCGTGCACCCCGGTCGCGTTGCAGAGGGTGGTCCCGGCAGGCAGCCGCTCGGCCACGCCGTCGTACCCCGCGGTCTGCAGCTGGACAACCTCCAGCCCCCGGAGCTGGTGGCCCTGGTCGATGACGTCGGCGCGAGGGGCGTAGCGCGGCACCCAGAACTCGACGACGCCGTCGGGCGCGGGTCCGTCGCCGTTCCAGACCATGACCTCGACGCCCTCGACGGGACCGACTGCCTCTGCCAGCTCGGCGGTCGCGACGAGCGCCCTCATGCGTCGTCCTGCTCGGTCAACGGGAGGTAGGGCGACAGGTCAGTCCGCTCGCCGCTCGCGACGACGATGCCGTCGTGCACTGCCTGGTGCCACGACGTACGACCTGTGGCGAGGGCGAGCCAGGTCTCGGCGTCCGTCTCGATGACCGCCGGCGGGGTGCCACGCGTGTGGCGCACCCCGGGCACCACCTGGACCGCGGCGTAGGGAGGCACCCGGACCTCGACCGATCGTCCGGGGGCCCGCTCCTCGAGGACGGCGAGGTAGTGCTTGACCAGCGCACGGGTGTCGGCGCCGGCGAGCTCGGCGGGGTTGAGCTTCTTGAGTCGGGCAGGCACGGTCCGAGGCTAGTCGGCGCGGGTCAGCCGATGCCGTCCAGCACCTCGAGGATCGAGGCCCAGGCCGGGCTGGCCGGGTCGACCACGCCGAAGTGCCCGCCCGTGACCTCGACCAGGGTGGCCTGGGCGCCGGCTGCGGTCGCCGCGGCGACGTACGTCGTGGCCTGCTCGTAGGGAACGGTGTCGTCGTCGCGCGCGTGGACCGCCCAGACGGGTACGTCGAGCGGGACGTGGCGCGCCGGGTCGGCGAGGTCGTACGACGCGTGGTCGGGGCTCGAGCCCATCAGCGCGTCGACCGCCCCGCCCCCGAGCCCGACCTCCTGCGCCGTCGTCAGGTCGAGGACGCCGGCCTGGGAGACGACGTGGGTGACCTCGACGCCCCCGGACCACGCCGCGAACCTGGTCCGTGCGGCTGCCCACGCGGCCAGGTGGCCGCCGGCCGAGTGACCCAGGGTGACGACGCGCGAGGTGTCGACATCGGCGTCGGCGAGCAGGTCGATCGCGGCCGCGACGTCGTCGAAGGTGGCCGGGAAGCCACCGCCGTTGCCCACGCGCCGGTACTCCACGTTGAGCGCGGTCCAGCCGCGCGCGACCAGGTCCTCGGCGAGCGGCGTGCCGAGCGAGGCGTCGTACTGGGCTCGCCAGAAGCCGCCGTGGATGACGACGACGACGCCGCGGGACGTGCCGTCGGGCCGGTGGAGGTCGGCCCACTGGCTGGGGTCGTCGCCGTAGGCCAGTCGTTCCACGGGGTGCTCCTCGGTAGGGCCGTCTTCGGTGCGGGCGGGCTCGCTGGGGTTGCCGCAGGCGCCCACGGGTGCGATCGCACCTGCGACCAGAACGGCGCGTCGCGACAGTCTCACTTGCCGCCGTCGTCGGGGTAGGGCTGCAGCAGGTGGAAGACCACGTAGGTGCGGCGCTCGGAATCGCGACCGCGCGTGCGCTCCTGCCACGACCCGACGAGCGCGTCGAGCTCCTTGCGCAGGTCGTCCGCCTCCGCGTCGGTCAGCTTCAGGGCGTGCTCGGCGGACGTGAAGACGCCGCTCCCTTTGGGGTGGCGGGTGTCGAACGCGCGGTCCACGAGGTGGTGGCCCCACGCCTGCTTGCTCCGACGGAAGAGGTGGACCGCGGTCTTGCCCCCAGGCGCCCTCTCGAGCTCGCTCAGGTTGACGGTGAGTGAGGCCGTCGTGGTTGCCCGCCACACCCGGTCCCGCTTGTCGCGAGCCTCCTCCGGCGCCTCCTCGATCAACCCGTACTTGGCGAGCTGCCGCAGGTGGAAGCTTGCCTGGTTGGCGGGGATGCCGAGCTCGCGCGCCACGTCGGCCGCGCGGACCGGGCCCGATGCCTCGATCTCGTCCAGGATCCGTCCCCGGACCGGATGCGCCAGGGCACGGAGCACGCGGGGGTCGTTGACGGGCTGGAGGTCGGCCATGCACCTACCGTACCCGAATTGCGCACGCACTATTGCGCAACATTAAGTGCGCACCATATGGTGCGTATATGCCGGGATACCGACAGCTCGCTCGCAACCGCGACTTCACGGTGCTGTGGATCGGCGACACGATCAGCGAGCTGGGCAGCGCGCTGTCGATGTTCGTCTTTCCCTTGATCGCCTACGCCATCAGCGGATCAGCGATCACCGCCGCACTCGTGGAAGCCGCCTACCTGGGCGGCCTGTGCGCGATGCTGCTGCCTGCCGGCGCGCTGGCCGACCGTCTCGACCGCCGTCGCATCATGGTCCTCGCCAGCGCCACCGGCTGTGCGGCGTACTCCTCGCTGGCGGTGGCCGGAGCCCTCGGAAGGCTCACGCTCCCGCACCTCCTCGCCGTCGCCGTCGTGAGCGGTGTCGCGGCTGGCGCCTACAGTCCCGCGCAGACGTCGGCGATCAGGTCGGTCGTCCCCACCGATGACCTGCCCACGGCGCTGAGCCAGAACCAGGCGCGCCAGCACGTCGCCTCGCTCCTTGGCGGACCTCTTGGAGGCGCGTTGTACGCCGTCACGCGATGGCTGCCCTTCGCTGCCGACGCGGTCTCGTTCGCCGTCGCGTGCGTCACCGTGAGCCGGATCCGCACCGACCTCTCCGCACCTCGCCGGCAGCATGAAACGCTGCGTCGTCAGCTCGCCGGAGGCTTCCGCTTCATGTGGGCGCAGCCGTTCTTCAGGACGCTGCTCGTGTGGGCCTCGCTCACCAACCTTGTCTCCAACGCGATCTTCTTCGTGGTCGTCCTGCGGATGGTCCAGGAGGACGTTCCGGCGACCCAGATCGGGCTCGTCTCGACGGCCGCCGGGGTGGGTGGTCTCCTCGGCGCCGCACTCGCTCCGGGCGTCATCCACCGACTGCCGACGTGAGCCCTCACCGTGATCATCGGCTGGATGTGCTGCCTGCCACTGGTGCCGCTGACCTTGTCGTCCGGTCCGGCCGTGGCCTGCGTCTGCACGTTCTTCTTCCTGCTGCTCAACCCGGTGGGCAACGCCGGCATCGGCTCCTACCGGATGGCGGTGACCCCCGACCACCTGCAGGGACGCGTCTCGTCGGCGAGCCAGTTCGCCTCGATGTCAGTCATGCCGCTGTCACCCATCCTCGGCGGCTGGCTTCTCGAACGGCTGGGCGGTCAGTCGACCATGAGCATCCTCGTTGCATGCACCGCCCTCCTGGCACTCGTGCTCAGCTCGAGCCGCTCGATCCGCTCAGTGCCCAAGCCGTCGGAGTGGGTGCGGGCGCAGGAGCAGCCACAGGCGCCGGCCCGGCCATCTGACCGGTCAGGCACTCGCGACCTGCGAGAACCGCTCCCCGACCTCGGCGATCCGCTCCGCCAGCTCGGGCGGTGACTGGACGACGAAGGCGGCTCCGGAGCCAGCCAGCACCATCACGGGCCAGTCGAGGTCGTCGACGTTCATCTCGAGCACGCAGCCGTCACCGTCCGGCGTCACCGTGCCCCAGCGGCCGACCTGGCCGGCAAGGGTGTCGGCGGGCATCGCGACGCGGACACGTACGGCGTAGCGCTGGGGCATCTGCCGGATGCCCTGGCGGACGAAGGCGAGCGCGTCCTCTGCGGGAAGCTCGCGCGCTCGGAACCGCTGGCCGGTCGGCTCGGGGGCGGAGATCCGGTCGAGCCGGAAGCTGCGCCAGTCGAGTCGGTCGCGGTCCCAGGCGACGAGGTACCAGCGTCGCCCGAGCGAGACGAGGCGGAGGGGTTCGACCCGGCGATGGGTCACCTCCGCCTCGCGCGCGGTGTAGTCGAAGCGGAGGAGCTCACTGTCGCGGCACGCCTGGGCCAGCGTGGTGAGCACCGCGGCGTCGAAGACCGGCGCTCCCTCCCACGGCCCGGGCGAGTCCGTCTGGGAGGCCACTGCGTCCATCTGGCGACGCAGCCGCGGCGGCATCAGGCTGAGCACCTTCGACAGCGCCTGGACCGACCAGTCGTCCATCCCGGCGACCGCTCCGGCGGCCGCCGTGCGCAGCCCGACGGCGATGGCCACGGCCTCCTCGTCCTCGAGCAGCAGCGGAGGGAGCGACCCGCCGGCACGCAGCTGGTAGCCCCCGGCAGCGCCGCGCACGGCGTCCACCGTGTAGCCGAGCTCCCGCAGGCGGTCGACGTCACGCCGCAGCGTCCGGGGGCTCACCTCCAGCCGGTCGGAGAGCTCCGGGCCCGGCCAGTAGCGGTGGGTCTGGAGCAGGGACAGCAGCCGCAGCATCCGTTCACTCGTGCTCATGTCTCCAAGAATATTCCGAATGCGGACAGATTCTGACCGCATGGGTCCATAACGTCATCTCCATGACCCACCACCACAACACCGGACCGGCGATCGTGACCCGTGGCCTCACCCGCCACTTCACCTCGCGCAAGCAGACCGTCGAGGCCGTCAAGGGCCTCGACCTCGAGATCGGGCAGGGCGAGCTGGTCGCCTTCCTCGGGCCCAACGGGGCCGGGAAGTCGACCACTCTGCGCATGCTCACCACCTTGATCCCGCCCACCTCCGGCTCGGCGAGCGTCGCCGGGCACGACGTGGTCACCGGCCAGCGGGACGTACGCCGCGCGATCGGCTACGTCGGGCAGGGCAACGGCGCAGGGCACCAGCAACGCGGACGCGACGAGCTGATCAGCCAGGGACGGGCCCACGGGCTCTCCCGCCGCGACGCCCATCGGCGAGCCGAGGAGCTGATCGCCGACCTCGACCTGGGGGCCGTGGCCGACCGCAAGGTCTCCACGCTCAGCGGGGGGCAGCGGCGTCGCCTCGACATCGCGATGGGACTGGTGCACCTGCCCCGCGTTCTGTTCCTGGACGAGCCCTCCACCGGGCTGGACCCGCAGAACCGGGCGAACCTCCAGTCCATCGTGCAGCGCCTGCACGCCCAGACCGGCAGCACGATCGTGCTGACCACGCACTACCTCGAGGAGGCTGACGCGATCGCCGACCGGGTGATCGTGATCGACCACGGGCTGGTGATCGCCGACGACACCGCCTCGCGTCTCAAGTCGGGACTGGGCGACCTGGTGCGGCTGGGCTTCGGCACGTCGGAGGCCTCGGCGACGGCAGCGGCCAGGGCCGGTCGTGTCCCCGGCGCTCGCGTGGAACACGACTCCACCCAGGTGAGCATCCGCGTCGCCGGCGGTTCGGAGCTGGTGGCCGAGCTGATCGGCGACCTGGCCGCCCTCGGCGCCCCGGTGGCGCGCGTGGAGGTCCAGCGCCCGACGCTCGACGACGTCTTCCTCGACCTCACCGGACGCAGCCTGCGCGAGGCGCACGCCGCCGAGACCCCCCAGACCGACACGACTCCGGCCGCCGGAGAGAAGAGCGAGGTTGCAGCATGAGCGCCCAGGACCTGACCCTGATGGACACCCCGAAGAGCAGCTTCGTGGCCGACACCCTCAACGTGATGAACCGTGAGCTCAAGCCGGTGTGGCGCGAGCCGATGGCGGTGATCTTCGCGATGATCCAGCCCCTCGTGTTCCTGGCGCTGTTCGCGCCGCTCCTGCCCGACCTGGCGACCGGCTCGGCGCTGCAGTGGTTCGTGCCCGGCATCGTGACCATGACGTGCCTGATGGGCGCGTCGTTCACCGGGGCCAACCTGATGGAGGAGATGCAGACCGGCTCCCACGAGCGGCAGCTCGTGTCCCCGCTCAGCCGCTCGTCGCTGCTCGTGGGCCGCGCGCTCAAGGAGGTGGTCCCGATGCTGATGCAGACCGCCATCATCCTGGCCGTCGTGACCCCGTTCAGCTTCGACCTGCACGTCGGCGGGGTGCTGGTGGGTGTGGGGGTGCTGTCCTTGTTCAGCGTCGGCATCGGCGCCCTGTCGTTCGCGCTCGCGCTGGCCGCCAAGGGTCAGGACTGGATGTTCTGGACCGTCCAGCAGACGCTGCTCTTCCCGGTGCTGCTGCTGGCGGGCGTGCTGCTCCCGATCGATGGCGCGCCGCGGTGGCTGCAGATCGCCTCGGACCTCAACCCGATGACGTACGTCGTGGAGGCCGTGCGGGCGCTCTTCGCCGGCTCGTTCGCCTGGGACACCGTGGCAGCCGGTTTCGCCGGCGCGGTGGTCGTCGCTGCCCTCGGCCTCTGGGTCGGCGTACGGGCGATGCGCCGGTCCAGCTGAGGGCCGTACGGGCGGCGCGGGAGTGCCTGTTCACCATGGGATGTCGGTGAACAGGCACTTCCCTGCATCAATTGACCAGGGGAAGTGCGGGTTCAGCGACATCCCATGGTGGAGCGTCAGGAGCCGAGGACCGAGGGGAGCGTGGCCCGCCACGCCTCCTTGACCTCGGCGACCGGCACGTCGAAGAGGCCGTCGACGGAGATCGTGTCGCCGCCGGTGCGGCCGAGCGGCGTGACGGGTACGCCGTGGCGCTCGGCGAGGGCGACGAGCGCGTCCGCCCGGTCGTCGGTCACCGTGACCACCGCGCGGGCGGTCGACTCGGCGAACAGCGCGACGAATCCATCGCCTCCGGCGACCTGTGCCAGGGAGACCGAGACGCCGATGTCGCGGCTGAAGGTCGACTCCGCCAGCGCCTGCGCGAGGCCACCGTCGGACAGGTCGTGAGCGCTGGTGACGACACCGCCGCGGGCCGCGTCCTGCAGGAGCGAGGCGAGTGCCTGCTCGGCGGCCAGGTCGAGCTGCGGCGGGAGCCCCCCGAGGTGGCCGTGCACGACGTGCGCCCACTCCGACCCGGAGAGCTCCTCGCGGGTCTCGCCCAGCAGGAACACCCGCTCGCCCCCGGCCCCGAAGCCGGTCGGCGTACGCCGGGTGACGTCCTCGATGACACCCAGGACGGCGACCACGGGCGTCGGCAGGATCGCCGTCTCGCCGGTCTGGTTGTAGAGGCTGACGTTGCCGCCGGTGACCGGGATGCCGAGCTCCAGGCAGGCGTCCTTGAGGCCGCGGCACGCCTCCGCGAACTGCCACATCACCGCCGGGTCCTCGGGCGAGCCGAAGTTGAGGCAGTCCGACACCGCGAGCGGACGGGCCCCACCGGTCGCGACGTTGCGGAACGACTCCGCCAGCGCGAGCTGGGCCCCGGCGTAGGGGTCGAGCTTGGCGAAGCGGCCGTTGCAGTCGGTGGAGACCGAGACGCCCAGGTTGGTGTCGGCGTCGACGCGCACCATCCCGGAGTCGGCCGGCTGGGCCAGGACCGTGTTGCCCTGGACGTAGCGGTCGTACTGGTCGGTGATCCAGGACTTGTCGCACAGGTTGGGGCTGGCCACCAGCCGCAGCAGCGTCTCGCGCAGGTCGGCGCCCGAGGACGGGCGGTCCAGCACCTCGGCGCGGTCGGCCTGGAGCGCGTCCTGCCAGTCGGGGCGAGCGAAGGGGCGCTGGTAGGTCGGGCCGTCGTGGGCCACCGACCGCGGAGGTACGTCGACCACGCGCTCGCCGTGCCAGTCGATGTGCAGGCGGCCGGTGTCGGTGACCTCGCCGACCACGACGGCCTCGACGTCCCACTTCTCGCAGATCGCCATGAAGGCGTCGACGTCGTCGGGCTCGACGACCGCCATCATGCGCTCCTGCGACTCGCTCATGAGGATCTCCTCGGGAGCGAGCGTGGAGTCGCGCAGCGGCACCTTGTCGAGCTCGACGTGCATGCCGCCGTCGCCGGCCGAGGCGAGCTCGGACGTGGCGCACGAGAGCCCGGCGCCGCCGAGGTCCTGGATCCCGGCGATCACGCCGGCGGCGAAGAGCTCGAGCGTGCACTCGATGAGCAGCTTCTCCATGAACGGGTCGCCGACCTGGACGCTCGGCCGCTTCGCAGGGCCGCCCTCGTCGAAGGTCTCGCTCGCGAGGACGGAGACGCCGCCGATGCCGTCGCCACCGGTGCGGGCGCCGTAGAGGACGACCTGGTTGCCGACGCCGGAAGCCTTCGCCAGGTGGAGGTCCTCGTGGCGGAGCACGCCCACGCACAGCGCGTTGACCAGCGGGTTGCCGAGATAGGTCTCGTCGAAGACGGCCTCGCCGCCGATGTTGGGCAGGCCGAGGCAGTTTCCGTAGCCACCCACACCCGCGACGATCCCGGGCAGCACGCGCGCGGTGTCGGGTGCGTCGAGCGGGCCGAAGCGCAGCGGGTCCATGACCGCGACCGGCCGGGCGCCCATCGCGAGGATGTCGCGCACGATGCCGCCGACCCCGGTGGCGGCCCCCTGGTAGGGCTCGACGAACGACGGGTGGTTGTGGCTCTCGACCTTGAACGTCACGGCGTAGCCCTGGCCGATGTCGAGGACGCCGGCGTTCTCGCCGATGCCCGCCAGCATCTTGCCGACCGGCGTCTCCTGCGGGATCTCGGAGAACTGCTTGAGGTGCACCTTGGTCGACTTGTAGGAGCAGTGCTCGCTCCACATCACCGAGTACATCGCCAGCTCCGAGCTGGTCGGACGCCGCCCGAGGATCTCGCGGATGCGGGCGTACTCGTCGGCCTTCAGGCCCAGGTCGGCCCACGGCTGCTCGCGCTCGGCGTCGACCGAGGCCGCCGCGACCGTGTCGAGGGTGCCAGAGGCGCCGGAGATGGTGGATGCGGACCGGTGGACGCTCGTCTCGGGCACGGCCCCCAATCTACCGGCGCGGCTCCTCGGGCTCCTCGCCGGGCGCATAGTGGACGACCGTGATGGCCGCCGGGCGGTCGCCGGGCTCCTCGTCGCCCTGGTGGGTGAGCTCGTCGGCGTCCGGCTCCGCGGACGCTTCCTCCTCCCCCAGCTGCTCCCGCTCGGCGCGGTCGTCCGTCTTCTCGCGCGCCTTCTCCGCCTGGCGCTCCGCCTTGCGGGCGGCTCGCTCGGCCCGCTTCTCGGCGAGCGCGGCCCGCTTGGCCTCCTTCTCCGCCTGCGCGGCGGCGGCCTTCTCCCGCGCGATCCGCGCAGCCTCGTCGTCGGCGGGCTTGTGCAGCTGCGGCGTGGCGAGGCGGCGCGACCCGCTGCGGCCACCGGCCGCGCCACCAGACGTCGCCCCCGCACGCACGCCCATGGCTCCGACGCCCATGCCACCCATCGGGGGCACGACGTTGGACGTACGCCCGCCGCCGCTCCGCCGGGTGATGCCGGCAGCGGCGGTGGCGGCGAACGGCGCCGACCCGGTCGGCGAGATGCCGGCGAGGTCGGGCATGGAGACCGAGATCGGAGCGATCGGGGGGAGCCCCGCCGCCCCGGCCACCCCGGACTGGGCCGACCCGAGCACCGAGGTGGACGCCGGCGGGACCGTGCCCACACCGGACTCCTCCTCACCCGGCGCCAGACCCCGGGCGAAGGTGGCGCCGGCCAGCGTCTTGAGCTCGGTGCTGACCATGACGAACTCGGCCCGTGCCGCCCGGAGCCGGGTGCTCTCCTGGTCGAGCGACAGCGTCAGTCGGCGTCGGATCTCGTCGGCCTCCGCCTGCCCGCGCGTGACCTTGCCGCGGTCCTCGTCGGCCTCGGGGCGGAAGACGAGGTAGCGCGACTCGCCCACGACCTCGTGGGGGACCAGCGCGACCTTGGTCCAGGCCTGGTCGAGCTCCTTCTGGTAGGACGTGATGATCGCGCTGATCGCCCGCAACGACCCGGAGATCTGGCCTGCCAGGGTGGTGAACCGGTCGAGGTTGACCAGCACCTGGCGTCGGTGGTGGTCGTAGCTCTCGGCCGCAGCCGCGTCCCAGCCCTCGGTGGCTCGTCGGGCGGCGTCGACGATCTCGTCGCCCCGGCGTGCCATCAGCGTCGCGATGTCGGTCCAGCGCTGTGCCGCGGCCTCCAGCGGTAGGACGTCGGCGCGCAGCTCCCACGGGTTGGCCGGCACGTCAGCGACCGCCGCATCCCGGGAGACGACCGAAGTCGCCGTCGCTCACCTCGTGGGCGGCCCTCTCCAGGTCGGCGGCCACCGTGTCGTCGGTGCGTACGGCGTCGTGGGCGGCCTCGACGAGCCCGGAGACCCCGAGGTCGAGGGCCTCGACCAGGGCGGCGACCACCTCGGCCGCGTCGGTGAGCGAGTCGGCGTAGGAGGACGCGACGTTGGTCATGCCCGTGGCGTCGCCCAGTGCCCGGCACGCTCCGGACAGGTCCTCGAGACCGCTCGCCCAGTCCTGCTGCATCGCGGCGAGAATGCGCTCCGACGAGGCGGCGAGCTCGACCAGCTTGGCAGGCTCCACCTGCATCAAGGAACGCTTCCCGATTCCGCTCACCTCAGCGGGATACCCCCCATGTGATGGCCCAAACACCGCGGGCGCGACCTGTGGGCAAACAAATCGGCATCGGCCGGTTTCGGAGCCGGGACATCGGGGAACGTCTGCGAGCACACCCTCTGCCCCAGGCACGTCCCCAGGAGCCGCGATGAACGCCGTGATGACCGTCGACCTCTCCGAGCTCGACGCCTGGTCCGCCCAGGTCCAGCGCGCCAGCGACGACCTCACCGGCATCGCCCGCAACGGGGGCAACAGCCTCGTCCAGACCGACTTCGGGCCGATCCTCGAGACGATGATGGGCGCCTACAACTCGCTCCTGCCGTCGGTCAACCAGTCGCTGGAGGACAACGGCACCGGGATGCGCGACCACGCCGAGGCGCTGCGGGCCACGGCTCGCGACTTCACGCTGACCGAGGACGGCGTCGTACGACGTCACAACGCCCACGGCGTCGACGCCCGCGACGGGTCGAGCAGCTTCTGGGACGTCGCCGACACCACGATCCGCCGGGCCGGCCCGACCGAGACCAGCCTCCCGCAGATCAGCTTCGGGTTCCCCTACGACACCGTGTGCGACCTGGTCCGGATGCTCACCGGGTTCGACATCCGCGCCGAGCTCGCCGAGAAGATCGGCGGCGACGTCGTCAGTGCCTCGTCGCAGGGCTCGTCCTTCGGCAGCCTCGGCCAGTCCATGACCGGAGTGGCGGCCAACCTGCAGAGCGGCGGGGAGACCATCTCGAGGACCTGGTCCGGCGGTGCCTCCGACGCCGCGATCAAGCAGATCGGCACGTGGGTCGGCTCGCTGAACACTCAGGCCGGCCAGCTCATCCAGATGGGGCAGAACATCGTCCAGATCTGCCGCGACGCCTGGCAGACCGCCCTATCGGTCGTGCAGTGCGTGAAGTCTGCCGTCCAGACCGTGTCCTCGGCGCTGGCCACCATGAGCATCCCCGGCGTCGGCTGGGCCCGCGTCGTCCAGGCCGTGTTCCAGGCGTTCCAGGCCGTCATGAAGGCCTACAAGGCGATCATGAAGCTCATCAACATCCTCAAGCAGGTCAAGTCCTTCATCGAGACCGTCAAGAACTTCTTCGATGGCGACAAGGCGCCGGTCTCCACACCCACCGCACCCACGTCGACCGGCACGCCGAGCAGCATCACCCGCGACCCGGGCTCGATCACCACCCCGACGGTCGGGCAGCGCCCGGCACCTGTCGCGCCCACAGCCCCCACCCCCGCCATCGCGTGACGTCACCGCACGACATGAGCGAGATCCGCAGCCAGGCCGAGATCCTGGCGTCCATCGCCGAGGCCCGCGACGACCTCACCGCCAGCCTGGCCGACCTCCAGGCGACGGTCGACCAGCTCAACGCCCGTCCGCTGCTGACCGACGAGGAGAAGGCGGCGCTCGAGGAGCAGGCCGAGTCGGGCGAGCTGGGCGAGGACATGAAGACGCTCGTCGGCAGGATCAAGGAGGGTGAGGACACCTGGGAGCAGGTCTTCTCCGGCGAGTCCCCCAACGGCAGCCTCCTCCAGGGCCACCTCACGAAGATGTGCGAGGAGCACAAGGAGGACATCGCGCTGGCCTTCGAGGAGCTCATCGAGGAGGAAGAGGCCAAGGGCAACTTCATCCTCGACGAGGTGCCCCCCAGCGACTCCTGACTGCGCGGACGTCGACACACGCGCGAACTACACGCCTGTAGTTCGCTCGAACCTCTGTTACCCGTGTGACTGGTGTGATTCTGTGGCGTTCCGCCTCGCCGCCTTCCCCGCCTGCTGGAGTCACCATGCGTCGCCCACGCCCGACACACCCACGCCCGACTCGGACCGCCCACCTGCTCCTCACCGCGCTCGCGCTGGTCCTCGCCTGGCCCACCGTGGCATCGCCTCCGGCGACCGCCGAGACGAGCGGCACGACACCTCGCCTCGCGTCCCAGCGGCAGGTCGCGCAGGCCACCCCTGGCGACTTCACCGGCTACGGCTTCGACCAGTGCCTGGCGCCGACCCAGTCCGCGATGGACACCTGGTGGAAGAAGTCGCCCTTCTCCGCGGTCGGCATCTACATCTCCGGCGACTCCCGCGCCTGCCGCTCGCAGCCGAACCTGAGCCCGACCTGGATCGCCACCCAGGTCGCCCGTGGCTGGCGGCTGCTGCCGATCGCCCTCGGCCCGCAGGCGTCGTGCCAGCCGCGGTTCCCGCGCTACTCCGACGACTTCAAGATCTCCGCGGACACGAAGAACGGCTACGCCAAGGCAGCCGCCCAGGGCGCCGCGGAGGCGGACAAGAACGCCGCCGACGCGACGGCGTACGGCATCGGGGCCGGCAGCACGATCTGGTACGACCTCGAGGGGTTCGACCTCGGCAACACGCACTGCCGCGAGTCCGCGCTGGTCTTCGTCTCCCACTGGGTGACGCGGATCAAGCAGCACGGCTACGTCGCCGGCTTCTACTCCAGCGCCAGCTCGGGCATCAAGATGCTCGACGACGCCCGCCGGTTGCGCCCCGGCCAGTTCGCGCTGCCGGACCGGATCTGGATCGCGCGCTGGGACGGTGCCGCGAACACCTCGACGACCTACATCCCCGAGGACGGCTGGCGTCCGGGTGGCCGGATGAAGCAGTACCTCGGCGGCCACAACGAGACCTGGGGTGGCGTGACGATCAACATCGACAGCAACTTCATCGACCTCGGTGCCGGCTCCGTCGCCGTCCCCGAGGGCCGTTGCCCCGGCACCCGGCTCGGCTACTGGAAGTACCCCACGCTGTCCCCCACCGCTGCGCAGGCGACCCGGGTCAAGGTCCTGCAGTGCCTGCTGACCGAGCAGGGCACCTACTCCGGACCGGTCAACGGTGCCTACGACCCCGCCACGATCGCCGCTGCCCGTGCCTGGCAGGCCAGCCGCAAGTTCACGCCCACCGACACGTTCGAGAAGCGGCACTGGACGGCGCTGCTCTCTGCCGGAGCGCGTACGACGGTGAAGCGGGGCTCGGTCGACGAGTCGGTCCACCGGCTGCAGCGCGCGCTCAACGCGGCCGGCGCCGGCCGGTTCCGGGCCACCGGAGTCTTCGACGCGAAGACCGAGGCCGCCGTGCGCGCCTACCAGTCACGCCTGAGGATCGCCGTCTCGGGAGTCGCGACGAGCCAGACCTGGAACAAGCTGCAGCGCGGCCTCTGAGCCGGGGTCGGTCAGGCCGGAGGACCGACCAGCAGGGCCACGCCGGTCAGCCCGGCAACGGCTGCCACGAGCAGGCCCGCGGCGAGCCGGTGGTGGCGCAGCAGCCAGCAGACGGCACGCTGGCGAGCCGTCGGGCTGTCGCGCCGCGAGAGCCACTCCTCACCGAGCAGCCCACGGCGATCGGCGTACACCTCGAAGAGGAGCGTCGCGAACGGCGGAACGGCCGCGGCCAGGCCGACGACGGTGCGGCTCAGAGACCACCGCTGGTCGATCGCGACGAGGAGCGTCACCAGGCAGTAGGCGATGAAGACGACGCCGTGCACCATCCCGAAGACCTGCACGCCCAGCTCGGTCGTGCTCGTGACGTACTTGAGGAACATCCCGCTGAGCAGCAGCGCCCAGGTGATCGCCTCCGCGACGGCGACGCCCCGGTAGAGGCGGCGAGGGTTCACGCGGGGTCCCCTCGGCGTTGTTCGGGGGAGCGAAGCGGAGGAGAAGAACGTCGTGGGGTGCTCACGCAAACGCCTTCTCGACCAGGGACGTGAAGAAGCCGAGGCCGTCGGTCCCGGGGCCCGTGAGGTCCTCGACGGCGTGCTCGGGGTGCGGCATCAGGCCGACCACGTTGCCGCGCTCGTTGGAGATGCCGGCGATGTCGCGCAGCGAGCCGTTGGGGTTGTCGTCGAGGTAGCGCGCGACGACGCGACCCTCGCCCTCGAGGCGGTCGAGCGTCGACTCGTCGGCGACGAAGCCGCCCTCACCGTTCTTCAGCACGATCGTCACCTCCGCGCCCGGGGCGTACGCCGAGGTCCACGCGGTGTCGGTCCGCTCGATGCGCAGGCGCTGGTCCCGGCAGACGAACTTGCGGTGGTCGTTGCGGATCAGCGCACCGGGCAGCAGGTGGGACTCGCAGAGGATCTGGAAGCCGTTGCAGATGCCCAGCACCGGCATCCCCTTGCCGGCCGCCTCGACGACCGAGGCCATCACCGGGGAGAACCGCGAGATGGCGCCGCAGCGGAGGTAGTCGCCGTAGGAGAAGCCACCGGGCAGCACCACCGCGTCGACGCCCCTGAGGTCGTCGTCGCCGTGCCACAGCGCGACCGCCTCGTTGCCACCGATGGTCACGGCGCGGCGCGCGTCGACGTCGTCGAGCGACCCGGGGAAGGTGACGACCCCGACCTTCATGAGGTGCGGCCCTGGGCGATCTCGGCGACGGAGTGCTCCTCGACGTGGACCTCGTAGTCCTCGATCACCGGGTTGGAGAGCAGGCTCTCGGCCATCTTGTCGATCTCGGCGAGCACCTCGTCGGTGATCTCGCCCTCGACCTCGAGCTCGAACCGCTTGCCCTGGCGGACATCGCTCACGCCGCTGAAGCCGAGGCGGGGCAGTGCACCGAGCACGGCCTTGCCCTGGGGGTCGAGGATCTCTGGCTTGGGCATGACGTCGACGACGACTCGGGCCACGGAGTGCTCCTGTGTGAAACCTGGTGGGAAGGCCGGCGACCACAGTCTAGGAGGGCGGTCTTCCGGTCAGGGCACCAGGTAGTCGCTGTCGCGTGCGTCCGTCAGGGCCATGTGGCCGGGTGCGTGCCCGATCGCGAAGGCTGGCCGCGACTGCATCACCGCCGCCTGGGGCGTCACGCCGCAGGCCCAGAAGACGGGGACCTCGCCGGACCGGATCTCCACCGGGTCGCCGAAGTCGGGCGAACCGAGGTCCCGGATGCCGAGCGCGGCGGGGTCGCCGACGTGGACGGGAGCGCCGTGCACGGCGGGATACCGCGAGGACACGCGCACGGCAGTGGCGACCTGAGCGCTGGGCACGGGTCGCATCGAGACCACCAGCGGACCGGACAACCGCCCTGCTCCCCGGCAGGCGACGCTGGTGCGGTACATCGGCACGTTGCGGCCGAGCTCGATGTGACGCACGGGGACCCCTGCCTCGAGCAATGGCGCCTCGAACGTGAAGCTGCAACCGATCAGGAAGCTGACGAGGTCGTCGCGCCACAGGTCGGTGGCGTCGTCCACCTCGGCCACCATCTCGCCGTGCTCGTAGACGCGGTAGGCGCCGAGGTCGGAGCGCAGGTCGCCCGAGAAGAGCGGGGTGCTCACCTCCCCGGGCTCGGAGACGTCCAGGACCGGGCAGGCCTTCGGGTTGCGCTGGGCGAACAGCAGGAAGTCGTAGGCGAGGTCGCGCGGCACTGCGAGCAGGTTGGCCTGGGTCCACCCCGAGCACCAGCCGGAGGTCGGGACCCGCAGGCCCGCGCGGAACCGGGCACGGGCCTGCGCGGGAGTGAGTCTGCTGGGGTGAGGGGTGTCGAGATCGTCAGTGGGCACGGAGGCTTCCTTCAAGTCTGTTGGCGTGGGTGAAGCGCAGCACCTGTCCGGGTCGGGCCTGAGAGGCAAGACCGATGTCGTCGGCGACCACCGTGGCGATGACCGGGTAGCCGCCGGTGACCGGGTGGTCGGCCAGGAACAGGGTCGGCTGGCCGGACGGTGGCACCTGAAGCGCGCCGCAGACCATGCCCTCACTGGACAGCTCGCCGTCACGGGCGCGCTCGAGGGCAGGCCCCGCGAGCCGCATGCCGACCCGGTTGCTCTCGGCGGTGACCTCATAGGACTCCGACAGGAGGGCCCGCCGAGCGGCCGGGGTGAACCAGTCGTCCCGCGGGCCGAGCACCACACGGAGGCGGACCTCGCCGGGCTCCGGACGTCGCACGGTCGCAAGGTCGACGCCCGGCATCGACGCCTCCGGCGCTCCGACCTGGACCTGGTCACCGGGGGCGAGGGGCGCGGGACCCAGCCCAGCGAGCGTGTCGGTGGCCCTCGACCCGAGAACGGGCGGCACGTCGATGCCCCCGCGCACGGCGAGGTAGCTGCGCAGCCCGCACGGAGGGGCATCCAGGCGCAGCGTCGCGCCGTCGGGCAGCCACACAGGCCCGTACGGCGCCACCTGTCGCCCATCCACGACCATCGCGCACGGCGCGCCGGCGAGCGCGACGTACATCCCCCCGTGCCCGCGCACCTCGAGGCCGCCGAACGTGACCTCGAGACCGGCGTGCCCCTCGGGGTTGCCGACGAGGCGGTTGGCCAACCTGAGCGCGTCGGCGTCGGCCGCCCCCGACTGACCGACGCCGAGCGCCGCGAGGCCGGGACGGCCGAGGTCCTGGACCGTGGTGAGCGGGCCGGTGGCGACCACGCCGAGGACCCTCCCGGTGAGCGGCTCGGGCCCTCCCCGAGCGGGCACGGGCGCCATCAGGACTCCACGAAGCGCACCCGGACGCCGGGCTGCAGCAGCGCCGGTGGGTCGCGGTCGATGTCCCAGGCCTGCGCAGTGGTGTGCCCGATGAGCTGCCAGCCACCGGGAGACTCACGCGGGTACACCCCGGTGAACTCGCCCGCGAGCGCGACGGCACCGGCTGGCACCTTCGTACGGGGTGTGGCGCGACGGGGAACGTGCAGCCGGTCCTCGGTGCCGACGAGGTAGCCGAAGCCGGGCGCGAAGCCGCAGAAGGCTACCGTCCACTCCTGGCCGGTGTGCGCCTCGACGACCCCCCGTTCGCCCAGCCCGGTGAGCCGGCCCACCTCGACGAGGTCCTCACCGTCATAGGTCACCGGGACCTCGAGGTGGCCCGCGTCCGGGCGGGCGCCTGGGCGGGGTCTGACGGACCGAACCGCCCGCTCGACCTCGCGCACGTCCGTCCGGTCGGGGTCCAGGCGCAGCAGCAGGGTGCGGGCTGCCGGGACCAGGTCGACCACACCCTGCGGAGGCGCGTCCACGAGCTCGGCGTACAGCGCCAGGACCTCGTCGAGGTCGGCGAGCTCGACGAGGAGGCCCGTGTCGGCGTAGGGAAGCACTCTCATCGCGAAGGACCGCCGAGGAAGGGGGCCACCGTCACGCCGGCACGCTCGAGACGACCACGCACGGCGCGCGCCATCGCCACTGCCCCGGGGCTGTCGCCGTGCACGCAGAGGGAGGCGGCGCGCACCGGCACGACCGACCCGTCGACGGCCGTCACCTCACCACGCGTCACCAGGCTCACGCATCGCTCGGCGACCTCGTCGGGGTCGTGCAGCACGGCATCGGGCTCACGCCGGGAGACCAGGGTCCCCTCAGGCGTGTAGGCACGGTCGGCGAACGCCTCCGGCACGACGGCGAGGCCCGCCTCCTCGGCCAGCCGCAGCCACACCGACCCGGGCATCCCCATGACCGGCAACGACGGGTCGTAGCTTCGTACGGCCTCGACGACGGCGGCCGCCTGCGCCTCGTGATGCACGATCGCGTTGTAGAGGGCGCCGTGGGGCTTGACGTAGCGGACCTGTGTGCCGGCAACGCGCGCGAACGCGTCGAGGGCGCCGATCTGGTAGAGCACGTCGTTGGTCAGGTCGCTGGGCTCGACGTCGATGAACCGCCGCCCGAACCCCGCGAGGTCGCGGTAGCCGACCTGGGCGCCGATGACCACCCCTCGCTCCGCGGCGCGCTCGCACGTGTGTCGCAGGACCGTCGGGTCACCGGCATGGAACCCGCAGGCGACGTTGGCGCTGGTGACGAGGTCGAGCAGGGCGTCGTCGTCGCCCAGGGTCCACTGCCCGAAGCTCTCACCGAGGTCGGCGTTGAGGTCGATGACCGCCATCGTCGTCATCCTCAGCTTCGCGCCCATAGGTCGCTGATGCCGCCCAGCGAGTTCCAGCCGAGGTAGACCGTGAGCAGCCACACCACCACGCCGATCACCAGCAGCCACCTGGGGTAGCGGTAGCCGCCGAGCAGATCGGGCCCGCGCCGGGCGGCCACCCACAGGATGATCGCGAGGCCCACCGGCAGGATCAGCCCGTTGAGCGCGCCGGCGAGGACCAGCAGGTCCGCTGGCGCCTTGCCGAGGACCAGGAACGCGACCGTGCAGAAGGCGATGAAGGCGACCACCGCGAGGTTGCGCCGCCGCGAGGAGTCCTTCAGCAGGCCGCTGAGGAACGAGACCGAGGTGTAGGAGGCCCCGATGACGGACGTGATGCTGGCGGCCCACAGGATCACACCGAACACGCGCACCCCGACCTCGCCGAGGGCGTGCTCGAAGGCCGACGCCGGCGGGTTGTCCGCGGCGAGCACCGCGCCTCCCGAGACCACCCCGAGCACCGCGAGGAACAGCAGGGCTCGCATCACGCCAGTGACGAGGATGCCGGTCACGCTCCCGCGGCTGATCAGCTGGACGTGCTCGGGACCCGTGATCCCGGAGTCCACCAGGCGGTGCGCGCCCGCGTAGGTGATGTAGCCGCCGACCGTGCCGCCGATCAGCGTCGTGATGATCAGGAAGCTGACCTGGTCCGGCACCACGCTCTGGCGCAGGGCGTCGCCGACCGGAGGGTCGGACACGACCGCCGTGTAGAGGACCATCCCGATCATCAGCACGCCGAGCACCACCACGATGCGGTCCATCGCCACCCCCGCCCGGCGACTCAGGAAGACGGCGATGGCGATGACGGCCGAGATCGCTCCGCCGAGCTTGACGTCCATCCCGAACATCGCGTTCATGCCGAGGGCAGTGCCGCCGATGTTGCCGATGTTGAACACCAGGCCACCGAGCACGACGAGGGCGGCAAGGGCGTATCCCGCGCCGGGGAGAACCCTGTTGGCCAGGTCCTGGGCGCGCATGCCCGAGACGCCGATCACGCGCCACACGTTCAGCTGGACCGCGATGTCCACCAGGATCGAGACGACGATCGCGAACGCGAACGCCGCTCCCAGCTGGTCGGTGAAGACCGTGGTCTGGGTGATGAACCCGGGGCCGATCGCGCTTGTCGCCATGAGGAACATGGCGCCCACCAGTGCCCCCCGGCCGGCGCGGGTGGCGGTCCGGGTCGGGTGGTCTGCCGTCTTCTGGTCATCCATCACGTGGTCCTTGTCGGGTGTCGAGTGAGCCGGGTCACACCAGAATGGAGGATTGTTGAACAATCCGTCAATACCCTGACCCCTCTAGACTCGAGAGCATGCCGACGACGAGCGACTGGGTGCAGGCGCTCGGCGCGGAGCGCGCCGCCCTGGGCCGGGCCAGCACGGCCGGGCGGGTCGCCGACGTGCTCCGGGCCCACATCACCGAGGGCCGGCTGCTGCCCGGGACCCGACTCTCGGAGGAGGACCTCGGCACGGCCCTCGGGGTCTCCCGCAACACCTTGCGCGAGGCGTTCCGGCTGCTGACCCACGAAGGGCTCCTGATCCACGAGTTCAACCGGGGCGTCTTCGTACGTCGGCTCAGCGTCGACGACGTACGTGACCTCTACCGGTTCCGCCGGGTCCTGGAGTGCGGGGCCATCCGCCAGGTGCGCGAGTCGGGGACGGCGCCGAGGGGGCTCGAGGCCGTACGCAGAGCCGTCGAGGAGGGCGAGGCCGCGGCCCGAGAGAGGCGGTGGGTCGATGTCGGGTCGGCCAACATGCACTTCCACCAGGGCTTGGCCGCGCTCGCGGGGAGCCCGCGCATCGAGCAGGCCATGCGCCACGTGCTCGCCGAGCTGCGGTTGGTCTTCCACGTGATGGCCGCGCCGGAGACGTTCCACGAGCCCTACCTGGCTGACAACCGTCGCATCCTCCAGCTCCTGGAGGACGGTGACTTCGAGTCAGCCGAACGCTCGCTCGCGATCTATCTCGACGACGCCGAGGCGCAGCTCACTTCCGCCTACGCCGGCTCGTGATCGCCGATGATCCGGGTCGGCATCTCCGGCTGGCGCTACCCCCGGTGGCGCGGCGTCTTCTACCCGAGCGGGCTGCCCCAGCGTCGTGAGCTGGAGCATGCGTCCCGATGTCTGACGTCGGTCGAGGTCAACGGATCGTTCTACTCGTTGCAACGTCCCTCGAGCTGGCGGTCGTGGGCCGAGCAGGTGCCCGACGACTTCCTCTTCGCCGTGAAGGGCCCCCGCTACCTCACCCACATGAAGAAGCTGGTGGACGTCGAGGCGCCGCTGGGGACCTTCCTCGCCTCCGGTGTGCTGTCGCTGGGTCACCGGCTCGGACCGGTCCTCTGGCAGCTGCCGCCCAACCTCGGCTTCCACCCCGACCGGCTGGCAGCGTTCTTCGACCTGCTGCCACGTCGTACGTCTGACGCCGCGCTGTACGCCGACGCGCACCACGACGAGACCAAGCTCAAGGAAGGGCCCGACACGACCTCGCCCGCCGACCTGCCGATCCGTCACGTGCTCGAGGTCCGCCACAAGTCGTTCCGCACGGCGGAGTTCTGCGAGCTGCTGCGGGCGCACGACATCGGCATGGTGGTCGCCGACTCCGCCGGCACGTGGCCCATGTTCGACGAGGTGACCAGCGACCTCGTCTACGTGCGGCTGCACGGCGACGAGGAGCTCTACGCCAGCGGCTACAGCGACGAGGCCCTGGACCGGTGGGCCGAGAAGGTCAGGGGGTGGGACGCGGACGGGCTCGACGTCCTCGTCTACTTCGACAACGACGCCCGGGTGCACGCCCCCTTCGACGCGATCGCCCTGCAGGATCGGCTGGGCATCACGCCGACGTCAGACCCGCCGACGTGACGCTTGTGTGCGTGACAGACCCGCCGACTTGATGCTTGTGCACCTTGCGCGCGTGCACATGCGCCAGCTCGGCACTCCCCGCGCGTGCACAAGCGTCAGCCCGACACGTGCCGCAGGTGCACAAGCGTCAGCTCGGCACCTGCCGCGTGTGCACACGCGTCACGTCACCGCTGGCGCCGGCGGGCAGCCACCACGATCAGCGCGACGCCGAGACCGGCCACCAGCGGACCGAGGATCGCCCACGTGCTCTCGCCGGTCATCGCGCTGCCCGTGAGGTAGCCCAACCCCTGGGCCGTCCAGACCGCGCCCATCAGCACCATGACCGCGCCGAGAGCGACGAACAGCGGCCGCATCAGCTCAGCTCCCGCTTGAGGATCTTCCCGGTCGCGGTCATCGGCAGCGCGTCGACGAACTCGACGATGCGCGGATACTTGTGCCCCGCCATCTGCTCCTTGCCCCACGCGACCAGCTCGTCCTCGGTGACCGTGGCGCCGTCCTTGCGGATGACCACGGCCTTGACCTCCTCGCCGTGGCTCTCGTGGGGTACGCCGATGACCGCCGCGAGGGAGACGTCGGGATGGGTCAGCAGGACCTCCTCGATCTCGCGCGGATAGACGTTGTAGCCGCCGCGGATGATCATGTCCTTGGACCGGTCGACGATGTAGTACCAGCCGTCGCCGTCCTTGCGGCCGAGGTCGCCGGAGCGGAACCACCCGTCGACGATGGCCTCTGCCGTGGCGTCGGGCCGCCCGTAGTAGCCCTTCATGATGTTGGGTCCCTTGATCGCGATCTCGCCGATGACGTCCTCGCCCTCCTCGAGGTCCTCGCGGACGCCGGGCTCGGGGTTGATCAGCTTCATCTCCACCCCTGGGATCGGCTTGCCGATGGACCCCACGCGCGCCGGCTCGCCCCACACCGAGAAGCTCGCCACCGGGGAGGTCTCGGAGAGGCCGTAGCCCTCGAGGATCGTCACGCCGAATCGGCGCTCGAACTCCTTGTGCACCTCGACCGGCAGCGCCGACCCGCCCGCCACGGCGACCCGCATCCGCCCGGCGAGCTTGTCCACGTCGACGCCGGACCCGTCGAGCGCGCCGAGCAGCCCCCAGTACATCGTCGGCACGCCGGCGAAGAAGGTCACGCCCTCCTTGTCCATCAGCGCCAGCGCCGCCTCGGCCTCGAACCGCGGCAGCAGCACGACGGTGCCACCGAAGGCGAAGCCGGCGTTCATGATCACGGTCTGCCCGAAGGAGTGGAACAGCGGCAGCACGCACAGGAGCGTGTCGGGGTTGTCGGCGTCCACCCCGAACAGCGCGTTACTCACCAGCGCGTTGGAGACCATGTTGCGGTGCATCAGCTCGGCACCCTTGGGCTGTCCGGTGGTGCCCGAGGTGTAGAGGATGACCGCGGTGTCGTCGCCGTCGACCTCGCGCGTCTCGAAGATCGGCGCGTGGCCGATCAGCGCCTGGCCGAGCGTCTGCGCGCCCTCGATCGGCGGCCTCGCGCCCGGGTCGGCCGTGATCACGAAGAAGTGCTCGCACCCCTCGGTCTGCTCGAAGCCCGCGTGGCCCTCGGCACCGATCGGCAGGTCGGCAGTCCCCTGGAAGCAGAAGTACGCCTTCGCGTCCGAGTCGTCGAGGTGGTAGGCCACCTCGCGCGCCTTGAGCAGGACGTTGAGGGGGACGACGGTCGCGCCAGCCTTGAGGATGCCGTAGTAGACGATCGGGAAGTAGGGCAGGTTGGGGCAGCTGAGCGCCACCTTGTCCCCCGGCTCGATCCCACGCGAGACCAGCAGGTTGGCCACCTGGTTGGCCGCGGCGTTGACCTGCGTGTAGGTCAGCCTGCTCTCGCCGAGCACGACCGCCGTACGGTCCGGATAGGCATCGGCGGAGCCTTCGAGGAGCGAGGAGAGGTTCGGCATGCCGCCAACCTACTCAGCGGTCGGGGCCCGGGTCACCCGTCTCCCGCCAGGATGCGGCCGGCCCGGCGCAGGTCCGCGGCGACGGCCTGCGACGCCAACAGCCTCGCGGACACGGCCGCCGCGGCCCAGGGCCCACGACCACTGACCTCTCCCTCGGCACGCACCCGGCACCCACCGACGACATCGGTGAAGTGGAGGGCGAGCGTCGCGCTGACCCCGCGCCAGCGCCCCTGCTCCGCCCACAGCCTGAACGGCGTGAGCTCGGTCGTCGCCAGATGGGGCCGAAGGCCGACCGTGGTGGTCTCGCGCCACGTCTGTCCCAGGTGCGGCTCCTCGTCGGCTGGGACGTCGACCGAGCGGAGGGAGGACTGCCACTCGGGCCGGTTGCGGGGATCGCAGAGGTAGCGGAAGGCGACCTCTGCCGAGACCGGCAGCTCGACGGTCGCAGAGATCCGGCGCGAGCTCAGAACGCCTCCCCCGTGAGCCGCTCGTAGGCCTCGACGTAGCGGGCACGGGTGCGCTCGATGATGGCCGCGGGCAGCGACGGCGGCGCCTCGCCCGACGTACGGTCCCAGCCGGACTCGGCCGAGGTCAGCCAGTTGCGAATGACGTCCTTGTCGTACGACGGCTGCGCGCGGCCCGGCTGCCACTGGTCCGCCGGCCAGAAGCGCGAGGAGTCGGGCGTGAGCACCTCGTCGCCGAGGACGCTCGTGCCGTCGGGCCGCCTGCCGAACTCCAGCTTGGTGTCGGCGAGGATGATGCCGCGCTCGTGGGCCAGGGCGTGAGCCTTGCCGTAGACCTCCATGGTGAGCATCCGCAGCTCCGCGGCCGCGTCGTCGCCGACCGCTTCGACCACGGCCTCGTAGTCGACGTTCTCGTCGTGGTCGCCGAGGTCGGCCTTGGTCGCCGGGGTGAAGATCGGCTCGGGCAGCCGGCTCCCGTCCTGCAGTCCGGCCGGCAGCGGGATGCCGCAGACCTCGCCGGTGGCGACGTACTCCCTCAGGCCCGAGCCGGTGAGGTAGCCGCGGGCGACGCACTCGACCGGGAACATCTCGAGGCGCTCGCAGACCACCGCCCGGCCGGCCACGGTCGCCGGCACGTCGGTGGACACCACGTGGTTGTCGACGAGGCCGGAGAGCTGCTCGAACCACCACAGCGACATCCGCGTCAGGATCTCGCCCTTGTCCGGGATCGGTGAGTCCAGGACGAAGTCGTAGGCCGAGATGCGGTCGCTGGCGACCATCAGCAACCGGCCCTCGTGCTCACCGGTGTCGATGCGGTAGAGGTCGCGCACCTTGCCGGAGTGGAGGTGGGTGGTGCCCTCGATCGCTGGGGCTGCGGGGATGTTCAGGTCGGCCACGCGAGGAGCCTAGTCGTGCTCACCGGTGGAGCCACCACGCCATGCGCCGCGTCGTCCACGGCAGGAAGACGTACGTCATCAGCGGCGTCATCACCGACGTCACCAGCACCACGCGCGGCACGAGCGGCCAGCCGGAGATCGTGCGCGAGGCCACGAAGTTGGCGAGCAGGCTCAGCGGCAGGAAGACCATGAAGATCACGAGCATCTGCTTCCACCGCGGCGGCGGCACCGGGGCAGCGCTCAGCGACTCCACCGAGGCCGGCTCGTCGAACCAGCCCTCGATGCCCGTACGCCGCTCGCGGCGCTTCTCCTCGACATCGCCCTGCGCGGCTTCGAGCCACCACTCGCGCTGCGGGGACGCCTCCCACGTCGCGAGGGAGTCGGTGTCCGCGAAGCGGTAGAGCATGTGCCAGTCGGGCGAGTCCTCGCTGGGCCGGACCCACCCGGAGCCCAGGAAGCCGTCGAACTTCTCCGCCAGCGACGTGCCGGCCTGCACCCAGGCGAGCATCTCGCTGGTGCGGGACGGGTCGACGTGGCGGGTCACGGACACGGTGACGGGGGCGGTCATGGGGCCCAGTGTCGGGCGTGACGGCACGGCAGGCGAAGCCGAGGGCGACGAGATCCCGGCCACGTCTGGCTGGTGCCGGCTAAGACACCCGGTCGACCGAAGATAAGGCGTTCTCCCGATCCGCCACTGGGCTCCTCAGCACCAACCTCGGAGATGTCCGCACCACCCACCGAGGAGCCCACCATGTACACCAGCTACTCCATCGAGAAGATCGCCGGCAGCAACCACCGAGAAGCCATCGCGGCTGCCGAGCAACGCCGCCTCGCGCGCGCGTTCCGCAGCACACCTCCCGCCGAGGCCCAGCAGCAGTCGCCCGCGACCCGCCCCATCCGGATCCCCCGCCAGCGCCGCTGGTTCGGCGTCGCCGTTCCCGGACAGTGACGAGGGCGTGCTCGAGCCCGTCGCGCCCGCAGCCGCGGCGTGCCACGATCCTGTCGTGGCACCCGCACGGCTCATCGGCAGGGACGATGACGTCGCGATCCTCCGCGACGCGATCGTGAGCGCCCGGGCCGAGGAGCCCCGCTGCCTGCTGGTCACCGGCGAGGCAGGGATCGGCAAGAGCAGGCTCGTCCGCGAGGCGCTGACCGGCATGGACGACACGCTGGTCGTCACCGGCCATGGGGCCGACATGTCGACCGGCGAGATCCCGTTCGGTGTCCTCGCCGACACCTTGCGTGACCTCCTCCACCGCCGCGGGGCCGACGCCCTGACAGCAGCCGAGCGGACGGCGCTCGCGCCGCTGCTGCCCGGCTCGGTGCCGTCGGGCCACGTCGAGCGCGTTCAGGTCCTCTCGGCGTTCGTCGACCTCCTGCAGCGCCTGTGTGCCGAGCAGCTGGTCGTCTGGGTGGTCGAGGACCTCCACTGGGCCGACTCGGCCACCCGCGACCTGGTCAACCTCGCGGTGCGCACGCTGCGAGGACGGCTGCTCGTCGTGGCGACCGTGCGCACGGACGACCCGGAACGGACCGCCGCGGACGAGGTGGCGCTGACGTCGTACGTCGCCGGGCTGGCGCGGCTGCCGAGGACGACGGTCGTGCCGCTCACCCGACTCACCCCCGAGGAGGTCCGGGCCCAGCTGCTCGAGCTGGTGGGGTCGGGCCTCTCGCCAGCCGTCGCGACAAGGATCGAGCAGCTGAGTGACGGCGTGCCCTTCGTGGTGGAGGAGCTGGCTGCGGCGCGAGGCAGACCCGAGGTCGCGACTGCCTCGAACGTCGCTGCCGGTCGCCTCGCGCGGCTCTTCCCCGAGGCGCGCCGCCTCGTCGAAGCGGCTGCCGTGGGCGAGGGGCACCTCCGCATCGGACTCCTCGAGCAGGTGGTCGACGCCACCTCCGACGAGCTCGACGTCGCGCTCGCCGAAGCGGTCAGGTCGGGCATCCTCGTCACCGACAACACGGCGGACGCGGTCGCGTTCCGCCACGCCTTGCTCCGCGAGGCGGCGGACAGGGAGCTCGGCCCCGGCGCGCGGAGGTCCTGGCACCGCCGGTGGGCGGAGGTGCTGGAGGCCAGCCCGGGCCTCCTCGCGTCGGACCCGGCCGCGCTCGCCATCGCAGAGCACTGGCACCACGCACGTGACGTACGCCGGTCGGTCGAGGCGGCTCTTGCGGCCCAGCCGGCGGCGGAACGCATCGCATCCGTCACCCAACAGGCCCAGCTGTTCTGCCGGGTGCTCGAGGGGTGGTCCCGCATCGACGATCCTGAGTCCCTGACCGGGTGGACGCTGCGACGGGTGGTGGCCGATGCGGTCGCCGTCGCCGGCCCCGGCGCACTCGCCGACGGCTATGCGCTGCTCGACGCGGTCCCGCTCCACCTGCTCGCGGAGCACGAACGCGCGGCGGTGCAGCTCTTCCGAGCGCTCTGGGGCGAGGCGAAGGGTGAGTTCGACCGGCGGTTCCGCGATCAGGCCGCCCACGTCTTCGACCTCTACGACTGGTTCTCAGGTCCACGCGACCTGTTCACGGTGCACGTGCTGCTGTGCGCAACGCGCCTGCGGCGCGACGACCCTCGCGCGCAACAGGCTCTGGAGCTCGGCACGGTGATCACCGGCGAGCTCGCCACGACCGACGGGGGGCTGCGGGCCCGGGCGCGTGTGATCGAGGCCAAGTCCCACTCGCGACAGTTCGAAAGCCCGGCAGCTGCTGCGGACTTCCTCGAGCACGAGCTGGCCTGCCTGCCCGACAGGTCCGACAACTACGTGCTGCTCCTCGACGGCAATCTGGTGTGGTGCCGCGCCGTGTGCGGCGAGCATCGGAGCGCCCAGCAGGTGGGCGCGCAGGCGCTGGCCCGGTTGAAGCACCCGCAGCTCAGCCTCGGGGTGTGGGAGCACCTGGTCGAGAACCACACCTTCAGCCTGACCTGCACCGGGGACTGGACGGGGGCCCGCGCGCTGCTGGAGGAGTCGGCGCCGTGGTGGGAGGACGACCTGCGGAGCAGCAACGTCCGGCTCGACCTCCTGGACATCCGGCAGCGGGGCGCGGTCGACGCGGAGAAGTGGCGTGCGCACATCGGCGGGGACATCCCCGGCGGCGCAGCCCAGGTCTTGGTGCGGCACGTGGTGGCAGCGGCCGGCGAGGGTGACCCGGCAGGCGCCCGGGAGACCTATCGCGGCGTCTGGACCGACCGGGAGCTGCGCAGGCTGGATGACTACGTGTGGCTCATGGTGGTCGATGCTGCCCGGATGGAGGCCGACGCGGCAGTGGGGGCCGGCGTGCTGGACGACTGGGACGACGCCCGCGCGCACCTCGACACGATCGACGTGGTTGCCGGGGACTTCCACCGCCACGGCGCGCTCGGAGAGGTGTGGCCGCTCGACCTGGCCGCCCAGCTCGACCGGTTCCACGGCCGGGACGCGCGGGCGAACCTGGAGGCCGCGCTGGCGGGTTGGGAGCGGATCGGCCACGTCCCCGACGCGGCTGTCACCCACCTGTCGCTGGCGGAGGCGCACGCCCTCCACGGCGACCGCGAGTCGGCTCGGCGCCACCTGTCGACCGGCCGGGAGATCGCGACCCGCCTCGACGCCCTGCCCATGCTGAAGAGGGCCGACGCGCTGGCCGAGCGCTGGGCGCTGGCCTCTCGCGAGCGGCGTACGTCCGACGTCCTCACCGGCCGTGAGGCCGAAGTGCTGGCGCTGCTCGCGGAGGGCCGCACCAACGCCGAGATCGCGGACACGTTGTTCATGTCACCCAAGACCGCTAGCGTCCACGTCTCCCACATCATCGCCAAGCTCGGAGCCGCGAACCGCACCGAGGCTGCCGCGACGGCCCGCAGGCACGGGCTGCTTCCCTAGCCGATCTCGAACGACGTCGCACCCGAGGCCGTGTCCTCGCGCACCGCCACGTTGCTGACCTTCGCCAGCGACGGCCCCTGGCGGCACCACTCGACGAGCGAGTCCACGGCCTGGTCGTCGCCCTCCGCGTGCAGCAGGACCGAGCCGTCGGGCTCGTTGCGCACCCACCCGGACACTCCGAGGCTGCGCGCCTGCTCCTGGGCGTACCAACGGAACGAGACGCCCTGGACGCGCCCGGTCACGCGGGCCTGGATCGCCTTCACGAGTCCATCATTACCCGGCGGCGGCACTGCGACTGACGGGTCAGAGGATTGCCCCGGGGACGTACGCCGCTGCGTCGGGGTGGCGGGCAGCGAGGTCCTCGATCCGGGCGACGACCGCACGGGTCTGGGACACGGCGGCTCCGGTGAACTCGATCGGGTCGGCGACGAGCGCGTCGATCTGGTCGCGCGTCAGCCCCAGCCGCTCGTCGGCGGCGAGCTTGGCGAACACGTCGTTGTCGCCCTGGCCGGCCCGCATGGCCAGCGCGGTGCCGACGGCTGCCTCCTTGATCGCCTCGTGGGCCGCCTCGCGGCCCACCCCGTTGCGGACCGCCGTCATCAGCACCTTGGTCGTGGTGAGGAACGGGAGGTAGCGGTCGAGCTCGCGCTGGATGACCGCCGGGAAGGCACCGAACTCGTCGAGCACGGTGAGGAAGGTCTGGAAGAGCCCGTCGGTCGCGAAGAACGCGTCGGGCAGTGCGACGCGGCGCACGACCGAGCAGGAGACGTCACCCTCGTTCCACTGGTCGCCCGCCAGCTCGCTGACCATCGAGAGGTGGCCCCGGATGATCACGGCCAGGCCGTTGACCCGCTCGCACGAGCGGGTGTTCATCTTGTGGGGCATCGCCGAGGAGCCGACCTGCCCTTCCTTGAAGCCCTCGGTCACGAGCTCGTGACCGGCCATCAGCCGGACCGTGGTGGCGAGGTTGGAGGGTCCGCTGACCAGCTGCACCAGGGCCGCGACCACGTCGAAGTCGAGGGAGCGCGGGTAGACCTGGCCGACGCTGGCCAGCACCTGGTCGAAGCCGAGGTGGGAGGCCACCCGCCGCTCGAGGTCATCGAGCTTGTCGGAATCGCCGTCGAGGAGGTCGAGCATGTCCTGGGCGGTGCCCATCGGGCCCTTGATGCCGCGCAGGGGATAGCGGGCGAGCAGCTCCTCGATGCGTTGCACCGCGATGAGCATCTCGTCGGCGACCGTCGCGAAGCGCTTGCCGAGGGTGGTCGCCTGGGCCGCGACGTTGTGGGACCGGCCGGCCATCACGGTGAGCTCGTGCTCGGCGGCCAGTCGGCCGAGGCGGACCAGCGCCGCGACGGCGCGGTCGCGCACCACCTCGAGCGAGCGGCGTACCTGCAGCTGCTCGACGTTCTCGGTGAGGTCCCGCGAGGTCATGCCCTTGTGGATGTGCTCGTGGCCGGCGAGGGAGGAGAACTCCTCGATGCGGGCCTTCACGTCGTGGCGGGTGATCCGCTCGCGCGCGGCGATCGAGTCGAGGTCGACCTTGTCGATGACGGACTCGTAGGCCTCGACGACGCCCTCGGGCACGTCGATGCCGAGGTCGCGCTGGGCCTTCAGCACCGCGACCCACAGCTGCCGCTCGAGGACGATCTTGTGCTCGGGAGACCAGATCTCGGCGAGGTCGGCACCGGCGTAGCGGGTGGCCAGGACGTTGGGGACGCTCACGACCCCCATCCTCCCATCCGACCAGGGACCGCCGCGACGAGCGGTCGGGCGTGGTCAGTCGAGGGCCGCAGCGCCCTCGACGACCCCGAGCGGCTCGGCGGCGATGTCGCGCCGCCACTGGGCGCCCGGGAAGCTGATGCTGGCGACACCCTCGTACGCCTTGGCCCGGGCGTCCGCTACGTCCGTGCCGCGCGCGCGGACGGCCAGGACCCGACCACCTGCGGTCACCAGCCCGGCCTCGGTGCGCGCGGTGCCGGCGTGGACGACGTCGACGTCGCCCTCGACCGCCAGCGTCTCGGTGCCGACGATGACGTCGCCGCTGCTGGAGCCCTCGGGGTAGCCCGCGCTGGCCACCACGACCGTGACCGCCGCACCGGAGGCGAAGGCCGGAGCAGGCACGGACGACAGGTCGCCGTCCGCCGCGGCCCGGAGCAGGACCCCCAGCGGTGACTCGAGGAGCGCCAGGACGGGCTGGATGTCCGGGTCGCCGAAGCGGACGTTGAACTCGATGACCTTGGGGCCCGCGGTGGTGAGCGCCAGTCCGACGTACAGGCAGCCGATGAAGGGTGCGCCCCGTCGCTGCATCTCGGCGAGGGTGGGGGCCACGACCTGCTCCATGACCGCGTCGACGGTGCCGTCGGGGAGCCAGGCGAGCGGGGAGTAGGACCCCATGCCGCCGGTGTTGGGGCCACGCCCGCCGTCGAAGATGCGCTTGAAGTCCTGCGCCGGCAGCAGCGGACGCCCCTGCGTGCCGTCGCAGACCACGAAGAGGGAGAACTCGGGGCCATCGAGGAACTCCTCGACGACCACGCGCTCGCAGGCCGCCGCGTGGGCCAGCGCCTCACCGAGGTCGTTGGTCACGACGACGCCCTTGCCGGCGGCCAGCGCGTCGTCCTTGACGACGTACGGCGCCCCGAACGCGTCGAGCGCAGCCGCTGTCTCCTCGGGCATCGTGCACGTGAAGGAGCCGGCAGTCGGCACGCCGGCGGCCGACATGACCTCCTTGGCGAACGTCTTGGAGCCCTCGAGCCGCGCAGCGGCACGCGACGGGCCGAAGCAGGCGATCCCTGCGTCGCGCACGGCGTTCGCGACCCCGGCGACCAGCGGCGCCTCGGGTCCGACCACGACGAGGTCCGCGCCGATCGAGGCGGCGAGCGCCGCGACGGCCGGACCGTCCATCGGGTCCACGTCGTGGAGCGTGGCGACCTCGCCGATGCCTGGGTTGCCCGGGGCAGCGTGCACCTCCGCGACGGCGGGATCGCGCGCCAGCGCGATCGCCAGGGCGTGCTCGCGCCCGCCGGCGCCGACGACAAGCGTCCTCACCCGTGCACCACCACGGTCTGCTCGCGGCCCGGTCCGACGCCCACGCCCCAGATCCTCGCGCCCGAGATCTCCTCGAGGGCCTGGACGTAGATCTGGGCGTTCTTGGGCAGCTCGTCGAAGGAGCGGCACCCGGAGATGTCGCTCTTCCAGCCGTCGAAGTACTCGTAGACCGGCTTCGCGTGGTGGAACTCGGTCTGGGTCATCGGCATCTCCTCGACGCGCTGACCATCGATCTCGTAGGCGACGCAGACCGGGATCCGGTCCCACGCACCGAGGATGTCGAGCTTGGTCAGGAAGAACTCGGTGAGGCCGTTGACCCGGCTCGCGTAGCGCGCGACCACGGCGTCGTACCAGCCGCAGCGGCGGGTGCGGCCGGTCGAGACGCCGATCTCGCCGCCGAGCTGCTGGAGCTGGACGCCGTCCTCGTCGAACAGCTCGGTGGGGAACGGACCCGAGCCCACCCGCGTCGTGTAGGCCTTGATCACGCCGACCACGCGGTCGATGCGGGTGGGGCCGATGCCCGCACCGACACAGACGCCGCCGGCCACCGGGTTGGAGGACGTGACGAACGGATAGGTGCCGTGGTCGACGTCGAGCATGGTCGCCTGGGCGCCCTCGAAGAGCACCGTCTGACCGGCATCGAGCGCGCGATTGAGCAGCAGCGAGGTGTCGCAGACCATCGGCCGCAGCCGCTCGGCGTAGGAGAGGAGCTCCTCGACCACGACCTCCACCTCGATCGCCCGGCGGTTGTAGACCTTGGTCAGCAGGTGGTTGCGGACGTCGAGCGCCGCCTCGACCTTCTCGGTCAGGATCTTCTCGTCGAACAGGTCCGCGATGCGTACGCCGACCCGGTTGATCTTGTCGGCGTAGGCCGGACCGATGCCGCGGCCCGTGGTGCCGATCTGGTTCTTGCCGAGGAAGCGCTCGGTGACCTTGTCGATGGTCGCGTGATAGCTCGCGATCACGTGCGCGTTGGCGCTGACCTTGAGGTCCGCGACCTCCACGCCCCGGGCGATGAGGCCGTCCAGCTCGCGGAACAGCGCCTCCGGCGAGACCACCACGCCGCCGGCGATGACCGACGTGGCTCCCGGCGTGAGGATGCCGCTGGGCAGCAGGTGGGTGGCGTACTTCTCGCCGTTGACGACGATGGTGTGGCCGGCGTTGTGCCCACCGCTGGTGCGGACCACGAAGTCGATCGGGTCCGTGGTGGCCAACAGGTCGGTGGCCTTGCCTTTGCCCTCGTCGCCCCACTGGGCGCCGAGCACGACGATCGCGGGCATCTCAGCCCTCCTCTGTCATGTCAGCAGAAATAGAAACAACCCCGGCACAAGGCACCGGGGCTCTTGCGCAGCCACGCTACCGCACCCGCGCGGAGCGGACCGCGCGTGCGGCCCTCAGGGTGAGATGCCGGCGGTCGGGAGTGGGCTAGTGTCCGGCCGTGCGCTCCTTGCTGGTGATCACCAACGCCGAAGCCGGCACCTCGGACGAGGAGCGGCTGGCCGAGGCGATGGCCGTGCTCCGCGAGGACGCCTCCGTGGAGGTCGCCAGGACCGCCAACCCGGGCGAGCTCGACGGGGTGCTGCACCGTGCGGGCGGGCGCACGGTGGTCGTCGCCGGCGGCGACGGCAGCCTGCACGCAGTCGTGACGGCTCTCTACAAGCGCCACGAGCTGGCCGGCGCCACCCTGGCGCTGCTGCCGATGGGCACCGGCAACGACTTCGCCCGCGGCAACCAGATCCCGCTCGAGATCGAGGACGCCGCCCGTCTCGTGCTGACCGGCGAGCCCCGGCCGGTCGACCTGCTGGTCGACGAGACGGGCAACATCGTCGTCAACAACGTCCACGTCGGCGTGGGCGCCCAGGCCAGTCGCAAGGGGCACAAGTGGAAGGGCCGGCTCGGCGCGATCGGCGTCGGCAAGGCCAACCTCGGCAAGCTGGGCTACCCGATCGGCGCCCTCCTGTCGGCCTTCCACCCGCCGAGCTGGCGGCTGCGCGTCGAGCTCGACGGCACGGTCGTCAACGACGTCAACCGTCCGGTCCTCATGGTCGCCATCGGCAACGGCAGCAACGTCGGTGGCGGCACCGAGCTCAACCCGGACGCGGACACCGAGGACGGCGTGCTCGACGTGATGATCAGCCGGGCGGTCTCCCCGATGGCCAAGCTCGGCTACGCCGCTCGGCTGCGCAAGGGCGAGCACGACGAGCGCGACGACGTGCTGACGCTGCGCGGCAGGTCCGTCAAGGTGAGCGGCGACGAGTTCTGGCTGTCCGCCGACGGCGAGGTCTCCGGGCCCGAGCGCAGCCGGAGCTGGCGCCTGGAGCCGGCGGCGTACTCCATGATCCTGCCCTGACGGCTCCCCGCGCCGGGGACGGCGTCACAGCCAGCCGCGACGGACGGCCTCGACCCCTGCCTGGAAACGGGTGTCCACCCCGAGCTCGGACATCAGGGTGGCGACCCGTCGACGGACGGTGCGCAGACTCATGTCGAGGTTGCGGGCGATCTGCTCGTCCTTGACCCCGTCGGCCAGCTCGGCCAGCAGGAGGCGTCGGTGGTCGCGCTCGGCCAGTCGGTCACCTTTGGGGTCGACTCGGCTGGCGGTCTCCCAGAGCGCGTCGAAGTAGGCCTGGAGCATGCCGACCAGGGACGCCTGCCGGACCACGACGCGGTGGTCGGAGCCGGTGCCGAGCGGCTCGGGCACGATCGCGCGGCGAGGGCCGACGATGACCAGCCGGGTCAGCACGCTCGGCACGACCCGGACGTCCTCGCCGATCTCGACGCGCATCCGCAGCACCTGCGAGGCCTCCGACAGCGCGCGGGCGGGATAGATGGCGCGGACACGGCGGCCCTCGCGCACGGCGTTGCCCACCGCCACGGCCATCTCGGACTCGCTCGGGAACCGCCACTGGTCGGGCCGGAGGAAGCACACGTCTCCGCGCTTCTCCCGGATCCACTGGGCGATCAGGCCGGGTACGTCGGCCGTGGTCGACACGTCCCCGTCGATGAGCTGGTCGTTGCCGGGCTCGGCGTAGCGGCGCTCCGAGAGCACCGGCAGCACCTCCGCGATCCGCGCCAGCTCCCGTGCCGCGACGCCGAGCTCCGCGGCCTGGGCTGCGAGCGCCCGGCTCGTGGCGGTGGCCGGGTCCAGGACGTGGAGGACGCCGTCCTCGACGGTCACGACCTCGAGGGCGACCAACGGTGCCAGCTGGTCGAGGAGCTGCTCGGCGGAGAGGAGCATGCTCGCCGCCACCTGCTCGACCGACTGGCCCGAGCCCGGCAGGACCCTGCGGTAGACCGGCTCCATCTGGGTGGGCAGCCCGAGGGCCGCGACCACTGCGCTCTCCGGCATCCGCCACCCCCTCGGTTGGCATCTTAGTGCCAGCGGCCACTTGGAGCCACGCGTCAAGGCAACCCTGATGGCACAATGCTGCCGACTGCTCGGGACAGCCACGTGGCACGGGGGTGCCCACGTGGCTCGGCGCGTGAGCGCAGCGCCCGAGTGGTGGCGCCGGAGCCGCCCGGGGGATGGCTCCGGCGCCAGCATCATCCCCCGATAGCCTTGCCGCATGGCACGAGGCGGACAGCAGGGCGAACCGGTCGACTGGGTGACGCGCGCGGCGGACGACGCCGTACGCCACGCGGGCGAGGGCAACCTGGTGACCGTCGCGTCAGGCGCCTCCCCGAGTGGCCCGATCCACCTGGGCAACCTGCGCGAGTTCATCACGCCGCACTTCGTGGCCGAGGAGCTGAGGCGCCGCGGCGTGCCCGTGCGCCACCTGCACTCCTGGGACGACTTCGACAGGTTCCGCAAGGTGCCGGCCGGTGTGCCGGCCGAGTGGGCCGAGCACATCGGGCGTCCGCTGACCGCGGTGCCCGACCCGTGGGAGTGCCACGACAGCTGGGCCGAGCACTTCAAGGCACCGCTGCAGGCGGCGCTGCGCGACCTCGGCGTCGAGATGGAGGAGATCTCCCAGACGCAGATGTACACCTCGGGCGCCTACCGCGAGCAGGTCCTCCTGGCCGTCTCGCGACGCGACGAGATCGAGGCGGTGCTCGCTCGGCACCGCACCAAGAGGCTCACCCCGGCCGATGACGCCTCCGAGCAGGAGGCGGCCGACCTCGCGGACTCGGTCGCCAACGACGACGCCGACCCGACCGGCGCCGGCGACGCGATCGCCCGCTTCCCCTACCGCCCCTACTGCCGCCAGTGCGGACGCGACACGGTGGCCACCACGGCGTACGACGACGCCACGACGACGCTGTCCTACACCTGCTCCTCCTGCGGCTTCGAGGGCACGACCGACCTCTCCAGCGACGCCGACGGCAAGCTCGTCTGGAAGGTCGACTGGCCCATGCGCTGGGCCTACGAGAAGGTCGACTTCGAGCCCGCCGGCCGTGACCACATGACACCGGGGTCGTCCTACACCGTCGGCACCGACCTCGTGTCGTCGATCTTCGAATGGCGCGCGCCGGCCCGGGTGATCTACGCCTTCGTCGGGTTCGCCGGCGTGCAGAAGATGTCGTCCTCGGCCGGCGGCGTGCCCACGGCGGTCGACGCACTGCGGATCCTCGAGGCGCCGATGCTGCGCTGGCTCTACGTCCGCCGGGCGCCGACGCAGGCCTTCGACATCGACTTCGGCCCGGCCGTCGTGCGGCTCTACGACGAGTGGGACGCCCTGGGCCGCAAGGCCGGCGACCCCGCGAAGGCCGACGTCGCGACGCTCGCCTGGCACCGCGCCTCCGAGACGGCGTCCGCCGGCCGGCTGCCCACCCCCGTCGTGGCGGTCCCCTTCCGCACCCTGTCGTCGGTCGCCGACGTGACGGCCGGCTCGGCCGAGCTCATCTCGCGGATCGTGGAGTCCGCGGGGTTCCCCCACGAGTCCGTCGACGACCTCGAGCCGCGGCTGTCCAAGGCGATGCAGTGGACTGCCGAGCACGTGCCCGCCGAGGAGCGCACGACGGTCCGCGAGAAGCCGGACGTCGAGCGCCTCGCGGCGCTGAGCGAGGACGAGGAGCTCTGGTTGCGGATCTTCCTCGACCGCCTGCCCGACGAGGCCGACCTCGAGGCCGTCACCAGCGTCGTCTACGGCGTGCCGAAGGTCGCCCGCGGCCTCGGCTTCGACGACGCCCCGACCGACCAGGTGAAGGCGGACCAGAAGGACTTCTTCCGGCTCCTCTACAACCTCCTGGTGTCCGCCGACCGGGGTCCTCGCCTGCCCACGCTCGTGCTGGCGCTGGGGCCGGCCAAGGTGCGGCACCTGCTCGGCGCCTGACGGGCCGGGCCTGCCGCCGCCGCCGAATGGCGACTCGAGCGGCCATATGGTCGCTCGAGTCGCGACATACCGTGCGACGAGCGGCCGTATCGGTTTACCAGTGGAGGTCCCACCGCCGCACCGCGGGCGCTGCGCCTGAGTCGCCTCCGCGAGTCCGAGCCACCACGCGTCCACAGGCGGCGTGAAACGACCGTCGTTCACAGCCTTCTCGTCCGCCTCGCTTCTTCACGCGCGCTCGGTTGCAGCCTGAGGCCATGAGATCAGCACTCGTAGCAGCTGCGGCCGTCCAGGGCGGCCTGTTCTCCCGCCAGCAAGCGCTCCGAGCCGGCTACACCGCGCGCGAGATCAAGGCGCTGACCCGGCCGGGCGGCGTCTGGGCAGTGGTGCGCCACGGCGTCTACTGCCAGCGCATCGACGTCGAAGCACTCGACCAGCGCGCACGGTGGATCCTCAAGGACCGCGCCGCTGCCCTTTCCACGCGGCAGCCGTCGACCTTGAGCCACGACTCAGCCGCACGCCTGCTGGGCATCGACACGCTCGAGCCGCCCACCCAGGCCAGCCACCTGACCGTCGTGGGGACGACCGGCAGCCGGACGAACGGCGACCTCACCCGGCACCGCGACCTATTGCCGCTGTGCGTGGAACGGGTCGACGACCTCGTTGCGACGTCGTACGCCCGCACCGCCATCGACATCGGGCGCTGGCACGGCTATCGACACGGGTTGGTGGCCGTCGACTCCGTGCGCAACATGGGTGTCCCGCTCGCCGACCTGGAGGCGGAGCTGACCCGGATGGTTCGCCACCCACACGTCGCCCGGGCTCGCGCGGCTGTTGCCGACTCGGACGAGGGCGCCGAATCGGTGCTGGAGACACTCGGCCGCGAGCTCGTGGCCTCCCTGGAGCTCGGCGACATCGAGACGCAGTTCGCCGTGGGACTGGCGGACGGACGAGTGGTGTGGTGCGACATCCGCGTGGGTTGCCACATCTTCGAGTGCCACGGCATGGCGAAGCTCGTCCCGGTCAGTACGGGCGGTGTGGCGACCGAACCAGCTGAACGCGTGCTCTGGAAGCAGCAGGCTCGGGAGACAGCAGTCTGTGCCGAGGGCCTGGGCGCGTCGCGCATCGTCTGGGCCGACTGCTTCGGCGCCGGGCGAGAGCGAGCCCTGACGCGCCTGCGGAAGGAGTACGTCGTCACCGAGGCTCGCTTCGGACGCGAGCTGCCCGAGCACCTGCGGCGGTTCGCGGACAGTCACCCGCGACGACGTACGTCGCGACTGCGGACGCCCTGTTCCACTACCGCCGCCTGAGCGCCGATCACTCGCACTGGTGCACCGATGTGGTCGCCCGTCGCACGATTTGGCGTCACTCGAGCGACCATATGGCCGCTCGAGTGGGAAAATGGTCGGGCGGGGCCCCCAGGCATCGCAGCGCCCCGCCGAGAGCCGCGTATGCCGGGTTGGCAGACTGTGACCCATGACCTCCGGACCCTTCGGCGGCGACCTGATGGCCGGTCCCCCGCCCACCCACCTGCCCACTGACCCCGCCGACGCGGAGCTCGCGGGCGGCGAGGCCCCGGCAGCGGTCGTACGACGTCATCCGGAGTCGCCTGCCGCCTGGGCGGCGCTCGCCGGCCAGGCCAAGGAGGCGGGCGCCGACGACGTGACGGTCTACGCCTACGCCCGCGTCGGCTACCACCGCTCGCTCGACCAGCTGCGCCGCAACGGGTGGAAGGGCCACGGCCCGGTCCCGTGGGAGCACGAGCCCAACCGCGGCTTCCTGCGCTCGCTCGCACTCCTCGCCCTCGCTGCCCGGGCGATCGGCGAGACCGCCGAGTGGGAGCGGTGCTCGACCTTCCTGCGCGACTCCAGCCCGACGGCGGCGGACGAGCTGCTCGGCTGACCGCTCGTCGCGCGAGACCGACCGCTGGTCGCGCACCTGCCCTCCGAGGGGCCGTGACGGCCCTCACTGCGCCAGTAGGGTCGCGCGCATGATTCCCGGGAACCCTCCACAGTCGCGCCCTGAACAGGGCGTCCCCCCGACCGACAAGGGCAAGATGGTGCTCGCGGGCGTGCTGCTCGCGATCCCCATCGTCGTGCTGCTCTGGGTGCCGCACTACGCGAAGGTCGAGCCGGAGCTGCTCGGCTTCCCCTTCTTCTTCTGGTACCAGTTCCTCTGGGTCTTCCTCTGCTCGGGACTGACCTACGCGGCCTACCGGTTGACGCTCTCCGCGCGCGGCATGTCCACGCACAAGGTGGGTGAGGACCGATGACGCCTCAGCTCACCGTGATGGCCGCGGACGAGGGCATCAACGGGGTCGCCCTCGCGGTGCTGATCGTGCTCTTCGGCGTGGTCACGGTCGCCGGGTTCATGGCCAGCAGGTTCATGCGCGCCGACTCGATGGAGTCGCTGGACGAGTGGGGCCTCGGCGGCCGCAAGTTCGGCACGTGGATCACGTGGTTCCTGCTGGGCGGGGACCTCTACACGGCGTACACGTTCGTCGCCGTCCCCGCAGCGATGTTCGCGACCGGCGCGGTCGCCGGCTTCTTCGCCGTCCCCTACACGATCATCCTCTACCCGATCATCTTCATCTTCATGGCGCGGCTGTGGTCGGTGAGCCACCGCCACGGCTACGTCACCACGGCGGACTTCGTCCGGGGCCGGTATGACGACCGCACCCTGTCCCTGGCAGTGGCGGTCACCGGGTTCGTCGCGACGATGCCCTACATCGCCCTGCAGCTCGTCGGCATCCAGGCGGTGCTCGAGGTGGCCGGGCTGGGCGGGGGCGACAACCTCCTCGCCAAGGACGCCCCGCTCTTCATCGCCTTCGCCCTGCTGGCGGCCTACACCTACTCCAGCGGCCTGCGGGCGCCGGCGGTGATCGCGTTCGTCAAGGACATCCTCATCTACCTCGTCATCATCGTGGCGATCGTCTACCTGCCCGGCCAGGTCGGCGGCTGGGAGGCGATCTTCGGCGCCGCCCAGGACAAGATGGAGTCCAACAACGCAGCGGCCGTGGAGGCCGGCCTCAAGCCCACCTCCTCCTTCATCCCCGGCTCGCCGGCCTTCTGGGCGTACGCCACCCTGGCCCTCGGCTCGGCGATGGCTCTGTTCATGTACCCGCACTCGGTCACCGCGTCGCTGTCGTCCAACTCGCGCAACGTCGTGCGCCGCAACGCCGCGATCCTGCCGGCGTACTCCTTCGTGCTGGGCCTGCTCGCACTGCTCGGCTGGGTCGCCATCGCCGCCGGCACGCAGCCGATCGGTCTCGACGGCGAGCCCAACGCGCAGCTGGTGATCCCTCAGATGTTCGAGGACATGTTCCCGTCGTGGTTCGCCGGCGTCGCCTTCGCCGCGATCGCGATCGGCGCGCTCGTGCCGGCCGCGATCATGTCGATCGCCGCGGCCAACACGTTCAGCCGCAACATCTACAAGGAATGGCTCAACAAGGACGCCACCCCAGCGCAGGAGGCGAAGGTCTCCAAGCTCATGTCGCTGCTGGTGAAGGCGTTCGCACTGCTCTTCGTGCTCACGCTGGACAAGCAGAACGCGATCAACTTCCAGCTCCTGGGCGGCATCTGGATCATGCAGACCTTTCCCGCCGTGGTGTTCAGCCTCTTCACCCGCTGGTTCCACCGCCACGGCCTGCTGGTGGGCTGGGCGGCCGGCATGGTCTACGGCACGATCGAGGCCTACCAGGTCGTCAACCCGGTGACGGGCAAGCACTTCGGCGGCTCGACGGCCCTCATCCCCGGCCTGGAGCAGATGGGCTACATCGCGGTCACTGCCTTCGTGCTCAATGTCGTGCTCGCGGTCGTCGTCAGCGCGATCCTCAACGCCATGAAGGTCTCCAACGGCAGCGACGAGACGATCCCGTTCGACTACTTCGCCGACGCGGACGACCCCCGCGTGCAGAAGGACCTGGCGGCGCACGACACGCACGGCGACCGCTACGGCGACCCGGACGACGTCCCTGGGAACGCACCGGCACGCTGACCTGCTGTCCCTCCGGGGGCGTGACCTGGCGCACGGTGCCGCGTTGAACCACTCGACGCGGTGCCCCCGACGCCGCGGCTCACCCCCGGAGGAACACATGCGCACACGCTCGTCCCGCCGCCGCCAGGCCACCGCCTTGGCCGCACTCGCGATGGGAGCGGCGGCCCTGACCGCCCCGACCGCCGCACAGGGCAACGTCGCCGGCACCACCGCTGCCGCCGTCTTCGCCCCTCAGCTCGTCACAGTCGACACCCCGACGCGAGCCGACAAGTCCCGGCTGCAGACCCTCGGTCTCGACCTGACGGAGCACGCCGGCCACGACTACATCGAGGTGGTCCTGCACAGCGCGGCCGACCGCGAGGCGCTCACCGCTGCCGGCTTCACCTATCGCGTGCGCATCCCCGACCTGCTGCGTCGCGAGGGGGAGATCAACCGGCTCGACGATCTCTTCGCCGCCACCACCCTGCGTACGTCGCTGCCGTCGGGCCGCGACGCCTACCGCACGCTCGCCGACTACAACGCCGAGATGAAGGCGATGGCGGACGCCAACCCCGGCCTCGTCAAGCTCCTCGAGATGCCGGAGAAGACCTTGGACGGCCGGACCGTCTACGGCGTGGAGATCGCCAAGAACGTCGCGGCGCGCGACGGCCGCCCGACGTTCGCGATGTTCGGTCTGCACCACGCCCGCGAGTGGCCCTCAGGGGAGCACGCGATGGAGTTCGCCGTCGACCTGGTCAAGGGCGCCCGAGCCGGCGACCCGCGGATCACCGGCCTCCTCGAGCGCGGGCGCGCGGTCGTCGTGCCGGTCGTCAACGCCGACGGCTTCCACCTGTCCATCACCGACGGCCAGCTCGTCGACCTGCGCGCGACCGACGGTGGCGGCACGGCGACGATCCTCGGCACCCCCGGCAACGCCTACAAGCGCAAGAACTGCCGGGTCATCGACGGCCAGGACACCCCCGACGGGACCTGCGCGGTCTTCAGCGCGACCTCCAACGGCGGGTACGGCGTGGGCGTGGACCCCAACCGCAACTACGGCGGCTTCTGGGGCGGTCCCGGCGCCTCGGACCTGTTCGCCGACCCGACCTATCGCGGCGCCGGTCCGTTCTCCGAGCCGGAGACCCGCAACGTCCGCCACCTGATCTCCACCCGTCAGGTGACGATGATGATCTCCAACCACACCTTCTCCAACCTGGTGCTGCGCCCCAACGGCGTCAACCCGACCACCATCGGACCCGACGGGCTCCCCGTCGGCGACGCGCCCGACGAGCACGCGATGAAGGAGCTCGGCGCGCGGATGACGGCGCAGAACGGCTACGCCAACATCCACGGCTGGGAGCTCTACGACACCACCGGCACCACCGAGGACTGGTCCTACAACGCGACCGGTGGCTACGGCTACACCTTCGAGATCGGTCCCAACGAGTTCCACCCGCCGTTCGCGCAGGTCGTCGACGAGTACGTCGGGGCCGGGCAGTACGCCGGCAAGGGCAACCGCGAGGCCTACCTCATCGCCTTCGAGAACGCCGTCAGCCGCACCAGCCACGCCGTGATCTCCGGCAAGGCGCCGGCCGGCGCGACGCTGCGGCTGCGCAAGGAGTTCTCGACGCCTACGTGGAGCCCCGAGAACGACTTCACCGACTCGCTCGAGACCACGATGGTCACGAGCGGCAAGACCTTCGCCTGGGACGTCAACCAGTCCACCCGCCCGGTGGTCCAGTCGCGACTGGTCAAGCTCCTCGACGAGGAGCCCACGCGGTCCGAGACCTTCACCGGCACGGCGGCGCCCACCACCTCGGTCGACCACGAATTCGTCGTGACCGAGGCCGACCAGGAGATCATGCAGGTCGAGCTCGACTGGCCGACCCCGGACGACCTGGACCTCGAGGTCTACCGCAAGAACGCCGACGGCTCGCTCACGGAGGTCGGCGGCTCCGGCAACTTCGTGGGTGACAAGGAGAAGGCGACGATCAACGCGCCGACGCCCGGCACGTACGTCCTCCGGGTGATCAACTTCGCGTCCGTCAGCCCGACCTACACGCTCACGGCGAGCCTGTTCAACGCCACCGAGCAGACCACGGCCCCGTTGGTGGAGGCCTGGACGCTGACGTGCGAGAAGAGCGGCCAGGTCCTCCAGACCGTGCCGATCGTCGTCGACCGCGGCCAGCAGGTCAGCGTCGACCTCAAGGAGTGCACCCGCCGCTGGGGTCGCTGACGCCGCGTACGACGACGGCGCCCGCCCCTGCTCGAGGGGCGGGCGCCGTCGCCGGTCTGGGGTGCCCCGCTCAGCCGGCGAGCGACGTGCCCGCGGAGCGGAGGTTCTGGCAGGCTTCGACGATGCGCTCGGCCATGCCGGCCTCGGCGGCCTTGCCCCAGGCGCGGGGGTCGTAGAGCTTCTTGTTGCCGACCTCGCCGTCGACCTTCAGCACGCCGTCATAGTTGGCGAACATGTGGGCCGCGACGGGGCGGCTGAAGGCGTACTGGGTGTCGGTGTCGACGTTCATCTTGACCACGCCGTAGTCGACGGCGTCGCTGATCTCCTGCGCGGTGGAGCCGGATCCGCCGTGGAAGACCAGGTCGAACGGGCGGGCGTCGGCGCCGAGGCCGAGCTCCTTGGCGGCTGCCTCCTGGGCGGTCTTGAGGATCTCGGGGCGCAGCCTGACGTTGCCGGGCTTGTAGACGCCGTGCACGTTGCCGAAGGTCAGAGCGGTCATGTAGCGACCACGCTCGCCGGCGCCGAGCGCCCGGACCGTGGCGATGGCGTCCTCGGGGGTCGTGTAGAGCTGGTCGTTGATCTCGTTGGCGACGCCGTCCTCCTCACCGCCGACGACCCCGACCTCGATCTCGAGGATGATGTGGGCCGCCGCGCACTTCGCCAGCAGCTCCTCGGCGATCTGGAGGTTCTCGTCGAGCGGCACGGACGAGCCGTCCCACATGTGCGACTGGAAGAGCGGAGCCTCGCCGCGCGCGACGCGCTCGGCGGAGATGTCGAGGAGCGGCCGGACGAAGCCGTCGAGCTTGCCCTGGGGGCAGTGGTCGGTGTGCAGCGCGACGTTGACGGGGTAGTTCTTGGCGACCTCGGCGGCGTAGGCGGCGAACGCGACGGAGCCGGTGACCATGTCCTTCACGGACGGGCCGGAGAGGTACTCGGCGCCGCCGGTCGAGACCTGGATGATGCCGTCGGAACCGGCGTCGGCGAAGCCCTTCAGCGCTGCGTTGAGGGTCTGGGAGGACGACACGTTGATGGCCGGGTAGGCGAAGGACTTCGACTTCGCGGCGTCCAGCATCTGCGCGTAGACCTCGGGGGTGGCGATGGGCATCGGGGAGTTCTCCTCAGAAGGGGTCCTACAGACGGTGCCAACCCTAGTGGCTACTCGCGGGTCGCGATCTTCGCGCGCAGACGTCTCACCACGTGACAACCGATGGCCCCGCCGTTCCGTGTAGAGGGGTGCCAGACTCACACCGGGGGAAGGATCAGCATGGAGACCGAGATCGACTGGGCACGCGAGCTCGACCTGTCGTTCGGCACGGGCGAGGACGTCGCCGTCGAGCACTACGTCGCCGCCGGGCGGGGCGCCGTACGCCGGCGGCGGCTGGCTGCGGTGGTCGCCGGGCTGGGTGCGGCAGCCGTCGTGGGCGGCATCGCCTGGGGCGTCGCTCCGGACCGCGGACCGAGCAGCAGCGACACCCCGGTCGCGACGGACCCGAGCGGCACGTCCGCACTGTCGGACCTCCGCCCGTCGGGTCAGAGGGATTGGCCGGCCGAGGCGGACGACGACGGATTGCACATCCGGCCGGGCGCGGTAGTGCACGAGCGGATCGACGACCTCTTCCCGGAGAAGGACTCCGAGTCCGTCGCCCTCGACCTCACCTACGAGGGCAAGCGGTGGTGGATGACGCTCGAGTGGGGCGAGGACGGCGGCGCCGGGTCGGCGACCACCCCCGACGAGGGGATCTACGCCTCCTTCGACGACTTCGTCGCCGCGGAGATCGCCGGCGGCGGGATGACGAGCCGACCGTCCTCGCCAGACGACGACTGGTTCGGCGGGCTGGTGCAGTGGACCGCGGGCGACGTGCGCGTGCGCTCGGGTGTCGAGGTGGTGACGGAGGTTCGCGACCCCCTGGCATCCGACCTCCCGTCGGTCGGGCTCGTGCTGCGCAAGGGCGGCGTCACCACCTGGATGCTGGTCATGGACGGCGGCACGGGCGCGAGCTGGACCAGCGAGGCTGACTCGGGGTGGGTCACCTTCGAGGAGTGGCTCGCCGACCAGGTCGCCCTCCAAGGCGGGACGCCCGACGACCCCCACGAGGGGGTGAGCCCGGTCAAGCTGACGGAGGACGGCACGGTGGTCCCCGACGAGCCCGGGGTCGTCGTCCTCGAGCAGCGGGCAGACCCCGACCTCCGCGCCTACGGCACCCACGCCACGGGCGCCGTCTCGGCCGTCGCCCTGCTCGAGTGGAAGGAACAGCGCTGGTTCGTCCTGGCGGTGGGTGGTCCCGGCGACGGCCCGGACGCGATCACCACGGTCGCGGAGGTCAAGGCCGGCGGCGCGAGCACGCTCCAGGAGTTCGTGGCCTTCATGGCCGATCGCGCCGACGAGGGCGGCATGCGGTGAACCACGATGGAGCGTTCTCGGACTTCGTCGCTGCACGCCAGGGCCACCTGCGCCGCATCGCCTACGCGCTGTGCGGCGACTGGCACAAGGCCGACGACCTGCTGCAGACCGCCCTGACGAAGCTCTACGTCGCGTGGCCCCGGATCCGTCACGAGGGCAGCGAGGAGGCGTACGTCCGCCAGATCATGGTCCGCGCCAACATCGACGACTCCCGCCGACCCTGGCGGCGGGAGCGGCCGAGCGCCGACCTCCCCGACCGGCCCGGTGACCAGCCGACTGCCGTCGAGGAGCGCTCGGCGCTCTTCGACGCGCTCCAGTCACTGCCGGAGCAGCAGCGCAAGGTGGTCGTGCTGCGGCACTGGCTCGGGTTGTCGGTCCGCGAGACCGCGACGGAGCTCGGCATCAACGAGGGGACCGTGAAGAGCCACAGCAGCCGGGGCCTCAAGGCACTCGAGGCGGTGCTGGCACCCCAGAAGTAGCGCACGAGGTGCGTCGGGGTCCTGCCCGCGTGGCCACGGGGGATGGCCGCGGCCCGTGCGTCAGGATTAGGTTGACGTCATGACTCGACGACTCGGGCCGAGTGCCGTGATCACCTGCCTTCTCGCTGCTGCCCTGTCCGTCTGGAGCACGCCGACCGCCGGCGCCGCCGACCCGATGCACCAGGCGCCGGTCGTGGGCCAGTGCTTCGACATGAGCCCCGAGGAGCTCGCCCTCGCGTCCCACCCCGAGGCTCCGGTGGACTGCGCCGGCGAGCACACCTCGCAGGTCATCGCGGTCGCGCTGCTGCCAGACGACCTCACCTACGAGAGCACGGGGCTGGGGCGGTTCGCGCTGGAGACGTGCTTCTCCGCCCAGCGCAAGGTCCTCGGCACCAGCATGCGCGGCATCAACCTGACCGCCTACACCGTCGGCTACTTCGGCCCGACGCCCGAGCAACAGGCCGCCGGAGCCCGGTGGCTGCGGTGCGACCTCGTGCTGGGACACCTGACGACGCTGCACCCGCTGCCGGGCCAGCTCAAGGTCGGCTCGTACCCGTTCAGCGCGAAGGTGTCCCGCTGCCTGGCCGGCCGCGACTTCCACGTCACCGTCTGCGCCGACAAGCACACCTTCCGCGCGACAGGCGCACTGACGGTGGACCAGAAGCGGTACCCCTCCGAGAAGGCGTGGAAGCGCATCGGCAACCAGCGCTGCCGCAGTGCGGTGACGACCCGCTACTTCCGCTTCGGCTGGCCGTCCAAGGTCGCCTGGAAGGCCGGCGACCACACCCTCACCTGCTACTCGCAGACGCGGCGCTAGCGCCCTGGGTCCGCGACCGGGTCCGGGGTGCCGTGGGGACATCCTGGACCCGTTCGTGCTGTCCGTCGCGGCCCCCCGGACCCAGGCCGGCTAGCCCCGCCAGGCGTCCTCGCCCGCCAGGTCGGCGTACGTCCTGACCCAGCTGTGCATGGCGATGGCCGCGGCCGAGCTGGCGTTGATCGAGCGGGTCGAGCCGAACTGCGCGATCGAGAAGGTGCCGTCGCAGACCTCGCGCGCCGACTCGGACAGACCCGGCCCCTCCTGCCCGAACAGGAAGCACACCTGGCGCGGCAGCTCCATCGTCTCGAGGTGGAGCGACCCTGGCAGGTTGTCGATGCCGAGCAGCCGCACCGGCCCACCCGACTGCGGCGGGATCCCGTGGAGGTACGACGCCAAGGACGCGGCGTCCGGATGGTGCCGGACGTGCTGATAGCGGTCGGTGACCATCGCGCCGCGGCGGTTCCAGCGCCGGTTGCCGACGATGTGGATCTCCGCTGCGAGGAAGGCGTTGGCGGTGCGCACGATCGTGCCGATGTTGAAGTCGTGCTGCCAGTTCTCGATCGCGACGTGGAACCCGTGCCGCCTGGTGTCGAGGTCGGCGACGATCGCCGCCATCGTCCAGTAGCGGTAGCGGTCGACCACGTTGCGGCGGTCGCCCTCACGCAGCAGGTCGGCGTCCCACTGCTCCCCCTCGGGCCAGGGCCCCTCCCACGGCCCGACCCCCACCTCGGGCGGGCCGTGCGGCATGGGGTCGTAGGGCGCCCGCTCCTCCTCGTGCATGCGAGAACCCTAGGCTCCGATGGTTATCGTGGCGCCCGTGAGCGCACTCGACGGGATCCAGGCGGCCTTCGTGCCGCTGCTCCTCGGCATCGACTGGATGGATCCCAACTGGCTGCTGGACCGCTTCGGCGCCGAGCTGTTCTGGATCAGCCTGCTGATCGTCTTCGTCGAGTGCGGGCTCTTCTTCCCCATCCTTCCCGGCGACACGCTGCTCTTCGCGCTGGGCCTCTTCATCGCGACCGGGCAGCTCGACCTCTTCCCCGGACCGACGTTCGTCGAGCTGATGATCGCGATGGCCGCCCTCACGGGAGCCGCGTTCCTCGGCAACGTCGTCGGCTACGAGATCGGCCACAAGATCGGACCGCCGCTCTACGAGCGCGACGGGCGCATCATCAAGCGGAAGTACTTCGACCAGACCACCGCCTTCTTCGACAAGCACGGCAACAAGGCGCTGGTGATCGGCCGCTTCGTGCCGTTCGTCCGCACCTACATCACCGTCGTCGCCGGTGTGACGCGCATGGACCGCAGGCGGTTCTTCGTCTGGAGCCTCGTCGGTGCCGTGCTGTGGGTCGCCTCGATCTGCCTGCTCGGCTTCTTCCTGGGCGACGCGTTCCCCCACCTCGGGGAGAGCATCGACAAGCTGATCATCGTGATCCTGGCGTTCTCGGTGATCCCGATCATCATCGAGTGGTGGCGCCACAAGCGCACCCACGCACCCGGCGCCGAGATCGGGTCGCACGACGGCGGCCCGGACCGCGACATCACCGGCCGCGACGTCGACTGACAGCCGTCGGCCCTGATTCAGGCTGAGTCGCGTACGGCGTCGAGCTGGGCCCGCGTCAGCACCGACCTGACCTCGAGGCCGACGTCGGCCAGCGGGTTCTCCCCGTCGGGGGACCGGTCGATCGCGCAGACGACGACCTCGACGACCGCGCCGAGCTCGCGCAGCGCATTGGTCGCGTCGCGGACCGCGCCGCCGGTGGTGATCACGTCCTCGATGAGGGTGACCCGGCGACCGGACACCTCCGGACCCTCGGCGAGCTTGGCCGTGCCGTACTCCTTGGCCTGCTTGCGGACGAACAGCCCCGGCAGGCCGGTCTTCGCGCTCACCATCGTCGCGATCGGGATGCCGCCGAGCTCGAGCCCGCCGAGCAGCTCGGTGCCCTCCGGCAGCAGGTCGACCATCTGCGCCGCCACCCGGTCGAGCAGGGCCGGCTGCGCCTCGAAGAGGTACTTGTCGAAGTAGGTGTCGGCGACCTGCCCCGAGCGGAGCGTGAACTCCCCCGTCAGGCGGCAGATGGCATCGATGTCGGCGGCGAGCGCTGCGTCCGGGGTCATGGGGCGATCCTGCCAAAGCACCGGCCGGGGAGCTGGACCGGACCGGGGTGCGGTGCCGCGCGGTGAGGCGTAGCGTCGAGAGCCAGGCACGGCAACCCCGATGCCGGCCGGTGCACGGCCCGACGGAGGGCCAGATCCAGGGCCCGATCCACGGCCCGATCTCAAGAGGAGGCACACATGTTCGTCCAGGTGATCGAGGGACCGGTCTCCGATCCCCAGCAGGCCAAGACGTTGCTCGATCGATGGGTGACCGAGCTCGGCCCCACAGCAGATGGCTGGCTCGGCAGCACGGCGGGCGTCACGGATGACGGCACGTTCGTCGCCCTCGCTCGGTTCGAGTCCGAGGAGGCCGCGCGCCGCAACAGCGACCGGCCCGAGCAGGGCGAGTGGTGGGCGCAGATGGCGGAGGTCTTCACGAGCGAGCCGGAGTTCCACGACAGCACGGAGGTCGACGTCGACGACCACGGCGACCTCGACTCGGCCGGGTTCGTGCAGGTGATGCAGGGCCGCACGAGCGACCCCCAACGGGCCCGCGAGCTGATGAACGACGACAACCCGGAGTGGCAGACCTACCGCCCCGACGTGCTGGGCAGCCTGAGCGCCGTCCACGACGGCGACGCGTGGACGATGGCGATCTACTTCAGCAGCGAGGACGAGGCTCGGGCGGGTGAGCAGAAGGAGCCCCCGGAGTCGATCCGCAAGGCGATGGCCGAGGTCGACTCGCTCACCGTCGGCGACACGTCCTACTTCGACCTGAAGGACCCGTGGCTGGTCAGCCCCTCCTGAGCACCGTCCCCGGACCGGCAGGAGCGGTCGCCTCGCTATCTTCGTCGGCATGACCGACCTACGGCTGTCGCGCCGCCTGGCCCACATCCCGCCCACGGTCTTCAGCGAGATGTCGGCGCTCGCGGTGCGGACCGGGGCGCTCAACCTCGGCCAGGGCTTCCCCGACGTCGACGGTCCCCCGTCGGTGATCGCCGCCGCCGAGGCGGCGCTCGAGCACGGCGCCAACCAGTACGCCCCCGGCATCGGCATCCCGTCACTGCGAGCCGCGATCGCGCGCCACCAGCAGCGCCACTACGACCTCGTCGTCGACCCGGGCCGCGAGGTCGTGGTCACGACCGGATGCACGGAGGCCGTGGCCGCGGCCCTCCTCGCGCTGGTCGACCCCGGTGACGAGGTGGTCGTGCTGGAGCCCTACTACGACTCCTACGTCGCGATGCTCGACATGTGCGGTGCACGTCGCCGCCCCGTCACGCTGCGGGCACCGGACTTCCGGCCCGACCTCGACGCGCTGCGCGCGGCGGTCACCGGGGGGACCAAGCTGATCCTGCTCAACACCCCGCACAACCCGACCGGCACCGTGCTCACCCGTGACGAGCTGCAGGTGGTCGCCGACCTGGCGATCGAGCACGACGTGATCGTCGTGACGGACGAGGTCTACGAGCACCTCGTCTTCGACGACGCGCGATCGACCGAGGGCCATGTCCCGATCGCGACCCTGCCCGGCATGTGGGAGCGGACGCTGACGCTCTCCAGCGCCGGCAAGTCCTACTCCTTCACCGGCTGGAAGGTCGGCTGGGCCACCGGGCCGGCGCCCCTCGTGCAGGCGGTCCTCGCCGCCAAGCAGTGGCTCACCTTCACCTCGGGCGCACCTCTGCAGCCCGCCGTCGCGCACGCGCTGGACCACGAGCCCGACTGGCCGCGCGACCTCGCGCGGGACCTCCAGTCCCGCCGCGACCTGCTCTGCGACGGGCTCGCCGCGGCCGGCCTGGCGCCGCGGGTGCCCGAGGGGACGTACTTCGCCACGACCGACGTCTCCCACCTGGGCTGGGCCGACGGACGCGAGTTCTGCCTGGCCCTGCCCGAGCGCGCCGGGGTGGTCGCGATCCCGACGCAGGGGTTCTACGACGACGCCGAGGCCGGGCGCCAGCTGGTGCGGTGGGCCTTCTGCAAGGAGCCCGACGTGATCCGTGAGGGCGTACGACGTCTCGCCGCGGCCGACCTCGCGCGCTGACCGAACCCGACGCCTCGGGCCCGGGGTCAGCGACCCGGGTAGTCCCGCGGCGGGTGGTCGGGGTAGTCGGTGCCACCCTCGGCCGGCGGCTGCTGGCCGTAGGGGTTCTCGGCGGGCGGCGGCTGCTGGCCGTAGGGGTTCTCGGCGGGCGGCGGCTGCTGGCCGTAGGGGTTGTCCGCGGCGGGCGGCTGCGGCTGCGGGGTCTGGCCGTAGGGGTTGTCGGAGCTGGGGTAGGGGGTCGGCGCGTCCTGTCCCGGCTGGACGCCGTACGGGCTGCCGTACTGGGTGCTGGGGTAGCCCGTCGGAGATCCGGGGTAGCCGCCGGACAGGCGCTTGAACCAGTCGCCGGCACCGCCGGTGAAGAGGAGCACGATCACGGCCACGGCGGCGACGACCAGGACGAGGGACACGCCGCTGGCGCCCCCGAGGAGCGACAGGACGGCGGTGACGGCGCTGGAGATGACGAGCAGGATCCGCGACACGTTGGAGCGGCGCAGCACGAGGACGGCCAGGACGATCGCGACGAGGGCCCAGACTGCCAACACCAGGAGGATGGCCGTCGCCACGCCTACCAGCTGGTCTGCGGTGATATCGAGATCTCGGAGCTCCGGTATCTTTTGCAGCTCGGCGTCAAGCTCTCCGTCCTCGATGAACTGATCGCCGGCGACCAGCAAGGAGAGGCCGAGCAATCCCGTGACCGCGCCCGTGATGGCGGAGAACACGATCGTGATCCACGCGGCTGCGGTCACCGTGCCGGGACGACGGTCACCCATCGGCTGCTGGGCCATTCCGTAGGACGGCTGCTGGGCATAGGGGTTGGGCTGACCGTAGGGAGTGGGCTCGCTCATGCGTCCATCTCACCATGTCCGCGGTCGCGCGCGTCAGTGCGGCTCGAGGGAGAACCAGCGCCGGACCTCGATCCGCCGCAGGCAGACGACCGTCGCCACAGCGGCGGCCGCCGGGATCACGATGAGAGGGATGCTGACCACGAAGACGAGGCAGACCGCGGCGCTGACGGCGGCCGTGACCATCAGGCCCCGCCGAGCCCAGTCGCGCCGCGCCATGGCGAAGCCCGCGAGCACGAGCGCCAGCAGGCACCACACGATGAAGACGCTGGCGTAGGCGTAGACGGTCTCGCGCACCTGCTCCAGGGTCAGGCCGTCGTCGACCAGCTCCGGCTGCTGCTGCTCGAGCACGCTCATCAGGAACTCGGGCGACAGGCCCGCCATCGCCAGCCAGAGCAGCGACAGGGCCAGCAGGCCACCAGCCGTGACGACGGTGATCACGAAGGCCGCGACCATTGCCGGGGGGCGCGCGAGCAGCAGCTGCTGGTGCTGCTGCCGCGTCGTGGGCAGCGCCGCGGGCCCGGTCGGGGGCTGCGCGCCGAGGTGGGCGTGCTCGCCCGGCGGCCGGTGCTCACCGAACGGCCGGGTCGCGGGCGGAGGGGTCGTCGGTCCGGTGCGGGGCGGGTCGAGCGGCCGGTCGGTGCCGCGCGGGGCGCCCAGCGACGTACGACTCCGCGCCTGCTTGTCGGGAGCCGACGCGGGCGGCGTCCACCGCCCGGTGGCGAACCACTCCCGCGCGGGCGCCAGCCACAGCATCGCCGTGCCCGCAGCGACGAACGACCCGGCCAGCCCACCGACAGCCAGTCCGGCCACGAAGACCGGCCCGGCGAAGATCGTGAGCGCCAGCCGGGAGGAGCGGTCGGGCTTGCGGACGAACCAGCCCAGGATCGCGGTCGCACAGGCGCAGGCGGCAGCGACCATGCACGTGATGCGCAGCACCTGCGCGGCGCCCTCGACGTCGAAGCCCAGCGAGGAGAACGGCGCCTCGGCGAGGACGTCCCGGATCGCCTGCTGGGTGTCGAGGGAGCCGAGGGTCGCCACCTGCTCCCACGCGGTGACCAGCACGATGAACGACGCGAACATGATGATGCCCGACGCCACGGTGACCTGGGGCGGACGCTGCTCGGTGGGCTGGCTCACCCGGCCATCCTCGCAAGGTCGTCCCAACCCAGCCACATCGCGGCGACAGGGGTTGTCTCGGGGTTGCCCTCAGGGACCGACGGGGACCTGTCCCCGATGTGCGGACCCGCGTGGGACCGCGAGGGTTGGGCCCATGATCACAGTTGAGTCCCTGACCCGGAGGTACGCCGGCTTCACCGCCGTCGACAACGTCTCCTTCACCGCCCAGCCTGGCCGCGTGACCGGTTTCCTCGGTCCGAACGGTGCCGGCAAGTCCACCACGATGCGCGTGATGGTCGGTCTGACCGTCCCGACATCCGGCACCGCCACCATCAATGGAGAACGGTTCGCGGACCTCCCCAACCCGGGCCTCGAGGTGGGCGTCCTGCTGGACGCCTCAGCCCAGCACGCCGGCCGGACCGGCCGCGAGATCCTCTCGGTCGCTGCCGCCACCATGGGCCTGCCCGGATCGCGGGTCGACGAGATGCTCGAGCTGGTGAGCCTGACCCCCACCGAGGCCAAGCGCCGGGTGCGCAACTACTCCCTCGGCATGCGCCAGCGGCTCGGTATCGCCACCGCCCTCCTCGGAGACCCGAAGGTGCTGATCCTCGACGAGCCCGCCAACGGGCTCGACCCCGCGGGGATCCGGTGGATGCGCGACCTGCTGACCGGCTTCGCCAGCCAGGGTGGCACGGTGCTGTTGTCCTCCCACCTGCTGCACGAGATCGAGGTCATCGCCGATGACCTGGTCGTGATCGGCAACGGCAAGATCGTCGCGTCAGGCACCAAGGAGGAGCTCCTCGCCGCGGCCGGGACGCTCGCCCGTTCGACGTCGCCGCGCGACCTCGCCCACGCGCTCGAGCAGGCCGGGATCCCCAGCACGCTCGCCGGGGACGGCTCGGTACGCACCGACGCCGACCCCGCTCGGGTCGGCACAGTGGCCCTGACCGCCGGCATCGCCCTCACCGAGCTCCGGTCCGCCGAGGGCGCCGGGCTCGAAGACATGTTCTTGTCGCTCACTGCCGACACCCAACGCGAAGGAGTTGCGGCATGACCGCCACGACCGTCTCCCCCACGACCAGCACGGACATCACGGAGGCTGCGCCGGTTCGCCGGACCGCCCGTCCCATCCCTACGGCCCGCCTGATCAAGGTCGAGCTCCGCAAGATGTTCAACACCCGCTCGGGCTTCTGGATGCTGATCAGCATCGGCGCCCTGTCGGTCATCGCGACCGGCGCCGTGATCATCTTCGCGCCCGACAGCGCCGTCACCTACGAGAACTTCGCGGCCGCGATCGGCTTCCCGATGTCGGTGATCCTGCCGATGATCGCGATCCTCGGCGTCACCAGCGAGTGGAGCCAGCGCAGTGGGCTGACGACCTTCACCCTGGTGCCGAGCCGCGGCCGCGTGATCGGGGCGAAGGCGATCGCGACCTTCCTTGTCGGCATCGTCTCGATGGCCGTCGCCTTCGCCGTCGGCGCCCTCGGCAACCTGGCGGGCTCCACGCTCGCCGGCGTCGACACGGTCTGGGACATCTCGCTCGCGACCGCGCCGCAGATCGTCCTCGGCAACCTCGTCGGTATGGCGATCGGCTTCACCCTCGGGGTCGTGCTGCGCAACTCCGCGGCCGCCATCGTCGGCTACTTCGTCGTGTCGCTCGTGCTGCCGGGCATCCTCGCCCTGCTCGCGTCCGTGCGCGAGTGGTTCTACGACCTGCAGCCGTGGATCGACTGGAACTACACCCAGGTCAGCCTCTTCGAGGGTGCCACGAACACCACGAAGGAGTGGGCCATGCTCGGCTCGACCACGATGATCTGGATCGTCGTCCCGCTCGTCGTGGGCCTGCTCTTCCTGCGGCGCTCCGAGGTCAAGTAGTTCCCCTGCTTGCCTCGAGCGAGTCAGCGGCTGCCGGTCGGGGGACCGGCGGCCGCTGACGTCTCTGACAGGCTTGTCCGCATGCACCCGGACGCCTGGCTGGTCGTCATCGACCCGCAGCGGATCTTCGCCGACCGGTCGAGCCAGTGGGGCTCGCCGATGTTCCCCGCGATCGTCGATCCCGTACGACGGCTCGCCGCCGCTGCCGGTGATCGCACCGTCGTCACCCGCTGGGTGCCGGCCCGCGAGCCGCAGGGCAGCTGGAAGGCCTACCTGGAGGCGTGGCCGTTCGCCGACGTGCCGGAGGACGACCCCCTCCTCGCGCTGGTCCCCGAGATGGCCGACCTGGGGCACCACGTCGTGTCGCTGCCGACGTTCGGCAAGTGGGGGTACGCCCTCCAGGCGGTGACCGGGCCCACGCCGCACCTGGTGCTGGCCGGCGTCTCCACCGACTGCTGCGTCATCTCGACGGCCCTCGCCGCCGCGGACGCCGGCGCGACGGTCACCGTCGTCACCGACGCCTGCGCCGGTTCGAGCCCGGCCAACCACCGGGCGGCCATGGACGTGATGGCGCTCTACCCGCCGCAGATCACCGTGGCCACCACTGACGACGTCCTGGCCGACGCAGCGATCCGATGAATCACCCCACCGAGTTTTCGGTCTCCCCCGCTTCGCTCCGCCGCCCGACAACTCGGCGGGGACCCCGATGAACCACCCGATGAGTCGGGTCATCCACACCGGCCAGGCCCTGGTCGACGTCGTCGTCGAGGTGCCCGACCTGCCCGCCCGCGGACAGAACGTGATGGCGTCGTCGGTGGCCGACTACGCCGGCGGCGCTGTGACCGTGCTGGTGGCGGCGGCCAGGTTCGGCGCGGAGTGCGTCCATGCCGGCGCGCACGGCACCGGGCCGCACGGCGACCTCGTCCGGGCGGCGCTGGCGGCCGAGGGCATCGACGTCTCCGCTCCTCCGGTGGCAGACCTCGACACCGGCATCTGCGTGGTGCTCATCGAGCCGAGCGCCGAGCGCACGTTCGTCACGACGCTGGGCGCCGAGCGCCGGATCAGCGTCGACTCGCTGGCCACCTCCGATCCGGGTCCGGGAGACCTGGTGTGCGTCACCGGCTTCTCGCTGGCCCTCGACAGCACGCGCGACCCGTTGCTGGAGTGGCTGCCGACGCTCCACCCCGACGTTGTCGTCGTGCTCGATCCGGGATCGGCGTTCGCCCGCCTCCCCGAGCACGTCCGCACCGCGATGCTCGACGTGACCGACGTCTGGTCGAGCAACGCAGAGGAGGCCGAGGACCTGCTCCGCGAGGTCGGCGAGGAGCCGCCAACGGACCTCGCCGCGCTCACCGCAGCCGTCGCGCCGCTGCTGCGCGGTGACGCGGTCGCGATCGTGCGCGACGGCCCCGAGGGATGCGCGGTCCACGTGGGCGGCGCGACCACGGCCGTGCCCGGCTTCCCGCAGACGCCCGTCGACACCAACGGCGCCGGCGACACCCACACCGGCGCGCTGCTGGCCGAGGTCGCCGCCGGCACGCCGTGGGTCGCGGGGTGCCGTCGCGCCAACGCCGCGGCCGCGATCAAGGTGACCCGACGCGGACCGCAGTCGGCCCCCACGTCGGCCGATGTCGACGAGTTCCTCGCGTCCGTCGGCAGCAGCTTGGTCACTCCACCGTGGTGCTGATTGATATCGAGAGCCCTGGAGCCGGTCCGAGATCTGGGTCGCGATTCACGCTGACGGTGAGCCTGGAGCGGTGGCCATCGATCTCGCGCTCGGCGACAAAACCGTCGCGGAGAGGGGAGACGGAACTGACCTGCCACCCCACCTCCTCGGCCATCGACAGCACCTCTTCGAAGGCGCGCTCGACCTCCGCGTCCGTGGAGCCGGCGAAGATGCGTTGGTGTTGCGTCGGTGCGGGCTTGCCGATGACTCCGCCGGAAGAACCCTCGTTCTCGGAGCCGTCGACCTCCTCGAGGCCCTCGATCGGCTCCGTCGCCATCGGGTCCGACTTCAGGGCGTCCAGCTCCCCACCACCGCACCCGGCTCCAAGGGTCACCAGGCACACGGTCAGAGCCAGCCACGCCGTCACTCGTCGCAACTGCACATCCGCCCCCGCTACCCGAATGGTCGGCAGCGTAGCGGCAGACCGTTGGACGCTCGACGTGGCACGCGCCTGCAGCTCGGCGTCGTGCACAAGGTGAAGCCCGGCATCAGCAGAAGGCCGACAGCTTCTGCAGCGCCGGCCCGGTGTGCTCGGCCAGCCGCTCGCGCGCGTCGTCGTACGCCGGTGATCCCGGATAGCCGGGCGGCACCCGCGCCGGGTTGAGCGCCACGCCGTTGGCCCACTCCTTGACGTCCGGCTCCGCGGAGAACGTCTGGGCGTTCCGGGTCCCGAGCAGGGTCATAGAGGCCCACTGCTCCAGCGAGTTGCCGTAGGTGGAGGGCGCACAGAGACGGTTCTTCTCCGCGTCGTCGGCGCGGGTCGCCTCGACGTAGCCCACCAGCGCGGCGGCCAGGCAGGGGAAGCCGGCGCGGACCGGCTGGATCGTGATGTCGGACGGCCGCCACACCGGCACCAGCGGCGGGTTCTTCAGTCCGTCGGCGGCACAGTGCACGACCACGGCGTCGTCGGCGATGCGGACCGACCCGTCGTCGAAGCCGAGCCGGCCTCGCGAGACGGACCTGAGGTGCCCCAGTCGTACGACGTCCTCCACCGTCCGCAGCTCCGCGAGCTCCCACCGGGCCAGCGTCGGGGCCTTCGCCATCGTGGGCGTCACCGAGCGGTCGATGCGCAGCATCACGCCGGCGTCCTCCATGAGGAGGAACGCCTCGTCGAGGGACGACGCTCCCGCGACGGACTGCATGATGTCGGCGCCCAGCCCGAAGAAGACCGCGGGGTCAGGCTGCACCCGGGCCCGGTCGAGCATCCACGGGTCGCGGGGGCGCACCCAGCAGATCGCGCCCGGATCAGTGCCGCGCCCGAGCAGCCACACGATCGCGTCGGTCGCGGTCTTGCCCGACCCGACGACGACGTACTGGCTCGGTTCGTCCTCCAGGAGGACGAGGTCGTTGACGGGCAGGACCCGCGCTCCGTCGGAGACCGCGAACGGCAGCGGCACCTCGGCCGGGATGGTGGGCGCCAGGTAGTGCGCGTTGACGATGCGGCACGAGTCGGGCACCTCGAAGCGCTCGCCCGAGGTCCGCGAGGTCACCGTGCGGTGGCCGTCGAAGTCGCTCTCGGGGAGGAACTCGACGCGGCCCGAGCTGACGAGGCGCTCGAGGACCCGCGCGTAGTAGGACGTGATCTCGGGCTGCGAGGCCCGCTCCTGCAGACCCGCCTCGGGCCCGCTCGTCTGCAGCGACCCGTCTCCGAGCAGTGTCGACGCGACGCCGTAGAAGCACGAGGACTGGTGCAGCCGCACGAAGGGGTAGGCCTCCAGCCAGTGGCCCCCAGCACCGTGGCGACGGTCGACCAGGACCACCCGCGCGTCGGCGGAGTGCTCGATGAGCGCGTCTGTGAAGCCCATGCCGAAGGCGCCGGCACCGACGACGAGGTAGTCGGTCTGGAGGGTGCGAGCCACAGGTCGAGACTAGACCTCTGAGCGCGTACGGTGCGCCCATGAATCCGGACGTCCTGCTCGTCGGCTGCGGCGACCTCGGTGCCCGGGTCGGGCTCCGGCTGTCCGACCTCGGGCACGACGTGCTGGCGCTGCGACGCGATGCCGCCCGCGTCCCGGCGCCCCTCCAGGGGCGGTCCGTCGACCTGGCCCGCGAGGCACCGGACCTGGCCGGCCTGCGCCCGCGCTTCGTCGTGGTCGCCCTCACCGCGCGCCCGCGGACCGAGGAGTCCTACCGGGCGACGTACGTCGACGGGACGGCGCGGGCGCTCGACGCGCTCCAGCAGGCACCCGAGCGGGCGGTGCTGGTCTCCTCGACCGCGGTCCACGGCTCCCACGACCTGCCGCCGCTCGAGGACGAGACGGCGATCGCCGCGCCCACGGACGGGCCAGGACGGATGCTGCTCGCCGCCGAGGAGGCGTTCCATGCCCGCGTCCCGCGCGGCACCGTGCTGCGGCTCTCCGGCCTGTACGGCGGCAGCAGCACGCGGCTGGTCGACACCGTCCGCGAGGGACGGGTCGACGACCCTCACCGGTGGACCAACCGCATCCACCGCCAGGACGCGGCGGCCGCGGTCGTGCACCTGCTCACGATGCCGGGGCGACCGGAGCGGCTCTACCTCGGCACCGACGACGAGCCGGCCCAGCTCGGTGACGTCGCGGCCCACCTCGCCGACAGGATCGGGGCGCCTCCTCCCCCGCCGGCCGACGCCGCGCGTGGGCACGGCAAGCGGCTCTCCAACGCCCGGCTCCGGTCGACCGGCTGGGCACCGGGCTTCCCGAGCTACCGCGAGGGCTACGCCGGGCCCTGACTCGTCGTCAGGTCAGCCGATGACGGCGTCGATCGTCTTCTTGAGCGCGCTGGGCTCGGACGGCCTGCTGGGGGCCTTCTTCTTCGCCTCGATCAGCTCCTGGCCGATCTCCTGGAGCGCCTTGCGGCCGAGTCCCTCACGGACCTGCGGGAACCACTCTTGCTCCTCCTCGTCCATGTGGTGGGTGACGTTCTCGATGAGGACCATCGTCTTGGCGGTGAACCGCTCGTCGGTGGGCTTCATCCCGGCGAGCTCCATCACCAGGACGTCCGCCACGTGGTGCTCCTCGTAGGACTCCAGCACGTCGTCCTCGAGGTCGGGCAGGAGCTCCCGCACGCGCGGGTACATGACCTCGTTCTCGATGTAGGTGTGCTGCGTCAGCAGCTCGATCATCGTGTCGACCAAGTTGCCCTTGCGAGCGGTCGCGGTGTCCTCTGTGGACTGGAAGTCCTTGAAGACCTTGCGGATCTGCTTGTGGTCGTCCCTGAGGATGACGATTGCGTCGGTGGACATGGGAGCCTCCTGGTCTCGGATTTCCTGACAGGCCGCAGTACCCAGATCCCCCCGGGCCCACGCGCGACACACACGCGAAACACGACTCGCCGAAGATGCTCCCGTGCTGATCTCCCGTGCGGACTTCACGGACCCACGACTCGCGTCGTTCCTCCAGGCTCACCTCGACGACATGGAGCCGACCGCGCCCCCGGAGAGCAGGCACGCGCTCGACCTGTCGGCGCTGGAGGCGCCGCACGTACGGATGTGGGTGGCGACGGATGCCGACGGGATCGTCGGTACGGCGGCGCTGGTGGCCCTCGACGACCACCACGAGGAGCTCAAGAGCATGCGGACCGAACCGCGCGTCCGTGGTCGCGGGGTCGCCTCCATGCTGCTGGCCCACGCCCTGGAGGACGCCCGGTCGCGCCGCGTGGTGCGCGTGTCCCTCGAGACCGGCAGCATGTCGTTCTTCGCGCCGGCGCGCTCGCTCTACGCGAAGGCCGGCTTCGTGCCGTGCGCGCCGTTCGGGTCGTACGTCGACGACCCCAACAGCACCTTCATGACGCTGGAGCTCACTCCGCGCTGACGACGGGTCCCTGGTGGGCCGGCAGGGTGACGGTGACCGTGGTGCCGCGGCCGAGCTCGGATGTCAGGTCGATGTGTCCGGAGTGGCGACGGACGATGCGGTCCACGATCGCCAGGCCCAGGCCCGTGCCCGGGCGGGCGAGCGCGACGGGGTTGGAGGAGCGGAAGAACTCGCGGAAGAGCTGCTGCTGGTCCTCCTCCGAGATGCCGATGCCCTGGTCTGCGAAGGAGACGCGCACCTCTCCGTCCTCCCCCGCCAGCCGCACGTCGATCCGACCGCCGACGACCGAGTACTTGATGGCATTGCTCGCCAGGTTGGCGAGCATCCGGTGCAGCTCGGCGGGCTCTCCGGCCACGAGGACGGGCTCCTCGGGCACGTCGACGTGGCACACCTGGGCCTTCGACAAGGCCGCGTGGTGGCACTCGTCGGCGACCTCGAGCAGGATCCCGCGGAGGTCGACGGCCTCGGGCACGAACTCGCGCGCGGGGTCGGCCACCTTGGCCATCGTGAGGAGGTCTTCGATGACGGCCTGCATGCGTGTCGCCCCCCGGCTCGCGGCGGCCACCGATCGGCGGTTCTCCTCACCCATCCCCTCGATGTCGAGCATCTCCAGGTTGGCGGTCATCGAGAACAGGGGGGTGCGCAGCTCGTGCCCCAGCGTGTTGACCATCTGCACGCGATAGCTGTCGAGCTTGCGCAGGCGGTCGGCCACGGCGCGCTCGCGCTCGAGCTGGTGGGCGTTGGCCACGGCGCGCCCGAGGTCGCGTCCGATCTCGAGGGCGGCATCGCGCTCCACCGCCGTCCACGCGGGCGTGTCACTGACGCGGGTCAGGACGAGGAACCCGAGGCACTCCGGTCCGGCGCCGAGCGGGACGAAGAGGACCGAACCGATGCCGATCCGGTCGAGGAACGCGAGCAATCGCTTGGCATCGGCCGGAGGCAGTCCGGGGGCCTCGGACCGGTCGTGCGAGAAGTGGGCGGCGTACTGATCGGCCCAGTAGCGGTGGGCGAGCTTGATCACCACGTCGTCGATCTCCGAGAACGGAGCCTCCACCTCCCCGCCCACTGCGTACGACGTCGCGGACGTGCCGCCGTCGGTGTCGAACGCCGTCAGCCACATGCCGACCGCACCGAAGCACGACGTGATCGCTTCCCGGCACGCCTCCAGCACCAGCTCGAGTGACGGCTCGCCCAGGGCCTCGCGCACGATCTGTCGCGCCTCGTCGGCCATCCGGACGCGCTCGGCGAGGCTCTCCCGCTCGAGCGCGAGCAGGACCAGGGTGCGAGCCACACCGGCGTACTGGGTCAGCACGGCCAGCTGCTTGGGACCCGGGTGCCGGCCGTTGCGCGGGCTGTCGACCGACAGCAGGCCGCGCAGCCGGCCCTCGTCGTCGTGCAGCGGCGCGGCCAGCAGGTCGAGCGGGTGCCAGGCATCCTCTCCGTCGAGGGGGACGACGTCCGGGATGTGGCTGTAGGCGAGCGCCTCCTCGCTGGCGCGGTCGTGCGGGACGAACCGCCACACGCCCCACTCGTCCGCGTTGGCAAGCTCCGCCTCGATCGTCAAGGTGGGCAGCAACCTGCCGACGAAGCCGTCGGCGACCCCCGCCGCCGCGACGACCTCGCACACGTCGTCGCGGCGCAGCGTGATGGCCGACTGCTCGAAGCCGGCCAGTGTCGCCACGCCCTCGACGAGCACCTGCAGGTGCTGGCGTGTCTCGTCTGCCCAGGGAGCGGCCTGCTCCTGGGCGGCTGGTTGGTCGGGCATCGCACCCCTTCTCGCGATCGGGACGCCCAACCATCACATGCGCGGGCGAGAAGGGGAACAGAATCGCGAAGTCGGCCTCGGGAGCCGGTCGTCCCGCCACGACCTGGTGGTCGTCAGCGCGGGCGCTGCGGCATGCTCGTGGCCGTCGTGCTCGGCCGAGCACCGACCAGACCTCCGACGCCAGAGTCCAAGGAGCTACGCGTGAACGACCTGCTCGACCGACTGCGCCGGCGCGTCGGTGACGCCCACGTCCTGACCGAGCCCGCCGACGTGGCGGCGTACGTCGTCGACTGGACCGGGGTCCACGTGGGCCGGGCCCTGGCGGTGGTGCGGCCCGGCTCGACCGAGGAGGTGGCGGCCGTGGTGGCTGCCTGCCACGAGGCTGGCACCACGATCGTGCCGCAGGGTGGCAACACCGGCCTGGTGGGCGGAGGAGTGCCGGATGCCTCGGGCAGCCAGGTCGTGCTGTCGCTGGGGCGGATGCGCCAGGTCCGGGAGGTCGACCCTGTCGCGGGGACGATGACGGTCGACGCCGGCGTGGTGCTCGCGGACGTCCAGGCCGTCGCGGAGCAGGCCGGCCGGCTCTTCCCGATGTCGCTCGGGTCCGAGGGGAGCTGCACCATCGGCGGCAACCTCGCCACCAACGCCGGGGGCACGGCGGTCCTGCGCTACGGCATGAGCCGCGAGCTGGTCCTCGGGCTCGAGGTGGTCCTTCCCGACGGCCGGCTCTGGGACGGCCTGCGCGGCCTGCGCAAGGACAACACCGGCTACGACCTCACCCAGCTCTTCGTCGGCTCCGAGGGGACGCTCGGCGTGATCACCGGCGCGGTGCTGCGCCTCTTCCCCGCCACCCCGCGGCACGCGACGGCCTGGGTCGCGGTGCGCGACGTCGCGTCCGCGGTCTCCCTGCTCGCCCTCGCCCAGCAGCACGCCGGCGCCCACCTCGCCACCTTCGAGATCGCCAACCGCACCGCGCTCGAGCTGGTGCTGGCGCACCTGCCCGGCACGAGCGACCCGCTCGCGGAGACCAGCGACTGGTACGTCCTGGTCGAGCTCGCCGGAGCCGAGTCCGAGGGCGGCCTCGACGACGCCCTGGAGGCCCTGCTCGGCGAGGCGGTCGACGCGGGGCTCGCCTCCGACGCGGCCGTCGCCGGCAGCCCCGCCCAGCGCTCCGCGCTCTGGGCGCTGCGCGAGGGGATCTCCGAGGCGCAGAAGGTCGAGAGCGCCACGCTCAAGCACGACGTCACCCTGCCCATCGCCGGGCTCGCCGAGTGGGTGGCCGAGATCGGACCGATCCTGCAGGCGCGGCTGCCGGGCGTCCGTCCGGTGACCTACGGCCACGTCGGCGACGGCAACCTCCACTACAACCTCAACGCGCCCCTGGTCGACGGGCACGCCGACGACGCCGCCCTCCGGAGCGCGGCCGTCGACCTCTCGACGGCGATCTACGACGCGGTCGCCGCCGGCAACGGCTCGATCAGCGCCGAGCACGGCCTCGGCCGGACGAAGGCGGCGGCAGGTGCGGCGTACAAGTCCGACGTCGAGGTCGACCTCATGCGCGCGGTGAAGCAGGCGATCGACCCCGACGGCCTGATGAACCCCGGCGTGCTGCTGCCACCGCAGTCCTAGGGTGGCAGGCATGAAGGCCCAGACAGTCGCACGCGTCCTGCTCGGCACCGCGATGGTCGGCGCCGGCGTGCTGCACCTGACCACCCAGCGCCAGGAGTTCCAGGCGCAGGTCCCGGACTGGTTCCCGGTCGACGAGGACCTCACGGTGATCGGCTCCGGCGTCGTCGAGATCGGCCTCGGCGCCGCGTTCGCCGCGCTGCCCCGGCACCGGCGCACCATCGGCGCGCTCCTCGCGGCGTTCTTCGTGGCGATCTTCCCCGGCAACATCGCGCAGTACCTCGAGGGCACCGACGCCTTCGGCCTCGACACCGACCGGGCCCGCTTCGTCCGGTTGCTCTTCCAGCCCGTCCTCGTGCTCTGGGCCCTGTGGGCCGGCGGGCTGCTCGGCCGTCGCGGACGCCACGAGAAGAGCCCTGAGCTCGCGACCGAGGAGGTCGAGGTCGGCGAGTGAGCTCGCGCTTGCGTCAGGTCGGCTAGAGGGTCGGCAGCCAGCTGACCCGCCCGGCCAGCACGGCGTACCCGACGAAGGCGCCGACGTCGAGCAGGGTGTGCGCCACCACGAACGGCATCACCCGGCCCCACCGGCGGAAGAGCCAGCCGAAGAGCAGACCCATCGCGAGGTTGCCGACGAACCCGCCGAGCCCTTGGTAGAGGTGATAGCTCCCGCGCAGGAGAGCAGCCAGCCCGATCGCCGCGGAGTCGCCGAAGCCGAGCTGGCGCAGCCTGACCTGCACGAAGCCCAGCACGACGACCTCCTCGAGGACGGCGTTCTCGGCGGCCGCGAGGACGAGCACCGGCACCCGCCACCACTCCCCCGGCAACGACTGGGCCACCACCGTCAGGTTCGTGCCCAGCGCGAACGTCGCCAGGTAGAACACGACGCCGAGCGTGCCGACCCCCAGCGCCAGCCAGGCGCCGCGACCGAGGTCGCCCCACGTCGCCCAGCCGCCGTCGCGCGCCCAGACCTCGCGGAGCCGGGTGCCGGAGCGGACGAGCAGGTACGCCGCGAGCGCGGCGGGGACGAGCGCGAAGCCGATGCGCAGCAGCTGCAAGGTCAGGTCCAGCCACGGGCGGTCGGCCAGGGAAGTGTTGAGGTTCGCCGCCTGGGCGGACAGCGCGCCGGGAGCGGCCACCGCGGAGACCAGGCTGACCACCGAGTAGACGGCAGATCGCCCGAGGGAGAGCAGGAGCACGATCGCCAGCTCGACCCACAGCAGCGCGCGGGCGAGATCGGGCACTCCCCCCGGGACCGGGGTGTCCGGGAGTCGCCACCAGGGACGGGGGCGGTCGGTGGTCGGCGCTTCAGTCACGGGACACAGCATCCCGCAGCCGGTTGAGCGCCGCCTGAAGGACGTCTGATCGGTGGGTGAGGGCGAGGGCCACCACCCGGTTGGTGGACACGGGGCAGGGGAGACTCCTCTCATGCTTCCCACCGGACTGCCAGCCCGTACGGCGCTCGCCGCCGCACTACTTCTGACCGCCGGATGCTCGACCAGCAGTGGCGAGGGCACGCCCGGGGGCACCGACGCACCCTCCGGCGAGGACCCGGCGACCTGGAGCACGAGCACCGACCCGGTCGAGGTCGGCGGACTCGTGTGGGCCTCCGGCAGCGTCGTCCACCTCGCCGACGGCACCACGATCGACGTCGGCGGCCCGGCCACGACCTACGTCCCGGCCGGCGACGGGGTCTACTTCACCCCCGCCGAGAGCGACGAAGACGTCACTGAGCACAGCAACATGACGACCGCACCGCTGCACTTCGCCGATCGTGACGGCTCGGTGTCCGCCACTGGGCTCACCATCTACGTCGAGTCGCTCGCCAGCTCGCCCGACGGGCGCTACCTCGGCCTCATCGACGCCACCTCGGGACCCGAGGACCGCTTCAGCGACTATCCCCAAGCCACGGCGGTGATCGTCGACCTCACCACCGGCGAACGCGTCGTCGACACCACCGACGGCATGGGCGACCCGCAGGAGGACGACCTCGCCCACGACTATCCCGAGGTCTACCTCCGCGTTCGCTTCCCTGACAACGACTCCGCCTTCGTCGAAGGGCTGGGGGACGACACCCTCTACGCCCTGCCGAGCGGCGACGGAGAGGCGGCCGACCACAACGACGTGGGTCTCCTCGACCCGGCGGACCCGACGAGCCCCGACGGCGCCTGGGCCATCGAGGACCACGACTTCCACGACCGCGTGGTGTCCGCATCCGGGGACGTCGTTCGGCTGAGCACCGGCGTTCCGCGGTGGGACCTGAGGTGGTGGCTCGACGACTCCACCGTGGTCGGCGTGGCCATCTCCGGCCCGGGCAAGGGCCTTGAGATCCTTCCGACCGACAGGAGGGAGCTGATGACCTGCCAGGTGCCTGACGGGGCCTGCACCCTCGTCGAGGGGACCTCCGGAGCTCTGGTGATCTTCCCGTGGGGCTCAGGAGAGGAAGTCCTCAACCTTCCCGACGGCGAAGGTGGGGGCGCGTCATGATCGACCCCGAGCTCGACCACCGTCGCATCGTCTCCGGCGACGCGGCCGCTCTCACCGGTGCGGCGGACACGCTCGCGGACGTCGGGCACGACCTCGACGACGCCCGGTCCCGGATCCACGAGGCTGCGGCGACCACGGACTGGACCGGCCCGGCGGCGGGGGCGTCGTCGGTGGCGCCTTCCGCGGCCTCCATCCCTGAGCGGGTCACGCCCCCAGGACCAGCCCACCCTCGCCCACGTCGACGCTCACCCCGCCGCCGTCGGTGACCTCGCCGGCGATCAGCATCCGTGCCAACGGGTCGCCGATCGCGGTCTGGATCAGTCGCCGCAGCGGTCGCGCGCCGTACGCCGGGTCGTAGCCGGTCTCGGCGAGCCAAGCCCGTGCCGCGTCGGTCACCGAGATCGTGATCCGCCGTACCGCGAGCCGCCGCTCGAGCAGCGCCAGCTGCAGGTCGACGATGTGGGCCAGGTCGTCCTTGCTGAGGGCGTCGAACATGACGACCTCGTCGAGCCGGTTGAGGAACTCGGGCTTGAAGTGCGAGCGCACCACGCCCATGACGGACTCCTTCTTCGCCTCCGGCCCCATCACCGGGTCGACCAGGAAGTGGGAGCCGAGGTTGGAGGTGAGCACCAGCAGCGTGTTGCGGAAGTCGACCGTGCGGCCTTGGCCGTCGGTCAGCCGTCCGTCGTCGAGCACCTGCAGCAGGATGTCGAAGACCTCGGGGTGGGCCTTCTCCACCTCGTCGAGCAGCACCACGCTGTAGGGGCGACGCCGCACCGCCTCGGTCAGCTGTCCGCCCTCGTCGTAGCCGACGTAGCCGGGGGGCGCACCGACCAGCCGCGAGACCGAGTGCTTCTCGCTGTACTCGCTCATGTCGATGCGGACGATCGCCCGCTCGTCGTCGAAGAGGAAGTCGGCCAGCGCCTTGGCCAGCTCGGTCTTGCCGGTCCCGGTCGGTCCCAGGAAGAGGAAGGACCCGGTCGGCCGGTTGGGGTCGGAGATGCCGGCGCGCGAGCGGCGTACGGCGTCGCTGACGGCGTTGACCGCCTCTCGCTGGCCGATCAGCCGCTGGCCGATCACCGACTCCATCTCGAGCAGCTTCGCGGTCTCGCCCTGCAGCATCTTGCCGGTGGGGATGCCGGTCCACGCCTCGACGACGTCGGCGATCTGCTCGGCGCCGACCTCCTCGCCGACCAGGGGTTCGAGGTCGGCCTGCTCGGCCTTCTCGATCTCCTCGATCTGCCGCTCGAGGTTGGGGATGGACTCGTAGCGGATCTTGGAGGCGGCCTCGAGGTTGCCCTCGCGGAGGTACTTCTCCTCCTCGACCTTGAGCTGGTCCAGCGCACGGCGGAGCTCACCCTCACCCTGCAGCTGGTCCTTCTCACGCTCCCAGCGCGACTCCAGCCCGCGCAGCTCCTCCTCCTTGTCCGCGAGGTCCTGGCGCAGCGCCTCCAGCCGCTCGACCGACGCGGCGTCGGTCTCCTTGGCCAGCGCGAACTCCTCCATCTTGAGCCGCTCGACCTGGCGGCGGAGCTGGTCGATCTCCTCGGGGGAGGACTCGTGCTCCATCCGCAGCCGCGACGAGGCCTCGTCGATGAGGTCGATCGCCTTGTCGGGGAGCTGGCGGCCGGTGATGTAGCGGTCGGACAGCGTGGCCGCGGCCACGAGCGCGGCGTCGGTGATGCGTACGCCGTGGTGCGCCTCGTACTTCTCCTGGATGCCGCGCAGGATCTGGATGGTGTCCTCGACGCTGGGCTCGCCGACGAAGACCTGCTGGAAGCGCCGCTCGAGTGCGGGGTCCTTCTCGATCCGCTCGCGGTACTCGTCCAGCGTGGTCGCGCCGATCATGTGCAGCTCGCCGCGCGCCAGCATCGGCTTGAGCATGTTGCCGGCGTCCATCGCGGAGTCGCCGCCCGCGCCGGCACCGACCACGGTGTGCAGCTCGTCGATGAACGTGATGACCTGGCCCTCGGCGTCCTTGATCTCCTCCAGCACCGCCTTGAGCCGCTCCTCGAACTCGCCGCGGTACTTCGCACCGGCCACCATCGCGGCCAGGTCGAGCGAGAGCAGCCGGCGGCCCTTGAGCGAGTCAGGCACGTCGCCGGCGACGATCCGCTGGGCGAGACCCTCGACGACCGCGGTCTTGCCGACGCCCGGCTCGCCGATGAGGACGGGGTTGTTCTTGGTGCGCCGCGACAGCACCTGGACCACGCGCCGGATCTCGGCGTCCCGCCCGATGACCGGGTCGAGTCGACCGTCCTCCGCGGCCTTCGTGAGGTCCACGGAGTACTTGTCCAGCGACTCGTACGACGCCTCGGCGCTCTCGCTGGTGACGCGGCGGTTGCCGCGGACCGCGGTGATGGCCTCGCGCAGGCCGTCCGCGGTCAGCCCGGCGTCGGTGAGCACCTTCTGCGCGGACGACTCGACGGTGGCCAGGGCGACCAGCAGGTGGTCGGTGGCGACGTAGTCGTCCTTCATCGAGCCGGCCAGGTCGATCGCGGAGGCCAGCACGCGGGTCAGGGCCGGGGCCGCACTCGGCTGCTGGACGGTGGACCCGGTGGCGCGTGGCAGCGACTGCTGGACGGACTCGGCGCGAGCGTGCAGCTGCGCCGCGTCGACACCGGCCTTCGTCACCAGGCTGCGGGTGGTGCCGTCCTCCTGCCGGAGGAGGGCGACGAGCAGGTGGACAGGCTCGGTGTGGGTGTTGCCGCCCGTGGTGGCGGCGAGCTGGGCAGCCTCGATGACCTCGCGGCTGCGGGTGGTGAACTTCTCAGCACCGAACTGGCTCAACTCTTCTCCTCCGTCGTCCTGTCTCGGACCACTCTGGTCCCACCTCGTGCAACGCGCCAGAAGTTGAGTCGATTCCCCTCAACTTTGAGAATTTCCCCGCCGCAGCAGGTAGGTGTCCATCACCCAGCCGTCACGCTCCTTGGCCCGCGCCCGCGCGGCCCCGATCCGCTCGACCACGTCGCCCAGTCGCCCGGCCACCAGCTCCTCGTGGGCGCTGCCCAGGTTGGCGCCCCACCAGATGTCCCAGTCACCGTCCAGCCCGCTCGCCCGCAGCGAGCCGTCGAGCATCACCACGAGGTTGTCGTGGCCGGCCGCGACCTCGTCGGCCAGCCGTCGACCCGTCGTCACCAGCACCGGCCGACCGACCTCGTGGAGCACGACCCGGTGGCGGGCGGCCAGGAGCGAGAGCGCCGAGATGCCGGGCACCACGTCGTACGCCATCCCGAGGCGGTCGACCACCCGGATCGTCGAGTCGTAGAACGCGGGGTCGCCCCACACCAGGAAGCCGACGGTGCCGGGGCGCTGCTCGATCACGGCGCGGTACGCCGCTGCGCGGGCGTCGTGCCAGTCGAGGACCGCCGCGTCGTAGTCGGCGGGGTCGTCCCGGTCCCGCGACGGGTCCGGGACCGCGACCAGGGGGATGCCCGCCTCGGCGCAGATCGCGCGCCGAAGCGCGAGCAGCGGGTCATCCCCATCCTCGGCAGAGCCTTTGTCGGCGGCGATGACGTAGTCGCAGGCCGCGAGCACCTCACGGGCCTCGGCGGTCAGCTGACCGGGGTGGCAGCCGATGCCGATGACGTGGATCATCGGTCCTCCAGCTCTCCCTCGACGTCGAGGTAGACCTGCTGGAGCGCGGCCATCGTGTCGGCGTCCGGGTCCTCCCACAGGCCACGCTCGGCCGCCTCGTGCAGCCGCTCGACGATGCCGCGCAGCGCCCACGGGTTGGAGGTGCGCAGGAACTGCTGGTTGGTCTCGTCGAGGACGTACTCCTTCGCCAGCGACTCGTACATCCAGTCGTGAACGACGCCCGCGGTCGCGTCGAAGCCGAACAGGTAGTCGACCGTCGCGGCCAGCTCGAAGGCGCCCTTGTAGCCATGGCGCTGCATCGCGCCGATCCACCGCGGGTTGACCACCCGCGCCCGGAACACCCGGTTGGTCTCCTCCTGCAGCGTGCGCGTGCGGACCGCGTCCGGCGTCGTCGAGTCGCCGACGTACGCCTTGGGGTCGCTGCCGGTCAGCGCGCGCACCGTCGCGACCATGCCGCCGTGGTACTGGAAGTAGTCGTCGCTGTCGGCGATGTCGTGCTCTCGGGTGTCGACGTTCTTGGCCGCGACCTTGATCCGCCGGTAGTTGGCGCGCATGTCGTCGGCCGCCGGCGCACCGTCGAGGTCGCGGCCGTAGGCGAAGCCGCCCCACGCCGTGTAGACCTCCGCGAGGTCGTTGTCGTTGCGCCAGTTGCCCGACTCGACGACCTGCAGGATGCCCGCGCCGTAGGACCCCGGCTTGGACCCGAAGATGCGGGTGGTCGAGCGCCGCTCGTCGCCGTGCTCGGCCAGGTCGGCGCGGGCGTGCGCGCGGACATGGTTGGCCTCGTCGGGCTCGTCGAGGGCGGCGACGAGGCGTACGGCGTCGTCGAGCATCGCGACCACGTGGGGGAAGGCGTCGCGGAAGAAGCCGGAGATCCGGACCGTGACGTCGATGCGGGGGCGGCCGAGCTCGTCGAGCGGCACCACCTGCAGGTCGCTCACCCGGCGCGACGCCTCGTCCCACACGGGGCGTACGCCGAGCAGCGCGAGGACCTCGGCGATGTCGTCGCCGCTCGTGCGCATCGCGCTGGTGCCCCACACGGACAGCCCGACGGACTGCGGATAGGTGCCGGTCTCGTCGACGTACTTCGCGACCAGCGACTCCGCCATCGCCTGGCCGGTCTGCCACGCCAGCCGGGACGGCACCGCGCGCGGGTCGACCGTGTAGAAGTTGCGCCCGGTCGGCAGCACGTTGACCAGTCCGCGCAGCGGCGAGCCCGACGGCCCGGCGGCGATGAAGCCGCCGTCGAGCGCGTGGACCACCGCGTCGAGCTCGTCGGTGGTCCGGGTGAGTCTCGGCACGACCTGGGTGGCCGCGAACTCCAGCACCCGCTGCACCTCCGGGTCGTCGTGGAGCTCGGCGGCCCGCGCCGGGTCCCAGTCCGCCTTGTCCATCCCCTCGACCAGCTCCCGCGCGATCGCCTCGATCCGGTCCGTCTCGACCGTGGACGGCTGCCCGGCCTCGCTGGTCGAGGAGGGCGCGCTGGCGCCCGTCACGAGACCCAAGCCCAACGCCGCCCGCAGCCCCGGCACCGCCTGCGCCTGCCCGCCGAACACCTGCGCCGCCCGAAGGATCGCGAGCACCAGGTTGACCCGCGCCCCACCGGACGGCGCCTCGCCGAGCACGTGCAGGCCGTCACGGATCTGCGCGTCCTTGATCTCACACAGCCAGCCGTCGACGTGCATGATGAAGTCGTCGAACGACTCGTCGTCCGGCTGCTCCTCCAGCCCGAGGTCGCGGTGCATCTCCGCGGCATGCATGAGCTGCCAGATCTCGCCGCGGATCGCCGGCAGCTTGGCGGGGTCCATCGCCGCGATGTTGGCGTGCTCGTCGAGCAGCTGCTCGAGGCGGGCGATGTCGCCGTACGACTCCGCGCGGGCCATCGGCGGCACGAGGTGGTCGACGATCGTCGCGTGGGCGCGGCGCTTGGCCTGCGCGCCCTCGCCGGGGTCGTTGACGAGGAACGGGTAGACCAGCGGCAGGTCGCCGAGCGCCGCGTCGGTGCCGCACGACGCCGAGAGCGCGGCGTTCTTGCCGGGAAGCCACTCGAGCGAGCCGTGCTTGCCGAGGTGCACCACCGCGTCGGCGCCGAATCCCCCCTGGTCGACGGGACTGGCCAGCCAGCGGTAGGCGCCGAGGTAGTGGTGGCTGGGCGCGAGGTCGGGGTCGTGGTAGATCGCGATCGGGTTCTCGCCGAAGCCGCGCGGCGGCTGGATGAGCAGCACGACGTTGCCCGCGCGGACGGTCGCAAGCACGAGCCCGCCCGCATCGTTGACGAAGAGCGAGCCAGGCCCCTCGCCCCAGGCCTCGACCATCGCGGCCCGCAGGTCCTCGGGCAGGTCGCGGGTCCACTCGGCGTACTGCTGCGGCGTGATCCGCACGTGTGCATCGGTGAGCTGGGCGTGCGTCAGCCACTCCTCGTCCTGGCCGCCGGCGGCGATGAGCGCGTGGATGAGCGCGTCGCCCTTCTCGGTGTCGGTCGCGTCCCGGTCGAGGATCCCGACGACGTCGTTGGCCTCGCCCAGGTCGTACCCCTCGGCCCTCAGCCGCTGCAGCAGCCGGATCGCGGAGACCGGGGTGTCGAGCCCGACGGCGTTGCCGATGCGGGCGTGCTTGGTCGGGTAGGCCGACAGCACGAGGGCGAGGCGCTTCTCGGTGTTGGGGATCGAGCGCAGGCGCGCGTGCTTCACCGCGATCCCCGCGACGCGGGCGCAGCGCTCGGCGTCGGCGACGTAGTGCGGCAGCCCGTCGGCGTCGACCTCCTTGAAGGAGAACGGCGCGGTGATGATGCGGCCGTCGAACTCCGGGATCGCGATCTGGGTGGCCGAGTCCAGCGGGCTCACGCCGTCGTCGGACGCCTCCCACTCCGCGCGGCTGGAGGTGAGGCACAGGCCCTGGATGATCGGGATGTCGAGCGCCGACATCCGCGCGACGTCCCACGACTCGTCGTCGCCACCGGCGCTGGCGCTCGACGGCACGCTGCCGCCGGCCGCGAGCACGGTGACGATCAGCGCGTCGAGGCTGCCGAGAGCGTCGTACAGCTCGTCGGGCGCGGAGCGCAGCGACCCGGCGAAGATCGGTACGCCGACCGCCTGGCCGGTCGCGTCGATCGAGTCGGCGAGGGCGTGGGCGAAGGCGGTGTTGCCGCTCGCCTCGTGGGCTCGGTAGTAGAGCACCCCGATCCTGGCCTTCTCGGGTTGAGTGCTGGCCCCCGCGTCAGCCACGACGGGTTCAGCACTCGACTCGGGGCGGGAGGCGAACCCCCACTGCGGCAGCACCGCCGGCGGCTCGAAGCCCTCGCCGGTCAGGAGCACGGTGTCGGAGAGGAAGGCGTGGAGCTGGCGGAGGTTCTCCGGGCCACCCTCGGCGAGGTAGCGGTGCGCCTCGGCGGCGACGCCGATCGGCACCGACGAGAGCTCCATCAGCTCGGCGCTCGGGGTCTGCTCACCGCCCAGGACGACGACCGGCATGCCGGTCGCGGCGACGCGGGTGAAGTCCGAGCACAGGTCCTGCGGCGACCCGAGCAGCCGCCCGACGACGAGGTCGCAGCCCTCGATCACCTCGGCCATCGACTGGTGACCGGCCCGCGCCGGGTTGGCGAGGACGTAGTCGGCACCGGACGCCCGGGCGCTCAGCAGGTCGGTGTCGGACGTGGACAAGAGTGCGATGCGCACGGATCCTCCTCGGGGTTCTCGCCCCTCGTGATGGGATCCGCGTGGGCCAGTGTCTGGCTTCGGCCTGTGCTCGACAGGCCTTCACAGTGGCGGAACCGCCCCGGTCTCGCACCGGGTTCCTGGGTCCCACGCGGAGTGGTGCCGCCGAGACTAGCGGGTCCGCTCGTGCCAAGATCCCCGCCATGACTCTCCGGACGCGAGGCGACCTGTGCCCGGGCGTCCTCCGCCCGTGGCCGGCCGCTGACGGTGCACTGGTCCGCCTCCGCCTCCCCGGCGGGCACCTCTCGCGTACGACACTCGCGTCGCTGCTCGACGTCGCCGAGACGTACGGCGACGGGCGGGTGCACCTGACCAAGCGGGCCAACCTCCAGCTGCGCGCGCTCCCTCTGTCGAACGGCGTGCTCCCGGCCGAGGTGATCGCCGCGATCCGGGACACCGGGCTGCTGCCGCACCCGTCGCACGAGCTGGTCCGCAACATCCTCGTCTCGCCTCTGTGCGGTCTCGTCGGCGGTCGCGTCGACCTGCGCCCGGTGACGGCCGAGCTGGACGAGCGGATGTGCGCGACGCCGTCGCTCGCGAAGCTGTCGGGCCGCTTCCTCGTCGTGCTCGACGACGGCCGCGGCGACCTCGCCGGCCGGTCGTGCGACCTCGGTCTCGTCGCCCTCTCGGCGGACGAGGTCCAGCTCCGGATCGGGTCGTTGCACTGGGGTCCCGTCGTCCCGCTGTCCGAGGCCGCCGCCCGCCTCACCGGCCTGGCCCGCGCCTTCCAGCAGGTCCGCGGCAGCGCTTGGCACATCGACGAGCTGCCGGTCCCGCCGGCGTCGCAGGACCCCGACCCTCGCGCGTTGGTCTCGTCTCCGCCCCCGGCGTACGGCGAGGTGGCGAAAGATGTCGTGCACGTCGCAGTCGAGGGCGGGGTCATCGATCGAGAGTTTTCGTACGACCTCCCGGGGCGGCTCGTCGTCACCCCCTGGAAGTCCCTCGTCACCCACCACGCCGTGCGTTGAGGAGGGACGAAGTCCCGTCACGAAACCCAGGCCCGTGCTCGCTGGTTGAGGTGCGAGCGCAGCGAGCCTCGAAACCACTCCCCTAGACGCCGGCGCCGAGCCCTTCTCGGACCGCCTCGGCGTCGGCCTCCAGCAGCGCCCGCTCGCGTTCCTTCCAGTCCGCACCGATCGTGAAGCCGTCTCCCGCATATCGCGGGAAGACGTGCAGGTGGAAGTGGAACACCTCCTGGAACGCGACCTCGCCGTCAGCCACGAACACGTTGATGCCGTCGCACCGCAGTCCCGAGCGCCTCAGCGCTCGCGCCATCCGGTGGCCGACCGACCACACATGCGCGCTGGTCTCCCCGTCGAGGTCTTCCAAGCCGGCCGCATGCGTCCGCGGCACGACGAGCAGGTGTCCGGGCGTCACCGGGTTGAGGTCCATGAACGTCACCGCGACGTCGTCCTCGTCCACGATGCTGGCTTCGGCGCGCCCCGCCACGATGGCGCAAAAGATGCAGTCGTCCTCCATGCCGCGATCGTGTCAGCGGGGACGGGCACGGATCAACTGAGTTCCGGCCTGAGCGACCCGTGCGAGGCGGACCGACGTCGCTCGGCAACGCCCAAGGCCTCTGCCAGGCGTGCAACCTCGCCAAGTCCCTCCCCGGGTGGCGTTCCGCTCCGGTCGGCGAGTGCAACGGCCCCCCGATCGCAGCGGTCGTGACGCCGACCGGTCACGTCTACTCCTCGGCCGGCAGCGGCCGCTACGGCCCGCTCCCCTAGGCTGCCCCTGTCACGCGACGCAGGAACCCGGCGCGAGTCCGGGGCGGTTCCGCCACTGTCACTCCCCACCAGCCAGACCGGAGGGGACGAGCCAGACACTGCCCGCGCGACGTCCTGCCGACGAGGGGCGCGAACCCCGAGGAGCCGTGATGAGCCTGCTGTCCCGCCCGACCCGGCGCTACGACTACGTCGCCGACGGTGCCGCGATATACGACGAGTCGTTCGCGACCATCCGCCGTGAGGCCACGTTCGACCACCTGCCCGCCGACGCCGAGCGCGTCGCCGTACGCATGGTCCACGGCACGGGGCAGACCGACCTGACCGACGACCTCGTCATCCACCCCCGCCTGGTGAGCGCAGCGCGCGCCGCCCTCAACAACGGCGCACCGATCATCACCGACGCACACATGGTCGCCTCCGGCGTCACCCGCGCCCGCCTCCCGCGCGACAACGAGGTCCTCTGCGCGCTCCGCGACCCGGGCGTGCCCGAGCTCGCGAAGGACATGGGCACCACCCGCTCGGCCGCGGCGCTCTCCCTGCTCACCGACCGCCTCGACGGCGCGGTCGTCGCCATCGGCAACGCCCCCACCGCGCTCTTCCACCTCCTCGAGATGCTGCTCGACGGGGCACCACGGCCCGCCGCGATCGTCGGCGTACCCGTCGGCTTCATCGGCGCCGCCGAGTCCAAGCAGGCTCTTGAAGAGGTCGACCTGGACATCCCCTTCCTCACCGTCCGCGGCCGCCGCGGCGGCTCGGCGATGGCCGCGTCCGCCCTCAACGCGCTGCCGCAGGAGCGGGAGTGACCGGCCGGCTGTACGGCGTCGGGCTAGGCCCCGGCGACCCCGAGCTCATCACCCGCAAGGCCGCACGACTCATCGAGTCTGCCGACGTGATCGCCTTCCACGCAGGTGTCGGCAAGCAGTCCAACGCCCGCACGATCGCTGCCGACCTGATCCCGGCCGGCGTGGTCGAGGAGGAGCTGCGCTACCCCGTCACGACCGGCACCACCGCGCATCCGGGTGGGTACGCCGGCGCGATGGCGGAGTTCTACGAGGACTGCGCCTCGCGCCTGGCCGCGCACCTCGCGGAGGGCCGGACGGTCGTCGTGCTGGCCGAGGGCGACCCGCTGTTCTACGGCTCGTTCATGTACCTCCACGACCGGTTGTCCCCGCGCTTCGAGACCGAGGTCGTCCCCGGCGTACCCGCCTTCGCGGCCGCCACCGCCGTCCTCGCCTCCCCGCTCGTGCGGCAGACCGACGTGCTCACCGTGCTGCCCGGCACCCTCCCGGTCCCCGAGCTCGCCCGCCGGCTCGCCGACACCGACGGCGCAATCATCATGAAGCTCGGCCGCCGCTTCCCCGGCGTCGTCGACGCCCTGCGCCAGGCCGGCCGCCTCGAGCACGCGCTGTACGTCGAGCGCGCCTCCATGCCTGCCGAACGCTGGATGCCGGTCGCCGACGTCGACCCCGCGACCGTCCCCTACTTCTCCCTCATCGTCGTCCCCGGCGACTCCGTGGCCACCGACCCGGGAGGCAGGCGAGCCGAGTCGAGTGCGCAACCCGTCGCAGACCCCGCGGGGCGCAGCACTCGACTCTTCGTGATCGGCCTGGGCCCCGGCCCCGACCGTTGGCTCACCCCAGAGGCATCTGCCGCGCTGGAGCAGGTCGACCACGTCATCGGCTACGCCCCGTACGTCAACCGCGTCCCCCAGCGCGAGGGCCTCACCCGCCACGCATCGGGCAACACCGTCGAGGTCGACCGCGCCCGCTTCGCACTGGACCTCGCACAGCGAGGCGAGCGCGTGGCCGTCGTGTCCGGCGGAGACGCGGGAGTCTTCGGCATGGCGAGCGCCGTCTTCGAAGCCGCCGCCGCCAGAGAAGAAGGGCTGCCCGACGTACCCATCGAGGTCCTCCCCGGCATCAGCGCCGTCCAGGCAGTCGCGGCCAAGGCGGGTGCACCGATCGGCGCGGACTTCGCCGTCCTGTCGCTCAGCGACCGGCTCAAGCCGTGGTCGGTGATCGAGAAGCGCCTCCACGCGATCGCGGAGGCCGACCTGGTGCTCGCGGTCTACAACCCGGCGTCGCGCAGCCGCACCTCCCAGGTCGCTGACCTCCAGAAGCTCTTCCTCGAGCACCGCAGCCCCGACACGGTCGTCGTGGTCGGCCGCGACGTCGGCCGCGCCGAGGAGTCGCTGACCGTGACCACCCTCGCCGAGCTCGAGGCCGACACGATCGACATGAAGTGCCTGCTGATCGTCGGCGCCTCGTCCACCACCGTGACCGCCGCCGGCCAGGTCTGGACGCCGAGGTTCGTCGAGTGACCGTCCACTTCGTCGGGGCCGGACCTGGCGCCGCCGACCTGATCACCCTGCGCGCGGCGGCGCTCCTCGCGGCGGCGGACGTCGTGCTCTACCCGGGCACCTACCTCGACGCCGAGGTCCTCTCCCACTGCCCGGGAGCCCGCCATGTCGACACGCAGCACCTCGACCTCGACCAGATCACCGCGACCATGGTCGACGCCTCCGCAGACGGGCTCGACGTCGTACGCCTCACCTCTGGCGACCCCTCCCTCTACTCCGCCCTCGCCGAGCAGACCGCTCGCCTCGACGCCGCCGGCATCGTCTGGGACGTCACGCCCGGCGTCCCGGCGTACGCCGCCGCTGCCGCCGCCGTCGGCCGTGAGCTCACCGTCCCCCTGGTCACCCAGAGCGTCGTCCTCACCCGCACCCAGGCGCGCTCGACCGCCATGCCGGCGACCGAGTCGCTCGGCGCCTTCGCCGCGACGCGCGCCACGCTCGTGCTGCACCTGGCCATCACCAAGACGCGCGAGCTCGCCGCGTCGCTGGTGGAGGAGTACGGCGCCGACTGCCCCGCCGTCGTCGTCCACCGAGCCTCGCAGCCCGACGAGCTCATCCTCCGCGGCACCCTCGCCGACATCGCTGATCAGGTCGAGGACGCCGGGCTCAAGCAGGCGGCCGTGATCCTCGTGGGCCGAGCGCTCGCCCGCGACGGCGGTGAGTCCTGGCTCTACAAGGCTGATCGCGCGCGAGCCGGCACGGCTTGACGCCGGGAGCCTCCTCCCCCACGACTTTAGGCTTGTCCCATGACGAACTCGTACGTGGTCACGGGGGCGGCGCGCGGAGTTGGTCGAGCGATCGCGGAGCGTCTGGCGCGCGAGGGTCAGGTCGTCGCTTTGGACCGAGACGTGGAGGCGCTCGCCTGGACGGAGCAACGGGCGGATATCGAGGGCGTCGCTGGCGACGGGATGGACGAAGCCACGCTCGCCGAAGCGGTCGATCGGGCCGCGCGGGCGGGAACGCTCTCTGGGTGGGTGAACAACGCGGCAGTGTTCCGCGATGCGGCTGTCCACGACACGCCGGTTGCCGACGTTCTCGAGCTCATCACGGCGAACCTCGGGTTGGCGGTCGCCGGAAGTGCGGCGGCGATCCGGCGGTTCCTGGCGGACGGGACTGCCGGCTCCGTCGTCAACGTCTCCTCCCACCAGGCGCAGCGAGCCGTACCCGGTGCTCTGCCCTACGCCACCGCCAAGGCTGCTGTCGAGGGGCTCACCCGCGCTCTGGCGGTGGACTACGCTCCGCGCGGCATCCGGGTCAATGCGGTCGCGCTCGGGTCGATCGTGACCGAGCGGTACGACGACCGCTTGGACGCCCCATTGCGCCGGCTGCACCCGCTGGGCCGCGTCGGGCGCGGCGATGATGTCTCCTCCGTCGTCGCGTTCCTTCTGTCGCCTGCTGCAGGCTTCGTCACCGGCGCGGTCGTGCCGGTCGACGGCGGCCGCGCTGTGCTCGGGCACGACCCCGAGGCTCGCGACGTCACGGCCGACGGGCAGTAGCGACAGACCGTGCCGCGGATCCACTACGGGTGACCGGCGTGACATGCGCGAGGGCGCGTGGTGCCCTTTCGGCTGGATTCCGATCGATGAGGGTTCTTGGTGTGAGCCGACGCAACGTGGTGGTCACGTTGCGGATGTCCGCACGCGGGACCTCGTCCTCTCAGCCCTGACGTTCGTCCCCGAGCTATACGAAGTGCCGACGCACACCGGTCGCTCAGTAGACCATTCCATTGCCGCGGGTCGTCCGCAGGAGCATCCTGACAGCGAGCAGGGAGTCTGCACCCACGCAGTTCGGGAGAGGGCATGCGAGGAGCCAGGTGGTACGTGATGCTGGCGGCGCTCGCCGCCGTCGCGACTGGTTGCAGCGGCGACGAGCGCCGACCCTCGAGCGAGCCCCGGTCGTCCCCATCGCCCCGTGAGTCTCCCACCTCGGCGACGTCGGCCACGGAGCGTCCCGTCTCGGTCAAGGAGCTGGCGAGGCTCGACAAGCTCATCGGCCAGGCAGAGTTCCCTGATCGAGTCGGACCCGGCTTCGAGTTGCGCGACGTGTACTACACGTCGCCGACCGACGCAGTCGCCGACTTCGTCCGCGACGGTCGGAGTATCAAGGACTGGGCCTCAGCTGTTGCGACGACCGACGACAACTGGCGCCACGTGACGACCTTCGTCCTGCCCTATGACGTGGCGGACGGCTTCGAGTACGTCCCGCTCGCCGACGGCGCAGTCGCCATCAGGGTCGGCGATGAGTACTCCCGCAGGCCGATCCCACCCTTCGTGCTCCTTCCGGGCGGGAAGGTCCGACCTCTGCGAAAAGTGCCCGCACGCCCTCTCGACGCAGGGAGCACGCTCCTCGACGTGGAGTTCTGGCGCCTCGCGGGACTCACTGACAGGTGGAACCCGGGCAGGTTGTGGGCGGTCGATGGCGACGAGGGCGAGATGTTCCCGGTCGAGGGCTCGCGGTACGGCGAGTTGTGGCAGCGCGTCCCTGGGCGTGACGGTGCGATTTTCAGCGTGGACGGCTTCGACCGGAGAACCCAGACGTGGCGCTTCGACACGAGCACCGATGGAGGCCGCTCGTGGACCACGGCTGACGTGGATCTTCCGTCCTCGCTCGGGCGATCGCCGTACTTCGTCAGCGGCTCGGACAGCGCGGTGGGGCCTGGTCACCGTCAGGCTGTGGCGATGACGAAGGAGTTGGAAGACCTTCCGCTGGTCCTGCTCGAGCTGTGGCAGACCGAGGACGAGCGGGCGTTCCGCCGTGTGCCGTTGCCTTGGGACGAGCCGTACTTCGGCGGGATGGCCTACACCCCGGACGGAGCCCTGCTGCTGGCGGAGGTACTGGAGCCCGAACCCCGGTGCGCAAGCAGCTACAGCTGTCCCCGGCCGGGGAGGATCTGGCGTCTGGCGCCCGGGCGAAACAAGTTCCAGACCGCACTCGGTGCCCCCCGACTGTCCGGTCACTTCGCGTACGTGGGCATCGACGTCTCCGGCGGCATGATCGTCGCCCGCACCAGCATGCGATCCGTGGCGGTCTCCAGGGACGGCCACCGCTGGACCGAGGTCACCCCAGGTCGCTGACTCACGGCAGCCAGATCCTGCGGCCTTTCATGCCGCGCCTGAAAGCGACGGAAGGACGCACCCCACAATCGCGAAGTTCGCCGCTGATGCAGTGCGCTCCTGGATGAGCCGTTGACTGCCCGCCCGACCCTTGCCAAGTGCGACGTCCGCTCGGCATCGTGGCAACAGCGACGGCCCTGTCCCATCGAACGCGGGAGGGAGCAGTGTCAGGACTCAGATGGCTTGCGTCCTTGGTCTCGCTGGCCGTACTCGCGGCGGGGTGCAGCAGCGATGAGCCTCGGCCGCGCGGTGAGCAACGCCAGACCAGTGCTCCCACGCAAGATCCAGAGTCCGTGGCAACGGACCCTGTCTCGAAGGCCAAGCTCACTAGGCTTGCTGCGTTCTTGAAGAGGGCTGAGTTCGTCGACCGGGTCGGAGCTGGGTTCGAGCTGAGAAACGTGCAGTACACCTCCCACACCGAAGCGGTAGCGGAGTTTGACCATCCGAAGTCTGGTGACGTGGTCGTCGCGACCACCGACGACAACTGGGCTCACGCGTCCCGACTCCTCATCCGCTGGGACCTCGCGGACCGCGTCTCATCCGTCCCTCTGGGACGCGGAGCGGTCGCTATCAGGGCGCGGAGCCAATTTCGTGGCATATCGCCCCCGCCGTTCGTGCTCTACGCAAGCGGCGAGGCGAAACCGCTGCAGGTGATGCCGTCACGGACTCCAGACGCTGACAGCGACCTCGTCGAGATCGACCGCTATGGGTTCTTTCATGCGATCGGCGCACCAGTGCAGATCCTTGCACCCGACGACAGCACAGTGCTGGCCTCTCTTTGGGGCGCGGACGTCGAGGCCGGGCAGATCTTCCCGCTCGCCGACTCGCCACCCGGTGATCTTCTGGAGCACATACCGGGTCACGAAGGCGCGTTGATGAGCGTCGCTGGATACCGAGGGGCCGACAAGGTCTGGAGGTTCGAGACCAGCACGGATGGTGGTCACCACTGGCGGCGTACAGAGGTGCCACTTCCGCTCGGTCGCTCGCGGATCTTGCCCGACTCCTACTTCTCACCGTATGCCGTCGGGCCTGGGCACCGGCAGGCGCTCGCGTTGGCGAGTGATGGGCTGGACGGGCCGCTGTACCTGAGGCAGCTGTGGCTGACGGGCGACGAGCAGACGTTTCGTCGCGTCGCGTTGCCCCGGGAGCAGATGCCCTTCGCTGGCCTGGCGTTCGCCAACGACGGGGCGCTCCTCCTCGCCGAGGTCGAGGACGTGCAGTGCTCGACCTCGACGCCCGTGTGTGACCGAAGAGGCAAGATCTGGCGCTTGTCACGTCAGGGAAGCGGCATCAAGTTGCTGGCAGGTGCCCCCACCTTGTTCGGTCCCCACCGGTCGGTTGATTTGAGAGCATCAGGAGGAGTGATCGTCGCTCAAACCGGATACCGGACACTCGCCGTCTCGACTGACGGGTACACGTGGTCAGAGGTCACCCCGGGCCGTCAGGCAGCCCGACCTTGAGTTGGCCCCCGAGCTGAGTCGAGCGTGTCAAGAAGTGGCGAGTCATGAAGGACATCGGCATGCCCTCTCGCGGGAAATGACAGGAGTCCTGGACCCCGAAGGGCCCAGGACTCCAACGTCAGAACTCGATCAGGCCTGCTGGCCCAGCGCGAACTGAATGTTGCCTTCCTCGTCCACGCCGCCGTCCAGGATCTTGTCGGCCAGCAACACCGACGCCACCTCTTCGACGTAGACGGTCGCGCCGTCCTGCTCGAGGATCTGGTCGTCAGGAGCCGCCTGGTCAGCGGGGCTGACCGACAGGGACTGCCCGTCTGCTTCCGCAGCGATCCGGAGGCCGGAGACGGCCGGCACCTCCTCGGCAAGCTTCTTGACGATCTCGGTCACGTTCTCGGTGAGAGCAAGCATTGGCTCTCCTTCCGAATGGCGAATGTGTCCCCTCCACCATTGCGGACATCCGCGGCACACTCAAACCGAGCGGCGTCAGCCCGGGTCGATGCTGCTCTCTCGTGGCAGCCCGTAGCGGCGGTCTGCCGGGAGGTTGACGCCTTCCTCCGTACCCTCCAGCACGGCGCAATCGCCGGCCGGGACCGTACAGGTCAGCAGGACTGGCGTCGTCCAGTCCACCTCGAACCCGTCCCGCGACGGCGTGATCGCCACGACCGTGGTCTCGTCGATCCATCCCCCGAGGCTCCACTCCTCCCAGCGGCCGCCACTTCATCGAGGAGGCTCGGGCGCAAGCCGGCTGTGCCTACGGTCGCCAAATGTATGAGGTCATGCGTTACTGGGACGACGATCATCCCGAATGGGATGCACCGGAACTGGCCTTCGCGGCGGCATGGCGGAACCAGCCGAAATGGGTCGTCTCGCGCTCGTTGAAGTCGCTCGGCCCCAACGCCACGCTCGTTCAGGATGATCTTGAGGGCGCCATCCGCAAGCAGAAGGCCGAGCGCGACGGGGAGGTCGAAGTTGCCGGCCCCGGCTTAGCCCAGAGCCTCACCGAGCTCGGCCTGATCGAGAGGTATCGGATCTACCTGCATCCGGTCGTGCTCGGTCACGGCAAGCCGTACTTCGCAGGACCCCGGCCGCCGCTCCGCCTCATGGCCATCGATCAGATCGAAGACGTGATCCGGTTGATCTACGTTCCTGCATAACGCTCGTCGGCTCTGGGCGCGCGCAGTGGCGGCGGTATGACGCAGTCCACGGTCGCTTCCCCGTTCGTCGTCGGCGTACGTGAACGGGGGAGGTCGGATCTCCCTCGTTTCTACCTTGACGCAAGCCCATCACAGGCGCAGCGTGGTTCGTTGGTGGCAGCGCCGCCGGGACGCTGCCGAGGGTAGAGAGGACGCGTCATGTTTGTGCGCACCACCGAAGTTCAGGCAGATCCGAGCAAGATCGACGACGGCATCCGTGTCGTCCGTGACGAGATCTTTCCTGCCGTGTCCGCGATGGACGGATGCGTCGGAATGTCCTTGCTCGTGAACCGCGACTCCGGTCGCTGTATTGCCACGACGGCGTGGCAGTCGAAGGAAGCCACGTCAGCCAGCGCCGACAAGGTGGTGTCCCTCCGAAGCCGTGCGGAGCAGAGCCTGGGCAGCAGCGGCAGCGAAGTACACCAGTGGGAGGTGGCGGTGGTGCATCGTGACCACGCCGCGCCGGAGGGCGCGTGCGCACGTCTCACCTGGCTCAGTGGCGACCCTGGCACTGCGGATCGGGCGATCGACACCTACAAGATGGCTGTCCTCCCGCGTCTTGAAGAGATGGATGGATTCTGCAGCGCCAGTCTGATGATCGATCGCGAGGCGGGACGGGTGGTCGGCACCGTCGTCTTCGACAGCGCGCGATCCATGGACGCCACCGCCAACGACGCTCGGGCCCTCCGCGAGAGGGTCGCCGACGAGCTCGGCGCCAGGGTCGAACAGGTGGACGAGATGGAGATGGTCTTCGCGCACCTCCACGTCCCTGAGATGGCGTGACCCGCCCTGCTCCTCACAGCGATTTCCACGTTCAAGGGCCAAAGGCGTCGATCGCCCGCGGCCCTTGAACTCCCTTGGCTCCGCTCAACTAGAACGATGCCGGGCGACCAGTTGCATCAACGTCGCGTGGGGCGCGAGGTCCCGGGCAGCGATGATCACAGCGCCGGAGTGCACGGCATTGCCATCGACGTCGCTGATGACGCACCCTGCCGCCCGGCACAGGGCGATCCCAGCCGCGAAGTGCACGCTGCCCTTGTGGCGACCGTCAGTCACGTACCCCAGACGCTGTCCCGACGCGTCCCAGGCGAGAGCGAGGGTGGTGGACTCGACCCGCGGACTGAAGACCGCGCGGAAATCGCTGACCGGCGGCGAGCTGGGCGCCGACAAGTGAGCGGTCGAGAGGTCCCTCGGCGTTGATGTCGACGCCTTCTTCAAGCATCGACAGCGACGGCTGCGCGCGCACTTCACCCACGGAGACACCAACTCCAGCGACCGTCCGTCGCAGTGAGACTGAACGAGGATGCCCTTCGCGACAACGATCTGGTTCACTCGGGCCAGCCAACCCCACGACCCTCGACAGGCCCGTCCGTCACGGGCGCGGGAGTCGTCGCGGGCGAGGATCGCTCGCCGAGCCGTCAGTCCGCGAGTTCGGTCGGTACCACCACGGCATCGACCAGAGCCCCGTTGCGCAGCACGGTGATCTCCATCCGTCGCCCAATCGCGTCGGCGAACAGCCTCTTCTGCAACGACTGAGCGTCATCGAGAGATACGCCATCAACGGCAAGCACGACGTCGCCGGTGCGCAGCCCGCTCAGCGCGGCCGGGCTCTTCGGCACGGTCTCCACGACGCGCAGCGCGCGCCGCTGCCCGAACCGCTCCCCCTGTACGGGTGTCAGCGGCGCGGGAGTGCTTACCAGACCCAGGTAGGCCCGGCGCACCCGCCCGTCATGCATCAGCGCATGGATGATCCGGCGAGTGGTGGCGTTCATGGGCACAGCCAGCCCCAGACCGATCCCGGCCACCGCCGTACTGATGCCGACCACTCGTCCGCGGCTGTCGGCCAGCGCACCGCCGGAGTTGCCAGGGTTGAGCGCGGCGTCTGTCTGAATGACGTCCTCGATCAGCCGGGCCGCGGTCCGCGAGCGAACCGGCATGCTTCGTCCCAGGGCGCTCACGACGCCGGCAGTCACCGTTCCGGCCAGACCCAGCGGGTTGCCGACCGCCACAACGAGGGAGCCGACGAGGAGAGAGTCGGCATCGCCATACTCAGGTGGACTCGGCACCTCACGATCGGTGCGCACCACCGCGAGGTCGGAGAGCGGATCCCGTCCGACGACCTCGAAACGGGCCACGGTGCCGTCGGCGAACTCCGCCGTACCGTCATCAGCCTCACCGAGCACGTGAGAGTTCGTGATCAGGTGGCCCTCACCGGTGAGCGTGACGGCCGATCCGGCCGACTCGCCCCGAGCCAACTGGATGCGCAGTGCCGCCACCCGCGGCGTCAACTGCGCCGCGACGGATGTGACGATCGCGGAGTAGGCGTCCAAGGCCCCGCGCTCGGCTTCTGAGTCGCTGGTCATCAACTGGAGAACCACCGGCTCACCGTCTGGATTCCCGAGGCTTCACCCGCGAAACGGTCTGGCGTCATGAGCCCCTCCAGCGTCCGTACGCACACCGCTTCGCGGCGGAAGGACGCACCTCACAAGCACACACATCGCGCCGTGCGAGCGCCAGTCCGGTCCTCCCACACAGGGGTGACGCGCAGAGTGGTGACGTCAGCGGGGTTCGGGCTTCAGCCGCTCGGCGAGGGCCGTAAGGCTGGGCGAGTTCACGCCCCGCTGCCTTGGGCTTGGTCGCGTGACAGCGACCTTGTGGAGCTACGGCTCGCACTTCCCCACCTCTTCGGCATTGAGGCAGGTGTCGGTGCCGGCGCCACCGTCGGCCCAGTCGTCGCCGTCGCCGCCGTCGATCAGGTCGTCGCCTTGGTGACCATAGAGCCCGTCGCGACCGCCGAGTCCGACGAGGACGTCGTTGCCGGCCCCCCCGAAGAACGAGTCGTCGCCGTCGGAGCCGCTCATCCGATCGCCGTAGTCGCTGCCGTACATGAACCACGCGACCAGTTCTGGCGCCAGGAACGTGATGACATCGACGGGCCCTTCGGGGCTTGCCCCGATGCGCCGCGCGATTCCCGCGGCCATGTCGACCTCAATGCCCACGGGGCTGTCCGAGAAGCCCGGAACGACGTAGGCGTCACCATGGACGCGGAGTTGGTCGCCGTCGCCGGTGAGCCCGACGAGGATGTCGCCGGTGGGACCGACATCGATGATGTCGCGCCCAGGTCCGCCGGCGTGGTATCTGCTGTACCCGCCACCGGACAGCGCCGTGAGCACGTCTGGTCCTCGGCCTCCGAGCATGGTGTTGTCGTGCACGTTCCTGCTGATGAGCCGGTCCGCGCCGGGGCCGCCGATGACCTTGTGTTGCATCCCGTTGCTCGAGACCAGACGGTCGTCTCCTGTGCCGCCGATGAGCTTGTCGGCGAACCCCCACCGGTCGACGATGCGGTCATCGCCGCTGCCGCCGGAGAGTCGGTCGCCGTGCTTGGCCTGGCTCCAGTCGGCCGGGTTGCGTCCGCCGACAAGTCGGTCGTCGCCGGGGCCGCCGCAAATGACGTCCTTTCCGTCGCCGCCGAGTACGACGTCGTTCCCGCCACCGGCCACGATGACGTCTTTGTGGGGTGTCCCCACGAGAACATCGTCGCCGCTGGTGCCGACTCCTCCCGGTGACGCTGGGTGCCCCATGCAGGTCGGCCGCTCACGTTGGCTGCTGTCGACTGCGAGGTAGCCAGTCTCGAAAGCGGAGAGGTCGGCGGTGTCTTGAGATGCGTACTCGGACGTGCCAGTTGCGGGGACCTCTGCGGTCCCTGGTGTGGAGAGCTCAGCGGTCCCGAGAACCGCAAGGGTCGCGCTCAGCACGACCACGCTGCCGAGGAGTCCTAGGGGCCGCATCGTGCCTCCTGCGCTGTCCAATCCTCGTTTCGAGCTCATGCCGCGACTCTGCCCTGCATTCCGCGGCCGCGCCTGAGGCTGCAGTCCCGGCCTGGCCGGGATTCTTGGTACGGACGTCGGTTCTATCCGAGCAGAGACCCGGGTACTGCCTGGGCTCACCTGATCGCGGCGGTATGACGCGGCCCGCGATGGCCGAGCAAGCTTGTGCATTTTGAGCATGTCCGGACGCTTGTGGCCGGAATGGGCCTGCCTATTGACTGCGGCCCGCCGAGGGATTGAATCAGGTCATGGCTACTCAACCTTTCGACGTCGTCGTGGCCGGGGGCGGGTTGGCTGGGGCCTCCGTCGGAGGCGTGCTGGCACGGTCGGGTCTCGGTGTGTTGGTGGTCGAGAAGGAGCGCGTGTTCCGGGACCGCATCCGGGGCGAACTGACGTGGCCATGGGGTCATCACGAGGCCTTGCGGGCCGGCCTCGGCGAGGCTCTCGTACAGGCCGGCGCCGTGAACCGACCCGCGCTCGACTTCTATGCCGATGGACAGCGGGTGGATTCGCTGCGCTGGGCGGACGTGTCGATCGATGCATTACCAGCCATCGCGTTCTCGCATCCTCTCCTGCAGGAGACTTTGCTGACCTGGGCCGAGGCACAGGGGGCCACGGTCATGCGACCAGCGAAGGTCGCCGCTGTCCAGGACGGCCATCGACCCGTCGTGACGATCATCGCGAACGGACGAACGACTGAGGTCCGGGCCAGGCTGATCGTTGGAGCCGACGGGAAGAAGTCCGGCGCACGGCGGTGGTTGGGGGCCGAAACGGTGACCGACGCCGAGCATCACTGGTTCGGTGGCCTCCTGTTGTCCGGTGTGCCATGGGACGACACCTTCGGCTGGGCCACCACACCGGCAGCGGCAGTTGGTTGGTTCGCGACGAGCAGCGACTCGTGCCGTGTCTACATCCGGCTGCGCGCGGACCAGGTCCGCGCGGCAGGGATAGCGCACAGTGTCGACAAGTTCGTGGATTTCGCCGCCAAGTTCATGCCTTCGGGCACGATGGACGGAGCCAGGAAGACGGGACCGCTGGGCTTCTTCCCCAACAGTTGCACGTGGTCGAGCCGCACAGCCCTCGGCCACGCAGTGCTCGTGGGCGACGCGGCAGGCGCATTGGACCCCACCCAAGGACTTGGCACCTCACTGCTGTTCCGCGACGTCCGCGGGCTCAGTGAACTGCTGGCAGACAACGGGAACTGGGAGCGGGCCACCAGCGAGTTCGCGTACCAGCGGCACGCCTACTACGGAGTGCTTCGCGCGTACGACCGCTGGTGCGCGCTTCTGGACGCGGAAGAGGGACCCGAGGCCGACCGTCGACGCGAACTCAATGCGGCCGCCCGCGAGGCAGACCCCACGCTCGGTGGGTTCGCAATGCTCGAGGCTTGCGGACCGGATGGGCTCGTCCCGGATGAGGAGGCCCGTCGGATCTACTTCGGGGAGTGAAGCGCTTTGTCTCGGATGTCCGAGAGGTAGTGCGCTCACGATGACAAGCCACGGCCTGAGCGCCGGTTCTCGCGCGACGACGGCAGGTTCGACCCAGGAGGCGAAGCCGCTGAACCCGGTCCTAACCTGACACGAGTCGCTCGCACTCATCTTGGCTAGATCCGGCTGCTGTCAGGCGCCGACAGGCGGCGGTAAGACGCGCCTCGATGGCGTGCTCGCTCCGCGCACTACTTCCACACCAAGCAGGCGGCCCCGCCGGATCCCTCATGCACCCCGCGTCCGTGCCCCCGCGGTTCCAGGCCACCCTCGTGGCGGCGCAGCGCGACCGCGTCGCGCAGCAAATCTCCGACGGCGAAGAGATCGACGTACCGTCTCTCGCCGCGGACAGCGAAGACGGCCAGCGTGAGACCGGGGGGATCAGCGGCGAGGGGGGCGCAGTCGAGATCGCCAATGTGGGGTTTGACAGGGCCGCCTGGCGGGGTTTCCATGAGATGGATTCTCTTGGAGGAACCATGGTGCCGCGGCTAATCCTCGCCGGCTTGGCGCTCGTCGCGCCGCTGCTTCCCGCTGTCCCCGCAAGTGCAGTCGAGGGGACGTGCGAAGGCAGGGTCGCGACGCACCTCGGTACGCCGGGGGACGACGTCCTCCGTGGGACCGAAGGCGACGACGTGATGGTTGGCCTCGGGGGCGACGACACCATCTCCGGGTTGCTCGGCAACGACGTCATCTGCGGTGACGAGGGGTCGGACCGTCTGGCGGGCATGGCGGGCGACGACCGCATCCTGGGTGGGCTCGATAGCGATGCCGGAGGCGACGCCATTTGGCCGGGCGTAGGCAACGACTACGTCGACTTCGGCCTCGATCCCGTGACGCGCGACGACTTCTCCCTGCCTGCGGACACCGTGATCTATTCGGACCTCCTCGCCGCCGGCGTATCGGGCGGGATCCGAGCCGACCTCACGCCTATCGGCGGTCTGGGTGTCGTCGCAGAGCCGTCAGGCACCGACCGGGTCGTCGTGACCGAGGCCATGGGCGTCGTGGGCACGCGCACCGCGGACGTCCTGATCGGATCGCCGTACCTCGATGTGCTGACGGGTCGTGGCGGTGCCGACGTGATCGACGGCGCCGGCGGCAACGACTCCCTCTACGCGGACTGGACGGACGCTGACGGTCGCACGGACGTGGACCCGGCGGTCGACGGCCCGGATGACATCGAGGGAGGGTCCGGCAGCGACTGGATCGTCCTGGGGCAGGCCGGAGGTACAGCGCGGGGCGGGGAGGGCAGGGACCACCTCGAAGCCCATCCGGCGACCGGCCCGGCCGTCCTCCGCGGCCAGGACGGAGACGACCAGCTCCTGGTCGAGGGCGTGGAGCACGTCGACGTCGACGGCGGTGGGGGCCATGACGACATCGACCTCAGACTCACCCCCGCCTCCCGCGGCATGTCGGTGGACGGAGGCAGCTCCAGAGACCTCGTCACCTTCGACGTGCGGAAGGCGGGCTTCGGCAAGGGCACGACGATCACCGTGGACCTAGCCCGCGGAGTTCTCCTGACCAAGGTGCGGGCCGGTCGGGTGCGCGGCCTCGAGGTCCTGTGGATCCAGGGCGAGGACGCACGCTGGCGGGTCCGCGGCACCCATCGGAACGAGGACATCATCATGCGAGGAGGACGGAGCCTGGAGGCCTGGATGCGCGGAGGGCGCGACTCCGTCGTCGCCACACGAGGGCCGGACTTCCTCGACCTGGGCAGTGGCGGCGGCGACTTCGCGAACGGCCGCAAGGGCAACGACACCTGTCTGGGTGCCGAGCGGGTCATCAGCTGCGAGGCCCTGCGCCGGTCGGGTCGGGCGGCGCGCCACGCACCTGCGCAGGCACGGATCGCAGTCGACCGACTTGAGCGCCGCGTGCCGGTGGTGGCCCGGCTGCCGTTCGGGGGCTCCGAGCTTCACGGGTGATCGAGCCTCCGTTGGCTGCTGCGACCGGACAGCGGCGAGTGCGTCCCCGGGCTGCAAGACGTCTCAGGTGGCCGCGCAGCGTCAACCAGCAGAACTGCGGCACGTCATCTGGGATGTTCGCGATCGGATCAAGAACGCACCGGACCCGTGACATCGGCAAAGCCGGGTACGCGGCTCGCGGCGAAAAGACTCACGCCGGGAAAGACGCACGCCCACCCGTGTGGGTAAGCCGCTGCGGACCTCCGGCTCCATCGTCCGCCACGACAAGCATCTCTCTGAGCAATGGTCGAGGCGCCAGGAACACTCGAACTGCGTGAGCGAATGCTCCCGGGCGCCTCGTAGAAGCAGGTGTAACGGACATCGCCCAAACCGCAACGATGCTTGAAGTTTCGTCAAGTTCCGGGCAGCTCGACGAGGACCGCCACGCCGAGACGGTCTCGGACCGTCGCTGCCGCTCGCGCAGGGCGATCGCGGCGGAACGGGGCACCTATCAGCGCGGGAATCGCGGCATGTGCGGAGGCTTGATGGGCGATGATCGATGGGGGTGCGGCGATGAAAGGACTCGGTATGGCCAAGCTCGTGTTCGGAATGAACCAGTCCCTGGACGGCTACGTCGACCACATGGCGTTCGCGCCAAGCCCTACGCTCTTCCGCCACTTCATCGAGGAGGCTCGGGCGCAAGCCGGCTGTGTCTACGGTCGCCAAATGTATGAGGTCATGCGTTACTGGGACGACGATCATCCCGAATGGGATGCACCGGAACTGGCCTTCGCGGCGGCATGGCGGAACCAGCCGAAATGGGTCGTCTCGCGCTCGTTGAAGTCGGTCGGCCCCAACGCCACGCTCGTTCAGGATGATCTTGAGGGCGCCATCCGCAAGCAGAAGGCCGAGCGCGACGGGGAGGTCGAAGTTGCCGGCCCCGGCTTAGCCCAGAGCCTCACCGAGCTCGGCCTGATCGATGAGTATCGGATCTACCTGCATCCGGTCGTGCTCGGTCACGGCAAGCCGTACTTCGCCGGACCCCGGCCGCCGCTCCGCCTCATGGCCATCGATCAGATCGAAGACGTGATCCGGTTGATCTACGTTCCTGCATAACGCTCGTCGGCTCTGAGCGCGCGCAGTGGCGGCGGAATGACTCGCTTCGGCGAAGTTCTGGTCAGCAACCCCCTGCTTACTCGACGGGCCGGGGAGAGGCCCAGGAGGATGCGAGATCTAAACCGGGAGCCTGGGGCCGTCACCAGCCTGAACAAGCACTCAGCGGTGGAAGGCATCGGACAGTTCTGGCGGACGACTTTGATCGATGGGGCAGACGGCAGTAACTGGGGTGCCTCACCACTCGCTCACCGGATGCCTCACACCTCTCGGAGACGGAGATTCGGGCGCGTGCGCCGGCGGCCCGCGGGCTTATAGACGCGTCCAGCGCGCTCTCTTCGCCCGGTGTTCGGGAGAGGACAGGTGGACGCGTTGCGTACGTCGGTCCCCCGACGCTCTAAAGCTCAAACAAGTCAGTTGGCGCGTTCAAGGCTCTGGATGAACACATCGAAGTCCCCGATGTAGCCGTTGTTGTCGTTCGGCACCAATGTGTCGTGCGAGGAATAGAACACGGCCCAGCGGCCGTTCCGCGATATCTCGCTTGGATAGCTGCCTACACTCCACATAGGGTTGGCCCCGGGCCGAGAGACTCGGACTGTCGCGCCGGACACTCTGTCGCGGACGAAGACGTCGGCATCCTGTTCTTCGGGAAGTTGCGATGTGTCGTCGGTCTGCGATTCGTCGCTGGTCAGATAGGCACGGGACCCAAAAAGCACGAGCTCGCCGTTCCGGGAAAGCGAAATAGTCCCTACCGAGCCGTTTCTTGACACGGCGCCCGTCGATGCGACGCTCACGGCTTCACTCTTACCTGTGTCTCGATCCCAAGCGTAAGTAGTGAAGTAGGGGCCGGCACGGTCGTAGTAGCCGGTCATCCAGGCAACTACTCTGCCATCCGCCGAGAGGTTCGAGTTCTCGCTGCTTCGGGTGAACGGCTGTCCGCTTGGGTCCACCGACACGAGGCGCGTCTTGCCGGTGCGACGATCGCGGAGATACACCTTGCCCGAACGCGTGCTCGTCGATCGCGCGCCAAGGTTTTGCGCTGCGGACTCGAAGGTCACAAGCGCCCGTTCGCTGACACCGACGCGTTCGACGCGCCTTCCCCGCTCGCCGGCTCTCCGCGGCTGTTGCGGGAGACCAGAATGGTCTGTCCCGTGTCGAGGTTCCGCATGAAGACCTGTGCCTGGCCAGGGTTTGATGCACCGGGAGCAAGGTTGGTTGCTAGGCAGGAGAACACTACCCATTTGCCATTGCCGGAGATGTTGCCTTCAAGCGTGTGATCGTTGGCCTGACGGCCGCCGCTGCCCACACTGACCCTTGTCGTCTTGCCCTTCACAGTGTCACGCATGAATAGGTCCAGCGCCTGGTTGGTGTCGTGTTGTACTAGGTAGGTGGTTCTGCTGGTGAAGAGGACGTATCGACCGTCGGCTGACATGTCCTCGAGCCAACTGTGTTGGTCGGCGGGTCGCTCCGATGACGAGACGCTGGCACGCGTTGTGACGCCAAGCTCCCGGTCTCGGACGTACACCTGTTGGCGGCGGGAGTCCCGCGACACCAGATTGTCGGCAGTGGACATGAAGGCCACGTACCTGCCGTCGTCTGAGACCTGACCTCCGTAACTGCTCTTGTCAGCTTGACCGTCGTTTACCCCCAACGAGACTCGGTCTGGACCCCCAACGAGATCCACAGCCCTAGCGGAGGAAGCGAGACCTGCGATAGCTATGGCAGCGACACCGGCCACGAGGGCGACCGATAATCGTCGTAGCCTCCGGAGACTCTTCATTCAAGCGCCTCCTAGACCGAACGCGGGTTTCGGTCCACCATCCTCTCGACCAACTAGGAAGTCCAGGAGTGCGCCAAGTGCAGCAGCGTCTGCTGGGTGAAGGCGAAGGCTTGCGACTCGGCCGCGGCGTTGTACGCGGGCCCGACTCACGCTGCGCGAGGCCAGGCTGACTCAGTGAGAACGACCCGCTCGTGCCCGGTGCTGCCGATCACCGAGGGGTGCATGACCATTGGAGAAGGAGATCCAGCGCACTAGATCTAGAACCGGTACGACCAACCTTCAGCGGCGAGCTTGCGTACCCCGATCTGGAACTGCTTCCCGCCGACGTTGATGACGTACTTCGGGATCCCGACGTAAGGCAGGCGCGGCAGTTGCATCCTGAACACGGCCCTCACGATTGCGGGAAAGCAGCCCAGTCCCGCGATGCAGAAACCTTCCTGGGTCATCTGGTAATGGCACGACCCCATCGTGCCGACCGCGACTTTCCTGCCCGTCTTCCCATCACGAACCCTGACGGTTTGGCCTGGGGTGAACGTGATGTCGGCGCACCGTCCCTCCGGCTGCGTCCCTATGACCCACGCGGCCCTGCCGGTCACGCTCAGGCCAACCTTCACCGTCGGTACCTCCCGAGACTGCACGATGGCAGGGGGTGGCGCCTCGTCCGATGCGTAGGCCGATGTGGCGACAAGGCCGGCCGTGCCGTACCGGGTGCTGTCAGGGGCTGAGTGCGTCGCAGTGGGCGCGAGGAACACGAGGGCCAGCACCGGTGCCAAGATCTGCATGATCTTCTTCATCAGGCAACTCTCTGAACTGGAAGGCGGTGAGGGAGGGGCGTAGCCAGGCCAGTCTCCGTCCGGATTTCAGGCTTGTCTGGTGCCCGTTCGAAATGAAGCGGAGTGGACCAGCCCCTCATGCTGGGACTCACCGCATTCGGGGCTGGCCAGCAGCCGGCAGCGAGGAAGATTGCCCGCTGAGCGGTCAACCGGACAGGATCATCAACGACTACCGCGATTCCCACGATCAGCCGTCGGACTCCTCGATGCTCGGGCAACGCGCCCCCGGACCGAAACGGTTACGCCGGTACGCGAAGCACCGACGCCCCTAATGGCTTGACAGTCGTAGGCGGCGGAATGGGGCACCGGCTGATCGTCGGTAGGACCTCAGTCACGTCGCGCCCTTGCCCTCCATCCATGCGACCACGTCGAATACGCGGAGTGCCGAAACGGCGTCTGTGAGCCCTGCTTGCTCCCTTAGGCGTAGGAGGCGGGGGTGGAGGTCATCAAGCTCGTTCAGGGTTTTCCGTAATGGCGCCCAGATGTCTTGAGAATCAATCACGGTCGCTACCACCGAGTCGTAAATGGGACGCAGACGGGGCCGTTTCCGGGCCAGAAGCTTGCTGGCCGTTGTGGCGCCCACTCCTGGTAGCGCCGTCAGTTCGCTCCAGAGTCTCCAGCCCGCCCAAGCATCGCTCCACGCTTGAGTCTCTTCCACCAAGTCGCGATCACCGCCGAGCTCTCGCAAGAGCCGACTGAACTTCGCCGCGCCCGTGTCGAGCAGCTCTATAGCGGCGGCCGGAGGAACGTACACAGATAGCAGGCTGACGGCGACTAAGTCATCGGCCGTGAACCGGTTCACGTCTTCACTTCGCGAGAGAGTGCTGTCCCAGTCGTCGAACCGCGCCCCCGTGAACGGGTCCGAGTCACTGTATTCACCCAAGGAGTAGTAGCGCTGCAACGCACTGACGGCACCCGAGTCGTCGGACGACTGAAGAAGTTGAGGAAGTCTCATGCACTGACCTTTCCATCGTTCGGGCTCAGACACGGGCCATATCGACGAATCGTGAGTAGTGCCCCTGAAAGCCGACCAAATGGGACTGAGTCGGTCCCCAGCGGTTACGCAATAGGTGGAGGTCAGCCTCGCCAGGTCGCAGCGAGGTGCGGTCGAGCAGGTCGGGGCGGTCGATGTCGAGGATGAAGTCCGCGACGTCGGCCCACGTCGGTTCGATTCCCGCGTTGGATACGACTCGATAGCGGGGAAGCGTCAGAACGACGAGGTGCCCGCGAGCGGCGAGAGCGGCCGTTCGTTGTGGACACATCCCGCCCGAGTGGTGAGAGTCGTCAACGACGAGCACCTGCGAACTCGGCAACTCATCCATGTCCACGTCGGCGATTGAAAGTTCGCCTGGCCCGACTATTGAGAGAGGCGCGGACTCCAGCCTCGGACCCACTCGGCGCAACTTCTCCGGATCGCGCCCCGACAGCCCGCGATGACCGAAGTGACTCATCGGCACCTTCGCGACAGACGCGGCAAGGCGGGTCGCAACACGGGCAACCGGCTCCTTTGTTGAGACCAGCTGAGTGGTGAAGCCGTGTTGGCTGGCCAGCAGCCAAGCCCACTGAGCGGCTAGTGCGCTGCGCCCTTGGCCGGGGGTTCCAACCACGATCCAGCACTGCCCGAGATCGAACCCTCCGGTGGATTCGTCCAGCGCTGGCAATCCCGTGGTTCTCTGTTCAGGGCGCTCAGCGCGCGCTACTTCCAGTAGCTGCATAGCTTCGACCACGGAGACCATGGACGCATGCTGCCCGGATGCACCGACATCGTTCGGCCTAGTTGCACACCGAGATCACTCGGTGGGGCGAACGCGGCGGTAAGACGCACGTTTGATTGCGTGCCGGTCAACTAGGTTCGCTGGTCGGCACTTCGTTGACAGGCGGGTGCCTGGCGCGCGTCGATGCTCCGCGTTCCCACCAGTCGATCGGCGCACCATCATGCAGCTGGCCCGCTGTGAGCTCAATGTCGCCGATATTGCAGAACTTCCAAAGCTCTTTCGCAGCACGTGAGTACTGGAACAGCACCTCGTCGACGTCAAACGCGTCCAGTTCACCGCCGCGGAAGCGGTCAATCGCGTCGGCTACGGGCGCGACGAGTTCGGCGAGCCGCGCTCCGTGGTAGCCCGCAACCGCCCCGCGTGCCTGCCGACGATCTGACTCCTGGGACATCAACAGAGGTTAGTGCGAACCACCGAACGAGAGAATGCGTGCACTCATCGCGGCATGAGCGGAACGCTATGCGTCGAGTACCCCATCTTTGGCCATGACAGATTCGCCACGGTCGGAGACGCTGTCCACACTGCTCGAAGCCTCATCCGTCTCCCCGCCCAGGAGTTCCCATGCGCATCGCATCTGTCTGCGCTGCAGTAGCGCTCGCCGCAGGCGCTCTGGTCGCCTCACCGGTCGCTCCCTCCGCAACGGCCCAGCCGCTGGAAAGGGGCCACTTCCACGAGGTTTGGTCCGAGGACTTCATCTGCGAGAGCAACGGCCTGCCGATCCGCGAAGACGGCGACGTCTCCGGATCGTTCGTCGTCAACGAGCGTGGCCCCCAGGGCCTCGCCTACTTCCGCGAGTCGATCCGCGGCACCATCACCTGGACGAACCTGGCCGACGGCGGCACCTACTCGACCAAGTTCACCTCGATGAACATGGACCAGAAGATCACCGACCTCGGCGACGGCGTCATCCAGATCGACACCAACAACGCCGGCGGGGCCAAGTACTTCGACAACACCGGCAAGATGGTGCTTCGCGACCCTGGCAACATCCGGTTCCGGATAGTCATCGACACCATTAACGACGAGGAGCTGTCCTTCGAGGTGCTCCGTGAGTCGACCGGTCTCAACGAGACCGACGGCCGCGACTTCTGCGAGGACGTCGTGATCTTCTCCGCGGTCGGCCGCTGACCCAGTCTCCTACCGGCTCCACAGCCAGTTCACCTGGCCGAGCCGGCCGGAGGCGACGCCGCGCCTCCTCGGCAGTGTGCCCCCTCATCGGTGCGGGTTCAGGCGGTCAACGCAACACCTCGGCTAGTGCCTGTGATGGTGTCTTGAAGCCGAGGGTCTGTCGAGGGCGTTCGTTTAGCTCTTGGGCAATGGCGTCGAAGTCGGCCTGGGTCAGCGTGCGGAAGTCGACTCGTCGTGGCAGGTACTGACGCAGCAGGCCGTTGGTGTTCTCGTTGCTGCCGCGCTGCCAAGGTGACTTGGGATCGCAGAAGTAGACCTGGATCCCGGTGGCGGTGGTGAACCGTTGATGCTCAGCCATCTCGTGGCCCAGGTCCCAGGTCAACGAGCGGGCAAGCTGGGTCGGCAAGGTGGTCACGGCGGCAGCCAGCGCGTCGGCGACCACGTCGGCCTTGTGGTTGCCATCAGGCAGAGCGACCAGCATCAGGAACCGGGTAGAGCGCTCGACCAAGGTGGCCACCGGGCTCATCCCTTTGCCGAACACAAGGTCGCCTTCCCAGTGTCCGGGCACCGCACGGTCTTCGGCCTCGGGTGGTCGCTCGGAGATATGCAGCGTGTTCGGTCGACCGCCGCGCCCGTCGGGCAGACGGACTCCTTTGGGCCTGCGAATGACCCGGCCGGTGCGCAGATAGGCGGTTAGCTCCTTGCGCAGCGCGCCACGCGACTGCACGTACAGGGTGCGGTAGATGCTCTCGTGCGACACCTGCATCTCCGGACTGTCGGGGTAGTTGATCTTGAGCCAGCCGGCGATCTGCTGCGGTGACCACCGCCGCTGGAGCTTCTCCTCCACGATGGCACGCAGCGCCGGGTTGTCCGCGAGCTTGCATGGCTTGGGCCGGGTCGCCCGAGCCCATGCCGCCACGTCGGCACGTGCCGCCCGGTACCGCCGTGTCCCACCGTTGGCGTTGACCTCGCGGCTAACCGTCGATGGCGACCTGCCCAACGCCGCCGCGATCATCCGGATCGACTGACCGGCCGCGAGACCGCGGGAGATCTCCTCGCGTTCGGCCAGGCTGAGCCGACCCGGCGCGCGCCGCCGCGGCTCCGGTCTGATGCCTCCACACCGCAACAGATAGGCGCGCACCGTGCCGGTGCACAAACCGAGCTCACGCGCCGTGGGCTTTGCCGCCTGCCCAGCACGCAGCCGCAGCCACACCTGGTCGGTCGCCTCCGGCGTCAACCTCTCGTAATCGCCATGCCCCACAACGACCTCCTCGACAACGTCGAATCAAGGAAGTGTTGCGCCGACCCCTTGAGACCGCCGGCAGATCCGGATGTCCGATAGGCGGCGGTATGCCGCACTGATTGCGGCAGATCCGGAGCTTCAGGAAGGGCGGGGGTATCCGTACTTCGGCGCGTTGGCCAGGACCGCATCCACGGTCGTGGTGGCGCTGCTTTCGCTCATCGCAACCTGCTGCAGAAGTTCGATTGCGCGATGCCGGTCGCCCGCATCAGTCGCGGCATCGAACTGCTCAACCAGGCCCGACGTGAAGAGGCGCTCGTTGACCGTCATCCCGCTGAAGTCTGGACGCTGCCCACTCATGTCATCCCCGTAGTGGCGACGTGTGGGGATCAGCCGTGACCGGAACGCGGCATGAGCGGACTGCCAAATGCAGGCGTCAGCGACGGGCTAACCGGTGAACTAGCCACTCGGTCACAGCGGTGACCTTCGCTGCCGCATAAACGCACCCGCCTATGAGGAGCAGGAATACGACCTTCTCAACAGGCCCCGTGCTTGTTGTGCCTACACCCATTACAAACGAGATGGCCAGCAAGGCCAGCACGATGATGAGCAGCACCCGAGCCACCCGAACCACGGTGATCACCCCTGCGACGGTACGCCCCCGAGTGATGCTTGGGAACGTCCTGTCATCGGCTGCTTGTTTCATTGACGCAGGACCGGCGCCTGGCGAGGCTCGGTCCAGGCGCCCGGGCTGTCGCTCCCTTTTCGGCTGCCCACGC
>NZ_JAFMZM010000016.1 GCF_024436375.1 Nocardioides astragali | reverse complement strand
AAGGGACGCAAGACCGCCCGCGAGCGCATCGAGATCCTCTTCGACGAGGGCACCTTCGTCGAGCTCGACGAGCTCGCCCGCCACCGCTCGACCGCGTTCGGGCTGGAGAAGACCCGCCCCTACGGCGACGGGGTGGTGACCGGCTACGGCGAGGTCAACGGCCGCATGGTGTGCGTGTTCAGCCAGGACTTCACCGTCTTCGGCGGCTCGCTGGGCGAGGTCTACGGCGAGAAGATCACCAAGGTCATGGACCTCGCGATCAAGACCGGCTGCCCGATCATCGGCATCAACGAGGGTGCCGGCGCCCGCATCCAGGAGGGTGTGGTCAGCCTCGGCCTCTACGGCGAGATCTTCCGCCGCAACGTCCACGCGTCCGGCGTGATCCCGCAGATCAGCCTGATCATGGGCAACTGCGCGGGCGGGCACGTCTACTCCCCCGCGGTCACCGACTTCACGATCATGGTCGACCAGACCTCGGCGATGTTCATCACCGGACCCGACGTCATCAAGAC
>NZ_JAFMZM010000015.1 GCF_024436375.1 Nocardioides astragali | reverse complement strand
GAGTTCTGGCCCTACCTGCGTGACGACGCCACCCTGGCCCGCCCGTGGGCGATCCCCGGCACCCCCGGCCTCGAGCACCGCATCGGCGGGCTCGAGAAGGGCGACGGACACGGCAACATCTCCTACGACCCCGCCAACCACGACTTCATGGTCCGCACCAGAGCGGCCAAGGTCGACCGCATCGCCGACTCCCTGCCCCCACTCGAGGTCGACGACCCGGACGGGCTGGCCAAGGTGCTGGTCCTCGGCTGGGGCTCCACCTACGGCCCCATCGGCGCCGGCGTACGACGCGTCCGCAAGGCCGGCTACCACGTCGCCCAGACCCACCTGCGCCACCTCAACCCCTTGCCCAGCGACCTCGGCGACATCCTCAAGCGCTACGACAAGGTCCTCGTCCCCGAGATGAACCTCGGCCAGCTCTCCCTGCTGCTCCGCGCGAAGTACCTCGTCGACGTCGTCGGCTACAACGAGGTCCGCGGCCTGCCCCTCAAGGCCGCCGTCCTCGCCGACGTCATCGGCGGACTCGTCGCCGAAGCCGAAGGCATCGA
>NZ_JAFMZM010000014.1 GCF_024436375.1 Nocardioides astragali | reverse complement strand
AGCAGCACGAGGTTGCGGAAGCCCATGTCGTGCATCGGCATCGGGTCGTAGCGGGTGTGCGAGGAGACGTGGACGAAGTCCTCGGGCTGGGCGTCGAGCTGGTCGAGCATGTACTCGAACGCGCCGTAGCGGGGCTTGTAGTAGCCGGCCTGCTCGGCGGTGTAGACGGCGTGGAAGTCGGCCTCGAGCCGGGGCACGCTCTCGGCGAGGAAGGCGTCGTCGGCGTTGGAGAGGATCACCAGCTTGTAGTGCTCGGCCATCTTCTTCAGCGGCTCGACCACGTCGGGGTGCGGACCGAAGCTGCGTACGCCCTCGGCGAGCAGCTTGCCCGCAGTCGGGTCCGACTCGATGCGCCACTTGCGGCAGACCCGGTCGAAGGCGTTCTGCAGCACCTGCTCGTAGGGGTAGTACGCGTCGCACACGGCGTCGTAGCGGTAGCCGCGGAACTCGGCGACGAACTGGTCCCACTGCTCGGCCGGGACCTGGTCGCCGACCAGCTTCTTGGTGATCGGCGTCATCGGCCAGCTGATCAACGTGCCGTAGCAGTCGAACGAGACGTACTTCGGACGGAAC
>NZ_JAFMZM010000013.1 GCF_024436375.1 Nocardioides astragali | reverse complement strand
GATCTCGACCGGGCGCTCGACACCCTGATCCCCGACGGGGCCAACCAGCCCTACGACATGCACGACGTGATCACCGCCGTGCTGGACGAGGAGGAGTTCCTCGAGGTCCAGGAGCTGTTCGCGCCCAACATCCTGGTCGGCTTCGGCCGTGTCGAGGGTCGCTCGGTCGGGATCGTGGCCAACCAGCCGATGCAGCTCGCCGGCTGCCTCGACATCGACGCCTCCGAGAAGGCCGCCCGGTTCGTACGCTTCTGCGACGCGTTCAACATCCCGGTGCTGACCTTCGTCGACGTGCCGGGCTTCCTGCCGGGCACCGACCAGGAGTGGGACGGCATCATCCGCCGCGGCGCGAAGCTGATCTACGCCTACGCCGAGGCGACCGTCCCGCTGATCACGATCATCACCCGCAAGGCCTACGGCGGGGCGTACGACGTGATGGGCTCCAAGCACCTCGGCGCCGACATCAACGTCGCGTGGCCCACCGCCCAGATCGCCGTCATGGGCGCTCAGGGCGCGGCCAACATCCTGCACCGCAAGACGCTGGCGAAGGTCGCCGACGACGGTGGCGACGTCGAGGCCCGGCGGGCCGAGCTGATCGACGAGTACGAGACCACGCTGGCCAACCCCTACATCGCCGCCGAGCGGGGCTACGTCGACGCCGTCATCACCCC
>NZ_JAFMZM010000012.1 GCF_024436375.1 Nocardioides astragali | reverse complement strand
CGGCTGCTTGTTTCATTGACGCAGGACCGGCGCCTGGCGAGGCTCGGTCCAGGCGCCCGGGCTGTCGCTCCCTTTTCGGCTGCCCACGCGGGTCGTGTGGCTCTCATCTGGCCTGCGCAGCCCGGGCGTCGCCAGGGCCAGGAGAGGCTCAAGAGGGGTTTGCCCAGCTCGAAGCAGCGTTGCCCTCCCGGCTCGACAACCGAAATGGTTCGAGCATCGGAGGAAGGCGTGAGCACAGCAACGAAGACCGGTCGGGTTGTGATCGGGATGGACCCGCACAAGCGCTCGGCGACGATCGAGGTGATGACGGCCGACGAGAGCATCGTCGGCACGGGCCGGTTCGGAACCGACCGTGACGGTTACGACGAGATGCGGCGCTACGCCGGCCAGTGGCCCGACCGGGTGTGGGCGATCGAGGGCTGTGCCGGGATCGGCAAGCACATCGCGGTCCGGCTGTTGGCCGATGGCGAGGAGGTCGTCGACGTCCCACCCAAGCTCTCATCACGCGCGCGGGTGTTCGCGACCGGGCAGGGCCGCAAGACCGACGCCACCGACGCCCACTCGGTGGCCCTCGTCGGCACCCGGATGACCGGGCTGCGGCCGGTGGTCGCCGACGAGCAGCTGGAGGTGCTGCGACTCCTGGTCGACCGGCGCCGATCACTGGGTGAGGAGCACACCCGCAAGACCTCCCAGCTGCACCACCTGCTGCTCGAGCTCATCCCGGGCGGGGCCAAGCGGGACCTGTCCGCGGCCCAGGCGAAGGCAATGTTGGCCAAGGTCCGACCCCGTGA
>NZ_JAFMZM010000011.1 GCF_024436375.1 Nocardioides astragali | reverse complement strand
ATTGGTGCTTGTGTGGTTTTGTACGGTGTTGGGACAAGCCCTCGGCCTATTAGTACCGGTCGGCTGGGCATTGCTGCTGTACACCTCCGGCCTATCAACCCCATGTTCTGTGGGGGGCCTTACCCACTTGTGTGGTGGGAAACCTCATCTTGAAACGTGCTTCCCGCTTAGATGCATTCAGCGGTTATCACTTCCGAACGTAGCCAACCAGCCGTGCCCCTGGCGGGACAACTGGCACACCAGAGGTTCGTCCATCCCGGTCCTCTCGTACTAGGGACAGCCTTTCTCAAGTTTCCTGCGCGCGCGGCGGATAGGGACCGAACTGTCTCACGACGTTCTAAACCCAGCTCGCGTGCCGCTTTAATGGGCGAACAGCCCAACCCTTGGGACCTACTCCAGCCCCAGGATGCGACGAGCCGACATCGAGGTGCCAAACCATCCCGTCGATATGGACTCTTGGGGAAGATCAGCCTGTTATCCCCGGGGTACCTTTTATCCGTTGAGTGACCACGCTTCCACATGCCGTGGCCAGATCACTAGTTCCGACTTTCGTCCCTGCTCGACATGTCTGTCTCACAGTCAAGCTCCCTTGTGCACTTACACTCGCCACCTGATTGCCAACCAGGCTGAGGGAACCTTTGAGCGCCTCCGTTACATTTTAGGAGGCAACCGCCCCAGTTAAACTACCCATCAGGCACTGTCCCTGATCCGGATAACGGACCTAGGTTAGACATCTAGTACGACCAGAGTGGTATTTCAACGTTGACTCCACCTCCACTGGCGTGAAGGTTTCACAGTCTCCCACCTATCCTACACAAGCCGTACCAAACACCAATACCAAACTATAGTAAAGGTCCCGGGGTCTTTCCGTCCTGCCGCGCGTAACGAGCATCTTTACTCGTACTGCAATTTCGCCGAGTCCATGGTTGAGACAGTGGGAAAGTCGTTACTCCATTCGTGCAGGTCGGAACTTACCCGACAAGGAATTTCGCTACCTTAGGATGGTTATAGTTACCACCGCCGTTTACTGGGGCTTAAATTCTCAGCTTCGACCCCGAAGGGTCTAACCGGTCCTCTTAACCTTCCAGCACCGGGCAGGAGTCAGTCCGTATACATCGTCTTACAACTTCGCACGGACCTGTGTTTTTAGTAAACAGTCGCTTTCCCCTGGTCTCTGCGGCCCTTCACGCTTCCCCCAGCAAGTGGGTTCACGATCCGGGCCCCCCTTCTCCCGAAGTTACGGGGGCATTTTGCCGAGTTCCTTAACCATGGTTTTCTCGATCGCCTTGGTATTCTCTACCTGATCACCTGAGTCGGTTTGGGGTACGGGCGGCTCGTTGCTCGCTAGAGGTTTTTCTCGACAGCATAGGATCACCCACTTCGCCATACGGCTCCGCGTCACGTCTCAGACTCCACACTGAAGTGGATGGTGCGGATTTGCCTACACCACGCCCTACACGCTTGCCCACAGACAACCATCGCTGTGGTTGGGCTACCTTCCTGTGTCACCCCATCGCTTGACTACTACCGGTTCGGGTCCCACGCTCCGCCCACCGGCCTCGCCCCGAAGGGTCCGGTCCGTTGGGTTTCGGGTGGTTAGCATCACCAGGTTCGTCATGGGCGCAACTTCGCCGGTACGGGAATATCAACCCGTTGTCCATCGACTACGCCTGTCGGCCTCGCCTTAGGTCCCGACTTACCCAGGGCAGATTAGCTTGACCCTGGAACCCTTGATCATTCGGCGCACGGGTTTCTCACCCGTGATTCGCTACTCATGCCTGCATTCTCACTCGTGTGGGCTCCACACCTGGATCACTCCGGCGCTTCACTGCCCACACGACGCTCCCCTACCCATCCAGAGCACTGAACCAACCTCAAGGGCGGCTTGCGTATTCTCTGAATGCCATAGCTTCGGCGGATGACTTGAGCCCCGCTACATTGTCGGCGCGGAATCACTTGACCAGTGAGCTATTACGCACTCTTTCAAGGGTGGCTGCTTCCAAGCCAACCTCCTGGTTGTCAATGCGACTCCACATCCTTTTCCACTTAGTCACCGCTTAGGGGCCTTAGCTGATGGTCTGGGCTGTTTCCCTCTCGACTACGGAGCTTATCCCCCGCAGTCTCACTGCTGCGCTCTCACTTACCGGCATTCGGAGTTTGGCTAACGTCAGTAACCTTGTAGGGCCCATTAGCTATCCAGTGCTCTACCTCCGGCAAGAAACACGCAACGCTGCACCTAAATGCATTTCGGGGAGAACCAGCTATCACGAAGTTTGATTGGCCTTTCACCCCTATCCACAGGTCATCCCCTCAGTTTTCAACCTAAGTGGGTTCGGTCCTCCACGTCGTCTTACCGACGCTTCAACCTGCCCATGGATAGATCACTTCGCTTCGGGTCTTGAGCGCGCTACTGAATCGCCCTATTAGGACTCGCTTTCGCTACGGCTTCCCCACACGGGTTAACCTCGCAACACACCGCAAACTCGCAGGCTCATTCTTCAAAAGGCACGCCGTCACCCCCACACCACAAGGATGCATAAGGCTCCGACGGATTGTAGGCACACGGTTTCAGGTACTATTTCACTCCCCGCCAGGGGTACTTTTCACCTTTCCCTCACGGTACTTGTCCGCTATCGGTCATCAAGGAGTATTTAGGCTTAACGGGTGGTCCCGCCAGATTCACACGGAATTTCAGGGGTTCCGTGTTACTTGGGAACACGCTCCAGAGCCAGCGCTTTACGTCTACGGGCCTATCACCCTCTACGGTACGGCTTTCCAACCGACTTCGACTTCCACACTGGTTTCTTACTCTGCACTGAGCCGGCAGACTCAGTAGAGCGGTCCCACGACCCCGTAACGGCAACCCCTGCCGGGTATCACACCGTTACGGTTTAGCCTCATCCGATTTCGCTCGCCACTACTCTCGGAATCACTGTTGTTTTCTCTTCCTGTCGGTACTGAGATGTTTCACTTCCCGACGTTCCCTCCACACACCCTATGTGTTCAGGTGCGGGTAACACGACATGACTCGTGCTGGGTTTCCCCATTCGGACACCCCCGGATCACAGCTTGGTTGCCAACTCCCCAGGGCTTATCGCAGGCTCCAACGTCCTTCATCGGCTCTTGATGCCAAGGCATCCACCATGTGCCCTTCATAGCTTGTCTCAACAACGTCAAAACAACACACGCAACAACTTCTCACGCGCCAGCTACGAAACAAACACCACCAGCCCGCCCCCCAATCAAAGAGACGAGCCAGCACATACAACACAACAACGCACACCAGCAGGAAAACCGGTGCACGCCAATTTCACAACCACAAAAATTGCTGGTTGCAAAGATGCTCGCGTCCACTATGCAGATCTCAAACAACAACCCCACCAACACCCCGAACCCACCACAACAGCGAGCACGGAGCAAAGGGAGGAACCAAAGACACCAACCACACCCCCGGCCAACCACCACCCCGCCAAACCACAAGCCCACGCAAGCCCAACAGGCCCACCCAGCTCACAGCCCAACAAGACGACAGCCACCAGGAGCACGCGGCTGATCCTTCAGGACCCAACAGTGTGCCTGACCCCACCCCCAACCAACGCTGGGCAGCAAGTACTCGAACCCCCGCACAGACAAGCTGCACGAGACGAGCGTCGACGATTCCACTAGTGAACACCACCATACGCGCCAGAACATTCGCCTGGCGTCGGGGCGTGTGCTCCTTAGAAAGGAGGTGATCCAGCCGCACCTTCCGGTACGGCTACCTTGTTACGACTTCGTCCCAATCGCCAGCCCCACCTTCGACGGCTCCCTCCACAAGGGTTGGGCCACCGGCTTCGGGTGTTGCCGACTTTCGTGACGTGACGGGCGGTGTGTACAAGGCCCGGGAACGTATTCACCGCAGCGTTGCTGATCTGCGATTACTAGCGACTCCGACTTCATGGGGTCGAGTTGCAGACCCCAATCCGAACTGAGACCGGCTTTTTGGGATTCGCTCCCCCTTACGGGATCGCAGCCCTTTGTACCGGCCATTGTAGCATGCGTGAAGCCCTGGACATAAGGGGCATGATGACTTGACGTCATCCCCACCTTCCTCCGAGTTGACCCCGGCAGTCTCCTATGAGTCCCCACCATCCCGAAGGACGTGCTGGCAACATAGAACGAGGGTTGCGCTCGTTGCGGGACTTAACCCAACATCTCACGACACGAGCTGACGACAGCCATGCACCACCTGTACACCCCCAAAAGAAGCCCCATCTCTGGAGCGGCAGGGTGTATGTCAAACCCAGGTAAGGTTCTTCGCGTTGCATCGAATTAATCCGCATGCTCCGCCGCTTGTGCGGGCCCCCGTCAATTCCTTTGAGTTTTAGCCTTGCGGCCGTACTCCCCAGGCGGGGCGCTTAATGCGTTAGCTGCGGCACGGAATCCGTGGAATGGACCCCACACCTAGCGCCCAACGTTTACGGTGTGGACTACCAGGGTATCTAATCCTGTTCGCTCCCCACACTTTCGCTCCTCAGCGTCAGGTAATGCCCAGAGAACCGCCTTCGCCACCGGTGTTCCTCCTGATATCTGCGCATTTCACCGCTACACCAGGAATTCCGTTCTCCCCTGCATACCTCTAGTCTGCCCGTATCGAAAGCAAGCGCCGTGTTAAGCACGGCGTTTTCACTCCCGACGCGACAAACCGCCTACGAGCCCTTTACGCCCAATAATTCCGGACAACGCTCGCACCCTACGTATTACCGCGGCTGCTGGCACGTAGTTGGCCGGTGCTTCTTCTGTACCTACCGTCACTTGCGCTTCGTCGGTACTGAAAGAGGTTTACAACCCGAAGGCCGTCATCCCTCACGCGGCGTTGCTGGATCAGGCTTCCGCCCATTGTCCAATATTCCCCACTGCTGCCTCCCGTAGGAGTCTGGGCCGTGTCTCAGTCCCAGTGTGACCGGTCACCCTCTCAGGCCGGCTACCCGTCGAAGCCATGGTGAGCCATTACCTCACCATCAAGCTGATAGGCCGCGAGCACATCCCTGGCCGAAAAACTTTCCACAACACCACATGCGCAGCATTGTCATATCCGGTATTAATCACCGTTTCCGGTGGCTATCCCGAAGCCAAGGGCAGATTACTCACGTGTTACTCACCCGTTCGCCGCTCGAGTACCACCGAAGTGGCCTTTCCGCTCGACTTGCATGTGTTAAGCACGCCGCCAGCGTTCGTCCTGAGCCAGGATCAAACTCTCCATCGAAAAACATGCACCACCCACAACCCAAAAGGCCACAAGCAGCGACAATCAATAAGAGCCACATCCCCTGACAAAAAACGAAACTGACATGTTGTCAGAATCATTGTCAAAGAAACCGCGACACCAACCACAAAGATCGATGCCAACGGGGCAAAACAAACTAATTCGTCGACTAATCAAACACACTGTTGAGTTCTCAAGAATCAGACGCACCC
>NZ_JAFMZM010000010.1 GCF_024436375.1 Nocardioides astragali | reverse complement strand
CAGCCCGAGGACTTCGTCCACGTCTCCTCGCACACCCGCTACGACCCGATGCCGATGCACGACATGGGCTTCCGCAACCTCGTGCTGCTCGACCGCGGCTACGACCCGGTGCCCCCCGGCTACGACCTCACCGTCGTCAAGACCCTCGACGAGCTCAACACCCTGCTCGGCATCTGAACCAGCCCACCAGCTTCCACAAATTTCAGCCACCATCTTCGACCACACCCCAGGAGAGAACCAGCATGAGCGCCACGACCATGAGCAAGTGGAAGACCGTCACCGCAGCGAGCCTGGGAACCCTGCTCCTTGCCTCGACAGCCGCCTGCGGCGGAGGCGGCTCCGAGGCCAACGACGAGGCGTCGGGCGCCAAGGGCAGCTTCGACGATGTTGCCGCGGCTGTGAAGTCGGATACCACCGCTGCCGACCTGCTCCCCGCGGACATCAAGGAGCGCGGTGTGATCACCATGGCCGCCGACCTGCACTACCCGCCCACCTCGTTCCTGGCCCAGGACAACAAGACGCCGATCGGCTACAACGTGGACATCGCCAAGCTCCTGGGCAAGACGCTGGGGCTCGAGGTCGAGGTCAAGAACGTCACCTGGGACAACGTGATCCCGGGGATCGCCTCCGGTCGCTACGACTTCACCGCCACCAACATGACTCCCACGCCGGAGCGGCTGGAGGTCCTGGACATGATCACCTACTGGGCGGCCGGGTCGTCCCTGATCGTGGAGAAGGGCAACCCGCAGGACCTGAGCCTGGCCGACGAGTCCATCTGCGGCAAGAAGATCGCCGTGATGACCGGCAGCTCTCAGCAGCAGGACTACCTCCCGCTGATCTCCGAGGACTGTGAGGCCGCCGGGCAGGACCCCGTCGACGGCGTCGTGCTGGGCAACGTGGAGGGCGCGCTGACGCAACTCGTGGCCAAGCGGATCGACGGTGTCTTCTCCGACACCTCTCAGCTGGCCTGGGCGGCCAAGCAGCAGCCGCAGTCCTTCGAGCTGCTCGCCCCGCAGTACCAGAAGGAGGAAGGTGACGACATCGTGGCCCTCGGCCTCGAGAAGGACTCGCCCCTCACGCCGGCGCTGCACGCGGCGATGCAGTCCCTGATGGACTCTCCGGCCTACCAGGCGACCCTGGACCGGTGGGGTCTGGGCGCCGGCGCGATCGACACCTCCGAAGCCCTGGGATGACCCATGACTTCCACCACTGATCCGGTCCGTGCGGACCGCGACAATCAGAAGCTAGGGGGACCGGACGCCACGAGCAAGCCTCGCGTCCACCGGCGCGGAGCGCTGGAGTACGTGGCCTGGGCGGCCTGTGCTCTGGTGGCGTTCGGAGTGATCCGCACGCTCCTGACGAACGAGAACTACCAGTGGGACGTGGTGGCGCAGTACGTCACTGCGGAGACGGTGCTGCGCGGCCTGGTGATGACAGTGGTGCTCACGATCCTCTGCATGACCTTCGGCGCCCTTCTCGGTCTGTTCGTCGCCGTCCTGCGCGTCTCGCCGCTCCGGCCGGTTCGGATCCTGGCTGGTGCGTACGTCACGTTCTTCCGGGGCACGCCGGTGCTGGTGCAGCTGATCTTCTGGTTCAACATCGCCGCGCTCTACCCCAACCTCGCGATCGGGATCCCGTTCACAGACGTCTCCCAGGACATCGACGTCAACCGGTTGATCAGTGCCACCACAGCCGCGGTGATCGGCCTCTCCCTCAACCAGGCCGCCTACCAGGCAGAGATCTTCCGTGGTGGGTTCGCCTCCGTCGACAAGGGGCAGATCGAGGCGGCCGACTCGCTCGGCATGAGCCGTGGGACCAAGCTGCGCCGGATCATCGTCCCGCAGTCGATGCCCACGATCGTGCCGGCGACCGGCAACCAGTTCATCGGGATGTTCAAGGAGACCTCGCTGGTCAGCGTCCTGGGCGTCGGCGAGCTGCTGATGAGCGTTCAGCTCATCTACGCCCGGACCTACCAGACGATCCCGCTCCTGATCGTGGCGTGCCTGTGGTACCTGTTCATGACCCTGCTGTTGAGCTACCCGCAGTCCCAGATCGAGAAGAAGTTCTCCCGAACCAGGGCAAGGGTCAGCAATGACCCGGCACCCGGCCTCACGCAGACCGAGCTGATGGGTGAAGCAAAATGAGCCAGATGAATGGTGAGGGAACCGTGCACGCGCGCGGTCTGCGCAAGAGCTTCGGCGACCGGGTGGTGCTCGACAGCATCGACCTGGATGTCGCGTGCGGCGAGATCGTGTGCATCATCGGCCCGAGCGGGTCCGGCAAGTCCACCTTGCTGCGGTGCATCGACGGGCTGGAGGAGATCGACCGCGGAGTCCTCCGCGTCAATGGTGAGGACCTCGGGTTCCGCGAGACGCCGACGTCCTACCAGGCGCTGAAGCGCAAGGAGGTCGCCGCCCAGCGCACTCGCATCGGCATGGTGTTCCAGTCGTTCAACCTGTTCCCCAACATGACGGCCCAGGAGAACGTGATGTCGGGGCCCGTCCTCGTCAAAGGCGCGCCCAAGGCGGAGTCGAGGCGACGCGCGGACGCCCTACTGACGAGTGTGGGGCTCCACGGGCACGGGGACCACTACCCGTGGCAGCTCTCCGGGGGACAGCAGCAGCGTGTTGCGATCGCCCGCTCGCTCGCGATGGACCCCCAGGTGATGCTCTTCGACGAGCCCACCAGCGCCCTCGACCCGGAGCGGGTCGGTGAGGTCCTCGCCGTCATGAAGGACCTGGCGCAGCGGGGCATGACGATGCTCATCGCCACGCACGAGATGGGCTTCGCCCGCGAGGTGGCCGACACGGTCATCTTCATGGACGGTGGCCTGGTGGTCGAGCAGGGCAAGCCGGCCGACGTGCTCGGCAACCCGCAGGAGCCGCGGACGTGCAAGTTCCTGGAGAGCGTGCTCTAGACGCGGTTCACACCACTCTCGGTGGTGTCCAGCCTTGCTGGACACCACCGATGTGTATGATGTCAACAGTCGGGCGCCACGCGGGCGACCGGCACAGCGGCGGCTCCTAGCCGCTACCGAACATCAGGGGACGTCTTGGCCGCAAAGAGCAGCTCACCGACAAGCATTCCGCGTGCCACCTTCGCCTCGATGGTGGGGGAGCGGATCCGGTCCAGCATCATCGAGGGCGCACTCCCTCCGGGATCCCAGCTCCACGAGGTGGAGCTCGCTGCCAGCTTCGGCGTCAGCAGGGGACCGGTGCGTGAGGCCCTCCAGCGGCTGATCCAGGAGGGGCTGCTGCGCAGCGAGGCGCACCGCGGCGTCTTCGTCCCGGTCATGAGCGACGACGACATCGTCGACATCTACGTCGCCCGCGAGGCGTTGGAGACTGCCGCCGTGCGGCGGATCACCGGGACCTCGCGCTCCGCGTCGGCCTACAAGTCGCTGGACAAGGTCGTGCGTGGGATGGAGACCGCCGAGAAGGCGGGGGACTGGACATCGGTCGCGAGTCGCGACCTCGACTTCCACACCGCACTCGTCGCGGCGGCTGAGAGCACCCGTCTCGAGCGGATGTTCACCACCGTCATCTCGGAGACGAGGTTGTGCCTCAGGGTGCTGACCTCCGCGCCGGACGCGCGCGACGACCTCGTTCAGGAGCACCGCGACATCAGCGAGATGATCCGCGCTGACGACACGGTGGGAGCGATCGCGGTCCTCACCAAGCACTTCGACGACGCGGTCGTCACGCTCCGCAGTCGCCTGGGCGCGGAAGCCGCGGGCTAGCAGGTCGGCTGACGCCACCGCGTCACCTCGGCGTCGAGCCCCAGCTGGGGAACGGCCCCGTCAGCTGCTCCTCGACCGTGCCGGCAGATGCCGGTCAGGCGCCAGGAACGACACGCCTCGGTCGGTCGAGCCATCGATGGCGAAGTCGGCAGCGATCTGGCCCATGACCGGGGCGAGCTTGAACCCGGAGCCCGAGAAGCCACAGGACACCACCAGCCGAGGCTCGGAGGGTGCGAGTCCGAGCAGTGGCAGCCCGTCCGGGCTGAATCCCTCGACGCCTGTCTGCAGGCTGACCGGGTCCGGGTGCAACCCCGGGAAGAACTCGCGGACCGCATCCGCCACCCGGGAGGCGAACGCCAGGTCGACGGAGCGGTCGACGTGGGCGAGATCGGGGACCTCCGGGTGCGTCCCGAACTTCATCCCGACCTTCACGGTGACGCCGTCGAGCGTGGGGAACCCGTATGCCTGGATGTCGCCCACGCGTTCGAAGACACCGCACACGTCCGGGTGGTGGTCGCGCGGGCGTCGGGCGAGATACCAGGCCTGCACGATCCGTCGGGGAACGACGCGCAGACGCGCCCCTGGGACCAGCTCGCCCGCCCACGGGCCAGGCGCGAGGACGACGCGGTCGTACGTCTGCACGCCGGCCCGGGTCACCACCGCGACGCCGGTCGCCCGCGGCTCGACCGCGACGACCTCGGTGTACGGCCTCACAGTGGCACCCAGGGCGGCCGCGCGCTCCACGGCTGTGGCGACGCTCGCCTCCGGCCGGAGGTATCCCGCGAGGGGGTCGGTCACGCCGACGTCACTGTCCCGTACGACGTGCTGCGGGAAGCGTGGGCGGAGGGCGGCGGCGTCGAGCGCCTCGTGAGGAAGCGCGTGGCCCTTGGCGGACGCGGACGCACGGAGGATCTCCGGAGTGCCCTCCGGCCCGATGATGACGCCGCCCGTCTGTCGCAGGAGCTCGCGCTCCGTGTGCTGCTCCAGCTCGCGCCACATCCGGAGCGCCTCCACAGCCAGTGGTGTGACGCGGGGGTCACGCTGGCTCTGCACCGAGAAGCGGCGCGTCTGGCCGGCCGATGCGCCCCGGTCGTGGGCGATCCCGAAGCGCTCGTAGCCATGGACAGCCAGTCCGCGTTCGGCGAGGCGCCAAAGAGCCATGGAGCCGATCGCCCCCAGACCGATCACGGCGACGTCGGCTCCACTGGTGCTCATCCGGTCGTCCGCATCAGCGCAGGCTCCACACCTTGCGGATCGTCTCGGTGACGTCCCAGCGTCCGGACCAGCCCTGGGGCTGCACGATCACGTCGCCTGCCGAGACCTCGAAGGTCCTGCCGGTGGCGGCGTCGGTGACGGTCGCCCGACCGCTCAGGATGTAGCAGGTCTCGGTGTCCTCGCGGGGCTCCACCGGCCAGCCGCCGGGCTCGCACTCCCACACCCCGGCCCGAACGGCGCCATCGGTGTCGAAGCGGAGGATGCCCAGCTGCGGGTCGCCCGAGTCGGCACCGGGCCGCTGTCCGATGGGCTCGAGCGGTCCGGTCACCGTCGCGGCGGGAACGTGTACGTAGGTGCTCATGTATCGAATGCCTCCTCGGCATAGGGGTGGCCCGGGCGGCGACCCGGAACTCGACGAGCCGCGGGTGCGGCTCGTCGCTGGGAAGGATCAGTCGGCGTCGAGCAGGTCGAGCACGGCGGCGGTGACCTGCTCGGTCGAGGCGGTGCCGCCCACGTCTGCAGTGCGGGTGGCGGGATCGCGCAGGGACACCTCGATGGCGTCCATCAGCTGCGCGGCGGCCTCGCCGGCGCTGAGGTGCTCCAGCATGAGCACGACCGACCAGAGCATGCCCACGGGGTTGGCCAGCCCCTTGCCCGCGATGTCTGGGGCGGATCCGTGGACCGGCTCGAACATGGAGGGGTTCTCGCCAGTGGGGTCGAGATTGGCCGAGGGGGCGATGCCGATGCTGCCGGTCACGGCGGCAGCGAGGTCGCTCAGGATGTCGCCGAAGAGGTTGCTGGCGACGATCACGTCGAAGGACTCCGGACGCAGGACCAGCTTGGCGGCCAGGGCGTCGACGTGCTCCTCGACCAGCTCCACCTCGGGCCGGAGCTCGGCGCGCTCGCGCACCACCTCGTCCCAGAACGGCATGCTGTGCACGAGCCCGTTGGACTTGGTCGCCGAGGTCACGCGCCGGCCCCGGCTGGAGGCGAGCTCCAGGGCGTAGTCCGCGATGCGGCTGATGCCGTGCCGGGTGAACACCGCCTCCTGGATGGCGGTCTCGCCGGGCCCGCCCTGGCCGAACCTGCCACCGACCTGGCTGTACTCGCCCTCGTTGTTCTCGCGGACGATCACCAGGTCGATGGGGCGGTTCTCTCCGTCCGCGAGGGGACTGGTGACCCCGGCGAACGTGCGGACCGGGCGCAGGTTGACGTACTGGCTGAACGCCCGGCGGATCGGGATGAGCAGGCCCCACAAGGAGACATGGTCGGGTACGTCCGCCCACCCGACGGCGCCGAGCAGGACGGCGTCGTACGCGCGCAGCGTCTCCAGTCCGTCGGGAGGCATGAGGGCGCCGGTGTCGAGGTAGCGCTGGCAGGACCAGTCGAACTCGTCGATCCGGATGCCGAGGCCATGGCGGGCGTCGAGGGAGGCGAGCACGGCCCGGGCCGATGCCGCCACCTCGACGCCGATGCCGTCGCCCGGGATGAGCGCGATGCGGCGCGTCCTCGTCGTGGTGTCCATGACGCGCTCAGGCCGGCGTTGCGATCGCGATGTACTTGGTCTCCAGGAACTCCTCGATCCCGACGCGGCCGCCCTCGCGTCCCAGGCCGGAGTGCTTCACACCGCCGAACGGAGCCGCGGGGTTGGAGACGATGCCCTGGTTGAGGCCGATCATGCCGGTCTCGAGTCGCTCGCAGACCCGGAACGCGCGGTCGAGGTCGCGGGTGAAGACGTAGGTGGCGAGACCGAACTCGGTGTCGTTCGCGGCCGCGATCGCTTCCTCCTCGGTCTCGAAGGTCGCGACGGGGGCGACGGGACCGAAGATCTCCTCGTGGCGCATCACGGCGTCCTCCGGCACGTTGGTCAGCACCGTGGGCGGGTAGAAGTAGCCCTCGCCGTCGAGAGGCGCGCCGCCGACCACGACCCCGGCGCCGCGGCGCACGGCGTCGTCAACGAGCGAGGCGACCTTGGCGCGTGCGTCGCCGTCGATCAGCGGTCCCACCACGACCCCGTCCTCGACCCCGCGGCCGATCGGCAGCGCAGCCATGCGCTCGCCGAGCCGCCGGGCGAACTCGTCGGCGACCGAGGAGTGCACGTAGAACCGGTTGGCCGCGGTGCAGGCCTCACCGATGTTGCGCATCTTGGCCTGCATCGCTCCTTCGACGGCCACGTCGAGGTCGGCGTCCTCGAAGACGAGGAACGGCGCGTTGCCGCCGAGCTCCATCGAGGTCCGCATGACCTGGTCGGCACACTGCTCGAGGAGCTTGCGCCCCACCGCCGTGGAGCCGGTGAAGGAGAGCTTGCGAGCCCGCCCGTCGCGGATCATCGGCTCCATCATGGGGGCCGGGTCCGCGGTCGTCACCACGTTGAGCACGCCGTCGGGAAGTCCGGCCTCCTGCAGGATCCCGGCGAGGGCCAGGAGCGACAGGGGCGTCTGCTCGGCGGGCTTGACCACCATCGTGCAGCCGGCCGCGACAGCCGGGCCGATCTTGCGGGTGCCCATCGCCAACGGGAAGTTCCACGGCGTGATGAGGATGCACGGCCCCACCGGCTCCTTCATCACCAGCAGACGGCCCTGGCCGTTGGGGGCGGTCGCGAAACCACCGTCGATCCGCACCGCCTCCTCGGAGAACCAGCGGAAGAACTCAGCGGCGTAGACGACCTCACCCCTGGCCTCGGACAACGGCTTGCCCATCTCCAGCGTCATCAGCAGGGCGAGGTCCTCCTGGCGCTCGAGGAGCAGGTCGTAGGCACGGCGAAGGATGTCGCTGCGCTCCCGCGGAGGCACCGCGGCCCAGGAGGTCTGGGCCTTGGCTGCGGCCTCCAGGGCCTGCATTCCGTCGGCGGGGGAGGCGTCGGCGACGTGCGCGAGGACGCGTCCGGTGGAGGGGTCCTCGACGGCGAACGTCGCGCCGGTCTCGGCCGGGCGCCAGGCGCCGTCGATGAACAGTCCGGTCGGCACCGAGCTGACGACCTTCTCTTCCCGCGCAAGTTCTTCAAGCATCAGTGGCCTCCGGAGCGTCAACGGTTGTATGGTGGGTGTCTGTTGTTGACAGTCTACCAAGGAGCACCCCCAATGGCCAACCTTTCTCCACTGCTCAAGCAGGCAACCCCCGTGGTCGCGGCCCGGGGGGAGGGCGTCTACCTCTACGACGAGGACGATCGGCGCTATCTCGACTTCACCGCCGGCATCGGCGTGACCAGCACCGGGCACTGCCACCCCCGCGTGGTCGGGGCCGCGCAGGAGCAGGTGGCCACGTTGATCCACGGGCAGTACACGACGGTCATGCACCGCCCCATGCTGACGCTGACCGAACGCCTCACGGAGGTGCTTCCGGAGCGGCTGGACTCGGTGTTCTTCAGCAACTCCGGCAGCGAGGCCGTCGAGGCGGCGCTCCGCCTGGCCCGGCACGCCACGGGGCGCCCGAACATCGTCGTGTTCCACGGCTCGTTCCACGGACGCACCATCGGCGCGGCCTCGATGACGACCTCGGGCACCAAGTTCCGTGCCGGCTTCTCGCCCATCATGGGCGGCGTCGCCGTTTCGCCCTTCCCGACGGCGTACCGCTACGGCTGGGACGAGCAGACCGCCACCGAGTTCGCCCTGCGTGAGCTGGACTACCTGCTCACCACGGTCACCGCGCCGGCGGAGACCGCCGCGTTCATCGTCGAGCCCGTGCTGGGCGAGGGTGGGTACGTCCCTGCCAACTCAGCGTTCATGCAGGGTCTTCGGGAGCGCGCCGACCGCCACGGGATCCTGCTCGTCGTGGACGAGGTGCAGACCGGCTGGGGACGCACCGGCCGCTTCTGGGGGCACGACCACTTCGGCGTGCAGCCCGACATCCTCGTCACGGCCAAGGGTCTGGCGAGCGGCTTCCCCCTCTCCGCGATCGCGGCGCCGGCCGAGCTGATGGCCAAGGCGTGGCCGGGCTCGCAGGGCGGCACCTACGGCGGCAACGCGGTGGCCTGCGCCGCGGCCATCGCGACCCTCGACGTCATCCGCGACGAGGGACTCGTCGACAACGCGCGCGTGGTAGGTGGCGTCCTGCAGTACGGCCTCGAGAAGGTCGCTGCCAACACGTCGGGCATCGGTGACGTCCGCGGACTGGGCCTGATGCTCGGCAGCGAGTTCGTCACGGCCGACGGGCAACCCGACGCCGCGACGGCACAGCAGGCCCAGCAGAAGGCGGCCGAGCTCGGCCTGCTGCTGCTGACGTGCGGCCCGTTCGGCAACGTCGTACGGATGATCCCTGCCCTCGTCGTCACGCAGGAGCAGGTCGAGGACGCCCTGGCGATCTGGGCCGCCGCCGTGGAGGCCGCCCGCTCGGCGTGAGCTCGCCGCCGCCGGCGCACGAACGTCGCGGCGACCGCCACCAGGAGGTGGGGGTCGCCGCGACGTCTGTGCTCAGCTGTGTTCGGCTCTGTTCAGGCCGAGCGAGGTGTGCGGTGGATGGCGATGATCTTCGGCTCCGTCATCGCGTCCACCGCGAACGGGACGCCCTCGCGCCCGACGCCGGAGCGCTTGCCGCCCCCGAAGGGCATCGCGTCGATGCGGAAGTCGCCGGTGTCGTTGATCATCACCGCGCCGACGCGCAGTCGTTGCGCGACGTCCAGGGCGGAGTCGATGTCACGCGTGAAGACGCCCGCCTGCAGCCCGTACTCCAGGCCGTTCACGTCGGCCACCACGTCGTCGACGGAGTCGAATGCCTCGATGGAGACCACCGGACCGAAGACCTCCTCGGTGAGCACCCGGGCGCCCACCGGCACCGACGTGAGCACCGTTGGCCAGTAGTACGTGCCGTCGCGCTTGGCTCCGATGAGCACTGCTGCTCCACCCTCGACGGCCTCGTCGACCCAGCTCTCCACACGCGTGGCGGAGGCCACGTCGATCAGCGGGCCGACGTCGGTGCGCTCGTCGGCCTTGCTGCCGACGACCAGCTCGCTGGTGAGGTGGACGACCCGCTCGACCAGGTCGTCGAGCAGCTCGCGGGCGACGAAGACGCGCTGGACCGAGAGGCAGTTCTGGCCGGCGTTGCCGAAGGCACCGTCCACGACCGCCCGGGCCGCACGGCGTACGTCGGCGTCGGGCAGCACCACCACGGTGCCGTTGCCGCCGAGCTCCATCATCGTCTTCTTCGCGCCCGCAGTGGCCGCGATCGCGTTGCCAGTCGCGAAGCCACCGGTGAACGAGACGAGGTCGACCCGGGGGTGGCCGACCAGCGCGGCACCAACAGTTGCGCCCCGCCCGGGGAGTACCGCCACGCGGTCGGCCGGGACGCCGGCCTCGAGCAGGAGCTCGATGAAGGCGAGCGCCACCAGCGGAGTCTGCTCTGCGGGCTTGAGGACGACACCGTTGCCGCCGATCAGCGCCGGCGCGACCTTGTGGGCGACCAGGTTGAGGGGGTCGTTGAACGGCGTGATCGCGGCGACCACCCCGACCGGCTCCCGGGTGTACCAACCCAGGCGGTCCTCGCCACGGGGCGTGTCGCCGAAGGGGAGGGTCCGGCCCTCCAGGCGATCCGCCTGCTCGGCCGAGAGGCGGACGGTCTCGACCGCCCGCCGCACCTCTGCGGCGGCACCCCGGACGGTCTTGCAGCCCTCGCGCGAGATCAGCCGGGCGAGGTCGGCCTCGCGCTCCGCAAGAAGGACGGCAGCGCGGTGGAGGGCCTCGCGGCGCTGCCAGACCGGCCACGCCGGTCCGTGCAGCACTGCCTGCGCCACCGCGGACACCGCTGCGTCGACGTCGCCGGCGGTGCAGTCACCGGCGACGCCGACGAGCCGTCCGTCCTCGGGATCATGGACCTCGAGGACGGCAACCGGGGATCGCCAGCGGCCTGCCCAGAAGGCGCCGCCGGCGGGGATGGGGGGAGCGGGCTGGGTCGTCATGGTCCCAACTGTGACGCGAGAACTGCTGACCGTCAACTGAAAGTTGTTGACAACATACACTCGCCATGATCTGCTGGTACCCGCTGACCTAGTAGCGCCCGGGCCGCCGGACCAAGGAGAGATCACATGAAGTTCACGCCGTACTGGCTCGACACCTCGTCCCCGGGACCGGACCGGTCCACCACCGATGTGGGCGGCAAGGTGGACGTGGCCGTCGTAGGAGCTGGCCTGACGGGCCTCTCAGCGGCCCTGCACCTGGCCCGCAAGGGCGCCTCGGTGGCCGTCCTCGAGCGCGACACCGTGGCGTTCGGGGCGTCGGGGCGCAACGGCGGCATGGCGACGACGGGCTTGTCGATCGGGTTCCGGGACGCCATCGCGCGCTACGGCTTCGAGTCGGCCAGCGCGATGTTCCTCGCCTACAACGACGCGATCGACAGCGTCGAGAAGCTCGTCGGCGAGGAGGGCATCGACTGTGACTACGCCAGGACCGGCAAGATGACCCTCGCTGCCAAGCCCGGACACTACGACGGCCTCCAGAAGACGCATGACGTGCTGGCCGAGCGCCTCGGCTACGAGACCCAGATGGTGGCCAAGAGCGCACTGCGCTCAGAGATCGCCGGCGACTTCTACCACGGCGCGATGGTCGACCCCAAGGGTGCCGGGCTGCACGTCGGCAAGTTCACCCGCGGGCTCGGGGAGTCCGCAGCCGGCCTCGGCGCCCAGATCCACGAGAGGGCGTCCGTGGAGCAGGTACGGCGGCTGGGCGGCACCAAGCACGAGGTCGTGACGTCGCGAGGCACGCTGCAGGCCGACCAGGTCCTGGTCGCCACCAGCGGCTACACCAGCAGGCCCTTCCGCTGGCAGCAGCTCAGGATCGCCCCGGTGGGCAGCTTCATCATCGTCACCGAGCCACTGGGCAAAGAGGTCTGCGACCAGCTGATGCCGAACCGCCGGATGGCCTCGGACACCAAGAACCTCCTCTACTACTTCCGGTTCACCCCCGACCACCGGCTGCTGTTCGGCGGCCGCGCTCGGTTCGCCATGTCCAGCCCGCAGTCGGACGAGAAGAGCGGCCGGATCCTGCAGAAGGCGATGGTGTCGGTGTTCCCGCAGCTGGCGGACACGCGAGTCGACTACTGCTGGGGCGGCCTGGTCGACATGAGCATGGACCGGATGGTGCACGCCGGCGAGCACGACGGTCTCTTCTACTCCCTCGGCTACTCCGGACACGGCGTGCAGATGGCGACGTACATGGGCAAGCAGATGGCGGAGTACATGAACGGGTCGCTCGATGCCAACCCGTGGCGTGACCTCACCTTCAAGCGGATCCCCGGTCACGTAGGCCCGCCCTGGTTCCTGCCGTTCGCGGGGGCCTACTACAAGGCGCTCGACGTCATCAAGTGATGACGGGCACGTGATGACGGGGGCAGACGGACTGATGTCGGGGGTCATGATCCCGCGCTCCACCTTCGCGTCGATGGTGACCGAGCGGCTGCGGGCCAACATCGTCGACGGCTCGATGCAGCCCGGCTCCCAGCTGAGCGAGGTGGAGCTGGCGACCAGCTTCGGCGTCAGCCGGGGGCCGGTCCGCGAGGCGCTGCAGCGGCTGATCCAGGAGGGACTCCTGATCAGCGAGCCCCACCGCGGGGTGTTCGTCCCGGTGCTCACCGACGAGGACGTGCGCGACGTCTACGTCGCTCGCGAGGCGCTGGAGTCGGCGGCCATCCGGTCCATCATCTCCGGCGCCACCACCGCCGCTGCCTACGAGTCGCTGGACCTGCTGGTCACCCGGATGGGACAGGCGGAGGCAGCGGGGGACTGGGCGGCCGTCGGCAACATCGACCTGGAGTTCCACGTCGCGCTCGTCGACGCCAGCAGCAGCCCACGGCTCAAGCGCATGTTCACCACCGTCATCTCCGAGACCCGCCTCTGCCTCGGGGTCCTGACGGCCGACGACGCGCGTGACGACCTCGTGGAGGAGCACCGGCTGATCTGCGAGGCGATGAGGGAAGGCGACACTGATCAGGCGCTGGCGGTCCTCACGAGGCACTTCGACGACGCGGTCGTCACCCTGTTGAACCGCCATGCACCCGGCGCCGCGGCGCCCGGAGTGGGCGTCGAGGAGATGTCATGAAGGGGCCCTCGCCACAAGATCCGGGGCAACAAGGTGGCGATTCGCTCGTGACCCGCTCCGATGTCCCGACCTCCACCGAGACCTCGTCCGAAGCGTCTGCGTGGGTGACGCAGCCGCGAGCCCGGCTCGAGCACGACTTCCTCGGAGAGAAGTCGGTTCCTGCGGGGGCGTACTGGGGTGTGCACACCGCGCGCGCCCTCGAGAACTTCACCGCCAGCGGCACGCCGGTCTCCGTCCACCCCACGCTCGTGGCAGGTCTGGGCTCGGTCAAGCTGGCCGCCGTCCGCGCGAACCATGAGCTGGGGCTGATCGATCGACGCCGGGCCGAGGCGATCGAGCAGGCCTGTCAGGACGTCATGGCCGGGCTGCTCGACGACCAGTTCGTGGTCGACGTCCTCCAGGGTGGCGCAGGCACGTCGACGAACATGAACGCGAACGAGGTCATCGCGAACCGCGCGCTCGAGCTTCTCGGCCTGCCCGCCGGGAGCTACGAGGAGGTGCACCCCCTGGACCACGTGAACCGAAGCCAGAGCACCAACGACGTCTACCCCACGGCGTTGCGACTGGGTCTGCTTGCCGCCCTCGACGGTCTGTCCGCATCCGTGCACATCCTCGCCGAGGCCTGCGAGGCCAAGTCCCGTCAGTTCTGGTCGGTGCCGAAAGTGGGGCGCACGCAGCTTCAGGACGCCGTCCCCATGACTGTCGGCCAGGAGTTCGCCGCCTGGGCCGCCACCCTCGTCGAGGAGCAGGCGCGCATCGTGGACTCGCGCGGGCTGCTGCGCGAGATCAACCTCGGGGCCACCGCGATAGGCACCGGCATCACCGCGGTGCCTGAGTACCGCGAGTCGGTGTGCCGCCACCTGCGCGAGGTCACCGGCCTGCCCATGGTCGGCGCGTCGAACCTGGTCGAGGCAACGTCCGACACCGGGGTGTTCGTGCAGCTCTCCGGGGTGCTCAAGCGCACCGCCGTGAAGGTGTCGAAGATCTGCAATGACCTCAGGCTGCTCTCCTCCGGGCCGCAGGCGGGCTTCGGCGAGCTGCGTCTGCCGCCCCGGCAGGCCGGTTCCAGCATCATGCCCGGCAAGGTGAACCCGGTGATCCCGGAAATGGTGAACCAGGTGGCGTTCAGCGTCATCGGGAACGACGTCACCGTGACCATGGCCGCGGAGGCCGGACAGCTGCAGCTCAACGCGTTCGAGCCGGTGATCGCACACAACTTGCTCCAGGGCATCAGCTGGATGACCGCGGCCTTCCGGACGTTGGCCGAGCTGTGCATCGATGGGATCGAGGTCAACCTGGAGCACTTGGAGACGTCGACGGCGCGAAGTGTCGGCATCGTCACCGCGCTCACCCCCAGTCTCGGGTACACCGCCGCGGCGGACATCGCCAAGGCTGCGCTGGCGGGTGAGGGGATGGTGCGCGAACTGGTCCTGGCGACCGGGCTGGTCGACGCCCAGCAGCTGGACGCGCTGCTCCACCCCGAGCGACTCGCCGGGCTCCCTGTCAGCGAACCGCCATCGGCCGCGGGCTGACGACGCCGGACATGCGCCCGCGGCTCAGCCCCAGCCGAGCGGGAACACCTCGAACGTCGATGCGTGGGTGACACCGAGCCCCTGGCCGCCGACGCGGAGGATGCCGTCCAGGAACTCCTCGGGGTCCCACCCCTCCCAGCCGAGGCCGTCGATGTAGGCCTTGTGCTCCTTCAGGGACGCCACACCTGCGGCGAAGGTGTCGGTGACGTCGACCGCGTGCGTCGACTGGGGCGACCCGCCGGCCCACACAGCACGTACGCCACCCCACGGCTCGAGGCCGTCGGTCAGCTGCTCGGGGAAGATCCACCGGTTGCCGGCATCCCGTACGGCGTCCAGCAGCGCCTTGCCCACGGCGATGTGGTCGGCCTGGTTGAGGTTGGTGCCGCCAAAGGTCTCGCGGAAGTTGATGGTCATCGCGATGTCGGGCCGGTGCCGCCGTACGACCTCGGTGATGACGCGACGCAGTGCGACGCCGTACTCCAGGATGCCGTCGGGAAGGTGCAGGAACTCGACCTCGTCCACGCCGACGGTGCGTGCCGAGGCGATCTCCTCGGCCTCGCGCAGCGGCGCGCACTCGTCGGGGTGCAGGCCGTCGATGCCGGCCTCACCGCTGGTCACCATGCAGTAGACGATGCGCTTGCCCTGGCCGGTCCAGCGCGCCACGGCGGCGGCTGCGCCGTACTCGATGTCGTCGGGATGGGCGACCACGAAGAGCGCGGTCTGCCAGTCCTCGGGAAGTGCCTCGAAGGTGGGAGGAGTCGGGGAGGTGTGCGACATGGGTCGAGCATGGCACCCGAGCGGAGGGAATGTCTGCCCAGAGAGGCCCGGAGGGCCCTGTGTCAGGCCATCACGCCGACGGCCTGGGGGGCGAAGCCAGGGAAGACCTGGGCGACCGAGACGCCGAAGCGACGCGTGACCACCTCGGCCAGCACGCTGCGGTAGTCGGTGGTGACCAGCAGGTCGGCGTCGAGGGAGTTCGCCAGTCCCGGCCAGGAGCCGTAGTAGCGCCCGCCCTTCACGCCGGCGCCGGCGACGAACATGACGTTGCCGAAGCCGTGGTCGGTGCCGTAGTTGTCGTTCTCCTTGACCCGTCGGCCGAACTCGCTCAGGGTGACCAGCGTGACCCGGTCGGCGGCCGGGCCGAGGTCGGCGAAGAACGCGGCGATCGAGCTGGCCAGGTCACCGGCGTTGCGCTTCATCTCGCCCCACTCGAGGGTGCCGAGGTCGGTGTGCATGTCCCAGTCGCCCTGGTCGACAGTCACGACCTCGGCGCCGACACCGGCACGCACGATGCGCGACACGTCGGACAGCGCCTTGCCCAGGTCGGTGTCGGGGTAGGGAGTGGCCGCCGACTCCTGCGTCGGCAGGTCGCGAGCCGCGCCGAAGGTCTCCGCGCCGCTGATCGCGTCGCGGACCGCCTGGCCCATCCGGCCGTTGCCCTTCCACGCGTGCTTGAGCGCCGCGAGCCGGCGGCCGTCCTCGTCGGTGCCGGCGACCTTGGCCTCGTCGACGCGGCCGACCACGAAGGCCGGGTTGGTGCCGAAGAGCGAGGTCGGGACCTGGTTGCCCATCGCCGTCCCCTGCAGCGGTGACGCGCCCGGCAGCTCGCCGAGGAGGCGGTTGAGCCAGCCGTTGCGCTCGTCTGAGCCGGGAGCGGCGTCCTCGATGGCCTCCATCGCCGCGAAGTGCGAGCGGTTGGGGGTCGCCATCCCGGTAGCGTGCACGGCCGCCAGCGAGCCGGCGGTCCACATCGGCAGCAGGGGCGCGAGGGCGGGGTGCAACCCGAACATCGGGTCCGGCGCCAGCAGCGCCGAGTGCGGTACGCCGATGCGCGGGCGCGCCGCGTAGTAGGCCGGGTCGCCGTGCGGCACGACCAGCGAGAGACCGTCGGCGGCACCGCGCAGCGACAGCAGCACCAGCACCGAGCCGGTGGGGGAGGCAAGGCGGGTCGCGGTGCGGTTGGTGACGGCGTACGCGCGGGGTCCGGATCCGGTGAGTCCCGGGCCGAGGGCGATCGCACCGCCGGCGAGTGCCGTGCCGAGCAGGGCGCGGCGGGTCAGGGCCGTGCGCGCCTGGTCGTAGTCGGGGCAGCCACACGCACGGGGGGCCGAGGGAGTCAGGTCAGGAGCAGTCATGTCAGCACGCCAGGTGGTCGGGGGAGTCGAGGACAGCGGCGAGCAGCCGCGGGAAGCCCCACTGGAAGAGGCCGTGGTCGCGGTCGATGCGTTCCTTGGCCCGGCACCCGGTGGCCAGGCAGGCGGTCGCGAGCAGCTGCTTGGTGGCGGGACGGTGGAGGAGGTCGCGACTCACCTCGTCGACGAGGTCGGAGAACTTGGCGGACTTCTTGGCCGGCACCCACCGCGTGGGCTTGGGGTAGTGCACACCGCCGGTGGGCCACCACCCGCCGGCCATCGACCAGTGCATGCTCATCGACCCGAGGGCCCGCGCCGGAGAGGCCCAGATGTCGTCGTTCACAGGAGTGCCGTCCGGGCGCGGCCACGCGTGAGGTGAGAGGCCGAGTGTGGAGGCCTGCCAGACGATCGCGTTGGCCCCGGACTCCTCGCCGCTCGGGCGGTCGATCCCGACACCGAGCGCCCGATAGGTCGCGACGACGTCCTCGCTGGGGTCGCGGAGCTTGCGACCGGCCGAGGCCCGGAACTCCTTGCTCGCGACCAGGGCCCGCAGCACCGGCACGATCTCGGTGTCGTTCTTGAGGTAGACCTTCGCCAGTCGCCGGACGAGCGCCGGTGGCGGGTCGTCGCGCACGAACTTGGTCGCCAGCCGCTCGGCGATGCGCTGGGCGGTGTCGGGGTGGTGCGCGAGGTAGCGCAGGTAGTCGCGCGTGACCTCGCGGCCGTCGCGGGAGCCGTTCTTGTCGCTGAAGCCCCGGACCTTCACTCGCCCGGTCCAGTGGTCCTCCTTGACGTAGGACGCGGCCCACGACTCCCAGAGGTCGACGTGCCAGCCGGTGAGGATGCGCGCCGAGGCCTTGACGTCGTCCTCGCTGTAGTTGCCTGCTCCGAGGGTGTGCAGCTCGAGCAGCTCGCGGCCGAGGTTCTCGTTGGGAGCCCGCTTGGTGGAGGTGGCCGCCGACAGGAAGATCAGCATCGCCGGGTGGGTGGTGGTCGCGGCGAGCATCTGGTCGAAGCGCCCGAGCGCGTGCTGCCTGATTGTGTCGCCGTAGTCGACCCGCCAGGTGAAGTGCGCGTCCCCGCTCACCGGGACGTGGAGCATGGCCTCCCAGAACTCGGTCATCTTCTCGAGCACGGGCCGCCGCGTCCGGATGCGCCGCACCAGGAGCCAGCGACCGTAGTCGTCCATGACCTCCCAGCCGCCGCGGATCTCCTGGATCTGGCGCTGCCAGAGGTCGGCCGGCTTTCGGTCGAGGTCGGGCCACCAGCCGCGCACCTGGTCCGCGGCGGCGTCCGGGAACGCGCCGGGACGGGTGAGCTGCTTCTCGAACCACGCGTCCGCCCCACCTGCACGGCGTACGTCCTGGGCGAGCGTGGCGTCCACGCCGTAGCCGAAGCGCGTCACCAGGTGACGCTGCGACGGGGTCAGCAAGGCTGCGCGACGATTCCTGGCCACCGAGGTCCTCCACTCCCGAGTCGGCATACTCTCCCACGTCACGCGCCTGGTCGGGGCATTTATCCGGTTGCTGATCGGTCGCGCTCCGGTGTCGGATGCGGACGTGGACATCCGCGAGCTCGACGTCACCGACCCCTCCGCACGTCGAGCCTGGTACGACGTGATGGAGCGCGCGGCGCGAGCCGACCGGCCGCACGCGCTCCTCGAGGGCTTCGACGCCTTCGAGGTCACCGCGACCGAGCCGGGGGAGTACGCCGAGCGGGTGCGGCTCGAGGCCCGGGACGGCGGCGAGGTGGTCGGCGTTGCCGAGCTCGAGCTCCCGCTCACGGAGAACCTCGACGTGGGCTGGTGCGATGTCAACGTGGTGCCCGAGGAGCGCCGGCGGGGCATCGGGCGCGCGCTGTTGGAGGTCGTGGCCGGCCGCGCCCGCAACGCAGGGAGGAGCCGCCTCGGTGGCGAGGTCAACGTCGATCCCCACGGCTCTCGGGCAGGCCTCGAGTTCGCGCTCGCGATAGGTGCCGAGGAGAAGCACCGCGAGGACCACCTGGTCGCCGACCTGCCGATCGAGCCCGCCCCGGTCGACCCGGCCTACGAGGTCGTCACCTGGCGCGGACGCTGCCCCGACGAGCACCGGGAGGCCTACCTGGCCATGCGCAACCAGATGAACGCCGACGTCCCGACCGGCCAGCTCGACCTCGAGGCAACCGTCCTCTACGACGCCCGGCTCGCCTCGTCAGAGGAGCGGCTCGCCAGGTCGTACGACGTCCGGGTGGCTGCCGCCCGCCGGCGCACGGACGGCGCCTTCGGCGGCTACTCCCTGCTGTTCGTGCCGCACGGCGCGGACTACGGCTGGCAGGACGACACGCTGGTCATGCCCGAGCACCGTGGCCACCGGCTCGGCGGCGCGATGAAGACGACCAACTACGCCGACCTCCCCGAGCACATCGGCCTCGTCCACACCTGGACCGCACCCTCCAACACCGCGATGCACCACACCAACACCGCGCTGGGCTTCCAGGTCGTGGAGCACATGTACGAGATGGAAGCCTCCATCTGACTGCCCGATAGGGTGCGCCCCGAGGGGCGGTAGCTCAGTCGGTCAGAGCAGAGGACTCATAATCCTTGGGTCGTGGGTTCGAGCCCCACCCGCCCCACGATCGCAGGATGTGCAAGATCTGCGAGGTGTGTCAGCGTCCCGAGGACGACGCTGAAGCCGCGCGCTCCGCTGACGCCGTGGCAGCCTGGTCGCGGAGCCTCGTCATCAGCGCGAGGCTCGGGTAGGAGTCGTCGCGCACCTTCTCCCAGAGGACGGCGATGTAGTCGTCACGCTCCTCGTCGGTGACGATCTCCTCGATCAGGTCCAGCATCGTGGTCGAGGGGTAGGTGTCGTCGGCAACCTTGCCGAGCAGCAGGTGAACCAGCTGCCCGCGGGGGTCTCGATCGTTGTCTGCCATGGTGTTCCTCCTTGTCGTGCTCGACGGAGCGGGTCACTCCGCCAACAGGGTTCCGAGGGGCCCCAGGTCGATGTTGAGGTCGGCGGTGGTGAGGTCGTACCTCGCCTTGAGCTCCTCCATCGCTTGTTCGAGGTGCATCAACCCGGTGCCGAGTCCCTCGATCTGCTCATCGGTGAGGTCGCCCTCGTCGACGCGGCGCAGGGCTTGCTTCTCCATCAGCTGCCGCACCAGCTCGATGATGGTGAGGACGAGCTTGAACAGGTCTCGCTCCACCGACTCGGCGTCAGTCTCGAGGCGTTGCGGGATGAGACGAGGCTGCTCGCTCATCGCGGTTCCATCATGTCGGCGCGGATCGTCGTGATCAGCGCGTGCAGCCGCACCTGGACGAGGTCGACGCCTGCCAGGGAGATCACGATGTCGCCGGAGAGCACCACTCCGGTCCCCAGGAGCCGGTCGAGCAGGTCGACGAGCGCCATGGGCTCCTGGTCGCGTGGCGACGGCAACGTCGCGGCGACGCGGGTCTCGCCCAGAACGGAGGTCATCGCTGCTCCAGCATGGCGAAGGAGTACGGCGGCCACGGGCCCTTCACGTCGACCTCGAGGTGCGGCTGGGCCTCGGCGCAGCTCGCGGCCTCCTCTGCGAACGCCGTGCCCTCGGCAGCCTCGACGAGGTAGGCGGCATTGAGCACCATCGTGCCGTGGTGGCCGGTGAGCCGGGGGTCCTGGGGTTGCAGCACTCGCGTCGCGACGGCCCGTGCGCTGAGGACCTCGTGGATGCGGTGCGCCTCCTGCTGCGACTCGGACTCGCGCTGGCTTCTCTGCTCGACGGCGGCCTTCCTCTGCCGCAGGTAGTCCGCGCCGCTGGCAGGTCGGTTGTCCGGGTCACGAGTGCCGGACGCCCCTGGAGCGCCGTTCGCAGCGATGATCTTCACGCTCCACTCGAGCCGGCCGGCCACCCGGTCCAGGACTTGTGTGAGGGCGTGGCGCCACTCGTCGAGGCGACGGTTCAGGCTGTCGTCGTCGAGAAAGATGGTGGCAAGACGCATCGGCGCGACCGGACCGAGATCGGAGACGGCCTCGATGACGGCGTGGTGGGTCTGCGCCGCCTTCTCCAACCACTCCAGCTTTTCCAGGTTCACGCGCAAGGCTTCCTCGCCGTACTCGTCGAGGTCGACGGTGCTGACCACCGCCAGGAACTCGTCGTGCTCGAGCACCTCCAAGGTGCCTCCGGACAGGGCTGGGACGTCGCGCAGCGCCTGGGGGTCCACGTCCCTCGTCACGGCGTACAGGTAACGACCACTTTCCCCCATGGTCAGGACCCCTTGCCCGACTCCAGCTCGTCGACGCGTTCGCGGAGCTCCCGGTTCTCGTCCTCCAGGGCCTGGGCGCGCCCCGACAACATCGGGTCGTGGCGCCACCAGTCGATGCCCATCTCCTGCGCCTTGTCGACCGACACGACGAGCAGCCGGATCTTGATCGTCAACAGCTCGATGTCCAGGAGGTTCACCTGGATGTCACCGGCGATGATGATCCCCTTGTCGAGGATGCGCTCGAGGATGTCGGCGAGGTTGGCCGGTTGGGGGCGTCCGGCTTGTGACATGCCGCCCTGATAGGCACGGGCAGCGGGAACCTGGTCGGGAGTCTCGCTCATTGGTCGCCCCTGGTGTCCCCGCGGCTGAAGCGCCCGACCCGGCGGTACCCCTGCAGCTCTCCTCGTGAGTCGACGAGGACTTCGTAGGTGGCCAGGACGTCCGTCGTGCTCGGCACGCGCCGCAGCTCCACCGCCTGCACCTCGACCCTCCATCCCTCGTCCGTGCGCTCGAGGCTGGTGATGCTCTCGATGTCGTGCCCCGTCATGCCGGCGACCTCAGCAATGGCAGCGCGTCCGACCTCGGTCGCCCCGAGCTCGGGACGGCTGGCCGCCTTCGGAGCGGACGCACGTCCCCGGGAGCCCGATTGTCCGGACGTCGTCCGGGCGTCCTTCGCCGTCCCCGAGTTCTTGGCCGCTGCCTTGCGGGCCGGCTTCTTGCTGGTCGACTTCTGGGCGGGTTGGCGTCTCCCGGTGGCCTTCTTCGTGGTGGCGGTCTGGTCGTCCTCGGAAGCCATGCGTCATCCCTCCCTGCGGCGGCGGTTGGCGCCGATCACCATGCGTTCGATGAGCTCGTCCTCCAGTTCGATGGCTTCCTCCTCGCTCAGCTCCCCGGCGTCGCGACGCCGTTCGACGTCCTCGAGCAGCCCGCGGATGCGTTCGGGGTCGTAGAACTCCTCCTCGGCCGCGTGCAGCACCTGCTCGGCCACCGCGACCGTCCCACGCAGCGGGGCCAGCGGCAAGGTCAACAACCCGGTGATCAGTCCCATCACACGTCTCCGACGAAGTCGTACGGCGCCAGCGGACCGACGAGGCTCAGGTGGATGCGCTCGTGCACCACCTCCGCCAGGCCTTCGAGGATGTGCTCGAAGTCGTCCTGGTGTGCCTGGTCGACCAGGACCGCGACCTTGAGCACGTGGTCGACGCCGGAACCGGGGCGCGCCTGCACGTCGACGACGTGTGCGGACACCACGTCCATGATCATCTCGGAGTCCGCGTCCCGCTTCGTCTCCAGCGCTCGAGCGACCAGCTCGCCGAGTCGGACCCGCTCTCCGTACGCGCTGTCCGGCGGCAGGTCCCGGGTCAGCTCGCGCAGGTGGGCGATCTCCGGGTCGCCACGTACGACTTCGGCCAGCACTGTCGACTCCTCGTACGTCGCCCTGAGGTTGAACTGGACACGGCCCTTCAGGTCCGCGAGCAACGCGCCGAACCACTCCGCGTTGGGCGCCAACAGGTCCTCGATGACGGCCAGGTCGTCGTCCATCACCGAGCCGAACCTCACCGGTGCCACCGGTCCCTCGAGGGCCAGGGAGTCGAGAACGCGACCGTAGGCCAGCAGGTCCGCCTTCCGCCCCGGCGGGCGCTCCGTCGAGACGTCACTCACCACTGCGGCGATCGGGTCGCCGACTGCCAGGATCACGCGCACCGGGGAGTCGCCGACCCCGAGCAGGCCCTCCTGGACCTGTGCCTCGGGTCCGACGACCCCGTAGATGAACACATCGGTGGTCATCGCGTCTCCGCCCGTGACTCACGCCTCCTGGCGGCGGCGCGAGGGCGACTTGCGCGCCGGGCGACGCTCATCATCATCATCGTCGTCGTCGCTGCCGCCTGTGAGTGCCTTCTTCGCACCTCGTACGGCGCCGCTGACCTTCTTGGTCGCGCCCGACTCCTGCATGTTGCCGATGAACTCGTCGAGAGGCTTGCCGCCGCCGGCCTCGTTGAGGTCGAGGCGGCTCGTCGCCTCGGCGAAGCGCAGGTAGGTGTCGACACTCGCGATCACGATGCGGGCGTCGATGGTCAACAGCTCGATCCCCACGAGCGACACGCGGACGTAGGCGTCGATCACGATGCCCTTGTCCAGGATGATCTCGATGACATCTGCGAGGCCGCTGGGCGCCGGGCGCTCGAGGTAGCCACCACCACCGCGGCGGCTGCTTGACTGAACGGTCATGGCTGGTCTCCTTCGATCGGTGGGTCAGCTGGCCCGGCGGCGACGCCGACGGGCGGGGCGAGCTTCTTCTGCTTCTTCTCCCTCGGACTCGGCGTCATCGCTGCCCTCGGCATCTTCCTCGTCCTCGGCCTCGAAGTCACCACCCTCCTCGTCCTCGTACTCCTCGTCGGCGACGTCCTCGTCCTCGCCCTCGTCCTCGCCCTCGTCCTCGACGTCTTCGTACTCAGCCTCGGGCTCTTCCTCGGGCTCTTCCTCAGCGTCTTCGTCGGCCTCGTCGTCTTCGTCGGCCTCGTCGTACTCGTCCTCAGCCTCGGGCTCGTCCTCAGCCTCTTCGTCGGCCTCGTCGTACTCGTCCTCAGCCTCCGGCTCGTCCTCGTCGGCCTCGTCCTCAGCGTCGTACTCGTCCTCAGCCTCGGGCTCCTCGTCGGCCTCGTCAGCCTCTTCGTCGGCCCCCTCGTACTCGTCCTCGGCGTCGGCCTCTGGCTCGTCCTCGGCCTCCTCGTCCTCGTCCTCGTCCTCGTCCTCGTACTCGTCCTCGGGCACGTCCGACTCCTCGCCGTCGTCGCCCTCGGTCGCCTCATCCGAGGAGTCGTCCTCGTACTCGTCCTCGCCGTCCTGCTCCTCCTGCTCCTCCTGCTCGACGACCTCCTCGTGGGACTGCACGACCTTCCCGTCCTTGATGACCCCTCGCCAGCCCTCGACCTCATCGGGGTTGAGGACGGTGCGTGTCATCACGTGCCGACGGAAGTGGCGCAGCTCGGCGCGAGCACGACGGCCCTGCGCCTCCCAGATGTTGCCGGTCTTCTCGAACAATCCCTGGGGGTAGTACTCCAGGACCACGAGGATCCGCGTCAGGTTGGGTCCGAGCTCGTGGAAGGTCACAGCCCCATCCACGTGGCCCTTCTCGCCCTTGGACCGCCACACGATGCGCTCGTCCGGGACCTGCTCGAGGATGGTGGCTTCCCACGTGCGGTGGGAGAGGAAGATCTGCGCTTTGAAGGTGATCTTGTTGTCCTCGGGCGAGTCGACGTTCTCGACCTTCTTCATGAAGCTGGGGAAGGCCCCGAACTCCGTCCACTGGTTGTAGGCGACCTTGATCGGGACGCCGACGTCGATGGACTCGATGATGTTGGTCGACTTCGTCGCCTTGCCACCACCGCTCTTTCCTCCTCCGCCGGTCACCTTGTCCTTGATGCCGGAAGCAGCGCCCTTGAGTGCGCCCATGACAGGAGAGTCGCCCTTCGCGGCTGCTTCACCGCCCTTGGCCACGGCCTTGCCGACCGGCCCGCCGTCGGCGATCCCCTCCAAGCGGTCAGTAATGCTCCCGACACGGTCGCTGAGGCCGGTCATGGCCTTGTCGCCCAAGGCCTGCAGGAAGTCCTGGGAGACGTCCTTGAGCTTGCCCAGCGCCTCGGTGTTCTTCTCGTTGTCTGCCATGGCGATCAGCTCCTCGACCGTGACCGGCTAGAGCTCCCCGACGACGAGGACTTCTTGGCTGCGGTCTTCTTGGCTGGTGCCGACTTCTTGGCGGCTGTGGACTTCGAGGTCGTGGTCTTCTTGGCTGCGGTCTTCTTGGCCGGTGCCGACTTCTTGGCTGCTGTCGACTTCGAGGTCGCGGTCTTCTTGGCGGGCGCCGACTTCGAGGTCGCGGTCTTCTTGGCCGGTGTGGACTTCGAGGTCGCGGTCTTCTTGGCCGGTGTGGACTTCGAGGTCGCCGTCTTCTTGGCCGGTGTGGACTTCGACGTCGACGTCTTCTTCGCTGCCGAGGCCTTCTTGGCGGATCCCGACCCGGACGAACCGGAGCCTGACCGCGACGAGCTGGCCGCCTTCTTGGCAGTGCCCGTCGACGCCTGGGCCCCAGAGGCCCTACGGCCGGCGGACGCTGCCTTCGCCGAAGTCCCCGACGACCTGCGTGACTTCGTGGCGCCGCGCGAGCGGCGCGCTAGCTTCCGCGGTCGCGACGGAGGCTCCTCGGGCTCATCCTCGGGCTCATCCTCGGGCTCGTCCTCGGGCTCGTCCTCGGCCTCGTCCTCGGCCTCGGGCTCGGGCTCGTCCTCGGGCTCATCATCAGCAGCCGAACCCTCGTCGTCGTCGGACGCCGCGTCCTCGTCCTCGTCCTCGAGCTCGTCGTCGTCGGACGCCTCGTCCTCGGGCTCGTCCTCGGGCTCGTCCTCGTAGTCCTCGTCGCCGTCTGCCGGCTCCTCGTCTTCCTGGTCGTCCTGGTCGTCCTGGTCGTCGTTGTCGCGAAGCGAGCTGGTGATCAGCTCCAGGCGCTGCACTGCGGCGGTGATGGCGGCGGCCTTGGCGGCGTCTACCAGCCGACCGGTGACCTGGTCCTGCAGCTTCTTGAGCTCGGGGCTCTGGTCGGCGAGCTTTTGGCCCTGCGCCAACAGTGCCTGCGGGTTGCTGGCGAGCTTCCGGCCGGCCAGCATGCTGCCGACCGTCATGGCCAGCCGGAGCTTCTTCCTCCTGCCCAGGAGATATCCGCTTGCCACCCCGACGGCGATCTTCGTGGTTGCGCTCATGTGCTCCCTCACTTCTTTGGCGTCCGACTCTCGTGCATCTCACGCCCAGGCCGTCCCACTCACCGCTGTGCCAACGACTGGGCTTGCTGGCCGGCACCTGTAGGCGGCGAGCCTCCTACCGGCCCCGCGTGTGCCTTCGACACTCACACAACGGCGTTGGGCCTGTAGACACCCGAAGGGGTAGCACCGGAACGGCCTCGTCCGCTCCGCTCGTACAGCGCGAGGCCGACCCGCACGCGATGGCTCACGGGCTGTTGCTCACTCGTGGTCCGTGGTGTCCTTGTCTGACAGGGGACAGCGAGTACGACACATGTCCGACTCCACAGAAGGGACCCGCAGATGAAGCTGTTGCGTTGGCTGGCGGCCGGTGTGCTCTGGATCCTCGCCGGGGTGGTCGGCCTCCTGGGAGCGCTGCTCTCCGTCACGATCGTCCTCCTGCCGCTGGGCATCCCGTTGCTGCTGCTCGCGCGAAAGCTGGGGGCGCTGGCCGGCGGGCTCCTTCTGCCGCGCGCGGTCAGGCACCCAGTGAAGGAGCTGAGCAGCAAGACCGGGGACGCTGCGGCATCGGCTCGCAAGGAGACTCGTGGGCTCCTCAAGAAGAGCGGGAAGTCCGTGACGGACGCCTCGCCCGCGAAGGAGCTGAGCAAGAAGGCGAAGAAGAAGCTGAAGCCCAAGAAGAAGGGTCTCGGCCGCCTCACGTCGTAGTCGCGACGGCAGCTCTGAGTCCGGCCCTGATCAGCCCTCGCCGGCGATGAGGAACTGGTCGCCGCTCCGCTGGAGCCGCAGCCGCCCTGTCTCCGTGGAAGTCCCTCCGGACGTGGTGACGTAGTCGATGGTGTAGGACGTCGTGAGGGTCCTGGGATCGGCCTGGATGTCGTACGCGGTCGCCGAGCTGATCGTGCTCCAGAACCCCGCATACCGCTCGTATCCACCGCTCTGTGCCTGGAACTGCGGGGTGAGCATCGCGAAGGTCGACTCGGGGTCGGAGGTGACCAGGGAGAAGTAGTCCTGCACGAAGGCCTGCATCGCCGCTCTCGTCTGGGCTGCTCCGTTCGGCGGCGGGCTGGGCTCGGTGGTCGGCTCCTCCGTCTCCGTGGGCTCCTGAGTGGGCTCCGCAGTCGGCTCCTCCGTCGGCTCCTCGGTCGGCTCCTCCGTCTCCTCCGTCGGTTCCTCCGTCGGCTCCTCGGAGGCAGACGGTTCCTGGGTCTGCTCGGACGTGGACGTCCCGGCGGTCGTGTCGGGAGTCTCCCCGTCCTGCAGCCGCAACAGCCACATGCCCAGTCCGGCCAGCAGCACCAGGGCGAGCAGGGCCGCGATCCAGCCCAGCGGAATGCCGCGCGACCTCGAGTCGGACCGGGCAGACTCCGCGGTGGCGGCCCGCGCGGCGACCGGCGCCGGCACGGGCTCCGGAACCGCCGCGCCGACCGGCCCGCTCGGCGCTGACGTGAAGGGTGTGCCCAGCACCATCGTCGCCCCGTCCTCGTCGCGTGGGTCCTCCCGGGACCGCGGTGCGACCGCGCTGCTGGGCTCCCCGCGCGCGATGCGCCGCAGGTCGTCGCGCACCCTCAGCACTGGCCACCGCTCGTCGGGGTCCTTCACCATCATCACGGCCAGCAGCCCCGCCAAGGGGTGCTCGTCGGGCAGCCGCGGAGGGTCGTCGTGGACGATCTTGTAGAGGCCGCCGAGGATGTTCTCGCCCATCTCGTACGGCGCGCGGCCGACGATCGCGTAGAAGAGCGTGGCACCCAGCGACCAGACGTCGCTCGCCGCGGTCGCGGGCTCCCCGGACGCGACCTCGGGGGCGAGGTAGGCGGGGGAGCCGGTGACGAAACCGGTCTGCGTCAGCGACCCGTCACTGGCGGCGCGAGCGATGCCGAAGTCGCCCAGCTTCGCATGGTTGTCGTCGTTGACCATGATGTTGCTGGGCTTGACGTCGCGGTGCACGATGCCGGCCTTGTGGGCCTGGACGAGGGCGTCGGCGGCCTGGGCGATGATGCCGGCCGCGCGCGTGTGGGTCAGGGGCCCATCCGCCCTGACCAGGTCGGTGAGCGTGCGTCCGTCGACGAGCTCCATGACGAGCCAGTAGCAGTCCTCGTCCTTGACGAGGTCAAAGATGGACACCACGTGCGGGTGGTTGATGCCGGCGGCGAGGCGCGCCTCACGCTCGGCGCGCGCGATGTCCTGCCCCGTCGTCCCGGGCAGGAGGCCGATGCGCTTGATCGCGACCGACCGGCCCAGCACCTCGTCGTGGGCGAGGTGCACGATCCCGGCGCCGCCGCGCCCGATCTCGCGCTCGAGGGTGTACCTGCCTGCGATCACCTGCGGACCCTTCATTGGCTCCGTCTCAGGCTAGCCACGGGAGCGACATCCCCTCACACCCGTTGGGACCTGTGTGAGCGCCCCGGGATCTCCTAGCCCTCGCCCGCGATCAGGTAGTGGTCGTCCTGCCGTTGGAGCTGCAGCCGGATCTGGTCGGTCTGGCTCCGGCCGGTCTTCATGATGTACGTGACGGTGTAGCCGACCGTCAGGTCGGACGGGTTGCTCTCGATCGCGGCGACCTCCGCGGATCGCACCCGTCGCCACCAGTCCAGGTAGCCGTCGTAGCCTCCGCTCACCTCCTGGAACTCCGGCGTCAGCTGATCGAAGGCGGACTCGGGATCGCTCGTCACGGTCGCCAGGTAGGACGTGATGAACGCGTCCATCTGCTCGCGCGTGTCCTCGGCGGACGTCGACGGAGGGTCGCTGGTCGTCTCGGAGGTCTGCGAGGTCTGCGAGCGGTCCGGGACGTCGTTGTCGGCCGCCTCCGGCGTCCCGCGCCCGGCCCAGACGTACGCCGCGACGACCGCGGCGACGGCCAGCACTGCTGCGGCCGCGATCCATCCCCACCCGATGCCGCCGGATCGCCGCGCGGCACGGGGGACGGGTGCCGGTGGTGGTGGGGGCACCGCAGTCACGGTCGGCAGCTCACCGGTCCGCTCGGGCGTGGGCGGTACGCCGTCCGGTGCCACGACAGTGGACCGCTCACCACGTGCCACGCGGGTCAGCTCGTCGCGCACGCGCTGCATCGGCCAGCGGTGCTCGGGCTCGCGGGTCATCATCACGCTGAGCAGGCCAGCCAGCGGGTGGTCGTCCGGGAGACGTGGTGGCTCCTCGTGGACGATCTTGTAGAGCGCGCCGATCAGGTTGTCGCCCACGTCGTAGGGCGGCTTGCCGGTGACCGCGTGGTAGAGCGTCGCGCCGAGCGACCACACGTCGCTGGCTGGGGTCGCGGACGCTCCCGAGGCGACCTCGGGAGCGAGGTAGGCGGGCGATCCGGTGACGAGCCCGGTCTGGGTGAGGGACACGTCCTCGCGAGACCGAGCGATGCCGAAGTCGTTCAGCTTGGCCGCACCCTTGGAGATCATGATGTTGCTGGGCTTGACGTCGCGGTGGACGATGCCGTTCGCGTGGGCCGCGACCAGTGCGTCCGCGATCTGGCTCAGCAGCGTGGCGGCCTCGACGGCCTCCAGCGGTCCTGTCGCGAGGACGCGCTCCCCAAGCGTCTGCCCGTCGACGTACTCCATCACCAGCCAGCGGACGTCGTTCTCGTCCACGAGGTCGAAGACCGAGACGACGTGGGGATGGTTGAGCGCCGCGGCGAGCCTGGCCTCGCGCTCGGCCCGCTCGAGCTCGGCGTTGTCCGAACCGGGGATCATCCCGACCCGCTTGATCGCGACCTGCCTGCCGAGCACTTCGTCGAGCGCGAGGTGCACCGTCCCCGAGCCCCCTCGCCCGATCTCCCGACCGAGCGTGTACCTGCCTGCGATCACGTGCCGTCCCTCCTCCATGCTCGCCCTAGGCTAGTGCGCGTCCACCAACCCGACCCCACCCGAAGGAACCCACGTGACGACCCCGAATGTCCTCGACGAGCTGGAGTGGCGCGGCCTCGTCGCCCACTCCACCGACCGCGACGCGCTCCGCGCGGCGCTGGGTGAGGGGAGCGTCAGGTTCTACGTGGGGTTCGACCCGACGGCGCCGAGCCTCCACATGGGCAACCTGGTCCAGCTCGTGACCGCGCGCCGCCTGCAGGACGCGGGCCACACGCCCTACATCCTCGTCGGCGGTGCGACCGGCATGATCGGAGACCCGCGCGACTCGGGGGAGCGCACGCTCAACTCGCTCGACACCGTCAAGGAGTGGACCGAGCGGGTGCGCCAGCAGGTCTCGCGGTTCGTCTCCTTCGAGGGGCCGAACGCCGCGACGACGGTCAACAACTACGACTGGACCGCATCGCTGTCGACGATCGACTTCCTGCGTGACATCGGCAAGCACTTCCCGGTGAACCGGATGCTGGCGCGCGACACCGTCAAGCGCCGCCTGGAGTCGGGGATCAGCTACACCGAGTTCTCCTACGTCCTCCTCCAGTCGATGGACTACCTCAACCTGTTCCGCGAGCACGGCGTGGTGCTGCAGTTCGGCGGATCCGACCAGTGGGGCAACATCACGGGTGGCGCCGAGCTCGTACGGCGTGTGGAAGGGGCGCACGCCTACGGCTTCGCCACGCCGCTCATCACCAAGTCCGACGGCACCAAGTACGGCAAGACCGAGGGTGGCGCACTGTGGCTCGACGCCGAGATGCTCTCGCCCTACGCCTTCCACCAGTTCTGGCTCAACGTGGAGGACGAGAAGGTCGGCGAGCTGCTGCGGATCTTCACGTTCTTGCCGCGCGAGGAGATCGAGGACCTCGAGCAGCAGACCGCGGAGAAGCCGTTCCTGCGTGCCGGCCAGAAGCGTCTGGCCGACGAGGTCACGGCACTCGTGCACGGTGCGGAGGAGGTCGAGCACGCCAAGGCGGCCGCGGCGGCACTGTTCGGCGGGGGAGACCTCTCCACGATCAAGCCCGACACCCTGGCCTCCGCCCTGCGCGAGGCCGGAGGTACGACGCTGCCGGCCGGACCGCTGCCCGGCATCCTCGACCTCCTGGTCGCCGCCGGGCTCGCGAAGAGCAAGGGTGAGGCGCGGCGTACGGTCACCGAGGGCGGTGCCTACCTCAACAACGTCAGGGTCGAGGACACCGAGCTCCAGCCGACAGAGGCCGACCTCGTGGCGGGGTCGTGGCTGGTGCTGCGCCGCGGCAAGAAGAACTTCGCGGGGGTCGAGCTGACGTGATCCCGGAGACGTGCGCGCCGGTCCGAAACGAGCGGCCGACACGCCCCCAAGTCGCCCCATGCGTCACAACAGGCCTCTGACCTGCACAAACGCTGGTGTGCCCGCGGTCACACCATCTCGATTTGCGCGTTCTCGGAGCGCGGTCTAATGTTCTGTTCGTCGCCAGGGAGCGGCGGGGAGCAAGACCGGTCAGGTCGGGCTCCCGGCCCCGGGAGGACAACCCGAAGCGGTCATCGGTCACGGTGACACCACCGGGTCAGAGCGAAACAGCCGAGGATTTGCCTCGCCAGAAAGTCGCTCGCTAAGTTTGACCAGTTGCCCCACGCAACCGAGATCCACTGGATCGCGATGTGGGTGCGTCTGATTCTTGAGAACTCAACAGTGTGTTTGATTAGTCGACGAATTAGTTTGTTTTGCCCCGTTGGCATCGATCTTTGTGGT